>OY970186.1:0-4687500 GCA_963708105.1 uncultured Actinomycetes bacterium | reverse complement strand
CTGCAGATATTGGAGCTCTAACTTAGGTCCGTTATCCGGATCGAGGACAGTGACAGGTGGGTAGTTTGACTGGGGCGGTCGCCTCCTAAAGTGTAACGGAGGCGCCCAAAGGTTCCCTCAGCCTGGTTGGCCATCAGGCGTCGAGTGCAAAGACACAAGGGAGCTTGACTGCGAGACCAACAAGTCGAGCAGGTGCGAAAGCAGGGCTTAGTGACCCGGCCATGGCATGTGGAAGCGTGGTCGATCAACGGATAAAAGGTACCCCGGGGATAACAGGCTTATCTTGCCCAAGAGTCCACATCGACGGCAAGGTTTGGCACCTCGATGTCGGCTCGTCGCATCCTGGGGCTGAAGCAGGTCCCAAGGGTTGGGCTGTTCGCCCATTAAAGCGGTACGCGAGCTGGGTTTAGAACGTCGCGAGACAGTTCGGTCCCTATCCTCCGTGGGCGTAAGAGACTTGAGGAGAGCTGTCCCTAGTACGAGAGGACCGGGACGGACGCAGCTCTCGTGTGCCAGTTGTTTCGCCAGAAGCATGGCTGGTTTGCGACCTGCGGAAGAGATAAGCGCTGAAAGCATCTAAGCGCGAAACTCGCTTCGAGATGAGGTCTCTCACTGCATAAGCAGGTAAGGCCCCTGGTAGACGACCAGGTTGATAGGCCGGAGGTGTACGCACGGCAACGTGTTCAGCCGACCGGTACTAATCGGCCGAGGGCTTGATCGCACTCTTTCATCTACGTTCGTGCTCGCTATGGAGTTTTCGGGGATACGCCGAAGAGCTGACATTTGAACCCGGTGACCATGGCGGCGGGGACACACCCGTTCCCATTCCGAACACGGCAGTTAAGACCGCCCGCGCCGATGGTACTTGGAGGGATTCCTCCTGGGAGAGTAGGTCGTCGCCGGGTTTTTTCGCTAAGAAAGAAGACGCCCGCCCATTGTGGCGGGCGTCTTCGCGTACTCTGTATTTCCCCCACGGAACGAATCCACTGTGACCGATCCGAAACCGCGCCGTCCGAGCGACGGTCAAAAGCGCGCCTCGAGCGCCCCGAGTGCCCGCAGCGGCGCCCGACGGCCGGCGCACGGCGACAGCCCGCCCCGGCGCGACGGACGCGGCGCGGGCGCACCCAAGCGCGACACGAGCGGCCGCTCGGGGGCCCGGGATGGGGCCAAGCGCGCCGGACCCCGGCGCGACGACCGCGACGGCGCACCCAAGCGCACGTCCGCAGCGACGGCGCACCCCGCCGGGAGCCGCGGGCCGGAGGCGCGCCGCAACGCGCGACCCGCAGTGACGGCACGCCGAGGCGGCCGCCCCGCCGCGCCGGCGCACCCAAGCGTGACGACCGGGGCACCGGAAGCGGCGCACCGCCGCGCGCCGGGCGCAGCACCGGCGGACGCACTACCGGTGGGCGCAGTACGGGCGGCTCGAATCGGGAGATGCGCCGCGACGGACCGCAGAAGCGCGTGTCGCGGGGCGGGACTTCGGCGCGGGCGGGCCGGGCCGGTGCCGACCGCAAGCGCACGTCGAAGAACACCGACGATCGCAATCCGACGCACAGCAGTGTCGATTATCCGAGCGCGAAGTACCGCCGGAAGAACGAAGAGGCGCCTGCGCCCGTGCCCGACCGAGCGGCCGTCGCTGCGCAAGGTCCGTCGGCTCGACCGCCGCCGAACCGCCCCGTCCGACGCCGGGCCCGCAAGGCTCCGCCCGTATCGCCGACCCGTCGGCGCAAGGTCCGCACCACCGAGGCCGGCGACGAGCTCGGCCGGATCGCGGGCCGCAATGCCCGGCACGCGCAAGCCGAGCTGGCCCGCGCCGCGGAGGCGTTCACCGCCGGTCGCGAGCGCGACGCGGCGCGGTACCTACGCCCGCTGCGCGACGCCTATCCCGATGCGAGTGCCGTTCGGGAGCTGCTCGGGCTGTGTCAGTACCGACTCGGCCAATACGCGGCCGCCACCAAGGAGCTCGAGGCGTTCGTCGAGCTCACCAACTCCGTCGAACAGCATCCCGTGCTGATGGACTGTGCTCGAGCGCTGGGCAAGCACCGTCGGGTCGACGAGTTGTGGGAAGAGCTCGCGGCGGCATCGCCGTCGGGTGCGCTCGTGACCGAGGGCCGCATCGTGCTCGCGGGATCGCGCGCCGACCAGGGCCGGCTGACCGAGGCCATCGCCACACTCGATCGTCGGGGCGGCAACCCGAACCGCGTCCAGGACCATCACATGCGGGTTTGGTACGCGCTCGGCCGACCTCTACGAGCGCGCCGGCGACCTGCCCAAGGCGCGCGAGTTGTTCCTGCGCGATCCGCAGCCATGACGCGGGCTTCGCCGACGTCGCCGAGCGGCTCGCGGCGCTGGGCTGATCGTTACTGTCACACCCGCCCCGTACGGTGCGTTCGGCTTCCCCGGTAACAGCACTTCCCCCCGATCAGCACTTCCCCCTGATATTCGCGTTCGGCGCCGCCTGCGCCGTCGACAGGGGAGTGCTCATGGAAGCCGAATCCGAATCGTTCAACGTCGCCATCGTCCGCGGTTCGTGCTCGAGCCCGCCCGAGCTGCGGGTGCTGCCGTCGGAGCAACGCCTGGCGCAACTGCAGCTGACGACGCGCGTCGACGGGCGAGCCATGTCGGTTCCGGTGTCGATCATCGACCCGGCGCCCTGGCTCGAGGCGCTCGAGGTCGGCGACGAAGTGGTCGTGCTCGGCGCGGTGCGGCGGCGCTTCTTCCGGGCCGGCGGCGTGACCGCGTCGCGGGTGGAGATCGAAGCCGAGGTCGTCTGTCGGGCGCGTGACCGTCGCCGGTCGCGGAGCCTGCATCGGCGGATCGAGGAGCTGCTCGAGGCGCTCGACTCGTGACGAGCGCAATCCACATGGAAATGCCCGCCCAACACCAGGCCGGGCCAGTCGCGACGGTACAGTGACCACGCGCGCGGCCGATGAACACGCGTGGGTGTCACCCCGATGGCGTGGTGCCGCCCGTGACGCACAGGTACTGAGAAAGCTGGTGGTCAACGGTGACCGTAGAGGCGACCGCGGCCCGTGGAGTGGAGACGCTCGACGGGGTCGTAATCAGGTTCGCAGGCGACTCGGGCGACGGCATGCAGCTTGTCGGCGACCGGTTCACGGAGCTGTCGGCGGTGTTCGGCAACGACTTGTCGACCCAGCCCGACTTCCCGGCCGAGATCCGCGCCCCCGCCGGCACGATCGCCGGCGTGTCCGCGTTCCAGGTGCACATCTCCGACCACGACATCGTGACCGCCGGGCGACACGCCGAACGTGCTGGTCGCGATGAATCCCGCCGCGTTGAAGGCGAACCTGCGCGACATCGCGCCGGGCTCGACGTTGCTGATCAACGTCGACACGTTCGAACAGCGCAACCTCGACAAGGCCGGCTACGCCAAGAACCCGTTGGAAGACGACTCGCTCGCCGCGTACCGCGTGTACGAGGTGCCGATGACCTCGATCACGGTCGAGGCGACCAAGCCGCTCGGCGTGAAGCCCCGCGACGCGGAGCGTTCGAAGAACTTCTTCGCGCTCGGGCTGATCTGTTGGATGTACACCCGCCCGACCGATCCGCTGATCGACTGGATCAAGAAGCGTTTCGCGAATCGGCCCGAGGTGTTCGAGGCGAACGTCGCCGCCTTCCGGGCCGGGTACAACTTCGGCGAGACCGCCGAACTCTTCGACCACGCGTTCGAAGTGCCGCCCGCGCCGCTCGCGCCGGGTGAGTACCGCCAGATCACCGGCAACGTCGCGTTGTCGTACGGCCTCGTCGCCGCGGCGTCAGGCCGCCAAGCTGCCGTTCTTCTACGCGTCGTACCCGATCACGCCGGCCTCCGACATCCTGCACGAGCTCTCGAAGCTGAAGAACTTCGGCGTGAAGACGCTGCAGGCCGAAGACGAGATCTCCGCGGCCGGCATCGCGATCGGCGCCGCGTTCGCGGGCAACCTCGCCATCACGGGCACGAGTGGCCCGGGTGTCGACCTGAAGTCCGAAGCGCTCGGGCTCGCGGTGAGCCTCGAGCTGCCGATGATCATCGTCGACGTGCAGCGCGGCGGCCCCTCCACGGGCCTGCCGACCAAGACCGAGCAGGCCGACCTCATGCTCGCGATGTACGGCCGCCACGGCGAGGCGCCGATGCCGATCGTGGCGGCGAGCTCGCCCAGCGACTGTTTCGCGGCCGCCTTCGAGGCCGTTCGGATCGCGATCAAGTACCGCACGCCGGTGATGTTGTTGACCGACGGGTATCTCGCCAACGGCGCCGAGCCGTGGGTGTTGCCCGACGTCGACGCCATGCCCGACATCTCGGTCGACGTTCGCCACCGAGCCGAACCACGGCGACGAGTTCTGGCCCTACCTCCGCGATCCGGAAACGCTCGCCCGTCCGTGGGCGATCCCGGGTACGCCCGGCCTCATGCACCGCGTCGGTGGCATCGAGAAGGAAGACGGGTCCGGCAACATCAGCTACGACCCCGAGAACCACGACAAGATGACGCGTCTGCGCGCCGCGAAGATCGCCGGCATCGCGAACGACATCCCGCTCACCGACCTCGACGATCCCGACGGCGCCGACTTCCTGTTGTTGTCGTGGGGTGGCACGTGGGGTGCGACCACCGAGGCGACGCGTCGGATTCGGGCGCGAGGCAAGAAGATCGCCCACGCGCACCTGCGGCACATGAACCCGTTCCCGCGCGATCTGGGCGACGTGCTGCACCGCTATTCGAAGGTGCTCGTGCCGGAGTTGAACCTCGGCCAGCTGTCGAAGCTGGTGCGAGCCGAGTACCTCGTCGACGCGCAGAGCTACACGCGCGTCGCCGGCGTCCCGTTCCAGGCCGCCGAGCTCGAGCACAAGATCCTGGAGATGATGCAGTCGTGACCGACGGCAACGGCAACGGCGCGGGTACGGCCGTGAAGCTCGCCCGCAAGGACTTCCAGTCGGACCAAGAGGTCCGCTGGTGTCCCGGGTGCGGCGACTACGGCATCCTCACCGCGATCCAGCTGCTCTTGCCCGACCTGGGTGTGCGAGCCGGAGAACCTCGTGTTCGTGTCCGGCATCGGGTGTGCGGCGCGCTTGCCGTACTACATGAACACGTACGGCATCCACAGCATCCACGGGCGCGCGCCCGCGGTGGCAACGGGTGTCGCGCTGGCCCGGCCCGACCTCGACGTGTGGGTCATCGGCGGCGACGGCGACATGCTGTCGATCGGTGGCAACCACCTCATCCACGCGCTGCGCCGCAACGTGAACCTCAAGATCTTGATGTTCAACAACCAGATCTACGGCCTCACCAAGGGCCAGTACTCGCCGACGAGCGAGGTCGGCAAGATCACCAAGTCGACGCCGTTCGGTTCGCTCGACCACCCGTTCAACCCGGTCTCGATCGCGTTGGGCGCGGAGGCGAGCTTCGTGGCCCGCACCCACGACATGGACCGCAAGCACATGACGGAAATGTTCCGTCGGGCGCACGAGCACCAGGGTGCGGCGTTCGTCGAGGTGTACCAGAACTGCAACGTCTTCAACGACGGCGCGTTCGACACGATCCTGAACAAGGACGCGCGGCCCGACATGCTCATCGACCTGAAGCACGGTGAGCCGGTGCGGTTCGGGGCCGACGGCGAGCACGGCGTCGTGATGAACGAGTTCGGCGAGGCGAAGATCGTCAGCGTCGCCGACGTCGGTGTCGACAAGCTCGTCGTCCACGACGAGACCCGGCCCGATCCTTCGTTGGCGTTCGCGCTGTCGCGGTTGGCCGAGCACCCGGAAACGCCCACGCCCGTCGGCGTGTTCCGCGCCGTCGACCGGGCCGCGTACGGCGTGTCGATGCAGCAGCAACTCGCGGAGGCGGCGGAGCGTTCGGGCCCCGGCGACCTCGACGCGTTGCTGCGTTCCGGTCCGACCTGGACGGTCGAGTAACCGGATCTCCGGAGTCTGTGCCCTCGAACTCAGTCGAGGGTGCGAAACACCATGCCCGTACGGGGCTTGGGCCAAAAGAACGTCGTCTTCTGCGGCATGCGTACGCGGTCGATGGCCGCGGCGCGGGTCGTGGCCACCGAAACCGGTGTGCACAGGATCGCGGCAGTGGCCGTGCCCTTGTCGACGAGCGCGGCCACACCGTTCGCGTCGTGGCGGTACTGCCACGACGCATCGGTCAGGCGCGGGACGACGAGGGCTTCGATGACCGCCGCGTCGGTGGTGGCGACGGCCGCATTCTCGTCGGCCAGCGCGGCGGCACGGGCCGCGGCGTGCGGGATCGCGAGCGCGAGCCCGCGGGCGTCGACGAGGCCGAGCCCGTGCTCGGCGCGCATCGACTGCACGAGCGCGTCGACACCCTCGGGCGTGTTCGGCCCCGCGTCGCGCACGTCGAAGGCATCGGCGAGGCGGGCCCGCACGTCGGTTCCGGGCGGGAGCTCCACGAGCCGGTGGATGGGCTCGATGCACAGCTCGTCGTCGACGAGCTCGACGACGAACGCCATGATCGCACCTGCACCGCCGGGCTCCTCTCCGGCCGCGCGGAGCTCGTTGCGGTAGTTGAGCGCGGTCTCGAAACGGTGATGACCGTCGGCCAACACCAGCGGCTCACTCGCCACGACGGCGCGGATCGCGGCGACCGTGTCGGGGTCGTCGATCGCGGCCAACTCGTGGCGGACACCGTCTTCGTCGTCGCAGGCGGCGAGGGGAGTGGCGCCGTCGAGTAGCGCGGTAAGGCCGGTGCCGAGGGTCAGGCCCCAGATCGGATCGACGTTCACGCGCATCGCCTGGAGCAGCGCGAGGCGGTCGGATTTCGCCTTCGGCAGCGTGCGTTCGTGGGGCAGGACGTCGTGGTCGCCGGGCTCGGGCAACGTGAGCGCGCCGATCACGCCCCGGGTGTGGCGCCGGACTCCGTGCGGATCGGTGAACTCCATCCGATACGCGTAGAAACGGGGCTGCGCGTCGCGAACGAGGAGGCCCTCGGTGCACCAACGTTCGAAGGTGGAGGCGGCCCGCTCGTAGCGATCGCCCTCGTGGGAGACGTCCTGGGGGAGGATCAGCCGCACCGAGTTGTGCTCGTCGGCGGCCTCCAGCGCGCTGCGCTGATCGTCGTCGATCACGTCGTAGGGTGGAGCGACGAGCGCCGCGAGGCCCGCGGGCGCGCTCTCGTACCGGACTCCGGCGAAGGGCGAGAAGTCGGCCACGTTGACGCTCCGGTTCCGGGATGCTCGGGAATGCGATTGCGTTGTACCACAGGCAAACCCAGGAACCGCCAAGGAGGCGAACCCATGTCAGTTTCCGGCCAGCACGACGCATACACCGCCTTTTCGGAGGGCATGCGGCTACTCGCCGATGACAACGCGCACGCGGCTGTCATCGCGCTCGAGCAGGCCCGCGATCTCGAGCCCGCCAAGAGCTCGGTACGCGAGGCGTTGGCGCGTGCGTACTTCCGAACGGGTCGGTTCTCGGCCGCGGAAGCGGAGTTCAACGCGACGCTCGAGATCGAGCCCGTCAACGACTACGCGCAGTTCGGCGTGGGTCTGTGCCGCCTGCGCGCCGGCGACCGGGCCAAGGCCCGGGGCCACCTGCGCCTGGCCACCGTGATGCGGCCCGACAACGCCGACTACCGCGCCGCGCTCCAGCGGGTCATCGCGATCGACTCGGCCGAGTCCGGGACGAGCGCGTCCGCGGACGCGTCAGGTCCCGGGTCGACGGACGCGTCCGCGGACGCGTCGAGCGAGGTGTCTCACGCGTCCGCGGACGCGTGGGATCTCGGGTCGGCGCACGCGTCCGCGGACGCGTCGGTGAACGACGGAGAAATGATCGGGGAGACGGGAACGACGTGAGCAATGGGGGCGGGGCGGGTCGTCCGGTCGTGTGTTGCGACCTGGACGGTGTGGTCTGGCGCGGCGAAACACCGATCCCGGGCTCGGCCGAGGGGATCACGCGGCTGCGGGCCGCCGGCCTCCGGGTGGTCTTTCTGACCAATAACTCGGCCGGCCGGGTGCAGGACAATCTTGCGCGCCTGGCGGCGGCGGGGGTCGAGGCCGAGGCCGCCGACGTCGTGTCGAGCGCGCAGGCGGCCGTCGCTCTGCTCGCTCGTGATCACGCGCCCGGCACGCGCGTGCTCGCGTGCGCCGGACCCGGCGTGCTCGAGGCGCTGGAAGTGCATGGTTTCGAGCCCGTCGACGCCGTGCCCTGTGATGCCGTACTCGTCGGCTGGCACCGGACCTTCGACTTCGAGCGGTTACGCCGCGCCGCCGACGGTGTGCGCGCCGGCGCGCGGTTCATCGCCACGAATCTCGACCCCACGTACCCTGGTACCGAGGGGCTGCTGCCCGGCGCCGGTTCGCTCGTCGCCGCGGTTGCGACCGCGGGTGGGCGCCGGCCCGAGGTAGCGGGGAAGCCCGAGCCCGCGATGGCGGCCGTGGTGCGCGAGCTCTACGCCAACCCGGTCGTGATGATCGGCGATCGGCCGTCGACCGACGGCGATTTCGCCACCGAGCTCGGTGTGCCGTTCGCGCTGGTGTTGTCGGGGGTGTGTGGTTCGGCGGGCGAGGAGCCGGTGCCCGATCCGCCGCCGCCCTTCGTCGCTCGCGATCTCGGTGAGCTCGCGCCGCAGCTGGTGAAGGCGTTCGCCGAGAAATCAGGCTGACCCGCGGAGTCCCACCGTCAGTGCGGGCCCCGCACCGCGCGGCGGCCGGTGTTTCGGGAAGCCGGCGGTCGCGCGCCAGCACGAACGCGACGAGCATCCCGAAGACGAATCCGCCAATGTGCGCGAGCGTGGCGATACCGCTCGACGACTGCGTGAAGAACTGCAGCACGAACCACAGGCCCAGGACGATTACGGCCGGCAGGCGGAACGGCAACGGAATGAAGAAGATCGGCACGATCGTGAGCACGCGGGCGCGCGGGAACCACACGATGTAGGCGCCCAATATCACGGCGATCGCGCCCGACGCGCCGAGGAACGGTGCCGCGGAGTTCAGATTGCCGGCCACGTGGACGAGCGACGCCACGACTCCGCCGACGAGATAGAGCACGAGGAACCAGACCGGGCCGAGCTGATCCTCGACGTTGTTGCCGAAGATCCATAAGAACAACATGTTGCCGAGCACGTGCAGGATCGACGCGTGCAGGAACATCGAATAGAAGATCCCGAGCCACACGTTCTTCTGCGGGAATCCCGTCTCCGGCGCGGGGATGCCGGAAACCGGCACCGAGCACGAGGTCGGGGCGACCGTGCCGTCGGGAACGAACACGACGGGCTTGCCGGTGTGGATCTCGCACGGCACGCCCGCCCAGCGGTATTCGAACTCCGCTTCGGCGT
Source organism: uncultured Actinomycetes bacterium (assembly GCA_963708105.1). Taxonomy (GTDB): domain Bacteria; phylum Actinomycetota; class Acidimicrobiia; order IMCC26256; family PALSA-610; genus PALSA-610. Next base: position 4,678,207 of record OY970186.1, on the reverse strand, counting down.
TGGCGTCCTTGGGATGTTGGATCCCGAAGTAGATGGCGATATTGACGACGATGAGCAGGATCGTGACGACGGCCCGGCGCGTGGTCGGGTTCTCGTCATGGATCGGGATCACGCCGGGACCCTAGCGACGGCCCCCGAGCCGGATTGGTGGCCGTTCTCGCGGTCGATTCGGGGCGCCAGGCCATAGGCTGGTGGACCGACCACCCGTTCTGTGCGCCCGCCCGGGCGCCTGCATGGAGAGGCCTGATCGATGCCGCCGAAGATCCTGCCGATGCCGCAGCGCCCCGAGTGGAAGCGCGTGATGGAGACCGGCATGCAGTTCACCGAGCTGCGCCGTTCGCAGGCCCGGGCCATCGTGTCCGACCTGGTGGCGCAGGGTCACCTCGCCCGCGACCAGATGAGTGCGGCCGTCGACGAGGTCGTCGAGATGAGCAAGCGCCGCAGCGACGACCTGCGCAAGATCGTGCAGACCGAGGTCCAGCGCCAGCTCGGCGCGGTCGGTCTGGCCACCAAGGCGGACCTCGCCGCGCTCGAGCGCCGCCTGACCCGCGCGAATCGCGAGGCCAAGAAGTCGAGCCCCACCAAGAAGGCCGCGAAGAAGTCTCCCGCCAAGAAGCCGGCGGCCAGGAAAGCGGCAACGAAGTCGGCCGCGCCCAAATCGGCGCACGGGGCGGGCTGACGGCCGCGTGCGGCGGCGGCTCGACGTCGAGCTCGTGCGGCGCGGCCTCGTGCCGAGCCGGACGCGTGCCGTGGAAGCGATCGACGCGGGCCGCGTTCTCGTCGGCGGCGCGCCCGCTTCCACGCCCGCCCGCCAGGTCGACGGGGGCGAGGCGATTGCGTTGCTCGCCACCGACGGCCCCGAGTTCGTGTCGCGGGGCGGGCACAAGTTGGCGGCCGGTCTCGACGCGTTCGCGATCGACGCGGCCGGTCGGTACGCGCTCGATGTCGGCGCGTCGACCGGCGGGTTCACCGATTGCCTGCTCCAACGGGGTGCGGCGCACGTGTACGCGGTTGACGTCGGTCGCTCGCAGCTCGCGTGGTCGTTGCGCCAAGACGATCGGGTGACGGTCATGGAGCGCACGAACGTTCGTTATCTCGAGGTTGGCGTGTTCGCGCCGGTTCCCGATCTCTGCGTTGCCGACGTCTCGTTCGTGTCGCTGCGCACGATCGCGCCGAATCTCGTCGCGCTCACCGCGGACGACACCGACTACGTGCTGCTCGTGAAACCGCAATACGAAGCGGGTCGGGCGCGGGTCGGGCGGCGCGGCATCGTCCGCGACCCCGACGTACACGCGGCCGTGTTGCGCGAGGTCGTCGCCGGCCTCGACGACGCCGGCCTCGGGATCGAAGCCGTGATCCCGTCGCCGTTGCGCGGCGCCGACGGCAACGTCGAGTTCGTCGTCCGCGCCCGACGCCGGCCGTCATCGGTCGCCGAGGCCGCGCTCGACGCCGCGGTACAGCTCGGGCACGATGCCGGGGCCGGTGCATCGTGACCATGCCGCAGACACGCGCGGTTGGGCTCGTCCCGCATCGCGACCGCCCGCTCGCGCACGAGCTCGCGCAGCAGACCGCGGCCTGGCTCGTCGCGCAAGGCGTCGAGGTGCGGGTGCCGACCGCGCTCGCGGCGGCCGCCGGTCTCGACGCGTATGCAGTGGAGCCCGACGACTTCGCGCCCGGGCTCGACCTCGTGATCCCGTTCGGTGGCGACGGCACGATGCTTTACGCGGTCCAGCTCGTGTACCCGTCGCCGGTCCCGCTCATCGGCGTCAACGTCGGCATCCTCGGCTATCTCACCGAGCTCGAACCGGAAGAACTTCCCGAGTGGCTGCCCGCGCTGCTGGCCGGTGAGTTCCAGGTGTCGGAGCGGATGATGCTCGCCGTCGACGTGGAGTCGTCGGGCGAGGTGCGCGGCAGTTGGTTCGCGCTCAACGAAGCCGTGGTGGAGAAGTTGCGGTCGGGCCACCTGATCTACCTCGACGTGTCGGTCAACGGCACCCCGTTCACGTCGTACGCGGCCGACGGACTGATCGTCGCCACGCCCACCGGCAGCACGGCGTACTCGTTCTCGGCCGGCGGACCGATCGCGTCGCCCGATCTGCGTTGCGTCGTGCTCACGCCGATCTCGCCGCACATGCTCTTCGACCGTTCGCTCGTTCTCGCCGAACACGAAGAGCTGTCGTTCGTCGTGACGCAAGGGCCGCAACGTGGCGCTCACGATCGACGGCCGCGAGGTCGGCGAGCTCTGCTCCGGCGACCGCATCTCGTGCCGCGTCGCCAAAGAGCCGCTGCGCCTGGTGAGCGTTCGCCCACGCGACTTCCACCAGATCCTGAAGACCAAGTTCTCGCTCCCGGACCGGTAGGCCATGCTGTCGGAACTGCGCGTCGAGAATCTCGGGATCGTCGTCGAACTGCAGGTGACGCTGGGCGCGGGGCTGACCGTCATCACCGGAGAGACCGGCGCGGGCAAGACGTTGATCGTCGATGCGCTCGATCTGTTGACGGGCGGCCGCGCCGATCCGCAACTGGTACGCGACGGCGCCACCGAAGCGCGCGTCGAGGGCCGTTTCGACGACGGTGACGACGAGGTCGTGCTCGCGCGCGTCGTGCCCGCCGACGGCCGGTCGCGCGGCTACGTCAACGGTCGGCTCGCAACCGTGAGCGAACTGGCCGAGTACGGCCGCCGGCTCGTCGATCTGCACGGCCAACACGCGCACCAGTCGCTGCTCGCGCCGGCAGAACAGCGTGCGCTGCTCGACCGCTTCGCGGGCCCGAAGGCGCAAGCGGCCCTCACGACGTTGCGGACGGCCCGCGCCGCGGTGCGCGGCTTCGCCGAAGAGCTCGCTGCCCTCGGCGGCGACGAACGATCGCGGGCCCGGGAGGTCGACCTGCTGCGTTACCAGGTCGACGAGATCGCCGCCGCCGCGATCGTCGACGGCGGTGAGGACGATCGGCTCCTGGCCGAAGCCGAACTGCTCGCCGATGCCGAAGCCCATCGCGAAGCGCTCGGCCTCGCGTACGGCGAGCTCGAAGGGAAAGCCGAAGACGCGCTCGGTGCCGCGGTCGCCGCGCTGACGGGCCGGGCGCCGTTCGTCGCGCTCGCCGAACGGTTGCGCCTACTGCAGGCCGACATCCAAGAGGCGGCGCACGACGTGCGCACGACCGAAGAAGTCATTGTCGCCGACCCGCAACGGCTGCAGGAGGTGCAGACCCGGCGGGCGCTGCTCGCCGAACTGCAGCCGGAAGTACGGGCCCGCGCTCGCCGACGTCGTGGCGTATCTGACCGAGACGCGGCACGCGCCTCGACGATCTCGAACAGCACGACGCCCGCGCCGCGAGCCTCGAGGCGGCCCGCCGTGACGCACTGGCCGACGTGGAGCACGCGGCGCGGGCGCTGTCGAAGGCGCGCCGCGCGGCCGCGCCCCGGCTCTCGGCGGCGGTGACCGAACACCTGCGCGAGCTCGCGCTGCCGGCCGCGACCTTCGCGATCGATATCGACTCCACGGTCACCGCGCCGGAAGAGATCGGCGAAGACGGCGCCGACGACGGTCACGTTCCTGCTCGCACCGAACCCGGGCGAGCCCGCGCGTCCACTGGCCAAAGCCGCCTCGGGCGGCGAGCTGTCGCGCACGATGCTTGCCCTGCGGCTCGTGTTGTCGGAGGCGCCGCCGTCGCTCGTGTTCGACGAAGTCGACGCCGGTATCGGGGGCGAAGCGGGAGCCGCGGTCGGACGCGCGCTCGCGACGCTCGGCGGCCATCACCAGGTTCTCTGCGTGACGCACCTCCCGCAGGTCGCGGCCTTCGCCGACGCGCACGTGCTCGTCGCGAAGGACGAGGTCGACGGGCGCACCGTTGCCGGGGCAGCGCTGCTGCTCGACGACGCCCGGGTCAACGAGATCTCGCGAATGCTCGCCGGGGTCGGCGGGTCCGCGCACGCGCGCCGGCACGCGAAAGAGTTGGTCGCGCGTTCCGGCGAGCTTCGCGTCGCGGCCCGGGCCGGGAACAGCTGAAGATGAAGCTGCTGCGGCGGTCGCGCGGCCGTTCGACATTGCACGTCGTCGGGGTGGCGCGGGTCGACACGCGCACGAAGGATCTCGCCAAGCGCATCGGGCAGCGGGGAGATCGCGGTGATCGACCACCGCGACCTCGACCGGATCGCGGCCGAGAGCCTGCTGGCCGCCGGGGTGGCAGCGATCGTCAACGCCGACCAGTCGATCTCGGGCCGGTACCCGAACGGCGGCCCGGAACGCGTCGTCGCCGCGCACGTCCCTCTTCTCGACGGCGTCGGAAACTCGGTGATGGAGACCGTGCACGACGGCGAGGTGGTCGAGCTCCGCGACGACGCGTTGTGGCGCGACGGCGAGAAGCTCGCGGCGGGGGAGTTGCTCACCGCCGAGGAGATCGAGCAACGGATGGCCGAGGCCCGGCTGCGCATCGGCACCGAGTTGCGCTCGTTCGCCCGCAACACGCTCGAGTACATCGACAAGGAAGCGGAGCAGAGTTTCGAGCCGTTGCAGCTGCCGCCGCTCAAGACCAAGTTCCGCGGTCGCCACGCGCTCGTGGTGGTGCGCGGCCTCGACTACAAGACCGATCTCCGCGCGCTGCGCGCGTACATCCGCGAATACCGGCCCGTGCTCATCGCGGTCGACGGAGGCGCCGACGCGCTCATCGACGAGGGCCGCACGCCCGAGATCATCATCGGCGACTTCGATTCGCTGTCGCCCGTCGCGTTGCATTGTGGCGCCGAGCTCGTGCACCACGTACATCCCGACGGCCGCGCGCCCGGACTCGATCGCCTCCAGGACGCCGACGTGCCCTACGAGCAGTTCGTGGCCGACGGTACGAGCGAGGACGCGGCCCTGCTGCTCGCGTACGAAGCGGGCGCGGAGCTGATCGTGGCGGTGGGAACGCACGCGACGATGGTCGAGTTCCTCGACAAGGGCCGGCGGGGAATGGCGTCGACGTTCCTGACCCGGCTGCGGCTCGGTCCGATGCTCGTCGACGCCAAGGGCGTCAGCCGTCTGTACCAAGGGCGCGTCCGGCACCGCGACATGATCCTGCTGGTCGTTTCCGCGATCGCGGCCATGATCGCGATGGTGTACGCCTCGCATTCGTTGCGCGTGTTCCTCGACGGGTTCCGGTTGATGTTCGACGACACGTGGTCGCGGGTGCGCGGCTGGTTCTGACGATGATCAACTTTCGGTTTCACCTCGTCTCGCTCATCGCGGTCTTTCTCGCCATGGGACTCGGCATCCTCGTCGGGTCGACGGTCGTCGACCAGGTCATCGTCGACCGCCTCGATCGCGAGATCACGCAGCGTCTCGCACGAGTCGAATCAGATCAAGAGCGAGAACAGCGCGCTGAAGGACGAAGTGTCGCAGCTCAACGACTGCCTTGAAGAAGTCGTCGGCGTACGCGGTCGAGCAACCGGCTCACCGACGTTCCCGGTCGCGATCATCGCGGAGAAGGGCATCGACCCCGGCGCGGTGAGCGCGGTGCTCGACGTCCGTCCGGGCCGCGGGTGCCGATGTTCCGGGCGTGCTCTGGCTCGAACGACAAGTGGCAGCTGAACACGGCCAAGGATCTACGGTCGCTGCAGATCGGCCATGAAGGTGACGGGCAACGTCGCGCAGTCGCGTGATGCCGCGTTGCGCGCGCTCGCGAAACGGCTCGCCGCGCCCACACCGCGGTGAAGACCGGTCATGCCGCGACCGTGCGCGATGTCGTCGAGCCGTTGCGGTCGGCCGGCTTCCTCGACTTCACCGACGGCAAGAAGGCCGATCTCACCGCGTTCCCGGTGCGCAAGTCACGCGTGCTCGATGCTGACCGGCACCGACAGTCATCTCGCCACCACCGACACGATGTCGAACTTCGTGCAGTCGCTGCTCGACGCCAACGTCCCGACGGTGCTGGGCGAGGTATACGACGCCAACGCGGCCGGTCCGTCGCCGCCCAAGCGCGGCGCCGCGCTCGAGCCCGTCCGCGGCGACCCCGCGCTCGCCAAGCGGGTCTCGACCTTCGACGACGCCGAGCTGCCCCAGGGCGCACTCACCGCGGCGATCGCGCTGCAGCAGATCGCCGAGGGCACGGTCGGCCACTACGGCTACGGCGAGGGCGCCAACGAGGCGATCCCGCCGTTCCCCTCGTGAGCCGCGCGAACTTCGTGGGCCGCGTCGTGAGTGCGTCGTGAGCGTGCTGCTCGGCTTCGTGGTCGGCCTGCTCTGCGTGCGGCTGCTGGTGCCACGAGCCACGAGTTGCTGCGGGCGCCCGGCTCGAACGGGAGAACCACCGGGGCCGTTCGGTCCCTACCGCCATGGGCGTCCTCGCAGTGTTCGCCGTCGTGATCGTCGAGGCGGCCGCTCGCTGTTCGGTGCGTTCGGAGTCGGCGACGCGCCGGCCGACACCGCGCGCGTCGTCGTGGTGCTCGCGTGTGTTGGTTTCGGGCTGCTCGGATTGTTCGACGATCTGGCGGGCTCGCAGTCGGAACACGGATTTCGCGGCCATCTCGGTGCGCTCGCGCACGGCAAGGTCACGACCGGCACCGTGAAGATCGTCGGCGGCCTCGCGCTGGGCGTGGTTCTCGTAACCGCGAGTCGTCCGAACGCGTCCGGGCGCGAGTGTCGTTGCCGACGCGCTGCTCGTCGCGCTCGCCGCGAACCTGGCGAATCTCTTTGATCGTGCACCGGGACGCGCGATCAAGATCGGGTTGCTCGCGTGGATACCGATCGCGCTCGTCGCGCGCGACCGACAGCGTCGGTGTCGCGATCGCACCGGTTGTCGGTGCGTTCGCCGGTCTGCTCGGCGACGACCTGCACGAACGCCTCATGCTGGGCGACACGGGATCGAACGTGTTGGGTGCAGTTCTCGGACTCGCGGTGGTGCTCGAGTGCAGCACCGACGACCCGGCTCGTGGTGCTCGGGGTTCTCGCCGCTTTCACCGTGGCCAGCGAGCTGGTCTCGTTCAGCCGGGTGATCGACCGGGTCTTTGTACTCCGCAAGCTCGACGAGCTCGGCCGCGGACGGACGTCGCGAGGACCGCATGGGTCGTTCTGATCACCGTAAATGTCACAGGTGGGTGCTACCGTCGCCCTGGCGGTGTCGGTGTCTTCCGAAGGGGCATGTGCGTTGGCAAAGCACGTCTTCGTGACCGGTGGTGTTGCATCAAGCCTCGGTAAGGGGCTCACGGCGTCGTCCCTCGGGCGGCTGCTGAAGAGTCGTGGCCTCAAGGTCACGATGCAGAAGCTCGACCCGTATATCAACGTCGATCCCGGAACGATGAACCCCTTCCAGCACGGAGAGGTGTTCGTCACCGACGACAAAGGCGAGACCGACCTCGATCTCGGGCACTACGAGCGCTTCGTCGACGTTCCGCTGACCCGGCGTTCGAACGCCACGACCGGCTCGATCTACCAGTCGGTGCTGGCCAAGGAGCGCCGGGGCGAATACCTGGGCGAGACCGTTCAGGTCATCCCGCACATCACGAACGAGATCAAGCAGCGCATCCTGGCGTTGGCCAACGACGACGTCGACGTCGTGATCACCGAGGTCGGCGGCACGGTCGGCGACATCGAGATCCTGCCCTTCCTCGAAGCGATCCGGCAGTTCCGCAAGGACGTCGGTCGCGACAACGTGTTCTACGTGCACGTCACCCTGGTGCCGTACATCGGCCCGTCGGGCGAGCAGAAGACCAAGCCGACCCAGCACTCGGTCACCGAGCTGCGGGGCCGCGGCATCCAGCCTGACGCGATCGTGTGCCGCAGCGACCGGCCGATCTCCAAGCGGCTCAAAGAGAAGATCTCCCAGCTCTGCGACGTGCCCGAGGCCGGCATCGTCACCGCGGTCGACGCCGAGATCCTCTACGAGATCCCGCTCGTCCTGCACGACGAGGGCTTCGACGACTACGTCTGCAAGATGTTGCACCTCGATCATCACGAGGCCGACCTCACCGAGTGGACGGCGCTCGTCGACCGGGTGCGGGCGGCTAAGGACGACGTGCGCATCGGGCTCGTCGGCAAGTACATCAACCTGCCCGACGCGTACCTCTCGGTCGTCGAAGCGCTGAAGCACGGCGGCTACGCGTGCGGCGCCAACGTGATCGTCGACTGGATCGCGGCCGACGACGCCGAAGGCCTGCTCGCCGAAGCTCGCCTGCACGACCTCGACGGCATCGTCGTGCCCGGCGGATTCGGCATGCGCGGCATCCCCGGCAAGATCGAGGCCGCGGGCTACGCCCGGCGCAACGACATCCCGTTCCTCGGCCTGTGCCTCGGCCTGCACTGCGCGGTGATCGAGTTCGCCCGCGACGTGTGTCACTGCTCGAGAACGCGAACAGCTCCGAGTTCGACACGAGCTCGCCCCATCCCGTCATCGACCTCATGGACGACCAGAAGTTCGGTCGTCGACATGGGTGGCACCATGCGCCTCGGTGCGTACCCGGCGAAGTTGTTGCCCGGCAGTCTGGTGCGCGAGATCTACGGCGAAGAAGTCGTGTACGAACGCCACCGCCATCGCTACGAGTTCAACAACCGCTTCCGCCAGGATTTCGAGGACAAGGGCATGGTGCTCTCCGGCACCTCGCCCGACGATCTGCTGGTCGAGTTCATCGAGCTGCCGCGTCGATGCACCCGTTCTTCGTTGCCACCCAGGCGCACCCGGAGTTCAAGAGCCGCCCCAACCGGCCGCATCCCTTGTTCTCCGCGTTCGTGTCGGCGGCGTTGGAACGGGCCGACGGTCGTCGGCCCCGGCTCCCGATCTCCGAGACGGCACCCGCACTCGGGACGTGATCGCGATGGTGCTCCGGCCGATGAGCGCGGGCGCCTGATGGCCGACGAGCTGGAGAAGCTGCTCGCCGAACACGACGACTGGCTCGCGGTCGAACGCGGTCTGGCGACAACTCACTCGTCGCGTACCGGCGTGATCTCCGTCGTTACGCCGCCTTCTTGCGGGCGCGCAACGAGACCGATCCCGCGCGCATCAGCGAGGACGTCGTGCACTCCTACGTGCGCCACCTGGAGACGTTGAAGGACGACGACGGCCGGCGCGTCCTGGCCGCGTCGTCGGTGGCGCGCGCCGTCGTGGCCGTCCGATCGTTTCACCGGTTCTGCGCGCGGGAGGGCTTCGTGGAGCACGACCCGAGCCAGGAGGTCGGCGCGCCGCCGGTTCCGGCCGGGATCCCGAAGGCACTCGACGAAGACGAGGTCGAACGCCTCCTCGGTGCCGTCACCGGCGACGAACCGTCTCGCCCAGCGCGACCGCGCCCTCCTCGAGCTGCTCTACGGCACCGGCATCCGCATCAGCGAAGCGGTCGGGCTCGACCTCGACGACGTCGACCTCGACGACGGCATCCCTACGGGTCCTGGGCAAAGGCTCGAAGGAACGGATCGTGCCCGTGGGCCGGGGGGCGCAGGTCGCCCTCGACACCTACATGCGCGACGGCCGGCTCGTGCTCCGCCGGGCACGCGCCCGGCGCACCACGCGCGACGGCGACGCGGTCGTGCTCAACTCCCGGGGCGGGCGCATCTCGCGCCAGTCGTGTTGGACAATCGTGCGCAAAGCCGGCGAGCGGGTCGGGCTCGGGTCGCGGCTGTCGCCCCACGTGTTACGCCACTCGTGCGCGACCCACATGCTCGATCACGGCGCCGACCTGCGGGTCGTGCAGGAGTTGCTCGGCCATGCCAGCATCTCCACCACGCAGATCTACACGAAGGTGTCGCCGGAACGGTTGCGCGCCGCGTACGACGCCGCGCATCCCCGCGCGCACACGGCCACCGAACGTCCGCGTTCGGGTGAAACAGTGCCTGCTGCCCGGCCTTGGGGCGCCGGCGCGGGGGTAGGATTGGCCCTATGGCCGAGACGACCCATGCGAACCGGCAGGCCCAACTGACCGCCGAACGCGAGCGGGTCAGTGGCGAGCTCCGGGCGATCGGTGTCGACCGCAGCTCCTACGACGACGGCTTCGCCGACTCCGGTCAGGTCACGGCCGAGCGGGGCGAGGTCGACGCGGTCGAGGGATCGTTGCGCGACGCCTTGATCGAGGTCGACGCCGCGTTGGCCAAGCTCGAGTCCGGGCTCTACGGCCAGTGCGAGTCCTGCGGCGATGACATCGCCGAGGCTCGGCTCGAAGCGATGCCGACCGCACGACTGTGCATGTCGTGCGCGTCCAAGCGCCGCTGACCGCCACCCTTCGTGCACGTCGACGTCGTCACCGTCATCTTCTTTGCCGGGCTGATCGTCGCGATCATCCTCCACGAGATCAGTCACGGGGTCGTGGCGTTCTTCCTCGGCGACGACACCGCGAAACAGGCGGGCCGGCTCACGCTCAACCCGATCCCGCACATCGATCCGCTCGGGTCCTTGATCCTGCCGGTCTTCGGCGCGCTGGCCCACGTACCGGTGATCGGGTGGGCCAAGCCCGTGCCCGTGAACCCGGCGCGCTTGCGGGGTGGGCGGCGCGACATGCTCATCGTGTCGCTCGCGGGCCCGGGCACGAACTTCGCGCTGGCACTGATCGCCGCGTTGGTCGGCGCGCTCGGCAGTTCAACGCGACACGGCGCGAACTTCGTGATCTTGGGCGACCTGCCGTTGCGTGTGCTCGTCCCGTATCTCTTCGCGGAGGTGAACCTCTTCCTCGGCGTGTTCAACTTCCTGCCCATTCCGCCGCTCGACGGCGCAAGCCTCATCGAGCGGGTATTGCCGCGGGCGTGGCTGGCCGGGTGGTATCGCATCCGGCCTTACGGGATCCTCGTGTTGTTCGTGCTCGCGCTGAGCACGAACCTGTTGAGTCGGCTCTTCCAGCCGTTCCTCGACCACCTCGCCCACTTCATCTTCTTCTCATGACGAACTTCCTCCGATGACCCGCGCGGGCCATCTCGTCGCGCGCTTCACGTCGTCGTTGCGGCCACGTGCGCTCGATGCATCCGATCTGGAATTCGTACGGCGCACGCTCACTCCCGCGGAGCTCACGATCTGGGAGCGGCTCGGTCCGGCTGATCGGATGGAGTCGGTCGCCACCGGGCGCGCCGCGCCGAGCCGCGCTCGGCCCCGACGCCGACCCGCGCTGGATCGCAGCCGCGTTGCTGCACGATGTCGGCAAGACCGAGACGCGCCTCGGTCCCTTCGGGCGGTCGGCGGCCACCGTGATCGCGGCCGTCGGCGGCCACCGTCGCGTTCGGCGCTGGTCCAACCCGGTCGGCCGTTACGTCGATCACGACGAGTTGGGTGCCCAGCTGCTCCAGGCGGCCGGGGCCCGGCCGGAAGCGGTCATTTGGGCCCGAACCCACCACCGCTCCGACCTGTGGTCCACCGCCACCGTCCCGCTCGTCCCGCTGCCGGTCTGCAAGATCTTGGCGCTCGCCGACGGAGAAGCGGTTCAGCAGTGAACTTGGGCGCACATCGCGCCGATACACGGACGTGCGCCAGCGAACGGACGCCTACTTCGTGCGACTCGACGTCGACTCGCATCCCGGCCCGCTTCCCGACGCGCGCGCGCCCGAAGGCCGGAGCGGCCTCGGCCTCGACACCGCCCAAGACGTCGAAGCGCCACCGCCGCCGGCGGAGCAATCGGAGCCGACGGTTCCTGATCGTTGTTGTGGTGCTCGGGCTCGGCACCTGGACGGCGTGGGCCTCGCAGCAGCCGGGCGGCATCTCGGGCACGATCAACGGTTGGATCAAGCACGTGCGCGGCGACGTCGCCGACGTGAGCACCGACCCCGATCTCGCCACGGCCCGCAAATACTTCGCCGCGCAGTACACCCAGACCGGCACGTACCCAGACCTCTCCGAGGCCGATCTCGCAGCAGTGGGCATCGGGGTCGGGGTCAACGTGACCTCGTGTACGACGCAGGCCGTCCTCATCGAGGGCAATGCGGGCGGCGGTCCCGCGAGCTGGCTGCTGGTGGCGGGTCACGATCTCGGCGAAGTGGTCGGTCAGCCCGTGTGCCCGACGGACCTGCGCAATCCCGCTGCCCTGGAAGCTCAGCGCGGAAAATAGATCAGTCGCGTCAGTAGCGAGGCCGCGAGCAGGCCCGCGGCACGGCTGGCGCGGGCCAGCACGGGATCGGCGAGCGCTTCGGCGGCGTCGGCGCCGGCCGCGAGACGACGGTCGATCTCCCCGGGGTCGGCGGCGAGCTCGGCGAAACGGGCCTGCACCGGGCGGAGGAATTCGACGACCGCTTCGGCGACCGCAACCTTGAAGACGCCGTACTGCTGGCCGTCGAACTCGCGCTCGACGTCGGCGATCGTCTGACCCGTCACCGCGCCGTAGATCTCGATCAGGTTCGACACGCCCGGCTTCTCGGCGCGGTCGTGGCGAATCTCCGAACCGGAGTCGGTGACCGCGGACTTGATCTTCTTCTCGATCGTCTTGGGCGGATCGAGCACGAGGATCGTGCCCTGCGGCGAGTCCTCCGACTTCGACATCTTGTTCTCGGGGTGCTGCAGGTCCATGACCCGCGCACCGACGCGCGGGGAACGTGGCCTTCGGGACGACGAACGTGTCGCCGAAACGACCGTTGAATCGAATCGCGACGTCGCGGGCGAGCTCGACGTGCTGGCGTTGGTCGTCGCCGACCGGCACCTCCGCCGTGTCGTACAAGAGGATGTCGGAGACCATCAGCACCGGATAGTCGAAGAAACCGACGCTCAGCGACTCGCCGCTGTCGTCGCCCTGACCGTGCGAGCTTGTCCTTGAACTGGGTCATGCGCCGCAGCTCGCCGAAGGTCGCCACGCAGTTGAGCAACCAGGTGAGCTCGGCGTGCGCGCGCACGTGGCTCTGCACGAACAGCAGCGAACGGTCTTCGTCGAGGCCGGCCGCCGCGAGCAGCGTGGCCAGGCTCCGGGTGGCGGCGTTGAGCTCGGCCGGATCCCACGGGCATCGTCATCGCGTGCAGATCGACCACGCAGAACATGGCGTCGATGGTCGAGGGCGGCCTCGGATCCGACGACCGGCTGGGAGTCGACCCAGCGCCGGACCGCGCCCAGGAAATTGCCCAGATGCATCTCGCCGGTCGGTTTGATCCCCGAAAAGACGCGTGCCATGGGCGGCCACGTTACCGGTGCCTACCGAGTGCATCCCGATGTTTACCCTGGTGGTCACGCTGTACCACATGCCTGTGATTCGGCGCGGGTATTCTGACCGGGTGCCGTACGAGGTCTCGACACCGGTTTTCGAGGGCCCGTTCGACCTCCTCCTGCACCTGATCCTGAAGGAAGAGGTCGACCTCTGGGAGATCTCGCTGGCGCACATCGTCGACGTGTTCTGCGTCGAGGTCGAGAACATGGAACGCGTCGATCTCGACGTTGCGACCGAGTTCTTGCTGATCGCGGCGACGCTCGTCGAGCTCAAAGCGCGCCGGCTGCTTCCCGGTCGGGAAGACGTCGATCTCGACGAAGAGTTGATGCGGTTCGAGGAGCGCGACCTCCTGCTTGCCCGCCTCCTCGAATGCAAAACCTTCCAGGACGCGGCGCGCGTCATGAACGAGCGCCTGCAGAGCGCGAGCAAGTCGATCGCGCGCACGGCCGGCCCGGAAGAACCGTTCCGTTCGCTCGCGCCCGACCCGCTCGAACGGGTAGCGCTTGAAGCGTTGCTCGCGGCCGCGCGCCGCGGACTCGGCGCCCAAGGTCGTCGAAGAAGTTCAGACCATGCACATCGCGCCGATCCGCGCGAGCGTGCGCGACGCGATCGACACGGTGCTCGCACTGTTGCCCGAGCGCGGCGCGGTGAACTTCCGCGAGCTCACCTACGGCGTGCACCGAGAAGCTCGAAGTCATCGTGCGGTTCCTCGCGGTGCTCGAGTTGTTCAAGCAAGGCGTCGTCGATCTCGAGCAGATCGAGAGCTTCGGCGACCTCATGGTGCGCCCGCTCGCGGCCGGCGAACGCGTGGCGCTCGACCTCTCCTCGCTCGAAGAGTGGGGCGACGAGCCGCTGCCGCCTCGTCCGAGCGTCGACGATCGACGTCGACGAGAGTGAATACGAAGTCGACCGAGTGCAGGAGCAGGTGTGAGCGACTCCGACGCGGACGTGACCGTCGACGTCGAGACGCGGCGCGCGGTCGAGGCGATCGTGCTGGCCGCGACCGAGCCCGTGCACCCCACGGTGATGGCGCAGCTGCTCGAAGTGTCGGTCGAGGCGATCGAAGAGCTGTGCGCGCAGCTTGCGGCCGAGTACGAAGCGCAGGGCCGTGGGTTCCAGCTCGCGCGGGTCGCGGGCGGCTATCGCTTCCAGACCCACCCCGACGCGTACGCGTACGTCGAGCGTTTCGTGCTCGACGGCCAGACCGCGCGCTTGTCGGGTCCCGGCGTTCGAGACGTTGGCGATCATCGCCTACAAGCAGCCGGTTTCGCGGGCCCAGCTGTCGGCGATTCGCGGCGTGAACGTCGACGCCACGTTGAAGACGTTGGTGGCGCGCGGTTATGTCGACGAGATCGGCCACGACCCGACGCCCGGCAACCCGTCGATGTTCGCGACGTCGCGGCTTGTTCCTCGAACGGTTGGGCCTCAACTCGCTGTCCGATCTTCCTGCGCTCGCCGACTTCGTGCCCGAGGCGTCGATCGTCGAGGCGTTGGAACGCGGACTCCTGTTGTCGTCGGTCAACGCGCAGCTTGCGGCCGACGCCTCCGACGACGAGGAAGCGCCGGAACCCGACGCCCCGGCGTCGGACGACATCGAGCTCGACGTCACCGGCGAGCAGTAACCCGGTGGGTGACGACGGCGAGCGGCTGCAGAAGGTGCTCGCGCGCGCGGGCATCGGTTCGCGGCGAGCGAGTGAAGGCCTCATCGCCGACGGGCGGGTCACGGTGAACGGCGAGGTTGCGATGCTCGGCCGGCGCGTCGATCCCGAGCACGATCGGGTCGCGCTCGACGGTGTGCCGGTCGTGGTCGACGCCACCATCGTGCACTGGCTGCTCAACAAACCCGCGGGCTACGTCACGACCGCGGCCGACACGCACGGCCGGCCGACGGTGCTCGATCTCGTGCCCGACGAACCGCGGGTGTTTCCCGTCGGGCGCCTCGATCTCGAGACCGAAGGCTTGTTGTTGCTCACGAACGACGGCGATCTCGCGCAACTGCTCACGCACCCGAGTCACGGGGTGGAGAAGGAGTACTTCGTCGAGGTCGAGGGCAAGCCGACGCCGGCCGAGCTGCGCACGCCTGCGCGAGGGCGTGGAGCTCGACGACGGGCCGACCCGGCCCGCGCAGGCCAAGATCCTGCAGGAGTCGGCGAGCGGCACGACCGCGCTGACGATCGTGGTGAAGGAAGGCCGCAAGCGGATGGTGCGGCGGATGTGCGCGGCCATAGGTCATCCGGTGGTGCGCCTGGCCCGCACGCGGATCGGGCCGTTGCGCGACCCGCACCTCGCGCCCGGCGCGTGGCGGGTGCTCGAGCGCGCCGAGGTACGGGCTTCTGTACGCGGCCGGCCTCGCGGGCACAGTCGCGGCGCCCGAGTAACGTGACGCACCCGTGAGATTGCTGGCATTGCGGGGCGCGACGACGTTCGCCGAGGACACCAAGGCCGACATCGACGCCAAGACCCAGGCGCTCGTGCTGGAGATGCTCGAACGGAATTCGATCGCCCATGACGACCTCGTCAGCATCATCTTCACCGCCACCGACGACCTGACCGCCGAGTTCCCGGCCACCGCGGCGCGGGCGCTCGGCCTCGGCGACGTGCCCTTGCTGTGCGCCCGCGAGCTCGGGATCGCGCACGGCATGAAGCAGACGATCCGCGTGATGATGCATTTCTACGGCGAGCAGACGCGCGCCGATCTCCACCACGTGTACCTCGAGGGCGCCCGCTCCGCTCCGCGACGATCTTCCCGAGTAGCCGTGCGCGTCGCGGTCATCGGCACGGGCCTCATCGGTGGCTCGATCGGGCTCGCGCTCGGTCGGGCTCGGTCATGAGGTTGTCGGCTTCGACCGCGATCGTGATCGCCTGGCCCGTGCGCGCTCGAGCTGGGTGCGGTCGGCGCGATCGCCGACGACATCGCAGGCGCGGCCGCGGGCGCCGATCTCGCGTTCGTCGCGTTGCCCGTCGGCGCGATCGCGGATGCGGTCGTGGAGCTGCTCGACGCGGGCGTGAGTGTGGTCACCGACGTCGGGTTCGGTGAAGGGCATGGTCGTGGCCGAGGTCACGCGCGCGGTGCCCGGCGGGCGCGGCGCGGTTCATCGGTGGCCACCCGATGGCCGGTTCCGAGCAGGAAGGCGTCGACGGGCGCGCGGGCCGACCTCTTCGTGGGCGCGGCGTGGGTCGTGACGCCGACCCCGGCGACCGCGGAAGACGCATACACCACGCTGCAGCGGCCTGCTGCGCGAGTTGCGGGCCGAGGTCGTGGCGGTCACCCCCGACGATCACGACGTGCTCGTGTCGTTCGTGAGCCACGTTCCGCAGCTCGCGGCGTCGACGCTCATGGATGTGGCCACGACGCACGAAGCGCAGCACCGCGCGCTTGCTGCGCCTCGCGGCGGGCGGCTTTCGCGACATGACGCGTATCGCCGCGAGTCAGTCCGGCGATCTGGCTCGACATCCTGACCTCGAACCGCGACGCGGTGCTCGGCGCGCTCGACGCGTACCTCGCGGGTTTGCAGCACGCGCGCGATCATCGTGGCCGCCGGCGATCGCGACGCGTTGAAGTTGCTCCTCGACCGGGCGCGCGGCCGCGCGTCGCAACCTGCCCGTCGGGATCTCGATGGCGACGAAGCTGGTCGAGCTGCGCGTCGTGGTGCCCGACACGCCGGGCGTGCTCGCCGAAGTGACGACGCTCGCGGGCCGGCTCGGTGTGAACGTGGCCGACGTCGAGATCGCGCACTCGACCGAAGGTCGCGAAGGCGTTCTCGTGCTGATCGTTGCCGCCGACGACGCCGACGGGTTCGAGTCGGGGCTGCGCGAGCTCGGCTACCGCACGGTCCGAACGGATATCGAGTGAGCGCGGGACCGACCGAACTTCCCGACACGCTCGCGCTGGGCGGGGCCCGACCGCTGCGGGGCCGCCTGCGGGTGCCCGGCGACAAGTCGATCTCGCACCGCGCGCTTGATCTTCGCCGCGCTCGCGAACGGTACGAGCCGCATCACGAACCTCGCGACCGGCGCCGACGTGCGCGCGACGGCGCGGGTGCTCGGTCAGCTCGGCGTGTCGCGTCGAGTACGAAGGCGTCACCGTGATCGTGTCAGGGTTCGGGCGTCGACGGTTTCACCGAGCCCGACGACGTGCTCGACTGCGAGAACAGCGGCACGACGCATGCGGGTGTTGTCCGGAGTCCTGGCGGGCCGGCCCGTTCGCTCTCGGTGCTCGACCGGCGACGCGTCGCTGCGCACGCGGCCCGATGGGGAGGGTGGTCGAACCGTTGCGGGCGATGGGCGCGCGAGATCGACGGTCGCGACGAACGCGACGCGCGCGCCTTTGGTTGTGCGGGGCGCGTCGCTGCAAGGGTGTCCGGCACGAGCTGCCCGTAGCGAGCGCACAGGTGAAGACCGCGTTGCTGCTCGCGGGGTTGCAGGCCGACGGCGAGACCGAGGTCGTTTCGCCCGGCGCGAGCCGCGACCACACCGAGCGCATGCTCGGCGCGCTGGGCGCGCCGGTCGTCGTCGACGGTCTTGACGGTGCGCATTACGCGGGGCGCGCCGACCGTCGTTCGACGATCGACGTGCCCGGCGATCCGTCGTCGGCCGCGTTCTTCGTGGTGGCGGCCGCGATCACGCCCGGCTCCGACATCGTGATCGAGGCGGTGTCGTGCAACCCGACGCGGATCGGGTTTCGTCACAGTGTTGCAACGGATGGGCGCCGACATCGAGATGACCGTGACCGGCGAGGTGTGCGGTGAACCCGTCGGCGAACTGCGGGTGCGCGGCGTCGGCAGCTGCACGGCACGGAGATCGCGGGCGCCGAGATCCCGAGCGTCATCGACGAGATTCCCGCGCTCGCAGTCGCGGCGGCGTTTGCCGACGGCGTGACCGATGTGCGCGACGCGGCCGAGCTCGTGGTCAAGGAGAGCAACCGCATCGGGACCCTGAACACGGAGCTGGGCAAGCTCGGGGTTGGGGTCGAGGCCCGGCCCGACGGTCTGGTCGTGCGGGGCGGGCGGGCCGAGGGCGGTGCTTTCACCAGTCACGGCGATCATCGCATCGCGATGGCGATGGCGGTGGCCGCCAACGCGTTCGCCGCGTCGACTCAACGGTCGCCGGTTGGCACGCGGTGTCGTCGTCGTATCCCGGAGTTCGCCGCGCACCTCGCGGCCTGACCGGATCGAGCGCCGAGTGACGGTCGGCCCCTGGCGGTTGTGCCCATGACGGTTGTGATCGCCATCGACGGCCCTTCCGGGTCGGGGAAGTCGACCGTGGCCCGTGCGGTCGCGGGCGAGCTCGGACTGCCGGTGCTCGACACCGGCGCGATGTACCGCGCGGTCACGCTGGCCGCGCTCGATGCCGAGATCGGGCTCGACGACGGCCCCGCCTGCGCGGAGATCGCGCGGGGAGTGAGGTCGTCGTGGAGAACGGCGTGACCCGGCTCGACGGGCGCGACGTGAGTGCGGAGATCCGCGGCCCGGTCGTGACGGGCGCGGTCTCGACCGTTTCCGCGCATCCCGAGGTGCGGGAAGTCTTCGTCGCACGCCAACGGGCGTGGGTTGAGCGGCACGGCGGCGGGGTCGTGGAGGGACGCGACATCGGCACGGTCGTGTTTCCCGACGCCACGGTGAAGGTGTTCCTCGACGCCTCCGACGAGGAACGCGCCCGGCGCCGCCAACGCGACGAGAAGGCGGCCGCCCGCGCCGTCGCAGTCGACGAGGTGAAGGCCGCGCTCGATCGCCGCGACGCGATCGATTCGGGCCGCGCGGTGTCGCCGTTGCGCGCCGCCGACGACGCGATCATCATCGACACGACCCACCTCGACGTCGACACCGTCGTGGCCGACGTCGTGGCGCGGGCCCGAGCCGCGGAGGCATCGTGACGCCGTTCTACCGAGTGGTTCGCCTCATCGTGGCCGGGGGGTCGTCGGCCGCGTACCGGGCCCGGATCGTCGGCCGCGACCGATTGCCCGCGGACGGCGGCTACGTGCTCGCGCCGTCGCACCGCTCGATGATGGACATCCCGTTCGCGGCGTGGTTGTCGCGCCGGCCGCTGCGCTACATGGGCAAAGCCTCGCTGTTCCGGATCCCGGTGGCGGGCGCGTTCTTCCGCAAGCTCGGCGGCTTCGAGGTGGCCCGGGACGGCACGGACCGCAAGGCGCTGCGCGACGCGATGGCGATGTTGCAAGCCGGTGAGGTGCTGCTCGTCTACCCCGAGGGCACGCGCCAGAACGGTCCGAAGATCGCCGCCGCTGCAACCGGGCGCGGCCTACCTCGCGCTGCGGGCCGGTGTGCCGATCGTGCCGGTCGGCCTGGCCGGAACCGAAGAGATCATGCGGTCGCACCGGATCAAGCTGCCCCGCTTCCGGCACGTGGTGATGGTCGTGGGCGAGCCGATCGTGAGCCCGCCCCGTGCGTCCGGCGTAGTTCCCCGGGAACAGGTCGACGAGTTGACCGAGCGTCTGCACGACGCGTTGCAGGTCGTGTTCGACCAGGCCGCCGAACTCCGCGACGGGACGCGCTTCGTCGGCTGAGCTGTCAAGCGTCAGTCGCCGAACGCGGCGAGGACCTTCGAGGCGTCGAGGGTGCGATCGTCGGCGAACGGTCCGCCTGCAGCGCGTACCGCGGTGACGTCGCCGCCGAGCAGGAGCGCGGCCACCGCGTCGAGCGCGGGGATCAGCTCGCGGAGTTCTCGGGGCGGCGGGAAGTATTCGTCTTCGTCGGTCACGCGCACGACCTCGACGCCGTTGCGCGGTGCGAGCCGGGCGATGACCGATTCGACCAGTTCTTCGGGCGCACTCGCACCGGCGGTGACGCCGACGACGCGCGTGTCGCGCAGTACTTCGGCGTCGAGCTCGTCGGGACCGTCGACGCGCAGCACGATCGGGCAACCGGCCTCGCGCGCGACCTTGGTGAGCGCGATCGTGTTCGACGAGTTCGCGCTCCCGATCACCACGACCGCGTCGGCGCGCTTGGCGATGTCGGTGAGTGCGTCCTGGCGGTTGGTCGTGGCGAAGCAGAGGTCGTTGCGCGACGCGGTCCACACGTCGGGGAAGCGTTCGCGCGTGCGCTCGACCACGCCCGCCCATTCGTTCTGCGCGAGTGTCGTCTGCGCGAGTACCGCGACGCGGGTGGGATCGGCGACGAGCGCGGCGGCGGCATCGAGGTCGGCGTCGCGTTCGACGAGCTGCATCGAGCCCGGCGCGACCGCGAGCGTTCCGACTGCTTCGTCGTGGCCCGCGTGGCCGACGTAGAGAATCGTGAATCCCTTGCGGGCGCGCACCTTGGCCTCGTGATGCACCTTGGTGACGAGCGGGCACACCGCGTTCACGACGTAGCGGCTGTTGGCGCGCGAAGCCTCGACCACGTCGGGCGCGCTCCCGTGCGCCGACAGCATGAGCGGTGCGCCGGCGGGTACCGTCGTTCGACATCGTCGACGAAGATCACGCCCTGCTCGCGGAACCGGTCGACGACGAGCCGGTTGTGCACGATCTCGTGGTAGCAGTACACCGGCGGCTCGAAGACCCTGACCATCCAGGCGAGCGCCTTGATCGCCATCTCGACACCCGCGCAGAACCCCCGCGGCTCGGCCAGCAGGACCTTCTCTACTTGTAGGGGACTGGGTTCGGCGGCCACGGAACGAGGCTACCGACCCCGACCCCGTATCCTGGCTCCATGCCCGCAGCTCGCGTTGATGTCGTCGCGCCCGGATCTCCGGCCGCGCGGGCGGGCATTTTGGTGGGTGACGAGGTGCTCGCGGTCAACGGCGAGGTACTCCGCGACGTCATCGCGTACCAAATTCAGGTCGACGGCGCCCACGTGGAGCTCGACATCCGGCGGGGTGGAATGGAGCGGGTCGTCGAGGTCGACAAGGCCGAAGGCGCGCCGCTCGGGGTCGAGCTGACGAGCGCGGTGTTCGACCGGGTGCGCACCTGCGACAACCACTGCCCGTTCTGCTTCATCCACCAGTTGCCCAAGGGGATGCGCAAGAGCCTCTACCTGAAGGACGACGACTACCGGCTGTCGTTTCTCTACGGAAATTTCACCACGCTGACGCGCTTCACGGAGTCCGATCTCGAACGGGTGATCACCGAGCGGCTCGGACCGCTCTACGTGAGCATCCACGCGACCGACCCCGACGTGCGCACGCGTCTCCTGCGCAACCGGCGCGGCGCGACGAGTTTGCGGTGGCTCGAGCTGTTGCTCGACGCGGGTATCGAAGTGCACGGCCAGGTTGTTGTGTGCCCCGGGATCAACGACGGCGCGGTGCTCGACGACACCTTGCTCGGTGTGCTCGACCGTTTCCCGCGGCTCGCGACGATCGGCGTGGTTCCGCTCGGAGTGAGCGCACACAACCGCGAAGAAGAGATGCGACCGCACACGCTCGCGGAGGCGCAGGCCGTTGTCGACATCGTCGAACGCTGGCAAGCGCGCTACACCGACGCGCTCGGCCACCGGCTCGTGTACATCTCCGACGAGTACTACCTGCTCGCCGAGCGCCCGTTCCCCGAGCTCGACGCGTACGACGGCTGTTCGCAACACGAGAACGGCATCGGCATGGCGCGCACGTTCGAAGCCGAAGTGCGCGGCCGCGCTCGCGGGCGCCGACGTCGTCGGTACCGGTCCGCGCTCCGGATTCTTCGCATGGGTCGACGGTGCACCCGCCGACGGCTACCGCGCCCCGCGTCGCGTCCGCGGAAACCCCCCAACAGTTGGCACCCTCACCTACCGAGGCGGTACGTGAGCGTGCCCACCGGTGGAACGTCATCGTCACCGGTGAGTTCGGCGCGGCGGTGCTCGAGCCCTTGTTGGCCGAGTTGCCCGGGCGGGTGCGATTGCTGCCCGTCAAGAACGGGTTCTTCGGCGGCAACATCGGCGTGACCGGTCTGCTCACGGGCGAAGACATCGCCGCCGCGCTCGCAGGGTCAACCCGAAGCACGACCGCTACCTGGTGCCCGACGTTGCGCTTTCCCGCGGTCGCTTCCTCGACGGCACGGCCGTCGACAGCGTTGCCGCGTGCGGTCGAGATCGTCCCCACCGACGGCGGCGCGCTCGTGAACGCGCTGCGCCGTTCCGCTCCGATCCCGATTGCAGTTTCAGCCTCATGAGTGACGAGCTGCCCGTCGTCGCAGTGGTCGGTCGCCCGAATGTGGGCAAGTCGACACTGGTAAACCGCATCGTCGGCCGGCGCGCCGCGATCGTCGAAGAACGCCCGGGTGTGACGCGCGACCGGCGCGAGCTGCAGGCGGAGTGGGTCGGGCGCGCGTTTCCGCATCGTCGACACCGGCGGCTGGTTGGCCGAAGGCGAAGCCGGCCTGACTGGTGAGGAGTCGGCGCTCGCGGCCAAGGTGAGCGCGCAGGCCGCCGAAGCGGTTCGCACCGCCGACGTGGTGTTGTTCGTCGTCGACGTCACGACGGGGATCACCGAAGAAGACGCGCAGGTGGCCAAGCTGCTGCAGCAGGCCGACACGCCCGTGATCGTCGTCGTGAACAAGGTCGACGACGAGCGCCGCGATGACCGACATCTGGGAGTTCTCACCGGCTCGGTCTGGGCGATCCGATGCCGGTGTCGGCGATCCACGGACGGTTGTCGGGCGAGTTGCTCGACGCGATCGTCGCCGCGCTGCCCGCACCCGGGCGAGGACGACGACGACTGGGAGAAGCGCGACGCCGCTGACGCGCTCGACGACGGCATCTTCAACATCGCGATCGTCGGGCGGCCGAATGTCGGGCAAGTCGACGCTGTTCAACCGGCTCGTCGGCGAAGACCGCTCGGTCGTGCACGACATGCCGGGCACGACGCGCGACGCGATCGACACGGTCGTCGAGACCGAAGACGGACCGCTGCGCTTCGTCGACACCGCGGGACTGCGGCGGAAGAGCCGCATCGACGAGCCGACCGAGTACTACAGCCTCGTGCGCGCGCTGGAAGCGATCGACCGCGCCGACGCCGCGCTGTTGGTGATCGACGCGTCGGAAGGCGTGACGCATCAGGACCAACGGCTGGCCGAGCGCATCGACGCCGCCGGCACCGCGGTCACGATCATCTGCAACAAGTGGGACCTCCTCGACGCCGAAGACCGGGAGAAGGTGCGGCGCCAGGTCGCCGACATGCTCGGGCTTCCTGAGCTACGCGCCGATGATCCCGATCTCCGCGCTGAGCGGCCGGCGTGTGCATCAGCTGCTGCCCGCGCTGCGGGAGTCGGAGAGCGCGTACCACCAGCGCATCCCGACCGCCGCAGCTCAACCGGGTCATCCGCGACGCGCAGAACGCGCACCCGGCGCCGGTGGTCAAGAAGCACCGGCCTCGGATCCTGTACGCGACCCAGGGCGCGACCGATCCGCCGACGTTCACGATCTTCGCGAGCCGTCCGCTGTCGGATCAGTACCTGCGGTACCTCGAGCGCAAGCTGCGGGAGTCGTTCGATCTCGGGCCGACCCCGATCAAGCTGCCGCGTACGGGCCCGCACGCCCTGACGGGCGGCGCAGGGCGCGTAACGTGGTCGGCATGGCGGATTGGCCCACCCATGTCGACGTTCGAGAGGTCGGCCCGCGTGACGGGCTGCAGAACGAGGCGCCGATTCCCGTCGCCGAGCGGGTCCGCCTGATCGACGCGCTGTCGGCGACCGGGTTGCGTTTCATCGAGGCCGCGTCGTTCGTGTCGCCGGCCGCGATCCCGCCGATGGCCGGTGCGGGTGAGGTCATGGCCGGGATCACTCGCGTGCCCGGGGTCGTGTACTCGGCGCTCGTGCCGAACCCGAAGGGCGCGGAGCTGGCGATCGCGGCGGCGTCGACGAGATCGAGCTCGTGGTGAGTGCGAGCGAGACGCACAACCAGAAGAACGTGAACCGGTCGGTGGCCGACTCGTTGGTCGGCGGCCCGCGACGTTGTCGAGATCGGGCACGCCGCGGGCGTCGCGGTGGAGGCGATCGTGTCGACCGCGTTCGGGTGCCCGTACGAAGGCGATGTTGCGCCCGAGCGGGTCGCGCAGATCGCGGGTCACCTCGTCGACGCGGGGGCCGACCGGCTGTCGTTCGGCGACACCACCGGCATGGCCACGCCGCGCCGGGTCGACGATCTGCTCGACGCGCTCGACGACGCGCGGGCATCGCGAGCGATCGGGTCGGGCTGCACTTCCACAACACTCGGGGCACTGCGCTCGCGAACGTCGTCGCCGCGCTCGACCGGGGTGTGACGCGTTTCGACGCGTCGATCGGTGGCCTCGGTGGGTGCCCGTACGCGCCGGGCGCGTCGGGCAACGCGGTGACGGAGGATCTGGTGCACATGCTCGACGACATGGAGATCGAGACGGGCATCGATCTCGACGCGTTGGTCGCAGTGCGCGCACCTCGCGCAGGACATCGTCGGCCGCGAGCTCCCGAGCGCGTTGCTCCACGCCGGGCCGCGCACGCGGCGGTACGCGTCGTGAGCGACGCCGACGAGGTTCGCGAGCACGCCGACCGCGCGCTGCAGGGCAACCTGGCCAAGGAAGGCGAGAAGCTCGCCCGCCAGAACAAGTTGTTCGTGCGCGATCGGCTCGCGTTGCTGCTCGACGCCGATTCGTTCGTCGAGGACGCGCTGCTCGCCAACGCGCTGGCCGGGGATCTTCCCGCCGACGGCGTCGTGACCGGTGTCGGTCGGGTCGACGGTCGGCCGGTGTGCGTGCTGGCGAACGATCCCACGGTGAAGGCGGGTTCGTGGGGAGCGCGCACGGTCGAGAAGATGGTGCGGCTCACCGAGTACGCGCTCGCAGCACGAGCTGCCCGTCGTCTACCTCGTCGATTCCGCCGGCGCGCGCATCACCGACCAGGTCGAGCTCTTCCCCGGGCGGCGCGGCGCGGGCCGCATCTTCGCGAACCAGGTTCGCCTGTCGGGCAAGGTGCCGCAGGTGTGTTGCCTGTTCGGTCCGTCGGCCGCGGGCGGTGCGTACATTCCTGCGTTCTGCGACGTCGTGTTCATGGTCGAGGGCAACGCGTCGATGTACCTCGGTTCGCCGCGCATGGCCGAGGTCGTGATCGGCGAGCACGTGACGCTCGACGAGATGGGCGGCGCGCGCATGCACGCGACGGTCAGCGGCTGCGGCGACAACCTCTGCACCTCCGACGAGGACGCGATCGCGTCAGGCTCGTCGTTTCCTTTCGTACCTGCCGACGAACTGGCACGTTGCCCGCGCCCGTCGCCGAGGCAGCGGCGCCGGTCGCCGACGCGCGGCCGATCGCCGACATCGTTCCGCTCGAGGAACGGCGCGCGTACGACATGCACAAGGTGATCGACGCGCTCGTCGACGACGGATTCGTTCTTCGAGCTGAAGCCGCTTGTGGGCGCGGGAGCTGATCATCGGTTTCGCGCGCCTCGACGGCGGTCCGGTCGGCATCGTCGCGAACAACCCGAAGCATCTCGGGGGAGTGCTGTTCGTCGACTCCGCCGACAAGGCGGCGCGTTTCATCTGGCTGTGCGACGCGTTCAACGTGCCGCTGCTGTTCCTCGCCGACGTGCCCGGGTTCATGATCGGCTCGGAGGTCGAGCGGGCGGGGATCATCCGCCACGGCGCGAAGATGATCACCGCGGTGGCCGAGGCGACGGTCCCGAAGTTCTCGGTGATCGTGCGCAAGGCGTACGGCGCGGGCCTGTACGCGATGTGCGGGCCGGCCTTCGATCCCGACGCGTGCCTGGCGTTGCCGACCGCGCAGATCGCGGTGATGGGCCCCGATCCGGCGGTGAACGCGGTGTTCTACAACCGGATCCACGCCATCGAAGATCCCGACGAGCGGGCCGCGTTCGTGGCCGAGCAGCGCGGCCGAGTACGAGGAGGATGTCGACCTCGTGCACCTCGCGGCCGAGCTCGTGGTCGACGCGGTCGTGCAGCCCGAGGACCTGCGGGCCGAGCTCGTCCGGCGGCTCGGACTGGCTGCGACCAGGGTGCGGAACGACGCCGTGAAGCGGCACGGCGTCCCGCCGGTGTAGATCGGTACACTGCTTCCCGCTACGGGCTGTAGCGCAGTTCGGTTAGCGCGCTTGACTGGGGGTCAAGAGGTCCCGGGTTCGAATCCCGGCAGCCCGACTCGTATTGCCTGCTCAGAACTTTACGGAGCACCGCGCCAGGTGCTCCGTTTTCTGTCCTGCTCATGTTTCTACGAATCGTGTACGAACGACGAGCGGGCGGTGCCCGGCAGGCAAATAGCACCAGGTATCTACACGGCGGCGGTCAGCGTCTATGACCTCCACGTGAGCACCGGTACGGGTTCCGACGGTCGCTACGCAAGGTCACCCGCCGAATCCGAGGAACACTCGCCGAAGCGAAGCAAAGGCGAGCTCGCATGGTCGCCGATGTCGCGGCCGAGGTCCTCAAACCTGCGGAGTCGCTCACGATGGCTGAGGTACATGAGCGGCTCATCGCCAACAAGACGATGGCGCCCGCGACTGGAGTCATGTCTCAGCCAGGCGATGAATGGAGCTGATCGGCCGAAGTGTCGCGGCGTCAGCTACCCCGCTACGGGAGGGGAATGAACGAGCCCAAGACCCGAGACCAGACCGTTCTCATTCCAGATGTCGAACGAACGTTGAATCGCTTCGACGACAGCTGACCTAGGCTCCGGAGATTAAAGGCCTGAGCTCACAGCGGTAGGCAGCTGAATTCCGTACAGCTCGACCGTGTTGTCCTGCAATACGCGGCGGCGCGTCGTCTCGTCCAGTCTCTGTAAGACGCTCGCAAGGTGCCGGCGTGGATCCGGGTACAAGCACGTCGGGTGTGGAAAGTCCGTCTCAACGAGCACGTTGTTTACGCCTATGTCCTCGATGAGCTTTGCCGGCCCGACTCGCTCGAACCAAAACATCACGTAGATGTGATCGCGGAAATACTCTGTCGGACGCCGTTGGGTCAGCGCCCATTCCTCGCCCGCCCCGACGAACTCATCGAGGTTGTACTCCAACGCCTCGAGCACGAACGGCACCCAGCCGATCCCGCTCTCCGCGGACACGATCTTGAGATTCGGGAACCGGTCGAACATGTCGCTCATAAGGAGATTCGAGATAACGCGGATGTTGCTCGTCATCGCTTGGGAAGAGGCAACGACCATCCGGCGATTCGGTGTGAATGACGTCCACGCTGCGCTCAACGGGCTGCCGCTGCCGACTGCCGCCTTCGGATTCGATCGAATTCGACGAGTCGCCTCCATCTCGGCCTTGGTCATGCCCGAGCCGATGTGAAAGTTCATTACCAATCCCGCTTGGCTCGCGAGATCCCACATTGGAGTGAAGTATCGATCGGGAAGCTCGGCGAGACCCAGGAGCTCCGGCTTGTCCGACAGGGTAAACCCGCTTATTCCTCGCTCGATAAGGCGGGTCATTTCCTTCACAGTGAGATCCATATCCCAGATCGGGAGCAACGCTTGCGGCAGGAGTCGTCCGCCCGACTCTTCCTGGATGTCAGCAAAGAAGTCGTTGTAAGTCTGTAGAACAAGGAGTCGATGTGTGGGGTCATCAATCGCGAAGATGTGGTTTGAGGTGAATCCGATCCCGTTCGGATAGCAGACCTGCGCGTAGATGCCCATGGTGTCCATGATCTTCAGTCGTTCCGTCACGTCCCACGCGGCCGGATCGATGTTCTCGAAGGGCTGGACGTAGTGCTTCCCGAAGACCTTCTCACCGCCCTGACCGATGACGTTGCCGCCCAGCGTGGCCCACATCTCGCCGTCGAGGTACCAAGCGGTCTGCCCGTCCACCGTCTGTTGTTGCGGGACGAGATCACGCTTCGATTTGGCGACCCGCGACGTCCACAGGTCAGTCGGCTCGGTGAAGTGAGCATCGCAGTCGATGATTTGCACGTCACCCAGGCACTCGTCTGCTTCCTCCGACGTCAGGCTGGGGGGAGTCTCGGACACGGTCTCTCCTCGAGTCGTATGGACGCGCTGCGACCTGCTGATCGTCTACATGCACATTAGTTGACTTAGTAAAGTAGTGCAAGGTGTGAGTAGGCATGTGTCCCGTCAACCCCCCGCATCTGACGCGGAGCCCACAAGTGCCTAGAGGGTCTGAACGGCGAGCTCGCCCGCGGCATGGCGGGCCCGCAGAAGCTTCTTGTCGAACTTGCCGACGCTCGTCTTCGGGACCGCGTCGATGAAGCTCCAACGTTCGGGCAGCTGCCAGCGCGCGACGCTGTCACTGAGGAAGTCGCGCAGTTCGCTCGCTCCGATGTCGGACCCACGCTTGAGCACGACGCATGCGAGTGGACGCTCGCCCCATTTGTCGTCCGGCACGCCGACCACGCTCGCCTCGACGACGTCTCGGTGCGCCATCAGCAGCCCTTCGAGCTCCACCGACGAGATCCATTCGCCACCTGACTTGATGACGTCTTTGGCGCGGTCAGTGATCTGCACGTAGCCGTCCGCGCTGACCCTCCCGACGTCGCCGGTGCGCAACCAGCCGTCGTCGAACTTCTCGGGCGACGGGTCGAGGTAGTAGGACCCTGTGATCCACGGGCCGCGCACTTCGATCTCTCCCACCGCGGTGTCGTCCCACGGCAGCGACAACCCGCTGTCGTCGACGATCCGGAGCTCGACTCCACCGAAGACCCGACCGGTGCGGGATCGCCAGTCCATCTCCTCCTTCGTGCCCCACGCGACGCTGCGCGGTGGGTGCGCGATGGCGGCGACTGGGCTCGTTTCCGTCATGCCCCATGCCTGCACGATGCGTACTCCGTGCTGCTCTTGAAACGCCTCCATGAGGCTGCGCGGAACCGCCGACCCGCCACAGACGATCATCCGCAGCGATGACAGGTCGATCGGATGGTCCGCCGCGTAGCGCAGGATTTCGGCCCAGATTGTCGGGACTGCGCCCGAAAACGTCGGGCGTTCCTGCTCGATGAACGTCATTAGCGGCTCGGCTTGCAAGAAGCGCCCAGGCATCAGAATGTCGGCGCCGACGAGCCAACATGCGTACGGAAGGCCCCACGCGTTCGCGTGGAACATCGGCACGATCGGAAGCACTCGGTCGGTCTCGGTGATCGCGAGCGAACTTGCGGACGTCGCTGCGAACGAGTGCAGCCACGTCGAACGGTGCGAGTAGACGACACCTTTTGGATTGCCTGTCGTGCCGCTCGTGTAGCACATGGCGGCGGCACTACGTTCGTCGATGTCGGGCCAGTCGAACTTCGGCTCCTCGTCGGCGAGGATCTCCTCGTAGCTGACGATCTTCGCGTCCGTGGCATCGGCGAGTACGCCGGCGGCCCCGCTCCCGGTGACGACGAAGGTATGCACCGTCGTGAGCTGCGGGGCGACTTCCGCGAGCAACGGAATCAGCGAGTCGTCGACGATCACCACCTCGTCACCCGCGTGGTTCACCACGTACGTCAACAGCTCGGGAAACAGACGGAGATTGAGGGTGTGCAGCACCGCACCCATACTCGGGATGGCGAGGTACGCCTCGAGATGCTCCTGGTTGTTCCAGCAGAACGTGCCCACCCGCGTTCCTGTAACGACGCCGATCCGGGCGAGGGCATTGGCCAGCCGCTCGACCCGATCGCCCACTTCGGCGTACGTCGCACGCCGAGCGGTCGCCCCCTCGAACGTCACGACCTCGCTGTTCGCGTAGACCGTCCGCCCGTGGCGAAAGATCATCCCAATCGTCAACGGGAAGTCCTGCATTGTGCTCTCGAGCATCGGTTACTCCACGTTCCATCTCGGTCGTTCTGGGCTCGTACGACGGAAGGTGCGCCAGGTACGCAAGGTCAGACCATTTCGTAGATGATCTCTTGACCACCGGTCCTACGCAATGTAAGACTCGCAAGCAGTCGCAAGGGGGTCGAGTGGAAATTCTCGCGTTCTACCTGATGGCGTGGCCGTATCTGGCACCTGAGGCCGACGGCCAAGAGTCGGCGATCCCGGATTCTTCGCAATCCTCCGCCGCGATCGGCAACGCCGACCCCTCGGGGACAGATCGTTCAGTCAACCGGCTATCACGGGATGACTGGGCATTGTGGAACGAGCAGATGTCTTGGAACGACATCGCCTCGACCCTCGAGTAACAACCGCACGCGAGCAGGGGTTCTGAAACATGGCAATCCAGGACATGGCGGCGAAGCAGAACTGTGAAGATCCCGCAACGATCCTCTTTTGGGAGTACCACGCTCGCAAGGATCGCGGTTCGGTGCCGGTGTCGGAGTACATGTTCGAGAACGGCGACAAGCTCGAGTTCGAGGACACGACGATTCCGACGGCTGATTACACGTCGCGGGAGTTCGTCGCGATCGAGGCGGAGCGTCTGTGGCCGCGCGCCTGGCAGGTGGCGTGTCGGGCGAATGAGATACCGAAGGTCGGCGACTACGCCGAGTACGAGATCATCGGCCGTTCAATTTCTGATCGTGCGCGACGGGCCGGATAGCTTCTCGGCCTTCTATAACGCGTGTCGACACCGCGGGACGGCGCTGGCCAGCGGCACCGGCAGTAGGAAGGAGTGCTTCGTCTGTCCGTTCCACGGCTGGACGTACACGCTCGATGGAGCTCTCGACCGCATCCCGGCGAAGTGGGATTTCCCGCAGGTCGACCAGGCCGAGACCGGTCTCGTCGCGGTGAAGGTCGATACGTTCGACGGATGGGTCTTCATCAATCTGGACGACGAAGCGGTACCGCTGCGCGAGTATCTCGGAGAGACCGTCGTCAGGCACATGTCGGTCTTCCCCGACGAGCGCTTCCACAAGACGTGGCACTACGGCCAGATAGTGAAGGCGAACTGGAAGGTCATGGCCGAGGCGTTCATGGAGGCGTACCACATCGCCCGAACGCACCCACAGTTGACGTCGTACGCAGGCGATCTCCAGACGAAGTATGACGCATTCGGTCCTCACTCGAGGCTGACCGTTGTGCTCGGTGTGCCCAGCACAATGAACCGAGCTGACCTGACTGACCAGGAGATAGTCAACGGGTCAATGTCGATGGCCAGCTACAAGTATGGGCAGGCAATATCGGATGTGGATCAAACGCTCGAGAGTGAGGTCCCGCTGCCGGCCGACATGACGGCCCGCGAGTTTCTCGCCCAGATGACTCGTGAGCAGTATGCGGCCCTGGACATCGACCTCTCGCACGTCAGCGACACCGAGACGATCGACGCGCCGATCTACAGCCTGTTTCCGAACTTCATGGTGTTCCGGGGCGCCACGGGTCACATCGGATATCGGTTCCGTCCGCACGGCGACGACCCCGACTACTCGCTCTATGAGGTGTTCTATCTCGCGCCCTTGCCTACCGGCGCAGAGCTTCCGAAGGACGCGCCGATGAAAATGATCGAGCCCGACGCGAAGTTCAGAGACCTCGAAGATGTCGGCGGCCTCGGCGTCATTGTCGATCAAGACATGTCGAACTGTCCGCTGGTACAGAAGGGCATGCACGGAATAAGTCGTGTGAATCTGGCCAACCAACAAGAGAAGCTGATCCTCAACCTTCACGCCCAGCTGAAGAAGTTCATCGAATACGACCGGTGGTGAACGACACCGAGTCGTCGTTGCTCGACGCGTGCGATGACTACGAGTCTTTCGACGCGTTCTTCGAGTCTCCGTATATCGATGTCGATGAATGGAGAGCTCTTCCGGCGCGGCATCGCTACGTTCACGGGGGGTTCGAAGGATGCGCGACGCGTTTCTCGTACTACTTCCCTGACGCGGCCGGATACGGACAGCGCTTTGTCCAGCATCTCGAAGGCGGCATGGGGGGCAACGAGAACACTCTGAGCAATGAGACCGGTCCGTACCGAGCCTTTCTAGGGTTCGCCCTGAGTTGCGGCGCGTACGTGGTGGAGACGAATCAGGGCCACGACGGACCGCGCTTCTGTGCGAAGGCCGGTGGCGACGCATCTGTATACGGCCATCGCGCCGCCGCCGAGTGCGCCCGATTCAGTCGTCATCTCGCAATACAGATCTACGGCGAGGTTCCAAATTACGGGTACCTCTGCGGAGGAAGCGGCGGGGGAGTGCGGTCTGTGCTCTGCATGGAGAAAGTGTCCGGTCTGTGGGACGGCGCCGTGCCTTGGACTCTGGGCGATCCGGAAATGTCGAGCTTCTTCTCCGCGCAGCTACTGGTGAAGACCTTGCTCGGTAGCGACAAGATTCGAGCGCTGGTCGACACGGTCGATCCCGGCGGCAGTGGCGATGTCTTTGTCGGCCTCGACACAGATCAACGCGAGGCGCTTGCACGTCTCTACCGCTATGGATTCCCGCGCGGTGGTGAATGGAGCATGCTCCCCGATGGCTTCAGCGCCGACCTCCTCTTGTGGACGTGGGAGGCGGATGAACTTCGCTCGTTTGACCCCAGCTTCTTCGTCGACTTTTGGACCGAGCCCGGCTATATCGGAGCGGACCGGCCCGACTTGCTGGCTGCATCGCGTGTCAAACAGACCGCGACGGTGCGCCGGGTACTGACCTCACGGGAACTCGAAGGTCTACCCGGGTCCAAGGTCGCGATTCTCCGACGCCCACCCGATACCCCGCTGGGTATCGAGCTGGATACGGATTGCTCCGGGAACTTCGTGGGCGCTCGCATCGACATCACGACGGGGAGCGGCGCCGGCAGATCGATGTATTGCCAACAGCAACTGGGCAGCATCCTGGTGGGAGGTGGGCTCGGCGAGGACGCAATGGCCGCGTTTTCCGGCGTTGAGTCCGGTGACGAGATTTCCCTTGATAATCGGGATTTCTTGGCATACATCCACTATCACCGCTACCGGGTCGAGCCTGAACGGCAGGAGTTCCGTTCGGTGACTGTCGACGGGCGGCCGATGTTTCCGTCTCGACCGCAGAAGACCCTGTCCCCGATCTTCGGCGAGATCGCCGCGCAGACGGGCCGAATCAACGGGAAAATGGTCCTGCTGCAGAATCGGCTCGACACGACTGGATGGCCCTTTGCCGCGACGTCGTATTCGGCTCGGGTCCGCGAATGGCTCGGCGATACAACCGATGGCCAGTTTCGTATCTGGTGGAACGACAACGCCGAACACGTTGCCCCGACGATGACGGCGGACGCGCCGTCGCGATTGATCAATTTCGAGGGCGCGGTACAGCAGGCGATTCGAGACGTTATTGCTTGGGTCGAACTCGACGAGGCTCCTCCGGCGAGCACCGCATACACCTACACCGCTGACTGTGCGCTTGAGCTACCCGACCAGGCATCCGAACGGCGAGGTATTCAGTCGGTGGTTTCGCTGCGTGCGAATGGAAGCGCCCGCGCCGATGTCGGGCCCGGCGAAGAGGTGATGCTCGATGCGGTAGCCGAGGTCCCGGCCGGAGCCGGAGTGCTGATCGACATCGAATGGGACCTCGACGGAAGCGGCGTCTTCGCGACGTACGGTGGAGAGGCCTGTCCTCTCGGGGCACGAGTAGATGTTCGTGTTGCGCATGCATACGAGAAGCCGGGGATCTACTTTCCGTCGGTTCGTATGACGAGTTCGCGCCATGGCGACCGCGACGACCCTTACGGGCGCGTCACGAATCTGGCGTGTGCCCGAGTGGTCGTGTCGAGCGCGTTCGATCGGAGATTGGTATGACCCGTGTCGCTGCAGTCGACGAGATTCCCTGGAGCGCAATCGCGTTTGATCCCGCGAGTGAGTTTGTGGCTGAGGACGACCAAGCGGTGTTGTCGCAGAGCTTCTTCGGCCAGGTCGAAGTCCAGCTGCGTGGTCCGCAGTGCTTCCGGGCCAAGGTGCCGGTCGCCGGGCACGTCATTCGCGCACACTTCCATCCGGTGGATCAATTCCAAGTCGTTGTCGGCGGGGGTGGCACGATCGGCAGACATCCGTACGACCCGATCTCAGTGCACTACGTCGACTCGTACACACCGTACGGACCGGTCACCATGGGCGACGCCGGTCTCGAGTGGTTTACCTTCCGGACTCACGCGGACGTCGGTGCGTTCTACGTGCCCGAATCGCGCGAGTTCCAGCGCCGACGGGCAGGCCGGTTCGCCGAAGTCGCCCTTGCACCGACGCGACCGGTTCCGGATGCACGCTCCGTCGTCATCTCGAGCGTCATCGAGGAGGCCGACGACGGTCTTGCTGCGTTCGAACTCGTGGCCGGGCCTGATGCCGGTATCAAGCAATCAACGGCTCGTGGCAGCGGCCGCTATGAGCTCGTCCTTGCCGGAAGCCTCATTGTCGACGACAAGAGTCTCGCGCTCCACTCGGTCATGTTTTCTGGTCCGGGCGAAAGGCTGGTCGGCCGGGCGGGACCCGACGGGGTTCGCTTGCTCTCACTGCAGCTTCCCACGGCCTAGGACTTCTTTCATCGGAAGAACAATCAAGGGGAGAGTATTGAAGACGCACGCCATCTTGGCTAAAGCACTTGTCGATCATGGTGTCCAAACGACGTTCGGAGTCATCGGGGACGCGAACCTCTTCATGGTCGACAGCTTTGTTCGTGAGGGCATCACTCACGTCAGTGCAACGCACGAGGCCGCCGGGACTTCGATGGCCGACGGTTATGCCCGTTCGAGTGGACGGTTGGGTATCGCAACGTGTACTCACGGTCCCGGTCTGACGAACACGATTACCGCGCTCACGACGGCGGTGCGAAACCAGACACCGATGCTTCTCATGTGCGGGGACACCGGGCCTGTGTCGCGCGCTGCGTTTCAAGAGATCGACCAACGCGAGGTCATCGCGCCAACCGGCGCCGGGTTCGAGCAAGTGCGGTCACCGCGTACGGCTGGGACGGACGTTGCCGTTGCGATCCGGCGCGCCTTTGACGAGCGTCGTCCGATCGCTCTCAACATCCCGATCGACTTCGTGTGGGAGGACGCTGACTACGAGCGCGTTGTTCTTGAGCGACAGCCGGTACAGGCGGTCGGACCGGATGCTCGGGCCCTGGACGTTGCTGTTGGCATCATCGCCACGGCCAAGCGCCCGCTTGTACTTGCCGGGCGGGGCGCGGTGCGGTCCGGAGCGCGCGCGACGCTTTGCTTCGACTCGCCGACAGAATCGGCGCACCGGTCGCTACGACACTGTTTGCGAAGGATTTCTTCCGAGGGGAGCCCGGCGACCTCGGCATCTTCGGGACACTCGCAGGTGCCGCATCAGCCGACGCGATAGCGCGGGCAGACTGTGTCATCGCGTTCGGCGCGAGTCTCAACAGTTTCACCACTGTGAGCGGGTCGATGCTCACCGGCAAGAGCCTCGTTCAATGCGACATCGAGCGGGCACGCCTGCGCGAACCCTCGCAGGTTTCGGCGACCGTGCTCGGCGATGCCGGCATGGTTGCCGACATGATCGTGACGTGGCTCGACGAAGCCGACGTGCCGCCGAGCGGCTTCTGTTCGGAGGACCTTCGCCGTTCGCTGCGGGAAGATCGCGCCGAGGACTCCTTCGTAGATCGGAGCACGGGCGAGACGGTAGATGTGAGCACGTTCACTCTGCAGATGGACAAGTTGCTTCCCGAGCGCACACTTGTTTTGGACGTCGGCCTGTTCATGCAGCAGCCGATGAAATACATGCATGTGCCGGATCCGAACTCCTTTCTGGCGACGTACGCGTTCGGATCCATCGGCTTGGGGATGGGAACCGCGATCGGCGCCGGCTTCGGTCGCCCCGAGCAGCCGGTTGTCGCCATGCTCGGCGACGGCGGATTCATGATGGGTGGACTCTCCGAGTTCAACACCGCGGTGCGCCACAACGTGGACCTCGTCGCGATCGTCTTCAACGACGGTTGCTATGGCGCTGAAGCGATCCAGTTTCGGCGGCGGGATCAGGACGGATCCATCGCGTTCCAGGCGTGGCCCGATCTCGCTCGCGTCGCTGAGGCGTTGGGAGGAACCGGCGTCACGGTGCGGTGTCTGGCAGACATCGACCTCGCCGCCGAAGCGGTCGAGAACCGGGACCGACCGGTGTTGGTCGACGTCAAGGTCGATACCGAGCGAGTTCCGGACATCCACCGTTGACCGCGACGAGCGCGGTCAAGCTACGAGTCGTACCCGAGCCCGAAGTGAAGCGGATGCTGCAACGGCGCGGTGTCCGCGTCCCGCGGGGAACGACCGACCTTGATGCGATCGAGTCATTGTCGGGTCCGCTCGTCCTCAAGGCGTTCGGTGCCGAGATCATCCACAAGTCTGACGTCGGTGCCGTCCGACTGGGCCTGTCGTGGGGCGAGGTCGACGCGGCCGTAGCCGACATGCGGACCCGGCTCGACGTGGCTGGATTCCTCGTAGAGGAGCACGAGCCTCCTGGTGTGGAGCTCATCGTGGGGGTTCTCGACCGTGGATACGGCCTGATGGTCGCGGTCGGCATGGGCGGCACGCTGGCGGAGGTACTCGACGACATCGTGCTCGGTTGCGTGCCGGTGACGTCTCCCGAAGTGAAGGCGATGCTGCTCGAGTTGCGCGGGGCGCCCATTCTGCTTGGGACTCGCGGTCGTCCCGGGGTCGACCTCGACGCCGTGGCCGACGTCGTCGTCGCGATGTGCGACCTCGCGATCGAGATCGGACCCGAGCTCGCCGAACTCGAATGCAATCCGATTTTCGCGCGCGCCGACGGGGCAGTGGCCGTTGACGCGCGTCTGTTGTTGCGCGACGCGGTCGTGGCGTCCGGGGATATACGGCCCGTCACGGACTTTCGAGCCATGTTTCAGCCGCGTGGTATCGCGGTCGTGGGCGCGTCGACGCAGAAGCGCTCGCACGGAACCGGCTTTCTCGACGCCTACAAAGCGATGGGTTGGCGGGATGGTCTGTATGCGGTACATCCGACGGCAGAGTTCGTCGACGGTGTTCCGGCGTTCCCGACTGTTAGCGCAATCCCCGGACCAGTTGACTACGTCGTTGCCGCGGTTCCCGCCGTCGCGTGTGCAGGCGTTGTACGCGACGCCGCGGGCACCGCGGGATTCGTTCATGTGACATCAGGTGGTTTTGCGGAGGCCGGCGACGAAGGCCTCCGTCTCGAGCGCGAGCTCGGTGCTGTCGCGCGCGAAGTGGGCGTCCGAGTGCTCGGTCCGAACTGCATGGGGATCTCCTGCGCAAACGGTCGTCAAGCATTTCAGCTCAACGTGTCGCAGAACGCGGGGCATATCGGATTCGTCAGTCAAAGTGGTGGGCTGGCCGGCGACATCGTCAAGGTCGGCGACCGCCATGGTCTGCGCTTCTCGAAAGTGGTTTCTCTCGGGAACGCGGTCGATATCACGCCCGCCGAGATTTGTGACTATCTGATCGCCGATGCTGACACTCACGTCATCGGGCTGTATCTCGAGGATCCTCGTGATGGCAGCGCGCTGGTGCACAGCCTGGCGCGGGCGAGGGGTCGCAAACCGGTCGTATGCCTGATCGGTGGGCTGTCGCGTCAGGGTGGCCGCACGGTCGCGTCGCACACAGGTTCGCTTGCCGGCGACCGCAGGGTGTGGCAGGCGATCGCGCGCCACGCCGGGCTCGTCCTGGTCGAGACCTTCGGCGAACTCGTTGCAACGCTCGCGTACCTTCAACGGTACGGCGCGGATCGCATCGATGCCGACCCTTCAGTGCTCATTGTCGGAGTCGGCGGCGGCGCGTCCGTTCTCATCGCCGACAGCTGCGACCGTAACGACCTCGCGGTCGTGCCGACGACACATCGAGCGAGAGGCGTGCTCGCGGACTTGGGCTACGGCACAGGGACGCTCAACGGGAATCCGGTCGAGATACCTATTTCACCCATGGCCCGACTCGACGTCTTCGCGAACGTCGTTCCGCGGATCTTGGCCGCACAGAGGTACTCCGACGTGCTTCTCCACATGAACTGTCAGGTGTACACATCCCACACGGCCGACGGACTCGACAAGCTGCTCGGCGGAGTCGAGGCGTTGAGCTTGGTTTCGGTGCCCGGAACACGCGTGGCGTTCGTTGCTCGCAACCTAGAAGTCGTGCCCCCGGCGCTGGGCGCGGAGTTCCGGGCTCGCGCTCACGCTCTGGATCATGTCTTTTTCGAGAGCATCGATGAAGCCGTCGTCGCAATCGGAGCGGCGCAGCAGTTCGGTAGCTCGCGTGGCAAGTGATGCGTTTCGAGACCGGGCGGCGATTGTCGGCGTTGGTTATACGGAGTTTTCGAAGAACTCTGGCGTCTCGACGTTGACGTTGGCGTTGCGTGCCATCACCGACGCAATAGCCGACGCCGGTCTCGAAGTCAGTGACATCGATGGCGTGGCTACACATCGAGTCGGGGACTCGGTGCAACCCGCTCTCGTCTCGGAGGCCTTGGGGTCTCGCGACATTCACTGGTACCTCGATCAATATGGTGGTGGAACCGTTTCCCACTCGGTGGTAGCGCAGGCTGCGTTGGCGATCACGAGTGGAGTGGCCGAGACGGTGGTTTGCTGGCGCGCGATCAACTCGCGGAGCGAGTTCCGAATGGGCGGAACGAGTCGGCCTCCGCTCGCCGCAATCGAGTCGCAGTACTACAACCCACACGGATATTTCGCCGCCCCGCAGCAGTTCGCGATGCTCGGCCGTCTCTACCTCGAGGCGTTCGGTGGCGACCGCACAACCCTGGGGAACGTCGCTATCGCGCATCGTCAACACGCGGCGCAGAACCCGCGGGCCATGCAACGAACTCCGTTGACGATGGATGACTATCTTGCGGCCCGGTGGATCGCCGAACCGCTGTGCCTCTTCGATTGCTGCCTCGAGACCGATGCCGCGGTTGCCGTCGTGGTCACTTCTGCGGAGCGCGCTCGCGACCTGCGGCAGGTGCCGGTGCACATATCCGGCGCGGTGTGGGGCGGCGGCAGCACGTTGTTCTCGAACAATCGCGCAGATCTGCTGACTACCGCCGCAGCCGATTCCAGTCGCCGTCTCTTTCGGAACGCCGGGATCGCACCGTCAGAGGTCGATGTGGCCTGCCTCTACGACTGCTTTACGCCGGTCGTGCTGCTCCAGTTGGAGGACTACGGGTTCTGTAAGAAGGGTGAGGCGGGCGCGTTCGTCGCCGACGGACAGGCTTCCTTGGGTGGGGTGCTACCGGTCAATCCGCATGGCGGATTCCTCTCCGAGGGCTACGTGCACGGCATGAACCACATCGCCGAAGCCGTCCAGCAGCTGCGTGGTGACTGCGGTCCGCGTCAAGTGTCGGGTGCCGAGGTGGCATTGTCGACCGGACAGCCGGGATACATGACGGGGTGCACGTCGGCACTCTTGCTCCGCAGGGGCGCGTGATGGCGCCCGATCCCGAGCTCCCGATACCCGACCGCGACTCGCAGCCGTGGTGGGATGCGTTGCGTCGTCATGCGTTCACGCTTCAATGCTGCGCCGCGTGCAACCAGTGGCGGTGGCCGGCGCGCGCGATCTGTGGACGCTGCTCGAGCTTCGAATGGGCCTGGCACGAGATCGAGCCGACCGGCCTCGTCAATACCTGGATAACGACGCACCACGTCTTTCTTCCGAGCTACCCGACGCCGTACCACTCCGTGTTGGTCCGGCTCGATCTCGGTGACGGTTCAGACCAGGGCGATATTTTGATCCCGGGCCGCTGGGAACACCACGAGCCGCCCCGCTCTGGCGAGCGAGTGGTCGGCGGCTTCCGCGACATTCGAGCCAACGACGCGGTTGCCACTCTTCTGACCTGGCAGCCGTCCGTCTCGGAGTAGCCGCTCCGCCCAACCGCGCGTTTACTCGCTGGATCCTTGCGCCGCGTTGAGTGCCGCGGCGCCCGCCTCGGCGCAGAGGTGGTCATCCTCCGGCGTCGGGCACCCGCTGACGCCGACGGCACCGATTACCCGTCCGCGTGATCGCAGGGGAAGCGCGCCGGGGCCGGGGTACAAAGGGAGAGGCAAGATCCGATTCAGCGCCTCATAGTTGAGCGGCCGTCGTTCGTAGATAGTCGCGATCTGAAGGCCATCGAGACCGATGAGGGCCGAGCCCGCACACTTGGCCTGCGCGAGCGTGATCGAAACCGTCGGGACATTGTCCATAGCTCCGAAGGCTTTCAAATTTCCTGATTGATCCATGACCGCGGCGACCGCGGCATATCCGAGCTCGCGCGCCTTTGCGTGCACCGCATCGACAATTGTTCGAGCTGCGTCGTACTCGATCTGGGTTGGGTCGTCGGTCATGTAGCCCTTTCCGGACGCGGCAGGGTGGTCATTTCGAGAATCAGTACCCGGTCTCGAACCGCTGCGGATCGATCGACTGCAGGACGTCCTTGTAGGACACGTCGAGCGACGTCGGAACGTCGATCACGAACGGTCGCGTCAGTTCCGACAATCGACCCAATGCGTCTTGCAGATCGGCGACCGACCCGATCCTGACGCCGTCGCAACCGAGAGATCGTGCGACTGCGGCGAGGTCGAAGTCGCGAAACTCGGCGGCCACCGGATTCCTCGAACCGTGGAGTACCCAGCCGAGCGCGCTGTTGTTGAGCACGAGCACGCCGATCGGGAGCTCCTGTTCAAGCGCGCTCATGAGACCGTGCAAGACCATGCTGAATCCGCCGTCACCGCAGACGGCGAGGACCGGCGCGTCCGGGCGAGCGAGCTTCGCCGCCATGGCCGCCGGAACGGCGTAACCCATGCCGCCGCCGGCTGCCGGTTGCAGGTATTTGCCGCCACCGCCCGACCGGTACCACCGCATCATGAAGAGCCGATTCTCGCCGGCGTCGCAAGTGATGATCGTGTCTTCCGGCGCGCACTGCTGAATCGCCGTGATTGTCGTCACCGGTAACAGCGGCAGTGCATTCGTGGCGCGGGCTTCGAGCGGATCGGTGACTGTGGCGGCCGCAACGCGGTCGCTTGCGCAACTCGTCCGAGTTGGTGGCGCATCGCCGTGCTCGCGGAGGATCCTTTCCATCAAGGTCGACGCGTCGCCCACGAGCGTCTGATCCATTGGCACCGTCCAGCTGACATGTAGAGGCTCGATGTCGATCTGTACGAGAACCTGGCGGGCGGGGTCCAGGAGCGCGGGGTTTCCCTGGACCGTGTCACTCGCCGAGAGACGGCTACCGATGACGAGCACGAGGTCAGCGGTGCCGACAACCTCGTTCGCCGAAGTCCATCCGAAGGGACCGATCACGCCGGCGGCGAGCGGATCGCGCTCGGGGAATACGCCCTTTCCACCGGCGGTGGTGGCCACCGGTATGTCGAGCGTGCGCGCGAACAGCTCGAGGCACGCGGATGCTTGCCCGACCCGGACTCCGTTGCCCGCAATGATGACCGGACGACTCGACGCGCGCAGCGCGACGACGACGTTGGCCACCGCGCGGTCATCGACGGCCTGCGGTCGCGGGGTCAAGTAGTGCTCGGTCGCGTAGATGCGTGGGCGGGAGTCCGGACCGACTGAGCCCTGCAGCGACTCGCTCCTGAACACAACTGCGACCGGACCCGGATCTCCCGTCGTGGCGTGCTTGAGCGCGAGTTGCGTGTGTTGCACCGCTTGGGCCGGATGATGGCTGACCATTACGCGCTTCGTCACGCCCGACAGCGCAGTGCGCGCGTCCCACGTGCCGTAGTCGCCGGTTCCGCTCTGGTATGGCGCGTGATGCGAGAACGCTCCGCCGTCCGACATTTCCGTGAGTATCACGACTGGCGCGCTTCCGAGGAGCGCCTCCAAGTACCCCTGACCGGCGTTCCCGACGATCCATTCGCCCTGGCCCATCACCGCGATGGGCTCACCCGTGAGTCGGCCGTACGCCTCGGCCAGATACGACCCCAGCGATTCCTCGCGTACTTGCACGGCTCGGATCGTCGGGTGCTGGTGGAGCGCGGACCAGAGTGGCAACGTGAGGCCGCCGGGCATCCCGACGACGAACCGAACGCCGGCACCGGTCAGCGCGTCAATGACTGCGTCTACCGTCGTGCGCTCGCCTGCAACGGGAAGAATCCGCACGTGCGCTCCTCGATGATGGGGAATCTGGCTGCTCGAACGACGTCGAGGTCGCGACTGATCAACCGATCAGGCGGGTCGGGGCGCGATCTCCAGCTCGGCGAGTGGGACGCCGAACGCCTTGCCGTGCAGGTCGTAACCCAACGTGCGGGAAGCGCCGCCGCCGATCGCCCTCGTCATCACGAAGTTCAGAGATCGCAGCCCAGGCAGCTCGTACCGGATCACCTCGCCCTTCACGATTGGCGCGTACAGCTCGGCGACTCGATCGCGCGTTACCTGTGTCTTGATCCAGTCGTAGTCGTCCTCGTCGTTCGGGATAAGACTGATGTTGAGCGTGTCGCCCTTGTCTCCGGTTCGCATGTGCGCGACGGTTCCCAGCTTCATGCCGATTCCTCTTTCTGCCACCGTCGTGAAGTCGTGACGACGTCTATAGCGACCGCCGATTTCGGTATGAGCGTCGAGTACATCGCCAGGTTCTGACGAATCGCGGTCTGCACCCCGGCGCCACCGATCGGTCCGAACCAGAGGTCATCGCACTCGATCATCAGCGCCTCGGCATCGGCGCGGTTCCGCGCCTGCGCGGCAATGCGGAGCCGTACCTCGTACGGGTCTCGGTCGCGCCGCGGGGTCAGTGCCCCCATCGTGCTGTCGATACCGATCATTTCGGTAC
This sequence comes from uncultured Actinomycetes bacterium, assembly GCA_963708105.1. Lineage (GTDB taxonomy): Bacteria > Actinomycetota > Acidimicrobiia > IMCC26256 > PALSA-610 > PALSA-610. The sequence continues at coordinate 4,635,681 of OY970186.1, read as the reverse complement.
GGAAGTCGTTGAAGTGTGCGTTCGTACGCGCCAGACGTTGTTCGATGAAATCTATGCACTGCTTGGCTTTGGCGACTGCTCCCGCGCCCGCGAAGGAGATCGACCCTTCGGAGATCCAGCCGGCATCCACGCCGAGCAGGACCTTGTAGGTGTCGGTTTTCGGTCGACCTGCAGCTCCGGAAACTCGGACTCGGTCGGGCCCGTCCTGTACGACGCGAACGTTGGAGAAGTCGAGTGTGATGTCGGGGGAGAGGTATGTCGTCGGGTCATGTATCTCGTGCAGCACCTGCTCCTTGACGGTGCTGACGGTGACCATGCCGCCGGTTCCCTCGATCTTGGTGATGATTGCGGTGCCGTCTTCGTCGACTTCGGCCAGTGGGAGGCTGAGATCCTCGAGATTCGGGACCGTCTTGCCGTAGGTGGGACACGCATGCGCGCCGCCGGTGACGTATCGCCCGCACTCGAGCAGATGACCGACGAGACCGGCGGCACCGAGGTGTTGCCAATCGTCGGCGGCCCACCCGAACGAGTGGCGCAGCGCGGCGATGTACGGCGAGATGTCGCTGCACCGGCCGGCAACGACAACATCAGCCCCGTTGCGAAGTCCGGTCAACAAGCCCTCGGCGCCGGTATAGGCGTTCGCGGAGACCACCGGACCGGGCAGCGTCTCGATACCGCCTTCGGTTTCCCAGATGACGAACTTCTCGGGCGCTTCTTGCACGAGGGCCAGTACGTCATCACCGGTCACCACGGCAACAGTGATTTGGTCCAGTCCCGCAGCCGCCGCCTCTTCGATGACGACGTCGCCGCCCGCCGCGGGGTTGGCCGCGCCCATGTTCCCGATCAGCCGTACACCGCGTGCCTTGGCCGGAGCGAGAAGAAGTCGCATCCTTTCCCGCAACAAGGGGTTGTAGCCCGTACGAGAATCGCGCGCCTTCTGCAGGACGGCCAGAGCGAGCGTCCGCTCCGCGAGATTGTCAAAGCACACGTACTCGACATCGCCTTGGTCGACCATGTCGTGAGCAAGCGCGGGTCGGTCGCGTTCGTTGGCCGAACCGCTGCCGACTCGAACTCGCGTCATGGAGGCTCCTTCGCTGCGGGCGTCGCGGAGCATATAGTACACATTGTAAAGCAATCGGGTTCCGATCCCGGCGTCGTTCAACACGGCCGATCGCATGGTCGGGAGCGGCTGCGATCGGATGATGCGAAAGCGTGGCCATGCAGATCGAGCGAGTCGGTGTCGTCGGGTGTGGGTTGATGGGCTCGGGCATCGCCGAGGTGTGCGCACGGCAGGGCTTGGACGTGCTGGTCGTCGAAACCGACGACCTCGCGCTCAAGACGGGCCGCGATCGGATCGAGTCGTCGTTGTCCAACGGTGTGCGTCGGGGCAAGCTCACGAGCGAGAGCGAGGCGCGGACGATGGAAGCGCTGACGTTCTCGAGCGACCGAGAAGCATTGGCTGATCGGCAGCTGCTGGTGGAGGCGGTCCCCGAGGCTGAGCAGATCAAGACCAGCACGTTTCGCGCACTCGACGCGATCGTCGTCGATCCGCACGCGATCCTCGCTTCGAATACGTCGTCGATCCCCATCATGAAATTGGCGATGGCCACGAGTCGCCCGGAGCAAGTGGTGGGATTGCACTTCTTCAATCCAGTGCCTGTCCTCCCGTTGGTCGAGCTCGTCTCGTCGCTCGTTACCAGTCCCGACACGACGGAGCGTTCTGCGGAGTTCGTGACCAACGTCCTCGGCAAGCAGGTGATTCGCTCGCAGGACCGCGCCGGATTCATCGTCAATGCGCTCTTGATCCCCTATCTGCTGTCCGCGATCCGGATGCTGGAGTCGGGTTTTGCGACGGCGGACGACATCGATGCGGGAATGGTGCAGGGCTGCGCGCACCCGATGGGCCCGCTGGCGTTGACCGACCTGATCGGCCTCGACACCACCATGGCCGTCTCCGAGTCGTTGTACGAAGACTTCAAGGAACCGCTCTACGCCGCGCCACCGCTGCTGTCCCGCATGGTGGAGGCGGGCCTGCTCGGCCGAAAATCCGGACGCGGCTTCTACACCTACGAGCACCACACTTAGCTCGTGGTCGCGATTCCTCCGTCGACCGGAATGATCGTGCCCGTGAGGTACGCACCGGCCGGGCTCGCGAGGAAGATCGCCACCCCGGCCATGTCGTCGGGCCGTCCGATCCGGCCGAGCGGCGACGATCGTTGGATGGACTCGCCGAGCTCGCGCAGCGTTGCGGCCATCATCTTCGATTCGAATGGTCCCGGCGCCACCGCGTTGACGGTGATGTGGAGCGGGCCGAGTTGTTTCGCAAGGTGACGTGTCAACTGATGCAGAGCCGCCTTGCTGGCTGAATACGCGTAGGTGTCGAGCACCGGGACCCGAATGCCGTCGATCGATCCGATGTTGATGACGCGGGCCGGATCTTCGGAAGTCGCGCCGGCGGCCAGCACTGGGACCAACGCGCGCGTCAACAAGAACGGTGACCTCGTGTTCAGGTTCATGACCTTGTCCCAGGCCGCGCTCGGATACTCGGCCAGAGGAGCGCCCCAGGTCGCCCCCGCGTTGTTGACGAGGATGTCGAGACGCGGTTCGTGCTCGGCTGCCTCGGCCGCGAGCCGTTCGCATTCCTCTGGGCGGGAAAGATCGGCCGGAAGACTCACGCACGGCCCCACCTTCGACAGTTCGGCCGCGACCTCGTCGCAGACGTCGGCCTTGCGCGACGAGATGTAGACGCGGGCGCCGGCTTCGACGAACCCGCGAGCGATCATGAGGCCGATGCCACGACTGCCCCCGGTGACGAGGGCGGACTTTCCGGCGATATCGAACAGTTGTGGCATCGGGTCTCCAACGTCCAGGCCCCACGGGCCGACCTGGGGTCACGGTCGCGACGCCAGATCGGTCCAGGTGCGGACCTTCCTACAGTTGACGAAAGTTTTACATGCGGTAATGATGGGCGCACGGTAGACCCGCGAGGCCGGTCGGTACCCGCTTGCGGATCGCGACGGAAGGTGGCGTCATGGCAGTGCAAGACCTGGCCCCCGAGCAGGATCCCGAGAACCCCGAGACGATCGTGTTCTGGGAGTCGCATGCCCGTCAGGACCGAGGTCCGGCGCCGGTGTCGGACTACCTGTTCGAGAGTGGCGACACGGTCGACTTCGGCGAGTGCACGGTGCCGACCGCCGACTACACGTCGCCGGAATTCGCCGCGCTCGAGGCCGAGCGCCTCTGGCTGCGAACGTGGCAGGTCGCATGCCGTGCGAACGAGATACCGCGCGTGGGTGACTACGTCGAGTACGAGATCGTGGGGCGCTCGATCCTGATCGTCCGCGACGCGCCCGACAGCATCTCTGCCTTCTACAACGCGTGCCGGCATCGTGGAACCGCGCTCGCGAACGGCGCGGGCACAAAGAAAGACTGCTTCGTGTGCCCGTTCCACGGTTGGACGTATGCACTCGACGGTGCCCTGAGCCGGATTCCCGCGAAGTGGGACTTCCCGCAGGTCGACCAAGCCGAGACCGGTCTGCGCCCGGTGAAGATGGAGACCTTCGATGGTTGGGTCTACGTCAACTTGGATGACAATGCCCCGCCCCTACGGGAGTTTCTCGGCGAGAGAATCCTCCGCCACATCGAGGTCATGCCGGACGAGCTCTTCTGGAAGTCGTGGCATTACCAGAAGGTGGTCCAGGCCAACTGGAAGGTGATGGCCGAGGCGTTCATCGAGACGTACCACATCGCGAAGCTGCACGCCCAGCTCACTGCCTATGCGGGCGACGTGCAGACCCAGTACGACGTCCTCGGGCTCCACAGCCGACTCATGCTGCCGACGGGCGTGTCAAGTCTGTTGAACCAACCGGGCTTCACGCAACAGGAGATAATCAACGGTTCGTTGGGCATGGCGCGTGGCCGTTATGGCGAGAGTGCAGAGGATGTGCCCGATGAGATGAAACTGCCGGACGGAATGAACGCTCGGCAGTTCTTGGCGCAGATGACGCGCGACTCGTACGCGACTCAAGGGATCGACCTGTCAGGAATAAGCGACAGCGAGATGATCGATTCCGTCCTCTACGCCATTTTCCCGAACTTTCTCGTGTTTCGCAGCGCGGCCGGCCACATTGGCTTTCGCTTCCGGCCCCACGGCGATGATCCCGACTGGTCGCTCTTCGAGATCTTCTTCCTCGCCCCATTGCCCCAAGGCGTAGAACGCCCCAAGGACGCGCTGCCGCGGACGATGGAGGACGGCAAGCGTTTGGCGCAGTACGACGACGCGAGCGCAATCGGGCTGGTGATCGATCAAGACCTGCGGAACGCGCCGAGAGTGCAGAAAGGCATGCACGCGCTCGACACGTTGTATCTGGCGAACGATCAGGAAAAGCTGATTCTCAACTTGCATCAGGCGCTCCGCGACTTCATGGCTTAAGTCGTCGGTATCCCGGCGCCCGCCGGTGTCGGGATTCGTACAGCGAAAGGGACGAAGCGGCTGATGGCGGAACTGAGATTCGACGGGCGAGTCGCGGTTGTCACCGGGGCGGGACGCGGCCTCGGTCGCGGTACGCGTTGTTGCTTGCCGGCCGGGGCGCGAGTGTCGTGGTGAACGACATGGGCGGCGGGCCCTTCGGCGGAGGAAGTTCCGAGCAACCCGCAGTCGATGTGGCGGCGGAGATCGTCGCGCAAGGTGGCCAGGCGATTCCGAACTTCGGCGACGTCTCGTCCGAGCGTGACGCGCAAGCCTTGATCGATGATGCCGTGAGCCAGTTCGGCCGCATCGACATCGTCATCAACAATGCCGGCATTTCTCGATTCGCCCCGTTCTCGACCATCCCGCGTTCTGAGCTGGACGCGATGCTCAGCGTCCACGTCGGTGGCTCCTGGGGTGTCACCAGCGCCGCGTGGCCGTATATGACCGAGCAAGGCTACGGGCGAGTTCTCATGACGAGCTCTCACAACGCGATCGGGCTCGAACAGTCCGCGCACTACGCGGCCGCGAAAGGCGCAATTCTCGGCCTGATGCGCGTCCTTAGCCTCGAGGGCGAATCCGTTGGCATCAACGTGAACGCGATCATGCCGGGCGCGACGACGAGACTCCTTGCCGCCGCATCGGAGACGGCCGAGGGTGAGGTCGGGCCCGAGACTCCGACGCTGCCCGCGGACCTCGTCGCGCCCGTGGCCGCCTGGTTGGTGCACGAAACCTGTCAAACCCGCGGCGAGATCCTGGCTGCGGCGGCGGGCTATGTCGGACGGCTCTTCATCGCCCAGACGAACGGGCTCGTCGACCCTGCCCTCACGATCGAGGCGGTCCGGGACAGCTGGAGCCAGGTCGTCGACGAGACGGGCTACACCGTGGCGACGAGCGTTGAGGCCATTGTCGGACTCCTCACGCAAGGCGTCGCGGTCGGCGACTGAGTGCGTTGTGCCGAGGATGCCTGGCCGATGCAGCCACACATTGGACCAAGGATATAGTTGTGGCGTGGTATCAACGGATGTAACTACCCGGGCGGTGGAAGTGGCCGCGCGACTGCGGAGGAGTCTGCTTCCGCTCGCTCGCGAGCTGCGGCGATCCGACGGCAAGTTCACGCCGACGGAACTGTCGTCGATCAGCACCATTCATCATCACGAGCCGATAAGCCTCGGCGAACTCGCGGCCCGTGAACGGCTGTCGCCGTCAATGATCACTCGCCTGGTCGTCACCCTTGAAAAAGAGGGGATCATCGAGCGGGAGACAGATCCGAACGACCGCCGCGTGTGCCGTGTGCGCATCACCGCCAGTGGCAACAAATGGATCGAGCGGAGCCGGGAGCGGCACAACGCGTGGCTCGTCGAACGGCTGGCCGCGCTGGAGCCGGACGAGCTCACCGCCCTTGCGACCGCGGCGACCGTCTTGGAGCGCTTCGTTCACGACGACTACTGAGCCCGACGTTCGATCGCGTCTCAGGCGAGGGTCCGCGGCGGCTTTATGTGGCGGCCGCGCCCTGTCGTGCGCACTGCATCTGAGGAACAGCGGTCGTTCTATCTTGCAGTATTTCACTTATTGAACTATTCTCATAGTAGAGGATAGGCGATTCCGGGGGGCGCGTGACCGTGCCTTTCACCGCCGAGTCCGTCACGCGGAAGCAGGCCCGGCCGAGCGCGCCGACGCCGGTTCCATCGGTCAGATCAGGAGAAAAAGGTGCCCGAGACTCGTGTGCTCACCCCCGAAGAAGCAGACGACCTGCTGGGGGATGTCTACATCGTCGATTGCGACGCGCACTTCACGGAGCCCAGCGACCTCTGGACGGCCCGAGTTCCGGCCACCATGCGCGACAAGGTTCCGCAACAGAAGACGGTCGATGGCCATACCTCTTGGCACCTCGACGGAGAGATGTGGGCGACCCTCGGCGGCAACGTGATCAAGCGCGGAGGCGAGAAGGTCTTCGGCGAGCACTACGTACAACCCTTCGAGGAAATCGACCCCGCCGCGTGGGACGTCAGTGCGCGTCTGCAGAGCATGGACGCCACGGGTATCTACGCCCAGGTTTGTTACCCGAACGGTGTCGGTTTCGCGTCGAATCACATCTTCGCGGTTGAAGACACCTCTCAACGGCTCACGATCCTGCAGACGTACAACGACTTCCTCGCCGACATCCAAGAGGAGTCGCGAGGTCGACTGCTGCCCCAGGCGCTTCTTCCCATCTGGGACATGGACCTGACCGTGAAGGAGATGACGCGCTTGCTCGAACGCGGCGTCACCGGCTTCACACTGTCCGACAAGCCGGAGTTGCTCGGCCTTCCGGAGCTCCCCGAGCCGTACTTCACTCCGATGTGGGACCTCGCGAGCGAGACCCGCGCGGTCATGAACTTTCACATCGGCTCGGGCATGACCAAAGCAGAGATGGAAGCGACTCGTCGCTCTCGATCGAATCCGAAGGCGGCAGTCGGCAGCGGCAGCCCGTTGAGTGCGGCCTGGCAGTCGTTCACGCCGAATCGCCGATTGGTCGTCGCTTCGTCGCAGGCGATGATGAGCAACATCCGGGTGATCGCGAATCTCCTCATGAGCGATATGTTCGACCGGTTTCCCAACCTGAAGATCGTCTCTGCGGAGAGCGGAATCGGTTGGGTGCCTTTCCTTCTCGAGTCGCTCGAGTACAACCTCGACGAGTTCGTCGGCGCCGGCGAGGAGTGGGCCCTCACGCAACGCCGGCCGACCGAGTATTTCCGCGAGCACATCTATGTCATGTTCTGGTTCGAAAGAGTCGGTCCCGGAAAACTCATCGAGGACATCGGAGTAAACAATGTCCTGGTCGAGACGGACTTCCCCCATCCGACATGCTTGTACCCCCACGCGCGTCAACACCTCGCGGGAGTTCTCGGCGACCTCGACGAACACGCGCGCCGTCGGGTTCTCCAGGACAACGCGGTCGAGCTCTACGGGATCGAGATTCCGACCGCGGTGAACGTGGGCGTTTGAGCGGTGGTCGACGACACTGAAGCCCGCGTTCATCCCGGCGACGAGGCCGACATCCTTCGGGCCGCAGTCGCAGTTGCGAACGTTCCGACGCTGTTGATGGTGCTGGTGCAGCTCACAGGTGAGCTGCACTGGCTCGACGCGCCGTACCTTCCGTCTCGCACGAAGGGGATGGGAGACAACGACACGGGCGAATTACCCGTGGCCGTGCAGGACGAGATTCGATCGGCGTGCCTCGACGCGATTGTCGAATGGCGGGCCGGGCGGCCGGTGGCGATTCCTGCCCCGAGCGAACATCTCATGCTGCGGATGCTCAGCACCGCGATGGGCGAGACCATCCCGGCCGAATACGGTCCGATGATCCAGGCCGAGCTGCGCGCGGCCTCAAGCCAGGACGAAGCGGTGCACTCCATTGCACCTCCGCCCGGTTTTCGGGTCGTGATCATCGGCGCCGGTGCCGCCGGACTGTGCGCGGCAGTTCGCCTGGGCGAAGCCGGGATCCCGTACCTCATCGTGGAGCGGAACGACTCCGTCGGCGGGACGTGGTTCGAGAACCGGTACCCAGGTGCCGGTGTTGACACCCCGAACCACTTGTACTCGTTCACGTTCGCGAAGTACGACTGGTCCCGCTACTTCGTCGGTCAGCCTGAGATCGTGTCGTACCTGGAGCAGATCGCGACCGACTTCGACGTGCGCTCGCGCATCCGGTTCTCCACCGAAGTCACGGCCGCGAACTACGACGAACACGCGCAGCACTGGGCCGTTCAGGTGCGCAACGCGGACGGCGCGCTCGAGACGCTCGTCGCAAACGTTGTCATCAGCGCGGTCGGCATCTTCAACCCACCGAAGTATCCAGACATCGATGGCCTCGACACGTTCAGCGGGCCCGTGGTGCACACGGCCCGATGGCAACCCGGCCTCGACCTCGCGGGGAAGCGAGTTGGGATCGTCGGCAACGGCGCCAGCGCGATGCAACTCGGCCCCGCGATTGCCGGCGATGTTGCGTCGCTCACGATCTTTCAGCGGTCCCCACATTGGATCGCACCCTTCGAACTCTTCAAGACGTCGGTGCCGGACCCGGTGCGTTTTCTTCTGCGCGAGGTCCCTCTGTACCAGGCGTGGTACCGGCTACGCCTGGGCTGGGTATGGAACGACAAGACCTATCCGTCATTGCAAAAGGATCCGACGTGGGAGCATCCCGAGCGCTCGCTCAACGCGATCAACGAGGGCTACCGGAGGGTTTTCACCCGCTACCTCGAGGGCGAACTGGGCGACCGACAGGATCTCGTCGACGCAGTACTACCGAGCTACCCGCCGTTCGGGAAGCGCATGTTGCTCGACAACGGCTGGTACCGGATGCTGACGAGGGACAACGTCGCGTTGGTGTCCGACTCGATCGCCGAGGTGCGCGGAGACCGCATCGTCGCCAGCGCGGGAGATGAGTTCGAGGTCGACGTGATCGTCCTCGCGACCGGGTTCGACGTCATCCATTTCCTCTCCTCCTACGAGGTGAACGGCCGATCCGGTCAGAGTCTGCAAGACGTCTGGGGCGACAATGCCAAGGCGTACCTCGGCATGACCGTTCCCGAGGTTCCGAACTTCATCTGTCTGTACGGACCGAACACGCAACCGGGCCACGGCGGCAGCATCTTGTGCGTCACCGAATGGCAGGTCCACTACATCCTTGATCTCTTCGAGCAGATGTTCAGCCGTGGGCTCGGCTCCTTCGAGTGCCGTTCCGACGTGCACCGGACCTTCAACGAGCGCGTCGACGAGATGCACGAGCGCATGGTGTGGACGCATCCCGGGATGCAGACCTACTACCGCAACTCGCAAGGACGCGTCGTCGCGAACACTCCGTACCGCAACGTCGACGTGTGGGCAATGACCCGCCACGCCGACCTCGACGACTACCTCACCGAACCCGCGCACGACCGCGAGGGGTCGATGCATCCCGACGAACTGAGCGGACGACGGTGACGGCCTCGGACGAGGAGGCCGGCGACACGAGATCGCCGCGGCCCGACGTACTCGCGCCCGACGCCCGCCGCATTCTCGAAAAGATCGCCGCACTGAACCAGCCCAACTGGGAAGACATCGGCGTCGAGCGGGCGCGTACCGAACACGAGAGTTATCCCGACTCCGGCGGAACGGCCGATGTCGCGTCAGTCTCGGAGCACCTCGTGCCCGGGCCGCACCCCGTCCGCGTCCGCGTGTACCGACCGCGCGCACTGACGACCACGGCGCCGGTGTTGTTCATCCACGGTGGCGGCTGGGTCCTCGGAAGCCTCGCGAGTTACGACAGCACCTGCCGGCGCATCACCGCGGCCGCAGGCTGCTGCACGGTTTCGGTCGAGTACCGCTTGGCGCCGGAACATCCTTTCCCGGCCGGGCTCGAGGACTGCTATCAGGTGTTGAGCTGGCTGGCCGAGCATGCGTCGGAGTTCGGTGCCGACCCCGACCGACTCGTTGTGGCCGGGGATTCGGCCGGCGGCAACCTCGCGGCCGCGGTCGTGATCCTGGCGCGTGATCGTGGCGGTCCGACGATCGCGTCGCAGATTCTGATTTACCCGATCACGGATTTCGATCTCGATTCCGGGTCGATGCTGCGCAACGCCGATGGCTACATGCTGCGACGAGCGACCATGTCGTGGTTCTACGACCTGTACTGCCCGCCGTCGCGCCGCGGCGAGGGCGCAGCCGCTCCTCTCCGCGCGCCCGACTTAGGTCGACTTCCGGCTGCGCACTTCGTGCTCGCCGGCTACGACCCCCTCTTCGATGAAGGAGTCGCGTACGCGCGTCGGCTCACCGAAGCCGGGATCACGACGACGTGTTCGATCTATCCGGGCCAGTTCCACGGATTCTTCACCATGACCCGCTTCCTCGCCGACGCGCGTCGAGCGCAGGCCGAGGTCGTCGACGCAATCGGTCGCTCCGGTCGCGCATGACGAACCGAGCCTTCCCAATCACGACGAATCAGGAGACCTGATGGACTACGACCTCGTCATTCGGGGCGGAACAATCGTGGACGGGAGTGGCACACCCGGATTCCGCGCCGACCTCGCCGTCGTCGACGGCCGGATCGCGGCGATCGGAAAGATCGCCGACAAGGGCAAGACCGAGATCGACGCATCCGAGCACGCGGTGACGCCCGGTTTCATCGACGGCCACACGCACCATGACGCCCAGATCATGTGGGATCCCTCGGGGGCGTCATCCTGCTTCCACGGTGTGACCAGCGCGGTCATGGGAAACTGTGGCTTCACGATCGCGCCGTCCCGAGACGGTGAACGTGAGCTCGTGCTGCGGAACCTCGAACGCGCCGAAGACATCCCCGCCGAGGCGATGCGCCAAGGCATCGAATGGTCGTTCGACGACTTTCCGACCTACCTCGACACGCTGGACCGTCTCCCGAAGTCGATCAACTACGCCGCGCAGATCGGTCACTCCGCGTTGCGGACGTGGGCGATGGGGGAGCGCGCTTTCGACGAGGTGGCCTCCGACGACGACATGAAGACGATGTGCAATCAAGTCTCGGCCGCGTTCGAGGCCGGCGCCATCGGATTCACGACGTCGCGTGGCGGTCACGAAACCTCGGACGATCGTCCGGTCGCGTCGAGGATCGCGGCGTGGGACGAGGTGGTCGGCCTGGTCGACACCGTCGGCCAGTACCCCGACGGCGTTTTCGAGCTCTCGCTCGAGGCCGCTGCGAGGAGCGCGGACCCCGTGATCCAACGTGAGTTCTGCGATCGGCTGCGCGACCTTGCGGTGTTCACCAAAGTGCCGGTCACCTTTGGAGTGCTGCCGACGCTGTCGAATCAGGATCACGACTGGCGGAGCCTGTTGCGGCTGATCTCGGAGACCTCGGTCGCGGGCGGCCGAATCGTGGGCCAGAGTCACTGCAAGGGCGTCACGTTCGTGTCGTCGTTCAAGACACAGTTGCCCTTCGACAGGTTGGACGCCTGGAAACAAGTGCGCGCGCTGCCGCTCGACCAGGCGGCACGCGAGCTGCGTCGTCCAGAGGTGCGGGAACGTCTCGTCCACGCCGCCGAAAACGGTCCGTACCCGGAAGCTCGCGCGGCCGGCGGCGAAGCCCGTCGTCCCGACTGGGACCTAATCGACGTGATGTTGGACCCGATCGGCCCGAATCCCACGGTGGCAGAAGTTGCCCGAGAACGTGGGATCTCACCGGCCGAGGCGATGATCGATCTGGCCTTGGAAGCGGACTTCGACCGCTTCTTCGTGCAACACATGCGCACGCTCGACCCGACCGTACTGCTCGAGATCATGGATCACCGTGGAACCGTGATGACCTTTACCGACGCCGGCGCCCACGTGACGCAGATCATGGACGCCTCGCTGCAGACGTATCTCCTCGGTCACTGGATGCGCCAGCGCGAGGTCTTCACGCTCGAGCAGGCCGTCAGCATGGTGACGATGGAGCCGGCTCGGGTGTGGAAGTTTCCCGAGCGCGGCCTCTTGCGCGAAGGCCTGATCGCCGACATCAACGTCTTTGATCCGAAGACGATCGGGCCTGCGTTCCCAACGGTAGAGACCGACTTGCCCGGAGGAGCGAAGCGACTGAAGCAAAAGTCGATCGGAATGCTCTGCACCATCGTCGCCGGTCAGGTGACCATCAAAGATGGTGAGCTCACGGGCTCGCTGCCCGGCCAGCTCATTCGCCGCGGGCACGTGCCGGCCGCAGCTCGCTGACATCTCACGAAGATGCAATTCGACGCAGAACACGAGGAGCTGCGCCGCTCCGTGCGTGCGGTTCTCGAGCGCGAGATCCTGCCGAACATCGACGAGTGGGAGCGCGCGGGGGCATTTCCTGCGCACGAGCTGTTCAAGAAGCTCGGTGATGCCGGCATACTCGGACTCGAGTACCACCCGGCGTACGGCGGTCAGGGTGCCGACCACTTGTGCACGGCCATTCTCGGCGAAGAGCTCGGCCGTCTCAACGCTGCCGGTGTCGCGATGGCCATCTCCGTGCAGACGGACATGGCGACTCCCGCGCTACACCGCTTCGGCAGCGAACGACTGAAGCAGAAGTATCTCGTACCCGCGATCAGCGGCGACGCCGTGACGTCGATCGCGGTCACAGAACCCAACGCAGGTTCCGATGTCGCCGCGTTGACCACGCGTGCCGTGCTGGACGGCGATGAATGGGTTATCAACGGAACGAAGACTTTCATCACGACGGGTACGCAATCGGACTGGGTATGCCTGTTGGCCCGCACCTCGGGCAGTGGTGGGTACGCGGGCATGTCCCAAATCGTCGTACCGACGGACACTCCCGGCCTCAACGTGAGTCGAAAGCTGGACAAGCTCGGTAACCGCTCGTCCGACACCGCCGAACTCGTGTTTGCCGACGCGCGCGTTCCCGTGGACAACGTCATCGGCGAGGTTGGCCGCGGGTTCCAACAGCAGATGGCGCAGTTCCAGAACGAGCGCATGATCGTTGTGTATACGGCCGTCGGAGCGATGGAGTCCGCGCTCGATCGAACGGCGTCGTACTTGGCGGAACGTCATGCGTTCGGTGGTCCGCTCCTCGACAAGCAGTACGTGCAGTTCCGTCTCGCGGAGCTGAGCGCCGACGTCGAGATGCTCCGCCACTACGCCTACGCATCCGTTGCCGCGCACATGCGCGGCGAAGATACGACCCAGTTTGCGACGATCGCCAAGTTCAAAGCCGGGCGCCTCTCGCGCGAGGTCGCCGACTGGTGCCTGCAGTTCCACGGGGGCATCGGCTACATGGAGGACAACTGGACAGCGAGATACTTCCGCGACGCTCGTCTGGTCGCCATCGGCGGCGGCGCCGAGGAGATCATGCTCCGGACCATCGCACGGATGAACGGATGGGGGAGCTGAGTTGCCGCGCGTGTTGACGACGCGGCTCGACGTGTCCGGGACCACATTTCAACGGAATGCGGAGGCGATGACCGAGCTCTTGGCCGAGCTCGACGACCTGCGGTTGCGAGTGCTTGCCGGTGGAGGGGAGAAGTACACGCGTCGTCACCAAGAACGCGGGAAGCTCCTCGTTCGTGAGCGCGTCGACCTCTTGGTCGATCCCGATGCGTGGTTCCTGGAGCTGTCAACGTACGCGGGATGGGGCACTGACGATCCGCTGGGCGGCGGTTTGGTGGCAGGCGTCGGCGTGGTCTCCGGGGTCGAGTGCGCGATCCTCGCGAACGACCCGACCGTGCGGGGTGGATCCATCAGCCCGACGTCGGTGAAGAAACAGGTGCGCCTGCTCGAGGTGAGTCGCATCAATCGTCTGCCCTTGGTGACAATCGTCGAGTCGGGAGGCGCCGATTTGCCGAAACAGGCAGACATCTTCGTCCCGGGCGGCGCGACGTTCAAAGAGCTGACCCGACTCTCGGCGGCCGGTATCCCGGTCGTTTCTCTCGTCCTCGGATCCTCGACCGCGGGCGGCGCGTACATGCCTGGGATGAGTGACTACACGGTGTTGCAGCGGGCTGCGGCCAAGGTGTTCCTCGGTGGGCCGCCATTGGTCAAGATGGCAACCGACGAGGATGCCGACGAGGAGGAGCTCGGAGGGGCCGAGATGCATGCGCGCATCTCCGGACTGGCGGACTACCTCGCCGAGAACGAGCTCGACGCCATTCGCATCGGGCGCGAGATCGTGACTCATCTCAACTGGCGCAAACTGGGACCAGGGCCAACCCAACCGCCGGACGAACCGCGCTACGACGCCGAAGAGTTACTGGGAATCGCGCCGACCGACCTCCGCCAGCCCTTTGACACGCGCGAAATTCTCGCTCGTATCGTCGACGGCTCGCGCTTCGAAGAGTTCAAACCGCTGTACGGCTCGATGCTCGTTTGCGGATGGGCCACGATCCTCGGATTCCCTGTTGGCGTACTCGCCAACAACGGCATCTTGTTCTCCGAGGAAGCGCAGAAGGGCTCGCAATTCATCCAGCTGTGCAATCGGATCGACGTTCCGTTGTTGTTTTTACAAAACATCACCGGATTCATGGTCGGGACTCGCTACGAGCAAGCCGGGATCATCAAGGACGGCGCGAAGCTGATCAACGCGGTCTCAAACTCGACGGTCCCGCACATCACGCTCATGGTCGGCGCCAGCTATGGCGCCGGGAACTATGCGATGTCCGGGCGTGCATACGACCCCCGGTTCGTGTTCACGTGGCCGAACCATCGAATTGCCGTGATGGGACCGAAGCAACTTGCCGGAGTCATGCGGATCGTCTCCGGAGACACGCGCCCCGAGGTCATAGAGGCACTCGAGCACCAAGTCGAGCGAGAGTCTCGGGCCCTTTACGCCACCGGACGCGTGTGGGACGACGGCATCATCGATCCGCGTCAGACCCGTACAACGCTCGGTCTGGCTTTGTCGGTGGCGCATAGTGCGCCGGTAGAGGGGACGTCGAACTTCGGCGTCTTCCGCATGTGATCCGGCGCCTGCTCGTCGCGAACCGCGGCGAGATCGCGTGTCGAATTTTTCGGACGTGCGCCGAGATGGGAATTGAAACCGTCGCGGTCTACTCGGACGCTGATCGCGGTGCGCTGCACGTGCGTTCCGCCGATCGTGCGGTCGGCTTGGGCGGCAACACCGCGAGCGAGTCGTACCTCGACGCAGGAAAACTTCTGGCCGCGGCCGCGCGATCGTCGCGGATGCGATTCATCCCGGCTACGGATTCCTTTCCGAGAACGCCGAGTTCGCCCAGGCGGTAGGTGACGCCGGACTCGTATGGGTCGGACCGACACCGGCGGTCATCCGATCGATGGCGCTCAAGATCGAGGCCAAGAGACTGATGGTCGCGGCGAACGTGCCGGTGCTTCCGGGCGCGACGATCACCGATGACGACGAGGGCAAATGGGCGACGCGCGCAGAAGAGGTCGGGTATCCGCTCATGGTCAAGGCTTCGGCCGGCGGTGGCGGCAAAGGGATGCGGATCGTCACCGCACCCGATGACCTGGTGGCAGCCATCGCCGCGTCGCGCCGTGAGGCGGCAGCGTCATTCGGCGACGGAACTGTCTTTGTCGAGCGCGCACTCGTCAAGCCAAGGCATGTGGAGGTACAGATCGTCGGCGACAACTATGGTCGACTGATCCACCTGGGCGAGCGCGACTGCTCACTGCAACGCCGACACCAGAAGGTGCTCGAAGAAGCGCCCGCGCCCGGTGTGGGGCCCGAGATACGCCGGCGGCTGTACGACGCGGCACTCACCGCAGGCCGCACGATCGGTTACACCGGAGCTGGGACCGTTGAGTTTCTCGTAGCCGACGACGCGATCTTCTTTCTCGAGGTGAACACCCGGCTCCAGGTCGAGCATCCGGTCACAGAGATGATCTACGACGTCGATCTCGTGCGCATGCAGATCGAGATCGCAGCCGGCGAACCGCTCGCGCTCGGTCAGGCGGATGTCGTTCGACCCAGCGGTTGGGCGATCGAGGCCCGGCTGTACGCCGAGGACCCGGCGGCCGGGTACCTACCGAGCACCGGCACCTTGCGCCGCTTCGCGCACGAGCCGCGCGTCGGGGTGCGATGGGATGCCGGAGTTACAAGCGGCTCGGTGATCTCACCGTTCTATGACTCGATGCTCGCCAAGGTCATCGGATTCGCGTCGACGTGCGGAGAAGCGGCCGCGCGCCTCGCCGGTGCGCTCGCACAGGCTGAGATTCATGGAATCGCGACGAACCGTGATGCTCTCGTTGCAACACTCCGACACGATGCATTCGCGGCGGGTTCGGTCGATACGGCGTTTTTCGTCGAGCACCCTGAGGTGCTCGACAGCGCGGTCGAGCCCGAAGCCGAACGCGTACTGGCCGTGGCGCTCGCGCTGGTCCTCCGACACCGGCGCCGACAGTCGTCGCCGGTCGCACAGCTTGCTCCGACCGGCTGGCGCAACATCCCGTCCGGCCCGGCGACGCAGACCTTTGTAGTTGGGCCCGAACAGACCATCACCGTGCAATACGGGTCGGAGGGGATCGACGGAAGTCTGCCGCTCAGAGTCGACGACCTTGCCGTCGAGTGCAGCGTCGACTCGGTCGCTCATGACGCCGTCGAACTGGTCTACAACTCCCTCCGCTGCTCGTGCACCGTGAACTCGGATGGCGCTCGACACTGGGTGAACGGGCTCGGGGTGCAAGCGGAGCTCACCGAGGTCGACGCCCTTGCCGTCTCCGAGCAAAGCGAAGCGGCAGAAGGTGCCATAGCCCCCGTTCCCGGCGTCGTGGTCGAAGTCAGAGTGCAGGCCGGCGATTCGGTTCGCGCGCACGACATCGTCGTCGTGATGGAGGCGATGAAGATGGAGCACTCGATTCTCGCCGGAATCGACGGCGTCGTGTCCGCGGTGCACGCCGAGGTCGGAGCCCAGGTGGGCGCACACGATGTGTTGGTCGACATCGCGGTGGTGCCTGCGTGAAAGCCGACGAAACTGGATCGATTCCGCGCCGGCCGGTCCGGATTGCCAACTGCAGCGGCTTCTACGGAGACCGCCTGTCGGCCGCGCGGGAGATGGTCGAGGGCGGCCCGATCGACGTTCTCACCGGTGACTGGCTGGCCGAGCTGACGATGCTGATTCTTGCCAAGAATCGGATGCGCGACTCGGCCGGTGGTTACGCGACGACGTTCATCACACAGCTCGAAGAGGTCATGGGCCTCTGTCTCGAGCGGGGCATCCGGGTGGTGTCCAACGCGGGCGGACTGAACCCGAGCGGGTGCGCACGTGCGGTCGAGGAGCTTGCGACACGGCTTGGGCTCGGGCCGCGCATCGTGTGGATCGAGGGTGACGATCTGAGCCTCCGTTGGCCCGAGCTCATGGCCGCGGGCGCGACCTTCGACAACGTCGACACCGGCGAACCGCTCGGGGCGCGCGAGGTGTTGACCGCCAATGCGTATCTGGGCGGATGGGGCATCGCGGCCGCGCTGGAAGACGGTGCCGACATCGTCATCACCGGAAGGACGACCGACGCCGCGCTCACGATCGGCCCCGCCGTGTGGCATCACGGATGGAAGCAGAGTGATTTCGACGAACTCGCCGGCGCGTTGGTTGCGGGACATGTGATCGAGTGCGGAGCGCAGGCGACCGGAGGGAATTATTCGTTCTTTACCGATGTCCCGGGACTGGAACACCCAGGCTTCCCGATCGCCGAGATCGCGCTCGACGGGTCGTCGACGATCACGAAGCATCCCGGGCACGGTGGTCTGGTCTCGATCGGGACGGTCACCGCGCAACTGCTGTACGAGATCGGTTCGCCGCACTACCTGAATCCCGACGTAGCCGCGCGCTTCGACTCGATAACGCTGACGCAACTGGGCCCGGACCGAGTCGGCATCAGCGGCGTTCAGGGCGCGCCTCCCCCCACAACCTCAAAGGTATGCATCAACCTTCGAGGCGGCTATCGGACAACCGTCGAGCTCATGCTTACCGGATTGGATATCGAGGCCAAGGCTGAACTCGCCGAGCGGTCGCTGTGGGCATGTTTCCCTGACGGTCGGGACTCGTTCGAATCGACCGACGTTTCGCTGCTTCCGGCGGCCACCGGCGACCCGGCCTCGAACGATGCCGCAGTTGCTCGCCTGCGCGTCACCGTCAAGGACCGCGATGAGGCCAAGGTCGGACGCGCGTTTTCATCACGAGTGACGGAGCTCGCGCTCGCGAACTATCCAGGGTTGTTCCTTTCGGTCGCCGCGGGAATGAGCTCTGCATACGGGATCTTCTGGCCGTCGAAGATTCCCAGCGCCGCCCTCGAACAAATCGTGGTGCGGGACGGTCGACGAACGATCGTGCCCTGCGTCATTCCCGGAGCGACAGACGAAGGTGTGGTACGGGACGGCACCGCGGAGTTGTACTCAGTCCGAGTACCCGCCGGTCCCTCGCAGCGACTGCCGCTCGGTCGCATCGTCGGGGCGCGTTCCGGAGACAAGGGTGGCAACGCGAACGTCGGGCTCTGGGTGTCGACACCGCCGGCGTACGCGTGGCTGCGCGAATTTCTCACGGTCGAACGACTCAAGACGCTGATGCCGGAAGCGCGCGACCTGCCGGTGGAACGCTACGAGCTTCCGAACATTCTTTCGATCAATTTCGTTGTCAGTCGACTTCTCGGCGAAGGAGTGGCCTCCTCGACCCGCCTGGATCCACAGGCCAAGGGTCTCGGTGAATACCTACGGGCGAAGGTCGTCGACATCCCAGAAGTGTTGCTCAGTCCGCACTCGTGACCGACTCTTCGCGGGTGCCGCGAGAGAGTGAAGGAAGGAATCAACTATGACGATCACCCACTCGAGCGGCGACGGAACCAGCCCCGCGGGCCTCATCGCACAGCGGTATTTCGAGCTGGCCGCAGCCGGTGATGCCGACGGAGTCGCCGACCTCTTCGCGGCGGAGGCGATCTTCATTCCCTCGCCGCGTGAAGGCCGCACGATCCGGGGAGCGGATGAGATCCGCAGTTACATGCGAACATCGATCCCGAGAGCGAGTGCCAAGTTCAAGCGCCTGACATTCCATTCGACCGCCAACGTTTGCGTGGTCGAGATCGAGGCCGACATGGCGACCCGACAAGAATTGATGGAGGTCGCGGAGATCTTCACACTGAACCAGTCCGGGCAGATCGAAAAGCTCTCGGTATACAAGCGCTGAGAAGCGCCGAACTCTTCGCGCCGGAATCTGTCAGCTCATCGTGGAATCGTAGAACCGCTTGATGTGGTTGCGGATGGTTTCCTCTGCGAGAGTGCTGTCGCCGCTCTCGACGGCTGTCGCGATGGCCATGTGCTCCGAGATGAGTTTCTCGCGTTCGGTGCGCCAGTCGGTCAGCCGTTCAAAGGCCTGAAGCATCTCGCGCTCCATGGAGCCCCGCAGCGCTTCCATGAGGACCGGCATGAGCGCGTTATGCGACATCGTGCCGAGCTCGATATGGAAATCGGTGTCGAGCGAGTGAAAGTGTTCGGGCAGATCAGCCGCACGCATGGCCTCGATCAGGGTCCACAGCCGCTCGGCCTCGTTCGTCCGCGCGAGGCGCGCCGCGTGCCCGGCCGCATATGACTCGATGAGCACGCGGATCTCGACGAGATCGGAGGTTGGTATCCGCAAGAGCGAGGAGTGCAGTCGCAGTGCGCTGACGAGCCCCGTCTCGGCCCCCGCGGACACGATCGATCCCGCGTCGCCGCCACCGCCCCGCCGGGCGACCACGACGCCGAACATCTCCAGGACCCGTAGTGCCTCGCGTACTGATGCTCGGCTTACCCCGAACGTCTCTGCAAATTCCCGTTCGGACGGCAGCCGGTCGCCGGGCTTGAGATTCCCGTCCGCGATCGCCTGTTCGATCTGCAGCAGGATTCCTTCGAAGGCGCGCGGTCGTTCGAGCGGCTGAAACGGACCGGGAGGATGTTTGTCGAGCGCCACCGTCGCAGGGTATCGCCGTCTGCGGTTTCGCTGAGATTCCTTCCGTTTCTGCCCTGGTCCTGGCATTCCGACGTCCGACGACTCGGCGCCGGATGTCTGCGCCTGGATGTGAAGCTTGACGGCGGAGACAGACCTTCTTAAGGTCTTACCTTATGCACCGCTCCGGGGTCAGTTGATGGCACTGCCGTCCCGTTCCAATGCACCGATTCGCGTCTTGTTGGCGAAGGTCGGCCTCGACGGCCACGACCGCGGCGTGAAGGTCGTGGCCCGCGCTCTGCGCGACGCCGGGATCGAGGTCATCTACACCGGCGTGCACCGCCGGCCGGACGAGGTCGTCACCATCGCCATCCAAGAGGACGTCGACGTCATCGGCGTCAGCCTGTTGTCGGGTGCGCATATGACGCTGATTCCGATGATCATCGATGAACTCCGGAGCAATAACGCGTTGGAACGCCACATCCTGGTCGTCGGCGGCGTCATGCCCGACGAGGATGTCGTGGCGCTCAAAGCGCTCGGCGTTCAAGCGATCCTCGGTCAGGACACGCCACCGGGCGACGTTGCGGACTGCATCTCCGAACTCGTGGCCGAGCGTGGACCGCGCGGCTGATGGAATCGTGGTCGTGGCCCCCGGAATACGGCGGTGCCGAGGTGCCGACGCCGGAGTCGGAGTACTGGTTTCCGGAACGCGAGACCATGGATCCCGAGTTACGAAACCTCGAGATCGTCAAGCGCATCCAGGCGGTCATGCGTTACGCGTACGCGCGGTCGCCCTTCTATCGGAGAAAGTGGGACGCCGCCGGCATCGGACCCGACGACATCCGAGACCTACAGACGTTCGAGCACGTTCCCGTGGTGACCAAGGAAGAGCTCCGTCGCTCGCAGGAGGAAGCGCCGCCATTCGGTGACTATCTCTGCGTGCCGGAATCCGATGTCGTTCGAGTGCACGGCACATCGGGCACGACGGGCAGGCCGACGGCGTTCGCCATCGGACGGGACGACTGGAACGCGATCGCGACGGCGCATGCACGCGTGTTGTGGGGGATGGGCGTTCGACCGAGTGACACGGTATTCGTGGGATCGGTCTTCAGTTTGTACATGGGTTCGTGGGGTGCGCTTCTCGGCGCCGAGCGTCTTGGAGCGACCGTGTTCCCGTTCGGCGCGGGTGTCGCCGGTCAAAGCACGCGCGCGGTGAATTGGATGCGACAGATGAAACCGAGCGTGTTCTACGGAACGCCGTCGTACGCGCTGCGTTTGGCCGACGTTGCCGCGGACGAGGGCATCGACCCGCGCGAGTTCGGCGTGCGAATCCTGTTCTTCTCCGGCGAACCGGGGGCCGCGATTCCGCTGATTCGTCGGCAGATCGAGGAGCTCTACGGCGGCAAGGTCTTCGACTCCGGCTCGATGGCCGAGATGACACCTTGGATGGCGCTCGGAGAAACGCGAGCGCAAGCGGGGATGCTCTGCTGGCAGGACATCGTCTACACCGAGGTCACCGACCCGAATACGCACCGGAGGGTGCCATACGGCGCGCAGGGTACGCCGGTGTACACCCATCTCGAGCGCACGAGTCAGCCGATGATTCGCCTGCTCTCCGGCGACTTGACGACGTGGGTCGACGGGCCCAGCCCGTGCGGTCGAACGTACCCGCGGCTTCCCCGGGGAATTTTCGGGCGCATCGATGACCAGTTCACAGTGCGCGGGGAGAACATCATTCCGAGCGCGATCGATGAGATCGTCCACGGGCTCGCGGATTACGGCGGCGAGCACCGAATCATCGTCACGCGTGAACAGACGATGGACGTGCTCTCAATCCAGATCGAGTACGGCGCCTCGCTCGGGAGCGAGCAGACGAGGATCGACGAGTTCTCTCGCCTCGCCCGGGACAGGCTTCAGAACGTCCTCGGTGTGGGCGTGCAAGTTACGGCGCTGCGCCAGAACACGTTGGAGCGCACGGAGTTCAAGGCGCGCCGGGTGATCGACGAGCGCACCCTTCTCAACGAGGTCTTGCGCCCCGGTGGGAGCTGACGACGAGATGCCCGCGCTGTTGGAACGCGTAAGGCAAGGACACGCGCCTTCGGTGGCGCGGATGATCTCGGCGGTCGAAGGCATGCACCGCGGCGTCGAAGATGTCCTACCCGACCTCTATGCCGCGGGTGGTCGTGCCCACGTCGTAGGCGTCACCGGGCCACCCGGTGCGGGCAAGAGCACTCTCGTCGACAAGCTCGCCGGTGAGCTGCGCGTGCGACAGTTCAGTGTCGGCATCATCGCCGTCGACCCGTCGAGTTCGTTGACCGGAGGCGCGATTCTCGGCGACCGTGTGCGGATGACGAGCGCCGCGCGTGATCCGCAGATATTCGTACGTTCGATGGCGAACCGCGGGCACGTGGGCGGAATCTCGCGTGCGACCATCGACGCGGTTGCGGTCCTCGACGCCTCCGGCACGCAGTGGGTGATCATCGAAACAGTCGGCGTCGGACAAGCTGAGGTCGAGATCATGCAGATTGCGCACACGACGGTTGTCGTGTCGGTGCCGGGATTGGGAGACGATGTCCAGGCCCTCAAGGCCGGACTCCTCGAGATTGCCGATATCCACGTCGTGAACAAGGCCGACCGGCCCGACGCGAATCGCACGCGTCGGGAGTTGGTGAGCTCGCTCGAGCTTGGAGGTATGCCGGCGAACGGCTGGCCTGTCCCAGTGCTCGATGCCGTGGCGTTGAACGCTGTCGGCATCCCGGAGCTCGTGGACGCGATCGTCGAGCACGCGGCGTGGCTACGCCGCAGCGGCCAGCTCGAACTGCGAGAGCTTTCGGCAGCCCGAACGCGAATCCGCGAGATCATCGAAGACCTGGCTCGGCGCGCGGTTATCGATCCCGCCGACGACGTCGCGCTCGAGCAGTTAGTGAGAGAGGTGGCCGGCAGAAGGATCGATCCGTGGACTGCCGCGAAGCTCCTGGCGAAAGGTATTGCTCCCGTGACATTCATCCAGGCGACGACGACGTGACGATCGCACCTGATCCGGCGACGCGTCTGCTCGAGGAGACCCTGCAGGCGTTGATCGAGCGCGACGTAGAGAGCTGGGAGGCAACCGAGCTCGATGCGTTTCTCGCCAAGCGGCCGGAAGGTCGCGACGAATACCTGAACGGTTCACGCTTTCCGCTGAAGCGGATCTACACGCCCGCGGACATCGCCGACATCCCTTGGGAGGACATCGGCTTGCCCGGCCGGTATCCGTTTACGCGCGGGCCGTATCCGACGATGTATCGCGGCCGGCCGTGGACGATGCGCCAGATCGCAGGCTTCGGCACACCAGCAGAGACGAACGAGCGCTTCAAATATCTCGTCGCGGAGGGACAGACAGGACTCTCGGTCGACTTCGACATGCCCACGTTGATGGGCCTCGATTCCGACGACCCGCGATCGATCGGCGAGGTCGGACGCGAAGGCGTGGCGATCGACGTGCTCGAGGATCTCGACCGGCTCTTCGAGGACATCGACCTCGAGGCCATCAGCGTCTCGATGACGATCAACCCGTCGGCGTGGATCATCCTCGCGATGTACATCGCGGTCGCCGAAGACCGGGGTCTGGATCTCGACAAGCTGTCGGGCACCATTCAGAACGACATCCTGAAGGAATACATCGCGCAGAAGGAATGGATATATCCACCGGAGCCGAGCATGCGCATCGTGCGCGACACGGTCACCTATTCGGCAGAGGTACTCGCTCGCTTCAACCCGCTGAACATCAGCGGGTACCACATGTCGGAAGCCGGCGCGAACCCTCTGCAGGAGGCGGCATTCACGATCGCGACGACGCGGGAGTATGTTCGCGAGATCGTGCGCGCGGGCGTTCACGTCGACGAGTTCGCCCCGCGGCTCTCCTTCTTCTTCGTCTCGCAGGCGGACTTCTTCGAGGAGGTCGCGAAGTTTCGCGTGTTGCGACTCGCCTACGCGCGGATGATGAGAGACGAGTTCGGCGCGCAGAATCCAGAGTCGATGCGCATGCGCTTCCACACGCAGACCGCCGCGGCCACGCTCACCAAGCCGCAGCCGCTGATCAACATTGTGCGCACGGCGCTGCAGGCGCTCGCCGCGGTGTTGGGAGGAACGCAATCCCTGCACACAAACGGACTCGATGAGGCGTACGCGATCCCCTCCGAGCTGGCGATGAAAGTCGCGCTTCGGACGCAACAGGTCATCGCGGAAGAGACCAATGTAACGAGCGTCGTCGACCCACTCGGAGGTTCGTACTACGTAGAGGCGTTGACGCGAGAGTTTGACCGCGGCATCCAAGTCGAACTCGAGAAGATCGAGAGTCTCGGTGGCGTAGTCGCTGCGATCGAGAGCAACTATTTCCAAAGCCAAATCGTGGACTCGGCCTACGAGTTTGCCTTGCGGAAAGCCTCGGGCGATCGCACCGTCGTTGGTGTAAATCGTTACGTGGACGAGATGGAAGATCAGAAAATCGACGTACACAAGATCGACCCGACGAGCGAGCAGCGCAAGATCGCGCGACTACGAGAGGTCAAGCAGACGCGCGATAACAAACGGGTTCAAGCCACGCTGTCAGCCCTTGTGGAAGCAGCAAAGGACACGAACGTAAACGTCATGCCCGCGACGATCGCGGCCGTCAAGGCGCAAGCCTCGATGGGAGAGATCGTCGACGCACTTGTTCCGATGTTTGGACGGTACGTCGAGCCAGGAGTGTTCTGACGGCTCGCGCGGACTCGTCCGCGCCTGACGGAGGATCGTGCCTCTACAGGGTTGCAATCCAACACAGGGGGAATAGAGGCTGATGACAACGGGCACCGCGCTCTTCAGTCCGCAAACCATCCAGTTCACGCTTTTGGGTTGCGGGACCGGTGCCTTGTACGCACTCGTCGCACTCGGCATCGTCCTGGTGTACCGCAGCTCGGGCGTCCTGAATTTCGCCGCGGGTTCGCTTGGAGCGATTGCCGCGTTCCTGTTCTTCGATCTACGCGACGTGGACCACGTGAACTGGATCGCTGCGCTGGTGATCGCGCTCGTGCTCGGCGCCGCGCTCGGTGTGTTGATGCAAGTCATCATCATGCGAATTCTGCGTCGTGCATCGCTACTGGCGAAGGTGATCGCGACGCTCGGGCTCATGGCGATCGCGGAGAGCGCAATCATCTTGATCTGGCCCAGCCTCGTATCGACAAACGCGGTTCCCGACGGCTTCCTACCGACGTCGCGTATCAAGATCGGTCACACCGCCGCCGTCCCGCTCGACCGGCTCGTCATCATCACGATCGTCCTGGTGCTCGCGACGATCTTGAAACTCGTCTACTCGAAGACTCTGTTCGGCCTTGCGACGTCGGCTGTGGCCGAGAACCGTCGGGTCGCCGTGGGCTCGGGGTGGTCGCCGGGAAGGATCGAGCTGGTGAACTTCGCAGTCGCGGGCGTGCTCTCCGCGTTTGCCGCGATCATGGTCGCGCCGATCGTCAGCCTCAGCGTCGCGACGTTGACGTTCATGGTCCTGCCGGCTCTGGCCGCGGCTCTCGTCGGCCGCTTCTCTTCCTTTGGCACGACCGTCGCGGCCGCGCTCGGCCTCGGAGTCCTGGCGGCCCTGATCGGTCTGTTCCAGCCGAACATCGCGAACGTGTTCGGAGTCCAGGTGCAGTCGCTCGACGGTCTCGGGCAGATCGTGCCCCTGCTCGTCATCGTCGGGGTCACCGCGGCGCGTGGCCGGACGCGGATGGAGCGTGGAGAGTCGCAGGCCCGTTTGCCACTACCCGGCAGCGGTCGGATATCGGTTGTGCCGCTCGTCATCGGAATCGGTCTCGCCGTGTACCTGCTGTTCGGCACGTCGGCGACGTGGGCGGACGCCCTCATCACGACATTCGTCACGGGGATCTTGCTGCTTTCGGTCGTCGTTGTCGTGGGCTATGCCGGCCAACTCTCGCTCTGTCAGCTCGCGCTGGCGGGGTTCGGTGCCTGGGTAGCCGCGCGTCTCGTTGCAACGCAGGGCTGGCCGTTCGAGTTCGCGCTCGTTGCGGGTGTCGTCGCGACCGTGCCACTTGGTCTGATCGTCGCTCTACCGGCACTTCGCGCTCGTGGCATCAACCTCGCCGTAGCCACGCTGGCGCTCGCGTCGACAATCGAAGCGCTCGTGTTGACGAACTCGTCGCTCACGGGAGGGTTTGGCGGCACGAACGTCAAGCCTCCGAGCGTCTTTGGCGTCAACCTCGATCCGATTCGTTACCCGGATCGATACGGAGCCTTCGCGCTCATAGCGTTTGTGCTGGTCGGCATCGTGGTCGCGAACCTACGGCGTGGTGATGCGGGTCGACGGCTGCTGGCGGTGCGAAGCAACGAGCGGGCCGCCGCGTCGCTTGGAGTGAACGTCTATGGCGCCAAGCTCTTCGCATTTGGACTCGCGTCTGCGATCGCAGCCGTCGCCGGAGTGCTCCTCGCCTTCCGTCAGCCGAACGTGCAGTTCAACCAGTTCGACGCGATCGGCTCCATCAACGCGGTCCTGTACTCAGTGCTCGGCGGCATCGGTTTCGCGGCGGGCACCATCGTCGGCGCGGCGATGGCGTCGGGCTCCATCGTCAGCAAGGTGGTCGACGAGTTCCTCCACAACGTCAACAACATCAACTCCTGGCTGCTGCTCGCGTCAGGGGTGTTCGTCATCGACATCTTGTGGCAAGCGCCGGACGGCGTGGCCGCGCTGGTGTCGCGTCAACTCGCGCCCGTCACCGCTCGGCTTCGAAGGAAACGGTCGGAGACCCCAACCTGGAGAGCCAACCGCGATCGACCCCCGGCGTTGCTCGAGCTGCAGGATCTCACGGTCACCTTCGGAGGAGTGGTCGCGCTCGATCACGTGGGATTCTCTGTTCGCGCCAGGCGAAGTCGTCGGGCTCATCGGCCCGAACGGCGCGGGCAAGACCACGCTCGTCGACGTCGCAACCGGTTTCACCAAACACGCCGGCGGACGTGTCCTTCTCGGGGGCCGACCCATCGATTCCTGGTCGCCGGATCGAAGAGCGCGCGCCGGTGTCACACGGTCGTGGCAGGGCGTCGAGCTCTTCGAGGAGATGAACGTCTGGGAGAACCTGCTCGTCGCGGCGAGCAGTCATTCCTGGTCGACGTACTTCATCGATCTCGTACGGCCCGGAACCGCCCGCGGAACCGAGAGAGTCCGAGATGTCATCGAGGAGTTCGAGTTGTCCGGCTTCCTCGAAAGTCGCACGTCGTCCCTTTCGCACGGGACAGCTCGACTCGTCGGCATCGCTCGCGGATTGCCGCCGAGCCCGCGGTGCTCCTTCTCGACGAGCCCGCGGCCGGCCTCGACGCCACCGAGAGCGCCGAACTCAGTGCGACGATCGTCCGAATCGCCCGCAATCGTGGAATCGGAGTGCTCTTGATCGAACACGACGTTGCCATGCTGCTCAATACTTGCGATCGACTCGTCGTGCTCGATTTCGGCGAGAAGATCGCCGAAGGCACCCCCGCCGAAATAACGACCGATCCTCGTGTTGTCGCGGCGTACCTCGGATTGGAGACACCTACGGACAGTCCCGAATCGGCGCTCCAAGATCGTGTGGCCCGATCATGAGCACGCTGGTGGAGGCTCGCGGCGTGAACGCGGGATACGACTCCACCGTCATCGTCCGGGGTCTTGACCTCGAGGTGAATCCCGGGGAGGTGGTCGCACTCCTCGGCGCGAACGGCGCGGGCAAGACGACGACGCTGCTCACGCTCGCCGGCGAGCTGGCTCCGATGGCAGGGACCGTGCTCTTCCACGGTGAACCGACGCGTGCACCCCTCGATGCGCGGGCCCGGCGCGGGCTCGGCTTCATCTCCGAAGAGCGTTCAATTCTGATGCGGCTCACGGTGGCGGAGAATCTTCGGGTGAGCCGAGGAAACACCGAACTCGCACTCTCGTTGTTTCCCGAGCTGGTAGATCACCTCGACCGCAAAGCCGCGACGCTGTCCGGTGGTCAGCAGCAGATTCTCGCGCTCGCCCGCGCGCTGGCCCGGGAACCGTCGGTGATCCTGGCCGACGAGCTGTCACTCGGGTTGGCACCCTTGATCGTCGACCGCTTACTCCGCACAGTTCGCGAAGCTGCCGACGGGGGCGCCGGTGTGTTGCTCGTCGAGCAGCACGTACACAAGGCATTGGAGATCGCCGACCGTGTCTACGTCATGCAGCGCGGCCGCATCGAGCTCACAGGCACCGCCGACGAGCTGCGCGCTCGCGTCGACGACGTGCGAGACGCGTACCTCGGCGCCGGTTCGGCGGCCCCGTTCGAGAAAATATGAGAGGTCAGACCAATACTTGGCCAATCCTCTTGACCGAGATGTTACGCAATGTAAACTACCGACGAACTTCGAACGCCCGGCAAATGGGGGTCGTTCGACCCATATTCCTTCCTACCCACGGGAGAGTCTGAGTGGAAATCTTCTCGTTTCACCTGATGCCTTGGCCGTATCTTCCGGATGACTACGACGGCTCGGCGTGGGTGACGATCCCGAACTCCATGTACGACCCGGTGCTCGGCAACAAACTGATCAATCAGTACCTCGATCAGCTCGAGGCCTGTGAGGGGCTGGGCTTCGACGGCGTCGGATTGAACGAGCACCACCAGACGGCGTGGGGGCTCGACGGAAGTCCGAACCTGATGGCCGCCGCGCTCGCACGTCGGACCGAGAAGCTCAAGATCTGCATCTTGGGCAACGCACTTCCGTTGCACGGCTCGCCGCTCCGAGTCGCCGAGGAGTTGGGTCAGCTCGACGTCATCTCCGGCGGTCGCATCATCGCCGGCCTGGTGGTCGGCGGTCCGTCCGAATATTCCGTCTTCGGCCTGAACCCCGCCGAGGCGCGGGCCCGCTTCGCCGAAGGCCTCGACCTGATTTTGCGTGCGTGGACGGAACCCGGTCCGTTCGAGTTCTACGGCGAGTACTACAAGTTCCCGTACGTCAACCCATGGCCGCGGCCGATGCAGCAACCGCATCCGCCCGTATGGGTTCCCGGTGCCGGCTCGGTCGAGACGATCGACCTTTGTGTCAACAAGGGTCTTGCGTACTCCGCGCTGCCGTTCTTCTCCCGCGAAGTTACCGACAAGAACTTTGCGCTGTACCGCCAGAAGGCCCTCGAAGCGGGGAAGGCTCCCGACCCGTCGAAGCTGAGTGTGCTCGCGCCGATCTACGTGGCGGAGACCGACGCGGAGGCGCAGGCGGAGTTCGAAGAACACTTCTGGTACTTCAATCGTCGCCTGACCCGCGGTGTCGACGCGCCGGCGCCGGGCTACATGTCGTCACAGTCCATCGTCCGCATCATGCAGAACTCGGGTGGATCCTCCATCGCGGCGGAGTCATGGGCGGACGTCGAGAAAGCGGGCTACGCGCTTGTCGGCTCGCCGGAGACGGTCATCGAGAAGGCGTCGGCATGGCTCGAGGAGACGGGCGCCGGGAACCTCCTCGGAATGATGCAGCTCGGAGACATGCCGCACGCGAAGGTCATGGCGAACTTGGGAATGTTCGCCGAACACGTGATGCCCGCGCTCCGCAAGGAATTCCCGGACGGTCCGAAGTGGCCCGAGGTAGCTGCGTGATCACTCGGGAACGCGAGACCTTGCACATGGCGACAAGACGCGAAGGGATTGGTTGATGGCGAACGCGACAGTCACACGAGGTGGTGCCGACGGGTACGGCTTCCTCGACGTAGACGGAACCAAGATTCGGGTGTACCGGGCCGGAGCCGCCTCGGGTCGCGCCCTCGTGTACCTCCACTCCGGGGCGGGCGAAGTCGGTCCGCTTCCGTTCTTCGATCAGTTGGCCGAGGCCGGCTTCGGTGTCATCGTCCCCGAGTTTCCCGGGTTCGGTGCGTCCGACAGCGCGGTGCCGCCGTGGCACTCTCTCGAAGACGCGGTCTTTCATTTGCGTCGGGTCATGGATCTCGTCGCCGACGGAGCCGTGCCGGTCGTTGGATCCTCGTTCGGTGGCTGGCTCGCCGCCGAGATCGCGGTCTGGTTCCCGGAGCGAGTCTCGTCGCTCGTCCTGATCGACGCGGTCGGTCTGCGCATCGAAGGCGTGCCCGTGTTCAACGTCTTCGGGACGCCCGGCGTCGACACGCAAGAAGAGATGATGCAGCGCGGCAATCCGCACGGATTCGATGCGTTGTCGGCTATCGCGCCCGCAATGTCGGATACCGATGTCGATCCCGAGATCAAGATCGCACTGCACTTCGTCAAGGGTCAAGCCGCGATGGCTCGCATCGGCTGGAATCCGTATCTGCACGACCCGCGCCTCTTGGCCCGACTGAAACTGGTGAGCGCGCCCACGCTCGTTCTCTGGGGCGAAGACGACGGACTCGCGCCGAGGGAGCACGCCGACGCGTTCGTTGCCGAGATTCCTAACTCGCAGTTCGAGGTCATTCCGACAACTGGCCACAACCCTGCATTGGAAGCGCCGGGCGTTGTTGCCAAACAGATTGCAGCGTTTCTCGAAAAATAGAAATAGACGTCAACTGCCGAAATCGGCAATGACGGCGATAGTTCGTGACAGCAATGGTTCGTGACATACGAGTCTGGGGATCCCCTCAGCTCTGGTGACCGGGGGGTTCCACACATGCACGACGGATTCAAGAAGATCGGCGCGGCCGGATTCGCGCTCGTATTAGTGATCGCGGCGGCCGCCTGCGGGAGCAGCAGTAAATCGTCGTCACCATCAGGCTCGGGAAGCGTCACGACCGCAGCGAAGGTCGCGTGCCCGGGCACACCCGTGAAATTGTTCTCGGTGGCGACGTTGTCTGCGGGCCTTGGCACTCAGTCGCCGGCGATCGCGCCGGGCATGAAGGCCGCGGCCGACGCTGCGAACAACTCATGCGAGGCGGGTGTCCCGATCGAGACGGAAGTTTGTGACGACAAGCTCGATCCGAACGTCGCCGCGGCTTGTGGCCGTCAGATCGTCCAGGAGAAGGCTGCAGCTGTCGTCGGTACCCAGAGCCCGCTCGCTGACAGCTACGGGCCCATCACCGAAGCGGCCGGTATCCCCGACATCGGGTCGAACGGTAGTAGCACGTGGGCGACGAAGGGGACGACGGCGTTCCCGCTCTTCCAGTCGATCTCCCAGTACTACGGTCAGTTGACAGTGTTCGCCGCGTTGGACGTGAAGTCGGTAGCGATCGCCTATATCGACATTCCGTCGGTCGTCGGTATCATCGCAGTTGCCAAAGGCCGTCTTTCCGACCTTGGCGTCAAACTCGCCAAGACGGTCCCGATTCCGCCGAATGCCACCGACTTCTCTCAGTACGCGGCACAGGTCATCAACTCTGGCGCCGACGGACTGAGCGTCGTGCTCGGCGGTTCTCAGGTTGTTCAACTGGTCGAGGCGATGGACCAGCAAGGTACGACACCAAAGGACATCGCGGTCGTGGCCGGAACCGTTGCGCTCAAACCGTCGGACATCGCGCCGACCGGCGGCAAGCTCGACGGGCTATACGGCGTCTCGGCGACGATTCCGGTGAGTGACACGTCGAATGCCGGGGTAGCGCAATACCTGCAAGAGCTGAAGGACTCTGGAGCGACCGTCGCGCCGGCCGACGATGGGTTTCAAGCCTGGGCGTTCGTACACGAAGTCGCAAAGATGTTGAAGCGAGCGACAACAAAGGACGCCGCGGGTTTGCTCGCCGTCGTCAAGACCTCGACCATCGACTCCCCAGGTTTGCCGGCGGTGGACTTCACCAAGAACGCAGTACCGGAGGATCCGGTCCTCGGCAAGGTTCGTCTGTTCAACCGGCAGATTGCGATTAGTCAGGTGACGAACAACGTGTACGTCCCGATGAGCGACAAGTTTGTCGACCAGATGTCGGTCGACGACATCCGTGCCGTCGTGAAGAAGTAGTCCCGACCGCGTACTCGCTTCGGGCGATGCCTTTCTCCCGCCGGCCCTCTCGCAAGGGTCGTGCTCGAGGAAGGCATCGTCCGTTGTGCGAGTTGCGTCCGAACATTTCCCCGACGAAGCGCTAGACGGCGCGAACCCAGAATGCTACATTCTGTAAAATAGTTAGCGACGAGCGAGCCAAGTTCTCGCCGACCAGGGACTGGCCGCAAACAAGTCCGCAGCTGATCCCGAAGTTTTGGCAAACGCCCAAGCGTCTGATCAACAGGGGGAGATCCCGGCCATGGCGATTCAGGACATTGTGCTGAAGCAGGACTGTGAGGATCCGACGACGATCCTGTTCTGGGAGTATCACGCTCGCCAGGACAGCGGTGCCGTCCCGGTGTCGGACTACATGTTCGAGAACGGCGACGAGTTGGTGTTCGACGACACCACGATCCCGACCGCGCAGTACACATCGCCCGAGTTCGCCGCGCTCGAAGCCGAGCGACTCTGGCCGCGCGCCTGGCAGGTCGCATGCCGCGTCAACGAGATACCGAAGGTCGGCGACTACGTCGAGTACGAAATCATCGGTCGTTCGATCCTCATCGTCCGCGAGAGCGCCGACAGCATCACGGCCTACTACAACGCGTGTCGACACCGAGGGACGGCACTGGCGAGCGGCACCGGCAGCAAGAAGGGGTGCTTCGTCTGTCCGTTCCACGGCTGGACGTACACGCTCGACGGAGCTCTCGACCGCATCCCCGCGAAGTGGGACTTCCCGCAGGTCGACCAGGAGAACACGGGACTGCGCAAGGTCAAGGTCGAGGTCTTCGACACGTGGGTCTTCATCAACCTCGACGACGATGCGCCGCCGCTGAGCGAGCATCTCGGCGAGACCGTAATCCGGCACATGTCGGTCTTCCCGGACGACCGCCACGTAAAGACGTGGCACTACGGCCAGGTCGTGCAGGCGAACTGGAAGGTCATGGCCGAGGCGTTCATGGAGGCGTACCACATCGCCCGAACGCACCCACAGTTGACTGCCTACGCCGGCGACCTGCAAACCAAGTACGACGCGTGGGGTGCGCACTCGCGGCTCACCGTCGTGCAGGCGGTTCCCAGCACGATGAACCGGGTCGATCTCACCGACCAGGAGATCATCGACGGCTCGATGGGCATGACGAAGGGTCGCTACGGCGAGACGGTCGACGAGTCGTCCATGCCGCGCGTGATGTTGCCGGAGGGTGTGTCCGCTCGCCGGTTCTTGGCGGACGTGACGAGAGAGTCGTACCTCGAGCAGGGCATCGACCTGTCGCACGTCAGCGACACCGAGATGATCGACTCGCCCGTCTACACGATTTTCCCGAACTTCATGGTGTTTCGTGGTGCAACCGGCCATATCGGATACCGCTTCCGCCCCTACGGGAGTGATCCCAACTACTGCATCTACGAGATCTTCTTCTTGGCTCCGGTCGCTCCCGGCGCCGAGCTTCCGAAGGACGCCTCGCTCACCATGATCGAACCCGGGCGTAGCTTCACCGATCTGCCCGACACCGGAGGCTTAGGTCTGATCATCGACCAGGACGTTTCCAACTCGCCTCTGGTGCAGAAGGGCCTGCACGGCCTCGAATCGGTCAACATGGCGAGCCACCAGGAAAAACTGATCCTGAACCTCCATCATCATCTCGTGAAGTTCATGGCCTGAGCGCGGCTGTCGGCGATCCGTCGCGATGCAGAGAGGCGACGTGATGAACACCAGCGTTTCGGGGCTCTACATCGGTGGGTCGTGGGTCGCGAGCGACAACGACGAACGGCTGATCGTCATCGATCCCACCTCGGAGGAATCCATCGGGTCGACGCCCGAGGCTTCGACGAAAGACGTCCTTCGCGCAATCGAAGCGGCCCGGACGGCGTTCGACGAGGGACCGTGGTCTCGCACGAAGCCCGCGCATCGGGCCGCGAAGTTGCTCGCAATGGCCGAGGTGATGCAGCGGCGGAAAGCTGAGCTCGTCGAGCTCGCGATCCACGAGGCCGGCGCGGTTCGCGCGCTTGCCGAGACCGGCCAGACCCAGTCGGCCATCGACTTCGTCATCGATATCGCGGAGCGGGTCCTGCCCGCGTTTCAATTCCTCGAGCCGTTGCTGCCCACATTCGCCGGTGGGGTCGGCCAAGGGGTCATGGTCAGCGAACCGGCCGGCGTCGCCGCGCTCATCACGCCGTTCAACTACCCGTTCGTCACGGGTGCCCAGAAGCTCGCGACCGCGCTCGCCGCGGGCTGCACCATGGTGTTGAAGCCGTCGCCCTACACGCCGCTCGCCTCATTTCTCTTGGCGGAAATCGTCGAAGAGATCGATCTCCCTCCGGGTGTCGTGAACGTCGTCACCGGCGGAGTCGAGGCGGGGGAGGAGCTCACCTCGAATCGGCTTGTCGACATCGTGAGCTTCACTGGCTCCGACGCCGTGGGTCGCAAGGTCATGGCGCAGGCCTCGGCGTCGTTGAAGAAGGTGGTGCTCGAGCTGGGCGGGAAATCGGCGAACATCGTCTTCGCCGACGCCGACCTCGATCGAGTGGTGCCGTCCGTCGTCGCCGGAATGACATCGCACAGCGGGCAGGGATGCTCGCTGCTGACGCGCACACTCGTGCAAAGAAGGGTGCACGACGAGCTCGTCGAACGGGTGGTCGCCGAGCTCGACAAGATTCGCGTCGGTGATCCCGCCGACCCCGCCGTCGACATGGGACCGTTGATCCGCGCCCGGCAGCGGGATCGGGTGGAAGCGATGATTCGCGATGGCGTCGACGAGGGCGCGCGCATCGCGTATGGCGGGGCCCGCCCGGCGAAGCTCGAGCGCGGGTTCTTCTTGGAGCCGACGTTGCTGGTCAACGTCGACAACCGGTCATCGGCCGCGCAGCGCGAGTTCTTCGGGCCGGTGGGAGCGGTTGTCGGGTTCGACGATGACGACGACGCGGTCCGTCTCGCCAACGACTCCGATTTCGGGCTGTCGGGCGCGGTGTGGTCGGCGGATTCCGTCCACGCCTGGAACATCGCGGAGCATCTACGCACCGGCTTCGTCAAGGTCAACGGCGGGGGTGTGAATCCCGACATGGCCTACGGCGGGTACAAGGCCAGTGGCGTGGGGCGGGAAATGGGTCGGCACGGCGTGGCCGAGTTTCTCGAGACGAAAAGCATCACGTGGCCGGCGGCCCGATAGCCGAGGTCGCTACGGGCGCATATACCAGCCACCGCTGACGCAGAGCGTCTCGCCGGTGATGAACCCGGCCCGTAGGTCGGAGGCAAGGAACGCGATCGCTTCGACGACGTCGGTCGTGCTGCCGAAGCGACGCAGCGGAGTCTCCGCTCGGATCGGTTCGAACTGCTCGGTGTATTTCGCGACGAAACGAGACTCGCACACTCCCGGCGCGACCGCATTGCAGCGAATCCCCGCCGGACCGAACTCGTTCGCGATATTTCGAGTCAGAGCCAACAGTGCGGCCTTCGAGCTCGCGTAGGCAGCCTCGCCTCGAGCGTCATTGGGATTGCCGATCCACGCGGCCACCGAAGCTACGTTCACGATTGCGCCACGGCGGGCGGCCAACATGCCGGGCAGGACAGCGCGCGGCGAGGTGGAAGTTGGCGGTCAGCGCGACGTCGACCGTACGGCGCCAGTCATCCATGCTGACTTCGAGGATGTGTCCGAGATGGTTCTCGGTCGCGTTGCAGACGAGGATGTCGATCGCGCCTATCCGGGACTCGGTCTGCGCCACCATTTCGGTGACCGCGTCGAGGTCGGCGATGTCGAGTACGAAGCTCATGACCTCGGAGCCCGTCGCCGCCGCGATTCGCTCCGCCCAGGCAGCGAGCCGACGTTCGTGTACGTCGCATATGGCGATCCGCGCGCCGGACTGCGCGAGGCGCAGTGCGATGGCGCCGCCACCGTCACCGCCGCCGCCGGTGATCAGGGCCACCCGGCCGGCGAACTCGTTCTCGTACGACTCGAGTGGGCTATCCGCACGCCCGGAGGGCGCGGGTGCGGGTAACGAATCGGGAGCTCTCATCGATCGACTCCTGGGTTAGGCGTCGGTGCCTGCGACCGTTCCCACGGACGCGGCCTCCGGAGTGCGGAACCGTTCGAGCAAGATCGCCTCGGCGGCCTTCGCGACGACGAGGTGCTCGTCTTTGACGCTGCCGAAGCCTCGAATCTGTTCCGGTATCTGTGCGATCTCGACGGCGAGCTCGTGGTTCTCCACGGAGAGTGCACCCATGAGCTCGTCGACGACCAGTTCGTACTCGCCGATCAATTCGCGCTCGCGTTGCCGGTGCGCGGTGTGCCCGAAGAAGTCGAGCTTCGATCCGCGCAGTCGTTGAGCCCGACCCATCATCCGAAACGCGGGGAACACCCACGCGCCGAATGTGCGCTTCTTGACCCTTCCGGTCGTGGGATCGACCGGAAAGCCTCGCTGGGGCGCGAGATGCAGCTTGACCTTGTAGCCGGGCTCGAACATTTCGTCGAGCGTCGCCCGGAACTTCCCGTCGGACCAGAGTCGTGCGACCTCGTACTCATCCTTATAGGCGAGCAGTTTGAAGTAATAGCGCGCGCGACGGCTTCGGTGAGTTCGCCTTCGGCGCCGATCACCGCTTGCTCGCGTTCGGAGACCCGGTGTACCAGCCCTCGATAACGCTCGATGTTGCGCTTGTCGCCGTAGCCCTCGAGGAATGTCGCACGCTGTTCGATGAGCGTTTGCAGGTCAACCGACTGCGGCGCGGTGGCCGCGGTTCCGGCGGCGGCCGCACGAACGGCGGACAGATCGTGGGCGGCGAGGCGCCCGAGGTTGACGGCGCGCACGTTGAGCTCGACTTTCGACCCGTTGAGCTCGATGGCGCGCTCGAGCGCGGCTCGTGACACGGGCAACAATCCGGCCTGCAGCGCAAAACCGAGCAGGAACACGTTCGTCGTCACGTCGTCGCCGAGAAGTTTGCGACAGATGGCGGTCGCTTCGACGAACGTCACGCCCTCGCGGCCCGCAGCCCGCGTGATGGCGGCTTCCATCGGGGCGGACGACAAGTCGAGGTCGGGAGTTCCGGCGAAATCCGCAGTGGGAGCAATGTCGCGATTTACGATCGCGATCGTCCGTTCCCGTCGCATCTTCGCAAGGTTCTCCGCGGACGCAGTGGTGACGGCATCGCAACCGATGACGACATCCGCGCCGCCGGCGCCGATCCGGGCCGCGTGGAGACGATCGGCATCGTCGGCGACGCGGACATGGCTGGTTACGGGTCCGTTCTTCTGCGCGGCGCCGGTGATGTCGAGGACGTTGCAGGCCTTGCCCTCGATGTGTGCCGCCACGCCGAGGAGGGCTCCGAGCGTGACCACTCCCGTGCCGCCGATGCCAGTGATCAAGACGCTACGAGTGGTCGTGGAATCGGCAACGCGAGGTTCGGGTAGCGCGCGCACCAAGGCGTCGAGGCCGTGGTCGGTCGCTTCAGGCTTGCGCAGCTTCGCGTTCGAGACGACCGCGAAGCTCGGGCAGTAGCCGCGCAGGCAAGAGAAGTCCTTATTACATGCGTGTTGGTTGATCACGCGCTTGCGCCCGAACTCGGTCTCGACGGGCTCGACTGCGATGCAATTCGACTGCACGCCACAGTCGCCGCAGCCCTCGCACACGGCCTCGTTTATGACGACTCGTTCGTCCGGCTCAACGGCGCGGCCTCGTTTGCGCAGCCGGCGCGCTTCGGCCGCACAGACCTGGTCGTAGACGATTGCGGTGACACCGGGCGTGTCCCGCAGCGAGAGTTGAACGGCCTCGAGGTCGTCGCGGTGATGAATGGTCGCGACCGCCGGCAGCCCGGATTTGCGGTGGCGCTCGGGAGCGTCGGTGACGACGGCGATCTTCTTTACGCCTTCTGCTTCGAGCTGGCGAACTATCGCGTGCACGAGGCCGAACGAGTCGAGTGATTCGTAACCCTCGATCGGTTGGCCGCCGGTCATCGCGACGGCACCGTTCACGAGAATCTTGTAGGTGATGTTGACTCCCGCGGCGACCGAGGCGCGAACTGCCAGCGATCCCGAGTGCGCGTACGTACCGTCCCCGAGGTTCTGGAACATGTGGGCGGTATCGCTGAACGGAGTGATGCCGATCCAGTTCGCGCCCTCTCCGCCCATCTGTGTGTACGAGAGTGTGTGCCGCTCCGGGAGGCGATGCACCATGCCGTGGCAACCGATTCCGCCGAACGCGAAGCTTCCGTCAGGCACGACAGTCGACGAGTTGTGCGGGCAGCCCGCGCAAAACGAAGGTCGGCGGGTCAGCGTGACATCGTCGGGTGCGAGGCCGAGCGCGACCGGAATCGTGGTGCGTCGGGATACGGCCGGTCGATCGAGCCAACGAGCGATCGCATCGCCGACGATCGACGAGTCGAGCTCTCCGACCGAGGGGACCAGCGCGGTGCCGGACTCGTGGCGCTTGCCGGAAATCTTCGGCCTGTGGTCGAGCCCATAGAGCACTGATGCGATCTGCTCTTCGATCAGTGGCCGCTTCTCTTCGACGACGAGGAGACGTTCGGCGTGCTCGGCGAATTCTTGCAGCCCGAGCGGCTCGAGTGGCCACGTCATTCCAACCTTGTAGACGGCGAGCCCGAGTCGATCCATCTCGGTCTCATCGATGCCGAGATCGTCGAGCGCGGCGCACACATCGCCGTATGCCTTTCCGGCGGTCACGATCCCGAGCCGCGGCTGCAGAGCGCCGCGGGCGACGCGATCGATGCCGTTGGCGCGCGCGAATCGTTGCGCAGCCGGAAGCCGGTTCTCGATCGCTTGTTGTTCCAGCTCGAGGAACGGTGTGATCCATTTGATCGAACGATCCTGGCCGAGCTCGTCGTCGGGGACGACTGTCTTGATTCGATCAATCGACACATCCACCGATGACGTGGATTCCGCGACGTCGTAGGTGCACTTCACGCCCACCCAACAACCGGCGTACCGCGACATCGCCCAGCCCAGGATGCCGAAGTCGAGGCAATCCTGGACATCGGCCGGGTACAGCACGGGGATGCCGCAGTGAATCAAGGCATGTTCACTTTGGTGCGGCAACGACGACGACTTGGCGCCGGGGTCGTCGCCGGCGACGACGAGCACTCCGCCGTTGCGGGCAGAGCCCGCGTAGTTTCCGTGCTTCAACGCGTCGCCCCGCGGTCGACGCCCGGACCTTTGCCGTACCACATGCCGAAGACGCCATCGAAGCGCGCGCCATCGAGCAGGCCGGCTTGCTGCGAGCCCCAGACCGCCGTGGCCGCGAGCTCCTCGTTCAACCCGGGTTGGAATCGGATGTTCTCTCGATCGAGCTCGGCTTGGGCCTGCCACAAAGAGATGTCGAGGGTGCCGAGCGGTGATCCCCGGTAACCGGAGATGAACCCGGCCGTGTTCAGACCCGCGGCGCGGTCGCGTCGATGTTGTACGAGTGGAAGTCGCGCGAAGGCCTGAACGCCCGAGAGATATGCCCGACCATGGTCGAGTTGGTATCGGTCGTTGAGTGCGTACGTGGTATCGACCGCGCTCACGAGGCCTCCTGGCGTCGGGATCCACAACTTCGATCCAACGAAGTTTCACTTAGTGTAACAAATACGGAACGCGACAGCACTCGCAGGACGCGGTGTGGCCGCGCGGGCCCCGGCCGGCGCTTAGGCAGGGAGCCCTTCCAGGCCGGGCTCGAGTTCCACACCGAGCGAATTCAAGGAGAAGGCCACCATGTGGTACCAGCCGACGAGCATGCAGATCTCGATCAGCTGCTGTTCGTCGTGGTGTGCGGCGAGCACGGCCCAGGTGGAGTCGGAGACGCGTGCGTCCGAGTGGAGTTCATCGACGGCGCGTAGCAACGCCCTTTCGACCTCGGTCCACCGGTTGTCATCCGGCCCCGCGACCACCGCGGCGATCTCTTCCGGACGGAAACCCGCTTCATCTCTGGCGATTGCGGCGTGATGGCCCCACTCGTAGGGCGAATGACAGAGCCATCCGACCCGCAGGATGAGGAGCTCCCGGGTACGGGCGGGGAGCGTGCCCCGGTACGTCAGGACTCCACCGAAGCCGGTCCAGCGCTTGAACAGGCGAGGGTGGCGGGCGAACGTCGCGAAGATGTTCCGGTCGCCGGCGTCAGGCGCCGTCCGGAGACTCACGAGCAGCTCGGCGACGCGTGCGTCGCGTTCTTCGGGGGGCAGCGGTGGGATTCGCGGTCCGGTCATGGGCGGGAAGGATACGCCGGACTTGACGATGATGACAGACCTTCTTAAGGTCTAACCTCATGGGTGTCGGGGCTCCCCAGGCTTTTCCCAGTCGTCGTGCGCCGAGAGAAGGCGGTCTGCCGTGTTGATCACCGATCACACCCCGAGGCGACGCTCGCCGAGTGCGAGTGCGCCGCCCACCCACGCCACGACCGACTCGTAGCGCGTCGAGCAGTTCCGGTCCGATGTCCTTTGATCCCGCGGCTCAGTTCCGACTCGACGGACGGGTCGCGATTCTGACCGGCGCATCGAGTGGCCTCGGAGCGCGCTTCGCTCGCGTGCTGCACGGCGTGGGTGCCTCCGTCGTGCTCGCGGCTCGGAGAAAGGAACGACTCGCAGATCTGGCTGCAGACCTGCACGGCGCGATCCCCGTCGAATGTGATGTGTCCGACGACGCCCAACTCGAGCATCTGGTTGATACGACCATGGCGCGCCATGGTCGTATCGACATCGTCGTGAACAACGCAGGAATCTCGGCGTCGATCCCGGCGGTCGACGAATCGCCGGCGCATTTCCGCGAGGTCCTGGGCGTCAACTTGGTCGCCCCGTTCGTCCTGAGCCAGCTCGCGGGGCGCGTGATGATCGCGCAGGGGAGTGGCTCGATCGTGAATGTCGCATCGGTGTTGGGTCTGGTCGCGTCCGCACCGATCGCGCAGGCGAGCTATGCCGCGAGCAAGGCCGGACTCGTGAACCTCACGCGCGAGCTCGCAGTGCAGTGGGCGCGCGACGGCATTCGGGTGAACGCTCTCGCGCCGGGATGGTTCGAGACGGAGATGACTGCGGAGCTCTTCGGAGACGACTCGTCGATGGCGTGGGTGCGACGCAACACACCGCTCGCGCGTGTGGGAGGCGTGCACGAGCTCGACGGCGCACTGATCTTTCTTTCGTCAGATGCGAGCTCGTACATGACCGGCCACGTCTTGACCGTCGACGGCGGTTGGACGGCGCGGTGAGCGAACGCCACCGTCGTAACCGATCTGACTCGGATGGAGCGGCGCCTGTCCCCCGGGTGTCGCTCCATCCGAGTCTGCCTGCGGAGTGCGGTGCATGACCGGCGAGATCAGTGAGGCGCGGTATCGACAGGTGCTCTCGCACTTCGCAACCGGTGTGACCGTCGTCGCGGCGACGGCTCCTACCGGACCGGTGGGAACAACGATCGGCTCGTTCTTCTCTATCTCGCTCGAGCCGCCACTGATCGGTTTCTGTGTCGGCGCGAACTCGTCGTCGTGGCCGGCGATTCGCGATGTAGGTGCGTTCTGCGTGAGCGTCCTTGCAGCAGACCAAGAAGAGATCTGTCGCACCTTCGCCACCAAAGGAATCGACAAGTTCGCCGCCCATGGCTGGTCTGCGGTGGGCAGCAGTTCACCGCGCATGAACGATGCTCTGGCGTGGATCGACTGCGATATCGAAGCCGTACACGAAGCGGGGGATCATTACATCTGCGTCGGCCGGGTGAGAGAGATGGGGATCGATAGGACGGCGGAACCTCTGCTCTTTTTTCGCGGTGGATACAGTCAGATCGGCCCCTGAGGTGGGATCCTGCTGATGTTCGCGGGCATTGTGGAAGAACTGGGGCACGTCCGATCGGTCGCACCGAACGCGGGTGGCGCGCGGATCGAGATCACGGCCCGAGCCGTGCTCGACGACGCGATCATCGGCGCGTCGATCGCGGTCAACGGCTGTTGCCTCACGGTCGTCGAGCTCGGGGAAGGCTTTTGGGCGGCTGATGCTGTGGTCGAGACGCTGGCCCGCACCAACCTGGGTGAGCTCTCGGCCGGCGATCCGGTCAACCTCGAGCGGCCGGTGCGGCTGGCCGATCGCCTCGGTGGTCATCTCGTTCAAGGGCACGTCGACGGAACCGGCGCGGTCCGCGCCCGCACACCGCAACCCGACGGTTCCGAGCTGTTCCGTTTCGATGCACCGGCTGACGTGCTCCGTTACGTCGTGCACAAAGGTTCGATCACCGTCGACGGCATCAGCCTCACGGTTGCCGCGGTGCACGACGACGGATTCGAAATCGCCGTCATCCCGCACACGCTCGCCGTCACAACGCTCGGCGCGCGCCGCGTGGGCGCGGCCGTCAATCTCGAAGTCGATCTCATCGCCAAGTACGTGGAACGGTTGCTCGTTTCCGATCGGAGCTCATCATGATGTTCGAAGCCGTTGAACGCGCGATCGATGCGGTCAGGCGCGGCGAGTTCGTCGTCGTGGTCGACGACGAAGACCGCGAGAACGAGGGCGACCTGATCATCGCGGCGGAGAAGATGACGCCCGAGAAGATGGCGTTCATGATCCGCTACACGAGCGGCGTGATCTGCCTCCCTCTCGAAGGTGATCGGCTCGACGAGCTCGAGCTGCCGCTGATGGTGTCGGGCAGCGAGAACACCGAAGGGCAACGCACGGCGTTCACCGTCTCGGTCGACGCGCGTATCGGCACGACCACGGGTATCTCGGCCGCCGACCGCTGCACCACTGTGCACGCGCTCATCAACGAGTCGACGACGAAGGCCGACCTCGCCCGGCCCGGTCACATCTTCCCGCTCCGCTACCGCGAAGGCGGCGTGTTGAAGCGGGCCGGTCACACCGAAGCCGCGGTCGATCTGGCCCGGCTCGCGGGCGGCTATCCCGCGGGCGTGCTGGCCGAGATCGTGAACGACGACGGCACCATGCAACGCCGCGGTGAGCTGGAGGCGTTCGCGACCGAACACGGTTTGGTGCTGGTCACGATCGCCGACCTGATCCGGTTCCGCCGCCACAACGAGAAGTTGGTGCGGCGAGTGTCGGAGGCGCGCATCCCGACGCAATACGGCGACTTCACCGCGCATGTGTTCGAGTCGCTGCTCGACAACACCGAACACCTCGCGTTCGTGCGGGGCGAGGTGGCCGGCCAGGAGAACGTTCTCGTCCGCGTGCACAGCGAATGCCTCACCGGCGATGTGTTCGGATCGCTGCGTTGCGACTGCGGCGTGCAGCTCGACCGCGCGCTCGAGAAGGTCGCCGCGGAAGGTCAAGGCGTCGTTGTGTACCTGCGCGGGCACGAAGGCCGGGGCATCGGTCTCGGGCACAAGCTGCGTGCCTACTCGTTGCAAGACCAAGGGCGCGACACCGTCGAGGCCAACCTCGAGTTGGGTTTCCCCGTCGACTCCCGCGAGTACGGCATCGGTGCGCAGATCCTCGTGGATCTCGGGGTCACCACCATGCGCTTGATGACGAATAATCCGAAGAAGTACGGCGGTATCGAGGGCTACGGTCTGGAGATCGTCGAGCGGGTACCTGCGCAGACAGTGCCGAACAAGGAGAACATCGCGTACCTGCGCGCCAAGCAGGACAAGCTCGGCCACTTCCTTGGGCTCAAGCCGAAGGGCCACGACCCGGATGCGGAAAGAGACGAGCAGCTCGGTGCGGTCTGATCCGTGCGGGAGTACGCGGCGAACGAGGGCGCGCTCGACGCGACGGGTATGCGCTTCGCGATCATCGTCGCGCGGTTCAACCACGACATCACGAGTGAGTTGCTGACCGGCGCAGAGTTGATCCTGCAAAAGCACAACGCGGCCGACGTCAAGGTGCTGTGGGTGCCGGGTGCCTTCGAGGCGCCGCTCGTCGCCAAACGCCTTGCGGCGTCGGGCACCGTCGACGCGGTGATCTGTCTCGGCGCGGTCATCCGAGGCGAGACCGCGCACTTCGAGTACGTGGCCGGCGAGACCGCGGCCGGCATCACGCGGGCCGCGCTCGACACCGGCATCCCGGTGATCTTCGGCGTGCTCACCGTCGACGACCGCGAACAGGCCCGCGACCGGCTCGGGGGCAAGGAAGGGCACAAGGGCGAGGAAGCCGCGCTCACCGCGATCGAGATGGTGTCGCTGCTACGCGGCCTACCGTGACGAAACGCGGCATCTGGCTGACGTGTTGCGAGACGCTCTCATCGGTTGCGCGC
This sequence comes from uncultured Actinomycetes bacterium, assembly GCA_963708105.1. Lineage (GTDB taxonomy): Bacteria > Actinomycetota > Acidimicrobiia > IMCC26256 > PALSA-610 > PALSA-610. Next base: position 4,591,798 of record OY970186.1, on the reverse strand, counting down.
TGTCGGGGGTGGAGAGCGCGTGTTTGACCACGGCCGCGGAAATCGCGAGTGGTATGCCAGGCCACGAAGGGCCCACGCTGCCCGAGATTGAGAGCGTCATGATGTTGCTTGACCGTCCGCATCACTTCGACCCACGGTCATGCACGGCGATTACCGCGTGCCCAACGTGCTCATCGCCGTCGACCGCGCCCGGACGAGATGTCGCGATCGTCGACTGGGAAACGGCGGTGCTCGGCCGCCGACTTCGGTTGGCCCAGCCGACTTGCTCTGATCGAGCGTTACTCCAGGGCGCGTCGCATCGAGAGACCGGTTGACCTCGCCTACTACGCGGTGCTCTATTGCCGTCCTGATCGAAGGCGTCTACCAGCGCTCGTTGCGCGACGACGCCCGACCCGATCAGCACGAGGTCGGCGAGCGCGTGCTCGTCACCGTCGCCCGGGCAAGGTCGCTCGTGCCAGATCACTGACGCGCGTTGGCGTCCGCCGCTCACCTGTCCCGGTGTGCGTCGAAGAAGTCGAGTATCAGTTTGCTCGCTACGACGTCGGTGGTCTGGTGCTTGACCAGTCCCGGGGAGCCGTACGGGCTTCCCGCGGGTGTGCCGTCGGGATTCTTGCGGGCGGTGTTCGGATCGACATAGGTGGTCACGCCGGGCCAGGTGTGACCACCGCTGATGATCCGCCAGAGCTCGAGGCCCATTGGCTTGCTGCACGGCCAGACGAGGTGACGCGCGTCCGGGAACGGTGTCGTCACCGTCGGCTTGGTGGGGCATCCGCCGGCCTCGGCGAGCCGGGCCATCGCGCCCTCTACGTCGGTGCCTTGGTAGGAAATGAGCGGGTCGGCGTCGCCGTGAAATGCGATGAGGGGTATAGCGATCTTTTGACTGCAGCTTCCCAAGGTCACCCCGGCAACCGCGGCAACGGCGGCGAACCGGTTGCCCGCCTGGCAGCGGAGGGTCATCACCATCGCGGCTCCGTCGGAGACTCCCGCGACGTACTCCCGATGCGTGTCGACACACACGTCGTGTTGGACGCGGTCGAGCAAGGCGAGCAGAAACCCCACATCACTGTTGGCGCCCGTAGCGGTCGGGGAGAGGTTCCACTGTTCGGCGCCGGGAGCACCGAGGCCCTGCGGTGTGACGATGACATAGCCGCGCGCACCGCCGAACGCGGGGAAGTTGGTGACGACGTCCTGCTCATCGATGTTCGACGTAAATCCGTGCAGGCTGAGTAGCACCGGGTCGGGTGTTCGCCGGTCGTAAGACGAGGGCAGCGTGAGTTGATACGTGCGCGTGACGCCGAGATAGTTCATCGTCTTGCGGCCCGTTGCGATTCCCGGAGTCCCACATGGAGCGGTGGTCGTCGGAGTGGACGAGGTCGACGGCGCGGAGGACGAAGCGGAGGTTGATGGGGCCGTGTGTTTCGCGCCCGAGGAACATGCCCCGAGCGCGACCGTCACCATCACCACGACGCACCAACGTCGTCGTCGCCCAGCCGCCATGCGTTGCGCCCTCCCTTCCGATCCGGCACGACACGCGGCCTCGCCGATCGTTGATTGCCTAGGTATCTACCTCAGAAACGGCGCGAGACGGTGGCATCCGGCATGATCGCAGGAGGGGCGGACGGAACCTTTGCGGCCGGCGACGCGTCAATCATTCATGTGAGCTCGCGCCCCCGGAGTTGTGTGAGAGTGCAGCTGTGACTCAAGGGCGACTCTCGTGCGAGTACCTCTCGGACACATTGACCGTGCTGTGCGACGGCAACGTGACGTGCGGGCTCGACGACCCGAACGGCACCCGCAGCTTCGGGAACATCAAGGTCTCGCCGGTAGGCACGATCTGGCGTGACCTCCGGTACGGCCAGCGCAAACAGCGCTTGGCGCAAGGACGTGCGTGCGATGGTTGCGCGCTCCATCACGTCGTTGAGGGCGCGATGCCGGAGCGCGCATCCGCGCCGCGCCGGCTCATCGTGGAAGCGACCGTGACGTGCAACATCCGCTGCCAGAACGATGCCTGCTTCAAGAACAACGATCCGAGCGAACAAACGCGGGCATCCAATTTTCTGCCGCTCGACGACTACAAAAGACTCATCGATCAGACCGCCTCCGGCGTCGAGTTCATGTGGTTCTTGAACTACGGCGAACCGTTCCTGCATCCGCAGGCCGAGGACATGATCGCCTACGCCAAGCACAAGAACCCCGCCATGCGCATCGCATCGAGCACCAACGGCATTCCGTTCGCGCGCCCGGGACGCGCCGAGAAGCTGGTCCGCTCCGGGGTCGATCACATGACGTTCACCATCGCGGGCATCGATCAACCGACCTACGTGGAATACCACGGACGAGGATCTGCAGCCGCGGCGCTAGACGGCATGCGTCGGGTCTGCGCGGCGAAGCGGGAGCTCGGTCTCTCGACGCCGGTCGTGCAGTGGCGCTATTTGCTCTTCCACTGGAACGACTCGGCCGAGACGATCGCCCAAGTGAAGGCATTGGCCGCGGAGATGGGCGTAGACGAGCTTCGCTTCTACCTCACGCATGTGCCCGCGGGAGGTGCGACGCGGCGTCTCGCCTTCGGTAGCCCGGACCATCACGAGATCGCGGATCTCGCCGATGCGTCACACGGCATGCGGCCCGATGCCGACGGTCTGTTCCTTCGCGAAGACGAGGCGTGCCTGGGCCCGTACCGGTGGAGCGCGCCGACCGCTCGCGTACGACTCCACGTGTCCGGGCGCTTCGCGTCGCTAGCGTTCTCGCGACCTCCGCAGACCTCTGAGGCCCGCGTCGTCGTGACCCTTCCGTGGAGCACGTTCACGATCCGAGTCGCCGGCAACGGCGCGTGGACGAGCATGCGCATCTTCGTGCCGCGGCGCTACCGGCATTCGGGGCCGGTCGCTACCCTCGCAACGTCAGCGTGGTTCCCGATGGACGACGGTCTGCCCGACATCCGCTGCTTGGGCGTCATGGTCGCGGACGGAGAGGTCGGACGGCCTGAGACCGTCGTCTTCGGCGCCCGGGCAATGAAGGTTCCTCACCTGCGTTCTCTCCGGGCTCGTCTCGCCGTGCGCCGTCGCTCTGCGGCGGCGCGGGCGGCGCTCACGAAGAAGCGCGGGTCGACGGGGTTAACACGACTTAAGCGGTCGCGGGCGCTGACCGGCCTCAGCGTTCGATCATCTGCATCTGTTGCTCGCTGTGATGGTCGCCGGCCGCGGGCGTGATGTTGGTGAGTTTCTCGATCTGCTCCGGGCTGAGCTCGACGCTGTCCGCGGCGATGTTCTCCTCGACGCGGGTCACTCGCTTCGTGCCGGGGATCGGCGCGATGTCGTCGCCTTGGGCCAGGACCCACGCGAGGGCAACTTGTGCGGGAGTGGCGCCGACCTCGGCCGCGATCGCCTTGACCTCGTCGACCGCGCGCAGAGTTGCGCTCGAAGTTCTCGCCCGTGAAACGCGGGTTCGTCTTGCGGGAGTCGTCGTCGGCGAAGTCGTCGGTGGAGCGGATCTCGCCGGTCAGGAAACCGCGGCCGAGCGGCGAGTAGGCCACCAAGCCGATGCCGAGCTCACGCAACACCGGCAGCACCTTCGGTTCCGGGTCGCGCGTCCATAGCGAGTACTCCGACTGCAGCGCCGTGACGGGATGCACCGCGTGGGCGCGCCGGATCGTGTCGGCTCCGGCCTCGGACAAACCGATGTGGCGAACCTTTCCTTCCGCGACCAGCTCGGCCAGCGCGCCGACGGTTTCCTCGATCGGCGTCTTCGGGTCGACGCGGTGCTGGTAGTAGAGGTCGATGTGGTCGGTGCCGAGCCGCCGGAGGGAGCCCTCGAGCGCAGCGCGGATATTCGCGGGACTGCTGTCGAGGTTCCATGCTCCGCCACCGGTGTGGGATACGAGACCGAACTTCGTCGCGAGCACAACGTCGTCGCGCCGGTCCTTGAAGGCTCGGCCGACGAGCTCCTCGTTCGTGAACGGCCCGTAGATCTCCGCGGTGTCGATGAGCGTCACGCCGAGATCGAGAGCGCGGTGGATCGTGCGGATGGACTCGGCGTCGTCGGTGCCCGCGCCCGTGTAGGCCGACGACATACCCATGCCGCCGAGACCGATGCGCCCGACGTCGAGCGTTCCGAGGTTGATGTGTTTCATGGTTGCTGCTCCTGGTTCGGGCATTCGAGGATCGAGCTATTGCGGGGCGAGCTCGCCGTAGAAATAAGACGCGGTGACGCCGCCGTCGATGAGAAAGTCGCTGCCGGTGATGAAAGCACCATCGGGGCCCATCGAGCAGCGCGGCGAGAGTCCCGACCTCGTCGGGGGTGCCGCCGCGCCCGACAGGACAGAGTTCGATCATGCGCCGGTATCCCTCGCCGCGTGGACCGCTCAGTTCGTCGCGGGCCAACGGCGTGAAGACGATGCCGGGACTGATCGTGTTGATCCGGGCACCGCGCTTGCCCCAACGGACGGCTTCGGCCATCACCCGCAACGAGTTCCCTCGCTTGGCGAGCTGGTAGGCGTTGAGTGAGTCGGTCACCTGGTCGGCCTGGAGCATGGGGAGCTGCAGAAGTTGGTCGGACGGTGTGGTCGCGAGCGCGGCGTCCTGTTCGGCGGTGAGCGCGTGCAGCCGGTGTCCCGACTGCGACGCGATGACGACTCCCGCCCCACCCCGCGCGATTACGTTCCCGAACTCCTCGAGCACGAGCGCGGTACCGTACAGGTCGACCGCGAGGATGGTGGCTGGGGAGGCCTGACTCGGTGACACGCCGGCCGCGTGGATCACGCCCGTGATGTCGCCGAGCGCGGCCGCGGTCTCCACGAGCGCGCGCACCGACGCGCGCGAGGAAACATCGGTGACGGCTGTCGTCACGTCGAATCCCGCGTCGCGCATCACTTCCGCGGCGCGGTCGGCGTTCGCCTGCTGCAGGTCGGCCACCACGACGTGCTTGCCGGTACTCACACGCCGGGCGATCGCCTGACCGATCGAACCGGATCCGATGACGACAACGACTTCGGTCATGCGCACACTTGACCATGATCCCGGCGCCGCAGGGAGTCCCGGTCGTGAGGGGTACTGGCAGGGCCTCCCTACTTCGGCTGAGCAGTCGTAGCGTTCACCCCATGGACGCCGACAACGACATCCGCGATTTCCTCACCTCGCGGCGAGGGAAGATCACGCCGCAACAGGCGGGACTGCCCGACTACGGCGGCAGGCGGCGAGTCACCGGTCTGCGCCGCGAAGAGGTCTCGATGCTCGCCGGGATCAGTGTCGAGTACTACACGCGACTCGAGCGCGGGAACGCCAACGGGGTTTCGGAGGATGTGCTCGAAGGAATCGCTCGTGCGCTACAGCTCGACGAAGCCGAACGCGCGCATCTGTTCGATCTGGTCCGCGCCTCCAACACGACCCGACCGGCACGGCGCCGACCGACCCAAGAACGCGTGCGCCCGACGGTGCAGCGAATCCTCGACGCGATGCCCGAGGTGCCGGCGTACGTCCGGAACGGCCGTCTCGACATCTTGGCCGCCAATACGCTCGGTCGCGCGCTTTATGCGCCGGCGTTCGAAGACCCCGTCCGTCCCGCGAATGTCGCTCGATTCGTGTACCTCAACCCACGCGCGTCGGAGTTCTTCGTCGATTGGGACACGGTCGCGAACGACGCGGTCGCCATCCTGCGCGCGGAAGCGGGACGCGATCCGCACGATCGGCGTCTCTCCGACCTCATCGGCGAGCTCTCGACGCGCAGCGAAGAGTTCCGCGTGCGATGGGCCGCGCACAACGTGAAGTTCCATCGCACCGGTGAGAAGCGGCTCCACCACCCGGTGGTCGGCGACCTGACGCTGGCGTTCGAAGCGTTCGAGCTCTCCGGCGACAGCGGACAGCGCGTCAACGTCTACACCGCCGAGCCCGGCAGCTCCTCGCATGGAGCGCTGAGCCTCCTCGCCAGCTGGAGCTCAACGCCCGAGGGTGTGCCGGCCGCAGTCGAGGCGTCCGAAGGGTCCGAACGCAGCCCCGGACGCCGGCCGACCTAGCCCGAATCTGGGGCTCGAAACGTGGGGCGAGGAACGTCGCCTCACCCGGCGCGGGCGAGGCGGCGGGGCTGACCGGTGCAGCAACGTCGGGGTGGCCACGAGGTGGCTGCGACGACCATCGAGGTCGGAACCCGACGACACCGCCACGGGAGCCCACGTGAATGGCTGACACGCCGGAAGTTGACGCGATGGCGGAGAGTGGCAGTCGCACGTTGGCTGTGTTGTTGGCGATGGCGATGTTCGTCCTCGTCGTCGACACGTCGATCATGAACGTCTCGATCTCGGCGGTCGTGCACGACCTCGGGACAACCGCAAGCGGCGTGCAGTCGGCCATCGCCTTGGAAGCGCTCGTTTCGGCCGCGTTCATCTTGATCGGCAGCAAAGTCGGCGATCTCATCGGCCGCAAGAAGGCGTACACGCTCGGGCTGCTCGCGTACGCGGTCGGCGCGCTCGCGATGGCCCTCGCGCAAGGGCTGCTGACGATGATCATCTTCTGGGCGATCATCGGCGGCCTCGGCGCGTCGTTGTTGCTACCGGCGATGCAGTCGTTGATCCACGGCAACTTCGAAGGCGTCGAACAGAAAAAGGCGTACGCGCTGGTTGGCGCGGCGGCCGCGATCGTGGCCGCGGTCGGGCCGTTGATCGGTGGCTTCATCACGACGTATCTGTCGTGGCGTATCGCGTTCCTGCTGGAGGACGTCATCATCATCATCGTGCTCTCCGGCCTCGGGCGCGTGAAGGAAGTTCCGTACACGGGTGCGCGGCACGATCGACATCGTGGGCGCGGTCTTGTCGGTGGTCGGCATGGGCGGCATCGTCCTCGCCATCCTCGTGTGGGAAGAGGGCGGCGGTGCGGTCTTGGCGCTCGCGGTCGTTGGTGTGATCGCGATGGGTGCGTTTGCGTGGTGGCTCGTGCACCGCAAACGCGCGGGAAAGCCCGCCTTGATCGATCCAGGGTTATTCACGCAGAAGCTGTTCCGTTTCGGCATTAGCGGGCAGTTGCTGCAGCAGATCGCTCTGGGCGGCTTGATGATCGTGCTGCCGCTCTATCTCCAGATGGTGTTCGAGTACAGCGCGATGGGCGCGGGCCTCACCATCGCACCGCTGTCGCTGAGCATGTTCGCGATCGCGTTGGCCGCGGGAAAGCGGTCGGGTCGGCGGCGACCCGCCTCGATCATCCGCGCCGGGTTCGCGCTCGTGGCGATCGGGATGGTGGTGCTCATCCCCATCGTGCCGCGTGCGACGAATGGTTGGTATCTCGTCGTGCCGCTGATCATCGCGGGCTGTGGACTCGGACTGTTGGTATCGCAGCTCAACAACTACACACTGTCGCCGATCGACGACGAACACGTGAGCGAAGCGGCGGGCGTGAACTCCGCCGGTGGTTCTTTCGGCTTGTCATTCGGTTTGGCGTTCGCGGGGACGATCCTGCTCGCCTTCTTGTCGTTCTCCTTCACGCACCAGGCGAACGACAGCTCCGTGTTGTCGAACGGGCAGAAGTCGGAGGTGTCGCACACGCTCGAACACGATGCCGAGTTCATCAGCAACTCGAAACTGCAAGAACAGATTTCGCACAACAGCCCGGCCGTGCAGGAGGAGATCCTGAGCATCAATACCAAGGCCCAGCACCACTCCTTGCAGCTCGCGCTCCTGATCCCGTTGATCTCCGCGCTGCTCGGTTTCGCGGTGTCGTTCCGCATGATGCGCCTGCCCGATCCAGTGGCATCGGAGGCGGGCGGAATGGCCCTCGGCTAAGTCAGGGCCGCGACTATCGTGGAGAGTCGATATGAGCTACGTAGTGGACTTCGTCAACGTCTCGACCACGGGTCTGGAATCGTCGCCGGTCGCGGCCGCGCTGGCCGGGCTGCGCGCGCACGAGGCCCGTTACTTCAAGAACAAGTACGACCACGTTTTCACGGTCGAACCGGCCGCCAAGGCCAAGGCCAAGAAGACCATCGCCTGGGTGCATCGCATTCTCGAGGAGGAGCGCGGCATCGTCATCGCGTCGCCCCCGCTCGAGGCGGCGACCACCGAGGTCGAGGGCATCCGCTGGCCCGAGGTGTTCTACGAGAGCGGGCTCGTCATCAACGTCCTGTACACCCTTGAGGACGCGAAGAAGCGAGCGGTCGGATTCAAGCTCTCCGAAGGGATGGAGATCCCCACCGAACTCGGCTCGTTCAAGTTCGCCGCGCCAGAAGTCGAAGCTGGCCGGGACGATCCGGGGCTCCTACTTCGTGATCAAGGGCGAGTACTGAGCGGATCGCGCTGAACGATGGCGTCATCGTCGCCTCGTCCTACCGCGGCCGGTTAGCGTGTCTTCGACGCGGATCGAAGGGGTTATATGCGCAAGCGAGCGGGCAACGAACTGGCCAACATCCCGCTGTTCCAGGATCTCTCCGCGAAGCAGCTCGGGGCGGTCGACGCGCTCGTGACGACCGTCGACGTGCCCGCTGGTCGCGTGCTCATTCGTGAAGGCGAGCCCGGCCGCGAGTTCGTCGTGGTGATCGAGGGAGAGGCCGAAGTGCTCCGCGGTGGCGAGGTCATCGCCACACGCGGCGCGGGCTCGTTTTTCGGCGAGACCGCGCTGTTGCTCGACCAGCCTCGCAATGCTTCGGTGGTGGCCAAGACCGAGATGACGATCGACGTGATCCACCGTCAGGATTTCCGGCGCCTGCTCGAGGAGTATCCCGATCTGCACGCGCCGCTGCTCGAGGCGGCCGCCCGGCGCATCGCCCAGCTCGACGAAGTGCACTGACGACATCTCCGGGTCGGCGCCGCCGAACGTAGGAGTCTTCGAGTTCGCTCTCTCAGTTCGACCTGTCAGTCGACCGCGGTGAGCGGCTCGTGCGCAAGCTCGGCCAAGCGCGCGAGTCCTGTATCGGTGACATCGTTCAGACGCGCGATGGCGGCCCGCACCGTCGGTTCGTTGCGTTGTGATGCTTCGATGAGCGTGGGATTGAGCGCGCAGTCGTCGGCCCAGTCGGCGATGTCCGGCTCCGCGCCGTACGCGCGCGTCGCCAAGGTTCCCCGCACCTGCATCCGTGCCCAACTCACGGGGTTGTCGGGAAGTGTGTTCGGCGGACACAGCCGGTTTCGTTCGCGGTCGTCGTCGCGGGTTGCCTCCACAAAGCCGGCCAAGGCTGCGCCGAAACACGGGAAGCCCGCCCGGATCGTCTGCAGTCGGATCTGGTCCGGACTCCAAAGCGGAACGAGGGTGGGGTAGCGGAGCCCCGAAGCAGCGCAATGCACAATCAGCGTGCCCGGCTCGAGCGGAATCACGCCGTCGTCGAGGACAATCTCGCCCGTAGTGACGTGTTTGACGTGTCCGAGGCGAACGACGTTCTCGATGGTACGCAAGACCTCCAGTTCCCAGACGCCGAGCGTGGGAACCTTGGCCATCGTGGGAACGACATCGGTATCGATCCGCAACATCACTCCGTCGGCCTCGAGACGGAGGAATACCTCGTCGAGTGATTCGGCGTCGGCAGCCGCGGCCATGGTGTCGGCCGCGAGCTTGAGCGCAACCACGGGATCGGGCTGAACGACGGCGCGATTGAGCATCCAGGGCTCGCGGGGCCGCACCCACATGATCCGGTCTGGTTGCACGCCATTGGCCAGCAACCACACGATTCCGTCAGTCGCAGTCTTTCCGGCTCCGACGATTACGTACCGGCTCGGCGCCTCGACCAACCGTGCGAGCTCGTTGACGGCGACGACGTGCACGTCGTCGGCTACTCCGAACGGCGGAGGTGTCGTCGCCGGAATCGTCGGCGACAAGTACGCGGCGTCGACGACGCGACGTTGCACGTCGACGCGCGTTGTCTCGCCCGACACGAGTGACGTGACGAGATGTGTAGTGCCGTCGGTGTGGTACTCGCTTCCGCCGAGGAAGGTGACGCGACCCGTTGCCGCGAACCGGCGATGCAGGATGTCGTCGTAATAGTTCTGGATCTCCGAGCGGCGCGCCCGCTCCTGGAGCCCCGATTCGGGACCCTGCTTCTGGACCGCACCGGTACCGAGCACCGTCGACGCGACGCCATAGAAGAGTGAGGCTTGGTGAAGCTGGACGAACGGATACGCGTCCTGCCAGTGACCGCCCGACGCATGGCGACGATCGACCAGAGTGACGTGTACGTCGGCATGATCGATCAGCGCATCCGTGAAGGCCATACCCATCGCGCCCGCACCCACGACGAGATAGTCAGTAGCCAATGACCGCATTGCCATGGGCACAAGTTACGAGGAGATCACGCGCCCGCGCCGCCTGAAGCGAGCGCGGATCAGCAGCAAAGGCACGTGTTGCGGTCAAGGCGTCGCTATCGTGTGCCTCGTGTGCGGGCGGGGTTTCGGCATGGGTGGGCCTGATCGATGACGCGCTCGGAAGCCGACTCTCGCTCGCGGACGCTCGCGTTTTTGTTCACTGACGTCGAGGGATCAACGCGCCTGTGGGATCAGCAGCCGGATGCGATGCGGGTCGCGCTCGCGCAACATGACGAGATACTTCACGGCGCGATCGGAGAAGCGGGGGGCTCGGTCGTCAAGTCGACGGGCGACGGGATGCTCGCGGTATTCGACGAGTCGGGTGCGGCAGTCCGCGCCGCCGTCTTGGGGCAGCGAAAGCTGAGCGACGCGACCTGGTCGACGACGGGTCAGTTGCGAGTGCGCATGGCGATCCACTGCGGGCCGGCGACGGAACGCGACGGCGACTACTACGGCACGACGCTCAACCGTGCCGCCCGCATCATGGCGTTGGGTCACGGCGGGCAGGTCCTCACCTCGGAGGTCGTCGCCGTGTTGCTGCGCGACGACGTGCCGGCCGGGACGAAATTCCGAGATCTCGGTGAGCACCGCCTCCGCGACCTGTCGCACGTCGAGCGCGTGCATCAGGTCGATGCGGACGGCTTCGGCACGGAGTTCCCGCCCCTGCGCTCGCTCGACGCGTACACCACCAACCTGCCGTTCCAGCCGACGAGCTTCATCGGTCGAGAGTTGGAGATCGACGAGCTCTCGAACCTCGTACGTCGCGAACGCATGGTCACGCTCACCGGTGTCGGTGGCGTGGGCAAGACTCGTTTGGCGTTGCGGATCGCGGCCGAGCTGCTCCCCGACGTGCGCGACGGCGTGTGGTTGTGTGAGCTGGCAACGGCCGAGGGCAACGACGCGGTGTGCGAAGTCGTGGCCCACGCGCTGGCCATCCTGCCGCGCACCGGTATGTCGCTGTTCGACAGCATCGTCGAGGTTCTGCGTGATCGCGAATGCATCGTCGTGCTCGACAACTGTGAGCACGTACTCGACCCGGCTGCCGATCTCGCCGCAGCAATTCTGCATCAGTGCCGGGGAGTGCGCGTCGTCGCCACGAGTCGCGAAGGCTTGGGTGTCGACGGCGAACAGCTCCGCCCGATCCGCTCGTTAGAGGTTCCCGATGTCGCCACCGCGGCCGCCGCACTCAGCTCCGACGCGACGACGCTGTTCGTCGAACGGGCCGGAGCGATAGCACCCTCGTTCCGGCTCGACGACCAGAACGCGGCGGCGATCATCGAGGTGTGTCGTCGTCTCGACGGCATCCCATTGGCGATCGAGCTCGCCGCGGCCCGAACGGCCAGCCTCCAACCGAGCGAGATCGCGGCGCTGCTCGACGAACGGTTCCGGTTGCTCACCGGGAGCCGCCGTCGAACGGTCGAGCGCCACCAGACCCTGCGCGCCACTGTCGACTGGTCGTACTCACTGCTCACCGAGCGCGAACGCACGGTGTTCGACCGGCTCGGCGTCTTCATCGGCACCTTCGACGCGGCCGCGGCGCAATCGGTCGCGGCCGACGACGCGATCGGGCGCTTCGACGTTCTCGACGCACTGGACGAGCTCGTCGCCAAGTCGATGCTCGGCGCGGAAGCAACCGTCGACGGCACGACGCGGTACCAGTTGCTCGAGACGCTGCGGCAGTACGCGCTCGAACGGCTCGAGCTCGCGGGTCACGCCGACGCGTTCCGCGGCCGCCACGCCGGGCACTTCGCGAGCGTGACCGCGGAGTTCGGCGCGACGCTGTACGGATCCGGCGAGCTCGCGGCGCGGACACGGCTTCGCCGCGACCTCGACAACATCCGCGCCGCACTTGACTGGGCGGCCGACACCGCCGACACCGACCTCGTGCTCGCGATCCTTGTCCCGATCTGTCCCGAAGCGGGCTGGAACCGGGGTACCGGGGTAGGTGCGTGGGCGGCGCGGGCCCTCCCGCTCGAGCCGGTCGATGCGGTGCCGGAATGGAGTTGGGTGCGGTTGGCGGCCGGATTTCACTTCTACCACGACACTGGCGACTTCGAACCGGCTCTGCGGATCGCGGAGGCGGTCATCGCTTGGCCCGATGCTCCGGCCGACGAGCGGGCGTGGGCGTGTTCGTTGCGTTGCTACACCACGATGGCGCTCGGCGACTTCGACGGCGGCGTAAAAGATCTCTCCGACGCCTATGCGGCGGGGACGGAGGAGACCGGACCGCTTACGTTCGGAGTCGCCGCATCGCTGGCGATCCTCGTTGGCTTGTCCGGCGACACGACCCGGGCGGTGTCGCTCGCCGACGAGGCGGTCGCGCGGGCACGAGCGCTGGGGGCACCCAGCGCGATCGCACTTGCGCAATACGCGCACGGCATCGTCCGTATGGAGCTCGAGCCGGTGGCGGCACGAGCCGACCTCGAAGAAGCGCTGCGACTGAGTGATCTCGGAACGGCCGATGTCGTGTCCGATCGATCGCTGCATCTGCTGTCGATCCTGGCGTGGCGCGAAGGCGACACGGTCGGGTGCGCAGGAGCGATCGCTCGGGCGTTGGACCGGTCGCTCGCGGCCGGCGACTACAGCGCGTGCGCGGGTGCGATGGCGCTGGCTCCGGCAGTATTCGGTGCGCACCGCGAATGGGAAGCGGCCGTGCTCGTCCAGACCGCGCTCGAAGCCGGCGTTCTGACCGGCGTGATCTCGTCACCCCAATTCGCGGACTTGGAGGGCGCGACTGCACAGGCGGTGATCGACGCGCGGAAAGCGCTTAGAGCCGACGCCGCGGAGAACGCGCGCCGAAACGGCGCCGCGATGCGCCGCGACGAACTCGTGCGCTTCGCGATCACCGGGCTCGAACGGATCGCAGCCGACAGGGCTTGATCGTGCCGATTGCCTCGGTCCTTATGTCGATAGGGTCGTAGGTGATGGACGCAGTTGTGGTTGTCGAGATCCCGATGGGCGAGCGGAACAAGTACGAGGTCGATCACGCGACCGGCGAGGTCTGGCTCGACCGGACGCTGTTCACTTCGATGCGTTATCCCTGCGACTACGGGTTCTTCCCCAACACGCTCGGCGAGGACGGGGACCCGCTCGACGCGCTGGTGTTGCTCGGCGCCCCGACCTTTCCCGGCTGCCACATCGCGGTCCGCGTCGTTGCGCTCTTCGAGATGACCGACGAGAGCGGACCGGACGCGAAACTCGTCGTTGTCCCGGCCAAGGATCCCCGTTGGCAGCAGGTGCGCGAACTCGAGGACGTGAACCAATTCCTCCGCGACGAGATCAGTCAATTCTTCGAGGTGTACAAGTTGCTCGAACCGGGCAAGCACTCGCGCATCGAGGGCTGGCGCGGCCGCATCGCCGCGGAACGCGAGTTGCAGGCGGCGTACGATCGCTTCGCAGACGGTTGATCGGCGTCGTTGGAGTGCGTTGGTCCCGAACGTGAAAAAGCCCGGCCGAAGCCGGGCTTTCTCGTTGGTGTGCCGTTCGGTTCAGTAGTAGTGCCGACGTCCGCCGACCTCGCGTCCGGCCGTTCCCAACAGCCAGAGCACCGCGCCGACGAGCGCGAGGATCAAACCGATCGAGTACAGGATCGGCGCTCCGATGACTATCCCGATCAGGATCAGAATCACTCCGAGAATGATCATGCGCGTCCCCTTCGGTGGATGGTGGAGTTACTGGTGACTCGCAGTACCCGCCCGCGGAATGGGCAAACGCTGACCCGATCCTCTGTATGCCGTCGCAGTAAAGACGACGCGCGATCCGGAGTGATACCGACGCGCGACGGGTATCGGTGTTGTGTTACGCCGAACGAGAGGAGTCCGCCATGTTCGGACGAACCAAGGACACGACCGATGAGGTCCCGTCCGAGTCGCCGGTGTCCACCGACGAACCCGTGAACGAGCAACCGACCCAACAAGCCGTGACGGAACACCGAACTGTGCAGACGGCCGTTCCCGCGTGGAGCCCGTTGCAGATCATCGGATTGATTGTCGGCATCGGGTATGTGGTGCTCGGCATCGTGGCGCTCACGCGCACCGGATTCAATTCGTCGAACATCTTCCAGCCGCAGGAGCTCGTCTGGAAGATGCCGCACAGCCCGCTGCTCGCCCTGATCGAGATCGGATTCGGGGCGCTGCTGATACTCGGCTCGGTGATCCCGGGCGGTGCACGATCGCTGCTCGGCTTTCTCGGCGCGCTGTCGTTGGCCTTCGGCATCGTCGTCGTGATCGAAACGGTTCCGAACCGCCTGAACGACTGGCTTGCCGTGACGCATCGCAGCGGCTGGCTGTTTGTGATCTCCGGCGGTGTGCTGCTCGTCGCGTCCCTGGTGTCACCGGTGTTCTTCATGGGCGGCTCCCGCGAGCGCGACCGGGTCGTCACCCGGCATCACGTCACGACGTGATGCCCCTCAGCCGTCCGGTTTGCCCTTGCCGTGATGTTTGTTGCCGGGCGGCGGCGCGGGCCCGGGTCGGGGTGGGGGCGTGGGCGTGGTTGTGGATGTCGTAGTGGTGCTGACGGTGCTCGTCGTGTTGGCCGAGGCAGTAGTACTCGGAGTCGGCGCGATGAGTACCAGGTCGGACTGCACCACGTCGGCGGCATTCAAGATGCGCTGCGCCGACGCGGCGGTGAGGTCGCCGTGACTGCGCAGGATGAGCACGCTCTTGCGGAGGTCCGTGAGCTCACTGGTCGTCGCCGCGACGTCGCGCGCCTGGGCCGAGGCGTCGATCCGCCCTACTGCCGCGGTGAGCTCAGCCGAGACCTGCGCAGCGACTGGGCGCGGGCCGCGGCCACAACCCGTTGCCGCGAGCGCGGTCACACAACACGCGGCGATCACGCTTGCCCTCATGGCCGGACGGCGTTCTCGAGTTGTTGCAGTCCGTCCTGGAGCTGTGCGGGCAACGGCGCGGGATTTGCGCCGTGGGGCGCCGGAGCCGGAGTCGAAGTCGTCGGCGTGTTCGCGGCCGGCGTCGGGTTCGATCGGGCGGCCAGGAACACGAGCGCGCCCAGAAGTATCACCGCGACGACCGCCGCCGCGAACACGAACGTGCCCCATGTCCGTCGGCGCGGCGCGTGTTCGCCCGGCTCGACCGGCACGATCTGACGACTCGTCGAGCCCGAGTCCGGTATGGCCGCGGTGCGAGTGACTGCTACGGCCTCCGTCGGCTCGCCGAAGAGATCGACGGCCGATATCGCCATCGTGTCTTCCAGCTCGGGTCGGCGCAGGCCGGCGGTCATATCCCGCGCAGTGGCAAAGCGATCCTCGGGACGCCTCGCCATCGCCCGTTCGATCGCGGTCGCCAATTCCTCGTCGATGTCCGGGCGTGCTTCGCGCAGCGGTTGCGCGTGGCCGGCGATGACGGCGTGCGCGACGGCCGCCGGCGTATCGCCCGTGAAGGGTTTTCGACCGGTTGCCGATTCGTACAGAACGACACCGAGCGAATACAGGTCGCTCCGCGCCGTTGCCGAGTGTCCTTCGAGGCGCTCGGGTGCGATGTACGCCGCGCTTCCGACGACGTCGCCGGTCGCGGTGTGATCGAGCGACGCGAGACTCTTCGCGATCCCGAAGTCCGCGATCTTGATCGAGCCGTCGGCCGCGACGAGCAGGTTCGACGGCTTGATGTCGCGATGAACGACGTCAAGGTCGTGTGCGGCGGCGAGCCCGCTCAGCACATCTACCGCGATTTCGCGGACGCGGCCGATCGGCAACCGACCCCGCGCGAGCTCGCCCGCGAGGGTTGCGCCGGAGAGACACTCCATGACGATGAACGGCTCGCCGTCACGTTCGTTCGTGTCGAAGACCGTGACGACGTTCGGGTGCGAGATTCGGGCGGCGGCGTTCGCTTCGGCCTCGAATCGATGGCGCACGACAGGATCGAGCGCAAGCGATGGAACCAACCGTTTGACCGCGACCTCTCGACCGAGCCGAGTGTCCCAAGCGCGGTGGACGGTAGCCATGCCACCCGTGCCGATCCGATCTCGCAGTTCGTACCGACCCGCGAGAGTGCGTCCGGCGATGGGCGCGCGTCTGGAGGCCATCATGCGTCCACTACCCAAAACCCGCCCCGCACCAAAACTACGATGGCCGAAAAAGGGTGATTGACAGGCGGAAATGCTCGGACCGCGCGGGAACTGTCATGATTCGCCCATGAGCGAGCGTCTCGAAATTCAGCGATTCATCCCCGCCGACCCGGGTGCAATCTTCGACGTCGTGCGCGATCCGCGCGGTCAAGTCGCGATCGACGCGTCGGGCATGTTGCAGAGCTCGACCGGCGATCCGGCTGCGGCCGTCGGTGACACCTTCGTGATTCACATGGACCGTGAGTCGTTGGGCGACCGTCCGATGGGCAAGTACGACGTGACCGTCACGATCACCGGCTACGAGCAGGACCGGTACATCACGTGGGAGGTCTCGGGACCGAACTTCCCGAGCATCGGCCACTACTACGGCTACCGGCTCGAGCCTGTCGACGGCGGTACGACCGTGACGTCGATCTACGACTGGTCGCAGGTCGACGAGAAATACAAGCCCGACGGCGCATGGCCGATCGTGCCCGAGTCGGCACTGAAGGCAACTCTCGGGATCCTCGAACGAACCGTACGCGCCGAGTCCTAGCTGAGGCTCAGTCGACGCTTACGCCTCGACGCCCAACACGGACCATTCGGACGGAGGTGTGAGCGGCGTCACCGCGAGCAGGATGCGATTGTCTGCGGTCAGTGAAGCGGCGAACTCTTCGTCGGTGCCGACCGACCAGCCGTGTTTCTCTCGTATGGCTCGGTCCATCGGGAGGTTGCTCGCGACATCCTCGAGGATCTCCACTGTTCCCGAGATGCGTGCGTAGCGATGCCCGTCGGGGTCGTCGACGATCAGCTCGACCCGCGGATCGCGGCTGAAGATCTTGTACTTGACCCGGACGCGCGTGGTGCTGATGAAGAAGCGCTTCCCGTCCCAGAAGAACAGGTTGGGCGAGAGATGGGGCCGGCCGTCGCGCTTGATCCCGGCGACGATGATGTTGCGGGGCTCAGCCAGGAAGTCGGAGAGTGATGACATGACACCGATCGTATTTCGGCGTGGCCGCGATCGGGGGCCTAGTCCGCGTGCGTCTCTTGGGCGGTGCGCAGGCGTTTCGCAAGAGTCTGGAGGAGGTTCCAGGCGATAGTCGCGTTGTGTTGCACGAGCGGTCGGAACTCCCAATAGGTGAGTCCGTAACAGACGAGCTCGCTGTCGGCCGTGACCGTCGCCGAGCGCGCACCTTCGTCGATGAGCGCGATCTCGCCGAAGTAGTCGCCCGCCGTCAGCGTCGCGGTTTGTGGCCGCCGACCGAGACGGAGGCCGCGCCGGACTCGATCACAAAGAAGGCCGCGCCGCCCGCGCCCTCTTTGGTGATGGTCTCGCCGGGTGCGAACCGGCGTTCTTTGAAGAGTGCGGCGATATCGGCGACGTCGCGTGGGCTCATGTGTGCGAAGAGCGGCACTCGTTCGATCGTCTCGACGTGACGACCAGTCGGTGGTGTCGGACGACTCGACGCGCCGGCGCGAGTGACGGCGCGGCATTGCAGTAAGTACAGCTGCCCGCCGGCGAACGCCCATTCGATGTCTCGAGCCGGCCCGTACACCTCCTGGCATTGCTCGGCGAGCGCGTGCAGCTGCGCGAGCTGTTCGTCGTCGAGGCAGAGCTTCTCGGTGAGCTCCGGCGCGACGATCTCCTCGAAGGTTCCGCCGTCGGCCGAGGCGCGGATCGCGATCTTCTTGAGTCCGGGCGTGCGTTCGAGAATCGTCCCGTTGCGGTCGATCCGGAAGGTGTCGGGGATGACGCGACCCGCGACGACGACTTCGCCGAGACCCCAACTCGCTTCGATCAGCCGCTCGTCGGCGCCGCTGATCGGGTTCTGGGTGAACATCACCCCGGCGGTGTCGGGGGCGAGCAACGATTGCACCACCACGCCGATGCACGGCTTGGCGAACAGCCCGACGCGCTGGCGGTAGGTGATCGCGGAGTCCGAGTTCGCCGACCACCAGATCTCCCGGACCGCGGCGTCGACGTCGTCGGCCGACGGCACGTTCAACAGCGTGAGGTGCTGGCCCGCGAAGCTTGCGTCGGCACCGTCCTCGTCGGCGGCCGACGAACGTACGGCGAGTGGACCGGTCAGCGACCTCGTCGACCTCAGGAGCAGTTCCAGCGCCGCCTCGTGCCCGGCGGCCACCTCGTCGACGAACGCGCCCGACAGCGCGATGCCGGGCGGGCTGGGCAGCCCGGCGCGAGCCGCCGCTCCCAGACCGGTTGCTTTCGCGCCGAAGCGCGAGTCGTCGATCGCGTCGGCCAGCGGCACGATCTCCGGCTCGCTCGTCACGTGTAGACCGTGACTTCGCCCGCGTCGCCGTCGACCCGTACTCGTGTGCCATCGGGAATGCGGTCGGTCGCGTCGCGCGTGCCGACGACACCGGGGATGCCGTACTCGCGTGCGACGATCGCCGAGTGCGAGAGCAGACCGCCGGCGTCGGTGACGATCGCGCCGAGAAGGGGCAACAGAATGTTGAACGCCTCGGTCGTCGACGCGGTGACGAGCACGTCACCCTGCACGATCCGATCGAACTCCGCCGGGCCCGAGATGAATCGAGCCGGGCCTTCGTACACGCCCCCGCTCGCGGCGAGTCCGCGCAGCATGTTCTCCTCGTGCGGTGCCTCGGAGCTGCCGAACAGCGCGCCCATGGAGATGCCCACCGCTTGTAGAACCCGCGCCGCGCCGGGCGGGAGCCCGGACGGATCCGGCGGGGGAGGCGACGGCGGCCCGAGCGACATTGGCGCGTCTTTGGCCGTCCGCGAGTTCCGCTCGGTGAACCGTTGTGCGAGCTCGTCGGCCGACGGCTCGGTGGCGCCGGTCAGCAGTCCGCACATCTCGCCGAAGTCGGCGTCGACGAAGTGTTCGGGGTCGTGCACCCGGCCTTGGACGGCGAGCCGGCGGGCGGCCGACATCACGGCGCGGCGCATGATGCCCGACGCCCAGATGTCGCTGAAGACCCCGCGTTCGTCGCGCAAGCGATACATGAGGCGCGCTTCGCCGAGCAGCTCGTCGAACTGCTCACGGTTCTCTTCGGGCACTTGCGAACGAATGTCGGCGATGCGCGCGTCGACCTCGGCGGTGTCGTTACCCGTGCCGTTCACCGACGATCGGATCGACCGCAAGAGCGCGTCGGGCAGCTCGAGCGCGTAGCGGCCCGAGATGTCGAATCCGTCGAGGAGCCGGCAGCCGACCAGGTCGAGGTACGCCGACATCGCCGCGCCGACATCGCCGTCGGACGCGCGCAGCTCGGCGAGCGTCTTGCCGGGGTCACCGTCGGAGTCGAGCAGCGCGCGGGCCGACGAGTTCTGCGTGATCGCAGTGATCAGTTGCTCGAGCTCGCCCGACGCGCCCGCCGAGACCGGCGCCGCGCCCCGCAACATCGCCAGGGAGACAGCGGGTGCGACATCGGTCCACCGCCCGAGATGGGCGAGCAGGTCGCCGACCGGCATCATCGCCGAGCCCGTGAAGCGCAT
This sequence comes from uncultured Actinomycetes bacterium, assembly GCA_963708105.1. Classification (GTDB taxonomy): domain Bacteria; phylum Actinomycetota; class Acidimicrobiia; order IMCC26256; family PALSA-610; genus PALSA-610. The sequence continues at coordinate 4,571,999 of OY970186.1, read as the reverse complement.
GTGCTGGTAACTCATCTGCGAGTGATGCTCGCGGCAACGGGTGAGATACGCGACGAGCTCGTCGTCCGAGAGTGCGTCGGCGTCGACCGCCTGCAGCTCGCGATGAGTTTTGATCGCGGCGGGCTTGAAGATCTCGTCCCATTCCTTCAGCTGCTCGCGCCAGACCTTTCGCTCCCAGACCTCCTCCGCTCGCGCGAAGCGCTGCGGGATCTCTTCGTCGGGTGCCGGCCGCGTGAAGTGATACGCGAAGCCGTTGACGTACGCAGTCTCCAACGCGTAGATGGGAGTGCCGTAGAACGCCATGAACTCGTGCGTGCCGCGGGCGAACGGCTCCGGGTGCATCTCGGCCCAGTACCGCGTCACCGGACGCGGGAAGTGCACGGGGTCCAGGCCCCACGACCCCGGCCCGGGCGGTTCGAACTGCAATCCCGTGTTGGCCTGTTCCGACATGGTCGTGACCCTCCCGCGTTTCATCTGACGCGCGGTCCGCGGCCAGCCCAGATGATTCTCATCGGGTCAGAGCGCGCACAGCAAGCTGCGCGTGGATCGCCCCCGCGGCAGAATGCGGCGTGATCGGTTCGAGCAAGCATGAGGTCGAGGTCGCGGTCGAGCTCCGCGCCGACGTGGGCGAGGGACCCCATTGGGATGAGCGTACGGGTTCGCTCTGGTTCGTCGACCTGACTGCCGGCACCGTCATCCGACTCGAACGCGCCCGCGGTGCTGTGACCGAGTTCTCGGTGGGCCAAGAGGTCGGCGCGGTCATTCCGCGACAACGGGGCGGGCTCGTACTCGCGGTACGCGACGGAGTCGCGGTCGTGTCGGAGGACGGCGATGGGTTCGAGATCGTCGTGCCCGTCGAACGCGACATCGAAGCGAATCGCATGAACGACGCAAAGTGCGATGCCGCCGGTCGGCTCTTGTGCGGAACGACCGCGTTTGATTTCACCGCGGCGGTCGGCGCGCTCTATTGCATCGACGCCGACTGGGGATGCCGAGCGGTGGTCGAGAGCGTCACGACGTCGAACGGAACTGCATGGAGCCCGGACGGCCAAAAGATGTACTTCATCGACTCCGCGACACAAGGCGTCGACGTCTTCGACTACGACGTCGCGACCGGCGAGGCCCGGAACCGGGCGCGGTTGGTGACGATCGAGCCGGAGTCGGGGACGCCCGACGGTATGACCGTCGACGCCGACGGCAATCTGTGGGTTGCGTGCTTCGGCGGCGGAAGCGTTCGGTGTTTTTCACCGACCGGTGACCTTGTCGACGAGATCCGCCTTCCGGTGAGCCAGGTCACGAGCTGCGCATTCGGCGGGCCCGGATACTCCGAGCTGTATGTGACTTCGGCGGCATATCGCCTGACGGCCGCCCAGCTCGAGAGTGAACCGCTCGCGGGCGCCACGTTTGTGTGCCGTCCCGGTGTGGTCGGCCTCCCGTCGTCGATGTTCGCGGGGTAGTAGCTCGTTCAGATGAGCTCGAGTGTTGTCGCCCGCGAGATGGCCGACCGCCTCGAGGTCACACCAAGCTTCATGTACGCATGTTTGAGATGCGTCTTCACGGTATTGATCGATACGTAGAGCTCCGACGTGGCTTGTGAGTAGGTGAGGTTCTCGGCGAGCTTGGCGAGTACGCGGATCTCGGCGTCGGTCAGCGGTTGGCCGCGGGCTGCATCGAGTGAACTGCCGCGTGTTACGGCTCGCGCCTCGCGATACGCCGGAATCAGCGTGGCCAGCGCTTCGGAGTGCGGGTAGAGGTCTCGGTTCGCGCTCACATGATCGAGGACCTGGGGCGCGGTATCGAGGACCGTCTGCAGATATCCCAACCGATGAGCCGCGTCGAGCGCTTGCCTGATGACGTGGGGCGCGTCGGCCGGCGAACGAATGAGCGAGAGGTTGGCGCGCAGAAGCTGAAGTTCGATGTCTGCGCGCGTGGTCGCGCCGACGGCCGGCGCGTCGTTCAGCGCGTGTTCCGCGGCCGCGTCGTTCCCTTCGGCGAGGTCGAGGATCACCTCGGTCACGATGCGGCGTGCAGTCGGCAGCCGCTGCGCCGCGGTGCGCGCGCCGTGTGGATCTCCGAGCGCGAAGCGCAGGTGAGCCTCGAGTTCGTCGGCGTCGCTGAGCAGACCCGAGTCGTCGCTCCGGAGCGCGGAACGCGCGGCCGGGAGCGAGGCGAGCGCGTCGTCCCATTGTCCGCGGGCGGCCCAGATGCGGGCCCGGTCGAGCTGCGCGAGATAGTTGAACGCGGGTCGCGCGCCGGTCACCATTCCCAATGCATACTCAACGAGCTCGGTGGCAGTGTCGAAATCGCGCCGCTCGAGGGCCAGCTGCCCCAATGTCCGCAAGGCATGGAATGCAAAGAAATGCCGGTCGAAGCCGAGACGCCGCGCCGCGCCGTGGGCGGCGTCGGCCGAAGCGGCAGCCTCCTCGAGTGATCCCTCGAGCAAGGCGGCCTGGCTCATCACTCCGGAACACAGGATGTCGGTGAGAGGAAGAGTGGTGCTGGTGGCGACGAGCATGTCCGCGAGCTCGCGTGCCCGGCTGTACTGCCCGACATACGTGTAGCAATACATCGCCAGAGTCTCGAGCGTGACGATCCAATCATCGACTCCGGTTGCCGATGCTGCGAACGACATTGCCCAATCGCGGTGTCGAAGCGCCTCCTCGAACTCGCCGACGAAGCTGCAATACAGCGTATTGACGAGCGCGAACCGCACCGCGAGATCGGGTTGCCGGGAAGGATCGATGGGCGCCTCGCGGGCGAGGAACACCGCGCGCGATCCACGTTCGAACGATCCCCGCCACAGCAGCTCGGCCGCCAACGGGACCAACACCTCCGGGATGCCCGCGAACAGCTCCGGCCGAAACTCCTCGAGATCGAGCGCACTCCCGACTGTCGGATTCGTCAGCACGTCGTGCACCACGCGATCGCTCAACAAGCTGAAGGCTGTCTCCGAATCTCCGGCGGCCAACAGATGCCGGGCCGCCGCGCCGGCATGGCCGGAACTCAGAAGCTGCTGCGCCGCCGCTTCGTGCAGGTTTGCTTCACGAATGGCGTCGCGGGCGTGGAGCTCGGTCTGGAGAACTTCCTTGATCAGCTGGTGATACCGGTAGGTGCCGGCCTGTTCGTCGACGAGCGTGACGAACAGATGATCTGCCACCAGCGACTCGAGGATCGTTGCCGCGTTCTCGCCGCTCACCGCTGCGCACGCCGCGACCGACAGCTCGTCGAGAACGGAGGTCGCCAACATGAACTCCGCGACTTCGGAGGGCTGGCGGTAGAGGACCTCTTCCAAGAAATAGCCGGCAATCGTCTGACTCGAAACCTGGTTTCGAGATGCGGACGCAGTGTGGTCGGGCGACGCTCGCATCGAGAGCGCCGCCATCTGCAGCCCTACCGACCAGCCTTCGGTGCGGTGTTGGACCGCTTCGACTTCGACATCGGAGAGGTCGAGCCCGAAGCCGGAGAAGAGCCCTCGCGTCTCGTCGACCGAGAAGGCGAGGTCGTCGTCGCGGAGCTCTACCAACTGTTCTTGGGTCCGCATGCGATGCAGCCTCAGCGGCGGATCCGTCCGCGTCGCGATCACGATCTGGATCGACTCCGGGCAGTACTCGACGAGTTGCGCGAACAGCTCGGCGCCCTCGCGGCCGACGAGGTGAAAGTCGTCGATCGCGACTACCAGCCCGTCGAGCCGTTCGAGGTCGTCGGCCAAGGCCGCGACCGCGTCGATCGAGACGCGATTGTCGACGGTCAACAACTCGTGCGCGTCGGCGCCGATACTCGGGTCGGCGAGTCCGTACCGCAGGGCGGCGATGAGCGCAGCCATGAAGCGCAGCGGGTCGGTGTCTCCCGAATCGCAGCTGAGCCAAGCGGACCTTCTCGACGCGTGCGCGGCGAGCCAGTTGGCGAGCAGTGTCGTTTTGCCGGCGCCCGGCGCGCCGACAATGAGTGTGAGGCGAGCATCGGTTCCTCGGTCGAGCTCGCCGAACAAGCGCGACCGGGCAACCAGGCGCGAGACGAGGCGCGGCGCGATGAACTTGGACACCGCGAATCGGGGATCGCTGAAGCCCTGGCTCTCGGGTCCCCCCACCTCTGCCACCGCGACGCTGCTCCGATCACCCGGCCCGCAACCGAGACAGGGCGCACGCTAAGAGTGTTGCGTGCCAAGTTCTCTCACCCGCGGTGGGTGGTCGTCGCTTTGTTTCTGCGCAATCTGATTGGCTGACGACGGATTGGGACGGACGAGCCGCACTACCCATCCGGAGAGGTTCCGGCCCGGTGGACGTTGGCGGGTTGCCACGGGAGGGGTAGTGCTGCTCGCTCGTCAGGAAGGTGTGTCGCGCCTCGTCGTGGGGGTGAGAGGCAGCGGCAGACCCGTTCCGAAACGAACCGTACGGACGATGCCGCGGCGAAGCGTCACCCGGTTGCGGGTGATTCACGCTCATCGATGTCAACCCGTAGGGGGACGTAGGGTTCCGCGCATGGCGATCTTTCACCGAGCGACGATCACACCGACGATGGCCGAGCTCATTGCGGAGTGGGCGCCCGGCCCAGCCCTGGGGCTCGTCGACGGCGGACGCCATCGCGGTGATCGGGTCGTACCGGTTCGACGATCCCGACGGCCGGGTTGGCATGGAGGTGCACCTCGCCACCGCGGGCGACGCTGTGCTGCAGGTACCCCTCACGTATCGAGACGAACCGCTCGCCGGTGCGGACGACGCGCTCATTACCAAGATGCAGCACTCGGTACTCGGCACGCGTTGGGTATACGACGGCCTGCGCGACCCGCTCTTCGTTGTGATGCTCGCGGCCGCTGCCTTGACGGGTCAGGGTGAGGCGGTGGGCATGGTCGTCCACGAAGACCGCTGGTACATCGCACCCAGCATCGTTCGTATCCAAGGCGGGGGTTGGACGCCGCAGCGCGTGCCGGTCGATGGCTTCGAACTCGAATCGGACGCGGCGAACGCGTCGGTGCTCCGCAACGAGCGGTTCGAGCTCACGGTGTTTCGGCGTCCGGTTCCGGGACCTCGCCCTGCGATCGGACTCACGGCGACATGGGCGACTCAACCCGACGCGGTAGTCCTCGCGGAGATCCGCGAACACTGAACCGGGCAGGTCTACGTGTGCGGTACGACCACGGCTGACGCCACCGACGAGGTGCCGCTTCCCTTGGCGTTGCGCGCCGAGACCTTGCACGTGTACTTCTTGCCGTTCGTCAGCTGTACGACCTTGACGGGGGACGCGGTCCCGGTGTGGGTCCGTGTCGCGCCACCGTTGCTCGAGTAGCACGCCGCGGTGTATCCGGTGATCGCGAATCCGCCGTTGCTCACTGGCTTGGCGAATGTCACTGTTATCGCGGCGTTCGATGCCTTCGCAGTCTGCAACACGGGCGCGCTCGGGAGTCCCGGTCGAAGGGGTGCGGACGCGCTCGACAGAGGACCGGCTCCGATGTCGGTCGTCGCCGAGACCCGGCAGGTGTAGGTCTTCAGATTCGTCAAGCCCGTCACCACGATGGGCGTGCCCGTACCGCTCACCGACCGGGCGACACCACCGTTGCTCGATGCACACGACGCGGTGTACTTGCTCACGGGAAAGCCGCCGTTGTTCGTGGGCGCGAGGAACGACACGGTGATCGTTGCGTTGCCCGGTGTCAGCGCGTGGAGTTGCGGCGCGAACGGGACCGCGCCGACGGTGAGCACGGTGTCGGTGTGCATCCCCGCGCCGGCGTCCGCGTCGGCCCAGAGCTCGCAGTGATACGTGGCACCGTTGGTCAACCCTGAGATGACGATCGGCGAGGTCGCGGCGTCGACGGAGCGGGTCGCCCCACCGTCGTTCGACGAACACGACGCGGTGTAGCCGGTGATCGGACTCCCACCGTCGGACGCGGGTTCGTCGAAGGCGATGGTCGCCCGGGCGGCGGCAGCAGTCGCGCTCGTGATGGTCGGTGCGGTCGCGCGCCCGGGGATCACGAACTCGAACCGGATCCCGTCGGCACCGTCACCTTCCGAGGTTGTCGCGTACACCGCGCACGAGTACTCGACGCCGTCGTCGAGGCCGTTCACGACGAGAGGTGACACCGGGCCCGTGACGCTGCTCGATGCCGCACCGTCCGGCGATTCGCAGTGCGCGGTGTACGCGGTGATCGGACTGCCGCCGTCCTGGGACGGCGCCCGGAAGGCGATCGACACCGAGGCCGGTCCTGGAGTGAATGAATCGACGAAGACAGGTGTCGGGCGACCGGCTTTCAGCGGTGAGGCCGGACCGCCGGGAACACCTGGGCCCGACGCGTTGAGTGCCGTCACAGTGCACCGATACGTGGCGCCTTCGGTCAGGCCGTAGACCGTGATCGGCGCCGAGACGCTGGTGTTGCTTGCGTCGACACCGCCGTCACTCGAGGTGCAGTCGGCCTCCCGGCTGATGACGGCTGATCCGCCGTCGTTGTACGGGCCGACGAACGGCACGCTCGCGTAGTCGGTGCCGAACGTCGGCGTCCCGACGATCGGTGCCGCGGGCCGACCGGGCCGTATCGACTGACTTTCGCCGGCCGGTCCGTAACCGCTCGCGTTCCGCGCCCGCACGGCGCACGTGTACGTCTTTCCGTCGTCGAGCGCGGTGACGGGAATGGGAAGCGCGGCGACGGTCGCACCGCGCGTCGTCCCGCCGTCGGTCGACGTGCACGTCGCGTCGTAGCCCGTGATCGCGGAACCGCCGGTCGAGGCGGGCGCCATGACGATGGGAACGAGCTCGCCCGCCATCGGCGCGATGTCGGTGATCTCGGGCGCGCCCGGGCGTCCGGCGATGAAGGAACCCGTGTCCGACGCGGGCCCGGCTCCGGTCGTGTTCGTCGCGCGAACCGCACACGAATACGTCTTGCCCGCAGTGAGACCGGTCACGGTGATCGCGGTCGACGGAGAGTTCGTCGCGCGGGTGACGCCACCGTCGTTCGAGCTGCACGTAGCAATGAAGCGCGTGCCCGACGCGCCGCCGTCGCCGGGCCGGAGCGCGGTGAAGCTCACGGTGGTCGCGCCGACGCCGAGGTCGTACACGATGGGAGCGCTGGGTCGGCCGACCACGACCGCGTCCGAAGGTGCCGACGGCGCGCTCGTCCCGCCCGCGTTCGTCGCAACGAGCGTGCAGGTGTAGGTGTGGCCGATCGTGCCGCCCGCGACGCTGATGACGTGCCGCGAGTCGCCGTACGCGGCGCCGACGCCCTGGCCGGAGATGTCGGCGCCCCCGTCACTCGAGGTGCAGCTCGCGCCGAACTCCGAAATCGTCGAACCGGGTGCGAGGTTCGGCGAGAACCGCAGTTCGATCGTCGACGCACCGGACGCGATCTCTCGGATCGTCGGCACTGCGGGTGGGCCCGGATCCGCAGCCACTTCGACAGCCGCGGCGACGGCGAGGAACGCACCGATGAGCACAACCAGTGTCAACGCCGCCGCGAAGCGTCGCCGCCTCTGTTCCCGCGGTCTGAGGGGCTCTCTCCGGCTGCGCAAGAGGCACGCGTCGGCGCTCTGGTAGAGCGACTTGAATGCCAAGCGCGATAGGCGCCATTTCGGGAAATGCGACCCTTCGCGCCATGGGTGGCGCGCCCAACCGGGAACGGTTGGGACGAGCGAGCTGCACTACCGCACCGGAGAGGTTCCAGCCCGTCGGACGTTGGCGTGTATGCCACGGGAGGTAGTGCTGCTCACTCGTTCGGAAAGATCTGGCGCCTCTCGCGTGGGGGCGAGAGGCGGCAGAACTCACCGGTTCCCGTCGGGGAGCGTAAGAACATCAACCGGGAATCGCATCACCCTTGGTGGGATGATTTACGCGCCTGAGTGGCTCACGCGTGACGCGTCGATGAGGCCGAGCCCGAATGCGTCCCGTCGGCCCCACCGGCCCGGGACGCCGAGAAGTTCCAGGTGGCCGATCGACGTGGGCAGCCCGGGGTCGACGCCGAGCTCGTCTCCGGTCGGTTCGAGACCGAGCATCGTCCGGAGGAACAGGAGCGGCGCGCCGGTTGACCATGCCTGCGGACTACACGCAGTCGGGTACTGCACCGGGAACTTCGTCATCGACCGCGGGTAGCCGCCGAATGCCTCGGGGAGCCGACCGTCGAAGAAGTCGGCGGCGTCGAGTATTCCGGTCGCAACCGCAGCCGCTTCGGCCTTGAAGCCGTAACGCCGGAGTCCCCACGCGATGAACGAGTTGTCGAAGGGCCAGATGGTCCCGTTGTGATAGCCGATGGGGTTGTACCGACTCTCGCCGACTGCGAGGGTGCGAATACCCCAACCGGAGAAGAGCCGATCGCTCATGAGGTGGCCGGCAACCGCGTCGGCCTTCGACTCGTCGACGATGCCGCTCCACAAGAGGTGGCCGTTGTTCGACGTGAGGCTGTCGACCTGGCGGCCATCGGGATCGAGAGCGATGGCGAAGTACTCGCCGTCGTCGACCCAGAAATCACGATTGAAACGCCGTTTCAAGTCAGCTGCCTCTGCGTCGAGCTGATCGGCGAACGCGGGGTCGTCCCAGACGACGCGCGCCAGACGCGCGGCGCGCACCTTGGCGTCGTACGCGTACCCCTGTAACTCACACGTGGCGCGGGGGAAGCCGGGGAGTGTGCCGTCGCGGAACGAAATCGAGTCCCAGGAATCCTTCCAGCACTGGTTCTCCAGACCCGTCTCTGCGTTCCGGCGCTCGTACGCGATGTAGCCGTTGCCCTGCAGATTGGCGTAGGCATCGATCCACATCAGCGCGGCGCGGGCTTCATCTTCGAGGTCTTGGACGAGCTCGGTGTCGCCCGACCAGCGCTCGTATTCGTCGAGCAGCACTACGAACAGCGGCGTCGCGTCGGCGGAGCCGAAGTAGGGGGAGTGCGGTCGCTCTTCGAACGCGGTCATCTCGCCGTAGCGCATCTCGTGCAGAATCCGACCGGGATCCTCGTCCCGAAAATCGTCGACTCGCGTTCCCTGGCGGACCCCGAGCTCCCGCAGCGTCGTCGCCGCGAGCTCGGGCGCGAACGGCAGCGCCTGCAGACTCGTGAAGATGCTGTCGCGTCCGAACATCGTCATGAACCAGGGAAGTCCCGCGGCCGGGAGGCTGCGTCCGCCCGCGGTCAGCGGCGAGAAACGCAGCGCGGCCAGATCGACAAGACTCCGGCGGTACGTGGTCGCGAGCGTGTCGCGGTCGCAGACGAGCTTCGGGGCCGCGTCGATCCAATCGGCCAGATCTTGCGCCATGTCCCGCGACGCGTGTTTGATCTGCCATGCGAGCGCCGTATCGTCGAAGTTGGCCTCCGCGCCGAGGGCGTCGATGCCGACGTCGATGTCGGTACTCCAGGTTTCGTGGGGGCCCAACGCGACGCTAAAGGTCAGTCCGCCCTCGTCGTAGGTGCACGGTTGCGACGACGAGATGATCGTCGCCTTCGAGTAGGTGTCGCGCTGATACCTGAGCACGAGCCGGTCGGCGCCGAGGCGGTTGTCGTACGTGCCCTGCTTCTTCAGGGCGTCTTTGACCTCGAACAGGTCGGCGAAATCGGACTCGGCGTCGATGCGTACCGTGAGCTCGATCGGCGCGTTGTCGTGATTGAGGATCGTCAACTGCTCGTGAAAGCCGATGCCGACGGCGCGCCGGCGAATCACCGACAGCTTCGAGTCGACGTACACGGTTCCGGTGCCGGGCACGAGGAAGAACTGGGCCTCGAAGTATTGAAGGTCATCGGTCGACAGCGCGGTCAGGCGTTCACCGTTCACCGTCAGCACCCACTTCGACAAGAAGCGGGTGTCGAACGAGAACAGGCCGGTCGGATCGGTCATCGACGCTTCGATGTCGCCGCGTGTGTCGCTGACGACGAAGGTGTTGCCGGAGAGGATTCGGACGAGTTCATCGCTCATCGGGTGCTCCCGGCCATGCTCTTCGCATCGGTCTTCCGCGGCGGCGCGGGAAAGAGTCGTTGCACCGCCATCAGAAGATCGACCGTTCCGGCGCAGACGAGCGCGCCGCGCAGGACCGACGCCATGGCGTTCGCGGTTCCGTCGGCGAGCTTGTCGAACAGTGCCTTGTCGCCGGTTATCGTGCAATCGACGGCATCCGCCTCGCGCGACACCGAGATGTTGCCGTGGTCGATTGCGACGATCCAGGAGTCGGTGCCTGGTCCGTCGGTGACGTCGAACCGAATGCGGCCCGTCACCTTGCGCAAGAGCGGTTCGTAGCCGCGCCGCCCGAGCGTGTCGAAGAACGTTGCGACGTCGGTCATCGTTGTGGCTCCGAACTATTTATGCCTCGGCGTCGAGTGCGGCGCGAGCCTTCACGTTGGCGGCACGCGCCTTGTCCGACACGCTCGGATAACTCAGGTCGAGCCCGCGGATCGTGTCGGCGAGGATCGTGACGACCATCGCCTGCATCACGTGCTTCTGGTCGGCCGGTATGACGAACCAAGGCGCCCATGAAGCACTTGTAGCCGTTATCGCGTCCTCGTATGCGCGCATGTAGTCATCCCAGAGGGCACGCTCGTCGATGTCGTCGGCGTTGAACTTCCAGAGCTTGTCCGGGTTGTCGAGCCGGGCGAGGAATCGGCGCTTCTGTTCTGCCTTCGAGACGTGCAGGAAGAACTTCACAACCGTGGTGCCGTTACGGGCGAGGTGGCGCTCGAAGTTGTTGATGTCGTCGAAGCGTTCGCCCCAGAACTGCGCGTCGCGCTCGCCCGGCGGAAGCTTCTGGCTGTCGAGCCACTCGGGGTGCACCCGCAGCGCGACGACTTCCTCGTAGTGGGACCGATTGAAGATCCCGATCCGGCCGCGTTCGGGTGCGGCCTTGGCGACCCGCCACAAGAACGCGTGATCAAGTTCCTCGCTCGAGGGCTTCTTGAACGACACGACGTCGACACCCTGCGGGTTCACGCCCGACATGACGTGCTTGATCGTCGAGTCTTTGCCGGCCGCGTCGATGGCTTGGAACACGACGAGCAGCGCATTCGTGTCGCTCGCCCAGAGCAGCTCCTGCGCGTCGGCCAGCTCGTCGACGCCCTGCGCGAGCTTCGTCTTGGCGGTTGCGTTCAGTTCGTCGGCGGAGAGGTCGGCGTATATCCCCCCCACCCGTCCAGAGCGAACTTCGCTCCGCGAGGCGTGCCGATGTTCCCGGCTCGACCAAGAGCTCCCGCCTGATCGATTCTCTGGTCTCGGTGGCCGTCGCGGTCATACGGATACTTCCTTTGCGGGGGTCGGCTTTGCGTGCGCCTGGCGGGAGTTGTAGAAGCGGAGGCCGGCTTTTCCGACTTCGGCGAGTACGAGGTAGATGCCGGCGGTGATCAGGCAGACGCGCCACTGCGGACCGCCGAGGTCGGCGGTGTCGAGTATGCGTTGCAGGCCGGGCAGCGTGGTCGCAACGAAGGCGAGCGCAATCGCGATCCCGGTGAGCAGTGTGAACCGCCCGTTGGAGAAGGTGTCGCGGTTGAAGATGCTCTGTTCAGGGTCACGCCACTCGAACGCCGCGATGACGTGGAGCAACGACGCGGTCGTGAGTCCCATCGTGGTGGCGACGGCGAGTCCGTAGCGATGTTCGCCGTAGGCAACGACGGCGAGCGTGCCCCCACCGATCAGCAGACCACCTGAACGCGAGCCGAGCTCCGAGGAACCTGCCGATAACCGGCGCGTCGGGGGAGCGGGGTTTGCGTTTCATGAGGCCCGGGGTCGGCGCATCGAAACCGAGCCCCACCGCGAGCACGACGTCGATGGCGAAGTTGATCCACAAGATCTGCAACGGCAGCAGTGGAGTTCCGTCGGCGACGACCCAGATGGCCGCGCCGAGGAAGGTCAGGATGAAGCCGATCAGCACGACCATCTGGAAGCGGATGTATTTCATGAGGTTGTCGTAGAGACCGCGACCACCTTCGACCGCGGTGACGATCGTCGCGAAGTTGTCGTCGGTGAGGATCATCTCGGCCGCGTCTTTGGTGACCTCGGTACCCGTGATGCCCATGGCGACGCCGATGTCGGCGCGCGTGAGCGCGGGCGCGTCGTTCACCCCGTCGCCCGTCATGGCGACGATGTTGCCTTGGGCCTTGAGCAGGCTGACGAGCCGGACTTTGTCCTCGGGCGCGACGCGGGCCACAACGCCGATGCCGTCGAGCTCGGCCGAGAGCTGGTCGTCGGGCATCGCGGCGAACTCCGCGCCGGTCAGGGCACGCCCTTCGATCCCGAGCTGCGCGGCGATCGCGGCGGCGGTAACGGCGTGATCGCCGGTGATCATCCGCACCCGGATGCCGGCGTCGTGACACAGCGCGATGGCGTCCTTGGCCTCGCGACGGGCGGGGTCGACGATACCGACCAACGCCAGCAGCTCGAGGTCGGTGACGAGAGCCAAGGCGTCGGCCTTCGGGTCGAACGTGTCGCGATCGAAGTCGCGCCGCGCAACTGCGAGCACGCGCAGTCCCTCGCTCGCCAATCGTTCGTTCTCGGCGAGCACCCGATCGCGCGCGTCGGCGACCGGTGTGGCGGAACCGTCGACGTCGAGGCACGACGACGACCGGGCCAGGATGACGTCGGGCGCGCCCTTGACGTAGCACCGCACGATCGTTCGGCCGCCGTCCTCGATTTCGTGGAACGTCGCCATGAGCTTGTATTCCGTGTCGAAGGGGACTTCGGCGACGCGCGGGTAGGTGCGCCGGGTCTCCTCCACGTCGATCCCGCCCTTGGCGGCGAGCACGACGAGAGCACCTTCGGTCGGATCGCCGATGCACGCGCCGTCGCGAATCACCGCGTCGTTGGCGAGCGCCATCGGCAACATGAGGGGCTCGAGATCGATGTCGCTCTCGCCGGCGACGCGGAGGATGTTGCCGATCGTGGAATATCCCTCACCGTCGACGCTGTAGCGGCGACCCGCGAGCACGAGTTGCCGGGCCGTCATCTGGTTGAGGGTCAAGGTTCCTGTTTTGTCGGAACAGATCGCCGATGTCGAGCCGAGTGTCTCCACCGACTTGAGTCGCTTGACGATGGCGCCCTTTTCGGCGAGGTCACGCGTTCCCATCGAGAGCAACATCGTGACGACCGCGGGCAGTCCCGTCGGGATCGCCGCGATCCGCGAGGCTGATGCCGGTGAGGAACAGCACGTCGAAATCGTCGCCGCGCGCGAGGCCCAAGGCGACGATCGCCACAAGGGCAACGCCCGCCATCGTGGTGATCAGGACGGTGAGTTGATCGAGTTGCTTCGTCAGCGGTGTCTTTTCCTGTTCGACGCCGCTCAACATGCCGGAGATGCGCCCGACCTCGGTCGACATTCCGGTCGCCGTGACGATCATCTCGCCCCGACCGCGCGTGACCTGCGTGTTCATGTACGCCATGTCGCTGCGGTCACCGAGGGGAACGTCGGTACCGGATACGGCGTGGGTGCCCTTCGCCGACGGCGTGCTCTCGCCGGTGAGCGCGGCCTCTTCGATCTCGAGACTCGCGGCGACCAGGATGCGGCCGTCGGCCGGCACCTTGTCGCCGGCCTCGAACAACGCGATGTCGCCGGGCACGAGTTCCTCGGCCGGCACCTCGATGGTCACGTTGTCGCGTCGCACGCGCGCCGTCATGATCAACATCTGCCTGAGCGCGGCGACGCTCTCTGCGGCCTTGCCCTCTTGGTGGAGTCCCATCCACGCGTTGAACACGGTGAGGGCGAGAATCACGAGCCCGGTCGATACGTCGGAAAGCGCGATGATGCTGACGAGCGCGGCGCCGACGAGCACGAGCTGCATGAGGTCGCGGTACTGGCGCAGGAACGCGCGCCACGCCGGCTCCTTGGCCTCTTCCGCGAGCGCGTTCGATCCGTACTTGGCCCGACGCGACAGCACCTCGTCCGCGGTCAGGCCCTTGGCCAGATCGACCTTGAGTGCTTCACACGCCTCGTCGCGCGTTATCCGGTACCAGTCGACGTCGGAAGTACCCGATGGCGCATCCAGCGTTGCCGTCATTTCGCTGCTCCGTCCCCGTCGCCGGCTGCCCGTTCTCGGGCGAAGAACTCCAGCGCTTTCTTCGTCTTCGTCTGCTGCGCGGCCGAAAGGTCGACACCCTTCGTCGCGAGGAGCGCTTTCGTCGCGGCCGCGACTTCGAACGCTTCGGCCGGCGTGGCCTTCGTCGAGAGCTCGAGCAGGCGCGAACCGTCGGGATAGAGCCAGAGCTCGGCGACGATCCGGCGGTCGAACCGCGGCGGGCGGAACTTGAGCTTCAAGACGTTGATCGGGCCGAGCATCTCCAGATCGTCGAGGCTGACACCGGGCGCGGCATGTGCGTCGAAGAACGCGCGTTGTTGCTTGTCGAGAACCTTGCGCAGCGGGCGCGTCCCCGAGAACGCGGCCCGCACGATGGTGTCTTCGACCTCGCCCTTCATCGACGCGGAGCAGACGAATCCGCCCGGCATCGCGTCGACCTCCACGCCGAACGCGGGCGACTTGCGCAGCGCCGGCGCGATCTCACTCGGTACGACGGGGCGGAGCTTGACGACGCTGTCGCCGGCGCGACCCTGCACGCGGCGGGCGCGCACGACGACTCCGTGTTTGGAGAGTGCGAGATCCGGCGTGTCGAAGAACGCCACTTGGCGAATCTGGGCCTGGAGCGGATCGAGATCGAACGCGGCGACGACCGATCGGCGGTCGGTGTCCGGCACGCTGGCTTTCACCTCGACACTGTCCGCACCGCGCAGCAACGTGAGCAGCTCGGTGAGTTGTTCGCCGGACAGCGTGGGAAGGGTTTTGCTCGACTCGCCGACGGCAGCGCTCGTCACTGTTGGGTCCTCTCGCGACGTGGACGCTGCCGACCATCGCGTCGGTCCGGGTGGGACCGAACCACCCGGGAACAGGTGGATCTCTCCTTACCGCGCTGCTACGCCCGCGACTTGCGAACTCGCGAGTGCCTCGATTGTGCGCCACCGACAGCCGCGCCGACCCCAGTCAAATCAACCCCGACGTGGGTGGTGCCAACCCGACCCGACGATTCGTACGGTGACGTTGTTGTCGATCCTGATGAGTCCCGAGAGGCAAAAGGACGTTTCATGAACCCTGACACCCCGATCGTTCTCGCCGCGGCGCGGTACAGCAGTCGCGAGGATGCGGTCGCCGACTACCACTCGATCAAGCACATGAAGGGCATGGGCGATCTCGACCACACCGACATCGCGGTGCTGACGAAGGACGAGGATGGCCACCTCCAGATCGAGCGGCACGACAGCACTGCCAAGCACATGGCGTGGGTCGGCGCGGCGCTCGTTGTCATCGCGCCGCCGGTCGGCGCAACCGCGCTCGCGGCGGGCGCGGGCGCCGGAGCAATCGTCGGCCACTTCTGGCGCAACATCCCCAAGGCCAAGATCGAAGAGATCGCCGATCTGCTCGATGCCGGCGAGTCGGGACTCGTGATCGTCGCCGTCAATCACTCGGGAACCGACCTCGCGCCGTTCCTGGGCTACGCCGACCAGAAGATCGTCATCGACACGGTCGCCGGTGACCTCGACGCGCAGATCGAGAAGGAACTGGCGCGGGCGAACGCAACGGTCTGAACGGCGCCGGTCTGAACGGCTCCGGTCTGAGCCACAAACCACTGAGCCGAGCTGCAACTCCAAGGAGACTCACATGACCTCAACACCGACCAGTCGCATCGCCGGCCAGGACCCTGCTTCGTGGGACGGGTACTACGAGGACAACGCATCGGGGTGGTTGATCTTTGCCGGCACGATGCTCGGATTCGCGGGCCTCATGCGCATCGTCGATTCGATCTGGGCCTTCGGCTACAAGGGATCACTGCCCGACGGCCTGAAGGACGGTGTCCTCGGTTCGAATCTCACGACCTACGCCTGGGTGTGGTTGGTCGTGGGCGCAGTGCTGTTGATCGCAAGTATCGCGATTCTGAGCCGCTCGCAGTTCGCGCGCTGGATCGGGTTCTTTGCCGCAGCCATCGGCGGTTTGAGCGCGATGACGTGGATGCCGTACTACCCGGTGTGGTCGTTGACGTACGTCGGGATCGCGGTCTTCACGTTCTATGCCCTGGCTCGCTACGGCGGCCGCACCAGCGCCTGAGGCCGCTGCCTAGTAGAAGTTGCCTCAGTGGAAGACGGCGAGCTCGATGGCAACGATCACGAGCCCGATGATCGCCGCGGTTGCCGCATAGACCACGACGCCGAAGAACGTCCACTGTGACCGGCGCGCGGCGATGATGCCGACCCAGACGAGCTGGATGACACCGATGAGTGTCGCCACCGAGAGGGCCGCTCGGAGCGAGATGAGGCCGAAGTCGGCGAGCAACACGACGGCGGTCGCGGGCAGGGCCGCGGTGATGATCCGCCAGCTCCGGCGGAAGTTGGTGACCACCTCGTTTCGGCGAACCGAGCGCCGTTCGCGGATGTGCAATCCGATGATCGCGGCGAAGGTATGCGCCAACCATGTTGCGAACGCGGTCCCGACGATGACGAAGGTGGCGTCGCGCGGCGAACCGAGGTTCTTCCCGTCGAGTGCACCGATCACGACGAGCATGGTGATCGTGCCGTAGACGAACTCCTGGAGGCGCTCGGCGAGCTCCTCGTCGACGTCATCGGGCATCGCGGTCACCGGACGACGCTCCATCGGGGACGGCAGATCAGCGATAGTCGGGAACGGGCGCCGGCTCGTCCATCTTGGCGCGCTGGGAGAGATAGACCGGTATGCCGAGTACCAGCGCACCGCCCGCCATGAAGAACGGGGCCCAGTAAACCCAGAACGAGTTCCCGGTGTTCCGCGAGTACACGATGAACAGGATCGAGAACACCAGCGAGACAACAGCAACGACCATGTCGCGTACGAAGCGTGGCGTCTCCATGGTTCGGTGATCGAGGAGGCGCCACTTCATCTGCGCGAGCGCCGAGAAACCGTACGGGATCGCGGCCGTGATCCCTGTCATCAGAACGAGCGTCGTGAACACGGTGGCGCCGCTCGAGCCCAGGTAGTTGATGATCATCGCGATCGATGCCAGAACGGTGGAAGCAATGATGCCGAAGGCCGGTACTC
Organism: uncultured Actinomycetes bacterium; assembly: GCA_963708105.1. Lineage (GTDB taxonomy): Bacteria > Actinomycetota > Acidimicrobiia > IMCC26256 > PALSA-610 > PALSA-610. Next base: position 4,555,009 of record OY970186.1, on the reverse strand, counting down.
CGGTACGCGACAACCGCTTGAAATTCTCGGGGAACAGGCCGTCGGAGGCGGCCGCGAGCGGCATCTCCGCGCAGATCATCGTCCAGCCGTTCAGCGCGCCGAAGCCCGAGATGATGACCGCGATGGCCATGACGTTGCCGGTCCAGGTGCCGCCGAACATCGCGTTCATTGCGTCCGAGAAGGGCGCGCTCGAATGGACGAGCGTGGCCGAGGGAAGGATGCCGAACACGACAGTGAGCGAGAGCATGTACACCACGGCGGTGGCGAGCGTGCCGAGGATCGTGGCGCGGCGGGATATTTCGGTCCGGGTCGCGGACTTTGGCCGCGGCTACCGCCGCGACTTCCACGCCCAGATAGCTGAAGAGTGCGATCGACATGCCGTGACCGATCGCGGAGACCGCGCTGCCGCCGCTCACGTTCCACGGAGTGAAGTTCGCCCGTTGGATGTAGAACAAGCCGACGACGGAGATGAACGCGAGGGCGAGAAACTTCAAGACAGTGGTGATCACCTGGACCGCGCCCATGTTCTTCACGCCGGACAGGTTGATGGCGGCGGGAATCCACAGGCCGACCAATACCAGCAGGATCGAACCCAGCCGGTTGTGACCCTTGTTGACGAACACCTCGACGTACAGCACCCAACCGACGGCGATCGCGGCGTTGCCTGCCCAAGCCGTGATCCAGTACGACCACGCGTTCGCGAAGCCGAGTTTGTTCCCGAAGGCGACGCGCGAGTACGCGTAGGGCCCGCCGTCGGCCGGAACCCGTCGCGACAAGGCGGCGAACAACACCGCGAGCGCGAGCGCGCCGATTGTCGTGAGCCCCATCGACACGAGGGTTATGGGGCCGTCCGACGCCAACGACGTCGGCAAGTTGAAGATGCCGACCCCGATGATGCTGCCCATGATGAGCGCCATCGCGACGCTCAGGCCGAAGCGGTGGTCGGGAGTCGCGGTGGCGGTCTCGGAACTCGTGGCGGTCTTGACCGGGGCGCCGGCGCCGCGGCCCGGTGTGACCTGATGCGGATGATCGCCGGTCTTGGTCATGCCGCATCGCTCCCGTTGTCGACGCTCGGCCGAAGGCTCGATCTACAGCTCAGTTACGCGAGGATCTTTGCCTTCTGCGCCGTGAACTCGGCTTCGGTCAGGATCCCCTGGTCCTTCAACGCCGCGAGATCCTTGAGCTGCTCGATCGGATCAGGTGCAGCCGGCGCGGGTTGCGCGTACTGCGGCTGCGCGTACTGCTGCTCGGGCTCGGGCTGTTGCGCGGACCAGCGGTTCGCCTGGCGGCGCGACACGCGGTTCGACACCGCGGTAGCAGTTCCGGCCACGACGGCCGTGCGAGCGACACCTCGGAGGAGTCCCATGATTGCTCTCCTTTGTGCTTGTGCGTGATTGAGGGCTTCAGCGTGCGTCGTCTGCGTCCAACGCGTCGACCAGGCGGTCGACGGGGATGTAACCGGCCGCGACCAGCTCGGCCCCGCCGCTCTGCAGTCCACGAACGAGCGGAAGCGCCCACGTGTTCTCGAACAGCAGGACTGCGGCCGAGGAACCGGGCTTGATCGCCGAAGCGGCGTCGGCTGCGTCGGACTCGTCGAGCAAACCCGACGTGGCGCCTTCGAAGATGGTGAGGTCGAGCGCACCGTCATTGTCGACATCGCTGATGTCGATCACTGTCATGTGCCCGTCGTTGTCGCGATTCACGAAGAGCAGGTCGAGGACGCGGATTGCGCCGCGCTCGACGAGATCGACGAGTGCTACCAAGCCGTCGCCGGTCATGTTGCTGCCCGGGTACTCGACGATCAGATAGCTGATGGGCCCCATGGTCTCGAGGGTGTTTGCCACCGTGGGTCACCTCTTTCGTGTGGTAGCCGAAGAACGAAGAATTGCGCGGGCTCGCGCTGGGTCTGACGATTGCGCCTGCCCGGGTGGGTCGGCACCACCCGCAAAGAGGTGGACTCCGGAACTCGCGAACTACCTGCGCTGGGGTGGACTCACGAGCGGTCATCCGCGTCAGGCTGTCCCGTGTACTCCGTGGCCCCCGGAGGTGATGCGTGGCAGAGGTAGACAGCGGCGATCTCGTCGAATACATGATCGTGGTTGCGCCCGACATCGAAGCGGTGCCGGGCCTCTCGCTGGCCGTCGCCGAGCTCGCGGCGCGCTCGATGATCCGGATCCTCGACGCGGTCGTGGTGGCCCGCCACCGCGACGGCAGCATCGACGTGCACGAGGTGGCCGGAAACGATGACTTCGTCGAGCTGCGGAGCGTCATGCACAACGAGATCTGCCTGCTCAGTGATCACGACATCGCGTTGGCGTCGTTGGCACTGCCCGCAGGTAGCGCGGGCCTGATCGTGGTGGTCGAGGATCAGTGGGCCGAATCCCTCTCCACCGCGGCTCGCCGCGCGGGGGGTCGCATTGTCGCCGGGGAACGAATTCCCGCGCGCCGTGTACAACGAGTCGTGCGGGAGCTGGCTCGAAGGGAGGACGAGTGAGTCCAGACAGATCGACGTCGAATCGCCGACGGTCCGACCTGTTGGTTCGGCCGCCGATGCTCGAACGCGGCCGCACGCCGGCGGTGTCGGATCCACTCGTCCAGCTCAAAACACTCGTCGACTTGCTCGGGCGCGGGCTGTTGTCGGATGAAGAGTTCGAGCACCACAAAGCCAGAGTCCTCGCGCTCTAAGTTCGAGGCGCTCGAGGTTGCCCGAGTGCGATCGCGCTAGCTCGCCGCAGACCGGGCGCGCGGCCCCGCGTCGCGCGCCTTCGCGACGGCCTCGCCTCGTGACGCGACATCGAGCTTTCGGTAGATCATGCGCAGGTGGAACTTCAGCGTGTTGAGGGAGATGAACAGCTCGTCCGCGATCTCGCGCAGCGTCAGGCGACTCGGCAGAAAGCGCAACACGTCGAGCTCGCGCTCGGTGAGCGGAGTCAGCGGATCGACCGTGATCGGGAATCGACCCGTCGGTGCGGCGGGTGCGTGACGGAGGCGATCCAGCCACGGCTTCGGCGCGTTCCATGCCGCGCGCTCGACGAGCTCGAGGACGCTCCTTCCTTCGGAAGCCACCGTCTGCAACATTCCGTACGTCGAGGCGCGCTCGACTGCCGTCGCGGCGCGCGCCAGCGCGGCGTCGGGAGTATCGGCCGCGGTGGCCAACAAGAGGCCGGCAACGACCTGATGCCGGACACACCGGGGCACCACGCCGTTCAGTGCGATCTCGGCGGCGCCGGGTCGTTCCATTGCGAGATGCACACGCGCCATGCTGATCGCCGACCAGAACGGGTCGGTGATCCGCTGGCTCAGGGTCTCGGCCTTCTCGTATTCCGCCCCCGCCAGCGCGAGGCGTGTACCGATGCGTGCGACCCAGTCGCTCCCCGCCGGTCCGAAAGACTCGCGGTCGATCATGTCGCCCGCGCGGGCGAGCATTCCCGCCGCGGCATCGAGGGCGCCGTCGTCGAAGTGCAGTTGCGCGAGTTCCACGGTCGCCAAGATCTGACAAAAGAGCACGGGTGCGACCGGAACCTCGGCGATCGCACTGAGCTCGGCGATGGCACGAGCTCGGTCGCCGAGCTCGCGGTGTGCAATTGCTTCGGCGAGGCCGAGCTCGCTGTGAAGAATGGCCATGTTCGTCGCGTCGACGACCTCGCGCACCCCCGCGGCAGTCCGCAGCGCATCGACGGGGCGCCCGGCGAGTGCGGCGCCGAGCGCGCGTGTGCCCTCGAACGCGACGCCGCGGTCGGGATCCCGACTCAGCGACAGCCGAGCGTGGCGAACCTCACGGAGATCCTCGTCCCAGCGCTCGGAAAGCGCGATCTCGCGCGCGAGATTGTTCCAGACGAATCGACCAAAGGGATCACGCCACCAGTCGTCGCCGAAGGCGTCCAGCGATTCGCGCGCGGACGGCGCATTCGGCGAGATTGCCGCTGACAATCGCGGCCCGCGTCTGCAACACCGCCAGTCGACCCCGCATGACCGGATCGAGGTCGGCGCTTTCGGCCCAGAACGTCGTCCGTTCGACCGCGTCGAGGAACCGCCGGCGATCGATCAACACCAGGCACGTCGCGAACTCGAGCATCGCCCCGATGTCGGCCGTCGCGACGTCGTTGGGTATGCGGGCGATCGTGCGTTCGATCAACGCCTGCCGGCCGGAGTCGTACAGTTCGCCCTGCTTCGCGGCCAGCAGCCGCAGTGCGTCGCGGGGCAGATCGGCCGCGAAGTAGTGCGACAACGCGAGTTCGTGCTCGTCCGCGGTTTCGAACCAACGCGCGGCGCGCCGGTGCTGTTCGACCAACCGCGCCGGGGAGCGCCGCTCCAGTTCGGTGACGAAGGCCGCGCGCGCCAACGAGTGCAACTCGAATCCACCGGTGCTGTCGACGGACGCGACGAACAGGCCGTGCGCCTCGGCCCGCCGCAGCAGCTCGTCGGCATCGGTGCGGCCCGCAAGCACGCGCGCCAGCTCCGGATCGAGGTGTTCGACGACCGACACGTTCAACAGAGTGTCGATCAGCTCCGGGGACTCTCCCGCAACGACCTCGTGCAGCACGTAACCATGGAGGAGTGAGTCGGCGTCGGTGTCGGGCGTCCCGGCCTCCGTGAGCACGCCCGCGGCGCGGACCTTCAGCGCCGCCATCTGCAGGGCGACCGCCAGGCCATCCGCGTGCCGCACCGCGCCCTCGACCTGAGGTTCGGGCAGTGCGGGGGCAAGGTGATTCAACATCTGGCGCGCCTCGTCGGACGAGAACCGCAACTCGCCGAAGCTCATCTCGCCCAGTTGTCCACGGGCGCGCAGGCGGTCGAGGGGAAGCTCGGGCGCGTGTCGGGAGAGCAGCACCAGATGCAGCCACGTGGGCAGATGCCGAACGAACAGCCCCAACGCCTCGGCTTCGTCAGGCGTATCCGCGACGCAGTGCAGGTCGTCGATGACGATCACGCTCGGAGACTGATCGGCGTCGTGCGGTGTGTCGGCATCGAGGACATCGAGCAGTTCCCGCACCGCGGCGTCGATACCGTCCGACCGACGCAATGCCGCGCGCGCCCGCGCTCCGCACCCGGGACTGATCGTCTCGAGCGCAGTTATCACGCCGCTCCAGAATTGCGCGGGCTCGTAGTCGGTGTCGTCGAGTGAGAGCCACGCCGCCACCGAGTCGCGCTCGGCGCTCCAACCGGCGAGCAGCGATGTCTTCCCGGCACCCGCCGGTGCGACCACGACCGTCACCGGGCTGCGCACCAGATCGTCGAGATACTGATGCAGGCGCGGGCGGGGAACGTAGTGCAGCGGACGCGCCGGCCGTCGCAGCTTCGCGTGAAGCAGCGCGGGGTGCGCAACAGGTTTGTGATCGGTGGTCATCTGACCCTCGAGCCAACGTCGGGCGTAACGATAACGGAGACGCGACGCGTTGTCTTGTGGGATCCACCTGTCCGCGGGTGGTTCCATCCCACCCAGTCCGCGGCGACAGTCGAGGTCGATGTTCCGCATGCCGACTGCGCTCTCACCCGTTGCGGGTGAGTGCAGCCATCTCTGCCATGCGGTGAGCTCGCCGGAGTTGCGGAGGACTGATGGACGCGCAGGAAGCGATCGAGCTCGGCGAGATCGAGCAACGACTGCTTACCGAATTCGGCGACGCGCTCGCGCCGGCCGAGATCAAGGCCCGACTCGACAAGGCGGTCGCGCGCTTCGACGATGCGTCGATCCGCACCCATGTCATGTTGCTGATCGAGCGGCGCGCGACCGCCGACCTGCGGGTCGCCGCCGCGGCGCAGCCCGCATGTGAGGGGAGCTCTCGTTGAGGGTCGTGGTCGCACTCGGCGGAAACGCCTTGCTGCGGCGCGGCCAAGCGATGAGTGTGGAGAACCAACGCGAAAACGTTCGCGTGGCCTGCGAACAACTCGCGTCGATCGCGTCTCACCACGAACTGGTCATCAGCCACGGCAACGGCCCACAGATCGGCCTCCTCGCGCTGGAAGAGGCGTCCTTTGACGACGCGCCGGACGCGTCACTCGACGTGTTGGGGGCCGAGACCCAGGGAATGATCGGGTACCTGATCGAACAGGAGCTCGGTAATCGGCTGCCGTTCGAGAAACCGTTGGCCTCGCTGCTCACGATGATCGAGGTCGATCCCCACGACCCTGCGTTCGTCGAGCCGACCAAACCGATCGGCCCTGTGTACGACGAGGTCGACGCGGCGGCGCTCGCGGAGAAGCGGGGCTGGTCCTTCCGGCCCGACGGAGATCGCATGCGGCGGGTAGTGCCCTCCCCGGCCCCGAAGCGGATCTTCGAGCATCGCCCGATCAGTTGGCTGCTCGAGCGCGGTTGCGTCGTGATCTGCGCGGGCGGCGGCGGTATCCCGACCGCGTACGGCCCGGACGGGCAGCTCGTCGGCGTCGAGGCGGTCATCGACAAAGACCATGCGAGCGGCCTGTTGGCGCGCGACGTCGACGCGGACATGCTCATCATGGCGACCGATGCGCCCGCGGCGTTCATCGGTTTCGGCACACCACAGCAGCAGGCGATCGTGGGCGCGCATCCCGACGCACTGCTGACCAAGTACGGAGACGAGTTCGCCGCGGGTTCGATGCTCCCGAAGGTGATGGCTGCGTGCGATTTCGCGCGCGCCACCGCCAAGCCCGCGCTGATCGGTGCCCTCGTCGACATCGACGACATGCTCGTCGGCAAGGCCGGCACGCGTGTCGCGAACGACGTCACCGACGTCCAACTCGTGAAAAGTTCTTCGACGTAGAGAAGCCGTAGAAGTCGTGGAGAAGTCGTAGCGAACAGGAGATCGCCATGACGTTTGGAGTGCACTCCGAAGTCGGCCGGTTGCGCAAGGTCATCGTCCACCGCCCGGGCCTCGAGCACAGCCGTCTGACGCCGTCGAATGCCGAAGAGCTCTTGTTCGACGACGTGTTGTGGGTGAGTCGGGCCAAAGCCGAGCACGACATGTTCTGCGATGTGATGCGCGAGCGAGGGATCGAGGTGTTCCTCGCCGAGACGTTGCTCGCGGAGGCCTTGGTGAAGCCCGACGTCAGGGAGTGGGTCGCCGAGCACGTCCTGAACGAGCGTCAGATCGGTATCGGTGCGGCCCGCCGGGCGCGGGAGTGGGCGGAGTCGGCGGATGCGGTCGACGTCGCCGAGTTCCTCATCGGCGGCATCACGAAGGCGGATGTCGAACAAGATGTGGGTCTGGTCTGGGAGTCGGCCGACCCGACCAGCATGTTGTTACCGCCGCTCCCGAACTTCTTGTTCCAGCGCGACCCGTCGTGCTGGATCTACGACGGCGTCACCCTCAACCCGATGACCAAGCCCGCCCGTAAGCCCGAGACCGTGATCATGGAGACGATCTACCGGTTCCATCCGATGTTCGCGGCGCAGAAGTTCCCGACGTGGCTCGGCGGTTCCGACCAGGACTGGGGTCGAGCGCATGTCGAAGGCGGCGACGTACAACCCATCGGCAACCGTGCGGTGATGATCGGGATGGGTGAGCGGACGACGCCGCAAGCGGTGCTCTGGATCGCGCGGTCGTTGTTCCGTGCGGGATCCGCCGATGTCGTGCTCGCGGTGCACCTCCCGAAGTCGCGGAGCTACATGCATCTCGACACCGTGATCACGATGTGCGATCGCGATCTCGTGACTCTGTTCCCGAACGTCGTCGACGGCGCGCGCACTTGGGCGATCCGGGCCGGCGACTCGCCCGACGATCTGGTCGTCGAGGAACAGCCCGGATCGTTGCCCGACATCATGGCGAACGCGCTCGGCATCAAAGAGATGCGCGTGATCGAAACGGGTGGCGACTCCTTCGAGGCCGAGCGCGAGCAATGGGACGACGGCAACAACGTCGTCGCGCTCGAGCCCGGGGTGGTGGTGGCCTACGAGCGCAATACGGGAACGAACACCGCGCTGCGGAAGGCCGGTATCGAGGTCATCACCATCGAGGGATATGAGCTCGGCCGGGGCCGCGGCGGATCCCACTGCATGACGTGCCCCATCGAACGCGATCCCGCGTTCTGATCCTTTCTCGCTCCGGAGGGAACCATGGCTTTCAACCTCAGGAATCGCAGCTTCGTCAAGGAGATCGACTTCACACCCCGCGAGTTGCGCTACCTGTTGCAGCTCTCCGAGGCGCTGAAGATCGCGAAGTATGCGGGCAACGAGACGAAACGACTCGAAGGCAAGGAGATAGCCCTCATCTTCGAGAAGACCTCGACCCGGACCCGGTCCGCGTTCGAGGTCGCGGCGTTCGATCAGGGCGCGCACGTGACCTATCTGGATCCGTCGGGATCGCAGATGGGACACAAGGAATCGACTGCCGACACCGCGCGGGTGCTCGGCCGGATGTACGACGCGATCGAGTACCGCGGCGCGGAGCAGGTAGCGGTCGAGACGCTGGCCGAATACGCCGGGGTGCCCGTCTACAACGGCCTCACCGCGGAATGGCACCCAACGCAGATGCTCGCCGACTTCCTCACGATGCGCGAAGCGTCCGACAAGTCGTACGAGAACCTCACCTACGCGTTCGTCGGCGACTGTCGCTTCAACATGGGCCGCTCGTTGCTGGTGATGGGCGCCATCATGGGTAGCGACGTGCGGCTCGCCGGTCCGAAGGAATTGTCTCCGCCGAAGGATGTCGTCGACATCGCCCGCGAGATTGCGTTGCGGACCGGCGCCCAGATCACGATCACCGACGACGTCGACCTGGCCGTCGACGGTGTCGACTTCGTGCACACCGATGTGTGGGTCTCGATGGGCGAGGCCAAAGACGTGTGGCAGGAACGCGTTCGGCTGCTCACGCCCTATCAGGTCAACGCCGCGCTGCTCGCGAAGACCGGCAACCCGAGAACGAAGTTCATGCACTGCCTGCCCGCGTACCACGACCCGAACACCACGGTCGGTCGCGAGATCATGGAGAGCACCGGCATGACCTCCGGCCTCGAGGTGACGGGTGAGGTGTTCGAGTCGGATGCGAGCATCGTCTTCGATCAGGCCGAGAACCGGCTGCACACGATCAAGGCGGTACTCGTCGCCACGCTCGGTTAACCGTGTCGACCATCGAGACGACGCCCACGCCTACGCACCTGTCGGTGCGCCAGGCCGCGTTCATCGGCGTCGGCGCGATGGTCGGCGCCGGGATCTTCTCGCTGCTCGGCGCAGCCGGTGAGGTGGCGGGCGCCGCGGTCTGGTTGTCGTTCCTGATCGCGGGCGCGGTGGCCGGCCTGCAGGGCTATTCCTTCGCCAAGATGGGTGCGCGTTACCCGTCGGCGGGCGGATTGCTCGAATACGTCGTGCGGGGGTGGGGCGACGGCCACTTCACGGGCATCATCGCGTGGCTCATCCTGGCCACGAACGCGATCGTCACGAGCATGGTCGCGGTCTCGTTCGGGAGCTACGCGAGCAGCGCGGTTGCCGACGGTAACACCGGCTGGGCGAAGTTCTTTGCGGTCGCGATCGTCGTCGCTCGATGACCCTCCTCAACATCGTCGGGAGCCGGGCCGTGGCGCGCGTGCAGACGGTGGTGGTCGTCGTCGTGATCTCCATCCTCACGGTATTCGCGGTCGTCACGCTCGTGAACATCAACCCGCACCTGCTCGCGTTCTCGGGCTACCCGCCGTTCAAGGACCTCATCTCGAGCGTCGCGCTCACCTTCTTCGCGTTCTTGGGTTTCGGCGTCGTCACCTTCACCGCCAAGGACCTCTCCGACCCGAAGCGGCAACTCCCGCGGGCCATGTTCCTCGCGCTCGGCATCGCGACGATCGTCTACGTCGCGGTTGCGCTCGGTGTCTTCGGCACCCTGACGGTCGACCAGGTCATCGCCTCGGGCGGCACCGCGATTGCGGTGGCCGCGCAGCCCGTCCTCGGTCGCGCCGGTTACTGGCTCATGAGCGTCACTGCCCTGTTCGCGACCGCGGGGGCGACGAATGCCGGCCTCTACCCGGCCTCCGGTCTGTGCGAACAGATGGCGACGACCGGCCAGTTCCCGCCGGTGCTCGGACGGCGCCTCGGCGGGCGCGTGCCGGCCGGACTCCTGCTCACGGCCGCGGTCGCGATGGTCTTGGCGGTCGGTTTCGATCTCAGCGCGATTGCATCGATCGGAAGCGCGATCGCGCTGCTCGTGTTCGGGCTCGTGAGCGTGGGGCATCTCCGGGTGTGTCACGAGACCGGGGCGCGCGTCTCCCTGCTCGTCGCGGCCGCGGGGAGCGCGGGCATCGTGCTCGTTTCGTTCGCGCTCACCACACTCGTCAACGAGCCGGCAACCGCGGTCGCGATCATTGTGATCCTGGCCCTCGCAGTGGTGCTCGACCTCGGTTGGAAGAGCATCGGCCATCAGTCGGCGCGGGGCATCACGCCCGCGGCCGAGGGCGCGACGGAATAGGGGAGAAATGGCACGAGGCGCGGTAGGCATCGTCGACTGGGGTCCGGTCGGAGTCTGGTTCGGTGCGGTCGCGACCTTCCTCGTTGCGGTGACCGCGCTGGCCGTCGCGACCGGCTTCTTCGATCGCTTCCGCGTTCCGGCGGTGCAGATCTCGTTCGACCAAGTCCAACCGTGGTGTCGAACGGCTGCGGACCGGGTCGACGGTGACGTCCTTTGGGTCCGGGTCGGAGTCGAGAACGTGCGGCGAGAGCCGGCGCGGGGCTGCGTCGGGAGAATGATCGCGATTACCACCGACGGCGTCGCGCGATCCGACATCGATCCCATCCAACTCCGGTGGGCCGGCATCCCGCGCTCGCGCGCGTTCGATCCGATCGATCTCCGTCGCGGCCAGCGCGAGTTCATCGACGTCGTGTCGCTGCGTCGCGGTTCGTGCTGGCAGCTCGTCACGTTCGACGACGACGATTTCGAACCGGGATTCCCGACCGAGTTTCCGGCCGATCGAAGCCACGTGCTCCAGATCGCCGTGTTCAGTGACAACGCGGACACCGTGGTCCGGGCGCTCAGCATCGACGAGTGCGAGGCGGGAACGGTGCCGGCGTTGCATCTCGGCGACCCGATATGAGAGGGATGAACATGAGGGGTATCACCCGATCCAGGCGAATGGCTGTCGTCGGCGCGCTGCTCGGCATCGCACTGGTTGGTGGTTGCAGTTCCAGCGCGAAGTCGAGTTCGCCCAGCACGGCGAGTACCGCAAGTACAACGAGTTCGGCCGGCTCCACGTCGTCATCCGCGCCGGCATCCAACGAGAGCGCCACGTGCCAGGCCGCGAAGAAGTTCAAGGATTCCCTGTCGGCGTTGGCCGAGCCGTCCACCTACACGGGCGGTAAGAGCAGCATTCAAGCCGCGCTCGACTCGGTGAAGTCGAGTCTCGACGGTCTCCAGTCGACGCTGAAATCGGGGGATAAGCCGAAGGTGGATGCACTGCGGTCGTCGATCTCCGATCTGCAGGACGGAATCAACAACGCGAGCGGTATCAGCGGATTCAGCGCGGTGGCGAGCGCCATCAAGAACGTCGGGGAGTCCGGGCAGGCGGTACTCGAGGCCGCGCAGGCCGGTTGCCCGTCGGCCTAGTTGCCCGTCGGCCTAGGAGAGCGGACCATCCGCGCCAGAACCACCCCGGTCGGGGGATGCGCGGCCGGGCCGTTCTTCGCTAGGCATAGGGAGTGGACGAATCGATCAACGCCGCCGCGCCGGCTTCGCAACCAGCTCCCGAGGGCGACACCACGACCAACGTGTTGCGCGGCCTGGGCCTGGCCCTGCTCGGCGCGGCCATCGTGATCGACATGGTCGGTCCGGTGATCGTGGGCTGGCGGCGATCCGTCGCGCTGCGGGCCATCAATTTCGTCGACGAAGCGGCACCGACCGAGAACTTCCTGCTCGATGCCGCGGTCGAGTTGCTGCACGTCAGCGAAACCCGGCGCGCCTGACCAACTCCAGTTTTCCGAACGGTCCGATCCGTCCGGGACGACGCCGCCACCTATGAGGTGACGGCACCACCCATGATGGCCTTGGTCTCGAGGTACTCCTCGAAGCCGAGCGGACCCCACTCGCGGCCGTTGCCGGATTGCCGGTAACCGCCGAACGGGGCGTTGAAGTCGGGGCCGGCGCCGTTGACGTGCACGTTGCCGCTGCGGATGCGACGGGCCATTGCGTTCGCCCGATCGCTGCCGCCGGAGATGTAACCCGACAGCCCGTAGTTGCGTGTCGTTGGCGATGCGCACCGCGTCGGCGTCGTCGTCGTAGCCGATCATGACCAACACCGGGCCGAAGATCTCTTCGCGGGCGATCGTCATGTCGTTCGACACGTGCGAGAACACCGTCGGCTGGACGAAGTAACCGGTCTCGAGACCTTGGGGCTTGCCCGGTCCGCCGATCTCGAGCTTGGCGCCTTCGCCGATGCCCTTCTCGATCAGCTGCTGAATGCGGCCGTATTGCGTGGCCGAAACGACCGGTCCGATGTTGCTTGTTGCCTCGCGGGGATCGCCGACCACCACGTTCTTGGCGGCGGCCGCCGCGATCGCCGCGGCCTCGTCCATGCGCGCCGCGGGGACGAGCATGCGGGTCGGGGCATTGCAGGACTGGCCCGAGTTCGTGCACATCCCGGCCATGTCGCGCGAGATCACGGCCTCGAAGTCGGCGTCGTCGAGAATGATGTTGGCCGACTTGCCGCCGAGCTCCTGCGCGACGCGCTTCACCGTCGGCGCGGCGGCGCGGGCGACTTCGATGCCGGCGCGGGTGGAACCGGTGAACGACACCATGTCGATGTCGGGGTGCGCGGCCAGCGGAGCGCCGACGTTGATGCCGTCGCCGTTCACGAGGTTGAAGACGCCCGGGGGTACGCCGGCGTCGTTCATGATCTCCGCGAAGATGATCGCGTTCAGCGGCGCCACTTCGGACGGCTTCAGCACCATCGTGCAGCCGGTCGCGATCGCGGGTGCAACCTTGCACGCGATCTGGTTCAACGGCCAGTTCCAGGGCGTGATCATTCCGCACACGCCGACGGGCTCGCGGACGATCAGCGTGGTGCCCATCGCGTGTTCGAATTCGAAGTCGGCGAGCACGCCTCGCGCGGTTGCGAGGTGGCCGAGGCCGGCAGCGGCCTGCGCGGCCTGCGCCAACCACAACGGCGCACCGACTTCCTGGCTGATGATGTCGGCGAGCTCTTCCATGCGCCCGGCGTACACGCCGATGATGCTGTCGAGCAGCGCCAGGCGCTCCTCGCGGCTCGTCAGCGAGAACGTCTCGAACGCGGCCTTGGCGGCGGCGACGGCGGCGTCGACGTCGTCGGCGCCTCCCATAGCGATCTTCGCGATCGGCTGCTCGGTGGCCGGATTGATGACGTCGAGGGTCTCGCTCGTGAGCGGTGCGACCCATTGGCCATCGATGTAGAACTGCAGCGTGTGATCCACGGTGTCTCCCTCGTACGCAGGCGGCGCCCGATCGTTCGGGGTACCTGGCCCGAACGATAGACGCGCGGCGCCAGTTGTGGAACCCCGCCCCCGAACGCGTGGGGTGGGAAGCGGAATCGGCGAGCGCCGGGACGGAGGGGCGTGTACACATTCGAGGTCGTACAATGTGTACACTGGTAGTGATGCGAACGAACATCGTGATCGACGACGAGCTGTTGGCGGAGGCGCAGCGGCTTTGCGGTGCGTCCACGAAGCGCGCCACGGTCGAGTTCGCGCTGACAGGAGCTCGTTCGTCGGCGTGCCCGCCGCAAGGTGCTCGATCTACAAGGCCGGGTCGAATGGGACGGAGATCTCGGTAAGTCGCGCCGATCGGCGTGATCGTCGTCGACACGAGTGTCTGGATCGACTTCTTTCGCGGTACCTCAACGCCCGCAGTCGGGCGCTTCGAGGCCCTGATCGATGACGATGCCGGCATCGCCGTCACTGATGTGATCCTGACCGAGATCCTCCAGGGGTTGCGTTCGGAAGCCGACGTCCGTCGGGTCGAACGCAGGCTGACCCCGTTCGACGTGCTCCGGCTCGAGGAGCTCGACGACTATCGCCGTGCCGCTCGCCTCTATCGGGACGCTCGGCGCAAGGGACTCACGATCCGCCGTACGCTCGATTGCCTGATCGCCTCGGTGTGTATTCGCGAGGACGTTGCGCTTCTGCACTCCGACGCGGACTTCGACCGTCTCGCGTCGTGCAGCTCGCTGCGGCTCGCGTGATCGACGCCGATCGGCTATTGGATATCGGTCAATCGAGGGTCAGGGACGGTGTCGTTCCCACGTCGTAGACGAGGGTGTGGCCGTCGAGGCGCACGCCTTCGGTCGGGACATGTTCGGTGAGTCTCCCGTCGTGCATGAGGTGGACGACCTCGATACCCCGGACGAGCACGAGGTGGTCGGCGACCAAGCGGCGATGGCACCGCCACCACACCGATTCGCTGCACATCACGGTGGTGGGTGCCGTGGCCGCGGCAATCAGGAGCTCGTCTACAGCTCTGAGGAACTCGTCGGTTTCCATGTAGTCCGCGTAGGCGCGGAACGCGTCGTTGCGCAGCGCGACGTGCCGCGAGTCCGGGTGAGGCCGGCGTCGCCCACCCAGCTGCTGCATCCAGACGTAGTCGATTCCCTCGTCGGGTAACCACCGCGCCATCTCGTCGCGGCCGAACTGCGGGTTGTGCCGGCTGCCGGGGAACGCGCGTATGTCGGCGACCCGGCCGATTTCCGCGTCGGCCAGCAACGCAGCGAAGTCCGCGGCCGCGAGCGTGCCGTGCCCGAACGTACGCAGGGTCAAGGAGCTCAGATGTTGGTCTCGTCGGCCGGGATGTCGGGCAGGGGCGGGGAACCGCCGCGGCCGTGGGTGTCGATGTCGTGGTCGCCGAGCGTGTACGACGTCATCGACAGCGACCCCATCGCGTAACCGTCGACCAACACGTGGGCGGTCTCGCCCGCGGCCGCCGCAAGGCCCGCGATGTAGAGCAGAGGGATGAAATGGTCAGGTGTGGGCGCGGCCATTGCGTAGTCGTCGTGTTCGTGTAGACGAACGAGCGTGCGCGGGTTCGGTCGTCATGATCTCGGCCGCGTCGTCGTCGAAGCTCCGCGCCCAATCGAAAGCGGTGTCGGGTTGGCGGGGATCGATGCGCCCCAGGTTGTGCACGACGTTTCCGCTCCCGAGGATCAAGACCCCGCGGTCGCGCAACGGCGCGAGCTTGGCCCCGAGGTCGAGGTGGTATTCGAACGGCTGCGTGGCGTTGATCGACAACTGCACGACGGGGATGTCGGCATCGGGGAAGGCGTGCACGAGCACCGACCAAGTGCCGTGGTCGAGGCCCCAGCTGTCGGTGTCCATGCCGATCCAGGTCGGATCGGCGATCTCCGCGATCTCGTGCGCGAGTTCGGGGTCGCCGGGGGCGGGATATTCGACCGCGAACAACTCCTGCGGGAAACCGTAGAAGTCGTGGATCGTCTTCGGCTGCGTCATCGCGGTGACCGCCGACGCGTTGATGTACCAATGCGCCGACACGACCAGGATGGCGCGGGGCCGGGGCATCGCCGCTCCGAACGCTCGCCACGCCTGCGTGTAGCGGTTGCTGTCGAGCGCGTTCATCGGCGTTCCGTGACCGAAGAACGCGGCGGGCATCGTGCTCATCGCCATCTCATGACGGTACTTCGAGCGCCGGTTCCCGCGGTCGTACGGGCTTCAGGGCCGCGACCACGGCGGCGACGATCGTCGCGCCCAAGAGCAGTACGTCGCTGTTGCCCTCGAGGAACTGCCAGAGGGTGTGATGGAACTCGCGGTCGTGCGTGTTGGGTACGTGCCAGACGAGTCCGAACCACAGCGTCAGCGAGAGCGCGCTCACGAGGAACAACAGGACGCGCCGGGGTTTGCCCTCGGTGCCGAGCCGGTAGCAGGCGACGACGAACGGCAGCAGCAGCACCCAGTGGTGCACCCAGCTGACGGGGGAGAGGAGCAGCATTGCCGCCAGCGCGATGGCCTCCGCGAGCCAGGGCCGTTGCGTGTGGACGCGTCGGGCGGCCCACAGGATCCCGGCGGCAACGACGACGGCCACGGGGAGCCAGAAGGCGCGCCCGTGGTCGACGCTGCCCGACAGACGGATGATCACGCCGTTGATCGACTGGTTGCTGATGTACGCGATACCGCCGGTGCGCCTGGCATCGGCGAAGTACGCGTGGAACCAGTAGTCGACCGAGGCCCGCGGCGAGCACAGGAACGCGAGCGCGGAAACGGCGACGAATGTGCCCGCCGCGACCGCGGCGTCGCGGTAGCGCCGTACCGCGACGAAGTAGGCGACAAGGAAGAGCGGAGTGAGCTTCAACGCCGCGGCGATTCCGATCATCACACCGCGCGGGATGCGGGGCAGGACACCGCACAGGTCAGCCACGACGAGGAGGCCGATCAGGAGGTTGATCTGGCCGTAGTCGAGGTTGACGCGTACGGGATCGGAGCGGGCGAACACGATCGCGACGACCAACAGCACGAGAACGCTGGTTGCCGCGAATCCGGTCGCGTAGCGCCGCAGCGTCAGCCGCACGAAGACCAACAGCGCCGCGAGCGACAGCGCGGTCCACACGACCTGGCCGAAACGCAGCGGCATCCACGCGAGCAGCGCGAAGAGCGCGGCCGACGCGGGGGGATAGGTGAAGGGGAGACCGGAATGCGGGGCCCGCAAGGTGTAGAGGTTGTTCCCGTGCAGGATCGCGCTGCCGCCGGCGCGGTACACGCCGAAGTCGACCTGATCATGCGTGGCCGCGTACCGCAGATAGAACGCGAAAATCGCGACCAGCACGACCGACGACGCGATCAACGCGGTGCCGCGCGCTGCGGTTGTCGACGTCGGGTCTCGACCGGCCGGCGGTCATGTCTCGGGCGATACCTCTCGGGCGCGACGTTGGGTTTCCGGCTCCGAACCCTATGACTGTGGCACGCTGACCGGGTGGACGACACCCCGACCGATCTGCGGATCGACGACCTCCGTGCGCCCCGTCTCAGCCCGAACCAACAGAGCGTGCTGGAGTACGAGAAGAAGCTCGTCGTGTCGTTGGCGGAGGACGATCTCGTCGCCCAGGCGCGCGCCGCGGCGGGCCTCGACGACTTCGGCGGCGACGAGTTCCGGCCGCGCCTGCGGGCGTACCTGGCCGCGATCGAAGCCGACACCGGCCTCAACAACCTGTCGCGCCTGACCCAACAACGGCGGGTGGTGCGGCTCCTCGCGAGCCGGCTCGCGCTGACCGAGCTGCTGCGCGCACATCCCGAGATCCGCGACATCGAGATCGAGAAGCCGCTGATCGTCGTCGGGCTGCCGCGTTCGGGAACCACGCATCTCGTGAACCTGCTCGCCGCCGACCCGCGCCGGCGGGCACTCCCGTTCTGGGAGAGCCAGGAGCCGTTCCCGGTACGCGGCGACGGACCGGGCGTCGACGGCATCGACCCGCGTTACGTCCGCTGCGCGAACGACTACGCGGTCGAACGGGAGATCGCGCCCCTCACGCAGGCCATGCACGACCGGTTCCCGGCCGCGATCGAAGAAGAGGTCGAGCTCCTCGACATCGACTTCGCGTCGTACACACTCGAATGGCACGCGCGGGTTCCCGGCTGGCGCGACTACTACCTCGCGCTCGACCAACGCGAGCACTACGCGTACTTGAAGACGATCCTGCAGGCCCTCACGTTCCTGCGCGGCCCGCGGCACTGGGTGCTGAAATCACCGCAACACCTCGAGCAACTCGGCCCGCTCGTCGCCACGTTTCCCGACGCAACGGTCGCGTTCACACACCGCGATCCGGTTGCGGTGATCCAGTCGGCGATCACGATGCTCGCCTACGCGGATCGGCTCCGGCGCTACGCGATCGAACCCGAGGCGCTGGCCGACTACTGGATCGACCGCGTCGAGTCGCTGCTCCGGGCGTGCGTGCGTGACCGCGAGCTCGTTCCCGCCGAGCACAGCATTGATGTTTTCTTCCACGAGTTCATGGCCGACGACATCGGTACCGTCGAGCGTTTCTACGCGTGCGCGGGCGTCGAGATGACGAACGTGGCCCGGCGCCAACTCGACGCGTACGTGGCCGCGAACCCGCGCGGAAAGCACGGGCGGGTGGTGTACGACCTCGAAACCGACTTCGGGCGAGCGCCGGCCGACGTGCGATCACGGTTCGACTTCTACTTCGAGCGGTTTCCCGTGCGGGCCGAACCGTGAGGGTCTGATGCAACAGGTTCGCGTCCATGGTCCGGCCGACGTCCGGGTCGATCAGGTCGACGATCTCGCGGTGGGCGTCGACGACGCCATCGTGCGCATCGCCGCGTGCGGCATATGCGGCACCGACCTCAAGTACATCAAGCTCGGATTCTCGGGTCCCGGTGGATCGCCGATGCCGCTCGGGCACGAGATGGCCGGTGTCGTCGAGGCGATCGGATCGGCGGTCGCCACCGTCGCGGTCGGCGACCGGGTCGTCGTTCATCCCGGCAACGACGAGCTCGGCCGCATCGGCAACGGCAGCGCGGAAGGTGGCCTCGCGCCGCGTCTGCTCGTGCGGGCCGCCGACGCGCCGGACCGCCTCTACCGGGTTCCCGACGCGCTCGACCTCGGTATCGCCGCCCTCGCCGAACCGTTGTCGGTCGGGATCAACGCCGTCGCGCAAGCCGAAGCCGGCGCCGACGACTCGGTCGTGATCTTCGGCGGCGGTCCGATCGGGCTCGCCGCCTTGGCCGCGCTCGTCGACGCGGGCAACGAGCAGACAATCGTCGTCGACTTCTCCGAAGCCCGCCTCGCGCTGGCCCGCACGATGGGCGTGCAAGCGGCGTTGAATCCGGTCGACGGCAGCGTGTGGAAGCGTTTGCGCGAACTGCACGGATCGGCCCCGTTCATGTTCGGTCCCACCCCGGGCACCGACGTGTACATCGAGGCGTCGGGCGCGGCGTCGGTGATCGGCGACGTATTGGCGCACGCCCGTCCGAACAGCCGGATGTCGGTGGTGGCGCTGCACATGGACGACATCCCGGTGAGCTTCCTCTCGTTGTTGATGAAGCAGTTCACGATCCGCGGCGCGATGGAGTACCCGCAGGGTCTGCAGCCCGCGCTCGATCTGCTGGGCCGAAACGACCTCTCGGCACTGATCACCCATCGCTTCGCGCTCGAGCGCTTCGACGACGCGTTGGCGATGCTGTCGGGATCGCGAGACTGCGGGAAGGTCATGATCACCTTCGACGAGGATGCGCGATGAATCGCGCGACGTTCGAGTTCTCCGGTGTCACTGCACTGGTGACCGGCGGTACAAGTGGAATCGGACACGCGATCGCCCGCGCCTTCGCCGACGCAGGGGCGACCGTCCACGTCACGGGCACGCGGGCCGATCCCGGCGCCTACGAAACCGAGCTCGACGGGCTCACGTATCACCAACTGCAGATGACCGATGCGCCGGCCGTCGACGCGTTGGGCCGTTCCTTCACTGCGCTCGACGTGCTCGTCAACAACGCGGGCGCCAACTTCCCCGGCGGGCGCGACGAGTGGATCCCCGACGTGTTCGAAGATGCGTTGACCATCAACTTGTCGAGCCACTTCCGGCTCACCATGGCGTGTCGCGGCGCGCTGCTCGCCAGTGAGATGGAAGGGGGAGCCAGCGTCGTCAACATGGTCTCGATGTCGGCGCTGCGCGCCGTGCCGATCGTGCCCGGTTACGGCTCGGCCAAGGCGGGCCTTCTGCAGCTGACGCGCAACCTCGCCGCGCTGTGGGCCACCAAAGGGATCCGGGTCAACGCCATCGCGCCGGGTGTCATCGCCACACCCATGACCGCGCCGATGAACGACATCCCCGCGCTCCTCGACGAACAGCTCGCCCACATCCCCATGGGGCGCTTCGGCACGGTCGACGAGATTGCCGCGATCGCGCTGTTTCTCTGCACCGGCCAGGCGAGTTACATGACCGGCCAGGCCGTGGTGGCCGACGGCGGCTACGCAACTCTGTAGGCGAGAGGGCAGACTGGGGCCCTTCGACACCGGGGGTACGCAATGAGTTGGGATTTCTCCACCGAGCCTGAGTTCCAGGCCAAGCTCGACTGGGTCGAGCAGTTCTGCCGCGACGAGGTCGAGCCGCTCGAGTACGTCTTCCCCTACGCCATCCGGTCGAAGGAGCCCGAAGATCCGCGCCCTGGTCAAGGGCCTGCAGGATCAGGTTCGGGCCCAGGGCCTGTGGGCGATCTTCCTCGACGAAGAGCTCGGCGGTCCCGGCTACGGCCAGCTGAAGCTCGGGCTCCTGAACGAGATCCTCGGCCGCTACCCGTCGGCGCCGCAGATGTTCGGCGCGGCCGCGCCCGACACCGGCAACATGGAGATGCTCGCCGCGTACGGAACCGACGAGCAGAAGAAGCGTTGGCTCGAGCCGATGCTCAACCAGGAGATGTGGTCGGCGTACTCGATGACCGAGCCGCAGGGCGGTTCCGATCCGAACCTGTTCCGCACCCACGCCGAGCGCGATGGCGACGAGTGGGTCATCAACGGCGAGAAGTGGTTCACGAGCGCCGGACGCGTCGCCGACATCCTCTTCGTGATGTGCACGAACGGCATGTTCGTCGTGCCCCGCAAGACCCCGGGCGTCGAGATCATGCCCGAGCCCCGCAACCACAACCACATCATCTACCGCGACGTGCGCATTCCCGCTCGACCATCTACTCGGGCCCGAAGACGGTGCCAAGGTGCTCGCGCAGCGGCGCCTCGGCGGCGGTCGCATCCATCACGCGATGCGCACGATCGCGCAGTGCAAGCTCGCCTTCGACATGATGTGCGAGCGGGCGCTGAGCCGCGAGTCGCACGGCAAGATCATCGCCGACCACCAGATGGTGCAGGAGAAGATCGCCGACTCCTATGCGTCGATCCGGATGCTGCGCCTGTTCGTGCTCGAGACCGCGTGGAAGATCGACAACACGAGCACGCAGGAAACCCGCACCGACATCGCCGCGGTCAAGTACACGATGGCGAAGGTGCTCCGCGAAGTGTCGTTCAACGCGCTGCACATCCTCGGCTCGCTGGGCACCACGAACCTCACGCCGTTGCAGGCGATGTACGCGGCCGCGCCCACCATGGGGATCGCCGACGGTGTCGACGAGGTCCACAAGGCCACCGTCGCCCGCAACGTGCTCAAGGGCTACCGACCGCACGAGGGCTACTGGCCGACCGAGTACTTCCCGGCCAAGCGGGAAGCGGCCCGGGAGAAGTTCGAGCCGAAGTTCCAAGCCGATCCGGAGCTGCGCGCCATGGCCGACAGTTACGCGAAGTACCTCGCGTCCCGCGGCTGACGGCTCGGCGTCGCGCAACATCAAGATGACGGGTCGCCCGTGACGCGGGTGACGCAGGCCGACGTCGTGATCGTGGGCGGCGGCCTCCTCGGCCTCGCCACGGCCTGGGCGTTGCGCGGCCGGCGCGACGTGTTGGTACTCGAACGCGACACGGTCGGGCACGGGCGGGGCGGATCGCACGGCGCGAACCGCATCTTCCGGTTGGGCTACGCGGATCCGTACTACGTCGAACTGGCGCAGCACGCGGTTGGGTCGTGGCGCCGGCTCGAGGCGGAGGCGGGGGAGCAGTTGTTGCACCCGACCCCGCAGCTCACCTTCGGACCGGGCGCCGACGCGGTGTTCGACGCGTTGACAACCGCGGGCGTGTCGGTCGAACGCATCACCGCGTCGGCGATCGCGACGCGCTTTCCCGCGTTCGCGGGCCGGGGCGATGCCGTGTTGGAAACCACGTCGGCGGTGATCGCAGCTGATCGCACGTTGGCGGCACTGCGGGCGCATTCGGGGGCGACGGTGCGCGAGCACGCGCGGGTCGTGCGGCTCGATGCCGACCACGTCGAGCTGGAAGGCGAGACGATCGAAGCGCGCACCGTCGTGGCGTGTGCGGGGCCGTGGACACGTGCACTGGTTCCGGGCATCCCGACGACCGCCACGCTCGAACACGCGGGCTTCGTACGCATGCCCGGAACGCTGCCGATCTTCATCGACTTCACCGAGCCCGCGGTCTACGGCCTGCCGACACCGCACTCCGACCTCTACAAGATCGCCGTCCACCACGGGGGACCGGCGATCGATCCCGACTCAGCCTTCACGCCGGCCCCCGACGCGGTCGCGGCATTGCGCGACGCGAGCGCACGGTGGTTGCCGGGCGGCGAACTGATCGACATCGACGTGTGCCCGTACGACAACACCGCCGACGAGAACTTCATCGTGCGACGCATCGACGGGATCGTCGTGGGGGCGGGCACATCAGGTCACGCCTTCAAGTTCGGGCCACTGCTCGGCGAACAGCTCGCCGCGCTCGTGACCGGCACGGATAGATTCGCCGCGTGAAGCTGTCGCCCCGGTACGAGCCGCCCGCAGTTCTCACGATCGACGGGCGGCCCGATGATCAAGCCGTCGTCGTGGCCCGCCAGCGGCGCCGGATGGAAGCGTTGCTCGCGGAGCTCACCGACGACCAATGGAGCACGCCGAGCCGGTGCGACGGTTGGACGGTGCAAGATGTCGTCGCCCATCTCGTCGGGGTCAACGCGTTCTGGGCCGCGTCGGTGAACGCGGGACTGGCCGGCACGCCGACGCGCGTGCTCGCCACGTTCGACCCGGCGGCCCATCCGCCGTTGATGATCGAGCCGATGCGCACCCTCGCGCCGCGCGAGGTGTTCGATCAGTTCGTCGCGTCGAACGACAACTTCCTCGGCGCACTCGCGCCCCTCGACGACGCGCAATGGTCGATGGTCGTGGAGTCGCCGCCCGGTCATGTGTCGATCCGACTCTTGGCGCAGCACGCACTCTGGGACGTGTGGGTGCACGAACGCGACATCAGCATTCCGCTCGAGCTCGGTGTGGTCGAAGAGCCCGACGAGGTCGCCTCGTGCCTGCGTTACGCGGCCGCGGTCGGGCCGGTGCTCACGATCGTGGCCGGCGAGCCGTTCCTCGGTTCGTTCGGCGTCGCCGCCGATGATTCCGCGGCGAGCTTCACGCTGACCGTCGGAGAGTCGGTAGAAGTGCGCGACGTGGCGCCCGGCGCGGGTACGCCGTGTCTGCGCGGTGCGGCCCCGCTCCTCGTCGAGGCGCTCAGCGTTCGTGTTCCGCTTCCCGCCGAAGCGCCGCGAGAGTGGCGTTCCTTGGTCGGGTTGCTGGCCACCGTGTTCGACACGACGTCGACATGATCTCGACATGACGGTGAGACTCCAAACCTTCGACGCTTCGGCCGCCGCACCGCCGATCGTGGCTGCGCTCGACGCCGACGGTGCGGTCATCGTCCAGGGTCTGCTGTCGAGCGACGTGGTCGCCGCGATCAACCGTGAGGTGCAGCCGTACGTCGATGCCGCCGATCCCGACATGCGCCACCTCAATCCGGGCGTGCAGATCTTCCATGCCCAGACCCGTCATGTTTCGGGACTGGCCGGGAAGTCGCGCGACGTTCGCGACCGACGTGCTCGTCCATCCGTTGCTCATGGATCTCTGCGACGCGATCCTCGGTCCGTCATGTGCGCGCTATCAGCTCAACCTCGCGCACCTGCTCGAGCGGCTCCCCGGCGCGGCCGATCAGTTTTGGCACCAGGACGAGTTGGTATGGAATCTCGTGCCCGAACCGAAGCCGGAGTTGCAGTTGGCCGCGGTGATCGCGCTCGTCGACTTCACCGCCGACAACGGCGCGACACGCGTCTTCCCCGGCAGTCATCGTTGGGAAGCGGGGCGCTACCCGACGGACGAAGAGGCGGTCGTCGCGGAGATGCCGGCCGGGTCCGCGATCCTGTATCTCGGTTCGACCTTCCACGGCGGTGGTGCGCATTCGGGCTCGCAACCCCGGCGCGGCGTGCACCTCTCCTACACGCTGGGCTGGTTGCGCACCGAGGAGAACAACTACCTCGCCGTTCCACCGAGTGTCGCGGCCGAGCTGCCGCAGCAGTGTCAGGAAGTACTCGGTTACGCGGTGCACGACGCGATCGAGCGCGGCGGCGGCTACCTCGGGATGCTCGACATGCGCGATCCCGTCGAGCTCCTGCAGGAGGGCTGGACCGGCGAACCCGACGAGATCGGCTGATCGGTAAGGTCAGCCGCGCGGCTTGTCGTAGCGGTGCGCCCACGGATCGAGCGCCGCGTCGCGAGCGTTGAACCGAACGGTGATGCGGCACTGCGGGTCGCCCACGGCGATGCGTTCTTCCAACAGCACGCTCGCGCCGTCGTCGGAGTTCCGGGCCGCGATGCCGCCGAACACGCTCGATGTCATGCGACACAGTGCCGGCGCGCGTTGCACGACATCGCCGAAGGGGCAGCGGGTGTTGACGAGCACGATCTGTTCGGCGTTGGCCTCGTCGACACGGAAGCCGCCGTCGATGGCGTGTTTCAGCCGTACGTAGCAGTCGCCGATCTCGTCCGGCGTCAGGCGGTCGACGAGCTGCTTCGCGGCGCGGTATTCGAGCTCCATCTGACTGCCGACATCCGCGCCGACCTGCGCGACCGCAGCCTCGGCGACATCGGGACCGGCCTGTACCTCGACGGCCTGCGCGAGTTGAACGACCAGGGCGCGCAGGAACGACTCCCGCGCGAACCCGCCGGTCGGCAGGGCCTCGTCGAGCGCCGGTAACGCGTTGAGTCGCGTGACGGGCGGGTCGTGCGAGGCCGAGGTCGCACGCGTCACCGGGAGCACCGCGGTGACAATCGAGCCGCCCGCGGCGCGGGCCCGAACGTCGACGCGCGTGGCGAAGCGGTCGATGAGGAAGAGACCCCGGCCGCCGGGCTGGGCGCGGTCGTCGGGGAGTCGGGCCTCGAGCTCGAAGCCGGCGCCCAGGTCGGCCACCTGCAGGACGGGAGACGTAGCCGACCAGCTCAGCGACACCCAGCTCGGGCCGTGCCCGTGCCGGAATGCGTTGGTCAGCAGCTCGCTCGCAACGAGCTCGGCGCTTTCGAGGTCGGAACCCGGCTCGGCGTGGCGGTCGAGGTAGCGGCGGATCTCGCGCCGAAGCTCGGTTACCGCGACCGCACTGTCGAGATACCAGTCCACCGGCCCCCCTGAGGTCAACACTGGCGCAGCCATCTTCCCCACGGCCCCGGCTCGCCAAACCCGCCCGCGGGCTGGGTCGCGAAGACGCCCCGGCCTTTGGGGCCGGGGCGTACTTCGACGAATGTCTATCGATCGCACCGTCGGGGGCGCGTGAAGCCTTCAGTCTCGCGGCCGCAGCCGCATCATGGTTGGGGGTTCGTGCGCCTCACCGGATGCCGACCGATGCGGTGGTGGCGAGGCGGACTTTCCTCTTCCATAAAGCATCTCCTCTTCGGAGCGGCTGTCGGTCTGTACCCCGATTATGGCGCGGGATTCGGATTTGTCGAGCGCGAACGGACTCTCGGATCGGCTCGTGGTCAAAAGCGGGTCAACTCTTCGTCGTGGGGCTGGATACGGGGGTTCCGCGGCCCGGCGCGTCTCTACTGTCACGCCGTGGCGCGGTGTCATCGTGGTCGGCACGTACGACCCGGAGTTCGGCCGCAACCAGCGCGTGTTCGGGCTCCTCGAAACGCTCGGGCACGAAGTCGTGCGCTGTCACGTCGATCTCTGGCGCGGTCCGCGCTACGAGATCAGCCGGCGATCGTTGGCCGCGCTCGTGTCTGCGGCGATACCCGCATACGCGCGGCTCGTGTACCGGTTCTTACGCACGCCGGCCGGTGACGCGGTCCTGGTGCTGTATCCCGGTTGGTTCGATGTCATCGTGCTCGCGCCGCTTGCGCGGATCCGCCGAATGCCGATCCTGCTCGACGTCTACATCTCCGTGTCCGACACAGTGGTCTCCGATCGCGGACTCGCCGCGCCCGGAGTCGTTGCTCGGGCGCTTCCTCGTGCGGATCGATCGGGCGAGCTTCCGTCGGGCGGCCCGTGTGCTCGCCGACACGCCCGCGCATGCCGCCTTCTACGCCGACCTCAGTGGTGTCGCCCGCGACCGCATCGGTGTGGTCTGGGTCGGCGCGGACGACGTCGTCTTCCGACCTCGACCCGAAATCGAGCCGGCATGTAATCGCGTGCTCTTCTACGGCACGTTCATCAATCTCCACGGACTCGAGGTCATCGTTCACGCGGCGAAGTTGCTCGAAGACGACGACGTCGAGATCCGCATCGTGGGGACCGGCCAGGAAGCCGAACGGGTCGACGCGCTGATCGATGATCTGCAACCCCGAAACGTGCGGCGGATCGAGTCCATGCCGTTGGAACGGCTCGCCGCGGAGATCGCGGCCGCAACCGTGTGTCTCGGCATCTTCGGGTCGAGCGCCAAGGCCGGACGCGTCGTGGCGAACAAGGTGTTCGAGTGCGTCGCGGTCGGGCGTCCGGTTATCACCGCCGACACCGAAGGCGTGCGGGCCTTCTTCGGACCCGACGAGATCGCGCTGGTTCCGGCCGGCGATCCCGACGCGTTGGCCGGCGAGATCCGGCGTCTTCTGGCCGATCCTCAGCGGCGCGAGAACATGGCGCGGGCCGCGCACGCCCGGTATGTCGACGAATACTCGAACCGGCGCCTCGCGAGCGCGTTCGACGCCCAACTCATGGCGACGGTGGCGTCGGCTCGTCGCTGACCGGCCCGTCACCCATGCTCGCCTCCGCTTCCGCGCGGAGCGCGGCGAGGCGTGCCGGACGGAGTCGTCGGGAAGCGAGTGCGGCGAAGAGGCCTTCCATGGCAATCGTCACGAGCCGTTGGTAGACGCTGGCGGCGACGATGACCGCGGCCGGGAACATGCCGTGGAGGATTGCGGCAAGCACGGCCTCGCGGAGGCCGAGTCCGGACGGGATAGGGATGGCGACGAAGCCGATCGTCCACGCGACCGCGTATGCGGCGATTACGAAGAACGGTTTGTGCACCGGCCCGAAACTCCCGAGCAGCACGAGGTAGGCCGCACTCGTGGCCGCCAGCGTCACGATGCTCGCGAGGCACGAACGGATGACCGCGCCTTGCGCGGGCACGACGTCGAGCGAAGCGTTCCGCGTGCGCGGGATCGCACGCAACAGGGCAACCATCCAGCGCCGATCGAGCAATGCGAGGGCCGCGAGCCCGCCCGCGCAGAGCAGGACGCGAGACAGCGTCGAGATGCTCGTCCAGGTGAGGCCGAGCACGATCGCGAACGTGCAGCCCGCCACGGCCTGGGTCAGAGCCATGACCGTGAAGGCGGTGACGCTGCGCCCGACTCGCACGCCCACGGATCGCGCGAGGCTCACCAATCCCGCGGCCTGCCAGATCGCGCCGGGAACGTCAGCGCGCGAGTTGTGACAACAACAGCGCGGCCGCGGTGTCGAGTCGGTGCTTCGCGCCGAGCAACGTCACCCACGCCACCGCGGCTGCCGCGAGTCCGATTGCAACGAGGAGCGCGGCGCCGCCGAGGCGCGCGAACGACGGGAGACGCCCGTGCGTGTCGTGCCAGGCCGACACGATCGCGATGCCGAAGAAGACGAGCGCAACCGCGACGAACACGGTCGCGGCGATGCGTTGCGCGAGACGCGGAACTTTCACCGCCGACGCGGTGCAATCCGTTGTGCAGGCACGCCTCATACTCTCATCGCAACCACGCGAACTTCGCTCGACTGGCGCGGCGATCACGTACTTTCCGGCGACAATCGCACGCCGCGACTGCGTTGCGTAAAGACAAGGTCAACGCCAGGTCAACCGACAGTCAATCCGCGGTCTTGATTCGCAAAGTTGCTTTCTTATTCGTAGGGCGTGGCTACGTTCACGCGGTGCTCACGCTTCCTGCGTGAGCCGTATTGAGTGCCGGGGGTTTCCCAACCGGGCCCGGCCTCCGGAGAGGCGTTCCGCGCTCCCCGCGTGTGCGGGACGCCTCTCCGCCCCCTGGCGGGTGATCCCGTCACGATCGAATCTACGATCGGGGTATGACCAAGACCGAGATCGTCGTTGTCGAAGACGACGAGCGCATCGGCGAGTCGCTGACCCGGCGCGCTGGAAGGCCATGGCTACGAGGTCGACTGGGCCCGCGACGGCAGCGCCGCGCTCAACCTGGTGGGCGACTCGACGGCCATCGTCATTCTTGATCTCGGGCTGCCCGACATCGACGGGATCGAGATCTGTCGCACGTTGCGTTCTCGCAACGCAGGCGTACACGTTCTGATGCTGACCGCGCGCGGCGACGAGGTCGATGTCGTGGTCGGTCTCGACGCGGGCGCCGACGACTACATCACCAAGCCGTTCGGCCTCGCCGAACTACTCGCGGGTCCGGGTGTGTGAACGCCGCGACGCGCGGCCCGATCGGATCGTCGTGGGCGATCTCGACATATCGGTCGATGCCCGGCGTGTCCTTCTGCGCGGCGAGCCGATCGAGCTCTCCGTCAAGGAGTTCGAACTCCTCTTGATGCTGGCGCGCAGCGTGGGCGATGTCGTGCATCGCACCGACCTCCTCGCCTCGATCTGGGACGAGCACTGGTTCGGCTCGACGAAGACGATCGATACCCACGTGTGGCTGCTGCGCCGCAAGATCGACGTTCCCGGCGCGCCCAGCGCAATATCGACGATTCGAGGTGTCGGCTACCGACTGGAACGCCCGTGAGGCGCCGGATGCTCGCGTCGATGCTCGCCGTGGCGACGGTCGGCATCGTCCTGTTCGCGCTACCGCTCGGCGTCGCGATCGGCCGGTTGTACAAGGGCCGCGAAGTCACGCGGTTGGAACGAGAGGCGATCCGCGCGGTCGGCGCGCTACCCGACAGCGGCTTGCAAGGCGCCGATCCGATTCACGTGCCGAGGACTCCGCGCGGCATCACCTTGTCGTACTACGACCGTTCCGCGCGCTTGGTCGCCGGAACCGGTCCGAGTCGCGGCGGACGCGAAGTGATGGCTGCGCTCTCCGGGCGCGAGGCGGAGGCGGCCGGCCGTTCCCTCGTCGTGGCGGTGCCGATTCATGACGAAGAGACCGTGGTGGGTGTCGCGCAGGCGACGGAATCGATGCACGGTGTGCACACCCACACCTACGCCACCTGGGTGGCGATGATCGGCGTCGGATTGATGGCGCTCGCGATCGCGGCCTTGTTCGCTCGCCGCCAGGCGCGCCGCCTCGCCGTCCCGATCGGCGACATCGAGGCGCTCGCGATCCGGCTCGGCGAAGGAGAGTTCTCGGCGCGTATCGACCCGCACGACGTGCCCGAGTTGGCGCGCGCCGCGGAGGCGCTCAACCAGACCGCCATCCGGTTGGGTGATCTCCTGACGCGCGAGCGCGCGTTCACCGCCGACGTGTCCCACCAGCTCGCGACGCCGCTGACCGGTCTGCGGCTCGGGCTCGAGAGCGCGCTCCTCACGCCGGGAATCGACCAACGCACGGCGATTGCCGATGCGGTCGCGGAAGTGGAGCGGTTGCAGCGAACTGTCGCGACGCTCCTGGCCTTGGCGCGCGATGTGCCGGTGAAGCCGACGGTCTGTAACGCGGGCGATTGCTGCACCGAGGTCGCAGAGCGCCATCGGGCCGCGCTGCTCGCGGCGAACCGCGAGATTCGGGTCGAGATCGACGACGCGCTGCCCGCGGCCCGCTGCTCGGGCGACGCACTGCGCGAGATCCTCGAGGTCTTGGTGGACAACGCCGAACAGCACGGCGCGGGTGTCGTCACCGTGCGCGCCCGGATCGTCGGACCGGGAATCGTGCTTGACGTGGAAGACGAGGGCGCCGGCATCGCGTTCGACCCCGCGGCGCTGTTCGTGCGGCGCTCGACGCACGCTGCCGGTCACGGCATCGGCTTGGCGTTGGCGCGCGTGGTCGCCGATGCGCACGGCGCGCGTTCGTTGTTGACGCGGCGCCGTGCCGCACCCGATCTTCTCGATCATGCTCAGTGGTGCCGAGCCCTCGGAATCGCCGCTCGCCGAAACCGATGCCGACACCGAAGCCATCCCCGCCGCTGACACTGCGCCGGTTGCCGCACCGGAGACCACCAAGGTCAAGCTCGGGTAAAACGTTCGTGCGCGAGCGCGAAATCGTCGCGGCCGAACCTGGTTCCCCGGTGCGTCCGGTGTCACAGTCGCGAAGTGTCGACCGTCGTGTTCGTCGTTGCACTCACAACGCTTGTGATGGTCTTGTGGTGCACGGCACCGGCGGGTCGCGCCTCGGGCGCCGAAATCGACGCCGGCGCCCGCGGCGGTTGTAGGTCTCGCTTCATCTTGTTACGACGTCGGCAATGTCGCCCACGACTCCGAGTGCGGCGCGCTCGTCGGCCGAGAGTCCGTGGCGCTCGGCCAGGAAGTCGGGCGTGTTGTACGAGACGAACGCGTCGCCTGCGACCGACTCCCAGAGAAGCAGCTTCATCGGGAGATCGAGCGCGAGCAGAGGGTGCGCGACCATGAGTGGCGTTCCGCCCTTCGGATTCCCGAAGATCACGACCTTGGTGTCGGGCAGCGCGAGCCCGACGTCGGCCGCTTCGCCGCTGTGATCGATGACCGCGAAGAGCTCGAGGCCCCGGTGCTCGAGCTCGGCGATCACGTGCCGCGAGGAGTTGCTCGACGCGTACCGCCGACGGCACGACATCCACACCCGTGGCCGCTCCCATCGCGTCGCGGTTCGTCACGGCTGCGCGCCTCCTACTGTCGGGATACCACGGTCGATCCGTTGCACACTCCGGCCGGCCCGGCGCGCGCGAGCAACCTGGGATCCAGCAGGAACGCTTTGTGTTCGGGCGCCTCGCCGGTGGTCCAGAACACACTGTGCTCGGCGTGCAGTTCGGTGGCCAAGGCCCAGCGCGCCAGGCCGCGGTACTGACGATCCTGGGCGCGCCAGGTCGCGTACTCACCGGCACGATCGAAGCCGACCCGCAGGCGTACATGCCCGACGATGTCGTGCACCGCGCGGAACTGGTCGTAGGCGCCGCCGCGTTCACAGCTGAGCACGGGGTGGCGCCGATCGGTTTCGGCGGCCGCGGTCGGCACCTCGAGCACGCGTTCTTCGCGCACGGCGGCGATGAGCTCGCGGTCGCACGCGTACGGCGCGCGGTTCAGGGAGAAGACCACGCGCACCGCGTGCGGGGAGCCGCGGCGGGTAAGCGCGGCGAAGAACGCGTCGGACTGCATCTCCAGCTCCGCGTACGCGGCGGCGACGAGAGGATCGCGGGGCGTGCTGTTCGCAGCCGCGAACGCCGCCGCGACCTCGTGCGCCGTGCGCGGATCGAGGAGCTCTCCGGAGGCGGCGCAGTTCACGCTTCTCCTTCCGACGACGGCGTGTTCAGAACATGTATATCGAGTCTGCCCGCGTGTGGATACGGTGCAGAGGTCCGAGTCGAGCAGGAGGACGACGATGCCCGCGGTTCAGGTCGACGACACCAGCACCTTGGTCGCAATCGGAACACCGGAAGCGACCGTTCGGCAACGGGCCGTGAAATCGGCGACCACTGCGCCCCGGGGTTTCGAGGGCGAGGGGTTCCCGGTCCGGCGCGCGTTCGGCGGCGTCGACCTGAGCACCCTCGATCCGTTCGTGCATCTCGACCAGATGGGTGAGGTCAACTACGCACCGGGCGAGCCGAAGGGAACCCCGTGGCACCCGCACCGGGGCTTCGAGACCGTGACCTACATGATCGACGGAATCATCGAGCATCACGACTCGACGGGTGGCGGCGGTCGGATCACCGACGGCGATACGCAGTGGATGACCGCGGGCAGTGGTCTGCTCCACATCGAGACCCCGCCCGACGCGCTCGTCGCCTCGGGGGGCGTGTTCCACGGCCTGCAGCTCTGGGTCAACCTGCCGCGCGCGCAGAAGTGGATCGATCCGCAGTACCAGGAGATCGCCGCGGGCGCGGTCACGCTGTTGGCATCGGCCGACGGTGGCGCGCTCGTGCGGCTGATTGCCGGTGACGTCGCGGGCAACCGCGGGCCGGGTTCGACGCATTCGCCGATCACGATGATTCACGCAACGATCCAGCCCGGCGCTCGGCTCGTGACCCCGTGGCCGGTCGAGTTCAACGCGCTGGTGTACATCCTCGGCGGCGAGGCCACGGTCGGCGCCGAGCGCCGGCCGATCCATTCCGGTCAGCTCGCGGTCTTCGGCGACGGCGACGCGATCACCGTGGAGGCCACCGCCAACCAGGACACGCGCACGGCCACGCTCGAGGTGCTCATCCTCGGCGGCCTTCCGATCGGTGAACCGGTTGCGTGGTCGGGCCCGTTCGTCATGAACACCGAGGCCGAGATCCAGCAGGCGTTCGACGATTTCCGGGCGGGCAAGCTCGGTTCGATCCCTGCGTCGGCGCACGCGCCGACGAACGAGATCGCCGAGCAAATCGACTCCGGTCTCGACTGAGCGACGACGACATGGATCTGATGCTCGACGAGAAGGTCGCGGTCGTAACCGGCGCGAGCAAGGGGATCGGTATGGCGGCGACGCGCGCCCTCGCCGACGAAGGTGCGTACGTGATCGCGGGTGCGCGCACCATCACCGCGCTCGAGGGACTCGACCGGGTCACCGCGGTTGCGGCCGATCTGTCACAGGCCGACGCACCCGCGCAGCTGGTGCAGCGCGCGCTCGACGATTTCGGCCGGGTCGACATCCTGGTGAACAACGTCGGCGCGGTGAAGCTCCGGCTCGACGGGTTCCTCGCGCTCGCCGACGACGACTTCGCCTGGGCCATGCAGATGAACTTCTTCACGACGCTGCGCGCGAGTCGGGCCGCGTTGGCGCCGATGGTGGCCCAAGGCGCGGGCGCGATCGTCAACATCTGTTCGGTGAACACGTTCTTCCAGCCCGACGGCGGAACTGTCGACTACGGCGCGGCCAAGGCGGCCGTGCTCAATCTCTCGAAGTCGCTGGCGCAGGAGTTCGGCCCGAAGGGCATCCACGTGAACTGCATCTCGCCCGGCCCGGTGAGTACCGACCTCTGGCTCGGTGAGCACGGCGTGGCCGCGACCGTCGGCGCGGCGACGGGCGTCGACGCCGACGCGGCCCGGGACGCGGTCGTGGCGAGCATCGGCGGCTTCGCGACCGGCCGCTTCACCACGCCCGAGGAGGTCGCGACCCTCGTGGTCCTCCTGGCCTCGGGCCGGACCGGCAACGTCACCGGCGCCAACTTCGTGATCGACGGCGGCCTCATCAAGACGACCTAGCGGCTCCGACCTCGGGGAAATCCCGGCTTGCAGGCGGAACCCATTCAGGTTAGGCTGCCCTTAGTTGAACGGTTGGCTACGCCCGAGAGTGGAGTCCGGTGAAGTCGCTGAGGTCGCCCCGAAAACTGCACAGCGTGGCTACGGCGACAGCCGGCATGCGCCGCGTCGACTACGTGCGGATGGTCGAAGACGCCCAGCCCCGGTTCTTCGTCGTCGGCGTCGGGCATCGTTGTCCGGTCGAGCGGGAAGTGAGTGCGACCGTGGCCCGCGAGCTCCTGGCCGACGTCCCGTGCCGGTACGAGTGGCGGCGATCCGGAAACCGAGTGGGAGTCTGACGATGTACGTCTGTCATTGCCGCGCCGTCAGCGACTCGCATGTTCTGGAGGCGATCGAACAGGGCGCCCAGGACGAGAACGACATCGGGCGCATGTGCGGCGCGGGCACCGGTTGTGGCTCGTGCCACGACGAGCTGCGCCGGCTGTGCGCCAGTCGCTTGTCGGAGGTCGGTCACTTCTCGCTGATGGGCAAAGAGCTCGTCAGCGGCGCCGTCTGACCCGACCGTTTCGCCCAATCGTTTCGCCCAACGGTTTTCCGCGGGATCGGGTCTAGGGTCACGTCGATCAGGCGGACCCCCCGAAAGCTGGTGCCGAATGCAAGGTGACCCCGCGATCATCGAATTGCTGAACGAAGTGCTGACGGCCGAGCTCACCGCGGTCAACGAGTACTTCCTCGACGCCAAGATGTGCGGGAACTGGGGCTACGACCGGCTCGCAGAGAAGTTCCGCGACGAGTCGATCGGCGAGATGAAGGATGCCGATGCGCTCATCGAACGCATCCTGTACCTCGACGGCATGCCCAACCTCCAGCGGCTCGGTTCGGTGCGGGTGGGGGAGACCGTGCCCGAGAAGCTCGGCCTCGCGCTCGAGTTCGGAGCGCGCCGCGATCGAGCGACTGAACGCCGGCATCGCGGCCTGCATCGCGGCGGGCGACCACGGCACGCGTGAGCTGCTCGATCACATCCTCGAAGGCGAAGAGGAACACGCCGACTGGATCGAGACGCAGTTGGAGCTGATCCGCCAACTCGGCGAGGCGCACTACCTCGCCCAACAGATCCGCGACTAGCGAGCTCCGGAGCTCGCGCCGTCGCGGGCGTGTGTATGGGTGCGTTCTCGAGCGCGCGGCACGTTGCCGCGCGACAAACCTCGAGCCGGCCGAGGAGGGTATGGAGCTCGGCCACGAGCGGCGCCTCGGACGGATCCGCTACGAGGTTGTGGATCTCCAACGGGTCGTGGTCGGTGGCGTACAGCTCGCGATCACCGGTCACGTACTCGACGTAGAGGTAGTGCAGCGTCCGCACACCGTGGAACTCGGGCACGATGTTGGGCTCGGGCGCGGAGGCGCCGGGCACGCCCGTTCGGTCGAGATCCTTCGGTTCCGTTGGGCCCGGCCCGTAGCGGTCGCCGAGCGCTTCCTTCCAATGCTCGACGAGATACGCCTGGCGGGGATGCGTGTCGCGGTTCGGCCGCCGGAGGAGTCCGGCGAACGAGCGCCCGTCGACGAAGCTCGGCGCGGTAGCGCCTGCGAGTTGGGCGAGCGTCGGCGCCATGTCGGTGTTGCCGACCATGAACGCCGACGTGCGATGCACCGCCACGTTCGGGCCGCGCACCACGAGCGGCACCCGGATGTCGGATTCGTACGCGGTCTCCTTACCCGCCGGCAGGCGGAACTGGCCGAGATGAAATCCGTTGTCGGAGCTGAACACGAAGTAGGTGTTCGCGAGTTGGTGCGTGCTCCGCAGCGTGTCGATCAACGTGACGACACCCCGGTCGACGGCTTGGAGCGATCGGAGGCGATCGCGGTACAACCGGTCGACCCCGGCGATCGTGGCCGCACTCATCCGGGGCTGCGCTTGCAGCCACGCGGGCTTTCCGGTTTCGTCGCGGGGGTTGAAGATCGGCGAACGGGGTGCCGCGCGCGTGCGAGAAGAGCTGGCCGTCGGTCGGGGCCGGGATGGCGGGCTGATGCGGCGCGTAGACGTTCAGGTACACGAAGAACGGACTGCCCGCCGACTTCTTGATGAAGCTCGCCGCCTTGTTGACGTACACGTCGGTGCCGTAGTCGGAGGGCGCGCTGCCGAAGTGCACCAGGTGCCCGTTCTCGTTGAGCGTGTAGTTGTATTCGGTGTACGGATCGCCGATCGACGCGCTGTCGAACTCGTCCCAACCGGGCGGAACGTAGGTGTTGCTCACCGAGTCGGGATACGCGTTGAGGTACTTCCCGATGTACGCGGTGCGGTAGCCCGTTTGTTGTAACCACGTGCCGATCGTGGAGTTCTCGATACCGAGCCGATGCGCGGTCTCGAAACCGCCGTTCCCGCTTCCGTTGGAAAGCACTCCGGTGTTGTGCGAGTACTGGCCGCGCAGAAGCGTCGTGCGCGACGGACAGCACAGCGAAACACTGATGTAGTAGTGGCTGAAGCTCACGCCTTCGTCGGTGAGGAGGCGCTGGACGTTCGGCATGTACGCCATCTCCGACGTATCGAGATCGTCGGTGAGCAGGAACACGATGTTCGGGTGGTGCGCCGAGGTGAGCACCGGACGCGGACGGGGTTGCGGTGTCGCCTTCGGCGCGCTGCTCGAGCAGGCCGCCAAACTCAAAATCGATATCAACCCGACGACGATCACTGCCCGGTGCGCACGCATTCCGGGGAAAACGTAGCGACCCAGCCGGTCGGGGTGCGTTCATCACAGCCGGTTTACGGTCGGGTCTACGCTCGCGGTATGTGCAGGAACATCACCGAATTCGCGCGGTCTGCAGCCCCCGGCCACCCGTGACGAGATCGAAGCGGCGGCCCGGCAGTACGTCCGCAAGGTCACCGGCGTCACCCGGCCGAAGGTCGACGTCGCCGGCGCGATGGAAGCAGCCTCTTTGGAGATCGCGGCGATCACCGAACGGCTCTTGGGTGAGATGCCCGAGCGCCGCCAGCCTCCGCCGAAGCTGCCGCCCTTGCGTCGCCCCGAGGTGCGCAGCCGGCTCGGGCTCGAACCCTTCGTGAGCTGATCGGACGCCCCGAGGTTGCTCGGGGGTCGGACTGGGTACCGGGCTTTGTACCTGCCCGGGCCAGTACCGCGCGTGAAGGAGCCGAACAATGGGTGTCGTCCGAAAGTCGTTGTCGGTCGGAACGCTGGGAGCCGTCTCGTTCCGGAGCAAGAAGGAGCAGTTGCGGCGAGCCGAGCGTTCGCAGCGCGACGCCGAAACCCTCCTCGAGGCCGAACACGCGGCGCGGCATGAAAGCCGAAGCGCGGATCGCGGCGGCCGAGAAGCGCGTGAAGCGCGCCAGCGCCGACGCCGCGCATGCCGCCAAGAAGCTGGACGAGACGAAGCAGCGGAGCCGGCGTCGCCGGCGGCGCGCGTTGTTGACCGAGGCGATCATCGCCGCGGAGCCGATCTTGCGCAGTAGCGCCGAGAGTGCGCGATCGGCGAGCGCCGACGCGGCGAAGCGCAGCCGACGAGCGAGCCGCCGGGCACACAAGGCGGCCAAGCGTTCGTTGCGCCGCGCCCACACCGCGGCAACGAGTGCGGCCTCGACCGCGAAGGACGCGGCCGTTTCCACGCTCGCGGACGCGCACGTTCCCGAATAGGCCGCCGCGGGCTCCGCGCACGAGGAGTTTGCGTTAGCCGAACGCGCCGCCGGGGTAAGCGGAAATCATGGACACGATGCACGGTCTTTCGCCGTCGTTCGCCGAGCTCGACGTGCGCCCGGATGCGCTCTTGGACCAGGCCGCGGCGGTCGGTTTCACGCTCGCGACCTTCGTCACGTCGAGCGGCCAAACGGTCTACGAGTGGCGCCGAGGGGATGAGCCCCGACCGCAGTTCGCCACCGAACGGGTCGCGCGCCTCTGGATGGCGGAGTGGCTCGATCGACCGGCGGCCGACCCGGCCGGTTCAGGCCGGTCGGGGACGCTCCGACCTCACTGAGCCCAACGACGCTGATCCGCCGACCGACGATCCCCCTACCGACACTCCCAACGACACCGAACGCAGGGCGGGCGCCGAGTGGCGGTGGCGGGGGTCGGACTCGTCGAGCATCGAGGCACGCGCGGCGCGGTACACGTCGAGGAAGTAGATGCGCGCGTCAGGCTGCAGCTCGATGGGCTCGTCGTCCGCGCTCGCGAGCCCGGACCCCGCGAGTCGAGCGGTGCGGGCCCGGGAACGGGCGGCGGAGTGACGGACGGCCGCGGCGACGGCCAACGCGAGAGAGACGAACAGGAACACGCTTGTCGATGCGATCATGTGCTGACCTCCGGGGCGGCCGAATGCGGATCGGCGTTCAGGGGATGCGGCCTTCGCCCTCTTGGCGGGCGCCGCGCTCGATCGCTTCCTTGTACGCGCGAGCCGCTTCGGGATCCTCGGGCCCGGCGCGGTCGGCGGCTGCTTCTTCGGCGTCGGTGGGCGCGTCGTCGGAGTGAGCAGCGACGCGTGCGTTTTCTTCTTCGGTGGCGCGGGTGGCGCGGCTGGGGCGGGTGGGCTCCGGCTCACTCATGGCGAACCTTTCGTTGTCGGGTTGTACGTGAGGTACCACGCTGGGGTTCGAGTGAAACCCGGCCTCGGCCGACAGAATCGGGTATTCGGCGCACGAATGCGAAATCTCGGCCTATCGCGCCCATCGCGACCGGTCAAGGCTCCGAACGTGCGGTGTGCAGTCGGACCGTCGTGCCGGTCGCCGACGTGCGGATCTGCACGAGGTCGCAGAAATGGTTGGCGAGCCAAACCCCGTAGCCGTGCAGCTGGCCGACGGCGGGGCGGACACGGCCCACGAGTGGGTCGGTGATCCGGCCCGCGCCCCGAATCTCGATGACGAGGTGGTCGTCGTCGGCCCATGCGCGCGCCACGCCGCTGCTCTGTCCGTGCACGATGGCGTTCGTCGCGATCTCCGAAACTGCGACGACCAGCTCGTCGACGCGCGGTTCGACGATGCCGGCCGCCGAGGCCTGCAACCGCGTGAACCCGCGTAGCGCCCGCGTCGTGTGCGCGGCGAAGGGCATGACCGCAGTGTCAGCGGGCGGCGCCGGCAAGGGGCGCGTGAACGGATCGTCGACGACACATCGGCGCGCCTGATCGCGTTCATCGCCGTGGGCATGGTCGCGGGCAGGGTCGAATGCGTACGGGTGGTTGGCACTCGCCTCCTCGACGACGTGCGCGGCGAGGGCCGACACGTCGTAGGGGCAGAGCAGCCAGAAGTTCGGATCAGCGCGGAACGCGACGTTGAGCAACGATTCGTGGATATGGCACTCGGCCAGGGCGGCCGGGTTGCGGTCGGGCGTGACGGGTTCGCCGATGCCGCGCCCGCCGACGCCCCGCGCCGCGTTCTGCCCGACGAAGTCGCGCCAGGCCTGAATGATCAGCGCCGGGTTGTGCCCGACGCGCGCCATGTCGGCGAACTGAACCCGTTCCGCGTCTCGGTCGAGCGCGGTGCGCAGGCGGGAGATCTTGCGCGTGTCGACCACCGTGAGGATCGCTTCGTCTCGGGCGAGTCCGCGCCGGATGAAGTCGGTGGTGCCGCGCACGAAGTCGTCCTCGTCCGCGTACAAGAAGGCTTCGTGGCGGAACGCGTGCGGTCCCTGCGCCACCAGACGACCTAGGTCCCGGTCGCGAGACGGTGCGTCGAGCCGACCCGGGGCCGGCTGGTCTTCGACGGTCGGTCGATGTGCACGTCGAGCCCGACCGCGGGCGTGAGCACGGTCACGGAATCGCGGATCGAAAACAGTGATCGCAGGTCGTCCAGCTCGAGCATCCGAGTGAGGATCCCGGGTGCAACGATCTCCACGCGACCGTCGACCGCGTGCAGCCGGGCCGCGAGTTCGGCCATGGCCCGGAGTCCACCGATGCTGCAGAAACGCAATTCGGACAAGTCGATGGTGACGACGCGGACGCCGCGATCCACGAGCGACCCGAGGGTCGCCGCGAACGTCGGTGTGCTCAGGGAGTCGAGCTCGCCGCGCAGCGCAATAGAGCTGCTCCTGACGTCGAACTCGAAGTCCATGCCGAACTGCGCGCTGGAAGGCCCCGGCCGTTTCACGGGGCCTGGAGTACCCGGGAACCGGCCCGCGCGAAACGTGGTGGATCGGGGTTGGGCGCATTTCGCCGCATTTACGCGCGGGCTAATCTCCGCCGCGGTCATGAAGCGGCCTGCGTTTCCGCGGGGCGCCGCGACGGGGGACAGGAGTACCGCAGTGGTCGGAACCGATGTCGCGACGGGCCCGGGGGGGCGGTCGAGCGGCACCGAGGCGAAAACGGGACCGCCGGGCGGCAGCGAGCCGGTCGTACCCGAAGCGCGCCGGCGCCGATTCGCGTTGCACGCGGTCACGATCGCAGTGCTCGCGGTCGGGCTCGCGGTCACTGCGACCCTGGCGTTCACGGCCCGGGCCCTGCACGACAGCAACGAGAATCGATTGCTGCGGCAACGAGTGAACGAGGCGGCCGCGGTGATCGGGTCGGCGACCTCCACGACCCAATCGCCGCTGTCGTCGGGTGCGGTGCTGGCCGAGGCCACGCACGGCGATCGCTCCGAATTCACGCAGTTCATGACACCGCTCAGCTCGGGCGCACCGTTCATCTCGGTATCGCTGTGGCCCGCGCACGGGAGCAACCCACGTCCGCTCATCGTCGTCGGCACCGCGCCCGAGCTGGCCACGCACCCGGCTAGCGACATAAACCGAATGTTGAGCCAAGCCACGGCCAAGAGCGCGGTCTCCGTCGTAAACCTTCTCGGGTCGACCGATCGGCGTCTCGGCTACGCCTTCAGCGTCGGTCCGAAGGCGCGCTATGTCGTGTACGCGGAATCGGCGCGGCCCCAGAACCGGCGCGCGACCGTCGACTCGAACACCGCCTTCGCCGACCTCAACTACGCGATCTACTTGGGGAACACACCCAACCCGCAGAACCTGCTGGGCGCGAGCGTGGTCGATCCGCAGTTCAACGGCCGCGTGGCCTCCGACGTCGTCCCGTTCGGCGATTCGCAGCTCGACCTCGTGATGTCGCCGCGCCGTGAGCTGGGCGGCGGGCTCCTCGCGCGTTTGCCGTGGCTCATCGGCGGGTTCGGGATCGTGCTCAGCGTGGCTGCCGCGCTCGTCGCCGAGCGGCTCGTCCGGCGCCGGACGTACGCCGAACGGCTTGCCCAACAGAACGCGCGACTGTTCAGCGAGCAACGCAGCGTCGCCCAGACGCTGCAGCACAGTTTGCTGCCCGAGTTGTCGGAATTACCCGGACTCGAGTTGGCGGTGCGTTACGTGGCGGGCGTCGACGGCGTCGAGATCGGCGGCGACTGGTACGACGTCATCGACCTGGGCAACGGCCACGCGATCGTCGTGGTGGGCGACGTGTCGGGTCGAGGCCTGCGGGCGGCAACGGTCATGGCGTCGCTGCGCTACTCGATCCGCGCGTACGCCGCGGAGGGCTACGGGCCGTCGGAGATCCTGTTCAAGCTGTCGAAGCTGATCAGCGTCGATCAGGACGGCCACTTCGCAACGGTATTGTGTGGGCTCGTGGACATCGTCGAACACCGGGTCGTGATCGCCAATGCCGGCCATCCGAACCCGTTGCTGATCACGGCGTCGACCGCCGAATTCGTGCGGACGGAAGTCGGCCCACCGATCGGCGTCGCGAACACCACGCCCGCGCCGGTGACCGTGACGGTCCCCGCGGAGGCGACGCTCGTCGCGTTCACCGACGGGATCTTCGA
Source organism: uncultured Actinomycetes bacterium (assembly GCA_963708105.1). GTDB lineage: Bacteria > Actinomycetota > Acidimicrobiia > IMCC26256 > PALSA-610 > PALSA-610. The sequence goes on along the minus strand of OY970186.1, from coordinate 4,514,307 downwards.
GCGTCGGGGTGAGAACCCCGATGTGGGCCTCGAACGTTTGCGTGCCGCCGCGGTGGGCTTCGAGTCGATCGACGATCTGCTCGACGGTCTGTTGCACACGCTCACGCCCGACGGCGCGACCGACGACACTGCGATCCTGGCGGTCCGATGGCGCCAGTGACGGACGACGACGGCGCACCCCAAGGTGCATTGGAGGAGGGGCACGACGCTTCCGGCGCGCCGGTTGTGCGGCTCATCGGCGAGATCGACATCTCGAACGCGGACGAGATCGCGGCGGAGCTCGACGCGGTTGCCCGCGAAGGATCGCAGCTCGTCATCGACCTCGCCGGGCTCGAGTTCATGGACAGCTCCGGGATCGCCATGCTCCTGCGCGCCGCGGCGCGCGTCGACACGTTGGAACTCCGCAACCCGTCGAGCACCGTGCGGCGAATAATCGAGTGCACCGGGCTGACCGAAATCCTGCGGATCACTTCGTGACGCAACGCCGGTCGTTTCCCGGCGAACCGGCCTCGGTGACGAACGCACGGCGCTTTGCCCTCGGTGCCATCGCGGGCGCGCCGGATGCAACCGTCGAAGCCGTCGCGATCGCGGTGTCCGAGCTCGCGGCGAATTGCTGTTCGCCACGCAGGCACCGACTTCACGGTCGACGTCGAGCGCACCGACGACGCGGTGCGTGTCGCGGTCGGCGATTCTGCCGGTGGGATGCCCGCGCTGCGGTCGCCCAAGGCTTCGGAGTTCTCGGGCCGAGGCTTGTTGCTCGTCCGCGCGCTCTCCGACGACTGGGGCGTGAACGTCGCCCCGGACGGCATCGGGAAGAGTGTCTGGTTCGTCGTCTCGACGACGAAACCATCCGTCGCGCGTCGCGACGCAGTCTGACGCGTCGGCGTTTCCAGGTCTCGGAGTCCGTTCGCCGATTCGGTACGCGCGTCGGCGGGAATCCTATGAGTGATGTCTTCTGTATGCCGCCGCCGGATTCGTAACACGCCCGCCGGGCCGGCTTTGGCGCGGCGCTATGTCGAAGAGGTCCTCGACGGCGCCGCGCTCGACGTTGTCGAGACGGCGGTCTTGATCGTGTCGGAGCTGGCGACCAACTGCGTGCAGTACGTCGACACCGATTTCGTGGTGTCGATCGAGAAATCCGCGGACGAGGTCCGCTTCGACGTTGCCGACGGTGGTGCGGGGCGGATCGAGCGCCGCGATCCCGGGCCGACCGAGATCACCGGCCGCGGGCTAGTCATCGTCGACCGGCTCGCCGACGCCTGGGGGATCGAGGAACGGGTCGCCACCGTGGGGATCGCGCCGGGTAAGTGCGTCTGGTTCACACTCCGGCTCGAGCCGGCGCGTTCTCGGCCGCGCGAGCGTTCCCGGCCCCGAGACAACGCCACCCACTGACGGGTTTGCCGCCCGTCGGCTCGGGTACACGCCTTCCCAAGCGCGTGTGCCCGTACCGGCGCCCCCGTCCCGACGTAACGAGGAGGATGTAGTGCAACAGCCCCAGGTCGCGAACACGAGCGACGGCTTCTTCGACATCGTCCTCGAAGAGGTGTCGGTGTCGTTGAACGAAGGCACCGTCTTCGCGCCCGGCGTGATCGAGCGCACATTTGGTGCCGGTCATGCGCGCGCCGCCGATCGATTCCTCGAGTCGATCACCGCGCACGGCGCTGTACCCCGGGTCAGGGAACGGGTGACGGGATCGTCGTCGTAGTCGTCTCGGGCCCCGTGGTCGTGGTCGTCGGTGCCGAACCCACCGTGAAGTTGTGCCGCGTCGGGCAGTCGACGTAGGTCAACGTCGTGGCGTCGACACTCCACTCGACGAACGAGTGCGCGCCGAACTGATCCGGCGTGTACGTCTTGGTGAGAGTTCCGAATCCCGCGGTGCCGTCGTCGAGGGCCCAACCGAGCTTCTTCCGGCGCGCGTCGTAGTCGAAATCGAACGTGACGGTGATCGAGCCGTCGGCGTTCGGCGTCAACGTTCCGGTGGTGTCGTCGACGGCCGGTGGTGACGAACTACAGACGATCGTCGTCGGCGTTTCCGCGACCGTCGTCGGCGTGACGGCCGGGGCGGGCGGGACGGTTCGGGTACGGCGCGCCTTCGTCGGCACGAGCGCGGCCGGCCCGACACCGATCGGCGGCGCGGGCGCGGACGTGGTCGTGGTGGCAGTCCCGGGTTCGCCGCCGCCCGGACCGCTGACCTGGATCGGGGCGTGATGCGTTCCCGCCCCCGCGATGGAACTGGCGCCGGCCGTGACGGCGAGCGCAACGACGACGAACGCCGACGCCGCGGCGATGCGGCGATGACGGCGCAGCTGCGCGCCGCGCTCGACGGTGCGCTCGACGAGATCCGTCGTCGGAGAGACGCCGGCCGCGAGCCGGTCGAAGGTCGCGCGGAGACCGCGCTCGAGCTCGTCTCCATCGTATTCAGGCATTCTCCTGCGCCTCCCGGAGCAGCCGCCGCAGTTCTTCGAGCCCGCGCGATGCGCTCGACTTCACGGTCCCGACCGGAATGCGCAAGAGCTCCGCAACCGCGACTTCCGACATGTCTTCGTAGTAACGCAGTACGAGCACGGCTCGCTGTTGCGGTGCGAGGCGCGTGAGCGCGCGGCTCAGCGACATGCGCCCGACGATGGCGTCGCCAGGGTCGGTCGTGCGGTCGGCGGCGACGAAACGGGGCGCGAATTTCTGTTCGGTGGCGAACCGTCGACGCCGGCCGATGACCTGGTTGACCACGATCCGCCGGAGGTACGCGTCGGCGTTCTCGACCCGGACCCGACGGCGCGCCGCGAGGAGCCGGGCGACCGACTCGGCCGCGATGTCTTCGGCCGTCCCGGGATCGCTGACGAGCATGCGGGCCAGGCGGAGTGCGATCAGCAGGTGGGCACGGACCGCTTCTCCGGCCGCGGGTTCGGCCATGTGGAGCTCCCGCGTGGGCTCGGCCCGCGCAACGGCTTCTGTGGGTTGGTCCTGCACCGGTACCACAGTGATCTGACGCGACCCCACCGCCAATGGTTCCGTCCCGGGACCCGAAGGAGCGGCAGCGGAGCCTCGGCCACTACCCGCGTAGCCGCTCTGGCCGAGGCGCAGCGCGAGCGACCAATAAGCGTGCCTTTACGCGGGGACTTGCTCGACACGGTTGCGGCCGAGTTGCTTGGCCCGGTAGAGCGCGGCGTCGGCTTCCTTCAGGACTTCCTTGGCCGATTCGATGTGGCCGGGATCGAGAATCGCCAGGCCCGCGCTGAACGTCAGGACGCCCTCGGGATTGCCGGCGTGGGGGATGGCCAGGCGCTCGCACCCCGACCCGCATGCGCTCGATCACCTTGGCGCCGGTCGCCAACGACTGTTCGGGAAAGACGCAGAGGAACTCGTCGCCGCCGAAGCGGTAGAGCGCGTCGCCGCCACGCGACCTGCTCCTGCATGCATCGGCCGCGAACGTCTGCAGCACGACATCGCCGGCCTGATGCCCGTACGTGTCGTTGTACGACTTGAAGTGATCGATGTCGAGGACGGCCATGCAGTATCGGTGCGCGTAGCGCTGCGACGCGCGCTTCGAGCAGATCGAGGTCCTGCTCGAACGCGCGGCGGTTGCCGAGCCCGGTCAGCGGATCCTGGCGCGCGATCGCCGTGAGCTCGTCGTTGCAGCACACGCAGCTGCTCGGCCGAGGACTGCACCTCGCGCGCCTGATGGCGCAAGCGCCTCGGCCTTCAGGAAGAGCTTCGCGAACACCGACACCTTCGGCGCGGAGCTCGTCGGGCGGAACCGGCGCGAAGATGAAGTCGACGGCGCCTTGCGCGTAGAGGTCGGTCGTCACGATCTCGTCGCTGCCGAACGCGGTGATGAAGATGATCGGCGTGAGCTCCGACTGTTGGCGCTTGCGGATGAGCGCTGCGGTCTCGAAGCCGTCCATGATCGGCATGCGCACGTCGAGCAGGATCACCGCGAAGTCCTGCGCCATGACGGCCCGCAACGCGGCCGAGCCCGGAGTCGGCCTCGACGATCGTGTGGCCGAGCGGGCTGCAGCACCGCCTTGAGCGCGAGCCGCTTGGCCGCGTTGTCGTCGACGATCGAGGATCGGCGACCGACGCGTCGACGCGCCGGATTCGGTCGGGCACGGTCATCGTGACATGCGCTCGCTGATCCGAGGGACGGCGAGTCCACGCGCGGCCGGATCGGGTGGCGCGGGCAGCCACGGTCCGATCGCGGCGATGAGCTCGCTCGGTGTTCACCGGCTTGGGGACGTAGTCGTTGGCGCCCGCGTCGAGACAGCGTTGCCGTTCGCCGGGCACGACCTTGCCGGTCACCGCGATGATCGGCACCGTCTTGAACTGGTCGAGCGCGCGGATCGCGCGCATGGTGTCGTAGCCGTCCATGCCCGGCATCATGATGTCGGTCAGCACGAGGTCGACATCGGCGGTGCTGCCGTCGAGGAGCGCGATCGCCGCGCTTCCGCTCTCGGCGACGGTCACCTCGGCCCGGCCCCGCTCGAGCAGCGCGGTCAGCGCGAAGACGTTGCGGAAGTCGTCGTCGATGACGAGGATGCTTCCGGCCTTCGAACGGACGGTCGTCGAGGCCGTTGCGCCGGTTGCGTTCCGGCTTCGGCGCGAGCGTGTCCTTGGCGGCCCAGTCGTTCGCGGCAACGAGCGACAGCGGGCCGTTCCGGGATCGACGGTGTCGGAGGTCGTCGGGCCGCGGTCGGCGTGGTCGCGACGCCGGCCGAGCGGCAGGAACACGGTGAACGTGCTGCCCTGGCCGGGCGTGCTCGACAGCGTGATCTCGCCGCCGAGCAGACCGACGAGCTCACGGCTGATCGAGAGCCCGAGCCCGGTGCCGCCGTAGAGGCGCGCGGTGGTTCCGTCGCCTTGCGCGAACGCCTCGAAGATGCGCCGTTGCTGCTGTGCTCTCGATCCCGATGCCGGTGTCGCGCACGGCGAAGGCGAGTACCGAGGGCGCGGCAAGCCAAGGTCGTCGTCTCGGGGCTCCAACCGTCGCGCGCCGATCGACGACGCGGAGGTCGACCTCGCCCTGCTCGGTGAACTTGAACGCGTTGGCGATCAGGTTCTTCAGGATCTGGCGCAGGCGCTGCGGGTCGGTGACGATCTCGACCGGGCACTCGGCCGCGACGTCGATCGCGAAGCCCGACGCCCTTGGCCCGGGCCACATGGTCGAACTCGCGAATCAGGTCGTCGTGCAGCTGCCCGACCGAGACGTCGGTCATCTCGACCGTCGCGGTTCCCGACTCGACCTTGGCCAGATCGAGGATGCTGTTGAGCAGGCCGAGCAGGTCGCGGCCCGAGCCGAGGATGACGCCCGCGTACTCGACCTGCGTATCGGTCATGTTGTGCTCGGGATCGTCGGCGAGCTGTTCGGCGAGGATCAACAAGCTGTTGAGCGGCGTGCGCAGTTCGTGCGACATGTTCGCGATGAACTCCGACTTGTACTTCGACGAGACCGCGAGCTCGGACGCCTTCTCCTCCACGAGCAGCTTCGACTGCTCGACCTCTTCGTTCTTCTGCTCCGCTTCGATGTTGCGTTCGGCGAGCAGGCTCGCCTGGCGCTCGAGGTCTTCGTTCGACTCGCGCAGCTCCTCTTGTTGCGAACGCAGCTCCTCGGCCTGCGACTGCGACTGGCGCAGCAGGTTCTCGGTGAGCGTGTTCGCTTCGATGGTGTTCATGTCGAGGCCGATGCTCTCCGGGCAGCTGCTCGAGGAACGCCTGGTGGGTGACGCTGAACGGCGAGAACGACGCGAGCTCGACAACCGCGCGCACCGCACCTTCGAACAGGACCGGGCAGCACGATGATGTTGAGCGGCGGCGACGATCCGAGCCCGGAGTTGATCTGCACGTAGTCGCCGGGCACATCGGTGAGCAGGATGCGCGTCTTCTCCTTCGCGCACTGGCCGACGAGGCCCTCGCCGATGCGGAACGTGGTGGAGAGGTGCTTGCGTTCCTCGTAGCCGTAGCCCGCGGTGAGCTCGAGCACCGGTTCGGTGCCGTCGGACGGATTCGTCATCGAATAGAAGACGCCGTGTTGCGCGGACACGAGCGGCGCGAGCTCGGAGAGGATCATGCTCGACACCTCGGAGAGGTCGCGCTGACCCTGGAGCATGCGGGTGAACCGCTCGCGGTTCGTCTTCAACCAGTCTTGTTCGATGTTCTCGCGGGTCGTCTCGCCGAGCGTGCGGATCATCTCGTTGAGCGTGTCCTTCAACACCGCGACTTCGCCGCTCGCCTCGACGCGCACCTGGCGGGTGAGGTCGCCCTCGGTCACCGCGGTCGCCACGTCCGAGATCGCGCGCACCTGGTTGGTGAGGTTCGCGGCGAGCTGGTTGACGTTGTCGGTGAGGTCCTTCCAGACGCCGCTGACTTCGGTCGACTGCGCCTGACCGCCGAGCTTGCCCTCGACGCCCGACCTCGCGTGCGACTCGGGTCACCTCACCGGCGAACGCGTTGAGCTGATCGACCATCGCGTTGACGGTGTTCTTCAGCTCGAGGAACTCGCCCTGCACGTCGATCGAGATCTTCTTGCTGAGGTCGCCGTTGCGCGACCGCGGTCGTGACCTCGGCGATGTTGCGCACCTGGCCGGTCAGGTTGCGGGCCATGAGGTTGACGTTGTCGGTGAGGTCCTTCCACACGCCGCCGACCTCGATCGTGACCGCGGCGGCCTGACCGAGCTTGCCTTCGGTACCGACCTCGCGGGCGACGCGGGTCACTTCGGAGATGAAGCCGTTGAGCTGATCGACCATCGCGTTGATCGTGCTCTTGAGGTCGAGCATCTCGCCGCGGACGTCGGCGGAGACCTTCTTGCTGAGGTCGCCGTCGGCGACCGCGCCGATGACGCGCTGCATCTCGCTCGTCGGGCGGACGAGGTCGTCGATGAGGCTGTTGACCGAGTCGATCGGTCCCGACCAACGCGTGGTCAATGCCCCCGCGCTCGATGCGCTGCGACAGCTGTCCCTGTTTGCCGACCACGTCGCTCACGCGTGCGAGCTCCGCGCTGAACGTCTCGTTCGCCGATGATGATCTCGTTGAAGCCGTCGGCGACCTTGCCCGCGACGCCGGTCCAGTCGAGCGGCATGCGCGCCGAGAAGTCGCCCGTCTTCACCTGGGCGAGGAACGTCAGCAGCGCGTTGGCTTCGATCGGTCGTCGACCGCCGTCGACGTCGGTGTCATCGGCCAGAGCGGTCATCGCGCCTCCAGGGAACGCTTGCGGTCTTACGAACGGCTGCGGTTACGAGCGAGTCGTGACCGCGCCGGTGGCGTGATCGAGTGCGATTCGGCTTCGGCCGCGGCGACGGGCCGGGCGAACAGATAGCCCTGCGCGCGCGAGCAGCCGAGGCCGACGAGGCAGTCGCGTTGCAGCTCGGTCTCGACGCCTTCGGCGATCGTGGTGAAGCCGAGCGTGTCGGCGAGGTTCACGACCGCGGCGACGATCGCGGAGTCCTCGAGGTCCTTGCCGAGACCGCCGACGAACGTGCGGTCGATCTTCAACACGTCGACCGGGAAACGCCGGAGATACGCGAGCGACGAGTAGCCCGTCCCGAAGTCGTCGATGCTCAAGCGCACGCCGAGGTCTTGCAGCGCTTCGAGGACGGTGATCGTGGTCGGGGCGTCGTCCATCAGGACGCTCTCGGTCATCTCGAGTTGGAGGTCTTCGGGCGTCGAGCTCGGAGTCGCTCGAGCGCGGAGGTGATGAGCTCGACGAGGTCGGGCTGCCCGAGCTGCGCGCCGGAGAGGTTGACCGACATCATCAGGCGCGGCCACCGCGGATCGCGACTCTGGAATCGCTTCGCCTGCATGCACGCTTCGCGCACCACCCACGCGCCGAGCGGAACGATCAGTCCCGATCTCCTCGGCGATCGTGATGAACTCGTCGGGACCGAGCAGACCGCGCGCCGGATGCGCCCACCGGACGAGCGCCTCGTGGCCGAGGATCTGCCCGTCGACGAGGCTGACGATGGGTTGGTAGTGCACGCGCAGGTCGCCGTTGACGATCGATTGCCGCAACGAGGTCTCGGTGTCGAGCCGGCCGACGCCGGTCGGGCGCATCGCTCTCGGCGAACAACGCCGAGCGGGCGCGCCCGGCCGCCTTGGCGCGGTACATCGCCGCGTCGGCGTCGCCGAGCAGCGCGCCGGCTTCCACCGACGGCGACGACGCGAGCGCGACGCCCGCGCTGACCGAGATGACGAGTTCGCCCGCCGTCCCAATCGAGTGGCTCGCGTCATCGCCGCGCAGATGCGGTCGGCGATGCTCTTCGCCTCGGCCTGATCGGAGAGTCCCTTCGCACAGCACGACGAACTCGTCGCCCTCGATCCGGGCCAGCGTGTCCTCGGGCCGGATCGAGATCGCGTAGACGGGTCGCGGTCGCAAGAAGCAGTTCGTCGCCCGACGGCGTAGCCGAGGTTGTCGTTGATGACCTTGAAGCGATCGATGTCGAAATGGATCACACCGACGATGAAGCGGCATCGCGGGCCAGCCGCGTCAGGGCCTGCTCGATGCGGTCGACGAGGAGGCGCCGGTTCGGAAGACCGGTGAGCGGATCGTGCAACTCCTGGTGCAGGAGCGCAGCGACCGCGGCCGCGTTCTTCGGAGATGTCCTGGGCGGTGCCGAGCAGACGTTCGGGCGCGCCGTCGCCGTCGAGCTCGACCCGGCCCCGGAACCGCATCCAACACTCGGAGCCGTCGGGGAGCAACACGCGATGTTCGACGGTGAACGGATTCGTCGACGCGACCGTTGCGGTGACCGCCGCGATCGTCGTCTCGCGATCGTCGGGGTGGATGCGGTCGATGATCTGCTGGTAACCGGGCGTCTGGTCTTCGCCGAATCCGAGCAAGCGGTACAGCTCGTGCGACCAGCTCACCTCGCCGCTCGCGAGCTCGACGGCCCAGCTTCCGATCCGGGCGATGCTCTGCACTTCGTCCAGCGACAGCTCGGAGCGTTTCAGGAGGATCGCGTGGCGAATCGACGAAACGAGCATGTTGCCGTCGAGCGCGCGCTTCGACAACACGTCGATCACCCCCGCGTGCACGGTCGCGAGCCCGATCTCGTCGTCGGTCCGACCCGTGATCGCGACGAGGGGCACACCGGGGGAGCGGGTCGCGAACTGCTCGACGAGCGCGAGTCTCGCCCGCGTCGGCGATGTCGACGTCGACGATCGCGCAGTCGGCGCTACGGGTCTGGAGGTACGAGATCGCTTCGGCGAGCGAGGTTGCCCTCGCCACTTCGAAGTCGGCCGGCGCGGCTTCGCGCAGGACTGCATCGACGTGTTCGGCGGCGGCGTCGGCGTCTTCGATGAGCAGGAGCGTCGTGGGCCGGGACGCGGTGGTCGTCACGATCGTCTCCCGCGCCGTGTCGACCGTGAGGTATGCGCTTCGATCATTCCGTCTCTCCTGGCGTGAGCCTCGGGTGCACCACCAGGGTCCGGGGCAATACAGCGCGCGCAGTGGTCTGTTCGTCCGACCGTGTCCATGAACCAAGCAACTTTCTCGCGGCCGACCGGATATCGACTCCGGTCGAGTGTCCGGGAGCGAACGGTAAATTCCGCCCGTGACGCAGGCGTGACGGCCGCGGTGCGGGCCCGGGCGCCGATCTCGACGCGCCCGCCGGGGCGGTCGCGGCCGCCGTACGCTTGAATTCCGGTTCACCGGAGATCCTCAGCAACTTTGCGGCGCGCCCCCAAGTGACTCTCAGGATCGCCCGACATCATGACTTTCATACCGTCATCCCAAAGCCCTCAAGGAGCCTCGTTCATGAGCGGTCCCGACCTGAATCCGCCGGCCCTCGACAACAAACAACACGCCGAGCGCCTGGAAGAGGCGCTGTTCGAGGTCAAGCGGGTCATCGTCGGCCAGGACCGGATGGTCGAGCGGGCGATGATCTGCCTCCTCGCCCGTGGCCACTGCCTGATCGAGGGTGTGCCCGGTCTGGCCAAGACGCTGACCGTGTCGACCCTCGCCCAGGTCGTGGGCGGTTCGTTCGCCCGACTGCAGTTCACGCCCGACCTCGTACCGGCCGACATCGTCGGAACCCGGGTGTGGCGACCGTCGCGCGAAGACTTCGACATCGAGTGGGGCCCCGTCTTCGCGAACATCGTGCTCGCCGACGAGATCAACCGCGCGCCCGCCAAGGTGCAGTCGGCGCTCCTCGAGGTGATGGCCGAGCGCCACGTCTCGATCGCGGGGCGAGACCACGGCGACTCCGAACCCGTTCCTCGTGCTCGCGACGCAGAACCCCATCGAGTCCGAAGGCGTCTACGCGTTGCCCGAAGCGCAACGCGACCGCTTCTTGATGCAGATCCTCGTCGACCAGCCGTCGTACGTGGAGGAGCTCGAGATCGCGCGGCGCATGGGCGTGAAGGCCCCCGAAGCCGTGCAGATGCTCACCCTCGAGCAGCTCGTCGAGCTGCAGAAGGCGGTCGACGAGATCTTCGTGCACCACGCGGTGCAGGACTACGCGGTGCGGCTCGTCATGGCGACCCGTGACCCGGTCGGGTGGCGGGTACCCGAGATCGCCGCGCATGTCGGATCTCGGTGCGAGCCCGCGCGCCACGCTCGGCCTGCTGTCGGCCGGACGCGCGCTCGCGCTTGCTGCGCGGCCGGCGCTTCCTGTCCCCAGGACGTTGCCGACGTCGCGCCCGAGATCCTGCGCCACCGCCTGATCCTCACGTACGACGCACTCGCCGACGGGGTCACGACCGACGACGTCATCACGCAGCGTGCTCACCACCATGCCGATGCCACAGGTCACGCCCCGTCAGGAGAGCGGCCTGCAGGACACCGCATGACCGCGCACGCCCGACGAGGTTCGGCGCGAAGGGTGTCGCGCCGGTCGCGCGCAAGGCGGCCGAGCTTCGGCGGCTCGAGCTGCTCGTGACGCGCCGGCTCGACGGCTTGCTGCGGGGTGAGTTCCTCGGCCGGCAGAGCGGTCCGGGTTCCGAGGTCGCGGGCGCGCGGTCGTACGAAGCGGGCGACGACTCCCGGTGGATCGACTGGAACCTCACCGCCCGTTCGATCGCCCGCATGATTCGCACGACCGAAGCCGATCGCGAGCTGCAGACTTGGCGGTCGTCGACCGGTCGGCGAGCATGAGCTTCGGTACCGGTGAGCGCGAGAAGGCGGAGGTCGCGTTCGCGGCCGCCGCCGCGTTCGGTTTCCTCACCGCCCGACAGCGGCAATCGTTTCGGCATGCTCGTCGCGGGTGGCGACGAGATCATGCGCTTCGCGCCGACGTCGACGCGGCCCGCAGCTGCTCGCGTCGCTCTCCCGGCTCTACGACGTCCCGCGCCGGACTCAGCGCTTCGGGCGACAGCGCCGACCTCGCCGCGACGCTTGCACTCCCTCGAGCGAGCGCGCCCGCGTCGGGGACAGGTCATCGTCGTCTCCGACTTCCTCGACGACACCGATTGGCGGCGTTCCGTCGTCGCGGCTCGTCGCTCGCGCATCAGGTGTTGTGCGTGCAGGTCGTCGACCCGCGCGAGCTCTCGCTACCGGCGGTCGGGATGCTGACGCTCGTCGACACCGAGACCGGCCGCAACTTGCACGTGCAGTCGAACTCGGCCGCGCTGCGGGATCGCTACGCGGCCGCGGCCCAGGAACGGCACGACACCATCGCGCGTCAGATCCGCGATGCCGGTGCAGCGAGCACCTCGTGCTGTCAACCGACTCCGACTGGCTGATCGAAATCGTGCGCTTCGTCGTCGAGCCGCCGGACCATGCGTCGCCATACGTCGCTGGCGCGCACGCAGCGCGGACGGGCGACCCGTTTGAGGAGTGTCCCGTGAGCTTCCAAGAACCGTGGCGGCTTGTCTTCCTGATCGCGCCGCTCGCTACTGCTGGCGTTCTACCTGCATCGCCCAGCGATCGCGGCGCAAGTATGCGTTGCGATTCACGAGCGTCGACCTGCTCGCATCGGTCGCGCCGAAACGCCCCGGTTGGCAACGCCACGTCTCGGCCGTGCTGATGCTCGCGGCCGTCGCCGCGTTGGTGTTCGGCTTCGCCGAACCGACCGGCACCAAGAAGGTCGCCGCGCCAGCGGGGAACGGTCATGCTCGCGATCGACACCTCGGGTTCGATGGCCGCGACCGACGTCGCGCCCGAGCCGGCTCGTCGCCGCGCAGGCCGCGGCCCAACGCTTCATCCAGGGTCTCCCTGCGGGCCTGAAGATCGGGCTCCTGCAGTTCGACACCGAGCGCGCGTCCTCGTGGCGTCGCCGACCACCGATCACGTTCCGGTGCTCGCGGCCGTCGACTCGCTGACGGTCGGCGGCGGAACCGCGACCGGTTCCGCCGATCGATCAGTGCGCTGGCGGCGATCGCCGCGCTCCCGCCGGGTCGACGGCAAGAAGGTCGCCGGCCGCGATCGTGCTCATGAGCGACGGCTCGCCGACGATCGGCAACGCGGCGAGACCCGCCGAGCAGACGGTTTCCGACAGCGACCGCGGCCGCCAAGACAGGCCAAGGTCCCGATCGACACGATCGCGTTCGGCACGCCGACGGGCACGGTCACGGTGCAGGGCGAGAACGTGCCGGTGCCCGCCGACCCGCAGGCGATGGCCGCGATCGCGCAGGGGAGCGGCGGCAAGTCGTTCACCGCCACCACGGCAGCGAGCTCAACTCGGTCTACGACCAGATCCGCAAGACGGTCGGCTTCGACACGGTGCAGACCGACATCACCGAGTGGTTCATCGGCCTGGCGTTGCTGCTCGCGGTACTCACCGGCGGCGCCGCGCTCTGGTGGATGCAGCGCATCCCGTAGGAGCCGCGGGCGTACTCGGTCGGGCGCGAAACTGGCGCATGCCGAATGCAACCGAAGAATCGATCACGCTCGCGTTCGTCGGGCACGCGGCGCCGGGCCGCGCCGACGACGCGGCGGCATTCGAAGATGCGGTGCTGCCGCTGCTGGCCGATCACGGCGCGCGCGTCGTGTATCGCGGCCGGCGGCGCGCCGGACAGGATCCTGCGCTCCCGTTCGAGGTGCACCTGCTGTGGTTCCCGGATCGAGCCGCGTTCGAGGGCTACCTCGGCGATCGCGCGCCGGGCCGAGCTCCTCGAGCGCTTCGGTGACGTGTTCACGTCGAAGCAAGCCGTCGAGCTGGACACGATCAGCGAATGACGAAGTCGTCGAGATTCGGGCTCGCGGGTCCACGTCCAGTAGTCGACGAGTCGCCACGGGCTCAGCACGTGGATGCGGCCCTCGCGCGTTCTTGAACCACGAGTGCTTGATCGACGGCTGCGACCACACCAGGCCGTCGAGCTCGCGTTGCGTGCGCTCGTAGTACGTCGTCGTGCACGTCGAGGCGCGGTTCCATCGAGCGGTGCGGTCGCCTTCGACGAGCGCCTTGATGCAGCCGGTGATGTAGCGGATCTGGCATTCGGAGTGGAAGATCAGGCTGCCGCCGTGGGCGAGGTTCGTGCCCGGGCCGTACATGCAGAACAGGTTGGGGAAGTTCGGCACGGTGATGCCGAGATACGCCGACGGGTTCGTCGCCCCACTGTTCCGACAGAAGCGTTCCGTCGCGGCCGACGATACGCATCGGCCAGAGGAACCGGTTGGCCTGGAAGCCGGTGGCGAACACGATGATGTCGACGTCGTAGCGCGCGCCCGACGCGGTCGACGATCCCGTGCGCGTCGATGTGGTCGATGCCTTCGCGCACGAGCTCGACGTTCGGGCGCTTGAGCGCGCGCGAGCCAGCTGCCGTTGTCCTGCAGCGTGCGCTTGCCGGTGGCGGGATAGTCGGGGATCACCTTGGCGAGCAGCTCGGGATCGTCGCCGACCTGTTCGCTGATCCACGCGGTGAAGATCTCGCGTGTGAGGTCGTTCATCTCGCTGACCGCGCGGTCCTGGTGCGGCCAGTCCGGATCGACGCGTGCGGCCGCGAGACCACCGTCGCAACCCGGCCAGAACAACAAGAAGCGATACCAGCGGCCGTAGAACGGCAGGTGGCGCAGCGCCCATTGCACGCCGGGGCCGACCTTCTCGTGGTAGTTCGGGTTCGGGAACATCCACTGCGCGGTGCGCTGGAACACGGTGAGCTCGGCGACGTCGCGCGCGATCGTCGGCACGATCTGGAAACCGCTCGCGCCGGCGCCGATCGACGGCGACGCGCTTGCCGCGGTAGTCGACGGAGTGATCCCAGCTGCGACGGAGTGAAACGACGCGCCCGCGAACTCGTCGCGTGCCGGGGATGTCGGGCAGGCTCGGCCGGTTGAGCTGACCGACCGCCGAGATCACCGCACGCGCCGGCAGCGTCGTCTCGCGTTGCCGTCGGCGCCGACGCACGACGACGCTCCCACACGCCCGCGGTCGTCGTCCCACTCCGCCGACACGACCTCGGTGTTCCAACGGATGTGCGGTTCGATGTCGTGGCGGTGCATCACGTCGGCGAAGTACGACTGGATCTCCGGCTGTTGGGCGAAGTACTCGGTCCACTGATCGCTCGGCTCGAACGAGTAGCAGTAGAAGTGGTTGCCCGACGTCGACGCGACAGCCCGGGTACGAGTTCTCGAACCACGTGCCGCCGACGTCGGGGTTCTTCTCGATGATGGTGAACGGGATGCCGGCTTCCTGCAGCCGAATGCCCGCGAGCAGGCCCGACTGGCCGCAGCCGATCACCACGACCGGGAAGTCGGCGCGCGCATCGGCCGCGGCGGAGATCTCGACCTTGCCGCGCGTCGGCGCCGTCGAGCTCCATCTCCTCCAGCATCATCGGGACGTACTCCTCGGGCACGTCCTCGCAGACGAGCCAGCTCATCATCTCCCGGATGAGGGCCGGGCCCGGCGGCGGCGGGCAGTTGGCAACCGCGGTCGCGATAGGTCGCGGATGATGTCGAGCGCGATGCGCCGCACCTCGGCCTTGTCCTCCTCCGACATGTAGCCCTGCACCTCGTTGAGGAACAGGCCCTGCGGCTTCAGCGGCCCGCGGATGAGCGCGGGATCGCCGGTCATGTGGACGAGCGAGAGCATCAGCGTCGGGATGCTGACGTCTTCGAGCGCGGCCGCGATCGTCGCGTCGTCGTCGGTGATCGGCAGCCCGGCGTGGGGGTTTTCCCTGACCATGGGCGGTTCTTAGCAGGCCCGGACCGCCAGTTACTCCCAGGGCGCGGGCGGTTACTCCCGGGGCGCGGGTGGATCGTGTGTCTGGTGGGGCAAAATACGCCTTGCGAGGCTGATGTGGTTCGTGCATACCCTTGTGGGCGGTCCTTCGTGTTCTGCGGACCGAGGCGGGAACCCCCAGACACCAGCGAGGTTTTCCGTGCAGATTCGTCGTGTTCTCACCATCGTCGGGATATCCATTGCGACGGTCGCGGCCACCTTCGTGGCGGCGGGAACCGCGGGCGCGTCGAACTCGCTGGTCGTCGCCCGCGACCTCAGCTACCCGCAGTGCGGTGCGGCCCTGCCCCGCGCCGGGGCGTCGACGTTGGGCGTACTCGGCACGAATGGGGGCATGTCGTTCACCGAGAACCCGTGCCTGGTGACCGAACTTGCTTGGGCCAAGCGGCTCCCGGGCGCACCCGCGTTCTACGCCAACACGGGCAATCCCGGTCCGGGCCGCGGCGCGCACTGGCCCATCGGTCAGACCAGTCCGCAACTCTGCTCGGCTTCCAACCCGAACTCGGTCGCGTGCTCGTTCGACTACGGATGGAACGCGGCTTCGCAGTCGTATCGCCAAGCCACGGCGGCCGCGCAACTGCTCCACAAAGTCGATTGGGAGAACGCGAGCCACCGCGCCGCGAACGTCGACTGGTGGCTCGACGTCGAAACCATGAACAGCTGGCAGACCACCGACGGTTCGTATACGCGCGCCGAACAGGATCGCGACGTCGCGACGATTGCCGGGGAGATGGACGCGTTGCACAGCGTCGGTGTGGCCGAAGTGGGGATCTACTCGACGGTTTCGCAGTGGACCGAGATCACCGGCAACGCAACCAGCGCGCGAGCGCGGTTCGCGGGCGTACCGCAGTGGCTCGCGGGCTACGACTCGCCCTATGACGCGGCGGCCGCGTGCGGCCACCACGGCTTCACGAGCGGTCCCGTACGTTTGACGCAATACCTCGGTAAAGACGGCTTCGACGGCGACGTCGTCTGCGGTTGAGCGTTCGTCATCGAGGGTTCGTCGTCAGGGACTCGCGAGCGGGTCGAGATCCGCGATCGGCGCTCGGAGCGCACGCACCGCGATGACCGTGGCGGTCGGGACGATCAACAGGTTCGGCGTGATCACGAGCATGTCGCGGCGCAGCACTCCGTAGATGATCCACAACGTTCCCGACAGCGCCAGCAACACGTAGGTGGCGGGGGACACCCCGGAGACATCGACCGCGCGCCACGCCACCAGCGCCTGCGGTAGGTATCCGGTCGCGGCGATCACGAGCGCGGCGATGCCGACGACGGGCGCGGGCGCGACGATCGCGACGACCAGCACCACCACGGTTGCGATCGCGGCCCGAGGCGCGAAGCCCGGCACCGGATCGCCGAGCCGGAGCCGCAGGCCGAGCACGATCGCGAATCCGACCAGCGCCTGGCCGTTGGCGAACCAGATCGGCGCCAGAGCCCGGTCGAGCCCGTACGCCGACCAGAGCGTGAACCCGGCCATGGCCCACAACGCCCCGACCGGGCTGATGCCCTGGGTGTCGCGCGTGCGCAGCAGCCTGACCGCCTGGGGCCACACGAAGAGCAGGCTCGACGCGACCGCGACTCCGCCGGCGAGATCGGTGAGGCTCACGGTCGATCGGTCCAATCGGGAACGGGGCGGGCTATCGGGGGCGGGTCGGGACGGACCGAGGGATTCTGCCATGCGCCGCCCGCATACTCGCCCGTCACGGTGCGGTGACGCCGCCGGTTGCACGCTGGCCCGGTGCACGATCCGGTCGACGAATCCGCGCCCGACCGGTTCCGCGCCTTGAGCGGTGTCGTCGACGGCGCGCAGCCGGCGGATGCGCCGCGGGCCGACGCATCTCCGAACTACAGCCCGGCGCCGCGCCCGGGGCGGCGCGCGCCGAGTGTCCTGGTTGTCGCCGACGATCCCGTGCCACGCGAGGCCTTACGCACGATGCTCGAACCGCTCGGCCATCCGATCGTCGATGCCACGAGCGGCGCGGAGGCGCGGCACTTCGTCCGCCGTCAGGACTTCGCGGTGATCGTGTTCGACGTGCGCACCGGGAGCGCAGACGGCTTCGAAACCGCGGCATTCGTCCGGTCGCGGCGTGAGTCGGAGCTCACTCCGATCATCTTCATCACCGGGCTGGAACGCGCGGAGCAGGAGATGACGATCGGTTACGCGATGGGCGCGGTCGACTTCGTCGTCGCGCCGGTTGTACCGACGGCGTTGCGGGGCAAGGTGTCGCTGTTCGCCGATCTGTTCGCCAAGACGCTGGAGCTCACGGAGAATGCCGCGCGTCTGCGCGTCGCCGCGACCCGGTCGGCGGAGGCGCTCGCGTTCCAACTCGACATGCTCGACCGGATGGAGGAGTTGAGTCGGGCCAAGAGCGACTTCGTGTCGAAGGTCTCGCACGAGTTGCGGAGCCCGCTGACGAGCGTCATCGGATACGTCGAGCTGTTGCTCGACGGCGGCCCCGGAATCCCGAACGAGGGACAACACCGGATGCTGGCGATCATCGAACGCAACAGTCTGCGGCTGCTCGCATTGATCGAAGACCTGCTCACCATGTCGCGTGTCGAAGCCGGGATCTTCGAAGTGAAGATCGGTCCCGTCGATGTGAGCGACGTGATCGAGCGCATCCGAGAGACGATGCTGCCCGCGTTCGCGGCGGCCGAAGTAGAGCTCGCGATCGACGTGCTCCCGAACCTCACGCTGCTCGGCGACAGCGAGCAGCTCGAACGCGCGTTGCTGAACCTCGTGTCGAACGCCGTGAAGTTCAACGCGCCGCACGGCCGCGTCGAGATCAGGGCGCGCACCGATGGCGACGAGATCGTGATCGTGGTGCACGACAACGGTTCCGGCATACCCGCGGGCGAGCAGGACCAACTCTTCACGAGGTTCTTCCGCTCGGCGCGGGCCAAGGAGCAGGAGATCCCCGGCACCGGGCTCGGGCTCTTCATCGTCAAGCAGATCGTCGAGCTACACAACGGTGTGATCAACGTCGTGTCGTCGCCGACGGACACCACGTTCACGATGCGCCTCCCGATTGCCGGCCCGCCCGAGGATCCCCTCGCCCTCGTCCGCGGTCGCTGACGCGCGGTTCCCGGAGGTGTGGTTTCCGGCCGGTTCGGTAGCGGTACGGTCCTCGGTGAGGAGGCGCCGGTGGACTCAACCACGCGCGATCCGAACGCGTTCGCGCAGGACCTGTTCGACGGCCTGCCCCGTCGCTACGACGCCCTCGCCGAGGTGCTGTCGTTCTGTCAGAACGCGCGTTGGCGCCACGAGATGGTCAGCCACGTCGGCGGTCACCAGCCGGTACTCCCAACTTCGATTCTCCCAAGTTCGATTCTGGATGTCGCGACCGGCACCGCGGGTGTGGCGCTCGAGCTTGCGCGGCGGACGTCGGCGGGCGTAACCGGCGTCGACCTCACCTCGGCGATGCTGGCCCGCGGGCAGGAACGCGTTGCTCGGGCCGGCGCGCGTAATCGAGTTCGGCTCGCGGCCGCGCGCGCCGAACAACTGCCGTTTGCCGACGCGACCTTCGACGCGCTCACCTTCACCTACCTCTTGCGCTACGTGGCCGACCCGGCCGCGACATTGCGCGAGCTCGCGCGGGTGCTGAAGCCCGGTGGAACAATCGCGAGCCTCGAGTTCGCAGTACCGCCCAACGCGTTCTGGCGAGCGTGGTGGTGGGTATACACGCGCTTCTTGTTGCCGGCGGCCGGCTTCGTCACGGGCGGGCGCGAGTGGTACGAGGTTGGCCGCTTCCTGGGGCCGAACATCTCCGCGCACTACCGCCTCTACCCGGTGGACTGGACGGTGCAGGCGTGGCGCGATGCCGGTCTCGTCGATGTGCGGTTCCGCCGGATGAGTCTCGGCGGTGGCCTCGTGATGTGGGCGTGCAAGAGCGGCCCGGCATGACAAAGACCCGGCCCGCCTTCTACGCGGCGCGCCCGGTGGTTGGCGCGACTGGTGGACCGTTCTCCACCCCCCATATACGGCGTGGCACCTCTCCTACGTGGTGATCGGAGCGACGCTCGCGGCTCGCACCGACACGGTCGAGCTCGGCGCGACCGTGCTCGCGTTCTTCTTGGCGGTCGGCATCGCCGCGCACGCGCTCGACGAACTACATGGCCGACCGCTGCACACCCAGATCCCGGGCCGGGTGTTGATCGCAGCCGCGGCCGGCGCGATGGTCGGCGCGTTGGCCCTCGGCTGCGCAGGTGTCGCGCGCGTCGGCGCCGGACTCCTCGTGTTCATGGTGATCGGGCCGATACTGGTGCTCGGTTACAACCTGGAGATCCTCGGCGGGAAGCTGCACACCGATATCGGTTTCGCGGCCGCGTGGGGCGCCTTCCCCGTTCTCACTGCGTATTTCGTTCAGACCGGGACGCTCGACCTCACGGCGCTGGTCGGCGCGCTCGCGGCACTGGCCCTCTCGCTCGCGCAACGCGCGCTCAGTACACAGGCCCGCTTCGTGCGGCGGCGGGTCGCGCACATCGACGGCACCGTTCGTGAATACGGCGGAGACATACGGGCGATTGACGAACAGTTTCTGCTTGGCGCCATCGAACGGGCGCTGCGGTGGATGACCTATGGCGTCGTGCTGTTCGCGATCGCGCTGCTCGCGGCTCGGGTCTGAGGCGCGGTAGCCGGTTTCGCCGCGGTAGAAAGGCCCTTGATCGAGGAGGGCGGATAATGATCGACAAGCGAGTGCTCTACGCGACCGCGGTGTACGACCAGGACGAGATCGACGCGATCCTCGGTGTGCTCGACGGCGGCCGGGGCACGCTGCGGCTGGGCAAGAACGTCGCGGAGATGGAACGCCAGGTCGCGAGCCACTTCGGCAAGGCCCGGGGCGTGATGTGCAACTCGGGTTCCTCGGCGCTCTACCTGGCGATCGAGCTGCTCGAACTGCCCGCGGGGGCCGAGGTGATCACCTCGCCGCTGACGTTCTCGACCGACCTCGCGCCGCTGATCCGGGCCGACCTCACGCCGGTGTTCGTCGACATCGAGCCCGACACCTTCAATGTCGACGTCGAGGCAATCGAAGCGATGATCAGCCCGCAGACACGCGCGATCCTCGTGCCGAACCTGGCCGGCAACGCGCCCGACTGGGATCGCATCCGCGCGATCGCCGACGCGCACGACCTACTGGTCGTCGAGGACTCCTGCGACGCGCTGGGCGCGCGCCTGCGCGGCACCCCGACCGGTACACGCTCCGACATCTCGGTCACGAGCTTCGCCTTGTCGCACATCATCACGTGTGCAGGCAACGGCGGGATGGTGATGCTCGACGACGAAGCGCTCGTCGACCGTTGCCTGTCGCTGCGGCGCTGGGGCCGGCGTTCCGAACCGCAGCTGTTCGGTTCACGCAAAGGGAACCGGAACTTCTGGGAAGAGCTCGACGGTGTGCGCTACGACAATCTGTTCATCTTCGACGACGTCGGGTGGAACTTCGAGCCGTCGGAGATCGGCGCCGCATTCGGGCTGCAGCAGCTGCGCAAGCTCGACCGCAACTACGAGCGCCGGCGCCGTAGCTTCGACCTCTATTCGGAATTCCTCGGCCGGCACCCCGACCTTTTCATCGCTCCCCGCCAAACGGCCGAGCTCGAGACGGCGTGGCTCTCTTACGTGCTCGTCATCCGCGCCGACGCGGGTTTCGGGCGCAGCGATCTCCAGGCGTTCCTCGAAGCGGAAGGCATCGAGACGCGCACCGTGTGGACGGGGAACGCGGTGCGCCAACCGATGATGCGCGGGGTGCGGTTCCGTCAGCCCGACGCGGGACTACCGAACGCGGATGCAGTGATGGAACGGGGCATGCTCGTTCCGATGAACCACGCGTTGACCGACGACGACATCGCATTCGTGTGCGACCGGATCGCAGCGTTCGTCGGCGCGGCGGGGCTGAGCGTTAGACGGCTTCGGCGAGCGCGCTGATCCGGGCGCGGGTCGCCGGTACTTGCGGTGAGCGCGCGCAGGTGTGTGAGGAGCGCGGCGTACTCGCGCGCCGCGGCGCTTCTCGGGCCGGTGGCCGGCGCGGCGAGCGCGGTCAGCTGGCGGATGCGGCCGTCGGCGAGCTGGAGGCAGGGAACCGCCACGACGTGACGCGACCGGCTCGGCATGACCCAGTGATATTCGGTGCCGTCGGGCACGCTCGCCCGGCGTTCGATCACGTGCACGTCGACGACGTCGGTCCAGGCGAAGCGGGTCGACCGGCCGAAACGCCGGACGCTGACCCCGCGCGTATCGGCGTCGACCGACGCGGAGAGGGTGCCGATCGCGGGCGCGAACGTCGCCAGCGCGGCCAGTCCGATGACGACCAGGCCCACGATCAGGGCGACCGGACCGCCCGTCACCGCGGCGGTGACCGCGGCCCCGACCACGATGGCCAGCGCACCGACGCGGTCAGCAGCGCGATGCGCCAGCTCTCGGGGGTGGGCAACAGTTCCATCCCCCTCATATCGGCAGCCCGGAGGGCCGCGCCTGAGCCTGTGGAGGCGAAAAGGCCGGGTTCGGTGTTGCAGACTGCCCGGATGCATCGACTCGACAGCAAAATCGCCCTCGTGACCGGCGCCGCCCGGGGGACGGGCGCGGCGATCGCCCGGCGCTTCGTGGACGAAGGGGCGCGGGTCGTACTCGTCGACGTGCTCGACGAGCGGGGCCGGGCGACGGCCGCCGAGCTGGGCGAGGCGGCCCGATTCGTGCCACCTCGACGTCACCGACGAAGCGGGTTGGGCGGCGCTCGTCGACGACATCGGCGCGCACCGAAGGCGCGCTCGACGTGCTGGTCAACAACGCCGCGGTGCTGCATCTCGCGACGATCGACGCGACCGCGACCGACGCGTTCGAGCGGCTGCAGCGCGTCAACGTGCTCGGTCCGTTCCTCGGGATGCGGACGTGTCTGCCGTTGTTGCGTGCGTCGGGTTCCGGATCGATCGTCAACATCGGTTCCATCGACTCGGTGCAGGGCGCGGCGTTGACCGGCGCGTACACGGCGTCGAAGTTCGCGTTGCGAGGCCTCACCAAGGTCGTCGCGATCGAGAACCGCAAGCGCGGGGTGCGGGCGAACATCGTGTGCCCGATGCTCGGCAATCCCGAGATGCATCCGCGAGATCGTCGGCACGGAGAGTGGCCCACTGCCGCCGCCGAAGCGCGATAGCCGCCCGACCTCGACGTCGATCGCGCAAGCGGTGTGTTACTTCGCTTCCGACGAATCGGGATTCACGACCGGCATCGAGCTCGTGCTCGACGGCGGCCACAGCGCGGGCCTCGCGCTCGACCTCCCCGATGCCTGGTTCGACCCGGCGTTGCGCGGGTCGTGAGTTAGGTTCCGGCGATGGATCAAGCGAAGCTCGCAACGCTGTTCGACGTGCGCGGCCGGGTCGCGATCGTCACCGGCGGCACGCGGGGGATCGGCCGCGCCATTGCCGAGGGATTGGTGTGCGGCGGGGCCAAGGTCGTGGTCGGGAGCCGCAAGCCCGAGGCGTGCGCGGAGACCGAAGCGCACCTGCGCGCGCTGGCGGCCGAGAGCGGGGGCGACGCCGTCGCGATGCCCGCGCACATGGGCGAGCTCGACGCCGCGACCGCGCTCGTCGACCACGGCCGTCGATCGGTTCGGCGGCGCTCGACATCGTGGTGAACAACGCCGCCAACGCGCTGACCCAGCCGCTCGGTTCGTTCACGCCGGAGGCGTGGCAGAAGTCGTTCGACGTGAACCTGCGCGGTCCCGTCTTCCTGGTGCAGGCCGCGCTCCCGCACCTCGAACGCAGCGAGCACGCGGCGATCGTCAACGTGATCTCCGCGGGCGCGTTCCTGTTCTCGGCGAACGTGGCGATGTACGCGCGCGGCCAAAGCCGCGATGATGTCGTTCACCCGTTCGATGGCGGCCGACTTCGCGCCGCGCGGTATCCGCGTGAACGCGCTCGCGCCCGGCACGGTCGACACCGACATGGTGCGCGCCAACACGCCCGAGGCCCAGCAGTCGATGGCGAACGCGAGCTTCATGCGCCGCGCCGCGAGCCCCGACGAGATGGTCGGCCCCGTGCTCTACCTCGCCTCCGACGCGTCGAGCTTCATGACCGGCCAGGTCCTCCTCGTCGACGGCGGCCTCGTCCCCCACTAACGCACAACAAACCCCAAGTTGGCAGGGAAACTGGCGCGTGGCGCCAGTTTTCCTGCCAACAGTTGGGGGAATCTCAGGGGGCGACGTCTTCGTAGCTGGTGAAGCCGCTGGGCGCGTGCGGGCCGATGCACGCCGTGCTCGAAGATGCCGTAGCCCTCGTGGCCTTCGAACGTCACCCGGGCGACGTGGTCCCAGAGTGAGAACGCGGCGCGGCCGGTGACGGCGGGATCCTTGTAGTCGTAGACGGATCCCTCGAGCCAGTTCTCGCCCTTCCAGAGGCCGTGCGTCCAGTCGGGGTCGGCGCCGTAACCGCAGCCGACGTTGAGCGCGATGCCGATGAGCGGTTCGATCTCGAGCGTCGACTTCTTGCCCTCGCGGTTCGTCAGCTCGATCGACGCGCCGATCGGGATTGCGGGTGCCGGACGCGTAACGGATCTCGGGCAGCGGCCAACCGAGTTGTTCGGGCGGCGCGGCCCGACGCCTCGGGATACATGCGCACCGCGTAGTTCGTGTTGCGCAGGCCGTCGCGATCCTCTTCGAGGATGACGTGCAACATGAAGTCGTCGAACCGCAGCGGGATCCAGCACCACCACATGCCGGTGAAGTCGTTCGGCCGGCCCGCGGGCTCGGCCTCGCCGACGGGACGGATGCCCCACGAACGGTCGCGGGTCGCGGTGTAGCGGTCGGGCGTGACCGCGATCGTTTCGCCGTCGACGCGCAGCTCGCCTTCGAACGTGCCGACGCCGGCGAACCGCGACGCCTCGAGCAGGATGCGGTCGCCCTGGCGGCGGATGTGCTGCGGCTCGGGGATCGGTCCGTACTCGGAGCGGTAGACGAGGTCGAAACCGACGCCCTGGTCGTCGGCGTCGCAGATGAGGCGCAGCTCGTGGAACGGCTTGATCACCTCGATGCGGTACGGCCCGACCTGCTGGCTTCATCTTGTCGTCGGGGCGCGACGCCCGACGTGCGGATCGCCCACTGCTTGTCGCCCCGGCGCACGGTCGCGTACGCGTCCATCACGCCGAGGTTCGGGTACACGCCCATGCCGGTGATGAAGTACGCGTCGGCTTCGTGGTCGACGCCCTGGTAGATGCACCGGTCGTACACGTTGCGGTCGCTCGTCGCGACGTAACGCATCGGCAGCGGCACCTGGTGGATCGGGTATTCGTCGAGCGGATCGAACTCGAGCACAGCAGTGTCGTTCCTAACTCTTGAAGTGGCGGTCGAGCACGTGAGCGGCGCGCCTTCGCGGACCGCGCCGAGCCGCGCGCGGGCCGCGGCGAGCGCTTCGGTGTCGGCCTCGGCGAGCGGCGGCAGGCTGAACCCGCTGTACATCACGCGGCGTTCGCGTTCGACGGGCGGCTGCGCCATGTGCATCGTGCAGCTCAGGTGCAGCGTGACGTCGCCGGTGCGCGTCGCGAGCGGAACCTGCGGGAGGTCGAGCTCGGGTTGCAGGATCCCCGACCACACGAGCGCGCGGTGCGAGCCTGCGAGCGCCCAGAGCTGACCCGACACTTCGTCGGCGCCCGTCACCGAGATGCCGACCGTGAGTCCGCAGCAGTCGTAGGAGTGACGGCCGATCCCGCAGTCCTTGTGCCACGGGATGTCGGAGATGCCTTCGGTCACGCCGATCGGCTTGAACAACGCCTCGATCTTGTTGTTCGCGCGCTTGCGGCCGAACTCGTGACCGGCATGCCGCGATGTCCGCGAGCTCGAGGAAGCGGACGTCTTCGGTAAGCGGCGCGTGCGCCGTCGGATTCGCGATCGAAGCCCTGCATGCGGACGAGACGGGAGCCGCCGTCGGCGGTGCGGGCCCACCACGAACGGCCGTCGCCTTCGGTGTAGGTCGGCACGGCGCGATCCATGTCGGCCGAGATCGCGTCCATCTCCGCGGTGTCGAAGAGCCCTTCGATGTGGAGGAAGCCCGCGGTGACGAGGAAGTGGTGCATCTCGTCGGGGTCGTCGTCGGGCCGGAACGCGCGACGCGAGATCGAGCGGGCGGCCGTCGGGATCGTTCAGCTCGACCGAACCGGGCGTGTAGATCGGCGTGCCGTCGAGCGCGGCGCGCAACACGAGCCACCAGTCGAGAGGTGCCCGACGTTGCCGGCGCTGCTGTTCGAGCGCGCCCGATGCCCACAGGCTCATGAACGTCTGTTGGTCGTCGACGAGGTCGGCGAGTTGCTCGCGCGCGAGCGCGACGTTCGCGGTCGTGTCGGCGTCGTCCGGCCGCGCACACCGTTCGATCGCGATGCCGCGATCGTCGGCGGTGAGCGTCCACGCCTCGCCGTCGACCTCGACGGTCAGCGGTCGGGGTCGGATGAAGGCAAGCGCGGGCACGATCTCCGCCTCGTGCTCCGTCGACCCGCGCCGGCAGCTCGTCGTCGAAGAACTCCGCCGGGTCGAACTCGCCGCGTGGCCCGTCAACTCGACTCCGAATGCACCCTATGGTCGCTCGCGCTGCGCCGTTGCCAGTGCGGCTTCGCGGGTAGTGGCATCGGCTCCGCTGTCGCTCTGCATGAACAGAGGCTAAGCCGTCGCGCCGATGCGGAGCGACGACGCCTGCCGGCTGGGTACGATCGCGCTCGGCGGGCGGGATCGGGCCGCCGGGCGTTCCGGGCTTGCAGGTCCCGAGCTTGCCGGGCGCGGGGAGGGTCGGCGGCTCGATGAACGCGGGCGGATCCATCGAGGTCGAGCGAGTCGAGCAGGTCGTTGGCGTTCGCGTCGCGGTAGGTCAGTGCGCCGAGGTTCCACTTGGTCTCGATGAGCTTCAGGATCGACGTGTGGTCGTGCACCTCATGCGACACGTAGTTCGGCTTCGCGAACGGCGAGACGATGACGGTCGGAACGCGGAAGCCGAGATGGTCGTACGCGCCGGTGATGCCGGGCTACGTCGACGCCGGGCGGGATGTTGTCGGGCTTCACCGCCGGCGGTGGCGCGACGTGGTCGTAGTAACCGCCGTGCTCGTCGTACGTGTAGATGAGCATCGTGTTCTTCCAGTTCGGGCTCGTCCATCACCGCGTTCACGACCTTGGCGACGAAGTTCTCGCCGTACGCGATGTCGTCGGGGTCTCTCCTCGGACTCCGCGGCGGCGCGAGGCTCGAGTCGCCACCGTGTTGAACCGCGGATCGACGAAGCTCACCGACGGCAGCGTCCCTGCCGCGGCGTCGCGTGAAGAACTGATCGATCGGCGAGATGTTCGCCTTGTAGGTACGTCGTCGGTTCTTCGACGATCACCGCCACGCCGGGCAGGTCGCTGGAGTAGTCGCTGCCACGTGATCCCGTGCGCCTGGAGTCGATCGAGGATCGTGCCGTTCGCGGGCGGGAACTTCGTGAGGTTCGTCGGTGGTCGTGCTCACGACGCCCGACGCGGTGCCCGCGATGAGGAAGCGCCGGTTCGGATACGTCTGCGCGAGCGACCGAGCAGAAGTAACGGTCGCAGCACGCGGAAACGTCTTGCGCGAGCCCGTAGTAGAAGGGAATGTCGGTCTCGTCCCAGTAGCCCATCGCGACCGGGCCGCTCGCGCGCACGAAACCGTCGTTGCGGCCGTTGTTGAACGAGGTGTGGCTCGCGACCCAGTTCTGCCCGGGCGCGCCGTCGAGCTGGCACGTCGACGGCATGTGGAACGCGCGCACGCAGCCGGCCGTCGGCCATCGGGTTCGCG
This sequence comes from uncultured Actinomycetes bacterium, assembly GCA_963708105.1. GTDB lineage: Bacteria > Actinomycetota > Acidimicrobiia > IMCC26256 > PALSA-610 > PALSA-610. The sequence continues at coordinate 4,487,430 of OY970186.1, read as the reverse complement.
TCGAGCGGCCGCCCGCTGCTGTCGAGCTTGAAGCCGTCACCGCGCCCGAGCATGCCGAAGCGGTCGTCGAAGGAGTGGTTCTCCATCATCACGACGACGATGTGCTCGATCTTCGGCATCGTGTCGGTGCCTTCGGGCAGCGTCGGGTTCGGGCGCGAACCCGGGCTTGCGCAGCACCTTCGGAATCGCCGACGGAGTCGGCACCGTCGACGTCGTGTTGGCGCTCGTCGGGCGCGGTCGAGGCGGGTGGGTCGCTCGTCTTCGACGACGACGAGCAACTCGCGATCGCGACGCCGGCGACCCGCGATGGCGATCCCCTTCAATACCGAGCGCCGACTGAGTGGCGTAGTGGGCTCGACGGGCTCGACGGAATCGACGCCGGAGGGATCTTGGCCAACAGGAGAATGCATGGCGACGGTTTAGCGCGCCCGGCGTCGGCACGCACGGCAGCCCGCAGCCCGTTAGTTCAGCCCGTCAATTCAGCCAGTCAGTTCAGATAGAGGATGACGGTGCCCGACCCGTAGTCGTCGACCGTAACTCTGTATGCACGCTTGCCCGCGGGCTTGCGCCAGAGCTCTTTGATCTCTTCCCGGAGCTCGCCCGGCAGTTGGTGTACCTCCGACAGCCGGAGCTGCGGGGTGTATTCGCCGTTCATGGTCGCGCCGAGGCCGGTCGCGACGTCGTGGAAACTCGTCCACCGCCGCGTCGTGCAACGTCGACGTGCCGTTCACCTCTTGGATGGTCGCGGCCTCGACCGCGGCGATCGGCGCCCCCGACGAAGTTCACCGCGTCGTGATCGGCGAACGCGATCGCGGCGAGCGAGTCGTCGTCGGCGACGTACTCGACCATGACGCCGGTCGGCTCGCGTTCGGGTTCCGCCGACGCGGCCCGGGCCACGTGCGTCGGCACCGAGACGAGCGCGCTGAGGAATCCCTCGACGGTCTGTTCGTTCGGTGCGGGATAGTGGGCCGCCATTGTTCTGGGTCCGATCGCCGAAGCCGCTAGCGCGCCGCGGCCGGTTGGGGGACGAGCTCCGAGATCCGGATTCCGAACTCTTCGTCGATCACCACGACTTCGCCGCGTGCGATCAGCGTTCCGTTCACCGAGCACATCGACCGGCGCACCGGCGGCGCGATCGAGGTCGATCACCGCGCCGGGCGTGATCGAGAGCAGTTCGCGCACCGTCATGCGGCAACGGCCGAGCTCGGCGGTGACACCCATCTCGACGTCGGCCAACACGTACGACGGGCCGGAGTTCGATCCGGACCGCGCCGCGCCGGTGGCGTTGCCCTGGGCGTCGGTCGGCGCGGCGACTGTTGCCGCGGCCTGCGCACCGGACGTGATGCGCAGCACGAGACAACCCAACAGATCGCTGCCGTCGACGAGCGGATAGACCGCGAGGCCGGCGTCGTCCGGGTCGTCGACGGCGCGCTCCGGATCGGTTTCGTAGGCGGCTTCGGATTCGAGTTCCACGGTGGCCTGCTCGCCGATCGTGCGCGCCGCGGCGTCGAGCGCCGACGCGCACGACGTCAACAGGATCTCGTCCGAGGCCGCCCGTTCGAGCGCTTCCGCGAACGACGTGAGCGCGACGAGCGCGATGGAGCCGGCTTGGCCGTCGCCAGTCGTGAAGCGCAGCGCGACGGTGCGGGTCGGCTCGTCGCGCAGGACCTCTTCGGGGCTCGGCCGCGGCGAACCGACGGTCAGGATGCGATCGTCGCCGAGTTGCTGTTCGAGCGCACCGGCGAGCGTGAACGCCCATTCCGGAGACGCCAGGACTTCGTCGAATTGGCTCATTTGCGCCCACGCGGTTTCATGGGTCCTCGATCGGCGCCGCGACCGCAGAGTTGAGCGGCCCGAACCGGCGAGCGGCCGGGCCGGACCTGATTGCCGACGGGTCAGGCCGGATCCCGGCGCCCGCAGTTGGTCCGGGGATTCGACGTCTCCCGGAGCTGCTCGATCAGGTAGCGGTTGATCATCGCGGTGACGCTCGCCGCAACCGGATCGAACTGGATGCCCGCGTGCTCGCCGACCGGGTCATCCGCCCGCCAGGCCCGCACGACCTTGCCGGTGAGGTTGAGGTCGGTCCCGACGATGCGGAGCGCCACCGACACGATGCAACCCACCGGGAGCTCGGTCGTGGTCCGGACCGCACACCCCGAAGCCGACATATCGGTCAAGACTGCGGTGCAGGTGCGGACGCCCTCGGCGCCCGGGCGCGGTGTAGCCGACCTGTACGTCCTGCTCGACCGGCACCCGGAGTGCCCGCCGGCGCTCGAGACCCTCCGACGACTCTTTGCGCGACAGGCGCATGAACGAACCCGATGCCGAGAGCACCCGGGCCTGGGCCGCCGACATCGACTCACCCTTGCCGACCACCAGCGTGACGGTGTCGCCCTCACGGACGCGCCCCGCCACCAGCGTCGACGCCTTCAGACCGACGAGCTCACCACTGACGTAGCTGACCCGGCCCGACCACACGTCGCCGTTCGCGAACTCGACCCGCGCCAACGCGCCGACCCGGATGGGTCGGGCCCCGGCGACGGTGAGTGCGCGGTTGGTGTCGGTTGCCACGCTCAGATGATCGGCGCCTGACACCCCCGACCCGACACCCGAATCCCAGTTGTGACCTATGTCTTGGGTCGCTCGCGGCGGCGACCCGAAGCGGGGGCTCCGCCGAACGTTCGGTCCGGCTCCGCTGTTGCTCCCGTCACACTGGGGTCGGTTTGGATACCTCTTCCGTGATGCAATGGGCTCGATGCCGTGGTGCGTGAGCTGCAACAAGTTCCTGACACCGTCGACGGTGCTCCCCGACGCCACTTGCCCGAAATGCGGCAAGGTGGTCGAACGGGGGCTGATCCCGGGCATGACGACCCGCCCCGCCGACGAGACCGGCCCCCGCCGTCCCCTGGCACCTCAAACTCATGGGCTCCGCGCTCGCCGTCTACCTCGGCTACCGCTTCCTCCAGCTCATCGACTGGGTCTTGCACCGTTGATTGTGCGAACTGTCGTGAGTTAGGTGCGTATATCGCACCCAACTCACGCCGGTTCGCTTATTTGCAGGTGGTGGGGGCTTGGCCGAGGAGGCCGAGGCGCACGAAGTTGGCGTACTCGTGCTGGCCCTCGGTGCGGAGATGGAAGCCGTCCTCCACGAACCAGTCGGCGTGACAGGTAGAGAAGTTGTGCCACTCGAGGATGTGCACGTTCTTCCACCGGGTCGCGCCGGAATGCAGCGCGGCGTTCACTTCCGTCTCCCAAAGGCGCGGCACGCGCGCGGTCAGGAAGTACACCTGATGGCCGGGGCCGATCGCCTGCATCATCTCGTTGAACACGTCGTCGGTGATACGGCCGTTGGTACCGAGATGAATGACGAGCGTCGTCGGTAGCGCGCCGAGACTCTTGTACTGCTGCACGATCGAGATCGCCTCGCCGAACTGACGGCTCTTGATCGCGTCGACGGCCATGCCCGGAATAGCCGTGCGCAGACTCGTGCTCGCGCCGAGCATCACCGAGTCGCCGATCCCGAGAACGTGCGCGGGGGTGACGGTCGGGTGCGTGGTCGAGGTCTTGGGGGTCGTGGTCGTTGTCGACTTGTGGCCCACGCCCGTCGAACGCGTTGTCGGAGTGGTCGACGGGCGTCGTCGTCGAGGTTCCGCCGAGAAGTTGTTGCAGTGCGTTCGGATCGATCTTGGCGCCGTTCTCGGAGCCGCTCGCCTCCACACCGGGGACGCTCGACGGCTGCGCAGTCGCGCGTCGCGAGCCCGGTGCCGAGCATCAGCGTGAGCAGTGCGCCCGCGCCGCACGATCACCGCGCCGCGCCGAACCAGGCGCTGTCGGGTCGCCGCCTGCGGTTTCGCGGACGCCATCGCGGTAGCGGCCGATCGCGCCCTTGCGGATCGGGGTTTCGACGAAACGGAACGAGATCTCGGCCGCCGCGAACGAGAGGACCAGGCGAACGACGAAGACCGGCCAGCCCGCGTAGCGGATCGACAGGAACCAGATGCCGAGCCGATGGATGTCGAGCCCGGGCCGGGTGACGCAGAAGATCGGGTAGTGCCAGAGGTAGAGGCTGTACGAGCGCACGCCGATCCAGCGCAACGGTTTCCAGCCGAGCGCGCGCCCGACATCGGAGGCGGGTGCACCGCGGCCGCGATGACGAGCAGCGAGGCGAGGTCGACGAGCAGGAAACCGCCGTGGAAGACCGAGAGGTCGTCGAAGCGCGAGGTGGGGAACCTGTAGCCGTTGATCCCGAAGTGATGCAGCATCCCGAACGAACCGAGCAGCACGAGCAAGCCGAACGCACCGGCCACGTCGAGGGCGACACGTGCGCCCCGACCGGGTAGGCCGCGGATCCGGTACGGCGCGAAGTAGAACGCGAACACGGAGCCGAGCAGGAGCCCGGACAGGCGCGTGAACGTGGAGTAGTACGCGAAGTCGATGCTTCCGTGCGCGAACCACGCGAGCAGCACCGTCGAGAAGAGCGCGGTGCACGAGCATCGCGCCGATCATCCGTTGCCGGCCGAGCTTGCGCAGCCCGAACATCAACAGGAACGGCCACGCGAGGTAGTACTGCTCTTCGATCGCGAGCGACCACAGGTGCTTCAACAGCTCCGGCCGGCCGGCCTCGGCGATGTACGAGTGGTGCGGCGATGATCTGCCACCAGTTGCTGGTGTAGGTGAGCGCGGCGATGACGTCGCCGCGCAACGTGCCGATCGCGTCGGGCAGGAACAACAGCGAGTACGCGATGACGACCGCGAGCAGCAGATAGAGCGCGGGGAGCAGACGTCGGGCCCGCCGGACGTAGAACTCGCGCAGCGACACCTGCCGGTGTCGCGCCGCTCGCTCAGCAACAGCGACGTGATGAGGTAGCCGCTGACGACGAAGAAAACCTCGACGCCGAGAAAGCCCCCGGGTGCCCAACCCGGCTTCGTGCCCACCGACCAGATAATGGTGGAACACGATGACAGCCAGCACCGAGATGGCGCGCAGGCCGTCGAGCCCGGGGAGATAGCGGAGCGTCGCGGGACGCGTGTCAGTCGTGGGTGTAGTCACGGGCCGAGCGGTGTCGGAGCGGCCGAAGCGTCAATTGATGTTTCCCACCCAGCGCAGCGCGCAACAGCCGAGTATCAGCGACTGATAGTAGCGGTCGCGACGCGTCAGAACTCCGGCATATGGCGCGTCCGGCCGGGTCATTCCGGGGTCGGGCGGGACGATCGCAACGTGCGTCCGGCGTGCGCACCGGTCGGCTCGCCGTGGTCGACGAAGACGGCGCCGTTGACGATCGTCGTGCGGTAGCCGTCTGCGCGCTGCACGTAACGACCCGCGCCCGCCGGGAAGTCGTGGACGAACTCCGGGAGGTGCAGGGCGAGCGCGTCGAGATCGAGCACGTTGACGTCGGCGAACGCACCGGCGCGCAGCACGCCGCGTTCGGGAATCGCCGAACAGGTCGGCGGTGTCGGAGGTCATCCGGCGGATGGCGTCCTGGATCGTGTACTTGGCGCGGTCGCGCACCCAGTGCAGGAGGAACCACGTCGGGAGCGAGGCATCCATGATGAGGCCGACGTGCGCACCGGAGTCGCCGAGCCCGATCGCCATCTGCGGGTGGTCGAGCAGCTCCTCGACCGCGTCCATGCGTTGGTTGAGGAACGGGTAGTTGAAAAGCGCCCGGCCCTCGGCTCTCGAGCGAGATGCGTGACGAACGCCGCCGCGATGCGTCTCGCCGTTGCGCTGCGCGTGGGCGGCAAGCGAAGTTTCGCGGATCGGCGGAGTAGTCGACCGCGTCGGCGGTGAGCACGTACACGCCGTTCCAGTCGAGCGGCGGAGTGTTCCGTCTTCCGCTTCGGCGAGCAGCTCGGCCCGGCGGGCGTCGTCGCGCAGCGCGACGAGTCGCGTCGTCGAGCGGCAACGCTTGCAGTGCGGTCCACGCGGTGCGCGGTCGAAGAACGTGCGGTGCTGCAGCCCGAAGAGCAGGCCGATGCCGCGGGCAGTCGTCTGCGGGCGCAGCTCGCCGCCGGCCGCGCCTTCCTCGTCGACGAGCTCGAGGATCTTGCGGAACAGCTCCGGGCCCGCGTTGCTCTGCGCGAGGCCGAAGGTGACGGGCCGACCGGTGCGCCGGTTGATCTCGGCCATCCAGTGCATCTCGGCGCGTGTTCCTTCGTAGTTCGCGCCGGGGCGCTCGAAGCGCGGTGCGACCTCGTATACGCCGTGGCCGCGCCGACCGAGCACGTCGGCGATCGCGAGCAGTTCGCGTTCGTCGGCCCACGTGCCCGGCACCGGACGGCCATCGGGGACGCGGTGCAACAACGTGCGCGAGGTCGAGAAGCCGAGCGCGCCCGCGCCCATTGCTTCGTCGACGAGATCGCACATCGCGGCGATGTCGTCGTCGGTGGCGGGGGTCTCGTCGAGGCTGCGATCGCCCATCGCGAAGTGCCGCACCGCGCAATGGCCGACCATCCCGCCGACGTTCACGCCTTTCGGGAGCGCGTCGATCGCGGCGAGGTATTCGCCGTAGGTCTCCCAGTTCCAGGAAAGGCCCTGGAGGATCGCGTCGGCGGGGATGTCCTCGACCGACTCCATGAGCTCGGCGAGCCAACGCTCCTGGCCCTTGCGCACGGGTGCGAACGTGACGCCGCAGTTGCCGAGCACCACCGATGTGACCCCATGCCAACACGACGACGTCGCGTCGGGATCCCACGCCATCTGTGCGTCGAGGTGTGTATGGACGTCGACGAAACCCGGCGTGACGTAGCGCGCCGCGCGCGTCGATCTCGGTGGCGACCCGCATCGGGCACGAGGCCGACGGCGGAGATGCGATCCCCGTCGATGGCCACGTCGGCCGCGACCGGAGCGGCCCCCGTCCCGTCGACCACTGTTCCGCCGCGAATAACGAGATCGTGCATGGGCGGAGGATAAGGGCCCGCGGTCCCGGCCGGTAGTCCGTGGTCGGGTAGAACGACCGCAGCGTTCGCCTATCGGGCGCATTCGACCGAGGGGGTTACCCGTGGATCTCGGGATAAGCGGAAAGCGCGCCGCGGTGGCGGCGGCCTCGAGGGGCTCGGTCTCGGGGTCGCCCAGGCGCTCGCGGCCGAGGGTGTCAAGGTTGCGATCTGCGGACGTGATCCGGAGACGATCGAGGCCGCGGCCGCCGGAATCGACGGCGAAGCAGTTCCGATCGTGGCCGACGTCTCGACCGTCGACGGCTCCGAAGGGTTCGTCCGCGACGCGCGGGCCGCGCTGGGCGGCATCGACATCCTCGTGCTCAACGCGGGTGGTCCGCCGGCAGGCGACTTCGCGCACACGACCGTCGACCAGTACCTGGAAGCGTTCGAGCTCAACTGCCGCGGTGCGATCGCGATGTGTTACGCGGCTGTGCCCGAGATGCGCGAGCGCAAGTGGGGACGGGTGGTGGCCATCACGTCGATCGCGGTGCGCCAACCGATACCGAACCTCATCCTGTCGAACACGGCCCGAGCCGGGCTCACCGGTTTCCTGCGCACGCTCGCCCGGGAGATCGCGGCCGACGGTGTCACCGTGAACTCGTTGCTTCCCGGTCTGCACGCAACCGCGCGGGTCACGCAACTGCACGGATCGCCGGACGCGCTCGCGGCCGGGATACCGGCCGGGATGCTCGGCGATCCCGACGACTTCGGCCGCGTCGGTGCGTTCCTCTGCTCCGAAACCGCCCGCTACGTGACCGGAACTGCGATCCAGGTCGACGGCGGCGCCTACGGTGCGTTGTTGTGATTCGCCACATTGCGCTCCTCACGTTCGTCGACGACACGACCGACGCACAGATCCAAGCGGTCGACGACGCGCTGTCGACGCTGCCGGCCCGGCTCCCGCAATTGCTCGCGTACAACATCGGGCGCGACCTCGGCCGCAGCACGGGGAACTCGACGTTTGCCGTCGTAGCGGATCTCGCGACGTTCGACGACTACGTCACCTACCGCGACGACCCTGAGCACCAGCGGATCATCGCGGAGCTGATCGCGCCGATCCTCGCGGGCCGTTCGGCCGCGCAGTACGAGATCTCGTAAGCCGAGCTACCGCGTCTAGGAGTCGGACGCCGCGGCCGCGACCGCCATCTCTTTCGCCCACCGGTAGTTCGGCTTGCCGGCGGGGGTGCGCTCGACGGTGTCGACGACGACGATGCGCCGCGGCACCTTGTAGCCCGCGAGCGCGGTGCGGCAGTGCTCGCTCAGCGATTCGAGCGTCACGCGTGTGCCCGGTCGCGGGCGCGACGACCGCGGTGACCGTCTCGCCCCACCGCTCGTCGGGCACGCCGACCACGATCGCGTCGAACACGTCGGGGTGGCTCTTCAACACGGCCTCGACCTCTTCGGGGAAGACCTTCTCGCCGCCGGTGTTGATGCACTGCGAACCGCGGCCGAGCACGTTGATCTTGCCGTCGTCCTCGATGACGGCCCGGTCGCCGGGAATCGCCCAGCGCACGCCGTGCATCTCGATGAAGGTGGCCGCGGTCTTCTCCGCGTCCTTGTAGTAGCCGACCGGAACGTGACCGCGCCGGGCGAGCAGCCCGACCTCGCCGACCGGGCGCGACGTCGCCGGTCTCGGTGATCACGGTCGTCCACTCGTTCATCTGGAAGCGCGGACCCTTGTCGGTGACGTCGACCGCGCCGTTGGCGCCCGTCTCCGATGCGCCGAACGCGTCGATGATCGCGACGTTCGGCGCGCGTTCGTTGAGCTCCTGCTTGATCGCGGGGGAGAGGATCGCGCCGCCGGAGACGAGCGCGAACAGCGACGGTGGCGCGGCCCGGTGCGCGAGCGCGTCGACCAGCGGGTCGGGCCATGGCGTCGCCGACGAGCGAGATGACGGTCACGTTCTCGCGCTCGACGAGGTCCCAGATCTCGTCGGCGTCGAACTTGCGGCTCGCGTTCAGCGTCACCGTGTTGCCGCCGAACAGTGCGACGAACAGTCGACCACTGCGCGTTGCCGTGCATCAGCGGCGCGAGCGCGAAGCTCACGCCCGGGCGACGCGCTCACGTTCTTGGCGATGTCCGTCGGGCTGCTTCGATGCCCGGGTCCGCCGTAGTTCCCGCCGCCCATGGCCGCGAAGAAGATGTCCTCCGCGCGCCACATCACGCCCTTGGGCATGCCGGTGGTGCCGCCCGTGTAGAGGACGTAGAGGTCGTCGGCCGAGCGGGGGAGCAGCCCGTCGCGCGTCGGGTCGGCGACCGACGAGCGCATGCTCGTACTCGACCGCGTCGAGGCCCTCGGTGTCGGTGCCGGTGCCGTCGTCGAGCTGGACGAGGTGGCGCAGCTTCGGCACGCCCGGGAGCACCGACGCCGACGTGCGGCCCGAACTCGGCTTCGAAGATCAAGCGCGACGAGGTCGGCGTTGTCGAACAGGTAGCGCAGCTCCTCGACGACGTAGCGGTAGTTCACGTTGATCGGCACCGCCCGGGCCTTGAAGCAGCCGAGCATCGACTCGACCCACTCCGCGCGGTTGAACGCGTAGATGCCGACGTGTTGTCCGGGCAGCACGCCGACGTCGCGCAGGTAGTGCGCGACCCGGTTCGCCCGCTCGTCGAGCTCGCGGTACGTGAGGCGGCGATCGCCGGCGATCGACCGCGGGGCGGTCGGGCACCGCGTCGGCGACGGCTTCGAACAGATCGGCGAGGTTGAACTCCATGAGGTCGACACTAGCTGACCGGGTCCGACCGCGGCACGTAGCGTCCGCGCGCCGTGAGCGTGTGGCTGGAGGAGGCGCGGGCGTATCCGAACGGCGTGGTGTGCACGCCGCACTATCTGGCGTCGGCCGCGGGCGCGGCGATGCTGGCCGACGGCGGCAACGCGATCGACGCCGCGTTCGCCGCGAACTTCGTCCTCGGGGTCGTCACGCCGTACATGTGCGGCTTCGGTGGCGACCTGCTCGCGATGGTCTGGGACGGCGAACTGCACGCGTACCGCGGTGTCGGGCGCGCGCCGGCGGGCGCGACCGCCGACTTCGTGCGCGACCCAGTCCGGCGCAGCCGGAGATGCCGATGTTCGGGCCGCATCCGGTCACGGTGCCGGGCGCGGTCGAGGCGTGGTTCACGCTCATCGAGAAGTTCGCGACGCGTTCGTTCGGCGAGCTGGTCCAGCGCGCGTTGCACTACGCGGAGGAGGGCTTCCCCGTCACCAAGCGCGGCGCATGGTTCTTCCAGCAGAGCGCGATCCTCTACGACCACTTCGGCCTGCCCGATTTCCACGAGGCCTACGGCGACGTCGAGCCCGGCGATTGGATTCGCCAACCCGAGCTCGCCCGCACGATCCGCACGCTCGCCGCCGACGGACCCGACGCGTACTACCGCGGGCCGATCGGCGAGGCGATCGCCGACGCGGCTGCAAGCGCGCGGGCGGCTGCATGACCGCCGCCGACGTCGCCGCGCACACCGGCGCGTGGGTCGAGCCGCTGCGCGCGCCGTTCCGCGACGTCGAGATCCTGGAGATGCCGCCGCCGACGCAAGGGCTCGACCGCGCTCGAGGCGCTGCGCATCGTCGACGGGCTCGATCTCGGCGCCGACGGCCCCGATCGCGAACACCTGCTTGATCGAAGCGGTCAAGCTCGCGCTCGCCGACCGGCGCGAATACCTCGGCGATCCCGACGCGATGACGATCGCGCCGCGAGCGCCTGTTGCGCGACGACTGGATCGCGGCGCGCCGCGCCGACATCGATCCGCAGCGGGCGCGGCGCGGCGCGTCCGCACGCCGAACCCGACGGCGGCACGATCTATATGTGCGCGGCCGACCGCGACGGCATGCTGGTCAGCCTGATCCAGTCGAACTTCAGCGGCGCGGGTTCGGGCCTCCGCGTCGGGGAGTGGGGGCTCAACCTCCACAACCGCGGCTCGGCCTTCGTGCTCGACGACGCGCACCCGAACGGCATCGGCCCGGCCAAGATGCCGCTTGCACACGCTGATCCCGGCCATGTCGTTCCGCGACGGTCGGCCGTGGCTCGTGTTCGGCAGCGAGGGCGGGCACGGTCAGGCGCAGACCCACACGCAGCTGATGGTGCGCATGCTCGTCGACGGTGACGATCCGCAGCGGGCGATCAGCGCGCCGCGGTTCACGATCGATCCCGCGAACGGACGCATCGCGATGGAGGACCATTTCGATCCGGCGTGGATCGACGACCTCCGCGGCCGCGGCCACGAGATCGATGTCGTGCGCGGCTATCGCCACGGTCCGGGTATCGCGCACGCGATCGAGTGCATCGGCCCCGGCTACCGGTGCCGGCTCGGATCCGCGGGCCGAGGGCGGCACCGTCGGCTTGTAGGCCGGCTCGTGACCCGGCTCGTAACCCACCGACAGGCCGACAGACCGTACGCTGGCGCGCGATGGCTCTGGCGCGATCGAAGGTCTGGACGATTCCGAATCTCATCTCGGTCGCCCGGCTGCTGTGCGTGCCGGTCTTCCTCTGGATGCTCTGGAAGCCCGATCCGGCCCGGCGGGGCGCGGCGGCGCTGCTCGCGGTGCTCGGCGCGACCGACTGGGTCGACGGCTGGATCGCCCGGCATTTCAACCAGGGGAGCGAGCTCGGCAAGGTGCTCGATCCGACCGCCGATCGCGTGCTGCTCGTCGCCGCCGCGATCGCGCTGTTGCACGAAGGGCTTGTCGACTGGGCGTCGACATCGATCCTGTGGATCATCTTCGCGCGCGAGGTCCTGGTCGCGATCGCAACGGTCGCGCTCGGGCTGGCCGGCGCGCGGCGCATCGATGTCGTGTGGGCGGGCAAGGCCGGCACGCTCGCGCTGATGTTCGCGTTGCCGATGTTCCTGATCGCCGACGCCGCGCCGTCGGTTCGCACGCTGTTCGACGTGCTCGGTTGGGGTTTTGCGATCGGGGGAATCGTCCTCGGGTATTTCGCGGCGGCGAAATACGTTCCGGCGGCGCGCGTTGCTTTGCGGGAAGGCAGAACCGCGCGGCTTCCGGCGGAGGTGGGTTCATGAAGGCAGTGATCCTGGCGGGCGGCGAAGGCACGCGGCTGCGGCCGCTGACGAGCAATCAGCCCAAGCCGATGATGCCGATCGCGAACGCGCCGATGATGGAGCACATCGTGCGGCTCGCTCGCCACGCACGGCTTCGACGACATCGTCGTCACGGTCGCGTTCCTCGCGAACCACATTCGGAACTACTTCGGCGACGGCTCCGAGTTCGGCGTGCGCATGCGCTACGCGACCGAGGAATCGCCCCTCGGCACCGCGGGCTCGGTGCGCAACGCGATGGACGAGCTCGACGAGACGTTCCTCGTCGTGGCCGGCGACGCGCTGACCGACGTCGACCTCGGGTGCGGTGATGAAGGCCCACCGCGCGGCCGATGCCTTCGCGTCGATCGCGTTGAAGCGGGTGGAGAACCCGGTCGAGTTCGGCATCGTCATCACCCGCGACGACGGCACGATCGAACGTTTCCTCGAAAAGCCCACGTGGGGCGAGGTCTTCTCCGACACGATCAACACGAACATCTACGTATTGGAACCGGAGATCTTCGACTTCATCCCCGCGGGCGAGGTCGTCGACTTCTCGAGCGACGTGTTCCCGGCCGTGCTCGACAAGGGCAAGAAGCTCGTCGGTCACGTGATCGACGGCTACTGGGAAGACGTCGGCACGCTCGAGGCGTACCGGCGCGCGCACGAGGACATCCTCGACGGCCGCATGCACCTCGAGCTGCCCGGTTTCGAGGTCCGCGAGGGCGTGTGGCTGGGCGAGGGCGCCGACCTTTCGCCCGATGCCGAGGTCTACGGGCCCGTCCTGATCGGCGACAACTCACGGGTCGAAGCGGGCGCGGTGCTGCGGCCGTACACCGTGCTCGGCGCCGACGTCGTGGTGAAGGCCGACGCCGAGCTCGAGCGCTGTGTCGTGCACGACCACGTCTACATCGGCCCGTCGGCCCGCCTGCGCGGCGCGGTCGTCGGGCGGGCGAGCGACATCCGCGACGGCGCGCGCATCGAGGAGAACGTCGTCATCGGCGACGAGTGCTTCATCGGCGCGCACGCGATCATCAACCCGTCGGTGAAGATCTACCCGTTCAAGATGGTCGAGCCCGGCGCGCTCATCACGTCGTCGATCGTGTGGGAGAGCAAGGGCGCCCGCACGCTGTTCGGGCGCCGCGGCGTGCGCGGGCTCGCGAACGTCGACGTCACGTCCGAGGTCGCGGTCCGGCTCGCGATGGCCTACGGAACCGCGCTCAAGAAGGGTGCGGTCGTCTGCACGAGCCGCGACACCAGTCGTTCGGCGCGTGCGCTCAAGCGGGCGCTGATCGCGGGCCTGAACCTGAGCGGCGTGCACGTCATGGACCTCGAGCTGTCGACCGTGCCGCTCACGCGTTTCCAGGTGCGGACCCAGCAGGCGCAGGGCGGCATCAGCGTGCGGCTCGCCTCGGGCGACTCCGACAGCGTCGAGATCCGCTTCATGGACGAGTACGGCGCCGACATCGACGAGGGTGCGCAGCGCAAGATCGAGCGCCTCCTGTACCGCGAAGACTTCCGCCGTGCGTTCGCGGGCGACATCGGCGACATCGTCTTCCCGCCCGAGAGCGATCGAGTTCTATACGGCCGCGCTCGAAGCGAGCGTCCAGCCCCGCCGCTTGCGCAGCCGCGGCTTCAAGGTCGTGCTCGACTACTCCTTCGGCGCCACTTCGATGCTGATGCCGAACGTTCTCGCCAAGCTCGGCGCGAGTGTGCTGGCCGTCAACCCTTTCGCGGCGACGAGCGGGGCGATGGGTGCGGGCGACGACCACGAGACGCGGGTGAAGACCATCGGCGACCTCGTGCGCACGTCGGGCTCCGATCTCGGCTACGTGTTCGATCCCGACGGCGAGACCGCCACGATCATCGACGACCAAGGAGTCGCGCTCTCGTCCGAAGCACGCGCTGCTCGCGCTCGTCAAGCTCGTGTGCGAGCAACGCCCGGGCTCGCGACTCGCGCTACCGGTATCGGTGAGCCGCGAAGCGGAACGGCTCGGCGAACGCAACGGCGCGCCCATCACGTGGACGAAGTTGTCGGCCTCGCACCTCATGGAGATCGCAGGCAGCGGCAGCGTCGACTTCGCGGCCTCGCAGGAGGGCGGATTCATCTGGCCCGCGTTCCTGCCCGCCTACGACGCGGTGGCCACCCTCGTGCACCTGCTCGATCTGCTCGCCGCGAGCGGCCGCTCGTTGTCGTCGATCGTCGCCGAGGTGCCCGAGACCCATGTCGCGCACGACATCGTGCCCACGCCGTGGGAGCGCAAGGGAACCGTGATGCGCGGCGTGATGGAGCGGGCCAAGGACTTCCCAACGGTGCTCGTCGACGGCGTGAAGATCGTCTACCCCGAGGGTTGGGCGCTCGTGTTGCCCGACCCCGAGCTCGCGATCACGCACATCTGGGCCGAGGGACCGAGCGACATGGACGCCAGGCGGCTCGTGGCGATCTACGCGGGTCAGGTCGCCGAGCTCACGCGGTAGCTACGCTCCGGCCATGAACATTCCCGAGGATCTCCGCTACAGCCGCGAGCACGAGTGGGTGAAGTTCGACGGCACGGTGGCGCGGGTCGGCATCACCGATTTCGCGCAGGACAGCCTGGGCGACGTCGTCTTCGTCCAGCTCCCCGATGTCGGGCTCGACGTCGTGGCCGGGGCCAGCGTGAGCGAGATCGAGTCGACGAAGTCGGTCTCCGACGTCTACGTCCCGCTGACGGGCAAGGTCTCGGCGGTCAACGACGCACTCGGCGATGCGCCCGAGCTCGTCAACTCCGACCCGTACGGCACGGGCTGGATGTTCGAGATCGACGTCAGCGATCCGGCCGAGGTCGACGCCATGCTCGACGCGGCCGCGTACCGCGAGCTCACCGAGGGCTGAGTCCCGGGCCGCACCGGCGCACTGGCTGCACCGGCGGGCAACCCTCGACGTTCACCCTCTGGTCGAGGTCGAGCCGGCGTTGTCGGCCCCGGGCGGCGCCGATAGCCTGACCGCCGTGCTCTGCGCCCGGTGTGGACATCAGAACCCTGAAGAGGCGCGGTTCTGTTCGTCGTGCGGCGCGCCGCTCGGGCCCGGGGAAGAAGAGTCGACCCTGACCCTGTCCGCGGTCGAGGCCGCCACCGAAGAGGACGAGCTCGACCGCTTCCTCGACGGTCTGGCGCCCGGCGTGGGGATGCTCGTCGTGCGCCACGGACCCAACGCGGGTTCGTCGTATCGCCTCGAGGAACCCGTGACCGCGATCGGCCGCCATCCCGACTCCGAGATCTTCCTCGACGACATCACCGTCTCGCGCCGCCACGTCGTGGTCGAGCGCGACGGCGACGGCTACACGTTGCGCGACGTCGGCTCGCTCAACGGCACCTACGTGAACCGCAAGCGCGTCGACGAGGCGCAGCTGCGTTACGGCGACGAAGTGCAGATCGGTCGGTACCGCTTGAGCTTCATCGTCGGCGGCGAACGCGAGCGGGACGCCTGAAATGGCGAAGCGCGCGCACTCGTCGATCGGCGACGTGTTGAACCAGCTCCGCGACGAATTCCCCGACATCACGATCTCGAAGATCCGCTTCCTCGAGAGTCAGGGTCTCGTCGATCCGGAACGCACGCCGTCGGGCTACCGCAAGTTCTATGCCGCCGACGTCGAGCGGCTCCGCTTCATCTTGCGCCAGCAACGGGAGCACTTTCTCCCGTTGAAGGTGATCAAGGAACGCCTCGACGAGGTCGACCGCGACGGGGGATTCACCGTGACCGAAACCGCCGATGGCGACGCCGCCGAGCGGAAGGTCGATCCGAAAACGGTCGATGCGCTCTTCGAGGAGACGCGCCGTGCCGCGCAAACTGCGGAGGCGCGTTCGGCCTCCGCACAGGTGCGCGACGACGACGAGGGCGCCGACGATCTCGGCGCGTCGGAGAGCGGAGTGAGCCTGACGCCGCGCCGAGCTCGTGCGCGCCGCGGGCATGACCGACGAAGACCTCGCCCGACTCGAGGAGTACGGGCTCGTTTCGCCCAGTCAGTCGACCGGCGACCGCGTGTTGTTCGACGACGACGCGCTCGCGGTGGCTCGAGTGTGCGCGGGCTTCATGCGGCACGGCATCGAGCCCAGGCATCTCCGTATGTACCGCGCGTTCGCGGAACGCGAAGCGAGCCTGTTCGAACAGGTGTTGCTGCCGTACCGGCGCCAACGCAACCCGGAAGCGCAGGCGCGCACCGCGGAGACGCTCGGTGAGCTCGCCGGGCTCGGGCGCCGGCTGCGCACCGCGATCCTGCGCCAGACCGTTCGCCGAACGTTCAACAATTGACCGAACCATCGACCTTGACCGTGCTGCTCGACCGGGCGGCGATCGAGGGCAACGTGCAACGCCTGGGCCGGGAGATCGGCCGCGATCATCCCGACGGCGTCGTGCTCGTGGTCGTACTGAAAGGCGCGTTGCTGTTCGCCGCGGATCTCGCCCGGGCGATCCCGGACATCAACGTGACCATCGACTTCATGTCGATATCGCGGTTCGCGCCCGACTCCGGCCGGGTCAAGATCCTCCACGATCTGGGCACCGACATCACCGACCGCGACGTCGTGCTGGTGGAGGACATCGTCGACACCGGGTTGACGCTCGCGTACCTGGTCGGCCAGCTGACGGCGCGTTCGCCGCGCCGCCTGTCGACCTGCGCATTCCTCGACCGGCCGCTCCGGCGGATCGTGCCCCACGACGTGGACTACATCGGTTTCGAGCTCGGAATGGAGTACGTCCTCGGTTACGGACTCCACGTGCACGACCTCTACCGCAACGTCCCGTACGTGGTTTCCGCTGATCGAGACACCCTCGTGGCGCGGCCGGACGCCTACGTGGACGAGCTCTACCGGCGCTCGGATTCTGCCGAGTACCCCGGTGGTAGGGTGACCCCCGTCCCCACGGAGGAGCCGTGATCCGCCTTTCGCTCATCGGTGTTCGCGTCGAAGTCCCGACGAATCAACCGATTGTGCTCTTGCGCGAGGAGGGCGGCACCCGCTTCCTGCCGATCTTCATCGGCTCGCCCGAGGCCACCGCGATCGTCTACGCGTTGCAGGGGATGGAAACGCCTCGTCCGATGACGCACGACCTGTTCAAGACCGTTCTCGACGGCATGTCCGTCAAGTTCGAGCGGGTCGAGATCACCGCACTGCACGACGGCACCTTCTACGCCGAGATCGAGTTCGACCGCGCCGGAACGAAGTCGCGGATCTCGTCGCGGCCCTCTGACGCGATCGCGCTGGCGGTGCGCTTCGGCGCCGAGGTACCGATCTTCGCCGACGAGGGCGTGCTCGACGAGGCCGGGGTGCTGTTCGAGGCCGACGAGGAAGAGCACGAAGTGGAGCAATTCCGCGAGTTCCTCGACAACATCACCCCCGAGGACTTCGCCCAGTAGCGATCCGCCGGGCTCCCGGGCCGTTCTGGACCTGTGGAAAAGCTTCAGGTTTACGGTTCTACCCCGGTGTAACTACACTCGTGTCAGCACGAGAGTGCTTCAGCAGTGTGGTTGCGAGGGAGCATCGATGTCCGAACCGGGGTACCGCGGGCCGCAGGTCTGCAAGATCGTCGGGATCACGTATCGCCAACTCGACTACTGGGCGCGCACCGAACTGGTCCGCCCGTCGGTCATGGACGCGAACGGCAGCGGCACGCAACGCCTGTACTCGTACCGCGATCTCGTCGAGCTCAAGGTCATCAAGCAGATGCTCGACGCCGGCATCTCGTTGCAGTCGGCGCGCAAGGCGGTCGAGTCGTTGCGCGGCTTCGACGAAGACCTCGCGTCGGTGCGCATCGTGTTGCAGGGTCCCAACGTCGTGCTCGCGCAAAGCGACGAGCAGGTGATGGATCTCCTGCGCGGCGGTCAGGGCGTGTTGAGCATGGTGCTCGAGCTCGAACCGCTGCAGCAGACGATCACCGAAGCGGTGCAGCTGGCGTTCGACACCAGTGCGGCCGCCGCCACCACGATCCCGCCGCGCGCGGCTGCGCGCTAGGAAGCAGCGGAGCGCGTCATCGAAAGCGAAGTCCTCCCGCACGAGGTAGTTCGCTTCGCGCACAATTCCGAGCGCCAGTTCGCGAAGCTGCTCGACTTCTATTCGATCGTGTGGGAGTACGAGCCGCGCACCTTCACGCTCGAGCACGATCGTGAGGGCAGACCGGTGCAGGCGTTCACCCCCGACTTCTTCCTGCCCGCGTACGACCTCTACATCGAGATCACGACGCTGAACCAGAAGCTCGTGACGAAGAAGAACCGCAAGGCGCGTCGCCTCGTCGAGCAGCACCCCGACATCTCGATCCGGGTGCTGTACCAGCGCGACTATCTGCATCTCCTCGTGAAGTACGGGCTCGAGCCGCCCTCGCAGCTCGTCGACGTCGAAACGAATGCCGACGCGGGGTCTGCGCCCGCGCCGTTCGATCTCGGTCGCCGGCCGCGTTCTGTCGCGAGCAGTGAAGCGGCCGAGAGCGCATGACCGACGAGCAACTTCGGCACAGCCCGCTCGACGCCCGGCATCGTGCGCTGGGCGCGCGGCTGGTGCCCTTCGGCGGCTGGGACATGCCGCTGCAGTACGCGAGCGTGCTCGAAGAACACCGTGCGTGTCGCACGCGGCGCGGTGGTGTTCGACGTTTCGCACCTTGGCACCGTCGAGTGCCGCGGGCCCGGTGCGTTCTCGTTGTTGCAGTGGTTGTTGACCAACGATCTGCGCAAGATCGAATGCGGGCGCGCGCAGTACACGCACCTGCTCGACCCGGACGATGCGCACGTGGTCGACGACATCATCGTGTGGTGGGTCGACGCCGACCGTTTCTTCGTGATGCCGAACGCGTCGAACACCGACGAGATGCTCGCCGCGTTCGACGCAGGGCGCGGCGCACGCCGACGGGGCGGTCGAGTTCGCCGACATCACCCCGACGCGGGCGGTGCTGGCGGTGCAGGGACCTTCCGCACGGGAGCTGCTGGCCGCGGTGAACGCGGAGGCGGCCGCCGTGCCGCGTTTCTCGGTCGCGGCGGGTCGGCGACCTCGTCGTGGCCGGCACCGGCTACACGGGGGAGGACGGCGTCGAGTTGCACGTGGCGGCGGCCGATGCGCCGGCGCTCTGGGACGCGATCGTGGCGGCGGGGATCGAGCCCGCGGGCCTGGGCGCGCGCGACACGCTGCGCCTGGAAGCCGGGTTGCCCTTGCATGGGCACGAGCTCGGGCCGGGCATCACGCCGTTGCAGGCGGGCCTGGGCTGGGTGGTCGGCTGGGACAAGGCCGATTTCCGGGGCCGGGCTGCGCTGGCGGCGGAACGAGAGCGGGGTATAGCCCGGCGGCTGCGGGGGATCGCGGTCGACGGCCGGCGCCCGCCGCGCGAAGGGTCGCACGTGCTGGCCGACGGCGCGCCGATCGGCATCGTGACCAGTGGCAACTTCTCGCCGATGCTCGGGCACGGGATCGCGCTCGCGTTCG
The DNA here is from genome assembly GCA_963708105.1 of uncultured Actinomycetes bacterium. Taxonomy (GTDB): domain Bacteria; phylum Actinomycetota; class Acidimicrobiia; order IMCC26256; family PALSA-610; genus PALSA-610. The sequence goes on along the minus strand of OY970186.1, from coordinate 4,468,025 downwards.
TCCCGCCGGCCTTGGAAGTGGGCGCGCCGGTACAGGTCGACGTGCGCGGGCAGTTGCTCGACGGCCGCTTGGTGCCGTTGCCGTTCGTGAAGAAGTGACGATCCGCGACGCGACTCCGGGGGACCTTGACGAGATCCTCGCCCTTGTACGCGAGCTCGCGGAGTACGAGCGCGAACCCGACGCGGTGGTGTTCGATCCCGACGAGTTCGCCGGTCACCTGTTCGGTACCGACGCGGTGGCGCGCGCGCTGATCGCCGTGCACGACGACGGCGCGGTTGCCGGAATGGCGCTGTACTACCGGACGTTCTCGACGTGGCTCGGCCGCGACGGGATCTGGTTGGAGGACCTCTTCGTGCGGCCCGAGTTTCGCCGCCACGGGTACGGCCGGGCCCTGCTCGATGCGCTCCGGGCGCGCACCGCGGGTCGGGTCGAGTGGGCGGTGCTCGACTGGAACACCGCCGCGCACGACTTCTATCGGGCCATCGGCGCCGATGCGGTCGAGGGTTGGAGCATCTGGCGCTGGCCGCCGATCACGTCGAGTTAGCTGCGTCTCCGAGGAAGTCGAGCAGCGCGGCGTTGTACTCGGCCGGGCGCTCGAAGTAGCTGGAGTGCCCGGCGCCGGGGATCTCGACGATCGTCGCGTCGCGCGAGCCGCTGGGCCGTGTCGATGACCAACGGAGCCGGGAACAGCGCGTCGTCGGTGCTGGTGATCACGAGGATCGGGATGTCGAGTGCGTCGAGCGCACGGTGCTTGATCGCGCCGCCGCTGAGCGCCCGCCCGATCGCGCCCATCGGGGGAGAGTGGAACGTGTTCAGTTCCTGGTAGAGGAAGGCGCGGGCCGGGTCGCGCTCGACGAATCCGGGCGCGAGCGCGCTGTGCACTCCGAGCCGGGCCTTGTCGCCGTCGGGTTCGAGGATCGCGACCGCCGCTTCGGCGGCGCGGGTTTCGGCGGCGACGAACGCGGCGAAGTGATCGGCGAGCGCTCGGGTCCAGAGTCCGCCGACGGTGTTCGTCAAGGTGATCGTCCGCGTCCGATCGGGGTGGGCGAGCGCGAAGGCGGTCACCCACCAGCCGCCCATCGACTGCCCGACGAGGTGCGCCTGCTCGATGCCGATCGCGTCGAGAATCGCAGTCAGGTCGGCGACCGCTTCGTCGGGGCCGAGGGTCGTGTTCAGGGTCGAGAGGCCGAAACCGCGGCTGTCCCAGGTGACGACGCGGTAGCCCGCGGCCGCGAGGACTGGCACCTGTTGGAACCAGACTGCGTGCGAGCCGCCCGCGCCGTGGGTGAGCACGATCGTGGGCGCGTCGTCGGCGCCGATGACTTCGTAGTAGATGGTCTCGCCGCCGGAAGCGACGGTGGCCGTGCGCCACAGCGGTGTTGTCACGGATCGGCTCCCAGATTGCGTCACAGTGACGTTATTGACGGTCGGCGGCGATATCGGAGGGGCGGCGCTGGCGTCAGCCGGCCGGAAGCTCGCTGCGACCGCCGGTGGCCCACCACGAGGCGGTGAGGCGTAGGCCTTCGACGTTGCCCCGGGGTTGCATTTCCTCGTACACCCGCTTGTAGCCGGTGTTTTGGATGCGCCAGGTGCCGTCTTGTTTGACGTAGTCGTCGTCGTAGAAGGAGCAGCCGCGGATCGTGAGCTCGAAATCGGTCATGACGACCACGTCGTCGAGGGCCCATACGCCGTGGGCAGTGTCGGGGCCCGTGAGGTCGATCTCGGGATGGTGCATCTTGTGGCTCGAGAGGAACGTCTCGGCGCCCATCGAACGGCTGAGGAAGTCGACGATCGCGTCGCGGCCTTCGAACGAATATCCGCCGCCGCTGTACGCCGCGTGCGCGTCGACCGTGAAGCATTCGGCGATCTCGTCCCAGAGCTTTTGGTCGAGACAGCGGGCGTACTTGTACTTGAGCCGCTTGATCAGCTCGATCTCTACGAGGTCGTCAGGTGTCATAGGGGCGAGGTTCGCCGCACCGGACCCGTCCGTGCAATTCCAGCCAGATTGACATAACGGGCATTATCGGCGTTCGGGGGATCAGATGATGCGTTGCATCAGTACGAGATCGAGCCAGCGGTCGAACTTGCGGCCAACCTCCGGCATCCGGGCGACGGTCGTGAAACCGAGCCGTTCGTGGAAGGCGATCGATTCGGTGTTCCCACTGTCGATGGCGGCGACCATGGCGTGGATGTCCTGGTCGCGGGCCCGATCGACGAGGGCCTCGAGCAAGGTGCGGCCGATGCCCCGTCCCCAATGGTCCTCGTCGACGTGGATCGTGTGCTCGACGGTATGCCGATAGCCGGGCCACTTTCCCGAGCCCCGGAAGCTGGCGTAGGCGGTGAACCCGACGACGTTTCCGGCCGTCTCGGCGACCAGGACCGGGTACGCGTCTCGCTGCTGATGGCGAAACCAGGTCTGGCGGGCGCGCAGCGTTTGCGGTTGTTCCGTCCACGCGGCGGTCGTCGTGAGGATTGTCGCGTTGTAGAGATCGCGCACGGCCGGCATATCGCCGGCGACCGCGTCCCGAATGGTCACGTCCCTCCCCGCCACGCGGCACAGGCTAAGACAGAGTGCATGGCGCATATCGATGAGCAGGGTCGTACGGAACCTCCGTTAGCCGGCGACGAGGGCGAGACGCTTCTCGGTTTCCTCGACTACCAGCGGTTGACGTTCGCGTGGAAGTGCGACGGGGTCGATGCCGTCGGACTACGGACGACGGTGGCCGCATCGACGATGACGTTGGGCGGGATGCTCAAACACCTGGCGTACGTGGAGGACGATTGGTTCGGGCGCTCCGTGCACGGGTTGGAGAAGGACGCGCCGTGGAACACAGTCGACTGGAAGGCCGATCCCGACTGGGAGTGGCATTCGGCGGCTGACGACCCGCCCGAGCAACTGATTGCGCTGTGGAGTAACTCGGTCGCCCGGGCGCGCGTGCGGATCGCCGGAGCTCTGGCCGACGGGGGTATGGGCCGGCTGGCCAAGCGGTCCTTCCCCGATGGTGGGACGCCGAGCCTGCGCTGGATCCTGTGCCACATGATCGAGGAATACGCCCGGCACAACGGCCACGCCGACCTCCTGCGAGAGGCGATCGACGGCCAAACCGGCGAGTAGTTGCGACCTCCGACACCCCGACACAATTCTCCGTCGCAACGATTCGTTAAACGATTCGTTGCAACGGAGTTTGAGATTGGTGTGCCGGGCGGGGTCCGTTCCGTTCGGTCCGCGACTCCGACGGGCATCGCCCGCGCCCGGTCGCTACGGAGTCAGGCAATCGTGCGCCGCGTCGAGCACGTACGTCAGCACGCGTCGCAACTCCTTCGCCTTGCGCGCTTCGGGCTGCGCAAGATCGATCTCGGCGTCCTGCAGCGTGCGTTCCAGCACATAGAGCGTGTCCTGGATCGACTCGAGCTCCGCACGCGTGACGACGAGCTCGTGCTCGCCGAGGCCGAGATCTCGCGACCGCTGCCGGGCCTCGTAGTCGCGCTGACGGCACGACCGTTTGCAGTACAAACGCGGCCGCCCGACCGCGGCCGCTCCGCCCGCGAATCCCCGACCGCACCACCGGCACAACTCGCGCGGATTCGTCACAGTGACGAATCCTACGCCGGGCCCGTCCCGACAGGATGAATACCTGTGGGAAAACCGCACGCGGCCGGCACAACTGTGCCGCGCCACAACCGTCGCCACGCGCAGTTATGCATTTCTCTCAGTCGTCAGAAATATGCCGCACGCTGTTCAGGTGAATGTCTGTCGCCGCTCAGCCCGCGCGGTTAGTTTCCCTGTGCACGGCTCTTAGGTCGGAGTTCGTCGCGGCTTCCGGGGGGAACATGCGCCGTTTTTCGAGGATCGCGGTCGCCGCGTTGATGGTGACGGGCTACATGGGTTCGCAGGCGGCTGCGTCCGCGCACGCGGCTACGACGCCGGCCGGTCCGTTGCCGACGGCGACAATCGGCGATGTATCCGTGGTCGAGGGCGACACCGGCAGCATCAACGTTTCGGTTCCGGTGAGCATCTCCGCGCCGACGACAAAGGCCGTGTCGGTCGCGTATTCGGTTGAAGGCGGCACCGCGACAGCCGGACTCGACTTCACAGCCAAGACCGGATCCGTCTCGATCAAGATCGGTGCAACGAGCGCCAGCATTGTCGTGAAGGTGCTCGGCGACGTCATTGCCGAATCCGATGAGACAGTGATCGTGCGCATTACGAGCGTCAAGAACGCGGTCGTCGGCTCCGACACCTCCGGAAGCATCACGATCAAGGACAACGACGCGAGCAAAGGTCCGGTACCGGCGGTGTCGGTCGGCGACGTGTCGGTCGTAGAAGGCGACAGCGGCACGCTCCCGGTCACGGTCCCGGTTGACCTTTCGCGGCCCGCGCTCGCGACGACGACACTCCAGTACTCGATCACCGCACTGCCGGGTTCCAGTCCGGACGACGCAACCGCGGGCACCGACTTCGTTGCCGCGAGCGGGAAGCTCACCATCAAGGCGGGTGCCGACACGAGCACCATCACTGCGACCGTCGACAGTGACACGGCCGTCGAACCGGACCAGTCGTTTGCGGTCGACATCACGAGCGCCACCAACGCCCAAGTCGGCGACGCATCCGACGGAACCGTCACGATCATCGATGACGACGCCGACAACGCGACGGTTGACCCGTCCGCCGAGCAAGTCAGTATCGGCAACCTGAGCGTTGTGAAGCCCGACACGGGCGCCGCGCAGACCGTGTACATGCCGGTGACGTTGTCGCTCCCGGCTCCCGGTCGGATCGTCGTCGACTTCTTTGCGCAGTGCGACGACCCGACGGGGATCTTCACGGGGGCCGACACCGGCAAGATCACTTTCTCGGCCGGGCAACGTTCCAAGACGCTGCCGATCTCGGTCGCGTCCGACCAGACCGCCGACGGCGCCGCGACGTTCGTGCGCAGTATCGCCGTCGAAGGCAACGCGGCGACGACGGACAACGCCCAGGGCGTCGGCACCATCATCGACCCGAACGGTGGCCTCCCGGTACTGCCGGTGCACGGTGTCGAGCTCGAGAGCGTCAACAGCAAGGATGTTCTCGCCAAGGAGCCGGTAGGCGGCGTGTGCAGCCCGCTCGGTCACTTCGGTTCGTTCAACCCGAGCGTGAGCGCCGACGCGAGCAAGGTGGCGTTCGTGTCCGACGCGACGAACCTCGTCCCCGACGACGACAACGCCGAGTGGGACGTGTTCGTGCACGACCGCGTGAGCGGAACGACGGTCCGCGCCAGCGTCGCGAGCGACGGCAGCGAGTCGCCGGCCGCCGGCCCGAGCGGCCCTGCGTACATCGGGGCCGACTCCCCTGTCATCAGCGCCAATGGTCGTTACGTGTCGTTCTACGAGAATCAACCACTCGGATCGGTTTCGGCGGGCGGTCAGCTCTATGTCCACGACCTCGTCACCGGTCAGACCGACGACGTCTCGGTGGCCCCGGACGGTTCGCCGGTTTCCGGCGTCGTGGATTGGCCTTCGACAATGAGTGCCGACGGTCGCTACATCACGTTCTGGGCGTGTTCGCCGAACAATGGGAGCGACCTCGTCTCCCCCAACCCTGATCCGAGTGCGCCCGACGTCGCGACTACGGACCACAACGGCGACTGCGATGTGTTCGTGCGCGACCTCGTCACGCATACGACGTCGCTCGTCAGTCAGTCAATTGACGGAGCCGGCGCCGACGGCTCGTTCCCCATCATCAGCGGGAACGGTCAGTTCGTGAGCTTCGTCGCGGCGTCCGGCCATCTGGTTACCGGCGACACGAACGGCTGTGAGGACGACTTCGTTCGCAACCTGTCCACGGGAACAACCGAGCGGGTCAACGTCAGCTCCTCCGGTGCGCAATCGGTGCAAGCCTTCGGTGAATGCCCGCCGATCGTCCAAGGCGCCGCCTTGAGCTACGACGGCCGCTACGTGACCTTCGCGAGTGCCGACACGTCGTTGATCGGTACGCCGGTCACTGCGGACTTCTGGCTCGCGGCGGGTATTCACACGTTCCTTCGCGATCGGGTCACCGGTACGACCACCCAGGTCGACTCGCCCGGCACGCACTTCACCTACTACTCGGCGATCAGCGACGACGGCCGCTACGTCAGCTACACGTGCGCCTCGGGGTGCGACCCCAACACGGGAGTCGTGTACGTGAAGGATCTGACGACCGGCGTCACTCGTGAGGTCGGCGTGCTTCCCGACGGAACGCTGCCCGACGGAAATCAGACGACGCAGTTCGCCACGGCGGTGATGAGTTCCGACGCCGCGTACATCGTCTTCTCGACCGACGCCGACAACCTGGTCCACGGCGATCACAACCAGGCGAGCGACGTCTTCGTCCAGAGGCTGCACTAGCCGCGGGCGGCTATCGGTTCAGCGCATCAACCCCGTACCGGGGACCAACGGCAAGTCCAACGCCGACAGCAAGCCCGCGGGCGCGGCACACACCGCTGGAATCGCGTTCACGAGCCGACCGGCGGTACCGATCACGCCGGGGTCGCCCTGGCCGGGCTTGGCCGTCATCTGCACGTCACACTGATAGCTCGGCGTGCCGGTGACCACCACCCGGTATCCCCCGGCGCCGACGGGCTGGGGCCAGTCGGGGCACAACGCGTCGTCGAGCCGCGTCACGTGTTCGACCACGATGCGCGGCTCACCGTTGATGACGGCCTGCACCTCGAAGCGCAGCGCCGCGGTCGTGCCCGCTTCGATCACGCCGAAGCCGAGGTCGATGCGCGCCGGTGCGGGCTTGCGTTCGTGGATCTCGACGATCTCGTCGATCTCCACCCCAAGGCCCGCGGCCAGGATCTTCAGCACGCCACCCCAGGCGAACGTCAAGACCCCCGGGATCAACAGCAGCGGCTTCGCGTCGAGCGGCTTGCCGAATCCCATCGTCTCGAACAGCACCGTCGGCTGCTCGTAGTCCTTGTAGTTCACGATCTCCATGACCCGGAGCTGTTCGATGTCTTCGCACGTGCCCGCCAGCAACAACGGCAGCGCGTCGTTCGCCCAACCGGGATCGATGCCCGACGTGAACCACGAGACGTTGCCGGCTGCGCACCCCTCTTCGAGCGGCGTACGCAACGGCGGGTCGAGGTGAAGGGGCCACACCCCGGCGACGACAGAGCTCGAGACGACGTTCTTGCCCGACTCCAGGATCTTGGCCATGTCGGTGATCGCGTCCATCGGGCGTAGGTCGGCCGTGGCGGTGTAGCTGACGCAGTCGGCGTCGAGCGCGAGCAACGCGTCGACATCGTTCGTCGCCAAGACCCCCGTCGCCGGGAGACCGCACAGCTCACCCGCATCGCGCCCCGCCTTGTCGGGCGAGTGCACCCACACGCCCACGAGCTCGAGGTCGGGGTGCTTGATGATGCAGCGCAGCGCGGCAACACCCACGTTGCCGGTACTCCACTGGATGACGCGATACGTCATGACAACCTTCCCGCGGCCTCGGCGGCCGCGATCGTCTCTTCGAGCCGGCGTTCGATGATGTCGATGCCGCGGTCCCAGAACCCGGGATCGGCGAGGTCGACGCCGACGATCTCGCCCAACTGCTGGGGCGGCATCGATCCGCCCGCGCGCAGCAGGTCGAGATACTGGGGCACGAAGTCGGCGCCCCGCGCCTCGTACTGCGCGTAGACCGACAGGGCCAACAGCTGGCCGTAGGCGTACGCGTAGACGTAACCCGGCGTCGAGATGAAGTGCGGGATGTACGACCACCACGTGCGGTAACCCTCGGTCACCTCGACCGAGTCGCCGAGCATCGCCTCTTGCGATGCGGCCCACATCTCGCCGAACCGCTCGACCGAGATCTCCCCCGCCTCGCGCCGCTCGGTGTGCATCGCGTTCTCGAAGCGGTTCATCGCGGTCTGGCGGAACACCGTCGCGATCTGGTCTTCGAGGTTCGACGCGAGCAGCGCCAGCCGCTCCTGCGGATCCGTGACTTCCTCGAGCAGTCGACCGAACGTCACCGTCTCGCCGAACACCGACGCGGTCTCGGCCAACGTCAACGGCGTCGTCTGGTGAAACACGCCCTGGGCGCGGGCCAGGTACGCGTGCAACCCGTGCCCGAGCTCGTGCGCGAGCGTAAGCACGTCGCGCCGCCGAGCCGTCCAGTTCAACAAGACGTACGGGTGATGCGACGGCACCGTGTACGCGCAGAACGCGCCCGGCCGCTTGCCCGCGTCGCGCGGGTGCGTCGATCCAGTCACCGTCGAAGAAGCGCTGGGCGGTGTCGGCCAGCTCGCCCGAGAACGATCCGTACGCGTCGAGCACGAGCTCTTTCGCGGTGCCCCAGCCGATCTGGGCTTCGACGTCGGCGACCGACGCCATGCGGTCGTAGTCGGCGAGCCGGTCGATGCCGAGCAGCTTGGCTTTCAGCGCGTACCACCGCTGCGGGATCGAGTACCGGGCCTGCACCGCGTCGACCAATGCCTGCACCGACTCGTCGCTCGCCTCGTTGGCGAGGTTGCGGCTCGAGATCCAGCTGTCGAAGTGGCGCAGCCGATCGTCGACCGCCTTGTCCGACAACAACGTGTTCAACACGAACGCTCGCGTCCGCAGCCCGGGCTCGAGTCCCTTCGTCACCGACTCGGCCGCGGTCTTGCGCACCTCGCGATCGGGCGCGTGCAGACCGCGCGAGCGCGGATTCGAGCGTGCTCGTCTCGCCGTCGAGCTCGACACTGATGCTCGACACCTGCTCCTCGAACAGGCGCTCGAACGCGTTGCGGCCCGTCATCGCCTTCTCGGTCAGCAGAACCTCTTCCGGCTCCGACAGCAGGTGCGGGCGATAGCGCCGTTCGGATCGCAGGTGATGACGCGCGAACGCGAGCCGTTCGTCGGCGAGCAGGCTCTCGGCCTGCTCGTCGGAGAGCTCGGCCCATTCGAGGTCGAAGAACAAGAGCTTGGTGTTGATCGCGGTCGACGCGTTCTTCGACACGTTGCATGCGGGCGCCGCGCGCCGGATCCGACGTGTCGGTCGCGAACTCGAGACCGACGAAGCTCCCGGCGCGCCCGACGAGATCGAGCACCTCGGCCAGCCCGCCCATGAACGCGGCGAATTCCGCGGCGTCGAGACCGGCGACCTGGCCCCGCTTCGTGGCGAGCTCGTCGGCGCGGGCGTCGGCCGCGTCGAGCAACTCGTCGATGCCCGGATCGCCGGGATCGGGCAACAGAGTGCCGAGATCCCAGACGACATCGGCGGCGGTCAGGTCGGCATCGGCGTCGGTCGCAGTCATGAGGCGTGACACTACCCAGCCGATCGGTTACACCGAAGGGGTACTCAGAGCTTGTGATGCATGACGAGCGCCCGCGCGGTGAAGCCCGATCGCTCGAAGAAGTTCTTGGCGGTGCGGGCACCGGGCAGCGCGTACGCGTCGATGCCGATGCAACCCGCGCCGGAGCAGAACTCGATGATCCGATCGGCGATCGATTCCCCGACCCCGACCGAGCGGGCGCCTTCCTCGACGAACAAGTCGCCGATGACGCCCAGCCGCGTGCCGTCGCGCAGGATTTCGATCTCGACGGTTCCGAAGCCGACGACCGTGCCGTCGATGGTGCCGACCACGACCTCGCGCGTCGTCGCGCGCGAGCAAGTGATTGAGCGTGTCCTCATGGGGCTCGGGCCGCGCCTCACGGGTCGCCCACAACGCACCTCCGCGCTGACCGTGCATCTCGGCGCGCAGGGCGCGCGCGAGTTCGACGAGTACCGGGAGGTCGGACGGATCGGCCGCTCGAGCGGGCTCCACGGTTCGGCTAACCGGCGAGCTGTTCGATCTTGCCGAGGATCGTGCGGCGCTGGCGGTTCGCCATCTCGTAGGCGTGCACCGCGTCGAGCTCGGCGCCGGTCAGGCCGGTGAGCCGTTCGACCACCTGCGACGCCGACAGCGCGTCGTAGCCGGGGATCGGCAGCGCCGCGCTCCCCCCGTCGGGGGTCGGCGGCGTCGACGAATACGGCGTGGTCGACCGCCACTCGTCGGCGGCTCCCGTAACCGCGTCGCCGTTCGTCGGGATCTCGGCCGGCGCCGCCGGAGTGGGCGCGGGCGCGGCCGGCGGCGCGAATGCGACGGGAGCAACCGGAGCGACCGGAGCCTCGGTCGGCGCCGCAGCCGTCGTTCCCGCGGAGCCCGAACCCGCGTTTCCGGGGATTACGGCGCCGAGAATCGACTCCGCCCGCCGGCACGCGTCGGTGATCGTTTGCTCAACCCGTTGGCGGACAACGGGCGGGCCGAATGCGATCGCGACCTGGCCCAGGCTGCGCGCCGTCGTGACCCGCTGCTGCGCGTCGTCCTGGCGCTTGTCGACCTCGGCTCGGCCGCGTGCGACGAACATGTCGACGAACGTCGGCGCGGTGTCCTTCAAGAACAGGCCGATGCCGATCGGCGCGTAGATCAGCAGCTCGAGCGTTCGTTCGATCCGATCGGGATTCTCGGTCATACGACGGTCTCTTCGACGGAGTTCTCGGCATCGGGCGCGGTCTCGAGCTCGTTCGTGGATTCTAGGGAGCGCTTGCGCTCCCGACGAACGCCGATCAGCGCCACCACCGCCGCGATCGCCGCGGTCCAGAGGCACGCCAGTGTGGCCCACTCGCCGTAGCGCACGTAGGGCGTCTGGCCGCTCGTCGCCTCGACCGTTGTCTGCAGAACCGTGCGGTCGAAGAGCTTGGTCTGGTCGTGCACCACCCCGTCGGCGTCGATCACCGCGGAGATGCCCGAGATCGCGGCCTGCACCACCGGGCGGCCGGTCTCCGCGGCCCGCATCTGGCTGATCGCGACGTGCTGGGCGGAGTTCGCCGATCGGCGGTACGAACGATTGTTGGTCGACACCACGAGCACCTGCGCGCCGTCGTGCACGAGCGGTCGCACCTGGTAACCGAACGCCGACTCGAAACAGATCAGCGTGGCGATGCGCACCCCCGCGACCGTGAACAGGCCGGGCGAGTTCCCGGGCTCGTAGTCGCGCGGGACCTTCTCGAGCTCGGTGACCAGGTGCTGCAGTGATTCGCGGAACGGCACCGACTCGCCGAAGGGCACGAGATGCCGTTTCGTGTAGGTGCCTTGGACCGCGCCGGACGGGTCGAAGAGCACGTCGAGGTTCAAGACCTTGTGCCCGTCGGGCGGCGCGTCGACGGTGGCGTTGGCGAGCACCCAGGAGTTGTTCTTCTGGGCCAACGCCGCGAGGTTCGACTTGATGTACTCGTCGGTCGCGTCGGGTCGGCGTCCATGCTCGACTCGGGGAAGACGATCAGGTCGACGGGCTTGGTGATCTGTTGCGCGAGGGCGAAGTGGCTCGCGGGCAGGTAGTCGCTCGTCGAGCTCGGCCTGGGTCAGGTCCCGGTCGAGGTTGTTGCCCTGCACCAGCGCCACGCGCAGTGGGCCGACGGGTGTCGGCTCGGCCCGCGTAACGGTTGCGACGACAACGACCAGCGCGACGACCGCGATGCCGAGCTGGGTCCGGATGTACGGCGCGCGGCGCATGCCGCTCGACGATGAGGTCGGCGAGCAAGGCGTTGAGTGCGACCGCAAGGAACGTGACGAACGTGATTCCGCCGACGCTCGCGACATCGCGGGCCGGCGCGAAGTTGTGGAACGAGTAGCCGACCTCGCCCCAGGAGAAACCGCCGAAGGGCCACCGCGACACGACAGCGTCACCGCACACCCAGACCGCGGCGGTGATCCACGGGTTCGCGATGCGCCGGGTCCGCAACCACGCGATCGAGCGCGCCCGACGGCGGCCCAGTAGGCGGCGACGGCCGCGCTGAATGGGATGATCGCGACCGCGCCGAAGTACCAGATCCACGTGCAGAGGATCGCGTAGTAGACGACGCCGGCGAGGAACGCGAGGCCGGCGGCGGCGCGAACGGTTCGACCGCGCCACGCGACGAACAGCGGAACCAACGCGACCAACGCGAGCGGCCCGAGATCGAGCGGCGGGCGACTGAACGCGAGGAGCAGCCCCGACGCCGCGGCCGCGGCGCATCCGTGCGACCGTCGCGGGTCGCGGTCGTCTCACGCGCAGTCGCGGCAGATCATGCGCTTCTCGTCTGCGAGCTGGTGGCGAGGGAGCACCAGGAAGCAGCTCTTGCAGAGGAACTCGTTCTCGCGGCGGGGCACGATCTTCGTGCCGGTCTCGCCGCGGTCGTCGGGCTCGTCGTCTTCTTCGTCTTCCTCTTCGAGTCCCTGGGCGACGGTGCGCTCGCGCAGCACCACGTCGAGGGCTTCCTCGACGTCGTCGGGGTGCAGTTCCTCGTCGAGGTCGACGACGTCGTCCTCTTCGTCCTCGGCCGCCGGTTCGCGCGGGCTCGACGAGCGCGCCGGGAACCGGGACCACGATCGACGTCTTCGTCTATTTCGTCGACCAGTTCGTCGTCGAGGAGGTCGTCGTCTTCGGCGAGGTCCTCCTCGAGAACGTCCTCGTCGAGATCTTCTTCGTCGAGCGTGGGCTCGTCCTCGAAGTCGTCGTCACTCATTCAGGGTGCCTTTTTGCGGGGGGATGGATCGGTGAGCAGGCATGTAACCGTCGGGTGGCGACAATCCTTCCCGCTCACGTCGCCCCTTTGGGGGCGCGGAGTATAACGCCGCGGAGCGGGGGTTCGGTGACCAACCTAGGGCGCCGGGACGGGGCCCCAGAACCGCCCGGGGAGAGCCGGGTCGGGCCGGCCGGGTGGGATGGGCAAAGGGGTGGGCGGACCGCTCGAGCGCCCGTTGGGGCCGCTGGGTGGCCCGGCCTGCACACGGCAGACGGGTTATCGCAACGTTCTCTAACGAGGACTCCCGGACGACCGCCCAACCCCTTCGTTAACGCCTCGCCCCCTCTGCAGCACGGACCGGCGAGCTCCGGCTGGCGCAGCCTGGGTCGTCGACACCGAGACCGAGGGCGGGGAGTAGTCAGCCTCAACGCGCGCAACGATGTCAAGCGGAAGCGAAACGCGGTGACCAGCACCGACGCGCGTCGCTGCTGGTCAACGATTCAGCGAAAATTTCGACATCCGTTCAACTTGGTAACGCGCGTCGCATCTCAGCCGCGCGCTCCGCGTCCAAACGCTCGAGATCGTACGTTCCGTGGTCGACGAAGCGCATCGCTTCGGCGATCGCGCGATGTCCCGCGCGTTCGGCAATCTGACGATGCATCTCCTGCGCGACGCGCCGATACGTGGGGTGACCTTGCGGTGAGCTACGCAGCTCGCACAGGTGCATTGCCTCGCGCGCGTTCATCTGCATGACGTAGCGCATGCGATAGCCGAGCGAAACCGCGTACGCGGCCTGCTCGGGGAACGGTTCGACGAGCGCGGCGTACAGACCGGCCGAACGTTCCATCGCTTCGTCGTAGCGGTGAGCGAGCCCGGCGTCGCGGACAGGTGCGGGCATCTCGTAACCGTGGTGCGGCGTGAGCTGTTGCCACTCGATCGTCAGCATCCGGTGCCGTTGCAGATCGCGGAACGCGCCGTAGTCGCCGAGCATGTCGAAGCGGTAGTTCGTCCGTTCGAACGCGCGGCCGGGCTTGTGCCTACGGTTCGACACGCTCGCCGACGTACGCGCGCAACAACGCGACGCGATCGTCGGCCGACAAGCATGCGCACCCGTTCGAGCAGCTGCGCTTCGGGAAGCCGCGTGTGCGAGTAACAGATCGCGGCGAGCACCTTGTCTTCGCCGTCGGGGTCCCAGTCGAGGAGGCTGACCTCGTTCGTCGGTTCCGGCCGCTCGTCGCCGAAGAGGCGCTGCACGATCGCGTGCGTGTCGTCGCGGGTGGCGGCGAGGTACTCCGACCACGCACCGCCACGTTCGGGCCGGTCGACCCGGACGAGGAACGACGGGATGACCTTGCGGAGCTCGTCGAGCATCAGCTGGGCGTACATCTGCGACTTCGGGCAGCGGGTGGGCGCGCATGCGCAGCAGCAAGCGCCTCGAACGCCTGACCGGTGCCGTAGATGCCGACGTTCGAGAGCGTTGCCGCGGGCAGCAGGCCGCGCAGCGTGTCGCACGCCTTGGCCTTGATCGTCTGCTTGTAGACGAAGTCGGAGTCGCCCGGCTGCTTCGGGTATTCCTCGCGGGCCCAGTCCATCATCGCGGGCAGGCGCCGCGCTGTAGGTGTCGAAGATCGCGTCGAGGTCGGCGATGTAGCGGGTGCCCAACGGCGACGAGCACACCTGCGACGGGCGCAGGTACCGGTAGCGGCCCTGCAGGCGCGAGTCGTACGGGATGTAGCGCGTCGACTGTTCGAGGTACGCCATCAGGCGGCCCCACTCGAGGACCTTCGTGAGCAGGTTCGATGCCTGTTCGCACGCGAGGTGCACCCCGCCGAGTTGAGCGACGGAGTCGTCGCCGTACTCGAGGAAGACGCGCTCGTAGAGATCTTCGGCGCGCTTCAGGCCGACGGTTGCGTCGACGGTGAGGTCGCCGGTGAGGTCGAGATCGCCGACGAACTCGTCGAGGAACAACCGGCGCAAGCTCTTGTCGGAGCGCGAGTAACGGGCGAACAACGCGCCCTTCACGACCTCGGGCAGGTTGGTCAGGGCGAAGACCGGCCCGTCGAGATTCGTGAAATACGGCCGAAGGCGATCCGCTTCGCTGTCGGTGAACGTCTCCGGCGCGTAGAGCATGGGACTGGCGATGGTAGCGACGGTTCGCGTCAACCGGCGCGCACCCCACATTGCCCCCAACAGTTGGCAGGGAAACTGGCGCGTGGCGCTGGTTTTCCTGCCAACTGTTGCGGGGGATTCCCGGTCAGAGGAGGAGGCGGATAGGCGTTCGGGACGACCTCGACGTCGAGGTCGATCGGTCGGTGGGCGCGGGCTGGCCGTCGACCTCGAGCGGCGACGCGGCGGTCGACGCTGACCTCACGTGGGCGCCCGAGCGTTGGGTGATCGTTCGGGTGCGGAACGTGGGTGCCGGTGGCGAGGCGGGCGCGCAGCTGGCGCCGTTCGCGGGCGGGTACGGCGTACACCTGGACCTCGGCCCGGCCGTCGCCGGGGTGTCCCCGGGGGACGAGATCGAGCCCGTTGCCGGAACTGGCCGGTCGCGATGACGATCGCCGGTGCACTCGCCCGTCGAACACCGGCCGACCGTCGACGCGCACCGTTGCGACGAATCGTCGAACGATTCGTCGCGACGAGTCGCGAAGGGCGGGGTGCCGAGACGACCATGTTCACCGCGGTGCGGGCCGGTTCGCCGTCGAGGCGCAGGAGGTCGAGCGCCACCTCGACGCCGAGGCCCGACGGCGCCGCGCCGAGGCCGACCGCGCCCGCGAAGTCCGACGCCGGCTCGGGCCGGAAGCGGACGAGCGCGCCCGGTGCGGCTCGGACCGCCGCGGCGAGATCGGCGTCGCTCCCGTCCGACCTCGAGATCGGGCGGCGGCGACGTCGGGCGTCCCCCACTCCTCCCCCGGCTTGATCACGCGGTCACCAGCTCACCGGATCACGCGGCCGGCGCCTTCACGATGCTCGACGCGGCGATCACGCCCCGCAGGCACAGGTCGGCCGCGGCGCGGGCCGTCGCGGCCGTCTCCGCGTTCGGCACCACGTCGGCGATCTGGCGCAGGAGGTCGATCGTCTGCTTGACGTTGCGGACGAAGTCGCCGCCCGTCATCTCCTCGTCCTCGAGCACGTCGGCCAGGTCCTCGCCCTTCACCCACGCGTAGATCGCGGCGGTGAAGCCCGGGATCGGGTCGCCGGGTCTCGGGCAGACGGGCCTCCCGTTCGGCGAGATGCAGGTCGCGCCACACGCCGTCGAGGGCGCGGCTGCGCCGCGCCACCTCCTGGTTCGGCCAGCGCCGCGGCGGCATGCGGCTCGTTGCTGTCGGGCCCGCGGCGCTGGAAGGTGAAGCACGACACGACCGCGGCCATCGTCGCGGGATCGATCCCGTCGAGCCGACCTTCGCGCACCGCCTCGGCCACCACCAGCTCGCCCTCGCTGTTGAGCCGGGTGAGCAGGCGGCCGGCGTCGGTGAGCGTCCACTCCTCGACGTAGCCCCAGGTGCGCAGCACGCCGAGCACACGGTCGAACTGGCGGGCCAGGCTCTCGTTGCGCGACGACACCTGGCGTTCCAGCCGGGCGATGTCGCGGGCGATCCGGTCGGCCTGCCACGCGGCGCGCAACGCGACGTCGGCGCCGGGAGCATCGTGCAACGGGTGCGCGCGCCATCTTCGGCTTGCAGCTCCTCGACGTCGCCGTCGGTGTCGACCGGGAGCTCGGCGTCGGCGATCTTCAGCCGCCGCAACGTCTCGGCGGACCGACTTCTGGAACGACTGGCTGCGGGGCGCGAACGGGCGGGGCAGGTCGATCGTCGCGACCTTGCGGAGCTGGCCCGCGGAAGTCCTGCGGGCCGAGAGCCGCACGAGCGACTTGCCCTGGGTCAGGACGAGCACCCGCTGGTCGGCCCGCTCCCCCGCTCCTGCTTCAACACCACGACCTTGCCGCCCCGTTTGGGCACGATCAGCACGTCGCCGGGCCGCAGCGTCTCGAACCCGGTGATCGTTCGGACCGTGCGCGGCCCGCCGGGCGGCGTCGAGCGTCGGCGAGCAGGCGCCGGTACTCGTGCACGTCGCCGGCCGGGTGCGTCGCGGCCGCCTCGGCCTCGGCCAGCTGCTCGCGCTCGCACCTCGAGATTGCGTTCGACCGCCACGACGTCGCGGTCGGCGTGGAACTGCGCGAACGAGAGGTTCAGCAGATGGCGCGCCTGTTGCGGCGGATACCGCTGCACGAGGTTCGCCGCCATGTTGTACGTGGGGTGGAACGACGACGTGAGCGCGTAGGTGCGCCGCGACGCGAGCCCCGCGACCTGGTCGAAGGGCACGAACGGATCCCACAGCACGACGACGTAGCCGACCTCGTCGATCCCCCGCCGTCCGGCGCGCCCGGCGAGTTGGGTGTATTCGCCCGGAGTGAGGAACTCGTGATGCTCGCCGGTGAACTTCGAGAGCTTCTCGATGACGACCGACCGGGCGGGCATGTTGATGCCCAGCGCCGAGCGTCTCGGTCGCGAACACGACCTTCAGCAGCCCCGTCGAGAATCCCTCCTCGACCGCTTCCTTCATCGGCGGCACGAGGCCCGGCGTGGTGCGCGGCGACCCCCGCCTCCATCCCCGCGAGCCACATGTCGTAGCCCAAGACGTCGAGGTCGTCGTCCGACAACGCCTCGACGTGGCGCTCCGCGATCGCGCGCAGCGCGCGGCGCTCGTCGGCGTCGGTCAGCCGGATCGCCCGAGGCGAGGCACTGCTCGACGGCCTGGTCGCACCCGGTGCGCGAGAACACGAACGCGATCGCGGGGAGCATCCGTTCCTCGGCGAGCCGCTCGACGACCTCGGTCCGCCACGGCTTGTAGAGCCGGCGCCGGCGCTGGCCGCGGTCGGGCACGTTGCGCCCGTCGAGCCGCGTCGCCACCGGGTTCGGGCGCGATTCGCCGTCGTGGTCGACGAAGGTGGGCAGGAGGTGCAGGCTCGGCGCGCTGCGGTCGCCGACCAGGTACAGGTGGACGAGATCGACCGGACGGCGTTCTTCGATGACGGTCTCGGTCGCGCCCCGCACCGTCTGCATCCACGCCGCCACCTCCTCCGCGTTCGACACCGTCGCGGAGAGCGCGACGATGTCGATCTCGGCGGGAGGTGGATGATGACCTCCTCCCACACCGCGCCGCGGGCGCGGTCCTGCAGGTAGTGCACCTCGTCGAGCACGACGTAGCGCAGGCCCTCGCAGCGCGTGCGAGCCCGCGTAGATCATGTTGCGCAGCACTTCGGTCGTCATCACCACGACCGGCGCGTCGCCGTTGATCGCGTTGTCGCCGGTCAGCAGGCCGACCCGGTCCGCGCCGTACGCCGCGCACGAAGTCGCCGTACTTCTGGTTCGACAGCGCCTTCAACGGTGTCGTGTAGAAGGCCTTCGCCCCGGCGGCCAGAGCGCGGGCGATCGCGTACTCCGCCACGAGCGTCTTGCCCGAGCCGGTCGGCGCGGCGACGAGCACCGAACGCCCCGCGTCGAGCGCGTCGAGCGCGCTCGACTGGAACTGGTCCAGCGGAAACGGCCGCTCCGCCGTGAACGCCGCCCGGATCTCGGCGGCGGTCACCCGGCCTTGGTGGTCGGCGTGGTCGGCGTGCTCGTGTCGCTGGAAGGTGTCGTGGTCCGGTCACGCTGCTACCCGTCTTCGCGGTCGTGGCCGGTGTGGACTGGCCGGCGTGCTCGAGGGTACCGACACCGGGGTCGTGTCACGGGTGCTCGACCGGGGCGGCCTTGGGACAGTGCTCACGGATCACGCCCCGGCCAGAAGATCCCGGCCACGACCGCACACGATCAGCGCCACGACCGAGCCGATCGCGATGGAGCCCGGCGTGCCGAATCGGGGCGGCTTGCCGCCGGCGCAGGACGTAGATGACCACGCCCGCCGATCAGCGCCAGCGGCCAAGCAGCACGAGGATCGTCATCCGGGGCTGGCGGTTGAGCATGCCGCCGCCGCCCGGGCACTCCGAGGTGCCCGGGCGCATGAGCCAGATGAGCAGAGCTGTGCCCGACGACGATGCCGACCGCCACCGCGACCGCGGTGACGACCTCCGACCGCGGCCGCGCCGGCGACGAACTGGCGTTGCGGCGCGCGAGGGACTCATGGCTGCATCACCGTTTCATCACCCGCCCGATCACGATTGCGATCTCATAGAAGATGTACATGGGAACAGCCATGAAGAATAGGGAGAACGGGTCCGGAGCTCGGGGTGATGACCGCCGCGAAGATCGTGATTCCGACGATCATCCAGCGCCGGACGCTGCGCAGTTGGCGGGTCGTGACCACCCGGACCAGCAACAAGAAGACCAAGAGCACGGGGAATTCGAACGCCACCCCGAAGGCGGCGATCATCAGCGTGACGAGGGTCAGGTACTTGTCGGCGGTGATGAATGGCTGGATCGAGGAGCCCCCGACCCCCAGCAGGAACTCGAGCGCCTTCTCGACCGTGAACCAGGCCACGACGCCGCCCAGCGACGAACAGCACGCACGATCGCGATGAGGAAGCTGATCCCGTAGCGGCGTTCGTTCTTGTGCAAGCCGGGCGTGACGAACCGCCAGATCTGCCAGAAGACGAACGGCACCGCGAGGGCGATGCCGCCGTAGGTCGAGACCTTCAACCGGACGAGGAACGGCTCGAGCGGGCCGGTCGCGATGAGCTTGCAGCCGGTTGTCGGCGTGGTGCGTGCCGCACGCCTGCGCTCGGTCTTGCCCTTCGTGACGTCTTCGTACGGCGCCGAGAAGAAGTGCAAGATCGGGTTGTAGAAGACGAACACGACGACCGTGAACGACGACCACGACGATCGCGCTCCAGATGACGCGTTGCGCAGCTCGGTGAGATGCTCGACGAGCGTCATCCGCCCTTCGTCCGCGATCTGGTCGCTCATCGTTCAGGTCCCCGCCGCGCGCCGGTCAGCTGAACGATCGAGGTCCGGCGAAGCCGTCGTCGGTGACGTCTTCGGTTGGGTAGTCACCGCTGAAGTCAGATGCCGGGTGCTGCCGCTGGTCGGGAACGTCGCTCGGCGGCAGCGCCGCGTGGTTCGTGTCGTCGTGCGTCGGCACCTCGTGGCGTCGAGACCGTCGTGGCTCGAGACCTCGTGGCTCGAAACTCGTTCGTCGAAAGGCCCGAGTTCGGGGGCGTGAAGTCGGGGTGCAGCACGTTCTCGAGCTCGCCGCGCACAGTGTCCTGCATCCGGCGCAGCTCGCGCATGCCGCGCCGACCTGGCGGGCGATGTCGGGGAGGCGCTGGGGGCCGAAGACGATCAGCGCGACCACGAGGATGAGGATGATCTTTTCGGGTCCGAGGCTCATGGCGAAGTGGTGCCGTCGAGCTCGATCTTACCGCCGCGTCGGCTCTACGCCCGATTCAGTGACGCGTGGTCAGTCGCCGGAGAGTCGGCGCCGCGTCTTGCCGGTCTCGTCCCGCAGCCGCTCGCAGCGCGGTCGTCAAGCGCGACGCGGTGCTCACGGCCGAAGCGGTCGACCATCGCGACCGTCGGCGTCAGCTTCCCGGCGCACGCGGGTCGGCGAGCACGGCGAGCGTGATCAGGCCGACGACAGCACAGTGCGAGCGGAAGGATCCAGAGCACGCAGTGACCCTACCGGTTGAGCGAGCGGCGCACCTGCGCGGCCAGCTGCTCGAACCAGGTGTTGTCGGCCAACAACAGGTGGAAGTCGAGGAGGTCGTCCGGCGTGAGCGGCGGGCCGATGCGCGACTCGCTCGAGCTCGGCCGGAAGCCGCCACACCTGCATGCGTACGCCGCTCGACACCAGCAGGTCGACGATGCGCCGGCTGGCTTCCTTGGCGACCGCCTGGCGGCAGTCGGGGCAGCGGAAGCAGTACGAGCCACGCTCGTCGTCGGCGCAGACCCGGACGGTCAGGTCGTCAGCCGTCAGCTGCACGTCTCCACAGCTAGGGCAGTTGGCCCGGATCGTTGTCACCGCGTCACCCATCCCTGGTCCGCTCGGAATCCCGCATTCACCGCCGGGTGGCGGCTGCTAACACCCTTCGGCAGCCCCCCGGGGCCGCTTGAGGTTCCTGGTCGAAGACGTGTGTCCCGTTTCGCGCGACCGTCGCGTATCCCCTGGCACGATGATTGGTCGTGGCCGTCATCACTTTCGCCCACCGTGGCGCGCGTCTCGTCGAGCCGGAGAACACCATTCCGGCATTTCGCGTCGCGCTCGAGGCCGGGGCGAGCGGCATCGAGACCGATGTGTGGCTTTCGGCCGACGGCGAGGTCGTCTGCGCCCACGATCCGGTTGTGTCCCGCGGCATGCGGCGGCGCCGCATCTCAGCCACGACCGCGGAGGAGCTAGCGACCTTCGGCATCCCCCGCTTCGCCGACGTGTACGACGAGCTTGGGATCGGCGTTCGAGTGCTCCGTCGACGTGAAGTCACCGGACGCCGCCGAAGCGCTTGTCGCCGTGGCGCAGTCCTACGACGCCCTCGAGCGCCTCTGGGTGTGCTCCCCCGACGTCGACGCTGCTGGAACGGCTGCGCCCGGAGACACGGCGTGAAGCTCGTCCACTCCGATCGGCGCGCCGGATCGGACCGCCGCTCGAACGCCACGCGTTCGACCTCGCGTCGGCCGGTATCGACGCGATGAACTTTCACCACACCGAATGGACCGCGGGGCTCGTCTCGCTGTTCCACCGCTTCGACGTGAAGGCGTTCGCCTGGGACACCCAGGAGGCGCGGCACATCCGCGCCGTGCTCGCGATGGGGATCGACGCGGTCTACTGCGACCGTCCTGACCGCATGGTCGCGACGGTCAGCGAGTGGATCGCGGAGTAGCGCCCGCGAGGCCGAAGCGGAGCTACAACAGACCGAGACGGTTCAACGGCCAGATGCGCACGAAGACGCGGCCGACGATCGAGCTCTTCGCGATCGTGCCGAACTGACGCGAGTCGCGCGATTCGGTGCGGTTGTCGCCCATGACCCAGTAATGATCGGCCGGCAGCGGTCCGGTCGGGAAGCACTGCGCTTGGAACGACGAGCAGTCGCTGATCGTGCCCTTCGGGCAGATACGACTCGTTGAGCGCCTTGCCGTTGATGTAGGACGTGTCCGTCCTTCTCGCTTACGGTCTCGCCCGGGAGCCCGATGACGCGCTTGACGAGATCTTTGATCGTCGGGTCGATCGGTTTGCCGTCGGGGCCCTTCGGCGTCGTGAACACGACGATGTCGCCGCGGTGCACCGGGTGCAGCTTGTACGAGAGCTTGTTGACGATGACGCGGTCGTTGGTCTTCAGCGTCGGGACCATCGAGTCGGACGGGATGTAGAACGCCTGGAACAAGAACGTCTTGACGAAGACCGCGATGACGAGCGCGGCTCGCGATGAGCACGACCCACTCGATGACGGTCTTGGTCGAGTTCCGCGCCGGCTTGTCCGGTGGCGCGGGCGCGGGTACTGCGCCGGGGTCGGTATCGGTCGGCGCGGCGTGGTCCACGGGGACACTTGTGAACGCGTCCGCGGGGGCGTCCGCGGCCGAGTCCGGCGGCGAGTCGGGCGCGAGCGGCGCGTCGGACTGCAACGGCGTTACGGGTTGGTCTTCCACGCGGTCAGTTCACCGTTCCGGGGACATGGTTAGAGAATCGCAAGCCGATGCAAGGGCCAGATGCGGAGGAACACACGTCCGATGATGTCCTTCTTGCGGATGAAATGCTCGGGGAAGAAGCGGGAATCTCGCGAGTTCGAACGATTGTCACCCATGACCCAGTACGAGTTGGCCGGGATCTTGATCGCCGCGAACGCCGGGCCCGGGCTTGGTGCCCTTGGGGAGGTACGGCTCCTTCAGCACCTTGCCGTTGATGTAGATGTGCCCGTCGGTGCGGCCCTCGATCGTCTCCCCCGGCAGCCCGATGACGCGCTTCACCAGGTCCTTCGACGCCGGGATCGACGTTCGGTGGCGACTTGAACACGACGATGTCGCCGCGGTGCACCGAGTGCAGCTTGTACGAGAGCTTGTTGACGATGACGCGGTCGTTGGTCTTCAGCGTCGGGACCATCGAGTCGGAAGGGATGTAGAACGCCTGGAACAAGAAGGCCTTGATCAACAGCGCGATGACCAGCGCGGAGATGATGCAGCGATGGCCCATTCGAGCGCAACGGCCCAGGTGGGCTTCGACTTCGACGTCGGTGGCGTCCGCGGCTGCGCCGGCCGCATCGGGGGCGCCGGACGGATCTTGCGGGCTTTCGTCCGGCGGCCGAACGTACGGAGGATCGGCGCTCGTGGACGGGTTCACCGCTGGCATCCTCTCATGCGCGTCCGCTCGCCCGGGTGTCAGGTCGGCCGGTGGCGGGCGGATCTGAACCATCTCCGGCTCGCGATAACGCCGGAGGATTCGCTGGCCGCGGCGTCGGCGGCGAGCGGCGCGAGCTCGGCCGGCGCGACGACCCGAGCGTCCGGTCCGACCCGGAGTAGCAGCCGCTCGAGCCAGGCCCGCTCACTGACCGCGAGGACGATCTCGAGGGAGCCGTCGGCCCGCTCGGTGACCGATTCGGTCGGATACGACTCCGCGACCCAGGCCGCCGCGGGCGCGAGCTCGAGGGTGACCCGGGTATCGTCGGCCCGGGGCGTGTAGACGTCGCCGGTCTCGAACCCGGTGACGCCGGGCTCGAACGTCTCCCCGGTCGGCTCGACCGATCGGATCCGGTCGACGCGGAACATGCGCTCGTCGTGGGCGCGGTGGCAGTACGCCCCGACGTACCACTCGCCCGTCGCGAAGAACACGACCTCGGGATCGATGCGCCGCGTCGTCACCTCGTCGCGGCCCGGCCGACCAGTATTCGATCTCGACGCGCTCGTGGGCGGCGACCGCGTCGCGGATCGCCTCGAGCTGCGTCGGCTCGCCGACGTCGACGACGAGGCCCGGAAGCTCGAGCGCGTCCTTGCAACTTCGTCGAGCGCGGTGGCGAGCGGGCCGCTGCGGATCGGAGCCGGGAACCGCGAGCAGCGCGCGACCCGCGGCGAGCAAGCGCGAGACCTTCGGCCGGCGTGAGCCGCAACGGGCGTTGGAAGTAGTCGGCGAGGTGGATCGTGACCTGGCCGTCGTCGTCGTCCTCGACGTCGAGGTAGTCGCCGGGCGAATACGGCGGGACGCCGATCATCAACACGAGCGAGAGGTCGTCGTCGAGTTGGTCGACGGTGATGCCGAAGCGCTGGCGCGATCTCGGACTTGGGCGAGGCGGGGTTGCGCGATGATCCACGGGACGAGCGCGAGGATGCGTTGGATCTCCGGCCCCGCGAGCGCGCGGGGGCTCACGCCGCACCTTCCGTCGCGGCGGCGCGTTCGAGCCACTGCGACGATGTCGGCGCGGATCTCGGGCGGGTCGAGCACCTCGGCGTGCTCGAAGAAGCCGAGCACGAACGAGCGGAACGCCGGCCCGGTTCGTCGACCGCGATCTCGACGATCGCGCCGTCGTCCGCGGCTTCCTCGACGACGAGTGCTTCGCTTCCGAGCTCGGTGAGCATCGCGTCGAGGTGTTCGACGTCGACGCGGATACGGACCGTGACCGGGGCGTCTTCGCCGAGGAGCCACGAGCGCGACTCGACGTGATCGTCGGGCCGGAAACCGGGCGGTGCTTCGAACGCGTCGGGTTCGCCGACCTCGACGTCGCCGTCGATGCGGTCGGCCCGGAACGCGCGCACGGCTTCGCGGTCGCGGTCGAACCCCACGACGTACCAGTGCCCGCGCTTGGACGAGAGTCCCCACGGCTCGATCGTGCGGAGACGATCGCGGTGCGTGAACTTCACGACGGCCCGGGCGCGGAACGCCTCGAAGAGCGTCGCGAGCGCGGGCGCGATCGGGAGCGACGCGATCGGCGCCACTGCTTCGTCGGCGAGACCGCCGAGCTTCAACAGCGCACCCTCGCCCGCGTGGCTGCCGAGCGAGACCGCGCTCGACCGCCACACGCAGGGCCGCGGATTCGTCCGCGTCGAGACCGAGGTCGGGCAGGTAGTAGTCCTCGGGCCGCACCCGGTAGCCGAGCTCGGAACCGTCGCCGATCGACTCGGTCGTGAGCGGAACGCCCATGCCGCGCAGCGTCTCCTTGTCGCGCTCGAACGCGCGCCGGTACGCGGTGATCTGCGGGGGGTAGCCGGCGACGTCGTGGACGATCTCTTCGCGGGTGAGTGCCCGGCGAGTGTCGAGCAGCAGAGCAAGGAGGTTCAGGACGCGTTCGACCCGCGACGGCGCGTCGGGCATCGGTTGAGACTATGGCCTAGGGGACGGGTCTGGCGGCGAGTGTCGCCGCCGCGGCCGCTGCTTCGAACAACACGGGGTCGACCGCGGCGGGCCGCCCCATCGACGTCGACCCGGAGATCGCGGGCGGCGAACAGGTCGATGATGCCGACGGGCTCGACGTCGACGAGCTCGTGGCGCGTGTCGATCCCGGCGGCCGCGAGGTCGGCGCGGATCTGTTGCTTCCTCGACGCCGCCGACGCACGGAACGGCGACCTGTACGCGGCTGCGGGTCGCGATCGTCAGCGCGGTGAGTGCTGTGGTGCGAAACGCCGCGGTGGCGCGGCCGGATGTCGGCGAACGATGCCGCGCAGTGCGGCGATCGGCACGCCGCTGCAATCCCGTGGCGGCGTCGAGCGCGGCGCCGACCTCGATGCCGCTGAACCCGAGCCGGGTCGCCGATCCCGCACTGCCCGGACCCATCGCGACGACCGCGACGTCGGCTTCGTGCGATCTCGCGCGCGATCGCCAGGGCCCCGTAGAGCGAGACCGCTTCGTAGTCGCCGCCGAACGCGTGCCCGCACGTGATCGTCGCGTCGATCAGATTCCGGTCGCGGAGCTGCGGCGACGAGCTCGGAGATCGCGATCGGCAGCGCACCGCCGTCGGTCATCACGTACGACGAGCCGCGCGTCGGGACGGCGCTGCTTGAACGCGACCGCGATCGCCGCGAGCTGACTGTGCAGGCCGGCCACGACACGGGCATGCCGTCGATGGTGGCCACGTTCCGTCGGGCTCGGCGTGGCCGACGTCGACCTGCAGGCTCGTGTAGCGCAGCTTCATGCCGTTGTCCGGCGCGCCGGGACTCGCTCCACGCCTCGCGTTCGAGGTTCCAGTGCACGACGTGCCAACCGCCGGTACCGAGACCGAGCTCGACCGCGGTGGTGTTGACCACGACGCGATCGCCGACGCCGACGGATCCGATCAGCTGGGTGAGCACGTAGGCGCGCTCGGGTCCGGCGTCGAGATCGACGAGGACGCGCTGGAGGCCCGGGCGCGCTTCGAGGATCTCGGTTACGACTCCCGACCCGGAACGACGGCATCGAGACTCCGGCGCCGAGTCGCTAGAGCGAGGCGATCAACCGCTCGACGCGCTCGTCGCGCGACTTGAACGGGTCCTTGCAGAGGACGGTGCGCTGCGCCTGGTCGTTGAGCTTCAGGTGCACCCAGTCGACGGTGTAGTCGCGCTTGCGTTCCTTGGCCCGCTTGATGAACGCGCCCCGCAGACTTGGCCCGGGTGGTCTGGGGCGGGATGTTCATCGCTTCGTGATCTCGTCGTCCTCGACGATGCGCTCGACCTGACCGCGGCGCTCGAGCAGGTAGTAGAGCGATCGGGAACGGGTGACGTCGTGGTACGCGAGGTCGAGCAGCGAGACCCGCGGATGCGTGAGCGGAAGCTCGCCCCGGGTGCGGTACGCCTCGATGAGGTGGTGCTTGATGACCCAGTCGACCTCGGTGCGTCAGCTTCAGCGGATCGTCTTCGAGGTGGGTCATCACGTGCTCCCACATCTCGAGCGCGCGCTGTTCGAGCGGCGGCAGACCGCGGCGCTTCGCGAACCGCAGCGCGCGGTTGAGGTACTCGGTCTGGATCTCGACCGCGGAGAGCTCCCGGCCGTTGGCGAGGCGCACGCGCCGGCGACACGTGATGTCGTGGCTGATCTCGCGGATGGCGCGGATCGGGTTCTCGAGCGTGAGGTCGCGCCACGGTGCCGCGTCCTCTTCGAGCATGCGCAGGATGATCGAGGTGGTGCCGACCTTCAAGAACGTGGCGTACTCGCTCATGTTCGAGTCGCCGACGATGACGTGGAGGCGGCGGAACCGCTCGGCGTCGGCGTGCGGCTCGTCGCGCGTGTTGATGATCGGACGCGACCGGGTGGTGGCCGACGACACGCCTTCCCAGATGTGCTCGGCCCGCTGGGCGATGCAGTACATCGCACCGCGTGCGGTCTGCAGCACCTTGCCCGCGCCCGCGTAGATCTGGCGGGTGACGAGGAACGGGATCAGCACGTCGGTGAACTTGGAGAAGTCGCCTTCGCGCTCGACGAGATAGTTCTCGTGGCAGCCGTAGGAGTTGCCCGCGCTGTCGGTGTTGTTCTTGAAGAGGAACACCTCGCCCCGGATGCCCTCTTCGCGCAGGCGCTGCTCCGCGCTCTGCACGAGGCCCTTCGAGGATGCGCTCGCCGGCCTTGTCGTGGATGACGAGGTCGCGGATCGAGTCGCATTCGGGGGTGGCGTACTCGGGGTGGCTGCCGACGTCGAGGTAGAGGCGGGCGCCGTTCTCGAGGAAGACGTTGCTCGACCGGCCCCAGGAGACGACCCGGCGGAAGAGGTAGCGGGCGACCTCGTCCGGGCTCAGCCGGCGCTGGCCGCGCAAGCGTGCAGGTGACGCCGTATTCGTTCTCGAGGCCGAAGATGCGCCGGTCCACTGGGCCTGAGTGTACGGGGCCCCGGTCGCCGCTAACGTGCCGCCGCCCTACACTTGATCCTGTGGCCATGACCCGGCTGACGTCGGTGTACGGATCGTTCCGGGCCCGGGTGATGGCGGCCCGGCTCGAGGACGAAGGCTTCGACGTGCAGCTGCGCGGTGCGCTCGACAGTCCTTACGGCCTCACCGTGGGTGAGATGGCGCGGGTCGACGTGTACGTCCCCGACGACCAATTCGACGAGGCGAGCCTCGTGCTGCTCGTCGCCGAGGTCGACGAAGCCGACGAGATCCTCGACGACGACCGCCCGCCGATCCGGGCGCGCCCGGTGTCCGCGTCGGTCATGGGTCGCGGCGCTCGTATCCTCTTCGTGCGTGATCGCGGGACCGATCGCGCTTGTTGATCCGCTGGTACTAGCCGTGCAGACCGGTTACGAGCCGAGCAGCGACGTCAGCTCGTCGTTCTTGATACGGCGGAACGCGCGGCGCGGTCGGGAGCGGTCGAGCAGCGCGACTTCGAGCTGATCCGCGGTGAGCGGTGTGTCGTCGGTGCCGAGCAGCTTGGCGCCGAGCTTCAACGCGTCGCCGAGGCTCATGCCTGGCTGGTACTGCTCCTTCAGCGCTTCGCTGATCTGTTCGGCCTGACCGCCGAGCACCGAGTAGTTCTGCTCGTCCATGACGACGCCGTCGTAGAGCACGTGGTACATCTCCGCGTGGTCGTCGTCGGGGCCGCCGACCTCGGCGACGAGCAGCTCCACCTCGTACGGCTTCATCTCGTGGGTGAACACCTGGCCGAGCGTCTGCGCGTACGCGTTGGCGAGCTCCTTGGCGCTGACGTCTTCGCGTGAGTACGAGAAGCCCTTCATGTCGGCGTGGCGCACGCCGGCGACGCGCAGCATCTGGAACTCGTTGTACTTGCCGACCGCGGCGAACGCGATGCGGTCGTAGATCTCGCTGATCTTGGAGAGCGTGCGCGACGGGTTGTCGGCGACGATCAGCACGCCGGCCGGGCACTCCAGCGCGACGAGGCTGCGGCCCCGGGCGATGCCCTTCCGCGCGTAGTCGGCGCGGTCCTTCATCACCTGTTCGGGCGAGACGTAGAAGGGCATGGTCACGATTCACGACCTCCGCGCTCGGCGCCTTGGAGGAGGGCCTGGCTGCGGGTCTCGATGTCGTCGTCGGTCAGCGCGCGGTAGCCGTTGGTGTCGATGACTGCGACGGTCGGAAAGATGCGGCGCACGAGGTCGGGGCCGCCGGTGGCGATGTCCTCGTCGGCGGCCGCGAACAACGACGTGATCGCGAGGCTGATGGCGGCGTCGGCGTCGAGACCTTCGCTGCCACCCGGCCTTGATCCAGTTGCGGGCGTGGATGCTGCCCGAGCCCTGGGCCTGGAAGTCGAGCTCTTCGTAGCGGCCGCCGGTGACGTCGTAGCAGAAGCACGCGGCCCCGATCGCGGCTGGTGTCGAAACCGGCGAAGAGCGGGACGACGGCGAAGCCCTGCATCGCGGCGGGGAGGTTGGCGCGCACGAGTTGGCCGAGCTGGTTGGCCTTGCCCTCGAGGCTGAGGGTCTCGCCCTGCACCTTCTCGTAGTGCTCGAGCTGGACCTGGAAGAGCTTGACCATCTCGATCGCGGGCCCGGCCGCGCCGGCGATCGAGACGCCGGAGTAGTCGTCGGCCGGGAACACCTTCTCGATGCGCCGACTGGCGATCATGTAGCCCGCGGTGGCGCGGCGGTCGCCGGCCATGATCACGCCGCCCGCGAAGCGGATGGCGACGACGGTGGTGCCGTGCGGGATGTCGAGCGTCGACGGCGACGTGATGCCGGCGCCCGGCAGTTGGTGCGGCGCGAGCTTGCGGAGCACGTCGGCGAACGACGGCCCGGGATCGACGGCGGTGGAGAACAGCGGTAGCGAGCTGGATTCGGACATCGGCGCGGGAGCCTACCGCCGCGATTTCAGCCCGCCAGGGCACCGACCCGGCCCGCAGGCAAGAGCAGCCAGCTCCTCATCCCGATCGAGATAGTCCGCCGCCCGCTGGAACAGCTCGTACTCCTCGCGGAAGTCGCCCAGCGCGTTGTTGCAGCGAAAACAGAGCAGCCCCCGGATCACGCCCGTCGTGTGATCGTGATCAACGTGCAGTGTCCGCTCTTCCGGCCGCGGCTTCGCTGCAGATCGCGCAAACTCCACCCTGCGCTTCGAGCATGCGCTCGAAGTCAGTCGACGGTGATGCCGTATTTGCGCTTGAGGTAGCCCTCGCGGTCGGCGGCTCTTGCGCTCGGGGCGCCTGCGATATTCGCGGCGGTATCGATTCGAGACCGCTCGGGATTGGCCTGCTGCCACTGTCGCACGCGGTCGATGTAACGCTGCGGATCTGCGTGCGTACTTCTCTGCTCGGAGTCGCGAGATTGCAGGCTTTGCACTCGGGACGACAGCCGTCCTTCGCCTTGCGGATCGCCGTAGAACTCGTCGTATCGCTTCGTCTCGCCGCAGTGCCTGCAGACCTTCACCGGTTGATCGTACGACCAGAGGTGCGACACCGTTACTGTCGAGACTCGTGCGTACTACTGTCCGCCCTTTTGCACGTACGCATCTGACGAATTCCTCTGCGTTGTCCTCGAGCACGGAGTCGATTTCGTCCAAGCAAATCGTCGATGTCTTCCTTCAATTTCTCGCCGCGCTCCGACGAGGCCGCGACCTCTTCGGCGACGACTTCCTCGCGCTCTTTCGGGAGCGGGCTTCTGCTTGCGTTCTCGTTCAGCCATGACGGACTACCTCCTACGACGCCTTCAACTCGCCGTCAATCGTTCGACGAGTTGACGGGGTGTCGACACCTGACCGAAGAGCTCGGCGACGTGCTCCTTGCTACCACGCGTGGGCTCCATCATCGGGATCCTTCGCAGCGGATCGATCCCGACGTCGAGCACCAGGCTGTCCCAGTTCGCGGCCACGACCGAGTCTGCCCAACGCGCGAGGCACGTGCCCCGGAAATACGCGCGGGTCGATTCGGGCGGATCGGCCATCGCGGCGAGCACGGCGGTCTCGTCGAGCAGCCGCTCGATCCTGCCGCCGCGCACGAGTTTCTCGTAGAGCGACCGGCCGGGGCGGACGTCGTGGTACTGGACCGAGAGCAGTTCGAGCTTCGGGTTGTTCCACCGGAGGTCGTCGCGCTCGGCGTAGGCCCGCAGCAGCTCGAGCTTCGTGACCCAGTCGAGCTGACCGTCGAGTGACGCCGGATCGGACTCCAAGCGCGCTCAGCACCGATTCCCAGCGGTCGAGCACCATCGTGCCGATCGCTTCGCGGTCCGCACGCACTCCAGGCCCGGTCTCGTCGGCGTACTTGCGGGCCAGCCGTAGGAACTCCCACTGCAGTTCGATCGACGTGCAGCGCCCGAGCGACGCGCAGTCGACCGTCGCCTGCAATGTCGGGTCGTGCGACACCGTCTTGATCGCGGCGACCGGCGACGAGATCGACAGGTCCTTGTCGATGAATCCGTCCTCGATCATCGCCAGCACGATCGCGGTCGTACCGACCTTCAAGAACGTTGCCACCTCGCACAGGTTCGCGTCGCCGACGATCACGTGCAGCCGGCGGTACTTCTGCGGATCGGCGTGCGGCTCGTCGCGCGTGTTGACGATCGGCCGCTTCAGCGTGGTCTCGAGCCCGACCTCCTCTTCGAAGAAGTCGGAGCGCTGACTGATCTGGTAGTCGCACGCGTCGGCGCCGTTCTCGGCGCCGACCTTGCCCGCGCCGGTGAACACCTGGCGCGTCACGAACCACGGGATCAGATTGCGCACCAGCGACGCGAACGGAACGTTGCGGTCGACGAGATAGTTCTCGTGGCATGCCGTACGAGTTGCCCTTGCCGTCGCTGTTGTTCTTGTAGACGACGATCTCCTGGCCCGCCGGCAGCAACCGCCGCGCCGCTTCCATCGACCGGGCGAGGATGCGCTCCCCCGCCTTGTCGAACAGTGTCGCTTCGAGCGGGTCGGCGCACTCGGGTGTCGAGTACTCCGGGTGCGCGTGGTCGACGTAGTAGCGCGCGCCGTTGGTCAGCACCGCGTTGACGAGGTGGGTCTCGATCTCGGGCGGCTGCGCGCCGTCGCGGGCGAAACCGCGCGCGTCGCGGCCCGGTGATCTCGTCTTCGAAGTCCCAGCCGATGCGCCGCTGCTCGACGTACCCGTTGATCAGGAGGCTCGACGCGACGACCGGATTCGGCTCGGGCGCGCCCCGCAGCGCAACGCCGTATTCGGTCTCGATACCGACGATCTTCGGCACGGCCACGCCGTCATCCTACCGACGCGCGCGACGTCATCACCGGATGCGAGCCGTCAGAGGTACTGACCGGTCGTGACGCGCTCGATCTGACGACCGCCCTGTTCGCGGTCGCCCTCGTTCACGATCGTGCGGACGTAGACGATCCGCTCGCCCTTCTTGCCGGAGATCTTCGCCCAGTCGTCGGGGTTCGTCGTGTTCGGCAGGTCCTCGTGCTCGCGGAACTCCTGCTTGATCGACTCGAGCAGGTCGTCGGTGCTGATGCCCGCGCTCGCCGCCCGCGATCGTGCGCTTGATCGAGAGCTTCTTGGCGCGCCGCACGATGTTCTCGATCATGGCGCCCGAGGAGAAGTCCTTGAAGAACAAGCGTCTCCTTGTCGCCGTTCTGGTACGTGACCTCGAGGAACTTGTTCTCGTCGCCGACCGAGTACATCGCGTCGACGGCTTCGTCGATCATCGAGCGCACCGCGCGTCTCGGGGTCGCCGCCCGCGTCCTTCAGCTCGTCGCTCGGCGATCGGCAGGCTGGTGACGAGGTACTGCGTGAAGATCTGCTTCGCGCTCGTCGACGTCGGGCCGCTCGATCTTGATCTTCACGTCGAGGCGGCCGGGACGCAGGATCGCGGGGTCGATGAGATCCTCGCGGTTCGACGCGCCGATCACGATGACGTTCTTCAGCGCCTCGACGCCGTCGATCTCCGCGAGCAGCTGCGGAACGATCGTCGACTCGATGTCGCTCGAGATGCCGGTACCGCGCGTGCGGAACAGCGAATCCATCTCGTCGAAGAACACGATGACGGGGTAGCCCTCTTCGCTCTTCTCCCGGGCCCGCTGGAAGATCAGGCGGATCTGGCGCTCGGTCTCGCCCACGTACTTGTTCAAGAGCTCGGGGCCCTTGATGTTCAAGAAGTACGACCGGGCCGACGTGTTGCCGGTCTTCTCGGCGACGCGCTTGGCGAGCGAGTTCGCGACCGCCTTGGCGATGAGCGTCTTGCCGCAACCGGGCGGGCCGTACAACAAGATGCCCTTCGGCGGCTGCAGGTCGTGTTCCTTGAAGAGGTCGCCGTAGAGGTACGGCAGCTCGACCGCGTCCTTGATCATCTCGATCTGGTCGTCGAGGCCGCCGACGTCGTCGTAGGAGACGTCGGGCACTTCTTCGAGCACGAGCTCTTCGACCTCGGGCCGCGGCAGCTTCTCGAGCAACAGGCCCGGAGCGCCCTTCCATCAGCAGGTGGTCGCCGGCGCGCAGCTTCTCGTGCAGCAGCTCGTCGGCGAGCTCGCACACTCGCTCTTCGTCGGCGCGGCCCACGACCATGGCGCGGGTGCCGTCGGGCAACAGCTCCTTGAACGTGACGATCTCGCCCGCGAGATCGGAGTTGCGCGCCAGCACCACGTTCAGCGACTCGTTCAGCACGACCTCTTGGCCGCGCCGCAGCTCCTTCACCTCGAGCTCGGGATGCACGGCGACGCGCATCTTGCGGCCCGCGGTGAAGATGTCGACGGTGCCGTCGTCGTTCGTGGCGAGGTACGTGCCGTACGCCGACGGCGGCATCGTGAGCTTCTCGACCTCTTCGCGGAGCGCCGCGATGTGCTCGCGCGCCTCCCGCAAGGTCGCCGACAACTTCTCGTTCTGGGATACGGCCTGGGCGAGTTGGCCCTTGGTCTCGAGCAGCCGCTCCTCGAGCGTCCGCACGCGCTTGGGCGCGTCCTGGAGCCGCCGCCGCAGGACGACGACTTCTTCCTCGAGTCCCTTGATCGTCTCTTGGAGCTGATCGACCTGAGCTTCGTACTCGGTCAGCCGCCGCTCGTGCTCGGAAGCCATTTGAGCGACACCTCCTCGGTCGATGGCGACCCTAGTCCCGTGTTCAGGCCGGACTGCGCGCATCCGATACGTTCTCTCCGAAGAACTTTCCTGCCCCGACGACGGACACGAGGAATGTGGATTTCTCACTCTCCGGTGTGATAAATTGCTGTTCAAGCCTTTTGACGTTCATTCGACTCTCCGAGCACAAAAAGTGAGGACCTCCGATGAAGGTCTGGATCGACCAGGATCTCTGCACCGGTGACGGGCTGTGTGAGGAGATCGCGCCCGCCGTGTTCACCCTGCTCGACGATGGTCTCGCCTACGTCAAAGAAGGCGACAAGGTCTACTCCGACCCGGGCGGCGCCGAGGGCCTGGCCAACATCCCCGACGGCATGCTCGACGCGGTCGTCGAGTCGGCCGAAGAGTGCCCCGGCGAGTGCATCTTCATCGAGGCCGAGTAGTCCTCTCGCCGGAGCGCGTTCATTCGACGAGGCACGCACCGGTGTCGACCACGTGTGCCCTGACGCCGCGGCCAACACCGGGCGAACCTCTTCGTCGGTGAGCGCGTAGCTCGTCCCGCTGCGCCCGGGGTCGATCGCGAACGCGACGCCCATGACCGCGCCGCTCGGATTCGACGAGCGCGCCGCCCGAGTCGCCGGGCTCCAACGTCGAGGCGAGCACGAACACGTGCCGCCGGCTCGTCGACGTGCGGTAGATGTTCGTGCCGACCGCGACGATCTCTTCGCCGATGCGCGCGGGCTGCGGCCACCAGCGGCCGCCGCCGGGATGGCCGTACACCGCGCCTTCGTCGCCCTGCGATCCGTTGGCCAGCGACGAGCGGCGCGGCGTTGCAGTCGGGGGACCGACAACACCGCGAGGTCGCGCACCGGGTCGAACGCGACGACGATCGCGGGCAGCGTCTGCGCCGCTCGAATCGATGACCGACGTCGACCGCTCCCCCGCCACCACGTGCGCGTTCGTGACGACGATCCCCGGCGCCGCCACCCAACCGCTGCCGTCCTGGATCTGGTGACAGGCCGCGCCCGTCACCTTCACGATCGAGCGGCGCACCGTCGCGTCGACCGCGGCGCCAGAGGCGGGTGGTCGGCGCGGCACCCGGGTCGGGCGGACGTGTCGAGCGGGTCGAGCGCGGACGGATACGGCGCTTCGGATATCGCCAGGCCCCACGCCGCGACTGCGACGGTTGGCGTCGGCGCGACCCGCTGGATCGCGGCGACCATGAACGAGGAGCGTGCCATGCGGGAGGGCCAGCCCTGGGCGGTGGCCAGCGACGGGGATGACCAGCCACGTCGAGCACCAACAGGCCGACGGCGCCCAGCCGCGCGCCGGCGATGCGGTCCCAGAGCGGCAGCGGGTTGGGCAGCGGGAACACGCGGTGGACCAACAGCCCGATGACGCAGTCCGAAGGCCTGCCCGATCGACGCGACCAGGAAGAGGAACAGCAGCGCGACGCCGATGCGGTCGTCGGTGTTCGTGCCGCCCAGCCCGGTGACGATCTTGGGGACGAAGTTGACGCCGATCGCGAGCCCGGTGAACACGCCGGCCCACGCGAACACGCGAGCGACGAGGCCGAGCCGCCAGCCGCCGTAGCCCGCGACCGATCGCGGCCGCGATGATCGCGACGTCGAGTGCGTTCATTCGCCCCCGGGGATGACGTCGTGCAGCTGAGTCGTCGGCGAGGCGGCGGGCGACGGTGAGGAATCCGGTGTGCGCGACCATGCGGTGGTCGGGGCGGATCGACTGCCCCTCGACGTGCCAGGTGCGGTGCAGCACCTCGAGCGACTCGATCATCCCGAACGGGGCCGATCGCAGCTCCTCGCGGAGCCGGCCGACCTGCAGGATCGTCGGGAGGTACGCCAGCAGGATGCCGCCCGGGACCAGCGCTTCGGCCGCGTGCTTCACGACGCGCCACGGCTCGGGCAGGTCGAGCACGACTCGGTCGACGTCGCGCTCGTCGATGCCCTCGTAGATGTCGCGCACTTGGACGTCGAGCGGCACGTCGGTACCGAGGAATCCGTGCACGTTCTCCGACGCGCCGCTCGGCGAAGTCTTCGCGGATCTCGTAGCCCGTCACCGATCCGGTCGGGCCGATCGCCGCGCAGCAGCGCGTTGGTGAGCGCGCCGGATCCGACGCCCGACTCGAGCATGCGCGCGCCGGGGAAGATGTCGGCGAGCATCGAGGATCGGCCCGATGTCCTTCGGATAGATCACCTGCGCGCCACGCGGCATCTCGAGGATGTACTCCGCGAGTGTGGGCCGCAGCGCGGTCGAGCGCGCGCCGCGCGTCGTGCGCACCGTCGTGCCGTCGGGCTGACCGATGATGTCGTCGTGCTCGATGATGCCCGCGTGGGTGTGGAACTGGCCGCCGTCGACGAGCATGACGAGGTGCCGCCGGCGCCGGTTGTCGACGAGCAGCACGCGTTCGCCGCCCGCGAAGAGCGCGGCTCACGAGTCGCCCGACGCCGTCGCCGACGGGCACGTTCTCGAGGCGGATCGGTTCGCCGACCGCCCGGGCCCGCATCCGGCAGAACGCGCAAACGTCGCCCGGTGTGGGTGCGCCGCACGACGTGCACGGCGCAGGTCGTCGCGCGCGTCGTCGACCTCGTCGGTGAAGCGTTGCTGGGCGCGCTCGAGGAAGCCGAACACGAACGCAGCCTTGGTGCCCGGCGAACGTTCCTCGATCTCGTTCAGGGCGTTCTTGTACCCAAGATGGCGGTTGCCGCCCGCCATCGGGCACTCCTCGACGATGTAGTCGATGCCGGTCAGCACGCAGTACGCCGCGAGCTCGCGCTCGCCCAGCCGGATCAGCGGTTTCACCTTGCGCACGAATCCCGGCGCCTGCCGGGAGCACCGGGTGCTGGCGGCCGAGGAACTCGGTCTCCCAGCGCAGCACGTTGCCGAACAGCACCGCGGCTTCGTCGTCGAGGTTGTGACCGGTGGCGAGGACGTCGTAGCCGTTGTTCGAACGCGGCCTCGTTGAAGATGTGCCGCTTCGACAACCCGCACGCCGAGCACGGCACGCGCTTCGCAACGCCGCGACCCGTTCTCGACGTCGAAACCGTAGGTCGTCGGCGAGGTCGACCTCGATGCAGCTTCCACCCGCGCGCTTCCGCGAACTCGCGCGCGTACCGGCCCGAGGTGTCGGAGTACTCGCCGATACCGAGCCCGACGTAGAGGCCGTCGGCGTCGTAGCCGAGCTCGCGCAGGAGCTGCCAGAGGCCGAGCGAGTCCTTGCCGCCCGACACCGCAACGAGGATGCGCTCGCCGGGTTCGAACATGTCGAAGTGTCGATCGCGCGCCGGACCTGCTCCTCGCAGTGCCGCACGAAGCAGTCGCGGCAGTACGCCGCGTTGTGGCGGCGCACCTCGATCACCGCGGGCTCGCGGCAGCGGCCGCACTTCATCGCGCACCCCCGGAGATCACGGGCCGGATCTCGACCACGTCGTCGTCGAGGAGGCGTTCGTCGTGCGTGGCCAAGGTGTCGTTGCGGATGACGAGCACCGCCTCGGGCACGATGTCGAGGTCGGCCAGGAGTCGGCCGACGTTGCGGGGCGCGGGAAGCTCGAGCTCGCGCTTCGGGTTCCGCAAGACGACCTTCATGGAGAATGGCCCTTCATGGAGACTGGCAAGCGTACCGGGGAGGGGCCCAGGGGCCGGGCGGGCGTCGGGGCCCGGCTCAGCGCTTGGGACGGGTGACGACCTCGAAGATGTCGCCCGGCCTGCACGGCCGTGCGGTACAGGATCTCCTGGTCGTCGCTTCGCCAGGCGGGCCAGGACCCGCAAGCCGGCTGCGACGATCCCGAGGACCAGCCACGGCGTCGATCCCGACATGCCTTTGCGCAGGCCGTTCGTGGTCAGGCGGCGGAGGAGCGAGTAGTACACGTCAAATCTCCGGTCTCAGATCCGGCGGATCTCGAGCACGAGCTGACGCTTCTTACCCTTGCGCTTGCCGAACCAATACGCGGCGACGATTGTCACCACCACCGCGGCCGACGGCCACCGCGATGGCGGGCACCTTGACGGCCTCGGCCCGGTCGTCGACCTCGCCCCGGAGCTCACCGAGCTTGGCCTCGATGTCGGCCCGCGTGATCGTGCCCGTTTCCGGGTTCCGGCGCCTTCGTTCGCGCTCATGACTTCTTCCTCTTCGTGTTCGCCTTGGTACCCACGAACCAAACGATCGCCGGCGAACCCGAACGAGCCCACCACGACGATCGCGTACGGCGCCCACGACCAGTTGCCGGTGAAGTGCGGATCGCCGGCGTCGCCTTGCAGGACACGTAGCACGCCGATCGCGATGAACATCACTCCCAGGCCGAGCAGCACCGCCCCGGCCAGGCCGAACGCGACGTACTTACCGAGCCCCTTGATCGGGTCGATGCGTCTCCTGTTTCGCATAGGCGATAACGAGCTCTTTCAGCTCGCGGATCGTCTGTTGCGGATTGTCGGCCACACGCAGCCCTTCAGGGGGATTGGCTTTCGAGGGTCAGCGCTGGAGTCTCGTCGTGGGGCCCGGTCCAGTGCAAGGCGCAGGCTGGTTTTCTGTGAGTTTTCACGGCGCCGGAACCAGGCCGGCCGGGGGCTGGAGATCGGGCGTCGAACCCACCGCGTCGCCGACTTCGGTCTGGAGCTGCGCGCCGGCGGCGTCGGAGAAATCGCCGTTGGCGATGAACGCGAAGTGCAGCTCGTCGGGCCCGTCGACGACGCCGACCAGCCCGACCACGCCGCCGATCGAGCCGGTCTTGGCCCGGAGCTTTCCCGCCAACGGTCCCCCGCCGAAGCGTCCGGCGAGGGTGCCCGTCTGGGCCGCGATCGGCGAGACCCTTGTCGATCGCCGCGAACTTCGGCTGCGCCGACAGCTCGATGACTTGCGAGCATCGTCGTGCACGACACGCGGTCGACCGGCGCGAGGCCGGATCCGTCGTGCAACACGAGGCCGGCAGTGCTGACGCCGAACTTGGTCATCTCCTGCGCCACGATCTGCGTTCCGGCCGCGGTGGTCGCGGCAACGGCGGGGTCGGCGTGGCGGGCGATGTCGCGCAGCAGCTCTTCCGCGGTGTAGTTGTCGCTGCTCGTCAGCATCTCGCCGACGATGGCCGAGAGCGGCGCCGAATCGACATGCGCGATCTCGTGCGCGGTCGGCGGGTGCGCCGCCGCGGCGCACTCCGCTCGCGATGGTTATGCCGCGTGCGGTCAGCAGTGCCGCCAGGCGCTGACCGGTCGTGAGCGCAGGGTCGGCCGCGGGTGCGGTGCCGTTGCTGTTCGCGAATCCACCGTCGACGGTCAGCGCGCCCAGCGACCCGACGTCGCCCTCCTGGCCGTAGATGGGCTTCCAGTCGGGTAGGTAGCGCAGCGTGTCGTGGACGTGATCGTCGACGAGCAGGGCGCCCGAAACCTGATGCACACCCGCGGCCGCGATGGCGTCGGCCAGCGTGGTCAGCGATGTATACGGAGCCTCGCGGAACCGCAGCTGCCCGTGCTCGTACGCGATGTGCTCGGGCGTCGCGAGCAGCGGATCGCCGCCGCCGACCACGATCAGATTGCCGGCGGAATCCTGCATCACCTGCGTCGTGAATCGGTGGTCGGCACCGAGCTGGTCGATGGCCGTCGTCGCGGTGAGCAACTTCAGTGTCGACGCGGGCGCGAGCGCGAGGTCGGCGTTGACGCGCGCCAGCGGGCCGACCGGTCCGTCGACCGCGACACAGGCGTGCACGGGCGCGGTGATCGCGGTGAGTTGCTGGGTGAGTGCAGCGGCCGCGCGGGCCTGGGCCGCGGCTCTGGGTCGCGCGCTCGAAGAAGACCGGGTCCCGGCGGGCGGACCACAACGGTGTGCGGGCCGCGGGCGCGCTCGCTTCGGCCGCGCCCGCCGCGGAGAGGTGGGCGCTCGCGGGACGCAGGCTCGCGAAAAGGAGCACGGCGCCGACCGTGCACGCGAGCGCGACGAGAACGAAGCTCGACAGCTTGCGGCCGGTCACGTCACGACAATCCGCGCGCGATCCGGAAGCGCGCGTCGAGCCAGAGATGTGAGAGCGCCGTCACCGCCCGGTTTGCGCTCGAATAGCAGACCCGACCCGTGGCGCGAACGGTTGCCGGTCCCGGATTGTCGGGCGCGGCGACCGCGAGCTCGGTCGCGGTGAGGATCGGCTTGCCGGTCGCGTCGGAGATGTCGGCCGCGGCCTGCGCGAAGCGCTCGTCCTGGCGCTCGTGGTAGGCGACGATGCGTTCGAGGCCGTGGTCGGGATAGAACGCCCCGTCGCGGAGCAGGCGAGCTGTGTTCGACTGGATGCCGAGCCCGAGGTAGACGATCGCGTCGATATCGGGATGCCGCGCGACGAGCTCCATGACCTCGGGAATCGTGTCGCGCGTCTCGCCGCCCGCGAAGTCGATCGGGTTGTTGCGGCTCCAGCGGGGCGGGAGCTTCTCGTCGATCGCGGCCCGCAGATCGGGCGGGCAGCAGCGCGAGCTCGAGGCCGGGTGCGCGGGCGATCGCGTCGGCGGTCACCACTCCCCAACCGCCCGCAGTCGTGAGCACCGCGGTTCGGGGCCCGCGCGGCCGGGGCTGGGTCGCGAACGTGGCCGCCGCCTCGAAGGCCTCTTCGACCGTGGCCGCGCGCGTGATCCCCGCCTGACGGCACATGCCGTCGAAGATGCGGTCGTCGGCGGCCAGGCTGCCGGTGTGGCTGGCCGCGGCGCGTTGTCCGCTTGCCGTCGTTCCGCCCTTCACGAGCACGACCGGCTTGCGCCGGGCGACGTTCTCGAGGCGGTCGAAGAGCGCCCGCCCGTCGTCGACGCCTTCGACATAGGCGAGGCTGACTGCCGACGCGTCGTCGTCGGCGTACCAGTCGAGATAGTCGGCCACGCCGACCGCGGCCGCGTTACCGGCCGAAACCGCGCGGCTCACGCCGACTCCCGTCTGCACGGCCCAATTCTCGAACGACGAGACGAAGTTGCCCGACTGGCTCGCGATCGCGATCCGCCCGGCGGGCGGGTACGGCGCAACGATCTGCGCGCAGAGGTGCGCCGGCGTCGACACGACACCTTGGCCGTTCGGTCCTGCGAGCAGGATGCCGAGCTCGTCGGCCAACGCCACCAGTGCCTGCTGGGCGCGGATGCCTTCCTCGCCCGCCTCGCCGTAGCCCGCACTGGTGAGGAACGCGGCGCGGACTCCCCGGCGCGCACACGCGCGTAGGAGGTCGGCATTGGCCCCGGCCGGCGTGCACACGAAGACGAGATCCCATGGCCCGTCCGGCAGGTCGTCGATCGTGCGCACACATTCGATGCCGAGTACCGGCGTTGCTTCCAGGTTCGTCGCGCCGACCCGACCGGCGTAACCCGACGAGAGAATGTTGTGCAGCGCGACGAATCCGAACTTGCCCGGGTGTGACGACGCGCCCGCAACGATCACGCCCCGTGGCTCGAACAAGGCACGGAATCCGTCGTCACCGGGGCGGGCGCGCGCCGTGGCCCGCTCGGGCGGCGCACCGTCGGCGATCTCGACCAACGCGTCGACCGCCACGGGGCGGCCGTCGACGACGATGAGTGGATTCAGGTCGACGGCGGCAACGTCGGGTCGCTCCTGGGCGAGCCGGGAGAGTCCGACCAGCGTCGCCACCACCGCGGCCCGATCGACCGCGTGCTCGCCCCGGAACGGTCCGAGGAGTTTCTGCGTCTCGAGGTCGTCGAGCAGCTCGGCCGCGTCGATCTCGTTCAGCGGTGCGAGCCGGAACGCGACATCGCCGAGGGCTTCGGCGAGCACTCCGCCCACACCGAACATCACGCACGGCCCGAACTGCGGGTCGCGGACGAGCCCGGCGATGAACTCGCGCGTGCCCCGGACCATCGGTGCGATCAGCAGTTCCACCGAGCCGTCGTCGGGGCGGGCCGCGGCGAGGAGCTCGACGGCGGCGAGGCGCACCGCTTCGGCTTCGGCGAGCTCGAGGCGCACGAGTCCGCGCTCGGTCTTGTGCGCGATGGTCTCGCCGCAGAGCTTGAGCACCACGGGGTAGCCGAGCGCGTCGGCCGCCGCGACCGCACCGGGCGCGTCGGCGGCGGTTCGTTCCTCGAGCACCGGCACGCCGTAGCGCGAGGAGATCCTTCGACGCGGCTTCGGAGAGGGTGGGCACGACGGGCGAGGCTAGTGGCGCGCCCGGGGCCGAACCCCGATCCCCAAGCGGATCCTCAGGTCCGAGCCTCCGTGCGGCTAGGTCCTCAAACTGCGGTGTCTCGCCCTCGCCAATACTCGTCGCGGAGTACCCGCTTGAGGAGTTTGCCGGAATCGGTGCGGGGCAACTCGGCCCGGATCTCGTAGTCGCGCGGTTGCTTGTAGCGCGCGAGCCGCGACTCCGACGAACGCTCGGAGCTCGTCGAGATCGATGGTCTGGCCGGGCTTGGCCTGCACGATTGCGTGCACGCGCTCGCCCCACTCGTCGTCGGGGATGCCGAACACGGCCGCGTCGATCAGGGTCGGGATACGCGTACAGCACCGCCTCGATCTCGGCGGGATAGATGTTCACACCGCCCGAGATGATCATGTCCTTCTTGCGGTCGCAGATGTAGACGTACCCCTCGTCGTCGACGTACGCGACGTCGCCGACCGATTTCCAGTCGTCGTCGGCGAGCTCGGTGAGCTGCTCGTCGGTGTGGTGGTAGCCGTCCATCGCCAGGCCGGTCCGCACGAACAACTCGCCCGCTTCGCCGACGCCCGCGATCTCGCCGTCGTCCTTGACGATGCGCACCTGGATCCCGCCGTACGGCTTCCCGCACGAACCGGGCTTACGCAACTGGTCCTCGGGCGGCAGCACCGTGTCGACACCGAGCTCCGTCGATCCGTACACCTCGAAGAGGAAGCCGTCACCGAGCTTGTCGATGATCTCCTGCTTCAACGCGTACGGCACCGGCGCCGCGTTCGCGATCAGGCAGATCATCGACGACATGTCGGCCTTGGCCAACTCCTCGTCGGGGAGCGACACGATCCGCTTCAGCTGCGTGGGTGCGGAGAACGAGTTGGTGACGCGGTGCTCCTTCACCAACGCGATCCAACGGACGGGATCGAACTTGCGCAACACCACGACCGGCGCGCCGAGTGTGTGCGCGAGCGACGCGAACGCGAGCGGCCCCGAGTGGTACAGCGGACCGGTCGTCAGGTGGACGGAGTTCTCGTGCAGGAGCCGCAGCGCGTCGAGCAGCGCGAACACGATCTCGCGGTCGGTGCGTGTGCGCAGCGCGCCCTTCGGTTTCCCGGTCGTACCCGACGTGTAGATCATCGCCGCGCCGGCCTCGCTGGTCGCGGCCACATCCGGTTCGGCGGCCGACTGGCCCGCGCACACGTCGTCCCAGGCCAGGAAGCCGCTCTCGGTCGGCACCGGCCCGCCGAACACCACGACGGTGCGCAGCTTCGGCAGCTGGTCGCGGACCGACGCGACGAGCGGTGCTTCCTCGGCATCGATCACCACGACCGTCGCGTCGGAGTTGTCGATCACGTATTGCATCTCTTCGGCATTGAATCGATATGACAACGGGACGGCGACGAGGTTGCATTTGCGGGCCGCGTGGATCGTCGTGATCACCTCGAGCGAGTTCGGGCCACACCAGACCAGGCGTTCACCCGATTTCACTCCCGCGGCGAGCAGACCGTTGCCGAGCCGGTTCACCTGCGCATTCAGCTCGGCGAACGTGGTGGTCGACGCGGTCGCGCCGCCACTCGGGTCGACCAGTACCGCGAGCTTCGCGGGCATGTTCTGGGCGTGGACGGCGAGGGCATCGAGCGGTGCGATCATGGATCGGAGCGTACGTGGCGCCGGTAGTGTCACGCCCGTGCTGCGCCCGTTCGCCGTGCGCGGAGTCGTCGAAGGGTTCTACGGAACGCCATGGACGCACGCCGCCCGGCTCGAAGTGATGTCCTTCCTCGCGGCACACGGCATGAATGCCTACGCCTACGCGCCCAAGGACGATGCCCGACATCGGGCCGAGTGGCGCGAGCCGTACTCCGACCTCGAGCTCGACCGCTTTCGCGAGCTCGCCGCGCACGGCGCCGACCTGGGCGTCCGGTTCGGCTTTTCGATCTCCCCCGGTCTCGACATCGCCTACGAATCGGACACCGACCGCGGCGCGCTCCTGCGCAAGCTCCAACCACTGCGCGACGCGGGTGTCTCCTGGTTCTTGTTGCTCCTCGACGACATCCCGATGCAACCCGGGCTCGCGCCGCGCCAGGCCGCCCTCGTCACGTGGCTCGCGTCGCGACTCGCAGGCGCCGCGCTCACCATGTGCCCGACCGAGTACGTCGGCACGCACCCGTCGCCGTATCTGTCCGAGCTCGGCGCGGGGATGCCGCCCGAGGTCGACGTGATGTGGACCGGACCGACCGTGTGCTCGCCGGAGCTGCGGGCGAGTGATGCCCGCGGGTGGACCGAAGCCCTCGGTGATCGGCGGGTGATCGTCTGGGACAACTATCCCGTCAACGACGCGCTGATGACGCCGTCGCTCCATCTCGGTCCGTATCAGGGACGCGAAGCCGATCTCGTCGAGGTCGTCGGAGGCGTGCTCTGTAACCCGATGACCCAGGCGCACGCGTCGCAGATCGCGCTCGCGACCGCGATGGACTTTCTCGGCGATCCCGACGGCTACGACTCCACGGCTGCAT
Source organism: uncultured Actinomycetes bacterium (assembly GCA_963708105.1). Classification (GTDB taxonomy): domain Bacteria; phylum Actinomycetota; class Acidimicrobiia; order IMCC26256; family PALSA-610; genus PALSA-610. The sequence continues at coordinate 4,424,133 of OY970186.1, read as the reverse complement.
GGGACCGTGCCGTCGGCGAGGTCGGCGGCGATCGGGCCGGCCCGCTCGCGGTGCTGGCCCGGGCGTGCGCCGACAGCCCGATCGCGGAACCGTCCACCCTCGACCTCTCCCGGCGCGTCGCCGGGCTCGAGGCCGCCCTCGGCGGGCCCGACTGGCCCGAGGTGATCGCGCAGCTCCGGACCGAGCTCAACGCGGCCCGCACCCTCTCGGAGACGTTCCCCGAGCCTCCGGCGGCCGACGATCCGCTCGGGAGCGAGGTCGGTCCGTGGGCGCAGGCGGCCCGGCCCGCGGCCGAGGCCGGTCTCGCCGCACTGCGCCTGATCCAGGCGTCGCGGCCGGTCGGGCACGTCGACTCCGCAGGCCGGGGGCGGGTCGTGGGCCCCGATCCGGAACCCGCGATGCACACGGCTTTCATGGTTCTCTATGTATGGAAGGGCGCGCGTACCGATGAGAGGGTCGTGTTCGGTCCCCGCTTTGCGATCTACACGCCCGTGATGCAGATGGCCGATGGTTCGCCCGCGCTCGACGCCCGGGCCGCACTTCGGGAAGACGCGAATGCGATCGACCGGCTCTGTCGGCTCGCGCTGCAATACGTACGACGACTGGCGCGTGCGCGCCGCCGCGGAGCCGTTGCGCGTCTTCGTGGGCAACGACGAGCTGACGGTCGCGTCCGACGGCACCTTTTCCGCGCCGGACGGTTCGGTTGTCGTGCACCAGGGCACGGGAAGCACGCGCATCAGTCCCGGATCCGCACTCCCCTTCTCCGACCGGCGCCTGGCATGAGTGCGCCGCGCGTCTCGGTGGTGATGCCGGCCTTCAACGAGGCCGAGATCCTGGCCACGTCGGTGAAGAGTGTCGTCGAGGGCCTGCGTGCCCGCGGCGAGGCCTTCGAAGTGCTGATCATCGAGAACGGTTCGACGGATTCCACGCTCGCCATCGCCCAGCGTCGGCCGAGGTGGAATTCCCCGAGGTACGCGTCAAGCACCGCGACGAAGCCGACTATGGGCGCGCGCTTTGTTCCGGGTTGCTCGCCGCGACCGGCGACGCGGTCGTCAACTTCGACACCGACTATTTCGACATGGGTTTCCTCGACGCGGCCGTGGCGCAGGTGCTCGCGCCCGACGGCCCCGCCATCGTCGTAGGCACCAAGCGGGGCGAGGGCGCGACCGACACCCGTGATCCGTTGCGCAAGCTCGCGACGCAGGTGTTCAGCACGATCCTCCGGCTGGTGTTCGGCCTGCGCGTCTCCGACACGCACGGCATGAAGGCCATGCGCCGGGCCGCGGTCGAGCCCTACGCGCGGGTGTCGACGTTCGGCCAGGACCTGTTCGACACCGAATTGATCCTGCGGGTCGAGCGGGCCGGACTGCGCACGGCGGAGATCCCGGTGTCGGTGCACGAACTGCGCCCGGCCCGCAGCTCGTTCCTGTCGAGGGTCCCGCGTACGCTGCGCGGTCTGTGCCGGCTCCGTTGGGCGTTGTGGAAGGAATCACGGGCGCGCCGGGTGCACTGAGCCTGCGCGCCGATCGCATCCTGTTCGGCGACGGTGGGCAGTCGGCGAGCCCGGCCTGGGTCACGATCGCCGACGGCCGGATCGTCGCGACGGGCGCGGGCGCCGGTCCGGCGGACGCCGTAGATCTCGGCGACGCGTTGCTGGCGCCCGGTTTCGTCGACGTGCAGGTGAACGGCACCGGGTCGGTCGACTTCGCGAGCGCGTCGGCGGGCGAGATCGTTTCTGCGCTCGACGCGCTCGCGGCGCGCGGCACGACCGGTGTGCTGTTGACGATCTGCAGCGCGCCCCTCGACGCGTACGACGAGATGTTGGAGCGGGCCGCGGCCGCGCAGGCCCAGCGGCCCGACCTGGTGCTCGGCGTGCATCTGGAGGGACCGTTCCTCGGTCGGCGCGCCCGGCGCGCATCCGCCCGCGGTGTTGCGCGCCGCCGATCTCGCGTTTGTGCGGCACGTGACCGATGACTTCGGCGCGCTCGTGCGGCTCGTCACGCTCGCGCCGGAGGCCGATCCCGGGCTGGTCGGCGACGCGTGCACTCACTGATCGCGGAGTGGTCGTGGCGCTCGGCCATTCCACCGTCGACTACGACGGGCGCGCGAGCGGCGGCGGACGCCGGAGCACGCATGGTGACGCACCTCTTCAACGGCATGGGTCCCCTGCATCACCGCGCGCCCGGCCTCGCGGGTGCGGGTCTCGACGACCCGCGCCTCGTGCCGTCGGTCATCGCGGATTTCGTGCACGTGCATCCCGCGCTCGTGCGGCTCGCGCTGAACGCGCGTGCCGACGCGGTGTTGGTGACCGACGCCGTGGGTACGGCCGCGCCCGTGGTGGAGCGCGACGGTGCCGCGTACCTCGCCGACGGAACGCTCGCCGGTTCGACGCTCACCATGGACGCGGTATTGCGGAACGTGGTGTCGATCGGCGTGCCCGTCGCGCGGGCGGTCCGCCACCTCGCGGCGAATCCGGCGCGGGTGCTCGGTGCTTCCGATCGGGGCCGGATCACGCCGGGTGCACGCGCGGATCTCGTCGCGCTCGATCCCGACACACTCACCGTGCGGTCCGTGTGGGTGGCCGGGACCGCCAAAAACCCCGAGTAACGTCGATCGATGCCCAAGGTCGCACTGTTCGTCACGTGCGTGGCCGATCAGGTCTTCCCCGACACTGCCGTCGCGACTGTGCGCGTGCTCGAGGCGGCCGGGGCCGAGGTCGTGTTCCCGGCCCTGCAGACGTGTTGCGGCCAGCCTGCGATCACCGCGGGTGAGCCCGAAGCCGCCGCCCGCTTGGCGCGTCACCACCTCGACGTGTTCGGCGCCCTCGACGCGGGCGACATCGATGCGATCGTCGCGCCGTCGGGTTCGTGCGCGGCCATGGTCTGCCATCACTATCCCGCGTCTGCTCCCGGAGCGCCGCACCGAATCCGAAGCGCTCGCGGCCCGCACCTTCGAGCTCACCCAGTACCTCGTCGACGAGCTCGGCGTCGACGACATCGGTTCCCGGATCGACGCGACCGTCACCGTGCACGACGCGTGTCACGGACTCCGCAACCTCGGCCTCGTGCACCAGACGCGCCGCTTGGTGGAAGGTGCGGGGGCCACCCTCGTCGAGATGACCGAGCCCGACACGTGTTGTGGCTTCGGCGGCGTGTTCTCGTTCGGATTCCCCGAGGTGTCGACACGACTGGCCGATTCCAAGCTCGGCCACGCCGCGACCACCTCCGCGCGCTACCTCGTGAGCGGCGACCTCGCGTGCCTCATGCATCTCGACGGCCGGCGCCGCAAGATCGGACCGGCGACCGCCCCGCAACCCATACACATCGCCGACCTGCTGGCCTCCGGACTCCCGGCCACGCGCGTGAGCGATCAGGACGTTCCGACGGTGCAGCACGGGTCGGGCCATGGGCACGGCATCGTGACGCCCGGCCACGATTTCCAGGAACGGACGGCCACGGCGGTCGCCGATCCGCAGCTCCAACAAGCGCTGCACAACCTCGACCGCCGGTTGCGGACCGCGGGCATCTCCGCAGCCGCGCACCCGGAGTGGAAAGACCGCGCCGCCGCGATCCGGCGGGAGACGCTCGTCGACCTCGACGGTTGGCTCGACAAGCTCGAGCGTTCGTTGACGACGCGCGGTGTGCACGTGCACCGGGCCGCGACTCCGGCCGACGCGCGCCGGGTGATCGTGCAGCTGGCCCGCGACCGCGGCGCCCGCACGGTCGTGAAGAGCAAGTCGATGGCCACCGAGGAGATCGACCTCGGCAACGCGTTGGAAGACGCCGGCCTCACCAGTGTCGAGACCGACCTCGGCGAGTACATCGTGCAGCTCGCCGGCGAACGGCCGTCGCACATGATCACGCCCGCGATCCACAAGACGCTCCCGCAGATCCGCGACGTTCTCGCCCGCGAAGCCGACACTGATCTCGAAGTCGATCGCGAGGCCCTCACCGCCTGGGCCCGGGAACGGTTGCGAGGCGAGTTCCTGCGGGCCGACATCGGGATCACGGGCGTGAACTTCGCTGCGGCCGACACCGGCACGCTCGTGCTCGTCACCAACGAGGGCAACGGCCGCTTCTGCACGACTCTGCCGCGCCTGCACGTGGCGCTCATGCCGATCGAGAAGGTGATTCCGCGCCTCGCCGACGTGGGCGTGATGCTGCCGCTGCTCACGACGCACGCGACGGGTCAGCCGTTGTCGAACTACGTGACGATGATCAGTGGTCCGCGCCGGACCGGAGAGATCGACGGTCCGGACGAGCTGCACGTGGTGTTCCTCGACAACCGCCGCCGCACGCTGCTCGGCACCAAGTACGAGGAGATGCTCGCGTGCATTCGTTGTGGCGCGTGCCTCAACGTGTGTCCCGTGTACCGGAACGTGAGCGGGCACGCGTACGACGCGGTGTACTCCGGACCGATGGGCAAGGTGCTCACGCCGCTCCTGTCGGGCGGCGCCGAAGGCGCCGACCTCCCGTACGGCTCGACGTTGTGCCACGCGTGCAGCGACGCGTGCCCGGTGAAGATCCCGCTCGGCGACATGATCCTGGCGCTGCGCGCCGACGTGCCCGACGCGCACACGCCCGCCCGCCGGCGGCGGCGCATCTTCTGGTCGGTGTGGGCGCGGGCCTGGTCGACCCCGCGGGGCTACCGCGCCTCGACCGCGCTCGGGTCGCGTCACCCGCGGCCGCGTTCCCGGGTTGCGGGCCTGGACGGCCACGCCGCGAACTGCCGCGTCCGGCCGCGGTGCCGTTCCGCGATCGCTGGGCCAAGGAGCACGGATGATCGACACGCTCGTCGCCGGGCTGCGCACGAACTCGTGCACCGTGTCGGGCCCGATGAGCGTCGACGACGCGCGCACGCTGATCGTCGACCGGGCGTCGCACCGGTCTCGTCGCGTGCAACGCCGACGTTCCGATCCCGGGTCTCGTCGACGCGTTGCAGGCCCGCGGGATCGAGACGCTGCTGCCGGGCGACGCGTCGTGGTCGGCGCGCCTGGCCGACACCACGAGTCGGAATCACCGGCGTCGCATCTCGCGGTGGCCGATCCGGCCGCGATCGCGTTCGGCCGCGGCGCCGGGTTCGCCGCGCGGCACGAGCCTCGTTCCCCCCGAGCACGTGTGCGTCGTCCGCGTCGCCGACATCGTCCCCACGCTGGCCGAGGCGATGGCGACGATCGCCGCGGGCGAGATGCCGAGCGCGCTCGACCTGGATCGGCGGCCCGAGCCGGACCGGCGACCTCGAGATGATCACGACGTTGGGCGTGCACGGCCCCGCGCGGTCGAGGTCGTCCTGCTCGGCTGAGATCCCGCGCAACGATCCGATGGTTCCCGGCCGGGTAAGTGTCCGCGGTCATGGAGATCGTCGCCGCCCTGTTCGTCGAAGCCATCGACTTCCGTCAGGTTGCCGGGTCCGGCCACCCGGATCGACATCACCGGCGCGTTCTTCTCGACGACGGTCCCGGCCTATCCGGCCCAGCTCACTCCGCACTTGGTGGTGCTGGTGCGGGCCGCCGCCGGCACCGACGGCAACGCCACCCTGGAAACCGTGTTCGTGCGGGACAGCGGCGAGGAGATCGGGCGCAACCGGCAGAGCTTCGTCGTGGAACCGGGCAAGTTCGGCTACCGGCTGGTGAAGGGCGAGCTCGAGTTTCCCGGAGCCGGGAACGGTCGAGGCCCGCTGCACGATCGTCGAGAGCGGCTCGGCAGTGTCGGTGCCGCTGACCGCCCTGCCCGTCGTCGCCTAGAGGCCGTGCCCGTCGTCGCCTAGAGACCGGGCCTGAAGCGCGTGATCGCGCTCAACCTGACGCCGTTGGGGGTCGACCCTCGGAGAGAATGGAACTCGTGAACCGCTACGCGTCCGCGCTCTCTTTGCATCCCACACCGGTCGAAGCAGTGGGCGAGGTCGCGGGCGAGATCCTCGAGCGGTTCGACGGCGCTCGGCCTGACCTGCTCGTCTGCTTCGCCTCGCCCCACCACGCGGGTGCGTTCGAGGACGTCATGGGCGGTCTGCGCAAGCTCCTCGAACCCGAAGCCGCGATCGGCTGCACGATGGTCGGGGTCGCGGGCGGCGGGGTCGAGGTCGAAGAGGCGCCCGGTCTGTCGGTGCTGGCCGCGACCTTCGGTGCGGGGCGGGTCGACGCGATCGCGCTCGAGACACTCGAGACCGACGACGGCTACGAGATCATCGGCTGGCCCGACTGGGTACCGCCCCGGGGCACGATGCTCATGCTCGCCGAGCCCGTACTCGTTCCCGATCGGCGACTTCCTCAGCGTCTGCAACGCGCGCATCCCCGGGATTGCGGTGATGGGTGGCATGGCTTCGGCCGGAACCCGCGCCGGTGCGAATCGGCTGTTCATCGACGACCGCGTGCTCGACGACGGGCGCGGTTGCGCTGCTGTGCTCCGACGACGTGCCGATCCGGCCGGTCGTGTCGCAGGGCTGCCGCCCGATCGGTACGCCGCTCACCGTGACGCGCGTCCGAACGCAACCTCGTGTACGAACTGGCCGGTCAACCGGCGATGGCGCGCTTGCAGGAGTTGGTGCAGGTCGCGACCGAACCCGAACGCGAGCTGATGCGCAACGGTCTGCACCTCGGGGTCGTCGTCGACGAGCACAAGCTCGACTTCTCGCGCGGCGACTTCCTCGATTCGCAACGTGCTCGGCGCCGATCGGAACAACGGCGCGATCGCAATCGGCGAGCGGGTCGACATCGGGCACCACCGTGCAGTTCCAGGTCCGGGACGCGGACTCGGCCGACGAAGACCTCCGGGCGCTGCTCAGCGGCGTCGACGGCGAGGCCGCGCTGCTCTTCACCTGCAACGGCCGGGGCCGCCACCTCTTCGCCGAACCGAATCACGACGCCGCCGTCGTCGAGGAGCTGCTCGGCCCGGTCCCGCTGGCCGGCGCGTTCTGCGCCGGGGAGATCGGCCCCATCGGCGGCCGCAACTTCCTGCACAGCTTCACCGCGCGTAGCCGTCTTCGAGAGATAACGCACGCTTACTGGTCGCTCGCGCTGCGCCGGCCCGATGGTGGGCTTCGCCGAGTAACCGGTCCGGCTCCGCTGCCGCTCCCCCAGTTCGCATGTCCGGGGTGGTGGGTACACCTAGTCTGGCGATCGGGCGACAGATAGGGGTTCGAAGTGGCTGACGAGCTGGAGCAGCGCGGTATCAACGTGATCCGCGGCCTCGCCATGGACGCCGTGCAGAAGGCGAACTCCGGGCATCCGGGAACGCCGATGGCGCTCGCGCCGCTGGCGCACGTGCTGTGGACGCGCATCATGAAGTACGACGCGACCGATCCCGACTGGCCCGACCGCGACCGCTTCGTGCTGTCGGCCGGGCACGCGTCGATGCTGCTGTACTCGATGCTGTACCTCACCGGCTTCGGACTCGAGCTCGACGACCTGCGCGAGTTCCGGCAGTGGGGATCGCGCACTCCGGGTCACCCCGAGTACCGGCCACACCGACGGGCGTCGAGATCACGACCGGTCCGCTCGGCCAGGGCTTCGCGCAACGCGGTCGGATTCGCGATCAACGAGAAGCACCTGCGCGAACGCTTCGGCGCCGACACTCTGCGACCACCACATCTTCGGTATCTGCGAGCGACGGCGACTTCATGGAGGGCATCAGCCACGAAGCGGCGTCGCTCGCCGGCCACCTGCAAGCTCGGCCGCATGGTGTTCGTCTACGACGACAACCACATCACGATCGACGGCACCGACCGAGCTCACCTACAGCGACGACGTCCCGAAGCGCTTCGACGCGTACGGCTGGCACGTCGTGCAGCTCGGTGAAGTTGCGAACGACCTCGACGCGCTCGAAGCCGGGCTGCGCGCGGGCATCGCGGAGGAGACGAAGCCGACGCTGATCGTGCTCCGTTCGCACATCGGCTACCCGTCGCCCAAGGTGCAGGACACTGCGGCCGCGCACGGCAGCCCGCTCGGCGCCGACGAGGTCGCGAAGGTCAAGGAGATCCTCGGCCTGCCGCCGGAAGACTTCTACGCCCCCGACGACGTTGTGCTCTGGTACCGCGAAGCGGGTACCGCGCGGTGCGGCCGGTCCGCGAGGCATGGGACGCGGTTCCGAAGCCCGACGAATACGAAGCGTGCCTCAGCGGCGCGGGCCTGCACGGCTGGGAGCAGAAGCTGCCCACGTGGCAGGCGGGCGGCTCGATGGCGACGCGCACCGCGATCGAAGAGGTGCTGACCGCGGTCGTCGACGTCGTTCCGGGCCTGTTCACCGCGTCGGGCGACCTCACCGGGAACACCGGCATGCAGGTGAAGAGCCTCGGCACGTTCACGCCCGACCGACGCGACCGGTCGCCTCATCCACTTCGGTATCCGCGAGCACGCGATGGGTTCGGCCGCCAACGGTATGGCGCTGTGCGGCCTCGTGCCGTGCGTCGGGACGTTCTTCGTGTTCAGCGACTACATGCGCCCGGCGGTGCGGCTCGCCGCGATCATGCAGACGAAGGTCTGCTTCGTGTGGACGCACGACTCGGTGGGTGTCGGCGAGGACGGCCCCACCCACGAGCCCGTCGAGCAGCTCGCGTCGCTGCGGGCGATGCCGGGTCTGCGGGTCATCCGCCCCGGCCGACGCCAACGAGGTGGCGGCCGCGTGGAAGGTCCACCTCGACGGCGAGGGTCCGACCGCGCTGATCCTCACCCGCCAGAAGATCCCCGTCCTCGACGGCACCGCCGAGCGCGCACGCCGCGGGCGTTCCGCGCGGCGGCGTACGTGTTGGCTGCCGGAGAACCGTGACCGACGCCGACGTCGTGCTGATCGGTACGGGTTCCGAGGTGCAGGTGTGTGTCGCGGCGCGCGAACTGCTCGCGACGCAGGGCATCGCGGCTCGGGTCGTGTCGATGCCGTCGTGGTACCTGTTCGAACAGCAGTCCGCACGAATACCGCGTCGAGGTGCTGCCGGCCGGCGTGCCGACGCTCGCGGTGGAAGCCGGCGTGCGGTTCGGTTGGGAGCGTTACGCCGACGACGTCGTGAGCATCGATCGCTTCGGCGCGTCGGCGCCGGGCGAGGTTGTCATGCGCGAGCTCGGGATCACGCCCGAGCACGCCGTCGAGCGCGCGCTCGCGCTGCTCGATGCCGTCGGAGCTGGAGGAAGCTGAATATGGCGAGCGCGATTCCGCTGCTGATCGAGTTCGGCCAGAGCCCGTGGTACGACAACCTGACCCGCGCCCTCGCCGACGGCGGCCTGCAGAAGCTCATCGACACGCACGGCATCCGCGGCGTCACGTCGAACCCGACCATCTTCGAAAAGGCGATGGCGTGCCGGCACCGACTACGACGCGCAACTGCAGCGAGGTCACCGCGGCCGGCGGGTCGACCCTCGACCGCGTACTGGGATCTCGTCACGACCGACATCGAGCACGCGGCCGACGTGCTCCGGCCGATCTACGACCGCTCGACGGCGCCGACGGCTTCGTATCGGTCGAGGTCTCCCCCGATCTCGCGAACGACACCGCCGGGCACCGTGCGACCAGGCGAAGGAGCTGTGGGAGCGCATCGCCCGCCCGAACGTGATGATCAAGATCCCGGCCACGCTCGAGGGCATGCCCGCGATCACCCAGACGCTGGCCGCGGGAATCAACGTCAACGTCACCCTGATCTTCAGCCTCGAGCGCTACCAGCAGGTGATCGACGCGTTCCTCGACGGACTCGAACTGCGCGTCGCCGCAGGCGGCGACATCTCACGCCTCGCGTCGGTCGCGTCGTTCTTCGTGAGCCGGGTCGACACCGAGACCGATCGCCGGCTCCCCGAAGGACACGCGCTGCGGGGCAAGGCCGCGGTCGCCAACGCCAAGCTCGCGTACCAGCTGTTCCGCGACGCAGCTCGTCGGGTGCGCGTTGGGAGAATCTCGTCGCGCCGTCGGCGCGCGCGTGCAGCGGCCGTTGTGGGCGTCGACGTCGACGAAGAACCCGGCCTACTCCCCCACGCTCTACGTCGACGAGCTCGTCGGCGCCAACACGGTCAACACGCTGGCGCAGGCTTCGGTCGACGTGCTCGCCCAGGGCGACGACAACCTGCGCGCCGACGCGATCACCGAAGACGTCGACGGTGCCGCGGCAGGTGATCGCCGATCTCGCCGGGCGCGGGTGTCGACTTCGCCGACGTCACCGCCACCCTCGAGCGCGAAGGCGTCGAGTCGTTCGCGAAGTCGTTCCACGACGCGCTCGCCACGCTCGAGAAGAAGGCCGCGGAGCTTCAAGTAGCCGAGTCGGCCGCCGTACAGGCCGACGACGACGCGCGCAGGTGCTCGGCGAAGTCGGCGGGCTTGGCGTGCGCGTTCAGGCCGCTCGTGTTGGGCATCACGTAGGTCGGCACGCCGGCGAACGGCTTCCGGTTGCCAACCGAGCACCGCGCTGCTTGTCGACCGCGAGCCGGTAACCGGTGATGCCGACGAAGCACACGCATCCGGGCTGCAGCCAGCCGCACGAGTCGCTCGAGCCGGGCGCGTCCCGTCGACGTACTCGCTCGCGGTCAGCTCGTCGGCGCGCAGCCGTGCGCGCGGCGCACGATGTTCGTCATCCCGACGCGGTCGACGCGCAGCGCGTGGAACGGGTCGAGCGTGCGGGTCACGAGCCCGGACGCGAGCGCGGCGGGCCAGAACCGGTTGCCGGGCCGGGCGAAACCCACGCCGACGTCGGCCGACAACAGGCCCGGGTTCAGGCCGACGATCAGCGACGCGCATCCCGGGCCCGACGGTGTCGGCGCAGCATGCGGCGCGCGCGTCGCCTCGACGTCGATCCACTCCTCGCCGTCGTCGACGAGCTCGTCGATCGACGAAGCCCGCGCCCTCGACGACGTCGCGCAGCCGCTCGGCGGCCACCATCGTGAAGTGCCGACCGCGGGAACATGTCGTCGTCGGTCGCCTGGTGTGCGGTCGGAGGTCACCTGCATGTGGACCGCGCCGCCGAGCGCGATCGAGCGGTGCAGATCGGCCAGCGCCATCGGCAAGCGCTCGGCCGGCGATGTGCATGTACGACTTGTGCGCCCACGCGCCGGTCAGCGCGCCGGTGCGGAACGGCAGGTGCTCGAGATCGGCGACGAGCGGCCACGCGTCGGGCGCGAACGTGCGCACCTGCGCGGCCATCGCCGGCGGCGGCGTCGAACGCGACGACCGGCGTGCCGAGGTCGGCGCTGTGCCAACCCGGGCCACAACCCACGTCGGCGCGGACGCCCGGCGGGACCCGCGCCGCGAACGCGTCGATCGACGGCGGGCGGGCCCGGCGCCGGTGCTCGATCCAGTCGTCGACCTTCGTCTCGTAGACGTTGACGGTCGTCGCGATCCATGCGTCGGGAAGAATGGCAGACGTGGAGCTTCCCGGACAGATTCGTATCGTCGACGACGTCCCGCGCGCCTTTGCGCGGCTCGTCGCCGAGCTGCACGCCCGACTTCGATCGCGCTCGTCGGGCGGTGAGCTCGCGCATCGGTGTTACGCGGCGCTGCGCCGGGAGACGATCGCGTGGTCGGCGGTCGACGTGTACTTCGGCGACGACCGGGTCGTGCCGGTCGAGTCGGACGACTCGAACGAGGGCATGGCCCGCCGGATCCTGCTCGACGCGGTCGGTCCGCGGGCGGTGCACTCGATGGTCGCGGCCGGCGCCGACGCGTACGACGCGCTGGTGCGCGCGGCGCCGCCGATCGACATCGTGCACCTCGGCCTCGGCCCCGACGGCCACACCGCGTCGCTGTTCCCGGGCTCGGCCGCGCTCGACGAACAGGAGCGCTTCGTCGTCGAGGCCGGCGACGACCTGCACCCGCATCCGCGGCTGACCTTCACCTTTCCGGCGATCGCGCGGTCGGTGCTCGCGGTCGTCACGGTCGAGGGCGAGGAGAAGCGCGACCCGATTCGTCGCATCCGCGCCGGCGAGGATCTTCCCGGGCGCGCGGATCCGGGCGCAGCAGGTGCTGTGGATCGGAGACCGGGCCGCACTGGCTGCCGACTAGGGTCGCCCGCATGCTCAGCGCCTCGTCGTTCCGGGAGCTGCTCGACGCGCCCCTGACCGAGCTGATGCCGGCGCGGCCGCGGCCGCCGCGACGCGCGTACGGGCCGGCGGATCACGTTCTCGCCCAAGGTCTTCGTGCCGCTCACGATGCTGTGCCGCGACCGCTGCGGCTACTGCACCTTCGCCAAGCCGCCCGGCCCGGCTCGACGTCGCCGTATCTCGACCGACGACCAGGTGCTCGAGCTCGCCGCACGCGGGCGCGGCGCTCGGATGTTTCGAGGCGCTGTTCACCCTGGGCGAGGCGCCGGAAGAGCGGTACCCGCAGGCCGCCGAATGGCTGCGCGGAGCACGGCTACGCCACCACCGTCGACTACCTCGCCGCGGTCGCCAAGCGCGTGCTCGACGAGACCGGCCTGCTCCCCCACGCCAACGCGGGCGCGCTCTCCGAGGCCGAGCTGACCTTCGCCTGCGCGCCGTCAGCCCGTCGCAGGGGATGATGATCGAGACGCTCGCCGACCGGCTGCACGAGCCCGGCGGCGCGCACTTCGGCGCGCCCGACAAGACCGCGGCGCGGCGGCTCGCCACGCTGCACGCCGCGGGCCGGGCCCGCGTCCCGTTCACCACCGGCATCCTCGTCGGCATCGGCGAGACGCGCGCCGAGCGCATCGACGCGCTCGTCGCGATCGCGAACGCGCACCTCGAGCACGGTCACGTGCAAGAAGTGATCGTGCAGAACTTCCTGCCCAAGCCCGGCACCGCGATGCACCGCGCCGAGCCGTGCCCGACCGACGAGTTCCTCTGGTCGATCGCCGCGGCGCGGATCGATCCTGCCCGCCGACGTCCACCTGCAGGCGCCACCGAACCTGAGCGACGACCTCGCGCCGTTGCTCGCGGCCGGCATCGACGACTGGGGCGGCGTCTCGCCGCTCACCATCGACCACGTCAACCCCGAGCGGCCGTGGCCCGCGCTCGACCGCCTGCGCGACGCGACCGAAGCGGCCGGCTTCGTGCTCGCGCCGCGGCTCACCGTGTATCCCGAGTACGTGCAGCGCCCCGACGAGTGGCTGCACCCCGACGTGCGTACCGCGGTGCTCGTCGCCTCCGATCTCGAAGGCCTGGCGCGCGACACCGCGTGGTCGCCCGGTCGCGACGATCTCGAACCGCCGATCGCTGCTTCCCGCCGATCGCAGGCGCGACGCGCGGGTGGTCGCGTCGGCGAGGTGCTGGCCGGGGTGCTCGCCGGGCAAGAGGTCGGCATCGACGAGATCGTCACGCTGCTCGGCGGCACGCGGCCCCGAGGTCGTCGCGCGTCGCCGAGGTCGCCGATCAACTCCGGCGCGACATCATCGGCGACGAGGTCACCTTCGTCCGCAACCGCAACATCAACTACACGAACGTCTGCACGTTCAAGTGCCGGTTCTGCGCGTTCTCGAAGGGTCCGCTCTCGCTCAACCTGCGGGGCAAGCCCTACCTCGTCGAGATGGAGGAGATGCAGCGCCGCGTCGTCGAGGCCGTCGAGTGCGGCGCGACCGAGGTGTGCCTGCAGGGCGGCATCCATCCCGACTTCGACGGCGACTACTACGTCGACGTCGCCCGGCGCGGTGAAGGAGGTCGCGCCGTCGATCCACGTCCACGGGTTCACCGCGCTCGAGGTCACCGAAGGCGCGCGCCGGCTCGACATGCCGTTGCACGACTACCTGTTGCGGCTGAAGGAAGCCGGCCTCGCCACGCTGCCCGGCACCGCGGCCGAGATCCTCGACGACGAGGTGCGGGCGATCATCTGCCCCGACAAGGTCAACACCGAGGAATGGCTGTTCGCGCACCGGACCGCGCACGAGGTCGGGCTGAAGTCGAACGTCACGATCATGCACGGCACCGTCGAACGACCGGTGCACGTGGCCCGCCACCTCGTGCGCACCCGCGATCTGCAGAAGGAGACCGGCGGCTTCACCGAGTTCGTGCCGCTGCCGTTCGTGCACATGGCCACGCCGATCTTCATCCAGGGCAAGGCGCGGCGCGGCCCGACCTTCCGCGAGGTGCTGCTCATGCACGCGGTCGGGCGCATCGCGTACCGCGACACGATCCCGAACGTGCAGGCGTCGTGGGTGAAGTGCGGCATCGTCGGCACCCGCCAGATCCTGCAGGCCGGCGCGAACGACCTCGGCGGCACGTTGATGGACGAGAACATCTCCCGGGCGGCGGGCGCGAGCCACGGCCAAGAGCTCGACGAGGCCGAGTTCCGGTCGATCGTCGAGCCGATCGGGCGCACGCTGGCGCAGCGCACGACGCTGTACGGGCGCACGCAGACGGTCGGACGCCGGCTGCGCCCCGTCGAGGAGCACCCGAGCGCAGCCGGCTCGCCGGTCGCAGTCACGCTCGGGGGCGAAGAAGTGAGTCGTTTCGACGTGTTGACCCTCGGGAACGCGCTGGTCGACGTGCTCGTCTACGCCGACGACGACTTCGTCGCGCGCACCGGCGTCGAGCCCGGCGCGATGACGATGATCGACGCGGCCCGCTCCGACGAGATCTACGCGGAGATGGGTCCGGCCATCGAGATCTCGGGTGGTTCCGCGGCGAACACCGCGGCGGGCGTCGCGTCGTTCGGGGGCAAGGCCGCGTACATCGGGCGCGTCGCCGACGACACGTTCGGCAAGGTGTTCTCCCACGACCTGCGCAGCGTCGGCGTGCACTTCGACGCGCCGTTCGCCACCGACGGCTCACCGACCGGTCGTTGCCTCGTCATCGTCACGCCCGACGCCGATCGCACGCTGTGCACGTTCCTCGGCGCGGGTGCCGAGCTCGACGAGAGCTACATCGACGAAGCCGCTCGTCGAGAGCTCGGCGGTCACCTACCTCGAGGGCTACATCTGGGACCCGCCCGCGGCCAAGGACGCGGTCCGGCGCGCCGCCGCCGATCGCGCACCGCGCCGACCAGCGGGTTGCGCTCACGCTCTCCGACCCGTTCTGCGTCGAGCGGCACCGCGAGGAGTTCGTCGACCTCATCGACGAACAACATCGACATCCTGTTCGCCAACGAGGACGAGATCACGTCGCTGTACGAGGTCGAGACGTTCGACGAGGCGCTGCACCACGTGCGCGGCCACTGCGAGATCGCGGCGCTCACCCGGGGCGCGGCGCGGCTCGGTCATCGTCGCCGGCGACGACGTGCACGTCATCGACGCGCACCCGGCCAACGTGCGTCGACACGACCGGCGCGGGCGACCTGTTCGCGGCCGGGCTTCCTGTACGGCTTCACGCACGGCACGACCTCGCCACGTGCGGGCAGCTCGCGTCGCTCGGTGCGGCCGAGGTGATCTCGCATCTCGGCGCGCGTCCCGCAGTCGGGCTCGCCGAGTTGGCCCGTCCGCTCCTCGGGGGCTGAAGCTGACCGGTGGCGCGACTCCCGCGGTATCGCACCGGCGATCCCGAGCTCGACCACGACATCGACGCACCTGATCACCAAGGTCGGCGACGTCGACGACGCCGACCTCGTCTTCGAGCTGATCGTCTCCGCCGTGCGCCTCGCGCGCGACCGGGCGACGCGCGGCGACCTCAAGATCGCCAACGCGGCCCTGAAGGAGATGCGCTACGCGTTCTCGGTGTTCGAGCCGTACCGCGCCGCCCGCAAGGCCGCGATCTTCGGCTCGGCCCGCACGCGCCGCGACGACCCGCTCTACGAACAGACCGCCGCGCTGGCGCGCGAGCTCGCCGACGCCGACTGGATGGTCATCACCGGCGCGGGTCCCGGGATCATGGAAGCGGGCATCGAGGGCGCGGGCGCGGCGAACTCGTTCGGCGTGAGCATCCGGTTGCCGTTCGAGGCCGCGACCACGCAGTTCCTCGCCGACGACCCGAAGCTCGTCAACTTCCGCTACTTCTTCACCCGCAAGGTCACGTTCGTCAAGGAGGCGCACGCGTTCGTGCTGCTGCCCGGCGGCTTCGGCACGCTCGACGAGGGCTTCGAGCTCCTCACGCTGGTGCAGACGGGCAAGGCGCCGCCCGCGCCGATCGTGCTGCTCGACGTCCCGGGCGGCACCTTCTGGTTGAGCTGGGTGCAGTTCGTCGAGCGCGAGCTCCGCGCCCGCGGCTACATCTCGCCCGAGGACATGAAGCTGGTGAAGATCACCGACGACGCCGTCGGTCGCGCTCGCGGAGATCACCGGCTTCTACCGCAACTACCACTCGCTGCGATTCGTCGACGGCAACCTCGTGCTGCGCATGCAACGCCTTCCCGCGCCGGATCGGATCGACGCGCTCGAACACCGACTTCGCCGACATCCTCGCGAGCGGACGCATCGAGCCGACCCCGGCCAGCAAGGCCGAGATCGCCGACGACGACGTTCCCGAGCTCGCCCGGTTGCGCATGCGCTTCGACCGCCGTTCGTACTCGCGGCTGCGCGAGCTGATCGACCGGCTGAACGAACCCGAGTAACGGACCGGTGCCTGGCGGGGTCAGTCGTCGTCGACGGCGTGGCGGCGCCGGGGCGAGGGCCCCGATCGCCTTGGCGATCGCACGCCGCGCCTGCAGCAGCCGCTTCTCCTGCAGCCGCGGCCGTGGCTGCTTCCTCGCCGTCGGGCGAGCGCGGCCACTTCGCGGAGCTGCTCGTAGGCGAGGTCGCGCAGTTCCTCTTCGATCGCGACGAGCCGTTCGGCGATGTGTTCGTAGCGGTCGGTCACTCGAGTACCTCCGCGATCAGGTCGGCCGGATGGCGGGCGTCGATGCCCGCGCCGCGTAACTGGACCATGCAGCCCGGGATTCGCCGACGCGACGATCGGTTGCGTCATCGTCCGCCGCGCGTCGCAAGCGCCGTCGACCTTGCGGGCGAGGATGCGTTGCGACAGCTCGGGCTGCGGTCACCGACGTATGCGCCGCCCGCGCCGCAACACAGGCCTGTCGTCGCCGGTCTCGAGCAGTGTGTACGCAGGCGCGAGCACCGTACGCACCGCGCCGTGCGCCTTCTGCACGTGCCGCAGGTGGCACGGGTCCTGCACGACGACGCTCGGTTCCGTCGGCGCGCAGCGGCAACGGCGCTTGCGGCGCGAGCCACTCCGAGAAGTCGACGACCCGTGCACTGAACGCGTGCGCGGCCGGCGGTGTCGAGCAGCAGCGCCGTACTCCTTCATGGCCGCGCCGCACCCCGCGCTGTCGACGACGACCGGCGCCGCGCCGGGCATCGACGCGATGACCCGGCGGCCAGTGCGCGGCGCTTCGGCTTCTCGCCCGGCGTGCAGATGCAGCGCGCCGCAGCACGCGCCGCCGGCCGGCGGGCGGGCCACGCGTTGCTGCCCGTTGCGCGCATGACCGCGCGCCGCGGACGCGGTGCGTGTCGCGCAGCCACGCGTCCATCACGCAGCCGGTGAACATCCACGCGCCGGGATTGCCGCCGACGGGAACGTCGAGCGGCCGGGCCAGCGAACGCGCCGAGAGCCGCGGGAGACCGAAGCGCGCCGGGACGAGACGCAGGCGCTGGCCGAACCACGCGACCCACGTGATCGCGAGCAGCAGCCAGTGCCGGGGCAGCACGATCGCGTAGCCGAGCCACTCCGCGACGCGGCGCACGCGCGAGCGGGGCGCCGGGAGCGCGGCCCGTGTGTCTCTCCATCAGCTGACCGAACTGCACGCCGGACGGGCACGCGGCCTCGCAGCCGCGGCACGAGACGCACTCCTCCATCGCGGCGCGGAACGCGTCGTCGATCGGCGCGCCGCCGGCCTCGACCGCGCGCATCGCCGCGATGCGACCCCGCGGCGACGCGATCTCGCGCCCGGTGACGCGGTAGGTCGGGCAGTGCGGCAGGCACAGGCCGCACGACACGCACGCGTTGAGCGTGTCGGGATCGAGCTGCAGCGGACCGGTCATCGCGCTCCACCGCGAGCGCAGCCGCGAACGGCAGCCGGCCGGGTTGAGCCGGCCGTCGGGATCGAACGCGTCCTTGATGCGGCGCATCAGCGTCGACGTTCGGCAGCGGCACAGCCGAAGCCGTCGTCGTCGGCGGCGCCGCCCGCTTCGCGCAACATCCAGCCGCCGTGCGCGTGCGCGACGGCGCGGGCGCGGTCGAGCGCGTCGGCGTAGTCGGTCGCGACGTGGATCGTGCCGACGCCGAGCTCCGCGCACCACCGCACGGCTCGCGTCGAGCGCGCGCGCGCGCACGCGCGCACGACGCCGGGCGCGCACCGAGATGCGGCCGCGGTGCGCGCCGTCGGGCAGCGCCGGCGGCATCGTCGAGCGGCGCGCAGGCCGCGGCTCTGCGCGTCGACGTCGGCGTCGACGCCTTCGAGCAGCACCGCTTCGCGCTCGCCGTCCCAGAGGCGCGCCGACGGGCCGGAACGGTCGTCGGCCGTCGCGTCGGCGCCGCCGTGAACCAGCGCGCGCACCGGGAGCGGCGGCCGGCACCGCAAGCGTCGCCTGCTGCAGCACGCCGATCGTGCCGAGCGACCCGACGAACAGCCGCGGGAGGTCGTAGCCGGTGACGTTCTTCACCGTCGGGCCGCCGCCCTTCACGAGCCGGCCGTCGCCGGTCTCGAAGCGCACCTCGAGCACGTGGTCGCGGAGCGGTCCGTGGCGCAGCCGGCGCAGCCCCGACAGGCCGCACGCGAGGATGCCGCCGACCGTCGCGGCACGCGACGCGCGGATCGAGCGCGCACTCCTGGCCCTGTTCGGCGAGCACCGCGTCGAGCTCGTCGAAGCTGGTGCCCGCGCCGACCGTGATCGTCATGTCGGCGGGCTCGTACGCGATCACGCCGACGCGGCGCGCGCACCTCGACCGCGCCCGCCGGCGGCGGACCGCCGACCTCCCAGTGCGTGCGCGCCGCCGACCGGGGCGACGACCGTCCGGCGACGTGCTCATATCCACGTTCCCTCGGGCACGCGTTGCAGCTCGCCGCACCGGCTGCCGCGCGGCAAGCACCTTCTGCGGGTTCGCGACGCCGTCGGGATCGAACGCGTCGCGCAGGCGCGCCTGCGCGTCGAGGTCGTCGACCGAGAACATGCGCGGCATGAGGTCGCGCTTCTCGATGCCCGACGCCGTGCTCGCCGGTGAGCACTCCGCCCGCGTCGAGGCACGCGTCGAGGATCTCGGTGCCCGCCGCGTACACGCGCTCCCAGATGCCGGGTTCGCGCCGGTCGAACACCAGCAGCGGATGCAGGTTGCCGTCGCCCGCGTGGAACACGTTCATCACGATGAGGTCGTGCGCGTCGGCGATCTCGTACACGCGCCGCAACACCTCGACGAGCTTGGTGCGGGGCACGACCGCGTCGTGCAGGTAGTAGTCGGGCGCGATGCGGGCGATCGCGCCGAACGCCGACTTGCGCCCCTTCCACAAGCAGCGCGCGCTCGGCGTCGTCGGCGGCGACCCGCACGAGCGTCGCGCCGTTGGCGCGCGCGACCGCGGAGATCGCGTCGACCTGCTCGGCGACGCCGCCCGTCGAGACCGTCGACCTCGACGAGCAGCACGGCCTGCGCGTCGCGCGGGTAGCCCGCGCCGACGAAGTCCTCGACCGCCTGGGTGATGCGCGCGTCCATCATCTCGAGCGCGGCGGGCAGCACGCCCGCCGCGATCACGCCGCTGACGGTCGCGGCCGCGGCCTCGACCGAGTCGAACGCGCACAGCATCGTGGCGACGCACGGCGGATCGGGCGTGAGGCGCACCGCGATGCGGGTCGCGATCCCCATCGTGCCCTCGGAACCGACGAAGCAGCCCCGCAGGTCGTAGCCGGGCGTGTCGGGGTCGAGCCCGCCGAGCTGGGTCTCGGTGCCGTCGGCGAGGACGACGTCGACGGCCAGGATGTGCGCCGACGTGACGCCTTCGGCCAGGCAGTGCGGCCCGCCCGCGTTGGTGCCGACGTTGCCGCCGATCGTGCACGCCTGCTGCGACGACGGGTCGGGCGCGTAGTGCAGGCCGAGATGGCGCAACCGCTCGGGAGAGGTCGAGGTTCAGGACGCCCGGCTCGACCCAGGCGACGCGCGCCTCGGCGTCGACCTCCAGCACGCGGTTCATCTGCGTCGTGACGATGACGACCGGATCGTCGAGCGGCGTCGCGCCGCCGGCGAGACCGGTTCCGCTGCCGCGCGCGACGAACGGCCGGCCGTGGCGCCGGGCGACTCGCACCGCCGCCGCGACCTCGGCTCGCCGATCGCGGGAAGCACACCGCGACCGCGCGCCCGACCGCGACGCCGGCGTCGCGCGCGTACAACGCGAGCTCGAGCGGCTCGGCACTCGCACGATCCGGACCGAGTGCGGCCCGCAGGTCGCGAGGAGGTCGCCAAGTTGTCGGTCGTGCGACGGATCGGAGTGCGCGATACGGCGCGATGCTACCGACTAGCGTCGACGGGTCATGGTTGGACCGACGCGCGAATGGATCACCATCCCGGTCGCCGGGCAAGGAACGAAAGGCAATGGCAGGTCGACGTCACGTTCCTGGCGTCGTCGTGGCACTGCATCTTCGGCCAGGGATGTCAGGGCGTCCTCACCGAGCCCGCGCCCGAGATGGTGCAGGGCTGCTGCTCCTACGGCGCGTACGAGTCCGAGAAGAAGGTCAAGGAAAAGGTCGAGAAGCTCGCCAAGCGTCTCGGTGACGACGAGTGGCAGTTCAAGGAGATCGGCCTGAAGAAGGGCGTCTGGGCGAGCGCGGGCAAGGACGAATGGCGCACCCGCCTGCACGAGGACGCGTGCGTGTTCCTCAACCGTCCCGGTTTCGAGGCCGGTCCCGGGTTGCGCGCTGCACCTGCACGCGATGAACACCGGCAAGCACTTCAGCGACACCAAGCCCACCGTGTGCTGGCAGTTGCCGTTGCGGGCCGTCGACCGCGACGAGGAAGACGAGTCGGTCACGTCGGTGCTCACCGAGTTCGGCCGCGACGGCTGGGGCGAGGGCGGCGAAGAGTTCGCGTGGTGGTGCACCGAGGCGCACGAAGCGTTCACCGGCGGCGGAGCCCGTCTACAAGTCGATGGAAGCCGAGCTGCGCAAGATGCTCGGCGACGCGGTGTACGAAGAGGTCGTGAAGTACATGGACGTTCGGCTCACCTCGGGTCCGCCGCCCATGCCGCACCCCGCCGAGATCCCGGTGTCGCTCGGCCGGACGCGCGTTCGCCGTCCGTGACCGACATCGCCGATCTCGTCGGCGATCTCGAATCCGAACAACTCGAGCTGCAGGCCGTCGTAGCCGCATGCGACGCCGACGATTGGCTCGCGCCGACTCCCTCGTGGGGTTGGGACGTCCGCGACACGATCGCCCACCTCGCCGACACCGACGAGATGGCGATCGACTACGGCGCGCCGGCCGGCCCGTGCGCGATCAACGACCTCGTCGCGAGCGCGGCCTCGGGCGCCGACGTCACGTACCCCGGAGTGCTGCGGGGCCGCCGACTCACGGGCGCGGCGGTCGGTGCTTGGTGGCTACGAGCATCGGCGGCCGAGCGCGCGATGCTCGCCGAGCTGCCGCGCCGACGCCCGCGTGCCGTGGGGCCTCGGGATGCGGCCGCCGTCGTTCGTCACCGCCCGGCTCATGGAGACCTGGGCGCACGGGCTCGACGTCCGCGCACGCACTCGGCGTCGCGGCGGTCGACACCGACCGCCTCGCGCACGTCGCCTGGCTCGCGACCCGGGCCCTGCCGTATGCGTTCTCGGTCGCCGGGCAGGAGCCGCCCGCCGAGCCCCTCCGAGTCGAGCTCACGCTGCCGTCGGGCGCGATCTGGAGCCAGCGGGCCCGACGACGCGCCGGACCGGATCACGCGGATCCGCGGGCGATTACTGCCGGGTGTTCGTGCACCGGCTCCCGGCTGCCGATACCAATCTGGTGATCGAAGGCGACGCCGCCCGGGCCGCCATCTCGGTGGCCGCGGGCGTTCCTCTAGGGGGCCACGTCCATGCCGCTGTTCTCGTTCGAGGGCCTGACCCCGCAGGTGCACGCGGGCGCGTTCGTCGCGCCGACGGCCACCCTCGTGGGCGACGTGATCGTCGAGGAGGGCGCGTCGATCTGGTACGGAGCCGTGATCCGGGCCGACTACGCGCCGGTGATCGTCCGGCGCGGGGCCAACGTGCAGGACAACGCGGTGATCCACGGTGCCGCCCGGCCTCACGACCGACATCGGCGCGGGCGCGACCGTCGGCCACAACTGTGTCGTGCACGGCGCGACGCTCGAAGCCGAGTGCCTGGTCGCGAACGGCAGCGTCGTCCTCGACGGCGCGACCATCGGCGCGGGTGCCTCGTCGCCGCGGGCTCGGTCGTCGCCGCGGGCACCAAGGTCCCGCCGGGCATGCTGTTCGCGGGTTCGCCCGCGGTCATTGAAGCGTCCGGTCAAGGGCACCGGCGCCGAGGTCTGGGTCGAGACGAATCCCGAGGCCTACGCCGAGCTCGCCCAGCGCCACCGCATCGGCATCCGCTACGTCGACCCCACCACCGAAGACGACGACTCCGACTGACCAACCCCCCGAAAACCCTGCCATCAGATGGCAGGAAAACCGGTTCATGGAGTCGGAAACGCTGCCAACTGATGGCAGGAAAACCGGTTCATGGAGTCGGAAACGCTGCCAACTGATGGCAGGGAAACCGGTTAGCGGGAGCTAGACGCCGGCGCCGCCGTCGACGACGAGGAGCTCGCCGGTCATCCAGGACGATGCGTCGGAGATCAGGAAGAGCGCGCCCGACGCGATGTCGTCGGGCACTCCGAGGCGGCCGAGCGCGTGCGAGCGCGCCATGCGCTTCCTCGTTCGGCTCCCATAGCGCCCGGGCCATGTCGGTCTTCACGAGGGCGGGGGCGATCGCGTTGACGCGCACGCCCGGGGCGAGCTCCTGCGCGAGTTGGCGGGTGAGGTGGATCAGCGCCGCCTTCGAGACGTTGTACGCGCCGATGAACGGCCCCGGGCGCAGGCCGCCGACCGAGACGACGTTCAGCACCACCCCGCCGTGCTCCTGCATGTACTGATGCCACGCCGCGCGGGCGAAGCGCAGCGGCGCGGTGATGTTCGCGTCGAAGACCTTGGCGACCGCGCCCGAGGTCGGCGTCCATCAGCGGCCCGAACACGGGGTTGATCGCGGCGTTGTTGACGATCGACGTCGCAGCGGCCCGAGGGTGCTCGATCATCGTGCCGCACCGCGGTGTCGGCGACGTCGGGATCGCCGACCGAACCCGCGACCGTCACGACCCGGGCGCCGAGCGCGGTGATCGCGGCCGCCGCCTCTTCCAGCTCGGCGGGCTTGCGGGCGACGATGCAGACATCGGCGCCGGCCGCCGCGCACGCCTCGGCGATCGCCCGCCCGATCCCGCGGGTGCCGCCGGTGACCAGCACCGCCTTGCCGTCGAGCCGGCAGCGCGGTCGCCGGATCGATCACAGGTACAGCCCCGTACCGCCCTCGGTGCGGGGCGACGCGACCGCGTGGACGTCGCGTTCGCGCAGGATCAGGTAGTCCTCGCCCTGGATCTCGACCTCGAAGCCGCTGTCGGGCGAGAAGAGCACCGTGTCGCCGGCCTCGACGGTGCGTACGGTCGGGCCGACCGCGGCGACCTCGGCCCAGACCAGCCGGCGGGAGACGTCGGCGGTGGCGGGGATCAGGATCCCGGCCCGCGACTTCCGCTCGCCCGCCTCCTTCGACTCCACGACCAGCAGCCGGTCGGCGACCATCCGGATGGAGTGCTTCTCGTCGTCGTCGGCCATCGCGCGCAGGCTAGCGGTGGGCCCGGATGTCGGTTCGAGGCGCCAGTGCGGGCCTGCGACGGTCCGCAGGTAGCCTGCGAACGCTCTTTCCGAGGATGGCGCTCCGAGGAGGCCCGCAGATGCCACGCCGCTTCGATCTCGCGGCACGTTCGCTCGCGTCTCGGCAACGCTCGTGCTGGTTCGCCGCCTGTGGCGGGAGCAGCGGCGGCGAGCAGCAGCTCGGCTCGGGCACCAAGACGGCACGACCGGCGGCAAGATCGACGTCAACGCCAAGGACCCGTTCAGCTTCGACGTCAAGACGATCAACGCGCCGGCCGGGCCCGCTCACCGATCACGCTGCACGAGAAGGGCAGCAGAGCACACGTTCACGATCTCGCGACCGAAGTTCGAGATCAAGGTGACGTCCGTCGGCAAGCCCACCGCCACGGGAACGGTCACCCTCGAGGCCGGGAGACGTACTCGTTCAAGTGCTCGTTCGACGGTCACGCCGCGGCCGGCATGGTCGGCAACGATCGTGGTCGGGATGACACCCACCTCCCGGCCGGTAGATTCGCCGTACCCGATGCTGCAGTCCACGCTTCCTCTCGACGCCCGGCCCCGGCCGCTGCTGACGACGGTCGGCGCGTACGTCCGGCTCACGAAGCCGCGTGTCATCGAGCTGCTGCTCGTCACCGCGGTCCCGCCGATGTTCCTGGCCCAGCAGGGCGTTGCCCGGCCTGGGCCTCATCGCGGCCGTCGTGATCGGCGGCGCGCTCGCGGCGGGTGGCGCGAACACGATCAACTGCTGGATCGAGCGCGACCGCGACCAGCTGATGAAGCGCACGCACAACCGGCCGCTGCCGCAGGGCGAGATCGTGCCCTCCCGCGCGCTGGCGTTCGGCATCGTGCTGAACGTCCTCGCGTTCGTGTTGCTCGCAACGCGTGGCGAACCTGCTCGCGGCCGCGCTCACGCTGTCGGCGACGCTGTTCTACGTGTTCGTGTACACGCTCTGGTTGAAGCCCCGCACGGTGCAGAACATCGTGATCGGCGGCGCCGCGGGCGCGGTTCCCGCGCTCGTCGGTTGGGCCGCGGTGCGCAACGACCTCGCCGCTGCCGGCGTGGATCCTCTTCGCGATCGTGTTCTTCTGGACGCCGGCCCACTTCTGGGCGCTGGCGATGAAGTACCGCGACGACTACGCGGCCGGCGGTTTCCCGATGTTCCCGGTCGTGTACGGCATCGAGCTCACCACCCGCCGCATCGCCGCCTACGCGACGATCACGGTCGCGCTGACGTTCGCGATGACCCTCACCGAGCGACGTCGGGCCGGGTCTACGCGGTGTCGGTGCTCGTGCTCGGCGCCATCTTCGTCACCCGGGCGTTCGCGCTCGTGCGTGACCCCACGCCGAAGCGGGCGATCCAGTTCTTCGGCTGGTCGAACGTCTACCTGATGCTGGTGTTCGTCGCCGTTGCAGTCGACGCCCTCGTCCACTGACGCACCGGCCCCGCGTCGGACTCTCGCGGAGCCGCCGGTCGTCGCGCTCGTCGTGTTCTCGCTCGCGATCCCGGCCGCCGTACTCGCGCTGATCCTGCACGCGCACCCGACCATTCCGTCGGCCGACGGTCTCGCGCCGGGTCCCGTCGTCACCCCGACCCGGGCCAAGATCGGCAGCGTCGCGCCCGACTTCACGCTTGCCCGACCTCGACGGGAAGCCGGTGACGCTGTCGAGCCTGCGGGGCCGGGTGGTGGTGCTGACGTTCTTCGCGTCGTGGTGCCATCCCTGCGAGCAGGACATGCCCGTGCTGCAGAAGGCGCAGCACGACGACGGGCGATCGCGTCGCGGTCGTGGGCGTCAACTACCAGGACTTCCCGGGCGACACGCGCGCCTTCGTGCAACGGCTCGGCGTGACGTTCCCGACGCTGATCGAGGACTCGATCGACAATCCCGTCGCCGCGCGCTACGACGTGCACGCCATGCCCGACACCGTCTTCATCGATGCGCAGGGTGTGGTGCGCGACCGCGTCTTCGGCCAGACGAACACGCACGATCTGCAGGCCGCGCGTCGACAAGACCTTCTCCCGAGCTGACCGACGAGCTCGGGTCACTCCTCCCAGCGGAAGTAGCGGGCCGCGAGCGAGCGGGGCGGCGACGGCCCACACGATCAGCACCACCAGCTCCCCCGTCGGGAACGGCTGGGCCGACAGCACTGCGCGCACCGTCTCCGAGAGCGCGGCCGCCGGGAGCAGCTTGGCGAAGTCCTGCAAGCGCGGTCGGCAGCTTGTCGAGCGGGTACGCCATGCCGCCCAGGAAGAGCAGCACCAGGAACAATCCGTTGGCGGCCGCGAGATTCGCCTCCGCCCGCAGCGTTCCCGCCATCAGCATGCCGATGCCCGCGAACGCGACGGTGCCGAGCAGGAGCAAGCCGACCGCGGCGACGATCCCCGCGGGCACGTGCCAGCCGATCGCGACGCCCGACGAGCACGATCAGGAAGATCTGCAGGATCTCGAGACCGAGCACGGTCGCGGTCTTCGCGACGAGCAGCCCGCCCCGCGACAGCGGCGTGGAGCCGAGCCGTTTCAGCACGCCGTAGCGGCGCTCGAAGCCGGTCGCGATGCCGAGCGACACCATCGCCGCGGCCATCACCGCGAGCGAGAGCACGCCGGGGACGAGGAAGTCGACGGGGTGGGCGAAGTCGGTGGACGACCGCGTCGACCTTGGCGAAGAACACGAGGATCCCGAGCGGGATCGCCAAGCGTCACGATGAGGTTCTCGCCCCGGCGCAGCTGCAGCGATGTCTCGGCGCGCGTCTGCGCGACCAGGGCCCGGCGCTTCATCGGCTCATCGCGCGCCTCTTCGGCGGTGATCTGCAGGAAGACTTCTTCCAGCGAGCGGCGGCCGGCTTGCAGTGCAGCGAGGGTGACGTTCGCGTCGCGCAGGTAGCACGCGAGATCGGCGATGCGGGCCGGCGTGCCCGCGGCGCGCACGACGTATTCGCCGGCCCGATCCTCGACCACACCGTCGTCGGCGAGCCCGAGGGCGCGGCGCGATCGCGAGCAGCGTCGAGCCCGGCGACGGCCGCGAACCAGATCTCGTCGGAGACCGCGTGCTGGGTGAGCTCGGCCGGCGACCCGAGCGCGGCGAGCTTGCCGCCGGTGACGATCGCGACGCGGTCGCAGAGGTGTTCGGCTTCGTCCATCGCGTGCGTGGTGAGCAACACCGTCACGCCGCGGTCGCGCAGGTCGCGGACGAGCTGCCACGTGGTGGCGCGGGCGTGCGGGTCCATGCCCGCGGTCGGCTCGTCGAGGAACACGACCTCGGGCTTGCCGATGAGCGCGCACGCGAGCGAGAGTCGCTGCTTCTGGCCGCCGGAGAGGCGCCGCACGGCGGTGCCGGCGGCGTCGCGCAGGCCCACGGTGTCGAGCAGCGCCGTCGGGCGATTCGGCGTCGTCGTAGTACGCCGCGAACAGGCGCAGCAGCTCAAGCGGCTTCAGGCCCGGGTACAGGCCGCCCTCTTGGAGCATGACCCCGATGCGGGGCCGCAGCGCGGCCGCGTCGCGGACCGGATCGAGACCGAGCACGCGGACGGTGCCCGCGATCGGGGGCGCGGTAGCCCTCGAGCGTCTCGACCGTCGTGGTCTTGCCCGCGCCGTTCGGTCCGAGGAGCCCGAAGACCTCGCCCCGGCCGACCTCGAACGACAGGCCGTCGACGGCGCGGGTCGGGCCGTAGTGCTTCGCGAGCCCGACGACGGAGATGGCCGGGTCGGGGCAGCGGCGGGCATGGCGATTCGGAGTCTACGAGTGGCGGCCCGAGGGCCGCGCTATCGGTCCCGCCAGGCGACGTAGGCCGCGAGCTCGTCGAGCCAGGCGCGCGGCCGTGTCGGTCGATCGGGGCCGCGACCAGCGCCTCGCGGGCCTCGGCGACGAGCCGCGCGATGTCGGCTCTCGATCTGGTCGAGCGCACCGGTGCGCACGAAGACGGCCTGCAGCGCAGCGACGTCGTCGGCTCGAGAGGTCGGGATCGCCGAGGTGACCGAGCAGCTCGCGATCGGCGGCGTCGGCCCGGGCGAACGCGAGCGCGACCAGCGGCGTGGGCTTGCCTTCGCGCAGATCGTCGCCGACGGGCTTGCCGGTGATCTCGGCGTCGCCGAACGCGCCGAGCACGTCGTCGCGGAGCTGGAACGCGTGGCCGAGCGGAAGGCCGATCGCCGAGAGCGCCGGACCGAGCGGCGCGAGGCCGTCGGCCAGCGCGGCGCCGAGATGCAGCGGCCGTTCGACCGTGTACTTGCCCGACTTGTAGACCGCGATGCGATTGGCGAGCTCGGCGTCGGTGCTCGCGGCCGCGGTGCCGGCGAGATCGAGCGACTGGCCGACGCACAGCTCGACGCGCAGCTCGTCGAACACGCCGTACGCGGCCTCGGGCATGCCCGCGCATGAGCACGTCGGCGTAGGTGAACGCGAAGTCGCCGACGAGGATCGCCATGCCTTCGCCGAAGCGGCGAGGCTCGCCGCGCCAGCTCGGCGGCGACGTGCCGCTGCGCGAACCGCGTGTGCACCGACGTCGTTGCCGCGTCGCATCTCGGAACCGTCCATCACGTCGTCGTGCGCGAGCGCGAACGTGTGGACCAGTTCGAGCGCGGCGGCCGCGTCGACGACGCGCTGATCGCCGTTCGTCGCCGCCGGCGCCGACGAACGCGCAGTAGCAGAACGCCGGGCGCAGGCGTTTGCCGCCGGTGGCGACGAATCCGCGCAGCGCTTCGATCGGTTCGGCGAGCCGGGCGTCGACCGCGCTCCAGCGGGCGAGCTCGGA
Organism: uncultured Actinomycetes bacterium; assembly: GCA_963708105.1. GTDB lineage: Bacteria > Actinomycetota > Acidimicrobiia > IMCC26256 > PALSA-610 > PALSA-610. The sequence continues at coordinate 4,395,726 of OY970186.1, read as the reverse complement.
CGACAAGCAGATCGTCGATCCGGCGCTTCGACCCGCGCCGCGAACGGGACCAGCGCCGTCGGGAACATCGCCTCCTTCGGCCCGGTCGAGGTCATGCTCCGGACGGTAGTCGGACGCGGGCGGCACGAACCGGAACGACGTGCCGCCTACGCTGCGGCCGTGGCCGAGTTCCTGTCGGAGATCTGGCTGCAGCGAGCTCGATCGCGCGGTGCGTGCGTCGCGCAGGTGTGTCGGCGCTCGCGCCCATCGTGATCGAGCAGGTCGTTTCCGGTGTACCCGGCCGGGGTGAGGTCCGCTACCGGATCCGCGTCGAGAGACGACGCGGCGGGTCGAGGAGCTGGACGTGCAACGATGCTGCGGCGGCCCCGATGTCCGGCCTGATGTGCGGCTGACGTGCGGCTCAGTACCGACTACGACACCGCGGTCGCGATCGCCCGCGGGAACCGAGAATGCGCAGATCGCGCTCGCCCACGGTCGGCTGCGCCTCGGGGGCAACGTCGACACGCTCGTGCGCCGGGCCGAGGCGCCCTCGGCGCGCTCGACGACGCCACCGCCGCGCTACGCGGCGCCACGACCTACCCGTCGCCATAGGATCCGCGGACCATGTGGGGCGAGGTCACACCCGCAGAGCGCCTGCGCTCGGTCACCCGCCGCAATGTCGACGACGACCGCCTCGCGGCCGCCGCGGCCGACGCGCTCGCCGGATTCGCCGACGAGCCCGCCTCGCTGGTGGTCGCGTGCCGGCGCGTGCTCGCCCACCATCCGCGCCCACGGCGCGTTGTGGTGGGTGTGTTCACGCATCCTTGCCGCGGCCGATCGCGGCCGCGGCCGCGCACATCGCGGTGCGCGAGCTGGAAGCCGACCGCACCGGCGATCGGCTGGGTGCCACGCTGCCGCTGCTCGACGAGGGCGAGGTCGTGGCGATCATCGGCTACACGTCGACGATCGACGACGCGCTTGCTCGAACGCTTCGACATCGACGCAGTCGCGGTCCGGGTCGACGGCGACGATCCGGTTCGCCGCTCTCCGGCGCCGGCGCAGCGAACACTCGGTGCGGGTCGTCGACGAGTGGGATCCGGTGCTCGAACACACCGCCCGGCTCGTCGTGTCGGCCACCGCCATCGGTCCCGAGCGGGCGCTCGTTCCGGCCGGCGCGGGCGAGGCGTTCGACACGATCGGACACGGGCGCGCGCGAGATCTGGTTGGTCGGCGGAGTCGGGCGCGTGCTTGCCCGGCGCGCGTCTACGACATGGTCGTGTCGTCGCTGCCCGGCCGACTCGGACTTCGAGGAGATCTCGATCCAGCGCTTCGACCGCATCGCGGGCCCGCGCGGGCTCGAACGGCCCGCCGACGCGACTGCACGCATCGACTGCCCGGTGGTCCCCGAACTGCTGCGCCCGCTCAGTTAGCTTTCGCGCGTGGCGGAACCGAGCGGTGAAACGACGTCGGTATCAGTGCCCGCGCCGTCGTGCGTGCGATCTCTCGGTGACGTGCTTCGTGTGCGGCAACGAGATGCGACCCGAACACGCGCACTACCGGTGCCCGGCGTGCGGTTGGCGCGACTCGTGTTGCGACGGCCCGTACTGACTCGCTACTCAATCGCGGGGACGACTGATCGGCGCTAGATGTCGATGACGTCGTCGGGGCCGCCGTCGAGGGGACGACCACCGCTTCCGCTCGGACCGATGTATGTGATCCGGCCCGCGAAGCGGCGCTTGACTGTGCCGCGGGCGAGGCCGCGCGTCGGCGGGAACAGCAACAGCAGCCCGAGATCCCGGTGACGAAGCCGGGCACGACGAGCAGCACGCCCGCGGCCAACACGAGCCCACCGTCGATCAGCTCGTTCGTCGGCATCTTGCCCGCCGCCAGCTGCTGACGGATGCGGTTGATCACGCCGAAGCCCGCGATACTTCGTCAGCCACACGCCGCCGATCGACAGGAGCGCCAACAGCGACGACCGTGTCGAGCGCGCCGATCACGTGGCGCGACCTGCACCGCGACGTAGATCTCGATCAGCGGGAAGACGATGAACACCAACGCGAAGATCGCCATACGCCCCCGATCGTACCCACGCGGTCCGCCCCGATAAGTCCCGGCGTCGGAAACCTAGAAGGCGCCGCCGTCGACGCCGATGCGTTGGCCGGTGATGTACGAGGCCTGCTCGGATACCACGAAGCGCACGACGTCGGCGACCTCCTCGGGCGAGCACACGTGGCCGAACGCGTGCGTGGCATCCATGGTGCGGATGTCGTCGACGCCCATCGCCCCCTTCACCAGCGCGCCGACCCATCTCCGTGTCGACCAAGCCGGGCGCGACCACGTTCACGTGGATGCCGTTGCGGCGCTCTTCCTTGGCCAGCGTGGCGGCCAGCGCTTCCAGCGCGGCCTTGGCCATGTTGTACGGCGCCGAGTTCGCGCGCCATGTGTCAACGTCGCCGCGCTGGAGATCATGACGATGTCGCCGCGGGGCTGCGTGCGCATCGACGGCAGTACGAACTTGCTGCACGACCAGGCGCCGAACGCGTGCGTGCGCACGACCCGCTCGAGCTCCGCGGGATCGGTGTCGGCGACGGTGTTGCCGCGCGACGCGTTACCCGGCGTTGTTCACGAGGATGTCGATGTGACCGAAGTCCGCGAGCGCGGCCGCGACCATCACTTCGCATTGCGCGTGGTCGTCGACCGAAGCGGCGTACGCCGTGGCCCGGCGGCCGAGCTTCTCGATCTCGGCGACGGTCTCGCGCGCCGACTCCTCGTCGCGCCGGTAGTTGACCGCAATGTCGGCGCCGTCTTCGGCGAGCCCGAGCGCGATCGCCTTGCCGATCCCCCGACCGCCACCGGTCACGAGGGCCACCCGTCCGGCCAATGTCACGATCGTTCTCCCTTTGCGATTCGAAGCGGAACTCGGCGCGGTACTATCCGTCGGCGAACTGGGCCGGGCGCTTCTCCGCGAACGCGGCCATCGCCTCGGTCAGGTCGCCGGTGAAGCTCGACAAGCACCTGCGTGCGGTTCTCGAGATCGATGCCGGCCTGCAGGCTCCCGATCTCGAGCTGGCTCCACATGACCTCTTTGGTCATGCGTACGCCGAACGGGCTGTTGCCGACGATGAGCTCCGCGGTCTCCAGCGCGGAGTCGACAACCGAACCGTCGGGAACGACCCGCGTGACCAGCCCGATGCGATCGGCTTCGGCCGCGTCGATGAGTCGACCGGTGAGCAGCAGCTCGAACGCACGCGACGCGCCGATGAGGCGCGGCAACATCCACGACACGCCGATGTCGCAGCCCGACAAGCCCACGCGGATGAACGCGACGTTGAAGCGCGCCGACTGCGCGGCGATGCGCACGTCGCTCGCCAACGCGAGCGCGAGGCCGCCGCCCGAGGCCGCGCCGTTCACCGCGGCGATGATCGGCTGCGGCACCGAACGCATCTTGGGCACGAGCCCGGCGATGAACTTCTGCACGCCCATTCCGGCTTGCGCGCGGTCCGAGGCCGGCTCCCGAAGGCGGGCTCGCACCCGACGTGAGATCGAGACCGGCGCAGAATCCGCGCCCCGATCCGGTGAGCACGATCACCCGGCAGGTGCGGTCTTCGGCGAGCTCGTCGAACGTGTCGTACAGGCCGCGCACGAGGTCGTAGTTCATGGCGTTCAAACGGTCGGGCCGATTCAGGGTCACGAGCGCGACTCCGGCCTGCGGTCGGTCGACGACAACGGCGTCGTTCATCAGCTACCCGCTCCCCTCTTCGCCGCGAGCTTGTTCGCCCGCTCGACGAGTCTCGGCGTTCCGAAGCGCGCGGACCAATCGTCGAGATCGGGGCCGCGGACCGCGCCATTCCCACTCGTCGACCACGCCGACGGGCGCGTCGATGCGCAGTGTGGCCAGCACCTTGAACCGATCGGCGACCGCGCGCCCCGCAACGAGCGTGGCCGCGAGTCGTTCCGCGCCTCGCACGCCCGCGACGTCCCACACCTTCGGGTCGTCGGGGATGTCTTCCATGTGGTGGAACCGCCGCAGCAACGCGGCTGCGGTCTTGGCGCCGAATCCCGGCAGGCCGGGGAACCCGTCGGCGGTGTCGCCCACCAGTGCGAGCCAGTCGGGGATCGACTCCGGTAACACGCCGTACTTCTCGAGCACGCCGTCGGAGTCGAGCAACACGTCACGCCGGCGGTCGAGCTGGAACACCTTGCCGCCGACACACTGGCCCATGTCCTTGTCGGGCGTGCAGATGATGACCTGCTCCACTCGTTCGTCGTTCTTGGCCACCACCGCGGCCGCGCCCAACGCGTCGTCGGCCTCGAATTCGACCATCGGCCAGACCGTGACCCCGAGCGCAACGAGCGCGTCCTCGAGCAGCGGGAACTGCGTCTTCAGCAGCGGGTCGATGCCGGAGCCGTCTTTGTAGGTCTCCCAGAGATCGTTGCGGAACGACTCGATCACGTGGTCGGTAGCAACGCCGAGATGGGTCGCGCCGTCCTCCAACATCGTCAGCATCGACGACACGACCGCCCGGGTCGCGCCGACCTCGATCCCGTCGTCGTCGAGGTGCCCGGGTCGGGGCGCCAGGTACTGGCGGAACAGCTCGTAGGTCCCGTCGATCAGGTGAACGCGCACGAACCGAGCCTGTCACATTGGCCCGCGGCTGTGTCCGGCGTCAGTGAACCGGCGCCCAGTCGAGCGTTGCCACCGGCCCGGGAGTGAGGCCGGACAACGTGCTGAGGTTCGTCCCGTCGAGTCGGAGCGTCGTGACGGCGTCGCCGTGCGCGACGGCCGCCCAATCCGACGCGGCCGCGATGCTGGTGATGGGCGACGGCGCGGTTCCCAGGAGCAGGAGTCGGTCGGGAGACTCGGTGTTCTTGTCGGGCCCGGTTATGCGTAGCTCGACGCCAGCGGATTCCTTCGTCGCGTAGACCAGCTGTCGGCCCTGGGGCGTGAGGGCGAAGGCGATGCCCGGTCCACCGGCACAGCACACGCCGCGCCTTGGATCGGGATCGAGGGTTTCGATCAGCACGTCGTCGCCGGCCGCGGTTCCGATCGTGTTGGTGTCGGTCTGGCTGACGAGCGTGGTGATCGCGGGTTTGACACCACCGCCCTCTGATCCCTCGCCGACGCCGGCGTGCCCGAGATCGGTTCGGATCTCGGCGAAGACCATGTACGGCGACTGGCAGCGCCAGGGATCGGTCGCCACGGGGACCGGCTGCGCCGGGCAACTGTGCGGCACCGGCCCGGCCGTGTGCTTCAACAGGACGAAGCCCTGCGCGCTGATGCCGAAGCTCGCGAGGTAGCCGTTGATCGGGCAGAAGCCGTCCGGCGCGTCGGCCTTGATCGTGTACGGCAACGTCGTTGCGATCTGAGTCACGCCCGGCGCGGTCAGGTGGTCGATCTCCACGTCCTGCGCGCCGACCGCGACGTGTAGATCGAACCGTCGGCCGCGAAGCGGGCCCACACGTAGCCGGTGTGGCCCTGGTCGAGATGAGACGTTGCGCCGGCCGCCCAGAGGGTCGCAGTCCCGGAGTCGACGACCCACAGGTCGCCGTTGCGCTCGAGCACGAGGAGACGGGGGGCGCCCGTGGGCCAGCCCCCCACCGCGGTCGTCGAGCCGACCTGTTCGTCGGGAGCACGGGCGGTCGTCGGAAAGCACCGGGTGTCGACGATCAGCTCGGAACGAGCGGGCACCGACGTGCTCTCCGCCGGCGCGATCACGACGGCCTTCGGGGTCGACGTGCGATCCGCGACGACGGCACCGATCGCGCCCGCGACCACGACGACACAAAGGCCTACGACGAGGCCCGTGCGTTGCCGGTTCCGACGCCGAAGACCTCGGGCGCGGCGCGCGACCGCGTCGCGTTCCCGAGCACCAGGGGAAGGCGGCTCCGGGTCGCGCAAACTGTCAATGTCGACGTCGATATCGAAGTCACTCATGTACCGGCTCCCATCGCACTGCGCAGGGCGGTGAGACCGCGCGCCGTGTGCGTCTTGACCGTCCCGACGCTGCAACCGAGCGCGCGCGCAACCTCGGCTTCGGGCAGGTCGGCCAGGTGGCGGAGCACGACGCACTCCCGCTGGCGTTTGGAGAGGCTGAGCAACGCGGCCTGGAGATCGACGCGCAGCCCGTCCGGGCCCCGCACCGATCCGACGTCAGGTGGAACGGATCTCCGCCGGCGGCGGACCCGATCGATCGCCAGGTTCCCGGCGACCCGGACCACCCACGGGCCCGAGTAGTCGGCGATGCGAGACCAGCGCGTGAAGGCCCGCGCGAGCGTTTCCTGGGCAATGTCCTCGGCTTCGGCGCGATCGCCCAACACGACGTATCCCACTCCATACGCGCGGCTCCACAACATTGGGAATTCGTTGTCGAAATCGGTCTCGGTCACTTCACCGCCCGGCAGAGAACGCACGGAGGCGCCGTCGCGTTGACACCCCGACCGAACTCTCTCACCGAGAACCGGTCCGAAGTGACGCCCAGGAGTGACCCCAAGAGTGACCAATGTCACGCCTCGGCGGTGGTGCCGGTCACACGTGGTTCACCCGAGCGCAGGACGCGCCGAAGAACTGTGCCGTGAGCAGGGGCAGCCGAAGCAAGGAATCGGGAGTCGAGCGCGCCGCGCTGGCGTACAGCCTTTTGCCGCTGCGCTACGCCGACGCGGTCAACGACCATCTGACCATCGGCGAACGCCAACGGCTGCGGGACGGCCTCGCGCAGGTCCGGGAGGCGAGTGACCAGTCGCGGGTCGAAGCGATCCGGGCCCTGGTCGCGGCCGTGCGCCGCGGGGTCGTGTTTCCCCGCCCGGCCGCGCACGACGACAAGGACTGCCCGTTCCTGCCCGTTGGTCTGCACCCCCCGGCCCGCGTCATCGAGGTGCTCGAGCGGGTCGCGCGCCGGGATGCGCTCGAGGTCGTAGTGACCCTCTGCCACCTCGGCGAGGAGGTCCGCCAGGGTCTCTGGGACGGGCTCGCCCCCGAGACGCGCGGCATTCCTGCTCCCCCGGCTCGACGAGGTACACCTCATGAGCCCCACGCGCACGCGCGAATACGCCCGAGACATGAACGAGCGGTTGTCGCGTTCTGCTCGCCAGAACGTCACCGCCCGCCGCCGGGCGTAAGCGTTAACCCCGCGCGCTATTGCACGACGGCGACGTCGCGCGGAACGGCCGCGTCGTCGGTCGGCACGGGCACGCGGTCGTCGACGACCCACATCTCGAGCACGAGCAACTGCACGCAGGTGAACACGCACACCGCGCCGAACACGTGGAACCCGACCAGCACGGCCGGTATGCGTTCGAAGTACTGCACGTAACCGAGCATGCCTTGCGCGGCCATCACCAGGATGGTCGCCGACGCCACGTTCAATACGCGTCGCGGGCGCGGGACCGCACGAGCAACACCACGAGTATCAGCGTCAATAGCACCAGCAGATCAACGGACGCGCCGTGCACGCGCGCGACGTCGCCGAGCGGCCAGCCCAAGCGGCGCGCCTGGGCGTCGCCACCGTGCGGACCGGCCGCGGTCACGAGCGTGCCGACGATCACCACCCAGATCGTGAGGACGTATACGACGCGCGCCAAGTTCCAGGCTGCGTGCGGAACTGCGAGCCGTTGCGGGGAGTTCGGACGGCCCGCGCGGTGATGCATGATCAGCGCGACCCCGATCAACGCGATCGCGAGCAGGAAGTGGCCGGTGACGCTCACCCACAACAGGCGCACCTTCACCGAGATGCCACCGAGCACCGCTTCCGCCCAGAAGAGCCCGAACATGATCCACGCGAGCCGGATCAGATCATCGCGGCGCGGTCGCACGCGATACGCGCCGAACAACGCGAGCCCGATCGGAATCCCGATCGCGCCCGAGAAGATGCGGTTGAGCTGTTCGATCGCCGCGTGATGCGTCGACACGTCGACGAGCTTCGTGGCGCTGCACGTCGGGCCAGTCGGCGCAACCGAGCCCGGAGTTCGTCAGCCGCACCACTGCGCCGCTGACGATCAACGCCGCGAGCAACACCACGTTGATCAGCGTCAAGCGGCGCAGCGCGGCGGACGAGAGATAGGTCCCGCGCATCGGGCCCAAGTGTACGAACGTGCCTGTCGCCCCGTTGCACCGGGTCCGCGGTTGCACGGACCCGGTCGCCTGAGGTCGACTACCGCCATGCCCACCGCACCGGCCTACGACGAGTTCGCTCTCTTCTCGGAGAACGCACAGGAATTCGGGATTCCGTGGACGGGTCCGCCTGCCGTCCGGCGGGTCGAGGCCACCACCACCGGCGGCACGATCAGCGCGCTCGCGTGGGGAACGGGCTCGCCCGAGCTCGTGCTGGTGCACGGCGGCGCGCAGAACGCGCACACCTGGGACACCGTCGCGCTCGCGCTCGACCGGCCGCTCCTCGCCGTCGATCTTCCCGGGCACGGTCATTCCGCGCACCGCGATGATCACGCGTATTGGCCCGCGGAGAACGCGGCCACACTCGAACAGGCGTTGCGCGTGCTCGCACCGGACGCGCGTGTGGTCGTCGGCATGTCGCTCGGTGGACTGAGCGTGCTTGCGCTCGCCGATCGGGCGCCGGATCTCGTGCGTCAGCTCGTGCTCGTCGACGTGACTCCGGGCGTCAACCGGGAGAAGTCGTCGGCGATCGCGCAGTTCATCGACGGGCCGGAGTACTTCGAGAGCTTCGACGAGATCCTCACTCGCACGATCCAGTTCAATCCGACGCGTAGTGAGTCGTCGCTGCGGCGCGGTATGTTGCACAACGCGATCGAGGCCGACGACGGTCGTTGGCGCTGGCGTTACGACCTCCCGCGGCGTGGGTCGGGCGAGGGCGACGACGGACAGGTCATGCCCGGTATCGACGATCTGTGGAACGCGGTCGAACGGGTGCAGGTCCCATTTGTCGTAGTCCGCGGCGAGCACCTCACCCGTGGTCGACGACGACGACATCGCCGAGGTGTTGCGGCGAAACCCCCACGCGCAGATCGTGGTCGTCGAAGGCGCCGGTCACAGCGTTCAGGGCGACAAGCCGCTGGAGCTTGCGGAGATTCTCGAGGGCTTGCTCTAAGGTCACATCCATGCTCGAACCGCTTTCCGAGGGCTTCGTCGCGGCCCGCGACGGTATGCACGCGCTCGCCGAGCATGTTCTGGCCCCCTTCCGGTACCGCGCCGACGGTCACATCGGGCTTGTTGGCCACGCCCGGCGGCTTCGGTACGCCGACTACGGCGAGGGCGAACGGGTGCGCGTCGACGGCGTCGAGCTCGTGCACGAGCGTCCCGGCACCAGCACGCGGGTCCGCATCACGACGCTCGGCGCGGCGGCTCAGTTCGTCGGCGTTCCCCTGGGCGCGCCGGCCGGAGTGTTCACGCCGACGACGGTGTGCGCGCCCGACGCGCCGGTCGCGCTCGATGTCGAATCGACGCTCGCGCTCACGGCGTGGATTGCGCTCGCCGAGTCGTTGCTCGTGGACCTGCGCGAGACCTATGCGGCGCACGAGCCCACGAGCCCGATCCTCTGGCCCGAGCACTTCGACCTCGCCCTCGAGCTCGGCCACGCCGACGCGGGTACGCGGGCCACCTACGGGGCGTCGCCTGGTGATGCCGCGATCCCCCAGCCGTATCTCTACGTCGCGCCCTGGGACGCCTCTCGCCGCACCGGCAAGCTCGGCGGGTACCCGTTCGGCGCCGCGCTCACCTACGCCGAGATGCAGAACGCGGGCGACGCCAAGGGCGTGGGTATGGACTTTCTCCTCGATTGCGCGGCATTGCTCCTCGGCCAACCCTGACCTCTGCCCCGGGGCCACCGCCGACCGGACCCGCACCGCGGACCGGGCTGTTCTACGCTGTGGGCATGGCGCAGACCTTCACCCGCATGGACGAGTCGACCGCCGAGCAGTGGGCGGTGATCGGCAAGGAAACCTACGAGCACCAGGACCGGGTGGCCGAGAGCGTGCTCGAGTTGTTGCGTTCACTGGCAACGATCACCGACGGTTTCGCCGTCGACCAGCTGACGCACTCGCTGCAGACCGCGACGCGCGCCGAGCGCGCCGGAGCCGACGACGAGGTCGTGTTCGCGTCGTTGCTTCACGACATCGGCAAAGCCGTGAGCGTGCCGAACCACCCCGAGATCGCGGCCGCGATCATCAAGCCGTACGTGCGGCCCGACGTGTACAACATGATCCGCGCGCACCAGGACTTCCAGGGTCGGCACTACTACGCCCACTTCGGCGCCGACCCGAATCGCGCGCGAGAAGTACGAAGGCGAGCCGTGGTTCGACCTCGCCGCGCAGTTCGCCGACGACTGGGATCAGGTCGCGTTCGACCCCGACTACGACACCTTGCCGCTCGAGCACTTCGAGCCGCTGGTGCGCGGCGCGCTGCGCCAAAGCCACGTCGCTGTAGCCGACGCTCGCTGTAGCTTCACGCGGCGTCGTCGTGATGCGGCGGCGCGCCGTCACGGCGGTAGCGCCGCGCCGCGTGCTCGTGCTGCATCGAGACCGGACGCTGATCGACCGGCACTCCGTTGCGCGGGAACACCACCGGTTGCGGCTCCCCCGGTTTGGCGGCGGTCGGGGCGTGATGACGGTCGGCGTCGTGATCGCCGCTCGACCCCGGCACGCGTCGCGTCTTTGACGTCGACGGCCGTTGCCTGAACCGAGGTGACGCCCTTGGCGCCCACCGGCTGAACTCCAGTTACCAACATGGGTCACTCCGACCCGCCCACCATGGCATCGGCATCGAGGGCGCCGCGCCTTGAGCGGCCGGGGCGGCTCGGTGACCGCCGTCACCCGCCCGTTGTCGGGCCCAGGTTGCGCCGGGTGGGTCGCGCTGACTCAGATGGGCGAATGCTGCTCCAGGACAAAGTCGTCATCGTGTCGGGCGTCGGCCCCGGCCTCGGTCAGGCCAACGCCAAGGCCCTCGCCCGGGAAGGCGCCACCGTGGTGCTCGCGGCGCGGAACGCCGAGTACCTCGCGCAGGTGCAGAAGGAGATCGAGGCCGACGGCGGGCGTGCGCTCGCCATCCCGACCAACCTCGTCGACGCCGAGCAGGTCAACGCGCTCGTGGCGGGCACGGTTGACGCGTTCGGCCGCCTCGACGGGCTGGTCAACAACGCGTTCCGCATGGACACCTTCGAGCCCTTCGAAGCCGTCGACCTCGGCAAGTGGCGCAAGATCTTCGAGGTGAACGTGTGGGGCGCGCTCGGGCTCACGCAGGCGTGCCTCCCGCACCTGAAGGCCGCGGTCACCGCGCACGGCGATGCCGCGGTCGTGTTCATCATCTCGATGAGCATGCGCAATATCCGACCGCTCGAAGGCGGCTACTCGTCGTCGAAGGCTGCCATTCAAACCGCGGCCAAGACGATGGCCGTGGAGCTCGGCCCCACCGGCGTGCGGGTGAACTGTGTCGCGCCCGGTTGGATCGGCGGCCCGAATGTCGAGACCTTCATCGGTTGGGAGTCCGAAGCGCGCGGCATCTCGCGCGACGACGTGCGCGCCGAGATCGAGGGCCGCATCCCGTTGCGGGTGATCCCGCCGCAGGACGAGATCGCCAACAGTGTCGTGTTCTTCGTTTCGCCGTGGTCGAAGGTCGTGACCGGTCAGACCCTCGACGTCAACGGCGGAGAGTTCCTTGGCGCCTGACGCGCCCGACCTACTCGTAACGCCGGACGTCTCCGACAACGCGCCGGCCACGGCGCGGGTCGCGGTCGTGACGGGCGCATCGGCCGGGATCGGTCGCGCCATCGCGGTAGCGCTCGGCGGTCTCGGCTGGACCGTCGGGCTGGGCGCGCGGCGAGTTGCGCACCTCGAGGAAACCGCGAAGCTGGTCGCCGATGCCGGTGGAACACCCCTCGTACACGTGCTCGACGTCACCGAGCCCGAGTCGATCGACGCGTTCTTCGCCTTCGTGCGCGCCGAGTCCGGACCGATCCAGGTCCTCGTCAACAACGCGGGCACCGCAGTGCCGGGGTCGATCCACGAGATGGCCGACGACGATCACCGCCGCATCGTCGAGACGAACCTGCTCGGTCCGATGCTGTTGACGCGGCGGATCGTCGCGCAGTTGCGCGCCGACGCGATGCCGGGCGACATCGTGTTCATCTCCTCCGACGCCACCGTCAACAAGCGCCCCGACCTCGCGACCTATCTGTCGACGAAGGCCGGGCTCGAAGCGTTCGCGCAGGTCGCTGGCGCTCGAATGCGAAGGAGTGGGGATCCGCTCGTCGGTCGTTCGCGTCGGGCCGACCATCTCCGGCTTCGCCGACGACTGGGATCTCACCATCTTCGAGGAGTTGATCCCGCGCTGGCAGCGCTTCGGTATCCAGCGGCACTGGAACGTCATGGTTCCCGAGGACGTCGCGCGGGCCGTGGTTACCGTCGTGACCGCGCCCTCGCACATGTGGATGCCGATCGTCGAGGTCCAGCCGAACCCCCCGACTACCTGATCGCGACTACTTGACGCCGACTACTTGATCGCGACGGGTACGACGGGCGCGCCGACTGCGCCGGTCAGCGGCAACGGCGGCGCGACGAGCAGGAAGTCGTACCGGCCGTCGGCGGCGCAGTCGCGCGGCGAGATCGTCGAGGTGCCAGTTCTGGCCCTGGGCCAGGCCCATGTCGCGGAGTTGGATCATGTGCACCGGCATGAACACGGCCGGGTCTTCGCACGGATAGACCTCGAAGGTCATCGTGTCGGTGGCGACCGCGGCGATGTCGTTGTCGTGCAACCACTCGATCGACTGTGTTGACAGTCCGGGCGACGGGAAGCGAGTAGCGCTGCTTGTCGCCCGCGCGCAGGAAGTGCATCTGCCCGGTGCGTATGAGGATCGCGTCGCCGGCCGCGATCGAGATCCCGGCTGCAGTTGCGGCGGCGTCGAGATCGGCGCCCGTGATCGCGTAGTTGTCGTCGAAGTGGTCGACGCCGTGGCCGCGGGCGATGTCGAGGAGCACGCCGCGCGTCACGACCGGCCCGAAGTTTTCGATGCCGAGCTTGGCCGCGCCGCCTTCGGTCGTGCACGACGTCGTTCGGGATGTCGTTGTAGAGCTTCCCGTCGTAGCCCACGTGCGCGATCGCATCCCAGTGGGTGACGGCTTGCGAGCCCATGCGGAACGAGTCGTCGCTCGTGGTGAAGTCACGGGTGTCGCCCGTGAAAGCGACGTTGACGGTATGCGTACGCAGTTCGGGATTGGTCCGCTCCGGCATGTGCACGTTGTCCCACTGCGGACCGGTCTGGTCGAACGGCAGCGCGAGCGAGAACACCTGGCCCGGTTCGGGCCGCGGCAACCCCGCGGCGAACCGCGTCGGGCGTGATCAGATTCAGCGTTCCGCGCTGGTCGTCGGCGCCCCACCGACCCCAGTTCGAAACCCGTGCGGCCAACTGCTCGAGATCGGCGCTGAGCGGCATCGGCGCACGATAGCTTGCGCCTGTGTCCGGCCCATCGGGATCTGGCGTGTCGCAGCAGTTGGGTGCGCGGATGCCCGCCGAGACGGAGCCGCACCGCTGCACGCTCGTGGCGTGGCCGCCCGACGTTCCGCAGTGCATCTTCACGTCCGACCAACTCGAACCCGCGCGAGCGGTGTACGCCGAGATCGTCCGGGCCATCGCCGACGTTCGAACCGGTCATCGCTCGTGGCCGGTCCCGACGACGTCGAGAGTGCCACGGAACAGGTCGGTTCGGTCGCGGAGATCCTCCCGCTGCCCATCGACGACGCCTGGCTCCGCGACGACGGTCCGATCGTCCGTGCGCGCCCCCGACGGCACGTTGCATGCGGTGCACTTCCGCTTCAACGCGTGGGGCGACAAGCAAGCGCCGTACGCGGCCGACGCCGCGGTGGCCGCGCCGATCGCCCGGCATCTGGATCTCTGCCGTCACCGAAGTGCCGTTCGTTCTGGAAGGCGGATCCATCGCGGTCGACGGCCGGGGCACGCTCGTCACGACCGAACGCTGCCTGCTCAACCCGAACCGGAACCCCACGAAGACCCGCGCCGACATCGAGTCAACGTTGCGCGCCTGCGCTCGGGGTCGACCGCATCGTGTGGCTGGCCGACGCGATCGCCGAGGACGACGGCACCGACGGCCATGTCGACAATGTCGTCGCCTTCACGCCGACCGGCGCGGTGCTTGCTGCAGGGCTGCGCCGACCCTGCCAATCCGAACGCGGCGATCGCGGCCGACAACGTGCTCGGCGGCTGCGGGCCGCCGGCTTCGAGGTCGTGGAGGTGCCCGTGCTCCCCTACGCCGAGTTACGGCGGGCAGCGTGCTCCCCGTGCCCTACGTCAACGTCTACGCGGGCAACGGCTTCGTCGCCGTGCCCGTGAGCGGGCACGACTTCGACGACGACGCGTGCCGGATCATCGGCGATCAGTATCCCGGCCGCACGGTCGTACGCGTACCCGGCGTCGCTGCTCGCCTACGGCGGCGGCGGCGTGCACTGCATCACCCAGCAGGTTCCGGCGTGAACGTGCAGCACCGCGTTCGACGTGCTGCCGTCGCCGGCGCGCGTGCACACGCCTACGCGCGCGCCGTTGCGGGTCGGGCTCGTGCAGATGGCATGGAGCGCCGACCCCGACGCGCACGACGCGCGCGATCGCCGAAGGCATCCGGCTCGCGGCGGCGCACGGGCGCCCGACTCGTCTGCCTGCCCGAGCTGACGCGCTCGCGGTACTTCGCGGTCGACCGCCGCGACCCGAACCGACCCGCGGCCGAACCGGAAGCGTTACCCGGCGGACCCACGTTCGAGCTCGCGGCCCGGGCCGCGCACGAGACCGGAGCGTTCGTGCACGCGTCGTGCTACGAAGCCGCGCCCGACGGCGGGCTCGGTTACAACACCGCGTTCGTCGTCGCGCCCGACGGATCACTCGTCGCGCGCACGGCGCAAGACGCACCTGCCCGTCACCGCGGGCTACTACGAGGACACGTGGTTCCGGCCCGGCGATTCGGGCTGGCCCGTCACCACCGATCGACAGTGGCCGCTTCGGTTTCCCCACGTGCTGGGACCAATGGTTTCCCGAGACGTCGCGGGCGTTCGCTTTGGGCGGCGCCGAAGTGCTCGTCTATCCGACTGCGATCGGTTCCGAGCCCGACCACCCCGGCTTCGACACGGAGCCGCTATGGGAGCAGGTCATCCGGGCCCAGGGGATCATGAACGGCACGTTCATGGTGGCCGTCAACCGCACCGGGACCGAAGGCCCGCTCACGTTCTACGGATCGTCGTTCATCAGCGATCCGTACGGGCGCGTCCTCGTGCAGGCGCCGCGCACCGAACCCGCGGTGTTGGTCGCCGATCTCGACCTCGACCAGTCCCGCGACTGGCTCGATCTCTTCCCGCTGATCGAGACCCGGCGCCCGGAGACCTACGGGCCCCTCACCGAACCGCGTTGACCGATCCGCGTTCCTCGCCGGCGCGGAAGCGGATTACGGTCGGGTGATGCCGATCGCCGAGCACATCGACTGCATGGAGTGCGGCGGTACCGCGCACCTAGCGCAACTCATCGGTCCCGACGACGATTTCGAAGCCGGCGACAGTGTGGTCTACCTCTGCGGCGAATGCGCGCAGCGCTGGGATGTCGTGGTCGACGAAGACGACCTGATCGACTGACTCCGCGCTCGATCGCTTGCGCCGAAGCGGTCAGCTGATCGCCGCGGCGCACCTCGACGATCTTGCTCGGTGCGGAACGACGCGACGCGCACTGCGAACGACGACGACGAGGCGGCCGCCGCCGTTGCGATCGAAGAACGTGGTGAGTGGACCCTCTTGTTCGTACGAGTCGGCGTCGTCGACGATCGGTGGTGGTCTCGTCCTCGAAGTGCACTACGAAGCTCATGCGCGAAGCGTACGACGGAACGCTTGTGGATCGAATAGAGGGATCAACCTGTGGACGGACCTGTGGAGAGTGAGGTCGAGGAGATGGGAAACGCGATGTACTCGTCGATGAGCAGCTCGCCCAACGCGCCGTCGCGCGCGACATCGACGGAAACGCGATCGCGCGCGACGAGATCGTCGACGAGACGATCGAGGATCGCGTCGAGCGTGAGATCGTCGCGGTGCTCGCGCCATGTGTCGCGCTCGTGCGCGTCACGGAAGCAGTACGCCTTCCACGACACCGAGAAGCGCAGTTCGTCCCAGCCGTAGGTCGCGATGTCGTCGGCCCCGGCGCGCAGCGTCCACGGCCCGATTGCGGAATCGGGTGCGTCGAGCGTCGTTCCGAGCCGCAGCCGGGGAAGCTCGGTGGCAACAACGTCGGCGATCCGATCGACGCCGTGGAACACGGAGTCGGTGTCGAGCACGAGCGCGGTGTTGTAGTTCACGCGATGTCGCTGCCCGGCGTTGCTGCGCGCCGTCGGGCCAGTACGCGAGCTCGCCGCCGTCGCAATCGTGGAACCAGGCGATCGCGGTTGCGATCGGCATGCGGTACTCCTCGAACAGCCCGGAGTGGTGCATCACCACGAGGAGCCACTGCGGAACGAGCTTGCGATTCGCGCCCCGGAACTCGGGCACGTCGGTGTGCACCGCGAGCTCCTGGCCGGGAACCATGAGGTTCGCGTAGGCGATCGCGGGTTCGATGACCGCCCGCCCGTGGATCGCGCGGGCGGCCTCCACGAAAGGCTCGTGGTAGAGGAACGGACCGATGCCGGCGATGCGTTCGTCGCGGCCGTAGGCGTATTCCTCGCGGAAGTAGCTCGTGCGAACCGCGAGTGCGGCGGGCGCCTCGCTGGTGTTCGTCGAGCCCGCCGGTGCGCAGGAAGTTCAGCAGCGCGTCGTGGCGGGGCGCGAGGCCATTGCCGATCTCGGTCTCGAGTGGCTCGAGCTCGGCGTACATGCGGTAGCGGCCGAAACGGCGCACAGATCGACAAGGTCTGCCGCCACGGTTGGTGAGAAGCACGGATCGAGCACGATCACCTCAGGCACGGAGCAACGCTAACGCGCCGTGGCTCCTCCGTTCGGGCGGTGAGTCGTCGTAGCCTCCCGGCGGTGCGTGGGCGGCGACTGGGAACTGTTCTGCTCGTCGTCCTCACGTGCGTTCTCACGCTCGTCTCCGCACTTGCGCTGTGGTTGCGGGCGCTGGTGCTCGACACCGACGCCTACGTCCGCGCAATCGGTCCGGTGCTCGATCAGCCCGCGGTTCGCGACGCGCTCGCGGGAACCGATCGTCGACGAGCTCTACGACCACGTCGACGTGACCGCGCAGTTGAAGGCCGCGCTGCCGAAGAACGCGGCGGAGTTCGCGCCGACACTTGCGGCAGGTATCCGGACCACGTCGGTCCAGATCGCCTCGGCCGCGCTGGCGACATCGGCCGTCCGCACCGCCTGGCGCCAGGCGAACCGCGTCGCGCACGCGCAGATCGTGCGCGTGCTGGAAGGCAAGGGCATGATCGTGACCACCGCGCAGGGTGAGGTCGCGATCAACACCGGTCCGCTCGCCGCCACGGTGCGCCAGGCGCTCGATGCGAACAACGTGCGGCTCTTCGATGCGGTGCCTACGAGCGCGTTGAATCAGCAGTTCGTCCTGTTCCGCTCGACCGACCTGATGCACGCGCAGCTCGCGACGCGTCGTGCTCGACGATCTCGCCACCTGGTTGCCGCTGCTCACCATCGCCGCCGGCGCCGGCGCGATCGCCGGCGCAACCCGAAGGCGGCGGGTGGTCGCGTTCCTCGCGACCGGCATCGCCGCGGTCATGGTGCTCATCTCGGTCGGCGCGGAAGTCGGCCGCGCGTACTACCTGGCGCGTGTGGGCGCCTCGTACCGCACTATCGCGGCCGCGCCCTTCGACGCGCTGGTCGGGCCGTTACGCGCCGGCGTGCGCATCACGTTCGTGCTCGCGCTCGTCGCGCTGCTGGTGGCGTTGTTCGCGGGATCGGAATTGCTCGTCGGCCACGAGCGCCACGCCCGCGCGGTGGCCATCGATCTGTTCCGGCGATACGCGCGGCCGCTGGCGGTTGCGGGCGCGGTGCTGGTTGCAGTCGTGCTGGTTGCATGGGGGCGGCCGCGACCGCTCGTCGTATATCTGATCCTCGCCGCGTTGGTCGCGTGGGAAGTTGCGTGCCTGACCGTGGGCCGAACGCCGACGCCCGCAAGTGGCGGCGGTACTGCGCCGGAACCAGACTGACCGGCGTGCGCTTCTCCGCCACCCACGAGTTCCCGGGCGCACCGCGTGCCGTCGCCGACATCTTGTGCGATCCCGCGTTCCATGCCGCGCTCGAGCTCCCCGACCTGAGTCTCCCCGAGATCGTCGAACATTCCGCCGACGGATCGGCGCGTGTGCTCCGGCTGCGTTACACCTACGTCGGTCAGCTCGATCCGGTGGCCCGCCGGATCCTTGCGGGCCGTCAGCTCACGTGGGTCCAGGAGCTGCAGCTCGATGTCGACTCCGGAGTCGGGCGATTGACCTTCACCGCGGAGGCGGAGCCGGGCCGGCTCTACGGCGCGGCCGACGTTGCGCTCGCCCCGCTCGACGAACCACCGACGCGTACGCGGCGCACAATCGCGGGTGACTTCCACGTGAAGGTGCCGCTCGTCGGTGGCACCGCGGAACGGCGGATCGTCCCCGGACTTGTGCGCCGGCTCGACGTCGAGGCCGAGGCGCTCACCGCCGCCCTTACCCGGCCATGAACTCCTCGGCCACGTACATGACACTTCCCGCGTAGGCCACACCGATCCCCATCGCGGTGATCTGCGCGTTCAACATGTTCGCGGCATGTTCCGGCGAGCGTTCGAATCCGTTCTCGATGGCTGACACGTCGGTGCGGGGCGAGACCATGCCGACGTTCTCCTCGAGGCGCGTCCAATGCACCGTGATGAAGTCCGTCAACGAGGAGTGACAGATGTTCGCGACGCCGTTGGCGGTGCGCCCGCAGTTGCCCTGCGCCATGTAGGCAGCCCACAACCTCGCCTTGTCTTCGAGATTGGAGTTCAGCTTCAGCGCGTGCATGCCGTGCGCGGCGCGAAACGAGTTCACGCTGCCGATGATCCGCGCCTCGGTTGCCGTCGGCGGCGCGGTCTTCGACGCGCCGGCGCTCGCGTTACGCGTCGCGGCCGCGGCACATCCGGAGAGCGCCGCGAACAGTGGCGACCCCTGCGACGGCGCGCGTGACATAACGAGAAAGCGTTCCGCTCCGTTCGGACATGCGCGCAGTCTTGCAACGGCACGACCGACGCTGCGCAAGGTCTCGCCGTTCCTGCTGGTCAGAGCCGTGACCCTCCGACCGCTTTCAGTAACGCCTCGTTCGGCTCCTCGGGCAACGCGTCCAACGGGCGTTGCAACTCGGCCACCGTCGGACCGAATTCTGCGGCGAGCGGCGCGAGTGCGTCGAGCGAGAAGTCGTAGAAGCGGGCCGCGTTGCCGGCGAGCAGTTGTTGCAACTCGGCGGGATCAGTGTCGTGAAACAGCTGGCGCAGGTGTTCGCGCGTGTACGGCCACGTGCCCTCGTCGTGCGGGTAGTCGCTCCCCCACATGAACCGGTCGAGACCGATCACGTTGCGCGCCGCCGCGTCGTCGGGCCCGGGCTGACTCACACCGACCCAACAGTTCTGGCGGAAGTAGTCGCTCGCGAGCTGCGGCAGCCTGTGCTCGTCGGTGTAACGGAGCTCACCGGTCGCGCCGGTGGTGTTGATCTTCTTGATGAGTTGGTCGAAGCGTTCGAGCATCGGCGGCAGCCACGCGCACCCCATCTCGGTCATCACGAACTGCAGGCGCGGGTGCCGTTCGAACACTCCGGAGAGCAACATCTGCACGAACGGGCGCTGCGAATAGAACGAGACCTCGGTGATGTACAGCAGGTCGGCGACCGCGTACTTGCCGTAGTTCGGCAGCCCGGTGCCGCCGTGGCTGTTCACCTTGACGCCGAGGTCTTCGCACACCGACCACAGCGGGTCGTAGACCCGGTCGTACAACGGCTTCACGTAGTCGACGTCGGGCGGGATCGCGGAGATCAGCACCCCGCCGCGCAGACCGTTCGCGTGAATCCACTTCACGTCTTCGATCGCATCGTCGACGTCGTTCAGAAAGATCTGCCCGATCCCGGCCCGGCGATCGGGGAAGCGCGCGCACCAATCGGCGAGCCAACGATTGTGGGCTCGGATTCCCGCGAGGCGATGCTCGTACTCCTCCGGCTTCGGCGGCCGCGCGAACAGCACGAAGCTCGGGAAGAACGGTGGCACCGTGTTCGGGAACACCACCTCGCCGACGATGCCGTCGGCTTCGAGCTGCGAGTTGCGCAACTCGTCGTCCCAGTTGCGCATGCGGCGGTTGCCGCGCAGGTCGGAGAACGGGTTGCGGTATTTCCCGCGCCACGCGTCGAAATCACTCGAGATACCGCTCCTCGAGATACTCGCGGTAGGTCTCGTGACTCGCGCCGGCATGACAGTCGGCCGAAATGATCGTGTAGTGGTCCGTAGCGGACAGCTGAATATCGCTCACAGTGACCTCGATTCGACGCGTATGCGCGCACAGTATCCGGGCTGTCGGAGCCGACGTTTATCGCACCCCTGACGCGAGGGAGACTCTCCCGCATGACTCCTCGCAGACTTCTGGTTCTGGCCGGCGCGCTCGCGCTCGTATGCGCCCTCGCGGCACCGGCGTTCGCCGACTCGACGTGGCCGACCTACAACGGCAATTCGCAGCGCACCGGCAACGACACGTCGGAACCTGCGTTGCTCCCCGCGCACCAGGCGTGGAGTCACAACCTCGACGGCGCCGTATACGCGCAGCCGCTGGCCTTCAACGGTCGCATCTACACCGCGACCGAGAACGACACGGTGTACGCACTCGACGCGCACGACGGAGCCATCCTGTGGGCGCGGCACCTCGGCCGGCCGATGACCAACGTGGCCTCGCAGTCGGGGTGCGGCGACGTCGACCCGCTCGGCATTCTGTCGACGCCCGTCATCGACACCGCGTCGCACACGATCTATGTGGTCGCGACGATCGAGGACTCCGTCAATCACATCCATCACCAGCTCGTCGGCCTCGACACGCTGACCGGCGCGCCGAAGGTGTCGGCCAACGCCGATCCGGGTGGTGTGCAGAACTCGCTCAACATCCAACAACGCACCGGACTGGCGCTCGGCAACGGACGCGTCTACATCGGTTTCGGCGGCTACTCCGGCGACTGCGGCCCGTACCACGGTTGGTTGGTTTCGCTCAGCGAAGGTGGAACCGGCAAGGTCGCGTTCGACGTCACCCCGACCGTCGGGGCTCGGTGCGATCTGGGCCAGCGGTGGTGCTTCGATCGACGCGAACGGCAACGTGTACGTCTCGACCGGCAACCCCGATCCCGACAACAGCGGCAACTTCGGCGAGAGCGTCCTGAAGTTCGACAACACGCGCCGCGATGCACCTCGCCGGCGCATTCAAGACGTTCCCCGGTGGCGACAACGATCTTTCGTCGGTCGCACCCGCGATCCTGCCGAACAACATGTTGTTCCAGATCGGCAAGCAACAGACGGGGTTCCTCGTCGACACCCCGACCATGACCAAGATCCACTCGCTGACATGTGCGGCGGGTCAAAACGCGTTCGGCGCCGACGCGTTGGACGGCTCGCATCTCTTCGTTCCGTGCCTGCACGGAATCCAAGAGGTCAACGTCAACGTCTCCAACCGCACGATGTCGCTGGGCTGGACCGGTCCGAACGTCGGTGCGGCCGACTCGCCGATCCTCGCCGACGGAAGTCTCTGGACGATCGATCGCGCATCGAGCACGCTGTACGTGCTGAATCCCGCCAACGGTGCGGTGCGCACCGACGATCGCCCTGGGCCCGGTCGCGCACTTCGCCGCGCCCGCGGCCGCGCTCGGTCTCGTGCTCGTGCCCACGCTCGCGGGCATCACCGCATTCGCCGGGCCCTTCGGGAGTGCCGCCGCACGCGCCCGGCGCCTGCGTGAGCCAGAGCGCGAACCACGTGGGCTACTGGGTCGCCGGGACCGACGGGAACGTCTTCCCGTTCGGCAGCGCACCGAGCTGCGGTTCGCTCTCCGGTGTGCGGCTCGCGCAGCCGATCGTCGGCCTGGCGGGTCGCACGACCGCGGGCTACTGGATGGTCGCACGCGACGGCGGGATCTTCTCCTTCGGCACCGCGAAGTTCCACGGCTCGATGGGTGGTCAACACCTGAACCAGCCGATCGTCGGCATGGCGCCCACGCGCGACGGGTAACGGCTACTGGCTCGTCGCGGCCGACGGCGGGATCTTCTCGTTCGGCGACGCGAAGTTCCACGGCTCGACCGGCGCGATCCATCTGAACCAGCCGATCGTCGGCATGGCTCCGACGCCTTCGGGCAAGGGCTACTGGCTCGTCGCGCGCGATGGCGGCGTCTTCGCGCTTCGGCGACGCGAAATTCCACGGTTCGATGGGCGGCCAACACCTCAACCAGCCGATGGTCGGCATCGCGCCGACGCCGTCGGGCAAGGGCTACTGGATGGTCGCGAGCGACGGGGGCGTGTTCTCCTTCGGTGACGCGACCTTCCGGGGCTCGACCGGGAACATTCACCTTGCGTCGCCGATCGTCGGCATGGAGGGTCAGAACGGCGGCTACCGCTTCGTCGCCGGTGACGGAGGCGTCTTCTCGTTCGGCCTGCCCTTCAGCGGTTCCGCGGCCGGCCTCACCACCGCCGCGCCGGCCGTGGCGATCGCACACGACTGACCGCACGACGCGTCAGCGGAACGCGTCAGCGAAACGCGTCTTGGATGATTCCGGCCGGGGCCAGGTTGTCCCAGAAGCCGTACGTGCCGTCGTCGAGGAGCTCGCGCGCCGCGTCGACGGTTGCCGCCGACGCGACCCGACTGAACGCCGCCGCCCACCGAGATCCGCCGTACACCGGCGGCCGCGAGCTCGGCGACCGGGGGAAGGCCGGGCCGGGCGAGCACGTTCACGGGAAGATCGACCGCCGCCACGATCGCGCGGATGTCGGCGATGTCCTGCAACCCGGGCGCATAGAGCACGTCGGCACCCGCGGCCTGGTACGCCTGCAATCGCGCGATCGTGTCGCCGAGGTCGGGGTGACCGTGCAGATAGTTCTCGGCCCGCGCGGTCGAGCACGACCCGGGCCGGGGTCGAGTGCGCGGCGTACGCGGCCGCTTCGACGCGCGCCGCGGCCTCGGCGACCTCGTAGATCGGTGTCGTCGCCCGGGCCGGAGAAGTCCTCGATCGAGCATCCGGCCGCACCGGTTGCGACGAGCCGCATGATGTTCGCCGCCACACCTTGCGGATCGTCGGCGAACCCGTTCTCGAAGTCGACACTCGACGGGAACTCGGTGGCCGCCGCGAGTGCGGCCGCATGCTCGACGACCTCGTCGAGCGTCACGCGGCCGTCGAGCCGGCCCAGCGTTGCGGCGTGGCCACTGCTCGTCGTCGCGACCGCGGCGAAGCCCATGAACGCGAACAGCTTTGCGGTACCGGGATCCCAGGCGTTCGGCAACAGCAACAGCGAGTCGGCGTGGTGCAGCGCGAGGAAGCGTCTCGCATTTCTCGGCGTGCGTGCTCATGGCCAAAAACGTACTGCCGGACTGGGCACGCGGTTGCTAGAGGGGCGGACCGGCGATGAGCCGCAGTGACCCGTTCCGGGATTGACCGGTTGCGGA
Organism: uncultured Actinomycetes bacterium; assembly: GCA_963708105.1. Lineage (GTDB taxonomy): Bacteria > Actinomycetota > Acidimicrobiia > IMCC26256 > PALSA-610 > PALSA-610. The sequence goes on along the minus strand of OY970186.1, from coordinate 4,372,178 downwards.
ATCCGTCCACCCCAGGGTGATCTCGTCGCCGGGGCGGTAGTGATCGAGCGTGGTCTCGAGATCCTCGAGCGACCCGATGCTCGTTCCGTCGACCGCGACGATCACGTCGTCGGAGCGCAGCCCCGCCGCGCGCGCCGGTCCGGTGTTGTCGACGAGGCCGACCACCGCGCCCCGCACGTCGGCGACGGCGGGCGCCGACCGCACCGTCTTGATCGCGACACCGAGCACGGCGCGTGGTCCGATGTGCACGGTGTCGGAACTGCGCCCGGCGCGGATCTCCGCGACGATCGCCTGGGCCCGCTCGATCGGGATCGCGAACCCGTCACCGACGCTCGCGCGCCGGCCCACCCGGATCGTCGGCCGCCGCGGTCGTCATGCCGATGACGCGTGCCTGCGTCGTCGACCAGCGGTCCGCCGGAGTCGCCGGGCTGCACCGGCGAGCTGATCTCGATCATGTCGCTCAGCGTCTCGCTCTCGCGCGCCGGCATCGCCGGCGGTCACGCGCTGACCGAACGCGGTGATCGTCCCGGCCTCGGGGATCGGTGCGCTGCCGAGGCCGTGCGCGTTGCCGATCGCGACGACGCCGTCGCCGACGCGCGCGGAAGTACTCGGTGCGGTGGTCGCGACGCGCAATCCCGTGGCGTCGTCGAGCTGCAACAGGGCAACGTCGTCGGCGACGTCGTAGCCGAGGATCCGTGCCGTATAGCGCCGCCCGGCGCCGTCGACCTGCGCGTTGATCTGCGTCGCGCCGGCGATCACGTGATTGTTGGTGAGTACCTCGCCCGCGGGCGTGAGGATGATCCCGGTGGCCGCGGCTTGGCCCCGGCCGCCGCTCAACACGGTCGTGATGTCGACCGTTGTGGGATCGACCTGCGCAACCACGGACGCAACATCCACGTGCCCGCGTCCCGTGCTGGGGGTTGCAGTCTGACCGACCTCGGTCGTCGTCGAGGGGGCGGACTCCGTCGAGCCACGCGGTGAGCAGCAGGACGCCGATGACGGCGATCAGGATCACCAGCACGAGATGGGCGAAGCCGTCGTCAGTGTCGCGGCGGCCGGCGCGGTGTTTCTCCGTTGGCGCGGATGTCCCGGGCGCGGGTGTCACAGGCGCAGTGTGCCTCGTTGCCGAGCGGGCCTGGTCGCGGGGGTTGGCGGGCCCGGGGGCGAGGCACTACGAATGGCGGCATGGGCGACACGGTGCTGTACGAGCTCGACGGTCATGTTGCGACGATCACGTACAACCGGCCGGACGGCGTTGAACGCGATCAACGGCGAGATGCGCCGCGACCTCAACGAGCGCGTTCAGCCGGTTCCGCGACGAGGAAGACGCCTGGGTCGCGATCGTCACCGGCGCCGGTCGAGGCGTTCTGCGCGGGCGCCGACCTGCGCGACGGCGCGGGTTCGGCCGGCGACTTCCCGGGCACGTTCTGGGAGAAGCCGACGATCAACTCGTTCGAGAGCGGCTGGGAGATCTTCAAGCCGGTGATCGCGGCGGTCAACGGCTACTGCCTCGGCTACGGGCTCACCCTCGTCACGTGGTGCGACTTCGTCATCGCGAGCGACACCGCCGAGTTCGGATTCCCCGAGGTGCGCATCGGCGTGCCGACCATCGTCGGCGCGATCCGGCTCCCGCAGCGCCTCGCCTGGCACGACGCGATGGAGTTGCTCCTGACCGGCGAGCGCATCGACGCGGCACGGGCGCAGGAGATCGGCCTGGTCGGACGGGTGGTCGCGGCCGACGAGCTGCATGGACGAAGCCCGCGCCGCTCGCGGACCGGCTCCTGCAGGGCGCGCCGCTCGCGCAGCGGGCCATGAAGGAGGTGGCGGTTCGTTCCGCAGCACCTGCCGATGCTGGAGGCGATCCGGTTCGGCGAGACCATGCGCAAGGTCGCGGCCGCGACCGACGACGCGGCCGAAGGCGGGCGCGCCGGCCGCCGAGGGTCGCCGCCGGAGTGGCGCGCCCGGTTAGCGCGCCGTCCACGTATCGGCCTGCGTACCGCGCGGTGACGAGCGGCAGGTCGGTGTACGTCGCGATACCGGGCGCGGCCGCACACACCGCGGCGATCGCATTGACCGCGGGCATCGCCGTCATGATCATGCCGAGCCCCATGTAGTCGGGCTCGCTCCAGTCGTCGGGCGGGAGGATCTGGAAGCGGCTGCGCACCTTCGGTCGTCCGTCGATCTCGACGAAGTACCCGTGCCGCAGCGGCCAATCGGGTTCCATCGCCCAGCCCATCTTCCAGCGGAAGCAGCACTCGATCACGTGCCGGTCGCCGACCGCGCCGAACCACGTGCCGCTGATTCCGGCGACGCTCCCGCTGCGGGATCGTCATGAAGCCGAGATCCATCGTCTCGGTCGCGCGCGCGTACTCGGCGGAGAAGCCGATGTCGTCGAGGTGATCCCGAGCCCGTCGGCCATCAGGGCGACCGCGTCGCCGAACACCGCCGACGCGCCTTCGGTTCGGTCACCGGTCGCCGGGTCGTCGGGATCGTGCGCGAAGCCGACCGACAACTGGGTCTCGGCCGACGCGTATCCCGTTGCGTCGACCGACTCGAGCACGCGGATCTGATCGACGCGATCGCAGATGCCCGCGCTCACCAAGCCGAACAGGTTGAGGAACCCGGGATTCACGCCGGTGCCGAACAGCGTTGCGCCGCCGGCCCGCGCCGCCGCTTCGCAACGTTTCACCGCGTCCGGCGACCGAGCGCGCGGCCGGTGATGAACGCCGCGGTCGACACGATGTTGATGCCCGCGCCGAGGATGCGGCACATCTCGTCGACGTCGGGCCACATCGGGTTGTAGCTGACGCAGTCGGGTCGCAACGCGAGCAGCGCGTCGACGTCGTCGGTCGCCGCCGACGCCGATCGGATCGACGCCGACGAGAGTACCGACGTCGGCGCCGACCTTGTCGTCCGACCACGCGTAGCAGCCGACCAGTTCGAGATCGGGATGCTCGCAGGATCGCCCGGGCGGCCCGGCGCCCGACATTGCCCGTCGTCCACTGCACGACTCGAATGGGGGTGTCAGGCCGAACCGGGATGTCAGGCCGAACTGGGTTGCCTTGGCCGATGCTCATGGTCCGAACGTAGGCGGTCCCCCGGTGACATTCGGCCACCATTGGCCCGCGGCGCTTCCGGCGGCGACCCTCGGGGAGGATGATGGGCCCATGGAGGCGGGACGGCGGGAGTTCGAGACGAAATACAGCATGAGTCCGCTCGCGGCGCACGACAAGGCGATGACGACGGCAACCGCGCTGTTGGTGCTGGAGGTGTCGCCGCGAGTCGATCAACTTCGAGCTCCGGCGCCAGTACGGATTCACCGAAGGCCAGGCCGCCGCGATCATCCGGGAAGCTTCGGCGCTGGTTCCGCGCCCGGCCAAGACCCGTTCCACTCGGCGTCGTATCAGGTAGACGCGTCGTATCAGGCAGACGCGTCATATCAGGTCGACAGCGTCGTATCAGGTAACAACTCGACGGGCTGCGCAAGGAAGCGCACCATCGACAGCCGGGATCGTGAGCACAGCCGCACGACCCCGGCGTAGTGAATGCAGCATGGAAGCAACGACCGACTGAGGCCCTCGTCCCCGCCAAGCGGCGAGGGCCTCACTCGGAAGTCCGCGCGGTTCGGGTACAACGTGGGCATGAACATGAACAGACCGGAACCAGCAGGAACCAGCCCGTCCTCATGCCGAGCGAAGTCTCCGACCGGGTCGGGACGTTCGACGTCTTCGCGGGGTGGTCGTCGCGGCTCGCGAGCCGCGCCGCGTTCTTCACGTTCTGCGTCCTGCTCGTCGTGATCTGGGCGCCGTCGATCTTCCTGCTCCGCGATCGTCGACACGTGGCAGCTCATCATCAACACCGTCACGACGATCATCACGTTCTTGATGGTGGCGTTGCTGCAGAACAGCTCGACCCGCAGCGATCAGGCGGTGCAACACAAGCTCAACGCGATCGCCGACGGCCTGGCCGACCTCATGGCGTACATCCACACCGGCGGCGAAGGCCGCGACCTCGAACCAGGATCTGATCGAGCTGCGCGCCGCGGTCGGTCTCGAGTCGCACGAGAGCTCGTCGGGCAACCGCAGCGCCGCGCCCTCGAACTAGTCAGGCGAACTAGCCCCGTCAGCTGTTCAACAAGCTCGCGATCACGTTGACGACGACGGCGAGGATCACCGCCCCGAACAGGTAGGCGAGGAGAGCTTGGCGGAGCACTGTGCGACGCGTGCGGCACGCCTGGATGTCGGTGTCGGAGACCTGGAACGTCATCCCGATCGTGAACGCGACGTAGGCGAAGTCCTGATAGTCCGGAAGCTCGTGCTCGGTCTTGAAGTCGATGCCGCCGACCGGCGGTGTGTAGAACTCGTGCGCGTAGCGCAGCGCGAAGACGGTGTGCACGAGGCTCCACGACGCCGACGACCGTCACGAGCGCAATGACCGTGAGCCCCACCTTGCCGCCGGTATGGGCCTGGTTGGCTTTGATCAGATCGAAGCCGGTTCCGATGAGGCTGGCCACACTCGCACTCACGAGGAGCAGTGACGTCGGCACCCGCGCTCGTGTCCTCCCGGGTGGCGAGCGTCTCGGTCTCGGTGGGTGTGAACCGGCCCACGATCAGCCATACCGAGGTCACGTAGAAGATCGCGGTCGCGTCCCACCCCGCCAAGACGGCCATCTGCCACGGCGCGACGAAGGCCAGCCCCACGCCGACCACGACTCCCACGGCCGCGACGATCAGGAACCGGTCGAGCGCAGTCATCTCATTCATCGCGGCAAAGTGTCGCACGGGGGTTCCGCGGACCCGTGCCACCCGCGGAGGGTGTCGCAAATCCTTCGCAGCCCGTGCGATACTCCCCGAAACGGACATACGTCCCAGGGGGAAATCGAATGGATGTCGGATTCGGTCGTCGCTTGTTCGCCGAGTTCCTCGGGACCGCGCTGCTCGTCATCTTCGCGGTGGGTGTGGCCACGCTTTCGTTCGGCTTCAAGTTCGCCGGTGCCAGCACCTCGGCGGGCATCGTGGCGACGGCGTTCGCGTTCGGCCTGGTGCTGTTGGCCCTCGCCTACACGCTCGGTCCGATCTCGGGCTGCCATGTGAATCCCGCGGTCACGATGGGTTTCCTCGTCGCGCGGCGCATGCCCCTCACCGACGCGGTCGGCTTCTGGATCGCGCAGTTCCTCGGCGGCTTCGCCGGCGCGCTTGCGCTATGGGGCATCTTCCAGGGTTCCGACCTCTACACGAAGTCGGTCGGTCTCGGTACGAACGGCTGGGGCAAGGCCTCGATGATCCAGATCAACCTCGGCGGCGCGTTCGCGGCCGAGGTCGTGTTGACGTTCCTCTTCGTGTTCGTGGTCCTCGGCGCGACGAGCCGTCTCGCCACCCCGGGCGCGGCCGGCCTTGCGATCGGCCTGGCCCTCACGACCGTGCACCTGATCGGCATTCCGCTGACCGGAACGTCGGTGAACCCGGCCCGCAGTCTCGGCCCGGCCCTCATCGTCGGGGGCGACGCCCTGCATCAGGTCTGGCTCTTCATCGTCGCCCCACTGATCGGTGGCGCGATCGCCGCCATCGTCCACACGGTCCTCTACCCGCCCGAAGAGATCGACATCGTCGTCGAGGTAGTCACCACCGCCTAGGCCCAGAACCCTCCCAACAGTTAGGAGCAAAAGCGGCGTGGCGCGCCGGTTTCACTCCTAACTGTTGGGAGGAAATTGGGGTGTACCGTCGGGGGACACGCTCTTGGGAGCGACGCCTCTTCGAGCCCAGCGCCGTTTCGGCCTGACGCCTCTTCCCTGTAGCCCGACGTTTCGGAAGGCTCACCATGGGATCTCTCGACGGCCCGCCGCGACACGTGTTCGGAACGACGGAACGGCACGGTTGCACCACCGAGACGTGCTTCGCCACGTTCGACTCCACGCCCGCGCGTGAGGGCGAGGTCCGGCACTGCAATCGGTCCGGTCCCGACGGCGGGCACGGGCAGCGCTGGGACGGTCAGCTCTGGCAGACGGTCACCGGAGAGATGCAGCACGACCGCACGTAGCCGCAGGGCAGAATGACGCGGTGGCCGACCTCGAGACGGAGCTCTTGGACGAGGTCCGGGAGCTCGTCGAGCGGGGGAAGATCGAATACGCCGGTCGGCCCGACCTCGAGCGCGAGCAGCTCTGGCTCCTGGCCCTCGAACGCGAACAGATCGTTGCCGTCGCGTACCGCGAAGAAGCCGTCGCCGGACGCGTCGACGCGCTCGACTTGGATGCCGACATGCGCGCGCTGCTGCGCCAGACCCTCGTGTGGATCTGGAAGGACGAGGAGCTCCACGCCGAGTACCTGCGCGGGCTCCTGTTGCAACAGCGCGGGCTGGCTTCGACACTCGTCGTGTACGGCCGCCAGGTCCAAGGCGCGTTGTCGGGTTGGGTGTCGGCGACCGAGAACCATCTCGACTCTCGCGCCGCCCCGCTCCGTACGGGGGCGGCGGGATTGCTCGTCGCCGTGGCCGGCGCGACGGGTCGAATACCGCCCGCGCTCAAACCCGAGCTGCGGTACCAGACGTTTCAGCGTTACTGCACGCTCAACGTGGCACTCGAGGCGACGGCCGAGCTCGCCTATCACCGCCTGATCGAGCTCGCCCGGACCGACGACGAGCGGGCCGCGTTCGAGCGCATCCGCGCCGACGAGGAACGCCATGTCATCGCCTTCCGGATCATTGCCGACGCGCTGACCGCCGACGATCGGCTCGCAGCGGGCGCGTCGGTCGATCAGCTCGTGCACGACCTCGGCGGCGTGAGCCCGTGGTTCGTGCCCGCGACGATGCGCGCCGCGAGCGCCGACCCGCGGGGGACATTCCGGGTCGCGGGGCTTCGGTTCGCGCGCCCCGGTCGCGGTGCGCACCGGCACGACCGACGCCGATCGGGAGCGGGTGCTCACGGAGTGCCTCGACGCGGCCGGGTTCGCCGAAGTCGTGCGGGACGCCCGATCGGTCGCGGTTCGGGTGTCGTTCATGCTCGGCTACGACCGGCGCGCGCCCGCGAACATCAACGACCCCGTGCTCGTCGATCTCCTCGCGCAATACCTCCGCCGCCACGGCGTCGCCGATGTCGCGGTGCTCGAAGCACCCACCGTCTACGGGACCTGTTTCGCCAACCGCTCCGTCGCCGAGGTCGCGCGCTACTTCGGGTTCACGTCGCCGAACTACCGCGTCGTCGACATCTCCGACGATCTCCGGCCGATCCGCTACGAGCGCGGCTTCGTGCAGCAGGCCGTCACGGCCACCTGGCTCGACGCCGACGTCCGCATCGTGATGCCCAAGCTCCGGACCGACCCTACCGAGTTCGCGCACCTCGGGCTCTCGACGCTCGAAGGCAGCACGGGTGCGATCGACGAGACCTTCTACGCCGGCCGTCAGGTCGACTTCCGCTCCGCGACGATGATGCTCCTCGACGTCGCGCCACCCGACTTCTCGATCGTCGACGCGTGGGCGCCGGTCGCCGACGGTCCCTTCGGCGTGATGGGTTGCCGTTCACCGGCTGAGGTGCGTCACGTCTACGCGGGTGCCGACGCGCTCGCGGTCGACGAGGTGGTGCTTGCCGACCTCGGCATCGACGACGCGCGCCGTGCGCCCATCGTGCGCCGCGCGTACCACTGGTTCGGTTTCCGGCCGAGCCCGATCACGGTCGACGGGGTTCGCCCCGACCTTGCGCACACGCTCCGCGGCGCGCACGCGTCGGCACCGTTGCGTTTCCTCGGGACCGCCTCGTATCCGATCTACATGGCGTTCAGCAATCAGGGCGAACTCTTCGTGCCCGAGATGGACCCCGTCGCGTTCCCGCCGTCGCGGCCGGTCGGCGCGGCGACGCGTGCGGTGCGCTGGAGCGCGCAACGCGCGTTCGGGCTACGGGCCGGGAAGTGACGACCTGGCGGGACCGACCCGCGCAGATCCGTGGCGCAATCGCGTCGATTCGAGGCGGACACGGCGCGGCCCGCCTGCTCGCGATCGCCGACAGCCGCGCCTTCGTGCGGTCATTGTTTCTCGCGTCCCTGGCCGACACCGGTCTCGGCTCGGAGCTGCGCACACCCACCCCGTTCGCCACGCTCGTGGGGCGCACCGATTGCGCGCGGCCGGAACGGTTGCGGGCGTGGCTCGACGTCGGGACCGAAGTCGGCGAGCTGCGCGAGCGCGCGGGGCGTTGGAGCGTCCGCGGGAAGCGGGCCCGCGCCATCGCCGACGGCGACCGGCTGCTGGTCGCCCACTACCGGTCGATGGTCGAATATCAGGCCGGCCCGTACGCCGAGATCGCCCAGCTCTGGCGGGGCGCGCCCGACTCGGGCCGCACCGATCTCCGGGACCACGCCGGCACCATTGCCGATGTTTCCTTGGCCGCGGCGCCGTTCATCGTTCCCTTCTTGCACGAGGTCGTCGCCAACCGCCATCCGGGTCGGGCCCTCGATGTCGGTTGCGGCACGGGCGTGTACACGCGTGCACTGCTCGAGGCCGACCCGCACATCGCCGTCGAAGCCGTCGACCTCGCCCCCGACGTGGTTGCCGACACCCGACGCGCGCTGAACCGGATTCGGCGCGCGGGCCGCGGTGTCGACCGGTGACATTCGCACCTGGACGCCGACGTCAGGCGCGCGCTTCGACCTTGTCACCTTCTGCAACAACCTCTACTACTTCGCCCCGGAAACGCGCGTCGCGTTGTTCGAAAGCGTGCAACGTCTCCTCGCACCGGACGGCGAGCTGGTGGTGGTTTCGCTGACTCACCCTGGTTCCATCGCCAGCGCGCACCTCCATCTCATGTTGTGTTGCCAGGACACGGTGGCGGCGCTGCCCGAGCACGACGAGATCGAACGCGTGCTGACAGCCGTGGGCTACGAAATCGTCGAGTCGGCGCGGCTCGTTCCCACCGAACCCTTCGTCGGAGTCCGCGCGAGAGTCGCTTGACTACGCGGCGCGGGCCCGACGCCGGCGGGCGATGACTGCGAGCGTGGTGCCGAGACCGATTGCTCCGAGTCCCACCAGCGGCGGCGCCTGACTGCTTCCGGTGAACGGCAACGATTCGCCGGCAACCGTCGTGGTCGTGACGGCTTGCGCGGTCAGGCTCGACGGCTCGGTCGTGGGCGGAACCGTCGTACCGAGCTTCCCGATCGGAATCGTCGTGGTGCTCACAACCGTCGACGGCGACACGAGCGTGCTGGCAGTCGGCGCGACGGTCGTGGTCGTCGTCGGTTCCACGGTCGTCGTCGTGGCCTCGACCGTGGTGGTCGTCGGCTCTTCCGTGGTGGTCGTCGGTTCGACGGTGGTTGTCGTCGGTTCGACGGTGGTTGTCGTCGGCTCTTCGGTTGTCGTCGTCGCCTCGACAGTTGTGGTGGTCGTGGGCTCGACGGTGGTCGTCGGCTCTTCGGTGGTTGTCGTCGGTTCGAGCGTGGTCGTTGTCGTGCCGGCACAGTTCTGCTGGAGCGGCACCGACGTCGTGCGGGTCGCGGTCACGCCGTCGGGCCATGACGCATTGATCGTCAGCACGACGGTTCCAGTCACCGAACCCGGGATCACGGTCGTCGCGGGCGTGGTGTCGGACGCCGCAACCGGCGATGCGTATCCCGTGACGCTGAAGTGTTGGGTGCCGACCGTCGCGTCGGCCGACACGATGGTCATCGGCCGGGCCGGGTCGGTCTCACTGTTCGCGATGGTCCAGGTGACGACGTGGTCGCCGTTGGGGCAGTCCGTCTCGCCGGAGAGAACCGGAAAGTGTGCCCACGCCGGCAGCGCGAGGAACGCGACGAGACCAACGCTGGTGACACCGACCACGATGCCGCGGCGGGCCCATCCCCGAGATCCCATCAGTGCGCGAGCGCGTTCCGCCACACGGCGTTGCATTTCCACGAAGTGCCTCCCTATGGCGCGACGGCCCCACGGCCGCCGCGCAATGTCTCCCGCAGATTCGGAGGCGGAGATCGTGCTCACCCGCTCCGGATGCCCTGGAGTCGAGGGTAAGCGTGACCACTCAGAGCGTCAATCAGAGTGGGCGCTTGTCACTTCCGGCCGCTCTTCTCGGCGATCCACTTGACCTTCTCTTGACCAAGTCCTGGCCCGATGGTCTGATCAGAAGCGGCAATCGCCCTATTTGAACTACTGGCGAGCTCGCCACCCAGCGCGCGAGTATGCATTCTGACGGGGTAGTGATTGTGACCGGGGGGTTCATCGGGTGGCGGTTCTCAAGCATGGTCGTCGTACGCGCTGGTTCGCGCTCGGCGCGGCAGTCGCGGCATCTTCTCTTGTAAGCGCGTTCCTGGTCGGCGGGGTCGGGGGTGTCGCGCATGCGGGCGCGGCCGGACCCAACGTGACGACCGTGCAACTCGGCTTGTCACAGGTGGCATCGGGCCTGTCCGAGCCGGTGGCCCTCGCGTTCCGCACCGGCGACACACGTATGTACGTGGTCGAGAAGAGCGGTTCGATCGTCATCGTCGACGCGAACGGCACGATCGAACCGACCCCGGTGATCTCGGGCGTCGTCGCGGTCGATCAGGACGAGGAAGGCCTGCTCGGCGCGGCGTTCTCGCCCGACGGCACCAAGCTCTACGTCGACTACGCGGTCGTCGCGAGCAACACGATCTTCGTCGACGAGTACACGATGTCGGGTGACGTCGCCAACGTCGCGAGCCGGCGCAACCTGTTGACGATCCCGCACCCCGACTCGACCAACCACTACGGCGGCGAGCTCATCTTCGGGCCCGACCACGACCTGTACATCGGTGTCGGCGACGGCGGAACTCCGGGCGACTCCGACGGCAACGCGGCAGAACAAGGACGTGCTGCTCGGCAAGATCCTGCGTATCGACCCGACGCCGAGCGGCTCGTTGCCTTACACGATCCCGCCGAACAACCCGTTCGCGAATCAGGCGGGCAAGCGCGGCGAGATCTGGATGTACGGGCTCCGCAACCCGTGGCGCTTCTCGTTCGACGCCACCGGGCAGATGTGGGTCGCCGACGTCGGCCAGGACCTCTACGAAGAGGTCGACATCACCGCGCCCGGAGTAGGCGGCCAGAACTTCGGGTGGCCGCTGCGGGAGGCACTGCACCCCTACAACGGCGGCGCCAAGCCCGCCGGGGCCGTGAATCCCGTCTTCGAAGAGCCGCACTCCAACGGCTGGTGCGCCATCATCGGCGGCTACCTGTACCACGGCACGGCCATCCCGAGCCTCGACGGCGTGTACGTGTTCGGCGACCTGTGCCGGTCGATGATCGTCGGCGCCACGGTCAGCGGAACGCACCTCACCGCGCAGGGCGACCTCTCGGTCAGCCCGTCGAGCATCGTCAGCTTCGGTCAGGACGCGAACGGCGAGCTGTACGCGATCAGCCTCGAAGGTGGCATCTACAAACTCGTCCAGGACACGCGCACCGTGTCGGTAGGTGACGCGTCGGCCGCCGAGGGCAACTCGGCCGCCCGCACGCTCAACTTCCCGGTGACGCTCTCGGTACCGGCGACGGCCACGGTCACCGTGCCGTACACGGTGCACGACAACTCGACGACCGACCGCGCGACGGGCGGCGCCAAGCCCGGCTCGGGAATCGACTACAAGACCAAGTCGGGCGTGCTTACGTTTGCGCCGTCGGCTTCGGGCACGAGCGCGGTCTCGAAGAGCATCGCGGTATCGATCCTCGGTGACACCACGCCCGAACCCGACGAGACCTTCACGGTCGATCTGGGCACGCCGACCGGCGGCTACGTAGTTGGTCGCGGTACCGGGACCGGCACGATCCTCGATGACGACACGGGCTCGCCGGGCACGGTCATGGACGTCGGCGACTCGACGATCATCACGTCCAGCAAGGCTCAGATGCTGAAGTTCATGGTGACGCTGTCGGACAAGGTCACCGGCACGGTGACGGTGAACTACGCGATCACGGCTGACACCGCGACCTACAGCAGTGCGGCCTCGGGGGGCGGCAACTACGGCGGCAAGACCAGTGGGACGATCACGTTCCCGACCAACGTGCGCTCGAAGGTCGTGAGCATCCCGGTTTGGCCGAACGCCGACCCGAACCTCGACGTGAAGTTCGACATCACGTTGTCGGGCCTCAGCGGCCCGGGAGTCAGCATGGGCCACGCCACCGCGGTCGGAGAGATCGCCGGCAGCTAGGTAGTCGGTTACTGCGTAACGAACGGGTCCGTTCTCGGCGTCAACCGGCGCCGAGAACGGTCTCGTACACGCGGTCGTCGTCGAGGATGGTGATTTCCGCGCCCGAGATCGGTCCGAGCTGGGCGAGGTCGTTGGTCTGCGGGTCGTGATCGACCAGCACACCGTCGGCCGCGTGGATTCCCGCCGGTAGGTATTGCAGCGTCGCGCCGCCGAAGTCGTGGCGTCCGCGCGACAACAGGTAGCAGCGGGGCGCGATCGTGAACACGTCGGCGAGATAGCGCTGGAGCGGCGCGGGCTCGACGTGCTGGAACACCAGCGAGGCGAACACCAGGTCGAAGCGCTGTTCCCGCACGCGGTCCCAGTCGGACTCGAAGCTGATCTCCGCCGGCCACTCGAGGACGCGCACCCGTTCGATCATCTCGGGGAGATCGAAGCCCACGACCTCGGTCGCGACGGAAGCGAGGTACGGGAGGTTCCGACCGAGGCCGCAACCGAAGTCGAGCACCCGGGCCGGCGTACCGATGTCGATCGTGGGGACGTACGGCGTGAACGGTTTGCCGTCGGCGTAGCCCGACAGGATCGCGTCGCGCACGCCGACGTCGTCCAGCGATGCAACCTGGCGCCAGTGCTCGGTTCCGGTCATGGCGCGGAAGCTACCAGCGCCCGATTCAGCCGGTCACGATGATGCGGGCGATGGCCACGTAGAAGATCAGGCCTGCGAGCAGGACGAGCGCATGGAACACCTCGTGGAAGCCGAAGACCTCGGGCCACGGGTCGGGTCTCCGGGTCGAATAGACGTGTGCGCCGATCGAGTACACGATGCCGCCGCACGCGATGAGCGCGAACGTGAGTACGCCGAGCTGGTTCCACAACACCGGCACGAACACCACCGCGGTCCAGCCCACGACCACGTACACGCCCGCGACCAACCAGCGCGGCGCGTGCAACCAGAACATCCGCACCGCGATCCCGATCGCGGCGAGGGGCCACACGATGCCGAGGAGTATGCGCGCGCTGCGCGTATCGAGCCCCACGACCGCGACCGGGGTGTACGTCGACGCGATGCCGACGAGGATCATCGAGTGGTCGAGCCGTCGGAGCCGTTGTTTGGTCGCCGGTGTCCAGTGTCCGCGGTGGTACACCGCGCTCGTCGCGTACATCGCGGTGACGCCGACCGTGTAGATCGCCGCCGCGATCCGCGCCGCGGTGTCGTGCGCAACGACGATCAGCACCGCGCCGAGTACGGGGAACACGAACGCCGCGATCTCGTGGGAGACGCCCCGGAAGCGCGGCTTCACTTCGCTGAGCACGGGTCCAGTCTGCAGCACCGGCGGCTCCACCGGTCATCCGCCGTTCGCGGAGAAGTGCTGGTAGTCGGGCGAGCCCGTCCAGCGGCCACCCCACTGCCAGCCCACGGCGGCGAAGGCCTGATTCAAAACGCCACCCGGTTCCGCCATTCCCGCCTTGACCTCGTGGCGGTCGACGAACGCCGCGCCGGCCGCGGGCTGTACCGCGCCCCCTCGAGGTACGGGTTCTCGACGGGGTTGACGTCGATCGCGGTTCCGTAGGCGTGCGCAGACCATTGCGGCGGACCGGGCGCGACCGCGTTGCGGCAGTTGAAGCCCGACGTGTTGTCGGCGTCCATGGAGACCGGATCCTTCCCGCCGTACGCGTCCTCGGGCTGCATGCGCCGAATCGGGAATTGCGCGTCGTACAGCGTGCGGAACACGGCGACGACTTTGATGGCAACACTCGCAGCCACGACCATCGCGCCGGTGTGGGCCTGACCGTCGAAGCCCCAATAGCTGAGATGAAGCATGCGGAGTTGCTCGGGCGCGACGGGGCAGCCGGGTCGATACGTCGACGGAATATCGCTCGCCTGCACCGGGTCGACAGCGGCGGTGAACGCGGCGTTCTTGGGCGCGCGGGTCGATGTGGTTGTCGATGTGGTTGTCGATGTGGTTGTCGATGTGGTTGTCCGGGCGATGGTCGACGTTGTGACCGGACGAGTTGTCGATGTCGTGGTCGGCGCGATGGTCGCGGTCGTGCTCGGCGCGGTGGACGCCGCGGTCGTCGGGGCCGACGTTGCGTGGTCCGGGCTTCCGCACGCCGCGAGCAGGGTGATCGCGGCGGCGAGCGTCAAGCAGGCGGAGATCGCCCGCAGTCGGCGCATCTTCCTTAGGCTACCGCCCGTGCTCCGGGCCCTCCTCGCAGTGATTGCCGCCACTGCCGTCGTCGCCGCGTGCGGAGGCGGGAGCTCGCACTCGACCGCCGCCACCGTGCCGACCACGGCCGCGAACACCACAACCACGACCAGGGTTCCCGCACCGACGACGGCGGCGCCGACCTCGACCACCACTGCGCCGACCACGACCACCGCCCCCGCACCGGTTACAACCACGCCGCGACCGCAGCTGACGACTCCGCCGACAAGCGCGCCCACTCCCCCCGTCGTGCCCGCGAGCGAATCGCAGGCGCAGCTCATCGTCGTTTCCGCATCTGGCTACGGCCAGACCTTCGCCACCCTGAATGCCTACGACCGCACAACCTCCGGCTGGGTGCGCCGCTTCGGACCGTGGACTGCGCGGGTCGGTCGCAACGGCTTCGCGCCCCTCGGCCAGAAGCGTGAAGGCGACGGCCGCACGCCGTCGGGCACGTACGGCTTCTCGTTCTTCTTCGGCATCGACGCCAATCCGGGCGTCTCGTTCGCCTATCGCCGCATCACCAGTTCGGCGATCGTCTGGGACGACGATCCCACCAGCTCCAACTACAACGAGTGGATCGATACTCGCGTTGGCGCGGCCGGAGTGCGCCCGGAACCGATGGACAACGCGCCGGTGTACGACTACGGCGCGGTCATCGCTTACAACACCGTGCGCACTCCCGGTCTGGGCAGCGCGATCTTCTTCCACGTGTCCGACGGTCAGTCGACCGCAGGTTGCGTTGCGCTACCGGTTTCCGAGCTGCTCGACGTTTTGCGCTGGATGAATCCGGCCAAGAGTCCGCAGATGCGCATGGGAGTGAGTGCCGCCGCGCCAATGGGGTAGACCACAGGGATGGCCGAACGAACCGATCCCGCCAATCCCGATCCCGCACGTGTGCAAGCCCGCGTGGAAACTCTGCTTCCCGAAGAGGAGGCGGTCGGGAGTGACGATCCCGAAGCGCAGGCCCAGGAGATCCTGGCCGAGTCCGACGCGCGAGCGCGGGCCGTGATTCGCCGCTCGATCCCTCGATCGAACACCGACGTTCCGAGGACACAGTCGAGCCGCCCGAATAACGGAGCGGCGCGCGCCGTCGGGCACGCGCCGTAGAACTGGGTGCGCTCGTCGAGCTCCTGCACGCGTGCCGCGAGGCTCTGCAGCAATTTGCGGCAGATCGACGGCGACTCGTCGAGCAGCGCGAGGAACTCGCGGCGGCCGAGAATCGCGATCTCGAGGGGCGTCTCGGCGATCACGGTGGCGTTGCGGGGCGCTTGGTTGAGCATCGAGAGTTCACCGACCACTGCGCCTTCTGCGATTTCGGCGACCTTGCGGCCCTTGCGCGTCACCTTGCACTTGCCCTGCAGGATGACGAAGGCATTGCTACCCGTCTCGCCTTCGGTCACGAGCGCCGCGCCTGCAGCCCGAGGCTCGACGATCGCCGACTTGGCCAGCATCCGGAGCTCCCGCTTGGAGCATCCGGCGAACAGCGGTACCGACGCGAAATGCACGTGAATGCTCGCGATCGACGACCGCCGCAGCGACATCTTGCGGTAGTTCTGCTCGCTGCTGAGCTCTTGCGGATCGAACTGAGACGGCAACACGGCTGCTCCTCGCCCAAGCGGAAATCGGGTTCCGCGCGCCGCTAGTCAAGCAGGTCGTCGAGCTCCGCACTCGGAATCTCCCGGAGGGCGAGCACCGGCCGCGTGAGAACCCATCCGACAGCGAACAATCCGCCGATGCCCGCGACGATCAGCGTGGGGCGCAATCCGATCGCGGCTGCCGAGGATCGCGCCGGCCAACGATCCGAACGGCATCGTGCCCCACACCATGAACCGCATCGACGCGTTCATCCGCCCGAGCATGCGGGGCGGGGTGATCGCCTGCCGCAGGCTGACCTGGTCGATGTTGTAGAGCGTGCCGCCGAACCCGAACAGCAGCCACGCGACCACGAAGTAGACGACGCGTGTGGTCGGTCGGCGCCAGACCGATCAGCAGGCCCGCCGCGGAGCTCACCAACATGCCGACCATGATCGTGGGCCCGAGCCGCAGAGCACGCGTGATCGCGTCCGGTGAATGACGGCCCCCACGAGCGCGCCGATGTTGCCGAGCGTGAAGACGAGCACCGATCACACCCGCGCTGTAATGCCGCTCGCGCACCGCGTACAAGAGGTACACGGCCATCGTCATCGACGAGAAGAAGTTCGACGTTGCGGTGCTGCCCGGCGATCATTCGCAACACCCGGTGACCGCAAGACGTACGCGAGCCCTTCGCGGATCTCTCCGCCCAGCAGCGCGCGAGCCGGGTCTTGGTCTCGTCGGCGGCGATGATCGGCGGCTCTTTCGTGCGGATGCCGCGGATCAAGCAGCGCCGACGCGACGAAGCTCACGGCGTCGGCGGTGACCGCCGACGCCGCACCGACCCATTGCACCAGCAGCCCGCCGATGCCCGGGACCGCAGTGTTTGTGCGCTTGACCGTGACTGATCTCGAGTTTCGAGTTGCCGTCGGTGAGCTGATCGCGTTCGACGATCGCAGGCAGGATCGACTGGTACGCGACGTCGAAGAACACCGTGAGCGAAGCCGTGACGAAGACGACGACGACGAGCTGCGGGTAACCGAGTACCCGATCGCCGACGCGATCGGAACCGAGGCGAGTGCAACCGCGCGTCCGATGTCGCACCAGATCAGGATCGGGCGGCGGGGGAGGCGGTCGACGATCGCGCCGGCGGGCAGACCGAACAGGACGAACGGCGAAAACTCGACCGCGGTCAGCGCTCCGACTTGAAACGTCGTTGCGTGCAGTACCGAGATCGCAACGAGCGGGAGCGCGAGCAGGCTGACCTGACTCCCGAGCTGCGAAACCGTTTCGGCCGTCCACAGCCGCATGAAGTCGCGGTGCCGGAACAGGGATCGGCCGCGCGGGTTCTCGTGTACACCCTCGATCGCTGGTCACCGATCGAGGTTACTCAGAGCCTCAGTCGACGGGCTGCAGAAATTTTGTCGAGCACGGCGCGGTTGCCGTCGACGCGCGACCGCGTCCGGCGAAATACGGCGATAGAGCAAGAGCACGAGATCCGACGCGGTTGCCGACGCAGTCACCAACGGCGGACGGTCGGCAACCGGGACGCGTGTGTCCCGAGTCGGTCGCCACGAACGCACCGGCGCCGGCTCGACGAACTGACGTGTAATCCAGACCAACTCCTCGACACCGTCGTCGGCGACCGAAAGCGCAATCGGTTCGGGCGTACCGACCGCGGATTGCGCATCCCAACGATGTACCGCGGCTTCGTGGACCTGATGCCGGGCGATCGCACCGACCGTGTGATCGTCTTTCCACCACGCCCAGGCCGGCGTGTCGTACGGCGTCGAGCGCAGTGCGGCGACGAGACCGCGGCTCGACGCGCGCATCCATTGCGCGAGTTCCGGCGTGTCGTGCGGTCCGGGCGGTTCTTCGCCCAGGTCGGGCCGAACGTCGGCGCCCGCGAGCACCGTCGTGGTCCACATCTGTTGGACGTTTCCAAGATGCCACGCGAGATCGCGCAACGACCATTCGGGACAACCGGGGACGCGGCGCATCGAGCATGCCCCCGTCGATCACCGTCGCGAACGCCTCACTCTCGCGTTCGATCCATTCGGGATAATCGAGCTCGGCCATCACCGAACGGTATAGCTCGGGCGTGTGGACGCTCGTGTTCCGCGCCGCGCCTACCCGCCGAAGCCGACTACTGCCGCCGGTGCCGGCACCTGGACCGAGCCGGGTACGCCGTTGCCCAGCTCGCCCGCGTCGTCCGACCCCCAGCAGGCGATCTCGCCGTCGACGATGAGGCACGCGTTGAGGTCGTACATCGACAGTGACGACACGTCGTGTGCACCCTCGACCGATACCGGCGAGAGCGCAACTGCGTTTGGGTCCCTCGAACCGTTGCCGAGGTTGAGCCACGGGTTTGAGCCCCAGCAGCGAACTGCCGCTCCTGCGACAACCGCGCACGCGGCTCTTGTCTCCCGTCACAACCGAAGTCGCGTCCGAGATGCCGACGACCTCGACCGCCGTGAACGAGTTGGTCTTCGTCCCGTCCCCGAGGGTTGCGGACTCATTCAGGCCCCAACAGCGAACGTGGCCGTCACTCAGGGCGGCACAGGCGTAGAAGTTACCGACGTCGACGCTGACCGCACCCGAGATGCCCGGCACCGTGACCGGCGTGAGCGGAGACGATGCGGGATTTATGCCGAGTTGGCCGAAGTCATTCGCGCCCCAACACTTGACGGCGTGCGTGGCCAGGAGGACACACGTGTCGGTGGCATTTGCGGCGATCGCAGTGGCCGTCGTGATGCCGGGAACCGCGGACGGCACGGATGACTGCGCGCCCGACGCATTGCCCAGCAGACCGGCGTCACCCCAGCACTCGACGCGGCCCCCGTCGAGGATGGCGCACGTGTGAGCTTCACCGGCCGCGAGCGCGACTACGTGGTGCAACCCGACGACGGCGGCCGGTGCGGCGGAGTGGTGGCCGACAACCGGCGGCGTCACCCCGTCACCCAGTTGACCCTGGCTGTCGCCGCCCCAGCAATACACGTCGCCCCCGCTCACGATCGCGCAGACCTGATCGGAGCCCGCGGCGATACTCGTAGCGCCGGAGATGCCGTCAACCCGGCGCGGGACGTTGCTGAAATAGACGCTGTCGGTGCCGAGCTTCCCGTCTTGGTTGTCGCCCCAGCAGTACACGTCCCCGCCGGACGCGATCGCGCACGAGAACGATTGACCGGTCGTGACCGCGATCGCGTTCATGCCGGAGTGTGGACATCCGGGGCCGGGAAGAGCCGGCGCGGGCAGACACGGAGGCGCGGTCGTCGTGGTGACGCTGGGATCGGGCGCCGACGTCGTTGGTGTCGTATCGGTGGACGGGTCGCTGGCCGGCGTGACGTTCAGGATCGGGTCGGTCGAGCCCGCGCCGGTCGCGTCAGTGCTCGGTGCGGTCGAAGACGGGTCAGTGGTCGTCGCGCGTGCGCTCGAGTCGGTGGTCGACGCGTCGGCAGTGGTCGTCGACTGCGCCTGCTCGGTGTCGGGCGAGGCGACCGCGACGCGGCCGTGATGACCGCTGTCGGCCCAGGCAATCGACGTGACGAGCGCGGTGACGGCGACCACAGCGCCGATGAGCACCGCCGGGCGGCGATACAGGCGCCGACTGCGCTCCGGCGAGTCGTCGTCGACGAGGTCCGTCGGCGTGGGCTCGTCAATCGGCTCCGGCAGTGCCGAAGAAGGCTCGTTCGGACCATCCCCTGTCATAGACACGGATAACGGCCACTTCGGGCGACCGGTTGAGGCCCGTGCCCGAACTGTGGGATCTGTCTCTCAGAGCACCCAACCGGGCGGCGAGGCTTCGCCGGCGGCGACGTGTTGCTCCTTGTGCAACAGGATGCGGGCGGCCCGCACTGCGGCTCGGCAGTCGATGTCGTCCAGGGGCCAGGTGCGCGAAAGGTATGCGGCAACCACCTCGTCGGACATGCCGTGGCGGAACAACGCTTCGGCTGCAATCACCGGTGCAACGTCGTGGCCCACGGGTTCCCCCTTAGGCCCCAACTCCGTCCGCGCGTTCATATTGCCACCTCTCTTCCCTTCCGCGGTGGTTTTGACTCCTGCTCACTACGATCCGCCGGTGCCGCCGATCGAACCCGCGCCCGTGTGGGCCGAGTTCTCGTTGCCGTGGGACGCACCCGACGCGGGCGATCCCGTCGTGCTACTCGCCGGCGCGCGCCGTGCACTCGGCGACACGTTCGCCGTCGAATCGGGTGGGGTTGCATATCTGTTCACGTTCGGTGCGGCCGGGCTGCGGGCCTTCTATGCGGTCGAGGAGCGGTACGCGAGCAAGGGCCTGGCCGACTACCGGATGCTCGTGCGCAAGCTGCCCGACGAACTCTTCGCGGAACGGCGTACGTTCGCGCACGACCTGTTCGGAGCCGAAGAGGTGCAGGGCTACCTCGGCAATCTCGACTGGGCGATCGCAACCGAGATCGATCTGCTCGGCGAGGCCGGGTCGTTCGACGTATTCGACTTCGCCCGCCGGGTCGGTCATCGCCTCGGGCTGGCGTGCTGGATCGGTCGGGAGGCGCAGGTCGCGGAGCTGATTCCCGATTTCGAGATCCTCGACGGCGCGGAAGCATTCGTCCATCCGGAGCGATCGCAGGGTGCGACCAAGGACCACGAGCGCGCCGCGCTCGCGCGCGTGGAGCGCGCCATCACGGATCTCCTGGCCCGCACCGATCGTGAACCGAGCTTTCTCGACGACATCGCCCGCCGTTGGAGCGACGTCGACGATCCGGCGGCCGGCATCGCGGGCGACGTCGTGCTGTTGCACATCGCGACGATGACGAACCTCTTCGCCGCGCTGGCGTGGACGTTGGCCGAGGTGCTGTTGCACCCGACGGATGGGCCGCTCGAGCAGTGCGCGTTCGAAGCGGTCCGGCTCGGCCAGCGCTCGATCATGTTGCGCGAGGTACTGCGCCCGTTCGTCTTCTCCGACGGCGACACTGAGTATCACCTCGAACGCGGCGTTCAGCTCGCGACGATGCTCCCGCTCACCAACTCCGAGGGCCCGGGCGTCGAATACGACCCGAGCCGTTGGCGCGATCGCGCGCTGCATCACGACGTCACGGTCACAACCTTCGGGCACGGTCCGCATCGGTGCCCGGCGCAGCGCTTCTCGGTGTCGGCCATCGTCCGCACCGTCGACCGGATGCGCGCAACATTCGAGATGACCCCTGAGTTCGACGCGGTCACACCGTTGCCCGCGCAGATCGGCGGCGTCGCCCGCAGCGCGTACCCGTGCCCGGTCACCTACCGCCGCGTGGCGGCCGCTGCGGACCGGACGTGACGCGCCGTTCATGAGCCCGGCGGAACCGAACGCAGTCGAAGCGAATCCGGCGTCGTGGGTGGCGCTGTTGGTGTCGGTGTTCGCGTCGGCGGTCGCGGTGGCACTCATCACGACCGTCCTCGGCAAGCAGGTGTTCGACCTCACCGGCAGCTCCCTCGATCTCGGCCTGCTCGGCCTGGCCGAGTTCGCACCGGCCGCGCTGCTCGTCTTCGTGAGCGGGACGCTGGCCGACCGGGTCGATCGCACGAAGCTGGCCGGCGCCGGTCTCGCGGCCCAAGCGGTGACGATCGGCGTGCTGGCCTGGTACGCGGGAACGAACCCCACGTCGACGCTGCCGATCTTCGGTCTCGTGGTCGTGTTCGGGACCGCAGGTGCGTTCGTCACGCCCGCAACGCGCGCACTCCCGGCCGACATCGTCCGCGCCGAACGCCTCCCGTGGCTCGTCGCCCGCGAGACGGCCACGTGGCAGGGCGCGGCGATCATCGGACCGGTACTCGGCGGCTTCCTCTACGTGCTCGACGTTCGTGCGCCGTACATCGCAGGTGTGGTGCTGCTCGCCGGAGCCGCGGTCGCGGTCATGTTCGTGCATCCGGGGCGAGTGGCGCCGAGGGTCGCCCGACCGCGTGCCGGCATGCACGAAGCGGTCGAAGGCGTCCGCTTCGTGCGCTCGCAACCCATCTTGTTGGGCGCGATCTCCCTCGACCTCTTCGCGGTCCTGTTCGGCGGAGCCGTCGCGCTCCTACCTGCGATCGCCGAGAATCGCCTCGGCGTCGGCGCGGTCGGGCTCGGGCTCCTGCGCGCCGCGATCGGGATCGGGGCGGGCGCGGTCACGCTCCTGCTGACCGTGCGACCGGTCCGGCGGCGCGTCGGGCGCACGTTGCTCATCGCAGTCGCGCTCTTCGGAGTGGGCACCATCGTCCTCGGCGCGACCACGAACTTCGTCGTCGCGTTCATTGCGCTCGTCGCGCTGTCGGGCGCCGACTCGGTGAGCGTGTTCATCCGGTCGACCCTCGTCCCGTTGATCACGCCGCGCGACGAACGCGGCCGCGTGCTCGCGGTCGAGTCGGTGTTCATCGGCGCGTCGAATCAGCTCGGCGCGTTCGAGTCGGGTGTCGCCGGTCAACTGCTCGGCCCCGCGGCCGCGGTCGTGCTCGGTGGCGGCGCAACCCTCGCAATCGCCGCACTGTGGTGGAAGGTCTTCCCCGGCCTCCGCAACGTCGACGGCTTCCCCGTAGCCGTCGAAGACCCCACAAATACTCCCAACAGTTAGGAGCAAAACCGGCTCCACGCGCCGGATCTGCTCCTAACTGTTGGGAGGGATGGGGGCGGGTTGACAGCGGGGGCACCAGTAGGTGGAACGGCTCGCCCGGTCGCGGCGGCTGAGGATGGTCTCACCGCAGCGCGGACACCGGCGCCCGCTCTTGCCGTAGACCGCGAGCGCACCCGCGTACGTGGTGCGCCGGGCCCGGGCCAGATTGCTCGTGAGTTGACGTTGCGCGGTCTCGTAGATGCGCCGTCGGGTCGGGGCATCGAGCTCGGTGACGGCGACGAACGGCGAGATGCGCTCCGCCCAACAGATCTCCGACTTGAAGACGTTGCCGATGCCGGCGGCCACACGTTGGTCGAGCAGCGCGGCCGCGAGCTCCGTCTCCGGTTCGAGGAGTGCAAGACGCGCAACGACCGCGTCGAGGTCGACATCGGATGCACAGAGGTCGGGTCCGAGTCGCTCCAACATGCGCGACGCTCGCGTGGGGAGCTCGCGGCCGTCGTGCTCGCGGCGGAGCTCGACGATCGGCGCGGCGAAGCAGACCGCGGTCGTGCCGTCGTCCACGCGCAACACAACCCGCGCGGTGTGACCGGGACGGCGCCAACGCTCGCCCGCGCCGTACACGTGCCACGCGCCGGTCATCTGCATATGTGTGTGCAGCACGTGCCGATCGGAGAAACGCACGAGCAGATGTTTTCCTACGGCATCGACCGCGACGATCAAGGTGCCCGGTGGCGGCGCGCGCCGACCACGCGGGTCACGACGAATTTCGAAGTCCGTCAGCCGTTTTCCGACCAGCGCGGCGCGCAACAACGCGGCCGCGCGAAAGATGGTGTCGCCTTCGGGCACTTCACCATGGTGCCCGACGCAGTTATGCACATGCGCTCACCAGGTCTTAAACAGAATCTCAAAAGGAATCGAACTCCCACAGGTTTTCCGACGTACCTATGCCTCAACGGTGACGACTGCTGCACCGGAGTACTTCCGCCGAACATCGAATCAAGGAGCTCCCCCCGTGCTCACGAACACGCTGCGCACCCGCCTGCACTCGGGTCTCGCCGACGACGTCTTCGCCGCTTCCGCCGGGATCGCGACCAAGGCCGGGCCCACGGTTCGAGCTCCACGTCTTCGTGATGTTCCGCGGCGTCCCAACTTCATCGTGCAGATCTCCGATCCCGGTGGTACTGCCACCACTGTGCCGTGACGGGCACACTCGCGCCCTTCCCGGCATCGTCGCCGGGCCGGGCGTTCACCGACGCGTGGCCGACCATCAATCCCGCGCTGCTCGACGCGTTTCGCCGGCGCGACGATGACGCCGTTCGCGAGATGTATCGCGAGTACGGCCGCCTCGTCTACGCGGTCGCGCACCGGGCCCTCGGTCGGGACGATCTCGCCGAAGAGGCGACGCAGCTCACGTTCGTGAAGGCGTGGCAGGCCGCCGATCGCATCGACCTCGACCGCGATCCGGCGCCGTGGTTCGCAACGATTGCCAAGCGCGTCGCGATCGACATCTATCGCCGGGAGGCGCGGCGGCCGACCCGCGCGCTGGACGATGTCGGTGTCGGTGATCCGGCCGTCGTGGTATTGCCCCCGGAGATGGATACGCTCGACGCGGTATGGCGTGTGCGCAGAGCGATCGACGAGCTCCCGCCCGAGGAGGCCGCAGTGGTGCGCTTGCAACATCTCGACGGCATGACGCACGGCGAGATCTCCGCGGAGCTGGGCATCGCGTTGGGCACCGTGAAATCGCGTTCGCACCGCGCGCACCGCAGGCTGGCGACGCTGCTCGGCCAGCTCCGAGGCGTAACTCATGACTGAGCGACCGACGAATGAACGGCGGGGCGCGATCATCGCCGGCTTCGGCGCGAACGCGCTCGACGCCGACGAGGCCGCAGATCTCACGCTGCTCACCGACGCGCTCGGCGACCCGTCAACCTGGGCCGAGCCCGCGCCCGGTCTCGAGGACTCCGTCGCCCATGCCGTCGGGCGTGCCGACGCCGCCGCGACGCCGCCCGCGCCCGGTCGTATAGAACGCGTGGATCACACACGCCGGATGAGTCGCCGACTGATCGGTCTCGCGGCCGCGGCGGTCATCGCGGTGGTCGCCCTCGTCGGCGGAACACTCGCGGTTGCGCGCCACGGCGGGCACCCCGACTTCTCCGCCCAGCTCACCGCCACGGAGCTCGCGCCCGGGGCGCGGGGCTCGGCCGACGTCGTCAAGCGCGCCGAGGGCTTTCGCGTCAAGCTCGAGACCGACGATCTTCCGCTTCTTCCGAGCAACGAGTACTACCAAGCGTGGTTGAAGAACGCCGACGGAACGCTCGTCTCGATCGGAACGTTCAGCAAGAGCGGCGGCGGGTACGTCACGCTCTGGTCGGGTGTGTCCCCCGTCGAGTTCAACACGATCACGGTCACGATCGAGACGGCCGACAACGTGCAAGCTTCGTCGGGCCGACGCGTGCTCGTCGGTACCGTGCACGCCGGCTGATTCGCGCGCCACCGACTCACAAAGCGCGAACCGCGTTTGGCGCGCGCGCCGTACCTCATCTCGAACCCGGATGACAAACCGGTCGCATCGAGAGCAGAGGGATTGATTCATGAGTATTTATAAGTTGCTTCGCGCGCGCCCATTGGGGCTCGCGGCGGGCGCCACGTTGGCACTCGGTTTTGCAATGGCGTCGCCGGCAGCCGCCGCGACGAACGCGCCGAATAGCGCGGCGCCGAACGTGAGCCCCGCGGTTCTCGTACCGTCGGGTTCGGCGACGGTCGCGAACAACACGCTCAGCATCGTCGGCACGAGGAACGCCGACATCGTCAGCGTGTTCAACCCGCTCGGCAACCCCGCGCTGTTGCAGGTCGAGTTCGGCGACGATCCGATCACCGCCAAGACGTTCGACACCACGACGTTCACGTCGATCAACGTGTCCCTCGGCGCCGGTGACGACGTCTTCGACGGCGCTTCGGTCGCCGGGACCGACGCCGAGACCGTCGACGGTGGCAGCGGCAGCGACACCATCACCACCGGCGCGGGCAACGACGTGATCTTCGGTGGCAGCGGCGACGACACCATCCAGAGCCGTGACGGCAACGACCAGATCTTCGCCGACTCCGGCAACGATCTCGTGGTCGGCGGTCGCGGCACCGATACCGCACTTCTGGGTGCCGGAGCCGACACGTTCGTGTGGAACCCGGGCGAAGGCAGCGACATCGTCGACGGCGGCTCTGGAATCGACGACCTCAACTTCGTCGGCGCCAACGTCAACGAGAACATGAGCCTGTCGCCCAACGGCACCGCGGCGGTGTTCCTGCGGGACGTCGGCAATGTCCGCATGGACTTGAGCACGATCGAGGACGTCGACGTGCACACGCTCGGTGGCGCCGACAACGTCACGATCAACGACATGCACGGCACCTCGATCCGCGACACGAACGTCGACCTCTCGGCGTCAGCGGGTGGCGGTGACGGTCAGGCCGACCTCGTGACGCTCAACGGTTCCGATCGAGCCGAGAACGTCGGTGTGACCGCCAACGGCTCGGCGATCGATGTCGCCGGGCTCCAGCCGCTGGTGCACATCACGGGTAGCGAGCTGACGTTCGACAAGCTCCAGGTCAACACCCTCGGCGGCAACGACAAGGTCGATCTCGACCCGAACGTCCGCAACCTCATCGGGTTGGGCGTCGACTTCGGCCTCGGACAGCACTGAACACAGCAACGCAATAGCAAGCGAAGCGAAGCGCAGATCGGGGCCTCCAGTCGGAGGCCCCGACCACGCGCCGGCCGCGCGTAACGTACGGCCATGGCCGATCCGGGCGTGACTGCTCCCGCCCCCAGCCACACCGACGTGTTGCACGCCGCCGAAGAGCGCGTCGAGATCTTGCGGGAAGGCGCGACGATGCTGCTCTACGTCGCGGTCGTCGAGATCGCCGAGCTCACCGCGCTCCCCGAACAGCACTTCAGCAACGGCGTCGTCACCGGACCGGTCGGCACGACGCTGCTCGCCATCATCTGGGGAACCGCGGTCGGGCTGGCGCTCGTCCACTGGTTCGCGTTCGGCGTCGCGGGCCGCGCGTTTCGGGGCAAGCACATCACGCGCCTCGACGTTCGCATCGGGCTCGCGCAACTCTCGGGCGCGGCGATCGTGGCGGGGTTGTCGAGCGTGCCCGCATTGTTCTTCTCCGACCTTCACGCGCAGGAGTGGACGGGCTACATCCCGGCGGTCGTCATCGGCGTGTTCGGTTACTTCGTGGCCCGTACCGCGGGAACATCGTGGACCCGGTCGATCATCTACGGGTCGGCCGCGATCGCACTCGGGATCGCGGCGGCGCTCGCGAAGACCGCACTCGCCGCGCACGCAGCGCGCCGCGAATTGCGTCCGGACGCGACAGGAGCCGCGAAGCGCATTGCGCTCGCGGCTCCTGTGCGCGTGGACTGTTGTCAGATCACGCGGACGTTCTGAGCCTCTTCACCCTTCTTGCCGGGTGCGACGTCGAACTCGACGCGCTGACCCTCGTCGAGAGTCTTGTACCCGCTGCTCTGGATGTTCGAGAAGTGAACGAAGACGTCGTCGCCTTGTTCACGGGAGATGAAGCCGAAACCCTTGTCGGCATTGAAAAACTTCACGGTGCCTTGTGCCACAAATACTCGTTTCTCAGGGCGGCCGACCAACTACTTCGGCCTGCTCGCTCCCGTGACTGTACTCACGTCACCGAGGCGTGGCGGTAGCCGACGCTGCGCGGCAGTCCCCACCAGGGCTGGAGCCCGTTTGCAACGGGCGTCTACGCTCCTGCTCGTGGCCGAGCCGTTGCGTTCTCAACCTGACGGGAGTCTGGCGCAACCCGACGGGAATCTTCCGGATTCGCGACCCTTTGCCGACGTCCGGCCCCGGCGCGCCGTCGACGAGTTGCTGCGGAACATCGGCCAAACGCTCGTGGCGTATACGGGCCAGGCCGACATGAAGGCCAACATCGTCATCACCACGTCGTCGCTCGTGCTGACGATCGTCGCGACGCGATGGAGTCAGCACTCGTTGCGCCCGGGTCTCGTCACGGTCGCGATCTTCACGCTGGCCGCGCTCGTCACGTCGATCACCGTCGTGATCCCCAAGTTCCGGTTCCCGAAGAAGGGACAGACGCGAGCAGTTCGAGCCGCACGAAAACCCGCTCTTCTTCGGACACTTCGCGTCGATGTCGCGCGACCGCTGGGTCGAGATCATCGCCGAGATCGCGGCCGACGATTCCGTCGTCTACGAGGCGCTCGCCCTCGACATCCACGACCAGGGTCGTTACCTCGTCGAGAAGAAGTACCGGCACCTGCGGCTGGCCTACGTGTTCCTCGCGCTCGGCGTTCGTCCTCGGCGCCGCGGTGCAGGGCATCGCCGCGATCGCCTGAACCGCCGGACTGACCTGACGGGCGCGACTCCTGGTCAGGGCGCCGTTGGCGCGCTTGGGATCGGGGGCACCCGGGCGGCCGGTACCGTGGTTGCCTTATGTCGGGTCGATTGGGTGGCGCAGAGATGCCGGCGGGAGCGCCCGCCGAGACCCGCGAGCTGTACCGCTGGCAGCTCGACGCGCTCGTCAGCTGGCTGCGGTGCGGACGGCGCGGCGTGATCGAAGCCGTCACCGGCTCGGGCAAGACCGACGTTGCGATCGCGGCCGCCTCCGACGCGCTGCGCCGGGGCCGGTTCGTGCTGGTCGTCGTTCCGTCGCGGGTGCTGATGGAGCAGTGGCACGGCCGGCTCACCGCCGCGCATTCCCGGCGCGCGGATCGGCCGCCTCGGCGACAGCGGGAAGGACGTCCCCGACGTCGTGCGACGTTCTCGTCGCGACCCGTCACTCCGCGGCGGCGTACAAGCCGGTGCCGCCGGGCAACGGCGGTGGGCTGCTCATCGCCGACGAATGTCACGGTCTCGGCGGCGGGATCCTGCGCCGGGCGCTGCTCCCGCAGTACGAAGAACGGCTCGGCCTCACCGCGACGCTCGAACGCAGCGACGACGCGGTCACCGACCTGCTGCTCCCCTACTTCGGCGGCATCTGCTACCGCTACGGATTCGAGCAGGCCATCGCCGACGGCGTGTGCGCACCGCCGCGGGTCGCGTTCGTCGGCGTCGCTCTCTCCGTCGAGCGAACGGGCCGAGTACACCGCGACCGAGCAACGGCTCGTGAGCGCGCGCCAGCACCTCCGCGCGGTGCAAGGACATGCCGCTCGAGCCGTTCGGCGACTTCCTCGCCGCGGTCGCGCACCTCGCCGAACGCGACGCCGGCGCCGACGGCCGCGCCGCGCGCGACTACCTCGACGCGTTCTCCAAGCGCCGCCAGATCGTGGCGCAGACGATCGGCAAGTACGAGCTGCTCGGCGAGCTCGCGCCGCGCGATCAAGGATGCCGACGGCGCGCTCGTGTTCACCGAGACGGTGCGCGCCGCGAACCACGCGATCAACCGTCTCGATCCGCTGGTGTCGATCGATCTCATCACCGGTTCGACCGCCCGCCGCCAACGGCGCGAGATCCTCGACGACCTGCGCGTGCGCCGCCTCGACGCGGTCGCCGCGCCCCGAGTGCTCGACGAAGGCATCGACGTTCCCGACGCGAACCTCGGCATCGTCATGAGCGCGAGCCGTACCCGGCGCCAGATGATCCAGCGCATGGGCCGCATCCTGCGGCGCAAGCGCCCGGGGGTTGCGGCACGCTTCGTGATCATGTTCGCCAAGGACACGTTGGAGGACCCCGCCAACCGCGTCGAACGCGACGGCTTCCTCGACGAGATCGAGCGCATCTCCGAGGCGACCGGGGTGTTCGACGGCGCCCAGCTTCGACGAGCTCGACGCGTTCCTCGCGGCGCCGGGCCCCGATGTCGTGCCCGACCCCGAGCATCTCGAGAGTTACGAGCGCGCCGCGGTCACCGCGTGTCGCCGACTCCGACTCGGTCACCGGTCGACGAACTGGTCGACGCGCTCGGCCGAGGCGTTCGGCGTCGAGGCCGCGTACGCGTTCCTCACGCTTCGCGCACGACGCCGACGGTCGGAAGAGCGCCGCGACGCCGCGATCCGATCGCTCGAGCCCGCGCCTGCCCGCGCCCAAGGCGAACGCGCCGCCGTACCTCGAGCTCGAGCTGGCGAATCTGCCCATGATCGCCAAGCCGCGGGTCGAACCGAAGCGGCTGTCGACCGGCGCAGGCGCCGCTCGAGATCGCACGCATCGGTACGGCGTGGCGCATCAGCTGCACCGGATGCGGCGAGGCGTCACCGCTCGTCGAGTTCCGCTGGCAGGTGCTCGACCAAACCGTCGCCTGCCGCTGTAACTGACCGGGGCGGTCAGCGAGCGCGGGTCAGGCGCCGACGCGCCAGGTCACTTCGTGCAACGCGACGGGTTCGGTGAAGCCCTTCAGCTCGTACGGACCGCGTGCCTCGAACGAGAAGTTCTTGCCGATGCACAGCTCGCGTACCGCAGTGGAGACGAAGATCGCACCGGCGGCCGCTTGGGCGCACGCGCGCGCCGCGAGCTGCACGGCCGCGCCGAAGAGATCGTCCTGTTCCGCGACGGGTTCGCCCACGCTCACGCCGATGCGCACCGCCAGCGGGTGTTCCGCGGTCTCGGCGCGTGTGGTCAACGCGCCTTGAATCGCGATCGCGCAGTCGATAGCCCGCGACGCGGACGAGAACGACGCCATGATGCCGTCGCCCGTGTGTTTCACCTCGTTGCCGGCGGCCGCGCCGAGCTCGGCCCGCACGATCGAGTCGTGCATGCGTAAGAGCTCCATGGCCTTGGTGTCGCCGAGGCGTTGGTTCATGTCGGTGGAACCCACGATGTCGGTGAAGAGGATCGTGCGGAACGCGGGTTCGACCACGGGCTCCGGGGGAACCGGGCCGAGAAAGCTGACCACCGTGTGGCCCTGGACCTCGATGATCTTGCTCGCCATGAAGCCGTGCGCTTCGCGGTGCACGGCTTCGGCCGACTCACGGTTCGGCGCGTCGACGAGACAGAACACGCACTGTGCTTCCGGATCGAACCAGTAGCTCAGATAGTTGACGCCGAACTTGTCCTGGATCGCGACGTCCATGTCGTGCGCGCCGGCCAACTCCTCCGGCGTGACCGTGATCCCGTCGTGGCGGTCCATGAACATGGGCAAAGCAACATCCCCCGCAGCCGGCCAACCGCCCGAGAGGCTACTCGTGACCCGGCCGACTTCGAGCTATTGCCATGAGCAACGAACCCGAGTAGTTCTTGCGCCACACAACGGACACCTAGGGCGGGGATCAGTCGTGAATCGAATCGCACGCGTCGTAATGGCGGTATTGCTATTGGCCGGCTGTCTCGTCGCCGGACAGATTGCATCCGCAGCCGCGGCGAGCAACCCGTGGCCCCACAATGCCGTCAACGGATTTTCGACGCCGAGCGGACACGGGTTCTGGCTGGTCTACGCCGATGGCTCCGTCACCGCGTTCAATGCGCCCCAATACGGCGATGCGTCGGGCATCAATCTCGCGGGACCAGTGGTCGGCGGCGCGGTCACTCCCGCGGGAAATGGATATTGGCTCGTCGCGAGTGACGGCGGGATCTTTACGTATGGCGCCGCGCGCTTCCACGGAAGCATGGGTGCGACCCGCATCAACCAGCCGGTGTTTTCCATGGCGCCCACAAAGACGGGCAACGGCTATTGGTTGGTCGCCCGCGATGGCGGGATCTTCGCCTTCGGCAACGCGCCCTTCTACGGATCGACCGGCGCCATCCGACTCGCGCAGCCGATCATCGGAATTGGGACCAGTCCCACCGGGAGGGGCTATCGCATGGTGGCCAAGGATGGTGGCATTTTCAGCTTCGGGGACGTTCAGTTCTACGGAAGCCTGCCCGGTATCGGTACGCATGTCTCGGATGTAGTCGGCACGGCCGCGACGCCTTCGAACAAGGGCTACTGGATCGCCGAAGCAGACGGACATGTACACGCGTTCGGAGACGCTCAGAGCTTCGGCGGCTACGCGGCGACCTTGTGTGACCTCCCGACCGCAATCTTTGCGAACCCGAAGGCCGAGGGCTACCGACTCGTCTTGCAATCCGGCGCAACGATCGCATTCGGCCACGCACCGGGCGGGTCCGCTCCGACGGGCACACCGCGTCAATGTTCCACGCCACCCGCGCCTGCACCCCCGGCACCGCCTCGTGCTGCGACCTTCGGCGACGGCACGTATCAGGTCGGCGTCAATATCGGACCCGGGACGTATCGGACTCGGTCCAACGTCGACGGCTGCTACTGGGAACGGCTCAGCGGATTCAGCGGATCCGTCGACGACATCATCGCCAACGACTTCACCAACGTCAGTGCGATCGTCACGATCAGTGCGTCCGACAAGGGCTTCCATACTGAGGGCTGCGGTACCTGGACGAGCAACCTGGCGCCCGTCACAAGCTCTCCAACCGCAACCCTCGTCGGTGGCACCTACTTCGTCGGAAGCGATCTTGCGCCCGGGACGTGGAAGAGCACGGGTGGTTCCGGGTGTTATTGGGCGCGTCTCAGCGGGTTCGGGGGCACCCTCGACGACATCATCGCGAACGACGACCTCGATGGAAGCACGATTGTCACGATCCTCGGGTCGGATCGCGGCTTCGAGGCGACCAACGGATGCGGCGCCTGGAACAAGATCGGCTAGCTATACCCCACCAAGTGTTGGCAGGAAAACCAGCGCCACGCGCCACTTTTCCTGCCAACTGCTGGGGGCAATACCAGCGCCGTTAGTGTGCGCGGGATGGACGTTGTTCGGATCGGAATCCTCGGCGCGGCACGCATCGCGCCCCAAGCGGCGATCAAACCCGCACGCAACAACCCGGAAGCGGTCGTGGCCGCGGTGGCGGCGCGTGACCGGAGTCGGGCCGATGCGTTCGCCGCCAAACACGGTGTCCCCAAGGTGCACGACTCGTACGCGGCGCTGATCGCCGACCCCGAGATCGACGCGATCTACAACCCGCTGCCGAACGGTCTGCACGCGGAGTGGACGATCGCCGCGCTCGAAGCGGGCAAGCACGTGCTGTGCGAGAAGCCGTTCACCGCGAACACGAAGGAAGCCGAGGACGTCGCCGCGGTGGCGACCCGCACCGGCCTCGTCGTGATGGAGGCGTTCCACTACCGCTATCACCCGATGGCGCAACGCATGCGCGACATCGTCGAAAGCGGCGAGCTCGGCAGCATCCGGCGGGTCGAGGCTGCGCTCTGTTTTCCGCTGCCCAAGTTCTCCGACATCCGCTACCAGTACGACCTCGCGGGAGGCGCCACCATGGACGTCGGCACCTACACCGTGCACATGGCCCGCACCTTCGGGCTCGAGGAGCCCACGGTCGCGTCGGCGCACGCGCTCCTACGTTCGCCCGACATCGATCGGGCCATGCGGGCCGAGCTGACCTTCCCGAGCGGCCACACCGGGCGCATCACCTGCTCGATGTGGTCGAAGTGGATCATCCAGACGTCGGCCAAGGTCGTGGGTGAGCGCGGTGAGCTCCGGGCGATCAACCCGACCGCGCCGCAGGTTTGGCACCGATTGAGCGTGAAGGTCGACGGCAGCAGCCGCCGCGAGAAGTTCCCGCGCAAGCCCACGTACGAGTACCAACTCGAGGCGTTCTGCGCGGCGGTGTTGCGCGGCGAACCGACGCTGACTCCACCGCCCGACTCCATTGCCAACATGCGCGTGCTCGACGCGATCTACGTGGCGGCCGGCATGAAACCGCGCGGCACATGACAATGCCTCCCGTGAAACGGGAGGCATCATCAGGGACGGCGCACATCGGCGTTGATGGGCGGGCCGGTCTCGAGTTCGAAAATACATGCATCCGCGTTCGCGAGCGTGGCATGTTCGCGAACCTTGACGCTTTCTGCACGACATTTCCTCGAACCGCGGACTAGCGAGGTGCGCGGGCGGCGCGCCAATGACTCGGCGAGAGCCCGCGGGCGCGCTTGAACGCGCGACTGAACGCTTCTTCCGACTCGTACCCGACGCGCCGCGCCACCGCGCCCACGCCGATGTCGGTGGTCGCGAGCAGTTGGTCGGCGAGGTGCATCCGCCATTCCGTGAGGTAGCGAATCGGCGAGCGGCCGAGAACTTGGCGGAATCTGTCGTCGAGCGACGAGCGGGACACCGCCGCGCCGGCCGCGAGATCAGTGACCGTCCAACGCCGTTCGGGCTCGGCGTGCAGAAGCGCCAGCGTGGGCGCGAGCACCGGATCGTCGAGCGCCGCGATCCACCCGTGATCGGCGGCAGGCGCAGTCGCCAGGTGCAGGCGCAACACCTCGATCAACACGAGCTCGGGCAGCCGCGTCGACACCGGGTTCGTGCTCGCGTTCGACGGTGCGGTCTCCTCCACGGAGTACGCGATGCTCGCCTGCACCCAGCCGCCCCGCGCGTCGCGCGGCAGCTGAACGACGAACGCCGGCGGCAGCGCCCGCAGCGCGGGATCGAACAGCGGATCCTCGGAGTAGAGGTAGCCGCACACGAGATCGACGCGCTCCCCGCCCCCACCGTGACGAATCATCGGCATGCGGTCCCAGGGCAAAGGATCGATCAGAGTGCTGATCGGAACGCATTCGGCCGGCATGTCGCCGCCGATCGTGTGGTGGTCGCCGTACGGCAGCACGATGACGTCGCCCGCGTTCGCCCGGTGGCGCGCGCCGTCGGCGGTGGAGACCCAACACGAACCGCGGGCGACGATATGGAACAGGATCACCCGCTCCGCGCCCGGATGGAGTGCGTCGGCGAGCGCGGCGGGCGTCGACTCGAACGCGAACCCCTCGGTGAGCTCGGAACGAAAGAAGATCGCCCCCTCCAGGCGCAGCTGTTCGAGCGCGGTGAGGAGAACCGTGCTCACGACGCCAACTCCGGTGTCGCGGCCAGGAGCGCTGGCGTCTTGGTCATGGTGATCCGCTCCCGCCTCATGGATACTGAGTTTGACGCAAACCCCGAGAGAACAGGAAGAAAGCCATGACCAGCTTCCCGCCGCTCACGCACGTGGCGCTTACCGTCCGTGATCTGTCCGTCAGTGTCCCCTGGTACGAGGCCCTCCTCGACGCCAAGCCGGTGATCGACGAAGACACGGACCCGAACCTGCACCACACCGTCTACCTCCTCGGCGGCGGCACGCTCATCGGACTGCACCAGCACGAGACGCCGGCCCCGGCCGAGAGCTTCAGCGAGTACCGGGTCGGGCTCGACCACGTGGCGTTCGGTTGCTCCGACCGCAGCGAGCTCGAGAAGTGGGCGAACAAGCTCGACGAGCTCGGCGTGAAGCACGGTGGCATCAAGGACGCCGGCTACGGCTCGGGCGTCAGCTTCCGCGACCCCGACGGCATCGCCCTCGAGTTCTTCGCGCCGCCCAGCTGATCGCGACGGTTCCCTGGGTGCTGCGTTCGCCTCCCCCACGCGAGGCCGCGAGCGCAGCACCCTCCCGCCGAGGCCGAGAAACGAACCACACCATGCTTGCCCTGCGACCGAACTGCGAGCTCTGCGACACCGACTTACCGCCCCACGCGTCGGACGCGCGTATCTGCAGCTACGAATGCACGTTCTGCGCGCCGTGCGTCGAGAATGTTCTGCACAACGTGTGCCCGAACTGCGGCGGCGGCTTCGCGCCCCGACCGCTGCGCCCACTGCGCGCGTGGCGCGCCGGTACGGGTCTCGAGAACGATCCGCCCGACACCCGACGGCGGAAGCTCTCCTACACCATGCTCGAGATCGCCGATCTGACCGCCGACCTGCGCGCGACGCCACCGTCCGAGCGGTAGTGCGGTGCGCCGAGCCGCAGTCCGCGTGCTCAGCCGGGATTGCGGAGCGACTCGACGCGTTGGTTCAGCGCATCCACTCCGTGACCCGCGTCGGGCGCGGAGAGGCTGTGCACCGGCACACGCGATCCGTCGACGAGTACCAGCACGGCAGTTGCCGGGCGCACGCTACGGAAGTTGCCGGAGCGCGGCGTCGGCTCGAAATGACCCACCTGCGCGAGGGGAATCAACCGCGTCGGCTGCGAGTAGTTGTTGACCTCGACGCCGTCGGCGGTGATGCGCAGCGAACTCCGGCGCACGAACACCGCCGCGGTCGCGGCCGCGGCGAGAATCAACGCGAACGGCAGCAGCAACACGAACAGCACGATCACGCCGTACCTCCTGGCCCGAGACCCTACGTGCCGAAGATCAGGGAACGACGTAGCCGCCGTCGACGGGCAGCGCCACGCCGAGGACGAACGATGCCGCGGGCGTGCACAGCCACACTGCGGCTTCGGCGATCTCTGCCGCTTCCGCGATCCGGCCGATCGGATGCAACGCCTTCAGCTGGGTGTCGATCGACGCGTCGTAGCGGATCGCGGCGTCGACCATCGGCGTGCGCGCGGTCCCCGGACAAATCGCGTTGACCCTCACTCCTTGCGCGCCGTAGTCGAGGGCCGCGACCTTCGTGAGCCCGATCACACCATGCTTGGAAGCGGTGTACGCGGCCTGATTCGGATAGGCGACGAGACCCACTCCCGACGCGGTGTTGACGATGGCTCCCCCACCGTGTTCCAGCATGCGGGGAATCTCGGCCTTCATGCAGAGATACACGCCGGTGAGCATGACCGCGATCGTCCGGTCCCAACCCGCGTCGGAGTACTCGGCGAGCGGTGCCATCGGCGACGCGATGCCCGCGTTGTTGTGCGCACAGTCGAGACCGCCGAACGTGTCGACTGCGTAGGCAACCATTGCTTCGACATCGGCTTTGACACTTACGTCGGCGCGCACGAATCCGGCCCGACCGCCGGCCGCTTCGATGAGCGCGACGGTCTCGCGGCCACCGTTCTCGTCGATATCCGCGACCACCACCGCCGCGCCTTCCCGGGCGAAGATCTCGGCCGACGCGCGCCCGATCCCCATCGCCGCACCGGTGACCAACGCGACCTTGCCGTCGAGCGCTCCCATCGCGGCGACAGTACCGGGCAGGCAGTAGCCGCCTCCCTGTCGGTGCGGCATGATTTCGCCATGGGGCTGGCCGACGAAGTGGGACGGGCGCTCGCAGGCCGTCCGGGTGCATTCGGTATCTACGCGCGGAACCTCGGTACGGACGAGATCGTGGCGATCGACGCCGACCGGATCTTCCCGGCCGAAAGCACCATCAAGACCGGCATCCTCGTCTACTACTCGCAACTGGTCGCGTCCGGCGCCGTCGATCCGACGAAGCGCGTCCGGCTCGAGGAGAGCCACCGGTATTTCGGCACCGGTGTGCTGCGCTTTCTCGACGACGGGCTGGAGCCGACCCTCGACGACCTCGCGTGGCTGATGATCATCGTCTCCGACAACACCGCGACCGCGATGTTGATGTCGGCGATCGGCGGGCCGGCCGAAGTGAACGCCGCGCTCCGCGACCTCGGATGCCCGACCGCGCAACTCAACGAATCGATCACGTTCGAGGGCGCACTCGGGGGCGAGCCGTTCTCGACGTCGTCGCCCGAAGACCTGGCCGAGCTCTACACGCATCTCGACGAACACTGCCGCGAGATCCTCTTCCGCCAGAAGCACCAAATCGGTCTGCCGCGTCGCCTTCCGCAGGGCGCCGACGCGGTCGACGTTGGTTTCACGATGCCCGTGCGCGTCTACAACAAGACCGGCAACGGCATGGGGAACTTCATCGACTCGGGCCTCTTCGAGACCGACAACGCGGCGTGGATCGTCGCCGTAATGGCCACGGAACAGACCGATTTCGCCTTCCGCGCTGACGACAGCGCGCCCATCGCATTCGGCCTGATCGGCGAGTTGCTGTTCGACGTGTGGGGCCAGGTCTGAGCGCCACGTAAATCGGTGGTTGCGCGCCGGAGTTCCTGACACAGTTCCGCTATGCCCAAGATCTATTTCGACGAGCACCGCGCCGCGTGCTACGACGCCGACTCCGCCGACATGTTCGATACCGCGGTGGTCGACGCAACCGTCGCCGTGCTGGCGGAGTTGGCCGGAACGGGAGCCGCGCTGGAACTCGCGATCGGCACCGGTCGGATCGCGCTTCCTCTCAGCCGGCGTGGTGTGCGCGTGCACGGGATCGATATCTCCCCGCCCATGGTTGCGCAGCTGCGCGCCAAAGCCGGCGCCGACGAGATCGACGTGACGATCGGCGACTACACCACCACTCGGGTGCCGGGCACCTTCACGCTCGCGTATCTGGTCTACAACTCCATCATGAACGTCACGACTCAAGCCGAGCAGGTCGAGTGCTTCCGCAACGCGGCCGCGCACCTGGAACCGGGCGGCTGCTTCGTGATCGAGGTCGGGGTGCCCGATTTGCGCCGCCTCCCGCCGGGGCAGAACGTGCAACCGTTCTACGTCAGCCCGACCCGCGTCGGCTTCGACGAATACACCGACCTCGTCGGGCAGATCGCGTACTCGCATCACTACTGGTTCGCCGACGGTGAGCTCGATATCTTCTCCGCGCCGTACCGCTACGTGTGGCCGTCGGAGCTCGATCTCATGGCCCGCCTCGCGGGCATGACCCTGCGGGACCGCTGGCGCGATTGGGATCGCGCTCCGTTCACGGGAGACAGCGGCAAGCACGTTTCCGTCTGGCAGAAGTAGCGTCGTACCCGTGGTGGGCTTCGAGACAGTGCGGGTCGCGGCGATCCAGGCCACGCCGGTCATCCTCGACGCCGATGCCACGATCGACAAAGCGATCGCGTTGCTCGACGAAGCCGCGGCCGACGGCGCCGCACTCGTCGTGTTCCCGGAGTGCTTCGTATCGATCTACCCGAGCGGCGCGTGGGCCGCGCCCGCCGCCACGTGGACCGACGGCTGCGACGAGCTATGGGAACGGATGTGGGCGTCGAGCGTCGATGTCGACGGGCCGCTCGTCGATCGACTGACGGAGGCGTGCGCGGCGCGCGGCGTGCACCTGGCGATCGGCGTGAACGAGCGCGAGGACACCCGCCCGGGATCGCTCTACAACTCGTTGCTCGTCATCGGCCCCGATGGTCTCGTGCACCGGCACCGCAAGCTGATGCCGACGATGCACGAGCGCGTCTTCCACGGCGTCGGTGCGGGAACGGATCTCGACGTCGTCGACCTGCCCGGGGTCGGCCGCGTCGGCGGGCTCGTGTGCTGGGAGAACCGCATGCCGCTCGCGCGGTGGGCGGTGTATCAAGGCGGTCCGCAGATCTGGCTTGCCCCGAACGCCGACGACAGCGACGGCTGGATCGCGTCGATGCGACACATCGCCATCGAAGCGGGCGCGTTCGTGGTCAGCGTTCCGCAGTACATCCCCGCGTCGGCGTTTCCCGCCGACTTCCCGCTGCCCCTGCCGGCCGGCGTCGACGTGTTCGGTCGGGGCGGCGCGTGCATCGTGGCGCCGAGCGGCGACGTGATTGCGGGCCCGCTCTACGACGCCGAAGGAATCCTCACCACCGACTGCGACCTGCGGGTTGCGTTGCACGCCAAGCGGTACTTCGACGTGGCCGGCCACTACGGCCGCGCGGACGTGCTCGACCCCGAGTTCTAACCGGGCTCGGCCGCGCGGGCGCGGTCAGGTCGCGAGATCGAGGACCGAGACGTCGCGCTCGACGGCCTCTTCTCCGGGTCGGCCGTACCACCAGGCGTGGCGGAGACGGCCGGGCGACGGCATCGAGAGCTCGACCCGCATCGGGAAGGGCGAGCCCTCGGCTCCGATCTCGAAGATCCCCGGTTCCGACTCCCGCAGTATCGCCACCGAATCGGCGTGCGGGTGGCCGATCACCATCACGATGCCGCCGTCGTTCGTACGCGCCAAGATCGTGTGCTCGACGTGGCCGCGGATCCGATCGGGGTGCGCGGGATTCAACACCTCGTAGTCGAGCTCGACGCCGGAGCCGCCCGGCAGCTGCGTGACCACGATCCGGGCCGCACCGCGCAGGTCGGAACCCGCGACCGCGTCGATGCCGAGATACAGCCCCGGGTGCGCGACGAGGTCGTCGACGATCGTCATGGCGCGAGCGACGCTTCCAGCGTGATCTCGGGAACGCTCGCGAGCGCCCGGCTCACCGGGCATCCGGCCTTCGCGGCCTTGCGCGTGCTCGATGAACGCGGCTTCGTCGATACCGGGTACGCGCCCGACCGTGACGAGCGCGATCTTCGTGATCGTCGGCGTGCCGTCGACCGGCCGCAGGGTCACTGTCGCGTCGGTGTGCACCGAATCCGGCGGGTTGCCGGCCTTGGAGAGCATGTTCGAGAGCGCCATCGAGAAGCACGCCGCGTGCGCGGCGGCGATGAACTGCTCCGGGTTCGAACCGGGCCCGTCTTCGAACCGCGACTTGAACGTGTATCCGCCGCTGATCGTGTCGCCGGCGGTGAACGTTCCCGCACCGCTGGGCAGATCGCCCTTCCACTCCGCGCTTCCCTTGGCCGGCATGAGTTTCTCCCTGGTCGTCGTGATCGTCGTGATCGTCCTGGTCGTCGAGATCTGAATCTAGCGACGGGAGCGTGGCCCGCGCGCGGCGCCGGGGCCGTGGTACGACTCTGTCGTACGCGAGCAGGAGCAGAGACCACATGACCGCCGAAACGCCGGAAGCGCAAGGGTTCACCGTCGCCGACATCATGGCCGAGGCCGCGCAGCGGACGGGCGGCCTCGACGATCTCGGTGCCGGACCCTTCCTGGAGCCGATGGCGCTGTTCCTCGAATCGCTCGAGCGGGAAGCACGCCTGAACGACATCGGACGTCTCATCGCGCGGGAACGTGCACTCGGCCACACCGTCAACCGGTTGGGTTACGTGAACGACCGCAAGCAGAACCCGACGATCGCCGACGAGAAGATCGTCGCGCCGGTGTTCATCATCGGATTCCCGCGTACCGGAACCACGATCCTGCACGACATCCTCGCCCAGGATCCCGACAGTCGCGCGCCGCTCACGTGGGAGACGATGTTCCCGTCGCCGCCCCCCGAAGCCGCGACCTTCGAGACCGATCCGCGCATCGCGCTCTGCGCGTCGTTCCTGCCGACCGCCGAAACCGAGACCGAACGCGATCGTCGGTTCAAGGCCATGCACCCGATGGGTGCCACGCTCTCGCAAGAGTGCGTGACGATGATGGGCGAAGCGATGTGCACGCCCTTGTTTCACAATCAGTTCCGCGTACCGACGTACGAAGACTGGGTCGACAACGACGCCGACTGGTCGCACGTCTACGACTTCCATTACAAGCAGCTGCAACATCTGCAGTGGCACAACCACCGCGATCGCTGGGTCCTCAAGACCGGCGCCCACATGTGGGGCCTCGAGCATCTGCTGCGCACCTATCCCGACGCGCGCATCGTGTTTACGCACCGCGATCCGGTGAAATCCGTGACGTCGTACGCGAGCCTCACCACGCTCGTGCGCGAGATGGGAAGCGACGAAGTCGACCCGTTCGAGGTCGCGTCCGATTGGACCGCGCGGCTCGAGCGCGTACTCGATCACGTGATGACGGTGCGCGACGACGGGTTCCTATCCGGACGCGACGTTCTACGACATGCACTTCTCCGACTTCGTGACGGATCAGTTCGCGGTCGTCACCGACATCTACGCCGCGCTCGGGCTACCGATGACCGACGAAGGCGCGCGCGCGCATGAAGGCGTTCATCGCCGACAATCCGAAGGGCAAGCACGGCGTGCACAGCTACACGCCCGAGGAGTTCGGTATCGACCCCGCGGTCATTCGTCGCGACTTCGCCGCGTACATCGAGCAGCACGATCTCGCACCCGAATAGTGTGCTCCGGCGGTCTCGGCTTCAGTCCGCGCCGACCTGGATCCGACCGTTGTCTGCGAGCGTTGCCAGCGCGCGGAACGTCACGATGCCGCGCCATTCGCTCGACTGACCCGGCGACCATGCCAACCAGTCGAACATCCAGCCGCCGTCGTCGAGCTGACCCCGTTCGAGCCCGTCGAGCTCGGCCGCGATCTGGTCGGCGCTGAAGAGCGCGCGACTCCGGCCGTCGGGCCCCGGTGAGAGGGTCAGCGGCGTCAGGCGCTCGTTCTCGGTGCCGCCCTCGACCCGCACCGAGCCATCCTCGGACACCAGCAGCCGCAGTCGTTCGATCGCGGCCGTGGCGCGTGACGCGTCGGGAACGGCATCCAGGAACTCGAGTGCGAACTTGAGGCCGTAGCCGCCGACGTCGGTACTCGTTTCGATCATCTTCCAGCACCATTCGGTGGCCGGCTCCAGCCACGGGTCGATCGACCGCGCCTCCCACAAGTGCGCGGCGATGGCGTACGTAAGAAACGAACCTTCGGCCGACGGCTCCATCCACGGCGCGTGCGGGTAGTTCGCCGATGCCGGGAGCACGAACGGGAGACCGGCGTCGGCATTGGCGATCGACCCGATCCACGCCGCGGCCGACGCGACCATGGCGTCGTCGAGGGCATCGATCTCGGCCAGAACGTCGAGCGCGTGCAACGTCGAAGCCGGCTCGCTGTGCGGGCCCCGCACGTCGGGCTCGAGCGCATGGCCGAAGCCGCCGTCGTCGTTCCGATAGGCCCGCAATGCCTCGACGACGGGCGCGGTCGGCGTGCCGTGCCGGAACACGGCGACGCGGTGCTGCTCGAGCACTCGGGCGTTGGCCCAGATGAACTGCTCCGCCGCCTCGACATCCACGATTTCGGTCATCCGACGAACTTACGCGGCGGTCAGCGCCGCGTCTTTCAAGAATCGGACAGGAGTCGAGCCCGTGAGCCGCCGGACCTCATCGTTCATGTGCGCTTGGCTCGCGTAGCCCGCGGCGTAGGCGCGGCTGGCGAGATGCGGGTCGGAAAGCGCGACGAGTCGCCGTAATCGTGCGACGCGAGCCAGCGTCTTGGGCGGGTAGCCGACTGCCGCGACCACGCGGCGGTGCAGGTGTCGCTCGCTGACGCCGAGTTGTTCCGCGACGGTCGCGACGCGGGTTTCGGACGACGCGAGTTGGTGGGCGGCGGCGCGCACGAGTGGATCCGGTTCGGCATGGCGATGCGCGACTGCGCCGGCCAAGAGTCGGAGGCGTTCGGCGGGTCGAGCGCGGTCAAGTGCGGCTTCGAGCGGAAAGGCGACGTCGCCCCAGACATCCCGGAGCAGAACGTCTTGGTCACAGACCTCGGCCGCGGGTAGTCCCAGTACCGCACCTGCCGCGCCCGGTCGCAGCCGAATGCCGGAGAGTCGCGCCGCGGCTTGCAGGTGCGCGTAACGTGGACCGGTGTCGGCGCCTGCGACGACGAGCCGTTGTGCACCGAGCCAGATCAGGTCGACGCAGCCGTCGGGAACGATGACGTGCGTTCGGTCCGCGTCGGAGTCGCTTTCCCACACGCACGCGACCAATGGCGCGGCGCGTGCGGCGGTCCGTACTCGCGGTACGCGGGTGCCATTGAACGAGGTTACTCAAGCTCTGAGAATGTCTTGGTTACTCGTAGTTTCTCCTTTGTTTATTGGCGCGTCTCGACTAAGATACGAACGTATGTTCCCCCTGGTTGAGTTGGCCGCCAAGATGCGTCGAGAACTCGACGCCGGCGAAGCCGCGTGGCTCGCGGTCGTCGCCGAGTTGCACCACTCGGGAGAGTGGGCGGCCGAGGGATTCGCGAGCGCAGGCGGGGCCCTGGGGGTCGCGTGTCGGATGGATCGGGGCGTCGCCCACGGGCATGTGCATTTGGCCCGCAAACTCGAACAGTTACCGGCGGTCGCGGAGGCGCTCGCCGCCGGCGACATCTCGGTTGACCACGCTCGCACGATCGCGAACGCGCTCACCCGCAAACGCGCTCCGGAGATGTCGACGGTCGAAGACGAGTTGGTTGGTGTCGCGCTGATCGAGACGCCGAGCGTGCTGCACAACGTGGTACGGCGGGTCACCGACGCGATCGATGGCGACAGCGGCACCAAGTCCGAAGCCGATCTCTACGCCCGGCGCCGCTACCACGCATCCCGCAGCCTCGACGACATGTTGAACGTGAACGGGTTCTTCGACCCCGAGTCAGCCGATATCCACGAAGCCGCGATCAACGCCGAAATGAAGCGCGATCTCAAATCCGATGATGATCGAACCGTGGCCCAACGGCGAGCGGACGCGGTGACGAACCTCTTCCGCCAATCATTGGATCACGGCGATGTCGGCACCGCGCACGGTATGCAGCCGCACGTGATGTACGTGGTCCATGCTGACGAACACCCCGGCGCGACACCCGCGCTCCTCGAGCTGATCCGCACCGAACGGCAACACAACGCCAGCCTCTCCGCGGTCACGCTCCAACGGATCATGTGCGACTGCAACCTCACCCGAATCGTCATGGCCGGCCGCTCCGAGATACTCGACGTCGGCCGCGCCACCCGCACCGCAACGACGGCTCAGTGGAAGGCGCTAGTCGTGCGGGATCGCCACTGCCAAGCCCCCGGCTGCACGCAACCCCCGAGCCGCTGCCAGGCCCACCACATCCGGCACTGGACCGACGGCGGAACCTACCGACCTCGAGAACCTGGAACTTCTTTGTTGGCGTCATCATCGCCAACGCCATATCGACGACAACCAAGCCGGGAACGACACGCAATGCCGCCGACGTGACACCCGCACCCGCGACCCCTGATACGCGGGTCGAAGAATCCCGCCTGCAAGTACTGAAACCCGAGAATCCCGACGCCGCTGCGTCAGTGCGCGTGACACGCCCTCAACCATCAGGGCAATCTGTGCGCGTGCGGGAGACACGAGTGTTGGAGCTTCACGACGGGCGCGACCTAGCGTGGATGGAGTACGGACGCGCTGACGGGGCACCGGTAATCGCGTTCCATGGTTCTCCCGGAACAGGCAGCTTCTTTTCGCCGCAGTCGGAGACCGCGGCGGGTAAGGGTGTGCGGCTGATCGCACCCGACCGCCCGGGTTATGGGAACAGCACTTTCCATCCGGCGCGCAGCTATGAGACGTGGACGCGCGACGTTGCACAGTTGGCGGATCACCTCGGCGTGGATCGGTTCTCCGTCGTCGGACATTCGAGCGGGGGTCCGAACGCGGCGGCCTGTGCGCGATGGTTGGGCGATCGCCTCGTGGGTTGCGTGATCGTCAGCGGATGGGCACCCCCTGAGGCGCACATCTCCAAAGAGGGCATGGCGCGTCCCTACCGGATCGGGCAACGTCTCTCATTGTTGGTTCCTCGGCTAATGGGCGTGTTGTCCCAAGCTGGCCTACGGCAAGGACAACA
Source organism: uncultured Actinomycetes bacterium (assembly GCA_963708105.1). Lineage (GTDB taxonomy): Bacteria > Actinomycetota > Acidimicrobiia > IMCC26256 > PALSA-610 > PALSA-610. Next base: position 4,327,579 of record OY970186.1, on the reverse strand, counting down.
CGCGCCCGACCAAACGATCAAATGGATGCGCCGCAGACTGCCGGCCTGCGACGTAGCGGTAACGGAACGCAGCGACATCGCTGTCGCCATTCGCGCCGACGTCACTCGGCCCCTTTCGGCGACTGCGGGCCGCGCCAGCGTGCAGGACGTCACGCTCGAACGACGACCCTGGGGGTTTCGCCTCGAAGACATCACGATCCCCGTGCATGTATGGCACGGCGATGCCGATCGAAACGTGCTCATCGCCAACGGCAGGTACCAGGCGGACACACTCCCTGATGCCACGCTCCATGACGTCCCGGACGAAGGACACTGGTTGATCTTCAACCACTTCACCGAGATCCTCGACGCCGCGATCGAAGGGCGCACATAGCTGCCGATCGGCAGGTGGCCGCGTGCAACTGGTTACGCGCTGGTTCTCAGCCGCTGTTCCCGTTCGCGATCGCCCAGATCACTGCGGCGAGAATGAGAACGCCAGCAATGATCAGCACGCGCTGGACGATAGTCCCGCTCGAGATTACGGTGTGATCACACTGGCATCGAGCGGATCGAGAAGACGCAGTGGCGTGGGACTTCGAGACGGAACCGGAGTTCGAGGCGCAACTCGTCTGGATGCGCGACTTCATCGACCGGGAGCTGATCCCGCTCGAACCGATCTTCGACGAGATCAGCGCCGAGGAGTGGCAACCGGTCAAGCGACACCTGCAAGACCAGGTCAAGGCGCAGGGGCTCTGGGGTGCGTTCCTCGACCCCAAGCTCGGCGGCGAAGGCCTCGGCCAGATGAAGCTCGCCTTGATGTCGGAGATCATCGGGCGCTGCATGATGTCGATGACGATCTTCGGCGTGCAGGCACCCGACAGCGGCAACATGGAACTGCTCGCGCACGGCGCCACCGACGCGCAGAAGGATCGCTGGCTCTGGCCGAATCTGCGCGGTGCGATCTCCAGCGCGTTCGCGCTCACCGAACCGTTCTTCGCGGGTGCCGACCCCACCGTCATCGGCACCACCGCCACCAAGGACGGCGACGAGTGGGTGATCGAGGGCCACAAGTGGTTCATCACCAACGCGTCGGTTGCCGACATCGTGCTCGTCTTCGCCGAGACGAATCCCGAAGGTCGGCCGCACCGGCACGCGTCGATCTTCGTCGTTCCGGCCGGTACCCCCGGCATGAACATCGTGCGCGACATCGGCACCATGGCGCATCCCGACGTCGAGTTCGGTCGGATCGGTGGCCATGCCGAGATCGTGTTCGAGAACTGTCGCGTGCCGGCCGACCACCTGATCGGTCAACCGGGCGAGGGATTCCTGCTCGCCCAGCAGCGTCTGGGTGGCGGGCGCATCCACCACGCGATGCGCTGGCTCGGTCAGGCGCAACGATCGCTCGACATCATGTGCGAACGCGCGGTGTCGCGCACCTCGCACGGCAAGCTGCTCGCTCAGCACCAGATGGTGCAGGACTACGTCGCGCTCTCGCACATGGAGATCCAGTCGGCGCGCCTGCTCACGTTCCAGACGGCATGGAAGATGGACAAGTACGGCGCGGCCGCGGTGCGCGCCGACCTCGGCATGATCAAGGCGCACGTCTCCAAGGTCGTGCTCGCGGTGCTCGACCGCACGATCCAGGTGTGCGGCGCGCTCGGCTATTCGAGCGACCTCCCCGTCGAGTCGTGGTACCGCTCGACGCGCTTCGGTCCGATCGGCGACGGCCCCGACGAGCTCCACAAGTCGGTGCTCGCCCGCACGCTGTTGAAGAACTACTCCCCCGTCGAAGGTTGGCCCACCGAGCACCTGCCGAGCCGGCGGCCGGCGGCGGAGGCGAAGTGGGCCGAGCTCCGTGCGCTCGCAGGTGACAGTTGAGCGACACCGCGACGTCTCGCGCACTACCTCGACGACGCGCTCGGCGATGTCGTTCCGATCGCCGTCACGCCCATGACCGGTGGCGGTTCCTGCGAAGTGTTCGCGCTCGACCGCGGTCCGGCGCGTTGGGTGCTCCGGCGCGCACCGCGCCACGCGAGCTCTGCGACCGCGCACGACGTGCTGCGTGAGTTCCGCATCCTCGACGCGATCAAGGATGAACCCGTGCGGATCGCGCGGCCGATCGTCGCCTGCGCCGACGACGACGGTGTTCGGTGCGCCGTTCTACGTGATGGAACGGATCGACGGGCGGCCCATCCTGCAATCGGTGCCCGCCGCGTGGGCCAATGCGCCCGAAACCCACGGTCAAGCCCTCGAAGGCCTCGTCGACGCGCTCGTCGCGATCCATGCCGTCGACTGGCGCGCCTGCGGGCTCGGCGACATTGCGCACACCGACGACTACCTGTCGCGCCAATTCACGCGCTGGCTCTCGCAGCTCGACTCCTACGGCGGCCGCGACCTTCCCGCCGCGCACCGCATCGCGAGCTGGCTCGACGCGAACCGTCCACCCGATCAACCGAGTGCGCTCTGTCACGGCGACTACAAGCTCGACAACGTCCTCTTCGCACCCGACGCGCCACCGCGGCTGCTCGCGGTCGTCGACTGGGAGATGGTCGTCGATCGGTGATCCGCTGGTCGATCTGGCCTGGGCGCTCATCTTCCATCCCGGGCCCGAAGGAACGATGCGGCTCGGCATGACGAAGGAACCGATGTTCGCGGTCGAGTATCTACCGAGCCGAGCGCAGCTCGTCGAGCGCTACGCCGAGCGTTCCGGACGCGACACGAGCGCGCTCGCTTGGTACGACGTGTTCGCCCGTTGGAAGTTGGCGATCGTCCTCGAAGGCAGTTACGCGAAGTTCCAGCGCGGGCTTTCCGACAAGCCCATCCACGAGTTCTTCGGCACGCAGGTGGATCTGTTGCTCGAGACCGCGACCGATGTCGTCGACCGGGGAGATGTGATCTGAATGCGGGCGTGGCAGGTGCAGAGCGCAGGCGAACCGATCGACGTGTTACATCTCGTCGACATCGAACCGCCCCAACCCGGGCTCGGACAGATTCGCATCCGCGTCACCGCCGCGGGCATCGGTCTCCCCGACGTCTTCATGTGCCGCGGCACGTATCCCCTCACTCCCCCGTTGCCGTTCACGTCGGGGCAGGAGGCCACCGGGATCATCACCGCGGTCGGGGCCGGCGTCGACCTCGCCATCGGTACGCGGATCATGTGCGTCACCGCGTTCTGGCTGGGTCACGGCTCGTTTGCCGAGGAGTGTCTTGTCGCGGCCGACTCGGTCTTCCCGATTCCCGACGGCCTGACCGACGCGGAGGCCGCCGGATTCTGGATCCCGCATCTCACCGCTTGGATCGGCCTCGTCGATCGAGGTCGGCTGGCGAGCGACGATTGGCTCGCGGTGCTCGGCGCGGCCGGAGGTAGCGGCATCGCCGCGGTGCAGCTCGGGCGCGCGCTCGGTGCCCGCGTCGTGGCCGTCGTGAGCGACGACGAGCGCGCCGCGTTCTGTCGAGGTCTCGGCGCCGAGGCCACGATCATTCATCGCGACGGACCGGTCGCGGCGGCACTCCGCGACGCGACCGGCGGCCACGGCGTCGACGTGATCTACGACCCGGTCGGTGGTTCCCTCGCCGAGGACGCGGCCCAGGCGCTCGCGCGGCACGGTCGTCTGCTCGCGGTCGGATTCGCGAGTGGAACGTGGCCGGTGATCGCCGCGCACGAGCTCGTCGTCACCAACACATCGCTCGTCGGAGTGTTCGCGGGCGGCTACTCGCGCGCCGAGCTCGATGCCATCCACGCGCAGCTCGCCGGGCTGGTGCACTCGGGCAAGTTGCGCAACGCAGTGCGCGCCGAAGTCGCGTTCGACGATCTTCCCGCCGCCCTGCAACGAATGGCCGACCGCGCCGTAGTGGGAGATGGTGATGGTTCCGTGAGCGCCCCTACGAGAGCCGCCGAGCTCGACCTCGACGCCGACGCGATCATCACTGCGGCGATCGAGATCTTCGACGCGGCCGGTCTCGACGCGGTGAGCATGCGCAGCGTGGCCGCCCGGCTCGGCGTCTCGCCGGTGCCGCTGTACAGCCGCATCGGTAACAAGGACGCGCTGCTCGACGCGATCGCGGAACGATTGCTCGCCGATCTCGCGCCCGCGGCGCGCCCCGACGAACCGTGGGACGCGTACGCGGCGCGCTGGGCGCGGGAGCTCCGGTTGCGGTCGCGCCGGGTGCGCGACAGCCGACTGCTCCTGTGGCCGGGGCGCGACGCGTACGTGCAGGCGTCGCGGCCGCTCGTCGAGGCAATGCGCGGTGCGGGCTTCCCGGCCGACGCCGCCGTACAGGCGTGCCGGTTGCTGATGTGGGCGACAGTCGGATTCGGCGCCATCGAGAGCGGCGTAGAGCCGCCCCAACGGGGACGCCGCCCGACGAGACCGGGCGGCGATCCCGCCGGCGTCACGCCCGCGGAGGCGGAGACACTTTTCGACCTGCACATCCGCTATCTGATCGAGGGCATCGCCCGCGACACCGCTGGCGCCGCCGCGCCCCGCACACGGAGCCGACGATGAGCATCCCCACGCTGGACGCGACGGGCAAGGTCGTGGTCGTCACCGGCGCGAGCAAGGGTCTCGGTCGGGCGATGGCCTTGGGTTTCGCCGAAGCGGTGCCGATGTCGTCGTCTCGAGCCGCAAGGTGGACGCGTGCGAGGCCGTCGCGGCCGAGATCCGGGCCCTCGGTCGGCGTGCGATCGCAATCGGCTGCCATGTCGGCGACTGGGACCAATGCGCGGCGCTCATCGATGCAACCGTCGCCGAGTTCGGGCACATCGACGTGCTCGTCAACAACGCCGGTATCGCACCCGCGCCACCGTCGCTGCTCGAGGTCACTGCCGACCTCTTCGACAAGACCATCGCGGTGAATCTCAAGGGACCGCTGCGCCTCACTGCGCTGGCCGCCGAACACATGCCTGCGGGTGGGTCGATCATCAACATCAGCTCCAAGGCCGCGCTGCATCCGATGTCGTTCACGGTTGTGTACGCGGCCGCGAAGGCCGGGCTGAACGCGCTGACTCAAGCCGCGGCGGGCGAGTTCGGACCGCGCGGAATCCGCGTCAACGCGATCGTGTGCGGCACCTTCCATACCGACAGCCTCCACGCGTCGATTCCGACCGAGGAAATGCAGGCCGCGATGGCCGCCAACGTCAGCCTGGGCCGCATCGCGTCGGCCGACGAGATCGTCGGGACGGCGCTCTTTCTCGCGAGCGACGCGTCGTCGTACCTGAACGGCGAGCTCATCACGCTCGACGGCGGCTGAGTCCATGCCCGCACGCACAACGGGGGAACGAACATGACGACAGACGACGAAGTCATCGGCGAGAGGCGGGTCGCGGTGGTGACCGGCGCCGCGAGCGGGATCGGACGCGCGCTCGCAGAGGCGTTCGCGGCCGCGGGATCAGCTGTGGTCGTCGCGGATCTCGCCGGTGCCGAAGCGGAAGCAGTCGCGGCCGGGATTCGCGGCGCGGGCGGCAATGCCCATGCGGTGACCGTCGACGTGTCCGATCCGGCCGCCGTCGATCAGTTGGCGGCAACGACGCTCGACCAGTTCGGCCGCGTCGACGTGTTGTGCAACAACGCGGGCGTGTCGACGTTCAACATGATCAAGGACCAGACGCTCGACGACTGGCGTTGGGTGTTCAGCGCCAATCTGTGGGGCGTCGTCAACGGGATACAGACGTTCCTGCCGATCATGCGCAATCAGGGAACGCCCGCGCACATCGTGAACACCGCGTCGATCGCGGGCTTGCTGAGTGGCGTCGCGTTCATCGGCCCCTACGCCGCCACCAAGGTCGCGGTCGTGTCGATCTCGGAGACGTTGGCGCAGGAGCTCGCCATCGACGAGTCGCCGATCGGCGTGAGTGTGTTGTGCCCGAGCTCGGTCGACACAAAAGTGATGGAGTCGGAGCGCGGACGCCCGGCTGCCTTAGGTGTCGAACAGCGCACGGAGATGGCCGATGCGGTCCGCCTGATGATCCGCGACTCGTTCACCGGTCCCTCGGGCCTGACCCCGGCCGAGATCGCGACCCGCGTACTCGACGCGATTCGCGCCAAACGCTTCTGGATCATCACCCACCCCGGCGAACGCCCCGTGTTCGAGACGCGGATCGACGGGATCCTGGCCGACTTTCCGACCGGGTAGCGGCTACAGCGCTTCGTACCCCGTCGCAGGAGTGCCGGGCGGATGCACTTCGCCGTCGTGCGACAACCACAACAGAACCTCGCCCTCGAGACCGTCGGGATCGCGGAAGAAGATGCTGTGCGAGCGGCCGAAGTCGGTGACGAAGCCGTCGCTCGCGCCGTGCGCGACCAGCCTGCGGCGAATCTCGACGAACGCCTCGCGGTCGGCCGCCTGCAGGCCCATGTGGTCGATCGGGCCGTGGCTGAACATCGAACCCCGCGCCAGGTCGGGCGCCGCGTCGCCGGAGACCTCGAACACGTTCAGCTCGGTACGGGGGCCGATATCGACGATCGTGAGCGTGCCCGGGCCGATCGCCTCCCGGTGCGACACGGTGGCGTCGAAGACCTCTCGGTAGAACTGGACGAACCTTTCCGTGTCGTCGGTGATCACCGCGACATGGTTCATGCCGTCGAGCAACATGGTGGCCTCCTTCACGCCGGTCCGACCGAGATTATGGTCCGCAGGACACGGCCCGCGACCCGACAGGAGCAAGCGTGCAGGGAAGCCCGGAAGCGGCGACCGCCAAAGACCTCGCCGCGCTCCTCGACCTCGAGGTCCTCGACCGCGATCTCTTCCGCGGGCGGAACGACATCGGTGCCGGTGCGCGGCTCTCGCTGTACGGCGGGCAGGTGGCCGCGCAGGCGTTGCGCGCGGCCGGCGCGACGGTTCCGCCGGAGCGGTTGCCGCACTCGATGCACGGCTACTTCCTGCGGCCGGGGCGTGTCGACTGCCCAGTCATCCTGCACGTCGATCGCGACCGAGACGGCGGTTCGTTTTCGGCCCGGCATGTCCGGGCCGTGCAGGACGGCGAGGTCATCTTCTCGATGGTCGCGTCGTTCCAGGTTCGCGAAGAGAGCGCAACATTCGACGACGTTCCGACGCACGGCGCGCCTGCGGCGTCGACCGTCGCCCCTCGTCCCACACCGTTTCTCGTCGAGGTGCGCGAGGTGACGCCGACGCGCATTTCCGACGGGCAGGTACGGCACTCCGACTCGTTGTGGGTACGCGCATCGGCACCGCTCCCTGACGATCCGCTCGTACATGCGTGCGCGGTCGCGTACGTCTCCGACCTCGGTTCCGGCTTCGGACAGGTCAACGTGCCCGGGCTTCCCGCGGGCGGCCCGAGCATCGACCACAGCCTCTGGTTCCACGAACCGATCCGCGCCGACGAGTGGATGTTGCTCGAGTTGTGGCCGTTGAAGGCGAGCGGGTCGCGCGGCGTCTACAGCGGATCGCTGCGCAACGAAACCGGCGCGCTCGGCGTACTCCTCACCCAGGAGATGCTGCTCCGCGGCCGGGAAATACCGCCCGAGATCCTGGGCCGCATCGCCGAGTACCTCGGAGTCACGCCCGAGTAGCCGGTGTTATCTTCTCGGGATGGGATCCAAGGGGAGCAAGCCGCGCAAGCCGTCGCATTCGCAGCACCTCCCGAAGGTCGGCACCTCGATCGAGAACGAGCGGGAGCTGCACGGCGAGCGGGAGGCAGTCCTCGACCAGATCGGGCTCGGCCACCGTTCCACCGCAACCCGGTCGATTGGCTTGATCATCGTGGTGGTGCTGGTGGTTGCCGCGTTGCTCGGCTTCTCGCTGCTCGTCGTGTTCCGCTGAGTGGACGATCTGCTCCACGCGCTGGCCGACCAACACGCGGCGCTCGCCGCGCTGGTCGACCGCTGTAGCGCCGCCGACTGGGAGCGGCCGACCCGCTGCGAGGGCTGGGACGTCGGCGCGGTGCTCCTTCACCTCGCGCAGACCGACGAGCTCGCGCTCGCGAGTGCGCGCGGTGAGCTCGACAACTACCACGGTGGGTTCATCGTCGACGACCGCGGCCAACGGACCGTGACCGTCGACGACGCCGCAGCCGCGCAGGTCGACGTCGAGCGCGCCGCGGGTGCCGAGGTGATCGGCCGGCGTTGGCACGCCGCATCGGAAGCGATGCGGGCCGAGTTCGCGGTCGGTGATCCACACCGGCGCGTCACGTGGGTGTCGGGCAAGCTCTCGCTGCAGACCCTCGTTGCGACGCGACTCTCAGAGTGTTGGATCCACGCCGACGACATCGCGTCGGCCCTCGACATCGAGCTCGCGCCCACCGATCGCTTGCGCCACATCGCCCGGCTCGCGTGGCGGACACTCCCCTACGCGTTCGAACAAGCCGGCATCGCAATGCACGGCCCGGTCGCGCTCGATCTCACGGCGCCGAGCGGCGAACACTGGCAGTTCGATCCCGACGAGCCCGCACTCACGACCATCACCGGCTCGGCCGCCGACTTCTGTGCGGTCGCGGCGCGCCCGCGTGGAGCCCGACGCGACCGGCCTGATCGGTCGGGGGCCGGACGCCGATGACGTGCTGCGGCTCGTGCGCACCTACGCGCTGTAGCTACGACGAAGAGACGCCGAGCGCGGTGTCCCAGAACTCCTGGATCTGCGGATAGATCAGCTCGTGATCGTGCGACAGCGATGTCTTCACGAACCGCGAGCGCTCGTCGGCCAGCACTTCGATCTCGCCTTTCTCGACCGCATCGAAGGCTTGGCGCACGACCGATTCCGGACTGTCCTTCGGCACTTCGATTCCGGCGGCCATGTCGGTGTCGATGAAGCTCGCGTGGACGGCCACGACCAGCGTGCCCTGGTGGTGCAGCTCGATGCGGATGCCATTCGTCAACGACAATGCCGCCGCCTTCGACGCACCGTATGACGCGGTGAGCGGATTCGTGACGAAGCTCGCGACCGACAGCATGTTGACGATCGCACCACCGCCGTTGGCGCCCAGAACCGCCGCGAACGCGCGACACATGTTCAGCGTGCCGAAGTAGTTGGTCTCCATCTCCAGCCGGGCCGGTTCCGTGCTCGGAGTCCCGATGAACGAGCTCGACTTCATGACACCCGCGTTGTTCACGAGGAGCATCACGTCGGCGCACTCCTGCGCAACCGCGGCGACCCGATCCGCATCGGTGATGTCGAGCCCGATCGGCGTCAGTCCCGCTTCGGTCACGTGCTCCGGATTGCGGGCCGCGCCGTAGACCTTGGCCGCGCCTCGATTCAGCAACTCCCGCGCGTAGGCCCGCCCGAGCCCGCGGTCGGCGCCCGTGACCAACGCCACCGATCCGTCGATCTTCATGATTCAGCGGGATTCGTCGGAGCCGCCGTAGGGCTCCCATCCGGTGCCCGCGTAACCGAACGTCTCGAAGGCCTGGTTGCCGTAGTCGGGGTTGTTGTCACCTCGCTCCGCGTCGTCGGCGCGGCGCATGTCGTCCGGCCCGCCGGCGGGAACGCCCGCATCGCTGCGCACGAGCTCGGTCGTCGGCGGGTCCTCCGCCGGCGGCGGGTCGTTCGACTCCACCCGGCCGTCACGGACGAGGCGGGTCGGCGTTCCGTCGGAGTACCAGCGCTCCTCGTGCAGACCGTAGGGATCGTGATACCAACCTTCGGCTTTCATCAGTTGCTCCTCGGTGCATGTTCGCGGGGGCCGCGCCGATGAGCCCCAACCTGGCGCGCCTCGGCGCGCCAAGCCATCCCCCGCCGCGGGTGAGCCGTCAGCTCGCGGCCGCGTCGTCGGTGAAGCCGACGTCGGCGGTCTGGACGACACCGGCGGTTCGCCCGGGCGCGTCCTGCCAGCTCCAGTACATGTTGGTATGCGCGATCACCTTGTCGGCGGGCGGAAGACCGTATTCCGAGTAATCGTCAGTGGTGTGCGCATCGCTCACGAGCACGGCGTCGTAGCCGCGGGTGAACGCGCCGTGGAGGGTGCTGCGAATACAGGCGTCGGTCTGCGCGCCCGTCACGACGAGCTTGCCAACGCCGCGTTGCGCCAGTTCCGACTCCAGCGTCGTGGCCTCGAAGGAATCGCCGTAGCGCTTGTGCACGAGCGGCTCCGACTCGCGGCGCTCGAGCTCGGGCACGTACTGCCAACCCTCGGTGCCTTCCACGAGCTCGTCGGAAGCGTGCTGCACCCAGATCACGGCGACGTTCTCGGCTCGGGCCTTGTCGACCAACGCCGCGATGTTCGCGATCACCTCGTCGCGCTGGTGGGCGTTGGCCACGACATCGTTCTGCACGTCGACGACGAGGACTGCCGTGTTCGGACGGTCGTGCAAACTGGTCATGGACCTCTCCTGCTGCCGCGGGCTCCGAACCCGTTCTACCCCGAAGCCCATGCCACCGCTCAAGGCCTGCAGAAATCGCGTCGATCGCGCGGATATGTCCATGGAGGGCTATCTCGCTGCCGCCGCACCCGAGACGATCCGCTTCCTGGGCCGGTCGCCGGCGCCGGATGCGTTCCTGGCGCTGCTCGAGGGGCCCACCGCGGCGCAGCTCGACCAGATGTGTCCCGCAGTCATCGAGCGTGCCGACGAGCATTCCGAACTCGAAACCTGCATGCTCAGATCGACTCGCGACGCCCTCTCTGCGATCCAGCGGGCAGCTGCAGTTGACCAAGGCTTGATCTTCGTCGTGCTGTAACTCGGCCCCACGACTGGGGAAGCGCCGGAGACCGCCTGTGCGCTACAGGCTCCTAAAGTCCGGACTGTGTGACTGTCGATATCTGCTGAGTCGCGGTGACTGTGCACCGCTACGACGCAAAGGGATCGTCGACCATGAGCTTCACGCGGAGCTTGTCCACGCGTTTACACAACGACGAAGATGGTTTCACCCTCATTGAGTTGATGGTCGTCGTCATGATCATTGCCATATTGATCGCAATCGCGATCCCGACCTTCCTCGGTGCGCGCACTCGAGCGCAGGACCGCGCCGCGCAGTCGGATCTCCGCAACGGTCTCACCGCAGAGAAGACCATCTACACCGACGGCCAGACCTACGACGCGGTCACCGCCGACATGAAGGTGGTCGAGTCGTCCTTGAACTGGAACGGCGCGCAGACGGGCAAGGCAGCGCTGACGGTGACAACCGGCACCGTCGTGTCGACGGACGACACTGTCTGCCTCACGGAGACGTCGAAGTCGGGGACGACGTTCGAGATCGCCGACGTTGGTGAGGGTGTGAACGCGGGGACGTATTTCGGCACGGGCGTGGCGTGTGCCACCGACATACCGACACTCACCGGCGGCGGTGGCTGGAATCAAACCGGCTGGTAACTACTACCCGACTTCCGCCGTGCGCGTCGCGGTTCAGTCGGATTCGGGTTGCGTGGATTCGACGCGGCCGTCGGTGATCGCGCCGACGAGCTGCGCGTGGTCGCGATCATTCTGGTCGGCGTAGAGCCGAGCGAACTCACCGATCGCGGCGGCGAACTTCGCACCCTTGCCGATGTAACTGTCGATGGCGACGGCATCGCCGGTGCGCGCGTGCGCCCGGGCGAGCGTCTCCCCACACGCGGTCGCGAACTCGGCCAGGCGGGGTCCGATCAGCTCGATGTTCGGGATGATCTTCATGTCGCGGAATTGGCGCACGTAGTAGTCATTGCCGTGCAGCGAACCCCAACCGACGAAGATGTCGGTCGCACTCTGCACGAGCCGCTTGCCGTTGATCACGCGGGCACCGTGGTTCTCGTGCACGCTCGGCTGAGTGTGCGCCTCGTACACCGCGGGACCGGCTTGTTTCACCTGCAGGAAGAGCGGATCGTCACCGCTACGCCCTTCGAGCAGCACGAGATACACCCGCATGCCGACGCTGCCCACGCCGACGACCTGGCGCACAGTGTCGACCTCGGTGAACCGGTCGAACAGCGTGCGGCGGTCCTCTTGGAGGGTGAGGCGATACTGGGCGAAGAGCTGGTCGACGAGCTCGTCCTGCTCGTCGTCGCCGATGCGCACGCGCAGCGGCGGTTCCTCGGTGATGCGGGGCCGTCCCTGCACCATGGTCGTGAGCTTGGCGAACGCGCCCCGGCTCGTGCGTCGTTCCTGCTTCTTCTCGATGTAGACCGAGATGCGGGCGCGGTCGGCAGGCTCGTAGTAGTTGACGAGGCTGTCGACGTGTATCCCGTCGTACCAGGTGTCGAGCTCGGGCATGCCCGTGTAGCGCTTCATGCGGGTCCGGTAGGCGTCGACGGCCGCGGCCACCGCCGCGTCGGCCACCGCCGGTTTGATCCCGTCCTGCCGCGCGGCCACGACGAGGCTCGCGGCCAGACGCTTGACGTCCCATTCGAAGGGGCCGGGCAACGTTTCGTCGAAGTCACGCAGGTCGAACATCAGGTTCCGCTCGGGCGTGGCCCACAGCCCGAAGTTGAGGACGTGCGCATCGCCACACAGCTGCACCTTCAACCCGCTGTTGGCTTGCGAAGCCAGGTCGCCGGCCATGACCGCGGCCGCGCCGCGGTAGTAGTTCCACGGCGAGACCGCCATGCGTTGATGGCGTAACGGAATCAGCTCGGGAACGCGCATCCCGTTCTGCGCTTGCAGTGTCTCGAGCGCGTCGTGCCCGCGTGCACCCTCGTCCCATTCGCCCAGCGAACTGCGCCGAACCCGTTGGCGCGCGAGCTTGCCCGCCGACCGCCGTTCGTCACATGTCGCGCGCAGGTCGTGGACCGAATCCATTGCACAAGGCTAGATGGCGTTTCTTCCACCCCTTCTCCGCCGGGCCAGCGCGACTCCGGCCAGAAGGAGAATTGCGCCGACACCGACCAGCTGGAGCACGCCGGCGCCGGTTCTCGGGAGCACTCCCCCGCCCGTTTCGCCCACTATCGACGGCTCGGATGGAGTCGGCGGACTGGTGACGGGCGGCGGGGGCTGCACCTCGGTGCCGCTGGGCGGCGCGGCCTCGATGAGAACGGCCGCGTGGGCGCTCACCTCGACGTTCCCCGCGACGTTGTCGGCTGCAACCGATGCCGTGTTCGTGATGCTCCCGACCGCGGCATCAGCGTCGACCTGAACGTTGACCGTCGCCACCGCGGTCGCGTTGACCGCGAGCGTCGGAACCGTGCACGTCACCACGCGGGTGGCCGTCGCGATGGTGCACGTGCCGTCGGGAACGGTCGCCGACCGCGGGGTCATCCCTTCGGGCACTGGGTCGGTGATCGTCAACGGGGTCGCGTTCGACGGGCCGGCATTCGAGGCCGTGATGGTGAAGGCGGCGGTTCCACCTTGCACAACCGTTGCGTGATCCACCGTCTTGGTCGCGGAGAGCGCGGCTTGCGGTGTCACGGGCGTCGACGCCGACGCGGAGTTGCCGTCGGGGGTCGGGTCGACCGTCGCCGCGTCGATGGTCGCGGTGTTCGTGAGCGTCGTCCCCGAGAACGATGCCGCGAGCGTGCCCGTCACGGTGATCGTCACCGATGCCGGCGACGCGAGCGTGCCGATCGGACAGGTCAGCGTGTTCGATGCGACGGTGCAGCCGAGCGCGGTGGGTGCGACCGAGGTGACCGTGACGCCCGCGGGAATCGGATCGGTGACCACCACCTCTGTCGCCGTCGACGGTCCCGCGTTCGAGGCTACGAGCTCCCACGTGACCGACTGTCCCGGCACCGCCGGCCCGGAAGTGAACCGCTTCGTCAACGACAGGTCCGCCACCGCCGCGACTTCCGAAGTCGCGGTCGCGGAGTTGTTCGTATGGTCCGGGTCGGTGGTGGTCGTCACCGCGGTCGCGGTGTTCGCAATCGGACCGAGGGGCGCGTCGGCCGCGACCGAGCCGGAGATCGTGATCGTCATGGTCGTACCGGCCGCCAGCGTCGCGACCGTGCACGACACCGCGTTCCCAGGTGTGCAACTCCCCCCTTGATCCGCGACCGCCGTGACATCGGTCACCGGGGCCGGAACATCGTCGGTCACGACGACGTCCTGCGCATCCGAGAGTCCGGCATTGTGCACCGTGACGGTCCACGCAATGGCCGTGCCGGCCGCGACCTTTTCCGGGCCGGTCTTGGCGACCTGGAGGTCGGCCGATGTGACCACGGGCGTCACATCAGTTGCCGTGTTGTTCCCGGTGTTGGGATCGGGTGTCGCCGAGAACGCGGACCCGGACGCAGTTAGGGACGGTGCCGTGAACGACGGCGCCAGCGTCCCCGAGACCAACACGGTGACGGTGTTGCCGACCGGCAATACGGCAATGGTGCACGGAAACGCGGTGCATACTCCTGCCGGCTGAGACGTCACGGTCACTCCGGTGACCGCGGGGTCGAGCGGGTCGTCGACGAGAACTTCAAGCGCGGTGCTGGGGCCCGCATTGTGCACGGTCATGGTCCACGACACGGGACCGCCCGCGGTGAACTGGGACGCGTCCGCTGTCTTGGTCACGGACACGTCGGCACTCGGCGTCGACGCCGACGTCACGGTGGCGACGTTGTTGTCGAGGACGGGATCGAAACTCGTCGCCGACACGATCGCGACGTTGGAGAGCGATCCGGTCGCGTCGGGACTGACGTCGAATGTCACGTCGAACACCGCGGAGGTGTTGACCTTCATCGCTCCGACCGGACACGTCGCCGCCCCCGCGTCGCCCGCAGTGCACGGACCGCCCGGCGCGTCGCCGGACGCCAATGTCGCGCCGGGAAGCGACTCGGCGACGACAACGCCCACCGCGTCCGACGGGCCCAGGTTGGTGACCGTGATCTCGTAGGTCGCGGGCTGACCGGGCACGACCGGACCCGAGGTCAGGTGTTTCACGATCGAGAGGTCGGCCGACACCTGCACGGTGACTGTGTCGCTCCCGGTGTTGTTCGCCGGCTTGGGGTCGGTCGCGTCGGCGGTGACCGAGGCGGTGTTCGTGAGCGGACCCGGCGCCGCGCCCGAAGCGAGCGCGACCAGCACCTGGAAGTCGGCGTGCGTCCCCGGGTCGAGCACCGGCGTGGTGCAGGTCACCACCTGGTCGACGGCCGTACAGCCGTCGGGGCTCGAGACGAACGACAGCGCGTCGGGCAGCGTGTCGGTGACGACGACACTCGGCGCGGCCGACGGTCCCGCGTTGTTGGCACTGAGGGTGTAGGTGAACTGCGTGCCGGCCGCGGGAATCGTGGCGTCGGAGCTCTTCACCAGGGACACGTCGGCGACCCGACCGACCGTCACCGTCGCTGACGACGTGTTGTTGTCATGATTCGGATCGAGGGTGGTTGCCGTCACCGTGGCCGTGTTCACGTAGTCGCCGGGCACGAGCGCAGAATCGGCCCGCGCTTCGAGGACGAAGGAAACCGTGCCGCTCGGAGTGAGGGTGCCGGCCGCGGACGTGAACGTCGATCCCAGGAGCGTGCACGCAGGCGAACTGTTCTCCGGAACAGGTGTGAAGCCAGGGCCGATGCTGTCGGTCGCGGTCACGCCCACGGCGTCGGACGGCCCGGTGTTCGTCACCGTCAGTGTGTAGTCGACGACTACCCCCGCCGCGATCTCCGTCGCCGATGCCGTCTTGACGATGCCCACGTCGGCGAGGTTGACGATCGTGTCGGTAACCGTCGAGTGGTTGTTGTCGGAGTCCGGATCCGGTGTCAGGGATGTGACGGTCGCGGTGTTCGACATCGTCCCGACGGCATTCGACGGGACCGCGACGACGATCGTGATCGTCGCGCCCGTGCCGGACGAGACGACGCCGAGGTCGCACGTCACAGTGTTCGTCGTCTCCGTGCACGTCCCTTGCGATGGCGATATGTCGTCCGCGCTCACGACCGGGAACGGCAGTGGATCCGACACGCTCACGCCTGCCGCGTCGGAGGGCCCGTTGTTCAGCACCGAGATCGTGAACGTCGCCGTTCCGCCCGCGACCGTGGGCGACGGCGTCACCGTCTTGGTGATTGCGACATCGGCGCTCACGGTCACGGTCGCGGTGGCGGAGGCGACATCGTTCAGCGGGTTCGGATCGGGGGTCAGCGACGAGATGGTTGCGGTGTCGGTGAGCAACGTGCCGGCCGGCAGCCCGGAATCGACGCGGAATCCGACCTGGAGCGTCGCGCTCTCACCCACACCCAGGTTTCCGGAGTCGACACACGTCGCGTGGTTCCCCGCCGGCGTGCACGACCACCCGGGCGGAATGACCGCGCCGGTCGGATCCAATGTCATGCCGGGCGGCAACACATCGACACCCGTCGGTGTCTGCGCAACCGACGGCCCGTGGTTCACGACCGTGAACGTGTAGGTGATCAGGCCGCCGGCGTCGACATTCGCAGTCGCCGGGCTCTTCGTGATGCCGAGGTCGGCGCGGGTGACGATCGTGCTCTCGGTCGTGTCACTGTTGTTCGACGTTGTCGGATCCGCGGTCGTCGAGGTCACCGTGGCCGTATTGGTCAGGAGTCCTCCGTTCGGCGCGGTCGCGACCACCGTCGCGTTCACCGTCACGACGACGGTCTGCCCCGAGCTGACACTCCCGAGGTTGCATGTCACCGCCGCGGCGACGACCGAGCACGGGGTCGCAGCCGCGCCGAATGTTGCCGTCACGCCCGTGACCAAGGCCGCGGGCACCGGATCCGTCACTTGGACGTTCGCCGCGTCGGACGGACCGTTGTTCGTCACGGTCACCAGCCATGTCACCGGCGAACCCGCTACCAGCGGATCGGCGGGTATCGGTGCGGTCACGACCTTGGTGAGGCTGAGATCGGCGACGGGTGACGCGGTCGACGGCATAGGAGGCCGTGTTGTTCGTCGGGTCGAGCTCGACGCCTTGCGACGATGCCGTCGCGGTGTTGGTGACCGTCCCCGTGAAGGTGGAGGGCACACCCACGCCGATGGTCACGGCGTGGACGGTGCCGTCGGGCGGTATGTCACCGACCGAGCACGTGATCGTGCCGCCGACCGTGCCCGCGGGCGGCGCCGTGCACGTGCCGTTGGTGTTCGTCACGCTGTTGAACACGAGGGGCGACGGCAGCACGTCGGTGACCACAACTGCTCGAGCCAGCGAGGGCCCGTTGTTCGTCGTGCTCAACGTGAACGTCATCGGCGCGCCGGGTACGGCCTGGCCGGGTGTCGCGGTTTTCGTGATCGCGACGTCGACGTTGTCGACCACCGTGGCGGTCGCGCTCGCGGCGTTGTTCGCGAGGTTGGGATCGGTGGTGGTCGTCGAACCCGTCGCGGTGTTGGTGAACGCGCCCGTTGGCGCGCCGGCCGGGATGCTCCCCGTCAGTGTGATGGTGGCCGTCCCACCCGGCGGGAAGGTCCCGAACGAACAGGTCACCGGCGGGCCGGCCTGGCAAGTCCCGCTCGAGTTGGCGATGTCGACGAGGGTGAACACGGCCGGCAGCGGATCCGTGAGGGTGACGGCCTGCGCGCTCGATGGCCCGTTGTTGGTGATCGTGAGCGTGTACGAGAAGCCCCGGCCCGCGATCGCGGTTGCCGACGACGCGGTCTTCGCCACGACGATGTCGGCCGATGGTGCCGTGAGGGGCAGCACCGTCGACGCAGTGTCGTTGGCGCTGTTCGGATCGAACGTCGAGGTCGTGACGCGATCCGACAACGTGATGCTGGTTCCGGTCTGGCCCGGCGCGACCGTCGCCGTCAACACGATGGGGAACGACGCGCCCGCCGCGAGCGTCGGATTTGTGCACGTCGATACCGTGTCGGCGAGCGTGCAACCGGCCGGCGGCGGGCCGGAGAACGCGAACGTTGGTGAGGGGTGCGAGATCCGCAGTGAGGGTCGCGTTGGCGGCGTCGGACGGGCCGAGGTTGCTTGCAGTGAGGGTCAGCGTCACCGGACCGCCGGGCGTCGCGGGCGAGCCCGCGGTGACGGCGATCGCAGCCTTCATATCAGCCGTCGGCCGAATCGGAGTGGTGATGCTGGAGACGTTGTTCGACGCGACCGGGTCGTCCGTCGCCGACGTCACCGAGGCGACATCGTTGACCGACGAGATGCTGGTTGCGTTGGCGGCCAGGTGCGCGACGACGGTCACGGTCACCGTCTGCCCGGAGGTCATCGTGCCGAGCGGACAACGCACCTGCGGCGCGGTGAAGGTACAAGGCCCGCCGACGCTCGGCGTGGCCGAAACGAAGGTCAGGCTCGCCGGCAACGCATCGGTAACGACGACACTCGTCGCGCTACTCGGGCCGTTGTTCTTGACGGTCAGCGTGTAGGTCGCGTTCTGCCCGGGCGCGAGCGGGCTCGGCGTGCCCGTCTTGGTGATGGAGAGATCGGCGCGCGGCGCCACCGCAATCGTCGCAGGCAGGCCCGTGCGTGTGATGGGCGTCCCGAGCGTGGCGAGGGTGTAGTTGAGCTGATCGGTGTTCGAGATCGTCGTGCCCGCGGCCGACGCGTTCACCGTCACCCGGAACTTGACGACGACGCGGTCGTTCGGCCGGATCGTGCCGCCCGTCACCGCGTTGGCCCCGACGCCGGCGCGCACGCGCACCGTCCCGTTGCCGCCCGGCGGAGTTCCCGCGAGGAACTCGGCATTGTCGTCGCCCGTCGCGTCGGTGCGAGAAGTGAACACGCCGAGGGGACTGTTGGCGGCCGCGGTGCCGGTCGCGTACTGGATCGACCCCGGAACATATGTGACGCCCGGGGGGAGTGCATCGGTGATGACCGCGTTCGCCGCGCCGTCGCCGCCGGTGTTCGGCAGGTCGATCGTGTACTCGAGCGTGTCCCCCACCCCGGCACCGGTCGTGGTCGACGGGGTGACGTCGGTGACGCTCTTGCTGCTCGGCGGGAAGACGGGCGAGAACAAGTTGATCGATGTCGTGACCACGCCCGGCGCGTACGTGTCGAGACTGGTGGTGAGGTTCACGGTCGCCGACGTCGCACCATTGTCGAGGACGCCGTCGGCCGCGACCGTCTTCACGTCGAAGCCGAACATGTTGACGTCGGCGGGCGTACGCGTCGAGTTCGCAACACCGAGCGCGGAATTCCCCGAGTTGAAGAAGTTGTTGAGTGGTACCGCGGCGTCGCTCAAGGGCACCGAGTCGAGCCTCATCTGGTCGCCGGTCACGCCGAGATCGCCTTCGTACGAGACGACTCCGACCGACGCATTGACGGTCCCGAACTCCGGCGCGAGGAACCCGCTGAGTCGGATGCTCTGGCCGGCGGGCGAGTCGACGATCGCGAAGCCGTTGAACACGGTGAGGTCGCGCAAGGGTTGCGCGGGATCACTCGTCACCACCACGAGGGACCAGCCTGCGTAGCGGTCGGCGCCCGTCGCGGCGCGGACGTTCGCACCCCAGTAGGTCCCGGAGCCCGCGGCCTGCACGAGCGATGTGACGTCGGCGAACGTGTGGTACATGCCGTCGGAGATCGACGGTGTGTTGCCGTACACATTGCTCGCCGTGATCGTCTGGTAGCTCGCCGACCCCGCCACTCGGAGGCGCATCTGGCCTACGGGCCCGGAGGGCGCGTCTGCACCTCCAGTTCCGTTCTGGGTGCGTGCACCCCAGGACAGCTGCGCGTACAGCACCGACGCGCCGGCCGGCAGCGTCAAGGCCGCGGCCGAGCTGGAGAAGAACGCGGAGTTGCCGGCGACCGAAGGATCGGCGTTCACGAAACTCATGTTCCAGTTGTTGTTGTTCAGGCTCGCGCCCGACCCGGCGCGGGCCAGCGCACACCCGGTCGTCCCCGTTGTGCACGACATGAGGTTGTTGCCGACTTGTATGACGGCGCCGTTCGTGTCGGCGTGGAAGAAGACGTTGTACGGCTGGATCGCGAGCGTGGGCGCGCCGCCACCGGCAACGACCAGCGTCGTTGCAACCAGGGCGAGCGCGACGAGCACTCGACCGACGCGCGCGCCGAGCCGAGCGCCACCGAACCGCTTCGCAATCCTTCGCAAACGCACCAACCCCCCGAGATCTCCGGAGTCGACGCTTCCCAGCAACCCGACTCGAACGTATGCGGAGACCCCGCATGCCACATCGCCCGTGCCGGGTGGTTCCCACCGGAAATTGGGCCGGGAAGGTTCAGGGGTTTGGGCCCCGAACTGCCGATGAAGACCCATGCGCAAGCTTCGGATCCGACACATCGTCCTGGTAAGTGTCCTGGCCGCGATCGGCATCATCGGGCCGAGCAGCCCGGCGCACGCGTTCGGACCCGTCCTCGTGCTGAGTCATCCCACGACGCCCGCATTCGCGCCGCCGTGGGCGACCAGCGCGGCAGAGCGAAGATGCGCCCGACCCCGATGTCGTCCGGTTCGGCAACACGTACTACGCGTACACAACGGGCACGACGTGGGGGAACCACATCGGGGTGTTGCGTTCCGCGTCGCCCGACCATGGTTTCAATACGGTCAGCGGTACGCGGTTCGACTCGTCCGCGCTGGCGAACCCGATGCCGGCCTGGCAGCAGACGAACACCCAGCACTCACCCGGGGTCTTCGAACCGACGCCCGGTCACTTCGTCATGTACTACGACGCGGAGACGGTGTCGGGTCACGGCGGGCACTACTGCCTGTCGGTCGCGACGGCCACGAGTCCGTCCGGCCCGTTCGTCGATCACAGCACGAGCCCGTGGCTGTGCCGCGACGCCGACTGCGGAACGATCGACCCGAGCCCGACGGTGATGAACGGGCAGAACTGGCTCTACTTCAAGACCTACGACGATGTGTGCAACACCACCCAGTCGTCGCAGATCTGGGCCGTGCAACTGACCGCCAACGGACTCGGCACTGTCGGGGGCGCGGTGTCGATCCTGCAGCAGCAGAATCTGTCGAGTGTGTACGAGACCGTCGAGAACCCGCAGATGGTGCAAGCCGACGGCGCGTACATGCTCATCTACTCGCGTGGCCAGTGGAACTCGAGTAGCTACCGCACCGGGTACGCGCTGTGCTCGTCGCCGATCGGCACGTGCGCCGAACGGGCAACGTTGTTGACGTCGTACGGTTCGGTGCTCGGACCCGGCGGCGCGACGATCTTCACCGACGCGTCGTCCCGAACGTGGCTCGCGTTCCAGGCATGGAACGGCGCGCCCGGTTGCACCGGTTACAACGGAACGTCGTGCGCTCGGAAGATGTTCGTCGCGGGGCTGCAGTTGAAGGCAACGCCGACGCAGGTTCCGTGTCACGCGGTCGCGCCCGTCAACGGGTATCGCTTCGTCGCGGCCGACGGTGGGTTGTTCACGTTCGGCAACGAGCAGTTCTGCGGCAGCACGGGTTCGATCGTGTTGGGCGGCCGGATCGTCGGGATGGCCGCGACGAAGAACAAGGGCGGCTATTGGCTGGCCGCGTCCGACGGTGAAGTGTGCGCGTTCGGCAACGCGAACTTCCACGGTTGCACCGACCCGATGGTGTTGCACCGGCCGATCGTCGGCATTGCCGCAACCCCGTCGGGCAAGGGTTATTGGTTGGTCGCGTCGGACGGCGGGATCTTCGCCTACGGCGACGCGAGGTTCCACGGCTCCATGGGCGGTGTCGCGCTGAATCGTCCGATCGTCGGTATGGCCGCAACCCCGACCGGTAACGGGTATTGGTTCGTTGCGTCGGACGGCGGGATCTTCTCGTTCGGTGATGCGAAGTTCCACGGCTCGATGGGCGGCTCGCACCTGAACCAACCCATCGTCGGCATGGCGCCTTCGCATTCCGGCAAGGGCTATTGGTTCGTGGCCTCCGACGGTGGGATCTTCTCCTTCGGTGATGCGAAGTTCCGCGGCTCGATGGGCGGCTCACACTTGAACCAGCCGATCGTTGGAATGGCCGCGTCTCCTTCCGGGAAGGGCTACTGGTTCGTCGCATCCGACGGCGGCATCTTCTCCTTCGGCGACGCGCGCTTCCACGGCTCGACCGGCAGCCAGAAACTCAACCAGCCCATAGTGGGCATGAGCTGAGTTGACCGATCACTGCGACCGCCGCAAACTCCGCTCAGTGCGAGGCATCTGCGTTGTCGGGGCACTGTGCGCGATGTTGTTGGCGGGGTGCGGTTCGTCGTCGAAACCGGCCGCCGCACCGCATACGACGAGCACAACCGCAAAGGGCGTTCTCGCTGCGCAACCGCGTTTCGCGGAGCCGACGTTCATCGAGTCGTTTCAGAACGGTCGCATCGCCGTCGCTCGGCTCGCCGACGGGAAGATGGTCCAAGTCCTCGCGCCCGTGTCGGGAACGAACGCACGTCGGAGCGCGATGCGTGCGCCGAACGGTGACCTTCTGCTCGAGGGCTGCGCGCCGTCCTGTGGAGATAAAGCTCCTGACTACACATACGCGCCGTATTGGCAGAACACGACGACCGGAGTCAAGTACGCGGGCGATCCCGCACGTGTCAGCCCGGACGGCACGCGCATCGCGGCGGTCGTCACCGACGCGAGCCGCAAACAGACCATCCGTCTGTACGACGTCGCAACGGGCCATGTGCTCTCCGACCTCGTCGTCGGCGCGGCGGAGGGCTTCGGGAGCGTCACCGGCTTCGACTGGACACCGGACAGCGACTCGCTGATCGTGACCGTTGCCCCGGACGCTGCCAACCCCGGGGGCGTGTACGTCGTCGAGCGCGGCGCGAGCAATTGCCTGCGCAGGCGACGTTCCCGAACAGTCCTCCGTCGGATCCGTCGGCAAAGGCACTCGTGCTCGCGAGTCTCGCGGTGCTCGCGAACGGCCACGTTGTCGCGATCGAGTTCTCGGTGCACCCGGCTTTCCGACCTCCGCGCCGTGCGACGCGACATCGGTCACCGCCGGTCATTCGTGCGCACTCGTCTACGACGGCGACGCGATCGCGGCGCGCGGAAATCAGGCACTCCTCACCGTCCCGAGCGAGAGTCAAGTCTGGTTGTACGACGGCCACACCGTTCGGCTTGTCACAACCGCTCCGGGGGTGACGAATGCCGCCTGGTAACCGTGTGCTCGGGTTGTGCGCACGCGGTGGCCGCGCCCTGTGGCAAATGACCGATTGAGTCGCTCCGCTTGGCGCGGCGTTCACTGTCGGAGCAATATTCACGATCCCGTCTGACTGAAGCCAGGAGCGTGAGTGGTGCACCGCCGGCCGGCGATTGTGGGAGTCGTCGTCTTGTGCCTTGCGGGGCTCGGCGCATGTTCGAGTTCGTCGCGCAGCTACCACTCAGTGACAGGCGTGGTGGAGGACGCGGCGAACACACAAGCCGATGCGCGGCGCGACGGTTGTCGCCGGTGTGCAACGGGCGACCACCGACTCGGCGGGCACATTCACACTGACCGACGTCGTGAAGACGGCGAGAGTCAGCGTCGCCGCGAAGTACTACCGAAGTCTTTCGGCGGCGACTACGCCACAGCTCGGCATCCTTCGTCTCGCGCCGATTCCGGTGACCGGTCGGCTCGTGAGCGATCTCGATCTCCACATGCTCCGCGGCATGGTCCTCGAGAACAAGCTCACCGTGCCCACCGACTCGAATGGGCGCTTCACGCTGTACGACATCGGACCGGGAAACTCGATCACCGCGTCCGCAGCCGGATATCAGCAGACGCAGGGCATCGTGAGTGCCAACGACGTCGTGACCGTTCTGATGATGTCGACGACGGCGTCGGCAACCGCGTTCGATTTACCCAACATCGAGAAGTTCTGGACCGACGCATCTGTGCCCGACGGGCCGGGTGGCCCGGCCGGTTTCCGCGGACTCATCGCGTTCATCGACGCGCACAACTATCCCGGCGCGTTTCGTCAGGGCTACGAGCAGGACTGCGAGCTCCATCCGAACGCGATTCCGGCCGGCGGCCGCCTCGCCTGGGTCCTCGACCCGGCGACCGTGACTCGCGACGACGACTACCTGAACGGCCTGGCCGGCGCGACCGGTCTCGATCCGAACGGTCGGACCTACCAGATCATGTTGCGCTTTCGCGCGTCGTACCCACTCTCCGACCCAAAGCCCTGGCCGGCTGCCGTGACCGTCCGCAACGGCATCGTGTACAGCGACTTCGCCTGCGTAGGTCCACCGTCGGATTCGTCGGGCTGATCGCGCGGGTGATTTGCGGCGAATCGGCGGTGTTCGCGCTTCAGACATCGGCAAGGTGCGCCGTTTTGAAGACATGCGGGAAGAGTCCGAGGCGCCGGATCCGAGTTGCACGCTGATCCGTAACGAGATGGGCGGGATCGTCGCCGCCCATGGCGACGTCTTCGGCGTGCTCGGCTGGACGGCCGACGACATCCTCGGCCAGTCGTCGTCGACACTGATCCATCCCGAAGACCAGGCCAGCGCGATCTCCGCGTGGCTGTCGATGATCGACGCGCCGGGCACGTCCGTGGCGTGGCGTGGGCGATACCGCTCCCACGCGGGCATGTGGCGTTGGGTCGAGTCGCTGAACACCAACGACCTCGACGATCCGGACGAGCCGCGGGTGACGAGCGCGTTGCGCGCGGTCACCGTGGATCAAGTCGGGATCGAGGAGGAGCTGCGTTCGCGCAAGCAACTCATCAGTCGGCTCTCCGACTCGCTCCCGGTGGGTCTGTTCCAGATCGATCTCCGCCGGCATCTCACGTTCACGAACGATCGCCTGCACGTCATCATCCAGACGCCGGCCGCGGCAACCGCCGAAGCACAGTTCGCGGCGGTGCATCCCGACGACCGCGAACGACTCGACACTGCGCTCACCGCGGTGTTGGCCGACGAGCTCGTCGACGACCTCGAGCTCCGCTTCCAGCTGGAGCATGGCGACCGCGACGAACACGAAACGCGGGTCTGTCTCCTCAGCTTGCGTTCGCTGACCGACAGCACCGAGGTCGTGACCGGCGCGATCGGATGCGTGAGTGACGTGACCGACAGCGTTCGCCTCCGCCGCGAGCTCACGGTACGAGCGAACGTCGACGCGTTGACCGGGTGCCTCAACCGCAGCGCCACGCTCGAGACGCTCGAGCTCGCACTGCACGAAGCGTCGACCAATGGTGACGGCTTGGCCGTGATCTTCGTCGACCTCAATGACTTCAAGCGCATCAACGACGAACACGGACACGCCACCGGCGACGCGGTTCTCGTCGCCGCGTCCGCGACGCATGCGGTCCGGGCTGCGCGCCGACGACCACGTCGGTCGACTCGGCGGCGACGAGTTCCTCGTGATCTGCCCGAGAGTCCCGAGCCGCGAACATGCAGCCGATCTCGCGCGGCGCCTCGATGCCGCGGTGCAGGGAACCGTCGCAGTATCGGGCCGCACCATCGAGCTCCGCGCCGCGCTCGGCCTCGCGTGGACAGAGGGCCAGATCTCCCCCGACGAGCTCGTCGCCCAAGCCGACCGCGCCATGTACGAAGCCAAGCAAGCCCGCCGCCCCCGGCCGCGCGTCAACCGCTAGCGCGATCGGTCGTCGGCCGCTGTCTAGGTGATGGTCTCGTCCAGCGCGGCCGCGGTCGACACCGAGAGATCGTTCGCGTCGCCGTTATAGGTCGCGGTGATCGGCTGATCGCCGACGGCCAGCGCAGTCGTCGGCAACGACGCGGCGCCGTTCACGACGGGCAGCGTGCTGAGCACAACGCCATTGTCGAAGAACGTGACGGTCCCACCTGTGATCGTCCCGGTCGCGGGCCACGACGCGCTTGACCGTTGCCCTGAACGTCACCTTCTTGCCGTGCCCAGCCGGATTCGATGATGCAGTCAACGTGATCGTCGTCGCCGCTTGGTTCACCTGTTGCACCAGATCACTCCGCGGCAGCGAGGCGGCATCGGTCGCACTCCCCGAGAACGAAGCTGAGATGTCCTGCGCGCCGGCGCCAAGGGTCTTCGTCGTCAACGAAGCCGACCCGTTCGCAACGGTCTTCGTTCCGAGCAACGCGCCGTTGTCGAAGAAGCTCACGGTGCCGCCCGTGACGATGCCCGAAGCCGGACTCGAACGAGTGATCGCGGCCTTCAAGGTGATCGTCTGCGAGAACGTCGACGGATTCGCACTCGAGCCCAGCGCGATCGTCGTGGGTGCCGGGTCGACCACTTGCGTGAACGGCGGCGACGAAACGGCGGTCATGGTTCCCTTCTTCGTGAACGTCGCCGTGATCGAGTGCGGACCCGGGGCGAGGTTCGCCGTGGTGAACGAGCCGACTCCCGCGGCCACGACCTTGCTGCCAATCAACGTGGTCCCGTCATAGAACCTCAGGGTTCCGGCCGGCAGGTTGTCGGGAGTCGTGACCGACGAAGCTGTCGCGGTGAACGTCACGGCCTGGCCGACGACCGACGTCGGGTTGAACGCGTCGTTTTCGAGCACGAACGGGCTCGACGACGAAGCCGCCACGACATAGGAATCGACGAACGGACCGCAGGTGATGTTCAGGCACTGACCGGCGTTGCCGTTGCCGCTCGCCTGGTTCCCACCGCCGTCAGTCACGTTGACGTCGTCACCGCACGCCGGCTCCGTCCCGTTGGGCAGTGATTCGATGCCGTATCCGCTGTTGCCGATCGCGACGTTGCGCAGCGAGCGCGACGTCGAAACCCCCCGAACTGCAGCTCGGCGGCGTCGGCGATGGCCCGACCCGGATCCCGTCTCCTCCGTTGCCGAGGAGCAGGTTGTCGGTGACGGTCATCGGTCCGCAGGTAGGGCAATTGCCGAGACCTGCGCCCGCCGACAGAGCGATGCCGTCGCCGGAGTTTGCGATCACGCGGTTGCCGCTCACCACGCCCTGAGTTCCTTCGCTCATGACTATTGCGGTGCCGTTCCCTTGGAGCAGGTTGCCCTCGACGTCTATACGCGCCGGAGGCCCGCTGAAGCTGATCCCGACGTTGTAACCCTTGACGGTGGAACCGGTCATCGTCAGGTCGGACTGCCCTCCGCTCACGGCCTCATTCCCCGGCCCCGTGAACGTGCTGTTCACGACCGTGATTCCCGACTCGCCCCCTTGCAGAACCGCGCCATCGATGAAGTGGCTCGACTGCACGTTCATGTTCGCCACACCACCCGCGCCGCCGCCGTCGAAGGTGATGTTGGAATAGGAGGTGTCGCTGAACTCTTGGCGGATCTGGGGGCCGGCGATCGTGCCGTTCTCGACCATGTACGACTGGCTCGTCCCGATAATGACGATGGTCGGGGATGCACCGTCGGTCGTCTGCACGGTGTGGCCGGCGAGGTCGACCACGACCGGCGGGCCGTTGTCGGAGTCTCCCGCGATGCCGAGCGCAGTTCCGGAACAGATCAGGTCCTGGGTCAGGACGATCGATTGCGCGACGTTGTCGCCACAGGCCACGACGTCGCCCGGATCGGCCGCGGCAGCCGTCGCACCGGCCACTGCTCCGACTCCGAAGAGCAACCCGAGCGCGGCAAACACGGAGGAGACACGCGCGCGTGCGAGCCGCGGGTGTGGTTGAAGTCGCATCGTCCACCCTCCCCCTGCGCAGTCCGCGTCGCGGGGCCGTGCGACGCCGAAGCTCCATCGCGGAGACGGTTCATCTGCCGACGCGCTCCTGTTCGAATACACCGCGGCCGTGCCTATTGCAAGGGTCTCACGCGTTGAACAGACGCGGTGTCACGTCTACGAAGTGTTCCGACAACTATTCCGAGGTCCGCCGCTTGAAGAGCCAGGTGGCGGTTGTGGAGCAGACCGCGAGAATCGCGATCGACCAGAGGATGACGGCCGCAACGGGGTGTTGCATGGGCCAGGCCGAGATCGTCGAGGAAGGGTTCGGATTGCCCCAGAGCGCTCGGACTGCGGCGCCCGCGGCGCTGACGGGATTCCACGCCGCGATCGTCCCGAGCCAGGTCGGCAGGTTGTTGGTCGGCACGAACGCGTTCGACAGGAACGCCAACGGGAACAAGATGATGAGCCCGATCGACTGCGCCGATTCGGGGCTCTTGGCCGCGAGCCCGACGCACGCGCCGAACCAGCTGAGCGAGTAGCCGAACAGGAGCGCGACACCGAATCCGGCGAGCAGTCCGAACATCCCGGTCTCCGGTCGCCAACCGACGATCAGACCGGCGATGGCGACGAAGAACGCGCACATGACGCTGGCGAGCAGGTCGGAGAACGTGCGGCCCGCGACGATCGCGGAGCGCCGCATCGCGAGGGTGCGGAAGCGGTCGATGATCCCGGTGCCGATGTCGGAACCGAGACCGACTGCGGTGCCCATCGGCGCCGACGTCACGAGGTTCATGATGAGCAGACCGCCGACCGCGAAGTCGACGTAGGACCCGCCGCCGGGCAACACCAACGACGCGCCGAACAACTGGGTGAACAGCAGCGTGAAGAGGATGGGCTGCACGGTGACGTCCGACAGTTGCGCCGGGTCGCGGCGGACGTGCACCAGGTTGCGGCGCGTCAGGATCCGCGCGTCGCGGAACCAGTCGAGGAAGCGCTCGGTCGCCGGCGAGGCGAAGGGCTTGACCACATCGGCGGTCGGTTCGATCACATCGATCGTGGTCATGCGGCCTCCCCGGCACTGTCGCCCTCGCCGGCCGCGTGGCCGGTGAGATGAAAGAACACGTCGTCGAGCGACGGCCGGTGCACCGTCACCTCGTCGACCCCAACCCCGATTGCGCTCAAGGCTTCGACGACGCGCGAACCGAGACCGGGCGCTTCGTCGACGGCCAGCGTGAGGGTGCGGCCGTCGTCGCCGACGATCGGCGGCACGGTCGCCAACGCGGCCAGAGCCTCGGCCGCGCCCGGCGATGGTTGCGAGAGACGAACGACGACGCGCTCGTTTCCGGTCTGCATCTTCAGCTCGTCCGGCGTGCCGTCGGCGATGACCCGACCGTGGTCGATCACCGCGATGCGGTGCGCAAGCTGGTCGGCCTCGTCGAGATATTGCGTCGTGAGCAGCACGGTGACGTCGTCGTCGAGCAGTCCGCGGATCACGTCCCACATCGCGGCGCGGCTTGTCGGGTCGAGACCGGTCGTCGGCTCGTCGAGGAACAGAATCGGCGGGCTGGTCACGAGGCTGGCGGCCAGATCGAGACGGCGGCGCATGCCACCCGAGTAGCCCTTGACGACGCGGTCGGCCGCGTCGACGAGATCGAAACGTTCGAGGAGCTCCCCCGCGGCGCTTGGCGTCGACACGTTGGAGTCGGCTGAGCTCGCCGATCATCACGAGGTTCTGCCGACCGGTCAGGGCAACGTCGACCGTGGCGTCCTGGGCGGTCACGCCGATGTGCTTGCGCACTTCGTTCGCCTGCGTGACCACATCGAAGCCACCTACGCGAGCGACCCCTCCGCTCGGCTGTGCGAGCGTCGTGAGAATGCGCACCGCGGTGGATTTCCCCGCACCGTTCGGCCCGAGCACGCCGTAGAGCGTGCCCTTGTCGACGTGCAGGTCGATCCCGGCCAACGCCTGGGTGGGGCCGTAGTACTTCGTGAGACCTTCGGCCTCGATCACGGGACCAGTCATCCGGGGGTCTCCTGACCGGCTCGGGGCGAGCTCGCAGACTTACTTGCCGAACGGTAAGTTATTACCTGCCGGTCGTCAAGTAGAATCGTAGCCATGGCGCAAACGCAGGCCCCGCCGATCTCCCCGTCCCGTCGCGATACGCGCGCCGAGATCCTCGCGGTGGGCTCGGAGCTGTTCATCGAACAGGGCTACAAGGCCACCTCCCTGCGGGAGATCGCCGAACGCCTCGGCATCACGAAAGCGGCGCTCTACTACCACTTCCCCAGCAAAGACGACATCCTGCGCGCGCTGATGGAGCCGGTCGACGGCATCATCGACGAGCTGCTCACCCGACTCGAGGCCGCGCACAACGTCACCGAATGGGCCGACGCGCTGACCTGGTTGCTGCACACGGTCTTCGAGCAGCATATGGACTTCTTCCGCCTTCTCGAACGCAACCGCGAGTCGGTCGCGCAGCTGCACCAGACCTACAACGAGGCGTCGAACCATCACTTGCAGATGCACGAACGCGTCGGGGCGGCCGTGCACAAGGCGGCGCGTGACCTACCGGAAGAGATCCGCATGTTCGCCGCGCTCGGCGCGGTCACCGCGTTCGACGACTGGGCACCGCAGCTGCTCGCCAACGCGCCGGCCGAAGTCGCAACCGAACTCGAAGCCGCAGTGCGAGCGATCCTCGGCCTCCCGAAACGACGCGCTCGACGCGGTCCGGCCGCATAACCGCCTGCAAAGCCGGAAGTGTCGATTCGGCCGCGTCTCGTTCGTCGTGCTGGGTACCACCTACCGGCGCGAATTCCGTCGGCGGATCGGTGATCGAACGAGGTCGCCCGATCGCCCCTGATGTGAGAGGAGACTTCTATGAAGGCCGTTCGCTTGCAGGAACCGAAGGGCGTCGAGGGCATCGATGGCCTCGAGTACGAGGACGCTCCCGATCCGCAGCCCATGGTGGGCGACGCACTCGTGCAGGTGCGCGCCGCGAGCTTCACTCCGACCGAGCTGTTGTGGCCGTTGGCGGTCGATCGGAACGGCCACGACCGCGGTCGGCGCATCCCTGCGCACGAGGGGTCGGGCGTCGTGGTCGCGCTCGGTTATGGCGCGGCCGGCTTTTCGGTGGGTGACGAGGTGTACGGCCTCATCGACGGTTACCGCGACGGCTGGGCCGCCGAGTTGGTGGCCATTGAGGTGCGGAGCTTGGCGCCGAAGCCGAAGTCGGTCGACTTCGTCGAAGCGGCGGCGATTCCGCAGGCCGCGCTCGACGTCGTGGCAGGCGCTGTTCGACCACGGCCATCTCGAGTCTGGCCAGACCGTGCTGATTCTCGGTGCTGGTGGTGGTGTCGGTTCGATGGCGGTGCCGCTCGCGCGGTGGGCCGGTGCGCATGTCATCGGCGCTGGTCGCGCCGAGTGCGCGTCAACGTGTACTCGACATGGGTGCGATCGAGTTCATCGATGTCGAGCAGGACGGCTGGGAGAAGAACATCGGACCGGTCGACCTCGTCTACGACATCATCGGCGACGACCTGCTTGCTCGTTCCGCCGCGCTGGTCAAGCCCGGCGGCGCGCTGGTGTCGGTCATGAATCCCCCGCCAACCGATCGCACCGACATCCGTGTCGTGCACTTCGTCCGCGACGCGAACGGCGCCCAGCTTCGGGAGATCTCACAGCTTGTAGACGACGGCATTCTCCGCCCCGAGGTAAGCGCGGTCTTTCCATTGTCGGACGCCCGCGAAGCCTTCATGGCCAAGTCGACGAAGCACATCCCCGGCAAGGTCGTGTTGACGCCGTGAGAGCGCAACCTGGGATCAGCGTGGGCGGGAGAACCGGGCGACGGCGATGCCTGCGAACACCACGAGGATGCCCACGCACCAGACCAGGCTGAGCACAACCCAGTAGGCGGTGGTATGGCCAACGCCGGCGGCGCGTGGGCCACCGAGCATGAGGCTGCGCGCGGCGTTGATGATCACCGTGATCGGCTGATTCTTGGCGAACGGTTGCATCCATCCCGGCATCGAGTGCACAGGCACATACGAACTCGACAGGAACGTCAGTGGGATGACGATCAAGGTCGCCACTCCCTGCGCGGCCTGCGCGTTGCCGGCCGACAGACCCAGGCTGATGAACATCCAGGTAAACGCATAGCTCGCTACGAGCATGAGCGCGAACGCGGCCGCGACGTTGGCGGTATCGGCGTGGGTGTGGAACCCGACGGCGTACCCGAGGAGGGTCGCGACGACGAGCGTCCACGCGATGAGCGCGCCGTCGGCAAGCGATCGGCCGGCGACGACCGCCGCACGGGGGATCGGCAACGAACGCAATCGGTCGTGCACTCCCGACGCGGCATCCTCCGCAACGCCGGCGGGCGCGTTCATACCGGTCCAGAGCACGAGGCTCACGAGGAAGCCGGGGATGAGGAAGTCGACGTAGTCGACGCCTTGAGTACTGATCGCTCCTCCGAACACATATCGGAAGATGAACAGGAAGAGCGCGCCGATGATCGTGGGCAACACGAGGAGTTGCGGCGTGCGTAGGTATTGGAGCGCGGTGCGCCGAGCCGTCTGGCCGGTCGCGGTGAGGAACCCGGCTCCCTGGTCGGGCGTGTCGCGTGCACCAGAGCCGGTCTCTGACTCTGACTTGGCAGTGGACGTGGTGATCGCAGTCATGGGGTGACTCCAGGGATCAGCGCAGGCCCGTCAGGCGGCCTGCGATTGACGGTCAGGGTCGGACACGACGAACGACTGGCCGGTGAGGGCGAGAAATACCTCGTCGAGAGATGGCCGGCGAAGGCCGATGTCGTCGAGCGGAATGTTCCGTTCGTCGAGCAGGCGAACGACACTCGTGAGTTGGTCGGCGCCTCCATCGATCGGGGCGGTCGCTCGTTGCGTATCGATGTCAGAGTGAGGCGTCTCTGCGGCAACGGTGGCCAGGATCTCCTCGACCGCAGGGAGATCGGCGGCGGCTCGCGGCCGAACCTCGATGACGTGGCGCCCGGCGCGGTCCTTCAACTCGTCAGGAGTGCCGGCTTCGACGACGCGGCCGTGGTCGACGATCACGATCTGGCGCGCGAGCTGGTCTGCCTCCTCGAGGTATTGAGTGGTGAGCAACACGTCGACACCATCCGCGACGAGGTTGCGGACGGCCTCCCATAACTCCTTGCGGCTGCGAGGATCCAGGCCCGTGGTCGGTTCGTCGAGAAGCAGCAACCGCGGCCGTCCGACGAGGCTCGCGCCGAGATCCAGCCGGCGGCGCATCCCGCCCGAGTAAGTACGCACGAGGCGGTCGGCGGCTTCGGTGAGACCGATGCGGTCCAGGACCTCGGCCGCAGCCGAACGTGACGTTCGACGATCGAGGCCGAACAACCGGGCTACGAACTCCACGTTCTCGCGGCCCGTCATCGCCGGTTCGACCGACGCGTACTGACCCGCGAGTCCGATTATTCGGCGCACGCGCTTGGGTTCGGACGCGACATCGATGCCATCGACGCGCAGCTCACCCGCGTCGGGTCGCAACAGTGTCGCGACTGCGCTGACGAACGTGGTCTTGCCGGCACCGTTCGGCCCGAGCAGCGCGGTGACCTGTCCGGATTCGGCGACCAGGTCGAGTCCGGCAAGCGCGCCAACTTCGCCGAAGCGTTTCGTGAGGCCCTTCGCTTCAATGATGGGAGTCATATCCATCTCTCCTTCCGACGCGTCGCGTGGCGACGCGCGGCAGTCATGCCGCCGCGAACCCCTCGCGCCAGCTCGGGTGCGCGGGTCGCCATGCCAGCTCGCGCTTTGCCTTCGCGTTCGAGGCGCCGCGGACCTCTGTCATCATCATCACGCCGGCTTCACCGGCGAACAGCCGGCCGACGAACCGCGGCACGCGCATCGGCTTCTTCGCGCCCAAGGTCTGCGCCAGCACCGGCAACCAGTCCGCGACCGGTGCGGGGTCATCGTCGACGACGTTGTAGACCCCGCGCCGGCCGTGCTCGACCGCCGCAAGGGTCGCCTCCGCGGCGTCGGCGACGTGGATGAACGACCACACGCCACCGCCGTCGCCGACCAAAGGGAACCGGCGCTTGCGGACGAGCTCGAACTGCTCCTCCCCCGCGGCCAGCGATGTGCCCGGTCCGTAGAACGCGCCGTAACGGAGCACGATGCCTTCGGTCCACTCCGCGCCGAGAACCGCGGCCTCGAGATGCCGGATAGCGGCAAGGGTGTCGCGCATGCCGCGTGCCGGTGTCGGGTCGAGTGGGTCCTCCTCACTCTTCACCGGCCCTCCGGTGCGCATGTACGCGCCGAAGACCGCGACCCCTTGGGCCACGAACCGTTGTACTCCGACCGCGTGCCCGGCCGACAGGAGGTGGTCGGTTGCCTCGGTCCGCAGGCGGTTGGTCGTTGCGGCGGCGCGTTCGGAGTAACGGACAACGCCGGCGAGCGCGGTGAGCTCGTGGACGATGACCTCCGGTCTCGCCCGCGCCACCGCTTCCGCGACCTGGTCGGGGTCGAGTGCGTCGGCGACAACCGGCACCGCGCCCAGCTGACAGAGCATTTCCTGGTTCGACTCGTTGCGCGTCATGCCGTGAACCCCATGACCCGCGGCAACCAGGCGCGGTACGAGCTGCCTGCCGATTGCGCCCGTGGCTCCTGCGCACAAACACTCTCATGATCGCTCCTTCGTTGACGTTGTCGGGTCGCGGTCAGAACAACCGGTACGAGCCGATGACCTGGAGTGGCTGAACGCTGAGCGGCTGTGCACGCGAGGTCTCGAAGACTCCTTGGAGCTCGCGGAACTCCGGGAGACCGAGAAGCGGATTTCCCAGACCGTCATCGATCTCTGCGATCGCGACGAATGTCTCGCCGTCGGCAAGCAGACACGACGCGTAACGGATCCCGTCGGGCTGCGCGGCGTTGATGACCGCGAACATCCTCTTCACTGCCGCCTGAACGTTGTCGACGCTTTCGGCCTTGATCTTGGCCTGCGCCATGCTCACGCTCATTTGCACTGCCTCCTTGTGTCGAAAACCGTCTCGACACAAAGACAAGGCAGCGGCCGCGTCTGTGACACTCGATCGAGCACACGCGCTCGATTGCCGCGCTCGCAGTCGCGCGACGGCGTCTATCTCTGTCGCAGCAGCGAGGTGACGTCGCCGACCGTCCCGAGATGTGTCAGCTTGTCGGGATTGGCGATTGAGCTGACTCTCGTGATCCGACCACCCGCGATGTCGAGCGCCAACACGCCGATCAGCCGCTGTTGCGGGTCGAGAATGAACACTCCGGGACCGCGGTTGACCTCGACGGTGCGCAACGACAGGCCGGGAATCCGCGCGCCGAAGATCACGGAGTTGATCAGCAGGCGAGCGACCCGGCTGCGACCGCGCACCGTGCGCGGCAAGGCGGAAACCTTCCCGCCGCCGTCGGTGGCTCAGCTCGACGTCGTGTGCCAGCAGTGCTTCGAGCGCCGGCAGGTCGCCGTGCTCGGCCGCGGCGAAGAACCGTCGGGCGAGCTCGTCGCGCTGCTCGCGCGTCGTCTGGAACCGCGGCCGGCGCTGCTCGACATGCCGTCGCGCCCGCGTCGCGAGCTGACGAACGTTGTCCTCGCTCTTGCCGACGATCTCCGCGATATCGGGATACCCGTAGTCGAACACGTCATGAAGCAACAACACGGCGCGTTGCTCGGGCGACAGACTCTCCAGCAAAACCAACATCCCGAGCGACAACGAATCAGCCATCTCCGCGTGCTGCGCGGGGTCATCGCTGCCGTCGGTGATGATCGGCTCCGGCAACCATTCGCCGACGTACTGTTCGCGGCGGGCGCGCGCCGAGCGCAGCTCGTTGATCGCCAGCCGGGTGGTCACGGTGGCGACGTACGCCCGAGGCGAAGCGATCTGCTCGCCGCCATCGAGCGCCTTGTGCACCCGCAAGAGTGCTTCTTGCACCAGGTCCTCAGCCTCGGAGACGCTGCTGAGCATGCGGTAGGCGATCGCGAACGACACCGGCCGCAGCTCTTCGAGGAGTTGCTCGCGATCCGTCATGCCGCCGCAGGCCACGGGGCCGGTGCCGTCGGATCGTCGTCCACGACGCGGTAGATACCCGGTTTCCCGGTGGCTCCTTCGCCGGACACACTCATCGTCAACTCCTGGATCGGAGATCCACTACTCCACTTATGACAAGACAGCCGTCCGGGTTGTGACAGCTCCTCACACCGCATAGCTCCGGGCGTGTCACGGTCAGCGGTGCCGTCTTGTCTTCACGGGTGCAGGTACCACACGATCAAGGAGTGAACGATGGACGTTGCACTGTGGATCATTGCCGGACTGTTGGCCGCGGTCTTCTTCGCCGGCGGCGTCGCGAAGGTGATCGTCCCGAAGGCAAAGCTCGCCGCGCTTCCCGGCGGCGGATGGGTCGAACACTTCAGCGCCGCCGCCGTCAAGGGTCTCGGAGTCGTCGACATCCTGGCTGCGATAGGCCTGATCCTGCCGGCCGCAATCAACATCGCGCCGGTTCTGGTGCCGCTCGCCGCGATCGGCGTGATGTTGCTGATGATCGGCGCGATCGTCACGCGCGTGCACAGTCATCTCGTCCGCACGATCGCGCCCGACCTGGCTTATCTCGCCCTGGCCGGATTCGTCGCCTGGGGGCGCTTCGGCCCCGGGTCGTTCACGGGCTGACGAACAAACGTGTCGGAGGGGGGACTTGAACCCCCATGCCCTTGCGGGCACTAGGCCCTCAACCTAGCGCGTCTGCCTATTCCGCCACTCCGACGTGTACCCCGTAGGGCTCAGCGATTGTAGCGACTGGAACGCCCGAACTACCGGTCCGTGCGCATCGGGAGCGCGACCGGCGCTTCTTCGGGAAAGTGGCACGCCACCGGATGGCCAGCGCCCCGGTCGACCAGCAACGGCTCTTCCTGCGCGCACTTGTCCTGCGCCTTCCAGCACCTCGTACGGAACCGGCAACCGCTCGGCGGCGCGACCGGACTCGGCACGTCGCCCTGCAACATGATCCTCGTCCGCGACCGCTCCAGGTTCGGATCCGGCCACCGGCACCGCCGACAGCAACGCCTGCGTGTACGGATGCTGCGGGTGCTCGTACACCGCCTCGGCAGTCGCCGTGCTCGACGATCTTGCCGAGGTACATCACCGCGATCTCGTCGGAGATGTGGCGCACCACCGACAGGTCGTGCGCAATGATCAGGTACGTCAGGTTGAGCCGGTCCTGCAGGTCTTCGAGCAGGTTCACCATGCCGGCCTGGATCGACACGTCGAGCGCGGAGACGGGCTCGTCGAGCACCAGCATCGTCGGCTCCAACGCGATCGCCCGCGCGATGCCGACGCGCTGGCGCTGTCCGCCCGAGAACTCGTGCGGGTACCGGTTGCCGTGCTCCGGGTTCAGCCCCACCAACGCGAGCAGATCGCGCACCTTCTGGTCGCGGTCGCCGGGGACGCCGTGGATCTTCAGCGGCTCGGCGATCGATCGACGCCACGTTCATCCGCGGGTCGAGCGACGCGTACGGGTCCTGGAACACGATCTGCATCCGCTTGCGATGCCGGCGCAGATCGCGGTTCGACACGCCGAGCAAGTCGGTGCCCTCGAACCTGCACCGTCCCCGACGTCGGCTCGATCAACCGCAACACGCAACGCCCGACCGTCGACTTCCCCGAACCCGACTCCCCCACCAACCCGAGCGTCTTGCCCCGCTGCAGATCGAACGACACGCCGGAGACCGCCTGCACGACGATCTTGCCGCCTCCGCCGCGCACCGGGAAGTTCTTGACGAGGTCGCGCACCTCCAGCGTCGGGGTGCCGTGAGATCGGGGCGACGGTGCGCGCTCGACCGTCGGTCACGCCTGGCGCTCCTCGCGGGTTAGCTTCTCGGCGAAGTAGCACGCGGTCTTGTGATCGCGGGCCGTCGATCGACGCGCAACGGCGGCTGTTCGCCCGTGCAGACGCTTCCGCAAGCGGGCACCGCGGATGGAACGCGCAGCCCGACGGCGGGAACAACATCGACGGCGGCGAACCGATGATCGGCTTCAGCCGCTCGCCCTGCCGGCCAGCGCCGGCAACGACGCGAGCAAGCCCCCCGTGTACGGATGCCGCGACCGGTGGAAGATGTCGTCGGCCGCACGCGACCTCGGCCACGCGCCCCGCGTACATCACCTGCACGCGGTCGGCGACCCGCGCGATCACGCCGAGGTCGTGCGTGATGAACACGACCGCCGTCTGCGTGCGCTCCTGGATCGACTTCAACAGCTCGAGGATCTGCGCCTGGATCGTCACGTCGAGCGCGGTCGTGGGCTCGTCGGCGATCAGCACGTCCGGATCGTTCGCGATCATCATCGCGATCATCGCCCGCTGGCGCATACCACCCGAGAACTCGTGCGGATACTGGCTGCACCCGCACTTCCGGACGCGGGATGCCGACCGAAGCCGAGCAGCTCGACCGCGCGCTCGTTCGCCTCGCTCTCGCTCATGTCGCGTCGGTGCGCCCGGATCGCCTCGGTGATCTGCCGGCCGACCTTGTGCACCGGGTTCAGCGCGGTCAGCGGATCCTGGAAGATCATCGCGATGCGCGCGCCCCGGATGTGCTGCAAGCTCCTTGGGCTTGCGCCCGATGAGCTCCTCGCCCCGGAACTTCGCCGAACCGGTGACCTTCGCCGTCTTGCGGCAACAACCCGAGCGTGGCGAGCATCGTTACCGACTTGCCCGAACCCGACTCCCCGACGATGCCGAGCACCTCGCCCGCGGCGACGTCGAGGTCGACGCCCCGCACCGCGTAGACCGGACCGTCCTCGGTCTGGAACGTCACGTTGAGGTCGCGGATCTCGAGCACCGATTCGCCGAGCGACCGGCCGCTGATACGTGCCGTTCGACTCCTCCTCGCCGGGGAGGTTCTGCACCGCGGTGACGTCGTCCGTCACACCGACAGCTGCTTCGGGTCGAGCGCGTCGCGCAGTCCGTCACCGATGAAGTTCACGCACAGACACCGTGAGCACGATCGCGAGCCCGGGGAACCACACGAGGAACGGATACGTCGACAGCAGGTCCTGCGAGTTGCTCAGCAGGTTCCCCCATGTGGGCTGGAAGATCGCGTTGACCCCGAAGCCGAGGAACGAGAGCGCCGACTCGGTCAGGATCGCCGCCGCGACCGAAAGCGTCGTGTTGACGATGATCTGGCCCGGTGCAGTTCGGCACCAGATGACGGAACATGATCCGGAAGTCGGAGGCACCCGCGGCGCGCGCCGCTTCGACGAACTCCTTCTCCTTCAGCGACAACACCAAGCCGCGGATGATGCGCGCGACCGGCATCCAGAAGAAGATCGCGATGACGAAGATCACCGCCCGCACGCTCTGCGCCGGCCCCATGATCGTGCGGGCCCATGCCTCCGTCTGCGGCAGTTGCGTCAACAGGATCGCGCCGACAGGAACGGGATCGCCAAGAAGAGGTCGGTGAACCGCATCAACAGGTTGTCGAGCCAACCGCCGTAGTAGCCGGCGACGACGCCGACGAAGGTGCCGACGACCGTCGATATCAGCGCCACCACGACACCCACCTCGAGCGAGATGCGCCCGCCGTACAGCACGTTCGTCCACATGTCGCGGGCTTTGTCGTTCGTACCGAACCAGAAGCCGTGCTGCGGGTGCAGGAACACCTGCAGCACGCCGTTCACGCGGATCTGCGTGTCGGGCTGATACTTCGTGAACAGCGGGGCGAAGATGCACATGAACGCGATGATGAACAGGATGACCGTGCTGATCATCGCCAGCTTGTGCCGGCGATATCGGCGCCACGCCAAGCGGGCCGGCGTGAGCGGTTTCTCGCCCAGACCGAGCGCGGCGGTGGTTGTCGCGCCTCGGGGGGTCTTCTCGGGTGCGGGAGCAGCGATGTCAGTCAACGCGGATCCTCGGGTCGAGCCAGGCGTAAGAAACGTCGGCCAACAGATTGAAGATGACGACGAACGCAATCACGATCATCATCCATGGGAGCAGCGATGGGTAGTCGGCGTTGTGCAGGGCGTCGACGAAGTAGAAGCCCATGCCCTGGTAGCCGAAGACCGTTTCGGTGATGATCAGGCCACCCGCGACGGCGCCGATGTCGATCGCCGCGAACGTCACGAGCGGGATCAGTGCGTTGCGGAAGGCATGACGCCAGATGACGCGCCGTTCCGAGATGCCCTTGGCGCGCGCGGTGCGCATGTAGTCGGAGTTCAGCGTCTCGAGCATGCCCGTGCGCATGTAGCGGCTGTAGACCGCGACCTCCTGCACCGAAAGTGTGAGCGCGGGCAGTATGAGATGTTTAACGCGGTCGACGAGATTGAATCCCGTCGTGGTCGGCGAATAGATACCGCCGAGGAACGGTAAGAGCGGCTGCGTCGCGTGGAAGTGCGACTCGTAGAACGTGCCGACGAACACGATCGAGATCAGCGCGAAGAAGAACGGCGGCATCGCGAGGCCGAAGAACGACAAACCCGTCGCCGCGTTGTCGAAGAACGAGTACTGCTTCACCGCCGAGATCACGCCGACGCCCACGCCGAGCGGCACGTAGAACGCAGCCGCGAACGCGCCCAGGATCAGTGAGTTGACCAGCGCGGTCCGTAGTGCGGGCCAGACCGGCGCCTGCGACGTGAACGACGTGCCGAAGTTGCCTCGGAAGAAGTTGCCGAGGAACACGAGGTACTGCACGAGCAGCGGCCGGTCGAGCCCGAGGTCGTGCTTGAACTTGACCAGCGCCGCGGGCGAGACGTTGTGGTGGCTCGCAGCCTTCACCGGGTCGGTGGTCAGGTGCAGCGCGACGAACAAGATGAAGCTGCCCGCGATCAACACCGGGACGGCCCAGAAGATTCGTCGAACTATGAACCGGAGCATCTCGGTCCGATCTCGGTCCGTCGGGGTGTGCTGTCGGGGTCAGTTTCTAGGTCGAGGAGTGGCCGGGGTTCGAAGACCCCGGCCACCGCCTCATTGATTCACGTTGTTGCTATCGGACTACCTGCTACTTCTTGGTCCACGCCCACATGTTCCAGAAGTTGCTTTCCGGGCTGTTGATGAACTGCTCCACCGGTCCGGCGATCTGGTCGGTCCGGTAGCTCAGCATCGACGGGAATGCGTACAACGGCAGGTTGACGTACTGCGACGCCAACACGTCGTCGAGTTGGTGGATCTCGCTCACGCGCTTGTCGTGGTCGAGCTCACCGTCGGACTGCTTCATCAGCGTGTCGGCCTGCGCGTTGGAGAACCAGGTGTCGTTCTGACCCTGGCCGCCGTTCGCCGGTCCGGGGATCGACGAGGTGGCAAGGATCGACGTGACCGTCGGGTCCGGGCTGGTGACCTGGATGTAGACGGCCATGTCGAAGTCGCCGCCGGGCAGGCGCTTCTGGAACATCGTGTCGGCGTCGGAGTTGTCCGTCGTGACCTTGAAGCCCTGCTTGGCCAGCAGCGGGATGAACTCTGCCTGCATGTTCTCCCGGCGCTTGTTGCCGGTGTTCTCCATCCACTTGATGGTCAGCTCTTGACCGCCCTTGGCCCAGAAGCCCGCGGCGTCCTTGGCGTACCCGGAGGCGGCCATGGCGCTCGCGACCTTCGCGGGGTCGGGGCTGACGCCGGCGAATGCGGTGTTCGCACACCACGTTCCGACGCCCGGAACCCAGGCCGCGCAGTTGAGCTGCTCGACCGTGGGGTCAAAGGGCTTGATGACGTCGTTCAACAGCTGCTTGCGGTCAAACGCGTACGACATCGCCTCGCGGAGGTTCTTGTCTGCGAAGGGGTGACCGGCCTTGGTGTTGAACCAGAGGTCTTCGTACTGGGTCGTGACGCCGAAGACCGACTTCAGCGTCGCGCTGTTCTGCAGCTGCGGCACGTTGTCGACTGCAGGCTGCGGGTAGATGGCCGAGACCTGTCCGGTCTGGATGGCCTGGACTTCCTTGGTGGTCTCGGTCACTGGAACGAACGTGACCTGCGCCAGCTTCGGAATCCGGTCCTTGTCCCAGTAGTCGGTGTTCGCGACCAAGACTTCCTTGTCCTTCGAGAAGGACGTGGAGCTTCCAGGGGCCACCCGAGAACGGGATGGCGGTCTGCATGGTCTTGCCGACGTCGGTGCCGCCGGTGAACATCGCCTTCTCCAACATGACGCCGGAGAAGCCGCCCAACACGTCGGGCCAGTCGTTGTAGGTCTCTTTGAAGTGCAGGACCGCGGTCTGCGGGTCAGGAGTATCGAGGCTCGAGACCTGGTCGTAACCGACCGTGGAGAGGCTGCCGGTCGTCTTGAGGAAGGCCTCCCACGTGAACTTGACGTCGGCCGAGGTGATCGGCGTGTTGTCGGGCGACCACTTGGCCGCCGGGTTCAGGTGGTAGGTGACCGTGAAGGTCTTGCCCGAGCCGGTGACACCACCGTTGCTGGTGGTCGGCAGCTCGGTGAGGAGCGGCGACGCCACGAAGTTGTTGTGGTCGTCGAGCTCCGCCAGGCGCGGGAGCACGTGGATCGGGACGAGCCACTGCAGCCACGACGAGTTGGCGCACTGCGTGATCGGGTTGATGCAGTCGGGCCACTGCTCGGCGCCGAACACCACGGAGCCCGTCGGGGCGCCGGAATTGCTGTTCGAGTTCGAGTTGCTGCCTGACTTACTGCTCGATCCGCACGCCGCCAAGATCAGCGCGAGCGCGGTCGCCACTACGGAAATGCGCACCAATGGGTTACGCCGACAACTTCACAGGTCCTCCTCGGTCCACGCGTTCTGCGGGGATCTCCGCCCTCAAACGACGGCAGTCACCCCGAGATGAGGTGAACATACGGCGAAGGAAAGATTTGTCTCGTCATTCACTATGTCTTTCACAGGACAATCCGGTTACAACCGCTCGCTGTACCCGAAAAGCCCGCGGAAAGCCACGGCGCGTGAAAAACCGGAAGACTCGCTGTCGTTCGCGTCGCCGCGCGTGTTCGCGTCAGTCGAGGCGCATGGAGAGCAAGATGCTCGTGAACGTGAACACGAGCGCGACCACGACTGTGAGCCGGTCGAGGTTCTTCTCGACGACCGTGGAGCCCGCCATCGCACCGCCGCCGGCGCCGCCGAACATGTCGGAGAGTCCGCCGCCGCGACCGGCGTGCAGCAGGATGAAGACGATCAGGACCAGCGCAGGCGGTCAGGTGCAATCCGATGATCACCGCGTTGAGCAGCACCGAGCGTCTCCTGGTCGACCGATTCCGAACCCGGTTCAGACTCCCGGGTCCGCAGTACTGGACGATGCGGGCGAAGTCGTCGGGGTCGAGGCAGGCGCCGCCGACCAGGCCGCCGTCGATCTCGGGCATCGGCCATGAGCTCGGCCACGTTGCCCGGCTTCATGCTGCCGCCGTAGAGGATTCGCAGGCCGTCGGCCAGCACGTCGCCCAGCCCCACCCGCACGTGCTCGCGGATGACGCCGATCGTGGCGTTGGCGTCGTCGGGGCTGGCGCTGCGCCCGGTGCCGATGGCCCAGATGGGTTCGTACGCCACGATGCAGCGGGCCGCGTCGTCGATCGGGAGGCGGGCGAACGCCGCTTCGATCTGGCCCTTCACCTTCGCGTCGGTCGTCGCCCGGCCTCGCGCTCCTCGAGCGTCTCCCCGACGCAGAGGATCGGCGTCATGCCCGCCGCGAGCACGGCGCGCAGCTTCTTCGACGACGATCTCGTCGGTCTCGCCGAAGATCTCGCGGCGTTCCGAGTGCCCGACGATCACGTACTTGACGTTGAGCTTGGCGAGCATCAGCGGGCTGATCTCGCCGGTGTACGCGCCCTCGGTCTCCCAGTGGCAGTTCTGCGCGCCGAGCTGGATCTGCAGCCGGTCGCCGTCGATCGTGGTCTGCACCGAACGCAGCGCGGTGAACGGCGGGCACACGACCACGTCGACGCGTGTCGAAGTCCTTGCTCTCGAGCCGGAAGCCGAGCTTCTGCACCACCTGGATCGCCTCCAGATGGTTGTGGTTCATCTTCCAGTTGCCCGCCATCATCGGCTTGCGATCGCTCATCGTCGGGACCCCTTGCGTAAGGCTTGCAGTCCGGGCAGGTCGCCGAGCTCGATGAGCTCGAGGGAGGCGCCACCCCCGGTGGACACATGGTCTATGCGATCGGCGAGCCCGAAGTGGCGCACCGCCGACGCGCTGTCGCCGCCGCCGATGACGGTGAAGCCGCGGCAGTCGGCCACGGCCTCGGCGACCGTGCGCGTGCCGGCCGCGAACGGCTCCAGCTCGAACACGCCCATCGGACCGTTCCAGAGCACGGTTTTCGCGGCCGCGATCACGTCGGCGTAGTGGCCCGCGGTCTCGGGGCCGATGTCGAAGCCCTTCAACCCGTCGGGGATGCGCGTCGGCGCGCACGTGCCGCGTCGCGCGCGTCGGCGGTCATCTCGGCCGCGACCACGACATCGGTCGGGATCTCGATGCGGCCCGTCTCCAACAGCTTGCGGCAGTGCGTCGACCTGGTCCTCTTGCACGAGCGAGTCGCCGACGCTGCCCGCCCTGCGCCGCGAGGAACGTGAACGCCATCGCGCCGCCGATGAGGAGCGTGTCGCAGCGTTCGAGCAGCGCGTCGAGCACGCCGAGCTTGTCGCTGACCTTCACGCCCCCGAGGATCGCGACGAAGGGGTGCTTCGGCGTCGTCGAGCAGTCCGCCGAGCACCTCGACCTCACGGGCGAGCAAGCGGCCCGCGGCCGACGGCAACACGACCGGCGGCCCGACGATCGACGCGTGGGCACGGTGCGCGGCGCCGAACGCGTCGTCGACGTAGACGTCGCCGAGCTCGGTCAGGTTCGAGGCGAACGCGGGATCGTTCGCCTCCTCGCCCGGGTCGAAGCGCAGGTTCTCGATCATCATGACCTGGCCCGGCTCGAGGCTCTGCGCCCGCCGGATCGACTCGAAGCCCGGCGACCTCGGGCGAGAGCTCGACCGCGGCTGACCGAGCAGCTCACTCAGGCGCGCGCGCGACCGGGCGCGAGCGAGAACTCAGGTCGACCTTGCCCTTCGGCCGGCCCGAGGTGCGAGCAGCACACGATCTCTGCGTCCCGTGCGCGAGCAGGTATTCGATCGTCGGGAGCGCGGCTGTGATGCGCAGGTCGTCTTCGATCTTGCCGTCGTGCAACGGGACGTTGAAGTCGGCGCGCAGCAGCACGCGCGTGCCGCGCTGCGAGCGGGAGATCTTCGAGCTGCGGAACCGGATCGACCATCGGACGGCTCCCCGCGCCGCTGTCGAACTACTTCGAGCCGACGAACTCGACGAGGTCGACGAGGCGGTTCGAGTAGCCCCACTCGTTGTCGTACCAGCCGAGCACCTTCACC
Source organism: uncultured Actinomycetes bacterium (assembly GCA_963708105.1). Classification (GTDB taxonomy): domain Bacteria; phylum Actinomycetota; class Acidimicrobiia; order IMCC26256; family PALSA-610; genus PALSA-610. The sequence continues at coordinate 4,283,139 of OY970186.1, read as the reverse complement.
AACTTGCCGTTCGCCATCGTGTCGACCGCGGAGAAGATGCACGACGCCGGGTTCTGCACGATGTCGGCCGAGACGAGCGGCTCGTCGGAGTACTCGAGCACGCCCCGGTAGCTCGCCGCGCCCGACGCGGTGCGGAACGCGTCGTTGATCGCGTCGATGCTCGCGTCCTTGTTCAGGATCGCGACGAGGTCGGTGATCGAACCGGTCGGAGTGGGGACGCGCAGCGAGATGCCGTCGAGCTTGCCCTTGAGCTCGGGCAGCACCTGACCGATCGCCTTGGCCGCGCCGGTCGAGCTCGGGATGATCGACAGCGCGGCGGCGCGCATGCGCCGCAGGTCGGGCTTGCCCGAACGGGTCGCGATCGGCCTGGTCCTGCAGCTGCTGATCGCTCGTGTACGCGTGCGCGGTGGTGATGAAGCCTTGCTCGATGCCGAACGCGTCGTTCAGCACCTTGGCCATCGGGGCGAGACAGTTGGTGGTGCACGACGCGTTCGAGATGACGGTGTGCTGCTTGGGCGTCGAAGACTGTCGTCGTTCACGCCCATGCAGATCATCGCGTCGGCGTCGCCCGAGGGCGCGGAGATGATGACGCGCTTGGCGCCGCCCTTCAGGTGCGCGGCGGCCTTCTCGCGCGCGGTGAACAGCCCGGTCGACTCGATGACGATGTCGACACCGTTGTCGCCCCACGGGATCTCGGCGGGCTCGCGCTCCTCGAGCTTCTTGACCTCGCGGCCGTCGATCGAGAAGCCGCTCGTCGCTGTGCTTGACCTCGTTGGCGAGCGTGCGCCCGACCGAGTCGTGCTTCAGCAGGAACGCCATCGTGTCGGCGTCGCCGAACGGGTCGTTGACCGCCACCAGCTCGACGTTCGCCTGCTCACCCCGGGCGAGGATCGCCCGTGTGAACGAACGACCGATGCGGCCGAATCCGTTGATGCCGACACGTACTGCCATCTGTGTCTCCTCTGAGAACCCCGAAGGCGCGACTACAGCAGAGCCGAAAGCGCCTTCGCCAGTTGTTGGGGATCGTGACCGACTCCGCCCGGACCGGCAATCGGGCGCCGCGACCGGCTGCGACGCCGAGTGCCTGCGACCGCTTCGGGGTCGACCGCGAGCCCGTGGTCGGGGTCGTACACGAACTGGTCTACCCGACCGCCGTGGTCGCGCACTGCACTGAGGTGGTCGGTGCCGTCGTGGCCGGTCGTCTCGTTTTCCAGGGCCAGGTTCGCGATCTGGACGACCCGGCCCGGCGCCCGGTCGATGGCGGCGCGGATCTCGGGCACGCACAGCACCGCGACGATGCTCGTATACAGCGACCCGGGCGCGAGCACGATCTGGTCGGCGCCGGGCGATGGCCGCGAGCGCGTCGGGGCACGCGGCCGGATTCGTCGGGCGTGAGGCGCACATCGTGGATGCGGCTGTGCTCCCCCGCCGCGGCCATCGCGACCTGGCCGGTGACGAGCTCGTCGCCGACCTGGGCGGTCATGCGAGACGGGGCCGAGGGTGGCGGGCAGGACGCGGCCGACCGCGCCGAGCGAGGCGACCGGCTTCGTCGAGCGCGGCGGTGAGATCGCCGAGCGTTTCGGCCAGACCGACGAGCAACAGGTTGCCCGAGGGCATGGTCGGCGAGCTCGCCCGAACGGAAGCGGTGCTCGAACGCGGCGGGCCAGGGTTGGGCGTCGTCGGCCGCGAGCGCGACGAGACAGCGACGGAGATCGCCGGGCGCGGGGACGTCGAGATCGCGGCGCAGCCGCCCGGAGCTCCCGCCGTCGTCGGCGACGCTGACGACCGCGGTGATCTCGCCCGCGTACTCGCGGATGCGCGCGTAGCGCGACGGCAAGCCCGTGCCCTCCGCCGAATGCAACGATGCTCGGCTTCACGTCAGGCGTCGCGGTCGACGTCTCGGTGATGGACAGCGGCGCGTGTAGCCGTGGGCGCGCAGGCGTTCGACCGAGTTCTTCGGCGACGACGACGCTGCGATGGCGTCCGCCGGTGCAGCCGACGCCGATCGACAGGTACGCCTTGCCCTCGCGTTCGTAGCCCGGCAGCGTCAGCGCGAGCAGGCTGTCGAGCTGCGCGAGGAACGGTTGCGTCTCGGGCCGGGTCGAGCACGTAGTCGCGGACCGCGGGATCGAGTCCGGTGAGCGGGCGCAGCTCGTCGACCCAGTGCGGGTTCGGGCAGGAAGCGGCAGTCGAAGACGAGATCGACGTCGATCGGCAGGCCGTGCTTGTAACCGAACGACACGACGTTCACCTGCAGCTCGCCGTCGACGACGTGTTCCGAGAACAGTTCGCGGAGGCGGTCGCGGAGCTCGTGCACGTTGAGTATTCGACGTGTCGACGATGAGGTCGGCTTCGCCCTTCAGCGGTTCGAGCAGGGCGCGTTCGCGGGCGATGCCGTCGCTGACGCGGTCGGTGTCCGACAACGGGTGGCGGCGCCGGCTCGCTTCGTACCGGCGCACGAGCACTTCGTCGGACGCGTCGAGGAACAGCACGCGGGTGTGGGCGCCGTTGCGTGCGCAACTCGTCGATCGCGCCGGAGAGGTCGTGCAGGAAGTCGCCGCTTCGCACGTCGACGACGAGCGCGTAGCGGATCGGCTTCTCGGTGCTGCGCGCGAGCTCGGCGACCTTGCCGATGAGCATCGGCGGCAGGTTGTCGATGACGAAGTAGCCGAGGTCTTCGAGCACGTGCGCGGCTTCGGAACGGCCGGCACCGGACATGCCGGTGATGATCGTCACGTCGAGCGAGACCGAGATCATGTCTTCTCTATCGTCGCGCGCTCGAGGCCGTGAAGCTTTGCATACACGGCCTTGCCGACCTTTTCCGGGAGCCAGGGCAGGTCGGTGAACATCCTCTCGTCGAGCTCGCGCATCTTCTTCACCGAGCCCAGCTCCTTCAGGAGCCGCTTCTTGCGGGTCGGGCCGAGGCCGGGGATGTCGTCGATGGCGGAGACGATCATCTTCTTGTCGCGGAGTTGGCGGTGATACGTGATCGCGAAACGGTGGGCTTCGTCGCGGACCTGCTGCAGCAGATAGAGCGCGGGCGAATCTCTTGGGATGCGGATCGGATCGGAGTTGCCCGGGAGGTAGACCTCTTCGAAGCGCTTGGCCAGGCTGGCCACGCAGATGTCTTCGAGGCCGAGCTCTTCGAGCACGCGGACGGCGACACCGAGCTGGCCCTTGCCGCCGTCGATGAGCAGCAGGTTCGGCGGGTAGGCGAAGCGCTTGCCGGTGTGCGCGCCTTCGTCGCGCTCGCGGAGGTAGTTGCGGAACCTTCTCGTGAGGACGTCTTCCATGGAGGCGAAGTCGTCCTGGCCGGTGAGGCCGCGGACCTTGAAGCGGCGGTAGTCGGAGCGCTTGGGCAGGCCGTCTTCCATCACGACCATCGAGCCGACGATCTCGGTGCCTTGGAGGTTGGAGATGTCGAAGCACTCGATGCGCAGGGGGGCTTCGGGGAGGCCCAACGCTTCCTGGAGCGCGAGCAGGGTGCGCGCGCGGGCGTTGTGATCGGAGGCGCGGCGCAGCTTGTGCCGCGCGAACGACTCGCGCGCGTTGAGCATCGCGGTTTGCAGGAGGTCTTTCTTGCCGCCGCGTTGCGGCACGCGGATGCGCACCTTCGCGCTCGCGGTTCAGCGTGAGCAGTTCCTCGTAGAGCTCGCGGTCTTCGGGCTCGACCGGCACGAGGATCTCGCGGGGGACGTCTTCCTTGGGCGCGTCGGCGTAGAGCTGCTCGACGATGCGCGCCACGAGCGCGGGCGTCTCGACGTCTTCGACCTTGTCGACGACGAGCCCCTTGCGCCCGACGACCCTCCCCTTGCGCACGTAGAACACCTGCACGCTCGCTTCAAGCAGGTCCTCGTCGAGACCGATGAGGTCGAAGTCCTCTTCGCGTCGACGCGACCATCTGCTGGCGTTCGATCGCCTTGCGGACGCTCGCGAGCTGGTCGCGGACTCTGCGCGGCGAGCTCGAACTCGAGTTGGTCGGCCGCCTCGGCCATGCGTGTCTCGAGGCGCTTGATGATCGCGTCGTGCTCGCCGTCGAGGAAGTCGAGGAGGTCGTGGACGAGCTTGTCGTAGTCGTCGTGGTCGATGTCGCCGACGCACGGCGCCGCGCACTTCTCGATGTGCGCGTAGAGGCACGGCCGACCGAGCCGGTGATGACGGTCGAACTTCGACTTCGTGCACGTGCGGATCGGGAACGTGCGCAGGAGAAGGTCGAGCGTCTCCCGGATCGCGTAGGCGTGCGCGTACGGGCCGAAGTAGCGGACGCCCTTGCGCTTCGCGCCCCGCAGCACCATGGCCCGGGGCCAGTCTTCGTCGAGCGTGACCGCGAGGTACGGGTAGCTCTTGTCGTCCTTCAGGCGGATGTTGAAGCGGGGCTTGTGCCGCTTGATGAGGTTGAACTCGAGGAAGAACGCCTCGACCTCGTTCTTGGCGACGATCCACTCGACGCTTTCCGCGGTGGTGACCATCTGCCGGGTGCGCTCGGCGAGCAGCTCGGGCTGCAGGAAGTAGTTCGACAGCCGGCTGCGGAGGTTCTTGGCCTTCCCGACGTAGATGACCCGGCCTTCGCCGTCGAGGAATTGGTACGACCCGGGTGCTTCGGGGATCGATCCGGTCTCGGGGCGGGCTACCACGCTCCCATTGTCGCGGAGTGGTGCGCCGGTCAGGCTCCCGCTTCGGCGTGGAGCCAGGCGTTCAGCTCGGCGGCGAAGTCGTCGGCCTTGTTCGGATCGCGATCGGGGCGGACGGTGGCGGTGAGGCGTAGGCGACGGCCGTCGCTGAGATTCAGGTCGACGACCCGGCGCGGCCCGGCGATCTTCCAGACACCGCCGAGGTCGGCCACCGAAAAGTCGGTGATCTCGGCCCGATGCAGCGTGGCGCTGGCGTTGAGGTTCCGGACGAACAGGTGATCACCTCGGACTTGGACCCGCATCTGGAGAGCCCAAATGGTCAGACCGGTCGCGGCCCCGACGGCGAAGACGAGCGAGAGGACACTGCCCCCGACGGCGATGCCGACGAATACCACGACGACCACCAACCCGACCCCCACCTGGCCGACATAGGCCCGGGGACGGATGTCGATCGGCGTGGGCACCCCCGTAGTAAATCCCGTTTCCGCCGGTCGCTCGCGCTGCGCCGTGGCCAGAGCGGCTTCGCGGGTCGTAGCCGCGTCTCCGCTGCCGCTCGCTTTCCACCGGTCGCTCGCGCTGCGCCGTGGCCAGAGCGGCTCGCGGGTCAGGCGCCCCGCTCTTCGTGCAGCCAGGAGTTGAGCTCGCTACAGAACCGGTCGGCGTCGTTGGGGACCGGCAGATAGCCACCCGGCGGAGGATCGGTCACTTGGCGGCTGGATGCGGTGAGTCGTTGGTGGCGGCCGTCGCGTCGGTGCATGACGACGACCCTTCGGCTGCCGCGGACTCTCCCCGGCGCGGCGACGTCGACGACGGAGAAGTCGCCAAGCTCGTTCCGGTCGAGCGTTGTGTCGACCAGAAGTTCCGCACGATAAGGCGATCGCCTTGCACCTGGATCCGCATCTGGACGGTCCGCACCGCCAGCGCCGCACCGGCCACGATGCCCAGGACCAGCCCGAGAAGGCTGGCCCGAAGGGCGATCCCGACGAATACCACGATGACCACCAGGATCATCGCCGCCTGGGCGACGACAGCACGGGGACGAATGTCGATCGCCGCAGGCACCCGTGCAATAAATCACGTTCCGACGAATCGTTGAACGATTCGTTGCAACGGCGCACGGCACCGGTGTACCCGGGGCCGGCGGCGGGGCCGGGCGGGCGAACGGGGGCTTGCGAACGGGTGTCGGGCGGATGACGCGCCTTCCACTCGACATGAGTGTTATGGTGACGGCACGCCGGCCCGGTATCCGGCGTTTCCAACACGAGCTCCGAGGCCGACAACCCCGCGGTGCTGGCGACCGGGCTGCCACCCGCCGGCCGACGAGGAGTTACCCCGCTACGGGGAGGCCCCCAAATGCTGCGTCTCCAGGCTCCGCTCCCTGACGAGTACACCGCCGCGACCGACGAAGACCTCGTCGACCGCATCGCCGCCGCCAAGCACACGCTCGGCGACCGACTCGTCATCCTCGGGCACCACTACCAGCGCGACGAGGTGATCCGCTTGGGCCGATTCGGTCGGCGATTCGTTCCTGCTCGCCCGCTTCGCCGCCGAGAACGAACGCGCCACCGACATCGTGTTCTGCGGCGTGCACTTCATGGCCGAGTCGGCCGACGTGCTCACCGGCGCGCACCAGCGCGTCATCCTCCCCGACCTCAACGCCGGCTGCTCGATGGCCGACATGGCCAACATCGACCAGGTCGAAGAGGCCTGGGACGAGATCGCGGCCATCACCGCCATCGACCGCGTCGTGCCGATCACGTACATGAACTCGTCGGCCGCGCTGAAGGCCTTCGTCGGGCGCAACGGCGGCGCGGTCTGCACGTCGTCGAACGCGCGGGCCGTGCTCGAGTGGGCGCTCGCCAAGGGCGACAAGGTCCTCTTCTTCCCCGACCAGCACCTCGGCCGCAACACCGGCTTCACGATGGGCTACGGCGAGGCCGACATGCGGGTCTGGAACCCGCACCAGGATTGCGGCGGGCTCGAGGAGCGCGACGTCAAGGACGCCACCCTTCTCCTCTGGAAGGGCCACTGCTCCGTCCACCAGCGCTTCCGGCCCGCGCACGTCGAGGCGGCCCGGGCCGAATACCCCGGGCATCGAGATCATCGTGCACCCCGAATGCGCGCACGACGTCGTGGAGCTCGCCGACAAGGTCGGCTCGACCGAGCGGATCCTCGACTGGGTCCGCGACGCGTCCGCCGGCGCGTCGACTCGCCGATCGCCACCGAGATCCACATGGTGCAACGCCTGGCCCGGGAGAACCCCGACAAGACGATCATCTCGCTCGACCCGCTCGTCTGCCCGTGCTCGACGATGTTCCGCATCGACGCCCCGCACCTCGCGTGGGTGCTCGAGAACCTCGTGGCGGGAACGGTCGTGAACCAGATCGTCGTCGACGACGACACCGCGGGTTGGGCCCGCACCGCGCTCGAACGGATGCTCGCGATCACGTGACTCGGTAGGTGAACGCGTGATTCCCGAGTTCGACGATCCGCGCCTCGTCGCGATCTACGACACCGTCAACGCGTACGGTCCGGGCGAGCAGCCCGACTTCTACGCGCTCGTTGGCCACGGAGATGGGCGCGGAGACGATCGTCGACTTCGGCTGCGGCACCGGACTGCTCACTCGCGACCTCGCCGGTCGCGGCTACGGACGCGTCATCGGGCGTCGATCCATCGGCCGCGATGCTCGCGGTCGCGCGGCGCCGACCGGGCGCCGAGCAGGTGCGATGGCGTTGCGACGCGTCCGCGGACGCGTCGGAACCGGGCGCGCACGACCTCGCGATCATGACCGGACACGTCGCCCAGTTCTTCCTGACCGACGACGAGCTGGCACGCCGCCTCGTCGCCCTGCACCGTGCACTCGCGACCCGGCGGCCTCCTCGCGTTCGAGAGCCGCAACCCCGACGCCCGGGCCTGGGACACCTGGGCTGGACCGCGTGACGTCGTCCGCGGTCGCGTACGACGACCCGCGGGCGGGTCGTATCGAAACGTGGATCGACGTCGTCGACGTCGACGCCGGCATCGTCTCCTTCACGAACCGACTACCTCTTCGTCGGCCACCGGCGACGTGTTGTCGTCGCCCGCGCAACTGCGCTTCCGGTCGCCTAGCCGAGCTCACGCGAGTCGCTCGCCGGACGCGGGCTTCGCGATCGAGCACGTCTACGGCGACTGGGACCGCAGCCCGGTCGGGCCGACATCACCCCGAACTGATCGTCGTCGCGCCGCGCGAACTGACTAACCGAGCTTGCGGGCGACCATCAACAACAAGCGCGGGAATCGTCGCCGCGTCGCGATACTCGGGCGCCCGGGCCAGGAACCCCTCGGGCGGCATCGGCTCTTCCATGCGCTCGATGAGCAGCCCGTTGCGCGCCATCGCGTTCACGTACTGCGACAGCGGCCGGTGCACGAACGGCAGCACGACGCCCGGCGCGAGCTCCTCCATCGAGACGTCTTCGACGAGGTAGGGGCCGATCCGCCAGTACTGCTCGTCGAGGATGTGGTCGATGATCCAGCCGCTGTTCGGCGCCTGCAGCAACGGGTGGTTCAAGAAGAACGCGAAGCGGCCGCCCGGTTCGAGCACGCGCGCGATCTCCGCGATCGCGGGCTCGTGGTCGGCGATGTGCTCGAACACGAGGCACACGACCACCGCGTCGAACGACGTCGTCGGGAACGGCAACGCGTCGGCGTTGGCACGGGCGTAGCCGATCGGCCCGCCCCGCTCGTGCGCGGCGACCGAGCTGCGCGATCGTCGGATCGACGCCGACGACCAGTCGCCGCGCCGTCGCGCGCGACCAGCCGCGCGATCTGGCCTTCGCCGGTGCCGATGTCGAGCACGCGCTGCGCGCCGGCCAGACACTCCCGGGCGAGCGGAAGGATCTGCTCCTCGTACTCGGCGTCGGCGCCCTCGGTGAAGCCCTCCTGCCACCAGCCCGCGTTGCGTTCCCAGAGCTCGCCGTCGTCGAGCCACTCTCGTCGCCCATATGCGAGCCGCGCTCAGCGGGTGATGCCGAGGAGCGGCGCGAGGTAACGGCCGGTGTGGCTCTCGGGCACCTTGGCCACCTGCTCGGGCGGGCCTTCGGCGATGACCAGGCCGCCGCCCGATCCGCCTTCGGGCCCGAGGTCGACGATCCAGTCGGCCGACTTGATCACGTCGAGGTTGTGCTCGATCACCAGCATCGTGTTGCCCGCGTCGACCAGCCGCTGCAACACGTAGAGCAAGCGGCGCACGTCTTCGAAGTGCAGCCCCGTGGTCGGCTCGTCGAGGATGTAGATCGTGTGACCGGTCGCGCGCTTGCCGAGCTCGGTCGACAACTTCACCCGCTGCGCCTCACCGCCCGACAGCGTCGGCGCCGGTTGCCCGAGCCGCACGTAGCCGAGCCCGACGTCGACGAGCGTCTGCATCTGCCGGGCGATCGACGGCTGGTTCGCGAAGAACTCGAGCGCCTCCTCGGCCGGCATGTTGAGCACTTCGGCGATGTTCTTGTCCTTCCACGTGATGTCGAGCGTGTCGCGGTTGTACGCGCGCGCCCTTGCAGACCTCGCACGGCACGTACACGTCGGGCAGGAAGTGCATCTCGATCTTGATCGTGCCGTCGCCCTGGCACGCCTCGCAGCGGCCGCCCTTGACGTTGAACGAGAACCGGCCCGGCTGGTAGCCGCGGATCTTCGCTTCCTGCGTGGTGGCGAACAGCGTGCGGATCTTGTCGAACACGCCGGTGTAGGTGGCGGGGTTCGAGCGGGGCGTGCGGCCGATCGGCGACTGGTCGATGTTGATGACCTTGTCGATGTACTCCGCGCCCTCGATCTTCTTGTGCCGGCCCGGCACTTCGCGCGACCGGTAGATCTTCTGCATCAGCGCGGGGTGCAGGATGTCGCCGACGAGCGAGCTCTTGCCGCTGCCGCTCACGCCGGTGACGGCGACGAAACACCCGAGCGGAAACTCGACGTCGATGTTCTGCAGGTTGTGCTCGCGCGCGCCGCGCACCGCGAGCCACGCGTCGCCCGGGCTCGCGCCGCAGGCTCGGCACCTCGATCTTGCGCTTCCCCGACAGGTACTGCCCGGTGATCGACTTCTTCGACTTCAGCAGATCCTTCACCGTGCCCGACACGATGATCTCGCCACCGTGCTCGCCCGCGCCGGGACCGATGTCGACGACGTGATCGGCGACCCGGATCGTCTCCTCGTCGTGCTCGACGACGATCACGGTGTTGCCGAGATTGCGCAGCCGCACGAGCGTTTCGATCAGGCGCTGGTTGTCGCGCTGGTGCAGGCCGATCGACGGTTCGTCGAGCACGTACAGCACGCCGACCAGACCCGCTGCCGATCTGCGACGCGAGCCGGATGCGTTGCGCTTCGCCGCCCGCGAGCGTGGCCGAGTTGCGGTTGAGCGACAGGTAGTCGAGGCCGACGTCGAGCAGGAACTGCAGCCGCTCGATGACTTCCTTGAACACGCGCTCCGCGATCATGCCGATCGCGCTCGCTGAGCTCGACCGTGCGGAAGAACGCCGCGCAGTCGCGGATCGACAGCTCGCCGACCTCGTGGATGTTCTTGTCGCCGACCGTGACCGCGAGCGACGCGGGCCGCAGCCGCGCGCCCTTGCACGACGGGGCACGGCACGAGGCGCATGTAGCCCTCGATGACCTCGCGCACCCGGTCGGACTCCGACTCGGTGTGCCGGCGCTCGACCCACGGGATCACGCCTTCGTACTTGGTCGAGTACGAACGCTGGCGCCCGTAACGGTTCTTGTACTTGACCGTGACCTGCTTGCCCGGCGCGCCGTAGAGGATCGATCTTCTTGGCCTTGGCCTTCAGCTTCTTCCACGGCGTGGCCGTCCTGAAGCCGTACTCGTCGCCGACCGCGATGAGCACCCGCTTGAAGTACTCGCCCCGGAACCCCGACCACGGTTTGATCGCGCCGTCGTCGATCGAGAGGTCGTCGTCGGAGATGACCAGCTCGGGATCGACCTGGAAACGCGTGCCCAGACCGTCGCACTCCTCGCACGCGCCGTAGGGCGAGTTGAACGAGAAGTTGCGGGGCGCGAGCTCTTCGAACGACAGCCCGCAGTGCGTGCACGCGAGGTGCTCGGAGAACGTGAGGATCTCGGGCTCTTCGGTGTCGTCCTTGTGGACGATCTCGACCTCGGCCACGCCTTCGGCGAGCTTCAGCGCGGTCTCGAGCGAGTCGGTGAGGCGGCGTTCGATCCCGGCCCGGCGCACGAGCCGGTCGACGACCACCTCGATCGTGTGCTGCTCGTAGCGCTCGAGTTGCAGCTTGGCGGGCAGGTCGACGAGCTCTCCGTCGACCCGGGCCCGCGTGTAGCCCTGCCCCGCGAGCTCGTCGAGCAGCGCGTGGTACTCGCCCTTGCGGCCCGCGCACGACCGGCGCGAGCACCTGGAAGCGGGTGCCGTCCTTGAGCTGCAGCACGCGGTCGACGATCTGCTGCGGAGTCTGGCGGGTGATGAGCCGGCCGCAGTTCGGGCAGTGCGGAACGCCGATGCGGGCGTACAGCAGTCGCAGGTAGTCGTAGACCTCGGTGATCGTGCCGACGGTCGAGCGCGGGTTGCGCGACGCCGACTTCTGGTCGATCGAGATCGCCGGCGACAGACCTTCGATGAAGTCGACGTCGGGCTTGTCCATCTGGCCGAGGAACTGCCGCGGCGTACGCCGACAACGACTCGACGTAACGGCGCTGGCCCTCGGCGTAGATCGTGTCGAACGCGAGCGACGACTTCCCCGAGCCCGACAGCCCGGTGAACACGATCAGCTGGTCGCGGGGCAGCGTCGATATCGACGTTTCTCAGGTTGTGCTCGCGCGCACCTCGAACGACGATCGTGTCAGTTCATCGACGACAGGCTACCTGGTGATCGCGAGTCTGTCGAACACCTGTTCGGGTACTCAACTCACCTCGCGGAGCTCGCGCTTCAGCTCGTGGATCTCGTCGCGCAGACGCGCGGCTTCCTCGAAGCGCAGGTCGCGCGACGCGTCCTGCATCTCGTCGGTGAGGCTCTGGATGAGGCGGCCCAGCTCGTCGCGGGGCAGGTCGAGCCGGTCGCTCGCCGGCGGCTCGGCTGCGTGCTCCGCTCGCGCCGCGGCCTCTCCCCCGGCCCCGACCCGACTTGGACTGCCGTCGTCGCCGTCGTCGCGCATGCGGATCATCTCGAGGATGTCGGTGACCTTCTTGCGCACGGTCTGCGGGTCGATGCCGTGCTCGATCGTTGTACGCGAGCTGCTTCTGCCGGCGGCGCATCGTCTCGGAGATCGCGTAGCGCATCGAGTCGGTCATCTGGTCGGCGTACATGATCACCTGACCGTCGACGTTGCGCGCGGCGCGCCCGATCGTCTGGATCAGCGACGTCGCCGAGCGCAGGAAGCCCTCCTTGTCGGCGTCGAGGATCGCGACCAGCGACACCTCGGGCAGGTCGAGGCCCTCCCGCAACAGGTTGATGCCGACCAGCACGTCGAACTCGCCGAGCCGCAGCGAGCGCAGGATCTCGATGCGCTCCAGCGTGTCGATCTCGGAGTGCAGGTAGCGCACGCGGATGCCGAGCTCGAGCAGATAGTCGGTGAGGTCCTCCGACATCTTCTTGGTGAGCGTCGTGACGAGGACCCGCGCGTCGGCCTCGGTGCGGCCGTGGATCTCGGCGACGAGGTCGTCGATCTGACCCTTCGTGGGCTTCACGATGATCTCGGGATCGATCAGCCCGGTCGGGCCGCACGACCTGCTCGACGATCTGCGTCGAGGTCTCCCGCTCGTACGCGCTCGGCGTCGCCGACATGAAGACGACCTGGTTGACCCGCTCGGTGAACTCCTCGAACCGCAGCGGCCGGTTGTCCATCGCCGACGGCAGCCGGAAGCCGTGGTCGACGAGCGTGTCCTTGCGCGAACGGTCGCCCTCGAACTGCCCGTGCAGCTGCGGGATCGCGACGTGCGACTCGTCGACGATGCACAGCCAATCGTCGGGGAAGTAGTCGAGCAGCGTGTACGGCGGTTGGTGGCGCTGCGCGACCGTCGAGGTGCATCGAGTAGTTCTCGACGCCCGAGCAGCTGCCGACCTCGCGCAGCATCTCGAGGTCGTAGCTCGTGCGCATGCGCAGCCGCTGCGCCTCGAGCAGCTTGCCCTGGCCTTCGAGCTCGGCGAGCCGTTCCGCGAGCTCGGTCTGGATGCCGTCGATCGCCTCGACGAGCCGCTCCTCGTCGGTGACGTAGTGCGACGCGGGGAACAGCGCGAGCGCCGTCGAGCTCCTGCGACGACCTCGCCGGTGAGCGGGTCGACGCTGACGATGCGCTCCACCTCGTCGCCGAAGAGCTGAGATGCGGATCGCGTGCTCCTCGTAGGCGGGGAACACCTCGATCGTGTCGCCCCGGACCCGGAACTTGTTGCGGGTGAAGCCGAAGTCGTTGCGCTCGTACTGCAGCTCGACGAGCCGGCGCAGGATCTCGCGCTGGTCGCGCTCGTCGCCCGGGCTCAGCATCAGCAGCTGCTTGCCGTACATCTCCGGCGAACCGAGGCCGTAGATCGCCGAGACCGACGCCACGATGATCACGTCGCGCCGGGTCAGCAGCGCGCTCGTGGCCGAGTGGCGCAGCCGGTCGATCTCGTCGTTGATCGAGCTGTCCTTCTCGATGTACGTGTCGGTCGTGGGGAGGTACGCCTCGGGCTGGTAGTAGTCGTAGTAGCTGACGAAGTACTCGACCCGGTTCTTCGGGAACATCTCCCGGAACTCGGCCGCGAGCTGCGCGGCCAGCGACTTGTTCGGCGCCAGCACCAGCGTGGGCCGCTGCGCCTTGCGCGATCACGTTGGCGATCGTGAAGCTCTTTCCCGAACCGGTGATGCCCAGCAGCGTCTGGAACCGGTCGCCGTTCTCGAGGCCCGCGACCGAGCGCGGCGATCGCCTCCGGCTGGTCGCCCGCGGGCTCCATATCGGTGACGAGATCGAAGAGCGGCACGGAGCGAGAGTACCGGTGGGGTGAGACAGTTACGTTCCCGAATCGCCGTCCGCGGCAGTCTCCGACGCTCGCGGCCGCCGTCTTCGCGGCCTCTTCGGCCGCCGCGACCGCGGCGCTTCGAGGTCTGTCCAGATTTCGGCGATCTGCTTTTCGAGTCCGGCGAGGTCACCGGCATTGTCGACCACCCAGGTGGCCACTTTTCGGCGATCCTCGTCGGAGGCCTGCAGCTCGATCCGACGGCGGGCGTCGTCGCGCGGAACGCCGCGCGATTCCAAGCCGGTCGAGGCGCGTCTCGATGCGGCGCCTCCACGACGATCACCGCCGCGTACTCGAACCCACGCTTCGACTCCACGAGCAACGGCACGTCGTGGATGACGACCGCGTCCGGCGGTGCCTCGCGCGACCCGGCGCAGGAACTCCGTCGCCGATCGCGGGGTGCGTGATCGCCTCGAGCTCCTTGCGGGTCGCGTCGTCGACGAACGCGACCGCGGCGAGCGCGGGCCGATCGAGCGACCCGTCGGCCTGCAGGATCTCGGGCCCGAACCGTTCGACGAGCTTCGCCAGCGTCGGCGTCCCCGGCTCGACGACCTCACGGGCGATCGCGTCGGCGTCGATGACGACCGCGCCGCGTTGCGCGAGCAATCCCGCGACGGTCGACTTCCCCGCGCCGATCCCGCCCGTCAACCCCACCATCAACATGGCCCGGGATTCTACGAATCCGACGACAAACAGTGGGCACGCAACTACGCGACCCTCTCGGTGACGTGAGCGTGCCCACTGTTTGTCGTGTCGGTGCGGCTTATTCGGCTTCGGGTGCAGCCTCGGCGTCGGGGGTCGCGGCCTCGGCGACGGGGGCTTCGGCGACCTCGGCCTCGGCCTCGGCGGCGGGGGCTTCGCGCCTCGACGGCCGCAACCGGGCGCGGCACCTTCGGCACCTTCGACGGCCTCAGCACCTTCGGCGCCGGCTTCACCTTCGGTGTAGTCGGGACCGATGTAGTTGCCCTGCGCGTCGTAGGCGTGCTCGCCGTAGAACTCGCGGTACTCGGCCGCGACCTCGCCACCTTCGGCGGCCTGCTTGATCGACAGCGAGATCCGCCGGCGTTCGAGGTCGATGTCGATGATCTTCACCCACAGCTCTTCGCCGGGGGTGACGACCTGCTCGGGCGCCTCGACGTGGTGCGCGGCCATCTCGGAGATGTGCACCAACCCTTCGATGCCTTCGCCGACCTGCACGAACGCGCCGAACGGCACGAGCTTGGTGACCCGGCCGTACACGAGCTCGCCGACCTGGTGACCGGTCGCGAACTCCTGCCACGGGTCCTGCTGCGTTGCCTTCAACGACAGCGAGATCCGCTCGCGGGAGAGATCGACGTCGAGCACCTGCACGGTGACCTCGTCGCCGACCTGCACGACCGACGACGGGTGGTCGACGTGCTTCCACGACAGCTCGGACACGTGGACGAGTCCGTCCATGCCGCCGAGGTCGACGAACGCACCGAAGTTGACCACCGACGAGACGACACCCTTGCGGATCTCGCCCGGCTTCAGGTTGGTGAGGAACTCGTCGCGCTGCTCGCGCTGCGTCTCTTCGAGGTACGCCCGGCGGGACAGCACGACGTTGTTGCGGTTCTTGTCGAGCTCGATGATCTTGCACTCGAGCACGCGGCCCACGTAGGGGTGCAGGTCGCGGACACGACGGAGGTCGACGAGCGACGCGGGCAGGAACCCGCGGAGTCCGATGTCGATGATGAGTCCGCCCTTGACGACCTCGATGACCGGACCGGAGACGACCTCTTCGTTTTCCTTCTTCTGCTCGATCGTGCCCCACGCACGTTCGTACTGCGCGCGCTTCTTCGACAGGATCAGGCGACCGTCTTTGTCCTCTTTTGGTGAGGACGAGCGCTTCGATCTCTTCGCCGAGCGTCACGACCTCGTTCGGGTCGACGTCGTTGCGAATCGAGAGTTCCTTGCTCGGGATGACGCCCTCGGACTTGTAGCCGATGTCGAGCAGCACTTCGTCCGAGTCGATCTTCACGACCTTGCCGTGCACGAGATCTCCGTCGTCGAACGCGACGATGGTCGCGTCGATGGCGTCGGAGAGCGACATGCCGCCGAGGTCGTCGACGACGATGTTCTGCTCCATCTCGGGTTCGGCTTCGTCTTCCGCCGCCGTGTCGTCCGTACCCACTTCGGGTTCGGCGGCGGTGGTCTCGGCGACTGCAGCGGTCGGCGTCACAGTCGCGTCCGGTTCCTGATCCAACACTTGATTCCTGCTTTGTTCGGGAATGACGGGCGCCGCGATAACAGCTGGGCTGGGCGCGCGCCCATCGCCGCTCCGGTGGAGCGGCTTGACAAGGCTACACGCCGGATGGCTCCGAGCAAACTCCCGCTTTACGGCAGCACTTCGGGGCGGTGCGCGAGCAGCAAGTGCTCGGGCACGTCGATCGACGGCGCGGTGCGCGCGTACCGACCGGGATGCACACCGAAAACGTCGTCGACGACGAGTCCGGCGCGCGCCGCGACGAGTCGAAGTTCCCGCGGGCGTGTAACACGTCGTCCAGAGGTCGAAGGTCTGTTCGCGACCGTCGGCATCACGCACGACGGCGTTCTCGTGGTTGATCCCGTTTCGCGCGTCGAACGTCTCGTCGGGTTCGAGATGCCGCACGACGAAGTACGACGAGAACGCACTCAGCGCGAGGCGTCCGCCCGGGCGCAACGCGGCGGCGAAGCGGGAAACGACGTCGAGCTCGGTGTCACTACCGCCCAGAAGCCCGAACCCGCCTTGGCACACGCAGATCACGGCATCGAACTCGTCCGCGAAGTCGAGCGTCCGCACGTCGGCCTCGAGGAACTCGGCGGGCAGGTCGCCGGCTTCGGAGCGCGCGAGTTCGACGAACTCGGGTGAGGCGTCGACGCCGATCACCCGCACGCCGCGCCGGGCGAGCTCGAGCGAGTGGCGGCCCGGTCCGCACCCGGCATCGAGCACGCGCGATCCCGGCACCAGCTCCAAGATGTCGACGAGGAAGTCGACCTCCTGCACCGTTCCCATCGTGAACGCATTTCGTAGGTATGCGGTCCCGAGGAACGCGGCGACGGGGTTGAACCAGTGATCGTCGGGGACGGCCTTCACACGATCACGCTACGACCGCACTCTCGGCGGGAGCAGCCTCGGGTTCGAAGCGGCGCTTCCGGCGCAGCATCGGTGCCTCGATCAGGCGATGCGACAGCTCGGCGACCGCCAGGATCACGAGCATCTGGAACGCGAACGACAACTCGGGCGTGAGATGCACGTACGGGCGGGCCAGATACACGAAGACCAATTGGTGGAAGAGGTAGATGGCGTAGGAGCGGCGGCCGAGCCAGGCCAACGGCGCGATGCCGAACGAGCGCGCGAGGAAGCCATGCGGGAGGGCGATGAGACCGGCGATGAGCAACGCGATGCACACCTCGAAGACAAGAAACCCCCATTCCGGCATCCAACCGCTCACGAAGACGGTGGCGTTCACCACGATGAGCACGCTCGCAGCCAATCCGAACACCGCCGCGACGCCCAGACCGGTGCGCAGGCGCGGACCGATGCGGGGCAGCAACCAGAACAGCACGATTGCGGTGAATGCGCCGGTGAGCAGCGTGTCGGCGCGGGTGTCGGAGCCGAAGTAGATCCGATTCCACACGCCGGGGATCGCCAGGCCCCGTGCGTAGGCCGCGAAGATGTTGCTCGTATGGCCGCCGACGCGGTCGTACCAGTACCACGCGCGCCACGCGGCTGAGGCCGCGATGCCGAGCGCAGCAACGAGCGCAATCGTGCGCGGGCGCAGCCGGCGCCGCATCATGAACAACAGCAGCACCGGCCACAGGAGATAGAACTGCTCTTCGATCGCGAGCGACCACGTGTCGGCGGTTATCCCGAGCGCTTTCGGTCGGTAGATGTTCATCCAGTTCGCGACGTAGAACACGACGCTCAGGAGGCCCGCCGTCGACGGTCGGTTGGGATCTCCGACCTCCAACCGGAAATGCAGGAACACCGCGATCACGAGCAGGACCGCGAGCGCGGGAAGCAACCGCAGACCGCGCCGCGCGTAGAACTGGCGCAGGCTCACGCGGCCGAACTGCGCGTGCTCCTGCAGCAGAAGCGTCGTGATGAGGAAGCCCGACAACACGAAGAACGCGTCGACGCCGAGGAACCCGCCGTGGAACGGGTTGTTGGCGAAGGGGTCCTGGGGATGGCGGACGCCCCACGGATAGTGGAACAGCACAACGATCGCGATCGCGATCCCCCGCACTCCGTCGAGCGCGGGCCGGTAGCCCAGGCGTGCAGCGATCGGGTGAGTTTTACAGATTCCTCTGCGTCATGCAGCTACTCGCAGAAGCGAATCGTGCGGTCGAGCACCCCGACCGCGATGTCGTAGACGGTGCAGTGACTCACGATGGCGCGCTCACTCATCATCTCCAGCGCCTCGTCGAGTGTGCACTCGGCTTGCACGCTGACCATCCCCATCGCCTGCGCGAGTTTCTCGACGAGTTCCCAACCCGGAGGGTTCTTCACGGCCGACGCGCTAGGAGACGAGATCGTCCGCGCCGGTTGGGAGCTGCCCGGTCCACACGACGTGATCGGCGATCTGGCGGAGCTTGACGTTGAGGTTCTGCGACGTGCGGCGCAAGACGTCGAAGGCCTCGTCGCCGCTGATGTGGGCCGTCGCGATGAGGATCCCCTTGGCCTGGCCGATGCGATCCCGGTTCTCGAGCGCGATCTCGAGGTTCTGGGTCAGCTCGTACGTGCGCCAGTAGACCTCGGCGTTGGCGATCGCGACCGCGGCTTGCGCGGCGAACGCCTCGGCGACGGCGACGGCTTCCTCGCTGAACGCGATCGGCTCACCGGCGTAGAGGTTCAGCGCGCCGACGCGCTTGTCGCGCACCTCGAGTGGAAGCGACAACGAACTCTGTATCCCGTGTCCGGCGGCCTGCGCGGCGAACTCGGGCCAACGCTCGGAATCCGACGGGATCGAGTCGAGGCGAACGACCTCGCCGGTCCGGAGTGCGGTCAAACACGGACCGTCGTTGGAGGCGTATTGAGCGCGATCGAGCGCGAGCGCGGCGTCGCCGAAATAGGCAGGAGTGGCCGGGCCTTCCTCGCGTTGGAGGGTCACCCCGGCGTGGCTGGCACCAATGGGGCTGTTGCACGCGAGAAAAGCGACGCGGGCGAGCGTGTCCTCGAGGGATTCTTCGTCGACCATGAGGCGCGTGAGAGCACCCAAAAGATCGGTGAAACCGTCTGGCGCGAAGGCCATGACTTGCCTCTCCACCGAGGGCCAGTTATTGGCCCTGGGTGTTCAAGGCGGCCGACTCCAAGTGCTTCGACGGTACCACCGAACGAGAAAATCGCGTTGATTACGACGCCTTCGGAACATACGGTGGTCCCAAGGTCGTTTCCCACCGGGCCGACATCGGTTCAGCAGCGAGCCGCGGCACCCCTCTCCTATTCGAGGAGGGCGAATGGAGCCCGCGCCGAACCTGAGTCCCGAATCGCGTTTCTTGGTCTTCTTCGTCGAGGGCGACGTCGACGTTGCGGCCGCGCGCGATCTACAGGTCGACCTCGACGAGGCGATCGGCTGTCACGAGGGCGACCTCGTGCTCGACTGCGCCGGGCTGACCTTCATCGACTCTTCCGGTCTCGCGGTGTTCGTCAACACGCAACGCACGCTCGACGACCTCGGCCGCGAGTTGCGGATCGTGAACGTGGACTACACGATCGAACGGCTCTTCGCAGTCATGGGACTGCACGAAATACTCCACGTCAACGACTGCTGCTGATCTCCGCGCGAGCGGCGAGGCGGCCGCTATTTAGCGTCGGCCCAGGTCGGTCCGAAGCCGATGTCGACCACGAGCGGGACGCGCAGCTCGGTGACGTGTTCCATGCGGTCGCGCACGAGTTCGGTGATCACCGCGCGCTCGTCGAGCGGCACCTCGAGCACGAGCTCGTCGTGCACGGTCAACACCATGCGGCTCGTGTGCCCGCCGTCGGTGAGCGCCCGGTCGAGGTCGATCATGGCGAGCTTGAAGATGTCGGCCGCGCTCCCCTGCACCGGTGCGTTCTGCGCCATGCGCTCGCCCATCTGGCGGATCCGGAAGTTGTCGGATGACAACTCCGGCAGTTGGCGGCGGCGACCGAACAACGTGGTGGTGAAGCCAGTGGACTTCGCTTCGCGGATCGTCTCGGTCATGTACGCGGCGATGTTCGGGAACGCGGCGAAGTAGTCGTCGAGGATCTCGCGGGCCTGATCGGTCGGGATGTCGAGACGCGTGCCGAGCCCGTACGCCTCCATGCCGTAGGCGAGGCCGTAGTTCACGACTTTGGCGAAGCGGCGCTGGAACTCGTCGACCTTCGCCTCGTCGACGTGGAACACCGCGGCCGCGGTCGTGGTGTGCACGTCGGCGCCGCGCTCGAACGCTTCGATCAGGCCGGGATCTTCGGCCAGATGCGCGAGCACCCGGAGCTCGATCTGCGAGTAGTCGGCGGTGAGCAGACCGCAGCCCTCGTCGGCGATGAACGCCTTGCGCAGCTCTCGGCCGGCCGACGTGCGCACGGGCACGTTCTGCAGGTTCGGCGCCTCGCTCGAGATGCGGCCGGTCGTGGTGGCGAGCTGATTGAACGTGGCGTGGATGCGACCGTCGGCGTGGACGAGCGGCGGCAGCGCGTCGGCGTAGGTGCTGCGCAGCTTCTCGACTTCTCGGTAGTGCAGCAGCGTCTCGACGATCGGGTGCTCGGCCGCGAGCTTCTGCAGTGAGTCGGCGTCGGTCGACGGGCCGGTCTTCGTCTTCTTCACCGGCACGAGCCCGAGCTTGTCGAACAGGATGCGCCGCAGCTGGGGCGTGGAGTTCACGTTGAACTGCTCACCCGCGTGAGTGTGGATCTCGCCTTCGAGCCGGCGGCACTCGTCGCCGAGCTCCTTGCCCAGGTCTTCCAGGAACGCAACGTCGATACGGACGCCCGCGTCTTCCATCTTGGCGAGCACCGGGATGAGCGGTCGTTCGATGTCGTTGTAGAGATCGACGAGCTCACGCGCTTCCAGCGCTTCGGCGAGCGCGTCGGCCAAGCGCACCAGGACCGCGACCCGACGACCGGTCTCGCGACTGTTGCTCTCACCGTCGAAGTCGAGCGTGCCCTCGACCTGATCGGGCGAGGTGAGCTCGAGCGAGAGGTACCGCAGCGCGAGATCTTCGAGTTGGTACTTCCCTTCGCCGGGATCGAGCAGATACGCCATGACCGCGGTGTCGCGTTCGAGCGAGGCGAGCTGCAACCGAAAGCCCGCGCATCAGTTCCTTGGCGCGGTGCACGACGAGCGGCGCGGCTCTCGGGTCCGTCGATCGACACCGAGCGCGTCGCGTACCGTCGCGGTCGTCGAGCAGGTCGCCGTCGATGTACACCGCGTTCGTCACCGGTGGAGATGGCGAGGCCGACGATCGCGCTGCGACCGATCGCGCCTGCCCACCGCGCCTCGATCGCGACCCGACCCGGTTGCGCGACGCGGCGCGCAACGCCTCGGCCGCGGCCGCCGCGTCGCGGGCGATCGTGACCTCGACCTCGAGCGTCTCGGACTCCGGGGTCTCGGCGACGTCGCCGACCGCGTCGAGGATGCGGGGCAACAGAAGACGGAACTCGAGTTGGTTGAACAGCACCCGCACGCGTTCGCGGTCGAAGGCGCCCTGTTGCGAGGTCGGCGGGCGTCGACCCCGTCGAGGTCGACGTCGCGGGTCAGAGCGCGACATCTCGCGGTTCTTGAACACCCGGTCCTTGGCCTCGCCCAGGTTCGTGCGCTGCTTCGGCGGGAGCTCGTCGAGGTGGTCGTACACCCCTTCGAGGCCGCCGTAGGTGGTGATCAACTTCGCCGCCGTCTTCTCGCCGATCCCGGGTACGCCGGGCAGGTTGTCGCTGGTGTCGCCGCGCAGGCTCGCGTAGTCGAGGTACTGCGCGGGCGTGACGCCCAGGCACCGCTCGGCGATGCCCGCCTCGTCGTAGAGGACGTAGTCGGAGACGCCGCGCTTGTTGTAGAGAACCTTGATGTGCGGATCGAGCACGAGCTGGTACGAGTCGCGGTCGCCGGTGACGATCACGACGTCGAGTCCCTCGACCGCGGCCTGCGTGGCGAGGGTGGCGATGACGTCGTCGGCTTCGACGCCGGGGATCTCGAGCTGCGGTGATCTCGAGCGCTTCGAGCACCTCGTGGATCAGCGGAATCTGCGAACGGAAGAGGTCGGGGGTTTCCTTGCGGCCGGCCTTGTACTCGGAGTCGAGCTCGTTGCGGTACGTGCTCCCGCCCGGCGCGTCGAACGCGACCGCGATGAGATCGGGCTGCTCGTCGGCCATGACCTTGGTGAGCATCGACGTGAAGCCGTAGACCGCGTTCGTGACCGTTCCCGACTTCGTCGCGAGATCGGTCGGCAGCGCGTAGAAGGCCCGGTACGCGAGCGAAAGGCCGTCGAGGAGCAGGAGTTTGGGCATCGCCGTCATGCTACGACGACCGAGCGCCAGTGCCGAGGGGCCCCTACGGGGTGAGCGTGCCGCCCACGACGTCGTCCGCGACCTCGTGGATCTTGCGGCGCGAGTTCATCGCGTTCTTCTGCAGGAAGCGCCACGAGTCGGCCTCGGTGAGACCGTGCTCGTCCATCAGCCGGCCCTTGGCGCGGTCGATGATCTTGCGGGCCTCGAGCCGTTCGGCGAGGTCGGCGTTCTCCCGCTCGAGCGCGACGATCTGCTCGAAGCGGCCGAGCGCGGTGACGATCGCCGGCAACAGGTCGCTCGTCTGGAACGGCTTCACCAGATAGGCGAGCGCACCCGCGTCGCGGGCCTGCTCGACGAGATCGTGTTGCGAGAACGCGGTGAGGATGAGGACGGCCGCGAGGCGCTCCCCCGCGATGGTGCGGGCCGCGGTGAGACCGTCCATCCCCGGCATCTTGATGTCGAGGATCGCGAGATCGGGGCTCGAGCTCGCGGACGAGCTCGATCGCGTGATCGCCGCGACCGGTCTCCCCGACCACCTCGTAGCCCTCTTCTTCGAGGATCTCTTTGAGATCGAGACGAATGATCGCCTCGTCCTCGGCGATCACGACGCGTACGGGTTTGGTCACCGGTTCTGAACCTCTCACCTATCCGTTACGACGACGAAGTGGGGGCGCCGGGTTGCGACAGCTCGTTCGCCATGCGATCGAGTAGTGCGTCCTGGTCGCGCTCGAGCTCTTCGATGGCCCGCCGCAACGCGTCGCGTTGGCGCGACTGCGCGTCGGCGTGACGCCGCATCTCGTCGCGCCTCGGCCTGCGCCAACGGCGTTTCGGAGACGAGCGACCGGAGCCGAGCGTCTTCCGCCTCGCCGACGAGTACCGCGCACTGCTCTTCGGCGACCGCGAGCTCGGCTCGCAGCCGCTTCAAGCGGTCGCTCACATCGATCAGCCGGCGTTCCAGCAGAGACTTGGCCATGGAACCAACCAGTCTACGGCGCCCACCCCCATGTGGCAGCGTTAGTCCTGATGATGCCGCATGCGATCTTTACGCCCGAGCACGAGGAGCTTCGGAGAACCGTCCGGCGCTTCGTCGCGACGGAGGTGCGGCCCAACGTCGACGCGTGGGAAGCGGCGGGCCATTTCCCCGACGACCTCTTCCGGCGCTGCGGCGAGCTCGGCTTCTTGGGCCTGCACTTCCCGACCCGCTGGGGCGGCAGCGCGGGCGACCTCGCGACCGGGCTCGTGTTCGTCGAGGAGCTGGCCCGGTGCGGCGCGGGCGCGATCCCGATGGCCATCTCGGTACAGACGCACATGGCCACGCCCGCGCTCGCCGAGTTCGGTACCGATGATCAGCGTGAACGTTGGCTGTGCCCCGCGATCGCGGGAACCAAGATCGGCGCCATCGCGATCACCGAGCCCGATGCGGGTTCCGACGTGGCCGCGATCCGCACGCGGGCCGTGCGCGACGGCGACGTGTGGCGCGTCAACGGCCGCAAGATGTTCATCACCAACGGCACGCGTGCGCACTTCCTCACCCTCGTTGCCAAGACCGATCCGGATGCGGGCCATCACGGCGTGTCGTTGTTGATCGTCGACACGACCCTGCCCGGCGTGCGCGTGTCGCGCCGACTCGAGAAGTTGGGCATGCATTCTTCCGATACAGCGGAGATCGCGCTCGACGACGTTGCCGTGCCGGCGCACGACCTCATCGGTCTCGAACCGGGTCAAGGCTTCGCGCAACTGATGTGGCAGCTGCAGTACGAACGCCTCGCGGGTGCGGCCGCGTGTGTCGGTCACGCGGCCCAGACGCTCGACGAAACGATCGCGTACGCGCGCGAACGGCAGACATTCGGCCGACCGATCGCGCAGCACCAGGTGATCGCGCACAAGCTCGCCGACGCCGCGACCGAGCTCGCCGCGGCCCGCGCGCTCCTCTACTCGACGACGTGGGCCGTCATGCAGGGCGAGTACCCCGTCACCGAGATCTCGATGTGCAAGAAGTACTGCGCGCAGGTGCAGAACCGGATCGTCGACGCGTGCCTCCAAGTGTGGGGCGGCGCGGGCTATCTCGAGGAGACGGGCATCCCCCGCGCCTTCCGTGACGCCCGCTTGCAACGCATCGGCGGCGGCACCGACGAGATCATGAATGAAGTCATCGCCAAGCGGTTGCTGCACCCTTCGGAGTGACGGGCAAGCCGACCTAACCGTGGCGTCCGACATTTGTCGGGATTCCACACTGGCCATCCCTACTCGGACTTGTAGGGAAGATTGTCCACTCCGATCGCACGGTGTCAGGAAGTCGGGTCATGCTCAGGGGCTGGCGAGTGTGAAGATGCAAGCAGCCGCGGAGCGTTTGACTTTGAAATTGACGTTCTCGAGCACGCGTACGACAACGCGCTGGCGGAGGCGATAAATCGCCTCGTCCTCGGGCGGATCATCCGCATCGCCGAACCGGGCGAGCAGCGGATTCTCTTGCCACAGCTCTCGCGCCAGTGCATCGTCGATCGGCTCCACGCCGACCAATAGTCGACCATCGTCGACGACCTCATCGCCAGATCGCCGCGGCATCATCGTGATGCATTCGAGAATTCCGAGTTGTCGGAAGTCTGCGACGATGCAATCGAAGGAGACACTCTCGTATGACATCGTTATTGGGACGCCGTCGAGCTGCCCCTCGTCTACATCGCCACGAAACGGATCGACCGGCTCGTCGCGGAGCGTTTCGAGGAGTTCCCAGTCCTTAAAGACGACCACTGACGGTTTGAGGTGCATCCCCCTCATCTGACGGATGCTGGCCCGCACCGCGTCGCGAAGCTCCACGCCGTCTTTTGCGTCAGCGTGAACTGCCTGCTCGCTAGTCCTCGTAAGCCAATACTCCGTCTCACCACGAGCAAGCGCCCGGACGAATTGGTCTCCAAGGTCAGAAGGCCGGGCAAAGACCTCCGTTCTTGCGAAGAACTCCTTCGGTACCAGTGTGTTGATACCGAGTTCGACGAAGTCGTCCTCAGGTGAGACGCGTTCTCGCTGGATCATCTCAGCCGGAACTTGGGGAGGGATGCTGCGCTGAATCGACCACTCCGAGAAGGCGGCGGTTCGGAACTCGCGAATCATGTCAGCATCCAGCGGTATCGCCACGACGTTGTTGGTCGCCGCCCGATTTAAACGCTCAAGAAGGTCGTTCGCGGCTCGGCGACCGGCCTCGAATCGAGGCAGCTCAGGAAACACAGAGGGCCACGGCGCCACTTGAAGCTGGTCGAACGCTTTCACGACTCGTTCAATCTGAAATCGCTGATCTTCAGGTACGCCGCTCGAGGCTCGTACGGGCGATCCAGACGCAAGCAAACTGGCGAAGGCGAGAGCGATGTACTCGTCGAAGGTGATCACTCCGCCACGTTCTTCCCAAAGCATTGACTCCCAGAAATGCCACATAAACTGCCGGTCGCCATCAGCCAAGGCGCGGAGATAGTCCGGCCAATCCGGTCGAGCATCGGACCAGGGCTTGGCCGCATCGAGCAGTGTCTTCGCCGACAGCGAGTCCATATCGCCGCGCACTACCAGCAGGAGAACGTATGCGTGCACTCCGAGCAACATCACCCAACTCGGTCTCACGAACGGATCTTGCGAGGAGACTTCTGTCTCCCCCCGTTCTCGGCATCGGATGTCGCTAGTTGATGAACATGCGAACCCTGCGCAAACGAACGATGGACCACTCCAATAACCCGCCGCAGGTCGTCGGCTCTGCCGTTGTCGACAGCCAAACGCGCGCACTGACTCAACAGGCGCATTTCTGCCATGGCTAGGTCGCGTTGCAACTCAGGCGACACCTCACCTCGACCAGACAGCAGATAGAAGTCAGCGAAGTTTCCGAGCTGCAGCAACAAGCTGTCTCGCACCCGGCTCCATGGTCGCGGCTCCAGCGCCGTCATGGCTTCCGACCAACAGCGGCCATAGAGATCTAGACCGTGCTCGAATAGCGCGAGACTGCCACGGCGCCAGCCCTCGACCATCAGATCAAACGGCAGCCCCTGCAACGCGTAGATCGTCTCAACCGCGCCGGTTGCCAAGGCAGAGACCATCAAGGCACCCGCATCGCGCGCCAACCAATCCATTTCGCGCCCGTACCTGAGAAACCCGGACGCGCCCGTCGGGCTCGCGGCCGCGTCCAGCTCGTCAAAAAGGTCGAGTGCAGCCACCATCAGCTGCTTGTAGAGCTCGAGAGCATCGTCAACATCCGCCAACCGGGAGTCCTTAATCGCGGCGACGGTCCGGTCGCGTAAATCCCCCAAGGCCGAACGCAGGACAGCTTGCGGGTCGTCGCTACGCCGGCGCATATCTAACCTCGATTGCGCTCGTGACGAGGCTTCGTAATTCGACAATCTGACGATCTGTCAACGCGAAATCGCGAATGGCCAGGAGCGCGCTATCGCGCGACAGCCGCTCTCCAGGCCACGCGCCGAGAACAACCTTCGGCTTGTTCGCAGCAAGCGCGACAGCTGCGGCGGGGATGTTTCCCGCGGGCGCCGTCTGCGTGGTCAGTGAATTCAGGACGCCAGCCAGTCGGTCGGGATCCACATCAGAGACAAATGCATCCCGACCGTCAAGGACGACCTGCCAGTTCGCCGCATCGCGGGTCGGCACCGACCGCGAATGGAGTAGCTCGACGTCACGCGCGTTGAAGGCGTCGATCAGGAGTTGCGCCGCCCTGTCGTAGAGCCATGCACTCGCGATACTGGCACGAAGTTGGCGCTTCAAGATCTGTGCCGAGACTGCGCGCAGCCGCAGCGGATCAAGAACAAGTTGAATTGCTCGTAGGTAGGCGAGACCGAGGAGCACGATGCCCGGGGCGAACAACATTGCGAAGCATATGAGGACAGTTGAGTCCGACTGCAGCCAGAGCGCGCACCCTCCCACGACCGTGACGGCAATGAGCAGAAACGCACCCGTGATGTCCGCGTAGCTCCTGCGAATAAGGACCTGTGCTGCGCTTTTGGCCAGCACGCCAGGTTCGCCGACGAACTGGGCGAAAAGTAGCAATAGGGGGAAGGCGATCCCGAAGGCCGCCCCAAGGACTTGCCACATCGCGAATAGAGCAACGGACGGGCTCTGTGGCGCCTCGCCGCGGAACGCAATCGGGTTCCACACCCGAGTCCCGATCACCACCAGGATCGTGATGCCCATGAAGAACACCATCCCTACCGCGAACGTCTCCCACCTGACGTCGTTGGTACGGCCGGCGAGCGCGAGTTCGAGCTCTCGCCGCTGGGCTCGCGGACGTTGAGACAGAGCCGAGCGTGCCTGTCGGTCTGCCTCCGCAGCTGCCCAACTCATCTATGACCGTCGCTCTTGTTGAGCCGCTCGGTCAGCCGCCGGGAGGGTCGACCGCAGACTCGAGCGCTTGGACCGGCAGATACAGCAACCTTTCCATCGCTTTTGACTGGCTTCAAACCAGTGCAGAGCCTTATACGCCGCGTGACGTGATTCAGCCTCATGGACTTCGCCAAACGGCGTGTTTTGCCGACGATCGAGTGCGATCGAATTGCCGTCGTCTCCAGCATGGTTGAACAATAACGACCGCGCAGTCGCAAGAGATTCAGCGTGGGAGAGCCCAGGTGAAGCAATCCGCAATCGGCCGCGTCGAGGAACTGGACGACGCGAGGCGGCGACAGTGAGGCTCTATCACTGGACCACCCGAGATCGAGCCGAGTCGATTCGACGATTTGGTTTCATGCCGACGACGTTCGACGCTGGCGGCGAGGGTGGTCTCGTCGTTTGGGTATGCGACGATCCGGCCGTTTGGCGGCAGGGTTGCGATGCATGCATTGTCCTGGACGTTCCGAGAGACTTACTTGAGGACGACTGGGCACCGTTGTCAGCTCACCCAACTGCTCAGGATTGGGGGCTGCCGGCCCATCTGGCAGACCTATACGCCGTCGGCGCTGGCGCACCGATGGTCGATCGGCCATGGCCTGACTGTGATGTATCGGTCATCGAAATCTCCTCACTCATGCAATCCGCTCTCGACCATTCGCGTCCAAACCTCGACGAGGACCGCGTCGCGTATCTCATGTTTCACCCCGAGAAGGTCGAGCCGATCTTCGTCTACTTCGACGGCGTCGACCTGATCCCCGCGGACGGGCATCATCGGGTGGAAGCCGCTCGTAGATCGGAACAATCGACGATTCGAGCGCGACTGCGTCCCGGAACACGACAAGACGCTCTGCGCTTCCGCTCCGGCGACCGTCTTCCTTGGGCCGTTCTAGTGCACCGATTCCGACCAGGCGAGGATTAAGGCAGGCAGGGCTTCCGCTGTGGAAGAACGCTGAGGCGTCGAGCGTTCCGCGCACGACCAGTGCCGCCGTCGGCGTCGTCACCGCTCGACCATCTAGCCTCCCCGCCCATGTCCCGAGCAGCCGCTGTATTGATCACATGCCTCACGCTGGCCGCCGCCGCGTGTGGCGGGAGCAGCAAGTCGTCGTCGGCCTCCGCGCCTGCGGCGACGTGTACCGCGCCGTCGGGAAGCGGCGCCACGGCGAATATCGAAACCAACCTCGGCTGCATCCTCGTCGCGCTCGACACGACGCATGCGCCCAAGGCGGCGGGACGGTTCATCTCGCTCATCAAGAAGGGCTTCTACAACGGCCTGACCTTCCACCGGGTCGTCCCCAACTTCGTCATCCAAGGTGGCGACCCGAAGGGCGACGGTTCGGGCGGTTCGGGGACGGCGCCCGTTGTAGGAGAGGTGCCCACCGACGGATATCCGATCGGGTCACTTGCCGCGGCCAAGACGGAGACGGATCCCGACGGCACCTTCGACTGTCAGTTCTTCATCGTGAGCGGGCCGTCCGGAACGCAATTGCCCGAGCAGTACGCGCGCTTCGGCCACGTCGTCGCGGGAATGGACGTCGTCCAGAAGATCAATGCGCTGGCGCCCGCGAGCGGCGACGGAGCTCCGACGCAGAAGGTCACGATGGAGACGGTGACCGTCACCGGCGCGTAAGCGCCGAGCTACTCCGGTTTCGGCTCGTCGACCTGGTCCGCGTCGCGCAGCGGTACGACCGGCGCGATGGGTCGGCGTTGCAAGCGTCGGCGCAGAACCGCGGCCAGGCTGCGGCGCTGCGTCTCGACCGGTGTCGGCGCGGGGGCCGGAGTCTCGGCGAGCGCGTCGACGAGCAGGTGCGCGAAGGCGGGTACGTCGTCGAGCGAGAGCCGGAATGTGGCCGCGCACGTCTGGTCCGACCACAGGCTGAGTACGACGACGCCGGCCTCCGGATGGAACGACGCACGCATGCGCCGATCGAGTGAACGCGGATCACGAAACCATTCCGCCTGCGCCGACTGCGGCAGCCCCTCACCCACGTCCCCAGCGTGCCGCACGAACGGTCGGGGGGCAAACGCGACGCGTAGGGTCCGGCCATGGCTTCTCCGAACCCGGCTTCTCCGACTGCGGCAGTGACGTGGGGGGTCGTACCGGAAGCGCAGCTCGAGCGCGTTGTGGTGTGCTCACCGCATTTCGACGATGCCGCGCTCGGCGCCGCGTACCTGTTGCTCGCCCATCCGGGCGCGACCGTTGTTACGGTATTCGGTGGTCGCCCGGCCGCGTATCCCGATCCCCCGTCGGAGTGGGATGCGCTCGGGGGCTTCCGGGCCGGTGACGATGTCGTGGCGTTGCGCCGCGAAGAGGACCGGGCCGCGATGAAGGTGCTCGGCGCGCACCCGCACTGGATGGATTTCGTCGACCACCAGTATCTGGAACCGCGCGAGCGCGCATCGGCCGACACCGTTGCCACCGCGTTGGAAGCCGTGCTCGACGACCTGGGTCCGACGGCTGTGTTCCTGCCGATGGGTCTCGCGAATCCCGACCACGTCGTCACGCACGATGCCGGCGCCCTGCTCGCGGCCCGTCGTACGGAGATTGCCTGGTTCGGTTACGAGGACAGCGGCTACAAGCACATCCCGGGCATGCTCGCCTGGCGGATTGCGAAGCTGTTCGCTTCCGACTTGTGGCCGACACCTATGGCCGTTCCGAACAACCCCGACACCGACGCGAAACGCGCCGCGATCGAGTGTTACGCCTCGCAACTCGCACCGTTGAACCGCGACCACGCGCTCGCGACGCGCCTCGCGAATCACGTTCCGGAGCAACACTGGGCCCTCGCGCCACCGCCACCGGGCTGGGAACGACTACGAGAAATGTGATGCGGCCGCCGCCGCGGCCGCGCCTTCTTCGTCGGGAGGCTCCTCGGTCTTCTTGCCCCGCCGCGACACGCCGAGAACCACGCCCGCGAGGAGCCCGAGCGCGATGTACGAGACGACGCGGTCGATCGCACTACCGACGAGGCTGACGCTCGCGACCTGTCCGGTGAGCCGGCCGAAGATCGCGGCGAGGCCTTCCCGCACGCCGAGACCGCCGGGTGTGATTCCCATCACGACCGAGATCTGTCCCGCGAGGGAGATCGCGAAGGCCTGAGTGAGCGAGACGTGGTATCCGAGGCCGGCGATGATCAGGATCATCCGGAACCCGGCGAGCAACACCGAGCCCATCTCGATGACCGTCACCACCGCGATCGAACCCCACGAGCGGCCACCGGCTTTGTAGACGAGGAATGCGGCGAGCCCCATCGCAGCCGCGCCCGCCGCGAACACGATGAACGCGATGCCGCGCTCGTCCTCGACGTTCGCCGCGAACGCCAGCACACCGGTGAACGCGAACGACACGCCGATGACCATCACCGTCGCGCCGGTGATCGAGCGCGACCGATCGCTTCGCGCGTGCGCCCGACCGGTGGAGCTCCTCGAACTTCACCAGCGCCGCGCCCGGGATCGGAAGCGCGTTGGCCGCGGTCGCCTTGATCGACACGCGGGTTGCCGTGAGCGGTCCGATGTCGATGCCGACCCGGCGGCTGATCCACCAGTACTCGATGCCGTTGTTGAGGAACGAGAGAATCGCCAAGCCGACCGCGGCCACGAGGAACAGCGGCCGAACCGGGTTGTCGAGTTTGGGGAGCTTGGCGATCGCGAACCAGACGCCGACGATCACGCCCGCGACCGCGAGTCCGGTCACGACCTTGGCGACGACCCCGTGCAGTTGACGGTGTTCAGCCAGGCGTACGAGGCGCGCACTGATGCTGCGGTCGGAGTCGCCCTCTTCCGGGACCGCGGGGTCCTGCACCGCGGCGATGTTACCGAGGGGAGGGCGCGTCGACGGCGGTCAGCACGAACAGCTGGTTCGCGCCACCGAGGAAGCGCTTGTAGGTGGTCAAGCGCAGATTGGTGCCCGCGATCAACTTCTCCATCGTCGCCCGGTCGATCAGGTCTTCGTGACCCTCGTGCGCGTGCTGGCTGAACACGCCGACCTTGGCGCCCGCGGTGTGGATCCACTCGAGGGTGGGGTGGGGCGTGGTCATCACGATGCGACCATTCGGGTTCAGGTAACGCGCCCAGTCGCGCAGGTGCTCACCGGGATCGGGCAGGTGCTCGATCACCGCGATGGCGGCAACCGTGTCGAAGCGCTCGTCGTCGGGCAACGACGTTTCGTAGCGGTGCTGGGGCCATTCCTTGCGGGCGATCTCGATCATCCGCGGATCGATGTCGAACCCGACGTAGGAGTCGGGCGCGCAGATCTCGGCGATCCCGCCGCCGCCACAGCCGAAGTCGAGGACCCGGCCGGTCAGATACGGCTTGGCGACGCGTTGGCGTTGCGTGACCAGCCAGTACGACAGCTTCCCGGCTTCGGGCAGGTCGGCGGTCGCGCTCCTCCGGCGTTTCGGCATGCGCAGACCCTAGTGGCACGCCCCGCGGTTCGGCCGCTCCCGCCTACGACCGCTCGGAGCGCAACGCGTCGGTGACCGGCTGCTCGTAGGCTCGGGTCAGATGCTCCTCGCATTGGTCTGCGCGCTCGCGGCCAACGTCAGCTACGGGATCGGAACCGTCTTACAGGCCGCGGGAGCGCGCCGAACGTCGACCTCCGAGCACCTCGACGTCATGTTGTTCGCTCGTCTCAGCCGGCAACTTCCCTATCTCGCGGGCCTCGGTCTCGACGCCATCGGATTCGTCGCGTCGATCGTCGCACTCCGCACGTTGCCGTTGTTCGTCGTTCAGGCCGCCATCGCCGGAAGTGTCGGCGTTACCGCGCTCGTGTCGGTGTTCGTGTTCGGGTTCCGCCTGCGCGCCTCCGACATCCGCGCGATCGCAGTGCTCATCTTCGGGCTCGTGCTGCTCGGCGCGTCGGCGCACGGCGAACACGCCGCCCATCTGTCTCGCCTCGGCGGTTGGCTGTTGCTCCTCGGGGTGGGTGTGGTCGCGATGGGCGGCATCTTCGCGGCGCGGATGCGCGGCGAGCGCAGTGGCATCGCGCTGGCCGCGTGCGCCGGCTTCGGATTCTCGGGAACGGCAATTGCGGCGCGCGCATTGCATGTGCCCCACCATCTCTGGCGCCTCCCGATGGAGCCGGTGGCAATCGCGCTCGTGCTCTACGGAGTCGCGGCGATGCTCATGTTCGCCAGCGCGTTGCAGCGCGGTTCGGTTACCGCGACCTCCGCGGTCATGTTCTCGGTGGAGACGATCGTGCCTTCGATCGTCGGCCTCGCAGTGCTGGGCGATCGCACGAGACCACACTTCGAGATCGTGGCGGCGGTCGGTTTCGTGCTCACCGTCGGCGCATCGGTAGCCCTCGCGCGCTACACCGAAACCGCGGCGCTCCTCGCGCCCGAAGGTCTTGTTGACCCGACGGGTGAGAAAAGCAGTGAGAAAAGATGAGAACCCCCCAGGGGATGATTTCTTAGCGTCGTGACGCGGGGTACTACGACCGCGAACTACCTTCACCGAAAGCATGCCTGGCGCCGGCAATGCGGACGACTACCTCTCCGTCGAAATTCACCAAGCCACGGGGATGATCGCGGCCCAGGCGAACTGCGACATGATCGAGGCGTTCGCCCGTTTGCGCATACGCGCAACGGCGATGGAGCAGTCGCTGCACGACACCGCGCTCGACGTCATCGACCGAATCATTCGCTTCGACGACTAGCCGACGACTGCGCTCGTCACACCAATGAAGGCACGTGTATTAGTTCGCACGTGGTGGCGCGTGGCTACTTCGTGATCTTGCCGTAGATGCGCCCCAGTGCGAACTGGCCGACCGAGATGAAGAGCCAGAAGAACTCTGCCGGCGCGCGCGCTGATCAGAGCAACGGGGATCGACAGCGCAAACACCGAGGCCGCCAATGCGCCCCGCCAAAACGTGTACCGGATGAACACATCGGACGTGTCCGGCCGAAGCAAGCGGCGCCCATGACTCGCGTAGGCCCACAACACGGTCACCGCCGTTCCGAGCAGCGCCACGCTCGCGGCGTAGAAGATCACCGCGGCCGTCGTCGTCGCGTACTCGCCGAGGACCGTGGTCGGAAACGGCAGGAACGCAACGAGGCTGAGCACGACCAGATTGAGCACGAGGAACCGGGAATCGATCGCTTGGATCTTTCCGAAGTAGCGATGATCCGCGAGCCAGTAGATGCCGACGACCGCAAAGCTCAAGAAATAGGTGAGGATCGACGGCAGTTCGTGTCGCAACGCATGCGGGATGCCCGCGCTCGTGACGTTGTCGGGCAGACGAAGTGAGACTGCGAGCAACGTCATCGCGATCGCGAACACGCCGTCGCTGAACATCACGACCCGGTCGAGGTCGCGGCCCGACCGAAGCCCGTCGGCTGCCACGTCGTTCACGTCACCTCGCCTCGCCGTGTCGTCCGCCGATCGATCGAGACCCTAGGTCGGCGGGCGCGAGATTCACCCGGGTCGGAGGGATGACACCGCGCCGTACGAGTGCGATGTTTATGACGGACGGCGATCCGGCCCCCCGCCCTTCGTCCGGATTCAGCGGCCGTTCACAGCAGCGAAGAAGGTGGCACCCGTCGGAGGCAGCCCCCCAAGCCTCCCAAGCCCAGACGCCTTCGACGGGTCGTCACCGGCGCGGTTTCCTTCACGCGGGTGCGTAGACCGACTCCCAGTCGGCGGCAATGTCGACGACAGTCCAGTCGCCTTGGGCCGCGGCCTTCAGCAGGCTCTCGTTTCCGGATCCGAGAACGGGATCGACGTCGTAGGCGTACTCCCGCTCGGCGTCAGTGTGGTGCACGACCACTTCCAACGTTCGGTGCGGACTTCCCGCCGTCCACTGCAACATCGCCAGGTCGCCGTCGGTATTTCCCGCGGCCAGAATCGGGCGCTGCCCCACCGACTGATGAATGGAGATCGGCTTTTGTTCCTTGTCGTCCAACACGGCGAGGTCGTTGCCCTTGAACAGCTCCGGGCCCGAGTCGCCGATCCGGAACGTGACCGAGCCGGTACTGCCGATGATCCGATGCGGCGGAAGGCCGAACACCGACGGCGCCCACGCCCGCATGAAATCGGCGCCGCCGCCCGAGAAGATCCAACACGAGAAGTCGTTGCGCTCCAACAGCGCCACCAACTCGACCATCGGTTGGTAGACCATCGCCGCGTACGAGCGACCAAAACGCGGTCGGCGCGCGGTCGCGATCCACGCCGCGTGCGACCGCGTCGAAATCGTCCGTGGTGATCGAGCCGTGCGTCAGCTGCATGAGGGCCAGGGCCGCACCGATACCTCCCGCCTTCAATTCCTCCGGCGTGGTCGGCTTGCCGAGCTCCGCGGCGCGATCCAACGCGAACGCCAACTGGGCGTACGGGTTCTCCGTCGAGAGGGTGCCGTCGTTGTCGAACACCGCGACGCGGTCGGCCGCCGGAACGAACTCGTCCGACTTCGCATCGCTTACCGCGGCGACGAATTCCACTATCGATCGCTTGGCGCGGGTGTCGCGCCAGCTCGGGAGCTGATCAGCCATCGGTGACCCTCGGATCAGGCGCGACCTACGTCACGCGCCGTCGTTGCGCCACCAGAATGAAACATCGAAGCCGAAGGCTCATCCCCCCGACGGGGTGAGACGCACGGCATCCGGGCTCACGCCGCGTGGATGGAAACGGCCGCCATGTCGATGATCGGCGCAGGCCTGAAGCCCTTCACCACGAGATAGGCGCCCAGCGACAACTCCCACATGATCTCGGGGATGCTCGCGATGCCCTGAGCCGCGGAGCCGCGGTCGATGACGTTCAGCACCACCGCGATGCCCGAAATGCAGATCAGCGGACCGCCGATGAGGCCGAGCATGGCCATGCCGCGCGGCACCAGTCCCGAGCGGTACATGAGGTAACCCAGGATCAGCCCGTTGCCGATGCCGACGACGAAGCCCGGTCCGAGAACGAACGTCCAGTTGTGCATCGCGACGAGCGCTTTGCCGACCGGTATGAGTGCGGTGTCTGCCGGCGAACCGGACCGCCGCAGCGTCACGATCGTGAGCAGGCTCACGATCCCGACGGCGATGAACGCGCACTCCATGATCCGCGCCGCGACAAAGCCGAGCGCGAAGCCCTCGCTCTGGCGCTTGAGGATCGGGTACAGCACGAGAGCAGTGGCGATGTTCGCGACGATCAGGAACAGTTCCAACACCGCACCGAGCGACACGCGGCCGTCGGCACCGCTGCCGACGATGTAGCCCGCATCGTGGAGAACCGGGTGGTAGAGGATCACCGCCGGGATCGATGTGACGAATGTGACGAGGAAGAGGACACCCGTCAACCGGGCGACCTTTTGCGGGTCGCCGATAACGCTCTGATTCTCGAGAACGAGTGACATGCGGGCTCTCCTCTACGGGCCCGGTAATCACCGGGCGAGAGGGTGCGCGACGCACACCAACGGAACTGACGGTACGGCCGACGACGTAATGCGTCAAGGATCGCGCACTACGTGGTGAGTGCAGGCGAACACACCGCAACGCGGAACGAAGGACGCCGAGACGGCGACACCGAACCGGCGCGTACAGTCACCGCGCATGATCCAAAAAGCCGGGGCAGGAATCGCGGCGCTCACCGTCGCTTTGGTTTTCGTCGCGGCGTGCAGCAGTGGGTCGTCGTCGAAGGCGTCGACGCCGTCAAGCACCGTGACCTCGACGGCCGCGAATTCTGCGCCGTCCGCAACCGCCCCGGGTAAGCCCAAACCCGCCGACCTGCAAAGGCTGGCGGCCTACGTGTCGTGGTGTTCGAAGCTGCAAGCGCTGGCTTCGAGCCACGAGGCGACCACGGTCGCGGCCACGCTCCAGCCCGACACGATCGCCCTCCTTCGCCAAGACCCGCTCGGTGCTCCGACGGCCGTGATCAACCTGATCAACGCGCCGTATGCGGCGGCGGCCGTGCTGGTCGATTGGCGCGACTACTGCCCCGCGACCCGGGTGGCGAAGGCCGCGGCCGCCGTGGCCGCGGCGAAGGCGAGTCCGTGAGTACCCGAGGAGGGACTTGAACCCTCACGCCCTTGCGGGCAACGGATTTTGAGTCCGTACCGCCCCATATTTTCGGGCCTTTTCCAATCACCGCGAGCCCCGTTTCCCCTGGTGAATGGCGCATTGCCATCACTGCCGATCACCGCCAAAACCGGGGCCATTCCCGAATCATGTTTGCACGGCTGTTAGCACGCCCCGCGACGTAGGACCTTCCGCTCGAGCGGGGAAAGTCCGCCCCAGATGCCGAAGTCGATCCGCTCCCACTGCGCATAGGTCAGACATTCATAGCGGACGAGGCAGTCGGCACATACCGCCTTCGCGTCCCTGGTCGACGCGCCCCTTTCGGGGAACCAATCGTCGGCCCGGTCGGAGTATTCGCGGCACGCTGCGTCGGCGAAGAACGGCGGGAATCCGAGGACGGCCGCGGCGATCTCGTCAACGTCCATTCACCCTCGCTTTCGGACCCGCTGACGGGTCAGGGCTTGGCGATCGTGACGGGTGGAATCGTCGGGATCGTCGGGGATTCGTGGATCATCGGGGTAACGACACCCGGACACGCGTTGTACGTGTCGACTGCGCGATTGTACGCGTCGACATCGCCCGCCGGCGCGTCGTCGACTTGCGCGCTTGCCGCGGCGCGGCACGCCCGCCCGGGATCGGTCGTGACGGTGATCGTCTTCGACGTGTGCGCTGCGCACGCCCCGAGCAGGACGACGGCCGCAACCGCCGCCCAACGCGAGCTCATCGCTTGCGCGGCGACTTCTCCGCTGTCTTCGTCGCGGTCTCGAGGGCTTCGGTGAGGAAATCCTTGAGGGTCTGTCCGTTCAACGCCGCGGCCGACTTCGCGCGTCGGTGCAGGTCGTCGGGGATTTGGTAGTGGATGAGCGCCACGGTTGGCACGGTAAGTCTCCTAGGTCCGCAATTTGTGCTTGCTATGCGAGCATAGTCCGCTTAGTTTTCTCGTTGGCAACCTTGCGAGGACACGGAAGCCAAGGGGCTCACAACCGAAAGCGGAGGCCGTCGAGGGGCTGAAACCCTGGCGGCGAAATCTCCACCTAGTTCCACGTCGACACCGGGAACGCAAATCCCCCTTGCGAGCAGATGTGTTCGAGTCGGTCGCCGAACGGTGATGCGACACCCCGGGGAGCTTTTCCATTACTGGGACTCCTCGCGTAAACCCGGGGTGTCGCAAAACCGCATCGTTGAGTGATGGGTCGAGGGAGATCGAAGACCTTCCAAAAGCGGGGGATCGTCGGCCTGTCCGAGCCTCGGCCCATCACTGAGCGATCCGCGACCCGGACGTAACTCCGCGTCGCCTTACCGGGTAAGCGCATCGCTCGCGGAGGGAGAATCATGGGCGGACCATGCAGGCGAGCGAAGATCATGAGGGTCGGTCGGCACGAATGCCGACTACCCACGAAACCGAAACCGATGGTCCCCGGCGACTACAGCCGCCGCACCTCGGCCCGGACCGTCGCCGCCGTGCAGGCGCGAATCGAGCGGATCTACACGCCCGGCGTGCGCGCCGAGATCGACCTCACGCTCGATCAGCTGGCGGTCAATCTGGGGATGATCGAAGAGACGACCGCCGAACGTGCCGCCCGCGAGATGCACGAGTTCCGACGCTTCTTCGGCGAAGGCGGCGGCGATGCCCAGTGACCCGAGGTGCGATCCCTGGGTGACGGACAAAGCCAAGTGGGTACAGCCCGCCGTCCGGCGATGCGTCTACTGCAACGAACCGGTAACAGCAGCCCCGCCTCCGCAACCTTCGATCCGTCGTCAACGGCACCGCAAGCCCCCACGACGGCCCGAATGGCGACCGCT
Organism: uncultured Actinomycetes bacterium; assembly: GCA_963708105.1. Taxonomy (GTDB): domain Bacteria; phylum Actinomycetota; class Acidimicrobiia; order IMCC26256; family PALSA-610; genus PALSA-610. Next base: position 4,244,894 of record OY970186.1, on the reverse strand, counting down.
GACCGAACCGATTGACTTCTGACGCAAAGGGCCGGGCTCGAGAAATCGGGCCCGGCCTTGCGCGTCCCGGTCGACATCCGAGACCGTATCCGTTAGTTCTGCGCCGCGTTGTACCGCAACGCCGCTTCGCGTCGGCTGATGACGACTGACGGCATGACGCCATTCTCGAATAGAAGGGTCGCGCCGACGATCACGCCGATGTCGTCAACGGTGCCATCATCGAGCGTCATCGTCACCGGGGTGTCCGGGTCGACGTTGGCCAACAAGTCGAGCAGTTCACCTACCGTCATCGTCAGCCGCTCAAAGTCAGTTTCGATTTGCGTTTCATCGTCGCCGTCGATTTGCGATCCATCGACAAACGATCGTTATTTGCCATGTTGAGCGGCAACATGGAGTGCGAGCCGCCGCCCTCCATCCGCATCGTCCCGAACACCGTACGGATGCCCCGCCGCGGTGTGTGTCCCACCGCCGAGCATCTGTCCGATGCCGTGCCCGTTCACCAGGACGTGCCCCGTAGCGGCGTGCGTGCCGCCGCCGCTGAGGTCCATCGTGCCCGTGAACGTCCGATTGCCGAGCCGCAACGAGCTCGAGCTACTCCATGTACCGCCTGCCTGTTTCGTTCGGACCGATTGCAGCTGGGCGAGGGAGTGTGTGCCACCACCTGTGATGAGCATGGTTCCGTGCGTCGTGCGCGTTCCGGTGGTCGCGTTCGTTCCGCCGCCAGTAAGGGTCATGGTCCCGAACCGGACTGGCCCGCCTTGCGCGGTATGTGTGCCGCCGCCGACGAGGGCCATCGTTCCGCTGATGACCGCGACGCCCTGCTGTGCGAGCCGGTGCGTTCCGCCGCCGCTGAGGAGCATGGTGCCGGTTGTCTTGCGGATCCCGACCGCCATGTTGGAGCCGCCGCCGGTGAGCAGCGCAGTACCGGCAACCTTCCGCGTACCCGTCAGCGAGTGCGCCCCACCGCCGCTGAGGAGCATCGTCCCAGTCGTGGTCGATGGCGAGTGCAGCTTGTAGACCGCGACGGCCCACGCGTTCGGCGTCTGCCAAGTACCCGAGCAGTGAATAGCTACCGTCGCCGCCGGACGATGCGAGGTCGCTACGTCGTAGTAACCGTAGAAACTGCGCTTGTCGGACTGGTTCAGCGAATCGGAGAGCTCAAAGGTGCCGTCATTGTCGGCATCCATCGTCATCGTCGTTGTCGTGATTCCGGTGTTCAACCCGGAAACGAGAACGAGCGGGTGCGTCGAGTCGGTGGTCAGACTGCCGATCGTCTGGTTCGTCGAGACGTTGGGCCACCCTGACAATGCGCCCGACGCAAGGAGGCGCGTCGCGGGGTATCCCAGCTGTCACCAGAACCCGGAGTGTGAGAAACGATCTGCGTACGCCGCGCTGAGCCGCCCGAGGTGCCGCCGTAGGTGATGACGACGTTGAGCCCTTGCGTGCCGCTGAGGCTGTCCGCGGTGACGAGAAACGACCAGATGTACTCGTTCGCACCCGAGACTGACGAGTGCGAGTCGTACGCGACCGTCGAGCCGCCGCCATCCTTGTAGACGATCGTCCCGTTGTTGCCGTGCGCGATCGTTTCATCTTCGGTCGTCAGCGTGCCACCCGTGCCGGTGACGTTGACGACGAACGATGGGACAGTGTTGTCGTCGGTGCCGAGAACGACCGTGACCAGATCACCAGCGGAGAACGCGCTACCGAGCCCAATCGTGACGGGATCGGAGCCCAGCGTCGTCGTATGGGCTTCTCCGTGTTGAACGGGAAGCGCCATCAGCCGATCCCGAGTTGTCGCCGAATCTCGCCCCGGGCGTAACCCGTCCTAAGAGCCCCGACGAGCTCATCCGCTATCTCGCGGCCGTTACCCGTTGGGTGGTCGATCGTGACGTTGATGTTCACGGTCGCCCCGAGCCCGCCACCGCCGATACCGCGCTTCAATGGAATCACCGCTTCGGGTCCGGCCTCGCCGAACAACCCGAACGTCGGTCGAGTGACGATGCCACCAGTCGCGAACCGCTTGACCGGACCGCCCTTGCCGATCGGTGCCGCGGTGTTCGTCGGCGGGAGGGAGACGTGACCGAGCGACCCGACTGTCGGGATCTTCGGAATGTTGCTGAACGGGTTGATGTCGTTCAACCCTTGGATCGTGTCGTTGATGCCGCGGATGATCTGGTTGAGTACGCCGCCGATGACGTTCGCGGCGCCGATCGCAATGTTCTCGATCGTGTTCCAGATCGCCGGCCAGTTATCCGCTACCGCTTTCGCGGCGGCGATGAGCCCGAGTACCGCGGCAACGGGCGGGAGAAGAACGGCAACGATCCCCGCGTATGCCTTGTGGTGCCAGATCCAGTTCCAGATCTGATCCCAGTGGTTCCAGAGGTAGATCACTCCGAGTGCGAGCGCCGCGACACCCGCGACGACGGCGGCGATGGGTGAGACCAGGATTGCGAGTGCGCCGTCCGCGGCGAACAGCGACGCGACCCATGCGACCGTGGCCGCGAGGAGAACGCCGCCGACGACTACCGCGAGTGCGATGGCCGCGTCGTGATGTTTCCCGAACCACGACACGATGGACTCGGTAACCGTGATGAGCTTCTCGAGCTTCGGAATGAGCCACGTTCCGATTTGAATCTGTACGTTCTCTAGTTGCGCCTTCAGCGCCTTTGCTTTGCCGCTGAACGTGTCTGCGGCAGCCGCTGCGGATCCGTCGAGCTTTTGCCCGAGCGCCGCGAGGATGTTGTTGCCTGCGGACTGTGCGGTGTTGAGCTTCCCTTGTGCGTCCGTGACACGACTACTCGCTGCCGTTAACGCGTCCGCCGCGGTAACACCCTTCAGCCGCCCGTCGTGGATCTTCTCCTCGACAAGTTGCAGATTTTGGGTCGCCTTGACGAGCGCAACTTGAGCGGCTTGTACCTTCACCGCTCCGCCCGCGGCGATGGGAAGGTCGATACCCATTTGCTTCAGCGGCCGTAGCTGGCCTTCCATTGCCTTTGTGACCAACAACCCGGCCTGAGCGAGCGGAATACCTTTCGCCGCCGCAAGATCCTCAACAACGCCGAATGCGCCAGTTGCTTTATTGACCGACCCGAGGCCGGTGGTCATCTGCGCGAGCGTTCCTTGAATGTCGGTCGCCGTGTAACCGAAACCCGCGCCAGACTTGACGAGCGCGTCAACCTGGCCTTTGACCGCGCCGAAACTTGTACCCGTGTTCTTAAGTGCGACGACGAGCCGCGCGTGCGAGTCCTCGAAAGTGTCAGCCAGCTTGATTGACGAAACCGCGATCGCGCCGACGATGCCAACGGCGGCAACGCCTGCCGCCTTCAGGCCCGTTGCGATCTTCGAGCCCGCGCTATTCGACGTTTCGCCGACGCCTTTTAGCTTCCCTTTGAGTTCGTCAATCTTCGCGTTCAGTTCTTTGGTGTCACCAAGGAACTTGATAACCAGATCGGATGCCATGCGCGCGTGGGTGCTTTCGTGATCGTCGTGGACCCGGCCGCGCGCCAGGAGTGCTGAGACTGGTTATGGCGTTAGAAACCCGCTTCCTTCACTGCTTCGGCGATGATCTCCGCGCCGGCCGCGGCGAGCTTCGCCCGGTCCCGGTCAATGACGGGTTTCACGGACGGCCGCGCGGTCTGCGCGTACCAGTGGTCTGTATCGCCGAACAGCGGATGCCGCCAACCTTTGCCTTCGTTCAGGACCGCGATCCGCGACTTCTTCACGTTGACGCGAATCCCGACACCCTTCGCAGTGACAGTCGGGCCGATCGCCCCGGGGATAGTCCGCGACCAGGACGCCGCTGAACGCGCTTCCGAAACCGACTCCGCGACCATCGCGCGCATCTTCTTCGCGACTGCCTTCTTGAGTGCGGGGTCTACCTTGCCGAGTTGTTTGATAACGAACGCGTAGTTCGAGCTCTCCGCCATTAGTCATCACCGCCGGGCAGCTGTTCGAGCATGCTTATGTACTCTTCGTTTGTCAGCCGGTCTAGATCCCACGGCAAAACGCCGTAGAAGTGAGCGAACGCCGCTACGACGCCTGCGCTTTGATCTCGGAAACCCCCCGGGCTTTTCCCGCTCGAGCCTGTGTTTCTTCATCGGTTTCGAGTGTGAAGTCCGAGCCCCACGGGATCGACGCGCACATAGCTTCAAACGTTGTGTGCGGGAAGTCGCGACGACGGACCAGCCACGCGATGCCCGAAACGAGAATGAGCATTAGGCCCGGTTCGGTTTCCACTGCCCGGAGTAGGTCAATGATTGTGAACCCGGTTTCCTTCCGAAAGTCCATGTCGTCGAGCCCCGTGCATTTTGCGAGGTCGAGTTCGTATTTCCCCGTGTAAGATGTGCCAGCGGGCAGGGTGACAATGAGCGTTCCTTGTAGTTCGGGCATGATTCTCCGCTTGTTGTGATTCGGTCAGGTGTTGGCGAGTAGTCGAAAACCGTTGACGTTCGTTGCGTCGGCACCGAACCGGGCGCGCCCGATGAGAGCGCGCTGACCGGAGGGCCGGTTGTTGCCCGTCGCGTGCAGCAACGGGACCACCTCGACATCCATACCGACGCGGCGGACGATCGTGTACGAGTTCCAATCCCCCACGACCAGACGATTTACTGATCCTGTTGTGGTGCTGCTGACCGGGAAGTAGTCGTTCTCAAGGAACGGCTTGTTAAACAGCATTTCGACGCTGTACGGGTCATACGGAACCGACGCACGGCTAAAGAGGTTCGAGTTCGTCGTCATCGCGCGCACCTGATCCACAACGGTGCTATTCGCCATCCACGTTGCCTTGCGGCGGTATTTCGTCGGCACAGCGGACCAGACCGCGTTCAGATCCGTTTCGGAAAACGAACCATCGACCGTGGAAGTGACGAGAACCGTCGCCGCTGCCGCGACCAACGCCGTGATAATCCCATTCGGCTCTGTGGACCCGTTACCGTTTGAAAACTTTGAGACGAGCGATTCGTCGAGCTCGACCGCGAGCACCTTCGTAAACTCGCCGGCAAAGTCAGGCCAATCCTGACCAACCTCAATACTAAAAGGAATGACGCCTTGCCAAATGTGCGTGTCAATCGTCGGTTGCGAAAGACTGGTCAGTGATGTATCCGCATACTCGGTCGACTCCGAACCAAAACCACCCGCCGCGCCCGAGCTCAGAATGCCGTGCCACGATTTTGTGGTGATGTCCACGACATTGCAGATCCGCATGAAGTCATTCGGCGATTCGTAATCGCTGAACACGACAGTCGGGTCAATGAAGACCGGGATCGTGTACCCGCCCGATGTCGTTGTTTCGGACTGCGCCCGTTGCTTCCAATCCCACGCGCGGAGCAGCGCCGCCTGTTCGGTGTCGTTCGGGGTGTAACGCGAGTTCTGGATCACGTTCCGGAACGCCGACGCGTAGTCGGGGTCTTGCGTCACGACCGCCCGTTGAGCGAACGCGGGGAGGTCGCGGACGAGCTTGTCGATGCGATCACCGGAACGGGTCGATAGCACCCGGTTCTGTTCGGGGTTGTCGAGGATGCGTAGCGCCGCGTCCCGCGTTTCGGTTTCCGTCATGCGGAACACGTCGCGCGTTTCAATCGGTTCCGGCTTCGTGCGTACTGCCGGCGCGGTGTGGGTGTGGTGGTCGTCACTGTGGGCCTTTCGCGCCGAGCTTCGGCAAGTCGTTGTTCTCTGGTGGTCGACGCCCGCTGCGCGCGTACGGATGCCGTTGTGTCTGCGTATGCCGGACTGACGACCGGACCGAGTTCCACTACGTCAACATCGCGGAGCGTTCGGAGACGCCCCTTGCCTGCCCCGCGCGATTCCCAGCGGTCGCCGCCGGGCGGGATGCTGAACCGGAAACTCATGCCGTCGATCGCCCGATCGCGGATCGCGTCGCGGACAGGCTGAACGAGCCAGTTATCCGACATCCGGGCCTTGACGTACAAGCCCTTTGCGTCTTCGCGGATATCGACGATCTTCCCGATCGGAAGATTGCCGACGACAGGGTGTTTCCCGTGGTCGAACATGAATTTCGGTGCGCCGCTGCGCAGCGTTCGAGCGAATGCGCCGGGCGAAATCTGTTCGTCGTATTCGCCGTCGCGGTCCGTGATGTGCGTAGGCGAGTTGAAGACCGCCGCGTAACCCTCGAACGTCAGCCCATCATCGGAAGTCGCGGTAGGCATGAACGCGACAGAACGCGTGTAGGTCGGTCCGGTCACACTGACTCTTTCTCTGGCAATATCTGCTCCGGGATGCCGTCCTCAAACGGCAGACGGCAGTAGCGGATCGTCGTGGGCGAACGTGTGCCGCGCGTCTCGTCTGTGCGATCCCAGTCGGCAACGAACCAAAGAGCGTCGATCTCGTCCCAGGTCGCATAGCCGGGCCCGAGTTCGCTCGCATCCTCCGGGTCCAGGTCGGTCCACGTTGCGCAGAACCCGCCGTCACGCAACGGCCGCGTGTGAAACGAGCCGCCATCGACCATGCGGAAACTGCGGTCGACGAGCTCGAGTCCCTCGATGTCGATGTCGAGGATGCCGATGCCCTCGTAGAAGTTGTCGGGTCGTACACCGATCGGAGCGTCAGGCCGATGCGAAGAAAGAAACACCGCGATCTCTTCGAGAGTCGCGCCGGCCACGCCCGTACCGATCACACACTCGCCCGTGATGCCGTCTAAGAGACGAGAAGCGCCATAGTCGGGCGCATCGGCCCGGTAACGCCGCGTGATGCTCAGCCGGTAACCCAAGCGGGTCGCTGCGCGGCGTACCCGCGCCTCTAGCGCCTTCCGCTCTTTGTCCGATGCGTACTGGTACGTCATTACGACCACAATGGCGGTCGTCACGCACTAAATCACTGGCACAAAGTCCGAACATGACAGCACAAGGGGCGGGTAACGCAACGGCCGAGCTCGAGCCAGGCAGCAGACCCGGCAGTCTGAACGTCTCTCCCCGAGGATTGTCGAGTAACGGTTACGGCGGGGCGGGTAGCGCGACACGCGAGGCCCGGATCGGACGAAGACCCGGCTTCGTGATCCCCCCCTTGGCTGGAATGTGCGGGGGTGGCGTCGAATCCGTAGCCCGAAAACGTCGGGCTGGACCCCAGCACGGGGCTCGAAATCTGCACGGCCGTCAGCTTTTCGCCCGTCCCCGGACTCTGTGCAGATACGAAAACCCAAAAATCGGGCCCACTAAAAATCGACTTGCCGGGTCGCGGAGCGGTTTTGTCGGTTTGGTCATTGACCCCACCGGGGGTGGCGTTGACTAGTTGACTAGTCAACGCGCTGCGTGAACGTTCGTTCACAAGTGAAAGCCCCAGACTCCTACACAATGCGAGCGACGTAGCCGGGTCGTCGGTGGTGGTGTCGGTTTGCGTTGTCATGCGGTCCCCCCGTTGCCGGGTGATTGTCGGCGGTGGCGGTCGTACTCGGCTCGGCGTGCGACACGAAGTGCTGTCTTCTTCTTCGCTTTGCGCCTCGCCCTGGTCGTCGGGCGTTGCTCGTACGGTCTCATGCTGTGCGCCGTTCGTTGACCGGCGGAATGTCGGTGACGCGCCGGCAAGCGATGACGTGCGAGCAGTTCGGCTTGCACGCCTGGCAGGTGCAACGCCAGGTGCCGAACCAGTAGCGAACCTGATAGACGCCCGTGTTGCCGTTCACCCGTGCCGTGCATCGTCCAGCAGCGAGCTCGAGGATCCGTACCCGACCTTCTACGAGCAGTCGACAGGCTTTGAGTTCCGCGGACTCGCGACCAGTCGAGGCAATGATCGTCGGCGTTGTCATCGTCGCGGCTCGTTGAAGTCGAGCGCCCTAACTACCGTGTCACTTGTGTCACTGTGTCGCGAATCGTCGTCAGTCTGTGACAATGTGACAGTTGTGACAGGGGTATAGAGGCCGCGCTTCGGGTTTCGGATGCGCTCTTTCTTTGCCAGACGACCGAGGTATTGCCTGGCATCTTCCATATCGAGTGCGTCGTCAACCTGTTTCGGGGTGACACCTTCAGGATGCAGGCGGACGAATGCGAGCACCTCGAGGCTTCGGTCACCCAAACCGGCCGACACCCGCATATCCGAAGCGCGAGACGCCGCGGTGTCGAGCGCGCCGCCGACGAGCGACCACCTGACTCCATCCTGTAGCTCGACTGCGTACTCCGCCTCGCGAACGTCCCGACTGGTGACGTTTATGGATCCTTCCGATTCGTGACGGTTCCGGGTGAGCAGACAGACGGTGTCAGCTGAGCCCGCGAGGCCGTTCGTGCCCGATATCGAGTCGACAAAGTCGGAGCTATCCGCTTTCCGGTCGTGGTGGAGCACCAAAACCGAGGATCCGGGGTGATCGTCCGCGATCGCTTTGATTGCGGATCCGACCCTGTAGTCGCGGCTGTAGGTCGTTTCGCCCATCACCGCGGGTGGCATGCATTTGCCGAGCGTGTCGACGATCGCCAACGGCGCGTATTCCGGGTACATGGCGAAGCATTGTCGGAGCGTTGTGAGCACACTGCCGGGCTCAACACGGGTCATGTAGTGGAACATCTCCGGAATGGGCGCGCCGTCGAGCAGCTTCCGAGCTCGCTCTTGCAGCCGGCGGTCTGAATCCTCGAGAAACAACGCAAAGACGGGTTTCGGTGGCCCTACGTCGATGTGCCCGAGCGCTCTACCGCCGCAAGCGATCGCGAGTGCGAAGTCGAGCGCCATCCATGATTTCCCGATCTTCGGCGCGCCCGCGAGCAGCGTGAAACCTTCGGGAATGACGCCCGGAACCGCGAATTGCAACGGTGGGAAGTTCTGAGCATCGAGCCAGGCCCCATTCCGGAGATTCGCGAGCAGATCCGGTGCGTCAGGCGCGTCCGAGACAACACGCCCGCCGTTTGTCGCCACCCGAGCGTCGTTGATCCGTTCCTCTAGCGCGGGGTCGTAGTTGTCGATTTTCACGCGACCCGTCCCAACATTGAACGCCACCCACGCGCCTGGTGGTCCCCAAACGCGTGGCGATAGTCCGCGATCACTTGCCCATCCGATCGAATGCCCTTCACACGCTTGACGGTCGCGGTATTGTCGGGATGACTGAGTGAGTCGGTCGTTGAGTGAAAGCTTGTGAGGCCCGGGTCGCCGCCCGGGTCTCGCTCTTTATCCGGGGTCACGCGGCATCGAGCCCAACGAGCGCGCGGAGTGCCGCGGTCGGAACGAGAACCCGTCGACCGATCCGCAATGCGGGTACTTCCCCGCGTTCGATCGCCGCGTATGCCTGGTTCACGCCGAGCCCGAGCGCCGCGGCAGCTTCCCGCACGCTGATCGTCGGCCGTTCTGCCGGGTCAGGGATTGCCCTGGTCGTTTCCATGTGTGCCTTCCTGGGTCGTTTGCTGTTGCGTTCTGACCCTGACACTTGCGCACTGCTCTTACTATGCTCTAAAGTAAGAACATGGCAGCAGCACGGAAACCGAAGCGGCCGAAGCGGGTCACGTCCGCCGATATGGCGACCTGCCTTGAATGGGTCGACATCGGCGCGGGAATGCAGATGCCCGCCCACTCCACCTGGACCGTCGAATACGACGGGACGATGGATCTCGAGGTGGAAGTGATCGCCGAACCGGGCCGCGTCCGGGTGTCGGCCGTTCACCTACTCGAACGCGACGAGGCCGGAATCGTTGACGTAGTGGTCGACTCCATGCGCCTCGGCGGTGACGTGCTCGACATCATCGCCATCGCCGCGGTCACCCAGGGCGGCATCCCGCGCGGCGGCAACGTGTGGGGAAGCGCCGAGACGCCGGAAGAAGTCCAGCTAGTCGGCCGGGTCGTCGCCAAAGCCCGCCGGAACCGTTTGACCAAGCAACGACTTGTGAAACTCGCTGACGCCTACAACGGCGCGGGCGGAGGTCAGGACGGAATCGAAGCAATGGAAGCGGTCGAGCACCGAACCGCCGTCGATCATCGGTACACGTACACCCTGCTCAAAGCGGCCCGTAACGCGGGCCTGATCGAAAGGCCCGACGATGGCCCGCAAAGCTGAGCCCGGAGTCAGCAAGGACCCGAAGCGCGGAACATGGCGATTCATCGGTGACGCCCCGCGCGTCGACGGGAAGCGCCGCCAAGTGTGGCGGCGCGGATTCCCGACGATGGAAGCCGCGAACGAGGCCGCGCGAGCGTTCCGGCGGGATCTCGCGGACGGGAAGATCGTCGCGCCCGATGCCGATACCGTCGCCGCGTTCGTGGCCGCGTGGGTCGCCGCATTGCCCGCCGAGGGGCTCGAGCCCGCCACGGTGAAGCACTACTACGAATCGACCGCGCGGCTACTGCGGACCATCGGCACGATTCGCCTGCAAGACCTGACCGCGTTCGATCTGGACGCCGCCTACGCCGCGCTGTTCGATCGTGGCCTATCCGCCCGCAGCGTCCGAGCGAGCCATGTAGCGATCCGCAAGGCCCTGAGCGAAGCGGTGCGACTCGGCAAGGTCGCCGCGAACGTCTCGGATGACGCGCGCCCGCCCCGCCCGAAGTCCACCCACGCGAAGAGCTTCAAAGTGTGGACCTATCCGGAGACGGTTCGGTTCCTGGCCGCGATCGAATCGGACCGCGATCACGCCGCCTATTCGGTCGATGCGTTCACGGGGTTGCGTCAGGGTGAGCTTGTGGCCCTGAAATGGGATGCCGTCGACCTGACCAACGGAACGCTTACGGTCGAACGGTCGATCGGCAAGGGCCGCGAGGGGAACTACGACAAGGCCCCGAAATCCGATGCTGGCCGTCGCGAGCTCGAGCTAGATCCCGAGACAGTCGCGATCCTGAAAGCCGCCCGGAAAGCCCAAGCGGCCCGACGCCTCGCGATCGGTTCAGGGTGGCGTGATTCGGGCCTGGTGTTCTCCGAGGTCGATGGGTCGCCTATCCGCCCGGAACGTCTGTCGAAGCGCTGGAGTGACCTTGTGCGCCGCGTGGCGCCGCCTCTCGGCCTACCGATCGTCCGCTTCCATGATCTGAGACATGGTCATGCGACCCAACTTCTCGCCGCCGGCGTACGCCCCGATGTCGTGTCCGAACGGCTTGGTCACAGCAGTGTCGGATTCACACTGAGCACGTACGCACATCGGTCGGAAGGCGACCAGAGAACCGCGTTGGCGCGTCTCCGAGCTTCGCAGTAGAAGCCCTAGCTCGACGGCGGCAAGTTCTGCCAGTGAATCCGGATCGCGTCGACGATCTCCTTCGCCTCCGCGAACACCGGGACTCGTTGTGCGTCACGCAGCGTATTGGCAGCGGTGATCGCAGCTTCCAGATGCCGAAGTAGTGGAGGTATCCCGGCGGCGTTCACGCCTAGGGCTCTGATCTCGTCGGGGGCACTTACGCCGACAGTCACGTCTGGGTCCAGTGAGTCCAACTCGGACAGGAAGAACTCCTCCCAGCCGCCGTCAAAGTATTCGGTGACCTTGAAGGTGATCACGATCTCATCGCGGTCCGTGACATCCACTCGCGGCGGAAATCTGAGAAGTCTCGTCACGTTGTCTCCCAATCGGGCCATGTTTGCACGCTGTTAGCACGAAGGGTGCCGTCGCGACGGAAGCCTCGCGTTTGTGCAGGTCAACGAGTACCCGAGGAGGGACTTGAACCCTCACGCCCTTGCGGGCAACGGATTTTGAGTCCGTCGTGTCTGCCATTCCACCACTCGGGCGCGGTCGTTTCCCACGAAGCGCGTGAAACGGGCTCTTCCATCATGCCATTTCGGTACCATCGGAAGCGTGGTGGAGTTCGTAGTCGGCATCGTTGTCGGGCGCGTCAGCGGCCGCGTTGTTGATGATTCTCATCGCTCCCTCTCGCCGGGTTCGGGCCGAACCGCACCTGACGACGGGAAGAGGAAACCCGCCTGCTGCTCGGTCAGGATCCGGAGCAGGCGACGATCCCGCCGGCGCCTCGCGTCGATCATCCCCGCCAGTACTCGCCGAACGAGCTCGCGGCCCTGCAGCGCCTCGGCCAGGAACAACAGCAGCAGCGCCGGCGCAAGTCCTGACCGAGCGATCGAACGATCGGCCGCGCTGCCCGGCCGTCAGGCCAGTGCGAACAGCAAGCGTGCCCGGCAGCACTCCGCGCCGTCGACCGTCGCCACCCCGCGTCCCCATCCGCCGCGCGCGCTGAGCCGTTCGATGTCGACGGCGAGCTCGAGCACGTCGCCCGGGCGCACCAGCCGCCGGAAGCGCACTTCTTCCACTCCCCCGAACAACGGGAGCTTGCCCGCGAAGCGTTCGTCGGCCAGCACCGCGATCGCACCCGTCTGCGCGAGCGCTTCGAGCTGCAACACGCCAGGGAAAACGGGGTTCCCGGGAAAGTGCCCCGCGAGGAATGCCTCCTCGCCGGTCACGCGATAGCGCGCTCGGACGGCAACTGCCGGCTCACACGAATCGACGGCGTCGACGAAGAGGAACGGCGGACGGTGTGGCAGCAGCGCGACGAGATCGCGCGGATCGTCCGACATGGCGGGCGACATTAACGCTGCCCCTCCCGCACGGGTCCGGAATTCTGCACTTACTCGTCGGTAGGCGTGGTTACCGTCCCGTACGAAACGTCTCGTTCATCCATCATGTACGGACCGGTTACATGGGCATGTAACCCTGGTCTTCATCCGGGAGTCGAACCCCACTCGACTCCTGTTCGCCACATCTCGTCCCCCGGAGGTTTGCTCGTGCGCGTCGCGGTCGTGTTCCCCGGTCAGGGAACACAAGCACCCGGAATGGGCGCGCCGTGGCAGGACCATCCCGCGTGGAAGGTCGTCGAGCAGGCCGAAGCCGCGCTCGGCGAACCACTGGCGCCCCTGCTCCTCGACGCCACCGCCGAAGATCTCTCCCGCACCCGCGACGCGCAGCTCGCCGTGCTCTGCACGTCGTTGGTCGCGTGGGAAGCCGCCCGGCCGATGATCGACGACGTCGTGGCGTTCGGCGGCCACTCGCTCGGACAGGTGACCGCGCTCATCGCCGCCGGGGTGCTCGACCTCGAAGACGGAGTGCGCTTCGCCGCCCGCCGCGCCGAGCTCACCCAGGCCGCGGCCGACGCGCACCCGGGCCGGATGGCCGCGCTGCTCGGGCGCCACGATCGAACAGGCGGCCGAGGCGTGCGAGGCCGCACCCGACGGCGCGTGGGTCGCGAACGACAACGCGCCGGGCCAGGTCGTCATCGCCGGTACCCCGGAAGGTGTCGAGACGGCCGTCGCCCGGGCCAAGGAGCTCGGCGTCCGCCGCGCGACCAGCCTCAACGTCGGCGGCGCGTTCCACACTCCGCTCATGCGCTCGGCCCGCGACGGCCTCGTCACCACCCTCGCAATCCGTGCAGTTCTCCGAACCTTCGGCGCCGATCGTCTCGAATCACGACGGCCAGGCCTACCGCGACGCCGACGGCTGGCGCGAACGGCTTCCCGAACACGTGACCGTTCCCGTGCGCTGGCGCACCTCGATGGAGACCCTGGCCGGTCTCGGCGCGACGACGTTCGTCGAAGTCGGGCACGGCTCGATGATCGCCGGAGTGGCCAAGCGCACCGTCCCCGACATCCCCGTCGTCGCGTGCGGCACGCCCGCCGACTGCGAGCAGCTCGCGGACCACCTTCCCCCCAATGAAGTAACTCCAGAGGAGAACCGATGAGCCCCCGACTCGATCTCGAAGGCGAGCGAGTGGCGATGGTCGAGCGCATGATCGTCGCGCCGGGTGTCGGGGTCTTCCGCCCGCTCGGCATCGAAGAGGGCTCGACCGTGAGCGTCGGCGAGATCGTCGGCGTCGTCGAAGGCCCCGGCACGCGCGAGCCCGTCCGCAGTGCGTTCAGTGGTGTCGTCATCGGGTTCCTCGCCCACGCCGGCGAACGCCTGCGCGAAGGTCAAGCCGTCGCCTGGATGCGCGTCGCGTGACGGCCGCGGCCGGCATCGTCGGTTGGGGTACTGCGGTCCCCGACGGACGAGTTACGAACGCCGACCTCGAAGCCCGGCTCGACACGAACAACGACTGGATCGTCGAGCGCACCGGAATCCGGGAGCGACGCGTCGTCGGTCCCGGCGAGACCACGGCAACCCTCGCGACCGAGGCCGCCGCGCACGCGATCAAGAGTGCCGGCCTCGTTCCCGCCGACATCGATCTCATGATCGTCGCGACCGTCACGCCCGAACAGCCGATCCCGCACACGGGCGCGTTCGTCGGCGAGGCGCTCGGGCTCCAATGCGGTTCGTTCGACATGAACGCGGCGTGTGCCGGCTTCGTGTACGAGCTCGTCGTCGGCGCCGGGATGGTGCAGATGGGCTACGACCACGTGCTGTTGATCGGCGCGGAAACGCTCAGCCGCATCATCGACCCCCTCGACCGCACCACGACCGTGATCTTCGGCGACGGCGCAGGCGCGGCGGTGCTCGCACCGACGCGAGAGACTCCGGGCATGCTCGCCTGGGACCTTGGCTGCGACGGTTCGGCCGCGGCGCTGCTCGAGATGCCCGCGGGCGGCAGCCGCCTGCCGGCCAGCGCGGCGACCGTTGCCAACGGCGACCACTACCTGAAGATGGCGGGGCAAGAGGTCTTTCGGCGGGCGGTGCGCGTCGTCGTGGAATCGGCAACCACCACGCTCGAACGGGCCGGTGTGAAGTCGCAAGACATCGCGTGGTTCGTGCCCCACCAGGCCAACCTGCGCATCATCGACGCGGCGGCGAATCGTCTCGGCATCGAAGCCGAACGCACGCTCGTCAACATCGATCGGTACGGCAACACGTCGTCCGCATCGATCCCGCTCGCGTTGTTCGAAGCGGTCGACGACGGCCGTGTCAAGGACGGCGACCTCGTGTTGTTGTCGGGCTTCGGCGCGGGCATGACCTGGGCGAGCGCGCTGTTGCGTTGGGGCGCGAAGTGAGCGACACGCCCGACCGCGTTGCGTTCGTCACCGGTGGTTCGCGCGGCATCGGGCGCGAGACCGTGCTCGCCTTGGCGCGCGCCGGTCACCCGGTGGCCTTCTGTTACTCCTCGGACGCGGCCGGCGCGGACGAGACGCGTGAAGCCGCCGAGAAGCTCGGGGGCAAAGCGCTCGCGGTGTGTGCCGACGTCGCCGATGTCGCGGCCGTCGACCGCGCCTTCGGGGAGATCGAGAGTGCGTTCGGCGCGGTCACGGTGCTCGTCAACAATGCCGGGATCACGCGCGACGGCCTGGTCGTGCGGATGACCGACGACAACTGGCAAGCGGTACTCGACACCAACCTCACCGGGGCGTTCCACACCGATTCGGCGCGCTACCCCGGGGATGATGAAGGCGCGCTACGGCCGCATCGTGAACGTGTCGTCGGCCAGCGCCCACATCGGCCAGGCCGGCCAGGCGAACTACGCGGCGGCCAAGGCGGGGCTGGTCGGGCTCACCCGCAGCGTCGCCCGTGAACTGGCCCGGCGCAACATCACCGCCAATGTGGTGGCTCCGGGACCTATCGTGACCTCGATGACGGACGACCTGACCGACGAATGGCGCTCGCAAGTCGAGACCGCCGTTCCCCTCGGCCGCTTCGGCACAGCCGTTGAATGTGCGGCCGTCATCGCATTCCTGTGCTCGGAACCCGCCGCGTACGTGACGGGAGCAGTCGTGCCCGTCGACGGCGGGCTGGCCATGGGCCACTGATCGACCACCTGTCCGTACATACGAGGAGGACACTGCAATGGAACGCGCCGAAGCGCTCGTCACGATCAAGGAAGTCGCCGCGGAAGTCTTGAGCGTCGACCCCGACCTGGTTACGGAGACCGCGCGCTTCAAGGAGGATCTCGACGCCGACAGCCTCGACCTCGTCGAGCTCGTCATGGGCCTCGAAGAGCGGTTCGACATCGAGGTTCCCGAAGACGACCTCGAGGGTGTCACCACGATCGGCCAAGCCGTCGATCTCGTCCTCGGCAAGGTGGGCGCGTAGACAATGGCAGCTGCACCGGTGCGAGAAGGCGAAGCGCTCGATCACCGCGGCCGGGTCCGGGTCGCGATTACCGGCCTCGGCGTGAAGACCGCGGCCGGAACCGACCTGAGCTCGTTCTGGTCGACCCTGATCGCGGGGAAGTCGACCGCGGCCGGGATCAAGCGCTACGACCCTTCTGACTTGCCGGTGCGCTTCGGGTGTGAAGTCCCCGACTTCGACCCGACGCCCTATCTCAACCCCAAGGAAGCCCGGCGCGTCGACCGGGTCACCCAACTCGGCTTCGCGGCGGCCGCCGATGCGCTGGCCGACGCGGGCGAGCACGGCTACGACCCGTCGCGCAGCGCGGTGATCGTCGGTACCGGAGTGGGCGGCCTGATCACGCTCGAGGAACAGGTCAAGATCTACGTGGAGAAGGGCGCCTCGCGGGTCAGCCCGTTCCTGGTGCCGATGATGATGGCGAACGCGACCGCCGGAACGATCGCCATGCAGTTCGGTTGGAAGGGCCCCAACTTCTGCGTCGCCACCGCGTGCGCGGCCAGCGCCAACGCGATCGGCGAGGCGGCGCGGCTCATCCGTTACGGCGAGGCCGACATCGTGATGACGGGCGGTTCGGAGTCGTGCCTGACCCCGACCGCGATCTCCGCGTTCGCGCGCATGACCGCGTTGAGTGCGCGCAACGACGATCCCGAACATGCCTCCCGACCGTTCGACGCCGACCGCGACGGATTCGTGATGGGCGAAGGCGCGGCCGCGCTCGTGTTGGAGCGTTGGGACCGGGCCGTCGCCCGCGGTGCGCACATCTACGGCGAGTTCGTGGGCTACGGCCGCAACGCCGATGCGTACCACATCACCGCACCGTCGCCCGGGGGCGAAGGCGCGGCCGCGTGCATGCAGCTGGCGCTCGACGACGCGGGGCTGTCCCCCGCCGACATCGGCCACGTCAACGCGCACGGAACCTCGACTCCGTTGAACGACGCCGCGGAAGCCGAGGCGATCCACAAGGTGTTCGGCGAGACGTTGCCGCCCGTCACTTCGACCAAGGGCGTCACCGGTCACCTGATCGGCGCGGCCGGCGCAACCGAGGCGATCGCGTGCCTGCTCTCGTTCGCGAACGGCGCCATTCCGCCCACCGCGAACCTCGAACGGATCGGCGACGAGATCGCGCTCGACGTGGTGCACGGCGGCCCCCGCTCGTTGGCGCCCGCGCCGGCGCTCTCGAACTCGTTCGGCTTCGGCGGCCACAACGCGACATTGGTGTTGGCGCCCGCTTCGTGACGTCCACGCCGCTCCACGCGTGGGCCGATGCCGCCGCCTCGGCCGAGATCACCGAGATCGGCGGCCGGCGAGTGGTCGCGTTCCGCGTCGCGGGCGGGAAGCACCACGGCGCCATCGGGATCAACGGCAGCGCCACGATCGAACGGGCAGTGCGTCTCGCCGGCGAACTGCACATTCCCCTCGTCGGTGAGTTCGACACGTCGGGCGCGGAACTGCGCGACGGCGTGGCCGCGCTGCACGCGTGGGGCCGACTCGCCCGAGAGCTCGTGCAGGTTTCGGGGGTCGTACCCACCCTGCTTGGCGGTGACCGGGGCGTGCGTTTCCGGGCCCGCGCTCGCGCTCGGCCTGTTCGATCATGTCGTCATGACCGAAGACGCGTTCGCGTACGTGACGGGGCCCGACTCGGTCGAGGAGTTCACCGGCGTGCGCGTGTCGCGCGCCGAGCTCGGCGGTGCGTCGGTGCACGCGTCCCGCACCGGTGTCGCGTCGCTCATCGCCCCCGACGATCTCGCGGCGCGTGACGCGCTCGCGGCGCTGCTCTGGTATCTGCCCGACCACCATCTCGCCGATGCAACTCCACTCGACACCGACGACATCGTCGATCGCGACTGCTCGCGTGCGGCGTCGGCGGTCCCCGAACGCTCGACCGCTTCGTACGACGTGCGCATCGTGGTGGAAGACGTGTTGGATGCCGACTCGTTCCTCGAGGTGCGGCCGCGTTACGCGCCGAACCTCGTGACCGGCTACGGATCACTCGACGGCCGTGCGGTCGGGATCGTCGCCAACCAACCGATTCAGCGGGCGGGCACACTCGACATCGAAGCGTCGCGCAAAGCGGCGCGGTTCGTGGCGAGCTGCGACGGCTTCAACCTCCCGATCATCACCTTCGTCGACACGCCCGGCTTCGAACCCGGCCGCGACCTCGAATGGCGCGGGATGATCCGCCACGGCGCCGAGCTCGTCCACGCGTACTCGGCCGCGACGGTTCCCCGGATCTGTGTCGTGCTCCGCAAGGCGTACGGCGGCGCGTACATCGTCATGGACTCGCGCGGCATCGGCAACGACCTGTGCGTCGCGTGGCCCCGGGCCGAGATCGCGGTGATGGGTGCGGCCGGCGCGGTCGCGATCCTGAACAAGGGGCGCAGCAATCCGGAGCTCGTCGCCGAATACCAAGAAGCGTTCGAGAACCCGTACCGCGCCGCGGAACGGGGTCTTGTCGACGCGGTCATCGAACCGGTGAACACGCGGCGGGTCCTGGCCGAGGCGCTGGGGGTCTTGGTGGAGAAGCGCGACACGCGCCCTGCCCGTCGCCATTCGAACACGCCACTCTGAGGGGGATCTCGGATTCGATGTTGCTCGCCGACAAACGCATTCTCGTCACGGGCGTGCTCAACGACGCGTCGATGGCGTTCCACGTAGCCAAGCGCGCACAGGAAGAGGGCGCCGAGGTCGTGCTGACATCGTTCGGGCGCGCCATGAGCCTCACGCAACGCGCGGCGCGTCGGCTCCCGACCGAGCCGGTCGATCTACGAGCTCGACGTTACCGATCCCGTGCACCTCGACGCGCTGGCCGGCAATGTCGGCGGGCGGCTCGACGGCGTGCTGCACGCGATCGGATTCGCACCGGAGTCGTGCCTCGGCGGCGGCTTCCTCAACGCGCCCTGGGACGACGTCGCCATCGCACTACAGGTCAGCGCGTACTCGTTGAAGGCGCTCGCGGTCGCGTGCCGGCCACTGATGGAACGGGGCGCGAGCATCGTCGGCCTCGACTTCGACAACAGCCGGGTTGCCTGGCCGGTGTACGACTGGATGGGTGTGGCCAAGGCCGCGTTCGAGTCGACGGCGCGCTATCTCGCCCGCGATCTCGGCGCCGACGGCATCCGCGTCAACCTCGTCGCCGCGGGACCGATCCGCACGATCGCGGCGCGCAGCATTCCCGGCTTCGAGCAGTTCGAAGAAGCCTGGGACGCACGCGCACCCCTCGGCTGGAACGTCAAAGACCCCGCCCCCGTCGGCGCGGCCTGCGTCGCCCTCTTCTCCGACCTGTTCCCCGCCACCACCGGCGAGGTCATCCACGTCGACGGCGGCTACCACGCCATCGGCGCCTAAAGATCTGCGAACTGTCGTGAGTTAGGTGCGTATATGGCACCTAACTCACGACAGTTCGAGGGCTTTGGATGTACGGTGCGCGGGATCACGACCCCCGCGACGACGGCACGAGGTTTGGGACAACGGCGGGCCGCCGCGGGGGTCGTGGTATGAGCATCGGGGGCGGGTAGGGCGCGGGTCAAGCTCCTTTACGCCATCTTGTCGTTGGGCATTCCCGTCGCCAATGTGAGGCCGAGTTCGTCGGCGATTGCGACGGCAACGAGGCGCTTTTCGAGCGGCGCACGCGTCGCTTCTCCGGCATACAGGACAAGTCGCCCGAGCTCGCGGCCGCGGCCCATCACGGGAACTTCGACGCCTCCGGTGGGCAACAGGAACTCGCCCCACGAGACGAGCCGCGTGTTCTCGAGCGCGCCGCGGTTACCGAGGCGCGGAAGCTCCGGTCCGGAACGGTCGGGTTGGTACACGCACTCGTCGAGCCCGAACAAGCCGATGAGCTCGGCCCGGGCCGAGAGCACGACATCGTCGGCGTCGCCGCCGCGCGCCGACAGCTCGACGACGCGTAACAACCGGTCGAGCTCGGAGCGCGACTCGCGGGCGGCCGTGCTCCCCCGCCGGGCGCGGATACCCATCTCCGCGGCAACCATCGCGACGATCAAGAAGACGATGAAGGTGGCGACGTCGTCCTTGCTCGCGATGCGCAGCGAGAGGTACGGCTGGGTGAACACGAAGTCGAAGGTGAGCGCGGCGACGATCGCGGTGACCGCGCCCGCAATTCTCCCGCCGACGATCGCGGCGAGCAGGACCGGCACGACGAGCGCGAGCGCCATGTTCGCGTTCGGTAGGTGATCGCGGAACGGCACCAGCACGGCAGTGATGACGAACACGCTCAGGGCGCCGACTGCGGCCCCGAAGGGAACGTGACCGTCGCCGGGATCGCTCGGGCGCCGGCGCAATACGTCGTTAGTACGACTCATGACTCCTCCATGACGAATCGATAGCCCATACCGGGCTCGGTGATGAAGTAGCGCGGTCGCGACGGGTCGGGTTCGAGCTTGCGTCGAATCTGGCTCATGTAGATGCGCAGATAATGCGTCTCCCGCTCGTACTGCGGGCCCCACACCTGTTGCAGCAGTTGTTGTTGCGTGACGAGCTTCCCGCGGTTGCGCGTCAGCACCTCGACGATCTGCCATTCGGTCGGCGTGAGGTGCAGCTCGTCGCCGTTGCGATGGATCTGCTTCGCGCCGAGATCGATCGAGAAGTCGTCAGTGGTGACGACCCGTTCCTGTTCGGTCGGCGCGGCCCGACGCAGCGCGGCGCGCAACCGGGCGAGGAACTCGTTCATCGCGAACGGCTTGGTCACGTAGTCGTCGGCGCCCGCGTCGAGCGCGGCGACCTTCACCGGTTCCGCGTCGCGCGCCGAGAGCACGACGATCGGCACCGTGCTCCAACCGCGCAGCGCGGACGCGACCGCGACGCCGTCCATGTCGGGCAGCCCGAGGTCGAGGATCACGACATCGGGATGCTCGCGGGCCGCAAGGTCGAGACCTTCCCGACCCGACGCGGCCAACACCACGGCGTAGTCGTGCGCTTCCAAGAAGATGCGCAGCGCGCGCCGCAGCGGGGCTTCGTCTTCGATCACCAGGACCTTGCTCATGACTCGTTCCCACTCGCGGCGAAGCTGAACGTCATCGTCGTACCGCCTCCCGGTGTGTCCTCCAGCTGCAGCTCGCCGCCGATCGCTTCGGTGAATCCCCGGGCGACGGCGAGCCCGAGACCGACCCCGCCCCCGCTCCGTACCCGGTTGTCGCCGAGTCGTTGGAAGGGCTGGAACACGCGGTCGCGATCGGTGCGGGGGATGCCGGGACCGCGGTCGACGACGCGCAGGATGACGTCGTCGCCGACGAGTGCGGCCTCGATGCGGACGGGCTGCTCGGGCGGCGACCACGCAAGGGCGTTGTCGACCACGTTCGCAACGCGCGCGTTCGGCCAGCGCGGGATCGATGCGCACGCGGGGCAGCGAATCGGAGACGTCGACCATCACTCCCCCGGCCCGGTCGCCGAGACTGACCAGAGCCCGCGCCGACGACCTCGTCGATGCCCGACATCGGTGTACGCGAGCTGCAGCGCGCCGGCCTGCAGCCGGCTCATCGCCAGCAGGTTGCTGACGAGCTCGTTGAGGCGGTCGACCTCTTCGTCGATCGTCTCGTGCAGCTGATGGACCGTCTCGTCGTCGAGCTTGAGGTCGTCGGCGAGCAGCGTCGACGACGACGCCTTGATCGACGCGAGCGGGGTGCGCAGGTCGTGCGACACCGCCCGCAAGAGCGCGGTCCGCAACGCGTCGGCTTCCGCGAGCGCAACGGCGCTCGACGCTTCGGCCCGGAGCTCGCGACTCGCCAGCGCGACCGCCAACTGTGCGACGAACGCGTTCAGCACCCGCCGGTCGTCGCCGGTGAGGTTCGGGCCGTCGTACGCGAACACCGCGTCGTCGGGTAGCTCCGCGGTTGCCGTCGCGTCGCCCGGGCGGCTGCAGCACGGCCTCGCCCGCGTGCGCTTCGACATCCCACTCGTCGGGCCCGGTCGGTCGCAACACCGCGACCGAGCGCAGCCCGAAGGTGCTGAGCAGTTGCTGCATGATCCC
This sequence comes from uncultured Actinomycetes bacterium, assembly GCA_963708105.1. Classification (GTDB taxonomy): domain Bacteria; phylum Actinomycetota; class Acidimicrobiia; order IMCC26256; family PALSA-610; genus PALSA-610. The sequence goes on along the minus strand of OY970186.1, from coordinate 4,223,012 downwards.
GGGCAGCGGATCGTCCTCGGCGAGCAGCGCGCCGGCCAGCCGCACCAACGACGTCGCTTCGCTCCGAGCGCGGGCGGCTTCGAGCGCGCGCCGAGCCGCGGCCGTCACCAGCGCGCTCACGACCGCGGCGACCACGAGGAACACGACGAGCGCGAGCACGTTCTGGCCGTCGCTGATCGTCCACGTATGGATCGGGGGCGTGAGATACCAGTTGACGAGCAGGAACGCGGCCACGGCCGCGATGCCGGCCACCGACGCGCCGCCGACCGCGGCGACCACCACGACGAGCAGCAGATACAGCAACAGGTCACTGCCGAGCGCCACGCTGCCGCGCTGCTTGGGTGAGCACGAGCGTGAGCAGGGGCAGCCCGACCAGAGCGAGCAGCGCGGCCGCGGCCTGGCGCTGGGCGCGATACACCGAGCGAGAACTTCCGCAGCGCGGGCGACCGGGTGGCCTGCTCGCCCTCGGTCGCGGGTCGAGATGATGTGCACGTCGATGTCGCCCGACGCGCGCACGACCCGGTTGATCACCGAGCCTTGCAGGAGCGAGCCCCAGCGCGAGCGCCGGCTCGAGCCCATGACGAACTGCGTGGCGCGCTCGGCGCGGGCGAAGTCGACCAGCGCGAGCGACGGCGTCGGCGCCGACGATCTCGTGATACGCGCCGCCGAGGTCTTCGAGGAGCACGCGGTGCCGTTCGAGCATGCCGGGCGGCGGGCCCGGCGAGCCCTTCGCCGGCGCGCACGTGCACACCGAGCAGATCGCCCTTGGCGCGCGTCGCGATACGCGAAGCCCGGCGCACGAGGTGCTCGCCCCCGGGCGCGCCCGTCAGCGCGACCACCACCCGTTCGCGCGTCTCCCACGCCGTCGGTGATGCCGTGGTCCTCCATGTACCGCTGAAGACTGTCGTCGACCTTGTCGGCGACCCACAGCAGCGCGAGCTCGCGCAGCGCGGCGAGGTTCCCGGGCCGGAAGTAGTTCGGCGAGCGCGGCGTCGACCTTCTCGGGCTTGTAGATGTTCCCGTGCGCCATGCGGCGCCGCAGCGCTTCGGGCGTGCTGTCGACGAGCTCGACCTGATCGGCACGGCGCACGACTTCGTCGGGCAACGTCTCCCGCTGCTGGCACCCCGGTGATGCGCTCGACGACGTCGTTGACCGACTCGAGGTGCTGGATGTTGACGGTCGAGATGACGTCGATGCCCGCCGTCGAGCAGCTCCTCGACGTCCTGCCAGCGCTTCTCGTTGCGCGAGCCGGGCACGTTCGTGTGCGCGAGCTCGTCGACGAGCGCGATCTTCGGGCCGGCGCGCGAGGACCGCGTCGACGTCCATCTCCTCGAACTCGCGTCCCGCGGTACTCGATGCTTGCGGCGGGGCAGAACTTCGAGATCGCCGAGCTGCTCGATGGTGCGGGCCCGCCCGTGCGTCTCGACGAAACCGACCACCACATCGGTGCCGCGGTCGTGCCGCCGGCGACCCTCGTTGAGCATCGCGAACGTCTTGCCGACGCCGGGCGCGGCGCCGAGATAGACGCGCAGACCGCCCCGGGCCATGCCGCTACCTCACGATGCGGGCGACAGACGGTCGAGCGCGAGATTCAGGTCGAGCACGTTCACAGTCTGCTCCCCCAGCACACCGAGTTGGCGTCCCTGGGTGTGCTCGGCGATCAGGTTCGTCACCTGGGCGACGGTGAGGTTGCGCGCCTTCGCCACGCGCGGCGCCTGCAGCCGGGCGTTCGCGACCGAGATCTGCGGGTCGAGGCCCGAGCCGGATGCCGGTCACCGCGTCGACGGGCGACCGTTGAGCGCGTCGCGCGGTCGGCACGTTCGTTGCAGCCTTGCCGGTACCGCGGCCGGCGCGTCGGGTCGGTCGACGTCGTACGAGCAGGCGTCGTGAGTTCGACAGGGTCCGAGGTTCGAGCCGTCCGACTGGCCGAGGTCGCGTCGTAGCCATCGTCGTACCGCGCCGCCGACGGGCGGGGCTGGAAGTACTGCACGCAGCGGGTTGCCGCTTGGCATCGGTGAAGTTCTGGCCGATCAGCGACGAACCGACGACCTTGCCGTTCTCCTTCACCAGCGAACCGTTCGCACGTCTTCGACATCGTCAGCTGCGAGATCCCGGTCACCGCGAGCGGATAGACGAACCCGAACAGGACCGTCAACACGACGGTCATGAGCAGCCCGGTCACGAATTGTCGACGCAGCATCAATGCACTCCCAACGCGGTGACGACGATGTCGATGAGCTTGATCCCGATGAACGGGGCGATGATCCCGCCCAGGCCGTAGATCAAGAGGTTGCGGCGCAGGATCGCGGCCGCACCCATCGCCCGGAACTTCACGCCCCGCAACGCAAGCGGGATCAGCGACACGATGACGAGCGCGTTGAAGATCACCGCCGACAGGATCGCGGTGTGCGGGTTGCTCGAGCTGCATGATGTTCAGCGAGTCGAGCTGCGGGAACACGCCCGCGAACATCGCGGGGATGATGGCGAAGTACTTGGCGATGTCGTTCGCGATCGAGAACGTCGTGAGCGAGCCGCGCGTGATCAGCAGCTGCTTGCCGATTTCGACGATCTCGATGAGCTTCGTCGGATTGGAGTCGAGGTCGACCATGTTGCCGGCCTCTTTGGCGGCCTGCGTTCCGGTGTTCATCGCGACGCCGACGTCGGCGACGGCGAGCGCGGGAGCATCGTTGGTCCCGTCGCCCGTCATCGCGACCATCGAGCCGCCGAGCTGCTCGCGCTTGATCAGCGCCATCTTGTCTTCGGGCGTGGCCTCGGCCAGGAAGTCGTCGACGCCGGCCTCTTCCGCGATCGCGGCCGCGGTGCGCGGGTTGTCGCCGGTGATCATCACCGTGCGGATGCCCATGGCGCGCATCTGGTCGAAGCGCTCGCGCATGCCCTGCTTCACGACGTCCTTGAGGTAGATCACGCCGAGCACGCTCGTGCCGTTGGCGACGACGAGCGGCGTGCCACCCTGCGTCGCGATGCCGTCGACGATCGTCTCGAGCTCGTCGGGTACGGTGCCGCCCTGTTCGACCACCCAGCGGCGCACCGAGTCGGCCGCGCCCTTGCGGATCGAGTTGCCGTCGAAGTCGACGCCGCTCATGCGGGTCTGCGCGGTGAACGCGACCAGCTCCGCGTTCGGGATCTCGCGCGGCATCGAGGCCGTAGTGCTCCTCGGCGAACGTCACGATCGAGCGACCCTCGGGCGTCTCGTCGGCCAGGCTCGACAGCATCGCCGCGTCGGCCAGCGTGTGCTCGTCGACGCCCGGGCACCGGGCAGGAACTGCGCGGCCTGGCGGTTGCCGTAGGTGATCGTGCCGGTCTTGTCGAGCAGCAGCGTCGAGCAGTCGCCCGCCGCTTCGACGGCGCGCCCGCTCATCGCGAGCACGTTGCGCTGCACGAGCCGGTCCATGCCCGCGATGCCGATCGCCGAGAGCAGCGCGCCGATCGTCGTCGGGATCAGGCACACGAGCAGCGCGACGAGCACGGTCAGCGACTGGCTGCGCCTTGGAGTAGATCGCGAACGGCTGCAGCGTGACGACCGCGAGCAAGAAGATGATCGTCAGCCCCGCGAGCAGGATGTTGAGCGCGATCTCGTTCGGCGTCTTCTGGCGCGACGCGCCTTCGACGAGCGCGATCATCCGGTCGAGGAACGTCTCCCCCGGCTTCGACGTGATGCGCACGATGATCTCGTCCGACAGCACACGCGTGCCGCCGGTGACCGCCGAACGGTCGCCGCCCGATTCGCGGATGACCGGCGCCGACTCGCCGGTGATCGCCGACTCGTCGACCGACGCGATGCCCTCGATGATCTCGCCGTCGCCGGGGATCAGCTCGCCGGCGACGACGACGCATTCGTCGCCGACGAGCAGGTCGTTCGACGACTTCTCCGTGATCGTCCCGTCGGGCTGACGGATGCGGGCGACGGTCTCCGACCGCGTCTTGCGCAGTGTGTCGGCCTGCGCCTTGCCCCGCCCCTCGGCCACCGCTTCGGCGAAGTTCGCGAACAGCACCGTGAACCACAGCCAGGCCGAGACCAGGCCGGTGAACACGCTGTCGGATGCCGTCGCCGACGGCAGCTTCTGGAAGAACAGGATCGTCGTGAGGACGCTGCCGACCTCGACGATGAACATGACCGGGTTGCGCGCCATCTGGCGCGGGTCGAGCTTGACGAACGAGTCGACGACGGCCCGCTTCATGATCGCGGGATCGAACAGCGACTTCGCGTCCCGACGGTCGCGTCCGCACCTTGGGCGGGCCGCGGTCGGGTCGGCGGCGGCTCCGGGGGCTCGGTGGGTTCGATCGAGGTCATTGTCATGTCGCTCCTAGAACTTGCCCACGAGGTGCTCGACGATCGGGCCGAGCGCGACGACCGGGAAGTACGTCAGGCCGACGACGATCACGACGACGCCGGTGAGCAGCGTGGCGAACAGACCGGTGTCGGTCGGGAACGTTCCCGCCGAGGCCGGCGTCGGCTGCTTGCGCCCGAGCGAACCGGCGATCGCGAGCACCGGGATCATCAACATGAAGCGCCCGACGAGCATCGCCAGACGCCGCCGGTCACGTTGAACCAGTCGGTGTTGCCGGTGAGCCCACCGAAGGCCGAGCCGTTGTTGTTGGCCTGCGACGTGAACGCGTAGGTCATCTCGGTCAGACCGTGCGGGCCGGTGTTCTCGAGCGAGTTCAACGCGCCGTGCATGACCAGCGACGCAGCCGGTGAACGCGAGCACCACGAGCGGCACGAAGAGGATGTAGAGCACGACGAGCTTCATCTCCGCGCCCTGGATCTTCTTGCCGAGATACTCCGGCGTGCGCCCGACCATCAGGCCGGCGATGAACACCGCTAGCAGCGCGAACAACAACATGCCGTAGAGACCGGAACCGGTACCGCCGGGGTCGACCTCGCCGAGCATGATGTTGACGAGCGGCGCCGCGCCGCCGAGCGGCGTGAAGCTGTCGTGCTGGGCGTCGATCGCGCCGGTCGAGGTGCCGGTCGTCGACGACGCGAACAGGCCCGGACGTCGCCGAACCGAACCGCGTCTCCTTGCCCTCCATGTTGCCGCCGGCCTGCGTCGACGTAGCGGCCTGGCTGACTCCTGCGGGTTCAGCTTCGAGTTGCCGTTCGCCTCGAAGACCATCGCCACGATCGAGATCGCGAGCCAGAGCGCGAACATGGCGCTCAGCACGGCCAGGCCCTGCTTCTGTCGAGCCGGCCATCTTCCCGAACATCCACGGGAACGCGAACGGGATCGCGAGCAGCACCCAGATCTGCAGGATGTTCGTGATCGGGTTCGGGTTCTCGAACGGATGCGCGGAGTTGGCGTTGTAGGGACCGCCGCCGTTCTCGCCGATCTCCTTGATCGCCTCCTGGCTCGCGATCGGACCACCGGGCAGCGTCTGCGTCTGTCCGGCCACGGTCGTGACCGGCTTCGCCGCGTGGAAGTTCTGCACGACGCCCTGGCTCACGAGCACGAGCGCGAACACGAACGCCAACGGCAGCAGGATGCGCGTCGTCGTGCGTACGAGGTCGACCCAGAAGTTGCCGAGCGTGTGCGTGCGCGGCCGCACGAGACCCCGGATCAACGCGACCGCAACCGCGGCGCCGGCCGCGGCCGACACGAAGTTGTGTACCGCGAGGCCGGCCATCTGCGTGAGGTGCGACATCGTCGACTCACCGGCGTAGTTCTGCCAGTTCGTGTTGGTGAGGAAGCTGACCGCGGTGTTGAACGACAACGTCGCGCTCGACACCGTGTTGGCTGTCGGGGTTGAACGGCAGGTGTCCCTGCAGCCGCAGCTGCGCGTAGAGGATGAGCACCGACGCGAAGCTGAACGCGAGCAGCGAGATCGCGTACGTCTGCCAACGCTGCTCGCTCTCCGCGTCGACGCCGCGTGAGGCGGTAGATCAGGCGCTCGACGGGCAGGAACACGCGATCGCCGGGCGCCGTGCTTTCCGCCGTAGACCTTCGCCATGTAGTTGCCGAGCAGCGGCGTGCTGATCGCGAGCAGCCCGATCAGTACGACGAGCTCGGCCCAAGCTGCGGCGGTCATCAGAGCTTCTCCGGGAACACGAGCGCGTACACGAGGTACGCGGCGGCGAGCACGCTCAATGTGAGCCCGATGATGCTTTCGGCTGCGCTCATGCCGCGGCCTGCTTCTCGCCGACGGCGGCGGTCGGATCGGTCGGCGCCGCGGAATCGGCGCCGGTGCGCTGCGCTTCGAGGTCGGGCCCGATGATGCGCTCGCACGCCTTCACGAACAGAACCGCGAGCGCGAAGAACGCGGTGAGGATCGCGACGAAGATCACGTCGAGCATGAGATATCTCCTCGAACTGGCGCTTCGGTAGGCGTTCTCGTCATGAACCGAGCATGCCCCCTCGAGGGGCGAAATAACGTCGGCTTGACGCCTTCCTTGCGATCACCTGTGGGTTCTTTGCGCGTCCTTAGCGGACTAGCGTGAGAACGCAGTCGACCCCGCGGGCACAGCGCGCATTCGCTTGGGACGAACGAGCTGGACCACGGGGTCGACCTTGTTCCGCGACGCTTGATGATCACTACCTGCGCGACACGGCTGGTGACAGGCTGCGGGCTCGGGTGCCGGAAATCAAGCGTCCTTACGCGTTCTTATCGCTCTTCTGACGCGTATCTGTGTGCCGCCGAGCGCGCCGGGATGGCCGCTCGACGTGAGCGGCCATCCCGAGTGCGTGAGGCTTGCGACGGCGCCCTTAGATGGCGTCGACTCCGAGCTCCCCGGTCCGGATCCGGGCCAGGTATTCGACCGGGAGCACCCAGACCTTGCCGTCGCCGATCTTGTCGGTTCGGGCCGACGCCTGGATCGCCTCCGCCACCTTGAGGGCGTCACCGTCGTCGACGATGACCTCGAGCTTCACCTTGGGCACGAAGTCGATCTTGTACTCCGCACCCCGGTACACCTCGGTGTGGCCGCGTTGGCGACCGAAGCCCTGTGACCTCGGTGACCGTCATGCCCTGAACTCCGGCGCCCTCGAGCGCGGTCTTGACGTCGTCGAGCTTGTGCGGCTTCACGACCGCCACGACGATTTTCATGACCGCTCCAAGTCGACGGTCTGGCCCGACTTTCCGTTCGTCACTCCCGCGGTGTCGGCCGTCGATGTGAACGGGCGCCGAGTGGAGCACGAAGTCGGGATAGGCGAGCACTCCGAACTCCGGCATGTCGAGACCCTCGAGCTCCACCTCGGGAGACACGCGGATCTTCATGAAGTTCTTGGCGACGTGAAGATGATCCACGTGATACCCCACGCCCAGAAGAACCCGACGAAGACATGGAACATCTGTGCGCCGAGCTGACCGGCGTCGCCGTAGAACAACCCCTTGACGTTGCCGGCCACGCCGTTCCAGCCGTTGCCGTAGGTGCCGTCGGCAAAGAGCCCGACGGCGAGCACGCCCCACGCGCCATTCACGCCGTGCACCGAGATCGCGCCGCACGGGTCGTCGACGCCGACCTTGTCGAAGAACGCGACGCTGTACATGACGAGCATGCCGGCGACGCCGCCGATCACGATCGCCGCCCACGGTGCCACGAAAGCACACGGCGCGGTGATCGCGACGAGTCCGGCCAGCATGCCGTTACACGACATCGAGATGTCGGGCTTGCCGTACTTGGCGTTGGTGATGATCCCATCGCCATCACGAAGCCCACGCACGCGGCGAGCAGCGTGTTGACCGCGACGAGGCCGATGCGCAGGTCGGTGGCGCCGAGCGTCGAGCCCGGGTTGAATCCCATCCAGCCGAACACCAGCACCAGCGTGCCGATCACGACGCACGGGATGTTGTGCCCGGGGATTGCGTTCGCGGAACCGTCCTTGTTGAACTTCCCGATGCGCGGTCCGAGCACCATCGCCAGCGCAAGGGCCGCCCACCCCCCGGTGGCATGGACGACGCCGGAGCCGGCGAAGTCGACCGCGCCGTGGCCGAGGTGCAGCGAGATGCCGAGGTGTGCCATCCAACCGCCGCCCCACATCCACATGCCGTAGATCGGGTAGATGATCGGCGCCCATCGCGACTTCGGCCAGCAGGAACGCCGCCGAACGAGATCCGTTCCGCGATCGCGCCGATGATGATGTAGCCCGCGGTCTCCATGAACACGACCTCGAACAAGAACAACACCATCACGCCGACGTCGTAGGTGCCGTGGCTCTGTAACAAGAAGCCATGCAGACCGATGATGCCCCGCGCTGCCGTGACCGAAGATGCCGGTCAACGGGGTGACTCCGCCGAGATTCGCGATCGGGGCGATGCCGCCGAACATGAATGCGAAACCCGACCGCGTAGTACGCGAGCAACGCGACCGCGAAGGCCGCGATGTTCATCATCATCATGTGGCCGGCGTTCTTCGCCCGGGTGAGTCCCGTGACCAAGAACGCGAAGCCGACCTGCATGAACAACACCAAGAAGCCACTCATCAGCGTCCAGGTGAAGTTGATCGACACACCCAAGCGGGCGCTGTCACTTGCCAGTGCATTGATGCCGGCCTGCGAGACCGGCACGTTGGTCGTTGCCTTTGGATAGTTGGCCAACCCGGTGAAGTTCTGACCGACCGGATCGGCGGGGGCATGGTGACCCCACATGGCCCCCAACACCATGATCACGATGAACGTCAAAAGGCTCATCGAGACAAACTTCTTACCTGACGACACGTCGCCTCCCCGTGAGCGGCCAACGCCGGAGCGTGACCGTTTCGATGATGCTGACGCCGCGCAGTGCGCTCGTTCGTCCCGGGCGCTACTCCACTCTCACTTGCTTTCGCCTCTGTCGCGTCCGCGTGTCGGGCGTGTGAACCGCGTCTGACGTGAACCTGAATACGTAGACGTCGAGAGTGGGCTGGGAGGCTCCGTTATTCGGTTGCGCCGAACCAGCGCCGGCGGCGGGTCGCGCCGAAGTCCTTCTTGGCCGCGGCCAGCTCGAGCGACGGTTCGGCGAACACACCGAACGGCGCGGGACCGCTGAGGAAGTTGACGTCGAACTTGGCCACTTCCGCGCCGCCGAACTCGATGTAACAGGTCGCGATGCCGGGATACGGGGCAGGCTCGTCGCCACCGCGGAGCCGATGGATCAAGACGTCGGCAACGGTGCCGGCCTCTCCTTCGGCGATCACGCCGACGCGCGGCACGGGCGCGCTCGTCACGTCGCCCACCGCGTACACGTTCTCGAAGCGCGTCGCGAAGGTGGTCGCATCGACCGGAATCCAGCCGTCGACGGTCAGGCCCGACGCCTCCACCACCGTGGCGCGCGGTGAATCGGCACGCCGAGGAAGAGGTCGTAGTTGATCTCGCGGCCATCGCGAAGTGTCGCGGTGTGCGTTGCGGGATCGAGACTCTCGACGACGTTCTGCCCCCAGAACTCGATACCCCGCTCTTCGAAGCCGCCGAGGATGCCCGCCGACGCTTCCTGCGACACCGGGATCGGCATGCCCATCGGGGTGATGACCTTGATCGTCGCCGCGTCACGCACCCCGCGCTGCACCAACTGGTCGTGCAGCATCATCGCGGTCTCGTACGGCGCGGCCGGGCACTTGTAGAACGGGCCCAGCACACCGATGATGACGTCGCCCCCGTCGAAAGTGGGCAGCACGTCGCGGAGCTGCGCGGCACCCGCGACCGAATAGAACTCGTAGCCGCCCTCGACGAGACCGGGCGTGAGTTCGGGCACCGTGTCGGCGCCCAGCGCGACGACGAGAACGTCGGCGTCGTAGGTGCCCACATTCGTCGTGACGCGCCGCGCCTCCGGGTCGATCGACACGATCGACTCCTGGCGGAATTGGACTGACGGCTTGACGATGTCGCGGTAGAAGAGCCGCGCCGATTCCTCGGTCTGGCGACCGAACATGACGTCGAGCTTCGAGTAGCCGAACACGAACGAATCGTTCTGGTCGATCAGCACGACCTCGACCGCGTCGGGAACCTCGTCCGACAGCCGCGTCGCGAGCTCGAGCCCGCCGAAACCTGCACCGAGAATCACGATTCGTTCCATGCGCGAAACCCTAGGCGACCGCGCCGGGCCGACTCAGGAAGCGGACGTGTTCGTGATGACCGCGGTGGTTCGGCAGGGCTGGCCGCGCAGCGACGGACAGGCCGGGAGCCCGGGCGCGACGTCGACGCCCGCGACGACCGGCAGCACGATCCTCGACGCGAACGCACCACCGCGGCCGATCGTGTTGACCTGATTCGGCTGCGCGGGGAGATCGTCGAACGCCCACGCCGGCCGCGAGCCGCCCGGCGCGTCGATGATCACGCGGATACGCGAACCGGCGCGGAACGCGTGCGCGAACGGGAACACCTCGACGCGCGCCAGCGAGTACTTCCCGGCCGGCAACGGCGCGGCCGCGGCCTCCGTCAACGGATGCGTCGGGCGGAGCTCGGTGGCATCCGACGACAGCGCACGATTGCTGGCGCGGAGCCAACCGTTCTGCACGAAGGTCTCCTTGCCGTCGGGCCGGACCTCGGTGATCGTGACCTGGATGTCGGTGTCGGGGGCGGTCGACTGCAACCAGAGGTCGACGCTCGCGTTCCCGATCACGGCGACATCGTGCGCGAGCGGCGCGGTCTCGTACGCGAGCGCGGTACCGGGGGTCGGCGGCTTCCACGTGAACGCGGGCAGCTGGGCCCACGTCGCGCTCTGGCTGCCGCCGGGAATGGTGGTGTCGTGTTGGTGCGAAGGGTCGTACTTGTAGGAGTCGGCCGCGACCGTGCTCGGCGCGGAATCGGTGAGCGCGCCGTCGGCACCGAAGTACCACGGTGTGGCGGCGATGCCGGGCACCGGCCACGACGGGTAGTCGGCTTCGAAGCGCGGCGCGGGCGCGCCGGGAACCGAACCGCCGCCGTTGTCGAACAGGATGCGGACCCGTGGGAAGCTCTCGAACAGCCGCTTCGCCTGCGGATAGGTCGTCACGTTCACGAACGGGTCGGGTGGCAACGGCGCGCTGACCCCGAAGGCCTGGCCCGCGATCGTCGACGACGCGAGCGCAATCAGCGCGTTCTGGCGCGGGATCTTCTGCGCGACGAAGATCGAGAGGAACTGCACCCACCGCGCGAACACCGTTGGGTCGAGCGGATCGGCGTGGCTTCCGTTCTGCGCCGTGAGCCAGACCTCTTTCGAACCGGTGAACTGCCCGAACAGGTTCGCGAAGTAGCCCCCGGTCTGCTCGTCCTGCCAGTCGCCGGCGAGGTACACGGGCACGTTGATCTTGTTGACGAACGTCTCTGGCGAGAGCGGCAACCCCACCGCGTCGGTCCAGAACTTCTCCGTGTTGATCTGGTTCAGGATGTTCGGCGCCTGACTGTGCAGCGCCTGGTTCGCGAGGCACGTCTTGTCGCCGGCCTTGATGCGATCCGTCGCCCACGACTGCCCTCCGCCCGGTGCAGGCTCGGCGTCGTGTTGACGGTCTTTGGCCCACGAGACCGCGAAGCCGGAGTTGAGGATGCCGCCCGGGTCGAGCGTGCCCTTGATCGTGTCGTCGATCACCGACAACGGCGCGATCGAGGCCAGATGTGGCGGTTGCAACTGCGCGACGAAGAGCTGACTGATCCCGGGATACGACAAGCCGACGAGCCCGACCTTGTGGTGCGCGACCCACGGCTGCGCGGCGATCGTCTCGATCGCGTCGTAGCCGTCGGTCGACTGCAACTGCTCGAAGAAGTCGAACGCGCCGCCACTGCAGCCCGTGCCGCGCATGTTGATACCGACGGTCGCGTACCCGAGGGCCTGCGCGATCTGCGTGCTCGGTTGCGGCGACTTCGGATCGGCGGGCGAATAGCCGGAGTACTCGATGACAGTCGGGTACGGGCCCTTGTCGGCGGGCCCGGGGAGCTTCACCGTCATCGACAACAAGATGCCGTCGCGGGCGCGCAGGTAGCCGTAACCGTCGCCGATCTTCTGCGCGGCGTAGAACGACGCGGGCGGCGGCGAGGTCCACGACGTGACACTCACCGGCGAGCTCGCGACAAGACTCGCACCGGTGCCGGCCGCGACGCGGTAGTCGGCGACGGGAACGTCGCGGAAGATATAGCCGCCCTGCGCGTCGGCCGGCGCGTGCGCGATCAGGGCGCCGTCATGGCGCACGAGCTGGAGATCGTCACCCGCGGGCGCGCCCGTCACGTACACCTGGCCGACGCTGCCGCCGGTGGTGAACTTGGCCGCGCCTGCGGTCGTCAGGTCGACCTTCACCGTCGTGGGCGACGGGCTCGACTTCGCGCTCGAGCCGCTGCTCGAACACGATGCGACGACCAGCGCGACGACGACCGTCAGCAGAACGATCCGCGCACCGATGCGCCCATCCGAAACCCGCACGCGGCCCTCCCCCGAACGCCTGATGCGCGGAGGCTACAACCCCACCACCCCTCGAACTGTCGTGAGTTGGGCCCGAATAGCGGGCCCAACTCACGACGGTTTGATCTTGGGAGCTAGGGAGTTACGACGATGTGCACGACTTGGGGCGCGGCGCCGGGGGGCTGGAAGGTGCTCGCGAGGGTTATGTCGGCGCGGCCCGGCCTCCACGCGCGGTACTCGTTCTCTGATCCGTCGAGCAGTCCGAAGACCGCGGGGTCGCTCGACGTGGCCGGCAGCAGGTTCGGATGGTCGGCGGTGTAAGCGTCAGGTAGGAACGCAACGTCGTTGACGTGGAGTTGGATCGTCGTGCCCGCGACCGGTACGGGGTCGAGTTGATGGAGCACACCCGTGGTCGCGCCCGGTGTCGCAGGGTCGGGTTCGCTGCCGTACGACTGCGTCGTGACGAGACCCACGGGATCGTGATCGATGTGCGCGGGAAGGTCGGCGGTGACGATCGCCGCGTGGAGCGGGATGTTCACCGAAGTCGCCGCGCCGCACGACGCGCCGAAGGGTCGCTGCACGACAACCTGAACGGCCGGATGATCGCGGTCGATCGAGGCCACACCCGGATGCCCGTCGCACGGCAGGACGGCGATGCTGACGGTGCCCGCGTACTTGTCGGCCGCGCGCGACACGAGCTGCCACGGCACTGACACCTGTTCGGCGGGGACGCTCACCGTCGGCGGTCGCGTTCCGGGGCCACCGCACGACTGCGGACCGCCTTCCGAGTACAGGAGCGCGTCGGCGGCCGAGTGTGCATCGAGCACGAACGCCACATATCCGTAGCTCGGCGGCGTGGGCGCGGTCGCGACCGACGTGGGTGGAACGGCCGGCATCTCCGGACAGTTGAAGACCGGCGGATCCTCGACGACGACCACCCACGCGAGGCGCGCGTCGTAGCGAGCCGGCGCGGACAGCTTCGGACCCGTCGACGGATCGGGCCCGCCATCGACGCCGACCGGCCCCTGCGAGCCGAGATTCGGGGCAACCGTGACGAGCCCGTAGCCGACCGCTAGGCCCAGGCCCTCAGCACTCCCCGCGATCGAATCCCCGTTCGGGCCGGTCGACGCAAGTGCCGCGCACTCGGCCTGCGCAGCCGTGATCGACGGCGTTTGCCCCGGCGCGGGCGCGGCCAGCACGAACCGGCCGTCGTCGAGCCGCAACGAAGCGGTCGCCGCGCCGCCGGCGAGAGCCGCCGCGGGCCCGGTCACTCCGTGCCGCGCGGGAACAGTGCAGTCGAGCGAGTGGGTCGGGTCGGTCGTGGTCGACACCGGTGCATTGCCGACGACGACCTTGTGCGAGTTGGGCCGGGTCGCGATCACGGCGACGATCGCGATCACCAGCACCGCCGCGGCGCTCACGGCCAGTGCGCCGATCACGCGCCCCCGGCGCTTCGGCCTGGGTTCCGTCTCGGGGTTCGGGATCATCGCCTGCCTCCACATCCGACCGGGCGTGCTGGTCGCCGTCGTCGTCGAAGTTCCGACGCTGCGAAGCCCGTTTCGGTTCCCGGGCCCTAGCGCAGGATCTCGACGAGGATCACCCAGGCGTTGACCGAGGCCACCGTGATGCCCAGGACGAAGGCGGGGGGCAGCCAGTAGAGGCCGCCACCGTGGCGGATCGCGAGCGTGATCCCGGCGATCGCGAGGGTGGCCGACAGCGCGAGCGCCATCCCGAAACGGATCAGCACCCGGGACCGGTGGCTCGATTTCGCCGCGCCGCGCGACAGCGCCCGCAGCGGCGAAATCGCAGTGAGTAGCGCGACGAAGATGATGAAGGCGGCGAGCGCGCCGCGCGCGACAGCCGGCGTCAGAGCCACGATGCTGATGCCGAGGACGCTGACCAGCGCGGCCAGGCCTTCGAACGCGCGACCGCTCAGGAAGTTCTCGCCGATTTCTTTGTCGAGTTGCAGCACACGTTCGATATTGACGCTCAGACTGACGAAGATCAGACCCGCGAGGGCGGCCGTCGCACCCGCGGCGGCGACAAAGAATTCGCTCCAGCCGTCGGTGGCGTAACCCATTCTCAGCCGAGCTCCTTCAGGACGGCGTCCGGCAGTGCAATTATGCATCCTCGCTGCGTGCGCGCCGTACCTCGGCGTCGTTGGGTTTGCGCCGTTCAGCCGTTACGAGCGGAACGATCGAGCGCGTGAAGAGAGTCGCCGACCTCTTTGCGCAGCTGCCGTTGCCGAATCGGTCCCGCGAGCAACTTGCGATCCAGTGTCTTCAGATACACGTCCCAGCTGACCGTGACTTGCGCGCCGGAATCGACTGGGATCACCTCCCACTTCCAATCCGCGTAGGACGGATTGCCGTCCGCGTTCCAGGTCCGATACCCAAAGCGACGCGCGTCACGGTCGATCTCGTCGACGCGTGACCGACTCTTCCATGTCATGCCCCGGCTCGGGTGCATCTTGACCACCCACTCCGCCCCCGGAGCCAACTCGGTTGCGGGCTCGACGACACACTCGATCGCGCGGTTCCATTCCGGCAACCGGTCAACGTCGGTGATCAGACGAAACACCGCGTCCGCATCGCCGGAGACGCGGTCACTTGCCGTGCCATGAATCTCCTGCATGCCGTACCTCCTACCGGACGGACGGCCGTATGTTGCCCTATCCCGATCGGCGAAGCGAGCGCCGATTGACAGTTAAGACGCGGTGTTGAGGCCGTGGGCGCGGGTCCACGGCGGCGCGGGGTCAGGCCTCGGCGAGTCCGCGTTTTGTGGCTCGGGCTGCGAGCTCGGCGCGTGTCGCGACTCCGAGTTTGGCGAAGACGTGGCTGAGATGCACTTTCACGGTTCCGCGTGCAATGAACATGCGTTCGGCGATCTGCGGGTTGGTGAGCCCGGCCGCGACGAGGGTGACGATTCGGAGTTCTGTGGGGGTGAGGCTGTCCCAGCCCGCGAGTGGTCGCTTACGTTCGCCGCGCGCCCGCGAGACGTACTCGACGATCTCGTCGAGGGCCGCGTTCGCCGCTTCCTGCGAGTGCAGGTCGAAGGCGTCTTCACCGAGAGTCTCCCGCGCCCGGTCAACGTAAGGCGCCCGCTCCGCCTCGTCGAAGGCGCGAGCGGCAAGTCCAAGCGCAGCTCGCAGCCCATCGGCCGCGGCGAAGCAGCGCACCGCTTCGCTTGTGCTGTCCGCGTCGAACGCGAGCCGGCCGAGCGCGTCGAGCGTCGCCGCGATCCCCGGCTTCAAGTCGTGTCGGACTTGCCGACTGAGCGCCGTGTGCAACAGGTCCTCGGCTGCGGTCGACTCGCCGCGCGCGTATGCGACGAGCCCCAACTCGTATTCGATTCGGGCGAGCAGCCATTCGTTGCCGAGTGGCGCGACGAGACCGGCGGCCTGCTCGAGCGCGGCCTGCGCCTCCTCGAACGCGCCTTCGATGCGCCGCGCCGCGCCGAGAGCGCGCAATCCGAGTGCGGTGAAGTGCGGGGGCCCGGTCTCGAGTGTCGACTCGATGAGTGGTTCGGCCAGTGCGCACGCCGCAGCGGTATCGCCCGTGGAAAGTGCGATATCGGCGAGCGACGAGATGCATTCCGGCACCGCTGATCCGCCGCCAGATGCGTTCGCCCGTACGAGGAGCGCTTCCAGTCCGGTGGCCGCGCCCTCGAGGTCGCCCCTCGACGCCTGCACCCCGAGCGACCACGCTTCGGTGAGACCGCCCGTCGATGGATCCCCGACCTGGCGGCACCATTCCGCCGAGGTGGCGAAGTTGGTCTGCGCGGCTTCGAAGTCGCCGCGCATCGCCTCGAAGTAGCCGAGCTCCGAGTGGTACCAGGCGAGGAAGAATCCGCTCTCGAGCTTCTCGGCGACACAGCGCAACGCGTTCAACGCCTGGTTCGCCCCGTCCTCGTCGTGCGCGATCAGTGAGGCGATCGTCATCATCTTCCAACCGTCGGCGACCGCCCACTCGTCACCGCTCGCTTCTCCGAGCTCGATGCTGCGCGTCAATCCGACGCGCGCGCCGGCGGGATCGAACATCAACTCCAAGTAACCGAGGGAGTTCAACACCCGGGCCGTCGCCCAGTCGTCACCGACAGTCTCGGCCATGGCCAAGGCCTGTGGCGCTCGTACCAACATCGTCTCGAAGTCGTCGCCGTACAGCGCGACATGCGCGGCACCCCACAGCGCGAGCGCGCTCGACGCTCGGCTCGGCATCGTCGTCGCGAAGCACGCGCGGAAACCACCGACCGCCCTTGCCGAGATGCCCGCGGAGCTCCCAGAACAATGTGAGTGCCGTCGCGAAGCGGAGCATTTCGACGGTCGCGTCCGTGCTTTCGCCCCACTCGAGGGCGGTGTCGATGTTGTTGTGCTCGCTTTCCAGGCGTTCCAGGCACTCCGGTCCGTCACCGAACGCGAGACGGGGCGCCAAACGCACTGCTAGATCGAGGAAATACGCGAACTGCCGAGCCCGAACGACCTCAGCCGCTCCCGACTCCACTAGTCGGGCCTGGAGGAACTGACGGACCGACTCGAGCATGCGATAGCGGTCGTCGACCGAGTCGGGATCGACATGCACCAATGACTTGTCGACGAGCCGACCGAGCATGTCAAGAACACCGAAACGATCATGCTCATCTTCGCATCCGATGGCCTCCGCGGCATCCAGGGTGAAGCCGTGCAGCACCGAGAGACGGCGCGCCAACGCCTGCTCTTCCTCGTCGAGAAGCTCGTAACTCCATGCGACAGATGCTTCGAGCGTCTGTTGGCGCGGCATCGCGGTGCGGCTCCCGCCGGTGAGCAAGCGAAAGCGGTCGTCGAGCGCGGTGGCGATCCGAGCAGGGTGCATCATGCGCACCCGTGCGGCCGCAAGCTCCAACGCGAGCGGGATTCCGTCGAGACGATCGGCAATCTGGGCGATTGTCACGAGTGTCTCGGCATCGGGAACGAAGCCCGGTCGCGGTCTTGCGCCCGTTCCACGAACAACGCGACCGCGCTCGAGGGTTCCAGGGACGGCACCCGCCACACCACCTCACCGGCGACACCCATCGGTTCCCGGCTCGTAGCGAGCACGCGAAGACGCGGACACCCATGGAGTAGCGACTCGATCATGTTGGCGGCCGCGTCGAGTACCTGCTCGCAGTTGTCAACGACGAGCAAGACATCGAGATCGTGTAACTGCTCCGTCAGCGTGTCGATGAGGGGACGACCGAACTCCTCGCGCAGACCAAATACCGTGGCGACGACCTGAGCGATGTCGCGGCCGTGACCGACCGCGGCGAGTTCCGCACACCAAACGCCGTCGGGATGAATCTCGAGGTCATCGGCCGCTGCTTGCAACGCGAGTCG
This sequence comes from uncultured Actinomycetes bacterium, assembly GCA_963708105.1. Taxonomy (GTDB): domain Bacteria; phylum Actinomycetota; class Acidimicrobiia; order IMCC26256; family PALSA-610; genus PALSA-610. Next base: position 4,205,364 of record OY970186.1, on the reverse strand, counting down.
GGTCTTGCCACACCCTCCCGCGCCGGTGAGCGTCACCAGTCGGTGCTCTTGCACCGCCGCCCGCACCGCGGAGATCTCGTCTTCCCGACCGATGAAACTCGAGACCTGCGCGGGCAGGTTCGTCGGCATCGCGCCGAGCGAAGGCAACGGCGGAAACGTGTGAGCAAGTTCGGGGTGAACGAGCTGCCAGATCCGCTCAGCCCGCCCAAGATCCTTCAAGCGGTGCAACCCCAAATCCCGCAGCTCAGCGCGCTCGGGAAGCGCGTCGACCACGAGGTCACGAGTCGCATCCGAGACCAAGGTCTGGCCGCCATGACCAATCGCGCGGATACGCGCGGCATCGGATAATCGTCGGCCCGAAATAGTTCCCGGCGTCGCGGAGACGGATCTCGCCCGTGTGCAACGCCATTCGTACCCGCACCTCACTCCCCGGAGGCCAGGGCTCCTCCGCGAAGGCGCGTTGTACATCCAACGCCGCGGCGACAGCATCGGACGCCCGCGAGAACGCCCCGACCACGCTGTCGCCCTCACCCTGCTCTACCGGCCGTAACCCCGCATGGAGCGAAATAGCCGCGTCGAGGAGCTCGTAATGGCGCGCGACCGAAGCCGCCATCTCGTCAGCGCCCGCCTCCCAGAGCTTCGTCGACCCCTCGATATCGGTCAGAAGGAAGGTCACGGTCCCGGTCGGGAGCGCAGAAGCAACCGTTTCGGGCACCACCGAGTTTGTCAGGTTCACGTCTGATCGAGCCATGCCCGCATCGTGCCCGGACCCGCGGCCTCGAACATCCCCCACATGGCATATCCGCGTCGAACACCCCGCGTCGCGACACGTACGTGGACGGGCCGACGCCACCAAACGGTGACTCGAGCCTTACGCGCCGCCGTGCGAACGCAACACGCAGAACTCGTTTCCTTCGGGATCGGCGAGGACGATCCACGTCGGCTCGCCCTGCCCGACATCCACTCGGTAGGCGCCGAGCGCAACCAGTCGCGCGACCTCGGCGTCGCGATCGTCGGGCCGGAGATCGAGGTGCAGCCGGTTCTTTCCGGCTTTGTCCTCCGGTACGAGCGCGAACAGAAGACCGGGAAACTGATCCGGTGTGGCGCGAATCTCGAACTCGTCGGGGTCGTCGTTTACCACGACCCAGTCGAGCGCGTCGGCCCACCAGTGGCCCAACCCGACCGGGTCGCGGTGTCGACGACCAACTGCTCCCACCTCAGCATGCATCCATATTGCATCGTGGGAGACGCATCGGGGGATCTCCGTGAGACCGGCCGCGCGTCGGCTACGCCTTCACCCATACGGAAACGTGACTGCGGCTCTCGCCGGTGAAAGGCCGTCGCTCCCAGTTGGCCCAGCGATGACGAAGCGTCATTCCCGCGAGTTCTGCCATCAGGTCGAGCTCGCTTGGCCACACATACCGGTGGGGCGACGCGAACGTTCGCAGCTCCCCATCGACAGAAAAGAAGTGATGCGACACGGCAATCTGGGCTTCGACGTCGTACTCCTCGAAACCGACATGGATAGGCGTCGCCGCGAACAGGAATTTGGTCTCGCCGGGTGGGAGGCGCCGAAGCGCGGGGATGTAGTTCTCGATGACGAACACGCCGCCCGAGTTGAGGTGCGCGGCCGCGTTGTAGAAGCACGCGACCTGTTCGTCTTGGGTCGTCAGGTTCGTGATCGTGTTGCGCACCAGGTAGACGAGCTGGAAGCGATCCGCGACGCTCGCCGTCGCGAAGTCCGCGATCGTCACCCCGATATCTTTCGATCCCGGCTTCGCGCGCAGGACCGCGACCATTGCCGGGGACAGCTCGATTCCGTGCACACGTACACCACGTTGGCTGAGCGGCAGGGCGAGTCGACCGGTGCCTATCCCGAACTCGAGCGCCGCACCTCCCGCGGCGAGCTCGGCGAGGACATCGACGGCCGAATCCAGAAGTGGCGGCTCGAGCAGCTCCGGCCACAGCGTGTCGTAGTGCTGCGCGATCCAGTCGTCGAAATGTGTCTCCGGCACGCGCGCGAGCGTGGCACGAACGTCCGAGGTGCGGTGGGGATTTTCTCCCTCGCAGACACTCATACGATGACGACGGTTGCGGAGCTCGAGTAGTGCGACAGCCAAGAGGCGGTCGCGGGACCGTCAACGCGTTGAGGTCGAGAGTGGGAGTCATGACATGGCAACGACACAGACCGACGACCTTGCGGACCACACGGCGCTGGTAACCGGCGCGACGTCCGGGATCGGCCAAGCCATCGCGCTGCAGTTGGCTCGTGAGGGCGCGGAGGTCATCGTCCACGGCCGAGACGCCAACCGAGGCGCGGAGACGGTCAACGCGATTGTCGAGGAAGGTGGCCGCGCCCGATTCGTGCCGGCAGACCTCGGCGATCCCGCCGACCTTCAGCGCTTGATCGACGACGTCGGCGAGGTCGACGTACTGGTGAACAGCGCCGGTTTCTCGTGGTTCGGTCCCACTGCCGATCTCGACATCGCGACATTCGACGCGCTGTTCGCCAGCGACGTTCGGGCTCCGTATTTTCTGGTCGCCGGACTCGCTCCGAAGATGGCCGCCAAGGGCAAGGGCAGCATCATCAATGTCAGCAGCATGGCCGGCCAGATCGGGCTGGCGGGCGGCGCGGCGTACGGGGCGACGAAGGGCGCGATGTCATCGATGACCCGCGCGTGGGCGGCGGAGTTCAGCCCGAGCGGTGTGCGGGTGAACGCGGTTGCGCCCGGTCCGGTGTTTACGGCGGGTGCATCAGCCGAACGCACCGAAGCACTCGGGACGACCACGCTGCTCAACCGCGCCGCGAACGTCGACGAGATCGCCGAGGTCGTCGGCTTTCTCGCCTCACCGCGCGCCAGCTACATCACCGGCGCGATCGTGGCCGTCGACGGCGGTCGCACCGCGGTCTAGCGCCGGCGCTGTGGCGCGCCCGTGACGCGTCGATCGAGGGCCTAAAGCCCGATGAATCCGACAACGAGCAACGCGAAGCCGGCGACGACCGTCAGCAGATATGCGCCTTCGTTCAGACGGGCCTGCCGGTTGCGCCGGCCGATACCCACCGTTCGCCACACACGCGCCGAGAACCGCTCGGTTCGCCGGAAGGTCACGTACTGCAAGGCCATGACGGCGACCGCGAGGGCGAACCAACCCCATGAGCCCCACAACAAGATCGCGGCTATCGCGGGCACCGCGAGCAGAAGCCAAGCCGTCAACACGCGTAGGTCGCCGTTCCCGCCATCCGGGCCAGGGTACGCGATGGCAAAGATTGGCGAACGCGGGGCGGGTCACGTGAAGCGCAAGGGGGCCGCGAGGTTTTCGCGAGCCCGGTGACGCACACTGGAGTCAGGTCGCGTCGTTTGGTGCCCGAGACTCCCGCCTCCCACCCAGGTCTCGCCGGTGCAAACGACGCGACCCCGCGAGACCTACGCGAGGCTCAGCGTCTCGAGTTCGCGCCGGAGCGCTTCGCCGGTCGTGAAATGGTGAACCTGCATTCCAAGAGTGCGGGCAACTTCGAGGTGGCCGGGGGTGTCGTCGATGAACAGCGTGGATGGCGCGTTGAGGTCGTAGCGCTCGACCATACGGTGAAAGATCTCCGGGTCGGGCTTGGCCACGCCTTCCGCACCCGAAACGACAATGCCGTCGAACCAGGCGAGAAACGCGAACCGAGCGCGGAGCCGTGCGAAGGTGTCGGCGGGCCAGTTCGTGAGCGCGAAACATCGCATTCCCGACTCGTGCAGACTCCGCAGGATCGTGACGGTCGGCTCAATCGCTTCGCCCACCATTTCGTCTTGTCGCGCCCAGGCCATGATCTCGGCTTCGCGATTCGGGAACTGCGCGACGAGTTCGGGGAGACTCTCGGTCAGCGGACGCCCAAGGTCGTGCTGGCGGTTCCACTCCATCGTGCATACCGATCCGAGGAATTCTTCCATCTCCTCGTCGCTGTCGAACATCGACCGGTAGAGGTGACGCGGATCCCAGTCGATCAGCACACCTCCGATGTCGAACACGACCGCGTCGACACGCACTACCGAGCCCGTATCAGTACGTCGGCGGTCAGGCCTGGTAGCCCGCGGGCCACTGCTGCAACGCCCACGTGTTGCCGTCCGCATCGCTGAAATACGAGTAGAGGACTCCGCCCATGTCGTCAACGTCGCTTAGCTCGACACCGCGCTCAATCAACGCGGTGCGGGTCGCGACCATGTCGTCGACGACCAGGTGCAGACCCTTGACCGAGCCGGGTTCCATGTCGGTGATGGGGCCCATCCCGGTACCGAAGACGATGGAGCAGCTCGACCCTGGTGGGGTGAGCTGCACGACTCGCATGGTTTCGCTGACCTGGGTGTCGTGGATGTTTCCGAAGCCAACCTGCTCGTAGAACGCCTTCGCCCGATCGACGTCGGATACCGGGATCGGAACGAGTTCCAATCGCATGTCGGGCACAGCGGGAGTATCTGCCATTCGAGCCGACCTCCTCGACGATCGGATGGTCGCACGCATACTGCCCGATCATGTGCCCATTGGCGAGCGCGGATCGGCCGATCTACCCGTAGGTAAGTAGGCCCGTGTGCATCGTGATCTTCCACCCGTCCGGACATAGTGCGTAGACCTTGCACGCCCGGCCCTTCCAGACCTGTTCTTCACCACCCCCGGTGCTGCGCCATATCGTCTCGATGTCGACGACTGCGAGGCCACCGTCTCCTTCGGTAGTCGCTTCTAGGCGGTGGATCACACGATCGTTCGATACAAGATCATGGGTATCAAACAAGCTCTGCCACGACGAGCGCCATCGTTCGGCGTCGAATCGGCCCATCGGCATGACCCACGACATGGGATCGTGCGCATCCTCCGACGGTGGCCACGGCCAAACCATCTCGGGATGAAAGAGCTCTACGAGAGCGGAGGCATCTTTGCGATTCCACGCGTCCGTCTCACGCTCGACCATCGCCGCGATTGCCGCTCGTGCATCGTCGCCCACCCGAAAAGAATGGCTCGGTTGGTACGGGTATCGCCAGCGCCGATTGGCCACTACGTGGAGCGCATCAGCCCATCGACGTCAGCCGCACATATCCCGTGTCCGATCCCTCGGCAGCCGCGCCGCGCCAGCCGCTCAGCGCTAGAAGACGCCGATGTGCTCAACGAGTGCGGCATAACACGCTGACGCGATCACCGCCGCGACGAAGACGATGACGGCGACGACGATCAACATGCCTCGCCCGCGCGTTCGTATTCTGCGCGCCCACGCGTGAATATCGTTCGCGCCGCCCGGCACTGTCGGCTCGTTACTCATTGGAGCTCAACTGGCCGAGTCGATCGTTGGTTGCGGCGAGCCCAGATCGCGCCGAGAGCACCGAAGATCGCACCCACGAACAGCGGACCCAGCAGCGCAACTCCTCGATGGTCGCTCTGTGGTCCGCGCAGAAATTCTCCGTGGCGGCGCACCACCCACGCCGCTACAGACACCGCCCAGTCGAGCAGAGCGACGGCGGCGCCTGCGATCGCGCCCGCCGCAACGGGAGAACGGCTCAGCCGACCGACCGCGAAATACCCGGCCATGCAGTAGCCGATGACGATCAGCAGCGACACGGCGGTCTCGGCGCCAGTGTCGGCGAAGCCGTTCAGATTGTGGCGCAGGAACACGATCAACCCGAGCACCACGAGCGATCCGACGAAGCCGACGAAGGTCCCTCGAACAACGTTTCGCCAAGCGGATGAGCGTGGATGTGCCGACGGGCTCGCTACGGGTGTCACCTCCACGCACACATGATGCCGGATCGCGCGATGCGCGGCGAGCGGATGACTCGCTCAGCCTGCGTGCGACTCCCACTGGGTACGAACTTCGGTCATGCGGCCGTCGTGGTCGAAGTTGACCGACTGGATCGTGCGCAACACAAACGGTGCGCCCGTCGCGCGAACCGTGCCTCGTGGCGTCGCCAGATCGTTCACCAGGGTGCCCGTCTGCGTGTACGCGAACGTGGCCCGACGACCGTCCTCGTCTACCTCGAGCACCTGCAGGTCGGAGAACGCGAGGTCGGGCGCGGCCGCGACAAGTTCGCGAAAGCGGTCCAGCGCTTTGTCGGTGCCGACAACCTCCGACACCGGGCTGACGTAGACGACGTCAGGGTGATGCAGCCCACGGAACGCCGCCACGTCACGACGATTCATTGCAATCAGCAAGTCGGCGACGCTCGCCCTCGCCCAGGTTTGCGAAACCAATACTGCCTCCCAGCCGCGCACATTTTGCCGACTCGGACGGAGCCAATGCGACTCAGGCAAACTCCCGGAATCGCCGAATCGCGACGGCACCGGGCGGCAGCCATGGTGGCCTTTCGCTCCCGTGTGCACGATGTCGCGGAAGCCAGTCGGCGCGAGAATCGATCCACGTCCGAGCCGATGTGGGAGAGTCAACCTGTGTCCATGGTCACGCGGCCGGGAGGCGTTGATGGCTGATCCCGCGGATCGGTTGGGCCGGCTCGCGAACCGGGCCCGGTGGGACGAAGCGGCTCCGCTACATGCGCAGAGCGCGCTGTACGACCTCGAGGGCTTCCGCGCCGGTCGGGACGACATCCGACCGTTCGAGCACGACGAACTCGGCTCGGTCGAAGGCCGGGAGTTGCTGCACCTGCAGTGTCACCTCGGCACCGACACACTCTCGTGGGCTCGTCACGGCGCACACGTGAGCGGTCTCGACTTTTCGCCGAGCGCAATCGATATCGCGCGCACGCTCGCCGCCGAATGCGGGATCGACGCGGAGTTCTGGTGCGCCGACGTATACGACGCGCTCGATGTCGTCGGCGGACGCACGTTCGACATCGTCTACACCGGGATCGGCGCACTGGGCTGGCTCCCCGATCTGCGTTCGTGGGCCCAGGTAGTGGCCGAACTCCTCCGCCCCGACGGCGTGCTGTACCTCGTCGAGATTCATCCGCTCGTGATCGGAATGGTTCACGACGGTCGAACGCTCGAGCTCGATGTCTTCGAGGCCGACTTCATGCGCTGGGACGAGAAAGGCGGCACCTACGCCGCGCCCGACGCCACCTTCGAACACACCACTTCGTACGAACGAGTCCACGCACTCAGCGACGTCATCACCGCGGTCTTGGACGCGGGCCTCGCCCTCGAACTGTTCCACGAGCAGTCGTACACAAACGCACCGTGGCCATGGGCCGAACAAGGTGACGACGGCTACTACCGGCTGCCCGAGGGGTGGCCCCGCTTCCCCCTCACCTACTCCTTGCGCGCCCGACGAAACCTTCCGTCCTAGATCTGGCGGGCGGCGTCCAGACCGTCGAGGAATTCGCTTACCTCCTGCTTGGACTTGAGCACGTGCAGGACCACATGCTGCCCGTGTCGCGCAATGATCTCGCGTTCGATCTCCGGCTGTGCCGCGATTCTTCCGCCAGATGCGGACGGCCAAGCCCCACTCGTCGCGCAACCGGTGCCAACGCGAATAGTGGCACCCTTCGGGCAACTCGCCGGGCATGCGGAAGCCCCGCAGCAATGCTCGTCCTGCGCACAACCACCACGGCATGTCGAGGAACACCACGGTCTCGGCGCGTTCGAGCCGAAGATCGAGTGTCTCGTGGTAGTTGCCGTCGGCGATCCACTCGTCGCCGGCGAGCACGACACGTTGCTTCTCGCGCCATTCGGTCTCCGACGGTGCAACCCAGCCGGGCTTCCAGAAGTACAGGTCGAGATGAACGATCGGCAACCCGGTCTTGGCCGCGAGCGCGAACGAGAGCGTGCTCTTCCCCGACCCGGCCAGCCCCGTGACGATGACTCGGCGCCCGACCGCCGATGGCGTGTCACTCATCGCGATCGGTGTCTCTCACGACTCGACGAGCGCCGATTCGTACGCGTCCCACGTCTCTGCGTCGAAGCAGACGAAACGTACGTCGGTGACGGACGTTGCAGTCGTGCGGATGGTACCGACCGCAATCCGGGCGGCGGCGTGGATCGGGTAGCCGAAGATGCCGGTGGAGATCGCCGGGAAGGCGACGGAACTCGCACCGACCTCGTGGGCGCGGGCCAGCGATTCGCGGTAGCACGATGCGAGTTGCTCGGCTTCGCCATTGGTACCGCCGCGCCAGACCGGGCCGACGGTGTGAATGATGTAGCGCGCGGTGAGTCTGAAGCCTGGGGTGACCTTGGCCTGGCCAGTGCGACACCCACCGAGTAGCCGACAGTGTTGAACGAGTTCGGGGCCTGCGGCGCGATGGATCGCGCCGTCGACACCGCCTCCGCCGAGCAAAGAGGAGTTGGCGGCGTTGACGATCGCGTCGACATCTTGTGCGGTGATGTCGCCTCGCACGAGTTGGAGGCGCGGTTCCGGCGTAGGCGCGTTCGTAGAACGAGCCACAACTATCCGTCGCGAGGCGGGATGGTGATGCCGAGTCGACCGACGAGTTCCGCATAGGTCGTACGGGCCATTTTCCATCGCCCATCGTGCTTGACCGCGTAGCCCTTGGACGGCATGTGCATGCCGGGCATGGCCATCTGCCCAGGCAGGATCAGGGCGTAGCCGACCTCGGCTTCGTTCTCGTCGATGAAGCGGACGTACTCGATTGACACGTCGACCTGGTCGCGGGCCGGGTACCGACTCTTCACCTCTCGCATGGTCGGTGACAGGTCGTCGCCCGCCTCGATCGCCTCGCAACGCTGCACATCGGACGCGTCGCCGCCGAGCACGGTTTCATAGCTTCGTTCGATCGCTTCTTCTGCCGCCACGCGGTCCGCGGGAAGTGCGGGACGTGGTTTGAGACGAATCAGCGTGTTCTCGTTCTTTGGATCACCGATCGCGTCCGCGGCGAGGCTGACGCAGCGGTCGCAGATGTACGCGCCGCGACCGCGAACCAACCGATCGACCGAGCCTTCGTTCCGATCGCAGAACGAGCATCGCCGTGCATTCAACGCGCCAAAGGAGCCAAACATCGGGCCGAATGGGCGTCCGACGCCTGCCTGCAGATGCAGCCCCGCGATTGCTCCGTTCGGCAGATCGGGATCAGAAATGGGTTCGCGCTCGTCGCGTTCGTCGGCATCATCTTCGGACACCGACCAATCATGCCTGCACGCTCGGCTCGTCGCCATCCACTTTTGGCACAACGATCGGCAGTTATTGCGCGCGTCAAACGGGCTTGACCAGGACTGACTGATCCCAACAAGCGAGCAACGCGCGCGTCCCATCGCTCGACACGGCAACGTCGCAGGAGTACTCCGCGTCGAGCGCCCACAACTCCGCGAGAGCACCGTCCAGCAGCATGAATCGTCCGTCGTCGGCCACGAGCAATCGATCTGTGCCAGGCCACCACGCGACCGCCCGGCCTCCGGAGACGGGAATCTCCCGCCTCGCGACGACCTCACCGCCGATCAGCGATCGAATTTGAAGCTCACGATCGATCACTGCCGCCAGCAGATCGCCCTTCACCGCGAGCGCGCCGACACTGGCGCGGGATTCGCACAGCGTTACCGGTTCGTGCGCCGAGAATGGCCAACGCCGCATACGAACGACTGGCGCGTTCGTACCCGGCTGCGCCGCGGAGAGCTTCTGCGTAGACGAACACGCGCCGATCTGGGCTGCTCGTCAGTTCCGTGATCATTCTCCGAAGGCCTTCTCGGAACAGGACTTCACCCGTGGTGACATCTCGCGCGAGCAACCAACCGGTCCACGACCCATCGATCAGGGCCCCGTCATCGGTGAACGCAAGTGACGAACCTTCGCCGAACTCCGTGCCGCCGAGGCGACCGACGACCTCCAAGCTGGTCGCATCGAGAACCACGCACTCGCCGGACGTGTTCTTCACCGCGATTTGGCGACCCGAAGGCGCGAACGCAACGCGGGAGGGATGACTCAGAGGATGCGCCGAGGCGAGACGTCGCTTCCGCGCCGTATCCCACAGCACCACGTTGCGTCCGAGACAGACGACCGAGGCTCCGTCAGGCGCAATGGCCGCCGCGTAACACGCGCCGAGTCGGTTGGATGCAACCGCCAACGACGACAGGATCACGCCGAGACCTGCAACCGTCGCCCGCCCCGCACACACGCATAATGCCGTCCTCGGACGCTCAAAGCGACCGCGAGCTAGCCCAGCTCTTTCAGGACAGCTTCCGTCTTCGGGACGGTGTCTTTGGGGCTGACTTTGTAGAAGACGCCGGCGAGTTTGCCCTTCTCGTCGATGACGAACGCGGAGCGGACGATGCCCATGTACTTGCGGCCGTACATCGACTTCTCCGCCCAGACCCCGAATGCCTCTGCGACCTTGTGCTCGGTGTCGGCCAGGAGCGGGAAGCCGAGGCTGTACTTGTCGTCGAACTTCTTCTGCTTCTCGACCGGGTCGGGGCTGATGCCCGTAAACGACGGCCTTCAGCTTCTTCAGCTGCGGGAACGCGTCGCGCAGGCTGCACGACTGCTGGGTGCAACCGGGCGTGTCGGCCTTCGGATAGAAGTACACGACGACCCGCTTGCCCTTCGCGTCGGAGAGCTTCACGCTCTTACCGTTCTGGTCCTTCAGCGTGAAGGCCGGGGCCTTGTCGCCGACCGCCAGAGTTGCCATGTGAACCCTCCGGGACGCTGCGGCTGCATCGCCGCACGACTGCGCCCGTAGCATGCCGCGCGTGCCGCGGTCTTCGCTCGTTCGGCTCGCGGCGCCGCCGGATGCGGTGGCCGACGCGGCCGTCGAACACCTCGGCGCGCGGCCCGCAGGCGTGGGTACGGCGGCAACGTTCGAGGTCGACGAGCCCGTCGATCGCCAACCCGCCATCAGCCTCACGCTCCTGACGACACCCGTCGACGGCGGCACCGACCTGACGATCACTTCCGCGGGCGACATCGAGCTGCCGTTCTTCGGCTGGTTCTTCCGGCCCCTCGTCGGGATCGCACACCGCCGGACCCGGGCGCACGCGATCGCGACGATCCGCGGCCGCGCTCGGCCGGCGAGCCCGCACCCGCGCCGGCGAAACCGGTGGTCGGCCTACCCCCGGTGGCATTCGGGCCCGAGCAGGTGACCTTCATCGCGACGGCATCGGCCGCCACCGCAATCGTCTCGTTCGCGGCCGCGCTCTTCGGTCAGCTCTCCGGCGCCGATCAGCGACTCCTTCGGCGTATCGACCGCCGGAATCGGCGACGCGCTCGCCATCACCCGTCTCGGCGCACTGTTCGCGCTCTTCGCCATCGCGGTGGCCGACCGTCGAGGGCGGCGACGATCGATTCTGATCGGCGTCGTCGGTTCGGCCATCGCGTGCGCGCTGTCGGCCATCGCGCCGAACCTCATCGCGTTCACCACCGTGCAGGTGTTCCAACGGGGGCTCGTCGGCACGACCGGAACCGTGGCGTTCCTCGCCGTCGTCGAGGAGGCGCCCGAAGGCGCCCGTGCGTATGCAGCCTCGATGCTCGCGTTGGCCGGTGGGTTCGGTTTCTCGTTCTCGGTTGTCGCGCTCCCCCTCGCCGACCTCGCGTCGTGGGGCTGGCGCCTTCCGTTCGCGCTCGGGCGGCGCGACGATCCTGCTTGCCCCGATCGTGGCGCGCAGCCTGGGCGAAACGTCGCGCTACACCGCCCTCGCAGCGCGCACCGATGTGGTGCGGGGTCGGGCGCGCGATGTGTTCGACCGCCACCGGCGTCGGTTCGTGATGCTCGGTGTCGTCGCCTTCCTGACGAGCGTCTTCAGCGCGCCGTCGTCGCAGTTCATGAATCAGTACCTCATCGACGTGCACGGATTCACGAACACCGACATCGCGATCTTCCGCACCATCACCACCGCGATCCCCGGACTCGTAGGAGTCGTGCTCGGCGGCGGCCGGTTGGCCGAGGCGCGCGGGCGTCGACCGGTCGCCGCGCTCGCGCTCGCGGCGGCGACGGGCTCGCAGATGATCTTCTTCCTGAGCGGCGGACCGACGCTCTGGGTCGCGTCCGCGGTCTCGATCTTCATGGCCGGCGCGGGCGGCATCGCCCTCGGCACCCTCGACGCCGAGCTCTTCCCCACCGAAGTGCGGTCCACGTCGAACGCGATGCTCTACGTCGTTGCGGTCTTGGGTTCGGCGACCGGGCTCGTGCTCGCGGGCGGGCTCTCGCACCAGCTCGGCGGACTCGGTCATTCCGTCGCGCTCACGGGCGTCGGGTCGTTGCTCGTCGTGCTTGTTGGTCGTGCCGCTGCTCCCGGAATCGGCCGACCGCTCGCTCGACGACGTGAGTCCGACGCAGCCGACAACGAGTCGGGATCGACGAGTACCGTCCCGACCCGTGACACCGCGCACGCACCTCCGTGATCCTCGACGGCCTGATCTTTCCCGAAGGCCCCCGCTGGCACGACGGACGCCTCTGGTTCTCCGACCAGCACGACAAGCGGGTCGTCGCGATGGACGTCGACGGCACGGCCGAGACGATCGTCGAGGTGCCGGAACAGGCGTCGGGACTCGGGCTGGCTGCCCGACGGCCGGATGCTCGTCGTGTCGATGCTCGACCGCACGCGTCATGCGCCTCGAACCCGACGGTTCGTTCGTCGTGCACGCCGACCTCTCCGACCTCGCCCCCGGTTCCTGCAACGACATGGTCGTCGACCGCGGCGGACGCGCCTACGTCGGCAACTTCGGCTTCGACATGTACGCGGGCGCCAAGCCGGCCGTGACCGGGCTCATCGCGGTCGAGCCCGACGGAACGCACGCGGTGCGTCGCCGAGGAACTCGCCTTTCCCGAACGGCACGGTCATCACGCCCGACGGCGGCACGCTGATGGTCGGCGAGAGCATGGCGAGCCGGATCACTGCGTTCGACATCGACGCCGACGGCACGCTCTCGAACCGCCGCGTGTGGGCGACAGATCGAGGGCGCGACCGTCGACGGAATGTGCCTCGACGCCGAAGGGGCGATCTGGGCCGCGTGCCCGTTCACCGGACGCGTGCATGCGCATTCGCGAAGGCGGCGAGATCATCGACGAGGTGAAGGGAACGCATCCCGGATCGCTTCGCGTGCATGCTCGGCGGCGACCGATCGGACGCACGCTGTATGTGTGCACTGCACCCGACGCATGTGCCCGACGAGGCACGCGTTGCACATGACGGTCGTATCGAAGCGGTCGTCGTCGACGTTCCCGGCGCCGGACTGGCCCTGAGTTCCCAGTAAACGGGCCCCGATTCCTCAAGAACCCGACCCTTTTGCGTCGATGCAGTCTCGGCGGGTTGGGGAGTCAAGAGGACTAGGGGGAACGACGTGCCGCTTCCTGCGAACGTCGCGCATCTGCTTCGCCGCGCCGGCTTCGGTGCATCCAACGCAACCGTCGCGACACTCGCGGCGCAACCGTGGGACACCACCGTCGACCAACTGCTCGACTTCTCGAGCGCGCCGGCCGACGTGCAGCCCGCGTTTCTGACCGACAGCACGCAAGCCGACTGGCAGCGCGAGTACATGCTCCAGCAGTGGTGGCTCGACCGGATGGCGACGTCCACCGTCACCGTTGCAGGAGAAGCTCACGCTCTTCTGGCACGGGCACTTCGCGACCGCGAACTACAAGGTCGCCGACATGCTGCTCATGTATCAGCAGAACGCGTTGTTCCGCGCCAACGCGACCGGGCAATTCCGCGACCTTGTGCACCAGATGTCGTTGCAGCCCGCGATGCTGATCTGGCTCGACAACGACCCGAACGTCAAGGGCAGCCCGAACGAGAACTTCGCCCGCGAGCTCATGGAGCTGTTCACGCTCGGCGTCGACCAGTACAGCCAGAACCGACGTTGTGAACTCGGCGCGGGCGTGGACCGGGCACAACACGCTCGACGCGAACCGCGAGGCGTACCACTTCTATCCCGACCGTCACGACGACGGCATGAAGACCTTCATGGGCGTCACCCAGGACTGGGACGGCCCCGACATCATCGACTTCATCCTCGGTACCGACGCGACGCACAAGCAGATCGGCGGCGAGGTTCATCGCCACCAAGATGTGGACGTACTTCGCGTACCCGAATCCCGAGGCGCAGGTCGTCGACCGACTCACCAACGCGTTCCTGGCCAACGATCTCTCCATCCACGATCTCGTGCGCGCGATCTTCATGCACCCGAACTTCGTGTCAGCGGAGGCGATGAACGGACTCGTGCGCTCGCCCGGCCGAATGGGTCGCGGCGACGCTGCGCGTCGACGAACCTCACCGCCGAAGACGCGAACCCGCAGTGGTACATGGACGACATGGGCCAGCAGCTGTTCGAGCCGCCGAACGTCTCGGGCTGGCGCCCGAACGAATACTGGCTGACGACGTCACGGCTCTGGTCGCGCGCGAACTGGGCGCGCAACCTCGTGTGGCAGGACGACGGTCAGATCCAGGCCCTCGAGCGGCATCGTGGCAATGACCGTGCCCGACGCAGTGCAGTCCGGCTTCGACTACTTCGGCATCGACAGCCCGTCGGCGCACACACGTGCCAAGCTCGAGGCGTGGCTGACCAAGCAACGCGCCGACACGCAGGCGTGGACCAACTAGCACGTTCATCAACCTGCTGACCCTGCTGATGCTCAGCCCGGAATTCAACCTCGCCTAGGAGCGCGATCGTGACGACATCCGGACCCAATCTCTTCGAACGGAACCGCTTCTCCCGCCGGCGCTTCATGCAGTACAGCGCGGTCGGAACCGGCGTGGTCGCCGTCAGCCCCTATCTCATCGAAGTTGCAGGCGTTCGCGGCTCCGCCCGTCGCCGACAACCAGGGAATCCTGGTGACGATCAACCTGGCCGGCGGCAACGACGGCCTCAACATGGTCATCCCCTACGCCGACCCGCAATACCCGCACCTGCGGTCGTCGATGCGCGTGACGAACTCGCTGCCGATCGGCAGCGGTCTCGGCCTGCACCCGTCGCTGCCGAAGCTGAAGGCGCGCTTCGACAAGGGCAAGGTCGCGGTCGTGCGCGGGGTCGGCTACAACCCGGCCGACCTCAGCCACTTCACGTCGGGCGACATCTGGATGCGCGGTTGGGGTGGTTCGGGCATGGTCACGTCGGGTTGGGCCGGTCGTTTCCTCGACCGCCTGCCGAACGCCAATCACGAATCGCTCTACGGCGTGTCGTTGCACGGTTCGGTGAGCGAGCACCTGCAGGCGGACGTCGCACACCCGTCGTCGCTGCCGTTGAACATCGGCGGCGCGTTCGGCATCGACCGTTCCGACGCGTCGCGACGCGCGCATGTTCGACGCGCTCGCGAGCTTGGGTACCGGCGCTTCGGGGCTCGGTGATCTCGGCGATCTGTACGACCAGACCGAGTCGGACCTCATGTTGCTGACGCAACGCATCCGGCCCGCGTACGGCTTCGCCGATCAGCCCGACAACCTGCAACAGCAACTCGTGCTCGCCGCGCACCTCATCAACGCGAACCTCGGCATCCGGGTGATCGACACCGAGCTCGACGGCTTCGACACGCACTCCGATCGAGCACGACTGGCACGCGACGTTGATGGGTCAGCTCGACAACGCGATCGAGGCGTTCTTCGCGACGCTGTCGGCCAAGTGGCTCCCCCACGTCGCGATGATGACGTTCTCCGAGTTCGGCCGTCGGCCCGAGGAGAACGGCGACGGTGGCACCGACCACGGCACCGCCGCGCCGCACTTCGTCATCGGCGATCACGTGAAGGGCGGCCTGCACGGCGCGCAACCGAGCCTCACCAAGCCTCGACAACAACGGGAACTTCGTCCCGAGCCGTCGACTTCCGCCAGATGTACGCGCCGATCCTGAAGACGTGGCTCGGCGTCGATGACCACGCGATCCTCGGCAAGACGTATACGCCGCTCGGGCTGTTCAGTCTCGGGTCCGGGTGTCCCGCCGGCCGGGTCGAGCGCCGGGTACCTCGAGCGCGGGTTACTGGCTCGCAGGCCCGACCGGACACGTGCACGGCTTCGGAACCGGCGACGAAGTTCAGCTCGCTCGCGCATGTTGCGCTGCCGTTCGTCGGCGGGCGCGCACACGCCGACGCGGCAAAGGGCTGTGGCTCGCGGGTTCCGACGGCGGGATCTTCAGCTTCGGTGACGCCAAGTTCTACGGATCGACCGGCGGATTCACCTGAACAAACCCATCGTCGCGATGGCCGCGACGCCGACGGGCAAGGGGTATTGGCTCTGCGCCAGCGACGGCGGGATCTTCGCCTACGGCGACGCCAAGTTCTACGGCTCGACCGGCGCGATCCATCTCAACAAGCCGATCGTCGCGATGTCGTCGACGCCCACCGGCACGGGGTATTGGCTGTGCGCCAGCGACGGCGGGATCTTCGCCTACGGCGACGCGAAGTTCTACGGCTCCACGGGCGCGATCCACCTCAACAAGCCGATCGTCGCGATGGCCGCGACGAAGACGCGGCAAGGGCTACTGGCTCTGCGCGAGCGACGGCGGGATCTTCAACTACGGCGACGCCAAGTTCCACGGCGCGACCATGAAGACCACCGCGAGCCGTGTGCGGATTCGCGCCGCTCGGCGAGCGGCAATGGCTACTGGATGGCGGCCGTCGACGGCACCGTCGCCGCGTTCGGCGACGCGTCGGTGCTCGGCAGCGTGAGCGACTTCACGTCGGTGCTGGTGGCGTAGGCGGCGTCGGCGGTTCGTTCGGGGAACGTCCGGAGAAACACACTCGTCGGCGATCCGGCCCTCAGTTAGGGTCGGATCGTGACGAATCCCGGCGTTTCTCCCGATGTCCCGCTCTCGCATCTGCCCGCCGAGGAGAAGGCGAAACGGGCGAGCAGTTTCGGCGCCGAAGCCGCGCAGTACGAGCGCTTCCGGCCCGGTCCGCCCGCAGCCGCGGTCGACTGGATGGTGCCGCAGCACGTGCACACCATCGTCGACCTCGGTGCCGGTACGGGTGCACTGACGCGGCAGCTGATCGACCGGGCCGACGAAGTGATCGCGGTCGAACCCGACGACCGCATGCGCGCCGTCCTGACGAAGGAAGTGCCCGGCGCGCGGGCCGTCGACGGTCGCGGCGACTCGATGCCAATTCCCGACGGGACGGTCGATGCGGTGCTCGCGTCGTCGTCGTGGCACTGGATGGATCTCGTCCCCACGCTGCACGAAGTCGGGCGTGTCCTCGTGCCCGGCGGAACGCTCGGCGTGGTCTGGTCCGGGCCCGATCCCGACGGCCCGTTCCTCGAACAGGCCGTGGCGCTCATGCGCAGCACACCCGCCGATGGCGGCGCGGGCGGCACGTCGCCCTCGCTGGCCGATCTCGTCGTGCCGGACACGGAGCGCCCGCCGTCGATCGTCGAGATCCCGGCCGGCGTGCCGTTCGACCAACCCGAGAAAGAGATCTTCCGCTGGGACCTCGCGTTGAACGCCGACGAGCTCATCGGGCTGCTCGGCACGTTCAGCTGGATGATCACGATGGACGAAGAGCCGCGGACCCGGCTCGTCAACGAGGCGCGCCGCCTACTGAACGATGTGCTGGGCATCAAAGGCGATGTCACCGTCGACGTCACGTTCCGCGCCGAGGCCTACCGCGTCCGTCGTCACACCTGAGTCACCTCCGGAGGGTGAGGCGACGCCGGGCCGGGTGCGAGAATATCGGCACACAGTCGGGCGGCGAAGGGGTGCAGATCAGTGATACGAGCCTTGTTGTTTGCATTGGTGGTCTTCTTGATCGCCACGTTCCCGGCAACGTGGTTGCTGATGTTGTTCTTCGGGAACATCGGCGTTCACTTGTCGTACTGGGGCACGCTCCCGCTCGGGATCCTCGTGTCGGTCGTGCTCAGCGGCGCCTCCTCGAGAAGCGCCCAAGCCTTCGCATAACCCCAAGACATTCGAACCGGCGTGAGCTGGGTGTCGATATGACACCGAGCTCACGCCGGTTCGCAGGGGTTGCGAACGCCAAACCCGCGAACTGTCGTGAGTAAGGGGCGTATATCGCACCCAACTCACGCCGGTTCGATGAGTCCTTCCCAGCCGGGCGGGGGTGGGGCGAGGCGCCAGAACTGCTCGGGGGCGGGCGCGTCGAGCTTGGCCGGGATCTGCCAGTCGTCTTCGAGGGCGAGCAGCTGCGACGGGTAGCACGCGACCGCGGCGGCCTTGCGCTCGCCGTGATGGTCGACGGGCGGGCACACGGGCGTCGGCCACAACTCTCGGCGGAACAGTGTCGACACCCGCCACGCGAGCATCCCCGGGATGTGCTTGTAGCCGTTGTCCTCGTAACACCACCAGCGACACGCGGGCCCGAGCGCGTCGCGGGCGAGCATGCAGGCGCGGTGCGTGACGTCGTGGTCGGGGTTGGCGAGGCCGAACGGCGCGATGACGAGCGTCGGCGTGAGCGCGCGTCGAGCGCGGCAACGAGGCCGGCGGCGAGCACGTCGGGCGCGACGGGACGATCACCGGGGTTGTACGTGTGCTCGATGAAGTCGAGGTGCATCGGAGTCGCGTCGAGCAGCGCCGAGCGCGGCCGCGGTCCTCGCCCCGGCGGACTTCCATGACGTCGTCGTCGGGCCCGAATCCACTCTGCACGTCCCAGAGCCGCATGCGGCGTCGGGATACGCGGCGGGATTGCCCGCGAACACCGTGACGACGGTGACGCCCGGATGCGCGGCCATGAACCGCGCCGCAGCTCGAGCACCGCGTCGTCGAGATGCGGCGACACGATCACGACTCGGTCGAGCTCGCCCGGCTCGGCCAAACCCCAGCCCCGCATCGGGAACGAATCGTCGCGGACGCGTTCGGGCCGTCGATCAGGTCGGCGTGCCATGGCGCTTGGTCCTTCGGCTCGTCTGCTTGTGCAGGACGCGGAACTCGGCGTAGCGCTCGTCGTACACGGCGCGCGTTCGCGGGGTCGGGCGTGAACGTCGCGAC
Organism: uncultured Actinomycetes bacterium; assembly: GCA_963708105.1. Taxonomy (GTDB): domain Bacteria; phylum Actinomycetota; class Acidimicrobiia; order IMCC26256; family PALSA-610; genus PALSA-610. Next base: position 4,186,581 of record OY970186.1, on the reverse strand, counting down.
GATGCGCACGTTGCGCGCGAGGTCGTCGACGCCGATGCGCCCGAGCGCGATGCCCGCGAGCAGCGCCGCACCGCGTGCGTTGGCGCGGATCGGGTGTTCGACCTGGCGGATCTCGCGGTGAGCACGTCGGCCATGATCTGGCACCACAGCTCCGACTGCGCGCCGCCGCCGATGAAGTGCAGCCACGGGAACGGCCGGCCGACGAACTTCTCGACCGTCGCCGAGCAACCAGCGGCTGTTGTACGCGACGCCCTCGAGCACCGAGCGGACGAGCTCGGCGCGCGTCGTGCCGAGCGTCATGTTGTTCCAGCCCGCCGCGCAGCGTGTGATCGTCGACCGGTGTGCGTTCGCCGTTCAGCCACGGCGTGAAGATCACCCCGTTGCTGCCCGGCGCGACCGCGCCCGCGATCGTCGTCGAGCCGACGCAGGTCGTCGCCGGTCTCGAGCGCGTGTTCCCGCAGCCATTCGAGGCAGCCGCCCGCCACTTCCTGCTCGTCGGCGACGTAGTACTTGCCCGGCAGCGGCGACGGCAACGACGCGATGCCGTGGAAGAGGTCGGTCTTCTTGAACGGCACGTGACACGTGAGCCACGACGACGTGCCGACGTAGAGGTGGCCCTCGAAGTCGCGGACCGCGCCCGAACCGATCGCGGCCGACTGCAGATCGGGCGTACCACCCACGACCGGAATGCCCGCGGGCACGCCGAGCTCCGCGGCCGCGGCCTCTCGTCAGCGGTCCGACGACGGAGGTCGCGGGAACGAGATCGGGCAGCTGCGCGCGATCGAGCTGCGCGATGCGCAAGCAGGTCAGGGTCGTAGTCGACGTGCGCCGGATCGCGGTTGTCGGTGACCCAGTGCAACACGATCGAGTCGTGCGTCGCCGCGCACTTCGCCCGGTCAGCTGGAAGTTGAGCCAGTCCTTGGGCTCGAGGTACTTCCACGTGGCGCGGGCGATGTCGGGCCGCTCGCGCTGCAGCCACAGGATGTGCGAGATCGAGTCCTTGCCCGACAGCGCGGGCGCGCCGCCGGTGCGGCTGATCCACGTCCGCAGCTTGCGCGGTTCGTAGCCCTGCAGCCGCACCGCGCCGCCGACGACGCGGCGCGTCTCCTCCGCGCCGCGCGCGTCCATCCAGATGATCGCGTCGTGCAACGGCGTGCCGTCGCGATCGATCGGGACGGTCCCCGACCACTGCGACGTGACCGCGACCGCGACGACGTCGGCGGGCGCAACCGTCGCCCGCTGCCATCACGCGCTGCGCGGCGGCCACGATGCCGTCCCACCACGCGGCCGGCGACTGCTCGGCGCCGCCGTCGGGCAACACGTTCAGCTCAACCGGCGTGAAGTCACCGTCGACGAACGACGCCGTCGAACGTGAAGAGCGCGACCTTCGGCCCCGAAGTGCCGAGGTCGATCGTCAGGACGTGGTCGGTCACGCGGCAGACGCTCCGGCTCACGACTCGTGCCGGCCGCTTGCAGCCCGTGACCGAAGAAGCCGCCTTGCGGTCGGGCGTGCGCGTGGTAGTGGTCGGGGATGTTGCGCATGTTGTCGTCGACGTAGTGCTCGAAGGTGAAGTTGTCGGTCACCACCGTGGCGAGCTGCGTGGTGCATGTGCGCGAGCTGATCGGCCGGCGGGGTCACCCCGTGACTGCGCCACACGACCATCGGCACGGCGCAGATCTCGCACTCCGCGATCCAGCAGATGTCGTCTTCGTGGAACCACGGCGTGATCCGGGCCGCCTCGCAGAGGTCGCAGTTCTGCGACGTTCACGTGCTCGTGCGAAAGGTCGTCGGCCATCACCGGACGTTAGTTCGGCGACGCCATGGAGCGCCCAAGCACGGTGCACCCACGGCGTACGCACGGACCGGCGAACGCGTTCCGGTGGGTATGGCTGGACGATGGTCGAACTATGCTGGTCGTTTCGCCGGTATCGGCCGAATGGTAGTCGGATGCCTCGGCCGCCGCAGCTCGGCCAGCTTGGAGACAGGGACCGGATGAAGGGCTTGATCCTGGCGGGCGGCGCCGGCACCCGGCTGCGTCCGATCACCCACACGAGCGCCAAGCAACTCGTACCGATCGCCAACAAGCCCATCCTGTTCTACGTCGTCGAGGACATGGCCGCGGCCGGCATCAAGGACATCGGTGTGGTCGTCTCGCCCGAGAGCGGCCGGCGAGATCGAGGCCGCGCTCGGCGACGGCTCCCAGTTCGGCGTCGAGCTCACCTTCATCTCGCAGGCGGAGCCGCTCGGCCTCGCGCACTGCGTGCTCGTCGCGGCGCGACTTCCTCGGCGACGACGACTTCGTCATGTATCTCGGCGACAACATGCTGCAGCAGCAGCCTCCGCCCGCTCGTCGACCGCTTCGTCGCGCGAGCGCACCCGCCAGCTGGAGCTCGACGAGCCGCACCAGCAACTCCCCGCCGCGCAGATCCTGCTCGCGCACGTCGACGATCCCCGCCAGTTCGGTGTCGCCGAGGTCGACGCGCACGGCGGTGTCGTCCGCCTGGTCGAGAAGCCGGCCGACCCGCCGTCCGATCTCGCGCTCGCCGGCGTCTACATCTTCGACAACCGCATCCACGACAGCCATCGCGCGCCATCGAGCCGTCGGCGCGCGGCGAGCTCGAGATCACCGACGCGATCCAGTGGCTCATCGACAACGGCTACCCGGTGATGCACGAGGTGCTCGAAGGCTGGTGGATCGACACCGGCAAGAAGGACCCGCTGCTGCACTGCAACCGGCTCGTCCTCGACACGATCGAGCCGCGCATCGACGGTGAGCTCGACGCAGATTCGCGCGTCGAAGGCCGCGTTGTCATCGAAGCCGGCGCGCGGCTCGAGGCGTCGGTCGGTGCGCGGTCCCGCGATCATCGGCGCGGGCACGGTGCTCGTCGACACGTACGTCGGGCCCGTACACCGCGATCGGCGACGACTGCGAGCTCCGCGACGCCGAGATCGAACACTCGGTGGTGCTCGAGCACAGCCGCATCATCGGCGTGCACCACATTCACGATTCGCTGCTCGGCCGGGAGGTCGAGGTCGTGCGCAGCGGCGAGCGCCCCAAGGCCACCCGCCTCATGCTCGGTGATCACTCCCGAGCCGACCTGGAGTAAGCGAATGGCCACCGTCACCGAGAGCACACTGATCGCCGGCGTCTTCCACGTCGTCCCCACCGTGCACCGCGACAAGCGTGGGCTGTTCGTCGAGACGTACCGGCGGGAGTGGATCCCGAGCGGTCGCGAGATGATCCAGTCGAACCGCGCCGATCGCAGCGCGGGCTGCATCGTCGGCCTGCACTACCACCTGCACCAGGCCGACTACTGGTACGTGCCGTTCGGCCGGGCGCGCGTGGTGCTGCACGACCTGCGCGTCGGCAGCGCGACCGAAGGCGCGACCGAGGTCTTCGACCTGGGCGAGCCGGAGTCGGGCGAGAACACGCACGGCGGCGTGCTCATCCCGCCCGGCGTCGCGCACGGCTTCGCGTCGCTCACCGACATGACGATCACGTACCTCGTCGACGGCTACTACAACGCGGCCGACGAGCTGGGCGTGGCGTGGGACGATCCGCAGATCGCGGCCGACTGGGGCGTCGACGAACCCCGAGCTCTCGCGACCGCGACGCCGCGAACCCGAAGCGCGCCGAGATCCCCGAGCGCGCCCGACCGGTCTGGCCGATGCGCACATGAACATCCTCGTCACCGGCGGCGCCGGATTCATCGGATCCAACTTCGTGCGCTGGTGGGCACGCGAACGTCCGGGCGACACCGTCGTCGCGTACGACGCGCTCACCTACGCCGGCAACCGCGCCGAGCCTCGACGGCGTGCCGCACGAGTTCGTGCACGGCGACATCGGCGACATCGACGTCGCGATGCAGACGCTGCGCGACTACGAGATCGACATCGATCGTCAACTTCGCGGCCGAGTCGCACAACTCGTACGCGATCACGAATCCGGGCGTGTTCTTCCGCACCAACGTGGTCGGCACGCAGACGCTTGTGCGAGGCCGTCCGCCGCATCGGCGTCGAGAAGTTCCACCGCTTCCACCACGTCTCGACGTGCGAGGTCTACGGCGATCTCGCGCTCGACGCGACGGAGCCGTTCAACGAGTCGTCGCCGTACGCGCCCCGCACGCCGTACAACGCGTCGAAGGCCGGCGGCGACCACGCCGTGCGCGCCTACTACGAGACCTTCGACCTGCCGATCTCGATCACGAACTGCGCGAACAACTACGGCCCGTACCAGTTCCCGGAGAAGGTCATCCCGCTCTTCACCACGCGGGCCCTCGACGACCAGCGACATCCCGCTGTACGCGTCGACGCAGAACCGCCGGGAGTGGATCCACGCCGACGACCACTGCCGCGCGATCGCGCTGCATCCTCGACGACGGCCGCGTCGGCGAGACGTATCACGTCGGCACCGGCGAGGAACGCAGCATCGAGGAGATCGCCGACGGCGTGCTCGCCGCGCTCGGGAAGCCGTCGTCGCTGAAGACGATCGTTCCCGACCGGCCCGGGCACGACCGCCGTTACCTGCTCGACGCATCCAAGATCACCGGCCGAGTTGGGTTGGGAGCCGCTGGTCGGCTTCGAAGCCGGGTCTGCCGGAGACCGTCGAGTGGTACGCCGACGAACCGCGACTGGTGGGAGCCGCTGCTGGAGCGGGCGCCGGTCGACGAGACCGCCGCCTCGTGGAAATGACCTGACCGGTGCGCGTCCTGGTCACCGGCGCGGGCGGCATGGTCGGCCGCGAGGTCGTCGAGGCTGTTGGTCGGACGCACGAGGTCGTCGGTCTCGATCACGCCGCGCTCGACGTCGGCGACCGCGACGCCGTGCTCGGCGCGATCGGCTCGATCCACCCCGACGCGATCGTGCACTGCGCGGCGATGACCGCCGTCGACGCGTGCGAGACCGAGACGCGATCGGGCCTTCCTCGTCAACGCGCTCGGCGTGCGCTTCGTGATGGAAGGCGCCCGCCGGGTCGGCGCGTACATGGTCGACGCTTTCGACCGACTACGTGTTCGACGGCACGCAACCCGAGCCGTATCACGAGTGGGACACCCCGAACCCGCGTCGGTGTACGGACAGTCGAAGTTGGCCGGCGAGTTCGAGGTCGACCTCGAATGCGCGGTCGTGCGCACGTCGTGGGTCATCGGCCGCTACGGCGCCAACATGGCGAAGACGATCCTGCGGTTGGCCGGTGGCGACGCGCCGTTGCGCTTCGTCGACGACCAGCGCGGTTGCCCCACCGTCGCGGCCGACCTCGCCACGATGCTGCGCACGTTCGTCGTCGAACGCCTGCCGGGAACGTGGCACGTCACGAACCAAGGCGCCGGTGAGTTGGTACGAGTTCGCGGGCGAGGTGTTGCGCGCCGCGGGCGACGACCCGGCCCGGGTCGAACCCATCGCGACCGCCGATCTCACGCCCCCGCGTCCCGCCCCCCGCCCCGCGAACTCCGTCCTCGACAACCGCGCCCTGCGCCTCTCCGGCCGCGCGCTACTCCCCGACTTCCGCGAGTCCCTCCCGGAACTCATCCAAGCCCTCCGCTAAACCCCCGGAATTGCTCCCAACAGTTAGGAGCAAAACCGGTTCCACGCGGCCGGAATTACTCCCAACAGTTGGGAGCGAAAACGGCACCACGCACCCACCTTCGACCCCAACTGTTGGCACCGAAAACGGCGCCACGCGCCCACCTTCTGCCCTAACTGTTGGAACCGGATGAACGGTTCGGAGGGGTCGCGGCCTCTATACGTTGGGAGGGTCGTGGACGACTTCGACGAGTTCTTCTTCGAGCACTACGCGCGGGTCGTCCGCTCGCTGGTTCTGGCGGGCGGCGGGCTGAGTGATGCCGAAGACGCGGCCCAAGACGCATTCGCGAAGGCGATGCAGCGATGGGGATCGGTGTCGGTGATGGATCGTCCGGCGACGTGGGTGTACGTGGTTGCAGTTCGGGAGCTGCGGCGCAAGGCGAAGCGGGGCGCGGCCGCGCCGACCGCGGAGCAGCCGGCGCCCGATCATGCCGACGCGGTTGTCGCATCGGAAGTGGTCGAACACGCGTTGCGACTCCTCGCCCCCCGCCAACGGCTCGCGGTCGTGCTGCGCTACCACGCGGACCTCACCGTTCCCGAGGTCAGCCGCGCCATGCAGTGCTCGGAAGGAACCGTGAAGTCGACACTGCACACGGCGCTCGAACACCTCCGCATCGATCTCGGCGACCGCGGCCTCGAGGGAGCCAACGATGGATCTTGACGAGCTGCGCGACGCGTTGAGCGAAGCCGCGCGCGAACGGTCGTCGACCTCGACGATGCCCGGGGCGCGGTCACGGCCCGCGTCGGCCGGCGCCGACGACGCCGGATCGCCGTCTCGCTCGTCGCCGTCTCGGCCGTGGTTGCGCTGGTCGTCGGAACCGTCGCCGCGGTGAGCAACCGCCACGCGCACAAGACCGTCGCGGTACAGCCCAGCGGGCCGCTGCCCACATACGGCGACCTCGTCTCCCGCACCGGCGCGGCGCTGGCGTACGACGATGCGATCGGCAAGGTCGTCCTGTTCGGCGGCGCGAACGCAAAGCTCACGGCCACCCGGGACGACACCTGGCTCTGGGACGGAACTGGTTGGTCGGAGGTAAAGCCGCCGGTGTCGCCCCCGGCTCGCGAGGGTGCGGTCATGGCCTACGACCCCGTGACAAAACAGATCGTGATGTTCGGCGGCATCACCCTTGGTTCGACCACGGAAAGGGCCCGCACCGACACGTGGACCTTCGACGGCACCACGTGGACGCAACAGCACCCGATTCACGTCCCGCCGTGGAGCAACGGAATGGCGATGAGCTTCGACCCGAAATCGCAGTCGGTCCTGATGCTCACGCTGCCGTCGACTCATCCTGGTATCACGGTGACGGCGGAGGGATTCGAGGCCAAGGGCCCGGCGCCGTTCGGCACCTGGCGCTGGACCGGCTCCGACTGGACCGAGCTCGCCACGCCGAACGCGCCCCTGTTCGTCACGAACGCGGACGCGTGGAGCACCGCGCCCCGAACTCACGCCGCTCGCAAACGGTGCCGGCCTGTTGTTCTACTCATGGGCATTGCCCGAGAGTGATCTCGGGACGTGCCCCGCGCCGGGTACAGCATGCGAGCCCCTTCCCGATCCGGACGGCACCCGCTATTCACAGACGTGGACATGGGACGGGACGACCTGGAGCGAGCAACATCCGACGCGCGCCCCACAAAACCGCCGAGTCGTCGCGACGCCCGGCGTGGATGCGGCGCCGACCGTCTTCAGTCCCGACGGCCTGACCTGGACCTGGACCGGTTCCGACTGGCACGAGGGCGGCAGCCACGGCATCGCGCCCGCGCTCGGTGGCCACGCCGTGTACGACGCGCACGACGCCGACGTCGTCGCCTACGCGCCGCGTTTCGCGACCGCCACTGCGACGTACGAAACCTGGACGTGGAACGGGACATGGACCGTGCGAGCAGAAGCTGTACCCACGTCGCCGACCCCGCCGCCCACAAGCGGGTTGGCGACCGCCCTCGATCCCTTACCCGCGGGCGCGCTCATGCTGGAGGCGTTGGGCGGAACGATCAACGCCATCGACGCGACCGGCAAGGTCGTCAAGACCCTCGTCACCGTGGCCGCCGGCCAGACGATCGTGAACGCGCAACTCCTGAGCGACCATCACACGCTCTGGTACGCAACCAAGGCCATCGACAACCAGGCGTGCCCTGACATCATGAAGCTCGACCTGCAGACGAACATCCGCACGATCGCGGGCCAGGCCGACGACTTCTCGATCACCCCCGACGGTTCCGAGCTGCTGCTCGTGCGGCCCGCGAGCAAGACCGCGGTAACGAACGACTGCCGACAAGTGCCGTACCCGTCGGGCACGCAGATCTACGACGCGGCGTTCGTCATGCGAAACCTCTCGACCGGCGTGCAGAACACGCTCCCGCTCAACGCGTATCCGAGCTCGGGAACCGGCGACACGACCGGTCACGTGTTGATCGTGCAAACCCCCAACGTGCTCATCGCGAGCGACTGCGATTCGAACACGTGCACTTCCCACTCCTACTCGGTGCCGATGCACGGCGACGGCCTGATCACCGCAGGCGATGCCGGTCGGATGTGCAGCTGCGCGACGCTGGTCTCCGGTCCCGACGGCATCTACGGAGTCGGGAACCAGACGACGTTCATCATCGACGGCGTCACGGGGACTGGTACCTACCACGATGTCTTCCACTACGACGCCGATCACATCGACGGACCGGGAGCGGTCATCGCGCAATCGACCGACGGTGCACTCTCGTCCTCGATCGCGCCAACGCCCGACGGCGTCTTCGTGCTCGGCGCTCCCACCGGAACGCAAACCACGAACCTCTACCGCGTCGACAACGGCGCGCTGACGGTCGTCGGAACCGCCGACGGCGCGACCAGCACCCAGATCTTCCCCATCCCGCCGTTCAACTGACGCCCAAACCTGCCAACTGTGGGCACGGTCACGTACCGCTGCGGTACGTGAGCGTGCCCACTGTTGGCGGGGTGGTTGCAGCTACAGGCGGTCGACGATTGCTTGGGCGAACTCGCTGGTCTTGACCTCGGTGGCGCCGTCCATGAGGCGGGCGAAGTCGTAGGTCACGACCTTGTCGGCGATCGTCGCCTCGATCGCACGCTCGATGTCGCGCGCGGCCTTCGTCCAACCGAGGTGGTCGAACATCATCACGCCGCTACAAGCAGCACCGAGCTCGGGTTCACCTTGTCCTGGCCCGCGTACTTCGGCGCGGTGCCGTGCGTGGCCTCGAAGATGCCGTGGCCGGTGACGTAGTTGATGTTGCCGCCCGGCGCGATCCCGATGCCGCCGACCTGTGCGGCCAGCGCGTCGGAGAGGTAGTCGCCGTTCAGGTTCGTCGTGGCAATCACGTCGAACTCTTCGGGGCGCGTCAGCACCTGCTGCAACGTGATGTCGGCGATGCTGTCCTTGACGAGGATCTTGTCGCCGGGCTTGCCGCCGCAGTCGTCCCAGCCGACCGCGACGTCGGCGAACTCTTCGCGCACGAGGTCGTAGCCCCACTTCATGAACGCGCCTTCGGTGAACTTCTGGATGTTCCCCTTGTGCACCAGCGTCACGCTCTTGCGGTCGTTCTCGACCGCGTACTTGATCGCGGCGCGGATCAGGCGCTTCGAACCGGTCTCCGAGATCGGCTTGATGCCGACGCCGGAATCGGGCCGGATGTTCCAACCGAACTCGTCCTTCAGCAGCTCGATCAGCTCGTGCCGCTTCCGGCGTTCCCTCTTCGACCTCGAGGCCCGCGTAGATGTCTTCGGTGTTCTCCCGGAAGATCACCATGTCGACGGCCTCGGGGTGCTTCACCGGCGACGGCACACCGGCGAACCAACGCACGGGGCGCAGGCACACGTAGAGGTCGAGGATCTGGCGCAGCGCGACGTTCAGCGAGCGGATGCCGCCGCCGATCGGCGTCGTCAGCGGGCCCTTGATCCCGATCAGGTACTCGCGGAAGGTGTCGACGGTCTCGTCGGGCAACCACGAGCCGGTGGCGTCGAACGCCTTCTGGCCGGCGAGCACTTCCTTCCACTCGATCGTCTTGCCGTACTTCGCCGCCGCGGCGTCCATGACCAGCTGCGCGGCCGGCCAGATGTCGACTGCCGGTTCCGTCGCCTTCGACGTACGGGATGATGGGCTCGTCGGATACCGACAGCGAACCGTCGGCCTGCATCGTGATCTTTTCGGGCATGCCCCGACGTTAGTTGCCGCCGAGATTCGGACTGAGATTCGGCGTCGCCCCGGAGGCGCCGCCCGACGGTCCACCGCCCGTCGCGTTGTTCACGGGCGCAATCGGCAGGGTCGTCGGAGTTGCCGCGTTGTCGTCGAGCCCGGCCTTGTCGAGCGTCTGTTTCACCAGGTTCGACTGGACGATGATCTCGACCCGGCGGTTCGCGGCCCGGCCCTCGGGCGTGGCGTTCGAAGCGACGAAGTCCTGGTCACCGCGGCCGGCCGGGAACAGGCGGGAACGACTCAGCCCCAACGAGGCGAAGTAGTCGGCCACCGCGTCGGCGCGGAAGGACGACAGATACAGGTTGGATGGGAACTGACCGCCCGGTCCGATGGGCACGTTGTCGGTGTAGCCGTTGATCTCGATCGGGTTGTCGATCGAACCCAACACCGCCCCGATGACCTGCAGCAGCTGTAGGCCGCCGGGCTGCAGATTCGCCTCGCCGCTCTGGAACAGCACCTTGTCGGTGAGCAGCGTCACCTGGAGCCCGTTGTTGCGCAGCTTGGTCTCGACGTCGCCGCCGAAGCCGAGCTTGTCGGCCGCGGCGTTGATCTGCTTCTGCACGTCTTCCAACGTCTGGCGTTGGGTCGCCGTCTTCGCGTTGTTGCTCGCGAGCGCGTCGAGCAACGACTGCAGCTTCGATCCGTTGCTGACCACGTTCTGCGGGATCAACGTCCCTCCGCTGAGCGCGCCGTCGCCGCTGCCCTGACCGATGTTCGTCGACGTCGCGTTCGCGGTCCCACCGATACCCGAGTCGAGCTTGCCGCCGCCGAGCGCTTCGTTGAACCCGATCGCGAACGCCTTGAACTTCGTCTGGTCGACCGTCGACATCGCGAAGAGCGCGATGAACATGGCCATGAGCAACGTGAGCAGGTCGGCGTAGGGAATGACCCACGCCTCGTGGTTCACGTGCTCTTCGTGTTCCTCGTGGACCTCGTCGTCGCCGCCCGACATCGCGAACCTCGCTACGCGGCGGCCGCGGCCTGACCGCCACCGCCGCTATCGGAGGCCGCCTTCTCGGGCACGGGCTTGTCCCGTTCCGACGGCGGGATGTGCGACTTGAGCAGCTCCTCGACAACGCGGGGCGACACGCCGGCCTGGATCGCCATGATTCCTTCGACGATCAGCTGCTTGTGCGCCACTTCGGTCAGCGAGAGCTGCTTGAGCTTGTTGGCCCACGGCAACCAGATGCCGTTGGCCAGGAACACACCCCAGAAGGTTGCGACGAACGCACCGGCGATGCCTTCACCGACCTTTTCGGGGTGCGAGAGCTGGGCCATGGTGGCCATGAGGCCGAAGACCGCGCCGATGATGCCGAAGGTCGGGGCGAAGATGCCGGCCGAGGTGAACCACCCCATGCCGATCTTGTGCCGTTCCTTCATCGCGCTGATCTCGGCGTTGAGCGTCTTCTTGAGCGCGTCGGGGTCGGTGCCGTCGACGGCGAGCTCGATTCCCTTGCGGAAGAAAGGGTCTTCGATGCCCTTCGCCTCTTCCTCGAGGGCGAGGAGGCCTTCGGCGCGCGCCCGGTTCGTCAACACGACGATCTGCCCGATCGTCTCGCTGGCCGAGTGCGCTTCCTTGCCCTTCATCGCTTTACCGATGTACTTGCCGACGTTCTGCGTCGCTTCCCACGGGTACGAGGCGATCGTCGCACCGAGGTGACCGAACACCACGATGATGATCGAACCAAACTCCATGAAGAGGAAGGCGATGTTGATCCCGTGCAAGGTCGCGCTGATGAATACACCAGCCACGCACAGGCCGAGCCCGATCATCGAGCCCTTTTCCATCGTCCCTCCCTGGGTCGAATGCCATCCCTAGCAGGGTGATATCGACGGGGGCCGCGATGCGCTGTAGGACAATTGTCACTCCCGGAGCGACGTTATTGCCCCATTGGAGTACTTACGCGTCGAGCGCGACGCGAAGCGTTCGCACGAATGCCGCCGCTTCTTCGGGGCCGCCGCCGTCGAGTAGCCGGCGCACGAGCGCGCTCCCGACGATCACGCCGTCGGCACTCGCGGCGGCCTGCGCGGCCTGCTCGGGAGTGGAGATGCCGACGCCCAACAGCACCGGCTTGTCGGTCGCGGCTTTGCAGCGCCGGCCCATCTCGCCCGCGTGCGTGGCCAGCTCGTCGCGTTCGCCCGTCACGCCCATCAGCGAGACGCCGTACACGAAGCCGTGCGAACGTTCGCAGATCTCGCCCAGGCGCGCGTCGGGGGTGGTCGGCGCGGCGAGCAGCACGGTCTCGACACCGGCCGCGTCGGCCGCCTCGCCCCAGCCGTCCAGCTCGTCGAACGGGAGGTCGGGCACGATCGCGCCGTCGACACCGCTGTCGCGCAGGTGCTGCGCGCACCGCTCGTGCCCGAGGCGGGCGACGAGGTTGTAATAGGTCATCACGACCAGCGGCGCGGGCACGTCGAGGTCGGCCATCGCGTCGATCACTCCGATCGGGGTCGCGCCCAGATCGAGCGCCCGCTGGCTCGCCTCTTGGATCGTGCGCCCGTCCATGATCGGGTCGGAGAACGGGATGCCGACCTCGACCGCATCGGCGCCCGCGTCGACCACCGCGCGGACCACTTCGCGCCATTCCCGACCGAGTCCGCCCGTGACGTACGGAACGAGCAATTTCGCGCCTGCGTCGCGGCGGCTACGGAGGTGCGATTCGAGATTCAATCGAGGCCGCCCAACATCTCGGCAACCTGCTCTGCGTCCTTGTCGCCCCGACCGGAGAGCGTCACCAACACGGTGGAACCGGCCGGGATCGCGTGCCCGGCCTCGCGGGCGACCCACGCGATCGCGTGCGCGGGTTCGAGTGCGGGCACGATCCCTTCGGTCGCCGACAACAACTGGAATCCGGCGAGGGCTTCGGCATCGGTGGCGGCGTGGTACTCGGCCCGGCCGGTTGCGGCGAGCATCGCGTGCTCGGGGCCGACGCCGGGATAGTCGAGGCCCGCGCTGATCGACGACGCCTCCAACACCTGACCGAATTCGTCCTGCAAGAACAACGAACGCATCCCGTGCACGACGCCCGGGATTCCGCGCTCGACCGCGGCACCGTGATGCCCCGACTCGAGTCCGAGCCCGCCCGCCTCCACTCCGACGAGCCGGGCGTCGGTGTCGAGGAAGCCGGCGAAGGTGCCGATCGCGTTCGAACCGCCGCCGACGCACGCGACCACGACGTCAGGGTCGGCGTCGCCGAGCACCTCCCGGCATTGGCGGCGCGCTTCGTCGCCCACGACCCGTTGGAACTCGCGCACCATCCAGGGGAACGGGTGCGGACCCATGGCCGAACCGAGGCAGTAGTGCGTGTTCTCGACGCTCGCCACCCAGGCGCGCATGGCCTCGTTCACCGCGTCCTTCAGCGTGGCGCTCCCCGACTCGACCGGGATCACGTCGGCGCCGAGCAACTTCATGCGCCACACGTTGAGCGCTTGGCGCTCGACATCGACCGCACCCATGTAGACGGTGCAACCCAAGCCGAACAGCGCGGCCGCGGTGGCCGTCGCCACACCGTGTTGGCCGGCGCCGGTCTCCGCGATGACACGCGTCTTGCCCATGCGGCGCGTCAACAGGGCCTGGCCGAGAACGTTGTTGATCTTGTGCGAACCGGTGTGCGTCAGGTCTTCGCGCTTGAGCAGAACGCGCACGCCGAGCTGCTCCGACAGGCGATGGCACTCGGTGACGGGCGTGGGCCGGCCCGCGTAACTCGACAGCAGCGACGCGTACTCGTGGCGAAAATCGTCGTCGGACCATGCCGCCCGGAAGTGCTCTTCCAGCTGCACGAGCGCGGGCACCAGCGTTTCCGGTGCGAAGCGGCCGCCGAACTCGCCGAAGCGGCCGAGCCCGACGGGTTCAGGACCCGGCGGCTCAAGATGAACGGGCGTGCCCCGTCTCGGTACTTCGGGGGGAGCGGCAGGCATCCGGCGGATTGTACGGTGCGCGCGCCCGGATTTGGCTCGGGTTACTGGTCGATCTGCCAGTCCCAGGGTCGGGTGATCCCGGCCACCTCGTCGGCGTCGGCGGTGAGATCGATGGCCCGGTCGTCGCCGAGCTCGGCGATCTCTCCCGCGGCCTCGCGCGCCGCCACCACGAAGCGCCGCAGCTTGCCCGGATCCTTGCGGCCCGGCGACTGCTCGACCCCGCTCGCAACGTCGACGCCCCACGGGCGCACCAGCCGGATCGCGTCGCCGACGTTCTCGGGCGTGAGCCCACCGGCGAGGAGGATGCGTTTGCCGCGCGGCGCACCTTCGGCCAGCCGCCAGTCGAAGACCTTGCCCGAGCCGGGATTGGGTGAGTCGACGAGGATGATGTCGGCTGCGCTCTTGCCCGCGCCTGCGAGCGCGGGGTCGCCCGCCGCGAACGCCTGGATCACGAACTGCACGCGCTCGCGGATCCACTCCACTTCCGACGCGGGTTCGCTGCCGTGCAACTGCACGCCGCGCAGGCCGGCGCGCCCCACGATCTCGATGATGCGTTCCGGGCGCTCGTTGCGAAAGACGCCGACGGTGTGCACCTCCCGCGGCAACCGCCGGACGATGTCGCGCACCGTTTCGGGATCGACCTGACGCGGGCTCGGCGCGAGCACGAAGCCGATCGCGTCGGCGTCGAGCGCGGTGGCGAGCAACGCGTCGTCTTCGTTCGTTATCCCGCAGATCTTCACGAACATTCGGTGCCGCTCGGTTCAGGCTTCGATCAGTCGACCGTGGGTGAAGTCGTCGTAGGCCTGCAGGTCGAGGAGGCCGTGCCCGGAGAAGTTGAACAGGATCACGCGCTCCTCGCCGCTCTCCTTGGCGGCCAGCGCCTCGTCGATCGCGGCGCGGATCGCGTGGCCGGTCTCGGGCGCGGGGATCTTGCCCTCGGTGCGGGCGAACTGCACCGCGGCCTCGAACGTCTTGCCCTGCGGATACGCAACCGCATCCATGCGACCCTGCTGCACGAGCAACGAGATCACCGGCGAGTCGCCGTGGTAGCGCAGCCCGCCCGCGTGAATCGACGGCGGGACGAACGCGTGCCCGAGCGTGTACATCGGGAGCAGTGGAGTCATCTCCGCGGTGTCGCCGAAGTCGTATTCGAAGCTGCCCCCGGTGAGGGTGGGACACGACGTGGGTTCGACCGCGAGGAGCCGCACCTTCTCGTCGGTCATGAACGGCAACGCGATGCCACCGAGGTTCGAACCGCCGCCGCAACAGCCGATCACCACATCGGGGCCGTCTTCGCCCGCGAGCTGCAGTTGCTCTTTGGCTTCGAGCCCGATGATCGTCTGGTGCAACAGCACGTGGTTGAGCACCGAGCCGAGCGCGTAGTGCGAGTCGTCGCGTGAGCCCGCGTCGCGCACTGCGTCACTGATCGCGGCGCCGAGCGATCCCGGATGATCGGGCTCGTCGACCGGCGACGGCACGACCGTTGCGCCCCACGTTTCCATGAGCACGCGGCGGTACGGCTTCTGCTCGTACGAAGCGCGCACCATGTAGACCTTGCACTCGATGTCGAACTGCGCGCACGCGAACGACAGCGCACTCCCCCACTGGCCTGCGCCGGTCTCGGTGGCGATGCGGTTCGTGCCGTCCTGGCGGTTGTAAAACGCTTGCGCGACCGCGGTGTTCGTCTTGTGCGAACCCGACGGCGAACCCGATTCGTCCTTGTAGTAGATGCGCGCCGGCGTACCGAGCGCGGCTTCCAGCCGGCGGGCACGCACGAGTGGAGTGGGCCGCCACAGCCGCAGGATGTCGATGACCTCGCCGGGGATCTCGACGGTGTGAGCCTGGCTCATCTCTTGTTCGATGAGCGCCATCGGGAAGAGTGGCGCGAGGTCGGCCGGGCCCGCGGGCTCCATCGTGCCGGGATGCAACGGCGGCTGCAGCGGCGCGGGGAGATCGGGCAGCGCGTTGTACCACGCGGTCGGCATCTGATCCTGCGGGAGCACGAAGCGGGTCGGTGCGGCAGCGGTCATGCAGGGCTCCTTCTCGTTACCGGTGCGGTCGACATGGCGCGCACGAGCGCGGTGGGGTCGTCGGTGCGGACCAGCGCTTCGCCGACCAGAACGGAGTCGAACCCGGCCGCCGCGACGCGCTCGGCGTCGTCGACCGACCGGATCGCGGACTCCGCGACCGCAACGACCTCGGGCGGCAGCAGCGTCGACAGGCCGGTGGAGACGCCGAGGTCTTCGGCGAAGGTGGCGAGATCGCGATTGTTGATGCCGACCACGTGCGCGCCGGCCGCGAGCGCGCGGTCGACCTCGCGGGCGTCGTGCGCCTCCACGAGCACGCCGAGCCCGAGCCCGATCGCGAGCGCGTGCAGGTCGGCGAGGAGCGCGTCGTCGGGCAGCGCGGCGACGATGAGCAGGATGGCGTCGGCGCCGATGGCCCGGGCCTCGTAGATCTGCACCTCGTCGATCGTGAAGTCCTTGCGCAGGCACGGCAACGTCGTGGCGTCGTGCGCGGCCTGGAGATCGGCGACCATCCCACCGAAGTACGGCTCGTCGGTCAGCACCGAGAGCGCGACCGCGCCTCCCGCCTCGTAGGCCTTGGCGGTCGGGCCCGGGTCGAGATCGGGCGCGAGCACCCCCTTCGAGGGCGACTTGCGCTTCAGCTCACCGATCACGGCGACCCGCCCGTCGGCCCGCCGGAGCGCGGCCGTGAAGTCGCGGGTCGGCGGCGCGTCGAGCGCGGTCTTCCGCAGGAGGTCGCGCGTCTGCGGGTATCGCAGCACCGTGACCTCGTCGCGCTTGGTCGCGAGGATGTCGTCGAGGATGCTCAAGCGGCCCGGAGTCTACGCTCCGGCCCATGAGCGTGACTTTCCCGGACGGGTTCCTGTGGGGCGTGGCTGCGGCCTCGCATCAGATCGAGGGCGGCAACTGGAACAACGACTGGTGGGCGTTCGAACACAAGCCTGATACCCCCTGTGTCGAGCCGTCGGGCGACTGCACCGACAGCTACCACCGGTACGCCGACGACATCGCCCTCGTACGCGATCACGGCTTCGGGGCGTACCGGTTCTCGATCGAGTGGTCGCGCATCGAGCCGGAAGACGGCGAGTTCTCCATCGCCGCGCTCGACTACTACCGCCGGGTCCTGGCCGAGTGTCACGAACAGGGCGTGCAACCCGTCGTCACCTTCCATCACTTCTCGAACCCGCGCTGGGTCGCGGCGTTCGGCGGCTGGGAAGCGCCCGAGATCGTCGACCGCTTCACCCGCTACTGCGAGCGCACGGTCGCGCACATCGGCGACCTCATCTCGATCGGGTGCACGATCAACGAGCCGAACATCCTTTCCCTGATGGGCTACATCGTCGGCGCGTTCCCGCCGGGTCGCGAACACGACATCGGCGCGTACGTTGCGGTCAACGACAACCTCGTGCAGGCACACACGCGTGCGTACGACGTGATCAAGGGCGGCCGCGGCGACTTTCCCCTCGGCATCTGTGTGGCGATGGGCGATTGGTGGGCACCGGAAGGTGCCGAGGACGTGCTCGCCCGCGCCCGGCACTCGCACGAAGGACAGTTCCTCGAAGCGGCGCGCGGCAACGACTTCGTCGGCGTGCAGGCGTATTCGCGTACGCGTATCGACAACACCGGCATGCTCGGCCCCGAGGCCGGCGTGGAGGTCGTGCCGTCGATGGGTTACGAGTACTGGCCCGCGGCAATCGAGGTCGCGTTGCGGTTCGCGGCGGAGACTGCGCAGGTGCCGCTGTACGTGACGGAGAACGGTCTCGGTCACGACGACGACACTCGCCGGATCGCGTACGTGCAGGAGGCGCTGGAAGGCGTCGGGCGGTGCCTGGCCGACGGCCTCGACGTGCGGGGCTACTTCTACTGGTCGTTGCTCGACAACTTCGAGTGGGCGCTGGGCTACGGACCCCGCTTCGGCCTGGTCGAGGTCACCCGCGACACGTTCGTCCGCACGCCCAAGCCCTCCGCCGCCTGGCTCGGCAACATCGCCCGCACCAACTCTCTCGGATAGGCGCTCTCGGATAGGCGTTCTCGGATAGGCACGTTCCGGTAACCCTGATCCGGGCCTTACACGCCCCTCACACTTTTCGCCGATGCTGAGTGGGACGATGAGGTGAATATGGAGCGGGGAACGATCCTCGTCGTAGACGACGAGCCGAATATTGCCGATCTGGTCGAGCTCTACCTCCGCCGCGACGGCTACCGCGTGGTCAAGGCCGCGACCGGCGAAGACGTTGCCGACGCGGTCGCCACCCACCGGCCGCGCCTGGTCGTGCTCGACGTGGGCCTCCCCGACATCGACGGGCTCGAGGTGTGCCGCCGCCTGCGCCAGACCTCGGCCATCCCCGTCATCTTCCTCACCGCCCGCGACACCGAGATCGACCGCGTGCTCGGCCTCGAGCTCGGCGCGGACGACTACGTCACCAAACCGTTCTCACCGCCCGAACTCGTGGCCCGCGTGAAAGCGGTGCTGCGCCGCTCCGACGGGCCGACGACCACCGCCGAGCTCCTGCAGGTCGGCGGGGTCACGATCGACCTCGGCCGGCGCGAGGTCCGCATCGACGACGAGCCCGTCGCGTTCACGGGCAAGGAGTTCGAGCTGTTGCAGTTCCTGGCCGAACGGCCGGGCCTCGCGCTCTCCCGCCAACAGATCCTCGACGGCGTGTGGGGCTACGACTGGTACGGCGATGCGCGCACCGTCGACGTGCACATCGCGCAGGTGCGCAAGAAGCTCGCCGACGCGGTGCGCATCGACACCGTACGCGGCGTCGGCTACCGCCTCGACCGCAACGACGACCGCAAGTGACGAGGTAGTTCGATGCGACGCGCGCGCATTTCACTGCGCACCCGACTCGTCGTCGCGTTCACGGGCGTCGCGCTGGTCGTGCTCCTGCTGTCGGGGCTCGCGACCTACGGGCTCGTGCGGCGGTCGCTGCAACAGCACGCACTCCAAGACCTGCGGGCTCGGTCGGCCGATCTCACTGCAGTGGTGAAGTCGACCGACTTCGCGGCCCGGCCCGTCCAACGTCTCCGCATCGGGTTGCGCGCGGCCGACATGCAGGCGGTGCTGATCACGCCCGCCGGCGGCGTGGCCGCGCGGCCCGACTTCGTGCTGCCGTCGACGCTGCACCTCTCCGACATCGAGCCGAGCGCGCTGTTGAACAACGAAGAGGTGAGCGGGCGCCGGGGCAACACCGTGTTCCTCGCCATTCCCACCGCCACACGCGGCGCGGGCGGCAACCTCTTGGTGGTGATCGCGACCGACAGCGTCGACCTCACGGTGCTGCACGACGCACTTCCACTCATGCTCCTCGCGGGCCTCATCGTGCTCCTGGGCGTGGGACTGATCTCCATCTGGCTCGCGCGCCGGCTCACGCGACCGATTCACGCGATCGAACAGACGGCCGCGCAACTCGCGACCGGCGATCTCTCCGCGCGCGCCGAAGTGTCGCCCGGCACCGACGACGAGCTCGCGGCGCTCGCCAATGCGCTGAACACCATGGCCGCGCAGCTGGAACAGGCGCGCGGGAGCGAGCACGCGTTCCTGCTCTCGATCTCCCACGACCTGCGCACACCGCTGACCTCTATTCGCGGGTACGCGGAAGCGCTGGCCGACGGGACACTCGACGACGCCGACCCCGCCGACCGCAAACGGGCGGCCACGATCATCGGCGCGGAGGGCCGGCGTCTCGAACGGCTCGTGCGCGACCTTCTCGATCTCTCGCGGCTCGACACCCATCAGTTCTCGTTGAACGTGCAGCCCTGCGATGCGACCGAAGTCGTACGCAACGCGGCCGAGGCCTTCGCCCCGCAAGCACACGAGCACGGGGTGGCGCTCAACGTCACCAGCGGCGGCGTGCTCGCGGTCGAGCTCGACCCCGAGCGCCTGGCGCAGATCGTCGCCAACCTCATCGAGAACGCACTGAAGTACGCCGCGACCCAGGTCGACGTCTACGCCGCACCGCAGGCCGACGGGCAGGTGGCGGTGGTCGTCGGCGACGACGGGCCCGGCATCCCGCCCGAGCAGGCGGCGCGGGTGTTCGAGCGGCTCTACACCGTGCGGGAAACGCCGGGCCGGGCGGTCGGCACCGGACTCGGTCTCGCGATTGTGCGCGAGCTCGCGGCCGCGATGGGCGGCAGCGCGCGCGCCGAATCGGTACCCGGCGGCGGGACGCGGTTCGTGGTGGCACTACCGGTGCACCCTCGCGTGGCGTCGGCGTGATGAAGAATCATCCGGTGACACGAGTCGGAGGGACATTCATCGCCGGCCTGGCGCTGCTCGTCGGCGTCGCGCTCGCCACGAGTGGATGCAGCAGCAACTCGTCGCACGCAACCCCGCTGCCCAGCACCACCCTCGCGCCCGCGACCTCGACCTCCACCACCAAGCCCGCGGCTGCGTGCGCCCGACCGCACGCCTCCGGTCAGTTCGCGCAGACGTTCACGTTCCAGGGCGTGCCGCGCACGTACCAGCTCTACGTTCCGAAGGCGTACACGGGCACGACCCACGTCCCGCTCGTCTTCAACTTCCACGGCTTCGGCTCCAACGCCGTGCAGCAGATGGTCTACGGCAACTTCAAGCCCGAGTCGGAACGCGACGACTTCCTGATCGTCGCGCCCGACGGCCAGGTCCCGGCCGATCGCCACTTCAACCTCACCGCGGAGAAGGGTCTGCAGAACGACCCGCAGATGGTCGGCGCGCTGCTCGACCACATCGAGGCCACGCTCTGTGTCGCGACGACGCGTGTATACGCGACGGGCATGTCGGACGGCGGCGCGATGACATCGGTACTGGCGTGCAGCATGAGCAACCGCTTCGCCGCGTTCGGTGCGGTCGCCGTGGTCGTCGCGTGCGGCGGACCGCGGCCGGTTCCCATCATGGCGTTTGCGGGGACCGCCGACCCCGTGGTGCCGTTCAACGGCGGCAAGGTGAACTGTTGCGGCGGCGGCACCGTCGCGGGCGCGGCGCCGTCGATGGTCAGCTGGGCCGCGCACGACAAGTGCTCCGCCACCTACCACGACGTGCAGCTGAGCTCGCAGGTAACCCGCCGCACATGGTCGGGCTGTGCCGCGGGCGGCACCGTGATCTTCTACATCATCAGAGGCGGCGGCCATACGTGGCCGGGGTCGATACCAATCCCGTCGTTGGGACTGGTGACGCAGCAGATCGACGCGAGCGCGACGATCTGGAAGTTCTTCCAGGCGCACACACTCCCGCCGACCTAGCGGCTCAGAGCAGTTCGACGAGCGCCGCGGTACCGCCTGCCTCGACATGCGTGCCGGGCTCGACCTCACGCCGCAGCATGGCCAACGCCACGCCGCCGACGGTGCTGGTGACCTCGCCGACCTCGCGCTCGCCCGCGGTGACGACCGCACCGGGTTCCATCACCCCGGCCTCGGCGCGCAGACGACGCAAGTGCCGGTTCACGTGACCGCGCGAGTCGATGCGGCACACGAGCTCCTGGCCGACGAAGCAGCCCTTGGTGAACGACACCGCGACGAGCTCGAGCCCGGCCTCTTGCGGGATCGTGCGGTCGTCGGTGTCGACGCCTTGGCGCGAGATCCCGGCTTCGATGCGCGCCCGCTCGTAGGCGTGCGCGTCGACGAGCGGCGCGTCGACCGCGGCGCTCACCGCGGCCACGGCCGCTTCGGGACCGACAACGTCGAAGGCGGGGATGTCGTGCCAGTCGACCGGGTGTACCTCGACTCCGGTCGGCGCGGCGGGCGGCGTGGCGATGCCGCGCAACGCGAGCGCGGCGACGGATTCCTCGCGCACTTCGACCTTCACCCGGATCTTGAACCGGTTCAGGCCGGTGGCCAGCGCGTCGCCGAAACCGCCTTCGCACACGCACCACCACGTGTCGGGCGCGACGTGAATCACGTAGAAGTCGACGAGGAGCTTGCCCTGCGGCTGCAGCAACAGCGCGTGCCCGCTCGCACCCACTGCGATCGCGTCGAGGTCCTGGGAGACGAGGCTCTGCAGGAACGACGTGGCATCGGCGCCCTCGACCACGACGAGGTCACGGGGAATCCGAGCCTGGAACGGCTGGTCTGGAATCGCCATCATGATCCTCCGAAGAGCCGTTGGGCGGCGGCCGCTGCAGTCAGCAACGCCCTGCGCCTTGTTGCGGCATTCCAGATCTTCGTCCTCGGGCACCGAATCGGCCACGATTCCTGCGCCGGCCTGGAGTGTGGCCTGTCCGTCCCGCCAGAACATCGTCCGGATCGCGATGGCCGTGTCGAGGTTGCCGGAGAAGTCGACGTAGCCCACGACCCCCGCGTACGGGCCGCGCTTGGTCGGTTCGAGCTCGTCGATGATCTCCATCGCCCGCACCTTCGGCGCGCCGCTGACCGTTCCCGCGGGGAACGTGGCGCGGAGAACGTCGACCGGGCCCAGACCGTCGGCCAGATCGCCTGCGACCTGACTCGTGAGGTGCATCACGTGCGAGTACCGCTCGAGGGTCATCAGCTCCTCGACGACCTCGGAGCCGTACTGCACGACCCGGCCCACATCGTTGCGCGCGAGGTCGACGAGCATGACGTGCTCGGCGCGTTCCTTGGGGTGCTCGGCCAGCTCCGCAGCAAGCCGGCGATCGTGCTCTTCGTTCCGACCGCGGCGGCGCGTACCGGCGATCGGGCGGCTGATGACCCGACCGTTGCGCAGCTGCACGAGCGCTTCCGGCGACGAACCCACGACGGTCGCTTCGGGATGGTGCAGGTAGTACATGTACGGCGACGGGTTGACGAGGCGGAGCACGCGATACACGTCGAGCGGATTCGACGGGCTCGACGAGATCGAAGCGTTGCGCGAGCACGACTTGGAAGATGTCGCCTTCGAGGATGTGTTCCTTGGCCGCGTCGACGGCTTCCGCCCACGCCGGTCCTTCGAAGTTGCGCCGCAGCTCGCGGCAACTCGTCGAGCTCGTCGGCCGGCGGCAGCGCGGGCGCGTACGGAGCGGACGGCCGAGATCGGCGACCGCGTTGTCGAGCCGCGCGATCGCGCCGTCGTACATGGCGTCGATGGTCGACGCGTCGGCGCCGGGCGGCGGGTAGACGTTCTCGATGAGATACAGGCGTTGGCGGAAATGGTCGAACGCGGCGACGCTGCCCGCGAGCGAGCACACCGCGTCGGGGAAGCCGAGGTCGTCGGGCGGCGGGTCGGGCAGGCGCTCGATCTCGCGCACCGTGTCGTAGCCCATCCAGCCGACGATGCCGCCGTGAAACGGCGGGAGCTCGGGCAGTGTCGGCGCGTGGAACCGTTCCAGCAGCGCCTCGACCAGCGCCAGGGTTCCGAGGTCGTTCGGGACGCCTTCGCGGCGCCGCGCCCCCGAGCCATTCGACGTGTTGGCCGCGCGTCACGAACGTGCGCGCCGGGTCGCGACCGAGAAACGAGAACCGGCCCCAACGGTCGGCGTGTTCCACCGACTCCAGCAGGAAGCCCTCGCCGTCGCCGACCAACTTCACGAACGCCGACAGCGGAGTTTCCAGGTCGGCGAGCACCTCGCGCCACACCGGAACGACCGTGTAGTCGCGCGCCAGCGCGCGGAACTCCTCGCGCGAAGGCTTGACCTCGGACGAGGTCACAAGTGCTCGGGCGCGGCGCCGCCGCCGAAGGCGCGGAAGAAGCAGCTGCGTTCACCCGTGTGGCACGCGCCGCGACCCTCCTGCTCGACGACGAAGAGCAACACGTCCATGTCGCAGTCGTAGTAGGCGGCCCGTACGTATTGACGGTCGCCCGACGTCTCGCCCTTGCACCAATACTCCTGGCGGCTCCGGCTCCAGAACCACGTGCGCCCGGTCTCGAGCGTGCGTTGCAACGCGTCGCGGTTCATCCACGCGAACATCAGGACCTGGTTGGTGCCCTGCTCCTGCACGATCGCGGGAACGAGGCCTTCGGCGTTGAACACAACGGCGTCGAGCTCTTCGACGGTGAACGGGATCGGCGTCGTCACGGGCGGCATGAGGCCGAAATCGTAGCGGTCGCGATCGGGCCCACCCGGTCCGTTTAGGCTCCGTCGCCGATGCCCGAACCCCTGACCCCGCCGCAAGCCCGCCGCGCAGCCTCACCACGCTGACCGAACACGGCGACGAGCGCGTCGACGACTGGTACTGGCTCAACGACCGCGACGATCCGGCGGTGATCGCGTACCTCGAAGCCGAGAACGCGTACGCCGACACGATGCTCGCGCCGCTGCTCCCGTTGCGGGAGCGCATCTTCGACGAGATCAAGGCGCCGGGTCCAGGAGACCGACGAGTCGGCGCCTGTCGCCGAGGGCGCGTGGGAGTACACCTCCCGCACTGTCGAGGGCTCGCAGTACGGGGTCCATTGCCGCCGGCCCCGCGGCACCGGACCCGACGCCGCGCAGGTCGTGCTCGACGAGAACGTGCTCGCCGCCGGCCACGACTACTTCGCGCTCGGCGGCTTCGAGGTCACCCCCGACCACGCCGTGCTCGCGTACTCCGTCGACTTCAACGGCAGCGAGCGATACACGCTCCGCTTCCGCGACCTCGACGACAGGCGCCGATCTGCCGGACGTCGTCGAAGACGTCACGTACGGACTCGCGTGGGCCGACGACGTGCGCACGTGCTTCTACGTCCGGCCCGACGAGGCCGATGCGCCCGCACGAAGTCTGGCGCCACGTGCTCGGCACTCCCGCGACCGACGACGTGCTCGTGCTACCGCGAAGACGACGAACGTTTCTTCGTCGGGGTCGAGCGCACGCGCAGCGGGCGCTTCGTGCTCATCGACGTGTCGTCGAAGCTGACGTCCGAGGTGTGGTTCGTCCCGACGGACGCGCCCGACAACCGAGCCGCGAAGTCGATCGCGCCGCGCGAGCAGGGTCACGAGTACGCGGTCGAGCATCACTGGAACGAGGAGCGACGGCGACCGCTTCCTCATCGTCACGAACCAGGGCGGCGCGCGCGCGGAACTTCGAGCTCGTCGCGGCGCCGCATGCGTCGATCCGCGACGCGCCAGTACTGGACGCCCCTCGTCCCGCACCGCGACGACGTCAAGCTCGACGCCGTCAACGCGTTCGCCGACCACCTCGTGCTGAGCGAACGCGCACACGGGCTGGAGCGGCTCCGCGTGATGCACGTCGCCGACGGCGACGACGCACGAGATCGAGATGCCCGATCCGGTCTTCAGCGTCGTGGGTCGGCGCCGAACGCCGAGTTCGACACGCCGCACGCTGCGCTACGGCTACACGTCGCTGGTCGCGCCCGTCACCGACGTCGACTACGACATCGACACGCGCGCCCGCGACCGTCGTGAAGACGCAGCCGGTGCTCGGCGGCTACGACCCGACGCAGTACGTCTCGGCCCGGCTCTGGGCGACGGCCACCGACGGCACCCAGGTCCCGATCTCGCTCGTCCACCGGCGCGACACTGCCGATCGACGGCTCCGCGCCCGCGCTGCTCTACGGCTACGGCTCGTACGAGATCTCGACCGACCCGTCGTTCCGCGCCGTCACGCCTCTCGTTGCTCGATCGGGGCTTCGTCTTCGCGATCGCGCACGTCCGCGGCGGCGGCGAGATGGGCCGCGAGTGGTACGAGGACGGGCCGCCTCGAACACAAGATGAACACGTTCACCGACTTCGTCGCGTGCGCCGAGCATCTGATCGCGACGAGCTACACGTCGCCGGGCCGGCTCGCGGCCCGCGGCGGCAGCGCGGGCGGCCTGCTGATGGGCGCGGTCGCCAACCTCCGCCCCGACCTGTTCGCGCGCGATCGTCGCCGAGGTGCCGTTCGTCGACGTCGTCACCACGATGCTCGATCCGTCGTTGCCGCTGACGATCACCGAATGGGAAGAGTGGGGCGACCCGCGCGAGCCCGAGGCGTACGCGCGCATGAAGGCGTACTCGCCCTACGACAACGTGCGCGCCGCCGACTATCCCGCGCTGCTCGTCACGACCGGCCTCAACGACCCGCGCGTGCAGTACTGGGAGCCGGCGAAGTGGGTGGCCAAGCTCCGCGAGCTCTCCACTTCGGGCAAGCCGATCTATCTGCGCACCGAGATGGGCGCCGGCCACGGCGGACCGTCGGGCCGCTACGACGCCTGGCGCGACGAAGCGATCGTGCTCGCCGTTCGTGTGCGACGCCGTCGGCGTTACGCAGTGAGCACGAGCCCGACGCACCTGACGACCTCTGACGGGCTGCGGCTCGAGGCGGAGTGGAACACGCCCGCCGCCGACATCCGGGCCATCGCAGTGCTGTGCCATCCGCATCCCGCAGTACGGCGGCACGATGCGCAGCATCGTCACTCCGCGCTGTTCGACGCGTCTACCCGCAGCGGGCATCGCGTGCCTGCGCTTCAACTTCCGGGGAGTCGAGAACAGCGAAGGCGCGCTACTCCGAGGGCCGCGCCGAACCCCTCGACATCCTCGCGGCGCTCGACGCGGCGACGACGCGCCGCAGCCCGACCGGGTCCCGCTCGCGTTGCATCGGTTGGTCGTTCGGCGCCGACATGGCGCTGAGCATCGACGACGATCGCATCAGCGGCGTGGGTCGGGATCGCGCCACCGTTGCGCTTCCGGCCCGAGCATGCGTACGACGCGGTCGGCGCCGACCCGCGGCCGAAGTTGCTTGGTGCTCGCCGCGCACGACGAGTTCCGCACGCCGACCGACATCGAAGCCGAGACGCAGCATTGGGCCGCGACTCGCATCGAGGTCGTCGCGGGCGCGAGTCACTTCTTCGTGGGTCGCACCGAGCGCGTCGTCACGCTCGTCGCCGACTACGTCGGCGCGCTCGCCAGATAGTTCCGGGCCCGAGGGCTACAGCGAGAGCACCCCGCCCGAGAGCCCGTGTGATTCGAGGAAGCGTCGTGCGGCGCTCGATCGCGACGTGCCATACCGCCATGTCCGACTCGAACGAGGCGCGGTCACCGTCCTCGTACGCGTGCTCGAGCTCGTCGAACGCGGCGTCCTCGGCATCGAGAAGACTTCGATATCGGCGGAAGAAATGGTCGTCGACTGCGCCGACGGACCCGGGGAGCGATACTCCGCCGAGAAGTATGAGGTTCGGCCATGGGCACCTCCTACGCACGTGCCGAGCCCGAGCCCGAGCACTTGTGAAAGGGACCGTACTCCTGTCGGAGCCCGCGGGAACCACCAACTCGTCACCGTCGCGTCAACGCTGGTTTACGGCGAGATGACGGCGCGGGCCGACGTCGGCGGCCGAGGTTGCGCGTCAGGGCCGGACGACCACTCCCCGTGCGGCGAGGAATTCTTTTGCCTCGTGCACGGTGTGCTGGCCGAAATGGAAGATCGATGCGGCCAGCACTGCGCTCGCGCCCCCGTCGGCCGCACCTTCGTACAGGTGGTCGAGAGTGCCGACGCCGCCGCTCGCGATGATCGGCACGTCGACCGCGTCACCCATTGCCTGTAGCAGCGCGATGTCGTAGCCCGCTTTCGTACCGTCGCGGTCCATCGAGGTGAGGAGGATCTCACCCGCGCCCAGTGCGCACACCTGCTCGGCCCACGCCAGCGCGTCGAGCCCGGTCGGCGTGCGCCCGCCGTGCGTGACGACCTCCCACTTTCCGTTCTCGTCGTCGCGGCGCGGCGTCGATCGCGACCACGATGCACTGCGCGCCGTACTCCTGCGCGCCCGCGCGCACGACGTCGGGATCGTTGACCGCCGCGGTGTTGAACGAGACCTTGTCGGCGCCGGCGCGCAACATCCGCCGCGCGTCTTCGACCGTGCGCACTCCCCCGCCGACGGTGAACGGGATGAACACCTGTTCCGCGACCTGCTCCACGACGTGCACCATCGTGTCGCGCGCATCGCTCGACGCGGTGATGTCGAGGAACACGAGCTCGTCGGCGCCTTCCGCGTCGTAACGCGCGGCGAACTCGACCGGGATCGCCCGCGTCGCGGATGCCGACGAAGTTGACGCCCTTCACGACGCGGCCCGCGTCGACGTCGAGACACGGGATCACACGGACGGCGAGCACGCGGCGATCCCTTCCTCCACGGTGAACCGGTTCTCGTAGATGGCCCGCCCGACGATCGCGCCGGTGAGGCGCTTGCCCTCGACCTCGAGCGCGGCAAGGGCCCGCAGGTCGTCGACGCTCGCGACCCCTCCGCTCGCGATCACGGGCACGCCGACGGCGGCCACGACGGCCGCGAGTTGGTCGAGCGCGGGCCCGCCCAGCATGCCGTCGCGGGTGATGTCGGTGACGATCAGCGCGCCGACGCCGGCCCGGTCGAACTGTTCGGCCAGGCCGATGAGGTCGAGGCCCGGTCGCATCCGTCCAGCCGTGGATCGCGACATCGCGGCCCCGCGCGTCGAGCCCGACCGCGACCTGGCCGGGATGCAACGCGCTCAGCTCCGTCGACGACCTCCGGGTGCTCGACCGCCGCGCTCCCGATCACGACGCGCGCCACGCCGGCGCCGAACCGTTCGCCCGCGTCGGCGACGCTGCGCACGCCGCCGCCGGTCTGCACCCGCACGGCCGACGTTCGCGCAGATCGCTTCGATCAACGGCCAGGTTCGGGTTGCCGCCGTCGAGCGCGGCATCGAGATCGACCACGTGGATCCACCGCGCCCCGGCCGCCGTCGAACCGGCGCGCGACCGCGACCGGATCGTCGTCGTACGTGGTCTGCTCGTTGTAGTCGCCGCGCGCCAGGCGAACCACCTTGCCCGCCGCGCAGGTCGATCGACGGATAGAGGTCCATCAGCTGCCGATCCGACTCGGTACGGCATCGACGAAGTTCTGGAGCATCTGCATCCCGACTGTCGCCCGACTTCTCGGGGTGGAACTGCGTCGCCCACACCGGTCCGGCTTCGATCGCGGCCGCGAACCGGCGGCCGTAGTCGCACCACGCCGCGACCACGCTCGGGTCGGCGGGCTCGGGCGCGTAGGAGTGCACGAAGTAGAGCCACGCAGGATCGGGCAGGCCCGTGCCGAGATGTGAACCGGGCGCGAGCTCGAGCGTGTTCCAACCCATCTGCGGGAGCCGCACCGTCTTCGGGAGAAGCGTCACCCGGCCCGCGACCACGCCCAGGCCGGTGACGTCGGGGGTCTCGTCGCTGCCGTCGAACAGCATCTGCATGCCGATGCAGATCCCGAGGAACGGACGGCCGTCGGTCGCGGCCGCCCGCGTGACCGCTTCGAGTCCGGCAGTCGCGCAGCGCCCGCATGCACGCGCCGAACGCACCGACGCCCGGCAGCACGACCGCGTCGGCCGCTTCGATGACGCGCGACTTCGGAGGTCAGGCTCGCGTCGGCGTGCACGTGCTGCAGGGCCTTCTCCGCCGAGCGCAGGTTCCCGATGCCGTAGTCGACGACCGCGATGCGCGGCCCGCTCACGCCGTTCCCATCACGATGAACCCCGTCACGTTGACAGCGTGCCCTTGGTCGACGGCACCTCGTCGCCCTCGATCTTCACCGCGTCGCGCAACGCGCGGGCCACACCCTTGAACGACGCCTCGATCACGTGGTGACCGTTCTTGCCGGTGATGCTGCGCATGTGCAGCGTGATGCGCGCACCGTCGACGAAGCCCTTCCAGAACTCCTCCGCGAGCTGCGGGTCGAAGGTGCCGATCCATTCCGAGATCGGGTCGACCGCGTACACGAGGAAGGGCCGACCGGAGAGGTCGAGCGCCACCTCGACGAGCGCTTCGTCGAGCGGCACCAGCGAGTTCGCGAACCGGCGCACACCGCGCTTGTCGCCGAGCGCTTCGCGCAGCGTGTTGCCGAGCACGATCCCGACGTCTTCGACCGTGTGGTGCAGGTCGACATCGAGGTCGCCCTTCGCCTCGACCGTGAGATCGAAGCCCGCGTGCTTGCCGAGCTGCTCGAGCATGTGGTCGAAGAACGGGATGCCCGGTCGACACGCTCGTGGTCCCCGACCCGTCGATCGTCAAGGACGACGGAGACGGTCGTCTCCTTCGTCGGGCGCGTGAGCTCGGCGTGGCGGGTCATGCTGCGGACTCGATCATCGGACGACCTCCGGAAGGACCTCGCCGAGCGCGGCGAGGAAGGCATCGTTCTCTTCGGGAGTGCCGACGGTGACCCGCAGGCATCCCTCGATCCGCGGCCACGACGAGAAGTCGCGGACCAGCACGTCGTGGGCGAGCAGGCGCTTCCACACTTCGTGCGCGTCGCCCGTCGACCCGGAACATCAAGAAGTTCGCGCCCGACGGGCACACCTCGATGCCCGCGGCTCGCGGCAAGCGCCGCGAACAGCCGGCCCCGTTCTTCGACGAGCGTGGCGACGCGGCGTTCCATCTCCGGCGGCGAAGTCGAGCGCGATCGTTCCCGCGAGCTGGGTCGGCACCGACAGGTTGTACGGCAGCAGCACCTTGTCGAGCTCGGCGATCATCCACGTCGGGCGCGACCGCGAAGCCGAGCCGGACGCCGGCGAGCGACCACACCTTCGAGTACGTGCGCACGACGGCGAGCGGCAGGTCTTCGGAGACGAGCTCCAGCGCGCTCCACTGCGCGAACTCGCCGTAGGCCTCGTCGACCACGAGCACCGCGCCGATCTCGGCCGCGGCGGCCGCCAGGCGCTCGACGGTTTCCGGCGGCTCCACGGTGCCGGTCGGGTTGTTCGGGCTGCAGACGAACACCACCGACGGCCGGGTGCGCGTCGATGAGCTCGATCGCGTCGTCGGGGTCGATCGCGATAGTCGGCGGCGCGTTCGCCGACCACCACCTCGGTGCCGGTGCCGCGGGCGATCTGCGCGTGCAACGCGTAGGTCGGCTCGAACATCAACGCCCGCCGACCCGTACCGCCGTAGGTGAGCAGCAGCGTCTGCAAGATCTCGTTGCTGCCGTTGCCGCACAGGAGCCGCGCCGGCGGCTGACCGAGGAACGCGCCGAGGGCGGTGCGCAGCTCGGTCGCGGCGCGGTCGGGATAGCGATTCCACTCGACGTCGGCGCAGCGCCGTCGACCCACCGTTCGACGAACGCGGCCGGCGGCGCGTACGGGCTCTCGTTGGTGTTGAGCCGCACGTCGACGTCGACCTGCGGTGAGTGATAGCCGTCGAGCGCGCGCAGGTCGTCGCGCGGGAGCGGCCGAGTGTCGGTCACGACGACGCTTCGCGACGCAGCCGGATGGCGTCGGCGTGCGCCGAGAGCCCTTCGGCCTCGGCGATGGAACGGGCCGCGGGCCCGACCCGGGCGAGCGCGGCCGGCGTCGGCGCGCACGACGTGGATGTGCTTCTGGAAGTCGGCGACGCGCAACGCGCTCGCGAAGCGCGCCGTGCCGCCCGTCGGCAGCACGTGGTTGGTGCCGGCCACGTAGTCGCCGATCACGGCGGGCGCGTACGCGCCGACGAACACCGCGCCCGCGTTGCGCACGAGCGGCACGAGCAGGTCGGCGTCGATGCACATGAGCTCGAGGTGCTCGGGCGCGATCGCGTTCGCGGCGTCGATGGCGCGGCGCCGCGTCGTCGACGATGATGATGCGGCCGCCGGCCTGCAGCGTCGACAGCGCCTCGTCGCGGCGGGGCGCGGCCGCGAGCAGCGCGTCGAGCGCGTGCTCGACCCGCGTCGGCCGACCTCGTCGTCCCAGACGATCAGCGGCCACCGCGCCGCCGGGACCGTGCTCGGCCTGCGCGAGGAGGTCGACCGCGACCCACGCGGGATCGACCGTGTCGTCGGCGACGATCGCGACCTCGGACGCGCCCGCGAGCCCGTCGATCCCGACCGAGCCGAACACCTGGCGCTTGGCTTCGACGACGTACGCGTTGCCGGGACCGACGACGACGTCGACCGGTCGCAGCGCACCCGCGCCGAACGCCATTGCGGCGATCGCCTGCGCGCCGCCGATCGCGTACACCTCGTCGACCTCGGCGATCGACGCGGCCGCGGCGAGGATCGCGTCGTCGATCCGGCCGTCGGCGTTCGGGCGGCGAACAGAGCACGACCTCGGGAACGCCGGCGACGCGCGCCGCGAGCGCGGTCATCAACACCGACGACGCGAGCGGCGCGAGGCCGCCCGGGACGTAACAGCCGGCGCGATCGACCGGCACCACGAGCTCGCTGCACCTCGACACCGAGGCGCTCGTGTTCGCGGCTTCGCGTTCACGCTGCGCTTCGTGCCAGGCCACGATCTGGTCGCGGGCGAGCTCGAACGCGGCGCGCGAGCCCGGGTCGAGTGCGCTCGAGCGCGGCGTCGATCTCGGCCGGCGCCGACCCGCGGGATCGGCGACGTCGGCGCCGTCGAAGCGGGCCGTCGAGCTCGCGGACCGCGACCGCGCCGCGGGCACGCACGTCGGCGACGATCTCGGCCACGGCCGCGCGCGACGTCGGCGCCGGCCGCGATCCGGGCGCGCGAGAGCGCGCGCGAAGGTCGCCGGTAGTGCCGCGGACGTCGATGCGAGCGAGCATGGGAGCGGCTCATCGTACCGGTCGGCCTGTCCGGACCCACTCGCATTCCGCCGGATCGCGATGGCACACTGCCGCCATGACGGAGACGGGCCATGACGGACAGGCTGCGACGCGATGAACACTCCGAGCGACCTGGCCGCTGCTTGTCGAGCATCGCCGCGCAGGTCGACGAGCTGAGCCGTCGGATCACCGCCCTCGCCGAGAGCTACGGCCAGACCCCCGACTCCGCGGTCGCCAGCGAGCTGTTCTCGACCGAACGGGCCTTCGCCGACCGCCCGCCGTTCCCTCGACCGGGCCACGACGCTGCTGTCGCGGATGCCCGACGCCTGAGCCGGCGGCGCGGTGACGATCGCTCGCTCAGCCTCTACATTCGCGCCGAGGACCTCTGCCCGCCGACGGGCAGATCCCGGCCGAGCACGCACGTGCTGCAGCGGGGGCGCTTGGCATCACAGACCCGGCGCCCGTGCTCGATGAGGCGGAGCGAGAAGTCGCCCCATTCCTCGGGCGGCGAGCATCGAGTCGAGATCGAGCTCGATCTTGACCGGATCCGTCTCCGCGGTGAGCTTGAGGCGCGCCGACAGCCGCGTCACGTGCGTGTCGACGGGCAGACCGGGCTCGCGGAACCACACCGAGCGCACGACGTTGCCGGTCTTGCGGCCGACACCCGGCAGCGTGACGAGATCGTCGAGCGCGACCGGGATCTCGCCGTCGAAACGGGCGACGACCGCCTGCGCCATCCCGATGATGTTCTTGGCCTTGGAGTGGAAGAAGCCCGTCGACTGGACGAGCCCCTCCACCTCCGCCGGATCGGCGGCGGCCAGATCGTGCGGCGTCGGGTACTTCGCGAACAGCGCGGGCGTCACCATGTTCACCCGCATATCGGTCGACTGCGCCGACAGGATCGTGGCGACGAGGAGCTCGTACGCGTTCGTGTGATCGAGCGCGCACTTGCACGTCGGGATACAGCTCGGTGAGCAGCTCCAAGGTCGTCAGCGTTCGTGTCTTTGCACCTCGGGGTCGAGCCATCGGCGGTCACGGTACCCTCGTCGGGTGGCCGAGCCGACCGTTGCCGAGGTGACTCCGGCCCGTTTCTCCGAGGTCGAAGCGCGAGGTCGCGCGATCGACGACGCGGCCGCGCCGCGTCGACGGACATCCCGCGCTCGAACGACGGCGTGTGGCTCGATCTCGAACATCCGCGCCCGGATTCGGCGGGCTTCCTCGTCGGTGACGCGGCTTACGCGCACGTGGCGCGCAGCGAGAACGACGCGCCCGCACCACTGGGCGCTGGCCTCGCGGTCGCGCCCGATGCCGGCGCCGAATCCGACCGCGGCGCGCTCGTGGACGCGGCCGTCGGAGCACGTCGCCGCGCACGGCGGCGGCCGCCTGGTGCTGTGGGTTTTCGGCGCGACGGTCCCGACGACGACGCGCAGCTCGCGGCGGCCGGCATGCATCCCGGCGCGCGACCTCTACGAGATGCGCGTCGCGCTCGCCGATCGAGCGGCGCCCGAAGTGGCCGGCCGACGTGCGCGTGCGCACCTTCGAGATCGGTCGCGACGAAGCCGCCTGGCTCGCGGTGAACAACCGCGCCTTCGCCGGCCACGCCGAACAGGGCGGCTGGACCACGGCGACGCTCGAACGCCGCATGGCCGAGCCGTGGTTCGACCCCACGCTTGTTCTTGTTGGCGTTCGATGCCGACGGGCTCGCGGGCTTCAACTGGCTCAAGTTGCACGACGCCCACGATCGCGATCCCCGGCTCGGCGAGATCTACGTGATCGGCATCGATCCGCGCGCCCAGGGCACCGGGCTCGGGCAGCCGCTCGCGATCGCCGGTCTCGACGCCGTGCACGAGCGTGGGATCGACACCGGCATGTTGTTCTGCGCGGCCGACAACGAGCCCGCGCTGCGGT
The DNA here is from genome assembly GCA_963708105.1 of uncultured Actinomycetes bacterium. Lineage (GTDB taxonomy): Bacteria > Actinomycetota > Acidimicrobiia > IMCC26256 > PALSA-610 > PALSA-610. Next base: position 4,152,609 of record OY970186.1, on the reverse strand, counting down.
CTGTACCGCGTCGCTCGGCTTCACGGTGCACCGCACCGACCGCGCGTACGAACGCGAGGTCGCACCGAGATGACGAACCGCGACACCACTCGCCCGGCGGCTCGCCCCACGACGCGGTACGACGCGCGTCTCCCCGACCTCGAGGCCACCATGGCCCACCTCGGCGAAGCCGAGTATCGGGCCCGACAGCTGTTCGAGGGCCTGTACGGGCAACGGCGCCCGCTCGAAGAGCTCACGAACCTGCCCGAAGGCGCTCGTCGCGCCGCGTGGCCGACGAGCTGCCGCTCGCGCTCACCGTCGACACCATGCAGCTCGCCGACGAGGACACCACCGCGAAGTGGCTCTGGCGCGCGGCCGACGGTGCGCAGATCGAGACCGTGCTCATGCGCTACACCGCGCGGGCAACGGTGTGCGTGTCGTCGCAAGCGGGTTGCGCGATGGGCTGCACGTTCTGCGCGACAGGACAGGCCGGCTTCGAACGCCAGCTCGAGCGCGGGCGAGATCGTCGAACAGGTGGTGCGCGCGCAGCACGTCTCGCCGCAGCGCGTGTCGAACGTCGTGTTCATGGGGATGGGCGAGCCGCTCGCCAACGTCGACGCGGTGCTCGACGCGTGCACGCGTCTGCACGACGACGTCGGCATCTCCGCCCGCCACATCACCGTGTCCACCGTCGGCGTCGTGCCCGGGATGCAACGCCTGACGGAATTCCCGTTGCCGGTGACGCTCGCGGTCTCGATCCACGCGCCCGACGACGCGCTGCGCGAACAACTCGTGCCTCTGAACCGGCGCTACCCCCTCGCCGCGGTTCTCGACGCGGCCCGCGCCTACGCCGACCGCAAGGGCCGCCGGGTGTCGTTCGAGTACGCGTGCATCAGCGGCGTCAACGACCTTCCCCATCAGGCCGACGCGCTCGTCGGCCGGCTCACCGGCTTCCGGGGTGGCGCGCACGTCAACCTGATCCCGCTCAACGACACCGCCGGCTACCCGGGCCGACCCAGCGACGGGCGCCGCATCGCGGCCTTCGCCGACCGGCTGCGGGCCGGCGGCGTCGAGGCCACGGTGCGGCGCAATCGCGGAACCACGATCGACGCCGCGTGCGGCCAGTTGCGCTCGCGAACGAGCTGACACGCTCCCGCGGCGCCGGGCGCGGAGGCCCTGTAGCCGGGACGCCGTTGCGATCCGACACAATGGGTGTTGTGAGCGACACTCAGTGGATCAATCCGCATCAGCCGCAGACCCTGACCTCGGCGGTCATCCTCTGCTACATCCAGGCGGTCTTCGCCCTTTTGTCCCTCGGGGCGCTCGGTCCCCTGGGCCTCCTCATCACGGTCGGGCTCGGCGCAGGCGGCTTCGGGATCGCGAACGAGAAGAAGTGGGGCTACGCGCTCGCGGTCAGCGCGGCCGTCGTGCAGATCGTACTGTTCATCGCGTACGGCGGCCTGAGCGCGCTGGGCAACCTCAACGTGCTGATCGGCTTCGCGTTCGACGTGGTACTCGTCGTCCTGCTCCTGCACCCGATGAGCCGGAGCTACCAGCGCATCTGGTTCAAGTGACCGCGGCCGACGTCGTCGCCGCGTGCGGCGCGACGCTGGAACCGTTGGAGACTGCAGTGAACGGCGCGTGGTGGGACGCCAACGTCGACGCGCGCGGCCGAAACCCAACAGCGGCGCGCGGCCGCCGACATCGCGCTCTCCGACGCACTAGCCGATCCCGACGCGTTCGCCGCGGTCCGCGCCGCGCACGCCGAGCCCGGGCTCGACCCGATCGTGGCGCCGTCAGGTCGAGGTGTTGGAGCAGAGCTACGCACCGAACCAGGTCGACCCCGATCTGCGCCGCCGGATTATCGAGCTCGAGGGCGACATCGAGGCGCGTTTCGCGCGCCACCGCGGAACCATCGACGGTGAGTCCGTCGACGACAACGCGATTTCCGAGATCCTGCACACCAGCGACGACGCCGAGCACCGCCGCGCCGCGTGGGAAGCGTCGAAGACGGTCGGGGCCGAGGTCGCCACCGACGTGCGCGAGCTCGCGCGCCTGCGCAACCAGGCCGCCCAGTCGCTCGGGTACCGCGATCACTTCGCGCTCGCACTGGCCATGTCGGACTTCGACGAGGAGCGGCTGTTCGTCACGCTCGCCGAGGTCGAGGGGCTGACCGCGGAGCCGTTCCGCGTACTCAAGGCCGAGCTCGACGCCCAGCTCGCGACCCGCTTCGGGGTGGCGGCCGACGCGGTCATGCCCTGGCTGTTCGACGATCCCTTCTTCCAGGATGCTCCCGCCTCCGTCGGCGTCGACCTCGACCCGTACCTCGAAGGCGCCGACCTCGAGGCCCTGACGATCCGAACGTTCGAGTCGATGGGACTCGACGTGCGCGGGGTCGTCGCCCGCAGCGACCTCACGCCCCGCCCGGGCAAGGTGCAGCACGCGTTCTGCATCGACGTCGACCGAACCGGCGACGTCGCGTACTGAGCAACAACTCGCCGAGTTCGCGCTGGGCCGAGACGATGCTGCACGAGTTCGGCCACGCGGTGTACTTCGACGGTGTCGGGCGTGATCTCCCGTGGTTGCTGCGGACGATGCATCTGAGCCTCACCGAAGGCGTCGCCATGCGGTGCGGACGGCTCGTGCGCGACCCCCAGTGGCTGCGACAGATCGCGGGCTTGCCCGCCGCGACCGTCGCCGAGCTCGCGCCGCGGCTGCGCGCCGCGGACCGCGCGTACCTCGCTCATCTTCGTACGGTGGGTGTTGGTGATGACGCACTTCGAAAGGGGCTTGTACGCCGACCCCGACGCCGATCACGACGGCCGCTGGTGGGATCTCGTCGAGCGCTACCAACCGTGCGGCGTCCCGACGGCCGCAACGCACCCGACTGGGCGGCCAAGATCCACATCGCCGCCGCGCCCGTCTACTACCACAACTACCTGTTCGGTGAGATGGTCGCGTCGCAGCTGACCGCCACGCTCGGCGGGCTCGTCGACAATCCCGAAGCCGGGCGCGCGCTCGGCACGCGGATGTTCCAACCGGGCGCAACGCTGCGTTGGGATCACCTGATCGAACAGGCCACCGGTTCGGCGCTCACGCCCGCGGTGTTCGCGCGCGACTTCGCGAACTGACGGAGCCGGGAACCGGCCGTGTGCGACACCTTGTGCGTGCGCTCCGCGGCGCGGATGTTGTTCGCCAAGAACTCCGATCGCCATCCTGACGAACCGCAAGTGGTCGAATGGCACGCCCGGCGCCCGGCCAGTAGCGCGGCGGGCGGCGAGCTGCGGACGCAGTACCTCCCCCTCGACGATCCGGGGGCGCATGCGTTCGTCGGTTCGCGACCTACGTGGTTGTGGGGCGTCGAGCACGGGGTGAACGAGTTCGGCGTCGCGATCGGCAACGAGAAGATCTGGACCGTCGACCGACCGCGCGACCGACCGCCGGCGCTCCTCGGCATGGACCTCGTCCGCCTCGGGTTGGAGCGCGCGCGCCACCGCCGAAGAAGCGGTCTCGGTGATCACCACGCTCGTCGAGCGCCACGGCCAGGGCGGCTCGGGCGAACCCCACCGCGACGAGCCCTACGACTCGTCGTTTCTCGTCGCCGACCCGACCGGCGGCTTCATCATCGAGACGTGCAATCGCACGTGGGCGGTGCGCCCGGTGGGTGCGGGCGCGGCGATCTCGAATCGCATCAGCCTCGCCACCGACTGGACGTGGGCTTCCGCCGATGTCGCGCCCGGAACCAACTTCGACACGTACCGGTGGGCCCGCATGCCGACGGCCCATGCCGACGAACGGCTCGCGGTTACGTCTGCCGCGGTCTGCACCGACCATGCGCCGACGGTCGGAGACCTCACGCATGTGTTGCGGAGTCACGGGGTGGGGCGGAACGCAGATGAGTTGCCGGTCGCACTCGACGACGAGGGCCATGGCTTCAGCGTGTGCATGCATCGGCGGGAGTTGCACTCGCAGACCACCGCGTCGCTGATCGCCGAGCTTTCCGAGTCCGCGCCGCCGCGAGTGTGGGTGGCCCTCGGGAACCCGTGCTGCAGCGTGTACGTGCCGAGCTTCCCGCCCGCAGTCGCACCGGAGCTGGCGGAAGCGAGCGAGTGGGAGCGCTTCGCCCGCCTCCGTAACCAGGTCGAGGCCGCGCCCGGCGAGCGGGCCGAGGTGCGCGCCGACTCTCGGTGCGGTCGAAACGGAGCTGTGGGAGGCCGCCGACGCGGCCCACACCTCGGGCCTGCAAGCGAACCTCGACACCTACTCCCGAACGGCCTACCGCCGGGTGGCGGCTGCGCTGCATCGACTCGGCGTCTAGCCACCCACTACGGTCGCCCGGGCGTGCGGATGCAGGGGGCTCGGTAACCGTGCAATTCAACGTGGCCGATCTGCTCGAGCGGGTCGCCGACACGGTCCCCGACCACCTCGCCCTCGTGTGCGGGTCGAGCCGCGTCACCTTCGCCGAGCTCGACGAACGGGCCAATCGTCTCGCGCCACGCGCTCGCCGAACGCGGCGTCGGTCCGGGCGACAGCGTCGCGTTGTACCTCTTCAACTCGAACCAGTACCTCGAAGGCATGCTGGCCGCGTTCAAGATCCGCGCCGTCCCGATCAACGTGAACTACCGATACGTCGAAGACGAGCTGCGGTATCTGCTCGACGACGCCGACGCGGTCGCGGTGATCTTCCACCGCGAGTTCGCACCCAAGCTCGCGGCGATCCGGTCGAGCTTGCCCGCGCTGCGCACGTTCATCGCGGTCGACGACCCGACCGCACCCGCACCCCCGACGCGTTCGCGGCGGCGCAGACGATTGCGGCCGACGAATACGAAAGCGCCCTCGCGGCGGCATCTGCGGCGCGCGATTTCACCGAACGCTCCCCCGACGACCTGTACCTCCTCTACACCGGCGGCACGACCGGGATGCCCAAGGGCGTCATGTGGCGCCACGTCGACCTGTTCTTCGGGGCGATGGCCGGTGCGGGCGGCGGCGGCGCGCCCATCGCCACGCCCGAAGAGATCGCGGAACGTTGCCTGCAGCCCCGCACGCGCTGCGTTCCCATCTGCCCGTTCATGCACGGCACCGCGCACTGGATGGCCTTCAGCACGCTGTTCATGGGCGGCACCGTGATCATCCCGACCGAGCACCACCTCGACGCGCTCGCGCTGTGGCAACTGGTCGAGAGGGAGCAGGCGAACTACATCGTGATCGTGGGCGACGCCTTCGCCCGTCCGTTGCTCGACGCGCTCGACACCCCGGCGGGCAAAGCTCTTGACGTTTCGTGTCTGCAGGTCGTGTTGTCGGGCGGCGCGATCCTGTCGCCGTCGTTCAAACGCGCGTTCGTCGAACGCCTGCCCTCACTGATCGTCGTCGACGGGTACGGCGCGTCGGAGACGGGTGGGCAGGGACAATCGGTCATGGTTGCCGGCAGCGACGTGCCCACCTCGACCCGGTTCCGCGTGGGCGACGACACACAGGTGCTCGGGCCCGATCTCCGGCCGGTCGGCGTCGGTGTCGTCGGTCGCCTGGCGCGGCGCGGCCACATCCCGCTCGGCTACTACAAGGACGACGCCAAGACGGCCGCGACATTCCCTGTCGTCGACGGCGTGCGGTGGGCGGTCCCCGGCGACCACGCCGTCGTCGAAGCCGATGGCTCGATCACGCTGCTCGGTCGGGGTTCGGTTTCGATCAACACCGGCGGCGAGAAGGTGTACCCCGAGGAAGTCGAGTCGGTGCTGAAGGCGCACGACGACGTGTTCGACGCGGTCGTGGTCGGCATCCCCGACGACCGCTGGGGCGAACGCATCGTGGCGATCGTGCAGGCCCGCCCCGGAGTGGCGCCGGAACTCGGCGCGTTGCAGGACCACAGTCGCACCCACCTCGCCGGCTACAAGGTGCCGCGCGAGGTCGTGCTCGTCGCCGCGATCGAACGCTCACCGTCGGGCAAGCCCGACTACCGCTGGGCCAAGGCGATCGCCACGAGCACGGCGGGTACGGTCGAAGCGTGACCAAGAACCGGCTGGCCGACGAGACGAGTCCGTACCTCCGCCAACACGCCGACAACCCCGTCGACTGGATGCCGTGGGGCGACGAAGCCTTCGCCCTCGCCCGTGAACGCGACGTGCCGATCTTCTTGTCGGTCGGTTATTCGTCGTGCCACTGGTGCCACGTCATGGCACACGAGTCGTTCGAGGACGACGCCACCGCGGCGCTGATGAACGAGCGCTTCGTGAACGTCAAGGTCGACCGCGAAGAACGGCCCGACGTCGACGCGATCTACATGCAATCCGTGCAGGCGCTGACGGGCCGCGGTGGATGGCCGATGAGCGTGTGGTGCACGCCCGACGGCCGACCGTTCTACGCGGGCACGTACTTTCCCGACGAGGAACGGCACGGCATGCCGTCGTTCCGGCGGGTATGCGACGCGATCTCCGAGGCGTGGACCGACCGCCGAGCCGAGGTGTTGGAGCAGAGCGAGCAACTGACGACGGCGCTCGCGGAAGAGGTCATGCAGACCGTCGGTGACGACACCGAGATCGGCGCCGACATCCTCGAGCGCGCGTACGCCGGCATCCGCGCCCAGTTCGAACCCCGTTACGGCGGATTCGGTCGGGCGCCGAAGTTCCCGCAGGCGATGACGATCGACTTCCTATGTCGCGCGTACGTGCGCAACTCGGCCGACGAGACGCGCACGATGATCACCAGGACGCTCGACGCGATGGCCGCAGGCGGCATCCACGACCAACTCGGCGGCGGCTTCGCCGCGGTACTCGACCGACGACATGTGGCTCGTCCCGCACTTCGAGAAGATGCTCTACGACAACGCGCTGCTCACGTGCGCGTATCTGCACGGCTTTCTCGTTACCGGCGAGAGCCGTTACCGCGGCTCGTCGACGACATCGTGAGTTACGTGTTGCGCGACCTCCGCGATCCCGGCGGCGGCTTCTACTCCGCCGAAGACGCCGATTCCGAGGGCGTGGAGGGCAAGTTCTACTGCTGGTCGATCGCCGAGATCCGCGAGGTGTGCGGCGCCGATGCCGACGCGGTGATCGCGCATTACGGCGTCACCGAAGGCGGGAACTTCGCCGATCCGCACACGGGCTTTCGCGGCAACATCCTGCACGTCGCGGGATGGGATGCACCCGGCGCCGACCGTAACGCTGAGCCTCCAGTCGAAGTCGAGCGTTCGAAGTCTCGACTCCTTGCCCGCCGAGCGGAACGCGTGCGACCGGGCCTCGACGACAAGGTGCTCCTCGGGTGGAACGCGCTGATGCTGAGCGCACTGACCGAAGCCGCCGCGGCCCTCGACCGCGACGACTGGATGGAAGCGGCGCGGGTCAACGCGCGCTTCCTGCTGTCGGAGCTGCGCTCCCCCGACGGCCGCTTCGTGCGTTCGTGGCGTGCGCCCTACTTCGCCTACGCAGAGGACTACGCCGCGCTGCTCGAGGCGTTGTGCACGCTGGCCGAGCTCGACGACGTCTCGTGGCTGCGCGACGCGCGTGAGGTCGCGGCCGAGCTCATCCGTCTCTTCGGCGATGCCGACGGCGGCGGGTTCTTCACGAGTGGGTCCGACGCCGAGCAACTCGTGGTGCGGTTGAAAGACCTCTTCGACGACGCCACACCGTCCGCGAACTCGCTCGCCGCGAACGGGCTCCTGCGGTCCGCGGCCCTGAGCGGAGACACGGGACTCGAGGCGCCCGCGCTCGGCGTGCTGCGGATGCTCGCGCCGAGCGCCGCCGCCCACCCGAACGGATTCGCCCATCTGCTCGGCGCGATCGAGCGCTGGTTGACGAGCCCGGCCGAGATCGCGATCATCGGCGACCCAAACGATCCTCGGACGCGGGCGTTGCGCCGCGAGGTCACCGCTCGGCTCATCCCGGCGTCGGTGACCCTCACCGGGTCGCCCGACGACGACTCACCGTTGCTCGCCGGACGGGAAGCCCGCGGCGGCGCGCCGACCGCGTACGTGTGCGAGCACTACACCTGCCGGCAACCGGTCAGCGACGCGACGGAGCTCCGGGCGCAGCTGGATGCGGTGCTCGCGGCCCGGCGGGCCTAGCCGGATTCTCGGATCAGCAGGCGGCGAGGTACGAACCGGCGGCGAGCTCTTCGGCGACCGCCCAGCCGAAGGCGATCATCGCCTGGCCCCGGGCCGCGTCGAGCGTGCCGACCAGCGAAGCGATCTTCGCCCCACCGGTGGCCTTGACCGGGCTCGTGTCGAGCACAGCCAGGCACGGCGGCTTGCGGCCCTTCACGGCGACCTTGAACTCCCGGTCGTCGAAGTGGCCGTCGTTGCCGTACCGCTTGGCCAGGCGCCGGCCCCACGCCCGGTCCTCGCCGTTGGGCGTGTAACCCGGGCGGGGAACGACGTTGGCGTAGCTCTGCAACAAGACGTAGCAACTCGGCTGGGCGAGCCGGGCGGCAACCAACACGTCCTCGTCCGGGAACGAGATCGCGGCGCGCCGGGTGAGCTCACCCGTCATCGATTTCAGGGTCGCCGAAGCGATCTTGCCGCGCCGGACCACGCCCATCCCCCACAGGATCGAGGGCGTGCCACCGATCCGTTCGAGAGAGCCCAGCATGAGGCCCTGGATGACTCCCTCCTCGCTCGCGAGCACCGCGAGCGGGAAGGATTCCACCTGACGATCGAGCTCCTCGTCGGTGACGGGGAGGCCGTTGGAAGAGAAGATCTGACCGACCTCATCGAGTTCGGCAGGCTTCAGCGAGACGGAATCGCGGGACTCGACGTTCATCGCCAATACATTGTGGCCGAAGTCGCGCCTTAAGGAAAATCGAGGGTTCGCGGGCCCTCTCGGCGGGCAGCGCGTCCGGCGCGTCGGAAGCCCCGATTACTACTCTCCGCGAGGACGCGAACGCGACATATCCCAGTAGGCCTTCATGCCCGAGATCTTGCCGTCGTCGTTCACTTCGAGCGTCTCGATGCAATCCATGACCATCCCGGTGTCGCCGAACGACACGTGGATCTCGAGGATCATCGCGCCCTCGGCCCCGCAGACGATCACGTCTTTGAGCTTCATCTCGACCTTGTCGGCCAGCGCCCGGGTCTGGTCGTAGAACTCGCCGACACCCTCGTGGCCGACGTGCGGCGGCTCGCCGACCGGGTCGAACCACACCACGTCGGGAGCGAACTGGGCGAGGACGGTCGGCTTGTCGTTGGCGTTCGACGCGGCGACATACGCCTCGGCGACCGCTTTCACCTGCTCAGGAGTCGGCATGGCGGTGACCATACGCGTCTCGTCGCCGGTCGGGCGATTCAGGTGATGACGATCCCGTCGAGATCGCCCTTGGGCTTGGGGATCTTCGGATCGAGCGCTTCGAGCTCGTCCACGAGGATCGTCGCCGCGGCCACGCCCGAGACCCACTTGTGGTCGGCGGGGACGATGTACCACGGCGCCCAGTCGGTCGACGTCGCGGTGATCGCGGCGTCGTAAAGGCGCATGTACTCGTCCCACTGGGCGCGGGTGTCGAGGTCGGCGGGCTCGAACTTCCACCGCTTCTCGGGATCGTCGAGCCGCGCCTGCAGTCGCTCACGCTGTTCGTCCTTGCCGACGTGCAGAAAGATCTTCACGACCGCGGTGCCCTCGTCGCACAACATGTGCTCGAAGCCGTTGATGTGTTCGTAGCGGTGCTTGCGTTGCCGGTCGTCGATCACGCCCGCGACCTGCGCGGCGACGACGTCTTCGTAGTGCGAGCGGTTGAAGATCCCGATGTCGCCGCGCGCCGGGAGCGCCTTGTGGATCCGCCACAGGAAATCGTGCGCGGCCTCGGTGACCGTAGGGACCTTGAACGACTCGACCTCGCAACCCTGCGGATTCAAGCCGGTGAAGACGCGGCGGATCGTGCCGTCCTTCCCCGACGCATCGAGGCCTTGCAGGACGAGGAGCACCGACCGGGCGTTCTCGGCGTGCAAGCGGCCGTGCAGAAGACTCAGCCGATCGGTGAGCGTCGCGAGCTCGGCCTGGGCGTGGCCCTTCTCGACGCCGAGGCGATCGTTCGTCGACCGCGACAAGAGATCGGCTTTCGTACCCGGAACGACCTGGCAGACGTCACGCATCTGCGGACCGTACCGCGCGCGTTTGGCCTTTTGTCATTGGGTGTGACCCGTCCATTGGTTGCCGTCCCAGTAACGCAAATGCGCCGCGCCCCACGGGTCGGGATGCCAACCCGGCGCGGGCGCGGCTCCGTACGCGAACGTGGGCGCGGCGGCAACGTGCGAACGCCGCACCGAGCCGACGATCAACAACACGACACCGACGACGAACGCGATGCCGCCCACACCTGCGAGCGCGAACCAGGCGAGTGCCTTGCGGATCGCGGCCGAAAGCGGACGGGCGACCGCGAAACCGGTCGGGGTCGAGCTGCGAACCGAAATCGTGTAGAGGCCGTCGGTCGGCGTGGTGAAGCGCGCCGCGCCGACGAACTCGCCGCCGTTACTGCGGCGCGTTTCTCGCACACTGCCGCGATCGAACACGTTCACCGGGAGCCCCGTCGGGCCGGTGACCGTTACGTCGGCGGGCGAGATGGTCACATCGTCGTCGTTGAACGGCGAGTCGAACGCGCTGCTGCCCGTGAACTCGTACACCATGTACGTGCCCTTGCCGAGGTGCATCGAGACGGGCCCGGGACTCACGAACGTGCCTGCGCTCGAGATGCTGCGGGTGATCGGGACGATCCCGGCGATGAGGGTGGGTACGGCGAGCACGGCGCCCGCGACCATGAGCAGGATCGCAAGCCGCAGGCTGGGGCCGGGCGGACGTGTGACGGTCGCGGGTTCGGGAATGCTCATCTCCATATCATCGTCCGCCCGAGCGCCGGTCGTGAACGCCGGTCGTGAACGACTCGGTCAGGGGCGATCGGCTGCCCCGGTCGGTTCCGGTGCGCCACTGTCGTGGTATACGGGGGTGGTGCCATCGACTGCCCGCGGGAGCGTGATTCGTTGAGCACGACGGGCGCCGGGCGGAAGCGGAAGGATCGCCGCTTCAGCATTCCGCGAATCCTGATGCTGTTGGTTGCGGCGATCTCGTTCCACATCGTCGCGCCCAGCATCGTCGACGTCCTGGGATCGTGGCCGCGCGTCTCGAGTGTCGCGCCCGAATGGCTCGCGGTGATCCTGCTCTGCGAGATCCTGAGCTTCGCGAGCGCGATCACCCTGCAACGGGTCGCGCTGCGCACCCGCGCGTGGTTCGCGGTCGCCACCTCGCAGCTCGCCGGCAACGCGATGACCCAGGTCGTGCCGGGCGGTGCCGCGGCGGGCGCGACGTTGCAGCTGCGGATGCTCAGCCAATCGGGTCAGGACACCGCAACGGCTATCGCCGGCTTCACCGCGTTCTCGTTGCTGCAGACCGCGAGCATTCTCTTCCTGCCGGTGCTGACGCTGCCCACGATCCTCGCGGGATCCGGGGTCGATCGCGGCCTGGCGCAGACCGCGTTTCTCGGGATCGCCGGCTTCGTCGTGGTCGCAGGCTTCGAAGCCCTGTTGTTGACGACCGACCCGTTGCTACGCGGGATCGGGCGCGCGGTGCAGGCGGTCCGCAACCGGATACTGCGCAAACGCGCACCCTTGACCGGGCTGCCCGACCGGCTCATCTCCGAACGCAATGGCATCAGAGAGGTGTTGGGCGAGCGCTGGCGCGAGGCCCTGCTGGCCACCGCGGGCCGGCTGGGCTTCGACTTCCTCGCGTTGTTCGCGGCCCTGGCCGCGGTCGGCGGACTCCCCCGCCCGTCGCTCGTACTCCTGGCGTACACGGCTGCGTCGTTGCTCGCGATGGTGCCGATTACGCCCGGTGGCCTCGGACTGGTCGAGGCCGGGCTCACCGGAACGCTTGCCCTTGCCGGCGTTCGTCCCGCGCAGGCCGTGCTCGCGACGCTGCTCTACCGGCTCGCCTCGTACTGGATCCCGATTCTCGCGGGGCCCTTCGCGTACGGCTTGTTCCGGCGCCGTTACCACGCGGAGCGCGCCGAGCAGGAGTGACATCAGGTGACACGCGCGCGGGCATCGGGTCAAGATGCCGTGTGCAAGATGCCGCGGGGACGCTCGATCCCGACGTGAGCACGCGTCCGCGGACGCGTCCGCAGTTGCTCGCGACGCGGCGGCGTCGCGTCGATCGCGACCGGGCTGATCGCACTGAGTTTCTACGTGTACGCCTGGTCGGTGCAGCCGAACCGGCCGCAGCTCAGTGCCGTGTTCGACAATCCGCCGAAGCTCGCGACCGTCACCCCGACGGGATTCCGCCCCGAGGACGCCGGCACACCGCTGGCGCAGTACCAAACGCGGCGGTGGGGTTGGCTCGGCGCCTGGTACGACCAGTTCCAGTACGCACGCATGGCGCGTGCGATCGGTCGCGGTCAGCTGCCGGGCGTCGGCTGGGATCCGGTGCACAACGTTCCCAAGGACCCGACGTCGCCGCACGAGGTTGCGAGCTTCAGCTACGGGCTGGGCTACCCGGCTGTCGGCGCGGTGTTCTACGTCCTCGGATTCAAGGGCGATCCGTTCGTCGTGCCCGACGGTCTGCTGTTCGCGCTCTCGGCCATGCTCGCCCTCGTCGTTGCCGAGCGGTTCCTCAACGCGGCGATTGCGTTGATCGTGGTGAACGGGCTGGTGCTCACGGGTCCGTTCGTCCTCTATTTCGTGATCCCGTACAGCGACACACTCACGATCGTCGCGGTGCTAATCGCGTTGGTCGTGATCACCGGTGATCGTTTCGACTGGCCGGTCGCGATTGCCCTCGGCACGGCCACCGCGCTCGCGTTCGCGGCGCGGTACACCGATGTCGTGTGGATCGTCGCGCTCGTGGCGATCCCACTCTGGGTGCGCCGCCGCCAAGCGTGGCGGGTCGCGGTCGCCCTCGCCACGGAACTGGTTATCGCGGCGGCCATCGTCGGCTGGGCCCAGAACCGAGCCTTCGGGAGCCCATTCCGCACGCCCTACAAGTACGTGCACGGCGGCCTCGACGCCTCATGGCGTGCGTACCAGTTCGGTCACGTCATCAACTCCGGAGTCGGCGTGTTCATCACCGGCGACCGGTCGATGCTGTTCCGCGTCGAACCCATCCTGAAGAGCTTCCCGTGGGCCGTCGCCGCGCCGATCGGGCTCGCACTCCTGTTCTTAGACAAGCACCCGTTGCGCTGGACGGCCCTGCTCGCGACCGTGGTAGGGGTCGCGTCGTCGATCACGTACCTCGCGTGGGTGTTCGGCGGTACGGCCGACCTCCAGATCTGGATCATCCGCTACCACTCGACGTGGTTCCCACTCTGGGCAATCCTTGCGGGCGTCGCGTTCCAACGCGCGCTGACAACTACGGGCGTGTTCCGCAGTTCGTCGGACAACAGGCCGGCGGCGGACGAGTCATCACCGAGCTCCGACCTCGCGTCGGCCCCTTCTGTCGCCGACGGCTAGCGGAATGCGCGGTAGGTAGACCTGTCCTGGACGCGTCCGCGGGCGCGCGCATCGCCGTTCTGACGCGTCCGCGGACGCGCCGATAGCGGCGCCGCTATAGGCGGCCATCGTGCGCGAGCGCTCGCTGTCTCACCTGATCTCTACCGTGTCGTCTACAGCTCGTCAGCCCGCTGCGATGGCCGACCCACAGTGAAGCGCTCGCGATGGAGGTCCTGTGGCGGCAAGCATGCGCGTCGATGTACTGGCGGCTGAGACCGCAGCTGGAGTGCCGCTCCGGGAGGCGCTCATTGACGCCGGCCGACGATGGTCCGTCGATCAGTGCGAGATCGTTCAGTTGATCGCCGCCTTCGACCGGTCGGGCGAATGGAAGCTCGACGGCGCGGTGACTTGCGCTCACTGGGTCGCGCGTGCGCTCGATCTCGAGGTGTGCACCGCCCGGGAATGGCTCCGCATCGGCCGTGCGCTTGAAGAACTGCGCGTGATCGACGACGCGTTCAAGGCCGGAGACTTGTCGTACAGCAAGGTGCGAACGCTTACGCGCATCGCCAACGTCGACAACGAGATCGAGTTGTGTGCACTTGCCCAGCAAGTACCTGCGGGCCGTCTCACTCGCACGCTCTCCGCGTGGCGAGCGCGGAAAGAAAAACCGGAGGAGACCGACGCCCGGCAGCAGGCGGCACGCGCGCTCAGCACTCGTGTCGACCTCGACGGCATGACCGCGGGCTCGTTCCGGCTCCCTCCACTCGAAGGCGCGGCACTCCTGGCGGCAATCGACGCGATCCTCGTCCAGGGTCGCCTGGCCCGACATGACCCGGAGCCGGACGCGTCCGCGGACACGTCGAAGGCCAAGACGTGGCCTTCGGTCGTCCAACAACGCGCCGATGCCTTGATAGAGCTCGTCCGCGGCGGAGGCTCGATCGTCGAGACTGAAATCGTCCTGCACGTCGGGGCCGACGGATGCACTCTCGATGATGGAAGCCCGATCTCGGAGAGCGTCGTCGAACGCATCGCACCGCTGTCCTTCGTGCGCGCGCTGATCGTTGACGCGGAGCGCCGACCGATCAACGCATCCGGTCGTCACCGCCACCCGACCGACCGTCAGCGTCGCGTGGTGAAGGCGCGCGATGGGGCATGCGTCGACTGCGGGGGATCAGAGTTCCTGCAGTACGACCACGAACCGGCGTACGCGCAGAGCCAGCACACCTTGGTCGACGAACTCTACCTACGGTGCTGGTCCTGCCATCGAGCTCGCCACGATCGGGCGAAGAGAAGTGCGTAGCCGGGCGAGAGCCGAACACGTCGCAGGTGTGGTGGGCGGTAGAGGACTCGAACCTCCGACCTCATCCGTGTGAAGGATGCGCTCTAACCGGCTGAGCTAACCGCCCCTGAGAGACGACGAGGCTAGCGCGCGAACGCTTCGCGCCCGCTGCGTTGCAGGAAGTCGATGGCCAAGGCGGCATACATCGCCGCGCCAACGGACATCGCTTCTTCGTCGAGGGTCATGCGATTCGAATGGCACGCGTGCGCACGCGACGGATGTTCGCCCGGCGGGCAAACGCCCAGAAAGGACATTGCTCCGGGACGGCGCTGCAACACGTAAGAGAAGTCCTCGGCGCCCATGACCGGGGCGGGCATGGCTCCGGTACCTTCGGCACCGAGGAGCTCCGAGGCCACTCCGAGCGCGAAGCTCGCGCCGTCGTCGTTATTGACCGTCACCGGGTAGCCCCTATGCACCGTGAGCTCGGCGCGCATGCCGTGCGCACCGGCGATACCTTCCACGAGCTGCGCCATCGCCTCGAGCGCGAGCGCACGGCTGTGCTCGGAAACCGCGCGCAGCGTGCCGAGCATGTCGACGGTTTCCGGGATGACGTTGTCGGCCGTTCCCGAGCGGATCTTGGTGATGGTCACGACGACCGGATCGAACGCGTTGACGCGCCGCGTCACCATGACCTGCAACGCCTGCACTATTTCCGCCGCGACCGGCATCGGATCGTTGGCGAGGTACGGGGTCGACGCGTGGCCGCCCTTGCCGGTCACCTTGATCTCGAGCACGTCGGCCGACGCCATGAGCGGCCCACCCCGCGTCCAGATCGTGCCGGAGGGCAGATTGGGAGAGACGTGCAACGCGAAGGCCGCGTCGACCGGGGGCTGACCTTCGAGCACGCCCTCCTCGATCATGTACCGCGCGCCGTGGTGACCTTCTTCGCCGGGCTGGAACATGAACCGAACCGTTCCCGGCAGACTCGCGCGGCGCGCGTGCAACAGACGGGCCGCGCCGACGAGCATCGCCGTGTGCGCGTCGTGCCCGCAGGCGTGCATGCAGTCGTCGAGCTTGCTCGCGTATTCGAGCCCGGTGTCCTCGTGCATCGGCAGCGCGTCCATGTCGCCGCGTAGCAACACCACCGGACCTTCGCCGCCCTGCAGGTCGGCGACGACCGACGACACGGCTTCTCCGGTTCGCACTTTGAAACCGAGGGGATCAATCGCGTCGAGAACGGCGGCTTGCGTCTTCGGCAGGATCAAACCGAGCTCGGGCGTTTGGTGAATCCGCCGCCGCAGCTCCACGAGATCCGGAAGCAGGCGATCGGCATCCGCGAGCAGCTCCGCGGACCCGTCGGTCTTCACGGCAGGGAGCCTAACTCAGTGTTGGAGAAACCACGTGCGCAACGCGCTCGCGAACGTGACCTCGTAGGCGCGGTACGCGGCTCGCAGCTCGTCGCCCGTCGACCCGCCGACTGCGAGCTCGCGGGGCAACAGCGGATCGCGCCGAACATGAGCCAGTGCAGCCGCGCCGATGACGAATCCGAGCGCCAGGGCCGCGTCGCCCGCGTCACCCAGATCTCGGTTCACGTCGTTCAATCGTTGCGTCAGGTGATCCGCACGCGACGACCAGGCCTCGCGATCGAACAGCTCCGCCGCCAGTGCTGCGGGATCGCCTTCGGGCGCGCCCGACCACCATGCGCACTGCGCATCGGCAATCGCCCACGAATCCGGGGCGGCCGAGGCACGCGGCAAGTTCGCGGGCCGCGTCCATACGCCGTCGCGCAACGGCGCGTAGCGCAGGCGACGCATGCTGTCGCGCAGGGCCGCCCGATCCGCCGCGTCGCGCGAGATTCCCCCGGCCACGATCGCGGTCCGCCACGAGCCGTCCCACTCCGCAGCCAGTACCGGCGCCAGGCTCCAGTCCTGCGCGCGTTTGCGGCCTTCTACGCGTCCGGCGAGCTCGTAGACGCCGTCGCGCGTCCGGAGCTCGCCCCGTTCGACCATCCGGCTCAACGCCACGCGAGCCGTGCCGTCGGCCACTCCGAACAGCGCACACCACTGCACCAATCGCGCGCCGCGCATCCGCGCCGGGCGGGTCCGCAGAAGCAGGCTGACGATCAGCGAACGCGCCGACAACGGCCGTTCGAGCAGCCCCTCCGAAGCAGGCACACCTGCGGCGGTCACAGCGCTCGTATTACCTTCTCGCTTCATCTGTTCCGAGAGTGTAATATGGGTCCGTGGCCACCACGATGATCCCCGAACCCGATCTGCTCGGCGATCTCCACCCAACCGATCGCATCGGCGCCAACGCCCGGCCCACGCCTGAGTTCCGCGAGCAGCTGCGCCGGATCCCGAACGCCCGCAACGCGTTCGCGGTCACAGCCCTCTACCTGCAGACGATCGCCATCGTCGTCATCGCCGCGCACTTCGACAACTGGCGTTCCCCGGTCGACTGGCTGATCTGGATCGCCGCCTTCCTGCTCATGGGCCGCGCCCACGCGCAGTTCGCGGCGCTGATGCACGAGGCCGCGCACCGGCTCCTCTTCCGGAACCGCAAGATCAACGACTTCGTCGGGCGCTGGCTGCTCGGCTTCCCTTCGTTCACGCCGATCGACTCGTACCGCCGTGGCCACATGGCGCATCACCGTGAGGAGTTCGGGCCGGACGAGCCCGACATCCCGCTCTACCGCGGCTACCCGATCTCGAAAGACTCGATGCGCCGCAAGCTCGTCCGCGACGCGACGGGACAAACCGGTTGGAAGCTCTTCAAGGGCCTCCTCGGGGCCACCCGGTCCGAGAGTGCACCGGTCCGGTTCCAGGCCCGCGCCATCGTCGGAACGCAACTCCTACTCATCGCGATCGGCATCGCGCTCCATCACCCGTGGATCTATTTCATCCTCTGGCTGGCCCCGTATCTCACGGTCTGGCGTGTCATCAACCGCCTGCGTTCGATCGCCGAGCACGGCGGCATGCAGCAATCGAAGGATCGCCGGCTGACGACGCACTCCGTGCAGCAGTCGCCCGCAGCGCGGTTCGGCCTCGTTCCGTTCCACATCGGCTGGCATCTCGCCCATCACGTCGACGCCGGCGTCCCGATGGCCAATCTCCCGAAGCTGCACGCGGAACTGCGCCGCGCCGGCTACGTGACCGAGGGTCTCGAGCATCCGAGCTACCACGCGCTTTGGCGCAAGCTCTCGAGCGGTGCAAGCCTCGACGCGTGACCCCTGCCGACCCGAGCGCCGATCCGACCGCCGCGACCGACGCGGAGCCTGAGTCCGACTCGACTTTCGAGCGGATCGCTTCGGTCATGCGCGCCCAATCGGCGCACCGCCGGCTGCGCACCGACCCGATCGACGACGACACCGTCCTCTCGCTGCTCGATCTCGCCGCGCAGGCCACGACCGGCCGCCCACAGCGCTGTGCGTTCGTCGTCGTACGAGACCCGGACGTCCGCCACCAGCTCGCCCGCACCTACCGCCAGGGCTGGTCGATCTACAAGCGGGTACTCCGCAGCCGATGGAGCGACGACGCACTCCTCGAAGACCGGCAATGGGAGTCGGACCACTTCGAGGACGTCCCGGTCCTGATCGTCGCGTGCATGCCCGGCCGGCGCCCGCTGTTCCCGGCCATCGGCGCGGCCGCGTTCTACGGCGGGGCGTTCCCGGCCGTCCAAAATCTGCTCCTCGCGGCCGCGGCGCGGCGGGTCTGGGGGCGTCGGTGACGACGTTGCCCCTGTGGTCGGTGTGGGAGGCGCGCCGCACGCTGGGACTCCCCCGGCGCGTCACGCCGGTGTCGGTCGTGGCGCTCGGCTGGCCCCGCGGGACGGCTCCGCGGCGGGGGTCCGAGGCGCCGTCGCCGTTGGTCGGTAACGTCGTCCACCTCGACCGCTGGGGCCACCAGCCCTTTCGCGCCCGGCGCGCCTCCGGCCGCCAGGACACGGCATAATGGGTGTTACGACTTCGAGGCAGGTGACGACGTGCCCAGAAAAGGACGAGCACGCCGCTTTCGTGAAGCGCGCAAGCTCAAGCAGGGGTACGACGATGGGCTGTTCCGGGAAGGCTCCGGCACCCTCGCGGATTTGAGCGAAAGCGCCGACGGCGACGAGAGCGCTGACGACGACGACTTCGACGATGAGTTCGAAGACGAAGAAGAAGACTGGGACCCGGATCACAACCTGAACCGGTAGGGCCCGGCCCGGCCGCTCGGTCGATACGACGTGTCCGTGGACGCGTCACCGCTCCCGTTTCAGGGGTCTGACGCTGTCCGTGGACGCGTCCGCGGCCACCTCTCAGGCCGTACGGGGGTCCGGGGCGTCGCCGTCGATCTCGTAGTGCGCGATCGCCTCGGCAACGGTCTCGGCCTTCACGTCGCCGGTCTGGGCCAGGCCGTCGAGCACGCCCACGACCACGTGCGCAGCGTCGACTTCGAAGTGGCGCCGTAGCGCGGAACGTACGTCGGAGAACCCGTAGCCGTCGGTTCCGAGCACCACGTAGGGCTGGGGCACGAAGCGGGCGATGGAATCGGGAACCGCGCGCACCCAGTCGGTGACCGCAACGACCGGTCCTTCGGTGTCGGCCAACAGCTCTGTCACGTACGGAGTTCGGGGCGGCTCTTCGGGGTGCAGGCGGTTCCACCGCTCGCACTCGAGCGCGTCGTCGCGGAGCTGCTTCCATCCGGGAGCGCTCCAGACGTCGGCGCCGACGTCGTACTCCTCGGCCAGCACCTTCTGCGCGGCGAGCGCCTCCAGAACCATCGGGCCGCTCGCCAGGATCTGGGCGCGGTGCGTGTGCTCGCCCGCCGCGGCCCGGAACAGGTACATCCCGCGCACGATGCCGTCCTCCACACCTTCGGGCATGGGCGGCTGCACGTAGTTCTCGTTGTAGAGGGTGACGTAATAGAAGCAATCTTCGGGCTCGGGCCCGTACATGCGCCGGATGCCGTCGCGGACGAGCACGCCGACCTCGAACGCGAACGCGGGGTCGTACGCCCGGCAGTTGGGATACGCCATCGTGTACATCTGCGACTGCCCGTCGCAATGCTGCAACCCTTCGCCGGAAAGCGTCGTGCGGCCCGCGGTTGCGCCCAGCAGGAAACCTCGGCCGCGCTGGTCGCCGAGCGACCAGATCATGTCGCCGACCCGTTGGAAGCCGAACATCGAATAGAAGATGTAGAAGGGGATCGTCGGATAGCCCCACGACGCGTACGCGGTCGAGGCCGCGGTGAACGCCGCCATCGCGCCCGCCTCGGTGATTCCCTCTTCCAGGAGCTGCCCGTCGGACGCTTCGCGGTACGAGAGCATCAGCCCGGCGTCGACAGGTTCGTACTGCTGACCGAACGGCGCGTAGATCTTGAACTCCGCGAACAGCGCGTCGAGGCCGAACGTGCGCGCCTCGTCGGGGATGATCGGCACGACGCGTGGCCCGAGATCGGGTTCCTTCAACAGCACGCGCAACAGCCGCGCGAACGCCATGGTGGTGGAGGCCGGCACCTTCTCACCGGTGCCCGCGGTGAGCTGGTCGATGATGCCGTCGCGGGGAACACGATCGTCTTCGAACGCTCGACCCGGTCGGGCAGGAAGCCGTCGAGCGCCCGGCGCCGCTCCATCATGTAGTCGTACTCGGGCGACTTGTAGCCGGGGTGGAAGTAGGGCGCCATCCCGCTCTCGAGGTCCTTGTCGGGGATCTCGAGGTACAGCCGGTCGCGCAACGCCTTCAACTGACCGGGCGACATCTTCTTGATCTGGTGCGTGGCGTTGCGCGCTTCGAAGTCGGCGCCGAGCGTCCACCCCTTCACCGTCTTGGCGAGGATGACCGTGGGCGTGCCTTCGTGCTCCACCGCGGTCTTGTACGCCGCGAAGATCTTCCGGTAGTCGTGACCGCCGCGCGGCAAGCGCTGCAACTCGTCGTCGGAGAGGTGCTCGACCATCTTGCGCAGCCGCGGGTCGGGGCCGAAGAAGTGCTCGCGGATGTACGCGCCCGACTCGACGACGTACTTCTGGAATTCGCCGTCGACAGTGGTGTTCATCTTGTTCAACAACACGCCGTCGACGTCGCGCGCCAACAGTTCGTCCCACTGCCGGCCCCAGATGACCTTCAGCACGTTCCAACCCATGCCGCGGAACGTCGACTCGAACTCCTGGATCACCTTGCCGTCGCCGCGGACCGGACCGTCGAGCCGCTGCAGGTTGCAGTTCACGACGAAGATCAGGTTGTCGAGGCGTTCCCGCGCCGCGAGGTCGAGCGCGGCGGTGGCTTCGGGCTCGTCCATCTCGCCGTCGCCGACGAAGCACCACACCCGCGCCTGCGACGTGTCGACGAGCTTGCGGTTGTAGAGGTACCGGTTGAAGCGCGCCTGGTACACCGCGTTGAGCGGTCCGAGACCCATGGAGACGGTCGGGTACTCCCAGAACGTCGGCAGGCGGCGCGGGTGCGGGTACGACGGCAAGCCGCGCCCGTGGTCTCGCGGCGGAAGTGGTCGAGCTGATCTTCGGTCAGCCGGCCTTCGAGGAACCCACGCGCGTAGATGCCCGGCGCGGCGTGACCCTGGAAGAAGATCTGATCGCCGTAGCCGCCGTCGCCTTTGCCCCGGAAGAAGTGGTTGAAGCCGACCTCGACCAACGACGCGGCCGACGCGTAGGTCGAGAGGTGACCGCCGAGCCCGTCGAAACGGTGGTTGGCGCGGTCGACCATGGCGACCGTGTTCCAGCGCACGAACGCGTGGATGCGGCGCTCGATGTCTTCGTTGCCCGGGAACCACGGCTCTTGTTCAGGCGCAATCGTGTTGATGTAGTCGGTGGTGACCATCGTGGGCACGAACGCGCCCTTGTCGCGGGCGCGCTCCATGAGCCGGGCGAGCAGGTAGTGCGCGCGGGCTTTGCCCTTGACGTCGATGACCGCGTCGAGTGACTCGAGCCACTCGCCGGTCTCTTGGGGGTCGACATCGGGGAGCTGATGGATCGAACCGTCGCTGAACATGTCTCACTCCGTCCCTCGACGGATCATCGGCCGGGTGGGCCGGGGTCGTGAGCCGTCGGCGAGGACGCCCTTTCGCTCTTCAGGCTACGACCGCCGCGCGCGCCTTCGGTGCCACTTCGCCACTCCGCCGATGGGTACGTCAACCGGTCAAAACAACCAGGTAGCCCCCGGGCAATCGGACGACGGAACTGGCCGCGCCCGCCGGCAACGCCGCGATCATGCGCGCCGCGGTCTGCGGGTCGTAACGACCGCCGCCGTCGCGGAGGGTGGGCGGGACCGCGGTGGCGGGCGCGATCTCCCCCACCACCTGGGTGCGCAACACGACGTACCGCACGCCGAGCCGATGCACGAGCCCGAGCGCATCCGCCTTCGGGAAATGGTTGAGGACGGCGGCTTGCAGGTCGAAGCCGGGCGGTTGAAAACCGGAATAGCCGTTCACGCGTGGGTCGTGGTCGTGCAACGCGACGAGTTGGCGCGGCGACTCCGCGGTCGGCCACACCACGCCGCGATTCGCGGAGCTGATCGGGAGCTCGAGCACCACGCCGGTCGGCCGGGCGCGCAGCGCGGCGCCGACTCCCCCGTCGTCGGCCGACGTCGGGACGCGGACGAAAATGAGCGCCATCGCCGATTCTGCGACGACGATGACGGCCAGCAGACCGAAGACCGCAATCCGCCATCGGTTCGGCGTGCGTCGGAGCAACGCGTCGATCCCGACCGCCGCGAACAATACGAGCGCCAGCTGCGCCGCGAGCTCCAGCCGCGACACCGCCCGGATTCCGGCGAATCCGGGAACGATTCGTCGCAACGCCGCGAACGGGAGGTACACCCGATGGCCATCGACGCGCATCCAGTCGCCGAACGACAATACGAGCACGACGATCCCGGCGATCGCCAGCAGCAGCAACTCGTTCCGCCGGCCGCCGGGCGGCCCATCCCGGCGGCGGCGCCGCCGCACCACCAAGAACACGCCCACCACTCCGAACGCCAGCGCGACGAAGCCGGGGAAGACGCGGTTCTCGATCCCCCGGCTGCTCGGACGGGATGCGCTCGACACGAACGGCACGTGATCCAACACGTAGTCGTGCCCACCGGTGCCCGCGAAGTCGCCGACGTGTGTGGCGGTCGAGGGCTCGAACGTGCGCCGGAACTCCGGATGCCGTTGCAGCTGTTCGTACTTGAATGCGAACGGCGCGACACACACGACCACCAGCACGGCCGCCGCCACCAGCGCCACCACGTACGGCCGGCGCGGCTCCGAACGTCGAGTCAACAACAGACCGCCCGCGACGATCACGACGACGACCGCCATCATCGCCCCGAAGTAGCTCGCGGTCAGCGTCAGCGTCACGAACGCCGCGCCCAACGCCAGCCCGCGCCGCACACTCGGCGTGTCGAACACGCGCAGCAACAACAACACGACGAGCGGAACCAGCGCCCCGCCGACGACGAGCTGAAAGTGCCCTTGGTGCACGAGCCGGATCGCGGCGTACGTGTACGCGAGCGCGGCGACGAACGCCGCGCCCCAGTGGCGGACAAAGCGCGCCGCGAGCCGATACACGCACCACGACGACAACACCCACGACCCGAGGTAGATCACGTTGAACGCGAGCGTGTCGCCGAGCACGGTCCGCAGCGGCCAGTGCACGAGCGCGACCGGGAACAGCGTGTCGCTGTACGCCAGCGTGCCGTGCGCGGGATAGAAGATCGGCGGGTTCCAGAGCGCGTGCCAACCGTGCGGGAGCCCGATCTGGACGCGCCGCATGATCCAGAGGTTCAGGAGCGAGTCGCCGGAGTCGCCCGCGATGAACGTGCGCAGCCGGGTGACGTTCGGGAAGGTCAGCGCGACCGCGAGGACCAAGAAGATCGCGAGCAGAACCGCGACGTGCGGCGCTCGATCGTGGTCGCCGTCGACCGGCCCGTCGGGCGCCGAATCGGATCCCGGCTCGGTGAGCGTCGGAGACCCGTCGAGCACCGGCCGACGCTATCCGCGGCCGGTGCCCTCCAGGCGACAATCGGGTGGGCGCGGAGGGATTCGAACCCCCGACCCCCTGCGCGTCATGCAGGTGCTCTGCCAGACTGAGCCACGCGCCCGAGTTGAGCCCGCGAGGATAGCGCGACGGTTACCGTTGCCCCGATGGGACTCCTCGACGGGCACAAAGCGGTAGTGACAGGCGGCGGTTCGGGCATCGGCGCGGAGACGTGCCGGCGCATGGCCGCCGAGGGCGCGCAGGTCGCGCGTCGTTCGACGTGAACGGCGACAACGCGGAGGCGGTGGCCAAGGAGATCGACGGCCACGTTCTACGCAGTCGACGTCACCGATTTCGAGTCGATGGCGACCGCGATGCTCGCCGCCGCCGAAGCCATGGACGGCCTGTCGCTGCTCTACAACAACGCGGGCGGCAGCACGTTGGCGCGCGATCCACGACTTCGACGTCGAGGAATGGCGGCGCATCGTCGACCTCAACCTCACCGGCGTGTTCCACGGGTTCAAGGCGGGCGCGCCACTGATCATCAAGACGGGCGGCGGGTCCATCGTGTCGACCGCATCCATCTCGGGCACCCGGCCCGCGGCGGGCGAAGCGCCGTACTCCGCGGCCAAGGCGGCGGTCATCGCGCTCACCGCGAACGCGGCGCTCGAGTACGCGCCGTCCATCCGCGTCAACGCGGTGTCGCCGGGGATGATCCGCACGCCGCTGACCGAACTGCTCCTCGAACGACGCGGCATCGGCCTCGAGGAGCAAGAGCGCGACAAGACGCCGCTCGGCCGCATCGGCACCCCGGACGACATCGCCGACGTCGTGGTGTTTCTCTGCTCCGACCTGGCCCGTTTCATCACCGGCCAGAACCTCGTGATCGACGGCGGGATGACGCTGCACGGTTCGGGCGTCGACGGCGTGCTCGACGTGGTCAGCGAGCTTCTGGCCCAGCGCTGACCGCGGCTTTACGGTTCCCTCACAATTGGCTGCGATGGTGAATACATGAGATTCACCAAGACCATCGCTTCCGCCTCCGTCGCCGCAGTCCTCGGGCTCGCCGGGGTGTCCGTTGCGGGCGCGGCGTCGACGTCAGGTTCGGCGGCCGCCAATCCCGCGGTCGTCACCAGCACGACCGTCGCCGGAACGAAGACGCCCGCGGCCAAGACCCCCGCGGCCAAGACCCCCGCGGCCAAGACCGCGCACCGCAAGGCCGCCGCGAAAGCCCTCCGGCGCCGCATCCGACGCCAGGGCGGGACGCTCGCCGCCAAGACCATCGGCATCTCCCGCGCCGACTTGGTGAAGGAGCTGCGGGGCGGCAAGACGATCGCCGCGATCGCGACCGAGCACGGCGTTGCGCCCCAGACGGTGATCAGCGCGCTCGAGTCGGCGTTGAACGCCAAGGTTCAGGCTGCGGTGACCGCCGGCAAGATCAAGGCGGCCCGAGGCACGAAGCTCGAGCAGCGCATCGACACCGTGGTGCCCAAGATCGTCAACACCTGGGTTCCCAAGGCCAAGGCGAACGCCAAGACCAAGGGATAAGAAGCGGGGGCGCGGCGTTACCGGGTCCGAGCCGACTGCAGAAGTTGGCGCATGGACGCTTTGACCGCCCGGGGCTTGTAGGCCCGGTGGTAGTCGGCCAGGGCCCGGGCCGCGGCCAAGCGGGTGGCCGAGACCGGCGAGCTCTGCTCACCGTCGTTGTGCACCCAGCACCACGAATCGTCCGCGAGGCGGACGTTCCCGATGGTCACGGGCTGTCCGTGGTCGGTGACGATCCGCACCTCGGCCAGGGCCGGGGTGCGGGCCACGACCTGGACCGCATCGAGGTCGAGGGCGCCGGCTTCGGTTGCGAGGGGAGCTTGGGCGTGCTGCATACCCGTCACCCTGACAGTGCTCCGACCCGGGCGGAAGCCCAAAAGTGCTGGTCGTGGCCCATGTCACAGCCGGCCGGGTCGGGTCGCAGCCGGTACGGCGGCCCTCGAGCTGCCCGGCCAGCGCCGCCTCGGCCTGGCGCAACAGCGCATCGGCCGAGCCGACCGTCGGCGCGACCCGCAGACCGACGAGCCGGTCCCTGGCGTCGCACGCCAGGATCAGCGCCCGTTCCGGATAACGCGTCGCGGGCCAACAACACCCGACTCCACCCGATCTCGGTACGGGCCCGCAGCAACGGCGCCCGCAAGCGGTCGCTCGACACGGAGCGCGTGTTCGAACATCTCGTCGGTCGCGGCGTGGTCGCCGGCCGCGGCGGCCGCCATCGCCGCGCCGAACGCGAGCGGAGCAATCGCCCACGACCCGTTGAACGCGACCTGGTCCGGGAAGGCGCGGAGATGGCGCAGCACGACCTCGCCGACACGGTTGTTGCCGACCATGTACGCGGCTTCCGCAGCCGCGACGAGCGACGGCGCCCAGTGCAGGCCGAGGGGAAGATCCTCGAAGTCGTGCGCCGCCGCCTGTTCCAGGCGACCGAACGCGTCTTGATTGCTCTCCGGAAAACAGGCAAGCGCGGGCAAGGAGGATCTCGGAGTTCGGATCGCCCTCCACCCGCATGCCCTGCACCATCGGCAACAGCTCCGCGAAGCGCCCTTGCTGCCAGCGCACGCACGCGATCTGGAGCGCGGGGCCAACCACCGCACTGCCGATGCCCTGGCGCGATCCCATCGCGGCCGCGCTGAGGGCCAGGCGTTCGGCTTCGACGAGGTCGCCTTCCAAGCCCCGCCGCCACACCCGGATGCACTCCATGTTGAACGCGAGCACGGCCACGCCGAGCTCGGTCCCGAGATCGAACGCGGTGTCGAGGTAGTTCCACGCGGTGTCGACGTCGGCCGACTCGATCGCGGCCTGCCGCGGCGGTACTGAGCGCGAAGAATCGGTGGACCGGGTCGGGCGAACCGACCGAGACCGCGACCGCCTCCTCGATGTTGCGGCGCCGTTCCGCGAGGTTGTGCGGCGTGCATGTCGCTTGGAAGTGACGCATGAAGACTTCCGGAAGCGCGTCCTGTGCGCCGCTCTCGCGCACGTCGGAAATCGCTTTGTCGGCCAACGCGCGGGCTCGCTGCCATTCCGGCGTCAGGGTCAGCTCGGTCGCGAGGCGGGCGCGTAACAGTGCGCGCACGCCGAGATCGTCGGTGCGGCGCGCGCCTTCGGAGAGCAGCTCGATCCGTTCGCGCGGCGAGAGGGTCGGCATCGACGTCCAGATGGGCGTCCACAGTGTGGCCGCTTCGATGATCAGTCCGCGGTCGTCGAGGCGCCGTGCTACTTCCAGCGCGGTGCGCAACGTTCCGCGCCGGCCGCGTCGCCGGCCCGGCATTGCGCACCGGCCAGCCGGATGAGGAGATGGGCCCGCAACCGTTCGTCGGCCACGCGCTCGGCGGCGATCGCGAACCAGGCCGCGGCCGTATAGGGGTCGAGGTCGACGAGGGCGGCGTCACCGGCCCGCTCGGCCCAGACGCACGTCTTCTCGTCGGCATCGGCGCCGTTGGCCATGCTCCACTGCGCGCGGCCACGGCACTCGATGTGGCTTCGTGGCGCTCCAGCACAATCGCGATGTCGCGGTGCAACGTCGGCCTGCGCGTCGGGCTCGATCGCCTCGAGGATGGCCCGGCGCGCGAGGTCGTGCACGAAGTCGAACGACCCGAGCCCGGTGACGTGCAGGAAACCGCCGTTGATGGCCTGATCGACCAACATCTCCGTCGACCGCGCCGTGCCGCGCGATACCTCGGCGAGCAGTGCGAGATCGAAGTCGCTGTGGGTAGCGGACGCGATGTTCAACAGATGCGCGGCCGGTTCACCCAGACCGGCGACGCGGCGGAGCACGAACTGCCGGATGCGCACCGACACGTCGTCGGGTGTCGTCGCCGACGTTCCCCGATCGGGTTCGCGCAGCATCTCCCCCAGCAGATACGGATGCCCGTGCGTGGTCAGCGTGAGTTCCGCGGCGAGATTGGACAGCGTCCGGGAGCGCGAGCTCGTTGAGGAGCCGCTCGACCTGATCCGAACCGAGCCCCCCGAGCTCGAAGCGATCGAGCTCGCCCCGCTTCTGCAAGCTCCGCGCCAGTTGTTCGAGGCGCGACGAACGGTCGGCCCCACCGGAGCGGGCCGTTGCCAGGACGAGGACGCGCTTGGGCTCCTGGTCGACGAACATTTCGCCGAGCAGCAACAGCAGCGCGGTACCGGCGCGATGAATGTCGTCGAGCAGCAGCATCACCGGCGCGCGCTGCGAGAGCGCGCCGATCCACGACACGATCGCGGCACGCACCGCCGCGGCGCGCGTCTCCGCGTCGGCCTCGAGCGGCGGCGGAAGGTCGGGCAGCCGGCGGCGCAACGCGGGCGCGAGGTCGGCGACGTCGCCCGGCCAGCGGCCCAGGCACAGACGCAGCTCGACGTCGCTCAGCTGCACCGAAGCCTCGGTCAGCGCGGCCGTGAGCATCAGCAAGCCTGGGTGCAACGCGTCGGCGCCGTCGACGGCCAACACGATCGCGTCGTCGTGCGCGCGCCGGGCGGCTTCCAGGACGAGGCGCGACTTCCCGATGCCCGCTTCGCCCTCGACGAGCACCATCCGCGTCGCGCCCGCGGCGACGTCGCGCAGCACGTCGAAGATCAGATGCTCCTCGCGGGAGCGCCCCACGAACGGCAGCCCGCACGGCGTCCAGGTCGGCAGGGTCGCGACGATTCCCGACCGGCGCAGCAGCAGGGCCGGATCCTGATCGAGCATCCGGCCGTGCAGTTCTTGCACGAAGTGACTCGGCTCAACGGCGAGCTCGTCGGCCAACGACCGGCGCAACACGTCGTACTCCGCGAGCACGTCGACGCGGCGGCCCCACGCGGTACAACGCGACCATGTACTGGGCCCGGATGCGCTCGCGCCAGGGCTCGTCGCGAATCCAGGTGTCGATATCGGCAAGCACTTCCACGTGCCGGCCGCTCTCGAGGTAGGCGCGATTGCGGAACTCGTAGATCGCGAGCCGCAACTCGCGCAGTATCGCGGTACGCGGCGTCGTAGAACGGCGCTTCGCTGAGGTCGTCGAGCGCGTCGGCGGTCCAGCACGCAGCGCGGCGTCGGCCGCGGCCGCGGCACCTTGTATGTCGTCGCGTTCGCGCAGGTCCTGCGCGTGCTGGAAGTGTCCGCGGGCGCGCAGATGATCGAGCTCGTCGTCGGCCACCGCGATCCGATAACCGGCCGGACCTGACGACAACCGATCGGCGACCGGACCCAGCGAAGTCCGCAGCCGCGACACGACGATCTGCAACGCGGCGTCGGGATGCTGGGGAATGGTCTCGCCCCAGATGCCTTCGATCAGCGTGTGCGGCCGGAGGGCGCGGTTCGCGTCGAGCAGCAACAACGCAAGCAGCGCGCGCTGCCGGGGCGCGCCGATCGCCAGGGGCACGCCGTCGGCATCGACCCCGACGGAGCCCAAGACCCTGAATCGAACGATGCTCGCCATCACGTCTGCCCCGCCACCCACGGAACCACGCTCACGATGGATCCTTCCCGGTCGCAGACCGAGACTCACGCGTACGCCTTGATTGTAGGCTCTATTATGAAGCGCGCGTCAACCCGTGGGATGACGATCTGATCGAGGAACGACCCGAGGTGGTATGCGGTTTTCCCGAATCGGCGCACCCGTCTGGGAACGGGTCCGGCGGCCTGCGTCGTCCGGAGGCCCGCGGTGGTGAGCCGCCGGCGCTCGGTCTCTTCGCAGGAGAACGACGAGCGCCTCCTCGAGGCCGCACTCGTTGAGATCGCCGACGTGGGGATCGACCGGCTCGGCATGAGCGGGGTCGCCCGCCGCGCCGGCCTCACGACCGGCGCGCTCTACGGCCGCTACGAGAATGTGTACGAGCTCGCGGCCGCGGTCTGGACCACCAGGGTCCGCGACACACACTTCGCGTTGCTCGACCGGGCCGTGCGCGCGCTGGTCGACGACGATCGGTCGATTCCGCTCGGCGAGGTGATCCAGGAGCTGGTGTGCCCGTCGCGGTCCACGGTCGCCGCGCTCGAGCTCCTGGCCACGGCCCGCCGGATCGACGAGCTCGACGAAGTGGTCACGCCCGCAGTCGAGGAATGGATGCAGGGCTGGCGGGCGGGCACGCGCGGTACGCGACCGGCGCCGACGCGCCCAGGTGCTGTTCACGACCGGCTCGGTGTGGGGCGTTCTCCTGCACACGATCCCCCGCCGCCGGGAGACGGAATGGGAACCGGTGATCGCCGGCGTCGGGCACTCCTTCGGTCAGCCCTATTCGGCTCCGACCGAACAGTTCCGGCCCGAGGCGGCCGGCACCGTGCGGGCCGAGACCGGCGACGCCGCCCAGAGCGCGCTCATCGATTCCGTCTCGGCCATCACCGCGCGCGTCGGCTTCGAGCGCGCCACGACGTCGCGGATCGCGCGCCGGGCCGGGCTCACGTCGGGCGCGATCTACGCGCGCTACCAGACCAAGGACCAGTTGCTCGCGCACTCGGTCGAAGTTCTGCTCGCCCGCCGCTTGGCCGACGATCTCGAGGCGAACAGCGCCACATACATCGCCCCCGATGTCGGGCTCGCGACGGCGCGCATCGTCGGCGGATACCTCGGCGGCCGCGGCGCGAATGGCGGACGTTCCGCATCGAGGCGCAGCTCGCGGCGCGGCACCGCCCGGAGCTGGCCGCCGCGCTCGACCAGGTGCAAGAAGCTGCGATCTACGCCTACCTGGAGGCGTTGGGGGCCCGCACCGCCGACGAGCACCGCGCCCTCGACGCGTTCGGCCGCTTCGCCCAGCTCATCCCCCTCGGCCTCGCGTTCGTCGACCTCGTCACGCCGGGAGTGGCCGGCACCGACTGGCGCGCGATCTTCGTTCCGCTCCTCGCCCCTCCGGGCTGAACCAACAAGCCGCGTTTCGCCCGAAACCTAGGAAAAGGTCACGGCCCTGCGAGTTATGCTTCGGGCCGGGAGACGGGTAGCCGGGGGGCCTCGTGGTCGTATCCGAGGAAGAGCGCGGCGCGACGCCGAGCGTCGTCGCACCGCCACCGGTCGCGCACCGCGCCGACATCCAGGGCCTCCGTGGACTCGCGGTGCTCCTGGTCGTCGCCTTCCACGCCGGGCTCCCGTTGCCGGGCGGCTACGTCGGTGTCGACGTGTTCTTCGTCATCTCCGGTTTCGTCATCACGCAGTTGCTCTGGCGCGAGCTGCTGTCGACGCAGCGCCTGAGCTTCACCACGTTCTACGCGCGCCGGGTGCGCCGCATCCTTCCGGCGCTCGCGCTCCTCGTCGTCGCCGTCGCGGCGGCCTCGGCGTTGTTCCAGAACCCGATCCTCGCCCAGCGCAAGACCGCGGCCGCCGGGGCATCCGCGGCGACGTTCGTCGCGAACATCTACTTCTACAGCGCGAAGGCGGGTTACTTCGACGCCGCGCTGAGCTCGAACCCGCTGCTGCACACGTGGTCGCTGTCGGTGGAAGAGCAGTTCTACGTGGTGTTCCCACTGCTGCTCGCGCTCACCGCGTTCCTCGCTCGCCGCTACATGCCCCGCCTCCCGGTGCGCACCGCGCTCGCGTGGACGGTTGGTCTCGTCGGCGCGGTGTCGTTCTTCATCGGTGTGGGCGCGACCCGGGGCGCGTTCAGCGAGTTCCTGACCTCGCCGTCGCACTTTGCGTACTACTCGTCGGTGACCCGAGCCTGGGAGTTCGCGGTCGGCGCGTTCCTGGCACTGTTCGTCGCGAACCTCTCCCGCATCAAAGCCAACAGTGCCCTGATCGCGGGCGTTGTCGGAATCGTGCTCGTGTTCTGGAGTGCGCGGGTACTGACGAGCACCGCGCTGTTCCCGGGCACGATCGCGCTCGTCCCGGTGGGCGGAACCGCGCTGCTCATCGTCGCCGGACTGGGCTCGCAACGCGGCGCGACGCGCGTGCTCAGCAGCAGGCCGATGGTGCGGATCGGCGACATCTCCTACGGCTGGTATCTGTGGCACTGGCCCGCGATCGTGTTCACCGGCATCCTGTTCTCGCACAGCACGTTCGCGCTCACGATCGCCGCCCTCGCCGCACTGATCCCTACGTACTTCTCGTACCGCTTCATCGAGCAACCCATCCGCTTCAACCGCTCGATCACCGGCCGCCGCGCGCTCACCGTCGCGATCATCTGCATCTCCATACCGCTGCTCGTGTGCGCCGCGCTCGGGCTGTCGGCGCGCGCCGTTTCGCACACCGCGATCGCGCGCAACCTCAAGCAGCAGACGACGCTCCACGCCGACGAGATCCGCAACTGCGAGAACAACGGGCCGATCGAGAGCCGACCCGCGGGCTGCGTGTGGCACGCGGCCGACGCGCACGGTTCGGTGTGGCTGGTCGGCGACTCGAACGCGGGTCACTTCACCGAGCCCGCCGCCGCGGCCACGACCCAGGCCGGATACGACCTCCATGTGGCCACCAGCGCGGGCTGCCCCTTCGTCGACCTCGTGCTCGTGACCGACGGCAACGCGCTCGCCGGGTGCCGACGCTTCGTCACCCAGGCGGTCACGCAGCTGATCGCGCTGAAGCCCAAGCTCGTGATCGTGTCGTCGGACGCGAGCGGCTACATCGACGGCAGCAAGTTCCGTCTGCGCGATCCGCGCACGGGCCACACCGCCACGACGGTGGCGGCCAAGGCGCGCGTCTGGCAGACCGCGTTGTCGTCGGTGGTGCGCCGGCTGACCCAAGCGGGCGTGCCCGTCACCGTCGTCGACACTGTTCCGCACTTCGGTACGTGGGACCTCTCACAGTGCCCCGCGTTCCGGATCTACCTCGACGCGTCGTCGTGCGGGACTTCTGCGAGTCGTGCGTCGATCGATCGCCAACAGCAGCCTGCGCTCCAGGCGAACCGCGCCGCGATCGCCGGGATCGCGAGCGCCAACGACATCGATCTCACCAACGACCTCTGCACCACTACGGAGTGCCCGACGAATCACGGCGACCACTTCCTGTACCGCGACTTCGGGCACCTCACGATCGCCGGTGCGTTGACGCTGACGCCCGAGTTCAGTCGGTTGCTGCAGACGAAGCTGCTGTCGGCGTAGCCGGCGGTTTCGTCGCCGACGCGGGCCGCGCCGCGGGCCGGGCCGGCGCGAACAGGCGCGGGAGCCACTGCGTGATCGCGATACCGGCGAGCACCGCGAGCGCGGGCGTCATGGTGGCGAGATAGCGCGGGTTGCCGTAGGTGACCGCGATCGTCGCCGTCACGCTCAAAACGAGCAGCAGCAACGGCCACACCTCGATGCGCCGCTTGAACGCAATGACCGTGCCGGCCGCGGCGGTCACGAACAGGAACCAGTCGAAGAGCGTGACGCTGAACCGGAACTGGCCCGATCCGGTCTGGAAGTGGAACGTGCCGAGCAGGCTCCACGCCCGCGCTTCACGCGCCACGACCACAATCGGCAATCGCCCCAAGTGCGCGGACGTGTACGAGAACGCGCGGTGTTTGGCCGCCGCGTAGGCCTGCGCTTCGGAGAGGTTGGCGCCTTCGAGATCTGTGAAGCCGACACTCGCGTCGCCCTCGCACACCCAGTCGCCGATGTGCGGGCCGTAGAAACCGGCCCGGCAACTCGTCGCGGCCATCGTCCCGTAGAGGTTCGGCTGACTCAGGTACGGGGTGCCGAACGCCTCTTGGTTGCGAATGAGCCAGGGGCTGACCACGACCAGCGTGGTGAGCCCGATCGTGGCGAGTCCGATCAGCCGCCGACGCCACGTTTCCCGAGGCAGGAAGATGATGCACGGCGCCATCACCACGACCAACCACACGACACCTTCGCCGCGCGTGAGTGCCGCGACGCCGGCGACTCCCCCGAGTGCGAACCACCGCCACGTGCGCGTCTCGCGTCGCTGATCGACCAACAGGATCAGCATCAGCGCGGCGAGCGGGACCGCAACCGCTTCCGACATCAGCGATCCCTCGAGCAGGATCATCATCGGGTTGATCGCGGCGAGCACCGCGGCCGCGATCGCCACCTTCGGCCCGCCGACGCGCAGGCCGAGCAGACCGAACAGGAACACCGTCACCGATCCGATGCCTGCGAGCACGAGTTGGCGCCCGAGCAGCGACGACGCGCCGACCTTGGCCGTCGCCGCATAGAGCAACGGCATGACCGGCGGGAACAGCGCGGTCGAGCGGCCTGCGCACGAGGCCACGAGCGGGCAGGTCACCGAGTAGCCGTGTCCCGACGCCAGGCGATCGCCGATCCCCGTGTACCAGGAGGCGTCCCAGCCCAGCTTCAGGGTGCGCGCGTAGAGCAGGACGTACGCGACGCGCACGAACAGCCCGAACGCGGCGACGAACATGAGCTTGCGGTGAACATCGGTAAGCCCACCGCGACCCGGCGCGACGGCCTCCGAAGGCTCTGCCAACGCGGTCATCGCCGATTGTCCCCCACGTCGTCATCCCGCCCGGCACCGGCGCCCTGACCAGCCGATACTCCTGGAGATCCCCCTGGCCACCGAGAATGGCCACCCGACCTCGGGGTGTCAAGTGCGGGTCACGTGCGGTCGAATCGGACCTCTCCGGCCAGAACGCCCTCCGCCACGGCGTCCAGACTGGTCCCATCCTGTCGCGAGAGAGCATTCATCAGGGCGAGCGCCGTCTGGTAGGTGCAGCTCGCCTGGACGCTGACGGTCTCCGCGGCAATCGTGATCCGCGCCGAGGCGGTCTGCGACGGTGCATCTTCGGGCTTCACAGCGAGTGATCCGCTGCGGCGCCGCGATCGGATCGTTATTTCTCGGAGATCGAGAGGGATTCCAGCCCCGCGACGGCCGAGGCGTGCATGTCGGGGGTGAAGACGCGCCGGCAGTTCTTGCCCTCGGCTTTGGCGTTGTACATCGCAAGATCAGCGTTGCGGAGGAGTTCATCGGTGTCGGTGGTGTGGTCGCCGAAGGCGATCCCAATGCTCGCGGTCAGCGTCAGGCGGCGCTGCGCGATGTCGATCGGTTGCTGCAACGCAGCGAGGATGCGCTGCGAGATGGTGACCGCGTCGTGGTCGTCGGTCAGCTCGTCGAGCAGGACCGCGAACTCGTCGCCGCCCAGGCGCGCCGCGGTGTCAGTCTGGCGGAGCTCGCGTGTGAGACGCGCGCTCATCTGCACGAGCAGCTCGTCGCCGACCCAGTGACCGAGGGTGTCGTTGACGTTCTTGAAGTCGTCGAGGTCGATGAACAACACCGCGACCCGGTGTTGACTCCGCCGCAACCGCGCGATGGCGTGATCGATCCGATCGCGGAACAACGTCTGGTTCGCGAGCTTCGTGAGCGAGTCGTGCAGGGCTTGATGCCGGAGCAGTTGTTTGAGCTGTTCGTGTTCGGTGATGTCGCGGAACGTCCAGACCCGCCCGACGACCTTGCCGTCGAGCGCGCGCGGGTACGAATCCCGTTCGAACACCCGGCCGTCGGTGAGGTGGACGACATCCTGGCTGCTCGTGTCGGGGCTCGCGTACACCTCGTGCACCTTGGCGAGGAACTCGTCCGGATCGCGCACGAGGCGCAGGGCCGCGGCCAAGGCTTCGTCGTCGTCCCGCTTTTCGAGCACCGCGTCGGGGAGCGCCCAGATCGCGGCGAACGCACGGTTGAACGTGACGATCCGCCCGCCCCGGTCGACGACCAGGATGCCGTCGGCGGTCGAGTCGAGCGTGGTCGCGAGCAGCGAATTCGACTCGCGCAGCTCGGCTTCGGTGCCGACCCGATCAGAGACGTCGTGGCCCGTCACAACTACGGCGCCGAGCGTCGGGTCGTCGATCAGATTGGTGAACGTCAACGCGAACGGAACGACCGACGCGTCGTGGCGCACCAGGCGGAGATCGGTGGTCAACGGCGGCGCGCCCGGAACCTTCGCGACGTCCCACACCGCTTCGAGTTGCGGGTGATCGGCGCGGACGACGATACCGGCGAAGGGCTCACCTTCGAGCAGCTCCTGGTCGTGACCGAGCAGCCTCGTCACCGGCGCGGACGACGATCGGATCGCGCCGTCGGGCTCGAGGATCATCGTGATCGACGCCGCGTTCTGCATGACCGCGCGGAACCCGGCGACCTCGTCGCCCACGACTTCCCAGCGCCGACGGTCGGTGATGTCGCGGACCGTCACCAACATGTCTTCGCCGAAGCACCGGCCACGCGCCTCGACCAGCCGCCAGCCGTCGGCGGCACGCACGCGCATCTCGAGCAGCGTCCCGAGTTCCTTGCGCTGCATCGCCGCCACCGACACCAGCGCCATCTCGACATCGTCGGGATGTAAGAAATCCAGCATGCTCCGGCCCGCACCGTCGGAAAGGGTGATTCCGAACAATTGCTCGGCGGCCGCGTTCCCCCACCGCAGTTCGCCCGCCGGGTTCAGCAGCACCACTGGGTCGGGCAATGCCGTGGCCAGGTCTCCCAATGCACCCGCGAACTCACACGAGACTCCGGTGTGCGCCACGCCCGGAACATCGACCCGTCCCCGACTGCGGTTAACCCCCCTTACCGCGACCGTGACGTATCACCCGCTGCCGGCGGGCGTCAGTCGGGCTTTCCGGTGTCGATCCAGCGCTGGAACACCTCGATCTGCTCCGCGGCCCAGGCGCCGTCGCACGGCATCGACCCGTCGCGCAGTCGGGTGACGATGGCCTCGGCGTGCCGGCTCACGTCGTCGTGTGACCACAGGTCGAAGTGCGACTCCATCGCCTTCTGGTCGCGTTCTCGGAACAGCGGCTTGATGTCGGCCTCGAAGTGCATGCCGTCCCCCTCGGGATCGTCGATTCTCGGTTCCACGGTCAGTATGCGGCCGCAAGGCTGATGATGTCCTTCTGCGCGTTCGGGTTCCCCGCCTGCACTTCGGCGAGCAGCGGTGGCAGGGTGTCGAGGTCGGGGCGGATGCGCTCGGCGGTCTCGATCTCGTTTGCCGCGACCTGCTCGAGGCCGGCGTGAACGGCCAGCGCGGCAAGGAAGAGCTCGGCGCGCATCTCGAAGAGCGACACATTCCGGTTCGGGAATCGTTGTGCTGCTTTCCCGAACCAGCCGTCGCGTTGCTGTACCGCGTGGAGGTCCTGCGACATCGCCGTGAGCGAGCGGTGACCGGTGATGCTGGTGCCCGGTACGAGTTCCGCGGCCGCGCCGTCGACAACGAGCCCGAACTTACCGATGAACTGGCCTGCGGCCGACATGTCGACGAACACTGGGACATCGACGAACGCGTTGCGTAGCAGCGCGGCAAGAAACGGATTGGTGTCGAGCGCGGGGGACGGTGCAATCGCGCCGAACGTGCGCGCGACCTCCTCGCGGTACCAGCGCAGGTTCAGTTCGGAAGCATCAAGAACCTTGACGTCGCGGCGTTCGCCGTCGACGACCTGGCGATACACGTAGGGCTGCATGAACTCCCATCCGAACACGATCAGCACTGCGTTCTTCGGGAGTTGGTTCAGCACCTGTACCGCGGATGCGTCGGCAAACGCAACGCCGCGGTGTGTCGCATAAGCCTCGTGCACCACGATCGACGGCACCAGGACTGCAAGCGCCACGATCACGACAACAATGTTCCGTACCACCGGCGCCGGTCGTCGGTCACCGTCGCCGGGTGGGAGAGCCCGACGTGCAACCGCCACCGCGAGGTCGCCCAGCGCATCGGCGCCGAGCCCGACGAGCACGCCGCTGACGAGCACGAGGTCGATCAAGAATCCGCCCACGACGAGGCCCGACCAGATTCCGCTCGCATCGTTCAGCCCGGCGATGAACACCGCGCTCGCGAGATTCCCCAAGAGGACAATGGCGAAGAACAACGTGTCGCCGAGACGGCGCCGGCGCGCGACGGCGACGAGACCGACCAGCGCTACCACGATCGCCGCGATGCCAAGCTCATGGGCCGTGATGGTCCCGTATGACAACAGGCGGTGCGGCGCCTCCGGCAGTGCGCGCACACCGTTCGGTGAGAGGTCGCCGTTGAGGAAGTCCTTCTGACGCACGAGGTCTTCAAGCCGCCCCAGGGACGTGACGCGGCCCCAGTTGATCGTCGGATCCTGACCACCACGCACCAGCACGAACAGCCATGCCGCGGCGCCGACCGCGACAGCCGCGCCAAGGGCGGGTGCGATGTCGCGCCAGTGCGGTCGCGGCGGGTTCCACACCACGAGCGCGACAAGGCCGACGGTCATGATCGCGGCCAGTTCCCACGACGCACCCGTACATGCACCGAGCGCGACGCCCGCACCGATGATCCGCGCTCGTCCGCCGTGGCGTTGCCACGCGACGACAAGCACCGTGGCCAACGCCACCAGCATCGCCGACAGCGCGTAATGCTTCGCAAAGCCCGCGTTGAACCAGAACGAGATACTGGTCGCGACGGTAAGAGCTCCAATCGCAGCCGCCGGGCGCGACGCGCCGAACGCACGTCCGAGCACGAATACCAGCATGATCGCCACAACCGAGCACACGACGCTGAACAGGTTCAGCCGCGCGGCCCAACTCCCGAACGGAACGAGCACGCACCACAAATGACCCAGCAGCACGTACGTCGGATATCCGGGCGCGTGCAAGACACCCAGCGACTTCACGCCTGTGACCGACTCCGGAGCATCACCGAGCGCGAGGTTCGGCGAGAACGTCGCGAGGAACAGGCCGAGCGCAACCGCTCCCACACCCGCCGTCCACACCCACTCGGGCACTCGTGAACGCGAAGACGCGGCCCGGTCCTCCTCGGTCGCCGCCTCCCGGCGCGCCGTCGAGACACTCGTTGCGCGACCTGAACGATTCAGCGTCGTGCGCGCCATGCGAGCCCCCGCTCCAACGTCTCCGGCACGCGGCGACGGTAACCGAACATGCCCAGCGGGGGCACGATCGCGCACCTCCCCCTACGCGACAGAGCGGCCCGATTTGGCCACTCATCTGCGTATTTACTCGGAGCGGACGACGGGATTCGAACCCGCGACCCCAACCTTGGCAAGGTTTCGCGCCCGATGCCGTGACCAGCGGCGCACTGAACGCATCCCTCGTGACCAGCCGAAACGCCAGAGCATGTCTAAGTGCCGGTTAGGCGGCCTGAGCCCGTTGCGCGGACTTCCCGCGGACCGCCGCTACCGTTTCCGAGCTGTCACCCTGCATCTTCTGTGGTCGGACGGATATGACGATCGCAGAAACGCGCGTTCCCTCGACGTGGATCGGGGATCTACTACGCGACGATTGAGGCGTCGGTCCTGAGCACCTGTTCACGCTCGTCGTTGACGGCCTCGAGATCCCCGCCAAGCATCTCGGCAACCTCGTTACGAGCGCTTGCGCTGTCTGTGACGGCGGATGGATGAAGGAGCTGGACGAGGCGGCGCGCCCGATCCTCGAGCCGATGATTCGCGGCCACGACAAACAGGCGCTCGACGCCGAGAGCCAACGACTTGTCGCACGATGGGCATTCCTAATGGCGCTCCTGATCGACCAACGTGGGAGCGACGATCTCGGGCAGGTTCCAATACTTCACGACGACATCCGCCGAGATTTCTACGCGCTGCGAGAGCCGCCCGAGTTGGCGCGCGTCGATCTCGCCGCAGACGCGAACGTCGCACCTTGGTGGATTCGGCTTACCGGAGACGGACTACCTGGAAGCGGCGAGCCCTTCGTCGTCATGGTCACCATCGTGATCTTGCGGTCGCATTGCAGGTCCTCGTTTTCAACCCCGTTCTCTACGCGCAGGGGCGACTTCCCAAACGCACCGACGGCCGCGGTCAGCTTGCGCATCTGGCCCGTAGTGAACGACCCGATTATCTGGCCCAAGAATGGCCTCTACATTGGCGACAAAGCGGACCTTGAGCAAGGCACGCGCGTCGTGTTCGGTGTGGGCAAGATGGACGGCGGCGGCAGCTTCAACATGCTCCCGCTCAATCTGGCGAACAACGACCGTCTGTCGATCGGCCGCAAGTCGACGGCAACTATGGAACGAAGGTCACGTCTCACCCTGAGCGGCTGAGGTGACCAGCGCAAACCGGACTAATGCGTCACGCGACCACACCGCGGGCGGGATGAGCGCTGTCGTGTTGGGCGTCGAGTGGCCGAGAACTGCGTCTGCCGGTTACCGTCCTGCGCTCCGGAAGGCGTCATGGGGGGATTCGTGCGGGGGCATCGGTCGGGCGTGTTGAAGGCGTCCGCGTTGGCGGCGTGTGTCGTTGTCGCAGCCTGCGTCCTGTCGTCGTGTATCTACAACCCGGGACCCATTCCGATCGTTCTGCCGCCACCGATGTCGTCGACGACCTCGACGAGCGCGACCTCGACGACGACGACGACTTTGCCGCAGGTACCGAACGCGCTCAGCAACATCGCTCTTCGCTTGGGTGATCCGTGCACCGCCGCCGACCCCGTGAATGGTGCCGTGCCGGGCACGCAGATCCAGTTCTACTGGACTGCGTCAGCCACGGGTCCAGCCGTGACCGGCTACGCGTTGACGGTCTTCATCACGCTGCCTGGCGAGTCTCAAACCACGATGTCGCTTCCGTCGCTACCCGCGAGCCAAACGGACTCCGGGTGGTCCTGCTACCCGATTGGCACGAGCCTTGGTCCCGAAGTGGTGGCGTTCAATGACGCGGGAACCTCTCCGTCATCCGGTTACCCCGGCGGTGTGACGTGGGTGCCCACGACGGGACTGGCATGGACTTCCCCTGCTTCTATTTCTGATGGCGTTCCCAGCTCGTATGCGCCGATCGACTTTTGTCCGAAAACCGGTCCCGATGGCAAGCTCGTCGGCGCCGAGTTCGTGCAGGTGACTCTGACTACTGCGAGCGGATCGCAGTACACGCTCGGCACCGTTGGCCAAACCGGGAAATGGTCAGTCGACGACCACCTCTTCAACAACGGCGGCGTCCAGGACTTGTCCGCCACCGTCCTCGCACAATGCATCTCGTATCCGAACAGCGGTGGCCCGTTACTGACGGCGCAGTACGCAACGCACACCATCGCCGTGAACCCGTAGCCGGTCAGTCAATACGTCGGGCGTCGAGACACGGACGACCTGTCACCCGCCGAATCGGCCGCTTCTCGTCGGAATACGTGTTCACGGCCGCCGAGGGTGGGCCGGTCCATCACCGCAACTTCCGCCGCCGCCACTACCTGCCCGCCGTCGTACGCGCCCGCAAGGCCACCGTGAAGAAGCGCGAGGCCAAGAGTTCCGTCGCGACGGAACCCTTGCGGGCTCCCGTTTCCACCGACCAAAAAGTCGCGACGATCCCCGAGAGCCTGAGGTTTCACGACCTTCGCCACACCTGCGCGGCGCTGCTCATCGCCAACGGTCAGCAGATGGAGGAAGTGAAGGACTACCTGGGCCACTCGTCAATCCGGGTGACCTCGGACAGGTACGGCCACCTGTTCCCGAAGGCGCGCGCAACGATGGCCGACGCACTCGAACGGAGCTACGCGAATGCGCCCGCCGCGGGTCCCGCGGACTTTTCGCGGACTGACGCCGAGATCGTGCGTCTCCCCGAACG
Organism: uncultured Actinomycetes bacterium; assembly: GCA_963708105.1. Lineage (GTDB taxonomy): Bacteria > Actinomycetota > Acidimicrobiia > IMCC26256 > PALSA-610 > PALSA-610. Next base: position 4,111,596 of record OY970186.1, on the reverse strand, counting down.
CAAGAGAGCGGCCCAGTAGGGCCGCTCATCTGCACATTTACATGGAGCGGACGACGGGATTCGAACCCGCGACCCCAACCTTGGCAAGGTTGTGCTCTACCAGCTGAGCCACGTCCGCGTAGGCCCGACAGTATACAAAGGGCCCGTGCCCCAGGCGGCAGGCGACCGGTAGCCTCCGGCCATGCGCATCGGGATCTTCGGCGGCGACACTGCCGCCCGCACCATCGACAACGTCATCGACGACGCCCGCGCCGCGGAGGCCGACGGTTTCGCCTCCTACGCCCTGCCCCAGATCTTCGCCCTCGACGCGCTCGGGGTGCTCGCGATCGTCGGGCGGGAAGTCCCCCGGATCACGCTGGTCACCGGGGTCGTCCCCACCTACGGCCGCCACCCGCTGACGATGGCCCAACAGGCGCTGACCGTGCAGGCCGCCAGCGACGGGCGCTTCGTCCTCGGCATCGGCCTCTCGCACCAGCTCGTCATCGAGAACATGCTCGGCCTGTCGTTCGACAAGCCGGTGCGCCACATGCGCGAGTACCTGTCGGTCCTGATGCCGCTGCTGAACGACGGCAAGGTCGACGTTCACGGGCGAGACGATCAGCACGCAGGCCAGCGTCAGCATCGACGCCGCACCTGCCGTGCCCCGTGCTCGTCGCCGCGCTCGGCACGCAGATGTTGAAGCTCGCGGGCATGGTCACCGACGGCACGATCACCTGGATGACAGGGCCCGCCACACTCGCCGGGCACACCGTTCCGACCATCACGGCCGCCGCCGCCGAGGCCGGTCGGCCCGCACCGCAGATCGCGAGCTCACTCCCGATCTGCGTGACGAACAAGATCGACGAGGCCCGCGAGCGCGCGGCCAAGGACTTCCAGATGTACGGGTTCCTGCCGTCGTACCGCGCCATGCTCGACCGCGAAGGCGCCGAAGGTCCGGCCGACGTTGCGATCGTCGGCGACGAGTCGGTCGTCGAGAAGCAGGTTCGCGCCCTCGCCGACGCGGGCGTCACCGAATACGTCGCATCGATCTTCGGATCGCGTGAAGAGCGCGGAGAAGACGCGGGCGTTGTTGAAGTCGATGTTGTGAGCGCGGCCGAACCCCGCTCACCGCTCGAGCTCCTCGAAGCGCTCGGCCTGGAAGAGGTCGAGGTCACGCCCGGGCTCGCGCACCTCGAGATCTACACGATGCGCGGCTTGCTCACGGTCCTCTGGCACGGCCCGCGCGACGCGGCACGACGTGGTGCTGACGTGCGGCGGCGGTATGGGCGGCGTGCTCGGCCCGGCCGACGGCGTGTACCACACGCTCGGCAACGAGCTCGCGGAGAGGTACGGCATCGCGACGATGCGCGTCGGCTACCGCAAGCCGAACGATCTCTCGCGCTGCGTGCACGACGTGGCCGCGGCCGCCGATCTCGCGAGCCGGTCGGGCGCGCGAGGTTTCGTCGTGGTCGGCCATTCGTTCGGCGGCGCGGTCGCGATCCAGGCCGGCACGGTGCTCGGCGCGCACTGCCGCGGCGTCGTCACCCTCTCCACGCAGTCGGCCGGGTGCGAACACGCGGCCGAGCTGGGCGACACTCCCCTGCTCCTGATGCACGGAACCGACGACGAGATCCTGCCCGCGGAGACGAGCACCGTCGTGCAGATGCTGGCCGGGCACGGCGAAGTCGTGTTGCTACCGGGGGCCGGACATCTGCTCACCCAGGCCGCGACCGAGGTACACGATCGCCTCCTGCAGTGGATTCCCGAACGGTTCGCGGGCGAGCTAAGCTACTTCCCGGCGAGGCGCGCCGACGACCGGTGCGAACTCGTCGACGTTGTCGTCGCCGACCACCACGTACGACAGGCCCCACTCGGTCACGCCGCCGTTCGAGCTGCTCGCAGATCTCGTCCTCGGTCCCGACCAACGTCGCGCCCGACTCCAGTGCCTCTTCGGGCGACACGCCGAACGCGGGCGCCAGTGCTTCGGCCATCTTCATGCGGTCGGGCGTGACCTTCGTGATGAAGAAACGCATCTGGATCTCGATGTCGTCGATGCGCGCACCGGCCGCGTCTCGGATCCACTGCACCTTGCGGTCGGTCTGCTCGCGCAGCGAATCCTTCGAGGCCTCGATGCCGATCTCGCCGGCCCGCAGATTCGGATTGATGCCGACGATGTCGGCTTCGCGGGCCGCGATCGTGAGCACGCGCTTGCCGCCGCCGCCGATGAGCAATGGGGGCCCAGGCTGTTGCACGGGCTTGGGCCACGCCGCGTAGTCGGTGATGCGGTAGTGCTCGCCGAGATAGGTGAACTGCTCACCGGTGAAGCACTGCTTCACGATGTGCAGCGCTTCCTCGAAGCGGTCGACGCGCACCGCGGGCGGGTCGTAGGGCAGACCGAGCTGGTCGTAGTCGGTGCGCATCCAACCCGCGCCGATGCCGAACTCGAAGCGCCCGTCGCAGAGCAGGTCGATCGTCGCCGCTTCCTTGGCCAGGATCGCGGGGTGCTTGTAGTCGTTGTCGAAGACCAGCGAGCCGACGCGCAACGTGGTGGTGTGCGCGGCCGCCATCGCGATCGCGGGGAGCGGCGCGAGCTCCTGACCGAAGTGGTCGGGCATGAACAGCGTCGAGTAGCCGAGGTCTTCCATCTTGCGCGCTTTGTCGCGCCACTCCGACGCCGACCCGACCTGTGAAACCTGAACCCCGAACCGGAACGGTCGCACGACTCCCTACTTCCCCGCCAGGCGCTCGACGATCGGCGCGAACGTGTCGATCGCACTGTCTTCGATCACGTGATACGAGATCTGCCAACGCTCGCGCCGCTCTTCGAGAGACGCGACGATCTCGTCCTCCGTCCCGACCAGGCACGGTGGCGCGAGACGCGCTTCGTCGATCGATACACCGAACGCGGTCGCGATTCCGTCGAGGATCTTCGTGGCCTCGTTCGTGACGTAGACGAAACCGACGAGCGACTGCAGCTCGAGATCGTCGAACCGATCGCCGGCCGCGTCGCGGACCCAGTCGACCTTCTGATCTGTCGCGGCGGGTGTCATCGAGTGCGCGGCGTCGGGCGAAGAACCGTCGCCAGAACGGAGGTTCGCGTTGATGCCGACGATCTGCGCCTCGCGCGCGGCCAGCGCCAGGATCTTCGGCGCACCCCCGCCCACGAAGAACGGGATCGGCTGCTGCACCGGCTTCGGCATCCCGTCGAGCTCGGTCACGTTGTAGTACTCGCCGTGGAACGTGAACTCGCCCGGCGCGAAGAGCCCCTTCATCACCGTGATCGCCTCCGCGAGGCGGGCGATGCGAATGCCGGCCCGGTCGAGCGGGAATGCCGGCCTTTTCGTAGTCGGCGGTCATCCAACCCGCACCGATGCCGAACTCGACCCGGCCGTCGGAGAGGAGGTCGAGCGACGCCATCTCGCGCGCACACACGACCGGGTGCTTGTAGTCGTTGCCGAGCACGAACGTGCCGACCCGCAACGTCTCGGTCACCGCGGCCGCGTGCGCGAGCGCAACGGTGGGTGCGAGGTCGTGCTCGACGAAGTGGTCGGGGACGAACAACGTCGAGTAGCCGAGCGACTCGACCTTGCGCGCGAGCTCGGTGAACTCCTTGCGCGAGCGGCCCTTGCTGCAGGCCACACCGAAACGAAATCTGCGATCGTGCATCCGGCGACCCTAACAAGCCCGCGCCGCGGGCTCCGCGGCGCCCCGGCCGCGGTTCAGCGCCGACCGGTCGAACCCCAACCGCCCATGCCGCGCGCCGAGTCGTCGAGCCCGTCGACCTCGCGCCAGGCCACGTCCTCCACGCGCTGGATCACGAGCTGGGCGATCCGATCGCCGCGGTGCACGTCGAAATGCGGCAGTCGGGTCGAGATTGACCAACAACACACTGATCTCGTCGCGGTAGCCGGCGTCGATGAGACCGGGCGTGTTCAGGCAGGTCACGCCGTGCGCAACGCCAGGCCCGAACGCGGCTGCACGAAACCCGCGTAGCCCTCGGGGATCGCGATCGCGATGCCGGTCGGCACCAGCGCCCGACCGCCGCCGGGCTCGAGATCGCGCGTCGGCGCGCGCGGTGAGGTCGTAGCCCGCATCACCCGCGTGTTGCAGCGCGGGCAGCGGAACATCGGGATCGAGACGGCGAACGCGGATGTCGAGTTGGATGCGGGCGAGGCTATCCCGGCCCGGTGTGGAGGCGTCGGGCTACGACGCGTCGGGTTACGAGGCGTCCTGAAGATCGCCCAACAATCGCCTGATGCAGTTCGGGCGTCGAGCAATACGTCCTGGTCGTATTCGGGATGGTCGACGACGAGGTGCACCGGGCCGCTCGCGAACATCTCGACATCGGCGTCGGAGAAGCGGAACTTCAAGAAGTGCACGGCCGCGGTGATGTCGTCGCGGGTGAGCCGCAACTCGTCTTCTTCGGAGACCGAGCCGAACACGCTCGTCCCGTCGGGCAGCACGACCGCGATGTGGCGTTCGATGCCGACCAGGCGGGGCAACCATTCCTTCAACGCGGGCTCCGACGTCAGCTCGATCATCAGCGTCGCCGACAGTTCGTTGGCGTCGGGGATGAGCTGGTTGTACGTCTCGACCTCGTGCGCGATCTGCTCGTCGCGCAGCATCCGTTCGGCGCGCGCCATCTCCTGCACCTGCCACCGCATCGTGGTGGTGTTCTCGAACACCAGCGTCATGATCGGCCCGAGCGCGACGCGCCGGAGCCGCTTGAGCTCGATGATGGAACGCCGCAGCTCGTCGCGTTCCCGTTCGTACGCACGCATGTCGACGATGTCGTCGACGGTCAACTTCCTCATCGACTCCTCCTCGATGCCGTAGGCGCGGGCCAACACCTGCAGCGGATGGACCGGGCGCTTTCCCGCTCCTTCTTCGATGGCAACGTTGGCGAGTTGGCAGTCGCCGGCAACCAGGTGCGCGGTCGGAGTCGCGGACCTTCTCCATGAGGGGCTTGGCCACCCGACGCGCCATCTCCGCGTTCTCGGCCCGCAAGCCCCACGTTCCGTCGATCGCGCTGCACCGCTCGATCATCTGCACCTTGGCGCCCGTCAACTGCATCAGCTGCGAGCTGCGCGGCCCGATCTGCTGCGCGCGGTAGTGGCACGCCGCATGCCAGACGATCGACTCGTAGGTGCGGCCCTCGAAGTTCGTGTCGAGCTTCTCGGTCTTGTTCGCGTTCATCAGGAACTCCGCCGCGTCGAAGGTGGCGGCCGCAACCTTGCGCGCCGCGTCGGTGCCGAGGAACGCCGGGTACTCCTCTTTCAACACGTACGCGCATGTGGGCTGGGGCACGACGATCGATCGGCCGGCATCGACCGCGGGCAGCAACGCGTCGACGTTGCGCTGCGCGGCTTCGCGGAACTTCTCCGAATCACCCGCGTCGAGCCAGGGCATGCCACAGCACACTTGACCCTCGGGAAGCTCGCACGAGAACCCGTTGTGCTCGAGCACGGCGACTGTGGCCTTGCCGATCGCCGGGCTCCTGGTACTCGACGAGGCACGTCGGGAACAGCGCGACCGGGCCGCGATCGGTCGGCAGCGGCTGGCACGCGGAACACCGCTGGTACGACCCCGGAACCACTTGGAGAAGCGCACGCGATCGAACGTGGGCAGCAGCCGGTCGCGGGCGATGCCGGTGACCTTCTCCATCACGATGCGGGCCGGGCCGAACTTCGCGGTTGCGTTCACGACCGGCGCGAACGTGGTTGCGACCTTGCCCTGTTGGTCGGTGCGGGCCAGGAGTCGTGCCGACTGCGAAACATCACCCGCATCGCTGCTGGCCGATCAGCGACCGCAACATGAGCTGCGGGAAGTCGACCCGCCAGTCCTGCTGTTGATCAGGCGTGTACGGGCAGATGACGTAACAGAGCTTGCACTGGTAGCACTCGTCGACCACGCGCTTGTGCTGCGCCGTCGCTCGACTCGTCGACGCGTTCGGTGCCGCCGAGATCGTCGATCATCTCGAACAACGAACGGAAGCTCGGGCACAACTTCACGCACACGCGGCAGTCGCTGCAGATGTGAAACGTGCGGTCGCGTTCGGCGCGCGTCGCACCGGGATCGGTCCACGACGAATCGAGCGGATCGTAGAGATGTTGCGCCATCGTCAGCTCCGCGACTTCGGGGGGAAATCGGGACTCGACGAGATCGGCCCCGGGGAAGCTCCCCAGGGCCGCGCTCGTTCAACCGGGCGCCCTCAGAACGTTGGTCGCGCCCGACTGTTGCGATTCAGGAAACGTTTTCCAGGCCCTGCTGGAAGCGGCCCGCGTGGCTCTTCTCGGCCCGGGCGAGCGTCTCGAGCCACTCCGCGATCTCCTCGAAGCCCTCGTCACGCGCGGTACGCGCGAAGCCCGGGTACATCTCGGTGTACTCGTAGGTCTCGCCGGTCACGGCCGACTGCGAGGTTGTCGGTCGTGGCGCCGACGGCAACTCCGGTGACGGGGTCGCCGACCTCGGCGAGGAAGTCGAAGTGACCGAACGTGTGGCCGGTCTCACCTTCGGCGACCGAGCGGAACAGCGCGGCCACGTCCGGGAAGCCCTCGACGTCCGCCTTCTGCGCGAAGTAGAGGTAACGGCGGTTCGCCTGGCTCTCGCCGGCGAACGCTTCCTTCAGGTTGTCGTGCGTCTTGCTTCCCTTGAGATCGGGCATCGATGTGGCTCCTTGTTGGTTCAGGTTCGATCGGAACAGTGGTCGCAGTGGCCGCGGAAGATCACCTGGACGTCGTCGACGGTGAAATCGCGGCGGTAGCGAATAGGGACGTGCAGGCCGGAGAACTCGACGGGAGGTCGCGCACCCGGCCGCACGTGGTGCACAAGAGGTGGTGATGGTCGTCCTCGACGTTGGGGTCGACCCGCACGCTGCCGGTGCCGAGATCGAGCACGCGTACCTCGCCCAGCGCTTCGAGATCGTGCACGGTTTGGTACACGGTCTTCAGCGAGATCGTCGGCATCTCGGCCCGGGCCCGGTCGAAGAGCGACTCGACGGTGGGGTGCGAATCGTCGCCCTCGAGCAGCCGGAAGATCGCCTGCCGCTGGGGCGTGACCCGCAGACCCTGTTCCCGGAAGATCGTGGTCAGCGCATGCGGTGTCCTTCATGACAGAGACACACTAACAACAATGGTTGTCGACAAGCAAGTCGGCGGGTGGACCAGGGCCGTGCGATATTGCGGGCGTGCTCCACATCGCGGAGATGCTCGCCAATGCCGCCCGCGTCGCACCCGACGCGGTCGCGGCGACCCTCGACGACGATGCCCTGACGTTCCGCGAGATCGACGAGCGAGTCGAACCGCATCGCGAACGGGCTGCGCGGCCTCTGGGTCGGACGGGGCGATCGCGTGCTGTGGTGGGGCGACACGTCGCTCGATGCGGTTCCGGTGTTCGCGGCGCTGGCCAAGATCGGCGCGGTGTTCGCACCGCTGAACGCACGGGCGTCGCTCGAAGAGGTCGTCGCCCGTCGCCGAATACGCCCGACGCCCGGCTGCTGCTGTGCGGCCCGTCGCACCGCGAGACTCGGCGCCGAGCTCGCGGCGCGGGTCGACGTGCCGTTCTCGCCCGAGATCCCGACGGGCGCCGCGCGACCACCCGACGCGGCCGAGCTCGACGAGCGCGACCCGCACGTCATCTTCTTCACGAGCGGGAGCACCGGCCGGCCGAAGGGCGTCGTGCTGTCGCACCGCGCCAACTGGCTGCGCACGTATGTCGGCGCGACCACCACCGCGGGCGGCGCGGGAACCGTCTGCATGTTCCCGCTGTTCCACATGGCCGGCTGGACGATCGCGCTCGGCGCGTGGCAGGGCCGCCGCCCGGTGCACTTCGTGCGCACGCCCGACGCCGAGACCCTGTTGCGCACGACCGAGCGGCACCGCGCCGTCGCGCCTGTATTGCATTCCCGCGGTGTGGTCGCGCATCCTCGAGCACGGCGTCGAGCAGTTACGACCTCTCGAGCCTCGAGGAGGCCGACACCGGGACGTCGGCGACGCCGCCCGAGCTGCTGCGCGCGATCAAGGACGCACTCCCCCACACCCGCACGCGCATCTTCTACGGCTCGACCGAAGCCGGGCCCGGCGTGCAACTCGGCGACGCCGACCTCTTCGCGCAAGCCCGGGCAGCGTCGGCGTCGCGCAGCCGGGCGTCGAGGTGCGGCTCGCCGACACCGGCGAGGTGGTGATGCGCAGTCCGTTCCTGATGGACGGCTACTTCGACGATCCCGATCGCGACCGCCGACGCGTTGCGCGACGGCTGGTACCACACCGGCGATCTCGGCGCGTTCGACGACGAGGGCTATCTCGCGATCGTCGGCCGTGCCCGCGACGTGATCCGCACCGGCGGCGAGACGGTTGCGCCGCCCGAGGTCGAGCAGGTGCTCGGCGCACATCCCGCCGTCGCCGAGGTCGCGGTGGTGGGCGTTCCCGACCTCGCAGTGGGGCGAGGTGGTCACCGCGGTCGTCGTGGTTCGGGCCGGCGCCGACGCGCCCGACCTCGAGGCCCTCCGCGCGTTCTGCGACGGCCGCCTCGCCCCGTTCAAACACCCCCGGCGCCTCGCCGTCGTCGACGCCCTCCCCCGGACCGCGGCCACCGGCCAGATCCAGCGCACCCTGATCGTCGAGCGCCTCCAGACCGACCCCGTAGCGCTGCCATCTGATGGCAGGGAAATGGCGCCCAGCGCCACGAACCCTGCCATCAGTTGGCAGGCGTTGACGGGAGGGAATAATGTTCTCGGAGTGCAGAACGTTGTTCCGGTCGAGGAACGCCTGGCCGACGCGACGCTGGCGGACCGGCCGGGAGCAGTACGCGGCCGAGGTCCGGCGCCTGATCGACGCCGCCTTCGCCGTCATGCGCACCACCGGCGACATCGACCCGCAGGTCCGCGACATCGTCAAGGCCGCGGGCCTCTCGAACCAGGCCTTCTACCGGCACTTCGCGTCCAAGGACGCGCTGCTGCTCGCGGTGCTCGCCGACGGGCAGCGTCAGCTCGTCGACTACCTGCGCGCCCGGGTCGCGTCGACCGCCGATCCCGAGACGCAGGTGCGGCGCTGGATCGAGGGCGTGCTCGCTGCAGGCGCAGAACCCCGACGCGGCCGAAGCCACGCGCCCGTTCGCGATCAACGGCGCCCGTCTCGCCGACCGCTACCCCGACGATCTCGCGGCCACGCGCGCCGAACTGCTCGCCACGCTCGTGCCGTCGGTCGTCGCGCTCGGCGGCACCGATCGACGACGCGGCGTTCGTCTGCGAGCTCGCGCTCGCCGCGCATGAACGACGCGATCACGCAACCGTCGCCGCCCGCAACCGCAATGAGGTGCAACGTCTCGTGGCGTTCTGCCTCGCAGGAGTCCGCACATGGAACGTGAATTGCTCATCACCGGCATCGGCGGTCAGGGCGTGCAGCTCGCCGCGCAGGTGCTCGCCCGCGCCGCGACGCTCGAGGGCCGCGAGGTCATGTACCTCGGCCTCTACGGCGGCATGATGCGCGGCGGGCAACACCGACAGCACCGTCGTCGTCGCCGACGCGCCGATCCTCGCGCCGCCGGTCGTGTCTCGCGCGTGGGCGGCGATCGCCATGCACGACGACTACTGGCCCGCGGTCGAGGCCAAGCTCCGGCCCGGCGGTCTCGTGCTCGTGAACGACGCGACCTTCACGAGCGACGTGCGCGCCGACGTCACCGTGCACCGCGTCCCTGCCACCACCGTCGCCACCGATCTCGGGAGCTCCGCTCGGCGGGTTCGATGGTGATGCTCGGCGCGTTCTGCGCGGCCACCGGCGATCGTCAGCGAAGACGCGTTGATCGAGGCGATGCGCGCGTCGATCCCGCCGTACCGGACGCAGCACATCGAAGCCAACGAACGCGCCCTGCGCGCCGGGTTCGAAGCTCCTGCCCGCCGGCGAGTTCCCGGCCTGGGAGACCGCAAATGTCTGAGCCCGAGAGACGGTCTGAGACGCATCAAGAGCCGCGGCACCGTCACGATCGACGTCGAGCACTGCAAGGGCTGCGATCTCTGCATCCCGGCGTGCCCGCCGGGCGTGCTCGCGATGTCGACGGCCGTCAACCACATGGGCTACCAGTACCCGCAGCTGTCGCCCGGCTGCACGGGCTGCGCGGCGTGCCTCTACGTGTGCCCCGACTTCGTGTTCGAGGTGTTCCGCTTCGAGACACCCGTCGTCACCGAAGTCGTCGGAGCGAACTCAATGACCGCGCCGACAACCACCGACGACCGCCGCGAGCAACGTGTCCTGATGGAGGGTTCGGAAGCACTGGCCCGCGCCGCGATCGCCGCGGGCTGCCGCTTCTTCGCGGGCTACCCGATGACGCCGTTCACCGAAGTGCTCGAGCACTTCGCCCGCCTGCTTCCCGATGCGGGCGGCGTGTGCATCAACGCGGAGTCGGAGCTCGAAGCCGTCGGCATGGCGTGGGGCGCGCTCGCCACCGGTGCCCGCGCCGCGACCGGTTCGACCGGCCAGGGCCTCTCGCTCATGCAGGAGTCGTTCTCCGAGATCACGCTGGCCGAGCTGCCCGCTCGTCATCTTCAACATGGCGCGCGGCCAGCAGGACTACTTCCAGGCGACACGCGGCGGCGGTCACGGCGACTACCGCCACATCGTGCTCGCGCCGCAGGACGTCCGCGAAGGCGTCGAGCACGTGCAGCTCGCGTTCCATCTCGCCGACAAGTGGCGCAATCCCGTGTTGGTCTACGGCGACTACCTCCTCGCCCACACGCAAGAGGCGATCTCGATCGAACCGATCGACGTTCCCCGAGCTGCCGAAGAAGGACTGGGCCGTCGACGGCACGCAGTCGGGTAGCGGTCACAGCCGCGGCGTCACTCCGCTCGGCGTGGCCAAGCACGGCCAGCCCGCGATGGGCCAAGAGGGCAAGGCGCAGTACATCGCCACCAAGATCCCGTTGATGGAACGCGAGGTCCGCGTCGAGCACGGCTTCTGCGACGACGCGGAGACGATCATCGTCGCGTTCGGCTCGCCCGCGAAGTTCGTGAAGTACGCGATCAACCAGCTGCGCGACGCCGGGCCACCGCATCGGTTACGTCCGACCGATCACGCTTGTGGCCGTTCCCGTACGCCGCGGTCGCCGACGCCGCCGGCGGCCCGAACGTCAGCCGCGTCGGCAGCTTCGAGCTCTCCGCCGGCCAGCTCGTCGAAGACGTGCGCATCGGCGTCGCCGGCCGGGCGCCGGTCACGTTCATCGGCGGCGTCTCGACCGACCACTCCGGCTTCGGCGTCGGTCGCATCCTCGACGTCGAGGTCATCGCCGAACGCATCCTCGCGTTGCACGAAGACCGCGAGCTTCCGCTCATCCCCGGCTACGAGCAGTACTCGTACCAGCTCCAGGAGCACCAGAAATGACGATCATCGACACGTCGTCGGCGCCCACCGTTCCGGCCCGCAAGGTCGAGGCGCTGAAGCCCGACCTCCTGCTCACCCAGGAACACCACATGTGCCCCGGGTGCGGCGAGCCGCTCGCCGTGCGCCAGTTCCTCGAGTGCATCGAGGAGCTCGACGTCGCGACCCGCTCGATCGCGGTCGCCGGCATCGGTTGCTACACGTCGTTCGCGGGAACGATGGACGTCGATCTCGTGCAGGCGTTGCACGGGCGCGCACCGTCGGTCGCCACGGGCGTGAAGCGCATGCTCCCCGACTCGCTCGTCTTCACGCTGCAGGGCGACGGCGACATGGTCAACGAGGGCCTGCAAGAGGTGCTGCACACCGCGGCGCGCGGCGAGAAGGTCACGTGCATCCTCTTGAACAACGGCGTGTTCGGCGAGACCGGCGGCCACATGACCGCGACGAGCGTGATCGGCCAACGCACGAAGAACTCGCTCGACGGCCGCGACGCCGAATACCACGGCTACCCGATCCTGATCGGCGATCTCGTCGCGCAGCTGCAAGGCGCGTCGTACGTGGCACGCGGCTCGGTGCACAACGCCGGTTCGGTCGCCGCGCACCCGCAAGATGTTCAAGCGCGCGTTCGAGTCGCAGCTGCGCGGCGACGGCTTCACGTTCGTCGAGGTGCTCACGATGTGCCCGACCGGTTGGTTCATCCCGACCGCCGACGGCCCCGACTACATGCAGGAGACGCTCGGCGAGGTGCACATCATGGGCGAGCTCAAGGTCGACGGTCGCGTGCCGCACGACCGAGGAGCTGCACGCCGAGAACGTCGCCAAGCAACGCGAGCTCGACGAGCAGCTCGCGCGCGGCGGCGGAATCGACGTGAAGATGAGAACTGACTGGACTTTCGTTACCCCGCAGAAGCCGAGGCGTTCCGCAAGGAGTTCCGGGCCTGGCTCGACGCGAACCTCCCGCCGAGCTCGCGGGCGACGGTCTCGGCGGCGGCTCGATGGATCTGTCGGGCGAACGGCTCGAGCGGCTGCGCGGCTGGAACCGCACGCTGGCCGACGCGCGCTTCGCCGCGATCGCCTGGCCCGACGAGTGGGGCGGCCGCGGCGCGGGCGTGATGGAACAGGTCGTGTACGCCGAAGAGATGCACCGCGCCCACGCACCGGGCACGCTCAACCCGCTCGGCCTCTCCAACATCGCGCCCGCGATCATCGAGCACGGCACCGAGGAGCAGAAGACCACGCTGCTCCCCCGCATGCTGCGCGGCGACGACATCTGGTGTCAGGGGTTCTCGGAGCCGAACGCGGGTTCCGACCTCGCGTCGTTGCGTTGCTCGGCGGTTCTCGACGGCGACTCCTGGATCGTGAACGGCCAAAAGACGTGGAACACCCTCGGCAACATCGCGAACTGGTGCGAGCTCCTCGTGCGCACCGACCCGAGCGTGCCGAAGCACAAGGGCATCACGTGCCTGCTCGTCGACATGACGTTGCCCGGCGTCGAGGTGCGTCCCCTCGAGACGATCACCGGCGAGAAGGAGTTCAACGAGATCTTCTTCACCGACGTGCGCGTACCCGTCGACTTCACGCTCGGTCCGGTCAACGAAGGTTGGCGCGTGGCGATGACAACCCTCGCCTACGAGCGCGGCACCGTCGCCAAGTTGCATCTCGGTACGCGTAGCAAGATCCGGCGGCTGATCGAAGAGGCCAAGCGCACCCCGATGGGCGACGGCCGCAGCGCGGCCGACGATCCGGTGATCCGCCAACACGTCGCCCGTGTCTACATGGAGGGCGAGTTGCTCAAGCTCATCTCCGAGCGCGCACTCTCGGGCGAGTTGCACGGCCGCGCCATGGGTCCCGAAGGCAGCATCGCCAAGCTGTTGTGGAGCGAGGCCGAACAGCACATCACCGAAGTCGCCTCCGAAGTGCTCGGCCCCGACGGACTCGAAGGGCCCGTGGGCCCGCGACCGCGTCTACAGCCGGGCGCTCACGATCGCGGGCGGCACCACCCAGGTGAACAAGAACATCGTCGCCCAACGCATCCTCGGCCTCCCCCGCAGCTGACCGAAGAGCTCCCAACAGTTAGGAGCAAAACCGGTCCCACACGCCGGAATTACTCCCAACTGTTGGGAGGAATTGCGGGCTTCAGCTGGTGGCGAGGGAGGCGGAGCCGTTGCTCGTCGGAAGGGTTTCTCCGGGGGCCAACGGGAAGTGGCACGCCACGAACTGACCGGGCGACGTACTCCGTGCACCTGCGGCTCTTCGTCGGCGCACTTGGCCTGCGCCTTCGGGCAACGGGTGCGGAACCGACAACCCGACGGCGGCGCGACCGGCGACGGGATCTCCCCGATCACCTTGGCCCGCGCTTCGGGGCGGATGCTCGGATCGGGCACCGGGATCGCGTCGAGCAGCACCCGCGTGTACGGGTGCGCGGGCTGCTGGTAGATGACGTCGGGCGAGCCGACCTCGCAGATCTTGCCGAGGTACATCACGACGACACGGTCGCTGACGTTCTTCACGACCGCGAGGTCGTGGGCGATGAAGATCAGCGTGAGGCCGTAGCGCTGCTTCATCTCTTCGAGCAGGTTCAGGATCTGCGCCTGCACGGAAACGTCGAGCGCGGAGACGGGCTCGTCGCAGATGATCAGCTTCGGGTCGGTGATGACCGCTCGCGCGATCGAGATGCGCTGACACTGACCACCGGAGAACTGATGAGGGCCGCCGCCCGCGCTGCAGCACGGGATCGAGACCGACGGCGAGCATCATCTCGTCGACCTTCTTCTCCTGCTCTTCTTTGGTGCCGATCTTCCAGATGCGCAGGCCTTCGGAGATGATGTCTTCGATCTTGCGCCGCGGGTTCAGCGACGAGATCGGGTCCTGGAAGATCATCTTCATCGAGGTGCGTGTGCGGCGGAGCTCGTCGCCGCTCAGCTTGGTCATGTCGCGGCCCTCGAACTGCACCGTGCCCGAGGTCGGCCGCGGCAGCTGCATGATCGCCTTGCCGGTCGTCGACTTGCCGCAACCCGATTCGCCGACGAGGCCGAGGGTCTCGCCCTCTTTCACGTCGAGGCTGATGCTGGAAACCGCGTGCACCTTGAGTCCGCTGCGGCCGACCGGAAACTCGACGACGAGATCCTCGACCCGCAACAACGTCTCGTCCGGCGGGCGCAGGTGCGCGGTGCCGGTACCGGCCATCAGGCGGTCACTCCCGCAGTCACTCCGGTGAGGACGGCCTCGCCCTCCTTGCGGACCGGGAGTCCCGTAGCGGTTTCGCCCGCGGCCAGGTTGCGCACGAGCGCGTCGCGGCCCGCGTCGCTGCCGACCGGGAAGAAGCACCGGTACGCATGACCGGGAATGTCGAGGTCGACGAGCGGCGGCTCGTCGGTCAGGCACTTCGGCTGCGCGTACGGGCAACGCGCCGCGAACTTGCAGCCCCGCGGCGGCTTCACGAGGTCGGGCGGACGGCCGGCGATCGCGTCGAGCTTGGAATGGCTCGGCATGCTCAGCTTCGGGATCGACTTCAGCAACGCCTCCGTGTACGGGTGGCGCGTGTGCTCGAACAGCGAACGGGTGGGCGCCCGCTCGACGATCCGACCCGCGTACATCACCGCGATGTCGTCGGTGCGACCGGCGACGACGCCGAGGTCGTGCGTGACGAGCACCATCGCCATGAAGCGCTCGCGCTGTTGCTGTTGCAACAGGTCGAGGATCTGCGCTTGCACGGTGACGTCGAGCGCGGTCGTGGGTTCGTCGGCGAACAGGAGCTTCGGACCGCACGCCAGCGCGATCGCGATCATCACGCGTTGGCGCATGCCGCCGGAAAGCTGGTGCGGATACTCCCGCAGGCGCCGCTCGGCCTCGGGGATACCCGACCGACGTGAGCAACGCGAGCGCCGTCTCCTCGGCGTACTCCTTGGTGACGTCGAAGTGGAACCGCAGCGACTCCATGATCTGGTTGCCGATCCGCATCACGGGGTTGAGCGACGTCATCGGGTCCTGGAAGACCATCGCCATCTGCGTGCCCCAGTACTGGCGCATGTCGTTGCCCGTTGCGTGGCCGATCTCGTGGCCCTCGAACCGGATGCTGCCGTGCCGCACGACGTTGCTCGGCAACAGACCCATGATCGAACGCGACAGCACCGACTTGCCGCAGCCCGACTCGCCCACGATCCCGATCGTCTTGCCCCGCTCGAGCGTGAAGGAGACGCCGTCGACGGCATGCACGAGGCCGCGATCGCGTCTTGAACTGCGTCTTGACTTCTTCGACCTCGAGCAGCGAACCGTCGAGCGGCGCGTCGGCGAAACGCTCCGTGCCCGGCGCGGCGACCCGTTTGCGGCGACTCACAGTGCGCTCTCCCGCACGTCGAACTTGCTTACGGACGACGTCGCCGAGATAGTTGAGTGCCAGAACCGTCGTGAGAATCAGGAACGACGGCACCATCCACACGGTCGGCGCGGCGTTCGGGTTGCTGATCTGCGATTCGATCATGTTTCCCCACGACGGGCTCGGCGCGGGGATGCTCAGCCCGAAGATCGCCAGCGCACCCTCCAAGCACGATGACCACGGCCACACTCAGCAGTGCGATCGACAAGCATCGACGGCATGACGTTGGGCAGCACCTCGCGGAACATGACGCGCTTGTCGGACGCGCCTTGCGCAGCGCGCCGCCATCACGAACTCGCGCTGCGACCACGCGAGCGTGTTCGCGCGGGTTATTCGCCCGAGAATTGGAATGGAGACGATCCCGACCGCCAGGATCACGACGACGACGCGATGCGCCCAGCCCGCCGCTTGCCGACCCGGCCGGAGACGAGCACCGATACGAGCGTGAGCGCCAGCACCAGCTGCGGGAAGGCCAGGAACATGTTGAACAAGGAGCTGGTGACCGTGTCGGTCGGTCCGCCCTTGAAGCCGGCGAGCAGGCCGAAGAACCCGCCGATCAGCGTGCCGAACAGCACCGAGCCGATACCGATGAGCAACGATGCCTGCGCGCCCCAGATCGCCCGGCTGAGCACGTCGTTGCCGGAGTCGTCGGTACCGAGGATGTGCCCGGGCGTGAAGAGCCCCGACTTGATGTGCAGGTAGTCGTACCCGTTGATCGGGTCCTTGATCGGCAGGATCGGGCGCGAGGATCGCGAGCGCCAAGAGAAACGCGATCCAACCGATCGCGACCCAGGCGATCACGCCGATGCCCTTGTGGTACGTAACCAGGGGCTCTTCGTCGTCGCCGATCGACGGCGAGCTCGTCGACCCCGGCGACCTTCGATGTCAGCCGATTCGAGCACCGCGGATCCTCGGGTCGAGTACGCGATAGAGCCCGTCCACCGCAAAGTTTATGAGCACGTAGACGATCGCGATGACCGCGACGAAGTCCTGGAGGGCGATGTACTGGCGGGTCGATCGATCGCCTGCTGCAGCTGATAGCCGATGCCGTTCAGGTGGAAGATCACCTCGATGATCAGCGCGCCGCTGATGAGGCTGCCGACGTTGAGGCCGGCGACGGTCAACAGCGTGAGGCTCGAGGGCCGCAGCGCGTGGCGCCAGAGGATCCGCCGGTCGCTGATGCCCTTGCTCTTCGCCATCAGGATGTAGTCCTCCTGCAGCGTCGCGACCATGTCGGTGCGCAGCAGGCGCGCGTAGATCGCGAACTGCCCGATCGTGATCGCGACGACCGGCATCGCGAGATGCTTGAAGTGCTCGACCGGACTCGTCGAGAACGCCACCCAGCCTTCGGACGGTAAGAAATGATGTTGCACGCGACAGGAACAGGATCATCAACGTCGCGGCGACGTACGACCGGGATGCTGCAACGAGACACGAACGCGATGCCGTTCGCGACGTCCGTCGAAGGTCGTCCCGGCCCGATACGCGCGTGTAGACGCCGAGTGGTACCGCGATCACCAACGTCAGGATCTGCACGTACAGCATCAGGAGCAGTGAGCGCGGCAACGATGTCCTTGATCGATGCCGAAATCGACTGGCCCCTGAACGCCGGCGCCCGCGTACTCCCGGCCCATGTCGCCGGTGGCGAAGTGGCCGAGCCACTTGCCGTAGCGCACGACGATGTTCTCGTTCGAGGCCGAGCGATCGCGGATCTCGGCGCGCTGCTGCGCGGTCGCGAACGGGGCGATCGTCGTGACCGGGTCACCCGGCAGGAGAGCGGAGAGGATTGCCGCGAAGAACGTCACGACACGAGCACGACGACCAGTTGAATCAGCCGCCGAACGATCACATGCACGCGCGGTCCTCTCCCTCTCTCCTTCGGGTTCGGATTACGTCGTTGGAATTACGTCGTCAGACCGTCAGCACTTGCCGCCGTCGCACCACAGGCCGAGCGACGGGGTGCCCGGTCGGCAGCCCGGTGAACGGGGCGGTGCCGTCGGGCAGGTTCGGGCCGAGGACCCGTGGACGTTCGGCTTGTACTCGATGGTCCACAGCATGTACTGGCCCCAGAGGTTCCACAGCTCCTTGGCGAACTGCTTGTTGATGGCCTCGTAGAGCTTCGTGCGCGTGGCGGGATCGGCCGTCACCCGGGCGTTGTCGAGGTCCTTGTTGATGATCGGGTCGTTGAAACCGCCGAAGTTGACGGGGTTGTCGCACGCCGCATCGCCGTTCGGGTCGGTACCGACCGCGGGCGAGTTGCCGCAGTGCCACCACACGTACTGCGTGTCGCTGTCGGCGCCGGGGTGGTTACGCCACAGCATGGCGTCGAACTTGCGGCCGATCGCGAGGTTGATCAGCGTGCTCTGGTCGGGCACCGCGTTCAACGCGACGTTGATCCCGGCGTTCTTCTTGAGCATCTGCTGGATCAGGACCGCGTCCTGCGTGGTCGACGGGTCGGACGTGTAGCCAAAGCGCGAACGTCAGGTCCTTGCCCGTCTCCTGCTTGTACTGCGCGGCCGCCGCCTTCGCCTTGGCCGGGTCGAAGTTGGGCAGGCCCGAGTCGGCCAGGTTGCCCGTGCACGCCGGTCGCGAACGGACCGGTCGCGTTCGGTGAGGATGCCGTCGTTGCGGAGCTTGTTGTACGTGTCGCGGTCGACGCCGTACGCGAACGCCTGGCGAGCCGACAGGTGGTTGAACGGCGCGGCTCGGTGGCGTTCACCATCGTGTAGCTGACTTCGGTGAACTTGTCGGACTCGGTGTCGCCAGGCTTGCCGGCCGCGACGTCCTTGCGGATCTGCGACGATCTGCAACGGGATCGTACGTTGTCGATCATGTTGAAGTCGCCGGCCTCGAGCGACGACGTCCGCTTGGCGCCGTCTTCCTGCGGGACGAACGTGATCTGGTCGAGGTACGGCAGCTGGACGCCGCTTGCTGTCCTTCTGCCAGTAGTTCGGGTTGCGCTTGGCGACGAACTTGTCGCCGTTGACTCCACGACACTTACTTGAACGGGCCGGTGCCGATGAGGTTGGTGTTGCAGTTCTTCGGCGTCTTCATCTGCGCCTCGGCCATGATGCCGAGGCGGCCGCTCTCCACAGGAACCACGGGAAGGCCGGTCCACGGGCCTTGGTGGTCACCGCGACCGTCAGCGGGTTGACGACGTTGACCGCGCTCGACGTCGCTGAACACGAACGTGAACAGCAGCGGCTTCGCACCGGGAGTCCACTGCGGTAGTGCGTCGAGGTTGTCCTTGACCGACCTGGGCGGTCGAGCGCCGAGCCGTCGCTGAACTTGATGTCCGGACGCAGCTTGATCGTCCAGACCGTGTTGTTCGCGTTGCCGGTCACCGACTGGGCGAGGTACGGGTGGATCTTGCCGTCGGCGCCGGGCATCGTCAGCGTGTCGTAGATCGCACGCGCGACCTGGATGCCGCCGATGGCGAGCTGGGCCTTGGCCAGGCACCAGCCACCGCTGGTGTCGGCCTCGAGGCCGTAGGATCGAGCCGCCACCGACGGGCGTCCGGGTCGTTGTCGCCCGCCGCCGATGCCGACCGTGGTCGTCGGACCGTTGTTGGTGCTCGGTGGTAGCCCTTGCTGCTGCTCCCACATCCGGACGCGACCACCGCAAGCGCAGCGACGAGCGCGACGCCGTCAAACCACGCGACCTGCGACTCCGTACCACGGTTCCCCCCGATTCCAGCCGAGACCCGGGCCCCGACGCAATCAGACCGATATTGCGAGGTGATGAAATCTGCCGAAGTTAGCGAACTGCGTCACTGCCGTAACTGTGACCCAGGTCACACACGGGAAGTGTAACGGTGGAACCTACGGATGGCTTCGCGCCTTGTCAATCATGCTCGGGGCTGTGCCATCGCCCGCCCGGTGTCTCCGGGCGCCGGTTTGTTACCCACGGGTCATGAGATCGATGCGCGATTCACGATCGCCGGGCCGGCCGGACCGTCGGCCGGGCTGCTCGCGAGCTGGACCTGCACGCCGACGAGCTCGTGGTCCTCGGCGAACGCGGCACATCGTCGATATCGGTCAGCACCGCGTAAGTACGCGTGCCGCCCGGGGAGGTCGCACACGAGCACACGCCCGTTCCGGGTCGCCGTCGCGACCATGGACCACCGAGTACGCGGCGACGACGGCCTCACCGTCGTGGCTCGCCGCCACCGGGACCGCTTCCGGTTCGGCCGATCTCCGGTCGGCGGCGTCACCGGCCCGGGCGCGGTCGAGTACACGCCGAACACGTGCTTGGTCATGTGCATCCCGACGCCGCTGACCAGCCCGAGCGCGCCCGGGTCGTGCCCGGAGCCGCTCGACCATCGCCGCGATCGAGTGCGTGAGATACCCGCTCGCCGGACCACCGTGATACGCGAGCCCGCCGGTGACGGTGAGGCCGCGTCGGTCGGTCGGGTCGATGCCCGAGCGCGTCGACCGCGAAGTGCAACGAGCTCGGGAAGCACGAGTAGAGATCGAAGTGCGCGACGTCGTCGACGCCCGCGCCCGCGCCGCGCCAGCGCCTGCGCGCTCGCGGCGCGCCATCGCGGGCGACGCCGCGAGATCGGGATGCGCGGCGACGAGCGACGGGATCGTTCGCGTCGCACCAGCCGCGGAGATACACGCGCCGATCGGCAGGCACACCGAGCGCGTCGGCGCGCTCGTGGGTGGCGAGAATCAGAGCCGCCGCCATGTCGACGTCCATCACCGCGACCATGTATTTCGTGTACGGGTAGCCGACCATCCGGTTGTCGGCGCGCGGGCGCGACGATCTCCGCCGCGGTCGCGCGGCGTGCGGGAACCAGGCGTGCGGATTCGCGGCCGCGACCTCGTTCATCGGCGCGAGCATCGCGTCCGATGCCGTCGCGATAGTCGTCGAGTGCCGATGCCGAGGCGCGCCCGGCGCGCGTTGTCGAAGAGCGCGAACGTCAGCCACGCCTGGAACACCTCGTGCGCGACCTCGATCGGGTCGGGCGCCGACTCCCACGGGAACGGGCGCTTCTCCGCGGGCTTGAACGAGTACGGATAGCGGTCGCCCCGCTTGCTTGTACGGCGCGCTGGGTCGCCAGCGCCTCCGCGCTCGTGATCGAGCGCGAGGTCGAGCTCACCGTGCGAGCATGCGCTCGGCCGTCGCGCTCGACGAGCTGTTGGGTCGTCGTGCCGCCGATGCCGGAGTAGTGACGGTGCCGCGGGATCGGCGCCGAGACGCGCCGCGAGCCGGGCGACGGCGATCGTCGTACTGCCACGTCTGGCAGTAGACGATCTGCAGGCTGTCGAGCTGCTCGAGCAGACCGGGCCGCGTCCGCGTCGGCCGCCGCGGCCCGCGCGACCTCTTCCCACATCGCGAGCGGCTCGGGCGCGCCGGCGTCGCCGACGTCGGCGGGATGCCAGGTGCGCGCCGCGACGCCGATGATGCACGGCGACCGCGGGTCGGTGACCGCCTCGATCACCGGGACTGCCATACCGGCGGCCGCTTCTCCGCGAACGCCCGCGGACCCTCCTTGGCGTCTTCGGTGCGGAAGATCGCGCCCGAGAGCTTCGACTCCTTCTCGAACGGCGAGCGCAGCTCGCGGCCGAGCGTCTCGAGGATGGCTGCGACCGCGGCCCGGGTCGGCGCCGTCGGCGACGCGCCTGGCGCAACTCGCGCACCGCGGCGCGCAACTGCCTCGTGAGATCCTCGTCGAAGTACAGGCCTTGCAACGCGCTCTGCTTCGTCGCCTGCACGGCCAGCGGCGCGTTCACGATCATGCGCTGCGCGTACGTGCGCGCCGCGTCGAGAGCTCGGTCGCGGGGACGATCGCGTTCAACAGCCCCATCTCGAGCGCGCGCTCGGCCGGGACGAGATCCGCGCACAGCAGGAATTCCATCGCCTGCGGCCCACGGGATCTGGCGCGGCAGCCGCACCGTCGTTCCGCCGCCCGCGAACAACCCGCGCTTGGGTTCCATCACCGCGAACTTCGCTTCCGGGCACGCAACCCGGATGTCGCAGCCGCCGAGCATCTCCATCCCGCCCGCGGTGCAGAATCCGTTCACGGCCGCGATCACCGGCTTGTAGAGCGGCCAGTTGCGCAACACCGCGCGGGTTCCGTCGTCGAGGCGGTACCCGTTGACCTCGGTGATGCCCTTCTCCGCGATCTCGGCTTGGAATTTCGGTGATCTCGGGCACGTACTTCTTCAGGTCGGCGCCCGAGAAGAACGCCTCGCCGACACCCGTGACGATCGCGACCCACGCCTGGTCGTCGGCCGCGAACCGTTCCCATGCTTCGCGGAGCAGCTTGAAGTGCTCCATGTCGCACGCGTTGCGCGTCTCGGGCCGATCGATCGTGATGACCACGACGTGCTCGCTGTCGGTGTCGTAGTGGATCGGCATGCTCGTCTCCCCCGGCGCGCGCTCGGCGTGTCGCGGGCGCGGGCCACGTTAGCGAGGCCCGGAATCGCCTATAGGCTTGATCTCTGATGAGAGTGCTGGTGACGGGCGGTGCGGGATTCATCGGTTCACATCTGGTCGACGCGCTCGTCGAGCGCGGTGACGAGGTCGTGGTGCTCGACGACCTGAGCACCGGTTTCGCCGCCAACATCAATCCGGCCGCGACGCTGGTGGAGGGTTCGATCGCCGACGAGGCCGCGGCGGCCAAAGCGGTCGACGGGTGCGAGCTCGTGTTCCACCAGGCCGCGCACAAGGCCGTGCTGCGTTCGGTCGAACTGCCGCTGACAACCGACACCGCGAACACGCACGGCACGCTCACGATCTTGAAAGCGGCCGCCGACGCGGGCGTGCAGCGCGTGGTGCACGCGTCGTCGAGCAGCGTGTACGGCGGTGCCACGACCGTTCCGACGCCGGAGTCCGAGCCGCTGATACCTCGTTCGCCGTACGCGGTGACGAAGCTCGCGGCCGAGCACTACTGCCGGGTCTTCGCCGAGCTGTACGGGCTCGAGACCGTCGCCCTGCGCTACTTCAACGTCTACGGGCCGCGGCAACGGCCCGACGCCACCTACGCCGCGGTCATTCCGCTCTTCGTCGACGCGCTGCTGCACGGCCGCGATCCCGAAGTGCACGGCGACGGACTCCAGTCGCGCGACTTCACCTACATCGCCGACGTCGTGGGCGCGAACCTCGCCGCCGCGGTTGCACCGGCGTCAGCCTGCTCCGGCCGCGCCTACAACATCGCGCCCGGAAAGGCCGCGTCGCTGCTCGACATCCTCGCCGCGCTCGGCGGACTCCTCGGTGTCACGCCGAAGCCGCACTTCGTCGCCACCCGCGCCGGCGACGTGAAGCACAGCCTGGCCGACGCCTCGGCCGCCGCCCGCGACCTCGACTACCGCTGCACGATCGGCCTCGACGACGGCTTGGCCCGCACCGTCGAATGGCTACAGGCGCTGTAACCGATCGGATCAGCCCGTCTTATCGGGTTGGCTCGGCGTCGCCGCGTTCCTCGGCCGCGAGTTGGCGCAACCCGTCGACGGTCGAGATCGCGTTGCGGGTGAGCGCAACCGCGTCGGCGCGGGCCTGATCGAGCACGGCGCGCGCGTCGGCCGCGGCCGCGTCGCGCACCGCCTGCGCGTCGAGACGCGCCGCGTCGAGCACCAGTTCGGCCTGCGCGCGCGCCGTCGTGGCGAGCGCCGCGACCGCGGCGCGTTCCTCGCGCAGCAACTCGCACAGGGACCGCATCTCGGCTGCGACCTGGGCCAGCGCGACCGCCGCGGCCTGGACCGACACGTCGTGCGCCGCCCCGTCAGACGGAGCGGTGTCGGGCCCGGCGCCGACGGTACGGCCGCGGAGCTCGTCGCGCACCCGATGCAGCTCGAACCGGGTCTCGGCCATCTCCTCTTCGAACGCCGACACGCGCGCGTGGAGATCGGCGACGAGATCCGCGGGCGCATCGGCCCCAGACCCGACACGGGCTTCGACACCCGGCACCGACCGCCGCCCGTCGTCGCTCAGCACACGCAGCAGCGCGGCTTCGGTTTGGCGCGCTTCCCGGACAACCTCGTCGAGCGCCCGGTCTTCGAGCGAGCGGTCATCGCTTTGGCCTTCGCTCTCCGTCACGTGGACGACGTCGACCTCCACGAGCGACAGCTCGGGTGCCTGGAGGCCGACGGGCGGATCAACGGCCGCCGCGAAGGCGGCGTAACTGTCGAAGCCGAGCACGCGCAGGAGATCGTTCTCGGCGTCGCGCGCCTCCTTGCGCTCGCGTCGATTCCGCCGTCCCCGCAGGCCGCTCGCCTCGCGGACGAGGCTCGCGCTGCGTTCATGCAGCTCGTGCACCTCGTTCACGATCTTCGGCGCCAGCGGGACCGCCCGCGGCACCGGTTCGCCCGCCGTCACCCGTTTCCCGCCCGTCGTCGTGGCGACTCCCCCAAGCGCCGAACTTCGCCCTTGCCGTTGCGGCGGCGTGCGCCCGTTAGGAACCGCCTGCGACCGCACCCCAATTATACGGGAGCTCTTCGAGGTCGATCACCTCGAGCTCGAGGCGCATGCGTTCGCACAGCTCGATCAGCGCGTCCGCGGCGCGCTCGTTGCTGATCGTGGCCGGGAAATGCCGGACGCAGTCGCCGTGCAACGGCGGGACACCCACGGAACGGATCAGCGGGTGCGCGGTCTCGACGTGGGCTTCGGCTTTACCGAAGAGGTCTTCGTGCATCTTCTCGCCGTTGCGTAGTCCGACGAACTCGATGGGGCACGGCGGCTTGACCGTGCGGGCGAGCTGCTCGGCGACTTCGGCGATGTTCACGGGCTCGCCCATGTCGAGCACCATGACGCTGCCGCCGTCGCCGATGGCACCGGCTTGCAACACGAGCTGCACGGCTTCTTCGACGGTCATGAAGAAGCGGGTCGCGTCGCGGTGCGTCACCGTGAGCGGACCGCCGAGCTCGAGCTGCTTCTGGAACGCCGTGAGCACCGATCCGCGGCTGCCGAGCACGTTGCCGAACCGCACCGAGAGGAACCGGCCCCGGGCCCGTTCGTCGACACCGGCGGTGAGACCTTCGGCGACCCGCTTGGAGTAGCCGAGCATGCTGCAGGGGTCGGCGGCCTTGTCGGTCGAGACGTTGACGAAGCACTCGACGCCCGAGGCCTCGGCCGCTTCGAGCACCGCGAGCGAACCCCACACGTTGGTCTTGAACCCCTCGACCGGGTGCGACTCGAGCAACGGCAGGTGCTTCAGCGCGGCCGCGTGGAACACCACATGCGGCCGACGCTCGCAGAAGAGCTGCTTGACGCGCTCGCGGTCGCGGATGTCGAGCAGCACGAGGTCGGGCGAATCGAGGAGCGCGCGACCCGCAGATCGACAGCTGCACCGAGTGCAACGCCGACTCGTCGCGGTCGAGCATGATCAGCTCGGCGGGCTCGAACTGTGCGATCTGGCGGCACAGCTCGGAGCCGATCGAACCGCCGGCGCCGGTCACAACGACCCGCTTGCCGCGCAGGTAGCGACGCGGCCTGTTCGAGATCGGTCTCGATCGAGTGCCGACCCATGAGGTCGCGCTCGGTGGGTTCGCGGATGTCGACGACGCGCACCCGTCCGTCGAGCAGCTCGCGCACCGACGGGAGCACCCGCACCGACAAACCCGCCTTCGTCGCGAGCTCGGAGAGCTCGAGCACGACCGAGCTCGTGGCGCTGGGCACGGCGATGACGACTGCGGTGGCGTGTACTCCTCGGCGACGCGTTCCATGTCGTGGCGATCGCCGACGACCTTCACGCCGCGGGTCTGCATGCCGCGGATGGTCGGATCGTCGTCGAGCAGCGCCACGGCTACGTACGCGCTCTCGGGGTCGCTCGATCATCGCGGCGATAGCCGAGCGGCCACCACTGCCGGCGCCGAAGACCACAACCCGCTCGCAGTCGCGACTCCTCGAGCACCTTGCGGAGCTGGCGGTCGTGGTCCATGCGCCACCAGAAGCGAACGGCGACCATGACGAGCACGGCCATCGTCCCGCCCGCGAGCACGGCCGAGATCGGCAGTGGGCGGTCGTACATGATCGACGCGTCGACCGCGAGCAGCCCGATTCCGGCGAACAAGAACGACTTGGCGACGGCGCCGACCTCTTCGACGGAGCCGAACACCCAGCGGCCGCGGTACAGGCCGAAGAACGAACCGGCCGCGAGCTGGGCGACCACGACGAGCGGCACCAGCGGCACGAGGCGCCACCAGGCCAGGCCCGGCGCGCCGAGGCGCAGCACCGAGCACAGGACGAGCGCGCCCGCCCAAGCTGCCGAGTCGATGACCGCCTGCGAAACGCGTCGTCCATGAGTCGGACGCCGCGCTACTCCCCCCAAAAACCCAGTTACCACTCGGTCCCCCCGACCTCCGTGATTTCCAGATTCTGGAATATGGCGGGACAACCCGCAAGGGATACGGCCCAAAACCTTTGCATAAGGTTGGCGAGTCACTCCGGGAGACTGCGGGCGAATTCACCGGATTTGTCGTGGACTGCCGCAATGAGACGGACTATGCCGTCGACGGTGTGGTCGTCGAGCGCCGGGTAAACGGGCAGGCTGAGGACTCGCGCCGCCGTCGCGTCGGTCACGGGCAGGTCTCGCGGTCGGCGGATCGCCTCCGGCGAGCGATATGCCGTCTGGCGGTGAACCGGCGGGTCGAAATACGTGCGGGTATCGACACCGTCCGCACGGAGTGCCCGCTGAAGTGTGTCGCGGTCGACACCGAACGTGGCCGCGTCGACGGCGATCGTGAAGTCCTTCCAGGTCGACTGGTCGGTCGCGGCGACGGCCTGCACATCTACTCCCGGCACCTCGGCCAGGGCGCGGCGGTAACGCTCGACGATCTCGAAGCGGCGCGCCTGGTTCGCCGTGAACGCCTCCAGCGATGCGAGCGCGGTCGCCGCGTGCATCTCCGACATCCGACCGTTGAGCCCGACGAACTGGGTGTCGTAGTTCCCGGGATTGGCGTAGTCGCGCCCGATGCGGACCTTGTAGGCGACGTCGTCGCGGGTCGTCGCCACGAGGCCGCCTTCGCCCGCGACGAGGGGCTTGGTCGGCGTGAGGCTGAACACCTCGGCGTCGCCGAACCCGCCGACCGGGCACGCCCGTCGTGCAGCGCGCCGAACGCGTGGGCGGCGTCGAACACCAGCGGGATGCCGTGCTGCGCGCGCGGATCCTGCACCTCCTTGGGCGAGCACGGCGCGCCGAAGACGTGGGTCGCGAGCAGCGCGCCCGCGCCGTCGAGAGTGCGCGCGGCGTCGTCGAGCGAGAGCTGGAACGACGCCGGGTCGCACTCCGACGAAACGCGGCGTGGCGCCGTTCCATGCGACCGCATGCGCCGACGCCGAGAACGTGAACGACGGCATCACGACCGGTCCCGCGATCTCGAGCGCGCGCAACGCCAGCATCAGGCCGGTCGTGCACGACGACACCGCGATCGACGTGCGGCACCTGCAGGTATCTCGGCGGCGCGTTGCTCGAGCTCGGCGACGAGTCGCGCCGTTCGTCAACGATGCCGCGCTTCCACGACGCCGACGAGGATCTCGGTGACGCGCTCGAGCGCGGGTGCCGGCGGGCGCACGAACGGGATGCCTTCCGGGAAGGCTGCGTCGCCGCCGAGCAGCGCGAGTTGCGTCATACCGGCGTGCCCTCCGCGACGAATCCCATTTTGCCATACTGCGGCGGCCGCCGGCGATCGCGCAGCCAGCGCAACCACCGCCGCCGCGCCGAACACTTCGAGATGCCACGACAGCAGGCCCGCCGCGCGTCGCCGCGATCTGCAACGCCGCGCAGACGAACAACACCCGAACGATGGGCCAACCACGATCGGCGAGCTGGTCGTACACGTGGCTGCGGTCGCCCGCGAGCAACGGTTCGCCGGTCCAGCCGGCGGCGGACGATCGCGATCGCGGTGTCGGCGAGCGGGAGCCGCGACGAACAACGGCAGCGCGATCCACGCCGCCGCGCCCGTGCCCGCTCGAGCGCGGTCGCGGCGAGCAGACGCCAGCGCGGTGCCCAAGCAGATAGGAACCGCCGTCGCCGAGATAGATGCGGGCCGGCGGCCGGTTGAATGCGAGAAAGCCGACGAGCGCGCCGCACACTGCGAGCGCGGGCAGCGCGACGTCGCCGCCGAGCAGCGCGAACCCGACGCGCGGAGATGGCCACGACCGTGGCGGCCAGGCCATCCATCCCGTCGATCAGGTTGATCGCGTTCACGAGCACGACCACCAGCACCGCGGTGAGCAACCAGCCGAACCGACCGGGCGCGGGTTCGACGAGCCCGGCCACGACTCCGATCGACGACCTGCCCGACCAGTCGGACGACGGGTGGGATCGTGCGGATGTCGTCGGCGACCCCGAGCGCGGCCGCGAGGCCGAGCGGGACGAGCCAGAGCGGATGCGTCGACGGCGACCGCGACCGCGATCGCGACGAACACCGCCGCGCCGCCCAGATACGCAACCGGTTCGTGTTGCACCTTGAGCGGTCCGGGTCGGTCGAGCACGCCGAGCGCGAACGACACGCGCCGCGCGAGCGGCGTCAGCACCAGCGCGAGGACGCAGCGCGACTCCGAACGCTACGAGGCTGCCCACACCAGCACTTCCGATTGCACGTCGTCGTGAATCGAGATCTGCTGCAAGGGTGCGAAGCCGCAGCGTTCGTAGAGGCGCAGGGCAGCCTGATTCGATGCACCCGCCACGACCTTGGCCGACGCGCAGCCCCGCCGCTCGAGCTCGGCCAGCGTCTCGTGCAGCACGAGCGAGCCCCATCCCTTGCTCGCGACGTCGGGATCGGTGACGACCGCGAGGATCTCGGCGTCGGGCAGTTCGCCGGTCGCGGCCGGGATAGCGCAACGTCTCGACCACGTGCGGCAATGAACGCACGAGGCGCGGCGCCGACCGCACGCCCGCGGCCAAGCCGTCGCGCATCATGAACTCGCGGTACAGCCGGCCGACGTTCTCGGCCGCCGCGCAGAACGCGACGATGCGGCCGTTCTCCTCCGCCACCATCGCAAAGGCGCGCGGTGAGCGGACGACCCGGCGGTACAGCCGGCCGAGAAACACCGGACCGAGCGATGCGAGGAAGCCCTCGTTGATCCGGCAGCGCGTGCATGTCGGCCAGGCGCCACGCGTCGTCGAGCTCCGCGAATCGGACGCCGCCGACCGGGGCCGGGTCGTCGTGGGTCTGGTCGGGCATCTCGTCGTGCGTTTCGTCGGTCATGCCGCGGCGCCGCTCGCGGAACGGCCCAGGAGCGCCTCGTACGTGGCCAGCGTCACGTCGATGCAGCGGTGCTGGTCGAAATCGGTCACGCGCCTTCTTCGCGCGCGGCGACGCGCCATGGCGCTGGCGCCGGTCGGTGTCGGTCGCGAGCTCGAGCACGGCCGCAGCCAGCGCGGGCACGTCGTGAGCCGGGGACGAGCAGACCGGTGCGGCCGTCGTCGACGACCTGTCGACAACCGCGGATGTCGGTCGCCACGACCGGAAGACCCATCGCCGCCGCTTCCATCGCGGAGCGCGGGAAACCCTCGCGGTACGACGCGAGCGCGTAGAGATCGAACGCCGCGTAACACGCCTCGACGTCGGACGCGCTCGCCGACGAAGTGGATGTTGCCGACGGACTTCCGCCTGCGTCGATGTCGGCGGCCGAGAGGGCCTCGGCCTTGGCTTCGTCGCGCGGTCCGACGACGACGAACTGCAGCTGCGGCGCCTGCTCGCGCAACAACGCGGGCCGCCTCGATGACTTCGCGGTACCCCTTCTCCCACACCAGGCGGCCGACGACGCCACACACGATCGCGTCGTCGGCGACGACCCCAGCTCGCGGCGCAAATCTGTACGCGACTCGGCGCGCCGCTGATCGCGGATCGAACCGTTCGAGGTCGATGCCGTTGCCCAGCAGGTGGAGCTTGCGGTCGGGGATGCCGAGGCCGGCGCAGCACCGGTAGGTCCTCGACGTTCTGCACGAGCTCGGCCTGCGAGCACTTCGACGCGACGCGTTCGAGGCTGTACACGACCGTGCGCCGGGCCCAACGCGTCGTCGGGCTGCGCGTAGAGGCCGTGCACCGTGTTGACGACGACGGGCACACGGGCGAACCGCGCCGCGATGCGGCCGTAGACACCGGGCTTCGGGTTGTGCGTGTGCACGATGTCGGGGCGCAGTCTGCGAGAACAACCGGGCCAGCTCGACGAGCGCGGCGACGTCGCGCGTCGGCGCCATCGAACGGGTGGCGTTGCGGAGCGGGACGTGGCGAATGCCGAGCTCGGCGAGCTGCGGAACGATACGGGCCGGGCGCCGACACGCCGATCACTTCGTAGCCCGCGTCGGCGAACGCCGCGAGCTGCGGCCCGAGCAACAACGCCAGGCTGATGTCGGTGGTGGTGACGTGCACCAGCCGCGGACGCGTCTTCATTTCGCGCGCGTTCACGACGACGCCCGGATGTAGCGCACGCGGTTGAGGAGTCGGCGCACGTCGTCTTCCAGACGCAGGCCGCCGGTGAGCTTCTGCTCGAAGAAGTGCATGCCGTCGGCGCGCTGCACGGGCGAGCGCGCCAGGCGCCACGGATCGGTCTGGCCGTAGCGGTTGGCGTGCGTGCCCGCGACCGCGGCCGACTTGAACATCGTGCGCATCAGGGCGTCGACCGACGCGTTGCCGGGGAGCGCCTTCGGGTACGCGAAGTGTTCCGGCTTCACGCCCGTGCGTTCGTACATGACGTCGATGGAACGTTGCAGCTCGTCGGTCGCGGTCGGGAGATCGACCCGGTCGAGGAGAGCATGGGTGTGCGTGTGCGAACCGAGAGTGACGAGGCCGGTCGAGAGCGCGTCGCGGATCGCAGCCCACGACAACACCGTTCCGCCGTCGGGA
Organism: uncultured Actinomycetes bacterium; assembly: GCA_963708105.1. Classification (GTDB taxonomy): domain Bacteria; phylum Actinomycetota; class Acidimicrobiia; order IMCC26256; family PALSA-610; genus PALSA-610. The sequence continues at coordinate 4,081,080 of OY970186.1, read as the reverse complement.
AAGTCGCGCCCGCGTTCTACGAAGTCGGTGGCGATGTAGAGCGTGGCCGGCACCTGATGCCGCACCAGGATCGGCAGCGCCTCTTCGACGAAATCCGCGGTGCCGTCGTCGAAGGTGACGACGATCCGGTTGCGACCCGGAGTCGGCCCGGTCGGGCTGCTCGGCGACTCGAGCTCGGTCAGCGCGTCGTCGAGCGTCAGCGGGGCGCGCCACCGGGCGATCAGGTCGATCTGCGCCTCGAAGCGTTCGGCGGGCAGATCGATCTCGTGCGCCGCGGAGTGCCCACCGACGCGGTGGTACGCGAGCACCACGATGCCGGGCGCCCGCGACTCCGGGCGGGACCACGAACCCAGCTGGTCGTACGCGCTGGCCGCGTTCTTCAACGCGCTCTGCCGCGCGAACGAACTGCGCCGCGAACCCGTGCCGCGCCTCCGGACGCCACCAGCTGAATCCTCCCCCCGGCTGTGGGGCCCGCATCCCTGCGAGCCGCCCCCGAGGGGCGATGGTAGTGACGGTGGCAGTTCCTGACAACGGACCGTTTGGGGCCTGTGTGCAGGTTCCGCCTACTTCAGAACAGCTCCAAGTCACCCAATGAGAGATCGAACGCGCTCACCGCGGTCGGTGCGGTCATCGCGACGTCGCGGGTCGTCATCACGGGACCGAACGACGGGACCCGTACACAACCCGGAATCAAGCCGACCCCGAGCGCGTAGTCGGCCCGGCCCCGAACCGCCCGGACGACCGCCCGGCGCAAGACCCGCCGAGCCTCGGGCGTGGGTTCGGGGGTGACCAGCGCCGCGAGCACCGCCTCGACCGCCGCGCCCCGCCGGCGGAGCCGCACGAACGCGACCCCGGCACCGATGCCGCGCGGCGCGACGACCGCCCGGTAGCCGAGCAAGGGCGTGGCGTAGCGCCACCGGAAGAACTCGGGGCTGCGCCGCGTCCGGTAGCTGTCCGCCCCGGTTGCAGTCGACATGGTTTCCGTCGACATGGCCGCCGCGCCGGACGCGAGCAGGGCTGCGAACTGCGGGTCGGCGAGAACCGTGTCGACATCGGCACCGAACGTCGCCGGTTCCGACCAGTGCGCGGCCGGCACGCGGCTCCGCGCCAACCGAACCGCGCCGCGTGGCGACAGCGGCCGCACGCATGCGGCCGCGCGGCCGATCTCGTTCCAACCCATCTTGAGGTAGCCGGGCCGGCTCTGGTCGTTGGGCGTGTTGAACACGAACTGCACGCCGTCGGCGGCCAGCACCGGCAACGCGTCGAGGGTCAGGCGGCGAAAGATCCCGCGGCCTTGAAAGTCGGGATGGGTCGCGGTGTCGACGGCGCGCACGCACCGCACGGTGGCGCCGGCCCGTTCGAAGTCCCAGCGCATGAAGGTGCGCAGGCCCACGACGCGCTCGCCCGCGCACGCGACCCACATCGGCGACGCGCCGAACGCGTTCTCGAGGTGCTTCCAACGGAACAACGCGTCGAAGCGCTCGTCGTCCGCGCGGCCCATCGAGTCCTGCAACAACGCGATGATCGCCGGTAGGTCGGCGGCCACCGCGGGCCGCGACTCGAGTTCCTCGGCGTCGGTCACCACGGCGCGACCGATCGGTAGATGTCCTCGACCCGTGCGACGGCACGCGTCACGTCGAAATCGGCGGCCCGGCTCCGCGCCGCCGCGCCCAACTCGGTGCGGAGGCTCTCGTCCGCCGCGAGCCGCTCGATCGCGTCCGCCAGCTCGGTCGGCGAGCCCGGCGCGACAAGCACCGCGTCGACACCGTCATGGAACGCGTCGGGGATACCGCCGACCCGAGTCGCGATGATCGGGAGCCCGAGCGCGCTCGCCTCCATCAACGCCACCGGGAGCCCTTCCCATTTCGACCCGAGCACGAAGATGTCGCACCCCGCCATCAGGCGGACCGCGTCGGGACGGTAACCGGTCAGGATCACCGTTCCCTCGAGACCGAGCTCTCGGTGCAGGGCCTCGACCTCGGCTTCGAGCGGCCCCTGCCCGACGGCGCAGAAACGTACGTTCGCGCCGCGGTCGGCGAGCGCACGCGCGGCCGCCAGCAGGTTCGGCCAGTCCTTTTTGGGGTGATAGTTGGCGACGGTTCCCACGAGGATGGTTGCGGCATCAACGCCCAGCTCCTCGCGCACGGCGTCGCGTTCCGATCGGAGTTTGCCGATCGCGCCGACGTCGATGCCGTGCACAAGCACCTCGGCCCGGGCGCGTTGCGCGCGGACTCATCGACGCGCGGGCCTCGTCGGATACCGCGAGTACCGCCGCGTCGAGCGGCGCGGTGATCGCGTTCGCATACCGCGTGGGGGCTTTGAACGTGGACCAGGGGTTGTGCTCGGTGGAAACCGAGCGCGGGCCGCTGTGCTTTCGGCAACGAGCGCACGACCAGCCGACCGACCGCGGCCGCATACGGCGAGTGTGCGTGCACGATGTCGACGCGCTGCTGTCGGAGGTGGCGGCGCAGGCGCCCGGCCCAGCGGATGTCGCGCTCGTTGCGCACGTCGAGACAGGTGCATTGCACGCCGAGGGCTTCCAGCTCGGCCACGAGATGTTGCTTCCAGGGCAACAGGTACACGACCTCGATATCGAACGCGTCGCGATCGTGCGCGCCCGCGGCCGCGACCAACAGGCGTTCGGCACCGCCCGGGCCGAGTCCCTTCACCAGCCAGACGACCCGCCGCCGGCGCGGGGTCACAGGTCTTCGGCTGCGGGGCTGTTCTCGGGAATGCCTTGAGGCCGGGGCTCCGCCACCTCGATCTCGAGCGTGCCCGCGTCGAGCGCGCGCCGGAAGAACGCGCTGCGCTCCGACACCTCGGAGAGCGTGCCGATCGTCTCGACCTCGCCGCCCTGCAAGACGAGGATCCGGTCGCAGATGCTCAACGTGGAGAGCCGGTGGGCGATGATCATGACGAGCACCTTGCCCCGGAGCGTTTCCAGCGTGGCCTGGATGACACCTTCGGAGTGCACGTCGAGCGCACTCGTCGGTTCGTCGAGCACCAGGATCTGCGCGCCGCGCGCCAACGCCCGGGCAATGCCGACGCGTTGGATCTGCCCGCCGGAAAGGTCACGGAACGCGGGGCCGATCATCGTGTCGTAACCCTGTTGCAGCGACTCGATCACTTCGTGCACACCCGCCGCAGTCGCCGCCGCGATCACCTCAGCCCGCCCGATGCGCGGATCGAGGAACGCGATGTTCTCCGCGACCGTCGCGTGCAGCAACCGGGGGTCCTGGGGCACGAGTGAAACGTGGTTGTACCACGACGCCAACGTGTACTCGTTGGCGTCGATGCCGTTCACCACCACCCGCCCCGCCGTCGGCTCGCGCAGCCGCAGGATGAGTTGCGAAAGCGTCGACTTGCCACTGCCCGACGGGCCGACGATCCCGACGATCTCGCCGATCGGGAACGAAGCGGCCACCTCGTGCAACGCGTTGAGCTCGCCGTCGTAGGAGAACCCCACGCGGTCGAGGTCGAGACCGTGCACCGACTCGAGCGGGATATGACCGTCTTGGGTCTGGTGCTGGAGGTACTCGACGCGCACCGCTTCCAACTTCTCCACGTACGGCATGCAGTCGACGTAACCCTGGTACGAGCTCTGCAGCTGTTGGCCGAACGACATACTGCGCAGCATCAACAACGCGATCGTCCCGAACTCGGCCAGGTTCACCGAGCGCAGCCCGGAGGCAATCCCGAGCCCGAGCACGACCACGAGCATGCCGACGTACTGGTAGATCGGCGAGCTGGCGCCGTTCACGAACGCGGCCCGGCGCCGCACCGACGCGAGCTTGCGCGACAACTTGCTGAGGTGCTCGCCCAACGCGTCGGTGGCGTGGAACACCCGGGCATCGCGCGCCATCCGCGTGGCTTCGGTCACCTCGCGGCCGTAGTCGATCAGCATCTGCGACAGTGCCTGGCTGTAGCGCCGGGTGCGTTTCATGATCGGGCGCAGCATCAACGAGAGCAGGCCCAACGTCACGATGATCAGCAGCGCGAACTCGAAGTTGATGAGCAACGCGCCGAGCACGAAGATCAGGATCGTGAGAAACGCCTCTTCGCCGTTCGCGATCGCGCCCAGTGCCGACGACCCGCGGTTCACATAGCTCGTGAGCACGCCGAGTGTGCCCAGCCGCTCGCTCGCCTGCGTGGCGTAGTCCGCGTGCAAATACTCGGCGACCACGCCTTCCCGGTGCTCGAACTCCCAGTCGGTCATGACCCGCGCCCGAACCCACGAAATGGCGAGGTCGAGGATCGCGGAGATGACGATGGACGCGGCAGCCATCAGCGCGAGCGTGCTGGTGCTCACCGTGAAGTGCTGCCCGAAGATGTGCCCGCTGTAGTGGTGCGACTTGTTCGAGATCGCGTTGGCGAGTGGAACGATGAGGATCAGCGCGGTGGCCTGGAAGACCGCCGACGCCAACGACAAGATGCCGAGGAACGTCAGCGCGCCGAGCTGGTCGCGGAAGTACCGCACCGCGCCGAGTGTCGACTTCGACGTGTTCTCCGAGCGATCTCGTTTACCGGTGGCGTTCGCGCTCTTGTCGGCCATCAGAAGTCCACGTAGAACTCGGAGTCGGGCTCGAACTCGTCGAGCTTGCGGAAGTAGCGGTCGTTCGTGTTCACCCACCGCCCGATGAGGCGATGCCAACGCTTGCGCACGATGCGGCGGGGCGCGAGGCCGACATCGACTTCGACGTAGTGGCGATGCTTGGTGACGAAGCTCGCGACCTTCTCGACGCCTGCGTGGTGGCAGTCGTTGAACGCCACCAGACCGCCGACGCGCGTGAGCTTGTCGATGAGGAAGAAGTCGATCAGCACGTAGTCGAAGTTGTGCCGGCCGTCGATGTACGCGAAGTCGAACTGCGCGCCGTCACGGATGAGGTCGCCGAGCGCGAGGTAGTCGAGCTCCTCGATGAGCCGGTGGCGATGCCCGAGGCCCGATGCCTCGACGTTCTCGACACCCTGGCCGCCCCAGGTGCGGTTCTGGAACGGGTCGAGCGAGATCAGTTGCCCGTCGGGACCATCGGCTTCGCGGGCGTTCTCCTCCAGCGCGGTGAGGATCGCGACCGTCGACGCACCGAACGCCATGCCCACCTCGAGCACGAGCGCGGGGCGTTCGCGCCGCACGGTTTGGTAGAGCGCCTCGGCGAGCGCGGGCCCGATGACCGCGAAGACTTCCGGCGTCTGGTACATCCGCCGCAGCACGTCGCTCGGGATGTTCGGGAGCGTCTTGCTCTGCATCAGAGGAACACGACCCGGAATCGGAGGCTGCCCGCGGCGCGGCCGAGCGCTTCGCCGCCGCGGCGGACCCAGATCGGACGCCGATCGGCCGAGAGCAACCACGGCGACCGGACGACGAGCCACGCCCAGGTGCGCAACGTGCGCCGGATCGGGCGGGGGCGCAGGCCCTTCGTGCGGAAGTCGCGGTACAGCCGCGCCGCGTCGACCCCGCTCAAGTAGGCCTGGCGGCCGACGCTGCGCGTCGAGGTGCGGTAGCGGTAGTGCACGACCGCGTCCGGCGCGAAACCGAGCGTGAACGAGTCGAGCTGCGCCCGCCACGACCATTCCACGTCGTGCGACTGCGGGTACTCCTCGTTGAAGCCGCCCGTCTTGGCGAACACCGGGGCCCAGACCCCGAGGTTGCACGACGGCGCATACGGCAGGAACGCGGCCCGCGGCAGCCCGACGGCGCGCGCCGAGCGCCAGGTCTGCACGACCGGCGAGTTGAGCGCTTTGGCATCTTGGACACCGGTCACCGCGTCGAAGGAGGCCGCGCCGTCGGCGAGCGAGGCGAGCCACTCGGGCGCCACGACGTCGTCACAGTCACAGAAGGCCAAGAAGTCGCCGTGCGCGGCCGCCGCGCCCGCGTTGCGGGCGTAGCTCGAGCCGGGCCGGGCCGACGCGTCGACGAACTGCAGGTCGGGCAAGCGCGCCGCCCACGCCTCGACCACCTGCCGGGTGCCGTCGGTCGAGCCGTTGTCGGCGACCACGATCTCCCAGCGGCCGGTGTACGTCTGGCGCGTCAGGGCGTCGAACTGCTCGGCGATGGTGTCGGCACCGTTGCGCACCGGGATGATGACGCTCACGAGCCGTGGCGATGGATTCGCGTCCGGTGACGTTGCCATACTCTGCCGACACGATAACGAAGATGTTTCCTTTCGGAAATGGTCCTCACCCCGCTTTCGGGGCGGACGATCCCTCCGATAAGGGACTAGCCGAGATATATCGGGTACGACGATGGCCGCGACCGACCAACCCGGACCGACACCGACCGATCTGACGGTGCCCGTCGATCTCGGTGTGCCCATTGATCTGAGTGTGATCGTGTGCGTCCACAACGGCGCCGCGCGCATCCGGCGCCAACTCGACGCGCTCGACGCGCAGGAGTGGGACGGCACCTGGGACGTCGTGCTCGTCGACAACCGTTCGACCGACGCCACCCCGACCGTTCTGGCCGATTTCGCGGCCGCGCACCCGCGCTTTCGGATGGTGCGGGCGCCTGCGCGCGCCGGGCTCAGCCACGCCCGGAATGTCGGAGTCGCGCACACCGACGCGAGGGCGGTCGCGTTCTGCGACGACGACGACGAGGTCGCACCCGGTTGGGTCGCCGCGATGGGCGCCGCGCTGGCGACCCATCCCCTCGTTGCGTGTCGCCTCGATTGGAGCGGTTCCGACCCGGGCCCGAATGGCGACGACGACGACGGGAACGCCGGATTCGGGTTCCAGACCAATCACACCGAAGAGGTATTCGGCTACCCGGTCGCGGCCGGCGTGGGCGGCTGGCAACGCTGGCTGTGGCAGGCGCTCGGCGGCAACGACGAGTCGATGACTGACACCGGCGAAGACTTCGACATGGCGATCCGCGCCCATCTCGAGCACGGCATCACGCCCCACTTCGAACCCCACGCGGTCTGTCACATCACGCGCCGGACCGGGATGCGCGCGACGTTCCGACAGGCGCGCCGCTACGGCAAGTCGTCGGTGACGCTCTACCGCCGTTACGGCGCGGGGCGGGTCGACCGGACCGACGAACTGCGGCGATCGTTGCGCTCGTGGGCCTGGATCATGCGCCACACTGTCGACCTGCGGATCGCCGACCGGCGCGGCCCGTGGGCGCGCCATGCCGGTCAGCGCATCGGCCGGCTCGAGCAGTCGATCCGCACTCGCACACTGTGGCTGTGACCGGAGTTAGCTTCGAACATGACATCTCCCGCCGACGCCACTCCTGAAACCGTCGCCGCGACCGGCGGCAAGCGTCGGCTCTTGTCGCGCGCGGCCTTGTTCGGCGCCGAGCGGCGTATTGCCCGCCGCGTATACGGCCGCGCGACGGAACGCGACCAGTGGCTCCGCCAGACGCAGTACGCGTACCTCGACACGTTCTTTTCCGGGTTGCCCGCGTCGGAGCAGGACGCGCTCGAGATCAGCGGCACGTTCTACAAGGACTATCCCTGGCGAACCTACGAGTCGCGGCACTACCCCGACTTCGACATCTGCGCGCCGGGCCCGGTCACGCCGCAGTTCTCGGTCGTGGTCTGCGACCAGGTGCTCGAACATGTGGTCGACCCTTTCCTGGCCGCGCGGACCCTTGCCGATCTCTGCGTTCCCGGTGGGCACGTGGTGGTCGGCGTGCCCTTCTTGGTGCGCGTCCATCCCGCGCCGGCCGACTACTGGCGCTTCACCGCCGACGGTCTGCGCATCGTCCTCGAACGGGCCGGGCTCGATGTCGTCGACACGCAGAGTTGGGGCAACCGCCACTGCGTGAACGCCAACTTCCTGGTGTGGGCCAAGCGGCCGCGGTGGTCGACCGACGTCAACGAGGAGAACTTCCCCATCAACGTGTGGGCGATCGGGCGCAAGCCGGTCGTCGACGCGACCGCAAGCAGTTCGCCGGGGACGACACCGTGAGCGTGCGGGGTCAGGTGGGGCGCGCGCTGCGCGCCGTCGGGTTGCGGTCCAAACCCACGCCGCCGTGGGTCGTGGCCGAGGCCGCGCCGAACCCGAGCAACCCACTGGCCGACGTTCCGCTGTTCGCGATCATCGGCGTGTGGATGGAAGCCGACGTGATCGCGGCGACGGTCTCGAACGCGTTCGCCCAGGGTTGTTCCCGCGTGTATCTCGTCGACAACGACAGCGCCGACGAAACCGTGAGCCGCGCGGTCGAGGCGGGCGCGGTGTTCGCGGAGTCGTTCGCGACCGAGCGCTACGACGAGCAACTCCGGCTCGACATCATGAACCGGGTCGTACGCGACGTCTCGCTCGACACCGGCGCCGAACACATCTGGTGGCTCTGGCTCGACGCCGACGAGTTCCCGCACGGACCGGGCGGGAAGACGGTGGCCGAGTACCTGGCCACACTCGACCGGCGTTTCCGGGTCGTCGGGGCCCGGTTCATCAACCATTTCCCCGACCGCGCGCCGGCGTACGTCGAAGGCCTGCACCCGCTCGACTTCCAACCGTTGTGCGAAGAGCATCGATTGGCGATGTGCTCGCTCCGGCACCGCAAGCATCCACTGCAACGCTTCGATCGTTCCGGTCCGCCGATCATCTGCGACCGCGGCTTCCACGCCGCGACCAGCACGGAACGGCCGCTGCGGGAACCGAACGAGGCCATCTTCGTGCACCACTTCCCCTACCGGGAATTCGAAGTGACACGCCGCCGGCTCGCAATGCTCTGTGGCGCCGATCCGAACGGCGAGACCCGGGTGTTCGACGACGACGACGCCGCCGACGCCATGCTCTCCCGCTTCGAGACCCTCGACGCGGTGTACCGCCAAGACTGGGAACGCGTGCGCAACTACCACATCGACAGCGACATCTCCTCCGCGCGGCCGGTCCCATGGGACACGCTCGTGCCCCCGGCCGACACGCCGGTGAAACGTTGGTACCCGGTGGAGTCGATCGATCAGGGCGGCCGGGCATGAGCACGTCGTCACCGGCGCCGGCATCGAACCCCGCCGACCACCCGCTCGCGCACACCTACGACGCCGACTTCTACGGTCAGCTCGCCGACGACGTGCGCGCCTCCGCGGCCGCGGTCGTTCCGATCGTTACCAACCTGCTGTCGCCCACCTCGGTGCTCGATGTCGGATGCGGACACGGCACGTGGCTCGCGGAGTTCGAGGGCAACGGCGCGACCGACATTCTCGGCGTCGACGGCGGGCACGTCGACCCGGCCGCGCTCGACATCCGCGCCGACCAGTTCCAGTCCCGCGATCTTCGCGTTCCTTTCGATCTCGGGCGCCGGTTCGACCTCGTGGTGTCGCTCGAGGTGGCCGAGCATCTCCCGGCGTCTGCCGCGGCCGGCTTCGTCGGCACGCTCGTCGCGCACGGGGCCGCGGTGTTGTTCTCCGCCGCAGTCCCGTTCCAAGGCGGCGCGGGCCACGTGAACGAGCGCTGGCCGAGCTACTGGGCCGGCCTGTTCGCGCAGCACGGCTACGAACCCGTCGACGTGGTCCGGACCGCGGTCTGGGACAACGAGCAGGTCGCGTTCTGGTACGCGCAGAACACGATTCTGTACCTCCACGGCAGCCGAACCGGCATCACCGCCGGCGTCTCGGCGTTGCCCCTCGACGTCGTGCACCCGCGCATGCACGTGCGCGACCACACGCGCGCCAAAGCCGCCCGCGCCACCGTCACTCACGCGCACGCTGCGCGACGTACCGCCCGCGGCTTGGCGCGCGCTGCGCAACCGCACCGGCCGCGACTAGCGCACTCCGACGAGCTCACTCCGCTTTCGTGCGGTCGTTGATCAGCGTCGCGAACTGGGGCGTGAACGCGAGCGAGCCGTTGACGGAGAGGTGCGAGCCGTCGCGGTACACGAAGAACTTGCCGCGGTTGGTCTGACAGAACGACGGCCCGCAGAGGTAGTTGTCGAAGCTGATCTGCGTCATGCCGGGAACTGCCGCGACCGCCTCCGTCTCGGCGCGATACGACGCGGCCTGTTGGCGCGCGATCGCGGCCGCATTCGAACCCACCCCGCAGCTTTCGAGATGCCGGAACGCGGTGACCGCCGGGCACTGGTTGAGCTGCCACGTCGGGAACAACGGAATCGTGTCGACGACCGTCGCCCGCACGCCCGCACCGGCGAACTGTCGCAGCACCGATGTGTATGCGGTCTGCCATTCCGCGGCCTTGGCCGCCGGCGTCGTCGAGAGCTTGCCCGTCACCGAGTCGCGGAACGAATAGCGCGAGTTCTCGATGTATCCACTCCCCCACGACGCGAGGATCACCAGCTTCGGGCGCATCTTCGCGATCGACTCGATCGTCGTTGTGATGAAGCGGTGGCACGCGGTGTACGGCACGTTGTTGCGGAGCAGAACGAGATCGACGAACGGGCACTCGGAGCTCGTGGCCACGGTGAGGTCGAACCCGTCCTGTTGGCTCGCGGCGGCGACCGGCTCGACGAACTGACCCGCGTTCGAATCACCGAGCAGGATCACGCTGCCGTGCGCGTCGGTCACATGCCAGGTGCACTTCGGTGGCCGCTTCGTGATCAGGCCGGTGCTGTCGCAATGGCGCACGACATCGGCGTGGAACCGTGACTGGTGCGCGACATCCTTCATCGTCGACGTCTTCGACGCCGCGCTCGCGGTCACGCTCAACCCCAGGGCGGCGATCAGCGGGACGACGACGCACACCGCTCCGATCACGAGCGCGCGCTTGCGCGGCGGGTTGGGCCGGAACCGGATCGGGCGCTCGACGTAGCGATACGAGAGCAACGTCGGCACGAGCGACGCGATCGCGGCGAGCGTGAGCACCGCGGTGTTGCTCGAGATCATGAGCCGGGCGAACACGATGATGGGCCAGTGCCACAGATACCAGCCGTAGGAGATGTCGCCCGTCTTGACGAGCCACTTCAGTGACAACGCCTTTGTGACGCCCTGCATCGAGTGCATCCCCGCGAAGAGCATCAGCGCGGTTCCCACGACCGGAAGCAACGCCGCGGTCCCGGGAAACGGTGTCGTGGCCGTGAAGATCCGCATGCTCACGAGCAACATCACCGCGCCGACGATTCCGCCGGTCACGGCCAAGCTCTGCGGCATCCGCTTCACCAACGTGCCCGCCAGCGCCACGACCGCGCCCGCCGCGAATTCCCACGCCCGCGTCGGTGCGGAGAAGAATGCGACCTGGGCCGGGTTGTGGATGTGCACGAAGCTGTACGTCGCGTTCGTCAAGACCAGCGACAGCAGGAACGAGACGAGGAGACCGGCGGACACGATCACGGCTGCGCCGGCACGCGGTGACGAGTGCGGCAACACGCGCCGCGAGCCCCGCAGCGCCCACAACAAGAACAGCGGGAACACCAGGTAGAACTGCTCTTCGACCGCGAGCGACCACGTGTGCAGCAACGGGTTCGTGGTGAGCGACGCGTCGAAGTATCCGGTGCCGACACCCGCGAAGTGCGCGTTGGCCAGGAACGTGGCCGCCGACGCGGTGGCGTGCGCAGTGTCGTGCTGCGCGCCGAGTGGGCTCTGGAACAGCACCGACATGGCCGCGACGGCAACGAGCATCACCGCGAGCGCGGGCAGGAGCCGGCGCACGCGGCGCGCGTAGAAGTTCGGGAAGTCGAGCTTCCCGGTCGAGCGCAGCTCTCGCCAGAGCATGGTCGTGATGACGAAGCCCGAGATCACGAAGAAGGCGTCGACGCCTACGTATCCGCCCGGCAGAGGCAGGTCGGCGTGGAACGCCACGACCGCGAGCACCGCGATGCCACGGAGCCCCTGAATATCGGCGCGACGCGAATGCCCGGGTTCCGCCGGGCGAGCCTGACGCTCGTCCGTGCGATCGATGGTGGCCAAGTCTCCCCCCGAATCCCTGCGCCGCACCGCGCTCCAGTACTGACTCTGGAACAGGCCTCCGCGTCCAGCGCGAGAGCCGATCGCGCGTCTACGGCGCGAGCTCGGGCCGGTGCGCGAACGCCCAGACCACGAGGGGGAATTCGTCCTGGTTGCGTAGTGATCGCCACGAGCGCATCGGTGGAAACCGGCGCAAATTTCCCCGCACCGCGGTCTTGTTGCCCCAGCTCCCGATCTCGTCCACGACGAACCCGGAACCTTCGAGCAGACGACGCATTCCGTCTTCGGTGAAGCGCCAGAAGTCGAACGGGGTCGGGTGCACCTTGATGAGGAACGGCGTACTGACGATGACGCGGCCGCCGGGCCGGCACAGGTCGTGCAACGTGCGCGTCGCCCGCCACGGATCGGGGACGTGCTCGAGCACCTGTTCACAGATCACCAGGTCGTGCGCGTCGAGCTCGGCCGGCGGCTCGCACAGGTCGAGCTGTGGGTACGCCGACGACGAGAACTCGCGCCACGGATGTCCGCGATGCGACGTGCCGCTGATCTCGATCACCTTGGTCTGTTCGGGCCCGAGCGCACGAATGTGCTCGGTTATCCGCCCGTTCATCACGATGCGGCACCACTGGTCGGTCGGGCCGCCGTCGCGATAGATGCGGGCCCGGAATCGACGCTGGGCGGCGCGGGCGACGCGACCCACGCGCAGTCGTTGCGTGAGCGCCTCGGGCATCAGCGCTTCCGGAGCTCGCCGCACGCGGCGCGGGCGGCGCGGCTCGCACGGGCCGCGCCGTTCGCGACCGCGGCACGTGTCGCGTCCCAGCCCGCGCGGACGCGGTCGGGACCGGCGTTGTCGGCCCACGAGTCGTCGGGCTCGTACCCGAGCTCGACAAGGAGTGCTCCGGCGTGACGGTTGAACACCGACCGTTCGAAGGGCCCCCACGAGTCCTGCCAGGTGCCGCGACGGCCTTCACGGAAGAAGCCGTCGGGGAACTTCAACGACTCGCCCAGGCGCGCGACCAGCTCACCGCCGACGACCACCGACGTGTAGGGCCGCGACGGATCGCGCTTCAGCTCGTCGAACGAGAACGCCTCGTACAGCGCGAGTGCCTCGTCGGAGTCGGTGGTGGCGCCGCAGAAGGTGAGCGTCTTTTCGAGCACGGCCGGGCCGTCGTCGAGGAGGTCTTCGTACCGGACCTCGAGATACTGGCCCGACGCCGCGGCCGAGGCCGCGTTGCGCACGCCCCGCACCCACATCGACGACGCCTCGCCGAGATCCGCCGGTGCCCACGTGCGGCCCCAGCCCTGGGCCGCGGCCACCAGCGAGCTCACGACGTCGCGCCCGTCGCGCACGAGGTGGATGAAGCGGGCCTCGGGGAGATACGTGCGGATCACGTCGATCGGGTGGTGGTAGCCCGGGCACTTCTCCAACACGATGTTGGCGCCCGGCTTCAAAGCCACGACGGCTTCGTGGAACGAGGCGATCATCGCCCGGACCATCTCCGAGAACTCGGCCTCGGTCATCACCGACGAGACGCCCTTCAACCGACCCACCGTTTTGGGGTCGGTCATGGCCTTGACCTCGTACGACCACGCGGCGTGGAGCTGGCGGATGTAGCCGGTGAAGAACTCCGGCTCCTGCGGACTCGCGATGGATGGATGCGCGGCGAGCATGCACTGCAGCCACGTCGTCCCACTCCGCGGCGATCCGACGAGAAACACCGGAACGTGGTTCAACGCGCGCCCCGAGAGAGCGGTCCCCATCGCCACGATTGTAACTGGACGCCTCTCGCCGGGGGTCCGGAGGTTCGGCCGCAGACCGCGCGGCACGCTCGCGTGACAATGCTGCACATCGTTGTCCGATTCGCGGGAAATCGCCGCGCCGCACACCGGCCGGCGACCGTTCTCGGCTCTCGACGCCGCCCGCGACCCTGGCATATCCTTCCAGCTGGGCGGATAGACCGCAGCACAGGGTTGGTGTTGCGAGCATTCGACGGGGTCGAAGGGCCGGGGGGCATGGGGGATCTGAATCCGCAACGCGTTCGACTCGGACGCGTTCCTCACACGCTCAAGGCAGGCGCGCCGCGCGCGCTGGCCGCGCTCACGCTGGTGCTGGGCATCGCCGTCGTCACCGCCGCGCCCGCCGTAGCCGCCGCGCCGTCGGCGCCGCAATCGATCAACGTCACTCCCGGCCCGACGGTCGGGAACATGACCATCCGCTGGTCGTCGCCCGCGTCGAACGGCGGCGTCGCGATCACCGGGTTCCAGTACCAAGTCCATGTCGACGCGGGCGCGTTCGGCGCGCCGCTCACCCTCGGCCCCTCGACCGCGCGCTCCGCGGTCGTTCCCTGCGCCGCGCCGGCCACGACCGGGCACGGCTGCACCTACGAGATCCGCGCGCTCAACGGCACATCGGGCGCGTGGAGCGCACCCGTCGGCGCGGTGTGGTCCGTGCCGAGCCCGGCCGTCCTCGGCCGCGCGCTCGCGGGCCCGGGTGCCGGAGTCGCAACGTTGCAGTGGCGCCCTTCGGCCAGCACCGGCGGCCTCGCCGTCAGTTACGAATACGAAGTCAGCACCGGCACCGGCTTCGGCGCGCCGGTCGCGATCGCGCCGGGCTCGATCTCGCTGGTCCCGGGTGAGCCGTGGCCCGTCGACTCCGCCGCGGTCACCTGCCCGTTGGGCTCGGGACCTGTCGTCAGTTGTTCCTACGTCGTGTTGGCCGTGAACGGCGCGGGCGCGAGCCCGGTATCCGTCGTGCGCACCGCGGTCGAGAAGCGCCCCGGCGCCGCGACCGGCATCACCGCGTCGAACACATCCGTCGCCCTCGGCACCGGGCTCGCGAGCCAGACCGTCGTGTGGACGCCGCCGACCGTCAGCGGCGGGACGCCCGTCACCGACAACCGGGTCTGGGTCTGCGCGACCGCGAACGGCACACCGTGCACGAACGTCTCGACGGGCTGGACGCAGGTCACCGACCTCGTCGGCACCCCGCCCGCATCGACCACTCCCGCGGTGTGCCCGGCCAACGGGCGCTGCGGTTACGAGGTCTGGCCGACCAACGCCGTTGGTCACTCGTGGGCCGTCGGTTACTCGCACCCGAGCCCGCCCACGACGTTGATGGCAACCGCGAGCCTCGCCGCTCCGGGTCAGGTCACCTTGTCGTGGCAGGCCACTCCCGATTCCGGCACCGCGTTCGGCCACTACGTGTTGTTCGAATGTGACTCGAACCAGACCTGCACCAACGGCAGCTGGACGGCGAACCCCGCCGACGCCGCGCCGTGGAACGTCATCCAACTGACTGCAACTCCCACGGCCACGACCGCGACGTACGCGTGTGGGGTCGTCCACGCCTGCACGTTCCAGATCGGCTACGTCGATGCCGCGGGTCACATCGGCGGCGTCACCAACTCCGTCATCACGACGGGCCTCGACGCACCCACGCTCACCGCGGTACCCGGCGCGACGCCCGGCGCGGTCAACCTGAGCTGGACCACACCCGCCACCGGCTCGATCAACCAGTACGAGATCGACCGCGACACCGGCAGCGGCCTCGGCTTCCTGGCCGACGTCCCGGCCGCGCCGACGTCGTACATCGACACCACGTGCGGTGCGGGCGTGACCTGCCACTACACGGTGCGCGCCTTGCTGTTGCCGAGCGGCACGTCGCCGGCGAGCAACGAAGCCTCCGCAACGGCCCCGCTCGACTCCGCGATCGCGATCACCACGCCGGTCACGGGCGCGCGCCTCGGCGACTCCACGCCGACCTTCTCCGGCACCGCCGCCACCGCGAACAGCGCCACCGTGACCGTGAAGGTCTGGGTCGGGAGTCTCCCGAGCGGAACGCTGCAGGAGACCCTCACCACGACCCGCGCCGCCACGGCGTGGACCGTCGACGCAACGACGCTGCCCGACGGCACCTACACCGTGCAGGCGCAACAAACCACACCGTCGTCGGGCGTCGTGTTGAGCCCGCCGATCACGTTCACCACTGACACCACGGGTCCGACCGTTTCGATCACGAGCGTCAACGGCGCCGCGCACGCGTTGCCGTTCTCGACCAGTGCGAACGTCACCTCGATCGGCGGCGCGTGCGGCACGGCCACCGGCGACAACGCAACCGTGTCGGTCGCGATCGGCGGCGCCGCTTCCGAGACCGGCACCGCGCCCTGCACCGCAGGCGCCTGGGCGTACACGCTCGTCACCCCGTTGACGACCGGCGGCGCGTACACCGCCACCATCACCCAAGGCGACAGCACCCTGAACACCGGCACGACCGGAACGCAGAGCATCTCGATCGACAAGACCGCACCGGTCGTCACCGTCACGACCGTCAACGGCACGGTGCGCACGCTGCCGATCTCGACCGCCACGACCGTCACTTCCATCGGTGGCGGGTGCGGCACCGCGGCGGGCGACGCGGCCACCGTCTCCATCGCGATCACCGGTGCGAGCACCCAGAACGGCACCGCGGCCTGCACCGCCGGCGCGTGGAGCTTCACTCCGGCCAGCGCGCTTTCGGCCGACGGCGTCTACTCCCTCACCGCCACCCAGACCGACGCGGCCGGGAACACCGGCACCAGCGGCGCGCAGACGGTCACCGTCGACAAGACCGCACCGGTCGTCACCCTCACGACGGTCAACGGCACGGCTCGCACCTTCCCGTTCCTCAGCAACGCGACGATCACCACCGTCGGCGGCGCGTGTGGTGCAGCCACCGGTGACGCACCCTCGGTGTCGCTCACGCTGACCGGCGCCGGTAGCGAGAACGGTGTCGCGGCCTGCACCGCGGGGGCCTGGACGTACACGTTCGTCAGCGCGCTGACCGTGAACGGCGCGTACTCGGTCACGGCCACGCAGACCGACGCGGTGTCGAACACCGGCACGAGCGGCGCCAAGACGATCAACCTCGACACCACTGGACCGACCCTCACGCTTACGACCATCAACGGAACCGTGCGGACGTTCCCGTTCACCACGAACACCACGGTGAGCACGTTCGGTGGAGTGTGTGGCTCCGCCTCGGGCGACAGCGCGAGCGTCGCCGTCTCGATTACGGGCGCGGCAACCCAGAGCTCGACCGCAACCTGCACCGCCGGCGCATGGTCGTTCTCGCCCTCGCCCGCGCTGTCGACGAGCGGCGTCTACTCGTTGAGCGCAACCCAAAGCGACACCGCGGGCAACACCGCGGCGACGGGCGCGCAGAGCCTGACGATCAATACCTCCGCCCCCACCGTCACCTTGACGACGGTGAACGGAACGGCGCGCACGTTCCCGCTCACGACGAACACCACGGCCACGTCGTTGGGCGGCGCGTGCACCACCGCCGCGGGCGTGAACCCGACGGTGTCGGTCACGATCTCGGGCGCCAGCACGCAAAGCGGTTCCGCCACCTGCACCACCGGCGCGTGGACGCTGACGCTCACCACCGCACTATCCGCCGACGGCGTGTACTCCGCCACCGCAACGCAGAGCGACACGTCGGGCAACACCGGTAGCAGCGGCGCCCAGGGCATCACCGTCGACAAGACCGCTCCGATCGTTGCGCTCTCCGCCGTCAACGGCACGACGCACACCTTCCCGTACACCGCGAACGCGTCGGTCACCTCGCTCGGCGGAACGTGCGGCGCGGCGATCGGCGACAGCACGAGCGTGGCGATCGCGATCACCGGGGCCAGCACGCAGAACGGCACCGCAACGTGTTCAGCGGGCGTGTGGACGTTCACGCCGGCCACCGCGTTGTCGAGTGACGGCGTGTACACCGTCACCGCCACGCAGACCGACGCCGCAACCAACAGCGGAACCACCGGCGCGCAGACGATCACCGTCGACAAGACCGCGCCGACCGTCACGCTGGCGAGCGTGAACGGAACGGCTCGCACGTTCCCCTTCACCACGAACACCACCGCCACGACGGTCGGCGGCATCTGCGGTACTGCGTCCGGCGACGGCACAACCGTTGCGGTCGTGGTCGGCGGAGCCGGCAGTGAGAGCGGCGCGGCCACGTGCACGTCTGGCAGTTGGACCTACACCTTCGCCACTGCGCTGGCCGCCAACGGCACGTACTCGGTCACGGCCACGCAGACCGACACCGCCGGCAACATCGGCTCCAGCGGAACGAAGAGCATCAGCGTCGACACCACGGCGCCGGTCGTCACCCTCACCACCGCGAACGGCGCGGGCCGCAGCTTCCCCTTCACCACCAACGCGACCGTCACGTCGTTCGGCGGTGCGTGTGGATCTGCAGTTGGCGACGGCGCGGGCGTGACCGTGTCGATCACCGGCGCGAGCACGCAGAGCGGAACCGCACCCTGCACGGCCGGCGTGTGGACGTTCACGCCCACGACCGCACTCTCCGCCGAAGGCACGTACTCCGTGAACGCGTCGCAGAGCGACACTGCAGCCAACACGGGCTCGACCGGCGTGCAGACCATCACGGTCGACAAAACCGCACCGGTCGTCACGCTCACGACCGCGAACGGCACCGTCCGCACGTTCCCGTACCTGTCGAACGCGGTCGTCACGACCGTCGCCGGCGCGTGCGGCACTGCGGCGGGCGACGGCGCGACCGTTTCCGTCGGCGTGACCGGCGCCGGCAGTGAGAACGGCGCGGCCACCTGCACCACCGGTGCGTGGAGCTACACGTTCGTGAGCTCCCTCGCCGTGAGCGGTGCGTACAGCGTCACCGCCACCCAGACCGACGGCGCCGCCAACAACGGCACGAGTGGTGCCAAGACGATCACCGTCGACACGACCGCACCCGTCATCACGCTCACGTCGGTCAACGGGACCGTGCGTTCGTTCCCGTACACGACGAACACCAACGTCACCACCGTCGGCGGCGCATGCGGCAGCGCGTCGGGCGATATCGCCACGGTCTCGGTGGCCATCACCGGGACAAGCACGCAGAGCGGGACCACGACATGTGGCGGCGGAACGTGGACCTTCACGCCCACGACCGCACTGTCGGCCGACGGGACCTACTCGATCACAGCCACCCAGTCCGACACCGCCGCGAACACGGGCACGACGGGCGCGCAGAGCGTCACGATCAACACCCTCGCCCCGATCGTCACGTTGGCCACCGTGAACGGCACCGCGCAGACGTTCCCGTTCTCGACCAACACCACCGTCACCTCGGTCGGCGGAGCGTGCACGACCGCGGCGGGCGTCAACCCCACGGTCTCGGTCTCCATCACCGGCGTCAGCACGCAGTCGGGCTCGGCGACGTGTAGCGCGGGCGCCTGGTCGTTCACACCCGGCACCGCGTTGGCCGCCGAAGGCGTGTACAGCGTGACCGCAACCCAGAGCGACAACTCCGCGAACACCGGCTCGAGCGGCGCCCGCAGCATCACCGTCGACAAGACGGCGCCCACAGTCGCGCTCACCGGCGTGAACGGCACGATCCGCACGTTCCCCTTCACCACCGCGTCGACCGTCACGACCTTCAGCGGCACGTGTGGCGGTTCGCTCGGCGACGCGGGAACGGTCGCGATCGCGATCACGGGCGCGAGCACGCAGAACGGCACCGCCGCCTGCAGCGCGGGTACGTGGTCGTTCTCCCCCGTCACCGCCTTCGCCACCGACGGCGGCTATGTCGAGACCGTCACCCAGGCCGACGCCTCGGGCAACACCGGAACCACCGGAGCACAGACCATCACGGTCGACAAGACCGCACCAGTGGTCACGGTCGCCGCGGTCAACGGAACGGCCCGGACCTTCCCGTTCTCGACCAACGCCACCGTCACGACCGTCGGCGGCGCGTGCGGCACGCTCGCCGGTGACGGACCGACCGTGTCCGTCGCGGTCACGGGCGGCAGCACGCAGAGCGGAACCGCGGCCTGCACGACCGGCGCATGGACCTTCACCCTCACCACGCCGTTGTCGGCCGTCGGTTCGTACGCGCTCACCGCGTCGCAGTCCGACAGCGTCGCCAACACCGGCACGAGCGGCGCGCAGACGATCACCATCGACACCACTCCGCCCGTCGTCACGCTGACGACCCTCAACGGCGCGGCGCACACGTTCCCGATGTCGACGAACGCGACCGTCACCTCGGTCGGCGGCACGTGCGGAACGCTCGCGGGCGACGCGGCCACGGTCTCGATCGCGATCACCGGCGCCAGCACCCAGAACGGCACTGCGGCCTGCACCGCCGGAGCCTGGACCTTCACGCCCGCGACCGCACTCTCGGCCGAGGGCACCTACGCGATCACCGCACTGCAAAGTGACGCGGCGACGAACACGGGCACGACCGGCGCCCAGTCGGTGCTCATCGACAAGACCGTCCCCGTCGTGACCGTCACCTCCGTGAACGGCTCCGCTCGCACCTTCCCGTTCACGACGAACCTCACCGTCACGACCGTCGGCGGCACGTGCGGCACCGCCACCGGCGACACCGCGTCGGTGTCGGTCGCGATCACGGGCGCGGGAACGCAGAACGGCACCACCGCCTGTAGCGCCGGTGCGTGGACGCTGACCCTCACGACTCCGCTCTCGACCGACGGCGCCTACGTTGCGACTGCGAGTCAGACCGACGCGGCCGGGAACACGGGCGCCAGTGCGGGACAGACGACGAACATCGACAAGACGGCGCCCGCGATCACGCTCACCAACGTCAACGGGGCCGCGCAGACGTTCCCGCTCACCGCCAACGCAACCGTCACCTCGGTCAGTGGCGCGTGCGGAACCGCTGCCGGCGACAGCACGACCGTCTCGATCGCGATCTCCGGGGCGAGCACGCAGAACGGCACCACGACGTGCACCGCCGGGGCGTGGACCTTCACGCTCGCCACTGCGCTCTCCGCGGAAGGCACATACGCCGCCACCGCGCTGCAGGGTGACGCCGCGGGTAACACCGGATCGAGCGGTGCGCAGTCGACCACCATCGACAAGACCGCGCCGATCGTCACGCTCACGCAGGTGAACGGCGCCGCGCAGACCTTCCCGCTCACGACCGCCACCACGATCACTTCGGTCGGCGGCGCGTGCGGCGCACTCACGGGCGACAGCGCGACCGTGTCGGTTGCGATCGCCGGGACCGGCACCGAGAACGGCACGACAACCTGCACCGCCGGAGCGTGGACCTACACGCTGGTCACGCCGATCACCGCGGTCGGCCCGTACACCGTTACCGCAACCCAAGCCGATACTGCCACCAACGTCGGCACATCGGGCGCGCAGAGCATCACCAAGCAGTAGGCGCAGAGGCAGAGAACGGTGGAAGGCGACACGACGGTCGAGGGGGAACAGTTCACCCTCGACCCGAAAACCCGTCTCGGTTACCGGCCTGCGCTCGACGGCCTACGGGCCATCGCCGTGCTCGCGGTGATGATGGGACACGCCATCAGCTCGGTCGCGCCGGGTGGTTTCTCCGGAGTTCGTCTCTTCTTCGTACTGAGCGGATTCCTCATCACCACGCTCCTGGTCGAGGAGTGGTCGGACCGATCGAACGTGCGGCTCGGCGCGTTCTACATGCGCCGCGCGCTGCGGCTCCTTCCGGCCCTGTTCTTCCTGCTGATCGTCTACGTCATCGCGGTCGCGGTGCTCGAGGGCGGCAGCGCGGTCGGACACCTGCAGTCGAACGTCATCACGATCGCGCTGTACGTCGCGAACTGGAAGTTCGTGTTCCAGGGTCACGGCGGCGATCTCGGCCACCTCTGGTCGCTGTCGGTCGAGGAGCAGTTCTATTTCGTCTGGCCGATCGGGCTCGTGCTGATGCTGCGCTACCTGCGCCCCCGCACGATGCTCATCGTCACCGCCGCGTCCGCGGCCGCGTCGTGGATCCTCTCGGAGAGCCTGGCGCTCGCGGCGCGTGGGGGCGGCTCGATCGGCAACGTCGACAGCGTGCGGTCGGCGACGCAGCGGCACGCCTTCTACGGCACCGACGCGGTCGCCTACGCATTGCTCGCCGGTTGCCTCGTCGCGCTCCTCCGGTCGTCGGGGAAGCTGCGTCAGTACACGGGCTACAAACAGTTCGTCGCCCGGGCCGGCATCGTGGGCTTCGTCCTGTACAGCTGCCAGGTGTTGTTCGCGCCCGCGCCCGACATCCGCGAGATCGACCTGCTCGTGCTGACTGTCGGCTTCCTCGCGATGATCTTGTGCGCGGTCGACGTACCCGAGTCGCCGCTCACCCAGATCCTGTCGCTGCCGCCGTTACGCGCCATCGGGCGCGTCTCCTACGGTCTCTACCTGTGGCACTTCCCGATCCTGTCGCTCCTGCATCGCCATCAACCCCACATGGGTGTGCCCGAGCGCACGCTCGTGGCCGCGCTGCTGACCACCGCGATCACGATCGTGTCGTACAAGCTCGTCGAACAACCGTGCCTGCGCTTGAAACGGCACTTCATACGCGACCCGCTCGCCGCGGGTCATCCGGTGTGACCGGAGCCGGGTGACCGCGAAGAGAACCGTCGACACGACCACTGTCGTCTACATCGCCGGGTACGGACGCAGCGGCAGCACCCTGCTCGACCTGTTGTTGGGGCGGCTCGACGGCTGGTTCTCCATGGGCGAGTTCCGGCTGTTCTGGCACGCGACGCGCGACCACTGGCGGTGCGGTTGCGGCGCCGACGTGGAGAACTGCGAGGTGTGGTCGGAAGTGCTGCGCGATGTCGCGCCCGCCGACCGCGAACGCGTCCTGGCCCTGATCCGCACCACGCTGCGCACCCGGCGGGTGCCGGGCCTCGTCGTCCCGCCGCTGCTGGGCTCGCATCGCGCGGCTCGCGACGAGCTCGCGGCGATCCTCGGCACCGTCTACCCCGCCGCCGCACAGACGGCCGGCGCGCGCGTGCTCGTCGACTCGTCGAAAGACCCCGTGTACGGGCTCGTGCTCGCGGGCCTACCGAACCTACGGGTGCACGTCGTGCATCTCGTGCGCGACAGCCAGCGCGGTTGCGTGGTCGTGGCAGCGCAAACGCCTGCGCCCGGAGATCGGATCGACCGCCGCGTACATGCCCGTGCGTTCCGCCGTCCGCACCAGCCTCGACTGGGATCTCCGCAACGGGCTCGCACACGTGCTCGGCCGGCGCGCGGAGTCGTATACGCGGCTCACCTACGAGGCGCTCGTACGCGATCCCGAGGCCGCGGTGGCGATGGTCGCGCGCCGAGTGGATCCCCGAGTTTCCCTCGCGCCGACTCCGGTGAATCTCGGCAACCACACGGTCGCGGGGAATCCGATGCGGTTCGGAACGGGCGAGATCTCGGTCACGCCCGACATGGAATGGCGCGACTCACTCGATCCGCGCAACCGGCGCGTCGTCTCCGCGCTGACGTGGCCGCTGCGCCGCCGGTACGGCTACGAGTGATCGCGCTTGGCCATGGCCACCCGGCTCGTCACCGCGTCGCGGGCTGCGTGGTACGCCGAGCGCACCGACCACGCGCATCCTTGCACGGCCCAACGCGCGTTCATCGGGAACAGCCCGTGGTACGGATGGAACACGCGCGCACCGTCGGGCCGGACCGCCTCGACCAGAACGTTCGGGAGCAACACCGACCGCCGCGAGCCGTTCAGGAAACGCTGGCGCCGGGTGGCGCGGCCGGCCGATCCGTCGGCCGGGCGCCAGGCCGCGAAGCGTTCGTCTTCGACGATCCGCATGCCGTTGGCGACCGCCAGCGTCGGCAGGCGGTACTCCACGTAGCCGACCTCGGGTTCCGGCAGCTCCGCGTAGGCCGCGAGCAGGCGCCGGGGCAGGCACGCCACGACGAACACGCACGACATCGGCTCGACCGGGCCGTACTTCGCCTGAATGTTCGCGACGAAGGCCCGATACTCCGCTTCGTGACCGCCGCGCACCCACACCCAGTTCTGTTCTACCGCGGCCACGGGCAACGCGGCCGACAACAGCACCTCGTCGGGTGCGAGCGGCCGCACGAGTCGGTCGACCGCGCCCAACACGAGCATGTCCCATTGCACGACGAAGACATGTTCGAAGGAAAGGTCGGCGCCGCGCGCCGCGAACCACGCCGCGATCATGAGATCGCCGTTGAGCCACTTCCACTTCGACGACACCGGTTGGGCGAACGCCCAGAAGTCGTCGAGCTGCGGGGCCAACGCGGCGCGGAACTGTTCCGCGTCGGCGGGGTCACCGCCGTAGAGGCCG
Organism: uncultured Actinomycetes bacterium; assembly: GCA_963708105.1. Classification (GTDB taxonomy): domain Bacteria; phylum Actinomycetota; class Acidimicrobiia; order IMCC26256; family PALSA-610; genus PALSA-610. The sequence continues at coordinate 4,057,187 of OY970186.1, read as the reverse complement.
TAGATCGGCGTATCCGGATTGTCGCGCCGGAGCAGGTCGAGACGATTCCGGCACACCGGAAGGTCCTTGTAGAACCAAAAGAGCACGCCGATCCGGTCGCCCACGCGGGCAACGGTACCGACTCGCGGCCGACCCGCCGCGTCCTCGCCTAATGTCACCCGCCGGCATGCGAGTTCTCGTCACGTTCTGCAATCCGCGTTCCACCCCGCGCCTGGCCGCGTGCGCCATCGACGTGGATACCGACGAGCGCGCCTGGCTCCCGGTTCCCCCCGCGTTCGACCGCGGCGCGGCCGGCATCGCCCAGATCGACGACGATCTGCTCGTCGCGTGCCAGTCCGGGGGCGTCGTCCGTTACGGGCTCGACCTCGTGCCGAAGGCGACGATCCCCACGCCGAACGCCCGCAACCTGCATTCGATCCTGTACCGGCCGCAGGAGAACGCTCTGTACGTCGTGTCGGCGCACAACGACACGTTGTTCCGCTACCGCCTCGACGAGACCGGAACGCGCGTCGTGGCAACCGACGAGATCTACTGCGCCGACCCGGAGCGCAGAGGTCAGGATCGGTACCACCTCAACTCCGTCACGGAATGGCAGGGCCACCTCTACGTGACGATGTTCGGTCCCACGAACGGTCCGACGCATCTGCACCGGCGCCACGGCCGCGTGGTTCGAGTGGATACCGGTGAAGAGATCATCGGCGACCTGTACCACCCGCACTCGCTGTTCGTGCACGACGACGGGCTGTTCGTCGTCGAGTCGCAGGCGCGCATCGTGCGCCGCATCGCGGGCGGCGAACCCACGTCGTGGGAGATTCCGGGCGGGTACCCACGCGGGCTCGTCGCCGCCGACGCCCGTCATCTTTGGGTCGGCGTGAGCGCGCTCCGGCGAGAGAGCAGCAGCCTCGGCACGCCGAACGTCATCACCTCCGTCGACCCCGTCGACTTCAAGACGCGCCTCGTCGAGCTCGACCTCGACACCGGCGCGGTCGGACGCCAACTCGATCTCACCGCGCTCGCGGCCGAAGTGTTCGACGTGCGCGCGCTCCCCGCCTCGGCCGCGTTCACGCCCGATCCCGACGGTGGGCTGACCGAACGCGTCGACGCGCTCGAGGAGACCTTCCGGCGCATGCGGGCCGAACGCCAGGAGCTGGAGAACCGGCTCCGCGACACGCCCGTGCATCGGGCCGAGCGCTACGCCGCGCCAGGTCGCCAAGCGCGTCCTCAAACGCCCTTAGCCGCGCGCGTCAAGCGCCCGTGGGCGGAGGCCCGGCCGGCGCTTCGGTCGTCGAGGGCGGCTCCATCGTGCGGCCGAGCTTGCCCGTCCACGCGTCGCCACACGCCCGTACTCCCGCGGCGAAGAGCTTCGGGCTCGCGTTGCGCCGGACGAGGTCGAGCACGGGTCGCCCGAAGAGATGGCCGGCGGTGACCTTCAGTGCGCGCGGCGCCGACGTGTAGCGCCGCATGATCACGATGTGGTTCCGCACGCTGTAATAGCGCCGCCACGGATTCTCCCGGCGGGGCGCGCGACCCACGTCGGTACCGAGCCGCCCGAAACGGCGGCGCGCTTCGAGCCCCTTCGGGCCGAGTACGTACACGCCGTAGCCGTGTAAGCGCAGCCGTTCGCAGAAGTCGAGGTCGTCGAAGCCGAAGAACAGCGACGGATCGAACACGCCGATCTCGCGCACCGCGCCGACGCGCAACATGAGCATCTGGCCGCCGGCCACGTAATCCACGCGGACGGGGCCCGCGAGCTCGTCGTCGGTGAGGCGTACGAGCCGACCGCGCTTGCGGTCGAACCACGCGCCGACCTGTCCGACACCGCCGACCGGCGCGCCCCGTTCGACGAGGAACTCACCGAACTCCCGTAGGTCGCGCGCGGTGTCGCCCGGCCCGGTGAGGCGGTCGTCGTCGAGGATCAGTATCCAGTCGCCGTCGGCCGCGGTGTCGATGACCCGGGCCATGCCCGCCGCGTTCCCGCCCGCGGGGCCGGAGTTCTCCGGCATCGGGATGTACGTGGTCGCCAGCTCCGCCGCCTTGCTCCGCGCCACATCTTCGGAAGCTTCCGAAGGCGCGTTGTCGACGACCGTCAACGATGCGAGCCCGATACCCGTCAGCTCGTCGATCATGCGCGCCAACGAGTCGGGGCGATTGAACGTGACCAACACACCATGAATGCCATTGGGAATGCCATTGGGAATGCCATTGGGAATGCCATTGGGAATGCCATTGGGAATTCCGTCGGCATTGGCCACGGGGAACGGATTCGGAGAAGGCGGAGCCGTCGGTGAATCCTTCGGCGCCGGCCGAGTACGCCGCGACACGGAGCTCCGCGTGACGCTCGCCAGGTTGCGGTAGCGCGCGAACGACAACGGATCGTTCTTCACCGCCGCGAGCGTCGCGGTCATCGCCTCCCGCCGGCGGCCGAGACGCGCCGCGTTCACCCCCACGATCGCTTGATACGTCGCCCGGCGTTTGCGGGGCGACGCCACCCCGGCCATCTCGCTCTCGAGCGGTTGGTCAGGGTGATCGAGGATCCAACGGGCCGCCTCGTACTTGGCGGTGTCGTACTCGCGCGTCGCCTGCGTGTAACGAACTACCACCGGTTCGGGTACGAGCCCCATCGTCGCGTCGGCGGCCGCGAGCGCCTGCTTCACGCGCCATCCGAGCTCGGTGTTCTCGCCGTAGCGCAGCTGCGTGTCGTAGCCGCCGATGCCGAGGAAGATGTCGGTCGCGACCGCGAACGCGCCGGGCAGGAACCCCATCCCACGCGGGATCCACGTGCGCCAGTCGCGCCGATCGGGCGACACCTGGATCCGACCGCCGACCACGGCGCGCCAACCATTGGCGGCGAGCGCGTCGGAGTACCGCTCGAGCGCGATCGGCAACAGCTCGTCGTCGCTGTCGAGGAAGACGAGGAATTCACCCGCCGCGATCGCAGCACCGGCGTTGCGCGCCGCCGACACGCCCGACTGCGCTTGGGCGTGATAGCGCACGCGCGGATCGGCAATCGCCGCGACGACCGCGTCCGTCCCGTCGGTCGAGCCGTCGTCGACGATGACGAGCTCGAGATCGCCGCACGTCTGGGTCAACACGCTCTTCATCGCGAGCGGCAGTAGATGCGCCCGATTAAGGGTGGGGATGACCACACTGAACCGCGGGGTGGAGGGCCCGGCTGTCTCAGGGACGGAGTTCTCGATCGGTTGCGGTGTCGACATGGGGACTTGTCCAAAACTCCCAGCGCGGGCACGTCCCGTGGAGTGCGACGAGCCATCAGTGTTGCACAGCATCGCGGGCCGGGACGCGGTCCGGGAAGTGTGCCGGTGTCCACTTTCGGACACTTCCGGCGCGCGTCTGGAACCGCCCGCGCGCCGCTGTCTAGGGTTTTGTGAATGGTGCCGCGTTCGCTCGTCTCGCCGCTCGCGATCTTCCTGGTCGCGGTCGGTCTCGGGGTGGCGGCACTGGGTGTGGTCTATCTGGTCGTCACCGCCGCCCATTTGCCCGGGTTCCTGCCCGGCCACCTGGTCGTACCGACCCGCGCGCTCAAAAACGGCCGATTCATCCACACTCATACCGAAAGCAAACGCGGTGTCGTCGCGCTGTCCGCGGCCGGGGTCGTGTTCGCGGGCGCGTGGTTCCTCAAGTTCCGTTACGAACCGATGGATTGACCGCGCGAACGGCCCCATGGACTGATCCGGTTCATCAGATGACCGTTAGACTTTTCCGATCGCTACCGCCGACCACACACCCGAAGCACCGGCCGAGTCCGACCCGCCGTTCCACCGCTATTCCGTGGGCATGCGGAACGGCTACGACCTCATGGGCGGCCTGCAGTTCACGCTGCTCTTCGCGCTGGGCCTGCGCGAGCAACACCGCGTCTGCGACGTCGGCTGCGGCTCGCTGCGCGTCGGCCGGTTCCTGATCCCGTATCTCGAAGCCGGGCACTACTACGGCATCGAGCCTCGCCAAGAAGTTGTCGAAGCGGGCATCGATCAAGAGGTCGGCCGCGACCTCCTCGCGGCCCGCAATCCGCACTTCGACTACGGCACCGATTTCGGCCTGGCCCGCTTCGACACCACGTTCGACTTCGTGATCGCGCAGTCGGTGTTCTCCCACACCTATCGCGACCTCGCGACGGTCGGCCTCGACGCGATCCGCGCCACGCTCGCGCCGGAGGGACTCTTCGTCGGCACGGTGTACGAGGAGTACCCGGTGTTGTTGCCGCGTGGCCACAACGCGCGTCCCGACGAAGGCTCCGGTTTCGTCCACCAGGGCGCGGTCGCGTACACCTGGCGCGACTGGAAGGCGATGCTCGAACGCGCCGGCCTCGTCGGATACCGCATGCGCTGGTACCACAATCGCCAAACGTGGTTCGTCGCCGCCGCCGCCGGCCGCGACGCCGCGCTGAAGCACACGATCAACCGCGCGATCCCCCGCCTCCGCGGTCCGGGTTTCGCCGGTCACGTCAAGCGCCGGGTGTTGGCCAAAATCAAACCGGGCTGAGTCTCGTGGCGCCCCGGTTCAGCGTCGTCATCCCGACCTACGGTCGGCCGCAGTTCCTGGCGGCCGCGTTGGCCTCCGTTGCGAACCAGTCGTTCGCCGATTTCGAGTGTGTCGTCGTCGACGATGCGAGCACGACACCGCCGGAACTGCCCACGGCCGATACGCGCTTCCGGCTCGTGCGCCGCGACACGAACGGCGGCCCGGCCGCGGCCCGCAACACGGGCATCGCGGCCGCCACCGGCAACCACGTCGCCTTCCTCGACGACGACGACCTCTGGACGCCCGATCGACTCGAGCACGCGGCAAGCGCCCACGAACACTCGCCGGTTGTGGTCTGCGGCCAGGGCACGCTCGGCGAACCACTTCCCGCCGCCGCGAGCCGGATGCTCGAAGGCGACGTTCGCGACACCATCCTCGACGGCATCACCCCGCATCTGGGTGCTACGAGTGTCGAACGCGCCGCAACGCTCACGTTCGACGAGCGCTACCGCGGCTCCGAGGACGTCGACTGGTGGTTGCGGACCGCGCAACAGTCGCGCGTCGCCGCCGCACCGGGCATCGGGTTGCTCTACCGCCGCCACGACGCGCCCCGCCCGGGAACCGGTCGCGCCGACCGCATCCGCGGTGCGCAACTGCTCCTCGCGGAGCATGCCGATTGGTTCGACGCGCACCCGCACGCCCATGCGTTCCGGTTGAAGCGCATGGGCCTGCTGGCACTGCAGGCGGGCGACCGATCTCTCGCCCGCCGCTGCTTCGGCCGCGCCCTTCGCCTGCACCCCGAAGCCCGCACCGCGTGGCACGCGCTGCGCTCGTTCGCACCCCAACCAGCCGGCGCGCGATGAACACCGACGACCGCGAGCCCTTCCCTTTCGTCGTCGGCTGTGGACGTTCCGGCACCACGCTCGTGCGCGCCATGCTCGACGCGCACCGGGAGATGGCCGTGCCGTTCGAGTCGTACTTCCCGGTGTGGTTCGCCCGGCAGACGCGCCTCGTACGAACGTCCCGCCGGATTCGCAACCGACAAGTTCACCGCCGATCTGTTGGCCCACGAATCGTTCCGGCGTTGGCACCTCGATCCGGCCTTCGTCGAAGCGGGGATCGCGGCGGCCGCGCCCACGAACTATCCCGACGCGGTGCGCACCGCGTTCGCGCTCTACGCCCGCGCCCACGACAAGGTGCGCTACGGCGACAAGACCCCCATCTTCGTCACCCACATCCCTACCGTCGCCGAGCTGTTCCCCGAATCGGTTTTCGTCCACCTCGTGCGCGACGGCCGCGCGGTCGTGCTCTCGCGGGCGGCAGCGTCGTGGGGCACCGACCGGCTCGAGTTCGAGACGTTGCTCTGGCGCTCCCAGGTGGAACAGGGCCGGGCCGACGGAACCGCGCTCGGCGCGCGGCGCTACCGCGAGATCCACTACGAGGCGATCCTCGACGATCCCGAGCACGCCGCGCGCGAGCTGTGCGAGATCGCGGGCCTGGAGTTCGATCCGGGCATCCTCACGTATCACGAGCGCGCCACCACGATCCTCGACGATCAGCCGTTTCCCGAGGAGCACCAGAACCTGCTGCGCCCGCCGACCAAAGGCCTCCGCGACTGGCGAACCGAGCTGAGCCCGATGCAGATCGAGCTGTTCGAATGCCTGGCCGGCGACACCCTCGAGGCGTTCGGCTACGAGCGCACGACCAAGACCGCCTCCGCTTCGGTTCGGGCCCGGGCATTGCGTGCCCGCGCCCGCTACGAGTCGACGCGGCAATTCCGCCGGGCGCGTAGCCGGATGTGGCACCTGCTGCACCGCGAAGCGGTCAAATGACCAGGCTTGTGGCCCGGATGCACATATCCGCCCTGGACGGCCGCCGCGTCCATCGGCCACCATTCCAGACTCAGTAACTCAGTGAGAAGCCAACGACCCGGGAGCACGACGCAATGGAGCAGGACGCCGCGATCGAGCCTTCTCGCCTGCGCCACCGCGTCACGCACCGGCTGCCGATGTCGGTGCGCCAGTTCCCGTTCCGCGCCGCCGACCGGGCCGTCGCCGAGCTCGACAAGCGCCGCTTGAACACCGCGCACCCGAACATCGCCGCCGCACTCGCCCGGCCGAAGGACTTCACCGAGCTGCGCAAGATCTACGACAAATACGTCGCCGACGTCTCCAGCTGGGAGTGGGCCGTCTCCTGGCCCACCGTGCGCGCCCTCGACACGTTGTGCGAGGAGCTGCGGCCCCGCCACATCCTCGACCTCGGATCAGGACTCAGCACCTTCGTCGTCGCCAACTGGGCGCGTCGCAGCGGCCTCGATGTGGAGATCGTCTCCGTCGACGACTCCCCCGACTGGCTCGCCAAGACCCGCGCCTTCCTCGAACAGAACGACCTCTCGGCACGCCTCATCGACATCGGCGAGCTGAGCACACTCCCTGCGTCGACCTTCGAGCTCGCGTTCGACGACATCGGCCGCACCGAGGACCGCTCCAAGGTGATCGAGACGATCACCCGCGTCATGGCGCCGGGTGGCGTCGTCGTGCTCGACGACATGAACGTGCGCGGCTACCGCGAAGAGGTCCGGACGAAGCTCGACGCCGCGGGCTGGAAGCTCTTCAGCGTGCGTACGCAGACGATCGACCCCAAGGGCCGCTTCGCCATGCTCACCGCCGCCCCCAAGCCCTAGAACAAACGAACTGGCGTGACTGTGGCATCTATTTGATGCCCAGGTCACGCCAGTTCGAGTGTGTTGTTCGAGGGTGTTACTCGTCGCTGAGGATCGTGCCGACGGCGTGACCCTGGCCGACGACGACGCCCGACGGGTGGTCGGTGCAGTGCACGACCGTTGTTGACGTGGTGCAAAGCGCGATCACGTCGACGGTGAGCGTCTTGTCGAGCTCGTCGTTGACGTCGGGGATCGTGGCGACGGCGACGGTGCGGTTGACCTGTCCCGCTAGGAACTTCACCGACTTGGTGACGCCGCCGGTCCAGTCGCCGAGGTTCGTCTTCGACTTATGCGTCGCAGTGTCGGTGGCCACGATGAACAACACGCGGAACGTCGACGTCGCGGGGCGAGAGAGCGTCACCGAGAACTTCAGCGCCTTCGGGCCGCCAAGGTCGCCTTCGGGCACCGACGCGCTGCCGATGTTGACGACGTTCGAGATCCCCGATGCCAACGGATCGGCCAGGATCGTTCCCGTGCCGACCGGGCGCCGGAACACGAATCCACCCGTGAGCCCGCCGGCCGGTGCGCTCAGGTTGAACGTGAACGTGCCGCTCGGGCTCGCGCTCGGCAGCACTCGCACTGCCACATAGTGCGCGGTGGCCGCTCCGGGGTTGAACTTCGTCTTGCCGTTCAAGGCGGTGAAGTCGGTGCCTGCGATCGCGGTGCCGTTCGCGGTCGAGAAGTCGATCGTGACGGCCGCGGTCGGCGGCCTCGACAAGATGATCGGGAAGAGCACCGTGCGGTACGGGCTGACATTCGGGCTGTTGACGACAGTGCCGTCGCCGACCGAGATGTTCAGGTCGCCGACGACCGAGAACCCGACGGCTCCCGACGACGTCGAGGCAAACGAGCCGTCGCCGATGTAGTCGGCTTCGATCGAGTGGCCGCCACCCAGCGCCAGCGAGGCGCCCGGCGCCACGGGAACGGTCGCGGTGCCGTCGAGGCCGACCGCGGCGGTAACCGGTGCCCCGCCGTCGAGCGAGACCGAGAAGGAGCCTTCCGGCACGATCCCGTCACCGACGCGGTGCACCTCGACGTGCGCAAAGGCCGCCTTCGACACTGCGATCGGCTGGCCGATGACGTACGCGCTCACCTCGGTCGGTGAGGGCACGGCGCCGTCGGCGTCGGCCGCGAACGAGATGTCGCTCTGCGGCTGGGCGCCGCCTTCATTGTTCGACTCCGACACGTACACCACACAAGACGTGATGCCGGACGACGAGCACGATCGGTTGCCATTGCCGATCCCAGTCTCTTTGATCGGGATATTCGGGAAAACCGCACTCGTCGTCGCCGAAAGGCCTCCGGGCGACGTGAAACCCAAGACTTCACAGTCGCGGCGAGCTTGCTGTCATGTTCACGACGGGTAGCGCCGTGTTGTCGGCGTACGCGTTCCCGCACTCTGAGATCTCGACCGTGGCCTGCGAGCTCATCGTCAGGCCCGAGACCGTGATCGTGACGAGCTGGCCGTCGGTGAGTCCCGTCGACTGATCGAGGCTCAGCACCGGGCTGGCACTCGCAACGCCCGCCCCAGCCGCACCTAATCCCATCAGCGCGACAATCGTCGCGAACGCGAACGTGGCGAACTTCTTCACCAAAACCCCGCTCACCGCTACCCCGCTCTCCGCCCCCCAGGGCCCGCAATCCCGCCGGATTCGATCAAAGGAACAACTGCCCTCCAACCGGCTCCCGGGGAACATACTTCCAATCCGGATTGCCAATGGCAAATACTGCCAGTTATTCTCCCGGCCGGGCGGGATGAATGATCGACCTTTGCGGGGCCGACCTCACCACGCCTCAATGAGACGGGGGAAGGCATGCGCAAGGTCGCTCGCGTTCTGATCGCGCCGTTGGTCGCGATCGCCACTCTGGTTCCGGCCGCCGCGGCTCACGCGGCGATCTCCGGTTCCAGTGGCGCGGTTACCAAGATCTCTCCGCCGGCGTCGGTCGACCGCTTCACCGGTCTCGACTCCGACACCACAACGTGGGCGTGGGACGAGCAACAAGGTGTGACGCTCGCGTCGCCGATCCGCGTCGACATCACGTCGCCCGGCACGTACGACTCGAACGCGAGCCTGCCCGGCGGGACGATCGCCGCGGGCACCACCGTCGACAGCCACTTCTTCGACAGCGTCCCGGTCGCTACGCACGCGGGCGGAACGCTCACCGCAACCCTCACGTTCCCCACCGACGTGCTCGGCGTCATCGCATTGCGCGGCAAGTTGTTGACGAGCAACGTGCTCGGCGCGGTCGGCACCGACTACACGACCGCCGCCGCCAGCAACGACATGGACCTCGATCCCGCGGAGGACGCGGTGATCATGCCCGACCAGCGCACCGTCACGATCCGCGCCAACCGTCACACCGGCGCCGACGTCGACCAGGTCCGCATCATCACGAAGCACGACAACGCGCCGATCGTCAGCGTGGGCGGCCCCTACGCGGCCGTCGAAGGCAGCCCGGTAACGCTGCACGGCGCCATCTTCGATCCCGAAGGTGACCCGACGCAGACCTCGTGGTCGTTCTCGACCACCGGCGCGCCCGGCACCGTCTGCACCCCGACCGGAACCACCACTCTCACGCCCACGGTCACCTGCAACGACAACGCGATGGTGACTGCGACCCTGAGCGTGCACGACCCCTTCAACCCGCCGGTCACGTCGAGCGCGCAGGTCACCGTGGCCAACGTCGCGCCCGTCCTCGGCGCGCCCGTCGTGTCGTCGCCCATCAGCACGACTGCGCCCGCGACCGTGAATGCAACATTCACCGACGTCGGCACGAACGACTCCCACACCGCAACCATCGACTGGGGCGACACCACCTCGAGCTCGGCGACCGTCACCGAAGCGGCCGGATCGGGCAGCCTCAGCGGTTCGCACACCTACGCGTCTGTCGGGCAACTACACCCAGACCGTGACGCTGACCGACGACGACGGCGGCACCTCGGTCCGCACCGCGCACGTGATCGTGAACGGCGCCCCGACCGCCAACGTGGGCGGCCCCTACACCGGGGCGGAAGGTTCCACGAACAACCTCACCGGTACCGCGTCCGACCCCGACAACGACCCGCTCACCACTACGTGGTCGTTCACGCCCACCGGAACCGATCCCGGAACGATCTGCACGAGCACCGGCACCACGACGCTGACGCCGACCGTCACGTGTAACGACGACGCCGTCGTGAACACGCAGCTGGCGGTCAGCGACGGCATCAACTCGCCGACGCTCTCGAACACCACCGTGACGGTCAACAACGTCGCGCCGGTTCTGTCGCCGCTCACCGCGTCGGCCGGTCCGATCGCCGTGGCCGCCAACGCCAACGTGAGCGCCACCTTCACCGACGTCGGCACGAACGACACGCACACCGCGTCGGTCAACTGGGGCGACCTCACCACGAGCAACGGCACGATCACCGAGGCGGCCGGCTCCGGCAGCTTGAGTGCAACGCACGCTTACGCGGACGCGGGCCTCTACACGGTGACCGTCACCCTGGCCGACGACAACGGCGGCACTGCGGTGCGCAGCACGCAGATCCTCGTCAACTCGCCGCCCATCGTCGACGCCGGTGGCCCGTACGTCGGGCTCGAAGGCTCGACGATGTCTCTCGCCGGAACGGCAACCGATGTCGACGGTGACAGCCTCACGTACACGTGGGCCTTCACGTACACCGGCGACCCCGGTGTCGCGTGCACCGCGACCGGTGCAGGCATCCACGCGCCGACGCTCAACCTCGTCTGCACCGACGACGCCGTCGTCACCGCCACGTTGACTGCAAGCGACGGCGTGAACTCGCCCGTGACGAGCGCGCCGACCACGCTGACCGTCGGCAACGTTGCCCCGACCGTGGGCACGATCGTGCAGGCGCCGACCGCGCCGCCCGGTAGCACCGCCGGGATCTCGGCGACGTTCACCGACCCCGGAACCAACGACACCCACACCGCGACGATCGACTGGGGCGACGGCCACATCACCAGCGGCGCGGTCTCGGAGTCGGCCGGGTCGGGAACCGTCACCGGTTCGCACACCTACGCCGTCGACGGCAGCTACAACGTGACCGTCACGGTCACCGACGACAACGGCGGCGCCGGCACCTCCTCGTCGGCCATCCTCTCCGACACGTCACCGCCGGTGATCACACCGACGGTGTCGCCCACCCCCAACGGCGCGGGCTGGAACAACTCGCTCGTGACCGTCACCTGGACGGTGACCGATTCGGTCTCCCCCATCACGTCGATGACGGGCTGCGACCCGACGACCCTGTCGAGTGACTCGGCTTCCACGACGTACACGTGCTCGGCCACGAGCCGCGGCGGAACCGCGTCGCAGTCGGTGACCATCAAGCTCGACCAGGTGGCACCGCTCCTGAGCGGCGCGGCCACCACACCGCCCAACGCCAACGGTTGGTACAACGCGCCGGTGAGCATTCACTGGACGTGCTCCGACGCGCTCTCGGGCGTGGCCGGAACCTGTCCCGCGAACACCACGCTCAGCTCCGAAGGCTCAGCCGTCACCGCGAGTGCGGCGGTCTCCGACGTTGCGGGCAACACCACCAACGCCACGAGCGCGCCGGTCCAGATCGACACCCACGCGCCGGTGACGACCGCATCGGCCGTTCCCACGTGGAACAACAACGACGTCGTGCTCACGCTCTCGGCGACCGACAACCTGTCGGGCGTCGACACCACGAACTACGTCGTCGACGGCGGCGCGACGCAGTCGGGTAGCTCCATCGTGTTGAGTGCCGAGGGCATTCACACGGTCCAGTTCTGGAGCACCGACCTCGCCGGCAACGTCGAGACCGCGAACACGGCAACGGTTCGCATCGACAAGACCGCACCCACCATCACCGCCGCGCAGTCGCCGGCGGCCAACGGCGCCGGTTGGAACAACACCAGCGTGACGGTGACCTTCACGTGCGGCGACTCGCTCTCGGGCGTGTCGACATGCGCAGCACCGCAAACGGTCACCACCGAAGGTGCGAACCAGTCGGTGACCGGCAACGTCTCCGACGAGGCCGGCAACACCGCTTCGGTCTCGCACACGATGAACATCGACGAGACTCCGCCGACCATCACCGGATCGGTGCCGCCCGCGAACGCCAACGGCTGGTACAACGCGCCGGTCACCGCGTCGTTCACGTGTGCCGACGCCCTGTCGGGTGTCGCAACGTGCCCGGCTTCCACCACGCTCAGCACCGACGGTGCCGGGCAGTCGGTGTCGGGAACCGCGATCGACACGGCCGACAACCCCGCGACCACAACGGTGAGCGGCATCAACATCGACCAGACCGCGCCGACGATCACCGCATCGGTCAACCCGGCGCCCAACACCTCGGGTTGGAACACCGGCTCGGTGACGGTGCACTTCACGTGCTCCGACGCCACCTCGGGGTCGCCCCCGCCGACTGCCCGGCCGACCAGAACGTGACGGCCGAGGGCATCTCGACCGTCGCCGGTACCGCCACCGACCAAGCCGGCAACACGACCTCCACTTCGGTCGTCGTGCGCATCGACACGATCGCACCGGCCATCACGGGCTCGCAGACGCCGGCGCCGAACGGCGCGGGTTGGAACAACACCGATGTCACGGTGTCGTTCGTGTGCACCGACTCCGGTTCGGGAATCGCAATCGCCGGTTGCTCCACTCCGACGCTCGTCGGTGAAGGCGCCTCGCAGGCCGTGACGGGCACCGCGCTCGACACCGCCGGCAACTCCGCCTCCACGACGGTCAGCGGCATCAACGTCGACAAGACGGCGCCGACACTGTCGGGTGCGCCGACCACTGCGCCGAACGCGAGCGGTTGGTACAGCGGACCGGTGACGATTCACTGGACCTGTGGCGACGCGCTGTCAGGGATCGCCGGCTCCTGCCCGGCCGACTCCGTCATCAACAGTGAAGGCGTTTCGGAGACCGCAACTGCCGCGGTGACCGACCTCGCCGGTAACAGCACGACTGCGGTGTCGACCCCGGTCAACATCGACCGCACCGCGCCGACGACCGCCGTGTCTTCGGTTCCCGACTGGTCGAACACGTCGGTGAACCTCACGCTGACGGCAAGCGACAACCTCTCGGGCGTCGCGTCGACCAACTACACGGTCGACGGTGGCACTACCCACAGCGGCACCTCGGTTGCACTCACGACCGAGGGTGTGCACACGGTGCAGTTCTGGAGCACCGATGTTGCCGGAAATGTCGAAGCCACGCACACGACGGTGGTCAAGATCGACACCACGGCACCGATCATCACGGCCGCGCAGGCACCGCCCGCGAACGGTGCGGGATGGAACAACACCAACGTCACCGTGACGTTCGTGTGCAGCGATGCGCTTTCGGGGATCGCGTCGTGCACACCTGCACAGACGGTGACAACAGAAGGCGCGGGCCAGTCGGCCACCGGCCACGCAGTCGACAACGCCGGTAACACGGCCGCCGCGACCGCCACGCTGAACATCGACAAGACCCCGCCGACGATCCACGGCACGGTGCCGCCCGCGAACGCGTTCGGTTGGTACAACGTGCCGGTCACGACGAACTGGACGTGCGGCGACGCACTCTCCGGCGTCGCGACGTGCCCCAACCCGACCACGCTCTCGAGCGACGGCCTCGGCCAGTCGGTGACGGGCAACACGAGCGACACCGCCGGGAACCTGGCGAGCGCAACGGTCAGCGGTATCAACATCGACCAGACCGCGCCCGTGCTGACCCCGTCGGCCCCGGCGACCACCATCGCCGGTTGGTACGCCGGACCGGTCACCGTGCACTGGACCTGCACCGACAACCTGTCGGGTGTGGTCACGTGCCCGGCCGACCAGACCGTCACGGCCGAAGGTGTCACGAGCCTGGCGCAGACGATCACCGACAAGGCCGGCAACAGCACGACCAACGTGATCACCGTCCGCATCGACAAGACTCCGCCGGTCATCGTCGGTGCCGCCGCCCCCGCGCCCAACGGCAACGGGTGGAACAACACCAACGTGACGGTGAGCTTCACGTGCTCCGACACCTTGTCGGGTACGGCGTCGTGCTCCGGTCCGTCGACCCTCGGCGAGGGTGCGCACCAGTCGGTCACCGGCACGGCGACCGACCAGGCGGGCAACGTCGGCTCGGCGACGGTGAGCGGGATCAACGTCGACAAGACGGCCCCGACCCTGTCGGGTGCGCCGACCACCGCCGCCAACGCGAACGGTTGGTACAAGAACGCGGTCACGATCCACTGGACGTGCGCCGACGCCTTGTCGGGTGTCGACGGATCGACATGCCCCGCCAACTCGATCATCAGCGGTGAGGGCACGGCGCAACAGCAGGCGCGCACGGTCTTCGACCTCGCCGGCAACGCGGCGAGTGCGAACAGCACGCCGGTCAACATCGACCTCACCGCGCCGACCACGTCGGCGTCGGCGATCCCGCCGACGGCGAGCTCGGTGACCGTGACGTTCACGGCCACCGACAACCTGTCGGGAGTCGCTTCGACGAACTACTCCGTCGACGGCGGCGCCAACCAGGTCGGCACGAGCGTGACGTTCAACACGGTCGGCACGCACACGCTGACCTACTTCAGCGTCGACAAGGCCGGGAACGTCGAGGGCACGCACGTGGCCACGGTGAAGATCACGGCCAACGCGCCGACGATCACCGCGAGCCTCTCGCCGCCCCCGAACGCGGCCGGTTGGAACAAGTCGAACGTCACCGTGACCTTCACGTGCGTCGACGCGGTGTCGGGGATTGCGTCATGTACGCCGCCGCACACCGTCACAACCGAAGGCGCAGGCCAGCACGTGGCCGGTACGGCGATCAACCACGCCGGTCAGAGCGCTACCACCACGGCAACGGTGAACCTCGACAAGACACCGCCCTCGATCACCGGCACGCTCAGCGGCTCGCCGAACAGCTACGGCTGGTTCAAGGTTCCGGTGACCGCGTCGTTCACGTGCGGTGACAGCCTTTCCGGTATCGCCTCGTGCACAAGCCCGGTGTCGATCCTCCAAGGCGCCAACCAGTCGGTGACCGGTACGGCCGTCGACGTTGCGGGGAACACCTCGACCAAGACCGTCGGGCCGGTGAACGTCGACCTCACGAAGCCGACGATCACCGCGACCGCCACGGGCTCGATGTACAACGGTCAGTACTCCGGCAACGTCACGATCCACTTCACGTGCGCCGACGCACTGTCGGGGATCGTGCCCACTACCGGTTGCCCGGCGGACCAGGTCGTGAGCGCCAGTGGGACCACCACGGTCAACGGCACGGCAACCGACCGGGCCGGTAACACCGCCACGACGAGCATCACGGTCACCGTGAAGGGCGTCTGCGAGCGGGAGCAGGACCGCTGGATCGAGGTCGACTGGTACCGCGGTCGGGCGTCGTTCTTCGACGCACTGCGCCTCTTGCACGTCGAGGCCGACCTCGGTGACTTCCTCGACCCGTCGAACTGCCACGGCGGTAACCACATCGACCACGGTCACGGTGGGCACTGCTACGGCGACCAGTACGACGCGGTCGCGAGCATCAGGGCGCTGTACGGCATTCAAAGCGTGCCGAGTGCAACGCTCGGTTCGTGGATCGACGACTTGACCGATTCGAGCCGGGTCATCGCCGCCACTGCGATCGACGACGCCAACGGCTCGAACGGCAGCTCCTACTGGATCTCCCGGGCTCAGTCCGAGCTGAACGCGGGCGACCAGTCGAACAACAACAACGACAATGCCGGCGCTGTCGGCCATTACCAGAACGCCTGGCAGTACGCGATCCAGGCGTAACTGCCCGGGCCTGTCGCAGTTGTGACTCCCAGCCCACCGGAACCTGATTTCCGGTGGGCTGGCGAGCCGTGCGGTGTGAGACGATTGCGCGGCACACGTCGACGGGGCGGCGCGTGCGGACGTAGTTTCGTGGCGGCGAACAGGGCGACATGACGGGCGATTCCGATATCACGGCCGCGTTGCCGGACTACGTCGTCGAGCGCGAGCTCGGCCAAGGCGGAATGGGAGTGGTGTTCCTCGGCCGCCACGCGCGGCTCGGGCGTTTGGTCGCGATCAAGGAGCTCCCGCCCGCGTTCTCGGCCGACCCCGACGTGCGGGAACGGTTCTCGACCGAAGCGCGAACGCTCGCGTCCCTGGCGCATCCGCACATCGTCCCGATCTACGACTACGTCGAGCGCGACGGCCTCTGCCTCATCGTGATGGAGCAACTGCCGGGCGGAACGGTCTGGGACCGCTTCACCACGGCCGGTCTCACTCCCCCGACCGCCTGCGCGGTTGCGCTCGCCTGCTGCGCGGCGCTGCAGCACGCGCACGGCAAGGGCGTTCTCCATCTCGACGTGAAGCCCGACAACCTGATGTTCGCGAGCGACGCCGCGATCAAAGTCACCGACTTCGGGATCTCCCGCGTGCTGAGCGGCGACCACACGCTCGGCACGCTCGACGGCCAGGTGCTCGGCACGCCCGCGTACATGTCGCCGGAACAAGCCCGCGGCTCGGAGCTCACGCCCGCCTCCGACGTGTACAGCGCGGGGATCATGTTGTACGAGCTCCTCTCAGGTCATCTCCCGTGGACGGGCGCCGAGAGCGCGACCGACCTGCTGCTGAAACGCCTCCGCGAAGATCCGCGGCCGCTGAGCGAGATCGCGCCGCAGATTCCGCACCCGCTCGCCGACGCGGTCATGCACGCGATCGAGCGCGAACCCGAGACGCGCTACCGCACCGCGGAAGAGTTCGGCCTCGCCATCGCCACTGCGTGCGCCGATTCCTGGGGCCCCGATTGGCTCGACCATTCGGGCGTCGCGATCATCGGAGCGGAACGGTTGTCGTTGGCGGCACGCGCCACGCGCGTGCAAGCCGTCCCCGACCGCTGGCTCGGCGACAACGACACCGGCGACGCAGTTCGGACCACGGGTCAGCGCGCCGCAAACGGTCATGGAAGGCCGCGCCGACGCCGACAGTCGCAGCGCGTCGGAGACAACCACCGCGCGCCCCAGCGGCGATCACGCGGCGGCCGCGGCGGCCGCCGCGAGCGCGCCCGCCGTCGTACCGACGCCCCCGCCCGCGGCTCCCCCGGCAGTACCCGTGATGCCACACTTCGACGTCGTGCGCGCCGCGGGTGTCGCGCCCCGCATCGAAGGCGCAAACGTCAACCAGATCGATCGGGCCGCGTTCGTCGACGTGTCCGAGGTGATCGGCGCCACGGCCGGTCCGTGGTCCGCGTTCGCGGTCGCCGCGGTACTGATCGTCGCCGCGGTCATCGCCGCGGTCGCGCTGTTCGGCGGCGCGTCGCGCACCGGAACACTGCGCCCGGGCGAGGTCCACGTCGCCGGCGTCGACATGGCCGTCGGCACGCCGACGCTCGATCTCGCGTCGAACCTCCCGATCGTCGTCACGAGCAAGCACGCGGCCACGTTCGCGAACAACGCGACCCTGAAGGTCTCGATCGTCGGCGTTCCGTTGTCGACCATCAACGCCAAGATCGTGAACGGCCGCGGGATATTCGACACCAGCGTCATGCGCCACGTGGCCACGGGCTCGGTAACGGCACGCGTCGAGATGCGAGCCAAGTCGAAGGTCCTTTCGTATTCCGAGGGCCCGGCTTCGTTCGAACAGCCCTGGTACCTCACCCTCGTCGGCGTCGGCTCGGTCCTGGTGATCCTCGCCGGCTTCGCCTATCTCGAGAGCGCCTTGCGCCCGCTGCGCAAGGCCCGCCGGCGCATCACGTCGTTCATCGGGTGCGGAATCTCGGCCGCCGTCACCGCGGTAGGCATCTCGGGCCTCGTCGCGTCGTTGGGCCACGCCCAGCTGACCGCGTCCGGCCTGATCGCGATGGCCGTGCTCGCCGCCGGCGCGGGCGTAGCCGTAGGTGTCGCCGTCCGGCGCCGAGCCCTGCACAAGGGCGTGCGACGGGCCGTCAGCCGTGCGGAATCGGCAATGGCACTCGGAACAGCCAAGTGACTCCACGCGGGACGTCGACTACGATCCGTGGCCAGGACTTGGGGGGCGGGATGGCACAGCACCGAGTGCGTTACCTGGCGACGGTCCTCGGACTCCTCGCCGTCGCGGCGGTCGGCATCTTCGGCGTCACGACCGCGGGCGCGAAGACCGCCACTGACGACAACGCAGGCGGCGCGGCCGGTCCCGCGGCCCTGGTGATCGTCGACGCGCGCATCGGCACCCGGCCGCTCTCGAGTGGAACCCGCGCCAACCCGATCCCCATCGACCCGCACGTACGCGAGACGCTCGCAATGACGGTGAAGAACATCGGCGCGTCGACGGGCCAGGTTCGTTACCTGCGCCTCACCGGCGCCCTCATGGGCATCAATTTCGTGCACTACGAAGCGAGCGTGAACACCGATGTCGCGCCCGGTGCCACGAGCACGATCAGCGTCCCCGGCGATTTCTTCGACATCGACGGCGTCGCGCGCGGCTTCGTGAACGCGCAGATGCAACTCGTCGACCAGCAACGGTCCCCGTTGGCGACGCAACACTTCGTCGCCGACGTGCAGGGCAAAGTCGTGTCGTCGGTCGGCTTCATGTTCGTGAGCGCGCTCGCGTTCGCCGTCATCTCGATCGTCGACATCATCATCGGCCTCTCCCGCCGCCGCCTGCCCCGCAACCGGTTCGTGCGCGGGATCCTCTTCGCGCTGGCAACCGCGAGCACCGTCGTCACCATCGTGATCGGCGCGGCGATGTTCCGCGTCGCACTCTTCGACGCCAGCACGTGGGTACCGGCGGTGCTGATCGCGGCGGCCATCGGGTTCGTGCTCGGGTACCTCTCGCCCGGAAGGGCCGTCCGCACATCGCGCGACATTGCCGACGACAAGGTCATCGACCTCGTCGCGGCCGACGCGGTCGCCCGCGCCAGCGGCCAGTTCGACGCCAACGCCACGACCGGCGCGGTTCCCGCCACCCACGAGTCGGGCTCGATGCCCGCCACCCACGAGTCGGGCGACTACAGCGAGGTGGCCGCCAACCTCAAGGAGAGCTCGCTGCCTCCCCACGAGTCCGGCAGCCACGAACCCCTCGAATAACTCGAACTGTCGTGAGTTAGGCCCGCATAGCGGGCCTAACTCACGCCAGTTCGGCTGGTGGGGCTATTCGCCGGAGAAGTTTTCCCACTCCAGGGGATAGACCCAGTGCTCGCCGTCGATGCCCTTGAGGAGCACGAGGCGACCATCGCCGAACTCGAGGTCGCCACGCGCCGAGGCGATCTCGTGGACGAGCGATGACACGAGGATCTCGCGGCCCTGCGCGTGGCCGGCGACGCGGGCCGCCATGATCACGTGGCGACCGAAGATGTCGTCGCCCGCCGAGATCACCTCGCCGGTGTGCACGCCCACGCGGATGCGTACCGAGCCGTCTTCGTCCTGGCGTTCACTCTCGGCCAGTTCCTTCTGCACCGCGATCATGCAGAGCAGCGCGCGCCGCGCGCCCGGGAACGTCAGCATGAAACCGTCGCCCTGGTTCTTGACCTCGTTGCCCGACCATCGCTTCAGGTTGCTGCGGACGATGTTGTTGTGCCGGTTGAGCACCTTCATCCACGCGGTGTCGCCCATCGACGTGGCCTTCTCCGTCGATGACTCGATGTCGCTGAACACGATGGTGATCGTGCCTTCGTAGTCGTGCGCGCCGAGCAAACCCTTCGTGTCGCGCAACGAGCGGGCGACGGCGTCGAGCGAGGTTTCCCGCGCACCCTTCGGCCCCGCGCTCGCGGCGCGCATGGGCGCGCCCGCGATCATCGTTTCGTGTGACCCGCCGGGCGCGAGTGTCGAGCGGGCGGTGCCCTGGTTCTCGACGAGCTCGAACGTGGTGTCGCCGATCCGCACCACGGAGCCCGGCTGCAAGAGCATGGGAACGTCGATCTTCTTGCCGTCGATGAACGTGCCGTTGGTGCTGCGCAGGTCTTCGACCATGATGTCGACGCCCCGCACCGTGAGCAGCACATGTCGACGCGACGTCTGCGAGTCGGCGATGAGCAGACCGTCGCACTCCCGCCCGATTTCGAGCGGCTCCGTCACCTGGACGCGCAGCGGCTTTCGATTCAGTTGCTTCACCACGATGACCGGATAATCCACGCCGTCTTCCCTGGTTGCCCGCTCGCCCGGACCCAATCCCCCGAGCCCAGATGCCCGGGGGCCCCTCGGGGCGCGGTCAAAGAGTAGGCCGCACCGCGCCGGTCGATGGTCAGTTCGCGGGCGAGTTCACGATCCCGTCATAGAACGCCACCATGGCCGCCGCGACGCGGTCGATCGTGAAGTGCTCCAAGAAGCGGTCACGACCTCGCGATACGTGGTCGGGCTCGGGGCCGTCCCGCAGGACCGACACCAGCGCGGCGGCCAGGCCGGCCTCGTCGCCGACTGCGACGAGTCGGGCGCACGCCTCCCCACCGAAGACCTCGATGTTGGCCGCGATGTCGGTGCACACGATCGGCGCTTCCAGCGCCATCGCCTCGATTACTGCGCCCGGGGAACCCTCCCACCGGGAGCTGCTCACGAACACGTCGGCCGCGCACAGCAGCTCGGGCGCGTCGGCGCGAAAGCCGAGGAGCGCGACCGAGTCGCCGAGGCCGCGCCGTTTGACCTGGGCGGTGAGCTCGGCGGTCGCACTTCCGGTGCGCCCGGCCACGAGCAGGCGGGCATCGGGCACTTGCGCACGAACTGACTCGAACGCGGTGATGAGCACGTCGAATCCCTTTTGGAATTCGTGGCGGCCGATGGCGAGCACCACGTGGTCGTCATCTCCGAGTCCGAGACTCGCACGGGCTGCCGCGCGCCGCGCCGCCCCGCGCCGTCCGAGCTCCTCCGGATCACGACCGCGGGGATCACGTCGAAGCGCGCCCGTGCCACATGCAGCCGCGGACTCATCAGATCGGCAATCGACGCCGACACCGCGTGAAAGCGCCGCACGCGCCGGGCGGTTGTGGCGTCGATCAGCTGCGCGGCCCGCAGCTTCCACGCGTGAATCGCGGGGTCGGCGAACTGCTCGGGGCCGTAACCGACGTTGGCGAGCGTGGACACCACCGGTACGCGCGTACCGAGCGCACCCAACCGACCGGCCACGTCGGCTTCGAACAACGTCGTGTGCACGAGGTCGGGCGCGCGGTCGCGGATCAACGCGCGTGCCCGCCGGGCGCGAGCGACCCGACCACCGGGACCGGCGAGCGACGTGACCCGCGTGCCCGCTTGTTCGAGGGCCGGGATCCACACGTTGTCGCGCTCGTAGAAATAGCCGACCTCGAGCTCGACGCCCAGGCGCGCGTAATGCGGCGCAACCGCGGCCAGCGATCGCTCCGCGCCTCCGGCGATGAGGCTGTCGATCAGGTAGACGACGCGCACAGCTCCGCAAGCATTTTCTCGAAGACCACTCGCCATTGCTGCACGCTCGCGTCGAGGCCGAAACGCGCCTCGCAGCGCGCCCGGGCCGCGGCGCCGAGCCGGGCCCGGCGTGCGGGATCGTCAACCAGCGCGGCGGTCGCGGCCACCAGCCCGTCGAAATCGCCGATGGGAACGACCGAACCGGTGGTGCCGTCGTCGATCACGTCGCGTGCCCCGGGCACGTCGGTGGTGACGACCGGGAGACCCGCGAGGCCGGCCTCGATCAGCACGCCCGGCATCCCCTCCGGCGGTCCGCCCGTAAAGACGAAGACGTCGGATCGGGCCAGCAAGGCGGGAACGTCGGTGACATTGCCGAGCAGCTCGACCCCCGCCGCGGTGCCGTGTCGCGCAGGCCCGCGAGGCGAGGACCGTCGCCGGCCATGGCCGCGCCGACCGTGCGCCCGGATGCCCGCAGCGTCTGCACCAGTTCGACGAATCGTTCCGGACGTTTGGCGCTGTCGAAGTGACCGACGAAGACGAGTTGCGGCCCGGCCGCGGTCGACGGCGCGCGCGAACTGCGCGCCGCGTACAGAGAGACGTCGCGCCCGTTCGGGATCACGACCACCCGATCACGCGGTACGCCGAGCGTGCGCGCTTCTTCGGCCGCGCCCTCCGACACCGCGGCCGCGACGGCCACGCGGCGCAGGAGCCGTTGGTGCAGCACGCGCCGCGTGCCCGTGAGCTGGGCGTCGAACGCGCCGATCTTGTAGTACGCGATCCGGCGCCGGGGAACTCCGGCCGCGACCAGATACTTCAGCGGTTCTCCGCCGTGCGAGACCAAGACCGTCGGCGCTTCGTTCCGGACGAAGCGCCGGAGCCGAATCACGGCCCGCGGGTCGAGCCCGGCCCGGCGCAGGCCGCCCGCGCGAACGTCGAGCTCGAAATCGGGTTGCAACGATCCGCCCGGCGAACGGAACAACACCAATGAACGATGCGCCGTCGCGTCGCTGTCGAGACGGGTGCGCAGCTCGCGCGTGACGTCTGCGCGCCGCGGAACGTGTCCGCGGGCAACACGTGCAGAACGCCCCCCGGCTTCACTTGCGCAGTTTGACACGCAGCCGGGCTTTGACTTCCCGGGCGAATCGGTACCGGCTGCGGGCGTAGCGCCGGCCGTCGACGACCCACATGCCCCCGCCGGTCGACAGCGTGTGCGTGCCGGTGGAATAGCGACCGCCCGGTACCTCCACGCGACCTGCGGGTTCTTCGACCAGTCCGCCCGCGCCCAGCGCCACGACCCGATTGAGCGCGACCGCACCGCCGTACGACGACGAGCAGTCCTGGGCGGGCCGGTAGAGCACACCGTCGACCAGGAAGGGCGTGCCCGCAGGGCGGCTCGAGGTCACGTCGATCTTCACCGGATTCAGTGGATGCGCGGTAAAGGGCCCCCGGAGCGTGCTCGCCGACCACACGTGCAGCTTGGTGTCGGGCTCGTCGTCCTTGATCGTCCCGAACAACCACCAGTGCCCGTCGTGGAACAACGGCGTGGGATCCACCACCGCGACCCCGTCGACGAGGGTCGTCACGCGCTCCCACCGCACCGGGAACTCGACCGCGCGCCACAGGTCGACCCGGCCGGCTTGCCAGGTCTCGGGGATGCAGTACAGCTCGCCGTCGTCTTCGACCAGGAACGGGTACGACGCGTGCACGCCCGGATCGATCACCGAGGGGTGCAGCTGCCACTGCGCGCCGACGCGTTCGAGCGCGCTGATCGTTCCGAGGTTCGTCGCTTCGTCGAACTCCTCCACGAGGATCGCGGCGCGGCCGCCGCGCGCGCCGGGGAACGGATCGGCGAGATACCCGCCGGCTTTCAGCTCCGGGATCCAATCGATCGACCGGAAACGCGCACCCGCGGCCGTCATCTCCGGCGCCGACTCCCCGACGCCCGCGGTCCAGAGATCGGCGCGCGCCACGCCGCGCGCCCGCACCGTCAACGCGCGCCAACTCTGTCGCGCGAAGAAGCGCGCCATCACGGGATTCGACGGGTTCTTACGGATGGGCGCGTCACTCGGGCTCGCGGAAAGGGCCGACGGATCGACGAAGCCGAGTCGCACCGCACGCGCAACCTGCGCCGGGAGGCCGGCGGCGCCGAGGAACACGCGGTCGCGGTTGCGAGGGTAGGAGTGCAACACCGTGCGAAATGTGGCCCGCGCCAAGGGGATGCCGCCGTCGAGGCGATCGGTCAGGCGCTGCAGCAACACGCCGCTCGTCGGGAGTCCGTCGAAGACCTCCCAGAACGACGGCGGCCCACCCCGGATCACGCGCTCGTCGTCGTGGTGGAACGACCAGATGCCGAACCGCGCCGCGTCGAGAATCTCGCCCCGCACGATTCCCAGCCCGAAGCGGAACAGGAAGTCGAGCCCGGCGGCCCGGATCGCGGCCACGCCGTCGTCGGTGGCGTACTGCGAGAACTTGCCCCGCCGCTCGACCGTCACGTCGACCGCCGGCGCCGCACCGGCCACCTCCGACCACGTACCCGCGCCCCGAACACAGCGCGCCCGGCGGGCGACGACCCCGTTGTTGTACAACCGCCACAACGAACGGTCGCGGCGCGCGGGAGCCTCTCCGACCACACGCGCGTTCACGACGAGCGCAAGCTCCGCGTCGCCGGCGGCAACGAGCTGTTCCACGACCGCGCGCTGCCACTGCGAACACGACGCCCGGTCGACGATGATCCCGAACCGCAACCGTGGCCCCGTGGAAACGACCGGCGAGCTGTCGGAGTCGGCCGTCATCGGGCTGCACCGTAACGCCACCACGCCGCGCGCAGAAGGTTCCGGCGCCCGGGCCCACGCGCGGAGCTACGCTCTCGCCTTCTCCCGTCGGCCTTCTTCGACAGATTCCGGGTGACACGTGGCACGGCGAGCGCAGCGATCACGGGGGCGCGGTCCGCTCGTGTGGACGTTGTGGCACCCGCACCAGAAGCTCTGGAATTGGCGGCTCGAAGCCGCGGTGCGGCGCGTCGGTCGCGTGATCGGCGCCGGCCCCGCGTTCGTCAAGGCACTGGTGTTCGTTGACTCCGCGCTGTTGTACGCGGGAGTAATCGCGCGCCGCGTTCGCAGTTTCGGTCCGTTCGCCGCGTGGCGCATGAGCCCACTCATGAATCGCCCCGTCCTCTACGTCGACTGCGGCGTGCACAAGCACGGCGAACAGCTCCGATTCATGGCGGAACACTTCGGCGGCCGGTGCGATCTGCACATGCTCGGCTTCGAGGCGAGCTCGGAGCATCACCGCGATGCGCAGGCGAATCTCGCCGATCTCCCGCAACTCGACCTCCGCCAGGTCGCGCTCGTCGGGCCCGACAACGAAGCCGACCATGTGCGTCTCTACAAAGGTCTCCACGGCGGCAAGGCCGACTCACTCCACCGGCCGAGCGAGCATTACGAAGACGTTCCCGCCGAGCCCCTCTCCCGCGTCCTGACCCGCGACTACGCAACACTCCTCGCCGACGCGCCGCTCCTCGTGCGCATGAACATCGAGGGCTCCGAGTTCGACGTCATCGCCGACCTCGTTCGGGCCGGACTCGCCTCGCGCGTCGACGGCTACTTCGGCATGTGGGACGACGTGTCGAAGATCGACCCCGACCGCGACCGCGACTTCCGCCGGATGCTGCGGGCGGCCGGGATTCACACCGTCACCTTCAACGACCGCGACCTCGGCCACCCCCTGCGCCGCCGGGCCATCGTGTTGGCCCTCGATGCGGCGATCCGCCACGGCAACACCCGCCCGACGGCCGCGGTATCCGGCTAGTGGCATTTGTGCACCCGACCGGCGCCCATATGGCCCTCGGAACATCGCCGCAACTGGTAAATCCTGCCTAGAATCCCGAGCGGGGGAGATTCTGCCGATGGATGGGCACAACGACGAACCGGTCGAGGGCGGGCCGACTGACGCGGCTTCGCGCGCGCCCGACGCCCATGCCGAGATCGCGCCCGAGATCACCCCGTCGCATATCGGTCTGAGCCGTCGCGATTTCGCCACCCGCATCGGCGCGGGCGGCGTCGCCGCAGTGGGTCTGGCGATCGCGGCGCCGAACATCCGCACCATCCGTTTCGCCACCAAAGCCGCGGTCGGCAGCCCGCCCCCCACGACGGGCAGCACGACCACCACAACCGTCGGGACCGGTCAACAGAGTGGAGGCGGCGGATCGATCTCGGTATCCGACTCCACACCGTGTGTCGGCGACACGATTCACGTGCACGCCAGCGGGTTCGTTCCGCATACCGCGGTGCGCATCCTGCTCGACGGCGAAACGCTCGGTGTCGTGACCGCCGACTCGCACGGTTCGATCGACGTCACGATCAAGCTGCACCACAGCCAGACGGGCTCCCACACGATCAGGGTGGTCGGCATCCAAAAGGGCGGCCGCACGCTCACGTTGAGCAAGTCGTTGCACATCAAGTCCGAGGAAGAGTGCAATTCGCACAGCGAGGGCACGACGGTTCCGGGCTCCACTGCACTCACCACGCCGACCACCACGGTCACCCCGGTGACGGCGGGCCGCGTCGGTGGTGGCCTCGGCCCCAACGGCGGCGGTTCTCAGCAGATCGGCAACGAGAGCGCGTTGGCCTTCACCGGCACCGATGCGATCGACCTGGCGCTCATCGGCGCGGCGGCAACGGTTGGCGGCCGGCTGCTCTACGGGCTGGCCCGGCCGCGCGATGACGAAGAGGACGAGTAACCGAATCCCCCCAAAACGACAGGTTTCTGTGTGACGAGTGCCACTCCGGCACAGGGCTTCCGCCCTGGCAAACCCTGGCAAGGACAGTTACGATCATGTTGCAGCGCGCTGGCGGGCCGTTGAGCGCATTCCGGTACCTCGACGACTAGTTACTGGGGGAACGCCCGCGGTCAGGCAAGGACGCAGGCGAGGGTATGGGGATCAGCGAACTTCTTTGGGCATGTAGGCGGCGTTGGCGGCTGATCGTCGTCGCGGTCGCGCTCGCACTCGCGATCGGCTGGTTGACCACACCGACCTCCAACAGCGTTGCGCAACAGCAACAGAACGACGTGTCGTACAAGGCGACGGTCACCCTCGTCACCGACGGCTCGAACTCGGCGAACCTCGACCGCCTCACCTTGCTCGCCACCGCCGGCGACGTTCCCGGTACCGTCCGCCAGCAGTTCGGCGAGAAGCAGTTGGTCGGCGGCGACGTCACCGTCCCCGGCGCCGGAGGCACCCGGCGCGTTCGCGATCGGCAAGACGGAAGTGTTGGTCGCGCCCGACAAGAACGCGGGTGCGCTGCGGATCACTGCGTCGGACCTCGGCCAAAAACGCGCCCAGGACGTCGCCACTGCGATCGCACTCCGGCTCGTGGTCGCCGCGAACCAACAGGCGATCGCCGCGTACAACGCCGATTACCACTTCCTCGACCTCACGCGCGTGGGCCTGCAGCAACAAGCCGACACGCTGAACAACAAGCTGAACCTCGCGTCGCGGGCCACACCGCCGACATCGGCCCGCTCGACGCGCAGCACCAAGCCGCGTTCGCGCGAATTGGAAGACGTGCAGGAGCGCATCCTGCGGCTCGAGCAGTCGAAGCCGATCGGTCCGAGTCTCGCGG
This sequence comes from uncultured Actinomycetes bacterium, assembly GCA_963708105.1. Taxonomy (GTDB): domain Bacteria; phylum Actinomycetota; class Acidimicrobiia; order IMCC26256; family PALSA-610; genus PALSA-610. The sequence goes on along the minus strand of OY970186.1, from coordinate 4,030,075 downwards.
TCCTGCAGCCGGCCATCCCGATCAAAGTCGTCGCCAGTCACGGTTTGGCGGCACCGAACGACCCGCTGAGCCGCTTACTGCTCGCCGCCCTCATCGGTCTGCTGCTCGGCATCGCCGCCGCCGCCCTGATGAACCGCCAGAGCGAAACGGTCTACGGCGTCCCGTCGGTCGAGGCCGCCACGATGCTGCCCGGTCATCGCCGAGATGCCCTACATCAACGTCGATCGGCAAGCGTCGCTACGACGTGCTGACCCAAGTCGTGCCCGCATCCAGCGTGGCCGAGTCGTACCGCGGCCTGCGCACGACGATCTCGCTGATGTGGATCGCCAACACGGCCGAGGAAGGCGCCGAGAACCGCATCGGCGACCTGCTCGACCGGCCCGATGCGCCCAAGGTGCTGATGGTCGCGTCGCCGGGCCCGAGTGAGGGCAAGTCCACGTCCACCGCCAACCTCGCCGCCTGCTACGCGGAAACCGGCAAGCGCGTGCTCGTGATCGACCTCGACCAACGCCGCCAGAAGCTGCACCGTTTCATCGGCGCCAACGCCGAGCCGCACCTGGAGTACCTCGGTTCGCAGTCGTCGCCGATCGTCGACCTCGACTCCGTCATGCAGGACACGGCCATCCCGGGCGTGCAGTTCGTCGAGTAGCCCGGCCCGCGACACCTCGCCCGCCGACTCCGTCGCCCTGATCCGCGCCGCGATCGCCATTGCCCGCGACAAGGCCGACATCATCCTGCTCGACACCCCGCCGCTGTTGTTGACCAACGCCGCCTACGACCTCATGAACGCGGCCGACGCGCTCGTGCTGCTCGTCCGCGACGGTCACACCAAGCGCGCCGCGGCATCCCGCGCCACCCAGATGTTGCGCCGCCTCGACGCACCCGTCCTCGGCGTGTGTGTGATCGGTGCCGTCAGCACCCGCCGTGGTTACGGCTACGGGTATGGCTACGGATACGGCTACGGGTACGGATATGGATACGGCGACGACGAGACCGATCGCGCCGCTCGGCGCCGCCGGGAGCCCGGTCCCGTCTCCCAGAGCATCGACAACGAGATTTCGCTCGAGGATCACTGATGGCGGGGGTCGCCGACCCGGCCGCCGTCTGGCGGCACGCCGATAACACGCTCACGCGTCGCACTCCCCGATCACTCGTGGTTCTGGGGGCAGCCGCCGACGAACCGCTCGTGCTCGACGGCGTGGCCCTCGCGATCTGGGATCAGTTCGCCGCGCCCGCCACCGACGCCCGGGTGGCCGAGCAGCTCGCCCCGCAGTTCGCCACGGATGGCACCGAGATTCGCGACGTCGTCGTTTCGACGCGAGAGGCGCTTGTCCACGTAGGTGCGATCGTCGAGGCGTGATGAGCGAACAATCGCTGCGCCGGGCACTGCGCACGATCGCCACGACGGCTCTACCCTCGACCCTCGACCCGCGCGTTGTCGTCGAGCCCGAACAACGCGAACAACTGCTCGCCGGTATCAGCCGCGAACGCATCACCGGCCACGCGCTCGCAGCCGTCGAGCAGGGTTCGCTCGTGCTGTCGGCCCCGCAAATCGACGCCCTGTACGAGCGGCACGAAGACCAACTCGCGCTCGACGTCCGCCTCGAACGACTCCTGGTCGAGAGTGCGGCCGCGCTCGATGCGGCGGCCATCCCGTATCGAGCCCTCAAGGGCCCCGTCCTCGCGCACACGCTCTACCAAGATCCCGCGCTGCGTTCCTTCGGTGATGTCGACCTCCTCGTTCCCGGACCGGCCTTCGACGCCGCCATCGACGCGCTCGCGCCGTTCGGGTTCCACCGCCGCTTCGTCGAACCGCGGCCGGCTTCGACAGCCGCTTCTCCAAGGGTGCATGCCTCGAACGCGCCGACGGCATGGAGCTCGACCTGCACCGCACGCTCGCGCCGGGCGCGTACGGCGCGCTGCTCGCCCGTTCCGATCTGTTCGCCCGACCCGCGCAACGCTTCTCGATCGCGGGCCAGGAGATCGCCGGACTCGACCGCGAGCTCGGGTTCGTGCACGCGTGCTTCCACGCCGCGCTCGGCGACGACCCGCCCCGCCTCGTCCCGCTACGCGACGTCGTGGAACTGATCGCGGCCGGCCTCGACACCGCCGCGGTCGTCGACCTCGTCACCGCCGCGGGTTGTGTCGCGGTGTCAGCAGCGCGCCCTCAACCTTGCCGTCGCCGAGCTCGGCGTCACACTGCCCGCCGCGCTGGCGGAATGGACGCGCGGCTACGGGCTCACACGCCTCGATCGGTGGGCGCTGCGCAGCTACGCGGGCGGACGGCGTTCGTACGCGGGACAAGCCGCGGTGTCGTTGTGGGTGATGCCCACATTCCGGGACCGTGTCGCGTACGCCTCCGCGCTCGCCTTCCCCAGCCGCGACTACGTACGCGCCCGGGAGAAGGGCTACGCCCGCCGCGTGACCCGCAGCGTGAACCTGGCCCGCGAATGGCGACCACGATGACCGACGAGCGCCGACCCCGCCTGCGCACGCCCTGGCTCGACGAACGGCCCGGAGCAGCTCGCGCCCCCCAAGGCATGCCCGCCGAGCATCCCGGTCCGCCGCTGCCCCGCAAGGCCGGGGGCAGCGGGAACGGCAAGGGTCGGGCGCCGTATCCCGGCGTGCCGGAACCACCCCCCGGCCCGATCCGCAGCGGCACGGGCACACCGCCGTGGGTGTCGGCGGCGATGTTCCTCGGCGCGATCCTCTACCTCGCGGGCCTGATCTTCGCGGTGGGCGGCAACTCCGAAGCCATGGGCGCGATCATCACCGCCCCGCTGTTGATGTTGGTCGCCTGGTTCGTCGCGAAGAAGTTCGCCGACATCGACCGCAACCCCGATCTCGTCCCGATCCTCATGGGCGCGGCCTGCCTCAAGCTCATCGGCGCGTTCATCCGCTACTGGGTTGCCGCGAACCTCTACGGCACCGGCGACTTCTACGACTACGACAAGTTCGGGCGCCGCATCGCCGCGGGCCTGCGCCACGGGCACCTGATCTCGTTGCCCGGGCGTCTGGCCGGCACCAACTTCATGCGCCTCGTGACGGGCTTCATCTACCTCGCCACGCCGTCGCGCATGATGTCGGGGTTCTTGGTCTACGGCTTCTTGAGCCTCGTCGGGCTCTTGTTCTTCTGGCGGGCGTACCGCACCGCGGTCTCGAGCGCCAACGACGTTCGGTACCTCAAGTGGTTGGTGCTCCTGCCCTCGTTGCTCTACTGGCCGTCGGCCATCGGCAAAGACGCGTTCATGATGCTCGCGGCGGGCATCGCCGCCTACGGCGCGGCGTGCATCCTGTCCGACCGTTTGTGGACGGGTATCGCGGCCCTCTCGGTGGGCATGCTCGGCATGCTCATGGTTCGCCCGCACTTCGCGCTCGCGGCGTGCGGCGGCCTCATGCTCGCCCTCTTGTTCAAGCGCCATCGGGGCGGGATCGTGCAAACCGTCGTCAGCGTCGCGTTCGTCGTCGCGCTCGGATTCGTCGTGGTGCAGTCGGCGTCGTCGTTCTTCGGCATCTCGGCGTTCAACCAAGCATCGATCGAAAAGTCGTTGAACGACGCTTCCACCCAGACCGGCCAAGGCGGTTCGCAGTTCACCCCGGTCATCGTGAACTCGCCGATCAAGATCCCGCTCGCCGCAATCACGGTGCTCTACCGGCCGTTCCCGTTCGAGGCGCACTCCGGCCAGGAGATGATCACGGCCATCGAGGGCAGCGTGCTCGTGATCCTCACGTTGAAATCGTGGCGCCAGATCAAACGAGCGTTGGCGGCCGGTCGGCGAATGCCGTACTTCCTCTATTGCGCGGGCGCGCTGCTGGTGTTCATCATCGCGTTCTCCGGGTTCTCCAACTTCGGCATCCTCGCTCGAGAGAGAACGGTCATCCAACCGCTGTTCCTCGTCTTCATCGCGCTCCCGGCCGATTTCGACGACCGCGGCGCGCCCAACGCGAGCCCGATCAGCTGCCACCACCCGAGCTGGGGCGCGCGCGCTGGTGATCAGCGATCGCGCGGATGCGTCCGCGCGCGGTACCGCGTTCTACACGTCGCTCGGCCTGCACTTCGCGATCCGTTGCCCGACCGGTGAAGTCGCCGACCGGGTCGCCGCACTGTTCGCCGCGTGCGCGTCCGAACGCGCGGACGACAACCGCGCGAGTCTCGCGATCGATATCGATCGCCGCGACGACACCAGCCGCTACGTGATCTCGGCCGACGGTGCGATCGCGCGTGAAAGCACCGAAATCGGCGACATCCTCGAATGGTGCGCGTGGCTCGTCAATCGGGCCGCGGTGGAACGCACCACTCCGACCGCGCTGCTTCTTCACGCCGCCGCCGCGGCACAAGGGACGCGGGCGGTCGCACTGATCGGCCCGTCGGGCGCGGGGAAATCGACGCTCGCGGCCGCGCTCACACTCTCCGGGTTCGACTACATGGGCGACGACGGATTGATGCTCGCCGGGGCGCTCCACTCGAACCCCAAGCCCATCGCCGTCGACGACAACTCCCGCCACGCGCTCACGCGCCTGCAACCCGAGAACCGCGAGCTCCTCGACGCGCACGCGCTCCTGGCGCCGCACGCGCTCGGCACCGCGGTACCGGTAAACGAAACGCGCACGCTCGCCCTCATCGTTCGCCCCACGTTCCGGCCCGGAGCGGGCGCGGCAGTCACTCCCCTGTCGCCCGCCGACGCGCTGGAGCTCCTCGCCGACGAGTCGTTCAACTTCACCGCGCACGCGCCGGGCGCGCTCACCACCCTCGCTGCATGCGCACGCCGAGCACCCGCGTTCGCGCTCGAGTTCGGCGACCTCGCGGCCGCCGTCGACGCAATCAGGGCCGCACTCGCCGATGCCGCGACCGCCGCACCCGCGCCCACCGGCGTGCTCGAACGACCGGCGCACGCCGACGCCGCGCTCGCCGTCGAGATCCTGAACGGCGAAGCGGTCATCTGGGATGCGCGCTCGTCGGAGCTACATCACCTCAACTCCGCGGCCACCGCACTCTGGCAGAACCCGAGTGCCGCCGATCCGAGCGCGATCAGCGCACTGATCGCCGCCGCACTGTTACCGCCCCACGACTAGCGCGGCCGCGACGACCGGGCGTGGTGGTGCTCGGATCGGTGGGCGCGGCGTTGCTCCTGCCGCGCCCGCGACTCCGTATAGAGCATCGGCGCCAGCACGACCGCGACCGCGAACATCGGCACGAGCACGAGCGCGGCGGTAATAGCTGCGTCTTCCCGAGCGACGACCCGGCTCGCGTAGATGGCCATGACGAACTGGGCGATCGCCGCGACTGCGGCGCCCGTGAGCCAGTCGTCGCGGTTGCGGTCGAAGCGATGGATGTCGGGCCGGCGCCGTGACGGGAGGGTGAGCGATCCGACCACGCCGATCGTGCGCCGGCCGAGCGGTTCCGCGACGAGGAGCCCGATGCAGGCCAGGCCGCCGACGACCGAGCCCGGTCGACCCCGACCGCCGACCACGACCACCCACGTGAACACGCCGGCCAACGCGGCGCTCCCCGCGGGACCGAGCGGCGACATCGGTCGCGGAATGCTGAGTAGGACGAACGGCACGGCCACGCCGAGCATCACTCGAGCCAGTTCCGTGTCGGGCACGGCGAGGTACACGCCACCGGCCGTGATCGCGAACAACAACCACGGCGCGCCCTTGGGGCCGCGCATCGCGTCGAAGTCGCGCATCGCCACCCCGAACGCGATGGTGCTGAGTGCGAGCACGGTGCGCGAAATGCCGGAGCCCGCCAGCGGAGTGACCCTCGACAACACGATCGCTCCCGGTGTGAGGGCCACCGCGGTGATGAGCAAGGGGTGTCCGGCCACTGCCGGAATGAGCCTCGCCACCAGCACAACGGCCGCGCCGCCCAGGGCGAGGATCAACAACGCCACCAGCACCGACCCGTTGGCCAGGTCGGAGCCCCATGCGCCCCGCACGGCCAGCCAGGCGGCCAGCACGAAGGCCACGCCGGCCAGGTCGGGGACGCGCCGCCGCAGCGCCACGGCCACGGTCGCGGCGATGAGCACGGCGACCCCGCCGAAGGCGAGGCCGAGCGCGAAGGCTCGCGCGTGCAGAAGATCCCGGATTGCGTCTAGGTGCACTCGCGCTCCTCGTACGTGCTCCCCCACGATGCCACGAACCCACTGCGTTGCGCACGGGCCGAGGGGCGACGGAAATGTGACATGAAACACGTCCCGGACCGGTATGTGCCCTGGCCCGAGCCTTTTTTCGCCCGGCCGCAGCCACTACCCTCTGGGGCAGGGGCGGCGACGACCGAGCGCCGCGGAACGGGCTGTCCGAAGCCGTTCTCGAGCTCGGGAAGGGGGGAATCGTGGAGGGCGAGTCGTTGCGCAGCGTGGAACGCCGCGTTCGTCATTCGCTGCGCCTCCGCGACTGGCCGCTCTACCGCAAGCTGGCGTTGGCCGCGTGGATTCCCGTCGCCGTGCTCGCCCTGGCCCTCTTCACCGGGCCCAACCGTTCTACGTCGGCCGCGCCCGTCGCGACTCCGACCACCTTGAAGTCGGTCATCGTCCCGCTCGGGAACATGCCCGCGCCCGGCCCGCCGAAGGTCGTCACCGCCGAGGAGAAGAAGGAACAAGCCGCGATAACCGCGTGGGTAGGAGCCGTTCCTTCGCGGCGCACGCTCGTGCAGGCGATCGGCGTGCAACGCTTCCAGGCGCAGCGCTACCGCGAGATCCTCGGCTTGCACCGCACGGCCCAAAAAGCAATCAAAGCCTCGAAGCGCTGACGTGTATTCAATCGACGAGCTGATCAACCGTTTGATGGCAAGAGCCCGCTCTCGCGGCGGACGACGGACGATCGCCGCGCTCTGTTTCGTGGCCGTGTGCGTGATCATCGCGGTGCCGTTGCTGACGCGTTCGTCGGCGCCCCGCCCCGCACCGGCGAGTGCGGATTCCGGTGTGACCATTTCGCTGCCGCCGAGCTCGCTGCTCGTGCTGCCGACCATTCCCGCGTCGACGCCGGGATCGATCCCGGGGAACCAGCGGATTGGCCCGCCGCTCACCACGGCACCGCCGAGCACCACCCCGGCACCGCGCCTCACTCCGACAACGCCGCCGCGGATCATCCTGCCGACCACGCCCACAACGGCAAAGCCCGTGATCATCTTGCCGACTCCGGTCACTGCTCCCCCGCCCGTCGTCACGACGGTGCCGACGACCCCCGACACCGGCATCGCGGTACCGACCGGCTGAGCGGCCACGCGAGCGACCAATAGAGACTGTTTCAATCCGGCAGTGGCGTCCGCACCGTAGAGCGTGTCAGTGCCGCTCTCGAAGGCGGTTCAAGGACCGGGTCCGTTTGCCGATCGGACTCGTATGCGGGGAGTGGCAAGCGTGGGCAGAACCCGACCGCTCGCGATCGCGTTCGTCTTCGTCGCGCAGGTTCTCGCCCTGGTGGGCCTGGCGTACCTCGTGATCCAACGGGGCAACCTGCCCGCCTTCTTTCCCCATGCGCTCGCCGCCGATCGTGACGACGCCACCGACGCCCCCATGGCCGTCATCTGCCTGGCGGCGGCGCTGGTTGCGCTCTACGCCAGCCGCTACGCGCGCCGGCATCGGTCCTGGCTCCGCAGCCGCAACTGGCACCGCAAACACGGGCGGGTCTGACCGATCTGTGAAGTATCGCCGTGACCGTTCGGCATAAGGCCTGCTCGACTAGGTTCTCCGGACGATGAATCACCTGATGAGTCACCTGCACGCGCCCTCTTTGACCCGTCGCGGCCGGTCAATCGCCGCTGTCGCCGCGCTGGCCGGGCTCACGCTCGCGGGCTGCAGCAGCTCCAAGTCGGCCACGCCGCCTTCAACGAGCACGACGCAACCCAGCTCCACCTCGACGACTCTGGCCAAGCCGGTCGCTTGCTCGCTCTTCCTGACGAGCGCGAACGTGAAGACGCTGTTCGCCGCGGCACCACAGCAGACAAAAACGGAAACGGGACCGAACGGCAGCAAGACCTGTATCTACAGCTGGTCCAGCCCCACACTCGTCCGGTCGCTCGTGCAATCCGTGAACACCGGAACCGCCGCGTACGGCGAGAAGATCCTGCCGAACGCGAAACCGATCACCGGGCTCGGCGAGAAGGCATTTGTCGCCCAGCACAGCCTGGCCAACGCGCTGATCATCCAGTTCGTGAAGGATGGCAAGACCTACGGCGTCACGTACAGCTCGGGCGGGTTCAAGGGCCGGCACTCCGACGCGAGTGACCAGACCGACCAGCTGCTGGCGATGATGAAGGCCGCCGCGGCCAAGATCTCCTAGCCCGAGGCGTCCTCGCACGCCCACGTCAAGTCTGCGCGCGCTCGCCTGCGCTCGCGCTCGCAACTCGACGGAATCGGTTAGCGCAGAGGGTTCCGTCGGCATCCTGCCCGCGGCCATTGTGCAACCCGGGGTTCTGCCCGGTCGGGCCACGGGCGCGCTGTATGCCTTGCGCAACGTGCATGGTCGAGCAGAAGAGCCTGCGCCGCCTCAAGGTGGCGCACGCGTGAGGGGCGGTCCCCGGAGGAACCGCCCCTTGCTCACGTACTGCTTGCTGCTAACTGCAACCGTGGACTACGAGGTGATCGCTCCACAGAGGCCCGCGAACGTCGACGGGATGACCGCCGCGTCCTCGACGCAGAAGATGGCCAGCAGGCCACCCAGACCACAGTTTTCCCCGACCGACGAAGCCGGCAAGCCGGTGATCGCCGCGAGAACCGGAACTGCCGTGTTCGTCGGCGAGGTCAGGTTCGGAGCAATCGCCGAGACGATCGCCGAGGGGTACTGGATGTAGGTGTACTGCGTGTCCTGGATGAAGTTCGCCTTGCCCGGGTTCGAGCCGCTGATGAGTTCTCCACCAACGGTCGAGCTCGTGGTGCCAGCAACGCCACCCACGGGGCCGGCCGACATGACGCCGGTCGACGTGATGATGCCATTGCCGAGGTCGCTGATCGGCGACTTGCTCGGGTTAATGCCACCAGCAGTGCCGCTGTTCCAGATCGCACCGTCGTCGAGCACCGTCGCCTTCAGAGCTGCGCTCTGGGTCTCGGTGGTGCCAACAGTCGTGCCGAGCAACGGAAGCGCCTGGCCGGTAAGTGCACCAGCAAAGACGATCTTGAAGTCACCAGCCGCGACCGCGGGAAGCGGCGTGACGTTAGTGACCGTCGCCGTCGGGCCAACGATTCCGCCCCAACCCGGACCGGAGTTGATAGCCGTGGCGACCGTCGCAGCCGTCGCGTTGACCGCGATCGGGTTCGACTGGAGCGTCACGCCTGCCAACGGACCTGCCGTCGGGATGTTCGGGAACGCCATCGTCAGCTGGTAGTGGTCAGACGTTGTCGCGTCATTCGGCACGACCACCTGGTCGATGGTGTTCAGCGGGACAACGCTGTTGCCCTGCTGCAGGTTGCCGATCTGGACGCCAGCGTCGTCGCCGCTGGGCGTACCCGTGACGACACCCTTGGTGATGCTGCCCTTCTTGAGGGTGGCAACCTTGGACGCCTCGGCGACCTGAACCGTCGGCAGAGCGACGATGCCGGTCTTCGCGTCAGTCGTCCACGCAATCTTCGCCGACGTGGTGCCGCCGGTCGGCTCGGTGCCGCCGTTGGCTGCCGCGAGGTACGGAGCGTTCGGGCCGTTAGGAGCCGGCTGGCCGACGTTCTGCCCGCCACCCCAGGTGACGCCGATCGTGGTCTTGACTTCCTTGGTGCCCACGACGCCGCCCTGGTGGACGTTGACGATTTCCTTGTCCTGACCCTTGGCCAGGTGTCCGAACACGCCGTACGTCTGCGACGTGGTCGGCGGGTTCAACGGAATGATTCCGCCGGGCAGCGGGCCGCCGGCAGGGTCGATCGTTCCCTGCAGGTACGTACCGCAGATGTCCGGAAGCGTCGGGCCAGCCGCGTGCGCTGCAGGAGCAGCTACGGCAACCATGCTTCCGACCATGCCCGCGGCCACCGCAAGGTGAAGCGCGTGCTTCTTTAGTTTCACGTGTTGGTCTCCCTTGTCATTCGCTTGGATCCAAGCAGGCGGACCGCGGCGCCCACCAATGACGAAAGGCGGCACGAACGCACGACGACAGTTGCCCTCATGGCCCCAGCACCGGACATCCGGTTCCCCCCGTTTGTGCTCCGGAATGACGAAGCGAGTCCTCAGCACTAGAGGCAGTCGACTCCGCCCGCCGGATGCGGTCGGACCGAAGCATCGTCGCTCGTACCGGCACCTGTCAACAATTGCCAGGCGGTTTCTCACCGCTGGAATTCACAGGCTTTGACACAGTTCACACGACTTACCGGAAGTCGCGCAGAGTGGTAGCGCGGCTGCGCGGTCCAGATCGCGGCGAGAGCACAAAACCCTTATGCAATACGGCGAAAACGACTTCGGCACCTCGAGCAATGTGCGCTCGAGGTGCCGAAGTTCAGTTCACAAAGCTGCGTGCGCAGCGCGTTTCTTATGAGCGGTTTCTTATGAGCGCTCGAAGCGTTGACGGCGGGTCACTGCAATCAATGCGAGACCGGCGTCGAACAAGCCGGCCGCAACGATCAAGAGCAGTAGCGCACTACCACCGGTGAAGGGAAGTGTTCCCGAACCGGCGGCCGCGGCGGCGACCGTCGTGGTCGTCGTCGGACCGACACTTGCCGGGCTCACGGGAGTCGGCGACGTGGTGGTGGTCGTCGACGGCAATGCCGTTCCCTGCGCCGCCAGAGCGACGAAGGGCGGTGCCGAAGAAGGCGTGCAGGCGAACGACGCGGTGAGCGTGAGGCCGAGCGACGCAGTCAGGTCGATGTTCGACGTGATCGTCACCGACTTCTCGGTGAAGATCACCGGCGTCGAGTCGTCCTTCGGGTGCCACGTGCTGTTCGGCAGGTTCACGATTGCCGTGAGCGGCTGGGCCTGACCGTTGACGACGTGCACCACGGCGTTGGTGTTGATCGTGATGCTCTGAACGCCTTCCTTCGTGCTCGAGCCCGCAATCGCGACCTTGAGCGTGGAGGGAACCTTCAGGCCGTCGCTGATGAAGCCGAGCGTCACACCGGGCTGCAGGATGTCGCCCGAGATCGAGACCTTCACCGACGTCTTGCTCAACGTGATCGGGTCGCCCTCGTGCGGCTGCGGAGTTGCAGTGCTGGAGAACGTCACGGGCACCACGTCGGTCGTCGTACCCGAACCGGTGAGGTCGGGCGTCAGCGTGGTTGCGCAGTTGTTCTGGTCCGTCGAGCTCCCGGAAATGGAGATCTGCTTGACCGGAACGGTCGTGGTGGTGGTCGGTCCACCGGTGGTCGTCGTTGTCGGCGCGACCGTCGTGGTCGTCGTCGGTGCAACTGTGGTGGTGGTCGTGGCCGGCGCGGCAGTTGTCGTCGTTACCGGCGCAACGGTCGTGGTCGTCGTGACCGGTGCAACCGTTGTGGTCGTCGTGACCGGTGCAATCGTCGTGGTCGTCGTGACCGGCGCGGCCGTCGTGGTCGTCGTCCCCGGACCCTCAGTCGTCGTCGTGACCGGTCCTTCGGTCGTCGTCGTCACGGGCGCGCCGGTGGTCGTGGTGACGGGCGCGGCCGTCGTGGTTGTCGTTGCCGGCGCGGCAGTTGTGGTCGTGGTGGCCGGCGCGGCCGTAGTCGTCGTCGAAGCCGCCGCGGCCGCGATGTTGGTGGTGGTGACCACGTTCGCGGGAACGGTGCACGTCACGGCGATAGGCGTTCCGGGTGCGGTCGCACCGACGTTCGCGGTGGTCGTCAGTGACGCGCCGCCGACGGTGACGGTCGCGGGACCGGGCGGAGCTTGCACGCTGATCGTCACGTCAGGCGTGGTGAGATCGCCGGGCGCGAGCGGGCCGGGTTGGCCGAAGGTGACCTTGGTGTTGCCGTCGCTCAGCACGTCGCTGCCGGTGACCTCGGTGCCGTTGTTCGTCACCGGACCACTCGTGACGACTGATCCCGGAACGAATGTGGCGCCGCCGGAGAGCACGTACGCGTTGGTGAGGTTCACGAAGCTCTGGATCTTCACGACGCCGCCGAGCGCGCTGCTCGGCAGAGTGGAGCTCCCGCCCGGAAACGTCACCTGGAAGATCGAGCCGCTCGCGGCGTCGGTCGGCACGTCGTCGGTGAACGTGAGCGTCTGCGACTGGACCCCGATCGGGCTGTTGCAGTTGATGGTGAAGGTCTGCGTGCCTTCGAGCGCGCCAGCCGAACTTCCGCTGGCGATGCTCATGAGCGCCGCAGTGATCACTAGCAACCCGCCGTAAACTGCGAATCGCTTCCGCCTGTTGAGCTTCACCGTGTGTCCTCCCCGAGACTCCGAACCGGTCGGTCACCGTTGAGAGGACGCAGACGGGAACGCCTACGGCAGAGCTGCCGCTCGCGATTCCCCCCTGGCCGCAACGGCCACCCCGGGTAGAAGCCAGTCTCCTGGTCACCCTTCGCGGTCAGCATGACCCGAACTGGCAGGGCTTGGCAAGTACCGACAGGCACCGGCGCTGACGGAGACGGACGTCGGCATCCGACATTGGTCTCGCGCACAGCGCGCGCGGCCTGAAAATAGGCGAAAACCCGCAGCTAAGAGAACCGAAAGAGTCAGTACGCGCGTGTACGGCCACTGGGCGCGATCGTTTGAAAAAAGTTTCCGACCTTGCTTCCCGTTTTGTCCTGAGCGGCGTAGGTTGCCGCTGGCAGGTTCTGCCATTCACCGCTTTTCGGGGGGTACGCAATCCGCGTGAAAGCCTTGGGCGCCGCTGTCTCGACCATGCTCGCGACGGGATTGCTCGTTGTGGCCCATATCGCGCCCGCGGGCGCGGTGTTGGTCAGCAAGACCTACACCATCAACTGCAGCAGCCCGATCGGCGCGCAGACCCAGGACGTGACCGGCGCCGACGACGCCCCGACCGACGCGACGGCAGGGTCGGCGTTCGCGGTGACCTTTCCGGGAGGCGACTCGACCCTCCCGAGCACTGCGCTCGGTGGTGTGGTCCACATCCAGAGCTTCTCCAACTTGTCCCTGACGTACGCGGTTACCGGCGGCGCCACCTTCGATCCGAGCTCGGTCACCACGACCGGACCCACTACGAACAACGGCAACCCGGTTACGGGCACGGTCACGTTCGGGGCCGGGAACACAACGATCACGCTTGCGCAGCCCGGTCCACTGCAACCGGGTGATCTGACGACCCCCGACACGACCGTCAACGTGATCGCGCCGAACGCGCCCGGCACGGTGGACATCGGCCTGAGTCAACTCACCACGACCGCGAACGTCGGCGCCTCTCCGCCCGGCACACCTATTCCGGTGGTCTGCAACGTTCCGCCCGACACGCTGACGACCACGACCATCGGCGCGGCCGGCCCGCAGACAACTGTGTCGGCCGGGCCTGATGTTTCCGGCGACGTCAACACCGCGATCGCCTTGTCCGGTTCCGCCGACGACCCCTTCGGCACCCCGACGTTCGCGTGGACTTCCGACACGCCCGGTTGCACATTTGCCGACCCGACTGCCGCCGTCACGACGATCACGTGCACCGCGGTCGGAACGGTTGCCGCAACGCTGACTGCGAACGACGGTGTCAATCCGCCGGTGCACGACACGGCCGCGGTCACCGTCACGACCCCGAATGTTCCGCCCACGGTGAACGCGGGCGGCAACGTCAGCGGTGAAGTGAACGACGACATCGCGCTGCACGGCACCGTCTCCGACCCCGACAGCACTCCCACCATTCAGTGGACCGTCGACAACCCCAGCTGCAGCTTCGACGACGACTCGAGCGCGGACACCACCATCGACTGCAGCGTCTCCGGAACGTTCGCGGCAACCCTGACCGCCAACGACGGGATCAACCTTCCGGTCACCGACACCGCAACGGTCACCGTCAGCCCGCCGCCGCCGGGACTCACCGTGAAAGCGGGCCCCGACAATTCCGGGCAGACCGGTAACCCGATTCAACTGACCGGCAAGATCACCGACCCCGGCCACACGCCCACCGCGCTGTGGACCTCCGACAGCCCGAGCTGCACGTTCGCCGACGCCACTGCCGTCGTCACCACGATCACGTGCACCGCGGGTGGAGTGTTCGCGGCAACGCTGCAGGGCCACGACGGTGTCAACCCTGATACCAGCGACTCCGCCTTGGTAACGGTGAGTCAGCCCAACGTCGCGCCGTCGGTGAACGCCGGCCCCGACGTGACCGGCGTGAAGAACTCGCCGATCGCGTTGCACGGCACGGTCACCGATCCCGACAGCACGCCCACGATCACGTGGTCGACCGACACGCCGAGCTGCTCGTTCGGCAACACGCATGCGGCCGACACGACGATCTCGTGCCCGACCACCGGAACGGCGCTCGCGATCCTCACCGCCGACGACGGCATCAACGACCCGGTCACCGACGTCGCCATCGTCACGGTGATCGGCAACGCGCCGCCCACGGCCGATGCCGGTCCGGACGTCTCGACTGCGGTCGGCTTCCCGGTGGAGTTGCACGGATCGGTAGCCGACCCCGACAACACGCCGACCGCGCAGTGGTCGACCGGTAGCCCGAACTGCACGTTCACCGACCCCACTGCGGCCGACACGATGATCACCTGCACGAAGGGCGGAATCATCGCCGCGACGTTGACGGCCTCCGACGGATTCAACACGCCGGTCACCGACACCGCGCTCGTCACCGTCATCGCGCCCAACACTCCCCCGACCGTGAACGCGGGCGTCGACGGTGTCGGCATCATTCGGCACGCAGTCGCGCTGCACGGTGTCGTGACCGACCCCGACAGCACGCCCACGGTGCACTGGTCGAACGGGAACCCGAGCTGCACGTTCGCGAACCCGAACGTGGCCGACACCACGATCACCTGCACTACCGCCGGGGTCTTCGCGGCCACATTGACGGCCGACGACGGTGTGAACGAGCCGGTCAGCGACACTGCGCTGATCACGTTCAGCAACCCGGCCTGCGCGGGCGTTTGCCTCAACATCGGCGACGCGATGACCTACGAAGGTGGGTCGCTCTCGCTGCCGATCACGATCACCCAGCCCCAGCCCACGGCCGTGACGTTCACGGTGACCCTCCAACCGACATCCGCCACGAACACGGCCATCAACGGCTTCGGCCACCCGGCCTCGTTCGCCTCCGACTTCAAGTCGAACCCGATCCACAACGTCAAGATCGCCGCGAATCAGCGTCAGGCGTACGTGGCCATCACCGCGTTGTCCGACAACGTGGTCGAGTCCGACGAGACGATCACCGCGGTGTTGAGCAACGCGGCCGGCGCGCCCGGCATACATGTCGGTCGAGCTGTCGGTACGGGCACGATCAAGGACGCAACGGGTATCGCACCCGGAACGCTCCTGTTGGGCAGTGAGTCGATCGTCGAGATCGACGCGTGCGCAACGTGCAAGGCCACGGCCAAGTTCTCGGCCGTGTTGTCGGTCAAGCCCACGCAGGCCTACTCGGCTCGTTACACGACGTCGAGCACGACCGCCACCGCGCCGGCCGACTACACCGCCCGCAACAACATCAACTTGGCCTTTGCCTCCGGTGGAGCGATCCAGAAGGCCATCACCCTGGTGACCATCGGCGACAACATCCCCGAAGGCACCGACGACATCGTGTTCACCTTCACCAGTCCGTCGACACCGACCCTGTTGTCCCGCGGCAACACGGCCCACATATTCATCCTCGATAACGACTGAACCAACGCAATGTGATCGCGAAGAGCCGCGGTCGGCCCGGACACAGTTTCCGGGCCGACCGCGGCTTCTTCGTTGTCTGTCGTATCCTCACGGCTTCGATCCGCGCGAAGGGGGGCACGAGCGAGATGGCAGGTTCCGTATTGCTCACGCGCGCCGGGCGCGCCCTGGCCACGGTGATCGTCGCGGGTGGCATCTTCGGGGCGACGATTGCCACGAGTGCAAGCCCGGCGGCCGCGCTCAACGCGTGCACCGCGGGCGTGAAGTGCCCGAAGGCCAACGACGACACGTACCAGGCGAGTCTCGGCGGACCGCTCAACGTCCCCGCGCCCGGCCTCCTCGCCAACGACCAGGGCCCGGCCGGCACCGTCGTCGACGTCGCCGACTCCGACACGACGAGTTGGTTCGGCGCCGAAGTGGCCGTACACGCGGACGGTTCGTTCACCTACACGCCCGACTCGAACGTTCCCTCGGCCGGCGCCGACACCTTCGACTACTACATCGAGGACGTGACCGGCGCCTGGGACCTCGCCACCGCGACCGTAAATATCACGGCAGTGATTCGCGACGACCAGTACTCGACGAATCCGAACCGCACCCTCCTCGTGAAAGCGCCGGGGGTGCTCGGCAACGACGTCGGTTACGACGCCGACAACCTGTCGGGCGACGACACTTCAGCCAACGGTGGCGACGTCACGCTGAACGGCGACGGCTCGTTCGCGTACGTGCCGCCGACGGGCTTCCACGGCACCGACACGTTCACGTACACGATCGACGACACCGACGACGACAACACGTACACCGCGACCGTGCACATCGACGTGAACGGACCGCCCGCGCCCGTGACCGCCGCGCCCCACACTGGTAACTCGACTCCCGGCAACACCGGCCCGGGCGCGTCGTCGGGATCGGGCGGCGCGAAACCCGGTGCAACGTCGGGAACGGGCAGCACAACGCCGGGCGCGACGAACAAGCCGGTTCCGACGGGCAAAGGCGGAAAGCTCGGCAAGCCGCCCGACAGCGCGGCCAAGGGCGCGCCGGGCTCGGCCACCAACGGAAAACCGACCGACGCGCATGCGTCCGGGGCGAGTGCATCGGGTCCGGTCGCGGTTCTGCCCGGCTCGCACCAGAAGAGCTCGAGCAACACGGCGCTCGTCATCGTGATCGCGCTCGTCATCGCAGCGGCCGCGTTCGGAGGCGGTTGGTACCTGTGGAGACGGCGCGTTCTCGCGCAGAAACCACCGCCGGTCACGTAGTCGCGCGGCGAAGTGACTGTGGTCACAACAGTCCGTGAATGTCGGGCTTGACCGCTTTCGCGCGATTGATCTTTGCGAGCATGTACAGCTACCGTTCAGAGCTTGTAGGGGCGGTGGCACGGAGGCACGGGGGCAATTTCATGGGGGCATTGAAGGCTGCGGCTTCGCGGCGCGCGACGAGCATCTTGGCCGTCACGACCGTCGTGTTCGGAGTGCTGGTCGGCATCGCCGGACCGGCTCAGGCGCTGCACGTGTGTTCGGTCGGACCGGGCTGTCCGGCCGCCGTCGACGACACGTACACGACCAACTTCGACACGAAGCTGACCGTCGACGCAGCCCACGGGCTGTTGGTGAACGACTCGGGACCGTCGACGTCGATCGTCAACATCGACGACTCCGACACCACGAGCTTCAACGGCGCCGACGTGCTGATCCACTCCAACGGATCGTTCACGTACACGCCCGACCCCGGCAACCCGTACAGCGGCACCGACTCCTTCGACTACGAGATCGACGCGAGCGCGGCCGACACCAGCGACAGCGACACCGCAACGGCCACGATCAACGTGCTCGCGGTAGTGGGGAACGACTCCTACAACGTCGCGGAGAACCACACGTTGAACGTCGCCGCGCCGGGCGTGTTCGCGAACGACCGCGGCTTCGACAACACGTCGATCCTCAACGATCCCACTACGACGCACGGCGTTCCGATGACGGTGAACGACGACGGCTCGTTCTCGTACACGCCGCCGCACAACTTCACCGGCACCGACACGTTCACCTACGAGGTCACCGACCTCGACTTCGAGAACGACTACACGGCAACCGTCTCGTTGCACGTACTGCCGCCGGCGCCGCCCGTACCGCCGAAGCCCAAGGGCTACTGGATGGTGGGCGCGACGGGAACGGTGTATCCCTTCGGGCAAGTGAAGAGCTACGGCAACGCGCCGACGGGCGGCATCACGCACCTCGAGCCGACGCCGTCGCGCAAGGGCTACTGGGTCGTGAACGCGGCCGGATCGGTGTTCGCGTTCGGCGACGCCAAGGTGTTCGGCGCCACCCCGAGCCTGCGCCCGGGCGAAGCGGTCACGAGCCTCTCGTCCACGCCGACCGGCAAGGGCTACTGGCTCTTCACCAACCGCGGTCGGGCCGTGGCCCGCGGCGACGCGAAGTTCTTCGGCGACGTGCACACGCTGGCGTTGAACGGTCCGATCGTCGGATCCGTCGCCACACCGACCGGCAAGGGCTACTACCTCGTCGGGTCCGACGGCGGCATCTTCAGCTTCGGCGACGCCAAGTTCCACGGCTCGATGGGTGGCGTGCACCTGAACCAGCCCGTCGACGGCATCGTGCCGACCTCGACGAACCGCGGCTACTGGTTGGTTGCGTCCGACGGTGGCATCTTCGGCTTCGGCGACGCGGGCTTCCGCGGCAGCATGGGCGGTGCGCACTTGAACCGGCCCATCATCGGCATGGTGCGCTACGGCAACGGCTACCTCATGGTGGCGTCCGACGGTGGCATCTTCGCCTTCTCCAACCTCCCGTTCCTCGGCTCGTTGGGTGGCGAGCCGCTCCCGGCGCCGATCGTCGGCGTGGGCGCCGGCGGCTGAGGCCAGTTGCCCACTCGCTCGTCGGTTCGCGTGCACCAGGAGAAGCAGCAGCTGTGATGAGGAAATCACGCACTCCGCGCCGCGTCCGGCGGGTGTCAGGAGTAGTCCTGGTCGTCGCGTTCGTGAGTGGGCTCCTCGCCCATGTGGCGCCGCCCGCACACGCGTTGAACGTCTGCAGCGACGGCGCTACGTGCCTCGCGGCCGTCGACGACAACTACACCACCGGCTTCAATGTGAAGCTCACGGTCGACGCCGCGCACGGTCTTCTCGCCAACGACTCCGGACCGTCGACCACGAGCGTGAACATCGACGACTCCGACACCACGAGTTGGAACGGCGCCGACGTCGTGATCCACGCGAACGGTTCGTTCACCTACACGCCCGACCCCACGAATCCCTACAGCGGCGACGACTCGTTCAGCTACGAGATCCAGGACAACGGAACCGTCGACGCCGACACCGACGACGCCACTGCAAACATTGTCGTGATTCCGCAGGTCGGCAACGACACCTACTACGTGTCGGGCGGTCAGACGTTGAACGTCGCCGCGCCCGGCATCTTCGCCAATGACTTCGGTGTCGACACGTCGTCGGTGATCACCGACGACGCGACGGCTCAAGGCGTGGTCATCGACGTCGGCGATGACGGCTCGTTCTCGTACACGCCACCCGCGGGCTTCACCGGCATCGACACGTTCAGCTACGACGTCACCGACATCGACTTCGACAACGACTACACCGCGACGGTGTCGATACATGTCGACTCCACGCCACCGGTCGTCTCGATGCCGGCACCGACGCTCACGACCTTGACGACCAAGATCCCGGTGAGCTGGACGGGTTCCGACGCCTCGGGCATCACGCAATACAGCGTGCAGCAGGATGTCGCGCCGTGGAACGCGCCTTTCGGCGGTTGGACCAACTACAAGGCGCCGACTGCACCGGGTTCGGCAACCGTCACGGGCGCGTACGGCCGCACGTACTGCTACCGGACACAGGCGACCGACAAGGCGGGCAACCTCTCGGCCTGGGCGCAGCGGTGCACGAACGTGCCGCTCCGCGCCGCGAGCCTGACCTACTCCGCCAACTGGCTGACCCAGAACAGCACGGTCTACTTCGGCGGTACCGGCAAGTACACGAAGACCAAAGGTGCGACCATCACGCGCACCGGCGTGCAGGGCCGTTACGTCTACCTCATCGCCACCGAGTGCCCCACCTGCGGCACGGTGCAGGTGCGTTGGAACGGCGCCGCGACCGCGAACGTGAACCTGGCCCACGCCACCACCGTCCACAAGGTCGCGATCCTGGTCGCCACGTTCAGTGCGACGCGCATCGGCACACCATCCATCGTGGTGACCAGCGCGACCGGCAAGCTGGTCGACATCGAAGGACTCGGAGTGCTCCGGGCGTGAGCAGGATTCGGCTCCGTCGGCGGCCGCGCACGGCTTTGCGCCCCGGCTACAGACCTGGTCGAATCGTCGCGCTGGTGCTCATCGCCCGAGCCGGCCGGAGGTGAACATGAGCTCGTCGATCGCTGCGAACCGACGCCGGCGGGCGTCGACGACTGCGATCCTCGCACTCGTAGTCGCGGTGGCCTGCGCCGTTCTGGGATCGGCGGCCTCGGCGGCGATGGCTGCGCCCCTGCCCGGTTCGCCGAACGCGCCCAAGATTCAGATCGTGCTCTCGGGCCCCGCTCCGGGCGAAGTCTTCCTGCAGTGGTCGGCGCCGTCGTTCGTCGGCAGCAGCCCGATCACCTCGTACGCCTTCGCCCAGTCAGACGACGGCGGGGTCACCTGGTCGGCGATCACGTCGTTCCAATCGACCTCGCACTTCCAGTCGAGCCAATCCGTTGCCGCGCTCGCGTGCACGAACGTAACCCCGGGTTCGCTCGGGTGTGAATACCGCATCTACGCGGTGAACAACTCGGGACCGGGCGTGCCCAGCGCCGCGATCAGCGCGTGGATCCCGCCCAGCACACCGATCGCGATCGGCGGCATCCCCGGCGCGAACTTCGACACGGTGGCGATCCACTGGCCCGCGGCGAAGGTCACCGGCGGGCTCCCCGTCACCTACGACGTTCTCGGCGCAATGGACGGCGGCGCGACGAGTGTGGTCGGAACGACATCGGGCACGAACACCGTCGTGCCGTGTTTCGGCGCACTCAGTTGCACGTATCGCATCCGGGCGCGTAACTCGCAGGGCAACTCCGCGGTCGGCCCGCAGCTGAACATCGTCACCGCGCCCGGCGTCGTGACTACGCCGACTGCTGCAGTGACCGGTGTCGATCTCGGTGCGGGGATCTCGACGCTGCACCTGTCGTGGTCGGCACCCGGGCAGGGCAACGGACTTCCGCCGGTGAGCTACGAGATCGAGTCGTGCCTCGTCGGTGCAGGCAAGACCACCGGCTGCGAATCGACGAGTCCCGCGTGGAGCGCGGCAACGACGGTTGCGCTTCCCGCTCACGATCCGGACACGTTGACGCGGTCGTGTCAGTCGGGCGTGGCCACGTGCGAGTACCGCATACGCGGGCGCAACACGCGCGGCGGTGTGAGCGCGTGGCACACGTTCAGCTTGCAACCGTGGGCACCGTTCGGCGTGACGGTTGCGCGCGGACGTTCGTTCGGCTTCGTCACGGTCACGTTCCAAGGGCCGGCGGAGAGCGGCGCAGGTGCGAACTCCGCCAAGCGCTACCGCGTGTATTTCTGCACGAGCCGGTGCAGCAGCGACAACCGCTGGTTCAGCTCGGGCTTGAACGTGCTCTACCCGCCCACGGGCACGGCGCCGTTCACCGCGGGATCGTTCTTCTGTCACGGCCTGGGCCCGCACCCGACGTGCCAGGTCCGCATGCGGTTCGTCGACGGGCTCGGTCGAGCGAGCAGCGTGTCGGCCATCGCTTCCGGTACGCCGCGTACGTAGCAGCGCTTCGTATGCAACGACGGGGTTGGCTGAGATCGGCGGTTCTGCTGTCCGCGCTCGCGTTCGCCCTCGGGGCGTGCTCGAGCGGCTCGAAGCACAGCTCGTCGAAGCCGGGATCGACCACCACGACTGTCGACACGCGGCCCGAGATCGCGATTGCGGAAACGGCGTGGAACAACGTGGCGACGGGGACGTTCCGGAGTGAGCCGTGGACGGTCGCCTACGCCCGCTCGAGCGACGGGTGGCGTTGCTACGACCCGCAGGGCTCGGCACTGCCGTCGGCGTCGGCCCCGAGCTCGTCGACGGGCGCGACCAAGCGACCGCCGACTCGCCAAGGACGCATCACCGAGTGCTTGGCGCCGAACGTGAACGCCGGACCGGTGCGCTTCACCGCGTTCATCGCCGGCGCCGACGTCGCGCAGTGGGAGCTCATCGGTGCGGTCGCCGACGGCGTGAGCCGCGTGCACGTCGTGTTCCACGACGGCACGACCACCGCGCTGAACATCGATCCGCACACGCGTCTCGTCGAGTGGAAGGGACCGGCGTCGTTACGACCGACGGAACTTCGCACCGACGCGACCGCGTGCACGCTCGATACTGCTGCGGCACAACCCGACGAGACGTTGTCCGCGGGTGTTACGGGCTGACTGACCGTTCGCTGAATGCAGGCTGACGAACAAGGCGGACGAATCGTCCGCAATCGTCACGCCGGTTGCAGACGAATTTCCTGCACGCAGCTCCGGCAGAGGTGCTTGTCGTGCAGATCCACCAAGTCACCGCTGTCGCTGCCGCAGATGGCACAGCTCGGCTCAACCCGACGTAACACCAGTTCACCGCCGCGCGCGCTGAACGAAATGACGTCGCCTTCTTGCATCCCGAGCATTCTGCGCAGTTCGGCCGGCACCACTACCCGTCCGAGCTGGTCGATTCGACGTGTCGTCCCGATGGTTGCCACGGGTGTACTCCTGTCCGGTTTGCTGCGTTTGCCGCGATTTTACTTCCCCTTCGCCGCAATTCCGCGCCGGGGCGCGTTGCGACTCTGTAAAAGAAGTGTACGTGCCCTGCGACTACGAAGCGGGACTGGACGAACGCTCCGCGAGATAGGTCTCGAAACGGGCCACGAGCACCGACGCCAGGGCCATGACCCGGATCAGCGACTCGTCGTCAATCCGGGCGTCGCGGGCGCGCGCCGCGGTGGTCGCGAGCACCAAGGTGCCCACCGACTCGGCCGCCGTCATCGGCTCCGACAAGAGCTCGGCCACGGCGAGCATGACCGGCGAGCCCTCGTCGAGCGCCGCGCTCGCCACGATCATCTCGCCCAAGAGATCGCTCATCGGCACAGATTCCGCCTGCAATTGCTCGGCCACTGCGAGTAGCGCCGCGTGCGGCGATTCCCACGCAATGTGCCCGACACCTTCGCCCAGTCGTGACTCCACGGCCCCCCGATTCCCCCCGGATCCCCGCTCCGGCCTTGACGGTAGGCGGCTCCTGGATCTCGCGCCACCTCAATCCGAGACTCCGGGGTACTCGACCGCCGGCCGCGCCTCGAACCTGACGCCGACGTCACCTCCACGCGAGGATGACACCCGCACTTCCCCCGAAAAAGGAGTCCCGTGGCGGACCGACCCCGAGCTCTCGTGACCGCACCGTTCCGCGGCGAGGGCATGGCCACCCTGCAATCGCTCGCCGACATCGTGTACGACCCGTGGATCGAGCAGGTTCCGCTGCGCCTCTACAACGGCGAGAAGCTGGCCGCGCGCATCGAGGCCGAAGGCGCCAACCTGCTGATCGTCGAATCCGATTCGGTCAAGGGACCCGTTTTCGATCTGCCGCTCGTGTGCATCGGATCGTGCCGCGGCGACCCCAACAACGTCGACATCCCCGCGGCGACCGCGGCCGGCATCCCCGTGCTGCGCGCCCCGGGCCGCAACGCGAACGCGGTCGCAGAGATGACCATCGCGTTGATGTTCGCGGTGAACCGTTGGCTCGTCCCCGCCGATCACGACGTGCGCGCGGGCGAGGTCTACGCGGAAGGCAAGATCCCCTACCAGCGATACCGCGCGTGGGAGCTCAGCGGGCAGACCGTCGGGATCGTCGGGCTGGGTGCAGTGGGGCGCGCCGCGAAGTGGCGTTTCGAAGGCCTCGGCATGCGCGTGCTGTCGTTCGATCCGTACAACCCCGAGGCCACGCACAACACCGATCTCGATTCGATGCTCAACGATTGCAACGTCGTGTCGATGCACGCGATGGTGACGCCCGAGACCGAAGGCATCGTCGGCGCGGCCCAGTTCGCGGCGATGAAGCCGGGCGCGGTGTTCATCAACTCCGCCGCGGCGATGTTGCACGACACCGACGCGTTGGTCGCGGCGTTGCAGTCGGGTCATCTCGGCGGCGCGGGCCTCGACCATTTCGTCGGCGAGAACCTCCCGACCGATCATCCGTTGTGCGCGATGAACAACGTCGTGCTCACCCCGCACATCGCGGGCGCCACCTACGACACCGAAGCGAACCACTCGAAGCTCATCGCCGACGACGTCGCCCGCATCCTCGCAGGCGAGAAGCCGGTCAACTGCGTCAACCCGGAGGTGCTCTCGTAATGGCCGGAGTCAAAGGGACCACCGAGGAGATCAAGGTCGAGCTCTTGTGGGTCGCACAGGAGAGCCTGCGCACGAACCTCGTGCACGGCACCGCGGGCAACTTCTCCGCGCGTCTGCCCGACGGCAACGTGGCGCTCACACCGTCGTCGTTGGCGTACGAGACGATGACGCTCGACGACCTCGTCGTGTGCGACCTCGACGGCAACGTGCTCGAGGGTGAACGCCAGCCGACGACCGAGAAGATGCTGCACCTGGCGTGCCTAAAGGCGTACGACGACATTCACTCGGTCATCCACTGCCACGCCAAGTACTGCACGATGTTCGCGCTCACGCACCAGCCGATCCCGTGTGCGATCGAAGAGGTCGAGGCGTTCGTCGGCGGCGACGTGCCAGTGGCGAACTACAAGTTCACCGGCTCCCAGGACCTCGCCGACGAGGTGTCGAAGTGGGTCGGCGACCGCGCCGCGGTGCTCATGGCGAACCACGGGCTGCTCACTGTCGGCAAATCGCCGAAGGACGCACTCAAGATCGCGAACATGGTCGAGCTGACCGCGGAGATCATGTGGGGCGCCCGCCTGCTCGGTGAGATCGTCCCCCTCCCCGAGAAGACCCGCGCCAAGATGGCCCCCGTCTACAAGATGATCCGCGGCATGTAAGTCCCGCGGCGGAATCGCCGTGGGCGCGACTCCGCTGCCGCTCCTACTTCTTGCGGCAGAGGGTGAGGCCGTCGGCGATGGGCAACATGACGGTGTCGACGCGGTCGTCGTTGGCGACTTTGTCGTTGAAGGCGCGGATCGCCATGGTGTTCTCGTCGGCGGCGTCGGACTCGACGACCTTCCCGTCCCAGAGGACGTTGTCGACGAGGATCGCGCCGTTCGTACGCATCCGCGGCAACAAGGCGTCGAAGTAGTTGGCGTAGTTGGGCTTGTCGGCGTCGATGAACGCGAGATCGAACGCGGCATCGGCCGGCAGCGCGTCCAGCGTGTCGAGCGCGGGCGCGATCCGCAGGTCGATGCGGTCGGCCACGCCCGCGGCCTTCCACGCCCGCTGCCCCACGGCCGTCCACTCCTCGGAGACGTCACAGCACATGAGCCGGCCGTCGGCAGCGAGTCCACGGGCGATGCACAGCGCCGAGTAGCCGGTGAAGGTGCCGATCTCGATCGCGCTCCGCACACCGAGTAGCCGAGTTAACAACGTGAGAAACGCCCCCTGCTCCGGCGCGATCTGCATACCGGCAACCGAGCCCAGCGCCGCGGTCTCCTCGATCAGCGCTTCTTGCACCGAGTCGGGCGGGGTGCCGTGCGAGACCAGGTAGCTCGCAAGATCGACTCGACAGGAGAAACGACTTGGGCGGGCGCACGGTGGTCATAACGACCGACGCTACCGGCCGCTCGGGCGCGGTCCCACCGCTCGCGCCTGACACGAGCGTCAGTTAGCGCGTACCATCCGACCACCCGCCGGCCGACTCCGTGCACCGGCGATTCGGGGAGAACACGTGACCGATATGCACAAGCTGGGAGAGCCCGAGGGCAGCGCCGCGTCGCTGGCCGCGGCCGTGCTCGACGAGGAAGCCGCCCGCCAAGAAGCGCAGGCTCGGGCGCGAGAACAGGTCATCTTCCCCGACGACCTCCTCCCGGGGGTCAACTCCGAACCCGTCGACTTCAAAGAGGCGTTCGCCAAGGGCGGCGTCGCGATGTTCGTGATCCTCGGGCTGCTCGTCTCGCTCGACCAGCTCACCCTCAACGCGGTCCAGACCATCGAGCCCGAGCTCCGCGCCGACGTTCCACATCAGCAGCGGCACGGTCGTGTTCATCGCCTCCGCCTCGAGCCTCTTCTACGCGCTCGGCGCGATCCCGATGGGTTGGCTCGCCGACCGGATGAAGCGCATCCCGATCGTCGCCTTCGCCACCCTCGCGGCCGCACTCTTCACGTTCATGTCCGGCCTGGCGGGCAGCGCCTTCATCCTGTTCTGGACCTTGTGCCTCACCGGCGTGGCCAAGGCCAACAACCTCGCCGTGCACCAGCCCCTCCTCGCCGACAACTACCCCATCGGCATTCGGGCCCGAATGTCGGCCGCGATGAACATCGGCCAACAGGTGCTCGGCAACCTGAGCCCGGTCATCGTCGGCGCAATCGCCACGTGGGCGGGCGGTGTCGAGGGCTGGCGCTGGGCGTTCTTCGTGCTCGGCATCCCGGGCGCGATCCTCGCGTTCGTTCGTGTTCATGCTGAAGGAACCGCCGCGCGGCCAGTACGAGAAGCAGGACGTGCTCGGCGAGGTCGTCGAAGACGAGAACCCGACCCAACCGTCGATGGAAGCCGCGTTCGCCCGGCTGAAGAAGATCGCCACGGTCCGCACGTCGATCGCCGCGTTCGCCGCACTCGGCTTCGGCGTGTTCGCGCTCGGCGCGCTGCAGGTGCTCTACCTGAACGACACACTGCACGTCACCAACATCCTGCACCGGGGCTTCATCCTGAGCCTCTCGGGCTGGACGGCGGTGCCGTTCCTGTATCCCGTCGGCCGCTATTTCGACCGCACGTATCGCAAGAATCCGTCGAAGGCGCTGGTACTCGTCGGGGCGTTGATCCTGCCGTCGGCGTTGTTCACTCCCCTGCAGGTCTCCACGCACAGCGTCACGTGGTTCGTCATCTGGGGCATCCCGCAATCGGTGCTCACCGCCTGCGCATTCGCGATGGTCACGCCGGTGCTGCAAGCCGTGTGCCCGTATCGAATACCGCGGCCTCGGCGTGGCGATGGGCGTCATGTACGTGGTGTTGATCGGTGGCTTCGGCGGCAGCGTCCTCGCCGGCTTCTTCACGAACGCGTTCGGCGTGCGCACGACCGTCTTCATCCTCCTGGTCCCGACCAGCATCGTCGGCGCGCTGTTGCTGATGAACGGCGCGCGCTTCATCCGCCACGACTTATCGCTGGTGGTCGAGGAGTTACTCGAGGAACAAGAGGAGCAACGCAAACGCGCCGTCGAAGGCGCGCGCACCCCGGTGCTGCAGGTCGCGAACATCGACTTCTCCTACGGACCCGTGCAGGTTCTCTTCGACGTCAACTTCGAGATCTACCGCGGCGAATGCGTCGCGCTGCTCGGAACGAACGGCGCGGGCAAGTCGACGATCCTGCGCGTCATCAGCGGACTCGAAGTGTCCCGAGCGGGGCGTGACCGCGCCTCAACGGGCGCAACATCACGTTCGTCGCGCCGGAACAGCGAGTGAAGCACGGCATCGTGCAGCTCCCGGGCGGCAAGGGTGTGTTCCCGAGCCTCACCGTGATGCAGAACCTCGCCGTGGCCGCGCGGCTGCGGGGCGGCACCGACGAAGAGATCCAGCGGCCGCATCGACGACGTGCTCGAGCTCTTCCCCGAGCTCGCCGAGCGGCTCAAGCAGTCTGCGCAAAGCCTCTCCGGTGGGCAGCAGCAGATGCTCGCGCTCGCCCGAGTGCTGATGCAGGAGCCCGAGATCCTGCTCATCGACGAGCTGTCGCTCGGCCTCGCGCCGGTCGTCGTCGCCCGCGCTCCTCGAGCTCGTCGACCAGCTGCACGGCTCGCGGCCAGACGATGATCATCGTCGAGCAGTCGCTCAACGTCGCGCTCGCGATCTCCGACCGGGCGATCTTCCTCGAAAAAGGCGAAGTCAAGTTCGAAGGCAACGCGCAGGAGCTGATGGAACGCGACGACCTCGCCCGGGCCGTGTTCTTCGGTAACGAGGGCGGCTGATGCTCGCGTCGTTCTTCCAACCGCACATCGCCACCGCGAGCCTTCTCGTTCGATGGCCTCGTCACCGGGCTCATCGTGTCGGTGCTCGCGATGGCCATCGTGCTGATCTACCGGTCGACGCGCGATCATCAACTTCGCCGTCGCCGACATGGGTCTGCCCGCGGCGGCACTCCTCGCGGTGATGGTGGTCCGCTCGCACTTCCCGTACTGGCTCGCGCTCATCCTCGCGCTCCTGGTCACGACAGCCGGCGGTGCCATCATCGAGATGGTCGTCATTCGCCGCCTCGCCAAGGCGCCGCGCGTCATCGTGTTGGTCGCGACCATCGGCGTCGCCGAGTTGATGCAGGCGATCGTCCGGACACTCCCCGACTACCAGACCGGCAAGTTCCAGACGGTCTTTCCGACGCCGATCAGCACGCAGTGGAAGATCGCGTCGGTCTTCCATCTCAGTCTCGGCGGCGTCCACCTCCAGATGACCAACATCGTGATCAGCGGCCCGCAGGTCCTCGCGCTGATCATCGTGCCGATCGTGACGCTCGGCCTGTGGTGGCTGCTCGGCCACACGGTCTTCGGCGAAGCGGTCCGCGCGTCGGCGACCAACCCCGACCTCGCGCGCATGACCGGCATCAGCCCGAAGCTCATGTCGACTGCGATCTGGACGATCGGCGGCCTGCTCTCGGGGATCGCGCTCGTGCTCTACGCGACCCAAAGTGGAACGACCGACCTCGTGCAGGTCGGGCCGGAGACGCTCCTGTTGGCGCTGACCGCCGCGCTCATCGGCGGCATGACGTCGTTCCCTCGCACGGTCCTCGGGCGCTCGGTGTCGGTCTGCTCTATCAGGTCCTGCTGTACAACTTCCCGAACGAGCCCGGTCTGGTCGAGTTCGTGCTGTTCCTCGTCGTGTTGGTGCTCGTCGCGGCAATCAGTCGTTCCGACGCGTCGACCTCCGACAGCTTCTCGTTCGCGCCGCGCGTGCCGCCCGTGCCCGAGCGTCTGCGCGAGGTCTGGTGGGTCCGGCGCATGCCGAACCTGCTCGCGTGGTTCGTGGTCGCACTCGCGATCGCCCTGCCGTTCGTCTTCACCAAGTCGTCGCAACACCAGTCGTACGCACTGATCGTCGCGACCGCGATCATCGTCGGTCTCGGTCACCGTCCTCACGGGCTGGGCGGGTCAGCTGTCGCTCGGCCAGGCCGCGTTCGCCGGACTCGGCGCGCTGAGCGCCGCGTCGCTCGTCCGCGGCAGTCACGGTCAACATCGGCTGGCGGTCCCATCGCCTCGCGGCCGGCGCCGTGCGCCCGTACACGATGGCCGTCGGTTTGATCCTGGTGGTGCTCACGGCGACCGCGATCGGAATCGCCCTCTCCGGCACCAACACGAAGCGCACCCGCGGGCTCGCCGTTGGTGCGGCCGGGCTGTGCGTCCTCGCGGGCGCAGTGGTGTTCCCCGCCGCGATCGACCGCAGCGGCAACGTGCACCAAGTGCCCTTCGTGCTCGCGCGTGGTCCTCGGCGCCGTCATGAGCAGCGCCGTCGCCACCGCGGTCGGCGTCGGCGCGCTCCGCGTGCGGGGTCTGCTCCTCGCGATCAGCACGATGGCGTTCGCGATCGCGGCGGAGGTCTACATCTTCCCCCGCCCGATCCTCGTCGGCCTCGAGGGCTCGACGAGCGGCGAGCTCGACCGGGGCAAGCTCGGTCCCCTCGACCTCGACGTCTGCAAAACCGCGCCTACTACTTCTTCGCGCTCGGCACGCTCGTGCTCGTACTACTGCTCGTCGGTCACCTGCGCCGCACCGGCATCGGCCGGGCGATCATCGGCGTCCGCGAGAACGAAACCGGCGCCGCCGCGTTCACCGTCTCGCCTACGCGCACGAAGCTGACCGCGTTCGCGCTCGCCGGATTCCTCGCCGGGCTCGGTGGCGCGGTGCTCGCGGGCTCGGTCCAGGTGTTCGACTACACCAACTCGTTCTTTCGGGTGCAGGACTCGCTGGCGATCGTCGCGATGGCGGTCATCGGTGGGCTCGGCAGCCTCGCCGGCGCGGTGATGGGAGCGGTGTGGGTCGTCGGCCTGCCCTTGTTCTGGCCGAAGAACGACACCGTCTCGCTGGTCACTTCGAGTCTCGGCCTGCTGATCGTGTTGCTCTACTTCCCCGGCGGCTTCACGCAGCTTCTGTACGCGCTCCGGGGCCAGATCCTGCGCTGGGTGGAACGCCGCCTGCCGGAACGGGCCGCCAAGACCGTCACCGCGCCGCCGGTGTCGCTGTCGGTCCGCGCCTCGACCCCGCCGCCGACGAACGACGACGGCAGCGCGCTGCGCACCGTCGCACTCAGCGTCGAGTTCGGCGGGCTCGTCGCGGTCGACCGGGTCGACTTCCAGGCCATGCCGGGCGAAGTGATCGGCCTCATCGGCACCAACGGCGCGGGCAAGTCGACGCTGCTCAACGCGATCGGCGGCTATGTGCCCAGCCACGGACACGTCGAGCTCCTCGGCGACGACGTGTCGAACTTCGCGCCCCACGTGCGCGCCCGGGCCGGTCTCGGCCGCACGTTCCAGGCCGCCAAGTTGTTCCCCGAGCTGACCGTGCGCGAGACCGTGCAGCTCGCGCTCGAGGCGCGCGGCCGCACGTCGTTCTGGGGATCGCTGCTGTTCTATCCGGGCTCGATCGCCAAGGAGCGCACCCGGCGGGCCGAAGCCGGCGAGCTCATCGACTTCCTCGGGCTCGGCCGCTATGCCGACCGGTTCGTCGCTGAGCTCTCCACCGGTACCCGGCGCATCGTGGAACTCACGTCGATGCTCGCGGTGCGGCCCCGCGTGATCTGTCTCGACGAACCGACCGCGGGCGTCGCGCAACGCGAGGCCGAGGCGTTCGGGCCGTTGATCAAGCGGATCCAGAGCGAGCTCGACGCGACCCTCGTGGTGGTCGAGCACGACATGCCGCTCATCATGTCGATCAGCGACCGGATCTACTGCCTCGAAGCCGGCGCCGTGATCGCGCACGGCTCACCGGAGACGGTGCGCGCCGATCCGCTCGTCGTGTCGTCGTACCTCGGCATCGACGACCGCGCCATCCAGCGGTCGAACGCCGCCGACCCCGCCGGCGTCTAACCCCCCGAAAACCCTGCCATCAGATGGCAGCAAAACCGACTCCATGAATCGGAAACGCTGCCAACTGTTGGCAGTGAAACCGACTCCATGTGTCGGAAACGCTGCCAACTGTTGGCAGGAAAACCAGCGCCTCGCGCCACTTTTCCTGCCAACTGTTGGGGCGTTTTGGTCGGGGGGGTTCTCGGTCGCGGTTAGTTGGGGACGTTCTGGTAGTCGCCGAGGCCCTTCCAGTTGCCGTTGGGCGGCAACGACGAGGCGAACTGCTGGAGCTGGAACGTGTCGTCAAGGTCGTACTTGCCCTGCTTCAGCGACGCGTACGGACCGCCAGCCCAGTTGATGATCTTGCCGAAGGAGTCGACGGTGGCCACCCAGTTCGGGGCGTTCACGTACTGACCCATCCTCTGGATGATCTGGCTCGAACGTGGAGACCATCTGGCAGGCATCGTTGATGGTGTTGTAGGTCTCGTCGATGTACGGCTTGCCGTCGACCATGGTCGTGAGCTCCGCGGTCGGGCTCGGCGCGACCTTGCCCGTCTGGGCCTCGTAGATCGACTTGCAGTACGTCCAGTGGGCACTCTTCTCGTAGTCCGCCGCCTGGTAGCCGCCGGCGATGTACATGCCCTCGTATGGGTTCGGGTTCGCGCCCGCCTTGGTCTCGTCCTGACCCTGCGCCAACGCGTCACCGGTGTCGGTGAGGAGCATCGTGCCGGGCATCTGGTTCGCCACCTTCTCGACGAACTGCTTCGTCACCGTCGTCCTCGCCCGTGACGAACAGCGCGTTCACGCCCTCGGACTTCCAGCGTTCGATGAAGCTGTCGAGCTGGTTCTGGGCGGCGGTCGTGTCGGTGCCGTTGATCGTCAGGTAGGCGGTCGTCCCGGTCTCGACCCCGGTCTTCTTGATCGCGGGGAGCACGGTGGACTTCACCGAGACCTCGCGATGTCTGCGAGGCGAGCACCGCGAGCTTCTTGCCCTGCAGCAGGTTCTCCTTCTGCATCAGCTCGAACAGCACGGTCGACGAGCGCTCCGGGGTCGAACCCGGGAAGATCAACATGCCGGGCGGCGCCTGGGCGATCATCGCGTCGGTCAGGTCGAAGGTCATCACCGGGGTGTTGTGCTTCTTGGCGATACAGGTGTGGATCGCCGCGTCCTGCGCCGCGTCGCTCAGGTTGCCGATGACCGCGAACACCTTGTCGTCGTCGGTGAACTGCGTGCACACCTGCACGAGCAGGTCGCTCGTCGGCGTGAGTCGGGCACTCGGTGCGGAAGTCGGGGACGATCTTGCGGCCGTTGATGCCGCCCTTCTTGTTCACGTCGTCGATGAACGCCTGGTACATCGGCCTGCTGGTCGGGCCGCGTGAAGTTGATGAACTTCTGGATGCACTTGAAGTCGATCAGCGAGACACCGATCTTGATCGAGTCGGCGGTGACGCCCGGGCCGAGCGTCTTCGACACAACTGCCGGACCGCTGGACGGCGTGGTGCTCGAGCCCCCACCCGAGGGCGAGACGGACTTGCTGCTACTCCCGCACGCAGCCCCGACCAGTGCGATCGTGACTGCCAAAGCGACGATAAACCGACGGCCGTTCATATGACGTCCTCCCCGAAGTCGGCAGGATCATAAGCCGCAACTGACGCGCGTGTCAGTCATCACCCGTCTGGGCGTTGCCTGTGCCGGCCAGAGATACGCGTTTCGGCGTGATCTAGGCGAGTTCGACGAGGTCGAGGAGGTCGTCCGACCAGTAGTCGACGACGCCCTCCGGCATCAACAGCACGCGATTCGGGCGCGAGCTCGGTCACGAATTCAGGGTCGTGACTCACGAGGACCATGGCGCCCTTCCACTCCCGCAGCGCGTTCCCGATCGCGGTGCGCGAGGGCGGGTCGAGGTTGTTGGTCGGTTCGTCGAGGAGCAGCAGGTTGTGCTGTCCGGCGACGAGCATCGCCAGCGCGAGCTTGGTCTTCTCGCCGCCCGAGAGCGTGCCCGCGTCCTGGAACGCGAGCTCGCCGCGCAGCCCGAACATGCCGAGCAGGCCGCGCAACATCTGGTCGCCCTCGCCCGACGCCTCCCGGATGTGGTCCATCACGGAACGCCCGGGCGTCAGCCCTTCGTGCTCCTGGGCGTAGTACCCCATCGACACCTGGTAGCCGAGCTGCACCTCACCGAGATCGGGTTCGAGCTCGCCGATGACCGAACGCAGGAGCGTGGTCTTGCCCGCGCCGTTGAGCCCGAGCACCAGTAGCCGCTCGCCCCGACCGACTTCGAACGAGACGTCCTCGAACACGACCTTGGGCCCGAACGCTTTGGCGAGATCGACGACCTCGAGCGCGACCCGGCCCGCGTGCGGCGGATCGGGCAACTTCACGC
This sequence comes from uncultured Actinomycetes bacterium, assembly GCA_963708105.1. Lineage (GTDB taxonomy): Bacteria > Actinomycetota > Acidimicrobiia > IMCC26256 > PALSA-610 > PALSA-610. The sequence continues at coordinate 3,996,843 of OY970186.1, read as the reverse complement.
GCATCGTCTGATCGCCCTTGCCGACGTCGATGCGGTTGGCGTCGAGCTTGCCGACGCGCCGGTCGAGGGTCTTGGCCACGCGGGCGCGTTTCGCGGTCTGGTGGCGCATCGAATCGGCGAGCGTGCGCAGCCGCCGGATCTCCGACTCCTGACGCGTCGCGATCTTGGCCCGGCGCTCCTCGTCGGCCTTCCGCGAGATCGAGATACTGCGAATACGTGCCGCGGTACTCGATCAGCTCACCCTCGTCGAGGTGCAGAACGCGCGTGATCGACTGGTCGAGCAGGTCGAGGTCGTGACTGATGACGAGCAGCGCGCCGCGGTACGTGCGCAGGAACGACGTGAGCCACGCCTTGGCGTCGACGTCGAGGTGGTTGGTCGGCTCGTCGAGCAGCATGAGATCGCCGCCCGCGAACAGAATGCGCGCCAGTTCGGCGCGGCGGCGCTCGCCACCCGACAGCGCGGTGATCGGCAGGTCGAGACGATCGGGCGGCAAGCCGAGGCCGGCGACGATGCGCCGCACTTCCGACTCCGCCGCGTAACCACCCGCCGACGAGAACGCTTCTTCCGCGTTGCCGTACGCCTTGACGTTGCGCGCCGACGGATCGGCATCGACCTTGGCGCGCAGATCTTCGAGTCGCTGCGCCGCGACGTCGAGGCCGCGGCCCGACAGCACGTGCGAGAGCGCGGTCCCGTCGATGCCCGCGCCGCGCGCGGGCGGATCCTGCGGTAGGTAGCCGACCGATTCGGGCCGGAGCACCACGCCTTTGGCGGGCGGGTTCACACCCGCGAGCACCTTCAACAACGTGGTCTTGCCCGCGCCGTTGCGACCGACCAGACCGACCTTGTCGCCGGGGTGCAGCGAGAACGAGCCATCAGTGAGCGTGAACCGCCCACCGATCTCGACCGAAAGTTCTCGCACCTGGAGCACGGACAATTATGACGCGGTCGTTTCGGGGCCCGGTTCCCTTTTGTCGGCGGACGCCGTGTCAGGGCCGCCGTGAGGCTCGGTGAGGTCCGCGTTCGGCCCCCGGGCTGGGCGAGAGCGCAATATCTCGACGAGGGCATCGGCCGTCAGCAGGATCACCGCGATCCACGCGAGCGTGCCCGCATGCGGGAACAGGGTGGGCCATTCGAAGACCGGCGGATAGCGGAACCGGTACTGCTCCAACACGATGTACAGCGCGCAGACGGCGAGGAGCGCGGCGGGGACGATCATGACGATCGGGCGCAGGCGGGGCCGCACGATGATCACGAACATGACGATCGCGGCGAGCACCCCGACCCACGGCGTGACGAACAGCGCGCCGAGCGAGACCCGACAACAACGGCGCGAGCCAGCGGATGCGCGTTCCGGAACGCGCGCTCTCCGCCGCTCCCGCTCCTTCCCATGCGAGCGTCGACGTCGGCATCACCGGCGAGCGCGGTCGCACGCGGTTCCGATGACCGAGCGGCGGCGCACCCACGTAAAGGCGATGATGCCGAGGCACAGGATCGCGCCGATCAGCGACAACCAGATCGCGGTCGAAGACCTGCCGTTGCGGCGTCCACTCGAACACGACGTCGAAGGTCCCCGACGCGGGCGGCGTGACCTTCCAACCGTTCGCGTAACCGTCGACGAGTTGCGACGAACCGAGGTCGGAACCGCCGACCACATGCGCATGCCAACCCGGGCTCTGCGACTCACCGAGCACCAGCCAGAACGGCTTCGTCGCGGCGGTGACGTGCACGCGCATCTTCGTGTCGCCGTTGTGCGTGACCGTGACCTGCGCGGGCGTCGGCGCGGGGTCGGCGACCTGCACGTGACCGGTCGGAGCGGTCACGACGGGAACCGTGCTCGTGCCCGACGCGAGCGCGAGCCGGTCGATCGAGAAGCCGACGTTCTTGCCCTCCGCGGTCGTCAAGACGTGCGAGCCCGGCGGTGAGCTTCAGCGCGCCGTCGCACGGAGTGACCGAGAGCCCGTCGGGCTTGTCGGCCGCACTCGCGGCGCCGCTCACGCGCACCGAGATCGGACGACCGTCGATGGTGACGAGATCGGAACGACAGCCGCTGTCGACGCGACCCGCTGCCCGGGGGCTTCACCGACGACGCCGGGTACATGCACGTCGGCGATACCGACGGGCTCGACTCGGGTCGTACCGGTGCCGAACAACTTCGTGCGCTCGGTGCGCACGCCGTCGACCGTGACGCGGACGTTCTTACCGGTGCAGCGCCGGGAACTTCGACCGTGACATCGGTGGTCGCGTTCTGGCGCGCTCTGGTCGGCGATGGCCGGCACCGCGACTTCGCGGCTCTTCCCGTCGACGGTGACCCGCAGACTCGTCGGCACCGAGTGGCGGCCGTCGGCGATGACCGAGAGGTCGAGGTGATCGAGGGTCATCGTGTGCGTGGTGTCGGCCTCGATCCACTGACCCTGGGGCTGCGTCGAACGGCGTCTGCCACGCGGTGCTCGCGTCGCCGTCGAACGCGGCGTCGGCGCGGCACGCCAAGCAGCCGGGCAGGAACGCACTCGTCGACACCGAGACGCCGGCATTGTTGTCGCCGGGGCGCAGCGCGTTCTCGATCACCGCGTCGGGTGCATCCGGGCTGACCGTTGCGTTCCCGGTCAGCGTGAACGTGCGCGCCGTCGGGCAGCGAGAACGAACGGGAGATCGAAAGCTCCGGTTGGGTGCGGGGCGGAACCGGGCGGATCGCGTCGCGGCTCATCACGAGCACGAGCGGGTGCTGATCCGACGCCGTGCCGAGCGCGCCGAGGAGGTCGCTCGGCATCTGTTCGACCTCGTCGACACGCACATCGTGCGTAGCGTTGTGCGTCGCGGAGGCGGATCTCGGCGAAGCCCACCGGGTCGTCCTGCCCGAAGAGGTTGGGCCGGTGGTCGTTCGTCTGCACGACCTTGATCGACAGCGTGTGGAACGTGCGGCTCGGGAACGTGATCGTCTGGCCCGCAGCCGTGCGCGAAGTGCGGGTTCGAGCACGACGTTGACGGGCTTACCGCCGTCGAAGGTGAGCTGCGCGTTCGTGATGAAGCGGATCGGGGCCCGGTGATGGGCTGCACGAGGTTGACGTGGTCGGTGGTGATCGCGCCGTCGAGGTCGAGCTCGATGCGCTGCCCGCGCGCGTCGCCGAATCCCTGCGTGCGCCATGCGGTCGTGAGGTCGCCGTCGAGCGCGGCCGCGGGCCGGTCTTCGGGCCAGAGCGTGTTCGTGTTGCCGTACGCGGTCGCGACGACGCGCTGCACGCCGACCTGATCGGTCGTGGTCAACGCGGAGGGCTGCTCGCCCGGGAACACTTCGAGGCGCGCGTCGCTGCGGGTCGGTCGTGAGTGGCGCGTCGGCGCCGTTCGCCTGCTCGGTGAAGCCGACCGTCTGGGTCACCGTCGTCCAGCGCCGGCCGCGTAACCGGTTGTTGTCGGTGACCACGAGCACGTCGCCCGCGCCCGTCGCCTGCTGCAGCGCGGCCGGGGTGGTGTACGACGCGGAGTAGCGGACTACGCCCGCGCCGTCGAGCAGCCCGATGTCGGCGACGTCGACGAGTCCTTCGCCGTCGCCGCTCACCATGAGCGCATGGTCAGCCGACTCGCCCCGCACGATCTGCGTCGGGTTGGTGACGGGATAGATCTCGACCGGCGCGACCGCGGCGTCGGAGGCGGGCGTGGCCAGCGCTGATCTCGTCGGTGTAACCGGGCGGCATCGAGAACTGGCTCGGCGGGCCGTAACCGGTCGGAGTGCCGAGCCCGGGCGTGGCCGCGAGCACAGCCGCGAGATCTTCGGGGCGGACGAGGTCGTAGCGCTCGTACTGGATGTCGTTGCGGGCGACGACATCGCCGACGCCCATACGCCGCCAGAGCTGCGACGAGACCGTTCGGATCGGCGACACCCACCTGCAACCGCCGGTCGATCGCGTTCAACAGGTCGGCAGTGCCGGGCGTCCCGTACGGGAATGAGCTCGCGCGCGACGTACGGCCGGTCGGTGAGGCCGGGCGTGATCGGGTCGACGGTGTTGCCCCACGTGTACGACGCGAAGTCGGCGCCCGGTTCCTCGAGGATGCGCGTCTGGTGATCGCCCTTGTTCAGCGCGGCGATCGCGTGCGGTCCAGTACGTCGGCAGGTCCTCGGGCGCGCTGCAGGTTCTTCCCGTAGAAGGTGCCGTCGACGAGCGCGGGGAAGTTCACGAAGATGAGGCCGCCGACGAGCATCGGCACCGCGAACGCGAGCGCGGCGGTGCGGCCCCGCCCCTGCAACCACTCGTAGACGACGTTGGTTGCGAGGCCGAGGAACACCGCGAGCGAGAGCACCACCAACGGCGCGGCCCGACCGGTGCTGCGCAACGCGAGCCCGGCCGACGACGAGTTCGCGAACTTCTTGAACAGCGCGCCGAGCGGGGTCGGGCTGTCGTAGGGGTGCGCGCCGACCGAGATCACGATGCCGACGAACAACAACAGCACGAAGAACACGCGGTGACGCCAGCGCATGAACGCGGCCGCGAGCAACGAGAGAACAACGAGGCTGTAGCCCGCGAGGATCACATAGGAGTGCTGGGTGTAGTCGCGCGCGGCCTCGATCCACGGGCCGAGGCGGTCCTGGCCGTAGAAGAACCAGTAGCCGAGCCCGCGCAACACCTCGTTCGGCGTCGACGTGATCGCGACGGTCTGCACGGTCTCGCTGTACTTCAAGATGTTGAGCCCGTACGTGCCCTGCATGCGCAGGCCCGAGATCCACCACAGCGAGGTGAGCAGCGTGAGCCCGCCGGTGCGCGCGCGCGACGCCCAGCGCGCGCCGGCGCGTCGACCTCACGCGCGATCAGCCACGCGTAAACGATCCACAGCACCGGTCCGACACCGGCAAAGATGAGAGAGGTGGCGTTGACTCCACCGACGACCTGCACGATCGAGCGCGAAGATCGCGGGATAGCGCCAGCCCTTCTCCCGCAGCGCCTTGCGGATCACCGCGATCATCCACGGCAGCGCGGCCCACGGCATCAGCAGCACCGAGATGCGCGCCGCGTAGTCGAGCACGTACGGCGTGCACATGAACGCGAGCGCGGCGATGACGACGCCGGGCCCGCGCAGGTCGAAGGTGCGCAGGAGATACAGCACGCCGAGCGCGGCCGCGAAGAGCAGCGAACCCGAGCCAGAGCCGTTGCGAGACCCACGCCGGCGAACCGAGCTTCTCGAGCACCCAGTAGTACGGGCGCCATCGGGAACGCGTACCCGATGGTCTGGTGCGTGACCGTGCCCATCCCGACGTGCGGGTCCCACATCGACACCGAACGCGAGAGCAGGCGGCCCGGGTCGAGGTAGAGGTATTGCTTGGTGTCGGCGCCGACCTTGCCCGGCGCGGTCAGCAGCGGCGGTACGTACGCGAGCAGCGCGAGCAGGAGGTAGCCGAGCGCCGATCGTTGCCGGCGCCGGTCGTCGAGGAACCTCACGCGGGCTTGCGACGCAGCGCCTCGGCCGCGAGTACCTCGAGCGTGCCCCGGGCGGTCGCGGCCCATGTGAACCGCGACGCGTGTTCGAGCGCGTTCTTGGCGAGCAGGGCGCGGAACGCGTCGTCGGCGAGGACGCGCTCGATCGCGTCGGCCAGCGCCTTGTCGTCGTCGACGAGCACGCCGGTGATTCCGTCGACGATCGCGTCGCTGTGGCCGGCGATCCGCGTGGCGACCGCAGGGAGTGCGGCACGCCGCCGCCTCGGTGATCGTCATGCCCCAACCCTCGTGGCGCGACGCGCTCGCGACCACCCACGCCCGACGGTAGAGGTCGAGCAGCGTGGTCGTCGTCGACGCGGCCGGGCAGCGAGATCCAGTCGCCCGCACCGAGCTCGGCGATGCGGCGCTCGAGCGCGTCGCGCTCGTAGCCCTCGCCCACGATCACGGCGCGCAGATCGGGGCGCCGAAGCTTGACGTCGGCCAGCGCGTCGATCAGCGCACCGAAGCGCTTGACCGGCACCAGCCGGCCGACCGCGACGACGAGCGGCGTCGTGCGAGCGGGCGCCGCCGGGCGTGAACGACGGGTCGATGCCGGGCGGCACCACGGTGATGTTCGACGGCCGGAGCCGCAGCCGGCGCGAGATCTCCGTCCTTCGACGACTGCGACAAGCGTGACGATCGACGAGCTGCGGTAGAGCGGCGGCGCGACCCGGAACTCGATGGTGCGGCCGAGGCGCGCCAGGCGCGGCGGCAGCGTCATCTCCCACATCGAGTCGTGCACGTGGTGCAGCCACACGGCGCGGGGGCGTTTGGCCGCCCAGACCGGCGAGAAGAACGGCATGCCGTTCCAGATCTCGACGAGCCCGTCGCTCGCGCCGTGCCAACCCATCATCTCGCTGAACGCGGCGCGCGGGAACACGAGGTAGCGGCCGGCCTTGCGAATGACGCGGTAGCCGTCGCGCCAGCTGACCTGCGCCGATCCGGGCGCGTAGGAGGTGCGCATCGTCACCTCGATGCCCGCCTGCCCCCACAGTTCGGCGACCCGCGCCGCGTGCAGCTCGGAGCCCCCGGCCTCGGGATCGTCGATGTCGCGCCAGGCCAGGATCGCGATGCGGCGCAGGCCCGCGGCCGCGGCGATATCGCCGAGTTGGGCCACGTCGGCGGGCCCGCCGGGCGGACCGGCGTCATTCGAGGCGGCACCCATGCGGGCGGGATCGCTCACAAGAACTTGGCCTCCGCAGCACGGGCGAAAACAACCAGGACGGCGCGGCAGTCTAGGGGCGAAGGTGGTCCGGAGACCGGTCACACAGCGGCGTTGCCCCGCTACCAGTCTGGGGCTCGCCCTGCCCCCGCACGGGTTCGCACTGCTTGGAACCGCCGGGCCGCTGTACGCTCGACCCGCTTGAAGCCGAGGTGACGGAGCCGGCGAGGTTATGAAGCTCACGGGCGAACGCCCGATGCAGGGGGCGACGCCCGACTCGCTGCTCGCGTTCCACGATGCCGGGTACCGCGAGGTCGTCGCGCGCCTCGGCCCGGGCATCGACGGTCGACATCGGCTGCGGAGTCGGCGACGAGACCCGGCGCCTCGCTCGGCGCCGATCGGCTCGTCATCGGGGCCGACTACAGCGCGCCGACGATGCAGCTCGCGGCGGCGGAGCATCCGCGACGCCGCCCTGCGGTTCTGCGCCTTCGACGGCGCCGCGCTGGCATTGCGCGACGCGCAGCGTCGACTACATCGTGTCGTCGCACATCATCGAGCACTTCGTGAACCCGGTCCCGCACGTGGCCGAGCTCGCCCGCGCGTTGCGGCCCGACGGCACCGCGTTCGTCATCACGCCGAACGCGCCCGCCGACTTCGAGAACCCGTTCCACGTGTACCTGTTCGAGCGGGCGCAACTCGTGTCGCTGCTGTCGCTGTTCTTCGACGAGGTGACGTGCCTCGGCCTCGAGGGCGACGACGCACTGCACGCCGACTTCGGTGCGCGCCGGCGAGAGTGGCGAGCGGCTGTTGCGCCTCGACGTTCCTGAAGCTGCGCCAGCGCATGCCGCGCGGCGCGTACGTGTGGACGTACGAGCGCGTGCTGCCGATCGTGTACCGGCTGCTCGGCAGCGATCGCACCGGCATCGGTTCGGGCCTGTCCGAAGCCGACTTCTTCGCCACCGAGCACATCGACGAACGCACGCCGGGACTGTTCGCGATCGCAGCAGTATCCGCGCGCCGAAGGCGAGTGCGGCGTGAGCGGCGGCGACATGAACGCGTCTGGGTCACCGTTCCCACGTACGAGGAGGCCGAGAACATCGAGCTCCTCGTGCGGCGCGTGCGGGAGGCGGTCCCCGACGCGCACATCCTCGTGGTCGACGACAACAGCTCCGACGGCACCGCGGAGAAGGCGGAGGCGCTGGGCGCGGAGCTCGGCGGTATCGAGGTGCTGCGCCGGCCCCGCAAGCTCGGGCTCGGCAGCGCGTACCGGGCCGGGCACGCGGTCGGCATCGCCCGGGGCTTCGACGTGATGGTGCAGATCGACGCCGACCTTTCGCACGACCCGGCCGATCTCCCCCGGCTGCTCGCCGCGGTCGAGCGGGGCGCCGATCTCGCGCTCGGGATCGCGCTACACGCCCGGCGGCAGCGTGCCGAACTGGCCTCGGCACCGGCTCGCGCTCTCGGTCATGGGTAACCGCTACGCCGCGTTCTGCCTCGGCATCGACGTGCGCCGACACCACGGCCGGGTACCGCGCGTACCGCGCGTCGATCGCTCCGGGCGATCGACTTCGACTACCACGCACTCGACCGGCTACGGCTTCCAGATCGAGATGACGTACCGCGTGCTCAACGCGGGCGGCAAGATCGACGAGAGTCCCGATCGCGTTCACCGACCGTGTGCGCGGCAACTCGAAGATGTCGTGGCGCATCGTCGTCGAGGCGATGGCGCTCGTCACGTGGTGGGGCCTACGCGACCGCGTGCTCCGCCGCAACCGCCACACGCGTTAAGGATCCCGACTAGGTCGCCCGAGCCAGGGCGGCTTTGACGGATCGTGCAGCGTGCTACGCCTGACGCGGGGAGGAAGGGCGCGTCGCGGCCGGTGCCTCGCTCGCCGGCTTTCACGTCGCCGGTCTGCTCTTCGTGGTACTCGGCCTCGACGTTGACCGACCAGACGTCGTGCTCGGTGCCGTCGAGGATGTTCTCGACCGACAGCATCGCGGTGAGCATCGAGTGATCCTGGTTGTTGTAACGGTGCATGCCGTTCCGACCGCACGGGAACACGTTCGGCGTGTTCGCGCTGAGCCACTTGCGCATCATTCGACGTTGCCCTGGTACACGTCGTCGTAGACGGGATACGCCTTGGGCATCCGCACGACGTAGCCGGCCTCGACCTTGGCTCGGCTCGGAGATCAGCCCGAGCCGGTACAGCTCCTGCGTGCCCTGCTCGACGAGCTCGGTCGTCGGGCTTGTTCCACATACCCTTCGCCCTCGTTCAAGAAGTACTCGAGACCCGAGGCAGGTCCGACCGTCCTTGACCATGTACGGCGACCACGATCCGTAGTTCTGCACGCGGCCGACCTCGACGTCGGGGTCGTGGATGTAGACCCAGTTGTCGGTGAACGAGAACTCCTGCGGGACGACGAGCGCAACGGTGAGGTGCGCGCGGTAACGGAGGTCGACGGCCGCGGCGCGTGTCGAGTCGTCGACCGCGGGCACCATCGCGTTGCACAGCGCGCCGATCGGCATCGACGAGATCACGTGCGTGCACGGGTAGACGTGCTCGACACCGTCGCTGTCGACCGCGACGACTGCGGTGGCCGCACCGTCGGCGTGGCGGATCTCGGTGACGCGCCGGTCGAAGTCGAGCTTAGCGCCCGCGGCGAGCACCTTCTCGGTCGCGACCTCCCACATCATTCCCGGGCCGAACTTCGGGTAGTTGAACTCGTCGATGAGGCTGGTCACCATCTTCGACTTGTCGCGTTGCTGGCGAGGCGCTTCGGCGTGAACGCGTCCTTGATGGCCCGGTACAGCGAGAGATCCTTGATGCGCTGCGCGCCCCAGTCGGAGGAGATCTCCGACGCGGGAACGCCCCACACCTTCTCGTTGTACGCCTTGAAGAAGTGGTTGTAGAGCCGCCAGCCGAAGCGGCCGACGATGAACCCTTCGAGCGTGTCCTGGTTCTTCGGCGGGTGGACGCGCACCCAGAGGTACGACACGACGCAGCGCACCGCCTCGATCGGGCCGAGGTTGCGCAGCACGTTCATGAAGTTGAGCGGGTAGTCGTAGAGCTTGCCCTGGTAGAAGATGCGGCTCTGGCGGGGCCGGCTCGAGGAAGTTCTCCGAGCCGAGGATCTCCCACCACAGGTCGTCGACCGCGCGCACCTTCGTGAAGAAGCGGTGGCCGCCGATGTCGAAGCGCCAACCGTCGCGCTGGACGGTGCGGCTGATGCCGCCGACGACGTCGTCGGATTCGAGGATCGTGACGCCGGTCGCGTGGCCGGCCTTCATGAGCTGGTAGGCCGCGGTGAGACCGGCGGGACCCGCGCCGATGACGACGACCGAGAGGTCGTCCGGGGTGTTCGCGGCTCGGTGATGCGGCGGGCGTTCCGGCGGGCGGCCATGACCGGCCGATTGTAGTGACCGAGTTGCGGCGGAACCCGGCTCCGGTAGGTCCAGACGATGCTCGAGCCGGGATCACGGCACGAACACGCCGGTGAACGCGAGAACGCGACGCGCCGACGAGCCCGGCGACCGCGAGGCAGAGCACACTCGCTCGCGGCCCGGGCTCGGCGATCACGTCGGCGCCGGCGAGCACGAACGGGATCGTCGCGAGTCCGTAGCGCTCGAGCGAGTCGAGATTGCGGCTGCTGAGTGCAACGACGAGCGCGACGCCCGCGTAGAGCGTGAACGAGAGCGGCCAGCGCCGGGCGAGTACCACGAGCAGGCCGACGAACACCAGCGCGCTCAGCCGCGTGCAATCCCTGCGCTCACGTGATCGCCGGCGAAGAGCTCGTGCACGTTGTGCGCGACGGCGCGGACGGGATCGACCCAGTGACCGCGCCGCATCGGATCCTGCTGGGCGCGGAGCGGATACCAGAAGTCGTGCGTACGGTGCGCGGCCCAGAGCGAGGTACGCGAACAGTCCGACGGCCGGCGCGACCGCGGGGACGACCGCCTTGGCGTCCTTGCGCTGCCAGCCCTCGACCGCGGCCGGAACCGCGAGCAACACGCCGACCGGACGCGTCGAGCCCGGCCAGGAAGCCGAAGATCGCGGCGAGCCACCAACGTTGCGAACGCAGGCCGATCAGCGTGAGCGCGGCGAACGTCATGAACGTCGCCTCCGCGTAGCCCATGACGAGCACGAACGCGGGCGGCACGAGGTAGACGAGCCACACCGCGCGGCGCGCGAGTTCCGGCGTCGTCGCGCTCCTGCATCACCAGCTGGTAGAGCGCGAATCCCGAGCGCGAGCGCCGACACGTTCGCGACGAACAACACGCCGAAGCCCGCGCGCGCACCGGGTAGCCACGAAACCGCCCGACCGAGCAGCGGGAACAGCGGGAAGAAGCGCAGCCCCTCCGACGCAACGCCGCCGTAACCGGCGCGCGCGATGTCGCGGTACCACGCCGCGTCCCACGCGAGCAGACCCGTGTGCGTCTCGAGCGGAACCGCGAGGTGGTCGCGTCGTCGACGATATGTCGGATCGTCTCCAGCGTTGCCACGACGATGACCCGCGACAACGACGTACGGGACGAGCACCGCCCGAACGACAGCACTCGAACCAACCCGGGTGGGAGTGCGCATTCAGCCCGTTCAGCCCTTGGCGGACGCCGGGAACATCTGCAGCTCGGGCTTCTCGAAGATCGTTCGTGGTCCGAGAGCGTGCGCTGCAGCCGGGGCCGGGCCGCGGCGAAGTCGTCGGAGAGCCCTTCGCAGATCCCGGCGTGCGTGATGTAGCCCGGCGCGCTCACGTACCAGATCGTGTGCGACCCCGGCCCGGGCGAGCGCGGCCTGGGCGAACGCGGCGGGCTTGGCCGCGGCGAGGCGCTTCTTGTAGTCGACCCAGTCGATGCGTTCGGGCCCGGCGAAGCTCGGGTAGACGACCTCGTCGAGCCCGGGCTGCACGAGCCGATGCACCGCGGGCCCGACCTGGTCGGGGCAGTACACGACGAGGTCGCCGGGCTTGGCTTCGCTGGCGCAGCACCGCCGCGACCTGCGGCGCCTGCGTGCGTTGCGTGAGCGACGTTGCGCACGCCCCCCGCGAAGCCGAACACGACGGCGACCGCCGAGCACTCCGCCGAGGATGCGCGGGTCGCGCAGGGTCGTGAATCCGCGGGCCACGAGCAGGACGAAGAACGGGAACACGATCGCGCTGTACCGCGACTGGAACGCGCCGCCGGCGAGATAGTTCAGCGTCAACGCGACGATCAGCCCGCGCCCGCCGAGAAACGCGATCGACGCGCGTCTCGCGCGGAACGTGCAGGTCGATCTCGATCCGGCGCTCGTCGATCGCCCCGGCCGAACACGCCCAGGATGAGCATCGGCAGCAGGATGAAGAAGAGCAGCCAACCCTCTTGGCGATCGGCCGACGTTCCGCTCGCGCCGCCCGCGAAGTCGCGCAGCGTGTAGCCGAACGGGATCGGCGGCAGGATCGGCGGTGCCCCACGGAGTTCCGGTGTGGGCGCGCTGGTACAGGAACGTCGGCAGCCACGGCAGGAACGCGAGACCGCCGATCGACCATCGCGACCAGCACGCGCCGGGCCGCGACGCGTCTGCTCGCCGCGCCACGCCGTCCACACGAGCAGGCCCGACCACGACGACGAGGAGATAGAACGACCAGTACTGCGTGTAGACGAACAGCGCGACGAGCAACGCGACCACTGCGAGGCGGCCGGTCGTCGGTTTCTCCATCGCCCGCTGGAACGCGACGATGCCCGGACGCGACCAGCAGCATCTCGAGCGAGTACATGCGCGCTTCGGTGGCGTATCGGATCGCGTACGGATTCGCGATCATCACGACCGCCGCGATCCACGCGCCCGTCGTGCCCGATGAAACGCCGCGCCGCGAACCACGTCGCCACGACCGCGCCGATCATGAACAGGCCCGACAGCGACCGCGCCGCGACGTTGCCCGTACCGAACGCGGCCGTCCAGAAGTGCAGCAGCAAGTAGTAGAGCGGCGGCGCGCCGTCCTGCTTCAGCGCGCCGTGCAGCTGCGACAGCGGCAGGCGGGCGATGTTGACGGTCAGCGCCTCGTCGAGCCACAGCGCGGACCGCGTGTAGAAGAAGAAGAACAGCCCGGCGACACGCGATCGCGACGAACGCCGCCGAGCACGCAGCGGCGAGAGCGACGAGTGCGTCCGGCGTCGGCTCCTTCGACCCGGATTTGCGCGAGGGCGCGTCGGAGAGGGCCGTCACGGGTGCGAAACCTAGCTGCCGGCGACGTGCTCAGAGCCGGACGTTCGGCACGACGTCGTGCGCGACCGCCTCCAGGCTCTCCGACGACGGGAAGTCGCGGAACCACAACACGAACTCGCGACAACCCGCGTCGACGAACTCCTGCGCCTTCTCGGCCACCTGTTCGGCGGTGCCGACGAGGTTGTCGCGGACGTACTCGTCGGGGTCGCCGCCGACCCCACAACGAGCCGCCGGCCGGGCGAATCGATCCACTTCTGCAGGTCGGCTTCGGTGTCGAACACCCGGCAGTCGGGACCGTGCGTGCGCACGATCGAGTCGAAGTCGCGGCCGATCTCGTCGCAGTATCCGCGCAGCAGGTTCGACTTGCGGACGAAGCCCTCGATGCCCGTCTGCCAGTTCGTCTTGTCGGCGTGGCGCGCCTCGATGCGCAGCGTCACCTTCTCGCCGCCGCCGCCGATCCAGAGCTCGGGCAGCTGCTGGATCGGCTTCGGGTCGCAGTACGCGCCGTCGAACGCGAGGTGCTTGCCCTGATACGTGACCGTCTCCTCGGTCCAGAGCCGCTTGATCACCTCGACCGTCTCTTCGAGGATCTGCAGGCGCGTGCCCGCGCTCGGGAACGGGAAGCCGTACGCCTGGTACTCACGCTCGTACCAGCCCGCGCCGATGCCGAGGATCAAGCGGCCGCCGGAGAACACGTCGACGCACGCCGCTTCCTTGGCGAGCAGGCCGGCGTTGCGATACGCCGCGCACGTCACCATCTGCCCGAGCTTGATCGTGGTCGTGTGCTGCGCGAGCGCGGCGAGCGTGGTGAACGCCTCGAACATGTGCGTCGGCTCGCGGCGCGGCACCGTCTCGACGTGGTCGTACACCCAGAGGTGGTGGTAACCGAGCTGCTCGGTGAGCTGCGCGAGCTCCTTGGTGCGGTCCCACGCGTCGGCGGCCGACCAACCGGTGTACTCGAGCTTCCAACCCTGCGGCGCGAACGCGCCCCATTGCAACGGCGCGTTCACGCGTTCCCCTTCGCGGCTTCGGCGGTCCGACGTCCGGGCTCGGGTTCGTGGTAGTCCCACCACTGGATCTCGCACATCATCGGCAGCAGGTACCGCACGTAGATGCTCGTGATCGCGAGCATGCCGTGATCGTCGACGTGCTTGTCGATGATGTCGACGCGGTCGTCGCGTCGCCTTCCACTTCTCGGCGCGGGCGAGGATCTCGTCGAGCTCCGACTTCCGCACCGACCGACAGGCCGAAGTGGTCGAGCCGCGGGCACTCCATCGCCTGGCCGCCGTCGTCGGCGATGAGGAACACGAACTGCTCGATGTTGTGCACCTGGAAGACCTGGCGCTTGCGGTCGATCGTCATCATCGGGATGTCGAAGAAGCCGAACACGTCGCCGAAGAAGTCGGCGCGGAGCTTGCGGTGCTCCTCGTCGAGCATCTCCGGCGTGAGGCTCATCGCGACGTGATTGAAGCGCGGCTTGCGGGTGGTGAACGCGGGTCCGATGGTCGGCATCGTGCGCTCCTTCAGGTTCAGGAAATCCGGGGCACGATCATGGCCTTGGCCGCGAGGTCGCCCTCGTGCAGGCCGATCGCGGCGTCGAGCAGACGGTTGAGCGGATAGTCCTCCTGCTCGACGAGCAGGTCGTTCGGCAGCTTCCCGGACGCGAGCATCTCGAGCGCGCGCGGGAAGCCGTCGTGGTCGTAGACGAACGCGCCGGTGATGACGAGCTCGTTCAACAGGATGCGGTTCGGGTCGAACTTGGGCCGCGCCATGCCCGCGCCGACGAGCACGAGCGTTCCGCCGCGCTTCAGCTGCGCGAGCGCCGACTCCTGGGCGCGGCCGTTGCCCGAACACTCGAGCGCGACGTCGAACGGTTCGGCGACGGTGTCGAACGGCATCGCCGGCGTCGACGAGATCGGCGGGGTCGACGGTGCGCGCGCCGAGCTTCTCGCACAGCGCGCGCCGGCTCGCCTTCGGCTCGCTCACCACGATGTCGTCGATGCCGAGCGCCTTCAGCGCCGCGACCGACAGGAACCCGATCGGGCCGCCGCCGGTGACGAGCCAGCGCGTGCCCGGGTCGGGCGCCGCCGGCCTGCGTGATGCCGTGCAACGCGACCGCGAGCGGTTCGGTGAGCGCGGCGTGCTTGAGCGAGAGGCCGTCGGGCACGCGCAGCGCTTCGGCGGCGCGCACCGTCTTGTAGCCCGCGAACGCGCCCTGCCAGCGCTGTCGTCGCCCGCCGACCGAGTTGCGCTCGACGCACAGCGACGGTCGCTGCGCGGCGCAGTACTCGCACTTCCCGCAGCGGGGCGACGGACCGCCGATGGCCCGGTCGCCGACCGCCCAGCCGGTCGACGTCCGGCACCGACCGCGGCGACCGTCCCCGAGTACTCGTGGCCCTCGATCGACGCCCGACTCGCCCGCCCCATTCGAGGAGGAAGTGCAGGTCGGAGCCGCAGATCCCGCAGTGGCTGACCTCGAGGAGCAGCTCGCCCGGACCGGGCACGGGCGTGGGCCGGTCCTCGACCGTCACGTCGCGCAGACCCCATGAAGACCGCGGCGGGCATCGTCTGGGATCGGGGTCTCAATATGCGTCATGGCCGGAAGCGTCGCCCGAACCTGACACGCGCGTCAACTACTGCGATTCCCCCGTTTCCCTGCCATCAGATGGCAGCGTTTCCGACTCCATGAACCGGTTTTGCTGCCATCTGATGGCAGGGTTTGCCGGTGCCGCGAGACTCGGGCTGGGCCCACTGACGTGGGCGTCAGCCTCGAGGAGAGCCATGACCGCAGACGTTGTGATCCGGGGCGGAACGGTCGTCGACGGGACGGGCGCGCCCGGGCGGGTCGCCGACGTCGCCATCACCGACGGGATCATCTCCGAGATCGGCACCGGACTCTCGGGGCGCCGGGAGCTCGACGCCGCGGGGCAGATCGTCACGCCGGGCTTCGTCGACATCCACACCCACTACGACGCGCAGGTCTTCTGGGACCCGGCGCTGTCGCCGAGCTGTTGGCACGGCGTCACGTCGGTCGTCGCCGGCAACTGCGGCTTCTCGATCGCGCCCGTGCGGCCCGAGCACCGCGAGCTGCTCGTGCGCACGCTGCAGCACGTCGAGGACATGTCGCCCGACACGCTGTTCGCGGGCGTGCCGTGGGACGAGTTCGAGACCTTCCCGCAGTACCTCGACTCGATCGAGGCGCGGGGCACGCTGATCAACTTCGCGTGCTACGTCGGGCACACCGCGGTGCGCATCTTCGTCATGGGCGAAGCGGGCTACGAACGCGCCGCGACCGACGACGAGATCCGTCAAGATGCAACAGGTGATCGCGGAGGCGATGGCCGCGCGGCGCGGCCGGTTTCGCAACGTCGTCGTCGCCGACGCACAGCGGCGACCGCGGCCGACCGGTTCCGTCGCGCGTCGCCGACCTCGCCGAGCTGCATTCGCTGCTCGAGCCGTTGCGCGACGCGAAGAAGGGCGTCGCCGCGCTGCTTCCCGGGCGAGAAGGTCACGCACGCCGACGTGTACGAGTTGCAGCGCGCGCACGGGCCGTCCGCTCACGTGGACCGCGCTGCTCACGGTCAAGGGCTACCCCTGGCACGAGAAGATCATGGAGGCGAACACCAAGGCCCGGGCCGAGGGCATCGAAGTGTGGCCGCAGGTGTCGTGCCGGCCGCTCACGTTCCAGATGAACCTGCGCGAGCCGTTCACGTTCAACATGCGCGCGACGTTCCAGGAGCTGATGGACCGTCCCGACGAAGAACGGCTCGACGGCGTACCGCGATCCCGCGTGGCGGGCGCGGGCGTGGGAGGAGATGCAGGGTCAGCGCGGCGCGCTGCCCGTCAACTTCGACGCGCTCGCGGTCGCCGAATCGCCGACGCATCCCGAGCTGATCGACCGCAAGGTCACCGACATCGCGGCAGAGCGCGGCGTCACGCCGCTCGACGCGATGCTCGACATCTCGATCGAGGAGAACCTCGAGACCCGGTTCACGAGCGTGCTCGCGAACAACGATCCCGAAGCGATCGCGTGGCTGCTCCCCCAGGACACGGTCCTGCTCGGCCTGGCCGACTCGGGCGCGCACGTGACCCAGCTCTGCGACGCGTGCTTCGCGACCGACCTGCTCGGCAACTGGGTGCGCGACAAGGAAGTCATGCCGCTCGAGCACGCGATCCACAAGCTCACCGGCGAGCCCGCGGCGGTGTTCGGGCTGCACGACCGGGGCACGCTCGAAGTGGGCAAGGCCGCCGACGTGGTCGCGCTCGACTTCGACACCGTCGGGCCCGGACCGCTGCGCCGCATCCGCGACTTCCCCGCCGACGGCGAGCGGCTCGTCGCCGATCGGCCCGAGGGCATCAATCACGTCGTGGTCAACGGCACGGTGATCCGCGAAGGCGGAACGCCGGTCGACCGGCGCGCTCGAAACCCGCCCCGGCAAGCTCCTGCGTTCGTCGTAAGAACATGGCAGGCGCGCGGCCGGGGCGGACGTTTGTGCTCGTCGGGGTCGTGCTGTCCTTCGCGCTCGCGGCGGGGATCTGGGCGATCCGGGCGGCGGGATCGACGGTGGGCGAGCGTCACGTCGAGGGTGCGTTGCCTTCGCTCGCGATCGCGTTCGCGTTCGCGGCACCGGGCATCGTCGCGTTGATCGGGCTCGTGATGGATCGCCCGGTGCTCTTTTGCGCGGCGGGCATCGCGTGCTTCCCGCTCGTCATCGTGTCGATCGTCGCGTTCCCCGTGGTGATCCCGGGGACGCTCTTCCTGCTCGGGTTCGCCGACGCGCAGGCCGTGCGACGCCCGCTCTCGCCACTGGCGTACGTCGCGATCGTCTTGTTCCCGATCCCGATCACGGCCGGTCTGTGGATCCTGATCACCCACACCGCGCAGTTCACGTACACGCTTCCCAACGGCGGTTCGGAAGGCGGCGACTACTTCACGCCCGCCCACGCCGTGTTGTGCATTGCGCTCATCGCAATCGACATCGTCGTCGTTGCGCTCATTGCCCGCGCGACGTCAGGACCGCCGCGCGGGCGCTCGGTCAGCGCGCCGACTTCGCAGTCTGCTTACGGCTCTTGACGAGGATAGTACGAAAGTCCGGCGATCGGCGACGACTCCGACGATGATGAGCATGTGCTTCCCTCCACGGCTGAAGTTGGCGGCCGATGTGCCGCCCGAACTTGCGCACGCGGAATCGGCGCGCAGATCAGTCGGCTTGACGAAGTGCGACGGGCGTCACGTTCGAGCCCAACCGTCGGCGCCAGACGTCGTCGACACCGGCCGCGGGGGCCGGGCCGGGTGGCCGCGGTGGATGCTCGTGGAGCCGCGCCGGGAAGCCGAGACGCGCGGTGCCGTCGCCCGCGTCGAACACCACTTCGCGGCTGCGGAACTGTTCGTCGGCGGTCATCTCCGCGGGCTCGTAGACCGGCGCGACGGGTGCGCCCGCGGCGCGTCAGGCGCTCGAGCGCGTCGGCGCGGCGGCAGCTGCGCACACGCCTGCGCGATCGCGCCTTGGCACTCGTCGAAGCGGTCGAGCCGTTCGAGATGACCGAGCCCGCGGAATCGCCGCGTCGAGGTCGAGGCCGTCGCACACCGCCTGCCAGAAGTGATCCTCGGAGATGACGGCGAGCGTGATCCAGCCGCCGTCGGCACACGCGGAACACGCCGTAACCCGGCGGAACCGCGCGTCGGCTCGCGTGCGACCGCGCAGCACGTTGCCCGAGCTCGTACCCGACCACGACGCAACGACGTCGGCCATCGCCACGTCGATGCGCTCGCCTTCGCCGGTCTGGATCTTCTTCGCCCAGGCCGCGCAGATGCAGAACGCGGCCATCGTGCCCGCGGCGAGGTCGGCGATCGGGACCCGCGGGATCGCGGGCGCTTCGCCGATGCGCGGGGCGAGCGCGCCCGCGAGCGCCTGGTAGTTCACGTCGTGGCCCGGACGCGTCGACGTTCGGCCCGGTCTGGCCGTAGCCCGAGACCGAGCAGTAGATGATCGACGGGTTCACCGCGCGCACGGCGTCGTAACCGAGTCCCGAGCCGCGCCGCGACACCCGGTCGCCAGCCCTCGCAGAACACGTCGGCATCCGCGACGAGTTCGAGCGCCCGGGCCTGACCTTCCTCGGTGCGCAGGTTGAGCTCGATGCTGCGCTTGTGGCCCGCGATGTCGCGGAACAGCTCCGGGAAGTTGCGCATCGGATCGCCGCCCGGCGGTTCGATCTTCAACACCTCGGCACCGAGGTCGGCGAGCATCTGCGTGGCGTGCGGCACCGGACGCCAGATGCCCGCGTCGAGCACGCGCATCCCGTCGAGCAGTCCGCGTCACGTCAGGAGCCCGATGCTTGTTCGCGCAAGCTGCTGGCGCAGCACGAACTTCTGCACCTTGCCGCTCGCGGTCCGCGGGAACTCGTCGACGGAACGCAGGTGCTCCGGCCACTTCTGGCGGGCGATGCCCGGCGCCGTCGAGATACGCTGCGCACCGCGGCGAGATCGGGCGGCGTGTGGCCCGGGCTGCATGCGGAAGAACGCGCACGCGACCTCGCCGAGCCGCGCGTCGGGCGCGGCCACGACCGCGACCTCGGCGACGTCGGGCATGCGCACGAGGATCTCCTCGACCTCCTGCGCACTCACGTTCTCGCCGCCGCGGATGATGATGTCCTTCTTGCGATCGGTGATCGCGAGGTAGCCGTCGTCGTCGAGCACGCCGATGTCGCCGGTCATGAACCAACCGTCGGCACTGAACGCGGCCTGCGTCGCGGCCGCGTCGGTGTACCCGACGAACAGCTCCGGCCCGCGGCTCCAGATCTCGCCCGGCATCCCGACCTCGACGTCCTTGCCGTCGTCGTCGACGAGTCGGATCTCGACGCCCGGCAGCGGGCAGCCCGTCGGTGTTCACGCGCTTGTCGTGCGGCGCGTCGGGCGTGCAGCCGGTGATCGAAGGGTGTTCCGTCGAGCCGAAGCTGCGCGCGATCTCGATGCCGATCGCCGCGCAGCGCTCGCCGACCGCGGCGGGAACGGCGGAACCGCCGAGGCCGATGAACGGCATCAACGGCACGTGCCGCTCGAGGTCGTAGTCGGGATGGTCGAGCAGGCTCGTCAGGAAGAACGTGGAGCCCTGCCCGGCCGACAGACCGTCGTCGAGCATGGCCTGCAACACACGGCCCGGATCCCACACGTCGATGAGATGGATCTCGCTGCGGCGGTACACGGGAATGAGCAGCGCGGCGAGCATGCCGATGCCGTGCCCGACCGGCGCGCCGGTGATCATCGCCGGACCGCCGCGGTCGTTCTGCATCGCCGACAGCTGATGGATCTCGGCGTTGATCGTGCGGTGCGAGTGCACGACGCCCTTCGGGTCGGAGGTCGTGCCCGACGTGTACGCGACGAGCGCGGGCGCACGCGGATCGACGGCGGGAATCTCGACGAGCGGATCGTCGGCGACGAGGTCGGCGAACGCGAAGTCGCGCGGATCGGCGGCCGCGCTCGTTCGCTCGCCGACGATCGCGACCCACTCGAGATCGGTCAGCGTGTCGCGCATGCCCGCGAGGTTGACGAGGAAGTCCTGATGCCCGAAGCGATCGGCGGTGACGAGCGCCTTCACGCGCGTCTTGCGCAGGATGTAGCCGACCTCCTTGGGCCCGTAGAAGTGGACGATCGGCACGACGACCGCGCCGAGGTACGCGATCGCGTAGAACGTCGCCGCCGCTTCGAGCCAGTTCGGGCAGCTGGAACGCGACCGCGTCGCCGGGCCCGATGCCGCGCGCGCGCAGGCCGGCCGCGACGCGCCGCGCCAGCGCGTCGACGTCGCCGAGCGTGCCGCGATACGGCATGCGATCCGAGCGCACCGTGAACGGATGCGACGCCGCGTCGTGCAGTCCGGCGGCGAGCACCGCACCCAGGCTCTCGTCGCCCCAGAAGCCTTCGGCCACGTACCGCCGGGCGCATTCCTCGTCGATCGGCGCGCGGCGTGAAGTCCATCGCGGCGAACGCTACTGAGCCACGCGACGATCACGCACGGGGAAGTCCGAGCACGCGCTCGGCGATGATGTTGCGCTGGATCTCGCTCGTGCCGCCGGGGATCGTCGCGGCGAAGCTGCGCAGGTACTGGATCGCCCACGATCCCTCGCGCCACATCTGCGGGCCCGTACCAGTCGAGGTCGAGCGCGTCGATGCCCAGCGCTTCCGTCGCCGAACAGCAACGCCTTCTGCAGCGCCTCGCTGCCGTAGAGCTTGAGCAACGAGTGCTCGGGCGCCGACTTGCCCTTCAAGAACTTGGAGAAGCCGCGGTACCCCATCGTCATGAGCGCCTGCGCGTCGACGTAGAACCCGGCGACCGCGTCGCGGTAGCGCGCGTCGTCGCCGAGCGGTTTGCCGTTCGGGCCTTCGGCCTTGCCCAGCTCGACGAGCGCGCGCACCGCGCGCTGCACGTCGTAGGCGTAGTTGATCCACAACATCGCCCGTTCGTGCGCGAGCGAGCCCTGCGTGATCGGCCAGCCGCCGTTGAGCGGACCCATGAGGTTCTCCTTGGGCACGCGCACGTCGGTGAAGAACACTTCGTTGAAGTCGCAGAACTCGTTGTCGGAGAGCTCGGGGAACGGACGGCGTTCGACGCCCGGCGACGTCGTGTCGATGATCAGCGCGCTGATGCCCTTGTGCTTCGGCGCGGTCGGATCGGTGCGGACGAAGCAGAGGCACCAGTCGGCGTGGTGCGCGCCCGACGTCCACACCTTCTGGCCGTTGACGACGAACTCGTCGCCGACGAGCTCGGCGCGCGTCTTCAGGCTCGCGAGGTCGCTGCCCGCGCCCGGTTCGCTCATGCCCAGGCACCACGAGATCTCGGCGCGCAACGTGGGCAGGAGGAAGCGTTCCTTCTGCTCGGGCGTGCCGTAGTCGTTGATCGACGGGGCGATGATCCCGAGCCCCTGCGGGTTCGCGCTGCGCAGCATCTCGCGGCTGCTCATCTCCTCGAAATAGATCATCTGCTGCGTCGGCGTCGCGTTGCGCCCGCCGAGCTCCGGCGGCCAACCCGGGCACGAGCCAACCCGCGTCGAACAGCGCGCGCTGCCAGTCGCGGGCCCACTGCGGCATGTGCGCGCTCGACTGCTTGGGCTCGCGAGCCGATCGTCGGAGGGCTGGTGCTCGTCGAGCCACGCGTCGAGCTCGGCGCGGAAGGCTTCGTCCTCGGGTGCGTAACGCAGGCGCATCGGTGCGCAGGGTAGTTTCCTGACGTCAGCGTCAGGAAATCCCCCGGGGGCGGCGTGGACTTCGAATTCTCGTCCGAACAGGAAATGCTCCGCGAGTCGGTGCGCGCGTTCCTCGCCGCCAAGGCGCCGATCTCGCTCGGTGCGCGCCGAGTACGACGCCGCCACGCTCCGACCGCGCGCGTATGGAACGGGCTGGTCGAGCTCGGCCTGGTCGGCCTGCTCGTCGGCGAGGAGCACGGCGGCGCGGGCATGGGAATGGTCGACGCCGCGGTCGTGCTCGAGGAGCTCGGGCGAGCGGTGTGCCCGGCGCCCTACGCGTCGTCGGCGATCGGCGCGGTCTCGCTGGCCGACGCCGAACTGCTCCCCCGCCTGGCCGACGGGTCGGCGATCGGCACCGTCGCGATCTTCGAAGCCGGCGCCCGCTACGGCTGGCAGCACACCGGCGACGCGCGCGACCGCGGCGGCGACGGGTGGCGCCTCGACGGCACCAAGGTGCACGTGGCCGACGCGAGCTGCCGCCGACGTCGTGCTCGTGACGGCTATCGATCGCCGACGGTCGGCTCGGCGTGTTCGCCACGCGAACAGTTCGTCGCGGAATCAACGCCGACGGTCGACGGATCCCGCAAGCAGGGCCGAGTGGTGTTCGGCGGGCGCGGCGGCCCGCCGGATCGACGACGGCAACGCCGAGGGTCGCGGTCGGCGCGCACGCTCGACCGGCTCGGGGTCGCGGCGACGGTCGACGGCGTCGGCGCCGCACAACGCGCGCTCGAGCTGTCGGTCGAGTACGCCAAGGAACGCGAACAGTTCGGCAAGCCGATCGGCGCGTTCCAAGCGGTGCAACATCTCTGCGCCGACATGCTGCGCACCGTCGAGCTCGGCCGAGCCGCCGGTTACTACGCGTGCTGGGCGCATCGACGACGCGTCGCCCGAAGAAGCGCACCGCGCAGCAACGTTGGCGCGCGCGTTCGCGGCCGACGCGTTCCCGCAGCTGGGTGGCACCGCGATCCAGGTGTTCGGCGGCATCGGCTTCACCTGGGAGCACGACATCCACCTGTACTACAAGCGCCTGCTGACGGTCGGGCACGCACTCGGCACGGCGAGCGACCACCTCGAAGAGCTCGCCACCCTCGCCATCGGCTGACACGGCTCCCGAGCCGGGAACCTCCGGCGGGCGCTCGAGCGTCGGAGCAGTGTGCGGCGGTTCGTCTTCGGAGTGGTCTTCGCGGCAGTGGTCGGGCTCGTGGCCACCGGCTGCTCAGCCCGCGACGAGGTCGGCGCCTGGTCGGTCACGTCGATCTCGAGCGACGGCCGCACACTGCACCTCGGCGTGGATGTGTCGTGCGGCGCGCACATCGCTTCGTCGCACGTCAAGGAGATGCCGACACGCGTAACGGTAGAAGTGTCGGTCCACGAGCCCGGCGGCAACTGCACAGCGGTGGGCGAGGTCCGTCAGCTCGACGTGTCGTTGCGTTCGCCGCTCGGCGATCGCGTACTGCAGGGCGCGTGCACGCCGTCGTGTCCGAGGTTCCCTCGCCGCGCTTCCGTCAGCTGTCACGGCGCGGTCCCCCCGTTTGTGTTCGGCTACCTCCCGTCGGGCTGGCAGCGCGCCACGACACTTCCCGGCGGCGTGATTGCCGGTTACCAGAGCGCAACGGGCGACGCGACGCTCGAGCTGCGCAAGAGAGCACCCGACGCCACCTTTGCGGTGCGTACCGACGTCGGCGCGCCGACGCTCGGCGGCGACGTCACGTTCGGAACGACGCACGAAGGTGAGGCCGCCGCGTTCACGGCGTGTGGACCGTGGCTCCTAACGACGCGCGGCGTAAGCCAGATCGAACTCGCGGCAATCGCCGAACAACTCATCCCCCGCTGATATCGCGCGCATCCGCATTCTCGGGGCCATGCGTACGCGTAGGCCGTACAGGTGGCTCCGAGAATCGGGACAACCGTCGAGAACCGCGATTCTCGCCCCAATCTGTACGCGTAGGCGGTACGCATTGGGGCGAGAATCCCGATCGCCCGAGTTCGCCGACACCCCGTCGTAAAAGCCGCCCTTGCCCGGGCCCTTGACCTTGAACTACTCGCGCACGAGCAAGAGGCAGCCGCAGGTGTTGCCACCGCCGGCGCCGATGACGCCGACTTCGGGCGGAGTGGCGATCTGACGATCGCCGGCCTCGCCCCACATCTGCGTGGCGCCCTCGTGCAGGAAGCCGTAGCCGTGCAGCCGACCGGCCGACAGCTGCCCGCCGTGCGTGTTGAGCGGCAACTCACCGTCGCGTGCGATCCGCGTGCCGCCTTCGATGAACGGCCCGCTCTCACCGATGCCGCACAGCCCGAGCGCTTCGAGCCACGACATCGTGATGAACGAGAAACCGTCGTAGAGCTGCGCCATCTGCACGTCGGCGGGCTTGTACTCGGTGCGCTCCCACAGCTGCTTGCCCGCACCGCGGTTCGCCATCGTGGAGAGGTCGTCGAACTGGTCCCACGACGGCCGCCCGTCGATGCCGCGTACCGACCGCCTCGACCCGCAGCGGCGGGTTGCGCAGATCGGCGGCCATGTCGCGCCGCGACACGATCACCGCGGTCGCGCCGTCGCACGGGACGTCGCAGTCGTAGAGGCAGAACGGTGCCGAGATCATCCGCGCGGCCATGTAGTCGTCGAACGACATCGGGTCGCGGTAGATCGCCTTCGGGTTCAGCTCGGCGTTGCGCCGCGCGTTCAACGCGATCCACGCGAGCTGCTCGCGCGGTCGTGCCGTACTCGTGGAAGTGACGCTGCGCGAACATCGCAATCCAGATCGCGGCCGACGGCGCCGAGAACGGCAGTGTTCCATTCCATGAAACCCGAGGCTTTGAAACCGCCGCCGCCTCCGCCACCACCGCCGGGCATCACCGCGGCTCGGCCCTTGTCGCCCTGCGCGGAGCCTTCCTAGACCGAGCGGAAGCACAGCACGTGGTTGGCGAGGCCGGACGCAACCGCGAGGCACGCGTTCACGACCGAACCGAGCTGGCCCGACGTTTCGAGCCCGCTGCCGTACCAACCGCACTTCAAGCGCAGCGCGTCCATCACGTCGTACGCGCCCGCGCCGGAAAACCCCGGCGGAACCGCCCATCGGCCCTGGGTAGGTCGAGATGCCGTCGATGTCGTCGGTGGTGAGTCCGGCGTGTTCGATCGCGGCGAGGCATCCGTCGAGCGTGAGCTCGAGCGGATCGCGGAACAGTCGGCGGCCGATGTCGGATTGCCCGACGCCGGAGATGCAGGCGCGCCGTTCGATGATCGTCGTTCTCGTCCATGACCGTCATTCCCCCGGCTCGAACAGCGGGATGTAGATATCGCCCTCGGGATCGGGGTGATGCTCGAACGTGACCCGCACCGGCATGCTCGATGCGCGATCGTCGTCGAGCGCGCAGTTCACGAGGTTCGTCGTGAGCCGCACCGACGGCTGCTCGACGATCTCGACGATCGCCACGATGTACGGCAGCTCCGGGCCCGGCATCCACGGCTGATGGTTGACCGAGAACGTCGCCAACGTCGCCGTCGCCCGAGACCGCCTCGGTCTTGCATGTTCTTCGAGTGGCAGCTCGGGCAGATCGGCTGCGGCGGGTGGATGTAGAACCGCAGTCCTGGCAGCGCCAGAAGCGCAGCTCGCCGCGCGCGCCGCCCGTCCAGAAGTCGCGGTTCCAGTCGGTGAGCTTGGGCAGGATGCGAAACGGCGGGACCGCTTCTTCCACGTCGGGCACGTCAGATCACTCCTGTTCGGCTTCGAGCGCTTCCTCGTAACCGCGGCGCGCGTGCGGGATCGCCTCGACCGCGGGCAAGAGCCCGTGGCCGGGGACGGTCAGCATGATCGACCCGAGGATCTCTTCCCACGACGCGCCGACCTCCCGGGCGAGGCGCGCGTGGCGCCGCACACCCTCGGGATTGCGGATGCCGACGGTCACCGCGAGCCGGATGAGCTCGTGGGTCTTGCGATCGGGCGCCGTCAGCGAGTCGAGCTGCGACATCCACGCGTTCTGCGCGGCGTGCAACTGCGGGAACACCTCGTGCAGCGGTTCCTCGAACGGAAAGTTCCAGTCCTGTTCGTCTTCGTTCACGGCTCGGGACGCTACCGGTCAGCCTGCGGGACGGAACACCGGGATCGTGACGTCGTCGGAGATCGGCTTGTACTCGACCACCACGGGCATGTCGGCGGCGCAGCTCGTCGAACGGCACGACCCTCGATGTTGGTCATCAGCCGCGGGCCCTCTTCGAGCTCGACGATCGCGGCCACGTACGGCACCCGCTCGTTGAACGGCGGGAGGTCGTTCACGTGCACGACCGAGTACGTGTAGATCTTGCCCGCGCCCCGACGCCTCTTTCCAGGAGACGTCGTCGCTCCAGCACGTCGGGCAGAACGGCCGCGGGTAGTAGTGGTCGCGCCCGCAGGCGTTGCAGTGCCGGAGCAGGAACGTGCCTTCCTTCAACCCGTCCCAGAACGGCTGGGTCTCGGCGTCGATCGTGGGCAGGTCGAAACGCGGGGCGCTCGTCAAGGGAGCACCGCGACTGCTTCGCCCTGGATCTTGGTCTCGCCCTGCTCGTTCACGACCGAGCAGTCGAGCACGACCTCGTTGCCGGCCCGCTTCTCGCGCACGGTCACGCTGGTCGTGAGCACTTCGCCGGGCCAGGTCTGCTTGGTGAAGCGGACCCGGTACGACTTCAGGTTGCCGACGCCGACGAAGTTCGTGACCGCAGTGGCGAGGAGCCCGGCGGTGAACATGCCGTGGCCGAACACCGACGGCAGCCCCGCCTGTTGCGCCGCGATCTCGTCGTGGTGCATCGGATTGAAATCACCACTCGCGCCCGCGTACATGACGAGGTCGGTACGCGTCAGCGGGTGGCTGATCGCGGGCCCGGCATCGCCGGCCGTCGACCTGGTTCGTAGTCGAGTACGCGCTCACCCATGGAGCGCTACGACTATCGGTTCTATGACGCCGGCGTCAACTTCGGTGCGAGAGCGCCGGACGCGTGCAGGAGCTCGCTGAGCAGACGTTCCTGCTCCCGCAGTTGCCCACGCGCCGACTCGAGGTACTCGAGGCGCGCTTCGAGCCGACGCAGGTCGTCCTGCACCCACTCGAGCCACGTGTAGAGCTGTTCGGAGGGCAATCCGGTCGGCGGCGCGGCCGTTGCGGCCGGCTCGTTGGCAGTACCCCTCGGAAGCTGCGTTGTCATCGCCATCGGTTCTTCCCTTCTCATCCCGCTCCACGGCCGCCTCCTCGCGGAGCAGACTTTCTTGCACCAAGTCCAGGTCGATCGGTTCCCGTTTCACACGGGATCGCCCGCGGACTCGGGTGGTGGACGAAACCGCACTACTGCAGCTGTGGCGACGGCCGTTGCGCCGCCCCAGTTCAGGAGCCCGGTTACCTCCACCGGTCCTTTTCGGACATAGGCTTCGCCGATCCCGAGGGAAACTCACGGGATCCCTGGCGGGATCACGGATCCCGGGGCAGGCCGAGGAGGCGTTCGGCGATGACGTTGCGCTGGATGTCGCTGGTGCCGCCCGCGATGGTCAGGCAGCGGTTGAACAGGAACGACGCCGACCAGGCGGCCGCATCGCCCTCGGCGGCGATCGCGTCCATGCCGGCCACGACCATCCCGACCTCCTGCACGTGCTGGTCGTGCTGCACGCCGAGGAGCTTGCGGACGGCCGCTTCCGAACCCGACGGGTCGGCGCCCGGCCAGACGCGGCGAGCGTCAGGCGGAAGCCGAGCGCCGACAGGGCGTGGCCGGTCGCGACGAGGCCGCCTGCCTCGGCGAGGGCGAGGCGGTCGTCGGCCGAGACCCTGGGCCTCGATCGCCTTCAGCACGCCGACGACCCCGCCGCCGATCGTGTTGCCCGAGCCCATGTAGACCCGCTCGTTGGCCAGCGTGGTGCGGGCCGCGCGCCAGCCGTCGTGCTCCTGGCCGACCAGGCAGTCCTCGGGCACGAACACGTCGTCGAAGAAGACCTCGTTGAACATGGCCATGCCGGTGAGCTCGCGCAGCGGGCGGATGTCGATGCCGGGGGTCTTCATGTCGACCATGAAGCACGAGATGCCGTCGTGCTTGGCCGCTTCGGGATTCGTGCGGGCGAGGCAGATGCCCCAGTCGGCCTCCTTGGCCATCGACGTCCACACCTTCTGGCCGTTGAGCAGCCAGCCGCCTTCGACGCGCGTCGCCTTGGTCGACAGCGCGGCGAGGTCGGAACCCGCGCCGGGCTCGCTGAAGAGCTGGCACCACCCGATCTCGCCGCGGAGCGTCGGCATGATCCAGCGCTCGCGCTGCTCCTCGGTGCCGTGCACGATCAGGTTCGGCAGCGCCCACGCGCCCACGCCGATGTTCGGCTTGGTCGACCTTGGCCGCGCGGAACTCCTCTTCGATCACCAGCAGCTCGAGCGCCTTGGCGTCGCGGCCCCACGGCGCGGGCCAGCCCGGGGTGACGTAACCCGGCCTCGGCGATGCGATTGCGCTGTTCCTGCGCGGGCAGCGCCGTCGATCTCGGCGAGGAACGTCGCGCACCTCGGCGCGGAACGCGTCGATCTCGCGGTCGTGACCGGCGTCGCCCGCGTCGGCGGAGGTCGACGGCGAGCCGGCGCCGGGCACCGTGCATCGCGGCCTGCGCGGCGCGGACGCGCCAGTCGTCGGGCGTGCCGGTGAGCTGCTGCAGCGTCATCGCGCGCCGCAGGTACATGTGGGCGTCGTGCTCCCACGTGAACCCGATGCCGCCGAGCGTCTGCACGCAGTCCTTGGCGTTCGCGAACGCGGCGTCGAACGCGAGCGACGGCCGCGGCCGCGATCGCGAGCGGCCGGCGCCGCGGCGTCGGCGAGGTCGTCGGCCGCGGCCGCCGCGTCCCACACTGCGGCGCGGGCGAGCTCGACGCGCGCCAGCATCTCCGCGCAGCGGTGCTTCACGCCCTGGAACTGGCCGATCGGGCGACCGAACTGCACGCGCACCTTCGCGTACTCGGCCGCGGTGTCGACACACCACTGCGCGACGCCGACGGCTTCGGCCGCGAACAGCGTCGCCGCGAGCAACCGCACCGTCGTCGGTCGAGGTTGGCGAGCTTGCGGTCGGGTGTCGCCGCGGCCGCGGCTGTCGCCGCGTCGGCGTCGATGCGCGCGAGCCGGCGGGTGAGGTCGACGCTCTTCACTTCCTGCGCGCCGACCGCCGGCCGCGTCGAGCGCGTACCACGCTGCCGTCGACCGCGACGACGATCACGTCGGCGGCCGCGCCGCCGGCCACGAGGGTGGCGTCGCCGAGCGCGACCGCGCCGGTGAGCTCACCGGCGACGATGCGGGGCAGCAACTCGTCGGCCGCGGGTGCCGCCGTCGGCCTGCAGCAGCGCGGCGACGATCGCGGTCGGAACGTACGGACCGGGCGCGCACGCGCGACCGAGCTCCTCGACCACCACGGCCTGCTCGACGAGCCCGACGCCACTCCCCCCGTGCGCCTCGGCGACGTGGAGACCGATCCAACCCGGCTCCGCCAGCGGCGCCCAGAACGTCGGGCCGTGCCTGGGCCTTCGCCTCCAGCGCGCTCGCGGAGAACCGCGGGTCGAATGCGGTCGTCGACGAAGCGCCGGACGGCCGTGCGCAGGTGTTCGTGGTCTTCCGTGATCCCAATCGGCATCCGTCGATAGTCGCGCGTCCCTGACGCCCACGTCAGCTCGGAGCCCGGAATTCCTCCAACAGTGGGCACGCTCACGTACCGCCGCGGTACGTGACGGTGCCCACTGTTGGCGGGGACGACGTCAGAGAGCCGAAGCGAGGTCGTCGATGAGGGCGGCGAGCTCGGCGGGGTGGCTGATCATCACGTTGTGGCCGGACTCGATCTCCACGACGTCGACGCGTGCCGCCGGGGACCGCGCGCGAGCGCGGCGATCGACGCGTCCTGCGCCGCGGGCGGGCAGCGCGTGATCGTGGCTGCAGGCGGACGATAGGTCTTCGGGCAGGTCGGCCGGCATGCCGGCGCGGTCGCACGGGCTCGACCATGACCTGCACGGCCTCGCCGCCGACGTGCGTCGAGCACGAATTGCGTCTGCACCGGCGTCGAGGTCGCTGCAGAACATGTCGACGACGATGCGCCTCGGTCAGGCCGCTCGCGACGCGCTCGATCATCTCGGGCGGCATCGCGTCGACCGCGTTCATGCCCTCGGGCGGGACGAGCGCGGAGACGAACACGAGATGCGCGACGCGCTCGGGCGCGCGTGCGCGCCACCTCGCAGATCGTCAGACCCGCGAGCGAGTGGCCCGACCAGCACGAAGCGATCGAAGCCCGCGCCGTCGGCCGCGGCGAGCACCGCGTCGGCGCAATCGGCGAGCGTGATGTTCGTCGATGCCCGGCGGGATGTCGTTGCGCCCCGGTCCGCCGCGGATCGACGACGGGCGGAAGGTCGACCGCGATCGCGTCGGACCGCGCAGACGACGGCGAGCAGTCGGTTCCCAACACCACGCGCCGTGCCCGCCGCCGTGCACGAGGACGATCGGGACACGGTCGGTCATCGGACGCGGTCCGCGTCAGACGAGCTTCTCGCCGTCGCGCACGACGGTGATCGCCTGGGTCGGGCAGCCCTGCGCGGCGAGGACGACCTTGTCTTCGGGTTGCGCGGCCGGGTCGACGACGATCGCGATGCCGTCGTCGTCGAGATCGAAGACGCCCGGCGCCCAGAACGAGCAGTTGCCCGAGCCCATGCACGCGTCGCGGTTGACCGTGATGTCGAGCGCCATGTCCGAGACGCTTACGATCGCGCTGCCGTCCGACGCTAACGCACCGACGCGTCAACCGGCGACCTCGCAGAAGCGGGCGTAGCGATCGGCGACCGCGTTCGCCCACGTCGGGATCGGGATCGACGATGTGCGACGTCCGCGCCCAGCGGGCCGCGTCGTGCATCGACGTCTCGAGCCCGGCCGCGAGCCGGGCGAGGAACGCGGCACCGAGCGCGCCGCCTTCGGGAACCGCGCACACGTGCACGGGCAGCGCGGTGCAGTCGGCGAGCGCCTGGATCCACGCCTCGACGCGCGTGCCGCCGCCGGTCGCGACGATGCGCTGCGCCGGAGTCGGGCGACGCGTCGATCATGCGGCGCGTGACGAAGCCCGCCGCTTCGAACGCGGCGCGCCGGATCGATGCCGCGTCGTGCGTGAGGTCGAGATCGACGAGCTGCGCGCGCCGCGTCGGAGTCCTGGAACGGCACCCGCTCGCCGCGCGGGTACGGCGCCCAGATCGGAACCCGACCCGGGATCGCCGACCGACGCCGGCGTACCGTCGCCGGCGCCCGTCGCCGTCGGTCGCGCACATGCGGTCGACCCAGTTGAGGAACAGTCCGCCCGCGTTGCTCGGGCCGCCGAGCGAGGAACTTGCCCGGCGCGGTGTGCGGGATCGAGTAGTGGCCGGGCGACCTCGACCGGCTCGGGCATCACCGCCCAGACGATGAGCGTCGTGCCGCAGATCACGAGCACGTCGCCGTCGTCGTCGCAGCCGGCCACCAGCTGCTCGCCCATCGCGTCGATCGTGCCGCCTTCGAGCACGCAGCCGGGACGGCCGCGTCACCTCGGCGAGCGGCGTGCCCGGTCGGGCCGATCGTCGGCATCTGGTCGAGCGCGGGCGCCGCACTCCGCGAGCTTCTCCTCGTCCCACTTCTTCCAGTCGAACAACGGGAACGCGGTCGCCGCGACCGTCGACGAGATCACGGGCTGACCCGACAGCGCGTGATTCGCGACGGCCTGCGCCATCCAGTAGCCGCGCGCGTCGGGGTGCTCGTGCGCCTGCCAGTGCATGAACTGCGCGAGCTCGCCGGCTTCGGCGATCGCGCCGGGCCGGTCGGCGTGGCCGCGCTCGTCGCCGTAGAGAAGCCCGGGCGCGCACGGAATGCCGTCGGCGTCGACGGCCGTGAGCGACGGCACCATCGCCGCGACCGAGACGCCGCGCGCGGCTCGACCGCGCCGAGGGCGTCGAGGGCGAGCCGCGGACCTTCGTGCCAGGCGTCCGTCGGCGTCGTGCTCGAAGCGCAGGGGCGACGGCACGAAGAAGTCGTGCGGGATGCGCGAGCGGGCGACGATGTTGCCGTCGGCGTCGGCCGCGACCGCCTTCACCGACGACGTTCCGATATCGATCCCGACGGTCAGCTCCGGCACGGCGGGCGACACTACGCGAGCGACGCGATGACCGCGTCGTGCAGCAGACCGTTCGTGCACACGAAGCTGCCGCCGTCGATGTCGGCGCTGGCCGTCGACCGTCGGTCCAACGGCCGCCGGCTTCTTCGATGATCGGGATCAGCGCGGCGATGTCCCACAGCGAGACGATCGGGTCGATCGCGATGTCGAACGCGCCTTCGGCGACGAGCAGGTGCTGCCAGAAGTCGCCGATGCCGCGCGTCCGCCAGCACGTGTGCGAGA
Source organism: uncultured Actinomycetes bacterium (assembly GCA_963708105.1). Taxonomy (GTDB): domain Bacteria; phylum Actinomycetota; class Acidimicrobiia; order IMCC26256; family PALSA-610; genus PALSA-610. The sequence goes on along the minus strand of OY970186.1, from coordinate 3,964,414 downwards.
GGTCGACGAGCTTCGGTCCGATGCCGTCGGCGTGGAAACGCTCCGACGGTGTCCCAGGCGAACGAGAGTTGCGCGTCGTCGAGCTCCGCGACCGACGACACGGTGATGCGCTCGCCGTCGCGGAACGCGCCGAGCCCGCTGCCCGGCCCACCAGCGCATGCCGAGCGCGGGCGCCGACGCGACCCCGACGATCAGCTCGCCCGCGCGTTCGAGCCCGATCAACGTCGCCCAGATCGGCACGCCGCGGACGTAGCTCTTGGTGCCGTCGATGGGGTCGATGATCCACCGGAACTCGGACGTCGGCATCGTCGGCTCGCCCGCAGTCCGGTCGCCGTACTCCTCGCCGAGCACCGCGTGGCCGGTCGCGCCGCGAGCCGGGCGCGGATCGCCCGCTCGACCGCCTGGTCGGCCTCGCTCACCGGAGTGAGATCGGGCTTGGTCGTCGACCTTCAGATCGTGGGCCCGGAAGCGGTCCATCGTGATGCGCGTCGGCCAGGTCGGCCAGTTCCAGGGCGAGTTCCAGCGCCTCGGCGGTGTCCACGGGCCGAGCATACGGGAGCGCGCGAACGTGCCGATGGGGACGCTATGGACGGTATGGTCGGCGTCGTGGCCCGTCGCGACGACGTGATGGCGCAAATCTGCGAACTCGTCCGCGCGTCCGATCCGGCGCGGCGCCGACGCGTTCGTGCGCGCCTACTACGAACAGCTCGGCGACGACGACCTCGCCACGTGGACGACCGACGAGCTCGCCGCGCGCCGCGCTCGAGCACTGGCGCTTCGGCGCGCAGCGTGCGCCCGAGCGAAGCGCTCGTGCGCGTGTACACGCCCGCGCACGGTCACACCGCGGTCGACGTCGTGCTCGACGACATGCCGTTCCTCGTCGACTCGCTCACGATGGCGCTCGACCGCCGCAACCTCGGCGTGCATCTCGTCGTGCACCCGATCCTCTGCGTGCGCCGCACGACGCCGGCGAGCTGCTCGGCATGGCCGCCGCGACCGACGAGCGTGCACTCCGACCGCGACGGCGACAAGTCGCTGCTCGAGTCGTGGACGCACATCGAGATCGATCGCGAGACCAGCACCGAGATCCTCGACGCGGTGCGCGCCGATCTGCTCGCGGTCCTCGCACGACGTGCGCGCCGCGACCCGCGACTGGCAGCCGATGCTCGCACGCGTTGCACACCGTCACGGACGAGCTCGAACAGCTGCCGCCGCCGTGCACGGCCGACGACCTCGCCGAGGGCAAGGCGTTCCTGCAGTGGCTCGCCGACCAGCACTTCACGTTCCTCGGGTACCGCGCGTACGACCTCGCCGACGACGACCAGCTGCTCCCGGTGCCGGGCACGCGGGCTCGGACTCCTGCGCAATGCGCCCGAGGACAACCGTCGGCGAGCTTCGCCGCGCTGCCGCCCGCGTCCGGGCCAAAGCGCGCGAGAAGAACCTGCTCGTGCTGACGAAGGCGAACGCGCGCTCGACCGTGCACCGCCCGACGCACCTCGACTACGTCGGGATCAAGCGCTACGACGCGCGACGGCGAGGTCGTCGGCGAACACCGCTTCATCGGGCTTGTACGCGTCGGGCGCGTACACGGGCAGCCCGTTCGCGGTCCCGGTGCTGCGGCGCAAGGTCGCGGCGGTCATCGAGCGGGCCGGCTTCCTGCCCGCGAGCCACGACCAGAAGGATCTCGTCCAGATCCTCGAGACGTATCCGCGCGACGACCTGTTCCAGATCGACGTCGACCATCTCTTCGAGACCGCGATGGGCATCCTGCGGCTGCAGGAGCGCCGCCGCGTGCGGCTGTTCGTGCACCGCGAGCCGTACGGCCGGTTCGTCTCGTGCCTCGTGTTCATCCCCCGCGACCGCTACACCACGCAGGTCCGCGAGCGCATCGCGCAGCTTCCTCGTCGACGCGTACGGATCGACGGGTTACGAGTGGAACACGCGGCTCTCGGAGTCGGTGCTCGCCCGCCTGCACTACGTGTTGCACCTCGACATGCCGAGCGGCGACCCACGTCGACGTCGCGGAGCTCGAGAAGACTCGTCGCCGCGGCGGCCCGGGCGTGGGTCGACGATCTCCGCGACGCGCTGATCGCCGCGCACGGCGAGGAGACCGGGCTCGACGTTCTGCGCGTCTGGACCGACGCGTTCCCCGGCGCGTACCAGGACGACTTCGACGCCGGCCGAGGCGCTCGCCGATCTGCCCGCAACTCGAACTGCTCGGCGAAGAGCGACCGCTCGCGGCGCGCCTCGACGATCGGCGTCGGATCACCTCGACCTGAAGCTCTACGGCTGCGGCGCGCAACCGTCGCTGTCGGAGGTGCTCCCCCGCCTCACGAACATGGGCGTCGATCGTCGACGACGAGCATCCCGTACGAGATCACGCCGCAAGGACTCTCGACGCCCGCTGGATGAAGTGGTTCCGCTTGCGCGCCGCCGGACGGGACGATCATCGACCCGGCCGCGCTGCGACTGTTCGAGGAGGCGTTCCTCGCGGTCGTCGACGGCCGCGCCGAGGACGACGGCTTCAACCGGCTCGTGCTCACCGCCGGGCTCGCGTGGCGCGAGGTCGCGCTGCTGCGCGCGTACGGCCGCTACCTCCGCCAGATCGGCAGCCGGTTCAGCCAGACGTACATCGCGGACGCGTTGAGCCGCCACACCGAGATCGCGCGCCGGCTCGTCGAGCTGTTCGTGGCGCGCCTCGATCCGTGGGTCGCCGGTACGAATGCGTGGCGCGAGTGGCGACGGTGACGGCGACGCGAGCGCACGGCTCGCCGACGAGATCCGCGCCGAGCTCGACGCGGTCACCTCGCTCGACGAGGACCGCATCCTGCGCGACGCTCCTGCACCTCGTGCTCGCCACGCTTGCGCACGAACTGGTTCCAGGACGCCGACGCGCGCGGGCAATCCCCTGCCGTGCGTCGCGCTCAAGCTCGACCCGAGCGCGATCCCCGACCTGCCCGCGGCCGCGGCCGCTGTTCGAGATCTTCGTGTACTCGCCGCGCGTCGAAGGCGTGCACCTGCGCGCGGGGAAGGTGGCGCGCGGCGGCATCCGCTGGTCGGACCGGCGGGAAGACTTCCGCACCGAGGTGCTCGGCCTGATGAAGGCGCAGCGGGTCAAGAACGCGGTCATCGTGCCCGCCGGCGCCAAAGGCGGCTTCGTCGTGAAGACGCCGCCCGCCGATCCCGCGCAACTGCCGCGCCGAGGTCGAGGCGTGCTACCGCCTGTTCATCGGCGCGCTGCTCGACGTCACCGACAACCTCGTCGAAGGCAAGGTCGTTCCGCCCGATCAGGTCGTGCGTTACGACGGCGACGATCCGTACCTCGTCGTCGCGGCCGACAAGGGCACCGCGGCCTTCTCCGACATCGCCAACGAGATCGCGCTCGGCCGCGGCTTCTGGCTCGGCGACGCGTTCGCGTCGGGCGGCAGCACGGCTACGACCACAAGGCGATGGGCATCACGGCCCGCGGCGCGTGGGAATCGGTGCGCCGGCACTTCCGCCATCTCGGCATCGATCCCGACCACGACGACTTCACCGTCGTCGGGATCGGCGACATGTCGGGCGACGTGTTCGGCAACGCGATGCTCCTGTCGGAACACATCCAGCTCGTCGCCGCGTTCGACCACCGCCACGTGTTCCTCGACCCCGATCCCGTGGTTGCGACCTCGTTCGCGGAGCGGCGCCGGCTGTTCGAGCTCCCGCGCTCGTCGTGGGCCGACTACGACGCCGCGCTCGTGTCGGACGGCGGCGGCGTCTACGCGCGCACGCTCAAGTCGATCCCGATCACGCCGCGAAGTCCGCGCCCGGCTCGCGATCGCCGAGGGCGTCGAACACGCTCACCCCGGCCGAGCTGATCCGCGCCATCCTGCAGGCACCTGTCGACCTGCTCTACAACGGCGGAATCGGCACCTACGTGAAAGCGAGTGCGGAGACGCACGCGACCGTCGGCGACAAGGCGAACGATGCGGTGCGCGTCGACGGCCGGGAACTGCGTTGCCGCAGCGTGGGCGAAGGTGGCAACCTCGGCTTCACCCAGGACGGTCGGGTCGAGTACGCGCTCGCGGGTGGCCGCATCAACACCGACGCGATCGACAACAGCGCGGGCGTCGACACCTCCGACCACGAGGTGAACATCAAGATCGTGCTCGACGGCGCGGTGCACGACGGCGAGCTGAACGAAGACGATCGCAACGCGCTGCTCGTCAGCATGACCGATGAGGTCGCGGCGCTCGTGTTGCGCGACAACTACCGCCAGAACCGAGCGCTCGACAACGGCCGCGCCCAAGCCGTGGCCATGGAGGGCGTGCACGTGCGGTTCATGCACGCGCTGGAAGAGTCGGTGAACCTCGACCGCGACGTCGAGCGGCTGCCGTCCGACGATCAGCTTTCGGAACGCCACAAAGCCGGCCTCGGGCTCGCGCCGCCCGAGCTCGCGGTTCTGCTCGCGTACGCGAAGATCGCGCTCGAAGAAGAGCTGCTCGCGTCGGAGCTGCCCGACGACCTCGACTTCATGCCCGAGCTGATCCGCGCCTTCCCCACCGCAGTGCGGGAACGATTCCTCGAGCCGGATCCGGGCCCACACGCTGCGCCGCGAGATCACCGCGACCGCGCTCGTCAACGGGTTGGTCAACCGGGCCGGCGCGACGTTCGCCTTCCGGATCGGCGAGGAGACCGGCGCCGCCGGACCCGATATGGTGCGTGCGCACGAGACGGCCCGCGCGGTGTTCGACCAGGACGCGCTCTGGCGCGACATCGAAGCGCTCGACAAGACGGTCGACGTCGACGTGCAGACGCGCATGTACCTCGCAAGTCGCCGCTTGGTGGAACGGGGCGCGCGTTGGCTGTTGCGCAATCGGCCCCGGCCCCTCCCGGTCGCGTCGACGGTCGCGTTCTTTGCGGTGCCGGTCGCGCGCCTCGACCGCGATGGCGGCCGCGTCACCGAAGCTCGACGCGATCGCGGCCGAGTACACCGCGGCCGGAGTCCCGCGTGAGCTCGCGGAGCGGATCGCGGCCCTCGACCATCTGCCGCGTGCACTCGACATCGCGGAGCTCGCCTCCACGCACGACGTCGAGGTCGAAGTCGTGGCCGCCGCCTACGACGAGGTCGGCGAACAGCTGCGCTTCGAATGGCTGGGCGACCGCATCGTCGACCTCCCCCGCACCGATCGTTGGGACGCGCTGGCCCGCAACGCGCTGCGCGAAGACGCCGCCGCGCAGTACCGCCGGGTCGTCGACGCGACGCTGAGTGCCGGTTCGTACGAAGCGTGGGCCGCGTCTCGCACTGCGGTCACGACGCGCCTGCTCGCACTGCTCGACGAGATTCGCACGCACGGCGTCTTCGACGTAGCGACGCTGTCGGTCGCGCTCCGCGAGCTCCGCGCCGTCAACTGACCCGCCGGGTCAGGCGCCGAGGAGATCCCAGCGGTTCCCGGCGATGTCGACGAACACCACGACCCGCCCGTACGGCTCGGACCTGGGCGCACCGACGAATTCGACACCGGCGGCTTGCATGCGGGCGTAGGTCGCGTCGAAGTCATCGACCTGCAGGAAGAAACCGACCCGGCCCGCGTTCTGGCGCCCGACCACCTCGCGTTGCGCGTCACCGTCGGCCCGGGCGAGCAAGATCGCGGTCTCGGCGCCCGGTGGGCGCACGACGACCCATCGTTTCGGATCCCCCGAGCTCGTCGCGGCCGGCGCGTCCTCGACGAGCTCGAACCCGAGCACGTCGACGAAGAATGCGATCGCGGGGTCGTAGTCGTCGACGACGATCGTGATGCGGGAGAGGAACGACACCGCGCCAGTATGACTACTGGTGCGCGCCGTCCGCGTGGTGCACGTCGTCCGGGTCGTCGACGCGGGCGAAGACCAGGTTCTCCGAGCGCGCGATCCGCATCGCCCACGACACCGTGAACACGATTGCGCTGATCGTGATCGCGAGGCTGACGAACGATCGCAACGCAACGAACGTCGTCGTGGGCAAGCTCACGAGCATCGCGAACGTCGTCCCCGCCGACAGCAGATGCACGCCCGCCCACATCAACGTGAGCCCGCTGAACAACCGCGTGACCGCGGGCCGGCAACTCACCTCGGAGTCGAGGGGGCAGAAGTCAGAGGCCATCCGGGCGATCATCGGCGTACCGAACCGCAGCGACGCGAGAAACACGAGTGCGAGAACAACCGTCGTGGCGACGGGTTGCAGGAAGTACATGAACGTGCCGCTCAGCAGACCCACGACCGTGCGCACGGTGAGGCCCGCGACCGCGAGCTGCAACACCCCGGGAACGCTTTGACGCGTGAGCAGCCGGCGCAACACCGAGCCGTACGCCCAGCCGAGTGCGGCGCACATCCCCGCAGCCGGACCGACGGTGACGAAGAAGACGTACAAGAGGATCGACGGGATGACCGTCGCCTCGATCAGCGCGGGCAGTGATCGCCGTCCGACCATGCGCAAGACGCGCAGCTTCGAGATCGGCGTGCGTCCGGCGGACACGTCGTCGGAACCGCCGGCCACGAGCATCGCCCGATGGCCGGACGACGCGACGCCGTCGACGATCACCCCGCCCATGTCACCGCCGATCCCTGCTCGTGCGCCCTGACTGCGAGGCCCGGCGCTCGTTGTGTCCGTTGCCAGTTCTTCGTCACCTTTGGGCGCCGACGTGAGAACCGGCTGAGCCGCAGGTCAAGCCGGGGTAAAAGCTGCAATCCGGAAGATTCCGGGGTGGTTGTCATCCGACCCGAGCCCTCACTACGGTGGGGACCCGTGTCGCAGTTGGGGGCAGTGTTGCTGGTGTTGTTTCGCCGGCGTACGCACGCGGCCGGCGTGACGCTCATCGCCGCGGCGCTCGCCCTCTCGGCGGTCGTCGCGACCTCGCCACCCGCGGGCGCGACCGTGGGCGACGACAAGGCGCAGATCGCCAAGATCGCGCATCAGATCGAGGTACAGGGCGATCACGTGCAAGACCTCGTCACTCGCTCGAACGCCGTCGAAACGCACCTCGGCCAGATCGACGTGCGCATCGCGCACAACCAGACCGTCCTCGACGCCGACCAACGCGCCGAGACGGCAGCGACCGCCACCCTGCGCGCCACCGCGATCCGGGCCTACGTCACCGACGGCGGCGTCTCGGACCTGACCGTCTTCACCGACACGACCGACATCACCTCCGCGCTCGAACAGACTCACTATCTCGGCGCGGTGAACGACAAGTTCACGCGGCAACTCGGAACACTGTTGGCGGCACAGGCCGACACCAAGGCCGCGCAGAAAGCGTTGCAGTCGGATCGCGACGCGGCCCAGGCCACGCTCGCCCAACTCACCTCGGCGCGCACCGCGGCGACGACCGCGATCGCGGTCGAGGAACGCTCGTTGACCAATGTGAAGGGCAACCTCAAGCAGCTGATGGCCGCCGCGACAGCGCAGCACGAAAAGGAAGAGGCGGCCGAGGAGCGCGCGCTGGCCAAGGCCGTGCACGCATCGACACCGCAGGTCGACGCACCGACACCCGCGGTCTTGTCCGCCGTACCGACCACGTCACCGACGTCGACCGCGGCGCCGACCGCACCGCCGCCCGCACCGAGCGGGCCGGCTCCGTCGCCCGGCACCTACGCCAACCCGTTGCGCGCGTCGGTCGGGCTGACACCGGAACGGATCGACCAAGGGGTCGACTACAGCGGGTTCGGACCGCTCTACGCGATCGGCGACGGGGTGGTGCTCACCACCGTCGGCGGCGGTTGGCCCGGCGGCACGTTCATCGCGTATCAGCTGACCGACGGACCGGCGCGCGGCCTCGTCGTGTACGACGCGGAAGACATCCAGCCGACGGTCAACGTCGGAGACCGGGTGAACTCGAATACCGTGCTCGGCCAGATGTTCGCCGGACCGAACGGGATCGAGATCGGTTGGGCCAACGGTTCACGGCTGCCCGACACGATGGCGCGCGATTCCGGGCAGTTCAACGGCGACAACTCCACCGCGTTCGGCGCCAACTTCTCCCAACTCCTGCAGTCGCTCGGCGCGCCGGGCGGCATTCTCCAGAACAACCCCGCGACGGGCTCGCTGCCCTCGGGCTGGCCCCAATGGTGACGATCACCGGGGCGAACGCCGCGCCGACGGGCGCTTAGGCGAGCGCGCGGGCGAAGTCGGCGGCGCGTTCGGTCCACCAGCGGCGCCGGCGATCGAACCGTTCGCCGCCACCCATGTCGTTCCACATCTGCACGAAGCCGGGTTCGCCGGCCTCGACGTGGCGGCGCACGAACTCACCGCCCCGGGCAATCGTGTCGGCGAGGCTGGCGAACATCTCCTGACGGCCCTCGGCATCGAGCCCGTACGCGTCGGCCACGAGCCGCGTTCGCGCCGGTCGATCGGCGCTCGCCCAGCCGAGGCGCTCGGCACTGACGTCGTCGTCGACCGGAACACACATGCGCGCGAACGCGGCCACGTCGTTCGCGGGACGGCCGGGCGCGGCGAAGTCGAAGTCGAGGAGGCCGACGGCCACGCCGTCGCGAAAGACGACGTTCTCGAGGCACACGTCGTTGTGGCAAACGATGTAGTCGGCGCCCGCCACCCGGGGCGCGGGGTCGATCATCTCCGCGCTCCACTCCGCCCCCGAGAAGTCGAAGGTGCGGGATGCGGTGTGGAAGCGGCGCAGCAGTTCCGCGGTCGACGCGAGCGTGCCATCGGCCTGCGCCCACGCCGGATAGGGCGGCACCGCGACATCACCGGAGATGAACTCGAGACGCTCACGCCCGTCGGCATCGATACCGACGGGCGCCGACGCGCCGTCGAAGCCGGCGGCGCGCAACGCGCGCAGAAACGTGTGGATCGTCTGCGAGTGCGCGTTCGACGGACGCAACACATGCGCGCCGACGCGCGTCACCTGGCCCGCGTTGGCGACACCACCCGCGAGCTGTTCCTCGTCCGTCATGTGCTCCAGATCGGCTTAGGCCGGGTAGACCTCGAACACCGTGGCCGAACCCATGCCGCCGCCCGCGCACATGCTGGCGAGACCCATGCCGCCGCCGCGGCGCCGGAGCTCGTACATCGTGGTCATGATCATGCGGGCACCGGTGGCGGCGACCGGGTGACCGAGCGAGCAGCCCGAGCCGTTGCGGGTTCATGATGTCCTCGGAGAAGCCGAGCTCGCGGCACGCCGCGACCGGCACCGACGCGAACGCCTCGTTGATCTCGGCGAGGTCGATGTCGGCCACGCCCAGACCGGCGCGCTGCAGCGCCTTCGGGATGGCCGAGATCGGACCGAGCCCGGTGTTGCGGGGCTCGACTCCGGCCGACGCCCACGACACGATCCGGCCGAGCGGCGTGAGGCCGTGCGCCTTGGCGTAGTCGCTGCTCACGATCATCATCGCGGCCGCGCCGTCGTTGACGCCCGACGAGTTGCCGGCCGTGATCGGGAAGTCTTCGATCTCGGGGTGCAACGGCTTCAGCGACGCGAGCTTCTCCATCGTGGAGCCGCGGCGCGGGTGCTCGTCGGTGTCGAAGATCTTGGTCGTGCCGTCGCGCATGGTGACTTCGATGGCGAAGATCTCTTCCTGCAGACGGCCTTCGTCGATCGCGGCGATGGCGCGCTCGTGCGAACGCAACGCCCACGCGTCGCAATCGGCGCGGGTGAGGCCGGCGGCCTGCGCGGTGTTGTAGCCAACGGTGATCGACATGTCGAAGGCCGGCGCGTCGGGAGTGGCGGGGTGCGACGGCGACATCCACTGCGCGTAGTCGTCGGTGCCGATCGTGCGCTTCATCACCTGCGGCATCGACGACAGCGACTCCGAACCGCCCGCGATCACGACGCGTGTCCATGCCGGCCATGATGCTGCCCGCCGCGACCTGCACCGACGCCATGCCCGACGCGCAGTGGCGGTTGAGCGCGACGCCGGGGATCTCGGAGAGGCCGAGGTCGACCGCGGCGTAGCGGGCGATGTCTCCCCCACCCTGCAGCGACTCGCCGAGCGCGAGGTCGTCGACGTCGTTGGACGGGGATGCCCGAGCGCTTCAGCGTCTCGGCGACCGCGTACTTGGCGAGGTCGAAGGCGCTCACGTCGAGCAGCGTTCCCTTGCGGGCGGTGCCGATCGGCGTGCGGGCCGCGGCGACGATGACTGCGTCAGGCATTTCTTGCTCCCCTTGACGTGCGGTTCTGCTCGGAATCGAGCCCGATCAGGGCCGCAGAGTACCTGACGTTCACGTCATTCCGCCCCTCTGCGATTCCGTAGAGACGGCCCGAGGGCTGGTCGAGCGCCTGCTGCCCGGGGCGCGAGGTCACAGTTTCGTGACGGCTGTGGTCCAGGGTGGTCACTTCACGTCCGGACCGTCGATGTGGATTGCGCACTTACGTCGTGCGATCCCGCCTCTGCGTCTGGACGAGCGGGCTCCGCCGAATACCTCCGGCCTTTGTCGCCCGTGCCCCCGCAATAACGCGAGGAGATTCACATGAACCGCCAAAGTCAAGGTATCGACGTGCGCCGCGACGGTGGCGCGAAGCGAGCTCGTCGCATCGGGCTCGTCGCCGCACTCGCGGCCTTCACCGTCACGAGTTTCGCGATGGTGGGCGAAGCGAGTGCCGCGGTGCAGTCGTTCCACATTTCGCCGTCGTCCGGCCCGATCGGAACGATCGTGACCGCGAGCGGTACGAACTGCACGCCGACTGCGCCGCTCGCCGCGAGCGGTGACTACGTATCGGTTTCGTCGACGACGTTCCCGTTGACCGTCAACATGCCCGTGGCCGCGAACGGTTCGTGGCACGGAACGTTCACGATCCCGGGTAACGCACTCGCACTTCCGGGACTGGTCGAGGCCGTGTGCTTCAGCAACGGACTTCCGTCGACCGCGACGATCTACACACCGCAGAGCTTCACCGTGACCGGTGCGGCTTCGACCACACCGACCACCCGCCCCGGACACACCGGTGGCGCTGACCGGTGGCACCAACAGTGGTGGCACGTCGGCCAATCCCGGCAACGGTTCGGCGACCGGTAACAACGGATCGGGCTCGGGATCGCGGTTCCGGCACCCCCGGTGTCGGCGCGGGCAACGGTTCCAGTGGCTCGAATGGTTCGAACCTCGGGAGTGGCAACGGCGCCAACCCCGGCAACGGGAGCGGTGCAGTGTTGGCCAGTGCGGCCAAGACCGCGGCGGCCCGCAAGAGTGCGGCCGCCGATGCGCTCGGCACCAAGCACCACCTCTTCCCGTGGTGGATTGTGGCCCTCGTGTTGATCGTCCTGCTCGCCGGCGCGATCGTCGTTGTGGACCAAGCGCCGCAACTCGCAGCGTGAACTCACGACGACCACGCCGAACCTGACGTGATCAATCCGGACGCGCCGGGCCCACGAGGGCGTCGCGCGGTTCGGTCGCTTACGGACGCTCTTCCGGCTGCGCCGACGCGTGGACCTGCGATGTCGAAGTGCTGGCCGCCCATGAAGATGCCGAGCAACGAGAACCGCACGTGATCGCGCAGCGTCACGGTCACCCGGTTGCCGACGACCTCGACGTCGACGCGTCGAGCTCGGCCGACTGTGCGGATCCTCGTCGAGCGAGGCCAGCGCGATCGACGCGGGCCCGCGCCGGGTCGAGCTGCACCGTGCCGGCCCGCAACGCGTCGAGATCGACGCCGTTGGCGGCCGCGGTCGCGGCGGAGTCGGCCATCGACGACAGCTGGCGCCGGTCGGCGACCGCCCGCCACAGGTCGAGACTCAGACCCCCGAGGAACAGCAGCGAGATACACAGCCCGAGCACCCACAGTGTGATCGTGCCCCGCTCGTCCGGTTTCGTTTCGGCCGCGGCATCACCGGCTCCGGAAGTCGTCGATGCGCCGCGTGGCCCGGGCGGTGTAGTGCCAGGAACCGACCCGCATCGCCGCCGACGCCGATCGCCGGCATCGTCACCTCGACGTCGACCTCGACTTCGTCGCCGCGCGCCTGCCCCGACGACGCGACTCGCACGTCGACGTCGGACGCGTCGATGCCGTGATCGGCGGCGACGTCCTGCGCGACCAGCACCGCGGCCGCGGGACTGCCGTTCGGCCAGTTGTCGACCAGATCACGCGCGGCCTCCCGAGCCGCGATCGTGGCCCCGTTCCGGCGCTCGGCCCAGGTCGGCATCGTCGCGACGAGCACGACCATCGGCAGCAATAACAATGCGCACCGCCGCGACCCATTCGATCGCGACGAAGCCGGCTTCGGTCGTGCTCGCCGGGCCCGGCGCACGTCAGCGCTCCCGGTGCGCCGACGCGTGCAGCGTCGAGCCGCCAGTCGGGAATCAGCATCGGAAACCACGAATGCAGCGACACGTGCGCGGTCGCCACGATCCGGTCGCCGTCGCGCGCACAGTCGATGTCGGTCGACCGCAATCGACGACCCGCTCGCGATCGACTCCACGACGCTCACGCGTCCGTGCGCAGGCAATCGTCGGCGGTCGCGGCGTCGGCGACGCCCGCGCGCACGCCCTCGTCGAGCGCGTCGCGCACGGCGCCGCGCTCGTAGAGATCGACCAGCAGGTTCGCGACCATCACGAACAACAGCAACGAGAACGCGGTCGCGACGACGTATTGGATCGTCGTGAATCCGCGATTCGTCGTTCGCCGCGTCGCACCACTAGTGGATCAGCGCGTCGCGCAGCGAGTTCACGATGTCGACGCCGAGCGTCTGGAGCAGGCCCCAGATCACGACGAGCGCGAGCACGCCCAGCGCGGCGTTGCCGAGCAGTTCGGCGGTGGTCATTCCGGATTCGTCGTGCTTGCGGATGGTCACGGGTCTCCCTTGTTTCGTGATGGCGTCTCGTGATGGCGGTCAGTGATGTCCGAGAACGATCGAGGGCAGCGGCGCGGCGATGAACAGCAACATGATCGGCGCGAGGATCGCGATCGTCGGCACGAGCATCGCGGCGCGGCGCTCGACCGCGTCCTTGTGCATCTGCTCGCGCCGCGGCGTCGCGGATATCGCTGCTCGAGCGCGAGCAGCCCACCGCCGAGATCGACACCCCGCTCGACGCCGGCCGCGAGCAGCTGAGTACGTACGCGCCGCGCTCGGCTCCGGCGTGAGCTCCGCCGCCCGGCGGAACGCATCGGCCTCGCCCACGCCGCTGCGCGTCCACGTCAGCACGTCGGCGAGCTCCTCGACGACCGCGCCCCGGCCGCGCTCGACGACCCGCTGCACCGCCTGCATCGCGCCCGAACCCGTCCGCACCTGCATCGCGAGCAGATGGTTCACCGTGTAGAGCTCGAGCCGGATGCGAGCCGGCGCGTGCCGCGATCGCCCGCTCGAGCCGGCTGCGCGCGCGGCTCGCGCCGTACACGAAGCCGGCGACCGCGGCCGACGAGCACGATGAGCGGCGTCTTCACGCGTTATCGCGGCCGACGATCGCGCCGCCCGCGGCGAAGAGCACGGCGTGTGCGAGCTGGCGCACGCGGTAGCGCTCGGGCGTCACGTCGTCGATACGCGGCCTGGCGCAGCAAGCGCGCCAGGTGCGTCGTCGCCGCGCGACTCGATCGCCCGACTCGCCTGCGCTCGCCGCCGCGCGGAGCGCCGGCGCCGAACAGCCGAGGCAGCGTCGCCTGCGGGGCCCGCCCCGCAGTCGCGGACCGATACGGCTTCCGGGAGGTGACCGAGCGCCGAACGGGCGACGACGGCGTACGGGCGGACCCGCGGCGCGAGCCGACGCGTCGGCGGCCGCCACAACGCCCGCGATCCCGGCCGCGCCGACACCGATCGCACCGGCCGCGAGCAGGCGGGATCAGACTCATCGCGCGCACCGACGGCGAGCCGAAGACGCGTTCTTCGTCCTCGTCGCGGCCCAGCCGACCGAGGAAGAGCATGCCGACCGCGGTCAGGCACGCGGCCACGACGAGCGTCACGAATCCGCCGCTCGATCGGTAGAAGTCGCGGAACGGTCCGGCGCGGGCCGTCAACGCGACCAACACCAACCACGGCAGCACGACGACCGCCCGCGCGTTGATCCGCATCTCGAGCCCTTCGGTCTCCAGCGCGTCGAGCAGCTTGAGGTCGCGGGTCGTCGCGTCGACGAGATCCTCCAGATGTGCCGGACGATCGGCCCACCCCGCTCGTGCGCGAGCAGCAGCACTTCGATCACGCGGTCGCTCGTGGGGTCGGCCAGCTCCTCTTTGACGAGTTCGAGCGCCGGGCCCGGTGCCGAGCACACGCGCCAACTCGGGAAACCGGACGAACGCCTCCCGCAACGCGGGTGGCCCGGTCGCGGCGAGCGAATTGACGGCCTGCGTGAGCGAACGGCCCGGCCGCGATCGATGCGACGATGTCGCGCAGCCCGTCGGGCCACGCCGTCTGCACCTCGCGCATCCGGAGCCGACGCCGCCGGGCGAAGTAGCCGCGCGGGAACAGCGCCACCGCCACCGCCGGCACCAGCGCGACGAACACCGATCCCGTCAGCGCAACGAGAACCAGGAGCGCGAGCAGCCCGGCCGCCGATGCTGCCCGACCCAGAACCGGGTGGGCGTGAGCCCGGCGCCGGCCTGTTGGAACCACAGCCGGTTGCGCGTCGCGGCGGGACGCGAACGCCGCGCGTCGGCAACCGCGATCTCGGGCAATGTCCCCATGAGCGCGCCCGCGACCAAGCGCGCAAGAAGAGTCCGATGAGCACGCGGCGACGACGCTCATTGCGGCGTCCGTCCGTGCTCGAGCAGACGCCGCAGACCGGCACCCTCGGGCAGCACACGATCGACCCGCTGCTCGAACGCCGGCGGCAACGCGCCGGTCCACTCGAGCGGCCGCCCCAGACCGTCGCGCACGAACAGCGGCTCGTAGGTCTCGCCTTCGCTCAGGCTCGGCACGACGGCGGAGATCTCGGTGACCTGCCGCCGCACGTGACCGTCGGCTCGGGCAACGTCGTCGCGATCGACGTGCACGACGAGGTCGAGCGCCTCCACGAAGATGCGGCGCACGATGTGCTCGGTCACGTTCTCGCCCGCCATCAGCGCCGCGTTCACCAGCGCGTTCACCGCGTCGCGTGCACTGTTGGCGTGGAGCGTGCACAGGAACCCGCACCCGGCGTTGATCGCCCGCGTCAGCTCGAACGCCTCCGCGCCCGCGGACTTCGCCGACCACGATCCGGTCCGGACGCATGGCCAGGACGAACTTCACCAAGATCGCGCAGGCTGATCTCGCCGGTGCCGTCGAGACCCGCAGGCCGAATCTCGTAGTAGCCGCCGTGCAGCACCGGTACCGCGAGCTCGCGGATCTCCTCGCAGCTGCGCACGCAGTGCGCGGTGGGAACGGCCGACAGGAGCGCGGCCGCGAGCGTGGTCTTGCCCGCGCCGGGTTCACCCGAGACCGCGATGCGACTGCGGAGTTGCATCGCGGCCCACAAGAAGTCGGCGGCTTGCACGGTCAACGCGTCGCGGGCGACCAGTGCGTCGAGCGTGACGTCGCGGACCGTGTAGCGCCGGACGGTGGCCGAGAGTCGATCTGCGACCGGTTCGATCGCCGCAGTCAGGCGCGCGGTCCCGTCGAGAACCCGCGCCTGCACCAGCGGGTGCTTGGCGTTGAGCTGGCGCTCCGTCGCGGCCAGGAGTCGGTCGATGATCTGACGATTCTCTGCCTCGGTCGTCGGCTCGGTCAGTCCGCGCAGCCGGCCGTCGGTGTCGAGGTACGTGACACGCGCGCCCTTCGACGAAGACTTCTTCCACATCGCGTCGCGCGAGCAGCTCGCTCAGCGGCCCGAGCTCGGTGATCGAACGCAACACCCGGTGCGCCATCTCTGGCGGGTCGCCGAGCGGAACCTCGTCGCCGAGCCGGGCCCGGCGTTGATAGTCGTCGACCGCGCGTTCGATCTCGACGCGCACCTCGCCGATCTGCGCGGCCGGTTGCAGCCGACGGCGTTCGATGCCCGTGATCGCGTCGCGGCGAATGATGTCGTAGGCGTCGGTGCGGACGCGTCACGACGCCGCCTCGAACGCGGCGATATCCGCCGACCGACGCGGGCCCGTCGCGACCGACGCCGACACCTGCGCCGCCACCAGGGCGACGGCGCGGGTGAACGGCCCGCGCGTCACCGGCGTTCCGTTCCAGGCCGCATCGCCGACGCGATCGATCGGACGGGACGAACACGACGTCGACTGCAGGCAGGCTCGTCGTGATCTCCTCGTAGAGCTCGCCCCGCCGGAACTGCGCGCCGGGTGCGCGATTCGACCGCGACGACGAACGCCGTCTCCGGCGCGAGCACGTGCGCCTCGACCGCCCACGCGAGAAACCGACCCAAGCCGTGCGGCGATGCGTCGCATACGGCAACGAGAACGTCGGCTTCCGCCACGAGCGCGCGGGCCGCCGCGAAGCGCCCCCGCGCCGTGCCGACGCCGATGTCCTCCAACATTCCCGCGCCGTCGACCGCAACGATCGGTGCGTCGTCGGCCAGCCGGTCGACGACCCGAACGATCTCGCCGGGCCGCACCTGCGCCCACGCGCTCGCATTGGGGATGCCGCACACGACCCGCAGCTGCGAATCGGGTTCGACGACCGCGCAGCGATCGAGCAGCCCCGCGCCCGTGCTCGACCGCGTCGATCGCAGTCCGTAGGTTCGGCTCGATAGGCAGGTCGAGACGCGCCGCTACTGCCGGACCGACATCGTCGGCGTCGACCAGGACCACCCCCGCCGTGCGGCCGAGTGCCAACGCCAACTCGATCGCGATCTCGGTGCGGCCGACGCCAGGTGGGCCACCGACCGTCACGAGCCGGCCGACGCGCGCCGCGACCAACAGCGGCCGTGTTTGTGAAAGATCTTCGCGGCGGTCGGCCACGCTCGGCGATGGCGCGCACGAACGCGTCGGGGGCGGCGTCGGATTCGACGAGCGCGTCGACGCCGAGCGCAAGCAGGTGCTCACGACTCGCGGGCTCGTCGCGATCGTGAACGCCGACGACGGCCCGACCGTTCGCATGAACGTCGGCGATGAGCGCGCGGGTCAATCGCCGGCCAGCGATGCCCGGCGACCAACACGTCGTACGACTCGTCGAGCGCGCCCTCGGGCTTCGACGAGCAGCGTGCGGACACGTGCGCCGCCGTGGTCGGTGAGGTGGCGGTGCAGTCCCTCGACCCAGAGGTCGGCGGTGAACGCCAGCGCGACCTCGGGCTCTCTCATTTATCGCTCTTGGGTGCGAACGGAGTTTGCCCATGGAGGACGGGGGCGCCCGTCGAGCGCACCAACATCACCGTTCCCGCGTCGATGGCCGCCGCGAGAGCCGGCGCGGAAACGGGATCGACGACGAGTGTGATCGTGACGTCGTCGGAGGCACCCGAAAGTGCGCCGCCGCTGCGACTGTCGACCGCGACGACCTCCGCGTCGGCGAGTACGTAGCCCGCGCGGCCGGAATCGTGATCGACGGCGAGTACGTCGACGCGATCGCCCGTCGCCAGCTTTCCGCCGACCGCCCGCGCTCGTGCGATCGGGAAACTCATGACCCGCGCCGACGCGTGCGCGTCGAGATCACTGACCGAAGCCTGCGCGATCAACTCGCCTTCGTGCACGTTGGCCGTTACGACTCGGCCGCGCACCGCGCTCAACTGCGAACCGCCGAACAATGTCGCGAGCACCGATGGGTCGGCGTGAATGTGCGCGACGTGGACGCTCGCGTCGGTGATCACCGTTCCCGGCGCGAGATCATGCGCCGCGACCAGGACGGGACGGGTGTCGTCCGCCGATCGCAAAACGCTCAGCGTGAGCAGAACGCCGAGTGCGCCCGCCAGAACCATCACCACATGCCCGGTCGATATCCGCGAGCTGAGCTCACGGCGCGTACGACTCGTCACCGTTCCTTGTGCGGTCCCCACCACCACCCCATCCCCGCGCGTTCAGCCTCCGTGGCTGGCGGCATGGAATCAGGCGGAACGCTCGAATGCGTCATTCCGTCCGGTGGGGAGTCTGATCAAAAGGGACAGCGCAGATCACTTGAAGTTGCGACAGATGCCGCAATATCCTGCAACTGAAGTCCGGCCCGACGCCGGATCGAAAGAAGCCTGCGAGCTAGTTGTTGCTCCCGCGGGACGGGTCGTGGCCGCTCGAGTCGGGGCCCGGCGACCAGGCCGGCGGTTCGGGCGGGGTCCAGCTCGGCGGGGGCGGAGGCGGCGTCCATTCGGTCGTCGGCGGCGCGGCGGGCGGGGGCGGCAACTGCTCGTATGGCGGCGACATGCGCTGCACGTCGGACGGTGGCGCGATCCAGTTGGCGTTGGCCTGGAGTTGCTTCTTGGTGTTCCGCTTGGCGAGCACGAGCAACAACACGCCGATGAGGCCGAGCAGGAAGCACACGAAGGCCCAGACGCGCGGCGAGCCGCCCCAGGGGCCCTTGCCCCATTTGGCCCGGAACCGCTCCGCATCGCGATAGGCCCACCACGCGAGTAGGGCGGCGATCACGAAGACGATGGCATTCATCAGGAAGTCTCCCGCTATCTGTCGCCCCGGCAGCCGTGTCGGCTCGGTCCCATTTTGCCGAGATTGCGCGCCGACGACGAACCATGGCGCCGCACAGCGCCGGGTGATGAAGCCGAGGTGTCGCAGGTAGCTCGAAGTTGCACCAGATGACGGCTAACGTCCCGCTCATGTCGATCCCCGACGGCGAAATTCCCTCCGCGGCCAGCCGCTACCCCGAGATCCTCACCACGGCGCTGGCATCGGAGATGCTGCACGTCCATGTGGAATACCTGCGGCGCATGGTTCGGGAAGGCCGCATCCCCGCGCACCGGTTCCCGGGCGGCCGGGAGATCCGGTTCCTGCGGGACGAGCTGATCACGTGGGTCCGGGAGCAGCCCGGCGAGGACCGCTCCCCCAGCGCGGTCGAAAAAGCCCAGTCGTGACGGAGGCGTCGGGCCAGGTCGCCATCATCACCGGCGGCAACAGCGGCATCGGCAAGGAAGCCGCCATCGGTATCGCCCGCACCGGCGCGCACGTGGTGATCGCGGCGCGCAATCCCACCAAGGCCGCGGCGGCCGTCACCGAGATCGAGACGCGCGCCGACGCCCGCGGACGCGTCGAGTTCATGCCCATCGATCTCGCGTCGTTCGCATCCGTGCGCGAGTTCGTCGAGGCGTTCAGCGCCAAGCACGATCACCTCGACATCCTCTTGAACAACGCCGGGCTCGTCCTGCGCAAGCGCGTGGAGACGGTCGACGGTCACGAGACGCAGTTCCAGGTCAACCACCTCAGCCACTTCCTGTTGACCAACCTGCTGCACGACGCGTTGGCGAAGAGTGCGCCGGCGCGGGTCATCAACGTGTCGTCGTACGCGCACACGACGGCGCGCAGTGGGCTCGACTTCGACGACCTCGACTGGGAGAAGCGGCGCTACCGCGGCTTCGGCGTGTACGCGGCGACGAAGCTGATGAACCTGCTCTTCACGCGCGAGTTCGCGCGGCGGACCGACTCCGACCTGATAACCGCCAACGCTCTGCATCCCGGCTTCGTCGCCAGCAACTTCGGACGCGAAGGCGACCTTGGACTGCTCGGCACGATCGCAATGCCGCTCATGCGCCCGTTCGCGATCTCGCAGGACAAAGGCGCGCTCACCTCGATCTACCTCGCCACGTCGCCCGATCTCGTCGGCATCAGCGGCCAGTACTTCATCAAGGGCAAGGCCGTGAAGCCCGCCGCGCACGCCCTCGACGACGCCGCGGCCGCGCGCCTGTGGGAGATCAGCGAAAAGCTCAGCGCGGGCTGAGGTTCTCTACCGCGTCAGAACGGCGGGATCGTCGTTGCGATTCCGACGATCGGCTGGTTCAGGTGCAGCGATACCGCCGGGCCGTAGGTCGGCGCGTCGCCGTGCGCGAACACCGCGCCGGATTGGGTGGTCTGCCAGTAGCCGGTGCCGTCGCGCGTGAGGGCCATGCCTTCGAGTTTCGTCGCCGACGACGTGCCGAAACTGACCGCGTCGCCGAAACCGCGGAGATGCCCGTCGCCGCTCAAGGTCAGGTAGCCGTGTCCACTCGCGCTCGAGACGATGCGAACGACGGGCGCGGACGACGACGATCCCCCGACCGCTCCGTAGATGTGCGCGTCGCCGAAGTTGTAGACGTGCCCGTCCGATCCAACGAGCCAATACCCCTTGCCGGTCGGCGTCGCCGCGACGCTCACGATCGGACGGTCGAGGTGTTGGCCGCCGGTCGAACCGAGGAACCGCGCGTCGCCGAAGCCGAAGATCCCGCCGTCCGACGCGACGAGCCAATACCCCTTACCGGTCGGCGTCGCAGCAATACCGACAATCGGCCGATTCAGACGCGCGCCACCCATCGAACCAAGGAAACGCGCGTCGCCGTAACTGAAGATCCCTCCGTCTGACGCGACGAGCCAATACCCCTTGCCCGTCGGCGTCGCAGCAATACCGACAGTCGGCCGATTCAGACGCGCGCCACCCATCGAACCGAGAAAGTGCGCGTCGCCGTAACTGAAGACACCACCATCTGCGGCCGCGAGCCAATACCCCTCCACGCCGGTTCCCGACAGCGGAATGTCGGCGGTCACGATCGCCGCGCCCGTGCGCACGTCGAGCGTCGCCGATCTTGGTCCGGGCCCGCTCGGAGTGAATCCGACCTGCACATGACACTGCGCGCCGGCTGCGAAGGCGCGAGGCGCGCCCGAAGGGAAACAGTCGGTGGAGAGGCTGAACTCGGGAACGTTCGGACCTTCGAGCGTGAAGTTCTGCAGCGACACGTCGGTCGTGCCGGTGTTCGTCACGGTCACCGTCTGCTGCGCCGCCGGTACGCCGACGCGGCCTGCGGCGAAGCTCACCGCGGAGGTCGATGTCGTCAGCATGGGCAACGCCAGGACGCGGAATGTGTCAGCGGCAGCTTGGAAACCGTTGTCGCCCGTGATCGCGAACAGGCGAGATCCATCGGGGGAGAATCCGACCCCGCCCGATTCGACGAGTTGGCTCGAGGATCCGAAGTCATGGGATGCAATCGGGGCACTCGGATCGCCGAGCCGATAGACGACGATGTCGGGGGAGAACGCACCCGAGAGTCCTCCGGCGAAGATCCCGCCGGCAGCCGCGGTCATCGCGACGGCCTTCGGATACGTATTCGCGGGATAGACGATCCCGTTCGGCTTGAGGTCCGAAGTTCGAAGCATGTCGTATTCACCGCCACCACTCGCCGGCGCCAACGTGGCGCCATCGGGCGAGACCGCGATGTCAGAGGCGTCGGCAATGCTCTCGTCGTGTGCCGAAACGGCCACAGTGGGAACGCCGTCATCGCCGACGACGATCCGATCGATGGTCAGCGGCGACACGTCTTCGTACTCGAAGAAGGTGTCGGGAACAGCGGGCGAACCGACGACTTCCGAGCCGTACATACCGAGAGGATTCGTGAACGTCTGTACATCTCCGTCGATCGAGGAGACGCGCACGAGTCGCGCGGTCGACGGTCGCTGCGCCGGACACAGTCCAAAGGAATCCACCGGCGAATGCGAGGTGAGTAGCTCCCGCGATGCCCGACGCAAGCGTGCGAGTTCTTGTCAGCGTGGTGGTGTCGAACTCATCGATGGCGGCGGCGTTGGTCGCCAACGTGTAGAGACGATTGCCTCGAAGAACCAGCGCCCGTACTCCAGCCTCTCCACCAATCGTGTCGATGAGCGTGCCGTCGAAGTCGAGTACGGCGATGTTGCTCGTATTGTGCAACGCGACGAATACGTGACTCGTCGCCGGGTCGACCACCATGGCGCTCATCAAGCCCGGCAGGACGGTCGAGGTCACCGGGAGTTGCGCGTGCGCGGGGGTCGTCGCGAACCCGACTGCCAGCAACGCCATCGCCAACACGACACCTGTCCGGCGCCGGGCCCGGCCCATGCTCAACGACACTCGATCTCCCCGTCCCGATGGCGCGCCGGCGTCACGCCGCCGCACTTCCTGCACTCGCCATAGAGTCGACTTCACGCTCCGTGGCCTTGAGTACGGGTAATCCGAAAATCGGCGCGCGGCGTGTGACACTGGACACAGGGCTGAACTGGGTCGGAGAACGGAGTTGCAGGTGTCGGCGGACGATCTCTCCCCGCTCGCGGGAACCGAGGTGCACTACCTGCAGTCGGAGCACGTCGGCGACGAGTTCAAGATCTTCGTCGGTCATTGCGGCGACCGGGCCGACGGCGCGCCGAGCGCGGTGCTCTACGTCAGTGACGCGAACGGTCTGTTCGCGAGCGCGGTCGACATCGTGCGCCTCCTCCAACAATCGGCGCACGTTCCGCCGATGCTCGTCGTCGGTATCGGCTACCGGATGGGCGGAATCGCCGACACCGATGTCATCCGTTCCCGCGACTTCTCGCCCACCCACGACGAGCTCTACACGACCGTCTTTCCCGACTGCACCGCCACGGGCGGAGGGCCGAAGTTCCTCGCGTTCATCCGCGACGAACTGCAACCGTGGGTCGGCGCGAACTACAACGTCGACCTCGACGACTCCGCCTACTTCGGGCACTCGCTCGGCGGTCTGTTCGGCACGTGGGTGCTGCTCACGGAGCCGAGCACGTTCCGGCGTTACGGCATCGGCAGCCCGTCGTTGTGGTGGCACGGACACATGATGTTCGACTACGAGCGCCAGTACTCGAAGGCGCACGACGACCTTCCGGCGAAGGCGTTCTTCGGCATCGGCGCGCGCGAAGACCAAGCCGGCCGGTTGCACGAAGCGAGCCGACTTTCGGCGGACGCGCAAGCGGTCATGGGCGTCCGCTACATCGACATGGTCGCCGACACTGTGCGCATGGTGTCGGCGCTGCGCCGGCGCCGCTACCCGTCGCTCGAGATCGAGAGCGCGATCTTCCCCGACGAGTTCCACATCACCGTCGCGCAACTCAACTTGTCGCGCTCGTTGCGCTACCTCTTCGACGCGCCCCGCTGAGCTACCACGGCACCGAGAACGCGTGTGTGCTCGACCACGCGTCTCGTGATGCGGCATCATGCGGTCGTGCCGCACCCGGGTAACGAGCGATGACCGCCAGGACCGAGCAGATCCGCGAGCAGCTTGCGTCTGTCCCGCTGTTCGCCCGGTGTCACCCATCGGACCTACGGGTGGTCGCGAGCCGCTGCGACGTCGCGCGAAGTGCCGGCGGGGACCGTCCTCATCGAGGCCGGCGAGCTGGCCGACGAGCTTTTCGTGCTGCTCTCGGGATCGGCCCAGCGCGGCGCTCCCGGCCAGGCCCCGGTGCGCAAGTTCGCGCCCGGCGACTATTTCGGCGAGCTCGCCGTGCTCGATCCCGCGCCGCGCTCGCTCGACGTCGTGACGACGTCCGACAGTGTGGTCGCAGTGCTCACCCGGCCCGCGTTCCTCACCGTCCTCGACGCGGTGCCCGGCGTCGCGCCACAACTCATGCAGTTCCTCGCCCGCCGCCTCCGCGCCGCCGATCTGCACGAAGACCACGAAGACACTGAGCAATAGGCCCGCCCGACCGCGCTAGGTCAAGGTTGCGATCGGCCTGACCCAGGCGACGTGCGCGAGCGGGATCAGTGTTTCGCCGCCACCCGTCGACGCGACAACGACTACGTGATCGCGCCCGACAAACAGCGTGCCGCCGATTCCTTCGGGCCGGTCCAACGTCCCGACATCGACGCCGCCAAGCGCATCCCGCTCCAACAAGGCGTCGCGGAAGCCGCGCAGCATGGAGCCGCGCCGACCGCCGCTCGTCGCGTGCTCGACCACCTCGACCGAGAACGGGATGCTGTCGCACACGTGCACTTCCACGCGCCCGAACGTGCACATCAGCGCGACCAGATCGTCGCCCACCTCGTCGACCGTACCGACGAAGCGTTGGCCGGGAACCGTCACGGCCACGCGGTCGCCGGAGTGCATGCGATCGCGCAGCCAGTCGACAACACCACGACTGTGCCGCCATTGCGCGGCCGCGTCGGCCGTTGCGTCGTCCTGTTCGGCCCGCCAGACGGCGCGCATCTCCCCCGCAACTCCGGAGAGATCGGGATGATCGGATTGATCAGCGTGATCGGCGTCCCCGTCCGTGGGTATCGCCATCAGCGCGCCGCGGCGGCGCTCCGGTACTTCGAGGTCGAGTGTTCCTTGTCCTTGTCGAAGCGCGGGATCACTTCGTCACCGAACAGCGTGACCGTGCGTTCCAGCAACTCGTGCGGGTACAAGCTCCCCGACGGGCCCATGATGAGTTGGTCGACACCGATGTCGACCCACTTCTGGATGCCCTCGCGCGCAGTCGTCGGGGTTGCCGACGATCGCGGCGCCACTCTGGAAGCCCTTCTCGATCTGGTCGAGCGTCGGGTCGGGGATCTCGGTCGGCCAGTCGGGCACGAACGGCGGCTTCGGGAACGTGTCGAGGTAGTGGAACACCAGCGTCTGCTGGCGACCGTTGCCCGAGTGCGCCATGTAGTTGCGCGCCTCGTCGCGATCCTCGAGACACATGAAGCTCGTCGTGATCGCGATGTTGTCGTTCACGTACTCGCCGACGGGCTCGGCGTCCTTGATGTGCTTCTTGTACGTCTCGACGAGCGGCGCCATCTTCTCGGGCGTTCCGCCGGTGAAACAGATCACGCCGATGCCCATCTTGGCGGCGCGCTCGAACGTTTCCGGGTTGCCGGCCGCGACCCACAACGGCGGGTGCGGCTTCACGTACGGCTTCGGCAGCACGTTGCGCTCGGGCATCGAGAAGAACTTGCCGTCGTACGAGTAGGGCTCGTCGCGCCACATCCGCACGATCTCGCGGATCGACTCTTCGTACATGTCGCGCGTGATCTCGGGATCGGTGATGCCGAAGCCGCCCATCTCGGTGGTCGACGATCCGCGCCCGGTGCCGAACTCGAAGCGGCCGTTGGAGACGAGGTCCATCATCGCGACGCGCTCGGCGACACGGGCCGGGTGGTTCACCGGCGGCGTGATGTTGATGATGCCCGACGCGACGTGGATGTTCTGTGTGCGCGCCAGCACCCACGCCATGAGCGTTTCGCTTGCGGAGATGTGCGAGTACTCCTGCAGGAAGTGGTGCTCGGTGAACCAGGCGTACTTCCAGTTGTGCTTGTCGCCGACCTCGCAGAGGTCGACCTCGCTCATCAGCCGATCGTGCTCGGCGTTCGGGTTCTTCGCCGCAAGGTCCTTGTGTACGAAGCCGCCTTGGAACAGGCCGAATTCCATGATGCGAGATCCTCCGCCGTCGCCTACCAGTACCGTTTTTAGAACGTGTTCTAAATCCTAGAGGAGCCTCCCGGCCGTGTCCAGCTATGGCGCCGCAGGCAGGCGCCACCGCGAACACGCCACAATTCGCGGATGCGGCGGGTCGTGATCGTGGGCTCCGGTGGGGCGGGCAAAACGACGCTGGCGAACGAGCTCGGGCAGCTCACCGGGCTGGAGGTGTTCCACCTCGATCGCTATTTCTGGCACCCGGGATGGGTCCGAACACCGCGAGACGAGTGGCGGGAGGTCCAGCGCGAACTCTTCTCGGGCGAGGACTGGATCGCCGACGGCAACTACAGCGCCACCCTGGACGAGCGCCTCCCCCGCGCCGACACGGTCATCTTCTGCGACTTTCCCGCCTGGCGGACGCTCCCGCGGGTCCTCCGCCGCAGCGTCGCGAACCGGGGCCGGGCGGTGCAGGCCGTCGGCTGCCCGGAACGCGTCGACCCGAAGTTCCTCTGGTGGGTGTTGCGCTACCGCGCTCGCAGCCGTCCGGACGTCGTGCGGGCGATCGCCGAGCAGGCGCCGGCGGCCGAGGTGCACGTCCTGCGCAGCCCAAAGGCGGTCGCGGAATACCTGAGGTCGCTGACGGCTGGTTGACCGTCGGTCTGATGCGTCGGCCGCTCGCCGTTCGTTTTGCCATCCGTTTGCGTTCGTGCCATCCGTTTGGATGTCACACCCCGGAAGTACCGTCGCCAACATGGCCGACCAGACCCACGACAGCCCGGACGCCGTCGGCCGGGTCCTGGGCACCGAAGACGCCACGCCCCTGTCGTTCTGGGTCGCGATCGCGCCCGAGCAGTACCTCCAGCTCGACGACGTCGTGGTGTGCGAGCGCGCAGTTCCGGGGCGCGACGAGCTGGTACGGCTCTCCGGGGTCGTCACCCAGGTGCGGGCCCGCCAAGAGGGCGCCCGCTTCGACTCCGACGTGTTCCTCATCGCCGACGGCGTGCTGCCGGCGCAGGCGATCGAGGCCGCGGAGGTGTTGACGACCCGCTTCGATCCCGAGGTGTTCGTACCGCCCACTCCCGGTTCCGAGGTGCGCCGCGCGTCGGGCCACGAGCGCGACGTCGCACTGTTCTTCGACCAGATGAAGTCACGCCTGCCGATCGGCCTCGGCCGCGACGGGCTCCCGATGTATCTGAACCTCGACTTCGTCGACGGCACGCGCGGGGCGCACGTCAACATCTCCGGTATCTCCGGTGTCGCGACGAAGACCACGTACGCCACCTTCCTGCTGTACGGCCTGTTCCACTCGGGCGTGCTCGGCACCGACGCGACGAACTCGAAGGCGCTGATCTTCAACGTGAAGGGCGAGGATCTTCTGTTCCTCGACCACGAGAACGTCAAGCTCTCGCCCGAGCAGTCGCAGAAGTACCGCGACCTCGGGATGATGCCCGGCGCGTTCGCCGACGTCGCCGTCTACGCGCCGCCCCGCCGAGACGATCCCGAACGCAACCCCCGACGTCCAGAATCGTCAGCTCGGCGTGTACCCGTTCTTCTGGACGATCGAGGAGTTCGCGACCGAAGAGTTGCTGCCGTTCGTGTTCGCCGACGCCGAAGACGAGCGCCAGCAGTACACGATGGTCGTGCACAACGTCGCGGCAACGTTGAAGCGAGACGGCCAACCCGCGGGCGACGGTGGATGGCGGATCGACGGCGAAACGCTGCGCACCTACCGCGATCTCGTCGACTTCATCGTGTCCCGGGTCTCCCACGACGACCCGCTCGTGCGCGCACCGTGGGCGGGTCCGGTGACGGGAACGGGAACCATCAACGCGTTCGTCCGCCGGTTGTTGTCGTCGCAGCGTTCGCTGGCGCGTCTCGTCCGGGCCGACGTCGCCGCCGATGCGCTGCTGCGGCACCGCATCGACACCGCGGCCCAGATCACCGTCGTCGACCTGCACAACCTCGACGATCGCTCGAAGCGCTTCGTCGTCGGCGTCACCTTGCGCAGCGCGTTCGACGACAAGGAACGCGCCGGTCAGCACAAGCCGCTGCTGTTCGTCGTCCTCGACGAGCTGAACAAGTACGCGCCGCGAGAAGGCGACTCGCCGATCAAGGAGATCCTCCTCGACGTGGCCGAGCGCGGCCGTTCGCTCGGCATCATCCTGATCGGCGCGCAGCAGACCGCGAGCGAGGTCGAGCGTCGCATCATCTCCAACTCCTCGATCCGGGTCGCCGGCCGCCTCGACGCGGCCGAAGCGGCACGCCCGGAGTACGGCTTCCTGCCGAAGGTCCACCAACAGCGGGCGGTGATCGCCAAGCCGGGCACGATGTTCGTGCACCAACCCGAGATCCCCGTTCCGCTCGTCGTCGAGTTCCCGTTCCCGGCGTGGGCGACCCGGCCCGACGAGCGGGGCGAGAACCCGGCCGAGGCCGGCGAGCTGCGCATCCCGGACGATCTCCTCGAGGGCGTTCCGCCCGGACCGAGGCCCTGACGTGGTTCGCGGACGGAAGGGCTGAGTCGTGCGGGTCCTTCACACCTCCGACTGGCACGTCGGCAAGCTGCTGCGCGGCGCGTCCCGGATCGAGGAACACCGCGCCGTGCTCGGCGAGATCGCGGAGATCGCGCGACCGCGAGCGCGCCGACCTCGTGCTCGTCGTCGGCGACCTCTACGAAACCGCGGCGCCGTCACCCGAGGCCACGGCCGTCGTCTACGACGCGCTCCTCGCGTTGCGCGAGACCGGCGCGCAGGTCGTGGCCGTCGGCGGCAACCACGACCAGCAGTCGCAGCTCGATGCCGTCGCGCCCGTGTTCGCACGACTCGGCATCACCGTGCTCGGCCTCCCGGCCGGACCGGAACGGGCCGTCGTCGACGTCGCCGGTGCGCGCGTGGTGATGATGCCCTGGGTGTCGCAGCGCTGGGCGATCAAGACCGAACAGCTGATGGGCGCCACCGCGGCGGCGACCGCGCAGTTCTACGCGGCACGCGTCGCGCGCCTGCTCGCGTGGCTGAGCGAAGGGTTCGCCGCCGACACGATCAACATCGTCGCCGCGCACTGCATGGTGCAGGGCGGCATGCTCGGGGGCGGCGAACGCGACGCGCAGTTGATCGACGAATACGCAGTGCCGACCGCGGCGTTCCCGGCCGCGGCCAACTACGTGGCGCTCGGCCACCTGCACCGCGCCCAGCAGATGCCCGGCGCGGCGCCGATCTGGTATTCGGGCTCGCCGATCCAGGTCGACTTCGGCGAAGAGAACGACACGAAGCAGGTTCTCCTCGTCGACATCCCGGAGCGGGGCGCGGCCAAGGTCTCGCCCGTCGCGTTGACCCGCGGCGCCGTGTTGCGCACGCTGCGGGGGACCTTCGCCGAGTTGGAGACGATGGCGCCGAGCGTCGGTGACGCACATCCTGCGGGTGTTCGTCCGCGAGCAACCGCGCGCCGGGCTGGCCGACGATGTACGCGCGCTGCTGCCGACCGCCGTCGACGTGCGCGTCGCGCCCGACACGGCCGCCGACGACCCGACCCGCGTGACGCGTACCGTCGAGCGCGCCACGACACCTCGCGACCTGTTCCGTCAGTATCTCGGCGAGACCGGGCACTCCGACGACGACCGACTGGTCGCTCTGTTCGACGAGCTGCTCGACGCGGAGACCGTCTGATGCGGCCGCTCGGCCTCGAGCTCGAAGGCTTCGCTGCGTTCCGGGAGCGCACGAGCGTCGACTTCCGCGACACCGAGCTCTTCGCGATCGTCGGGCGCGACCGGTCACGGAAAGTCGTCGCTGATCGACGCGATCTCGTTCGCGCTCTACGGCAAGGTCCCCCGGCACGGCGAACGCGACATCGCGCCGGTCATGACCCTCGGGTGCAACGAGACCCGGGTGTCGTTCACGTTCGAGCTGGCGGGCGCGTCCGTACATCGCGACCCGCGTGCTGCGCCGCAAACCGACGGGCGACGGCGCAAACACCCGGGCGTTACGCCTCGAGCAGCTGCACGACGACGGCACAACGGTTGTGCTCGCAGGCAAGAAGGACGAGTTCGACGAAGCGATTCGCCAACTCGTCGGCCTCGACTTCGATCAGTTCACCAAGTGCGTCGTTCTGCCGCAGGGCCAGTTCGCGTCGTTCCTGCACGCTCGCGCCGGCGACCGCGTCGCGATCCTGAGCGCGCTGCTCGATCTCGGCCGGTACGACCGCATGGCCACGGTGGCGCGCGAACGAGGCAAGCGCGCGGCCGGGGCCCGCGAGGCCCTCGTCACCGAGCGAGCGCGGCTCGGCGCCGCTACCGATGCCGCTCGCGACGAGGTCAAAGCTCGATCCGATGGCCTCGCCGTCGTCCGCACCGACGTCGACAGCAGCGCGCCGCGCGACCTCGCCCTCGGAGCCGAGGTGGCCGAGGCGCAAGCCGGAGCCGAGTCGGCGCGCCGGGTCGCGACTGCACTCCTGACGGTCCGCGTTCCCGACGAGCTCCGGGCCGTCGTTCAACAGATCGACGATCGCGCGCGCCGCGGCCGAACGCGCCGCGGTCGACGCCGACGCGGCCGAAGCGCGCGCCGATCAAAGCGGAGGCCGCGCGCGACGCGCAGCCGCCGCTCGACGACCTGCGGGCTGCGGCCGTCGCCCACACCGAACGCGCCACGATCGCGGCGCGGATCGAGAAGGGCGAAGTTGTCAGCGCGGAGCACGCGACCGCCGCGGCAACCGCCAAGGACGCGCTCGTTGCGGCGCGGGCGGCCGTCGAGCAGGCGCAGGCGGTGCTGGAGGACGCGCAACACCGCCACGCGCACGCCGAGTTGCGAGCATCGCTGCATGTCGGCGAGCCGTGCCCCGTGTGCGAACAGGCCGTCGCGAAACTGCCACCCAAACTCCGCGCGACCGAGCTGGAACAGGCGCGCCGGGCCGCCGCAGCTGCGGTCAAGGCTCTCGATGGTGCCCAGCAAGCCGCGCAGACTGCGCTCACGGCCTTCGAGAAGAGCGCCACCCTCCTCGAGTCGCTCCGGGAACAGATCGTCGCGATCGATGCCCGGGTCCGCGCGCATCCCGACGCAACCGCGCTCACGGCGCTGATCGAGACCGTCGACGCGGCGCACAGCCTGGCCACAACCGCTCGGGCCGAGGCCACCGCCGGCCGCAAGACAGCGCAGAAGGCGGAGAAGGTCCTCGTCACTTTCGACACCGCGTTGGCGCCGCGCGGAGACGGCCTTGCAGGCGCAGCGCGACACGCTCGTGGCCGCCGGACTCGAACCGCCCCGACCTTCCCGGGGCGCGCTCGCCAAGCAGTGGGGCGCACTCGAGGCGTGGGCGAACGAGATCCGGCCCGATTACGAGAAGAGCGCGGCCGAGCTCGACGACCTCGCCCGCGCCAAAGCCGCCGAACGCGACGCCGCGTACGGCGAACTCGCTGCGCCGCGCCGGCTTCCTCGGCGTCGAACGCGCCCGGCGAACCGTCGGTCGCGGCGCTGACCCTCGCGGTCGCGGGCGCGCAACACGAGGCGGCCGAGGCGTTGCGCACGATCGAGAGCCAGCTGCACCGCGCCGCCGAGCTCGACACCGGCATCGCCCAAGCGCGCGAAGAGGAGCTGTTGGCGAGCGAACTCGGTCGGCTCCTCGACAAGGGCCACTTCGGCCAATGGCTCGTCGACGAAGCGCTGCGGGGCCTGGTGGCGGGCGCGTCGGCGCTCCTCGACCGGCTTTCGGGGGGCCAGTACGCGCTCACCACGACCACCGACGGCGAGCTCCTCGTCGTCGATCGCGTCAACGCCGACGAGACCCGCTCGGTTCGCAGCCTCTCCGGCGGCGAGACGTTTCAGGCGTCGCTGGCCCTCGCCCTCGCGCTCGCCGATCGCATCGCCGACCTCGCGGCCGACGGTGCGGCGACGCTCGAGTCGATCTTCCTCGACGAAGGATTCGGCACCCTCGATCCCGAGACCCTCGACATCGTGGCGAGCACGATCGAGTCACTCGGAAGCGGCGAAAGAGTCGTCGGGATCGTCACGCATGTACCGGCGCTCGCCGAACGCATGCCGGTGCGCTTCCGTGTCCGCAAAGTCGGTCGCACGTCGACCGTCACGAGGGAAGACGCCTGACGTGCGGTTCACGGTCGATCCCTGGGACCCGGGCTACGGCGCGTCGGTGCAATCCGACCTCACCGAAAGCCCCACGGTTCCGCAGACCGAGATCGAATGCCCCGACGACCGAGTGGCGACCGCTTTCGCCCGCGGGCCGCGCGGTCGCGGCCGAGACGACGCTGTTCGTCGACGGCGTCCGCCGGATCGAAGCGCGGGCGTGGATCGAGGGCGGCATCGAACCCGTGCCCGGCATATTCGCGTCGTGGGCGGCGGGCGTCGTGCGCTGCGACGGCACCGCCCGGATCGAGGCCATCGAAGTCGCGCGGGGCGTCTTCGCGCCGTCGGCCGCGCTCGACGACATCACGACATCGTGCGGTCGTTTCGTCGCGACGCCAACCACGAACGCGCGGCCGGAAACGCTCAACACCAAGATCAACACGTGCATGACCGAGGTCGAGGCGCGCGATCGCCGAACGCACGCGGCGGTGCGGCTCGGAGCTCATCGTGCTCGACGGTCCCCTGCGCGAGTCGACGAAGGAGCTCCGCGACGCGGTGGGCGTCGTGAAGTCGCACGACGTGAAGTACCTCCCGACCGCACTCGACCGCATCGTCGGCGAGCTCGGGCGCCGGCGAGCGCACACCGGTTTTCGGCGCTCGACACCCGCTTTCCGAAATTCTCCTGGTACCTGCGCCTGCCCGGACCGCCCGGCGGGCCGTGGGCCGGCATCGTTCGCTGCGAGGCCAGTGCGAAGTTGCCGGCGCAGCAGGCGATCGAGCTCGCCGACCGGGTCGCGGCCACCCTGCCCCGGTTCGCCTCCGAACCCCACAAGGACCCGCGGGCCCCGCAGAACCTGTATCCGATCGGCGGTCTCGAGCGCGACCTGCGCCATCGAATGGGTGACCCAAACGTGGTCTACCGTGCATTGCGCCGTGCAAGCTCGGTCACGGCGTCGGCCTTTTGAGCTGGGTTGCGGGCCTACCGCAAACGGCCGACCTAAATCGGGCTGCGCAATTGTCGACAATCACTCGTACCACCGCCGAGCCGCAAGGGTGCTGAATGACCCGGTCGAGGTCGAGGGCTATCGCACTGATCGCGATCTCCCTCGTGGCAATGGCACTTCCTTCGAGCGCGGTCGCCGCGGGTTCGCCCGTTGCGTCGACGCGCGCGTTGCCCGGCTGGCCACGCTTGTCCCGGCGGGATCCACCGCGCTCGGCCAACTCGCCGACCCGACACCCCTCACCTTCGAGGTGGTGCTCGAGCCGTCGCACCGCGCCGAGTTGCAACAGCTGCTCGCCGATCAGCGCGATCCCACGTCGCCGCTCTACCAGCACTACCTCGAGCCCGGTGAGTTCGCCCGCGACTTCGGGCCGACGTCGGATCAGATCAGTGGCGTCACGACGTGGCTGCACAGCCGCGGCTTCGACGACGTCACCGTCGACGGTTCTGCGGTACAGGTGCACACGACCGCCGGGGCGACCAGTGACGGTCTCGGCGTGGCGATGGAGCGGTACCGCACGCCGCGACCGCCACGTTTCGTTCTTCGCCCGCGAGGCGCCGCTCGTTCCCGAAACCGTTGCCGCCGAACGTCTCCACGATTCTCGGCCTGACCGACGCGCCCGCCGCGCTCCCGCGCCTCGACGCGTCGCCCAACGCCGCGCCGCCG
Organism: uncultured Actinomycetes bacterium; assembly: GCA_963708105.1. Classification (GTDB taxonomy): domain Bacteria; phylum Actinomycetota; class Acidimicrobiia; order IMCC26256; family PALSA-610; genus PALSA-610. Next base: position 3,931,603 of record OY970186.1, on the reverse strand, counting down.
CGCGAACGTCCACGCCGCGCCGCACGCCGACGGCCTGACGCCCTGCGCCGCGGCAACGACCGCCGCGGGCGGACAGTTCTACACACCCGACCAGGTCGGTTCGCTGTACGGCGTCGGGAGTCTGCTCACAAACGGGCAGAACGGCACCGGCGAGTCGATCGCGCTGGTCGAGCTCGCGCCGCACCTCTCGGTCGACACCAACACGTTCAAGACCTGCTTCGGTCTGCACAACACCGTCACCGCGATCAAGGTCGACGGCGGCGCGCCCACCGACGCGGGCGGCTCGCTCGAGGCGAACATCGACGTCGAAGAGGCGGCCGCGCAGTCGCCGCAATCGACGATCCTCTCCTACGAAGGGCCCAACACCGGCGACCGGCGAACGCGACGTGTACACGAGGATCGTGAACGACGACCTCGCGAAATCGGTTTCGACGAGCTGGGGCCTCTGCGAAGCGTTCTCGAGCACCACGATCATGAACCAGCTCGACGCGTTGTTCGCGCAGGCCGCCGCGCAGGGCCAGACCGTGGTGGCCGCGTCGGGCGACAGCGGCTCCGAGGACTGCTTCGCCGGCGGTCAGAACCAGGCGCGAGCGCGACGAATCTCGCGGTCGACTCCCCCGCCGACGACCCGAACGTCACCGGCGTCGGCGGCACGTTCCTGCTCGGCGCGGGCGACGAGACCGGTCTGGAACGACTGCGACGGCGAATCCACGTTCACCCAATGCGAGGACGACCTCAGCCCCAACAGCGGCGGCGCGGGCGGTGGCGGCCTGTCGTCGCACTTCACCCGGCCCGCCTGGCAGCCCGCTGCCCGGCACAGGCTCCTGTTCGCTCGCGTCGTGTCGCGCGGTGCCCGACGTGTCGGCCAATGCCGGCGTCGGCGAGGTCTTCCGTTCGAACGGCGGTGGGTCGCGGTCGGCGGCACGAGCATCGCCGCGCCGAAGATCGCGGCGATCATCGCCGACGTGACACACATCGTGCGTCGCGCCCGTCGGCGACCTCGCGCCCAAGCTCGTCACGATCGCGGGCAAGACCGACGGCTACTCCGTCTCACTGAACGACATCACGAGCGGTAACAACGACCTCGCCCGCGTACCACGGCGAACAGCTTCACGGCCACCACCGGCACTCGACCTCGCGACGGGTATCGGCGCACCCGTTGCGCCGGGCTGGTCGTGCCCGCAGATCAGCGACGTCAACGCGACAGAACGCCGCCGTCGGTACCAGCGTGACGCTCACCGGCTTCGGGCTCTCCGACGCCACGTTCAAGTTCGGGAACACCAGCGCGGTCGTGACCGCGCGGAACGCAACGTCGGCGACCGTCACCGTCCCCGCGGGAACGGGCGTGGTCACGCTCACGGGTACCAACACGATGGGAACCGGCACCCAGACCACCGACTTCGCGTATCCGGGCTTCTCCACGACGACCACGACGACGAGCACGTCGACGAGCACCACCTCGACGAGCACCACGTCGACGAGCACCACCACGACAACGACTGTTCCGCCGCCGACCACGACCACCACCACGGTGCCGCCGCCGCCCAAACCGAAACCCGATCCGCCGAACACCCACGCCTACCGGATGGTTGCGTCCGACGGCGGAATCTTCAGCTTCGGCGGCGCGAAGTTCTTCGGCTCGACCGGCGCGATCCACCTCAACCGGCCGATCGTCGGGATGGCAACCGATCGGCCACCGGCGGCTACTGGTTCGTCGCGAGCGACGGCGGGATCTTCGGATTCAACGCGCCGTTCTTCGGCTCGGCCGGCGGTGCCGCGCTCGACGCGCCCGTCGTCGGGATGGCGAGCACGCCCAACGGCAAGGGCTACTGGCTCGTGACCGCGGACGGGCTCGGTGTTCGCGTTCGGCAACGCGCCGAACTTCGGATCCGCCGCGCATCCCGCACGCGCCGATCGTCGGCATCGCTCCCAGCGCCGACGGCAAGGGCTACTGGGTCGCGGGCCGCGACGGCAGCATCTATGCGTTCGGCGACGCGCACAATTTCGGGTCGATGTTCGGCACCCCGCTGACGCAACCGATCGTCGGCATCAGCGCCGACATCTCCACCGGCGGCTATTGGCTGGTCGCGACCGACGGCGGGATCTTCGGGTTCAACGCGCCGTTCTTCGGGTCGACCGGCGCCATCCAGCTCAACCAGCCGATCGTCGGCATCGCACCGACCTCGAACGGCAAGGGCTACTGGATGGTCGCCTCCGACGGCGGCATCTTCAGCTTCGGCAACGCGACGTTCGCCGGCTCGATGGGCGGTTCGACAGCTCAACCAACCGATGGTCGGCATGGCCGGCGCCCGCTGAAATCGGGAAGCCGAAGACTGAAACTGGAGGCGGCGGCGGGAATCGAACCCGCGTGCAAGGTTTTGCAGACCTCTGCCTGAACCACTCGGCTACACCGCCAGAGCGATGCAGACTACCTCGGCTGCTCCACCGACCGACCGCTACAGTCGCCTCTTCGACCGCACATCGTCGGGGAGCGAAGCAGTGACCGTCCGGGTATTGGGTGTCGGCGCCGCCGCGCCCGAGTTGCGACTGCACGCCGCCGATGTCGGCGCGGCATGGGGTCGGGGCGGCCGCGGCGAGGTCGCCGTGTGCGCGCCCGACGAGGACACGCTCACCCTCGCGTGGCAGGCCGCCGACCGGGCGCTGACCGCGGCCGGGATCGTCGAGCCGACGAGCGTCGACGCCCTGTTCTGGGGCACGAGCCGTCCGCCGTTCGCCGAAGGCCCGAGCTTCGCGTTCCTCGCGTCGGCGCTCGAGCCTGGCGCCGACGATCGAGCGGCTCGCTCTGCGCGGGCTCGGCCCACGCCGGGATGGAAGCCCTCGTGCGCCGGCGCCGACGCGATCGCGCGCGGGATCGGCCCGGGTCGCGCTGGTGATCGCGTCCGATGCGGTGCGCCCCGGTCCGGGCACCGGCTTCGAAGCGCGCTGCGGCGCCGGCGCCGCCGCGCTCGTCCTCTCCGCCGACGGTCGCCGGCAACGCCACGATCGGCACCCGCGTCACCCGCACCCGCCCGTTCCTCGACCGCTACCGCGGCGACGGCGAGATCGACAACCGCGACATGTACGACGGGCGACTGTTCCGCGAAGAGATCTTCCTGCCCGTCGTCCGCGAGGTCGCCGAGATCGTTGGCCGCCTTCGACGTGCGCGCCTGGTCGCTGCCCGATCCCGACGGCCGGCTCGGCGCGGTCGTGGCCCGCGGCGTCAAGGCCGCGACGACTCCCGTCGCACGACGATCTACGCCGCGATCGGCGATGCCGGCGCGGCGGCCGCGCTGCTCGGCGGCATCGCCGCGCTCGACGCGGCGGGCATCGTCGCGATCGTCGGCACCGGCGGCGGCCGCACCACGGGCGTGCTCGATCAACGCCGACGCGGCCGGTGCCGGGCGCGGCCGCTCACCGCCGACGCACTCACCGGCGGCCGGCCCGCGAGCTACGCCGAGCCGTGCTGCGCGCCCGCGGGCAACTGCAACCCGTCGGCGAGACGATCCCCATGGGCGTGCCGCCCGAGAGCGCGATGTTCGTGCGCGGCGCCGACGAGATGCTCGGCCTGCTCGGCGGGCGCTGCGTCGACTGCGGAACGATCAGCACGCCGCCGTCGATCCACCCGCACTGCATCAACTGCGGCGGGCCGCAAGCTCGAGCCGGTCGCGCTCGCACGGGCCGGAACTGTGCACACGTTCGTCGTCAACCAGACGATGCCGGCGCCGTTCGTCGCGCCGTTGCCGATCGCGGTGCTCGACATGGACGACGGCGCCCGGCTGATGCTGCAGGCGATCGGCGACGGCACCGACATCGAGATCGGGACGAAGGTCGAGCTCGTGCTGCGGAAGTACGCGCACGAGCGCGGCGTTCCCGTCTACGGGTTCAAGGCCCGAGCGAAGAAGGAAGTCAGCACCATGAGTTGGAACAAGGTTGCCGTCGTCGGCGCCGGGCTCATCAAGATGGGCGAGCTCTTCGACCAGAGCTACGAGCAGATGGCGGCGGGCGCGTTCGAGGCCGCGGTCGCGAGCGTCGACAAGGGCTTCGAACCGCTGCAGGTCGAGGCCGCGTTCGTCGCCACCCAACGCGGCACGCTTGTGGGGCCAGGAAGGCATCGGCGGCAACACCATCCCGACCGCGATCGGACTCGCCGGCATTCCGTGCACGCGCATCGAGAACGCGTGCCCTTCGGGCTCCGACGCGTTCCGTGTCGGCGCGATGGCCGTGGCGAGCGGTGTGCACGACGTCGTGCTCGTCATCGGCGTCGAGAAGATGCGCGACAAGTCGTCGGAGGAAGGCCTGCTGTCGCGCGCCGCGGCCGGCCACCCGATCTTCACCCGAGGCGAGACCGCGCCGGTGCTGTTCGCGCCGTTCGCGACGCGCCACATGCACGAGTTCGGCACGACGCGCGAGATGCTCGCGTCGGTCGCGGTGAAGAACCACTACAACGGCGCCCGCGATCCGTACGCGCACTTCCAGAACGAGATCACCGTCGACGACGTGTTGAAGTCGCAGCCGGTGTGCCATCCGCTGCACCTGCTCGACTGCTGCCCGCAGACCGACGGCGCGGCCGCGGTGCTGCTCGTCAGCGCGGAGCGGGCGCGGGAGTTCACCGACAAGCCCGTGTACGTCGCCGGATTCGGCGTGGCGACCGACCACCCGTACCTGCACGAGAAGGACAGCTTCACCGAGATCAAGGTCACGCGGATGGCGTCGCAACGCGCGTACGCGATGGCCGGGCATCGGCCCGAGCGACATCGACTGCGCCGAAGTGCACGACTGCTTCACGATCACCGAGATCCTCGACATCGAAGACCTCGGCTTCTTCGAGAAGGGCGACGGCGGCCGGGCGAGCCTCGAAGGCGAGACCGCCGCTGACGGGCCGCATTCCGGTCAACACGAGTGGCGGATCTGCTGGCCAAGGGCCACCCGATCGGCGCGACGGGCGTGGCCCAGATCACCGAGTGCTGGTGGCAGCTGCGGGGCGAGGCGGGCGAACGCCAGATCGAGACGCGCAACGGTTACGCGCTGCAACACAACGCGGGCGGGCGCGGCTCCGGCGTATCGGTCGTCAACATCCTCACCAACCGGAACGACACCTCGATGACCGCAGACCGATCTCCGCATCGAACGCGACGTCGACGGCGTCGGCCGCATCGTCCTCGATCGCCCGGAGGCCAAGAACGCGCTCGACTGTCGGGATGCGCGACGGCATCACCGACGGCGTTGCGCGAGTTCCGCGCCGACCCGCAAGTGCGCGCGGTGTCTGATCACCGGCGAAGGCGACGCGTTCTGCGCGGGCATGGATCTCTCGGCGTCGACCGTGTCGCAGGCCGGCAAACCCGGCTTCAACCCGCGCACCACGTCCGAAGCACTGCGCACGGGCGTGCAGACGTTCATCCGCGAGCTCTGGGAGTTCGACAAGCCCACGATCGCGGCCGTCAACGGCGCCGCGGTCGGGCCCGGTGCCCACCTCGCGCTCGCCTGCGATTTCGTCTTCGTACACGCCGCGCACCCGTTTCATGTGGTCGTTCGCGAAGTGGGGCCTCGTCGCCGACGCGGGCGGCGCGTACCTGCTCCCCCGCCTCGTCGGCCTGCCTCGGGCCAAGGCCATGATCATGCTCGGCGAAGGCGCGACCGGCGCCGAGGCCGTCGAGCTGGGTCTGGCGTACCGGTGCGTCGACGATCCCGCGGCGATGCATGACCGAGGCGACCGCGGTCGCACGCAAGCTCGCGGCGGGGCCGACCCGTTCACTCGGGCTGTCGAAGCGACTGTTGAACGCGTCGTTCGAATCCGACCTCGCCGGCTCGCTCGAGCTCGAAGGGCACTTCCAGGCACTGGCCACGTCGTCGCCCGATCTTGTCGAGGGCATGGCCGCGTTCCGCGAAAAGCGCGACGCGAAGTTCACGGGCGAGTGACCGTGCCGGGTCGCGTTCCGGCGGCAACGCGTACAGCGCGTCGCCGCGTACAACGTGTGCGTCGACGCCGACGATCGGCTGCTGCTGTGTCGCCTATCGGCGATCACCGAGGCTCCCGGTTCGTGGACGTTGCCGGGCGGCGGCATCGACTTCGGCGAGCATCCGGAGGCCGGTGCGATCCGGGAGCTGCGCGAGGAGACCGGTCTCGTCGGCCGGATCGAGGAACTGCTCGCCGTCGACTCGATGCATCGCCCCGCCCGCGTCGGCGAAGACGGCGGGCGACTACCACAGCATTCGCATCTTCTACCGGACGACGATCGAGGGCGGGACGCTGACCCACGAGACGAACGAGTCGACCGATCAAGCGGGCTGGTGGACACGCGCCGAGCTGCGCGACGATCCCCCTCGTGTCGACGAGCGAGCTGGGCGCACGTTTGGCCTACGGTGAGCGCCCATGAAGACCCGCATCCCGATCCGGTACACGAGGCCGTGGTCGTGGATCGCTCATGCTCTTCTTGCTGCCGGGCGCGCTCGCGTACATCGAGGTCGACGGCGACCACGATCCGCGTCCGCATGTGTTGGGCCTTCCGGTCGAAGTTCACCCGCGGCGACATCAGCACGATCGACCACGAACCGGCCCGTCGTCAGCGTCGGCGTCCACGGCTGGAAGGGTCGCTGGCTCGTGAACGGCGCGAACCGGCCGATCGCCAAGATCACGTTCGCGCTTCCGGTCCACGCGCGTGTCCTCGGATTCCGGGTCACGCTGCGGGAGCTGCTCGTGAGCGTCGACGACGTTGCCGAGCTGCAACGCGCCCTCCTAACCTGACGCCCCGAACCTGACGAGCGTCGTCAGCAAACTTCACTTCGCGGAGGAGTACACAGTGGGTCTCTACGACGGCAAGGTCGCGATCGTCACCGGCGCGGGACGCGGCATCGGCCGCACGCCACGCGCTGCTCCTCGCGTCCGAGGGCGCGGCGGTCGTGGTCAACGACCTCGGCGGTTCGAGCGCCGGCGACGGCGCCGACGCCACGCCCGCGCAGCAGGTCGTCGACGAGATCGAGGCCAAGGGCGGCAAGGCGCATCGCCAACTACGACAGCGTGTCGTCGTGGACCGGCGCGGAGGCGATGATCCAGCAGGCCGTCGACACCTTCGGCGGGCTCGACGTGCTCATCAACAACGCGGGAATCCTCCGCGACAAGATGAGCTTCAACATGGACGAGTCGGAGTGGGATCAGGTGATCGACGTTCACCTGAAGGGCCACTTCGCGACGTCGCGTTTCGCGGCCGTCGTACTGGCGGACTGTAGTCGAAGGAGACGGGCGCGCCGGTCAACGGCAAGATCGTCAACACCGCGTCGGAGTCGGGCCTCTACGGCAACGCCGGGCCAGGCGAACTACGCCGCGGCCAAGGCCGGCATCGCGTCGATGACCATCGTGATGGCGCGTGAGCTCGAGCGCATCGGCGTGCGCGTCAACGCGATCTGCCCGGTCGCGCGTACGCGCCTGACCGAGACCGTCGCCGGTGACTTCATGAACCCGAAGGAAGGCGAGTTCGACCGCTTCGCCCCGGAGAACATCTCCGCGGTCGTGTGCTGGCTCGCCTCGGATCTCTCCGAGGGCGTGACCGGCCAGGTCGTCAAGGTCATGGGCGGTCAGGTGCAGCTCGTGCGGGGCTGGCGGCCGATCACCGAGGCCACCGACGACAAGCCGTGGACGATCGAGTCGATCGACGCGGTCGTCGGCAGAGCTTTTCGCCAAGACCGACAAGGGCGTCCCGCCGTTCATGCCGAACGTGGGCGACAACTAACAGCCGCGCCCTGACCACGTCCCGAGCCCTAGGCTCGGGGCGTGAGCATCGAACTTCCCCGCACCGACCTCGCGCTCGACGACATCCACCTCGGCGACATCGAGCAGTGGATGCGGCCCGACCGCGAAGGCATCTTCGCCAAGCTGCGCGCCGAGCGGCCGATCTCGTTCCACGAAGAGCCCGTGCCGCCGCCCGAGATCGGCATCCCGCAGGGCCCGGGCTTCTGGGCGCTCACGCGCTACGCCGACGTTTAGCAGGTGTCGCGCGATCCCGACACGTTCCACTCCGCGCCGACCTCCACTGTCGGCGACATGCCCGCCGAGATCGCGGAATGGCTCGGCTCCATGATCAACATGGACGCACCGAAGCACACGAAGCTCCGGCTCATCGTCAACCGCGGCTTCACGCCCCGCCAGGTCGCGCGTATCGACGACTCCGTGCGCGAGCAGGCGAAGGAGATCGTCGAGCGCATCGCGCCGCTGGGCGAATGCGACTTCGTGAGCGAGATCGCCGCGGCGCTGCCGCTGCAAATCATCTGCGACATGATGGGGATTCCGCGCGACGACGTGCAGACGATCTTCGAGCTCACGAACACGATCCTCGGCGTCGGCGATCCCGAATACGTGCAGACCGATCGAACAACTGATGGCCGCGGGTATGGGCCTGTTCCAGTACGGCATTGCACTCGCCCAGGACCGGCTCGACAACCCGCGCGACGACATCACGACCGCGCTCATGCAAGCCGAGGTGGAAGACGAGATCGGCAAGCACCGCCTCACTACCGGCGAGCTCGGTTCGTTCTTCTTGCTCCTCGTCGTCGCCGGCAACGAGACGACGCGCAACGCGATCAGCCACGGCATGCGCGCACTCACGAACAACCCCGATCAGCGCAAGGTGTGGACCGCCGACTTCGAGGCCGTCTCCCCCACCGCGGTCGAGGAGATCGTGCGCTGGGCCACTCCTGTCATCAACTTCCGCCGCACGGCAACGCGCGACGTCGTGATCGGCGACCAGGAGATAAAGGAAGGCCAGAAGGTCGTGATGTTCTACAACTCCGCGAACCGCGACGAGCGCTACTTCGACGATCCTTTCCGCTTCGACGTCTTGCGCGCCCCGAACGAGCACTTCGGTTTCGGTGCCGGCGGACCGCACTTCTGTCTCGGCGCGAACCTCGCCCGGCGCGAGATCCGCGTGATGTTCGAGGAGGTGCTGCGCCGCCTCCCCGACATCGAGATCACCGGTGAGCCCGACATGTTGCAGAGCAACTTCATCCACGGCATCAAGCGCATGCCCTGCGCCTGGCACACCGTCGTCGACTGACGTGCGCGCCCACACATGTTCACCGATCGCCTCGAACTGCGTTCGCCGGTCGAAGCCGATCGAGAACGGTTTGTGGAACTGTTCGGCCGCGACGACTTCATGGTGTTCTCCGGCGGCGTACACACCGTTGAATCGGCGCACGCCCGTTTCGACCAGATGCTGCTCGACGCGTCGGAGTTACGGTTCGCCAAACAACCGATAATCGAGCGTTCGTCGGGCACGATCGTCGGCTACTCCGGGGTGGCGTGGTTCACCTTCGAGGGCGAACGCCGGCTCGAGTTCGGGTATCGGCTCGTCCCCGACGTGCGCGCCCACGGGTACGCGACAGAAGCCGGCCGCGCGCTCGTCGCGGTAGCGGCCGAGACGTTCCGGGGCGAGATCCTCGCCATGATCGATCCGACGAACGCGCCCTCGCAGAACGTCGCGGCCAAGCTCGGCTTCACGTACTGGAAGCAGGCGGTCGTCGACGGTTACCTCGACAACCTGTACCGGCTCGAACTGCCGTGACAACGCGTGCTTGGCACGCGAACGACCATGCCCGCTACCTTTCCTGACGTCGGCGTCAGGTTGGGGCGTCACGTTGTTCCGAAGGTTCGGAGGAGTGCAGGTGCAGCTCGCATGGAGCCCTGAGGACGAAGCGTTTCGGGCCGAGCTCATCACCTTCCTCGACGCGCATACGCCCGCGGAGATGACCCACGGCTACGACTTCCAAGACGTCGGCGACGAGCACGAGCTCGTGCCGCAGTGGATGCGCGACTGGCAGGCGACTCTCTTCGACCACGGTTGGATGATTCCGGGGTATCCGCCCGAGCTCGGCGGACGGAACTGCACGCCGGTGCAGACGTTGATCTATCTCGAGACGCTTTCGAGCCGGCGCCTGCTGCGCAGCGGACACTTCCCCGGCTACGCGATCGTCGCGCCGAGCTTGCTCGAGTACGGCAACGCCGAACAGAAGGCGCTCGTACCCGCTGCCATTCGCGGCGACACGATCTGGTGCATCGGCATGAGCGAACCCAACGCGGGATCCGACCTCGCGGGGCTGCAAACGCGCGCCGAACTCCGCGACGACCACTTCGTCGTCAACGGCCAGAAGGTGTGGACGAGTTACGCGACGATCGCGCAGAAGTGCTTCTGCTACGTGCGCACCGATCCGACGCTGCCGAAGCACAAAGGCATCTCGCTGCTCATCATCGACGTCGATTCACCCGGTATCGACATCCGGCCGCTGCGCCACATCAACGGGAGTGCCGGTTTCGCGGAGGTCTTCTTCACCGATGTGATCGTCCCCCGCGAGAACCTCGTCGGTGGGCTGAACGGCGGATGGGCGATCACGCAAGGTTCACTCGCTCATGAACGGGCCGGGCTCTGGGTCGAGGGCATCGCCAAGTTCGAACAGACGATCGCCAGCCTCGTCGAGCTCGCGCGCGAACAAGGGCGCGCCGGCGACCCGATCATCCGGCGCAAGATCGCGTCGGCCTACGAGCTCGCGGCGTCGCTGCGCGCCCTCGGGTACAAGGGCTTCGCGTCGTTCGCGCAGGGTTCGAGCTCGCCCGAGCACAGCTACATGAAGATGGCGATGTCGGAAGCGAGCAAGGCCGCGTTCGAGCTCGGCATGGAGATCTCCGGCGGGCTCGCACCTGTCACCGATCCCGTTCTCGGCGCAGACACGAACCGTTACGTGCACGGCTTCTTCATGTCGTTCGCGAACACGATCGCGGGCGGCAGCTCGGAGATCCAGCGCAACATCATCGCCCAGCGCGTGCTGGGCCTCCCGAGGCACTGAGGCCGTCGACCGTGGACTTCTCGCTCACCGCCGATCAGCAACTCCTGCGCGACACCGGGCACAAGCTGCTCGAACGCGAATGCCCGCCCGCGCTCGTACGCGCGCACATCGACGACGCCTCCGCGTACGAACCGTTGTGGCGCCACCTATCTGAGTACACCGCGCTCGGCGCGGGACCGGCGGCCGATCTCTGCCTCTTCCTCGAAGAGACGGGCTACGCCGCCGCGCCGGGTCCCTTGCTCGCCACGACCGCGTACACCGCGCTCACCGGCGACGACACGGCCACCGGAACCGTCGCGCTCGTCGACGATCCCACACTCTTGTTCGTGCTGGAGGCCGACCGCGTCGGACGCATCGCGGTCGTGTTACCCGGTCCGCAGCTCGCGGTTATCGACGCCGCCGACGCGACCGCGCACTTCGTTTCGACCGTCGACTTCTCCCGCCGCGTGTTCACCCTCGAAGTGCCGACGCTGGCCCCGCAGCCACTCGATCCCGATGTGTATGCGGCCTGGCGCGACCGCACGTACGCGTGCATCGCGGCCGAGATGGTCGGCACCGCGCGCCGCATCTTCGACATGGCCCTCGCCTACGCCAAGGAACGCAAGCAGTTCGACGTACCGATCGGCTCGTTCCAGGCCATCCAGCACAAGCTCGCCGACATGTCACTCGCGCTCGAGCGCGCAACTGCGGCGGTGCACTACGCGGCGATGACCGTCGACGGCGACGACGCCGACCGAGCGCGTGCGTGCCATGTCGCGAAGGCCGCGGCCGGTGAGGCCGCGCGCCGCATCTTGAAGGACGGGATCCAGATCCACGGTGGCATCGGCTACACGTGGGAGCACGATCTCCACCTCTATCTCCGGCGCGCGACCGCCGACGAGTACCTGTTCGGCACCACGGGCTGGCATCTCGACCGCCTGGCCGAGCTTCTCATCGACTGACCTCCTCGACTGGCCTCCTCGACTGACCTCGATTCGCGTCTCGTGACGCGCCGGTCACACCTACGCCATACCGTCGCTCGCGGCGGCTCGGACGAAGGGTGTCTCGGTGGGGATCACGCGGCGGTACGTCGGAGCCGAGGACTTCGTCGTCACCGTTTGGGACGGAGTCGTCACCGCGGACGACTGGACCACCGCGGTCAAGGATCAGAGCGCCGACCCTGCACTCCTGCTCGCCCGCCGGCGCCTGACCGACACCCGAACGGTCGCAGGATCACGACTGTCGCCCGCTGAGGTGGCCACCGTCGGTACGTCGTATGACGACCTCGCCATCCCGTCGACGGGCGTGCGGCTGGCCATCGTCGCGAACGAAGGTTGGTCGGTCGCGCAGATCGTCAAGAAGCGCATGGAGACCTACGGAGTTTCCACACAGGTGTTCGACGACGTGCACACGGCGTGCGCGTGGTTGGGCATCGACGCCCAGATCGCGCTCACTACGATCGGAGAACTGCGCCACGAGCTCCGGAGTGTCGAAACCCGTGCCTGACAGTCCGCCCGCGGAAGACCCTCATCGCGCTCGACCCGATCGCCGGCCGGTGCTCGATCAGATCAACCTCGTCGTGCGCGACATGGACGCGATGATCGCCTTCTACACGACGATCGGCGTCGACTTCCCACCCGCTCCCGAACCGTGGACACACAACCATCGCTCGGCGTCGGGACTTCCCGGCCTTGACTTCGATCTCGACAGCATCGGCTTCGCGCAGCAATGGAACGAAGGTCGGTCGGCCGGCACGACCGGACCGGTCATCGGATTCCGCTTCGGCTCGCGCGCTGCGGTCGACGATACCTACGCCGATCTCGTCGCCGCGGGTTACCGCGGCCAACAGGCCCCGTACGACGCGTTCTGGGGCGCGCGTTACGCGGTCGTGCTCGATCCCGACGGGAACTCCGTCGGCCTGATGAGCGATGTCGACGCGGCCCGGCGAAGGACACCGCCGACACCGCCCGCGCCACCGAGCGCGCTAACCACTCAATGGCTATCGCGCGTCGCACGATCGACACGGCCGATCTCATCGTGACGGTCTGGGACGGCACGATCACCGCCGAGCTCTGGTCGAGCTACGTTGGCCAACAGGTCGCCAATCCCGAGACCGCGCAGGCGAGCAAGCGACTCACCGACGCACGCACCGCGGACGTCGTCGGCATCGCCGAGGCCGAAGTGGAAGCGATCTCCGAGTCATTCGACCGATCCGACATTCGCCTCTCGAACACCCGGTTCGCGATCGTCGCAACCGAGGGCTGGCACATCGCGCAGATGGTCGAGCGCAGCATGCGGGCCGCGGGCGTCACCACCGTCGTGTTCGCCAACGTCCACGTCGCCTGCACGTGGCTCGGCGTCGACCCGGAGCTGGTCCTCGCCACGATCCACGACCTCCGCCACGAGCTGCGGACCTGACCCGGATCAGGCCGCGGCCCCTTGGTCGGGGTTCGGCCCACCGTCTACACTTCCCTGACGTCTGCGTCAGTTACGCGAGGGGGAAGCCAATGACGAACGTCGACCTGGTGCGGCTCGCCGGTAGCCGGGGCCGCATCTCCGATGCGCCGACCGTCGATCTCGTGACCGCCGAGGTCATCCGGGGCGGCATGGAGACCGTCTGCTTCGAGATGGCCGAGTACGTCTCCCGCACCGCGACCACGCCGATCCTCAATCAGTCGAACGAGCGCAACGCCACGGTGCTCGACGCGCGGGGCCGCCTCGCCGCGCTGTCGGTCGGCATCCCGCAGTTCATGCTCACCTCCACGTTGCCGGTGCGCTTCGCGCTCGAGTTCCTCGGCGTCGAAGAGTTCCACGAAGGCGACGTCTTCGTCGCCAACGACCCGTACCACGGCGGCGGTCATCTCCCCGACTACAACGTGTTCGCGCCGGTGTTCGCCGACGACCCGGCCACGCCCGGCGGGCGCCGCATGGTGCTGATCGCGAGCATCCAGTGTCACCACGGCGACACCGGCGGCGGCGTCCCCGGCGGCTACAACATCACCGCCACCGACATCTGGGGCGAAGGTGTGCGCTGGCCGGTCGTGAAAGTGCTCGACCGCGGCATCGAACGCCGCGACGTGCTGTACGCGCTGCAGGCCAACAACCGCATCCCGAGTTACATCGGCGACCTGCGCGCGCAGATCGGTTCGGCGCAGCTCGGCGCGCAACGCCTCGGTGACCTCATCGACCGTTACGGCGTCGGCGCGATCGAAGACTCCGTCGACTACATGATCGACTACGCGGCCCGGCGATTCCGCGAAGAAGTCGCGCAGTGGCCCGACGGCGAGTACGAGGCCGACTCCTACGTCGACCACGACCCGCTCGGCAATCCCGACATCCACCTGCACGTCAAGGTGAGTGTCGCGGGCGACGAGCTCACCATCGACTTCACCGGCACCGACACGCGCACCGAGCTGCAGTCGTGGTCGACGTTCGGCAACACGCGCGGATACACCGTCGGCCAGATCGCGGCGATGATGGATCCCGAGATCCCGAAGAACGAAGGCTTCTTCGAACAGATCAAGCTCGTCGTGCCCGAAGGGCTGCCTGCTCAACCCGGAACCGGGCAAGCCGGTGTCGGCGGGAACGCACCACCCGGGCGCCGACGTCGGCGAGGTCATCGCCAAGGCGATGCAGTACGTGCTCCCCGACCGCGCCGTGCCGCAGACCTACAAGACCGGTATCCCCACGATCATCGTCGGTGTCGATCCGCGCACCGGCGCGTCGTTCACCGACCACTCGGCCGAGGTGTACTCCGGCTGGTGCAACGCGTCGAAGGGCATGGACGCGTGGGGCGCGCTCAACGCGAGCTTCGGCAACCTCTGGAAGGCGACGGCCGAGATCAACGAGTCGCTCTACCCGCACGTGCAGTGGAGCCGCGACTACCGCACCGACGGCGGCGGACCCGGCGAATGGCGCGGCATCTGCGGCTCGCACTACGAGAAGGAAGTGTGCGTCGACGCCAAGGTCTACACGTACGTCGTGGGCATGAAGTACCCGATGCCGGGGATCTGCGGCGGCACCGACGGATCGCCGAACGAGATGATCATCCGTTACGGCAGCGACGACGAGTTCCAGGTGAAGCACACCGCCGACTGGGTCCCGATCCACGCGGGCGAGCGCATCATGTTCGACTACGGCGGCGGCGGCGGTTGGGGCGATCCCCTCGTCCGCGATCCGCAGGCCGTGCTCGACGACGTGATCGACGAGTACGTGTCGGTCGAGGGCGCGAGCCGCGACTACGGCGTGGTGCTCGCAGGGTTCGCTCGAAGAGCTCACGCTCGAGATCGACGAGGTCGGCACACGCCACGCGGCGGCGTGAGCAGATGCGGGCCGAACGGGCCTGACATGGGCTTTCGCGTAGGAGTCGACGTCGGCGGAACGTTCACCGACCTGATCTGCGTCACCCCGTCGGGCGAGATCGTGCTCGACAAGACCCCCACCACGCTCGACGACCAGTCGACGGGCGTGATGAACGGGCTCGAACAGCTCGCCGAGCGTTTCGGCATCGAGCTCGACGCGTTCTGTCGCGACCTCGACATCCTCGTGCACGGCACCACCACCGCCGACAACACGATGATCGAGATGAACGGCGCGCCGACCGGCCTGCTCGTCACCGAAGGCCACCGCGACGAGATCGAGCTGCGCCGCTGCCACAAAGAAGAGATCTGGGATCCCGAACTATCCGGGCCCGATCCCGATCGCGCGCCGGCGGGCGCGCATCCCGATCCCCGAGCGCATGAACTTCGAAGGCAACGTGCTCCTCGAGCTCGACGAGGACGCGGTGCGCCGCGGCGTGCAGCGCCTGAAGAAGCTCGGCGTGCGTTCGATCGCGGTGATGTACCTCTTCTCGTTCGTGAATCCCGCGCACGAGCGGCGCACGCGCGAGATCGTGCTGGAAGAGTTCCCCGACGTCGAGCACATCTCGCTCTCGCACGAGGTCATGCCGCGCGGTCCCGAGTTCGAGCGGGTCTCGACGACGCTGGTCAACGCGTACGTCGCGCCGCGCATCGCCACGTACACGCAGAACCTGCAGGACAAGCTGCGCCGGGCCGGGTATCTCGGCCCGCTCCTGATCATGCAGTCGACCGGCGGCGTCATGCCCCCCGACTACGTCTCGCGCCGCGCGGTCACGCTGCTCGCGAGCGGCCCGACCGGCGGCGTCATGGGCGCGACCGTCGCGGCCCGCAGCCGCCGGCATCGGCGACTTCGTCGCGGTCGACATGGGCGGCACCAGCTTCGACATCTGCCTCGTGCGCCACGGGCGGCCCGAGATCAAGACCGACTGGAACTGGCGCTACCGCTACTACATCGGGCTGCCGATGGTCGACGTGCAGAGCGTCGGCGCGGGCGGCGGTTCGATCGCCCGGGTGCGCCAGGGCGCGCTGCTCGTCGGTCCCGGAGTCGGCCGGCTCGTCGCCCGGTCCCGCGTGCTACGGCCGCGGCGGAACGCGTCCGAGCGTCACCGACGCCGACGCGGTGCTCGGCTACCTGCCCGTCGACGGCTTCGCGGGTGGGCGCATGCACCTCGACGTCGCCGCGGCCCGCACCGCGATCACGCAGCACGTCGCCGAACCGCTCGGCATCGACGTCACCGACGCGGCGTGGGGCATCGAGCGGATCGTGAACTCGAACATGGCCAACGCGACGCGCAAGGTGCTCGCCGGGCACGGCGCCGATCCGCGCGACCTTTCGCTGATCGCGTTCGGCGGCAACGGCGCGGTGCACGCGGCCGCGATCGCGCGTGAGCTCGGCGTCGACCGCATCATCGTGCCCAAGGCCGCGCCCGCGTTCAGCGCGCTCGGCGTGCTCGTCGCCGACTACGTCGTCGACCTCGTCCGTTCCTACGTCACTCCCCTGTCGCAGGTCGACCTCGGCCGCGTCCGCGATCTCCTCACCGACCTGCTGCAAGAGGTCGACAAGGAGCTCGATCCCACCGGCGTCGCCGCGGCCGACGTCGAGCGCGACCTCTTCGCGCAGATGTGTTACCCGGGCCAGAACTTCGACATGAGCGTGCCGGTCCCCGAGGGCGTCACGCTCGACGAACCGGGCCTGCTCGATCTCGCCGAGCGCTTCCACGACCAGCACGAGGCCGAGCGCGGCTTCTGCTTCCGTTCGCAGCAACCGCTGATGCGCGGCGTGCGCGTCATCGCCCGCGGCACCACGCCCAAGCCCGACCACCTCGCCGAGACCGGCACGCTCGCCGACGCCGACGCAGGCGCGCCGCGGCGACTCGCCCCGCGTACTGGGGCGACGGTTTCGTCGACACGCCGGTGTACGACGGCACCCGGCTCGGCGAGGGCGCGACCGTCGCCGGTCCGGCCCTGATCGAAGAGCCGTTCACCGTCGTGGTGTTGCCGCCGGACGCGACCGCGACCCTCGACGGCCTCGGCAACTACGTCGTCTCGGTGTGACGCTGAACCGTCACGTGAGATTATCGTCACGGTGTGACGGTGTCACCCCGAAGTCTCCGAAATTCTGCTCGTCTCCCACTTCCACTGGGATCGGGAGTGGTACCGCTCGTTCGAGGTCTTCCGCGGCCGGCTCGTCGACGCGGTCGACGCGGTGCTCGACCTGCTCGCCGCCGATCCCGGTTTCTGCTTCGTGCTCGACGGTCAGGCCATCGTGCTCGAGGACTACCTCGAGGTGCGGCCGCGAACGGCGCGACGAGCTCGTCGCCGGGCTGCAGCGGGTCGGCTCGCGGCCGGACCCTGGTACGTGCAGCCCGACTCGCTTGTTGCCCGGCGGCGAGACCCACGTCCGCAACCTGTTGCACGGGCCGCGCGGTTGCCGGCGCGCTCGGACCGGTGTCGGCGGTCGGCTACGTCCCCGATTCGTTCGGTCATCCCGCGCAGCTCCCGCAGCTCCTGGCCGGGTTCGGGCTCGACCCCTTCGTCTATTGGCGGGGCAACGGCGCCGAGCTCGACAAGCTGGGCCCGCTGTACCGGTGGATGCGCACCCGACGGCTCTTCGGTGCGCGCCTGGCAGCTGCCCGAGGGCTACTTCTCGGCCGGCGGTCTCGATGCCGACGGCGATCTCGCGGCCACCGTCGCCCGCCTCCGCCCGGTGATCGACCGGATCGTCGCCGCGGGTGGCGACCCGGTGCTGCTCATGAACGGCTTCGACCACCTGCCCGCCGACGCGTCGACGGCGCGACGTCGCCGCCCTCATCGGCGCGCAGCGCGTGCTGCTCGACGACGCCGCCGCGCGGCTCCCGGACGCGTCGACGCTCACCGAATGGTCGGGCGAGCTCGTCGGCGCGCGCATCTCCAACCTGTTGCCGGGCGTGTGGTCGGCGCGCATGCCGCTGAAGCTGCGCAACCGCGCGGTCGAGACGTTGCTCACGGCGTGGGCCGAACCGTGGGCGGCGTTCGCGCATGCGCTCGGGCTCGCCGACGAACGACCGGCGCTCGATCAGGCCTGGCGGACGCTGCTGTGCAACCAGGCGCACGACTCGATCTGCGGCTGCTCGATCGATCCGGTGCACGAACGCATGGTCGCCCGCTACGACGACGCCGAAGGGCTCGGCACCGCCACCGTGCAACGCGTCCTCGAACGGATCGCGGGGCAGAACATCACGCGCGACACGCCGATGGCGGAGGCGCAGACCGTCGTCGTGTTCAACGCGTCGGCGACCCCGCGCACCGATGTCGTGCGCGTCCCGCTCGACGGCTTCCCGCCGTGGTGGGCGAGCGTGACCCGGTTCGACATGCATCCGCTCTCGATGCCGTCGTTCCGCGGCGTCACCGTCGACGGCCGGCCGGCGCGCCTCGTTGCAGAGCGACGATCCCGACCCGGGTGCGTTTCCTGCCCGGGCTGGGCGGCCTCGACGTCGAGTTCGTCGCCGTCGACGTCCCCGCGTTCGGCGCCGCAGCGCTACCTGGTCGAGCCCGCCGGCGCCGCCCTCGACGAGGTCGACGACGCGCCCGGCGATCGACGCGGGCGACGTCCGTGTGGTCGAGGCCGCCGACGGCACGCTCTCGGTCACGCTCGGCGACCACGACCTATCGCCGGGCTGTTCGGCATCGAAGACGCGATCGACCGCGGCGACTCCTACGACTGCGATCCCGATCCCGTGCGCGACGTCTCGGTGCAGTCCGTGACCGTCGAACGGACTGCGGCACAAGTCGGGAATCGCGCGGCTGCGCGTTGTGCGCGAGCTCGACGAGATCGGCACGCTCACCGTCGACGCGCTGCGTCGCGCCGGGCGTGCCGTTCGTGCGTTGCGAGGTGCACGCTCGACAATCCGCGCGCCCGACCATCGCCTGCGACTGCGCTTCCCGACCGGTGCGCCGATCGACACGTTCGACGCCGCGACCACGTTCGACACCGCGCGCCGTTCGACCGAGCCCGTCGACGACATCGGCTGGATCCATCCCGCGCCGCGGACGTTCCCGCAGCAGGGTTGGATCGCGGCCAACGGCCTCGTCGTCGGCGCGCCCGGGCTGCCCGAGGCCGAGGTGACACCCGAAGGCGAGATGCTCGTCACGCTCGTACGGAGCGTCGGCGCGCTGGCCCGGATCGAGCTGCGCTCGCGGCCGATGCCGGCCGGACCGGAGATGATGGCGCCCGGCGCGCAGACGCAGGGTCCGATCGCCGCGACGATCACGCTCGCCCGCACGGCCGCCGACGCTCGGGCGGCCGAGATCGGCATTCCGGGGTGTGCTCGGTGGTCGACGACACCGTTGCTGGAGTCGGGCACCTCGCTGCTCGACCTCGATCGCGGCACTGCGTGCTCTCGGCGTGCAAGCCCGCGCGAAGACGGCGACCGCATCGTCGTGCGCGTGCTGAATCCCGACCGACGAGCCCGACGACGTGGTCCTGCACTTCGGTCTCGACGTGCGCCGCGCCCGACCCGTCCGCCTCGACGAGCACCCGGACGACTTCTACGTGTTGCACCAAGGCCGCGACATCAGCTTTCACGTTCCTCCGCACGCGCTGCGCACCGTCCGCGTCACCTTCGGCTGAGCGCAATACCTCGTACTCACACCGTCGGAAAACCCGCAGGTCGTTTTCGACTCAGTCGGTGATCTCTCAATGTTCAACCGAGGGCGCTCGACATGTCCGGGCCGCCAGAGCAGTATCTCGCCGTGAACAGGCGCAGGTTGCTCATTGCCGTTGTCGGCGGATTGTTGCTCACCGGCAGCGCAACCCGCCGCGGCGGTTGCGTTAAATCGCGCCGCGGCTACACCCCACTTCGCGTCGACCCCCGATCAGACGGAGATCAGCCCCGGGTCGGGTACGCCCGGCACCGTCGTGACGGTGCGTGGCACCGCGTGCACGACCGACGCCGGTCGCGTCGATCTCTTTCTCGACCGCGGCGGGCGCGCCGGAGACCCGCCTCGCCACCGGCGTCGCCGGCGTCTCGAATGCCGGGAACGGTTACTGGTCTGGAACCTTCACAGTTCCCGACGTGGCGGCCGGCGCGTACATCGTCGGCGCGGAGTGCTGGGTCACGGGTCTGACGCCCATCGGCGTACCGACACTGAACCGCACCTACGACACGCAATCGTTCACCGTCGTCGCATCCACCGACACAACGCTCACTCCGCCGACGACGGCGCCACCGGGTCCGTCGATCCCACTGACTTCCGTGACTCCGCCGGCCGCCGAGGGCGACGCGTGGGTGACGGTCTCCGGCGCAGGCTGCACCGGCGCGGACGGGCACATCGAGGCCTTCATCACCACGCAGGAAGATCCCGCGACCCGCCTCGCGTCCGGCGGCGACCTCGCGGACGCTCCCGGATCGAACGGCGGGTGGAGTGCCGACTTCCAGCTACCCGGCCTGACGCCGGGTGCGAACTACGACATCGGGGCCGAATGCTTCGACACGACACCGTTCGGTCAACAGGTGGAGTTGTTCGCGTACGTTCCACAGCCCTTCACCGTGACCGACCCGACGGTGACCACGGCGATGAGCTCCTCTACCACGACGTCGACGACAGTCGAGGTCCCTACCGGTCCCGAGCCGGGCGCGCAGCGCTCGGGTTATTGGATGCTCGGCGCGGACGGGCACGTGTACGGCTTCGGCGGGGTCGCGCCGCTCGGGAACGCATCCGGTCCTTCGGTCGCGATGACCCCGCGCGACGCGCACGGCTATTGGGTCACCGATGCCGCCGGACACGTGTTCGCGTTCGGAACCGCGAAGTACCGCGGCGGATCACCGTCGTTGGCAACGGGTGAGCGGATCACGACGATCGCCGCGACCTCCACCGGCGACGGCTACTGGCTGTTCTCGAACCGGGGCCGCGCCTTCGCTTTCGGTGACGCGCACGGCTTCGGCGACATGTCCGGCACGCACCTGAACGGTGCCATCGTCGCCTCGGCGGCGACACCTTCGGGACACGGCTACTTCATGATCGGGAGCGACGGCGGGATCTTCGCGTTTGGCGACGCTGTCTTCCGCGGTTCGACCGGCAACGTCCACCTCAATGGGCCAATAGTCGGGATGTCGACAACGCCGAACGGCCGCGGCTACTGGCTCGTCGCGTCCGACGGCGGCGTCTTTGCATTCAACGCTGCCTTCCGCGGTTCGATGGGTGCGACGCGACTCAACCGGCCGGTCAACGGCATCGCCCGTTTCGGCAACGGATATCTGATGGTCGCTTCCGACGGCGGCATCTTCGACTTCTCGGACAAACAGTTCGCCGGCAGCCTGGCCGTCAATCCGCCGAGCGCGCCGATCGTCGGGTTCGCGGCGTTGAGTTCCTGAATCTCAACGGGGCGCGCCCACGAGCCCGAACGTCGCGCTCTCGCCGGGCGCGAGCACTTTCAGCTGTTCGCTCTGGCCGTGCCGTGCGAACGCGTCGGCGATCACCTCGGGCCCTTGCGTGAAGTGCTCCCAACCTTCGGCGTGAAGCGGAATCACGACCCGGGCATCCAGGGCACGCGCCGCTTCCGCGGCTTGGTCGCTGGTGAGCGTCAGGTACGCGTCGAGGAGCGGCGTGCGCGCCGCACCCGCGAACAACAGCGCGATGTGAATCGGGCTGCAGTTGACCGCGATCTCGTCGACGACGCGGAGTGACGCGTTGTCACCGCTGACGTAGACATTCGGGAGGCCGTCACCACTCAGCACGAAGCCGATGACATCACCGGTGATGTTCGCGGTGTTGTCGGGCCCGTGTTGCGCGGGAACGCTGGTGACGCGCAGCGTTCCGCCGTCGGGACGGGCCAGGTCGACGTGATGCCACGGCTCCATCGGGGTCGTGTTCCCGCCCAGGCGCGTGGCCGCGAGCACCGTGCTGAAGACCACGGGGACGGTCGGCAGCAGCCGGCGACCGGAACCGTCGAGGTTGTCGGGATGCTGGTCGTGGGACAACAGCACCGCGTCGAGCGGACCGAGCTCGGCGGCGGGGAGGGCGGGTGGGCGGGTCTTCACGAGGGCGCGGCGCCCGATCGGGTGCGCGCCGGGCGCGTCGAAGGTCGGGTCCGTTAGGAGGCGCAGCCCGCCCATCTCGATCAGCGCGGTCGGGCCGCCGATCAGGCGGATGCTCACACTGCCGGTGCCCGTGGGATCGGCGTTCGGGTCGGACCTTTGGTATTCCGTCGTCGAGGTCATGCGATCAGCGTGCGCCTTCGCGCCCTTGGCGTAGAGTGGCCGGGAAGACGACTATCGATTGATTCCAGCCAGCGCTGTCCGAGGAGACGAGATGCTCCGTGATCCCGCAACCGTGGCGGTGCTGATGTTCGATCGCACCCCGATGTTCGAGACGTCGGTCCCGATCAGCGTGTTCGGCGTCGACCGCACGACGAGCGGCGCACCCGCATTCACGTTGCTGGCCGTCGCGGGCGAGCCCGGACCGTTCACCACGACGGGCGGCATTCAGGTCGCGGCGCCGCACGGGCTCGACGCGTTGCGCGGCGCCGGCATCGTCGTCGTTCCCGGTTGGCGCGATGCGCAAGAGATGCCGCCCGAGCCTGCACTCCGCGCGCTGCGCGCCGCGACGCCGACGGCGCGCTCGTCGTCGGTCTGTGCATGGGCGCGTTCGTGCTCGCGGCCGCGGGTCTGCTCGACGGGCGCGGCGCCGCGACCCACTGGATGTACGCGCCGACACTCGCGGCGCGTCTACCCGCGGTGACCGTCGATTCTTCGGTGATCTACGTCGACGACGGCGATGTCGTCACGAGCGCAGGTACCGCCGCGGGTATCGACGCGTGTTTGCACATCGTGCGCCGGGTTTGGGGTGCCGCGGCGGCGACGGCAATCGCGTGCCGCATGGTCGTACCCCCGCAACGCAACGGCGGCCAGGCGCAGTTCATCGAGCAACCGCTCCCCGACCGCCACGATGGCGACGAGCTCGCGGCCGCGATGACGTTCGCACTCGAGCATCTCGACGAGCAGGTCGACGTCGGCACGCTCGCCGAACAGGTGCACATGAGCCGCCGCACGTTCGACCGTCGGTTCCGCGCGCTGACGGGTAGCTCGCCGTTGCAGTGGCTGGCGCAGCAACGCATCCTGCACGCGCAGCGACTCCTCGAGGACACCGATCTCTCGATCGACGCCGTCGCCCGGGAAGTCGGCCTCGCGACCGCAGTCTCGCTGCGCCCCCCGTTCCGGCGCGTGGCCGGCGTGAGCCCGCAGGCCTACCGCACCAACTTCCGCGCCAAAACCCCCGAACCGGCGTGAGCGCGGCGTCGATATGACACCGCGCTCACGCCGGTTCGCTTTTTCGGGGGGCTTAGACCTTGCGGCGGTACATGCGGACGGCGAGGGGCGCCGCGACCGCGATGATCGCGAGGCTCCACAGGATCGCGCCGAGCACCTTCCCGGGGTCCGAGAACGGCCCGCCGTAGGTGAGTGACCGCACCGCGTCGATCACGATCGAGACGGGCTGGTGTTCGGCGAACCACTTCAGCGGGCCGGGCATCGACGCGGCCGACGACGAACGCGGTCGACGCGAACACCAGCGGGGCGAGGATCGGGAACGACGCCGCCTGCGCGGCTTCCGCGTTCGCGGCCTTCAAGCCGACGAGTGCGAACACCCACGACAGCGCGTGCGCGAAGAGCAACATCACGCGCGATGCCGCCGATCAGCCCCCACACGCTGGTGTGGATGCGCCAGCCGACGATGAAGCCGACGATGACCATCAACGATCACGACGAACACGTTGCGCACGAGGTCGGCGAACGTGCGGCCCGCCAGCACGGCGGAACGCGCCATCGGCAGCGACTGGAACCGCTCGATCAGACCCTTTGTGCAGGTCCTCGGCCAAGCGCGACGCCGGTCTGGATCGAACCGAACACGACCGTCTGCGCGAACACGCCCGGCATCAGGTAGTCGACGTAGTGGTCGACGCCCGGGATCCGGATCGCGCCGCCGAACACGTAGCGGAACATCAACACGAAGATGATGGGCTGGATCGTCGAGAAGACCAGCACCTGCGGCGTGCGCTTCATCGCCACGAGGTTGCGCCACGTGACGGTCAGCGCATCCTGGACGGCCCAGCTGAACGCAGCTGTGCTGCGGGCGTTCGATGTCGTCGTGGGGGAGCATGGCGATGGCGGTCATGCTGCACCTCGCGTCGCGGCGGCGTCCGGACTCGGCCGGCTCGTCTTCGGGAACGGGCTCCTCGGCCTTGTGGCCGGTGAGCGACAAGAACACGTCGTCGAGCGTGGGTTCGCGTACGTTCAGCGTGGTCGGTCTCGAGCTGCGCGCGATCGAGCGAGCGCACGACGTCGAGCACGACCCGGGCGCCGTCGTCGACCTTGAGCTCCACCACGGTCGAGCTGGAGCCGACGTCGCACAGACCGATGCCGCGCGAGTTCGGCCTGCGCCCGCTGCGCGGTACCGGGATCGTCGAAGCCGACCTCGACGATGGTGGCGCCCATCGTCGCCTTCAGCTCCGACGACGTGCCTTCGGCGATGACCGTGACCGTGATCGATGACGACGATGTTGTCGGCGAGGCGGTCGGCCTCTTCGAGGTACTGCGTCGTGAGCAGCAGCGTGGTGCCCTCGCGCACGAGGTCTTCGATCACGCCCCAGAGATCTTGGCGGCCGCTCGGGTCGAGACCGGTCGTGGGCTCGTCGAGGAACAGCACCGGCGGACGGTGCAACAGCGCGGCCGCGAGGTCGAGCCGGCGCCGCATTCCGCCCGAGTACGTGCGCACCGGACGGTCGGCGGCATCGGCAAGACGAAGCGCTCGAGCAACTCGTCGGCCCGCGTCGAGCACGACCGACTTCGCCAGGTGCGAGAGCCGCCCGACCATGCGCAGGTTCTCGTGGCCGGTCAGGTTCTCGTCGACCGCGGCGTACTGCCCCGCGAGGCCGATGCTGCTCGCGCACGGCCTGCGCGTTGCGTGTCACATCGAGCCCGAGCACCTCCGCCCGACCGGAATCGGGCGGCAGGATCGTGGTGAGCACGCGCACCGACGTGGTCTTGCCCGCACCGTTCGGACCGAGCAGCCCGAGCACGGTGCCGGTCGGCACCGAGAAGCTCGACGCCGTCGAGCGCGACGACCGAACCGAATCGTTTCTGGAGATTTTCGACGATGATCGCGTCCGTCATGCGCTCACCCTCCCACATATCCTTGAATGATGTCAAGTATCTATGTCATCAACCTTCGATGTACTTGAAACATCGCGTGAACAGCCGTACGATCCATGGATGACCACCGAGCCGGTCCCGGTCCACGACCCCGCCGACGAGGCCTGGCGTCTGCTGACCGCCGTGATGATGGCGCGCAAGGAGGAGTTCCCGGCGCTCGCCGCGTCGTTCGGACTCAACCCCGGCGCGATGCACGCCCTCCTGCAGCTCGATCCCGAGGCCCCGCAGTCGATGAGCTCGCTCGCGGGCGCCTGGAAGTGCGACGCGTCGAACGTCACGTGGCTCGTCGACCGGCTCGAGGAACACGGTCTCGCCGAGCGGCGCGCCCATCCCGGCGATCGGCGAATTCGCACCGTTGCCCTTACCCGCAAGGGCGCGAAGATACGCAGCCAGGTCGAGGCGCGGATCTACGAAGCGCCCGAGAACCTGCGAGCGCTGAGCCCGCGCGATCTCGAGACGCTGGCCAAGATCCTGCGCAAGATCGCGCCCGACAGCCGTCCGCACGTCGCACTCGTAGTGCCCCGCTTCTTGACCGAACACGAACACGCGGTGGTGGCGGCCGCGGCCGATCGGCTCATCCCGCCGCTCGACGCGCATCCCGGCGGCGCCGCGCTCGGCGTCGCCGACTACGTCGACAACCTGCTCGCCGCGTTCACCGTTCGATCCGCCGCTGATCTTCGCGGGCGGACCGTTCAGCGGCCGCTTCGGCGGCGAAGCGTCGTTCGGCGAGTTCATGCCGCTGTCGCCGCACGAAGAGATCGCGTGGCGCACGCGCGATCGAAGGTTCGCGCGGCATCCCGAACGCGAGTTCAACGGCCCGCACCGCGGGCTGGCAGGAGATCTACCGCGACGGCATCGCCGCGCTCGGCGCCGACTTCTGCACGGTCGACGGCGACGAACAGGATCGTCGGCTGCGCGACGCAAGCCGAGTTGCGCGACGTGCTGTACGAGCACGCGTGCGAAGGTGCGTACGGCGCGCCGGAGTACGGCGGCAACCGCGATCTCGCGGGTTGGCAGCGTCATCGATTGGGAGGGCGACGTGCAGCCGCGCGGCTACACCGACGACGAAGTGAGCGGCCGTGACTGAGCGGCCGCGACTGCGACGCGGTCGATCATCGGCACCGGACCGGCGGGCGCGACCGCGGCCGACGTGCTCACGAGCGCGGGCTGGTCGGTGATCATGCTCGAGAAGGGCCGCAACCATCTCCTCTCGCTCGACGCGCCGTTCGCGGGTCTGGGCCACGTCTCGAACGACGAGATCAAGTCGCTGCGCCGCCACTTCCTCGGACCCGATCCGTTCCTCGAACCGCGCAGCTACCGGCGCGACGACGACCGACGGCGACCGACTGTTCGCGGGCGAGGTGAACAACCTCCCCTCGACGGTCGGCGGCGGCGGGTTCCACGCCGACGGCAAGCTCCCGCGCTTTCGGGCCGTCGACTTCAAACCGCTCTCCGAGCTGGGGCCGATCGAGGGCGCCGACATCGTCGACTGGCCGGTCGACTACGACGAGATGGAGCCGTACTACGCCGAAGCCGAGCGGCTCATCGGTGTGGCCGGCGACGCCGACGGCAACCCGTTCGCGGAATGGCGCAGCGGCCCGTACCCGATGCCGCCCGGCGCCGACATGTTCGGCGCGGTGCTCACCACCGAAGCCGCGACGCGGCTCGGCTACCACCCGTACCGCGCGCCGACCGGCGTGAACTCGGTTCCGTACGACGGTCGGCCCGCGTGCAACAACTGCGGGTTCTGCGCGTTCTACGGCTGCCCGATCGAAGCGAAGGGCGATCCGATCGCACCGCTGCGCAACGCGTTGCGCACCGGCCGGTGCGAGATCCGCGTCGACTCCTACGTCGAACGGGTGCTGCTCGACGCGAGCGGGCAAGCACGGCGCGCGGCGTGCGCTACCATCGACATCGACGGCAACGCGCACGAAGTGAGCGGGCGCGTCGTCGTGGTCGCGGGCGGCGCGTGGGAGACCCCGCGGCTGCTGCTGCGTTCCGAGATCGCGAACTCGTCCGACCTCGTCGGCCGTTATCTCATGTACCACTTCCAGACGTTCGTGATCGGGCAGTTCCCGTTCCGGCTGCACGGCCACCGCGGTCGCTCGGTCACGCATCTGCACGACGATCACATGATCATCGACGACGACGTGCGCGCCTTCGCACGCGAGCACGGACTCCCCTACTTCCGCGGCGGCCTCACCGAGCACGGCGGCGGCGGAAGCCCGGTCATGGAAGGCATCTACACCGCGCCCGGCATCACGCACACGCCGCGAGATGCTCGACTCGAAGATGCGCGACAAGCTGTGGGCGTTCACCGTGCAGGGCGAAGACCTCCCGCAGATCGACGAACCGCATCGACCTCGATCCGTCGGTGCGCGACGTGCTACGGCTTCCCGGCCGGGCGCGCGACGTACGACGTGCATCCGCACGAGGTCGTCGCGTCCCGCTACTACGCACCGCAGCTCGAAGCCGATCATGCGCGAGGCCGGCGCGGAGCACACGTTCGCGGCGATCTCCCCTCCCCTCGAAGGCGACCGGGCCGGTACGCCGCAGCGCGTCGATGTCGCGTCACATCATGGGCACGTGCCGGATGGGCGACGACCCCGCCACGAGCGTCGTCGATCCGTGGCAGCGCTTCCACGACGTCGAGAACATGATCTGCACCGACTCGTCGGTCTTCCCGACCTCGACCGGGCTACGGCCCCACGCTCACGATCGTCGCCCTGGCCATCCGGGCGTGCCGCGAGCCTCGCCGGACTCCCGCCGCTGACGAGCACCCGACCCGGCTGAGCCCCGATAGGTAGGCTTGCCGTCATGGATCTCGCCACGCTTTCCGACACCTCGCTCTCCGACGCCACCGGCACCAAGCACCGGCTCGGCGACCTCTGGGACGACAAGCCGGTCGTGCTCGTGTTCCTGCGCCACTTCGGTTGCCTGCACTGCCGTGAGCACGCGGTGCAGCTGCGCGACCGCTACGACGACATCAAGGCCGCGGGCGGCGACATCGTCGCGATCGGCACCGGCGACCAGCGTTACGCCGAAGCGTTCGCCAAGGACGAGAAGATCCCGTTCCTCGTGCTCGTCGACGACGACGCGGTCGCCGCGCAACGCGGCATCGATCAAGACGCTCAACTGGTACCAGCTGCTGCACCCGCGCACGTGGAAGGCAACGTGGCAGGCGTCGCGGCGCGGCCACCACGTCCACAAGCCCGGCATGCGCGTGAAGCAGATCGGCGCCACCTTCGTCATCGGCGCGGGCGACAAGGTGCGCTACGAGCACATGGACACCGACAGCACCGACCACGCCGACATCGATCAGCTCGTCACCACGCTGCGTCCGCCTGAGCCGCCGCACTCCGCCTGACGCGGGGCCCGGCGCCGAACCGTCTGCGAGAATCACGGATGGTCAAGGCCGTCATCTTCGACTTCTACAACACGCTCGCGGAGACCACGAACTTCGGGCCGTCGTGGGAGGAGCTCGTCGCCGAGCTCGGCTACGACGCTCCCGGCCGACGTGCGCGAGCGCTGGTGGAACGACGGGATCGACGGCACCGAGCACGACGAGCACTCGGTCTCGCGCGACCACTACGTCGCCTGGCAGCAGTGCCCGGGTGCGGTCGATGCTCAGCGACTGCGGCGTTCCCGACGACCGACCACGACGCGTTCATCGAGCGCGTGCGCGAGATCGGCGCGCACAACCGCATCGACGCCTACGAAGAGGTCGACGACGTCATCGCGATCGCTGCGCGACGCAGGGCGTCGCGCTCGCGATCTGCTCGAACTGGGACTGGGACCTGCACGAGGCGATCGAGTCGGCCGGGCTCACCGGCGACGTTCGACGTCGTCGTGTCGTCGGCGTGGGTCGGCGCCCGCAAAGCCGCATCCTCGGATCTACACGCACACGCTGCGAGCAGCTCGGGCATCGCCGCCGGAGGACGCGCTGTTCGTCGGCGACACCTGGACGTGCGACGTCGACGGTCCGCGCGCCGCGGGCATGCACGCGGTGTACCTCCGCCGCTCGCACCTCGGCGACCGACCACACCGCACCGCGAGCCACATGCGCGCCCGGCCGACGTGCAGCACGCGCTCGACCTCCGTCGCGCGTCGACGCGCTCCGCGCCCTGCGCGTCAGCCGTAGAAGCGGTCGACCGCGGCGTCGATGTCGGCGCGGGTCGCGAGGAACAGCCGCAGCGGCGCGCCGAGCATCGCTCATCAACTCGCCGACCGCGCGTCGTCGGTCGGGTCGGCGATCGCGACGTCGATCTGGCCGTCGACCCGGCGCAACGGCAGCGCCGCGAGCCGGCGCGGCGTCGCGCTTCGACAGCCGCGTCAGCATCGCGCGGTCGCACTCGACGCGGCCGAGATCGATGACCTGCATCCGCAGCTGCTCGGCGAGCAGCTCGACGAGATCGCGATCGGTGATCAGGCCGAGATCGACGAGGATCTGCCCGATCGGTCCGCCGGTCGTGGCCTGGCGGGCAAGCGCGTACCGCAGCTCGGACTCCGACGATGAAGCCGCGGGTCAGCGAGCAGGTTGCCGAGCAGGCGACCCGAGTGTCGGGCGCCGACGACGCCGATGATTCCGGGTCGCCGCGACTGGCCGGCGGCCGTCGCGCGGCGGTGCGGATGCGGGCGGCGCCGCGATGCGCGGACCGCTTGCCGCTCCGGCGCGCGGCTCTCGACGAGCGCGGCGAGGCGCTCGGCGATGAGGACGGCCTCTTCTTGCGCCGAGCGGCGCGGCGGGCAGGGGTTCGGGCACGCGGGTGCCCACCGTCGGGCCGTTCGCTGTCAGTCTGGCCCCCCAGATCTCGTTTGCGCCGCACGATGCTTCCTTGGTAGTCCCCTGGGAATGCATCGGCACGCGCGGTCCGGAAAAACTGACCGCACCAGTCGGCCGAAATCGGTCGGCGCGAACGGCGTCAATTCACCGCGCGGTCGCGTCCGGCCCAGTACGGGTCGCGCAACTCCCGCTTCAGCACCTTCATCGCGCCCGACAGCGGCAGCGGCTCGGTCCGGATCTCGACCGACTTCGGAACCTTGTAGCCGGCGATCCACTCGCGGGTGTGCTCGATGATCTCCGTCCTCGGTCACGGTCGCGCCGGGCCGCAGCACGACGATCGCGTGCACGGCCTCGCCCCAGGTCTCCGACGGAATGCCGATGACCGCCACCTGCTCGACCGCGGGATGCGACGCGATCGCGTTCTCGACCTCGACCGAGTACACGTTCTCGCCGCCGGTCACGATCATGTCCTTCACCCGGTCGACGAGGAAGAGGTAGCCGTCGGCGTCGAGATAGCCGGCGTCGCCGGAGTGGTACCAACCGTCGCGGAACGCGTCGGCCGTGGCCTCCGGCTTCTTCCAGTACTCCTTCATGAAGTTGCCGGCCCGCGCGCACACCTCGCCGGTCTCGCCCGTGCGGCAGCGGCTCGACCGTCGGGTCCTTGGATCGACAGCACGACGCCCGGAACCGGCCGGCCCGGCCGAACGCAGACGCGCGACCCGCCGACGCGGTGTTCGTCGGGACCGAGCGCAGTCAGCACCGCCGACGATTCCGTCATGCCGTAGCCCTGGTACACGTCGAGTGCGGGGAACAGCGCGAGCAGCTGGTCGAGCAAGGCGCGCCGGCATCGGCGACGCGCCGTAGGTGAGCGTGTGCAAGCGATGCAAGCCGCTCGGGCCGGAACTCGGGGTGGCTCAACAACATGCCGATCATCGTCGGCACCATCACCGTCTGCGTGACCGAGTACTGCTCGCACAGTTCGAGCACGCGCGCGGGATCGAAGAGCGACAGGAACACCGACGCGCCGCCCTGCGCGGGCACGCCGAGCATCCCGCCCATCGACGCGGCGTGGAACATCGGCGTCTGGTGCAAGAACACGTCGTCGCGGCCGAACGTCCACATCTGCATCACGTGGTACAGGTTCAGCATCTCGGCGCGATGGTCGAGCAGCACACCCTTCGGCAAGCCGGTCGTGCCGCCGGTGTACATGAGTACCGCGGGATCGTCTTCCTCGGGTTCGTCGGGAATCCTCGGAGTACGCGCTCGCGAGCAGCTCCTCGTAGCTGCACGTCGTGCGGCGCGTCGCCCGCGCCGATCATCACGACGTGCTCGATGCCCGACCGCCGCGCGCACCTTGTCGATGACCGGCGCGAAGAACTGGTCGGTGAAGCACACCTTGGTCTCGGAGTCGGCGAGGATGTACTCCAGCTCCTTCGGCGCGAGCCGCAGGTTCAACGGGTTGATCACTCCCCCGCCGAGGAACGCGGCGTGGTAGCACTCGAGGAACTGATGGCCGTTGAGCGCCATGACCGCGAACCGGTCGTCGTGCGCGACACCGAGCTCCGCGCAGCCCGGCTGCCAGGCGAGCCGACCCGCTCGAGATGCTCGCCGAACGTCGCCTGGTAGTCGCCGTCGAAGAAGGCCGACGCGATCGGCGTTGCGCTCGACCGCGGGCAGCAGCAGCCGGTGGTAGACGAGCTCTTTCATCGACCGATCTCCTCGTCGGACGGCTCGACCGCCGCCGGCAACGGCCTCGACGCTAGTCGGCGCCGCGAGCAGAATGACCGGCCATGACCGAGGACTCCGGAGCTCGAGACCGGCTACGGCTCGAGCCACTGCCGGCGGCGACAACCTCCTCAACGACTTCGTGCAGGAGAGCGCGGCGTCGTACGCCGCGTTCGGCACGGCGCGGGGCGACCGGGTCGAGCGCGTCGACGGCGTCGGTCACGCTCATCGACGCCGGTCCGCCGCTGCCGTTCATCAATCGCGCGATCGCTCGAACGGCCGATCGACGACGCCCGGACCGTCCTCGATCACGTTCCAGCCCGTTCTACGACGTCGGGCCCCGACACGCCGTTCCTGCTCGACAGCGCATGGCCGACGCCCGACCTCGACGCCGCATCGGCTTCACACTCGCTCGGCCATCCGCCGCTCATGCTCCGGCCGCCCGCACGCCGTTTCCCGCCGCCGCCGCCCGAGCTGCGGATCGAGCGCGTCGTCGACGACCGCACCGCGTTCGACTACGAGCACGCGCTGATCTACGGCTACCCCGCGCCGCAACTGCAACCGATGCACGCGGTCACGATCGTCACACCGGCCGCACTCGACCGCGCCGGGTTGGCATCACTTCGTCGGTTACGTCGACGACGAGCCGGTGGCCGTCGGGCTCGGGTTCGTCGGCGATCGTCTGGTGCGCGTCGACAACATCGCAACGCTCGAATCGGCATCGCGGCCGCGGCTACGGCCTCGCACTCACCGCGCGCGGCCGCGCGCGGCGACCCGACGAAGCCCGCCACGCTGATCGCGAGCGACCTCGGTCGGCGCGCGTGTACGAACGGCTCGGCTTCGTCGCGCTCCTGCGCTTCACCTATTGGCTCGGCTGCGTTCCGGAATACGGTCCGACTGCTCAGACGCCGAAGCTCGGCGGCGTGCACGATCGCGACCGCCGGTCGGGTCACCGTCGAGGGTGACCATCCGCCGCCTCCTTGCGGCCCGCCCATGAACAGCGCGAGCTCGCCCGTCGCACCCGTCATCGTGACCGGTCCGCCTTCGGTCGACACGACCCGCTCGCGGCCGTCGGGGTGTCCGCAGCGTGAGCGCCGCGCCCTTGACGGCCTTCTTCGACATCCGCGCGCCGAAGCCGAGCATCTTCCAGAGGATCGCGTCCATCTCCGGATCGCGATCGCGCGCGGACCTTCGCCCGACGCGCGCCGGATGTCTTCGTGATGGACGAAGTTCTCGTTGACGTTCGCGGTCGCGAGCGGCCCGGTGCGGTGCATCCACGGCGGGCCGGTGCGCAACATCGCGACCAGCGGCTCGTATCCCTTCGCCTTGTACTTGTCCATCACCTTCTGCAGGTGACCGGCCAGGGGCGGGAACGACGAGCCCGATCGGCCGCGTCGGAGCGCGCCTCGCGAGCGACGAGGTGCGCGGCGAGGTCGAGCGTCGTCCAGCCTGCGCACAACGTGGGTGCATCCGGCCCGTACTTCTCGAACGTGTCGCAGAGTGCGGCTCGTTCTTTCAACAACACCTGGTCGGTCATGCGCCCTCCCTCGCTCGTCATCTTCACTCGTCGTAGAACCGGAGCTCGATCGTGTTGCCGTCGGGATCGTGGATGTAGACGCTCGACGCGAATCCCTGTGCACCGAACAGTCCGTCGGCGCGCTGCGCGTCGGGGAACCGGGCCGCGAGCGCGTCGAGATCGGTCGGCTCGATCACGAGGCAGACGTGGCCCATGTTCTCGCCGTGCGTTCCGCCGGGAACAAGTCGATGAGCGTCTCGGGCGTCGACCCGCACCGACGGGAAGAGCACTTCGCCCCGGCGCCATTCGTCGACCCGCACCGGCTCGAGTCCGAGCTCGTCGCAGTAGAACGCGAGCAGCGCCTCGGCGTTCAGGCGTGTTGACGACGACGTGATCGAAGCCGACGACCGCGAGACGACCTTCAGACTGCACGCCCGCAGGCTACGTCCCGCAGTCGCCCGAGGCCTCAGTTACTGAAGGCCGCGAGCCCGATGATCGGGGCGGACGGCGGATTCTGCGCCAGGCTGCCCGCGAACTGCCGGTTGGAGAAGTCGAAGATGCCGCCGTCGGATGCGGCCATGAGGTAGCCGTTCCCGTAGGCCACCAACCCGTCGACCGGCCGGTTCAGGTGCGTTGCGCCCATCGATCCGCGGAACGGGGCGTTGAACGCGAACACACCACCGTCGGAGGCGACCAGCCAGTAGCCCTTGCTGTCGGGGGTCGGCGACATGCCGACGATCGGCTTGTTCAGCCGCAGGTTTCCCGTCGAGCCGTGGAACCGCGCGTCGCCGAAGGCGAAGATGCCGCCGTCGCTACCGATCATGTAGTAGCCCTTGCCCGACGGTGTCGCCGTCGACGCGACGATCGGGCCGTTCAAGTGCGTGGCCGACATGTCACCGAAGAGCTTCGCATCGCCGAACTTGAACGCGCGGCCTCGATTGGAGAAGAGCCAGTAGCCGTTGCCCGTCGGGGTCGCGGCGATCGTCGTGATGAGCTCGCCCGGGTTCAGTGCGGGCGTGCCGCCGTGGAAGGCCGCGGTGCCGTGCGCGAACACGTGGCCGGCGATGTCGGTGATCCAGTAGCCCCGTCCGTCCTGGCGGGGTGCCATCGCCGCCGCGAACGGGACGGTCCCCGAGAACCCGATCGCGCCGCCGAACGCGTAGACGCGGCCGTCGGCGCCGAGCATCCAGTAACCGTCGGAACCGGCCGACGTCGACGTCACCAACGTCGGGCTGTACCCATTGTTCGGCGCAACGTCGATCGGCGCGTTCATGTCGCTCGGATCGGTCGTGTAGGTCATCACGACCTGGAACTTGAAACGACAGGCCGGCCGCGAGGCAGTGCGACGAGAACTGCGCCGTGTATCCGTAGCCGGCGATGAAGTGCCCGGTGCCGGCGCAGAAGCTGCCGTCGGAGAGCGAACCGAGCTCGGCTTCCAGGTTGCCGCCCGGATCGCTGCCCAGCACGGCGATGTATTCGGGCGTGCCGTCGTGGTTCGTGTCGAGCGCCCACGCAATGAGAGGAAGCCCGGCTGTCCAACCCGCGTCGGTCTTCGGATTGACTGCCGACTTCACCTTGACGCCGAACGCGATGTTCCCCGATTCCGCGGAAAACCGGCGGCGGTGACGTCGCCGCGCGCGTCGGGGACATCGCCCGCGGGATCGGTCACCGTGTTCGAGGGCTGGATCGGCGTCGCCGCGGCATGGGCGCGGAACCGCGTGCGCGTCGACCGGATTCGTCGACTGGGTTCGCGCCCACTGCTGCGCGGTCTTCACCCAGCTCGGGCTCGTGCTCGTGCTTGCACCGGCCACTTGGGCGCCGGCGGCGGGCACGACTGCCACCGAAAGCGCCAGCGCCGACATTCCGACACACAATCGAGCCCACATACGGCCGCCCCCCGAAGTCTGTGATCGATCGTAGGGGCTGTTGTGGGCGCCGACCAGTGGCGTATGTCACAGATCGCCGCGCCGATCGGTACGGATCAGCTGCCGAACGCAGCCATCCCGATGATCGGAGCCGAAGGCGTCGTCTCGGCCAGGCTGGCGATGAACGGCCGGTTGGAGAAGACGAACACGCCTCCATCCGAAGCGGCCATGAGATAGCCGTCGCCGTATGCGACGAGCCCCTCGACCGGTCGGTTGAGACGCCTTCCGCCCATCGACCCGCGGAACGGGGCGCCGAACGCGAACACGCCACCGTCGGAGCCCACGAGCCAGTAGCCCTTCCCCGACGGCGTGGGCGCCATCCCGACGATCGCCTTGTTGAGGCGGAGGTTGCCGGTCGATCCGTGGAACGCCGTGTCGCCGAACGCGAAGATGCCGCCGTCGCTTCCGATCATGTAGTAGCCGTTACCCGACGGGGTCGCCGACGACGCGACGATCGAACCGTTCAACTTGGTGCCCGACATGTCGCCGAGCAAGTGCGCGTCGCCGTAGTTGAACACGCGACCACGGTTCGAAAAGAGCCAGTAACCCTTGCCCGTCGGCGTAGTCGCCATGGTCTTGATCGCTTCACCGCGATTGAGTCGCGGCGCGGCACCGCGGAACGTCGCCGTCCCGTAGGCGAAGACGTTCCCCGACGCGTCGGCGACCCAGTAGCCCTTGCCGTCCTTGCGCGGCGCCATCGCCACCGCGTGGGGCACGACACCCGGAAAGGAGATCGCGCCGCCGAAGGCGTAGACACGACCGTCGGCGCCCAACAGCCAATAGCCGCCCGGGGTCGTCCGCGCCGGGGTGTGCAAGACCGCGCTCGAAGTTGTTGTCGGGGGCGAAGTCGACCGGCGGATTCATGTCGCTCGCATCGAGCGTGTACGACATCCCGGCCTGAAACCTGGAACGCGAGGCCACCGGGCAGGCAGGTGTTCGCGAACTGAGCCGTGTAGCCGTAGTCCGGGACATACGTGCCGATTCCTGTACAGCCCGAGTTGCTGTTGATCGAGAGCAACTCGGCGTCGAGGCCCGTGAAATCCGGGATGACGATGATCACGTACTCGGGACTCTGGTCGTGGTTCGTGTCGATAGCCCAGGCAACCTGCACGGTGCCCTGTTGCCACGCGGGATCGGTCGTCGGATCCGTCGGCGTCTCCACGCGCGTTCCGATCACGAAGTCGGAATGATTCTGCGCGAAACCGGCACCGATGATGTCGCCCTCGGGCGAGGGAACATCGCCGACGGGGTCGGAGACGAGGTCGGGCGGAGGCGCCATCGTCGGCGTCACGGCCGGAACGGCGCGGGGCGGTGTGCATGCCCTCGGCTCGCAACGCCCGCGCCGCGTGCTCGGCTTTCACCATCCACGAGTCGCCGGCCGGCGCGACGTGCGCGCCGGCGGCGCCGGCCGTCGGGACCGCGGCCGCCGTTACGACCGCGGCCGACAACGCGACCGCCGCCAACGCAATTCCAAACCGTGCCCGCATCGTTTCCGCCCCCAGAAG
Organism: uncultured Actinomycetes bacterium; assembly: GCA_963708105.1. Taxonomy (GTDB): domain Bacteria; phylum Actinomycetota; class Acidimicrobiia; order IMCC26256; family PALSA-610; genus PALSA-610. Next base: position 3,894,798 of record OY970186.1, on the reverse strand, counting down.
ATGTCCGGCGGTGAACGTAACGCGGCGTTGGTGCCATTCACCAGACGGAGACTCGACACGGGCCGCATCGTTGTGCAACAGCAACACAATTGCGGGAAATCACTACGCGGTGAAGCCGAGGGGAACCTCCCGCCGCACGTGCGCGTCGATTAGGCAGTCGAGCCGACGTCGAAGGCGAAGGGAAATGATGCGATCCGGATTCGCGCTGTGTCTCACGGTTGCACTCCTCGTTGTGGCGTCCCCGCTCGGCGGATCAGCCCAGGCCGCCGTCGCACCGCAATCCTCGGCCATTACCCAGACCTTTACGGGGATCGGCGCAGGCGACCTCACGCCCGCTTCGCAGATCTTCGCCACTGTCACGACGACGGGACAGCTCGGTCAGGGCCGGTTGTATATCGACGACGTCACGTTCGAGGCGACGTTCAGGCGTTCGGACGGGATGGAGCTGCACGGAGTCACACAAGGGCAACACCAAGGTTGCGATCCCCAACCGAACACGGATTGCCGCATCCTCCATCTCGACGGATCCGACGACATCGCGGAGGCGGTGATCAACGTCACCGAACATAGGGGTGGGCCCGCAACGGGACAGCTGTCACGAGTGACCCTTCTCGTGAGCGGCACGCTGACCCTCACGCATCGCACCGGCTACGCCATGGTCGGCGCCGACGGCACGGTCTACGCGTTCGGCGGCGGCCGCCACTCGGCAACGCGCTGGGCCGCGTTCGCCACCGACATCGAACTCACTCCTTCGCGCAACGGATACTGGGTCGTCGATGCGCTTGGGCACGTGTTCGCGTTCGGCGACGCGCCGAACCTCGGAGGCACGACGCCACAACGCGGCGTTGTCGTGACCAGCATGTCGGCCACTCCCTCCGGGAAGGGCTACTGGCTCTTCACGTCGAAGGGACGCGCGATCCCGTTCGGCGACGCCCAGTTCTTCGGTGACATGCACGGCACGCCACTCGTCGGCCACATCGTCGGCTCGATCGCCACACCAACCGGGAACGGCTATTACATGGTCGGGTCCGACGGGGGCGTCTTCGCCTTCGGCGACGCCGCGTTCCACGGTTCCACCGGCAACCTGCGCCTCAACCAGCCCGTCGTCGGACTCGTGCCCACCACCGACAACGCCGGCTACTGGCTCGTCGCGTCCGACGGCGGAGTCTTCAGCTTCAACGCGCCGTTCAATGGCTCCATGGGCGGAACACAACTCAACCGACCCGATCGTCACCATGGTCCCGTACGGGGCGGCTACCTCATGGTCGCGAGCGACGGCGGCACGTTCAACTTCTCCACCGCGCCGTTCTTCGGCAGCCTCGCCGGCACGCACCTCGCCGCCCCCATCACCAACGCGCGGCCGCAACCGGATGAACAGCCGAGGAATCATGCGCACTACTGACTTCGCTCATCATGTCCGCGGCGCTGCTCGCCGCGACGATCGCGGTCACTGCGCCGACCAGTGCGGCGGCGATCGGTGCTGCTCCGGCGGCCGTAGTGCTGCCCACTCAGACATTCACCGGCGGCGGAATCGGCGGGCTGTCCGGAACGGCGGGTGCACGTCTCTCGCCACGGCCGCTACACGTCGAACGGTCAGCTCGAGGAGGGGCATTTCCTGATCGAGAACGGCTCGACCGGCCGGCCCACGATCTTCACGCGCGACGACGGCATGGTGCTGCGGGGCGTGAACCGCGAAACGCCGACGGCATGCGGCGCCCTGCCACCGGCGACGACGTGCCTGACCCTCGATCTCACGCGGTACCGGCGACATCGCCACGCGCGAACATTGTTCTCGCCGTGCAGAACGGACCGACAGTGCCCATCGGGTTCCTCATGCACGGAACACTGACGCTCAATCACCGGCACGGTTACGTCGTGTTGGACGGCGGAGGCACGACCTACGCGTGGGCGGTGTGAGCCACTTCGGCGACGCGCCCACCACGAAGGCAACCGACATCGAGCTCACCCCGTCGGGCCGGGGCTACTGGGTCGTGAACGCCAAAGGCCAGGTCTACTCGTTCGGAGATGCGAACTACCTCGGCAACGCGAACCGGTCGCTGTTCGTGCCGGGCGAGATCGTCACCGCGATGTCGTCGACGCCGACGGGTCGCGGGCTACTGGCTCTTCACGTCGAAGGGCCGAGTGTTCCCGTTCGGCGACGCGCCCTTCCTCGGCGACATGCGGCACACACTCCTTGCGGCGCCGATCGTCGCGTCAGCTGCGACAACCGACCGGGCGCGGATACTTCCTGGCGGCGGCCGACGGCGGCGTGTTCACGTTCGGCGACGCGCACTTCCAGGGCTCGAGGAGCGGCACCCACCTGCGGGCGCCGGTCGTCGCCATCGTCACGACCCGAACAGCTCCGGATACTGGCTCGTTCTCGACCAACGGCGACATCTTCGCGTTCCACGCCACCGTCTTCAGCTCCGACCCCTCGCCCCGGTTCCCGATCGTCGGCGCCGGACCGCGACGGAGAGAGCTACCGGGTCGAGAGCAGACGACGGGTACTCAACTCGAGACCTTCGATCCCTTCTTCTGCGCCTTCGGGCCGCACGTGTACCCGCTCCGACCCGATCGTCAACATGACCGCGATCGGCTGACGCCGGATGCCGCGCCAACGGCTACCGCGGCAGGCCGAGCATGCGTTCGCCGATGATCGTGCGCTGCACCTCGCTGGTGCCGCCCGCGATCGACGCGGCCTTCGACCACAGCCACTGCCGTTGCCAGAAGCCGCCGCCGGGATTGTCGGCGGCGGCCCACCACAACGGCGCGGCCGCGCCGACGATCTCCAGCGCGCGCGCCGACAGCGCCTGGGTCATGTCGGTCCACGCGAGCTTCGTGATGCTCGACTCCGGGCCGGGCTCGATGCCCTTCGACAGCCGCGAGAGCGTGCGCCAGTTGTGCAGCCGCAGCACCCGCAGCTCGACGAACGACTGCGCCAGCGCGTCGGAGATCTCGACGTCGTCGAGCAACGCGCGCTGTGCACGCGAGCTGCCAGAGCTCGTCGAGGTAGACCTCGTGCACGACCTGTTCCTTGAACGGGAACGCGGTGCCCCGCTCGTGCGCGAGCGTCGTGTTCGCGACCGCCCAACCGTTGTGCAACGCGCCGACGAGCTGGTCGTCGGGGATGAACACCTCGTCGAAGAACACCTCGTTGAACTCGGCGTCGCCGGTGATCTGTACGAGCGGCCGCACCTCGATGCCCGGCGCGGTACATGTCGACGACGAGGTACGAGATGCCCTTGTGCTTCGGCGCGTCGGCGTCGGTCCGGGCCAGGCAGATGCCCCAGCGCGCGAACTGCGCGTACGACGTCCAGACCTTCTGGCCCGAGAGCAGCCAGCCGTCGTCGACGCGCACGGCCCGCGTCTTCAGCGACGCGAGGTCGGAACCGGCATCGGGTTCGGAGAACAGCTGGCACCAGATCTCGTCGGCGGTCGAGGATCGACGGCAGCCAGCGTGCCTTCTGCTCGTCGGTGCCGTGCGCGAGCAGCGTCGGTCCCGCGAGATTGATGCCGACGCGGTTGATCGGCTGCAACGCGCGCGAGCGCGCGTACTCCATGTTGAAGATCGCGACCTCGACCGGCGACGCGCCGCGCCCGCCGTACGCCTGCCGGCCAGTGGATACCGACCCACCGATCGGCCGCGAGGCGCGCCTGCCAGCGCCGGCCGAACTCGACCTCGTCGGCGATGTTCTCGAACCGCGGCGGGACCTCGACGTTGTCGCCGAGCCAGGCGCGGACCTCGAGCGCGAAGGCGAGCTCGTCGGGGGTGAACGAGAGATCCATGGCCTAGAGGTCCCAGAAGCGTTCGCGTTGGTATTTCACGAACGAGTCGTGCAACGCGCTGCTCGTCGTCGGCGGCTGAACGGTCGGTACGCATCGTCGCCCCGCGACCGCACGAACAGCTCGTCGCCCCCGACGAGCGTCGTGCCGGAACTTCTGTTGCACGAGCGTGCGCTTCACGATCTTGTTCGTACCAGTCGTGGGCGGGTCGTGCATGATCCGCATGTAGCGCGGGCCGCCACTTCGGGCCGATCGCGTCCTGCGCGTCGAGCCACTGCGCGAACCCGACCGGATCGAACGTCGCCCCCGCGCCTCGGGGTCGTCGGCCAGAACCAACCCCGCCATCACCTGATCGCCGGCCTGGTCGTCGGGCACGCCGTAGACCGCGGCCAACACCACGCCCGGCGCGTGCCGCAGCGCCTCCTCGATCGGACCGGCGGGGAAGTTCTCGCCGTCGACCCGAATCCAGTCGGCCGTGCGGCCCGCGAAGTACAGGTAGCCCTGGTCGTCCTTGTAACCCGAGGTCGCCCGACCAGTACCAGCCGTTGCGTGTCGTCTTCGCGGTCGCGTCGTCGTTGTTGTAGTAGCCCTCGAACGGACCGACGCCCTGCGTGTTCACGATCTCGCCGACGCATTCGTCGGCGTTCAGCACACGCCCGCCCGCGTCGAGTCGCGCCCGCACCTTTTCGACGCCGTCGTCGTCGACAACCTGCACGTGATCGGGCGCGTGCCCGAGTGCGCCGGCCGGCATGTCGGGGCCGCGGTTCACCGCGACGCCGCCCTCGGTCGCGCCGTACGCGTCGATCACCTCGAGGCCGAAGCGTTCGGCGAGAAGCTCCGCGACCACCTCCGGTGAGCCTTCGTTGCCGAACGCGACGCGCAATGTGTTCTCGGCGTCGTCGGGCCGCTCGGGCTGCGCGAGCAGGTACGCGAGCGGCTTGCCGGTGTAGTTGAAGTACGTCGCGCCGTAGCGGCGCACGTCGGGCAGCCAGCGCGACGCCGAGAAGCGCCGGCCCGAGGCCACCGCGCACGGCGTGACGATCGACGGCGCCCAACCCACCTGCACTGCGCTGGAGTGGAACAGCGGCATACATACGTAGCCGACGTCGTCGGGCCCGAGATCCATGATCATCGACATGCGCTTACCCGTCACCATCAGCCGTCGCTGCGAACAGATCACGGCCTTGGGCGAGTCGGAGGTACCCGACGTGAAGATCAATGCCCAGATGCTGAATCGACGTCGGGTTCGATCCCGAGATCGGCCGCGCCGGCGTGCGCGGCGAGCGCGTCGGTCAGCGGCGACGCCGAGCGATGATGTCGCGGATCGTCGGCGTCGGCGAAGCGCGTCGACGTGAGCACCGGCGGCAACCGGTCCGCGATCGGCTCGAGCAACGCCGCGTGCCGGGGCTCGGTGATGCACGAGCCCGCAGTGCGCGTGCTCGATGTCGCGGCAGCAGGTGCACGTCGCGGCGCGTGTGGTTCAGCCCCACCACCGCCGCGCCGATCAGCGCCGCGCCCCCGAACGCGAACAGGTAGTCGGGGGTGTTGTCGAGCAGCACCGCGACGTGTCGCGGCCCGACCGTCGGGCAGCTCGCTCGGCGAACAGCGCCGCGAACCGGCACCGACTCGGCGAAGTACTCGCCGTGCGTCCACTGACGGCGTCGCCGAACCGGATCGCGACGCCGGTCTCCGTGTTCGGCCGCGTTGCGGCGCAGGAGCGCGGCCGCGTTCGGGCGCCACGAGCGGCGCCAGGCCCGGCGCGGGGACGTTTTCGCGGGCGCGAAACTGACATCGGCGTCAGAGACTACGCGTAAGCTCCCGGGCGATGAGCGTCGACCTCACGGGCGCAGCCGACCTGCACTGCCACTTCGGCCCCGACCCGCATCGGCAACGCTCCGTCGACGCGTTCGAGGCCGCGGGCGAGGCCGCGGCCGCCGGCCATCGGGCCGTCGTGCTGAAGTCGCACGACTCCCCCACCGCGTCGCTCGCCTGGGCCGTGCAGCGCGCGGTCGGCGACGAGATCTCGGTGTTCGGCGGCATCTGCTGCGACCGGGAGATCGGCGGCGTGAACCCGGCCGCGGTCGAGGTCGCGCTCGGCCTCGGGCGCGCGCATCGTGTGGCTGCCGACCCTGAGCAGCCGCCAGGACTTCGACAACGGCGTCGCCGCCCAGCTCGGCATCCCCGGGCCCGGGCATCGTCGTGACCGACGCCGACGACGCGCTCCTCCCCGAGACGCACGAGGTCCTCGCGCTCGTCAAAGAACACGACGCGGTGCTCGCCACCGGACACGTGAGCGCGGCCGAGCACTACGCGGTGGTCAAGCGACTTCGCCCGCACGGGCAAGGTGCTCGTGACCCACGCCACCGAAGACCTCGCCGGTCCCAAGCTGACCGCCGCGCAGTGCCACGAGCTCGCCGAGCTCGGCGCGTGGATCGAGCTCTGCGCGATGACCTGCATCGGCGGCCTCGCGACCCGCACCGTCGCCGAGATGGTCGAGACGATTCGCGGCCGTCGGCGCGGAGCACGTCACGCTCGGGACCGATTTCGGCCAGAAGATCAACCCGCATCCGGCCGCGGGTTTGCAGACCTACGCTGACGCCCTGTACGCAGAAGGCCTGACCGAAGCCGAGATCCGACGCATGGCGTGCACCAACCCGTGCGACTCGTTGGGAGTCCAGTAGTGCCCTACATCGACGTTCCCGAAGGCAAAGCCGATCCCGAGGTGCGCGTGTGGGCGCTCCGGCCCGAGATGGGCATGGGCGCGGGTGCGTTGAGTCACGCGATCTACGACCAGAGCATCGTGCCCGGTGCGCGAGCGCGAACTCGCGCGCATGCGCATCGCCCAGATCAACGGCTGCGTGATCTGCCAGCAGTGGCGCTCGACTCCCGGCGCGGAGGGCGCGGTCACCGAAGACGACTACGCCAACGTGCTCGAGTGGCGCACGCACGACGGCTACTCCGAACGCGAACGCCTGGCCATCGAGTACGCCGAACGTGTTCGCGCTCGACCACCACACGATCGACGGCGACGTTCTACGACGCGCATGCGCGCCGCGACGTTCACCGACGCCGAGATCCTCGACCTCACGGTCTGCATCGGTGGGTGGCTCGCGCTCGGCCGCACGCTGCACGTGCTCGGCCTCGACGACGCCTGCAAGCTCGCGCCGTAAGCCATCGATGGGCGACCTCGCAGCCGATACCAAGGTCACCGGCAGCGTCGGCCGCTACTCGGCCAGGCTGTCGCGCGACTGGGAGATCTGGGGACCGAACGGCGGCTACATCGCGTCGATCGCGCTCCGCGCCGCGGGCGAGCACTCGCAGTTCGGGCGGCCGGTCAGCATCGTCGGTCATTTCCTCGGCATCGCGACCTTCGACGACGTCGTCGTCGAGGTGAAGACGCTGCGGCTCACCAAGCGCGCGGAATCGATGCGCGTGTCACGATGAAGCAGGGCAGCAACGACGATCTTCGAAGCGCTGGTGTGGACGTGCGCGCCGATGGAAGGCCTCGAGCACGAGCTCGCGCTCGAGTCCGGCGACGTACGAGCCCGAGTCGGTGCCGTCGACCGCGGAACGGCTCGCGGAGAGCGGACATCGAACCGCTCTACCGCTTCTGGACGAACCTCGACGAGCGCGCGGAGACGTGGCTGACGCAGCGACGAATGGCTCGACCGCACGCCCGCGTACCCGAGCGTTCGAACGTTGGTACCGCTTCCTGCCGACGTCCACGTTCGACGACCTCTGGGTCGACGCGTGCCGTTCGCTCATCCTCATCGACACGCTCGGTTGGCCCGCGGTGTCGCAAGCTGCACATCGACAGCGGCTACGTCGCGCCGAGCATCGACATCTCGTGCACGTTCCACCGGGCCCGCATCCAAGAGCCGTGGCTGTTCGCGCAGGCCACGTCGGTCAGCGCGAACGCGGGCGTCGTCGGCTGCGAGGGCAAGGTCTGGGCGCGCGACGGCGCGCTGCTCGCGATGGGCACGAGCCAGCTCCTGTGCCGGCCGGTCCCGGCGCGAGTAGCGGCCGGCATGGAAGACCGCATCACGCCCGGGCTCTATCTCGAGATGACCGACTCGCGCATCGACGACGTACGCACGCGATCGCGTGCCCGCGGTGCTCGCGGAGCCGCGGCGTGCAGCGCGGCAACGTGGTGGCGCAACGTGAAGCGCGACCGCACCGACCTCCCGCGCGTGCTCCCCGAGTTCGACCACCTCGGCGTGTACGAGGTCGACGACACGTTCCGCGCGCCCGTCGCACCCGCCGGGATCACCGGCCACCACTTCCGGCACTACCCGCGCCCGGGACAGGGCATCGTCACCGGCCGCCCGACGCTCGGGCTGTCGCTCGTGCTGATCTCCCCGAAGGACGAGGCGCGCGCGCAGGAGCTGCGCGACTGGGCCGACTTCGTGCACATCCGCCACATCGCCGAGGCGGCGGTGCCGGGCTACACGCATGATCACGCCGTACGAGAACGTCGACCGGCGGCGATCCGCGCTTCATGCATTTCTACGAGATGGACACCGACGATCCCGAGACCGCGTTCAAGTCGATGACGCCCCTCGTCATGCAACGCATCGGCGACGAACAGACCGACGCGTTCCGGAGCTGGGCGTGGGGCCCGAGCCTGCGCATCATGTACGTCAACTCGTTCGTACGAGTCGGAGAACGAGCGACACCTCATGAGCGACGACGACTTCTTCGACGTCGTCGCGCCGCCAGCGCGCGTACCGGGCGTTCTCGACCGCAGCCGGTCGACGACGACACGATCGCGCGGCTCCTCACCGCGGCGACCTTCGCGCCGAGCGCGGAGAACAAGCAGCCGTGGGAGTTCGTCGTCGTACGCGACGACGCGACCCGTGCCGCAATCGGCGACCTCTCGCGGCGGGCGTGGGAAACGCGGGGCCGCGCCTTCTCCGAGACGCGGCTCACACCGAAGATGCTCGCCGAGGTCGATCACGGCGCAACCGGCGGGGTCGCCGAACGCGCCGGTGAACATCGTCGTGTGCGCCGATGTGCAACGCGGGCTCGGAGGCGACGATTCCGTCGTCGATCTTCCCCGCGGTGCAGAACCTGTTGCTGGCGGCGACCGCGCTCGGCCTCGGCAGCGCGCTCACGACGATCACCACCGGCTTTCGCGCCGAGATGCAGGCGATCCTCGGGCTCCCCGACCACGTGTGGCCGATCGCGCTCGTCCCCGCTCGGCCATCCGGCCCGACCGCTCGGTCCGCCCCGCCGCGCCCCGTTCACCGAGCGCACGCACCGGGAGCGCTACGGCCAGCCGCTGGTGAACGGCTGCGCTGATACTCTTAGCTTCTTCTTCTCGGGCGCTCGGGCGCACGACGAGGACCGGGCAGGGGCGTGCCGCACGACCTGCTCGCTGACGGAGCCGAGCAGGATGCCGTTCGATCGCGCCGCGGTCCGTGCGAGCCCGACGACGATCACGTCGACGCCGAGCTCGCCCGCGATCCGGCACACCGTGCCGCCGACGTCGCCGACCTCGATCCGCTTGTCGATCTTCGCCGTCGTCAGCGCGGCCGCGGTCGCCTCGAGCTCTCGGCCCGGCCTCGGCCAGCTCCTGTTCCCACAAGGCGGTCCTGCTCGCCGGGCGAGTACACCGAGCCCTCGAAGCCGCCCGCGTCGTCACCCGGTATCTCGGTGAGCACGCTCAACAACGTGACGTGCTCGGCGACCCGCAGGATGCGCCCGCGGCCGCGGGCCGCGTCGATGGAGCTCGGGGAACCGTCGGTGGCGATGAGTACGTGCATGGCCTCTCCTTACCCACTCCGCCCGTCGACGACCGACGACTGCCGCCACCCGCCGCGGCGGAAGCCCGGATCGCGTCGATCACCTGCATCTCCGCGACGCCGTCGGCGAAGGTCGGGAGCGGCACCACCGCGTCGACGGCCGACCCTCGACCCCTGCGCGGAGCGCCTCGGCCAGCCGGGTGTACGGGCCGAGCTCCAGGTGCGTGTAGCGCTCGCCGCGGATCGTCCGAGAGCGTCGGGCGGCGCCGGGAGCGCGAGATCGGCCGGGACCGGGAGCTCGCGGCGACCGTTGCGATCCGAACAGAACACGCCGTCGCCCGTCACCTCGATCGTGCCCTCGGTACCCGCGATCACAGTTTGCCGATGACGCCCGGCGCCCACGAGGCGGCCGTCTGTTGGATCACGCCTTCCGCGCCGCCGGCTGTCGTCAGGCGCACGACGAAGCTGTCCTCGGCGCCGTCGGCCCGGGCGCTCACCGTCGGCAGCGTCGCGCTCGACCGACGCGATCTCGCCGACCCAGGTGCGCAGCTGGTCGACGATGTGCGATCCCGACGCGCCGAGCCAGCCACCACCGCGCGGGCCGTCGAACCACCAGCTGTGGAACCGCGCGCTGTCCGGGTCGGCGACCAGCGGCACGAACGAGACGAGCGAGAACAGGCGCGGCTCGCCGATCACGCCGTCGGCGATGGCACGCGCCACGAGCGCCCGATCCGGCGACCACCGGAACTCGTGGCCGACCAGGTGCGTGACTCCGGCCCGCTCGGCCGCGTCGAGCATCCGCTCGGCTTCGGCTGCGTCGAGTGCGAACGGCTTCTCACACACGACGTGACGACCCGCGGCGCACGCTTCGATCGCGAGCGGCGCGTGCGTGTCGGGCGGGGTGGCAATCGTCACCGCGTCGACATCCGTCGAGCTCGAGCGCGGCGGCGAGCGACGTGCACGCGTGCGCGATCCCGAGCCGTTCGGCGCGGCGTCGCGGTGCGCGTCGGCGTCCTGGCCGACGAGCGCATGCACGGTGAAGCCCGCGGTGCGCAGGGCAGGAACATGAACGCGGCAGCCGAAGCCGGTTCCGACGACGACCGCACCCGGCACTTAGTAGCCCTCGGCCGGATCGACGACGTTGCAGCAACGGGTCACCCCGCAGGTAGCGCCCGATGTTCTCGACGAAGATGTCGACCGCGGCGGCCTGCAGCTGCGGCGTGTACCACGAGATGTGCGCGGTCATGCGCACCTTCGGATGTTCGTACAGCCAATGTCCGGCCGGCAGCGGCTCCGGGTCGACGGTGTCCAGCGTCGCCATCGCGACGACATCGTCGTCGAGCGCGACGCGCAGCGCGTCCTGGTCGACGAGCGACCCGCGGGCGATGTTGACGAGGTGCACGCCCGGCGTCATCTGCGCGAACGCGGCCGCGTCGATCAGGTGGCGCGTCCGCGCGGTCGCAGGCGCGGCGAGCACCACGTGCGCGGCGCCCGGCAACAACTCGTCGAGCGAGTGCACGATCTGCACACCGGGAACGGGGCTGGGCGTGTCGGTGCGCCGCAAGGCGCGCACGTGCATACCGAACGCTTGTGCACGCGACGCGACGGCGGCACCGATTCCACCGAGGCCGACCAGCGCGAGCGTGGCGCCCTCGACCCGATCGAGTGCAGGGCGCGGGAAGTTCCAATACCTCGGCGGCTGCGAAAGGAACGTCTCCGGAAACCGCTTCGCCCACGCCAGGACCGCGGCCATGACCCATTCCGAGATGGGCACCGCACTCGCGCCGCGCGCGGAGGTGACGATGCGGTCGTTGGTAAAGACCCCCGCGGCCACGTTGTCGACGCCCGTCCCCGAGAGCTGCACCCAACGAACACCCGCGGCGTCGAGCCAACGCGACGATCTCGTCCCAGCTCGAGTAACCACCGAAGAACGCGTCGGCCTGCAGCCCCGCGGGCGGATCACCACCGGTGAATTCGACGAGCTCGACGTCGGGATACGTATCGGTGATCCGCGCCGCTTCGAGCGTTCCGATACCGAGCTGGGCGATGATCCGCACAACGGGGGAACCTACCGGATCCCCCGAACCGAAAACCCTGCCATCAGATGGCAGCGAAACCGATCCCATGAGTCGAAAACCCTGCCATCTGATGGCAGGAAAACCGGCGTCACGCGCCGGTTTTCCTGCCAACGCGGCGTTGTTCGGGGACGGCGGCGCCGCGGCGATCCGGCGTACGCTGCGCGCCGATGCAGTCGGAGGTCGTCGCGCGGGGCATTCCGTTCGCCGAAGGTCCGGTGTGGTGCCCGGATGGGACTGTCGTCGTGACGAGCGTTGCCGCGGGCGCGTTGTTCCGCGTGCAGCCGGAGCAACGAATCGTCGAACGATTCGCCGAAACCCGGGGCGGGGCGAACGGCGCCGCCCTCGCGGCCGACGGTTCGATCCTCGTCACCCAGAACGGCGGAATCGACTTCACCGTGCTGCCCGGCGTGTTCTCGACCTTCCCGCCTTGCGTGCCGACCGCACCCGGACTGCAACTCGCCGCGCCCGACGGCACCGTCTCGTATCTGCTCGACGACGGCTTCCGCGGCCCGAACGACCTCGCCATCACCGCGGCGGGCGACGTGTACTTCACCGATCCCGGCCACTTTCCGCCACAAGAAGATGCGCCGCGGCCGAGTCATGGTGCTCGCGCCCGACGGCCGCGTCACCACGTTCGCCGACGGCTTCTATTACTGCAACGGGATCGCGTTCGAGCCTGACGGATCGGTCGTCGTGGTCGAGCGGCGCGGGCTGCAACGCGTCTTCGCCGACGGATCCCGCGAGTGGGTCATCGAGCATCTCGGCCGCGGCGGCGGCGACGGCTTCTGTCTCGACGCCGACGGATGCTTCTACGTCGCGTCGACCATCGAGCACGGCATCCGAGTCGTCGACCCGGACGGCACCGAAGTCGACTTCCTGCCCATGCAGGGCGAGGGCCTCACGACGAACTGCTGCTTCGGCGGCGCGGATCTCCGCACGCTGTTCGTCGCCGACGCGCTCCCCGGCGACCTCGTGGCCTTCGAGGGCATGCCGACGCCCGGGCTTCCGCTCCCGACCTGGCCCGGCCTCGCAACGAACTGAGCTGCCTTCGCCCTACGCAGCGAGTACGCGCAGTCGAGCGGCGAGATCGCACGCCCACTGCACCGGATCGGCGAGATCCCAACCGTTGTACGGCAGGTCGAAGTGCTCGACACTCAGCTTGCCCCGGTAGTCGATGCGATCGAGCTCGCGGAACACCGCGCCGAAGTCGACAACGCCGCTCGGATCGTCGACGTGCAGCTGCGTGAACCCAGGCTTGCCCTGGCGCAGCTGGATGTGGTCGGCCAGCTCGAGCAGCTCGCACGGATCGCCACCCCAGTCGGCAACGTGACCCGTGTCGACGAGAAGACGAACGTCGCCGACCTCGGCCCGGAAGGCGCGGATCGACTCGGCCGAGTTGACCACCGCGCCCGCCCACGGTTCCAACAATGCTTGCGGCGCGGCGCGCCACCAGCGGACCGCCCGTTTCCATGCGCCGTCAAGATCAGCGCTCGGCGCGGGCGTTGTGCACCACTCCGCGAGCGGCTTGGGGAACGCGGTCGGGCACCCGATCGGCAACACCAGCGCGTCGGGATCGGTACCGACCGCGCAGTCGATGTGTGCGAACCCGTCCGCCTGCGCGGCACGGGCCCGGTCGGCGACTTCGGGTAGCCGCGCGTACGTGACGTCGACCACGCCGAGGGGCCAACGTTCCGTGTACGGCGTGGTCACTTCTCCATCGACTTGGGCATCACCATGCCGACGGTCTGCATGTGCTGGCCGAGCGTGGCGTCGAACTTCTCCGCCACCTCCGACGCGCTCCAGCCGCCGTCCTTCCACATCCAGGCGATCTGCTTGGGGTGTTGGAAGAGTGTGTACGCGTATTCGGTGCGCCCGAGGATCTGGCCGTTCACGTGCCCGGCCGATTCCGACGCCAGGAACGCGACCAGCGGTGCGTTGAGCGCGGGATTCTCCTCCGGCGGCGGCTCTTTGCCGGAACGCTCGTAGAGCGCGGCGGTCATGCGGGTGGCGCCGGCCGGCGCAACCGCGTTCACCGTCACCCCGTAGCGCCCGAGCTCCAGCGACCAGACGAAGGTCATGCCCATGATCCCGGCTTTGGCCGCGCCGTAGTTGGTCTGGCCGAAGTTGCCGCGCAAGCCCGCCGACGACGTGATGTTGACGATCCGGCCGTAGCCCTTCTCCTTCATCACTTCCGCGGCGTGGCGCGTGCAGTTGAAGGTGCCCTTCATGTGAACGGCGACGACGGAGTCGAAATCCGACTCGTCCATCTTCAGCAGCGTTTTGTCGCGCACGATGCCTGCGTTGTTCACGAGGATGTCGACGGTGCCGAACGCGTCGACCGCGGTGCGCGTGATGTTCGCGGCGCCGTCGTAGTCGGTGACAGAGTCGTAGTTTGGGACCGCTTTGGACCCGAGCGCTTCGATCTCCTTGCACACCGCGGCGGCGGGGTCTTCTTCGGTGCCGCGCCCGTCGAGCGACACACCGACGTCGTTCACCACGACCGACGCGCCTTCGCGCGCGAAACACAATGCGAACTCGCGCCCGATGCCGCGACCGGCGCCGGTCACGATCGCAACGCGACCGTCGAGCAATCCCATCTACGCGACCGCCGCGGTGGCCTCACCGATCACTGCGGTGACGCCGTCTTGGTTCGCGACCGTGAAGGTCGAGGTCGACGAGGTGCTCGCCGCCTTCGTCGCGCTTGGCGGTAACGACCGCGGTGCACGTGAGCACGTCGCCGGGCCAGACCTGCTTGGCGAACCGCACCTGCAACCGGCGCAGCGCCTCGGCGCCGAACCAGTCCTTCAAGACCCGCGCCGCCAAGCCCATCGAGAGCATGCCGTGGCCGAACACCGACGGGTTGCCGACCTGGGCGGCGATCGTGTCGTCGTGGTGCATCGGATTGAAGTCGCCGCTCGCGCCCGCGTACTTCACGAACATCGTCCGCGTGAGCGCCGGGAACTCCTGGGTCCGTTCCTCGCCGATGGAAACGGTCTCGTATGTGGTCGCAGTCACTGGGCCCTCCGAGGCTGACGGGCAATTCCCCAAACCCTTTGCCGGCGTCGGCGAAAGCTGACACCGGCGTCGGAGCGTAGCGGTGGAGGGCCGGTCCAGTCAGGGCGAGAGCCCGGAAACCTGACACCAACGTCGGTTCCGGCCTAGCCTTCCCAGGTGGCCCGGGCCGGTGGAATACAACCCGCTGCGCGCCGACGGGCCGTAGCCGAACCCCGAGAGCTGCGCGCCCGGGGCCGGAACACCAAACGCCGCCTCCTCGACGCGGGCGCCGAGGTGCTCGCGTCGAAGGGCTACCACGCCACGCGCGTCGACGACGTCGTGAAGCTCGCCCAGACCTCGCACGGCACCTTCTACCTCTACTTCTCCAACAAGGAGGAGCTGTTCCGCGCGCTCGCGACCGAAGTCGCCGAGGAGATGCAGTCGCTCGCCGAAGCCCTCGAACCGCTGCGCGCCGGCGCGACCGGCCGGGCCCGACTCCAACGCTGGATCCGCGAGTTCGTCGAGCTGTACCGCCGCAACGGGCCGGTCATCCGCGCGTGGACGGAAGCGGAGATCGGCGGCAGCGAGTTCGGTCGGCTCGGCACCGACCTGTTGACGCAGTTCACCGGCGTGATCGTCGCGCGCATCAAAGAGGTCGCGCCCGCCGACCTCGACCCCACCATCGCCACCCTTGCCATCGTCGCGATGATGGAGCGTCTCAACTACTACGCGCTCACCGAACAGGTTCGCCTCGAACCCGATCTGGTCGCCGAAACGCTGGCCCGTGTAACGCACGCTTCGCTCTTCGGGTCGTGACTCAGTGGCCCGGAGGCGCCGGGCAGCTCAGCTGCCGAGGACGCGGGCTTGCAGGTCGCCGAGCTCGGAGACGGGGCCGTTGTACGCGACCTCGCCCTTCACGAGGACGATCGCGTCGTCGGCCAGCGCCGAGCGCGTGATGCACGTGCTGTTCGACGATGAGCAGCGTGGTTCCCGCGTCGCGGATCTGCTCGAGGGTGCGGTACACCTCGTCGACGATGATCGGCGCGAGCCCGAGTGACAGCTCGTCAGCGATGAGCAACCGCGGCTTCTCCACGATCACGCGGGAGAGCGACAGCATGCGTTGCTCGCCGCCCGACAACGTTCCCGCGATCTGTTGGCGGCGCTCGCCGAGCCGGGGGAACATCGTGAACGCCTCGTCGACGGCCTCGCCCGTTCCCGTCCGGCCACGCGTGCGCTGGAACGTGAGCTCCAGGTTCTCCTGCACGCTCAACGACGCGAACACCGAACGACCTTCGGGCGCGTGCACGATGCCGAGCCGCGCGTAGTGGAACGCGCGCTGGCCCGTCATGTCGGTGCCGCCGAAGTAGACCTGTCCTGCGGTCGGGACGATCAGCCCCGAACAGACTCGGGCGATCGTCGTCTTGCCCGCGCCGTTCGAGCCGAGCAGCGCGAGCACGCGGCCCTTCGCCAACGAGAACGACACGTCGAAGATGGCGCGGAACGGGCCGTACGCGGCGTCGACGTCGCGCAGTTCGAGGAGCGGTGCCTCCGCGCTCTCGGCGGCCGCGGCCATCAGACCACCCCCATTAGACGATGTCTCCGAGGTAGGCCTTGCGAACTGCACTATCGGCAAACACGTCGTCGGTGAGGCCCGACGCGATGAGCGTGCCGAAGTCGAGGACGAACACACGCCGGACGAGACTGCGCACGAACTCCACGTCGTGCTCGACCAACAAGATTGCGAAATCGCGTTCCTTCTGCACGGTCTGGAGTTGCCGGGCGAGGGTTTCGGTCTCGTGGCGATCGAGGCCCGACGACGGCTCGTCGAGCAACACGAGCTTCGGTTCGGTCATCAGCGCCCGACCGATCTCGACGAGGCGCCCGACACCGAGACTCAGCGCCTCGATCGGGCGATCGGCGACTTCCTGGAGCTCGAGCAGGTCCAACATCGCGCCGACCCGTGCGTTCTCGTCCTTCGACGCGCCACCGAGGAACAGCACGTCTTTCCAGAGCGCGCCCCGTCCGTTGCGCACTCGCTCCGCAACCAGGAAGTGGTCGCGCGGTGTCATGCCACTGAACAATTCGATGCGCTGGAACGTGCGCCCGATACCGAGGCGAGCGCGCTTGTGCGTGGCGACACGCGGTGAGGTCGCGGTCGTCGAAGATCACCCGCCCGCCGTCGGGCTTCAAGATGCCGAGCAGACAGTTGAAGAACGTCGTCTTGCCCGCACCGTTCGGCCCGATGAGGCCGACGACCTCGCCCCGCTCGACGTCGAGGTTGACACCGTCGAGGGCGGTGATCCCCGCGAACTTCATCGTGACGTTCTCCGCCACGAGCAATGTCACGGCGCACTCCCCGCCGGCGCGGGCGCGGAAACCTCCGTGGGCGGCGGCACGGACGCCGCGCCACCGGAGCCTTTGAACCGATCGATGCGGCGTTGCACCCAGTCGAGGGCCTGCCTCTTGTTCGCCTCGAGGATCCCCTCGGGATGCCGGGCGTAGGTGACCGCACCGAAGCCGAAGAAGATGGCGGCGATCCCCGTCGAGAGCGGACCGCAATGGAAGAAGGGCTGGATGTGGTTGATGAGCCACGGCAGCCAGTCGGTGAGCACGCGCGCCGGGAACGAGGATGAAGCCGATCGCCGCCTGGATCGCGCCTTCGACGGTGCGCGGCCCCAGCGTCACGACGATGACGAGCCAGAACAAGCCGAGCGTCGCGTTGAAGTCGGCGCGGTTCGCGTGCCCTTCGTAGCTCGCGAGCAATGCGCCGCCGACACCGGCGATTCCCGCCGACACCGCGAAGGCCACGATGCGCGTCCGCATGGGGTTGATTCCCACCGACGCGGCCGCGACCTCACTGCCGCGGACGGCGGACAGATACCGACCCGTCGTGCCGTTCCGCAACTTGGATGACGACGATTCCGACGATGGCCAGGATCACGAGACACAGAACGAGGTACGACTTGTCGCTCGCGAAGTCGATGGAGCCCAACTGCGGACGCGGCGCGACGACAGGGAACAATCCGCCACTCACCCAGCTCAGGCTGACCACCACGTTGTCGAAGAACAACGCGAACGCGTACGTGGCGAGCGTCAGGAAGATGCCGCCCAGCCGGAGCGCGGGGACGGCCAACATCGCGCCGATCACAGCCGCGATGAGGCCACCCGAGGATGATCGTGAGGAAGACCGACATGCCGGCGTTCGACGCGAGCTGCGCCGACGCGAACCCGCCGATGCCGGCGAACGTCGCCTGCGCGAACGACACCTCGCCCGCGATGCCCGTGATCACGACGATCGAACAGAAGATGATCGAGTAGATCGACGATCTGGATCGCCTGACCCACGACGCTCGCGTTGCCGTGGAAGAACACGTAGTACCCGACGCCCAGGCAGAACAGCACGCCCAGCACGCGCGTGCGCGATCGTGAGCTCGCGGCTGCGCTTCTCCGACGACGGGTGCGGGTGGTGGTGGATCGACGACCGGAGAGCGGGTCGCTGATCTCCTTGCGGTTGCGCAGGCGCGGCGAGAGGATCAGCACCAGGAACAAGACGACGAACGGGCAGCGACGGGCGCAGGTTGCTCGCGAGCAAGCTGTTCGTCGGGAGGTACCGGTTCAGGATCTCCTGCACCACGCCGAGCCCGATCGCACCGACGAACGCGAGCGGGATGCTGGTGAGCGAGCCGAGTACGACCGCCGCGATCGCGGCCGTCAGCAACGTCGTGTAGTAGATGTCGCCGACCTGGCCGATGACCGTCGGGAGGAGCACGCCCGGCGAGACCGGCAACGAGGCTCGACATGATCCACGACGTCGTGCTGATGCGGTCGGAGTCGGTTCCCGCGAGCTCGGCCATGCGCGGGCTCTCGACGACGGCCCGCATGCGGATACCGAGCGCGGTGTAGCGGAACACGAGTGTGAGTCCGACCGGCGACCAATCGCCGCCGAGACCATGATCGACGAGCTGGTCGCGGTCGAGTGCGGCGCCGAAGACGTGGTACACGACATCGCCGTGGGGCACGATTCCGGTCGGGTTGACCGCGTTGGTCTCGTCGAACCAGAGCAGCACGATCTGCAGGTATCGCGACGAGCAGCCCGAGCGCGGTGATGAGCCGCGCCATCGGTTCGGCGCTGCGGAGATGTCGGAACAGTGAAGCGGTCGAGGATGACGCCGATGAGCGGCGCGACGATGATCACCGCGATCACGAACGCGGGGATGATCCCCCAGCTCTCGTTCACGTGCAGCTGGTAGTAGATCGCGCCCGATACGAACGCCTGCACGCCGAAGGCGATGTTGAACACGCCCGACGTCTTGTACGCCAGTGTCAACCCGACCGCGAGCAGCGCGTAGACACATCCGAACGCGACGCCGTCGATCAGCGCGCCGAGCAGCTTTTCCATTTCGTCAGGAGACCGCTCTCAGCTCGAGCCCGCCGGACCCGATCAGCCCACGCCACCGGGCGCGAACGACATGTGCGTCGGTCCGTTCGCCGGCAGCGGAGCGTTGGGGTTCGGGTCGAAGCAGATCCAGGGCTTGCCCGGCTCGGTGAACTGCGGAACGAACTTGTTGTCGGCGATCTTCAGGACCGCGTAGCAGTTGTACTATACCGCGGACGCGATACGTTGTTCGTCGGATCGTTGTGCTGCTTCGTCCAGTCGATCGGGACGATCAGGCCGCCCGGCGATTCGGCGGTCTGCGTGTTCAGCGCGTCGATCACCTTCTGCTTGGTGAACTCCGGACCCGCGAGCTTGAGTCCGTCGACGATCATCTGCGCCCATGATCCAGCCGTCTTCGACTGAGCTCGACGGTCGGGACGTTGTGCGCGGACGTGTACGACAGGAACTGCTGCGTCGCGGGCGACTGCGGCGACGCTTCCCACGGAACGTACTGCGGGTTCGATGAAGCTGCCGTCGAAGATGCCGCCGCTCGCCGACAACGCGTCGTGGTCGTAGGCGTTCGGGAGCTGCTGCACGGCGTTGAGGCCCTGCTTCTTCATCTCCCGGGCGAGCTTCGTGACCTCGCTGGTGTCCATGCACGTGTTGACGAACTGGACGCCGGCTTCCTTCATGCGGGTGACGTCAGCCGTGATGTCGGCCGCGAAGGGCAGCGAGTCGTCGAAGAACACGATCTTCGTGTTGGGCGTGTACTGCTTGTAGCTGTTGCGGATGCCGTCGGCGCACAGACCGGACGACGCCGAGGTGGCCTTGCTGTACGCGAGGAAGCCGACCTTGGTGAACTTCTCCTGCTGGGCGAGCCACGGCAGGTACGGGCCCGCGCACGAGAAGCAGAGCGCGCCGAGGGAGCCGAAGATGTTCGCGTGCGAAGGACCGCCCTTGGGCGTAGCCATCTCGGGGTTGATGTTCCAGATGAACGTGGGCTGCTTCGCCTTGGCGAGCAGGTCGGCGCCGGTGAATTGCAGCGTGGCGACGAACGTGGCGAACGCGTTGTCGTCGGAGAGGCTCGACTGCACCTGCTGCATGTTCTGCAGGCCGATCTGGTCGTCGCGGCGCTTTACGATCACGAGCTTGCGGCCGTAGATCCCGCCCGAGGCGTTGATCATGTCGAAGTAGGCCTGCACGCCGTCGGCGTACTGCGCGTACTTGCCGCCGATGGGGTTCGTCGTGCGTCGTGATGACCGCGACCCGGATCTCTTTCTTGGCGTCGTCGACGCCGGGGCCGCGTCCGGGGACGAACTTTGCGAGGTCGGCGGTGGGTGCAACCGTGGCGGCCGGGCCGCTGCTGTTCGGGGTCACGGTCGGGCGCCGTCTGCGATTTGGAGTTGCTACAAGCCGCCGCCACCAGCACCATGGCGATGAAAAGCGTCGCCAGACCACTTGCCTTCGTGCGTAACCGCATCAGTCCCCCGGGTTGGTACATCAACACGTCGTAGAGCAGCGTCCGTAGAGCCGAACGTCGAGAGCAAAGACTGACGCTAACGTCATACTCAGCCGACCACAAGAACCCTCCGTCGGCCGCCAGGAGACCGACGAATGGCTCACACGCTCGTGACGTTCCATGCGCACCCCGACGACGAGTCGATCGCGACCGGGGGCACGATGGCGCGCGCGAAAGCAGAGGGCAACCGCGTCGTGCTCGTCGTCGCGACCCGGGGCGAGCTGGGCGAATACTCACCCGACGCGCTCGCACCGGGCGAGACGCTCACGGAGCGCCGCGTAGCCGAACAGCTAGCGTCGGCGAAGGTCCTGGGCGTCGACCGCGTCGAGTTCCTCGGCTACCGCGACTCGGGCATGGCCGGCGAACCGACCAACGACGACGAAGGCACGTTCGCGCAAGCGCGATGTGGAGGAGGCCGCGGGCCGCCTCGCCGCGATCCTGCGCGAAGAGAACGCCGACGTACTCACCGTCTACGACAACCACGGCGGCTACGGCCATCCCGATCACGTGCAAGTGCACGTCGTGGGTGTGCGCGCGGCCGAGCTCGCCGGCACCAAGCGCGTCTATGAGTCGACGATGAACCGCGACTTCATCCGCGACCTCATGGAGCGCCGCGCCGACGAGATGCCCGATGCGCCCGACGCGCCGGACGCGGCCGAGATGGCCGACTTCGGTTCTCCGGCGGAGATCATCACCACCACCGTCGACGTCAGCGATTTCGTCGACGACAAGCGTGCCGCGATGGCCGCGCACGCGAGCCAGATCCCCGCCCGACTCCTTCTTCTTGGCGATGCCCGTCGACGCGTTCCGCCAGGCGTTCGGCGCGGAGTGGTTCATCCGCCGCGACGCGCCCGACAGCCGCGAGACCTGGCTCTTCGACAACCTCTAAGCCGGCGCCGGGCGGCCGTTAACTCTGCGCGCGACGGCTGATCTCGATCCGCTTCTTGCCCCAGCTGTAGTGCTTGAGCGGCACGACCGCGGAGCGATCCGAGACCCACGGCGCGTACGGCGCGAGCACGTACGCCGCGAGCGTGATGAGCACTCGGTCGTAGTTCACCCGCCAGCCCGCGAAGTCGCGCCAGGCCTGTTCGCGGTCGGCGCGCACGGGAACTCCGGCGGCGTCGAGGCGCGCGTACAGCTCATCGAACTCGTCGCGGGTCACGCTGATCGGCGCATCGGGCGGGGGCGCGTCGTCGTAGTCGAAGCCGAAGAAGCCCGCGATCTCGCGCAAGGCGAGATACCCCGAACGAATCGACAGCGCGGCGGCCGGCGTCCACGGGATGTCGACGACCGCGAGCCGGATCGACGCGGTGTCGAGCACCGCGCCCGCGGCGGTCACCCATGAACGATGCGGGTTCTGCGATCGGAAGAATGCGAGCGAGCCATACGAGGTGTGCGTCTCCTGGACCTCGGTGAACCAGGTCGACCACGACTCCCAGAACCGATCCATCTCGAGCAGGAAGCCGGTCTGGTGCGCGCGCACCAGCATGTTGCCCGGAGTCGGCGGCGTGCCCGCCCGGACCGCGAGGTCGGTCACCGCGATCTCGCGCCGCGAGAACGCGTTATAGATCGTCGGCAGGTACGCGATGAGCAGCGCGAGCAGGGCCAATCCGATGGCCGCTTCGGCAAACGCCGCAAACGCCGAGGGTAGGTCGGGCGGTCGGTCGAAGCCGAGCGTGAGCAACGACGACCCGCTCGTCATCAGCGCGCTCCGCCAACCGTGCGATTCGAGCCCGGCGAAGATCAGAATGAACGCGCCGAACACGACGAGCATCGAGGTGAACGGCAGCGCGAGCAGCGCGATCGGCGCGTACAGCGCGAAGACGCGGTCGCGGGCCTCGTAGCCCCGCCGCGGCGGAGCCAACTTCGCGAAGAACCACCGGATCACGCGGAACACGACCACCGTGAACAGCACGACTGAGCCGCGTGGGACGACGAACGTACGCACGGCCGCGTCGAGGACGAACACGACCGCGGCGATGCCCACGAGGATCAGCAGGACGTGTCCGATCGTCGTCATCATCAGTCGTCTCCCGACGGTCGGCGCCGGTTCCGTTTGATGTCGCCGTGCTGGCGCTTCTCGTCGACGCGCCGCTTCTTGGCCGCGCGCGACGGCTTGGTCTTGAATCGCTTGGCCTCAACGTGCAGCGCCGCCGCGAGGCGCGCCTGCAGCCGTTCGAGTGCGAGCTCCCGGTTCTGATGCTGCGATCGGCGCTCCGACGCAGTGACCCGGACGACCGGCCCGAGCCGTTCGATTATCCGCGCCCGTTGCCGCGGACCGAGCGACGGCGACGACTCGACGTCGAACCGCACCTCGACCTTGGTGTTCGACGTGTTCGCGTGCTGACCTCCGGGCCCGCCCGACGCGGTGAAGCGCCATTCGAGCTCGTCACTGCCGATCGCGCACGATCGCGTGATCCGCAGCACACCGCTCGGGTCCACGCCGAGACACTAGGCAACTCTGCGGGGCGCGTCAGTGGGTCAGCGGCTTGTACTTCAAACGGTGCGGCTGGTCGGCATCCCCGCCGAGCCGCTGGTGGCGGTCCTTCTCGTAGTCGGAGAAGTTGCCCTCGAACCACGTCACCTGACTGTCACCCTCGAACGCGAGCACGTGCGTGGCAATGCGGTCGAGAAACCAACGGTCGTGGGAGATGACCACCGCACAGCCGGGAAACTCGAGCAGCGCCTCTTCGAGGGCGCGCAGCGTGTCGACGTCGAGGTCGTTGGTCGGTTCGTCGAGCAGCAACACGTTGCCGCCCATCAGCAGCGCCTTCGCCAGGTGCAGACGGTTGCGCTCTCCACCGGAGAGATCGCCGACGCGCTTCTGCTGGTCGGAACCCTTGAAGTTCAGCCCGGCCACGTACGCCCGGCCGTGCACCTCGCGGTCGCCGACCTTCACCAGGTCGACACCGCCGGTGATCTCCTCGTAGACCGTCTTGTCGGGGTCGAGCGACTCGCGCGACTGGTCGACGTAGGCGATCTCGACCGTCGGCCCGACCTTGAGCGAACCGACGTCGGGCTCTTCCTGGCCGACCAACATGCGGAACAGGGTGGTCTTACCGGCGCCGTTCGCACCGATGACGCCGACGATGCCGCCCGGCGGCAACGAGAACGAGAAGTCGTCGATGAGCAGGCGGTCGCCGTAGCCCTTGCTCAGGTGCTCGGCCTCGATGACGAGATCGCCGAGCCGAGGCCCGGGCGGGATCGCGATCTGTACCTTCTCGGCGCGCTTCTCGGCCGAGTCGGCCTCCGCGACCAACTTGTCGTACGCGGTGATGCGCGCCTTGCCCTTGGCTTGGCGCGCCCGCGGTGCGAGTCGCACCCATTCGAGCTCGCGCTGCAACGTGCGGCGCCGGGTCTCGTCGACCTTCTCTTCCTGCGCGAGTCGCTGCTCCTTCTGTTCGAGCCAACTCGTGTAGTTGCCTTCCCACGGGATGCCCGCGCCGCGGTCGAGCTCGAGGATCCAACCCGCGACGTTGTCGAGGAAGTACCGGTCGTGGGTCACGGCCACGACGGTGCCGTGGTAGTCCTGCAGGTGCCGCTCCAGCCACGCGACAGACTCCGCGTCGAGGTGGTTGGTGGGCTCGTCGAGCAACAGGAGGTCGGGCTTGCCGAGGAGCAGCCGGCACAGCGCGACCCGGCGGCGCTCACCACCGCTCAACATGGTGACGTCGGCATCGGCCGGCGGGCAACGCAGCGCGTCCATCGCGATGTCGAGCTGACGGTCGAGGTCCCAGCCGCTGACGTGGTCGATCTTGTCCTGCAGATCCGACTGCTCGGCGAGGAGCTTGTCGAAGTCGGCGTCGGGCTCGCCCATCGCGTTGCAGACCGCTTCGAACCGGTCGAGCAGATCCTTCGTACCCGCGACGCCCTCGGTCACGTTGCCGAGCACGTCTTTCTTCGGGTCGAGCAGGGGTTCTTGTGCGAGGTAGCCGACCGTGAAGCCGGGCGTCACCCGGCATTCGCCCTGGTACCCGTCGTCCTCGCCCGCGATGATGCGCAGCAGGGTCGACTTCCCGGCGCCGTTCAGACCGAGCACCCCGATCTTTGCGCCGGGGTACATCGAGATGTTCACGCCGCGCAGCACTTCCTTGTCGGGTGGATGGACCCGACGCAGATCGCGGATCGTCAGAATGAATTGGTGAGCCATACTCCTCACCGTACCGGCCACCCGGAGGAGGAAACGTGTCGGAAGTCTTCGACATCGCCGATCGCTATTGCGACCAGTTCGGTGCGCTCGACCCGTGCAGCGCGACCGGCGCCGGGATTCCCGGCCACGACCACGAGATGACCGACTTCTCGCCCGAGGGGTCGGCGCGCCGCACCGACCTGGCCCGCGAGACCATCGCCGCGCTGGAGGCGGCGCCGGCCGACTCGTTCGACGACCGGCTGGCCGCGAGCGTCATGATCGAGCGCCTCACCCTGGAGGTCGATCAGTTCGACGCCGGCGAGCGCCTTCGCGACGTCCGGATCATCGCGAGCCCGATCGACGGCGCCCGCCAGTGCTTCGACCTCATGCGTCTCGAATCCGACGCCGATTGGGAGGTCGCGACCGAACGCATGACGCGTGTACCCGCCTCACTCGAGAGCATCGAGGAATCACTCCGCGCGGGTGTGGAGCAAGGTCTCGTCGCGGCGCGGCGCCAAGCGCTCGCGTGTGCAGAGATGGCGTCGGCGTGGGGCGGCGAGCGCGATACAGATCCCTTCTTCCGCACGCTCGCCGCGCAGCGCCCCGACGACACCAAGCTCGCAGCCGCGGCGGAGCTCGCGACCGCGGGCTACGCCAAGCTCGCTGCGTACCTCCGCGACGAGTACGCACCCGCGGCCGATCCCCGCAACCCGGTCGGACGCGACCGCTACGCGCTTTTCGCCCGGGCGTTCACCGGCATCGATCTCGATCTCGACGAGACCTACGCGTGGGGATGGGAAGAGCTGCATCGCATCGAAGACCAGATGCGGCGCGTCGCCGAACGCATCCGCCCGGGCGCGTCGATCGACGAAGCGTGCGACTATCTCGAGACCGACGACAACCGCACCATCGAAGGCGTCGACGCGTTCCAGCACGTGGAACCAGGATCTCATCGACCAGACGCTCTCCGACCTCCAGGGCACGCACTTCGACATGGCCGAGCCGTTGCTCACGTGCCAGGCGATGATCGCCCCGCCCGGTGGCGCGGCGGCGATGTACTACACCGCGCCGAGCGAAGACTTCTCCCGACCGGGGCGCACGTGGTACCCCACGATGGGCGAGACGCGCTTCCCGCTCTGGAAGGAAGTGAGCACCTGCTACCACGAAGCCGTCCCGGGGCATCACCTCCAGGTCGCGCAGGTCGTGTACCTCGCCGACCGGTTGTCGCGCTTCCAACGGCTCTTCGGTTTCGTGTCGGGTCACGGCGAAGGCTGGGCGCTCTACGCCGAACGATTGATGGGCGAGCTCGGGTACCTGGAAGACCCCGCGTTCGAGATGGGAATGCTCGCCGCGCAAGCGATGCGTGCGGTGCGGGTGGTCGTCGACATCGGCATGCACCTGGAGCTCCCGATCATCGAAGGCGAATCGCACGCGGGCGAAAAGTGGACGCCCGAGCTCGCGCTGCCGTTCGTGATCGGCCGCAGCCGCTTCCCCGAGGTCTTCATGCGCAGCGAAGTCGACCGCTATCTCGGCTGGCCCGGCCAGGCCATCAGCTACAAGGTCGGCGAACGGGTCTGGCTCGACGCGCGGGCCGACGCCAAGCAGCGCAAGGGCGCCGACTTCGACCTGAAGGAGTTCCACACCTTCGCCCTCGACCTGGGCAGCATGGGACTCGGGCAGCTGCAGGACGAGCTCGCCCGGTTCTAACCTCCCCCGCCATGACCTCAGCTGCTTCCGGCAACGCGCTCGACGCGTTCACCGTCTCGACGTTCACGCACGACGGCGACACCAAGACCGTGTACCGCTCCGGATCCGGACCGGGGATCGTCGTGATGAGCGAGATGCCCGGCATCACGCCCGGCGTAGCCGGATTCGCGCAGCGTCTCGTCGACGCGGGCTTCACCGTTGCGATGCCGGTGATGTTCGGCACGCCGGGCCGGGAGATGTCGGTCCCGTACGTCATGAAATCGATGACGCAAGGCTGCGTCTCGCGGGAGTTCTCGAACTGGGCCCTGAATCGCACGTCACCGATCATCGACTGGCTCCGCGCGCTGGCCCGCGATCTGCACGAGCAGTGCGGCGGCCCGGGCGTCGGTGCGATCGGCATGTGCTTCACCGGGGGCTTCGCGCTGGCGATGGCCGTCGACGACAACATGCTCGCGCCGGTGTTGAGTCAACCGTCGCTACCGTTCGCGGCCGGCAAAGCGCGCAAGCGCGCACTCGGTCTGTCGGACGCCGATCTCGCAACGGTCGCGGCGCGCGAGGAGCTGTGCGTGCTCGCGATGCGGTTCACCGGCGACCCCGCGGTTCCGGCGGCGCGCTTCGAACACCTGCGCGAAGTCTTCGGTGACCGCGTGATCACGATCGAGATCGAGAATCGCAAGGGCCAGAATCCGCACAACTTCCCCCGCGCCGCGCACTCGGTCGTGACCGAGCATCTCGTCGACGAGCCCGGCAACCCCACACCGCGAGGCGCTCGATCAGGTTCTCGCGTTCTTCAAGGAACGGCTCTCGGCCTGACGATCGACGGCTTGACGGTCGACGGCCTCCCGGCCGCGCCACTCACCGGCAGACGAAGCAACCGACATCGGTGCGGATGCGAAACGCCCCGTCCCGGGCGATCACCGCGCGCACCTGACGGTCGATCTCGCGCATGACGGCGGGCGCGTTCCCGTCGGCCGGCGCGATCAGCCACGTCATAGTGGCTATGTATTCGAGCAGCGGCTGCACCTCGGTGATGACGAGCTCGCTGCGCACGTCGTGGCGTTCCACCGACGCGAAGTGCCGGCCGAGCTCGGCCCCACCCGACTCCGACGAGAAGCCGAAGTACGCGCGCCCCGCACCCGAAGTCGCGCGGCCCAGCGCTCTCTCCACCGCGGAGATCATCTCCGTGAGCTCGAACAGGTGCTGCTCGGAGTTCGTCGAGATCAACGCGACCCCGTCGGCGCGCAGCACGCGTTTGATCTCGGCCACCGCGAGATCGCGATCGGGAACGTGGTACAGCATGTGCATCGCGAGAACCGCGTCGAGCGAGTCGGTCGCGAACGGCAACTGCTGCGCGTCGCCGACGGTGAGCGTCGCGGCCGAGCGCGCACTGGCGGCGGCGAGCATGCCCGGAGACAAGTCGAGCCCGTGAACGGTCCCGCGGTGCGCGCGGGCCGCGAGCTCGGCCAGGTGCACGCCATTGCCGCACCCGACATCGAGCACGCGCTCGTCGCCGCGGAGCCGCGCGCAGTCGAGCGTCCACACCGGATTGTGCACCGGCGGCACCTGGAATCGGTACAGCGACTGGCGGGACGCGAGATTCGCGTCGGAGGAGTACTGAACCCCCGTGAGGTACTGCCGGTCGACGAACCGGTTGGTCACAGCTCGCAGACGATCTTGCCGTAGGTGCCACGTGACCCGAGGCGACCGAGCGCGGCGGGCACTTCGGCCAGCGTGACTCGCTCGGAGATGAGCGGATCGATCTTCCCCGCCTCGAACAGCCGGACCAGTTCGTCGTGGGTGGCGCGCACCAGCGCGGGATTGATCACGTTGTAGAGCGCCCAGTGCACGCCGACGACCGAGTAGTTCTTGATCAACACATGGTTCGTGCGTGCCTCGGCGAAACGGCCGCCTGTGAAACCGATGATCAGGATGCGGCCCTCGAACGCAATGCACTTCGTGGAGCGGTCGTAGGTGTCGCCGCCGACCGGGTCGTAGATCACATCGGCGCCCCGGCCGTCCGTGAACTCCTTCACCGCGTCGACGAAGTCTTGTTCGCGATAGTCGAGCGCGAGGTCGACGCCGAGCTTGCGGCACACCTCGACCTTGTCCGGCCCGCCCGCGGTTGCGATCACGCGGGCGCCGGCCGCGAGCCCGAGCTGGATCGCGGCGCTGCCCACTCCCCCGGCACCGGCGTGCACGAGCAGCGTCTCGCCGGGCTGGATGTGCGCACGGCGGTGCAACGCGAGATGGCCCGTCTGGTACACCACGTGCAGCGCGGCCGCGGCTGCAAACGGCATCGATTCCGGTACCGGGAACACCCCGCCCAGCCCGCCCGTCGCCGACGCTGTCGTCGACTCCGCGAAGCCCCCGTTGCCGAAGTTCGGGATGGCCAGCACCCGATCGCCGACCTCCAGGCCCAGGCCCTCGACGCCTTCCCCGAGCTCCTCGATCACGCCCGCCACCTCGGCGCCGGGCGTGAACGGCAGCGGCGGCTTCACCTGGTACTCGCCCCGGCACAGCAGGACGTCGGGGAAGTTGAGGGCCGCGGCGTGGACCCGGAGCCGTACGTCGCCGGGCCGAACCTCGGGTACCGGGCGCTCCTCCAGCTGCATGACCTGCTCGGGCTCGCCGAGCTCGTGGACCCGTAACGACTTCACCTGATCACTGCTCCGTTCGGCGCCCTGCGCACTGCTCCAAGCGTCAGAATGCGCGAGTCTCGCAGAGTCTGCGCTTGACTGGTCGGGTGGAGCTCACGGCGACGCGGATGGTTGCCGGCGGCGATGCGCTGGCTCGGGCCGAGGATGGCCGGGTCGCGCTCATCGATGGTGCGCTCCCCGGCGAGAAGGTGCAGATCGAGGTCACGGCCGATCGGGCCGACCATCTGCGGGGCCGGGTGATCGAGGTTCTCGAGGCGTCACCGGCCCGCGTGATCCCGCCGTGCGTGCACGCCCGAGAAGGCTGCGGCGGCTGCGGTTGGCAGCACGTCGCCACCGACGCGCAGCCGCAACTCAAGCTGGAGATCCTCCGCGACGCGCTTGAACCGCATCGGCCACATCGCCGATCCGCCGTTCGCGGAACCGGTCGTGCTGCCCACCGAGGGGTTTCGTACCACGGTGCGCGCCCTGGTGGTCGACGGCAAGCCCGCGTTCCGGCGGCACCAGTCGCACGATCCGGTGATGATCGACTCGTGTCTGGTCGCGCACCCCTTGATCGACGAGCTGATCCGCGAAGGCGACTTCGGCCGCGCCCAGGAAGTGACGTTGCGCGTCGGCGTCGGCAGTGGAGAGCGCGCCGCGCTGGCCGACCCGGCCGAGATCGTCCTCGACCTCCCGCCCGACGTGCGACGGGGCAAGGACGCCGTTGTGCACGAGGTGATCGACGGGCACACGATGCGCGTGTCGATCAATTCGTTCTTCCAGAGCCGTACCGACGGCGCCGCGACGCTCGCCCGCGCTCGTGCGTGAAGCGACCGGCCCCGACCGCATCATCGCCGATCTCTACTGCGGGGTCGGGCTGTTCGCGGTTACCGCCGACACTCCGCGCCGCATCGTCGCCGTCGAGCGCGGTCGATCTGCCGTCGCCGACGCCAAACACAACCTCAAGGGGCGCGACGCCCGGGTGGTGCGCGGCGATGTCGGCAAGTGGCACGGCAACAACGTCGACGTCGTGATCGCCGACCCGAGCCGCGCCGGTCTCGGCCGCGACGGCGCGCGGGCAGTGCTCGCGTGCGACCCGGAGCGCGTCGTGCTCGTGTCGTGCGACGCGGCCGCGTTCGCGCGCGACGTCGCGCTGCTGACGAGCGCCGACTACAAGCTCACGTCGGTCACCCTCGTCGACCTGTTCGCGCACACGCCGCACGTCGAGTGCGTCACTGTGCTCGATCGTTGAGCGGTACCGGGCCGAGAGGATTTAGGCGAGCTGCTGTTCGAGCTTGGTGAGCGCCTCTTCTTCGGAGACGTTCAACGCGAAGCTCAACTCCGACACGAGGATGCCGCGTGCCCGCACGAGCATCGCCTTCTCGCCCGCCGAGAGACCCTTGGTGACCTCGCGCAGCGCCAGGTTCCGGACCACCTCGGCGACCTGGTAGACGTCGCCGCTCTTCAGCTTCTCCTGGTGGTTCTTGAACCGCCGGCTCCAGTTGGTCGGCTCGCGCACGTCCTTCTTGGAGAGCAGCTGGAAGAGGTCGTCGATGTCTTCGACCGAGATCGGCGGACGCATCCCGACGTCTTCGGCCTTGTTCGAAGGTACGGCGAGGGTGAGGTCGCCGTTGGCAACCCTCAGCACGAGGTATTCGGTCTTCTCGCCGAACGCCTCCCGCATCTCCTTGCGCTCGATCACGGCGGCCCCGTGATGGGGGTACACGACCCGGTCACCGACTTTGAACGCCATACCACTCCATGATCGAAAACCGTCCAGGCTCGGGAAATCGGTACCGGAAAGCTGAGAATCGGACCGCCGAGCGACCTTTCATGGTACCAGGCCCCCGAAATACCCCCGGACCCGCCTGCCGTCAGCTCTTTTGGGCTTTGCGGTCGGCTTCGATCCACGCCTTCACGACCGGCGCGAAGTTCGCGGGGTTGTACGCGTCTTCCTCGGACGACCACTGCATGTCGCCCGCGTACTTGAGCACGGTGAGGTTGTAGGCCTGGTACACCTCGCCGTCTCCGGGGTCACGGAAGCGGTTCTCGATCTGGCAGATCCACCAGCCGCGCTCCTCGTCGCACACGCACCAGTCGTGCGGGAACTCCTTCATCTCGGAGTTCGGCCACTCGGCCATCGTCTTGGAGATCCACTCGTAGGATGCTCTCGCGGCCCTGCATCGTGCCGTAGTGGTGCTCGATGTAGGTGGCGTCCTCGGTGAAGTAGTCGGCCCACGCCCGCCAGTCGTTGGTTCGACCGGCTTCCTGGGCGACGGCGAGGTAGTTGTCGTGCGCCCGCTGCAGCTCTTCTCGTGTCCATTTGCCCATGGCGCACAGCATCCCGCATCGCGGGTCGTGCTGTCACAACTGCACGTCAGCCGAGCCGGACGTCGTGAGTGTGGTGGACGGGGTCGTGCAGCACGTAGCGGCCGAACGACTCCACCGTGAACCGGGCGCCGTCGCTGCGGTTGCCCGAGCGCGACCACTCGTCGGCGCCGACCACGTCGAACCGGTCCGCGATCGCGTGCGGCCGCCTCGAGGATCTCGCCCGCGACCTGCGCCGGATCCTGCGCGGCGTAGTCGTCTTCGTCGGCGGTCTCGTCCTGGTCCCAGTTCGGGAACGTCGGGTCGTCCTCGCTGAGCATCAACGCGAGCCGGCCGTCGCAGATCCGGTAGACGTCGCGCACGTGACACGCCGTACTCGAGCGCCGACCACGTCTCGTCGTTCGGGCCGGACGCGAACGTCGGGCCGGGCGAGCACCGCCGGCCACGCCTGGCGCGTTCTCGCGGATCAGACGCCGCGACGTCGGCGCGGTGCGACACGTCGGTCCGTCGAACCCACACTCCGGGCAGCGGCCGCTCGAGCACCCACGTCCAGTTCTTCGTGTCCGGCGTGATCGGCATGCCGACGACGATACGAGCCGCCGCCGCCACCGACCCCTCATTTTTAGTGCCGCTGCTCCTATGCCACGTGGGCACGGTCACGTACCGAGGCGGTACGTGAGCGTGCCCACTGTTGGGAAGTTCGGGGCGACGGGTCAGTCGGGCGGAACGGCGCCTTGGTGCAGGGGACGGTGCAGCGAGCGGGGCGCCGACGCGTCGGGCACCGCGTGCACGGGCTCGACGTCCGCGCCGGGCACGACGTCGGACGACACTTCCGCGGAGCCGGTGAGCTCGGTGCGGCCACGCCTCGGCGACGCCCACCAACGTGGTGAGCGACGCGTAGCCGGCGTCGACCAGGCCTTGATCGGAGTCGGGCGGCGCGGCCACGCCAGTGGCGCGCAGTTCGAACTGCAGTCCGCCGTCGGTCGACTCCGCGATCGCGGCCGCGCACCGATCCGAACGCGGCGAGCCGCGCCCACCGCACGCCGAGCACGTCGTCGTAGTCGAGCGCGGGAACGTTCAGGTTGAGCACGCTGCGCGGCGGCGCGTCGAGCAGCATCGGCACCAACTCCACCGCGATGCGAGCCGCGGTGTCGAAGCGCCACGGATCGGAGACGGCGACGCTGACGGCCAACGCCGAGCAGCCGAAGCTCTGCGCGGTGAGCGCGGCGCCGACGGTGCCCGAGTGCAGGATCGCGCGACCCGTGTTGCAACCGGGATTGACGCCCGACACCACGATGTCGGGCGGTCGGTCCGAACGCTCCGAGCCGGCCTGCGCACACGCACAGCCCGGGCGGACCGTCGATCGAGTACGCGGGGATGCCGCGCGCAGCCCGGCATCTCGACCTTCTCGACGTCGAGGTGCTGATCGGCGTGCACCAGCCCGATCGCGGCGCCGATGCCGCTGCGGTCGCGGTCGGGCGCGACCACCGTGACGTCGTAGCCCGCGGCGTCGAGCGCGGCCGCGAGCACGTGGAGTCCGGCCGACTCGATCCCGTCGTCGTTGGTTACGAGAACGCGCGTCACGAGTGGCAGTGCTCGCCTTCGGTGGGCGGAACGTCGAGCGCGGGGTTGCGGTCGAAGAAGCCGAACGGCATCAACGTGAAGCCCGGTGTACTCGACCGGCATGACCGGCCAGTCCTCGGGCCGCACGAAGTGCGTGACGCCGAACGAGTACCAGACGACGAGGTCGGTGTCGGCGACCGAGCGGTCGTTCGCGGTCCAACGCGGGCAAGCCGTCGTCGCCGGGATGCTGGTTCGGGTACTCGCCCGCCGCACGCCGTTCGTCGGGCGCGTACGGCGTGACCCAGAGATTGTGTTGCGCGAACGCGGCGCGCTTGCCGACCGACGAATCGGGGTGCGCAAGCAGCGTCGGCGTCGACATCGTCGGCACCAACTTGTACGACGGTCGGTTGCCCGAGCCCGTTGCGCGCCGTCGGGGTTGACGATGCGCCACGTCCGCGACGCGCGCCGCGTCGACTTCGCGTTGCGCGGCCTGCTCGGTCTCGAGCCGCGTCGACTTCGGCGCGGAACGCGTTCAGCCACGGGTTGTCGGGGCCGGGCGGCATCCGTTCCGCGTCGACCTCGTAGATCTCGTTGCGTCTCGCCGTCGACGTCGAAGTCGAGCCGGGCGTTGAACATGTGCTGGTGATGCGGCGCGGCGACGCCCTCGGCGATCACGTTCGGCGAACGGCGGGTTGCGTACCGGGCTCGATCGCCATCGGCGACACGATGCCGGTGAGCTTGACCTCGAGCTGGATGTTGCCATCGAGGTAGAAGTACCAAAAGAATCCGTATTCGTAGTTGCCGACAGTTGAAATGAAGCTGACGACGAGGCGACGACTCCGCCGCACCTCGCTCGTGCCGCCCCACAGGTCGACGTGCTTCCAGAGGATCCCGTAGTCCTCTTCGTGCATGCAGATCGCGTTCTCGATGACCCACGGCTTGCCGCTGCTCGCGTCGCGAGCGTCGCGTCGAAGTAGTGGATCTCGCCGACGCAGTCGCAACCGAGAGTGAGCGGCTGGGTCATGCGCCCGAGTCCCCACTCCCCCGCGTCGAACGCGTTCTTCCAACCGTGCAGCGGATCGGGATCGCCGTACGGCACGACCATCTCGCTGATCGACGCGCGGTGCAGGATCGAACGCAGCCGCCCGTCGTCGTCGTTGTAACCGACCTGGTGCAGCACCAGACCCTTCGAACGGATCGAACGCCGACGCGGAACTGCCACTTCTGCCAGCTGCACGAGGTTGCCCTCGACGGTGAAGCTCGGTCCTTCGGGCTGCGTGATCGAGATCGGCTTCAGATCGGTCCGCATCCGCGGCTGATCCGCGGCGAGATAGCTCGCGCGATTCGGCGGCATCGGCGTGACGCCGTGGTCGTTCACCTCGAGCACCTCGTTACGCCCGTTGTCGAAATGCACGATCAGGCCCTCGATCGGGCGCGCGTAGCCGTTGTCGGTCTGCGACTCGCGCAGGAACGAGATGCAGCGCGAGATGCGCCGTCCGTCTTCGCAGTCGTAACCGAACACGCCGGCCGGCCACGGGTCGATCTGCACCTGATCGATCATGTCGGCGGTGATGCCGCGGCGCGCGAGCGCGGCGAGGTATTCGGGATTGGCGCGGATCGTGCCGATCGCCTGCGCGGCCTCGTGCATCAGCAGCGTGGGGCGCACGCTCGTCGATCTCGTCCCACGGCTTCGATCACACCGGCGCCGACGTCGACGATCGCCTCGACGACACCGCACTTCTCGGTCCGGGGACGATCACCGCGCGCATGCGGCGCTCGACGGGGTCTCCCGGCTTCCACTGCCGCGAGCACATCCTTGGCCGGCTCGTGCAACACGATGCTGGCGAACAGCGCGCCTTCCGGCAGGCGCCCGCTGTCGCGCAGGACCGAGCGCGTGCGGTCGACCTCGGCGGGCGTGAGCATCTCGAGCGGATGCGCCACTGCGAGCTCGTTGTCGTTCTGGTTCGTCGTTTCCGGATTCGCCGTCATCGCGTACCTACCACTCTCATCGACTCCGCCGCGCGCCCTTCGGGCAGCCCCGCAACCTGCGCGATCGCGCCCGTCCAGCTTCGCACCATCGTCGCGGTGGCGTCCGGATCGGGCAGCTGACTCTTGTGCGACATCAGTGCCTCGATCTTGCGTTCGACCGCGGTCGTGATGTCGACGTAGTGCGTCGCCGGTTCGCGCCCGATGCCGACCCACATCGCGTCGACCGTCCACGGCTCGAAGCCTTCCTCGGCGAGCTGCGGATGCGCCCAACGGTTACGCGCGTCGGGGTAGACCGCGCCGACGGTCGCCTCGCCCGCCGCGAGATGGTCGGGGTGGCTGGCGAACACGCGGTCCCAGTTGCGCTCCGGCGACTGCGTGAGCACGCGGTCGGGCCGCACCGTGCGGATGACGCGGCGTGATGTCGCGCCGCAGCTCGATCGACGAGACCACCTCGCCGTCCGGGTACCCGAGGAAGTGAAGGTCGTGCACGCCGACGATCGCCGCCGCGGCCCGCTGCTCGTCGCGCCGGAGCGGCGCCATCTCTTCCCGGGGAATCCCGGTTTCCGAACCACCCGCGTCGCCGTCGGTGACGAGGCAGTACACGACCTCGATACCCGCGTCGGTCATCACCGCGACCGAGCCCGCCCACCCGAAGTCGACATCGTCAGGATGCGCCATCACTGCGAGCACCCGTTGCACACCCGTCAGATCGAGCTCTTCCACCGTTTGCTCCCTCCGCCCCGCCGCACTTCTGCATCCGGGCCATACACGCGACGCTACGTCCGCGCGACGCTAGTTGGCGTGACGACCTCGCCCTTCTCCGCCCGCGAGCTGGTCGGGCTGCTGGCCGGCGACGATCGGCGGGCGGTCTTCGCCGCGCTGGTCCTGGGCGCGTCCGACATCGACGCGGTCCGCCAACAATCGGGCCTCGAGCTCCGGGCCGCGGTCAAGGCCGTGCAGCGCTTCGTCGACATCGGCCTCGTCGTGGAGGGCGACGACGGGACCCTCCACCTGCTCGGCGAGGCGTTCGCGCTCGCGGCGCGGGCCGAGGCCGAACGCGCGCCCCGCAGCGTTGAACACGACGACGCGCCCGCCGAGGTCGCGCGGCGTCCTCCGGTCGTTCGTCCGCGACGGTCGGCTGGTCTCGATCCCGACCGTTCATTCCAAGCGGCTCGTTGTGCTCGATTGGCTCTCGCAACGGTTCGAACCGGGTCGGCGCTACTCGGAGCAGATGGTGAACCTGATCATCGCCCAGGTGCATCCCGACACGGCCGCGCTGCGCCGCTACATGGTCGACGACGATTTCCTGTCGCGCGAACGCGGCGAGTACTGGCGGACGGGCGGGAGCTACGAACCTGTGGCCGACCCCGACGCCGGGGATTGAGCCTCGACCATCCGGCGGAAGCCGTCCTTCCAACCAACACTCGTCGGGCCGACGAGCGCGTGTCGCTTCGAGTTCTCGGTCGGGATCCCGCCGATCGTGTTCGCGGTTCGATCGAAGCGCGCCTCGACGCCGACGAGGTCGGCCATGTACTCACACCACGCTTCGATGCTCGTCTCCTCGTCGCCACCCCAGTTGACGATCGTCGCCGGCACCGTTGCAGCCGCGAGCATCCCCGGCAACGTCGCGATGATGTCGTCTTCGTGGATGGGGTTGAAACGACTCGGGCCGTCGGTGTGGACCGGAACCGCGACACCACCCTGCATGAGCGCGAGGTGAAACGCAGGCCAACCGCCGCCGTCGCCGTAGGGCACGTTGAGGCGCGCAATCGTGGTGGGAACGTCGAACAGCCGGCACGTCGTGCGCACCACAGCCTCGGCCGCGATCTTGGAGATGCTGTACGTCGGCATCATCACGCGGTGGTTGTCGCCGAGCGGGTCGGTCTCGAGTTGCGGTGAACCGTCGGCCGCTTCGTAGACGCCGGTCGACGAACAGTGCAGAAAAGCCTGGGCCGTGCGGCAGTGCGCCATGAGCAGCCCCGCCGCTTCCGCGTTTCCGGCGAGGTCGATCTCCCAGCGGTTGCTCTTCACGACCGCGAAGTTGCACACGTAGTCGACGTCGGCGGGTACGTCGTCGAACGATCCCTCGCGCGAGATCGACGCTGATGCACTCGACGCCGGCCGATTCGAGCCGGGCGCGCAGGGCGGCATCCTTGAAGCGGGCCACCGCGATCACGTCGTTGTCGGCCGCCGAGCGCGAGCGCGACGGGCAGGGCAACCTGGCCGGTCGCGCCGGTGACGAGAATGCGCGCGCCGTTCAGCGGCTCGTTGGTCATGGTCATGTCCTTTCCGGAACTACGGAGTGGCCGAAAGCGTGGCCGCAATGTCGTCGTCGAGGTTCGATTCCTCGGGCAGTCGTGCCGCGACGGCTTGGACGAACTCCTCGTCGGGGAGCTCGATGTCGACGCCGTCGCCCTTCACCACCGTGCGCCCCGCGTCGGAAGCGATCGAGAGGTCGGGCTTCAACTCGCGAATCGCGAAGCGGCCGAAGCGTGCTTGCCAATCGATGCGCGACCCCGCCTCGTCGGCACCGACCGGTACACCGACATCGTCGGCATGGGTCGCGAGCTCGAACGCGAGATGGAACGCCTGCCAGCGGGCCGGATACGCGCCGACACTGCTGTCGACGTCGGCGCCGTCGCGCGCGGATCGCCTCGCGGTTGGAAGCGCTCCGTTCGCGCCAGGTCGCGAGGATCTCGCCGGGCGCCTGGCCGTCGAAGTCGTGGACCCCGAGATCGTTGGCCGACGCGAGATCGACCGCACC
This sequence comes from uncultured Actinomycetes bacterium, assembly GCA_963708105.1. Lineage (GTDB taxonomy): Bacteria > Actinomycetota > Acidimicrobiia > IMCC26256 > PALSA-610 > PALSA-610. Next base: position 3,857,189 of record OY970186.1, on the reverse strand, counting down.
CTTGGCGCCGAGGTCGGCCAGGAAGTCCTGGACCGTGCCGTCGAGACAGGCGCGGTTGTAGTCCTCGCTGGCCGCGAGATGGGCGAGGACGTCGCGGACGCTCCAGCCTTCGCAGCGGCTCGCGGCGTCCCAGGTGGCAGCGGACGCGGCACCGAAGAAGTGATCGAGCCGGGCCGTCTCCGTAGCCATCAGGTCGTAGGGGTCGAGCCCCTCGAGATCGTGATCGTCGACCATGCGAACCCCCTGCGCCGTGCAGACCGAACGGGGCTCACCGTAACGCGCGCGCGGCTCAGGGATAGCCGGCGTCGGAGTTGTCGCGACACCGCAGGCCGGCTTGGGTCGCCAGCCCGCGCAGCTGCTCGGTCTGGGCGGTCGTCAGCGTCTGCTGCGCGCTCGCGGTGAACACCAACTTCTCCGCGCCGGGCAGCTCGAGCAGGACGCGAGCCAAGCAGCGGGCCGCGGCGCCCGAGACATCCGCCGCCTTCGTGGCGCCGACGATGATCTCGGCGCGGAAGGTCAAGAGATTGTCTTCGTCGTGGAATCGCTTCGACGAGGGCGCCGGCGCACTCGACCCGGGATCGCACGCCGTGAAGCCGACGAAATCACCGACCGCGTCGACGGTCGTGTCGGCGCGACCGTGCGCCCAATCGCGCACCGCGCTGAGGAGATACGCGCGGCTGTGCGCGTACGCCGGCGCGACCACCACGCGATAGCAGGTCGAGCCCTTGCCCTTGTACGTGACCGCCCGGCCGCCGGCGACGACATCGGCCGCGAGGAGCGCCCGAGCGGGATCGATTCCCTGGGCGAGCGTGAGGTACGTCTCGAACGGACCGAACACTTCGGGATCGCCGGACTTCACCGCGCCGGTCGGAAGCGCAGGCACGTTCACCTTCGTCGGCGGACTGAGATCACCCGGGTCGACATACAACTCGGTCGACGGCGTCGGGCCCGTCAGCGCCTGGTTGACGGCCGCGTTGCCGCCCGAGTTCAACAGCACCCGAATCGTCGACGGCCCGTACTCGTAGGGCGCGTCCTCCAACATCGAGACCAGATCGGGAACCGAAGCGGTCTCCGTGCCGACGCGCGTGCTCTCCGCCGCGTCCTCCCGCTGGTACTCGGTCTGATCAGCTTTCGGCAGCTGTTGGAGGTAGTCGTCCTGGATCCGGACCGCGTCACCCTCGATGAGTGCCTTGAGCGCGCCACCGTCGCCGGACTCCGAATCGTCGGCCTTCTTCTCCAGCTTCTGCAGATCGAAGTGTTGATCCTGCAACACGTGCGTCAACTCGTGCGCGACCGTGACCCGGTGCTCGACGTCGAGCGTCGTCCCGCGCACGTAGATCTCCTGGGTCGTCGGGTCGTAGAACGCGAGCGTCGACGAACTGTCGGACGTGTCGAGCGCCTTGGCCAGGTCGACCTTGCCGCCCACCAGACCGAGGGCGCGGAACACCGCTTCCTCGCGTGTGATCTCGGCGCGATCGGCCGCGCTCGGCGTGTCGCCGGCACCGAGCTGCTTCTTGAACGCGTCGGCCGACAGGTAGTGGATCGCGACCGGATGCACGAACGCGAGACCGCGCAGGTGCGACACCTCCGCCGCGATCGGGGCGACGCTGCGGATCCCAGGCCTTCGGAAAGAAGGACGATCCCGACGACGCCGTGACGAAGCCCAAACCGGCGGCCACGGCGACGACTGCGGCGAAGACCGCGATTGCCGCTAGCCGCACGGGGTCCCGATGACGCGCGGGCTCGGCCCCGGCGAACGCGTACCCGTACATACCCCTGTTATCGACACGTTTTCGGGCCCTCCTGAGGTCCCCGTCGCGGCGCCGGGCGGCGTGGTGCCCCGGTCCGGGCCGCGAGTTCGCTCGGTAGCATGCCGCGGTGTTCGACCCCTTTGATGCCGCCCACTCCCGCGATGCCTGGCCGGCACTGGCGGAGATGCGCGCCGAGGGCCCCTTGGCCACGCTTCCGAGCGGCCTGCGCTACGTGACCCGGCACGCCGAGGCCCGGGCCGTCCTCCGGGACACGGCGACGTTCTCGAATGCGTCGGGGATGAAGGCGCCGGGCGTGGAGGTCCCCCTCGAGGATCGACTCCTGGGCGAGCTCGATCCGCCGCGTCACACCGCAGTCCGGCGCGTGATGGTGACCGCGATGACACCCAAGGTCGTGCACGCGGCGGAACCGTTCATCGCGTCGACGGCCGCCGAATTGCTGCAGCCCCTCGGCGGCCGCGCGTTCGACTTCGTCACCGAATACACCACGGTTCTGCCGAATCGCGTCACGGTGTACCTGCTCGGCTTCGATCCCGGCGATTCCGACCAGCTCGCGCGCTGGGCCAAAGGCTTGATGGAGAGCACCTTCCCCGCGCTCAACCGGACGGAGCGGGGCGTGGGATTCGCGGCTGCTTTTCCGGAGTTCGCGGGCTACATCGACACGCGCATCGCGGAGCGGTCGGCGCAGCTCGCGGCCGGCGAAGCGCGCGACGACGTGCTCGCACGGTTGCTCCGGTTGGAAGTCGACGACGAGCCGCTCCCGCCGCAGCAGTTGCGCGCGCTCGTGCGCAACCTGATCACGGGCGGCCTCACCACGACGAGCCAGCTGCTCGGCAATCTCCTCTTCGAGTTGTTGCATCGACCCGATGTCGAGGCCGCGCTGCGCGCCGATCGCGCCCGGCTCGATGTTGCGATCGACGAGAGCCTCCGGCTCGCGCCGCCGATCCTGTTCCTGGCACGCGGTTGCACGCGCGACACCGAAATCGGGGGATGCCCCGTCGAGGCCGGCCAACGCGTCGCGATCGGTGCTGCGTCGGCGAACCGCGACGACCGCGTGTTCGTCAACGCCGACGATTTCGATCTCGGACGCGACAACGCCGATCAGCATCTCACCTTCGGATACGGCACCCACGTGTGCCCGGGCGCGACGCTGGCGCGGGCCGTAGCCCGGATCGGCATCGGCGCGGTGCTGGACCGGTTCGCGCCGGGTGAGCTGCAACTCGAACCGGGCTTCGTGTTCGAGCAGGTCCCCACCTACTTCGAGCACGGGCCCCGCCGCTTGCCCGTCGTGCCGACCGTTTAGTCGTGCCCACCGTCTAGTTGTGCGCGCCCATTGACCGGTTAGGTGTGGGCGTCGCCGAAACCGAGCACCTCGCCGTCGGCGAGCTCGATCCAGTAGCCGTGCCCGGTCTTGGTCGCGACCATCCCGATGATCGGTGACGGCGGACCGGTCTTGGCCAGTGACCCGTAGAAGTGCGCGTCGCCGAAGCTCAGGATGCCGCCGTCGGAGGCGACCATCCAGTAGCCCTTGCCCGTCGGCGTCGGCGCAATCCCCACAACCGGAGCAGCGAGCGGCTTACCACCCATCGAACCGTGGAACTTGGCGTCGCCGAAACTGAACACGCCACCGTCGGCGGCGACGAGCCAGTAGCCCTTACCGGTCGGCGTGGGCGCGATGCTCACGACGGGCGAGTTCAGGCGCATGCCGCCCGTCGAACCGAAGAACTTGGCGTCGCCGAAGCTGAACACGCCACCGTCCCAGGCGAGCAACCAGTAGCCGTGCCCCGAACGCGTCGGCGCCATGCTGTTGACGGGTTGCGCAAGGGGGAAGGTTGCAGTCGACCCGTAGAAGTGCGCGTCGCCGAAGCTGAACACGCCGCCGTCGGCGCCGACCATCCAGTAGCCACCGCGGTCGATGGTGTCGGTCGCGCCGACCATCACCCACGCGAGCGAGATCGAGCCGGCCCCACCCCGATTCACGAAGTTGCCGTGCGGCGTGACGCCGCCCAAACCGTTCACGGTCGCGAACCCGCCGTCGTTCGCGCTCGGCAGCAGCGCGATCGCGTCGCCCCGACGAAGCGTGAGTCCGAGATTGCCGCCGTCGCCGACCCACTCCCAGTGCCACGGCTCCGGGCACGTGCTGCCGCCCGGTTCCGCGAACGCGGGATGGTTCCAACCGAGCGGACCCGCGACCTGCTTCATGAACGCGTAGCCCGGGCTCGAGAACGTCAACGATCGACCGGCGTCGGTGAGGTCGGCCGCCTTGCCCCAGCCGTGGTACGAGTGGCCGACGGGCGCACCCGACGCCGACGTGCCGACGGTGGCGACGCACGCGGGATTGTTGCCCGGTTGGTTGGCCTGGTTCGCGAACTTCACTTCGTCCGACAGTGGTCGGTAACACTGGTCGGCACCCAGCGCATCGTTGATCTCGCGCGCCATCGCGAAGATGCGGGCCAGGCTCGGGCCGGCTTCACGCGCGGTCAGACAGTTCGGCGCCACGTTGATGAGGCGCGTGATCGGTACCTGCCCGTTGACCGTGCCCGCGAGTGGAGTCGGACGGTTGGCGGGCGTGATCGGACTCACGTCGTCGGCGTGCGCGGCGTTCGCCGCGACCGCTACGAGGCTGAGTGCGACACAGAGCGAAAACGCCGCGGAACGGCGCGAGGAGAAGCGTGAGGAGATGCGCATTCGGGCGCATTCAACCAGGGATGCGTCACCGAGTCACGCGATCCCTCGTACCGGCGGGCGTTGGGGCCGAACGACGCCCTCCGGTCACGCCGGTTCGAGCAGTGCGTCCGGCGCGTCCGCAACGGCCGGCTTGTCGATCTCTTCGACTTCGTCCGGCGCACGCGACGGCAGCCAGATCAATACACCGATCACCGCGATCAGGACGACGATCGCGGCCACGACCGACGCGAGGTGCAGGCCGCCGACGAAGGCTTGGTGCGCGGCGTCGACGATCTGGGTGCGAAAACCGGGCGCGATCGGGTGCGTGGGATCGTTCGCCACGCTGATCGCGCCGCCGACGGAGTCCTTGGCCGCGGCGACGAGCGACTCCGGAACCTTGCCCGACAGCGCGGAGCCGACACTCGGCCGGTAGTGCGACGACAGCAGCGAGCCGAGTACCGCAACTCCGATCGCGCCGCCGACCTGGCGCGTGGTGTCGTTCATCGCAGAACCGACACCGGCCTTCTCGCGCGGGAGCGAACCCATGATCGATTCGGTGGCCGGCGCCATGACGTTGCCCATGCCGATACCCATGATCGTCGTGACGATGATCACGTGCATCGCGGTCGACCCGGCGTCGAGCGTGATGAAGCCGAACAGCGACACCGCGACGAGACCCAATCCGAAGGCCACGACCGCCTTGTTGCCGAAGCGCACCACCCAACGGGGGCTCAGGAACGCGAAGATCATCAGCGCGGCCGACTGCGGGATGAGGATCGCGCCGGCCTTCAGCGTGGAGTAGCCCAGCACGGTCTGCAGATATTGCGTCAGCAGGAAGATCGTGCCGAACAGCGCCAAGAACACGAGCATGATCGCGCCGCTCGCGGCGGAGAAGCGCGGGTTCTGGAAGAAGTGCAGGTCGAGCATCGGGCTCGACGACTTCATCTCCCAGAGCAGGAAGCAGACGAGGAACACCGCGCCCGCGACGAACGCGGTGACGATCTCGGGTGAAGTCCAGCCGTGGTTCGGCGCCTCGATGATGGCCCACAACAAGGAGAACAGGCAGACGATCGAGAGGCCGGCGCCGACGGGGTCGAGGCGAGGCGTGGTCTTGTCGCTCGAGTCGGGAACGAAGAAGAAGCCGAGCACGAGCGCGACGATGACGATCGGCACGTTGACGAGGAACACCGAACCCCACCAGAAGTGCGTCAACAGCGCACCACCGGCGACCGGTCCGATACCGACACCGAGCGCGGAAACACCGGCCCACACGCCGATGGCCTTGGCGCGTTCGGCGGGATTGCGGAACACGTTCGACAGGATCGAGAGAGTTCCCGGCATGATGCACGCGCCGCCGACGCCCATGAGCGAGCGGGTCGCGATCAACATGGCCGAGGAGACTGCGAACGCCGACAGGATCGAACCGGTGCCGAAGATCACGAGCCCGATCGTGAGGAACTTGTAGCGACCGAAGCGGTCGCCCAGGCTGCCCATCGTGAGCAGCAAACCTGCGAACACCAACGTGTACGCGTCGACGATCCACTGCAACGAGCTGCCGGACGCACCGAGGCCACCGGCCGCCTTGGTGTGCGAGAGCGTCGGCAACGCGACGTTCAAGATCGTGTTGTCGAGCCCGATGACCATCAGGCTGATGCACAGCACCGCGAGCGTCATCCAGCGGCGGCGGTATGCGACCTCGGGATTCTTCATTTCCGACCGCACTCGCGCGCCCCTTCGTTCCTGATTCAGCCTATGAGAAGGTTCGACGCCGGCCGAGCCGTTTTCATTCCCCCGTTTACGGGATACAGACGGGGTTACGCGATCCAGACGGTCTTCACGTTGCAAAAGGCCCGGATCCCCTGCGCGGAGAGTTCCCGACCGAACCCCGATTCCTTGATGCCCCCGAAGGGGAGCTCCGGATACGACGTGGTCATGCCGTTGACGAACACACCACCCGCATCGAGCTCCCGCACGAAACGCGCCGCTTCGGCCTCGTCTCGGGTCCAGATGTTCGATCCCAGCCCGAAGACGGTGGCGTTGGCGAGGGCAATCGCTTCGTCGGCGCTGCTCACCCGGAACAACTGCGCGACCGGACCGAAGATCTCCTCCGCGAACATGTTCATCGCCGGGGTCACATCGGCCACCACCGTTGCCGGATAGAACCAGCCCGGCCGGTCGACCCGCGCCCCGCCGCAGAGCACCCGTGCACCCTTCGCCACCGCGTCGGCCATGTACGTCTCGACGTCGGCGAGGCCCTGTTCGTTCGCCAACGGCCCGATGTCGGTGCTCTCGTCGAAGGGATCACCGACCCGGAGCGCCTGCATCCGGCCGACGAAGAGCTTCTCGAATTCGTCGGCCACGTCGTTGTGCACGATGAACCGCTTGGCGGCGATGCAGCTCTGGCCGTTGTTCTGCACGCGGGCGGTCACTGCGGTCTGCGCGGCCTTTTCCAGGTCGGCGGACGGCATGACCACGAAGGGATCGCTGCCGCCGAGCTCGAGCACGACCGGCTTCAACTCCTCGCCCGCGATCCGGCCGATCGAGCGGCCGGCGGGCGTGCTCCCGGTGAGGGTCGCGGCGCGCACGCGCGGGTCGCGCAGGATTCGTTCGACCGAACCCGCGCCGATCAACAGCGTCTGGAACGCGCCGTCGGGGAAACCGCCGCGCCGGAAGGTGTCTTCGAGGAGGAGCGCGGTCTGGGGCACGTTCGACGCGTGCTTCAACAAGCCGACGTTGCCCGCCATCAGTGCGGGGGCGGCGAACCGGATCACCTGCCAGAGCGGGAAGTTCCACGGCATGACCGCGAGCACCGGACCGAGCGGGTCGTACCGCACGTAGGCCCGGCTCGCGCCGACCGCGCCCGCGTCGGCAGGCTCGTCGGCGAGCATCGCGGCCGCGTGCGTGGCGTAGAAACGGCAGCCCTTCGCGCACTTCAGCACCTCGGCGCGGGCCGAGGCGATCGTCTTGCCCATCTCGGTCGTCATCACCCGGGCGATCGACTCGCAGTCGGCCTCGAGGATGTCAGCCGACGCGTTCATCCAGCCCGCGCGCTCCTCGAATGTGGTCGTGCGGTACTGCGCCGCAGTCGCCGCGGCGCGGGCGATGCGTTGGTCGACCTCCGCGTCGGAGAGCGCCTCGAACGTCTTCTCGATCTCACCGGTTGCCGGGTTCGTGGTTGCAATGGCCATACGACCTTGTACCACCGTGGGGCGCCGATATGCGCGCCGGCGCGGCGGTGCCAAGATGGGAGGGTGACCCAGAGCACTTCCCCGAGCCCCTTCGTCCCGGCGATCGAGCCGATCACCGAGTCGGACGACGAGATCCGGGCGGCGCTGGCGCAGGCCGAGGTCCCGGCCCTGCTCCCCGCGCTCGCCTACCTGACCGGCGATCTCTCCCTGCTGCGGGACGACCTGCGCCCCGACCCGATCCTCCTGAGCACGCCCCAGGGCGGCCTCAGCGAGGCCCAGCAGGCCGAAGTCCGCGGGCTCGCGCTCGACCACGCTCGCGGTCTTCCGCGACCAGGGCGGCCGACCCGCGCCGCCGCCGTCGGACGCGCCGACCTGCTCCGGATCATGGAGTTCGCGGTCGGCGGCGGTGCCGACATGGCGGACGTACCTCCCGCTGCTCGAAGAAGAGCTCGCCGTCCGCGGCGAAGACCGTCGCGCCCCGCAGTGGAGCAAGGCCGACGTCGCGCCCGACACCGACTTCCGGGTCGTGATCATCGGCGCGGGCATGTCGGGCCTGCTCGACCGCGCACCGCTTGCGCCAGGCCGGGGTGCCGTTCGTCATCTTCGAGAAGAACGACGACGTCGGCGGAACGTGGCTCGAGAACACCTATCCCGGTTGCCGGGTCGACAACCCGAACCACAACTACAGCTACTCGTTCGCGCAGCGCCACGACTGGCCGTTCCACTTCTCGCACGCAGGACGTGCTGCTCGACTACTTCCGCCGCTGCGCCGACGCGTTCGGGCTGCGCGAGCACATCCGGTTCGGGACCGAGGTGCGGTCGCGCGACGTGGTCCGAAGCGGATCGGCGCTGGACGGTCGCGATCACGCGACGCGCGACGGCCGCGAAGAACGGTCGACGCCGAACGCGGTCATCAGCGCGGTCGGTCAGCTCAACCGCCCGCTGTTCCCCGACATCAACGGCCGCGACTCGTTCGCGGGCCCGACCTTCCACTCCGCACGCTGGGACCACGACGTCGATCTCCGCGGCAAGCGCGTCGCGGTGATCGGTACCGGCGCCGAGCGCGGTGCAGTTCATCCCCGAGATCGCGCCGCGCGTCGGCGAGCTCCTCGGTGTTCCAGCGCACGCCGCCGTGGTTGGGACCGACCCCCGACTACCACGCCGCGGTCGCACCCGGACTGCAGTGGCTCTACGCGCACGTGCCGTCGTACAGCGAGTGGAACCGGTTCCTCATCTTCTGGAAGATGGGCGACGGCGTGCTCGAGGGCGTGCGCGTCGACCCCGACTGGGAACCGAAGGACCACGCGGTCGGGCTCGTTCAACGACTTCCTGCGCATGCTGCTCACGGGATACCTCGACATGCAGTTCGCCGACCGGCCCGATCTCGCTCGAGAAGGTCGTGCCGACCTATCCGCCCGGCGCGAAGCGGCTGCTGCGCGACAACGGCGTGTGGGCCGGGCGCTCAAGCGCGACAACGTGCAGCTGGTCACCGACTCGATCCGCGAGATCACGCCGACCGGGATCGTCACCGCCGACGGCGATCGAGCACGACGTCGACGTCATCATCTACGGCACGGGATTCCAGGCGTCGAAGTTCCTCACGCCGATGACGCGTGACCGGGCCGGGACGGCGTCGACCTGCACGAGCACTGGAAGGGCGACGCCGCGCGCCTACCTCGGCATCACCGTGCCCGGCTTTCCCAACCTGTTCTGCCTCTACGGACCGAACACGAACATCGTCATCAACGGCAGCATCATCTACTTCTCCGAATGCGGCGTGCGCTACGTCCTCGGCTGCATCGGCATGCTGCTCGCGGGCGGTCACCGCGGCGCTCGACGTGCGCAAAGACGTGCACGACGAAGTTCAACGAGCGCGTCGACGCCGAGAACGGGCTGATGGCGTGGGGCTGGTCCGACGTGAACAGCTGGTACAAGAACGAGCACGGGCACGTCGCCCAGAACTGGCCGTTCACGCTGCTCGAGTACTGGCAGCGCACGCTCGCGCCCGACCCGTCCGAGTACGAGCTGATCGACTGACGTGGCCCGATTCACGGACAAGGTGGCGATCGTCACCGGCGGTGGTTCAGGCATCGGTCGCGCGACCGCACTGCTGTTCGCGGCCGAAGGCGCGTCGGTAACCGTCGCCGACATTGCCGAGGGCGCGGCCGCCGAGGTGGTCGCGGCGATCACCGCCGCGGGCGGCGTCGCACGCGCGCAGATGACCGACGTCGCCGATGCCGACGCGGTCGCAGCGATGGTCACCGACACCGTCGCCGCCTACGGCGGCCTCGACATCCTGCACAACAACGCGGCCGCACTCGACCAGAACCGCGCCGACCAAGATGTCGTGACGATGGACCTCGCCACGTGGGAACGTGTGATGAGCGTGAACCTCAACGGCCCGATGCTCGGGTGTCGCTTCGCGATCCCCCACATGCTCGAACGCGGGGCGGCGCCATCGTCAACACCGCATCGGCCGCCGCCTTCTACGGCAGCCACTCCCTCGCCGCGTACGGCACGTCGAAGGCGGGCGTCGTGGCGCTCACGCGTTACGTAGCCACCGCGTACGGTGAACGGGGCATCCGCTGCAACGCGGTGGCTCCCGGCGTCGTGGTGGCGCAGGCGGCACAAGAGGCGCTCGGCGGCCCGATGGGAGATCGGCTGCGCCGCTACAGCACGAGCCATCTCGTCGGGCGGCTCGGCTACCCCGAGGAGATCGCGGCCGCCGTCGCGTATCTCGCGTCCGACGACGCCGGCTTCGTGACCGGCGAGATCCTGCGGGTCGACGGCGGATTCACCGCCCACACGCCCACCTACGCGCTCGACCGGCACCCCGAGGGCTGAAAATCGGCGATTCGGCCGGCCCGAGGTCGATTCGGCGCTGCCGGTTGACGAACGGGTGAGGTGGATGCGGACAGAGAGACCAGCGCGTCCGGCGCGCGGGCGAAGGCCCCTCGTTCGGCCATGGTCGCCATCCTCGCGGGCGGCAACCTGATCGCCATCCCCGCAGTCGTTGCGGTCTGGCTGTTGCGCCGGAACGACGTCATTCTCGGGCCGCGCTACTGGGTCTATTCGCTGATCATCGCGGCATCGATCGTCGTCGACATCTGCGGCCGCGCGTTTCTCCAGCAACGGCCGGAGTCCCGTCTGCGCCAGCAGCTCCGGGTCGTGATCGCCGTCAGTGTCGTGACCACGATCATCTATTCCAGCGGCTGGGGATCGCTGCTCGCCATCGGATACGCACTGTGCGCAGTTCAGCTACTCGCCCAGATCCCCGGCATCGACTGGCGCACGGTGCTCGGCTGGTGTCTCGTCGAGCGTGTTCGCCGGCGAGATCGCGATCCAGTTCGGCGCCTCTCAGCACGTGGCGAGCGCACTCGACTCGCACATCATGGCGGCCGTCGGACTCGGGTTGCTGGCCGCGACATTGTGGGTGGTGAGCGGGACGTTTGCCGCTCGGGACGCCATCGAGCTCGAGGTGCGCGTACGCGGCGAACGTCACGAGCACGAAGCCGCCACCGACTCCCTGACCCAGTTACTCAATCGCGGCGCGTTCACCGAGGCGCTCGAAGAGTCGTGCGCCCGGGGTGAGCCTGCGATCCTCGCGTTCGTCGACCTCGACAACTTCAAGGACATCAACGACTCCTTCGGTCACCACATGGGCGACGAGGTTCTCGTCGAGGTCGCGAAGCGACTCCGGCGTGTCGTCCGCGCCGATGATCTGATCGCGGGTACGGCGGCGACGAGTTCGTGATCCTGGTGCGCTCTTCACACGACGAGACCGACGCCGACGAGCTGGTCGAGCGCATCTGGGGAGTCCTCGCCGAGCCCTGGCCCGACATCGCGCCGAACACGGTCTCCGCCAGCGTCGGCGTGGTCGACGACGCCGACGGATCCCGCTCCCCCGAAGGACTCCTGCGCGAAGCCGACAAGGCCATGTACGCGAGAAAACACGGCATCAGCCCGACCGGCACGATGGCCACGATGACCTCGCGCGCGCTCGCCCATCACCGGCTCGCGATGGACGGAATGGGTGGCGCGTTCGCCGTGCTGCGCGCGGTTCGAGAAAACGGAGACATCGTCGACTTCGTCGTGGTCGAGGCCAACGCGACGGTGCGCGGACGCTCACATCAACGCGCGGCGAGATCCTCGGGCGCGCTCATCGACGTTGAACGTGCGCGAAGACTCCGACGCGTTCATCCGTCTGTACAAGGCGGTGCTGGAGACGGGCCGGTCCGTCGAACAAGAACGTCCCGTGTCGGTCCGGGCCGGCGGTTACGGCTGGCGGCGCGTCAATGTCATCACCGTCGACCGCGATGTGGTCGCGGTCGTGGCGTTCGACGTCACGGGCGAAGTCGAGGGTCGCGAGTCGTTGGAACGCGAGCGGGTGCGGTTCGCGAGCCTGGTCGCGCGCTCGAGCGATCTGGCGTGCGTTGTCGACGCGCGCGGCGAGATCGTCTACAGCCCCACACCCGAAGTCCGTTTCCTCGGCTACTCGAGCGACGAGCTCGGTGCGCCGCTGACGAAGGTGATCGCGGCCGACCCGCGTCGGCCGGGACGTGGTTCAACGAGATGCGGTCGTCGGCACCCGGCTTCGAGGGCCAATCGGTCGCGCTGCGGTTCGAGGCGAGCGACGGTCACGTACACACGTGCGACGTGACGGCCGAGAACCGCATGCACGAACCGGCCATCGCCGGCATCGTGCTCAACGTTCACGACATGTCGGCGGTCGTCGCGGCCGAAGCTCGGCTCGCGGCCGTGGCCGACGCAGTCACCGACATCATCGCGATCTGCGCGGCCGATGCCGAGATCATGTGGGTCTCGGGTGCGGCGCGCACATCCTCGGGCTCGAACCCGACGACCTCGTCGGCGTATCCGCCTTCGACGTCGTACATCCCGACGACCGCCACGCGATCGCGGCCCGACTCGCGCGGCTCGTCACCGAGACCGGACCGAACACGGCGGTTCCCCTCGAGATTCGCCTCCGCCGCGTCGACGGAACCTTTCGCTGGTTCGAGAGCACGGCCACGAACCAGTTCTCCGATCCCTCGATTCGCGGCCTGGTCATCAGCCTGCGCGACATCACCGAGCGGCGCGCCTCCGAAGCCGCGCTACGGATGTCGGAGGAGCGGAACCGCAGCATCGTCGAAGCGGCCGACGACGCCGTCATCTCGGTCGACACGGTCGGTGTCATTCAGAGCTTCAACCCGGCCGCGGAACGCATCTTCGCAATCCGTTCCGCGGAGGTGATCGGTCAGCCCTACGCGCGCTTCTTGCCGAGTGATTCCGTCCTCATCGAGCGCAACCGGCCCGGCGATACGGTCGGGCGCCAGGTCGACACGACCCTGACGCGGGCGAACGGCGAGACGTTCGCCGCGCACGTGGCTATCTCCGACGTCAAGGTCGGCACGACTCACTACTACACCGCGATGGTCCGCGACATCAGCGACCAGCGCGCCATGGAGCACGCGCTGCGACTCGCGGCAACATGCGACGAGCTCACCGGTCTCCCCAATCGGCGGACACTGCTCGACCGCGCCGGCGCCGCGATCCTCGACGCGCGCCGTTCGAACGAAGTCGTCGGAATGGTGTTCGTCGACCTCGACCGGTTCAAGCTCCTGAACGACGGGTTGGGCCACGACGCGGGCGACCAGCTCCTCGTGCTCGTGGCGGATCGGATCGCGGGCGCCATTCGTATCGGCGACATCGTGGCGCGCCTGGGCAGCGACGAGTTCGTCATCCTGTGCCCGAGCGCGTCCGATCTCGAGGCCATTCGCGGGTCGCGCTCCGCGTCGTCGATGCACTCGGCGGCTTCCTTTGTCGTCGGACAGAGCGAAGTGTTCGTCGGCGCGTCGCTCGGCATCTCCGTGAGCACCGGCGACGAAACCCCGCTCGAGCTCCTGCGCTGCGCCGACACCGCGATGTATCGGGCCAAGGAGCACGGCGACACGCGGCATCGAGGTCTTCAACGCGGAGATGGAGAGCGACGCGGCCCGGCGACTCGATCTCGAATCGGCGCTCCGCCAAGCCGCGCGAGGACGAGCTCGTCGCGCACTATCAGCCGATCGTCGATCTCGACGACGAGAGCGTCTCGCACTTCGAGGCGCTCATCCGCTGGCACCGGCCCGGGGTCGGGATGGTTCCCCCCGACAACTTCATCGCGGTCGCCGAGGAGTCGGGGATCATCATGGAGATCGGTCCGTGGGTGCTGCGCCGAGCGGTGGCCGATTGCCTCCAGTGGCAGCAGGTCGCCCCGGGCATCGGCGTGTCGGTCAACGTGTCGGTCCGCCAGTTCGAGTCGGGGGATCTCGTGCAGACCGTCTATACGGCGCTGACCGAAAGTGGCCTCCCCGCCGACCTCCTCATCCTCGAGATCACCGAATCGGTGATGCTCGAACACACCGACCGCAACGCCGCGATCATGCGCCGCATCCGTGATCTCGGCGTGCACATCTCGCTCGACGACTTCGGCAGCGGATACAGCTCGCTCACCTACCTTCGACGCCTACCGATCGACTCGATCAAGATCGACCGCTCCTTTCTGCAGTCGCTCGGGTCGGCCGCGCGCGACGACGCGATTCTCAGCGCGATCGTGAAGCTCGGCTCCGCCAACGATCTCGACGTGATCGCGGAGGGCATCGACACCGATTCGAAGCTCGCCGCGGTGCGGGCGGTCGGCTGCCACTACGGACAGGGATTCCTGTTCTCCAAGGCCATGGGCATCGAGGACACACTCATCTACCTGATCGGGAAGCACCCCGCGACAACGCCCGTCGACTGACTACACCCGCGCGTGCACCACGAGGCGGTAGCGCTCGAGCCCCTCGGGCGGACCGGCGACGGTCTCGACCTCGGAGAACCCGACGGCCTTGCACAGCGCGTGCAGGCCTTCGGCGGTGGGGATCCACCAGTTGCCGACGTCGGCATTGACCTCGGCGCCGGGCACGAACTCGAACATCGGTCGGGTCAATCCGCTGATGAACAGTGCTTCGGTCTCGATGATCGCGAGCTTCTTGGTCACCTGGCGGACGCGCCGCAACGCGGTGAGCGGCTCTTCGACGTGGTAGATGACACCGAAGTAGAAGACGGTGTCGAACGTGCCGAGCGTGTCGAGATCGGTCGTCATGAAGTCGTCGACGATCGGCACGACCTTGCTCTGCAGCGCCGAGTGCGCGAGGTCGAAACCGGCCTTGCCCGGCAGCGTGTCAGGATGCCAAAGCGCAGGCTGGTCGTGGTACGGCTGCGGTGTCACGCCCCGATCGCGACAGTCGCGCCAGTACGCCTGTTGGCGCGGCAGATCGAGCGACCAGACGTAGTGATCGATGGCCGTCACGCTCGCCGCGCCCTTCGCGCTCGGCGCGATACGAGAACCACCCGTCCCAACAGCCGATGTCGAGCACCGACTGGCCCGTCAGGTCGGGAACATGGGCGTTGCGCCACTCGTGCTCGAGGAGCTCGGGCGACTTGTGACCGGGGGTAACGCGGTCGCCGAGATCGACGGAATGCCACCAGAAGATGTCTTCCACGGGCAGTGATTTAGCACAGCGAAAAGAAATACCGTGCGTTGTGTCGAAATCGCGGGACGCCGTTCGACGTCTTCACGAGAGGCCGAGATCCGGACTCCCCCGATAGTCCAGGAGATACAACGATGCGTTTCGTGATGTTCATGCTGCCGAACATTCCCGTCGACGGCGAGTGGATGCCGAGTGCGGACGCGGTCGCGGCAATGTCGGAGTACAACCGTGAGCTGCAGAAAGCCGGCGTGCTGTTGGCCCTCGACGGCCTGCACCCGCAGACCGACGGCGTGCGGGTCACGTTCTCGGGCGGGAAGCAGACCGTCACCGACGGGCCGTTCACCGAGGCCAAGGAGATGATCGGCGGTTACTGGGTCATCGACGTGAAGTCGAAGGCCGAAGCCGTCGAGTGGGCCGCGCGCTGCCCGCAGCCCGAGGGCGCGATCGAGCTGCGCCAGATCATGGACATCTCGGAGTTCCCGCCCGACGTGCAGGCCGCGGCCGGCGAACCGCTGCTCTGACGCTTCCCGTCCGGTCCGTTCCTTCCCTCGTGGCGCACCTCGATCCGCATCGCTCGATCGAGGCGGTCTGGCGGATCGAGTCGCCCCGACTCATCGCAGGACTGACGCGGACGGTGCGCGACGTCGGGCTCGCAGAAGAGCTCGCCCAGGACGCGCTCGTCGCGGCCTTGCAGCAGTGGCCCGAGTCGGGCGTCCCGGACAACCCGGGCGCCTGGCTCATGGTCACCGCCAAACGGCGCGGCGTCGACGCGATACGGCGGCGGGCGACCCTCGAGCACAAGTACGAGCAGATCGCCCGTGAGCTCGAAGCCGAGAGCGCGGACTTTGCAGCTGAGGTGGATGCCGAGGTCGACGGTGACGTCGGCGACGACCTGTTGCGGCTCGTGTTCATCTCGTGCCACCCGGTGTTGTCGACGGACGCGCGGGTCGCGCTCACGTTGCGCCTCCTCGGCGGCTTGACCACCGACGAGATCGCGCCGCGCGTTCCTCGTCGCGCGAGGCGACCATCGGACAGCGCATCGCGCGCGCCAAGCGCACGTTGTCGGAAGCCCACGTTCCGTTCGAGGTGCCGACGGGCGCCGACCTCGAGGCACGCGTCGCGTCGGTGCTCGAGGTCGTCTATCTCGTGTTCAACGAGGGCTACTCCGCGACCGCAGGCGACGACTGGATGCGGCCCGCGTTGTGCGCCGACGCGCTGCGACTCGGCCGCATCCTGGCGGAGCTCCTACCCGACGAGCCCGAGGTGCACGGTCTGGTCGCGCTGATGGAGATCCAGGCGTCGCGGACGCGGGCGCGCATCGGGCCCGGCGGGCAACCGGTGTTGTTGCTCGAGCAGGACCGCTCCCGCTGGGACGGTGTGCTGATCCGTCGAGGGCTGGCCGCCTTGGCGCGGGCCGAGGCTTTGGACCGCGGGCTGGGTCCCTACGGGCTGCAGGCCGCGATCGCGGCGTGTCACGCGCGGGCGCGCACTGCAGACGAGACGGATTGGGTGCGCATCGCGGCGTTGTACGACGCGCTGGCGCAGATCGCGCCGTCGCCGATCGTCGAGCTGAACCGAGCGGTGGCGGTGACGATGGCGTTCGGACCGGAAGCCGGACTCGAGATCGTCGACGCGCTGCTCGCCGAACCGTCACTCGCGCAGTACCACCTCCTGCCGAGCGTGCGCGGCGACTTCCTGGCGAAGTTGGGCCGCCGCGCCGAGGCGCGCACCGAGTTCGAACGCGCCGCCGCGCTCACGCGCAACGGCCGCGAACGGGAGTTGTTGCTGGGACGCGCCGCCGAGCTCGATTGACTCCCCCACGTCCTCTTACGAACCGGGGACGAACTCGAGCCCACCGACCGCTTGCGACGGCGCGGGATACGCATCCGGGCAGTACAGGAGCACCGCGGCGCCGGTCCACTCCGGAGTCGTGACGCCCGCGCACGCGAAGGGCGCGGCGGGAATGCCCTGCCATGCATTCGCGTCCGGGTCGTAGGCGCTCGCGGTTGCCACGTCGTCGGGCCCGGCGCGGCCGAGGTAGTTGAGCGCCCACACCGCTCGACCCGTCCAGGCCGAGAAGAAGTAGCCCCCGGCGGTCTCACCCGTGACAGTGGGGTCGGCGGGCAAAGGCGAGGCGACGCCGGTATCGGCGTCGTACCAAGCCGACGCGGCGAAGGGGTCGGTCCCGGCCTCCGGTTTCGCCGCGTAGCCACGCACGAGAACCCGGTCGCCGGCCGAGATCGCTTCGAGCGGCAGGTACACGGCTCCGAGACTCGCGGGCAGCTGCGTCCAACGATCACTGTTCTCGTCGTAGCGGAACAGAATCGTCGGCGCGGGCGGTTCCTTCGTCTGCGCCCATGCGAGCACGCGGCCGCCTCCCACCGAGACCGCTCGCCAGTACGGGGCTTCGTCGGCCTCGAGATGCGGCAGCGTCGGCGTCGTGAGCGCGCGCCAGGTGTTCCCGACCGGGTCGTACAAGGCCGCACTCGCACCCGCGATGAACATTGCCCGATCCCCTGTCCAAACCCCGAGGCTGTACAACGACGCCGGCAATGGCGCGCTCGGGAGCCGGCGCCAACTATCCGAGGAAGGGTTGTACGCGGCGCCATCACGGTTCGTCGCGTCCCAAACCAGCATCTCGGAACCCGTCCAGACGACGGGCTCCTCGGCGTTCGGCGGGCCGATCGGAGCCAGTGGAAGGACGTGCCACGCGCGACTCACTGGGTCGTACGCGGCTCCGTCATTGAGGATCGGGGTGATGCCGCCTCCCTCGCCAGTTGGTTTCGCGTAGCCACCCCAGACGATGAGGTCGTGGCCAGTCCAGATCGACGCCGCGTCGTCGCGCACGGCAAGCGGCGCTGCGGGGATCACTTCCCAGTGGCCGTCGGCGAGCTGCGCTGCCGTCGCCTCCCCCGCCGACGCGTTCGGAGCGCCCTGGACCTGCACCTCGCTCCTGCTCGTCGACTGAACGACCGCCGCGACGAGCAGCACAAGCACGACGACGACCGCGCACCCGGAGAGCACGCGCCGGCGGTGGCGCGTCCGGCGCCGCTTTACTGCGAGCGGCGCGGCTGCGCCGAACACCGCGTCCGCGCCCCGCGCGTCGGGTTCGTCGGCGAGCTCTTCGAGAAGTGTTTGCAGTCCGCTCATGTCGTCTCTCCCGATTGCATTTCCGCACTCACTTCCGCGCGCAGGGCGCGCAGCGCTCGGGACGCAACTTGTCGCGCCGCGGCTTCCGAACCACCCACGATTTCCGCTGCCTCCGCGTAGGACCGGTTCTCGACGACCGTCAGGAACAACACCGCGCGCGCCTTGGGCGCGATGCGCATGAGGTCGTCGAGATCCGACGGATACACGTCGGCGATGTCACCCTCGGTTGCGGCGCGGCGGAGCCGATCGTCGGCGCGCCGCGCGCCGCGCGCCGCGTTCGACGCCACGCGCACAATCGCCGTCCGCAGGTACGCAAGCGGGTTCTCGATACTCGAGAGCGACCGCGCCGCCAGGGTGCGCGTCAGCGCTTCTTGCACCAGGTCGTCGGCGTCGACCCCGACCGGCCGGATCGCACCCGCGAATCGCCGCAACGCGGGATAGAGCTCTGCGAACAGCTCCCCGTCGTCGTCTTGCACCGCGCCCATCACCTATCAGAACACCGCCGGCGGGCGTTCCGTGACAATCGAGCGTGGAGCTACGACGTCGCCTCCAGCGAGGCCAGCACTCCCCCGGCGATCCGGCCGTTGGTCCCGAGGCCGAGGCCGATCACATGGGTCACCGTCGATCCCGCCCGCCGGAAGAACACATCGAGCTGGCTGGGCGAGTCGCCGGGCTCGGTGTAGACCCGCAGCGTCGTTTCGCCATGGTGCAGCACCGCAACCGGCGCGGTCGTCGGTTTCGCGGGCGCGGTACGGCTTTGCGATCCGAGGAACAGGTAGACGCCGTCGTGAAACGCCCGGGTGTCAGCGGCGGTCAGCAGCGGACAATTCGAGAACACGACAGTCGGATTGATGCGCAGGATGCCGGCGCGGGTGCCGGGAACGGTTCCCGGCCAGAAGCACGGGTAGCTCGTTGCGTCGGCGACCGGCCACGTCGTCGGGATCGTGAGACGCACGCCGTCGGCCGCATAGGCGTGTCCGGTGGGAGCCGACTGCGCGGCGAATGCCAAGGCCACCACTCGCGACGACGGCGCGAGCGTGACCAGGACCTGACTCTGCAGTGATCCGCGCAGCGCGATCTCCAGATCGAGCTGCGGAACGTCGTAGACCGTCCAGCCGGGGTGAAGGTGCGCGGTCGGCGCCGCGTACACGCGGTAGCCGTGCACCACTTCGACGACGCGACCTGTCGGCTTCACCGTCGACGGCACGAGCGCGACCGCCTCCGTCGGCGGCGCATTGTTGAGGTGGCTCGCGCGGTCGCAAGTCTGCACGGCGATCTCGCCGATGCTCACGCTGCCGCTGCTCGGCACATCGCGGGTGCAACCGCTGAAGGAGAAGTCGATCCAACTCTGAGGGACGAACACGCGCGCATCCCCGGCATCGACCGCCGCCCACCCCGCGGCGACACCGATTCCATCGTGGGCACGCAATTGCTCCGGGCCCAAGGCCGGGGCCGGCCGCTTCACCACCGTCGTCGTCGATTGCGCGACAACGACGCGGCCGGGTGTCATCGATCCGGTGGCGTCGACCACGGCGACCACCCCGACCGTCGCGACGACGAACGCGGTTGCCAGCGCGGCCACGCGCACACCGCGCCGCCGGCGCACCCGGTGCCGAACGCGTGTCAGCGCCGCGTCGGGCCCGATCCGCGCCGGTGAGACCTGGTCAGCCGAACTGTCGAGCGCAGTACGTACGTCATCGAGCCGCATCGGGCTCCTCCTGTTCTCGCATGTCGACGCCCAACCGTTCGAGCGCCGCGTGCAAGGTCGATTTCACGGTGCCGACGGCACAACCCATCGCCGACGCGACGTCGGCCAGCGGGAGGTCGGCCCGATAGCGCAGTACGAGCGCGACGCGTTGACGTTCCGGGAGCCGGGCGATGGCCTCGGTCAACGCGGAGATCGCGGGCCACCCCGTCGGCGATGTCGGGGGCTGTCGCTTCCGCCACGGCAACCGACGGCTTCACGCCCCGCCGACGCCCGGCCCGCAAGGCGACGATGTACACCCAACCCGCGGGTCGTTCCATACAGGAGACCCGTCGCCAGTTCGCGAGCGCACGGGTGAACGCGTCTTGCGCCAACTCCTCGGCCACGACGGGATCGCCGAACGCGACGGCCAGCGACCGCCGTACCGGTTCGTAGTTCTCGTCGAAAAACAGGTCGAAGGTCATCGCCGCCTCATCCGCCACTTCCCCTAGGCGGTGAGACCCCCGAAAGGTTCAGTCAGTTCCCGCGAGCACGCTCAGGAGACGCGGAAGCCTGCCCGGCGCAAAATGTCGTTCAGTTGGCCGGGCCCGACATTGAGCTGGAACCGGCGACGATTCCCGTCGCGGAGGTACACCTCGACAATGCCGCCATAGCTGTACCGGGCCGCACCGATGCTGACGACGTCGTCCGGAGTCAACTGCAGCCGCGGGCGTCGCGGACCAGGCTTGCGGGGCTCGAAGACGAGGCCACCCTGGTACACACGCAGGGTGCCGCGGGCGACGGTGCGCCAGTACGTCGGAGAGAACCCTGCGAAGAACGAACGACCGCTCTGACCGACTCCCATGTTCGGCGGTTGCGCCACCACCGTGCCACCCCAAAGCGCGCCCGCGGCGCGGGCCATCGAGTCGGCATTGCGTTGCGAACGCCGCTGCAGAGGAACCACTACGGCAGCGATGCCGACGAGCACGATGACCGCGAAGACCAACGTGCCCGCGCCGTCACTCGCGAGTTCGAAGAGAAGCAGCACGCCCACCACGACGAGTACCCACGACACGTTGCGGGCCGATCTCCGTGCGGATCCAGTGCCCGGTGGCGGCCCCGGCGACGCGTGCGGGTAGGTCGGCGCGGGCGCCGGTCGTTGCGCGTGTTCGGTCCACGCGGCGCCATCCCACCAGCGCACCTGACCCGGCGTGCCCGGGTCGGGATACCAGCCCGGCGGCGTCGTGCTCACCCTACGCGGCTACGCGCGCCGGCTGGCGACGAAGACCGGGATCAAACGATCCGTCTTCGTCTGGTATTCGGCGTAGGGCGGGTACGCAGCGACCGACCGCGCCCACCACTCGTCGCGCTCCGGTCCGGCGGGTAGCTCGCGCACGTGCGCGTCGAACGGTTCGGGACCGTCTTGGATCACGACCGCGTCGGGATCGGCCTTGAGGTTGTAGTACCAGACCGGATGCTTGGGCGCGCCACCTTGTGAGGCAACGAGTGAGTATTCACCGTTGTGCTCCACACGCATGAGCGCGGTCTTGCGGATCTTGCCGCTCTTGTTGCCGCGGGTCGTCACGATGATGATCGGCATGCCCGTATCGAGCAGCGTGTTGGCCTCACGGCCGCCGGTGCGCTCGTAGGTCTCGACCTGATTGCGCACCCATTCCCACGGACTCGGTTCGTATTCACCTTCTAATGCCATGCCCGTACGCTACCGGCGAGGCGGAGCCGTTTCGACCCTTGCCTTTGGGTCGCGATGAGTATCGGCTCGCCGGGCGGTCGTACTGCATGAAGCGCCGGATCCGAACGCCGGGCACCGAGTCACCAGGAGCGGACGTGGGCAAGATCGTCTCGAACTTCTTCATCTCCTTCGACGGCGTGGTCGAGGCCCCGAACGAGTGGCACTTCCCGTACTTCAACGACGAGATGGGTGCGGTGATCGGCGCGGGCATGAGCACCGCGGGCGCCTTCATGATGGGGCGGACGCTCTACGAGGAGTGGTCGAGTTACTGGCCGAACCACGCCCACACCGACGCGGTTCCGGCGGGCGAGCCGCAAGAAGCGGCCGACCCGTTCGCGGACTTCATCAACAACATCCCGAAGTATGTGGTGTCGAACACGCTGACCGAAGCGACCTGGAACAACACCACGCTCGTCTCCGGCGACGTGGTCTCGCAGATCCGGGAGATCAAGCAGCGCACCGACGGCGACATCGGGATCTCGGGGAGCGCCACGCTCGTCCGGTCGCTCATCGCGAACGATCTGCTCGACGAACTGCAACTCCTCGTGCACCCGATCGTCGTCGGGCACGGCCAGCGCCTCTTCGAGGACGGCAGTCCCACCACGCCGTTGAAGCTCATCAACCACGCGGTACTCACGACCGGCGTGCTGCACCTCGGCTACGCCCCGCAACCGTCCCAGTAGCCACTAGGTCGTAGCGTTCGGGTCGTGGACGATGCGCTGCGCCGCGAGATCGAACGCAGTCTCGGCGCGAGCATCGTCCGCGACACACCGGTGCGGGGCGGCGACGTCGCGGTGGCGTACGCGCTCGATCTCGACGACGGCCGCCGCGTGTTCGCGAAGACGCACGCGACCGCGCCGCCCGGCTTCTTCACCACCGAGGCGACGGGGCTCGAGTGGCTCCGCGCCGCCGACGCCATCCCGGTGCCCGAGGTGCTCGCCGTCGCCGACCAGCCCCCGAATCATCTCGTGCTCGAATGGATCGACGAGGGCCGGTCGGTGCCGACGACGGAAGCCGCGTTCGGCCGCGCCCTGGCCGCGTTGCATCGAGCCGGCGCGCCGAGTTTCGGGCGCGAGGATCGGCGCACGACCGGTAGCCGCGGTCTTCCCAACGAACCGCGGGCAACCTGGGTCGAGTTCTACGCCGACAATCGGCTCCGCCCGCTGGCGAAGTTGGCGCGTGACTCCGACGCGCTGGCGGCTTCCACGATCGCCGCGCTGGAACATGTCGCCGATCACCTCGCCGATTTCGGTGGTCCGGTCGAACCACCGGCGCGCCTGCACGGCGACTTGTGGGCCGGCAACCGGCTGGTCGATACCGATGGTCGCAGCTGGTTGATCGATCCCGCCGCGCACGGCGGACACCGCGAGTTCGACCTCGCGATGATGCGCCTCTTCGGCGGCTTCGGCGAAGCTGCGTTCGCGGAGTACGCGAATGTGTTTCCGCTCGCCGACGGCTGGCCGGAGCGGGTCGCGCTCCACCAGATCGCGCCGCTCGTCGTGCACGCGATCAAGTTCGGCGGCGGCTACGTTGGCGCCGCCACGAACGCGATCACGCAATACCGCTGATCGATCGACGCGCGGCACATTCTGGGTCCCGTGCGTACCGCCTACGCGTACGCACGGGACCCGAAATGCCGACGAGCAATCTGTCAGGAACAGCCGCTGGTGCTGCCGCAGCTCGGGCAGGCGTAGCAACTTCCCGCACGCTGCATCATGTCGCCGCAGACGTGACACAACACCATCTCGCGTGAGCTAGGCGTGGGCGCAGCGACCGCCGGGGCGGGCTGCTCGTTGCGCACCCGCAACGCGTCGGACGGGGCCCGGTCCTCGAACGGCAGATCCATCGAGGTGGCGCTCGGGGTCGTGGCTTCCTCGACACCGGGAAGGGTCGGTTGGAGCCGCTCCCCGACCGTCATGATGCCCATCGCCTCGCGCTTGTCCTTGTCGATGTACGCCACTGCGAGCCGACGGAAGATGTAGTCGACGAGGCTGGTGGCGAAGCGCAGATCGGGATCGTCGGTCATGCCCGCGGGCTCGAAGCGCATGTTCGTGAACATCTCGACGAACGCCTCGAGCGGCACGCCGTACTGCAGGCCGTGACTCACCGAGATCGCGAACGCGTCCATGATGCCGGCGAGGGTCGAGCCCTGCTTGGCGACCTGCAAGAACATCTCGCCGGGCCGGCCGTCGTCGTATTCGCCCACCGTCACGTAGCCGTGGCAGTCGGCGACCCGGAACGAGAACGTCTTTGCGGAACGCACCTTCGGGAGCTTCTGGCGAACCGGCTCCTGCACGATCACGGTCTCGACGATGCGCTCGACCTCTTGGGTCACCGTTTCCGACGCCTTCTTCTGCGTCGACAGCGGTTGACCGACCTTGCAGTTGTCGCGGTAGAGGGCAACTGCCTTCAGACCGAGCCTCCACGACTCGATGTAGAGCTCCTCGACATCGGCGACGCTCGCCTCTTCGGGCATGTTCACGGTCTTGCTGATCGCGCCCGAGATGAACGGCTGGACCGCCGCCATCATCTTGACGTGACCCATGTAGTGGATCGTGTTGTCGCCCATCGAGCACGCGAACACCGGCAGGTGATCGGCCTTGAACACCGGCGCACCGATGATCGTCTTGTGCTCGTCGATGTAGTCGATGATCGTGTTGACCTCCTCCGCGCTGTAGCCGAGGTGGTCGAGGGCACGGGGGATCGTCTGGTTGACGATGAACATCGTGCCGCCGCCGACGAGCTTCTTCGCCTTCGTGAGTGCGAGGTCGGGCTCGATACCGGTGGTGTCGCAGTCCATCATCAGGCCGATGGTGCCGGTCGGCGCCAACACGGTGGCCTGCGAGTTGCGCACGCCGTGCCGCTCACCGAGCTCGACCGCGTTGTCCCAGGCCTCTTGCGCGGCGCAGAGCAGGTCCGGCGGGACGAGGTCTTCGTCGATGGTCGCCGCCGCGGCGCGGTGCATGCGCAAGACGTTGAGCATCGGCTCTTCGTTCTGGGCGAAGCCTGCGAACGGACCCATGCGGGCCGCGGTCTTGGCGCTCGTCGCGTACGCGTGGCCCGTCATCAGTGACGTGATCGCCGCGGCCCACGCCCGACCGCCGTCGGAGTCGTACGGCATGCCCTCGGCCATCAACAGTGCGCCGAGGTTGGCGTAACCGAGACCGAGCTGGCGGAAGACGCGGCTGTTCTCGGCGATGGGCTCGGTCGGGTAGTCGGCGTTGCCGACGAGGATCTCCTGCGCGGTGAACATGACCTCGACGGTGTGCTTGAACCCGTCGACGTCGAAGCTCCCGTCGTCACCCAGGTAGTGCAACAAGTTGATGCTCGCGAGGTTGCACGCCGAGTTGTCGAGGTGCATGTACTCCGAGCACGGGTTGCTCGCGTTGATCCGGCCCGTGTTCGACGCGGTGTGCCAACGGTTGATCGTGGTGTCGTATTGCATGCCGGGGTCGGCGCACTCCCACGCCGACTGGCTGATCTGGCCCATGAGGTCGCGGGCCCGCAGCGTCTTGACGGTCTCGCCCGTCGTGACCGCCTTGAGGTCCCAGTCGCGGTCGTCGACGACGGCCTGCATGAACGCGTCGTCGACGCGCACCGAGTTGTTGGCGTTCTGGTACTGGATGGAGTGGCTGTCCTTGCCGTCCAGGTCCATGTCGAAGCCCGCGTCGCGCAGTGCGCGCGCCTTCTGCTCTTCGACGGCCTTGCACCACACGAAGTCTTCGACGTCGGGGTGGTCGACGTCGAGAATGACCATCTTCGCCGCCCGGCGCGTCTTGCCGCCCGACTTGATCGTGCCGGCCGACGCGTCGGCGCCGCGCATGAAGCTGACGGGACCGGATGCGGTGCCGCCGCCCTTCAGGTGCTCGTGCGACGAGCGGATCTTGGAGAGGTTGATGCCGGCGCCGGAACCACCCTTGAAGATCGTTCCTTCTTCCCGGTACCAGTTGAGGATCGCGTCCATCTGGTCGTCGACGGCGAGGATGAAGCACGCCGACGCCTGTTGCGGAACACCCTTCACCCCGATGTTGAACCACACCGGCGAGTTGAACGCGGCGCGCTGGTGGACCAGCAGGTACTTGAGCTCGTCGCGGAAGGCCATGGCCTCGCGCTCGTCGGCGAAGTAGCCGTCCTTGGTGCCCCAGTCGGCGATCGTGTCGGCGACCCGGTCGATGACCTGGCGCAACGACCATTCGCGCTCGGGCGTACCGAGGGTGCCGCGGAAGTACTTCTGGGCGACGATGTTCGTGGCGTTCAGCGACCACGAGGTCGGGAACTCGACCTCGGGCTGGAAGAAGGCGTCGCCGCCGTCCTTGTAGTTCTGGATGCGGGCATCGCGCCGCTCCCACTCGACGGTGTCGTACGGGTCGACACCCGGACGCGTGAAGCGTCGATCGATCCCGATCCCGAGCTGTTCCGGCGCCATCGCCATGTTGTCCGTCTCCCTCCGAGCCCGCATCCGGACTCACCCTCGCCCTGATCGACACCTACACCACAACTGCAGGGTGAAACCACTACATGTTGTGGTTGCTTCCCACCTCGACCGCGAGATGGGGGTGCATTACATCACTGTAATTCCACACGTGTCAACAGTTTCCGGGCATAACGCCTGCCCTTTTTCTGGACCCCGGACGCCTGCCCCCGAGCGGCCCTGAGCAGCCCCTCAGCGGGGCTTGGGCTCGGTCGTCTTTTGGAGCTCTCCGACCTCACGTTGGAAGTCGGCGAGGTCCTCGAAGCCCTTGTAGACCGACGCGAACCGCATGTAGGCGACGTGGTCGAGCGCCCGGAGCCGCTCGAGCACCGCCATGCCGACCCGGTCGCTCGACACCTCGCCCCCAATGGCCCGCAACTCCTCTTCGACGTCGGCAACCAGTTGGTCGACCCGGGCATCGTCGAGGCGGCCACTCGCCGAACGTTCGATCCCCGACCGCAGCTTGGCGGCATCGAAGGGCTCGGTTCCCCCGCCGCGCTTGGCGATGAGGAGCGGCGCCTCCTCGATGCGCTCGTAGGTGGTGAAACGGCGCCCGCACGCGAGGCACTCGCGCCGCCGGCGAATGGACACCGCTTCCTCGGAGAGGCGCGAGTCGACGACCTTGTCGTCATTCGCCCGGCAGTAGGGACAGCGCACGAAAACACGGTAATCCTTCGGCTCGCGCGGTGCGCTCTCGAAAACGGCGATCAGGGGGTCGGAACCGACACCTGCTCGCCTTGGTGAAGCTGCGACGTGCCGAGCGCACGCTCCATCTTGTCGACGATCGGCCGCACGTCGTGACCCGGAACGGTCCGGGCCGCGACGACCACAACGTGTCGCCGGGCTGCACGACAACAGTCTGCGCGTGCGGGAGACGCTCGGGAGTGGCGAGGAACGACCCGCCGAGCGCCGCCCCCACACGCACGATCGTCAGCACGAGACCCAGGCCGACCAGCGCGGCAAGTACGCGCCGACGTCGGTAGAGGGCGCGCTGATGGCGGCGCGCCGATCGGGGGTCAGCGGACTGACGATCGGACTCGATCAAACGCAGACGCCGAGCGGGATAGCCGGGAACGGGAGCGCCGGGTTCGAGGAAGCGGGGCTCGAGCTGGAGAACGGCGGCCATGGGTCTGTGCTCCTGAGATGAGGTGCGTGATCGACGTTTTCGTCGACCGGTTGATCGAACCAGAGGGGTGAGACAACTACGCCCGGCGAGTCCGTCGGGCGACCACCACCGTGAACGAACGCCTGTTCGTTGTCAAGAAAAAATCGAACGGGTGTTTGCCCCGAACGTGTGATCGTGTTACCGTCGATTCCATGTCCAACGCACACGCAGCGCCCAGCCCCGCCGGCACTCCTGCCCGCCTCACCGCTCGCCAGCGGCAGGTGCTCGAGTTCATCGACGCCCAGATGCGCGAGCAGGGCTATCCGCCGAGTGTGCGCGAGATCGGTGAGGCCGTCGGCCTGTCGTCCCCTTCAACGGTGCACGCGCACCTCGCGGCGTTGCAGGACAAGGGCTACCTGCGCCGCGACCCCACCAAACCCCGCGCCATCGAGGTCGCGCTCGAGCCGAGCACAGGCACGGCCATCGACCGGCGGCCGGTCCGCAACGTCCCGCTGCTCGGCGACGTCGCCGCGGGCACCGGCGTGTTGGCCCACGAACACGTCGAAGAAGTCATCCCCGTCCCCACCGATCTGTGCGGCGACGGCGACCTCTTCATGCTCCGGGTGCGCGGCGAATCGATGATCGACGCGGGCATCTTCGACGGCGACTACATCGTCGCCCGCTCCCAGCCGAACGCCGAGAACGGCGACATCGTCGTGGCCGGGATCCCCGGTGAGGAAGCGACCGTCAAGACGTTCCTGCGCAAGCGCAACAAGGTCATCCTGCGCCCGTCGAACCCGACGATGGAAGACCTCGTCTTCGACCCGCTCGACGTACAGATCTACGGCAAGCTCGTCACCCTGATGCGCCGGATGTAGCACCGGCGCCGGGCCGCGGCGATCTAGCGAACCAGCCCGAGGAAGCGCTGCAACAGGTTCAGCACCCGTCGAGCGTTGCACGATCGACGCGCTCGTCTGCGGTGTGCGCGAGCTCCGGATCGCCGGGTCCGAATTGCACGCGGGAATTCCGTGCGCGGTGAAGCGGGCCACGTCGGTCCAGCCCAGCTTCGGGCCGCACGGCCAGGTCGTAGACCCCGATCATCTCGGCGACCAACGGGTTCATCAGGTTCGGGGCGCGGCCGGCGACGCGTTCAGCACCTCGACGTGTCCGCGCCCGCCTCGTTGCAGACGCGACCATCTCGCCGACCGCGTGCTCGAGCGAGCGCGACGGTGCGTACGCGCCGGTTGATCACGGTCGCGCACCGTCGGGCACCACGTTGTTCGCGGTTCCGCCTTCGATGCGCACCGCCTGCAGCGCTTCGCGGTATCAGAGCCAGTCGACGTCGACGGTCTCGGCCTCGAACTGCGCGCAGCGCTCGAGCAGCGTCGCGGCCCGGTGGATCGCGTTCGTACCCATCCACGGCCGGGCGGAGTGAGACCGCACACCGTCGAAGGTGGCTCGGACGTGATCGTGCCCTGGCAACCGGCCTCGACCCACCCGCCGGTGGGTTCGAGCACGATGGCCAGGTCGCCGCGCACCAGATCGGGCGACTCTTCGAACAGACGGCGCAAGCCCGTTGTGCTCGTCGGCCACCTCTTCGCCCTCGTAGAACACGAGGGTGGTGTCGAACCGAGCCCGTTCCTGGGCGCAGATCGTCGGCCAGTGCGAGCAGCACTGCGAGCCCGCCCTTCATGTCGGCCGTTCCGAGACCGTGCAACACGTCGCCGTCGCGGCGCGGCGTCTGATTGCCGTTCGCGGGCACCGTGTCGAGATGCCCAACCAGCACGACACGCTGCCGCGTGCCCCAACTCCGTACGGGCGATCACGTTGGCGCCGATGCGCTCGACGCGCAGCGCGCCGCCGCACGCCCGCAAGCCGCGCCTCGACCGTGTCGGCCAGCGCCGCTTCGGTCCCGCTGACCGACGGGATCGCGCAGAGCTCCTCGGTCAACGAGAGTAGATCGTTGGTCACGAAACGATGCCGTGCTCTCGCAGGATGGCGTTGAGCTGCAGCTTGTCGTGGCCCTCGCCCTCGGGCAGGTAGCGCAGGATCGAGCGCGCATGGCAGCCCGAACGTTGCCGCCGGGGAACTCCTTCAGCCGGGTACCCGGAGATCACGACCGCGTCGGTCCGGGATGATGCCCCGAGGACAGCTCCGTGCCGGTCTCGGCCTCGATCACGTGCGTCGTCGAGGTGACGACCAGGCCCGCGCCGAGCTTCGCGCCGTGCTTCACCCACGCACCCTCGACGACCATGCAGCGCGAGCCGACGAAGCAGTCGTCCTCGATCACGACCGGGGCCGCCTGCGGAGGTTCGAGCACGCCGCCGATGCCGACGCCGCCGGAGAGGTGCACGTTCTTACCGATCTGCGCGCACGAACCCACCGTCGCCCAGGTGTCGACCATCGTGCCGCTCGTCGACGTACGCGCCGATGTTCACGTAGCTCGGCATCATCACGACGCCGCGGCGCGAGGAACGCGCCGAACCGCGCCGACGCGCCCGGAACGACCCGCACGCCCGCCGCTTCGTACCCGTGCTTGAGCGGGATCTTGTCGACGTACTCGAACGGGCCCGGCCTCGATCGTCCTTCATCTCCTGCACGCGGAACCACATCAGGATCGCGTGCTTCGCCGCTTGTTGCACCACGACCTTGTCGTCGACGACCTCGGCCACGCGGATCTCGCCGCGGTCGAGCAGGTCGATCATCGAACCGACGAGCTCGCGGGCTTCGGCGTCGGCATGACGTCGCGCCAGGCGTCGCCCGCCTCGAACAGCTGCGTGACCTGCTTCTCGGTCGTCCACTGCGCTCCTCAGTCGGTCGATTCAGAACTCGTCGGGCGTGCTCCGAGGCGATCGAGCACGAGGTCGAGGCGGTCGCGCGGTTGGACGAGCGCGAGCCGAACGTGGTCGGCGCCGGCGCGCCGTAGAGATCGCCGGGCGACACGAGCGTCCGCCGTCGTCGCGCGAGCCGGGCCGCGATCTCCCAGCCGTCGTCGGCGCCGTCGACCGCGCGCAGCCACAGGTAGAACGCGGCGGCGCCGCCGTCGTGCACGAGGCCGTGGGCCGCGAGCGCGTGCCGCATGAGGTCGCGGCGCTCGCGCGTAGCGGGCGCGCTGCATCGTCGACGTGGGTGTCGTCGCCGAGCGCGGCCGCGGCTGCGGCCTGCATCGGGGTGGACACCATCAGACCGGCGTGCTTGCGCGTCTCGACGAGATAGGTGACGAGATCCGGGTCGCCCGCGAAGAAGCCGACCCGCATCCCGGCCATGTTCGAGCGCTTCGAGACGCTGTGCATCGCGAGCACGCCGTCGAGCCCGCTCGTCAGGATCGTGGCCGGCTCGCGGCGCGAACTCGGCGTAGCACTCGTCGCTGGCGACGATCACGCCCCGCGCCCGGCCCCACTCTGCGACCTGGGCGAAGTACGCATCGTCGGCCGTCGAAGCCGACGGGTTCCCGGGCTCGTTGGTCCACAGCACCAGCGCGCGCGCCGCGTCGGCTTCGTCGATGGCGTCGAGGTCGAGGTGCCAGTTCGCGTCGAGGGGCACCGGCACGGCCCGACAACCGGCGAGCTCCGCGCCCATGTCGTAGCTCGGATACGCGATCGCGGGATACAGGACGGTGTCGCGATCGGGTCGGCGCAGGTGCAGGAGGTGCGGCAACGACGCGACCAGTTCCTTGGTCCCGACGCACGCGACGACGTGGCCGGCCTCGACCGCGACGCCGAAGCGGCGCGTGATCCAGGCCGCGGCCGCGTCGCGCAGCTGCGGCGGTGCCGATCGACGGCGGATACCCGTTCGCGCCGTCGAGCGCGGCGATCGCGGCCTGGCGCGCCACCTCGGGCACGGGGTCGCACGGCGTTGCCGATCGAGCAGTCGACGACCCCGCCCGGCAGCGAATCGGCCAGGCGCTTGAGCGCGTCGAGTCGTTCGTAGGGGTACGGCGGCGGGACGAACCCGCCGAGAGGCCGCCATCCGTATCGAGACTAATCGGGCGTGCTCGACGTACTCCGAGAAGCGACCGGCGATCGCTTCCGGGAGTCGGGCCCGCACGCGGGTGGCGCTGTCGCCGTGCACCTCGACGAGCACTTCGCCCGGCGCGGTGCAGCGCCGCGAGCACGTCGCCGCGTTCGTACGGGACGACGAATTCGATGACCTGCGCGAGGGCCCGCAGCCGATCACCGATCGTGGTGAGCAGGTCGGGTAGCCCGGCGCCCGTGGCCGCCGAGATCGCGACCGAACCGGGGTACGCGTTGAGGAGGATCTTCAACGTGTCGGCGTCGGCGAGATCCGACTTGTTCCACACGAGCAGCCGGGGCACGTCGTCGGCCTCGATCTCGTGCAGCACGGTGTTGACCGCGTCGATCAGCGCTTCGGGGATCGAGCGCACTGGCGTCGACGAGGTGCACGAGCAGATCAGCGTCGACAACCTCTTCCAGCGTCGACCGGAACGACTCGACGAGCTGGTGCGGCAGGCGCCGGACGAACCCGACGGTGTCGGAGAGCACCACGGTCTCGCCGCCGGGAAGGTGCAGCCGGCGCACCGTGGGATCGAGCGTGGAGAACAACTGGTTCTCCACGAGCACGCCCGCGTGCGTGAGCCGGTTCAGCAGCGTCGACTTCCCCGCGTTCGTGTATCCGACGAGTGCGACGTGCGGGATGTCGCGGCGTTTGCGCGCCTTGCGTTGCGTCGCGCGCGTCGCGGCCAGGCCGACGAGATCCCGCTCGAGCTTCTGCATCCGGCGCAGGATCCGGCGCCGATCGACCTCGAGTTGGGTCTCGCCCGGTCCGCGGGTACCGATACCAGCGCCCTGCTGGCTCAGTTGGAGGCCACGACCGCGCAGGCGCGGCAGCCGGTAGCGGAGTTGGGCGAGCTCGACCTGGACCGTGCCCTCCTGGCTCGTCGCGTGCTGGGCGAAGATGTCGAGGATCAGCGCGACCCGGTCGACGACGTCGACGCCGAACATCTTCTCCAGATTGCGTTGCTGGGCGGGCGTGAGCTCGTCGTCGAAGATCACCACGTCGATGTCGAGCGCCTGCGCCGATCTCGCGCAGCTCTTCGGCCTTGCCCTTTCCGACGTAGGTCGCGGGGTCGGGCGGTGCGGCGGCGCTGCAGTTCGGCGTGGACGGGCTCCGCGCCCGCAGTGTCGGCGAGGAGCGCGAGCTCGTCGAGCGACGCCTCCGCCTCTTCGACGGTGTCGGTTCCGTACGTGGTGCCGACGAGGAGCGCGCGCTGCTGGACGACGCCGAGATCGACCTCGGTCGCGGTGAGGCGCCGACCTTGCCGGCTCTGGTGTGCGCGCGTCGGTTCGGTCACGAGGTCTGCGACGCAGATCGGAGTGCGGCTCGGCTGACCACGTCGGGGGCGATATCGAGGTCGACGTCGAAGACGTGCACGACCGGGCCGCCGAGGCGGACGGTTTCTCCGAGCGTGACCGTGAGCTCGCCGCCGGGAACGCGCACCCGCACCTTGTCATCGACGACGCCGCGATGGTGGGCGACCGCGGCGGCCGCGCACGCGCCGGTGCCACACGACATCGTCTCCCCGACGCCCGCGCTCCCAGACCCGCATGACGATGTCGTCGGGCGGGAAGACGCGCGACGAACTCGACGTTCGTGCGGTGCGGGAACCGGGGGTCGAGCTCGATGCGCGGGCCGTGCTCGAGACCGGCACTGCGGCCGGGTCGTCGACAAAGCAGCACGAGATGCGGGTTGCCGACGCTGGCGATGTCGCCGAAGTATTCGACGCCGTCGACGGTCGACTTCGACATCTTCTTCGGGCCGAACGTGACCGCGCCCATGTCGACATCGGCCGCTACGACCGAACCGCTGGCGTCGCGCGCGAAGTCGACACCGTGCGCCGGCCGGCCGCGGTGTCGACGACCAGCGTGTCGGGCGTACCGAGCCCGGCGCGGGCCGCGACCCACGCCAGACAGCGGATGCCGTTGCCGCTCATCTCGGCCGGGCCGCCGTCGGCGTTCTGCAACGTCATCGTGCAGTCGGAGCCCGTGGCGGGGTCGCCGGGGCCGATCGTGATCAAGCCGTCGGCGCCGACGCCGCGATGGCGGTCGCAGAGCGAAGGCGACGGTTTCGGGCGCGAGCGGCGGGCGTCGCCGGGTCGAGTGCGAGCCGGACGAGGAAGTCGTTGCCGGTGGCCTGCAGCTTGGCGAGATGGAGTGTGGTCATGCGGGTTCGGCCGCGACGGTCGCGGAGTTGCTCCAGAGTGCCAGTACAACCGGCGGCGAGGTCGTCGGGATTTCGCGCGGTGCCGATCCAGCGGATGCGGGGGTCGCGGCGGAACCAGACCCGCTGGCGCCGGGCGAACTGCCGGGTGCGGCGAATGGCCAAGTCGAACGCCTCCTCGAGGGTGGGGTTCTCGCCGTCGAGGTGGGCGAGCACCTCCTTGTAGCCGATCGCCTGGCCGCGGTCCGGGACAGTCCGCGCGCCGTTGCAACGAATCGTCGAACGATTCGTTGTAACGGCGCGGCGGACGGCGAGGGCGCGGACCTCGGCTTCGAGGCCGGCGGCGCGCATGGCGGCGAAACGCGCATCGATGCGCCGGCCGAGCTCGGCCCGCGGCAGCCACACGCCGACCAGCCCCACGTCGAACGACCGGGGGCCCGTATTCGGTGAGCCCGGCCCCGAAGGACGAGAACGGCTGCCCGGTCGATTCGACCACTTCGAGGGCGCGCACGATTCGCCGCGAGTTCCCGGGCTCGATGCGCGCCGCCGCGACCGGATCGACGGCCGCCAGCCGCGCGTACGCGTTCGCCAAGCCGGCCTCGGTCGCGGTCTCGACCTCGAGCGCGGCCCGCGCCGTGCGCGTTCCGGGGCGGGACCTGCAGTCCGTCGACGACCGCCCGGACGTACAGCCCGGTCCCACCGACGAGCAGCGCCCGCTCGCCGCGCGCTTCGATGTCGGCGATCGCGGCCGCGGGCCGCGGCCTGCGTCTCGCGTCACCGACCACTCCTCGCTCGGGTCGGCCACGTCGATCAGGTGGTGCGGCACCGCCGCCCGATCGGCGACCGACGGCTTGGCGGTGCCGATGTCCATGCCCCGGTACACCTGCATGGAGTCGAGCGAGACGATCTCGACGTCGCCGAGCGCGGCCGCAACCGCGAGGGCGACCGCCGATTTCCCCGACGCAGTCGGTCCGACGATCGCGAGGTGTACGGGTCACACCACCGCGACCGGGATACGCACGCGCCGACGCGGCGCCGGCTTCACCAGGCCGCACGAAGTCGGCCCGCAAGACAGTGGGGCGCCGCGCTGGTGATCCGGCCAGCGACGAGGTCGCCGGGACGCGGTGGCCGTCGTCGGGCGCGAAGTGCACGAGCTTGTTCTGGCGGGTCCGCCCCGACCAGACGCCGGATCCTTCTTCGACGGCCCTTCGACGAGGAGCTCCTCGATCCGGCCGACCCGCGCTTCGTGACGGCGCAGCGCCGAGCCCTCGACCACCGCGACGAGCCGGGCCATGCGTTCCTGGATGACCTCGGGCGCGACGAAATCGTCGATCATGAGCGCCGCTTCGGTGCCCGGGCGGGGCGAGAACACGAACGTGTAGGCCGCGTCGTAGTCGGCCTCGGCCGCGACCTCGAGGGTGCGCACGAAGTCGGCCTCGGTCTCGCCGGGGAACCCGACGATGATGTCGGTGGTCACCGCGAGGTCGGGGATCGCCGCGCGCGCCGCGTGCGAGCCGTTCGAGGTAGCGCGCGGCGGTGTAGCCGCGGTGCATGCGCGCGAGGGTGGCGTCGCTCCCCGACTGCAACGGCAGGTGCAGGTGCTCGCACACGGTCGCCGACTCGGCCATCGCCGCGATCGTCTCCGGTCGCAGATCCTTCGGGTGCGGCGAGGTGAACCGGATGCGCTCGATCCCGTCGACCCGTCGAGCGTGCGCAGCAGGTCGGCGAACTGCGGGCGGAACTGGCCCGCGCCGAGGTCGCGGCCGTAGGAGTTCACGTTCTGACCGAGCAGCGTGATCTCGACGCACGCCGTCGGCGGCCAAGCTCCTCCACCTCGGCGACGATGTCGCCGGTGCGCCGGCTCACCTCCTTGCCCCGCACCGACGGCACGATGCAGAACGCGCACGAGTTGTCGCAGCCGATCTGGATCGTCACCCAGGCCGGCATGGTCGACCTCACGCCGGGCCGGCAGCGCCGACGGGTACGCCTCGTGCTCGTCGAGGATCTCGACGACCGGACCGCTCAGCTGCGCGGCCGCGCAAGCAGCGTCGGGGGCGTGCGCGAGGTTGTGGGTGCCGAACACGACGTCGACGAACGGCGCGCGCTCGCGCACACCGCTCGCGGTCCTTCTGGGCCAGGCATCCGCCGACCGCGATCTGCATGCCGGGACGTTCGGCCTTGAGCGCCTTCAGGTCGCCGAGGTGCGCGTAGAGCTTGTTGTCGGCGTTCTCCCGGATGCAGCA
Organism: uncultured Actinomycetes bacterium; assembly: GCA_963708105.1. Taxonomy (GTDB): domain Bacteria; phylum Actinomycetota; class Acidimicrobiia; order IMCC26256; family PALSA-610; genus PALSA-610. The sequence continues at coordinate 3,821,471 of OY970186.1, read as the reverse complement.
GGTGTTCAGCACGACGACGTCGGCCTCGGTCGATGTCGTCGGTCGGCTCCATGCCGTCGGCCGCGAGCACTCCCGCAATGCGTTCGGAGTCGTGCTCGTTCATCTGGCACCCGTAGGTGCGTACGTAGAACCGCCGCGTCATTAGGCGGCCAGTCTAAAGGGCCGCGTGTTCACGGGCAGCAGCCTGACCGCCGACCGGGGAACCCTCCAAGGGGAGGGCCAACCCCGGTCTCCGAGCGGTCAGAATCGCTCAGGCGTCGACGTCCTCTTCGACATCCTTCGGCGGCCTCGTCCGTGAGGTCGACGTCGTCGTTGAGTCCCGACGCGTCCTTGATCTTCTCGCTGATCTCGATCATGAGATCTGACGTTCTCGGCCAGGAACTTCTTCGACGTTCTCCCGGCCCTGGCCGAGCTGCTCACCTTCGTAGGTGAACCAGGCACCCGACTTCTTGATGATGCCCGATCTCGACGCCGACGTCGAGCACCGAACCCTCGCGGCTGATGCCCTTGCCGTACATGATGTCGAACTCGGCCTGCTTGAACGGCGGTGCGGTCTTGTTCTTGACGACCTTCACCCGCACCCGGTTGCCGACGACCTCCGGACCGTCCTTGATCGACTCGATCCGGCGGATGTCGAGCCGCACCGACGAGTAGAACTTGAGCGCACGGCCGCCCGGCGTTGTCTCGGGCGAACCGAACATCACGCCGATCTTCTCTCGCAGCTGGTTGATGAACACCGCGATCGTGCGGGACTTGTTCAGGTTGCCGGTGAGCTTGCGCAACGCCTGGCTCATGAGCCGGGCCTGCAACCCCATGTGGGTGTCGCCCATCTCGCCTTCGATCTCGGCCCGGGGCACGAGTGCGGCCACCGAGTCGATGACCAAGACGTCGAGCGCACCCGAGCGGATGAGCATGTCGGCGATCTCGAGCGCCTGCTCCCCCGTGTCGGGCTGGCTGATCAGCAACTCGTCGACGTTGACGCCGATGGCCGCGGCGTACACCGGGTCCATCGCGTGCTCGGCGTCGATGTAGGCGCACACGCCGCCGTTGCGCTGCGCTTCGGCGACCACGTGCGTGGCCAGCGTCGACTTGCCCGACGACTCCGGCCCGAAGATCTCGACGATCCGGCCCCGCGGCAGGCCGCCGATGCCGAGTGCGAGGTCGAGCGCGAGGGCACCGGTCGGGATCGCTTCGATCCCCACGTGTCCCCGCTCGCCCGAGCTTCATGATCGAACCCTTGCCGAACTGCTTGTCGATCTGGCCAAGTGCCATCTCGAGAGCTTTCGCCCGGTCCACCTGTGAACCCCTGTCTGCCACCACGCCTTGCTCCATTCGGTCATAGGGAAGCGCTGTGCTGGCGACCCTAACGATGGGGTGTGACAGCTACGGAGACGCTCACCGTGGGTGAATCACATGCGTGTGAGTCACACTAGAGCGAACAGGCGTTCGATTCAAGGATCCCCACCGAAATCGACCGGGAATCGAGCGCGAACCGTGTGCCGCGCGCCGTCGGGGCGGAGCTCGCTTTCACCAGCACCATCTCGTCGACGTGCCAGGCCGGGCCGACCGGATCCGGACCGATGGCATCGCACACCGGCCGCAGATCCGCCGGCTTCTGGTAGCGACAGAGCGTGAGGTGCGGAACGAACACCGGCGCGTCGGCATGGCGCGTGTATCCGAGCGGTCCGATCCGTAGCTCGACGGCAGTGGCCAACGCGCCCAGCCACTCCGCACCCCCGTCCAACCCGAGCATGAGGATCCGCGCCCGCCGCGCGGCGTCGAACGTGTCGGCCCCGCCGAGCCGCAGCTCGCCCGGGCCGCCGAGCCGGAACGGCTCCGCACCGAGCGCGGAGACGACTTCGGCAAGGCCGACGTAGTCGCCGAGGAACTGCAACGTGATGTGCCACTGCTCGCGCGTCGTGCGCCGGCCGTCCGGCATCGGCACCGCCGCAGTGCGTGCTTCGATCACATCGAGCACGGCATCCGGCGGCCGGATCGCGACGAAACCGCGGGCCACGACCTACCCGCTACAGAGGCAGAACTCGTTCCCCTCCGGGTCGAGCATGACGATCCACGTGCAGTCGCAACCCGAAATGGGTTCCGCACTCACACGCTTCGCACCGAGCGTCGACGAAGCGCGCCGCTGCGGTCTCGATGTCGTCGACGACGAGATCGAGGTGCGCGCGGTTCTTCGCCGTCTTCGGTTCCGGCACCTGTTGGAACACGAGCTTCGGTCCGGTCGCGTCGGGCCCGGGTACGCAACTGGTGTACTGCTCCGCGTCGCCGGACGGCTCGTAGCCGAGCGCGCTGCAGTAGAAGGCGCGCAGCGCTTGGGCATCGGCGCAGTCGATGTTGACCTGAACCTCGATCATCGGTCGGCTAGCGCGTCGAGGCGTTGGCGCAACAGGTTGAGCAGCGAGATCGTCGAGAACTGGCGCAAGCGCTCGCGGTCGCCGGGCAGGCGGGTGCTCACGACCTCGGTCGGCAGACCCGGGATCGCCACGCCGAAGTAGACAGTTCCGACCGCGACACCGTCTTGTTCGGTCGGCCCGGCAACGCCCGTCGCGGAGATGCCGACATCGGCGCCGAGTACGCGTTGCGCAGCTTCCGCCATCTCCTTCGCGGCCTGCTCGCTGACGACCGATTCGGCGGTGACGCCGAGCACCGATCGCTTCACTTCCGTCGCGTACGACGCGATCGTTCCCCGGAACGTGTCGCTCGCGCCGGGCACGTTGACGATGCGGGCGCCGATCAATCCGCCGGTGAGCGATTCCGCGACCCCGAGACTCCAGCCGTGCCCGCGCAATCGCTCGAGCACCGCGGACTCCATGGTCTCGTCGTCGACGCCGAATACGAGGTCGCCGAGGATGAGGCGCAGTTCCTTCTCTTCCAGATCGACGAGCGCCCGCGCTTCACTCTCGGTCGAGGCCTTGGCGGTGACGCGCACGACGAGGCCTTCGATACCCGCGCGAGGAACGCGATCGTGGGGTTCCCACCCTGCGCGTCGAGCGCGTCGAGCCGGTGCGCGACCATCTCCGCGAGCGCCGACTCCGACGTACCCCACGTCTTCAGCGACGACGACACGATCGCCGCGGCCTCGCCCGAACGCCGCAACAAGTCGGGGATCACGTGATCGGTCACCATCTGCTTCATCTCGTACGGCACACCCGGCACCGCGTAGACGATCTTGCCGTCGGCAAGCTCGCAACGCAGCCCCGGCGCGGTGCCGATGGGATTCGGGATTGCCTCGCCGCCTTCGGGGATGTCGGCTTGGCGCAGGTTGTTCTGCGGCATGTCGCGCACCCGGGCACGGAACATCTGCGCAATGGTCTCCGCCAGCTCGTCGTGGCGCACCAGCGGGACACCCATGAGCTCGGCGATCGCGTCGCGCGTCAGGTCGTCCTGGGTCGGCCCGAGACCGCCGCAGATGAGCACCGCTTCGGAACGCGAGAGCTGATCGCGGAGCGCGGCGACGATGCGGGCCTGGTTGTCGCCCACCGCCCGGTGCTCGTACGAATCGATGCCCGACGCGGCGAACTGCTCGCCGATCCACGCGCTGTTCGTGTCGACGATCTGGCCGAGCAGCAACTCGGTTCCGATCGCGAGGATTTCACACCGCATTGCCTGCCCCTTCGCCTTCGATCAGGAATCGGCGCGTTGCCAGTCGATGTAGCCGCGCCGCACGATCTGCAAACCGGATATGACGGTGAGCGCAACCGCGACGTAGAACACCGCGTGCTGCAGCCCGACGTAATCGGCAGTCGGCGGCAGCAACACGAGTCCGACGGCGCAGTACTGCGCGAACGCCTTGTACTTCCCGAGCCGCTGCGCGGGCAGCACCACGCCGCGCCGACCGGCCACCGACCGGTACGCGCTGATGCCCAGCTCGCGCGCGACGACGAGCGCAACTGCCCACCACGGAAACACACCGCGGTCGGCCAACACTGCGAATCCACCCAGCACGATCAGCTTGTCGGCGACCGGGTCGAGGAACGCGCCCGAACGGGTCGCGCCGTCGCGCCGGGCGAGCCATCCGTCGAGACTGTCGCTCGCGGTGATCGCGAACCACAGCGCGACCGTCAACCACTCCGAGCCGTGTTCGCGAATCAGCGCGAGCGCGGGGATCGCTATGACGATGCGGCTCAGGGTCAAGAAGTTCGCCGGCGTGGCGAGTGCGTTCTGACCGAACCGCTTCGTCGCGCGGCTCGGGGGCGGCGCAGCAGCTGCCGTCACGGCGCCACCTTGGCGTCGAGATCGGGACCCTCGACCCCGCACACCGTTGCGCGCACGATCGCGCCCGGACGGGCGAACATGTCGTTGCTCCCGATCAACCGAACGACACCGTCGATCTCGGGCGCTTCGCGATGCGTGCGCCCGACCATGACATCGTCGTCGTCGACCCCGTCGACGAGCACGTCGATGTCGCGCCCGACGAGCGCGGCGCGCGCCGCGGCGGTGATCGGCTCTTGCACCTCCGAACATTCGCGCAGGCGCTCGCGCATGAGCGAGTCGGGAACCAAGCCGTCTTCGATGTTCGCGGCCGCGGTTCCGTCTTCCCGGGAGAACGCGAAGAACCCGGCCCAGTCGAGCCGAACGTCGTCGAGGAATCCGAGCAGCGCGTCGTGATCCGACTCGGTCTCACCCGGGAAACCCGACGATGAACGACGAGCGGAACGCGGCCTCGGGCTCTTCGGCGCGAATGCCGGCGATGATCTCGGTGAACCGTTCCGCACTCCCCCAGCGCTTCATGCTCCGCAGCAATCCGGGCGCCGCGTGCTGGAGCGACAGGTCGAAGTACGGAACCACCGACTCGAGCTCCAGCATCGTGGAGACGAGCGGATCCTTCACCTCCGACGGGTAGAGGTAGAGCAAGCGGACACGGGCGAGGCCATCGGCGCGCAGCGGGTCGAGGCGGCGGAGCAGCGGCGCGAGTGAACCCGGTTCGCCTGCGTCGCGGCCGTACCACGCGAGGTCTTGTGCGACGAGCACGATCTCGGACGCGCCCTGCTCGACGAGCGAGCGCACTTCGGCTTCGATCGACTCCGGGGTACGAGAGCGTTGCTTGCCGCGAAACGTTGGGATGGCGCAGAACGCGCACGCGCGGTCGCAGCCTTCGGCGACCTTCACGTACGCCCAGGGCGCGCTCGGCGCGGGCCGCGGCAGTTCGAGCAGGTCGCGCACGCCTGCGGGCTTTCGGCCCCGCATCACGACATCGACCAACGCGCCTTCGTCGGAGAACCCCACCACCGCGTCGGCTTCCGGCAGCGCGGCCGCGAGCTCGTCGCCGTAGCGCTCGGCCATGCAGCCGGTCACGACCAGGCGGCGCCCCGGCTTTGCGCGTGTCGGACAGCGCGAGCGCGACGTCGATCGATTCCTGGCGCGCTGCTTCGATGAACGCACACGTGTTCACGACCACCAGGTCGGCTTCGGCGGCGGAGGCCGCCGGTGTCATCCCGTCGGCGAGCAGCGACGCCACGACCTTGTCGGAGTCGACGGCGTTCTTGGGACAGCCGAGCGTTTCGACGTGAAATCGCTTTCCTGTCGTCGAATCAGCGGGCATTCCCGCCATCGTACCGAGGCACCCCCTTACACTCCCTCGCCGTGGACGAACCGAGCGTGTGGTGCCCGTCGTGCGGAGCCGAATACCGGCTGGGCAGCACCCGCTGCGCCGATTGCCGGGTTGCGCTCGTGGCCGAGGAGCCGACCCATCTCACGGCCGCCGACGACGGCACGGACGACGATGAAGGCGATGGGCTGGTCGAGATCGGCGAGTGGCCCAAGATCCAGGCCCAGGTGCTCCGGCGCCGCCTCGAGACCGCCAGCGTGCCCGTGATGATCGAGTGGTCCGGTCCCGCCGACGACCGCCGCGGCGTGGTGCTCGTCCCGGAGGATCAGGCCGAGTTCGCGGCCGCGGTCGTGAACGAGATCGATGTCGACGACGAGGTCAGCGACGACTCCCCGCACGCCTACGTCGCGCGTATCGAAGAGCACCTCTCGGCGGTGGCCGGACTCCTCGACGAGTTGCGCACCCGGCTCGACGACCTCGAAGCGGACGGCAAGCTCTAATCACGGGAGCCCGGCCGGTGTCCGTACGACGACGATCGACGGCTCACCGTTGCCCGCACCGGGGTCGTACACGACCCAGAGGTTGTTGCCCGCCGCGACCGCGTCCCGGAACCCGAACGGTTGCGATCCGAACGCTTCGGGCGACCGCGCGAAGCCGCGCTTCGGGTCGTAGGAGAACACGCTGTTCACCTCGGCGTGCGTCGACGACACCTCGAGCCGGTCGGCACCCAAGACCCAAGCGAACGCGCCCACGCTCACCACGGTCGTCGGTCGGAAGTCGGCCGCGAGGAACGAGTTGACCTGCCACCCCGAGGCCGACAACACATCGACGTCGCCGCCCGCACGCGCGACGAGCGCGTCGACGGCCGGATCCGATCCGACCGCGGGAATCGCGGCCGCGTTCATGGCAACCGCGTGCTCGACGGGCGCATCACCGATGACCGGAAGCGGGATCGAACGTTCTATGCGGTCGGAATCGGGGTTGATCACGGCAATGCTGCCGTCGTCGAGACCGACGAGCAGACGGTGACCCGCCTCGGTCACCGCGCCCACGGTGAGCCCGGGAAAGTCGACGCGCCCGACCACGTGACCGTCGGCCGCCGAGAGATGCAGCGCAAAGCTCGACCCGTTGCCGGCGAGCCACAGGCCGGCCGGACCGGCGACGATCTGACACGAGCACGGAGTTCCGGTGAGCGTCTTCGTGAACACGACCTGCTTCGTGCGTGCGTCGACGCGCGACACGGTCGTGTCCGGAACGCCACCGTCTCCGCCGCCGACGACCCACAACGTGTCGCCGTCGCCGACGATCGAGAACACGGCCTCCTGGGCGAGGTCGATCGTGCGAAACGAGTTTCGCCGTCGACGGATCGCGCCCTTCGAGGCGTACGAACGGCGCGCCGACCCGTCGGCTCCGTCGCGATCCACACTTCGCCGGCGGCGACGGCGAGCGGATCGGGCGGTAGCGCCCGTTTCGTGATCGCCGTCGACGACCTGCAGTGCACTGCCCTGAGGGACGGTTGTGGTCGTGGTCTTCGGTTTCACTCCGATCTCGGACGCGATGAACAGGCCGTACGCCTGCTGACCCACGGGCGTTGAGGTGGAAGCCGTCCTGGACGAACCAGTCGTCGTGCCCGCTGGCGTATCCATGCCAATCGATCACGTGCGCGTTCGGCCAACGATTCGGCATCGGCACGCAGCCCCGCGTTGACGTCGGCCTCCCACGGACGCGGGACGCGCACCGTGAGGAAATACACCTGGCGCTGACCGGCGGCGCGCATGATGGCGTCGAGCCCGTCGGTCGGGGCGCGGCCGTTGGTGCCGAGGCCGATCACGATCGTCCCGGGCAGCCCCGTGGAGCGCGGCGTACTGCTGCAGAAGCGACGGCGCCTGCGAGAACTGTCGCGACGCGACCGCGTCGACTCCGACGCCGGGAATCGCGCGCTTCGAGCGCCGCACCTTCGCGCCCAGCATTACCGAGTCGCCGATCGCAAGAACTCCGGGTTCCACCGCCGGCGTGGAGCTCGGCGTCGCGTTCGCCAAGCGTGGAGCCCGGCGTCACGATGCTGGGCAACACGAGAGCTGCCCGTGCGCCTCGTCCCGACCGCGATCGCCGAGACCGCGAGCACGACAACGATCGCGGCGGCAATCGCGAAGACATACGACCTGCGCATGCGGTTCGGCAGCGGTTCGACCACGTCGGTCACGCCCGCCTCGGCCCGGTCGAGCACCGATCCGTAGGCGCGCAGTTGCGCTTCGAGCTCAAGCATCGTCGTCTCCCAGCGCCGCGCGCAGGCGGCGCATCCCGCGATCGAGATGGTTCCGAAGCGTCGACACGCTGCAGCCCAGCGCGTCGGCCGCCTCGGCCTGCGTCCAACCGTGCGCGTGCACGAGCAGCACCGCGGCGCGCTGCTGATGCGAGAGCCGCGCCAACGCTGGCGGTAGCCGCGGATCGATCTCGGGAAGCTCCGCAGCGGGCACCGCGGGAAGGACCGAGGGGCGGCGCCGGTACCGACGACTCCGCGACTGCCCGACCCGGAACAGGTAGCCGACGGGATTCGCCATCGTCTCCACCGAGTCCCAACGCTCCCACGCGACGCTCGAGCGCGTCGGCCGTCGCCTCGCTCCCGACCTCGATGCCGTAGAAGGCGACGAGCGCCCGGCGCAGCCGTGGCTCCACGTCGGAGGCGAAGCGGGAGAACCGCTCCTCGGTCGTTCCCGCCGCCTTCGACATCGCGCCCCATTACCTCGTTGAGACCCGGCTACCGGCCCAGAAGTGTCACACGCTCGTAACCATTTCGCGTCGATGTCGGTCAGAGCTATCGACGGACGGCATGGAGCCATCCGCGAGTCACCTGGAGGTGGCAGATGTACGACTTCGCGATCGTCGCGTTGCTCGCACTCGCAACATTGAAGCTCGTCGACTTCCTCTCGGACGCGATCCCGCAGCTGCGCAACTTGCGCTCGCTGGCCACGTTCGTGATCGGCATCGGCGCGACGGTGCTGCTCGACTACTCGCTGTTCCGCGGGTTCGGCATCGGTATCCGCAACGACACCGTCGGCGTCTGGGTCACGGGCTTCGTCGTGGCCGGCATGACCGTGCCGTGGCGAGCACTGTTCGGTTACCTGACCCACGACCGGGCGACCGCCGACGAGACGCTCGGCGAGCACACGCCCAAGGTCCGCGCCGCGTAACGCAACGCACCGATGAACACGGGCTGAGGGCTGACGCAACGGCGCGTCGGCCCTCATTCTTTGTCTTGCATCTCGTTGCAGCTCTTCGACGCTCATCAGCACGGAGCGGGCCTTCGATCCCTCGGACGGGCCGACGATGCCCCGGCGCTCGAGCAGGTCCATCAGGCGCCCGGCGCGGGCGAACCCGACCCGCAGCTTGCGCTGCAGCATGCTCGTGGATCCGAGGCCGCTCGTCACGACGAGCTCCATCGCCTCGGCGAGCAGGTCGTCGGTCTCGTCGATGTCGCCGCGGCCGCCACGACCGCTGGCGCCTTCGACGCCCTGGACGCCTTCGATGTACTGCGGCGCGACGACCTGGCGCTTCCAGTGCGCCACGACCTTGCGCACGCACTCCTCGTCGACCCACGCGCCCTGGATGCGATCGGCCCGGCTCGACGACGCGTTCAACAACAACATGTCGCCCTTGCCGATGAGCTTCTCCGCACCCTGCTGGTCGAGGATGACCCGCGAGTCGGCGAGCGTGCTCACACTGAACGCGATACGGCTCGGGATGTTGGCCTTGATCACACCGGTGATGACGTCGACCGACGGCCGTTGCGTGGCGATCACGAGGTGGATGCCGACCGCGCGGGCCATCTGCGCGAGGCGGCAGATGCTCGTCTCGACGTCGCGGGCCGCGACCATCATCAGGTCGGCGAGCTCGTCGACGACGACGACGATGAACGGCAGCCGCTCGTACGCCTTGCCGGTGTCGGGATCGGGATCGTCGGCGGTCGGGATGTCGCCCTTGTCGTACATCGCGTTGTAACCGGTGATGTCGCGCACGCCGATGTCGGCGAGGAGGTCGTAGCGCATCTCCATCTCGCGCACGGCCCAGTCGAGCGCGTTGGCCGCCTTCTTCGGGTTCGTGACCACCTCGGTGAGCAGGTGCGGCACGTTGTTGTACTGACCCATCTCGACGCGCTTGGGGTCGACGAGGATCAGGCGCACCTCGTCGGGCGTCGTGCGCATGAGGATCGACGTGACGAGTGTGTTGATGCAGCTCGACTTGCCCGCACCGGTCTGGCCGGCGATGAGCACGTGCGGGAACGTGGCGAGGTTGGCGAACACCGCGCGGCCCGCGATGTCGCGGCCCATGCCGACTTCGAGCGGGTGCTTGGTCTTCTTCGCCTCGGGACTGCTGAGGATGTCGCCGAGGGTCACGATCGGGCGCATCTTGTTCGGCACCTCGACGCCGATCGCGCTGCGCCCGGGGATCGGGGCGAGGATGCGCACGTCGTGGCTCGCCATCGCGTACGCGATCTCTTTGGAGAGGCTGGTGACCTTGCTCACCTTGACGCCGGCCGCGAGCTCGAGCTCGTAGCGCGTCACGGTCGGCCCGACGGTCGCGTCGATCAGACGTGCGTCGACGCCGAACTCGCGCATCGTCGCTTCGAGCACGTCGCCACCCTGTTTGACCATGCGGGTGTCGATCTCGCGCTTCTCGCTCCGCTTGAGCATGCTCGTGGCGGGCAACTTCCAGGCGACCTTCGGGACGGGCTTGATCTTCGCCTCGTCGTCGTCGTCGTCGTCTTCTTCTTCCTCGTACTCCTCTTCGCCTTCTTCGCCCTCTTCTTCTTCCTCGTCGTATTCCTCGAGGTCTTCTTCGGCGTACTCGCCTTCTTCTTCCTCTTCCTCTTCTTCCTCGTACTCCTCTTCCTCTTCTTCTTCGTACTCTTCGCCGTCTTCTTCTTCGTACTCGTATTCCTCGTCGAGCTCGTCTTCTTCTTCCAGTTCTTCCTCGGCGGTGACGAGATCGATCATCGGTTCCGCGTCGAGCTGGTCGAACAACACCGCGCGGCGCGGCGGTGTCGGGTCGGAAACGGCCGTGGTCTCGCCGTCGGCGCGCTCCGACGGCAACGTCAGGTACGTGCGCGCTTGCCGGCCGACGAAACGGCCGCCGGTGGCGAGCGACTGCGCGATCTGGCGCACTCCGGTTCCGACGACGAGCAGCATGCCGAGCGCACCGATGGCCACCAGCACGATGACCGCGCCCGCACTGCCGAGCCCGGCGCGCAGCGGCGCACCGATCGCCGCGCCGATGACACCGCCCGCGTGCTTCAGCGGTTCGAGACCACCGGTGGGGGTTTTGCCGCGGGCGAGATGAAAGCCGCCGACGACCGCGCCGCACACGAGTACGAGGCCGAGCCCGAAGCGCAGCCCGCGCTTGGCGACTTCTTCGTCATCGTCGTCGCTGCGGCGTTGGACGATGACCGAGGCGGCTGCCGCGAGCGATGCAATCGGGATGAGAACCTTGCCCCGCCCGAGCAGACCGGCCGCGGCCGCGTCGATGCCGCGGCCGACCGGGCCGACGACGTCGGAGAAGATCGCGAGCAGGCTGAGCAGGCCGAACACGACCAGCCCGATCGCCAGCGCGTCGATGCGATGGTCGGCGAGCTGCTCGGACAGCTCGTCGCGCCAGGCCGCACGGGTCTGGACACGGGCTTTGGCGCGCTTCTTCGCGCGCGCAGACTTGGACTGACGGCGCGAAGCCATATCCGAAAGTTAACACCGCCAACTTTGGCCACAAGGGGATCATGGCCCTCACCAGCCCAGTCGGCTCCCGGGCCGGGGCGGGGGCCGGGGGCCGGTTACAGCGCCGAGGCGTAGCCGCCGTCGACCGGATACACCTGGCCGGTGATCCAGGCGCCGGCGTCGCTGCAGAGCAGGGCGATCAAGCAGGGCGGGGTCTTCGGGGCGGCCGAGCCGGGGAATCGTGTACGGCCGGACGAGCTTGGCCTCGAGCTCCGGGTCGGGCCGCGAAGGCATCCTCGAGCAAGCCCGTCCGCATCGTGCCGAGCGCAACGCAGTTCGCAGTGACCCCGTGCGCGCCGACCTCGGCCGCGAGCCCGCGCACGAAACCCATCGCGCCGGCCTTGGCCGCGCCGTAGATCACCTGGAAGCGCTCGCCGTGGCGCCCCGCATCGGAGACGATCGTGACGACCCTCCCCCAGCCCGCCTCGACCATCGCGCCCACATAGGCGTGCGTGACGTGGAGGACCGCGCCGAGATTGAGGCGCATCGCGTCTTCCCAATCCTCGGGCGAAGTGTCGACGAACGACTTGAGCTCGCCGAACCCGGTGGTCGGGATGCCGGCGTTGTTCACGAGGATGTCGACGGGCCCGGTGGCCTCGCGCATGCGCGTGATCTTGAGCGGGCTCGTGACGTCGGCCTTGACCGGACGCGCGTGCTCGCCGCCGCCGAGCTCCTTGGCGACGGCCGCGGCGCGCTCCTCGAAGATGTCGTTGACCCAGACGAACGCGCCGGCGCGTACGAGTGCCTCGCAGATCGCGGTACCCACGCCGTTGCCGCCGCCGGTCACGAGCGCGGTTCGACCCGAGAGATCGATGCCCAACCGTCATGCCCGTCAGACCTCCATGACGACGGGAATGATCTGCGGGCGGCGCCGCGTGCGCTCGTCGATGAAACGCGCCAACGACTTACGGCAGTGGCGGCGCATCGTCTCGAAGTCGGTGGCGCCCTCTTTGGCCGCGCTCGCGATCGACTCGCGCACGACTTGCTTGGCGTCCTCGATGAGGTCCTCGGCTTCGGGGGCGTAGACCCAGCCCCGCGTGACGATTTCGGGACCGGTCACGATCTCGCCACTCGCGGCCGAGATCGTCACGATCACAACGACAACGCCTTCTTCCGAAAGCATGCGCCGGTCGCGCAACACGCCGCGACTCACGTCGCCGACGATCCCGTCGACGTACATGTATCCCGCGGGCACACCGCGGCGCTCGACCTCGGCGCCGAGCTCACTCAGCGTTACGACGTCGCCGTCTTCGCACACGAGCACGTTGTCGTCGGGCACCCCGACTTCGTGCGCGAGCTGCGCGTGGTGCACGAGATGGCGGTACTCGCCGTGCACCGGCACGAACCACTCCGGCGACAACAGGCTGAGCATGAACTTGAGCTCTTCTTGCGACGCGTGCCCCGACACGTGCACCGGTGAAGAACGGTCGTGCACGACCTCGGCGCCGGCGCGGTAGAGCGAGTCGATCACCCGGGAGACGTTCGATTCGTTGCCGGGAATCGCGTGCGCACTGATGACCACGACGTCGTCTTCGGAGATCTTGACGAACTTGTGCTCGTGCGCGGCCATGAGTGAGAGCGCACTCATCGGCTCGCCCTGCGAACCGGTGCAGATGATGCAGATGTCGCCCGGGCCGTAGCGAGAGGTCTCTTCGATGTCGATGACCGCGTAGGCGGGGAGGTCGATGAAGCCGCGCTCGCGCGCCATCGACACGTTCTGCAGCATCGAACGACCGACGAAGGCGACCTTGCGGCCGTGCGCGATCGCGGCCTGCGCGACCTGCTCGACCCGATGCAGGTGCGAGGCGAAACTCGCGACGATGAAGCGCTTCTCCGCGTGCTCGCGGAACAGCGCGCGCATCGCGGTGCCGACCGTCGCCTCCGACGGCGTGAAGCCCGGGCGCTCGGCGTTCGTCGAGTCGGAGAGCAGCAGCCGGATGCCACCGTCGCGGCGGGCCAGCTCACCGAGCAGCGCGAGGTCGGTCTGGCGGCCGTCGATCGGCGTGAGGTCGAGCTTGAAGTCGCCGGTGTGGATGATCGTGCCCTCAGGCGTGAAATACGCGACCGCGAAACCGTGCGGCACCGAGTGCGTGACCGGGATGAACTGGCAGTCGATCGGGCCGATGCGGCGCGTTTCGCCGTCTTCGACCGTGATGAACTCGGTGCGGTCGAGCATGCCCGCTTCGTCGATGCGGTTGCGGGCCAGCGCCAACGAGAGCGCGGAGCCGTAGATCGGGACCGAGACGTCGCGCAACAAGAAGGCCAGGCCACCGGCGTGGTCCTCGTGCGCGTGGGTGAGAACTACTGCCTCGACGCGCTCCGCATTTTCCCGCAGGTACGTGAAGTCGGGGAGGACGAGGTCGATGCCGGGCATATCGGCGTCGGGGAACATGATCCCGCAGTCGACGACGATGATCCGCCCGTCGACCTCGAGACAGAAGCAGTTGCGGCCGATTTCGCCGAGGCCACCGAGGAAAACGATCCGGACCGACATCAACCGTGCACGCTACAGCGGCGCACCCACACGGTGCGCCGCCCGCCGCGGGAGAATGCCCCTGATGGCCAGCCTCGCCGCGCCCGGCGTCGGTTTCGAGACGTCGTATCGCGCCGCGATGACCGAGTTCGTCGCCGAGGGCCGACCCGAAGAGGTCGGCCGATTCCCGGAACACTCCACCTTCGCCTCGTTCGTGCGCGAGCTTCACGAACACGCGGCGGGACGCGGGCTGCCCGACGGTTGGGTCGCGGGGACGACCTTCTGGCTCGTCGCCGACGACACGTTCGTCGGCAAGGTCGAGGTGCGGCATTCGCTCACGCCCGCACTCCGATTGCGGGGCGGACATGTCGGCTAAGCGATCCGCCCGACGATGCGCGGGCGGGGCTTCGGGCGCCTCGCGCTCGCGCTGGCCCTCCCCCGGTTTCGCGAGCTGGGCCTCGACCGGATCCTCGTGACGTGCGACTCGACGAACGAAGCGTCGCGACGGATCATCGAAGCCAACGGCGGCACGTTCGAAGACGAAGTCCAACTCGCCGACCGCGTGGTTCCAACTCGTCGCTACTGGATCGACATCCCACGCCAAGACGGTTGATGGGACAACCAATGACCTCCAGAGTCATTGACTCTCATGAACCGCGGGCTCACGATTTTCATTGACCATTCAATGCCCTATGGGGCTACTCACGGGTCAATGAATCGCGGCGAGTTACGCGTTCGTCGCAACAGACCGCTCGTCGCCGGCTGACGCTTCGACCTCTAACCAGATCAACAACTGCGCTTCGATATGGGAGCGCCCATCCCGTGACGCCCTGTCGTCGACCATCTCGCGATCGAGCGTCGAATGCGCGCCAACGGATTCGAGTTGAGCCACAGGAACGAACGCCTGTTTGCCGCGTTCATAGCGGAGTGGGATCAGATCGACGCGATGCACCACGCCTCGAAGGGTCACCTCGTCCGGCCCGATGCCCTGAGAATCGGGGTGAGCATCCACCGCGAGTCGACCAGAGACAACCCCTTCGCCGGGGAATTCCCGCACGCGAACACGCAGCGGACCGGAGACAGCGAGCGTCTCCGCCCCGCTGCGTCCGCGCACCCTTTTCAGGTCAAGCGTGACAACTCCCAATGCGCGTTGTGCGTCAGTAGCCGCCGCGTTCCAATCCGCCACCCACCACGGATCCGCCCTCGGAACGAACTCGACCGGAACCTCCCAGGTGCCACCAACTGTCGCCTCGGGTTGACAGCAGCTCAGCTCCCACGAAGCGGCCCACACCGGGATGATCACAGGCCGAATTTACGTGCGCCCTGCCACCTGAACGCGATTCATGCGCCCGTCCATGCCCGGTGAGGGCACTCACGGGCGCATGAATGCGCAAGTGCGGAAGAACGAGCCGCGGTTACGTGCCGGCGGCGGCTTGGGCTTCGCGGTCCTTCGACACTTCGTCGAGCATCGCGTATTCCTCGCCGGTGTCGACCCAGTCCTCGAACTGGATCACGCCGAGCTCGGTGAAGCGCTCACGCAGCCAGCCCTGGTTGCGGTCGAGCAGGCCGAGCTTCTTGCAGTTCGGGACGATCTTGGAGAACAGGATGTTCTGGAAGATCTTGCGGCCCTCGTCGGCCATGACGAGCTCGAGCGCGTCCTTGACCGGCACACCCATGCGGTCCCAGACCTCTTGCTGCAGGAACCGGTCGCGCATGCGCACTGCGGCCTCGAACGCGAACTCCTGGCGGTCCTTCATCTCCGCGTCGGAAAGTTCCTTGTAGTACTCCTGCAACGAGAGCACACCGAAGGCAACGTGGCGAGCCTCGTCGCTCATGACGTACCGCAGCAGCTGCTTCAACAGCGGCTCGGTTGTCATCTGGTGCATGAACCCGAACGCGGCGAGCGCGAGGCCCTCGACCATGATCTGCATGCCGAGGTACGTCATGTCCCAGCGGCTGTCGGCGAGGATGTCGTCGAGCAGCAGCTCGAGGTGCGCGTTGATCGGGTAGTGCCCGGAGAGCTTCTCGTCGAGGTACTTGGCGAAGACCTCGACGTGGCGGGCCTCGTCGACAACCTGCGTGGCCGCGTAGTACTTGGCGTCGATCCACGGGACGGTCTCGACGATGCGCGCCGTGCAGAGCAACGCGCCCTGCTCGCCGTGCAGGAACTGCGAGAGCGTCCAGTTCTGACCCTCGATCGCGAGCTCGACCCATTCCTTCTCGGTCCATTTCGCGAAGGGCGTGCCCGAGAGGTCGACGTGATCGCCGAAGAACTTCACGTCCTCACGCTTCATCTCGTTGAGCGCGAGCGCCTCCTGGTCGACGGGCGTTGACCAGTCGAGGTCGGTGGTGACGTTCCACTGCGACGTCTTCGCCTTCTCGTAGAGCTTGCCCAGCGCGGGCCGGCTGCGCTCGTAGTCCCAGGTGAAGACCGCGTCGAAGCCGGCACCGACGTTGTGGTCCTTGGCGTCGACGTCGGTGTTGCTGACGGAAAGGATGGCCTCGAGATCGTTGATCTCGTCGCGGCCGATCAGTTCGTTGTTGGTTGTCATCGGGACACTCCTTCGGAGTTGACGAAACCCGGGACGACGAAGTCGTCCACGAGAGCACGCACGTGCACCGGGTCGGCGATGTCGAAATTCTCGGAGGGACTGAAGAGGTACGAAAGGGTGATGCGGGCGATCCATTCGCCGAGGCGCGTCGCCTCGGGCGCGTTCTCGAGAAACCGCACGAACGCGGGCGCGATCAGAACGGCCGCGGTACGCAGCACCGCGTCTTCGCGCTCGAACGCCAGGAACGGAATCAGTACATCGGGTTCATGGGCACATACGAACGCGAGCGCAGGATGGTTCGCGAGAAAATCGACCGCGGTGGTGACGACCACCGTGATTGCGTCGCCGAGCGTGTCGCTCGACGCGGAGGCGACGACGACCGTCGAACCCAAGCGCTGGGCCTCGCGGGCCACGAGCGCGACGAGGAGTTGCTGCTTGTTCGCGAAGCACCGGTAGACGGTCGCCCGCGCGCAACCCGCTTCGCGGGCCACATCGTCGAGCGTCGTCTTGGTCAGCCCGACGCGCCCGATGCAGACGAGGGCCGCGTCGAGCACCTGCGCAGCTTTCGGGCTGAGGTCGGCGGCCGAGAAGTCCATCACCTGAGACACTGGTCCACTATACGTCTCATCGTCAACGTGTCCCGTGTCACATCCGTGCTCGCGATCGCGAGCACAGGACCCCCGCGTTGGCAGGGGTTTTTAGGGGGTTGGGGCCGTGATGCCGCCGAGGAGCTCTACGTCGACGAGGTCGGCGACCTGGGCGGGGTCGGAGAGGTCCCAGCGGCCGGGCGCCCCGATGAGCGACAGGATCGAGCGGGCGAGGTATTCGGCGGCGCGGTCGATGTCGACGCCGGGCCGGAGTCGGCCCGCCTCCTCTTCCCGTCGCAGGTACGGCAGCAGGAAGTCGGCGATGAACGGCAGCGACTTGGCCGACTCGGTGGTCAGCAGGGGCAGCAGCCGGTCGGGTTCGGTGTCGAGCATCTTGCGCAAGACCGCGTGATCCGCGATCGACCGGTACGCGTAGGCCAGCCCCCGGCGGAGCAGCTCGGCCAGGTTCGGCGCGTCCCTGACCTGATCGGCGAGCCGGTTGAAGTAGTTCGCCAGCTCCCACCCGACCGTCTCCAGGAGCACTTCGTCGCGGCCGCCCGGGAACTGGCGGTAGATCGTCGCCCGCGACACCCCGGACTCCTTGACGATGTCGTCGATCGTCGTCTTGCCCATCCCGAAGCGTTCGACGCACCGGTAGGTCGCCGCGAGCAGGCGATCGTGCAGGCTGAGGGGATCGCTCGCCGCGGTCACGCGCGCCTGCACCCGGCGATAGACGTCGCGGTCCGCGTGGGGCTCATCTCGACATTGTGCGCCAGAATCGACCCGTGACCGCGCACGACGACTGGGTAAAACGCGACGCACAGGTCGTGTGGCACGGCTTCACCCAGATGGCGAGCTTCGCCGACAATCGCCCGATCATCGTCGACCGGGCCGAAGGTCACGAGCTCATCGACGTCGACGGCAAGCACTACCTCGACGCGATCTCGTCGTTGTGGGTGACGACGCTCGGCCACCACGTGCCGGAGCTCGACGACGCCATCATCCGTCAACTCGCACTCGGCGCGCACTCCACGATGCTCGGCAACGGCAACCGGGTGGTCATCGAGCTTTCGGAAGCCTTGGCGCGCGTCGTGCCCGTCGACGATCCGCACTTCCTCTACGCGAGCGACGGCGCGTCGGCGGTGGAACAAGCCCTGAAGATCGCGATCCAGTACTGGCACAACCTCGGCGCGCCCGGCCGGTCGAAGTTCCTCGCCTTCGGCGGGGCGTATCACGGCGACACGATCGGCGCGCTGTCGGTCGGTGACGACGGCTTCGGCGCCGACGTGTTCAATGCGCTGCGCTTCCGGGTGCTGCGCGCGCCCGCGTTCGACGACCCCGCGTGCTTCGCGGTTGCGGTTCGGATGATCGCCGAACATGCGTCGGAGTTGGCGGCGGTGATCGTCGAACCGTCGGTGCAGGCCGCGGCGGGCATGCAGCTCGCCGACCACGAAGGCCTGACCCGGCTCGGTGCCGCGTGCCGCGCGCACAACGTGTTGTTGATCTGCGACGAGATCGCGACCGGCTTCGGCCGCACCGGAACACTCTTCGCGTCGGAGCAGTGCGACATCCGACCCGACCTGCTCTGTCTGGGCAAAGGCCTGACCGCGGGCTATCTCCCGATGTCGGTCACCGCGGCGAGCGGCTCGGTGTTCGAGGCGTTCCTCGGCGACGATCTCGGCGAACGCACGCTCTACCACGGGCACTCGTTCGGGGGGAACGCGCTGGCGGCCGCGGTCGCGCTCCGTCACCTCGAACTGATCGACGCCTGGGACGTGCTCGCCAACGTGCGCGAGCGTTCGGAAGAGCTCGAAGGACTCCTGCACGATCGCATCGCATCGAAGCCGGCGGTGCGGGAAGTGCGCCTGCGCGGGCTCATGGGCGCGGTCGAGCTCGCGCCTCCGACCGACGGACTGAAGTGGGGTCGCCGCGTCAGCGCGGGCGCGGTCGAACGGGGCGTGCTGCTGCGGTCGATCGGCGACAACGTGACCCTGATGCCGCCGCTCACGATCACGTCGGCCGAGCTGCACCGCGTCGTGCACGCGCTGAGCGACTCGATCGACGAAGTCGCCGAGCTGGACGACACCGAGACCGCCCGATGACCTGGGACGCGTGGGCCGACGCGGAAGCCGACGCGATCCGCGCGAGCGGTCGTTGGCGCGCGCCCCGCACCCTCGACGCCAAGGGCCCCGAGGGCACGCTGACCGCCGACGGCCGGCCGGTGGTGTCGTTCGCATCGAACGACTACCTCGGGCTCACCGCGCATCCCGTGGTGATCGCCGCCGCGCACGACGCCCTCGACCGCTGGGGTGCGGGCGCGGGCGCGGCCCGCTTGATCGTCGGCGCCCGCCCGGTGCACGCCGAACTCGAACGCGAGCTCGCGGCCTGGAAGGCGACGCCCCGAGCCGCGATCTTCCCGACCGGATTCGCGACCAACCTCGGGGTCATCACCACGTTCGCGGGCGCGGGCGTGCTCGTTTGCAGTGACGAGCTGAACCACGCGTCGATCATCGACGGTTGTCGCCTCGCCCGGGCCGAGGTCGCCGTCTACCGCCACCGCGACCTCGATCACCTCGCCGCGCTCCTCCGCAACCGCGGCCCCCGGCGCGCGCTCGTCGTGAGCGACACCGTCTTCTCCATGGATGGCGACATCGCCGACACGGTCGCGCTCAGCGACCTGTGTGCGCGCGAAGACGCGCTACTCGTCGTCGACGAAGCGCACGCGGTTCTCGGCCCCGACCTCGACCTCGCCTCGGACGCAAACGTGTTGCGCGTCGGCACCCTCTCGAAGACACTCGGCGCGCTCGGTGGATTCGTCGCCGGACCGACCCGGCTGATCGAGCTGGTCGAGAACCTCGCCCGGCCGTACATCTTCACCACCGCGCTCACGCCCGCCGACGCGGCCGCCGCACTCGCGGCGCTGCGCGTCGTGCAATCGCCGGAAGGCGCCGCGTTGCGTGCCCGGCTGCGCCATCACGTCGACCGGCTCCGCCTCGATCACCCGTCGCCCATCGTCCCGTTCGTGTGCGGTGAAGAGGAACGGGCGCTCGCAGCCGCGGCCGCGCTGCTCGACGAGGGGCTCCTCGTCCCCGCCATCCGACCGCCGACGGTTCCGCCGGGCTCGTCACGACTCCGCGTCACCGTCTCGGCCGCACACACCGACGCCCAGGTCGATCACCTGCTGCACGCGCTCACCAACGTGTTCGGCTCCGTTCCCGCGCAATGACCGCGGGCACGACCGTCATCGCCTTCGCCGGCACCGGGACCGATGTCGGCAAGACGTTCGTCGCCGCGGCTCTCATCGAGCGGCTGCGGGCCAAAGGCGTCGTGATCGCGGTCCGCAAGCCGGTGCAGTCGTTCGCACCGGGCGACCCTGCCACCGACGCCGACGTTCTGGCCCGCGCCGCAGGCGTCGCGCCGACCGAGGTGTGTCCCGAACACCGCTGGATCCCGTTGCCGATGGCGCCGCCCATGGCCGCCGAAGCGTTAGGGCTGCCGCCGTTCACCATCGCCGACCTGACCGACGAGGTGCTCGCCACCGTTCCGGAACGGGTCGCCGTGATCGTCGAGACCGCGGGTGGTGTGCGCTCCCCCATCGCGACCGACGGTGACGGGGCCGATTTCATCCGCGCCCTCGAGCCAAAGCTCGTCGTGCTCGTCGCGGACGCGGGCCTCGGCACGATCAACGTCGTGCGCCTGAGCCGCGACGCGCTCTGGAAGGAGCGCCTCGTGGTCGTGTACCTCAATCGATTCGACCCGAGCGACGATCTGCATGTGCGCAACCGGGATTGGCTCGCGGAGCGCGAGAACCTGGTTGTGATCACCGGTATCGACAACCTCGTCAAGGTCGTCGAACCGATCTGTCGCTAGCGCACATCGCGCTCGACCGCGGCAGAACGTTTCAGAGACCGAGCAGCGCGTCGAGACCGATCGTGAGACCGGGAGTGTCCGCGATCTTGCGCACCGCGAGGAGAACGCCGGGCATGAACGACGCCCGGTCGTAGCTGTCGTGACGGATCGAAAGCGTCTGCCCCGTCGTTCCGAGCAACACTTCTTGGTGAGCGACCATCCCCCGCATGCGCAACGAATGCACCGGGATCCCGTCGATCCGGCCACCCCGCGCGCCCGCGGCGATCACCTTCGTGGTCGGGTCGTCGGCCCACTCCTTCGACGCGGCCGCCATCCGCTGCGCGGTCAGTGCGGCCGTGCCCGACGGCGCATCGATCTTCTGGTCGTGGTGGAGCTCGATGATCTCGCCGGTCTCGAAGAACGGCGAGGCCATCTCCGCGAACCGCATCATCAACACCGCGCCGATCGCGAAGTTCGGGATGATCGCCGCGTTGGCCTCCGAGCGGTCGAACAGCTCCGCGAACTCCTCGAGCTCGGCGTCGCCGAAACCGGTCGTGCCGACGACCGCGTGCACACCGTGCGCCGCGCACCAACGGATGTTCTCGCGCGCCGCGTCGAGCACGGTGAAATCGACGGCCACCTGCGCCTGCGCGGCTTCGAGCGCGCCCGCATCGGCCGCAAGTTGCAGATCGCCGACCGCCGCGCCGGCATGCATCGGGTCGACGGCCGCAACCAACTCCAGGTCGGAGGCGTCGCGCACCGCGTCGCACACGGTCGCGCCCATACGCCCGCCGGCACCGAAAACACCCACTCGCGTCATGCCGCGAGCCTACGACTCGGAGGTGCCGAACTCCGAGGACATATGCGGGCCTACGACGGCCAGCGTGCGATCGGCGCCGACGAACACTCGCTCGATGACGCGGCTCACATCGTCGGCGCCAACGCCTTCGACACGCGCGATCAGATCTTCGAGACTCGGTATCTCGCCCTCGACCAACTCGGAACGCCCGAGTCGGCGCATGCGGCTCGCCGATGTTTCCAGCGACATCGCCAGCGACCCGACGAGATGACCCTTGGCCGAAGCGATCTCGGCATCGGAAAGGCCCTCGTTCACCAGCCGGTCGAGCTCGGCATCGATCACCTCGAGCGTCTCGGGCACGCGTTCGGGCGCCGTTCCCGCGTAGATCGCGACGTAGCCCTCGTCGTCGAAGCTCGCCGCGTACGAGAACACCGAATACGCGAGCCCGCGCGATTCGCGGATCTCTTGGAACAACCGCGACGACATCCCGCCGCCCAAGACCTGGTTGACGATCGTCAACGCGTACCGGTCGGGGTCGAGCGCGGGCAACGCCCGCACGCCGGTGACGAGGTGCGTCTGTTCAGTGTCGCGGTGCAACACCACGATTTGGTTCCGCGGCGCCGAGAATGTCGTCGCGGCCGCGCCGGACGCTCCCCCACATTCGTGGGAAACCGTTCTTCGATCAGTTCGAGCACGTGCTCGTGCGTGAGGTTGCCCGCCGCCGCGAACACGACATTGGACGGCTGGTAGTGGGCGCGGTGATAGGCGGCGATGTCGTCGCGGGCCATCTCGGTGATCGACTCGTCGCTTCCGAGCACCTCCCGCCCGAGCGGATGCCCGGGGAAGAGTGCGCCCGCGAACAGGTCGTGCACGAGATCGTCGGGCGTATCGTCGCGCATCCCGATCTCTTCGAGGATGACGCGCCGTTCCGACTCGACGTCGTCGACACGAAAGGCCGGATTCCACAACACGTCGGCCAGCACGTCGAGGGCGGATTCGAGTTGCACGTCGGGCACGCGGACGTAGAACACCGTCTGTTCGTGCGTCGTGAACGCGTTCATCTCGCCGCCGACCGACTCGATCGACTCCGCGATCTCGCGGGCACTGCGCCGGTCGGTGCCCTTGAACAGCAGGTGTTCGAGGAAGTGACTGGCACCCCACTCCGCGCCCTGCTCGTCGCGCGCGCCACTCCCGACCCAAGCGCCGAGCGTGACGGAATGCAGCGCGGGGAGCGCCTCGGTCACGACGCGCAGCCCCGAAGGGCTGCGCGTCCGCCGAACACTCACGCCTGCGCCGCGACTGCGACTAGCGCCGGGGACCGCCGCGGCCGCCGCCGCCCCGTCCGCCGCGACCGCCACGGCCACCGCGATCGCCACCGGCGCCGGACTTCTCCGGCTCGGGTGCGGGACCGAGGTCGCCGAACTCTTCGCGGGCCTGCTCTTCCCAGGCCGACTCGAACGACGCGGTCACCCGCGCCGGTGACGACGATTCGCGTGAACCACCGGAGTCGCGCGACTCCCGGGGCGAGCTGTCGCCCCGCGGCGCCCGGGACTCGCGGTCACGGTCGCGCGGGCCGCTGGCATTACCGCCGCCGCCCCCACCGTCGCCGGAGTCGTCACCGTCGTCGCCCAACAACGACAGCGACAACTTGCCGTTCTGGTCGATGTCGTCGACGCGTGACCGAGAGCTCGTCGCCCAGGGCCAACACGTCTTCGACCCGGTCGATGCGCTTGCCCCGACCCAGCTTGGAGATGTGGATCAGGCCGTCACGACCCGGAAGGATGTTGACGAACGCACCGAACTTGGTGATGTTGACGACCCGGCCTTCGTAGACCGCACCGACCTCGGCGGTCGGCGGGTCGAGGATGAGCTCGATCCGACGCTGCGCCTCGGTAACCGCGGCGCCGTCCTTCGAACCGATCGACACGATGCCGACCCCGTCGGCGTCCTGCACCGAGATGTCGGCGCCGGTCTCCTGCTGGATCGTGTTGATGACCTTGCCCTTCGGCCCGATGACCTCGCCGATCTTGTCGACGGGGATCTCGAAGCTGACGATCTTCGGTGCCGTGCCCCGCACTTCTTCACGCGGGCTGGCGATTGCGGCTTCCATGACCGCGAGGATCTTCAGGCGGGCGTCCTTGGCCTGCAGCAACGCGGCCGCGAGAACGTCGGCAGGGATGCCGGCGATCTTCGTGTCGAGCTGCAGCGCAGTGACGAACTCCGACGTTCCGGCGACCTTGAAGTCCATGTCGCCGAACGCGTCTTCCTGACCGAGGATGTCGGTGAGGGTCGTGTACTTGCCTTCTGCGAACACGAGGCCCATCGCGATGCCGGCGACCGGCGCCTTGATCGGGACACCCGCGTCCATGAGCGAAAGGGTCGAGCCACAGACCGACGCCATCGACGTGGAACCGTTCGACGCGAGCACGTCGGAGACGACACGCATCGTGTACGGCCAGTCGGTGCCGCTCGGCAGCACCGGGATCAACGCCCGCTCGGCCAACGCACCGTGACCGATCTCGCGACGCTTCGGCGAACCGACGCGCCCGGTCTCGCCGGTGGAGAACGGCGGGAAGTTGTAGTGGTGCATGTACTTCTTCTTGGTTTCGAGCGTGATCGTGTCGAGCATCTGCTCCATGCGCGGCATGGCCAGCGTCGCGACGTCGAGCACCTGCGTCTCGCCCCGCTGGAACAGCGAAGAGCCGTGCGCGGTGTCGAGCACTCCGACCTCGGCCGAAAGCGCCCGGATGTCGGTCGGACCCCGACCGTCGATACGCACGCCTTCGTTGACGATGCGCCGGCGGACGACTTCCTTCTGCAATGAACGGAAGGCCTTCTTGACCTCACCGGCCTGCTCGGCGTGGACGCCGGGCTTCTCGGGCGTGCCGATCAGCGCAACCTGGATGCCGACGAGGATCTCGTCGAGCTTGTTGTTGCGGTCGGTCTTGTCGGCGATCTTCATCGCCGCGTCGGTGTCGGATTCGGCGTGCGCCTTCACCGACGCGTACACGGCGGGCGTGTAGTCGATGTTCGGCATGTACTCGATCGGCGTGATCGGACCGCGAGCCTTGATGAACTCGTCGCGGAGCTTCTTCTGCAACTCGATCGAGGCCGAGATCCACTTCTTCGACTCCTCGAGACCCGTCTGCGATGAGCTCTTCGGTCATCTTCGGGGCGCCCTCTTCGTAGAGCTCCCACGTGCGCTCGGTACCGCCGGCTTCGACCATCATGATCGCGACGTCGCCGTCGTCGAGCTGACGGCCGGCCACGACGATCTCGAACGTGGAGTCGTCACCCTCTTGGAACGTGGGGTGCGCGATCCACTCACCGTTGTGGTGCGCGAGGCGCACCGCACCGATCGGGCCGTCGAACGGGATACCCGAGACGGTCAACGCGGCCGACGCGCCGTTGATCGACGCGATGTCGTGCGGGTTCTCGAGGTCGACACCGAGGATGGTCGCGATGACCTGGACCTCGTTGCGGAAGTCCGCCGGGAACGACGGGCGCAACGGCCGGTCGGTCAAGCGGCACGTGAGGATGGCGAGCTCGCCGGGGCGACCTTCACGGCGGAAGAACGAACCGGGGATCTTGCCCGCGGCGTACGCGCGCTCTTCGACGTCGACGGTGAGCGGGAAGAAGTCGATGCCGTCACGCGGCTTCGACGTGGCGACGGTCGACAGAAGTGTCGTACCGCCGACTTTGACGACGACTGCGCCGGCCGCAAGGGATGCGAGCTTGCCGGTCTCGAGCGTCATTTCGAGACCTGCGGCGTTGATAGGACCGGAAACCGAAATTGCGTCACTCACGCAAAGGTTCCTCTCTGTTTGGCGAGAGGCACCGGTTCCCAGTTGTCAACGTCCGGGCGAATCTCCTATGGAGATCCCGGGCGGTGGCGACTGACAACCGACATCTGCTCTCGCGGTTTGTATGTCAAACGAGGAGCGGATGACCGCTCCTCGTGCGAATCACTTATCGACGGATGCCGAGCTTGGCGATGAGAACTCGATACCGCTCGACGTTGTTGCGTCGGAGGTAGTCGAGCATTCGCCGACGCCGGCCGACGAGCATCAGCAGCCCACGCTGCGTGTGAAAGTCCTTCTTGTGGACCTTCATGTGCTCCGTGAGATGACGGATGCGCTCGGTGAGGAGCGCGATCTGGACCTCGGCGGAGCCGGTGTCAGT
This sequence comes from uncultured Actinomycetes bacterium, assembly GCA_963708105.1. Classification (GTDB taxonomy): domain Bacteria; phylum Actinomycetota; class Acidimicrobiia; order IMCC26256; family PALSA-610; genus PALSA-610. Next base: position 3,795,698 of record OY970186.1, on the reverse strand, counting down.
GTCGTGGAGCCTGTTGTCGCTGATCGTTGCGGCCTTGTCGGGCATACGCGCGTTCGAACCTTCTTCGTTCAATTCGGCTTCATCCGATACGGATTCAGCTGTGGAGGCTACCAGACCCGCTGGTTCGGGCCTGGTTACCCGAGTTCACGGACGCGAGCGACGTCGCGGTGCATCTGGGCGATGAGGTCGTCGACGTCGTCGAAGCGCTCCTGGCCCCGGATGCGGTGCGTGAAACAGACCCGGGCCGGCTGGCCGTAGAGGTCGCCCGTCGAAATCGAGGACGTACGCCTCGAGCAGGAACATCCCGGCGTCGGCGTAGAAGGTGGGCCGGCGGCCGGCGGAGATGGCAGCGGGGCGGGCGATGCCGTCGGCACCGGTGAACGTTCCGGCGTAGACGCCGTCGACGGGGAGACAGATGTTCTCGGCGACCATGACGTTGGCGGTCGGGAACCCGAGCTCCCGACCCCGGGCGTCGCCCCGCTCCACGGTCCGCGCACCTCGTGCGGACGGCCGAGCATCGAGCGCCGCACCCTCCACATCGCCCGCCGCGATCAGCTGGCGGATGCGGGTCGACGAGTACGGGATGCCGGTGTCGCGATCGGGGGCGGCAACCAGGCCGAGGCCGATCGTCTCGAAGCCGAGCTCCGCGCCCATGAGCTGCAGGAGCGGAACATCGCCGTGGCGGCGGTAGCCGAAGTGGAAGTCGGCGCCGACCACGACGAGCCGGGCACGGAGCGCGCTGGAGAGCAGCTCTTCGACGAATTGCTCGGCCGGTTCCTTGCTGCGGGACGCGTCGAACGGGAGCACGACGCACTCGTCGACCGCGCCGGTGGCGTCGAGCAGCTCGAGCTTCTGTTCGAGTGTGGTCAGCAGCTTGGGCGCGGAGCCGGGGCGCACGACCTCGGCCGGGTGCCGGTCGAAGGTGAGGACCGTGGCCGAGAGGCCGCGGGCCTGGGCGAGCTCGCGCACGAGGCGCAACACGGCCTGATGGCCGAGGTGCACACCGTCGAACGCGCCGATCGTCACCGCACGGTCGCGCGCGCCGTCGGAACGATTCGTCGAGAGATTCGTTGCGACGGACCCGAGTTCGGTGGGGTCGCGGTAGACCTTCATGCGACGGGTGCTTCGGTCGCGACGACGACCGCCGGCTTCACGCCACCGCCCCGGCGTTCGTACACGGCCAGCAGCGCATCGCGCCTCGTCGACGATCGCGAAGGGCCCTTCCCCTTCGCTCTCTCCGATCAGCGCGGGCGCCGCGAACGTTGCGCCGTGCGCAACCGCCCGCGCCCGCTCGGCGTCGACGCGGACGCATTCGAGATCGCGCATCGCCTCGGTCGGCGCGAGCACGGCCGCGTCGGGGTCGGCCTCGATCTCCTCGAGCGTGCGCGCCTCGGCGAGCGTGAAGCTCCCGACCCGCAGCCGGCGCAGCGACCCGAGGTGCGCGCAACCACCGAGCGCGGACGCCGAGATCGGCCGCGAGCGTGCGGATATAAGTGCCGGTCGAACACGCGACCGCGGATCGTGGCCTCCGGATACGCGCCGGGCTCGAAGTCCTCGACGACCAGCTCGCCGATGTGCACGGGCCGGGCCGCCCGTTCGATCTCCTCGCCCGCCCGCGCCATCTCGTACAAGCGCCGGCCGCCGACCTTCAGCGCCGAAACCATCGGCGGGACCTGCTCGATGTCGCCGACGAACGCGCCCGATGCCCGTTCGAGATCGGCCCGCGTGAACACCATCTCCGCGCGCTCGAGCACGGAGCCCGCGGCGTCGAGCGTGTCGGTCGCAACGCCGAAGACCACGCGGCCCCGGTACTCCTTCCCCGCTTCCTGCAGGTAGCGCAGCAGACGCGTGACACGTCCGAGCCCCACCAGCAGCACGCCGGTTGCGTCGGGATCGAGCGTGCCCGCATGGCCGACGCGCTTCTGTCCGTAGACGCCCCGCAACTTGGCGACGACGTCGTGACTCGTCCAACCCGGCGCTCTTGTCGACGACGACCAAACCGTCCCGCATCGGGCCACGCGGTTCCGCGCATCAGAGCGAGTGGAGGATCTGCGCAACGACCGCGTCGGCGGGCTCGTCGCTCGTGAAGCCGGCCGCGAAGCGGTGACCGCCACCGCCCTGCCGCTCCGCGATGAGGCGCACGTCGATGCTGCCGAGCGAACGCAGGCTCACCCGCCACGTGGAGTCGGGTCCCTGCTTCAACACGCACGCAACCTCGGCCTCGCGCGTCCGGCGCAGCACGTCGATGAGGCCCTCGACCTCGTCGAACGTGACGTCGTGCCGTTCGAGATCGCTCTGCGTCACCTTCGTCCAGACGAACTTCTTCTCCGGCACCAGCACTGCGTGCTGCAGTGCTTCGGCGAGCAGTTGGAGATACGCGAAGCGGTGTTCCTCGAACAGCGTGCGCGACAGCTCGGGGATGGGGAGGTCGAAGCACGCGAGCTCACGGGCCAGCTCGAACACCGCGGGCGTGGTCGACTCGTACTGGAACCGGCCGGTGTCGCACACGAGCGCGGCGTACAGGCACACCGCCGCGTCGCGGGTCATCGGGAGCTCGAGCCGGGCGATCAGGCGCCGTACGAGCACGCCGCTCGCGGCGGCGTCGGGATCGATCACGTTGATCGAGCCGTAGCGCTGGTTCGAGACGTGGTGGTCGATGACCACGAGCTCGTCGGCGGCCTTGGCCGGGCGGTTCGAGATCGCCCAAGCGGGCGAGCGAACCGGAGTCGAAGGTGACCATCACGCTCGGCTCGCGCGGGAAACGGTCGGGCGGCGTGAGCAACTCGAGCCCGGGGAGCTCGCGGTAGTGCGGCGCCACGACGAACGGCTCCGAGAACGACGCGACGCTCGGTATGCCGGCCGCGACGAGCACGTGGTGCAGCGCGAGCATCGAGCCCAACGCGTCGCCGTCGGGACTGACGTGACACGCCAAGCTGACCTCGGGCACGGCGCGGATCGCCGCGGCCGCCTCGGGTCAATGCGTCGTCGACCGGAAGATCGCCGCTCACGAGTCCTCCTCGTCGCCTGCGGCACCACTCTCGCCGCTCGACGCCTCTCGGTGGTGGATCTCGCGCAGCAGGTCTTCGATGCGCTGACCGGAAACGATTCCGGGGTCGATCGACGAACGTCGAGCTTCGGCACCTGGCGGATGCGCATCTGGCGACCGACCGCGCCGCGCAGGTGCGATCCGCCGGCCTGCAACGCGGCCGCCGCATCCTCGGGAACCGTTGCCCGCGAGTCGGCGGCCGTGGCCGTGAGCGTCGAGTAATAGACCTTGGCGTGCGCGAGGTCGCGGCTCACGTCGACGCCGGTGAACGTGACCAGCTCGAGGCGCGGATCGTTCATGCGCTCGAGCTCGTCGGCGAGCACCTCGAGCATCACTTCGTTGACCCGCGCGGTGCGCGGGTACTTGCGGGCCGAGGTCACGCGCTCACGCCCATTCGCTCTCGAGCCACGCGGTCTCGACGTCGAGCAGCTCGACGTCGGCGGAGGTGACGACGAACCGCTCGATCGAGGCGAGATGTCGCGCACCTGCGACTCGCTCCCGGCGACGACCGCAACCGCGATCGCGGCCCGCTGCCACTGGTCGTGATGGTCGACTTCGGCGACCGAAACGTGGAACCGGTGACGCAAGCCGTCGACGATCGGACGGATCGCGGCGCGCTTCACCTTCAGCGAACGGCTCTGCGGGATGTGCAGATCGAAACGGACGGCGGCAGCGTGCACATCCTGCATTCTCGCGCCACGCGCGGTGCGCGGATCGATTCCGGATACGCAGACGTCACGACCCGGGGCTCATCCCAGGCACGCCGCAGGACCAGGGCCGCACGCGACGATCGCGGGCACCCCGACGAGCACCCCGACCCGGGCGTAATGCCGGGCGTCGATCTCGACCCCGGCCCGTCGGGCGCCGCTCTGCCACAGGAGCCCCGCGAGCGATCCCGTCAGCAGCAGCGTCGGCCCGAGGTTCACACCGAGCAACAGCGGCCACACGCGACTCCGGACCGAGACCGTGGTCGAGCCCGACGAGAATGCGCGGGCAGGTTGTTCAAGACGTTCGGCCGACACCACCCCGGCCCGCGAAGCCCCGCGATCCGCCCGCGCCGAGACTCGTGAACGCGCTCGGGCACTCGCACCGCGACCCCGGCCGCGAGCACCGCCAGCGCCGCTGCGAGCACGACCGTGCCGATCGGCACCTGGCGCCACGGCAGGCCGCCGGGTGATGGCGATCAGACCGACCTCGGTCGCGAGCGCCGCGGCCCACGCCGGGCACACCGAACGGCTCACCGCCGAGCAACAGCACGAGGAACAACGCGATCGCGCCGAGCCCCACGACCAGCGCGCGGCGATCGACCGGTCGACGAATCAGTCACCGCGCGCGCCCGGGCGGGAACACGCGTCGGTACGCGAACCAGCCGACGATCGTCGCCGCGACCGAACGGCAACGCGAGGTGCCGAAGGAAGTCGGCGTTCTGCGAGGCCGAGATGCGATGCCGCGAGCAGGTTCGTGAGGTTCGACACGACGAGCACGCTGCTCGCGAGCGACGCGAGCAGCACCGGCTGGAACGCGAGCGCGATCGGGTCGACGATCGACGAGCACGGCGGTGCGGATGTAGAGCGGCGTGAGCAACACGACCGCGGCGTCGAGGTTCAAGAAGCGCGACGACGAGGGCCGCGAGGATCCACAGCGCGCCGACGACGTGGCGGCTGCGGGCCGCGAATCGCGGCGAGCTCGTCGAACACGCCGACGTGGTCGAGCGACGCGGCGAGCGGAACCGCGACGAGCACGAACGCGAGCGGCGCCGCGAGCGGCCGCAGCACGTCGTGCAGCTCGCGATCCGTCGACGACGCCGGCCGCGCACCGCAACGACCGCGGCCGCGACCGGCAGCACCCAGGCCGGGCAGGCTTCGCGGGCCGCAGCGAGCGCGCCCACGAGACCGATACGCCAGCAGCACGACCGCGAGCACGCTCACGGCCGTGTCCACCCGATGTTCAGGTCCGGGTGCTCAGGCCCGGCGATCAGACCCGTGCGATCTCGCGTTCCTCGAACGTCTCGATCACGTCGCCCGGCTTGAGGTCCTGGTAGTTCTCGAGCCCGATACCGCACTCGAAACCGTCGCGGACCTCGCGCACGTCGTCCTTGAAGCGGCGCAGTGTTGCGATCGACGCCCTTCCAGATGATCGTGCCCTCGCGCAGGAAGCGGACCTTCGAACCGCGGGTGATGACGCCACTCGTGACGTAGCAACCCGCAACCTTGCCGACCCGCGGGACCGAGAAGACCTCGCGGACCTCGGCGTCGCCGGTGACGACCTCTTCGTACTCGGGCTTGAGCATGCCGACGAGGGCGTTGCGGACGTCGTCGAGGACGCCGTAGATGACCTCGTAGGTACGGATCTCGACGCCCTCGCGCTCGGCCACTTCCCGGGCCTTGCGGTCGGGACGCACGTTGAAGCCGATCACGGTGGCGTTCGACACGGCCGCGAGGTCGAGGTCGGACGCGGTGATGCCACCGACGCCGCGGTGCACGAACGACAGGCGGACCTCGTCGTGCTCGGCGTCGAGCTTCTTCAACGCGTCGGTGAGCGCCTCGAGCGAGCCGTTCACGTCGGCCTTCACGATGAGGTTCAACGTGGCGACCTCGCCCCGTTGGACCATCGCGAAGATGTCCTCGAGGCGGGCGCCGCCACCCAACATCATCGGGTTGCGTTGCGCGGCGACCTTGCGGCGGTGCGTGCGCGCCTCGGCAACCGTGCGCGCGACCTTGTCGGAGGGCGCGACCCGCAGCTCGTCGCCCGCGAGCGGGACGTCGTCGAGACCGAGCACTTCGACCGGAACCGACGGACCGGCCTCGCTGACCTGCTTGCCGTGCTCGTCGAACATCGCGCGGACGCGACCCCAGGCCGGGCCCGGCGACGATCTGGTCGCCGACGCGCAGCGTGCCTTCCTCGACGAGCGCGGTCACGACCGGGCCCCGGCCCTGGTCGAGGTACGACTCGAGCACGTAGGCCTTGGCCGGCCGCTTCGGGTTGGCGACGAGGTCTTCGGCGATCTCGGCGTCGGCGACGAGCAGCAGCGCGTCGAGCAACTCCTCGACCCCTTGACCGGTCGGCGCGGCGACGTCGAGCACGATCGTGGTGCCGCCCCACTCCTCGGGCACCAGCTCCTGCTCGGTGAGCTGCTGGCGCACGCGCGTGGGGTCGGCGTCTTCGCGGTCGGTCTTGGTGACCGCGACGACGATCGGCACCTCGGCCGGCACGCGCGTGGTTGATCGCCTCGATCGTCTGGGGCATGACACCGTCGTCGGCCGCGACCACGAGGATCGCGATGTCGGTGATCTGCGCGCCGCGCGAACGCATGGCGGTGAACGCCTCGTGGCCGGGAGTGTCGATGAACGTGATGCGCCGACCGTCGCGGTCGACCTGGTACGCACCGATGTGCTGGGTGATGCCGCCCGCTTCGCCGGCGACGACGTTCGCGTGCCGGATGCGGTCGAGCAGCGTGGTCTTGCCGTGGTCGACGTGACCCATGACGGTGATGACCGGCGGGCGCGGTTCGAGCAGCGCCTCGTCGTCCTCGTCGTCGTCGGCGGTGAGCAGCGCGATCAGTTCGATCTCCTGCTCGCTGCCGGGCTCGACGATGAGGATCTGCGCGCCGAGCGCCTCGGCGATCAGCTCGATCATCTCGTCGGCGAGCGACGCGGTCGCGGTCATCATCTCGCCCGCCTCGAACAGGATGCGGACGAGGTCGGCCGGCGTGCGATTCAGCTTGGGCGCGTACTCCTGGATGGTGCTGCCGCGTGCGACGACGATCTCGCCTTCGGGGACGGGCGCGTCCGACCGGAGTGAGCCGCTGCGACGCCGGTTCGAGCTCGGCGCGGTCGCGACGACGCTTCTTGCGCCGCCGCTGCGGCGGGCCGCCGGGCCGGCCGCGGCCACCGCGGGCACCGCCGGACCGCCACCGAACCACCACCGGGTCCGCCGCCGGGACCACCCCGACCGCGACCGGGCGCGCCCGTACGGGCGCCGCCGGGACCACCCGGTCCGGCACCGCCACCGGGGCCGCCGCCGGGCGTGTAACCGCCACCGCCGCCACCGCCACCACCGCGGGGCCACCGAAGCCGCCGCCGCCGCGGGGCCGCTGCCGGCGCCACCCGGCGCGCACCGCCGCCACCGGGACCGGGACGCGGGCCCCCGGGACGACTCCCGAAGCTCGTGCGCGGACCGGGCGGGGGCGGGGGCACCTTGCCGCCACCCGGCGGCGGCGGGATCGACTTGCCGCTCCCCGACGTCGGGCGCGACGGCGCGGTCGGCGGCGGGGTTGCGCCGCGGCAGCGCGTCAGGCGGCGAGGTGTCGCCGGAAGCGGCGACGTCGCGGTCGGCCGACGGGACGGCGGAGCTGCATCGGCGGCGCGGCGGATGCCGCGGCGGCGGCCGGACGTTCGCGCCGCGGGCCGCTCGATCGGAGCGGGCGGCGCCGGCGGGACGGGAGCGGGCGACGAGCGCACGACGCGGTGCGCGGAACGCACGACCGCGGGCTTGGACTCTTCGACCGACGGCAGGCGCGGGCGCGACGCGGAACGGGCTCGCCGCCGGCGGCCGGTGCGGGCGCGACGGGGGCGGCGACAGCGGGCGCAGCGGGTTCGGGCGGCGGCGGGGTCGGCGCGGGTTCGGGCTCGACCACGGGCTCCGTCTTGAGCCCGCGGGAGTCGGCCAGCCGGCGGACACGGTCGGCCGAGGGCTCGTCGATGCTCGACGAGTGGCTCTTCACCCCGATCTTGAGCTCGTTGGAAAGCTCGACCACGACGGCGTTGTCAACGCCGAGCTCTCGTGCCAGCTCGTAGACCCGGATCTTCTTCGTCGCCAAAACAGTCCGTTCCCTTAGAAATTGATGCTCTCTAGTCTCGCGCGCAACTCTTCGACTTCGGTGCTCGTTAGCTCCCGGCGCAGCGCCCGGGCGAGCGTCCCCCGCTTCGCCGCCTCGGCGAAACAGGCCTGAGAACAGACCCACGCGCCCCGGCCGGGCGCCGTCCGGCCGATCTGTACCGCTCCTTCACGCATGGCCGCAATCCGGACCCACCCACGGGGTCGGTCGGTCCGGCGACAGCCGACGCATGTGCGTCGCGGCTCTCGTCAGCTCTCATCTCCTGCCGTCTCTTCCATCTCCGCTTCTGCCTCGGCTTCCACCTCGGCGGCCCGTCGCCCGATGCTCGCGTCGGCTTCTCGCTCGTCGACCTCGTGTGCATCGACGCTCCTCGGCGGCAGCGCTGCCGGCTCCTCGACGGCCAGGTCGCCGGTGCCGTCGGGCCGTCGCCGTCTCGGCGGACTCGGGCGCTCGGCGCCGGAGGGCGCGTCGCCGCCCACCGATCGTTCCGTAGCCGGCCTCGGCCGCGCTGATCGCCTCGCCACCCTCGGCCGGCTGCCACATGAGCTGCCCGTCGGGGCCTTCGACCCACTCGCCCTCGGCGTAGCCGCCGCCCGCTTCTTCTTCTGCGAGCTGGGTCTCGCTCTTGATGTCGACGCGCCAGCCGGTGAGCCGGGCCGCGAGCCGCGCGTTCTGGCCTTCCTTGCCGATCGCGAGCGAGAGCTGGAAGTCGGGGACGATGACCTCGGCGATGCCGGTGTCCTCGTGGATGCGGACCTCGCGCACCTTCGCGGGTGCGAGCGCGCGCATCACGAACTCGGGCGGGTCCGGGCTGTAAGGAACGATGTCGACCTTCTCGCCGCGCAACTCGTTCACGACCTGACGTACACGCATGCCGCGCGCACCGACACACGCGCCGACCGGGTCGACGTTGCTGTCGTTCGACGCGACCGCGAGCTTCGTGCGGTGCCCGGGCTCGCGCGCGACGGCCTTGATCTCGACGACGCCGTCGAGCAGCTCGGGAACTTCGAGCTCGAACAGCCGGCGCACGAGACCGGGGTGCGTGCGCGACACGACGATCTGCGGACCCTTGGCGGTCTTGCGCACTTCGACGATGTACGCCTTCATGCGCGAGCCGTGGTCGTAACGATCGCCGGGGACCTGCTCGGCCTGCGGCAGCAACGCCTCGACCCGACCGAGGTCGAGCAACGTGTAGCGCGCGTCGGTCTGTTGGATGATGCCGGTGACGATGTCGCCTTCGCGGCCCGCGTACTCCTCGTACTTCATCTCGCGCTCGGCCTCACGGATGCGCTGCAGGATGACCTGCTTCGCAGTCTGCGCGGCGATGCGCCCGAAGTCGGCGGGCGTGTCGTCCCACTCGCGGGTGACGTTGCCTTCTTCGTCGAGCTCCTGGGCGATCACGCGGATCTCACCGGTCTCGACGTCGATCTCGACCAGCGCTTCCTCCGCCGCTTCCGGCATCCGCTTGTACGCGGTGACGAGCGCGTTGGCGAGCGCTTCGAACATGATCTCTTCGGGAATGCCCTTTTCGATCGCGAGCGCGGAGAGCGCTTCGAGCATCTCGGGATTTTTCATGACTTCCCTTTCGCCCGCGCGCGTGCCTTGTCCTTGGAGTGTTTGGCTCCGGGAGTCGGACGCGCTTGCGGGCCCCATTCGAAGACGGTGCGCGCCTGAGTGACGTCGGCGATCGCGATCTCCTCGTCGATGCCTTCGTCGGTTTCGACGACGCAAGTCGCGCCGTCGAAACGGCGAAGCACGCCGCGCACACGTCGGGGACCCGCGCCAGTGTGGAACTTGACCGAAACCTCCTCGCCGAGGGCGGAGCTGTAGTGCTCCGGCCGGCGGAGGGCGCGTTCGATGCCCGGGCTGCTGACCTCGAGGAGGTAGGAGCCGTTGATCATCGTCGCATCGTCGACGATTTCGGGAGACTGCATGGGTCGCGGCGGTGATCGCTTCGAGGTCGAGGCCACCCGCTTGGGTGTCGGACGTCGTGACCGTGACGCGCAGGGTGCGCGCACCCGCGCCGCCGAGGAGCTCGACGTCGTAGATGTCGAGTCCGAGCGCGGCGACGGCAGGCTCGACTGCGGCGCGTACCGCTTCGAGTTGCGTGTCCGTCGCACTCACAGTCTGCGCCTTCCTCATGATCCCAAGAAAAAACGTGGGCCACGGCCCACGTTCCCCGCCCCCGAGGGAGCGCCCAATACAACCGTAGAAGTGTAGCGCGACCGAACCCCCTGTACCAGGCAGTAACCAGGGAAATATCAGGTCGAGCGGCCAATTCCCGGGGCCCGGACGGCGGATCGGGACGGTCGATTCAGGCGAACATCTCGCGCAGTTCCGCGGGCGGGATCGTCTCCAGCTGCGCGTACGTGCAGTCGCCCGGATCCTTGTCGGGACGCCAGCGCCGGAAGCGGGCGTTGTGGCGGAACCGGCCGTTCATCATTCCCTCGAACTCGACCTCGCAGACCCGCTCGATCCGCAGCGGCGTCCACGAGAGGTCCTTGTTCGCGTTCCACCGGCTCGGGCCACCCGGCATCCGTTGACCGCTCTCGGCCGCGGCCGACATCGACTCGGCCCAGCCCTTCCACGGGTGATTCGTCGAGCGCGTCGGCGCGCAGGTCTTCGACGTCGGCCGCGAGTTCGGTGCGCAGCTTGGCGGCCATCGCACTCGCGACCCCGACGTGATGCAGCGTGCCTTCGTCGTCGTAGAGACCGAGCAGGAACGAGCCGATGCCGTTGCCGTCCTTGTGCACGCGGAAACCGGCGACGACACAGTCGCAGGTGCGCTCGTGCTTCACCTTCAGCATCGTGCGCTTGCCGGGCTGATAGCCGTCGGCCAAGGGCTTGGCGACGACGCCGTCGAAACCCGCGCCCTCGAAACGCGAGAACCAATCCTCCGCGGTGTCGCGGTCGCGCGTCGTCGGGGTGAGATACAGCGGTGGAGCAGCGCGTTGCGCAGCACGTCTTCGAGCACGGTGCGCCGCTCGCCGAACGGGGTGGCGAGCAAGGAGTTGTCGCCGAGCGCCAGGATGTCGAAGGCGACGTACGACGCCGGGATCTCGATCGCGAGCTTGTTGACGCGTGACGCGGCCGGGTGCTGACGCAACTGCAACGCGTCGAAGTCGAGCCCGCGTTCGTTCGCCACGACGAGCTCGCCGTCGAGCACGACGCGGTCGGGCAGCTGTTCGAGCAGCGGTTCACGCAGCTCGGGGAAGTAGCGCAGCAACGGCTTCTTGTTGCGCGACTGCAGATCGAGATCGTCGCCGTCGCGGAACAAGATGCACCGAAAGCCGTCCCACTTCGGCTCGTAGGAGACCGCACCCGACTGGCGGCATGTCGCGGGTGAGCTTGGCCAGCATCGGCTCGAACGGCGGTTGAACGGGAAGCGGCACGGGACGAACCTACCCCTGGCTCGGGGCTAGATGAGCCGGCGGTCGGAGGCCCAGCGGGCGAGCTGGTGGCGGCTCGAGAGCTGGAGCTTGCGCAGCACCGACGACACATGGCTCTCCACCGTCTTGGCCGAGATCCCGAGATCGCGGCGCGACCTCCTTGTACGCGTAACCCCGGGCGATCAGGCGCAGTACTTCGCGTTCGCGCGGCGTCAGCTGGTCGAGCTCCGGATCGGCGGCCGCGGGCGCGACGTCGGCGAAGGCGTCGAGCACGAAGCCCGCGAGGCGCGGCGAGAACACCGCGTCGCCGTCGCGGACGCGCCGGATCGCGTCGATGAGCTCGTCGGGCGCGATCGTCTTCGTCACGTAACCGCGCGCACCGGCGCGGATCGTCGCGATCACGTCCTCGGGCGCGTCGCTGACCGAGAGCGCGAGGAACTGCACGGTCGGGATGCGTCTTGGCAACCTCGGCGATCACCCGTGCACCGCCGCCCGCGGGCATGTGCACGTCGACGAGCACGACGTCGGGGACGCGCTCGCGGATCATCTCGATTGCGGCGTCGACATCCGACGCGGCGCCGACGACGTCGACGACCGCGCCGAGCTCGGCGCGCACTCCGGCCAGGAAGAGTTGATGATCGTCGACGAGGAACACGCGGGGCGGGGTGCGTCGCAGTCACGTCGGCTCTCCGACTTTCGCGAGCGGCAGCACCAGCTCGACCTCGGTTCCCTCGTCGGGCGTTGAGTGCACGGTCGCGCGGCCCCCGGCCCGGATCATCCGCCCGACGATGGAATGGCTGATGCCGCCGCGATCGGCCGGAACCGTGTCGGGGTCGAAGCCCTTGCCGCGGTCGCGCACGAAGATGGTCGCCTGGTCGGGCTCGACCTCGAGATACACCGAAACCGTCGCCGCGCCTGAGTGCCGGGCCGCGTTCGAGGATCGCTTCACGCGCCGCCGCCAGAATCGGTTCGGTCCCGTCGATGCCCGCAGTCGCGGACGCGCACGACCTCGACCGGAACTCCGTGCTCGGTCTCGATCGTCGCCGCGATCTCCTCCAGGGCCGCGCCCAGTGAGGTGCTCACGCTCGCGGCGGGCGCGTCGCCACCGAGCAGCCAGGCGCGGAGCTCGCGTTCCTGCATGCGCGCGAGCCGCACGACCTCGCGGGGCTCGTCGGCGCGGCGTTGCACGAGCGCGAGCGTCTGCAACACGGAGTCGTGCAGATGCGCGGCAACCTCGGCCCGTTCGTCGGCCCGGATGCGTTCGCGCCGTTCGGCGACGAGCGCATGCACGAGCCGCGACACGCCGGGGCCCACCACGAGCGCCACGCCGATGAACACCGCGACCGCGGCCACGACGGTTCCGCGCAACGCGTCGCCAAGAGTCGACGCTCACGATGAAGGCGGCCAGACCCGCGATGACACACGCACGCGACCCGGCGAGGATCCGCGCCAAGGCGCCGCGCCGCGTGCCGAGCAGCACCGCGACCGCTTCGGCCGCGTCCGGTGGCAGCCGGCGCAACACCGGCCAGTCCGGAAGTTCGGCGCTCGATCCGCCGGTGGGCGTGCGCATCGCGAGCAACGACAAGCCCGACGAGGGCCGCCGCCAGCGGCCACACGATCACGTCGCCCGGCCAGAACCCGACCGTGCGGACGAACAACAACCCGCCCAGCACGACCGCGCCGAACGCGACCGTCGCGATCGACATCGCCCCGCGGTCGTTCCGGACGCGCGACACCTTCCGGGCCGTTGGGCATCAGCGCCCAGCCCGCGCCGTAGAGGATGACGCCCAGGCCGCTCGCGATCGACAGCACGACGAAGCCGCACCGAACGACGTTGGTATCGAGCCCGAGGACGTCGGCGAGTCCGGCCGCGACGCCCGCGACCATGCGCCCCTCTAGCGGCCGCGTGATGTCGCGGCGACGTAGAACCCGCGGGTACCGGCACTCAGAGATGATCGCGCCCCGGCCCGCGCCTCCACATCCGGGAAGATCGGCTCCTCGGGGTCGGGGTCAGGGTCATTCCCGATACCGGCGCCCGCCCGGCGGGCGCAGGCTGACGGTCATGGACATGAATGCGCCCCCGACCGCACCACCGCCGCCTCCCCCGCCGCACGCGCCGACACCGCCCCGACACCACCGCACCCGGCTCCGCCGTGATCGCGACTAACGGGATCCTCGGCGGGGTGTGCGCGGGCATCGCCGAGACGTACGGCCTCGACGTCGACGGTCGTGCGCGTCGCCTGGGTCGTCGCCGCGATCTTTTGGATCGGCATCCCCTTGTACATCGTGGCGTGGATCTTCGTCCCGCCCCGCGACGACGGTCCGCGTGAACACGCACGGCGCCGCGATCCCGTCGGGTTGATCGGGCTCGCGCTCGTTGCCGGCGGTGCGCTGGTCGTGAGCAACCGGCTGCTCCCCCACGGATTCCGCTTCGACCACTTCGGCGCGCCGTTGATTCTCATCGGCGGCGGTCTCGCGATCTTGTTCCTACGCAGTCGCGACGACTTCGGCGTCGCCCGATTCCGAGTCCACGCCGACGACCGATACGACGACGACCGAAACATCCGCAAGCGAAACACCCCCAAGCGAAACACCGGCGAGCGGGACGGAACTCGGCGACCACACGAACGACGCGCCCGACGCCACCGAACCGCCCGCCCTTACCGAACCCGTCGCCGTGACCGAACCCCTCGCGACGACCGTTGCCGCGCCGACCGGGGAACGTCCCCCCGTTCCCCCGACCGCGTGGACGCAGACCGCGCCGTGGCCGGCTCCGCCGTCCGCGCGTCGATCTGCGGCGGTCGTCGCGTCGATCAGCGCCGCGCGGAACGGCCGCGCTCGTTCCTCACGCCGCTCACGCTGAGCATCCTGCTGATCGGCGCGGGCGTCGCGAGCCTGTTGCAGGCGACCGGCGCGCTCGACGTGAACCTCACCGTGCTACTCGCCATCGGCACGTGCGTCGTCGGCGCCGCGCTGGTGACGGCCGCGTTCGTCGGCCGCGCGCACACGCTCATCGCGCGTCGGACTCGTGTTACTGGCGGCAACCGGTATCGCGAACACGATCGACGTCCCGCTGCGCGGCGGGATCGGCGATCACCATTACCGGCCGATCCAACGATCCGAGTTGCAGAGCACGTACCAGCTCGGCATCGGCCGACTCGAGCTCGATCTGCGCGACGTTCCGCTCGCGGACCGCACCACCACTGTCGACGCCCACCTCGGAATCGGCCAGCTGCTCGTGTTCGTCCCGAGCTCGGTCCGGGTCGAGGTGCACGCGCACGCGGGCGCGGGGTCGGTGCAGCTGTGCGGGCAGCGACAGCGGCGGTTGGCCCGAGAACGACGAACGCGGCGATCGACGGGACCGGCCCGGGCCTGTTGCGTGCTCAACCTGCGCGTCGGCGCCGGCGACAGTCGAGGTGCGCCGCTTCGAGCCCGGCGGCGTCGAGACGATTCTCGGCAACGACGCCGCGCTCGCCAACGCAGGAGGAAAAGGATGATGGACCGTCACCCGACCGACTTCGTCGAGCTGCTGTTCGGGCTCGCGTTCCTGGCGTACCGGCGCCGGATTCATCGTGCACCAGACTCACGGACCGCACGTTCGATCCGGCGTGGATCGCGGCGATCGCGCTCGTGACGGTCGGCTCCGCATTCCTCGCGGTGACCCTCTTGCACCAGCCCCGCCGCCCCACGGCAACACCAGCCGCGGCGGAACCGGAGCCGCCCGTGGACGAGCCGACGCAGTAGTCGGGCTCAGCGCACGCCGGGGGTCGCCGACGTTCGCGACGGTCGAGCTCGTCGCGCTCGCCCGTAGCGCGCAGCTTGCGCTCGACGACGCCCGCGCCCACGCCCTTCGCGCCCACGACGAGCTGCACCGGCACGCCGACGAGGTCGGCGTCGGCGAACTTCACGCCGGGGCTCACGTCGCGGTCGTCGTACAGCACGTCGATACCCTGCGCCCGCAGCTCGATTCGTAGATGCGCTCGGCTTCGGCGATGACCGCGGCGGCGCCGTCGCCGCGACCCGGCACCACGATCAGGTGCACGTCGTACGGCGCGAGCGCGGCCGGCCACGCCAGCCCGTGCTCGTCGTGGTACTCCTCGGCCACCGCCGCGAGCACGCGCGACACGCCGATGCCGTAGCAACCCATCACCATCGGGTGCTGCTCGCCGTTCTCGTCGGTGTAGCGCGCGTCGAGCGCCTCGCTGTACTTCGTGCCGAGCTGGAACACGTGGCCGACCTCGATGCCGCGGTCGATCGAGAGCGTGCTTGCCGCAGCGCGGGCACGGGTCGCCGGGCGCCACGCTCACGATGTCGGCCCACACGTCGACGTCGAAGTCGCGGCCGAGCACCGCGTTGCGCACGTGGTGGTCGACCCGATTCGCGCCGGTCACCCACGCGCTCGTCCGCGCGCACGCTCGGGTCGGCGACCACGACGCTCGCGTCCGGCGAAGTGCGGGCCGATGTAGCCCTTCGGCGAGCTCGGGCTGCGCGGCGAAGTCGTCGTCGCTGTAGAGGCGCACGTGCTTCGGCGCCAAGCGCGGCCGCGAGCGCGTACTCGTTGACCTCGCGGTCACCGGGGACGAGCGCGAGCCCGAGCTTGCCGTCGACGTCGAACGCGATCGACTTCAACAGCGTCCGACGGTTCGCACCGAGAGCAACTCGGCGACGCCCGCGATGCCCGGCACGTCGGGCGTGTGCAGCTCCTCCATCGACGGCACCGCGCTCGACGCCGAGGCGGGATCGTCGAGCGGCGCCTCGATCGCGCCCCGCCGCGCCGCTTCGACGTTGGCGGCGTAGTCGCAGCTCGGGCACCAGACGAAGTCGTCCTCGCCCACCGCCGCGACCGCCATGAACTCGCGGCTCTCCGAGCCGCCCATCTCGCCCGACTCCGCCTCGACGGCGCGGAACGTGAGCCCGCAGCGCTCGAACACGCGGTGGTAGGCGTCGTACATCAGCTGGTAGCTCGTCTGCAGGCCGTCGAGATCGAGGTCGAACGAGTACGCGTCCTTCATGAGGAACTCGCGGCCCCGCAGCAGCCCGAACCGGGGCCGCAGCTCGTCGCGGTACTTCCAGTTGATCTGGTACAGGTTCACCGGCAGGTCGCGGTACGACCCGTACTCCTGGGCGACGATGCGTCGTCACGACCTCCTCCGCCGTCGGCGAGAGGCAGTAACCCGGTGTCCTTGCGGTCGAGGAGCCGGAACATCAGCGGGCCGTAGGCCTTGTCGCGGCCGCTGCGTTCCCAGAGCTCGAGCGGCTGGACGATCGGGAGCAGCACCTCCTGGGCGCCCGGCCTCGTCCATCTCCTCCCGGACGATCTGTTCGACCTTGCGCAGCACCCGGTAGCCCGAGCGGCAGCCAGGAGTAGATCCCGGCGCTGATCCGGCGGATGTAGCCCGCCCGGACCAGCAGCCTGTGGCTGTCGACCTCGGCGTCGGCCGGGTCGTCGCGCAGCGTGCGCAGGAACAACGAGGTCATCCGCATGGGCGCCGAGAGCGTACTTGTGGGGCGGAAATCCGGAATACGAGTTCTCGGGACCGGTGTTGGAAACCCGAAGGTCGCGGGTCCAAGTCGGGGCTCGAATCTCCGACCGAGATTGTTGACCTAAACGGTCGGAGAAATTCCTGACCTGTTAGCTGGTATTTCACCCGGACAGCGGCGTAAGGTGCGAGTCATGATTCTGCGGGTAGTGGGCGCGGCGAGCATCTTCATGGGCCGCACGCCGCACGAAGTCACGCGACGAACTCAGTCGCGACCGCACTCGCTGACGGCCCCGGCCTCCGCGCCCGCGCCCGTCCGCTCCTTCCCGCCCGCCCGTCAGGGAGCCGCCGCATGGCGATCGACGTCCGCGATCTCGCGACCCGCACCCTCGAACCGGTCATCGCCGAGGAGCTCGACATCTTCGAGCGCACCGTCGCCGAGTACCTCGACGGCCGCGTCGACGAAGACGCGTTCCGCGTGTTCCGGCTCAACCACGGCGTCTACGGCCAGCGCCAGGGCGGCCACGCCCAGATGCTGCGGGTGAAGATCCCGCACGGCCGCATCACGCCCGAGCAGCTCGAGACGCTCGGCTACATCGCCGAGACCTACTCGCGCGGTTGGGGCCACCTCACGACCCGCCAGAACGTGCAGTTCCACTTCGTCCCGCTCGAGCAGACGCCCGAGATCCTCCGGCTGATGGCGTCGGTCGGCCTCACGTCGCGTGAAGCGTGCGGCGACACCGTCCGCAACGTCATGGGTTGCCACCTCGCCGGCGCGTGCCCGCAAGAGGTGCTCGACATCACGCCGTGGGCGCAAGGCCACCACCGACTTCCTGCTGCGCCACCCGTACGCGCCAGCGCCTGCCCCGCAAGTTCAAGATCAACTTCTCCGGCTGCGCCACCGACTGCGGCCAGGCGATGTTCAACGACGTCGGCGTCGTCGCCACCTCGCGCACCCTCGACGACGGGACGCACCGAAGCCGGCTTCAAGGTGTTCATCGCCGGCGGCCTGAGCTCGAACCCCCGCCCGGCGCACGCGCTCGAGGACTTCACCGCCCGCGAAGAGCTGCTGCCGACGATCTACGCGGTGCCTGCGCACGTTCGACCACTACGGCAACCGCGACAACAAGATCCGCGCCCGCATGAAGTGGCTGCTCGACTCGATGGACATCGACGAGCTGCGCCGCGCGCATCTTCCGGGAGCGCAAGTTCCTGCGCGGCGCACGCGACTGGCCGTGGGGCATTCCGGAGCACGTGCAAGAGGTCGGCGACGCGCCGGCGGGCGGCACGCCCGACGCGACCAAGGTCGGTCAGGCCGGCGTCCCGGTCAAGCTCCTCGTCGAGCGATCCCTTCGACCGTTGGCAAGAAGCCAACGTCGTGCGCGGCATCGACCGCGGCACCGTCAGCGCGGTGGCGTACTCCCGGCTCGGCGACATCACCGCCGATCAGTTCCGGGCCCTCGCCGACATCCAGCGCGACTTCGCCATCGACGTGCGCATCACCAACCGCCAGAACCTCGCGCTGCGCGACCTGACCGAAGCCGACATCCGGCCGCTCTACGACCGGCTGGCCGAGATCGGCATGGCCGACGCCGGCGCCGAGCTCGCACGCGACGTCGTGTCGTGCCCGGGTGCCGACACCTGCAACCTCGCGGTCACGCAGTCCCGCGGGCTCGCGGCCGCGATCGGCGACGCCCTCGACGAGGCCGGCCTCGCCGAAGTCCCCGGCGTGCGCGTGAACATCTCCGGCTGCACCAACAGCTGCGGCCAGCACCACGTCTCCGACATCGGGTTCTTCGGGCTCGAGCGCCGGGCGCACGGACGGGCCGCGCCCGGCTACCAGATGCTGCTCGGCGGTCACCTCGCCGACACGCAGGTGCAGTTCGGCGAGAAGGCCACGAAGGTGCCGGCCAAGAACGCACCCGAAGCGGTCGTGCGGGTCGTGCGACGCTTCAGCGAAGAGCGCCAGGCGGGCGAGACGTTCCAGACCTGGCTCGCCCGTTCGGGCGGGGCGAAGGGTGTCGGCGACACGCTGACCGAGCTCGACCACTTCCCCACCCCCGACGTCGGACCCGAGTTCTACGTCGACTACGACGAAACCGGCCCCTATGTCGCCGAAGTCGGCGACGGGGAGTGCGCCGCAACGTGAGCGAGCGACTCACCTCCGAGGCAAACCCGACCCGTAGTAGCGAGCGGGGCCCGAGCGGCCCGGCGCGCAGCGCCGAGAGCGGAAAAGTATGAGCTTGCTCGATCCCGTCACCGTCGACCGGCCGTTGGTCGATGTCGACCTCGCCGAGCTCGCGGCGGTTTCGCGCCGAGCTCGAGAACAAGCCCGCGTCGAGCGCGATCAAGTGGGCGTGGGAACGCTTCGGCACCGACATCGTGCTCGCCGCGTCGTTCCAGGACTGCGTCCTCATCGACGTCGCCGCCAAAGCTGCGCCCGGCATCGAGGTCGTGTTCCTCGACACGCAGTACCACTTCGCGGAAACGCTCTGGTACGTCGACCGCGTCCGCGAGCGCTACGACCTCAACCTCACGGTCATGCAACCGCTCGTGTCGCCCGACGACCTCTGGCAGACCGACCCCGACGAATGCTGCGCGATGCGCAAGGTCGAGCCGCTCGCCCGCGCGTTGCGCGGCAAGCAGGCGTGGATGACCGGACTGCGCCGGGCCGAGTCGCCGACGCGCACCAACGCGCCGATCGCGCACCTCGACGTCGGCCGCGGCATCGTGAAGGTCAACCCGCTCGCTACGTGGACCGACGCCGACATCGCCGCGTACAAGCAGGATCACGACCTGCTCGAGCACCCTCTCGACGTCGCAGGGCTACCCGTCGATCGGGTGCTGGCCGTGCACGCGCCCCGTCGCCCCCGGCGAAGACCCCCGTTCCGGCCGCTGGTCGGGACAGGGCAAAATGGAGTGCGGACTTCACGGGTGGCCCGAGGCCTGACGTCTCTCGACGGGAAGCAGATACGATGCAACGCCTGATCTCTCATCTCGACGCGCTCGAATCCGAATCGATCCATCTGCTGCGCGAAGTCGCGGCCGAATTCGAACGGCCGGTGCTGCTCTTCTCGGGCGGCAAGGACAGCGTCGTCATGCTGCACCTCGCCAAGAAGGCGTTCTGGCCGGCGCGACTTGCCGTTCCCGGTCATGCACGTCGACACCGGCCACAACTTCTCCGAGGTCATCGAGTTCCGCGACTCGTCGGTGCAGAAGCTCGACGTCAATCTCGTCGTCGCGTCGGTGCAGGAGTCGATCGACGCGGGCCGCGTCGTCGAGGACACCGGACCGCGCGCGTCGCGCAACCGGCTGCAGACCACGACGCTGCTCGACGCGATCGAAGCAGCACGAGTTCGACGCGGTGATGGGCGGCGCGCGCCGCGACGAAGAGAAGGCGCGCGCCAAGGAGCGCTTCTTCTCCTTCCGCGACGAGTTCGGTCAGTGGGACCCGAAGAACCAGCGTCCCGAGATCTGGTCGCTCTACAACGGCCGGCACCGCAAGGGCGAGCACATCCGCGTGTTCCCGTTGTCGAACTGGACCGAGCTCGACATCTGGCAGTACATCGCCGACGAGGACATCGAGCTGCCGTCGATCTACTTCGCGCACCGGCGCGAGGTGTTCCGGCGCGACGGCATGCTGATGGCTGTCACCGACTTCCTGCAGCCCGGCGACCGGACGAAGAGGTCTTCGAGGCCACGGTGCGCTACCGCACCGTCGGCGACGCCACGTGCACCGCCGCGGTCGCGTCGACGGCCGCGTCGATCGAAGACGTCATCACCGAGGTCGCCGCCTCCCGCATCACCGAGCGGGGCGCGACCCGCGCCGACGACAAGTTCTCCGAAGCGGCCATGGAAGACCGCAAGCGAGAGGGCTACTTCTAAATGGAACTGTTGCGGTTCGCAACGGCGGGATCGGTCGACGACGGAAAGTCGACGCTGATCGGCCGCCTGCTCTACGACTCGAAGCAGATCTTCGAGGACACGCTCGAAGCGCTCGAGCACTCGACGATGCTGCGCGGCGAAGAAGGCATGAACCTCGCGCTGCTCACCGACGGCCTGCGGGCCGAGCGGGAGCAGGGCATCACGATCGACGTCGCGTACCGCTACTTCGCCACGCCCCGCCGCAAGTTCATCATCGCCGACACGCCCGGCCACGTGCAGTACACGCGCAACATGGTCACCGGCGCGTCGACCGCCGACCTCGCGCTGATCCTCGTCGACGCCCGCAAGGGCATCATCGAGCAGTCGCGGCGCCACGCGTTCCTCGCGTCGCTGCTCGGCGTGCCGCACCTCGTGCTCTGCGTCAACAAGATGGACCTCGTCGACTACGACCAGGCGGTCTTCGAACGCATCAAGACCGAGTTCCGCGAGTTCGCGGCCAAGCTCGACGTCCGCGACCTCCAGTTCATCCCGATGTCGGCACTGAACGGCGACAACGTCGTCGACCGGTCGGCGAACATGCCGTGGTACGAGGGCACGTCGCTGCTGCACCTCCTCGAAGAGGTGCACATCGCCTCCGACCGCAACCTCATCGACTGCCGGTTCCCGGTGCAGTACGTGATCCGGCCGCGCGACGACAAGCACCACGACTACCGCGGGTATGCGGGCCAGGTCGTGAGCGGCACGTACAAGGTCGGCGACGACGTCGTGGTGCTGCCCTCGGGCTTCACGTCGACGATCGCGTCGATCGACACCGCCGACGGCCCGGTCGAAGAGGCCGTTCCGCCGATGTCGGTGACGATCCGGCTCGCCGACGACCTCGACGTCAGCCGGGGCGACATGATCTGCCGCCCGAACAACCAGCCGAACATCGGCCAGGACGTCGACGCGATGGTGTGCTGGTTCGGCGAGCGCGCGCAGCTGAAGTCCGGGGCCAAGTACGCGTTGAAGCAGACGTCGAAGTGGACGCGGGCGCTGGTGAAGGATCTGCACTACCGGCTCGACGTGAACACGCTGCACCGCGACGAGGACGCCGACTCGCTCTCGCTCAACGAGATCGGCGGGTGACGCTGCGCACCACCGCGCCGTTGTTCTCCGACGACTACCGCCGCAACCGGGCGACCGGCTCGTTCATCCTCGTCGACGAGGCCAGCGAACGACACCGTCGCCGCGGGCATGATCCTGTAGCCATCCGTCCGACGCGCAAACGCCACGCGAGCGCTCAATGACACTGGGAGCCCGTGGGTCCAGCAAGCGCTGCGTCGGCGGCCAGAGGCGAAGTGTTCAAGCGCACCGCCGGCTGCCGGCTTCAACGACCGGCGACTACGAGCGGCCGCCCGTCGTATCCGCCCGAGGCGGTCGCCTGGTTCGTGGAGAACCTCGCGCATCGGCGCCGGACAGCCGCGTCGCCGACCTCGCGGCCGGTACGGGCAAGCTGACCCGCCTCCTGGTGCCGGCCGGCGCCGACCTCGTCGCGGTCGAACCGGTAGCCGGGCATGCGCGCCACGTTCCACACGGTCCTCCCCGACATCCCGCTGGTCGCCGGCACTTCGGAAGCCATGCCGTTCCGCGACCGCGACGTTCGACGCGATCACCGTCGCGCAGGCCTGGCATTGGTTCGACCACGACCGCGCCGAGCGCCGAGAGCCGCGGGTGCTGCGCCCGGGCGGGCGGCTCGGCCTCGTGTGGAACGCACGCGACCGATCGGAGCCGTGGGTCGACGAGGTGTGGTCGATCATGGACCGCGTCGAGAAGAACGCGCCCGTGGCGTGATCACGAGAACTGGCGCGACAGCGTCGACGCCCGGCGAATGCCGGGCTTCGGCGAGCTGCACGCGGCCGAGTTCCGTCACGCTCCAATCGATCACGCCCGAGGGGTCGTCCAACGGGTCGCGTCGGTGAGCCATGTGGCGGTGCTGCCCGAGAGCCGATCGAGAAGCCGTGCTCGACGAAGTCCGCACCTCCTGGCTACCCATCCGGCTACGTCCGAGGCCGCGAGTCGGTCGAAATCCCCTACCGCGTCGACTGTTACTGGGTCAGAGACGGCTGCTGTAGTCGTCGCCAAAACCTGACGAATGTGTCAGCATGGATGGTCCGCGGGCGGCACGGAAAGGAGCAACCGGGTGACCGCTTCACGTCGAGCTGCCCAACCACCGCATCTTCGGCCCCCGCCTGCCGTTCGGCCGGCGCATCGAGCTCCACGACCGTGGCACCACGTTCGTGCGCCGGTCTGGCCGGCCCGCCGGGCGCACCGACGCTGCTCCTGCTGCACGGCTGGGTCGCCGAGCGCGGGCCTCAACTGGTACCAGACGTTCGAGCCGCTGCGCGAGCACTTCAACATCGTGGCCCCCGACCTGCGCGGCCACGCGCGCGGCCTGCGCACCCGCAAGATCTTCCGGCTCGCCGACTGCGCCGACGACTGCGCGGCGACGCTGGAAGCGCTCGGCACCGGACCCGGTCATCGCGGTTGGCTATTCGATGGGCGGCCCGGTCGCGCAGCTGTTGTGGCGCCGCCACCGCGACCTCGTCGACGGACTCGTGCTGTGCGCGACGACCGCTCGACTTCGCGCCGAACCGCTTCACGCGCAACCTGTACCAGGCGACGATGCTCGAGCGCGACCGCGACTGGCGCGCCTCGCGTGGCCGTCACGGCTGCTGCACACCGGTTCCGATGGTGCAGCATGCATCCGTCGACGATGCCCACGTGGGCCGCGGCCGAGATGCGCCGCCACGACTGGCGCATGATCGTCGAGGCCGGCCATTCGATCAGCACCTACAGCGCGACGCGTTGGATCGGCGAGGTCGACGTTCCGACCGCGATCGTGTGCACCACGCGAAGACCGCGGCGTTGCGCCGGCCCTGCAGCTCGCGACCGCGGCAGGCGATCCCGGGCGCCACCGTGCACTCAGTCGCCGACGGGCATCTCGCGTGTGCGACCGCCCGGTTCGCCGAGCCGCTCGTCGCGGCCTGCCTCGACGTCGCCAGCCGTCAGCACTGATCCGAGGCGCCGCCGTTCCGGCGGGCGGTACTACTCCGCGATTTCGCGGATCTTCAGGACCTTCTCGGCGGAGTGGTTCGCGTCGACGCCCTGGATCTGCAGTAGCTCGTCGCGCGTGGCTTCGGCGATGGCCGCCGCGTTCGGATCGGCCGCCGCGATGCCGCGCTTCGATGCCCTCGGCCATGATGCAGCTCGGCCTCTTCGATCAACGCCGCGACCATCTCCGCCTCGGGAACGACACGCACGACCTGACCCTTCACGAACAAGTGACCCTTGCCCCGGCCCGCCGCGATACCGAGATCGGCTTCGCGTGCTTCGCCGGGCCCGTTCACGACGCAACCCATCACCGCGACCTGCAGCGGGATGTTGCGCGACTCGAGCGCGGCCTGCGCATCGGTGGCGACGCGGATCACGTCGACCTCGGCCCGCCCGCACGACGGGCACGCGATCAGGTCGAGACCCTTGCGTTCGCGTAGGCCCATCGCCTCGAGCAACGTGCGGCCGGTCTTGGCCTCTTCGACCGGGTCGGCGGTGAGCGAGAACCGGATCGTGTCGCCGATGCCTTCGGCCAACAGCGTGGCGATGCCGGCGACACCCTTGATGATCCCCTGCGGCATCACGCCCGCTTCGGTCACGCCGAGGTGCAGCGGGTGATCGGTCGTCTCCGACAACAACCGGTACGCGTCGATCATCAACGGCACACTCGACGCCTTCACCGAGATCTTCACGTCGTCGAAGTCGACTTCGTGGAACAGGTCGAGCTCGTGCATCGCCGACGCGACCATCGCCTCGGCGGTGATGCCGCCGTGCGCTTCGGCCATCGCGGGATCGAGCGAACCCGCGTTCACGCCGATGCGGATCGGCACGCCGCGCGCCTTGGCCTCGGTGGCGACGAGCTTGATGTGCTCGGGCTTGCGGATGTTGCCGGGATTCAGGCGCAGCGCCTGCACGCCGGCTTCGAGCGCACCGAGCGCGAGCTTGTACTGGAAATGGATGTCGGCGACGATCGGCACCGGCGAACGGGGCACGATCTGGGCGAGCGCCTCGGCCGCGTCTTCCTCGTTGCAGGTGCAGCGCACGATGTCGCAGCCCGCCGACCGCGAGCGCGTAGATCTGGGCGAGCGTGCCGTCGACGTCGGCGGTCTTGGTGGTGGTCATCGACTGGATCGAGACCGGGGCGTCGCCGCCCACGGCGACCTGGCCGACCATCACCTGGCGAGTCCGCCGACGAGGATCACGGGGTCAGCCTAAGGCCTCCCGCCGGGCCCTCGGCCGTCGGAAGTGTGGATCTTCGGTGGATTCACGGGGAAATCCACGGGGAAATCATTGCCCGAAAGGACCCACCGCCCTTGCGCTTCCCCGACGACCTGCGTTGGAATGGCACAGAGCGGGTATCTGTCCCGGACGGGATACCAAGGGGTTTGAGGAGTCGCGGTGTTTGGCCGACGGCGTTCGGAAGCAGAAGTCGAAGCGATCTACGCGGCGCTGGCGGCCGACGCGGATGCGCGCGCCGAGCTCGTGCAAGCCCTGGCCCGCATCGACAAGCGCCTGGCACAAGGGCTCGACGAACAGGCCAAGATCCAGACGACGAGCGGCATCACCGTTCAGCACCTGCGCGCCACGGTCCTCGACACGCGCAGCGATCTGGCGTTGGCCGTGAATCACCTCGCGGCAGATCTGCACCCAGCTGAGCGAACGAATCGACGCCGAACGCGTCGAACGGCAGGCGTTCATCGACGTGCTCACCGAGCTCGCGCAACCTTCGGCAACACCCGAGATCCAGGCCGCCCGCCCGGGCGAACGTGTGCTCGGCGGATCGTTCCCCGCCGTCGCGCCGGAAACAATCGACGTACGCGCCGAAGCCGAACAACGCCAACGCTGGGCGTAACCCAACCCCTCTGGTCAGAACGGGTTCGCGATTCGGGTGGGCGATGTCGAGGAACAGGCTCGACAAGAAGATGAAGCCGAGCACGGCCACCACCGCCACCGTGATCGGCAACAGCTTCGCCACGTCGACCCGCACGCGCCGGCGGCGAACCGTCGAGGCGACCATCTCGTAGAGCGCGATCGCGATGTGCCCGCCGTCGAACGGCAACAGCGGCAGCAGGTTGAACAGACCGACGAAGATGTTGATCGCGATCAGCAGCCCGAACACGCTGACCCAACCGGCGCGCACCGCGTCGGTCGCCACCCCGGCCACGCCGACCGGCGACACGAAGCGCTTCGACTGATCGACGTTGCTGCTCGTGTCGCCGGAGAGGATCGCGGAAGTAGTTCGATATGCCCGACGGGCGAGAACATGCTGCCGATTGCCTTGACCGACTCCCACCCGACGTCGGCGACCTGACGCGGCGCCTGCGACGATCGCGCCGAGCACACCGGGATGCGGCACGACGACGTTCGGCGACACGCCGGCGATCACGCGCTTCGTGCCCGGGATCGGTGCTCTCTTGCAACGTGCACCGGCACGGTGAGTCTGCTGGTCGCCGCGCGCACGAGGAAGTCGACGACGTCGCCGGCCTGGGCGGGCGTGTCCTGCGGGATTGATCAGCGACTGCACCTGCGACCAGCTCGGTCACCGCGGTGCCGTTGATCGCGACGACCTTGTCGCCGGAGTTGCAGGCCGGCCGTCGGCCGCGCCCTGCGTCGTCTCCGGCGAGCGTCGTGACGACGTTTCTGGTTGCGGTAGTCGCCGGCGAAGAACAGCACCGTGAACATCAAGATGATCGCGATGAGCGAAGTGCACCGCCGGACCGGCCGCCGCGACCGACGACCTTCGGACCGGTCGGCTTGTTGCGATACGCGCGGGGCTCGTCGGCGGGGTCGACCTCTTCGAGATTGGTCATGCCGATGATGCGGCAGTAGCCGCCGAGCGGGATCGCCTTGACGCCGTACTCCGTCTCGCCGCGCGTGAACGACCAGAGGCGCGGGCCGAAGCCGACGAAGAACTCGGTGACCTTCATGCCCGAGCGCTTCGCCGCGATGAAGTGGCCGAACTCGTGCAGCATGATCATCACGAACAGCGCGGCGATGACCGCGACGACCGCGGTCTGGGTCGGGAAGAAGAACGACACCGACGATGAGCGCCAGCACGGCGACACCCGTCAGCGCGAGCGTCCGCGCCGCGGATCGACCTTGACGTCTTCGAACGGATCGCTGGCTCTCACGCGGCACTCCTGGCAGCAGCGATGACCGCGGCCCGCTTCCCGGGCGCGGCGATCGGCTTCGAGCACGTCGGCAATCTCATCGGCGGTTCCGGTCCCGTCGTTCAGGACTTCCTCGACGACCTCGGCGATCTCGGTCCAGGCGATGCGCCCGGCGAGGAACGCCTCGACCGCGATCTCGTTGGCGGCCGACAGGATCGCGGGCGCGGTACCGCCCAGCCGGCCCGCCGCGTAGGCGAGGCCAGGCACGGGAAGGTGCTCGAGGTCGGGGACCTCGAAGTCGAGGCGTCCCGAGGGTCGACCAGTCGATCGCGCCGTACGGGATCGGGAGGCGATTCGGCGCGCCGAGCGCGAAGTGCGATCGGCAGGCGCATGTCGGGCATCGACAGTTGCGCGATCGTCGCGCCGTCGCAGAACTCGACCATGCTGTGCACGACCGACTGCGGGTGCACCACCACGTCGATGCGGTCGAACCCGACGCCGAAGAGCTCGTGCGCCTCGATCACCTCGAGGCCCTTGTTCATCAGCGTCGAGCTGTCGACGGTGATCTTGGCGCCCATGCTCCACGTGGGATGCGCGAGCGCGTCGGCGATGGTGACCTCGCGCAGCTGTTCGCGCGTGCGACCGCGGAACGGTCCGCCGCTCGCGGTCAGCACGATGCGATTCACTTCGGACGCGCGGCCCGCGCGCAGGCACTGCCAGACCGCGGAATGCTCGGAGTCGACGGGGACGATCTCGCCGCCGCCCGCGGCGCGGGCCTTGGCGACGACCGGCCCCGCCGCGATCAGGCTCTCCTTGTTCGCGAGCGCGAGCCGCTTGCCCGGCTGCAGCGCCGCGAGCGTGGCCGGGAGCCCGGCGAAGCCGACCACCGCGTTGAGCACGACGTCGGCGTCGGGCAGCGACGCGAACTCCGCGAGCACCGTCGGGCTCGTCCGCGCACGCGCGGACGCGTGTCGGCCGGCACACCGAACTCGGCGGCCTGGCGAGCGAGCAGCTCGGTGTTGCGGCCCGCGGCGAGGGCCACGACGCGGTACTCGTCGCGGTGATGCGCCAGGACGTCGAGCGCCTGGGTGCCGATCGATCCGGTCGATCCGAGGATGGCGACACCGCGTCATGCGCGAGACGAGTGCGTCATGGACACGAGGTTAGGGGCCGCCAAGCCGCCCGGGGACCCGGCTCGGGTCTCGCGACGGCAATTCCCCAGCGTTCAGACCAATTTCAAAGCGACGGCGAGGTAGTAGGCGATCGGCAGGCAGAAGAGCAGGCCGTCGAAACGGTCGAGCACCCCGCCGTGACCGGGCAGCAGCGTGCCGAAGTCCTTGAGGCCGAGGTCGCGCTTGATCATCGACTCGCACAGATCGCCCAGGAACGCACCGCCGGCGACAAGGAGGCCGAGGATGCAGCCCGCGTAGTGCTGGTTCCACGGCGTGATGTGGCTCGACGACGACCCAGCCGACGAGCGATCGACGCGCCCATGCCCGCGACCGTGCCCTGCACGCTCTTGTTCGGCGAGACCTTCGGCGCGATCGGTGTGCGGCCGAACTGCGAACCGACGAAGAAGCCGACGACGTCGTAGCGCGATCGTGCAGATCGCGACGCCGACGATCAGGCCGACGCCGTCGCGCGGCGCGAGCAGCAGACCCGCGAAGCCGCCGAGCCCGCCGATGTACGCGAAGCCCAGCACGGTGGTGGCGACGCCGAGCAGCGGACGGCCGGGCGTGACCTCCCACAAGAACCACAGCATCGACACGACGACGACGAGCCCGAAGTAGATCGGATACGCGCCGACGCCGTAATGCTTCACCGCGAGCGGCAGCGTCGCGCTCGCGACCAGCGCAATCAGCGTGGCGGAGCGGAAGCCCTTCGTGCGCAGCGCGTTGCTGAACTCGATCGACGCGACCGCCGATGATCACGGCCGCGAGCACTGCGGTCGTGGTGCGGCCCAGCGAGAAGCACACGAGCGCGACGATCGACGATCGTCGCCGCGGTCATGATCGCGGTCGGGAGGTCGCGGGCGGGCGCGCGGCCGTTCGGGTCGGACTCCGGCTCGGCGCGGCCGGCGGGGCGGACGCGTGCGGGCCGCGGCACGCAGGCGTCGCCGCCGGCACGGCGGCTGCGGCCGCGGCCGGCGACGACGCGCGGCGACGGGCACGCGGGGCAGCGGCGGCGGCGTTGCGCCAGCGCTTCGGCGAACTCGGCTTCCTCGTCGACGGGCTCGGCCTCGGAGAGTGCCCCGAGCCGTTCGCTGCTCGCCGCTCAGGTCGTCGCCGAAGTCGGCCTCGGCCCAGTCGGAGCCCTCGGCCCGAAAGCGCGGTGTGCTGCCGGTGAGCGGCGCCCAGGCGTCGAGGATCGTCGTCGATCGGCGTGCTCGCCGGTGTCGTCGGCGAAGATCGCCGGGACGGCGCCGGTGGGCGGCTCGGTCCAGTGCGGCAGCGGCGGCACCTCGCCGCTCGGCGGGGCTCGGCGCGCTCGGCACGTCGGACGGGCTCCGCGGGCGTCGTCGAGCACGGCGTACGTCGCGGCCGGCCGAGTCGGCGTCGGCTCGTCGTCGGCGCTCGCGAACGATCGGGACCGGGGCGCGGTGCGTGAAGCTCGGGCGGCGCTCGGGCTCCTCGTCGCGATCACGCCGACAGGTCGAGCTCGTCCGTCCCGAACCTCGTCACGGGTCTCGTCGCGGACATCGTCGCGCACGGGCGGGGTCTCTTTGGCACCCAGGATCCGGACGCCCTCGACGGGCGTCGCGGTGGCACGGTCGGATTCGTTTCGGTCCCTCACGTCATCCTCCCAGGGGGCCCGGCCAGGCTAGGGGCTCGCCCTCGCAGCTCGCATGTCGACCGCATCCGACGGCCGGCCCGACACCCGCCGGGCAGCGGCCGATCACACCTCGAGCAGCTCTTTTTCCTTGTGGCCGACGAGCGTGTCGATCTCGGCGACCACGTCGTGGGTGAGCTTCTCGAGCTCCTTTTCGATCCGGGCGAGCTCGTCGTCGGAGATCTCGCCGTCCTTGGCCTGGTGCTCGAGCTCCTGGCGGATGCTGCGCCGCACGTTGCGCACCGCGACCCGCCCGTCCTCGGCCATCTTCTTCACGACCTTCACGAGCTCCTTGCGCCGCTCGGTGGTGAGCTCGGGGAACGTGATGCGGATGTTGGCGCCGTCGTTGCTCGGGTTCACCCCGAGGTCGCTCGCCTGGATGGCCTTCTCGATCGCCTTCATCGCGCCCTTGTCGTACGGCGCGATCACGAGCACCCGCGCTTCGGGCACCGAGAAGCCGGCGAGCTGTTGCAGCGGCACTTCGGATCCGTAGTAGTCGACCCGGAGCTTCTCGACGAGCGCAGGCGACGCCCGGCCGGTGCGCACCGTGCCGAACTGGTCCTGGAGGTGCACCACGACCTTGTGCATCTTGTCGTTCGCGTCGTCGACCCGCGCGTTGCTCACTGTGGCCTCCTTCGGGTGCACGAGCGTGCCGATCGGCTCGCCGGTCAGCGCCATGGTGATGTTGCCCGGCTGCATCACGTCGAACACGATGATCGGCAGCGAGTTGTCCATGCAGAACGTGATCGCGGTCGAGTCCATGACCTGCAGCCCGCGGGCGAGCACGTCGAAGTGACTCAGCTTCTCGATCTTCACCGCGGTCGGGATCGATACGGGGGTCGGCGCTGTACACGCCGTCGACCCCCGAGTGCGTTCCCTTCAGCACCGCTTCCGCGCCGATCTCGGCCGCGCGCAGCGCGGCGGTGGTGTCGGTCGTGAAGTACGGGTTGCCGTTGCCGGCCGCGAAGATCACGAGCCGGCCCTTTTCGAGATGGCGGATCGCGCGCAGCGGGATGTACGGCTCGGCGACCTGCGCCATCGTGATCGCGGTCTGCACGCGCGTCGGCTGACCCGAGCGACTCGAGCGCGTCCTGCAGCGCGAGCGCGTTGATGACGGTGGCGAGCATGCCCATGTAGTCGGCGCGGGCGCGGTCCATGCCGCGCGTCGCGCCGGTCAGGCCCCGGAAGATGTTGCCGCCGCCGACGACGATCGCGATCTCGACGCCGAGGTCGGCCGCGGGCCTTCGTGACTTCCTCGGCGATGCGCTGGACGACGACGGCGTCGATGCCGAACCCGATCTTCTGGTCGGCGAACGCCTCACCCGAGAGCTTCAGCACCACCCGGTGGTACCGGCTCGTGGTCATCGGCAACTCCTCTCGTGAGATCCGTCGGTGACGGTCGGGTCGGGTCGGGCTGTCGTGCGGCTATTCCTCGCCGATCTTGACCCGGGCGAAGCCGCGGACGTGCGCGTCGCGGCCCGAGCGACTTCACGACTGCGTCGATCGTCTGCTTGTTGTCCTTGACGAACGACTGCTCGACGAGCGCGACGGTCTTGAAGAACCCGTTGAGCTTGCCCTCGACGATCTTCGGCCACGCCTGCTCGGGCTTGCCCTCTTCGCGGGTCTGCACCTCGTAGATGTCGCGCTCGCGCGCGACCTCGTCGGCCGGGACCTCGTCGCGGGTGACGTAACGCGGCGCCGCGCTCGCGATGTGCAGCGCGATGTCGTGCGCGACCGTCTTGGCGTTGGCGTCGTTGCGGTCGACGCCGCCGAGCTCGACGACCACGCCGACGGTGCCGCGCTCGTTCTGGATGTGCTTGTAGCCGTCGAGCAGACCGTCGGTGGTCTCGAAGCGGAACACGCGGCCGAGCTCGATCTTCTCGCCGAGCGTGCCGGACAGACCCTTGACGTAGTCGTCGACGGTCTCGCCGTTGATCGTCTTGGCGCCGAGGTCGGTGTCGCCCTCGTCGACGACGAGCTTCGTCAGCGCCGCGAGCGACTGGCCGAAGCCCTCGCCCTTGGCGACGAAGTCGGTCTCGCAGTTGAGCTCGACGACCGCGGCGACGTTGTCGGTGACGAGCACTTCGATCGCACCCTGGTCGGCGGCACGCCCGCTGCGCTTGGCCGCGCCCGCGATGCCCTTCTCGCGCAACCAGTCCTTGGCGCGTTCCATGTCGCCGTCGTTCTCGAGCAGCGCCTTCTTGCAGTCCATCATCCCGGCGCCGGTGATCTTGCGCAGCGCGGCGACGTCCTTGGCGGAGATGTCGGCCATCGATCAGCCCTCGCTGTCTCGTCGTCGTCGGCGCCTCGGCCGGGGCTCGCGGCTTCGGTGTCGGCCGGTGCAGCCTCGGCTGCGGGTGCAGCCTCTGCCGGCCGGTGCGGGCGCCGACTTCGACGCTTCCTTGGCCAGGCGGGCGCGCTCTTCGATCTCGCGCTGCTTGGCGGCCGCGGCGTCGCGCGCCTCGGCCTGCTTGCGGTCGAACTCGGCCTGCTCCTCGGGCGTGCGCTGCGGCTTGGCCGGGTGCGGCGGCGCGGCGCGGCCTCCTCGGAACGCGTGCCGGCACGGGCGCCACGACGACGGGCGATCTCGCGGCCTTCGATGACCGCGTCGGAGATCACGCGGCACATGAGCTGCGCGGAACGGATCGCGTCGTCGTTGCCCGGGATCACGTAGTCGATGATGTCGGGATCGCAGTTGGTGTCGACGATCGCGACGACCGGGATGCTGCAGGCGGTTCGCCTCGGTGACCGCGATGTGCTCCTTCTTGGTGTCGATGATGAACACCGCGCGAGGGCAGCTTCTCGAGGTTCTTGATGCCGCCGAGGTTGCGCTCGAGCTTGGCGAGGTCGCGCCGGACCTTCAGCCCTTCCTTCTTCGACATGAGGTCGACTTCACCGGAGTCGACCTGGCGCTGGAACTCGCGGAGCTTGGCGACACGTGAGTGCACCGTCTGGAAGTTGGTGAGCATGCCGCCGAGCCAACGGAAGTTGACGTAGGGCATGCCGCAGCCGTTGGCCGCGTTCTCGATCGGCTCCTGCGACTGCTTCTTGGTGCCGACGAAGAGCACCGTGCCGCCGTTGGCGACCGTCTCGCGCACGAACCGGTACGCGGTGTCGATGCGGTCGAGCGTCTGGTGCAGATCGACGATGTAGATGCCGTTGCGCTCACCGAAGATGAAACGCCGCATCTTCGGGTTCCAGCGCCGGGTCTGGTGACCGAAATGAACTCCGGCCTCCAAGAGCTGCTTCATGCTTACGACGGCCACGGCCGCGCCTCCCCTAGGTTGGATCTACCGCCCGCGCGAGCGCCGATCGGTTGAACACCGTCGGCACCACCTTGGGATCACGGGCGTGCGAATGGTTGGTACGAACGCCTCCGGATCGGTCCGGAAGCGAGGCCAGTGTAGCGGTCGGCCGTTCGGCTCATCCCAGCCGATTCGGGCCGGGATCTCGGCCGGGCCGGACGCAGAGGGGCCCGGGGTCGATCGGTGTCGCCGGGATCGCGAGTTGGACGCACCGGCGGGGTCGAGACCGGCGGTGGCCGACTCGCCCTGGTCGCCGCAGGTGTTCGGCGGTGCTCGGCGCCACGTCGGCGAGGTGCACGGCGGCGAGGTCGGTGGGGCGAACAGCTGCATCGGGTCGACGTACGTGTCGCCGATCCGCAGCCCGAGGTGGAGCACGTGCCCGTCGTGGTTCCGCCCCGGCCGCCGGTCGTCCCGACGATCGCGCCCGGCGCCGACCGTCGGCCGTCGCGCGACCCGTGATCGTGGCGAGGAAGAGTACGAGGTCCGCAGCCGTTGCGCGTGGCGGACCACGACGTGGCGGGTCCCGGCCGACCGACCCCGGCGAACACCGACGGTTCCGGCGCCGGCCGCGTGCACCGGCGTGCCGGGCGCGGCCGCGAAGTCGACGCCGAGGTGGCCGCGGCCGTACCGGCGTCAGCGGCGGCATGGAACGGCCGCGACGACCGCGCCCGGGACCGGGCGCATCCAGCTGGGCCGCGCCGGCGCCGTAGGCCGGCGTCGCCGAGATCGAGCGCCAGCGCCGACGGCCAGGGCGAGAACGACGACGATTCGAGACGGCGCGATCTGCGCATCGGCCGACCGTACGGAGCGGCGCCGCGTCCCGAGCGCCAGAACGCGCAGGTGTGCACCGAAAACGTCGCCCGGCGACGATTCCGGTGCGATTCGCGGACCGTGCGAGCTCTGACGTGAACGGCGTCAGGTGACGATGCCGCGTTCCGGCATGGGCTCCGACAGGCGGGAGCGCAGCTGGAAGATCGCCTTGGTGTGGATCTGGCAGACCCGGCTCTCGGTGACCCCGAGCACGTTGCCGATCTCGGCGAGGGTCAGGCCCTCGTAGTAGTAGAGCGTCAGCACGAGCCGTTCGCGGTCGGGCATGCGGTTGATCGCGTCGGCCAGCACCTGGCGCATCTCCTCGGACTCGAACGCCTCGACCGGGTCGTGACCGCCGCCGGCGATCGTGTCGCCGACCGTCGCACCGCTGCCTCGTTCGGAACCGGCCGAGAGCAGCTCGTCGAGGGCGACGACGCCCACGAAGCTGATCTGGCCGAGGGTGGTGGCGAGCTCGTCCTCGGTGACACCGAGTTCGGCGGCGACCTCTTTGTCGTCCGGGCTGCGGCGGAGCTCGTTCTCGAGCTTCGAGTACGCCCGCTCGATCGCCCGGGCCTTGGCCCGAACCGAGCGGGGCACCCAGTCGATCGAGCGGAGCTCGTCGATGATCGCGCCCTTGATGCGGCTGATCGCGTAGGTCTCGAACTTGTAGCCGCGACCGGGATCGAACTTATCGATCGCGTCGATGAGGCCGAAGATCCCGTAGCTCACGAGATCGGACTGCTCGATGTTCTGCGGGAGCCCGGCGGCAACTCGGCCGGCAACGAACTTCACCAGCGGCGAGTAGTGCAGGATCAGAGCGCTCGCGCGCGTCCGATGTCCCGCCCTCTTTGTAGTCACGCCATAGCTCGGCGATGTCCGCGGCGGACTCGTCCACTCTGCTCGCCCTGCTCCCTAGGCCCTTGGGTGCGTCCGTTCGTACACAGCCCTCATCCGCTCACGGGTCACGTGAGTGTAGATCTGTGTCGTTCCCACATCGGCGTGTCCGAGCAGCTCCTGAACTGCTCTGAGATCTGCTCCCCCTTCGAGGAGGTGCGTGGCGTAGGCGTGCCGCAGCGCGTGGGGGTGCAATGACGCGCCCGTCGGCGAGGGGATGGCGGTCGAGGACGCGGCGGACGTCGCGGGGGGTCATGCGCCGGCCCCGGGCGTTGACGAACAGGGCGCTCGCTCGGCCTCCGCACTGGGTTGTAGGGCTGCTGGGCCACGCCGCACGGCCGGTTCGGACGTAGGCCGCGACCGCTGTCGCAGGCCGGTTCGCCGAGCGGCAGCCGGCGGACTTTTGCACCTTTTCCGAGCGCGGTGACCGTGGCTCCGGCGTGAGGTCGACATCGCCGACATCGAGTCCGCAACATTCACTGACCCGGAGGCCGGCGCCGTAGAGCAGCTCGACGATCGCGAGGTCGCGGAGCGCTCCGGGGTCGTCGGGCTCGGCCTCGTTCGGTCGAGATCGTCGAGCAGCGCGGCGGCTTCCTTGCGGCGCGGCATGCGCGGCAGGCGGCGCGCGCCCTTCGGCGCCTGGACCGCGGCGGCGACGTCGCGGTCGAGCACGCCGCGGCGGCGGAGGTGGCGGAGGTACGCGCGCACCGACGCGGCCTTGCGGGCGATCGACGACCGTGAGAAGCCGCGGGTCTGGAGGTAGCGCGAGGTAGCGCCGCAGGACGCGGTGGTCGAGCGCCGACGCGTCGGGGCAACCGCCCCGCTCGCACCACTGCACGAACTCGCGCGCGTCGTGCTCGTACGCCCGGCGGGTGTTCTCGCTCATGGCGCTGAGCGAGATGACGAAGCCGGCCGGATCGTGGGCGCGGGTCTTGTGGTCCCGCCGTCTTGGCGGTCTGGGTCGTGCAGCCTTCGCCGCGGGCGGACTCATGAGGCCAGAACCGTAGTTCGCGACTGTCACACCCCTCGCGTATGGTCACGGCTCACCGTCGAGGTCGCGGTCACGACCCTCCTTCCGCAGTCTGTTGCGAAGTGAGGGATCGACCGTGCTGGCAGCCGTTCGCAGTGCGGTGCTGGAAGGCGTCGACGGCCGGATCGTGACCGTCGAGGTCCACGTGTCGCGGGGCCTGCCCGGGCTACACGGTCGTCGGGCTGCCCGATGCGGCGGGGCGGGAGTCGCGGGAACGGGTGCGGGCGGCGCTGTTGTCGTCCGGGCTCGAGTACCCGCAGCAGCGGGTGACCGTGAATCTCGCGCCCGCGTCGGTGCGCAAGACCGGCGCGGGGCTCGAGCTCGGCGTCGCGCTGGCGTTGACGTGCGCGGCGGGCGGGCTGCCGGCGGGGGCGCTCGACGGTGTGGCGGTGCTCGGCGAGCTCGGGCTCGACGGCGCGGTGCGACCGGTGGTGGGCACGATCGCGCTCGTCGACGCGCTCGATGCGGACGGGCGTCGAGCACGTCATCGTCCCGGCCGCGAACGCGTCCGAAGCGGCGCTCGTGCCGCGGCGTCGGCGATCCGCGTCGCGCGCACGCTCGGCGAGCTGCACGCTGTGTCTGAAGGGCGAGGCGCCGTGGCCCGATCGCGCCCGATCCCCCGCCCGACGTGTCGCGCACCACCCGAAGGCGACGAACCGCTCGACCTCGCCGACGTGCGCGGGCTCGGCACCGCACGCCTCGCGCTCGCGCGTCGCGGCGGCGGGCGCGCATCACCTGCTGATGGTCGGGCCGCCCGGCGTCGGCAAGACGATGCTGGCCCGCCGACTGCCGACGATCCTCGCGCCCCTCGATCACGACGAGGCGCTCGAGGTCACCCGGATCCACTCCGCCGCCGGAAGTCACCGCGGCGCCCGCGTTGCGCATCGATCCGCCGTTCCGCCAGCCGCACCACAGCGCGTCGATGGTCTCGCTCGTCGGCGGCGGATCCGGCCGGGTGCGACCGGGCGAGGTGAGCCTCGCGCACCGCGGCGCGCTGTTCCTCGACGAGCTGCCCGAGTTTCCCGTGCACGCGCTCGAAGTCGTTGCGCCAACCCCTCGAGGAGCGCGTGGTGCGCGTGAGCCGCGCCGTCGGGAACGACCGAGTTCCCCGCCGACTTCTTCCTCGTGGCGTGCGCGAACCCGTGCCCGTGCGGGCGTAAGGCAGACGTCGTGCAAGTGCGGCGACGTGCAGCGCACGCGCTACGCGCGCCGGTTGTCGGCGCCGCTCCTCGACCGCTTCGACCTTCGCATCAAGATCGAGGATGCCGGGCACCGAAGCGGGCGAATCGTCGGCGGTCGTCGCGGCGCGGGTCGCGGTGGCGGTCGATCGGCAACGCGTCGCGGCTACGAGGCACGCCGTGGCGGCGCAACGCGCACATCCCGGCCGGCGCGCTGGAGCGCTACCTCCGTCTCAGTGCCGACGACGCGCGCGAGGCGTGGTTCGGGCAGTGCCAAGTCCGCCAACTCACCGGTCGGGGCGCGGCGCGCATCCGCCGCGTCGCGCGCACGCATCGCCGATCTCGACGACCGCACGGAGATCGAAGCGGGCGACATCGACAAGGCCGCCTGGATGCGCGAGGACCTCTGGTGAGCCGCCAAACGCACCGCTGGGACGCGGGGAACCGACTTCCCGATTCGCGACGCCGACGAGCTCGACGTGATGTGCAACGGCGAGATGCCTTCCGTCTTGTTGGGCGAAGGCGACCGGCCCGACGCGTTCGACGCGCCGCGCATCGCAATTGTCGGTACGCGGGCCGCGACTCCGATGGGCATCGTCGACGCCCACGAGATCGGCGCGTTCTGCGCGCGCGCCGGCATCACCGTGATCAGTGGGTTGGCCATCGGGATCGACGGCGCCGCGCACGCGGGTGCGCTCGACGCGGGCGGGCTTGACGGTGGGCGTCGTCGCAACGGGTCTCGACGTCGTGTATCCGCGTCGGCACGCGAAGTTGTACGAGCGGGTGCGCGACCGCGGGTGTGATCGTCGGCGAGAACCCGTACGGCACACAGCCGTTGCCGTGGCGGTTCCCGATCCGCAATCGAATCATCGCCGCGCTCGCGGACGCGGTTGTGGTCGTGGAAGCGACGAACACGGGCGGCGCGCGCATCACCGCCAACGACGCGATCCGGTTCAACCGCGATGTGTACGTGTTGCCCGGCTCGCGTCGGAACCCGGCCGCCGCGGGCTGCAACGCGTTGTTGCTCGACGGGGCCAAGCCGCTCCTCGAACCCGTCCGACGTGCTGTTCGCGGTCGGGTCGGGGCGGAACGCTCGAGGGCGGTTGGAACAAGGCGCCGGCGCCGGTCGACGCCGACCAGCGCACGGTGTTGCGCAGCTTGGGCGGCGACTCGGCGACGATCGACGAGATCGAGCGCCGCGTCCCGTTCCCGACGGAACGCCTCGGCCGAGCGCTACGGGCGCTCGAGCTCGGCGGGCACGTCGAACGCAAGCAGGGGCTCTGGTGGCCGAAGTGACCGACGCATTCGCGGCTTTTCGCGCCGCGGACGCGTCCGCGGACGCGTCCGCGGCGGGGTAGCCGGAACCCGGGTGGCATTTCGGTCGACTCCCGATGAAATGACGCCGGACGACCACGCGGGAGTGGTCAGGAGGGGTCAACTTTCCGGTTCGAGCGCCGAAAAGGTTCTCGTGGAACTCACGCAATGCCCCTACGACCATTCGGCCATCGAGGCCGAGGCCTGCTCCGGCGGGTCTGTCGTGCTGTCGTGCCCGGCCTGCGACGCCGCCTGGGAATGGCACGGCGCGTGGCTCCGGCGGGTCCGTGAGCCCGATCGCGAAAAGGTGCTCGAGGCCCGAGCCCGGACGCGGTCGACCGAGTTGACTCGCTAGCAGCCGGCGAGCGCTTACTCGCCGGTGAAGCGGGGTTCGCGTTTCTGCACGAACGCGATCAAGGCTTCGGCACTGTCGCGCGAGGTGAACATCAGCGACTGCGCGATCGCTTCGGCTTCGAGCGCTTCGGCCATCGTGCGACTCAGCCCGTCGTTCAGCTGACGCTTGATCACCGCGAGTTGCACGGGCGGCATCGCCGCGAGCCGCGCGGCAAGCGTCGCGACCTCGACCGCGAGCTGATCGTGTGCGACGACGCGGTTCACGAGCCCGATGCGCTCGGCTTCGGTTGCGTCGATGACGTCGGCGAGGAACGCGAGCTCCTTGGCGCGATGTAATCCGATCAGGCGGGGCAACACCCACGAGCCGCCGAAATCGAGGGCGAGTCCCCGCTTGGCGAAGATCTCCGCGAAGCGGGCGCGATCCGATGCGACGATGAGGTCGCAACCGAGCGCGAGATTGCAACCCGCGCCCGCGGCCACACCGTTCACGGCGGCGATGGTCGGTAGCGGGAGCTCGTGCAGCCGCAACGCGGCTCGTCCGACGAGGCGCATGAGTTCCATGGACGCGCCCGCGCCGGCCGGCGCGTCGCCCGCCGCCGCGTTCGCGAGGTCGGCACCCGAAGAGAATGCGTCGCCCGCGCCGGTGATCACGAGCACCCGATCGTCGCGACGCGTCGCGATGTCGTCGAACGTCTCGGCCAGTCCGCGCCACATGTCGTTCGTGATCGCGTTCTTGCGTTCCGGCCGATTGAGCGTGAGCGTCACGATCCCCTCGGACCGTTCGATGATCAAGCCGTCCATGTCCGTCCCGTCACCCATCGTGCCGCCGTTTACACGCCGTTCGTTCGCCGCTCATTCCGTGCGCCCTTCCCGGTTCATACGGTGGGCCGGGAGGCCTGGTTCGCGGCGATACCGTAACTGGCGCATGAGCGCGCACGGATGGACAGAACCCACTGACGAGGTCGACGTGCGCCACATGCAGCCGTACGAGGCCGAGAAGACGTACCGCTGCCCCGGCTGCGATCACGAGATCCGGCCCGGAGAAGGCCACGAGGTCGTGGTTCCCCGGGATCATCCCGAAGACCGCCGCCACTGGCACAGCGGCTGTTGGCACCGCGCGTCCCGGCCGCGCAAGGCGCCGACCCGTCCCCGCAAGCGCTGACGCGTCCGCGGACAGCGTCAGCTGCTCCCTAGAACGCAGCTTCCAGCACGTCGACGACCCAGTTGCCCTGACCGTCGGGAGTTACCGACGCGACATCGAAGCGCAGCACGTCGGCGCGCTCGGAGTTCTCGCCCAACCAGCGGATGGCCAGGGTGCGCAACCGGGCTCGCTTGCGCGCGGTCACTGCCTCGGCCGGTAGCCCGAACCCGGTACTGCGGCGGGTCTTCACCTCGCAGAAAACGATCGTGCGGGCCCGGCGAGCCACGATGTCGATCTCGCCCTCGCGCACCCGCCAGTTCCGGGCGACCACCGAATAGCCCGATCCGACGTACCACTGCGCGACCGCGTCTTCGCCGGCCGCTCCGATTGCTCGGCGATCGTCGGTCACCAGCGACGCGTCCGCGGACGCGTCAGAGTTCCTTGCCTTCGAGCTCTTCGATGTTCACGTCTTTGAATGTGAGCACGTGAACGTCGGCAACGAACCGGGTCGGGCGGTACATGTCCCAGACCCACGCGTCGCGCAGTTGCAGCTCGAAGTACGTACGGCCGTTCTCCTGCTTGGCGTCGAGCTTCACCTCGTTGGCGAGGTAGAAGCGCCGCTCCGTCTCCACGACGTACTTGAACATCGGGAGAACGTCTTTGTACTCGCGGTAGAGCTGGAGCTCGATATCCGTCTCGTACCGTTCCAGGTCTTCGGCGCTCATCGGGGCCAGTGTACGACCGGCCCGACACGCCATCGGCGCCCGGAAATGCCCTGCTCAGATCGGGTCAGAACCGCTTTTCCTTGATCTTTGCGGCCTTTCCGATCCGATCCCTCAAGTAGTACAGCTTCGCCCGGCGGACATCACCGCGAGTGAGGACCTCGATTCGGGCGATGATCGGCGAATGCACCGGAAAGGTGCGCTCGACCCCGACCCCGAAGCTGATCTTGCGGACGGAGAACGTCTCCCGCACGCCGCTGCCCTGACGCCGGATGACGGCGCCCTGGAAGACCTGGACCCGCTCGCGGTTGCCCTCGACCACGCGTACGTGGACCTTCAGGGTGTCTCCGGGCCCGAAATCGGGCACGTCGTCGCGCAGTCCGGCGCGGTCGACAATGTCAATGCGGTGCATGAGGAGGCTCCCGAGGTACAACTGCGCCCGAGCGAGCGCGACCAGAGATGCTAGCGGGACGGCGGGTTCGCCGGGAATTCGCCGTCGAACTTGCCCGGCGATTCGTCGGGAAACTCGGCCAGAAGCGCCGCGTCTGCGGGGCGGAGCGGCTCCTCGATGAGGTCCGGGCGCCGGGCCAGGGTCCGCCGCAGGGCCTGGGCCGCCCGCCACCGGGAGACCCGGCCGTGGTCGCCGGAACGCAGCACCTCGGGCACGGCCCAGTCCCGGAACTCCGCCGGGCCGCGTGTACTGCGGATACTCGAGCCGCCCGGCGCTGAACGACTCCTCCTCGGTCGAGGCCTCGTTCCCGATGCACGCCCGGCAACAACCGGGCGACCGCCTCGATCACGACGAGCGCGGCACTCTCCCCGCCCGCCAGGACGAAGTCACCGATCGACAGTTCGCCGTCGCACAGATGATCGGCGACCCGCTGGTCGACGCCTTCGTACCGACCGCAGATCATCGAGAACCCGTCGGTCGCGGCCAGTTCGCGCGCGTACGCCTGGTCGAACCGGCGCCCGCTCGCCGACAACAGCAGCAACGGACGCGCGGGTTGCACCGCTTCGACCGCCGCGAACAACGGGCCCGGCGTCATCACCATCCCCGCGCCCCCGCCGAACGGTTCGTCGTCGACGCTGCGGTGCCGGTCGGTCGTGAACGTGCGCGGGTCGTGCAGCGCGACATCGAGCACACCCGTGGTGCGCGCGCGTCCGATCAGCGACACCTGCAAGGGCGGGTCGAGGAACTCGGGGAAGATCGTGAAGACGTCGATGCGCACGATTGCCGAGTCCGCGCTAGAGGTCGAACAGGCCTTCCGGCGGGTCGACGACGACCACCCCGGATTCGTACGACGCGACGAACACCATCGGCACGAGCGCGCCGCCGTCGAGCACGAGGAGATCGTGCGCGGGATTCGCCTCGACCGCCACGACCTGACCGAGCGGCGCGCCGGCGCGGTCGCGCACCTCGGAGCCGATGAGCTCGTGCACCCAAAGCTCGCCTTCCGGCGGTTCGCCGAGCGGCTCGGCCTCGACGAGCTTGCCCCGCAGCGCTTCCGCGCCGTTGCGATCGTCGACGCCTTCGAAGCGCACGGTGAAGCGATGCTGGTTCGGCCGCGACGAGACGATCACGTGCGCGACGCCCGTCGACCCACACCGTCGCGCCGGTCGCGAAGCGCTCGGGGATGTTGCTGACGGGCGTGACGATGACGTCGCCCCGCAACCCGTGCGCGCGCCCGATGCGCCCAACTTCCAGCCGGGCGGGAACGCTCGGCAGTCGACTACTCCGCGACGTCGACGGAGACGCGGACGTTTTCGGTTGCGCCGGCCGCGCGTGCGACCTGGCGCACCGCCTGAATGACGCGGCCTCGCTTGCCGATGATGCGACCGAGGTCGCCCGGGCTCGCGTGCACGAGCAACGTGACGTTGTCGCCGCGCTCGTTGGCGTCGACGAAGATCCCGTCGGGGTCGTCTACGAGGTGACGGGCGATGTGCTCGACCGCGGCGCGGGCGCGGGCACCGACGACGCGGTTGCCCTCGGGCGCGACATCGTCGTCGAAGTCGTCGTCTTCCTCGAAGTCGTCATCTTCTTCGAAGTCGTCGTC
This sequence comes from uncultured Actinomycetes bacterium, assembly GCA_963708105.1. GTDB lineage: Bacteria > Actinomycetota > Acidimicrobiia > IMCC26256 > PALSA-610 > PALSA-610. The sequence goes on along the minus strand of OY970186.1, from coordinate 3,753,230 downwards.
GAGCGCTTCGTCGGTCATTCGGCGTCGGTCCCGGCTTCGGCGGCGTGCCTCTTCGGCCGCCGCTTCCGCGGCGGGCGCCTCGGCGCGCAGCTTCGGCAGCCGGAGCGGCGGGCGGGGCCGCGACTTCGGCGGCTTCGGCTTGACCGTCTTCGCCTTCGACTTCACCTTGGGCTTCGAGGCGGCGACCTTGCCGTTCGCGGCCTTGTACGCGTCCCAGACGCCGGCGATCTGCAGCAGCTTCGCCGCGCTCTCGGTGGGCTGGGCGCCCTCGTTCAGCCAGTGCAGCGCGCGCTCGCTGTCGATCGACACGAGCGACGGCTCCTGGCGCGGCGCGTACTGGCCGAGGATCTCGAGGAAACGACCGTCGCGGGGACTGCGCGCGTCGGCAACTACGACGCGATATGTCGGCTGCTTCTTCTTGCCGACGCGCATCAGACGGATCTTTACTGACAAGTGAAACTCCTCTTCGAGAACAGCGCGGGGAGTCTAGGTCACCGGGGCGGAAAACCCGGAAGGCCCCCACCCGGGCCGCCGCCGGCGTTCTGGTCGTCGGCGCCCGGCAGACCGGGGAAACCCTTGCCCAGGCCGCCGAATCCTGCCGGCAGGCCGGCCGGCATCTTCGGGCCCTTCTGCTTGCCCTTGTTCTTCTTGCCCTTGCTCTTGGCGATCTTGCGGGACATGCCGCCCATGCCCTTCATCATCGTCTGCACCTGCTTGAACTGCTTCAGCAGGTTGTTGATCTCGGTCGTGGAGGTGCCGCTGCCCTTGGCGATCCGCATGCGCCGCGACCCGTTGATCAGCTCGGGCTTGCGCCGTTCCTCGGGGTCATCGACCGGATGATCGCCTCGATGCGCCCGAGGTCACTTGTCGTCGATCTCGGCGTTGCGCACTTCCTTGGGCATGCCCGGGCAGCATCCCGAGCACGTTCTGCAGCGGGCCCATGCGCTTGATCTGCTGCATCTGCTCGAGGAAGTCCTCGAGGGTGAGCGTGCCGCTCTCGCAGCAGCTCTTCGGCCCGGCGCTTCTCGTCTTCTTCGAAGGTCGCTTCGACCTTCTCGATGAGCGTCAGCACGTCGCCCATGCCGAGGATGCGGCTCGCCATGCGATCGGGGTGGAACGGCTCGAACTCCTCGAGCTTCTCGCCGGTACCCGCGAACAGGATCGGCTTGCCGACGACTTCTTTCACCGACAGCGCGGCACCACCGCGCGCGTCGCCGTCGATCTTGGTGAGGATCACGCCGTCGAGGCCGACCGCGTCGTTGAACGCCTCGGCGACGTTGACCGCTTCTTGTCCGGTCATCGCGTCGACGACGAGCAGCGTGTTGTGCGGCTTGCACCGCGGCGTCGATCGGCGCGCAGCTCGTCCATCAGCTCGGTGTCGATCTGCAGACGGCCCGCGGTGTCGACGATGACGAAGTTGCGCCCGAGCCGCTGCGCTTCGTCGATCGCGCCGCGGGCGACGCTGACCGGATCGGTGGCCTCGCTGTAGAACGGCACGTCGACGCGGCCCGCGAGCACGCGCAGCTGCTCGACCGCGGCGGGGCGCTGGAGGTCGGCGCCGACGAGCAACGGCTGCAGGCCCTGCGACTTCAACAGCCGCGCGAGCTTGGCCGCGGCGGTGGTCTTTCCGGAGCCCTGCAGACCGGCGAGCATCAGCACCGTCGGCGGCTTCGGGCTCATCGTGAGCTTGCCGGTGGTGCCCCCGAGGGTCGCGACGAGCTCCTCGTGCACGATCTTGATGAACTGCTGACCGGGGTCGAGGCCTGGGCGACCTCGGCGCCGACCGCGCGTTCCTTCACCCGGGCGATGAACGACTTGACGACGCGGACGTTGACGTCGGCCTCGAGCAGCGCGAGCCGGATCTCGCGCGAGATCTCGTCGACGTCGCGTTCGCTCAGCCGCCCGCGGCTGCGGAGCTTGGAAAAGATGCCGTCGAGACGATCGCTCAGTGCGTCGAACACAGCCCGGCAGGCTACCGCCGGTCAGGCGAACTCCGGCTCTCAGCCCTCGAATAGCGCAGCCGGCGAATTCGGCCGGGTCGAACTCGATGAGGTCGCCGATGCCTTCGCCGACACCCACGATCTTCACCGGGATGCCCAGCTCCGACTGGATGGCGAGGACGATGCCGCCCTTGGCCGTGCCGTCGAGCTTGGTGAGCGCGATCCCGGTGACGTCGACCGCGTCGGCGAACTGCTTGGCCTGCACGAGGCCGTTCTGCCCGGTCGACGCGTCGATCACGAGCAGCACCTCCTTGAGCGCGCCGGGCGTGCGATCGACGATGCGGCGCAGCTTCTCCAGCTCGTCCATGAGGTTCGTCTTGGTGTGCAGCCGGCCCGCGGTGTCGACGAGCACGAGATCGGCGCCCCGGCTCGGCGGCGGCCGACATCGCGTCGAACACGACCGAGCCGGGATCGGCGCCCTCCTGGCCCGCGCACGAGCTCGCCGCCGGTGCGCTCGGCCCACAGCTGTAGCTGATCGGCGGCCGCGGCCGCGGAACGTGTCGCCGGCCGCGAGCACGACCCGATGCCCTTCGCTGACGCGTTGCGACGCGAGTTTGCCGATCGTCGTCGTCTTACCGACGCCGTTGACGCCGACGAACATCCACACGTTCGCTTCACCGGCGTCGAGCGTGCAACGTGCGATCGGCGTCGCCGCTCGAGCAGCGCCACGACTTCGTCGCGGAGCAGCGCGATCAGCTCGTCGGGCTCGGTCGCCGACGTCTCCTTCGCGCGGGTGCGCACCGCGTCGAGCAGTCGCGTCGTCGTGAGCATGCCGACGTCGGCCAGCAGCAACGACTCCTCGAGCTCGTCCCAGGTTTCGTCGTCGATCTTGCGGCCGCGGATCCGGCCGAACGCACCGGAGAACGCCTTGCGCGTGCCGCCCGAGGCGATCGCGCAGCCGCGGCCGCTCGACGACCTCGGGCTCGACGACGACGTCGACTTCGCGGCTTCGGGCTCGATGACGACGGGTTCGGGTGCCGACGGCGCGCGCAGCAGCGCCTCGAGCTCGTCGACACTCGGCGCGTCGATCGTCGGCGAGTCGACCTTCGGTTCCGCAGTCGGTCGCGGCGACGCGCGGCCGCGTGGCCGGCTCGCCGGAGACGCCTTCTGACCGCCGCGTCCGGTTCGACAGGCGCAAAGCGGTGAAGACACTCGCGGCGCACGAGCACCAGCGCGACAACGACGATGACGATCACGAACGACCATGCCCGGAGGCTACCCAGGGCTCCCGATCCGACCGCTACCGATGCGTGACTAGAGGACCTGGGCCTCGTCGAACTTCAGGTCGCGCATGCGCTGGGTGACGACCCGGCTCGAGCCGCCCGGCGCCATCGACACGCCGTACAGCACGTCGGCCGCTTCCATCGTGCGCTTCTGGTGCGACACGACGAGCAGCTGGGCCTCGTTGCGGAACTCGTGCACGAGGTCGAGGAACCGGTGGAGGTTCACGTCGTCGAGCGCGGCCTCGACCTCGTCCATCAGGTAGAAGGGCGAAGGCCGGGCCCGGAAGACCGAGAAGAGGTACGCGAGCGCGCACAGCGAGCGCTCACCACCCGACAGCAGCGAAAGGCGGCGCACCATCTTCCCCGACGGCCGCGCTTCCATCTCGATGCCGGTGTTCAACAGGTCGTCGGGTTGGGTCAACACGAACCGTCCCGAACCACCCGGGAACAGCAGCGCGAACAACTCGCAGAAGTTGCGGGCGACGTCGGCGAACGCGGCGTCGAACACGAGCACGATCTCTTCGTCGACCGACTTGATCGACGCGCGCCAACTCGCGCCGCGTGTTGCGCACGTCGTCGAGTTGCTTCTGCAGGAACTCGTGGCGCTCGACCAATGCTTCGTACTCGGTGAGCGCGAGCGGGTTCACCGGACCCATGAGCCGCAGCTCACGTTCGAGCTCGCGGGCCCGACCGGGCAACGACGTTCCGTCGGCGACCTCGGGAACCGGTGCCGCGATCGCGGCTTCGGGCTCGCAGTCGAAGTCGCGGCGCACCTGCTCGACCGCTTGTTCGAGGCGCAACCGGATCTCGGCTTCTTCGACCTCGAGCTTGCTCGCGCGTTCCCGTAGTTCGGTGAGCTGCTTCTCGGCTGCGTTGCGCTGCGTGCGCAACCCGTCGAGGCGGCGGCCGGCTTCGCGCGCCGCTTCCGACTGCTCGCGCCGACGCGTCGCGCAACCGTTCGGCCAGCGCTTCGATCTCACCGGTGCGCGCCGACAATGCCGGTCCGCCACTTCGGCGACCGCGTTCGCGACGCTCCTCGAGCGCGACGCGCCGGGCGCGGGCCTTGGCTTCTTCGTCGGGCCGCACCGCAAGGCGGGCCTCGACCTCGGCCAAGCGTGCGGTCAGCACCGTCCGCCGTTCGTCGACAGCCGCGCCCCGCAACTCGAAATCACGGCGCAGCGTGGCGGCCTGCGAACGCAGCCGTTCCATTTCCGCCCGCCGGGTGCGGGCTTCGTCCCGTTGCTGTTCGGCCGCGACCAAGCGGGCCCGAGCTTCGATCTCGGCTTCGGGTCCGGCGGCACCGCGTCTGTTCGAGCTCGTCGGCGCGGGCGGCCAGCGTTGCCCGCCGCGAGTCGAGCGTGGCCGCGCCGACCTCGACCTCGCGCCGCAGCTGCGCGGCGCGGCGCGGTCAGTTGTTCGAGCTCGACTCGCCGGCGCCGTTCTTCCTCGGTGGCGCGGCAGCTCGGCCCGGCGCGCGGCCGCGAGCCGTTGCCGCGCGATCTCGACCTCGGCTTCGGCAGTCATCGCGTGCGACGTCGGCGGCGTCGGCTTGTGTCGGTCGCGTCGGCCAGCGCCGCGGGCGTGACGACCGACGAACCCGACGGACCCGGCACGCCACGCGGACGAACCCGCCGAAGCGATCGCCGTCGCGGGTGACCGCGACCACTCCCGGATTCGCGAGCGCGACATCGAGCGCGTGTTCCCAGCCGCCGTCGACGAGTACGAACTGGGCGAACAAGCGGGCCGAGCACCGCGTCGAGCCCGGGGCGCAGACCGCGCACCGACGCACCGAGCGGATGCGTTCCCGCGGGCGCGAACGAGATCTGCATGCCGGTCGCGCGGCCCTCGGCGACGAGCAGCAACGCCTGGCGGTCGCCGCGCTTCAGGCGCTCGACCGCGGCGCGGGCCGCATCGTCGCCGTCGACCACGATCGCTTTCGAGCGCGTCGCCGAGCGCGGCGGCAACTGCGATCTCGCAACCGTCGTCGATCTCGAGCAGGTCGACGAGTGGGCCCGAGCACACCGTTCAGACCGGCGATGTCCTCGCCGCCGGCCGCGGCGTGCGCCTCGTCGAGCGCGAGCGCGAGCATCTCGGCCCGGGCCCGCCAACGCGACGCGTCGCTTTCGGCTTTGCGGTGGGTCTCGTCGGCCTCGCGGAGCGCCTCCTCGGCGGCGCGCAGCTCGCGCGCCTTCGACAGTCAGCTCCGGCGAGACACCGGCATTGGCCTCGACCTCGGCCCGCGCCCGATCGGCCTCGGCCTGGGCGGCGTCGGCTTCCTGCGTGCGCGGTTCGAGCGTGGCCCGGTCGCGATCGACCGTCGACAGCTCCGAGCGCACCCGGGCGAGCTCGGCCGCGATCGAACCGGCGCGCGCGGTCATCTGCTCGAGGTCGTGCGCGGCGCGTTGGAACTCGCCTTCGGCCACCGCAACCGACACGACGCCGAGGGCCTCGACGCTGCGCCTCGGCCGCTTCGACTTCGGCGCGCGTCGGTGCGAGGGAATCGAAGTCGGTCTCGACTGCGGCGAGCTGGGCGCGCACGTGCGCGGCTTCCGCCACGAGCGACTCGACGACACCTTCGTCGGCCACCGACGCGAGCTCACGGTCGAGGCTCCGACCGCGTTCGGTCACGAGGTTGACGAGACCACGGCTGCGTTCGCGCAGCGCCTCGGTCCGCGCCGAGCACGTCGGCGACGTCGTCGTCACCCGGCACTGCGAGCGCGTGCTCCGCGTCGAGCACCTGCGTGTCGAACGCGCGGAGCTGCACCCGAACGTCCTGTTCTTGCTGCGGCGAGATCACGGCGCGCTTCGACGCGCTTGTGCTCCCGACCGCGCAGCTGCTCGATGTCGCGGCCCGCAAGGTGCAGGCGGATCGCGTGCACCTCGGCCACGAGACCGTCGTGGCGCCGGGCCGCGTCGGCCTGGCGTTCGAGCGGCCGCAGCTGGCGGCGCACCTCGCGCAGGAGATCGGTGAGGCGCAACAGGTTGCCCTCGGTCGCCTCGAGCCGGCGCTCGGCCTTTTCCTTGCGCTTGCGGAACTTCAGGATCCCGGCGGCCTCTTCGATGATGGCCCGGCGATCCTCGGGCCGCGCGTTGAGCACCGCGTCGAGCTGGCCCTGCCCGACGATGACGTGTTGCTGGCGGCCGATACCGGTGTCGGAGAGCAGGTCCTGGATGTCGAGCAACCGGCACGGAACACCGTTCATGAGGTACTCCGACTCGCCCGTGCGGAACAGCATCCGGGTGATCGTGACCTCGGTGAACTCGATCGGCAGCAGGCGCGCGGTGTTGTCGATCGTGAGCGACACCTCGGCGCGGCCGAGCGCGGGCCGGTCGGCGGTGCCGGCGAAGATGACGTCGTCCATCTTGGTGCCGCGCAACGCGCGCGCGCCCTGGGCGCCGAGCACCCACGCGACCGAGTCGACGATGTTCGACTTCCCCGACCCGTTCGGGCCGACGACGACGCACACCCCCGGCTCGAACTCGAGCGTGGTCTTGTCCGCGAAGGACTTGAAGCCCTTCAGCGTCAACGACTTGAGGAACAAACCGGCCCCCTCTCCGAGAGCCGATGGTAGGGGGCGCGCCCCGACCCCCCGCGGACCTCCCCAACTTGCAAACAGTGGGCCCGCTCACGTACCGGTGCGGTTGGTGAGCGTGCCCACTGTTGGGCGAATTGGCTCACAGGATGCGGAATCGCGGATCGCCGCAGGTCGGGACCTCGGCGGCTGCGACCGCGTCGACCCGCGCCCGCGCCGGGCCTTCGTGGCACCACGCGACGAGGCGGTCGACGGCCGGCCGGGGACCCTCGAATTCGGCCTCGACCGCACCGTCGGAACGGTTCCGGACCCAGCCGCCCACACCCTCGGCCCGGGCCTGGTCGCGGCACGAATCGCGGAACCACACGCCCTTGCACGCGTCCGGTCACGACCACATGAACCCGGATCGCGATCGGCGCCGGGTCACTCGAACCACTCACACCACTCAGACCTGACATGCCTCGCAGTAGAACGTCGAGCGATTGGTGTAGCGGGCGCGTTGCACGACGTGCCGGCAACGCGGACACGCCTGGCCCTCACGGTCGTACACCTGGTGATGGTTCTGGTAACCGCCGAGCTGGCCGAACAGGTCGACGTAGCCCTCGTCGGCGAGCGACGAGCCGCGGTGTTTCACCGCGTCCTGCAACGTCTCGAAGATCGCGCGGTACAGGCGGCGGATTTCCTGTTGTGAGAGCGAGTCGCTGAGGCGATCCCACCTGAGCCCGGCCTGGAAGAGGATCTCGTCGCTGTAGACGTTGCCGATGCCGGCGATGAACTTCTGGTCCATCAACAACGACTTCAAGCGCGCGTGCTTGTCGGCGAGCATGCGCCCGAACAGCTCCCACGACATCGCGGTCTCGAGCGGATCGAGACCCAAATGCGAGAGCTCTTCGACCTGTTCTTCGAGATCGTCGTACTTCGAGACGAACATCTCGCCGAAGGTGCGCGGGTCGACGAAGCGCAACAAGCCGCCCTGGGTGAAATGCATCACTACGTGCGTGTGCTTCGGCGCCTTCTCGCGCGCCGATTTTGCCCGCAGGAGCTGGCCCGACATGCCGAGGTGAACGATCAACGCTTCGGGGTCGTCGAGCCGCACGACGAGGTACTTGCCCCGGCGCTGCACCGAGACGATCTTGCGCCCCTCGAGCAGGTCGATGAATTCCTTCTTGTTCTTGTGGCGCCGCACCGATCGGGTCCCGGTGACCTCGACCGTCTTGATCTTCTTGCCGACGACCTCCTTCTCCAGATCGCGGCGCAAGACCTCGACCTCAGGTAGCTCCGGCATGGTCGCCCCCCTGCCCGTCCGCCTCTTCTTGCAGACGCGTGCACGCGACCCACGCGGCGGACTGCTCGGCTTGCTTCTTCGATCGGCCTTCGCCTTCGCCGTAAAGCCGATCGCCTACGTAGACCATGGCGAAGAACTGCTTCGCGTGGTCCGGGCCCTCGTCGCGGACGACGTACCGGGGGCGACCGAGCGTCCGGGCCGCGGTGGCCTCTTGCAGGCGGGTCTTGTAGTCGCGACCGCCGGGACCGGCAGCCGCGTCGGCGATCCGTTCCGAGAGGCAGCGCATGACGAGGTCGCGGGCAACCGCGAATCCCTGGTCGAGATACACCGCCGCGACCACCGCCTCGAAGGCGTCGGCCAGGATCGACTGCTTGGCGCGGCCACCGGCCGCGTCCTCTCCCTTGCCGAGCAGGAGATGCGCGCCGAGATCGAGCTCGGCCGCGAGCTCGGCGAGCACGCGGGCGTTCACCACACCCGCCGCGCACCTCCGAGAGCTGACCCTCGGGGAGTGTCGGGAAAGTGCTCGAACACGTAGTGCGTGACGACGAGTCCGAGCACGGAGTCGCCGAGGAACTCGAGGCGCTCGTTCGACTCGGGTTCGCCGTTCTCGGCGCACCACGAACGGTGCGCGAGCGAGCGCAGGAGAATCGTCGCGGTCGGCGAACACAACGCCGATGTTCGCCTCGAGCTTGTCGAGACTCGACGAGCGACGCAGCTGACTCACGAACGTTGCTCCGATCCGCAGGCCCGCGAGCGCGCACTCCACCGCGTCGCGGACGGTGCGCAGCTCGACGAGATCGTCGTCGTCGATCGAGAAGCCGACGGTCCGCTCGCCGAGCTCGGCGATCACCCCTTCGACGAGATCGATGACCGCGAAATCGTCGGCGTCGAGGTCTTCGCGCAGCCGAGTGTCGAGCGTGACCGCGTCGGGGTCGACGCCGAAGATCTCGACGAGCTGTTCGCGCACGACCCGTTCGACGTCGTCGCCACCGAGCGGTCCGAGATGGCTGTGCGTCTCAGCGGGCACGGTTCACCGCTTCGCGTAGGCTGCGGTGACGACATCGGCCTGCACGCGAGTCACGGGCGACGCGGACCGCGTTGACGATCGCGGTCGGCCGACGACGATCCGTGCGAGATGATGCACACGCCTTCGACGCCGAGCAGCATGGCGCCGCCGGTGTTGTCGGGCAGCAGCGGCGCCGCCGCTTCGAGCAGTCGGAGCTTCAACGCGTCGGCCGCGTCGGCCCAGGGCGTGCCGGGCTCGTCGACGACTCCGAACACGAGGCCCGCGAGCCCCATGACCGCGCCTTCGAGCGTCTTCAACGTGACGTTGCCGGTGAAACCGTCGGTGACGATGACGTCGGCGCTGCGGCGCATCACGTCGCGGCCTTCGACGTTGCCGACGAAACCCTTAACGGTCGGCGAACAGCTCGGAGGCGCGCTTGCGCAGCGCGTCGCCCTTGCCCGGTTCCTCGCCGTTCGACAGCAGCGCGATCGTCGGTTCGGCCACGCCGAGGCGAACGCGCGCGTACGCGCTGCGCCAGCTCGGCCCACTCCACGAGCCATTCCGGATCGGGATCGACGGTGGCGCCGCCGTCGACGAGGAGCTGGATGCGGCGGTCCTCGCCGAATGACGGGCACCGGGAGCGCAATCGCGGGCCGGTGCACACCTTTGATGCGGCCGAAGCGCAGCAGCGCGGCGGCCATCGTGGCGCCGGTGTTGCCCGCGCCGACCATCGCCGCGGCCCGGCCGTCGCGGACGGCCTCCGCGCAGCGGACGATCGAGGAGTCCTTCTTCGCGCGGACCGCGGCGGCCGGTTCCTCGTCCATCGCGATGACTTCGCGCGGCGTCGAGCACCTCGACGCCGGCGGGCAGTCCCGCCCGTCAGGCAGGTCGCGGACGGATCGCGTCGGCCGGGACCGACGAGCAACACGTCGACGTCGCACGCGTGACACGGCTTGAAGCGCGCCCGCGATGATCTCCGCAGGCGCGCGATCGCCGCCCATCGCGTCGATCGCGATCACGGGCGGCACGGGTCGTATCTTCGCTACTCGACGTCGAGGACCTGGCGGCCTCGGTACCAACCGCAGTTGCTGCACACCCGGTGAGGGAGCCGCGACGCGCCGCAGTTCGGGCACAGCGAGTGTGCCGGAGGCGCAAGCCGCATGTTTGCCGACTTGCGCGAGCGGGTCGCGGAGCGGCTCATCTTGCGCTTCGGGACGGCCATGGTTTCGCTAGCTCCTCGTCAGAAGTTCTTGATCGGTGGTCGAAGGGTTCGGATTACAGCTCGAGCGAGCGGAGCGCCTCCCACCGGGGATCGGGCTCGCGGTCGTGTCGCACTCGCAGAGTCGTGAGGTTGTGGTCGACGCCGCAGTTCGGGCACAGGCCCGCGGCAGTCGGGCCGGCACAGCGGCACCGCGGGCAGCTCCAGCAGGAGCGCGTCGCGGATCAGGGGCTCGAGGTCGATGACGTCGTCCTCGGCCGAGCAGGTAGGTCTCGCCTTCGAGGGGCTGGCGCTCGTAGAGCTCGCCGACGTCACCGAGAGCTCGCCGCCCGACCGGCACCAGGCAGCGGCTGCACGCCGCCTCCCAGGTGGCGGTGACCGTGCCGCGCACGACGATGCCCTCGGACACCCGCTCGAGGGTGAGGTCGACGGCGATCGGCCCGGTCGGCCGGAACCTCGGCGCCCGGACCCCGAACGTCGGCCAGGACGCCCTCGACCTGGACCGACCGGGACGCGCCGGGTCGCCGCAGCAAGTTGGCGACGGGGATGCGGAACGCGCTTGTGGTCGGCATGGCAGATGTCTTCGGACGAGCTCGTGATCTGGACGAGCTGGGCCACTGGGTCGGCCCGGTCGGGTCCGGCGGCCCGACTGCCCGGGGAATGTACCGCCTGCGCACCGGGGCGCGCTGGATCGTAGCAGGTCAGCCCGCTTATGCGGGCGACAGAGATGCGTCAGACGGCCCGAAAACCGTCAGGAATCGCGACCCGGCGCAGGTCGGAGCGGCTAGAGATCGTCCTGGTCGAAGAAGCCGTTCTCGTCGGCGTCCGACTCGTTGACCACCGGCGACGGCGCGTGCACCTGGAGCCGCTCCCGGCCCTTCTGCACGGTCTGCATCGTGCGGTCGAGCACGACCTCGAAGGCGGCGAGCTTGCGGTCGACGTAGTCCTCGGCCTCGTGGCGGATCGCCGCGGCCTGGCGCTCGGCGTCTTCGAGGATCTCCTCGCTCGTCCGGCGGGCCTCGCGCACGAGCTCGTTCTTCTCGACCATGCGCTCGGCCCGGACCCGGGCCGCGTCGACGAGCCGGCTCGGCCTCGGCCGCGGCCCGTTCGACGACCTGGTCGCGCTCCTTCAAGAGCCAGCGCGCTTCGCGGAGCTCCTCGGGCAGGCCGTCGATCGCGTCCTGGAGGAGCGCGCCGAACTCGTCGCGGTTGATCGACACCGACGCCGACATCGGGCAACTTGCGGGCCGCGTCGAGGATGTCGCGGAGCTGTTCGAGGATCGCGTTGGAGTCGGGAACCTTCTCGGGTTCGTCTTCGAGCATGTTCACCCCTCCCCTTCGGGCGGATCTCGTTCGGCGAAACGTCTCGACCAGACGATCGTTGACGTTCTTGGGCACCATGCCCGAAACGTCACCGCCGAAACGAGCGACCTCCCGCACGAGGCTCGACGACAAGAACGAGTGCTGCGGGCTCGTCGACAAGAAGAACGTGTCGATGCCCGACAGGCGCTGGTTCATCTGCGCCATCTGCAGTTCCTGATCGAAGTCGGAGACCGCGCGCAGACCCTTCACGATCGCGTCGACGCCGTGGTCGCGGGCGAAATCGACGAGCAGGCCCTTGAAGAACTCGATGCGGATGTTCGGCAGGTGCTGCGGTGGCTTCCTTCAGCATCTGCTGGCGGTCTTCGAGGCTGAACAGCGACTGCGTCTTTTGCGGGTTGCGGATGACGGCGACGATGACTTCGTCGAAGTGCCGGGACGAGCGCTCGATGATGTCGAGGTGACCGAGGGTCACCGGGTCGAACGATCCCGGACAGAGGGCGGTCGCCACGCAGTCTCCCAATCGAGCCAATCGAAGAACTGGGCTCGTCAGGACGAACAAGAACGTCAAAAGGGTATCGCCGAAGGTTCGCTCCCAACCGTTCGTGAGGCCCGGCGGGCACCACGACGGGGTGGCGGAGCGGCCGCTCGACGCTGACGATCGCGCTCCGGCGCCAGCCAGCCCGGGCGCCAGCAGGGTCTCCAGCAGCGCGGTGATCTCCTCGTCGGCCGTCTCGTACGGCGGGTCGACGAAAACGAGGTCGAAGGGGGCTTCGGCGGGCGGCCCGCCGGCGAGGAACCGACCGACTTCGCGGGCGACGACGTGAACTCGGTTCGTCGCCGGAGAGGACCTCGATGTTGGCCCGGATGCCTCGAGCGCGGACCGGTCCCACTCGACCAGCACCGCCCCCGCCGCGCCGCGCGACAGCGCCTCGATCGCGAGCGCCCCGGTTCCCGCGTAGAGATCGAGCACGTTCGCACCGTCGAGCGCGCCCCGGGCGTCGAGCGCGGAGAACATCGCCTCGCGGGCGATGTCCTTGGTCGGGCCGGACCTGATCGCCCTCGGGCGCGACCAACCGGCGGCCCCGCGCCGTCGCCCGCGATCACGCGGAGTCCTCTCGGCCTGCTCACGACTTGAGGATCAGAGCCTTCACGACTTGAAGAGGAAGTCGACGTCGTCGCCCAGGAGGTCGCCGGACCTCGTCGCGGCAGCTGCGCGTGGCGCGTCGAGCTCGGGATCGCCGTCGAGGATCTGCTCGGCCACCGACGCGGGCCTGCATCACGATCTCCTCGTCGCGCGGGATGCGGCCGAGCTTCAGGTCGCTGAACCCCGACTGCCGGCTCGCCGAACACCTCACCCGAACCGCGGATCTCGAGGTCCTTCTCCGCGAGCGCGAAGCCGTCGGTGCTCGCGGCCATCGCCTCGAGCCGTTGTTCGCCGTCCTCGGTGCTCGGGTCGGCGAACAAGAAGCAATACGACTTGTCGCCGCCGCGCCCGACGCGCCCTCGGAGCTGATGCAGTTGCGACAGGCCGAAGCGGTCGGCGTCCTCGACGACCATCACGGTGGCGTTCGGGACGTCGACACCGACCTCGATCACCGTGGTGGCGACGAGCACGTCGATCTCGCCGCGCCGGAACGCCCGCATCGACGGCTTCCTTCTCCTTCGGCCGGCATCTGCCCGTGCAGCAAGCCGACCCGCAGGTCGTGCAGCTCCTCGGCCTGCAGGCGCTCGTACTCCGCGGTCGCCGCCTTCGCCTCGACCTTGCCCTTGTCCTCGACGAGCGGGCAGACGACGTAGGCCTGATGCCCGGCCGCGACCTCGGCGCGCAACGCTTCCCAGGCCGCGGCCTGCGCGAGCGGGCGTCGGGTCGACGAGCGTCGTCTCGATCGGGGTGCGCCCGGGCGGCAGCTCGCGGAGTTCCGACTTGTCGAGGTCGCCGTAGATGAGCATCGCCGCGGTGCGCGGGATCGGGCGTCGCGGTCATGACGAGCACGTCGGGCTGATCGCCCTTGCCCCGCAGCAAGCGCGCGCTGCTCGACGCCGAAGCGGTGCTGTTCGTCGATGACCGCGAGCCCGAGACGCGAGAACTGCGCGTCGCCGTAGAGCAACGCGTGCGTGCCGACGAGGATGTCGATCTCGCCCGCCTTCGAGCCCGGCCGCGATCCGGCGCCGCTCGGCCGCGGTCGTGCGGTTCGTGAGCAGCGCCACGCCGACCGGGTCGATCGGCGAGCAGCGAGCCCTCGGCGGGAACGGTCAGCCCCTCGAGCATCCGCAGCGAACCGAGGTAGTGCTGCTCGGCGAGCACCTCGGTCGGCGCCATGAACGCGCCCTGGTACCCGCCCTGCACCGCGACGAGCAGCGCGGCGAGCGCGACCACCGTCTTGCCCGATCCGACGTCGCCCTGGAGGAGGCGGTGCATCGGCGCGGGCCCGGCGAGATCGTGCGTGATCTCGGCGAGCGCGCGCTTGTTGGTCGCCGGTCAGCGAGAACGGGAGCTGCGCGACGAACGCGTCGACGAGCGGACCGTCGACATCGTGGCGGATGCCCGACTCCTCGGCCTCGAACGCGCGCTTGCGCGCGACGAGCCCGACCTGCATGCGGAGGAACTCGTCGAAGATCAAGCGCCGCTTCGCCGCGCCCAGCTCGCCCATCGACTCGGGCCGGTGGATCGCGCGCAGCGCCGTCGTTGCGGTCGACGAGATCGCCGCGGTCGAGCAACGCTCTCGTCGAGCGGATCGGCGAAGCCGCGCACGCGGCACTTCGCGAGCGCGTCCGACACCAGCGCGCGCAGCTGCCACGTGAACACCTCGGCCTTGCCCGACTGCGGGTAGACGGGGACGATCACGCCCGTCTTCTCGTCGGCGACACCCGCCGCGACCGACGACGTCGACGACCGGGTTCGTCATCTGCCGCTTGCCGCGGTACACGTCGAGCTTGCCGAAGAACGACGCCTCGGTCCCGACGCTCAGCTGCTTCTCGCGCCACGCCTGGTTGAAGAACGTGATCGTCGAGCATCGAGGTGCCGTCGTGCACGACGGCCTCGACGAGCGCGCGGCCCTGCCGGCGTGCGGCGGCCGTGAATCGGTGCGCACCTCGGCGAAGACCGTGGCCTCCTCCCCCACCGCGAGCTCGGCGATGTCGGTCTTCTTGCGTGCGGTCGATCCAGCGGCGCGGGTAGTGCTGCAACAGGTCGAGGACGTTGTGCAGTTCCATGTCGGCGAGGCGCTTCTCGAGCGCGGGACCGACGCCCTTCAACCGCTCGAGCGGGATGTCGCGCAGATCGGCCAGCGTCAGCGGCGGATCACCGGTCGGCACGCGCGGTTACTCCACGCCCACGAGATAGGGATACAGCGGCTGGCCGCCGTCGTGGAACTCCACCTCGAGGTGCGGGAACGTGTACTCGATGTGCTCCCGAATGCGTTCGGTGTCCTTCGCGGCGGCGTCGCAGCCGATGAGCACGGTGACGATCTCGCTGTCGTCGTCGACGAGCGCGTCGAGCAGCTTGCACACCGCGTCGGCCGGGGAAGCGGCCGCGCCGACCACTCCGTCGCGCGCGAGCGCGATCCAGTCGCCCTCTTTCACGTCGGTGCCGTCGACCGACGCGGTGCGCACGGCCTGGGTGACCTCGCCGGTGCGGACTCGGCTCGAGCGCGTCCTGCATCGACGCCTCGTTGTCGTCGACGGTGCTGCGTTCGGGTCGTACTCGACCAGTGCGGCCAGCGCCTCGGGCACGCTGTGCGTCGCGATGACGGCGACCTGCTTCTCGCTCAGCGCGTCGACCTGCTTGGCGACCGCCACGATGTTCTTGTTGTTCGGCAGCACGATGACCGAATCGGACCGGCACGAGCTCGACCGCTTCGAGGATCTGCGCGGTCGACGGGTTCATCGACTGCCCGCCGGCGACGACCTGTTGCACGCCGAGGCTCGTCAGCAGCCGGCGAATTCCCTCGCCGACCCCGACCGCGACGACCGCGGTCGTGACGTCGGTCTGCTCCGCGAACTCGTCGAGGTCGGCCATGCACGTCGGCCTCGCGGACCCAGCGTTCCTCTTCGACCTGCTCGATCAGGTCGGTGATGCGGATCTTGCGGGGCCGGCCCGCGTCGATGCCCGCCTCGACCGCGCCGCCGATGTCGTTCGTGTGGATGTGGCAGTTCCAGAGCCCGTCGCCGCCGACGACGACGATCGAGTCGCCGATCGCACCCCACGTGTCGCGAAACGCGGGCATCGTGTCGTCCGGTCGCCTCGAGGAGATACATGACCTCGTAGCGCAGGCTCGACAGTCGTCGCCCGCGAGGTGCGCGGTCACGACCGCGGGCGCGTTCACGACTTCGGGTTCGGGGATCGCGTCGCCGGACACGACCTCGAGCAACGCCGCGAGCAACAGCGTGAAGCCCTTGCCGCCGGCGTCGACCACGCCCGCGTCGCGCAGGACCGGCAGCAGTTCGGGCGTGCGCTCGACCGACGCGACACGACGCGTCGTAGGCGCGCGTCGAGCAGCTCGGTCAGGGTGAGCTCGCCGCTCGAGCGCCTCGACCGCCTCCGCCGACCTCCCGCACGACGGTGAGGATCGTGCCCTCGACCGGCCGCATGACGGCCTGGTACGCGGCGTCGGTGCCCCGGCGCAGCCCGGCGCGCAGGTCGGCGGCGCGTCACCGCGTCGAGAGCGCGGAAGCCCTCGACCAGACCCGCGGAGGATCTGGGAGGTGATCACGCCGGAGTTGCCCCGGGCGCCCATGAGCGAACCCCGGCTCACGGCGTGGCAGACCTCGTCCATCGACTCCGCGGTCTGCAGCTCGGCGCTCACCGACTCGAGGGTCAGCGCCATGTTCGTGCCGGTGTCGCCGTCGGGGACCGGGATAGACGTTGAGTCGGTTCAGCTCCTCTTGGTGCGCGCGCAGTGCATCCCGGAACCGGAGCACGGCTTGGCGCAGATCTGCGGCGGACAGGCAGGTCAGCGTCGGCATCGGGCGCCAGAGTACCGGGGTGCTAGCCTTTTCGTGCTCTTCATCACGACTCGATGTAGAGGTGCTCGGACGATGTCCTCGGTTTGCGATGTGTGTGCCAAGAAGCCGATCTTCGGCATGAGCCTGAGCCACTCGCACCGTCGTACCAAGCGGCGCTGGAACCCGAACATCCAGCGGGTCCGGGCGATCGTCGACGGCACGCCCAAGCGCGTGAACGTCTGCACGTCGTGCCTCAAGGCGGGCAAGGTCGTCAAGGCCTAGGCAGTGCAAGGCACCGTCAAGATGTTCGACCCCGCCACCAACGAGGGCATCGTGGTCGTCGACGCCGACCGCTCCGAGCTCGTGCTCGCGCTCGACGCGCTCGAACGGCTCGCTGTTCCGGATGTTGCGCCAGGGTCAGCGGATCGTCTTCGACCTCGACGCCGCCGGCCGCGCCACGCACGTGCGCACCGGCGCCGAGATCGACCTCGGCATCCCTACCGCCGAGATCTAGGCCGCCGAATCTCGGCCGCCGAGATCTGATCTACGGGCGGTTTCGGGCGCGCTCGGCCCCGGCCGGTCACGAGCCCGACGAGCACGAGCAGAACCACCGCGCCGACGAACGCGACGAACATCGAGCGCAGCCCGAAGTCGCCGATGCCGTGGTCGCCCGCGGCGTTGAACAACGTGCCGCCGATGCAGGCCGCCGACGACCCCGACGACGATCGTGCCGAGACAGCCCGAGGTTCCAGCCGCCACCCGTGACGGCGCGCGCCAGTGCGCCGGCGACGAAGCCGACGACGATCCAGCCGAGCAGACCCAAGGGCCGACTACTCGGCGAGTCGCTTGGCGAGGGCGTCGAGCTCGTCGTGCAACGCCGTCGGGAGACGATCGCCGAACACGGCGTAGTGCTCCTCGATCAACGGGAGCTCGGCGCGCCACTCGTCCTCGTCGACCGACAGCAGCTCGTCGAGCGCGCCGGCGGCGAGCTGCAAGCCCGTCGATCGGCAGCGCGTCGGCCGCCGGCAAGCCGACCGATCGCGGTGTCGCGAGCAGCCGCCGCGTTCGCACAGCGGTCGAACACCCAGGCGAGCACGCGGCTGTTCTCGCCGTATCCGGGCCACAGGAACTTGCCGTCGGCGTCCTTGCGGAACCAGTTGACGTAGAAGAGCTTGGGCAGCTTGTCCGTCGTCGGCCGACTCGCCCGATGCCGCAGCCAGTGCGCGAAGTAGTCGCCCATGTTGTATCCGCAGAACGGCAGCATCGCGAACGGGTCGCGGCGCAGGTTGCCGACCGCGCCGGCCGCGGCGGCGGTGGTCTCCGAACCCATGATCGAGCCGAGGAACACGCCGTGCTGCCAGTTGTAGGCCTCGGTGACGAGCGGGACCGTGCTCCGGCGGCGACCGCCGAACAGGATCGCCGAGATCGGCACGCCCTTCGGGTCTTCCCACTCCGGTGCGACGCACGGGACCTGCGAGAGCGGCGCGGTGAAACGGCTGTTGGGGTGGGCGGCCGGCGTCTCCGATGCCGGCGTCCAGTCGTTGCCCTTCCAGTCGGTGCAGTGCGCGGGCGGCTCGTCGGTGAGGCCTTCCCACCACACGTCGCCGTCGTCGGTGAGCGCCACGTTCGTGAAGACGGTGTTGCGCGTGAGCGCGGCGACCGCGTTCGCGTTCGTGTCGAGCCCGGTACCCGGGGCCACGCCGAACATGCCGTACTCGGGATTGATCGCGTAGAGGCGGCCGTCGGCGCCGAACTTCATCCAGCAGATGTCGTCGCCGATGGTCTCGGCCTTCCAGCCGGGCAGGGTCGGCACGAGCATCGCGAGGTTCGTCTTGCCGCACGCGCTCGGGAACGCGGCCGCGATGAACTGCGCCTCGCCCTTCGGGTTCGTGAGCTTCAGGATGAGCATGTGCTCGGCGAGCCAACCCTCGTCGCGGGCCATGACGCTCGCGATGCGCAGCGCGAAGCACTTCTTGCCGAGCAGCGCGTTGCCGCCGTAGCCCGATCCGTACGACATGGATCTCGCGCGTCTCGGGGAAGTGCACGATGTACTTGTGTTCGTTGTTGCACGGCCACGCCACGTCGGCCTGACCCGGGCTCGAGCGGCATGCCGACCGAGTGCACGCACGGCACGAACTCACCGTCGGCGCCGAGCACGTCGAGCGCGCCCTGGCCCATGCGCGTCATCGTGCGCATGCTGACCGCGACGTACGCGGAGTCGGTGAGCTCCACACCGATGTGCGCGATGCGGCGAACCGAGCGGACCCATCGAGAAGGGCACGACGTACAGCGTGCGGCCGCGCATCGCTCCGGTGAAGAGCGTCGTGCATCTCGCTCGCGCATCTCGTCGGGCGCGCGCCAGTGATTGGTCGGCCCCGCGTCGATCTCCCGCTCGCTGCAGATGAACGTGCGGTCCTCGACCCGGGCGACGTCGCCCGGATCACTACGGGCGTAGAAGCTGTTCGGCCGCTTGGCCGGGTCGAGCGGGGATGAAGGTCCCGGACTCGACCAGACCCCGGCTGAGGGTCTCGTATTCGGCCTCCGAGCCGTCGCACCAATGGACGCGCTCGGGCTGGAGGATTGCGGCCCAGCCTTCCACCCATTCGAGCAACTTGCGGTTGGCGGTCGGCGCGTTGTCGGGCGTGGAAGCCATAGGCGGGCAAGGGTAGGCCCCGATTGGCGTGTCGCGTAAACCGTGGTCGGACGAACCGGACCCGACGTGGTTACAGATGCTGTCTTGCGGTGCCTAGAGGTGCCGTCGTAGTAGCTAGAGATGGACGACGGGGCACGTGAGGGTGCGGGTGATCCCGTCGACGAGCTGCACCTGGGAGACGACCATGCGGCCCGAGTTCGTCGATCGAGCTGGCCTCGGCCCGGAGGATGACGTCGTAGGGACCGGTCACGTCGTCGGCCTGGACCACGCCGGTGAGGCCGCGGCAGGAGTCGACGACCGCCGAGGCCTTGCCCACCTCGGTCTGGATCAGGATGTACGCGCTGACCGCCATGCCGGCTCCTCGATGTCGGGCCCCGATGTCTGACCAAGCTGTAGGGCCTGACGGCCTCGGGTCGTGCCGATCGTAGTGATTACCGCTGGCGGCCGCGGCGGTCGGCCCGGCGCCCGGCGCGGGCGATCGCGAGGTCGATCAGCCGGTCGAGGAGATCGGCGTACGGCACGCCCGAGACCTCCCACAGCCGCGGGTACATCGAGATCGGCGTGAAGCCCGGGATCGTGTTCACCTCGTTGACGACGAACACCCCGTCGTCGCGGAGGAAGAAGTCGACCCGGGCCATCGCTTCGCACCGGCAGGCTTCGAAAGCGAGCACCGCGAGCGCGTTGGACCTCCGCGGTCTGCTCGGCCGGCAACGGCGCAGGCGCGGCGCAGCTCGGCTTTGCCGTCTTCGTATTTGTCGGCGTAGTCGTAGAAGTCGGCGGCCGGTACGACTTCGCCCGGAACCGACGCGACGGGCGGATCGTCGCCGAGGATGCCGACCTCGATCTCCCGGCCCGCGACCATCGCTTCGGCCAGCAGCCATTCGTCGAACGTGAACGCGTGCTCGATGGCGGCGCGCAGTTCCGCGGCGTGCGCGCCTTGCTCACCCCGACCGACGAGCCCATGTTCGCGGGCTTCACGAAACACGGGAACGCCGAGCTCGGCTTCGACGCGCGCGACGAACTCGTCGATGTCGTGCCCGACGCGCAACGCGAGTCCGGGCGCGACCTCGAGCCCGGCGGCCGACGAACATCTGTTTCATCGCGATCTTGTCCATCGCGACCGCGGAGCCGAGCACACCCGCGCCGACGTAGGGCAGGCCCGCCAGCTCGAGCACGCCCTGCACCGTTCCGTCCTCGCCGTACGGACCGTGCAGCAACGGGATCACGACATCGGCTTCGTCGGCGCGGTCGCCGCGCTCGGCACGGGCACGAGATCGCCCTCGACCGTCGAACGCCGCGGGCAACGCGTCGCGCCCGGCCGCGAGCATCCGGCGCGCTTCGCCCGCGAGCAGCCAGCGACCTTCGGTCGTGATCCCGACCGGGATGACCTCGTACTTCGCCGGGTCGAGCGCACGCGCGACGGCGACCGCGGTCGACGCGGGAGACGTCGTGCTCGGCCGACTGGCCTCCGAACAGCAACATCACCCGGCGGCGACGGTGCGGGCACGCTGGAGTCTACGTATCTCGCGTCGGATCAGACGACCTGGAGAACCGCGCGGATACCGAGACCCATGATGAACAGCCCGCCGAGCCCGTACGCGAGCTCCATCCAGCCCCTGGCCTTCCACACGTAACTTGTACGAGTAGAGCAGGCCGACGGTGATGAACGCGACGAACCCGTAGAACATGTGGAACCGGGGCGGCTCGTAGTGCTGGGCACTCACGAGCAGCACGCCCGAGGAACACCTGGATCATCATCATCGCCTCGGCGATGATCGTCGGCCACCACAGCCAACGGGTGCGCCAGCTCTGCCAACGCCACGCGCCGAGCGTGTACAAGCCCGCGAGGAAGTTGGCGACGATCGCGCTGTAACCCCACGACGCGATGGATGTCGAAGAGCACTAGAGCGCTTGGTCGTCAGATGTCGTCGCGAACGCCGACTCGCCCCCGCGCAGGAGATTCTTCAGGACCTTGCCCGCCGGATTGCGCGGGCAGCGGTTCGTCGCGCAGTTCGATGTACTCGGGCACCTTGAAGTTCGCGAGCCGCTCACGACAGAACTCGCGCAGTTCCTCGGCCGTCATGGTCGAGCCCGGTCGGAGCTGCACGACCGCTTTGACCTCTTCGCCGAGCGTCTTGTGCGGAACGCCGACGACCGCGGCGTCGACGACGTCCGGGATGGTCGAACAACACGTTCTCGATCTCGACGCAGTACACGTTCTCGCCGCCGCGGATGATCATGTCCTTGGCCCGGTCGACGAGGTAGAGGAAGCCGTCGGGATCGAGGTAACCGATGTCGCCCGTATGGAACCAGCCGTCGGTGAAGGCGGCCGCGTTCGCGTCGGGTCGGCGCCAGTAGCCGTGTGCCATGACGGTGGGGCCCTTGATCCAGATCTCGCCCCGATCACCGGGCGCCGCGTCGTGGCCCTGGTCGTCGACGACGCGCAGCTCGACGGTGGGCGCGGCGCGGCCGACGGAGCCGGGATGGGCGAAGTAGTCGTCGCCGCCGTGCGCGGTCGCAACCGACGCGGTCTCGGTGAGTCCGTACGCGGTCGTCGAGCGTCTTGCGCATGTGCGGGAACACCCGCTCGATCCGCTCGACCAGCTCCGGTGCCGCGGGCGCGCCGCCGTACGACGCGCGCTTCACCGAGCGTGAGGTCGTACTTCTCGAGGTTCGGCGATTCGAGGATGCGCCACATCATCGTGGGGACGCCGCCGATCGCGTGACCTTCTCGCGCTCGATCGTCTCCATCGCGACGTCGGGGTCGAACCTGCCGACCGGCATCAGCACGACCTTGGCGCCGGTCGCGTAGGCGAGCGTCATCGTCGAGAGGCAGCCGGTCACGTGGAACAGCGGAACGACGAGCAGCGAACAGCTCTGCAGCCCGCTTCGGCTTCCGGCGGCGGTGTGCCCCGCATCGCCTGGGCGACGCCCATGACGATGATGTTCTGCACGTTCGCGATCGCCTGGCGGTGCGAGACGGTCGCGCCCTTGGGCTTGCCCGTCGTGCCCGACGTGTAGAGGATCGCGAGCACGTCGTCCTCGTCGATCGGCGATTCCGGCATACCCGGGTCGCCCGGGTCGGCGATCGAGCTCCGCGAACGGCCGCACGACCTCGTCGCCCGGACCGTCGATGACGAAGACGTGTTCGAGCGCCGCGAGCGCGCCGAGGCGATCGCGGACGGCCGCGATCCGGCGGGCGTCGCCGATCAGCACCTTCGCGCCCGAGTCGTCGAGCCCGAACTCGAGCTCCTCGGCCTTCCACCATGCGTTGAGCGGCACGAGCGTGGCGCCGAGCACCGCGCACGCCCACCACGTGATGACCCACTCCGGAACGTTGGCGGAGACGAGCGCGACACGGTCGCCGCGGTGCACGCCGAGCTGCGCGAGCGAATGCGCCAACACGCGGGCGAGGCGGTCGTGCTCGCCGTAGGTGAAGCGCTGATCGCCTTGTACGAGCCAGTCGACGTCGGCGCGCGCCACGTTCTGGGCCATGAGCTCGCGCAGCGACTGCATGCGCTGCTTGTAGACCTGCATCGGGTGCCCGACGACATCACTCGACGACGATCTCGAACGGGCCGCCCGTTCCCGTGAGTTGTGCGATCGGATCGATCGCGGTCACGCGTACTCCTCTTGCACCACGTCGAAGGCGAGCAGGTCGCTGCCAGTGCTGACCGGGCCCTGCTGCGAGTGCTGGGCGTGGCCCTGTCCGAACGCCTGGCTGTTCAGCCAGCGCTCGAAGTCTTCGGTGGAACGCCAGCGCGTGTACACGTAGAAGACGTCCTTCCCGTCGGTGGGCCGCAGGAGCTCGAAGGCTTCGAAGCCCTCCATCTTGGAGACCTCGCCCGCCCGGTTGGCGAAGCGCTCGACCAGCTGGTCGGCTCGTTCGGGCGGGACGGTGATGGCGTTGATGCGCACGACAGACATGCCCGCATTCTCGCGGCCCCGCACCGCTCTCGCCTAGTCGGGCCTGCGGCGTCAGCGGGGTTCTCGCCACATGCCCCATACGACGGGGCCGCGTGGCACGTGGATCTCCTCGGTGACCTCGAAACCCAGCCGCTCGTAGAAGGGAGTGTTCCGCTCCTTCGACGACTCGAGAAAGGCGCGCTCGCCCTCCCGGTCGCACCGTTCGAGCACCGGCGCCACCACCGCCGCGCCGAGGCCCTTTCCCTGCCATGGCGGATCGGTGCCGAGCATCTGGAGATACCAGTGCCGCTCCTTCGGATGATGGCTCGCGAAGTAGGCGAGACCGCGGGCGCACGACAGGATGCGCGGCCCGACCAGTCGGGTGGTCGTGAGCCCGAGGCGCGGCGTCGGCCGTCCAGCGCAGCGGGAACGTTCCCGGTGGGTTCCAGATCGCAACGGACCGCGCGCCGTCGGCCGCGTACACCTCGCCGAACGGCAACGACTCGCGGAGCAGCGAACGGAAGAAGGTCGGGAGCTTGCGCCGCCGAGCAGCCCCGTCCGGGAAGAGCCACGTCGTGAGCGGATCGTCGTCGAAAGCGAGCGTCAGCGTGCGGGCGAGCGCGTCGGTATCGGTCGACTGTGCTTTGCGAACGGAACTCTCCAAGCCGTGCACTCCTGGCCGGGCGTCTCTTGGTCGGCCCTATTCGTCGGGCTGTTGGCGCAAGAAGAGCTCGATCTCGGAGACCAGGTCATCGGCCGAGGCACCCTGTTCGCGGTCGATGCGATCGACGACCTCTTGCACTTCGGGTCGGGTCGCGAGACCGGCGTCGACCCGGGTCGCGTACGCGTCGCAGCGCGCGTCGAGGGGCCGGAGGTCGAGCTCGAGCCGGCCGATCTCGGTGAGACGACGCAGTATCGCGCGCACCGCGGGCGGCGACGGCGAGCCCGACACGTACTGCGGCACCTGCGCCCAGAGACCGGCGCTGCGCACGCCCGCGTCGCCGAGCGCGCGTTGCACGATCGTCTGCAATCCCGTCGGGCCGCCGTACGCATAGCGCAGCGGCGCAATCTCCTGCGCGAGCGAATGATGCGTGGCCGTCGCCAACACCGGAACCGGACGACGATGCGAGACGAGCGACGGCATGCCCGCAACCGTGCACGCGTCGTTCACGCGCAACGTGCGCGCGACATCGACGATCGCGGCCGACACAGTCGGCCAACGCAACGACGGCTCCGGACCCGACACGAGAATCGACGTCTCGTCCCAGGCGACCGGCGACGAACGTGATCTCGGGCCAGTCGATGATGCGAACGCCCTCATCCGACCAGTGCGCGTTCGGGCGCGTCTGCTGCAGGTCCATGTGGTCGGTGAGGTCGATCGACCCGAACTCGTCGGCGTCTTCGAGTTGTTCGCGCAACGCGGTGAGCGTTCCCGAACCCGCCAGCCCCGCGTCGACCCAACCCGACAGCGAGAGGACCATGATCGGCTCGCGCAGCTCGGGCCACCGGTCGACACTCAAGACGTTGGGCACCCCTGCATCGTACGGTGACGGCCGACTAGGTTCCGCGCTGTATGCAACTACGCATCTTCACGGAGCCCCAGCAGGGCGCGACCTACGACCAGCTGCTCGCCGTCGCGCAGGCGGCCGAACGACTCGGTTTCGACGCCTTCTTCCGCTCCGACCACTACCAGCGCATCGGTGAAGGCGCACCCGGGCCCGGCTCGACCGACGCGTGGATGACGCTGGCCGCGATCGCACGGGAAACCACGCGCATCCGCCTCGGCACGCTCGTCACACCGGTCACGTTCCGGTTCCCCGGTCCGCTCGCGATCCAGGTCGCGCAAGCCGACGCGATGAGCGGCGGCCGCGTCGAGCTCGGACTCGGCGCGGGTTGGTACGACGGCGAGCACGCGGCCTACGCGATCCCCTTCCCGGCGACCGGCGACCGTTTCGCGATGCTCGAAGAGCAACTCGAGATCGTCACCGGCCTGTGGGAGCACGCCGGTCGGCGAGACGTATTCGTTCAGCGGTGCAGCACCATTCGATCGTCGACTCGCCCGCGCTGCCGAAACCGGTGCAACAACCCGGGCCGCCGATCGTGATGGGCGGCTGGGGCACCAAGCGCACGCCGCGCCTGGCCGCACGTTACGCAGCCGAATTCAACATGCCGTTCGCGCCGGTGTCGTACTTCCGGGAAGGCTGCGATCACGTGCGGGCCGCGTGCGAGGCCATCGGCCGCGATCCGGCCACGATGAAGTTCACCGTCGCGACCGTTGTCTGTGCCGGCCGCGACGATGCCGAGGTGCGGCGGCGCGCGATCGCGAGCGGACAGGATCCCGACAACGTGCGCGACGGTGGCGCGGCCGGCACTCCCGACGAAGTCGTCGAACGCATCCTCGAGTTCGAACGCGAGGGCGCGGAAACCGTGTACCTGCAGTACCACACGCTCGACGAGCCCGATCACCTCGAGCTGATCGGCGCCGAGGTCTTGCCGCGGGTGGCGGCCGCATCGTCGGGAACCGCAAAGTGACAGTGCGCTTCGGCGTGCACACCGGACTCCAGCACACGTCGATCGACGACCTGCAGTCGTTGTGGCATCGGATCGAAGAGCTCGGCTTCGACTGGATCTCGATCTGGGATCACTTCTACGCGGCCGACGCGTCGGGCGACCCGCATTCCCTCGAAGCGTCACCGCGCACACCGCGCTCGCGGCGATGACCGAGCGCGTCACGTGTGGCTCGCTCGTCTACTCCGCGGGCTACCGCCACCCCGCCGTACTCGCGAACGCGATCGCGACCCTCGATCAGGTCGCGCACGGCCGGACGGTTCTCGGACTCGGCGGCGGTTGGCTGAAGGGTGAGTACGAGGCCTACGGACTGCACTACGGATCGACGGGCGAACGGCTGCGAATGCTCGAGGAGTACGTGCAGTGCGTGCGCGGACTGCTCACGCAACCGCGCACGACCTTCGAGGGCGAGTTCTTCCACATGAACGAAGCGCAGTGCGAGCCCAAGCCGGTGCAGACGCGGCTGCCGATCTGGATCGGCGGTGGCGGAGAGAAGGTGACGCTCCGCATCGCCGCGCAGTACGCCGACGGGTGGAACGTCCCGTTCATTCCGCCCGAGATGTGGGCCCACAAGGCCGCCGTGCTCGACGCACACTGCGAACGACTCGGCCGCGACCCGGCCGAGATCACGAAATCCGTCAACGTCGGCATGGCGTTCACCGACGAGGAGCTGCGGCGCCAGTTCGGGCCGATGGCCAACGCGGTCAAGCCCGGTGTGCTCTCGGGCAGCGTCGAGGAGATGGTCGGCAAGGTCGGGGCGTACGTCGAGGCGGGCGCCTCGTACGTGATCCTCGCATTGCGTGCGCCCTTCGACCGCGACGGGCTCGAGCGTTTCGCGGCCGAAGTGATGCCCGCCGTTCGCGGCTGACCGCAGGCGTGCGCCAATATGGCGTGATGTCGGACCCCGCGGGCGAGCTCCGCTTCGATCCGCTCACGCGCGAGTGGGTGAACATCGTCGGCGCGCGCCAAGTCGCGTCCGAACCTGCCCGCGAGCGGTTGCCCGTTCTGCGTCGGCGGTCTCGAAGCACCCGACCCCTACGACGTGCGTTGGTTCGCCAACCGCTGGCCCGCGTACGCGCCCGGCGCGCCGATCGACGTTCGACGCGACGCAAGCCGCGGGACCCGCGCCGAGTGTTCCCGCAACCGGCGCGTGCGAAGTCGTGCTCTTCTCTCCCGATCACGGCGAGTCGCTGTCGACGCTGCCCCGTGCCGCAGGTGCGCAAGGTCGTCGACCTCTGGGCCGACCGCACCACGCGACTGCTCGCCCGGCCCGAGATCGAGTACGTGCTCGTGTTCGAGAATCGCGGTCGCGAGGTCGGCGCCACGATCGATCATCCGCACGGCCAGATCTACGGGTATCCGTTCGTGCCGCCCGCACCGGCGCGCGAAGCGGCCGTGGCTCGCGAACACGGATGCGCGTTGTGCGCGGAGATGGAATCCGAGCTGGCCTCGGGCGCGCGCATCGTGACGACAGCACGGCGATTGGATCGCGTGGGTGCCGTTCGCGTCGGGCTACGCGTACGGGCTGCGCATCGCGCCGCGCGCGCATCGTCGGTTCGATCGCCGACCTCGACGACGCCGGCCGTGACGACCTCGCGGCCGTGCTCGGCGACGCGCTCGGGCGCTACGACCGACTCTGGCCAGCGCCCGACCCGGGCAGTCGCTTCCCGTATCTCCTGTGGTTCCACCAGGCGCCCGCGGCCGGCGGTGACGAATGGCATCTCCATGCGCACGTGGCGCCGCCGCTGCGCGCACCGGGCGTGGCGCGCTACGTCGCGTCGGGCGAGGTGGGCAGCGGAACGCTGTCGAACCCCGTCGTCCCCGAAGCCGCCGCGCAAGCACTGCGTGACGCATGAGCAAGCCGCGGACGTTCCGCGCGCCGGGCCGCGTGAACCTCATCGGCGGTCAGGTCGACTACCACGAGGGCTGGGTCGTGTCGCTCGCGATCGACCGCGACGTGTGCGTGCACCGCGACGCGCGCGCGCCGACGGTCGGGTCGTCGCCCGGTCGTCCGACTTCGACGGCGAGGTCGACATCGCGGCCGACGGCCACGACGATCCGCCGGCGCCACGCTCCCGCAATGGGGCCGGGCGGTCGCAGGTGTCGTCCGGGTTCTCGCCGACCTCGGTCGTGCCTCCGGTCGGCGCCGACCTCGACGATCACGTCGACGCGTTCCGGTCGGCGCGGGCCTGTCGTCGAGCGCGGCCTTCGAGGTCGCGTGCGCGCTCGCCTCTGGCCGACGCGGCCGGACTTCGCGCTCGACGGCATCGAGCCTCGCGCTCGCCGCGCAACGCGCCGAACACGTTGCGACCGGCGTGCCGTGCGGCATCCAGGACCAGATGGCTTCGGTGCTCGGCCGCGCCGATCACGCCGTTTTCCTCGACTGCCGCACCCTCGAGGTCGAGCACGTCGCCATGCCGCCGGACCTCGGGGTGTTCGTCGTGCATTCCGGCGTCGCCCGCACGCTGGAAGCGTTCGCCGTATGCGCAACGCCGCGCCGAGAGCGAGGCCGTCGCCGCCCAGCTCGGCCTGAAGGTGCTGCGCGACGCAACTCTCGATCAGGTACGCGACATCCCGCGCGGCCGCCACGCGGTCAACGAGATGGTGCGCGTCCGCGAGTTCGCGGGCGCGCTACGCGCGGGCCGACTCGACGCGCTCGGGCCGCTGATGCTCGCGAGTCACGCGTCGTCACGCGACGACATGGAGGTCTCGATCGCCGCAGCTCGACACGCTGGTGGAGTGCCTCGTCGACGCCGGCGCGTACGGGCGCGCGGCTCACGGGCGCCGGCTTCGGCGGGCTGCGTCGTCGCACTCGCGCCGACCGAGCGCGTCGACCGCGATCGTCGACGGTCGCCACGGACCGCTACCGCGCTGCGACTGCGCTCGAACCGACCGCGTGGGTGGTGCGCGGCGCCGACGGCGCCCGCCGCACCGACTGACCGACCGACGCCGACTAGCTACCGAAGACGCCGCGGCCGCGGCCCTGGCCCCGGGTGCGGAACGATCCCTGCAGCTCCGCGGGCTCGAAGCCGGGCACCGGCGCGCCGGTGGCGAAGCGGTAGAGCGCGGTCTGGAAGATCCCGGTGAGCGTGCTCGTCACGAGCATCACCGCGACGACCCACACGACGAAGAGCCCGATGCCCACGACGGCGATCGGCCCGCCGATCGCCAGGAAGATCACGAGCGGCAACGCGCCGCGCGATCGTTGCGAACAGGCCGACGAGCCCGATGCCCGCGTTGGTCATGAGGTTCTCGCCCCACGTGCGCTTGAACAGTTCGCCCGAGCGCTTGACCGCCGCGATCGGCCCGATCCCTTCGAACACCAGGACGGGCAGGACGAGGAACGTGACGACCGACCACGCGACACCGGCCAGGCTGCCGATGATGCGGCCGAAGATCCCACCCCGCTGCTCGATGCCGCGCAGCACGACCGAGACCGTCGCGCTCACCACGGCCCACGGCAGCAGAACGTGCGAGCGCTCGCGGGCGGCGTGGATCGCCTCACCGATCGTCACCGGTTGGCCCTGGAAACGACTGTTCGCGGCGAAGACCAGCGCGGCGTTGAAGAACACCACGATGTACGACAGCACGATCGCGCCGATGAACCCGAGGATCCACACCAACGGCTTCGAGCCGGAATAGCCGCCGCTGCCGTTGCGCACGATGAGCCCGATCGGCAGCAGCACCGCGAGCAGGACCGCCAGCGTGACGACCAGCGAGATCAACGGGAGCAGCGTGAGCTGCTTGTCGTCGCGCAGGACGTTCCACGACGACTTGGCCAGCGCGAGCGAGTTCTGGAACCGACCACCCATGGTGCCCTCCTGGGACGTTGACCAACCGCCAGGTTACCGGCCGCCATCGTCCGGCGAATACGCATCGCGAGTTAGCATTTGCCTCGTGCGCAGGGAGCTCGTCGTGCGGGCGCCGGGGCGCGTCAACCTCATCGGCGACCACACCGACTACCAGGACGGCTTCTGCCTGCCCGTCGCAATCGACCGGGAGGTCGTGGTCCGGGTAACGGCCCGCGCCGACGAGATCGGTCGTCGCGCGCTCCGACGCCCTCCCCGGGATCGTCGAGCTCCGGCGCGAACGGGGCGGCCGATCCGCAGGCCGTCGAGCCCGCGTGGGGTCGTTCGATCGCGGCGGTGCTGCGGCTGCTCGACGCCGCGGACCGGCCGCCGATCGGCTTCGAGCGCCGAGATCACGTCGACCGTGCCGGTGGGATCGGGACTGTCGTCGAGCGCCGCCTTCGCGGTCGCGGTCGACGATTGCCGCAACCGAAGTGGCCGACCTCGCAATCGGTCCGCGACTCGATCGCGCAGGTCGCGCAGGCGGCCGAGCAACTGGCGACGCGGGGTCCCGTGCGGCGTCATGGACCAGATGGCGTCGGTATTCGGGCGCGCCGGTCACGCGCTCCTGCTCGACTGCCGCAGCCTCGAGATCGAGCCGTTGCGCTCCCCGACTCCGTCGCGGTCGTCGTTGTCGCACTCCGGCGTCGCACGCCGCCTCGAAGACAGCGCGTACGCGCAGCGTCGGGCTGCATGTGAAGCCGCGGCCGAACGACTGCATCGGTGTCAGCCCTTACGCGACGCGACCCTCGACCAGGTCGCGCGACGATCCGATCGCGCGCCACGTCGTTTCCGAGAACCGGCGCGTCCTGCGAGTTCGTCGACGCGCTGCGCGGCGGCGACCTCGAGCGCGCCGGGCGGTTGATGATCGAGAGCCACGCGTCACTGCGCGACGACTTCCGCGTCTCGACCACCGAGCTCGACGTACTCGTCGGCGCGCTGATCGACGCGGGCGCCTACGGCGCCCGTCTCACCGGTGCGGGTTTCGGCGGCTGCGTCGTCGCCCTCGTCCCCGCGGATCGGGTCGACGAGATCGTCGCCACGTCGGTCGGGAGCTACCGTTCTGTGACCGGCACGGACGCCACTCCCCTCGTCGTGCACGCCGTCGACGGCGCCGGGCGTCGCCTGAGCTCGCGCTCGAGTCACTCCGAAGGAGAACCGGTGCCCAGCATCTTCAGTCGGATCATCGCCGGGCGAGCTTCCGGGAACCTTCGTGTGGAAGGACGACCGAGAGCGGTCGCGTTCATGTCGATCGCGCCGATGATGCCCGGCCACACGCTCGTCGTTCCGCGTGAGGAGATCGACCACTGGATCGACCTCGAGCCCGAGCTCGCCGCGCACCTCTTCAACGTCGCTCGCCAGATCGGACGGGCCCAGGATCTGGAGTGGAAGCCGGGGCGCGTCGGGCTGCTCATCGTCGGCGAAGAGGTGCCGCACACGCATCTGCACGTCGTGCCGATCAATCATCCCGAGCGAGCTGTCGTTCGCGCACGCCGATGCCACACCCGATTTCGCGGCGATCGGTGATGCCGCGGCGCGGATCCGGACGCGGCTGCGCGAGCTCGGGTGTCCCGAAGTCGCCGACGAGTAGGACGAGTCGCAGGCGGCGGCCAACGCCGGGCGGTAGGAGCGGGCATGGTCAGCACCCCGAGCATCAGGGTCCATCGTTCGGTCACGAAGGCACTCAAGCTGTTCGACGCCGACCGCCTGCGCTGGCTCGACGAAGCGGCCGCGCTCGGACCGCTTGTCGCGTTGCGGATGGGACCAATAAACGTCTGGGTCGTCACCGATGCCGACGCGGCGCGGACGACCTTGTTGACCGACGCGGCATCGTGGATGCGACCGCCGGCCACACTGGCGCCGATCCGGCTCGCGGTCGGCGAGAATCTCTTCACTCAGGCCGACAAGAACTGGGCGAAGGTGCAACCACTCGTGGCGCCCGCGTTCCGGCGCAAGGCGCTGGACGCGCGTCTCGGTTCGGTCGACGCGCTCGTCGACGACGAGGTCAGCACGATCCCACTCGATACCGACGTGGACCTCGAACGGGTTACGGGCCGGATCGCCCTCCGCCTCGCGGCCTGGGTGCTGCTCGGCGAAGAGCTCGACCACGCCCGCGCCGACGAGATCGCCGAGCACCAACGCGCCGTCGTCGGCTGGATCGGCATTCGGCTCGGGCAGCTCACCGGCTTTCTGCCGGTCGCCGTCGGTCCCGCGGCACGCGAGATGAAACAACACCGCGCCGCGCTCGACGTGTACGCCGACGAGGTCATCACACGCGCCCGCGCTCGCCGCGAGACCGACGGCGTCCTGGTCGCGTTGCTCGCGGCACAACCCGCGGGTCGCGCCCTCACCACAGACGAACTCCGCGGCCACGTGCTCGGTTTGTTCCTCGCGGGCAACGAGACCACCGCGGCCGCGCTGTCGTGGGCCCTTGTGCACGCCGCGCAGAACCCGAAAGCGTGGGCCGCCGTGCGCGCCGCACCCGATGCGCGCACGGCCTCGTTCCTCACCGAATCGCTGCGGTTGAGTCCCGCGGTTTGGGGAATTCCCCGGACCCCGAACCGGTCCGGCATGACGCTCACCGCCGCCGACGTCACCACACGGGTGCGGCGGGGCCAGCTCGCGACGATCTACATCCGGGGCATCAACCGCGATCCGAAGCAGTGGACCGATCCGCTCCGTTTCGATCCCACGCGTCACGACCAGGAATCAACTGAGGCGCGGCGCAGCCTCTTGCCATTCGGCCTCGGCCCACGCGGTTGCATCGGTCAACACCTGGCCCTCGCCGAGCTGAGTGCAGCGCTTCCCGGGTTCGCGAAGCATGGAAACGTCACCGTCGACGGCGAAGCGATCGAGGACGCGGGCTTCGCGTTGCGGATCCGCGGCGGGCTGAAAGCGCGCTTCACCGAAGCCGAGACCGCCTAGCGGTTGTATTGCTCGTCGACCGCGGCCGCGAAGGCGCGGTGGACTCGGGTCAACACGATCTCGCCCTCGTGGTCGGACGGCTTCGAACCAACCCACCGCAGGTCGCCGACGATCATCAGCACCACGTAGGCGAGGAACGCCAGCAGCGCGAGGAGCACGACCGCGGAACCCGCGCCCGTGATCGCGGCGAGCAACGCGGCCGCACCTGCGACGAGCAGTACCCACGTGACACGCGTGAGGATCCGGCGGGCTCGCACGCGCGTGGCCTCGAGGGGCAGGATCGATTCGATCTTGGGGCCGAGCGGCGACCACGGCCGCTGCTTCGGGTCGCAGCACAACGGCGACCGGGTTCGCGCAGGCGGTACCCGTCTTCACCGACAGCGCGGGCAGGTCGCCGCGCTCCAGATCGTCGATGCGTACCCGGACCTGCGCCATCAGAGCTCGCTCGCAAGTCGGTTCGGCGGCGGCCGGCGTGCGGATCCCCCACCAGAAGAGGTCACGGCCGTCGATCAACGTCGCTTCGCGCGTCCGGAACCGCGTCGCGCACCTCGGCGGCGTGGCGCTCGGCGAAACGCGTACGGCTCGCTCGGCAGCAACACGACGTCGGGGCGGCGGGCGGCGACGTCGGTGAGCGCGACCTCCGGATAACGATCAGCGGCGCCGGCGAAAACGTTGCGCGATGCCGACGTGCGCGAGCAACGACGAGCCGTACGTGTCGGCTGCGAGCGACATCCACGGCCGGCGCCAGATCGCGACGAACGCCGAGCCTCGCTCGGGTCGACGCGTCCCCGCCAGCCACGCATCCCAACGGTCGAAGGGCGCGGGGACGTCGGAATCCGACGCGCGTCGCGAGCGCGCACGACCGCGGGGCCCGACGTCGGCGACCGAGTGCGGCGACATGGAGTGCAGCGCCAGGCCCCGCGCCGCGAGCGCTTCTGCGTCCTCGATACGGTTCTCCTCGTCGTTCACCACCACGAGGTCGGGTGCGAGCGCGGCGACCGCGTCGATGTCGACGTTCTTGGTGCCGCCGACTGTCGGGACACCCGTCGAGCTCGCAGAAGCGCGTGCACCCGACCGGCGTAACACCCAGTGCGACGAGCGTTTCGGTCGCGCTCGGAACCAACGAGACGACGCGCACGGTTGTCGGGGGTCGCACTGCGCTCACATGCGCTCGAGCAGCTGCGCCTTCTTCGTCTCGAACTCGGCGGCGGTGATCACGCCCCGGTCGCGCAGATCCGCGAGCTGCTGCAGCTGTTCGGGCACGGTGTGCGGTGCCGGCGCGGCGGCCGGCGGCGGGGCCGCGGGCGGAGCCGCGGCGCGCTCGTCCCGGGTTGGCCCAGCCCGCGCGCTTCTTCGCGTTCGGCCTCCATCTGGCGGTACAGCTCCTGCTGCACGCCGTCCGGGTGCCACACGTCGTCGAAGTGCGACTGGCCGTCCTTGCCTGCCGACTCGATGTCGAGATCGCCCGCACCGATGAACCGTTCGAACATGCCCTGGTGGAAGTTGATGTTGTTGATCCGCTCCATGGGGATCTCGACGCCCCGCTTGGCGAGCACGCCGGTGCGGTAGATGACCCGGTCGTCGGTGACGACGAAATGCGTGAAGTTCCACTCGAGGTACTTGAGCCCGAGCCAGCCCGCCCACAGCGACCGCAACGATCGCCCACACGATCGAGGAGCGACTTCTCCACGGTCCCGTGGGTCTCGAACGAGGATGACGACCCGAGGATCACGAACAGCGGGATCCCGGTGGCGATGTGCTTGGAGAAGAACCACCAGTGCGGGCGGAGGTCGAGCGCGACCTCTTCGCCGTCGTTCAGCAGCTTCTTGGGGTACGGCACGCCGAAATTCTATGCGCGCCCGGGACTGCGATTACCGGATCCGCCCGGCTAGGGCCGGACGTCGCCCGGCGAGCAACGCCGGAATCGGGTCGTCGCCCTCGTACGGATCGAGGTCGACCGCCATGAGAAAGCCTCGGGCTCGTTCGGCCTGCGGGTAGCCGTCGACGAGCGCGTCGTGCGCGGGGCCGTGACTCGGCACAACGAGGTGCGCGAACTCGTGGACCAGCACGTAGTCGAGCACGAACGACGGGAAGGCCGCGAGCCGAGCCGACACCCGGATGGAACTGTCCTCGGGCGTGCACGAACCCCAACGCTGGCGCATGTTGTCGACCCAACGCACACTCGCCGGGACGCGGGAGTCCGTGTTCCCGAGCCAGTCGACGGGCACGCGCCGCGACATCGATGGCGGCGGAGTCCGTGCGCCGCCGCATGCGTTCGGCCAGCTCCTGCGCGGTCACCTGCGCCTCGTCGATCGACATCCAACGCGGGAACGAAACCCGCAATCGGTCGCCGACCAGCACCGCCTCGACGTGCTTACGGCGACGCGTCCCACGCACCAGTTCGATCTCCATGTCGTCCATCTATACCGCGTCGGTGTGCCACTGAGGCACGCGGCGTGTGAATGCTCCGCGAACTGGTTCGGGCCGCGCAGCGTTCGTTTCGCGCTCGCGGAAAACTTGTCGGGATTTCTGCTTGACGCTCTGGGGGCGCGGTCGTAGTGTGCCGCATTCCTGGTTCGCCGATGCGTCGGACTCCGAACCCGCTTGCGGGAACGGAACGGACGTACGTGCGGGCCGGGCGTGGGTCGGCTTTCGGGGCGGCGCATGTACCGGAGAGCCGGTGTCGGGCGCCTGCGAGGGCAGCCTGGAACGAGGCGCCGGAGGCAGGGTCCCGAGGAGATCGGAGCCGCGCAAGCGGCGAAGACTACTCGGGGCCTTGCCGCGTCCGGACGAGTTCGCGCCGCGTCCGCCAACCGTATGCAAGCGTCTCCGAACCGGGCGCGCGTCGCACCCGCTGTGTACGGTCCGAGTGTGCGCGACGCGCTGCTCGACGATCTCGATCCCGCGCAGCTACGAAGCCGTCACCTCGAGCGCGGCTCCGCTCGCGATCATCGCCCCCGCCGGTTCCGGCAAGACGCGGGTGCTCACGCGCCGCATCGCGTACGGCGCCCGTGAAGGACGGCTCGAGTCCCGGCACGTGCTCGCCGTCACGTTCACCCGCAAGGCCGCGGGCGAGCTCGTGTCGCGCATCGGGCGGCTCGGCGTCGACGGCCGGATCACGGCCGGCACGTTCCACGCAATCGCGCTCGGCGCAGCTGCGCCGGCACGCGACCGAACGCAACCGGGAGGCGCCGCGCGTCCTCGAGCGCAAGGCCCGGCTGCTCGGGCCGATCGTGCGGGAACGGGGCACGGCCTCGGCGGATCGCCATCGCCGACGTCGCGGCCGAGATCGAGTGGGCCAAGGCCCGCCTGATCACGCCGGACGGACTACGAAGCCGCGGCCGGCGCCGCGGGCCGGCGCATCCCGCGGGGCGCGGGCGAGGTCTCGGCGCTCTACGCGCGAGTACGAGGCCGAGAAGCGGACGCCGCCACCTCCTCGACTTCGACGACGTGCTGAGCCGGTGCGCCGAGGCCATCGATCGCGACGAGGAATTCGCGGCCGGGCAGCGTTGGCGGTTCCGGCACCTCTTCGTCGACGAGTTCCAAGACGCCACTCCGCTCCAACTGCGACTGCTGCGCGCCTGGCTCGGGCGCTCCGACCGAGCTCACGGTTGTCGGCGATCCCGCGCAGGCGATCTACGGCTTCACCGGCGCCGACGCGTCGCCGTTGATCGCATTCGACCGCACGTTCCCCGGAGAGCCAAACCGTCGTGCTCGACCGGAACTACCGGAGCACGCCCGCGGTGGTGGCGCTGGCCGAGGTCGCGCTCGGGAGCGCGGCCGGCGCGCGCCCGCCGGCGGCCCGAAGCGATCCGCGCCGAACGGCGCCGCCGCCGACCATCACCGCCTACGACGACGACGACGGCCGAGGCGCGGGCGATCGCCGACGCGTGTTGGCAGACCCACGCGGGTGGCGTGCCGTGGAACGACATCGCGGTGCTGTTCCGCACGAACGCGCAGTCGTCGCGGTTCGAGGCCGCGTTCACCAGACGCGGTGTGCCGTTCCGCATCGGCGAGGGTCAGCGCTTCGCCACGCGTCCTCCGGTCCGCGCGCGTGCTCGACCAGCTCCGCGAAGCGGAGCGCCAGTTCGCGGGGCGGCCGTTCTCGGAACACCTTGCCGAGCTCGCCGCGCCCGACGATGGTCCCGACAACGGTGCACCCGCTCTCGGCGCGCCGAACAACGATGCCCCCGAAAGCGATGCGCCCGAGAGAACTGAGAGCGTCGAGAGCGCGCTCGCACCGCGACGCGTTGCTGGAGCTCGGCCGCGACTATCTCGAGTCCGTCGGCGGCACCGGGAGCGTCACCGAGTTCGCCACCTGGCTCGACACCGCGACCGGAGGTGGATCGGGCCACGCGCCCGGCGTCGACCTCGTCACGTTCCACCGCGCCAAAGGGCTCGAGTGGACGGTCGTCTTGTCACCGGGCTCGAACGCGGGCTCGTGCCGATCTCCTGGTCGACATCCGAGCCCGCGCTGGCCGAAGAACAGCGACTCCTTCACGTTGCACTGAGCCGCGCCGAAGACGAGCTGCACTGTTCGTGGGCGCGTGCCCGCACGGTCGGTTCACGGCGCACGCCGCGGGAACCGTCGCCGTGGCTGGGCATGTTGGAGAACGAGGCCAACCACGCGCCGCACGGTCTGCTCGAACGGCGTCGGGATCCGCACGACCACATCGCCGAGCTCCGGGCCACGCTCGCGGCCGTTGCCCCGCCCGCACCACCGCCGGAGCGGGCCGGACGTTTGAACACGCGCGACCGCTGAAATCCGCCTTCAATAGAACGGGCGATATACCTCGGAGGCGGCGGTAGCCTCGACGGATGTACGAGTACGACGCGGCTACGCAGGCGCTTGCGGACACTGTCCTCGAGCTATTGCGTGAGTTGGTCGCACTCGATCCCGCGCCGTTGAACGGGACTATTCAGCCGTCGGAGCTCGCCGCGCTCGTGCGGCCGATGATCAACCCGACGGGCAACGATCCCGACGAGGTGATCGATCTCTTCGTCAATGTGCTGATGCCGGCCGTCATCCGCGCCGACAGTCCGCGCTTTCTCGCCTGGATCCCGTCGGCGCCTACCAAGGCATCGATGTTGTTCGACGCCGTCGTGTCGCTCGCGTCGATCAGCGGCGTTTCGTGGATCGAATCGGCGGGCGCGGTCTGGGCCGAGAACGAAGCACTGCGGTTCCTCTCCGATCTCGCGGGCATGCCGGCCTCGGCCGGTGGAACGTTCGTGCAAGGCGGCTCGGCCGCGAATCTCTCCGCCCTGGCAGTCGCGCGCGAAACCGGGCGCCGGCGGCTCGGTGATCCCCGGGCCCGGGTGCGGTTCGCAGTCACCGACGACACTCACTCGTCGGTGCGCAACACGATGCGGCTACTCGACGTCGATCCACTCGTGGTCCCGCTGGTCGACGACCACTTCACCGGCGCCGCGCTCCGCGCCACGCTCGAAACGTGCGCCGATCCCGAGTCGGTATGCGCGATTGTGGCGAACGCGGGCAGCACCAACGCGGGCCTGGTCGACGACCTCCAAGGCATCGCCGAGATCTGCGACGAGCGCAACCTCTGGATGCACGTCGACGCCGCGTACGGCGGAGCCGCGTTGCTCGCGCCGTCGGTCCGCGGACTCTTCGCCGGCATCGAACGCTCGGACTCGCTCGTCGTCGACCCGCACAAATGGCTGTACGCCCCGCTCGACTGTGCGGCGCTGCTCTACCGCGATCCGGAACTGGCGCGCTCGGTACACGGCCAGCATGCCGCGTATCTCGACTCGGTGAACGACGAAACGTCGGGTTGGAATCCGGGCGACTACGCGTACCAACTCACGCGTCGGGCCCGCGGTTTGCCGTTCTGGTTCTCGCTCGCGGTCTACGGCACCGACGCGTATCGGGAGGCGGTCGAACAGCGTCATCACCACCACGCGCACCGCGACCGATCGGATCCGTGCCCTCCCCCACCTCGAGCTGGCGCGTCGAGCCGGAGCTGTCGGTCGTGTTGTTTCGCCGAAAGGGTTGGACGGACGCGCAGTATCACCAGTGGTCGGCGCGCTTGTCGCGCGAGCAGATCGCGCTCGTTGTGCCGAGCCGATGGCACGACGAGACCGTTGCCCGCTTGGCGTTTCTGCATCCCGACACCACGCTCGACATCGTCGACGAGATCCTCGCCACCACCGCCTGACCGCTGATCGCCGTTAATCGTTGGTTGGCGGCCACCCGCGTGGGCATGATGGCGGTATGACCACTACCTCCCGTCGCGCCGACATGTTCACCGCCGACGGCAAGCCCTCCGACGACGACCCTCGCGAGAACGGGCCACGGTTGACCGACGAGCGCGGCGCGTTGGTCGAAGCGCTGCGTTGTATCCGCCTCACTTTGGAGATGAAGTGCGAGGGTCTGGATGCGGAGGCGATGGCGCGGCGTTCGGTCGAGCCGTCGACGATGTCGCTCCTCGGGCTCGTACGACACTTGACCGAGGTCGAGCGGATCTCGTTCCGGATCACGATGGCCGGCGAGGACGTGCCCCGGCTGTACACGTCTCCCACCAACCGTGACGGAGACTTCGACGACGCGGTGGGCGATCCGCAAGTCGTCGCCGACGCGTGGGCCGCGTGGCGAGGCGAGGTCGACTACGCGAACCGGTTCGTCGCCGACGCCGCCAGTCTCGACGTCACCGCCGACGATCCGTTGAATCAGCACGGCAGCGGCGGCGGTGGGATCTCGTTGCGCGAGATGCTCCTCGGGATGATCGGCGAGTACTCCCGCCACATGGGTCACGCCGACCTGCTGCGCGAACGCATCGACGGCCGCATCGGCCAGTAGCGGAACGCGGCGCGATCAGTTCGCGCACGCACCCCATAAACCCCGGTGCGCGGCCTGGGCCTGCAGCTCTTCTTCCAACATCACGCGCGCGTGCACGCCGTTCGGCGGGATGATCAAGAGCCGGGCGTAACCGAGGCGGAGGAGCTCGTCGTCGTACCGCGCGCCGTTCACGTAGACGTACGCGAGCAGCCGGCCGTACTTGTCGCGCTTCTCGGTGTCGGTCTCGAGCGAAACGTGGGTGCCAGGCGGCAGGCGCGCTTTCGTGTGCGCGCTGGCCTGCGGCCCGAAGCACTGCACCGGCTTGCGGGGATCAACCGTTTCCGGCGTGTCGGCACCGAGTATTCGCACGCGTTCCACGTGCCCGCCGACCTCGACACTGATCGTGTCGCCGTCGGAGACATGTACAACCGTTGCTTCGATTCTCGCCGCGACCGCGCCGCCCGACCGCCAACCCCACCCGGCGCTCCCGAGCAGGGCGACGGCAAACGTCGCGCACACGGCTCGGGAAAGAGCCATGTCCGCACCGTACCAAGCGCATGTGACACTCACGTAAGGGAGTCGTCGAGCAAGACGGCGACCGACAGGCGGCGCCGCGGTCAGACCGCGGTGACGATTCGGCAGGGGACGATCAGATTTACCTCGACGAGTCGGCTCGCGCAGACTCGATGGAACCCGTCGGCGATCACCAACACCGCGCGGGCGGTGTCGCGCACCAGCAATATCGGCGAGAGCTTCTCGCCATTGGTGATCTTGACGAGATCCGCGCGGACATGGAAGTCCTTCTTACCGAGCGGACGTAGCCCCGAAGCGCGCAAGATGTCTTTCGCCTTGTACGTCCGGATCGTCGACGCGGCCCGCAAGGCCTCCGCAAGTGCACTGGCCACCTCCGGCTCATAGACCAGGCTGAGGTAGTCCCGCGCGGCAGGAAAGTCGTGCTCTTGCGGATCTTCCGCCCACAGACCCGTCGGCTTCGACTTCACTCCGGTTGTGCACCGGAGTTGATCGGCGGCCACTCGGCCGGCCACCAGTCTCCGGTTGGGTCGGTGGTTTGTCCGACCTCGATGATGTAACCGTCAGGATCCCGGATGTAGCACCGGATCTCGTACTTGTGTTGCTTCGGCGGCGTCAGGAACTCCGCGCCCCGCGCACTCCAATCCGCATACACCGCGTGGATGTCCGCGACCCGGATATTGAGGAAGCTGCTGACCCGGTCGGGGTCGCTCGGCGTCTCGAGAGTGACCGTCGGCTTGTCGTCGGTAGGACCTCCGCCACCGTTGATGATGATGTAGGTGTTGGCGAGAGCGATGTTCGTCGGTGTCGGGCCGAACACCACCGTGCCGCCGAGCACGTCGGTGTAGAAGCGGCGGGAACGCTCGACGTCATCGGAAACGATGAAGTGGGTAACCACCATGCGGTGTGCGGGCTGCGTGGGTTCGGCCACTGCCACCTCCACTCCCAGAGGATCGCGCCCGCCTACGACGGGGCATCAAGGCCTCAGTCAACCAGATGTGTTCGTCGGTTCCTTCGCGGTCATCGATCGTCCGGCTGCTCGAGTAAGGCCTACGCCTGCGAGACTGTTCGCGTGAGCAAGAGCCGTCTCGAAGCATTCAGCGACGGAGTACTCGCCGTGCTGATCACGATCATGGTGCTTGATCTCCGCCCACCTGCCGGTCATGAATTCTCGGACCTGAGCCCGCTCCTCCCGAAGGTGCTGGTCTACGCGCTCAGCTTCGCGTTTCTGGCGATCTACTGGAACAACCATCACCACCTGATGCACGTCGTTGAACACATCAGCGGCGCCGTCTTGTGGGCGAACTCGCTCTTGCTGTTCTGGCTGTCACTCACGCCCGCGGCGACTGCTTGGCTTGGTCCGAACGTTCACGACCGCGCGCCGGTGGTCGCCTATGGCGTCGTTCTGCTTGGCTCCGCGGTGGCGTACTTCGTTCTGACCCGAACCTTGCTCTCGATTCACACGCCGAATTCGCGGCTGGCGGTCGCGATCGGAGCCGATTGGAAGGGCAAGCTCTCCGCGGTCGCCTACCTCGTTGCAATCGCGGCGGCGTTCATCCAACCGTGGGTGTCCATCGTGATCTACGTTGCCGTCGCCATCGTCTGGCTCATCCCCGACCGGCGCATCGAGCGCGTCGCCGCTCGTTCACCCGAGCACGACGTCGAGTAGACGCCGACCGACGGTACGAGGACGAACCATCGCACCGATCACTAACGATCGTGTTGGATTGATCAGCGGGACTCCGGGCGGCCAGTATGCATACTTGCCGAGCTTCAAGATTGCCTCCGAAGCCGCCACGCAGACCCGTGAACCCGAAGTCTCGGGTTTCGGCATGATGTTCAGCCGCAGAAGGGTCGAGCTTCCCGAGGGAACGCTCCACGCCTATCTGGAGAGCAGCACCGAAACGTTCTGCGGGCTCTCCGTCGCGTCGCTCGCACTGTTTCCGAACATTGACTGGCCGGGCGGCGAAGTGTTGACCGGTCGGCACTGTCCGCGCTGCGGCGAGGCGACCGCAGACGTGTAACGGCGTGCACCGATTGCTGTGAGCGATACCCGACTTCTTCTCACCTGCGGGTTGCCCGGCGCAGGGAAGACCACGCTCGCAGGACGGTTAGCCGCGGAGCGGCGCGCCTTGCGTCTCACGCAGGATGAATGGCTCGTGGCGCTCGGCTCCAGCCCGTGGGATTCGTCTGCCCGCGAGAAGGTCGACCACGAACTCTGGCGTCTCGCGCAAGAGGTCCTGCGCCTCGGCCTCAGTGTTGTCGTCGATTTCGGAGTCTGGGCGAGGAGCGAGCGTGACGAGATGCGATCCCTTGCTCGCGACTTGGGCGTCGGTGTCGAGCTGCATTACCTCGATGTCTCGATCGACGAACTCTGGCGCCGCGTCCAAGCGCGGAACTCGGAGCCACCTTGGAACAGTTACCCCATCGGCCGAGCCGACTTCGACAACTGGGTACGCACATTCGAGGCTCCCGATGCGGCCGAGCTGGCGTTGTTCGATCCGCCGCTCGACGCAAGCTGAACCTGTGGCGCGGATCAGGGGTCGGTGCGGCGGCGGCCGAGGTTGCTGACGAGACTCGTCAACTGTTCCGTGGGCTCGATGCCGAGCTCCGACTTCAACATGCCGCGGTAACGGTTGAAGGCTTCGAGCGCCTCCATCTGATTGCCCTCCGCGAGGAAGACGCGGATGAGCGCGCCGTGCGCGCTCTCTCGCAGCGGCTCGGCGCGGATGGCGGCCAGCGCCGCGATCACGGCTTCGGCCCAACGACCCTTCTGCGTGAGATGCGACGCCATCGCCTCGAGCGCGTGCAACCGGAGTTGATGCCACTCCTCGTTCTCGATCACGACCCAGTCGTCGTACCAACCCGGCAACAAGTCGACAGAGAGCGATGCAACCGCGGCCGCCGATTCGTCGCTCGGCAACAACTCGCACGTCGGGTCGAGCAAGCGGTGCGCCAAAGCACGCGACTCGCGGATGTCGACGCGCACATCGGGCGCGGGACCGAGGTCGAGATCTTCCACCACGACCGCGGCACTCGCGGTCGGCTTGAGTCGCCACAGTGCGGAGCGCAGGCTGCTCGCCGCGTCCTGCGGTGGCGCTTCGGGCCACAAGCGTGGATGCAACGAGGTGGCGTGTCGCAGGCCGGTCGCGCAGCGCGAGGAACGCGAGCAGCTTGCGTGACCCGCTGGGCAGCGCGAGCGCGTGATCACCCGCCCGGAAACTGAAGGTGTCGAGCACCGAGACCATGAGCTCCTCTTTGGGAGGCTCCCGATCGGGATGATCGACTGCGGCGACGTCGGTCACTGATTCTCCACGTGTCGGACCGCGGACCAGCCCACAGCGCACCTCCATATGGTGCGCAGCGGCCGTCGCGACCGCGTGACGACGTGTCGTTACCGCGGCAACCTCTACGCGGGGCAGGAAGTCGAGCAGCAGCGGGTT
Organism: uncultured Actinomycetes bacterium; assembly: GCA_963708105.1. Taxonomy (GTDB): domain Bacteria; phylum Actinomycetota; class Acidimicrobiia; order IMCC26256; family PALSA-610; genus PALSA-610. The sequence goes on along the minus strand of OY970186.1, from coordinate 3,710,030 downwards.
CACCTTCTCGGGCGCCTCCCACTGCATCCAGTGCCCCGGCCCCTCGACCCGCTCGTAGCGGAACGAGTTGTCGCAGTATTTCGCCGACCCGGTCATCTGCTCCTCGGTCAACGCGAAGTCGCCGCGTGCTCCACACTCCCATCGTCGGCGCCTGCACCTGCGGCAGTTCGAGCGGCGGATCGATGAGCGCCTGCGGCGGGATGTTCGCCCGGTACCAATCGAGTCCGGTCGTCAGCGAGTTGTCGCGCACGAGATCGGCGATGACCGCATCCGCGTCGGGATGCTGCGACCACTCGCGGAAGTTGGCCCAGTCGTTCATCGTCAACCACTGCTCGGCGATGTCGCGGAACTGGAACAAGAGCATGTACCACGACTTCTCGCGCTGCGCGCAGACCCGATGCTCGCGAACGAGCTCGGATGTCCGACCGACAACGTGACGAGATGGTCGACGCGCTCCGGCGCGAACGCGGCGGTGGCCCACGCAACCGCGGCACCCCAGTCGTGCCCCACGACGTGCGCGCGCTCGTTACCGAGGTGATCGAGGATCGCGGTGACGTCGATCGCGAGGAACGGGATCGAGTACGCCTCGACCTCGGCCGGCTTGTCGCTCGCGCCGTAGCCGCGTTGGTCGGGAACGATGACCTGGAAGCCGGCGTCGACCAACGCCGGCACCTGCTTCGACCACAGTCGCTTGGTGTCGGGGAAGCCGTGCAACAACACGACCGGTCGGCCCTCGCCCTCGACCTGAACGTCGAGCGTCACACCACTGGAATCGATCCGCATGTCGTCCCCGTTCGTCAGCCGGCCACGATGGCCAAGAGCTCTTCGCGCGTCGGCGCGAACACCGGTTCGTCGCGCCAATTCTTGCCCAGCTCCATCGACCTTGCTCGGTGACACCCGGTTCGGCGAACACCTCATCGGGGACGGCCGACACCGCGAGCGACGCGCAACATCGGCCGGAACAGCTCGGGATCCTTCCCCGCCGCCGCGCCGAGCGCCTGGTTCATCTCGTACTGCTGATCGCCCGGGTCGTATGGCTTGCCGTCGATTCCGGCGTCGATCTCGGCCAGGCGGTGCCGGTCGAAGTCGAGCGTCGACCGGTAGTACGGCTCGACCGTCGCGTCGGTGACCTCGTGCCAACGCTGCGCGAGCTCCATCGGGAAGTCGAACGACGCGACCTGCAACAGATCGCGCAGCGCGACCGCGTGCATGAGGCCGATCGACGCGCCACGCCCGAGCGACGGGTTCGTGCACGCCCACGAGTCGGCGACCGCGAGCACGCCGGTGGCGACGGGCGTGCCGTCGACGACGAACGTGCGATGCCGGTCCTCGATCTTGCTCATGATCGCGACATCGTCGTCGATCGGTTCGCCTTCGGCCCAGTGCGCAACGAGCGGGAACGACCGCCACGTGCGCATCCACGTGTCGGTGTCTTTCAGCCCGCGCAGCGCCGCGTCCTTCGCGCTCGATGATGATGCCGAGTCCCCACGTGCCGTTGTCGGCCGGGAGCGTCAGCGTCGAGACCGTTCCCCACGGCATGAGCAGATCCGCACAACATCGGCGGAATCTCGCCGTCGGCCGAGCGGAAGTGCCGCCCGTAGTACATGAACCCCGAGTCTTCGAGCTCCTCTTCCGGTGCACGCGCGCCGATCGCCTTCAACATCGCGGGCAACGACGAACGCCGACCGGCGGCGTCGACCACGAGGTCGGCGTGCAGTTCCTCGCCGCCCTCGGTGCGCACACCGACGACGTGCGGAATGCCGTTGGCGCCATCTCGCCGTCGGCCAACAACGCGGTGACGGCGACACCCGCGCCGAACCTCGAGGTTCGGCGTACGGCGCGGCCGCGCGTCGAGCGCGGTTTCCATCACGGGCCGGCGCGCCGAGTACGATCGTGAACTCGTCGTCGGTGTCGCGGTACCCGCCGATCATCTCCTCCGGGATCCCGGCCATCGGGTTGAAGCGCAGCGCCCCGAGCGCGTCGAGCTCCTCGACGACGTCGGGAAGCTCGGCGTCGACCAGCGCACGAAAGCGCGGCGCGAACAAGTGGATCATGCGGAACTGGTTGACGCCGCGCCGTTCCCAGTCGCGCCACGCCGCGTCGGCGTCGTCGGGCGAAGCCGCCGCGGCATCCGCGTCGGGCGGACCCGCGGGTCGCGCTCCAGGACTGTCACGTCGTGGCCGTCACGAGCGAGCAGCATTCCGCTCGTCAGCCCACCGACCCCGCCACCGATTACGACGATGCGTGCCATCGTGCACCCCTTCCGCCGATTGCGACCCTAGTGCCGCGAACGCGACGGACCACCGCTGGAGCAGCCGGCGGACGCATGAATCCGGGCCGCTCCATGACCGAATTCCTGCTCGCCCACGACTAGGGTCGTTCTCCATGCACGTGCTGCGCGTCGTACGCGTGCTGCTTCCCGTACTGATCGTGGCCGCCGTCGTCGCGGCCGGATCGTCGGTTCTCAGCGCCCGCCCCGATCTCCAAAAGGCCAAAGGCAACGTCGACTCCTCGTGGTCGACGTTGGCGGGGCAGCTCGATCACCGATACGTGCTCCTGGCAGCAGTCAACGACCAGCTGCGGCCCATCCCCGGTCCGATGCACACGCTCGTCGTACGACAAGACGCCGCGCTCGCGCACTGGCGCGACGCGCGCGCCCACGGCAGTGTCGCGGCCCAGGTGCGGGCCGCGAACGACGTCGAGGCGCTCGGCCGCCGGGTCGTCACGACGGGGGCGGCTTCGCCTCGGGTGCAGGGCAACAACGGCTTCGTCACCGCGGTCGACAAGTTCCTCCACTACCCCTCCCAGCAAGCGGCCACCGACTTCAACCAGAACGTCGTCAGCTACGAGAACGACCGCCGCGGGCCGGTGCGCGCCGTCGTGGCGTCGGTGCTCGGTGACGGCTCCATCCCGGCACTGTCGACACCAGCACCGCCGAACCCACCACGACCGCCTGACGCACGCGGGCTGCCCGCCCGCAGTGCGCTCGCCGTAGCTGTCACACCCTCTCGTTAGGGTCGGCGCATGGTCATAGGAGTGCTGGTCGGAGTGGTGCTGGGCGTCCTCGGCGGCGGGATCGCGGGTGCGTACCTCGTGTGGAAAGGCCAGGCCGACGCGCGTTTGCGTGCGCCCCAACCGCCGGACCCGAACGAGATCGTCACCCGGGTTCTCGACGCGAACCGGGCGCTGCTCGAACAGGATCGCCTCCGATCGACGGCCGAGCTCGACGGGAAGAAGGGCCTGATCGACCAGCAACTCGTCTCGATGACGGGCGAGCTCGGCAAGGTCAGTGATCTCGTGCGCGAGCTCGAACACGATCGGCACAAAGCGTTCGGTCAGCTCACCAACGAGTTGCAACGCCAGCACGAAGGCCTGAACGCGCTGTCCGAGCACACGCACCAGCTGCGCGAGGCGCTCGCGAGCTCGCGGGTGCGCGGCCAGTGGGGCGAGCGCATGGCCGAAGACGTGCTGCAGCTCGCGGGTTTCCTCGAAGGCGTGAACTACCGCAAGCAGACCACGCTCGAGCGGCGCGGGCCGGCCCGACTACACGTTCCTGCTGCCGAACGGTCTCGTCATGCACATGGACGTGAAGTTCCCGCTCGACAACTACGTGCGCTACCTCGAGGCCGACGAACGACATCGAACGCGCCCGCTTCCGCGATCAGTTCCTGCGCGACGTCCGCGACCGCGTCAAGGAGCTCACGACGCGCGGCTACCTCGACGCGACCGACGAGACCGTCGACTGTCTGCTGCTGTTCATCCCGAACGAACAGGTGTACTCGTTCGTTCAGGAGAACGACCGCGACGCGATCGACGACGCGATGCGCAACAAGATCGTGCTCTGCTCGCCGCTCACCCTCTACGCGGTGCTCGCAGTCGTGCGCCAGGCCGTCGACAACTTCCGCCTCGAGCGCACCTCGAACGAGATCCTCGGGCTCCTGCGCGATTTCTCGCTGCAGTGGGAGAAGTACTCGGGCCAGCTCGACCGGGTGCAGCAACGCTTCGACGGCGTCGCCAAGGAGTACGCGGCGCTCATGACCACACGCCACCGCGCGCTGCAGCGCCCGCTCGACAAGATCGACTCGCTCCGCCTCGACGAGCCTGCCCTCGTCGACTCCGAGATCATGCCGCTCGCGCTCGAAGCCTGACCCGGGCCCGCGCAATCGCTAGCGTGCCGCGCGCATGGCGCGGGTCGCGGTGTTGGGCGGAGGCCAGCTGGGCTGGATGCTCGGGCTCGCCGGTATCCCGCTCGGCTGCTCGTTCACCTTCCTCGACCCGGTCGCTGGGCGCGCCCGCGGCGGCGGTCGGCGACCTGGTCGTCGGCGCCTCGACGACATCGCCGCGGCGCGGCGCGCCGGCCGCCGACGCGGTCGTCGTCACGTACGAGTGGGAAGGCGTCCCCTCGGCAACGGCGCGCGCCCTCGAAGCCGATCGCGCCGGTCTTCCCGCCGACCGCGCGCGCTCGACGTCTCCCAGGACCGGGTCGTCGAGAAGGAGGCGCTGAACGACGCTCGGGATCGCGACCGCGCCGTTCCGGGCCGTCGACCACCGCCACGGAGCTGCACGCGGCGGTCGACGCGATCGGGCTGCCCGCGGTATCTGAAGACGCGGCGCGGCGGTTACGACGGCAAGGGCCAAGTCGTGTTGCGCGACGCCGACCGACGTCGACGGCGCCTGGAGCGCAGCTCGGCGCAGGTCCCGTGCATCCTCGAAGGCTTCGTGCCGTTCGAACGAGAGCTGTCGATCCTCGCCGTGCGCGGCCGCGACGGCGAGGTCGCGTGCTGGCCCGCGGTCGAGAACCATCACCGCGACGGCATCCTGCGCCTCACCCGCGCGCCCGCGCCCGGATCTCGACGACGCGCTCCAAGCGCGCGCCGAAGCTGCGATCCGGCCGTTGCTCGAAGACCTCGACTACGTCGGCGTGTGCTGCGTCGAGCTGTTCGATGTCGACGGTCAGGTCGCTCGCCAACGAGATCGCGCCGCGCGTGCACAACTCCGGGCACTGGACGATCGAGGGCGCGGAGACGAGCCAGTTCGAGAACCACTTGCGCGCGATCCTCGGCATGCCGCTCGGCTCCACCGCGGTGCGCGGTCCGAGCGCGATGGTGAACTGCATCGGCGAGATGCCCGACCGCGACGCGGTTCTACGGATCCCGGGCGCGCACCTCCACGACTACGGCAAGGCGCCGCGCCCCGGCCGCAAGCTCGGCCACGTCACCGTCACCGCCGCGCGATACCGGTGAGCTCGAGGATCGCCTCGCGCCGGGTGTCGGCGCTATGCGACGGCGCCGGTCTCCCGTAGCTTCGCCACGTCGGCGGCCGCGATCCCCCACTCCGACAGCGCTTCGTCGGTGTGCTGACCGGGCCACGGCGCCGAACGCTGCACCTCACCTGCAGTCCGCGAGAACCGCGGCGCGGGCGCGGGCTGCGGCACACCGTCGCGCTCGATGATCGTCGAACGGGCCTTGATGTGCGCGTCGTTCGTCGCTTCGCTCATCGTGAGCACGGGCGCGTAACACGCGTCGGTACCGAGCAGCAGCTCGTCCCACTCGGCGCGCGTCTTCGTCTTGAACAAGTCGGTGAAGCGCGGCGCGCAGCGTGTCCCAGCCGCCCGGATCCATCTGCGCGGGAAGCTCTTCGGCGTCGAGACCCGTGCCGCGCGAGCAGCTCGGCGTAGAACTGCGGCTCGAGCGACCCGAGCGACACGTACTTGCCGTCCTTCGTCTCGTACGTGTCGTAGAACGGCGCGCCGGTGTCGAGAACGTTCGTGCCGTGCTGTTCTTTCCACGCGCCGATCTGCTTCAGGCCCCACATCATCGACATGAGCGACGCGGTGCCGTCGACCATCGCGACGTCGATCACCTGACCCTTGCCCGATGTCTTCGCCTCGAGGATTCCGCACACGAGACCGAACGCCATGAACATGCCGCCGCCGCCGAAGTCGCCGACGAGGTTGATCGGCGGGGTCGGCTTGTTCTCGGCCCGACCGAAGTGCGCGAGCGCACCGGCGAGCGCGATGTAGTTGATGTCGTGCCCGGCAGCCTGTGCCATCGGACCGTCCTGGCCCCAACCGGTCATACGGCCGTAGACGAGCTTCGGGTTGCGCGCGAGGCAGTCGTCGGGCCCGAGTCCGAGGCGTTCCGTCACGCCCGGGCGGTAAGCCCTCGAACAACGCGTCGGCACTCTCGACGAGCCGGAGCACGAGCTCCCGGCCCTCCGGGTTCTTCAGGTCGACGCCGATCGAACGCCGGCCGCGGTACAGCGGCTCGAGGTTCACCTTGTCGAACTGCGCGGGGTTGACCTGCTGCGGCGCGGTCGACGCGGATGATGTCGGCGCCCATGTCGGACAACAACATTCCTGCGAACGGACCCGGTCCGATACCGGCCAACTCGACGATCTTGACTCCTGCAAGCGGTCCCATAGGCCTGCAAGCTACGCGTGCCAATCGCGTGGTCGAACTGGCGTGAGTTAGGTGCGTATATGGCACCTAACTCACGCCGGTACGCGTCTCAGTAGTTGAGTTTCAGGCCGGGGCGCGGCCACGGCATCGAGATGAGTCGACCGGTGCCGGAGCACGTCACGTACGCAGTGCGCAGATCGTCGCCGCCCCAGCAGACGTTCGTCGTCATCGGATCGCCGGTAGCTGACCTGGTCGAGCACGTCGCCCGCGGGCGAGATAACCGTTAGCGCGCCGGTGACGAGGGTCGCGACCACCACGTTGCCGTCGGCTGTCGATGCCGAGCGAGTCGAACAGCTGCATGCCCGGCAGATCCGCAGATCATCGCGCCCGCCGCGCCGGCCGGGTTCTGTTCGACCTCGCCCGGCGCGGTGATGTTCCACGCGTACACGCGGCCGGTGTGCGTCTCGGCCGCGTACAGACGCGAACCGTCGGGCGAAAGACCGATGCCGTTCGGCGCATCGCTCGGGAACACGACCTCGCGGATCGACGAACCGTCGGGCTGCGCGTAGTAGATCGCGCCGATGTGCTGAACGCGGCCCTCGCGGCGTCCGTGATCGGTGAACCACATGCCGCCGTGCGCGTCGAAGACGATGTCGTTCGGTCCGATCAGCTTGTTGCCGTCGCATTCGGTGTACAGCACGTCGACCTTCGCCCGTATCGAGGTCGATGCGCTCGATCCGGCCACCGCTGTGGTCGGGCGGGAACTCGAGGTCGGGAATGGTGAGGCCGATGATCTCACCGAACGTCCATCCGCCGCGAGTTGCAGACGTACAGCGCGCCGTCGGGCCCGATCGCCGCCCCGTTGGGCGATCCCCCGGGCGCGGCCACCTGCGACTTGGTGCCGTCGGGCTGCGACGCGGGTGACGCAACCGCCCTTCAGCTCGACCACGATCACGCTGCCGTCGGGCATCGCAACCGGGCCTTCCGGAAACTGCAGTCCCGACGTGATTTCGGTGATCTCAGGTTGGCTCATGCGGCGAGCAGAGCACCGCCCGGTACGAGCGGTCAAGATACGGGCATGCGCATTCGGATGGAGCCCCAGGACGAGTACATGCACGCGCTGGAGGAGGCATCGAACTTCAACGAGTCGATGTACTTCAACGTGTACGACCCGGCCGAGCAGATCGGCGGGTTCCTGCGCCTCGGCAACCGCGCCAACGAGGGCTACGCCGAGCTGACGACGTGCCTCTACCTCCCCGACGGTCGCGTCGCGTTCACGTACAACCGGCCCGAGATCGCGAACAACGACGCGTTCGACGCGGGCGGTACGCGCTTCGAAGTGGTCACCCCGTTCGAGGAGATTGCGCACCACCTACGACGGCAAGCTCGCGCTGCTCACCGAGCCGCTGCAGATGGCGAATCCGCGCAAGGCGTTCACCGAGAACCCGTGGGTCGAGGCGCACGTCGAGCTGACGCATCGCGGCGTCTCACCGATGTACGGCGGCGAGCCCGTGAACGACGACGGCTCCGCCCTCTCCGAAGACCACTCCGGCGGATTCGCCCGCGGCCACTACGAACAACACATGGCGGTAGACGGGCTCGATCCGCGTCGGCGACGACGAATGGCCGGTCAGCGGCTTCGGGTTGCGCGACCACTCGTGGGGCCCGCGCTTACTGGCAGGCGCCGTGGTGGTACCGCTGGCTGACCGCGAACTTCGGCGCCGAGTTCGGCTTCGTCGTCTCGATCATCGCGTCGCGCGACGGCGGTCGGCGCTACGGCGGCATCGTGTTGCGCAACGGCGTGTACGAACACATCCAGCACGCGACCATCGAGACCGTCTGGAGCGGCGACGACCAGTACCACGCCGAGGTGCGCGCCACCGCGACGACCGAAGTCGACACCTACGAGATCACCGGCCGCGTCCTCAACCTGATCCCGCTGCGCAATCGCCGCGAGACGCCCGAGGGCGAACAGCTCGTGACGCGCATCTCCGAAGGCATGACCGAATGGTCGTGCAACGGAATGACCGGCTACGGCCTCTCCGAATACCTCGACCAGATCATCGACGACCACCCGGTCGGCGCGGCCGAAGAGCGCGACCGTGGCAGAGCCTCCGGCGCTGAGCACCTGCGCGCTAGAGCAGCAGCGTGCGGCGGGTGCTGGCGGTGGTGCCGGCCTGCTCGCGGTACTCGACGAGCTGCGCGACCGACACCAACGCGATGCGGTGCTCCTCGGCGAACAGCTCGAGGTACGGGAAGCGCGCGGGCGAACCGTCGTCGTGCAGGACCTCGCAGATGACGGCGACGGGTGCGCACCCGGCGAGCCGGGCGAGGTCGACGGCCGCTTCGGTGTGACCGCGGCGTTCCAGCACGCCGCCCTCGCGGGCGCGCAGCGGGAACACGTGACCGGGCCGGACGAAGTGGTCGGGCCGCGACGCGGGGTCGAGGATCTTGCGGACCGTCAGCGCGCGGTCGTGCGCGCCGATGCCGCTGCCGGCGTCGCGGTGGTCGATCGTCACCGTGAACGCGGTGTCGCAACCGGCCGCGTCGGCGGGAACCATCGGGCCGATCTCGAGCTCGTCGAGCCGGCTGCGTGCTGCACGGCATGCACACGAGGCCGCGGGCCCAGCGCATCATGAAGTTGACCGCCTCGGGCGTCACCCACTCGGCGGCGAGCGTGAGGTCGCCCTCGTTCTCGCGATCTTCGTCGTCGACCACGAGCACCATCTCGCCCCGGCGGATGCGCCGGAGCGCGTCGTCGATGGAGGTAAGGGACACGGCACCGTCCTTCAGTTGATGAGCTCGGGAGTGGGCAGCGCCGAAAGCTCGACGCGACCCGGGATGGTTGCGATCATGCGACATCCGTGCGGTTCGTTGCGAGCCACGCGGATGTCGCCACCGTGCAGCTCGACGATCCAGCGGGCGATCGCGAGCCCGAGACCGGCGCCACCGTCGCTCGACGAACGAGCGGAATCGGCGCGATAGAAACGTTCGAACACCCGTGCGACCTCGGTGTCGGGAATGCCAGGACCGTCGTCGGAGACTTCGAGGCGGGCACCACCGTCGGGGACGGCAACGGCTCGCACCCACACCGTTCCCTGGGGCGGCGAGTGCCGAACCGCATTCTCGACGAAGTTCGCCACGACCTGGTGGAGGCGCTCGGCGTCGGCCTCGAGCCGGAAGTCGCGGGGCACGGTCTCGATCTCGAAGTGCACGTCGGTCGCGTGCAGCTGCGACTCGCGGATTGCGTGCTCGATCATCGGCCGGACCTCGAACGGGTTGCGATCGAGGGGCAACGTGCCCGACTCGAGGCGGGAGAGGTCGAGCAGCTGCTGCACCAGCCGGCCCAGTCGTTCGACCTGGGCGAGCATCGTGCGGATCGTCTCGGGATCGGCCTGGCTCACACCGTCGACGAGATTCTCGAGCACGGCCTGCAACGCGGTGATCGGCGTGCGGAGCTCGTGGCTCACGTTGGCGACGAGATCGCGGCGCAGACGGTCGGTCTCGGCGAGCTCGGCCGCCATCTGGTTGAACGCGCGGGCGAGGGTGCCGATCTCGTCGTGCGAGATCGCGGTGACGCGAGCGGAGAAGTCGCCCCGGGCCATCGCTTCGGTGGCCACAACCATCTCGCGCAGCGGCGACGTGAGGCCGCGGGCCAGGACCCACACCACGGCCAGCGCGACGAGCCCGGAGAGCACGCCCGCAAACGACGGCCACAGCCCAACTTTGAGGCCGATGAAGAACACGCCGACGGTGACGGCGACCGCGGCGAGGATGATGACGCTGATCTTCAGCTTCAGCGTGGGCAGCGGATCGAGCGGCCGCTCCGGGGTGCGGGGGCGTTTCAGGTGCACGCGTGGGCCTCTTCGATCGCGTACCCGACGCCGTGCACCGTGCGCACGATCTCCGAACCGAGCTTGCGGCGCACCGTGCGGATGTGTGAGTCGACGGTGCGCGCACCGGAAGGAACGTCGTAACCCCACACCTGCGCGAGCAGTTCTTCGCGCGTCGAGACGCGTCCGGGCGCGCCGCGAGGTAGTGGACGAGGTCGAACTCGATGGGCGTGAGGTGCACCAGCTCGCCGTCGACGCGGACCCGGCGCGTCGTCGAGTCGAGCTCCACTGCGCCGATCCGCACGATCGGCTCCGTCGGCGCTTCACCGGTGCGATCGGCGCGCCGCAGCAGCGCGTGCACCCGGGCGATGAGCTCCCGCATGCTGAACGGCTTCGTCATGTAATCGTCGGCGCCGACCGCGAGCCCGACGAGCAGATCGCTCTCGCCGTCGCGGGCGGTGAGCATCAGGACCGGGACCGGGCGCTCGTGCTGGATGCGCTTGCAGACCTCGATGCCGTCGAGACCGGGAAGCATGAGATCGAGCACGACGAGGTCGGGGCGGACCCGTTCGCAGACCGCAACCCCGCTCGGGCCATCGGCCGCGATCTCGACCGCGTAGCCCTCGTTGGTCAGGCGAGCGGCGACGGCTTGGGCGATGGACGGTTCGTCCTCGATCACTACGACCGTCCGAATCGCCCCTTCGCGCGCTCTTGGTGCCAGCGAGGTCACAAGACGAGGATACGGATCTGGGGTGCAGGAGTCCCCACGCGCCTGTGGAGAAAGTGTGCAGATCGCCGTGGGAGGCCCGCCCTCGGCCGGTTGGAGGCCGGTTGGAGGGGTGGTCTCAGCGCCGGCGGGCGGGGCCGCGGTCGGTCGCGGCCGCGCACTCGATGCAGACGCGGGTGGCGGGCTGCGCTTCGAGCCGAGCGGGCGCGATCGGGCGGCCGCAGCCTTCGCAGATGCCGTAGGTGCCGGATGCGAGGCGTTCGCGGGCGGCGTCGAGCTCGGCCAGCTGGTCGCGGGCCTGGTCGAGGAGTGCCGCGGCCTGGGCGCGCTCGAACCCGATGGTGGATCCTTCGGGGTCGTGCTCGTCGTCGAGGTTCGCATCCTGGGCCGACTCGATGATCCCGTGAACGACGGCCGCGAGCTCTTGCACCCGGCGCCGGGCCCGGTCTCGTGCCTCGTCCAAAAGGGCCTTCGGATCGTCGTCGCTCATCGCCCCGCCATCGTCGCGAAAATCAGCGAACCGGCGTGACTGCGGCATGTATTTGATGCCACGGTCACGCCAGTTCGGGGGCGGGTGGGTTGGGGAATCGGTAGCGTCGCCGCTCGTGGCCGGCCCTCCCGATCCCGAAGCACTGGCGCGGGCGATGGCCCCGACGTGCGGCGCGGGTTCGGTCGTGGGGTTGCGCCGGCTCTCGGGCGGCGCGTCCCGGGAGACGTGGTCTTTCGACCTGGTCGATGCCGCGGGCGCGCCCGCGGCTTCGTGCTGCGCCGCGACCCGGGCGAATACGGCGGCGAATCCGACCGCTCCACCGAATACCTCTTGCTCGAGGCCGCGGCCGCGGCCGGAGTCGCCGTTCCCGCGGTCCGGGTCCTGCTCCAGGATGCCGACGACCTGGGCCGCGGGCTTCGTGATGGACCGCGTCGAGGGCGAGACGATCCCTCGGAAGATTCTGCGCGACGCACGCATTCGAAGCGGCCCGGCCGCGGCTCGCGCGCAGTGCGGCGAGATCGCGGCCCGCATCCACGCCATCGATCCCGCCGTCCCTCCCGCCGCTGCCCGTGCAGGGCGCGGCTGCCCAACTCGACCAGTACCGCACCCTGCTCGACACGTTCGGCGAGCCCCATCCCGCGTTCGAGCTCGGCCTGCGCTGGCTCGCCGACCGGGTCCCCGACGCGCCGCCCGAACCGGAGCTCGTCCACGGCGACTACCGCAACGGCAACTTCATCGTCGGCCCCGAAGGCATCCGGGCGGTTCTCGACTGGGAGCTCGCACACCTCGGCGACTGCATCGAAGACCTCGGCTGGCTCTGCGTGAAGTCGTGGCGCTTCGGCGTCCCCGACAAGCTCGTCGGCGGTTTCGGCGACGGTCGACGACCTGCTCGCCGCCTACGAACGGGCGGGCGGGCGCCGGGTCGACGAAGACGCGCTGCGCTTCTGGGTCGGGCTCGGGACGTTGAAGTGGGGCGTCGATCTGCGTCGGGCAGGCGTTCACCCATCTGAGCGGCCTCGTCCGATCGGTCGAGCTCGCCACGCTCGGCCGCCGGGTCGCGGAGACCGAATGGGACCTGCTGCAGATCCTCGACGGAGGCTGGTGAACCCATGACCCAGGACCGACCGACCGCGGCCGAGCTCGTGCAGGCCGTCCGCGAATTCCTCGAACACGACGTGATGGCCGCCACCGAAGGCCGCGTGCAGTTCCATACGCGTGTCGCGGTCAACGCGCTCGGCATGATCGAGCGCGAGCTCACCGAAGGTCCCGCGTTCGCGGCCGCGGAACGGGCGCGCGCCGCGGCGCTGCTCGGCCACGACGGCGACGCCCGCGACCTCGAACGCGAGCTGGCCGCCGACATCCGCGACGGCACCCTCGACGACCGGATCGACGCCATCCGCGACGCACGTGCGCGCCACCGTGCGAGAGAAGCTCCTCGTCGCGAACCCGGGCTATCTGCCCCACCGATCCGTCGGCCTAGCCTGCGCTTCGATGCGGATCGCGACCTGGAACGTCAACTCCTTGAAGGCCCGGCTCCCGCGCGTCGAGGAGTTCCTCGGATACGCCGAAGTCGACGTGCTTGTGCCTGCAGGAGACCAAGCTCGCCGACAAGGCGTTTCCCGCGCTCACGTTCTCAAGCCCTCGGCTACGACTCCGTGCACTACGGCCAGGGCCAGTGGAACGGCGTGGCGATCCTGTCGCGCGTCGGCATCGACCGATCCGTCGCACGGCTTCGGCGACGCGCACGTTGATCCGTACGACGGCGACGCCGCGCGTCCTCGCGGCGACGTGCGGCGGCGTCTCGATCGTCAGTGTGTACGTACCGAACGGGCGCGAAGTCGCGACCGAGTTCTACGAACGCAAGCTGCACTGGCTCGCGAGCATGTACGACTGGATCGACGCCACGTACAAGCCCACCGATCCGCTCGTGGTCATGGGCGACTTCAACGTTGCGCCCGACCGATCGTGACGTGTGGGACCCGAAGAAGCTTCGTCGGCTCGACCCATGTGACCGAGCCCGAACGCAAGGCCGTCGCCCGGCTCGAGGAATGGGGCCTCGAAGACGCGTTCCGGCGCGTGTACCCCGACGTCGACGGGCTGTACAGCTACTGGGACTACCGGGCCGGCGACTTCCACCAGCACCGCGGCATGCGCATCGACCTCGTGCTCGCCACCGCGCCCGTTGCGGAACGGGTCACGTGGGCCGGCGTCGACCGCAACGCCCGCAAGGGAACCGGACCGTCCGATCACGCGCCGGTGATCGTCGACCTGCGCGACTGATGGCCGGAACAGGATTGACCCGCGCGCTGACCTGGGGAGTCGGCCCGCGTGTCATGCGCCGGGTGCCCGACGACTGGAAGCCCCGGGCGTATCGGCAACTGACGGTCGAACCATGCGGCGAAGTGATCGGCGCGGAGGTACGCGGCGTCGATCTGACCGAGCCGCTCGCCGACGACACGCGCGACGAGATCCGCCACGCGTTGCTCGAGTGGAAGGTGCTCTTCTTCCGCGGGCAACGCCTCAACTCGGCCCAGCACCTCGCGTTCCGGGCGCGTTCGGCGAGCTCGAACATCATCCCTTCCTGCAAGCAGGGCGACACGCAGAAGTCGTGCGCTTCGAGAAGGGCGAGGATCTCACCAATCCCGGCGCGACGGCACCGAGAACGGTTGGCACACCGACGTCACCTGGCGCGTCGAGCCGGCGATGGGCGCAGTGCTCCGCGCGATCGAGGTGCCCGAAGAGGGCGGCGACACCTTGTGGGCCGACATGGCGTGCGCGTACGACAATCTCCCGCTCGACCTGCGCGAACGCATCGACGAGATGCGCGCCGTGCATTCGTTCGTACACGTGTTCGGTTACGCGATGTCGCCGGAACAGCTCGCGCGGATGATCGAGGAGTACCCGCCCGTCGAGCATCCGGTGGTGCGTTCGCATCCGGAGACGGGGCGCAAGACGCTCTTCGTCAACTCGTTCTTCACCGAGCGCATCGTCGGTTGCGACGACGACGAGAGCGAGTGGCTCATCGACCGGCTCGCGCAACAGGCCATGCATCCCGAATGGCAGGTCCGGCTGCGCTGGGAGCCCGACACCATCGCGTTCTGGGACAACCGCGCGACCCAGCACTACGCCACCTCGGATTACTTCCCGAACCGGCGGGTCATGGAACGCGTCTCGGTCAAGGGCGATCGCCCGGTCTGATCGTTCCGGCTGATCGTCCCGGGCCGTGAGCTATAGCCCGCCGCCGGCGGCGAACTCGAGCGCGCGCGCTGCGCGAGTGCAGGCACGCCGATCTCGAGCGCGGCGAAGTACGCATCGTCGCTCGTGCCCGCGCGGAAGCGGGCGAACGAGCCTTCCATCACGCACGCGAGCTTGAACAGCCCGAGGACGCAGTAGAACGCGATGTTCGAGACGTCGCGGCCGGTGCGCGCCGCGTAACGCTCGACCAGCTCGCGCCGGGTCGGCACGTCGGCGTTCGGCGCGAACGGCGAAGCGCCCGCGAGCGATGCCCGCTCCCCCGGCGTCGTCCACAAGCCGATCATCCAACCGAGATCGACGAGCGGATCACCGACCGTCGATTGCTCCCAGTCGACAACCGCGACGAGCTCGACGGGCACACGCGGCGCGAACATCACGTTGTCGAGCTTGTAGTCGCCGTGGATCACCGCCGGCGGCTGCATCGTCGGAGTGTGTTCCTGCAACCACCGACCCGCGGCGTCGACGTCGGGCAACGGCCGCGTCGCGTAGCGCTCGAGCTGGCCGAGCCAACGCGGCACCTGGCGATCGAGATATCCGTCGGGCTTACCGAAGTCGCCGAGACCACCGGCCTGCCAGTCGAACGCGTGGATACCGGCGAGCGCATCGACCAACGCGTACGCGCACGCCCGCGGCGCGCCGTCGTCGTCAGTCAACGGCGGCGGCAGTCTCTCGCGGACGACGACGCCGTCGATCGGGGCCATCAGATAGAAGGGCACGCCCAGCACGTCGAGATCGATGCAACACGCGATCGGTTCGGGAACGGGCACCGCGGCGTGGCCGAAGAACGCGCGCAGCAAGCCGGAACTCACGCGCCATGTCGTGCGCGGTCGGCGAAAGCGGCGTGCGCGGCGGGCGGCGCAACACGAACGACCTCGCTCGCCGCGGGTCACGCGGAACACCTCGTTCGAATGACCGGTCGTGATGCGTTCGACCGACAACGGGCGCGCCGGCCGCCGAGTCCCTCGCGCGTCCATCCACGCGGCCAGGCGTTCGGGGTCGACGAGGTCGTCCGCACTCTTCGCCACGATCCTGAGTCTTGCAGTCATCCGACCCGGGCCGTCGGCTCCGAAATATGCGTGAACCCTCGACAACTGCAGGCGCAGCCGACCACACGGGCCGCGTGCCGCAGTCGACCAACGAAGAAGGAGACACCATGTCGCTCGTTCGTCTACTCCCGGCGTGGTTGCACGCCATTGCCGACTACGCAGTCGGCGCCGGACTCATCGTCATCGCGCTCGCCGTCGGCGGGAGCGGCAAAGCCGTCGCGACCGGCGTCGTCGTCGGTGCGGTCGTGCTCGTCGTCAGCATGCTCACGCGAGTACCCGCTCGGCGTAGCCAAGGTGTTGCCGTTCACGGTGCACTCGGCCGGCGACTACCTCGCGGCCGCGCTGCTGCTCATCGCACCGTTCGCGCTCGAACTTCCACAGCACCGACGGCGGACTGACTGCGGTCTACATCGTCGCCGGTATCGCGGTGCTGGGCGTCAGCCTCATCACGAACTACCAGTACAGCGACAAGCGCGAGTGGAGCGGAAAGGTTCCGGCGACCGCCTGAAACAAGTCGTGCCGTCAATCACGGTGGAGATGCCCGGCCCTCCACGGCCGGGCATCTTCGCGTTCGCATTCCTTCACACGGAGACAGTTGCGAGGTCTTCGCCGAACACGATCTCGCCCGCGAAGTGCTCCCGCGCGATGGCGATCCATTCGTCGGCGCTGCCCGGCGCGGGCGTCGGGATCTGGTGCGTCAGAACCAACGTGCCCACTCCGTTGCGGGCCGCGGTCTGCGCGGCCTGCACGACGGTCGAGTGGTAGTCGATCGTGTCGACGAAACGTTGCATCGGCACCAGGCTGACGAGGTCGTCGCGCAGGACCGTCTGCACGTAGGCGTCGGCACCCCGGCAGATGTCGTCGAGTCCGTCGCACGGAACGGTGTCGCCCGCGATGGCCACGACGTTGCCTTCGAACTCCACGCGATAGCCGAGCGTCGGCTCCACCGGACGGTGGTCGGTCCGCGCCGCGACGACGCGCAACCCGTCCTCGTCGAGCACCGGTCCGGGAGCAACCTCGACCACGTCGAGCTGTGGCTCCCACGTGAGATCGGCGTGATGGGCCAGCCGGTACTCGACGTCGGGGCGCAACATCGCGGTGATGCCCGCGACGACCTCGCGTGTACGCGGCGGCCCGAAGATCCGGAGCAGCTTCGGCACCGGGCTCATGATCCACTGCGTCGTGATCACATCGTTCAGGTCGCAGATGTGGTCGCTGTGCAGATGCGTGAGGAAGACCGAGTCGAGCATCACCGGCAGCACGCCGGCCGCGGCGAGGCGCATGCATACGCCGCGCCCCGCGTCGAAGAGCAGCATTCGACCACCGGCGCGCACGAGGGTCGCCGAACCCGCCCGGTCGCGATCCGGCAACGGATTCCCCGTTCCCAACAACGTCACGTCGATCGTCATCGCGTCCTCCGGATTTCGCGAACTGGCGTGAGTTGGGTGCGATATACGCACCCAGCTCACGCCAGTTCGAGGGTTGGGGGTTAGGTGTAGCGGGTGATGTAGCCGCGCTTGCGGAAGGTGCGCAGCATCGCCACCAGGAACCACATCGAGAGCCCGAGCATCGCGACCGAACCGACCGCGGCGATCGATGAGTTGCACCCAGTCGTTGCCGTTGCCGTCGACGAGCGAGCGCAAGCGCCGTGAACGCGTGCGTCGTGGGCAGCGCGAGCGCGATCGGTTGCATGAACGTGGGCAAGGCCTCGGTCGGATAGAAGACGCCCGACAGCGGCAACAGCACGAACATCACGCCCCACGCGAGCGCCTCCGCGCCGGTGCCGAAGCGCAGCACGAGACCCATCACGAACAACGAGATCGCCCAGCCGACGACGAGCAGCACCGCGACGATCGGGACGAGGCCCGCAGCCCAGCGACCACGTGTGGAACGAGAAGAACGCCAGCGCGCCGAGCACCATCACGCCGACGCCAATGACGAGCTTCACCATGCCGAACAGCGCGACACCGGCGAGGTATTCGACCTCGCGCAGCGGCGTGACCATGAGATTCAGGAGGTTGCGCGTCCACGTCTCTTCGAGCAGTCCGGTGCTCATCGCGATCTGCGACTGGTAGATCACGTGCCACAGCACGATGCCCGCGAGCAGATATCCCGAGGCCTTTGCCGCGGGTGTCGAGCCCGACGTGCCGACGAAGGCCGCGAGCGAACCGAACAGCAGCACGTCGACGAGCGGCCACAGCGTGACGTCGAACAACCGGTGCGGGCTGCGCACGAGCACGTACGCGTGCCGGCGTGCGATCGCGCGCATGCGCAACCACGACTTGGCCCGGCCCGTCAACGGTCGGCGCCGGCAGCGGAGGCGGAGATCGTGGGCGATGTCACGGGTGATCACTCTGTTGCGTGCCGGTCGGTCTCGTGCGACTCCGCGAGATGGCAGGAACACACCTTCGAGGTCGCCGTGCCCGTACGCGGACGGCGACACTCTCCGGCGGACCGTCGGCGACGATGTGCCGTGCGACAAGAAGACGACGCGCTCGCACACCTGCACGACGTCACTCATGTCGTGACTCGTCATCAACAACGCGGTGCCGTCGCGGTCGCAGATGTCGAGCAGCCCGGCGCGTACCCGTTGCGCGACGTCCGGGTCGAGCGACGCGGTCGGCTCGTCGAGCACGAGCAGGCGCGGTCGATGCAGCGTGGCGCGCACGATGCCGATGAGCGTGCGCTGCCCCGACGACAGCTCGGTGCCCATCGCGCCCGGCGAGGTCGGCGATGCGGAAACTCTCGAGACCTTCGTCGATCAGCGGGTTCGGGTCGGCGATCCCGTAGAGCTGCCCGTAGAGGCGCAGGTACTCGCGCACGCGCATGCGCTCCGTGAGCGGGAGGTAGCCGGCCGCGAACCCCACGCACTCGGCGGCCCGGCTGCGCTGGTGCGCGAGGTCGAAGCCGCAGATCGAGACCGCGCCCTCGTCGGGCGACACGACGCCGAGGATCATGAGCAGCGTCGTGGTCTTGCCCGCGCCGTTCGGGCCGAGCAGCGCGACCCGCTCCCCCGCGTGCACGACGAGGTCGACTGCCGTCGACGGCGCGGTTGCGGCGGTAGTCCTTCACCAGGCCGCGAGCTTCGAGAACAACTTCGGCGGCCATGTGCCGAACGGTACCTTCTCTCCGTGACCGACCCGACGGTAATTGCGCCGACGGTGATAGCGGTCGACTGGTCGGGCGCCAAGCAGACCAGCCCAGCAGCGGCATCTGGCTCGCAGTCGTGCAGCACGGCGAACTCGTCGAGAGCCGACGCGGTGTCGACGCGCGAAGAAGCCATTGCGTACGTCAGCGGACTGCCGCGCCGCCGGTGATCGCGGGCTTCGACTTCTCGTTCGGCGCTGCCCGAGTGGTTCGCCCGCGAGCACGGTTGCACGACCATCGACGATGTGTGGGCGCTCGCGGCGCGATGCCGGCGAAGCGCTGGCTCGCGCCGACTCCGCCGTTCTGGCGCAGCCGGTGCGACGTCGCCGCCGGAGCAGCGCTTCCGGCGCTGCGAGACGCGGTACCCGACCGCGAAGTCGATCTTCCAGCTCGTCGGCAACGGCCAGGTCGGCGCGGGATCGGTGCGCGGGCATGCCGCTGCTCGCGCAACTCCGCGCGCGAGGGGTCGCGATCTGGCCGTTCGACGCGCCCGGCCGAACGCACGGCGTTCGAGATCTATCCGTCGGCGTTGCGCAAGCACTCGCCGCAGCACGACGTCGGACCGTGGACGAGCGAGCACGAACGCGACGCGGTCGTCTCCGCGCTGCGTGATGTGGGACGAACGCGAAACGGTCGCGGCCTTGAGGGCCGCGACCGATCCGACGATCGCCTCGAGGGCGATATCTGGGCGCCTACTCCGCCCCAGAACTGATTACTGACTTGGCCTTGAGCAACTCGATCAGCGCGGGCACGACCTTGTGCACGTCGCCGACGATGCCGAGGTCGGCGACCGAGAAGATCGGCGCCTCGCCGTCCTTGTTCACCGCGAGGATGTTGTCGCTGTTCTTCATGCCGACGAGGTGCTGCGTCGCGCCGGAGATGCCGAGCGCGATGTACAGCTTCGGCTTGACGGTCTTGCCGGTCTGGCCGACCTGCAACGCGTACGGCACCCAACCGGCGTCGACGATGGCGCGTGAAGCACCCCACGCGCCCTTGAGCAGCTTGGCGAGCTCCTCGACGAGCGGCGCGTAGTTCTCGGCCGCACCGATACCACGGCCACCGGAGACGACGACCGCCGCCTCTTCGAGCTTCGGACCCTGCTGCTCTTCCACGTGGCGGGCGAGCACCTTCGCCTCGGCCGCGCGACCGGCATCGGCCGCGGCGACGTTCGACGACCTCGGCCGCACCGCCGCCCGACTCCTCGGCCGCGAACGACTTGGGCCGGATCGCGATGAGCGCCGGACCGTCGGCCGTGAGCTTCACGTCGACGAAGGTCACGCCACCGAAGATCGCGGTGCCGAACACGAGCGCGCCGCCGTCGGCCGACAGCGACATGCCGTTCGTCAACACGGGCTGGTCGAGCTTGACCGACAAACGGGCGATCGCGTCGCGACCGTCGTACGTCTGCGCGAACAAGATGACGTCGGGCTTCTCGGCGCCCGCGAGGGCCGCGATGCCGGCCGCCGCGACCTGACCCGGCAGTCCGTCGCCGGGATCGATCACGTGCAACTTCGTCGCGCCGTACGAGCCGACCGTTGCCGCGATCGCGGCAGCGTCGCCCGCGCCCGAGTAGACGGCCTCGACTTCGGAACCGATCTCGCGCGCCTTCGTGAGCAGCTCGAGGGTCGCGGTCGTGACCTTGTCGCCGACCGCTTCGGCAAACACCCAGACCTTCACGTCAGACCACCTTCAACTGCTCGAGGAACGCGACGACCTTCTCCGCGCCCGTGCCGTCGTCTTCGAACTTCTCGCCGGCCTGGCGGGCGGGCGCCTGCTCGACGTTCGTGATCTCCTGGCGGGCACCGGCCCAACCGACCTGCGCACCGTCGAGACCGAGGTCGGCCGCGGTGACCTTGTCGACCGGCTTGTTCTTGGCCGCCATGATCCCCTTGAACGACGGGTAGCGGGGCTCGACCACACCGGCGGTCACGCTGACGATCGCGGGCAGCGACGCCTCGACCTCGTCGTAACCGGCTTCGGTCTGGCGCTGCACCTTGGCCTTGCCGTCGGCGATCTCGACGTGCTTCGAGAAGGTCAGCGCGGGCCAGCCGAGCAGCTCGGCGACCTGCGCCGGAACCGTGCCCGGTGTAGCCGTCGGAGGATTCGGTCGCCGCGAGCACGAGGTCGATGTCGCCCGCGCGCTCGATGCACTTGGCGAGCACCTTGGCGGTCGACGAGCGCATCGGAACCGGCGAGCGCAGGGTCGGAGACGAGGATGGCCTTGGCCGCACCCATCGCGAGCGCGGTGCGCAGACCGGAGACCTCGTCGTTCGGCGCGATCGAGATCAGCGTGACCTCGCCGCCGCCGGCCGCGTCGACCAGCTGCAGCGCCATCTCGACGCCGTAGCTGTCGGACTCGTCGAGGATGAGCTTGCCGCTGCGGTCGAGCGTGTGGTCGGCCGAGAGCGAGCCCGGCACAGCCGGGTCGGGGATCTGCTTGACGCAGACGGCGACGTTCATACGACTCCTCGATGGGCGTCCGCTTCGTGGGCGTCCGGATCGGCGCGAACCGGCGCTGGGCACCGGCTCGAGGAACCACGATTCTGCCAATCCCCCCGCCACGCGTCGAAACGTGCGACAACGGCCGCCGATGGGGCCGGTTGCTGCCCTGGGCCGAGCTGCGCCGGTCGGATCCCGACCCGGTACCGTCGGCGTCGATGGCCGAGCACGTCGACGTGGTCGTGGTGGGCGCCGGACCGGCTGGAACCGCGGCCGCGATCTCCGCGGTCAACAGCGTGGCCTCCACGCCGTCTGCGTCGACAAGGCGCACTTCCCGCGCGACAAGACGTGCGGCGACGGCCTCACCGCCAACGCGCTCCGGCTGCTCGAGAAGTTGGGCGTCACGAGCGCCGATCTCGGCGCCACCGACGCCGCCTTCGTCACGCGAGACGGTGCTGGTCTCGCCGTCGGGCCGGCAGGCGCACCTTCCGCTGCCGACGAACGGCGCCCACGCCGCGGTCGTCAGCCGGCGCGCGCTCGACGCGGAGCTCGTCGCGCGTCGCCCGCCGCGCCGGCGTCGACGTACGCGAAGACCACGCCATCGAGACCGTGCACCAGACGACGGGCGCACTGTCCGCGTCGACGTTCGACGGACGGCCGCGAGATCAACGTCGTCATTCGTGATCGCGGCCGACGGTCATTGGTCGACCGTTCGGCGCGCGGTCGGAGCCGGGCACGCCGCGCGATCTCGGCGAGTGGCACGCGGTGCGGCAGTACTTCGACGGCGTCGACGACGACCGGCTGTGGGTCATCTTCGAACGCGATCTCCTGCCCGGCTACGCGTGGGTCTTCCCGCTGCCCGGGTGGGCGGGCCAACGTGGGGTACGGCGTGCTGCGTTCCGACGGCCGGAGTGGCCGCGAGCTCAAGGATCTCTGGCCCGATCTCCTCGCCCGCCCGGTGTTGCGCGACGTGCTCGGCCCGACGGGCCGTGGCCGCCGAACCGGTGCACGCGTGGCCGATCCCGACGCGCTACGACCCGGCCCGGTTGCAACACGGCCGCGTGCTCTTCGTGGGCGACGCGGCCGGGGTCGTCGACCCGATGACTGGTGAGGGCATCGCGCAGGCGATCGAGACGGGCATGCTCGCCGCGGAATCGATCGCGACGGGCGCCGACTACCGCGGCCTCGTGCATCACGCGCTCGGACGCGACCTGCGGTTCGCGCATTTCCTGCAGAAGCATCCTGCGGTATCCGCTCGGTGCGCGTGCCGCGATCCGCGCCGCCGACCTCACGCCCTGGACCCGGCGCAACTTCGCGCGGTGGATGTGGGAGGACTATCCGCGGGCCATCCTCGGCACACCCGACCGCTGGCGCGCGGGGCATGTTCACCGCGCCGGGCGTCGCCGTACCGTGATTCCGACGCGGCATCCCGTGGGCCTGACACGCCCGTCCCGCGGCATGCAATGATGTCGACCATGGCCGAAGGAAAAGCAGAAGTCTCGATCGATCGCAGCCCCGACGACGTCTGGAAACTCGTACGCGAGTTCGGCGGTCTGGAAACGTGGATGCCCGGCGTCGAAACGTGCGTCGTCGACGGCGACGTCCGCACGATCGGTCTGATGGGCATCGAGATCAAAGAGCAGCTGCGCAGCCTCGACGATGCCGCGCGCAGCATCTCGTACTCCGTGATCGAGTCGCCGATGGGCAACCTCGAGTCGCATCTCGCCACGATCACGGTCGAGCCCGAAGGGCGCCGGCTCCCACCTCACGTGGGCGGTCGAGGTCGTGCCCGACGATCTGCTCGGGCTCTTCGTGCCGGTCTACGAGGGCTCCGTCGTCGAGCTCAAGAAGAAGCTCGAGCGTAAAGCCCGATCCCCGGTCAGATCGCGGTCGGAACCGTCGGGCCTCCGGGCTCGACGAGGATCTTCACGTGTTCCTCGGGATCGCCGAGCGCGTCGAAGGCGGCGGGCACGCCGTCGACTCCACACGTACCGGTGATCATCGGCGTCACGTCGATCTCGCCTTCCGCGATCGCGCGCAACGTGTCGGCGAACTCGAACGGGTCGTACGCGAACGAGAACATGACTGTCAGCTGCTTGACCTGCGCGACCAGCGGGCGGATGGTGTCGGTCTGCATGCACGAGCCGACGATGCAGACGCGCCCCATCGGCGGCGCGGCCTTGATCACCGCTTCGAGTGTGCCCGGGACACCGATCGCGTCGAACACGACCGGCGTGCGCCGACCGTCGGCCGCCAGCCACGCTTCCATCGGATCCTCGACACGCGGGATCGACCGCAACGCTGCGCGCCCATCGCGAGCGCGACCTCGCGGCGCCGGGGCGAGAAGTCGGAGACGACGATCGTCTCGACACCGATGCGGCGCAGCTCGGCGACCACTGCGAGCCCGACCGGACCCGCACCGAGCACGACTGCCGCTTCCGCAGGAGTGATCGCGGCACGCGCGGACGGCGTGCCGCCCGACCGACATCGGTTCGGTGAGCGCGGCGCGTCGGTGGTCGAGACCGTTCGGGACCTTCATGCACATACCGGCGGTCAGCCGCATGCGGTCGGCGTACGCGCCGTTGTAGATGTTCGAAGTACGCGCCGACCGGTTCCATGCCCGTGGGGGTGAGCGCGATCGGCAGCGACGTGACGAGGTCGCCGACCTGCACCGGCGCGCCGTCGGTCATCGGCCCGAGCTCGAGCACCTCGGCGGTGAACTCGTGACCCATGATGAAGTCGAGCGCGGGATCGAACGACATCGGCGCGCCGATCTCGCGGGTGATCGCCACCAGCTCGGCGGCGTGATGCAGCGCGTGCAGATCCGAGCCGCAGATCCCGCACGCCTTGACGGCGACCAGCGCGTCGCCCGGGCCGAGAACCGGGCTCGGCGACGTCGTCGACGACGAGAACACCACGACGGGCAACGGCGGCGCGCACCAGCGCGGTACACGTGGAAGTACGCGGAATCGACAGTGACTGGGGAGGGAGACTCGCGTCATGACCTGGGAACCCGAACTCGAAGAGCTGGCGCGTCGCACCGAGCTCGCTCAGCAGATGGGCGGCGCGGAGAAGGTCGAACGGCACCATTCGCAGGGCAAGCTGACCGTGCGCGAGCGGATCGACGCGCTGCTCGACGCCGGGAGCTTTCCACGAGGTCGGCGCGCTGACCGGACGCGCCACCTACGACGACGACGGTCAGCTCGTCGACGTCACGCCCGGCGAACTTCGTCATGGGCCGGGGCCGCATCGACGGTCGGCCCGTCGTGGTCGGCGGCGACGACTTCACGGTTCGGGGCGGCGCGGCCGACGCGTCGATCTTCCAGAAGCAGGTGCACGCCGAGCGCATGGCCCGCGACGCTGCGGCTGCCGATCGTGCGGCTGGTCGACGGCTCGGGCGGCGGCGGTTCGGTGAAGTCGCTCGAGACCGAACGGCGTTCGTTCGTGCCGTTCAACCCGGGCTGGGAACACGTCGTGGCGAACCTCGCGACGGTGCCGGTCGTGTCGTGCTGCCTCGGCTCGGTCGCCGGGCTCGGCGCGGCGCGCGTCGTCACGAGTCACTACAGCGTGATGGTGAAGGGAACGTCGCAGTTGTTCGTCGCCGGACCGCCGGTCGTCGCCCGGCTCGGCGAAGACGTCGACAAGGAGACGCTCGGCGGCAGTGCGATCCACACGCGCAACGGCGCGGTCGACGACGAGGTCGCGACCGAGGACCGAAGCGTTCACGCGCGTCCGCCGGTTCCTCTCGTACCTCCCGTCGTCGGTCGACGAGCTCCCGCCGCGCGCGCGTCGACACCAACGACGACCCGCAACGACGCGACGAATCGCTGCTGCGCGCCATCCCGCGCGAACGGCGCAAGGTCTACAAGGTCCGCCCGATCATCGAAGCAGTCGTCGACCACGATTCGTGGTTCGAGCTCGGTCGCTTCAACGGGCGCAGCGCGGTCACCGGTCTCGCCCGGCTCGACGGCCGGCCCGTCGCGGTGCTCGCGAACGATCCGTACTTCTACGCCGGCGGCTGGACCGCGGCCGCGTCGGAGAAGGTGACGCGCTTCGTCGACCTCGCGGAGACGTTCCATCTTCCCGTCGTGCACTTCGTCGACAATCCCGGCTTCGTCATCGGCACCGACGCGGAGAAGGCGGCGACGATCCGCTACGGCGCGCGGGCGCTGGCCGCGATCTACCAGGCCACGACACCGTGGTGTTCGGTGATCGTGCGCAAGGTGTACGGCGTCGCGGGCGCCGCGCACCAGGACGCGTCGAAGCTCTCGTACCGGTTCGCGTGGCCGTCGGGGAACTGGGGCAGCCTTCCGCTCGAAGGCGGCATCGAAGCCGCGTACAAGGCGCAACTCGAAGCCGCCGACGACCCGGTCGCGCTGCGCGCCGAGATCGAAGCAGCGGCTCACCGCGCGCCAGTCGCCGTTCAAGACCGCGGAGGCGTTCCTGGTCGAGGAGATCATCGATCCGCGCGACACCCGCCCGCTGCTGTGCGAGTTCGCCGAGCTGGCCGGCCCGAGTGCAGAAGATCGGACCCACCGGCCACGGGCTGCGGCCCTGATCTCGGAAGGCGCAGTCGTACACTTTGGCGCATGGCAACGACGTTCTGGCCGAACGCCGACCACTGGTCGTGCGAGATCCCGCTCGACACCCCGCACCCGCGGCTCGACGTGCTCGCCGCGCGTGGGTTCGTGCAGCTGACCGATCTCCCGTACGAGATCCCGGCGCACGAGTACCTCGACCTCGAGTACATGGACTGGAAGAGCGGCGGCGACACGAACTTCGCGCCGATCGCGACCGCCGACGGCGAGCTCGACTGCCGCGGATTTTGGAACGCGGGCGACGAGCGCCCCGACAAGGGCGCGCGCTTCACGAGCAACGCCGCAGAAGTGCCCGACGATCAAGCGCGTACGTCGAAAGCGCCGGCGCCGACTTCGGCCGGGTCCGCACGATCAAGCTCGAGCCGCAGGACTACGACCTCGCGTTCCGCAGCTTCCACCGCGACGACAACAACCGCTTCAACCCGCCGACCGACGGCTGGGTCGTGCGGACCTGGTTGGAGCTCACCGACAATCCGTCGAGCTACATGCTGCTTGATGGACACCGGTCCTGACGGACTCCCCGACCCGACAACCGAGGCGCGCGTCCCGTTGCACAAGGGCGCGCGCTTCGTCGTCGACACGCAGCGGCTGTGGCACGTCGTGGTGCACAACGGCACCGAGCCGCGCTACGCGTTGATCACGAGCTACGAGAGCGGCCCCGCGCTCGACGCGTGGATCGACTCGCAGCTTCCCTAGCCGTCAGGAAGTCGGCGTCAGGAAGTCGGCGTCAGGTAATCGGCCTCAGGTGATCGGCGTCGTGCAATCCGGCGCCGTTCCGGTCACGTCGAGCGGAACGCGCGCCTTGACCGCGCCGTCGACGCGCACGACGAGGTACCAGGTGTGCGCGCACAACAGCACACGCACGCTGCCGCCCGAACCGGTGATCAAGTCGCCGCCCAGATTCGGCTGCACCTCGTAGTAGAGGAGCGCCACCGATTTGCCGGGCTTCGCCCGCCGGTCGGCGAAGGTGAAGTCGACGATGCCCGCGCTCGTCGCGTTGGGTACGGCGCGCATCCCGTGATCGTCGAACGTGACGGCCACGACCGACGTCGCCGCGCTCGACGGCGCCGACGCGGCCTTGTCGCTGTTCCCGGCCGTCGCCCAGATCCCGGCCGCGGCGGCCACGACGAGCACGGCACCGGCCGTTCCGCTCGCCCACAGCAACCGCGTCCGCCGACGCCGGGCGGTCGTCTTGTCGTCGGTTTCGTCACGCACGTCGTCCACGGACCCCATTCGCACCGAGCATGCCATCCGTTCGGGCGCCGACCCGACACGAGTGCGCCCGACGTCGCCGCCGGGCCCGACAAGTTGACCGTCCGGTCAAGTCGCGGGTCGAATGGAGGAATGCGCTTCGGACTCTTCATGGCCCCGTTCCACCCGACCGGGCAGAACCCGACGCTCGCGCTCGAACGCGACCTCGATCTGATCGAGCACCTCGATCGGCTCGGCTTCCACGAGGTCTGGATCGGCGAGCACCACTCCGGCGGCTACGAGATCATCTCGTCGCCCGAGGTCTTCATCGCCGCGGCCGCGGCCCGCACCAAGTACATCCGGCTCGGCAGCGGCGTGAACTCGCTCCCCTACCACCAGCCGTTGATGCTCGCCGATCGGTTCGTGCTGCTCGACCACCTGACGCGCGGCCGGGCCATGCTCGGTTGCGGCCCGGGGCAACTCACCTCCGACGCGCACATGCTCGGCATCCCGGCCGACACGCAACGACCGCGCATGGACGAAGCGCTCGACGTGATCATGGCGTTGTTCCGCGGCGAGACGGTCACGAAGTCAGACCGACTGGTTCACGCTGCAGGACGCGCGTCTGCAGCTGAAGCCGTACAGCGAACCGAACATCGAGGTCGCGGTCGCGGCGTCGATCTCGCCGACCGGCGCCAAGGCCGCAGGCAAGTACGGCGCCGGCCTGCTGTCGATCGCGGCGACGACGAAACAGGGCTTCGACGCGATCGGCTCGCACTGGAAGACGTGGAACGAAGTCGCCGCGCAGCACGGCAACACCGCCGATCGTTCGAAGTGGCGACTCGTCGGGCCGATGCACCTCGCGGAGACGAAGGAGCAGGCGCGCGCCGATGTTGCGTACGGCATCGTGCCGTTCTCGAAGTACTTCACGCACGTGCTGCCGGCCGGCCCGACGCGCGGCGACACGCCCGAAGAGATCATCGCCAACGTCGACGAGGACGGCTTCGCGGTCATCGGCACCCCCGACGACGCGATCGCGAAGATCCAGTCGCTCGTCGACGAGTCGGGCGGCTTCGGCACGTTCTTGATGTTCGGTCACGACTGGGCGAACCCGGCCGCGACGAAGCACAGCTTCGAATTGTTCGCGCAGTACGTCATGCCGCACTTCACCGGTCAGCTCGAGCGACCCGCCGCGTCGTGCGACTGGGTCACCGGCAGCGGCGGCGAGTTCGTCAACCGGGCGGCCAACGCGATCATGAAGGCGATCACCGATCACGCGGCCGAGCAAGCCGAACAAGCCGCCGAACAACAGGCGACCACCTGACGCCGTGATCGCGCCGACATCACATGCCTTCGACGCCGACGGCATCCGTCTCGTCGTGCACGACTGGGGCGGCGACGGGCGCGCCGGTGCTGCTCGCGCACCCGACCGGATTCCACGGTCGGGTGTGGGCACCGATCGCGCGGCACTCGTGGCTGCGGGCCGACACGTGTGGTCGTTCGACTTCCGCGGTCACGGCGACAGTGACGCGCCCGATGTCGACTACTCGTGGCACGGCTTCGCCGACGACGTGCTCGCGGTCGCCGAACACCTCGGCGTCGCCGGCGACCCCGACGCTCGTCGCGTGCGGACATTCGAAGGGCGGCGCCGCGCTGATCCTCGGCGAACAGAAGCGGCCCGGAACGTTCCCGCGGATCTGGGCGTACGAACCGATCATCTTCGCGTCCGAGGAGACCGCTCCCACCCGCAAGACGACTTCTTCCTGGCCCGCGCGGCGCGCAAGCGGCGCAACGAGTGGTCTTCGACCGACGAGGCGTTCGACGACGTACGCGTCGAAGCCGCCGCTCGACGTGATGACCGAGGAGTCGTTGCGCGCGTACGTCGAATACGGGTTGCGCGACCGCGGCGACGGCGTGCTCGAGCTCAAGTGCCGGCCCGAGGTCGAAGCCCGCGTGTACTCGATGGCGCCGAATCAACGGTGCGTTCGCACGTCTGGGCGAGATCGACGACGCGCCGTCCTCGTCGTGTGCGGCGAGGTGTCGACGTCGATCGATCCCGACGCTCGGCGCCGCAGATCGCCGAGCGCATCCCCAACGGTCGACTCGATGTTCTGCCCGGCCTCGGCCACTTCGGCCCGCAGCAAGATCCCGACGCGTGCGTCGCGTCGATCCTGCATTTCGCGCAGCAACCCGCGCTTTAGCTGCGATTTAGCGACTGGTCCTTACCGTCGGAGGCGCACACCCCCGATGGAAGGAACCGACATGCCTCCGAAGACATACACGGCCGAACACGAATGGACCGTCGCCTGGATGATCGAGCTGTGGCTGCGCATTTACGGCGGCGACCCGGCGCCCGACGAGATCGACAAGCTCTCCGCCGACCTCCTGGTCAACGCGGCGATGTACAACATCGCGAGCAAGCTCCCCGCAGGCCAGAACGGCCGGGAGATCCAAGACGTCTCGTTGCGCAACATCGAAGGCGTCGTCAAGCAGTTGCACGGCGTGTAACGGAGCGCGCGTTACGGCGCCGTCGTTCGGCCGGCCTACGCCTGCTTCAGGTCTTCGATGACAGTCGCCCACTGCGCGGGATCGGCGCGGTACGGCGCGTAGAACGAGCACCGGTCGACGACGCCGCCGTAACGCCGCTTCAACTCCGCGCCGACGCCCTCGGGTCGGCGACGACCGCGAACGTGTTGAGGATCTCGTCGTCGATGAGCTCGCCCATCTCGACCCAGCCGCCCTTCTTCGAGAGCGCGTTGAGCTCGGTCTGCAGATCGCCCCAGCCGTGCAGCTCGAGCACGCCGCGGTACGCGGGCGTCGAACCGTAGAACGCGATCTGCTGGCGCACGCCGGTGGCCGCGGCCGCGATCTCCTCGTCGGTCGTACCCGGTCACGACGAACAGCGGACCCGGAAACCTGGATGTCGGCGCGGTCGCGGCCCGGCCTTGCTGAGGCCGCGCTCGATCGCCGGCATCGTCACTTCCTTGACGTACCGCTCGGTCGTGAAGCCGTGGATGATGATGCCGTCGGCGACCTCGCCCGCGACCTCGGTCATCAGCTCGCCGACCGCGGCGAGGAACACCTTGGGCGCGCCGTAGGGATTCGGGCGTCGGCGCGAAGAACGGCGTCATCAACGTGTGGCGGTAGAACTCGCCCTCGAACTTGAGCGGCGTCTGCTCGTTCCACGCGGTCCAGATCGCCTGCAGCGCCAGGATGTACTCGCGCATGCGCCGCGCCGGGTGCGACCACGGCATCGAGAACCGCTTCTCGATGTGCGGCTTGATCTGCGAACCGAGACCGAGCGAGAACCGGCCCTTCGACATCTGCTGCAGGTCGTTGGCCGTGTAGGCGAGCACCATCGGCGTCCGGGCGAACGCCACCGCGATACCGGTCGCGAGCTCGATGCGCTCGGTGTGCTCCGCGGCGAGCGCGATCGGCAGGAACGCGTCGTGGCCCGTCTCGGCGGTGAGCAGACCGTCGTAACCGAGCTCCTCGAGCTCGCGGGCCCGGGGCCCGATATCGCTCAGCGACGGGGCCATCACTCCGGTGTCGACCTTCATCTCCAGCTCCCGTTTCTGTGTGTGGGCGAGGTACCGACCGGAACCTAGACGGTCGCCGTAAGCGGCACACCCCGGCTGTATCGTCAGTACATGACGGCGGAGGAGCATCATCGAACGGAGCGCGCCAGCTCCTACGGTCGCGGCGCAGAGCTCGCGCACCCGGTGCCGATCTCGCTGTCGCCGAGCTCGATGGGCACGTTCACGAGCTGCCCGCTCGCCTTCCGGTTCGGCTACATCGAGCGGCTGCCCGAGCCCCCGTCGGCGCCCGGCGAGCAAGGGAACCCTCGTCCACCTCGCCCTGCAGCACCTCATGTGGCGGCCGCCCGCCGAGCGCACGATCGAGGCCGCGCTCGCCGACCTCGGGCGGGCCGAGGCCGAGGTCGCCGCGCACCCCGAGTTCGCCCATCTCGAGCTCACCGAAGAGGAGCGGGCCTCGTTCCACTCCGACGCGGAGAAGCTCGTCCACAAGCTACTTCGAGATGGAAGACCCACGCGACATCACGCGTGCTCGGCGTCGAGCTGCGGGTCAGCGCGGACGACCAGTGCCGGCGTGACCATCCGCGGCATCATCGACCGCCTCGAGCTCGACGAGAACGGCGAGCTCGTCGTCACCGACTACAAGACCGGTTCGGCGCCGGGCGAGGGCTGGGAGCAGAAGAGCATGGCCGGCGTGCACATCTACTCGCTGCTGTGCGAGCGGATGTTCGGCCGTCGGCCCGCACGCGTGCAGCTGCTCTACCTGTCGAAGCCGGAGCGCATCATCACCGCGCCCTCCGACCAGAGCCTGCGCGGCGTCGACGTGAAGACGAACGCGGTCATGCAGGCCGTGCGCCAGGCGTGCAAGCGCGACGACTTCCGGCCGCACCCTTCCGCGCTCTGCAACTACTGCACGTTCCAGGAGTTCTGCCCCGAGTTCGACGGGCAGCCGGAGCTGGCTCGGCCCACGCTGCTCGCCCGACAGGCCGAGCGCGAAGGGCGTCCGCAGCTGCCGCTCGTCTTTGCGTGAACGCGCTCGTCTCGGGATGACGAAGCTCGCGGAACGGATCGCCGCGTTCGACGCCGCCGTCGATCGCAGTTTCGACGCGGTCCGCAGCCCCGCCGTCGACAGGTTCGTCTACCGATTGTCGAGCGCAGCCGACCACAGCCTGCTCTGGCACATCGTGCGGCGTCGGCCAGGCCCTGTTGCAGCGGGACGACATCGAACGGGCGGTCCGATTCTCGCTCGCGATCGGCGCAGAATCGGCGATCACGAACGGCGCGGTGAAGTCAGCTGTTCCGCCGGGTGCGCCCGGCCGACTACGCCGAGATCGAGTTCCACCACGGCCTGCGCCGGCCCGATCACGAGCTCCTTCCCGTCGGGCCACGCCACCGCCGCGTTCTGCGCCGCCACGCTGTTCGGCGGAGGGCCGGCCTGGTACGCAGCCGCCGCGCGCGGTCGCGGCGACCCGGGTCTACGTCCGGTTGCACCATGCGTCCGACGTAATCGCGGGCGCGGCGTTCGGCCTCGCGCTCGGATACGCCCTCCGCCCCTTCGTCAACGGGCGCTCCTGACCGACCCGTCGACCAACCCGTGAATACGTGCATTCGTCACGGACGGGGAATGGCGAGCATGCTGGGGTCGTTGCGACGTAAAGGTCGTAACCCCGAGGAGGACCCGTGGCTCGTCAATTCGCTGTGACGTTCGACTACCGCTGCCCGTTCGCCCGCAACGGTCACGTATCCGTGGTCGCCGGCCTGAAGGCCGGTCGCGACTGGGACGTCACGTTTGTTCCGTTCTCGCTCGACCAGGTGCACGTGGAAGAGGGCGAGACCGCGGTCTGGGACCGCGACCCCGACGACCGCGGCACCGGCACGAACGCACTCTTGTGGAGCATCGCGATCCGCGACGAGTTCCCCGACAAGTTCCTCGACTGGCACCTCGCCGCGTTCACGGCGCGCCACGAAGACGGCGCCAAGATCGCCAAGGAAGACGTTCTGGCCGAGATCGCCACGTCGGTCGGCCTCGACCCCGCGGCCGTCGCGGCGGAAGTCGCCACCGGCCGCCCGCTGAAGGTCGCTGGCGCAGTCCCACACCGACGCGGTGAAGAACCTCGCGGTGTTCGGTGTCCCGACGTTCATCGTCGACAACCGGGCCGTGTTCGTCCGCCTGATGGACCGCGACAACCCCGAGGACGTCGACAAGGTCCTCGACCTCCTCGCGTGGACCGACCTCAACGAGTTCAAACACACCTCGGTACCGAGGTAGCAACCCTCGATTCCCACTCGGCGCGGCGCCCGCGGCACCGCGCCGTTCCTCGTGTGCCAAATTCTCCCCAAGACATTTCTCGCTGGGATGTCGAGAACGCGGGCCCGGCTTCGTCCCCGGGGTGCATCCGGCCGAGGGCCGGCTCACACGAGGAGAACACCATGGCCAAGTACCTGTTGCTCAAGCACTACCGAGGCGCGCCCGCGCCGGTCAACAACATCTCGATGGACAAGTGGACGCCCGACGAGGTCGAGGCCCACATCAAGTTCATGAACGACTTCGCGAGTCGCCTCGAGGGCACCGGAGAGTTCATCGACGCGCAGGCGCTGTCGCCCGACGGCACGTGGGTCCGCTTCGACGGCGAGGGGAAGCCCGCGGTCACCGACGGACCGTTCGCCGAGACCAAGGACCTGATCGCGGGGTGGATGGTCATCGACGTCGACAGCCCCGAGCGCGCGATCGAGCTCGCCGGTGAACTGTCGTCGGCACCCGGCGCCGGCGGAAAGCCGATCCACGAGTGGTTGGAAGTCCGACCCTTCATGGGTGCGCCGCCCGCCTTCACCCACTGACCCCAAAGCCGACACCGATGGAACCGAAGACCGTGGATCAGGTCGAGCTCCGCGCGCTCGTCCCCCACGTCTTGAGCGTCCTCGTCTGTCGCGGCGCGGATTTCGCGACCGCCGAGGATGCCGTTCAAGAGGCGCTCATCCGTGCGCTCTCCGCGTGGCGGCAAGACACACCGGCCGACCCGACCGGGTGGCTCATCACCGTCGCGTGGAGAGCGTTCCTCGACATGACGCGGTCCGCCGCGGCGCGTCGCGACCGCGAGGTCCGGCTCGACACCGAACCGCCGGCCGGCGCGATCCCCAGCGCCGACGACACCCTGCAGCTCTACTTCCTGTGCGCGCACCCCGACCTGTCGTCGTCATCGGCGGTGGCATTGACCCTCCGCGGGTCGGCGGCCTCACGACCCGCCAGATCGCGCAGGCGTACCTCGTGCCTGAGCCCACGATGGCGCAGCGCATCAGTCGCGCCAAGCGCACGGTGAGCCGGGCCGGTCTCGCGGCGCAGTTCGGCGCGCGTCCGGGCGACGTGCGCACCGTGATGCGCGTTCTGTACCTCGTGTTCAACGAGGGCTACTCCGGCGACGTGGATCTCGCGGCCGAAGCGATCCGACTGACGCGGCAGCTGGCCGCGTTGGTCGACGACCCGGAGGTCGACGGATTGCTCGCGCTGATGCTCCTGCATCACGCCCGGCGCGCCAGCCGCACACGACCCGACGGAAGCATCGTGCCGCTAGCCGATCAGGATCGCAGTCAGTGGGACACCGTGCTCATCGCCGAGGGCATCGACATCGCGGACGCGGCACTCGCGCGTGATCAGCTCGGCGAATACCAGGCGCAAGCCGCGATCGCCGCGCTCCATGCCGACGCGCCGCGGTCGAGGAGACCGATTGGGTCCAGATCGTCGAGTGGTACAACGAGCTCCTCCGGTTCGCCGACACGCAGGTCGTCCGCCTCAACCGGGCCGTCGCAATCGGCGAGGCCGACGGCGCCCCCGCGGGATTGGTGGCACTGGCCGACATCGACGACGACGTACCGCGGCGCGCCGCCGTCGCCGCGTACCTCCACGAGAAGAATGGCGATCTCGGCTCGCGGCCCGCCTGTACGCCGACGCGGCGCGGAATGCGCCCAACCTCGCCGAACGCGACCATCAGACTCGCCAAGCCGCCCGCCTCAACCAGCACCGGCCAGGACCCGGTCCGGTCACGGCGTAGCGTTACCCCGTGCGGATGTCGAACGCGGAAGCGATCATGTGGGCGGTCGAGAAGGACCCCGCGCTTCGCTCCGACTTCTGCAACCTGACCATCCTCGATCGGCGCCCGACCGACGAACGCCTGCGGGCCACGCTCGCACCGCGCGCTCGACGCGATCCCTCGGCTTCGCCAACGCGTCGTCGGCGCGCCGCTGCGGATCGTGCCGCCCGAGTTCGCCGACGACCCGACCCTCGACATCGAAGCGCACGTCCGGGTCGTGGCCGTGCCCGCCCCCGGCGACGATCGGGCGCTCCTCGATCTCTGCGGTGCGCTGGCCGAGCTCCCGCTCGACCGGGCCCGACCGCTGTGGGAGTTCACGCTCATCGACGGGCTCAGTGACGGCCGCTCCGCGCTGCTGCAGAAGATCCACCACACGATCACCGACGGCGTCGGCGGGCTGAAGCTCTCGCTGGCGCTGGTCGACTTCGAGCGCGACCCCGAACCGACAGTCCGACCCGACCCGCCCGATGCCGACGCGGCCGGCGCCGAAGCGCCCGGCGCGGACATGCCGCGGGCGACGCCCGCCTCGACGACGCGGCACGCGGTGATCGACGCCGCCCACCGTGGCATCGGCGCCGTCGGCACGACCATCGGCACGGCCGGCCACGTCGTCATCGCATCCCGACCGAGGTTCCGGGCCGGGCCGGCGATGCCGCCCGCCTGCTCACCTCGTTGCAGCGCCAGGCGCTCGTCACCGACGCGGCCCGTTCCGACGTGCTCGACCGGCCGATCCCTCCGCCGGCACTTCGAGACGCTGGACCTTCCCGTTCGACCGCGCTGCACACCGCCGCGACCAAGCTCGGGGGCAGCGTCAACGACGTCGTTCGTCACCGGCTTCGCCAGCGCGCTCGGCCGCTACCACGAGCGGGCGGGCAGCGCCGTCGACGAACTGCGGCTGGCCATGCCGATCAGCACCCGCAATCGCGGCGATCGTTCGACGAACAGCTTCGTTCCGGCGCGCGTCCTCGTTCCGATCGAACCCGCGCACGATCTCCACACGCTTGTTCGGCGACGTGCACGAGCGACTGGAAGCGGCCAAGCGGGAAACCGCGGTGACCGCGGCCGAAGGACTGGCCGGACTCATCTCCGGACTCCCCGACGTCGCATACTCGTCGCGATGACCCGCTCGCAGACGCGCACCATCGACTTCGCCGCGTCGAACCTGCGCGGGAGCCCGGTACCGCTCTACCTCGCGGGCGCGCGCATCGTCGGCAGCTACCCGATGGGCCCGCGCACCGGCTGCGCGCTCGACCGTCACGATGCTCTCGTACTGCGACGAGGCGCACATCGGGCTCAACATCGATCCCGCCGCCTTCGCCGACATCGGCGAGTTCATGCTCGACGTGCGCGTCGCCTTCGCCGAGCTCTGCACGTTCGCCTGTAGTCAGCGTCGGGCCCGCGGGCGATCTTCAGCGTCGGGCCCGCGGGCGATCTTCAGCGTCGGGCCCGCGGGCGATCTTCAGCGTCGGGCCCGCGGGCGATCTTCAGCGTCGGGCCCGCGGGCCGGGCGACACGCCCGCGTCGAGCCACTCGTCGAAGAGCGGGTCGCGCCACCTGCGGGTGCTCGCACTCGTCGGCCGCGTCGACGACGTAGAGGTGCAACGTCGGCGCTTCGTCGGCCAGGTCGACGAGCTCGACGCCGCGCGGGTGCGGCGGCGCCGCATCGAGCAGATCGATGAGCGCAACACTCGCGATCACGCGGCAGCGGCAGTCGGGACACGCCGAAATCGTGGCGGCTTCGAGCCCACCCGAGAGCGCGAAGAGGCAATCGCTCTCGCGCGCGTCGAGCACGACCTCGTTCCCGTCCTCATCCATGATCACGAGCCCTGCGGCCACGCCCAGGACGGTAGCGCCGGGCCCGGGCCCGCCCTGCAGCCCGCTAGGTTGCTGGCTCGTGCGGGCAATCACGATCGTCGACGGCCATCTGGAGGTCGCCGACCGGCCCGTCCCGGGCCCGGCTCCCGACGGGGTCGTGGTGCGGGTTCACGGCGCCGGTTTGAACCGCGCCGATCTGTTGCAACGCGCCGGTTTCTATCCCCCGCCGCCCGGAGTTCCCGTCGACATCCCGGGCATGGAGTTCGCGGGCGTCGTCGAAGCGATCGGCGCCGACGTCACGACGCGCGCGGTCGGCGATCGCGTCTTCGGAATCATCGGCGGCGGCGCGCAGGCCGAGTACGTGGCGGTACCGGCGGTCCACTGCGCCATCGTCCCGCCGAATCTCGACCTCGTCACGATGGGCGGCGTGCCCGAGGTGTACGTCACCGTGCACGACGCGATGGTCACACAGGCGCACGTCGCCGCGGACGAGTGGGTGCTCGTGCACGCGATCGGTTCGGGCGTCGGCACGGCCGCGCTGCAGCTCGCGCACGCGTCGGGGCGC
Source organism: uncultured Actinomycetes bacterium (assembly GCA_963708105.1). Taxonomy (GTDB): domain Bacteria; phylum Actinomycetota; class Acidimicrobiia; order IMCC26256; family PALSA-610; genus PALSA-610. Next base: position 3,672,902 of record OY970186.1, on the reverse strand, counting down.
ACGCGTCGTCGGCACCGCGCGCACCGCTGACGAAACTCGATCGCTGCCGCGCCCTCGGCCTCGACGCCGGGATCGAACCGACCCGCACCGCCGACGGTGCGCTCGATGTCGACGCGCTCGCGTGGGCGATCGTCGAAGCGACCGGCGGCGGCCCGAACGTCACCCTCGATCTCGTCGGCGGCGACTACATCGCGGTCGACGTCAACGCGTCGGCAGCCGAAGGGCCGCATCGTGTGCATCGGGACGATCGCCGGCGGCCGCGTCAACCTGCCGATCATGTCGGTCCTCGGCAAACGGCTCACCGTCATCGGCACGGTGCTGCGAGGCCGCGACGTCGCAGAGAAGGCCGCGGTCGACCGAGGCATTTGTACGCGACGTCGTCCCGCTGCTCGCCGAAGAACGCATCGCGCCGATCGTGGAGGCCACGATTCCGCTCGAGCAGGCGAACGACGCCTACGCGTTACTGGAGTCGGACGCCACCTTCGGCAAGGTCATCCTCGACTGCCGCTGACCGCGTCGGCACCGAACTTCGGCCAAGTCGTGACTTCAGCCGATCGTGACGACGAGCTGGTGCGTGGGCGTTCCCGTCGCCTGCACGCTGAACGGGCGCTTGGTGTCCATGCCGATCACCCACGTGAGCACGCCCTCGAAGTCGCCGGTCTCGACGATCGCCCTGCACGTGATTGGCGTTGGTGACCGGGACGCTCTTCGGTCCGTTGTACGTCTGCTTCCCGGTCTCGAAGTCGAAGCCGTAGCCGGGCTGCACCTTGACCACCACGAAGGCGTTCCCCGGCAACCGCGATCGTGCGTGCCGGAGGCGTCGCCCACGAACGGCGGAGTGCCGTAGGTGAGCGTGTAGCCCGGCGGGTCGGTGCCCTTCGCCGTGTAGTCGAAGATCACGTGGTCGACGCAGTTGTCGCTGAGCTCGGAGACCTTCGTGAGCAGCGACCGCAGTCGCCGCAGCCGGGCTTTTCACCGGGGTGGTCGGGATCGGAAGCGGCTGGCACGGCAGCGGCGTGGTCGAGAGTTCCGTCGTAGCCGTGCTCACGGTCGGCCCGGCGACGGTCGTGGACGGGGCGAGCGTCGACGACGGGTCGGTCGACACTTGGCCCTTGCTCCGAGCCGCAGGCGCTCGAGCGCCAACGCGCCGCAACACGCGACGATCACAGCAATTCGCACGCACCATCCTGGCACCACCGGCCCGCCGCGACGGGTCACTACTACGATTCGGCCGACTCCGGTTCCGATCTTCCGAGGAGCAACCGTGCCCGATCTCAGTGAGAACGACGTCGTCATCGTCGAGGCGGTGCGAGCCCCGCTCGGGCGCCGCAACGGCGCGCTGGCGACGATGCATCCCGCCGACCTGCTCGGCCTCGTGCAACGCGCCGCGATCGAGCGGGCCGGCATCGACCCGCATCGAGGTCGGTCAGGTCATCGGCGGCTGCGTCAGCCAGGTCGGCGAGCAGACGTTCAACATCGCCCGGACCGCGTGGCTGAGCGCCGGCCTGCCGCTCGAGGTCGCGGGCACGACCGTCGACAGTCAGTGCGGTTCGTCGCAGCAGGCGACGAACCTCGCCACCGCGATGGTCGGCTCCGGCGTCGATCGACGTCGCGCTCGCGTGCGGCATCGAGTCGATGAGCCGGGTGCCGCTCGGCGCGGCGGTCCGCAACGACTTCGGTCGCCCGAACCCGCCGTCGTACCGCGACCACTACGAGCTGACGAGTCAGTTCGAAGGCGCGGAGCGCATCGCCGACAAGTGGGGCGTGACCCGCGCCGACTGCGATGCGTTCGGCCTGCTCTCGCAACAGCGCGCGCAACAGGCGTGGGCCGAGGGTCGCTTCGAACGTGAAGTGCTGCCCGTCGACGCGCCCGACGTCGACGCGGAAGGCAAGCCCACCGGTACGACGCATCACGTCGACGCGCGACGAAGGTCTGCGCGAGACCTCGCTCGAGGCGCTCGCGAAGTTGAAGCCCGTCGCGCGCGAGAACGGCGTGCACACCGCCGGCTCGTCGTCGCAGATCACCGACGGCGCGGCCGCGGTTCTCGCTCACGACCGTGCGCAAGGCCCGTGAGCTCGGACTGCGGCCGCGGGCGCGCGTCGTCGACCAGTGCCTCGTCGGCGTCGACCCGGTCTTGATGTTGACCGGCCCGATCGACGCGACGCGGCGCATGATGGAGCGCACCGGCCTGGCGATCGACGACTTCGACACGATCGAGATCAACGAGGCGTTCGCGTCGGTCGTGCTCGCCTGGGAACGCGAGGTGAAGCCCGACATGGCGCACGTCAATCCGAACGGCGGCGCGATCGCGCTCGGCCACCCGGTCGGCGCCACCGGCGCCCGGCTGATCACCACCGCATTGCACGAGCTCGAGCGCACCGACGGCCAGTTCGCACTCGTCACGATGTGCTGCGGCGGCGGGCTCGGCACGGGCACGGTGCTCGAGCGCATCTGACGGTGGCGCGGGCCGATCTGCTCGACCTCGAGCCGGACGAGGAGATTCTCGCGACCGCGCGCGCCAGCTTCCGGGGCGCGGCGGCGACGAGTACACGGGCGACGTTCGCGCTGGGTTCGGCGCGCATGCGCAGCCGCGCGTTCCACGACTGGCAGGACGCCGCGGTCGACGTCGGGCTTCCCGATCGTGCCGCCCGACATGGTGATCGCGGTCACGGAGCGCCGGATCCTCTTCGGCAAGCCGACGTTCTGGGGCCGCGTCCCCAGACCGTTCTGGGGTGAGCTCTACTTCGAGCAGATCGCCCAGGTCGTCGCCACCCGCGCACGGCATCGTGACCGGAGTCGCGTTCGCCTTCACCCACGGCGGCATCGTCGAGGTCGAGGCGATGCGCGCCCGCGGGCTAAAGCGCCTCGTTGCCGTGATCGACGCGCACCTGCCGCCGCACTGATCGGGCGTCGGCGGACGGCCGGCCGCGGCGGCGATAGCGTCCTGGAACATGACGAGCTTCGGTCTCCAGATCCCCGGTTTCCGGCACGCGGGCGCGCCCGACTCCGAGATGTTCGACCACACGTTGGAACACGCGCAGGCCGCCGAAGCCGGCGGATTCGCCTCGGTGTGGGTCATGGATCACTTCTGGCAACTCCCCGCGCTCGGCGGACCGGACGAACCGATCCTCGAGGCGTACACGTTGCTCGGCGCGCTCGCGGCGCGCACCGAACGGGTCGAGCTCGGCACACTCGTCACGGGCGTCACATACCGGAACCCGGCGCTGCTCGCCAAGATGATCACCACCCTCGACGTGATCTCGCACGGCCGCGCGATCCTCGGGATCGGCGCGGCCTGGTACGACGTCGAGCACGCGGGATACGGGTTCGATTTTCCGCGCGACGGTGAGCGCCTCGACCGGCTGGAAGAGGCGGTGCAGATCTGTCGCGCGATGCTGCGCGACGAACGGCCGACGTTCAACGGACGGTTCTTCACGACGAGCGACGCGCGCAATGTCCCGAAACCCCTGCGCGCCGACGGCGTTCCGATCATGATCGCCGGCGGTGGGGAGAAGCGCACACTGCGTCTCGTCGCGCAGTACGCCGACATGTGCAACGTCGCCGGCAGCCCCGAGGTGGTGCGCCACAAGCTCGACGTATTGCGCGGGCACTGCACCGATGTCGGGCGCGACCCGGCCGAGATCACCAACACCCGGCTGGGCACCCTCATACTCACCGACGACGCCGACGAGACCGGGCGCGTGCGAGAGTTCCTCTCGTCGATCGGCGGCCCCGAGTTCGCCGCGCAGGCGACCGTCGGCCAAGCCGACGACGTGGTGCGGGAGGTCGAGGCCTTGTTGACCATCGGCGTCGACTACCCGATCTTCAACATGCCCGTCTCCGACGCCGAAGGCATCGCCAAGGCAGGCGAGTTACTCACCAAGAACTTCGCCTAGTGCCTCGACTCGGGACTGGGCCCGGGAAGTTCACGTAACCTGCACCTCTGTGAGCCTCGCCGAACGCCTGGGATATCCCGCCGACGCGAAGCTGCTGATCGTCAACTGCGACGACCTCGGGTCTTCGCGATCGGCGAACGTCGCGATCTACGAGGCGCTGCGCGACGGCGCTGCAACCGAGCGCGACGTTGATGGTTCCGTGCCCGTGGGCACGCGACGCGGCGGCGATGTACCGCGGCGAAGACGTCGGCGTGCACCTGACGCTCAACTCGGAGTGGGACACGTATCGCTGGGGTCCGATCACGCACTCCCCGAGCCTGCTCGACGGCGACGGCGGGTTTCCCCGCACGGTCGAAGACGTCTGGGACCACGCCGACCTCGACGAGGTGCGCAAGGAGTGCCGGGCGCAACTCGAGCGGGCGATCTACTGGGGCTTCGACGTGTCGCACATCGACTCGCACATGGGGACGATGCAACTGCGGCCCGAGTTCTTCGACATCTACCTCGAGATGGCGGTCGACTTCCAGCTGCCGCTGCGCATGGCCGGCGCGAGCGCGGAACGGCTCGTCGGCTTCCCGTACCGCCGTCTGGCCGACGAAGAGGGCGTCGTGTTCCCCGATCACTTCGTGTACACGAGTGTCGGATCGCGGCGCTCGATCGAGAAGGCCTTGTTCGATCTCGCGCCGGGCGTCACCGAGGTCTATCTGCACCCCGGCATCGATACCGACGAGCTCCGCGGCGTCGCACCCCGACTGGTCGAACCGCGTCGAAGATCACGCGTACCTCACGAGCGACCCGTCGTTCCGCGATCTGCTCGAGCGCGCGGGCGTCACGCTCATCGGGTACCGCGCGCTGCGCGATCTGCAGCGGGCCGACGCGTCGATCAATCAGTGACCATCGACCCGGGCGCGCTCGCGGCGTTGTGCGCGGCCGCGATGCCCGACGAACGACTCACGGCCGGACGAGCTCGAATACCTCTGCTTCGGCGACGACGACGAGGTCATCGGCGACGAACGCGGCGCGGCCGTGCTGCAGACGCAGCCGGTTCGGCAAGCACGTGTCGGCATGGCTCACGCTCGCGGTCGTGCATCCCGACGAACAGAGCAACGGCCGCGGCAAGGAGCTCGTGAACGCGGTCGCCGACCGCGCCCGCGCCCTCGGCGCGCCGCGATCTTGCTGCTCGCGAGCGCGGTGCCGCGTTATCTCTGGCCCGGCGTCGACGTCATGAACACGCGCGCCGGGATGCTGTTGGAAACGTGCGGATTCGAGCGCGACTGGGTCGGCACCAACATGGCGATCGACACCGCGTTCCGGCGCATTCCGCCGGCGGGGGTCGTCGTCGAGCGCGAGACCGGAAACGGCGCGCACGATTTCGCGGCGCGGGCGTATCCCTACTGGGTGACCGGAGCTCGACCGCGCAGTCGAACCTCGGTACCGCGTTCGCGGCGCGCGACTCCGAAGGTGCGACGATCGGTTTCGGATGTCATTCGGTGAACCGGTTCGGTTGGATCGGGCCGATGGCGACCGACCCGCACGCTGCAGCACGGCGGCGTCGGATCAGCGGTGGTCGGCGCGCTGTGCGCCGATCTCGAGGCGCGCGGGTTGCACCGACGCGGCGAGATCTCGTGGGTCAGCAATCTCCGCTTCTACGGCAAGTGCGGCGCCCAGGTCTCGCGGGTATTTCTCGGCGGCAAGCTGTCGTTGGCGCGGTAATGTCTCTGCGAGATATTTGATTGTCACGAGCTGACCAGAAGGGCAGGGCCTGAAGGCCCCGGTTCGCGGCGAAGGCATCTTCGTGAAGACCTAGGTCTTCGCGAGACATCGCTTTTCGACGCGTCAGGAGCCCCCATGTCACCGACACCTTCACCAACGCCGAAGATCGAGTTGCACGTTCACCTCGAAGGCGCGGTTCGGCCCGCGGCCCTCATCGAGATCGCCGAACGCAATGGCGTCACGCTGCCCACGCATGACGAAGCCGAGCTCGCGGCGATGTATCGCTTCCGCGACTTCGACCACTTCATCGAGCTCTGGATGATGACGACGCAAGCGATCCGCACCGAGATCGACTTCCGCCAAGTCGTCGTGTCGTACGCGCAGGAAGCTGCCGCGCACGGGGCCGTCTATCTCGAGGGCATCTTCACGCCCGCGGAGCGTGTGCTGGGTGGTGCATCGTGGGACGAGGTCTTCACCGGTTTCTGCGACGGCGTCGACGAGGCGCGCGAGACAACCGGCGTGGAGATACGGCTCACGCCCGACATCCCGCGTGGGTTCGCGCTCGATGCCGCGCTCGAAACCGCGCGCTATTCCGTGAAGTACCGCGACCGCGGCGTCGTCGCGCTCGGGCTCGGAGGACGCGAGACCGGATTCCCGCCCGAGCCGTTCGCGCCCGCGTTCCGGATCGCGCGCGCCGGTGGTCTGGGCTCGGTTCCCCACGCGGGTGAGACCGAAGGTGCCGCGTCGATTCGCGGCGCAATCGACGCGCTCGGAGCCGACCGGCTCCGGCACGGTATCCGTGCCGTCGAAGATCCTCGACTGCTGGCCGAGATCGCCGAGCGCGGCATCGTGTGCGACGTCTGCCCGGTATCGAACCTGCGGACGCGGGCCGTCGACGTCATCGAGAACCACCCGCTCCCGGCGATGATCGCGGCCGGCGTCTCGTGCTCGATCAGTACCGACGATCCCGCGATGTTCGAGACCGACCTGACCCGCGACTACGAAGCGGCCGCCACCCTCGGGCTTTCGGCCCGGGCGGCGTATCAGGCCGGCGTGCGCGGCGCCCTCTGCGACGAGTCCACCCGCGCCGAGATCGAACGCGTCGGCAACGCGTTCCCATGGCCGGCCGGGGCAGATGGATAGCGTGCGATCTCGTGACGCGCGCCTTGGTGATCGGCGGGACGGGGCCGACCGGGATTCCCTTGGTACGCGGGCTCGTGGCGCGGGGCTATGACGTCACGATCGTGCATCGCGGGTTGCACGAACGCGCGGAGACGCCGCCCGAGGTCGCGCACATACACATCGATCCCTATGACGACGACGCGCTGCGCGAACTGTTCGGCGGTTCGTCGATCGAGTTCGACGTGGTCGTCGCGATGTACGGACGGCTCCGGCGGATCGCGGAGCTGACGGCCGCGAAGGTCGACCACTTCGTCTCCGTCGGCGGTGTCCCCGCGTACAAGGGTTGGATGAATCCGTGGCTGTTCGATCCGCCCGGGCTCCCGGTTCCGGTCGACGAGCACGCGCCCACGGTCACACGGCCCGAAGACGACGAGAAGGGCTACCGGATCGTGCGCAGCGAGGAAGCGGTGTTCGCGCACCATCCCCGCGCCACGCACTTCCGCTACCCGTACGTGTACGGACCGCATCAGCTCGTGCCGCGCGAGTGGCTGATCGTGCGGCGCATCCTCGACGGTCGACGGCGCATGGTCGTCGCCGACGACGGGCTCACGCTGCATCACCACGGCTACACCGAGAACCTGGCCCACGCGCTCCTGCTCGCGATCGAGCAGCCCGATGCGGCCGCGGGGAAGATCTTCAACGTCGGCGACGAGGACGTGCTCTCGATCCGCCAGGTGATCGAACTGATCGCGGCCGCGCTCGGTCACCAGCTCGAAATCATCTCGATGCCGTACGAGCTTGCGGTTCCCGCCCGTCCCCTGCTCGCGCAGCCGCTGCCGACGCACCGCGTGCTCGACATCAGTCGCGTCCGCACACCGACCTCGGCTATCGCGACGTGGTGCCGGCGCGCGTTGCGGTCGGTGCGACCGCGCGCTGGCTCGTCGACAATCCGTGCGCACCCGGCGGGCAGGAGGAGATGGTGCTCACCGATCCGTTCGACTACGCAGCCGAGGATCGCCTCATCGACGCCTGGCTCGCGGCGACCGCGGCCCTGCCCGACGCCGGCTTCGCCGTCGAACCGGGCTACGGACTCGCGTACAGCGGTCCCGGCGGGCGGCCCCGCACCAACAAGGAGTTCGACGCGTGACACGATCCGCTCCCCCTCGCCGGAATCAAGATCGTCGACCTGTCGATCGCGCTCACCGGGCCGTACGCGGTCGCGTTGCTCGGCGATCAGGGCGCCGATGTCGTGAAGGTCGAGCGACCGGGCTTCGGTGACATCGGCCGCTACGTCGGCGTGTCCGTCAACGGCCTGAGCGCGCTCGCGCAGATGTGCAATCGGGGCAAGCGATCGCTCGCACTCGACATCCACCAACCCGAAGGCCGCGAAATCCTCCTCCAGCTCACGCAGCACCGCCGACGTCGTGGTGCAGAACTTCCGGCCCGGCGTGGTCGAACGACTCGGCGTCGGCTACGACGACGTGCGAGCCGTCAACGAGCGCGTCGTCTACGCGTCGCTCTCCGGCTTCGGCCCGACCGGTCCGTACGCGAGCAAGGGCGCGTACGACACGGTGATCCAGGCCTACGGCGGCTTCGCCGCGAACCAGGCCGACGCACAGACGGGCGAGCCGCACTTCCTCAACCAGACCGTCGCCGACAAGGTCACCGCGCTGTATGCCGCCCAGGCGATCACCGCCGCGCTGTTCGCCCGCGAACGCACGGGCGCACGGCGCGCACGTGCAGCTCACGATGCTCGACGCGGTGGTGTCGTTCTTGTGGGCCGACGCGGCCGGCAACGAGGTGCTGCAGGACGCCGACCGCTCGCAACCGTCGAGCTTCGTGTCGAACTTCCGGCCGTTCCACTTCCTCGACGGCTGGGGCATCTGCACGCCCACCTCCGACGCCGATTTCGCCGGCATGTGCAAGTCGTTCGGTGTCGACGGCTACGACGACCCGCGCGTCGCGACGATCGGCCAACGCGTCGCAGCACCGCGAGCTCATGCGCGAGATCATGGACCGCTGTTACGCGGCGGCGACCCAGATGACGACGGCCGACGCGATCGGCGCGCTCGAGCAGCACAACGTCCCGTGCGGGGTCGTGCTCACGCCGACCGAGCTCGCGGCCGACCCGCACGCGCAGGCCATCGGACTCTTCGAGGATTCGGTGCACCCGACCGCGGGCCGTCTGCGCCAACCCCGCCATCCCGCCGAGTTCGGCGGCACTCCGGCCGCCGCTCGGCGGCCCCGCCCCGATGCTCGGCGAACACACCGACGAGATCCTCACCGAGCTCGGCCTCGCCGACCGCATCGAACAACTCCGCGCCGACGCGATCGTCGCCTAAGACCGCGAACCGTCGTGAGTTGGGTGCGATATACGCACCTAACTCACGACGGTTCGGTATAGCTGGGGAGGAGGTTGGCGACGTTGACGGGTGGCGGCGGGGCCGGTCGTCAGCGGCAGGAACTGCAGCAGCGCGCCGAAGTCGCCGGCCATCTTGACCTGGCCCCGCATGAAACCCACCGAGAGGTCGAGGGTGCCTTCGTGCAGGCCTTGCGCGTCGGCGGGAGTCGCGGTGAACGTGACGTCGGCGGGTTCGGCGGGCGCACCTTCGCCCTGCCCCACGACCGCGCCGTCGACGACCTGCGCCCAGCCCCGCGCCTGTTCCTTCTTGCCCCCGGCGACGACGAACTCGACGATCATCGGCCGCGCTATCTGCTGTTCGACGCGCTCACGCACGCCCGCGAACAGATCGTCTTCGTACTCGCCCTCGGGGACGTGATTGTCGACGAGCGAACGGGCGAGCGTGTACTCCTCCCACGGGAACACCTCGCGGATCACGGCGTCGGGCAAGCGCATCCAGTGCCCGTTCGGGTCGACCTGCGTGCGGTGCGCGAGCAACGCCTCCCGGCGCTTGGCGAGGTAGTCGCCGACATCGATGAGGGTCGTGAACTCGTCGATCCGGTCGGTGTCGAAGCCCCGCTCGAACCACGACGTGTACGCGCTCTCCTCACCGCGGTCGAGGTACGCCTGGTGCAGCGCCTTCACCCGCGCGATCGACCACGACACGTAGTACATCTTCAACGGCTGCCACGGCTCACCCGCGTCGGGGTAGGCCTCGGGATCGCCGGCGAGATCGAAGGCCGGCACCGAGATCTCGTGCACCCGGATGTGATCGGGGTGCGGGTAGAAGTTGCGATCGTCGCGGTAGGTGATGATGACCTGCGGACGTCTCTTCGCGGATGATCTTCGACGAGCCGACCGACCGCCTCGTCGAGCGGCGCGTTGGCGAAGTTGTCGGGCCGGGCGTTGTCTTCGGTGTCGGGCATGCCGCTGTCGCGGTAGCCGAGCATGTGCAACGACTCGTAGCCCAGCACGCGCACGCTCTCGGCGAGCTCGGCCATGCGCAGCTCGTACATCGCCTCGGGCGAACCCGGGTGCTCGACCGCGGGGTTCAAGATGTCGCCCGCTTCACCACCCGTGCAGCACACGAGCGACGTTGTGCACGCCCTCGGCCGCGTACTTCGCGGTGGTGCCCGCGCCCTTCGATGCTTCGTCGTCGGGGTGGGCGTGGACCTGGAGAAGACGTCAGTCGTTCCGCGGTCACCCGGAGCACGCTACCTGCTGCGTTCGAGCGCAAAGACCTCGACCGTCGCCGATGCTGCGCACCTGCTGGGCTGCCCTGCGGAATCCAACGGATGTCGGCGCTCGGCGGCCGGATTCAGCTCGTCGCCGGAGATCGGCCGGGCACCAGTATCTCGCCCGGTTGCGCGAGCTCGGTGAGCCGGCTCGCGAGATTGACGACCGGCCCGAAGTAGTCGCCGTCGCGCGAGATCACGGGCCCGGCCGCGAGTCCGATCCGCAACGCGGGCAGCCCTTCCGACCGGGCCGCGTCGCGGAGCGCGAGCGACGCCGCGACGGCCTCGTCGGGTGAGCCCGACGTACATCACCTCGTCGCCGATCGTCTTCACGACTCGCGCGCCGTTCGCCGCGATCGTGTCGTAGGCCACCGCCTCCCAGCGTCCCACCAGGTTCGAGAGTTCGCGGCCGCGTCGAGCGAGGCGCTCAACTTCGTGTAGCCCGCAAGATCGGCGAAGCCGACCGCGACCGCAACATCGGGCTCGGCGGCCAGCACGCGTCCGGCGCCACACGGCGGCGCGCAGTTGCAAACGGTGGACGTAGTCGATCAGCACGCCGACGTCGGCGAGGTGAGCGTCGTCGAGGACCGCGAGCGCGATGTCTTCGTCGGCGAGGTCCAGCGGCGTGCATCTCCGCCAAGCAACTCGGTGAAACCCGTGGCCTCGACCGACGCGACCCGGGCGAGCGACCCGCTGATCACCCGGATCTGCTGCAGCAACGTGCCGTGTTCGATGTCGCGGGCGGGCGCCTGCGACGAACGCCAGGCCGCGCCGCTTCGACATCGCGCTCGGTGAACACCGCGGCACCGGCCGGAACGTCGGGGAAACCGACCGCTCGCCACAAGCGACGCGGCCAACTCCTCGTCGATGCCCGGCCGCGGCCGCGAGCGCGGCGAGGTCGTGGGTCCGACGCCCGGGCAACAACATGCGCTCGAACGCGAGCAGCGGCAGCCAGCCCTCGGCCTCGGCCCGTTCGATGTCGTCGTCGGTCGCGCCCAGCTCGACGAGCCGAACGTCGTAGGTCGTCGCGCATCCAACCATTCTTCCTGCTTCGGTAGCCTGCCGCCGATGGCGAAGGCAGCCAGTGCCGTTGGCGCGCGCAGCCGACGGGTGCTCCTGATCGTCGGCGGTGTCCTCTTCGGGCTGGCTCTGTTGGTCGCACTCGCGTCGCTCGCCGAGCACACGATGTACTCCGGCTCGGTGCTTCCCGGCGTCCGGATCGACGGTACGCACGTCGGCGGCAAGAAGCAGGCCGACGGTCACCGCCGCGATCGAGAAACTCGGCACGCAACTCGATTCGCAACCTATCCACGCGCACGCCGGGTCCAAGAACCGTTCGCCGTCGATCCGAGCCTCATCGGCTTCTCCGTCGATCCCGACGCGACGGTTGCGCGAGGCGAGCGACGCGGGCCGCGACAAGAACCCGTTCCCGATGGTCGCCGACACCGTGCTGCGCCGCTTCCGGCCCGATCGTCGTGCACCTCGTCGTGCACTACGACGCTTCGCGCTTTCGAAGGCCTGCTCGACGGCTGGACGAACGCGCTACGAACCGGTCTCGTGGAAGGCGATCTGCGAGTTCCAGGGCACGACCGTCGTTCCCGTGACGCCCCACGCCGGCCGGGGACTCCTGCGTGCCCAGGCCGAGAAGAACATGCAGGACCTGCTGCGCGAGCGGAGCCCGCCCCGACCTCACGCTCCCGATCGGCGACGTCGACCCGCAGATCAACCAGGCCGCCGTCGACGCCGCAGCCAAGCAAGCCCGCGCGTTGCTGACCGGCAAGTACACCGTGGTCGCGGGCACCACCCGCGTCACGCTGACTCCCGCGCAGATCGCACCGACGCTCGGAACCAAGGTCGACGGTCACGCGCTCGATCTCACCATCGACCGGCGAGAAGCTGCGCTTCGCCCTCGGCGCCGGCGTTCGCCGCAGTCGAGCAGCCGCCGGTCGACGCGACGTTCGACGTGAGCAGCGCGAACACCGTCAGCGTCGTGCCGTCGCGCGACGGTCACCAGCTCGACACGGCCGCGGTCGGCGCCGCGATCGTGCGTGGTCGACCGCACCATCACCGCGACCATCCGCATCGGAGCATCCCGCGCACGACACCAAGTGGGCGCAAGCGCTCGGCATCACGCATCAGGTTTCGTCGTTCACGACGTACTACATCCGGCCGGCGAACCACGCGTGCACAACATCCATCTCGCGGCCGACACGCTGAACAACACGGTCGTCGCGCCGGGCCAGACGTTCTCCGCTGAACGACAAGCTCGGTCCGCGCACTCCGGAGAAGGGCTACGTCAAGGCGCCCATCGATCGTCGAGGACGGATTCGGCGAGGACTACGGCGGCGGCATCAGCCAGCTGACGCACCACGTTGTTCAACGCGGTGTTCTTCGGCGGCTACGTCGACGTCGACCACTCGCCGCATCACTACTACATCTCGCGCTACCCGCTGGGTCGGGAAGCGACGATCGTGTTGCCGTACGTCGACCTGAAGTTCCGCAACGACACGAAGCACGGCGTGTTGATCCACGCGAACTACAGCGCGACGTCGGTCACGGTCACGTTCTACGGCAACACCGACGGCCGCGTCGCGACCGAAGCGAACCGCAAGATCCTGCACACCGAACCGATCACCGATCGGCTGGTCCCGTGTCCGGCGAAGAAGCCGACCGACGATCCGAACAACGCATGCGCGCGCGCTCACCGCGCGGCGAGCACGACACGGTCGCGGGCGGCGAGACGGGCTACGACGTCGAGTTCGATCGTGTGATCACGCAGCCGGGCAAGCCGCACCGTAAGCCAGCACTACCAGGTGCACTACCCGATGCTGCAGAACACGGTGCTCGTCGGTGCCGGGACGGCCGTCACGTCGACCACGACCGCGCCCCACACCACGACGACGAGCCCCCAACGTCGAAGACCACGACCACCACGACGAAGCGTCCCTGACCCGACCACCCGCGCGTTCGTGCGGACGTTTCGTCGCATCGCCGGACGAATCGGACAGCCGCCCGGGAGGCCGCGCTGTCCGATTGCCCTCAATCCGGGCGCCTCGATCTGCCGAATTGATCCGTGGACGGGTGCACGGGCGGCCGCACGGGGAGATCCTCATGGAGCGAGGTCGAGGCGACGGCGCGTGTCGCCGCATGCGTGGCGCCTTTGTTGCGCTCGCAGTCTTCGCAACCGCACTCGGTACCGCCACTGCGACGGCATCGGCCGCGCACGCGAGCACCGTTCAGACCGCCGACGTCTCGGTGCAGTCGACGGTCACCGCGCTCGCCGCGCCCGTCGTCGGTCTCGCCGCGACACCCACGCGGCAAGGGCTACTGGCGCGTCGGCGCCGACGGCGGCGTGCTCACCGTCGGGCGACGCGCACTTCTACGGATCAGCGGTGGGCAAGGCCGCACGACTCGATCGTCGCGATCGCGGCGACGCGCACCGGTCACGGTTACTGGCTCACCGACCGCCTGGGCGAGGTCTTCACCTTCGGCGACGCCGCGTTCCACGGCTCGATGGCCGGCCACCCGCTCAACCTCCCGATCGTCGGCATGGCGGCGACCCCGAGCGGCACGCGGCTACTGGCTCGTCGCGAGCGACGGCGGCATCTTCTCGTTCAACGCACCGTTCCACGGCTCGACCGGCGCGATGCGCCTCAACCAACCGATCGTCGGCATGTCGCGCCACGCCGACGGCAACGGCTACTGGCTCGTCGCGAGCGACGGCGGCATCTTCGCGTTCCACGCGCCGTTCTACGGCTCGACCGGCGCGATCCACCTCAACCAACCGATCACCGGAATGGCGGCCGCGCCGACCGGTAGCGGATACACGATGGTCGCGGCCGACGGCGGCCTCTTCCGCTTCGGAGCGAACAGTCCGTTCTACGGCTCGGCGGTCAACGCGTGCCCGGGCGCACCCGCGGTTGCCGTCGCGATGTCGCCCGGCGCACGCGGCTACTGGATCGCGTTCGCCGACGCCCGCACGTACGCGTTCTCACCGTCGTCCGCGGCACCGAAGTGCAACCCGATCGACGTCGACCAAGACCGACGCAGATGGCGGCCGACCTCTTCACCCGCATCAACGACGAACGCGCCGCCGCGCCACCTCGCCCCGCTCGACGTGGGACCCGAGCCTGGCGAACTACGCGGCAGCCTGGAGCGCCAACATGGCCGCGCAGCGGCTTCCGCCACAGCACTATCGGCAGCCTGCTCGGCCCGTACAACTTCGTCGGGCGAGAACATCGCGGCCGGCAGCGCGGGAACGCTCGAGGGCTCGCTGCACGACGCGTGGATGCACTCCGACGGTCACCGCGCCGAACATCCTCGCCCCCGGCTTCACTCGCGGGTCGGCGTCGGCGTCTTCTGCTCGCCCGACGGCTCCATCTGGCTGACCGAGGACTTCGGCCACCCGTCGAACGCGGGGCCGCCGCAAACGTCGTCGACGACTCCTCCGGTCAACCCGATCGCCCGACCCGACTCCGGCACGCTGCACTGCTGAGCGATCACCGATGACGGACGGCTCGGGCAATGCCCGGGTTCACACGCCTATTCGTCGTAGCCTTCCGTCCAGACGAGGCGAGGACGCGGGGATGACGAATACGACGAGCGGGTCGACGAGCGGGTCGACGAGCGGGTCGACGAGCGGGTCGACGAGCAGCGACCGCGCGACGAAGACTGAGAAGGCTTCCGCGCCGGCGGCACGCCCGAACCCGCGCTGATCCGTCGGCCGCTCGACAACTGTCCCGGGTGCGGCAGCTGGCAACTGCAGCCCGTCGTCGACATCGACGCCGAGGGGTGCACTTCTTGTGCGGCAGCTGCAGCCGGTGCTGGCACGTGGAGCTCGGCTTCGTACGCCGCGTGAACCCCGGCAACTGCGACGGCTGCCCGCGATCGGACCTTTGCTCCGCCGCGTACGCGCGCGATCACACCTCTCGCTGAAGCTCCGGCGCCGGAACCGGCGCCGCCTGAACGTCAGCCTGCTCGCCGTGCCACGCCCATCGAGGCGTGCGCTCCGACACCGGCCTTCGCCACTGGCGCACCTGCCAGCCGATCTCCAGCGCGGCCACACCGGCCGCCGCCGCGCCGATCGTTCCCCACGCGCGGCGCCGGTCGGGACCTCCAGCGCGAACCAGTGGCGCAAGCCCGGCACCGCCATGATCACCACGAACGCGCCGACCATCGCGCCGAACACCATCGATCGGCCGGGAGTGATCGGGCGGGACAGCACGTTCAACACCCACAGCCCCACGATGAGCAACGTGATCGTGGCCGCGGTCTGCGCTTGGACGGAGATCTTCGTAGTGCCACGCGATCGCATAGGCCGTGAACGTGGAGGTCGCGGCGATCACGCCGGCCGGTCCCGCGATGAGCAACACCCGGCGGACGAAACCCGGCACGTAGCGACTCGAGTTCGGCGCGAGCGCGATGAAGAACGCCGGGATGCCGATCGTCAGGCTGCTCACGATCGTGAGGTGGCGGGGCAGGAACGGGTACGGCCAGCGCGCCACGCCGATCGCGACCGCGAGGAGCATCGCGTAGACCGTCTTCGTGACGAACAGGTTCGCGACGCGCTCGACGTTCGCGATCACGCGCCGGCCCTCGGCCACGACGCTCGGCATGTTGGCGAACCGCCCGTCGAGCAACACGACCTGCGCAACGGCGCGGGTTGCGGGCGCGCCGCTTCCCATCGCGATACCGATGTCGGCGTCCTTCAGCGCGAGTGCGTCGTTCACGCCGTCGCCGGTCATCGCGACGACGTGGCCCTGGCTCTGCAGTGCGCCGACGATGCCCCGCTTCTGTTGCGGTGACACCCGCCCGAACACCGAGGCGTCTGTCGAGAACTGCAGCCAGCTCGTCGAGGTCGTCGGGCAGTTCCCGGGCATCGAACGGGCCGGTCCGCGCCCTTCGACGCCGACGCGCCGCGCGATCGCTCCGACCGTGTGCGGATTGTCGCCGGAGATCACCATGCAGCGCACGCCCTGCTCCGCGAAGTAGCGCAGCGTCTCGGCCGCGTCGGGCCGGATCTCTTCCTCGAACACGACCAGCGCCGACGCCGAGAGCCCGTCGGGCAGTTCTTCGTCGACGAGCGCGGCTTCGGTGCGCGCGAGCAACAGCACACGCTGACCCTCGCTCGCGACCGGTCGGCATCGGCGCGCACCGGATCGTCGGCGGCGCGGTCGGTCCACACCATCTCCGGCGCGCCGAGCACCCAGGTGCCACGATCGCCGAACGTCACCGCGCTCCATTTGCGACCCGAGGAGAACGGCGTCGACGCCGTGCGCTCCCAACCGTCGGGCGCAGGAAACGCTTCGCAGATCGCATTCAGTCGTCGCGTTGCGGTTGTCGTCGTCGGCGAGTGCCCCGAGCGCGTCTGACACCGGATCGTCTGGCGCGAATCTCGTAGACTGCGATCGAAGGCGATGACGCCCTTCGGTGAGCGTTCCCGTCTTGTCGAGCAGTACCACGTCGACGCGTGCGAGACCTTCGACCGCCGGGAGCTCCTGAATCAATACCTGGCGCCGGGCCAGCGTGATCGCCGCCAATCCGAACGCGAGGCTCGTCGAGCAGCACGAGTCCCTCGGGCACCATCGCCACCACCCCGCGACCACTCCCGCGATCGCGGCGTGCGTCGTCCTTCTGCACGTGGAACTGACTGAACGCGAGCAGCACCGCGGTCGGCAGCAGCGCCCATTGCACGTAGCGCAGGATCTGATTGATCCCGTCCATCAACTCGGACGTGCGTCAGCGTGAACCGGCGCGCTTCGGTCGCGAGCTTGCCGCGCGTACGCGTCGGCGCCGACGCGCGTGACCTGGAAGCGGCCCCGGCCCGCCACGACGATGCTGCCGGAAAGGACCTCGTCACCGTCGCTGCTTCGTCACCGGGTCGGATTCGCCCGTGAGCATCGACTCGTCGAGCTCGAGCCCGTCGACGGCCAGCACCACGCCGTCGGCGGCGACCTGCTCCCCCGCAACCAGATCGCAAAGATCGTCGAGCACGATCTCGGTCACGGGGATCTCCCGCACCTCGCCGTCGCGCACGACGCGCGCGCCCGGCGCGTTCAACACCGCGAGCCGGTCGAGCGTCCGCTTGGCGCGCCATTCCTGGATCACGCCGATGAGCACGTTGAAGAGCAGGACGAAACCGAAGAGCGAGTCCTGACCTTCGCCGAATATGAGGATGAGGACGAAGGCGGTGCCCAGGATCGCGTTGAAGCGCGTGAAGACGTTGGCGCGCAGGATCTCGGAGAGCGTCCGGCTCGTCCGGTCGTCGGCGACGTTCACCTGGCCCGCGCGGACCCGTTGCGACACCTCGTCGGCGGTCAGCCCGTCGGGTCCGGGAGCCGTGTCCGCACCCGCGAGTCCGGTGTCGCTCATCGCCCGAACGCTACCGATCCGCGGCTTTCCCGGTGCGCCGTTCGGCGCCACGGTTGCCGGTACCGTGGCAGCGCCATGACCCAGGAGCAGGTGCCGGAACCGACCACGTGCTACCGGCATCCCGACCGGGAAGCCGGGCGGCGCTGCACCCGTTGCGGGCGGCGAGCGTGCCCGGACTGCCTGCAGGAGGCATCGGTCGGATCGCACTGCGTCGACTGCGTGAAGGACGCGGCCCCGACTACCCGCCAACGCGTCGAGCATCTTCACCAAGAACGAGAACATGCTCGCCACGAAGATCATCATCGGCGTGACGGTGGTGGCCTTCGTCGTGATCGCGCTGCGCGACGGCAACGTCAACGGCACCGGCCCCACCGCCGACAAGCTCGTCCTGTTCGGGCCGCTGGTGCACCAAGGCGAGTGGTGGCGCATCTTCACGGTGGCCCTCGTGCACGAGGGCTTCCTGCACATCTTCTTCAACCTGCTGTTGTTATGGATCGTCGGCCAGCTCCTCGAACCCGGTTCGGGTCCGCTGCGATTCGCGCTCATCTACGTCGTTTCGGTCACCGCGGGCTCGGCCGCCGCGCTCCTCGTGCAACCGCACGTTCCGTCGGCAGGCGCGTCGGGCGGCGTGTTCGGCGTGGCGGCGGCCGCGACCATCGTGATGCAACGTCAGGGTGTGCGCTTCTGGGACACCGGTTTCGGGCCACTGCTGATCATCAACCTGGTGTTCGACTACTTCACCCCGAACATCTCCATCGCCGCGCACATCGGGGGCGCGATCGGCGGGCTGCTCGCCGCGGAAGCAATGTTGCAGGCCCGCAAAGCCGGGCACCCGGAGCTCGGGATCGCCGGCGCAGTCGTTGTGGGCGTGGCGGCCTTCGTCCTCGCGTTAGCGGTCGCCCACTGATCGAACCACCCCTGCGAACTGTCGTGAGTTAGGTGCGTATATCGCACCCAACTCACGACAGTTCGAGGGGTGGTTCGATCAGTTCGGGGGGCGCGAGGCCGATTAAGGGGGGAATGAGGCTCGCGACCCGCTCTCCCGATGCACCGACCGACGCGGATCCCGACGCGCTCGCGGCCCGGGAGGCGCGCGCGGCGACGCGCCGGGGTGCGGTCGTGCTCACACTGGTTGCCGCCGGGCTCGTGCTGCTGACCCGGGTCGTGATCGTTCCGTGGGTCGAGAGCGCGAACGCGTGGGTGATCCCGCAAGACGTCTGGACGTCGTTGCCCGCGGCGCGTTCGGTTGCCAACGGCGACGTGTTTCACCTCTACCAACCGTTGGTCGGCCGCACGGGCTATCCGTACACGCCGGGACTACCGCTCCTCGTCGCGCCGTTCGTCGCGATCGGCGACCACTTCAATCTCCTCGGCGACTACTTCTTCACTCATCGTCATCCGCCGATGTTCCTCATCCTCGGTCCGGCCGAGGCCGCGCTCGGCATGTTCCCGATTCTCATGGTCGCCGGCCGCGTCGTCGGCGGGAGTCGCCGCCGGATCTGGGGCGTGCAGGGGCTCGTGTTCCTCGTCGCGTTCTGGGCCCCGGGCGTGTGGTTCCACCCCGAAGACACCATCGCGTGCGCGTTGTTGATCGCGGCGTGCCTCCGTACCGAGCGTCCCGACTGGCGCATCATCGGCGCGTTGGTCGGCGGGGCGTTGCTGTTCAAACAGTGGGCGCTCTGGCCCGCGATCCCGATCTTGGTCGCGGCGCCGCGCGGCCGGCGTTCGTACGCCGCGTTCTACGCGCTCGCGCTGCCCGCGCTGATCATGGCGCCGTTCCTGCTCGCCGGGCCCGGTGCCTGGTCGAGCCTCGTCGGCACCCGCGCCACCCTGGCGTTCGGCCAACAGCAACTGTGGCTGAACGTCGCGTTCGGCCACCAACAGCTGGCGAATCCCGACCTCCTGCGCCTCTTGTGGGGCCTGGTGGCGATCGCAATCGGGTGGCGCGTGCGCCACAACCCGAACGTCGACCTGCTCCTCGCCGCAGTCGGCACGACGATGTTGGCGCGGCTGCTCTTCGAGCCGGTGCTGTTCGCCTATTACCTCGTGCCCGCGCTCGTCATCGCGATCATCTGGTGCGCGCGCAACGGTCAGCCCATTGCGTTGCGGGGCTTCACCGCGACGCTGCTCTGCGCGTTCTGCATGCCGCAGACATTCCCGCAGCCGGTGTTCTTCCTGATCCTCGCGCTCGGCCTCGCCTACGTGTGCGGCCCGATGATGGAACCCGTCTTCGCACGGCGAACACCCGTCGCGTCGACGTAAACCGTTAACTCGCCGGCACAAGTTCGACGGTTCCGGTGTCGTCGTCTTCGACGAGGCGGAAACCGCACTGTTGCGCGAGCACGGCGCGCCCTTCCCACGGACCCGTCGCGAGAATCTCGTCGCCGGCCGCGAGCCGGGCCCGGCGCGGGCGGTACAGGTAACGACCTTCGCGTTTGATCGCGAGCAGATGGAAGCCGGTGTCGTCACCGATCTGCGTACCCGCGACCACGTCACCGTCGAGCGCACTGCCCGCCGCGATCGGATACTGCACGAACACCTCGTCGGCCTCGCCCAGCGCGACCGCGAGGATCGGGTGCATCTCCTCTTCCTGCTCGACGAGCCACACGAGCTGTTGCGCGGCGTCGCCGACCTCTTCCGAGGCCGCACCGAGATGCAACAAGCCCCGCAGCCCGGACGGATCAACCGTTTCGGCGCCGGCCCGTAGCACCCAGAGTTCGAGCTGCTCGCGCATCTCGTCGAGACGATCCTCGAGCTGGGTCACCTGGGTGGCCAGGCCCTGGTCGTTGAGCAGCAGCGCGCTGTACGCGAGGCCTACCGCGGCCTCCGAGAGGTTCTTCATCTCGACGAGCACGTCGACGGCGCGGTCGAGGTCGGAGATCGCGGGATCCTCTTCGACACCCGCCGGACGCCACACCGGCGCACCCGCGAGCTCGCGCACCTCGCCGATCCCTTCCCGCGCGCCGCGCAGGATCAAGACGTCGTCGGGTAGAAGGTGCTCGTCGCCGTCGGGGTCGATGAGCCACTCCCGACCGCGCCGGATCGCCACCACGCGCATGCCGACTTCGACGGGCAACTCCACGTCGTCGAGGGAACGGTTGGCCGAGCGCGGAGTCAGGCCGGACGCGCACTCGGTGCGACACCTCTTCCGCGCCCGCCAGGTCGGCGACCAACGAGGCCGGTATCCCGAGGTGGTGGGTGACGACGCGCGCGATGCCGACCGCGGCGTTGCCCATCCGCTCGATCGCCGACACGACGTGCAACACGCCCGACATCTGCTCCGCGTCGCGCTTCGAGCGCGCCGCGAGCACGCAGACCTCGCGCATCTCGTGCACGAGCTGGGTGAGGAGCTCCTCGAGCTCGTGCACCTCGTCGGCCATGCGGGTGTCGCCGAAGAACAGCGATGCATACCCGAGGTCGACCATGAGCTCAGAGGTGTCCTTCGCCTCCGACAACATGGCCTTCAGATTTCGTGGTCGTTCGTCCATTGATACCGCCGGCTCCGCAGCCGGCTCCTCGAGGGGCCCTAAGCCAGCCCGAGGATCACGATGGCCAGGATAAGCGACAGCGCGCCCAAGAGGTCGAGGCTCGATGTCACCAGGGGAATCGAATGGTTGTCGGGGTCGAGCCCGAACCGGTGGGTGGCTACCGCCGAGTAGAAGCCCACGATCACCGAGGCGGTCGTCGCAAAGAAGCCCGCGATGAGGCTGACCGCGAGCATGTCCACGAAGCCGGGGGTGGCCTTGTGCAGCACGTCGGCCACCACCGTCGAGGTCAGACCGAGGAAGACGAACACCGGAATGGCGTACAAGTACACGAGCATCACGTCGTTGGTCGCGGCGCGCCACGACGAGCCCGTCTCGCCCAACGTGCCCAGGTGGAGTTTCGTCGAGACGCGGGCGGCGAGGATCGCGCCGAGGGAACCGGAGTCCTCCAAGAACGCGGGCACCATGACGAGCAGGGCCGGGTACCGCAGGAACGACTCGAACCGATTCTGGATCGTGATACCGGCCAGGAGATCGACAATTCCGGCCAGGGCCAGGATGGGCAACGACTCGATCACGATGCGCCGCATGATCGGATACGCCTTCGCGCCGATACCGACGACGGCCGCGCCCAGGCCGATCGCGGCGCACAAGATCGCGATGATCGGTGTCACGAGGTGGATGCCGACGAGATAGGTCGCCAGGAACAGGCTGGGCAGGGTGACCATGTCGCCCGCGGCGGTGACGATCGGCGCGGCGACGTTGTCGAGGTCGAGGTTACGACGGGCGCAGAACGCAGCAACGGCCACCGTCAGCACCAACACGACGGCCGACGAGAGGATCGCACCGATGACCGAGATCACCATGAAGTCGGCGATCGAGATCGACGGGCCGCCGATCAGCATCTCGCACATCAGCTTGGCCAGGACCGCGAGGAGCGCGGCGGTCGACAGCGACGAGAGGATCGCGGCCGACATGTTCTGGCCGACCTCGGTGTCGATGCGGCGCGAAACCCGGAAGGTGCCGGTGTGGATCATCGTCCCGAGCCGGCTCCCGAGGCCGCCGAAGACGTTCCCTCGCATCCCGATGGCCGCCGGGACCAGGACAACCAGGCCGGGCAGGAGATTCAGGGTGTTACTGATCGTGGCGAACGTGACGCCGGTGACGAGATCGCCACCCGAAGAGATCAGGAGCGCGATGAAGCCCGCACGGACACCGGAGATGTCCGCACGGATGAACGCGACGAAGCGCGCGCCGACCCGGCGTGTGTAACGCAGCATGACGAACTAGCCGGGTCAGCCATCGAGAGTCCTCCGGAACCTGTCAAGGTTACCCCTTACAGACTGTCTTCCGTTCCGACTCGGGTGTGGGGTGTGGGGTTTCCGGTTCGTGCCGATAAGAGCGGGTGACGACGCCCCTCCTCGAAGTCGGCCAGCCGGTGCTGGTGGCACCCGCGCCCGACGACGCGCCGTGGCGGATGGTCGTCGACCTCGTCCAGGACGGCCACATCACGCTCGCGGCCCGCGAGAACGAGCATCTCCCCCGCGAGTGGAGCGATCTGGCGGAGATCCAGCTGACGTGCCTGGGGCGCTTCAGCGTGTTCCTCATCCACGTGCCCGTTGTGCGCAGCGGCGACACGCGGCTCGTGATCGGCGCGCCCGACGACAACACCGCGGTCCAACGTCGCGCGTACGCGCGGGTGTTGAGTCATGTGCCGGTGAGCTGCGCGGTCCTCGATCCCGATACGAACGGGTGGATCGCGTTCGAAGCGGAGGTCCGCGACCTCGGCGGCGGCGGATGTTCGGTCCTCACCGACGCAACTCCACCCGCGGGCGCGCAGATCGTGATCTCGTTCGCGCTCGACGACGACCCGCCCTTCGTAGCGGTCGGGCGCGCGTTGCCGCGCGAGATGCTGCCGACGATCGGCAAGCCGCTGACGCGCATCGAGTTCGCGCTGATCCGCGAGCTCGACCGTGATCGGATCATGCGCTTCGTGTTGCTGTCGCTCGGTCAACACCGGCGCGCGCAGCTGAAGCCCGAGTCGTAACCGGCTACTCGACGGGTTCGTGCGTCGGCCGGACGTAGTTCGCGAAGCTCTTCACCTTCACCGCGAAGAAGCCCGCCGACGCCACGCACGCCAGCCCGCCGGACACGATCGCGAACGGCACGCTCACGAGTCCGCCGACGAGCCCGGCCTCGACGTCGCCGAGCTGCGGACCGCCCGCATACACCGCGATCTCGACGCCGCTGATGCGCCCGCGTAGATCGTCGGGCGTCACTGCGGCCGCGATCGCAGAACGGTAGACACCGGAGATCATGTCGGCGCCACCGGCAACGGCGAGACAGAGCAACACGACAGCCGGGTTCGGCACGAGTCCGGCGACGGCGATGGCAATGCCCCAGATCGTGACGGCCCAGAGCACGGCGCGGCCCTGACGCCGCACGACACCCGTCCAGCCGCTGGTGATCGACGCGATGAACGCGCCGGCCGCGACGGCCGACAGCAAGAAGCCGTAGAGCACCGGGCCGCCGCCGAGGCGCGCGGTCAACGCGGGGAACAGGGCGCGGGGCATGCCGAAGATCATCGCGAGCAGATCGATACCGAACACGCTCATGATCACCGACTGGCCCCGCAGGAAACGAAGCCCGTGCAGGATCCCCGCGACCGATGCCGGGCTGCCGTCACCGACCGGCGGCGACGACGCGATGCCGGCAAACGCAATGAA
This sequence comes from uncultured Actinomycetes bacterium, assembly GCA_963708105.1. Classification (GTDB taxonomy): domain Bacteria; phylum Actinomycetota; class Acidimicrobiia; order IMCC26256; family PALSA-610; genus PALSA-610. Next base: position 3,648,952 of record OY970186.1, on the reverse strand, counting down.
TGCGAACACATAGGTGGCGGCGTCGAAGCTGTAGGTGCTCGTGAACCCGACCAGGCCGATCAGCACGCCGCCGACGGCGGGGCCGAACATCATGCCGAATGATCCGTACGTCGACTGCAAGGCGAATGCAGCCGGCCGGAGCGCGTCGTCGAGCAGCATCGGCAGCAGCGATCGCAACACCGGGTACGTGATCGCGGTGACTCCGGCCGCGATCGCGCCGAGCACGTACATCGCCCAGAGCTGCGGATGGCTCAGCGACGCGTTGAACGCGAGGCCGACGGAACAGGCCATCGCCGCGACCGTGACGCCGAGGAGCAGCAGCCGCTTGTCGATGCTGTCGGCGAACGCGCCGCCGACGATCGAACAGATCAGCAGCGGACCGAGCTGCGCGACGCCGAGCAGACCGACGTCGAGGGTCGATCCGGTCTGGTGGTACACCTGGAACGGCAGCGCGCCCGCGGTCATGGTCGTGCCGAGGAACGACACCGCCTGCCCGATCCAGAGCCGACGGAAGTCGCGCGACACCCGCAGTGGTGTGGTGTCGATCAGCAGGCCCATAGCCGGACAATCCTAGGGAGAGTCTCCGGTCGGGCCGCTCGTATTTGCGGAGACCGGCTTCAGGCGGGGAAGCGCCGAGCGCGTCGCGGTCGCCTGGAACAGGGTCGACTCCTGCGCGAGATCAACCGCGATCCATCCGAAGACCACGCTCGGCCGCACCACATGGATGGCGGCGACGGTGTCGAGCGACAGGTTCCAGTCGTACTTGATCGCGTACTCGTCGGCGAAGTTCTGGCGGGCCGCCTCGCCGAACACCGTGGTCGCGATTCCTTCGACGATCACGCACTCGTCGGCATCCTCGAGATTGACCGTGACCGCGCGGGTCGCGGGCGATGTTCGGGCCGTGGCGCGCGCCGGTCGAGAACTGCACCGTGTCGTCGAGCCAGACACCCCAGACCGGACGCACGTGGGGTCGGCCCGAAGGCGCGGTCGTGGTGACCCAGTAGTTCCGCGCGTCGACGAGGCGATCGACCGCCCAGCGCCACGGCAGCGGCGCGCCCGCGAGGTAACCCTCGGGCATGTCGGGCCGATCGGCAACCGGCTCGGCCATCGGCGCGTCGGGCATCAGACCGTGAGGCCGTACAGCTCGGCGACGTTGTCGTGCAGGATGCGGGCGCGGGAGCGCTCGTCGAGCTGCAGCGCGTGCTCGGCGAGCAGCGCCTGACTGTTCGGCCACGTCGCGTCGCTGTGCGGGAAATCGTTCGCCCACATGAGGCGATCCGTGTTCATGAGATGCGCGGTGCGGAACGCGACCCAGTCGTCCTGGAACGTGAGGTACACGTTGTCGGAGAACCACTCGCTCGGCCGGCGGGTCAGCTCCCCCGCGGTCAACCAGTTGCGGTGACGGTCGTATCCGTGGTCGGCGCGGTACATCCAGTGCGGCGCCCAACCCGCGTCGGCCTCGACGCACACGACTCTGAGGTCGGGATGGCGTTCGAACACCGCGCCGAAGATGAGCGTGCCGATGATGTCCTGGTTGCCGCGCACGATGCTCATGAAGCTGTTGAGCTTCGGGCCCCGCACATTGTCGGCGCCGGGCGTGTCGCTCTTGCTCGTGAGGATGTGGAACGACGGCGGAAGCCCGAGATCGACGATCGCGTCCCAGAGCTCGTCGTACATCGGGTCGTCGTAGTCCTTCTCCGGCGGCATGCCCGGAAGCATCACGCCCTTCAGGCCGAGCTGCTTGATCGCCTCGAGATCGCGGATGCCGTCCTCGGGCGTGACGAGCGCGGTCTGGCCGAGACCGATAAGCCGGTCGGGCGCGGTCGCGCAGAACTCGGCGATCCAGAGGTTGTACGCGTTGAAGCACGCGCGCTGGTACTCGGCGTCGGGGTGGTTGCAGAGCAACATGCCGACACTCGGGTAGATGACCTCGGCGACGACGCCGTCGGTGTCCTGGTCGAGCAGGCGCGCCACCGGATCCCAGCCGCCGCGCCACAGGTCGTCGAACGTCTTGTCGATGTCGAGCCGGATCTCTTCGGTCGGCCGGCCCGCGGCGGCGACCAACCAGAACGGCACGAGGCTCTTGCCGTTGTCGATCAGCATGACGTCGCCGAGCACGTCGTGGTGGTGCAGACGGGGCGCACGGTCGCGGTACGCGGGATCGATGCGGTCGATGTAGGTGCCGGGCGGCTCGGTGATGTGCGAGTCGGCCGAGATGCACGGCCCGATCGTTGCGGTCATCCCGTGAGTCTCGCGCTTCCGTTGCGTCGCCGTCGCCCGCCCGCGGCGCCCGCATTCTCGGGTCGTTCCATACCCCCACAGGACATGGAACGACCCGAGAATCACCGTCATCTCGGCGATTGCATGTTCCAATGTCGCCATGCCCGACACAGACGGCCTGACCGCCGACCAAAACCAGCGCGACGACTATGCCCACGCGGTGGCCACAGTCCTCGTTGTCGCTGCAGCACTGCTCGTTGTGAGCGGCCTCTTCTACGCAGGTAGCCTCACGGGTGTCTCCGCGCGCGACCGGTTCGAGTTCGTCAGCGAACGTAGCGCGGAGGTGCTGACTTCCTTGCTACTCATCGTCGCCGTCGCGGTGCTGTTCTTCACGACGCGGACGCTGACTGCGCAGGCGCGGCGGATCCTCGTCGCGGTGATCCTCATCGGAGCGCTCGTCGTCCTGCTCGACGCGTTCAGCATCCTCGACCTGCTGACTCGCCACTACCCGAGCTTGTCCGACACGGCCGACATCACGTTCACAGAGACCGGATCACTCGCGGCCCGGCTCAGTGGCGCGCTTCCCATGGCCGCGTCGATGCTGATCGCGCTCGTGGCGATGGTGGGCGCGAACCGGCTGGGGAATCTCGTCAATGGAAGTCGCGGGACTTCAGAGCTTCCGCCAGGCTGATCGGGAGGCGGGTGATGCGGCCCGCGACGAGGTTGATCACGCCTTGATGCTTCTCCAGCACGCCGCGCACGCGTAGCGCGGGCGCGCCGCGCGCCACGACGCGGAAACGTTTCCACACGCCTTTGGCGCAGATCACGTTGATGAGTCCGGTCTCGTCCTCGAGGTTCAGGAACACCGTGCCCTTGGCCGTCGCCGGTTGCTGGCGGTGCGTGACGACCCCGGCAACCTCGACCACCGTGCGGTCGGGCAACTCGCGCAGCTCGCAGCTCGTCACCACTCCTTGACGCGCCAGCTCTTCGCGCACGAACTCGGTCGGGTGCTTGCCCACACTCAATCCCATCGCCCACAGATCGGCGTACACGGTCTCCATCTCGGTCATGCCCGGCAGGTGCGGCGCGTCGGTACCGGTGACGATGCCGGGCAACGTCTCGACGACCGTTCCGTCGCGCCGCGTGTTCGGCCGTGCGGTTCCGAGCGCGCCGGCGGCCCACAACGCGGCGCGGCGCGACTGGCCGAAGCACGCTTCGAACGCGCCCGCAGTCGCGAGCGCCTCGACCTGGTCGACGGTTGCGCCCGTCCGCCGCACGAAGTCTTCGAGATCGGTGAAGACGGTGCTCCGCCCGTTCGTCGTCGATGCGGTCGAGCAACGCGTCGTGCAGTCCGCGCACGCTGCGCAGGCCGAGCCGGACCGCGAGGTGCGACGGCTCGGCGTGGAAACCGCGCAGCGGCCGCCCGATCGGCTCGATGTCGAGGGTGCGCGGTTCGAGAGTTGCGTCACGCTTGCGACGCATTGAGATCGGGCCCGAGCACCTGCACGCCGTGGCGGCGCGCGTCGCGCACGATCGAGTGCGGCGAATAGAACCCCATCGGTTGCGCGTTCAACAGCGCCGCCGCGAACTCGGCCGGGTAGTGGTACTTGATCCACGAGCTCGAGTAGACGAGATAGGCGAAGCTCACCGAGTGGCTCTCGGGGAACCCGAAGCTCGAGAACGCCTGCAGCTTCGTGTAGATCTCCTCCGCGGTGTCGCCGGTGATGCCGCGTTCGGCCATCCCCGCCATGAGCCGTTCCCGCATGCGTTCCATGCGCGCCTGGCTGCGCTTCGAACCCATCGCCTGGCGCAGCTGATCGGCTTCGGCCGCGCTGAATCCCGCGCAGTCGACCGCGAGTTGCATGAGTTGTTCTTGGAACAGCGGCACACCGAGCGTCTTCTTCAGACACGGCTTCGTCAGCGGATGGATGTACGTGACCTCTTCCTCGCCGTTGCGCCGGCGCAGGTACGGGATGCACGGAACCGCCCTGGATCGGACCGGGCCGGATGAGCGCAACCTCCACCACGAGGTCGTAGAAACTGCGCGGCCGCAGGCGCGGCAACGTCGCCATCTGCGCCCGGCTCTCGACCTGGAACACGCCGATCGTGTCGGCCGCGCACAAGAGGTCGTAGACCTCCGTCCTCCTGCGGGATCGTGGCGAGGTCGATGTCGACGCCCTGGGAGCGCACCATGTCGACCGCGATGTGCAGCATCGTCAACATGCCCAGGCCGAGCAGGTCGAACTTCACGAGGCCCGGCCGCCGCGCAGTCGTCCTTGTCCCACTGGAGCACCGAACGACCCTCCATCCGCGCCCACTCGATCGGGCAGAACTCCACGAGCGGACGGTCGGCCATCACCATCCCGCCGGAATGGATGCCGAGATGGCGGGGGAAGTCGATCACCGCACTCGCGAGCTCGAGCGCGAGCGGCGGGATCGCGGGCGGGCGGGTCGTGGCGTCGGGACCGTCGATCGGGACACCGTCGCGGGTGCGGTCGCGCGCGGTCCGTTCGAAGCGCCGCTCGTTGCGGGGCGTGACCTGGCGCTGGTCCTTCAGCTCTTGGTCGGTCAGCTCGCCGAACGCTTCGGGCCCGGCCGCCCAACGGTCGACCCACTTCCCGAGCGCGTCGGCCTGCCCCGGCGCCATGCCCGCCGCTTTCGCCATCTCCCGCAACGCCGACTCGCGGCCGGTACGTGATCACGTTCGCCACCTGCGCGGCGCGATCGCGTCCGTAGCGTTCGTAGACGTACTGGATCACCTCTTCGCGCCGCTGGTGCTCGATGTCGAGGTCGATGTCGGGCGGGCCGTCGCGTTCGGGCGAGAGGAACCGTTCGAACAACAACCCGAGCGCGACCGCGTCGGCCTTGGTGACGCCGAGCGCGTAACAGACCGCGCTGTTCGCCGCGCTCCCCCGCCCCTGGCAGTAGATGTCGGAGCGACGGCAGAACTCGACGATGTCGTGCAGCAACAGGAAGTAGCCGGGGAAGCCGAGCTGCTCGATGACACCGAGCTCGTACTCGATCTGTTGCATCGCCTGGGCGTACTGCGCGTGCGACTCTCGGATAGAAGACCGCCGCGCCCCGCCGCACGAGCTCCCGCAACCACGACATCTCGTCGTAGCCCTCGGGCACGGGCGCAGTCGGGCAGCTGCGGCGCCGCGAGCTTCAGGTCGAACGCGCACGCGAGCGCGATCTCGACCGTTCGTTCGACCGCACCCGGCCAGCGCGCGAACCGGCGCAGTTGCTCGGCCGCGCTGCGCAGGTGCGCGAACGGCGCGGCCGGGTAGCCAACCGTCGATCTCGTCGAGCGACCGGCGGGCGCGCACCGCGGCGAGCGCCTGCGCGAGCGGACGCCGGGCGGGCGTGGCGTAGTGCACGTTGTTCGTCGCGACGACCTCGACCCCGGCGCGCATCGCGACCTGCGCGAGCGCGTCGTTGCGGTGCCGGTCGAGCGGATCGCCGTGGTCCCAGAGCTCGACGAGCACCCGGTCCCGGCCGAACCCGTCGACCAGCTCGGCCAACGCGTGCTCGGCCGCGGCCGGACCGTCGCGGACGAGCGCCGCCGGCACCGTGCCCTTGCGGCACCCGGTGAGCACGAACCAACGATCGTTGCCGGCGCTCGGACCGTGACCGTGAACGGAGCCCGGGCCGCGTCGGCGAGCTGCGGCAGCGATGCGCGGGGCGCGCCCTTCTCTCCCGCCAACTGCGCCTCGCTGATCGCCTTGGCCAGGCGGGCGTAGCCGACCGGGCCCTCGGCGAGCACGATCAGATGCTCGCCCGGCGGGTCGGCCGTACCGTTCGGCGAGCTTGCGCGCGCCGAGGGTCAGCTCCGTACCGAACACGGTCGGCAACGCGAGCGGACGCGCCGCTTCCGCGAACCGCACCACCCCGTAGAAGCCGTCGTGGTCGGTGATCGCGAGCGCGGCCAGGCCGAGGCGCGCCGCTTCCTCGGCCAGCTCCTCGGGATGGCTCGCGCCGTCGAGGAACGAGAAGTTCGAATGGCAGTGCAACTCCGCGTACACAGCCGAGACTCCGTTCGTTTTTCGGATTTCGTGTTTCGGTGAGAGCAGTCGTAGATCGCTTCGACGCCCTGCTCGACCACCTTCGACAACGACGATGCACGCGTGTCACCATCGCCATCGACATAGCTCCCTCGGGCTCCGCTGCGCTGCGCTTCGTCCGCACGGACGACGAGTTGCCAGCGCGCGCATCGCCGGTGCGCGTGCGGATCCCACCACCGCACGTCGTGCGCCCACGGACCCGCCCACGCGCGCACCGCCCCGCCGCCCGCGGGCAAGGCCCGGCAACGCACGTGGGCGGGTGCGCGCAACTGTTCACCCCGCCCGTTCACCGCGATCGCGTCCCCGGCCGCGTCGACGAGCTCGGCCGGGAAGGGCGGATCGAACACGCGCGCCGGGAACGGCGGCGGGAGCGCACCCGGCCACGCCGCGACCTCGGATCCGACCACGAGCGGGAGCTCGGTTCCCGGGGTTCGCCCCACGGCACGAAACGCACCTGTTCGGCCGCGGTACGACCACCCTGCACGACCGCGGTGGTGACCGCGTCGTAGCCGAGCATCCCCTGGACGCGCGCCAGCGCGCGGTCGGCCCGTTGGTGCGCGACCTGATCGCCGCCCCAGAACCCGAGCTGGCGACCGTCGGCGGGAACGACCTCGTCGGGGATCAGCACGAGACTGGTGATGCCGGCGGTCGTCTCGCCGGTGTTGATCCATGCGTCGAGCTGCCACCGCACCCGTTCCGCGAGCACACCAGGCGTGAGCGCGTCGCCGAGCGCGGAACGGGCGTGCCGCCAACAACGCGTGAGCCGCTCACCGTGTTCGGTCTCGGCCTCCACCAACACGCGCGTGCACGCGAGCCCGCGGGCCGCGAGCCGTTCGAGCAGACGGTCGGCGAGCTCCTTGGCCGCGAACGCGGCGACGTCGACCCGTTCCGCGGGCGGATCGAGCTCGGTGCGCTCGACGAGATCGGGCGGCGGCGCGACGAGCACCGAAGGACCGGGGTCGATCCCACGGGAAAGCTCGTGGATACGGCGGCCCTCCGCTCCGAAGCGGGCGAGCACCGCCTCGGAGGCCAGCGCCGCGACCATCGCCGAGGGTGGGCAGCCCGAGGCGCACGAGCAGGCTCGCGAGATCGTCGTCGTCGAGCACCGACACCGGCCAGGGCGCGACGTACTCGGCCGATCCGCCAGCGGGGACCACCACCGAACGCCGGGCCGCGAGCCGGGCGACGAACACCCCGTCGGCGATCCCGACCCGCACGTCGTCACCGTCGGGCCCGAGCGCCTCCGACACGCCCGCTCGGATCCGCGCCGCGAGCGCGTCGTCGCCGCCGAAGTAACGCGATGGTCCGCGAGTGGGGAACTCGCACCGCCCCGGACGCTCCAGCACGACGCGCGGCGTGAAGACCTCGATCGCGCGGGCCACCGACTTCGAACGTGCGCGCCTCGTTCGCCTCGTCGGCGTCGACACACACCGCATCCGGGCAACGCGCCTCGGCTTCGCGCCGGCGCATGCCGCGCGTCACCCCGACCGCGCGCGCTTCCGCCGACGCGCAGCGCACGATGTCGCGACTCCCCACCCGCTCGCGCACGATGACCGGCCGACTCCGCAGATCGTCCGCACCGATATCAGCCGCATGCTTCCGCGCCGCGATCACCGGCCAGTCCGGACACCACACACAACCTGTTCTGGTCGCTCGCGCTTCGCTGCCGCTCTCTGTTCTGGTCGCTCGCGCTTCGCTGCAGCTCCGGTCGGTTCCTGCTGGTCTTGCTCATCCGGCGCGGGCGTGCGCGCGGACTCCTTTTCCTTCGACGCGCACGTCGAGATCGGTCGCGGCGGAGCAGCCCGGCGCCGCTCACGAGTCCCGACCAGTCCCGCCCGTAGGCGTGCAGACGCAGCGACGCCTCGACCGGCCACGGTCCGAGCGCGACGAGCACGGTGGCGCGCTCCCGGGCGCGGGCCGTGAGCCGGCGGGCGTCGCCGGGCCGCAAGCTCGGCGGGAACCGCAGCCGCGACGAGCGAGACGCCGTCGAGCAGGGCACCGACAACAGTGGACCACCGATCGGGCGTGACGCGCCGGACGATCGCGCACCGTTCCAGCGCGACTCCCATCTCGGCCGCGGCCCGCGCGCCGAGCGTTCCGTCGGGGTCGACGACCGCCGCCCACTCGCCTACGGAGGTGGTCGCCGCGGCGAGGAGGAATGCAACGGTCGTCGACCCCGCACCCGGAGGCCCATCGAGCGCAACCGTGCTGCCGCGTCGAATACCGCCCGCCGGGAGAAGGTGACCGATCGGTCCGGCGACGGCGAGGAGCCGATCACCGGCCAGGACCGCCGGAGCGGCCCGGTTGGCCGCCGCCCGCAATTGCGCCCGGGCCTGCTCGTCCCGCCGGGGCAGGCTCGGGGAGACCGAGAAATCGGGGTGGCGACCACCATCCGACGATAGCGAACATATGTTCGCCCCCGCAAGGAGAAGATCCGAGGCGGGTCTCGTGGGCGGGGGCTACTCCTTCATCTCGTGTCGGCATCTTCCTCATGTCGGCCCGTCGTTGTAGGTCGCGGCGACCTGTCGGTCGACCTGATGGCGGATCGCGACGCACGCGTCGCTCCTTGACCAGCGCGCGTGCAACACTCTGGGCGCCGCTCGCGCGTGCGTGTGTCGCCGCGGTGTTCAAAGAAACCAGCGAACGGGCGGGGATGATGTTCGACAAACGCGTCAAGTTCGGTTGTGTACTGGTCGCGGCACTCAGTGCATGTGGCGGAACCTCGAGGTCGACCGGCTCGTCGAGTGCGCCGACGACGAAGAGCTCGTCGTCGAGTACGAGGTCGTCGACAACTCGAGCTCCCGACGCACTGGTCGTGGCGAAAGTCATGACGTCAGCGGGCCTCGAGGGTGTCCAGGACAACGGTGGGGTATCGGGTCAGTTCGGTTTCTCGAGCGAGGCTTCAGTCACGACGGCCAACGGCACGGTGACTGCGATGCTCATCAGCTATGGCTCCGTTGCCGATGCCGCTTCCGCGTTTTCGCTGTTCGTACCAAGCTCGGACACACCGCCCGTCACGCTTCACGGCTTGGGCGACCAGGCGACCTCGGTGGGCAGCACAGTTGTCGTGCGCAAGGGCGCGCAAGTGCTGAACGCATCGATACGGATGAGTAAGGCTGCCGAGGATCAGCTCGATCTCGCCAAGGAAAACGGCGCTACGTTCGCCGCGGTGTCGAAGTCGCTGACCGAGAAATCAAACCGCGCCCTGCTCGCGGCGACCAAGACCATCGCGGTGAAGTTGTCGGGTGCCACCGGATCGACCGACCTCACGTATCTCCCGGCCGGCGCACTCGATCCGTGCGGCGTCGACCCAACGAAGCTCGAAAGCGGCGACATCAAGGTCACGAGTGCGCCGATGTTCTCCGACACGTTGCCGATGTCGGCGTGCGTCTACACCTTCGCGGGGGCGAAGAGCGGCGAGCCCGGTACTGGTCAGCTCACGCTCTACACCCTGACCACGGCGCAGGGCGCAGCCGCGATCCCTCCGGTCACGCCGGCCCGGGAGTACGCGTCGACATTGACCAGTTACAACTCCGAGGCCACGGGCGGAGGCGGTGGAGGAGGTGGAGCGGGGGGCGTGGGCTCCGTCACCGACGGGCCGTTCAGCAGCGCCGCAGTGAAGAACAGCGAAACGGACTTCGCGCTGCTTGCGCAGTTGCCGGAATCGGACGGCGGCAACATCATCATCCGCATCAGCAGCTTCCGCAGCTCCTACGTCGTCGAGGCGCACTACTGCTTCCAAGAGATCGTCAGGATGTACAACGAGGAGCTGGCCAAAGTGAACGCGGGGCCCGTGGGCGACGTAACCAAGGCGAGAATCGCGGACTGGTGCCAGGCCGAGCAGGACAGCGCCAAGGAAGCCGCGGCTCCAATGGTTAGTCAGTGCGTGGGGTGCAGCATGGCGCTGACGAGCTCCCGGCGGCTCCGCACCCCGACCTTGTCGAACACCGCCTTCAGGTGATCCTGCACGCTGTGCGCGCTGATGCCGAGCGTCACGACGATCTGTCCCGTCGTGCGTCCTTGCAGCACGAGATTCGCGACACGGCGCTGGGCCGGAGTGAGACCGTGCGCAGCCAACAGCAGCGACGAACGTTCGGCCGGCGCCGCCGACGCGATGGTCAACACGATCGGCCCGTCGCCACTCGCGTCCTGCAACCGCGCCGCGTGCACGGCGACCAACGTGCCGCGGCGCGTCGTCATCCGGATCACTGCGGGCGGCGCGTCGGCACCTGTCGCTTCACCACCCATCGTCGGGTCGGCTTCGATCGCAACGAGTCGGCGCACCACCGCGGCCAATGGCAACGGGAGCTCGCCCCCGACGACGAGTGCACCGTCGGCGTCGATCTCTTCGACCGCGCCTCCTACCGCAAGCACTGTCCGATCGGCGACGAGGATCACCGCCTGTTCCGGGGCCGGCATCGACGAGTTCCCGGCGAGCGCCGCGGCACGTCGCATCGCCTCCGCTGCGTGCGGCGCGACCTTGCGCACCAATGTCATCTCCGCATCGGTGAAACCGGTCGCGCCCGAACGGTGCAGACACAAGAAACCCCACACCGTGCCGTCGACGCGTAGCGCGACCCGCAACTCATCGCCCAGGCCCAGGGGGGCCATGATGTCGCGCCAACGCGCGCTCGACGTGCGTTCGCCACTCGAAACCTGATCGAGGGACGCGACCGGATCGCGGGCGTAGGCAAGGTCGGCAAAGCGGTTGACGTCGTGGTCGGCGCCGAATTCGTTGTCGAGAAACCGCGGCGTCGATTGCGCGAGCGGACCGTCGGCGAAGGCGCGGCGTGAAGAGGAGCGAATCGGGATCGGCGGCCGCGATGAACGCGACATCGAACGGAACCACCTGACGTAGTGCGTGCAGGAGGCGGAGCCGCAGCGATTCGAAGTCCGCCCCGGCCGCGTAACACGCACGAACGACGCCCTCCAGTCGCGCGATCGCGCGCCGAGGCCGACACAGAACGAGGTTACTCCGCATCCCAGATTCTTGGGATGGAGACGGAACCGACACACGACGACGATCGAAACATGACCGATAACAACACAACCAGCGCCGCAACGACGACCGTCGACGAGATCGCCGACGGGATCCACCGCATCTCCACCTACCAGGCCGAAGGACCCCCGGGCGGCATCACCTTCAACCAGTTCGTCGTCACGGGCGACGAGCCCTTGTTGTTCCACACCGGTACGCGCCACCTGTTCCCCGTAGTGCACGATGCCGTCGCGACTGTGGTCGATCCCGCGTCGATTCGTTGGATCAGTTCGGGCCACGCGTCGCGACCCGACGAGTTCGGTTCGCTCGCGGAATGGGAATCGGTCGCGCCCGCGTCGACCGTCGTGCATGGTCGTACCGGTTGCTTCCTCTGCTTGTCCGACCTGTCGGCGCGACCGTTGCGCACCGTCGCCGACGGCGACACGATCACGGTCGGCGATCACCGGTTGCAGTGGCTCGACACTCCGCACGTTCCCGGACCGTGGGAAGCCGGCGTGATCTACGACGAGACCACAGGCACGTTGTTCTGCGGCGACCTGTTCTCGCGCACCGGTCCCGCGCCCGCCACCACCACCGACTCGATCGCCGACGCGGCCATCGCGCACGATCAGTTGATGCACGGCCACGCGTACACACCGAACACGGGCCCGACCTTGCGCCGACTCGCCGCGACTGCAACCCGAACGCCTGGCGCTGATGCACGGCCCGACCTTCGTCGGCGACGCGGCCCGCGAGCTCGACACCCTCGCCGACTACTTCGACAGCCGCCTCGTCACGACCGACTGACCCGAGTTACTCGACTGACTCGGCGAGCCCGGTGCCGGCGTGACGCCCGGCGCCGGGGCGCGGAGAACCACAGGATCATCACCAGCGCGCTGAGCGCCACGACGACGATGGTGGTCGGCACCCCTCGACTCTGGCGCGCCCGACCGGCGTGCACCATGGGCCGGGATCCAAACGCGCCAAGGCTTCACTGTGCCGTCGGACACCGGCAACCCGGAACCCCTATTGGACTTTGGAGATCTCGGGCTCGACGCCCCGCGCTTCGAACGACCAGCCGGCATCGTCGCCGTAGAACTCGAAGAGGTGCTCGATCGTGAAGGTGGCCTTGGGCTCGAGCTCGGCCCACGCCGTCGGCGGGCGCCTCGACGGTCACGACGTTCGAGTAGATCGTCACCTTCGTCGCGCCCGCGTCGAGCAGCCGCTTGGCCAAGCACGTCGGGCGGCTTCCCGCCCGCGAGCGCCTCGGAGGCGGCGGTGTAGACCTCGATCGCCATGCCCGTGAGCGAACGGTTGCATTCGAAGAAGCGGATGTCCGGCGCGGCGCCGGCGCGGACCGTCACCGTGATCGGCTGACCCATCCCGTCAGACTAGCCAGCAGCCCGGGATCGATCGGTTCCGATAGCGCCGGATCAGGGCGTTCGTCGACGAGTCGTGCGCGAGCCCGGCGTCGGTCGGCGCCGCGATCTCGGCCGCGATCTTCTGCGCGAGCCGCTTGCCCAGCTCGACACCCCATTGGTCGAACGAGTCGATCCCCCAGATCGTGCCGAGAGTCATCACCTTGTGCTCGTACGCGGCGACCAGCGCGCCGAGCGCGGCGGGCGTGAGCTGCTCGGCCATCAACACCGACGACGGTCGATTGCCCGGCATCACCCTGTACGGCGGCAACGCGGGATCGTCGGTACCGAACGCGAGCGCCTCGGCCTGCGCGAACAGGTTCGCCACGAGCAGATCCTGCTGATCGCCGAGCCCGTGATCGGGTTGCGGATGATCGAAGCCGATGAAGTCGATCGGCACGAGCGTCGTTCCCTGGTGCAGCAGCTGGAAGTACGCGTGCTGACCGTTCGTCCCGACCGTTCCCCACACGATCTCGCCGGTCGGCGCGTCGACCGCCGTGCCGTCGGCGCGCACCGACTTGCCGTTGCTCTCCATCTCGAGCTGCTGCAGGTACGACGGCAACTTCACCAACGCGTTGCGCGTACGGAACGACGGCTTGCGATCTGCGCGTCGAGGAAGTCGCGATACCAACACGCGAGCACGCCCATCAGCACGGGGAGGTTCTCGTCGAACGGCGCGGTGCGGAAGTGCTCGTCCATCGCGTGCGCGCCGGCGAGCAGCTCGCGGAAGTTGTCGGGGCCGATCGCGAGCATCAACGACAAGCCGATCGCCGACCACATCGAATAGCGGCCGCCGACCCAGTCCCAGAACGCGAACATGTTCGCGGTGTCGATGCCGAACTCCGACACCTTCTCCGCGTTGGTCGACACCGCGACGAAGTGCTTGCGCGACCGCCGCGTCGTCGCCGCCCAAGCGCGTCGAGCAGCCAGGCCCGTGCGGCGCCGCGCGTTCGTCAGCGTCTCCAGGGTCGTGAAGGTCTTCGACGAGATGATGAACAGCGTCTCGGCCGCGTCGAGGCCGTGCAAGCGCGTCGACGAGATCGGCGCCGTCGACATTCGACACGAACCGGAACTGCATGTCGGGGCGGCTGTACGCGCGCAGCGCGTCGTAGGCCATCGCGGGGCCGAGATCGCTGCCGCCGATGCCGATGTTCACGACGTTGCGAATCGGCCGACCGGTGTGACCGACGCCGGCTGCCGTCGCGGATCGAATCGGCGAACGCCGACATCTGTTGCAGAACGCCTGTGCACCTCGGCGCACCACGTCGACTCCGTCGACGACGAGCTGCGCGTTCCCGGCCGGCATCCGCAGCGCAACGTGCAACACCGACCGGTCTTCGGTGACGTTGATGTGATCGCCCCGGAACATCGCGTCGATTCGAGCGCGCAAGCCCGCGCGCGTCGACGAGGTCGAGCAGCAGGCGCAACGTCTCGGCGTCGACACGGTGCTTGGCGTAGTCGAAGTACCAGCCCGCGGCCTCGACGTGCATGCGCGCCCGATCGGGATCGGCTGCGAACAGCTCGCGCACCGTCCGGGTACGCGGATCGCGGCCGGCGTGCGCGGTCGAGTGCATCCCAGGCGGCGTCAGGCATTGAATGCTCCGGAGAAGAGGGTCGGTTGGCGTTCGAAACGCGGGATACCGCCCCAGAGGCAGTAGTCCATGAAGATCCACGAGCGGCGGTGGATCGCCGACGGCCCGTACCCCGCGAGCGCGCACTTGTGCATGCGGCGCCGGATAACCGCGGTTCGATTCGAAGCCGTAAGCGGGATAGTGCTCGGCTTCCTCGGCCATCATCGCGTCGCGCGTCGTCTTGGCGATCACCGACGCGGCCGCGACCGACAGCACTTTCTGGTCGCCTTTGACGATGGTGCGCACGACGCCTCGGCATCGACGAGTAGTCGTGCTTGCCGTCGAGCACGATGCGGTCGGGTTCGAATCCCTGCTCCGCGAGCTGCGCGAGCGCGCGACCCGCGGCGCGTCGTTGCGCTTCGGTCATGCCGACGAGATCGCACTCCTCGTGCGACGCGTGGCCGACACCGATGCCCCGCGCCCAACCCCGCACGCGCGACCGCGGACTTTTCCCGTTCGTCGTGCGTCAGCAGCTTCGAGTCGCGCACACCCGAGAGGTGCTCGTCGCCCGGAACGACCGCGGCGACCGTCACCGGGCCCGCCCACGAACCCCGGCCGACCTCGTCGATGCCGACGACGATCCGGTCGCCGTCGGCCCAGCATTTCCGCTCGACCCGCAGCGTCGGATACGGCGCTGTCACAGCCGGTGACGCTACTCGCCGCCGTCGGGTTCGATCGTCGTTCGGCCACGTCAGAACGGCTGGACACACGCCGTACGATGGAGAAGTGAGACCCGGCACGCGCGTCGAGGTCAGGAGCCGCTTCGAGTCCGATGGTCTCGCGGATTCGAAGTCGCCGACCGAGTCGACGACGAACGGCGCCCGGCGTACCGATGTACAAAGTCCGGCGCCGTTCCGACGGCTCGATCCTCCCGGTGACCTTCGCCGAGACCGATCTGCGCGAGGAAAACCGTCGCAGCACGTGGTGGATCTAACCGGGACTCGCGCGCTCGTCGACTGACTAGCCGTCGGCCTTCAGGCGGGCGATCAGCTGGTCGACCGGGATCGCGGGCAGCGTCGTCGTGCGCATCGTGCCGCGGGACGCCAGCATGATCGCGGCCTTGGCCATCGTCTCCTCGTCGGGCGCCTCGAGGATGTTCAAGAAGTCGTACTGACCCATCAGCGCGTACTGCGCGTGCACGACCAGGCCCAGCGCCTCGACCTCGGCCGCGACCTCGCGGATGCGTTCCGGCTTCTCCCGCAGGGTTTCCCAGCCGCCCGGGCCGAGGGTGGAGAGCATTGCGTACATCGGCATCCGGGGGAGGCTAATGCGGCTCCGGTCGGGGGATCCGTGCGATCGTGTCGGCGAGATGCAGTGGCAGGATCGTTCGTTCGTTCGGGTGTCCGTGGCGGTGGTTGCGGTCGGCGCGGTCGCGGGCCTGGCCCGGGCCGCGCACGCCGACCTCACCGTCGCGGCCCTGCTCCTGCTCGTCACCGTGCTCGCCGTCGGCACCCTCGGTCTGCCCGCGGGCCTCACCGCGGCCGTCGTCGGCTTCCTCGCGCTGAACTACTTCTTCACCGAGCCGACGGGTTCGTTCAAGATCCATCGCACCGACGACGTCGTCGCGCTCGCCGTGTTCGCGGCGTCGGCCGCGCTCGTGGGCTTCATCGTGCAACGGCTGTCGGCGCTGCGCGCGACCGCGTTACAGCGCGAAGCCGAGGCCAAGGTCCGCCTCGATCTCACGAACCGGTTGCTCACCGGGGCCGATGTCGACGACGCGCTGCACAGCGCGGCCGACGCGCTGGCCGACGCTCTTCTCGTTCGAGACCTGCACGCTCACCGCGGGCGAGCCGAACGTCACGACCGCGGAGCTCGCCCGCGCCAACGTGCGGGTCGATGGCCCGGGCGTCACGCTGCTCGCGCGCTCGACCCAACAACTCAGCGCGCCCGACCGTGAGCTGCTGGAGGCGCTGGTCGGCGGGATTGGCCGCCGGAGTCGATCGGCTGCGACTGCAGGAAGAGGTCCGCGAGGCGCGCCTCGTCGCCGAGGTCGGGCGCCAGCGCGCCGGCTTCCTCTCCGCGGTCAGTCACAACCTGCGTACACCGTTGACTGCCGTAAAAGCGGCGGCGGGGACGCTCCTTTCGTCGTGGTCGCGCATCGAACCGGAAGAACGTCGCGAGTTGCTCGAGACGATCTCCGACGAGGCCGAGCGGCTGGAACGGCTCGTACGGAACACGCTCGAGCTGAGCCGCATCCGCGCCGGTGCGCTGGAGGTCGAGCCCGAGCGCGTCGACATCGCCGACCTCGTGCAACACGCGGTGCGGCGGCTGCGGCCGATCGCGCGTGCGCATCGCGTGCGCCTCGACGTCGACGACGACCTTCCGCCGGTGTCGCTCGACGTGACGATGGCGGAGCAGATCCTGCTCAACCTCTTGGAGAACGCGCTGCGGTTCGCGCCGCCCGGCTCGGAGATCCTGGTCGGGGCGCGGGTGCCACCCGACGATCCCGACGCGATGGAGCTGCGCGTCGCCGATCACGGCCCGGGCGTGCCCGCCGAGGCCCGGGAGCGCATCTTCGAGGAGTTCCAGAGCGCGGAGACCCGGCCCGACCGTTCGGGCACCGGACTCGGCCTCGCCATCGTCCGCTCGCTCGTCGTCGCGCACGGCGGCTCGGTGCGCTACGAGGACACTCCGGGCGGCGGGGCCACGTTCGTGTGTACTTTTCCGCGGGAGGCCCGAACCGCGTGACCACGATCCTGCTCGTCGAAGACGACCCCGCTTTGCGCCGTGCGCTGCGCACGATGATGCGCAGCCGCGACCTCGAGGTGCTCGACGTCGCCACGGGCGAAGACGCGGTGGTGGCCGCGTCGAGCGGCACGCCCGACCTCATCGTCCTCGACCTCGGGCTCCCCGACATCGACGGCATCGAGGTCCTGCGCCGCGTGCGCGCCTTCTCGAGCATGCCCGTCATCGTGCTGACCGCGCACCACCAGCAATCGGAGAAGATCCGCGCCCTCGACGCGGGCGCCGACGACTACGTGACGAAGCCCTTCGACACCGAGGAGCTGTTGGCGCGGATCCGCGCCACATTGCGCCGCGTTCCTCACGCGAGTCCCACACCGACGCTCGTCCGGATCGACGGCGTCGAGATCGATCTCGCCCGGCGCCGAGTCACGCTCGACGGCAACCCCGTCCACCTCACGCGCACCGAGCTCGCCTTGTTGGAGCTGCTCGTCAGCCATCCGGGCAAGCTCCTGACCCAGGAGTTCCTGCTACGCGAGGTGTGGGGTCAGGGGTACGGCAGCGAGAGCAACTATCTGCGCGTCTACGTGGGCCAGCTGCGCAAGAAGCTCGGCGACGACGCCGCGCACCCCCGCCTGATCCTCACCGAGCCCGGCATCGGTTACCGCTGGATCGCGGGCGAGGAAACGTCGGCCTAGAACCACTAGCGTCGAAACCATGCCGAAGCGCGTCGCAATCGTCCCGCACACGCATTGGGATCGCGAGTGGTACTCGCCGTTCCAGACGTTCCGATTGCGGCTCGTCCGCCTGCTCGACGCGCTCCTGCCGATGCTCGAGTCGGACCTGTCGTACTCGCGCTTCCTGCTCGACGGGCAGACCGCGGTGCTCGACGACTACCTCGCGGTCCGGCCGGAGGCGGCGGCGACCTTGGCGCGCCTGGCCAGTTCGGGACGCCTCGCGATCGGGCCGTGGATGGTCCTCATGGACGAGTTCATGGTGTCGGGCGAGACGATGGTGCGCGACCTGCAGTTCGGGATCGCACGCGGCGCCGAGCTCGGCGGCGTGATGGACGTCGGCTACTTACCCGACATGTTCGGCCACGTCGCACAGATGCCCCAGCTCCTGCGCCAAGCGGGCTTTGAACACGCAGTCGTGTGGCGCGGCGTGCCCGAGGTCGTGGAGGAGACCGCGTTCTGGTGGGACGCGCCTGACGGTTCGCGCGTGCGCGCCGAGTATCTCTACGGCTCCTACTCCAACGGCCGCGACATTCCTGAGGACGCCAAGCGCCTTGTGCTGCGGGCTCGCGACTACGAACACGAGCTCGGATCCGCGCGCCTGCGCGACATGCTCTTGATGAACGGCACCGATCATCAGATGCCGCAGCCCTGGCTCGGGCGCGTCGTCGCGGAAGCGAACGCGCAACAGGACGAGTACGAATTCGCGGTCACGTCATTGCCCGAGTATCTGGCCGACCAACCGTCGGAGGGCCTCGTAACGGTTACCGGCGAGCTCCGATCGGGGGCGCGGGCCAACCTCCTGATGGGTGTCGGCTCGAACCGCGTCGACGTGCACCGGGCGTGTGCGCGCGCTGAACGTTCGCTCGAGAAGCGGGCCGAACCGCTCTCGGCGTTGTTCCTGCCGGCCGACCGGTATCCGCACGCGCTGGCCGACATCGCGTGGCGCAAGCTCGTGCTCAACAGCGCGCACGACTCGTCGTGCGCATGCAGCAGCGACGAAGTGGTCGACCAGGTGCTCGTCCGTTACTACGAGGCGCGTCAGATCGGCGACGGCCTCACCCACGACGCGGTCGCCGCGCTCGCGGGCCAGGTCGCCGCCGCGGCCGGCGCGACGGTGGTGGTCAATCCGACGGCCCGCTCTCGCTCGGGAATCGTCGATGCCCGCGTTCCCGGGCGCGGCCCGTGTCACTTCGTCGGGCCCGACGGCACGCTCCATCCCGCGCAACTGGTCGACGAGGCCGGCGGCGACGGTTTCCAGACGATGGTGACGGGCCAGAAGATCCGCTGGGTGCTCGACATGATGCGGGGCACCGAGTTCGCGGGCCGCCAGATCCGGGCCTACGACATCGAGGTTCCGCGCCGACGACGTCCGCGACATCGTGCTGCACGAAGCCCAAGGCGCCGACGAGCCCGTCGACCTCGCGGAGCTGAAAGAGGAGATGCTCGGGCTCGGCGAGGCCGGCCACACGATGCGCGTGCGGCTACAGGTAGCACCGGTCCGCAACGTGCTGTTCGACACCGGCCCGCTCGAGGGCTTCGGTTGGTCGTGCTTCACTGCGGCCGAGGGACGCCGCGTCGGAAAGCGCCGAGGTCGCGGTCGATCACGACGGGACGACGTTGAGGAACGAGTACCTCACCGTCTCCGTCGACCCGGCCGACGGCACCTACGCGATCACGACCGCTGACGGATTGCGCATCGCCGGTTGCGGGCGACTCGTCGACGACGGCGACGGCGGCGACACGTACAACTACTCCCCGCCCGACAACGACCTCGTCGTCGACCGGCCCGATCGCGTGCACGTGACGGCGCCGGAGACCGGTCCGGTGCGGGCCCGCGTTGTGATCGACGCCGACTACACGTGGCCCGCGTTTGCGGTCGGCGACGTTCGTTCGTGCAGCCGCGCGCAGCGACGGAGACCGTGCGGTCGACGGTCCGGACCACGCTCGAGCTCCGGCCCCGCGAACGTTTCCTGCGCGTCACGCACGAGATCGACAACCACGCCCGCGACCACCGGCTGCGTGCGCACTTCCCGCTCCCGGCCGCGGTCGAAGGCTCCGACGCCGAGTGCGCGTTCGCAGTCGTGCAGCGCGGACTCACGGCCGAGGGCGGCGTGCACGAGTTCGGATTGCCGACCTTCCCGTCGCGTCGGTTCGTCGACGCGTCCGACGGAACGGCCGGCCTGGCGTTGGTGCACGACGGATTACTCGAATACGAAGTCGTCGACGACGGAGGCGCCCTCGCGCTCACCGTCCTGCGCGCCGTCGGCTACCTGTCGCGTACGGAACCCCAGCTGCGGCCGAACCCGGCCGGACCGCCCGACGCGCTGCAGGGTCCGCAGCTCCTCGGATTGCAGCGCGCCGAGTACGCGGTGCTCCCGCACGCGGGCGACTGGCGCGCCGCCGATTGCTACGGCGCGGCCGACGCGTTCCTCGTCCCCTTCGAGCGCACGCGGGTCGCCTCGCGTACCGACGCCACCCGTCCGGCCGCCGGCGCCGCGCTGCGCGTCGACGGCGCCGAGGTGTCGGCCGTGCAACGCGGTCCGGGCGGGCTCGTCGTGCGGGTCTTCCGGACCGCGGCGGACGCGGGAACGGTGACCTTGGAGCACGAGGGAATCCCGGCCCGCGGCTTCGTCGTCGACCTGCGGGGCCGGCCCATTTCCGCCTTCGAGGGCGACCTCGAGCTCCGGCCGTTCGAGATCGCGACGCTGCAACTCGACACCCGATGAGTTCGCGCGGCCGGAACGGTCAATAGTCGAGAGAGCAGACCGCCGAGCGAGGAGCAGTGCCATGCCCCGGATCACGCCCAACCTCTGGTTCGACACCGAAGGCGAGCAGGCCGCCGAGTTCTACGTCTCGGTGTTCCCCAACTCCAAGATCACGAACGTCACGTACTACAGCGAGGTCGGCCCGGGCCCGGCCGGGACGGTGCTGACCGTCGACTTCGTGCTCGACGGCCAGGAGTACACCGCGATCAACGGCGGCCCGCTGTTCCCGTTCACCGAAGCCGTCTCGTTCGTCGTCAACTGCGCCGATCAGGACGAGGTCGACTACTACTGGGAGAAGCTCGGCGCGGGCGGCGACGACGGCCAGTGCGGATGGCTGAAAGACCGGTACGGCCTCTCGTGGCAGATCATCCCGCCCGGATTCGCCGAGATCATGGCCGACCCCGACCCCGAGCGCGGCAAGCGCGCGATGAAGGCCATGCTCGGCATGCAGAAACTCGACCTCGACGCCCTCCGCGCCGCCGCCGACGCCCCCGAATAATTCGTACTGGCGTGAGTTAGGTGCGTATATGGCACCGAACTCACGCCAGTTCGAGGGTTAGGCGGTGAAGACCGCGCTGTAGCGGAGAGTGCCGAGTTTGGTGCCGGCGCTGGGACGCACGGCGACGCGGTATTTGTGGCCGGCGTGGGTCGACAGCGTGAGCGAAGTCGCGATCGGCGAGGGGAGCTTGGCGATCACGAACGGTCCGCCGTCTGTCTGCGTCCACACGTAGTAGCGCGTGATCGGCCCGGTGGTTCCGGCCTTACCCGTCCAGGTGATTTTGTCGGAGGTCGCGGCATCGGTGTGCAGCGCGGTCGCGTGGTAGGCGACGGCCGGCGCGCTCACCGACGGCAGCGCGGGAACGGGCACGAACCCGTCGATCGTCTCCGCCTCGCCCACATCGGTCTGCACGACGCGCCACGAGATGCGACCGAAACCGCCGTCGCCCCAGCCGGTGCCCCACGAGTTCTGCACGATGAGGCCGGCCGCGTCGTAACCGACCGCAAGCACCTCGTGATCGCCGCGGATGTCGCTCGTCACATCGGTGTCGACCGACGTGGGGCTCGTCCCGATGTAGTCGAAGCCGTGCCGCACCGAAAGCTCGATCGCGACGGGATGGTTGCTCGCGAGCGCACGCTTCAACACTTCCGCGTTGGCGGCGTAGCCCGCGGTCGTGAAGAGCGTTTCGTAGCCCGCGATCTTGTAGTGCGCGGCGTCGGCGCGTTCCGCGGCGGTGGGCTTGGTCTTCCAGTTGTAGTCGCCTTGCGGATAGTCGGCGCGGGAGGCGTTGCCCTGCGCGACGGCCATCTTCAGGACCGTCGCGATGTCGCTGCCGTTGTCGCCCGCGACACTGATCTGTGAGTACGTGTACATCGGCGCGAACGGCTGTCCGGCGCGACCGCTGTAGTTCGAGTACCAGCCGAGCATCGCGTAGTCGACGACCCACGGGACGCACGAGTTGAGCGACCCCTGGTATCCGGGCGTGACCGCCCACTTGCGCAGGTCGACGCTCGCCGGCACCGAGGTCATCGCGACGCTCGCGGCCTTGACCGCGGCGATCTCCGACGAGGCGTGGCCGATCGGTGCGCCGGCCCCGAGACCATGGGTCGCGATCACCGCGGCCGATGTTGCAGATGTTGCGGGAGTGGCGGATGCGACTCCGCTCCCGGCGAGGCCCGCGACGAACAACGCAATGGTTGTGCTCGCAGCTATCCGGGCCGGCAGTCGCACAGCGTGGTCCTTCGGAGCGTTCGGGTCGGGCGCGCAGTTCGCGAATCGTCACTTTTCGGTGACTATGCCGACACGGTACCGTGACGATACCGTCACGCTCCGCAATTTGACAAGATTTCTCTCAAGTTCTGGCCAACCGCAGACCGCTCTCACCCGAACGGGTGAAGCCCGCCGGACTCTCCCCCTACCGCGGCTATCCCCGGAGTAACTGGTACGCCGACACGGGCTCGAGGAAGCCGGCGAGGTTGTAGCGACCGGCGGGCGCGAAGACGTAGCCGCCGCGCACGCGGGCCAGGCGTTCGAACATGCTGGCGTCGGTGAGCGCGGTGCCCGCTTCCGCCGACGACACGAGCCGCGCCGCGAGGTTCACCGTCGGTCCGTAGAAATCACCTTGGCGAACCATGACATCACCGAACGCGATTCCCACCCGCAGCTTCGGGAGCTTCGCCGCCGCGCACGCTTCGAGGAGGTCGACGGCCAGTGCGCACCCGATACCCGGCGCGTTGGTGACGAACATCACCGCGTCGCCGATCCGCTTCACGACGTTCGCACCCGCGGCGACGATGACATCGCCGGTTGTCGCCTCGAAGCGATCGAGCATCGAGCGCGAGATGGTGCGGCTCGAGCTCTTCCCAGAGTCCGGTGTAGCCCGCGAGATCGGCGAAGCCGACCGCGAGCTGAACCACGTTCAACGCCGACGTGGGCGCGCCGACGTCGCTGTAGCGACGGCCGATCGCCTGCAGATGATGGCGATGCATCGCGTCGATGGCCCCCGCAATCCGCGGCAACACGTCGTTGACGACGGCCACATACGTACGCGCGACGTCAAGGAACTGCCGCTGCTCGGCGAGGGGCGCCTCGATGTTCGAACGCACCAACGCGACCTCGGCTTCGGCGACGCGTCCGACGGCCTCACCGATCGTGCGCATGAGCTGCAGCACCTGTTCCTCGGGGACGAACGTGGCGAGCAGTCCGAAGAGTCGGAACATCTCGACGTCGTCGCTACCGAAGCGCCGTTCGAAGGGCCGCGGATCGGCAAACCCAGCACCCCGCCAGAGCTGTAGCGCAGTGTCGGGGTCGATCTCGGCCCGCGCCGCCGCCTCCGCGAACGTCATGCCGTCATGCCCCACCCGCAAGGAGCGGAACGCGGCGAAGCTCAACAGCCCACCTTGCTCGTCGGCCTGCACGAGCTCCGGTATGGACGCGCCGATCTCGTCGAGCAGGAACTCGAACAGCTCGAGGCGCTCGGCCGCGGCCGCGTCGGCGGGATCGTACAAACCCGCGGCCACGAGGTCGTCGAGGTGCTCGCTCACGAGAACTGTTCCGGGTTTTCCAGGCTGATGCCGGCGCGGGCGCCGGGCTCCCCCAGTGCGAGCAAGCCGGAAGGCGGCTCGGCCAACAGCGTCTCGCCGACCGGCTCCGCGGTCGACCAGGCCGGATCGAGCGCGGGCGCGGTGACGGTCGTGTCGGGCGGAACATCCCACAACAGCGCGGGGCGGGCACCGTGCCACCGCACTGCGAAGGAACACACTCCCCGGCGGAGCGGCATGTCGTGCACGGCCAACGATTGCCCGAGCCAAGCGGTGCGAAAGCCGGGCAGGATCTGCAACGCGTTCCGTTGCTCGAGTGCGAGCGCGGCGCGCACTTCGCCGAGCACACCGGTGGGTGCTGATCGCCGAGCCCCACGCCGCGCCCGCATGGGAAGACGCTCCCACATCGCGATGGCTTCGGCGTCGAATCCCCATGCCTCCAGCGCGACGAACGCGGCCCCGGATGCGGGCGCGAGCAACAGATCGGCGCGGGCCGCGTCGATGTCGAGCTGGAGCGGATACGGCAGCTCCGTGCGCAGGCCGCGGTCGAGGATCCGATCCCAGGCGCGCGTCGCCGCGTCGGCGTCGGGCAGCGTGTTGACGTCGACCCCGGCCCGCGCCGTGAGCGCGATGCGGACCTTGGTGCGGTGCGGCACCGGAAACACCAGCCCGTTGTCGGCTTCGACCGCACCCGGGCGGCGCGCATAGGCGAGCACGCGCGCGCCGTCGACACGAATCCCGTAGTCGTCGACGGCAACGGTGCCCGGCGCCTCGACGACGAAGCCCACACCGATCGCCTCGGGCGAGTCGTTCTCGACCTCGATGATCACGACGGTCGCGTCGCCGTCGCCGACCGCGTACACGCGCTGGAGCGCGTCGCCGCCGGGAATCCGGTGCGCAGTGTGCACGACGGGCGCGGCCTCGGGCCGGGATTGGCGGGTCGCCGCATCGCCCCCGGGCGTCACCCACTCGTTGCCGACGCGGATTCGCCAACCGACGCGCAACGAGCCTTGGGAGACGGTGCCGTCGGTCGCGACCTCGGCGGTCGTCCCGGCCGTCAACGTGCCGACGCCGATCATGGGAAGTTCGTCATGGGAAGTTCGTCATGGGAAGTTCGTCATGGGAAGTTCGTCATGGGAAGTTCGTCATGGGAAGTTCGTCATCGGAAGGTCGTTCACCGCATCCCGTGCAGCTCGGGTTTGGCCTTGCGCAGCATCAGCGCGGGAACGAGATCGGCGGGCCGGGCGCCTTCGTAGAGCACCCGCTGCACGAACGAGGCCAACGGCATCTCCACGCCGTGACGCTGCGCGAGCTCGAGCACGGCGGTGGTCGACTTCACACCTTCGGCGACCATGTTCATCTCGTTGATGATGTCGTCGAGCGCGCGACCCTTGCCGAGCTCCACACCCACGTGCCGGTTTCGGCTCTGCGGGCTGCTGCACGTTGCGATGAGATCACCCATGCCGGCCAGGCCCGCGAACGTCAACGGGTCGCCGCCCATGGCCGCGCCGAGCCGGGCCAGCTCGGCCAAACCACGCGTCATCAACGCGGCCTTGGTGTTGTCGCCGTAGCCGAGGCCGTCGGCGATGCCCGCACCGATCGCGAGCACGTTCTTCAACGCGCCGGCCATCTCGCAGCCGACGACATCGGGATTCGTGTACACGCGCAATGTCGGCGCGAAGAAGAGCTGCTGCATCTCTTCGGCGATCACGGGATCGGTCATGGCCACAACCGACGCGGTGGGCTGTCCGGCCGCGACTTCACGGGCGAGATTCGGTCCGGTGAGCACGCCGATGCACGCGGGCTCGTGGTCGGCAAGCACCGAATACGCGACCTCGGTCATCCGCGCGAGCGTGCCCTGCTCGATGCCCTTGGCCAGACTCACGATCGGCACCTTCGAACCCACGTACGCGCTCGCCTCCGTGAGCACCGCGCGCAGCCCGTGCGAGGGAACACCGAGCACGAGCACGTCGGCACCCGTGCAGGCTTCTTCGAGCGACGCGGTGGCGTGCAGCCGGGTCGGCAACGCGATGCCGGGCAGATAGGTCGGGTTCTCATGACCGTCGCGGATCTCGGCCGCAAGCTCCGGGCGGCGCGCCCACAACGTGGTGTCGACGTTCCCCGCGGCAATCGCGGCGACCGCGGTCCCCCACGATCCCGCACCGACCACTGCGATGCGCGTCATTCGGGCCGCCGATGCGCGGTTGCGGTACCCGGATCGCGCCACCACCAGGCGTCGTCGCCCGGTGCGGGATGATCGGGATAGATCTCGCGCGCCCGCGCGACACATTCCGTGATCGCATCCATCACGCGCAAGGTGGCGTCGCGCACGCGCTCGCCCTCTTCGATACGCACCGGCTTACCGACGACCGCGACCTCGGCGATGCGCCACGCGAAGTGTGGCTTGCGACCTTTCATCATCAGGCGGTGCGTACCCCACAACCCGATCGGCACGATGTCGATCCCCGATTCCTGCGCGAGCCGGGCCGTCCCCGACTTGCCCCGCATCGGTTCGAGATCCTCGGAGATGGTGCCCTCGGGGAACACCGCCACGCACTCGCCCCTGCGGAGCGCGTCGACCGCGTCGGACAACGCACCCGACGACGCCTCCGAACCGCGGTGCACCGGGATCTGATGCGCGCCGCGCAGGAGCGGCCCGAGCCCACGCACGCCGAACAGTTCGGCCTTCGCCAGGAAGCGGATCCGACGACCACGGCGATCGGCCACGTAGGCCAGCGTCAGCGGATCGAGATAGGAGATGTGGTTGCTCGCGAGGATGACCGGGCCGTGCGTCGGGATGTTCGAATCGCCCTCGATGGTCCAGCGCAAGCCGTAGCGCAACCAGGGCGAGAACACCGCCTTCGCGGCGGGATACACCGCGTCCACGGTCGGTAGCATACGCAGCGAATGCCGAGTCGAGCCCGAGTAGACGCGGGGATCGCCGCCGGGATCGTTGTGCCGCTCCGGTCGTTCGCCTTGGGCAAGGCCCGGCTCGCGTCGGTGCTCTCCGCACACGAACGCGAAACGCTGGCCCGGACGATGGCCGACCGCGTCGTGAACGCCGCGGGTGGGCAGCCGGTGGCCATCGTCTCGAGCGCGCCCGAGGTCGTCGCGTGGGCGGAGGCGCACGGGTGCGACGTGGTCGACGATCCGGGATCACTCGACGGCGCCGCGGCCGCGGGCCGGGAGTGGGCCGCCAGGCGCGGACTCGTGCGTTACGCGGTTGTGCACGCCGACCTGCCGCTGGCCGAATCGCTCGACGTGGTTCTGACCGACGGAGCCGCGCCGGTAGCCGTGATCGTCCCGGATCACCGCGCCGACGGAACTCCCGTGCTCGCGCTCCCCACCTCGAGCCCCTTCACGTTCCACTACGGCCCGGGCTCGGCCGCGCAACACGCCGAGGAAGCGCGGCGCCGTTCGCTCACCGTCCGCATCGTGCACGACCCCACGTTGGCGTTCGACGTCGACGTCGCGACCGATCTCACCGCCCTCGAGGCGCTCCGGGGAACGACCGCGCCATGACCATCAGCGTCAACCTTCCCGTTCCCGGCCGCGCGCTCGCGGTCGGCGCGCACGCCGACGACATCGAGTTCGGGTGTGGGTCGACCCTGGCGAAATGGGCCGCCGCGGGCACGCACGTGACGATGTGCATCTGCACCGACGGTTCCAAGGGGACCTGGGACGACGACGCCGACCTGGCCGCGCTGATCAAGACCCGCGAAGCCGAGGCCCGCGACGCGGCTGCAGTTCTCGGCGCGGCTGAGGTGGTCTTCCTGCGCTACGTCGACGGCGAGCTCGAAAGCGGCCTGGAAGCGCGTGCCGCGGTCGCGCGGGTCATACGCGAAGCGCGGCCCGACATCATGTTCGGCCACGATCCCTGGCAGCGCTACCGCATCCACCCCGACCACTACTACGCCGGCATCCTCGTGACGTCGGGCATCGTCGCCGCCCGCGATCCGCAGTTCTTCCCCGACCTCGGGCTCGCGCCGCACCGGCCGACGACGCTCCTGTGCTTCGAGCCCGATCGGGTCCACCACGTCGAGAACACCGAGGGCTACGTCGAGCACAAGATCGACGCGCTGCTCGCGCACCGCAGCCAGTGGCGTTCGACAATGGCGATCGACGACAACCCGGACGATCAGCGCGCCGCGTTCGCCACCAAGCTCATCGACGAAGCCCGCGCCGAGGGTCTGCGCGCCGGTCTGCGCGCCGCCGAGTCGTTCGCCCGCATCGACAACCTCTAGCCGCGAGCTCGTATACGCAAGGGTCGTAGACGCGAAGAAGGACCCGGTTGCCCGGGCCCTTCGACGAGTTCGTTGCCGCGAAGTTATTTCTTCTTCGCGGTGCGCTTGCGCGTCGTGCGACGAACAACCCGCTTCGCGGGCGCCTTCTTCGCAGCCTTGCGCTTGACGGTCTTCTTGGCTGCCTTGCGCTTGGCCGGAGCCTTCTTGGCTGCCTTGCGCTTGGCGGGTGCCTTCTTGGCTGCCTTGCGCTTGGCGGGTGCCTTGCGCTTGACAGTCTTCTTGGCTGCCTTGCGCTTGGCGGGAGCCTTCTTCACTGCCTTGCGCTTGACGGTCTTCTTCGCCGCCTTACGCTTCGCGGGGGCCTTTTTCACGGCCTTGCGCTTGGCCGGAGCCTTTTTGGCAGCCCTTTTCTTCGTAGCCTTTTTAGCCGGAGGCACGGTTACCACCTTTCCTGAGAGCTCTCACTCGGGGAAGTTCGAACTTCGTAGCTAATTCGGCGCGCGAGGGAGTGCGACCCCACGCCCTACGCGGTCAAGACCCTTGTACCTGGGCTTTGAACTTCGAGCCCACGGAGAACTTCGCGCTCTTGCGCTCCGGGATCTGCACCGGCTCACGCGTGCGCGGGTCCATACCCGTCCGCGCTTTGCGCAACGCCGGTGAGAACGTCCCGAAACCTGGGAGCGTCACCTTCTCGCCCGCAGTGATCGCGGACTGAACCGAATTGATGAATGCGTTGAGCGCGCTCTCGGCATCCGTTTTGCTGAGGTTCGCGTCGGACGCGATTGCGTCGACGAGCTCGCCTTTGTTCACGTAAAACCTCCACGCACCGCGTGTGTGTTCGTGTTATGAGAACTTATTCACACACGTACGTCAAGCATTGGTCACGCATCGCGTTTGCAGTCCACCACTGTTTGCCGCGACTCATGCCAAGATCATCGGATGCGCGGAGACGCGCATGAGGAATGTTCGGAGAACGCGCGCGTCGGTGCGCGC
The DNA here is from genome assembly GCA_963708105.1 of uncultured Actinomycetes bacterium. Taxonomy (GTDB): domain Bacteria; phylum Actinomycetota; class Acidimicrobiia; order IMCC26256; family PALSA-610; genus PALSA-610. The sequence continues at coordinate 3,620,184 of OY970186.1, read as the reverse complement.
AACGCCTATGTCAACGCTGAACGACGGAACGTACGACGCGTTCATCATCTGGGCCGAACAACACGACGACGGTGTCGCGCTCGAGTGCACGATCACGTCCGGTGAAGCGCGCGGTGAGGTGATCAACATCGTGACCAGCAGTTTTGTCGCGCGCGATCCGCTTTCACTCGTCGGACTTCCGTGCACGTTGATCGTGCACGGTGACGAGATACGCATCACGCAGTGACGCGCGTCGCGTCGCTCGCGACACGTGCATGCACGTCCACGTCTACGCGTTCACGACTGCGTAACGACGCCGTTTCGTCCACGCGTGGCGTTGTCGCGGTGCGCGCACAGCGTGACCACGCGCGTCACGAAACAATTTCGAAAAGAATGTGGCCCGAGCGCTTTTGCTCGGGCCACATGGCACCCCGTACGGGATTCGAACCCGTGTTACCAGGATGAGAACCTGGCGTCCTGGGCCTCTAGACGAACGGGGCAAGTCAACGGCTTGCGCTCGGGGGGGAGGAATTGAACCCCCAACTACAGGACCAGAACCTGCCGTGTTGCCGATTACACCACCCCCGAATGGGTGCCGGTGCGCCGACCGCGAGGACGCCGCAACGGAGGCCACATTGTAGCCGGACCGGGGCCCGGTCACTCGGTCGAGTGACCTACAACCGGGCGCGTGCGGCGCGCAGCCGCCGGAGCGACGGTACGCGCCCGAGCATCGCGATCGAATCGAAGAGCGGGAGTCCCTGTCCCCGACCTTGCACCGCGGTGTAGAGGATGTGCATCACCTTGCTCGGATTGAGCTCGAGCGCTTGGATCGCCGGGCGCGGATCGATCTGTTCGACCCATTCGCACGTCTCGACGAACGCGATCACCGCATCGAGGATCTCGCCCGCGCGCTCATTCGCCACGACCTTCTCCCACGACGCGGGATCGATCTCGAGCGCATCGTCGTCGACGAAGAGGAACGCCATCTGGTCGGCGATCTGCACCAGCGTTGTCGCGCGCACCTCCGCGAGCTCGATCGCCCGCTCGAACCGCACGATGTCGAGGCGATCGCCGTACCGACTGCGCGCAAACGGCAGCACCGCCGAACCGAGCTCGTTCAACGGGAGCTGGCGGATGTGCTCGCCGTTCATCCATTCGAGCTTCTTGGGATCGAACGTGGCCGACGACGTGTTCACGCGGTCGATGTCGAACTCGGCGACGATCTCGGCCATCGTCAACACTTCGCGACCGTCTTCCGGACCCCAACCCAACAGCGTCAGATAGTTGAGCAGCGCGGCCGGCAGGTAACCCGCGTCGCGATACTCCTCGACCGACACGGCACCATGGCGCTTCGACAGCTTCCCACCCCCGGGACCGAGGATCAGCGGCATGTGCGCGTAGACGGGTTGGTCGTCGTGACCGAGGGCGCGCCGCAGCGCGAGCACCCGGTGCGTCGAGTCGATGAGGTCTTCGCCGCGGAGCACGTGGGTGATCGCCATGTCGAGGTCGTCGATAGCGTTGGCGAGGAAGAACACGGGCGTGCCGTTCGAACGCACGATGACGAAGTCGGAGATGGTCGACCACTCGACCGAAACCTCGCCCCGGATCACATCCACGAAGGTGCTGCGCCCTTCGTCGGGCGTGCGAAAGCGGATTGAAACTGGAAGACCCTGGGCGGCGCGCTCGGCCCGTTCCGCGGGCGTGAGGTTGCGGCACCGGCCGTCGTAGCCCGGGGCGCGACCGTCGCGCATCGCGTCTTCGTTGCGCGCCTTGACCTCGGCTTCGGTGCAGTAGCACTCGTACGCGTCGCCTGCATCGAGCAGGCGTTGCGCGGCGGCGAGGTATGCGTCGAACCTCAGGCTCTGCAGATGCGGGCCCTCGTCCCACTCGAGACCGAGCCAGTGCATGACCTCTTGGATCTGGTCGACCGACTCCTGGGTGGAGCGCGCAACGTCGGTGTCCTCGATGCGGAGGATGAACGTGCCGCCGACATGGCGTGCCTGCAACCAGTTGTAGAGCGCGGTGCGCACGCTGCCGATGTGCAGGAACCCGGTCGGCGCGGGCGAGAAGCGGAGACGGATCTCGCTCACCGGTCGCCGCCGAGGAGCCGCTTGGCGATCACAACCCGCTGGATCTGATTCGTGCCCTCGTAGATCTGCGTGATCTTGGCGTCGCGCATGAAGCGCTCGGCGGGCATGTCCTTGGTGTACCCGATCCCGCCGAGCAGTTGCACGCAATCGGTCGTGACGCGCATTGCGGTATCCGAGGCGAACAGCTTGGCCATCGACGACGCACTCGCGGTAGTGGGTGTGCCGCCCAGGCCGTCGTCGAGGAGCGAGCAGGCGCGGTAGACGAGGAGCCGCGCCGCATCGACCACGGTCGCCATGTCGGCGAGCATGAACTGCAGGCCCTGGAACTCGGCGATCGCGCTGACCGAACTGCTTGCGATCCTGCACGTACGAGGTGGCGAGGTCGAGTGCGCCCTGCGCGATCCCGAGCGCCTGCGCGCCGACGAGGGGTCGCGACCGGTCGAGCGCGCCCATCGCGTACGCGAACCCCTGCCCGGGCTCACCGATCAGGTTCTCGGCGGGAACGGCGCATTCGTCGAGCACGATCTCGCCGGTGGGTGACCCGCGCACACCCATCTTGTGCTCGAGCTTCGACACCGAGAACCCGGGGAAGTCCTTCTCCACGACGAAGCAGCTGATGCCGCGGTGGCCGGCGTCGGGATCGGTCTTGGCGAACACCGTGTAGAAGTCGCTGATGCTCGCGTTGGTGATCCAGAGCTTGCGGCCGCTCAAGACGTAGTGATCGCCGTCGCGCACCGCCTTGGTGCGCATGCCGGCGACGTCGCTGCCCGCGTCGGCCTCCGACAGGCAATACGACGCCTGGCACTCGCCGCTCGCGATGCGGTCCACATACTTCTTGCGCAGCAGATCGCCACCGTGATCGATCACGGGCGTCATCGCGAGCTTCGAGATGAAGGTGAACAGCGACGACGACGCGCAGACCCGCGCCACCTCTTCGACGCAGATCGCGTGGGCGAGGAAGCCGCCGCCCTGACCGCCAAGCTCCTCGGGGAACGCGAGCCCGGCAAAGCCTGCGGTCTTCCACGCGTTCCACGAGTCCCAGGGGTACTGCTCGTCCTCGTCGGCGCGGGCCGCGTTGGGCGCGATCTTGTCCTCGGCGAGGCGGCGGACCGAAGTGCGCAGCTCCTCGAGATCGTCGGAGAGGGTGAAGCTGGTCAACTGCGGGCCTTTCGCGGCGACGACCGAGGCAACGGGCGCGGGCGGAGCGACTAGCCCGACGCGGCGGGCGCAGGAATCGAGCTGCGCCACGCGTCGATCTCGGCCGTGCCCGGCTTGCTGCGCAGCAACGCGTCGGGAACCGAATCGACGATTGCGCGCCGACGCCGGTAGTCGTGCCCGGCCTCGTGCACCAGCGCGGAACGCGCCTTCACGAAGTCGTCACTCGCACCACCGTCGAAACCGAGGAGCGCGATTGCGAGATCGACGTCGCCGATGACCGGCGCGCGCCCGAACTGCGCGGCGCGCTTTCCGGCCACTTCGGCGACGACGGCAACCGCGTCGTGCGCGTGCTCGAACGGTCCGAGCCGCAGGCGATCCTTGGCCCGCTGCGCAAGCGTGTACGCGTAGCCGACGTTCGGCCCGGGCCGGCCGAAGAGCGCGCCTTCGGGCTGGTCGGGCCCGAGGTCGCCGGGACGATCGGAGCGCCAGTCGGCCGCGGGCGGGTAGGCCACGCCCGGCGGCAGGTTCTGCTGCTGGCGGGGCCGAGCGTTCGGGTCGGACGGTACGAACGGATCGGTGGGCACGAAGCCGACAATACCCGGAAGCCCTCGGCGGGCTGGGGGTCGAGGCGGTCCGCACGATGGGACAACCAATGACCGTGGAGGTCGTTCATTGCCCCATGTTCCAGTTGATTGACCATCCCATGCCCCCACGGGACACCCACGGGTCAGCGAACGCGCTCGACTGTCCACGTAGGGCGTGCTCTTAGCATTGAAGGCGTGTCGAAACGGCTGCCGGAGTCCCCCGATGATGAAGAGCCGTCCGTTGCGAGGGCTGCCGGTTCGGGAAACGCGGAACAACTGCGTTGGCTTCTCACCGCGGGCGCCGCGCCGTCGGTCGTATCGCCGCGGTACGCCAGCGACTCACCGATTCACCAAGCTGCAGCCTCGGGCTCCTTGGAGTGCGTGCAGATTCTGCTCGCCGCGGGAGCTGAGCCGGATCCCTTGCTGAGTGAGCATGACGAGCCGGTGCTGACGAGAACGGCATCGGTGGAAGTCTTTGCTGCCTTGCTGGATGCCGGAGCACGCGTGCAGGCGGTGCTGCCGCACAACCGTTCCATACTTCGCGAGGTCGCGGGCCGTCGCAATCGCGTGAGCATCTCCGATCGGATCGAGATGCTGAAGTTGATGCAAGTCGCAGGCATCGACGTCAACGCCACGCATGCGGGTGGCGGCACCGCGTTGGGACATCTCTCGATGGACGGCGACGCCGGAGGCGTCGAGGCGCTGCTCGCGGTGGGCGCTGATCCGAGCGTCGGCAGAAACCCACTGATCTCCGCGTGCTTCGCATACAACGCCGAGCGGGACCCCGCGATGGAACGCACGATTGCGCTCTTGGTCGCGGCCGGCGTCGACAAGAACGGTCCCGATCCGCGGGTTCCGCCCCATCCACTCCGCCGTCTCTGATGACCGCTTTGGCCCTGACTTCGAGGAGAGCGACGGCATCAGCATCGCGGCGATCGCCGCGCTCATCGACCTCGGAGCCGATGTCGACGCACCGTTTCCCGATTCCGGCTGGCGGCCGATCCATACTGCTGCCGCCCAAGGTCGAACCGCGGCCGTGGAGCTCTTCCTAACCGCCGGCGTCGACCCAAGAACGCCAACCCTCGATGGGCACACGGCACTCGACCTCGCGGTCGGAGCAGTCGCCGTCTTCTCGGAGCCACTGGAACGCGACGAGGCTCGGGACGAGCGCTTCCTCGGTGAGTATTCGCGGCGCTATGGGCGACCGCGCGCACTCGAGATCCTCGCCAACCTCAACGCGGCGCGCCAAGCCGACCACACAGCCCGCCTTCCCGACGCGCGCAACTGCGTGACCCTGTTGCGCTCAGCCTGACCGCGACCACCGATCGGCAGTCATAGCGCAGCTCTCTGCGTGCACGGGTGAAGGAGCGCCGCCTCGCTGTGGCGAGGCGGTTGACAGCTGAGGTGTCTCCCGTGAGAGTGCAGGTCGATGAAGGTCGAATACCGGTCGCTCATGAGCGACAATGCGAGATGGGACGGCTTCGAGTTCAGACCTTCGGACATCGTGATCAGCACACCGTCGAAGTGCGGCACGACATGGACCCAGATGTTGTGCGCGATGTTGATCTTCGATGGCCCTGCGCTCCCGGCACCGCTGAGTGAACTGTCGCCATGGTTGGACCAGACCATCCGACCGCTTGACGACGTACGGGCTACCTACGCCGCGCAACAACACCGCCGATTCATCAAGACCCACACCCCACTCGACGGTCTTCCGGCGCGCCAGGACGTCACCTATGTCGTCGTGGGCCGAGACCCGCGCGACGCGATGGTTTCAATGGAACATCACCTCGACAACATGGATCACGAGCGCGTCCTCGCGTTGCGACAGGAAGCGGTCGGGAACGACGACCTCGACACACTCCCGCCACGACGACAAGCCAGCGACGACCCCCGCGAACGGTTCCGCACGTTCATCCGCGCCACACCGGGCACCGGTTTCTACAGCCTGACCGGCGTGTTGCACCATGTCGATACCGGCTGGCAACTCCGCCACCGCGGAAACGTCGTCATGTGCCACTACGCGGACTACAGCGCCGATCTACCCGGCGAGATCGTGCGCCTGGCCGACGCCTTGCACGTCAACACGACACGGCAACGTGCCGACGAGCTCGCGGCCGAAGCGACGCTGGAGCGGATGCGTGACCGAGCCAAGGACGTCTTGCCGAACGCCGGGATGATCTGGAAGGACGACCGGGCGTTCTTTCGTTCCGGCGGCTTCGGCGAGTGGCGGACACGCGTTGGTGACAAGGAGCTCGCCGAATACGACCGGACCGTGAACGAAGTCGTGTCGCCCGAACTCGCGACCTGGGCCCATCAAGGGCGACTCGCATCAGGTGTTGATCCCGACGATCAGTGAAGAACGCGACGCGACTGTCTCGTGCGATGCGCTCAATCGATACCGAAGCTGTTGATCTTCTCCGGATGGAGACGGATGAACGCGTCACCGAACCCAGGCCCAAAGTCGGCACCGCCCGTGGCGACCGCTTCTGCGCGTCCCCGAATCTCGAGCATGCGCGGTGTCCAGGGATCGGTCGATACGAGATCGTCCACGACGATCGCGGCCCAAGGGTTGACCTGGACATCTCGGTACTTCTTCGTCGTCGCGACGTGATGGCCGCCAATGTCGATGGTCCCGAGATCGCGGTTGAATCGAAAGGAGGTTGGAACGACGTGCGGCTTGCCATCAGCACCAGTCGTAGCGATTCGACCCAGCAATTGGTCCGACAGGTACTCCATCTGCGCAGTGGTCAACTCAATCATCTGCCCTCGCCTCTCGCGGTGACAACCGGCACCGTCATGTTGCCCGATCCGTATTCAGGAAGGTTCCAGTCGAGCCTCATCGCGGGTCGGTTCGAATAGCTCGACGGGATTGCCAGAAGGGTCTTCAACCAAAATCTGCATTCCTCCGACGCCCGAGACGATGTCGTTGCGAAAGTGCGCGCCGCTTGCGCGCAGTGCCTCGACGACTGCCGCGAGGTCTGGTACTTCAAGTGAGAAGCGGTTCCATCCTCCTGGCGTCGGAATCGTTCCGTCAGGCATCGCCGCGCCTCCTCCGGGTCCGCCGCCCGGCGCGCTCAACACGAGACGCAGGTCGCCCTTGGCAAGCATTGCGAAGGTCGGAGCCGGGTGCATCACCTCGCTGAATCCAAGCTGATCTCGGTAGAACGAGATCGCCTCGTCAACGTCGTTCACGATGTAGCGAACACTGACGGTAGCCATCGCAACTCCTTCGTTCGATGGCTACATCGTGCCCGATCCCGCGCCTTGGCGGGAAGTCCCGATCCGCGGCGCGAGGTTCGTCATCGGCTCAACCCGAACGGAACCGCCAACTGAACCACGCGAAGATCGTCGAGTGGTGAGGATCTCTCTAGTCTCGTATACGAGCGAGTGGCCGCGACTCTTCGAGGCGGAGCGCGATCGGATCGTGTCTGCCCTCGGCGAGAGCGCACTCGAGGTGCACCACGCCGGATCGACATCTGTACCGGGCCTGCGTGCGAAGCCGATCATCGACATCGCTCTCGTGGTGCCCGACACCATCGACGAGGCTTTGTACGTGCCACGACTCGAAGCCGTCGCTTACTCGCTGCGCCTGCGCGAGCCGGACTGGTTCGAACATCGCCTGCTGCGGCGTGAGGATCCAGCCGTGAACCTGCATGTCTTCCCGCCGCGCTGCGTTGAGGTTGATCGGATGCTCGCCTTTCGAGATCACCTTCGCGGGAACCGCGACGATCGCGAACTCTACGAGTCGACGAAGCTGGCTCTCACCAAGCGGGAGTGGCCCACGGTGCAGGACTACGCCGACGCGAAGGACGACGTCATCGCCGACATCATGTCCCGCGTCGAGCTCTGAAGTTCATCGCAACCCCTTTCTCCGACGCTCCATAGGCTGCCTCAACGCGAACGCGGGAGCGTCGCGCCAGATTGCCCGATCGCGCGCCGTCGCGTCCGCGCCCCGATCGGCAGTTATGGCGTGGCGCGATGCGAAGGAGTCACTCACCACGGCGGGCTTGGTCTAGCGATTTGGTGGGGAGAAAAGTTCGAGTTGGATGTTGTCGGGGTCGCGAAATACAAGAACTGATCCGTAGGGTTCATCTGCGATCGCGGATTGCGTAAGGGGTTTGTCGGCGATGTCGGCGCGGGTGACGCCCTTGGATTCCAGGTGGGATTGCCAGGCTTCGAGATCGTCGCGAGTTGCTACGACGAAACCGGCGTGGTCGAGACCGGTGGTCGTTTCGCCGAAGAGGGCACCATCATTCGTTTCGTGATGGTGAAGCACGATCATCAGCTGGCCGGTGTCGTCGGCGAGGAGTTTGCCGACGCCCTCGCGGTGCGGCACGTCAACTCGGAAGCGGACCCCGAACACGTCTTCGTACCAGCCGACGCTGGTGTCCACATCGGTGACTGTGAGGGCCAGATGGTGCAGTCGGGCAGGTGTAGGCATCAATTCGAATCTCCGGTCTTGGTGGCTAGCGCCGACGGGTCGTGGGTTTCGGTTTTGCGGATCGAGGCGGGCGAGGTCGCGCGAGACAGTGATCGAGGAACATCGTCACGAAGTCGTCGATGAGGCGAGTCCAGCGGTCTCCTCCGGGGTCGTTGGAGAGTTGCTGGTCGACAAGTCCCGTGGTCAAAGCAGTCCACATATCGATGTGGCCCGGATCACGGACCCCGTTCAGAGCAAGGCGCGCACGCGTCGCGTCCAGCGCACGCACCGACGGTGCGAATGCCTCGGGCGACGGTTCGAATCCAGGGATCGTGCGCTGGAACAGGAGCTGGTAGCGGGCGATGTCGCACGTGCAGAACTCGACGAACCGGCGCGTGCCTTCGGCCAGCACGCCTCGATTGTCGAGCGCCTCGTACGGCTCGGTCATCCGGTCGGCAAAGTCGCTGCGCGGCGCGGCCAAACATCGCGTCGTAGATGGAGTGCTTAGATTCGAAATACGCGTAGACGGTCGGCGTTGTGATGCCGGCCTGGGACGCCAACTCGCGCATCGACAGAGCTGCGAGCCCGTCGGCACGGACCAGTTCCCAGGCCGCCTCCACAATCGCGTCGCGCGCCGACTGCCGCCGCGCCTCACGCCAATCCACCCGCACCGCAGCTTTAGACATCCATCGTGATTCTTACACGCTGTTAAGACTCGGTCAAGCGCCGTCGCGTCGGGCGCACCGGGCTTGGAGACTGGTCATCGGAACGTCACCGGCCGACACGCTTGCCGTCGACTGCACGATCCATCGTTGACGCGTCGCGAAACCGATCGGCAGCTATGGCGCCTCGGGGGGCTCCGGCTCTACGGCGTTAGCGTGCCGGACGAGCCACCAAAGCCCGACCACAAGGATGACAACGAGGGGAACGGCGGACCCGGGCCCTCCGAGTAGCACTGTGCCAACCAGCGCAGGACCTCCGAGCGCGATCCCCATGCCGATCACTCGCTTCCGCATGTAGTCGCAGCCGAACTGGTGCTGGCGGCCGCCGAATCGGCTGTCGGTGGCGTTCCCGCAAACCGGGCAACGGCCGTCGTGCCTCGCCCTCGCCGCGGACCAGATGGAGATATTCGGCCATTCATCCGACGCGTCCGGTCTTTTCACCACGCGCTAATAGTGCCCAATCCTGTGCGGTGCGGCGACTCGGACAACCGCCCGCGAGATGCGCGTTCAGTCGCTTTCCGAGCGAGGTCCGATCGGCAGTTATCGCGCGCGGCTCTTTGTCCTCGCGGACGAGCCCTGATGCCGAAACGGCTGCCGCTGCTCAATCGAGGGGTCGGAGGCGCGTCCAGAGCTCGCCGAGCAGCACAGACACTCCGAGCACGATCGCCAGGTCAAATGCCGGCGATGTTCCATAGACCACGCGTGTCACCAACACCAGGGCTGCCGGGACCGCAACCTGGACAAGGCGATCGCGACGCGTCGGTCTCCGAACGCGGCCACCGAGTACCAACACACTGACGGTCGCAGCGAACATGACGACGTACACCGAAGCGCCCAGGCCAAGGGCGACCAACGCCGCGACAAAGGTTGCGTCAACGCCGAGTTGTCGCCGTCGTGTCGGTGCCCACATCCCGTGAGCGTAGACCTGGGTACCCAATCATCAGCCAAGGTTCGGCGTTGGGGATGTTGCGCCCGCGCGAGTACCCGAACGGCAGTTCTGTGTGCTCTGCTGTGCACATCGGCGTGTCTCAGGTTGGTAGGTCCGCGCTGTGTTCCGTCGGCTGAGGCGTCACGCTCAGGACCGTCACTCCGTCGGGTGTCTCGAATCGATGCCAGGTCGACTGAGGCACGATCACGAGTTCATTCGGTCCGAGCGACGCGGCGAGTTCGCCCTCATCAGTCAGAAAGAAGATGGTGGTGCGGCCTTCGAGGACCAGAACGATCTCATCTCCGGCAGGATGCCGTTCCCACTCGCTGGTCCCTGCCCAGTACCCGACGAAGACCGCGCCATCGCGATAAGCCACCAGATTCCGAAAAGCGCCCTCGGACTGTTCGGCCGTGGTCCTTGGAGTGCGGTCGGCCAGGAACGAAAGGTTTGCCGACGCGTCGGCGATCGAGATCGGATGGGGACGAGTCGCTGGCATGCACGCACGGTAGGTCCTCGCGAACGCGCGCGTTGCATACGCGATCCGCAGTGTCTTGGTTGGCGACGGCTCATAGCTTCTCGCGTCGACCGACCAAAGATCACCGCTCCCGGAGCGTTGGCCGAGCCGTAACCAACGCACGTGGTCTCCTGGCCCGCGAGATGCGCCTTCACGGACCCCAACCACGCCGCCAGCTCGCGGCGAGACCGATCGGGCGCTACGGCGACGGGGCCGCAGGCGGAAATCTGTAGAAGATATGAGGACGGAGCCAGTGTCCCGTTGGAACGTTGGGGTGCTCGAAGTCCGACGCCGGATCACGAATCATGCCGAGGCGTTCCATCACCTTCCACGACCGGACGTTGTCTGGGTTGGTGAAGGAAACGATCTCGTCAAGACCGACCTCTTCGAGTCCGTAGCGAACCGCACTACGAGCCGCCTCGGTCACGAATCCATAGCCCCAGTGCTCGCGGGCTAGGCGCCATCCGACTTCGACCGCGGGCGTGAAGGGAGCGTCAAACGGCACTCGGTGCAACCCGACAAAGCCAATGAACGGCGAGTGGTTCGGCGCCTCTACGGCCCAGAGACCGAAACCGCAGTCGTCGAACTCCGCCTCGATGCGCGCCACGAATGCGTCGCTCTCCTCTCGGCTCATGGTCTTCTGCATGTGCGCCATTACGTCGGGATCGGCGTTGAGTTCGGCAAAGGGTGCTAGGTCTTCGGCGCGCCAACGCCGCAACACGAGGCGTTGAGTCCGCAGTGTCGGGCCCCTCGCATCGGACGCGAGGTCTCGATCGGGATACACGAGCACACAATGCCCGATCGCGCGCCCTCGCGGCGGGCGCGTATCCGCAGCTATGCGTCTGCTTGACTGGTCTCGTGGGCGATCCGGCCGAGCGACCGACGAGGCAGGTGCTCCGTTCCCTTCTTGTCCTGGCAGTCACATTCTTCGTGTTGGTCGGAGCGACGACGAGGAACTTGGCGGACGCCGCGATGACCGCAATCTTCTTTCCGATCGGGTTGGTCGCACTCGCGTGGTCAAAGGGCTTCTTCGACCCGAATCGTCGATCGAGGTCGTAGTCGAGCGCGAGCGACCGATCGGCAGTTATGTTCGGCACCTAGGTCGTTTGTGGAAGTCCGGTTGACGGTCGCGGCGGTGTTGTCGGCGGCACGGTCGTAACGGCTGGCGGCGTCCGCGTGTACCGAGATGCTCCAGTGAGCAGCGGGACTGCACGTGCCTGCGCAGTCGATATTCGACGAGATCGTGCCCTGTCCGGCGCCGACGACGACCACGGTGGCGAACACGTCGCCGCCGGACTGTTCCCTCGTGGTGAGCTGGAGCGTGCCCGCCGGTGCGGCGGCCGGAGTCTCCCAGGTCGATGGGCCCCACGGGAATCCCGCACAGCCGGGAGTCGCGACTCCGTTCGGCACGAGGCGGAGATGGAATTGGGTTCCGACGGTTACGTTGAACTGAGTCCCGTCGTCTGCAACGCCGGTCGCAACGATCGGAGCAACGGTGGTCACGACACGGTTGACCGGTGTCGGAGGAACAACCGTGACGGTGCAGGTCGTCGTGGTCGCGGTCGTCGTGGTCACGGTTGTGGCGTTTGGCGACGAAGCGCTCATCGGGCGAATCACGCCACGCGGGCGAGTGGTCTCGAGCGTGCCGACGCCGAGCGCGACCACCGGGACAAGTAGTGCGCCGAACACCGCGTCAAGTCTGCGTGAGCCACGCAGACGACCCCGCGCGGGACTGCGAGCGCGGGTCATTCGGTCACGCGCGCGGACGAGTCGACTGCGACGGGCGTGCGCCTGGTTCGGCCGACGCACCGGCCAGCGCGGGAGAAGCGTGCGTCCATGTCAGGTTGCAGATCTGAGGTTCCATCGGTGTGATCGAAATGTTCCCCGGCGCTTTGGCGCGCGCCGCGCAGGTATTTCGGCTGAGTAGTTGGCTGGTCATCGCTGTGATCGGCGCGTTGAGGTGTCGCCCGGCCATGCTTCCGAGGAATCGTCCGGCGCCGAACGTGAACACGCCGCCGTCGCTGGCGAACAGCACGTAGCCGCCGCCGATGCCGGCGAGCGCGATACCCGAGATGGGAGCGCTCAGGTGGAGGTGCGAGATGTCTCCTTCGGACGCGATGCCGAATGGGATGACTCGGCCGTTCGCGGTTGCGAGGAGATACCCGTCGGTGTCGGCGAGGATGCCGACGACTGGCGAGATGGATGGCGCGTGAGTGAGATCGCCGTGAAACGGAGCTCGGCCGAGCGTGTAGACGCGCCCGGCAGTGTCGGCCAACCGATACGAGAACGGATCAGGGTCGGGCGGCGCGCCGGGAGCGGTACCAGGATTCAGACTGAGCGCCATGCCGACGATCGGCGCCGGCAGGTGAAACGCGGCGAGGCTCCCGGGGAAGTGCGCGGCTCCGAACGCAAAGACTCCGCCGTCGGCCGCGACGAGCAGGTAGCCACCCTTGCTGCCATCCGGTGCGCCGACTGCGACCGCGCCGACGATTGGCGACCGCAGCCGGACGCCGCGCAGGTCGCCGTAGCTCTTGAGTCCGAACGGATACACGATGCCGGCACTGTCGACCAAGAGGTAGCCGGGTCCGTCGATCGCGTTCGCAGAGGCGTTCAAGACCGCGACGATCTTGTGGCCGATCGGCTGGCCGCCGAGACCACCGGAGAAGTGCGCGCCACCAAACGCGAAGACACCTCCGTCCGCACCCACGAGTTGGTAGTTGGGAACGAATAGCAACTCGGCCGACGCCTGTGGAGCGACACGTGCCTGCAGCCCAGCGAGCGACAAGACCAACGCGAACGCCACTGCGCTCATGCGCGCGGCTCGGAATCCTCCGAACATCGAGCGCGTGTTGCGTGTGGTTCTAGCCGCGGACATAGTCACTCATGATGCCGGCGTCATAGTTGGCGAGACCCATGGCGTTGGCGTTTGCCGAGATCTGCGGTTGACAGATGACCGTGCCGCCGCCGTCGTAGGTGAGGTTCAGTTGGTACGAGCCCGGACCGTTCATATCGCTGTTGTCTATCGCTTCCCACGAGCCTTCCGAACCCCATCCGCTGCTGGGCACCGGCGACTCGATCGAGCCGGTGAGCTTCTTCCAGCGGTGATTCGAGAGCAGCTCGATGCCGATCTCGGACCCGCCGAACACTGAGGGCGCTCGGCACAGGAACCAACGACCGGTTATGCCCGCTTCAAACTCGGCCTGGGTCGCGTAGACCATCTGGCCGACAGGTGGGATCGCGCACTGTGACGGTCGTACGGGGCCGACGGTAGTTGGCGTTGTGTCGACCGGCGCGACGCTGACGGGCGTCGTCGTCGTCGATGCCGTCGGCGGCGTGGTCACCGGCGGCGCCGTCAGCGGCGCCGTGGTCGCGGGAGCCGTGACCATCGGAGCCGGCGGAATCGGAACGACGCTCGTCGAGGTCGTCGCAGTCGCAGCGCCGGCCGGAACAGTGACCGAATCCGAACCCGTGGTCGTCGTTGTGCGTAGAACCGGAGCCGAGTCGCCCGCCACGTTCACAACACCGTGTCCGGAGTGGCTCGCGCCGGCCTGCGCGACAGCGAACCCACCGGTCAACGCGACCACGACGACCATCCCCGTTGCCGCGAGCGCTGTCGTGCGCCGTCGCCGCCGCCGGGTTGCACGCAGACGGAGAACCGACGGATCCAGCTCGCCGCGGGGAAATATCGCCGCCGATCGCAACGCCTCACGCAGAGTCGTCATCGTCGTACCCTTCGTTCGCAACGAGCCCAGAATCGCGGAGGCTCGCAATCGCCTGGTGCGTCAACGCCTTCACCGTGCCTTCCGCACAACCCATTGCCGAAGCCGCGTCAGCAACCGACTGATCGAGAAAGAAACGCAAAACGACGACCTCGCGTTGCCGTGCCGGCAGTGCAGAAACCACACGACGCACTTCGAGATCCGTCAGGTCCGTCGGCGTCGACGGTCCTCTCGATGCCAACTGTGCATGCGCGCGCCGCTCGATCCGCCGACGCCGCCAGCGCGAGTTCGCGAGATTGAACGCAGTCCGGAACGCCCACGCCTCCGGCGTCGGATGCGCGCAAACTGTCGGCCAATGCTCCCAGGCGCGACTCAGCGTCTCCTGAGCGAGATCCTCGGCATCTTCCGGCGTCCCGCAATAGAGACTCATCGCCGCAACCAACCTCGGATACAGCGAACTGCACCACGACTCGGCGTCAAGCGCCACCGCGACCGGCTCCCCACCTTCCGCCAACATCACTCCCCCAACGCTTGAGACCTCTCCGAGGTTTAGAACACCCCATCGCAACCCACGAACCGCCCGGCTTACGCCCCCGGGCCGGAACAGGCGCCACAACGAGCCCCGAAAACCGCGCGCTAGCCAAAGCGGCAGTTATGGCGTAGCGCGCGAGCTACCTGCGATCCCAGCGCCTTTGCGGACGGCAAGTGGGTGGATCGAGGCGAACATCATCTCGGACTCGCCCAGTAGGTCCGACCCTGGGTCGGCCGTGCAGGAGCACATCAAGAAGTGCTGCCTCCAGAGGACCAGAAACACGAGCCAATCGAAGCTCTCACCGGTGTTGCTCGTCGATCGGCACCGAGCGACGGCGCGATGCTGCTCATCGTTTTCGGCTAACACCGCCACCTTGACTGCGTTACCTGGGCAGATCCTTGTCACGAACCGGGTCACGAGATCGCGCGCCTCGGCTCCCGTAATCGGAGCCCTGTGTCGCTTGTAGACGGACACGTGAGCCGCCCCTGAATCGCCAGCACGGGTGAGTTCGTACTTGAGGTCGGAGATCGCTGTCGCTGTCCAGCCATCGGGCACGAGCATCGCGAACACGCCCGGGCACTCGAGGACCGGCACGCACGCATAATGCCCGCTCTGGGACGGTTATGCGAGCACCGCGCGAACTGTTCAGCGGTTGGCGAGCTCGGCGCGGAGTAGGCCGAAGTGGATCGAGTCGAGGAGGGCCTGCCACGAGGCCTCGATGATGTTCTCGTTCACGCCGATCGTGGTCCAGGTGGAGTCGCCGTCGGTGGAGTCGATCAACACCCGGGTGGCCGCGCCGGTGCCCTTGTTCGTGTCGAGCACGCGCACCTTGTAGTCGGTGAGGTGCACCCGTTCGAGCGCGGGGAAATCGCCGTCGAGCGCACTACGCAGCGCGGTGTCGAGCGCGTTCACCGGGCCGTTGCCTTCCGCGGTTGCCACGACGCGCCGGTCGCCGATGTGCACCTTCACCGTCGCCTCGGTCATCACCGTTGCATTGGTCTTGTCGGTGAGCGTGTCGACGCCGAGCATGTCGTCGGTGATCACGCGGAACGACTCCACGCGGAACCAGGTGGGCTCCCAGCCGGTGGCGCGGCGCATCAACAGCTCGAGCGAACCGTCGGCCACCTCGAAGTGGTAGCCCTCGTGTTCGAGGCGCTTCAACGTCTCGACGACATCGGCGAGCTGCGGGCCGTCGAGCTCGAGGCCCGAACTCCTTGGCCTTCAAGCCGAGTGTCGACTTACCCGACAGCTCCGAGACGACGAACCGGGTGCCGTTGCCGACGATCTCGGGCGACACGTGTTCGTACGCGTCGGGCCGCTTCGCGATCGCACTCGTGTGCAGCCCGGCCTTGTGCGCGAATGCGGAATGACCCACGTACGCGGCCTGCGGGTTGAGCGGCATGTTCACGAGCTCGGCCACGTGGTGCGCGACGGGCGTGAGCCGCTCCAAGCGGTCACGCGGGATCGTGTCGTAACCCATCTTCAGGGTGAGGTTCGGGATGATCGTCGTGAGGTTGCAGTTGCCGGTGCGCTCGCCGTAACCGTTGATCGTCCCTTGCACCTGAGTGGCGCCACCCCGCACGCCGGCCAGCGCGTTCGCCACGCCGGTACCCGCGTCGTCGTGCAGGTGCACCGCGATCTTCACGTCGCCGCCGAAGTACTTCACGACCTCCGCAACGGCCCGCTCGACATCGGTCGGCAACGCGCCGCCGTTGGTGTCGCACAGCACCAGGTGACTCGCGCCGTTCGTCGCCGCCGATTCGAGCACGCGGAACGAGAACTCGGGGTTGCGGCGGAAGCCGTCGAAGAAGTGCTCGGCGTCGAACAACACGTTCATGCCCGACCGGCGCAGGAACTCGACCGAATCGCCGACCATCGCCACGCCCTCGTCGAGCGAGGTACCGAGCGCTTCGGTGACGTGGTAGTCCCACGACTTCCCGACGATGCACACCGTTCCGACGTTCGCTTCCACGAGGTGGCGCAGGGTGTCGTCGCTGTCGACCTTGCCCTTCGGGCGCCGCGTCGAACCGAACGCAACCAACGTGCTGGTCTCGAGCTTCAACTCCGTAGGCGCGCGCCGGAACAGCTCGTCGTCCTTCGGGTTCGCACCCGGCCAACCGGCCTCGATGTAGTGCACGCCGAGCCAGTCGAGCTGCTCCGCGATCCGCAGCTTGTCCTCGACCGTCAGTGAAATTCCCTCGAGCTGCGACCCGTCCCGCAGGGTCGTGTCGTAGATCTCGATAGCCGGCCTCGGCTGCGTCTCGTCACTCATACCAACTCACACCAGTCTTTGTACTTGTCGATCTCGCCCCGGACTGCCTTGGCGTATTCGTTGGCAATGACCTTCGTCATCGGGCCCGGGCACGGGATCTTGCGGTCGTCGACGGAGTTGACCGCGCTCGACCTCGGCCGCGGTTCCGCACACGAACATCTCCTCGGCGATGTAGAGGTCGCTGCGGGAGAGATCGTCGACGCGCACCTCGAAGCCGTGGTCGCGCGCGATTGTCGTGACCGAATCCTGCGTGAGGCCGGGCAACGCGCCCGCCGACACCGGCGGCGTGATCAACACACCCTTGCGGGCCGCGAAGATGTTCTCGCCCGTGCACTCCGAAACCAGGCCGTCGGGGTTGAGCATGATGGCCTCGTCGTAACCGGCCTTCAGCGCTTCCACCTTGGCGAGCGACGAGTTCACGTAGTTACCGGTCGTCTTCGACAACGGCGGCATCGTGTTGTGGTCGTGGCGCGTCCAGCTCGAGATCTTCATGCGCACGCCTTCGGAGACCGCGTCGGCGCCGAGGTACGCACCCCACGGCCAGCACGCGATCGCGACGTCGACCTCGCACGGCAATGTGTTGAGCCCCATCTCGCCGTAGCCGTAGTACGCGATCGGCCGGACGTAGCACGACGGGAGTCCCGTGGCGCGCACGGTGTCCTTCGTCGCCTGGACGAGTTGGTCGACCGTGTAGGGGATCTCCATCATCATGATGGAGGCGGAGTCGAAGAGGCGCGCGATGTGCTCGGTCAGGCGGAACACCGCCGGGCCGCTCTTGGTCTCGTACGCGCGGATGCCCTCGAATACGCCGGTCCCGTAGTGGAGCGAGTGCGTCAGGACGTGAACCTGCGCGTCGGCCCACGGGATGAGCTCGCCGTTCATCCAGATCTTCTCGGTCGGCGTGATGGGCATCGTTGTTGCCTTTCGTCGAAGCCCGACGTCAGCAGGCGGCGGCGATCGCGTCGCCGATCTGCGTGGTCGTGCCTTCTACATCGTCGGTTGAGTCCAAAGCCTTTTGAATTCGGGCCACGGCATCGCTCTCGCCCAGGAAATCACACATCATCGAGGCGGAAATCACCGCCGCCCGGGGGTCGGCCTTGCCGGTCCCGGCGATGTCGGGGGCCGAGCCGTGGACGGGCTCGAAGAGCGACGGGCCGGTCCGGGCCGGGTTGAGGTTGGCCGAGGCCGCCCGCCCGATTCCGCCGCCGATCGCCCCGGCCAGGTCGGTGAGGATGTCGCCGAAGAGGTTGTCGGTGACGAGGACGTCGTAACGACCGGGATCCTCGACCATATAGATGCACGCCGCGTCGACGTGGTTGTACGCGGTGGCCACGTCGGGGAATTCAACGGCAACTTCGTTGAACGTGCGCTGCCACAGGTCGCCGGCGAACGCGAGCACGTTCGTCTTGTGCGCGAGCGTGAGGTGCTTGGCATCACGGGAGCGGGCGAGCTCGAATGCGTAACGCACGCAGCGCTCTACGCCCATGCGCGTGTTGACCGAACCTTGGGTCGCGATCTCGTGCGGGGTTCCCTGGCGCAAGAAGCCGCCCTCCCCCGCGTAGATGCCCTCGGTGTTCTCGCGCACCACGAGGAAGTCGACGCCGTCGTTGTGCTTGCCCGGCCCAGCTTTGAACGGCCGCAGGTTCACGTAGAGGTCGAGCGCGAAGCGCATCTTCAACAGGAGTCCGCGCTCGAGCACACCCGGGGGAACTTCCGGCGTACCGACCGCGCCGAGCAGGATCGCGTCGTAGCCGCGCAGCTCCTCCAGCACGGGGTCGGGCAACACCTCGCCGGTCGCGAGATAGCGCCGACCGCCGAGGTCGTAGTCGGTCGTCTCGAGCTTGACGCCCGCGGCGCGCACGACCTTGAGCGCTTCGGCCGTTACCTCGGGACCGATCCCGTCCCCACCGATGATTCCGACCCGATGGGCCACTGGCTGCTTCCTTCCAATCAGGTCCGTCACGAAAAAACCGCCCACGCAGGCGTGGACGGTTGCAGCGAACGCCAGAGCGGCGCTCGCTTACCGAATGGCGACGACCGAAAAGTGCACGGACATAAGGCCCTCAGGATCGCAGCAGATCAGAGCCATGTCAAACCAGTTCCGCCCGAACTACCCTGCCCGTCCATGGCAGAGCAGCCCCACCTCTCGCCCGAGGCCTACGCGCGGCTTAAGGCGGAATTGGTAGAACGAACCACCACCCGGAAGCTGGAGCTCTCTCTCGCGATCGAACGGGCCCGCGAGCACGGCGACATCAAGGAAAACGCCGACTACGACGCGGCCAAGAACGAGCAGGGCATCAACGCGGCGCGCGTCCGCCAGCTCGAGCAGATGCTGGCCAACGCGGTGGTCATCGACTCCACCACGTCGGGCGACGTGGTCGAGGCGGGGACGGTCGTCGACCTGCGTTACAAGGGCGACGACGACGTGCTGACGTACCTCGTCGGCTCCATCGAAGAGCGCAACGACAAGTACGACGTGCTGTCGCCCAATTCGCCGATCGGAACCGCGATCCTGGGCAAGGGTCCGGGCGAGACGGTCACGTATCAGGGCCCGAAACGCGAGATGTCGGTGACGATCGTCGCCGTTCGCCTCCCTGACTGATCTTCGCTACGAGCTTTCGCCGAACCCTCCGCCGCCGGGCGTGAGGATGCGGACGACATCGCCCGCGGCGCAGCCGGATCGTGCACTTGTCGGCGAGCGGGCGCCGCTGCGTTTCGTCGCCGCCCGGCAGCAACCAGTTCTCGCCGACTGCTCCCGGCGCGCCGCCCGGCGAGACCCCACGGCGATGACACGCGCCGTTCCGTGATCAACGAAAGCGTCGCGTCCTCGAGCACTTCGATCTCGCGGACGATGCCGTCGCCGCCCGGCGCCGCGCCCGCGCCGCCGCTGCCGGCGCGTAACCCGTAGCGCCGGACGCGCATCGGGTACGCCCGCTCGAACGCTTCCACGGGCGTGTCGTGCGTGTTCGTCATCGCGGTGTGCACGCCGCTCATCCCCGCCGTTCCGTCGGGCCGCCCGCCCTGCCCGCCGCCGATCGTCTCGTAGTACACCCAGCCCGCGCCGCCGATGAGCACGTTGTTCATCGTTCCCTGCGACGCGCGCGCCGACCCGCGTCGGTGCCGCGAGCGGCGAGCGCGCCCAGGCATACGTCGGCGACGCGTTGGCTCACCTCCACGTTGCCCGCGCCGACGGCAACCGGGAGTTGCGCGGCGACGATCGAACCCGCGCGGCGCGATGACGCGCACGGGCCGGAACACTCCGCCGTTCGCCGGTAGATCGGGATCGACGACCGAGCGCAGGGCGAACACGACCGCGCTCACGGTCACCGCCTCGACCGCGTTGACCGATCCGGCCCGTTGCTCGGCCGGTACCCGTGAAGTCGAACGCGATCGTGTCGCCGGCGACGGAGACCGTGCACGCAGATGCGCGCCGGCTGCGCCGCGCCGGGACCGCCGGTGGAGTCGAGAACGTCGTCGAAGCGGTACTCGCCGTCGGGCAGGGCCGTGATCGCGGCGCGGATCCGGCGCTCGCCGTAGTCGACGACCTCGGCGCTGATCTCGGCAAGCGTGTCGGCTCCTGCGCCGGCGGCCATCTCCCGCAGGCGTTCGACGCCGAGCCGGTTCGCGCCCAGTTGCGCGTCGAGGTCGCCGCGCCGCTCGTCGGGCGTACGCGACGCGGCGACGACGATCGCCTCGACCTCCGCCGTCCAGCGCACCGGCGGGATGCGCAGACCTTCCTGGAAGATCTCGGTCGCGTCGGGCGGCAGCGAGCCGGGAGCCATGCCGCCGATGTCGGCGTGGTGGGCACGGTTGGCGACCCAGCCGAGCAGGGTTCCGTCGTCGAGGTACGCGGGCGCGACGAACGTGATGTCGTTGAGGTGGGTGCCGCCCGCGAACGGATCGTTCACCACGATCTGTTCGCCCGGCCCGAGCGCCGGCGCCGCATGCATCGATCGCGGCGCGCACGGCCGCGGGCATCGACCCGAGATGTACCGGGATGTGCTCGGCCTGCGCGAGCAGTTCGCCGTCGGCGGTGAACAGCGCGCACGAGCAGTCGGCGCGCTCCTTGATGTTCGGGCTGTACGCGGCCCGGCGCAGCACCGGCGCCCATCTCGTCGGCCACGCCCGCAAAGCGCGAGATCCACACCTGCAGCGTCGCCGGATCCATCACCGCTCGTCGCTCCGGCGAACGATCCAGGCGCCGAGCTCGCGCGGCTCGGCGCGCCAACCGGCCGGGACCCACACCGTGCAGTCGGGTTCGGCCACGACTGCGGGCCCGACGACCGCGGCGCCGATCGACATCGGGAAGGTCAGTGATACGCAGCGGCGCCGCGATCGACGCTCGGGCCCGCACCGCGATCACCTCGACGGGCGCGCCGCGGCGTACGTGGCCGTTGCGGCGTTCGTGCTCGGCGGGGAAGTCGTCCGGCGACGCGACCGTGAGCTCGTGGCTCTGGCCGACGTAGCGACAGTCGACCGCGGTCTCGACCATCGCGCCTGCGCCGACCCGATCGCGGGCTTCGCGCTCGACCCGTGCCAGCGCGTCGGCGAGCGATCCGCCGGCGAAGCTCTGCACGACCTCGCGCGGCCTGCGGCGCGCACAACAGTCCGACCGCCGAACACACGCCCGCGCGCGGCGGGATGATCACGGCGCGCATCCCGAGCGCATCGGCGATCGCGCAGGCGTGCAACGGACCGGCGCCACCGAACGCGACGAGCGCGAGCTCGCGCGGATCGACGCCGCGCTCGCACCGTGACCGCACGCACCGCGCGTTCCATCGCCGCGTCGACCACGCGTACGACGCCTTCGGCCGTCACGCCCGCGCGCTCGAGCGCGCGCCGGGCCGCGCCGACGTCGAGTCGTCCGAGATCGGGGAACGCCGAGTCGGCGGGAATCCGGCCGAGCACCAGATCGGCGTCGGTCACGGTCGGTTCCTCGCCGCCGCGCCCGTAACACGCGGGACCGGGAACTGCGCCCGCGCTGCGCGGACCCGACCACGAGCGCGCCGCCGGCATCGAGGCGCGCGATCGAACCGCCGCCCGCGCCGACGGTGTGCACGTCGAGCGCCGGCAACCGGATCGGGAACCCGGCGACGATTCGCTCCGACGGTCGGCTCGGGCACCCGTCCGCGGATCAGGCACACGTCGGTGCTGGTCCCGCCCATGTCGAAGCTGACCGCGTCGGCGTAAGCCGCACGCGGCCGCGATCTCGGCCGCGGCCCGCACCCCACCCGCCGGGCCCGACAGCAGCAGCGACGCGGCGGCCGCGCGCGCCGTCGGCCACCGGAAACGAGGCCGCCGGCCGAGGTCATGACGAAGGCCTCCGCGGCCAGCGTGGCCAGCCGCAAGAGGTAGGGCCCGCACACCGGTTCGAGGTACGCCTCGATCACGGTCGTGACCATCCGCTCGTACTCGCGGAACTCGGGACTCACCTCGTGCGAGCACGACCACGGCTTCGCGGACGCGTCGTCCGCAAGGCGTCGCGCGACCGCGCGTTCGTGGCGGTCGATCGAGGTCGGAATGCAGGAGGCACACGGCGACGATGTCGATGTCGCCGGCGATCGCGGGCAGCGCACCGTCGAACGGCTCGATCTCCCGGCCCTGCGCGTCGAGACGGCCCGCCACCTCGTAGCGCAGCCGCGCGGAACAAGGGGTTCGGGCCGGTCGACGAACGGGTCGTAGAGCGCGGGCCGAACCTGGCGCGCGATCTCGATCTCGTCGGCGAACCCGCGGGTCGCGACCAGACGCGACCGCGCGCGCCTCGCGTTCGAGCAGCGCGTTCGTCGCCACGGTGGTTCCGTGCGCGAGCACAGTCGACCGGCACGCCCGCGTCAGCAACGGCAATCGCGCGCTCGACCGCACGGGCGGGATCGTCGGGCGTCGACGCGACCTTCGCGACGCGACCGTCTTCGGTCACGACATCGGTGAACGTCCCGCCGCTGTCGATCCCGAGTCGCACGCGGCGACGCTACGCCGTCGCCGGAGACACTACGAGAGCACGACCTCGCGCGATCTGCATGAGATAGCCGCGGGACCTCACGGTCCTGATCTCCAGCCCGATCGGCGCGATGCGGCGCCGAAGCCGCAGGACGTGCACGTCGAGCGCATTGCGGGTCGGCACGCCCGCGGGCCACGCCCGGTCGGCCAACATCTCCCGGGTCACCACGGCCCCGAACCGGTCGAGGAGCACGCCCGCGAGCGACTGTTCGACCGGCGACAACGACACCCACGCATCACGATGATGCAGCAAGCCGTCCTCGTCGAGCAGCGGCCGCACCGCGTGCTGGCCGGAGCGCAGGACAAGTGCATGCCGACGGGCATCCACCTCCCATTCCGGCGCACCGGAAGTAACCCAGTCCTCGAGGCAGTCGATCGGCAACGGCAATTCGCCGTCACCGTCGGCAACCACGAGTAACCGCGGTATCCGCATCTCCCGCAGTTCAGCCAACCGCTGTGCGTCAGCGGGCCATCGGACGACCTCGACGTTCACGGAGCGAACGGTAGGCGGGCTTTGTTACGCCCTTGTTACCCCGCCGTGACGTGCGCGGGCTTGCCTGCGCCGCCGAGCGCGGTCGAAAGCTCGCCCGCCGCAGCCACCACCGCGGCGCCGAGACGGCGTCCGGGCTGGGTTCCCAGGCGGTCGAGCGGGCCGCTGACACTGACCGCCGCCACGACCGCGCCCGACCGCGTCGAACACCGGCGCGCTCACGCTCGCCACTCCGGCCTCCCGTTCGCCGACGCTCGCGGCCCAACCCTTGCGGCGCACGGTGGCCAGCTCTCGGGCGCTGACGTCGAACGCATCCGCGTCGGTCGCCCACGCCAGGAGCACCTTGCCGCCCGGAGCCGCGCTCGAGGGGCAGCACCGCGCCCGAGGGCACGGTGTCGCGTAAACCGCTGGGCCGTTCGTGCACCGCAACGCACACCCGATGGTCGCCCTCGCGTACGTAGAGCTGCGCGCTCTCGCCGGTCGTGGCGCCGAGGCGGGCCAGCACCGGGCGGCCGGCGTCGGGCAGGCCCCGACCGGCCACTGCGCCCCACGCCGCGAGGCGGCTACCGAGCACGAACCGGCCTTCGGTCGTCGCGGGTCAAAACACCGTGGCGTTCGAGGCGACCGCGAGCCGGTACGCGGTCGGACGGGGCAGGCCGGTCTCGCGTTGGAGGTCGGCCAGCGAACACGGGCCGACCCGCGCGATCGTGTCGATGACGGAGACCGCCCGATCGAGCACCTGAATACCGCTGGAAGTACCGCTTGCTACACTGACCACCTAGCGATACTAGCGTCTCATCTGCTGAGACAGGAGCACCATGCCGAACACACTCTCCGAGAAGCTCTGGGATCGTCACGTCGTCAGCTCGACGGCCGGTGAACCCGACCTCCTCTACATCGATCTCCACCTCGTGCACGAGGTGACGTCACCGCAGGCCTTCGACGGGCTGCGCGTCGCGCGGGCGCGGCGTGCGCCGGCCCGACCTCACTGTCGCGACGATGGACCACAACGTCCCCACGGCCGACCTCGACAAGCCGATGGCCGACCCGATCTCGGCCAAGCAGATGGAAGTGCTCGCGCAGAACTGCGCCGAGTTCGGCATCCGTCTCTACGGGATGCGCGATCCGGGCCAGGGCATCGTGCATGTCATCGGGCCGGAACAGGGCTTGACGCAACCGGGCATGACGATCGTGTGCGGCGACAGCCACACCTCTACTCACGGCGCGTTCGGTGCGTTGGCGTTCGGCATCGGCACGAGCGAGGTCGAGCACGTGCTCGCCACGCAGACGCTGCCCCAGATGCGCCCGGGCACGATGGCGATCACGGTCGACGGCGACGTGCCCGCGAGCGTGTCGGCCAAGGACATCGTGCTCGCGATCATCGCCCGCATCGGTACCGGCGGCGGGATCGGCTCCGTCATCGAGTTCCGGGGCTCGGCCATTCGTGCGCTGTCGATCGAAGGCCGCTTGACGGTATGCAACATGTCGATCGAAGCGGGCGCGCGGGCCGGGCTCGTCGCACCGGACGACACGACGTTCGCATATCTCGAAGGACGACCGTTCGCACCCAAGGGCGCGGAATGGGAACGCGCCCTCGACGACTGGCGCGGTCTCGTTACCGATGCCGATGCGAACTTCGACAAAGAGGTCTTCATCGACGCGGCCACGCTGCGCCCGCACGTGTCGTGGGGCACGAACCCCGCGCAGACGATCCCGATCGACGCCGCGGTCCCCGACCCCGACGCGTTCACCGACGCGTCGCTGCGGGAGTCGGCCAAGCGCGCGCTCGTCTACATGGGACTCAAGGCGGGAACGCCGATGCGCGACATCCCCGTCGACACCGTGTTCATCGGCTCGTGCACGAACTCGCGCATCGAAGACCTGCGGGTCGCAGCCGACGTCGCGCGCGGCCGTCAGGTCAAGGCCGGCGTCCGCACGCTGGTCGTTCCGGGTTCGGCCGCGGTGAAGGCGCAGGCCGAGTCGGAAGGGCTCGATCGAGTGTTCGTCGCCGCGGGCTTCGACTGGCGCGAACCGGGCTGTTCGATGTGCCTCGCGATGAACCCCGACAAGTTGGCGCCCGGCGAACGCTGCGCCTCGACGTCGAACCGCAACTTCGAAGGCCGCCAGGGCAAGGGCGGGCGCACGCACCTCGTGTCGCCCGCGGTTGCCGCGGCCACCGCCATCGCCGGCCACTTCTCGACTCCGGAGGATCTGCACTGATGGAACAGGTCACGGTCATCACCGGGCGCGGCGTGCCGTTGCAGCACTCCGACGTCGACACCGATCAGATCATCCCGAGCGACTGGCTCAAGCGCGTCGAGCGCACGGGCTTCGGCGAGGGTCTGTTCTCGGAGTGGCGCGAGAACTCCGACTTCGTCTTGAACCAGGACCGTCACCGCGGCGCGCAACATCCTCGTCGCCGGACCCGAACTTCGGTACAGGCTCGTCGCGCGAGCACGCGGTATGGGCGTTGATGGACTACGGCTTCGAAGCGATCCTCTCGACCCGCTTCGCCGACATCTTCCGCAACAACTCCGGGAAGATGGGCCTGGTCGTCGCCGCGATCGACGAAGACGTCGATTCAGCGGCTGTGGGACGCGATCGAAGAGGACCACGATCTCGAGATCGTGATCGACGTCGAGCGCAAGCGGGTTGCCGCGCCGGCCATCGGCCTCGACGTCGAGTTCGAGCTCGACGATTTCACGCAGTACCGCTTGCTCAACGGCCTCGACGATGTCGGCCTCACGCTGCGCCACGCGGACGCGATCGACTCCTACGAGTCGAAGCGGCCGACGTGGTTACCGTCGGCCGCTATCTGATCTGATCTGCAGCGTCAGGCTGCAGGTTCGTAAACGTCTGCGATCTGGTGCGCGACCCACACGTCGGCGAGCTCGTGGGCAAGCTCGACCGTTCCGTCGTTCGCGGCCAGGTATTCGAAGAAGTCGATGACGCTCATTGCACGCCCTCCGCCTTTGGTTTCGTCCGTCCCGATATTCAAGTTCCGAAGTGCGGTCTTTCTTCCCGATCGGTTGGCAGTTCACGCATCGGTCGGGCGGATTCCCGAGAGCACGGCGAGCTCCCGCCACTTCCAAAAGCAGTCACAATTGGCGAAGCCGAGCTCGTTCAACCAGGTCAGATGGTCTGCGACGGGTACCAGCTGATTCGACGGGTCGTCGTCGTACGGCCGGCGGCCGAGGGCCGCAAGAAATTCCTCGTGCAGCTCCACCGTCGGTGACGCAACGTGCTCGGCGTTCACGAACAGTCCACCTGGGCGCAGCGCGGCGAACACCTCTCTGTACAGCGCACGCTGGCGGGCCGGCGCGAGATGGTGAATCGCGAAGCTCGACACGACGACATCGAGGTTCGCGAGCTCGAAGTTCCCTACTGCAGCGGGAAGTGGTTGTTCGAGATCGTGACGCGCCGAATCTCGACGCGGGCGTCGTTCACGAATCGTTCACGGGCCTGGCGCAACATCTCGTCGCCGAAATCGAGACCGAGTCCGGTCGCGCCCGGCCGAGCTGCCAACACCAGACCAAGCGTGATGCCGTCGCCGGTGCCGAGATCGAGCACTCGCTCGACGCGCTCGGGGAGCAGCTCGCACAACACCTCGAGCGCGTCGACGCGATGCGGCAGCGTTCTCGCGCTCGCGCAGATACGCGAGCGCATGCTCTTCGTTCACCCACAGGTTGACGCTCATGTCACGGACCGACGTTGGTCTCGCGTACCTCGACACCGCGCTCGCGCATCCGCACGAGCTTGTTCACCGCGTTGAGGTACGCGCGCGCCGACGCTTCCACGACATCGGTGGCGACGCCGCGGCCCGCGACCTTGTGGCCGTCGTCGAAGTCGACGGTCACCGCGACCGCGCCCAGTGCGTCGGAACCACCGGTCACCGAAGACACCTGGAAGTTGCCGAGCTTGCCGTGCACGCCGGTCGCTTCACCGATCGCGGCGATCACGGCGTCGATCATGCCGTCGCCGGTGCCGCTCGCTTCGATCTTGCCGTCGGCGTCGGTGACGATCACGTGCGCGGTCGGCGCGGTGTTCGTGCCGCCCCGCACTTCGAGTTCGTGCAACGCGAAGCGGTGGACGATGCCGCTGCCCAACTCCTCGGCGACGATCGCCTCGAGGTCGGCTTCGGTGATCTCCACCTTCTTGTCGGAGAGATCCTTGAAGCGCACGAACGCGTTGTTCAACGCGTCGCCCTGCACGTGGATACCCATCTTCTCGAGCGTGTCGGCGAACGCATGCCGGCCGGAGTGCTTGCCCAGCACGATCTGTGCCGCCTCCTGCCCGACCGACGACGCGTTGATGATCTCGTACGTCTCGGGATCGGCGAGCACGCCGTGCTGGTGGATGCCGGACTCGTGCGCGAACGCGTTGCGCCCGACGACGGCCTTGTTGAACTGCACGGGGTAACCGGTCAGGCGCGCGACCATGCGCGAGGTGCGAGCGAGCTCCTCGGTGCGCGTGTTCACTTCTATACCGGCGAAGTAGTCGCGGCGGGTGCGGATCGCCATGACGATCTCCTCCGAGCGCGGCGTTGCCGGCCCGCTCCCCCAGACCGTTCATCGCGCACTCGACCTGGCGGGCGCCGTTCGCGACCCCGGCCAGCGAGTTCGCAACCGCGAGGCCCAGATCGTTGTGGCAGTGCGTCGACACGATGAAGTCGCCTTTGACCGTGTCGATCACGTACCGGATCAGGCGGCCGTAGTCGTCGGGCACCGCGTAACCGACGGTGTCGGGGATGTTCAGCGTGGTGGCACCGTTGTCGACGGCGATCTGACACACCGCCGCACATGAACTCGGGATCCGAACGGTACGCGTCCTCGGGCGAGAACTCGATGTCGTCGGTGTAGCCCTTGGCCCGGGCGACGGAAGCCTGCGCCTCGTGCCGCACCTGGTCCTCCGTCATGCGGAGCTTCTTCTCCATGTGGATCTTCGACGTCGCGAGGAAGATGTGGATGCGCGGCTTCTCCGCGTGCCGGACGGCTTCCCACGCGCGGTCGACGTCCTTGAACGCGGTACGCGACAGCGCGGTGATGATCGGACCTTTCACCGTCTTCGAGATGGCCTCGACGGCCTCGAAGTCACCGTCGGAGGCGATCGGGAAACCGGCCTCGATCACGTCGACGCCGAGGCGGGCGAGCTGGTCGGCGATCTCGAGTTTCTCGGTGACGTCGAGCGAGATACCGGGCGACTGTTCTCCGTCTCGCAGGGTGGTGTCGAAGATCTTGACCGTGTCCATCTCGTTACCTCTCGGGTTAGCCGTGGGGGTTTGGTGGTGGGGTCGTTGCGGGGAAGGGTGTTTCCCGCAACGAAAAAACCTCCGGCCGGATTGGCACGGAGGTTCGAGCGCGAGCACCTGTGGGCGCTCGCGCCTACATAAGGAGGAGGCTCAGCAGTGCTGTGGAAGCCGTTGTCTCCTTGCGCATAAGTGTTTCCCAGTTAATCAGTGCCGATAACGGGCGTCAAACCACTTAATCGACCGTGCACCCCTCGGACATGAGAGAATTGGCCCCAATGCGTAAATCGCTGAAGCGAACGCTCGGTCTCGGCATCCTCGGCGGCGTGGCCTTCGCGGCCTGGAGGACGTGGAACGCGCAGGCCGCGCAACGGCCCCGCGGACCCGAATGGACGACCGCGCCGTTCCCCTTCCCGCCCGCGCCGCGCCCGGCGGGCGATCGTGCCGCGCCCGCTCCGGTCGAGGCGCCCACGCCCGATTCGGCTCCCTCCGCGGCGTCCGCGACGTGGGCCGAACCGAACGAGGACGGCTCCTGCCCGGAGGGGCATCCGGTCAAGGCGAAGCTCGCGAGCGGCATCTATCACCTACCCGGCGGCGCGAACTACGCGCGCACGCACGCCGACCGTTGCTACGTCGACGAAGCCGCCGCCGAAGCCGACGGCCTCCGCCCCTCCAAGGTCTAACCGGCCACGACCCGCGCCGGGGCGACGGTTGCGTCAAGCTCGTAGCGCGACCTCGACGCGTCGAGGCCCGTGCGGTAGCGATCGAATTCTCCGTCGCAACGAATCGTCGAACGATTCGTTGCAACGGCGCGCGGGGCAGGTGGCGCCTGGGGCGGGACAGCGCTCGGGAGTCGAACGATTCGTCGAAACGGTGCGACGGATCGGTCAGCCGAGGTCGATGGCGCGGGCGGACTGCACGCCTTCGACCTGCACCACTTGCTCGACCACTGAGGTCGGCACGACGGTGTCGGTCGCGATCACCATCAACGCAGCCTCGCCACTCGGGCTCTGGCCCACGGCCATGTTCGAGATGTTGAGCCCCGCGCCGCCGAGCACCGTTGCAACCCGGCCGATCATCCCGGGGATGTCGTCGTTGTGCACCACGAGCATGTACCGCGCCGGCGGCAGGTCGACCTGGTGGCCGTCGATGCCCACGATGCGCGGCGCCTGGTTCTTACCGAACAGCGTCGCCGCCACGTGCGTTCCCTGGTCGCCGCGCACGACGATGAGGTTCACGTAGTCGCGCGCATCCGACGACTTCGTCTCCCGCACCGAGATGCCGCGCTGCTCGGCGATCTGCGGCGCGTTCACGAACGACACCGGCTCGGCCACGACCGGTGCGAGCACGCCCTTCAACACCGAGAGCGTCAGCACCCGGCAGTCGTAGTCGGCGATCTCGCCTTCGTATTCGATGTTCAGCGTCGACGGCGCGCCGCCGGCCAGACCGGTGAACAACCGTCCGACCCGCTCGGCCAACGGCAGGTACGGCCGCACACTCTCCGACGCCTCCGACGCAGCGACGTTGACCGCGAACGGAACGAAGTCGCCCCGCAACGCGAGCACGACCTGCTCCGCGATCGTCTCGCCCGCCTTGTCCTGCGCTTCCGCAGTCGACGCACCGAGGTGCGGGGTCACGACCACGCTGTCGAGCGCGAACAACGGCGACTCGGTGGTGGGCTCCTTCGCGAACGTGTCGATCGCCGCGCCGCCGAGCCGGCCGTCGGCGATTGCGGCTGCCAACGCATCCTCGTCGACGATTCCGCCGCGGCCCGCGTTGATCAAACGCATTCCGGGCTTGGCGTGCGCGAGCACCGCCGCGTTGACGAGGCCGACCGTCTCCGGCGTCTTCGTCGCGTGGATGGAGACGAAGTCGCATGTGGCCACGAGCTCTTCGATCGTCGGCACGAGCGCGACCCCGAGTTGGCGGGCGCGATCCGGCACTCACGAACGGGTCGTACGCAACCAACCGCATGCCGAACGCGTACGCGCGCTGCGCAACCAGGACGCCGACGCGACCGAGGCCGACGATGCCGAGCGTCTTGCCGTGCAGCTCGACGCCTTCCCACTTCGAGCGGTTCCACGCGCCGTTCTTCAGGTCGGCGTTGGCCTGCGGCACGTTGCGCGCCTGCGAGAGCAGCAGTGCGAGCGTGTGCTCGGCCGCGGAGAGGATGTTCGACTGCGGCGCGTTCACGACCATGACGCCGCGCCGCGTTGCCTCGGGACGTCGACGTTGTCGAGCCCGATACCGGCGCGGCCGACCACCACGAGATCGGTCGCAGCTTCGAGCACCTCGGCGGTGACCTGGGTGGCGCTGCGGATCACCAACGCCTGTGCACCCTTGATCGCCGAGAGGAGTTGCTCCGGCGAAAGATCGGTCTGGACGTCGACGTCGAGGCCGGCGGCGCGCATGGCGTCGAGCCCACGCTCGGCCAGCGGTTCGGAGACGAGTACGCGTGCGGCAGCCATCGGCGGCGAGAGTAGACGGCTATCCGAGCAACTCGGCGATCCGGCGCACTCCCTCGCCGAGGTCGTCGTCGCCGAGCGCGAACGAGAGCCGGGCGTAGCCGGGTGCACCGAAGGCCTCGCCCGGAACGATCGCGACCTTGGCCACGTCGAGCAGGATCTCGCAGAGCTCGAGGGTGTCGTGCGGCGTTCGCCCGCCGATCGTCGCGTCCGAGCACACCCTGGAACGACGGGAAGCAGTAGAACGCGCCCTGCGGCTCGAGCACCGTCACCCCGTCGATCTTCGCCAGCAGCTCGTACATCATGTGGCCCCGACGCGTGAATGCGTTGCGCATCTCGACCACGGCGCTCGAGGTCGCCGCTGACGGCGGCGAGCGCGGCGGCCTGCGCGACGTTCGACACGTTCGAGGTGGAGTGCGACTGCAGGTTCGTCGCGGCGGCCGTGACGTCGGGCGGGCCGATCATCCAGCCGACCCGCCAGCCGGTCATCGCGTAGGTCTTGGCGACGCCGTTCAGGATCACGCACTGGTCCATGATCTCGGGCACGAGGCCGGGCATCGACGAGAACACGTGACCGTCGTAGGTGAGGTGTTCGTAGATCTCGTCGGTGACGACCCACATGCCGCGCTCGAGCGCCCAGCGGGCGATCGCCTCGACCTCGGCCGGCGGGTAGACCGCGCCGGTCGGGTTGCTCGGCGACACGAAGAGCAACGCCTTCGTACGCGGCGTCCAGGCCGCCTCGAGCTGTTCGACCGTGACCTGGAAGCCGTCGGCCTCCGACGTCGTCAGCACCACCGGGACACCACCGGCGAGCGTGATCGTCTCCGGATACGTCGTCCAGTACGGCGCGGGCAGGAGCACCTCGTCGCCTTCGTTGCAGAGCACCTGGAAGGTGTTGTAGACCGCGTGCTTCCCACCGTTGGTGACCACGACCTGGGCCGCGGTGCAGTCGACACCGGAGTCGCGCTTGGTCTTGACCGCGATCGCTTCGCGCAGCTCGGGCAGGCCCGGCGTCGGCGAGTAGTGATGGAACCGCGGATCGCGGCACGCGGCGACCGCGGCGTCGACCACATGGGCGGGAGTGGGAAAATCGGGCTCACCGGCACCGAAGCCGATGACGTTCTCGCCCGCAGCCTTCAACGCCTTCGCTTTGGCGTCGACGGCGAGGGTCGCCGACTCCTGGATGGCGGCGATGCGCGCCGAGATTCGGGGGGATGAAGTAGCCACAACCCCATGGTGGCACGCCACGCCCCCACAGCCCGAGTGGTTTCCAAGAGAGTGCCGAACCACGTTGCGGGAGGTGTTCCGCCTACCCTGGTCAGCCATGCGCCGACCTCGCCGCCTAGCCGCGTTCGTCGGGCGCGGCGACGGTACTGGCCGCCACCATCAGCGTCGCCTCGATCACCGCCGCAGCCGGCCCCGCCGCAGCTGCCGGGCTGCCGTCGCCGAAGGCCGACATCCTCGTCGACGCGGGCAACGGGCACGTCCTGGTCGGCGACAGCATCCACAAGGCGCTGCACCCGGCGAGCACCGCGAAGATCATGACCGCGCTCACCTCGATCGAGCGGCTCTGTCCGGGCTCGCTCGTGACCGCGAACGCGCAGGACGCGAGCGTCGAGACGATGCGCATCGGCTTGCCCGTCGACAAGCCGTGGCCGATGGACCAGATGATGGCCTCGATGTTGATGGTCTCCGCGAACGACGCCGCGTACGCGTTCGCGAACACTGTCGGCGGCAGCCTCGACGGGTTTGCGGTCGATCTGCAGGCGACCGCGAAACAGCTCGGCCTCCAAGACAGCACGCTCGGCGACCCGGCCGGCCTCGACGACACGACGTCGTACAAGGGCGGGCCGTACATGAGCGCGTACGACCTCGCGATCGCCGACGCGCAACGCGCTCTCGGTGCCCGACATCGCGAAGTGGACGGCGACACACGAGTACCAGTTCGTCGACCCGGCGGGCGTGCACCACGATCTCGTCAACCACAACAAGATGCTGCCGGGCGGCGGCGCCGACTACTCCGGCGCGATCGGGTTCAAGACCGGCTACACCGCGCAGGCCGAGCACACGCTCGTCGCCGTCGCGACGCGCAACGGACGCACGCTGATCGCGGTGATCCTCGGCGCCGAAGACGCGGGCTACGCGGAGGCCGCGTCGTTGCTCGACGCGGGCTTTGCGACCCCGCCCGACGCGGCCGGCATCGGCGTGACGCTGCCGCCGGTGAAGGTCTCCCGGTGTCAGGACCGCGCCGCCGATCAGGCCGCGTTCGCCAAGCTCGGCGTTTCGAGCAGTCCGATCGCGGGTCCGAGCGTCACCGTTCCTTCGTCCGTACCCGTCCTCGACCAAGCCCCCTTGGCCGCGCCGGCCAGCACGCGCACCGCGGCGACCACCTCCACGTCGGCCGCGTCGACGAGCAAGCACCACTCGGCCGGATTGTTGCGACCGCGCAACCTGATCGTCGTTCTGATCCTCGTGCTCGCGGTCGTGGTCGCGTTCCGGCGGCGCGCGGTGAAACGACGACGCGCAGTCCGCTTGGCGCGCCGCCGCCAGCGCATCAGCGCGATGCGCAGCGGTGGGCTACCCGTTGTCGACGGCCGCTATCGCGCCGGGACGCGCATCGGGCCGCCGGTCGAGTCGCACGTACGTGTGCGCCCGACCCGCCGGTCCGACCCCGGCGGCAACGCCTGAACTACTGCCGGCTCCGCCGGAATTACCAGCCGGCTCCGCCGGAATTACCAGCCGGCTCCGCCGAATTACCAAGGCATCGAGACGCCGCCGTTGGGGCGCTCGATCTGACCGGTGACGAACGCGGCCGCCTCCGACACGAGATAGAGGAACGAACGCGCGCACGTCTTCGGCCTCGCCCGCGCGACCCAGCGGCGCCATCGCGCTCGCGCGCTTGTGGTACTGCTCGAGCTTCTCGGGCACGACGTTGCCGTCGGCGTCGGTGAAGTTGTGCGTCGAGAAGTTGGTGAGGATCATTCCCGGCGCGATCGCGTTGACGCGGATGCCGTTGCGGCCGACCTCGGTGGCCAGCGTCTTGGTGAGCATCGCGACCGCGGCCTTCGTCATGCCGTAACACGCAAGCGTCGGCGCGGGCGTGTCGATCGCGCCCGACGAGATGTTGACGATGTTGCCGGAACCCTGCGGGATCATGTGCCGGATCGCGGCCTGGCACCCGTAGAACACGCTCTTCAAGTTGATCGAGAGGATGCGCTCGAACTCCTCGTCGGTGCAGTCGGCGACCATCTTGTTGTGCGGGATGCCGGCGATGTTGCCCATGATGTCGACGCGCCCGAACTCCGACTGCGCCCGGTCGACCAGGGCGTCGACGTCGGCGCGCTTCGTCACGTCGACGCGCTGCACGACGACGTTTCCGCCCTCGGCCTTGATCTCGTCGGCGGTCGCCTGCGCGCCCGGCTTCGTCGATGTCGCCGCCGACGATCGTTGCGCCCGCGGCGGAGAGCATGAGCGCGGAAGCCTTGCCGATGCCGCTCGCGACGCCGGTCAGCACCGCAACCTGGCCCGACAGGTCGAACAGATCCTGCACGCGTGTCACGAGACGCCTTTCGTCGATCCGCTGATGAGCGTTCGGGAGCCTACGCAACCCACCCGAGACGGCGCCGACCGAGGCCATCGCCCACAATGGAGAGGTGACGGGGCTGTTGGCGCTCGGCGCCCGCTTCAACGACGTGAACCTGCTCGCGTACTTCGCCGCGTTCGGCGGCGGCGTGATCTCGTTCCTGTCCCCGTGCGTGCTGCCGCTACTGCCCGGTTACCTCTCGATGGTCACCGGGCCTCGATCTCGCCGAGCTGCAGGACGACTCCCGGGTACACACGCGGCGCATCGTGTTCACGACGGCGTGGTTCGTCGCCGGTTTCGGCACGGTGTTCGTCGCGCTCGGGCTGTCGGCGAGCGCGCTCGGTCAGTTGCTCCGCGATCACCAGAGCGTGCTGACGCGCCTGTCGGGCACGCTGATGTTCGCGATGGCGCTGTTCCTGCTCGGCTCGCTGTTCCTGCGCGCGCCGTGGCTGTATCAGGAGAAGCGCTTCCACCCGCAGCTCGGCCGGTTCGGTAACGCCGCGCCCGCGGTCGCCGGGGTCGCGTTCGGTTTCGGCTGGTCGCCGTGCATCGGACCGATCCTCGGATCGATCCTCGGCATCGCCGCGAATCAACACCGGTTGTGGGCGGGCGGCACATTGCTCGTCGTGTACTCGCTCGGCCTCGGGCTGCCGTTCCTCGTTGAGCGGCCTGCTGCTCGGCCGGCTCGGCGGCGCGCTCGGCTGGGTGAAGCAGCACTTCGTCTGGATCGTCGGCGGCTCGGCCGTGATCATCGGCGCGTTCGGATTGCTGTTGATGTTCGACGAGCTCTCGCGTCTGAGCGTGCACCTGCAGACGTGGCTCACCGACGCCCACCTGCAATGGCTGGTCCAGCTCGGCTAGCGCCCGCGGGTCAGTCGTCTTGCGGCGCGCTCTCCGGAACTTCCATGAGCGGCTGGCGGATCAACTCGACCTGGATGCCGTCCGGGTCCTTGAAGTACACCGACTCCTTGATCCCGCGGTCGGGCCCGATGTACTCGACGCCCGCGTCGGTCGAGCTTGCCCTTGAGCATCTCGAACGTCTCGGGCGTCACCGAGATCGCGACGTGTTGCACGCCGCCGAGGCCTTCCGGAACGGGAACGAGGCCGAGGCCGGGGAAGTCGAAGAACGCGAGCATGTTGCCCGCGCCGATGTCGAAGAAGAAGTGGCTGGAGCCTTCGTAGTCGCGGTTCTCGAACAGCTCGACGAGCGGGAACCCGAGCACGTCCTGGTAGAAGCGGATGGTGCGCTCGGGGTCGGCGCAGATCAACGCGAGGTGGTGCACTCCCCCGCCGTTCGACTCGCCGCGGACGTCGGCCGGCTGCAGGAACATGCGCCCGCAGCTCGGCCGCGCCGCTTCGACAGTGCGCCGAGGTCACGTTCATGATCGTTCTGGGCCGTGGTCGCCATGCCTGCATCTTCGCGCGAGGCTGCTCCTCGTGAATCGCGCGGGCGCAGACGAGGGCAACATGAAGGTCGGCGTGTCGTTGCGGAGCGGGTATCCGCCGATGGATGCCCGTCAGGGCGCGCGAGTGGATGGTCGAGCGGGCCCGGGCCGCGGCCGCGGCCGGGCTCGACAGCCTGTTCGTCGGCGACCATCACAACGTCCCGGTCCCCTACTACCAGAACGTCCCGATCCTGGGCCGGCTCCTCGCGGAGTGGGACGACCGGCCCGCGGGCGCGCTGTTCCTCTTGCCGTTGTGGCACCCGGTGTTGGCTCGCCGAACAGATCGGCACGCTCGCGGCGATCGCGCCGCGGCCCGTTCATCCTGCAGTGCGCGGTCGGCGGCGGCGACGAACAGTTCCGGTGCTTCGACACGACGCTGCGCGAGCGGGCGACGCGGATGGAGGCGTCGATCGACATCATCCGCCGGCTGAGCGCGGGCGAGTCGGTGACCGTCACCGACGGGCCGTGGACCGTCGACCGGGCGCAGATCGCGCCGGTGCCGCCCGATCCTCTGAGATCTGGATCGGCGGGTCGTCGCCGGCCGCCATCGACCGCGCCGCCCGCCTCGGCGACGCGTTCCTGATCGGGCCGGAAGCCACGCCCGCCGAGGTCGCGGAGCTCGTGGAGATCTATCGCGCGGCCTGCGCGCGCCACGGCCGGGACGCCGACCGGATCGCGGTGCGCCGCGACGTGCACGTCGAGGCCACCGACGAGGCCGCCGTGGTCGTGGCCGACCCGATCATCTCCCGCGGCTACCGGGGCTTCGACCCGTCGGCGATCGTCGTCGGCGGTCCCAGCCAGGTCCGCGACGCCTTCGCCGCGCTGGGCGTGCTCGGCTGCACCGACGTCATCGTCCGCCACCTCGCCGAGGACCAGGGGGCCGTGCTGCGGTCGTTCGAACAGCTCGCGAGCGTGCGGGCGGGCCTCGCCTGAGCGGCGCTCGACGGGCGCTCGCCGGGCAAAACCACGGTCGGGCGTGCGCGCGGCAAGCTTGCGCCGTGGAACCCCTCTGGATCGATGCTCCTGCGCAGTTGGCCGAGCTCGTCCGGACGCTCGCCGACGAACCCCGTTACGCGCTCGACACCGAGTTCCACGGCGAGCGCTCGTACTGGCCGCACCTCGCGCTCGATCCAGATCGCGTGGCCGGGCGGGCATCGCGCTCGTCGATCCGCTGACCGTCGACCCGAGCCGCTCGGCGAAGTGCTGGCCGGGCCCGGGCTGCATGGTCGCGCACGCCGCCGATCAGGATCTCTCGATCCTCGAACGCGCGTGCGGCAGCGCGCCGACGCACGCTGTTCGACACACAGGTCGCGGCGGGCTTCATCGGGATGGGCACGCCGTCGCTGGCGGCGACCGTCGAGAAGTTGCTCGGCACCCGGCTCACCAAGGGCGACCGCCTCACCGACTGGACGCGCCGGCCGCTGCGCGTCGAGCAGCGCGCCTACGCGGCCGCCGACGTTGAGTACCTGTTGCCGCTGCACGACGAGCTCATGAAAGCCCTCAACGAGATGGGCCGCCTCGTTTGGGCGACCGACGAATGCGAAGAACGGCGCCAGCGCATCCGCACCCGCCCCGACGCCGACACCGCGTGGTGGCGCATCAAGGGTGCGCGCCAGCTGCGCGGCACCGGGCGAGGAGTCGCGCAGAAGGTCGCGGCGTGGCGCGAGCACACTGCGGAGACGCTCGACGTCCCGCCCGCTATGTGCTGTCCGACCTTGCGCTCGCCGGCGTCGTGCAACGCCCGCCGCTCGCAGCCGCGAAGACCTCGCGGGCGTGCGCGGCATCGACGGACGCCTGCGCGACCACACGGCCACCGAGCTGCTCGACGCGATCAACGCCGGCCTCGAGCTCCCGGCCGTCGGAGCTGCGGCTGCCCGAGTCGGATCGCATCGACCGTTCGCTCGCGCCCGCGGTCACGGTCCTCGGCGCGTGGCTCGCGCAACGAGCCTCCGAGCTCGATCTCGACGCCGCCCTGCTCGCCACCCGGGCCGAGCTCACCCAGATGCTGCAGGGCCGCCCGAGCCGCCTCGCCACGGGCTGGCGCGCCGACCTTGTCGGCGAGCCGCTCCAGCGTCTTCTGCCCGGTGAGGCGGCGCTGACTCTGCGCGACGGCGGGCGCCGGATCGAGCTTGCGAGGACCGGTAGCGTCGGGCGCATGGCCCGATTCAAAGTTGGCGTTCAGCTCCATCCCCAGGCGACGAGCGTCGAGCAGCTGCGGGCGGCGTGGCAGGCCGCCGACGCGCTCGAGGTCGACAGCATCTGGATCTGGGATCACTTCTACCCGCTCTACGGCGACCCCGACGCCGCGCACTTCGAGGCGTACACGCTGCTCGCGGCGATGGCCGCCGACACGAGCGCACGCGCAGATCGGTGCGCTCGTCACCTGCAACTCGTACCGCAACCCGAACCTGCTCGCCGACATGGCCCGCACGATCGACCACATCAGCGGCGGACGGTTCATGCTCGGGATCGGATCGGGTTGGTTCGAGCGCGACTACGACGAGTACGGCTACGAGTTCGGAACCGCGCCGTCGCGGCTTGCGCGACCTCGCAGCGCGACCTCCCGATCATCATGGACCGCCTCAGCCGGCTCACCCCGCCGCCGGTCGGGCGCCTGCCGATCCTGATCGGTGGCAGCGGCGAGAAGGTCACGCTGCGCCTGGTCGCCAAGTACGCCGACGGTTGGAACACGTTCGGACCGCCCGAGAACTTCGCGAAGAAGAACAAGATCCTCGACGACTGGTGCGCCAAGCTCGACCGCAAGCCCAGTCAGGTCGAGCGCACGGTCGGCATCAACGTCACCGAGGTCGACACCTGGCCGGCGTACCTCGACGCGGGTGCCGACCACCTGATCGTGATGGTTGGGGCACCGTACGACCTCGGTCCCGTGGCGAAGCTCCTGAGCGCCGCCCGCGATTAGTCGGCCGGGGCCTGGGCTTCGGCGCAGGCTTGGGCTTGGCGTGCCGCGGCGGGGGGCACCCTTTGCCGTGGTTGTTACCGGGCTTGGGGCCCGACGAGTGACTGCTCGAGTGGCCGCTGGTGTGGTGCGCGGGCTTGGGCGGAACGGGCGTGTGGGTGTGCGACGGGATCGTCGTCGGGGTCGGCCGGGTCGTGACGGTTGTCGGGGGGACGGTCGTGGGCGGTGCGACCGGCGACGTTGTGGGTGAGGTTGTCGGCGCGTTCGTCGACGACGGCTCGGGTTCCTGACGGACGATCAAGACCGCGGGCGGGTTCGAGAGCACCGGCAGCGGCGCGGTGTTCGGCGTCGATGGCGGCTCAGTCGTGGGTGTCGTGGTTCCGGGCGTTACCGGATGCACGACGGGTTGCGCGACCGGCGTGACCGCGGGCGCGGTCGTGGGTGCACTATTCGGCGCGTTGGTCGTGAACGGCACGCTCGGCCCGGTCCGGTTGGGATCGGTGATCGAGCTCGTCCCGCCGTCGGCAATCGCCATCAGGGCAAGGGCGACGACGAGCGCGGCTGCTCCCGTGAGTACCGAGACCAATCGCCGTAGGCGACGGTGATAATCCCCCTGTTGCACGCAGGTGCTCCGACTCCCGCCCGGAAGTTTCCCGCACTACTGGCTCCCCATGGTCTTCGGCCTGGGCGCGCGAAACCTTGAGCGGATTTCGGGAACTTTTTTCGGAGCGACAGCGGAGCCTCTGCTACTCCCGCGAAGCCGCTCTCGCAGAGGCGCAGCGCGAGCGACCAATAAGCGTCGGAGCGACGGAAATTCAGTGCGAGACGGGCGTGTCCGCGAGGACTGCGCCGATGCGGAGCAGCTCGGGCGTGGCGGAACCGAGCGTGAACTCGTAGCGCTTCAGCCAGAGGAAGTAGCGGTGGATCGGGAAGTCGAGGTCGATGCTGACGCCGCCGTGGATGTGCAGCGCCGCGTGCGCGATGCGGTTGCCGCCGTCGGAGGCCCAGAACTTGGCCGTGGCCACTTCGAGCGGGTCGTCGAGACCCTCGTCGAGGTGGGTCGCGGCCTGGAGCATCGTGAGCTCGATCGCCTGGTTGTCGACGTAGCAGTCGGCCATGCGCTGGCCGACGGCCTGGAATGTGCCGATGGCCCGGTCGAACTGCTTCCGCTCGGTCGTGTACTGCGCGGTGAGGTGGAGGGCCTTGTCGGCCACGCCGGAAACGAGCGCGCACGTGCCGACCGTGGTGCGGTTCAGCGTGAACGCGAGGATCTCGCTGCCCTGCCCGGGCGCGCCGAGCCGAGCGTCGTCGCCCACCTGCACGCCTTCGAGATAGACCTCGAAGAACGGCTCGTGGTTCATCACCACTTGGCGCTCGAGCCGGATACCGCTCGCGCTCATGGGAACGAGGAACAGCGCCACGCCGTCGTCGGTGGTGGCCGGAATCAGGATCAGCTCCGCCGTCGCCGCGCCGGGGACACTCCCCTTCATGCCGTCGATCCGCCAGCCGTCGCCGTCACGCGTCGCGGTGGTGGCCGGCACCTCTGACTCGCTGCCGTACTCGACGAGCCCGGCGGTGAGCAGGATGTCGCCCGCGATGACCTTGGCCAGGATCGCCTGCTGCGCATCGGTGCCGTAGCGGGCGATCGGGAGCGCCACGCTGACGAGCGTGGGGATGACCGGCAGCGGCGCAACCGCGCGCCCGACTTCGCGCAGCACCATGCACAGGTCGGCGAAGCCGAGACCGAGACCGCCGGCGCTCTCCGG
The DNA here is from genome assembly GCA_963708105.1 of uncultured Actinomycetes bacterium. Lineage (GTDB taxonomy): Bacteria > Actinomycetota > Acidimicrobiia > IMCC26256 > PALSA-610 > PALSA-610. Next base: position 3,579,355 of record OY970186.1, on the reverse strand, counting down.
CAGCGCGATGCCGAGCAGGTTCGCCTTGGCGAACTCGTGCCAGGTGTCGAGGTCGTACCAGTCGTCGGAGCGGTCGCGCTCCTTCAGGTGCTGCAGGTCCATGCGGTCTTCGAGGATGCGTGCCGCGAGACCGGCCAGCTCTTGCTGTTCTTCGGAAAGTGCGAAGTCCATCGTGCGTCTCCTACCGAGGGCTGCCGGGCATGTTCAGCCCGAAGATCGAGATCAGGTCGCGTTGCATCTCGTTGGTGCCGCCACCGAAGGTGAGCACGTGCATGCCGCGGAGCATGCGCTCGACGCGCCCCCGCACCACCGCGCCGGGCGATGTACCCGACAGGGGCGCCTGGTCGCGCATGATCTCCATGAGCAGCCGCGCCGCTTCCATGTAGAACTCGGTGCCGTACACCTTGATCGCCGACGCGTCGGCGGGGTTCAGCGACTCACCCGTCTGCGCGAGCCACGCGATCTTCCAGTTCGCCAACTTCAGGTACTCGAGCTTGGCGTGCACGCGGGCGAGATTGATCTGCACCCATTCCTGGTCGATGACGCGGCGACCGTCGGCGAGCTTCGTGTCCTGCGCCCACTTGCGCACGTCGTCGAGTTGCCGTTCCACCACACCCGACGAGCACAACGTGACGCGCTCGTGGTTCAACTGGTTCGTGATGAGCGACCAACCCTGGTTCTCTTCGCCGACGAGATTGCCGACGGGAACGCGCACGTCTTCGTAGTACGTGATGTTGGTGTCCATCTCGCCGAAGTTCTCGATCTTCTTGTACGAGAAGCCGGGTGCGTCGGTGGGCACGATGATGATCGAGATGCCCTTGTGCTTCTTGGCCTCTTGACTCGTGCGCACCGCGAGCCAGATGTAGTCGGTGCCACTCGCGAGGCTCGTGAACACCTTCTGCCCGTTGATGATGTATTCGTCGCCGTCGCGGACGGCCTTGGTCTTGAGCGACGCGAGGTCGGTGCCCGCGTCGGGCTCGGTGTAACCGATCGAGAAGTGGATCTCGCCCTTCAGGATCTTGTCGACGAAGAACTGCTTCTGCTCCTCGGAGCCGTAACGCATGATCGTCGGTGCGACGGAGTTGATGGTGAGCATCGGCACCGGCGCGCCGGAACGCATCGACTCGTCGAAGAACACGAACTGCTCGACGGGGGTCATGCCCCGGCCGCCCCACTCCTTGGGCCAGCCCACGCCGGCCCAACCGTCGGCGCACATCTGCTTCCAGACGTCCTTCGAGATCTGGCCGACACCCTCACCTTTGCGCAGGTCGTCCTCGACCGCGGGGGTGAGCAACTTGTCGTAATACGCGCGGAGCTCGTCGCGCAGCGCCTCTTGCTCCTTGCTCAACCCGACGTACATCTGGCCTCCGACGGCTCTCCGGATAGAACGTGTTCCATCTTCGCCCCACGATAGGGGGCATGTCGAACGGACCGGGGTGGCCCGCGCCAAACTGGCACGGATGAAGCGCGCCCTGATCTTCTTCTTGGCGCTCCTGGTCGTGGCGGGCGGGATCGTGGGCGCCGTCCTCGCCAAGTCGCACACCGACAAGGTCACCCTCCCCAGCCGGGAGATCGACACCTTCTTGCACGCCTGGGGGCGTAACGACCCCGCCGACATGGCGACCCTGGTGGCCGATCCGCCCGCCAACTTCGCGACCTTGGCCTCGAGCCTCGTCCACGCCGTGCCCGGGAGCACCGCCACCTACACGAGAACGGGGCTCGTCGGAACCGCCGACCAGGCCAACGCCACGTATCGCGCCACGGTTGTGCTCAAGGGTGTCGGGACGGTCCGCTGGGACGGCACGCTGGCCTTGGCGCACGGTCCGTCCGGCTGGCTGATCACATGGAACCCGAGCATCCTCTATCCCGGCTTGGGCGCGAACCAACGCCTCTCCGTCAGCCGCACGTGGCCGGCCCGGGCGTCGATCCTGGCCGCCGACGGGTCGGTGCTCGCCGGTTCGCAGGCGTTCGTGTGGGTCGGGCTCGAGCCCGACCACATCAAGACGCCGACCGATCTCGCCGCGGTCAAAGCTTCGATGAAGGCGCAGTTGCTGGTCGACGGCCCCGCGATCGACGCGGCATTGCACGGCCCGGGCGTGCAGCCGAACTCAGTTCGTGCCGCGTGGTCAAGATCCCGAAGGACGCCAAGTACAAGCGCATCCACGACACCCTCGTTCCGGTCCCCGGTATCGAGTTCCGCGACGCCGAGGGTGTGAGCAGCGCCGACGACCAGCTCGCCCAGCAGATCCTCGGCAACGTCGGGGACGTGACCGCGGAAGAGCTCACGAAACTCGGCCCGCCGTACGCGGCCGGCGATCAGGTCGGGCAGTCCGGCTTGGAGTCGACCTACGAGAAGCGGCTCGCGGGCACGCCGACCACCGATGTGGTGATCGTCGCGAGCGACGGCGAGACCGTGCGCACGGTTCAGCGCTTCGCGGGCAAAGCCGCGCTGCCCGTCCGGCTGACCATCGACCTCGCCACGCAACGAGCCGCCGAGGCCGCGCTCGCGGGTGTGACGAAGAACGCGGCGCTGGTTGCCGTCGACGCGACCACCGGTGCGATCCGGGCCGTCGTGTCGAAGCCCGATAACGGCTTCCCGCGCGCACTGTCGGGCACCTACCCGCCCGGCTCCACGTTCAAGGTGATCACCTCGACGGCATTGCTGAGGGGCGGGTCCAATGCCGCGACGCCCGCGCCGTGCCCGAAGACCCTGACCGTCGAGGGCGAGACGTTCCACAACTTCGAGGGCGAAGACCCCGGCGCGATCGATCTCGCGGGCGCGTTCGCGGCGTCGTGCAACAACGCGTTCATCGGCCTCGCCGACAAACTTCCCCCCACGCGCTCGCGCAAGCGGCCGCGCTCTACGGCTTCAACACGCGTTGGACGCTCGGCGTGAACGTGGCGGGCGGTTCCTATCCCACGCCGAAAGACGCCGCGGAACGGGCCGCGTCCGCGATCGGTCAGGGGCGCGTGCTCGCGAGCCCGCTGCAGATGGCGACGGTCGCGGCCGCGGTCGACGCCGGTCAGTGGCGCCAGCCGCGACTCGTCACGCAGCCCTTGAGCGCGTCGACGGCCGCGGCCCCGGCCCTGACCCCCGCAGTCGACGCCACCCTCAAATCGTTCATGAAGAGCGTCATCCAAAAGGGCGGCACCGCGGCCGGAGCCGGGCTGCCGCCCGACTCGTTCGGCAAGACGGGAACCGCCGAGTTCGGCGACAACTCACAGACCCACGCCTGGTACATCGGTTTCGACGGAAATCTGGCCTTCGCCGTGATCGTGGAAGGCGGCGGCGTGGGCGGAGCCGTCGCGGCGCCGCTCGCGGCGGCTTTCCTGCGGACCGCGCCGCACTAGCGGGCGCGGTCGAGCGCCCTCCGGGGCGGGATAGCGTTGTCGCCATGAACAGGCGGGGGTTACAGGTCGCGGTCGCGACGACCGGCATGGTCTTGCTCGCGGCCGCGTGTGGGAGCTCCGCCAAATCGTCGGGCCCGCCTGCGTCCGCCGCCAACGTTGCCGCCAAGGCCACGTCGACCACGACCCGGCCGACCACGACGACGCTCGGACCGAAGCCGTACGACCCGTCGAAGCCGATCGACCTGGGTGGCACCCCCGGTGTCACACCGGCCGAACAACATCGCGCCGAGACCTTGCTGCGCGAAACGATCGTCGATCTGAAGAAGTACAAGACGCCCGCCGAGGCCTACGCGGCCGGCTACCGCTCGATCGGCGACGGCCTCACGGGTGACGAGCACTACATCAAGTGGTCGCTGGTCGACGACGGCCACATCCTCGATCCCGCGCTCCCCGAGTCGTTGGTCTACGAGATGAAGGACGGGCAACAGCAGGTGGCCGCGGCGATGTACATGTTGCCGTTCAAATCTCGCTTTACGGATGCTCCGGATGTCGGCGGCGCGCTGACGCAGTGGCACATCCACTCCACGCTCTGCCTCACCGACAACCCCACCGACAAGACGCTCGCCGGTTTCGCGGCCGTCAACGGCAAGTGCGCACCGGGCAGCGAGAAGGCCGGCCTGATGCCGATGCTGCACGTGTGGGTCGAGCCGAACCCGTGCGGGCCGTTCGCCGCGCTCGAAGGCATCGGTGCGGGCGAAGTGCCCGCCGGTCAGACCCGCCTGTGCGACACCGCGCACGGCGAACCGACCAGCTAGAGCGACGCGTTAGAGCGAGGCCGACTCACTGGGCTCGAGCACGCGCGCCCGTAGGCCCATCGTGGCCAGCATGGCTCGATCGGATGCGTGATCGGCGCAGGGCGTGGTCTCGGTGAGCATCATGTTGCGCTCGCTCGTGAACATCGAGTTCGCACCGGCGAGGAAGCACAGCGCCTGATCGGAAAAGCCCATCAGGTGGCGGCCGGCCGCGATCCGCACGACCGACGTGGGCATGAGCAGCCGCGCTACTGCGATCATGCGCACGGTCTCGTCGATCTCCACATCGGCCGCGTCTTCGAGCGGCGTACCCGGCACGCGTGACAGCACGTTGATCGGCACCGACTCCGGATGCGGATCGAGGGTGGCCAACGTGTGCAGGAACGAGACGCGGTCGGCTTCTGTCTCGCCCAGGCCGATGATGCCGCCGCAGCACACGGTGATGTTCGTCGTGCGCAGCGCGGCGATCGTGTCGAGGCGTTCCTGGTACGTGCGGGTCGTGATCACCGAGTCGTAGTACTCGGCGCTCGTGTCGAGGTTGTGGTTGTACGCGTAAAGGCCGGCCTCTTCGAGGCGCTGGGCCTGGTCCGCGTTCAACATGCCGAGGGTCGTGCACACCTCGAGGCCGAGGTCGTTGACCTGACGGACCATCTCGAGCACGCGTTCGAACTGCGCGTTGTCCTTCACGTCGCGCCAGGCCGCGCCCATGCAGAACCGGGTTACGCCTTGCGCCTTGGCCCGCTTGGCCGTGCGGACGACCTCGTCGATCGGCATGAGCGGCTCCGGCTTGACGCCCGTGTCGTGATGAACCGACTGCGAGCAATAGCCGCAGTCTTCGGGGCACGCGCCGGTCTTGATCGACAGCAGTTGGTTCACGTGCACGACGTCGGCGTCGTGGAACTGCTCGTGCACGCGCCCGGCGCGGCGGACCAGGTCCATCAGCGGCAGCTCGAAGAGCGCCTGCACTTCCGCCATCGTCCAGTCGTTGCGCACCACGTCGGTCATGGCGCCGAGGCTATTCGCCCGACCCCCGCCCGCCACAACGCACCGGGTGGACCCGTGGGTCAGGCGGGGAGGTCTTTGGGGATGAGGACGGCGGGGTCGATCTGGCCGGTGAACAGCGCACCTTTGAAACCGCCGTCGGCGTCGAGCTGGTGACCGGTGACGAACGCGGCGCGGGGGCTGTTGAGGAACACCAGCGGCCAGGCCTGCTCCGCTGCGACCGCGTGCCGACCGAGTGGCACCGGGAAGTCGTCCATGTACTGCTTGCCGATCGCCTTCTCGAACTCGGGCATCATCGGCGTGTCGGTCGGCCCCGGGTTCACGCAGTTGATGCGGATCCCTTCCTTGGCCAGATCGAAGGAACGAAAGGCCGTGTACAGGTTGATGGCCTCCTTCGACAGCCCGTACGCGTTGCGCAACTCCTTGGGGTGCGCTTCGCACCAGGCCCGCGCCGCGTCGAAATCGGGGGTGCCGACGAGACCGAACAGCGTCTCCATGTTCTGCATCCACCCGATGCCTGCAGTCGACGCGACGCTCGCGATCGACGACCCTTCGATCATCAGCGGAATCACCGCTTCGGTCAACGCGCGCAGGCCACAGAAGTTGACGAGCATGACGTCGAGCGCGGGGAACGTGTTCGGCACGCCTGCGCAGTTGAACAACGCGTTGATGATCTTTCCGATCTTCGCCACCGTGCTTGCGATTTGCGCGGGGTCGCGCATGTCGGTCGGCGTGAAGCTCGCGAGCCCCTTCGTCTCTGGCTTCTTGATGTCGATCGCGTGCACTTCCGCGCCGAGCTCGACGAGGATCTCGGTGGTCGCCGCGCCCATGCCCGAGGCGGCGCCGGTCACGATGACGCGCCTGCCTTCGTATTGCAGGACGTCGTTCACCAGTCGCGCTCCTCAGTCGTCTCAGTCTTCCAAGGTGATCGCGCGCTCGGGGCAGTTCTCGGCTCCGATGCGCGCCTGGTCGGCGAGCGCGCCGTCGACCTCGGCCACGATGATCTCGCAATGCCCGAAGTCGTCGGGCGCGAACACGTCGGGCGCCAGGACGTAACAGCGGCCGTGCCCGACACAGACATCGGCATCCACGCGTACCTTCACGACGACCACACTCCCTTGCACGGGCTCGCGTACAGCTGGGCATCCTATGCTCCGGCCCATGCAACCCCGCAGGTTGGTATTGGTCGTTCTCGTCGCGCTCGTGGCCGCGGCGTGCAGCAGCGGGAGCAGCCACTCCAGCCCGTCGCCGTCGCCGAACCCGGCGTCGACAACGACGGTTCCGGGTTACCGGCTCGACGACTCGTTACGCCTCGACCAGGTGCAGGTCCTCGGGTCGCACAACAGCTACCACGGCCGTCCGTACAAGCAGGTGCTCGACGCGCTCTACAAGTCGACGCCCGCGCTCGCGGAGACGCTCGACTACGCGCACGCGCCGCTGCCGCAGCAGTTCGACATCGGCGTACGCCAGATCGAGCTCGACGTGTGGAACGACCCGACGGGCGGCAAGTACGCGCACCCGTCGTTCCCGATCCAAGAAGGCGTGAAGATCCCGAACAATCCCGTGATGCTGCAGCCGGGATTCAAGATCATCCATCAAGCCGACGTCGACACCAACTCCACGTGCCTGACGTTCGTGATCTGCCTCCGCCTCGTGCACACGTGGTCGGACACTCACCCCGGTCATGTCCCGATCGACGTACACATCGAGATGAAGGACAGCGCCGTAACCGAGACGATGTTCCAGGAGCTCGAGCACGAGATCCTCTCGGTGTTCACTCGCGATCAGATCATCACGCCCGACTACGTGCGGGGCAACGCGGCAACGCTCGGCGCGGCGGTGCGCGCGCACGGCTGGCCGACACTCGGCAAGGTCCGGGGCAAGGTGTATTTCACGCTCGACAACGAGGGTGCGTTCCGGGCCGCCTACCTCGTCGGTCATCCGTCGTTGCGCGGTCGCCTGATCTTCACGCCGTCGGCACCGGGTCAGGACGACGCCGCGTTCGCCAAGTTGAACGATCCGATCGGTGACGCGGCCAAGATCAAGGCCGCGCTCGCCGCGCACATGATCGTGCGGACGCGCGCCGATGCCGACACCCAGGAAGCACGCGCGAACAACCATCACGACGAAGTGGTCGCGTTGCGCGGTGGCGCACAGCTGGTGAGCACCGACTACGAACAGCCCGACCCGAAGCTCGGCAACGGCTACGTCACCAAGATCCCGGGCGGCACTCCCGCCCGTTGCGATCCAGTAACCGCGCCGCCCGACTGCAAGCCGACCGATGTCGAGGATCCGGCACTACTGACGGTCAAGGTTCACTGACCTCAGAGCTCGGCGCGCCAGTCGTGGGTTTCGACGATCTCGCGCACGCGCTCGACGAACGCGCCCGCGTAGGCACCGTCGATCGCACGGTGGTCGAACGAGCAGCAGAGGTGCCCGACCGACGCGATGCCGAGGCCCCCAACGCCGAGCTTCCCGTCGTTGTCGGCCACGACCTGCTTCGAAACGCCGTCGGTCGCGAGGATGCCGACCTGCGGGCGGTTGATGACGGGGAACGAGATCCACGTTCCCGATGCGCCCGGGTTGGTGATCGTGAACGTGCCGCCCGCGAGGTCGTCGGGACCGAGCTTGCGGGCCCGGGCACGCGCTGGCGACATCGCGGATCGCAGCGGCGAGGGCCCGCAGCCGCAGGCCGTCGGCATCGTGCACGACGGGTACGACGAGGCCCTGGAAGTCGAGGTCGACGGCGATCCCGAGGTGCACGGCGCGGTGCGTCGTGACCGACCGCGCGTCGTCGGCGATGGTCGCGTTCAGGAGCGGGAACTCGCGCAACGCGTCGACCACGGCCCGGGCCACGAACGGCAGTGCGGTCAGACGCTCACCGCGGCGGGCGTCGTCGATCGCGCCGTAGTCGGCGGCCTCAATCACGAGGGCATGCGGGACGGTTGTCTTGGAGGCCAGGAGTGCAGTCGCGGTTCGGCGCCGGATGTTGTCGAAGGGCACGACGACATCGCGTCCGCCGGCCGCCTCCACGTCGGCGCGCGTGACCCGTCCGCGGGAACCGGACCCCGAACCGCCGAGTGCGGCCGCATCGACGCCCAGTTCGGCCGCACGCGACCGGACCGCGGGCGACAGGAATCGGGCGCTCTCACGCTCGGGGCGCCGGCGCCACGGAAGCGTGACGGGCTCGGCCACTGACTGGTCCTGGGACTGGGTCACCGCGCTCCAGGGTAGGCCGTAGCATTGATGACAGTGCACGACGCCGCACTCGACCGATCGCTCGACACGGGGTTCCGTGACGCGCTCGACGACTTTCGCCTCGCGCTCGTATCCCGTTTCTGCGACGACCGCGAAATCGCGCTCCGCCAGCAGAATCGCGCCTTCTTCCAGATCTCGGGCGCAGGGCACGAAGCCCTGCTCCTCGGGCTCGCCCGCAACCTGCGGCCCGCGTACGACTGGTTCTTCCCCTACTACCGCGACCGCGCCCTCGCGCTCGCGCTCGGTGTCACCCCGCTCGAGATGCTGATGCAGGCGGTCGGCGCCTCCGCCGATCCCGCGTCGGGCGGCCGCCAGATGCCGTGCCATTGGGGGGCACCGGCGCTCAACATCGTCAGCCAAACGTCGGTGACCGCGAGCCAGTGCCTGCCCGCGGTCGGGTGCGCGGAGGCGGCGCGCTACATCGGTCGGCGCCCGCATCTCCCGGGCTGCACCGCGTACGGCGACGAGCTCACGTACGTGTCGCTGGGCGAGGGCGCCACCTCGGAAGGCGAGTTCTGGGAAGCGCTCAACACCGCGACCCGCCTCCACCTCCCGGTGTTGTTCGTCGTGGCCGACAACGGTTACGCGATCTCCGTTCGTTCCACCGATCAACACCCGGCGCCGATCTCGGAGATGGTGCGCGGCATCCGGGGTCTGCACGTGGTGAAGATGGACGGCCGGGACTATTTCGAGGTGCGGCGCAAGGGCGCCAACGCGATCGCGCACGTGCGCGCGGGCGCCGGGCCGTGCCTCGTCCACGCGCTCGTCACGCGGCCGTACTCGCACTCGCTTTCCGACGACCAGAAGAAGTACCGCGTCCCCGAAGAGCTCGACGACGAGCGCGAGCACGACCCGATTACGGCCCTGGAAAAGCAGCTCATCGCCGCGGGCGTGCTCGACGCGGAGACCGCGGAGCAGATGCGCGTCGACGCCAAGGAAGTGGTGCGCGCCGCGGCCGAAGCCGCGCTCGCGTCGCCCCGACCCTCGCCGGAGTCGGTCCTGGATCACGTGTTCGGCCCGCTGCCGGTGCAGTCGGATCCGGACGAGCCGCAGAACGCATCCGAAGACCCGATCACGTTCGGCGAGACGATCCGGCTCACGCTGCACGAGCAGATGGCCGCCGACGAACGCATCCGCGTGTTCGGGGAAGACGTCGCCGATGCCGACCCGCAGGTCATCGACGAGGTCCCGGGCAAGGGCGGTGTGTTCGGCATCACGTTCGGGCTGCAGCGCGCGTTCGGCGAGGCCCGCTGCTTCAACACGCCACTCGCGGAAGCGAACATCATTGGCCGCGCCGTCGGGCAGGCGATGCGCGGCTTGCGCCCGTGCGCGGAGATTCAGTTCTTCGACTACGTGTGGCCGGCCATGAACCAGCTGCGCTCGGAGGCCGCAACCACGCGTTGGCGTTCGAACGGCGCGTTCACATGCCCGATGGTCGTCCGCATCCCGATCGGCGGATACCTGCAGGGTGGCGCGTTGTACCACAGCCAATCCGGCGAATCGATCTTCGCCCACGTACCCGGCCTGCGCATCGCGTTCCCGTCGCGGGCGCGCGATGCCGCGGGACTCCTGCGCACGTCATTCCGCAGCGAAGACCCCGTGCTCTTCCTGGAGCACAAGCACCTCTATCGCCAGGGCTACAACCGCGATCCGATGCCGCCCGCCGACTGGATGCTCCCGTTCGGGCGCGGCACGTACATCGCGCGCGGCGACCGCGTGACCGTCGTGACGTGGGGCGCAACCGTGCACCGCGCCCAGGTGGCGGCCAAGGCGCTCGGCGACGACGCCGGGGTCGAGATCATCGACCTGCGCACGATCATGCCCTGGGACCAGGACATCGTCGCGGAGTCGGTGCGCAAGACGGGCCGGGTGTTGGTGGTGCACGAGGACACGCTGACGTGCGGGTTCGGGGCGGAGATCGCGGCGTTCGTCGCCGACTCGTGTTTCGAGTATCTCGACGCACCGGTATGGCGGCTCGCCGCGACCGACACGTTCGTGGCGTACGAACCCGCGCTCGAAAACGCCATCCTCCCCCAGGCCGCCGACATCGAACGCGACCTCCGCGCCCTGCTCGCCTACTGAATCTGGACGAGGAGGGCTTCGCGGTCGGGGCCGAGGACGGGCGGGCCGGGGCGATTCTCGCGGTCCTCGTACGCGGCGAAAACCTCGGTCACGATCTCCTGGTCGCCCATGAGCGCGTCGGGGGTCGCCAGCAGATTGAACCAGCGCAGAAAGGCCCGGAACACCACCGGCGACGTGCGCATCGCGGGGAGCAGACCTTCCCGGAACACCGACCGCATGAAGGAACGCGGGTCTTCCGACGACAGCTCCTCGTGCATGACCCGCGCTTGCGTGTCCTGCATGACGGCCGAGCGGAACCACGGCACCAGCTCGCGTTCGGTGAACTCCGCGAACCCGCGGGCGAACGCGTCGAGGTCGTCGCCGTGCTCGCGCAGTTCGTCGGCCAGTCCGAAGGCGTGCACGAACGCGAGGCTGCACCCACGTCCGTAGAGCGGATTCGTGCACACCGACGCATCGCCGACCGCGACGAATCCGTGCACCAGCGGCGCGCCCTCCTCGTCGATCAACGGCCGGTAGCGGTTGCGCAGACCGGCCATCACGTGCACGTCGGTGATCGGTTCGGCGATCCCGTCGGCGCGCCATGGGCCGAGGGCAACCAGGGAGTGGGCCACCGCCTCGAACGCCTCGGGAGTGGCGAGGGCCCGACGCAGTTGTTCGTCGTGACTCTCGACCGCATACGTGATCGAGAACGTGTCGTTGTCGCCGAGGAAGATCGCGTACTTGAGGTAGCCGAGGTCGGCCGCGGTCGGGCCGATGTACGCGGGCTCGGCCGCACCGTCGCACACGCGGTAGAAGCGTGAGAAATAGACGATGCCGCTTTCGTGCAGCTCTTCGTGCACCCGCGCTGCGCCGATCGTTGCCAGCCAGTCGGCCGACGACGAGCGCGGGCCCCGTGCGTCGATGACGAGATCGGCCGCCAGACCGTCGACCCCGACGACGCGCGGAATCGCGCCCGGCGCGGCGGCGATGGCGTCGAGTGCGTGCGCGGCGACACCGTGGCCGAGCTCGACACCCGGTTCGGCGAGAACGAGCCGGCGCAGTACCCACTCGAACGTCGTGCGGCGGCACGCAATGGCGACCAGCTCTTCGTCTCCCGGACGCGGCCCACGATCGGTCAACGTCTCGGGCAGGTTCGCGGTGAAGTCGATCTCCGTCGCGCCCGCGGCGAAGAGCGCATCGAGAACATCGGGCGCGCGGTCGAGCAGCACGTTGCGCAAACGGGCGAGGAAGGCATGCGAATGACGCACCTGGGGCGCGCCGGTGCGCTGCCACGCGAACGCGGCGTCGGGATCGGCGGGCATCGGCGTGTCGTCCCGCTCGAGGACGGTGACCTGGTGGCCATCGCGAGCGCATGCGAGCGCGGTACCCAAGCCCGCAATGCCCCCGCCCACAACGATGATCCGCACCGGTTCCTCCTGCGAGCGTGCCCCGCGCTCCGGGCCACGGTACCGTCCGCGGTTGTGACAGATGGCCTCGACGCAATCCACGCCTACTTCGGCGCCATTCGGGCGCGCAACGCCGACGCGCTCGGTGCACTGTTCACGGATGACGCGGAGTTGGTCAGTGCCGCAGGCACGTTCTCGGGCCGGGACGCGATCGTCGGCTTCTACCGCGACCTTGCGTTCACGGTCGCAGACCTCTGGCCCGATCCCGGACCGCTCATCGTCGACGGCGATCGGGTCGCGGTCGAGATCCGGTTGCGGATCGGCGGCACCACCACGCTGGTCGGCGACGTCTTCACGCTCGCCGGCGGCCGGATCGCGCGGGTCGCGATCTACACCGGTCCGGTCGTCACCGATCCGCCGGTCACGGGCACGAACACGGAATAGCTCCGCAGCGCGGACAACCCGACTCGTAGCGGTGCGCGGCCTCGTCGAGAGTCAGGCCGATCTGATCGGTGAGCGATGCGAGCCAGGCGAGAACATCGCCGACCTCGTGCAGCTGTTCGGCGCGCGTGCCCTTGCGGACCGCCCGCGCCAACTCGCCCAGCTCTTCGGCGAGCCACGCGACCGTCGCGTCGATGCCGCGCGCCCGATCGCGTTCGCCGTAGGTGCGGGCCATGAGTGATTGGAACTCGTCGAGCTGCATAGGCGCAGTCTGGCGCAGACCTCAGCTCGCCCGCGGGTCGGTGACCCGGCCGAGGAACACGATCGCGCCCGTGGCGCGGTCGCGCACGAGGAACACGAACGGCTTGTCGACGCGCAGCGGCGTCGTCACCATCGCCGACGCTTTGCTCATGACGCCGCCGGTCGCGCCGGCCGCGACCGTGCCCTGCTCGTCGACATGTACGAACGCTTCGTGCACCACCGCGCTCAGGAACACGTGCGCGTCGGTCGTCATCCCGGAGAAGTCGGCCCGATCGGAGTCGAACGCGTCGATCACACCCAGCTTCCCGAGCGGGTCCTTCAAATTGTCGAAGCGGGTACGGAACTCGAACTTCGGCAACGCGAGGTTGATCCCGGCCGGCTGCATGCTCGCGACGACACGGTCGAGCGTGGCCGCGTCGAGTCCCTTCTCGAACTGCGCGAGATCGTCGGGGACGATCACGTCCATCTCGAGCTGATCGCCCTTGTACGGAAGCGCCACCGCGGTCCAACCGCTGCCGTGGCCGACCGCGAACGCGCCCTCCTGGTTCATCGTCGGAACCGAGACGGTGGAACCGTCGGCGAGATGGAAGGGGGCGTCGGTGGTGAGCGACGCGTCGAACCCGTTCTGCCATTGAGCATCCAGATACACCGCGTCGGTCAGCACCAACTCTGCCGCGTCGAGTTGGTCGGGCGAGATCAGCTGTGTGATCTTCCCGTGCGTCTGATCGGCGACCCACCCGTTGATCGTGGCGGCCGCGCCTTGCGTATCCGCGAAGTCGATCGTGGCGAGCGGCGCGGCGTAGTCGCGGGTCAGCGTGGCGGTGAAGTCGGGAACGAGACGCAGATTCGGCTGCACCCACGTCTGGTCGACCTCCGACAAGGTGACGCCCGGCGTCGTGCGTAACGCGAGCGTGCGCACGAGGCCGCCGATCGCGCCGTGGAGCTGCGCAGTCGGGAGCGGCACACGCAACGCGGCAACAAGCTGTTGTTCGGTCGCGCCTTTGGCCCCCGCCGCGACCATGCCGAGCACGGTCGCGATGCTCGACGGTGCGAGCGCGAGATTGCCTTTCTGGGCGTCCAGTTGTCCGTAGAGCGCGAGCGCGAACGCCTCCTCGCCCTGTGCTGCGGCTTGCAATTGTGCGGCCGGCGGGAGCGGGCCGGGTGCACCCGAGCGGGTCGAGCGCGACCTTCGGATCCGCGACCGAGGGTGTCGGCCCGGTTACGCGATACCTCCCGCCCGAACCGCAGGCCGCGAGCACGACCACGGCGCAGGAGAGAACACCGACGACCGAACGACGTTTGCGCATTCCCGTTGGACGCTCGCCGCGCCGCCCGAAGTTCCCCGAGTGGGTTCCCTATTGGGGAAGATCGCGGAAGGGCGTGTCTTTGCCGGGCCGCGGTTCGCTCGGGAGCCCGAGCACACGCTCACCGATCACGTTGCGCTGGATCTGCTCGGTACCGCCGCCGATCCGGCTGCTCCACTGGCCGAGGAACTGTTGCTGCCAGTAGCCCCTTGGATCGCGTCGTCGTCGTAGAGCATCGACTGCGCGCCCTGCAGCTCCATCACGAGGTTGCCGTCGTGCTCGAGCCGCCGCGATGCGGCGAGCTTCAGCACCGACGCCTCGGGGCCGAGACCGCCGTCCTTGCGGCTGCGCGACCGGAGACCGAGCCACTTGATCAGCTGCGTGCGCGTGTAGCTCTGCGCGAGCGCCTGGCGCAGGACCGGATCGCCGGTGACGCCGCAGCCCTGCGCGAGCGCGACCAGGTCGCGGAACCCGACGCGGCCGCCGCCGCCGATCATCGCCCGCTCGTTCGACAACATCGTGTTCGCGGCGCGCCACCCTCCGCCCGGCGCGCCGAGGCGCATCGAGTCGGGAATGCGCACGTCGGTCAGGAAGACCTCGTTGAAATGCGACGCACCGTTGATCTGGCGCAGCGGCCGCACATCGATGCCCGGAGTGCGCATGTCGACGAGGAACGCGGTGATGCCCTTGTGCTTCGGCGCATCGGGGTCGCTACGCGCGAGGAGCAAGCCCCAGTCGCTGTAGTGCGCGCCCGACGTCCACACCTTCTGGCCGTTGACCGTCCACTGTTCGCCGTCGAGCTCGGCGCGCGTGCGGAGTCCGGCGAGGTCGGAACCCGCACCGGGCTCCGAGAACAGCTGGCACCACACGTCGTCGCCGCGCAGCATCGCGGGCAGGAAGCGTTCCTGTTGTTCGGGCGTGCCCCACGCGATGATCGTCGGACCGGCCATCGCGATACCGACCGCGAACACGCCGGTCGCGACGTTGTAGTGCGACTGCTCTTCGTTGAAGATCCGCGACTGCCAGCCCGGACCGCCTCGTCCGCCCGCTTCGACCGGCCAGGTGATGCCGGCCCAACCGCCGTCGAACACGACGCGTTGCCATTCCTTGCACGCGGCGACGTGCTTGTCGTCGGCGTCAGGGTCGCCGTCGCCGGGCATGTACGAGTGATCCGACTGCTCCCCGGCCTTACGCCGCTCCGCATGCGCGTCGAGCCACGTACGCACCTCGACGCGGAACGCCTTCTCTTCTTCGGTTTCTTCGAAGTCCACTCAGTCACCAATCACGAGGGCTCAGCCACCCATTACGGAGCCGTAGTCGGGGCCACACCGGAGTTGGTGGCCACCGTCGATCCCCAACATCTGTCCGGTCACCCATGTCGACTCGGGACCGGCGAGATAGCGCACAGCCGCGGCGATGTCGTCGACGGTACCGATGCGCGAAACCGGCATGTTCTCGTAGTAGCTCTCGAGAATCGGGCCACCCGCGGTGATGAAGCTCATGAGGTCGGTGCCGACGATGCCGGGCTGCACCGCGTTGACGCGGATGTTGTGCTCGCCGAGCTCGTCGGCCGCGCATTTCACGAGCATCTCGATGCCGGCCTTGCTCGCGCAGTACGCGCTCATGAACCGATGGGTCGTGTGGCCCGCGATCGACGACATGCCGATGATCGAACCGCCGCCGCCCTTGATCATCGCCGCGCCCGCGTGCTTGATCGAGAGGAACGTGCCGACGAGATTGAGGTCGACGGTCGCACGCCAGCCGTCGACGTCGGAGGTCACGATCGGGCCGCCGTGCAGCGACCCGCCCGCGCACGCGAACAGCACGTCGAGCTTGCCCGTCGACTCGGTGGCGGTCGCGACCGCGCCTTCGACATCGTCTTCCTTGGTGACGTCGCAGACGAAGTAGCGGATGGTCGTACCCGGCGCGGCGACCGCGCCGATCTCGTTGACCGCTTCCGCCAGCCGCTCCTCGGTGCGACCGGCGATCGTCACATGCGCACCGTCGGCCGCGAAGCGCTGCG
The DNA here is from genome assembly GCA_963708105.1 of uncultured Actinomycetes bacterium. Lineage (GTDB taxonomy): Bacteria > Actinomycetota > Acidimicrobiia > IMCC26256 > PALSA-610 > PALSA-610. The sequence continues at coordinate 3,563,436 of OY970186.1, read as the reverse complement.
CGCAACCGAGCCCGATGCCACTACCGCCGCCCGTTACGAGCGCGGCCATCCCTTCCATGCCTGGCACCGCGCAACCTCAGGAAGCGTCGACGATGGTGATCGCCTGTTTCGGGCAGACCCGAACGGCTTCCTCACACTTGGCCCGCAGATCGTCGGCGGGCTCTTCTTGGAGGACGTACAGGAAGTCGTCCTCGCGCACCTCGAAGACCTCGGGCGCGGCAGCCATGCACAACGCGTTGCTCTCGCACTTGTCGAAGTCGACGACGACCCGGAAGCTCATTGTGTTCCTCCCGTTGACACTTGACGGGCGGCACCGTAGCGCACGGGCTCCGGAGGGCTTTGCGGGGTCAGCGGGGTTTCGCGACCCGGCGGGCGAGCTTGTCGAGACGCCGGTCCCAGGCTGCCCCGACATCGTGCATCCAGCCCGCGGCGTCGGCGAACGCGCCCGGCGTGAGCCGGAACACGACCCGGCGTCCGTCGCGCTCGCCGCGCACGAGTCCGGCCTCCTCCAAGAGGGCCAGGTGCTTCACCACCGCTTGGCGGGTGACCGGGAGGGTCTCGGCAATCTCGCCGGCACTCGCCGGCGCCCGGCCGAGGTGTTCCACGATCCGGCGCCGGGTCGGATCGGCCAACGCGTCGAAGACGGCGTCGATTACTTCGGGGCGCGCCTCAGGCACGGGCGCAGGCGCGGGCGGTGAACACCGAGCGCACGAGATGCGCACCGTCGAGGCGCGTCTCGCGCAGGTGGAGAACAGTGCCGACCGCGGACCGCTCGAGCGTGATCTCGACCTCGGAGGGCGGTTCGTCACCGTCGACCGCGATCCAGCGGAAGGCCAGCCGCTGCGCCGGGCTCGACCTCGTCGACCACGCCGACGCGATCGCCTTCGGGACCGCGGGCTCGTAGCGCCCCGCCGGGCTCGGCCGTGAGCTCGACGTCGTCGCCGAGGACCGCGGGCAGCTCGTCCCAGACGACCTCGGGCGGTGCCGGGAGCTCGATGCGGCGCTCGACCGTCGCGTCGGAGTCGGCGTTGGAGTCGGTGTCGGAATCGTTCCCCTCGTTGCAACTCATGGGTTGCACCCTAGCGCGCCCGGGACGCTGCAGCGCGCGCGCTAACCTGCAACCATGCAGTTGCACCAAGAAGCCGCCGCCCCGACCACCGAGACGCCCGATGCCCCGCCGAGCCCGCTCGGCGTCGCCGACGACATCGGCCGCCGCCTGCTCCACCAACGCCGGGTGATGCTGACCGGCACGATCGACGGCCCGCTGGCCGAACGGGTGTGCGCGCAACTGCTCGTCATCGAGGCCGAACAACCCGAGCTGCCGATCACGCTCTACCTCCACTCGCCGGGCGGCGAGGTCGACGCCGGGTTCGCCATCTACGACACCATGCGCGCCCTGCGCTGCGAGGTCGCGACCGTCTGCCTCGGGTTCGCGGCGTCGATGGCACAGTTCCTCTTGTGCGGCGGGACCCCGGGCCTCCGGTCGGCCTACTCGCACAGCCGCATCCTCATGCACCAGCCGCTCGGCTCGGTACAGGGCTACGCGGTCGACATCGCAATCCAGGCCGAGCAGTTCACGGTGCTGCGGCGGCTGATGGCGGAGCTCACCGCGGAGCACACCGGCCAGACCGTCGAACGGATCCTGGCCGACGGCGAACGCGACCGCTGGTTCACGCCCGAAGAAGCCCTCGAGTACGGGATGATCGACAGCATCATCGAGCCCGCACATGCGCCGAGCCGCACGAACGCATGATCAGCTGCTAAGAGAGAGGCGTGTTCGACGACCTGCTCGACGCCAACCGGCGCTACCGCGCCGGGTTCCACGACTCCGGAGTCTCGGGGACGGCTGCCAAAGGCCTCGCCGTTCTCACGTGCATCGACTCCCGGATCGATCCCCTCGCCCTGCTCGGTCTGAGCATCGGCGACGCGAAGATCATCCGCAACGCGGGGCGCGTGTCACCGATGACGCGCTTCGGTCGCTGGTGCTCGCGGTCAACCTGCTCGGCGTCGACCGCGTGTGTGTGATGCAGCACACCGCGTGCGCGATGGCGAGCACCACCGACGAAGCACTGCGTGCCCGCATCGGCGCGGCGCACGGCGTCGACGCGAGCGGCTGGGACTTCCTGACGATGACCGATCAGGTGGAAGCGCTGCGGTCCGACATCGCGCTGATCCGCGCGTGCCCGTTGCTGCCGGCCGACCTCGAGATCGGCGGATTCGTGTTCGACGTGCACACCGGAGAGCTCGTACCGGTAGCGATCTGACCGAACAGTTCCGCTTCGCCCGCAGCCTCGGCGTCGACATCATTGGCGTCATCGTGGGCGACGCCCCAGATGCTTGCGATGGGCACGTAGTTTCCGCCGCATGAGCGACACGACATCTTCCGACAACGGCATTTCCGGCCAGGACCACACCGTCGACACCGCCGACGGCCCGATGCGGCTGTACGAAGCCAAGCCGCCGGGCGAGGCGCGGGGCGCACTCGTGATCATCCAGGAGGCGTTCGGCGTCAACCCGCACATCGAAGACGTCACTCGTCGCGCTGGCCGCCGCCGGATACCACGCGGTGGCGCCTGACTTCTTCCATCGCTCCGGGCCTGATGCGGTCGTGGAGTACGGCAAGTTCGAACAGGTGATGGAGTACTTCCAGGCGTTGGGTAGCGACGACGCGATCCTGATGGATGTCGACGCCGCGCTTGCTCATCTGCGCGCCGCGGGATTCGCCGACGACAAGATCGGCGCGGTCGGGTTCTGCTTCGGCGGGCGCGTTTCGTTCCTCGTCGCGGTGCGGCGCGCGCTCGGCGCGTGCGTCGGCTTCTACGGCGGCGGCATCGTCACCGGTCGGTTCCCGCAGTTCCCCGCGCTCGTGAGCGAGGTCGCGTCGTTGCAGACGCCGTGGCTCGGCCTGTTCGGCGACCAGGACGGTTCGATCCCGGTCGAGGACGTCGAGGCATTGCGCGCCGCGCTCGGCGCGGCGAAGGTCGACACCGAGATCGTGCGCTACGCCGAAGCGGGCCACGGTTTCCACTGCGACCAGCGCCCCGACTACCGCGCCGAAGACGCGGCCGACGCCTGGCGCCGCGCCCTCGATTGGTTCAGCACCCACCTCTCCTAGCGAGAGTGCTCGAACTGGCGTGAGTTCGGTGCCATATACGCACCTAACTCACGCCGGTTCGCAGGGGTGGGACCTCGTAGGCTGCGGCGGATGGCTCCGTCCGCGGGGTTGCGCGCCGCTCTCGCCGCGATCGACGACGCCAACGCGGCCGATCCGACGCGGTCGAGGCGCGGTGGAGTCGGGGGCCGAAAGAGATCGTTCACGCGAATCTCGTGACGGAGTGGGTGCGGCGACTGCGTCCGGACGCCGACGACGCGCTTCTGCTCGCGGCTCGCGGGCATCACTTCCGCCGGTGGACGGTGCCGCGCACGAGCTACCCCGCGGGCCGGGCGGGCTACCTGCGCTGGCGCAAAGACCTGCACACGCAGCACGCGACCGAGCTCGGCGTCGTGCTCACCGACGCGGGCTACGACGACGACACCATCGCCCGCGTGCAAGCCCTCGTCCGCAAGGACGGGCTCTCCCGCGCCGGCCGGGCGACGACGTGCAAGTTCTCGAAGACGCGCTGTGCCTCGTGTTCCTGGAGACCCAGCTCGTCGACATCGCGGCGCGCCTCGACCCGGCCAAGCTCCCCGGCGTCATCATCAAGACCGCGCACAAGATGAGTCCCGCGGGTATCGCCTTGATCGCCGAGGTCCCGCTCGGACCGGGCACGCATCGGATTCTCGACGCCGCCTTCGCACGCGATGTCGTCCAGCGCTACCTCGACGCGATGGCCGCGGGCGACTGGGCCGCGCTGGCGGCAACGCTCGCGCCCGATGTGGAGCGCTTCGGTCCGTACCGCGACAACTTCCGCGGTCGCGTGGAGTACGCGGAGTTCCTCGAGAACATCATCGGCTCGTTGTCGGGCTACGAGCTCGTGATCGTCGACATGATCGTCGACGGGAATCGCGTCGCCGTGGAGTTGAACGAGACGGTCGACGACGGCGACGCGCGGTTGCGAACCGACGAGACTGTCGTGTTCGACGTCGCGGCCGGGCTCATCACGCGGGTGGCCGTGTACCTCCAGACCTCGGAGCGGCGGGAGCCGGAGGCGAAGTGACGGACCCGATCTGCGAGCTCGATCTCGCGCGCATGCGGCGCGATCGCATCGCCAAGCTCAACGCGGCAATGGAGAGCGCGGGCGTCGACACGCTCGTCCTCTGCGGGCAACAGAACGTGTCGTACGCGACGGGTACCCGCATGCCGACGGCCGATCACATGCGCGGCGTCGTGGTGGAGATCGGTCGCGGTGCTCGAACGCGGTGCGCCGTGGCCGCATCTGTACACCGACTTCCCCGAGGGTGCGCCCGACGAATGGCCGGATGACTTCCTGCACCGCGCGCTCGAGGTCGAGACGGCGACCGGCGCGGCGGAGCTCGTGACCAAGCTCGGGCCCGGTCGGTTGGCGATCGACGACGCGTCGTTCCCGCTGTGGCACGCGCTGCGCGCCCGTGATCTCGTCGAAGCCGGCGCCGTCATGGGACCGGCCAAGCTCACGAAGACCCCTGACGAGCTCGAATGCATTCGCCAGGCCCAGGCGATCAACGAGTCGGCGATGCGCGTCGTCCGCCAGATCGCGAAGCCCGGTCGACTGCCTACCGAACTGTCGGGCGCGTTCCTGCGCGCGGTGGCCGAGCTCGGTGCCACCGCGAACACCGTCGATCCGGTGTTCCAGGTGATGCCGGCTTCGGTTGCGACGGGGCCGTACAGCAGCACGAGCGAGCCCGTCTTCCCGATCCCCGTCGTCGACGACGAGCTCCGCCCGGGCGACGTGCTGTGGATCGATACGGGGATCAACCTCCACGGCTACGCCTCCGACTTCGGCGCTACGTGGATCGTCGGGCACGATCCGAACAGCGTGCAACAAGATCAGTACGCGCTGTGGCGCGCGGTGGTGGACCATGCGCTGGCGCGCGTGAAACCCGGTGCAACCGGCGCCGACCTCGTGGAGGCCGCCCGCCTCGACGACGGTCGACTCCCCTGGCTTTCGTACTTCTACCTCGCGCACGGGATCGGCACCGACAGCGCGGAGATGCCGTTCGTCGGCACCGACCTCGGACCCGAGTTCGACGCGGCCTTGGTGTTGCAACCCGGCATGGTGCTCGTGTTCGAACCGGTGATCTGGTACGACGGCGATTCCGGCCACCGTTCGGAGGAGATCGTTGCCGTGACGAACGACGGCTACGTGCGCTTGTCGTCCCCCGCCACGCTCGACGACGGCGGCGCGCAATGAGTCGGCTCGTGGAGTGTCTCGAACTGATGGCGCACGACGACATCGACGTGTTGTTCCTCGGTCGGGAAGCGAATGCGCGCACGGTGTCGGACGCGGCCCGGTTGTGGCTCGCGGGACACGCGCGTTCTCGCCCGGATGCGTGGTCGTGCGCCGTTCGGCAACCGTGCACATCCTGGCGAACACCGATGCCGTCGTGCCCCGCCACTTTCCCGTGGAACATCTCTACGGACTCACCTGGAACCCGGACCGGCTCGCAGACGAGCTCGACGCGATCGATGGCGTGCGGGAAGCGAAGCGCGCGGGCGTCGACGGCATGTCACCGACTGCGAGTGCGCTGCTGGCGCGCGTTGCACCAAGGGCGGAGATCGTCGACGCGGGACGGATCTTCACCGAGCTCTGGGGAATCCCCGACCGCGACAAGGTGGCCGGAGTCGAGCGCGCCGCGATCGTCACGCGCGACGGGCTCGGCGCGATGACCGCCGCGCTCGTGCCGGGTGTTACGCCGCGCGAACTGCGCGGGGTCTGCGGCGCCCAGTTCGCGTTCCACGGAACGACGACACCCGCATTCGAAGCGGTCGCCGCGCCGCTCGCGGAAGGTTCGTCGAGCTGGCTACCGCCGGCGCGCGCCTTGGACGAGGGCGAACGGGTCGTGTTGCGCGCGGGTGCATTGCGCGACGGCTGGGAAGCGTCGGTGGCGCGGACGTTCGTAGTCGGGACCCCGTCGGTGGAACAACCAGTGCCCGCGGGCTGGGATCACCTGGTTGCCATGTGCGTGTCGGGCACAACCGCAGGTGCGCTGCGGGCGACGGGCGCAGTCGTGAACGGTGTCGGCCGGGGCGTGGAACCGTGGCCCGACGACCTCGTCCTGGCGCCCGGGCTGCTCGTCGCCATCGAGCTGCGCGACGACGCGAGCCTCCGCCAAGACGTCTACCGCGTCACCAGCCACACCCCCGCCCCCGTCACCGCCTAAAATCCTCCCAACTGTTGGCAGGAAAACCAGCGCCACGCGCCACAAACCCTGCCAACTGTTGGCAGGAAAACCAGCGCCACGCGCCACTTTTCCTGCCATGGCAAATCGTCAGGGTTGGATTTGGGAGCGGCCGCGCTCGACGATCTTCATGCGGCGCGACTCGATGCTGGCGGGGTCGAAGCCGGGACCTTCCCACTCCCGACTCACGCGGGCTTCGATCTCCCAGCCTTCGTCGACGGTGGTTGCCGACACTTCGTCGTAGGTGCGCAACATCCGGCGCACGCCCATCTGGTCGTTCGACACGATGTCGGCGGCAAGCTTGCGGCAATCCGCGAGCAACTCGTCGTGCGGAACGACTTCGTTGACGAGTCCCCAGTCGCACGCGGTCTGCGCGTCGATGTAGTTGCCGGTGAAGCTCATCTGCTTGGCCCGGGCCACGCCGATGCGTTGCGCGAGCAGAACCGTCAGGCCCCAACCGGGCATGACGCCGACGCGTGCATGGGTGTCGGCGAAGCGCGCCCGGTCGGAGGCGACGATGAAGTCGCAGTTCAGCGCGACCTCGAAGCCCCCCGTCACCGCGACCCCGTTTACCGCCCCGATCAGCGGCTTGGCGTGAACAGGCAGCGCACCGCGGAACGCGTCGCGCGTCTCCGCGACGCCGCCGAAGCTCTCGCCCTGTTGCACCTGGCCGGAGCCGAACTCCTTCAGATCGACGCCCGCCGAGAACGCGGGGTCGGCGCCGGTGAGGATCATCACGTCGACGGCCTCGTCGGTATCGCAGCGCGTGATCGCGGCGGGCAGCTCGCGCCGTACGTCGCGGTTCAACGCATTGCGCTGATCGGGACGGTTCAACGTGATGACCGCGACCCGGTCGGAGATCTCGACGAGGACGACGTCGCTCATCACGCGCTCCGGTAGTCGAAGGCGACCTTGATCGCGCCGGACTCGTCTTGGGTCGCGAGCGTGGTGAACGCATCGCGCCAGGCGTCGAGCGGGTACGTGTGCGTGAGCATGCCCGTGAGATCGATGCGACCCGACGAGACGAGGTCGAGGTAGTGGCCGATGCCGTGTTTGCGCACACCCTCGACCGTCTCGAACCCGAACGCGTTCGAGCCGACCATCGAGATCTCCTTGAAGTACAGGGGCGTGTCCTCCCACCACGTGGGACCATGCACGCCCGCCTTCACGAGCGTGCCGCGCGCCGCGAGCACCCGCGTACCGACCTCGAACGTCTCCTGTTTGCCGACGGTGTCGTAGACGACGTCGATGAAGCCGGGGAAGGTCATGGGGAGTCCGTCGCTGGCGCGCAATATGCCGCCCGACCACGCGGCCGCCTCCTCGATCACCTGCGACGCGGGCGAGTGCCCGATCACCTTGGCGCCGAGCTTGCGCGCCATCTCCGCCTGCGCTTCGAAACGCGCGACGACGAGCACTTCGACGTCGGGATACAACGCGCGCAGGATTGCCGTCGCGCACGTTCCGAGCGCGCCTGCGCCGTAGACCATCACCTTTCCGCCCGGCTTCGGCGGGTGGCGCGTGATCGAGTGCAACGACACTGCGAACGGATCGGCGAACACCGCGAGCTCGTCGGAGACGTTGTCGGGGACCTTGTGCAGTTGCGAGTCGTGCGCCGACATGACCTGCGCGTATCCACCGTTGACGTCGCGCGCCGTACCGATGTGGATGCCAGGGGGAATTGGCCCGACGTCGAACGAGTAGCAGAGGCTGAAGTCGCCGACCTCGCACGCAGGACACAGCGGCGTGACGCCACGCGGTCCGCACGAGAGCCACGGGTTCAACACGACGCGGTCGCCGACCTCGAGCCCCTCGGCCTCGGGCCCCAGCGCGACGACGTCGGACACGACCTCGTGCCCGAGCACCTGCGGCAGCGAGAAGAACCCCTTCATGGGGTTGTCAGGCGAGCGCACCTCGCCCCAGTCCATGAACACCTGCTTGGAGTCGGAGCCGCAGATGCCCGTGAGGCGGGGCCGGGTGACGACCCAGTCCGGCAAGAAGAAGCCGGGCTCGTCCATCTCGACGAGCTTCATCGGGGTCTGCGCCAGACTGCGCAGGAGGTGGTTGTCGGTCTCGGGGACCGGCATCGGTTCGGGCTTCACGCCGTAGAGCAAGGCTTTCATGCGGCGGACGGTACACGCGGCGAGAACGCCCGGTCATACCTGCCCGCACGATCCGCCCGCACGATCAGCGCCTAGGCGAGCATCACCTCGAGGCGGGCCGCGACGGCGCGGTACTTGCTCACGGGGATGAGATGCACGCCGTCGAAGGCGCCGGAGTCGCGGATGCCGACGACGAGCTCGCACGCGAGGTCCACTCCCGCGTTCGCGTCCTGCTCGATGGCGCGCATCCACTCGTCGGAAACCGCGAGCTGCGGAACGTCGGCGCTGATCTTGCGCGCCATCGCGGCACTGGGCACGACCATCACGCCCGCGTAGACCGGGCCGTCGAACTCCGTGCGATCGCGCCATTCGAGCAGCGTGTCGAGCGAGAAGCACACCTGCGCGAAGAGGAAGTCGGCGTCGCGTTTCCACGCCGGCAGCTGACCGAGTCCGGCCGCGACTCCGGCGCGGAACGGTCGCGCCGTGGCGAAGTCGTGCGTCTCGGGAACCGTGCGCAGCTCGCGCACCATCGACTGCACCGTCAGCTGTCCGGTGCGTGCACCGAGGCTCGGTGAGTCGCCGTAGACGAAGAGGAACTGGTCGACGCCGTACGCGGCCGCGGTGAGCAGGTCGCGCCGGAACCCGAGGAGGTTGCGGTCTCGGGCGTTCAGGCATGCGATCGAGCGGCCACCCATGCGTTCGACTTCGTGCGCGACGGCCACACTCGAAACCGTCGCCCGGCCGATGTGATTGTCGGGGATCAGGAACGTCGACGCGACCTTGCTCAGCACGCCGATCTGATGCCGCACGTGCATGAGGTCGGGCCGCGTCGGCGGCTCCACCTCGCACACGATCTCGAAGTTCTTGCCGGCCATGAGCCAAGCCTAGGACGGCCGCCGGACTACGCGGGCGGGAGTCCGAGGGCTTGGCGTATCTGTCTCACCGCGTCGATCCTGGCCTGCCCGCCGGTCACGGTCTCGAATGTGTGAACACTCGGCGCCGGCGTCGCGACCCAAGCTCGAAATTCGGCGCCCATTTTCTGGTTCGCCCGGATCAGGGAATCGACGGCGGCGGCAGCCGCGGGAGGCCAGGTCGCGGCCGCGAGTCGTGCGTCTGCCGAGCCGATAGCGAGGATGAGCGCGGACGTATCGGCCGCGAGCGCCGAGCGCGGGCCGATCGTGAGATCGGAGTAGACCACGTTGGTGGCCGCGTTCACCGGCGCGACCGCGCCGAGGTACTGCGCTTGTGGTCCGGTGGCGGCCGGGACTCCGAAGCCGTCATTGGTGACCCGTGTCGGCACCAGAACGACACCGTTCGGAGAGATCAGCGCGTGCGCGTCGGCGTACGGAAGAACCGGACTGCCGCCGTTGAGGAGCAGGTGCGTGAATGTCGTCGTCGACATCGTCGGATAGGCGAAATCGGTGACCGGGTGCAGTGCGTGCGGCGTGGGGTCCTCTTGAAACCATTGCGCGTCATTGAACGGAAGCCCCGCGCCGTAGTGCGTCGCGAGGTGACGCGACAGCGGATGCGTCACATCGCTGATGTTCACTTCCCAGCCATCGGCTTGCTGCACCATGTTGGCGGTAACCGTGTCGCCGGCATGCACGACACCCAGGCTGTGGGGATGAAAGTTGAGCGCCGTGTCGGTCCAAAACGCGTCGTACGAGGTTTCTGCGCGGCCGCCGAGTGTGTCGTGGTTCTCCAACGTTCCGATCTGGACGAAGTCGCGGGCCGTGTCGGCCGCACCGACCCATGTACTTGCTCGTCCGTCGCGGGAGTCGGCCGCGATCGTCGGCACCGTCCACGTCGCGCTCGATACTGGTCATCGCACCGTTCCGCGAGTATCCGCCGAACCCGTTGGGATCGGGCGATACTCGGTTCGGTGACACCGACGCACCACTCGTCGTCGTGGTCGTTGTGCGCGAAGTCGTCGCCGTGCTCGACGACGAGGATGCGGGGGCTGAATCCGGTCTGTCCACCCCCGTCTTCGCGGACGAACTGCACGCGCCGAGAACAAAGATCCCGAAACACACAACAAGCCCGCGCCGGCCTGCCCGCCATCGAGATCCCGCCACGGCGGAAATATTGCCCGATGAGATGCCCGGCGGTGCGCACCGGTCACCCGCGATGGGCGATACGGGCGCCCGCTCCCAGACCTACGTTCGCCGAATCTCACTCGGGAGGCGCGGCGCACAGTGACAGATCGGAGCGCGCTCGTCGCAGCCGCGGTGGGAGTCGTCGTGCTGGCCGGGTCATTGGCCGGGGCGCGCCTTCCGGCGATCGATCCGCGAGAGCAGCGCGTGTTCCGGGCGGTGAACCGACTCCCCAACTGGTTGTACCGGCCGCTGTGGCTGCCGATGCAGCTCGGCAATCTGGTCGTCGGTACGGGAGTTGGCCTCTTGGTCGCGTTGATTCGCCGCGATTGGCGACTCGCGGTCGCGGTCATCATTGCGATGGTCCTGAAGTTGGTCATCGAACGGCTTCTCCGCGACCGCATGTCGGGGTATCTGCGCGTGCGGCAACGGCCGGGAACAAGCGAACCGGGCGCAATCCTGCGCGGCGACGTACCGGCGACCGGACCGAGCTTCCCGTCGGGCCATGTCATCCTGGTCGCGGCGATGGCAACGGTGCTGGCCAACGACATTCCCCTTGCGTGGTCGTTGCTCCCGTACCTAGCGGTGCTGACCGTGATGGTGGGTCGCGTATACGTCGGCGCGCACAATCCCCTCGATGTCACCGCGGGTCTCGGAGCGGGCCTTCTGGCCGGCGGGCTCGTCGATTTGGTCCTCCACTGACGGTCGGCATGAGCACTCCACGAGACGATGACCTGACATCGCTTCCGGTCGAGATCATCTCGTCCGAGTCGGACCGGGAGAAGTGGGCGCCAACGGATGTCCTGCGCCTTGCGGTGGCCGTGGTTTCGCTGTTGGTCGTGATGCTGGTCGGCGCATTGTTCGGCGAATCCGTTGTGCGGTTCGTCGCCCGGTTGGTGAGCGGCATCGAGACGCTGCCGTCGTGGCTTGTGACCGGCGTGGTGTTGTTCGGCCAGATCCTCGGAGTGTTGATGATCGTCGGCGGCACGGCGGTCGCGATATGGAAGCGCCGGTGGTCGCTGCTCGCAGTCGCCGCGGGTGCTGCCGCGACGGCCGTACTGCTGACGTTGCTCATCCGTCCGCTGGTCGACCGCTTCACCACGCACGTAGCCCCGGTCGACACGTCGTACACGTTGGTCGCGCCGGACCGGATCGTGTCCTTGCTCGGCCTCACAATTCTGACGGCCGTGGTCACCGCGGCCGCCCCGTGGATCGGCCGGCGACTGCGACGCGCCGCGTGGACTCTCGTACTGATCGCGATCTTCACGCGACTGCTCGGGGCACCAATCGGTTTCGACACGCTGGTCGCGGTCTTCGCGGGCTGGACCGTGGGCGCGGCCGTCGTCGTCGTCTTGGGCGCACCGTCGCGTCGCCCGACGGGAAGCTCGATCGCAGACGGTCTCGCTGCGGTCGGCGTCCCGCTGTCGCGGTTGGAGCAGGCCAGCCTCGACGCGCGCGGCTCGACGCCGTACTTCGCGGTCGGGCGCGACGGTCAAGCGTTGTTCGTGAAGGCGCTGGGCGCCGACCAGCGCAGCGCCGATCTCCTCTTTCGCCTCTACCGGCGCACTCGGCGGCGCGATCTCGGCGACGAGCGGCCATTCTCGTCGCTCCGGCGCGCAGTTGAGCACGAGGCGCTCGTCGCCCTGACCGCGCGAGCTCGACATCCGCACTCCCCGTCTCGTCGCGTTCGCCACCGCGGAGCCGAACGGCTTCGTCCTGGCCTACGAGGCGATCGCGGGACGCTCGCTCGATCGCCTCGATCCCACCGAGCTGACTGATCAGGTGCTCGCCGATACGTGGGCCGAGTTGGTTCGACTACGCAGTCACCGCATCGCGGATCGCGATCTCCGACTGGCCAACATGTTCTGGGCCGATGACGGAACGGTGTGGATCATCGACTTCGGGTTCAGCGAGCTCGCGGCGTCGGATCAGTTGTTGGCGACGGACGTGGCTGAACTCCTGGCGTCGTCGGCGACGCAGACCGGAGCCGAACGTGCGGTGGCCGCCGGACTCGCCGCGGTCGGGGCCGACGCGATTGCCCGTGCGCATGATCGCCTGCGGCCTGCCGTCTTGAGTGGCGCGACCCGTTCGGCGATGAAGGCGCAACCCAATCTCCTCGCCGACCTCCGTCAATGCGCCACGTCGGCCGCAGGGAAACGTTGATCGCCAAGCAGCCACGGAGCGGAGCGCGCACGACGCCGTAGAAAGCCGCAGATCGTCAAGGCGAAGCGTCGGCCGGTCGACACAGAACCGTGACCAGTCGACGAATCGCGGTGCTTGCGGGCGCCGTCGCGCTCTTGAGTGTCGCCTGCGGCGGAACCCAGTTCCCTGAGTCGTCAGGGACGACGAACCCGCTCCCGGCGAGCTCGACTCCCGCCACTGTCCGACAGCCGAAGGCGCAACCGCGAGCGACAACGCCCACCACGCGCCGCGCACCCGTGACCAAGTCGACGGCACCCGCGCCCAACACGACGCCGAAAGCACCGGTGACGGCGCCGCCGATCACCAACTTCGTGTTGTCGTCGCTGTTGCCCACCCCCGGTGCACTCGGGTCGGCGTGGGAGGACCAGGGTGATCCGGGCACCTCGCTCGACCTGACCAATCCGCCCCCGCAATGCGCTCCGTTCACACCCATCCTCGCGACTCGCACCGAGACGGTGATTCACGAGTGGAGCTTCATGCCCACCGCCGACGGAAGCTCCGAACGAGGTCATCTCAACTTCATGGCACTGCGCGCCGCGTCGGCCGGATCGGTTTCCGACGAGCTCGCGGCGGTCGCGCAACCTTCCTTCGCGCCGTCCGCGGAGGCCAGCGCCGTGCGCCGATTCCAAGAAGTCGACAACGGATCGATCACTGCAGTCTCCGCGCAGATCATCCACCTCCCCGTGTCGGGCTCGACCGTCGTCTGGCGTGCGATCGTCACGAGCAACACCACGGCCGGCGCGCCGCAGACGACGTACATGGATGTTGCGTACTTCGGTGCGGCCAACGTGATGGTGAAGGTCCGAGTCGCGCTCTGCGGTTGCAGTCCACCCGCGACAGCCACCGCGCCGCTCATGAGCGGCGAACTCGGAGCACTGCAATCGATCGCCACCACGCTCGCCAAGGGCGCCCCGCACGTCTGACGGGCATGCCGACCGCCAAGGCACGGCGATCGCGGCGACAAAGCATTCGTACGCACGTACGCGGCCGGGCATTATGGGCGGGTGATCGAGGTAACGCGATTGCGCGCCGACACCACGGTGTTCAACGACGTGTTTCGCTGGCACTGGCTCGAGTGGGGCATCTCAACTCCGGATGCCGACGAGGGCGCATGGCGCACGCAGCTCGCGAGCCGATGTCACGACGACGGGATCCCGTTCACGCTCATGGCCGCGCTCGACGGTGAGCACGTCGGCTGCCTGACAGTGTGCGAAGACGATCGAGATGCGCGTTACAGCGATCGTCGTCCTTGGCTGTCCGGCGTGGTAGTTGTCGGACAAGCACGGAACATGGGTGTCGGACGTGAACTGCTGCGCGCTGCCGCGGTCGGCGCACGGCAAGCGACGGCTACGGAGCTCTGGGTGTGGACGACCGAAGCGGGACCGTTCTACGAACGCTGCGGCTACCAGTACGCGCATCGCAAGGAGACCACTCGCGACGCGTCCGTCCTCTACCGCACCCTTTGACGCCGCTGGTTAACTACGCGTGGATGCCGCAGGCTTGGCCGGCCGAATACACCCAAGCCGGCGCCTTGTCGGGCGTGTAACCCGGCGAGTTCACGGCGTGCACGTAGGCCATGAAGTCGGCGCCCTGGATGTTTTGCTTGATCCAGTCGAACGAGCAGTTGCACTCGGTTTCGGTCCCGCCGGCGCCCTTGCAGCCCGAGACGAACGCTTTCTGGTGCGCCTCTGAGTACGGGGCGTTGTCGCGGCGTACTTGGACCACGACCGAGTAGGCGAAGATGCCGGCCAGGACGGCCAGCGCGAGCTTGACCACCCGCTTGAACTGCGTCTTCGCCGAGCGCGTGCTCGTCACGACGGGCGGCGCACTCGGGCTCGGGGCGAAGCTGCCCGGCCACTGTGCCGTCTGACGGGGCGCCGGGACCGACACCGGCGGCGGAGCGGAGACGAGCAACGACCGGCAATTCGGGCACTTGATCGCGCTTTCGGCCACAGTGGCGCCACAACGCCCGCACAGCTTCATTCTCCAAGAATCGGCCGCACTCGCCATTCGCTAAAGCAGATCCTGATCCGGCCGGCGTGCTTGCGGACGGCGTGTCTAGGCGTTGACGAACTCCGCGGGCGGAACTTCCGCGTCGTCTCGCCGGCGGAGGCCCATCGCGACGACGCCAATCGGGACGACGACGAGGAGAAGCGCCGCCGGGACACGCCAATAGGTTGGACCAACGTCGCCCGACGCGTACTCACACACCTCACCGGGCGGGAAGTTCGACCATCGACCGGGTGCAAGCTCGGAACTCGCGGTGGCGACGGGGCAGGCGATGCTGCCGGTCGAACTCGTATCCGCGCTTTCGAGCGCGAGCAATCCCAGGAACGCGAACAACGCAACCACCCACGACACGATCGCGATTCCGAAGAGGATGCGCCGGAGGTAGCGCGCCTCGATGAACCACGCACCCGCGCCGCAAACCCCACTTCCGACTATGAGTGCAAGCCCGAGGAACTTCTCCACGAGAAACAATGAAACCACAAGCTCGGGCACCCAACGCCGGTCATGCCTTACATAGCGGCGTTCACCAATCGAATGATTCGACGACCGACGAAGCCGACCACTGCCCAGTCTCGCGAGTAAGGTCCGACGCTTGCGGCGGGCACAAATGACATGCGGGGCAATATGCGTAGCCGTCGTCGCGGCGTGTGGCAGCTCTCATCGCGCGACCGTCTCGACTCGGGCGACGCCCACGACCGCGACTCAGACGACGTCCGGCGCGGCGCCCACCCGCGACGCCGTTTCACAACTGCTGTCGTCCCTCACGGTCACGAGACGTCGGTTCCGGTTCGTCGACATCGCTTCGGCAAGGCATGCGCTCGGAATATCGTCCAGTGCAAGCGACGCCCAAGTGGCGTCCGCTTTGGCTCTCGGCGGCGCACGCCTTAAACCGTGGTTCGGAGCGGATCAGCCCGGCACAAACCTTCACCGCGACGGGCTTTCGCTCACCGAGTTTTCGGCCGCCGTGGTCGACCAATCTGCGAGCCTTGAATCGGTTCCAGGCGAGGCGGCCCTGATCACTGGATTTGCCGGCCAGTTCGACGCGGCTCGGTTCATGTCGACAATGCCCCGCGTCGATCCCGGCGCGTCCACGACCGCCTACCACGGCGCATCAATCCTCAGTTGGAACGATTTTTCCAGTGGCGGGGCGAGCGACGACTCATTGCAGGGCTTTGGTATGCCCGGTCAACTGGGCGCGGTTCGAGGCGAGATCTTCCGGACGGATGAACTCGCAACGATGCAGAAGATCGTCGATGGTCCCGGCGCTACCGGGTTCATGCAGACGGCGACATCGCGCAACGTATTGAACGCCATGCTCAGCTCGGGCGTCTACGCCGGAGCGTTCCTCTCCGAACCGTGGGGGCTCGCCGAGAGCTTGGTCTTCGCCACTCCGGCTCAGGCCGAGCAGGCAACCAAACACGTGCTCGGCAACTACACAAGCCTCGGGCTGGGCGTGACGGTCACGAAAACCGGCTACGAGATGGTCGTCGTGCTCGGACATAGCGACCGAGCCTCCGCCGCCGCGAACGTGTCTCGGCTGCGCGACGTATTCGAGAACGGACTCGTGTACTCAATAGCCGACGTCAACAACCCGACACTTGTACCGGCCTCGTCGCTGTACACCGTCGATTCCGTCGAGCAACGAGACGACGTCGTCGTCGCGCGCATCGGCGTTCACTCCGCCGACGCATGGTCGACGGCTTATGAAAACCAGCTCAACCTGCTCGCCGCGCCCTGAGGCGCTCAGATCGTGAAGGCCATGTTGTCGACGATGCGGTCGGCCAGTGCGGTGTCGCCTTCGACTCGGACCACACCGTGCTCACGCGCGAGCGCGCCCGTCCACCGGCCACCTGCGAGGCGGGCGAATGTACGGCGATCGGTCGTGATGTGTGCGGTGGGCGCGGCCGGCACGTCGTCGAGCAACACCGCGCGGCCCTCGGGCGGAACCGAGATTGCGGCGACGATCTCAGGCGTACCTTCGATGGTGAACACCACCACACTGCCCGCGGGCGCGCCGGCCTTCTTCCCCACTACGTAGCCGAGGCCCTTCGGCGGGATGCGCGCCAGCGAGAGATCGGCGACTTCGCCTTCGAGAAAGCCGGGGCGACCAACTGCCTCGCGGATGTCTTCGTCGTGGTACCAACAGTCGAAGACGCGTATCGCCATGAACTGACGGTACGGACCGGGACCCTCGGGCGTGAAGCCCTCCGCGTCCCACTGTTCGGGCGTCATCGCGCGCAGCGTTTCGAGGCGACGCGCCGTCACCGCGCGGAATTCGCCCAGCAGCTGCGGACCGTTCCAGCCGTTGTAGCTCGCGATCCACTGTTCGTTGGCCTTGCCAATGTCGTTGCGTACGTGCGCGGCATCCGCGCCGGCGCCGGGCGCGGCGCTCGGCTGTTCGCCCGCCAGCATGCGCTCGGTTCCGATCATGTGCGCGACGTTGTCGAACACCGTCCAGCCAGGGCAGTCGGTCGGCGTGTTCCACTCCTCGGCCGTCAGGCCCGCGCACACGCCGTCGATGTCGTTCCACACCTCTTCGAGTCGGTCAACGAGCGCATCCGTCATGCGCGCAAGGTACTCATTCTGATGGGTCGCTCGCACTACGCCTTCATGAGAACGCTTGCGTCACGTCTGCAGACGGGTCGGCTCCGTTGCCGCTCTCAAGGCGTGGGAGACTCCGGGCGTGCCCGACTCCGTCGCGTTCTACTTCGATCCGATGTGCCCGTACGCCTTTCAGACGTCGCTCTGGATCCGGGACGTGCAACGCCAGACCGGGCTCGCGGTCGAGTGGCGGTTTTTCTCGCTCGAGGAGATCAACCTCGTCGCGGGCAAGCTCCACCCGTGGGAGCGGCCCTGGTCGTTCGGGTTCGGCCAGATGCGGGTCGGCGCGCTGATCCGCCGCGAGCTCGGCAACGACGGGCTCGACCGTTGGTACGCGGCCGTCGGCCACGCCTTCTTCTTCGACGGCGTCAAGACGCACATACCCGAGGTGCACGCGCGGGTGATCGCGGAAGCCGGCTTCGACCCCGCCTACGTCGACCGCGCCGTCGTCGACGAGATCGACGCTCGCCGAAGTCCGCGACGAACACCAGGATTCGGTCGCCCGCTACGGCGCGCACGGCGTACCGACCCTCGTGCTCGAGAGCGGCTATGCGGTGTACGGCCCGGTCGTGGTTCCGCCGCCGACCGGCGTCGAAGCGGTTGCCCTGTGGGACCTCGTGCGTTCCATGGCGCGCTTCCCGCACCTCTACGAGTTGCGGCACCCGAAGATGCGCGCCGACCTCGTGAACGTCGCCGAACACTTCAAGACGTACCTCACGTCGCGCGACTGGCAGACCGTCGAGAACCCCGCGCCGTAAGGGGCCGGAAACCCTCAGCCGTCGGTGCGGGGCGGTGCCACGGCAACCACCCGCTGCAAACCCTCCGGGCAGACCTTCGAACCCCCGCCGTCGCGTGACGCGGCGCGCACACCCGCGCCGGGCACGACGAGACACGCATCGGCAGCGAGGAACGCGAGCGTGTCGGCCGCGGCGGTGACCGCAACCAACTTCCCGCGGGCCTTGTCGATCTTGGCCGCCTTGAGCCCCGACCCACCGCGTGCTTGCACCGGGAACTCGTCGACCTCGGTGCGCTTGGCGAATCCCTGATCGGTCGCGATCACCACGATCTCACCCGTCCCCGCCGCGCAGCCGCCGATGACCTGATCGTCGCCCTTCAGGCGAATACCGCGCATGCCGCCCGCCGACCGGCCGACCGGCCGCACCTCGTCCTCCGCGAACCGAATGCCCTGGCCGTTGGCGGTAACGAGCAACAACTCGTATTCGTCCCAACCCGGGAAGACGGAGACGACGCGATCGTCGTCGGCCAGCTTCATCGCGACCATGCCGTTCTGGCGCCCCGACGCCTCCGCGAACTCGCTGAGCGCGGTGCGCTTCACTCCCCCGCTCGCGGTCACGAAGACGAGGTTCGGGTGCTCTTCGTGCATACGAGCGTCGAGCACGGCCACGACCTTCTCGCCGTCGCCGAACTGGAAGAGGTTCTGCGCGGCGGTCAACTTCTCCTTCGGCAGCTCGTGCACGGTCGCGCGGTACGCGCGCCCGCGGTCGGTGAAGAACAGCAAGCCCGACGAGCGCGGTCGTGTCGAGCACCTGCGCGACCGCGTCGCGCTCGCCCGGATTCGCGACCAACGACTTCCGCGTGCGCTCCGGCACGGCCCGCACGTAGCCCCGTGCGGTCACCGTGACCACGTAGGGCTCGTCTTCGATGAGGGCGACGACGTCGATGGTGCCCGCGTCGTCGGTGACGATCTGCGTGCGGCGCGGCGCCTTGTGCGCGTCGCGGACCGCAACGAGCTCCTCGCGGATCACGCCCATCAGCACGTCGCGATTGGCCAGGATCGCGGTTGAGCTCTCTTGACCAGCGCGAGCAGCTCCTTGCGCTCCTTGTCGAGCTCCTCCCGGCCGAGCTGGGTGAGGCGGCCGAGCGGCATGTCGAGGATGTGGTTCGCCTGGATCTCGGAGAAGTCGAAGGGCTTCGCCATGAGCGCGACCCGCGCCGCGCCCCGGTCCTTCGACGCGCGGATCGCCTTGACGATCGCGTCGATCATGTCGAGCGCCTTCACAAGACCCTCGACGATGTGGAGGCGATCCTGCGCCTTCTGCAGCCGGAACTGGCTGCGGCGGGTGACGACGACCACCTGGTGGTCGAGCCAGTGCTGCAGCGCTTCCTGCAGCGTGACCGTGCGGGGCACGTCGTCGACGAGCGCCACCATGTTCACCGAGAACGTGCTCTGCGCGGCGGTGTGCTTGAACAGGTTGTTCAGCACGATCTGCGGGTTGGTGTCGGGCCGCAACTCGATGACGAGGCGCGTCTTGCCCTGCCCCGACTCGTTGCGGATGTCGCGGACGCCGTCGATCTTCCCCGCGAGCACCAGCTCGGCGAGCTTGCCCGAGATCGCGTCGACGCTCGTCTGGAACGGGACCTCGGTGAGCACGATCGCCTGGCCCGCTTTGCGGGGCAGGTCTTCGATCTCGTGCACCGCGCGCACGCGCACCGTTCCGCGCCCGGTACGGAACGCGTCCTTGATGCCCTCGTCGCCCATGATCAGGCCGCCGGTCGGGAAGTCGGGGCCCTTCACGATGCGCATGAGCTCGCCGAGCGTCGACGTCGGGCTTGTCGATCAGCTTGACCGCCGCGTTGCAGATCTCGGCGAGGTTGTGGGGCGGGATGTTGGTGGCCATGCCGACCGCGATGCCCTGCGCGCCGTTGACGAGCAGGTTCGGGAAGCGCGCCGGGAGCACGACCGGCTCGGTGCGCGAACCGTCGTAGTTCGGCGTCGAAGTCGACGGTGCCTTCGTCGATGCCCGCGAGCAATTCCATCGCAAGCTGGCGTCAGCCGGCATTCGGTGTAGCGCGACGCGGCGGGCGGATCGGAGGGCGAGCCGAAGTTCCCGTGCTTGTCGATCAGCGGCGCAGTGAGCGAGAAGGTCTGGCCCATGCGCACGAGCGCTTCGTAGATCGAGGTGTCGCCGTGCGGGTGGTAGTTGGCCATCACTTCGCCGACGACGCGCGCGCACTTCACGAACGGGCGATCGGGCCGCAGGTTGGCGTCGTGCATCGCCCAGAGGATGCGTCGTTGCACCGGCTTCAACCCGTCGCGGACGTCGGGCAGCGCGCGCTGCACGATCACGCTCATCGCGTACTCGAGGAACGCGCCCTCGACCTCTTCCTGCAGCGTGCGCGTCGGGATGTCGGCGCGGCGGAGCAGCGTCATCTGATTGGTCGCCTTGCGACGGGCCATGGGTCGACTCCTCGAAGTTCGGTCCGCTACACGTCGAGGAAGCGGGCGTCTTTGGCGTTGTGCTGGATCCAGTTGCGGCGCGCCTCGACGTCGTCGCCCATCAGCACGGACAGCACGTCGTCGGCGATCGACGCCTGGTCGACGTCGATCTGGACGAGGTGGCGGGTCGCGGGATCCATGCACGTCTCGCGCAGCTCGTGCGGGTCCATCTCGCCGAGACCCTTGAAGCGGGCGAACGTGAGCTGGCGATTCGGGTGCTCTTCCATGACGCGCAGCCGGGCCGCGTCGTCGGCGATGTACTGCTTCTCGCCGCCGATCTCGACCGAGTACAGCGGCGGCTGGGCGACGTAGAGCCGGCCGGACTCCACGAGCGGAGTCATCTGCCGGTAGAAGAACGTGATCAACAGCGTGCGGATGTGGCCACCGTCGACATCGGCGTCGGCGAGGATGATCACGCGCCCGTAGCGCACCTTGGCGACGTCGAAGTCGGCGCCGATGCCCCCGCCGATCGCCGCGGTCAGCGACTGGATCTCGGTGTTCGCGACGACCTTGTCCATCGACGCCGCGCTCGACGTTGAGGATCTTGCCCCGCAGCGGCAGGATCGCCTGCGTCTTCGGGTCGCGCGCGTCGCGCGCCGAGCCGCCCGCGGAATCACCTTCGACGAGGAAGAGCTCCGCGCCGTCGCGATCGCGCGACGCGCAGTCGGCGAGCTTGTCGGGCATGCCCACGCCGTCGAGCGCGGTCTTGCGCCGGGTGAGATCGCGCGCCGACTTGGCCGCGGAGCGCGCCCGGGCCGCGCTCGACGCCTTGGCGACGATCGCCTTGGCCGGGATTCGGGTGCTCTTCCAACCAGCGGGCGAAGTGCGTGGTCGTGGCGCGATCGACCAGCGACCGGATCTCGGTGTTGCCGAGCTTGCCCTTGGTCTGACCCTCGAACTGCGGATCGGCCAGGCGCACCGACACGATCGCGGTGAGACCCTCGCGCACGTCGTCGCCCTGGAACGCGGCGTCCTTGCGCCTTCACGAGGTTGCGGTCCTTGGCGTAGCGGTTCACCGCCGCGGTCAGCGCGCGCCGGAACCCCTCCACGTGCATGCCGCCCTCGGTGGTGGAGATGCCGTTCGCGAACGAGTGCACGCCTTCGTGGTAGCCGGTGTTCCACTGCCACGCGACCTCGACCTCGCCCTCCGGGCCCGTGTCGCCGAAGTAGCCGACGTCTTTGAACAGCGGCTCCTTCGACTGGTTGAGGTGGCGGACGAAGTCGACGATGCCGCCGTCGAACTTGAACGTCTCCGACTGCTTGTGGCCGGGCCGTTCGTCGTGCAGCGCGATCGTGAGGCCGCGGTTCAGGAACGCCATCACCTGCATGCGCTCGGCGATCGTCGCGTAACGGAACTCGATCTCTTCGAACACGTCGGGGTCGGGCCAGAACGTGACGCTCGTACCGGTGTGACCACGCTTCGACTGCGCGACCGACGCTGCAGCTTGCCCTGCGGAACGCCGGGCTTCACCGCACCGCGGCCCGACTTCTCCGCCGCGTACTCCTGGCGGTACGTCTTGCCGTCGCGGTCGACCTCGAGCACGACGCCGCGACGACAGCGCGTTCACGACCGACACGCCGACACCGTGCAGGCCGCCCGACACCTTGTAGCCGCCGCCGCCGAACTTCCCGCCCGCGTGCAGCGTGGTCATCACGATCTCGGCCGCCGACTTGCCCTTGTACTGCGGGTGCTCGTCGACCGGGATGCCGCGCCCGTTGTCGGCGACCCGCACTCCTCCGTCGGCGAGCAGCGTCACGTCGATGCGCGTGCAGACCCCCGCCATCGCCTCGTCGACCGCGTTGTCGACGACCTCCCACACCAGGTGATGGAGGCCGGTCGGACCCGTCGAACCGATGTACATGCCCGGCCGCTTGCGCACGGGGTCGAGGCCCTCGAGCACCTGGATGTGCTCGGCGGAGTAGTCGCCGGAGGAGGATCGGGCCATGGCGCCAACCGTAGGTGACGGGTGCGCCGAGATCGGGTTTCGCCTGGTTGTCGCGGATCAGGAACGGCGGGCCAGGTAGCGCTCGACCTCGTCGGGGCGGATCGGCGGTCCGAAAGCGGGCCCGGTTCCGAAGTCGCAGCCCAGCTCGCGCAGCCGTTCGGCGTGGGCGGCGTCCTGCACACCGAATGCGACGACGACGCGCCCCAACGCCCGCGCGTACTGCACGATCGCGGCCAACAGCGTGGCGCTTGCTTCGGCATCGTTCTCCGAGGCGCTGTCGGCGGGCGTATCGACCGCGCCGTCGTACACCGCGGTCACCAGTGGTCCGGCGATCGTCATCGTCGGCGCGGGCAGCCGGCGCAGTTGTTCGAGCGACGAGACCGCGGAACCGAAGTCGCGGAACGCCACGCCGATGCCCAACTCGTCGAGCCCGGTCACGACCCGCGACGCGGTTTCCAGATCGTGCGCGACGGCGGCCTCGGGCACGCCCGAGCCAACACAGCGACGGCGTCACATCGGTCCGCACGAGCATGTCGCGCACGAGCTCGGGCAACACCGGCGAGAGCGCGCCGGCGCGGGTCAGGGTGACGCTCAGACCGGGGACGATCGCCGAGGGTGGGCGCCGCTCCCAGTCGGCAGAGTTGGGCCAGCATCGTCCGGATCAGCGCAACGTCGAGGGCCCGCGACATGCCCGCGTCGTCGACGGCCCGGGCGATCAGTCTCCGGCTCCTCCCGCAGGCCCGCGGTCGTCCCAGTCGACGACACAATCGAAGCCGACGACGCTCCGGTCGCCGAGGTGCACGAGCGGCGCGCACATGATCGGCAGGCGCGGCTGGTCGAGCAGCCGGCCGACACTGCGCGCCACGCGACGCGCCTTCGCGAGTTGGCGGCGCAGCTCGTCGTCGAACATCTCGACTCGGCCCCGACCCATCCGCTTGGCGCGGTACGCGGCGATGTCGGCGTTGGAGAGCAGCTGGTCGATCGACACCGGATCTTCGCCTGACGTGCCCGCGATACCGATGCTCGCGCCGACGAGCATCTCGTGGCCGTGTACGTCGTAGGGCTCGTTCAACGCGTCGAGCAGACGCTCCGACGAGCAGCAGCGCATGCTCGTGCGCGTCGACCGCCGTTCGGCCGCCTCGGGACCTTCGGGCTCCGGGACAACACACGACGAACTCGTCGCCGCCGAGTCGCACGCAGATGTCGCCGCCGCGCAACGCGCCCCGCAAACGCTTCGCCACCTGCACGAGCAGTTCGTCGCCCGCCGCGTGGCCGAGCATGTCGTTCACGCGCTTGAAGCCGTCGAGGTCGATGAAGAGCAGCGCGACACCGGGCCCGCCGCGACGCATGCGCGCCAACGCGGCGGTCATCTCCTCGACGAGCAGCGCCCGGCTCCCGAGACCGGTGAGCCGATCGTGGGTCGCGTCGTGTTCGAGGCGTTCCTCGAGGCCCTTGCGCTCGGTGACGTCTTCGAGGGTTGCCGAGGAAGCCCGTCGACCGCGCCGTCCGGCTCGCCGCAACGGAACCGAGCGCACGCTGACCCAGCGCGCCGCGCCGTCGGGCAACACGATGCGCAGCTCGTACGCGGCCGCGGTTCGCGGGCGTCGCCGAGGTCGCGTCGCGCTGCTGCTCGCGCAGTCGCGCGATGTCGTCGGCGCTCGCGATCACCGACGACCAACCACGGCCCAGCGCCTCGTGCGCGGACAGGCCGGTCAAGCCGTTCGAACGCGGGATTGACGAACGTGCACCGGTCGTCGAGGTCGATCTCGAAGATCCCGATCGGGCTCTCGCCGACGAGCGTGCGCCAGCGCGCCTCGCGATCGAACACGGTCTGGTCGACCGCCCGCACGATCGTGCCCCGCACGTCGGGGTGGTCGAGCAGGTTGCGGAACACCAGCGTCATGTCGTGCCACCCGTCGTGCTCGTTGTGCACCCGGACGTGCACGTCGACATCGACACCGGGCGTATCGCTGACTCCGCTCGAGCGCGTCGAGCACGGTCGCGAGATCGTCGTGGTGCACCCAGTCGGCGATCCGCGTGCTCAGGTCGTCGAGGTGCGTCGAAGCCGGCGTACGCGCCCAGCCGGCCGAGCATGATCCGCGGGCGAAGTCGGGCCCGAGGATCGCGACCGCGTCGGCAAAGGGCGCGCACGATGTCGGGATCGCGCACGTCGAGCGGGCTCGACCGGTGATCCCGACGAGTCGGGCGCGCTCACCGTCGGGCGCGGCAAACGGAGAAACCCCTGCCATCGGGCTTGCATCGACATCGGCGGCGCCAAGCCTTATAGCGTCCGCGCCCATGACGACGAACTTCGCCTCTCCACAAGACCTGCTCGGGGCGGTCGGCACCGATCTGGGCGTGACCGACTGGGTCACGATCACCCAGGACCAGATCGACAAGTTCGCCGACGCCACCCTGGACAACCAGTGGATCCACGTCGACACCGAGCGAGCGAAAGCGGGACCGTTCGGCACCCCGATCGCCCACGGCTTTCTCACGATGTCACTTGCGGCACATTTCCTGTCGCAGCTCGTGCACGTGAGCAACATCTCGATGGGCATCAACTACGGCACCGACAAAGTTCGCTTCCCGGCGCCGGTCCCGGTGAACTCCCGGGTGCGCGCCAAGGGCGAGTTGCTCGACGCCAAGGAGGTGCCGGGCGGCGTGCAGGCCACCGTCCGGATCACGATGGAACGCGAAGGCGGCGACAAGCCGGTCGCGATCGTCGACTCGATCTCGCGGTACCTCGCATGAGCGCCCTCGACGCATTCCGCCTCGACGGCAAGGTGGCGATCGTCACCGGCGCCGGGCCGCGGCATCGGCGCCGTCGATCGCCCGCACCTTCGCCGACGCGGGCGCCAACATCGTGCTCACCGCCCGCACGAAGGAACAGCTCGACGAAGTCGCGGCCGACGTGCGCGCCGTGGGCCGCGAGGCGCTCGTCATTCCCGCCGACGTCAACGACAACGACGTGCTCGAGGAAATCGTCGCGCAGACGCATGGACGGAGTTCGGACGCATCGACATCGTCGTGAACAACGCGGGCGGCACGATGCCCCGGCCGTTCCTCGACACGAGCCCCGGATTCTTCGAGCGCTCGTTCCACTTCAACGTCACGACCGCGTTCGTGCTGAGCAAGGCCGCAACCCCGCACCTGCTCGCGAGCGGCGCGGGCTCGATCGTCAACATCTCCTCCGCGATCGGCCGGCTGCGCGACCGTGGCTTCGTTGCGTACGGCACGGCGAAGGCCGCGCTCTCGCACATGACGCGCCTGACCGCGGCCGACCTCGCACCGAAGGTGCGGGTCAACGCGATCGCGGTGGGCTCGATCGCAACCAGCGCGCTCGAGATCGTGCTCGACAACCCCGAGATCCACGACGAGATGGTGCGCCGCACGCCGCTTGAAGCGGCTCGGCCAGCCCGAGGACATCGCGCTGTGCGCGCTCTACCTCGCGTCGCCGGCGGGCAGCTTCGTCACCGGCAAGCTGTTCGAGGTCGACGGCGGGCTCGAAGAGGCCAACCTCGAGATGGGTCTCCCCGACCTCACGTAGCGAAACCCGCCAACACTGGGCACGCTCACGCACCGCTGCGGTATGTGAGCGTGCCCACTGTTGCGGACGCGCTCGGCGTGGGTTTTCGGGGGCGTCAGCCGTCGAGGAGGTCGTGGATCTCGTCGGGGAGGGCGAAGCCGTTGTCGCCGCGGCC
This sequence comes from uncultured Actinomycetes bacterium, assembly GCA_963708105.1. Taxonomy (GTDB): domain Bacteria; phylum Actinomycetota; class Acidimicrobiia; order IMCC26256; family PALSA-610; genus PALSA-610. Next base: position 3,537,225 of record OY970186.1, on the reverse strand, counting down.
CCACGGGCACGGCGGCGACGACGGCGGCGATCGCGATCGGTCCGTACACGTGCGGGAACTCGCCCGCGAACGAGTCCGACGACGGTTCCCAGCGCAGCTCGCTCGTCAAGCTCGTCGGGCTCGATGCACAGCAAAACGAGATCGGGGATGTCGCGGTAGAACCAGTCGGCGACGTGATTCACCTGCGTCGGCAGCGAGCAGTGGATGAAGCCCTCGGTCTCGAGGCTGGGCGCGCGGTACTCGCCTTCGCGGCGCGCGGCGTCCCATTCGGCGGCGGTCGTGATGTGGAAGATGAGGCGGGTCACGGGCGTCAGAGCCTAGGCACCCGCCAGGGTCGCTCGACCCCGCAGTACCGTGAGCGCCGATGACCTCGTACGCACTGCTCCTGCGCCCGGCCGCGAACCGCCTGTACAGCAAGGGTGCCGCGGCCTTGAACGCGGCCGAGTTGGCGGTCCTGCAACGAGGACGTGTTCGGAAATGCGCTGCATTCGATCGAGCCGACGCTCATCGGCGGCGTCGAGTACGTGCGCTTCGATGGCCGACGGCGATTACCCGACACCGACGTCGCCCAGCTCTCCAACCTCTCGTCGGCGTTCGCCCTGTTCGAGATCGTCGACGACGACGCACACCTCGTGCCGGTACCGCTCACCCCGGTCGCGCATCTCGACGACGACCTGCTCACCATCCAGCGTTACAAGGGCAAGACGAACGAGCAGTTCACCAAGCTGCTGTTCAACGTGACGCTCGCGGCGTCGGCGCACGCGTCCGACTGGCCCGAGCGCCGGCTGCGCATCCTCGACCCGGTGTGCGGGCGCGGCACGTCGCTGAACCAAGGGCTCGTGTACGGCTTCGACGTCGACGGGATCGAGATCGATCGCACCGCGTACGACGCGTACCACACGTTCCTCGTCACGTGGCTGAAGGACAAGCGCTACAAGCACCAGGTGCACACGATGCCGTTGCGCCGCGACGCCAAGGTCGTCGGTCGACGCATCGAAGTGGTGTTCGCACGCGACAAGGACGAGTACAAGGCCGACGACGTGCAGCGCGTACGCCTCGTCAACGACGACACCACGCAGGCCGGCGAGCACTACCGCAAGCCCGTGTTCGACGCGGTGGTCGCCGACCTGCCTTACGGCGTGCAGCACGCGAGCCGAGCCGCGGCCCGACACGCGCCGGCCGGCGGCCCGAGGATCTCCTCGAAGCCGCGCTCGACGGTTGGATCGGCGCGATGAAGCCCGGCGCCGCGATCGGGATGTCGTGGAACACGAAGGTGCTGCAGCGCGCCGCAGCTCGTCGGACATCCTGCTCGCCACGGGCTCGAACCCAAGACGCAGTGAAGCGCACTCGCAGTTCGAACACCGTGTCGACCAGGCGATCACCCGCGACCTCGTCGTCGCGGTCAAACCCGAATAGCTGCGCCGATTATCTGACGCGGTTGGGAAAGCGCCAAGCCGTTCTCGCGCATCACGAGACGGATCTCGGCGTCGGAGAACGTCGGGAGGTCGTCGACGAACGACTTCGGATCGGCCAAGCCCTTCGGCGTGCGGGTAGTCGGAGCCGAAGATCATCTGCGTGGCACCGAGCGAATCGCGCAGCTCTTCGAGGTCGTCCTCGTAGTACGGCGAGACCCACACCTGCTTCTGCACCTGCTCGACCGGGTCGACGCCGTCGTACGCGCCCGGCGTCTGCCCGTACGACTTCTTCAGCGCCTTCAGCAACAACGCGACCCAGTCGGAACCGCTCTCGATCGTCGCGACGCGCAGATTCGGGAAGCGGCGCATCACGCCGTGGCACGCGAGCGCGGCGACGGTGTCGTAGATCGGTCGGTGGCCGCCGGTGACGTTGCGGAACGGGTCGTTGCGGAACGCCTGGAAGTCGCCGCCGCCGCCCCACTCGTCGGCGTAGCGGTTGTAGCCCGCGTCGCCCGAGTGGTACGCGGCGAGCACGCCCGCTTCGGCGAGGCGCGCCCACACTCCGGTCGTACATCGGGTCGCCGGGGCTGCGCGAGAAGCCCGGACCGCGGATCGGGCCGGCGCGCATGACCACGACGTGCGCGCCGTTCGCGAGCGCGTAGTCGACCTCTTGCTCGGCGCGCTTCGGGTCCTGCAACGCGATGTACGGCGCGGCGTAGATGCGGTCGTCGTAGTTGAACGTCCAGTCGTCGAGCATCCACTCGTTGAACGCGTGGAACACGTCGTGCAACGCGTCGGGGTCGTGCAGCAACGCCTCCTCTACGCCGACGCCGAGCGTCGGGAACAAGAAGCACCCCTGCATGCCCTGCGTGTCCATCAACTTCACCCGGGCCTCGGGCTCGCGGTACGCGGGGTTGATCGGCTCGAGCTCGCCGAACGCGGCGCGGATGTCGTCGCCGGCCTGCTTGCCGCGGAAGTAGTCGTCGAGGCAGCCGGGCCGCGCGACCGGGTCGAACGTGGGGTTCGGGATGAACTTGAAGATCTTGTTGTCGACGATCATGCGGTGCTTGCCGCCGATCTCGGCCCACTGCACGAGCTTCGAGCGGTGCGTCGGGAGATGGCGGATGAACGCGTCGGTCGCCTCGTAGTAGTGGTTGTCGGCGTCGAACACGTCGAACTCGACGGTACCCATGGCTACCTCCCGATTTCAGGGCTCGGGATCTCGGATCTAGAACGTCATTCTAGTCTACGCGGATCGACGCCGTTCAGTCTCACCCGCTCAGCTGCGCAACCTCGCGGAGCGCGTTCGGGCCACGCCGATCGGCTGCGGCAGTCGCGCGAACCGGACGGACACTTGCCCGCGTCGTCGCGCAACGGTTCGTCGGTGAACTCGAACGTGCGCGGGATCTTGTAGCGCACGAGGCGCTCGGCCAGGTGCGCGCGCAGGTCGTCGAGATCGATCGGCGAGCCGTCGTCGGTCTGGACGATCGCGTGCACGACGTTGCCGAGATCGTCGTCGGGCAGGCCGATCACCGCGCACGACCGGACGCGCGGGTGCTCGTCGAGCGCGGCCTCGATCTCGGCGGGATAGATGTTCGCGCCGCCGGCGAGGATCATGTCGGTCTGGCGGTCGCTCAGGTAGAGGTAGCCGTCGGCGTCGAGCGAGCCCATGTCGCCGAGCGATTCCCAACCGCCGTCGATGCGCCGCGCCTCGGCGCCCGATATAGCGATACGTGCGGATGTTCTCGTCCTCGGACGGCCGCATGAACACCTCGCCGACCTCGCCCGGGTCCGGCTTCGGTCCCGTCGGCGCGCAGCACCTTGAACTGGTTGACGTTGACCTTGCCGACCGAGCCCGCGGTGCGCCATCCATTCGCGGCCGGTGATGATCGTCGCGGCCTGCGCCTCGGTGCCGCCGTAGAGCTCCCAGATCGTGTCGGCGCCGAGCCAGTTGATCCATTCCTCCTTCAGCCACGGCGGGCACGGCGCCGCGAGATGCCACACCACCTTCAGCGACGAGACGTCGTAGCGGTCGCGCACTCCTCGGGCGGAGCTTCGAGATCCGCGCCATCATCGTCGGCACGAGGTAGAGCGAGTCGGGGTGGTACTCGTCGATCAGCTGCAGCGTGCGCTCGGCGTCGAACTTGCCGCCGAGCACCACGTGGTTGCCCGCGAGCAGCGCGGTCATCGTCCAGATGAACGGACCGTTGTGGTACAGCGGACCGGGCATCAGGTGCGTGCCGTCGAGTCTGCATGCCGAGCAGCGGCGCGGCGTCGGGGTCGATCAGGCTCGGCTGGTTCGCGAGGATCAGCTTCGGGCGCCCGGTCGAACCGCCCGACGTCATCGCCTTGTACGGATTCGAAACCGCGTCGGGCAACGGGCCGGCGTCGAAGCCGTCGACGTCGAGCGGCGCTTCGACGACGACGCGCGAGCCGGCGAGCTCGATGATCGCCTCGAGCTCCCGCTTCGGGCAGGCGCGCCGAGACCGGCTGCGGAACCGCGCCCAGCTTCCAGCACGCGATCGTCGTCGCGACGAACGCGATGCCGTTCGGCAGCGCGATCGTCACGAGGTCGTCCTGGCCGACGCCCTTCGCCGCCAAGGCGCGCGCGGTGCGGTTCGCGAGCGACTCCGAGCTCGGCCCGCGTCACCGAGGTGCCGCGCACTCGTCGGTGTCGACGGTGAGCGCGGGATGTTCGGGGTTCGGCCGCGACGTGCTGCGGCGAGTCGTTGCGGATACGAGATCAGGGCCACGACCGAGATTCTGGCGCGCCACCGCAGCGCCGGACAGCCGACTTCAGCCAACGCAGCTGGGAGAGCTGCGCCGGCACGCAGCGACAGACGTCGAGATGGGCGGCGATCACCAGCATCGTCGTGACGTCGCACTCGCAGTCGACGTACCAATTGATGACCGCGAGCACCTCGCCGCACGTACGGTTCCGGCGGGCACGAGGGGTTCTGCGGCACCACGAAATTCGAACCCACGGATCGGGCCGCGGATTCCCTGCTGTCCTAGGGTCGGCCGCTATGACAGACCGCACCAACGTCCAGGCCATCCGAACACGCCGCTCTCAGGAACCATCGGCGCTCGTCACCGGCGGCGCGTCCGGCATGGGCGAGGCGACCGCCCGGCGCCTGGCCGCGGCGGGCGCCACCGTCGTGATCGTCGACCGCGACCAGGCCAAGGGCGAGCAGGTCGCGGCCGAGCTCGACGGCCGTTCGCGCCAGCCGACGTCACCAGCGAGGCCGACGTCACGGCCGCGGTCGCGCGTCGCCACCGCGATCGCGCCGCTGCGCACGTGCATCCACTGCGCGGGCATCGGTTGGGCCGAACGCACGCTCAACCGGGCCGGCGACCCGCACTCGCTCGAGACGTTCCGCAAGGTGCTCGAGATCAACCTGGTCGGAACGTTCAACGTGTTGCGCCTCGCGGCGGCGGGCATGTCGGCCAACGAGCCCGACGACCAGGGCGAACGCGGGCGTCATCGTCAACACCGCGTCGATCGCCGCGTACGACGGTCAGATCGGCCAGGCCGCGTACTCGGCGTCGAAGGGCGGCGTCGTCGCGCTCACGCTCACCGCGGCCCGCGATCTCGCGGCGGTCGGCATCCGCGTGTGCACGATCGCGCCCGGACTCATCGACACTCCCGCTGCTCGGCGGGCTCCCGGCCGAGGCGCGCGACGCGCTGGCGCGAGTCGGTGCTGTTCCCGAAGCGTCTCGGCGTTCCCGACGACTTCGCCTCGCTCGCGATGGAGATCGTGCGCAACGGCTACCTGAACGGCGAGGTCATCCGCATGGACGCCGGCATCCGGATGCCGCCCAAATAGCGCGAGGAGCGGCGAAGTCGTCTGGGAGATGGCAAAGTAGGGACATGGCGACGCACCCGACCCGCGACGACATCGACCTGCTCGACGGCAGCTTCTACGTCGACGATCCGCACGAGAAGTACACGTGGATGCGCGAGAACGCGCCCGTGTACTTCGACGCCAAGAACGGCGTGTGGGGCATCGCGTCGTACGCGGCGCTGCTCGCGATGGAGAAGGACCCGACGACGTTCTCCAACGCGGGCGGTATCCGGCCCGACAGCGGCCCGATCCCGATGATGATCGACATGGACGATCCCGAGCACTGGAAGCGCCGCAAGCTCGTGAACAAGGGCTTCACGCCCGCGCCGAGTGCGCGACAGCGAACAGAAGATCCGCGACGCCTGCGACGCGATCATCGACACGGTCTGCGAGCGCGGCGAGTGCGACTTCGTCAACGACATCGCCGCGCCGCTGCCGATGATCCTCATCGGCGACATGCTCGGCGTCGAGCCCGAGGACCGCGGCGACCTGCTGCAGTGGTCGGACGACATGGTGAGCGCGCAGAGCGGCAACGCCACCGAAGAGCAGTGGCGTCAAGGCGATGGAAGCCATGGAGGGCTACACCGCGTTCTGCACGCACGCGGTCGCGCAACGCCAGGCCGCAGCCGACCGACGACCTCATGAGCGTGCTCGTGCACGCCGAGGTCGACGGCGACCGGCTCAGCCCCGACGACGTGCTGCACGAGTCGCTGCTGATCCTCGTCGGCGGCGACGAGACGACGCGCCACGTCATCAGCGGCGGCGTCGAGCAACTGCTCCTGCATCCCGACCAGCGCCAGATTGCTCGTCGACGATCCGTCGAAGATCACCGTCGCGGTCGAAGAGATGCTGCGGTGGGTCACGCCGATCAAGAACATGTGCCGCACGGTCACCGCACGACACCGAGTTCATGGGTCAGCCGATGACCGCCGGCCAGAAGTGCATGCTCCTGTTCGAGTCGGCGAACCGCGACTCCACCCGATTCGACGACCCGTTCCGCTTCGACGTCGAACGCAATCCCGAACGAGCACCTCGCGTTCGGCTTCGGTGCGCACTTCTGCCTCGGTCAGGCGCTCGGCCCGGCTCGAGCTGAAGGTGATGTTCGAGCAGCTGCTGCTGCGCCTGCCCGACCTCGAGCTCGCGGCCGACCCCGCCGACCTGCCCCGCCGGCGGGCCAACTTCATCAGCGGGCTCGAGTCGATGCCCGTGCGGTTCAGCCCGAGCCGCCCGCTGCTCCGGAGCACGCGTATGACGACGAACCGCGAGACTCGTCGAGAAGCTCTGGATCGACCTCTACAACCGCGACTTCGACGCGGTCGGCGCCGCGTTCGCCGACGACGGCGAGTACACCGACATGCCGACGCCGGCCGACGACGTCGCACGCGGTCCGGCCCAGATCGCGGCCCGGCTGCGGCTCGGGCTGGAACCGCTGGCGGGCATTCACACGACATCCGTGTCATCGTCGCCGAGGGCGACATCGTCGTGACCGAGCACGTCGAGCACTGGGAATGGCCGACCGGCGAGCGGGCGTCGCTGCCGTTCGTGTCGATGCACGAAGTGCGCGACGGCAAGCTGGTGCGGTGGTGGGACTACTGGGACCTGGCGCACGCTGATGAACTCCGCGCCCGGCGTGGTGGGTCGAGCACATCATGACGCGAGTCGGCCCGGATCGGCCTGCGGGACGCCTGAGCGCCCGTGACGATCCTCGTCGACCGACCGCGCTGGCCCGCGCACGGCACGCGCTTCGCGCACCTCGTGAGCGACACGTCGTTCGACGAGCTGCACACGTTCGAAGCCGCGCTCGCGCTCCCCCGCCGCCTGCGGTTCCACAACGACCACTACGACGTACCGGAACGGGCGTGGCAGCTCGCAGTCGACGCGGGCGCGCACGTGGTGACGACGCACGAGCTCGTCCGGCGCCTCCGGGCCGCAGGCTTACGGGCCCGGCCTACTTCGGCTGGAACCGCACCGCGCCGTCGAGCCGGCTGACCTCGTCGACGATCCGATCGACGAGCGCGCGGTCGCCCGCGCAGACCACGTACTCGACATTGCGGAGATGCGACACCGCGCCGACCTTCTTGCCGGCCGGATTGTGGATGCCGATCTGCGCGCCGACGTAGCGGCGCGAGTCGAACGCGAGTGTCGCGACCGCGCCGCCTCGGGCCGCGCACGCGGCCTCGAGCTCGTCGATTGCAACCCACGACTCGTTGTTGTACGACACGACCACAAGCTCGGCGTCGACGTCGCGGATGACGCTGCGCCAGCGCGGCGGGCATCCCCCTGCGTTCGTTGAACACGCTCTTCGTCGCCGGATCGCTGGCGTCGATCCGCTTGCACGCGATGCCGTAGTGCTCGGGCGCGTCCCACGCGACGAGTGTCTCCCACACGTGGTAGTTCGTGAAGTAGCGGTGCTGGTTGTACGGCGGATCGAGGTACGCCAGGTCGAACGATCCGAGCGTGCTCGCCGCCTCGACCGCGTCGGCGCGCACCGCCGCACCAGGACCCTCGACGAGCTCGGGAACGCGCAGCGCGATGTCGCGGTACGACCGATCCGCCCATTGCTTCACGTAGGCCATCTGCACGCCGGTCGTGGAGTCGACGCGATCCGCCGCCTCGATGAGACTCGTCAGCAGCACGGGATACATCCAGGAGTCGCGGTAGTCGTGCTCGATCGCCTCGCGCATCGCGTCGATCCGACGGCCGTTGTGCGGCTGGAAGAAACGCGAGCTCACGCAGAACGTCTCGGTGATGTAGCCGTCGGCGCCGGGCCGCGCCATGAGGTCGCGCAACGCGGCCTCGATGGCGGCGACATCCGCGGTCGCGCCGTCGAGCGCGACGTAGCACTGTGCGAACACCTCGGCATAGCGCGCGGTGTCGACCGCGGTGACATGCGCGCCCCGCCGCTTGAGCTCCTGGGCAACGCGAGTGGTCCCGGTGAACAGGTCGAGGGCCCGGCGCGCGCCGGCAACGGTCGCGATCGCACCCAGCACCGGTACCAGCCGTCGTTTCGAACCGATGTACTTGATCACGACGAAGAGCGAGCGTAGGCGGCCGAGCGAACGCGACCGCGGAGCCCGCCGATCAGCCGACGGGGAACTGCAGGTGCAGGTTCTCGGTTTGGCGGATGCCGGGCGAGAACGAGATGCACCGTGTGCGGCGCGAGCTCGTAGTCGGGCACCCGACGGTGGAACTCCTCGAGCGCAACGGTGAGCTCGAGCCGGGCGAGGTGCGAACCCAGGCACCGGTGCGCGCCGCCGCCGAACGCGAGGTGACGGTTCGCCTCGCGATCGAAGCTGCACCTCGGAGGCATCGTCGAACTCGGCACGGTCGCAGTTCGCCGCACCGATGAGCAGAATGGCGCCGTCGCCGGCCTGCATCGTCACGCCGCCCATCTCGTAGTCCTGGGCGACGATGCGCGGGACCATCATCACCGGCGTCTGGTGGCGCAACAGCTCCTCGACCGCGCCGGCGACGAGGGTGCCGTCGGCGATGACCGCGCCCCGGCGTTCGGGGTTCTGCGCGAGGAACACGATCATGCAGTCGAGCGTGGCGGTGACGGTGTCGAGGCCGCCGAGCAGCAACAGGTGCGTCGTGCCGAGCAGCTCCGCGTGCGTGAGGGGCCGGCCCTCGATCTCGCCGTGCACGATGCGTGCTCAGCAGGCGGTCGTCGGGATGGGCGCGCTTCTCCTCGATCTGCGCTTCGAAGTAGTCCTCGATCGCCTTGCCCGCGGCTTCGCGCTTCTCCTCGGCGGTGCTGTGCTCGTCGTCCTGCGGGCGGATCGTGTCGTCGCGCCAACGCAGGAACTGCGGGCAGATCCTCTTGGGGCAGCCCCATCAGCGCGAGGAAGATCGTCGACGGCAACGGCGTGGCGAAGTCCTCGTGGAAGTCGCACTCGCCGCGCGCCGACGAACTCGTCGATGATCTCGTTGACGAGCTTGCGGGCCTCGGGTTCGAGGTCCTTCATCCGCTTGGGCGAGAACTGCGGGTCGAGCAAGCGGCGGTACTTCGCGTGGTCGGGCGGGTCGACCGACAGCGGGATGAGCGGAACGTCGTTGCCGATGTTGACGACGTCCTTCGACGAGAAGACCTCGGGGTGCTTGAGCGCCCAGAGCACGTCGTCGTAGCGCGACAACGTCACGCTGTGGCCACCGAACATCCCCGTCTCGATCGGCCGACCGGACACTTGTCGTGCACCTCGTGGTACACGGGATGCGGGTCGTCGGCGCAACGCTGGGAGAACACGTCGACCATCGGGTTGTCGCTGTCCGGCGGACACGGCGTCGTCGGTGTACATCAATACTCCTTGTGGAGTGGTCACGGTTGCTGCAGTTCGGCAGGAACCGGATGGCGGAAGAGCTTCGACGCGTTCTCCCACGTGACCTTGCGGACCACGTCGGCGGGTACGTCGTGCAGCGCGGCAGCCGCGCTCGGTTGCGTGTCGGGCCACGTCGAATCGGCGTGCGGATAGTCGCTCTCGATGCAGATGTGATCGACGCCGATGTGATCGCGCAGCGCGAACGTGGAGCCGATGTCGATCGTGCAGAACCAGAAGTTGCGGCGCAGCGCGTCGGTCGGCGACATGCTCGGTTCATCCCAACCGTGCGAACCGACGGCGGAATGCGTGAGCACGTAGTCGATGCGATCGATCAGCATCGGCACCCAGCTGATGCCGCCCTCGGAGAACGCGATCTTGATCTCGCGGGAAGCGGGTCGGCACCTGCGCCCACAGCCAGTCGGCCGCGGTGACGAGCGCGTTCACCGGGAAGAGGCTCGTGTAGAGCTCGAGCGGCGCGCCCGGCGACCGGGCCGCCGTCCACGACGACGAGCCGTTGTGCAGGCACACGACGGTCTCGGTCTCCTCGCACGCGCGGAGCAACGGGTCCCAGTACGCGATCGATCATCGGCGGCAGACCGAGCTGCAGGTCGACGGGATTCTCGGGAAAGCTGACCGCCTTGAACCCGCGCTCGGCGTTCCGGCGGATGTCGGCCGCCGCGATCTTCCGGGTCGAGGACCCACGCGAGCTGCAACGGGATCACCCGGTCGAGATGCGGGCCCGCCCACTCCTCGATGTGCCAGTCGTTCCAGGCGCGCAGCGCGGCGAGGCCGAGGTCGGCGCTCCTTGCTCTTGGCGAAGATGGTTCCCGCGAAACCGGCGATCAGCGACGGGAAGCAGAGCGTCGCGAACACCCCGTCGACATCCATGTCGGCACGCGGGCTTCGATGTCGTAGCAACCGCGCCGCATCTCGTCGAAGCGCGCCGGTTCCATGCTCCATTCGGCCTTCGGCCGCCCGGCCACCGCGTTGAGGCCGACCTGCGGATAGAAGTTGTCCTCGTAGATCCAGGTTTCGCGGCCGTCGGCGAGCGTGACGACGTGCGGCGCGCGGTCTTGCAACGCGGCGGGGAGCCGACCCTCGAAGCAATCGCGCGGGCTCGATGAGATGATCGTCGACCGAGATGATGGTGTAGTTGCGGACGCGCGGCTCGGGTTCGGGCAGGAACGTCGCGGTCACCGGCCGACGCCCTGAGTGCAGAAGCGATGCAGGTAACGCGCGAGCTCCTCGGTGTCGGTGACGCGGCCGACGACGATGTCGTTGATGCCGTCGAGCAGCACCGCGAACATCGTGCGCGCGTCGCGTTTCGGATCGTCGGAATCGATGCTGCTCGCGAGGAGATCGATCAGCGGCGCGAGCGCAAGGCGCAGATCGTCGTCGTGGCCTTCCGCGAGCCGGCGGTACTCGCGCACGAGCACTCCCGCGTAGCCGAGGGCCCCCGGCAGCGTGAGCATGTCGAACAACTCGAATACGTACGCCCGCAGCGCGTCGGCACCGACACGCGTACCGATTCGGTCGGCGAGCACGATCGGCGCCGATGCGGCTGTCTTCACCGAGCAGCGCGAGCAGGACGTCGTCCTTGCTGCGAAAGCACGTGTAGAACGCCTTCAGCGACAAACCCGCGTGCCCGGTCAGCTGCACCACGGTGAACGCGGCGCTGCCCGTCTCGTTCGCCAGCGCGCGTGCCGACGCGATCAACCGCTCCGGCCGATCCAGCTCGGCCCCACCCAGGGAGAACGTCATTCTCCCCCAGCATAACCCCAAATCCCTCCCAACAGTTAGGAGCAAAAGCGGCGCCACGCGCCGGAATTACTCCCAACTGTCGGGGTCGAAGGTGGGCGCGTGCGCCGACCTTTCGCCCTAACTGTTGGGAGTTTTTTCGGGGTCGGAGCGCTTCTAGGCGGGCTGGGAGCGGAGGATGCCCATGGCGAAGTACTGGGCGGCGCCGCCGTAGGCCTGGGCGAGCGCGGTGCGGGCGCCGTCGACCTGGTGCTCGCCGGCCAGCCCGCGCACCTGGAGCGCGGCCTCCGCGAAGCGCAGCATCCCCGACGCGCCGATCGGGTTCGACGACAAGCACCCCGCCCGACGCGTTCACCGGGAACGAGCCCGTCATCTCGGTGTCGCCGCTCTCGACCATCTTCCAGCCCTCACCCGGGCCCGGCGATGTCGTGGCCTTCGAGCCACATCGGCTCGTACCAGCTGAACGGCACGTAGATCTCGGCGACGTCGATCTCCTGGCGGGGCACGCCGATCCCGGCCTGGCGGTACACGTCGTGCGCGCACTCCACGCCGGCCTGCGGACGGACCGGGTCGCGGCCGGGGAACTGGCCGAGCTCGCTCTTCACCGCGGTACGCCGTCACCCACGCCGGCGGGCTTCGACGCCTTCTTCCCGTTCGCCTCGTTGGTCAGCACGACCGCGCACGCGCCGTCGGAGGACGGGCACGACTCGAGGAACCGCAGCGGGTCCCAGAGCATCGCCGATTCCTTGACCTTCTCGATCGTGATGTCGGGGAGGTGCAGGTGCGCGTACGGGTTCTTCAGCGCGTTGAGGCGGTCCTTCACCGCAACCTGCCAGCCGATGTACTCGGGCGCGCCGGTCTTCTCGATGTACGCACGGATCCATGGTGCGAACGCGCCGCCCGCACCGATGCCGCGTCCGCGGCCGCCGGCCAGGCCCCACTGCGCGTTGCCTTCGCTCTGCTTCTCCCACGCGATCGCGAGCACGCGCTCGTGGATCCGCGACTCGATGAGGTGCGAGCCGACGATGAACGTCGAGCCGCCGACCGAGCCCGCGGTGTGCACGCGCAGCATCGGCTTGCCCGCGCCGCCGAGCGCGTCGGCGAGGAACAGCTCGGGTTGCACGATGCCCTCGAACGCGTCGGGAGCCTTGCCGATCACGACCGCGTCGATGTCGGCCCACGTGCATTCCGCGTCGTCGAGCGCACGCGTCGCCGCTTCGCGCAGCAGACCCGGGATCGAGACGTCGGCGCGCTTCTTCTTGTGGTGCGTCTGACCGACGCCGACGACTGCACACTGTTCAGGGACATGACTCACTCGCCTTCCATGAGGCACACGAGGTTGTGCTGCAGGACCTGGCCGCCGGTCGCGTGGGCCAGCCCGCGGTTGGCCGATCCGTCGGCGATGCGCTGCGCCACCTCGGCGATGCGGACGAGTCCGGTCGCCATCACCGGGTTGGCGGCCAGCGCGCCGCCCGACGGGTTGACGTTCGCGTCGGCGGTCGAGGCCCAGCGCCTCGCGCAGGATGAGCTCCTGCGGGCTGAACGTGGACGAGAGCTCGACCACGTCGAGCGGGCCGCCGTCGTAACCGGCCTTGCGGGCGGCCAACGTCGTCGACGACGACGACGTGAGGTCGCGCATGCCCGGCTGGTGCACCTCGATGCGGTGATCGAGTCCCCGGATCCATGCGGGCCGTTCGCACAACGACCGCGCCTTGTCGCCGCGGGCCAGCACGACCGCGACCGCACCGTCGGAGATCGGCGGGAAGTCGTGCGCCCGCAATGGCGCGCGCACGTACGGCGCTTCCAGCAGCGTGTCGACCGAGTAGTCGCCCGCGACCTGCGCGTTCGGGTTGTCCTTCGCGTTGCGCCGGTTGCGCGCCACGACTTCGGCGAAGTCGCGCTCGGTTGCCTTCCCCGCGTCGATGAGCGCGCGGGCCTGGATGCCGGCGAGCGACGCGGGGTCGACGCCCAGCGGCGCGAGGTAGTACGGGTCGAGTTGCTGCGCCCACAGCTCGTCGGGCTTCGACGGCGACGACTTGCCCGAGCCGAACACCAGCGCGGTGTCGATGTCGCCGTGCTGCAGCCGCACCCACGCTTCGTACAGCGCCCACGCGCCGTCCATCTCGACGTGCGATTCCGAGATCGGCGGCCACGCGCCCGCGGCCTCGAGGTTCGAGACGAACGCGAACGGTCCGCCGGTGAGGTAGTCGCACGAACCCGGCGCACGTGAAGCCCACGTCGCGCCGTTCGAGACCGGCCTTCGCCAACGCTTCGGTGACGATCGGGACGAGCAACTGCACTTCGCTGTCGCGCGCCGTGCGCACCGAAGGCGTCTGCGCGTACCCGACGACTGGCAATGTCTGTGGCCGGCCATCAGAAGATGTGCTCCTCGTATACGGACCGGTCCGCATCGGGTTCGCCGGTCCACTCGAACGCGTCGATCACCGACGCGACGCTCCCCCAGCCGCGGTTGGAAACGCCTTCCGCGCTGCGCTCGCTCGGCGGCTTCCACACCGCCCGCACGCGCATGCCGGAATGGAGCTTGTCGTGCGCGACACCGACGATGTCCTGACCGCCGAGGTTGCCCGACGATCCGTCGAGCAGCACCGACGCGTAGACGAACGGCTCGGTCTCGGTCTGGCCGTAGTACGCGACCGGCGTGATGATCGTGAAGCCGGTGACGGTGCCGTGGTCGCTGACCTCGAACTCGTCCTTGTCGGTGGTCGGCACCACGCAGATCGGGCAGTAGCCCTTGCCGGGCACGTACACGCGGCCGCACTGCGGGCACTTGTGCCCGACGATCCGACCGTCGATCAGCGCGTCGACGTAGCGCTCGAGGATCGGCGTCAGCTCCTCGGAGTACGTGAGCGACACGAGGTGATTCATCACCAGGTTTTCTTTGGGCGTAGCTCGCGTCGGTCATGCGGGCTCCCAGCACGCGAGGTCGTCGATCATGTTGTGCGCTTCGTCGCGCCACCGCGGTTGCACGCGCATGCCGGTCGACATCTTGTCGATGCTGCCCGCGTCGACCGCGTGCACCATCGCGGTGTCGGCGCCGTCGGGCGTGACCAGCGCGAACGCGAACGGATGGTCGAGCGGATGCTTCGGCGTGGGCTCGGCGACCCACGTCCACGAGCCGACGGTGCCGGCCGGGCCGACCTCGACGAGCTCGCTCGAGCTCGTCGCCGGTGTTCGGGTCGTACTCGAGCGGCGGGACCAGCACCTTGCCGTCGGCGGTCTTGATGCCGAGGATCCGGTGCTCCTTGAGCCCGGCCAGGAATGCGCCGACCACGGGTCCGAGCGAACGCGAATACGGGAACTCGAGAGTGCTCTCGACGATGCGCGGTGTGCTCATGCTCTGGAAACTAACCATCCCGCCGCGAGCGCCGCATCTTCGGCCAGCGCCCGCTTGTCGACCTTGCCGACCGACGTGAGCGGGAGCGCGTCGACGAGCACGAGACGGTCGGGCGCCTTGTAGTCGGCGAGCGCGGCTTGCAGAACGTCGCGGAGCTCGGCGAGCTCGGGCGGACGCGTCCGGACGCAGGCGACGACGAACGCGACGCCGATCTCGCCGAGCACCGGGTCGGGAACGCCCAGCACCGCGATCTGCGCGACCGCAGGATGCTCCGACAGCACCCGCTCGACCTCGGCCGGATACACGTTGTAGCCGCCGCGGATGTACATCTCGCTGCGGCGCCCGACGAGGGTGAGGTAGCCGCGTTCGTCGAGGCGGCCGAGATCGCCGGTCGTGAGCCAACCGTCGGCGCCGATCACCTCGGCCGTGCGCTGCGGGGTCGTGCCAGTAGCCGCGCATCACCGCGCCCGAGCGGCACCGCACCCGACCGACGACACCGATCGGCACCGCGCCGCCGTCGTCGTCGACGACTTCGAGCTCCACGTTCACCCGCTGGCCGCCCGACGGTCTGCGAGATGACCTCGGGTGAGTCGCCGGGCACGGTCCCGGTCGTGATCGCGGCCTCGGTGCTCGTGTAGCCGATCACCACCGGACATCCGAGCCGCGCCTCCATCTCGCGCACGAGCTCGGGCGGCACCGTCGCCGCGCCGGTGCCCGCGATGCGCAAGCTCGTCGAGATCGCTCGCGGCGAAGTCGGCGTGGTCGAGCACGAGCCGCCACTGCGTCGGCACACCCTGGCCCACCGTCACACGCTCGCGCGCCATGAGGTGCAGCGCGTCGGCCGCGGTCCACGGCGTGGGCGTGATCACCGTGGTGATCGCGTTCTCGATCTCCTCCCACGGCCGCGACATGAACGCGACGTGCGCGAACGGCAACGGCGCGAGCCGCACGTCGAACGGCGCGCCCATCGCGCCGGCGCCGATCGCGACCGCGTGCAGGTTGCGATGGTCGAACACCGCGCCCTTCGGCATGCCGGTGGTTCCGCTCGTCCACACGATCGCCACCGCGTCGTCGGGCTCGGCGGGCGGGAGATCGGCGCGCGGTCGTATGCGTGAACGCGGCGCGCACCGTCGTCGAGATCGCCTTCGCGAATGACGACGCGCGGTTGCGTGCGTTCGAGGATGCTCGCGATCTCGGGCGGACCGAGACGGGTGTTGATGCCCGTCGTGATCGCGCGCAATCGCATCGCGGCCTGATAACAGACCGCGTAGTCGATCGACGACGGAACGAGCAGCGCCACGACGTCGCCCGGAACCGACTCCCTGCGCGGCCAGGTACGCGGCCACGCCGTCGGCGGCGCGGTCCCACTCCGCGAACGTGAGCCGCCGATCGACCTCGACGAACGCGGCCCGGTCCGGGTGCTCGGCCGCCACGTTTCTCAGCAGTTCCACAGTCGTCCGGGGCGGGCTCACCGGTGCCAACGTAGCTGCGCCTCCGCGCGAGTACCGTTTCCGCCCGATGCCGTCCTCCAAAGAAGTGCGCGCCCGCCAGAATCGGCAAAAGGAACGCGTCGCCGCGCAGCTGATTCAACGCCGCCAGACCCAGAAGCGGCGCCGCCAGATCGGCGTGCCGCGTGTCGTCGTGATCGCAATCGTGGTCGCTCGCGGTGCCTCGGCATCATCGTCGGTACGGGCAGCAGCAGCACGCCCGACACGCGCCGACACGACGCCGCCGCGCAGCAAGGTGCGTCGGGCTCAAGCAGGCCTTGCCCAAGGGCGCACCGGCGATGCCGCTCGCCGCCGGGCCCGCGCCGACCACACTGGTGACGAAGGACCTGAAGGTCGGCACCGGCGCGGTGATCCCGAAGAACGCCAAGGTGACCATGAACTACGTCGGCGTGGCGTGCTCGACCGGCAAGATCTTCGACTCGTCGTACTCGCGCAACCAGACCTTCCCGGCCGATCTGTCGCCTACCGGGCAGCTCATCGCGGGCTGGCAGCAGGGCATCCCGGGCATGAAGGTCGGCGGCGTGCGCCTGCTCGCGATACCGTCCGATCTCGCCTACGGCGCGGCCGGACAGTCGCCGACCATCGGACCCAACGAGCCGCTCTTCTTCCTGGTCAGCGCAGTCAAACTCGGCTGATTGCCGCCCCCGCGGCGCGAAAAAAACGCCCTGATCGGCCGATAGGGTCGGGATGAGCATGAGCCAGCGGATGATCTAGGTGTATCCGTCGCTCCGCCCTGCCGCGGTCATCGGCGCTCCGGACGCGCCGGTCGCGACCGACTCCGGAGGTGGCCCCAAGGGTCCCCGGGTCTCCGCCAACGTCATCTTCCTCGGCCTGACCAGCCTGTTCACCGACGTCTCGTCGGAGATGATCACCGCGGTACTGCCGATCTATCTCCTCTTCCAGCTCCGGTTCTCCTACCTGCAGTTCGGGCTCTTCAACGGCTTGTACATCGGCATCACCGGCCTCATGACGGTCGTCGGTGCGCTCATCACCGACCGGTTCGGCAAGTACAAGGAAGTGGCGGGCGCGGGCTACGGAACGTCGGCCGCGTGCAAGCTGGGTCTGCTCGCGGCCCGCAACGCCGCATGGCCGGCATCGATCTTCCTCGCCGCCGATCGGGTCGGCAAAGGCGTGCGCACCGCTCCCCGCGATTCACTCATCTCGCTCAGTTCGGATCCAACGCGGTTGGGCACTTCGTTCGGCGTGCATCGCGCGATGGATACCGCGGGCGCGGTTGCGGGACCGTTGATCGCGTACTTCATCCTGCGCAGCGCGCCGACGGGATTCGACGCGATCTTCATCGTGTCGTTCCTCTTCGCGCTGCTCGGCCTCTCCGTCCTCGTGCTGTTCGTACAGAACCGTAAAGAGGATCGCCGTGGGACTCTCGGCGCGACGTGGCGCGGTGCCGTGAACCTCTTCGCGGACGAACGGTTCCGCACGCTCGTCATCGTCGGTGCGCTCTTCGGCCTGTTCACGATCGCCGACGCGGGGATCTACACGATCTTCCAAAACCATTCCGGCTTCCAGACGATCGACTTCGCGCTGTTTCCCGTCGGGATGTCGATCAGCTACCTCGTGCTGGCCATCCCGGTCGGCAACCTCGCCGACCGCGTCGGTCGCAGCCGGGTCTACATCGCGGGCTACGTCCTGCTGCTCGGCCTCTATCTGGTCTTGTTGGCGCCCGCGCCCGGAGGCGCTGACCTCATCGTCATTCTGGCAACGCTCGGCGCGTTCTATGCGTGCACCGACGGTGTGCTCATCGCGATGGCCAGCACCGCGATCCCGGCCGACCTACGCACGAGTGGAATCGCGGTGCTCACGACGGCCGCTTCGATCAGCGCGATCGTCACTGGTATCGGATGGGGCCTGATGGCGGAGTGGTACGGCCTGATGACGACGGTGAAGGTCTTCGTGGTAGTTCTGGGAGTCATGGTGGTCGTTGGAGCGTTCATGTTGCGCGTTCGTTCGAGGCGCTACGGATGAGCAAGCGCGTCGAGGAAACACCGCCGACCGCCCGCGTCGGGTTGAGGATCGCCGCGTTCGTCACGCTCGTCGTGGTGTGCGCGGGCATCGGTATCGCGTACGTGGTGCACGCGTCGCAGACCGAAAATCCGAAGAACGGCAAACCGCAAGAGCAGTCGGTCGCGGTACCCGACGCCCAGCTCGACGCGCTGATGGCGAAGCCTCATCTCATGTTCCAGAACACCGACCTCGGTCCCGCGACGGGCCGCGTCGAAGTCGTGCCGTTGTCCGACCCGCAAGGACCGCGTGCAGTGACTCCGCTCACCTGCGACCGCGTGGCCACCGCGAACGACGTGGGCGTGTGCCTGATCATCGACCGCGGCATCATCAACACGTACAAGGGCGAGATCTTCGACCAGAACTTCCACGTGACGCACTCATTCCCGCTGCCCGGGCTCCCGAGCCGCGCCCGGCTCTCGCCCGACGGGCATTGGGCCGCGATGACGGTGTTCGTCAGCGGCGACAGCTACGCGGCGCAGTCGTTCTCGACGCGCACGTCGTTCGTCGACACCGCCACCGGTCAGAACCTCGGCAACCTCGAACAGTTCCACGTGACCGACAACGGGGCGACGGTCACCGACGTCAACCGCAACTACTGGGGCGTCACGTTCGAAGCCGACAGCGACCACTTCTACGCAACCCTCGGCCGGGGCTCGAACATCCAGCTGATCCACGGCAGTGTGAGCAGTCAGTCGGCCGTGACGCTGAGGTCGGGCGTCGAGTGCCCGTCCCTGTCGCCCGACCAGACCCGCATCGCGTACAAGCTGCGGGTCGGCGGATCCCTCACCGCAGTGAAGTGGCGGTTGCACGTGCTGAACCTCGTCACCGGCGAAGACCACGCGGTCGCGGAGACGAGAAGCGTCGACGACCAGGTCGCGTGGCTCGACAACAACACGTTGCTCTACGCGTTGCTCCGTTCGCCGACGGGAACCGCGATCAAGGACATCTATTCGGTCCCGGCTGACGGCAGTGGCAGTGCCACCGTCTACGTCAAAGGCGCGTGGTCACCGTCGGTCACGCACTGACGGTTGCGCCGACCGCTCACGCGGTTGACCCGTCGGGTCAGTCGTCGACTTCGGTGAGGTCCATCAGCCCGGACGCGGCCGCGAGCGCAACCGCGCGGCGCGCGGCTTTGTCGTAGGCCAACGCGAAGAACTGTTCCGCGATCGTCTCGCGCCCCGGTAGCGGCGGCGGACCGAGTGAACGGATCATCGCCGAGGGGTCTTCGGGCGAGCGGACCGCGGCGGGCGGATCGTCGGATTCGCCACCGCCGTCCCAGAAATCACGGCGGGGTGCGGCCTTGCGCCGCGGAGTCGAGCGCGCCGACGAACGGCGGCGAGGCGGGCTCACGCGTGTATCCCTTCGTCGGTGTCGAGCAGATCCTCGGTGAGCAACGCGTCGGGCCGGATGCCGAGCGCGAGCCGGAGTTGATCACCATCGAGGTCGGCGAGCGAGCTCGACTTCGGTAGGACGAGATCGGCGATCCGGCGCTTGCCCGCCACGACTTCTTCGACCCGTTCGTCGACCGTGCCCGGGCATATCAGCCGATGCGAGATGACCGTGCGGGTCTGGCCGATACGCCAGGCGCGGTCGCGGGCCTGGTCTTCCACCGCGGGATTCCACCAACGGTCGTAGAGCACGACATGGCTCGCGGCGGTGAGGTTGAGGCCGGTGCCGCCCGCTTTCAACGAGAGCACGAGTGCACGCGGACCGTCGCCACCCTGGAAGTCGGCGATGATCTGATCGCGTGCAGTACGCGAGAGTCCGCCGTGGTAACACGCGACCGCGGTACCGGTGCGCTTCGTGAGGTGATCGGCGAGCTTGATGCCCCACTGCGCGAAGTGGGTGAACACCAGCACGCTCTCGCCGGCCGCGAACACCGCGTCGACGATCTCTTCGAGACGTGCGAGCTTGCCCGAACGACCCTCGAGCGGAAGGTCGTCGTCCTTGTACGCGGCGGGATGGTTGCAGATCTGTTTGAGCGCGGTAATTGCCGGCGAGGATCTGACCGTTGCGCGCCTTGCCCCCTTCGGGCAGCGCGGTTCCGGTCACGAGCGTGTCGAGCAACGCCTGGTAGAGCCCGATCTGCTCGGGGGTCATCGCGCAGCGGTCGAGCTCGTCGATCTGATCCGGGAGCTCGGCCGCGATCGCGGGCTCGGCCTTGGTGCGCCGGAACACGAGGATGCCGTTGAGTGCACGCATCGCGTCTTCGGCTTCGACGCGCGGCCGCGCGCCGTCGTTGGAGAGGCGCGCGATGAACTGCGGGCCGCGGACCGATGAGCCCCGGGTTGGCGAAGTCGAGGATCGCCCACAGGTCGCCGAGGCCGTTCTCGATCGGCGTGCCGGTCAGCGCAATGCGCGTGCGCGCGTTGATGCGGCGCAACTGCTGTGAGGTTTCGTTGGCGGGATTCTTGATCGCCTGCGCTTCGTCGAGCACGACCTTCGACCACGACATCGCCGCGATCGCATCGATGTCGCGCACCGCGGTTCCGTAGGTGGTGACGACAACATCGGCGTTCTCGACCTCGGCCGCGATCTCGTCGGCCGCGGCGCGGTTCGCACCGTGGTGCACCACGACCCGAAGTCCGGGCGTGAAGCGGGCTGCTTCCGCAGTCCAGTTGCCGACGACGGCCGGAGGCGCGATCACCAGGGCGGGACCGTTGCCGGCACCCGCGAGCAGGTCGGCCAGCATCGTCGGCGTCTTGCCGAGGCCCATGTCGAGCGCGAGACAACCGCCCAGACCGCCGCGGTTGAGGAAGCCCAGCCACGCCGAGCGCTTCGGCCTGATAGCTGCGCAACTCGCCGACGAAACCCTCGGGTGCACCGGCGGGCGACGACGACACTTCGGCCGCGGCCGCGAGCAGGTCGGCCGCCCAACCACCACCGACCACCGAAACGCCGCCGGCCAGGGCCGAACCCTCGATGCCGAGCGCGAGCCGCAACGTTTCCGCGCCCGAGAGCTGCGTGGTGTCGGCCCGTTCCGCGAGCGCGTCGGCCGCGGCCTGGAGGTCGGCCTTGTCGAGCGCGACCCAACGCCCACCCGAACGGATGAGTGGACGGGCCTCGCGCGCGAGGCGCGCGATGTCGGCCGCGGTGAGCTCGACGTCGTCGAAGACCGCCGACCAGTGCACGTTGGCGAGCTGATTCGCGCCGACGACCGTTTCCGGCGCGGCATCGACGAACACGCGCAACGACGGAGTGGGCTTGCGGCGCGACAGCGCGGGAACGCGCACGTCGAAGCCCGGCCGCTTCGAGTTGCGGACCCGACGTGGCCATCAGGTTCCACGCTTCGTCCTGACTCAGGATGACCTCGCCGCGCCGCGTTCCGCCGGGGCGGAGCAACGCGGGAAACATGCGTTCCAGGCGGTTGATCTCGTCTTCGAGGTGCGGTCGGCCCGCGCCCGCGTTCACGATCGCCTGCTCGATCGGCAACAGCTCGCCGCGATTGCCGGCCGCGAACACTGCGAGGTGCCAGATGCCGATCGTCGGGCGGATCGAGCCGCACGATCAGGCGGCCGCGCTCGCCGGTGACGGAACGACCCCAGCGTTCGATGCGCGTGGCGACATCGCCCGCGAGGCGCGTCGGCGCGTCGAACGCGCTGCCGTCGAGGCGGCCGAGGAACGCTTCGGCCACATCGGTTGCGGTCCGGACGTTCGGGGGCGGCGCGGGGGTTTCGAGTTGGCGCGCGCCGTCGCGACAGATCGCGTCGACCATGCCGGTCAGCGCGGAGCGCGTGAGTGCGCGGGCCTCGACGTCCTGGTCGAGGGCCAGCAACGAGCCGGGCATCGTCGTCGATGAGGTGCGCGAGCCGGGCCGGGTCAACCGAGCGCGGGAGTCCAGCGCACCGAGTACGAACCGTTGGAGTCGCGGGCCGTGCCGCCGCGCCGGGTGCGTTGGCGCAAGAAGGGAACCATCGCCCCGCGTGCAGTGAGCTCGACGGCCCAGATCGCCACGTGCCCCAACCAGCGCACGCTGGCGCCGATGCCTTCGACCTGACCCGCGCCGGCCGCGACGAGCCAACCGAGCACGTCGCCGACGGGGATCGCCTGCGCGTCGGCTTTGGCGCCGCCCGGAAGCGGGACCGGACCGTGGCGCGTCCAGCCCGCGGTCGGCGCGCCGGATGCCGACAGCATGGCCGCGAGTTCGTCACCGGAAGCCGAAGGCGCGTTGCGGCCCGCGGCCCACGCGACCACCCGGCCCGGTTCCCACGACACCTGGACTTCGACGACGCCGGGTTCGGTGTCGACTTCGTCACGATCCGCAGATCGGTTGCGATCGCGATCGGCCCGATCGTGTGCCGCGTTGGCCGAACGCGCGGGACGGGTTGACGTGTCGCGGCGCTGTCCGGTGTGGCGCGCCCACGCTTCGGCGAGGCGGCGGTGCTCGGATTCGAGGTCGGCGATGACCTGCTCGCGCTCCTCGCCTCGCAACGATCGCGCGCGCTGGAGAGGTGTTCTTCGGCGTCGCGGAGCAACGCGAGCAGCGCGGCACGCCACGCGACGGGATCGGCCTGCAACACCGCCAATTGTTCGGGCGTGGCGTCACCGTCGACCTCGGCGTCGACGTACATATCGAACTGCCACGGCGCGATGGGTGTCGGCGTCGTTCCTGTCACAGATCTCCGCGGGCTACGACGGAGGCCGCAATGTGCGTCCTCGAAGAAAAAAATGCGGGCCCGAAAACCCGTCCGGCTCCGGCGGCGCCTCGGGGCGGACCGGAACTCGGAAACCGGGCTGCTCCGTACGACTCGTTGGTCGGCGGAGTAGCCGTTACCTCCATTGTAGGTCAATTGGCGCAGCGAGACCGACCACGGGGGTCGCGCGGCATTGCGCCGCGAGAACGGGCTTCTGGCGCGGATATCGAGGTCGCCGGGTCTCTGAGCTGCGGTAAACCGCCGCTGTCGGCGCGCGGGTCGGCCTCGCAACGTGGGAGACTGCCCATCTCGTTGCCGGGCGGCAAAGGAGAAAACACCATCGCATGAGCGAATCTACGGACCCCGTCATACGTCTGGCCCTCCTCGATGACCAGACGATGTTCCGAGAAGGGCTCCGCGCGCTCATCGACCAGGAGCTCGACTTCGACGTCGTCGGCCAGGCCACCAGCCTCGCCGCGCTCGTCGCCCTCGACATCGAACCGCACGTCGTGGTGACCGATCTCGCGCTCTCCGACGCCACTCGGGTGCAGGTCGTCGAAGGCGTCCACGGCCGTTTCGGCGACGCCGCGATCCTCGCACTGACCGCGCTCGACGACCTGACCACCGTGCAGCAGGTGCTCGCGGCCGGCGCCGACGGGTACGTGCTGAAATCGGCGGCCAAGTCCGACCTCTTCGCCGGGATCCGTTCGGTTGCACGCGGCGGCTTGTATCTGCAGCCGTCGATCGGCGTTGCGTTCGCATCCCGTCCTCCGGAAGAGATCTCGCAGCCCGCGATCGGCGGACTCACACCGAAGGAAACCGAAGTCCTTCGCCTCCTCGCGCTCGGGCACACCAACGCCGAGATCGCGCGGATACTCGGCGCGAGCCTGCGCACGATCGAAACGCACCGCGCGCACATTCACCAGAAGCTCGACCGGCACAGCGCGCGCAACTCGTGCGCTTCGCGCTCGACGCGGGTTTGCTGCGGCTCGACGACGAAGGTGCGCCGACTCCCGACCGTCGCAGCGTGGAGCCCGGCGTCGTGAATCCTTCCGCGGTGATCAGCGACGTGATCAACATCGACCGCGAACCCGACGCGGTGCCCGGCTGAGTCACCCGTTTCGCGCAACTGCACCCAAACGGGTGCACATGTTCGCAAACGTTCGGTAATCGTCCACGTCAGATTGCGCTCAACTACCGAGCGCGCGCACGGTGACGGTAATTCCCCCGTTGTAATACGTCTTTTCGCTCGAGCGCCCGACGCCGCGTGACGAGTGTTCTGGTAAGTCCTTCGGGACCGCTGCTCGGAACGACTCCGCCGCCGACGACGGGAATGGCACATCCACATGAGCTTTTGCTCACATCGTCGCGCCCTCGTCCGCGCGGTCTCCTACATCTGCGTCGCGACATTGATCGCGGGCGTGTTGTCGATCGCGGCAATTGTTTCGACGGCGCCGCGCGCGTCGGCCGCCACGAAGCTTCCGTGGTGGTGGAACGGCAAAGTGTGCGACACCGGACGGTACGCGCATTCACATCCGTTGGGTGCGAGCTATCTCGGCGTACAGGTATGCGGACCCGCGCCGTTCGCAGTCAACGGCGGCAACTCGTTCGCGATGGTCGAAGAAGGCCCCGACCCGGCGCACGTGTTCGGTGAAGGCGAATGGCAGTGCGTCGAGCTCGCGATGCGGTTCATGGCGCTCATATACGGGGTCCGTCCGTACGGCGCGAACGGCGACAGCGTGGTCGACAACTATTCCGCGGCCGACGGCGGCGGCCTCGTGAAGTACCGCAACGGAACGCCGGGCATCGCACCACAAGCCGGTGACGTGATCTCGTTCACCGACACGATCAGCGTCGGTCACGTCGCCGTCGTCGCCGCGAGCGCGGTCGACAAGAACGGCAACGGCTCGATCACGATGCTGAGTCAGAACGACACCGACGACGGATGGCACACCCTCGCGGTCGCGAAGTGGCGCGTCGCCGGTTTCACCCACCACACCGCGGAAGCGTGGTTGCACGACCCGCTCGGGCGCGGCGGCGCGAGCGCGTCGGCGTCGGCCCTCGGCGGGATCGCGGGCCGACCCGGCGGCGGCTACTGGGCGGTGGCCCCGACCGGCAAGATTCACGCCGGCGCGCCGTTCTTCGGTGACGCGTCGAAGTTCACGCTGAAGGCGCCGATCGTCGACATCGCCGCGACCCCGACGGGCAAGGGGTACTGGTTGCTCGGCGGCGACGGCGGCATCCTCAGCTTCGGCGACGCGCACTTCTACGGCAGCACCGGCGGGATGCGCTTGAATCAACCGGTAGTCGCGATGGCCTCGACGCCGAGCGGACACGGGTACTGGCTCACCGCGACCGACGGCGGCATCTTCAGCTTCGGCGACGCGCGCTTCTACGGCAGCACCGGCGCAATCAAACTCAACCAACCCATCGTCGGCATGGCCTCGACGCCCACCGGCCACGGGTACTGGCTCACCGCGACCGATGGCGGCATCTTCAGCTTCGGCGACGCGCGCTTCTACGGCAGTACCGGCGCAATCAAACTGAACCAACCGATCGTCGGCATGGCGCCGACGCCGACCGGCCACGGCTATTGGTTGGCCGCTGCGGACGGCGGGATCTTCAGTTTCGGGAACGCGGGCTTCGCCGGAAGCGCGGGTGTCACCAAGCTCGCGCTGCCGGTCGTGGGTATAGCCCGCACCGCCGACGGCCGCGGCTACTGGCTCGTCGAGTCCGACGGCCTCACCGTGAAAGCGTTCGGCGACGCCAAGGCCTGAGCGGGACTAGGACCCGATCGGTCCGACCGCCGAGATCTCGTACTGCTCCGCGTCGGCCGATATCGGTGCCACCGCGAACGCGGGCGGGTTCGCACGCATCCCTTGAATGTGGGCCGCGAGCGCGTCTTTCGATTCCCACCGCTCGAACAGATCAGACGCGCCCGGGTTCGATCGGGTCGGCCATGAACGCGTACGCAATGCAGCCCGCCTCGGCACGCGAGCTGCGCATCATCGCGGCCCGTTCGTCGATGAACGCATCACGCTGCGCGGGATCAACCTCGACCGCCCCGGCAATGATGAGCAATGTATTTCTCCTTCTTATATGTCCGGACGGGGTGCGCGAATCGTTTGGGCGCGGCGACTTTGCGGGTATCTGCTGAGTCCTGCCTCGGTCACAGAGGCAGTTCGAGGAACCCGCCGGCATCGGCCTCCGCAAGTCGCCATGTTCGGCGGGTTTCTCTCGGGTGCCTTTTACGCAGGGCTCGTAACTATTCCGACTCGGGCTGGTGCGGGTCGTCGAGAGTGAGCCCGAGCTCGTCGAGCTCCGACTGATCGATGTCGAGGAGCTCCTCTTCGGTCAGCTCGCCGTCGCTCTCTTCGGCCTCGTCCTCGCCATCGAGCTCGGTGACTTCGTCGAGCGCTTCCCGCTGATCTTCCCGCGCCAACTCGGCCTGTTCTTCCGGACCCGGTTCCGGGTCGCGACTCTTCTTCGCGCTCATGCTCGTCTCCTCGAGTCGCGCTCACCCGAGCGGGCGAGTCGGTTCAGTACCACCAGTATGCCCAGGCGACCGCGTTTACCGCGAGCCAGACCCAAGCCGTCGATACGGGCGCGCAACTCCGGCGGGAGCGCGCCGAGGGCTTCGGCCTCCAGGCATTCCGCGAGCTCGACCCGGTTCTTCACTCCCAACACCACAGTGTCGACGCCGTCCATGTCGAGCGCGTACCGATGCGCGAGCAGCGCGGGATCCACTCCCAGCTCGGCGCACAGCCGCGGAACGGTTCGGCGCGCTGATAGTCGAGGAAGTCGGGATGCGTCGCCTTCATCGGGCGGTCGAACTCGGCGGTGAGCGCACCTGCCTGCACCACGCGGATCCCCATCACACCCACACCGCTCGCCTGCGCGGCGGCGATGATCTCGCGCGGACGCGCCGGATCCGCGTAGCGGCGGATTCCACCGGGCGAATCGAGAACGTTCGTTATCGCCTGCACCACGCTCGGCTTCACCTCGTGTTGCAACGCCTTGATGATCGTTCCCGGCACGCCGGTCCCCGTAATGCCCCACGCGCCGATGCGGCCGCTCCGCTGCAGGGCTTCGAAGGCGGGAACGACTTCCTCGACGTACTGACTCCACGGCGTCGCGAACAACGCGCGCTGATCGTTGCCGTCCGCGTAGACCGTGTCGTCTTCGCAGATGTTGCTGTGCAGGAAGAACACGTCGACGCGGTCGAGGCGCATGATCTCGAGGCTCGCGTCGAGCGACTCCGTGAGCTTCGCCGCCGCGCTCCCCGGGCCGGTTCACCGAGTTGGCACTTGGTCGTGATGCGAATACCTGCGGGCAGAGCTCCCACGAACGCCGCGCCGATGACGGCCTCGCAGGCGCCGTACATCGGGGCCGTATCGATCACGTTGATCCCCGCCTCGAGCGCGGCTTCGATCGTTGCGATCGCCTCCGTATCGCTCGACGCCCCCCAGATCTGCCCGAGCCCACCTCCGCCGAGGGTCAGACGACTGACGTGATCGAACGGGCCGAGCCGCGAGTACTGCATGCCCCGAGCATCCCGCACTCCGTGCACTCGGCGCACGTCGCCACTCCGGGCCGGATACGGGCCGGATAGAGGAATGCGGCAAGACGATCGGATAAGACTGCCCGGCCATGGATACCGACGAGGCGAACTGGTGGCGGCAGGCCGCGGTGTATCAGATCTACCCGCGCAGTTTCGCCGACGAGAACGGTGACGGAATCGGCGATCTCAACGGCGTCATCAGTCGCGTCGACTACTTGGACCGGCTCGGCATCGATGCGGTCTGGCTGAGCCCGTTCTATCCGTCGGCGTTGGTCGACGGCGGTTACGACATCGACGATTACCGCGATGTCGATCCCGACGATCGGCACGCTCGAACAGTTCGACGAGATGGTCGCCGCGCTGCACGCGCACAACATCAAGGTGATCGTCGACATCGTCCCGAATCACAGCTCGAATCGGCACGCGTGGTTTCAAGCTGCGCTCGGCACGCCCCGCGGCTCGGCCGAACGCGACCGATACATCTTTCGCGACGGCACCGGGCCGAACGGCGACGAGCCCGCCCGCCGACTGGATGTCGTTCTTCGGCGGCCCGGCCTGGACGAGGGTCGCCGACGGGCAGTGGTACCTGCACCTGTTCACCGCCGAGCAACCCGACTGGAACTGGGACAACCCCGAGGTCCGCGCCGACTTTCTCGAGACGCTGCGCTTCTGGGGCGATCGCGGCGTCGACGGATTCCGTGTCGACGTGGCCAACCTCCTCGCCAAGGATCTGCCCGAGGATCTCCCGAGTTGGGCGGAGCTCCTCGAGGGAATGAGTCCGACCAGCACGCGCTAGGGCCGCGGTAACCACCCGATCTGGGATCGCGACGACGTCGACGCGATCTACCACGAATGGCGGAAGCTGTTCGACACGTACTCGCCGCCGCTGACGGCTGTGGCCGAAGCGTGGGTCGAACCGGATCGGCGCGTTCGTTACGCGCGCAGCACCGGACTCGGTCAAGCGTTCAACTTCGATCTGCTGCAGGCGAACTGGGACGCGGCGCAGTTCCGGCGGATCATCCGCGACAACCTCACACTGGCCGGCGCAGAGCGGCGCGTCGAGCACATGGGTCTTCTCCAATCACGATGTCGTGCGGCACGCGACGCGCTTCGCGTTGCCCGCGGGTACGAGCGGGGCCGCGTGGCTCCTCGCCGGTGCCGATCCGCAGGTCGAGGACCGCGCCCTCGGCCGGAAGCGAGCCCGCGCCGCGACGCTGCTCGCGTTGGCGTTGCCCGGCAGCATGTATCTCTACCAAGGCGAAGAGCTCGGTCTGCCCGAGGTCGGCGACATTCCCGACGAGCAGAAGCAGGATCCTTCGTTCTTCCGCGACCGCGGAACGAGTCCCGGACGCGACGGGTGCCGCGTGCCCTTGCCGTGGACGAGCGCCGGACCTTCGTTCGGCTTCGGCGCGGGCGCACCCCACTTGCCGCAACCGGAATGGTTCGCCGACTACGCGGTCGCCGAACAAGACGCCGATCCCGAATCGACGCTCACGTTCTACCGCCGCGCCCTCGAGCTCCGCCGCACGTTGCGCAGCAACGAGGAGTTCGAGTGGATAGACCACGGCGACGAAGTCGTGGCGTTCCGTCGCGCCGACGGCTGGGTTGCACTGACGAACTTCGGCACGTCACCGGTCTCGTTGCCCGCCGGAACCGTGCTCATCGCCAGCGACGCGTTGGACCAACCCACACTGCTGCCCGCGGATACGACCGTGTGGATGCGAGTGCACGATCGCTGACCGCGCTCGAGACCGTGCTCAGGGTATGAGAACGATCTTGCCGTGGGTATGGCGCGCCTCGAGTTCCGCGAACGCGTCGCGCACGTCGTCGAGCGCGTAGGTCGCGGCGATCGGGATGTCGATCTGCCCCGCCGCGACGAGGTCGGCCATCTCGGCCAACACCTCGGTAGTGGAAGCGTCCGTGCTGCCTTCGACCTTGGCCCCGACCTCGAGCGCCTTCTCGCGCGCGATGATCGTCTCGATCCGGTCGGGCTTGATCCCGAGGTCGACCGCGAGCTGCACGTACTCCGGCCCGAAGAGATCGATGAACGCGTCGATGCCCGTGGGCGCGGCCGTGCGCAGGCGATCGGCCAAGCCGTCGCCGTACGCGATCGGGACGACGCCGTGTGCTGTGAGCCATTCGTGGTTGGCCGCCGACGCGATACCGAGAACGTTCACGCCTTTGGTTCGCAACAGTTGCACGACAACGGTTCCCACTCCGCCCGCCGCCGCGGAAACCGCGACGGTGTCGCCCGCATGCACATCTACAGCGCGTACTGCCGCGTAGGCGGTGCATCCGACGACGTACAGCGACCCCGCGACCTCCCAGCTCAACCCCGCGGGCTTACGGATCAGTTGCGTTACGGGAATCGCCACGTATTCGGCGTGACTCGATCGTTGCCACGACCAACCCATGACCTCGTCGCCGACCGCGAATTCCGTGACCCCCGCGCCGACCGCGTCGACGACGCCGGCGAGATCGCTGCCTTCGCCAGAAGGGAACGTCGCCGGGAAGCGCGCACGCGAGTGCGCCCTCCCGGATCGCCGCCTCGCCCGGGTTGATGCCCGCGGCCCGCACGTTGACGACGACTTCGCCGGATCCCGCCTCCGGAACGTCGACATCGGCGACGTAGAGCACGTCACGGTCTCCATACCTGTCGAATCGCACTGCTCGGGCCATGGGTTTCCTTTCCCGCCGAACGGTGTTCTGCGTCAGGCCGCGGCTTCGGCCTCGACAACTGTCGACGAGTCGGCCGCGGCAACCGCGCTCGGTCGAAGCACGCGGGCTACGACCGCGGCCGACACCAACGCGACGCCGACCGCGACGAGCATGGTGATGTCGAACGCGTGAACGTACGCAGCGCGCGGCGGAGTGCACGAGCTGCGGCCGCGGCTGCAGCCGGGCAAGCGTGGCCGCGGCCTGCAGTCCGGCGCCGAGCGACGCGCGTCGCGGCGTGCGCCGAGGCCGGAAGTCGCCGCGGTACAGCGACGCGATCAGGCTGCCCAGCACCGCGACGCCGAGCGCACCGCCCAGCTCGCGGGTCGTGTCGTTGACGGCCGAACCGACGCCGGCCTTGTTCAGCGGCAACGAGACGATGATCGCGCCGGTCGACGGCGCGGTCACCATGCCCATGCCGGCCGCGCTCGACCACGAGCGACAGCGCGAGCACCGGGTAGTTCGGCGTGCAGGCCGCTCAGCGCCAAGACCGCAAGACCGGCGGCCACGACCACCAGATCCCGACGACACGACGACGCGTTGGCCGAAGCGCTCCACGAAGCGCGCCGATCGGCGTGCCGAGAGCATGTACACGACCGCCCAGGGCAGCATGCGCACACCGGCTTCGAGCGGGCTGTAACCGAGCACGAGTTGTAGGTACTGCGTCAGCGCGAAGATCATGCCGAACATCACGAAGAACACGAACGTGATCGATGCCGGCCGCCGCCGCGAACTGCGGGTTGCGGAAGAAGCGCAGATCGAGCATCGGCTCCGGGATGTGCAACTCCCAGCGCGCGAGAACGCACGAGAACCACGGCCGCGATCGCGAACGCGGCGATCGTCGAGCCCGACAGCCAACCGCGTGTCGGCGCCTCGATGATCGCGTAGACGAGCGCGCCGAGTCCGGCGATCGAAAGCAACGCGCCGACGAGGTCGAGCGCGGGCTCCTGGTCTTCGTTCGCCTTCGGGATGAGGAACGCGCCGGCGATCGAGCGCGACTACCGACGACGACAACGTTCGTGAGGAAGATCGATCCCCACCAGAAGTGCTCCAGGAGCCAACCGCTGATGACGCCACCCAGCGCGGCGCCGACGCCCGCGAAGCCGGCCCAGATCGCGATCGCCTGCCTTGCGCTCCGCGGGCGGGAACACGTGCGCCAAAACCGACAGTGTGGCCGGCATGACGAACGCGGCGCCGACGCCCATGACCGCGCGCGCGGCGATGAGCTCGCCCGACGAGTTCGCGAACGCGGCGAGTCCCGATGCGACGCCGAAGATGACGAGCCCGCCGTTGAGCGCGAGCCGCCGTCCGTAACGGTCGCCGAGCGAACCCGGCCGTCAGCAGCAGGCCCGCGAACACGAGGCTGTAGGCGTCGACGATCCATTGCAGCGAGCTGGCCGAAGCGTGCAGGTCGTCGCACGAGCGTGGGGAGCGCGACGTTGAGCGACGCGTTGGCGACCACGATCATCACGAGACTGATGCAGAGCACCCCGAGGGTCCACCAGCGCCGTTCGTAGGTCCGGCCTTCGTATTCCTTCGGCGTCTTCATCGGTTCGACGTTCACAGGTTCTCCCAACCATCGCTTCCGCCCGACCATTCCGGCCCGGACGGGCGCATTGCGTTCTTCAACCACCACTACGTTGTTCAACCAGGATGAGGCCACGGCGAACCCGGTACAAGATTGCGGGTTATCCAGGTATCAGCACTACCTTGCTACCGGTGTGAGACGGCGCAGAGTGGAGTCATGACCGTGGTGCTGAGCGAGATCACGCCTGAGCCTCGACCCGACGAAACGAGGCCCGACGAAACGAGGCCCGACGAGACGGGGCCCGACGAAGCCGAACGGCGGCGGGAGATGGCCGACTTCCTGCGCCGGCGGCGGGAGGCGATCAACCCGGCCCAGGTCGGGCTACCCGTCGGTGGCCGACGGCGTACGCCGGGGCTGCGCCGCGAAGAGGTCGCCCAGATCGCGGGTGTGGGCGTGACCTGGTACACGTGGCTGGAACAGGCGCGCGAAATCCGCGTGTCGGAGAACGTGCTCGACGCGTTGAGCCGCGCACTGTTGCTCGACTCGCACGAGCGGGCGCACTTGTTCAATCTTGGCGGGCGCGCCCAGCGCCGTCGTGACTACCGAATCGGACACGCTCGATCCGGCCGTCGGCATCCTGCTCGAGCGCTTCGGCACCTATCCGGCCGCGGTCGTGAACGCACGGTCCGACATCCTCGCTTACAACCCCGCGTACAACGCGCTGATGGGCGACATCGCCTCTGTCCCCTTCGATCGCCGCAACATCTTGTGGATGATGTTCACGAGCGCACCGTTTCGCACGCTGCTCGTCGACTGGGAGTACGCGGCGCGGCGCGTCGTCGCCAGCTTCCGCGCGTTCGTACGCCGATCACATGACGGAACCGGCGTGGCGATCGATGGTCAAGCGCCTGCAGGATGCATCGCCGACGTTCTGCGAGTACTGGGACGAACACCGCGTCGGCGGCCCGGAGAACGTCGTCAAGCAGTTTCGTCATCCGGAGCTGGGTCTGCTGCGGTTCAACGCGACGCACATGTGGCTCGCGCAACGGGTCGGCAACCGGATGATGGTCTACACGCCGGCCGATGCCGAGACGCACGCGATTCATCACCGGCTGGGCGACATCCAACCGCAGCCGCTCTGATCGGATGGGTTTGCTCAGATCCGCGCGGCCGCCGCTTTGGCGAGCGTGACCGCGGCTTCGGTCGGGACGCTGGTTGTCGATCCGCTCATGGTGATCGAGACGAGCGTTGCGCCCTTGTAGAACTCGACGGAGACGACTGGACCGCCGTGTGAAGTGAACGCGGCGTCGCCCACACCGCTCAGGTCCGACCAGGTTCCCGCGGGTGCGGACGTGATCGCGGCTCGACCCTCGTCGTAGGTGGTCTTGCCCGTGTCGGAGCTGGTGACGATGATCGATCCCGTGCCGTAGACGCACTGCGACGAGTGCGGAGTCGTCGTGATGACGCCGGCACCGGCCGGCGAACCGAGCGCCGTACTGGCGTCCTGTTCGGTGACCAACGTGCACGCACCCGCTCCCGATGCGTTCACGGCGCTCGCCGCGGCGGTGGTGGACGACGTTGCATTTCCGGACCCGGCAGTCGTGTCGGTCGTCGGCGAAGCGGTAGGGGTTCCACCGCTTCCGCAACCGGCGAGGCCGAGCCCGAACAGCGCGATTGCGACCTTGCTGGTCCGACGAAGGTTCTTCACTTCTCCTCGTTGGTCGTGGCGGCAGAACCCCACACGTGGATCACCGACAGCGGCGTCCGCTCGGGTTCGGGCGGGAGGTCGTCGCCGAAGATCTCGGCGAGCAGACCGTGCACGACGGGATGAAGGCGTTCCTCGGAGAAACGGTTACACGCTTCCTCCGACTCCCACACGTCGATGTAGCGCAGCCCACCCTCCGGACGTTCGATCGCGAGGTGAACGATGAGCCCGGCCGGCGGATCTGTCCCGAGTCCGGCGGTGATCCGCTCGTAGAACGCACGGTCGATCGGCACGTCCTGCGTGAATGCGTGCACCAGAGCTCTCCTCGCACCTATTCGTCCTGGATGACATTAATCCGAATGGCTTTCGGATTAAACTACAGTCGATGGCGAAACCCGTCAAGCGCCGCCCCTACGACGCGTCCTTGCGTAAGGCTCAGTCGGCGGAGACCAAGCAGCGGATCGTCGACGCCGGCCGCGCGCTCATGCTCGAGCGCGGCTACCGGGCCACGACGATCGCCGCCGTTGCCGCGCAAGCCGAGGTGAACGTCGACACCGTCTACGCGCTCGTCGGACGCAAGCCCACGCTGCTGCGCGAGCTCATCGAGCAAGCGATCTCGGGCACGAACCGCCCCGTCGTCGCCGAGGAGCGCGCGCCGATCAAGGCGATCATGGCCGAGCCCGATCCGGTCGTGAAACTGACGCTCTATGCCAAAGCGATCCGGGAGACGCATGCCCGCCTCGCTCCCCTGCTGCTCGCGTTGCGCGACGCGTCGTCGACCGAGCCCGAGGCCCACGCGGTGTGGCAGGAGATCAGCGATCGGCGCGCCGCGAACATGCGGAAGCTGATCGGCGAGATCCGTGCGACGGGGCGTCTGCGCGTCGGCTTGTCGGTCAACGACGCGGCCGACACGGTCTGGGTGACGAACAGTCCCGAGGTCTACGTGATGCTCACCGGCGAACGAGGCTGGTCGCCCTCTCGTTACGAACGTTGGCTCGCCGAGAGCTGGCAGCGCCTACTCCTCGACTGAGCCCGGATCGCGGCGAACCCCACCAACTGTTGGCAGGAAAAGCAGCGCCACGCGCCAGTTTTCCTGCCAACTGTCGGTGGGGTTCCGGCCTAACGTGCCGGCGATGAGCTCGAATGCAACTCCGGACGGCGCGAGTCTCGCGGCGCGTATCGGCGCGCCGCTCTGGGATCTCGAAGTCGTCGACGCGTTCGAAGTGGTGCCGGAGATGCGCCGCATCCGGCTCACTGCACCAGGCCTCGAAGCGCTCGCGCCGCAGGCCGGCCAAGACCTCATGCTCTCGGTACCGACCGACACCGAGCTGCACCGCCGTCGGCGCTACACGATCCGGCACTTCCATCCCGACGACAACGCGGTCGACATCGACATCGTCGTGCACGGCGACGGACCCGGCGCACGGTGGGCGGCGTCGGTTCGGGCGGGCGACCACGTCGAAGCGATCGGCCCGCGCGGCAAGATCGTTCTCGCCGAAGCCGTCGACTGGCACCTGTTCGTCGCCGACGACTCGGGCGTTCCTGCATCGCTCGCGATGATCGAAGCGTTGTCGCCCGGATCACGCGGGTCGCGCTGCTCGAGGTCGGCGGCGCCGAGAACGAACAGCCGTTCACCCCGCCCGCCGACGCGCCCGTCGAAATGCGTTGGCTGCACCGCGGGGCGACCGAACCCGGGCGCGTCGAGTTGCTCGCCGACGCGGTGCGCGCGCTGGCACTTCCCACCGGGCCGGGCCACGCGTACCTCTCCGCGGAGCTCACGGTCGTGGCAACGGTGCGCGACGCGCTGCTCGCTCAGGGACTCGACGCGGCGCGGATGTCGCCGAAGTCGTACTGGCGGCGCGGCGTCGCCAACGCCGCCCACGGCGAACCCCCCAAAGACTGACCCACCAGCCGCCCGCGTTGGCAGGAAAACCGACTCATAGAGTCGGAAACGCTGCCATCTGATGGCAGGGAATCCGATCCCATGCGTCGGAAACGCTGCCAACTGATGGCAGGGAATCCGACTATTTGGTTTCGGCGAGGGGGTCGTGCTGGACGCCGGAGTCGAAGCCGCCGTGCTTGCGCATGAACGTGGTGGAGCGGCGGCGGATGCGCCAGCCGTCCGGCGTGCGCACGTACTCGTCGCGGTACCAACCGATGCGCATCGCGTGCGTCTGCTGGTCGATGAACACGAAATGCTGCATCCCCGTGGCGCGATCACCGTCGAGCTCCACGACCGGCATGTTCCCGATGAACTGACCGCGGGGCGCCGCGGCCAGCAGTGCCGGAAAACGCTCCAGGGTGTACGGCGTGCCGAACGCGGTGTACTCGACATCGGGCGTGAAGACATCGAGCCAGCGGTCTTCGACGAACTGACTCGTGTACGCCATGTACCGCGAGCACAAGGCGTGCAGCTCGACCAGGTCGGCCACGCGCGGCGGCAGTTCGTCGCTCATTTGCGATACGCCGCGGGCGTGCCTTCGAGGATGACGGTCTTGGTCTCGAGGAACGCCTGCAGCCCTTCCTTGCCGCCTTCCCGACCGATGCCCGACTGCTTGAAGCCGCCGAACGCCATGCCGAAGTCGGTGCGGAACGCGTTGTGTCCGACCGTGCCGGTACGGAGTCGGCTGGCGACGTCGCGCGCACGGTCGACGTCGTTCGTGAAGACCGACGCGTTGAGTCCGTAGTCGGTGTCGTTGGCGATGCGCACCGCGTCCTGCTCATTGGCCGCGGGGATGACCGAGAGCACCGGTCCGAAGATCTCTTCGCGCGCGATCGTCGAAGCGTTGTCGACGTTGCCGAAGACCGTCGGCGCGACGAAGAACCCACGGTCGAGGCCCTCGGGCCGGCCACCGCCGGTCGCGAGCTTGGCGCCCTCGTCGACACCCTTGGCGATGTAACCCAGGACCCGATCCCGCTGGCGCCCCGAGACGAGCGGGCCGAGCTGGGCGTCGGCGTCGAACGGGTCGCCCACGCGCGTCTTCCCGAAGCTCGACGCGAGCGCGTCGACGAACTCGTCGTGGCGATCCTTGGTGACGATGACGCGCGTGAGCGACGAGCACACCTGGCCGTTGAGTCCGCACTCGGCGCGGGCGAGGGTCGTGGCCGCGGTGCCGAGGTCCATGTCGTCGAGAATCACCGCCGCCGACTTGCCGCCGAGCTCGAGCGTGCAGCGCGCGATCCGCTCGCCGCACAACGACGCGATGCGGCGGCCCGCCGCGGTCGAGCCGGTGAAGGTGATCTTGTCGACGCCGGGGTTGGTGACGAGCAACTCCGACACCTCGCGGTCGGCGGTCAACACGTTGAGCACGCCGGCCGGCAAGCCGATCTGCTCGGCGACCTCGGCGAAGATGTACCCGACGCCCGGCGCCTCGGGCGACGACTTGAGTACGACGGTGCAACCCGCGAGGAGCGCGGGACCGATCTTGTGACAGATCAGCGCGACCGGTGCGTTCCACGGGATGATCGCGCCGACGACGCCAACCGGTTCGCGCACGAGCAGCCCGAACTCGCCGCCGCCGGTGGGTGCGCACTCTTCTTCGAAGGGGAACGTGTCGGCAAGCGCGGCGTACGACTCGAGCGCACCCGCGCCGATGCGCCCGGAGTACTGCGCGACCTTGTACAGCACACCCGACTCACGCGGCCACAGCTGACCGAGCTGGTCGTTGTGCTCGGCGAAGCCCGCCCCGAGCGCGCGGATGTACTCGCCGCGCTGCGCGTGCGTGAGGCGCGACCACGGGCCGTCGTCGAACGCCGTACGCGCCGCCGCAACCGCGCGGTTCATGTCGTCGGCGGCCGCCTCCGCAACCGTGTAGTACACCTCTTCGGTTCCCGAGTCGGTGACGGAGATCGTCGCGTCGGACGACGGTTCGACCCACTCGCCGCCGATGAAGAACCGGTCGCCGTGCAGTACCGGCGAAGTCGTCGCTCTGGTCATGGTCATTCGCTGTCTCCGTATCTCTTCGATCTAGGCGCGAGTTCCGTCGGCGCCGAGGCCGTGGAGGCAGAACTCCCACGTTTCCTCGGCAGTGAGCCGCAGCTTCGGGTTCTCGACGAGGCGATTGCCGAACCAGCTGTACATCACGGTCTGTTGTAACCATGCCGCAGCTCGGCGCGCGTTCGTCGACTTGGATCGCGCCCGCGGCAGCGGCTGCGTCGATGAGCTCGCGGAGCAAGTGCGATACCGGCGCGAGCGCGGCGCGCACCCGGCCCGCGTGGTTGACCGCGAGCTGCATGGAGAACTCGGAGATCGGCCGCCGGTTGTGTGTCCCCCGCTTGCGCGGCGAGTCGACGGGGTCGCACCACTCGTGGAGGCAGATCGACGAAGACGTGCAGCCGGGCGAGCGGGTCGGACTCGGCATCGACGGCGGCATGGATGTCGTCGGCGGCTTCGCGGAGCGTCTCCTCGAACAGCGCGAGCACCAGCTCGTCCTTGCCGTCGAAGTACTCGTAGAAGCCGCGCAGCGACTGCTTCGAGCGCTCCACGACCTCTTGGATCGTGAACTCGGTCGTGCCCTTCTCGTCGATCAGCTCGAACGCGGCATCCAAGAAACGCTGGGTCCGCTCCTCGGCCCGGGAGCGGGCCGCGTCGAGGCTGCGGGACACGGCGCGCTCGCGCCACGACGGCTCGACCGCGTCCGGAACCGCCTCGACTCCTGCCATGTGCCGATCCTGCTTCCGCTCGACGGCCCGGTCTACTGAAAAGGATGCTCTCGCTCGGTCTGCACGTTGCGGAGAGCGTCCTTCTCCAATATCGTGAAGCATATATCCGAGGGCGGAGATCAGGGGGCAGCGAGCACGTGACCGGCCGGGGCGCCATGTCGATTTCCGACGAAGCGTTCCGGGACGAGCTCCGGGCGTGGCTCGCGGCGCACCCGCCGCCCACGGTCGGGCCGGCTCCCGACGCCCGACGACGCGGAGACGTTGCGCGATTGGCAGCGGATGTTGCACGGCGGGCGTTGGGTCGGCATCCACTGGCCGGTCGAGTACGGCGGGCGGGCCGCGTCGTCGACGCATGTCGCGATCTACAACGAGGAGCTGGCGCGCGCCGGCGCGCCGCCGATCGCTCGGGCGCGGCGGCGTCACCCTCGTCGGACCGACGCTGATCACGCACGGCACCGAAGAACAACGCGCCCGGTGGATGCCGCGGATCCTCGGCGCCGACGACATCTGGTGCCAACTGTTCAGCGAGCCCGACGCCGGGAGCGACCTCGCCGCGCTGTCGACGCGCGCCGAGAAGCGGGGCGGCGTGTACCGCGTCAACGGGCAGAAGGTGTGGTCGTCGTACGCGACCTTCGCCGACATGGGGATCGCGCTGGTCCGCACCGATCCGACTGCGCCGCCGCACAAGGGCATCTCGATGCTGGCGATCCCGATGGACGCGCCCGGTGTCGACGTGCGGCCGCTGCGCCAGATCACCGGCGACAGCGAGTTCAACGAAGTGTTCTTCGACGACGTCGAGGTGCCGGTCGAGAACCTCATCGGCCCCGAGACACGACGGCTGGCGCGTCGCGAACACGACGCTCGCCAACGAACGGGGCGCGTCGTTCATCTGGAAGGAGCAGGTGCTCCAGCGGTTGGCCATCGACGCGCTGGCCGAGGAGTGTCGCGCGCGTCGGCGCAACCGACGACCCGCGCGTGCGCCAACGGCTCGCGCAGTCGTGGATCGACGTCGAGATCTTCCGTCTGCACAACGCTCGTGCTCTCGCCCGCCTGGGGCGCGGCGAGGAGATCGGCGCGGAGTCGAGCATCGTGAAGCTGTTCTGGGCCGCGACGAGCCAGCGCCTCGCCGAGACCGCGGTCGCGGTGCTCGGCCCGGAATGCCCTGGTCTCGATCGGCGTGTTTCGTCAGGACGATGGGCGCACGCATTGTTGGTCGACGCGCGCGAACTCGATCATGGGCGGCACGAGCGAGATCCAGCGCAACATCATCGGCGAGCGCGTGCTCGGATCTGCCACGGGAACCGAGATGATCGAGATCGGTCCGGCCGGCATCGATCCGCTCGACCTCGTCGACCCCGAGCGCTACGCGCGCCGCGGCTACCCGCACGACGGTCTGGACGCACCTGCGCGCCGAGGCGCCCGTCGCGTACGTCGAGGTCGACGGG
Source organism: uncultured Actinomycetes bacterium (assembly GCA_963708105.1). Taxonomy (GTDB): domain Bacteria; phylum Actinomycetota; class Acidimicrobiia; order IMCC26256; family PALSA-610; genus PALSA-610. The sequence goes on along the minus strand of OY970186.1, from coordinate 3,497,756 downwards.
TACAAGCCGTTCTGGGCGATCACCAAGCACGCCGACATCCTGCAGATCGCCGCGCAGCCGCTGCGGTTCTCGAGCGCGCAGGGAATCACGCTGGCACGCGCCGGCGCGCGCGCCGGTGCCGCCGACCGAGATCCTCGTGCATGATCGACCCGCCCCGGCACGGTCCGATGCGCCGCGTCGTGAACGCGCGCTTCACGCCGCAGGCGGTGCGCGCCCGCAGCGACGACGTCGAGCGCATCGCGACCGACGTGCTCGACGCGGCGGCGACTTCGTCGAGTGGCACGAGCGAAGGCGACTTCGTCACGGGCGATCGCGGCGCCGTTCCCGCTCGCGGTCATTGCGTGGATCCTCGGCGTCCCGAGCACCGACTGGGAGCTGCTGTTCCGCTGGACGAACGAGATCATCGGCAAGGACGATCCCGGAGTACCGCCGTACGGGCGAGTCGCCCGGGCAGACGATGAAACGGGCGCGAGGCGAGCTGCGCGGCTACTTCGAGGGTCTCATCGACCAGCGCCGCCGAGAACCGCAGGACGATCTGGTGAGCGAGCTGCTCCACAGGCACCGTCGACGGCGCGCCGCTCACCGACGAGCAGCTGATCGTCGTACTGCGAGCTGTTCGTCGAAGCCGGCAACGAGACGACACGCAACGCGATCAGCGGCGGCCTGCTCGCATTCTGCGAGCACCCCGAGCGAGTGGGAGAAGCTGCGCGCCAACCCCGATCTGCTCGCCCGACGCGGTCGGAGGAGATCCTGCGCTGGGCCAGCCCGATCAGCCACTTCACGCGGGTCGCGACCGAAGACTGCGAGGTCCGCGGCATGCGCGATCGCGGCCGGCGACCAGCTCGCGCTGTACTTCGCGTCCGCGAACCGCGACGAGGACGTGTTCGACGATCCGTTCGCGTTCCGCGTCGACCGCAATCCGAACCCGCACCTCGCGTTCGGGTTCGGCGAGCACGTCTGCCTCGGTGCGCACCTCGCGCGCGTCGAGATCGAGACGATCTTCCGGCATCTGCTCGCGCGGCTCGAGTCGTTCGAGCTCGTGGGTCGAAGTCGAGCGCTTGAACTCGGCGGTCAACGGCAGCATCAAACAACTACCGCTGCGCTACCGGCTCGTGTAGCGCGGAACTCGAGAGGGGACATCATGGAACAGCGTCCGTTCGGAACGACGGGACTCGAGGTCGCGGCCGTCGGCTACGGCTGCTGGGAGATCGGCGGCGGCTACGGCGACATCGAGGCGACCGAGTTCCGAGCGCGCGATCGGGCGGGCGCTCGACCTCGGCATCAACTGTTTCGACACCGCCGAGGGCTACGGCATGGGCGCGTCGGAGCGCGCGCTCGGGCGAGGCGCTCGGCAGGCGCCGCGACGAAGCCGTGATCGTCACGAAGTTCGGCATGAACTACAAGGACAAGCCGAACCTGCGCGACAGCAGCCGCGAGCGGGTCATCGCGTCGATCGACAAGAGCCTGAAGAACCTCGGCACCGACTACGTCGACGTGTACCTCGTGCACTGGCCCGACCGCGAGACGCCGTTCGAGGAGACGATGCAAGCGCTCGACGACATCGTGCGCGAAGGCAAGGTCCGCTTCGTCGGCCTCTCGAACTTCAAGCTCGACGAGATCAAGGCAATGCATGGCTGTGCGCCGGATCGACGTGGTGCAGTACGGCTGGAACATGTTCGACCGCCGCATGCAGCGCGAGATCCTCCCGTACTGCGAGGAGCAACGGCGTCGGCTTCATGGCCTACGGCTCGCTCGCGTTCGGCCTGCTGACGGGCACGTTCACCGAAGACCACGACTTCGGCAGCGCCGACTGGCGCGTCGCGCCAGGGCAACATGGGCGCGATCAAGATGTTCGCCGCGCTGTTCGGGCCGGAGAAGTTCAAGGACAACGTGCGCGCGGTCGAGGAGCTCAAGGGCATCGCGGCGGCGTACGACAAGAGCCTCCCGCAGCTCGCGTTGCGTTGGGCGATCTCGCATCCCGCAGTGAGCACCGCGCTCGTCGGCTGTCGTACACGTCGCCGAGGTCGAGGACAACGCGGGCGCGGTCGGCTGGTCGATCAGTCGCCGCGCGACCTCGCCGAGATCGACGCGATCTTCGCCCGCCACGACATCGACACCTCGCCCGAGTTCTGGATCGAAGAGGCGTGACCGGTCGCGGGGAAATGGAGGGCAAGGTCGCGATCGTCACCGGTGGCGCGAGCGGACTGGGCCGGGGCATGGTCGAGCTGCTTGCCGAGGAGGGTGCGAGCGTCGTCATCGCCGACGTGAACCAGGCCGACGGCGAGGCGTTGGCGGAGACGCTCGGTGCATCGGCCGCGTTCCAGGCGACCGACGTAACCGATGCCGACCAGATCCAAGCCGCCGTCGATTTCGCGGTCGAGCGATTCGGCGGCCTGCACGTCATGTGCAACAACGCGGGCATCGGCGGTTCGTTCAAACGCTTCCTCGACGACGACTTTGCCGACTTCGATCGCGTGATGGCGGTGAACATCTTCGGCGTGATGGTCGGGAGCCAGCGGGCCGCGCGGCACATGGCCGAACACGGCGGAGGCGTGATCGTCAACACCACGTCGATCGGCGGGATCAACGCCGGTTCGGGCGTGATGGCCTACCGCGCGACGAAGGCCGCCGTCATCCACTTCACCCGCTCGATCGCAGTGGAGCTCGCCGCGAAGAACATCCGCGTCAACTGCATCGCGCCCGCGCACATCCCCACCGCGATCAACGCGGCCATGGACCAGTCGCTGATCGTGCGGGCCATGCAACCGCTGCAGCGCGTCGGGTCACCGCGCGACGTTGCCGAAGCCGTGCTCTACCTCGCGAGCGACCGCGCCGCGCAGATCACCGGAGTGGTGTTACCCGTCGACGGCGGGACGACGGCCGGTTCGCCGCCGCGGTCGATGAAGGAGCTGATGACCCGTGACCGCTGACGTCGTCATCCGGGGCGGAACGGTGTTCGACGGGAGCGGCCGGCCCGGCTACGTCGGCCGACGTTGCCGTCACCGACGGCCTGATCTCCGCGATCGGTCCCGACCTGCAGGGCGAGCGGGAGCTCGACGCAGCGGGATGCGCGGTCACGCCCGGATTCATCGACATTCACACGCACTACGACGCGCAGGTGTTCTGGGATCCGGCCCTGCGGCCATCGTCGTTCCACGGCGTCACCACCGTCGTCGCGGGCAACTGCGGGTTCTCGATCGCGCCGACGCGCGCCGACCATCACGACCTCATCGTGGGAACGCTCGAGAACGTCGAGGACATGGACCCGGCCACGCTGAACGCGGGCATCGTGTGGGAGTTCGCAACCTTCCCCGAGTACCTCGATCTCGTGCGGAGCCGCGGGAACGCTCATCAACTTCACCGCCTACGTCGGTCACTCCGCGGTCCGGCTCTGGGTGATGGGCGACGCCGCGTACGAACGCGCCGCTACGCCCGACGAGATCGAGCAGATGTGCGCGTTGGTGCGCGACGCGCTCGGCGGCGGGCGCGGCCGGCTTCTCGACGAGCTTCTCGTTCGCGCACCGCGGCGTCGACGGCAAGCCGGTGCCGAGCCGCTTCGCCGACGCGGCCGAGGTCGAGGCGCTGTTCCTCGCGGTGGGTGCGGCGGGCAAGGGTGTGGTTCTGATCACGCCCGGCGAACAGTGCACGTACGCCGATGTGTACGAGTGGCAACCGCGGATCGGTCGGCCGTTCACGTATCCCGCTGTTCGCGGCGCCGGGCGGGCGCCACCTCGAGCCCGTGCGCCTGCACGACGAGGGTCTGGCCCACGGCGCGAACGTGTGGCCGCAGGTCACTCCCCGACCCCTCACCATGCAGTTCACGATGGCCGACGCGTACAGCCTGAACACCGGCCAGGTCTTCGGCGAGCTCATGAAGGTGAGCCGATCCGTGCGGCTCGCGGCGTACCGCGATCCGGCGTGGAGAGCGGAGGCCGCAGCCGACCTCGAGGAATCGCCGATGCGTCCCCGGTGGGACACGTTCGAGATCTCCGAGTCGGCAACGTTCCCCGAGCTCGAAGGCCGGCGCGTGGCCGAGGTCGCACGCGAGCGCGGCTGCAGTCCGCTCGACCTGATGTGCGAGATCGCGGTGGCGGAAGACCTCACGACCCGTTTCCGCGCGTACATCGCGAACGACGACGTCGACGAGGTCGGACGGTTGCTCGTGCACGACCACGTAGTACTTGGTCTTTCCGACGCGGGTGCGCACGTCGATCAGCTCTGCGACGCGCCACTACCGACCGACCTGCTCGGTACGTGGGTGCGCGATCGCGGTGCGATCTCGCTCGAGCACGCGGTGCGCAAGCTGACGGGCGAGCCCGCCGACATGTTCGGCTTCGTGCGGCGCGGCTATCTGCGCGAGGGCATACGCGGCCGACGTGTGCGTCTTCGATCCCGCCACGGTGGGAACCGGGCCTACCCGGCGCGTGCGCGACTTCCCCGCCGACGCCGAACGCCTGACCGCCGAGGAGCCCACCGGCATGCGGCACATGCTCGTCAACGGCACCCCGATCCGGATCGACGGAGTGCAAGTCGACTCCGATGCCCGCCCCGGCACCCGCCCCCAGATCAAATAACGCCCCGGGCGATGCGAACTGTCGGTGAGTTGGGCCCGAATAGCGGGCCTAAGTCACGACGGTTCGGGGGGTGGGGTTGGGGTGAACTCGAGGTGCAGGGCCTCGAGGCCGCGCAACATGTAGATCGGCGAGTAGCGGTACCGACGTGCGCCGGCCGGTCCGTGCTCTCCCTCCGAGATCCGGATGTCGGCCATGCGGTCGAACATGCGCTCCAGGCTGACGCGTGCCTCGGCCCGGGCCAACGGTGCGCCGACGCAGGTGTGGATGCCGAAACCGAAGCCGAGGTGATGACGACCGTCGGTCCGATCGAGACGAAGCTCGGCCGGCGCCTCGAAGTGGCGGGGGTCACGGTTGGCCGCACCGTTGTGCACCATCACCGTCGTGCCCGCGGGAATGTCGACGCCGCCCACTGTCGTGTTGAAGCGTGCGAGCCGGAACTCGCCTTGGATCGGGCTCTCGAGGCGCAGCATCTCCTCGATGAAGTTCGGGATGCGATCGCGCTCGCTCGCGCAACAGTTGTTGGAGGCCGGGATCCTCTGCGAGCGCTGCAGCGCGGAGCCGAAGAGGCGCGCCGTCGTCTCTCCGCCCGCCGAGAACAGGTTCGCGGCGATGAGGGCGACATCGTGCACGTCGGGAATCGACCCGTCGGGAAAGGTCGCGGTGGTGAGGCCCGACATCACGTCGTCGCGCGGCTCGCGCCGGCAGCTCCTCGATGTACGCGGTGAACCGCTCGTAGAGGAACTCCAACGGCTTGTGCGCCATCGCACCTTCGCCCCGCCCGGCTGCCGCGCCGTGGGCGCTGTCGCCCTGCAGCTCCTCGCGGAACGTTTCGTGATCGGCTTCCGGGACGCCGAGCAGGTCGGCGATCACCAACAGCGTGAACGGCTTCGCGTAGTCGCGGACGAACTCGCACTCGTCCCCGCGCGACGAACTCGTCGATCTGGCGATCGGCGAGCTGCCACATGAATTCCTCGTTCTCCTTCAGGCGTTTCGGCGTGATGAGCCGCAGCAGCAGCGCACGTTGTTCGGTGTGCTTGGGCGGATCGAACGACGGCAGCTGATCACTGAACGGCAGCGTGTCGCGGTGCTCCTCGATGATCGCACTGATGTCGTCACCTTCGAACGCAACCGGGAACTTGACGAACGGACCGGCTACCGTGTTGCACGACGAGAAGGTCGCGGTGTCGTTGTAGACCGCCATCGCTTCCTCGAAGCCGGTGATCATGACCACACCCCAGTGCGGCTCGCGCCACACCGGTCCGTGCGCGCGGAGGTACTCGTAGTACGGATACGGATCCTGATAGATCGCGGGCGTGCGGAAGTAGTCGACGCGCGTCGAAGTTGCCGTCGACATCGGGGACAGTCATCGGTTCTCCATTCCCTGTGGGCGACGGCCGGTGCGGATGGCCTCCTCGACCAGGCCGATCACCCAGGTTGCGCCCGCGATCGCCTCCTCCGGGTCGAGGTCCCAGTCGACGACGAGGCGTTCGTACGACGTCACACTCCACAGCACGTCGAGCATCGCGGCCGCGATCGGCGCGGTCGGTCTCCGGCCAGTCTGCGGTCTTCGCGGCTGACACCGCCGCGACCAACGCGTCGCGCTGGCGGCCGTGCGCGGCCGACCAAGCGTCGGGTCGTCGGGCGCGCGCGGATTCCAGCGGGAACGACGACACGTATTCGAGCATGCCGCGCGGTATGGTCCTGCGATGTCTTCCAACGCGAGCCCCTCGAGCATGACCTCCGCTTCGGTCTCCTGAGCCGCGTGCCATCACCGCGTCGCGTAGCTCGCGTTCGCTGGCGAAGTAGCGATACACGGTGCGCTCGTTCACGCCCGCGCGCTCGGCCACCGCCGCACCGTCAGCGCGCGCCAGTTCCACACCGGGAAGCCGTGCAGGAGTGTCGGCACCGGCGACGATGATCCGCTCGCGGGTCTCGGCGGCGCGCTGGCGCCGTACCGGGCTGTCGTACTTCCGGCGCTCGGCCGGCACCTTCGCCTTTACGCTCGTCTTCGCGTCGACTTGGTACTCAACGGGTGACGACCGGAAGCGTCTCCCAACCGCGCACGGTCGAGGTCGGCGAGAGCTTGGCGCCCGACCAGTCGACGTCCCATTCCGGGAACCGCTTCAGGACCTCTTCGAGCGCGACGCGGCCCTCGAGCCGGGCGAGCGCGGCGCCGAGGCAGAAATGGGTGCCGAAGCCGAAGGTGAGGTGCTGCGCCGACGTTGCGGTGGATGTCGAAGCGCGTCGCCGTTCGCGGTAACGGCGGTCGTCGCGGTTCGCCGATCCGATCGAGGAACATCATGACGCTGCCTTCGGGCACCGCCTGCCCGTAGTGCTCCACATCGCGCGACGACGTACCGCGCCACGTGCGGGCGCCGGCGGTTCGAACCGGAGGAGCTCCTCGATCGCGTTGGGGATCAGCGTGGGATCCTCGACGAGCTCGCGGCGTTGGTCCGGATGCTCGGCCAGCACCTTGCCCGCCCACCCGATCAGGCGCGTCGTCGTCTCGTTCCCCGCGCCGGCGATGACCGTGACGTACGTGAGGATCTCCTCGCGCGTCAGACGACGAGTGGTCCCGGTCTCGTCGACGAACTCCGCGTTCAGCAACTCCGTCATCACGTCGTCGGAGGGATGCTTCGACCGCCAGTCGATGTAGTCGGCGAAGATCTCGCCGCTCAACACGTCCTCGACCGAGCTCGGTCATCGGCTCGCCCGCCTCGGTGCGCAGCGACGCGTCGACGTGTTCGCGGATCGCCTCCTGATCCTGCTTCCGGGATGCCGAGCAGCATGCCGATCACGCGCATCGGCATCTGCGCGCCGAGGTCGGTGACGAAGTCGAAACGCCCGCGAACCGACGAGCGGATCGAGGCTGGCCGCACAGAACTCGCGGACCTGCGGCTCGAGCGCGTTCATCTTCTTCGGGGTGAACACGCGCGACAGCAACCCGCGGTGCACGGTGTGAACGGGCGGGTCCTCGAAGATGATGACGCCGGGCGGCATCTCGAGGTTCGCCTTGATCAGTTCGATGATCGCGCCCCGACCGGAGATGTACGTCTCCCGTTCCTTGAGCCCGCGCCTCGACGTCGTCGAAACGGCTGACCGCGAAGAAGTCGTACTGCTCGTTGTAATAGAGCGGCGCCTCCTCCCGCAGCCGGCGGAACGCCGGATACGGATCGACGTTGATCTCGACGTCGTAGGGGTCGTAGGAGACGTCGGTCGTACTGGTCATGGTTTCCTCACTCGGTGTTTCCAGGTCAGGGGTCGCGGGCGTTCAGGCGAGCTTGGCGGACCATCCACCGTCGACGGGGACCACCGCGCCCGTCACGTACGAGGCGCGATCGGTGGCGAGAAACGCGGCAACTTCCGCGACCTCTTCGGGCTGCCCACCGCGATTGAGCGCCGCCTTCTCGAGCATGCCGGGGATGTTCTCGCCGCCCGCGCTCATCGCGGTGTAGATGAAACCCGGGCAGATGCAGTTGACGCGGATTCCCTGCGGGCCGTACTCGACGGCCGCGGCCTTCGTGATCGCGATCACTCCCGCTTTGGCGGCGGAATACACGCCCGTGAAGTACGAGCCGTTCATGCCGCCCACCGAAGAGAAGTTGACGATCGCGCCGCCGTGGCCCGCGTCGAGCATGACGCGGATTCCGTGCTTCGTGCCGAGCAACACGCCGCGCAGGTCGACGTCCATGACGCGGTCGTAGTGCTCCATCGTCACATCGGCGAGCATCATCGCGTCGGCGATCCCGGCCACGTTGAGGACCGCGTCGAGCCGACCGAACTCGTCGACCGCGGCGCGGATGATCGCTTCGACGTCGGGCTCCGAGGTGACGTCGCAATGAATGGGGAGCACGCCCGCGCCGACGGCCGCCGCGGTGTCGTTCTCGGCGCCGCTGACATCGCCGGCTACGACCCGGGCGCCTTCGCGGACGAAGACCTCGACCGCGGCCCGTGCCATCCCCGACCCCGCGCCGGTGATGACGGCGACCTTCCCGTCGAGCAGTCCCATGCGGCAATCTCCCCCGTCCCACGTATTGGTGTCATGAGAGAATGACACCAATATGGAGCGCCGGGCAAGGGCAAACCCGCGTTACTGCACCGAGCCGAAAAAGGTCCGGAGATCGTCGGCGAAGAGCGCGGGCTGTTCCATCGCCGCGAAGTGGCCGCCGCGCGGCATCTCGACCCAGTGCGTCACGTTGTACCGCTGCTCGACCCACGACCGTGGGAAGCGCAGGACCTCTTTGGGGTAGCGCGCCACGCCGGTTGGAACCCCGACGTACTCCTGCGGCTCCGGGCTGTGCGCGTTCTCCCAGTAGAGGCGAGTCGACGACGCGATCGTCTGCGTCACCCAGTACGTCATCACGTTCGTGAGCATCTGGTCGCGGGTGAAAACGTTCTCGGGATCGCCGTCGCAGTCGCTCCACGCCTGCAGCTTTTCGACGATCCATGCGAGCAGTCCTGCCGGCGAGTCGTTGAGGCCAACGCCCAACGTCTGCGGCTTGGTCGACTGCTCTTGCGCGTAGCCCGACTCGCGGCGCGGCGAACTGCTGCATCGACGCGAGGTCGGCCTGGTCGAGATCGGTGAGCTCCACCGGGTTCTCGGGCCGCTCCGCGATCGGCATGTTGAGGTGGATCGCGGCGCAGTGCTCCGGGTCGAGGGCACCGATCCGCGTCGTGACCTGCGCGCCCCAATCGCCGCCCTGCGCGCCGTAACGCGCGTAACCCAGACGCCGCATGAGTTCCATGAACGCCCGCGCGACGCGTGGGATGTCCCAGCCCCGTGTACGGGTCGGCTCCGAGAACCCGTAGCCGGGCAGTGATGGCACGATCACATCGAACGTGTCGGTCAGCCGGGGAATGACGTCGAGGAACTCGACGACCGAGCCCGGCCAACCGTGCGTGAGGAGCAGCGGAAATGCCTCGGGATTCGGCGAACGGGCGTGGATGAAATGGATCGACTGGCCGTCGATGGTCGTGCGGAAGTGTTCGAACTCGTTCAGGCGCGCTTCTTGCCCACGCCAGTCGTATTCGTCGCGCCAGTACGCGACGAGCGCGCGGAGATAGTCGTACGGAATGCCGTACTCCCAGGCGCTGCCCTCGATTTGATCCGGGATGCGCGCCCGCGCCAACCGGTCGCGGAGATCGTCCAGAACCGCGTCGTCGACGTGAATCACGAACGGCTCGATCGCCTCCGAGTTGTTCATCGCGTCAACGTAGGCGCCATTTCGGTCGTTCGCCCGACGCGAAGCGCTCCTGTCCTTCCTTGAACGCGGTGGCGTCGGAACCGATCCGGGTGAAGAGGTTCGCGACCGCGAGCGCCTGGCTGCGCGACATCTCGAGCGCGGTCCACAGCGCCCGCATCGTCCCTTGAATCGCCAGCGCGGGCGAGTCGGCGATCACCTGCGCCGCCCACCCCGCGCGCTCGCGCAGTTCGGCGCGCGGCACGACCTCACTGACGAGACCGATCTCCCGGGCCCGCTCGGCCGACATGCGCTCGTGCACACCGAGCAACGCCAGGCGCATGATCTCCGGGAAGGGCATCTTGGTGAGCATCTGCATCGGCTCGAACGCGGCCGTCATCCCGTACGTGACGTGCGGGTCGAAGAAGACGGCATCGTCGGCCGCGATGATGAACTCCGTCTCGCCGAGCATGTAGAACGCACCGCCGCACGCGAGCCCTTGCACGGCCGCGATCACGGGCTTCCACAGGTCGTTCGACTTCGGCCCGATGTCGCCGCCCGGATCGTCATACATCCACGGCGTCGGATACGCGGAGAAGAAGTCGGTCTCCATGGCGTCGTCGGTCATCGCCTCCGAGCGGTCGATGCCGGTGCAGAACGCGTCGCCCTCGCCGGTAAGCACGACACAACGCACGTCGTCGTTGTAGCGAAAGCCGCGCCACAGGCCGCGGAGCTCGGCCTGCATCTTCACGTTGAACGCGTTCCGAACCGCGGGCCGGTTGAGCGAGACCCACGCGACCCCGTTGTCGATCGTGACGAGGAGCGTTTCGTAGTCGGTCATCGGGATCGGTTCTTCCTCAGGTCGGAGTATCGGAGAGCAACCGTTGCGAGATGTCGCCTACTTCGCTCGCCAATCCGTTGTAGACAACCTCACCGTGCTGCAGCAGCACAACCGAATCCGCGATCTTGAGCGTGTGGTCGACGTACTGCTCGATCAAGAGCACCGCCGTGCCCGCGTCGCGGCACGCGCGTCAACGTGGCGTACACCTCGTCGACGAGGAGAGGTGACAGCCCGAGCGACAGCTCGTCGACGACGACGAGACGCGGCGCGCGCACCAGAACCCGCGCCAGCGACAGCATCCGCTGTTCACCGCCCGACAGCGAACCGGCTTGCTGCTTGCGTCGATCCCGAAGCCGCGGGAACAGGTCGTACGCCTTCTCGAGCCCACCCGCGAGGCCCTTGCGCCCGAGATTGCGGCGGAAATCCAGCGTGAGATTCTCTTCGACGGTGAGCGAGCCGAACACTGATCGGCCTTCCGGCGCATGCATGATCCCGAGCTCGGCAATGCGCCACGCCTTCATGCGGGTGATGTCGTGTCCGTCGAACATGACCGTCCCGGACGATGCGGCGACGAGTCCGGTGGCAACGCGTGCCAGCGTGGTCTTTCCCGCCCCGTTCGCGCCGAGTAGCGCGACCACGCTGCCTTCGGCAACGCTGACCGACACGTCGAACACGGCGCGGAACGGGCCGTAGGCGGCATCGACATTGCGCAGTTCGAGCAGCGGAGTCGAGTGCGCGGGCGTTGCGTCAGTCATGGCGCCGCGTCCTCCGCGGTGATCGGTTCGCCGAGATACGCCTTGCGGACGCGCGCGTCGCCGAGCACCGCCGCAGTGGGACCGTCGGCGATGAGCGTCCCGAAATCGAGCACGTAGGCGCGGTTGACGAGGGCGCGGACCATCTCGACGTCGTGCTCCACGAGCAGCACGGCAATACCCGTCTCCGCGTGCACCTGCTTCAACGTCTCGGTCAGCGCGTGCGTCTCCGCCCGGTCGAGACCCGAAGACGGTTCGTCGAGCAACACGAGCCTGGGTTCGGTCATGAGGGCCCGACCCACCTCGACGAGGCGGGCCCGACCGAGGCTGAGCGATTCGATCGGAACGTCGGCGCAGTCGGTGAGCCCGAGCAGCTCGAGCGTCGCCGACACGTGCTCCCGTTCGGCCGCGCTGTGCTGACCGATGCCGAGCACGTCCTTCCACAAGGCGCCATTGCCGCGGCGGGCCGCGGCGGCAACCAGCAGGTGCGTACGCGCCGACATCCCGCCGAAGAGCTCGATGCGTTGGAACGTGCGGGCCAGACCGAGGCGGGCCCGCCGATACGTCGGGATCTTGGTGATCGTGCGGCCCGCGAACCGCACCGAACCGCCGTCGGGCTCGACCGCGCCGAAGATGCAGTTGAACAGCGTGGTCTTCCCCGCGCCGTTGGGCCCGATCAGCCCGACGAGCTCGTTCTCGTCGACATGCAAGCTCACGCCGGTGAGCGCGTTGATGCCGGAGAAGTTGATCGAGATCTCCGTCGCGTCCAGGAGGGGTTCAACCGGCGGTGCCACGGTGGCTACTCCGTCTCCGCCAAGCGCGCGGGCGCGCTTTCTTCGTGCTTGTGCGACTCGCGCCGATCGAGGAGGCGCTGCAGCCGGTTGAAGAGCATGCTCTTCTGGTATTCGAGGATGCCTTCGGGGTGGCGGGCGAAAGTGATCGCGCCGAGGCCGAACAAGACGATCTGCCACGTCGCCGACACGTGGATCGCATTCAAGAGCTCCGGGAAGAACTTGAGCGCGATCGCCGCGACCACTGCGCCCTCGACCGTGCGCGTACCCAGGGTGACGACGAGCACGACCCAGAACATCGCGAACGCAACGCTGAAGTTCGCGTCGTAGTTCGCCGCGCCTTCGCGCATGCTCAGCAACGCGCCACCCAAACCCGCGATGCCCGCCGACAATGCGAACGCGGTGATGCGCGCCCGAGTGGGGTTGATGCCGATCGACGACGCGGCAATCTCCGAGCCGTCGAGGGCCCGGAGGTTGTGCCCGGTGATGCCGGCCCGGACGCGCACGACGATGAAGCCCACTATGAGGAGCGCGACCGTGCATAAGAGCAGGAAGCTGCGATCGGAGGTGAAGTTGATCGTGCTGATCGTCGGGCGCGGCACGGTGATCGGAAGTTGTCCACCGCTCGCCCAGGTGAACTTGACGATGACGCTCTCGAAGAAGAGTGCGAAGGCCAAGGTGGCCAACGCGAGATAGATGCCGCCGAGACGCAGCGCGGGGACGGCGAGCAGCGCGCCGATGGCCGCCGCGATCGCCACACCGATCAGCGCGGCGACGAGCACCGACACGCCGTGCTTCGTCGCGAGCTGACCGCATGTGAACGCGCCGATGGCCGCGAACGAACCCTGCGCCAGCGAGATCTGTCCGGCCATACCGGTGAAGACGGTGATCGACAAGAAGATGATCGAGAAGATCACCGCTTGCGTGGCCAACGACAGCCAGTAGCTGTTGGCCACCGCGCCGAAATACCAAAGCGCGACCAACACCAGCACCACGCCGACGATGTGCGTGGCCCGCGTGAGGCCGGGGCCGCGCTCGTCGGCGGCGAGGGCCGGCGGAGGTGGGTCGACGCCCGCGAGCGGATCGGCGAACTCACGCTTGCGTCGCAGCGACGGCTTGAGGATCAACACCAGGAACAAGACGACGAACGGCAGCGACGGCCGCAGCCCCTGGGCGAGGATGCTGTTGGTCGGCAGCTCGCGCGCCAGGATCTGCGCGCCGATCCCGAGCCCTAGGCCGCCCACCAGCGCGAGCGGCAGGCTCGAGAGGCCGGCGAACGCGGCCGCGGCCACCGCGGCCACGACGAGCAGGAAGAAGTTCTGCGACGAGAGCTGCGGGTACAGCGGTCCGAGGAGCAGGCCGGCCATGCCCGCGAACGCGCTCGACAGCACCCAGCCCGTCGACGACACGCGGTCGGAGCTGATCCCCGCGAGCTCGGTCATGCGCGCGCTCTCGACCACCGCACGCATGCGCAGCCCGATCGCGGTGTACCGGAACATCAGCGTCAGCCCGAGTACGGCCGCGAGGGTTACGAAGATCGTCGCGAGGTCGTCGCGGAAGAACGTGTACGAACCGAAGTGGTAGATGACGTCGCCGTTCCCGACGATCCCCTGCACCCCGAACAGCGGTGCGCTCCCGAAGTTGAACGCGAGCTTGATGATCTCGGGCAGCGCGAGCAGGAGCCCGATGGAGACCGCGAGCCGCGCGACCTGGGGGGCATTGCGCAGATGCCGGAATATCCCCCAGTACAAGACGAGTCCGAGCAGCGGCGCGAACACGAGTACCGCGAGCCCGGCGGCGGGCGGGATCGGCCAACCGTGCTTCACCCGCAGCTCGTAGTACACCGCCGCCGACGCGTACGCCTGCGCACCGAACGCGAGGTTGAAGACGCCCGAAACCTTGTACGTCAGGACGAATCCGACCGCGACGAGTGCGAACACACAACCGATCGGAATACCTTCGATGAACGAGCTGATCACGTTGTGCATGCAGCGCTCACCTCGCGGTCGGCAGTCAACTCCGCCGCCGCGCTGAACTCGGTTTCACGACATCGGTGATCTTGAACGGCGGCCCGTCGAAGCTGACGTTGGCGGGCGTCTCCCACTCGTCGGGCTGCTTGCCGTTGAAGCACACCCACGGCTTGGCGCCACCGCCGTCGTAGATACCTTCGAAGGTGCCGTTGTGGATCTTTACGAAGTTGCCGCACTCGAATTGCGAACGGTTCGCGACGCTCGTGCTCGGGTCGGCGTGTTGGAACGTCCAGTCGATGGGCGTGACCATCCCACCGTTGCTGTACGACGTCTGCTGATTCCACGCGTTCTCGAGGTTCGCCCACGTGAAGTTCGGGCCGGCCGCCTTCAGGGAATCGACGAACTGCCGCGCCGCGATCCAGCCCTGCTCGGTCATCTCGGTGACCTTGAGGCCGTGCTGCTGCGCGTAGTCGAGGTACTGCTGGAGCGCGGGCGGTGCAGGCGCGTGCTGCGTGGCCAGGATGCCGACGAAGACGATGCCGCCCTCGAGCGTGGCCGCGTTCTGCTTGATGAAGTCGGGGTCGTACAGGTTGGGGTGGAAGAAGGTCACCTTGTCGAGGATGCCCTGCTTCTTCATCTCCTTGGCCAGCGTGTAGTCGCCGTTGGTGTCGAGGCTGGTGGCGACGAAGTCGACGCCTTTCGCCTTCATCTGCGAGACCTGGGCCGAGTAGTCGGTCTGGCCGAACGACAGTGACGTGTCGGAGTACGCGACCGTCGCGTCGATGTCGGAGCTGAACTTCTTGATCTCCGCGACGTTGCCGTTCACGCTGTCGGCCGATTGCGCGACGTTGTATCCGATGAGCGCGACCTTGTGCGCGCCGACCTGCTTGATGACCCACGGCAGCAACCGGCCGAGCGACGTGCAACCCTTGAAGCAGATGGGGGCGACGTTCGGGAAGAAGTTCTTCGGGCCCGCCCACTCCGCGTTGATGTTCCACCCGTAGGTGGGGATGCCGGCCTTGGCGAGTTGCGGTGCCCCGGTGAAGAGCTGACTGGCGATGAACGCCGCGTACACGTTGTCCTGGCTGAGCATCGCCTCGACCTGGGTCGTGTTCTGCGAAAGCTGGTCGTCGCGCTTACTCGCGAGCTTCAGCTTCCGGCCCCACACACCACCCTGGCCGTTGATGACGTTGAAGTACGCCTCGATGCCGTCGTTGAGGAGCCCGTAGTCGCCACCGACCGGGTTGGTGATCGACACGACCGAACCGACGCGGATCTCGGTGGAGGTGACCCCCGGCGCCTTGACCGGCTGTTTGATCGTGTAGTCGGTTCCCTTGAACGTGGTCGAGGGTCCGGCCGGCGCGGTGGTGTCGCTCGACTTCGAGCTACCCGCGTTGCCGCAGGCCGCGACGAGCAGCGTCAGCGCCAGAACCGAGCCGAACGCGCGTGTGCGCGTCTTGGTCACCAATGTCATTCCGGTCCCCCCGGCTCACGGTGCTTGGTTGCGCCCTGTTATAACAGATGAGTCACTCACCCGCCAGGCATCGCCCGTGGAACCCGCACAGTCGGGCAGCACGTAGCGGTGTCGAGCCGCCACCGGCTCTAACAGCGGCGTCAGCCCGTCCGCCCAGCGTCAACGGGGCAGACCGAGACCCCGGCCGGCGATGATGTTGCGCTGTATCTCGCTCGTCCCGGCATAGATCGTCGTGCCCAACGAGAACCGCAGCGCGTGCTCGATGCGCCCGCCCTGGGGCGCGCTCGGGTCGAAGTAGCTCCGCAGCGCGTCGGGACCGACGAGCTCGCAGAGATCCTGCGCCGCCCGCTCGAGCGCCTCGGAGCTGAACAGCTTGGCCATCGGACCTTCCGATTCCGGCACCATGCCGTTCGCAACCATCCAGGTGTTACGCCGCTCGAGCAATGTCGACACCTCGAGCTCGGTCGCGACCCGCGCGAGCCGCTCGCGCACGTCGTCGTCAACGAGTCGCGGTCGGCCGGTCGGGCCCAACGTCTCCCGCGCCCACGCTTCGGTCGCGTCGAGCAGGCGTTCGATGCGATTCGCGAAACCGGCCGAGTGCTCGTCCTGCAGCGAAGCGGTCATCACGCGCCAGCCGCCGTCGACCTCGCCGATGCGCCAGCGATCGTCGACGCGTACGTCGTTGTAGAACGTGATGTTCGTACGCTCGCCCGACAGCGTGTACACGGCCTGAACCTCGACGCCTGCCTGCTTCATCGGGACCAGGAAAGTCGTGAGTCCCTTGTGCTTGGCGACGTTCGGGTTGGTGCGCGTCAACAGGAACACGTAGTCGGCGAGATGCGCGTTGGTGGTGAACATCTTCGAGCCGTTGATGATCCATTCGTCGCCGTCGCGTACCGCGCGGGTCTGCGCGTTCGCCACGTCGGAGCCCGACTCGGGCTCGCTGAATCCCAACACGATGATGATCTCGCCCCGCCGGGCGGGCGGGACGATCTCCTCCTGCTGTTCCTCGGTGCCGACCCGCAGAATCAGCCCCGCAACCATGCCGGTCGTGCCGTCGGCGTAGCTCGGCGCTTCCGCGAGGCCGAACTCGTACTTCAAGACATCCGACTCGTAGTGGTCGAACCGCGGCCGACCGTTCCCGTCGGCCGCCCACGGCGCCAGCCAACCGCGCTCCCGGAGCGCGTCGGTGAACTCGGGATCGTGCGCGACGCCCGTGCGGTAGAGGCGTTCTTCGCGTTCCTCGGTCATCTGTTCGTCGAGGAAGGCCCGCACCTCGCCGCGAAAGGCCTCGGTCTCGGGCGAGAGGCGGAAGTCCATCAGATCTCCCCCACCGATCCGTAGCGCCGGTCGGCGGCGCGGCGGTACGCGCGCCGCGGCTCGGCGTACACGTTCGCCCACGCGCGGGCGCGGCGGTAATAGAGCTGCACGTCGTACTCCATCATGAAGCCGTAGCCACCGTGGTAGTGCAGCGCGCGGTAGGTCGCGTCGCGTGCGGCCTCGTACGCGAACGCGAACGCCATCGCCGCGAGTTCCGCGGCGTGATCCGGATCGGCCTCGACCGCCCACGCCGATTCGTACGCCAGCAGGCGTGCGCCGTCGATCGCGGCGGCCGCGTCGGCGAGGTGATGCGCGACTGACTGGAACGACCCGATGGGCACTCCCCACGCCTTTCGTTCCTTGACGTAGTCCACACCGATCTCGAGGGCGCGCGCACCGATGCCGACGAGCGCGGCCGCGCTGAGCATCAAGAAGTCGTCGATCGCCGCTTCGAACGCGGCGCGGGCCACCGCGGCCGACGCGAGCACAACGATGTCGGGCGCACTTGTTACGTCGACATCGGCCAGCGGCATCGAGCCCAGGTTCTCGACCGGCGTGCGCACACCGTCGAGCGGCACGAGTACGAGGCGCGCGCCGTCGAACACGATCGCGTCGTCGGCCACCGCGCCGGCGGGTACGAGCTTGGCCGTCCCGTTCTCAGCCGGACGAACCGCGACCGTGACCATGCGTTCGCCGGCGAGCGCACCCCTCAGTGCATCCGTGGCGGTTTCGTTGCCGAGCCCGGCGAGCAGCCGCGCCGCGACCTGCGTCTCGATGATCGGCGCGGGCGCAACGAAACGGCCTTGTTGTTCGGCGATCAGGGCGAGGTCGAGCGGTGACGCACCCCAACCGCCGACGTCCTCCGCGACGGACATCGCGACGCCGCCCATCTCCTGCACCTTGTCCCACAAGATCGGATCGAAGCCGAGGGGCTCGGCCGCGCGCACCCGTTCGGTCGGCGCTTCCTTCGCGTACAGCGCGGAGAACGCGGCGACGAGCTGGTCCTGCTCGTCGTCCAGCCGCAGATCCACGATCAGCTCCTCCGCCGCCTCGAACAATGAACACTGACAACTAACACTGGCGTCACGACGGTACCACGACCGCATCCGGGCCCGGCGGGGCCGCAGCAAAGTCCGGGGCAGTCGATTCAGGGTCGGAGCCCGGCCGAGCCGAACCGTCCGGTCGCGCCACCGCCGACTAACGGTAGTGTCACCCCGCGACCTCGGTTCAATGACACAAGGAGCGGGCATGCCCGACTACAAGTTCGTATTGTACGAGCCGATCGGCGACGGGCAGATCGTCCGCATCATGTTGAACCGGCCCGAGGCGCGCAACGCGCAGAACCGCGGCCTGCTCGTCGACCTCCACGACGCGTTCCTGCACGCCGAGGCCGACGACAACGTGCGCGTCATCATCCTCGGCGGCATGGGCCCGATGTTCTCTTCCGGCCACGACCTCGGTTCGAAGGTCTCGGTCGAGGAATACCAGCCCGGACCGAACCAGCACCCGACCCGGTTGATCAACGGATCGAACCGCAAGGGCGCCGAAGGCCTGATGCTGCAGGAGTGGCACTACTTCTTCGAGAACACGCGCCGTTGGCGCAACCTGCGCAAGATCACCATCGGTCAGGCCCACGGCGACGTGTACGCGGCCGGGCTGATGCTCTTGTGGGCCTGCGACCTGATCGTGTGTGCGGAGAGCACCACCTTCGCCGACGTCGTCGGCACGCGCCTCGGTATGTGCGGCGTCGAATACTTCGCGCACCCGTGGGAATTCGGTCCCCGCAAGGCGAAGGAACTGTTGCTCACCGGCGACTCGGTCAATGCCGACGAGGCGTACGGACTCGGCATGGTGAGCAAGGTGTTCCCCGACGACGAGCTCGCCGACCGGACGTTGCAATTCGCGGAGCGAATCGCCAAGCTCCCCACCATGTCGGCGTTGCTGATCAAGGAAGCCGTCAACCAGTCGGTCGACAACATGGGCTTCTACAACGCTCTGAACGCGTGCTTCACGTTGCACGAGCTGAACCATTCGCACTGGGCCCAAGTCAACGACGACGGATTCCCGGTCGCCAAGGAAGACTCTGGCATTCCGAACTGGCGCGAGGCGCCGCCGATCGTTCCGGCCGTCAAGGATCAGGCGCGAGCCGAGTAGGTCGTGTGACCGCCACGAGCGATCCCGAACGAACGCCGGCGCGCGCCATCGACACCGATGCCGACCCGGGCGCAGGATCGGTCACGCGGCGCGTGCCGTTTTCGGACAACCCCACGGTAGGTGCGCGCGGGCAGCGCACCCAGCAGCGCATCCTCGACGCCGCGCTGCGCGTGTTCGGCGAAGATGGCTACCACCAGACGAGCATCGACCGCATCGCGAAACACGCGGGCTGTTCGCGCGTCTCGTTCTACCAATATTTTTCGAGCAAAGAGGACGTGTTCCGCTATCTGTCCGGACAGGTCGGCCGACAGGTCAGAGCGTCGACGGAGGCGCTCGATCCGCTGACCGCCGACGCGGCCGGTTGGGCCGCGCTGCGCGCCTGGGTCGATCGCTACGGCGATATCTACGAGCGGTACGAACCGGTGTTCCGATCGTTTGCGGCCGCGGCCGAGAGCGACGAGGCAGTGGCGGGCGGGAGCGCGCGTGTCGCCCAGCGTTACATCGGCAACATCCGGGCCCGGCTCGTCACCACGTCGTTGCCCCCGCGCCAGCTCGACCCGATCGTCACGCTGCTCGTCGAGTGCCTGACCGAGACGTGCTACCAGGCGCGCATCTTGCGCATCGCGGCTCCGGAGTCGTACCCCCGCGCGCGCGTCGAGGATGCCGTCACCGACGTCATGCACCGCACGTTGTTCGGCGTGCAACCCGACATCAACGTGCATCCCGGCGCCCGGCGGCGCCCGCCCCGCGTGCCGTTCGGCCCGAGCTTGCAACAGCTGTTCGAAAAAGCCACGACCGCGCCGGTCCCGGGCGACGAAGCGGGCCGCACGGTCACCGCGCTGATGGACGCGGGCCGCGAAGTGTTCGTGCAACGCGGGTACCACGGAACGCGCATCGACGACGTCGTTGCCGCGGCCGGGCTCTCTCACGGCGCGTTCTACCGGTACTTCGACAACAAAGCCGCGTTCGCGCACGTGCTCGCGGCGCGCGCGATGCAGCACCTCTCGACGATGTTCACCGACCTGCCCATGATCAGCGCCCTGAACGCACCCGCGGGCGACAACGACACGGCCGCGGCCAAAGCCGCGCTGCGCCGCTGGCTCCGGCGCTACAACGCCGCGCACGCGAGCGAGGCCGCGATCGTGCGGGTGTGGGTCGACGCGATGTCGCAGGACCCCGGGCTCGGTGCCGACTCCGCACCGATCGTCGACTGGGGCCGGCGTCAGCTCGCCCGCTTCCTCGCCCCGCGCGAGTTCGGCGATGTCGACACCGACGCGGTCGTGATGATCGCGTTGCTCGTCGCCTACGGCGCGCGACGCCGGCCGACGGTGATGACCGAGGCCGCCGCGCAGATCGTCGAGCGCGGACTCCTCGGAAGATGAAAGACCTGGCCGGTCGGGTGGCGGTCGTGACGGGCGGCGGTAGCGGGCTCGGGCTGGGTATGGCCGAGGAGTTCGCGGCCGCGGGCATGAAGATCGTGCTCGCCGACATCGACCCCGCTCGGCTCGAGTCCGCGGCCGAGCGCGTTCGCGCGAGTGGTGCCGACGCCGGCATCGGCACCGACGTCGTCACGGTTCCGACCGATGTCAGCGATCCCGCGTCGGTCGTCGCCCTTGCCCAGCGCACCATCGATGCGTTCGGCGCTGTGCACGTGGTGTGCAACAACGCCGGCATCTCCGCGATCGGGTATCAGTGGAAGACCACGCTCGACGACTGGAACGCCGTCCTCGGCGTCAACCTGCTCGGCGTCGTGCACGGCGTGCACACGTTCGTGCCGCTGCTGCTCGAACAAGATGAAGCCCACATCGTGAACACCGCGTCGATGTCGGGGCTCCTCGGTTCGCCGGGCATGGGCGCGTACGTCGCGAGCAAGCACGCGGTCGTGGGGTTGTCGAAAGCGTTGCGCGCCGACCTCGCGGGCCGGTGGCCGCACGTCGGCGTGACCGTTGTGTGCCCCGGCGCGATCGCGACGAACCTGGCCGACAACGTGCGCACGCTCGGCCGCCCGCAGGACGCGGCGGCCGTCGACGCGCTGCGCACCCAACTCGCCGACGCGATGCCGCCGCGCCAGGCCGGCGCCATGGTGCTCGATGCCATTCGCGCGAACCGCTTCTGGGTGCTGCCCAACGGCGCGGAGTTCCTCGACGTCGTGGATGCCGACCTGGCGGGACTGCACGACGACGTGCGGAGTGCCGAACAGATCTAACGGTCTCGTCATCTGCGCCTCGGGCGGGCGCGCGCTTGCCGGCCTTTCGTGCGGCGAATCGTCGGGCGAATCGCCGTGAGGTCCGACCTCTCGTCGTCTCCGCCTCGGCATCACGACGTCGATTTCGTCTAACGTCGGTGTCACAAACGAGGGGGTCGAAAGCGATGCTAACTGTGATCGTCGGCGCGTCGAGTGGGCTCGGACGGTGCATCGGCATCGGCCTGGCGCAGCGGGGCGCACAGGTTGCGCTCCTCGCCCGGCGTCGGGAACGCCTCGACGACGCGGCCCGGGAAGCGGGCGCGGGAACGCTCGTCGTCGAGTGCGACGTGACCGACACGGAGTCGTGCCGTTCGGCGATCGCCGCCGCGGCCGAGGGCCTCGGCGGGATCGACGCGCTCGTCTACGCGTCGGGCGTCGGCACGATCAAGCGCCTCGTCGACACCGACGCCGACATCTGGCGCCGCACCCTCGACACGAACGTCACCGGTGCTGCGCTCGCAACCGCGGCCGCGATCCCTTACCTGACCGCGTCGGCCGGCACTGCGGTTTACCTGTCGTCGGTGAGTGCGTCGCTCACTCCCCCGTGGCCCGGCCTCGGTGCGTATGCGGTGAGCAAGGCCGCGCTCGACAAGCTCGTCGAAGCGTGGCGCACGGAACACCCCGACATCGGCTTCACCCGTCTCGTCGTGGGCGACTGCGGAGGTGGCGAGGGCGACGCGATGTCGGGCTTCACCACCGGCTGGGACATGGACCTCGCGACCGAGCTCGGCGCGGTGTGGTTCGCACGCGGCCTGCTGAGTGGATCGTTGATCGAGGTCGAGGAGCTCGTTTCCGCGGTCGACGCGGTACTGCGCAGCGGCGCGTCGCTCTCGATGCCGTCGGTGACAGTCGCACCCCGGGCGGCACGCGCGCCGGAGGCGTCCGCGTGACGACCGTGGCCGTCGAGTTCGATCCGTTCTCCGACGAGTACTTCAACGACCCGACCGAGGTGTACCGACGCCTGCGCGACGAAGCGCCCGTCTACTTCAGCGAGCGCTACGGGTTCTACGCGCTGTCACGCTTCGCCGACGTGGTGTCCGCACACCGCGACTGGCAGGGCTTCTCGAGCGCGCACGGCATCGACCTCTCGACGCTCTCGATGGACGCCGAGCTCATCGAGACCTTCCACAGCATCATCATGATGGACCCGCCCGAACACGATCGCCTGCGCGCGCTCGTGAGCCGGGTGTTCACACCGCGCGCCGTCACCGCGCTCGAACCGATGATCCGCGAAGTGATCACCGAGTGCGTGGTGCAGTTCGAAGGCGCCGACGGGTTCGACGTGGTCGCCGATTTCTCCGCGTTGTTCCCGATCGAGATCATCTCGCGCCTGCTCGGCGTGCCCGCGGCCGACCGCCAGGACATCCGGCACTGGCTCGATCTCAGCCTGCATCGCGAAGAGGGTCAGCTCGACCCGACCCCCGAAGGCATGGACGCGATCACGCGCACCGGCGCGTACTTCTACGAGCTCGCAGTGGAGAAGCGGAAGAACCCGGGCGACGACATGATGACGCGCCTCACCCAAGTCACCGTCGACCGCGGCGACGGCACCGAGACCGGGCTCGACGATGTCGAGATCGCGGGCTTCGCAACGCTGCTCGGCGGGGCGGGCGCAGAGACGGTGACCAAGCTCGTCGGCAACGCGGCGGTTCTCTTCGCGCGCCATCCCGAGCAGTGGCAGAAGGTCCGCGCCGACTCCGCCAAGATCCCCGGCGCCGTCGAAGAGATCCTCCGTTATCTCCCGCCGTCGCAGTACCAAGGTCGGTATTGCACCGAAGCGCGCACGTTCGAGGGCGGCACCATTCCCGCGGGCTTTCCCGTGCTGCTCATCACCGGCGCCGCAACCCGCGATCCGCGCGAGTTCGAGAACGCCGACTCGTTCGACATCGATCGCCCGCCGAACGTTGCGATCGGGCTCGGCCACGGCGTGCACGCGTGCCTCGGCGCCGCGCTGGCGCGCATGGAGAGCCGCGTCGCGATCGAAGCGCTCGCGCAACGCTGGCAACGACTCGAGATCAACGAGGCCGGCCTCAAGCGCGTCCACATGTCGAACGTCGCGGGGTACTCCAACGTCCCCGTCCACGCCCACCAATAACCGAACTGTCGTGAGTTAGGTGCGTATATCGCACCTAACTCACGACGGTTCGATTCACTAGAGGGTGGGACCGCCGGAGCGTTTGGTGTCGAGGGGGCGGATCATCGCGTCCTGCACGAACGACGCGACGAGCGCGCCGTCGGCGGTGAACACGTTGGCGCGTCCGTAGCCCCGACCGTGGCCGGCGTGCACACTGCGCTGCGACAACAACATCCACTGCGCCGCGGAAAAAGGCTCGTGGAACGTGATGGTGTGGCTGATCACACCCGTCGAGATCGTCACGTGGGCTTGCGCCTGGCCGACGCCGGCGTGGGGTCGCATCGCGGTACCGATGAGGAAGCCGTCGGTCGCAAAGGCAAGCAGCGCCTGATTGACACCGGGATCGTCGGGCGCGCCGACGAAGCGCGTCCAGGCATCGAGCTCCGGCGGACCCACGAGGTCGGGTGAGCTGATGTCGACATCGCCGACGATCTGCACCTGCCAGCCGTCGGCCGTGTCGCTCTCGTTGGGCGGCGCGACTTCGGGCGCGGCGTCGGCATGACGAATGAAGTCGGGCTCGTCCGCGCTGAGCAACACGAGGGAGCGCGTGCACAGCCGTTCGCCCTGGCTGATCGTCACCGTGCTGCTCGCGAACGTGCGGCCGGCCTGCATCGGCTCGACCAGTATCTCGACCGGCGCGTCGGGCGACGCGCTGCGGGCGAAAACCGTGTGCAACGTCTTGACGTGCTTGGCGTCGTGACCGATCAGGCCCGCGACGATCGACTGCGCCAGGAGCTGACCGCCGAACACCACACCGTGGCCGCCCTCGGCGTTCTCGGCGCGGTACCGATCGGGACCCACCGACTCGAACGTCAGCGCACTGACCAGCGAGTCGATGCCGATCAGACTCATTTGCGCGGGCTCATTTGCGCGGGCTCACTTGGGCGGGAATCGCAGCGCGCCGTCGAGGCGGATGTTCTCGCCGTTGAGGTACGGGTTCTGCGCGATCGATTCCACCAGCTGCGCGAACTCTTCGGGCCGGCCCATGCGCTTGGGAAACACGATGCTCGACACGAGGTGCTCTTTCAGCGCGTCGGGAACGGCTGTGAGCATCAACGGCGTGCCCATCGTGCCCGGCGCGATCGCGCAGACGCGGATACCCAGCGCCGCGAGGTCGCGCGCGAGGGGCAGCGTCATACCGAGGATCGCGCCCTTGGCCGCCGCGTACGCGAGCTGGCCGGTCTGACCCTCCATGCCCGCGATCGACGCGGTGTTCACCACAACCCCGCGCTGGCCGTGTTCGTCGGGCTCGTTCTCGGCCATCGCGGCCGCGGCGATGCGCGTCACGTTGAACGTGCCGAGCGCGTTCATGTCCATCGTGGCGATGAACGATTCCTTGTCGTGGGGCGTGCCGTCGCGGCCGACGGTTCGGCCACCGCCGACACCACCGCCGGCGACGTTCACCACGAGCGAGAACTGACCGACCGAACGCGCGGCCAGGATCGCAGCCGCAACCGCGTCGTCGTCGTTCACGTCGCCGCCGACGGTAACGGTCGCCGCGCCGAGCTCGGCCGCGAGCGCGTCGGCGCGTTCGGTGTCGCGATCGAAGATCGCCACTCCCATACCGGCCTCCGCGAGCCGGCGAACAGTCGCCGCGCCGAGACCGCCCGCGCCGCCGGTGACGATGGCGGATCTCCCGTTCAGGTTCACGCGCTTCCTTCTGGTCGGAGGCCGACGAGTCCGGGCCAGGACGCACGAGGCACGCCTCGGCGTCCTCGAGAGTTAGGCGTCAGGCGTTACTTGTAGCAAAGCCGGTCGGAACGCGCATGATGCGCGCCAGGTTGCCGCCCATGATCGCCGCGACATCGGCGTGCGGCAGCCCGGCCGGCAGGTGGTCGAGGTACGAACGCGGTTCGGCCAATCCTTCCGGGTGCGGGAAGTCGGAACCGAAGATCAGGTGATCCGAACCGATCGCGTCGATCAGCACGCTGATGTCGTCCTCGTGGAACGGCGCGACGTAGATGTTGCGCCTGAACGCCGCAACCGGATCCTCGTCGAACGAGTGCGGCATCTTGCGGTACGTGTCTTCGAGGTGCGTCAGGAACGGCACGACCCACTTGGCCCCGTTCTCGACCGACGCCACCCGCAGTTCCGGGAAACGCGTCAGCACGCCGTGACACACCAGCGCGGCCATCGTGTCTTCGATCGCGCGGTCGCCCATCGTGAGATAGCGGAACGAGTCGTGCTTGAACGGAAGCATCTCCTGCGGGCCCGTCCAGTCACTCTGGTAGCGCGTGTAACCGCTGTCGGACGCGTGCATCGACACGAGGATGTCGGCGTCGACGACCGCTTGCCAGAACGGGTCGAACTCCGGGAAGCCGAACGAACGCGGGCCGCGGAACGACGGAACCGGCGCGGGCCGAACGAGCACGGTCTTGGCGCCCCGTTCGAGAACCCACTCGAGCTCTTCCAACGCCTTTTCGACGATGGGCAGCGAGATGATCGGCGTGGCGAAGATGCGGCCTTTGTAGTCGAACGACCATTCCTCGTACATCCACTCGTTGAGCGCGTGCACCGCGGCATGGATCAGCTCCGGGTCGTCGCGCATGCGCTCCTCGAGGAGGCTCGCCAGCGTTGGGAACATGAGCGTGCGGTCGACGCCCAGTTCGTTCATCAGTTCGAGGCGCGGCCCCGGTTCGCGGAACGCGGGAATCGCGCGCATCGGCTTGCCCACGACATCGCGGTACTGCTTGCCGTCGGGATTGCCGTTGCGGAAGTAGTCCTCGAGCGCGCCGGGCCGCGCGACGACGTCGAACGTAGGGTTCGGGATGTAGTCGCTTATCGTTCCCCGCACGACGATCTTCGTGCGACCATGCACGTCGACGTAGTCGATCGCGTTCTTGTACTTCTCGGGCAGGTGGCGCGTGAGCGCATCCCGGGTCTCGTACAGGTGATTGTCGGCGTCGAACACCATGAAGTCGGGCTCGGGTGCCATACCCGCACGTTACCGATCATCTAACAGTCACGTCAATCTTACGAGCGCGCCTCGGCCCGGCTCCGGCCCCGTAGCGTCACGACGGCCGATCCGCTCCGCTCTCCTTGCACAGCAACCGGCCTGGTGGTCTAACGTCCGCGTCATACGCACGCCGCCGGCCGGCCGGCCGACCTCCAGGGGGACGCAATGACATTGTTCGACGCATTCAGGTACGACGGCAAGCGCGCCCTCGTGGTCGGTGGCGCGACCGGCATGGGCGCCGCGGTCGCCGAGCTCGTGCAGGACGCCGGCGCCGAGGTCGTGGTCATGGACCGGGCCCCCGTCACGCTGGCGAACGCGAAGTCGATCGCCCTCGATCTCTCCGACAAGGCCTCGATCGACGTCGCGGTCGACGAGTGCGGCGGTCCCGTCCACGCGCTGTTCGCCTGCGCGGGCGTCGCCGACGGAACGCCCGGTATCGAGCGCATCAACTTCATCGGGCACCGCCGGCTGATCAACCGGATGGTCGCGGCCGACATGCTGCCGCGCGGTTCCGCGATCGGCATGATCTCCTCCGCGGCCGGGCTCGGATGGCAGGCGAACCTCGAGGTGCTGCACGAATACCTCGACATCGCCGACTTCGACGAGGCCGCGGCAGTGGGCCCGCGACAACAACCGGGCCGACTACATGTGGAGCAAGTTGGCGATCAACGCGTACGTGGCCCGCGAGGCGTTCGGCTTCTTGAAGCAGGGCATCCGCATCAACGCGATCCTGCCCGGCCCGACCAACACGCCGCTCGCGCAGGCGAACGCCGACATGTGGCTCGGCTTCGGCGCCGACTTCCGCGACGAGCTCGGGATCGAGGCCTCGACCCCGCTCGAGCAGGCGTACCCGCTCGTGTTCCTTTGCAGTAACGCGGCCGCGGGCGTGAACGGCGTCACGGTCGTCACCGACGCCGGATACGTCAGCTCGGGCATCACCGAGTCGTTCCCGGCGGCAACCGGCGCCGTGCAGTTCCTCTCCGGCAAGTTCTGAGCCGCGACTCCCCGAAAGCGAGAACATCGTGCGACCGCTGCCGCAGCTGACGCCCATGAACGAGTGGTTCTGGACGTCGGGCGCCGACGGGCAGCTGCGGATCCAGCGCTGTGACGACTGCGGCACCTTCGTGCACCCGCCGGTACCGGTGTGCCCCGCGTGTCGCAGCCGGGCGTGGACACCGACCGCGGTCTCGGGCCGGGCGACCGTCGTCGGCGCGACGGTCAACCGCCACCAATGGCATCCCGACTTCACCCCGCCGTACGCGATCGCCGTCGTGGCGCTGGCCGAGGATCCCGCGGTTCGGCTCACGACGAACATCGTCGGTTGCGACCCGGACGACGTTCACATCGGCCAAGAGACGACGGTCCGCTTCGAACAGTTCGACGACGTGTGGCTGCCGCTCTTCGAGCCGGTCGGCCCGACCGATGCGGCTGATCCCGAAGTCGCGATCAAGCTGATACCCGAGCCGGAACGACCGACGCCGCGCGCGCCGTTGAGCGATCATCGTTTCGAGCAGAGTTCGGTGCTTTCGGGCATCGGCCGCTCCGCGCTCGGGCGCCGACTGATGGTCGATCCGTTGTCGCTCACCGTCGACGCGTGCCTGGCCGCGATCGCCGACGCCGGCCTCACCCCCGACGACATCGACGGGCTCTCGACGTATCCCGGCATGAGCGCGATGGGGATGAGCGAGGGTGGCGTGACCGCGGTCGAAGAAGCCCTGCGCCTACGGCCTACGTGGCACAACGGCGGCGGTGATCTTCCCGGGCCCGGCGGCTCCGTCATCGCCGCGATGCTCGCGGTATCGGCTGGTCTCTGCCGGCACGTGCTGTGCTTCCGCACAGTGTGGGAATCGACGTACGCCACGCTCCGACTCGGCTCGCTCGGCGACGGTCGCGTTTCCGGTCCGCTGATGGAGTGGCGCGCACCGTTCGGCGCAATGTCGGCCGCGAACTGGATCGGCATGAACGCGAACCACTACCTGCAGCGCTACGGCGCGACGCGGGAGATGCTCGGTTGGATCGCGCTCAACGGCCGCGCCAACGCGGCGCGCAACCCCGCCGCGATCTACCGCGACCCGATGACGATGGACGACTACATGTCTGCCCGCCCGATCACGAGCCCGTTCGGCCTGTACGACTGCGATGTTCCGTGCGATGCGTCGGTTGCCGTCATCGTTTCCGACGCGTCGGTCGCGGGCGATCTGCCCAAGCCCGCGATCCGGATCGAAGCGGTCGGCACGCAGATCACCGAGCGCGTCTCCTGGGACCAGGGCACGCTGACCCACGAACCGCAGGTGCTCGGCCAGTCGGCGCACCTGTGGTCACGTACCGACATGCGGCCCGCCGACGTCGACGTCGCACTCATGTACGACGGCTTCACGTTCAACGCGATCTCGTGGATCGAGGCGCTGGGCTTTTGCGGCATCGGCGAGGCAATGGACTGGCTCGACGGCGGGCGCCGCATCGCCCTCGACGGCGACCTCCCCATCAACCCGCACGGCGGCCAATTGTCGGAGGGTCGCACGCACGGCTTCGGTTTCATCTACGAAGCCATGGCCCAACTCCGCCACGACGCGGGCGAACGCCAGGTCGCGAACGCGCAGACCGCGGTCGTCACCTCCGGCGGCGGCACCCCGTCCGGCGTAATGCTCCTCCGCCGCCCCTAATCCCCTGCGAACTGTCGTGAGTTAGGTGCGATATACGCACCTAACTCACGACAGTTCGAGGGGTTATTGGATGATGGCGGCGCAGACGCCGCCGTCGACCAACACGTCGGTGCCGGTGACGAAGCTTGCTTCGTGCGACAGGAGGAACGCGACCACGGCGGCGAGTTCGTCGGCGTGGGCGGTGCGCGCCAACGGGGTCATGTCGAGCATCATCGTCATCGCGGGTTGCTGTTCGAATTCCTGACGCCCCATCGGCGTGTCGATCAGGCCCGGCGACACCGAGCAGATGCGCGCACCGCGCGGCCCGAGCTTCACCGCTTCGCGCCGCACGAGGCGTTGCACGCCGCGTTTGGCCCACGAGTACGCGAGCCCGGGGTCGGGGGTCTCTTCACCGGTCGCGGCGTGGTACGCGTCGAAGAAACCTTCGGCCAACGGTTCGTCGATGGCGGCGTCGATCGCGGGGGTCGCGCCGCCCGCGGTGAGGTGCGCGGCCATCGACGCGATGCACACGATCGCGGTCCCCGACACAACGAGCGGGCGTAACGCGTCGACGAGCAGCGCGGTGCCGACGAGGTCGACGTCGAGTACGCGCCGCCAGTCGGCCATCGTCGGCGAGACGCCCGCCACGTGCGCGACGCTCCGCAGCGTGCCCCGCGCCGCGGCGCGGGTCGCGAGTTCCGCCAGCCCGGCCGGATCGGTGATGTCGAGCACCACCGTGTCGCAGGCCGCGCCGCCCGGACCGAACCCCGCGACCGTCGCATCGAGCGCGGCCTCGTTCACGTCGGCGAGAACCAGCACGTCGGCGGACGCGTGCAGCCGTTGCGCGCAGGCCGCTCCGATCCCGCTCCCCGCCCCTGTCACGATCGCTACCGAACTCATCGCGTGAGCGTACGCGGAGTTGCTACCTGACACGAGCGTCAGCAAACCCGCTATGGTCTCCTCGCTCGCAAGGGAACGGACAAGGAGACCGCGTGGAGGACCTCGAGACACTGTTGTACGAAGAGCGCGACGGCGTCGCGATCGTCACGCTGAACCGCCCCGAGGTCCACAACGCGTTCAATCTCGCGATGCAGCGCGAGCTGAAGAAGGTCTGGACATCGCTCCGCGACAACGACGACGTACGCG
This sequence comes from uncultured Actinomycetes bacterium, assembly GCA_963708105.1. Classification (GTDB taxonomy): domain Bacteria; phylum Actinomycetota; class Acidimicrobiia; order IMCC26256; family PALSA-610; genus PALSA-610. Next base: position 3,467,577 of record OY970186.1, on the reverse strand, counting down.
CCATCGTGCTCACCGGAGCGGGCGAGAAAGCGTTCTGCACCGGCATCGATCGGGCCGAGTCGATCGAAGAGGGCTACCTCAAGCGCGCGCCCGGACAGCCGACCGCGGAAGGTCGGTCCGGGCAGGTATCGACCCCGTTCATGTACAACGACCCCGGCGCGAACATCAACCCGAAGCAGAACGATCTGTGGAAGCCCGTCGTCGCGGCGGTGAACGGCATGGCGTGCGGCGGCGCGCTCTACATGTTGGGCGAGTCCGACATCATCATCGCCGCGGAACACGCCACCTTCTTCGATCCGCACGTCACCTACGGCATGGTCGCCGGCTTCGAGTCGATGCACCTCTTGCAGAAGCTGCCACTGGGCGAAACTCTGCGCGTCGCGCTGCTGGGTGCGAACGAACGCTTGTCGGCCACGCGTGCGCATCAGGTCGGTCTCGTCTCCGAGATCGCGCCGCTCGACGAGCTCCTCGACCGCGCGATGTGGGTCGCGACCGCCATCGCCCAGGCGCCGGTGCTCGCGATCCAGGGAACGCTGCGGGCGGTGTGGATGGCGCACGAGTTCGGACGCCGCGACGCACTCGCGCAGGTCTCGACCTACGTCACGCTCGGCACCGCACGCGAGAACATCGCCAGTGGACAGGAAGCGTTCCAAGGCAAGCGCATCGAGTGGAAGCTGCGCTAACGCGCACTCCAGTCCGCGCGGCCTGTCAGCGCGGCCCCGCCGGAACGATGGGCGGCATGTCGGTGGTCGCGAGTATCCCGGGAGCCGCGGCGCATACGTACGGGATCGCGTTGACGGGCCGGTTCGCGGTGTAGCCGGGCGTGAAATCGCCGAGCTCGTCGAGCGGAATCGGGAACGGGAGCTCAACGTCGAACGGCGCGTCGCCGCGCACGCGCACGCGCCAACCCGTCGGGCGGAGATCCCACCCGGGCTCGACGTCGGCGGTGCAGTACCAGTTGGCGGTGAACGACACGACGTCGGCTCCCCCGCTGCGCCCGGCCAGGCTGATGCGTTGGGCCGCGATCGTTCCCGCGGGAACTTCACCCGCCGCGATCTGGATCGTGTGCGGCGCGGCGGCCGCTTCGCCGTTGCAGTGCCATTCGTCGACCGGACGACCCGCCGCCTCCGCGAGCACACCGAGTGCGGGGCCGAACTCGCCGAGGAGATACTCCGCCCGTCGGGGATTGAACGAGTCCAACGGCTTCGCGAAACCCATCTGTTCGAACAGCAGGTGCGGCGAATCGCGGCGCGACATGTTCGCGTACTCGTCGATCTCGACCGCGTCGACCCGACGTTGCATCGACAACAGCGCGAACGGCAGGGCATCGGTGATGAAGCCGGGACTACTCCCCGTGGAATACACGGAGGTTCCCGCCCGCGCACACGCGTCGAGCACGCGGGCGCGGTCGTCGTCGGAGAGCGCGGCACCACCGCGGAAGAAATCGCCCCGGGTCGTCACCACGTTGGTGCCCGCGTCGAGGAACGCGACCACGTCGTCGACATCGAGGGCGCGCGGCATGTAGAGCACGCAGTCGGCCGCGATCGTGTGGATCGCGGCGGGATCGGTCGTGGCGAGAACTCCGGTCGGCGCCTCCCCGCAGAGCTCGCCCGCGTCGACGCCGTTCTTCGCGGCGTCGTACACGAGCACGCCGACCAGTTCGAGGTCGGGGTGGCGAATCACTTCGCGCAGCGCGCGCCCGCCGATGTTGCCGGTGGCCCACTGGACCACCCGCAAACGACCGGCGCTCAACTCGCGGGCTCGGCGAAGGTCTTGCGCTCGATGAATTCCTCCAGGCCGGCCTCGCCCATCTCCCGGCCGATGCCCGACTGCTTGTAACCGCCGAACGGCGCATCGGGCGCGTAGTACACGCCGCCGTTCACGCTCATCGTTCCGGCCCGGATCCGGCGCCCGACCGCGAGCGCGTTCTCGCGATCGGCGCCGAGCACCATGCCCGACAAGCCGAAGATCGAGTTGTTGGCGACGCGCACCGCGTCGTCGTCGCCGTCGTGCGGCAACACGACGAGTACCGGACCGAACAGCTCGTCCTGGGCGACGGCCGAGTTCTCGTCGGCGCCCGCGAGCACGGTCGGCTCGTAGTAGAACCCGCGGGACAGGTGCTCGGGAATCCGCCCGCCCACCACCGCCTTGGCGCCGTCGGCCACGGCCTGATCGACGTAACCCGCAACCTTCTCCTGCTGGCGGGCGTTGATCAGCGGTCCCATCATCGTGGCCGGATCGGTCGGGTCGCCGTAGGCGATGTTCGCGATGGCGCTGCGCGCCGCGTCGACGGCTTCGTCGTAGCGGGCGCGCGGAACGATCGAGGCGCGAGGTGATCGCGCAGCCCTGACCCGAATGCGAGGTCGTGGCGTACGCGCCGATCAGGCCGCCGAACCCGACGTCGCCGTCTTCGAGGACGACGAGCGCCGACTTGCCGCCCAGCTCGAGGAACACACGCTTCACGGTCGCGCCGGCCGCGGCCATGATCTGGCGACCGACCGGCGTCGAGCCGGTGAAGGAAACAACGTCGACGTCGGGATGGGTCGTGAGCTCCACACCGACCGCGTTGTCGGACGACGAGATCACATTGACGACGCCCGCGGGAATGTCGGTGGATTCGGCGATGAGCTTGCCGAGCGCGAGCGTGGCCCACGGCGTGTCGGGCGCGCCCTTGAGCACCACCGTGCATCCCGCCGCGAGCGCGGGCGCGAGCTTCGCGAGCGCGAGCTGGATCGGGTAGTTGTACGCCGTGATCGCAGCGACGACCCCCGCGCCTTCCTTCTCGATCCAACGGTGGTGCCGGCCCGCAAACGTGTCGCGCTCGCCGAGGTCTTCGACGAACTCGTAGCGCTCGACCAGGTCGGCGTACCAGGAGACGACATCGATCGGGGCTTCGAGCTGCGGCCCACTCGTGATCGAAACCGGCGCGCCGACTTCACTCACGATGATCTCGCGCAACGCCTCGACGTTGTCGAGCAGCGCTTGGTGCAACTGGCGCAACCCCCGCACCCGAACCGCGGGATCGCGCGACCAATCGGTCTCGTCGAACGCGCGCCGGGCGGCACCGATGGCCCGGTCGACATCGGCGACGGTGGCGTCGGCCGCCACGCCCAGAACTTCCTCGGTCGCCGGGTTGATCGTCTCGTACGTCGCGCCGCCCTCGGCGGAAACCAACGCGCCGTCGATCAGCAGCCGCTCTTCGTGCCAGTTCATCTTTTCCCCTGAGCTGTCGCTGGTAGGCCGGGCGAGAACGACATTACGATAGGGCGGAATGCACTTTCCCGCCAAACGCATGTGGCGTTTCCAGACCCGGCGCGCGACCTCACGCGCCGGCGTCTGACCCGACCCGATGGACATCGCCGAATTCCGTTCGCAGTTCCACGCGTGGCTCGACGCGCACAGGGCCGAGCTCGCGCCCACCTACGCCGCGCCGGGCACGCTCGATGAGCACATCGCGCAGATGCAACGCGTGAAAGGTCTGCTCTACGACGCGGGTTGGATGCGCTGGGGCTGGCCCGAGCGCGTCGGCGGCCTCGGCGGTTCGCCCATGCTGCGCACTGAGCTCGGCGCAGAGCTGGCCGGGCGCGGGCTCACCGATCCCGGCCTGTTCTCGCTCATCGAGGTACTCGTTCCCACGCTCATCGACTACGCGTCGCCGGAGCTCGCGGCCGACTTCGTGCCGCGCCTCTTGTCGGGCGCGGAGCTGTGGTGTCAGGGGTTCTCGGAACCCGGGACCGGGAGCGACCTCGGGTCGCTCGCGTGCCGAGCCGCCCCCGACGGCGATCCCGCCACCGCGTCGACCTGGATCATCAACGGCCAGAAGGTATGGACGAGCCTCGCCCAATACTCGGATCGCTGTGTGTTACTGACCCGCACGGGAACATCGGAGTCGCGTCACCGCGGCATCACCGCGTTCTTCGTCGACATGGACACGCCCGGCGTAACTGTCGCGCCGCTCGAGATGATCAACGGCGAGCACGAGTTCGCGGAGGTGTTCTTCGACGACGTCGTCGTGCCCGCCGATCGCATCCTGGGCGAAGTGAACGGCGGCTGGGCCGTGGCGATGAGCATCCTCCCCTACGAACGCTCGTCGTGCTTCTGGCAGCGCATTGCGTACCTCTACCACCGCCTGCAACTGATCGTGAGCGCCGTAGAACCCGACGATCGTGCGGCCGGCGTCGTGGGTGATGCATTCGTGCAGCTCTACGCGCTGCGGGCGCGCTCCCGAGCCACGCAACATCGGCTCGCGGCGGGCGAGACGATCGGCGCGGAAACGTCGATCGACAAGGTCCTGGTGGCGACCGCGGAGCAGACGACCTACAACGCGGCGCGGCGCCTGCTCGCCGGCGTCGTGGAGATCGACGACAGCGTCGCGGGCGAGCTGTGGCGCCGCGAGTACCTCTACTCCCGCGCCGCGACGATCTACGGCGGTACCGCGGAGGTGCAGCGCAACATCATCGCCCGGCGGCTGTTGAACCTCGGAGCCGACGAATGATCGACCCGGCCGAACGCGCGCTCCTCGAGGAGACGGTGCGCGCCGGGCTGACGCGCGCGTCGGACGCCGATGCGTTGCTCGTCGAGCTCGGCTGGCTCGAGATGCTTCACGCGGAGCCGATCGACGCGGTCGACGTCGTGTTCACGGCGCTGGGTGCCACCAACGCCGCCGCGACCGCGCTCGACGACGTCGTGATCTCCGCACTGGGACTCGAGCCGAGCATCGACCGGGCCGTGCTGTTACCGCCCTTCGCATCGTGGTCGCCGCCCGCGCGCATCGTCGATCGGGGCATGCGCGCCCACGGACTCGCATCGCGCCGCCCGATCACCGCCCGAGAGCTCGTCGTGGTGGCCGGCGCCGAAGCCGGCGCACCGCAACTCGTGATCGTGCCCATCGACGCCGCGAACCTGGTGCCGGTGCGGGGCATCGACCCCGACCTCGGACTCCAGCGCGTCGACTTCGAGATCACTCAGGCCGCGACGAGCCCCGTCGACCTCGACGTCGAAGCCTGGGCCGCGGCGATCGCCGCGGGCCGGCGCGCGCTCGCCCACCAGATCTACGGCGGTTGTCGCGTGATGCTCGACCTCGCGTGCGCGCATGCGGTCGAGCGTGTGCAGTTCGATCGGCCGATCGCACGCTTCCAAGCCGTACGTCACCGCCTGGCCGATGCGCTGGTGGCCGTGGAATCGCTCGACGCCGCACTCGGGGTCGCGGACGAGGCGCCCGATGCCACCACCAGCGCGCTCGCCAAGGCGATCGCGGGACGTACCGCGCAAACGGTCGCCGCGCACTGCCAGCAGGTGCTGGCCGGGATCGGATTCACGACGGATCACGCGTTCCACCGCTATCTGAAGCGCACGCTCGCCCTCGAAGGTCTGTTCGGCAGCAGCGACGAGATCGTCACCGGCATCGGCCGCGACCTCATCGACACGCGCCACGTCCCCACCCTCATCGAACTCTGACGCCGGAGGCACACAGTGAACGATTCCAACCCCGGAAACCCCGACGCCAGCAATTACGACGACGTCAATTTCTTCCGGGACGAGACACTCGTCGCCGATCCGTATCCGTATTTCACGTATATGCGCGAGCAGTGCCCGGTGCGCCGAGAGTCGCACCAGGACGTGTTGATGGTGACGGGCTACGACGAGGCGATCGCCGTGTACCACGACACCGCGACGTTTTCGTCGTGCAACTCGGTGACCGGACCGTTTCCGGGATTCCCGGTCGAACTCGTCGGCGACGACGTCAGCGAGCTCATCGAGAAGCACCGCAACGAGTTGCCCATGAGCGACCAACTGCCGACCCTCGACCCGCCGGTGCACACCGCGCAACGCGCGCTCCTGATGCGCCTGATCACTCCCAAGCGGTTGAAGGAGAACGAAGAGTTCATGTGGCGGCTCGCCGACCGCACGATCGACGAGTTCATCGACCGCGGCAGTTGCGAGTTCATCACCGAGTACGCGAGCCCGTTCGCGATGCTCGTGGTGGCCGACCTGCTGGGCGTCCCCGAAGAAGACCACGCGACATTCCGCGCCGCGCTCGGACCGAAGCCCGGGCGCGCGGTCGGCGCGACCCACGACGACGCGATGTCGGGCAACCCGCTGGAGTTCCTCTACCAACGGTTCTCGGAGTACGTCGAGGACCGGCGCCGCGAACCGTGTGGCGACGTACTGACCGGACTCGCGACCGCGACCTTCCCTGACGGCTCGACCCCCGAAGTCATCGACGTGGTCCGCATCGCCGCGAACCTCTTCGCCGCCGGCCAGGAGACCACGGTCCGCTTGCTCGGCACCGCGCTCCTGCTGTTGGGCGAAAACCCCGAGCTACAGCAACAAATCCGCGCCGACCGCTCGAGTGTTGCGAACTTCGTCGAGGAGGCGTTGCGCTTCGAGAGCCCGATCAAAGGTGACTTCCGACTGTCGCGCGTGGCGGGCACGGTCGGCGGCGTCGACTTCCCCGCGGGTACGACGTTCATGGTGTTGAACGGGGCCGCCAACCGCGATCCGCGCCGCTTCGAGCAGCCCGACGAATTCATCGTCGACCGAGTGAATGCGCGCCAGCATCTTTCGTTCGGGCACGGGATCCACACGTGCCCCGGTGCGCCGCTCGCGCGCGCCGAAGCGCGCGTCAGCATCGAACGCGTGCTCGACCGCATGGCCGACATCAGGATCTCAGAGGAGAAGCACGGCCCCGCGGGCGCGCGCCGCTATTCGTACGCGCCCACGTACATCCTGCGCGGCCTGACCCGATTGCATCTCGACTTCACGCGCGCGTCGTAAGTTCACGCGCGCGTCGTAAGTTCACGCCCGCCGGCGCGCGACCCGCGCCGATGCGTCAGCGATCGGGCAGTTCGAGGAATCGGCGCGCGAGCTGCACCAGTTGGGCGCGCAGCATCTCGTCGTCGAGATCGGCGACCAAAGGGTGCATCACCGCGCCGCCGATCGCAGCCGTGAGCATCGCGGCCGGAACCCGCGCGTCGGGCCCGGCATCGTCGCCCATGAGGAGGCGATACAGGCGGTCCATCACGTTCCGGAACGGCTCGTAGTGCGTGAAGAAGCGCACGATGACCGGGTCGCCGACGAGGGTGCTCTCCATGCGCCGCCGTTCGACCGCGAGATCGACGATGCCGCCGATCAGCACCTCGCGCGCCCGGGCCCGATCCGGTTCGGCCTCGGCCGTAGCGACCGCGGCCTCGACCCGGGCCAGCTCCCCCGCGGCGACGGCCACGACGATCTCGTCCTTGGTGTTGAACTGGTGGTACACCGCGGCCTTGGTGACGCCCACCGCGTCGGCGATCATCTGGAGCGACGTGCCCCCGACCCCGCGCTCGGTGAACAGGTCGCGGGCCGCGTCGATGATCCGCGTCTGGGCGGTGCTGTACGGCGCAGCGGTCGTCACGGGGCCGAAGGTAGTCGGCGCCCGGCACGCTCCTAGCCGATCGACTACCGGGCGGCTACGCTCTGGCCTAGTCGATCGGCTATCCAAGGGGACCCGCGTGTCAGAACCGACGAGCGACCAACTCGACGAATTCCTGGAGATCCGCAAGCCCGGAGCACACCTCGAAGAAGGTGTCGTCGCCGACGACTTCGTGTTGATGCTCGGCGTCGACCTCGTCAACTTCCCCAAGTTCCCGCGGGTCGACGACGGCGTGACGTATCCGAAGGCCGGCCTCGACATCCGCCAAGAGATCGACGTCGATTCCGGCGCCGATCTTGCCGACTACAGCGGTCCGTATCGCGCCGACCTGCGCTTCACCGATTTCTCGCAGGAGGCGCTGGCCACCAAGTTCCTGCCGTGGAGCGAGGCGTACATGCAGTTGTGCGTCGACGGCTGGGCCGCGGAAGTGGCCAAGCGCTACGGCGCGCCGGAAGCGGCCGAGATCGAGTGGGCCGCGTGGAACGACCAGGTCGTCCCCGAGCTCGACCGCATGCGCAACGAGTTCCTGCCCTCGGGCATCGTGTACACCGACCCGAACCAAGCGGTGCCGGAAGAGGATCGCACCACGACGCGCGTCGTCTACACCGGACTGTTCTCGCCCCGCCCCGACGCGATCGATCTGTCCAAGGAACAGTTGGTCACGTGGTTCCTCGGCACCCACGAATACTTGCTGCAGTGCATCGAGGCGTGGGCCGCGCAGCTTGTCGTTCGCCACGGGCTCGACACCATGTTCGACATCCAGTTCCAGCTTTGGGGCGAGGTTGTTCTCCCGGGCGTGAAGAAGCTGAAGGCCGAGTACCTCGGCATCTCCGGCAACACCGTCGAAGATTGGATGAAGGATCTGCAACTGGACGCGACCGCGTTACCGGGTAAGGCGTTCGATCTCTCCTTCGAGATGCCCGAGCCCGAGGTCGGCATCATGACGTTCAACCGCTGCGTCGCCGTCGATCAGTGGGAAGGGATGGGCCGGCCCGACATCCTCGAGAAGAACTGCCACTCGACGTGTCCGAAGTCGATGATCGTCACGACGCAGATGTACAACCCGAACATGTTGGTCGACATCCTCGCGATCCCGCCCCGCGTCGATCCCGGCAACGTGTGTTGCAAGTGGCGCTTCAGCATGCGCGACGAGAACGACCCGGAGTACGTCCCCGTCGAGCTCGGCGAAAAACCCGCCGACTGAGAAGTTCGTCGATTGACGGTCAGCGGCCGAGGAACCGGTCGACGTTGGCCCGCAGGTCGGGCGTGTCGAACGATTCGTTCTCGGATGCCATCGCGAAGTCGATCGTCGCGAGCACCGATCGCTCGACGTGCAGGTTCAGCACGCGCTTCGTCGCTTCCACCGCTTGTCGCGGCAACGCCGCGATCTTCTTTGCGGCCGCGAGCGCGGCGCCGAGCACTTCGTCGTCGGGACACACGTGATTGGCGAGGCCGATCTCGGCCGCGCGTTGCGCGGAGATGCGATCGCCGGTGAACGCGTACTCCTTGGCGAGCAACAGACTCGTGTGCAACGGCCACGTGAGCGGGCCACCGTCGGCTGCAACCAGACCGACCATCACGTGCGGGTCCGACAAGTACGCCGACTCCGCCATGTACACGACATCGGAGAGTGCAATCACGCTGCAGCCGAGGCCCACTGCAGGACCGTTCACCGCCGCGACCACGGGCACGCGGCACCGGATCATGTTGAGCACGAGCTCACGACCTTCGGCGATCACGTTGCGGCGCAGCGCCCGGTCGTTCGCCATGCGGTCGAGCAGATCGAAGTCGCCGCCCGCCGAAAAGGCGCGGCCCGCGCCGGTGATCACCGCGACGCGCGCGTCTTCGTCGGCGCTGAGTTGGGGGAAGAGTTGCGTCAGGCCGAGGTGCAGCTCCTCGTTGATCGCGTTCAGCTGTTCCGGCCGCGACAAGGTGACGATGCGGATGGGCCCGTCGCTTTCGACGCGGACTGCGTCGGGGAGCTCGTACTTCACTGGTACTCCTCTGTCGCTATGCCGGATTGTGTCACTGCGTCGGCAGGCCGAGAATGCGCGTGGCGACGATGTTCTTCTGGATCTGTGACGTTCCACCCATGACACTCTGGGCGCGGCTGTACAGATAGGTCTTGAGCGCGACATCCTCGGGATCCACTACGGCCTGCGCCCCCGAAACCGCGAGGGCCGCCGCACCGACCGACTGTTCGACCCACGTCATGAGCAGCTTGTCGATCGAGCCGCCGGGCCCGTGGTCGACGCCGTCGAGCCGCTCCGACAGGCGGCGACGCACGTGCAGGCGCAGCATCTCGGTCTGCACATGCGCCCACGCGACCGCGTCGCGCTGATCGGCGCGGAACGCGGCCGGGTCGGCGCGGACGATCTGCTCGAGTTGCGCGACGGTCTTCGCGTAGCGCGCGACGTAGCCGAGCTCGCCCGGTTCGCGCTCGTGACTCACGATGGTCATTGCGACGTGCCAACCCTCGCCCGGTTGGCCGATCATGTTTGCCGCGGGCACGCGTGCGTTGTCGAACAGCACCTGGCCGAACTCGGTCGTGATGCCGTTGATCATGCGCAGCGGACGTTGCTCGATGCCGGGTTGATGCATGGGCACCGCGAACGCCGATAGCCCTTTGTGTTTGGCAACGTCGGGATCGGTACGCGCGAGCAGCAGGCACCACTCGGCCACGTCGGAGTAGCTGGTCCAGATCTTGTGCCCGTCGATCACGAACTCGTCACCGTCACGCGTCGCGGTGGTGCGCAACGCGGCGAGATCGGAACCCGCGTCGGGTTCGCTGAAGCCCTGGCACCAACGGTCGCGCCCACTGATCAGACCGGGCAGGAAGCGGTCCTTGATCGCCTCGCTCCCGTGCTCGCCGATGCCGACGACGAGGTAGCCCAGGCTCGGACGGGGCGGCGCACCCGCCGCCGCGAGCTCGTCGTCGAGAATGACGTCGAAGACGCTCGGGAGGTCGTGGCCGCCGTAACGCGCCGACCAGCTGAGCCCGAAGAACCCGGCGTCGTAGAGCGCGGTGTGCCACGCGGCCTGGCCCGCCCAGTATTCGTCGTCGGTCGACGAGCTCGGCAGCCCCGGGTTGTTGTCGACGAGCCAGGCGCGAAGTCGAGCGCGGAACTCCGCCTCCGCGGGCGAGTCACGAAAGTCCACTACCCACCCCGAGTCGTCCCTGTTGCAACGCGAGGAGCTGGTCGCCGTCGTCGCCGAACCACTGCGCCGAGAGCAACGCCCGCCGCAGGTACACGTGCACGATGCACTCCCACGTGTTGCCGATGCCCCCGTGCACCTGCACTGCGGTCTCGCAGACCGTGCGCGCGGCGCGAGTGCAGTACGCCTTCGCGACCTGCGCGGCCGCGAGCGCGTCGGCGGGCGCGAGATCGTCGACCGTCCACGCCGCGTGCAACGCGACGCTGAGCGAACCCTCCATCAGGCAACGCGCTTCGGCGAGCAGGTGTTGAACCGCCTGGAACGAACCGACCGGCACGCCGTACTGCCGGCGCTCGGCTGCGTAGGCGACGGTGACATCGAGCACGCCGCGCATGATGCCGACGAGATCGGCGCTCGTGAGCGCGAGGCCGAGCGCGGTCCAGGCCGCGAGGTCGTCGTCGGTGAGCAGCCGAGGCGTGGGAATCGGTACGACTGCGGCCGCGGCCACCGGCCGCACAACGCGCGTGAGATCAGAGCCCGTTGCCGCATTGTCGGCGTCGGTCCGAACCTGGCCGAGGTGATAGCCGGTCCCTTCGGGGACGAGCACCAGGACGTGATCGAGTTTGCGGCGATCGGGATCGACGGCGAACAGGAGCGCGGGACTGACCGCGTCGCGCACCACGGCGGGTCCGCGTAGGTCGGGCGCGAACGCCACGACCGCGCCCGCTGGTGCTGTGACACCCGCGCGCCGGGCGAGATCGGCGGCGAGGATCGGTCCCGCGAAGGCAACGTCGGCGACCGCGCCGCCCAGCGCGTCGGCCACGATCCCGACCTCGACACCGCCGCCGAGCGGTCCACCGTCGTCGGCCTCGTCCCGCAGTTCGAGCCACCCCGCGTCGCGCACCGCCGCGCCGAGGCGTTCGGCCCGCGCCGCGTCGTCGAGGTCGGCCACCGTCGCGGGCCCGAGCCCGTGCGCGAGCCGGCGCGCCGTACTCCGCAGCTCGGCCTGTTCGGGCGTGTCCCGCGTATCCACGACTCGGAAACGTAGTTATCGTTTGACGAGAAGGCAATACTCGCGCGCCACCCCTCGAACTGGCGTGAGCTGGGCGCCGATATGGCGCCTCGGTCACGCCGGTACGCGCCGCGCTATGCGGGGGTGAACTCGATGTGCAAGGAGTGGAGGCCGCGCAGGACCCAGGTGGGCTCGTAGTCGAAGTGGCGATCACCTTCGGGGCCGTGGTGCTCCTCGGAGAGCCGGATGTCGGCCATCCGGTCGAGGATGCGCTCCAGGCTGATCCGGGCCTCGGCCCGGGCGAGCGGACCGCCCGGGCACGAGTGCACGCCCCGGCCGAACGCGATGTGCTCCCGACCGTTGGAACGGTCGAGCCGGAATTCCTCCGGGCACTCGAAACGGCGCGGGTCGCGGTTCGCGGCGCCGTTCAACAACACGACCGGGGTGCCCGGCGCGATGTCGACACCGCCGACCGTCGTGGCCCGCTTGGCCAACCGGAAGTCGGCCTTCACCGGGCTCTCGAGGCGCAGCGCCTCTTCGATGAACGCAGGGATGAGCTCGTGGTTGGCGCGCAGCTGGTCTTGCAACGCGGGGTTTTCCGAGAGGTACTTGAGCGCGGTGGCGAGCAGGCGCGCGGTCGTCTCCTGACCCGCGGCGAACAGGAATGTCGCGGTGCGCACGACCGCGGTGACGTCCGGGGTCGAGCCGTCGGGATACTTGGCCAGCGCGAGATCGGTGAGCACGTCGCCGCGCGGTTCGCGCCGGCGATCCTCGATGTAGTCGGCGAAGTAGTTGTCGAGCCAGCCCAGCGCGTTCATCGCCATGTCGCTCTGGTCGTCGCCGAGCGCGCCGGGATTGCCGCTGAGGCCGAAGCCGGTCCGGAAGCGTTCGTGTTCGTCTTCGGGCACGCCGAGCAGGTCGGCGACCACGAGCATGGCGAACGGCTGCGCGTAGGAAGCGATGAATTCGCACGGGCCCTTGGCGATCACTTCGTCGATCTGTCGATCGGCGAGGCGCCACATGAACTCTTCGTTCTCCTGCAGGCGTTTCGGCGTGATCAGCCGCATGAGCAGCGCCCGTTCGCGCGTGTGATCGGGCGGGTCCATCGTGACCATGTGCTCGTTCATCGGGAGCTGGTCGCGGTACTCCGCGATGATGCCGCCGATGTCGTCGCCTTCGAGCGGTACGGGGAACGCGGCGAACGGACCGATGACGGAGTTGCACGACGAGAACGTGTCGACGTCTCGGTACACGTCGGTGGCTTCGTCCCAACCCGAGATCGCCACCACACCGTGATGCGGCAACGGTGTGACGGGGCACTTGGACCGCAAGAACTCGAAGTACGCGTACGGATCTTCCAACAACGACACGTCGGAGAAGAAGTCGGCCTGTTCGTAATCAGTCACTTGCGGCTCCCGCGATCGTGCTCTCGCATGGTCAGATGTACATCCCGCCGTTCACACCGATGACCTGCCCGGTGATGTAGCTGCCGCCCTCGGAACAGAGAAACACGCACATGGCGGCGATGTCTTCGGGCGTTCCGGCGCGCCCGAGCGGCACCATCGCGGCCATTGCGTCGATGCTGACGAGCCCGCGCGCTTCCGCGTCGCGCGCCATCGGCGTGTCGACGAGCGTCGGCGGAATGCTGTTCACCGTGATGCCGTTGCCGGCGAGCTCGCGGGCCAACGCCTTCGTGAGCCCGAGCACTCCCCCCTTCGATGCGGAGTAGTGCGCCATGTACGGCGCGCCCGACTGCGCGCTCGACGACGAGATCGTGACGATCCGGCCCCAGTTCGCGGCGATCATGTCGGCCAGCGCGGCCTGGATGCACGCAAACGTGCCGGTGAGATTGATCCCGATGATCCGGGCCCAGGTCTCGGGCGTGATGCTCGGCGCGGCGTCGAACGACTCGATGCCCGCGCTCGTGACGATCGCTTCTACCGGTCCGAGCTCGGCGCGCACCCGCTCGAACGCGGCGGTAACCGCGTCCCAATCGGCCACGTCGACCTCGACCGCGAGGGCGGTCGCACCCTGGCTCCGCAGCTCGGCCGCGGCGGTTTCGGCGGCTTCGCCGTTGCGGTCGAGCAGCGCCACCTGATCGCCCTGCGCCGCGAAGGCCTGCGCGACACCCAGGCCGATGCCCGACGCCGCCCCCGTCACAACCACGACTCGACCCACGCGCTGTCCCCTGCTCGCCCGAAATTTGTGATGCTGAGCACTTGCACAGCATTCTCGGGTGGATGTCTAGTGCGGCCCGACGGCAGCTGGCAAGGTGGGGCGTGACCACTTGCGGGAGGAGGACGTGACCGGAACGCGGCGGCTCGGCGCAACCGACTCGAAATCCCGGGTCCTCCTGCTCGACGCAGCCGAGCAGCTGATGCTCCGCGAGGGGTACGCCGCGGTCACGTCGCGGCGCGTCGCCGCGGAGGCCGGCATCAAACCGCAGCTCGTGCACTACTACTTCCGCACGATGGACGACCTCTTCTTGGAGGTCTTCCGCCGCCGCGCGGTCGCGTCGATCGAGTTCTTTGCGGCGGCGCTCGAAGCCGATCCGAGCCTGCAGACGATTTGGCAGTTCGCCACCGACCTCGGCGGCGCGGCATTCAACATCGAGTTCGTCGCGCTCGCGAACCACCGCAAGACGATCCGCGACGAGATCGCGCGCTTCGCCCGTCAGTTCCGCCAGATGCAACTCGATGCGATCGCCGACATCCTCCGCCGCCGCGGCATCTCGCCCGAGACGTTCCCGCCCGTCGTCGCGTTGTTGGCGATGACCGGGGTGAGTCAGGTGATGGCGCTGGAGGCCGCGCTCGGCGTGACCGACGGGCACGCGGAGATGATGGAGTTCGTGGCGAGCTGGATCGAGAAAGCGAACGATCAGCCCGCGTAAGCGCCGACGCCGAGGGCCTTCTCGAGCGCGCCGCCCATGATGAGCGCCTGTTGGTCGAGCGGCAGGTCTTGCACGACCTCCGAATACGAGAGCGGGTCGCCCATGCCTTCGGGGTGCGGGAAGTCGGAGCCGAAGAGGATGTGATCGACGGGGATTCCGAGATCGATCAGGCCCCGCGGGTCGGGTTCGTGGAAAGCGTGGACCCAAACGTTGCGGTTGAAGATCTCGACCGGATTCTCGTCGAACATCTCGGGCGTGTCGGCCCACGTGCGCTGCAGCTTCTCGTAGAACGGACGGATCCACGCGGTCGAGTACTCGACGGGCATGAACTTGAGCTCGGGAAAACGCGTGGCGAGACCGTGCCCGATGATCGAGGCCAGCGCGTCGACGAGGTTGTCCTTCTCCGACGAGAGCGTCGCGAAGGCGGGACTCGATCGGCGGGCGTGACGCGAGATGATGTTGTACTCGCGGTCGCCGAAGCCCTCCCATTCGTTGAGATAGCGCGTGTAACCGGGATCGCCGGAGTGCATGCCGACGACGAGCCCGAGCTCGCGGACTCGCGTCCAGAACGGATCGAACTCCGCCAGCGCGAACGACTTGCGGCCCTTCCAGGTCGGGACGGGCGCGACGCGGATCAGGAACAGCTTGGCGCCGCGTTCCGCGATGTACTCGAGCTCCTCCATGGCGCGCTCCAACACGGCAAGGGAGATGATCGGCGACGCGTAGATCGCGTCGTCATACACGAACGACCAGTGCTCGTGCATCCACTGGTTCAACGCATGGATCACCGCGCACACCGCATCGGGATCGTCGGCCATGCGTTCTTCGAGCGCGCTCGCGAGTGTGGGCCACAGGAGCGTGCGGTCGATACCCATCTCCCGCATCAATTCGAGCCGGGGCGCGGGATCGAAGAACGCGTCGATGCTCGGCATGGCGAGCATCTTCTTGGTGAAGCCACCGGCGGCGACACTCGGAAGACCCGCGCCGCCCTGCGTCACGTCGAAGCCCGCACCACCGGGAACGGCGACCTTCGAGAACGTCGGGTTGGGGATGTAGTCGGTGATCTTGTCGCGCAGCGCCAACTTGGTGCGGCCGCCGACCTCGACGTACTTCACGACCCCTTCGTATTCGGGCGGAAGGAACTTCGTCAGCGCGTCGGCGGTCTCGTAGAGATGGTTGTCGGCATCGAAGGTGGAATACGGCAACTCGCGCCGCACGAACTGGATGTACTGCTCGCCGTCCGGGTTGGTCATGAGTCGTCTCCCGTGGGCCGTCAGACGGAAAGGATCGAAACGCCGGCGGTTCCGGGTGCGCCGTAGAGCTGCGTGTATCCGACCTTCGGGTTCCCGGGAACTTGGCGGTCGCCCGCCTGCCCGCGCAGCTGCAACACGATCTCGTGCACCTGGCGCAATCCCGACGCGCCGATGGGTTCGCCGTTCGCGATGAGCCCGCCGTCGGTGTTGACCGGGAGCGCGCCACCGATCTCCAACGCGCCGTCGGCGACCAACGCTTCCTGGTCGCCGTCGGCGCAGAAACCGTTCTCGGCGAGGTGGATGATCTCCGCGCCCGTGTCGGTGTCCTGGAGTTGGATGACGTCGACGTCTTCCGGACCGATGCCGGCCATCTCGTAGGCGATACGCGACGCGTCGACCGTTGCACCAACGGTCTCTTCGATCGGCAGCCACGGGCTGTGCACCTCGAACGCACCCAGGCGCCGCGTGCGCACGGTGGCGGCCCGCAGATAGATGGGCGTGTCGGTGTAGCGGTGCGCGTGTTCGGCATCGCACAACACCACGGCGGCCGCCCCTTCGTCGGGGCTGCAGAACATGTACTGCGTGAGCGGATAGTTGAGGTAAGGCGACGCGAGGATCTCCTCCTCCGACAGCGCCTTGCGCCGGAACGCGTTGGGATTCAACACGCCGTTGCGGTAGTTCTTCGCCGCGACGCGCGCCAACGTCCGCTGCGAGATCCCGTAGTCGTTCATGTACTTGTTGATCTTCATGCCGAAGAACTTCGTCGTCATGAATTGTCCGAGCTCGCCGTACCACGACGGGCACGCGTAGAGCCGCGGGTCGGCGCTGAACGCGCCGGGCAGGTGCTTGTCCATCCCGATCGCGATACCGAGCCCGTGCTCCCCGAGCCGGATCGTGTTGGCAGCCAAGGTGAGCGCGCTGGCAGCAGTCGCGCAGCCGTTGTACACGTCGGTGAACGGGATGCCGGTGAGGCCCATGAGCGCCACCACCGCATCAGGGTTGTCGACTTCGTAGCTCCCCGCGAACGCGAAGCCGATGTCGCGCCACTCGACCCGCGCGTCGGCCAGCGCGCGACGAATCGCGATGGCGCCCATCTCGATTGCGGTCACGTCGCCGAAGCGACCGAACGGATGCAGACCTACACCGATGATCGCGACGTCTGTCACGCGGCCCCCTCTGTGCTTCCAACCGGCCGGAACGCGAACGTCACGACTTCATTGCCGTCGTCGTCGGTGCGGAACGGCACCACGACCAACTCCATCTCCATTCCGTGTTGCAGAACCTCGGGATCGGATTCGGTGAGGCGCGCCTCGACCTTCACCTCGCCCGGCAGCTCGATGTAACCGACACCGAAGGGAACGAAGTCCTTCCCTCTTGGTCCCGAATAGGGCGGCGACGGAGGCGGAAAGCCCTGCGTCGTCCAGGCCCACAGGCGTCCGCGCCGGGCGAGGAGTTGCTCCTCCATCGCGGTCGACGCGCAGCGCGGGCACGAGTCTTGCGCGGGAAAGGTCACGATCCCGCACTCCGTGCACCGGCTTCCGATCAGTTGCGGTTCGGCGCTCGGCCACGTGAACACGCCTTCGGCCACCGGAACGCTCGTCATCAATTCCTCCACTCGACTTCGTCACCAAAACGCCGTGTCACGACGACACCCGCGCCCGGAGCTCGTCCTTCACGACCTTGCCCGTGGCATTCACCGGCAACGCATCGACGAACTCGACGAAGCGCGGCGCCTTGAAGTTCGCCATCTGCACGCGCGACCACTCGATGATCTCCGCGGCCGCAAGGTCGGGGCCCGGTTCGAGCACCACGAACGCCATACCCACCTCACCGAGGCGCGCGTCGGGCACGCCGATCACCGCCGCCTGCGCGATACGCGGGTGGCGCAACAGCAGGTTCTCGATCTCGGCTGGGTACGCGTTGAAGCCACCGACGATGAACATGTCCTTGATGCGGCCGACGATGCGCAGATACCCGTCGGCGTCGATCGTGCCGAGATCGCCGGTGTGCAACCAACCGTCGGCGTCGATGGCGGCCGCGGTCGCGTCGGCGTCGTCGAGATAGCTGCGCATCACCGTTTCGCCGCGCACGATCACTTCGCCGGGCTCGCCGGGCGTGGTGTCATCCCCCGTCGCGGTATCCACGGTGCGGACCTCGAAGCCGCGCCACGCGACTCCCACCGTGGTGGCTATGTGCTCGAAGTCGTCGTCGGGCTTGCTGCCGGTGACAGTGCCGGCTTCGGTGAGGCCGTAACCCGTGAGGATGCGCTCGAACGGCAACTCCTCGCGCACGCGCCGAATGAGGTCGACGGGGATGTCAGCCGCACCCGTGACCGCGAGCCTCAGGCTCCCGAGGTCGCGCTGCGTGTGGGTGGGATCGTCGAGCAGCGACTGGTAGATCGTGGGCGCGCCGGGGAGCACCGTGATCCGTTCGCGCTCGACGATGTCGAGCACCACCCCCGTGTCGAAGACCGCGAGCGGGAAGATGGTCGCGCCGCGCATGAGCGCGGCGAGGCAACCGGCCTTGTAGCCGAAGATGTGGAAGAAGGGGTTGACGATCAGGTAGCGGTCGCCGGTGCGCAAGTCGGCCCAGTCGCACCAGTCGAGGTACGCCCGAAGGGTCTGGCCGTGCGTCATCACGACGCCCTTCGGGTTACCGGTCGTGCCCGACGTGAACACGACGTCGCTCGGGTCGTCGGCGCCGAGCGCCGCGAGCCGGGCGTCGATCTCGGCCGTCGGTACGGCGGCGGCGCGCGCGACGAACGTGTCCCACGAGACGATGGCGCGCTCCGCGTCGTCGGGCCGCACGTGTCCCTGCAACAACACGATGTGCTCGAGCGCGGGCAACGGCGTGCCCGCGTCGGCCAGCAGCGCGGGATAGTCGGTGTCAAGGAATCCCCGCACGGTGAACAACGCCCGCGCCCGGCTGCGCGCCAGGATGTATCCGGCCTCCGCGCCCCGGAACCGCGTGTTCACCGGGACGAGCACCGCGCCGGCCGTCGTCACGCCGAGCGCGGCCACGATCCACTCGAGCGAATTCGGCGCCCAGACCGCAACCCGGTCGCCGGTTTGGATGCCGGATGCCACGAGCGCTCGCGCCGCGTCGGTGACCAACGCCGCGAGCTCGTCGAACGAGACCCGCCGGCTGCCGTCGACGACCGCGTCGGTGCCCGCATAGCGGCGCGCGCCGTCGCGGACCATCGTCGGGATCGTCGGCCAAAGCACCTCGCTGCGCACCCCGTGAGCCCCCGTGGTGATCCCCCGCGCCTCGAACGAGAACGTCACTAGCCTACGACGAATAGCCCGGTTGCGACAACCGGAAACGCCATTTCCACCCCACCCACCCCACCCCAGAACGAACTGTCGTGAGTTGGGTGCCATATACGCACCTAACTCACGACGGTTCGAGGTTTTAGACGGGCACGTCGCCGGCGAGGCTGATGCGGTGCATCCGGCGGGTGTGGCCGTGGTAGTCGTTCACGGGGTTGTGCATCGCGCACCGGTTGTCCCAGAGCGCGAGCGAGCCGGGCTGCCAGCGGAAGCGGCACGTGAACTCGGGCCGGACCGAGTGCTCGAACAGGTACTGCAACAGCGGTCGGCTCTCGTCGTCGGTCATGCCCGCGAACCGGGCGGTGTGCGCGACATTCACGTACAGCGCCTTCCGACCGGTCTCGGGATGCGTGCGCACCACCGGATGTTCGGAGACGTATTCGGTCGCGGCGTCGTCGTGGCCGTCGTCGCGGATCCGGTCTTCGCGCGTCTTCGACACGTCGGCGAGCGTGGAGCTGTTGACGGCCCGGAGCCCGGCGAGCACGTGCTGCAGCGCGGGCGAGCACGCTTCGTACGCCGCGTACATGTTCGCGAACAACGTGTCGCCGCCGACCGGGGGAACTTCTCGGGCGACGAGCAGGGTCGCCATCGGCGGGCGTTCGAGATACACGGTGTCGCTGTGCCAGATGCCGCCGAAGTTCACCGTCTCGTGCGGCAGCTTGGCCACCGCGATGATCTCGGGATAGCCCTCGATGCCGTTCACGAACGGGTACTCGACCGGTTCGCCCAGGCGGCGCGGCGAACGCGAGGAAGGCATCGGGTGCGAGCGGCTGGTCACGGAAGAACACCACGAGGTGTTCGAGCCACGCCTGGCGGATCTCGCGCACGGTGTCGTCGGTGAGATCGGCGAGATCGACGCCGCTGATCTCCGCGCCCAACGCGCCGGCGAGCGGTTCGACCTTCATCTTCACCACGTCGAGCCTTTCGTCATGGGGTTTCGGCGCGCAACTCACGCCGGAGATCCACCTTGCGGACCTTCCCCGACGCCGTGCGCGGCAGATCGGAAACGACGCGGAGCTCTTCGGGCCACTTCTGCCGGGCCAGCCCCGTCTGCGCGAGGTGCGCTTTGATGACGTCGAGGTCGATCGTGTCCACGTCGGGCGCGTCGGGCGCCAAGCGCACGAACGCGCACGCGTGCTCACCGAGGCGCGCGTCGGGCGCGGCGACCACCGCGACCTCGAGAACCTGGGGGAGCGCGCCGATCGCGTCTTCGATCTCGGCCGCGGAGAGGTTCTCACCACCACGGATGATCACATCCTTGAGCCGATCGGTGATCGTGAGGAATCCGTCGGCGTCGACGACCCCCATGTCGCCGCTGCGGTACCAACCGTCGTCACTGTCGAACGCGTCGGCGGTCAGCGCGGCATCGGTGTAACCGACGCAGAGATCGGGACCCCGCGACCAGATCTCGCCCGCCTCGCCCCGCTCGACATCCACACCGTCGGCATCGACGAGGC
The DNA here is from genome assembly GCA_963708105.1 of uncultured Actinomycetes bacterium. Lineage (GTDB taxonomy): Bacteria > Actinomycetota > Acidimicrobiia > IMCC26256 > PALSA-610 > PALSA-610. Next base: position 3,447,066 of record OY970186.1, on the reverse strand, counting down.
GGATCTCCACGCCGAGCAACGGCCGGCCGTCGGTGCCGTGACGTTTCGCCGCGGGATCGTCGAACAAAGAGCCGCTCACCGACGGGTGCTCCGTCGATCCGTACGCCCTCACGATGGCGATACCGAGCCCGGCCGCGCGCTCCCCCAGCGCGACGGGAACGGGCGCGCCTCCGAGACCGATGCGGTGCATGCGTTTGGCGTGCTCGGGCGTGAAGTCGGGATGCTCGAGCAGGCTCGCGAGGAACACCGACGCCCCCGTTCCCGCGCCGATGTCGGCTTCGAGCATCACGTCGAGCACACGCGCCGGATCCCAGCGGTCGATCAGATGAATGTTCTGCGCGAGCTGCACCGGGCTCAAGACCGCACCGAGCATGCCGGTCGCGTGAGTGACCGGCGATCCCATCAGGTTGGGTGAGCCCGGGGTCATCCACGGGCGCATGTGCAGCAGCTCGGCGAGCAACGTCCGGTGCGTGTGCATCACGCCCTTCGGATCGCTGGTGGTGCCCGACGTGTAGGCGAGCACGCACACATCGTCCGGGTCGGCCGCGCTCGCGCCCGCGACCGGCGCGTCGACGGGTGCGGCCGCGTCGACCCGATCCCAACCGATACGGCGCACGCGACCATTGCCGCGGTCGGCGCCAACACCGACGGCCGTCTCGGCGGCGGTTGTGAGCACGACGTGCAGCGCCAGCTCGGGGAGCTCGTCGGGCGCGGCGCCGTCGATGATGTCGAGATAGTCGACGTGCCCGAACCGGTCGGCCGAGATGTAGGCGCGCGCGCCGCTCTGCCCGAGGATGAAGCGCACCTCTTTGTGACCGTAGATGTGCACGATCGGCGCGAGCACGAAACCGCCCAGCGCGAGGCCGTAGAACGCCACAACGGCTTCCCGCCAGTTCGGGAGTTGGAAGGCGACGACGTCGCCCGGTTGCAGTCCGGCATCGTTCAACACGCGCACGAGCCGCCGCGCATCCGCGTAGACGTCGGCGTACGTGCCGTGCCACGGCCGCGTCTCCGACCAGACGTTGATCGTGGCATCGGGCGCGGCGCGCAGCGACCGATCGACCAACCCGCCGAGGGTCTCGTCGGTCCACCAGCCTTCGGCGAGATAGCGCGCTCGGAGCGCGTCCGGCACGCGCCGGACGGGCCGCCGTTGGTCGGCCATCGGTGTCCCCCTTCGCTTGGAAATGACGCTACCAGGATCGGAGAGGCGGCTTGCAGCCAGCGGATACGTGCTTATCGGTCGCGGCTTATCATCGCGAGACCGATGCCCCACGAGCACGAATACCACTCGCTGATGGTCACCGATGTCGTCGACGAGACCGCCGACACGCGTTCGTTCGTCCTCGCCGTCCCCGCCGCCCTGGCCGAGGGCTTCGTTTATCGCGCCGGACAGTTCTGCACGTTCCGGGCCGACATCGACGGCGAATCGGTCGTTCGTTCGTATTCGATGTCGAGCTCGCCCGACGTCGGCGAACCGCTCACCGTTACCGCCAAGCGCGTGCCCGGCGGCCGGATGTCGAACTGGATGAACGATCACGTCGCGCCGGGCGCGCCGCTCGACGTGATGCGCCCCACCGGCCTGTTCGTGTTGCGCGATACCGATCGGCCGATCATCGCGTTCGCCGGCGGCAGCGGCATCACCCCGGTGATCTCGATCATCAAGTCGGCCCTCGCCACGACAACACGCGAGATCACGCTCGTGTACGCCAACCGCGACGCCGACGCGGTCATCTTCGCCGACGTGCTCGCGCAGCTGGAGCGGGAATCGGGAGGCCGGCTGTCGGTACATCATCACCACGACGCGGAACGGGGCTTCCTCGACGCGGCGGCGTGCACCGCACTCGTGGGCGAGCGCGCCCACGCCGATTTCTACGTGTGCGGTCCGGCGCCGTACATGGACATCGTCGAAGAGGGCCTGACGCGGGCCGGCGCGGCGGCCGACAACGTGTTCATCGAACGGTTCGTCACCGCGGCGGATTCCGTTGCGGTCGACACGGCTTCGCCGACCGAATCGTTGACGATCAAGCTGGAGAAGCAGACGCACACGTTCGCCTACCAAGCCGGCGACACGATCCTCGAGGCCGCGCGCCGCGGCGGACTGAATCCGCCGTTCTCCTGCGAGATGGGCAACTGCGCCACGTGTATGGCCCACCTCGACCCCGGCACGGCCACCATGCGCAACAACAACGCGCTGAGCGCCGACGAGGTCAGCACCGGTTGGGTCCTCACGTGTCAGGCGCTCCCGACGAGTCGCGAGTTGATCGTCGACTACGACGCCTAGCGCAGGCATCGAAGCGCGGCCCCCGTCGCCCGCGTCAGCGGCAACGCTATTCTCGCCGAACGAGAACGACGTTGCGGTCTCGTTTCGGGTTCACGACGATCGGCTGGAGGACATTGTGGGACGGGTCGCCGTAGTGACCGGCGCAGGCTCGGGCATGGGCCTCGCCATCGGGAAAGACCTCGCCGCGCGCGGCCACCAGGTCGCAGTCACCGACCGCGACGGCGCCGCGGTCGAAGCGCTCGCCACCGAGATCCGCGCGAACGGCGGCCAGGCCGTCGGACTGCAGGTCGACGTGTCCGACCGCGCCGCGATCGATGCCGCGTGGGACGCGGCGCGGGGCGAGTTCGGACCGATCGAGATCGTCGTCACGAGCGCGGGCATCGACGAGTTCCAGCCGTTCACCGAGATCACGATCGATGCCTGGGACCGCATGCTCGCGGTGAACCTCACGGGCACGTTCCATTGCCTGCAGGCCGCGGTGCCCGACATGCTCGCCGCGCAGTGGGGACGGATCGTGACGATCTCGTCGTCGAGCGCGCAGTCGGGCGCATCGCGCATGGCGCACTACGTGGCGTCGAAGGGCGGCGTCGTCGGCCTCACCAAGGCGCTCGCGCTCGAACTCGCGCCGCACGGCATCACGGTGAACTCGATTCCGCCCGGCTTCATCAACACCGAGATGGCGCAGCGCGCCGAGGCGCGGGGCGATCTGCCGAGCATCGATGCAGTCGCAGCCCGCACGCCCGTGCGCCGGGCCGGCACGCCCGAAGACATCGCCGCCGCCTGCGGCTTCCTCTGTTCGGAGGAGGCCGGTTACATCACCGGTCAGCTGATCGGCGTGAACGGCGGCTGGTACCTGTGACCGAGCCCGGCGCGAACGGCGACCCGCGGCTTCCGCCGCTCCCCAAGGAGCGTTGGGACGCCGACGCCCGCGCCGCGCTGGAAGCGAGCTTCGGCGCCGACGCCGCGGCGCGCTTCCTCTCCCCCGCCGCCGACGCGCCGCCGATACCGAGCGTGCTCGGCGCGCTGATGCACCATCCGCAACTCGCGGCACCGTGGCTCGCCTACAACAACGTCCTGCTCCGCACACCCGCCCTCGACGCGCGGCACCGCGAGCTCATCGTGTTGCGCGTCGCCTGGCGCGCGCGTTCGCCGTACGAATGGGCGCAGCACGTGCGCATGGCCGCCCGTTCCGCCATCACGCCCGAGGAAGTCGCGGCGATCTCGCTCACGGCCGACTCCGCGGTGTGGACACCACTCGAGTCGGCGCTCCTCGCCGCAACCGACGAGCTGCTCGATCACTACCGCGTCGACGACGACACCTGGGCCCGGCTCGCCGAGCACCTCGATGAACGCCAGCTCACCGAGCTGCTCTTCGTCGTCGGCAGCTACACGTGCTTGGCCATGGTCTTCAACAGCGTGGGCCTCGAGCTCGATCCCGAGCTGCGCGACATCGCCCCGCTCCCGCCGCCCGAATCGTGAGCGAGGCGGGCCCGCGGGCTCGGGACTACACCGCGGGTTCGACCACCGGGTAGAAGTCGGAGGCGCCGCTGTCGGGGACGCGTTGCTGGCGCCACACCTCGACCGGGAACGACACGTTCACGAGCGCGCAGTACAGCCAGAGCAGGTTCTTGGCGTCGGCGGGTAAGGCGTCGAGCGGAAACTGGTCGATGTATTCGCAGGCCGCGTCGAGGCGCGCCGACGCCGCGTCGTAGAACGCCTGCAGCTCGTCCATCGACAACGCGAGCCGCCGTTGGTAGCGCGCTTTCTCGCCGGCCAACGCCCACCCCGCGAACGGTTGCAGGTCGCTGAACTCGGCAGGCAACTGCGGAGTGACGTCGCTCATTGCGCACTCACCTTCTCGTAGTCGTCGACGTAGCCGCGCGCCGTGGTGTGCAACAAGCGCAGGAGGATCTCCTGGTCGTTGAGCGGGAACTCCTGCACCGCGCGCGACTCGAGCATCTCCTGGGTGGCTTCCAACGTGTTGCCGTCCTGGAGGCTGTACTCCTTGAACGTGACGACCGCGAGCTCTTGCGCGAGGCGTTCCTTCGCGGTGCGGGGCGGCACGAAATAACACGTGCCTTCGAAGATGTGCGTGTTGTAGCTCGTCGGCCAGTAGTGGTACGTGAGGTACCAGTTCGGCGCCCAGATGAGCAGCATGAAGTTGGGGAAGAACAGGAACGAGTCGATACCCCACTGTGGCTTGCGCGACGGGTTGACCGCGGGCGGCAGGTCGATGTCGATCGGGCGGTCCCACGGCCCGAAAAGCCCACTGCGCAAGGCTCTTTCGATCGGCTTCACCATGTTCGGATCCTTGGGCGGTGCCATGCCACCCCACGACGAGACCATGCCGTGCGGTCCGTCGATCTTGTACGCGAGCGCCTCGAAACCGAACTCCGCGAGTTTCTGCGCCTGCTCGTTCACCGCTTGGCGTTGGTGCAAAACCGGTGCGTGGTAGAACTCGGTAAATGCATCGATGAACAGCTTCCAGTTGCTGCCGATCTCGGCGCGGTACTTGTGCACCTGGGTCATCTCGCCGAATGGGTAACCCTCGAGACCGGCGCCGAGCTCACCGAGGTACTCGCGCACGGGGACCGCGTTCTGCGGGTCGAGGTTGATCCAGATGAAGCCTTCCCAGATCTCGCACGCGACGGGCACGAGCCCGTAGTCGGCCTTGTCGAGATCGAAGAACTCGCTCTCCTGTTGCACGAAGTTCAAGTCACCTTCGAGCCCGTAGCGCCAGCCGTGGTACTTGCACGTGAACTGCCGGCAGGTACCCGCAGTCTCCTCTTTCGGGTAGTCCTGCCACACGAGCTTGTTGCCGCGGTGCCGGCAGATGTTCTGGAACGCGCGGTAGTCGTTGTCGCCGGACCGCACGATGATCACCGAGGTGCGCGCCGCGTCGAGCTCCTTGGTGAAGTAGCTCCCTTTCTTCGGGAGCTGCTCGATGCGGCCGACGTTCAGCCACGTGCGCCGGAAGATCGCGTCGCGCTCGCGCTCGTAGTGCTCGGGCGAGATCGAATCCTCGTACGAGACCGGCCCGGTACCCAGCTGGGGGTAGCTCTCGGTCCACGTACCCGGGCTCGGCTTTTCGAAGTGAGGCACTGCGGTTCCTTTCGCGGCGGCCGGACCCGGCGAAACCGGTGTCGGCCGCGGAGATGCTCGCGACAAAAGATAACCTACTTTCCACGAAACGGAAAGGGCATTATCATGGCGTGCGAACGGCAGCGCTGCCCGAGGACGGAGGTCGCCAGGTGCGCATCGGCATGATGGTCGGTCCGGAGCGGGGCCGGTACGCGACCAAGGTCGAGCGCCTCCGCGCCGACGTGCGGTGGGCGGAAGAGACCGGCCTGGCCACGGTCTGGATCCCGCAGATCCCCGACGACTTCGACGCCCTGACCGCGGCCGCGGTCGTCGGTCTCGACACCAGTCGCATCGAGATCGGCACCGCCGTAGTGCCGGTGCAAACACGGCACCCGATCGCGCTCGCCCACCAGGCCCTGTCAGTACAAGCGGTGTGCGCGGGCCGGCTCACGCTCGGGCTCGGCGTGTCGCATCACTGGATCATCGACGAGATGCTCGGGCTGCCCTACGAGCGCCCGGTTCCGACCATGCGCGCGCACCTCGACGTGCTCGATCAAGCGTTGCGCGGTCCCGGTCCGGTCGACGTCGAGAACGAGTTCTTCCGCATTCACAATCCGCTCGCCGTCACCGACATCGCGCCGACGCCGGTATTGCTCGCCGCACTCGGTCCGCGCATGTTGCAGCTCGCGGGCGAACGAACCGACGGCACGATCCTCTGGATGGCCGACGAACGCGCGATCGGCGCGCACATCGCACCGACCATCACGCAGGCCGCGACCGCAGCGGGAAGAGCCGCGCCGCGCATCGTCGCCGGCATCCCGATCTGCTTGTGCGGCGACGACGAGATCGACGTTGCCGTCGCGCGCACCAACCGCATCCTCTCCGAAGCCGAGGTGTCGCCGAACTATCAGCGTCTGCTCGATCAAGGCGACGCGCGGAGCGTCGGCGACATCCTCGTCGCGGGCACGGAATCCACGATCGAGAAGCGGCTCCGCGCGTTCGCCGACGCGGGCGTCACCGACGTGTCATTTCGCGTCGTTCCGATCGGCGAAGGGCGCGACGAGCTCATCGCGTCGTCGCAGCGGACCCGGGCGCTCGTGGCCGAGTTGGCGCAAGCCGGCTCCCGGTAGCCCGGTAGAATCGGCCCACCATGAGCCGCGACGAAGCCACCGCAACGTCTCCGACCGCTGCGTCGGGGGCCGACCGCGCCAAGCCGACCTGGCGGGAGCTCGCCGTGGCCCGGTCACTCGACCCGGCCCGGGCGCGCGCCGAGAACCGCGTGCAGCGCTACATCGATGCCGCGTTCGAGTTGATGAACAGCGACTCCGGTAGCGATTTCACCGTGCAAGAGGTCGTCGAGCGTTCCGGACAGTCGCTGCGCGGCTTCTACCAATACTTCGCGGGCAAGCACGAGCTACTGCTCGCGGTGTTCGAGGAATCCATCGGGGCAACGGCCGAACACCTGCGCGACGCGGTCGCCGAAGAGAAGGATCCGCTCGAGCGGCTGCACCGCTTCGCGGTCGAGTACTACGACCTGTGTCGGCCGGTGCCGAAAGCGAAGGCCGCCAAAGCGAACAAGGCCACGAAGAAGCGCGCCACGCCGGCCATCGCCGAGTTCGCGCAGCAGCTGCTCACATCGCACCCCAAGGAAGCGGCGCGTGCGTTCGTTCCGCTCGTGTCACTGTTCGAGCAGCTACTCGACGAGGCCGCGGCCGCCGACGAGATCCGGTCCGATCTCCCGCACGCGCGGCTCGCCGGCGTTCTCCTGCAGGCGATCATGTTCAACGTGTTCGCGGCGATCATCAGCGGTGCGTCGGCCCGGGCCGACACGCACGACGCGGAGAACCTCTGGCAGCTCCTGCTCGTCGGCATCAGCTCGCACTGACGCGACTCACACCGACGCGCCTACGACGCTTACGCCGTCGTGTCGTCGCGGTAGACCTGACCGCCCTTCATCACGAAGCACACGCGCTCGGTCACGCTGATGTCGGCCGTCGGATCGCCGGGTACACCGATCACATCGGCGTACAGACCCGCCTGTAGGCGCCCGCGGTCGTCGACGTCGATCAGCTCCGCGGCAACGGTGGTGGCGGCGCGGATCGCCTGCGCGGGAGTCATGCCCCGCTCGACCAACGCAACAAGCTCCTTGGCGTTGCGGCCGTGCGGGATCGCGGGCGCGTCGGTTCCGCACGCGATCTTCATGCCGGCCGCGATCGCCTTGCTGATCGTCCGCTTCGCCTGCGGGAAGACCTCGGCCGCCTTGGCCTGTAGGTCGGGCGGGGCGTGCGAAACATCCAGTCCGTCGGCGAGGTATGTCGTCGCCACGAGGAACGTCCCCCGGTCGACGAGCAGCGCGATGGTCTCGTCGGTCATCAGCGAGCCGTGCTCGATGCAGTCGATGCCCGCCTCGACCGCGGCGCGAATTCCCGCGTCGCCGTGCGCGTGCGCGGCGACTCGCAACCCGGCGCGATGTGCTTCGTCGACGACGACGCGCAGTTCCTCGTCGGAGTACTGCTGCGCGCCCGCGGGCCCGGTGTGCGACATCACGCCGCCCGACGCACACACCTTGATCAGTTGCGCGCCGTACTTGATCTGATAGCGCACCGCTTTTCGGACCTCGCTCGGGCCGTTGGCGATGCCCTCTTCGACGGTCAGCGGCATGATGTGCGGCGCCAACGCTTGGAACATCGTGGGGTCGAGGTGGCCGCCGGTCGGACAGATCGCGTGGCCCGCGGGAACCACGCGCGGGCCGTCGATCCACCCGAAGTCGATCGCCTTCATCAGCGCCACGTCGAGCAGTAGGCCGCCGGTCTGGATGAACAGGCCGAGGTTGCGCACGGTCGTGAATCCGGCGCGCAGCGTGCGGCGCGCGTTCGCGACGGCCCGCAACGTGCGCAGCGCGGGATCGTCCTGCACCGCGTTGAGCGGACTGTCGTGATTCGGGCCGCCGAGGAGGAGGTTGACCTCCATGTCCATGAGTCCCGGCAGCAAAGTGATGTCGCCGAGATCCATGACGACCGCGTCGTCGGGGACCGAGGCCGGCGCCACCGCCGTGATGCGCTCGCCCTCGACGAGAAGGTTGCCGGGCTCGATGATCCGGCCCGAGTCGACATCGAGCATGCGCGCGCTGCGCAGGTGGACCGGCGGCTGCGGGATTCGCGGGCGGGGCATGCGGAACTCCTACTACTGAGGTTCTCGAATTACGAGAACCCTATTATCGTGGCCGATCACCCGAAGATATGGACATATTTTGCCGACGTCGCACCACCCGAACATCCGTGTCGAGCGCGACGGACACGTTGCGACCGTCACCCTCGACCGACCTGAGTCGAGGAACGCGTGCACCGGCGACATGTGGGTCGCGCTCGGTGCCACGTTCCGCGAACTCGCGTACTCCGGCGCGCGCGTCGTCATCCTCACGGGCGCGGGCGGTCACTTCTGCGCGGGCGCCGATCTCGCCAGCACGAGCGAACCCCGAACGAACGCCGATGGCGCGCCCGCGCAACCGGTGAACAACGTCTACGCGATGCGCGTGCTCGGCGACGTCGTGCTGGCCGTGCACGACTGCCCGATACCGGTCGTGGCCAAAGTCGAAGGGATATGTGTCGGCGCCGGTCTCGGACTCGCCCTGGCGGCCGACATGCTCTGGTGCGCCGACGACGCGCGGTTCTCGGCCATCTTCGCCAAGCGCGGTCTCAGCCTCGACTTCGGGACGTCGTGGTTGTTGCGCCAGCGCATCGGCCTCCACCGGGCGAAGGAGCTGACGTTCACCGGGAAGATCATCAGCGGCGCCGAGGCGTTCGCGCTCGGACTCGTCAACGCAGCCGTGCCCGCGGCCGAGCTCGACGCGGCAACGCGCGAGATCGTCGACGCGATCGCCGCGGGTCCGCCGATCGCACTGTCGATGTCGAAGCGAGAGCTCGACAACGCATCGTCGTCGTCGCTCGCCCAGGCGCTCGAAGTCGAGGCACTTGCGCAGGGCGTGAACGTGCACACCGACGACATGCGAGAGGCATTCGTCGCCTACCTGAAACGGGAGACCCCGAACTTCACGGGGTACTAGCGGTCAGCGCTTGCGCCACTCCGGGCGCTGACCGGAGGCAAAGCGATCCTGACCCGCCTTGAACGCGGCCGCGTCGGAACCGATGCGCGTGAAGAGGTTGGCGAGGCCAATGGCCTGGGTCCGCGGAACCTCGAGCGCCGTCCAGAGCGCACGCATCGTTCCCTGGATCGCCAGCGGCGGCGAATCGGCGATGACGCGTGCCGCCCAGCCCGCGCGTTCGCGCAGCTCGTCGCGCGGCACCACTTCGGTGACGAGCCCGATCTCGCGGGCCCGCTCGGCCGTCATGCGCTCGTGCACACCGAGCAGCGACATGCGCATGACTTCGGGGAACGGCATCTTGTTGAGCATCTCGATGGGCTCGAACGCGGCCGTCATGCCGTACGTCACGTGCGGATCGAAGAAGGTCGCGTCGTCGGACGCAATGATGAACTCCGTCTCGCCGAGCATGTAGAACGCGCCGCCGCACGCCATGCCGTGCACCGCCGCGATCACCGGCTTCCAGAGATCACATGTTTTCGGGCCGAGGTCGCGGCCCGGATCGTCGTACATCCACGGCGTCGGGTAGCCCGGGTAGTTGCCGGCCGCCATCGCCGCGTTGTTGTCGTCGGAAATCGCCTCGCCCCGGTCGATGCCCGTGCAGAACGCTTCGCCTTCGGCCGTCAGGACGATGCAACGAACGTCGTCGTCGTAACGGAAGTCGTGCCAGACCGAGTGGATCTCGTCCTGCATCTTCTGATTGATGGCGTTGCGCACGGCCGGGCGGTTGAGCGACACCCACGCGATGCCGTCGTCTTTGGTGACCAGAATGGTTTCGTAATCCGACATGCGGGCGAGCATACGCGGCCGGCTTTTGGCAGCTTGTACCGGTCGGTCCAATAAGATCCGGCCGTGGACTTCTCGCTCACCGAAGCCGAACGCGACCTCGTGGGGCTGTGCCGCGATTTCGCGCAACGGGAGATCGCGCCGCGCGCACCGCTCGCGTGGGAAGAGGCGCGCTGCCCTACCGATCTGCTGCGCGAGATGGGCGCGCTGGGCCTGCTCGGCATGTTGATCCCCGAGCAGTGGGGCGGCATCGGCATGTCGACGGTCGGTTTCGTCGCGGCGATGGAACAGATCGGGCTCGCCGACCAATCCGTGGCCGCGGCGTGGCAGGCGCACGTGACGATCGGTTCGCTGCCGCTCTACCTCTTCGGCAACGACACGCAACGCGAACGTTGGCTACGACCGCTGGCCGAAGGACACGCGCTCGGCGCGTTCGGTCTCACCGAACCCGACGCCGGTTCCGACGCGCGCGGCATCTCGACGCGCGCGGTACGGCGCGACGGTGGCTGGCTCATCAACGGGCGCAAGGCGTTCATCTCCAACGCGGGCACCGACATGTCGTTCGGCGTGACGCTGCTGGCCCGTACCGAAGGCGACTCGTTCGCGAGTTTCGTCGTCGAGAAGGACACGCCCGGATTCACGATGGGTCCGAAGCTGCGCGGCATCGGGTGGCGCGGCCTCGACACGCGCGAATTGTCCTTCGACGACGTATGGGTGAGCGACGAGCACCTCGTCGGCGACCCCGGGCTGGGCATCAACCAGTTCTTGAGCACGCTCGAAGTCGGGCGCATCTCGATCGCGGCGTTGTCGTTGAGCCTCGCGCAGGCCGTGCTCGACCTCGCCCTCGACTACGCCCGCGAGCGCGTGCAGTTCGGCAAACCCATCGCCAAATTCCAGGCCATCCAGTTCAAGCTCGCCGACATCGCGACCGAGCTCGAAGCGGCGCGTTGGCTCACCTATCGCGCCGCGTACCTACGCGACACCGGACAACCCTTTCTCAAGGAAGCGTCGATGGCGAAGTTGAAGGCGAGTCGTCTCGCGGTCGCGGCGGCCTCGGAGGCGGTGCAGATCCACGGTGGCATCGGCTACATGCTCGAGACCCCCGTCGCCCGCTTCTACTGCGACGCCAAAGTGCTCGAGATCGGTGAAGGCACCAACGAGATCCAGCACATAGTCATCGCCCGCGAACTCGGCTGCTAAGCGCCGACCCCTCGAACCTTCTTGGCGAGGCGGCGGAGGGCTTCGGCGATGTCGGCGCGGTCCGGAAGCCAGGCGCGTTCGAGGTCGGGCGCGTAGGGCGGCGGGGTCGATGCCGCGCCGATGCGTTCGATGGGCGCGTCGAGATCCCAGAAGCCTTCGCGCGCAACCGTCGCCGCGATCTCCGCGCCGATGCCGAACGGCACCACCGCCTCGTGCGCGATCAGGAGTCGGCTCGTCTTGTGCACCGATTCGAGGATCGGCGCCATGTCGAGCGGCGCGACCGTGCGCAGATCGATCACCTCGACGGAGATGCCGTCGTCGGCGAGCGCGTCTGCAGCGGCGACGGCTTCGTGCACCATCCGCGACACCGACACGACAGTGATGTCGGTTCCGCCGCGCACGACCGCCGACTTGCCGATCGGGACGATGTGGTCGACGGGCGGCTGCGGACCCTTCATCCCGTAGAGCAAACGGTTCTCGATGAACACGACGGGGTTCGGATCCTGGATCGCGGCGCGCAACAGTCCGTAGGTGTCGGCCGGCGTCGACGGCATCACCACGGTCAGTCCGGGGATGTGCGCAAGCAATGCTTCGAGGCTCTGCGAGTGCTGACTTCCCGACGATCGGCCCGCGCCGAACTGGGTGCGCACGGTCAACGCCATCTGCGCGGCGCCGCCGGTCATGAACGGGAGCTTGGCGGCCTGGTTGAGCAGCTGATCGAGACACACCCCAAGGAAGTCGAGATACATCAATTCGACGACGGGGCGCATGCCGGCCATCGCTGCGCCGACACCAAGGCCGACGATCGCGCTCTCCGAGATCGGCGTGTCGCGCACCCGATCGCCGAACTGCTCGTGCAGCCCGCGCGTCAGCCCGAATACGTTGCCCCCGGCGGCCACGTCGATGCCGGCAATGAACACGCGGTTGTCGGTCGTCGAGCTCGGCCTCGAGCGCGGTGCGGATCGCATCCATGGTGCGGAACGTCGGGGCGTCGGTCGCGAGCGCTTGTGGTTCAGGGTGTTCGGGGCGGGCGCGCACGACGAAGTTCGTCAACGTGTCGGCGCGCGGCGCCGTCATGTCGCGCGCCGCGTCGATGGCGCCGTCGAGCTCGTGCGCGACTGTTGATCGCATCGTCGCGAGCGCGTCGTCGGTGATACCCGTCGACTTGAGCCGACGCGCGTTCACGAGCAGCGGATCGCGTGACTCCCACTCGCGCAGCTCTTCGGGCGATCGGTAGCGCTGCGGGTCGCCTTCGTAGTGACCGTGCCAGCGGTAGGTCGTGGCCTCGACAATCGCCGGGCCTTTGCGTGTTCGCGCGCACGCGTCGACCACTGCGTTCATCGCGGTCGCAGTGGCCACGACATCGTTGCCGTCGACCGCGACGTAGTCGACGCCGTACCCCGCGGCCCGTTGTTCGAGTGTCGCCGCGTGCTGCGCCGACGCGGGCGAGAACTCCGCGTATCCGTTGTTCTCGCAGAAGAAGATCACCGGCAGTTGCCAGACCGCGGCGAGATTGATCGCCTCGTGGAAGGTGCCGTGCGCAACCGCACCGTCGCCGAAGAACGCGACCGCGACACTGCCGTCGGCGCGGAGCTGCGCGGCCGTGGCCGCGCCCACCGCTATCGGGAGGCCGGCCGCGACGATCCCGTTGGCGCCGAAGATCCCGAGGTTGGGATCGGCGATGTGCATCGAGCCGCCCCGACCCCGGTTCGTGCCCTCGTCCTTGCCCATCAGCTCAGCGAACATCCCGAGCGGGTCGAGACCCTTGGCCAGGCAGTGGCCGTGGCCGCGATGCGTCGACGTGATGACGTCGGCGGCGCCGAGGGCCCAGCACGCACCGACCGCGGCGGCCTCCTGCCCGATCGACAGGTGCACGAAGCCCGGCACCTCGCCGTCGCGGTACAGCGCCGCTACCCGCTCCTCGAACCCGCGGATCACGAGCATCCGCCGATGCATCTCGAGGATTTCGGCGTCGGCGAACATGAGCCATGTATTGTACTGAACGGTACAAAGAGTGGTGCGGGCCCGGCCGGGGCGCAACGGGGAGCGGACGATGCCCGATCAGATCGACATCCCCGGGTCCTTTGCCGGTGCCGCCGACGTGGCGGGGAAGCGGGTCGTGATCACGGGCGCGAGCCGTGGGCTCGGGCGGTTGCTCGCCCACGCGTTCTCGCAGGCCGGGGCGCGATTGGCGCTGGTGGCGCGCACCGAGACCGACCTGAAGGCGGTCGCCGCGGAGCTGCCCGGACCGGCGCTCGTGATCGGCGGCGATGTCACCGACGCGGACTTCAACGAGGCCGTCGCCGACGCGACCGTCGCGGAGTGGGGTGGCGTCGACGTCTGGATCTGCAACGCCGGGATCTCGCCCATTCTCGCCGGGCCGCTCAAGACCGATCCCGCGGTGTGGCGGGAGATCTTCGAAGTGAACCTCACGGGCGCGTTCCTGGGGCGCGCGCCGCGGCCGCGGGTCATGCACGCCGGCGGGCGACTCATCTTCACCGGTTCGGTGCTCGGCGAACGACCGCGTGCCGGGCTCACTGCGTACAGCGCGTCGAAGGCCGGCCTCGTCGGCATGGCGAAGGGTCTTGCGCTCGATCTCGCGCCGTGCGGCATCACGGTCAACGTAGTTGCGCCCGGTTGGTTCGACTCGCCGTTGGCCGAACGCTGGAAGAACAACGCGGAGCTCGGCGCGGGCGTGCTCGATCACACCGCACAACGACGTTGGGGCGCGGCGAACGACCTGGCCGGTGCGTACCAGTTCCTCGCGTCCGACGCTTCGGCGTTCGTCACTGGAACCGTCATTAACGTCGACGGCGGGTATCTCCTCGTATGACTACCTCGTCTGTACGTCGGGTCGTGGCGATCACGGGTGCGGGGGGAACGTTGGGCGCGGCGCTGTCGCGCGAGTTCGCGGCGCAAGCAGATACCGACGTCGTGTTGAGCGACGTGAGTGAAGCGTCGCTCGAGGCCACCGTTGCGGCCATCCCCGAGCCGCGTGGACCGATCGCCGCGCGCCTCGCCGACGTGAGTGAGATCTCCGAGGTCGACGCGGTCGTCGACCTCGCGGTCGAACGCTTCGGACGGCTCGACGTACTGATCAGCAACGCGGGCGTGCTCTCGCCGAACGGTCGCATTCACAACCTCGCAACCGAAGACTGGGAACGCGCGTTTCGCATCAACGTTCTCGGCGCGGTCAACGGCATCCGCGCCGCGGTGCGCGTCATGCGACCGCAGCAATCGGGATCGATCGTGCTTACTGCTTCCGTCTCGGGACTCACCGCGTGGTCGCACGCGGCGCCGTACTGCGCGACGAAGGCGGCCGTGATCCAACTCGCGAAGGTCGCCGCGGTCGAGTACGCGCGCGACGGAATCCGCGTGAACTGTGTCTGCCCAGGCACGTTCCTGTCGGGGATCCACGCTGATCTCCCCACCGAGGCCATCGACACGATCGCGGCCAAGCATCCGCTCGGGTTGGGATCGGCCGCCGACCTCGTCGGCGCGTACACCTACCTCGCGAGCGACGCGGCGCGTTGGACGACCGGCGCCGCGATCGTGGTCGACGGCGGCTACTCGGCCCCATAGAAGTTGGAGCCGTAGGAGATTTGGCGATGATGCAGCCCGACGTGAACTGGCTCGGAGTCCTCGAGCACCACGCCGCAAACACGCCCGACAAAGCGATGGCGGTCTACCGCGACCGGTCGGTCAGCTATCAGCAGATGCTCGACTGGTCGGCCGCGCTGGCCGGTGGACTGCAGGCGCGCGGAGTCGGCGCGGGCGACGTCGTCGGGCTGTTGTCGTACAACAACACCGAGTTCCTCGCGACGATCTTCGCCGCGAACTATCTCGGTGCGATCGCGATGCCGATCAACTGGCGGCTGGCGGCGCCCGAACTTCGATTCATCCTCGAACATTCCGAAGCGCGCGTGCTCGTGTGCGATGAGGAACTCGTCGCCCTCGCCAACGAAGCGATCGACGGACTGAACGGCGGCCGCGAACTCGTTCGGATGTGTATTTCGACCGACAACCTGCCGGAGTGGGATCGGTTCGCCGATCTGGGCGCGGGGATCACTCCCCCACCCCGGGTGCGCGTCGCGGCCGACGACATCCACCGGCTGATGTACACGTCGGGGACGACCGGGCGGCCGAAGGGCGTCATGCTCACGCACGCCAACCTGGCGTGGAAGAACTACGCGCACATCACCGAGTTCGGGTTCACCGCGGCCGACATCGGGCTGGCGTGCGGGCCGCTGTATCACGTCGGCGCGCTCGATCTCATCACGACCACGATGATCGCTGTCGGCGCAACCACGATCATTCACCGCGCGTTCGACGCGGCGCGCGTCGTCGACGAGATCGAAGCGTCGCGCGTCACGTGCGTGTGGACCGCGCCGGCCATGGTCCGCGCGATCCTCGACGTGCCGGCCGTCGAGCAGCGCGATCTCTCGTCGGTCCGGCTGATCATCGCGGGCGGCGAGAAGATGCCGATCCCGTATATCGAGCGCCTCCGGCGAACCTTCCCGTCGGCGTGGTTCGCCGACGCGTACGGGCTCACCGAAACCGTGTCGGGCGACACGTTCCTCGACCGCGCGTGCACGGTGGCGAAGCTCGGCAGCGTGGGCCGGCCGTGCCAATACCTCGAGCTCGACATCTGGGACGAGCACGGCGCTTCGGTTGGCGCGGACGAGCGCGGCGAAGTGGTGTTGCGGGGCCCGAAAGTGTTCAAGGGCTACTGGCGCGACCCCGAGGCGACGAACACCGCGTTCGCGGGCGGCTGGTTCCACACCGGCGACATCGGCGTGCGCGACGCCGACGGTTACCTCTACATCGTCGACCGGCTCAAGGACATGATCGTGTCCGGCGGCGAGAACATCGCGAGCTCGGAGATCGAGCGCGTGCTGTACGAACACGAGGCGGTCGTCGAAGTCGCGGTCGTCGGCCGCCCCGACGAACGTTGGGGCGAAGTTCCCGTCGCCTACGTCGTCTTGCGCGAAGCCGCAACGCCCACACCGGAAGAGCTCATCGAGCACTGCCGCACCCAACTCGCCAAGTTCAAGGTCCCCAAAGCCGTCGTCTTCATCGACGCCCTCCCAAGAAACCCCTCCGGCAAAATCCTAAAACGCAACCTAAGAACCGAACTGGCGTGAGTTAGGTGCGTATATCGCACCTAACTCACGCCAGTTCGAGGGGTGGTTCGGGGAATTGGCCGGCACTGTCTCACCCGACGGCGACGATGGCGAATGCCTTCACATCCGGACATCACCCTTTCCGACATCGCCGCGAGGCAACACGGGGTCTTCGGCATTGTCGACGCGCGGACGGCGGGCCTTCGCGCCGACCAGATCAAGCGTCGGGCCGCCGATGGTTGGATCCAGATGCACGATGGTGTCTATCGGGCCGCGGGAGCGCCGATGACCTGGCGTGGCAACCTCTACGCCGCGACTCTGGCCGCGGGAGCGGCCGCCGCAATCTCACATCGCGCGGCCGCCGCGCTCTACGAGCTTCCGGGCGGACGAACCGGGCTCGTCGAGCTCACCTGCCTCCACTGGAAACGGACGGTGCAACCCGGGCTCGTCGTCCACGAGAGCCGGCGCCTAGATGCTCGCGACGTACAACTCGTCGACGGCATTCCCGTCACGCGGCCCGAACGCGTCATTCTCGACATCGCGTCGTACTACCCGAGCGCCAACTACCTCGAGATCGTCGTCCAGGCCGCTCGCCGTAAGCGGCTTGTGACGTACGAGTCCACGCGCGAGATGCTCGACCGTCACGCACGTCGAGGCCTCAAGGGCGTGCGAGCGATGCGGGAAATGCTCGAGCGCTGGGACCCGAACAGTCGCGCGACCGAGAGCGAGATGGAGACGCTACTGGTTCGTGTGTTGCGCGAGAACGGGCTCCCGTACCCGGTTGTGCAACACAACGTCACCGATACTCGTGGAAGATTCGTTGCTCGCGTCGACGCCGCCTACCCCGACCAGCGAATCGTGATCGAGTACGACAGCAAGCAGGAGCACTCGGACGAGTTCCAGATCGCCCGCGATGCCAGGCGTCGCAACCAACTTCAGGCGCTCGGCTATTCGGTCTTGAGCGCCCGCCATGCCGATCTGCGCCTCGACGGCACGGAACTCTGCGCGCAGATCCGCACGATTCTGCACCGCCCCATCGAACTGGCGTGAGTTAGGTGCGATATACGCACCTAACTCACGCCAGTTCCAGGGTTGGGGTTCAGGGGTTGAGGTGTTGCATGAAGGTTTTGGACCAGGACGTGAGATCGGTGGGGACGTAGTACCCCGTCTCGTCGTTGATCTTGGGCCAGTTCGCGGCGACGTCTTCGATCGACGGGTCGGGCGCGGGGTGGACGTAGCCGGGGGTCGCGGCGATGAACACGCGGGCGAAACGTCCGAAGCCGGCGGCATAGATCTCGCCGCTGACGGGGCAGTCTTCGTCCGCGAGGAACGCAACCAGCGGCGCGACGAGCTCCGGTGCCATCTCGGGCGCGCCGTCCCCCGCGCCCGCCATCCGCGTAAATGCCCCCGGCGCGACGAGATTGATCTTGATCCCGTGCGCGGCGCCCGCGGTGTTGAGGCTGCGCGTCATCCCGATGACCGCGCCCTTCGCCGTCGCGTAGGAGAGGTTTTCCGGCAGCCCGAAGACGCCCGCGGACGTGGTCATCACGATGCGGCCGTAACCCTGTTCGACCATGTGCGGCCACGCGGCGCGGGTGGTGTTGAACGAGCCGCCGACATGCACGGCCAGGTGACGCGCGAGATTGTCGGCGTCGGCTTTCGGAAACGCCGCCCAGCGGATGATGCCCGCGTTGTTGACGAGGATGTCGATGCGCCCGAACTGCTCGACCGCCGCGCCGACCAAAGCCTCGCCCCCCGCCGGCGTTGAGACGTCGTGAGTGTCGGCGATCGCCACACCGCCCGCGGCGACGATCTCCTCGACAACGAGCGCCGCCGGTTCACCCGACGCACCAACGCCGTCGATCGAACCACCGAGGTCGTTGACCACCACGTGCGCGCCCCGTTCCGCGAGCAGCAGCGCGTAGGCGCGCCCGATGCCGCGGCCCGCGCCCGTGATCACCGCGACGCGCCCCTCGAAGCTGTGTTCGCCCACCAGAATCAGAATCCGCTCACCGGGGTTGTACCGACCAGTCATTATACTTTTGCCATTGTCCTCCGCACCGTCCGACGCCCCGTCCGAGCCCATGCCGCGCACGGCGGCGAGTGACGATCCGCGTCGCAGCGCGAACTGGAACGCCCGCCGCGACGTCATCATCGACACGTCGGCGCGCGTCTTCGCGCGCAACGGCTATCACGCGACCGGCATCGCCGAGCTCTGCGAAGTCAACGGCTTCGGCAAGGGCGCGTTCTACTACTACATCGGTTCGAAAGAGGAGCTCCTCGCCGCGATCCACGACCGTGTGATGGACGAGGTGATGCTCGGCGCGGATCGCACCGCGGACGCCGGTGGTTCGCCGTCGGCGCAGCTGGAGAAACTGGGCGCCGAACTGCTCGACGTCATCCACCGCTATCCCGATCACGTCTGGGTGTTCCTGCACGAGTTCCCCGCACTCACCGCGGAGCGCGCCGAGCAGTTCCGCCGCCGGCGCCAGATCTACGAGCGCCGGGTTGAGACGATCGTGCAAGCCGGCATCGACGCGGGCGAGTTCCGCGACGTCGACCCGAAGCTCACCGCGCTCGCGTGGCTCGGCATGCACAACTACACGTACCTCTGGCTCAAGGCGGGCGGCCGGGTGTCGGCGCGCGATGTTGCCCAGCCCTTCGCCGACATCTTCATCCGCGGTATCGCGAAGTAACTCGACGAACGCCGCGCACCCAACTGCAGCCGCCCGTCGACTAGTCGAAGAGGTCGGGCTGCTCGCGCGTGATCATGTCCCAGAGCGGCTGGAACGACGCACGTACACGCGACCTGTGAACCCACGCTCTTGTACGTCTTGCGCGCCATGTCGGCGTCGATCAGCACCGGCGTTCCTGCGGCCTCCGCGAGCAGCTGCGTCTGGCACGTGCGGTCCATCGTGATGAACGACCACACCGCCGCGTCGACGGATTGACCGACGGTCAAAAGACCGTGGTTGCGCAGGATCGCGGCCTTGTTCTGACCGAGCGCGGCCGCGATGCGCCGACCCTCTTCCAGATCCAACACAACACCGGTGAAGTCGTCGAACAGCGCGTGATCTTCGAAGAACGCGCACGCGTCCTGCGTGATCGGATCGAGCAACCGCCCCAACGTGGACCACGCCTTGCCGTGCAACGAGTGTGAGTGCGCCGCGGCAATCACGTCGGGACGCGCCGCGTGTACCTGGGAGTGAATCGCGAACGCGGCCGCGTTCACCCGCGCATCGCCTTCGACCACGGCACCGGTGTGGTCGACGCAGATGAGGTCGGACACGCAGATGTGCTTGAAGTTCATCCCGAAGGGGTTGACCCAGAAGCGATCGAGGTGCTCCGGGTCGCGCACGGTTATGTGGCCGGCGACGCCTTCGTCGAAACCGAACTTGCCGAACAGCCGGAACGACGCCGCGAGCCGCTGCTTGCGGTGGAGACGTTCCGCGTCGACGGAATCGAAGGTCGGCGGGGCCATGATGTCGCGCAGGAGTCCGGTCATGCGCTCAATTTATGCCCAGGAGCGTGCCGAGGGTTCCGCCGATCATCGCGGCCCGATCGGAGGCCGAGACATCGGCGAACTGCCGGGCGATCAGCTCCCGGCTCCCGCCGTAGGTGCCTTCGGCGTGCGGGTAGTCGTTGCCCCACACGATCGTCGACAAGCCGGTGACGTTCCGGCACGCAACGGCAACCGGATCGTCCTGGAACGACACGTGGAACTGGCGCCGCACGTATTCGCTCGGCGTCAACGGGTACGGCCACTTCTCGTTCAGGCGGAACAGTTGCGCCATGTTCGGCTGGTCGTTCGCGGCGCGAGTGTCGTCCCACTGCCCGAGCCACCAGTCGGCGTCCTGACCGATGCCGGTGACCCAGCACTTGTCCATGGAACCCACGAGCGACGCCGAGCCAGTGCGCGTTGAACTCGATCAGCGCGAAGTGCAGATCGGGATAGCGCTCGGCCACCCCGCCGCCGATGAGCTCGCAGATCACCTGCTGCGGAACCATCGGGCCGTACACGCACTGCGTGATCATGCGCTTCGACGCGGACTTCTCGGTCATCGGTTGGTTGACCTGCGCGGCCTGCTCCAACACGACCTCTGAGCGTCGTGGCGGTCGTGTCGTTGACCTTCACGCCACCGGTCTGCGTGTGGATGAACACGTGCACGCCGTTCGCCTGCGCCGCCGCCCACACCGGATCGAAATCGCGCGAGTAGTACGGCTTCGGCGGGATCGCAGGCAAGAGGATCGCGCGGAACCCGGCGGCCGCGACGCGCTCGATCTCGGCAACTGCTTCGTCGACATCGGTGAGCGGAATCGGCGCGGTCGGCGCGAGCCGGGCGAAGTACGGCGCGAAGCGTTCGATGACGTAGTCGTTGTAGACGCGCGCGTGCGCCATCGACAGCTCGTGGTCGTCGGAGTAGAGGCCGAACAGCGCCAGGTTCGGGTGCATTACCTGCACGTCGACGCCGTCGAAATCCATGTCCTCGAGGATCTGCTCGGGATCGCCTTCGGGCGTGCGGCCCTGCGTCTGGCGATACCGGGAGATCGTCCAGCCCTCGTAGCCCGGCGTGTGCAGCCGCCGGAAGATGCGCGCGCCGCCCTCGACGAGCGGCTCGATCTCGAAGTCCTCTTCCCAGACCGCGCGGTCGCGCAGGTGCTTCGGCAGCCGCGTGACGAACAGGTCGGTGGGCTCGAGGAGATGCCCGTCCGCGGACACGACGAAATCCTGCCTCATTCGCCATAGGTCGTTCTGAACGGTAAACCAACCGGTCGGTACAAAGCAACCGCCGGGGGAGACGCCGTGACGAAGCGCTGGAAGCAACGCCCCGCCGGCTCGACCTGGGGCGACTGGGGCGACGACGACGAGCTCGGTCGCATCAATCTGCTCACCCCGGAGAAGGTGCTCCAAGGGGTGCGCGAGGTCGAGGCCGGCATCAGCTTCTGCCTCAGCCTGCCCCTCGACTATCCCGGCGGCACCGTCGCTGAACCAGCGCCGCTACCCGCCGACGCTCGCGCCGACCGAAGACCTCGACGGCAACCCCGCGAACTTCTACAACGTCCACCAGAAGGACATCCCGAAGTACGGCAGCCCCCGGCACGTCGACGTGTGGGCCGACGACGTCAGGTCACGCTCTCGCTGCAGTACTCCACGCAATGGGATTCGCTCGCGCACGCGGGCGCGGAGTTCGACGCCGACGGCGACGGCGTCGAAGAAGCCGTCTATCTACAACGGCTACCGCGCCGGGGTCGACCTCGTCGGTCCGCAGCAGACGCCGCGGGCGACGGCGGTCGCCACCGTTGCTTCGCCAAGCATCTCGGCCTCGAGCACATGGCCGTCCACGGGCGTGCAGGGCCGCGGCGTGCTCGTCGACGTCGCGCACCATCTCGGTCACGAGTTCCGCGGCGTCAACCGCGCGCATGCTCGAAGAGATCATGGCCGCCGACAACGTGGTCGTGGAACCGGGCGACATGCTGCTGATCCACACCGGGTTCGCCACGAAGGTCCTGGAGTGGAACCGCGAGCCCGATCCCGTCGAGATCCATCGGACGTGCAGCTACCTCGACGCGCACGACGACTCGCTGCTCGAATGGATCGCCGACTCGCAGATCTCGGCGCTGGTCGCCGACAACTACGCGGTCGAGGGAATGGTCGGCGGCCCGCGCGCCGAAGGCCGGCACTCGCTGTTGCCGATCCACCATCTCTGCTTGTTCAAGCTCGGGTGTCCCGCTCGGCGAGCTGTGGTACCTCGACCAGCTCGCGACCTGGCTGCGCGAACACGATCGCAGCCGGTTCCTGCTCACCGCGCCCCCGCTGCGGCTGCCGGGCACGGTGGGCTCGCCGCGACCCCGATCGCGACGTGTAGCGACTCGGCGCTAGTCGGCGCCGATGTCGCGACAGCTTGAACGCCTCGTAGTCGTTCTCGCGCACGTCGGCGATCATCTTTGAAGAGCTTGGGCCGGCCCGCCGAGTTCAACAGGTACTTGCGCGGCTTGCCCGGGATGTTCGTGCCGAAGAAGTAGCTGCTCTCGCCGAACGACGGCGCCGTTCGGCGCCCGCGGTCGACCATGCTCGTCCACTCGTTCCTCCGCGGCCGCGTCGACCTCGATCGTGTCGTAGCCGTGGTCGCGTACGTACACGAGCGTGTCGGTGATGAAGTCGACCTGGTCGCCGTTGTAGCGCGGGTTGTTGCCCGCGGCCGCGTGCGGACCGCCGGGAAAGAAGAAGTTCGGGAACCCGGTGGTCTGCACGCCGAGGAACGTCTTCGGTCCGTCGGACCAGTAGTCGGTCGAGCGCAACCCCGTTGCGACCGCGGATCCCCATGCGCGTCGAGTGCGCCGGTACCGAAGTCGAAGCCCGTCGCCCACACGATGATGTCGAACTCGCGCAGCCCGTCGGCGGTCTCGATGCCGGTCGCGGTCATCCGCAGCGATCGGCGTCTGCTTTGAGGTCGACGAGCGTCACGTTCGGCTTGTTGTACGTCTCGTAGTATCGCGTCACGAACGGCGGGCGCTTCTCCGCGAACCGATGATCGTCCGGGATCAGCTTCGCCGCGGTCTCGGGATCGTCGACGATGCCGCGGATCTTGTCGGCGATGAACTCGCACCACTCCGCGTTGGCCGCCGGGTCGAACAACAGGTCGGTGTAGTGACTCGTGAGCTTGGAAAAGCCCGGGCTGTTCCACATCTTCTCGTAGAACGCGCGCCGCTCGTCCTCGGAGTCGTCGAACGTGGCGCGGTCGTGCGGCGAGTGCAGGAACCCGCTCACCGAGGTGTTCAACGTCTCGCGGATCGCGTCGAAGTCGGCGCGCAGTTGCGCCTGCTCGTCGGCGGTGATCGGCGCGTTGTTGAGCGGCGTGCACCAGTTCGCGGTGCGTTGGTACACGGTGAGCGACGCGACTTCGTCGGCGATCAGCGGGATGAGCTGCACGCCGCTCGATCCGGTACCGACGCACGGCCACGCGCTTGCCCGCGAAGTCGACCGGCGTCGTCGGCCACAGCCCCGTGTGGAGCGACTCGCCCCGGAAGTCGGCGCGGCCCGGCACGTCGGGGAAGATACGGCACCGACAGCACACCGGTCGCGGCGACGAAGAACCGCGTGCGGTACTCGCGGCGCCGTCGTCGAGCACGACCGTCCACATTCGCCGACGACTCGTCGTACTCCGCCGGAGCGTGACCGACGCGCCGAAGCGGATGTCGCGCCGCAGGTCGAAGCGGTCGACGACGTGGTTGAGGTAGCGCTCGATCTCGGGCTGCTCGGCGAAGTGCTCCTGCCACTCCCACTCGTCGAACAGCTCATGCGAGAAGAGGTACGCGTAGGTGTAGCTCTCGGAGTCGAACCGCGCGCCCGGGTACCGGTTCCAGAACCAGGTGCCGCCCGACGCCGTCGCCGGCCTCGAGCAGCACGCACGGAGAAGCCCGCCTCCCGCGCGCGGTACAGCTGATAGATGCCGGTGATGCCCGCGCCGACGACCAGTACGTCGACCTCGGCGGCGCCACTGACGTTGGCCGGCTCCGATTGCACCGGGCGATTGTACCGACCGGTCGGTATAACCTCTCCGCCGGTGCGCTACGCGATGGAGCTCCCCGACCGGGTTCCCAAGGAGCGCTACTTCGACCCCGACTTCTACGCAATGGAAGCCGAGCTGCTCTGGCCCCGGGTCTGGCAGATGGCGTGCCGGCTCGAGGAGATCCCGCAGGCCCGACGACTTCGCCGAGTACGAGATCCTCGACCAGTCGATCATCGTCGTGCGCACCGACGACATCGGCGTGCGCGCCTTCCAGAACGCGTGCCGGCACCGCGGCGTCAAGATCGTCGAGGGCCGCGGCACCTGCGCGACCGGCTTCACGTGCCCGTTCCACGGCTGGTGCTACGGCCCCGACGGCAAGAACACGTGCGTCACCGCAACGGCGCACGTTCGCCGAGCACAACCTCGCGCCCGACGACATCGATCTCGTCGCCGGTGCGCTGCGAGACGTGGGGCGGATGCGCGTGGATCAACCTCGACGCCGACGCGCCGCCGTTGCGCGAGTGCATCGAGCCCGCTCGCCACGATCGCTCGACGCGTGGAAGGTCGAATCGCTGCGGACCGAGTGGTGGTACGCGTGCCGCCTCCCGGTGAACTGGAAGCTCGCGATCGAGGCGTTCGTCGAGCATGTACCACGTCGTCGAGACGCATCCGCAGCTGCGCATCCCGACGCGGTTCGCGCAACGCCGACGCGGCCACCTTCGACCCGCGCGCGTTCATCGACGCCGACATCCATTACCTGCAGACCATGAGCGAAGGCATGGCCGGGATGGTGCACGCCAACGACGTGCGCGTCGCCGAAGGGCCTGCGCGACATCGAACTGCCCGCCGACCCCGACCGCGGCAATGCCACGTGGAATCGCACGCCTCAACGACGCGGTCGTGCAGCCGGCACCGCGGGCGCGGCGTCGACGTGCCCGACCTCAACGAGCTCGAGGCGCAAGGCCTCAACGATCACGTTCTTCCACTGCTTTCCGCACTACTTCGTGCTGCCGATGTACAGCAGCGCGTCGTCGTACCGCTTCCGTCCGCTCGGGCCGGAAGAGACGCTGATGGAGATCTGGTCGCTGGCGCGGTTCCCCGACGGGAAGAGCCCGACGACGCCGGCGCAGCCCGAGGTGTGGGAGGCCGACGACCCGCGTTGGCCGCCGATTCCCGCGCAGGACTTCTCGAACCTCCCCCGCCAACAAATGGGCCTGCACGCGCACGGCTTCGAGTACATGCGGCTGTCCGCGCGGGCTCGAGGGCCACATCTCGAACTTCGAACGCACTATCGACGGTTTCCTCGCCGGCCTCCCGTACGAGAAGCTGCTCACCGCGCTGCACGCGGTCAACGTGAATCCGCTCGAGCAACCCATCGTCGACCTCGGGTTCTGATCCATGAGCACGAACACGTCATACGCCGACATTGCCGAAGGCGTTCGCCGCGACGATCGCGGCGTACACCCAAGCACTCGACGACGGTCGCACCGACGACGTCGTCGCCACGTTCTGTCCCGACGGCGTGTGCGACATCCCGGGCATGGGAACCCATGTAGGTCACGACGCGCTGCGCGTCGCGTACGACAAGTGGAGACCGCGCCGGCCGCAACGCCACCTCGTCGTCAACACGCTCGCTCACCGAGTGGAACGACGACGAAGCGCACGCGACCAGCGACGTGATCTTCCTCCTCCAGGGCGAGTCGGGCTGGGCGATCCAGGTCGTGGGTCGGTACCACGACACGCTCCACCGCGACGCCGGCACCTGGCGCTTCCACCGCCGCGCCGCCGAATTCCTGACCTAGAGCTCCAACCGGCGTGACCGTGGCATCAATACGATGCCACCGTCATACCGGTTCGAGAGTTCGAGTCACGAGGAGCTGCATGGCCGAGCACGAGAGCTCCGACGAGTGGACCGAGGTGCTCGACGATCTCGCCCGCCGGCGCGACGAGTCGCGGGCGATGGGCGGCGAAGAGCGTCTCCGCAAGCACCGTGCCGGTGGGAAGCTCGACGCCCGGGCCCGCATCGCCCACCTGCTCGACGCAGGATCGTTTCAAGAGCTCGGCACGCTCGTCGGCGGTTCGGAGTCGCCCGCCGACGCGGTGGTCATGGGATCGGGCCGCATCGACGGCCGAGCGGTGATGGTCGCGGCGGAGGACTTCACCGTGAAGGCGGGCACGATCAGTTCGGCGGCCAACGCCAAGCGCTACCGCGTCGCCGAGATCGCGGCGAACGATCGTGTGCCGTTGATCATGATGCTGGAGGGCGCGGGATACCGCGCCGATGGCCGGGCGCCGGGCGGCCGGAGCCCGACCGACATGCTCGCCCAAGCCCGCTGCTCGGGTCGGGTCCCAATGGTGACCGCCGTACTCGGACCGTCGGCGGGCCACGGCGCGTTGGTTGCGCCCGTCTCCGACTTCACGGTGATGAGCAGCGCACGCGTCGATCTTCACCGCGGGGCCGCCGGTCGTGCTCGAGTCGATGGGCGAGGAGATCACGAAGGAAGAGCTCGGCGGTCCGAAGATCGCGCTCCGCGAGTGGACTGATCCACAACGGCGCCGACGACGACGAGCGCGCGCTCGATCTCGTGCGCAGGTATCTCAGCTACTTCCCGACGTCGGCGTGGTCGTATCCACCGCACGTGGCCGGCGCCGACGACGGCCCGCGCGCCGTCCCCGAGATCCTCGACATCGTGCCCCGCAACGGGCGCCGCGTCTACGACATGCGCAAGGTGCTGGATGTCGTGTTCGACGCCGGTTCCGCGTTCGAAGTCCAGCCCGAATTCGGCCGGCCGGTCATCTCCGCACTGTGCCGGCTTCGGCGGCCATCCCGTCGCCGTCATCGCGAACCAACCGCTCGCGGTTGCGGGCTCGATCGACGCCGACGGTGCCGACAAGGCCGCGCATTTCATCACCGTCGCCGACTCGTTCCATCTCCCGCTCGTGTTCTTGTCGGACAACCCAGGCGTGCTTGCCGGGGAGCAAGTCGGAACAGCAGGCGATTCTCCGCAAGGGCGCGCGCATGTACGTGGCGCAGACGCTCGCGACCTCGCCGAAGTTCGAGGTGACGCTGCGCAAGGCGTACGGCTTCGGCTCGATGGTGATGAGCATGCTTCCCTTCGACGGGCAATCGGCGGTGTTCGCGTTTCCCGGCGTGACTATGGGAGCGATGGGTGCTGCTGCGATGAGCCGGTCACGGGGCTCGGACGACGACGAAGCCGCAATGCTCGTCGACGCACGAGGTGCAGGCGTCGTACCGAACCGCGAACGCGTTCGGCATCGACGAGCTCATCGACCCTCGTGAGACTCGCAACGTGCTGCTGCACTCGCGTCGAACGCGCCCTCAACCGTCGCCAGGCTGCGGCCGAGCCGGTCGCGCGGATCGGCATCGCGCCGTAGTGCAGGTCCGCCTGCTCGGTTCCGCCGCTCGGTCAGCGGTCGCCGAAAAAGAATGCCCGCGCGTTGTCGTACAGCCAGGCCTGTCTGACCTCGTCGGTAAGGTCGAGATTGGCGACTTCGCCGAGGCAGCGCTGCATCGATAGCACCGGGAAGTCGCTCGCGAACAGGACGCGGTCCTTGCCCCGCGTCGCCATGAAATCCAGCAACGATTCCGGCAGTCGTTTCGGTGACCATGCCGACGTCATCAGGCGCAGGTTGCGGTACTTGATCATCAGGCGGATCGCAGTGTCCCACCAGGGATCGGCACCGTGGATCATGCACAGCTTCAACTCGGGGAACCGGTAACAGATCCGGTCGAGATGGATCGGGTTCTGTACCTCTGCAGGCAACGGCGGACCGGGAATGCCCGTGTTGACACAGAGCGGAAGCTCGAGCTCGCAACACACGACGTACAGCGCGTAGTAGACGGGATCCGTCGGTGGATACATGCCGTCGCCCCAGAAGCTCGGGCCTACGACGGTGTACGCAACGGGGTGATCGCGCACGTACGACGTGAGCCCGCGCACCACCGACATTGGCTTCAGCAGATTGAAACCGCCGACTGCGAGCGCGAAGCGGTCGGGGCGCGCTTCGACGAACGAGAGTGACCGGCTCTCCTTGTCGCGGACGAGTTCGTCATCAGGATCGCGCGCTCGACGCCGTTCGCATCCATGTTGTCGAGCAGCTCGGAGAGCTCCGGACTCTTGAAGAACGAGTCGTCGCCTTTGAAGTAGTCCTCCTTGACGCGCACCATCCAGTCGGGTTGGGCCTTGTCGGCGAAGTCGACGTTCACCAGGCAATCGATCGCGCGGGTCATGCCGTCGAACATAGCGTTCGCAACCGCGGAGTGGCGCACCCCTTCGCTACCTTCGAGCGATGGGAAAAAGGAACCGAGCCCGACGCACCGCCGAGCACGAAGCCGGCTTCACGACGCAAGAAATGGTCATCGGGCTGATCGAGCTCGGGATTCAACGACACAACAATGCCGAGTTCTTGGCGCGAGTCGTCGCGCGGCTCTGCACGCTCGACCCTGCGGCTGTCCGCTCCGAGTCCGAGAGCTACGCGCTGCGATCGATCGGCGCCAACTGGAAGTTGGGCTGGCAACCGAGCGAGGTCGTACATCAGGCCGCGCGCACCAGGAACACGCTCGCCGGGCGGTTGGCGCTCGTCGCGGATCGCGGCTGACCATTCTGTTCGTAACCCCACCACGCTCGACCCGCGTTGGACCACCGACCTCGACCGCCTCGATCTCCCGGCGGTGGAAGAACCGAACGGTTGGCTCGCCTCGTGGGCGGAGCGCGAGCAGGTGGAGTGGACGGACGAAGTTGGTGCCGCGCTGCGGTTGGTCGCGGCGCTGGCCGTGCTCGGTCCGTTGCCGGTGCTCATTCCGCCGCCGGGTGCGCCGGCCACGGCGCAGCCGTTCATCGACCTCACAACGAGAACGAACGATCCGATTCTCAACCGGGTCCGCGCGTTGCTCGCGAAGGCCGAGTCGAGCACATTCGATGCGGAGGCAGAGGCGTTCACCGCCAAGGCGCAAGAGCTGATGACCCGGCATGCGATTGATCTCGCGATGCTCTCGGTCGGCGCCGATCGTTCGGAGCAACCGTTCACCGTCCGCATCACGATCGACGATCCGTATGTCGACGCGAAGTCGCGGTTGTTGCACAGCGTCGCCCATCGCTCGCGGTGCCGAAGCGTGTTTCATTCGTCGTACGCGTTGATGTCGGTGATCGGATTCGCAGCCGATGTCGCCGCGACCGAGATGCTGTTCACCTCGCTGCTGATCCAGGCCCAAACCGCGATGCACGCCGCGGCCGCGGCCGCCGAAGCCGGTGCGCACGCACGTAGTCGGGCGTTCCGTTCCGCGTTTCTTCGTCGCGTACGCGTACCGAATCGGTCAACGCCTGGCCGAGGTCAACGACGAAGTGATCAGCACGGCCGAAGCGGAGACGAGTCGCTCTATCCTTCCGGTACTCGCGGCTCGATCAGCCGACATCGACGCGACGGTCGACGCGATGTTCGGTTCGCTGCGCCGACCGAGACGATCCGCAGGTCACGACGCCGCGGGCTGGGCCAGCGGCCGCCTCGCCGCAGACCGCGCCCAACTCACCTCCGGCCAACTCTCCCCGGGCTAACAGTTCCCCGCAGTCGGTCCCGCTTCCATAACCGTCCCAGAGCGGGCATTCTGTGCGCGTGGCGAGAGGAGCGTTCTCGATCGATGAACCGCACGGGGAGCGATGGGAACTCGCACTCTCGATCCTCGCTGGTGGCGAAGGTCTGGTCTCGATCGGTGGGTTGACCTTGTTGCGCGATGCCTCAGGTCCACGGGCGACCGGGCAGATGTTCGTTGAGATTCGCGCCCGCAATACTCCGGCCTCGATCACCGAGGCTGGCGCGATCGCTGACATCGAGAGCGGCCTGGATCAGTTCGATGCCCTGCTGGATGATGAGAGGTTCGCTGCGCTTGTCGACGAGTACGGCGTTGCCTGCGCCTACGTCGATGACTACGACACGGGCCGAGTCCTACTCGCCACGGTCGCCGCAGATCGCTCCGTCGAGTGGGACGCGGCGTTTCGACCTACGCCATAACTGCCGCTATACGCTCTCCCGTCGGCGCGATCGGGCATCATGCGTGCGCGTGAACAGCGAGGTCGTCGCGAGATGGGAACAACTGCGAGCAGCGATCGAGCGCGATGTCGCGGGAAGGGAAGTGGTTGCACGAGTTCCACGCTGGGAACCGGTTTCACTCGCGGATGCTCTGGAGTGGGTCCGAGGAATGATCTATGAAGGGTGGTACGTCGACTACCTCGTTGAAGGCAGCGGCTCGCGATCGACCCTTTGGCTGAAACTTTGGGAATACGGCGAGGATGAGCCGACGTGGGACGACGTGAAGGCGCAGCCGCCTTTCCCGCACCGACCCGGAGACGAGATCTGGTAGCGCATAACTGCCGATCCGCGTGTGCTCTTGGGTGCCAGATCGGCATTCATGCGGGCGCGGCGGTCTGCCGATGTTGTGGGTATGGGGATCGCGCCAGGGCCGTCCGATCATGACTTGATCGAGCGAGCGGACCTGTTCCGGGCCAAGGTCAACGGCCATCCTGAACATTGCGCGGAAGTCGTACCCGCGCTCGTCGAAATGTTGAGCCTCGCCGACGTTCCTGCCGTCTTGGTTGCCATCGCGGCGGCGCTCGACGCGGCCTGGTGCGACGAGGCGTCTCTCGCGTTGCTTCCGTTCGCTTCTCATCCGGACTCCGACGTTCGGTTCGCCGTGACGTGCGCGATGCCCGGTGGAGTTGAGGATCCCGAAGCGAAGAAGCGCATCGCCCATGCTCTCGTTCAGCTGACAAACGACGAGTCGTCTCAGGTAAGGGACTGGGCGGTATTTGGATTGGGCTCGATGCTGGATGTCGACACACCCGAGATTCGGGAAGCGTTGCGGGTGCATCTGTTCGACTCTGATCTCGATACGCGACTGGAAGCCCTGGTCGGCCTGGCCGAACGGCGAGATCCCCAGATTCTCGACTGGCTGCGAGACGAACTCCAAGCTGGCACCGTCGAACCTCTTGTGGTCGACGCCGCGCGCCGCGTTTGCCGACCCGAGCCTCCTGCCGCTCCTACTCAACCTGTCGCAGCACTGGACTGAGGATCCCGACCTGCTCAGGCGGGCGATCGAAACGTGTCGGAACGGCGAACAGGAGTAAGCGTCGCCACTCCGCATTGGCGCCATAACTGCCGATCGGCACGCGGCTACTCGGTGCTGTCGCCGCCGCTCGATGGAGCCGGTCGGCGAGGCTCGCGCACACCTGCGGCACCGCCACCGCGACGCTTCGGTGGTTCGCCCTGTGCGCGTTCGTCATCCTCAGTGTCGTCCTGACCCGGCCACACGCCAACGGCATCCTTGTCCGACTTCGGCCACCGAGATCGGTTCCAGAAGCGCCACACACCAACATGATCGCGTCTGATCTCGCCCGTCCATAAACCTGCCGATCGGGTTGCCGATCCGCGACGCTGTTGCGATGCACATCTCGCGTCAGAATGGTGAGGATGTCGGCAGCGTCGTGGCCGTCTGCACCCGAGAAGAGGCGCAGTTTCTGCTCAGGTCGCTCACCTACTACTTCGAGCAAGACCGTCCCGATCCCGCTTGGCATTGCCACGTCGGTTACGTAGGAGACGAACTCACGATCGCTATTCCGGTCAACGGCGACGAGACTGACACAACGCCATAACTGCCGTTCGGCCTCACTGCCACGGGCGTGGAAGTTCTCGCGGCGTCGCATCTCGCGCGGGAGGCGTGACGCCAGCCGCGCTCAACAACTCCGCTTCGTAGTCGAGCACGGCGCGCTCTGCCGCGACAAGCTCCGCCCAGAGGTCATCGACGCGGAGGCTGCTGACCCACAGGCCCGTGCCGTCGAACTTGAAGCTCCACGGCGTGCTGTCAGGATGTTCGTCGGCAAACGCGCGTCCCGATCGACGCTTTGGACTCTCGGAACTCGCGAAGGACTCGCGGTGCTGCTCCCAATGCTCATGGACGTTCCGTAGATTTCGGATGTTCCTCGTCAGGACGTCGCTAAACGCGCCGACGCCAAGGCGTGCGAGCGCCTTCTCAGCCTGCGCCGCGGCACTTAGGAGGAACTCCGCTTCAGAGATGACCTCGACGTACTCGCGTTGCTCCGCGATTGCCGGGGTCCGAAAGGAATCCGCGATCGCCTTCTCGTAGAGGCGGATCGAGTATCGCTCGGCCTGCATCATCGTTGCCCAAATCCAGTGCTTCGCGTCCGAGATCGCCGTGTGCACGCGAAGATCCATCGAGTACATCATGGTCGCTCGCCGCAGAGAACCCGGTCACATGCACGGAACTGCCGATCGGGTGCTCGCTGCAGGTGGTCGCTGTCGGGCATTACGCCGCGCTCGTCGCAGCCGATGGAGTTGTATGCCCGGCCGGAAGCGACCGCCCCTCTATTGGAAGTCGCTATTGATTGGCGGTCCGGGCCTACTCGTTCTCTCGGTCGCACTCGTCGTCGACGGACGGCAGGTACTCGCAGTGGCTCTCGTCATCGTGGCGATCGCAGTTTTCCTCGGCCCATGGCTGCTCTCGCCGTACAGCAGGGCGGCGAGGAGTATCGCGTCGCCGTCTGACGCCGCACTTGATCGCACCGAGCGGCTCGCCGATTGGTTGGGTTCCGTGCCGATCTTCGGAACGATCTGGCGAGGAGCCGAACGACTAACCGGGAACGCCGGTCGACAGGCAACCGAGGAGTATCGGCGTTGGCGTCACGAACACGACGACGACGCCACGTAGGGCCATAACTGCCGATCGGCGCTGTCGCGATTCGGCGATTCCGGGAGATTGTCGGAGTCGCATGACCGTACGAGACGCGGGCAGTATGCGTGCGTGGCGGGCCGTGCGATTATTTTTGCAGTGTGTTCATCCGTCGCGCTCGCAGCGTGCGGCGGGACCGGCGGGCACTCCGCATCGGGGTCCGCTGTAGCCCCGACCGCTGCGGTCGAGAACTTGTGCGACACCTATGGCGCAAAGATTCATCGCCAAGCGGTGAACGTCATTGGCACCACGGCGGGTGCCGTTGCGCAATGGCTTCGTGTGGCGCATGAGCGAACCACTCCTTGGGCGTCGCGCCCGGTCGAGGAGGTCGTCGCGCGTTGCACCTACCCGCCGCCGCAAGGGCCCTCGCTGCCGGAGCCCACAACAGTTTGTCCTGGTGGCGCGCACGTCGGCGTTGAGCAAGACGTGCTGACGTTTTACGTCGGAAGCAACGCCGAGACGACAGTTCCGTCCGAGCTGGTCGACTCACCGTGCCTCGGCGTCAAGTGAACCCTCCGCTCGATACATAACTGCCGCTATGCGCTCGTCTGACCGCGCACGATCGGGCAAGACGTATCTCGCTTCAGCCAACCGCTGCTGCGGTCGAAACGCGAACTGTGTCGGTGAAGCGTGTGACGCCCGTTCAGAACTTCCGCCTCGCGATGAAGGCGTCGAGGCGCGAGCAGGATTACAACCGTCGCAACGTCAAGATCGCCATCGTCACGAACGTCGTCATCGGCGGGATACTTCTGGCGATGTTCGGAGGCCGCACTGCTCTGCAAGGTCTCGCGGTCTGCAATGGTGCCGTTCTCGGTTTCGGCGCAGTAGCCACGATGTGGGTGAACTGGCGGAGCCAACGCGCGTCGGGCCTCGCCGTCATTCGCGCCACGACAGATGCCAGCCTCGATGACGTCATGCGCGCGATGCGCGATTCCTTCAACGGTGAACCACAACGGACCGAGAGTGAGGGACTCGTACTCCTCGCCTGCGAGACATCGCGCTCAAATCTGAGCTATGGCGAGTGGATCTTGGTGTCGATTTCGGTCCCGACGAGTAACGGGGTGTCTGTCCAAGCACTCTCATGGAATGTCGCGCCGACCGCAACCTTCGGGACCAACGCTCGCAATCTTCGGCGTTTGGCCGACGCGATTCCCCTGCGAGACGTGAAACAGCTTCCTCGGAAACCGGCAGAAGGGATTCTCGACGAATGGAGTACAGCGGGCCGACTGATCGGCGACCTGTCTCCACGACCGTCGTGGTACATCCACAACCGACCCGACTGATACTGCGACCCGGCCCCGCGGCACAACTGCCGATCGGTGTCGTCGCGACGGCGTGTGATCGGGCATTCTGGTCGGGTGCCCGAGATGATCCCCGAACACGAAAGCGGAGCGCGTCGAATGTTCTCTGACGCGCACGGTCGCGAATATGTGGCGCTGCGGTCGCTCGACGAGGCTCGACGTGCACCCGATGGCGTCGTCGTACTCGAAGGCGACTGGGGCGGTCAGATATACGTGACGTGTCCTGCGAGTGTGGTCCGTTGCGACGCCGCGACACTCGATCGGATGCTGCGCGACATCGACACCGTCGCCTGGCCCCATAACCGCGAGGGCGGCGCTCGGGTGTTCTTTGAGCGACATCACCTTGGTGCTGGGATAGCAGGCGGGATGGGCGGAGGAGTCGTAGCGGCTGACGTGTGGGTGCATCCGCGTTTAGCGGAGAAAGGCATTTCGTCGTCCTCGGTACGCTCGGTTCTCGCGGGGACTATGGATCGACTTCCCGACGGGGGATGAGTGCGGTATCGCCTCCAACGGCGGTAGGTGATTGACGCGCCGATGCCGACCGGTCCCGCGCGACTTGCCGCGAGGTCGGGCATTATGCGTGCGTGGCAAACGACCAATTCACACGACTTCTCGACTTCCTTCGACGCCTTGACGCGGCGGGTCTGTCGCATCGACTAACGACGATCCGATCGGAATCGGTGTGTGTCGAGGTCGCCGTGCCTGGCGAACGCTGGGAGGTCGAGTTCATGGAGAACGGCGGAGTCCAGGTCGAACGGTTCGAGTCCACCGCCGGGATAAGGGACGCCGCCGAGTTGGAAGTCCTCTTCCGAGACGTCGCCGACTGATACCCAACTGCCGGGCCTGGCGCTCGCCCAGAGGCGCGCGATCGGGCATTCTGCGTGCTCCGGGCACGTAGCGGAGGGGGCGTATAGCCATGTCAACCAGTGGCCGATAACAGGCGATGAGACCGTTGCGTCGCCCCGCGTAGCGCTGGGTTCTGCGTCATCCGCGTGCTGCTCGCGACGCTGGCGCACATGGCTGTGGGCGCTGTGCTTCTCGCCGCCGTGGTGGCCGTGTTCTTCGTCGCACCGATCGCTTCGGTGTTGCTCGCCGTTCCGTGTCTGTACCTCGCGGTGTTCGTGGCGGTGCTGGTGGACGCGACGATCGTCGTCGCGGTCCACGATGCTGCGCTCGGCGAGCCGATCTCGCTGCACCGCTCGTTTGTCGTCGCATGGAGCCATCGCGGCGCGCTCGCCGCCTGGGCCTTCGATCTGTTGACGGTCGGCCTGGCGATACGAATCGCCGCTGCGTTGCTGGGTCGTGTGGGCGAACTGCTTGGCCTCGCGGCCGAAATGGCGTGGGCAACGGTCGCGTTGCTCGTGGTTCCCGCCATCGTCATCGGCGACGTACCCATGCCAGCGGCATTCGATACGTCTCGGGAGTCGCTCCGGTCGACGCTCGGGCAACGCGTGCTCGGTCTGATCGGGATCAGCCTCGTCGGATTCGTCCTCATGGTGCCGTTCGTTGCGCTGCTTCTCGTCGCCGCGCTCATCGACTCCGGGCCGCTGATCGTTGCCGGGCTGATCGCATCCGCCGTCGGGTGGGCAATCGCGATGTTCGTCGTCGACGCTGCATCCGCCGTCCTGGGCTACGCGATCTACGCCCACTTGGAACACGCGCCTCTACCGGCTTCCTTCTGCGACACGGCGCTCGGAACCACGCCATCTCCCGCGCCTGCCGCGCCATAACTGCCGATCGGCGCCCGCACTGCGGGCGCGATCGGGCATGGTGCGCGCTCCTCCGGCTGACTTCAGCGGTCGGTGCGTTGGGTCGATACGTGGCCTGTGGGTCTCATCGGTTGGTACATGGTGCGAGTATTCGGAGCGCCTGCCGAAGTTGGTGCGCGTACTGAGTGGGCGTATCAACACCGGACTCGGGCGAGCGCCGCAAATGCTCTCCTCTTCGCTCCCGCCTTTGCATTGGTGTTCCTTGTCACCGGTCAAGGTCTCGTAGCGACCGCGATCGTGTTCGTGGTCTTCGGCGGATTCTTCTTCGCATGGGTCTGGATTGCGATGTGGCGGCGCGGACGAAGCACCGGGCAGACAACTCCACACCACGCGCCATAACTGCCGATCGGTCTCGCCGCGGAGGCCCGCGATCGGGCAATCTGGCGCGCATGGATGCCGACCACCGGGACTTGCGCAAGCGATACGACGAAGCGTTCGCGGCCGTCCGCCACGTCGTCAACGAGGCCGATCCTGAATGCTTGATGCAGGCGGGCTTTCCCGTGGACGAGTATGACCCGGAAGTAGCGCAGCTTGTCAGCCTTGTGCTCGGGCCTAGTGCGCCGTCGGAGGCCGAGGTGGTCGCGGTCTGGCAACGTTGGTTCGGCGACCGTCATCACGTCCAGGGCGAAGCGGCAGCCGCGCTCACCGACGATCTCGGTCGCCTTCACGGAACGTACTCGGACTCATAACTGCCGATCGGCGCTCGCCGAAGGTAGCGAGATCGGGCAATCTGGCGCGTATGAACCAGCCTGCCGCCAGAGAGCTAACGGCCCACGAAAACGCAGTACTCGGTGCGCTCCTCGGCGCAGTTCTGCCGGACGCTGAGCGACTCCGCGCGCAAGTCTCGGATCTGACCGTCGCCGGTATGTGCGGCTGTGGATGTCCAACGATCTTGTTCGCTCACGACGCCAAGGGCGAAGGAATCGAGGTCGTCGCCGAAGCCACAGTCGCGGGCACCAATGACGTGATCCTCCTCTATGTCAACGCTCGTGGCGACCTCGACTCGCTGGAGTACGTGTGGGTAAGCGAGTCACCCCCGAGTGAGTTTCCGCAGGTCTCGGCGATCGAGGTTCTAGCGCCGTAGCCAACGCCAGATCTGCCGATCGGTCGCGGCAAGGGCAAGATAGATACATGGACGACGACCCGATGAGTGAAGCTGAACTGGCTGCGATCGACCGACGAGTCGCGGCGGCGAGCACTGGCCCATGGCGATCATTTGTCGAAGGACGGGATCACACCAGCGGAGACAGCTTCATAATGGTCGGTGAGCCCGACGACGGCGAGACCGACATGTATCTGTCGCGTGACACCACACCGGCTAGCTCTGATGACCTCGATTTTGTCGCGCACGCCCGCCAGGACATACCGCGGCTCCTCGGCGAGGTGCGCCGGTTGCGGGCAGATCCCGACACACGAACAGCGCCATAACTGCCGATCGGCTCACGGCGAAGCCGGATCGGCAATCATGAGCTGATGGCTGCGCTGAGCGTCTCCGACGTGCTCGATGAGCTTCGCATCGCGATCCCGGAGTTCAATCAGACCTTCGACGAACACGTCGCCGAATACGGCGTCCTGCCGCACGTGTTGTTCGGCGATCTCACTCGGTTCGTGGTCTCCGCGCACGAACGCCGAGACACGGACTTGGAGAACCGCTCGTTGGCGTTTCTCGACCGAGCGTTGCTACTAGGCGACGGCGACGTGGTGAACCTCGTCGCGGTGTCGTTCGTTGAGAACGTTGACCCGCAGCAACACCGCGGCTTCATCGCCACGTGGCCCGACGCCCTACGAGCGGAGTCGGACCAGCAACGTGACTGGAAGCCACCGAGCGCATAACTGCCGATCGGTCTCGCCGAGCGGCGCGCCATCGGGCATTCTGGTCGGGTGACGAGTCTGCGACGCGTTGGTCTCGCGCTGGTCGTTTTGGGCGCGCTTTGGATCGCTCCGCTCTTGATCGTTCACGTCTACGTCGAGCCAGGAAACGGCAGCATTGGCTGCGGTCAAGTCTGGCGAGCTGACCGAATCGAGCCCTTTCTTCAAGCCACTTGTCACCGCGCGATTGAGCACCGACGCGTAGCCCTCTTGTACCCCGCGGGTTTGATCGCGATCGGCGGTGCAGCCCTCGTCGTTGGTCGACGGCGGCGCGACGCCGGGGCAGACGAGTCAACGGGTTTCGTCTCGAGCGCGCCATAACTGCCGCTCGGTACTCGCCGTGGCAGCGCACGATCGGGCAACCTGTGCGCATGGATTCGAGCGGTTCGACGAGCGACGAAGTGACGATCCGGCTCAGCGGAGACGAGGCGCTCGTACTCTTCGATGCCCTCGCCGGATGGGAAACCGCAGGCGAAGTCGAGCGACTTACGTCGAGCAATCGAGCCGCACGCCGTGTGCTCTCCGACCTCATCGCGTCGTTCGAGCCTCTCGTTGATGTGGTCTTCTCGTCGGACTTCGCCGAGCACCTTCGACGGGCCCAGGCTGCGGTCGTCGCCGCGCGATAACTGCCGATCGGCATTGTCCCGTCCGCGTCCGCGGCGGACATCAGGTTCCGCATCGCACGACCGCTGCGGATGAAACAATGGCTGGATGGAACGCAACGAGCTTGCGGCAAGCGGTGTGATCGCGCTTCCTGCCGACCTCAACATTGGGGTCTGGCGGTACATGGACCTGGCCAAGTTCGTGTCGATGCTCCGCGACCAAGCGGTTCACTTCGTACGGGCCGACTGTCTCGGCGACCGATTCGAAGGTTCGATCTCCCAATCCAGCCTGGAGGGTCGGCCGGTCGCGGCGGCGGCGTACGCGAAGTTGATCACGGACACCCTCTCGCCGATGTCAGCCGACTCGCCCGTGACGGGCGCGATGATGGAGTCGATGCTCGCCAGCATGCGTCAGAGGATGATGCGTGAGGTCATGATCAGTTGCTGGCACATGGGCAACGCGGAGTCGGCGGCCATGTGGCGTATCTACACCTCGGCGGGGAAGGGCGTGGCGGTGCGCTCGACTGCGACAAGGCTTATCGCCGCTCTACCAGCACAACAGGAAGACTCCGCGATAACCGTCAGCGTTGTGAACTACGTCGACTATGCGCACTTCCCTGTACCCGATCCCGCGCACGCTCTGATCCCGTTCCTCTACAAGAGGGAGAGCTTTAGTTACGAGCAGGAGTTGCGGGCAATGCTCATCCACCGTGACGGTCCGCCTTTCTACGCGGTGCCGGTCGACATGACGACCCTCGTTGAATCCGTATACGTAGCGCCCGGCACGCCGGACTGGAAGCGAGAGGTTGTCAAGTCGCTGCTGGATCGCTACGGCCTGGGCGTGGCCGTGAAGGGCTCGAAACTTGATGACCCAGCGGTCCGGTGACGGGCTTCGGACCCTTGGCGTCGTTCTATCGCGATCGTTCCGACGATTCTTGGGCTCACACCGTCGGGGCGACAACGCTTCGCCCGATGGTCGCTAGGCCCCCGATGCCACGGTCTCGTTCGAGCGCATAACTGCCGATCGGTATTCGCTGCGCAGGTGCGAGATCGGGCATTCTGTCGCGGTGGTCGCATCCGCGCGGCGCCGTGCTCTGACCGAGAATGAGGCGGCATTGCTCCGACTGGTCGTGGCCGCCCTCCATGGCCCGACAGCCGACACGATCGCGGCGCAGATCGCGGCCACGACGGTCGTAGGCGGTTTGCCCACGATGCTCGATCTCGCGGTAGCCACCGATGTCGCTGCGGCACTGGTCGAAGATGGACCGTTGCCGGTGCGGGCGACGACACCGAACGGCGAGGTGCTGGTGTGGGTCACTGCGGGGTTCCTGAGCGCGCTGGAATACGCGTGGACTTCGGACAAGACGCCGCACGGAATGCCGCCCGCCGAGAACGTAGAAGTCGCGCCCTAACTGCCGATCGGCGTGCGCATCTGAAGAGGGGCCACGGTGATGCCGATGAAAGCCGCATGTGGTTCGAGGTGAAGGTCTGGTTTCAGGGCCTGCCGTGGCGGCTCGTCGGGCGCGCCGTAACTACATGCGGTACCTGCGGGTGCATGGTTCGGACTTCGATGTGGCCCGACCACGTGGCGCACTGTCACTCGGAGGACGCATAACTGCCGATCGGGGCTCGGAGATCCGCGAGAATGTCACGATGCCCGACGATGACGACTGGCGCCTGCAAGGGCCAAGAGAAGTACCTCGTCGACCACACGTTTCATTGGGTGATCTGGACGGCGTATCGCGAGAACTGGGATCACGATCACTGCCAGTTCTGCGCGGCCGAGGTCTCGGACCGTCCCGTCGATGAACACACCGAGTACAACGCCGCCTGGGCAACCGAGGGCTACGGCCACTGGATTTGCCCGACGTGTTTCGACGACTTCCGCGATCGATTTGGCTTGGTCGTCGAAGGATCCCCGCCGGCGCCGTAACTGCCGATCTGCACTCGCGGGAGCTGGTTCCGGGCCGCGATGCGACGCGACGCATTCCCAGTGACATCAGTCGCACTTCGCGACCATTCCCGCGCGCTGATCCCAGACCTGCCGACACATCGGGCATGGATTCTGAGGTCGCGCTTGTACGTCGGGCGCAGCAGTTGCTGCAGGCTGGAACTCTCGTCGATGATGTCGTCGACGACCTGCGGCGCAGCTTTGGTCTGAGCGTCGTCGACGCGATCGCCGTGATCTCGGAGTACGTATCGCTAACCAACAGGGGTACCCCCATCACCGAAGAACCATTCGCGCGCCCGTTCGTCTGAACCTCTAGTGGCGCGCTCAGTTGACGGCCACAACGCGAGTCGGGTCCGACCCGCCTGCGGCGCTGGTCAGGTCGGCGGCATGATGTCGCAGCGGTGAAGGTTCTTGTTCCCGACCCGAATGACGAACGCGTTCGGGCCGTGACCTCCGCCAGTGGTCAGCTCTCTTGGTGTCGCCTCGGGCGCGATTTGGATCACCTCACCGCAGTTGCGGCACTGATAGTCGACATGGATTGCTCTCGGGGCCACCGACTACCCGCCTGAGCGTTGACGCATCGTCATGTCACCAGGAACCTGATAGTGCTCGTCGAGGCCGGACGTATCCCGTCCCACCGGGTTCTGCTTGCACACCAGTTTCCTGGGGTACCCCTAGGGTGCGCGGAAATCCGCACCGCGGCCGTTCGATCGAATCGCACGGCCGCGAGCTATGACGCGCTCGACCCTCCCGACACGAACTAGCCGAACGACCTTTGCTGCATGGAACAACTATCCGACCCGCGAGTGCAATCGTTCCTCACGTCACTCGAACTGATCGAGGATGCCATCGCCGGTCTGCGCTCCGCGATCGAGATCCTCAACACGTCGATCGCACGGACACGCGTCCTGCTCGCAGCGGGCCACGATCCGTTCGAACTTCTTGCAGCTCCCGGGACGATCAGCCGGGACACGACCATCGAAGCATTGAACGCGATGCACTCCGCCCTCATGGTGTCGCGCGGCGAGTGGTACCGCATCCTGATCGAGGGCAAAGGCATGTCACTCTCCGAAATCGCGCGCCACACCGGCCATCCGCGGCAGCTGATCAAACGCCGATACGACGCGGTCAACGAGAAGCGCGCCAAAGACTCCGACCGCGCCGCGCGACACCCCAACGCCCCGCCAGACGACGCATAATTGCCGATCCGCGCTTCGCGCGGGTTCCGTCGTCGTCGATACCTGTCCTGCGACCGACCACCCCGAGAAAACAGAGTGGGTTCGGCAGCTTCCCAAGGCGCGCCGACCCGCGACGACCTTGCGCGAGTCGTTGACTCCGACCCCGACGACGCCGAGACCGAGCGCGGTTACGCGTCGACGAAGAGCAAGAGGTTCTGTGTGGTGGCAGTGACGCCGCTGAGTCGATTCTTCGTGGCATCACCGACGATGTTCTTCGTTACCTTGTCGGGGTCTGCTTTCGGATGGTTCGACAGGTACAGCGCAACTGCGCCGCTGACGAGCGGGGCCGCCATCGATGTGCCCGAGAGGGTCGCCGTCCCTGTCGGGGTGACCGGCGTGGTGATGTAGTCGGAGACGACACCGACGCCGGGTGCGAACAAGTCGACGCATGAGCCCTGGTTGCTGAACGCCGCCACGGCATCGGTGCTATCGCTG
Organism: uncultured Actinomycetes bacterium; assembly: GCA_963708105.1. GTDB lineage: Bacteria > Actinomycetota > Acidimicrobiia > IMCC26256 > PALSA-610 > PALSA-610. Next base: position 3,405,062 of record OY970186.1, on the reverse strand, counting down.
GCACCGACCACGATGGCATCCGGCGCACCACTCGGTGAGCTGTTACACGCATCGCCGAAAAAGTTCCCCGCGGCGGCGACGACGCTGACGCCGGATGCGATGACGTTTGCGACCGCCGCGTTGAGGACGCCGTTCGCCGGCCCGTCGATGCTCATGTTGACGACGGCGGGTGACGAGTGGTGCTGGGTAACCCAATCCAGACCGGCGAGGATGTTGCTCAGCGGCCCTGAGCCTTGGCCATCGAACACTTTGACGGCGACGATCGTGGCGTCCGGGGCGACGCCGTATTTGGCCCCGCCGATCAGGCCGGCGACGTGGGTGCCGTGACCGTTGAGGTCGACGTCCGGCTCGCTCGGGACGAAGCTGACACCCGCGGAAGAGCGTCCTTCGAAGTCGGGATTTTGCGCATCGATACCGGTGTCGATGACGTACGCGGTCACACCCGCACCGGGGTCTTTGCCATTGTGGAAGGTTCCGTCGAGCTTCGGATTGCGGTCATCGATTCGGTCGAGCGCCCAACTATCGGTCGCCCACGGCTTCGGGGGTTTCGGGGGCTTTGGCTGCTTGGCAGTCGTCGCGGCGAGGTCGCCCGTGCCACCAGCCCACATCGTCACGTCGGGCTCGATCGATGCGACACGCGGATCGGTGGACATCGCCGCCACCTGCTCAGCGGTCATGTCCGCCGCGAATCCGACGAGCGCCGACGAAAAGGTGATCGTCACCGAACCGCCGAACGAACCCGTCAACTCTGCCGCGGTCGCCTCGACCGCGTCGCCGGCCACATTGCGAAGAACCACGACCTGTGACGCCAATGGTTGACTCCCACCGGTGTCGGTCGCCGCGGGTGCACTCGTCGCGCCAGCGACGATCGACGCCGAGACAAAGAACGCGACAGACATCGTCGCCAAACATTTCCGCACACGCATCCCGACCGCCCGTCCTGTTGTGGACTGCGGAAGGTAACAGGCCGATGTTCAACGCGATACCCGGTCAAATGACCGATACCCCAGCGGTTGACGGTGTTCTTCGTTCTAGATCAAGCACGCTCGTCCGGCAGCCGAAAATGCATCGTGCGCTCGATCGCGTCCAACCCCAACTTCATCGCCGCGGTGACTGGGACGCTCCTATTCGTGGCCTTCCAGTTCGTCCGGGGCAAGCGTCGAAATGACGCCACCAGGCTGATCCTTTACGGCTTTGGAGTCACGTGGCTCTTCGTCCTGTTCGTCGAAACGACCGGGGGTCACACGCGCGAGACGCTCCTCCCGGTCGTCCTCACGGTGTGCGCCTTCATCGGGGGTCTACTGCGGTGGAAGATGTGGACCAATTGGGCCCGAAACAAATACAGCACTACCAGGGTCGTGTTCGAAGACCCGGGCGCAGGTGCCGACTCCGGGACGGCCCCACCTCCGCCCGTCGCCCCGGCGGGTTGGTTCGCCGACGCATCGTCGCGGCACCAGCTTCGATACTGGGACGGGACGCAGTGGACGGAGCACGTCGCGGACAACGGACAGAGCACCGTCGATCCGGTGCGTTAGCCGCTCTCACTTTCGCTCCGGCCCACCTCGTCTCGTAACGTCACGGAATGCTGCGCGAGTCGAGTGCGCCGGAGGTGGGGAGCAACGTTCTGACCTCGCTGCCCCGCGTGCGGTCGTCGATCGTTGGCCGCGAGGGTGAGCTGCACGAGCTGCTGGGCCTCGTCGGCTCCCCGGAATGTTCGTCAGTCGTCACGATCGTCGGCTCAGGCGGAATCGGGAAAACGCGGTTGGTCGTCGAACTCGTGTACCGCCTCGCCGACGAGGGGGTACGCGTCGGGTTCGTCGAGTTGGCTGACGTTGCGCTGGCTTGCGACGTTTTGGACGCGATTGCCGATCAACTGTCGATCGAGGTCGTTCCGGGAGCGTCGGTCTTTGACGGTCTCGTGAGCTGGCTCGGCGTTGCCCCGACGGTGCTCTTCGTAGACAACTTCGAGCACGTCCTCGACGCAGCGCGAGATATCGGTGGGCTCGTCGATCGGTGTCCGGAACTGCGACTCGTCGTGACGAGCCGGCGACCGTTGGCGTTGCTCGGTGAGTGCACGTTCGCATTGCCGCCGCTGCCCGCCGAGGCGCCGGACGATCTTGGGCGTGCACCAGGCGTCCGACTCTTCGTCGAACGGGCGTCGCTCCGACGTCCGAAGCAGAACGAGCTCGACGCCGCGCGCCGCATTGTCGCCGCCGTCGGTGGGCTGCCGCTCGCAATCGAACTCGCGGCGTACCGGGCGCGCACGCTCGGCGTGAGCGCTGTACTCGAACTGCTCGCCGCGAATCTGATGCTCGATGGACTCGAGGGATCGATAGACGGACCGCAGCGGCATCGTTCGCTGCGCGAGTGCCTCGAGTGGAGCTATCGCGATCTCGACGAACAAGAGCAATCGGTATTCCGTACCGTCGGTGCATTCGATGGGACGTTCGACGTCGAGTCGTTGCGAGCCGTCGTCGGCATGGAGTCGCGCGTCACGGCAGCCCTCGCGATGCTCGCCGACCACCACCTCGTTTTCGCAGACGACACTGCCGAGGGGGCTGCGCGTTTCGCGATGAGCCCGCCGATCCGCGAGTACGCGCGCGAGTTGCTGCGCGCCGATCCCGATCACACGCGGATCCGACTTGCACATGCGGATTACTACGCGTCCATCGCCTCCGAACTGCGAGAATCGTTCGACAAAACGGGAGCGGAAGCGGTCATCGCCGCATTTCTTCGTGAGGCGCCGAACATCAATCGCGCGGTCGGCACCCGGTTTCTCGGCGCCGACTACACGGCGGCCGCCGCAATTTCGTGCGACGTCGCCAAGATCGTCACGGAGATCGGCCGTGAAGCACGCCTGAAGAACTGGTTCCGCGATCTGGTGCTGGCCGCCGGAGCTGCCACAGTCGAACTGCCTCGAGAGGCTCGCATCTGGGGCGCGTATGCGGAGCTCGCGGCCGGTGGTCCGGCGAGTGCGGCCGTGCCGTTGCAAGCTCTCGAACAGGAGATCGCCGAAGCTCGCGCGGCCGGCGACAATGCGGCACTCATTACGGGTTGCGACCGGATGACGGCCGGGTTCGTCGTTCACGGCGACGTCGCGAGGTCGGGCGCGGCGGCTGGTGAGGGCGCCGACATCGCCGGCCGACTCGGTCTGCGTCGCCGCCGCGCACAGTTCCTGATCTGGCACGGAATGCTGCTCCACGTCCTCGGCGACACCGAGCGCGCTTATGCGCTCGGCCGGGAAGGGCTGCGAATTGCACGCGAGCTCGGCGACCGCCGGCTCCTCGTGCGGGCGGGACTGTTGTACGCACCGATGCGCGTCGCCGGCACCGCGCCAGATGACGGCGAATCCTTTCCGTCGCTTGAAGCCTGCCTCGAGACGGCACAGGCCTGCGGCAGCCCTCTGGACGAGCTTTACGTGACTATGCAGCTCGCGATCCGCGCCGGCTTCAATGCGAACGCCGACGCGTGCGCTCTCGCGCGACGCGGCTTTGATCTCGCGGACCGCACCCGCCACCACGCGGCCGAGTTGGTTCACGTGCTCGCGCTCGCGGGCGCCGCCTTCAACGCGGAGGACGACGCGATCGCCATCCGCTTCCATGCGAGTGTTCGGGGCGAGTGGTCGGCGATCTCGACGATGTTTCCTCCGAGCGCGCTCGAGCACTACGCCGAGATCGTCGAGGCGCGCCGCGCCCTCGATCCGGAAAGGTTCGACCGGATGATGGAGGACGCGGCCGCAACTCCGTGGCCCGACGTCCTGCTACTCGCACGGAGATACGCGGAGACCCACGCACCGGAGCCGGCCGCGATCCGCCTCACGAAGCGGGAGGTCGACGTCTTGCGCGAAATGGTGACGGGCGCGACGAACAAGCAGATCGCCCAGTCACTCGAGATGAGACCGAAGACGGTGATGCACCACTGCGCCGCCATCTACCGAAAGCTCGGAGTGACCTCGCGCGGTCAGGCGACTGCGGAGGCAACGCGCCGCGGACTCCTCCAGCGCACCTAGCGAATCTGCGGCGCGTGAGGTGCGAGCAGTCGCCCTGAAGAGGCGAGGTTCGGTTGTCGACCCCGGTCAGATGACCTATACCGCGGCGGTTCGGCATGCCCCAGGATGCGTACAGGTGCCGCAGGATTCGGCGCGGCGCGGTACGACAACGGAAGAGGGCAGGGCGGATGTTGGGTCGTCGGGACTTCTTGGTGAAGTCGTTGGGTGTCGGCGCGGTCCTGGCAACGGTCGGTCTACCGGAGCTGACGACCAAGGCGTCTGCAGCGACTCTCGTCAAGGGGTATGGCGTCGGTCAGGTCATGCCTCATGTCGTCGGATTGGACCAGTACAACAAGAATCGCGGCATCACGAACTATCGCGGTTCGTGGGTGCTCATCGACTTGTGCCCGTGGTGGTGTCCGGACTGTCGCCGCTCGGCAACTCGTCATGCGGAGTTCGGCCGCTACATGCGTGCGAACGACATCCCCTTTCGGATCTTGTCCGTGGTCGTCGAAGACCTGGATCACGGCGTGTCACACCGGTTCGATGCAGAACGATGGGCCGAACACTTCGGTCTGACCAACGACATCGTGTTGCACTGCAACGGCAATACCCAATCACCACTGCGAAACCTGGTCAACCAGTTCGCTAGCGCGAACGGGAGCGAACTGCCTGGCTACCCGACCTACGCGCTCGTTGACCCGCTGGGTGTGATCCGGTACTACCAAGAGGGCGCGAACCTCGACACGCTGCAAGCTCAACTGGCTGCCTTCACCGGCAAGACGCTCACCGCGACGTGGGACCTCGAAGATCCGGCGGATCCGTTTGTCAGTATCGTCGCGACCGTCGTCGAGGCGACTGGCAGGTTCGACGACGGCACACCCTTCAGCGACACGGTCACCTTCGACGGCGGCGGTGCCTACCTTAGAATTCTCGACTCCACCGTCCTGCCGCTCGCCGGTTACTCGTCAGCCATCACGACGGCCAGCTGGTATTTCCCAGGGCAGCCCGACTTCGCCCATGACACGCCGGTCACGCTGACCTTCACGCAAACCGCGCCGCATGTCGCCAGCCCCTTCACGCGAGTGACCGGCGTCGCCCCATTCGTCGCAGTCGCACCCGACGACGCCATCACTGTTGACGCCGAAGGCGCAGTGTCGGTCGACACCAGCAGCGTCGTTGAATTTGAGCCAACGATCGCGGCCGGAGCCAACGGCCTCACATTTGATGCGCCTGCTTTCTTCGACCCGACCCGCAAATGGGGCACCATCTGGTTCGTCGATACCGCCACCACTCCCGGTCCCGAACGATGGGCCATGGCCTACTCCCTCACGGACACGCTCATCACCGACGTCGCCGACAGCCCGCTCAGCTTGTTGGTCAAGAAGGCAGTTACGGCCCAACTGAAAGCCATGCGTGCCAACATCGGCACCCGGCGCTTCGCCGTCGCGGCCACGCACGCGCTCGCGGCGGAAAAGAAACTCGCGCTCGCCGGGGCCAACGTCGGCCTCCAAGCCGACGTGTCCTGGCTTGCGTCACACCTCACTGATCTCGCGAACCAGTTGTAACGGCGAACAGCAATACGCAGACCGCCGCTCCCCGCACCCGGCTACAACACGACGGACCAGCGCCCGTCGTCGTCTTGCAACTCGAAGCCGAGTGCCTCCCAAAATGACACCGCGCCGGAGTTGTCGCGATGCACCATCGCGTCTACCCGAGCGGCACCCGAAGCTTCGGCGCGGATTCGGGCCTCGGTTACGAGAGCGCTCGCGACACCGCTCCGACGATATGAGGGGTGCACAACGAGTCGGTAGAGGTGGCAACGCCAACCGTCCCAACCGACGATGAGTGATCCAACGATTGCGGTCTCGTCATCCGTCGCAAGAAGAAGGGCGCCGGGATCACGCTCGATCAACGCTTGCGCATCCTTCGAACGGACAGGGCTCCGACTTGGTCCGCCGTAGTCGCGCCAGAGTTGGATCACCCCGTCCAGATCGTTCGGCGTCGCGGTTCTGATGTGCACGCAGCAGTTTTGCGCACCTCGAGCCGGGCGGGCTCAACATTTCCGAGGCGTGAAGAACTGCCGCTCTGCGTTCGCCGAACGCCGCGTGATCGGGCACTATGCGTATCGGTGAGAGAGCCAATCCGTGAGTTTGTCTTCGACACGTCGGCCGTCGTCTTCGGAAGCGCGCTCGCCATCCACGGCCTCGTCGGAGACAAACCCTTGCTGACAACAACGGGTCTCGGCGTGTTAGCCGTGGTTTTCGCGCTTGCGATCGTCGAGGTGCGGGTGCGAGAGCGGAAGCGACCGCCGAGTGCGCGGCTGCGGCGAGTCGCGTATGCCTTCCTTCGGATCTTCGACAGGCAACGGGCGCGGCCGTTCGTCGTCGTCGGTTTCGCTGTGTCATCGGTCGCCTGGGCGGTTCGCTGCATCGTCGCCGCGGTCGCGCGCGACTGGGGAGACTGTCTCTACTACGGAGTGATCGCAGCCGCAGGCACCGCCGCCGCGATCACCGAGCACGCATCGCCGTCGGAGGACGGTCATCACGAGGCCAGTGCAGCGGACGCGGCACTCCGCACCTCGGTCGACGTTCCGTAATCGCCGATCGAGCACTCGCCCAACGGCGCGTGATCGGACAATATGTGCGCATGACTCCCGCGAGCGTCGGGCGCTTCGATCGCTTCCTCCTGACACGCCCCGTAGTTGGCTTTCTTCTCATCGTGGGAACGTACGCGCTCGGTGGCCGCGGTCCTGGGTGCGATGTCGGGTACATGGCCATGGAGATACTTCGTTCTCATCGGAGTGGGCAACGCCCTGGTCGCCATTTGGAAGGCGCACCGCAGCGTGCGAGGTCAGCCGAAGGCGTGAGCTCCGTGCCATCGGCCGCGAGCGTGACCTTCGCGGAACCGACCGGCGTCGCCCCCGAGTGCCGGCACGGATAGGTGCCCAGAACTGTCGATCGGAACTACCCGTGCCGGCGCGCGATCGGGCATTCTGTGCGCATGTCCGAGCCTCACTACGAAGCTCTTGAACCCATCTCGAAGGAGGACGCGCTGAACGCGATTCGGGGTGAGAGCGACCTCAACTTCGGACGCAGCATCGCATCGGCCGCGTTGCATTCGACGGAGGACGACCTAGACGAACTCTTCGCAGTGGGAGCGCGACATCTCGATGGTCCTGAACGGGCACGGATGCTGTGCGGAGCCATCTCGACCGCGGCTCAGGCCCGAGGCGTCGTGCCGCCCGCAGCGCCTCGCGTTCTGAGCGATCTCCAGTGGCGCGACGACGCCGGGGTCGCGTCCGCTCGCGACGAGGCCCTCGAACTTGTTGCGCGGGCGGAACGCTCCAGGGAGTAGCTACATATCTGCCGATCGGCATTTGCTATCGGGCATCATCTGAGGGTGAGCGGAGATTCGGCGCGTTCGACATATGAGCTTCGAATCACCGACCCCACGTCGGCCGAGCATGACAAGGCTCTGGCCAAGACGCTTCTGGCCAACCTGCTCTCGGTAGGCAGCGGCTCATGGGAAGCGCCGGTTCCGGCCAGGGTCGGAGTCAACATCGTCGATCGGCGAACCGGCGAGATCGTGTTCGAGCGACATGTCGATCCCCAAGCCGCACAGCTTCTGGCAACCGACATCGACGAGAATCTCGATCGCTTCGACGTTCCGGCGTTTGCGCGCGAGTGGGGAATCGGCATCGTCGCCGCCGAACGACCGAAGCTTCGGGTGCGAAACCTGGCCCGTGTCCCGCGTCGGTTGCTGCGGATGCGCTTCGGTGGCGCGGGCAAGACGCAATGAGTCGCGGGCGGTCGACGGGCGATCGGGCAATCTGGACGACGTATGGCACGACTTGATGTCCCGACGTTGATCGTTTCGGACGCGGCCGCGTTTCGGGCCTGGCTCGACGCGAATCGGGACGGCTCCGAGGGCGTGTGGTTGGTCCTGGCCAAGAAAGCCACGACTGACCCGACCAGCCTGACCTATGCCCAAGCGCTGGAAGAAGCGCTATGCCAGGGATGGATCGATGGTCAGAAGCGAAGCCGCGACGCCACGACATTCGCGCAACGGTTCACTCCGCGGCGCCGCACAAGTCAGTGGTCGAAGCGCAATCTCGGCATAGCCGAGCAGCTGATCGCGGACGAGCGGATGCTGCCGGCCGGGCTGGCTGAGATCGACCAAGCGAAGGCCGATGGCCGCTGGGCCGCTGCGTATTCGGGACAGGCCGAGGCGTCGGTTCCGGCCGATCTCGCGGCTGCACTGTCGGCCAACCCTGCTGCGGAGAAGATGTTCGCCGCGCTCAACGGCGCCAACCGATACTCCGTGTTGTACCGCATCGAAACCGCGAAGCGCGCCGAGACTCGAGCTCGTCGGATCGAACAACTCGTAGCGATGCTGGCTCGTGGCGAGACGATCCATCCCCAGAAACCGGCAGGACCGAAGTAGCCCGCTCCTCATCGACAGAACTTCCGCTCTGGTCGATCGATTGGACGGTCGCCGGGTAGTCACTCAGTTTTAGTGAGCGGCGTTGCGGATCATCGTCCACGACGTTCCGTTCTTCCTGACACAGACGAAGCCGACCGACTCGTAGAGGCGGCGCGCCGGATTCTCTTCGCGCACGCTGAGGCTCAGGGCCGGGTGTCCCTGACCAACGCTCGTGTTGACGAGCTCGATGAGGAGTCGGCGACCGATCCCCTCGTGCCGACGGGACGCGATGACCGCGATCGCCAGTTCGGGGACATCCGCGGCAACGAAGCCAAAGCCATGGCTCGCATCGGTGAACGTTCGATACCAAGCCGCGCCCACCGGTCCGTCGTGTTCTGCGACCAGTCCATAGTCACCTGGCCGCGTCCATCCCGCGAGGTACAGCGCGTAGCGCGGGTCGGCGAGTATCTGGTCAGCGGTCGGTGTCGGCTTGTCGGGTCGCCAGACGGCGGCCTCGCCCAGCATGGTCGCGAGAAAGCCGAAGTCGTCAGCCGCGGCGGGGCGAACCCGAACGTCGTTCACGGGATCAGTCCAGCAGTTCGGCGACGTGCGCGCGGGACCATTTCCGACTCAGCGCCATGAAGGGTGCGCCAAGGTCTATCGGGCGAGGACGGCTGCAACGATGAGCAACGCGACGACTACGAGCGCACCGATCGTCAGGTGCTTGAAGAAGCGATTCGACTGCGCGTCCATCGGCGCGTCTTCACCGCCGTCGTTCATCCAGACGCTCTGCCAGAACCACCCGGTGCGCGGCTCCTCGGGGACACCCAGTTGCGGAGGGCGCCAGATCACACCAGAGCGTCGCCGCCACGGCTTAGCCATCCTTCGAGTGTACGACTGCGATAGAACCGAGACCCGTCCAGAACGGCCGATCGGTTCCAATGATTGTCTTTTCCAATCCGTGGGAACTCGCTCCGGATGCCGGCGGCGCGGTTCGATGGGCCAACGTGTGTGTTGCGTCCTCAACGCTCTACGCGGGAGACGGTCAACGCGCCCTGGTCGACCTGAGCGAGCCGATCGAATGGGGCGGGACGACGTACAACTTCTTCGTCGTCAGGCGACGCGACGGATCCGGCGTCATCGAAGATCTTCGTCGCGGCGCGTCGATCGACTGCTCGTTCATCGCACAACCTGACAAGCGCGCTCGGCAATCTGGCCCGATGGACAGGAGCTGGTGGCGCGGTGGCCTCGGCGGGCGCGCGACCCTTCGACCTGGGAGTCGGTAGCGCATAGCCGCCGAACGTCATTCGCCGTAAGCGTCCCAGAGCGGGCATTCTGTGCGGCATCAAGCTGAAGCGGGCTGGCGGTCGTGTCGATGGATCAGTGGTGACGAAAGCGGACTCGGAGGGAACGCCGGGCAACTCGGTGGGTATACCGCCGCTTGCTCGATACTTCGCGAACGTGGCCGTGAGCATCTACTTCCTGCTCGCCCTTGTGCTCGGAATCGCAGGTCTACTCACCGCTCTGGTCGGGCTCGTCCAATTGAACTTCCCACTGGCTCTCGGCGGGTTCGTCATGGCCGGATTCTGGTGCCTGCTTGCGTTTATGAGCTATCGGTCCTTGCGACGAGGCCGACAGGACAACGATTCCCTGGCATAGCAGCGCGGGTGCATAACTGCCGATCGGGGCGCTCGCAGAAGGGCTCCGGATCGGGCAATTTGGGCGGGTCTGGCTTCAGCCAAGCGCTGCTGCGGTCGAAACGCGGAACCGTGTCGGTGAAGCGTGTGACGCCCGTTCAGAACCTCCGCCTCGCGATGAAGGCGTCGCGGCGCGACCAGGACTACAGCCGTCGCAACGTCAAGATCGCCATCGTCACGAACGTCGTCATCGGCGGAGTACTTCTGGTCATGTTCGGAGGCCGCACCGCTCTGCAAGGTCTCGCGGTCTGCAATGGTGCCGTTCTCGGTTTCGCCGCGGTAGCCACGATGTGGGTGAACTGGCGGAGCCAACGCGCGTCAGGCCTCGCCGTCATTCGCGCCACGACAGATGCCAGCCTCGATGACGTCATGCGCGCTATGCGCGATTCCTTCAACGGTGAACCACAACGGACCGAGAGTGAGGGACTCGTACTCCTCGCCTGCGAGACATCGCGCTCACATCTGAGCTATGGCGAGTGGATCTTGGTGTCGATTTCGGTCCCGACGAGTAACGGGGTGTCTGTCCAAGCACTCTCATGGAATGTCGCGCCGACCGCAACCTTCGGGACCAACGCTCGCAATCTTCGGCGTTTGGCCGACGCGATTCCCCTGCGAGACGTGAAACAGCTTCCTCGGAAACCGGCAGAAGGGATCCTCGACGAATGGAGTACAGCGGGCCGACTGATCGGCGACCTGTCTCCACGACCGTCGTGGTACATCCACAACCGACCCGACGAGGTGTTGCGTTGAACCCCTGAACTCGCAGCCGATCGGTATTCGCCGCGCACGTGCGAGATCGGGCATTCTCTGTGCGCGCTTAGGCGGTCGGCGATTCGGGTCGATGTGTGAGCATGGTGGCGCTCGTTGGCTTAGCCGGAGTGGGCTGTGGGCTCCTGATGTGGAGACACGGCGAGCGCATCAACCGATGGTTCATTTATCGGCTTCCCTGGTGGCCCGGCGCTAGCTGGCACGCGGACAACATCGACAGAGGCTGGTACAGGGTGATCTTCGTTCGTGGGGCGTCGGTGTTCTTCGTCGCCCTCGGGATGTTCCTGTTCGTGTTCGGAGCGAGCCAACTCGTTCGGCCATAACTGCCGATCGGTATTCGCCGCGCCCGGCGTGCGCGATGGGGCATTCTTGGCCGGTGACGGACGCGCGCTTCCCGGGTTTTCCACCCGCCCTGCAAGAACGTTGGTTCGCCGAAGTGTCCGGAGACCGTCCGGTGGACGACACCGTTCGGGCCGATCTACTACGACGCGTTGATGACGTATGTCGTGGCACCGTGAAGTTCTTCAAGGCCGACAAGGGTTGGGGTGGTATCGAATCCGACGACACCCCCGCCGATGTCTGGGTGTGGTTCTCAACCATCGAAGGCGACGGGTACAAGACTCTTACGGCGGGAGAAGCGGTGGAGTTCCGATGGAAACCAGCGTTTCAAGAGAGCTGGCGATGCAGCGCGACGTGGGTACGACCCATCTAGCCGCCGCGCCATATCTGCCGATCGGCTCGCGTTAGTACCGTCGTGGGCGTGAGCGGACGAATGGTGATCTGCCCGGCGTGTACCGCGGGCGTGCACGCATCGGGTGACGGGGACTTCGAGATTGGGCGCGAGGCAGACAACCGCGTCGTTATGACGCTTGATGGCGTGATGATCCATCGGTGCGCTGACGACTCGTACCCGAGTACCGCCGATTGACCGACGCCATAACTGCCGATCGGCACTCGCCGAGTGGCGCGTGGATCGGGCATTCTGGCGCCGATGAACGCCAACGAGATCAACGCTGCACTGCGAACCGTGTTCGACCAGGCGATCGTATTTCACGCATTCACTGACTACATGCGTGACTACGAGATCGTCACCTACGCGACCGCCGCTCCCGTCAGTGGCATCTCGCCAAGATACGAGCGCTTCCTCTTCCGACACTGTGTCCAGGCTCACGTCGTGACCACCGTGCCAGCGGAAGTCTGGACTCGATCGTTGGACGACCAGCTCGTCGCGGCCACCGAGGCACGCATGGAATCCACGGGATACGCGTGGGGCGTCAAGTGGCACGGCCTCGATCCGGGGGGCGCGGTCATCGTGAACTCTGACACGGCGCGCCGATGGCGGGACACCGTCGGCATCCCGTTCCATGAGGTTCGCATCGAGACGAACGCTCATGACATCCGGCTCGTCTTCTCCGATCTCCACGTGTCGACCCTCGATCACGGACACGCGCCGTTCGTCGTCGGCGAGCACAACCACTACGTGCCGCCAATGCCGCTCTCGCCCGACGAGTAGCCGCCCATAACTGCCGATCCGCGTCTACGCCTCGATCGGCGTTCGCCGCGTACCTCCGGATCGGGCAACCTGTGGGCGTGACGAAGATCGCTCTGGAGAAGCTGATCGCGATCGGATCGGGCCCGTTGACGTCTGCGAGTGAGGCAGCAGTCGGTGACCTCCCCGCGGACTTGGCAGCGTTACTCACCGCGTGCGACGGCTTCTACGCGTTCGAGTCCGCGCTCCACGTCCTGCCGTCATCGCCGACGCCAGACGAGCGAGCCGTTCTCGACTTGGAACGCTCCCGACCTGTGGCGACGCGCGTATCCGGACGCAGCGCGCGGAGCATGGTTCTTCGCTGAGGACGCGTTCGGCGGTCAGTTCAGCCTCGACAGCAACGGTGTCTCCGCATTCGATCCCGAAACGGGTGCGGTCGAGTGGCTCGCCGCTGATCTCGAAGGGTGGGCAGACGCCGTGCTTGTGAACTACGAGGTGTTAACCGGGTACCCGCTCGCGCGACTGGCAATCCGAGAACGGACGGTTGCGTCCCGGCAGGAGACTGATCCCGAAGACACCGTTCATGCTTGGCGGCGAGTACGACGTCGCCAACCTCTATGACGCGGACGCGGCTGCCTCGATGCGATATCGGGGCGACCTTGCAACCCAGCTTCGGAGCCTTCCGGACGGATCGAAGGTCACGCTGCGAGTGATCGAGTAGCCCACGCAAAACCGATCGGCACTCGGCGAGGCGGTCGTTCATGGGGCATTGTGCGAGGGTGAACAAGCCGGATTACGCGGGGCGCGCGATTAACGCGGTCCTCATCGTGACGGGCACAGGTGTCGCGATCTCCGTGGTTGTTGACCTGGTAAACACGAATTGGCTGAGCGCGCTGGTGGGTTTGCTGATTCTCGGAGTCAGTGCCCCGCTGCTCTTCGCTACGCGTCGCCGTCACACATAACTGCCGATCGGTACTCGCCAAGGAGACACACGTCGGGCATCATGAGGCCGTGGCACACGTCCCGTTAGAACAGCGGTCGATGGCGCGACTCGCGTTCGGCTTCGTAGGGACAATCCTGCTTCCTGTCGCGGTCGCGGTCTGCCTGATCGGTTACTGCATTGTTCAGTTCGGTGACTCGATCGGAAGCGCCCTCGACTCGATCGGGCACTTGCTCAGCCACCTTCCGATCTAGCGCGCACATAACGGCCGATCGGGTCGAGTGGTCGGTCCGTCTCGGGAAACGACGACGGCCCGAACCCGAAGGCCGGACCGCCGCCGATCCCGGATCACCCGAAGGTGCCGGGGGTCTCGGAATCTCGCCCAAATGATATTCACTCCAGCGCGGCGGCTGCCGCGCCAGAACTGCCGTTCGGCGTACCAAGCCGAATAGCCTCTGTGCTCATGCCGATCGACCAGGGTGCGCTTGTGTTCTTCCTCGTCGCCGTTCCACTGGCGATTTGCGTGGCGGTCGGGTTCGGCATTGGGATCTGTCGTGGCACCCGCAAGGAACGGCGCGAGCGCGCCGCCTGAACGCGCGCCATAACTGCCGATCGGTGTCTCGATCTCGGTTACCGCGAGATCAGTTCGCCTCTTCGCGCGTTGTTTCGATGATCTGTTCGAGAAGCGCTATCAACTGCTCGTCGCTCAAGGGAGGGTCGAAGGCTATGGACCAGCCGAAGGTCGGTGGGACGCTCGCGTGAGAATCCCTTGGGTAGTCCCACTTGATCCTGAGGGTGCCGGAGTGCGGGCCGGAGGCAAAGACGGCGGCGATCATGCTTGCATCTTGGCAGGATGCTGATCTCCGCAGGCCGCCATAACTGCCGATCGGCACGCGCCACGGGTGAGCCAAATCGGGCACTATGACTGGCTCACCGAAGGAGCGCCGCGTGACGGACGAACGGATGGAAGTCGATGGCATCGTCGGCTGCGTCGTGCGAATGGTGAGCATCTATTCGGGAGTCCGGATCGAAGTTGGCGCGATTGGCACCTCCGAGCAATTCCGCTTAGGCATTGAAAGCCCGGGCGAAGTGATCGACGCGTCGGACATGCGGCACCCATTCGCTCCTCTGGAAATACGTGCAACAGACGAAGTCGCCTCTCTCATCGGAAGTCTTCTCGGCGCGGTCGTCTCGGACCTCGATGTCCGCGCAAGTGGCTCCATGAGGATCGCGTTCTCCAACGGGATCGCGATCTTCGTACCGCCGAACGAGTGGGAGGCTTGGCAGTTTCACACTCCGAGCGGCCGCTTCATTTCGTTGCCGGGAGGCGGCCTCGGTTAGTCGATCCGTCGGCTCGGCGACGCCATAACTGCCGATCGTTCTCGCCTGGGCGCGCGCGAGCGGGCAATCTCGGCGTCCATCAGCAATGGATGGTTTGCAGTTTGGCCGCAGGGTCTCGGGGGGCCAGTCGTTCTGCCAGGGTCAGGTCGGTCGTTGAGGCGACCCAGTTCGGACCGGCGAGCCACCCGTCATCCGTGACGTGATGCATGCGAGCCACGACGCAGCCCACGGTGCTCGCCATGGCTTTGGCGCTCCGAAGTGCTCCTGCGTCGCTGTAGACATCGAGGTTGACCGTCTCGCCCTCGATCGTGCATGTGCCCGCCGAGATCGGGGTCTTGTTCGTTAGGTCGTTCCGGTCGATCGGCACGAATGAGGAGGCGCACTGCAGTCGCTGCGCGACATCGGCCGCCGTGTGAACTTCGCTCGGCGTCGCGGTGGTCGAAGTGGTCACTCCGGCTGTCGTGGGAGACCCGCTCGACGCTGTGTTACTACCGCACGAAGCGATCAGAATCGACGCGACGATGAAGACGACGGCCCGCACAGGCACAGTGTGTCAGGCGGGGTGGTGGACGCGTCACCGCCTCGCAGCCAGGCACCGGACTCACTAAGCCTGCTGCTTCAGCTCAACTACGACGGCGACGCGAACACACCTTCGAGCTCAACGACAACAGAGCCACGGCAGGAGAGCTGACCTAAGCAACGAGTCGTAGTGGTCGAGTGTCGGAGTGTCGCTTGGCTATGACACAGAGTCGTAGCGGCGATTACGATCCGCGCCATGGGCGGAATGGCGGGTCGGTCGGCGGTATTCGTTGCTTTGTTGCTCTCTGCTTCGGCTTTGGTGAGCGTGGGTTCGGTCCGCGTCGTGTCGGCGGCATCCGACATTCCGGTCACAACGGTCGCAGGTGGACTCGGTTCGGGGCCGGCGACGAATCTGAGTGTGTCGCCGATAGCTATGGCGGTCAGCGGGAACGACCTGTACCTCGCCGACTCGGAAGCGTTGCGTCGCGTTGATCTCTCGACGGGGCTGAGCGTGCCGGTCGCCGCGAATCCTTGGAATCTCACCGCGCCCGTTGACCCGAACTCGTTGCACGGACCCTGCGGACTCGCCGTAGGTGCCGACGGGACGCTGTACATCGCGGAGCCCGGTCAGATCGACCGCCTCGACGCGCTCGATCACCTGAGCGTCGTCGCGACGGGCATTCGCAATCAGACCACCCCGTGCCCGATCACGGTCGACAACTCCGGCGACATCGTCGTCGGTTCCGGCGTGAGCGCGCTCGAGCACATCGATCCGGTCACCGGTACGCATGTGACCGTTCCGCTCGTCGACGGCAACAACCACCAGATTGTCTTCGGTCTCTTGCATTCGATGTCGACGTTGCCGAACGGCGACATCCTGCTCGACGGCACGGGAGAGGTCACACCGTCGGGTGTGACGACGTCGTTTGCCGGAGGCGGTTCGACGCTCGGTGACGGGGGGCCGGCAACTGCCGCGCAGGTCTCCCCGCAGGGCGCGGCCGTCGCGCCGGACGGCTCGGTGTTCATCAGTGAGGACACGCGCATTCGCCGCATCGATACGAGCGGCATCATTTCCACCTACGCGGGCGACGGTAACTTTGGGACGAGCGGCGACGGCGGCCCGCCCGCCGCGGCAGAGATCGACGGTGGCGGACCGATCGCGATCGACAGCGCCGGCGTTGTCTATGTGGCTCAACGCCTCACGGGCCAGGTACGCAGCTACTCATCCACCGTTCGCGTCGTCGCCGGCGTGCCGCGCACCGTGGACGCGAGCGGCGACCTCCATCCCCTCTTCTACGGCGGCGACGGCGGCCCCGCAGTCGACGCGGCAGATCTCGTATCCGACGCTGAACCCCCTCGTTCAGTCGGTTGGAATTGCGCAGGCACCTGACGGCAGCGTGGTGTTCTCGAATCCGGACAACAAGCGTGTTCGCCGCATCGACACTGCGGGCAACATCTCGACTGCTGCGATCGCGAACAGGTACTCAGTTAGCGGCCGCTCCCGATGGAACCATTGTGCTCGCGGGCCTCTACGAGGTTCTCGAAATCGATGCTTCGGGAACGCCGAGGGTCGTCGCCGGCAACGGACAGTCCGGCGCGGCGGTACCCGGAGGGCTTGCGACCGATACGGCGCTGTCGCAGGTGACGGCGGTCGCGTTCGATCCGCAGGGACGAGTCGTGTTCGAGAGCGGCGCCCGCATCATGCGCATCGAGGCGGATGGCACCTTGACCTCGCTTGCGGGCGGCTTCATCGCGGGTTCGTCGGGTGACGGCGGGCTCGCCACCGCGGCGGAGATACTGGGCGGCGGCGGCCTGGCCTACGACACTTCGGGTCGGCTCGTCGTCGGCAGCGGGATGTCGATTCGCCGTATCGACGCCTCGGGTGTGATCTCCACGGTCGCGACCGCGACCGTGGATGTAGGCCCGATGTCGTTCGACGGCTCCGGCAACCTGTTCTTCATCGGCGACGGGCACATCGTCATGCGGATGAACGCGACGGGCAGCGTCACGAACGTCACGTCGACGGCCGGCCCCGGAATCAGCCCCGACGGAACACCCGCGTCGCAGGCACAGTTCGAGAATCTCGGCGGCATTGTCGTCACGTCCGATGGGCGTGTTCTCGTGAACGACACCATCGGCCGCATCCGCGAGGTCGCACAGACGACGGGATCCGCGCCGGGTGCTCCGGGCGTGCCGACCGGCGTGAGTGCAAGTCCTGCTAACGCGTCGGGAACGGTGTCGTTCGTTCCGCCGGGGATTGTCGGCGAGAGCGCCATCACGGGATACACCGCGACCTGCTCATCGACAGACGGTGGTACAGCCGGGACCGCGACCGGCGAGGCGAGTCCCATCGTGGTAACGGGTCTGAGCAACGGGCACAACTACACCTGCACGGCGACCGCGACGAACGCGGTCGGCGCCGGCATCGCATCTGCACCATCGAACGCGTTCGTTCCAGTGACAGTGCCCGATCCACCCGCAGGTCTGAACGCGACGCCAGGGACTGGGTCCGTTTCGATCTCGTTCACGCCTCCGGCGAACGACGGTGGGTCGGCGATCCTTAGCTACACGATGACGTGCACATCGTCCGACGGCGGCACTGGCGGATCTTCGTCCGGTAGCAGCAGCCCGACCGTAGTGACCGGTCTGTCGATCGGCAGAACGTACACATGTGCCGCAACCGCCACGAACGACGTAGGAACGAGTCTTCCATCGGCGCCGTCGAACAACACGGTCACGACAGGGTGCGCCGGACCATGTGTCTCCGTCGGTGATCGATCGATGCTGGAACGCGACAGTTCCACACAGACGATGATGTTCCCCGTCACCTTGTCACACCCCGCGACATCTACGGTCACCGTGCACTACGCCGTGACAGGCGTCACCGCGACCGGCGGCACAAGGACCGCGCCTGGTGTCGATTTCAAGCTGAAGAGCGGCACGCTCACGTTCACGCCGAATGCTCGCACCGGTAGAACGGCTATTTCCGCGAGCATTGCCGTGATCGTCGACGGCGATACGACTGTCGAAGCCGACGAGACCTTCCTCGTCACGCTTTCCAACCCGTCCGGCGGATACGCGCTCGGTAGCAAGGTCGGGACCGGAACGATCGTCAACGACGACGGCATCACGACTGGGCTCACGCTCGGTGCCGAAAGCACGTCGATAGTCGCGGCATCCAACGGTACTCAGAGTCTCAAGTTCGAGATAACAGTCTCAGGCAAATCAACGAGTTCTTTTACGGTCCACTATGCAATCACTCCCGGTAGTGCCACCTACAGCCCGCGGGCTACCCAAGGCGGCGACTACGGCGGCGTTACGAGCGGGACGCTCAGCTTCACGGCGGGAGTCAAAGTGAAAGCGATCAGCGTCCCCATATGGGCCGATCCCAACCAGCGAGATAGCAAGACGTTCACTCTCACGCTCTTCGGCCTGACCGGGACTGGGGTCACGCTCCTAACCCCGACCGCAACCGCAACCATCTTCGCCTAGTCCGACCGGAGCCATCGTCGCGAGTTAGTGCGTGGTCGCGCCACGACAGAACTGCCGATCGGTATGTCGCGCGGTGGGATACTGGGTGCGCGCTGGTTCTCAGCCGCTGTTCGCGTTCGCGATCGCCCAGATGATTGCGGCGACAATGAGAACACCACCGATGATCAGCACGCGGAAAGCGTCGCCCGTCATTGCAACCGATGTCAACACGCGAAGGGCGACGCCAGAGCCAACCTCGGCCGATCATCCCGGAATCACGAACGGAAACGCGAGCGCATAGCTGCCGATGTGCCCGGCGTTGCGAAGCCGCGTCCGGGTTCGCTCCGAGGCGCAGAATGGACGCATGGCCGACGAACAGTTCAAATATTTCCTGTCCCTGTACGACGTGGGCGAGATCGCCGACACGCTCGCGGATATGGAGTCTCCGTGGGATTCGGGCGTTGGTATGAAGGCGCAAGGCGCCATGGGGTTACTGAACGCACTGATGATCAAGGACGCCGTGGAGAAGCTCACGGCGTCCGCCGAGGAGTTGAGCTCGGCGAGCGATCGCATCGCGCGGCGAGCCGTAGTGGTCGCCTGGGTCTCCTTCATCGCGGTCCTTGCGGCGCTCGTCGTCACACTGGTGAAGTGACGCGCGCGTCGACGAGCTTGCCCTGAGGGTCGAAGACGAGTGACCCGTTGGGAACCAGAGAGCTCAGGGAGCCGTCGAAGGTGTCATGAAGTACGCCGTCTTCGGGTTCTCTGTTGCACTGTTGCTCTCCGGATGCAGCGGCTCGCATCACTCGACGACGCCGCCCGCGCCAACCACCACAACCAGCTCCGCGCCATCGGGAGTGTCGAGAACCACTGGTGATGCAACGGTCGTGTGTCGCGGAATTGTCGGCAGCGGAAAGGGTGCTTCGGTCGCCGACGTGAGCGTGACGTTGCTCATGGTTGGCGGACCATCGCCTGGTCTCAAGAAGCCCGTCGCCGGACGCGTCGTTGCAACCGATCCGGCAGGTCGACAGTGCACAAAGCCGGTTGGACCAAGCGGCGGACTCGACATGACGGTGGTGCCGAACTCTTACTTCCTCACCGGATACAGCCCGTCCTATGGCGACGGTAAATCCGCATGTCTCGCCGACAAGCCCATCGCAGTCGGCGAGCATCTGGCCATTTCTCAGGGTCCGCCGCCTCGCGTAGAGGTGGTCTGCGCCGTCCGATAGAACTGCCGATTGGTGTTCGCACACGGGCTCGCGATCGGGCATCATGCGGGCGCGTGGATGACTCGACACTCGATACCTGGCAAGACTTGAAGGTTGGCGATCGCGTGCGTGTGTTCGTCACGGGTGCTCGGAATACGCGGCGGGATGTATTCGACCTCGTCGAGCTGCGGCGCACTGACGAGGTGCTCGGTCACGGAACGGACGAAGCGGTAGCCGTCATACGCAGCGCCGACGGCGAGGTTCATACGGTGAACGCGTGCGCACGCTTCGAGATGCGCGGGACCTCGCGTAAGCCCGAAGTGGCGATCGATACTCGCCGCCCGGCGCGATCGGGCATTCCGGGCGCTTCGCGGTTTCCGCATTCCAGACACCGAAACCCGCACCCGATATACACAAGCGATGGCGTTGTCTGCTGACGAGGTGCGAAGGCGAGACCGTCAGGTTCGGATCGTCCTCTGCGTGCAGTTGGCTCTGCTCGCGTCTCTCGTCGGTGGACACCTGGCGGGATGGTCGTGGATTCTTTGGTTGATACCCCTCGTCGCCGTGGATCTTTTCGTTCTCCTCGTGGTGATCGCGTTCTGGAACGCGCGCGAGGACGACGTCGCGCCCATGGAGTGGTGGCGCGCCTTCGTCGCAGACGCAAGGGTTTCCCTGCGCGACGAATGGCGGAGTGGTGGGCGTGCGCGCGTACGGCTTGTCATCGACCTTCCATGGCAACTACTCACGTGGGCAGGTTTCTGGGGCGCCGCTCGTTTCGTGACGGGATGGACCGAACGGCGCACATAGGCGACGTCGCAACTTCCAATCGGTTGCAGGCGCGACTACTCGATCAGACAGAATGCGTGCGTGTGGAAGCGCGCCATCGTCGTGGTCACGGCCCTCGGCGTGGTCGGAGTAGTCGCGGCGGCGATAGTTGCGTCGAACACCGCCAATACTCCCGGAGTGGTGCAGCTCGGCGCCGCGAACGTACACGTGACGAAGTGCGACTTCGATGGTGACGGGCTCGAGGTCTCCGCGGATGTCGTCAACCCGACACGCACGGAGGCGACTCTGGTATTCGGCCTGGAGTGGTATCTAGGGAATGACGACGTCGGGTTTACCAACATGACCGCGACCCATGTCGAGGGCAGTGAGCACGCGTTGGTGAGCGACACGACGCTCCCGACCAGTCTGCTAAACGGCAAGCTCTTGCTCGGCCACCCGCACCTCACGTGCAGTGTCGTCAACGTCGGTAGCGGCGGAGCCGTCCAGCCGCGCTGAGAGCGCAGAACCTCCGATCGGAACTCGCCGCGCCGGCGCGTGATCGAGCAATATCGCGGCGATGGCTCGGTGGGGTTCCATAGGGCGTGCGCTATTGGCGGCTTCAATCGCCGTGGTCGGAATCGCGTGCGGGGGACCAACGCGGGTGCAGGGCCAGATCGAGTCGAGGCTCGTGTGCGATCTGGTTCAAGAAGTCCTGCCAAACGGATTTACGAATTTGTCACTTCTCACGCCGCGCAATGTCGCGGCGATCGACCAAGCTTTAGGCGATGCGCAAGCGGCCGCGGCGGCAGCAAGCAGTACGTGTCGCTGCGTGACGCAGTGGCGACACTTGATACCGCGATGCATGGGCACGACGAAGACCGAACGGTCGCATCGGCGGCTTCTGCCGAGAACGTGTGTATTGAGGACACACCGAAGACGGTGTAGCCCTGAACTAGAGTTCACTTGTGTCTCGGACGAGTCGTGGGTGGCACCCGAGCCGCGGTCGACGTCTCGCGATCGGCCTGGCGGGCCTGCTGGTTGTGGTGATCGGCTCCCTTGTGCAGAACGATGGAGGTCTCCTCCTCTGCCTACTCGGCGCGGCAACAGTGCTGACCGTCATCCCGTATTCGTCCCGCGGGCTGCGCCGCGCGCCGCGAAAATACCGGAAGTACTGAACGTCCCTCGGCGCCACAACTGCCGATCGGTACTTACTCGGATGCTCGTGATTCGGGCATGATGTGTCCGTGTCAATCGTCGATGAGAACGCCGCCGTCGACACAGAGCGACTCGACGCGGGTCATCGTTGGCTCGGGGCACTAGTCGCGTGTTCGGCCTTGCTGCAGTTTGTCGGAACGTTCGTTCGCTATGAGACGTTGGGTCCGTATCCTGCGGCCGGGACTGGCGAGCCGGCCGTCCCTGCGCAGTCGCTTTCGTTGTACGACGGCATGCATTGGGGCTTGCCGACGTTCTTGCTCACGATCGCAGTCACGGCCGCGCTCGCTTACCTCGTCGTGCGACACCGAGACCGCGCGCGTACCTCGCCCTCGTGGCCGGGTTCTGCGCGTACGGCCTTGGAACCGTCGCATTCTTCACGTACGTATCGACGCGCTTGGGAACATCGCATTTCGGGCCCGGCTTTTATCTCATCCTGACGAGCGGCGTACTAGCCGCGGTAGTCGCAGTTGGAGCGGTGCTGTTGCTGCGCCCGTTCCCTCCCCCTGGTTTCCGCTCCAGCTCCTCGAGCGTCGCGCTCGCGATCGGCTCCGCGCTCGCAGTTGGTGCCTCCGCAGTAATCGTCGACCTCCGGCTGCCGTTCTCACCGCTATCGATCTTCAGTCCGTTCACCGTGGCATCGGGAACCGCGGCGGTGTTCGCGTTCATCGCGGTCGCGGCGTTTCCGCTCATCGCGCTTCGCATCGGCGATCGCGTCGGCTCCTGGCTCTTGGTCGGCCTCGCGGCGAACGAAGCGATACGCCGGCTCGACGCCGCCTTCCGGCGGTTCGGGAACTTCCGCGGCCCGTTTCATGCCCAACTCTCCATCGGCTGGTGGATCGAGATACTCGCCGTAGCGCTGCTCGTGACCCTCGCCCACCAAATCGGCTCACCAAGGCCCGATCAGCAACCCGAGACTGCGACCAGCCAAGCGCCATAGCGGCCGATCGGCACTCGCCTCGCCGCTATCCGATCGGGCAGAATGCGGCCACATCGTGCAGCCGATCGCGCCACTGTGTGTGAACCGCGTGAGAGTCATCTGCGTGTTTTCCTGTGCGAAACTGCGGCGTGGTCGACACGGTTCGGTATGTGAGTTCGGCGGGGCATCATGTGGCGTACCGCGTCCGAAGCGGCGCCACCGAGCGGGATGTCGTGCTGTTCACGCCGGGGGGAACGATCCCCATGGACTCCCTGGAGCACGACCGAGTTGGCGCTCGCTTGCTCGAGGGATTGGCGACGATTGGGCGTCTGATCCTGTTCGATCGGCGCGGAATCGGCTTGTCGGATCCGATCACGGACTGGTCTGTCCCGCTCGTCGAGCAATGGGCCGAGGACTTGTTCGCGGTGGTCGACGCGGTCTGCGAGCGCGCGCCGGTGGTGGTCTGTCTCGGCGACTACTGGGGACCGGCTCGGCTGTTCGCCGCGCAGCATCCACACTCGTTGGAAGCGTTGGTCCTGTACGAGCCGACGGGTCCTGTCGCGGCGGTCGATCTAGCGGACTCGGCGCGAGACCTCCGCGACTCTCAGCACGAGACGAATCCCCCGTCGGATTGGATTGCCCGCGTGTGTGCAAGTCGCGCGGACGATCGAGCGTTTCGCGATTGGTTCGACGCCGCCGGGCGCACGGGTGCAAGCCCCACGGTCGCGGCGCGGATCTACGAACGGCCACCAGACGATGTCGTCGAGTTGCTCACCAGCAGCCAACGATTGATCGAGGCTCCGACGCTCGTACTACGTCGACCCCACAATCTCATGGGATCGCCGTTACCGCCCGATCCCGTCGCAACCGAAATCCGACTTGGGCAGCGCGTCGACATGCCGGGCACCGACTATCACTGGCTCGGTGAAGACGTCGACTCGCTACTCACCGAGATCTCGCGTTTTGTCGTGGGCGAAGCGCGGCTTCCCCGACCGCAACGAGAGCTGTGTGCCGTCCTCTTCACTGATCTTGTCGGTTCGACCCAGCACGCAGCGGCCGCGGGCGACGGACGATGGAACGCGATACTCGATCGTCACGATGCCGCGATCGAACAGGAGATTTCCCGCAACGGCGGGAGGGTCGTCAAGTCGACTGGCGACGGAGTGCTGGCGACTCTTCCATCCGCGGATCGAGCGCTACGCGCCGCTGAAACCATTCATGCCCGGCTCGCCGGTGACGCGTTGCGGGCACGCATCGGCATCCACGTAGGCGACGTCGAACGACGCGGCCACGACGTAGCCGGCGTCGGTGTGCATATCGCTGCCCGCGTGATGGCGCTGGCCGGGCCGGGCGAGATCCTCGTCACGGCGTCGGTCCCGATCGCAGCCACGGGATCCGCGCACGAGTTCGAGCTCGTCGGAGAGCGCGAACTCAAAGGCGTCCCCGGGACATGGACACTGCTGCCGCGACATCACCGGACAACACGCCTCGCCAACAATCACCGACGCTGACCTGCCCGCGTAGACATGTACGACCGGTTCGACCACCCACGTCGGCGCGAGATCGGGCATCATGCGTGCTCGCGATCGAGGAGGTCTCGAAGGTATGCCGTTCGTCACCAGTCACATGTCGATCTCCCTCGACGGCTTCGTAGCGGGGCCACACCAAAGCATGGACAACCCGCTCGGCATCGACGGAAGAAAGCTTCACGAGTGGCACCTCAACGAGGTGAAGCACCCGGTCGACGAAGCTTTCACGCAACGGCTGCTCGGCCCGCGGGGCGCGTACATCATGGGCCGCAACATGTTCGGTCCAGTTCGCGGCGAGTGGGCCGACTCCGACTGGCGCGGTTGGTGGGGTCCTGAGCCGCCGTACCACGCGCCCGTGTTCGTGCTGACCCACTACCCCCACGATCCCATCGAGATGGAAGGTGGGACGACCTTCTACTTCGCCGACAGCTTCGAGACTGCCCTTGCCGAAGCGACCAAGCTCGCCGACGGCGGTCCGATCGACATCGCGGGCGGGGCCAGCGCCGTCCGCCAAGCGTTACAAGCCCGCAGTTTGAATGAGCTCGTGCTCGACATCGTCCCGGTGTTACTGCGAGAGGGCGAACGGATATTCGACGACGTGCCCGACTTCCACGCCGACGTCGTCGAGGCAACCACATCGCCGCTGGCGACCCACGTTGTCTACAAGATCGCCTAGTCGGGCAATCTCGTTACGTGGACGAGCCCAAGAATGACTGGGAGCGTACGTATCAAGCGGCTATCGCCTGCCCATATTGCGGGAGGCCCGACGAGCACGCCAAGGATTGCCCCGAGCTCGCTCGCCGATGGCACAAGTTTCGTCGATTCCAATTGCTGCTTCTCGTTGTCCTCGTCCTGGTGGGCGTCTGGCAAGGTTTCAACGGCGATCTCGGGCCCGGCTTCGTAGGTCTGATCGTGATCGCGATCGCAATGAGAGTGATTCGGCGTTTGCGACGGAAGAAGAGGGACGGCGATAGGTGAACTGGTATCAGGCCGGCGTGTCCGGAACGGGTGGGGTGCCGCGACCATCAGGTGAGGGCGGCGACTACGTGGCGCCGCCGTTGACGGACATCGCACACGTCGCGAGCGCGGGTGGCCCGTTCGGTCTTTCGCAACGCGAACAGCTCGAGCGAATAGCAGCCCATGTAGAAGAGGCGCGAGCGATCACGGCCGCGATGCTCGACGAAGTCGCCCGCCACGACGAGTGCGGCCGAGCAGAACGGTTGACCCGTATCGCGGCCTTGCTCGACGAAATCGAGAGAGATCACATCGCCGCGCTGCGCGAGGACTCCTGAGCTCGGAGCGATTCAGGTCTGGCGCTAATCGCTCGAAGAGTGCTCCTCGTGAGTGCCAATGTCTTCGAATGCTTGCGGGGTCGGTATGTGCCCGTCACGAATCGCGCACATGACCGCGATCAGCGCGTTCGATGGCCGCGTCCCTGCCTTCGACGACGTCGACCCGGCTGAGGTACCGCATGTCCAGTCCGAGTGGCACCACCTCGACCGACCAGCGGTGGTCACGACGCAGCCCGCGAACCAGGCGCTTCCAGAACAGCGTCAGCAGTAGGAGCACGCCGCCGCCGCGGCGAACGATCGGCACTAGCTGCAGCTGCGGTCGGGGGTCGGTCGGGCGCAGGACAAAGACGCGCCATCGCCGACCGGACGGCTCCCCTATCTGATCCCAACCGGCGTAGCGCAGATTGTTCCGGACCGCCGCCACGTTCATCACGCGAA
Source organism: uncultured Actinomycetes bacterium (assembly GCA_963708105.1). Classification (GTDB taxonomy): domain Bacteria; phylum Actinomycetota; class Acidimicrobiia; order IMCC26256; family PALSA-610; genus PALSA-610. The sequence goes on along the minus strand of OY970186.1, from coordinate 3,379,064 downwards.
GGGTACGCGTTCGCTGCTCGCCTGCGAGAGCGTGATCGGGCATTCTGGGCGGGTGTACGCCGAGACTGAGCTAGCCGCGCTGTGCGAATTTCTCGACCTGCAGCGCGAAGCATTGATCGAGAAGCTGCAGGGCGTCTCCGAGCAAGACGCGAGGCGAACGCCGACCGCCAGTTCGCTGTCGCTACTGAGCCTGGTCAAACACTCGGCCATTTGGGAGCGGCGCTGGTTCCAGGTCGTCGTCGCGGGGCGCACCTTCGCCGGAGAATGGCCCGAGGTTCAACCACAGGACGAGAACGGGTTTCGGCTCACCGACGACGACACCGTCGAAACCGTCGTCGCGGACTACCGGGAACAGATCACGGCTGCTCAGGACATCCTGCGGACAGCTCATCTCGACGCGCCGTGTGCAGGACCGGCCCTGGCCGACAACGTCCGCTGGGTCGCCGTACACATGATCGAGGAGACCGCGCGCCACGCCGGCCACGCGGACATCATCCGCGAGACCATCGACCGCGACCGCACCTGACCGCGGACCTCACCCGGGGCGAGTGATGCCGCCGCGGGGCCAAAGCGCCAGGGTGAACCAACGTGTGCGCTTCGGGTCTGCAGGTCCGTTCCCACGCGGCACTTCGCGGCACTCACGACCACCGACGGGGTTTTCGATGCAGCATCCGGATCGCGCATTGGGTCGGATTACGGCCTTGTTCGTTTGCGGCGTACTCATCGCCGCGTGCGGCAGCAGCACGAGCAAGAGCACGACTTCGGTTGCCGCCGCCGAGGCCGGGTCACGACGTGCGCAGACCAACCTCAGCGACGCACAGAAGTCGCTCGACCGCGGCCCATCAAGAGTTCTGCACGGCCGGCAAGGACTACGTCACCGCGGTCGATCGCTACGGCAAGGTGTTCAGCGACGCCAAGGCAACGGTCGGCGACGTCAAGACCGCGGGTTCGGATCTCGTCGCCCCGCGAGAGTCGGTGACCTCGGCGATCACCGGAGTGAACACCGCTCTCGACGGACTCGCAGCGCGCACAGAAGGAGCTCTCCGATGCGAACATTGCGCTGGTGAACGCGAAGGTAGCGGCCTCGAGTGTGCCGACCAGTCCGTCGACGACCCCCGCGCCGACCACCACGACAACCATCGTCTCGCAGCTCGCGATTGATCGCGTGAAGCAAGCCGAGTCCGACCTCACGAAGGCCGAGAAAGGGATCACCGACGAGACTCCGATCGCGACGGCCGGCGCCGCGTACAACTCGGCGGCATTCGCACTGGAAGTCACGTGGCTGCAATTGCTCGCAGAAGCCGACTGCCTGAGCGACGAGCAGCAAGCCCAGGCTGTCGTCGAAGGTGCATGACTACACGGTCGCACTCCAGAACGAGCTTCAGCTCACCGGCTACTACAAGGGCAAGGTCGATGGCATCTACGGCCCGGAGGTTGTCGGCCGCGGTGAAGAAACTCCAAAGCGACAGTGACCTTCCGCAAACTGGGTTCGTCGACCGCGCGACGGCACTGGCACTCGACGCGAAGGTCCAGGCCGTCGGCGCCGGCACGGCGACGCAATCACTCACGGAGACGGCGGCCGTGCAATCGGTCCTGAAAGTCGCCGGCTACTGGACCGGCCCGATCGACGGTAAGTGGACCGCTGAACTCACCGATGCGCTCAAGAAATTCCAGACCGCTCTGGGGGTACCACCCAGCGGCGCGGTCGATCCCGCAACGTTGAACGCAGTGGAGCAAGCGGTCACGAAAGCGCAGACGCCGACCAGCGCGCCATCGACGACGACGACGAAGGGCGGATGACACCCAAGTAACGCCCCATGCTAGGAACGTGCGGTGAGCACCTCACCGAAGTGGGCGGTTGTCGCCGTCGACCTCGACGGCACGTTGATACCCGGGACGACGACGAGCCTGCATCTCGGAGCATGGCTCGGCCATGTCGGCGTCATCGAGGAGCTCGAGCGCCGCTTCGCGGGCGGCGAGATACTCAGCGCGCAGGTCGCCGACGGCGATGCGCCCTACTACACGGGCCGTTCCATCGCCGAGGTCACGGACGCGATGACTGGAGTCCCGCTCGTCAACGACATCCGCGAAGGTGTCGAACAACTCGCGGCGCGCGGCATCGACGCGGTGTTGTGCACCCTGGCGTGGAGCTTCGCCGCCCAGTACGTGGCGGATCGGTTCGGATTCTCCGCAGTCTCCGGCACCGTCATGCATGTCGACGAGGACGGACTCTTGGCCGGTCGGGTTGCGCAGTACTTCGAGGCCGAAGACAAGGTTGTCTTCTTGCGCGACTACTGCGCCGCGCACGACATCCGCCTGAACCAGGTCGTCGCCATCGGTGACGGTCGGTCAGATCTCCCGATGTTCGAAGCCGCGGGATTCTCGGTCGGGCTCAACCCTTCACCGGCCGCCCGCGCCGCGGCATCGGTATCCGTCGACAGTCATTCGTTTCTCGACGCTCTGCGCGCCGTTCCCGGCCTACTGCCGGACGTTGGCGCGTAGGTCGGCGACGATCGGGCGCGCCCGATCGACATCAATGTCGAGCCACGCACACGCAAGATCGAGATCCGGGAACACGATCATCTTGAGGCCACGATCCGGGTTCGTTCTCGTGAACACTTGCGACGACTCGAAATTCCGGCCCGCCACAACCGCACTCTTCATCCCATCGAGCAGCTCGACCTCGAGCCCGTTCGCCCGAAGGACCTCGACGCGATCATCCAGCGTGAGCGCGGACAGGTCCGCGGTACTCACATCAGTCAGATTCAGCGGTCCGGGTGACCAATCCGGATGCGCGAAAACATCCCGGCTGGTCTGCAGCCACTCGGCTCCGGTGACTTCGCCGTCGAAGACAACGATCGTGAGCCTGAGCTCGCGGACAATCCGGAACGCGACACCCACTTGCACGGCCCCTTCGACCTCGATCGGACCGTGAGTTTCGCATATCGGCGCGCGCGCCCGTGCGATGGGCTCCGCAACCACGACTCGGCGATCTACCGTCTTGGTGTGTCGCGACCCGAAAGCGCACTGCAACGAGCGTGGATCAACGCGCGGCGGACTCTCGTCTGGACGCCGCCGACCCGGACCGAGCTCGCGGTCGTGTTGAAGGCCGGCCTCGCGGCCGGAGTCTCGTTCTCACTCGCGCGGCTCGTCACCAACGTCCCGAATCCACTTCTCGCGCCCGCGACGGCGATCGTCACGGTGCACGCAACGGCGTTGACATCGCTGCGGACCGCGATCCAGCGCAGCGTCGCAGTCGCGGTCGGCGTGCTGGTCGCGCTGGCGGTCGGCACCGCCGTCCCCATCAACGGTCTGACCGTCGCAATCCTCACCATCGTCTCGCTCGGCCTGAGCGTGCTGGTGTTCCGGTTCTCAGGCGGCGCCGCGAACCAGTTGCCGATCACCGTCCTCCTCGTTCTCGCGGTTGTCTCGTACGGGCAGAGGAACTACGGCCTCGGTCGGGCCGTCGACACGCTCATCGGGGCGGCGGTGGGCGGCGCGGTCGCGGTTGTGTTTCCCGCATCACGTTTACGGGAGGCACACGATGCGCTCGCGCGGCTCGCGGCCGAAGTCGCCGCATGCCTCGGCGCGATGGGAGCCGGCATGCAACAACCGTGGACGGAGGACGCGACAAGCGCGTGGGAGGACCAGGCGCAACGGACGCGAACCCGGCTCGCGCGTCAGGCTGTCGACGCCATAGGCTCCGGACGTCAAGCCGCGCGGTGGAACTATCGCGACCGCCGCCAACTCGGTGACCTGAGCCAATACGAGGACATAGCGCCGCGGCTGGAACGCATCAGCATCGGCGCGTCGGAAATCGCGCGTGACCTCGACCGGACCGCGGCGCGGACACCCGATGCGCATCCGCCGATGCCGAAGCTCGGCGCGCTCCTGGTCGCGTTGGCCGACGCCGTTCGCGCGCTCGGCAACCAACTCGACGCCCCACATGACGAACACGCCCTGCGCGCCGCGCTCGAGGAAGTGCACGTCCGACGCGACGAAGCCAACCACGGGGCAACGCGTCGAGCTCAACTCGCCGTCGACGCCGAACGAGCGAACGCGCCCGACCCGACCGCCGACGAATGGCTCGAATACGGCGCCGTCCTCGTGCAAGCCGACGCGATCGTCGCCGACCTGTTGCCGCCTCCTCACTGAAGCGGGATGCCAGCACCCCAATGACTTTGGTGGTCCGCACCATGGCGCGGTCTCCGGGGCGCCGCGACAGTGTCGCGAACAGCAATTGATTCGTCTGCCATCACAAGTCGGGGGTCGTTCACGATGTTGAGGATTGTTCGTTCGCGCGTGTTCGTCGCGCTCGGCGCGGTGATCGTGACCGCAGTCGTCGTGGGTGGCACCGCGTGGGCACTGCAGAGCCCGGTCGACGGCACCGGCACGATTCACGGCTGTTACAACCCGGCCTCGGGCGCAGTGAAACTCAACGTTCAGACAAGTTGCCCCGCAACGGGCGACGCCATGCCGATCACCTGGAACGCGCAGGGCCCGCAAGGACCGGAAGGCGACCAGGGCCCGCAGGGTGCTGCCGGTCCGGCCGGAGCCGCCGCCCCGGCCGCTCAGGTTCGCAACATCTTCTTGGGCCAGAGCCCGTCGATCCCGACGAACGGCGGCTTCGACTTCCCGGAGATCGACGTACACGATTGTCAGCAACTTGCCGTTACAACCGTGGTTGCGGGGGTCGGGAACCTGCAGAGCGTGACTATCGAGATGAGCCAGGGGGGCGGCTCCGTCCTCTATACAGACGACACGCAGACCACGCCAACGGGCGGCGGATCAAGCCCGGGCTACTGGAAGTTCCCGAACTACTCGCCCTACCCGACGGCCGTGATTCGCCTGAAGGGCTCCGCTACCGTTTCCCTCCCGCCCGTCAGCGTCTGGGTGCAGTGCGTGACGTTCCACGACTGACACCGACTCGCGTCGCACCACCTTGTCTGTCCGCGTCCATCATGATGTACCCGTGACTGAGCACCGCGGCTGATGCCGAGCGCCGACGAGATTCGAGAAAGTCAGCGAACCGCGTGGGCGGGACTTTCTGCGGGCTGGGAGAAGTGGGACTCCGTCATCATGGAGCAGCTCGGCCCGGTGAGTGCAGCGATGATCGAACGTCTCGACATCGCCGAGGATCAGCAGCATCTCGACATCGCTTCGGGAACGGGTGAGCCGGGCCTGACTGTCGCGAAGCTCGCAGCCCGCGGCCGCGTCGTTCTGACCGACCTCGCACCGGAGATGCTCGACGTGGCCATGCGACGCGCCCGCGCGCAAGGGATCGCCAATATCGAGACGAAGGTCTGCAGCGCCGAGGATCTGCCGTTCGACGACGCCACCTTCGACAGCGTCTCCGTACGTTTCGGCTACATGTTCTTCCCCGACATGGCCAACGCAACCGCCGAGTTCGCACGCGTCCTCAAACCGGGCGGTCGCATCTGCTCATCCGTATGGGTCAAGCCCGACGAAAACCCGTGGACGACAATCGCCATGCAGGCCATCGGAACCGAGGTAGCGCTCTCGCCCCCCGACCCGAGCGGGCCGAACATGTTTCGGTGCGCGGCACCGGGACAGGTCAGCGCGCTGTACGACGCGGCCGGACTCCGCGACATCGCCGAGTGGGATGTCGACGTCGAGCTCGTCACGCAATCTCCGGCGCAATATTGGGAGATGATCAGCGAACACGTCTCGCTTGCGGTTGCGGCGCTGAAACAGGTTGACGCGTCGGCGCGCGAACGGATCGGCGAAGCCGTCATCGCCAACGTCGGTGCTTACGAGAAGGACGGCGAGGTGAGGATCCCCGGCGCGGCCCGCTGCATCGTCGGCACGAAGTAGGACGGACTATTTACCCAGTCCGGTTGGTCGGATTGTGAGCACCGGACAGGGCGCGTCGCGTACGACTTTGGTCGTGACGCTTCCCATGATGATGCGATCCAAGCCCGACCGACCATGGGTCGCCATCGCGATCAGCGGCGCCGACGAACTGACCGCAAGATCGACGATCGCCGTTTCGGGTGCGCCGTCCTCGGCGACAGTCCACGAGAGCCGGCGACCCGCGCCGTCATACTGAGCCGCAAGCGCGGCGAGTGATCCCCGAACGGCTTCCGCGTCTTCGTCGCCGCCGCACACTTGCACGAGTTGCGCAGACTGGCCCGTAGCGTCGATCCACTCGAACGCGAGTGCGACAATCGCGAACGAGACGTCGGAACCGTCGAGACAGATCAACACAGGACCCGCGTCGCCAACGGGATCATCCAACTCTGAGTTCGGGCCGACGAGCAGTACGGGCGCGCTCTGCCCGCGCAGGACATCCTCGGCAACGCTGCCCAAGAGTCGCCCGACTCCTTCGCGAGCTCCGGTGGCCATGCAGATCAAGGGATCCGTCGCGGATCTCACAACCAGTTCGATGGCGTTCGGCGCAAACCGCTCCTCGACGCGCGGCGGATCGGTCACCGAACGGATCGGCTCGGTCAAGGCAGTGAGCTCCGCCGCGGGATCCTTCTCACCCCAGCCAAACGACGACGTGACCGGCACGACGCGCGCACCGAAGCCGGCCGCGACAGAACCGGCGGGACGCACCGCCCGCCCCGCGCCAACCGAGAAATCGAGCGGCAAGACGACCGTACTGATCGGCACGGTCCAATCCTCTCATGTCGCTGCGGTTCTGTGCTCGCCCGCCGACCCTGGATCGGACAAGATGCGTTCGCCGGCGCCGGGGCGCGCGGCGGGTGTCATCGACGGCGGAGCTGAGGAGTGAACGTGTCAGATACGGCCAAGGAAACCTGGGTGAGCACCGTCGGCCGCGTCGACAAGCCTTGGGGATTCGAGACCCACTTCGCCGTAGTGCCGGGCAAGTACTGCGGGAAGACGCTTCACATACGCGAGGGTGAAGCGCTGTCGTTGCAATATCACGAGCGTAAGGAGGAGACCATCGCCGTGCAGACCGGCAAGTTGTGGCTCGAGATCGGAACCTTCGGCGAGGCGTTGGACGGCTTCGAACTACTCCCCGGTGAGGCTGTCCACGTTCGACCCGGCACGTGCCACCGCATGACGGCAATCGTCGATACGGTTGTGCTCGAGGCGAGCACCACCGAGCTCACCGATGTCGTCCGCCTCGACGATCGCTACGGGCGAGAAGCCACGTCCGCGCCGTAGCCGTCTGCGCGCGCCAGGGCTTTGCCCCGCGGCGAGGGTTAGTGAGCGCGTCAGTCGGTTGGGTATTGCCACTGCCAAAGTCGGTGCAGCATGCGTCCGAACCAGTTGTTAGGTCGCTCCGGCTCGGGAACGGGAGGTTCTATCCAGTTCGGCCCATGGCCGGTGAAGCAATACGAGCAGAGTTCACCCGGTTGAGCGGGCACCGGCCACCCATCCATGGGAGAGGTCAGCCGACGGCCACAACGAGGGCAGTACCTCGCATCACTCACGTCGCGATCGTACGCGGCGAAGCGACGACCGAAACTACCAATCGGTAGCGCACCAACACCAGGGTTGAGGCATGCTCTTCTCATGACGGCGAGGCTCGTGATCGGAGCGATCTGGGTTGGGGCCGTGCTCGCAACGGTGGCGACTGGCTTCGCGACGCGGTCGCAGTTTGCCGAAGTGAACCCGATCGGCGGAGCCTTCATCGTCGTCGGCTGCGCGGTAGTGGTGGCGGTGACCGTCGGACTCGTCCGTTCGCCACTCGTCCTGCTCGTTACAGCCGTCGTTGCCGGAGTGTGGGCATCGATCTTCGCGTGGGGTGTCGTGCACGACGAATCGTCAACGGCCGCGTTGGGAGTAATCGGGCCGCCGATGCTCAGCGCCGTCGTCGCCACTGTTGGTATCGGCATCAGCGCGCTCATTCGCACGGGTCGGCGCAAGCCCTCGGGCGCCTAACTGCCGATTCGGCGCTCACTGAGTTACCCTCACGGCGGTCGTCGCAGACATCGTGGATCTGAGCGAGTCCGTCCCGGGTTTGCTCGTCTTCGCCGTGATACTCGTATGCGCACTGCTTCTTGCGGTCGGCTTCGGCTACGCCCTATGCAGCGGCGCTCGGCGCGAACGGCGACGCATCGAGCGCTAGTCCACAACAATCAATCGGCTCCACGCACTCGGCCGCGGCTACGTGAGCGCAGAATCCATTGGCCCAATAGTGTCGAGCGATGCCTCAGGACGACCACGTTGCCGAGGCCCGCGCCGTCTACGAAGCGTCGGCCGAGATGTACGTCGAGTTCGTGGGTACTGAGATCAGCGCGGCGACGGAGGCCGCGGTCGACCGATCACTGCTCCGAGCGTTCGTCGAGCTCGTCAACGCGGGAACCTCGAAGCGCGTTGCCGATGTCGGTTGCGGACCGGGCCGCGCGGCTGCGTTCCTGGCGCGGCATGACCTCGAGGTCGTCGGACTGGATCCGTCGCCCGCGATGCTCGCCGTCGCGCGCGTCGCGCATCCCGAGATCACGTTCGAGGAAGGGCAACTCGATTCTCTCCCTCTCCCAACGGCGGCGCTCGCGGGTGTCGTGTGTTGGTACTCGATCATCTACACCCCGGCGAACTCTCTCGGAGATGCCTTCGCCGAACTCGCACGGGTGCTCGTTCCCGGCGGTCACCTGTTGTTGGCTTTCCAAGCGGGCGGCGGTGAGTCAGTGCTCCGCACCGATGCGCACGGGACGGGCCTCCCCCTCACCAGCATTCGCCACGACCTCGGCGACGTGACCGATCGGCTCGAAGTCGCCGGCCTCTCGGTACGCACCACGACACTCCGCGAACCCGAGTTCGACCACGAGACGACACCACAGGCATTCGTGATTGCACGCAGCCAGTAGCCAACCAAGTCGCTCGGGAACCGCACTACCGAGCTGCCAACGTGGGAACGCGTGCGTCGGGTCGCAACCGTGATCATCCTCCCGATACTCGTGGCGTGTGCAATCGGATCGCGCTCGCTTCGGCGTTGCAGATCAGGCATCATGGGCACGCCTTGTAGGGCGGTGCGATATGGACATCGGTATCGACATCAGTGGCGACCAGGATGTTTCGATCGTCGCCGGCGACTGGATCTTCGTCGTCGTCAAGACGACTGAGGACCTGAGCGTCGTCAACCCGTTGGCCGACGACCAGTGGACCGCGATCAAGCCCGGGGTTCGGCGCGGACTGTTCCACTACGCCCGTCCCGGGCTCGCGTCGGTGCAGGCGCAGGTCGACGCATTCTGCGACGACGCGCTGCAGCGGGGCTTCGAGCCGGGTCAGGACATGTGGCAGCTCGACTGCGAAGCGCAGGGCAACGAGACGGTGCCGGCGAGTGCGTGGGAGACCTTTGTCGCCGCGTTCATGGATCGCACTCTCGACCGTCTCGGCCCACTCGGCTTCCTCTACCTCGGCCAGTTCTTCCTGCCGGACGACACGACGGCTCGGCTGACAGCGCGCTTCAATTGGTGGCTACCGGACTACGGCGATCCGAACGACGGCACGCTGCATCCGTTGGCAACCGATGTGCGCCCCGTGATTCATCAATTCACGTCGGAGAACCCCCATGTGGATCGCAACGTCATCCACGACACCGAGAAGTGGCAGCAGCTCACGGGCGCACCGACTGTTCAGGAGGAGAGAAAATTGATTCTCGTTCCACGTCTCGCGATCCCGACCATTCCGACGCCCGGACGCTTGCCGCACATCCGCTTCGATCGTCCTACCAAAACGCTCATGTCGTTCGGCTACGACTTCGTGCGCACGACTTCGGGTTGGGACTTCAGCGAGGGCTTCGGCCTTGTGTTCGCGCGGCTCGCCGCGCCGACGCAGGGCGACAACGCCGACCTCGACTTCGCGGAGACCAGCGACGGCCGCCAGATCTTCATCGCCGCGAAGAGCGATTTCGGCACGTTCGGATTGCCGTACGCGAAGGTCGACGGCTGACGATCGGGTCGACTCACTGGAAGAGTTGTTTGCCCCACCAGTCGCCGGCTGCGGAGAGGCCGGGTGGTACGGCGAAGAGTCCACTGCTCGTGTGCCGGATGTATTCGTTGAGGTTGTCGTGCTGACCCAATGAGGTCTGCAGCGCGACGAACTGCTGGTGCGCGTTCTTCTGGAACGCGATGAAGAACAACCCGGAATCGAGAAGGCCCGTCGTCGGGTCGTTTCCATCGGTGTACGAGTAACCGCGGCGGAGGATCTTCAGCCCACTGTTCGACGCGGGCGAGGCCAAGCGAATGTGCGCGCCCAGCGGAATCACATAGGAACCATCCGCGTTGCGCGCGCTCAGGTCGGGCGTGTCGAACTCGTCCTTCCCGGTGAGCGGCGCGCCGCTCGTCTTGGCGCGCCCGAACACGTTCTCCTGGTCGGTGAGGTAGTCGGTATCCCACGACTCGATGAGCATGCGGACGCGTCGCGTCACGACATACGACCCACCGCGCATCCAGTCCTGGTCGCTCTCCGCGCCGACCCATACGAAGTTGTCGAGGTCGGAGTTGTCCTCGAGCTTGATGTTGCGCGTGCCGTCCTTGAACCCCATGAGGTTGCGCGGCGTCGCCTGCGAGGTCGATGTGGTTGACGTACGGCCGAAGCCGAGCTGCGACCACCGCATCACCGCGGTTCCGCGCGCCAGCCGCGCCAGATTGCGAATCGCGTGGAACGCGACCTGCGGGTCGTTGGCGCACGCCTGCACACAGATGTCGCCGCCGCTGCGCGCCATGTCGAGATCGTCGCCGGGCAGATCGGGCAGCGGAGCCAACGCCGCGGGCCGCTTCGCCGCGAGCCCGAAGCGATCGTCGAAGAAGCTCGGACCGAAGCCGACCGTCAGCGTCAACTGCGACGCGGGCAGATCCATCGCCTCACCGGTGTCGACCGGTGGCGCTTGCGGGCTGATGTCGACGGAGCCGATCGGCTCTCCTTCGGTCATCCGTGCCGCGGCCGCGGCCCACAGTCCCAGCATCTGTTGTACGGCGACCGGATCCGTCGTCGTGACGTCGAACGACGCGAACATCAGCCGGTCCTGCGCCGGGGTGGCAATCCCCGACTGGTGCGCGCCGTAGAACGGCACGCGGCCGGCCGACACGGTCGCAGCACCCGCGGGCTCCGTGACTCGTGCAATCCCGAAACCCGCGGTGCCGGCTACGGCCGCGACCCCCGCCGCGCCCAATGCGCCGGTGATGAAATTGCGCCGCGACACACCGCCGCGCGACGAACCGTCGCGCGCCGAACCGTCGTCGGATGTGTCATCCGTTGACGGCACGTGCGGCTCTTCCGACGACATCAGATCTTCCTAGCTGTTCGCCACTTTGCTCGCCACCTTCGACAACGGCTCCTGCACCGCTTTCACCGCGGCGGCCAACTTCTGCTTGTCGGTCGCCGTCAGCTGCGTGTACAGGTCGAAACCTGACGGGTTCGTCGACGTGCGGTACGAGTCGACGAGCTTGTCGAGCGCGACGAACGCGGTCGCGATCTGCTTCGTCAGCGCGGGATCGATCTTTTCCAGGCCGGGTTGCAGGCTCGCGAACGCCTGCTCCGCGCCTTCGTCGTTGCCCTGGAAGTCGAGCAGGTCGATGTGCGAGTAGCGCTCTTCCTCACCGGTGATCTTGCTGCTGGCCACTTCGTCGAGCAGCTCCTGCGCACCGTTCGCGAGCTCGAACGGCTTGTACGTCAGGCCCGTCGTCAGTGACTGCAACTTCTTCACGTTGGTGACGAGACCGGCTCCGTACGGCTCGGCGAGTCCGTTGAGGCTCTTGGCCTGGAACAGACCTTGCTCGATACGGTGGAAGCCCTTCCACTGCGCGGCGGGTACGTCGCCGGCGCGGGCATCGATGTCGGCGTCGAGGTCGTCCTTGCCGACGGTGAACGACTCCGCCACCGGCTCGATCTTCTCGTAGTACGGACGCGCCTTCATGTACGCGGCCTGCGCGGCGGCGAGATCAGTCCCCTGCAATGCGGTCTGCAAGGCCTCGCTCGAGGTGACGAGGTAACCGACCTGCGTCGTGACGTACGTGGCGTAGTCCTTCGTCCCCTGCGCGAGCAGCGTGGCGACGTCGCCGTTCGTGGTGGCCGCGGCCTGTCCCGTCACGGTCAGGTTCGTGCGATCGGGCTGGGCGCCGGGGCAGTACATCGTGTACGTGCCACCGTCGACCTGAACTGCGAAGCTGCCGCTGAACCCGGGCGGCAGGTTCTCCTTCTCGCCCACGATCCGCTCACCGCTCAGGAGCTCGACCTCGCTCACCGCGGTGGCGTCCTTGTTCTCGATCTGCATCGTCAACGCGCCGGCCGGGAACGACGATTTGTCGGCCTTGCACCCGTCCTGGGCGGTGATGGTGACGTTGGCGGTGCGCGCATCGCCGGCGTCGCCGCCCGTCGAGGGCGAACCCGACTTCGACGAGCTCCCGCACGCCGCAAGCACCACGACGAGCGTGCTGAGCGCGGCCAGACCGAAACGATTCCGCATTGATCTCTCCCCAGATCTTAAGTTAGGTAAGGCTAACCTAAACTATACGGGTGAGGGAATGCGAGCCAGGGGCAGCTCCGGCACTTCTTGTTCGCTTGTTCGGCGCCCGGCCATCGCCAACAGGCCCGCCCCGGCCAGGGCGAGCACCGCGAGCGTGAGCAGGAGCCACGCCCCTGCCGTCCGGTCGGCATGCGATTTCACCGCGGCCTGATCCGACCGCGCCGCGGTCTGCGCGGTTGCGGCCGATGCCGACGGCAGACCCGATGCAGCTGTACGCAGCGGCGCGTCGATCGGGACGGCGCCGATACCGGGCGCCACCACTTGCACCTTCACCGTCTCGGTCCAACGCATGTCGACGATGCGCCCGGTCGCAGGCATCGTCCACACTTCGAGCTTCGTCTCGTCCTGATAGCGCACCGGGAGCTCGCTCACTCCCGTGGCGCGCACGCCGAGCGGTAGCCGCCCTCCGTCAAGCGCGGTGATCTGTTGCAACGACATCGTCGCGGGCAACGATTTTGCGGCCGTGCCCACTTCAGTTGCCGTCAGCAGTTCGGTGACGAGGCCCGCGTGCCGATCGAGTCCGCCGCTCTGCACGCGAATATCCGTCGCCGGTTGCGTGATCGGGTGCGCGGTGTCGGCCGGACTTTGTATCTGCGTGTGCACGACGGGATCGGCTTTCGCCGCCGAGACCATCTGCGCGTTGACCGCGCCCGCTTCGGTGACCGGGCTGTAGTCGACGCCCGATGGCGCGGTCACGACAAGCACGAGAGCTGCAGCCGCGGCCGCCGCACCAAACGCGGCCAGGCCGCGCGCCAAGGCGCGATGCGGCACCGGTCGGCCGGGCGGCCACGCGACGTACGCGCCGACCGGCACGAGGTACACGAGCCAACCGACCACCTCGATGAGCACCGGGCGGGGCTGGATCCCGAGCATGCCCGTCAACAACGACGCCTGTACCGATCCCGCGCGCAACAACCAACCGATGATCGGCACGCTCGTGAGATCGATGGTCTGGGTCTGGCCGAACGTGAACCAACCCGCTTCGTGTCCGGTGTGCAGCGCCGACACGACAAGTCCCGCCGCGACGAACACCAACACCAAACCGGTCGCGCGGAAGAAGCGTGACAAGTTGATGCGCACACCACCGCGGTAGATGCCGTAACCGAGGCCGACCGCGAGCAGGATGCCGAGCAGTGCACCGGTACCCGCGCTCGCGCGGTTGTCGGATTCGTTGAACGCGGCCAGCAGGAACACCACGGTCTCGAATCCCTCGCGCATGACCGCGAGGAACGCCATCACCACCATGGCGCGTGCCGCGCTGCCACCCGGAGTCGAGATCGCGTCGGCGGCGAGCCCTTCGAGTTGGCCCTTCAGCTCGCGCGAATGCCGGCGCATCCACACGACCATGTAGGTGACCATGCCGACCGCGAGGATGCCGATGACGGTCTCGAGACCCTCCTGCTGACGCTGCGGAAGGTCGCGCGAAACGATGTCGAGCGCGACCCCAACTCCGGCGCACAACAGGACCGCCACGAGCACGCCCGCGAACAGCCAGCGCAGCAGATCGCCCCGGCCCTGCTTGTTCAGGAACGCCGCGATGATCCCGACGATCAACGCCGCTTCGAGCCCTTCTCGCAGCCCGATTACGAAGGTGGGAAGCATCGCGGTTCGCCTGGCTCGGTCGGACAGTCCAAGTGAGGAAGTTAGGTTAGCCTCACTTGACCTGGCCCGATCCAGCCGGGTCCGGGCGATCTAAATTCGCGGTACCGCTGACTAGTTCGCGGTGCCGCTGACGACTGCGGTCGGAACCGCGGTACCCAGGTTCGTCGCATTGCCGAAGCGGGCATTCGTCCCGTTCGTCTCGGCGAGCCAATACCCGCCGCCACCGGCGGTCGGTTCGAGGCCGGCGACGGGAGATGCCACGCCACCCGCGCCCGGACCCGAGCCGTGGAAGGCCGCGCTCCCGTACGCGAATACGCCACCGTCCGCACCGACGAGCCAATAGCCGCCGCCCGACGCGTTCGCCGCCATTCCGACGATCGGCTGGGCCGGCTTGATGCCGGCGCTGGTCGGCGAACCGTGGAAGCCCGCGGTCCCGTAGGCGAATACGCCGCCGTCCGCGCCGACCAGCCAGTAACCGCTACCGGTCGGCGAGGCGACGATTCCGACGATCGGCTTGGCGGGCGTGATGCCCGAGCCGGGCAGCGAGCCGTCGTAGGCCGCGTTCCCGAACGCGAACACGCCACCGTTGCTCGCCACCAACCAATAGCCACCGCCCGACGGCGTGGCCGCGATGCCGACGATCGGCTTGCCCGGCGTCAGCGCCGCGGCCGGCAACGACCCGTGCGCGGCCGCGTTACCGAAGTGGAACACCGAACCGTCGGAGCCGGCGAGCCAGTAACCACCGGCCGACGGTGTCGACGCGATCGCGATGATCGGATGTGCCGGAGCAACACCGCTCGCCTTCAGCGAACCGTGCGTCACGTCGGTGCCGAAGTTGTAGACGTTGCCGTCGCGACTCGTCGTGCGGAAACCCTGGGTCGGAGGCGGCGGCGGAGTGGCGTTCCCCGTGCCGATCTTGCCCACCTTGTTGCCGTGCGCCTCGGCGAACCACATCGTGTGGTTGAGGCCGGCCGTGATGCCGAGCGGGAAGCTGCCTCCGGTCGGCACCGTGAATTCCGTGAACACACCGCTCGTGGTGACCCGCGCGAGCTTGTTCTTCACGCCTTCGGTGATCCAGAGGTTGCCATCGGGACCGGCCGCGATTCCCTCCGTACCGCTCCCCGCGGTGGGGACGTTGAACTCGGTGACCACACCGCTTGTCGTGACCCGGGCGACCTTGTTGCCCATCTGCTCGGCGACCCAGAGCTTGCCGTCGGCGCCCGCCGCGATGCCCGTCGGGAAACTCCCCGCGGTCGGGATTCCGAACTCGGTGACCACTCCGCTGGTCGTGATCTTGGCGACCTTGTCACCGGTCAGCTCGGTGAACCAGAGGTTCCCGTCGGGGCCGGGAGTGATGAGCTCGGGCAGGCTGCCCGCGGTCGGAACCGAGTACTCCGTAATCACGCCGGCGGTCGTGATCTTCGCGATCTTGTTCCCGTCGCGCTCGGTGAACCAGAGCTTGCCGTCGGGGCCGGCCGTGATCCCCTCGGGATCGCTCGCCACAGTCGGAATCGCGAATTCGGTGATCACGCCGGTCGTGGTCACCTTCGCGACCTTGTTGCCGTTCGCCTCCACGAACCAGAGGTTGCCGTCGGGCCCGGCCGTGATCCCGTCGGGCGTACTGGCCCCGGTCGGGACGGTGAATTCGGTGATCACACCGGTCGGCGTCACCTTCGCGACCTTGTTCGTGTCGGATTCGGTGAACCAGATGTTGCCGTCCGAACCCGCGGCGGTGAACAACGGCGAACTGCCCCCCGAAGGTGTGGCGTAATCCGTGATCGTGCCGAGCGGATCAGCGCCGGCGTGCGCGGCCGAAAGGCCCGCGACCACACCGGCCAGAAGAACGCCGCTCATGCCGATACGCAGCGCGGCACCCGCGCCGCGCGAACGCTTCAAGAGCCCAGCCCCTGCACCCATCTTCCACCACTCCCCCGCAACGAGTTGCCAGACGATACTCAGGCGTTCTGGACTGGGGCAACACGGACGACGGACGCGCCGCGGTGACTAGCTTTCCCGCGGGACGCGACACGGAAGAGGTAACGGAAATGGACCGATCGGCGATCGACGAACTGCAGATGCACGGCCAGGACATTCCTTGGCTGCTGCAGCACTGGGCCGACAAGAAGCCCGACCATCCCGCGCTGATCTGGGAGCCGGTCGACAGTCCGCAAGCGAGCTGGACGTACGCGGAGCTCGTGTCGGCCACTCACGATCTCGCGGCCGGACTCCGCGACCGCGGGATCGGGCTCGGCGACAAGGTCCTGATCCACGCCGACAACTGTCCCGAGATGCTGCTCGCGTGGCTTGCGTGTGCGACGGTCGGCGCGGTCGCCGTCACCACCAACACGCGTTCCGTGCCCGCGGAAGTTGGATGGTTCATCGATCACTCGCAGTGTGTCGCCGCGATCACCCAACCGCAGTTCGTCGAACACGTCGGTGCCGCGAGCCGCGACCTTCGTTGGATCGCGATCATCGGCGACGACGCGGACGCCGGCGACAACCTTTCGTTCGACGATCTGCGCGGCGACGGCGCGTCGTGGAAGGGCCGCGCCATCGAACCGCTGCGGCCGTTCGGGATCATGTTCACGTCGGGCACGACCAACAAGCCGAAGGCGGTCGTGCACACCCACGCCAACGCGGTGTGGGCGAGCCGGATCGGTCCGCGGAACATCGACCTGCAGACCGACGACCGCTACCTGATCTACCTGCCGCTGTTCCACGTGAACGCGCAGAGCTGGTCGATGTTCTCGATCCTCGGCGTCGGCGCCACGGCGGTGCTCATGCCGAAATGGTCGACCAGTCGCTTCTGGGACGTCGTGGTCCGCAACGAGATCACGCACATCTCACTGATGCCGTTCGTCATCCCAACGTTGATGGAGGCTGACAAACCGGCGAGTCAACTGCGCGTCGGCGTCTTCGGGCTCATCCTGCCGTTCCTCGACGACATGTGCGGGATCGCCGTGTACGCCGCGTACGGCATGACCGAAACCGTCATCCACGCCACGAACGGCCGACCCTCCGAGCAGTTGCCCGAACGCTCGATGGGCCACGTCACGCCCGGCTACGAGTTTCTGGTCGTCGACAAGGACACGGGCGCGCTGTGCGCGGAAGGCGAGACGGGCGAGCTCTGGTTGCGTGGAACGCGCGGCATCCAGTTGTTCCTCGAGTACTTCGACAATCCGGAAGCCAACGCGAAGGCGTTCGACGGCGACTGGTTCAAGACCGGCGACATGGTCGTCCTCGGCGAGGGCGGCAACCTCTTCTACCGCGAGCGCGACAAGGACCTGCTCAAGGTCGGGGGCGAGAACGTGTCGGCCAAAGAGGTCGAGGAGATCGTGTCGACGGTGGCCGGTGTCGGCCAGGTCGCGGTCGTCGGCAAGCAGCACGAGTTCCTCAGCGAGGTCGTCGTTGCGTTCGTGATCACCAATCCGGGCGCGCCCGACGCCGACACGCTGCAAGACCAGATCATCGAAGCGTGTCGTGGGCAGCTCGCCGACTTCAAGGTGCCGCGCGCGGTGTACGTCGTCGAGGAGTTCCCGCTCGGAACACTCGACAAGATCCTCAAGAACAAGCTGCGGGAGATGGCCGACGAACGACCCGCGGTCTGATCTGCGATCTGGATCGCGGTCTGAGTCGCGTCAGAACGCGTAGCGTGGAAGGGTGAGCGGGAGGGTCGTCGACGTCACGATGCCGGGCGCCGCGTCGCACACGAACGGGATGGCGTTGACCACGCGCATCGTGGTGGCAAGCATGCCGTCGAGCGAGAAGCTGGTTGCGCTCCCGACCTGCAGCTCGCACCGCAAGCTCGGGTCACCCTCGATCGTGATGCGGTACGTGCCGTCGCGTTCTGCGGTCGGCCAGTCCGGCGCAAGATCCGGCGCCATGCGATTGACGTGTTCGATCACGATCGCGTCGCGCCCGTCGACAACACCGATCGTCTCGAAGCGCACCGCGCCGACCGTACCCGCCTCGATCGTTCCTGCCGCGACTTCCAGCGTGCGGTCCGTGGCGCGCTTCTCGTAGGTCTCGCGGATCTCGTCGAGCGCGACACCCATTTGGTCCGCGACGAACTGCACCGGCGGACCCCAGGCACTGGCTTGCACGCCCGGTAGCTCCATCAGACAACGGTGGTCGAGTGGTTTGCCGAAGCCGAATACCTCGAACATCGTGAACACAACCGGGTAGTGCTCGTAGCCGAAGATCTCCTGGGTGCGAATCGAGTCGACGTGCTTCGCCATCGTCAAGAGCGTGAGCACGAGGTGATCGCCGGCGAAGCCCGGTTCGATACCGCTGGCGTACAGCGACGACTGACCTTCTCGGCACGCCCGCTCGAGACGCGCGACCTCGTTCGCGTCGAATCCCGCCGGATACAACAAACCCGGAACCGACGTGGTCACGACGTTGATGCCGGCCGCGAGCATTCGGCAGAAGTCGTCGATGGTCTCCGTGGGACGCGACTCGCCCGACGCGGTGTAGCAGATGCAATCCGGTGCGAGCGCGAGCAGTGCGTCGACATCCGCGGTGGCGTGCACGCCAACCGGACCGATGCCCGCGAGGTCGCCCGCGTCCCGACCGACCTTGTCCGCACTGTGCACCCATACGCCGACGAGGTCGAGATCCGGTCGACCGTTCATCGCGGCGACGGCCAGCGCGCCGACACCCCCCGTCGACCACTGCACCACTCGATAGCTACTCATGGAGCGATACTCGCGCCCGGAGACACCGACTGGCACGATTGCATGCACGACACGTTTCGACGGAGGTAGCGATGAAACTCGGACGGCTCGGCAGCGCCGCGTTGATGCTCTCGGGGATCGCTGCGGTCGTGAATCCGAAAAGCGTCTCGGCCGCGCTCGACTTGACGCCGACATCATCTCGCGGGATCGCCGAAACCCGCGCCGGTCTGGGCGGTACCTACGCCGCGCTGGGCGGGTGGGCGTTGGTGAGCCGTGATCCGACCGCGCAGGCCGCGGTCGGGGTGACGTGGCTGGGCGCGGCGGCGGTGCGCCTGGCATCGCTGGCTCTCGACCACCCCCGCACCGACCTCGCGTTTTGGGGATACCTCGCGGCCGAGATCGGCTTCGGTACCACCGCACTCGCGAGCTCCGTTGCAACGAATCGTTGAAAGATTCGTTGCAACGGAGTTGCGGGTTGACTGCACGCCGTCGGGCCGCAAAACGTCGACCCTGTGGTACGTTCCGGGCGCACGTTCCTCGTGGGGAAAGCCGGTCGAAATCCGGCGCTGACCCGCAGCCGTAGGCCCATCGCGAGATGGGCAAGCCGGAATGCCTGCCGGGAACGGGCTCCGTTTGCACGCCGTGGACTGCGGGTCGGAGCCTGGGCGATCCCCCTGTGGTCGCGAGGGGAACCGCGTGGGTGTCTGCTCGCCGTTCCACCACACGTTGGGGGAACTGGTGCCTTTCACGAGACCGACGACGCGCACGCTGGCGCGACTCTGGACTCGGCGGTTGGCAGGGACCGCGCTCGCGTCGGGTCTGGTCGCGCTCGGTGTTGCACTCCCCGCCCGCACGGCCGGCGCCGCGCCCACCACGCCCGACCTCAGCAAGGCCGCGCACTACCTCGTGACCGCGACGAACGCGAACGGCGTCGTCGGCGGTACCAGTCTCACCAAGGACGGGTACTACGAAGCGTTCGATCAGTTCGGCGACTTCGGTCTCACCCTCGATGGCGCGTTCGCACTCGCGTCGACGGATACCGACAACGCGACATTGCGGAAGCTCGTCAACTTCCTCGACCAGCGGGGCAAGGATGCGTCCGGACGCTCCGTCGACGACTGGACCGGAATCGGCACACCGTTCGCGAGCGGCGGCGCGATCGGCAAAGAGGCGCTCCTCGCCGAGGTGACCGGCCGTGATCCGCGCAAGTTCGGTGGTCACGACCTGATCGCCGGCATCGACGGTGTCATCTGCACGACGACCGACGTCGTCAACGGCTGCGGCGGACCGGGCAACTACCTCTTTGCGACTTCGACCTTCTCGCAGGCGCTCGGCATCATCGCGCAGCTCCGCGCGGGCGACACTGCCAACGCAAACGGACCGATCGCGTACCTGGAGAGCTTGCAGAACGGCAACGGGTCGTGGCCGAGCCTGATTCCGTCGACCGGCAACTCCGACGTCGACAGCACTGCCATGGCGGCGATGGCGCTCGCGCTGCTGCCGGGCGACGCGGCCGCGTCAGCCGCGGTGACGAAGGCCCTTACGTGGATCGCGACGGAACAGAGCGCGACGGGCGGATTCCCGGGCGTGGCCGACGATTCGACGAACTCGACCGGGCTCGCCATCCAAGGGCTGACGCTCGCCGGCCCGACGTACGCGACCCAGATCGCCAAGGCCGACGCGTTTCTCGCCGGGCAGCAGAACGACGACGGCGGATTCAACGTCGCCGCGGGCGGACAGCAGGGTTCCGACGTACGCGCGTCGACGCAGGTCGTGAGCGGCGTCGTCGGAACTTCGTTCGGCACACTTTCCGACGTCGTCGCGACCGGCGACCCGAGCACGACAACCACCTCGACAACCGCGAGCACGACGACAACAACGGTCGCGTCCGGCGCGGCGTCGGTGACGACAACCGTCGCGCCCATCTCGGCCGCGGCCGCGCCGAGCCCCGATTCGGGAACGCTGCCCAACACCGGATCCGGCACGCGCCCCGCGCTCGAGGTCGCCGCCGTTCTCTGCGGACTCGGCCTCTGCGCGACGCGTGCCCGGCGGCGACGCGGAGACGCGCGATGAGCCGCGTCCTTCGCGCCGCGAGCGCGGGACTCGTGCTCGGGCTCGGCCTCGTGGTGCCGCCGACCGCGATCGCCACCGCGTCCGCCGATCCGATCGGCAACTGCACCACTACGACAGGCACGATCATCGCGGTCGACTTCTCGCACTGGGGTGGTCCGGTCGTGCGCGGTTGTGGCGTGAACGACCCGAGCGGATACGCACTGTTGCACGCCGCGGGGTTCAGCACCGCGGGCGACAACCATGACGGACCGGCGTTCATCTGCCGCATCGGCAACCAGGCGTTCCGGAGTGGAACGCAGTACCCGACGGCCGCGCAAGACCCCTGCATCCTGACCCCGCCCGCGGCCGCGTACTGGTCGTACTGGGTGGCGCCCGCGGGCCAGAACCGCTGGACGTACAGCCAGGTCGGCTCGACCGGTACCGTCCCGAAACCGGGCGAGGTCGAACTCTGGACGTTCGGCGGCACCGACCTCGGCGGCAGCTCCGGCTCCGGAGTGCCGAGCTTCAGCCCCGACACGATCCGCGCCCACAACCTGACGCCGACCGGGACCGGAGCGAACCCCGGACCGACGCCGACGCAGCCGGGCGCCGCGCCCGTGACGAATGCGAGCGCGCCGTCCGCGTCGGGGCCGGCGGCGACCAACGCGTCGACGCCCGCGCCGGGCGGCCCCGGGCCAAGCGCGGTCGGTCACACGTCGGGCAACGACCCCACCTCGGTGTCGGGCGCAACCGGAGCCGGCGGTTCCAAGATCACGACGACTTCGACGCCGACCACCGCGAAGCACGGCGCAACCGGTTCCGACGCGTCGGGCGCGATCGGCGGAACCGCGTCGGGCGCGGCGGATACACCGCGGGTCGTCTCCGCGATGCCCGCACCCGTCGCGCATCACTCGTCGGGATCGATCGCGCCCCTGCTCGTCGGTATCGGACTGGTCGCCGTCCTCGCGGCAGGCACCGGCTGGTCGATGGTGCGCCGCCGGCGCCGACTCCAATGAGGGCCGCGCGGCCATGACGATCGCGACACGCGAGTGAGCGACGCGAGCCGCGCGTTCGCGATCGCCGGTGATCGTCGCGTTCCGCGGACGTTGCATCCCGTCGCCTGGTGGATCTGGGCGCTCGGCCTCGCGGTCGCGGTGAACCGCACGACGAATCCGTTGCTCTTGTTTCTCGTGCTGGCCGTACTCGGCTTCGTCGTCGTGAATCGGCGCACCGACGCGCCGTGGGCGCGCGCGTTCAAGTACTACCTCTTCCTCGCACTGTTCGTCATCGGGATGCGGGTCGTCTTCCGTTCGATCTTCTCGTCCGGAATCACCCCCGCTGACCACATCCTGTTCCGCCTGCCGCACATCCCGACCCCGAGTTGGTACGCAGGTGTCCAGCTCGGCGGCGCGGTTTCCCTCGAAGCGACGCTGTCGGCCGCCGTTGACGGGCTGCGGCTCGGCACGCTCATCTGCTGCATCGGCGCCGCCAACGCACTCGCCAACCCCAAGCGCGCGTTGCGCGTGCTGCCCGGCGCGCTGTACGAGCTCGGTGTCGCGGTCGTCGTCTCGATCAGCGTGGCACCCCAGCTCGTCGAGAGCGTGCAGCGCGTCGCGCCGCGCGCGACGATTGCGCGCCGGAAAGAGCAAAGGGCTGCGTGCGCTGCGCAGCATCGCGATCCCCGTGCTCGAGGACGCGCTCGAACGCTCGCTCATGCTGGCCGCGGCGATGGACTCGTCGGGGTTACGGCCGCACCGGACCGGTGACGCGCAGCTCGCGCCGGCTCACCGCGACGCTGATGCTGAGCGGCATGCTCGGGCTGTGCGCGGGCGCCTACGGGCTTCTCGACGGGACCGCGCCGCGCTTCCTGGGTCTGCCCGCGATCCTCGCCGGGGCCGCGCTCTGCTGCGCGGGACTCATGCTCGGCGGACGCCGGGTGACGCGCACCAACTACCGCCCCGATCCGTGGCTCGCGCCGGAATGGATCGTCGCCGGCGTGCGGAGTCACGACTGCGGTGCTCGTGTACGCGAGCGCGAGCTACAACGCGGCCGCGCTCAACCCGTCGTTCTATCCGCTGCACTTCCCGCCGCTGCCGGTCGTGCCGACGATCGCGATTCTCATCGCCGCGATTCCCGGGTTCGCACTCCGCCGCCGCCGGTACCCCGCCGCTACGACGCGGCCCGCGCCGCGACCGAACCCGCCGACGAACGTGTGCCGCGGACGAGACGACGCGCGGTGACCGCATGATCGAGTTCGACCGCGTCACGATCACGTACGCCGACGCGCCGGCGCCGGTGCTGCGCGACGTCAACCTCCGCATCGACGAAGGCGAGCTCTGCCTCGTCGTCGGGCGCACCGGTGCGGGCAAGTCGACGCTGCTCGGCGCGATCAACGGCCTGGTCCCCCACTTCACCGGCGGCGTGCTCGAGGGCCGAGTCACCGTCGACGGACGCGACACCGCGACGCATCCGCCGCGCGAGCTGGCCGATGTCGTCGGCGTCGTCGGACAG
Source organism: uncultured Actinomycetes bacterium (assembly GCA_963708105.1). Taxonomy (GTDB): domain Bacteria; phylum Actinomycetota; class Acidimicrobiia; order IMCC26256; family PALSA-610; genus PALSA-610. The sequence goes on along the minus strand of OY970186.1, from coordinate 3,355,763 downwards.
GATCCGCTCGCCGGCTTCGTCACCGACGTCGTCGAAGAAGAGCTCGCGTACGGCATGGAACAGCTCGCGGTGCCCGCCGGAGACGATGCGCAAACGGGTCGAGGAGACGCTCGACCTCTTGGTCTGGCCGAGCTGCGCAATCGGGCGCTGCACGAGATCTCCGGCGGCCAACAGCAACGCGTCGCGATCGGCTCCGTGCTCACGCCCCACCCGCGCGTGCTCGTGCTCGACGAGCCCACCTCCGCGCTCGACCCGACCGCGGCCGAAGAGGTGCTCGCCGCGATCACCCGCCTGGTGCACGACCTCGGCGTCACCGTCGTGCTCGCCGAACACCGCCTCGAACGGGTCGTGCAGTACGCCGACCGCGTCATCCACCTGGCCGGCGACGGCACCGTGACCGACGGAACTCCCGCAGACGATGTTCGCCACTACGTCGGTCGCGCCGCCGGTCGTCGAGCTCGGCCGGCTCGCGGGCTGGACACCGTTGCCGTTGTCGGTGCGCGACGCCCGCCGCGCTCGCGCAACCGTTGCGCGACTCCATCGCCGACCGAACGCCGCGGCCGGCGCGCCCGGATGCGGCGCCCGGCGCCCGACTGCTTGCGGGCCCGCAACGTGCTCGTCCGCTACGGCGACGTCATCGCGGTCCGCGGCGTCGACCTCGATCTCGCGGCCGAACGAGGTCACCGCGCTGATGGGCCGCAACGGATCGGGCAAGTCGTCGCTGCTGTGGGCGATGCAAGGATCCGGCAAACGCCAGAGCGGTGCTCGTCGAGGTCGACGGCAAGGACCCCAAGGCGCCTCACCGCGCGCCAGGCGCGCACGCTCGTCGGCCTCGTTCCCCAGACGCCGACCGACCTGCTCTATCTCGAGACGGTGCGCGACGAGCTCGACCAGGCCGACTCGGAATCCGACGGCGCCGTATCGGTCCCGGCCCGCCAGCTGCTCGACCGGCTCGCGCCCGGCATCCCCGACGGCATCCATCCCCGCGACCTGTCCGAAGGCCAGCGGCTGTCGCTCGTCCTCGCGGTGCAGCTGCGCGCCGCGCCGCCCGTCGTACTGCTCGACGAACCGACACGCGGCCTCGACTACCACGCCAAACGCGCGCCTGATCCGCATCGTGCACGACCTCGCCGCCGAAGGCCGGGCGGTCGTCATCTCCACGCACGACGTCGAGTTCGTCGCCGCCGCGGCAGACCGTGTCGTCGTCATGGCCGACGGCGACATCGTCGCCGACGGCCCGACCGCCGATGTCGTGGTGTCGTCGCCGGCGTTCGCACCGCAGGTCGCGAAGATCCTCGCGCCGCTGGAGTTCCTCACCGTCGAACAGGTTCGCGTCGCCCTCGATCCCGTGGCGAGCCGGACCACCTCATGAGCGTCGCCGCGCTGCCCGCCGCGATCGTTCCGGCGGCGCGTCCGCGATCCGCATGCGCACGCGATCGGCCGTCGCCGCGACGCTCGCGACCTTCGTCGGCTTCGTCTGCTTCCTCTGGCCGTTCCTGCTCGCGCCGGGCAAGTTCGGCAGCGAGTACACGCCGCCGCTGATGTTCGGCATGCTTCTGCTGCTCGTGCTCGCCGTCGTGTTCGCGGAGATCGCCGACGGCGGCATCGACTCGAAGGCCCTCGCGATGCTCGGCGTGCTGTCAGCGATCAACGCGGGCTTGCGACCGCTCGGCGCCGGCACCGCCGGCATCGAGTTGGTGTTCTTCATCCTCATCTTCGCCGGGCGCGTGTCTTCGGGCCCGGCTTCGGCTTCGCGCTCGGCTGCACGTCGCTGTTCGCGTCCGCCATCATCACCGGCGGCGTCGGCCCGTGGATGCCGTACCAGATGTTCGGCTGTGCATGGGTCGGACTCGGCGCGGGACTGCTTCCGCCGGTGCGCGGGCAAAGCCGAGGTGTGGATGCTCGCCGCGTACGGCGTCGTCGCCGGCTACTTCTTCGGGTTCATGCTCAACCTGCAGTTCTGGCCGTTCTCCGTCGACGCGGCACGTCGATCGCGTACCTGCCCGGCGCATCCGTTCTCACCCAGCTGGCACCGCTACCTCATCTTCGACGCAACAACGTCGCTGGGTTGGGACACCGGCCGAGCCATCACGAACCTGATCTGCATCCTGTTGATCGGACCGGCCGCGCTCGCCACGTTCCGACGCGCGGCGCGGCGCTGCGCAGTTCCGCGCGCCGGTCACGTTCGAGCCGGGCGACGACCAACCCGATCTCGACCTCGCCAACTGATCGTGCTGCCGCCCGTTCTCCGCTTGGGTTTATTGCATCTCGCGCCCGAGTTCGGCGAGCTCGAACACAACCGTGAGTTGCTGATCGCCGCGACCCGTGTGGCCGCGGCCGCGGACGCGGACTGGGTCGTCTCGGGCGAGCTCGTCCAGACGGGTTATCGCTTCGCGCCGCAGATCGGCACCGATTGGATCCGGCCCGCCCCGGACGCGTGGCTCACGCAATACGCGGCGTTGACCGCGAGCTTGGGCGTCGCCGCCTTCGTGCACACGCCGGATCTCGACGCCGACACGGGCGACCTCTACAGCAGCCTCGTCGCGTTCGACCGAGCGGGCTGCGTCGCCGGTCGGCACTGCAAGATCTGCGTGATCCCGCAATCCGAGGACTGGACGACGCGCGGCACCGAGCTGGGCGTCGCGACGATCGACGGCTTACGCGTCGCGATGCTCGTGTGCGCCGACGCGTGCCTGAGCGAAGCCGGAAATCATCTGCGCGCCACCGACGCCGACATCATCGTGTCGGCGGCCGCCTGGCATACCGGCGAACATGCTCCGTCGGGCGAGTGGGAACAACTCAGCGCGGAGACGGGACTTCCCGTTGTCGTGTGCAATCGGACCGGAGCCGAACCGGGGATCGACTTCCGCGCCTCCGAGAGCGGCGTCGCGCACCGCGGCGAACGCCAACTCACGCTCACCGCGCCGGAATCCACCGTCTTCGTCGTCGACATCACCCGCGCCGACACCGACATCACCTTCCACGAACAATTTCGAACTGTCGTGAGTTAGGTGCGTATATCGCACCTAACTCACGACAGTTCGGGGTTGAGGGCGAACTCGGTGGCGACGATTCGTTGATCGTGAACGCCGGCGGCGGCCGCGGAGGCCAGCCAGACGATCGGCGGGCCCATGATCGCGGGATCGAGGAGACGTGCCCGCACGTCGGGCGGCGTGTCGTCGGGAACCATGCCCGTCGCCGTCGCCCCGCCCGGCAAGAGCAGGTTGACGGTTACTGGAGTATCCGCGAGGTCGGCGGCCATCACGCGCGACAGCGCCTCGACCGCGGCGCCCGACGGGCCGTAGGGCACGAACCCGCGCCGCGTCATCGTCTGGTCGCTCATCGAGATCGTGACGATGCGTCCCGATCCCGCGGCAACCATGCGCGGCGCGACCGCGCGTGCGACGAGGAACGCGCCGGTGACCTTCGTGTCGATCACGTCGCGAAAGCCTTCTGGAGTGACGTCCCAGAAGGGTTGCGGGTCGGTGAGGAACCGCGGGTTGACGGTGCTCATACCGATCCCGGCGTTGTTGACGAGCATGTCGAGGCCGTCGAGTCGATCCCAGACTTCGCCGATCACGGCGCTGACCGCGGCCTCGTCGCGGACGTCGAGCTCCACGCCGATTGCATCGCGACCGAGCCGCTGCGCGGCATCCCGCGCCCGCTCCAACTGCCGGCTGGTCGCGACGACGTGGGCGCCCGCCGCGCTGAGCGCGCCGGCCATCGCCGCCCCGAGACCGCTCGTCGCGCCGGTAACCATCACCCGGGTTTCCGTCAGTTCGCTCAGGCCATCGACCCTAGCCACCCCACCCCGAACCCCAACCCCCCGAACCGGCGTGACTGTGGCATCTATTTGATGCCACAGTCACGCCAGTTCGCTTCCGCCGGGGGTTATTTGGCGACGGCTACTACCGCGGCGCTGGGGGGATTGCTGCCGAGGTTGGTCGCGTCGCCGAAGTGGGCGGTTGCACCGTTCGCGGCCGCGAGCCAGTAGCCGCCATTCGTGGGGGTCGGTTCGAGTCCGCCGACGCCGTGCCGGCGCGCCACCGATGCCGGGCCACGAACCGTGGAACGCGGCACCACCCAGGCCGAACACACCGCCGTCGGCACCGGCCATCCAGTACCCGTTACCCGACGACGTCGCCGCGATGCTCACGATGGGCTTGGCCGGCGTGATCTTCTCGCTCGGCAGCGAACCGAAATAGCCCACGGTGCCGAAAGCGAAGACCCCGCCGTCGGCGCCCGCCATCCAGTAGCCCTTCGCGGTCGCCGCGATACCGACGATCGCCTTGGTCGGCGTGATGTGCAGTGCGGGCAACGAACCGAAGTAGCCCGCGCCGCCGAACGCGTACACCGCGCCGTCGGCACCGACGAGCCAGTACCCGTTCCCCGACGGCGTCGACGCGATGCCGACGATCGGTTTGCTCGGCGTCACGTGCAACGCGGTCAGCGATCCGAACGATCCGGCCGCACCGAAGTGGTACACCGCGCCGTCGGCACCCGCGAGCCAGTAGCCGTTCCCGGACGGTGTCGACGCGATGCCGACGATCGGCCGCGGGGATGGATCCCCGACGCAGTCAACGATCCGTGCGACACGTCGTTGCCGTAGTTGTAGACGTTGCCGTCGCTGCTCGTCGTGCGAAAGCCCTGCGATGGAGCGAGTTGCACGGAGTCGATCTCCTCCGGCCCGAGGAGCGGGAAGTAGAGCGTGTTGTTCGGTCCGGAGGTGATGCGCGCGCCTTCGCCCAACAACGTCGCGGCCTTCGTGATGACTCCGGCCGTCGTCACCCGCTGCAGGATGCGGTCGCCGCTGATCCACAACGCACCGTCGGATCCGCCCGTGATCGCGCCGGCGAAGGCGTCGGGATCGAGGAACTCCGTCACGCTGCCGCCCGTCGTGATCCGATCGACGGTGCCCTGATCGTCGGTCACCCACAGTGCACCGTCGGGACCGGCGGCCATCTGACCGGGTGCGACCGCGTTGGCGCCGTGATGCGGAATGGCGACATAGGTGACCGCGCCCGCAGTAGTGATCCGGCCGACCCGCGCGTTCGCGGGGTCGGTGAACCAGAGCGCGCCGTCGGATCCGGCCGCGATGTCTTCGGCGCCCCGCCCGGCACCGGGAATCGCGAACTCGGTGACAACGCCCGCGGTCGATATCCGCCCGATGAGACGAGCGCCCTGTTCGGTGAACCACACCGCGCCGTCGGGGCCCTTCGTGATGAATTGCGGATGCCGCCCGGCCGCCAACGCGAACTCGGTCGCGACCCCGGCCGTGGTCATGCGGCCGATCTTGTTCGACTGTTCCTCGGTGAACCACAACGCGCCGTCGGAACCGCCAACGATTCCGCCCGCGTTGGCGAGTGCCGTCGGGTACGGGAAGTCGGTGACAACGCCGGCGGGCGTCATCCGCGCGATGCGACTCTGAAAGGCGAGCGTGATCCAGATATTTCCGTCGGACCCCGCCGCCACGCCCACCGGCTCGGAGACATTGTCCGGTGCCGGGAGCGGATGGCGAACGACGGTGACCGCCGCACCGACCGGCCCCGCGCCTGTCACCGACGCGGCAACCAACGCCGAACAGACGACGAGTGCCGACGCGGCGCGCCGCATGCTCGAACCCAACGAACCGAATGAAACCACCGAGAACCTCCGTTCGAGCATCACGTCTGGGGCGCGGTGCCGTGCGCGCGCTGTTCCGCGACCTTGGCGTCCGCGAGTCGGAGCAGAGCGGGGATCGCGTCCTCGTCGATGCCGAGGCATCGAGCTATCTCGGCGTTGCTTTCCCCAGCCCCGCGCAACCGCAACGCGGTCGCGTACGCCTCCGGCAGGGCTGCGCCCGGATCCTCTTGCTCCACCCGGCGACCATACGGACGCGGCCCCGGGCCGTCATCGGTACCCGGTACCTATTCGGGGATCACGAACCCGAAGACTGCCGATCGGCGAGCGCGGCCGCGATCTCGGTGCGGCCTGCGATGCCGAGCTTGGTGTACACCGCGGCGGAGGTGCGCGTGAACGGTCCGCAACGACACGACGAGGGTCGCGGCGATGTCGGCGTCGCGTTGCCCGTCGGCGGCCATGGTTGCGACTTCGAGCTCGCGTTCGGACAGTGCCGCAACGCTCGGTCGGGTCCGCAGCGCGGGCGTGTCGACGCCGGGGAGGTCTCGGCGCAGCGTCTCGACGTCGGCGATGTACCGCTGTGCGCCGCGGCGATCGCCCTGCGCCTCGGCGTGTCGAGCGGCCGTGGCGAGTAGCTCGGCCGCGTCGAGCATCAGCCCGAGCTCGACGAGGTCGGACGCGGCCGCGGCGAGACGCTCGGGGTCACGCGTCACCAGGGCACGCGCCGCCGCCGCAAACGCGCCAGGAAGCGGTGGGTCGACGTGATCGATCATCGCCTCGAGCCCGTCAGCCGCTTCGGCGACGGCGCCGTAGCGCGTCGCGTCACGCCAGGCCCAGAGCTCGTAGAAATAGAACGCGTTCGCGTGGCATTCGCGCGTAGGCAACCGCGACGTCGCGCGACGCTCGACACGCGACCCTGGGCCGCAAGCTGTGCCCCGTTCGCCAGTGGCACTTCGACGAATGGTGCGAGTACCGACACGCTCATGCCCTCCGACTCCGAGTACGCGGCGGCAGCCCCGTCACCGTCGCCGAGCAGCGCGCGGGCGGCGGTCAACGCGAGCAACGAGCCCGCGAGCGCGCCCCGATCATCGGCTCGTCGTACCGCGGCGGCCTCTTCCAGATACCGCACCGCGGTCGTGGCATCACCCCGGACGAGCGCCAAGGTGCCGAGCATGTCGATGAACCACGCGGCGCACGTGTGCGTAGGGGTGATCGGCCGATTGTTCGAGCGCGTCGAGCCCCAGCTTCTCGGCCTCGGGGAACCGCGCCAGCATGAGGAGCGCATACCAACTCAGCACCGTCACCCAGAACAACCCTTCCGGGCGGCGCTCGCGCAGCCGTAGGGCGAGCGGCCGCATCTCCTCGGCCGTTGTCGCAACCGATGTGAACCGACCCGCGATGAGGTCCGCGTGCGCGGTGCCGAGCCAGGTAAGGAAGCGCGTCGTGTCGTCGTCGTCGGGCGTGCTCCTCGCGAGCGGCGCATCGAGCTCCGTCGCCGAACTGTGCGGATGGAGCGCAACCTCCAGAGCTTCCAGCACCGCACGCGCCGCGGGATCGGCGATCGACTCGAGCGCGGTCTCGAGCACCGCGCGCGCCTCGGCGACTTGCCCGAGTCCCATCGCCAACTGCGCGGCCAGAGCCTCGGCGATGAGCGCCCGCACGTCGTCCGGTCCCTCCTCGTCGATCAGCGTGCGCAACGCCGTCAACGCGGCGTCTTCGTCGCCGCGATCCTTCAGCGTGTGCGCGGCGAGGGCACGCGCCTCGAGTCCGCCGCCCGCGCCGATCGCCGCGGTCGCCAGCCGATGCATGAGGTCGAAGTCGCTCCGGGCTCGCGCCTCACGCGCCGCCGCGAGCAAGAGCTGTGGGTCGCGCGCGGTACCGGCGTTCAACTGCCAGACCGCGCGCCGGAAACCGTCGTCCCGGCGGCGGCCACCAACCTCGCCCAGCGCCGCGACCAGGCTCGCGTGAATGCGGCGGGCGCGAACCTTGCCGACTCGGTGGCGAACCGTTTCGCCGAAGAGCGGATGACTCAGGCGAATCATCAACCGTTGACCGTCGGCGCGCACCGTGACGAGGTCGGCCTGTTCGAGACCGGTGATTCCTTCGGCCACGGCGAGGGCGTGCGCAACGCCGAGTTCGAGCGGCTCGCCGAAAGCCACGTACTCCAGGGCGCGAAGGTCGTCCGGGGCAAGATCGTCGATACGCGCCCCGACGATCTCCTCCAGTCGCGCCGACACGACCGCGGCGCCGGTCCAACGCCACACGCCGTGAATCTCCGCGAGGGCGCCGCCCCGCCGGAGCGCGCCGATCAGCTCTCGCAGGAACATCACGTTGCCGCTGCACTGCGTGAACAAGCGTCGGCCGGTGGTGTGTTCGACCGGGCCACCGAGCAGCGCCGACGCGAGCGCGACGGTCTCGGGAGGCTCAATGTCTGCAGCTCGACGCGCTCGCCGCCCGCGTCCTTCCACAAACCCCGCACTGCATCGTGCAGCGGTTCGCCCGTCCGCGCCGTCACGACGCACGTGATCTCGTCGTCGCGTGCCAGCAATGCAACCACGTGCGCAGACGACGCGTCGAGCAGATGCGCGTCGTCGACAACCAACAGCGTCGGGCTCGTGACGCGGGCGCGAACCTGCGACACGACACGGCTCGCCGCAACCTCGGAGCTCTCCCGACCGGACGCTTGCCACAATCCCGCGCACGCCGCCAACGGGATCTCGCGCGCCGACGACGTCGCGAGCACGCGCTCGACCCGCCAACCATCGCCGACGGCACGCGCCCTCGGCTTCGCGCACCAAGCGCGTCTTGCCAACGCCGGCCGCGCCACCGATCACGATCGCCGTCACGCCTCGGCGCCGCGCGTCGTCGATCAGATCGAGTTCGGCGTCGCGACCGACCAGCACGTCGACTTCCGGCGAAACCACCCGCTCCACCCCTCACGCCCGATCCCTGCCGACGAGGGTAGCCAGCGCGCGGGAACCGGGTAAGCGCGCGGCAATCTTGGGTAATGCACGGCTGTGAGTGCACGCCTTCTGCAGAGTTTCCGCGCCGCGAGCGACCGCGCCATCGGCTACCTCGAACACGCGACGAACCTCGACGCCACAGCGACGAAACTCGCCGAAGCAGTCGAACGTCTCGTTCCGGCGGGCCCCGGCCGTGAGTTCGCCGAAGGCACCTGGATGGGCCACCCACTGCACCCGATGCTCACCGACCTGCCCATCGGATCGTGGACGAGCGTGTGGGTGCTCGATGTGGTCGGCGATCGGCGCAACGAACGCGCCGCCCAGTTGCTCGTGGGTTTCGGATGCATCAGCGCGATCCCCACCGCCGTCAGCGGCGCGGTCGACTGGTTACAGCTCGGTCCCGAGCAGCGGCGTGTCGGCGTCGTGCACGCCGCATCGAACCTCACCGCACTGACCTTGTACACGCTGTCGTGGAACGAACGCCGCGTCGGGCGCCGCGCGTCCGGCGTCGCGCTCGGCTGGGCCGGCGCGACGGTCGCGACGATCGGCGGCTACCTCGGCGGACACCTCGCGTTTGGCAAGCCGACAACGAACGAACACGCGGGCTGAGCGCACGGCCACGATGTTCGAGGGCTTCGAACTGGACCAGATCGACGTCGGCGACGTGAGCCTTCGGGTCCGGCACGCGGGACGAGGACCGGCGGTGCTCCTCGTGCACGGCCACCCACGTACGCACACCACCTGGCACGCCGTCGCGCCCCGGCTCGTGCGGGCGGGCTATCGCGTGATCTGCCCGGATCTTCCCGGCTACGGGCATTCGACCACGACCGCGGACCAAGCCGACCATGTCCAGGCCTCCAAGCGCGTGACTGCTGCGTACTTGGTCGCGCTGATGGAGAAGCTCGGAGAACAGCGGTTCCACGCCGTCGGACACGACCGCGGCGCTTACGCGGTGCAACGCCTGGCCCTCGACCATCCGCGCGCCGTCAATCGCGTCGTTATCATCGGAATCGTTCCGATCGGCGAAGCCCTTGCGCGTTGCAATGCGCGGTTCGCGACCGCATGGTTCCACTGGTTCTTCCTCGGCCAAGCCGCGCCAGCACCCGAACGGGCCATCGCCGCGGATCCGCTCGCGTGGTACCACCTCGATCGCGAGAAGATGGGCGCCCAGAATTACGACGACGCGGTAAGCGCGGTCACGAACCCATCGATGCAACACGCGATGTGCGAGGACTATCGCGCCGGCCTCGGCCCCGATCGCGCCGCCGACGATGCCGACCGCGCCGCGGCGCGGACGATCGCCGCGCCCCTACTGGTGCTCTGGGGTGCCGACGACGATCTCGCCGAGCTCTACGACAACGATGTCATCGGCATATGGCGAAAGTGGGCAACGAGCGTCGAAGGCTTCGCAATCGCCGGCGGTCACCACATGACGGAAGAACGTCCCGCGGCTTTGGCGGACGCCGTCGACGAGTTCCTCACCCCTCACCTAGCCCGCACGGCAGAGGTGCACTAGTCGAATCGCTGGTCCGCCTTGAACCTCTCGCCGAGCACGATTCCCTCGCGGCGATCCGGAATTCGCGGATCTCGGGATGGTGATCACTGGCGCGGGTCTTGAGCACCAGTAGCGCCCGCTTCACCTCGGACTCGTCGCGGAGGTACTGGAGCACCACGACATTGTCGGCGAGATGCGACATGCCGATCTCCGAGAGCCGCGTCACGCGAAACAGCTCGGCGCTTTCGTGCGTCATCATGAGGCTCACGCCGCGCCGCGACAGTCGCTGCGACAGGGAATACATGAGCTCGCGAAAGCGAATCTCATCGGGCGATGCGAACAGCAGGTCGCCGAGACTGTCGATGACCACCCGCCGCGCGCCGGTCTGCTCGATGCACTCGAGGAGCTCGTACGCCCACTCGTCCACGTGCAGGTCGACGGGCGAGCGTCCGAGAACGTGGACATCGGGATGCGCGAAGTCCCAACCGAATCCCTTCGCGATCCGAGCCAGCTGCGTCGGATTCTCCTGAAACGTTGCCAGCACGCCGGGCTCGCCGTTGGCTGCGCCGTGGAACAGAAAATGCAGACCGATCAGCGTTTTGCCCGCGCCCGTCGGTCCCGCAATAAGAGTGACCGCGCCCGGCCAGTACCCGTCACGAAGCGTGTCGTCGAGCGCGGGGATCCCCGTCGACACGCGCTCCGTGCCGAGGACGTACGGCGCGGCATCGCGATCGTCGGCAAGCCGCGGGAATACGTTGAGCCCGTCGGCACCGATGCGATACGCATGTTCTCCCGTACGGAATCCGCTTCCCCGCAGTTTCAGCACTTGCAGGACGCGCAGCTCGCGTTCCGCCGTCCGATTGACATGCAGCGCAATGATCGCGTCGGCGACCGCGAACTCGGGCGCGTCGGCCGCTTGTCTTCTGTCGTACTCGCCGATCCAGAACGCGGACGCGGCGACCGCGGTCAGACGGCCGGCCAGATCATGCAGGAAGCGGCGAAACTCCGCCTCGTCCGCGGCGAACGACCGCAACGCCTTGAAGCTGTCGATGACGACGTAACCCGGCTCGCGCTCCTTCAGCATCTCGTCGATCTGACTGACGACACCGGGGAGGCCGTCGCGGTTCACGACCTCGCCAAGATCGTCGAAGAACACCGACGTGCCGATCGCATCGATATCGAAGAACGTGAGCCCTTGCCCGTAGCGCAAGATCTTGTCGAACGGCTCCGACATCGTCGAGAGGTAGATGCCCGGCCGGTCCGCTCGTGCGTTCTTGAAGAGGTACTGCTCGGCGAGGATGGTCTTACCGGTGCCGGGGTGCCCGATGATCAGGTTGATCCCGTTCGTGGGGAGTCCACCGCCAAGCAAGGTGTCGAGGCGTTCGTGCCCACTCAGGATTCGTTCGATCATCCGGACGGAACGCGATTCGCGCCGCGAAGCATCGCGCTCGTACCAATGAGATCACGAGCCGTAGAGACCAGTGTGAGAGATTCGAACGGTTTGCGAATGAACGCCTGCGCGCCGGCCGCGAGCGCGCGATCGTTGTGGTCGAGCACCGACACCGCGAGTACCGAAACTCGAGCCGCGAGCTGCTCGCAGAGCGCGAGACCGGCGCCGCCGCCGATCATCAAATCGACAATGGCCAAGTCGAGATGTTGTTCGCGAACGAGCCGATCGGCGTCGGCGACGGTTCTGACGACGTGCACGTCGTAGCCTTCGGTGCGTAAGAAGTACTCCGCGAGTTCCGCCGCGTACGGATCGCGCTCGACAAGCAGAATGGTGCGCTCTCCACCGAGGTGCGTGTCGTCGTTGGTTCCCAACGGAAGGTTCGCAGCCAGTCGTTCTTCGAGAGCGCGATGCGCGTCAGCCGCGCTCAGCCCTCGTTCCATCTGTTCGCGGATGAAGAGAAGTTGGTCGAGGTTGTCGCGTGAGTACAAGCGCTGCGCGCCCGCACTGCGCTCGGGAACGACCAATCCGTAGCGATCCTCCCAGGATCGAAGCGTCGCGGGCGATACACCGAGCATGCGCGCCAACGCGCCGATGCTGTAGATGCTCTTGCCCGACAAGGCCACGATTCTACCGACCGGCCGGAAGATCGCGGTCGTGGTCATCGAGCAACACATCGGCAACGCCGCAGATCGTCAGCGCGCTCCGAATCGTTCGGTTGGCATGCCTGACGACCAGCGTGCAGTCGACGCGCGCCGCGGATGTCATGGCCCCGAGGAGCACGTTGATGCCCGTCGAGTCCATAAACGACACTCGGACCATGTCGACGACTATCCGGCGCGGCTGCTCGGAGACGACTGTCGCGAGCAGATCGCCGAGGGCGCCGGCCGTCGAGAGGTCGATCTCGCCCTGGAGGGCGACGCAGACCTCGGCCTCGGACCGGACCACTGACCACTGCAAAAGCTCGGCAGATGACACCTGGTTCGGACACTTTCCGTCGTTGGCGATGCTGTAGTTGTACTCCGAACCTCCTTGGAGGGTCAATACCTGGGCGATATCTCTGCAATAGCTGTTTGGGCGCGGTGGGCGGGGGTACGGCTGAGGAGCCTCAACCCGCCGGGCGAGGGGCTCGCTACCCACGGAGGAATGCCCGATGCCCGCCAAGAAAGCCGCACCGCGGAAAACCCCGACCAAGAAGGCCGGGAAGCAGACGACAAAGCGAACGGCGCAGCTCCCGCCGAACCCCTCGGACACAGAGTTCTCGCCGACGACCGTCTTGGTACCAAGAGCCAGCCGCGTGCCCGCCCAGGACAGCGACTTCTTGACGACGGCTCAGGGCCAGCGACTCTCGCACACCGACGATTCGCTGAAGGCCGGAAGCCGCGGGCCGACGCTCCTCGAAGACTTTCACCTTCGCGAGAAGGTCATGCACTTCGACCACGAGCGCATTCCCGAGCGCGTCGTCCACGCACGCGGCGTCGGCGTTCACGGCGTGTTCGAGTCGTACGGAAACGTGAGCGACGTGACCTGCGCCGGCTTCTTGCAGCCGGGCGTTCGTACCCCCGTGTTCACACGATTCTCGACGGTGGTGGGATCGCGGGGATCGGCCGACACGGTACGAGACGTACGCGGCTTCGCGGTCAAGTTCTACACGGAAGAGGGCGTCTTCGATCTCGTCGGCAACAACATCCCGGTGTTCTTCATCCGCGATGGCATCAAGTTCCCCGACCTGATCCACGCGGCAAAGCCGGAAGCCGACCGCGAGATCCCGCAGGCACAAACCGCACACTCGACGTTCTGGGACTTCGTATCGCTGATCCCCGAATCCCCGCACATGTTGATGTGGGTGATGTCGGACCGCGCGATTCCGCGTTCGTACCGGATGATGGAAGGTTTCGGCGTTCACACGTTCCGGCTCGTGAACGCCAACGGTGACACGTCCCTGGTCAAGTTCCACTGGAAACCGGCACTCGGCGTGCACGGCCTGGTCTGGGAGGAAGCCCAGATGCTCGCGGGCGTGGACCCGGACTATCACCGCCGCGATCTCTACAACGCGATCGGCGCGGGTGCGTTCCCCGAGTGGGAGCTGGGCGTGCAGGTCATGCCCGATTCCGACGACCAATACTTCGACGGCATAGACCTGCTCGACGCCACCAAGCTCGTGCCCGAAGAACTGGTGCCGGTGCAGCCGATCGGTCGGATGACATTGAATCGGAATCCGGCCAATTACTTCGCCGAGACCGAGCAGGTGGCGTTCCACGTCGGGCACGTCGTGCGCGGCATCGACGTGACCGACGACCCGCTCCTCCAAGCCCGGCTGTTCAGCTATCTCGACACGCAGCTGACACGGCTCGGCGGACCGAACTTCGCACAAATCCCCATCAACCGATCTCACGCGCCGGTCAACGACAACCATCGCGACGGATTGCATCAAGGCGCCGACCACATCGGTCGCACGCCCTACCTGCCCAATGCAGTCGGCGGAGGCTGTCCCTTCCTCGCCGACGACGAACACGGCGGCTACGTGCACGTACCACGGCCCGTCGACGGTTCGAAGGTGCGCGAACGGGGGCCCGACGACGAGTACGCGCAAGCAACGATGTTCTGGAAGAGCATGACCGAGGTCGAACAGGACCACATCGTCGACGCGTTCACGTTCGAGCTCGGCAAGTGCGATGTCCAGGCGGTTGTCGAAACGATGCTCCCCCGGCTTGCCCTCGTCGACGGTGATCTGGCCCGGCGGATCTCGGCGGGGCTCGGACTCACGGTCGACGCGAACACCGACGCACACGACGACATCGAGGCGTCTGCAAGTCTCGCCACGATCACCGACGAAGACTTTCCGGTCGACGGTCGGGTTGTTCACATCCTCGCCAACGACGGTGCTGACCTCGCCGGAATCGCCGCGCTCAAGGACGCCCTCGTGGCAGTGGGCGCGGCGCCCCAGGTGATCGCCACGCACAAGGGCGAGATCACCGGATCGACGCAGGCCGACCGGATCACGGTCGACAAGTCGTTCCACACGGCATCAGCCGCCGAACCCGACGCGTTCGTCGTCGCGTCCGGTTCCGGATTCTCTGCCGACCCGGGCGCGGTCGTCTACATCCAGACGGGCTACCGACACCACAAGACGATCGCGGCGTGGGGTGACGGCGTCGATCTGCTGACCACAGCGGGCGTGCAGCTCGACGAACCCGGCGTCGTGAGCGCCGAACACGCCACCCCGGCGTTCGCCGACGCACTTGTCGCCGCGCTGGCGAAGCATCGCCACTGGGAGCGTCTCGCGACCCATCCGACGCGCAACCCGTCAGGAGCATGAGATGCCCAACGGAATCGACCTCATCCTCGCCGACCACGAACTCGTTGACGCGCTCTTCAAGCAGTTCGAAACGACAGGCGATGCGACACTCGTCGGCCAGATCGTCGGCGCGCTCATCGCGCACGACGAAGCCGAGCACGGCGCCCTGTACCCACTCGCCATCGAAGTACTCGATGACGTCGAGCTCATCGCGGCATTCGACGAGGCCCATTCGCATATCAAGCAGATCATCGAACACCTTGTCCAGCTCGAGGGACCGCCGCTCGTGGAAGCGGTAGGCGTTCTGCACACGGCCGTCGCCGCACACGTCGCCGACGAGGAGAAGAAGCTCCTTCCGCAGCTCGACAAGGCCGCCACGACCGCCCAACTCGACGAGCTCGCCGCGCGCATCCAACACGTGAAACAACGCGCGGGATGACGTTGTGCGTTCTCTAAACCTGGGTACACCGACATCGATCGTGCAGCAACTCATCGAACAAGGAGCAAGGCAATGAGCGAACAGGACTCCGGACCGGCGTCGGGCGCCAAGAGCGTCATTGAGGATGTCAAAGGCAAGGCGAAGGAAGCCGTCGGCGCCGTCACCGGCAACGACGACCTCAAGCAAGAGGGTGCTGCGCAACAAGACAAGGCCGACGCGCAGCGCGATGTCGCGGTGAAGGAAGCCGAAGCCGAGAAGGCACGCGCCGAAGCCGCCGCGCACGAGGCCGAGCAGCGCAGTCACCAGAAGTGACCGAGAACGGCCTGACCGAAACCGACGAGGCCGGCAGTGGCGGTTTTCTTCCGGAGCAACCGCGGCGCCCGACATTCGAATCGGTCCTGGCCCGCCTCGTCGCGACTGCCGGAGTCGTCGGAATCGGAACGGCGTTGGGCGCGATCCTCATCGCGGCCAACGTCGCGGGCTGGATCGCCGGCCTCGTGATCTCGGTCCTCACTGTCGCGCTGGCCGCGATGCTCTGGCGGTCCCGCCGCCTGTAGTGCCGACGACGCGACCAAGCGTTGCCCTTCTGCAGGGCGCTCGGATTTGGTGCATGTGGGACACTCGACGAGCGGCCGTTCCATCGGTACGCGCCCCGAATGATTACGGAGGCACGGAATGGCGATAGGTCAGGTTCTGCAAATTTCCGGAGTCGGCATCGACAAGTACGACGCCGTGCAGAAGGAGCTCGGTTGGACCGACGACGGCGGAGCGCCGTCCGGAATCCTCGCCCACGCTTCCGGCGCGACCGACAACGGCTTTTGCGTCGTCGAGTGGTGGAACTCCGAAGCCGACTGGGACAAGTTCTTTGCCGAGCGGCTTCGCCCCGCGTTCGAGGCCGTCGGCGATATCCCCCAGCCGCAGGTGATCCGCTTCGAGGTGCACAACAGCTTCGTGACCTCCTGAACGAGGCCGCCGGACCGGCGCGAGCCTGGAACGCGACCTGGCTCCCGACGCGCAGATGGTCACGATCGATCACGTCGTCGTCGCTCGTGATCATCTGCTCCGGGCCTACTCGGATATGAGATCTTCAGGGGACGGGGTTGGTGCGGCGGCGTCACGCGCAGCCTGCGTTTCGTCCGGTACTGCCTGTTGGTACGCGGTAACCGAAGCCCGGCCCATGATGAGTTCGGCAACGACCGCGGCGATGAGGCCGGGGACGACGAAGCCCGGACGTCCGGTGGCTTCGGCGACGAACATCACCGCCGCAAGTGGCACGCGATATCCGGCGCCCAAGAACGCCGCCGCGCCGACGACGGTGAACAGCGTCGTGTCGAGCGCGTTGACCGCGCCGCCGACCATTCGACCCGCGAGCGCGCCCGCGACCACCAAGGGAATGAAGAGCCCGCCGACACCGCCGCCGGCAATCGTCGCCGACGTTCGCGGTACAGCGCAGCACGAGGATGGCCGCGACAAGCCAGAGGCTGTCCGCGGGATCGAGTGCCCAGCGAATCGTGTCGTAGCCGGGCCCCGTTGTGAGGTTCTGTCCGCTCGCAAGTCGAGCGAGACAGAAGATGCCCGCCAGCGCCGCACCCACAACCGGTACGCGGATCCACACACTGACCCGTGTGGCAATATTCTTGGCCGCGCGGATCATCGACGAGAACGCCCGAGCGCCGATGCCGGCCAAGACGCCGAGGGCGGCCGCCGCGGCCAGATCCTTGAAGGTGATGGGCGGCGTTCCGGCAACGGTGAGCAGCGCGGCGGTGCCGTGAATCGCCACGAAGGCCAGATACCCGGTGGCCGAGGCCACGAGCGCGGGGAGCAACATGCGGCGCGCCAGATCGTCTTGATACGGCACTTCGAGCGCGAATACTGCACCGGTGGCGGGCGCCTTGAAGATCGCGGCAACGCCCGCCGCGGCGCCGGCGACCACAAGCACTCGACGTCGCTGCGGCGTCAGCACACGCGGGAGTCGGCGGTGCAACATGTCGCCCACACTCGACCCGAGGTACAGCGACGGCCCCTCGAGTCCCATCGGCGCGCCGCTTCCGAGGGTCGCGATGCCGGCGATCATGCGGGCTACCAGCGGCCGCAGGGTCAACGCGTGGTCGGGGTCATGGAACGCGTGCAGATATTCGTCGGCGGTTGAAGGCGAGCTCGACGGCCCGATCCAGCGGAGCGCGACCGCGGCAACCGCGAGGCCCCCGAACGGAAGGATGGCGACCGCCCAGAGCGGAAGTTGATCAAGGCGCTCGACGCGCGCGAGTGACGACGGTATCGAACAGCGCGACACCAAAACCGGTTACGACGCCGACGATTCCGGCGAGCAGCAACACCTCGCGCGAGCGCGTTGCGAGCCCGCGTAGTTCAGTGCGCCGCGACACGAACGCGGCCTGCGTTCGCATCCAAAAGGTCACGATGTCCAACCGAGCTTCCAGGCATCATCAGGAATCTCGCCCGCGGCTTGCGCGAAAGCGATAAGCGCTCGTGTCGCGTCGCGGCGACGTCACTGGATCGAGGCGTTCGACAATTCGATCTATCTCCCGCACGCGACGTTGGGTCACCTTGCGTAACAGACTTCGGCCCGTCGCGGTGAGCGCGACCGTGACTTCGCGCCGACTCTCGGCCGAGGTGTTCCGCTCGATGAGCCCTTTTGTCGCGAGCCGATCACAGAGCCTCGTCGCGGTTGACGGATGGATCGCCAGCGCGTCGGCGAGGACACTGACGTTCTGTTCTCCGCGCGACGCCAGTACGACCAGCGCTCGATATTGCGGCAGCGTGATCAGGTCCTCGATGGCGCCGAGCGACCGGACCGCGACGCCGACCAGCGCACGCGAGGCCGAAAGCAACGCGCGCGTCGTGTCGGCCGGCGACTCTTCCTTCGACCTCGGCACAATCTCGTCCTTGCAATCGCGTGCCCGAATACCCAGAACACTTGCATCATAGCAACGATTGCAGGATGACAGGCGTTAGTGCCTCGGTGACCGGCGGGCGTTCACTCGTTCAGCGAGCCCAGAACGCCAAGGAGGTTCGTCCACCCCTGCAGGTGTTCGTCGTGCCGCTCGGCCGGCAGGTCGCGATGGGTCAGCTCCACGACGGTGGCGTCACCCTCAGGGCGCAACACGATCTCCACCGTGGTCGACCCGGCCGGCAGATCGTCACTTCCCGGAATCCCCCACGTGAACACCACACGGTTCGGCGGTTCCACCACGACGTAGGTCCCGCGCAACGACGTGTCGCCCATGTCGACCGCGAACACGCCGCCGGGCTGCGGGTCGACGTCGATCCACGTACCGAGCCAGCGCACGAGCAGCTCCGGCTGTACCAAGTACGGGAACACCTCGTGCGGACTGGCCTCGATCGTCGTCGTCACGACCACGTCGGGCGTCATGACCGCTTCCTCTTGTCCTGTTCGACAACGCGCTTCAGACGATCGAGCGCGTCGGGCCAGAGGTCTTCGAGCACGGCCCGGACGGGCGCGAGCGCGTCGGGCTGGAGTTGATACAGCCGCCGTGTTCCCTCTCGGCGTTCCGCGACCAGACCCACGCGCTGCAGAACTTGCAGGTGCTGGCTCACCGCTTGTTGGGTGATCGGAAAGTGGGTCGCGATCTGCCCGGCCGCGAGCTCCTCGCTGCGGACCAGACGCAACATCGTGCGCCGGGTCGGATCAGCGAGGGCCCGCAACACCAGGTCCGCGGAATCGGCCGTCATGCGATCACTATTACATCGACAGCGGAACGCCGACGCCGCGCTCGACGTACGACGCGAGGCTCGGCAAGTAGTGCGTCCAGCCCGCGAAGCAGCTTTCCGCGCAGGGCAGGCCGGCCAGGCCGCGATGCGCGAACACGAGCTCAGTGGGTCCGGTCGCGTCCGCCGCGAACGCGAACTCGATACTCGTCCCCACCCAGTCCTGTTCCGCCGAGCAACTCACGACGTCCCAGACGACCAGGTCGGGCTGCGCGACGACGCGTACCTCTACGCCGACCTCGCCGAAGCTGACGTTCAGGACATCGGTCGCGGGGCTGACGGTCGGCGCCCACCAACCACTGACGCCGCCGGCGGTCGTGATTGCAGCCCGCAGTGCCTCCGGGGCGCCATCGATGGTGATGGTGCGAATGAAGTCGGCGTCGTTGCCGACGCGCGTGGTCTCCGTCATGACAAGCTCCTCTGCTCTGTGCACAAGCTAGTTCTTGTACAAGTACAGAGTTGTATACAAGCGATCGCTTGTCAAGGGGCCGCCGGGCCGGTGACGACGGGCAGGCGGGTGAGGCCGCGCAGGACGAGGCCGTCACCGTGACCCCAATGCAGTTCTTCCACGGGAACCGCGAGGCGAAGGTGCGGGAAACGGCGAATCAGTTCGCCCAGCGCGATCTGCCCTTCCATGCGGGCGAGCGGCGCGCCGAGGCAGAAGTGGATCCCGTGGCCGAACCCGAGATGGCGCACGTGCGACCGATCGATGTCGAGCGTGGCGGCATCCGCGTAGCACGAGGGGTCACGGTTCGCGGCCGCGAGATTGATGATGATCTGCGCACCCGCCGGGATCGTCGCACCACCGAGCTCGATCGATTCGATCGCGTACCGGAAGGTCGAGTGCGGCACGGGCCCGTCGTAGCGAATGAGCTCCTCCACCGCGTTGGCCATGAGCGCGGGCTCGGCGCGGAGACGGTCGAGCTGTTGCGGATGAGTGAGGAGCGCGACGACACCGTTGCCGATCAGGCTGCTCGTCGTGTCGTGACCGGCGATGATCAGTTGGAAGATGGTCGACAACAGCTCTTGTTCGGTGAGGCGTTCGTCGCCGTCGCGCGCGTCGATCAACGCGCTCACGAGGGCATCGTCGGGCTGCTTGCGTTTGTACTCGACGAGCTCCTCGAGGAATTCCACGACTTGATCCGACGCGATCTTCGCTTCGCGCGAACTCTTCCTCAGTGCGCGTCGGCACGAGCATGTCGACGAGTGATTGGCCGAACGACGCGCGGCCTGCCTCGGGAACTCCGAGGAGCTCGCAGATCACGGTGAACGGCAGCGGGAACGCGAAGCTCTCGATGAGGTCGACGACCGATTCCGCGCCGCGCTTCTCGATCGCATCGAGCAGGTCGCCGACGATCTGGCGCACGTGACTCTCGAGCGCCTCGACTCTCCGCACCGAGAACGCGGCCGCCACCAATCTCCGCAGGCGCGTGTGATCGGGCGGATCGACGGCGAGCATGTGGCGGGCGAACGCAGGCCCGGGCAGGCCTTCGGCGACCACTCCCCCGGACGACGCCAGCGCGGCGTGCATGTCCTTCGAGATGCGCGCATCGTTGAGGGCGGCCCGCGCTTCGGCGTGACCGACGATCAACCAGGCTTCGTGGCCATCGGCGAGAGTGATGGCGTGGACCGGCCCGAGCCCGCGCACGTCGTCGAAGAGCGGGTAGGGATTGTCGGGATCGAACGCGCCCCATTCCGCCAGCGCCTCCTGAACGTTCATGACGTCGGAGTCCTTCGACGGGCCGCGGGCTTGCGCGCGATCACGAATTGATGGTCGTTGCGATACCGGTAGATGCCGAACTTGTCCCGGCACGGCTCGAGCGCGGCAAGCACGGCGGGACGGAGCACGTCCGCGCCGACATGCTCGAGCGCAGGAACGGCCGGTCCGACACTCGCCAGCGCGCGCCAGGCGATTTCGTCGTCGGGCCATTCGAGCGTCGAGATGCGACCGCCGCGCTCGGTGACCTCGAAACCCGCGGTCTCGAGCATCGCCTCCGCCACACCTGGTCGCGCGATGTTGTTCGTGCGGCGCATGCCGTCGAGGTGCGCGGCCGGCGAGTTCGCGGCGAACGCGAGAAACGTCGGGCGCAGGTCGAGGGGCGTGCCGTTGCCCCAGAAGCTGATTCCTATCGGTGCGCCCGGTCGTAGGACCCGGAACGCTTCGGCGAGCGCCGCCTCGCAGCCGCCCCAGATTCCGTTGATCGAGACAACGGAGTCGAAGGTCTCGTCGGCCCACGGCAGTTCGAACATCGTCCCGACGCGGAGGTCGGCGCGCGGCGTCCGCTCCCGCGCGAGCGCAATGAGCGAGGCCGACGCATCGATGCCCGCGGCCGTCGCGCCCATCGCGTCGGCGTACCGCACCGCCAGGCCCGATCCGCAGGCGACATCGAGGAACACTGAATCCGGACCGACCGCGAGCCGGCCGAAAATGGCCTGGATCACGTCAATCGCGTAGTGCTCGAAGAGGCACGCCCAGTCGCGAGAACGGTGGCCCCACGCTTCGCCGGCCTCTTGCCAGCTGTGCCCCGCCGGGGGCGTGGAGGCATTCGATGCGATGAGCTCGGTCATGGGATCCACGATGCCGCAGCGGGCGACCGAAAGTCTTGGAGGCCGCCTGAAGATTCGCGCGACCCGCGCCTCCAGAACTTCTCCAGATCCTCTCCAAGCCTCGGCTGCGCCGATTCGTCACGGTGGGTGCTCCGAACCAAGCCCCTCGTTGGGGAGAGACAAGGAGCACCTCCGTGAGCATCACCGAGAACCACACCGTCGACAACGGTGTCAACGTCGAGGCCCTCCTGGGCGCCCGGCAAATGCTGACCGACACACCGGCGCTGGCGCAGTTCGAGTGGCGGGCCGCGTGCGAATGGGTCGACGGCACGCACAGTCGCACGACGGTCGAGAAGTTCGGCGGACTCGGTGGCGAGCAGTCGCACCGCCAGCAGTACGTCCTCGACACCGACCACCCCGAGATCTTCGCTTCGGCCGACAACGGCGTGACGCCGGTCGAGATGGTGCTCGCGGGCCTGGCGGGCTGTCTCACCGCCGGTGTCGCCGCGGTCGCGACGCAGCGTTCGATTCAGCTCCGCTCGGTGCGCGCCACCGTCGAGGCCGACATGGACGTGTCGGGCATTCTCGGTGCCGACGCCGACGTGCGGAACGGATTCAGCGGGGTCCGCGTCCGTTACGAGATCGACGCGGCTGCGACCAAGCCCGAGATCGAAGCCGTCGTGGCGCAGTCGCAGAAGCGTTCGGCGGTCTACGACGTCGTGACGAACCCGACCGCCGTCGTCGTCACCGTCGCTTGAGCGGTTGGTTGACGAGAGCTCGGGGCGGATCCCATGAACGAATCGAGAAACACCGACGTCGTGATCATCGGCGGCGGTCAGGCGGGGCTCGCGATGAGTCGGAGCCTGACCGAGCGTTCGATCGATCATGTCGTGCTCGAACGCGGTGAAGTGGCCCACTCGTGGATCACCGAGCGCTGGGATTCGCTCCGACTTCTCACCCCGAACTGGTTGAGCCGGCTTCCCGGTTTCACCTACGACGGACCCGACCCCGACGGCTACATGACCGCGGCGGAGGTCGCGGCGCACCTCCGCCGCTACCGCGACGTCATCGACGCGCCGGTCGTGTCGGGCGTGACGGTTGAGCGGATCGCGCCGGCGGGGTCGGGGTTTCTCGTGCACACCAACACGGGCGAATGGTCGGCGCGCAGTGTCGTCATCGCGACCGGTGCGTGCAGCAATCCCCGCATTCCGGCCATCGCCCGCGAGCTCCCGCCCATGATTCACTCTTTGCCGGCGCTCGAATATCGGAACCCGGATCAGCTCGACGACGGTCGCGTACTTGTTATCGGCGCGTCGGCATCCGGTCTTCAGATTGCCGACGAGCTCAGCCGCCGCGGCCGAGACGTGACCATCGCAGTCGGCGAGCACATCCGCATGCCTCGGACGTATCGAGGCATGGACATCCACTGGTGGTTGGATCGACTCGGGATTCTCGACGAGCGCTACGACGAGGTCGACGATGTCCAACGGGCTCGGCGGGTGAAGTCGTTGCAGCTCATCGGCTCCCCGGAACGGCGCACTCTCGACATCAACGCGCTGTCGGAGCGTGGGGTCGAACTCGTCGGCCGCCTCGTCGGCCGCAGCAACGACAAGCTGCAGTTCTCGGGTTCGCTCGCGAATCTGTGCGCCTCGGCCGACCTCAAGCAGAATCGATTGCTCGACGACATCGACACGTACGCGCACGAGCAGGGCCTCGACACGGAGCTGGGCCCGTCGGAACGGCCGGCGCCGACCCGCACCGGTCAACCGACGCTGGAGCTGGAAGCGTCGACGATCGGGACGGTGGTGTGGGCGACCGGCTACAAACCCGAATATCCGTGGCTTGATCCGAGCCTCTTGGACCGCAAGGGCGCGATCATCCACGACGGCGGCGTCATGGCCTGCCCCGGCATGTACGTGCTCGGGCTTCCCTTCCTGCGGCGCCGCAAGTCCAGCTTTCTCGACGGCGTCGGCGCCGACGCGTGCGACCTCGCGGGCGTGATCCACGCCGCGCTCGACAGAACGGCCCGACGCGGCGCGGAGCCGTCGGCCAAAATGGAGCCGTGGGATACCGCATCGGCGACCATGAACTTGACGAACGAGCCCGTACGTTGACGGGTCGCGACGGCGCGGTACACGTCGAGCCCCAGGTGTTCGAGTTGCTCCTCTATCTCGTCGTCAACCGCGACCGCGCCGTCGCCAAGACCGAGCTGCTCGACGCGATCTGGGGCGACCAGTTCGTGTCGGAATCGGCACTCACCACGCGTATCAAGTCGGCCCGGGCCGCGCTCGGCGACAACGGCCGTGATCAAAACCACATCCGCACGGTGCACGGATTCGGATACCAACTCGTATCGCCGGTTGTCGAGATCGCCGAAGGGTCCGAGGGCGCAGCGCATCCCGGGATCGGAGGGACGCCGTACGAATCGCGTGCCGCGGAATCGATGCCACGCTTTTCGAATCCGTTCCGCGGTCGCGATGACGAACGCGCGGCGGTCGCCGCGCTGGTCGCAAGTCACCGGCTCGTGACGCTCCTCGGCCCCGGCGGGATCGGCAAGACGCGGCTCGCAGTCGAGGTCACGGCCGATCTCCAGCGGGCCGACGCGCCGAACGACCGCGTCACGACACTTCCGCCCGTATTCGTCGACTTGGCCGCGACCCGTGCCGACGCGCAGGTCGCCGGAGCGATCGCAACCACGCTCGGCATCGAGGTCGGTCAGCGTCGCGACCCAATCGCCGCGGTGTGTGAGTTCCTCAACGCCATTCCTCACCTCGTCGTGCTCGACAACTGCGAGCATGTGCTCGCCGCCGCCAACGCCGCGGCCTCGGAAATCATCGTCGGTACCGGCGAAACGTTCATCCTCGCGACGAGCCGCGAGCCGCTCGGCTTCGGGGCCGAACGGCTCTATCGTCTCGGCCCGCTGCCGCTCGATGAGCGACACCGATGTGGTCACGGTCGAGACCGTCGTGGGCAATCCGGCGGTCGCGATGTTCCTCGACCGCGCCGAGCTCGCCGGCGACGACTGATGGTCGACTCCGAGGACGCGAAACAGATCGTCGAGCTCTGCCGTGCGCTCGAAGGCGTCCCCCTGGCGTTGGAGCTCGCCGCGGGCCGGGTTTCGGCGTTCGGTGTACCCGACCTCCTCGGCCTGCTCGACCGCCGACTCGACGTGTTCGGCGATCACTCGAAGACCCGAGAGCACCGGCATCGCACGTTGCGCTCGACGGTCGAGTGGTCTTACGAGCTTCTCGACGCCGACGAGCAGCGATTGCTGCGTTCCCTGGCCATCTTTCCCGCGGGTGTCACCATCGAGACGATCGAGTGGTTGAACGAACGTCTGGGCCTCACCACTCCCGCGCTCGACATGGTCGTCCGCCTCGTCGATGCGTCACTGCTCGTTCGGCGTCGCACCCGGTTCGAGTCGCGGTACACGCAACTCGAGACGCTGCGTGCATTCGGGCTCGAGCAACTCGAGGCGCGCGGCGAGACCGACGAGGTCCGCGAAATCGCCGTCGCATTCACGCTCGACTTGCTGCGACGGGCCGAGGCAGGTCTGACGACCGCCGACGAAGCGCACTGGTCCGAGGTTCTGCGCCGCGGGCTCGCGAACATCCAGTCGACGCGTGAGTATCTCGCGGCCCACGATCGCACCGACGAACTGTTGGAGATGTCGCGCCGGCTGACGGGCTGGGCGCGATTCCGCGATTCCACCGAGATGTGGGCGTGGTCCGACGATCTGCTCGAGCGCGTTGCGCCGAGCCGGATCCCCGGAATACGACGGCCCTCGCGATTCACGCCCAGGCCGCCTGGCGCCGGGGCGACATCGTAGGTGCGATCGAGGATGCGCGAGCGGCGCTCGATCGCGATCCCGACGACTGGACCTGTTACCAGGCGTTCTCCGAGCTCGGACCGGCGCTCGTCTTCGCCGGGGATCTTCGTCGGCGCCGAGCAAGCCTTCGTCGGCGCGTCGGCGCTCTGCCACGACGCCTGGGGCCTCGCTTCGGCCGCAGTCGCGGTCGCGTACGCGGGCGAGATCGAAAAGGCGCAGGGATACGCGGCGCGGGCCCACGAACCGCGTTGTCGACGCCGATGCCGAGCATGGTGGCGTGGAGCGACTACTGCACGGCCGAGGTTGGGAACACCATCGGCGCCGCCGATCTCGCGTTGCTCGAGGCCGCGATCGAACGGGCCCGCGACGTCGACGCGACGTTCGTGGTCGGTGTTGCGGGAGTCACCCGCGCTTCGGTGCAGGCCGAGCGGGGCGACGTGAGCGCCGCCGCGCAGAGCTACGCGGAGTTGATCCACCATTGGTTGCGTTCGGGGAGCTGGACCCAGCAATGGACAACGCTGCGCCACGTCGCCGAGCTCATCGAAGACTCCGATCCGAAAACTGCCCTTTCGATCCTGCGCGCCGCGGACTCCGATCAGTTCAGCCCGCCGATGCTGATCGCCGCGTCGGCGAACCACGTTTCGGCCTTGCTCGCGCGGCTCGAGCAGCGCGTCGGCGACGGAGGTCGGTCCGCCGCCGCGGAGAATCGACGTCACCGACATGGCGCTGTCCGCGCTCGCACGTCTAGGGGCGTAGATGAAGACGCACCGGTACGCCACCAGCATCACGTGGGCGGGGTCGACGGGAGTCGGTTACGACCACTACGAACGTCGGCATGCGGCGCGGGCCGAACCCGTCGCAACTTCACTCGACCTCTCGGGTGATCCCGCGTTCCTGGGTGATGGCGCGTATCTCAACCCCGAGCAGCTTCTCGTGCTCGCCGCGTCGTCGTGCCAGTTGCTCTCATTTCTCGCCGTGGCCGCGCGCGCCCGCCTCGACATCGTCGCGTACGTCGACGACGCCATCGGCGAGATGCCGGAAGACGAGCGCCCGACGCGGCTCACCCGCATCACCTTGCGGCCGCGCATCACCGTACGCGGCGACGTAAAGGATGCCCGCATACTCCACCTCGTCGAGGTCGCGCATCGCGAGTGCTATGTCGCGAACAGCCTGACGACCGACATCGTCATCGACCCCGTCATCGAGCGCATCGGAGCATGATGAATCAATCGCCTGTATCTCCGCCGACTCCCTGCTTCGAAACCGCCGGACAACTCCTCGAGGCGCTCGGGGCCGCGGACTTCGAACACCTCGCTTCGGCGTTCGAAGTCGACGCGTCGCTCTCTGCCCTGTTGCCCGGCGGATTTCGGGGTTGGGAGGGCTCGACCGCAATCAGCGCCGCCTTCGAGCGCTGGTTCGGCAACGTCGAAGAGTTCGAGCTCGCCGACTCTTCCATCGGGCAAGTCGGCGAACGGTTGCAGATGCACTGGCGGCTGCGACTGCGAGGACCACGCTTCGGAGACGATCCGATGGTCGTCGAGCAACACGTATACGCCACCACCGGCCCGAACGATCGTCTTCAACACATGTCGTTGCTGTGCTCGGGCTTTTGGCCCGAACCCGCCGACGCACAACACGAAAGGAAGAGCAATGACTGACACCAACTCGCCCGACGACAAGGTCCTGATCTGCCTCAACCACGGCGCGGAAGATCCCGAGAACGTGCTCGTCAGCTACCTCGTCGGCGTCGAGGCGTTGCGCGCGAACAAAGAAGCGGTGATGTTCCTCACGAAGGATGGCATCCACGTGGCCACGCCCGGATTCGCGGAGACGATCGACGTGCCGAACGCGCCCTCCGTCGCCGCACTCCACGAGGAGTACATCGCCCAGGGCGGCCGGTTCTTCGCGTGCTCCGGTGTGCGTTCGCACTCGCAACATGGAGAACGCGGAGTGGGTTCCGAACACGCAGATCGCCGGCGTGCCGTCTGTGTTCGAGTACACGACGGGCGGCGCGCTCGTCTTCAACTACTGAACTGACCACGTGATGCTGACGGAATGGAACGCAACGTGATAGGTGCAGAACCGGTTGACCGCGACGAACTTCGAGCCGCGCAAGCGCCACTGAAGGAGCAGTACAGCGCCGAGCCCGCCGCGGCGTTGGTGACGTTGCACGCCGAGGGCACCCTCGGCGAAGGAATTTCGTGTTCCGTCGCGACCGGGAGAGCGATCGCCGAAGCCGGGCTGCATCCGGCAACCGGCGGCGACGGCTCGCTGCTGTGCTCCGGCGACATGCTGTTGGAGGCGCTCGCGGCGTGCGCGGGAGTCACGTTGCGTTCCGTCGCGGCGTCACTGGAGATCCCGATTCGCGGCGGACGCGTTCTCGCCGAGGGTGATCTCGATTTTCGGGGCACGCTCGCCGTCGCCAAAGACGCGCGGGTTGGCTTCATCGCCATTCGTCTGCGCTTCGAACTCGACGCCGACGCCACCGACGATCAGCTCGACACGCTCGTCCGCCTCACCGAGAGATATTGCGTGGTGCTACAGACTCTCACCGCTTCGCCGACGCTCTCGGTGACTCGAAATTAACGGCACTACGAACCACGGCGCCTGACGCCGAGGAGCGAACGACGATCAGACGTCGTCGCGTCGACGGGTTCTCTGCGGCAGCTGGCCGAGCGTTCTCATGGCCTCGTCGTAGCTGTCGAACTCGCCCATCAACACGTCGCCGTCGACCGGAATGAAACCGTGGACCGCCCACAGGTTGACCCCGACCTGGAGGACGTCTCCGGCGATCGACGCGTTCTCCTCGACGAGCACTTCCAGAACCTCAAGTTGGTCGTCGGGTTGGCTCGGCGCTTCTTCGAACGGGATCGGAATCGTCGGCGGTTCGATGAACTCGGCGGGCTCGTACCCGGTCGGGCGGATATCACCGTTGGGCAAGTACATCGTCATGGCATCACCCTCGCACCGTGCGGCCCCGCATCACCTCCGTGGATAGCCCAGTCAGCGGTCGACATCAACCCCGAGCATCGGGGCTCAGTCTTCGGCGCGGATCGAGATGTGATGGTCCACCTGCCGTTGTTCGAGTTCGGCGAGCTCCTCGTCGGCGCCTGATTCCACGTGGACCAGGTGGTCGTCCGCGCCCGGCAACGCTCGGATCAACTCGTCCAGCTTGAGCTGGGTCGCGGCCTGCTCTCGGCTCTGGGTGTGCTGGATGGTGAACACCATCACGGTCGTGACGGCTGCGCAGATGGCCGCGAACGAGTCGATCCAGGTCTGGGGGAAGCCCGCGATCGCCGAGCGCGACGCCGAATCCCACTACCAGGCCGGCGACGACGACGGCCGTCGCCGGCCGCGAAGTGGCCCGGTCGACGCGCCGGACGGCAAGGCTGAATCTGCTTGAGGTGGAGGAGTTCATTGAACTCTCTTACCCAAGCCGGCCTAGCGCAGCGCTTCGAACCCCACTTCGGCGATCTGCTTCGACAGCGGTCGTACGAGGGTGCGGAGGCGCTGGCAGCCGTTCGTCGCCGAGGCGTTCCCAGCACCGCAACGCCAACTGATCCGTCCGGTCCTCGACCCACTGCCGCGACTCGCGTCCTGCGTCGGTGATGGCATTGTCGGCGTCGAGCCAACCGCGAGCCGCGGAGCTTCTCCTCCGACGCGGCCCACTCCGCGTCGGACCACGCACGAGTGGCGAGAAACCGCCTGGGGATCTCGCCGCTGGCGTGGTGCATGACGATTGCATCGCACCCGTCGTGCTCGGTCACGACCAACGCCGCGATGTGTCCGTCGCCGCGGAACTCGCGGAGCAGCGAGAGCGAGTGCCACAACGCCAGATGCGGTTCGTCCGGATAGTCCAAGTGACGCATGGCCGGCGTAAAGCGGTCGGCCCTCCGGCGTGCAACCTTCGGCCGCGATCCGCGCAAGTTGTTCGGCTTCGACGACGTCCGGACTCGCGCAGGACGTCGTCGCCCAGGATGCGACGCAGCGCGGTGTCGACCAGCGCCAGGCGCGCCGCCAAGATCGCGTCGACACTCGCGAGCGACCAGGCCTGCGGAATGACCGAGCGCACGAGGTCGGGTTGAAAGTTGAAGAACGTCGCGATCACCACGTCGGCGGCCACCGGCCCCATCGGCGCGGCACGCGACGCGAAGTAACCCATGCGCCCCTCTCGCAACCCGATGCCGCGCGTACGCGTCCGCCGCTTCCGGAACGAGGTACACGAGCCCGTGATACGGCTCGAGCGTGCGGTGCATTTTTCGGGCGACGACGGGATCCATATCCGCCGAGTCTGCCATTCGAACCCGTATCTCCGAGTTCGCGGAGTGGATCCTCTCCCCTCCCGGGGTCAGAGCGCGTCGAGGACGACTGCGGCTCGTCGGCCGAGTCCGGCGCAGCCGTACTCCGCGGCGCTAGCCGCGGCCGACGTTGCGAGGTCGCGGGCGTGGACGAGATCGGCCTCGGTCCCGCGCCGAAAACAGAGTCTGCGTGATCGAGTTGGCCGAGCGGGTCCAGAACGGTGCGCGGAGTCGGGCGTGGAGATCGTCCGCGATCGCGAACCAAGCTTCGGCTTGGTCGTAGTCGCCGAGGAGCGTCGCGGCGCGGGCCAGCGGTCGTGCGACCGCACCGCGCACGAGTACCGACGACGGAGAGATCACGTGGCTCGCAAACGGGGCGACGCGTTCGATAAGCACGCTCGCCGCGGCAGAGTCGCCGGTGGTTGCGGCGGCATCGATCAAGTTGGCCATAGACGACAACCAGGTGTCGTCATACGGGAAATCGAAGCCGTTTGCGACCTCGGCCGCGAGACGCCCACGGGCTTCGTCGATGCGCCCAAGTTCGCTGAGCATGAAGAGAACGGAAGCGCGCAGCACCGCTATCGACGGATTGTCGCGGGCAACGTCGATGAAGAAGTCCGCGATCTCGTCGATCCGACCCTGGTGGAAGCGGATCAGATAGAGCATGGCCCCGAAGGCACCGAGCGCCTCGGGTGAGCCGGCGGTGGTCCCGAGCGCGAGGGTGCGTTCGTTCGCGGCCTCCGCCTCGTCGACACGCCCGGCAAGCAACAGCCGTCCACCGGCGATCAGCGAGAGCTGAAAGCGTTGATGGGGCAAACCGACAGCTTCGGTGAGGACCTCGATCTCCGTGAGCAGAGCGTCGGCTCCGAGAACGTCGGCTCGTTGATACTGGCCCCACATCATCGTGTATCGAATGCGGCCGCGGAGTACGGGGTCGCCGATGCGATCGGCCGTCGCGACCGCGCGTGCGAGATCGTCGACGATCTGGTCGCGTCGCTCGGGTATGCCTTGCATCACCTGCGTCAGATCGAGCACGTGGACAAAGGTGGCGTCGTCGCCGGCAATACCGCGGTCTCGAGAGCTTCGACGGACAGATCCCGCCGGTCCTCCCACCCGCGGTTGCGTCGTGGGCGATGCAGAGCGCGGCGAGCAGCCGAGCCCGGGTCGGCGTCGGCTCGGTACCGATGACCGCGAGCGCAGCCTGGATAATCGGCTTGAAGTCGTCGTCGCCGACCTGTCCGGCGCGTTCGGTGAAACCCAGGGCCGCATGGACGATTAGGTCGGTGTCGTCGAGATGCTGGGCCAGCGCCGCGGCTTCGAGGAGAGAGTCGCGTGCCCCCGGGTGTGACACCTCTCGTTGGGTGGTGCCGAGATCGATGAGCAGCTCGGCTCGAAGGTGTTCGTCGGGCTGGGTCTGGCGGGCGATCAGCTCGAGCGCTTGTTGGTACCACCGAATGGCGTCGTCGGGCGCGAGCGCGGCGCGGGCGGCGTCACCGGCGCGGCGGACGTAGCCGAGCGCCTTGTCGAGGTCGGCGGGGCGGGTGGCCGCAACCCAATGGTGCGCCAGCTCGGCCAGCGTGTTCGCGTTCTCGGAGGTCGCTTGCAGTTCGAGTATCTCGGCGATGCGTTGATGGGCGCGCTGGCGGCGGGTCGGACTCAGCTCGTCGTAGAGGCTGTGTTGCATGAGCGCGTGGGTGAATCGGTAGCGGCCCACGTAGGGGCCCTCCACGAGCACCGCCGCGATCACGGCCGCGTCCATGAGGTCGAGCAACGAATCCTCACCGATCTCGGCCAACCCGGCGAGCACACCGACGTCGAACTCGCGACCGACGACTGCCGCCAAGCACAACACCCGGAGGGCTTCGTCACCGAGACGCTCGACGCGCCGGCCGACGACGTCGCGGACGCTCGACGGCAAGCCGAGGTCCTCGAGCTCACCGGCGACGGTCCAGCGACCGTCGTCACCCAACACGATGTTGCCGTTCTCGCTGAGGTGGCGAAGGACCTCACCGGTGAAGAACGGGTTGCCGTCGGTCTCCCGGCGCAAGGCATGCGCGAGCCCGACCCCGGCGTGATCGAGCTCGTGGCCGGCCGCGGCCGCGATCAACTCGACCAGCTCGTTGTCTTCCAAACCGCTGAGCTGCACCCGGGTGACGTTCGCTTCGCGGTGCAGATCCGCGAGCAGCTTCGTCAACGCGTCCCCCCGACCGAGGTCGGTGTCGCGATAGGTGCACGCGATCGTCACGTCCATCTCGGTCGGCGATGCAATGACATGTCGCAACAGCTGCAGGGTCGCGGTGTCGGCCCAATGCAGATCGTCGAGCACCACCATCACGGGTGCAGACCGGGACGCGGCCGCGAGCAGCTCGGTGGTGCCTTCCCACAACAGCAACCGCTCCGTATCCGGGTCGGCTACGCGATCGGTGTCGGAACTGACCGCCGGTACCGGACCGCGCCAGCGCGGCGCGTTCCGCGGCCGGCAGCCCGACGACCAATTCCGCGTCGCCGTCCCGGACAAGACTCGACACCACTCCGATCCACGGCTGAAAGGAAATGCCGACGTCTTCATCGGAGTGGCCGAAAAGAACCACCGAACCCTCGTTGTGCGCTGCACGCGCGACCTGCGCAACGAGGGCCGTCTTGCCCATACCGGCTTCGCCGGCCACAAACACCGCTTGGCCGCGCCTGGCCGCGTGCGCCTGCTTGCCGCGTCGTGCAACGCTTCCAGTTCCGGACCACGGCCGAAGAATCCGAACAGCGCATCCGTCGCCGCACCCACCAAACGCCCCGGCAGAGGCACGGAGCCGGCGACATTCGCGGGTTCCCACAAGACCTCGACCGCGTCGACCGGGTCGGGCAGGCCCTTCAGCACCAACGGGCCCACCGGAACGAAGGTCTGCGTCGCGTGACGACCAACCATCAACCGGACGAGATCCGCGGCGAGGATCTGCCCACCGTTTGCTACCGCACACAAGCGCGCCGCTTCCACGACCGGTTCACCGAAGAAGTCGGCGTCCTCTTCGATTGCCTCCCCCGCACTCACGCCGATCCGCACGCCCAGGTGTTCGTCCGCAGACCGATTGTGATGTTCGATCGCCTGTTGCATACCGACCGCGCCCACCAACGCACGGCTCGGCGACGAGAACATCACCATCAGCCCGTCACCGAGGTTCTTCACCTCGGTCCCGCCCGCCGCTGCCACCGCGCCGCGCAACAACCGGAAATGCGTCTGGCGCAATTCCTCGGCGGCGCGCGGATCCAAGCGCGCCGAAGTCGCGGTTGAGTCCACCAGGTCGGTGAACACAAAGGTCGCAGTGATCGTCGTCAAAGGGTTTCAGCCGATCGCAGCATCGGCCCGGCGGTCGTTCACGGGCACATACTTGGTTTCGAGGTCACGCAACCTCGCCGCCAGCACGGCCAGCATCTTTCGGTCGACCGATGGCATCGTCGCCACAACACTGGCGAACGCGACGGCCGTCAGCACGAGCACGCGCGTCGGTTCGAGCGTTGTGACCGTCGCGGTGCGCGGTTTGCCTTCCAGGAGCGACATCTCGCCGAAGAACGAGCCCGGGCCGAGCACCGCGATCTCGGTGTCGTCGCGGGTCACCGCGGCTTTTCCGTCGACGATCACGACGAACTCCCGCCCGACCGCACCCTGGCGGGCCAGACACTGCCCGGCCGGAGAGAGCACGTTCGTCGCTTGGCTCAGGATGAGCGCCAACTCCCGCTTCGAACACTGCTCGAAGAGCCAGACATCGCCGAGCAACTCCAACTGTCGCTTCTTGCTGACGTGCATCCGCGCCTCTTGTCATTCGCACAGCCGGGATCCCCGTGTGAAACTTTCCCCGTACAGGCTTGAACGGCGCTGAATTGGCACGGGCGGGCGCGGGAGGCCGGGTGCAACACGACGAGGGCGAGACTTCAGAATCGGTACAGGTCGGCATTCTCGGCCCGCTCCAACTGCGCGTCGGCGGTCGGGGCGTTGCCCTCGACCAGGCCAAACCGCGCGCGTTGCTCGCGTTGCTCGTATTGGCGCCCAATACCGTCGTCGGCGTCTCCCGGTTGATCGACAATCTCTGGGAGCGAGATCGGCCCCGCACGGCCGCGAACACCTTGCAGACCTACGTCCACAAGCTCCGCTCCGTGCTCCCCCGGAACTCACTCGTAACCCGACGCGGCGGCTACGAGCTGGTCATCGATGCGGACGCGGTCGACGCGAGCCGCTTCGAGCGACTGGCCGAATCACCGGAAGCGCGCTCCGCAAACGCCAAGCTGTGTTCCGAGACACTGCGCGCCGCGCTCGGCCTATGGCGGGGCGACGCGCTCGCCGACTTCACGGGCGCGGTCTGGGCGCTACCCGCGATCGCACGCTTCGAGGCCGCTCGCCTCGACGCGCTCGAGCGTTGCATCGCGGCCGAGCTCGAGCTCGGGCGAGGGCGCGAGTCGTTGCGTGAGCTCGAACAGGCGATTCGGGCCCATCCGTTCCGTGAGCGACTCTTCGCATTGATGATGCTCGCGTTATACCGCGAGGGTCGCCAAGCCGAAGCGTTGCGCACGTTCGAGCGCCTGCGCCGAACCTTGGCCGACGAACTGGGCATCGAGCCGACCGCGGAGCTCACCGAGCTCCAACGCGCGATCCTGCTCCACGATCCCCGGCTCGACCGCGCGCCGTCGACCGGCGAGATCATGGTCCCGCCTTCGGCGCGGATGGCCTCGTCGTTCTCGGTTCCCTTTGTCGGCCGGCCGTCCGAGCTGAAGACGATCGCGACCGCGTTCAAAGATGCCGTGCGGGGCGAGCACTCCACGGTGCTCATCGCGGGCGAGCCGGGAATCGGCAAGACCGCACTCGCGGCGCGCTTCACCCGCGACGCCGTCGACCGGGGTGCGCTTGTGCTGTACGGACACAGCGACCCCGCGCTCGGCATCCCGTTCCAGCCGTGGAACGAAGCGTTGACGCCGCTGGTTGCACACGCACCAGAAGAGCTGTTGGACGCTCATGCGTCGGTGTTCGGCGCGGTGTTGGCCCGCCTCATTCCCGAGTACGCGGAGCGACTCACGTTCGGTTCCCGTCTCGGACTCGACATCGATCCGCAGCGCCACCGGCTCTTCGGTGCAGTCGCCGATCTGCTGGCGCGCACGAGCGCGATGACACCACTCGTGATCGTGCTCGACGACCTGCACTGGGCCGACCGATCCACGGTGCAGCTCCTGCACTATCTCGTCGCCCTCGATCGCAGCCTGCGGGTACTCATCGTGGCGACGTTCCGCGACTCCGAGCTCAGATCGCAACTGGAGCTGACCGATGCGTTCGCCGCGTTCGCGCGGCTGCCGGCGGTGCACCACATCACGTTGTCCGGTCTCCGCGACGACGAGATGCTCGAGCTCCTGGAGATCACGGCCGGCTTAGACCAGCACGAAGTAGGCGCGGCATTTCGGGATGCGCTCATGCGCGAGACCGACGGCAATCCCTTCTTCGTCACGGAGTTGCTCCGGCACGCACGAGATGGCGACGGCATCGGTGAGCTGTGGCGCGAAACGTCGAGATCGGCGAACTCGGCGAACTCGGCGACTCCGAGGTTGCCGCTCAGCGTGCATCGGGTGATCGAGAATCGGATCGCCCGCTTGGGGGGCGACACCGAGCCGATCCTTGCGGCCGGCGCGGTGATCGGCCGTGACTTCGACCTCGAACTGCTCCGTCACGTGACCGGCATCGACGACGACTCACTGGCCGACGTGTGTGAGCGTTCCGTCGAGGCCGCCGTACTCGCCTACGCCGATTCACCCGCCAGTTATGTGTTCGCGCATGCCCTGATCGGGCACAGCCTCTACGACCGTCTCGCGCCGGTTCGGCGCGCGCAGTTCCACGTCGACGTGGCGCGTGCGATCCAGGAGATCCACGGCGCGCACGTGAACGCGTACACGGGCGCGATTGCGCACCACTTCAGCGAGGGAGGCACACGCGCGAGCGCACGGGCGGCCGAGGAGTTCGCGGGTCTCGCGGGCGACTACGCGATGACGCTGTTCGCCTCCGCCGACGCCGTGTACTGGTACGGTCGCGCGCTCGAATTGCACGACGCACTCCCCGATCGAGACGACCAACGCCGAACGGCTCTGCTGATCCGACTCGGACGCGCCCAAGCCAGTGCGGGCGACCGCGCCGCACGCGCCACGCTGTTGCAAGCGGGAACCGTGGCGCGGCGTATCGGCGCGCCCGACCTGTTGGTCGCGGCCGCGCTGGCCACTCGCCGCGGCGACTTCGACCAGGTCGCGGGAGAAGATGCCGACCTGACCGATCTCACCATGGCCGCGCTCGAGGCTGTCGGGAACGCCGAGACCTCAGAGCGGGTGCGCCTGCTTGCGACGCTCATGGAGCACACCGCAGGCCAAGACTGGGAGGTGGCCCGCGATCGGGCGACGGCCGCGGTCGATGGCGCTCGCCGCTTGGGCGACGACCACTTGCTCATGGAGGTCATCACCTCCACGTACGTCGCGCGGGCCCAGCCCGACAGTCTCACGGAGCGACTCGATGACACCGCCGAAGCGGTTCGGCTCGCGGACGCAGTCGGAGACCCGCTCGACCGGTTCAACGCGCGCTTCGTTCGTTACGTCGCCGTCACCGAAGCCGCCGACATCGACGAGGCGGATCGAGTCGGAGGCGAGATGGAAGAGGCGGCCGCCGCCGCCGAGCTCGCGCTACCGATCGTTCAGTTCCGAATCGCGATGACGCACGCCGGCCGACGAATTCTCGCCGGCGACCACGCGGGCACGGAAGCCGCGGCTGACCAACTACTCACCCTGGGCGCCACGGCCAACCTCGCCGACGCGCTGGCGGCGGGCGGCGGGTTGCTGGCGATGATCCGGCACGAACAGGGTCGCCTCGACGAGATGATCGACGGCTTCACGGCCGCGATCGAAGCCAACCCCGACTTCACCGTGCTGCGGGCGGCGGTCGCGTACTACTACTGCGAGCTCGCGCGCTTCAACGAAGCACGCGCTCTGCTCGACGCGGAACGAGCCTCCGGTTTCGGCGCGATCCCGCTCGACATCAACTGGACGACCAGCCTTTCGTTCTTCGCGGATTGCGCGGCCGCGCTCGATGATCACGACGCGGCCGCCGCGCTGCACGTACTGCTGGTGCCATTCGCAACCGCGAACGTCTACAACGGGCTGACGTCGCGCGGGGCGCTCAGTCGATGCCTCGGCCGCATCAACACGGTGCTCGGCGACCATGAGGCGGCCGCGAGCGCGTTCGATCACGCCGTGGAGCTCAACACGAGGCTCGGCGCGCCCTATCCACTCGCGCTGACCCGCCTCGACTACGCGGAGCTCCTCGCCCGTGCCGCGGAACCGGACCTCGAGGGGGCAGCCTCCCTCGCGCTCGACGCGGCCGCCGCCGCAGAGCGCTACGGCTTCGCCGACATTGCCCGCCGCGCCGCATCGTGGACGTAGCGGGCGGCGGACTTTCGCGGGTTCGCGCGAAAGGAACGTCATTCCGATCGGCGAGAGCCGCCCGACACCTAGGCTGAGCCGCTAAAACATCTCACCCGCCCTCGTAGCTCAGGGGATAGAGCATCGGTTTCCTAAACCGTGTGCGTAGGTTCGAATCCTGCCGGGGGCACCATCCGAGGCCTTACCCGAATCGGGTGAGGACCGTGCGTCGCCGCGGTAGCAATCGTGGGCCGTGCTCGACGGTCTGCGCGCGTGAACATCTGGGCCGCGCTGCTCTGGGGCGCGTTCACGTCGGCGTCGTTGTACATCGGTCAAGCCCTCGCCGGTCCGCTGGAACACCGCGACCAGATCACCGGCCTGGTCATGGGTTTCGGCGCGGGCACGCTCCTCAGCGCGGTGGCCTACGAGCTCATCCCGGAGTCGAGTCTTGCGCACGGGCTCGGCATCGGTCTCGGCTTCCTGTTCGGCGCGATCACCTACTACGTCGCGGACCGAATCATCGACCAATCCGGTGGCGCGAACCGTCAGGACATCGGCGGCGGCGAACCAGCGCCGGGCTCCGGAGCCGCGATGTTTCTCGGCGCACTCCTCGACGGGATCCCCGAGTCGTTCATCCTGGGCATCACGATCGCGTCGGGCACCGGCGTGAGCGTCGCGTTCGTCGTCGCGGTCTTCGTCTCGAACATCCCCCAGGGCGTCGCGGGGACGAGCGCACTGAAGAAGGCCGGCTCGAGCTCGCGCCACATCTTCGGAATGTGGACCGCGCTCACAATCGCGTCCGCGATCTCGGCCGGGATCGGCTACACGTTGGGCAACACGCAACACCTCACCGGCCTCTACGCGGAGGCGTTCGCGGCCGGTGCCGTCCTCACCATGCTCGCCAACTCCATGATGCCGGAGGCGTTCGAGAACGGTGGCGCCCTCGTCGGTCTCGTCACCGTCGTCGGCTACCTCCTCGCCGCCGCCCTCACCATCCTCCAGTAAGCGGGTAAGAAGGCGCGATGAACCTTCCGCCCGTAGTTCCGCGCGACCAATGGCTCCTGGCTCGAGAAGCGTTGCTCGCCCAGGAGAAAGAGCTCACCCGCATCCGCGACGCGGTGAACGAGGAACGTCGTCGGCTACCGATGGTCGAGATCGACACGCCTTACGTGTTCGCCGGGCCCGACGGGAGCGCAACGCTGCTCGATCTCTTCGAAGGCCGGCGGCAACTCATCGTCCAGCACTTCATGTTCGATCCAACCTGGGACGAAGGCTGTTCGAGTTGCTCGGGCGATGCCGACAGCCTCGGCGATCTCACCCACCTCCACCAGCGCGACACCACGTTCGCGGCCGTGTCGCGCGCGCCGATCGAGAAGATCGAACCGTTCCGCCAACGGATGGGCTGGACATTTCCGTGGTACTCGTCGTTCGGCACAGAGTTCAACTACGACTTCCATGTCACCATCGACGCCGCCAAGGGCAGCACCGAATACAACTACCGCGCCATCGCCGACGCCGATACGAGCGGAAGCAACGAGCTGCCCGGCGTCAGCGTCCTCATCCGCGACGACAACGGCCGGGTCTTCCACACCTACTCCGCGTACGGTCGCGGCACCGATCTGCACAACACCGCGTACGTGTACCTCGACCTCACGCCGCTCGGGCGCCAGGAAGGTTGGGGCGGTACACCCGACCGCAACGGCGAAGGCCAGACCTGGCTCCGCCTGCACGACAGCTACGCGCAGTAGCCGTAGCTACTTGCGCGGCTCGGGCACCACTTCCGCCCGGATCCCACTGATCGCGGCGTCGAGGTCGGCGGCGCGGGCGCGCTTCGTCGCGTCGGCCGACGCGAGTTGCTCACCGCTCGGCGGCGTCGGCGCGCCGCGCAACAACTGCTCCGCTTCAAGCGCGAACAGATAACCGCGGAGCGACGACGCGAGCGAAATCGCCCTCTGTCGCAGCCCGTCATTCGGCGCGTCGGCCGCGAGCTGTTCGAAGTTCGTCGCAACCCGGTCGACGCTCGCACGCACCGCCGTCAGCCGCGCCGCGTCTTCGGCCTGGCCCGGTTGAGCTTCGCCCGCGAGCATGTCGCCGCGTCAGGTCGGCGTCGCGCAATGCCGACGTCGCCGACGCGTTCCATTCCTTCTTGCGTTGATTCGCCGAACGCTTGAGGAACACGAGCACGATGATCAACGCGACGGCGATCACCGCGAGGATCCCGATGATCCATCCCCACGGTGTGGAGCTACTGCTGCTCGACGGCGCGGCCGCGGGCGCGATCGTCGTGGTGGTTGTCGACGACGAGGTCGTGGTCGACGGTTCGGTCGTGCTCGTGGTTTCCGTCGTCGTGGTCGTCGGCTCGAGCGTGGTCGTCGACGATTCCGTCGTGGAGGGAAGCGTCGTGACCGCCATCGGCCGCACGACCGCGGCATGCACGACCGCGGATGCCCCGCTGGTTGCCGCCGCTCCGATCCCGACGATCGCGACAGCGAGGGCGACGACAGCACTTCGGCGGGCTCGGCGCATAACGCAAAGCATGACACGCCCAACCCGGCGAGAGATAGGACCGGTCAACCGGCGAGGAAGGCAAGATCGAGGCGGGCGAGACGTTCGGGGTCGACGAGGGCGTCGATCTCGGCCACCTTCCCGCCGGTCACGGTGAAGCCCATCACCGACACCGGTTTCCCTTCCACCAGAACCACCATCCCGGCCGCGCCGTTCACCACGGCCGGCCGCACCACGGCTCCCGGCCGGGCGAACATCAGCGCGTTGCCGGCCACCGCGGCCGCACCCCGCACGACCGACGACGCGTCCGGACGCGCCGGCCCCGCGTCGGCCCGAAGCACCACATCGGGATCGAGCACCGCAACGAGCGCGTCGAAGTCGCCACCGCGCGCCGCCGCGAAGAATGCGTCGACGACTTCGCGCTGGCGGCCGATGTCGGCGTCGGGAGTCGCGGCACCGCGCACGCGCCGCCGTGCCCGGCTCGCGAGTTGACGCGCCGCGTCAGGAGTACGCCCGACCATGTCGGCGATCTCGTCGAACGGCACTGCGAACATGTCGTGCAACACGAACGCGAGCCGCTCCGCCGGAGTCAGCGTTTCCAACACGACGAGCAGGGCCAGACCCACCGAATCGGCCAGCACAGCCTCGTCCTGCGGATCGAACGCGTCGGGCGCGCTCACGACGGGATCCGGTATCTGCGCACCGGCGAGGTCTTCACGCCTCGAGCCCCGCGCCCGCAGCATGTTCAGGCTCACCCGCGCCACGACGGTCGTCAGCCAGCCCCCCAGATTCTCGACCGGGTCGGTGTCGGCCCGATCGAATCGGATCCAGGCCTCTTGCACCGCGTCGTCGGCCTCCGCTCCCGAACCGAGCATCCGGTACGCCACCGCCCGCAAGTGAGGCCGGAATTCTTCGAACTGCCGCGCCGCCCACTCGCCGGGTTCGTCCACCTCAGCTCCCCCCTCGTCGGGCCCGCATCGCGGTCTACCAAAGCATTGACCCGCCGGAGCGAGGCATTGTGACGACCGGGGCCCCCGACGTGCGGCATATGCCCTCTGACCTCGTGGTTTACCCGCTGTAATCGCGGAGCGTGGTTACAGAACCACACCTGAAGTCTGCCGGTTCGCGGCTTTTCGGGCCTTTTTCGAAGAAATAACCATCTGCCGGAGAAATCCGGATATGCGCGCTCTCCGTGTGGGCAATACCACCGCATGAACATTCGGGCCAAGCTGTCTCTTCAAGTCGTGGCGATCATCGCCGGAACCTCACTGGTGATCGGCGGTGTGGTCGGGGCTGTGGTGGAACACACGCAGTCGACCTCCAACTCGTTCACGAACACTGCGGCGACGCCCCCGGGCTACTCCGTCACCGACTCGCAGTGCCTGGCCGCGGAGACAACGTGCGCCATGAACTTCCAGAACGACTCCACGAAGGATCTCGATCCTTTCACCGGACTCGCGTTCGACGACCCGAAGCCGGGACTCCGCACCGGGTTCACCGACGCGCAGCTCACGGCCATCACGAAGATGCCGACGTGCGCGGGCGCTTCCCCGTTCCACAACTGCCGGCCCGCGGGCTACACAACCGGAAAGATGACGCTGAGCTCACCCGCGAACAACAACCAGACGTACTACTTCGACAACTGCATCATCAACAGTCCGATCACCATGGGTCCGGGCGGCGGCGCCGTCGTTCCCGGGTTGGCCGTGTACATCACCAACTGCCACGTCGCCGAGACCGGTGACAACGGCGGTAGCGGCTACATCGGCAACGGTGCGGGCGGCGGTCTGTACTTGCTGCACGACCTGCTCGACGGGAGCGGCGCGCCCAACACGACGCACCCCGTCATCGTGCAAGCGCAAGATGCCGGCATCACGTCGCACATCTACTACTCGGAGTTCTCCCAGAACACCGACCAGGCCGGTCTCGGCGCCTCGGTCGACTTCGAGTGGAACTACATGCACAACAGCCGGTGCGACAAGTCCGTGACCGCGGCCTGCCAGCACACCGACGGCGGCCCCGAGGTCTACGGCGGCGGCACCCCCGCAACGAGCGCGGCGCATCCGATCACGATCGCCAACAACTACTTCTCTTGCCTCTGCGACAGCACCGGCGGCCCGGCCAACATCACCACCGACTACGGAAACAACGGATACATCTTCATCCTGAACAACAAGGCTTTGCCGACGTACGGCAGCGGCTACAACTCGCAAGGCCTCATCGTCCAACAGAACACCGCCTACACCGCGACGCTGACCAACGTGCACATCGTCGGGAACACGTTCTTCGCATCGTCGTCGCACGGGCCGAGCATCATGGGCTTCGGCGGCAGCATCTGCAGCAAACCGATTCCCAATACGTGTATCAGTGAGATATCCGGGAACACGCAGGTCAGTGCGACCGGTGTGTCGTCGACATGGGAGAGCCAGCCCGCCGCGCCGGCCGGTAACCCCGTCGTGACGACCACGACGATCGTGCCGACGACCACCACAACGGCCCGGCCGACGACGACCACACTCGCACCGACCACCACGGTCGCTCCGACGACGATCCCGCCGACGACCACTACTCCCCCGACCAACGCACCGACGACCACCACCACGGTGGCACCGGTGACCCCGACGACGACATCGCAAACGATCATCTGCCACTCGCCACCGCTCGTCTGTACGGTCGCACCCGGCACGTAGTCCGCACGAGCGGTTCGAGCGACTCGAACCGGGCGACTCTCACCCAGTTCTTGCTCGACTCCAAGCCGTGACCGAGACGTGTCCCCCAAGCTCGAGAAGAGCGACAGGGGACACGTCATGGACACACCGCAGGAACCGCAACCGCAATCGCACGAAGAACGTTCGGAAATGCACGAAGCGCCGCGCCGATCCGGGCGGCGCTTCGCCGCGCTGACAGTCGCGGCCATGGTCGCCGCCGGTTTGGGCGGCTACGGCCTCACGCAGGCGCGCCAGTCGCCGTGGACCACGAGTGCGCAGTCGAGCGCAACCACGTCGTCGTCCAAGAGCAGCTCGACGACGAAGTTGACGCTCGCGCAGATCGAGGCCGCGGTCGACCCCGCGCTCGTCGACATCACGTCGACGCTCGGCAACGGAACCGCGGCCGGCACCGGCATGGTGGCGACGTCGACGGGCGAGATCCTCACGAACAATCACGTCGTCTCGGGCGCGACGAGCATCACCGTAAAAGTCATCGCAACGGGAACCACGTATC
The DNA here is from genome assembly GCA_963708105.1 of uncultured Actinomycetes bacterium. Lineage (GTDB taxonomy): Bacteria > Actinomycetota > Acidimicrobiia > IMCC26256 > PALSA-610 > PALSA-610. The sequence continues at coordinate 3,312,926 of OY970186.1, read as the reverse complement.
GGGCAACGCTCGTCGGCTATGACACCACCGACGACGTGGCCGTGTTGCAGATCCCGAACGTTTCCGGTCTGACCACGATCACGACCGCGAGCACGCCGAACGTCGCGGTTTCCGACGCGATCGTCGCACTCGGCAACGCGTACGGCGAAGGCGGAACCCCAGCCGTCGCGGCCGGCGCCGTGACCGCGGTAGGTCAGACGATCACCGCATCCGACGAGACCGGCGCCGCGCAGGAGACGCTGCGCGGACTGATCCAGATCGAGGCTGCGATCGCGCCCGGCGACTCGGGCGGAGCGACGGTGAACGCCTACGGACAGGTGATCGGCATGACCACTGCCGCCGCGGGTACCGGAGTGCAGTCGATGGCGACGACGGCCGAGACCGCCGGATACGCGATCCCCATCGAGTCGGCCCTGTCGATCGCGGCCGAGATCGAGGCCGGACACGCAAGCTCGACCGTGCACATTGGGGCGCACGGCCTCCTGGGCGTCGAGATCGACGGCTCGGGCGCGAACGGCGCGTCGACCGGCGTGGGCGTGTTGGGTGTGCAGGCGAACTCGGCCGCCGCCCGAGCGGGGATTGTCGCCGGCGACACGATCACAGCAATCAACAGCCGAACTATCAGCACAATCTCAGACCTCGACGGAACGATGGCCGCAACACACGTCGGAGACACGATCAAGATCGGGTGGGAGGACACCACGGGCCAAGCCCACGAAGCAACCGTGACCATCAACGCCGGGGCGGCTTGAACCGACAGGAGAGCTCGATGCTTGCGGAACGTCCGACGGCCGAACCTGCGCCGTCCGAAGCCGAAGTGGTGAACGAACCGATCGATGTCGTGGTCCTGGTTGCTCCGGACGGCGGCACGCTCTCCGACGATTTCGTCGCTGCGATTGCACGTATGAAGGCGCGCGGCGCGGCGGCGGTGCTGGTCGTGTTTCCCCGGCCCGTCGACGTAGAAGTGGTGCACCGCGCCGAAGCCGCGGGCGCGAGCAACTGCGTGATCGCGCCGTCGTCGAGCGAGCTGTTCGGCCACATCGAACGGACGCGTGCCTTGCGCCGGCACGAGGCCGACGACGATCCGCTCGACGTGTACTGGCGATCTCGATCACGCGCCCGCCGCCGCTGAATCAAGATTCCCGGTGCCGTTAGGGTTGATCCCGATGGCGGATCAATTCCACTTCGATCCCGACACGTACCTCGACATGGTGCGCGCCGAAGTGCCCGACTACGAGCAGCTGCAGGAGATCGTCGCCGACGCGACCGGTGAGGTGCGCGCCGCGGCCGTCCTCGAGCTCGGTACCGGTACGGGCGAGACGTTGCGCCGGGTCGCGACCCGTCACGCCGACGCGCGATTCGTCGGCATCGACGAGAGCGAAGGAATGCTCGCCGTCGCACACCAACATGTCCCGACCGCCGAGCTGAGGATCGCCCGGTTGCAGGACCCGCTACCGAGCGGCCCGTTCGACGTCGTGGTCTCCGTGCTCGCCGTGCATCATCTCGACGCGGACGAGAAAGCCGACCTGTTTCGGCGCGTCGCAGCCGCGCTTGCGCCCGGCGGTCGCTTCGTCCTCGGTGACGTGGTGATTCCCGACGACGAGGCCGACATCGTCACCCCGCTCGACGAGGGCTACGACATGCCGAGCCGCGCCGACGAGCAGTTGCAATGGCTGACCGACGCGCAGCTCGACGCGACCGTGCGATGGAGCCGGCGCGATCTGGCCGTGTTCGTCGCCGACGCCGTCTAGGAACGACGCCGTCTAGAACCCCTGGGGGGTGGCGCCGGGAAGCGGTCCGAGGTTCCCCCCGTCCAGTCGAACCCGGAAGCGGATCAGTTCGAGCGCGCCGACATTGCCGCACTCGCATCCGCGAGGTTGCTCACTCTGCTGCTGATGCTCACCCGCAACGCACGATCTGGCACGCACCAAGCCATGAGCCAACGCATCCCTGCCCCCCAACGCCATCCCCGAGCACTAAGCGTGGCAGCGTCGACCACACACCGTCAAGAGACGTATTTCACTTAGATCTCGGCCGGGCCCATGGGGGAGGCAGACGCCGGCCGAGATCCAAGCCTCGGGACCGACTCTCGACCCGGCAGATGAGTCCCACCTGAGAAGTCGGTAACGAGATGCTGAAATTCGCCCACGGATCGGAATTTGGCCGGAACGCGGCGATGCCCCCGCGGGGGCGAAGGGCATCGCCAGGGAACATCCGGGCCGGGGGGCGGCCGAACAGAGTTCCGAGGTGCCAAAACCTACGGGAGTAGGCGTCACCGCTCTGTGACGCGGCGCAGGTCAGCGGCGTCTGCGGATAACCGGGCGCGTTATCCACCGGTAAGTCACAGAGTTTTCCTCTTTTTACACACAGGCCGAACGGCACACACTCGACAGGAAATCCGGTCGCTGGTGACGGCCCCTCGCCACTCCACCCGTCAGGGGCCGTCACCCGACTGCTCACGCCGCCTCGCCCGCGGTCTCACAATCTCTTCGCATTTGGCGCCCGGCACTTTGCTCGGATCCACAGCCGGCCCGGCGATACTTGGGTTGTGACCCCCCGCACCGACGCTCCGGCGCGCCCGCTCGCCCGCACTGCGGCGCTGCTCGCGATCTCCGGTTTCGTCGCGCTCGCGCTCCTCGTGTGGCACGCCACGCAACCCATGGCCTGGGAGCGCCCGATCATCGACGCCATCGTGCGGCTCCCCCACCCGACCCGCGACTTCTGGATCGGCATGTTCGAGCCCGTCCCGTTCGCACTCACCACGTTGGCGCTCGGGTTCGCGGCTGCCGCGCGGGGCCGGAGCCGCCTCGCCATCGCGGGTGTCGTCGGCTGCCTCACCGCGGTGATCCTGGCCGAGCTCGTCTTCAAGCCCCTGGTCGGCCGGGCGCGCATGCACTACGTCGGCGTCGAGCACGTCGCGGTCCGTATCGGCGGAAACATGTTCCCGTCTGCGCACGTCACCGCCGCGGCCTCGTTGGCAACATTCGCCTGGCTCGTCCTCGATCGGGGCTCACGCCTGCGACCGTTTGTGATCGCGCTGCCCGTCATCGTGGGGCTGTCGGTCATCTCCAAGCACATGCACTACCCCGCCGACGTGCTCGGCGGTGCGCTGCTCGGCCCGACGATCGTGCTCCTCGTCGTGCACGCGGCGCGCCGCTTCACCCAGACCGCCGCGCAACCGGAACTCGAAGCCGTCGACGCCCCTCGACCGGAGTCGATCCGCGCATCTGCCTGATACCGGCCCGGCGCTTTTGATGTAGCGCCGGATCGCGGGCCAGCATCGGGCCATGCCCGAGACCAGAGCCGCGAACCCGCCCGTCGGTATCGGCCTCATCGGCGCGGGGATGATCGGCCAGGGCCACGCCTACGCGCTGCGGCTCCTTACCGAAGACGGCGAAGTCCGGCCGGTCGCGATCACCGACTTCTCGGCCGAAGCCGTCGACGCCGCGCGCGGCATCTGCCCGTTCGAACGCGTCGCGGCCGACGCGCAGGCGGTCATCGACGATCCCGACGTCGAAGCGGTCGTGATCGTCACCCCCACGACGACGCATCGCGACCTCGTGCCGCGGTCGTCGCCGCGGGCAAGCCGCTGCTGTGCGAGAAGCCGCTCGCCACGCAGCTTCGACATCGTGCAGGAGATGTGCGCGCTCGTCGCCGCATCCGGTCTGACCGCGCAGGTCGGCTTCCATTCGCGGTTCCATCCGCTGATCAACGAGCTCGTGCGGCATCGTCGCCGAGCAACGAGCTCGGCGCGCCGATGGGCTACACGCTGCGCGACGACCAGTACTGGCCGACGGGCGACATCGTCCCCGGGCACAGTTCGTGGCGTTCGCAACGCGCGCACGCGGGCGGCGGTGCACTCATCGAACACTCGATCCACAGTGCCGACATCCTGACGTGGCTGTTCGGTCCGGCCGCGACCGTCTACGCGCGCACGCGCAACGTGTTCGGTTACGACGTCGAAGACACCGCGGTCTGCACGATCGAGCACGACGTCGGGCGTGGTCGGCACGTTGATCTCGATCTTCAACGGCGTGCGCGGCCGCGAGGAACGCCGGCTCGAGGTGTTCTTCGAACGGGGCGCGGTCGAGGTCACGACCGACTTCCTCGTCGGCGCCCGCGAAGACAGCTTCCTCGTCCAGCGCCCCGACCAGGAGCCCGAACGCCTCGACGTCGGGCGCAATGCGCGAACCGGCACTTCGCGGCCGACGGCATCGCCCGCCGCGACTTCTTCGTCTACCTGTATCCGGCCGCACGCGCGTTCGTGCGATCAGTGCGCGACAAACGACCCGCGTCGCCCACGTTCTCCGACGCCCTTGCCGCGCACGCGCTCGTCGACGCCGCGTACCGCTCGGTGTCGGGCAACGCGGCCATCGCCGTCGACCTGCCGCGCGCCTGAAATCAGCTCGTCGGTCGGACGAGCCGGCGCAGCGTGAACGGCAGGATGCCGCCTTCGAGGAAGACCGCGAGCTCGAACGGCGTGTCGATGCGGGCGCGCATCGGGAACTGCTTGTCGTCGGCGTGCACCGTGACCTCGCGCGGGAGCGGGCCGTCTCGGCGAGCGCTTCCAACCCGACGACGCGGTAGGTCTCCTGGCCGGTGAGACCGAGCGTGGCCACCGTCGCGCCGTCGACGAATTCGAGCGGCAGAACACCCATCCCGACGAGGTTCGAGCGGTGGATGCGTTCGAAGCTCTCGACGAGTACCGCGCGGACGCCGAGGAGCTGCGAACCCTTCGCGGCCCAGTCGCGCGACGAACCCGAGCCGTACTCCTTGCCCGCGAGCACGACGAGCGGCGACCCTTCGCTCGCGTACTGCATCGCGGCGTCGTAGATCGTCGTCGCGCGCGCCGTCGGGCAGGTGCACGGTGAAGCCGCCTTCGGTGCCGGGCGCCGAGCCGGTTGCGCAGCCGCACGTTGGCGAACGTGCCCCGCACCATCACTTCGTGGTTGCCGCGGCGCGAGCCGTACGAGTTGAAGTCGAGCGGTTCGACGCCGTGCTCCTGCAACCAGTTGCCGGCCGGACTGCCGCGCCGGATCACGCCCGCGGGCGAGATGTGGTCGGTGGTGACGCTGTCGCCGAGCAACGCGAGCACGCGCGCCGCGGTCGATGTCGTGCTGGGCGCGGCGCGGCGGGCGTGATGCCTTCGAGGAACGTGGGGCGCCGGATGTAGGTGGAGTCGGGATCCCACTCGTAACGGTCGCCGGTCGGCGCCGGCGAGCGCGCGCCAGTTCTCGTCGCCGTCGAGGATCGTCGCGTAGCTCTCCTCGAACATCGCCCGGTCGAGCACCGCGCCGACGACCTCGGCGACTTCGGCCTCCGACGGCCAGAGCTCGTGCAGGATACACCGGCGCGCCGCTCGCGTCGTGGCCGAGCGGATCTGATCGAGAGGTCGACATCCATCGAGCCCGCGAGCGCGTACGCCACGACGAGCGGCGGCGACGCGAGATAGTTCATGCGGCAGTCGGGGTGGATCCGGCCCTTCGAAGTTGCGATTGCCCGACAGCACCGATGCGACGGAGAGATCACCGTTTTCGATTGCCTCCGAGATCTCGGGCGCGAGCGGCCCGGAGTTTCCGATGCAGGTGGTGCAGCCGTAGCCGACGACGTCGAAGCCGAGTTGGTGCAGCGGCTCGATCAGTTGTGCGCGTTCGTAGTAGTCGGTCACGACCAGCGAGCCCGGCGCGAGCGAGGTCTTCACCCACGGCGGCACGCGTCAGCCCGCGGGCGACCGCGTTCTTCGCGAGCAGGCCCGCGGCGATCATCACCGACGGGTTCGACGTGTTCGTGCACGACGTGATCGCCGCGATCACCACGTGCCCGTCGGCGACGTCGAACGAGCGGCCGTCGACCAGTGTCACCGGGCACTCCTTGCGGTCGAGAAGCAGTGGCTGCACCGTACGCGGGTGCGGGCGCCGTGGACCTGGCTCAGCGCGGTAGGCGACGGCGCGGGCGGGTCGCTCGCGGGGAACGATTCGATCGACGACTCGTCGGCCTTGGCGCGCGTCGCGCCGATCGGGTGCGGCCGAGCTCGACGACCGACTCTTCGCGCCGGAACGCGAGCAGCGCCTGCTCGAAGCTCTCCCTCGCACCCGAGAGCGACACCCGGTCCTGCGGGCGGGCGGGACCGGCCAGCGACGGCTCGACGGTCGAGAGGTCGAAGGAGATCGTCTCGTCGTAGACGGGCCGAACGTCGGGGTCGTGCCAGAGCCCCTGCTCCTTCGCGTACGCCTCGACCAGCGCGACCAGATCGTCGGGCCGACCGGTGGCGCGCAGGTAGCGGAGCGTCTCGTCGTCGACGGGAAAGATCGTGCAGGTCGACCCGTACTCGGGCGACATGTTGCCGATCGTCGCCCGGTTCTCGAGCGGGACGCGCCCCACACCTTCGCCGTAGAACTCGACGAACTTGCCGACCACACCGTGCTTGCGCAACAGCTCGGCGACCGTCAGCACGAGATCGGTCGCGGTCGAGCCGACGGGCAACGCGCCGACGAGCTCGATGCCGACGACGCGCGGCAACAACATCGACAGCGGCTGGCCGAGCATCGCGGCCTCGGCCTCGATGCCACCCACGCCCCAACCGAGCACGCCGAGACCGTTGACCATCGGTGTGTGCGAGTCGGTGCCGACGAGCGTGTCGGGATACACCATCCCGTCGTTGGGCCCGTCGTGGGACCGGAACACGACCTGGGCGAGGTATTCGAGATTGACCTGATGACAGATCCCGCGGTTCGGCGGGAAGACGCGCAACGTGCTGGAACGCCGACTGCGCCCACCGCAGGAACGTGTAGCGCTCACGGTTGCGCGGCGAACTCGAACTCGCGCGTTGCGCACGAACGCGTCGGAGACGCCGGCCACGTCGGCCACGATCGAGTGGTCGATCACGAGGTCGACCGGGATGCCCGGCTCGATCAGACGCGGGTCGCCGCCGAGGTCGGCCATCGCGTCGCGCATCGCCGCGAGATCGACGATCGCGGGTACGCCGGTGAAGTCCTGCATGAGCACTCGCGCGGGCATGAACTGCAACTCGCGCGTTCCCGCTTCGGTCGCGGCGCGCGAACGATCGGCGAGCGCGGCGATGTCGTCGGCGCCGACGTTCGCGCCGTCCTCGTGGCGCAACAGGTTCTCGAGGAGGATCCGGAGCGAGTACGGGAGCGTGTGGGGATCGGCGACCACGGCATCGAGCCGGCACAAGCCGTACGTTCGATCGCCAACCGTCAGATCGGCACGGGCTCCGAAACTGTCGAGCGTCATGACCGCAAGCTACCTGCGCGCCCGCGGCCCGTTATCCCCGTCCGCCGCCCGGCGCCTGGCCCGCAGGGCAACGGTACGATGTCCTTCGTGAGTCACAACGGAGGCGCCCCGATCGCGGTCGACGTCCGCCACGAGGCGGGCACGGCCCTCGTGACCATCGACGGCGAGCTCGAGTTCGGCACCGCCGCGTCACTGCGCTCGACCCTCAGCGATCTGGCCCAACAGGGCCACGGTCCCGTGGTCGTCGACCTGGCCGCGCTGCGGTTCATCGATTCGTCGGGCCTGAGCCTCCTCGTGCAAGCCAAACGGCGTTTCGAATCCGACGGCCGCACCTTCGAACTGCGGCGGCCGAGCCCACGCGTGGTCGCGCGTCATCGAGACCTCGGGCCTGGCCGAGCTGTTCGCGATCGCGCCCGACCGTCGAGCTAGGCCGCTTCGAGCTCGAACCACACCGACTTGCCGGCACCGTCGGGAACCACGCCCCAGCTCTTCGCGATGCGCTCGACGAGCAGGAGGCCCCGCCCGGTGACGGCCTCGGGGCCGTAGTCGCGGACGCGGGGCTGCACCGGACTGTCGTCGTACACGGAGATCCGCAGCGTGCGTCCGTTGCGCTCGAGCGTGACGCGTGTCGCCGACCGGGCGTGCAGGACGGCGTTCGTGACCAACTCGGAGACGAGAAGCTCGGCGTCGGGGATCGCGTCATCGAGGCCCCACGTGCGCAGTGTCTCGGAGACGAAGCGCCGGGCCCTGGATGCCGCCACATGATCCGGCGGGAGCCGCAGCGAGGTCACGAACGCAAATGCTACTGAGCGCACCCACCGCGCGACGGGAAGCGCTGCGGTCTCCCTCTCCCCGCCCCGCCTGGCCCTCGAGGCACGCTGGCTACCATCGCCCACCATGGTGTCCCTCGCGCGGCAGCCGGCCTCGCCCGGGCGACGGGTCTTCCGGTCTCGTATGTGGTTGTTGGCGGGCTTGATCGCGAGCTCCGCCATCGGCTTCGTCGACGTCGTCCGGGATCACGAGACCCTGCTCACGTGGGTCCTGATCGGGCCGCTCGTGGCGGCCATCGGCGCCTCGATGGTCGAGGTGGCCATCGTCGGCATCTACGCGGTCGCGCTCGCGACGGCGCTGGGCGAGGTCAACCACATCTTCGGCGACAGCGATCACCTGATCCGGATCGGCGTCGTGGCCGTCGCCTCGCTCTCGGCGGTGGCGCTGGCCGGTATCCGGGAGCGCCGCGAATCCGAGCTCGAGGTCACGCGCCCGCAAGCCCGCGACGCGCAACGCCTGCGCCTCGCGCTCGGCGCGGGCGGCATGGGGACCTGGAGCTGGGACCTGACCACCGGCACCGTCGAATGGGACGAGTTTCTCGAGGCGCTGTACGGGCTCGCGCCGGGCGAGTTCGACGGCTCCATCGACATGTACCAACGGCTGTTCCACCCCGACGATCGCGCCGAGGCCGGCGCGATCGTGAGCGACGGCATGCGCAAGAAGATCGGGTGGCGTTTCGATCATCGCATCGTCTGGCCCGACGGAAGCGTGCACTGGCTCGAGGGACGCGGCGAACCGGTGCACGACGGGACGGGCATCGTGATCGGCGCCACCGGCATCTGCGTCGACATCGACGAACGGCGCGCGTTGCTCGCCGCGGAACAGGCGATCCGGGCGCGGCTCCGAACTCTCGTCGACTCGTCGGAGCGGCTCGGCGAGCTCGACGATCCCGAGCGCGTGCTCGAGACGATCTGCCAACTCGCGGCGACGCGCATCGGCGTATGGGCGACGGTCATTCGCGTCGCGCCCGACGGCACGCTCGAACGTTCCAACACCGCGCACCGCGACCAATCGCTCGCGCCGCTTCTGCGCGCCACCCTCGACCGTCTCACCGACGGTTTCGAGTCCGTCGAGCAGGTGATGAAGTCGGGCGAGCCGCTGTTGTTCCACGGGCTCACCGGCGCGGCGTCGGGGATGCTCGACGCCGATCCCGAGCTGCGCGCCGATCTCGAACGCGTCGGCTTCGAATCCTGCGTGCTCGTCCCCCTGACGGTGGCCGGGCGGCGGCTCGCGGTGCTGTCGATCGGCGACGCCCGCCCGGAGCGCCTCGGACCGAACGACGTCGAGCTCGCGGTCGACCTCGGGCGGCGCGGCGCATCGGCCCTCGAACGCGCCCGCCTCTGGCAGGCGAGCCAACAACGCTTCGAAGCCGAGCACCGGATCGTCGAGCTGCTGCAGACGACGATCATCCCCGACCGACTGCCCACGATCGAAGGCATCCAGATCGCGGCCGCGTACCGACCCGCGGAAGTGAACGTCGACGTCGGCGGCGACTGGTACGACGCGTTCGAGACCGCCGACGGCCGGATCGTCGTGGTCGTCGGCGACGTCGCCGGGCACGGCGTGCAAGCCGCGAGCCTCATGGGCCGCGTGCGCAACGCGCTGCGCGCGTACGCGTTCGAAGACTCTGACCCGGCAAACATCTTGTTGCGGGTGCATCGTTTGATACGCAACCAGGACGACGACGCGATGGTGACCGCGTTCGTCGCGCGCTACGAGCCTGCGACCGGACTCATGTCGTGGTCGCGCGCCGGGCATCCGCCGCCGCTGCTGGTCTCACCCGACGGCACCACCCGTTTCCTCGGCGACGTCAACGGCGCGCCGCTCGGCACGATGGCGCGTGCGTACAGCACCGCGACGACGCGCCTCGATCCGGGCGCGCTGCTCGTCTGCTACACCGACGGCCTCATCGAACGGCGCGACCGCGTGCTCGACGACGGCCTGGACTGGCTCGAAGAACGCGTGCACGAATACGCGGGCGAGTCGGTCGGAACCCTCTGCGACAAGCTCGTCGACGACCCGTTCGTCCCCCACCCGTCGCCCGACGACATCTGCGTGCTCGCGCTGCGCATTCAGACCGCGCACGACCGAGCGCTCGCACCCGAACCGCCCTCGCCTCCACTCAACTCGTGAGCAGGAACGTGCTGGCCGTCGACATCGGCGGCACCAAGTTGGCGGTGGGCATCGTCGACGACGAGGGAAAGCTGCTCGAACGGCATGTCGTCGAGACGCCGCGCACCGACGATGCCGAGGAGCTGTTCGCAGCGTTGACCGGAGCGATCGAGACACTCGGCGATCGCGGTCGGGCCGCGCCGATGATCGGCGTGGGGTGCGGAGGGCCGATGACGGCGGGCGGCGAGCTCGTGTCGCCCCTGAACATCCCGGCCTGGCGCGCGTTCCCTCTGCGGGCCCGGCTCACCGAACAGTGCGACGGTCGCCCCGTCTACGTCGACAACGACGCCAAGGCATTGGCGCGGGGCGAAGGCTGGACGGGCTCCGCGGTCGGCGTGCGCGACTACATCGCGATGGTCGTCTCGACCGGCGTCGGCGGCGGCATCGTCGTCGACGGTCGGCTCCTCGACGGCGCCGACGGCAACGCGGGTCACATCGGACACATCATCGTCGAGCCCGACGGCGCGATCTGCGGCTGCGGCGCGCACGGTTGCGTCGAAGCCGAAGCGTCGGGCACCGCGATCGCGCGCATCACCGGCCGTCCGCCCGCGCTCGCTTCGAACGAGATCCGCACCCGCACGGGCCGGCTCGTCGGGCGTGCGATCGCATCGGTCGCGAACCTGCTCGACCTTCAGCTCGCGGTCGTGAGCGGATCGGTCGCGCTCGGCTACGGCGAAACGTTCTTCACCGCCGCGCAAGCCGAGATCGACGCGCGCTGCCGGCTCGACTTCTCCAGTGGAACCGTCGTCATCCCCGGCGCACTCGGCGACGACGGCCCACTGATCGGGGCCGCCGCCGTCGCGCGCTTCGGTTCTGGAGTTGCCTGATCAGGCGAGTTGGAAGCGACCGCCGTCGATCACGACGACGCCTTCCTGGTTCACCGTCTGGAAGATCGACGCACCCGAGCCCTCGTCCCACATCTTCACGCTGAGCGTGTCACCGGGGTACACGGGCTTGGAGAAGCGGGCGTCCATGCTTCCGAACTTCGCCACATCGGAACCGCACAGCTCGTGCAGCAACGCCCGGCCCGTGACTCCGTAGGTGCAGAGACCGTGGAGGATGGGGCGCTCGAAGCCGGCGAACTTCGCCAGCTCGGGGTCGGAGTGCAACGGGTTGCGGTCGCCCGAGAGGCGGTAGAGCAACGCCTGGTCGGGACGCGTCGCGTACGTCACTTCGTGGTCGGCCTTGCGGTCGGGCATCTTCGGCGGGTCGGCGATCTCCGGGCCCCGGCTCTCGCCGAAACCACCCTCGCCGCGGATGAACGCCGCGAAGCGCGTCGTCCACGCGGGCTTGCCGCTGTCGACGTACGTCGCTTCGGCTTGGAGGCGCACGACCGCGGCCTTGCCCTTGTCGTAGATGCCGACGATCGTCGTCACCGCGTCAACCGATCCGTCGGCCGGGATCGGCCCGTGCACGCGTCACACCCTGCTCGCCGTGCAACAACATGCGGAAGTCGAACTCGCCCCAACTGGGCAGGCCCGGACCGCCACCCATGCCGAGCACGACCGGCATCGTCGGCAGTACGCGCTGCTGCACGTTCTGCGAGTTCTCGGTCGTGAACTCCAACTCGAAACCGGTCGGGTCCACTTGGCCCGCGCCCGTACCGAGCGCGTACAGCAGTGCGTCCTTCGAGTCCCACGAGATGCGGTTCGGGTTCGAGACCGCACCCACGGCTTCCAGATTCATCGTCATGGTGTTGCTCCTAGATCTCGGACTTACGAAAGCATGTTCGACGGTTCGGCCGCGTCGGCGACGAGACCGGGAATGACCTTCGTCAGTTGCGCCGGTTCCCAACGCATCTTGTTGTTCGTCGCGGTCGGGCCCCGGTGCCAACCTTCGGCGACCGAGACGCGGTCACCGTCGACGAGGAACACGCGTCCGCTCACGTCGTCGTTGTCGTTCGAGCCGAGCCACACCACGAGCGGCGAGATGTTCGCGGGGTCGAGCCCGTCCCAGTCGCCCGCGGCCGGTGCACCGAAGCCGAGGTTCTCGGTCATGCGCGTGCGCGCCACCGGTGCAATCGCGTTCGTGCAGACGCCGTAGCGGCCGAGCTCGAGTCCGCAGATGATCGTGAACGCGGCGATGCCGGCCTTGGCCGCGCCGTAGTTCGTCTGACCGGCGTTGCCGAAGATGCCCGACGGCGACGACGTGTTCACGACGCGCGCCTTGAACGGCGTGCCCGCCTTGGCCTGGTCGCGCCAGTACGCGGCCGCGTGCCGAGTCGGCGAGAACGCACCCTTGAGGTGGACCGCGATCACCGCGTCCCACTCGCTCTCCTCCATGTTGGCGAGCATGCGGTCGCGCAGGATGCCGGCGTTGTTGACGAGCGTGTCGAGGTGACCGAACGTGTCGATCGCGCGCTGGACCATGCGGCCCGCACCGGCGAAGTCGGCGACGTTCTCGCCGTCGGCGACCGCCTCGCCGCCCATCGCCTTGATCTCCTCGACAACCTGCATCGCCGCGCTCGGGTCGCCGCCCTCGCCGTGCATGTCGCCACCGAGGTCGTTGACCACGACCTTGGCGCCCTCGCGCGCGTACGCGAGCGCGTGCTCACGGCCGATTCCCGCGTCCCGAACCGGTCACAATGACCACCCGGCCGTCGCAAATACCCATTCGGAGATCCCTAACTTCGGAGCTGCTCGCGCAGCTGATGCTTGTAGAGCTTGCCGTTGTCGTGCCGGGGCAGCGCCTCGACGAAGATCACACGACGAGGACACTTGTAGTGCGCGATGCGGTCCCGGCACCACTCGACGAGCTCGGATCCCGAGGGCTTCGCGTGGCCTCGACACCGGTCTGCGGCTCGACCGCCGCCACCACGACCTCACCCCATTCGTCGTCGGGCTGGCCGACCACGCCGACGTCGCCGACGGCCGGGTGCGTGAGCAGCACGGCCTCGACCTCGGCCGGATAGATGTTGACGCCGCCGCTGATGATCAGGTGCGCGCTGCGGTCGGTCAGGAAGAGGTAGCCGTCGGCGTCGACGTAGCCGACATCGCCGAGGGTGAAATGCGTGTCGCGGTACGCGCCGTCGGTCTTGTCCGGGGCCTTGAAGTACTCGAAGCGGTCGTCGTCGGGCGCGCGGAGGTAGACGGTGCCGATCTCGTCCGTGGTCGGTCGCGTTCCCGGCGTCGTCGAGGATGCGGACGTGGTCGGGCGGATTCGACTTTGCCGACCGTGCCCGGCTTGCGCAGCCATTCGTCGGGACCGACGAGCGTGCCCGCGCCCTCGGTCGCGGCGTAGTACTCCCACACGATCGGCCCGAGCCACTCCATGAGCCGCTGCTTCACGTCGACCGGGCACGGCGCCGCGCCGTGGATGATGAAGACGAGCGACGAGAGGTCGTACGCGTCTTTGACCTCGTCGGGCAGCGCGAGCAGGCGATGGAACATCGTCGGCACCATGTGCGTGTGCGTGACGCGGTGCTCTTCGATGAGCGCGAGCGTCTGTTCCGCCGACCAGCCGTCCATCATCACGATCGGCACGCCCATCGCCGCGGGCGCGGTCAACGAGAACGAAAGCGGCGCGGCGTGGTACAGCGGGCCGGTGCAGAGATGCACGTGCCGGCTGCCGCGGTACTGCGGTGAGCAGCGCGACACCGAGCGCGCTGCGCGGGTCGGGTGGGCGGCGGACACCCTTCGGCCGGCCGGTCGTGCCCGACGTGTAGAGCATCGTCGCAGCCGACATTGCGGATCGTCGATGTCGGCACCGTCTTCCGGCGCGAGCACGTCGGCCTAGTCCTCGAAGCCGTCGATGGCGTCCGCCGACCGCGAACGTGGCTCTGAGCCGAGGCGCGAGGTCGGCGGCGCGATCGGCGACGTGCGGCGAAGCGGGCGTCGGCGACGAGCGCAGTCGCTTCGCAGTCGTCGACGATGTACCCCGCCTCGTCGCCGGTGAGATGCCAGTTGACGGTCGTGAGGCGTGAGGCCGGCGCGGCGGGCCGCGGTGACCGTCTCGAGGAACTCGGGCCGGTTCGCGCAGAGGAGCGCGATCCCGTCGCCGGCCTTCACGCCGCGGTCGCGCAACGCCCGGACGAGTCGGTTCGCGTTCTCGTTCAGCTCGGCGCGGGTGCGGTTGCCGGCGTCGGAGATGACGGCCGGCGCAGTCGGGGTTCTCGGCCGCCCAGAACGCGGCGAGCATGCCCCGGTCGGCCGCCGCGTTCAGCTCGTCGAGATCAGGCGCTGCGCTCACGCCGCCGATGCTTACCGTTCGACGATCCACTCGTCCAGCGACCGCGGGCGGCGGATCGGTTACGCGCCGGCGGCGGCGCGGTCCTTCTCGACTTCGTCCATGTCGCCGTACTCGTCGCCGGTGTCGGCCCAGTCCTCGAACTGGATGACGCCGATCTCGGTGAAGCGTTCGCGCAACCAGCCGTCGGCGCGCGTCGAGCAGGCCGAGCTTCTTGCAGTTCGGCACGATCTTCGAGAACAGCAGCTGCTGGAAGATCTGCTGCGCGGGCGGGTTGACCTGCTCCATCGTGCGGTAGATCGCGTCGGGATCGACGCCCATGCGCGCCCACATCTCGGTGTGCGCGAAGCGCCGCTGCAACCGACGGGCAACGTCGAACGCGAACTCCTGGCGCTCGCGCAGCTCTGCACTCGGTAAGCTCTTTGTAGAACTCCTGCAACGAAAGACACGCCGAACGCAACGTGGCGCGCTTCGTCGCTCATGACGTAACGCAGCAACTTCTTGAGCAACGGTTCGCTCGTGATCTGTTGCATCAGGCCGAACGCGGCGAGCGCGAGACCCTCGACCATGATCTGCATGCCGAGGTAGGCGATGTCCCAGCGCGGGTCGGAGAGGATGTCGTCGAGGATGCCCTTGAGGTTCTCGTTGATGCCGTACTGCGTGCCGAGCTTGTCGTCGAGGTAGCGCGCGAACACCTCGACGTGGCGCGCTTCGTCGACCACCTGCGTCGCCGCGTAGTACTTGGCGTCGATCCACGGAACGGTCTCGACGATGCGCGCCGTGCAGAGCAACGCGCCCTGCTCGCCGTGCATGAACTGCGAGAGCAACGAGTTCTGCAGCTCGATGCCGACCTGGCGCCATTCCTTGTCGCCGAAGTGCTTGACCGGCGAGCCCTCCGCCTCGGCCAGCGCCTGGAAGCGTGCGGTCCCGCCCTGACCGAGCTCGTCGGCGACCTTCTCGGGGTCGACGTCGATCGGACCAGTCGAGATCGGTCGACGCGTTCCACTGCGACGTCTTCGCCTTCTCGTAGAGCTTGATGAGCGGCGGGCGGCTGCGCTCGTAGTCCCAGGTGAAGATCGTGTCGAACTCGGCCGTGACCGCGTGCGCGAGCTCGAGCCGCTTCGTCGTTGACGATCGTCATGATTTCGTCCTCTATCGCTGAGCCGGACGAAACTGCGTCGAGTAGACGCGAGATCAGTTCGTGCCATGCGCCTTCGGCCGGCGCGTCGACGTCGAGCGTGCGCAGCACGAGCGCGCCCATTGCGAGCGTGATGCCGAAGCGCGCGAACACGTCGGAGTCGAGCGCGGGATCGATCGTGCCGTCGGCCTTGCCGCGTTCGACGATGTCGACGAGTACGTGCTCGCGCGCCGCGAGCCGTTCGCGCAACGCCGCCGCGAGCTCGTCGTCGCGACGCGCGGCCGCGATCGCGTCGATGAGCAACGGCGGCTGTCGGCTGCGGGCGGACGAGGCGGTCACCGAGCAGCTCGAGGAACGCGCGCGGTTCGCGCTCGGCCGCGCTCGCGAGCAGCGCGTCCATCTCGACGCCGACGCGGGCGCCGATCGCCGCGAACAGCAACTCGCCCTTGCCGCGGAAGTTGGCGTAGATCGCCCCGGTGGTGAGCCCGGCGGCCCGGGCGATGTCCTGCAGCCGGGCACCTTCGTACCCCTGCTCGACGAAGACCTCGACCGCCGCCGCGAGCAGGCGATCGCGGGTCGACGTGTCCTGAGAGCGCAGCCATCGAGGCGATGATAACGATCATTATCCGAGGTCGCAACGCAGTCCCGGGGCGGCCCGGGCGCGAAGATGCCTCCGTGGACGATCCACCCCGGAGCTGCCGGTGACCCTGGCCGACGTCGAGGCCGCGGCCGAGACGATCCGGGGCGCCGTCCGGGAGACCCCGACCTCGCACTCGCGAGACGCTGTCGGCCATCACCGGCGCCCGGGTCTGGCTGAAGTTCGAGAACCTGCAGTTCACCGGCGCGTTCAAGGAGCGAGGCGCCCGCAACTTCCTGGCCCACCTGTCAGCTCCGACGAGCGCGCCGCGGGTGTGGTCGCCGCGTCCGCCGGAAACCACGCGCAGGGCGTCGCCTACCACGCGCACCTGCTCGACATCCCGGCCACGATCGTCATGCCCGCCGACACGCCGTTCACGAAGGTGTCGAACACCGCGCACCACGGCGCGGAAGTGGTGCTCGAAGGGACGCGGCTACGCAGGCGCACTTCGCGGCGCGCAGCGCATCGCGGCCGAGACCGGGTCGACACTCGTTCCCGCGTTCGACGACCCGCTCGTCATCGCGGGTCAGGGCACGATCGGCCTCGAGATCCTCGCGCAGACGTGCAGCGAGCGGCTCGACACCATCGTCGTTCCGATCGGCGGCGGCGGTCTCATCTCCGGGCATTGCCGTCGCGATCAAAGGCGCTGCGCGCCCGAGCGTTCGCGTCGTCGGCGTGCAGGCCGAGGGCTACGCGGGGATGATGCACGCGCTCGGCCGCGCTCCCGCCGCGCCGGGCGGACCGACGATCGCCGAGGGCATCGCCGTCACCGATCCGGGAGTGCTGACGCGCGAGGTCGTCGAGCGCCCTCGTCGACGACATCGTCGTCGTGTCGGAACAACGGATCGAAGAAGCGATCGCGCTCGGCGCGGAGATCGAGAAGACGATGCTCGAAGGTGCCGGGCGCGGCGGGCCTCGCCGCGCTGCTCGAGCATCCGCGCCGATGTTCCGCGGCCAGAACGTCGGCGTGGTGCTCAGCGGCGGCAACATCGACGCGCGGATGCTCGTCGTCAGTGCTGCTCCGCGCGCTGGCCCGTTCGGGCCGGCTCGTACGGCTGCAGATCGAGCTTCCCGATCGGCCCGGCGTGCTCGCCGCGGTCGCCGAGATCGTCGGAGGCCTGCGCGGCGAACATCGTCGACGTCGAGCACCGCCGCGACCTTCCCGGCGTCGCGCTCAAGAGCGTCCGCCTCGACCTCTCGGTCGAGACCCGCGACCGAGCCCATGCTGACGAGATCGTGAAGGCGCTCGAAGCCGGCGGCTTCCGGGTCGAGGTCGCCTGAGGGATAGTGGCATGAGTAGTGTCTCGGGCTTCCAGACGTGGGAGGACCACAGTGCGCAGATTCGCAATCATGGCCACGGCCGCGTTGTTCGCAGCCGGTGTTGCCGCATGCGGCAGCAGCAGCAAGCCCGCGGCATCGCCCGACACGACGACGACGTCGCGGCGGCTCGACGACGTCGTCGGCGCTCGACCACACCGACGACGCTCGCCAAGATCGACTGCAGCGGCACGAGCGCGTACGTGACCGACATCGGCACGGCGTACCGACTTCAAGCCGGTCGTCGCCCGACACGCTGACGGTCGTGACGAGCCTTCCCGGCCCGGGCTTCTTCGTCGGCAGCGACACCGACCCGACCAAGATCACCTCGGGCTACGAGTACGACATCGCCAAGGCGATGCAGCAGGCGTTCGGCCTCAGCAAGCTCGTCGTTCGCAACGAGAACTTCGACGCGATCACCGCCGGCACCGTCACCGAAGTACGACGTCGCGTTGTCGCAGATCTCCATCACCTGCGACCGGGCCAAGGTCGCGAAGTTCTCGATCCCCTACTTCCAGTCGAACCAGGGCATCCTCGATCAACAAGGCGGCACTTCGATCCCCACGCTCGCCGACGCGAAGAAGGTGCAGTGGGGCGTGCAGACCAGCACGACCGCCAGTCGACCTGCTCGACGAAGATCAAGCCCGACAAGGAGCCGAAGGTCTTCCAGCAGCTCCCCGACGCGTACGCGGCGCTGCAGGCTAAGCAGATCGACGCGGTCCTCATCGACACCGCGATCAACCTGGGTGAGGCCGCGCGCTCGAACGGCAAGTTCGAGGTCGTGTCGGCAGTTCGCGCAGACGGTGGACCCGACCAGTACGGCGCGATCCTGCCGAAGGACTCGACGAACGCGCCGGCGATCAACGCCGTCGATCAAGCAACTCGCCGACTCCGGCCAGCTGTCGGCGCTTGCCAAGAACGACCTGACCGCCGACCCCGGCACCCTGCCCGTCATCACCGTCCCCTGAGTCCCGGGCCCTGAAGCTCGAGGACCTGAACACCAGAAGTGGGACCAGAGGAACTGATCTCGGTCGTACCGCCCGGCGCTTCCAAGCGCCGGGCGGTGCCGTTTCGGGGCAACCTGGTCCCGGCGATCGATCGCGCTGATCGGCTCGCGTCGCCGTCACGCTCTTCACGTTGGCGATGCTGTGGAAGTTCGACCAGTCACTGCATGTCGACGCGACGCGGCGTCGACGATCGCGCGGATCATCGAGATCGCGCTGGGTCTGGCGACATTCGTCGTTCCGTTCTACGGGTTCCGCGCATTCGCCGCGTCCCGGCGCGCCGAACGACTCGCGTCGAACGGTGACTACCAGAACGCACGCATCGCGGTCGAAGACTCGCGCGACGACATCTGGTTCGTGGTCGGGAGTCGGACTCACCGCGGCTGATCGGCGCGTTCCTCGCGTTCCTGCTTGTCGGCGAACAACGGTGCGGTCCGGTCGGTGCTCTTCGACTGGTCGATCATCTGGAACAGCCGCACCGGTCTGCTCAAGGGCTTCTGGCTCAACATCAAGCTGTTCGTCGTCAGCGAGATCCTGGTACTGATCTGGGCGCTGATCGTCGCCGTCGTCCGGCTCTTGCCCGGGCCGCGCGTGTGCGCCGATCCGCTTCCTCGCGATCGCCTACATCGACGTGTTCCGCGGCGTGCCCGCAGTCATCTCGATCTACCTGATCGTCTTCGGTTTCGCGCTGGCCGGCGTGCCGGTGTTCAAGAGCATGAGTCAGAACGGTCAGGTGTTCTGGCTCGTCGGTGCTCGCACTGGTGCTCGTCTACGGCGCGTACGTCGCCGAGGTATACCGGGCCGGGCTCGAGAGCATCCACTGGAGCCAGGCCGCGGCCGCCCGCTCGCTCGGCCTTTCGCAGTGGCAGACGCTGCGCCACGTGGTGATCCCGCAGGCCGTCCGGCGCATCATCCCGCCGCTGCTCAACGACTTCGTCGCACTGCAGAAGGACACGGCGCTGGTCGCCGTTCGTCGGCGTCGCTCGAGATCCTCAACTACGCCACGATCTACAAGAGCAAGTACTTCAACCTCTCCCCGGTCACCGGCGCCGCGATCGCGTTCCTGATCATCACGATTCCGGTAACCCGGTTCGTCGACTATCTGATCCGCATCGACAAGGAACGGACGCAAGCGGATGAGTGCGTTCATCGAACTGCGGGACGTGCACAAGAGCTTCGGCGACAACGAAGTGCTGCGGGGCGTCGACCTCACCGTCGACGAGCACCAGGTCGTGTGCCTCATCGGGCCGTCGGGCTGCGGCAAGTCGACCTTGTTGCGCTGCATCAACGCGCTCGAGCCGATTCAGGGCGGCGAGATCGACATCGACGGCGAGCGGGTGTCGGGGCGGGGCGTCGACGTGAACGCGTTGCGCGCCGATGTCGGCATCGTCTTCCAGAGCTTCAACCTCTTCCCGCACATGAGCGTGCTCGACAACGTCTCGCTCGCGCCGCGCAAGGTGTTGAAGCTCAGCCGCAACGAAGCCACCGAGCGCGCCTTCGGCCTTCTCAGCCGGATCGGCTTGGTCGACAAAGCCCACGAGTTTCCCGACCGGCTCTCGGGCGGGCAGCAACAACGCGTCGCAATCGTGCGCGCGCTGGCGATGCAGCCGCGCGTCATGCTGCTCGACGAGGTCACGAGTGCGCTCGACCCCGAGCTCGTATCGGAGGTGTTGACCCTCATCAGTCAGCTGGCTTCGGAAGGCATGACGATGCTGCTCGCCACGCACGAGATGGGATTCGCACGCGAGGTCTCGAGCAAGGTGGTGTTCCTATACCAGGGTCGTATCGAGGAAGAGGGGCCGCCCGGACAGATGTTCAACGAGCCGCAAAGCGAGCGCACACGTGCCTTCCTGCGCAGCATCATCGAAGCCAAGCGGCTATAGGATTTCGTCATGGCACCGGGCGGCGACGTCGCGAATACCGAAGGTGATCTCGCAACTCTGGGCATGCACAATCGCGCGCCTCGGCACTGGAACCGCGGCACCATGATCCGGTTCGTGCTCGCGATCACGCCGACGGTGACCTTCGCGATCCTGGGCGCGACGCAACAGCACCTGCACGCACATTGATCACCGTTCGCGCGGCGCGGCCCAGCGAGTACGACCGCGTCGGTGCGCTCACTGTCGAGGCGTATCAGGCGCTGCCGGTCGACCACCTCTGGGGCGGATACGACGAGCAGATCCTCAACACGAAGAAGCGCGCCAAGCACGCGGAAATCATCGTCGCGGTCGGCGACCTCGACGAGGTCGTCGGTTCGGTCACGTACGCGGCCGACTCGGCGTCGGAGTGGAGCGAGTGGACTCGGCCGCACGAAGCGCAGTTCCGCTTGCTGGCCGTCGATCCCGCCGCGCGCCGCCAGGGCGCGGGCGACGCGCTCGTGCGCGCCTGCATCAATCGCGCCGGGCGAGATGAGCAACCGATCCTGATCCACACGACGCCATGGATGATCGGCGCGCAACGCATCTACGCGCGCCATGGTTTCACGTGGGCGCCCGAGCGCGACGTCCCCTACGACGAATGGCACCGCGACCGCGATCTCGTTCTCCCCGACGAATGGATCGGCCAGCCCTTCCTCGCTTACAGCTGGACGCCTCCCACCTGATTCCGCTCTAATCTCGGACGATGGGGCGGCGGCGATGGACTGTGGTGGTTGTCGGCGTGTGTGTACTCGCGGCGTGCGGCAGCAGTAACTCGTCGAAGCCAGACGGCGCGGCGCGCCTGCGAGTCATCGTGTCGGCGACTGCATCGCAGACGTCACGCTTCGAGACGACGACAAGCTCCGACTCGATCAAGATCGTCGTCGCCGGAGTCATCGACTTCGGAAACCCCGAAGGCAGTGCGGTCGTCAGACAAGTCGAGGACCCCTCGACGAGCCCGACGAGTGCCGACCCAGCTTCGCCTTGCCCATCGTCGGGGACCGGGCCGAACGAGTTCAGATGGATCGGAACAAAGTCGTACCTTCACAGTGGAGAGACCTGCGGGTTCGGGACCTTCCCCGGTCACCGTACGTGGGAGACAGAGGACTACGCGCGCATCGCCGCGGTGCAGAACTGCGCGGCGATCAATCCTTCGACCGCCATCGGGCAGCTGCTCGGCGTCTCCGGAGACGGCATCGAGCAACCGTCTGATGTTTTGAACCAGCTGCGGACCGCGGGAGCAACACTCGCACAAGTCGGAAGTGAATCGGTCCGAGGTACGACGACGACTCACTGGAAAGTGACGGGCTTACCCACGACGGAGACGACCACGACCGTGCCCGGCTGCGCTCGGCCCAAGGCCGCGCTGCAGACTCACGTCGAGTCCACGGGGACCGAGATCTGGACTGACTCGCAAAACCGTCTGCGACGTGTGAAGACGTCAATAGCCACGACCTTCACTCTTCCCGCGATGCCCGGTGGACCCGCGCCAAACAAGCCCACCACCGTCAACCAGTCGACGACGACGGATCTCTACGACTTCGGTGTGACAGTGGACGTGCAGGCACCGCCCGCCGCGCAGGTCTACGACGAAACCAACACAATGCTTGCGCTCATCCGCGGACCGGGAACCATCGCGCCGAACGCGTGGCGCGCAATCGCGCATGGCGCGATCGATTCGAAGCCGTGGACGGTCTGGTACGCGAAGTCGAGTACCGGCTGGCAGTGCTATGACCCCGAGGGCGCCCCGAACTTCGGCGGGAGCGCTTCCACGTTCCTCATGCCCGCACCTGAATCGACATCGGTACCAACCCATGACGGTCATCCCGCGCAATGTCCGACACCGTCGTTCCAGGTGGGCGCGCCCTTGACGGTCCTCGTCGTGGGCACGGATGGCAACACCCGTGTGCTGGTCGGCGCGGTAGCTGACGGGGTTGAGAGCGCTCGTCTTCGCTTCCCCGACGGTTCGACGGTTCCGGTGCAGATTGATCCGTCGACGGCACTGGTGGAATGGAGTGGGCCCGCGCCTGCGCCGACGCAATTCCAGTCGGATGCCGGCAACTGCGCGCTTACCGCCGATGCCGGAGGCGACACCGACCAATGCGACGGAAACTCCCTGAGCCCGATCGGCGGCTGACACCGTCGGCGTGCCGGTAGCTCGGCACGCTCACTTCCACGCCGACTGTTCTTCCGCCCTTCGCCGCTGCGCCCACTCGACGAAGAAGGCGGGGTCTTCCGCGTCGTATCGCTTCACGTTGGCGATCCAGTCGTCGGACTCCTCCTTTGTCCCCATCACGCCGATGTACTCGCTGCGCGCGACCGCATGCTGCCAGTTCGCCTTCGACTCCAGCGGATAGCCGAGCGCGTCGCGCTCGAGATCCCGCAACTCGGGCTCGGGCCGCTCCGGGGCACGGAAGTGACACGGGTCGCCGACCGCGGCCGCGATCAGCTGAACCGCGAACGCGTTGACGGAGCAACCGGCGTCGGCTGCGGCCAGGCGCAATCCCTCGCGCAGTTGGGGCGACATACGAAGCAGTACCACCGCTGGGCTTGCAACACGCGCCATGCGCGGCAAAGTACCGCGTCGTGGGGTACGCAATCGCGCGGGCGCTAACACCCGCGCTAGCACTCGAAAAAAGGTCTGTACCTCGCTCGGTCCTCAGTGACGCCGCCCGCATTGCCGATGTGTGGGGCACACAACACGGCATGCTGTGCAGGTCGACGAGCCAGGAGCACCAGTGAGTCACGTGCAGGGCGCGGCCCCGGGGTGGTATCCCGACCCGGGCGGCGCAGGCCAGCGGTATTACGACGGCTACGGCTGGACCGCACATGTCGCGCCGCCGGCCGCACTTTGGAAGGGAGCGCGTTACGGCCGCCCGCCCGCGGGACCCGGCTCGCTCGCGAATCCGGGCAACCGTCTCCTGGCCCGCTTGCTCGACTGGCTCGTCTTCCTTCCGGTGGTCATCGTCGTCGTTGCGATCGCGATCGCGATCGTCGCGCCGCACGCGGGCCCGATCTTCCCCAAGACGAGCTCCGATCCGAACGTCTCCACGCCGACGCCCGGCTTCATCTGGCTGTACCTCGCCGGGTTCGTCGCCGTGCTAGTCGTCAACGCGCTGTTCGTCGTCTACGAAGCCGTCGCCACTGCCCGGTACGGCCGCACGCTCGGTAAGCGATGGATGAAGATCCGTCCCGTCACCCTCGACGGTCACCCACTCGGCGATGGTCGTTCGTGGGGCCGCGCACTGCTCGTCTGGGCCGCGAACCTGATCGGCTGGATCGGTCTGCTCGATTCGCTCTGGTGTCTCTGGGACGGCGACAGTCAGTGTGTGCACGACAAGATCGCCGCGACCCTCGTCGTCAACGACTGACGAACGACTCAGTCGCCGAGCTTGCGCACCAGGATGCGCAACGTGTTCTCGAGCGCACCCGTGTTGTCGTCCTTGTAGCGCGTCTCGATGTTCTCGAAGTCGAGCAGCGTCCACTTCGTGTCGGGGAACAGCCGACGCGCCGCCTGCGGATCCCACAACGTCACCGGCGGCATCTGCTCCGGGAACGGCTTGGTCTGCAGCACGCCGTACGGGTTGAAGAGAAACACTCCACCGGGCTTGAGGATGCGCCGCACGTGGAACAACGCGGCCTTCATGTCCTTCGGCGAGAGGTACGTGAGCGCGGCCCGATCGATGACCACGTCGTAGCGGCCGGAGGGCGCGGTGCAGTCGACGATCGATTCCTTGCGCAGGTCGGCATCACGCAACGACGCGCGACCCCTCGCGTACGCCGCGTACGACACCTCGCAACCCGCCACTTCCCAGCCGCGTTCGCACGCCCAGCGCAGGTTGTTACCCGAACCGAATCCGATCTCGTACGCGCGCTCACCCGGGTACGCCTCGAACACGTCGACGACGTGCTTCCACGCGTAGTCCGCCGCGTACTTGGGGTAGGCCTCGTACGCCTGGTCCCAATCCTTCATCGCGGCCCGGCCGCTCGCGCTGGGCACCGGCGCTTTGAGTCGAGTTGACTGACCGCTGTCGCTCACCCCACCTCATCGGAGGCGGCGGGCAACTCTGCAGCGATGCCGCGCGCTATTCGCCCGAATCGGGCTGGTTCAACTCGACGAAATTCCCGCTCGGATCATGCAGGAACGCTTGGTGGCCGGCGCCGACCATGTGGTCGATCGTGTTCACCTTGTAGCCCGTCGCCCTGATGTCGGCCACGGCCGACTCGAGGTCGTCGACCCGGATCGCGAAGTGATCGCCGCCCGACCGCGAGCTCTCGCTCTGCATGAGGTGCACCTGCTGGCCGCCCGCGTCGAGCCAGTAGCCGCCGAAACCGAAGTCGGGGCGGTCCTCCACCACACTCAGCCCGAGCACCTCGGTGTAGAAGGTCTTCGCCTCCTCCGCATCTCGCACACAGATGGCGACGTGATGGATCCCGGCTGGTTTCATGCGCCGCAGCCTAGAGCGAAGCCGGGCCCCGAATCGCCCGCCTCGCCCCCCGACTTGTAGCGTCGCCGTCCGACTGGAACCCGTTTTTCGGAGGCGACGTGGGTGCACTCGACGGCAAGGTGATCGCGATCACGGGCAGCGGACGCGGGATCGGCCGCGCCGTCGCGCTGGCCGCCGCGGCCGAAGGCGCGGCGGTGGTCGTGAACGACTACGGCGTGTCGATGGACGGCAACGAGCCGACCAGCGAAGTCGCCGACGCGGTCGTCGAAGAGATCAAGCAGGCCGGCGGCCGGGCGGTCGCGAACGCGAACTCGGTCACCACGATGGAAGGCGGCGCGTCGATCGTGCAGTCGGGTATCGACACGTTCGGCCAGATCGACGGCGTCGTGTGTGTCGCCGGCATCCTGCGCGAGCGGATGCTGTTCAACATGTCCGAGGACGAGTGGGACCCGGTCATCGAGACCCACCTGAAGGGCACCTTCACCGTCTTTCGCGCCGCGGCCGCGGTGTTCCGCGCCCAGAAGAGCGGCCGCATGATCGGCTTCACCTCCGGTGCGTTCGCGGCCAGCGTTGCGCAGGCCAACTACGCCGCGGCCAAGGGCGGCATCGTGTCGCTCGTTCGCAGCGCGGCCGCGGGCATGCAGAAGTACGGCGTCACCGCGAACTGCATCGCACCCGTCGCCAAGTCGCGCATGTCGGGCCAAGTTCCGTTCGGCCTCGAGATGGGCGAGCCGGAAGACGTCGCGCCGATGGTCTGCTACTTGCTCTCCGACCTCGCCAGCCAGGTGACCGGCCAGATCTACACGGTCAACGCCGGGCGGATCGCGGTGTGGAACCAGCCGATCGAAGTGCGCGAGATGCGCAAGGACGGCCGTTGGAACGTCGACGAGATCGCCACGCGTTTCGACGAAGTCGGTCAGGAACCGATGCCGATCCTCGAGCGTTTGGCAGCGATGGAAGCTGCGGCCAAGGCCAAGGACAAGCCGAACGCCTGAGGTTACGCTCGCGACTCGTGGACGGTGTCGAGCTCCGGGCAGGGAAGTACGAAGCGACGTTCCGGCCTGATGCGGCAATGCTGTGTACGTCGCTGCGCTTCCGCGACGACGAGTTCGTGGCGCTGGCCGCGCACGGTCGACGACTTCCGCGCCGGGCAGCGCCACCGCCATCCCGCTGCTGCACCCGTGGGCCAACCGGCTCGCGGGCGAGAGCTACGAGGCGGCCGGGACAGCGCGTCGACCTGACCGGGCTCACCCTCCCCCACGACCCCAACGGGCTCCCGATGCACGGCAACCTCTTCGGCGCGCCGTTCGAAGTACTGCAACACAACGCCACGCGCGTCGTCGCGCCGGCTCGACTACGGCGCGCTATCCCGAGAAGCTGCTCGCGTTCCCGTTTCCGCACACGCTCACCATCGACGCGCGCCTACACCCGACGCGCGGCCTCAACATCGTCACCCAGGTCGACCCGACCTCCGACCATCCGGTGCCGATCTCGTTCGGATGGCATCCGTTCGTGCAGCTGCCCGAACGCGCCCCGCTCCGAATGGGAGCTCCGGTGGCCGGCGTGCGAACACATCGAGGTCGACGCCCGCGTCATCCCCACCGGCGCACGCACGCCGCAAGCCGCGGCAGCGCGAGCTCATCGGGCCGACGCACCTTCGACGATCACTACGCGCTCGGGCCCGACCGCACGTTCGCGATCTCGGGCGGCGCGGGCCCGCAACCGGCGCACGCTCACGATGCAGTTCGACCCCGCATATCCCTTCGCGCAGCTGTACGTCCCGCCCGAGCGCGAGTTCGTCGCGATCGAACCGATGACGGCGGAGATCGACGCGCTCGGCCGCGGCACCGCATCCGTCGTCGAGCCCGGCGACCGTTTCCAGGCCGCGTTCAACCTCGCGATCACCACCACCTGACGTCGGCTGACGCCCCCGCCCGAGCGGGGCCGATCACGACGAGCTGACGCGGGCGTCAGGTAGCGTCACGGCCATGCCTGGTGCACTCGACGGCGTCCGCATTCTCGACCTTTCCTGGGGAATCGCCGGTCCGCTCGGTGTGCTCCTGCTCGCCGAGCAGGGCGCCGACGTGATCAAGGTCGAACCGCCCGGCGGCGATCCGTTCCGCGCGTACGACGGCTACCGCGTCTGGAACCGCAGCCGGCGCTCACTCGAGGTCGACCTCAAGTCCGACGCGGGCCGCGACATCTTCGAGCGCCTGCTCGCGACCGCCGACGTCGTCGTGGAGTCGTTCCGGCCGGGCGTGATGGAGCGACTCGGCTTCGGCTACGAGTCGGTGCACGCCGCGCACCCGCGCGTCATCTACCTCTCGTGTCCCGCGTATCCCGACGGGCACCGCTTCGCCCAACGCCCGGGATACGACGCGCTCGTGCAGGCGAGCAGCGGGCAGATGTGGGAACAGCCGGGTTGGCGCATGGGGCCGATCTTCCTGCACATGCCGATGCCGTCGATGGGCGCGTTCTATCTGATCTCCACCGGCGTGCTCACCGCGCTGATCGCGCGCGAGAGACACCGGCCGCGGCCAGCACGTGACGACGTCATTGTTCGCAGGGCGCGATGCTCTACACGACCCAGATCTGGCAGCACCTCGAGAACGCGAACGCGGGAACGCACGAGCTGATGGGCAAGTCGTACCCGCCCGGCATCCACCAGCAGATGATCTTCGAGTGCGCCGACGGTTGGGTGCACGTGTCGGTCATGAGCGGACTCACCGCCGACGAAGATCGCAGGACGAGATCCTGCGGTCTCGACGATGCGCCCGATCCGTTCACGTTCATGGCGCTGCCGCCCGAGGAACGCGAGGCGTTCAACGCGAAACGGCGGGAGAAGTTCAAGGAGTGGAAGCGCGACGAGATCGTCGCCGCGTTCCAGGAGAACAACCACGCGATCGAGGCGATCATCACGCCCGACGAGCAGTTCGCGCACCCGCAGCTGATCGCGAACGGCATGGTGCAGACGGTCGTCGACCCGGTCGTCGGCGAGACGACGCAGATCGGCACGCCGCTGCACATGTTCGGCACCCCGACCGCGATCCAGGGTCCGCAACCCACGCCCGGCCAGCACAACGCCGAGATCCTCGAAGGAGCTGGGACTATGACGCTCGCGCTCGAAGGCGTGCGCCTCATCGACTTCGGCCAGTACCTCGCAGGGCCGTTCGGGCCGATGATCATCGAGCGATCTCGGCGCCGAGGTCATCAAGGTCGAACCCGTCACCGGCGACGGCATGCGCATGGCGACGAAGCCGTTCTTCGGGTGCCAGCGCGGCAAGCGCGACATCGCGCTCAACGTCAAAGACCCCCGCGGCCTCGCGATCGCGCTCGAGCTCATCGCCACGGCCGATGTCGTGCACCACAACATGACCGCCGGCGTCGCGACCAAGCTCGGCATCGACTACGCCGCGTGCCAAGCAGGTGAAGCCCGACATCGTCTACTGCAACACCTGGGCGTACGGACTCGAAGGTCCGCTCGCCCGCTTCGGTGGCCTCGACCCGCTCTACCAGGCGTCGTCCGGACTCGAGTACGAATCGCGGCGCGGTGCACGAAGGCAACACGCCGCTGTACTACCGCTTCGGCATGTGCGACGCGTCGAACGCGATGCTGTCGGTCGTCGCCGTGCTCGGCGCGCTGTACCACCGCAAGCGCACGGGCGAAGGCCAAGAAGTGTGGACGTCGCTGTTCGACGGCGGCGCGATCTTCACCTCCGACGCGCACCTCGTCGGCGGCAGTCGCGGCGCCCCGTCCGCACCTCGACAAAGAGCTCATGGGCGTCGTCGGCGACCTACCGCCTCTACCGCACCCAGGACGACGACTGGATCTGCATCGCGGCGATCACCGACGCGCGAGTTCCGCGCGCTGTGCACGGCGCTCGGCGTCGGCGAGATCGCCGACGACGAACGCTTCGCGACCGCCGCGAGCCGCAACGAGCACCGGCGCCAGCTCGAGTCGATCCTCGAGCCGCGCTTCCGCGACCAAGACCGCGACGTTCTGGACGCGCACGCTCGACGACGCCGGCGTGCCCAACGAGGTGCCGCTCGACACGCACGGCGGCGAGACCCCGCTGTTCGACTCCGACAACGTCGAGCTCGGCCTGGTCGCGCGCTACTCGCATCCGCTGCTGGGCAACATCCGCCAGTTCGGTCGAGCTCATCGACTTCTCCGAGACGCCCGGCCGCGTCGACGGGCCCGCCGCCGCTCGTCGGCCAGGACACGCGCGCGATCCTGCACGAGCTCGGCCACAACGACCCCGAGATCGACGGACTCATCGCCGACAACGTCTGCTACGAGCCCGACGACCACTACGCCGAACGCTTCTCGAACTGAACGCCACGCCGGAAAACCCCGACCCCGACCGGCCGCGGCTGCGCATGCTCCCGCCCGGCGCACACACGGGCTTCCTCGGGAATCTCTGCGTGCCCGACGATCTCTACTGGATCGCGCGCGAACCGGTCGCGCTCGTCGGCATGTCGTATCCGGGCCGCGCCGACTGGTCGCTACTCACGAGAACGGCATCGGCCACGTCGTGTGCCTGTCGCACGACGCACCCGCTTACGACCCCGCGCCGTGCACCATCACCGCGATCCGTCTGCAAGACCTCGTCAGTGGTGGCGACCCGAACGACCCCGATCGCGAGCAGCGCGCTCGTCGAACGCGCCGCCGCCGATGTCGTCGCGCACCTCGAACGCGGGATCGGCGTCGCGGTGCACTGCATGGGCGGACGGGGCCGGACCGGGCACCGTCATCGGCGTCGCGCTCGTGACGCCTCGGCCACGATCCCGACGACCGTCGTCGAGCTACCTCGACCGCGTCGCCAGGGGCCGCGGTCGGCGCGGCTGGCCCGAGAGCCCGTGGCAGGCCGGCGTCGTTCGTTCGGTCAGGTGACGACGCCGGCGCCGTTGCCGGCGCCGTCACCCGACCAGCAGCTCGGGTTCAGGGCGCCTGCATGAGGTCAACTGCCCACGAGCCCGAAAGCGATCCGAAGTACTTGGCGTTGCCGAACGCCCACACCGTGCCGTCCATGACCGAGGATGTAGTAACCGTCGTTCGTCGGCAGCGATCGCATACCGCACACTCGGCACGTACGGATAGCCGTAGCAGGTCGCGCACGCGCGGCAGGCTGCCTTCGAACGGCACGTTGAAGGCGAAGATCCCGCCGTCGTCGGCGACCATCCAGTAGCCCTTGCCGTTCGCGGCCGCGGTCATCGAACGCACCGGTTGCGACAGCCTCATCGCGCCGGTCGAACCGTGGAACTGCGCGTCGCCGAACGAGAACACGCCACCGTCGGCGGCGACGAACCAGTAGCCGTGACCGTCGGCCGTCATCGTCATGTCGAGCACCGGGCGCGTTCAGTCGCCATGCCACCGGTCGAGCCGTAGAAGTGCGCGTTCGCCGAAAGCGAACACGCCGCCGTCGTGACCGAGCAGGATGTATCCGCTCCCGTTCGGTGTCGCGGCCATGCCGACGATCGGCGAGTTCAGGTGACGGGCCTGCAGACCGCCGAGGTACTTGGCGTCGCCGAAGGAGTACACCGCGCCGTTCGCGCCGACGAGCCAGTAGCCCTTGCCGTCGGGGTGCGCGCCGACGCGACGATCGGCGCCGGCAACGCGACGTGCCGCTGAGGTCGCCGTAGAAGTGCGCACCGCCGTAGGCGCGCACGTGGCCGTCGGCGTCGACGATCCAGTAGCCGTGACCCTTGGTGCCGCGGTCGATCCTTCTCCGGCGACGCCAACAGCTGCGCGCCGCGCGGGTTGATCAGGCCGTAGCCGAACGTGTCGTCGCGCCCGGGCGCGCCGAGATCGGATGCGCTTGCGGTCAGATCGTGGATCGAGCGTCGGCGCTGAGCTGCGGATTCTCACCGAGTACGAGCGCCGCGGTCGCGGTCGCGTACGGCGTCGCCATCGACGTTCCGCTCATCAGCGCGTACTGCGCGTGGCCCTGGCCGTAGGTCGACCAGATGAGATCGCCGGGCGCCGCGATGTCGACGTACTACCCGGTGTTCGAGAAGCCGGCGTGCTGCAGCGTTGCTGTCGATCGCGGCAACCGCGATCGCTTCCGGGTACGCGGCCGGGTACGTCGGCTGATTGCCGTCCTGGTACGCGTTGCCCGCCGCCGCGAACGTCACGACCTGCTTCGACCGCGCGTACTGGATCGCAACCTGCATGCCCGACGACGGTCCGCCGCCCGAGGCTCAGGTTGATCACCCGGGCGCCGTGATCGGCCGCCCAGATGATCCCTTCGGCAACGTCGGAAGAGGAACCGCTTCCCGACGCGTCGAGCACTCGGACCGGAAGGATCTTGACCCCGGTGCGCGCGCCCGCGATGCCGACACCGTTGTTGGCATGGGCGGCGATGATCCCCGCGACGTGCGTGCCGTGACCGGCAGGGTCGACCTCGCCGTTGCCGGCGGGGTCGTACGTCGCGGCGTCGGCCGCGAGATCGATGCCCGGCAACACCGAACCGGCGAGGTCCTCGTGACTACCGAGCACACCGGTGTCGACCACCGCGACCGTGATGCCGGCGCCGTTGGAGACCTTCCAGGCCGACTTCGAAGTCGACGGCGTTGAACGCCCACTGCTGGGGTCGCAACGCGTCGTTGGTCGTTGCAGGACCTGGACGGTCTCGTCCTGCTCGGTCGACAGCACCTGATCCGACGTCCCGCCCGAGGCGGTTGTCCATCGCTGGCGACCGCGGCGTCGAGGCCCCGGACCACGTGCAGCGTGCCCTCCGGAATCCCGGGTCACCGCCCACATACCGTGCGTCGCCTCGGCCGCGCCGGCCGCCGACCCCGAGCCCTGACCGCACACCGGCAACACGACAAGTGCCGCCGACCACGCGGCGCGCGGCCCTGCTCCTTTTGACCGAATGATTCGGCGCCTCCCAAACGCATAGAGTGGCCATCGGCACGTTGCGTGAGTGACTCAAGACGTAAATCACACTCACCGTGACCAAAAACCCTGATCAGGCGCCGCCCAGAGTGGGACCGCTCAGAGTGGGGCTGGCCAGAGTGACGCTGGCCGGAGTGACGCGCTCAGGCGTAGCGGGCCGAGACCTCGGCCAGACGCTCCGCCACCGCCGCACACGCGTCGTCGTAGCCGGCGCCGGTGATCCCGAGCTCCCGCTGCGTGCGAGCCAGCAGCTCGGCGTCGGGGTTGTCGTCGGGTGCCGTGCCGACGGCCTTGGCGACCGCGTCGGCCAGGTGCACGCCTTGGGCGATCGGGCCGGTCGGCCCGGCCGCGCCGGTCGGCGCGTGATGCCGGGCGACACCGACCACGAGCGACTCGGGCAGGCCCCAGGCCCGGACGATCGACCCACCGAGCTCGGCGTGATCGATTCCGACCGCCGACACCTCGGCTTCCAGGCGGCGTCGCGCCCGTGGCCCGGGCCACGGTGATCGAAGCCAGCGCGGGCACGTCGGTGAAGCGCGCCATGATCAGCTTGCCGACGTCGTGCAGCAAGCGCCGCGGTCGACGTCTCGACCGGCAGCCGCGCCCCGGCCCGAACGAGGGCTTCGGCCGCGAGCGACGCGGCGACCGAGTGCCGCCAGAGATCGCCTTCGGCCAGGTCGTACTCGGGCAGAGGGGCCTCGAGCCGGGCGCGCACGTTGACGCCCAGGGCCAACGCGAGGACCGGTCCGGCGCCGAGGCGAACCACGGCGTCGTTCACAGTGGCGATCTCGGTGCGCGCCGCGCTCCACGAGGAGTTCGCCCGGCGCAGCAAGGCTGCGGTGAGGGCCGGGTCGTAGCGGACGATATCGACGATCTGGGCGAGATCAACGCTTTCGCGGGTCGCGAGAACGGCGAGGCGCGTCACGCTCGTCGGGAGCGGCTCGAAACAATCCGTGGCGCGGGCGACGACCTCGATGTCCAACATCCCAACGGGGATCGGCGTCCCGGGCATCGACCTCAAGCAGTTCAGCGCAGGAGCGAGGCCACCAGGCCGGCCTGGCCGAGGTGATACGTCACCATGATCGCGACCGGCGCCCAGCGCAACTGGCCGCACGAAGCGGTCCCAGGCGATCATCGAATCCGACGCCACGAACAGCACCGCGCCGACGCCGGCCACGACGTTGCCGGTCGCGAGCGCGGTGGCGAGCATCGCCGAGATCACCACCATGTAGACCGCGACCGGCGAGCCGGAGCTCGCCGGGCTAGCCGCTCCGGGCGATCGGCCGCCGAGGATCCGCGCCCCGAGCGGCACGACGCAGACGCGACGCCACGACGCGCCGCGACGACGAACGCGACCGCCGACGGGCCGTGCGTCCAGAAGCCGATCAGATAGCAGACGTGGCCGACGAGGAACGCGGCCAGGCCGGCGACGAACAGATCCTGCGGCAGCATCAGCAACACGTCGCCCGCCAGCGAGAACACGAGCGCGACGACGAACCAGGCGCGCCGTGTACGCGCGTCGGCGGCCGGATCGAGCAGCCCCGCCGCGAGCGATCAAGGCAACCAGCGTCGCGGGCTTGCAGACGTACTCGAGCGCGACTGCCGGCGCGGTCGCGGGCGCGCCTTGGCGATCCAGTTGCCGACCGCGAACACGCCGGCGAACGCGCGAACGCAACGTCACGACGTCTCGCGGCGTTCACGGCGCCAGCCGCTCGCGGATCCACTCGCCGGCATCGTCGCGCCGGTACCGCACGCGGTCGTGCAGCCGGTCGGCGCGGCCCTGCCAGCATTCGAGCTCGTCGCACCTGCACCGCGGTAGCCGCCCCAGAACGGCGGGAGCGGCGGGTCGGTGCCGGCGAAGCGCGCCTCGACCTCGGCCACGCTGCGCCTCGAGCTCGGTGCGGTCGACCACCGCGACTCTGCGGCGACGCCCACGCACTCACGCGGTGACCCGCGCGGCCGGCTCGTCCCAGTAGCGCGTCGCTTCGTCGTCGGCGACACGCGCTGCACCGCGCCGACCACGCGGACCTGACGCTCCTGCTCCCGCCAGTGGAACACGAGCGCGGCAGCGCGGATTCGCCGCCGAGCTCGCTCGCCCTTGGCGCTCTCGAAGTTCGTGAAGAAGACGAAGCCCCGCTCGTCGAGGCCGCGCAGCAACACCGTCCGGGCCGACACCTCGCCCGTCGGGCGAGGCGGTGGCGAGCGTCATCGCCTCGGGTTGGCGTACTCCGGCCGGCGAATGCCTCGTCGTACCAGCGCCGGAACTGCGCGATCGGGTCCGGATCGACCGACTCCGGGATCGAGGGGCGGCGGAGATCGGAGGCGACGGCACGTGGGCACCGTGCCAGAGCCGGCACCGGTGCCAGAATGTGCGGCATGGCTTTCCACCACGTCGCCATCGCCACCCGCGACCTCGACGCGACGCACCGCTTCTACACCGAGGCCATGGGCTTCGAGCTCGTCCGGGTCGAAGCCCAGCCGTACATGGAGGACGGGTTGGGCCCGCCACCTGTTCTACGACACCGGCAACGGCGAGATGCTCGCGATCTGGGACCTCCACGACGACGACGCTGCCCGACTTCGATCCCGCGATCTCGACCGGGCTCGGGCTGCCGAGCTTCGTGAACCACATCGCGTTCGACGCCGACGTTCGACGACCTCGACGCCAAGCGCGACCGCTGGCTCGACCACGGGCTACGACGTCGTGCGCATCGACCACGGCTGGTGCACGTCGATCTACGCCAACGACCCCAACGGGATCATGGTCGAGTTCTGCGCGACCACGCGCGCGTTCACCGCCGACGACCACCGCGAAGCGCAGGAGCTGCTCGCTGCCGCGGTGCCGCCGTTGAACAAGGTCGAACCCGCCGATCGACTTCTTCGAAGCGAGCTCACGCAACAACGCCACCGTCTCGTAGCGCGGCGATCTCCGCGTCGGTGAACACCGGCGAGGTCGCGCAGCACCGCGTCGGTGTGCTCGCCGAGCGCGGGTCCGACGGACGCGGATCGTCGCCGGGCGTGCGCGACAACTTCGGCACGACGCCCGGTCATCGGAACGTCGGCGCGCGAATCCCGCCGGCCAGCCGCACGATCATCTCGCGGGCCGCGATGTGCGGATCGGTCGCCAGATCGGGCGCGCGTGTTGATGAGCCCGACCGGAACGTCGTGCGCGCGCAACAGCGCGACGAGATCGTCGGCCGTCAGCGTCGCGGTCCACGCCGCGATCTCGTCGTCGAGCGGATCCTGGCTGCGCCGCGCGCGCTTCGTGGGTGGCGAGATCGCGCGCGAGATCGGGACGGTCCATCGCCGTCGCACAGGCGCGCGAACACCGCGTCGGCGTTGCCCGCGATCACGACGTCGCGGCCGTCGGCGGTGGGATACGCGTTGGCGGGCGCGACGTCGCGCAGGATGCCGCCGCGAACGCGTGCGCGTGACTCCCCCGAGCTCGTAGTCGGCGACGGTCGACTCCATCAACGCCATCACCGCTTCGTAGATCGCGACGTCGACCTCCTGCCCGCGCCCGCTCCGCGTGCGCTCGTTGAGCGCGGCCAGCGTGCCGACCACCGCGAACAGCCCGGCGAGCGAATCGCCGATCGACACGCCCGTGCGCGCCGGAGGTCGGTCGGGATCGCCGGTGGTGTGGCGGATCCCGCCCATCGCCTCGCCGATCGAACCGAACCCGGGCTCGGCCGAACGCGGGCCGGTCTGGCCGAAGCCCGAGACGTGAACGAGCACGACTCCGGGGTTGGCCTGCGCGAGCGTCGCGTAGTCGAGCCCCCAGCCCGCGAGCGTTCCGGGCTTGAAGTTCTCGAGCACGACGTCGCAGCTGCGCGGCGATGCGACGGGCGACGGTCACGGCCGCGCTCGTCGCGCAGGTCGATCGCGACCGAGCGCTTGTTGCGGGCGATCGCCGGCCACCACAGGCTCCGGCCGTCGACGCGCACGCCGTAGCGGCGCATGATGTCGCCCGCGCCGGGCGGCTCGACCTTGACGACGTCGGCGCCGAGATCGCCGAGCAGCTGACCGGCGAACGGGCCCGCGATGAACGCACCCGAGCTCGAGCACGCGCAGGCCGGCGCAGCGGAGTGTCGCGTCACGGGCCGAAGAGTAGGGTCTCGACCAGTCCGAGGAGGTTCGTATGGAGTTCGCACCCGAGCGCCCGGGCCGTCGAGCTGAAAGCCAAGCTCGTCGAGTTCGACAACGACGATCGTCCGGCCCGCGGAGCCCATCTACCGGGCCAGCGCGATCGAGTCGGGCAACCCGCACTTCGCGCCGCCGGTCATGGAAGAGCTGAAGATCGAGGCCCGCAAGCGCGACCTCTGGAACCTCTTCCTGCCCGAGGCCGACCACGGGCCCGGACTGACCAACGTCGAGTACGCGCCGCTGTGCGAGGTGATGGGAACGTCGCCGCTGCTCGGCGAGGCGACCAACTGCTCCGCGCCCGACACCGGCAACATGGAGATCCTCGCCCAGTTCGGCACGCCGCTGCAGCAGGAGCAGTGGCTGCAGCCGCTGCTCGAACGGCGAGATCCGTTCGTGCTTCGCGATGACGGAGCCGTGGGTCGCGTCGAGCGACGCCACCAACATCTCGAGCCGCATCGACACGCGACGGCGACGACTACGTCATCAACGGCCACAAGTGGTTCACGAGCGGCGCGCTCGACCCGCGCTGCAAGCTCGCGGTGTTCATGGGTGTCACCGATCCCGACACCGACACGTATCACCGCCAGTCGATGATCCTCGTCCCCATGGACGCGCCCGGCGTCACGCGTCGTGCGCGGCCTGCCCGTGTTCGGCCACTACGAGGGCGGCGGCCACGGCGAGACGCTGTGGGAGAACGTGCGGGTTCCGAAGGAGAACCTCCTCGGCGAGGAGGGCAGCGGCTTCGCGATCGCCCAGGCCCGCCTCGGCCCCGGCCGCATCCATCACTGCATGCGCGCCATCGGCATGGCCGAGCGCGGCGCTCGACCTCATGTGCATGCGCGCCCAGACGCGCGTCGCGTTCAAGAAGCCGCTCGCCGACCAGGGCGTCGTGCAGGCGAACATCGCCGAGTCGCGCATGCAGATCGAACAGGTCCGGCTGCTCACGATGAAGGCCGCGTGGATGATGGACACGGTCGGCAAGAAGAACGCCCGCACCGAGATCGCGGCGATCAAGGTCGTGGCGGCACGCGTCGCGACCGACGTGATCGACCGCGCGATCCAGCTGTTCGGCGGCGCGGGCGTGACCGACGACTGGCCGCTCGCGTCGATGTACGCGCACGCCCGCACGCTGCACCTCGTCGACGGTCCCGACGACGTCCACATCCGCCAGATCGCGCGCAACGAGCTCGGCAAGTACGCGCACCTGCGGCCCGCGGCTTCTGACGAGCAGCGAGGCACGCCGATGAAGGTCCGGATCGGGTACGGGCTCGGCAACCTGCGTCCGCTGTCGGGCGAGGCGCTCGGCGCGATGGCCGAAGGGCCTGGAGCGCAACGGCTTCGACTCGCTGTGGCTCTCGGAGCGCATCAGCGGGCCCGCGCCCGATCCCGTCTCGCGCTGACGTACGCGGCGGCCCGCACGACGAAGATCAAGCTCGGCACGAGTGTCTCGG
Source organism: uncultured Actinomycetes bacterium (assembly GCA_963708105.1). Taxonomy (GTDB): domain Bacteria; phylum Actinomycetota; class Acidimicrobiia; order IMCC26256; family PALSA-610; genus PALSA-610. Next base: position 3,275,532 of record OY970186.1, on the reverse strand, counting down.
TGCTGCCGGGCCGCAGCCCGGCGCTCGTCGCCAAGGAATGGGCCACGCTCGACGTGCTCTCCGGCGGCCGGGCGCTGCCCGCCTTCGGGCTCGGGATCGTGCATCCCGTCGAGCAGCAGGCGTTCGGCGTCGAGCGGGCCGACCGGGCGTCGATCTTCGACGAGGCGCTCCCGCTGCTCCGGCGGCTGTGGTCGGAAGACGACGTCGACCACGACGGTCGTTGGTTCCACTACGAGCACATGAACGTGCTGCCCAAGCCCGCGCACCCGCTCGACGTGTGGCTCGGCGGCAGGGCGCCGTCGGAGCTGCGCCGCGTCGGCCGGCTGGCCGACGGCTGGCTCGCGAGCTTCACCACGCCCGAGCAGTGCAAGGCGGCGCGGGTCACGGTCGAGGAGGCGGCCGACGCGGCCGGCCGCGAGATCGATCCCGAGCACTTCGGCGTGATGGCGCTCTACACGCACGACGAGATCCCCGACGCGTTCGCGCAGGCGATCAACACCCGCAATCCCGACGTCGAGATCGACGACCTCGTCGCCCGCGGCTGCTCCGCGCTGCACGACCTCTGCGCGCGCTACATCGCCGTCGGCTTCTCCAAGCTCGTCCTCGTCCCGCTCGGCGAGCCCGCGAACTGGGACGACGAGCTCGCCGCCAGCGCCGCCACACTCCTCGAACTGTCGTGAGTTAGGTGCGATATACGCACCTAAGTCACGACGGTATGAGTTTAGGCCTCGAGGAAGCGGCGGAGGCCGACGATCGAGCCGATGACGCCGATGCCGGCGCCGATCGCGAGGATCAGGAACCCGATACCGAGCGCGTCGGCCGAGGTGACCCGGAACGTGGAGAACAGGTTCTGCTGAGTGGTGGCCCAGCAGGTTCGCGATGACGATCTTGAGCAGCCAGACGAGCCCGAAGGCGAAGCCCGCGCCGATCGCACCCTGGACCAAGCCCTCGGCCATGAACGGAACACGCACGAACCAGTTCGACGCGCCGACGAGCTTCATCACTTCGATCTCGCGGCGGCGCGCGAACGTGGCGAGGCGGATCGTGTTCACGATGAGGAACAGCGACGACGCGAGCAGCACGCTCGCCATCGCGATGAAGACGAGCCGGATCCAGCGTGGTCGCGGTCGAGCAGGCTCTTGATCTGCTGCGCGGCCGTGATGACGGTGTCGACGTTGGGCCGGTCCTTGTACTGGCCGTCGCGATCACCGCCGTGTCTGCTCCGCCCTGCTTCGGGCGCGACCCGGAACGACTCCGGCAGGTCGCTCGGCCTTCGTCGACTCGACGAGCGCGGGCTGGTCTTTGAAGTCCTTCTTGAAGATGGCGTACGCGTCCGCCTGGCTCAGGTGCTTGCACGCTCTTGACGCTGCGGATCGTGCTCGAGCGCGGTCTGGATCGTGTGCGACCTCGGTCGGCGCTCGCGCCGACCTTCATGAAGATCTCGAGCTCGATGCCGTGCTTCCACTGCTGGGTGCCGTGGTCGACGACGGCCGACACGAGCAGGATCCCGCCGAACAAGAACAGTGAGATCGCGACGGTGATGATGCCCGCGATCGTCATCAGCAGGTTGCGCCGCAGCGAGATCAGCGTCTCGCGTACGAAGTAAGCCAGGCGGGACATCAACTACCAACTCCGTAGACGCCGCGCACCTGGTCGCGCATCAGCGAGCCGTGATCGAGCTCGATCACACGGCGGCGCATCGCGTCGACGATGCGCTGGTCGTGCGTGGCCATCACGACGGTGGTGCCCGTGCGGTTGATGCGGTCGAGCAGTCGCATGATCCCGACCGTGGTAGCGGGGTCGAGGTTTCCGGTCGGCTCGTCGGCCAGCAGGATGAGCGGCCGGTTGACGAACGCGCGGGCGATCGAGACGCGCTGCTGCTCACCGCCCGACAGCTCGGTCGGGAAGCTGTCGGCCTTCTTGGTCAGGCCGACGAGGTCGAGGATCTGCGGCACCTGCGTGCGCACGATGTGCTTCGGCCGCCCGATCACCTCGAGCGCGAAGGCGACGTTCTCGTACACCGTCTTGTTCGTCAGCAGCTTGAAGTCCTGGAAGACGCAACCGATGTTGCGCCGCAGCTGCGGCACCTTCCAGGCGCCGAGCCGGCCGATGTCGCGGCCGGCGACCAGCACCCGGCCCTCGGTGGCGACCTCGTCGCGCAGCAGGAGCTTCAGGAAGGTCGACTTCCCGGAGCCCGAGGGGCCGACGAGAAAGACGAACTCACCCTTCAGGATCTCGAGAGAGAGCTCCTTGAGGGCGACGACATCGCCTTTGTACGTCTTGGTGACGTCTTCGAAACGAATCATGTGGTGCGCAGCATCGGAAGCGGAACGAGGGTACCAGCGGGGCTCCCGTCATCAACGCAACAGTACCGGATTATCCCGAATTGCGCGATCTGCGCCAGTGCAGGTACGCCTCGATGAACGGATCGAGATCGCCGTCGAGCACCGCTTGCACGTTGCCGGTCTCGTAGCGCGTTCGTTCGTCCTTCACGAGTTGGTACGGCGCGAGCGTGTAGGTGCGGATCTGGTTGCCGAAGGCGACGTCCTGCTTGTCGCCCGATAGCCGCTCCAGCTCGCGCCGTTGCTCCTCGCGCTGACGCTCCGCGAGGCGGGCCGCGAGGATCTGCATCGCCTTGGCCCGGTTCTGCAGCTGCGACCGTTCGTTCTGGCACGACACCACGACCCCGGTCGGGATGTGCGTGATGCGCACCGCGGAATCGGTGACGTTCACGTGCTGGCCGCCCGCGCCCGACGAGCGGTACGTGTCGATGCGCAGATCGCTCGGGATCGATCTCGGGTTGCTCGGCCTGTTCGAGCGCGGGCACGCAGTCGACGCGACGCGAACGCGGTCTGGCGCCGAGCGTTGCCGTCGAAGGGCGAGATGCGGATCAGGCGGTGCACGCCCCGCTCGCCCTTCGAGCATCCCGTACGCGTAGCGACCCTTGACGATGAACGTGGCCGACGTGATGCCGGCCTCCTGGCCTTCGTGGATCTCGTCGACCTCGACCTCGAAGCCCTTCGTCTCGGCCCAGCGCCGGATCATGCGCAACACCATCTGCGCCCAGTCCTGCGCGTCGGTACCGCCCGCGCCGGAGTGCACTTCGCAGATCGCGTCGCGCTCGTCGTGCTCGCCGCTGAACAGCGCGCGGAGCTCGAGCTTGTCGAGGTCGGCGGCGAGGCCCGCGCTGCGCGTCGGCGATCTCGGGCTCGAGCGACGCGTCGTCTTCTTCGCGCGCGAGCTCGTGCAGCGTCTGCACGTCGGAGAGCCGGCCGTCGAGCTCGTCCATCAGCTCGACGTCTTCGCGCACGCTCGCCATCTCCGACGTCACCTGACGCGGCGTGATCGGCGTCGTCCCACAGATCGGGCACGCTCGCCTGCTCTTCGAGCTCGACGAGCCGGGCGCGCGCCTCGTCGATGCGCAGGTACTTGTGCGCGTCGGAGACACGCCGCGCGAGATCAGCGATCTCCTCGGAGAAGTCACGCATACGGGCTCACCGCCCGTGACAGAGCTTGTACTTCTTGCCGCTGCCACAGAAGCACGGTTCGTTGCGGCCCGGCGTCTTCTCGGCCCGCACCGGCTGTTGCTGGACCTGGCTCGGTCGGCAGCGCCATCGGCGCGTTCGTCGTCGTCGTCGTCGAACGCCAGCGGCATCTCGGCGGCCTGCGCGACCAGGGCCGCCTCGATCGAATCCGAACCCTGCACCGGATCCTCGGGCGCGCTGTAGGACACGTTGCGGATCTCGGGCCGGGGCTCCTCGTCGACCACGACCTGCAGATGGAACACGTAGCGGACGAAGTCGTCTTCGATCTGGCCCATCATCGCCTCGAACATGTCGAAGCCTTCGCGCTGCCACTCCGAGAGCGGGTCCTGCTGGCCCATGGCCCGCAGGTTGATGCCCTCCTGGAGGTAGTCCATCTCGTAGAGGTGCTCGCGCCAGTGCTGGTCGATCACCGAGAGCATCACGCGGCGTTCGATGTCGCGCAGCGTGTCGGTGCCGATCTGTCTCGGCCTTCTCCGCGTACAGCGCCTTGGCGTCGTCGACGAACATGCTCTCGAGCGCCTCGCGCCCGATGACCTCGTCGATCTGCTCCTTGGTGATGCGCGTCGGGAAGTAGAGGCGCGCCGCGTCGAGCAGACCGGGAACGTCCCAGTCCTCGAAGAACTCGCCGAGGCAGTACTGCGCCACGAGCCGACTGATCGCGGACTCGATCGCGATCGACCGCATCTTCGCCGAGGTCTTCGCCGTCGAGGATCTGCTGGCGGCGCTTGTAGATGACCTTGCGCTGCTCGTTCATCACCTCGTCGTACTTGAGCACGTTCTTGCGGATCTCGAAGTTGCGGTCCTCGACCGTTCCCTGCGCGCGCTCGACCGCGCTGCGACACCATCTTCGACTCGAGCGGCATGTCGTCGGGGAACGACGCGTTCATCACCCGCGACATGAGACCGGTCGCGAAGAGCCGCATCAGCTCGTCTTCGAGCGAGAGGTAGAAGCGGCTCTCGCCCGCGTCGCCTTGGCGACCGGCACGGCCGCGGAGCTGGTTGTCGATGCGGCGCGACTCGTGCCGCTCGGTACCGAGCACGTACAGCCCCCCGAGCTCGCGCACCTTCTCGCCCTCGGCCTTGCACTCCTGCGTCGTAGCTCCGGGTAGCAGCTCGTCGTAGCGGGCGTCGTACTCGGGCGTGCCGGGAACCAGACCCTCCTTCAGGCACTCGCGCCGCGCGAGGCCCTCGGGATTGCCGCCGAGGAGGATGTCGACACCGCGGCCCGGCCATGTTGGTGGCGACGGTCACCGCGTCGAGCTTGCCCGCCTGCACCACGATCTCGGCTTCCCGCTCGTGCTGCTTCGCGTTCAGCACCTCGTGCGGGATGCCCTTCTTGGCAGCTCGCGCGACAGGTGCTCCGACTTCTCGACCGAGATCGTGCCGACCAGCACGGGCTGGCCCTTCTCGTAGCGCTCGGCGATGTCTTCGATCGCGGCCGTCGAACTTGGCGTCCTCGGTCTTGTAGATGTAGTCGGCGTTGTCCATGCGGACCAGCGTCGCGGTTCGTCGGGATCGACACCACCTGCAGGTCGTAGGTGTGCGCGAACTCGCCGGCCTCGGTCGACGCGGTGCCGGTCATGCCGCCGAGCTTCTCGTAGAGGCGGAAGAAGTTCTGCAGCGTGACGGTGGCGAGGGTCTGGTTCTCCTCTTTGATCTTCACGCTCTCTTTGGCTTCGACGGCCTGGTGCAGACCTTCGCTCCAACGCCGGCCCTCGAGGATGCGACCGGTGAACTCGTCGACGATCTTCACCTCGCCGTCTTGGATGATGTAGTCGACGTCGCGCTTGAACAGCTCCTTGCCGCGCAGCGCCTGCTGCAGCTGGTGCACGTAGTTCTGGTGAATGTTCTCGTAGAGGTTCTCGACCCCGAGCGCCTGCTCGACGCGCTCGATGCCCTCTTCGGTCGGGACGACGGTGCGCTTGGCTTCGTCGACCTCGTAGTCGCGCTCGCGCTGCAGACCCTTCACCACGCGTGCGAACTGGTAGTACAGCTCGGCCGCGTCGGCGGCCCGACCGGAGATGATGAGCGGCGTGCGCGCCTCGTCGATGAGGATCGAGTCGACCTCGTCGACGATCGCGAAGAAGTGCGGCGACCACGACTGGTTGCGCAGTCCGCGCTGCACCTGCTCGCCGATGTCGACGACCATGTTGTCGCGCAGGTAGTCGAAGCCGAACTCGTTGTTCGTGCCGTACGTGATGTCGCAGTTGTACTGCAGCGCGCTTCTCGTCGGGCGTCGAATCGTCGGGGACGACGACGCCGACGGTCAGCCCGAGGAAGCGGTGCAGACGCCCCATCCACTCCGCGTCGCGTGCGGGCGAGATAGTCGTTCACGGTGACGAGGTGCACGCCCCGGCCCGCGAGCGCGTTGAGGTAGGCCGGGCAGCGTCGACACGAGGGTCTTGCCCTCGCCGGTCTTCATCTCCGCGACCCAGCCGAGGTGCAGGGCGGCGCCGCCCATCACCTGGACGTCGTAGTGGCGCTGCCCGAGCACCCGGCGGCCGGCCTCGCGCACGACCGCGAATGCCTCCGGGAGCATCTCGTCGAGGGCGTCGGCGACGACGTCTTTTTCGTGCTCGGGGTTCTTCGCCTCCGAGCGGGCGCGGTCGACCCGCTGCTTGAACTCCGCGGTCTTGGCGGCCAGCTGCTCGTCCGAGAGCCGCTCGATTTCGGGCTCGAGGGCGTTGACCTCGGGCACGATCGCCTGGACCGCTTTGAGCCGCCGACCCTCGCCGGCGTGGAGGATTTTGTTGAACAATCCCATGCGGCGGGCGAGTCTACCGGCGGTTCGCGGCCGGTCCCGGGCCGCGCTCGCCGGGCTCGGGGGTGCCGGGCCTGGGTCAGGGCGCGTCGACCAGCTTCTCCCGCACGGCGTACATCGCCGCCTCGACCCGCGAGCGCACCTGCAGTTTCTCCAAGATGTTGCGGACGTGATTGCGGACGGTGTTCTCGGCGATGACGAGCTCGGCGCCGATGTCCTTGTTCGACATCCCCCGGGCGATCAGGCGCAGCACCTCGAGCTCACGGTCGGTGAGGCGCCGGCCGTCGTGCTCCTCCTCCAGCCGGCGCGACAACGCGTTGAACTCCGACAGGAGCTTCGTGGTCATCGAGGGCGACACGAGCGCCTGACCGTTCGCGACCGCAGCGGATCGCGTCGGCGATCTCGTCGATCGCGACCTCCTTCAGCAGGTATCCGGTCGCGCCGGCGCGCACCGCGCCGTAGAGGTCTTCCTCGTCCTCCGACTCGGTCAGCATCAGGATCCGGACCGTGGGCTGCGCGACGCCGGATGCGCCGGGCGGCCTCGATGCCGTTGACGGTCGGCATGCGCACGTCCATCAGCACGACGTCGGGCTCGAGCTCGGCCGCCTGCTCGATCGCCTCCATGCCGTCGCGGGCTTCGCCCACGACCTCGAGATCGGCCGCGGTGCCAGGACACCGAGACGAGACCGTGGCGGAACAGCGCGTGGTCGTCGACGACCAGCACGCGGACCGGCGGCGCTTCGTCACCGACGACGTCGACCACAAACGGCTCCCGGACTCAGCCGGTGACTTCGATGAGGCCGAGCGCGCCGTCGCGCCGCCGGTACAGCACCGCCGCGTTCTCCGATTCGGTGTTGCGGAACAAGAAGAAGTCGTGACCGAGCAGCTCCATCTGCAGCGCGGCTTCCTCGGGATGCATCGGCTTGACCGCGAACTGCTTGCGTCTTCACGATCACCGGACGATTGTCGTCGTCGATCGAACTCGTCGGACGGCGACGAGCTCGTCGTCGCCACCGGCCGCGTCGGTTCCGGCGCGGTGCCCTCGGCGCGCGTCTCGACCCGCGGGCCCGGTTCCCGCGCCGGACCCGGCGTTCGTGCAGCCGTCGCATCTGGTGGTCGACCTTGTCGAGGGCGAGGTCGAGCGCCATCACGTGCTCGACCGCCGACGCGGTGCCCTTCACGAGATGGTGCGTGAGGTGCACGAGGATCTCGCACGTGCACGAGTCGCCGGCACGGCGGGTCTGGTGCACGCCGTAGTCGACGTCGATCCGGCGCACGTCGTTCGCGTACTTGCCGATGCGGTCCAGCTTCTCCAGGGTGACCGCCCGGAGCGCCGGGTCGACCTCTACGTGCTTGCCGAAAACGACGACGTCCACGTGCTCCCTATCGAGTTGTTCCCTATCGAAGAAGGTGGACCGCAAGCCGGCCGAGTAGCCGGAGTATACGCAGCGCCGCTCGCGACGGCCCCGGGGCGCGGGGTGCGGGCGATCGTGGCCGCGACCACCGACTGCGGCATTCGCGGCCCGTGCAGCGCCCGGGCCGCGGCGGCCAACGTTCCGCCGGTCGTCGCGACGTCGTCGACCACCAGGATCGTCGCGCCGCGTCGCAGCCGCCGAGCGCCACGCAGTTTCGGACCGAGCCGGCGCGCGCGGGCGTCGAGGCCGGTCTGCGGCGGGACCGGGCTCGCGGCGCAGGCACGGCGCCGACGTCGACCGCAGCGACTGCGCGCGACGGCGCGAGCCAGGAGCTCACCGTGGTCGACGCCCTGCGCGCGGATGCGCTGCGCGCTCGCGGGCGCCCACGTGACGAGGTCGAACGGCAGCGGTGCGGACTGCACCGCGACCGCGCGAACTCGTCCGCGACGAGGCACGAGGAAGCGCCGCTCGTTTCGGTACTTGGCCCGGGCGACGAGCTCGCGTGCGACGCCTTCGTACGCGTAAGCACGCGATCCACCAGTCGACCGGCGGCGGAGGCGGGCGAACGGAGCGGGCGTGAGCCGGTCGGCGCACGCGTCGCACACCAGACGCCCGAGCCGGCCACAGCCCGGACACCGCGCCGGCAGCAAGGCGTCGAGAAGATCGTCGACCGTCGATCCGCAGGTGCATGGCGGCGAAACTACGGAACGGGTGAGACGGCTACAGAGCAGGTGTGACAGCCTCCGCCGCCCGCCGCACGTGCGCGGGCAGCGAACGCCGGTACGGCGGGCGCGCGACGCCGCACTCGGTGACGATCGCGGTCACGAGCCGGGCCGGCGTCACGTCGAACGCGGGATTGAACGCCGCAACGCCCGCGGGCGCGATGCGGCGACCCGCCAGCTCGCGTCACCTCGTCGGGGTCGCGCTCCTCGATCGACGATCTCGGCGCCGGTCGCGGTGGCGAGGTCGATCGTCGACGCGGGCGCGGCGACGTAGAACGGGATCTGGTGGTGTCGGGCCGCGACCGCGAGCCCGTAGGTGCCGATCTTGTTGGCGACGTCGCCGTTCGCGGCGATGCGATCGGCGCCGACGATCACGAGGTCGACGAGGCCTCGGCTCATCAACGACGCGGCGGCGCCGTCGGCGATCGAGCGTCGCGTCGATGCCGAGGCGGTCGCACTCCCACATCGTCAGCCGGGCGCCCTGCAGCAACGGTCGGGTCTCGTCGGCCCACACCGGCGGTCGCCGCCCCTGCTTCGAACGCGGCCGCGCACGACGCCGAGCGCGGTGCCGTAGCCGACGCACGCGAGCGCACCGGTGTTGCAGTGCGTCAGCACCGCGCCCCCGACCGGCACGAGCGCGGCACCGTGCGCGCCGATCAGCCGGTTGCGGCGCGACGTCGTCGGCCGCGATCGCCTCCGCCGTCGCGAGCGCGGCTTGCGGGCCGCCCTGTTCGTACGCGGCGAGCGCACGCTCGACGCCCCATGCCGAGGTTCACCGCGGTCGGGCGCGGCCCGCGCGATGCGCTGCGCCGCCGCACGCGCACCTGGCGCTTCGTCCCGCAATGTGCGCGCCGCGAGCGCGACGCCGAACGCGCCGGCCGCGCCCAGCGCGGGCGCGCCCCGCACGGCGAGCGTCGACGATCGCGTCGATCAAGCGTGTCGACGTCGCGGCAGTCGAGGAACCGCACGCGGCCCGGCAGCGCCCGCTGGTCGATGCATGCGCACCGCGCCGCGGCGCCACTCGATCGTCGGCGGGATCGGCTCGGCGGCTCGGCACGGCGTGCGCCATCAGAGTGGGCAGACCGAGCTGCGGATTCGTCCGCTCCTCGAGCGACCGCAGCCGGCCGTTGACCCCGTCGACCCAGAAGTCGCCCTCGTCGTCGTGCGTGAGGATCCAGAACTGCTCGTCGCGAATCGCGTCGAGCACCTTGGCCGCGACGTCGTCGGGCGGCATCCCCTTCTCGATCAAGCCGCGCAGCAGCGCGGCCGCGTCGCGCGATCGGCGACCGCGACTCCCTCCCGCAAGCGCGCCGGACGGTTCCGACGCGCTCTCGGCGATGTTCGTGTTGACCCACCCGGGCACAGCACCGAGACCTTCACGTGCGGCGCCATCATCGCGAGCTCGTGGTGCAGCGTCTCCGAGATCGCGACGACGGCGTGCTTCGCACGCGTTGTACGGCCCCATGAACGGCGCGGCCACGAGCCCGGCGACCGACGCGGTGTTCACGATGTGCGCCTTCGGTCTGCTGCATGAGCAGCGGCACGAACGAACGCACGCCGTGGATCACGCCCCACAGGTTGACGCCGAGCACCCACTCCCACGTGTGAGCGGCATCTCCCACGACAGCCCGCCGCCGCCGACGCCCGCGTTGTTGCAGAAGATGTGCACGCCGCCGAACCGCTCGACCGCGGCGTCGGCCAGCGCCTGCATCTGCGCGGGATCGGTGACGTCGGTGACGACGCCCTTCGACCTCCGCGCCCGACGCGCGGAGCTCGGAGACCGCTCTGTTCGAGCGCGTCGGCTTCGACGTCGCCGATGACGACGTGCGCGCCCTCGGACGCGAACCGTCGCGCGAGCGCGATCCCGATGCCGCTCGCCCCGCCCGTGATGACCGCGACCTTGCCGTGGAGATCCTGCACGGGCCGGATCGTAACGCCCGGCCCGTGCAGTCTCCCGTGATCAGCACCGCTGATCGGTAGCGCCGATCAGTAGCGGTAGTGGTCGGGCTTGAACGGCCCGTTGACCGGCACGCTGATGTAGTCGGCCTGCTCTTCGGTGAGCGTCGTCAGCTTCACGCCGAGCTTGTCGAGGTGCAGCCGCGCGACCTTCTCGTCGAGGTGCTTCGGCAACACGTGCACCTTCGTCTCGTAGAAGTCGGTGTGCGTGAAGAGCTCGATCTGCGCGATCACCTGGTTCGTGAAGCTGTTCGACATCACGAAGCTCGGGTGACCCGTGGCGCAACCGAGGTTGAGCAACCGGCCTTCGGCCAACACGATGATCGCGTGACCGTCGGGGAACACCCACTCGTCGACCTGCGGCTTGACGTTCTTGCGCTCGATGCCCTTGAACGACGTGAGGCCCGCCATGTCGATCTCGGTGTCGAAGTGACCGATGTTGCCGACGATCGCGTTGTGCTTCATCTTCGCCATCGACTCGACGGTGATGATGTCGCGGTTGCCGGTGGTGGTGACGAAGATGTCGGCTTCGCTGACGACCTCGTCGAGCGTGGTGACCTGGTAGCCCTCCATCGCCGCCTGCAACGCGCAGATCGGGTCGATCTCGGTGACGATCACGCGTGCGCCCTGGCCGCGCAGCGACTGCGCGCAACCCTTGCCGACGTCGCCGTAGCCGCAGACGACCGCGATCTTGCCCGCGATCATCACGTCGGTGGCGCGGTTGATGCCGTCGATGAGCGAGTGCCGACAGCCGTAGAGGTTGTCGAACTTGCTCTTGGTGACGGAGTCGTTGACGTTGATCGCCGGGAACAACAGCGTGCCGGCCGGCGTGCATCTGGTAGAGGCGGTGCACGCCGGTCGTGGTCTCTTCGGTGACGCCCTTGATGTCGGCCGCGATGCCGTGGAACAGCTGCGGCGATTCCTTCTGCAACTTGGCGAGCAGCGTTGAGCACGACCGCGTATTCCTCGCTGTCGGCCGTCTCCGGGCCGGGAACCTTGCCCGCCTTCTCGAACTCGACACCCTTGTGGATCAGCAGCGTGACGTCGCCACCGTCGTCGAGGATCATGTTGGGGCCACCACCGTCGGGCCACTGCACGACCTGCTCGGTGCACCACCAGTACTCCTCGAGCGTCTCGCCCTTCCAGGCGAACACGGGGATACCGGCCGCGGCCATCGCGGCGGCGGCGTGGTCCTGGGTCGAGAAGATGTTGCAGCTGACCCAGCGCAACTCGGCGCCGAGGGCGACGAGCGTCTCCATGAGCACGGCGGTCTGGATCGTCATGTGGAGCGAGCCGGTGATGCGGGCGCCGGCGAGCGGCTTGGCTCGCCCCACTCTTCGCGGCACGCCATGAGGCCGGGCATCTCGACCTCGGCGAGCGCGATCTCCTTGCGGCCGAACTCGGCGAGCGAGATGTCGGCGACCTTGTAGTCGGTGAACGTGCCCGACGCGGGCGACGCGTGATTCGATCTTGGTCATGTCTGGTCCTCCGGTTGCGGACGCGCGTCTGGCTGAGCCGACGCACGTCACCATGTTCACGGAGGCCGGCCCGGATCACCGGATGACAGCCCAACAGGGCCCGACCAAGCCTCAATGGTAGCGCGACGCCCCGAATTAGTCCAGGGAGAACGGGGGGTAGACGTCGGTGAGGAGCAGGAAGTAGGCCTCCAGGCGGGTCCACCAGCGCAACACGCCGACGACGAACTGCCGCAATCCGGCCGGCCACTTGCCCGTGAACAACACCGCGAAGAATCCGATGATCGACGCGATCCCGGCGACGAAACCGAGCACCGCCAACACGATCACCTGCGGGATGGCGAGAATCAGCCGGAAGAAGACGGTCACGCGGTTGCGGTCCGTGAGTTGCGGCTGGACGTCGACGCGCACGCCCGGAACCTGCCCGGGGTCGGCCGCGGTCGTGTCGAAGATGAACGGCGGATAGCTCTCGTGCATGAACTCGGCGTAGGAGTACGTGCGGATCGCGTAGCGGATGTACATCGTCTGGAACCCGGCGAGTCCCTCCGGAATCTCCCCCGTGATCAGGATGGCGAACCACGAGATGAGCGCGACGATGTTCACCGCGATCTGCAGGACGTACAGGATCACGAAGTGCGGGATGGCGAGGATCCACTGCACGATCGGTCGCCAGTTCGCGACTTCCAGCGGCGCGTCGACGGTGAGCGCCGCGGGATAGGTGGACGGTCCTTGCATCATCGGGCCTCCCGAGCCAAAGCGATGTCCGGACGCTGAAGGTTTTCTGAGCGCCGAGCCGGCACAGTGTGGCTCGCGGCCGACCGAAATCGGCGGATCCGCCCCGAAAGGCCGTTCCGAGGAGTTCCCGGGGGATCTACAGGCCGGTGGGGTCGGCGGGGTCGGCCGCGCACCCGGAGGGGTTCGGGACGATCGCGGGCCCGTTCGGCTGCATCTCGACGCTCGAGCATCCGAAGGCCGACAGGTGCGCGTCAGCCGTCACCGCACCGCCGTCGCCGAAGCGGACGACCGTGACGGTGTGGCGTACGTAGCCCTGCGCGTCGATCGCCAGCCGGACCGTCGTTCCCTGATACCCGTTGTCTTGCAAGACAACGAGGCTCGCGGCCGCGGCCTTCGCCTCTTCGGGTGTGAGTCCTGGACGCTTCAGCACCATCGCCGCGTCGACGACGACCTGGTATTCCTGCACCGCGACCCCGTCGACGGTCGTGGCCCCAACCCACGACGCGGCCGTGATCGATTGCTCGGCCAGATCGAGATAGCCGGTCGGGCTGGCGAGGCTCTGCATCGCGACCGCACCTTCGCGCGGACCGAGGGAGCTCAGGACGAGACTCGCGAACTGCGACAGCGGCGCACCCGGCCCCGAAACGTCACCGGGCGACAGGCCGTAGTTCCCGCCGCCGGTTTCCCAGACACTCGTACCGTTGACGCGCGACGTGATGTGACCGGCGCCGCCGACGTTCGAGGTCGAGACGATCACGGTCGGATCCACGTTGACCGTGCTGTCGGCGACGATCGTCTGGCCGCCGTCTTGGAATGCACCCTGCGCCTCGCTCAACTGCGCGTGGATCTTGAAGCTCCCCGCCGCGGTCGTCGTGTGCAGGCCGGCGAGCACGTTCGCGCGCGCCTGGACGGGTGTGATCGCCGCGTCGGTGCGGGGGGTCTTGGTCGCGATCCGATGAGTCGTGTCGGGGGAATCGTGCGTCGCCTGCACGGCCACCACCACGCCCGCCGCGAGCAACGCCACGACGAGCACCGCCGCCGCGATCCGACGCGACTTCGGGCCCGGGGCCCGACGCCGGCGCTTACCGTCGTCGGTGTCGGCGTCGGTCAGTTCGGCGACCGGCAGCGTGCGGTACCGCTCGTCCCGCAACGCCAGGTATTCGTCGTCGCCCACGACCACTAGACGCTCCCCAACCCCCCGAGGTTGCAAAAAACTTGCCATCAGATGGCAGCAAAACCGACTCCATGAACCGGAAACGCTGCCATCTGATGGCAGGGAAACCGTTAGCGGGAATTCGCGAGGCGGGTTTTCAACTCGGTGATCGCGTCGATCGGGCCGGGGTCGACGTCGTTCTCGAGCGCCATGTAACAGCTCGTCCAGTCGCCGAGGTACATCAGGTCGAGCAGTTGCGCGAGCCGGCCGTCGCCCTCGCCTTCGACCGTGAGCATCTGGTGCACGCACTCGTCGATGATGTCGCGCGTCTCGTCGAAACGGAGCTGCAACCGCTTGTGCTCGAACCCGTGGCGCAGCTCGACGATCGAGAACATCTGCCGGGTGATGTCGCCGTGCTGACCCCAACCGCAGATCTCGTTGTGGTCGAGCTCGGGCATACTGGTCCCAGAACGCGGGCGACTTCGCGTTCTCGTTCACGTCGCACTTCCAGCGGTACGCGGCCACTCCCCCGAGCGCGCCGCCGCCGTAGATCGAGCGGGATCGTGCGCCCGAGATGTCGAGCCAGCTCGCGGGCGGGGTTGGCCGCGCCGGTGACCGTCGGCACGCAGCGGTCGCGTCGTTCGCGCGAGCTGCGCCTGCGCGGTCATGGAGATTCGCGTGCGCGCCCGGCGCGAGACCCGATGCGGATAGAGCGTGACGAGCATCGGCGCGACCAAGCGCGCCGATCGCGGCCCGCGGCAACAGATCGGGCGGGCACGGGAGATGGAGTCCGCCCGCGTCGCGCGCAACGTCGGCCAGCCGACCGCCGACCGAGATCGCGACGAACTCCGCGCCCCGCTCGACCGCGCTCGACGCCATCGACACCGTCTCCTCGGTGTCGCCGGAGTACGACACCGCGATCGCGAGCGTGTCCGGACCGACGAACGCGGGCGTGCGGATCTGCTTCAGCACCGTGATCGGAACCGGGAGCTCGTCGTTGAACGCGGCGGCCACGACGTCGCCGGTGATGCCCGAGCCGCCCATGCCGAGCACGACGATGTTCTTGATCGTCGTCGCCGTCGCGGGAACTTGTCGGCGTGAACTTCGCTCGCCACCTCGTGGGCGTGCGCGAGTTGCTCGGGCAGACCCGCGACCGCGTCGAGGAAGCCGAGCGAGTCGGTGCTCACTGCTCGAAGGTGGGCTTGATGCCGTCGCTTTCGGCCTTCTTGGTCAGCCGGGCGTGCTCCGCGTCGTCGACGGTCTCCGCGTCGTCGATGAGCAGGTCGGGGATGTCACCGTCGAGCACGCGGTAACGCCGCTGCAGTCGCGGGTTGTACAGCGACTGTTCGTCGGCGAAGTACAAGAGCGGGCCCTTGTCCTGCGGGCACGCCAGGATCTCCAGCAGTTTCGGGTCGAGCGCCATGCCGCGCAGACTAGCGGTGCCCGCCGCCGAACGCGCTGGACGCCCGCGCCCGAACGGGGCCGGCCGACCGACCGGACCGTCAGCCGGCTTGGATGAGGGCGAGCACCTCGCGCGTGTGCTCGTCGCACTGCGCGGCGTCGGGCGCCTCGAGGTTCAAGCGCAGGAGCGGCTCGGTGTTGCTCGGCCGCAGGTTGAACCACCACTCGCCGCAGTCGACGGTCAGCCCGTCGAGACGATCCTGCGGATTCGCCGAGAACTCGGCCGCGACCTTCTCGATGATCGCCAACGGATCGTCGACCCGGGAGTTGATCTCGCCGCTCTGCACGTAACGCTCGAACGGCTTGCGCAGCTCGGAAAGCGGCACGCCCGCCCGCCCGAGCTGCTCGAGCACGAGCAGCGCCGCGATCGAGCCGGAGTCGGCGCGCCAGTTGTCGCGGAAGTAGTAGTGCGCGGAGTGCTCGCCGCCGAAGATCGCGCCGGTCTCGGCCATGACCTGCTTGATGAACGAGTGCCCGACCCGGGCCCGCACCGGCGTGCCGCCGTGCTCGCGGATGATCTCGGGCACCGCGTGCGAACAGATGAGGTTGTACACGACCGTCTCGCCCGGGTGTCGGTCGAGAATCCCCGCCGCGACGATCGCGGTCGTGGTCGAACCACTGACCGGCACGCCCTTGTCGTCGACGAGGAACACGCGGTCGGCGTCGCCGTCGAACGCGAGGCCGATGTCGGCGTTCAGGTCGAGCACCGCGCGCTGCAGATCCTTCAGGTTCTCGACCTGGATCGGGTCGGCGGGGTGGTTCGGGAACGATCCGTCGAGCTCGCCGAAGAGCACCGTCAACGAGAACGGCAGACCCTCGAACACGGCCGGCACGACGAGACCGCCCATGCCGTTCGCGGTGTCGGCGACGACCTTCAGTGGCTTCAGCGCCGACGTGTCGACGAACGAACGGACGTGGTCGCCGAACGCCTCGAGCATGTCGACGCGCTCGACCTTGCCCGCGACCTCGCCGCGCGACGTGACGCCCGACGCCACCATCTCCTTGATCTGTTGCAGACCGCTCTGCTCGCCGACCGGCGCGGCCCCGGCGCGGCACAGCTTGATGCCGTTGTACTTCGCCGGATTGTGGCTCGCGGTCAGCATCGCGCCCGGGCGCGTCGAGATGCCCGGACGCGAAGTACACGAGGTCGGTCGATGCCAGCCCGACGTCGGTGACGTCGGCGCCCGCGAGCGTCGCGCCTTCGATGAACGCGGCCGCGAGCGGCTCCGACGACGGACGCATGTCGTGCCCGACCACGACGTGCTGCGCACCGGTGAAGTGCGCGAACGAGTTGCCGATGCGGCGTGCGAGCGCCTCGTCGATCTCGTCGGGATAGACCCCGCGAATGTCGTAGGCCTTGAAGACTGCGTCGAGCGACACGATGTGCTCCCTACCCACTTCCCAAGAGCGGTCCGGCCTCAGGGCCGGATCATGGTAGCGCCGGCTCCGGTTCCTTTCGATCGGGCGGCTCTCGCCGTCCGGAGGTCCGTCGGGGGGCTCGTCGTCGGCGGCAACTGCGCCGCGCCACCGGCTCTCGGACCCGTCCCCGCCCGTGTCGTCGCCGGTGTCGTCCGGCCGCGGCGCCGTTCCCGGCCGTGCCGCCGTTGTCGCCCTCGGTCGTCGCCCGCGCCGCCCTCGGTCTCGTCGCGGCTCCGCCGCGTCGTCGTTCCCGGCCGCGAACCGCCGCGCACCCGTCCACAGCCCGAGCAGCACGAGCCCGACCGCGCCCGCGACCGTGATGCCCCGCCCGACCCAGTCGGCGCCCGTCAGTCCGTACGTCAGCTCGCACGTGGTTCGACGTCGGAACGACGACCATCATGTTCGGCGCGAGCCGGTACGGACCCTTGCGCGCCGGAGACGTGCCAGTTCGGGAAGTACGACTCCTTGACCTCGACCGGCTTTCCGATCTCGGAGACGTCGAAGGAGATCTTGTCGACGCGTCGACTTCACGTTGCTGACGGTCACCGGATCGCTGACGGTTTTCGGCTGCGCCTTGGCGAGATCGGTCGCCGGCACGCGCTGTCCAGTTGCTCGGACCCGGTCTGCGCGTACGCGGTGCCGAGCTCGTCGCGGTTCACCCACCACGGCGCGGTCGGTGCACTCCCAGCCGTCCTGCATCTGCGGCTCGGCGCCGGTCGCCGTGTCCCAGGCCTGATCCCAACACGTCGAGTACTTCGGGTCGACCGCTCGGCAACGACGTGAGCACCACCGGTTCCTTGCTCGAGGCCGACGACGAGATCGCTGTTCGCGACCTCGTAGACCTTCCAGTTGGTCAGCTCCTTGTCGGGCGACGGCACCGGCGATCGACGGGTTCTGCGGAATCGTCTTCACCAGCTTGAGTTGCGAGCTCTTGCCGGCGAGCTTCTGCATCTCCGGCGTCCACGCCATGTAGTAGCGGACGCCGAGCATCTGCATGTGGCGCACGCAAAGATCGAAGTCGGCTGACGGACGAGCCGTACACGAGCCCGCGCACCGGATTCGACGGGTGCTCCGCGCATTCGCTGACCGTGAGGAAGTGGTAGTCGGTCGTGGCCGACGACTCGAAGTAGATGCCCTCCATCGAGTCGATCTTCCCGTGCGTGAAGTACGGGAGGAGCTCCAACGCGAGGCTCGTGCCGTAGCTGTTGATCGCGTCGGGATCGCCCGACGACGGCTCCCACAGCGCGCGGCCGTCGCCGTTCGTGTCGGCGACCTGCTCCATGCCGGTCATGACCGCGTTGTACTGCGGATACGTCCGCCTTCTGCTCGTAACCGGCGTAGTTCCACGCGGCCCAGCCGCGGATCGCGATCGCGGGGTTGTTGCCGGCCGCGTCGAAGCCGCGGTTCAGCGCGAAGATCCCGCCGAACACCGACGACAACCGCGATCGCGATCGCGCCGTAACGCCTGCCGACCTTCGCCGACGGCCGTGGGCGCGAGCTCGGGCGGTGGCTCCCAACCCTCGCGGTCCGCGATCGAACTTCCGATCGGCCAACGCCCACGCCGCTTCCTTGCGCGCATGCCGCGTCGGCCGCGTCGAACGCGTCGGCATCGGGATCGACCTCGGCGGTCGCGATCTCGGCCCAGGCGCGGGCGCGCGCGTCTCGGAGATCACCGTCGCGAATCCAGCGGTAGGCCTTCACGACCAACATCGCGACGAACCGCGCGATCTCGGTCGCGCCCATCGCGGCGAGCAATGCCCACGAGAGCATCCAGAACGGCAGGAACCGCGTGTTCCAGATCGTGTGCTCGGGCCACTCGACGAACATCACGCCGATGATCGAGACGCGAGCACGAGCAACACCATCGTCGAACGCCGGCGATACCAACCCGCGGCGATGATCGCGATGCCCGCGAGAAGCCATATCCACATGGGCAGCCACAGCGTGGGCGACGATGTGGCGGAGCGGATTCGTGTTGGGATCGATCGGCGGGCGCAACACCGCGTTCCACAACCCGTTCAAGGTGTGCCGTACCGGACCGGGCAGCGGTATCCACGACGGCAACTGGTACGTTGCGGCTGGGCAGCAGCTTCGTGTACCGCATGCTCTGCGTGTACGCCGACTGCCACAGCAACGGCAACAGCCACACCGCGCTCAGTGCGATCGCCACCGCTCCGACCGGGAACGCGATCGCCCACGTGCGCGTGCGGGCGGCGCGTGAGCCACAACAGGACCGCGGCGATACCGATGAAGATCGCGACCACGATGTGCGACATGATCGCCAAGCGCGATGAGCAGCGCCGGAAGCCAGCGGCGCTTGCCGGTGTCGAGTGTGTACGCGAGCGCACCCAAGCCGAACAGCGCGAACGCGAGCGCGATGCAGAACGAGAACTCACCGGCGAGGGTGCTCGCGATGTTGCCGCCGTAGATCTGCCAGTCGTTGCGGGTCTGCACCAGCGTGCCGAACGCGGCGAGGGCGAACGCGGGCGGCGCCGGCCACGGCGCCTTCATGCCCTTGGCGAAGGAGTACGCGGCCGCCGGGAGCATCAACGGCCCGCTGACCGTGATGAGCTTGAACGCGACGTTGTACGGCATCACGAGGTTGAGCGCGCCGATCATCAGCGCCGGAACCGGGAAGTAGTACTGGCCGACGGGGAAGCCCGCGTACCAGTCGGGCGCCCAACCCGAGAGCCGGAATTTCGGGAACCAGTTGTCGATCAGGAACTTGGGCCACCACACGTGGGCGCCCATGTCGCCGCCGTTGGTGGTGGTGTTGCGGAACAGGTCGCCGAACCGGAAATGGCTCGGGATCAGGCTCCACGAATGGGCCGGGTCGATGATGCAGAACACCAGCCAGGTGCAGAGCGCGACGATCGGCCCAGCCGATCGCCCGCTCCCAGAGCGCGCGCGGCTGGTCGTCCTCGTTGAGCGAGTCGTGGCCACCGATCGGGCCCGGTTGGGCGACGATCGTCACAGCTTCGGATTCCGTCGTGGGAGCAACCACCGGCATAAAGGATGCCAGACGCCGCTTCGACGCCGGACTCACCCCGCGCGGCGTGTGCGGTCTTGCTCAGTGATTGGCCCGAGCCAACTCCAACACCTCGTTCAGCGACAGGACACCCTGCGTCGTCCTGCCAGGTGTTGGCCTCACACTTGTACAACGGTGGAACACGATCTCCCGACCGGCGACCCGCATACGGATCGTGATGAGAACCGTCTTCGCACATCCTGTGCAAACGAGCATTCCGTGCCTCCCTGACACCGACCCGGCAGTACACCGCGCCGGAGGTCTTGGTCGGCATCCACGCCGCCGCGCTGAAGCGCGCGATCGGTGACTTTTGCCACCGTCGTGCGCAGTGGCGACGCCCAAATCGTGGCTTAGCGGGCAAACGACCGTGCGCAGCGGGGTGGTCAGAGCGCGAGCAGCGTCGTGACGAGATTGAAGCCGATGTGCATCAGGATCGACGCCGAGAGATTTCCGCGTCGTGACCGCGACCATGCCCGACACTGCGCCGAGCAGGAACAGCGCGGGAACGACCGCAAGATCGCCGAGCGTGGGGCTGAGCATCGGGTGTGCGAGCGCGAAGGCCAGCGCCTGCACGATCACCGCCGCATTCGGGCGACATGCGGCGCCGCAACGCCCGGAGCAACAGGCCGCGGAAGAGCAACTCCTCACATACCGGGGCGACGAGTGCGGCCACGACCGCGAACACCGCGAGCTTGGCTCCGCTCGCGTTGTCGAGGTCTTTCGACGACCTGCTGATGCGCGTTCACGATGTTGACGAGCGGTGACGATCAGCGCGTTGCCGATGACGAAGAGGCCGAGCCCGGCGAAGAGCGCCCACCAGTCGCGGAGCTCGACCTTCAGGCCGAAGTCCTTGACGACCCCCCGACCCTTGTAGCGCGCAATGAAGACGATGCAGCCGAACCAGGTGCCGAACTGCGCAAGCGTCGACAGCGCGGTCGTGAGCGCACCGGTGTGATCGGCGGTGTCGTGTGTAAGCGCGAAGCCGACCGAAGCACCGATAACCGAGGCGACGATCCCGGCAACGTAGATCCAGAAGAAGTCACCCAGGCCCCAGGTGATTACGGATCGTTCCGGCGTCGGGACACGTTCGGGCGACGGCGGGGAAGATCCGGGATCCACCGACTCAGGCTACCGAGCAGGTGTTCGCGGCCGATGGGCACCGTGAGCCTCGACGTCTGTGGCCGTACGGGTGTTTCGTCCGGGAACGGGAATCGTCACCCGTCCGCCATACGATGGGCCGCGTTCGTCTGCAGTGGAGAAAAACCCATGAGCCCAGGCCCCGAAGATCAGTGGCGCCCGCCGGAACCGCCGCCGGGTCGCTCACCGCGACCGGGCTCGCCCGGAGGTGGGGGCCCGATGGGTGCCGCCAACCGGTCGAAGTGGCTGCCGTGGGTGATCATCGCGCTGATCGTGGCCGTGTTCTTGGTGTGGAAAGCCGCACCGGGTTCCACCACCGCGCAGGAGAAGCTCGACTACGGAACCTTCCTGACCCTGGTCAAGCAGGACCACGTCTCGAGCATCAAATACGACTCGTCGAGCGGGAAGATCACCGGAGCCTTCAACGAGGGCTTCACGAACAACAACGACGGCAAGAAGGAATTCACCGACGCCGGGCCCGCAGATCACGCTGCCCGACGCCGACATCGCGCCGCTCAACGAGCACGGCGTCGCCCGTAACTACAAGCCGCGCTCGAGCGACATCCTCGGCACGCTGCTCGTCTATCTGCTGCCGCTCCTGCTGATCGGCGCGATCTGGTTCTTCATCGCGCGCCGCGCGCAAGGGCAGATGGGCGCGGTGATGAACATCGGGCGCTCGCGCGCCAAGGTGTACAACACCGATAAACCCAAGACCACCTTCGCCGACGTCGCCGGCTACGGCGCGGTGAAGGAAGAGATCACCGAGGTCGTCGGGTTCTTGAAGCAGCCGGGCAAGTTCAAGGAGATCGGCGCGCGCATCCCGAAGGGTGTGCTGCTCGTCGGGCCGCCCGGAACCGGTAAAACGCTCATCGCCCGCGCGGTCGCGGGTGAGGCCGGCGTCCCGTTCATCTCGATCACCGGCTCCGACTTCATGGAGATGTTCGTCGGAGTCGGCGCGGCCCGCGTGCGCGACCTGTTCGCCACTGCGAAGAAGCAGGCACCCGCGATCATCTTCGTCGACGAGATCGACTCCATCGGCCGCAAGCGCGGCGCCGGCCTCGGTGGCGGCCACGACGAGCGCGAGCAGACGCTCAACCAGATGCTCGCCGAGATGGACGGCTTCGAAGCCACCGAGGGAATCGTGATGATGGCGGCGACGAACCGCCCCGACATCCTCGACCCCGCGCTCCTCCGGCCCGGTCGGTTCGACCGTCAGATCATGGTGCCCTTGCCGACGCTCGACGAACGGATCGAGATCCTCAAGGTCCACATGCGCGACAAGAAGATGGACAACGACGTCGACGTCAATGTCGTCGCCCGGGGAACGCCCGGCATGAGCGGTGCCGACCTCGTCCAACCTCGTCAACGAAGCGGCGCTGTTCGCCGTCCGGCGCGGCGCCAGTGCGGTGCACCGCGAAGACTTCGACGCGGCCCGCGACCGTGTGCTGATGGGGCTCAAGCGCGAGTCGCTCGCGCTGTCGGAAGAAGAAAAGGAGATCATCGCCTACCACGAAGGTGGTCACGCGGTCTGCGCGTACGTGCTCGAGCACGCCGACCCGCTGCACAAGGTGACGATCCTGCCGACCGGCATGGCGCTCGGTGTCACGCACCAGCTCCCGACCGAAGAGCGCCACATCTACAAGCGCGAGTACATCGCCGACTCGCTGGTCGTCCGGCTCGGGGGTCGTGTGTCCGAGGAGCTCATCTTCGGCCACCAGTCGACCGGCGCCCAGAACGACCTCGTCGGCAACACCGAGCTCGCCCGCAAGATGGTCCGCGAGTGGGGCATGTCCGATCGCATCGGCCCGATGGCGTGGGGATCACAGGGCGCGGTGTTCCTCGGCGAAGACCTCATGCACTCCCGCGACTACTCCGACGAGACCGCCCGGGTCATCGACGAAGAGGTCGAGCGGATCCTGCGCGACGAGGAAGACCGGTGCCGCAAGGTGCTCACCGAGTACCGGCCCGGCCTCGACGGTGTCGCCAAGGGCGCTGCTCGAACGGGAGACGCTGAGCGGCGAAGAGGTCGAGAACATCGTCGACCAGGCCATGGGCCGCAAGGTCGGCGGTCCCCGCTTGATCACGCGGGCCGACGGCACCGGAAGTGCCGGCCGATCCCGAACTGGACGAAGCGGGCCTGCTCGGCGATCTCACCGACGGCGAGATCTAGAACCCTTCAGTTCGCAGCATCTCAGTTCGCCCGGAGTTCGGCGACCGCGGTCCAGAGCTCGGCGGCTGCGAACGCGCCGATGAACGACACGCGCACGACGCCGGCCGCGTCGGCGACGAGCGTCATCGGCGCGGCGTCGATGTGGTAGCGGTCGTGCAGATCGCGGTGCTCGAAGTACTCGACCTCGGTGACCGCGACCTCGTCCGACTCGAGCGCCCGGGCCTTGTCGTAGAGGCCCGGCGCACGAGTCGCACGTGCGCGACGTGAACAGCACGACGAGCCACGGCGCGTCGGGCCGGACGAAGTCGGCCCGGTCGAGTTGGGTCGGCGGGACGCCGCGGGGTCTGGGTCGGCGCGTCGCGGCTGCGGCGACGCTCGAGCCAC
The DNA here is from genome assembly GCA_963708105.1 of uncultured Actinomycetes bacterium. GTDB lineage: Bacteria > Actinomycetota > Acidimicrobiia > IMCC26256 > PALSA-610 > PALSA-610. Next base: position 3,252,171 of record OY970186.1, on the reverse strand, counting down.
CACGCGAGCCGCGGCGAGCACCGCGAACAGCACCACGGCGATGACGACACGAACGAGCATCGGCCAAACCGTATCGTCGGCTGTCGGGCGGGCCGTTACCGACTCAACGGACTCAACCGATTCGACGACTAACCGGCGACGACGACGCCGACCGATGTCGACGCCTCGTCATTCGCGACGATCGTCCGGGTCGCGAAGATCGGCTCCGTGGCCGTGATGCCGATCGCGGCGTCGAGCTTCGTGGGCCGGTCGCCGCCGACCACGTTCACCGTGACCGCCCGCCCGGGCGGGACCGTGACGTGCTGCAGGGCCGCAGGCTTGTCGACCTGACCCCCGATAAGCAGATCGACCGCCACGACCGCCGGATCGGCGCCGGGATTGAAGAACGACAGCGTCGTCGAGCGCTCGCCGACCGCGTTGTCGCGGGCGAAGGCCCAACCGCTGGCCGGCGCAATACCCCCGGGCGAGGTGACCACGCCCACGGTGGTGTCCGGGTCCTGGAACCGGGTCAGCGTCTGGGCGACGATCGAGACGTTCTGTTCGGACCGCACGTCGAGGCTGTAGCGCACGCCGTCGGGAACGGGAATGCACGCCTTGGTCGGTGCCGTCGCACAGTGGCCGAGCATGACCCACACGACGTCGTCCTGGGCGACGTTGAGGCTCGATCGGCGCGAGGCGTGTGCTTCGAGGTCTCCGCGCATCGCCTGCACGTCGACCTGCGCATCGTCGTTGCCGACGTTCGCGATCGCGACGAACGCGTTCGAGCGCGGCCGCGCCTTGACCACCGGCGAAGTCCCAGTCGGTTGCCGTCACCGGCGTTCCCATCGAGAGCGCGACACCCGGCGTTCCCGCCAACGGTGTGTACACGATGGTCTGGGCCGCGACGACGGAACCGACCTCGCTGCTCGACCGCGATCGCGACCCGCGTCCTGGCGCACCGCGATGTCGTGAATGGCGATCACGTCGCGCGAACGACGCGGCGATGTCGAGGCTCTGCAGTGCGTCCGGGCTTGCAGCAGACCCGTACTCGTGCGCAACGTGACGTCGACCTTGGCATCCGACGCGTACGGATTGTCGATCACGAGCCATTGCTGAACGCCGCGCGGCGTGGAACCGGCGGCGAAGTACCAGTGCGGCGAGCTCTGGGTTGCACACGGTGTCGCTCTCGAGCGCGCTCGGCCCGTCGATCCCCTCCTCGACCACGACCCGCCCGCCGAACGTCTCGACCGTGAGCGCACCGGCGGCCGCCGAGTTGATCGCGGGGCTTGGGCAATGACCGAGTTGGCCGGCACCGCGACGGTCACGTGGGTCGCGGCGACCCTTGTCGGCCAGATCGGTGACCACGACGTCGGCGGGCGTGGTGCCCTCGTTGGCGAAGGTCACGACGGCCTGCGCGTGCGGCAGCGCGGTCGGCAGGCCGGGACAGAACCACACCGTGCTCGACGCGGAGAGAACGGCCGCGCTCGGCGCCACGATCGTGCTCGGCGGCGGAGGCGGAGGCGCGCTCGACGCATTGCCGGCCACAACGCCGCCGACGACCAACGCCGCGAGCAACAGCACGAAGAGGAAGCGTCGCGACGTCACGCGCCGACCTCCGATCCCACGAGCGGTTCCGGGCTCGGTCGGTGTCGCGCCGACTCGGCCGCGGGCGGTATCGACGAATCGGGTGCATCCTCGTCACGGCGCCGGCGCGTCACGAACCACAGCGCAACGGCCGCGATCCACACCGCGATCTCGACGAAACGCAACGCCGACACCGACTTGTTCCCGTCGAAGTGCACGTGCACCGGCGCGTTCGCCTCGAGCGCGAACGCGTTCGTCCACCCGAACGCGTCGCGGCGGGCGAGGGTCTTTCCGTCGGCGTGGGCGACCCAGTGCGAGTTCGCCGCCTCCGACCACAGCAACGTGCCCGGCCCGATCGGGCTCGTCGATCCTGATTGCGCGGGCACACCCACCACGCCGTCGGGCTCGGAACGGACCGCAGCGGCCTGCGGATCGGTTCCGTCGATCTGTACCCCGCTATTGCCGGGCGGAACGAGGGCCCGACTCGGGATCCACGCATCGTTGTCGTACACGACTCCGGAGTCGTCGAGGCGCGACAGCGTGAGGTCGAGTTGCCGGCCGAGCGCGTCGGCGATCGCCGACTGATCGTTCCCGATCTGACCTCCGTCGGGGGCGGCGCGCTTCGACGAACGCGACGTAACGCACGCCCGGCCGGCGCGATGAGGTGCCCGAGGCGCACCGTCGAGCCCGACGCCGCCGACGCGATCATCCCGGCGAGCACGTCGTCGGCGTGCTGTTCGGGCGCGGCCCACAACGCGCGGGCGTCGCCGACGCCGTCGCGCGTGAGTGCGAAGCCGATCGCCGTCGACAACCTTGGCGTCGGCGGGCAGCACGTTCGGATCGCCGACCCACGAGCACCCGGAAACCGCCGGCGGGCGGCGTTGTCGCCCATCCACGAATACGTCGTCGGCCCAGTCGCGGTCGTGCAATCCGAAGCGGCCGGAGAACGTGTCGGCCGAGAGCCCGATCGACGGCCAGCCCGAGACCGGCGAACGCCACGATCATCATCACCTGGCGCCAACCGAAGTGGAACCGGCGCAGATCGTCGAGCACCGCGGCGACGCCGAGCCCGGCCGCGAACGCGAGCCCGATCGCGGCGGCCACCAGCACACCGTCCGGGGCGAGAGTGCTGGCATCCGGCCGAGATCCGACCGGGCAACCACGCCAGCGCGAACGACATCGCGGCCAGCACCCAGGCCCGCGTCGCCCACGCCAGGCGCGGGCCGGTCGCGATCGCGAGCGGAACGACGGCCGCGGCGAGGATGCCCCACGGTGCGAGCCCGGCGCCGGCGCGTCCGGTGTGGAAATGCAGCACCGATGCGAACGACAGCGACGCACGCGGTTGCGCGCCGAGCGTCGGCGGCATCGGCGCCGATCAACGAGAACGACCACGGCGCGAGGACCAGCGCGGCACCGACTGCGGCGACTCCTGCGCCCAGGATCACGCGGCCCGTGTGACGCGCGCCGCGTACGAACGGCAGCGCGATACAGAACGCGAGCGCGATGGCCGGTCGCGAGCAGCAACGCCGCGGGCCACACCGACGCCGCGATCGCGGCGAGCAACAAGATCGTGCACACCGCGTGAACGCGACGGCGGGTGCGACCCGAGCCGGAGTCTCGATCGTCGAGCGTGGCGCGCACGAACACGCCGAGCAGGAACGGTGCCAGCGCGAACAAGACAGCGGTCCGAGCTCGCCTTGCCAGATCGCGTTGCGCGCGATCGGGTTGGCGGCGTACGCGGCGGCCGCGGCGATGCCCGGCAACGGTGACGACGCGAACGGACGCAGCAGCCGGTACGCGCCGAACGCGCCGAGCGGCAGCGCGCCGCCGATGACGATCGACTGCGCCAGACGCGGGATGATCGAACAGGACCGCACTCGACGCGGCCATGAGCGCGAACAGCGGGCTCGCGGGCGGGCTCGAACCCATCATCGTCGTGCGCCAGGAGCCGGTGAACGTCGCCCACGCATCGCCGACGCCCGGCCAGGCCTGGAACGAACCGACCTGCGGTATGCGCCCCACGAGCAGCGAACGAAGACCGAAAAGCAGCACTACGGCCAGCACGATCGCGATGAGTGCCGGGAGCCGGCGCATACGCCGGGCCGCTTCGTCGACCCGTACCCGCGTGCGGGTCGACACCTCGGCGAAGCGCTCCCCCGCGTGGACCCGTTCGAGCATGAACCGGCGCAGACGCGCGCTGCCGCGGACCATGAGGTCGCGCACGTCGCCGTCGTCGATCGCGGCGCACGCGCTGCGTCGCTCGAGCGCGCCCGCCGGAGCTCGCCCGGGTGGGCGAAGGCCGACATCCATCCGACCGCGATCAGCGCACGCGCCGCGCGATGCGGCCAGTTAACACTTGGCTCACGAGCTCGAACAGGCTCAGCACGAACGCGACCGGCAGGACCCAGATCGAGCGCGAGCGCGGAGTACGACTTGAAGATGAGGCGCACGCGGGCGCGCGTGGTGTCGCGGAGATCCTTCGCGTCGGTGGTGCGGCTGTGCCGCGTCGACGACGTGCACCGCGATGCCGTACGCGGGCCGCGGGTGCGACGATCACGCGGGCGCCAGCGAGGCGCGCCCGCCAGCAGAGGTCGATGTCGTCGGCGCCGGGGAACGTCGCGGGATCGAAGCCGCCGAGCTCGTGGAAGAGGTCGGCGCGCACGAGCATCGCCGCGTGCGAGACGTAGAACACGTCGCGGACGCCGTCGTGCTGTTCCTGGTCGACCTCGCCCGGCTCGATCCCCGAGAACGGGCACGCCGTAGTGGTCGATCGACATGCCGACCTCGAGGAGGATGTCGGGGTTGTCGCGGTCGACGACCTTGGGCCCGACGATGCCGGCGTTCGACCGGTACGCCTCTTCGACCATGAGCCGGGCCGCGTCGGGGTCGAGCACGACGTCGTCGTGGCAGAAGAGCAGGAAGACCGCACCCTCGACCGACGGCGAGCGCTTCGTTGGCGGCCGTGGCGAACCCCGGAGTCGCCGGGCAGCGCCGGACGAACGCGCCCGGGAGCGCGTGGGCGATCCGATCGGTCGGGTCTTCGGCGGACCCGTTGTCGAGCACCAGGACCGACAACGACGGATAGTCCTGGTCTCCGAGGGCCGCGAGGCTCTCTTCGAGCCAGGGGCCGGCGTCGTGCGTGACCAGGACGCCACCACGGGCGGGACGACCTGGACCGCTTCGGTCTCGTCGTCGCGCTCGAGCAGTTCGGCGCTGATCGAGTCGGGGTCGATCGTGTCCATGAGGCCGGGGGAGGTTATCCCGGCCAGCCTCGAATGTTTGTGCGCGCGATCACGAGTGCTTGCAAGAGTTAGCACCACTGTTACGGTCGCGAGCAGTACCCCACCCCTCGGGTGCCCAGATCTTCAGGAGCGCGCATGGCGAACAACGCACAAAAGACACTTACCGACGCCGGCTACATCGCCGTCGGCCTCGGCGTGATGGGCTTCCAGCAGGCCCAGGTCCGCGCCCGCGCCGCCCGGGATCGCGTCGCCGAGCTCGGCGGGTGCGTCGCCGGCCGCGCCCGCGATGCGCGCACCGCGCTCGACACGCATGCCCAGACCGCCCGCACGCAGGCACGTACCCACGCGGAAACGGCGCGCACGCACGCCCAGACCGCGCGCACGCAGGCCGAGGCCCAGGTACGCAGCACCGTCGACCGCGCCGGCGTCCAGGCCAGCGCGCTGCGCGGCGAGGTCGGCAAGCGCGTCGAGCCCGTCGTCGGTCAGGTTCAGGCCCAGCTCGGCGAATCTGCCGGAGCGCGTCGTGCAGGCCATGGAGCCCGTCGCCGCCCGCGTCCGCTCCATCGGCCGCTAAGCCCGCCTGAACCCCAACCCCCTCGAACTGGCGTAGTCAGGTGCCTATCGGCACCCGACTCACGCCGGTTCGCTTGGGGGTCGTTCGGGGTCGCGCGGTGACGGGGGTTTCGCGGCGCGGCGGTAGGGTCCAAGCGTGCTTGCGACTCTCGCCGGTGGTGTCGGTGCCGCCCGGTTCCTCGCCGGGCTGGTGCAGGTGGTTCCGCCCGCCGAGGTCGTCGCGATCGTCAACACCGCCGACGACGACGAGTTCCACGGGCTGCTACGTCTCCCCCGACCTCGACTCCGTCACCTACACGCTCGCGGGCGCGTCGAACGTCGCCCAGGGCTGGGGCCTCGAAGGCGAGACGTTCGCCACGCTCGACGCGCTGTCGCGCTACGACGTGCCCACCTGGTTCCGCCTCGGCGACAAGGACCTCGCGACCCACCTCTTCCGCACCGCAGCGCCTGCACGCCGGCGCACCGCTCTCGGCAGGTGACGGCGGAGATCACCGAGGCGTGGTCGCTCGACGGTCCGGCTGCTGCCGATGACCGACGACCCGGTGCGCACCCGCATCACCGTCCGCACGCGGCGACGGGCGGACCGAGCGTCGAAGAGCTCGCGATGCAGCGTTGGTTCGTCGGCGAGCGGGCCGAGCCGCCGGTCGTGTCGGTCCGCTTCGACGGCGCCGAGCGGCGCCCGGCCCGCGCCGGGCGTCCTCGAGGCGCTCACGCGACGCCGACACGATCGTCATCTGCCCGTCGAACCCGGTGATCTCCATCGGCCCGATCCTCGCCGATCCCCGGCATCCGCGAGTCCTCGTGGCCCGGCGCGACCGGGTCGTCGCGGTCAGCCCGATCGTCGGCGGTGCGCCGGTGAAGGGCCCGGCCGACCGGCTGATGGCGCCGCTCGGCATCGACGTGTCGTGCGTCGGCGTCGCCCGGGCCTACGCCGAGATCTGCAGCTCGCTCGTGATCGACGCGGTCGACGCGGCCCGCGCCGCCGAGGTCGAAGCGGCCGGCGTGCGCGCGGTCGTCACCGACACGATGATGCGCAGTCCCGAGATCGCGGCCGCGCTCGCCGCCGAGACGCTCGCCGCCGTGGCGTGACGCTCTCCATCATCCCGATCGCGGGCATCGGCGAGATCCGTCCGGGCGACGAGCTCGCGGTGCTCATCGCCGACGCGGCGCGCGCGCAGGACACGCCGCTCGCCGACGGCGACTGCCTCGTCGTCACGCAGAAGATCGTGTCGAAGGCCGAGGACCGCCTCGTTCCGCTCGACCCCGACGACCTCGACGCGCGCCGCGCGCTGCGTCGAGTCCGAGTCGGTGCGCATCGTGCGCCGGCGCGGCGACCTCATCATCAGCGAGACCCGCCACGGCTTCGTGTGCGCGAACGCGGGCATCGACCTCTCGAACGTCGAGCACGGCTGGGCGGCGCTGCTCCCGGTCGACTCCGATCGGTCGGCCAAGCACGTCCGCGACGCGTTGCGCGCCCGCGGGCAGGTCGAGGTCGCGGTCATCATCTCCGACACGTTCGGCCGGCCGTGGCGCCGCGGCCTGACCGACGTCGCGATCGGCGTCAGCGGCATCGCCGCCGTCGTCGACCTGCGCGACACGCACCGACGCGCTCGGGCGCGTGCTGCAGGTCACCGAGGTCGCGGTCGCCGACGAGATCGCGTCGGCGGCCGAGCTCGTCATGGGCAAGGCGACGAGCGTCCCGGTCGCGATCGTGCGCGGCGTCGACCCCACGTGGTTGCGCGAAGGCTCCGTGCGCGAGCTGATCCGCCCGACCGACGAAGACCTCTTCCGATGAGCACGCACCGTGAGCACCGTTCCGGCGTTCGTCGAGGCCCGCCGCTCGATCCGCGCCTTCCTTCCCGACCCCGTCGACCGCGCCGACCTCGACGCGATCGTCGAGGCCGCGTGCCTCGCGCCTGCGCCGCACCACTCGCGGCCGTGGCGCTTCGTCGTCGTCGACACCGACGAGGCCAAGACACGCGCTCGCGCACGGCATGGGCGAGCGCTGGCGACGTGATCTCCTCGCCGACGGCGTCGCCGCGGCGACGCATCGACGAGCTCGTCGACGCGTCGCACCAAAAGCTCGAGCGGGCGCCGGCGTTCGTCGTCGGCTGCCTCACCTGGAACGGTCTCGACCGCTACCCCGACGAGCGCCGCCAACGGGCGGAGTGGGGCATGGCGTTGCTGTCGCTCGGCGCCGCGGTCGAGAACCTCATGCTCACCGCCACCGACCGCGGACTGGCTTCGTGTTGGGTTGCGGCGCCGATCTTCTGCCCCGAGGAAGCCCGCGACGCGCTCGCAGCTCCCGAGCGAGTGGTTGCCCCACGCCCTCGTACTCGTCGGCCATCCCGACCCGGCCTACGTCGGTCGGGCACGGCCGCCCGTGCCGCTCGACGAGATCCGCCGCTTCGCGTAGAAACGCGGGCGCCGGGTTCAGCTCGCGCCGGTGCGCAAGGCCTTGAAGTGTTCGAGGGTGCGGGAGAGGCCCTCTTCGAGCGTCGTGAACGGCTTCCAGCCGAGGTGAATCTCGGCGCTGCCCGGGGTCGATCGCACTGCGCAGCAGCTCACCCGTGCGCGCGGGCTTGTACTCGCGGCGGCTCGCGGAATCCAGTGAGCTTCGCCATCAGCGTCGTAGAGCTGCTGCACGCTCGTCTCGATGGCTCGTGCCGATGTTCATCGTCAGCCCGCCACCCTTCTCGGCGGCGCGCACGAACGCGTCGACGACGTCGTCGACGAAGACGAAGTCGCGGGTCTGCCCGCCGTCGCCGAAGATCAGCGGACGCTCGCGGTCGAGAAACTTATTGGAGAAGATCGCGACGACACCGGCTTCGCCGTGCGGGTTCTGGCGCGGTCCGTACACGTTCGCGAGTGCGAGCACCGTGTACTCGAGGCCGTGCTGGCTCCGGTAGTAGTACAGGTACTCGCCGACCGCCTTCTTGGCCACCCCGTACGGCGACTCCGGGTGCTGCGCCGCCGTCTCCTTGGTCGGGATCTTGTCGGGCGTGCCGTAGAGCGTGCCGCCCGATCCGGCGAACACGACCTTCTTCACGCCCGGCCGCGATGGCCCCTTCGAAGACGTTGAGCGAACCGAGGATGTTGACGGTCGCGTCGAACACCGGCCGCGCCACCGAGACGCGCACGTCCATCTGCGCGGCGAGGTGAAAGATCACGTCGGGCTTGCGGTGCGTGATGAGGTCGACGACCGCAGGCGACGCGAGTATCGAGCCGGTGGAACGAGAAGCGCCGGTCGGGCAACGACCGGGCCGATGCGAGATTCGCGAGCGAGCCGCTCGAGAGGTCGTCGACGACATCGACGCTGCCAGTCCTCGGCGAGGAGACGATCGACCAGTGTCGATCCGATGAACCCCGCGCCGCCCGTGACCAATGCCTGCATTTCCGCCCTTGTCTACTCGCGCTCGGCAGGAATGCGGCCGCCGGAGATTCGCGTGCCCGACGGGATCGTGGCGCTCGCACCGATGATCGTCTCGGCCGCCAGCGAGACGTCGGGCTTGAGCACCGCGTACGCGCCGACCACCGAATCCCGCACACTGCCACCGTGCGACACGCGCGCTCCAGTGTGCAGCACCGCGCCCTCGAGGTCGCAACGCGCTTCGACGACCGCACCCGCGCCCAGCACCGATGCCCGACACCCGGGCGCCGGCTTCGATGCGCGCCCCGCCGCCGATCAACACCGGCGCCACGACGTCGGCCTCGGGCTCGATGGTTGCGTCGCCCTGCATCCAGACGCCGGGCGAAACCTCGCGCGCGCCGGCGCGGGCGGAGTGGTGAGCAGGCCGGCCAGCGCATCGACGTGCGCCTGGAGGTATTTCTCGGGCGTACCGATGTCGAGCCAGTAGCGCGTCGCTCTGGTAGCCGAACAACAGACCGGGTTCGGCGAGCATCCGGGGAAAGGTCTCCCGCTCGACCGACACGTTGAGGCGCGGTGGGATGCGGGCCAGGAACGTCGGGCTCGAGCACGTAGGTGCCGGCGTTGATCCAGTTGCTCGGCGCCTTGCCCGGCGCGGGCTTCTCGACGAACGCGATCACGCTCGCCGTCGGCCTGGGTCGGCACGACCCCGAACGCACTCGGGTCTTCGACCTGCGTCAGCGAGATGGTGGCCTCCGCACCGTGTTCGTCGTGGAAACGGACCATCGCGTCGAGGTCGAGGCCGGTGAGGATGTCGCCGTTGCAGATGATGACCCGCTCGTCGATCCCCTCGGCCGCGAACCGGATCGCACCCGCAGTACCGAGCGGTTCGTCTTCGACCGCGTAGCGGAGCACGACGTCGCCGAACGTGTCGTGCCCGCATCCGTCGGGCCGGAAATGCGCGTGGAACGCGTCGGGCAGGTAGCCCATCGACAACACGACCTCGTCGACGCCGTGCGCGGCGAGCCAGGCGATCTGGCGTTCGAGGTGCGGTTGGTTCGCGATCGGGAGCAGCGGCTTCGGTGTCGTGAACGTCAGTGGGCGGAGCCGTGTTCCCTCGCCCCCGACGAGGACGACGGCTTTCACGGTTTGGACGTCGTCGGCGTCACCGTCGAGCCGGTGGGGACGCTCGTGGTGGCGCCGGTCTTCGGTGCGGTCGTAGTCGGCGTCGCGGCCGGCACCGTCGTGGCGGTGGCGGGTTGCTGACCGTTCTCGACCCCGAGCGCAGTCGCCAGGTTCGGCAACGACGGCGGGTTCCCGATGACTCGTGATCGACTTGCCCGACGGCAGGAACGCGATCACCACGATGTCGTACTGATGCAGCTTCCACTTGGCCGGGTTGCCGGTCTGGACCGTGTACTTCTGCTTGGCGTCCTTGGCGGTGTTGCCGTCCCAGCTCGCCGTCATCCACTGCAGCGTTCCGGGCTGCGTCCCGCACTTGTCACCGTTCTTGACGGTGGTGCCGAGGAACGTGAAGCCGGTCTCGCTGAGCTTCCAGCCGCCGAACTCGAAGTAGAGGCCGACCGTGGCGTTCTTGCCCGCTTCCTCGGAGACCGCCGGCTCCATGTGGATCACGCCGTCGTCGTGGCTGTGCAGACCCGCGTAGACGTTGGTGTTCGACGCGCGCGCCGGGCTCCCGGCGGGGGTCGCGTTCGGCCAGTTCCACACGCCGGTGCCCGTGCTGTCGCCCATCCAGTGGTCGCAGTCGTACACGCCGAGCGCCGCGTGCCAGTGGGTGTCCTTCTTGGTGGGGTTGCTCGGGTCGGAGAGGAACGGTCCGACGGCGGCGGGCTTCGTCATCTGGGTAAAGACGATCGAGCGCGATGCCCGCGATGACGACGATCGCGGTCAAGCCGTACCACCAGCTGTTCTGCCGGGAGCGCTTCGCGGAACGTACGGCCGCGCGCTTGCGCTTGGCTCGAGAGGCGTTGGTCACGACGAGCAGGCTAGCCGGAGGTCGAGCTGAGCCTGGAGGCATGCCAGGCGTGCTCGGCCATCGCCAAGACGCCCCGCCCGGCGAGATATACGGCCGCGAACGGCAGCAACACTGCGCTCGCGCCCGTGAGCCGACGCCGCGCGAACTTCCAGGCCGACCGGTGGTGCTGGGCGAGCATTCGGTACGGAGTGCGCGAAGTGCTCGCACCCTGTACGTGGGTGACCGCGCCGCCGGGCTCGTACGCAACGTCGAAACCAGCGTGCCGAAGCCGCCAGCACAGGTCGAGATCCTCCATGTACATGAAGTACCGCTCGTCCCACCCGCCGACCACGTCGAGCGCAGTGCGCCGGAGCCACATCGCCGCGCCGGAGACCCAGTCGACCGAGCGCGGCACGCTCGGGGTCGGCGTTGAGCTGGCGGTAGCGGGTCGTGAACGGGTTCGTCGGCCACCACAACCCGAAAAGGCCGTGCATGACCGCGAGCTGTACCGATCGGCGATCGCCGCGCCGACGGGTAGTCGGAACCGTCGAGGTTGCGGATGCGCGGCCCGCACGCGCCGAGGGCCGGTTCGGCGTCGAAGCGCGCCAGCAGCGCCTTCGCCGTGCCCGGCTTCCATCGTGAGGTCGGGATTCAGGACCGCCACGATCGGCGCGCGGGTCGCGGCGATGCCGAGGTTCGCGGCGCGCGCGTAGCCGACGTTGCCGGGTGACGTGATCACGTGCACGTTCGGCACTGCGTTGCGGAGCAAGCTCGACCGAGCCGTCGTCGGAGCCGTTGTCGACAACCACGAGCTCGACCTCGCCCGCGCTCGTGTCGGCGAGCACGGTCTGCACGCACTCCGTCAGAAGCGCGCCCGCTCGATAGTTGACGACGACGGCAGCCCAGGCGCGATTCACGCGCGCGTTAGTCCCGGAAGCGGTACTTGACGAGCGTGTACAACGCGGAGAAACCGTCGCGCCACGTGATCTTCTTGCCTTCGTCGAACTCGCGGCCCGAGTACGAGATCGGGACCTCGTAGATGCGCACGCCGCGCTTCAGCACCTTGGCGCTGATCTCGGCCTCGATGTCGAACCTGTTCGACTGGAGATTCATCTGCTCGATGAGGCCCCGCTCGAGCAACTTGTAACACGTCTCCATGTCGGAGAGCGTCGTGTTGAAGAGCACGTTCGTGGTCATCGAGAGGAACCGGTTCCCGATCCAGTGGAGCAGCAGCATGTTGCGCCGCTCACCGGTGAACCGCGAGCCGTAGACCACGCGGGCCTTGCCCCGGAGCACCGGCTGCAGCAGCTTGGGCCAGTCTTCGGGGTCGTATTCGAGGTCGGCGTCCTGCACCAGCACGTACTCGCCGGTGGCGTGCGCGAATCCGGTACGCACCGCCGCACCCTTGCCTTGGTTGACGTCGTGCAGCACGACGCGCACGGTGCTGTCGCCGAGCTGCTTGCAGCACGTCGCGGGTGCCGTCGCTGCTGCCGTCGTCGACGACGATGATCTCGCGCTCGATGCCGTCGGGGAGCTCGACCGCGCGCATCCGCCGGATGACCTCGACGAGCGTGTTGCGCTCGTTGTACACGGGCACGACGACCGAAAGCTTGCGCAGCTTCGGCAGCGATGCGTCGTCACGCGCCGGATACTTACGCGCGGCCATGGCCTCGCTCCTCCAGGTACCAGTCGCGCGTGCGTGCGAGACCGTCGGACAGTGCGATCTTCGGCTCCCAGCCGAGCAGTGTACGCGCCCGCGTGATGTCGGGCCGGCGACGGGTGGGGTCGCCGATGGGCAACGACTCGAACACGACCTCGGAGCTCGAACCGGTGACCTCGCGAATCGACGTCGACCAGTTCGAGCATCGTGATCTCGTTCGGGATTGCCGATGTTCACCGGGTCGCCGACGTCGGAGTCGAACAGCGCGATGATCCCGCGCACCTCGTCTTCCACGTAACAGAACGACCGCGTCTGGGTTCCGGTGCCGTACATCGTCAACGGCTTGTTGTCGATCGCCTGCACGAGAAAGTTCGAGACGACGCGACCGTCGGCGGGGCGCAGGCGCGGCCCGTACGTGTTGAAGATGCGCACGATCGCCGGTCGGGAGGTCGTAGAGGCGCCGGTACGTGGAAACGAGCGTCTCCGCGAAGCGCTTCGCCTCGTCGTAGACCGCACGCGGCGCGTTGGGGTCGACGTTGCCGTTGTACGACTCGACCTGCGGGTGCACGTCGGGGTCGCCGTAGATCTCACTCGTCGACGCGAGGAGGAAGCGGGCGTTGTGCTCGAGCGCGAGGTCGAGCGCCCGGCGCGTGCCGAGCGAGCTCGACGTCGAGCGTCTCGAGCGGGATGGCGAGGTATTCGGGCGGGCTCGCGGCGCTCGCGAAGTGCATGACGCCGTCGACGCGTCCCTCGACCGGAAGCTCTTTGCTACACGTCGGCGCGCACGAAGCTGAACGCCGGGTGCTCGGCCAGGTGCGCGAGGTTCTGCAGCCGACCCGTCGACCAGATTGTCGACCGCGACGACCTCGTCGCCGCGCGCGATGAGCGCGTCGCAGATGTGGGACCCGACGAAGCCGGATCCGCCCGTGACAACTATGCGCGCCATCTACCGCCGCCCGACGCCTTGGTACGCGAAACCTCGGCGCCGCATGGCGGCCGGATCGAGGAGGTTACGGGCGTCGACGATCGTGTGTCCGCTCATGGCTTCATGAACCCGGTCGAAGTCGAGCCACCGGAATTCGTCCCATTCGGTCAGCAGCACGACCGCTTCGGCGCCGCTCGCGGCCTCGTACGCGTCGGTGCACAGCTCGATCCCGGGGACGAGCTCCCGGGGCCGGTCGCCGGCGCCACGGTCGTACGCCGCGCACCGTTGCGCCCTCTTCGAGTAGGCGCCGCGCGACGAAGATCGCAGGCGAGTCGCGCAGGTCGTCGGTGTCGGCCTTGAACGTGAGGCCCCACAGCGCAACGGTCACGCCGGTGAGATCTCCCGCCGACCGCGGTGCGGACCTTGTCGATCATGCGCTCGTGCTGCGCTTCGTTGACCTGACGACTCCGGCGAGCAGGTCGAAGTCGTAGCCGGCCGCGTTCGAGATGTGCAGCAGCGCGGCGACGTCCTTCGGGAAAGCACGAGCCGCCGTAACCCGGGCCGGGCTGCAGGAACTGGAACCCGATGCGGGTGTCGTAGCCCATGCCGATCGCGACCTCGCGCGCGTCGGCGTCGACCGCTTCGCAGAGGTTCGCGATCGCGTTGATGAACGACACCTTGGTTGCGAGGAACGCGTTCGACGCGTACTTGATCATCTCTGCCGACGCAGGGTCGGTGACGAGTACCGGCGCGTGGATCCGTTTGTAGAGCTCGCTCACGCGCACGGCCGACTCGCGGTCGCTCGCACCCGATCACGATGCGGTCGGGGTTGAGGAAGTCGCGGACCGCCTGGCCCTCGCGCAGGAACTCCGGGTTCGACGCGACGGTCACGCCTTCGGCCCGCGCCCCGGCTTCGGAGAGCACCCGCTGCACGAAGCAGCGTGGAGCCGACCGGAACCGTCGACTTGTTGACGACGACGGTGTTCGGCGCCAGCACCGGTGCGATCTCGCGGGCCACGTTCTCGACGAACGTGAGGTCGGCGGACCCGTCGGCACCCTGGGGCGTCTGCACGCAGAGGAACACGATCTCGGCGTTCTGGGCCGCGGTGGCCGCGCCCACGCACGAACTCGAGCCGGCCGCGACGGCCAGACCTTCCTTGATGAGCTCGGGCAGACCGAGCTCGAGGATCGGGACCTCACCCTTTTTCAGGCGCGCCACCCGCTCGGCATCGATGATCGGCGCAACGCACGTCGTGGCCGAGATGCGCGAAGCAGGCCGCCGTCGTGAGGCCGACGTAGCCCGCACCGATGACCGCGACCCTCATGCCGCGACCTTCAGGCAGGGGCCGGGCCCGCCGACTCGACATGGCGAGTCAGTCTAGGAGGCCGCGCTGCCCGCGCCCCGCAGTTCAGCAGCCCACCGGCGCGGCGGTACGATGGCGCGTCGATGCGACCGGACCCGAAGCGGTCGGCTGCCCGGCGGGGCGGCCGTGGTCGTTGGTCGCCGGCTGTTCGCCGTCGGCTGAGTGAGGCCCTTGTAGTCGCGGCCGAGGACCAGCACGACGTCGGCGCCGGCCGGCGCACTCCCGTTCAGCGCGACGACCTTGCCCGCGCCGCCGAGCTCGGAGAGCAGGAACTGGGCCTTGGTCGGCCGCGCCCGAGCCGTAGCGGACCTCGGTCACCGTGTAGTCGCTGCGGTCGGCGTTGGTCGCGGCGTTCCGACGACGGAGAACCCGAGCCCGCTGAACGCGTCGCTCGCCTGCGCACCGAGGCCGGTTGCGGCCGCTGCCGTTCTCGACCGCGACGTGGATCGGTGCCCGGGTCGACGCCGACCGGACCGGTCGGCTCGACGGATTGCCGATCCCGCGCAGCCGGGCGAGGATCGGGCGCGGCCTTGGCGCTGTCGAGCGACGAGCGCGTCCTGGCCCGTTCGAAGAACTGCCGGTTCACCGGCAACGTCTGCGTCTCGACTCCCCCGGGCTGGTGGAACGCGTACGCGAGCGCCCGCAGCGACGACAGGCCGAGCTGCGGGTCGCGCTGGAGGTCCGAGAGCATCGAGTCGAGCAGGCTGCTCGCCTTCCACGGCTTGGCCGTCGCGGCGTGCAGCGTCTCCTGAGGCGAGCGTGCGCAGGAAGTACTGCTGGCGCTTGATGCGGCCGAGGTCGGAGGTCGGGTCCGCGACGCCACTTCCCGTTCACGAACGACTCGTAGTAGCGCGACCGCACGTACGCGAGCGCCTGATCGCCGTTCGAGCTGCTGACACCCGGCCTTGTTGACGGCGAGCCCGCTCTTCTCGTCGCGCGCCGGGGCCGGGAAGTAGATCGGGATCGTCCCGATCGCGTTCACCATCTTGCGGAAGCCGGCGAAGTCGACCTGCAGGTAGTGGCTGATCGGGATGTCGAAGTCGTTCTCGATCGTCTCGATCACGCGCTGCGGACCGGCGTTGAACGCGGCGTTGATCTTGGCGTTGCCGATGCCCGGTATCGACGACCCAGAGGTCGCGCGGGAACGACACGAGCAGCGCGGTGCCCGGTCTTGTCGTCGATGTGGGCGACCATGATCGTGTCGGACCGCTGACCGGTCTGTTGCTGCGGGCTGCCGAAGTGCTGCGCTTCCTGCGGGTTGTCGACGAACGCGCGCGAGTCGGAGCCGATGAGCAGGTAGTTGCCGCCGCGACTGCAGGACCGACGTGTCGATGCTTGGCCTTCGAGATCTTCGAGACCTTGTTCGCGGCCTCGGCGTACGCGCCCGCGATGGCAACGGTCGATCAACACGACCACGATGACGAACGCGGTGATCAGGCGGTGCAGGAACATCCGCGGCGAGAGCGTCTTCACGGTGACCGTTCGGGACACCCGACCAACGGGCCGCCCGTCTTGGGATCGACGGGCACGAAGCGGGTGTCGACCGTGGTGCTGCGGAACGGTGGTCGTCGTGGTCGATGTCGGCGCGACCGACCGTCGTGGACGTCGTCGACGCGGTCGACGGAGGCGCGACCAGCGGCGGCGGGATCAGGTCGAAGCGGTGCTTGAGCGTCGAGTAGTCGGTGCCGACGATCAGCAGGCGTCGCCGCCGAGCGTCTGCTTCGCCGACGCGGCTTCGTGCAGGTTCAAGGTGCCGGCGGCGAGCGCCACCGTGTAGCCCTGGTTGAACTTGCCCGGCGCGTACAGGATCTGCGGTCTTGTAGTCGCTGCGATCGGCGTCGGCGGCGGGCCCGGCCGACTTGAATCCGGCGGCCGTGAAGGCGTTCGAGCGCGTCGCCGCCCGCATTCTTCACGCCCGAGCCGTTGACGACGCGACCTTCACGTTGTCGGCGCGCAGCGGCTTGACGTCGGGCTTCTTCGGCGGGGTGAAGTTCTGCGAGCTGGTTGATCACACCGATCGCGTCGGGGAACTTCGCGATCGACCTGGCCCGGGAACTGGCGATACGTGGAAGCCACGACCGGCAACGTCGACATCTTGACCTTGGCCGGGTTGAGGCCGCGGAACGTGAGCGCCAGTTCGCTTCAAGCTCGGTGTAGGTCAACGTTCTGGTCGTGCGCGAGGTGGTGTGAACACGCTGCCGAGCAACGAGATGATCTTGGTGGGGTTGCTGCCGGTCTTGTTCGATGCGGCCTGGCTCATCGTGCGCAGGAAGTACTGCTGGCGCGGGATGCGGTCGAGGTCGGAGAGCGGGTCCTCGATCCAGCCGCCGGTCGAGTGCTCGCTGTACCGTGTCGCATTGCCACGGCGCGGGGTTCTGCAGATCGTCGGGGATGTAGTAGTGCCGTGACCGCGCGTACGCGAGCGCCTGGTCGCCGTTGAGGCTGACACAGCCGGCCTGCTCACTCGAGGCCCGGTGTACGGATCGTGCACCGGCGTGGGGAACTAGATGTTGATGTGGCCGATCGTCGTCGACGATGCTCCTTGAAACCGCGGAAGTCGACCTCGAGGTAGTGGTTGATCTGCAGCGGCGGGAAGTCCTGCTCGAGCGTCTGGATCGATCAAGTGTCGGGCCGCCGAACGAGTACGCCGCGTTCAACAGGTTGCGGCCGTGGCCGGGGATGTTGCACGATGAGGTCGCGCGGGAACGACACGAGCATGCCGGTGTGCGACGTTCGGATCGACGTGCAGGACCATCATCACGTCGGAGCGGCCGGTCTGCCGACCTGTTGATCGGTCCCGTAGGCCTGCGCCTCGGCCGGCGTCTCGTTCGGGCGGCCGGACGTCGGAGCCGATCAGCAGATAGTTCGCGGGCTGTCCCGGCTGGACCGACTTCAGGAACTTGTCGTCGATGTGCACCGTCGTGCTCTCGCGCGAACTCCCGCTTGCCGTACGCGTTGGCGGACACGAACGCGACGCGCCGCGATGACGCCGACCGCGACGAGCGCGATCGCGAAGCGACGGAGAAAGGAAAATACAGACGAGGGCGAGGGCACGCGACGCAGGAGTGTACCGACGCGAAGTGCCGATTTACGGACGCCCCGACCGCTTTCACGCGACCTTCACGGTCGCGGCGGACGACCCGATTCACTCCACAGGTAAACCCAAGCCCCGGGCGAGCACGAGGCGCTGGATCTCGCTCGTTCCCTCACCGATCTCGAGGATCTTGGCGTCGCGGTAGAAGCGACTGACAGGCGTCTCGTCGATGTAGCCGTAGCCGCCGTGGATCTGCACCGCGTCGCGCGTGGCGTCGACCGCGATCTCGGTGGCGTACAGCTTCGCCATCGCCGCGGCTTGGCGGATCGGACGGCCCTGTTCGCGCAACCACGCCGCCTTGTACACGAGGTTGCGCGCGTTCTCGACCGCCACCGCCATGTCGGCGCACTTGAACGCGATCGACTGGTACCGGCCGATCGGACCGCCGAACGCCTTGCGCTCGTTCGCGTACGCAACCGACGCCTCGAGGCAACCGCGCGCCATACCGAGTGCCGAGCGCGGCGATCGCGATGCGGCCGTCGTCGAGGATGCGCAAGAAGGTCTTGAAGCCTTCGCCCCGCACACCGAGGAGATGATCTTCGGGAACCCGGCAACCGTCGAACACGAGCTCGTGCGTATCGGAGGCGTGCCAACCCATCTTCCGGTAGGGCGGCTGCACGACGAAGCCCGGAGTTCCCGCGTCGACGACGATGTTCGAGATCTCGTTCGGCGCCGTGCGAGCGGTGATCGTGACGCACTTCGTCATCGCGGTACCGGAGTTGGTGATGAAGGTCTTCTGGCCGTCGATGACCCATTCACCGGCGGCATCGTCGAGCGTGGCCTTCGTCTTGGTCGCGCCCGCGTCGGATCCGGCCTCGGCTTCGGTGAGGCCGAAGCCGCCGAGCACCTCGCCCGCGATCATGGGAACGAGATACTCCTGCTTCTGGGCTTCGGTACCGGTGTAGAAGAACGGCGCCGCGCCGAGGCTGACGCCCGCCTCGAGCGTGATCGCCATCGACGCGTCGACGCGCGCGATCTCCTCGATCGCGATGCAGTACGTCAGATAGTCGGCGCCGGAGCCGCCGTACTCCTCGGGAAACGGGAGCCCGAACAGGCCCAGCTCGCCCATGGCGCGCACGGTGTCGACGGGAAACGTGTGATCGCGGTCCCAGTCGGCGGCGTGGGGCGCGATCTCGGCCTCGGCGAAGTCCCGCACCACCGCACGGAACTGCTCTTGTTCGGGGGCGGGCTCGAACTCCACGGCCACGACCGTACTCGCAGCACTACCGTTCGGCAGGTGGATGCGCGCCGGGGCTATGCCGTCGTACGTGACGGCGATCACTGGATCATCGGTGAACGGCCCGCGCGCGTCATAACCGCGCGGGGCGAGGCGACATTCGACGCGCTGGAGGAGATCGCGCGCGGTGGGTTCTGGGTCGGGTTCGTCGCGTACGACGCAGGTCGCGCGATCGAACACATCGACACCCGCACCGAAGACGACCTCGGCCTCCCCGACCTCGCATTCGTGCGCTTCGACGAGGTGCGTACGGTCGACGAGCTTCCGCACGACGAATGGTCGGGGTGCCGGGCGGTGGCGGATTCGGTCGAGCTCGGCCGGGGTACCTCGAGCCTTACCGCCGACGAGCACGCGGCGCGGGTTGCGCGTGTTCACGAACTGCTCGCCGCGGGCGAGTGCTACCAGGTCAATCTCACGCGCCGTCTCACGTTCGATGTCGCGCCCGAGCCGATCGCGCTGTTCTCCGCGCTGACGCGCGAGAACCCCGCCGCGCACGCGGCGGTGTGCGCGTTCGGCGAGGCGTTGCCCGGCGTTGCGGTTCGTGTCGGCGTCGCCCGAGCTGTTCCTCCGCGTCGACGGTCGTGAGGTAGAGACGCGGCCGATCAAGGGCACAGCCGCCGATGCAGCCACGCTGACGCGTCAGCGAGAAGGACCGCGCCGAGAACGTGATGATCGTCGACCTCGCGCGCAACGATCTCGGGCGCGTGTGCGAGTTCGGATCGATCAGTGTTCCGGCCCTGTTCGAGATCGAACGCCGACCAGGACTGGCGCATCTCGTCAGCTCGGTGCGCGGACGACTGCGCGCGGATGTGGGCCTCGACGATCTCGTGCGCGCCACATTCCCGCCCGCGTCGGTGACCGGCGCGCCGAAGCCGCGCGTGTTGCAGGCGATCGAAGACCTCGAGCCCGTGCGGCGGGGCGTCTACTGCGGCGCGTTGGGTTGGATCGACGCGACGCGCGACCGGGCCGAGCTCGCCGTCGCCATCCGCACGTTCACCATCACCGGCGGCCGCACCCACTTCGGTGTGGGCGGCGGGATCGTCGCCGATTCGTGCGCACCCGCGGAGTGGGCGGAAACCGAGCTGAAGGCGGCGCGGCCTGCTGCGCGCCGCGGGCGCGTACGCCGAGCATCCGGTCGAGGTTCGATGACCGCGAGGATTGCCAAGTGACTGCATGGATCGACGGCCGCGTGGTGCCGCTCGCCGACGCGCGGGTGAACGTGCTCGACCACGGGCTCGTCGTCGGCGACGGCGTGTTCGAGACGCTGCGCGTCTACCGCGGCGTGCCGTTCGCGTGGACGCGGCATCTCGCGCGGCTGCGCGTGTCGGCGGCCGGCCTCGGGCTCGAGGTGCCGAGTGAAGACGTGTTGCGCAACGCGGCGAGCGAGGTACTCGCGCTCGACGATCTCACCGATGCCCGTCTGCGCATCACGGTCACCGGTGGCGTGGCCCCGCCCGGCTCGGGCCGGGGCAACGGTCCGCCGACCGCGTTCATCGTCGCGTTCCCGATCGAGCCCGCCGCGCCGAGCGTCGACGTGGTGATCGCGCCGTGGACGCGCAACGAGAACGGCGCGCTGGTCGGGCTCAAGACGATCTCCTACGCGGCGAACGTCCGAGCGCTGGCGTACGCGCACGAGAAGGGCGCAGGGGAAACGGTGTTCGCGAACACCAAGGGCAATCTCTGCGAGGCGACGGGCTCGAACGTGTTCCTGGTGCGCGACGGCGCCCTCACCACTCCCCCGGCGACGGCCGGCTGCCTCCTCGGCGTGACGCGGGCCTTAATCCTCGAACTTGCGAGTGAGGCCGGGATCCCGAACCAAGAGGCCGACGCGCCTCTCGCCGCGCTCGCGCAAGCCGACGAAGCGTTCCTGTCGTCGACCACGCGTGAAGTTCAGCCCATCGCCCACGTCGACGGCGTCGCGCTGCCGGAGATCGGCGGCGCGGTGAGCAAACGACTCGCGGCGGCATTCACCGACCTCGTCGCGACCAACCTCGATCCCTGAGCTCAGCACTCCCGCGCCCAACGCTCCGCTCGCCAGAACCGTCCCAGAGCGAGCAATCTGGTCGGCTGGAACGGTTCGGGGTCTAGTTCAATCTCAACGGTGTCGATGCATCGACCAGACCGGATGGTGCACCCGTCGGAGCTGCTCATGTCGCCGTGGAAGACACGCCTCTATCAGGCCATCGGAGTCACGATCTTTCTTGGATTGTGGGCACTCGTCGCGATCGTCACGGGCACGTCGGTCGTCGTGGCAGGCGTAGGCACGGGTATCGGCGTGTTCGTGTTCTTCGGCGTGGTGATCGTGTTGGCCCAGGTCATGACCCGCGGCGGGCGCGGGGAGCGAGACGAAGCAGAACATCGCCAAGCACGTGCGGCGGCCCTACGAGGGCTGCCCGATCCGGGCCGCGCTGTCCGGCTCGTCGGACTGGCGTTCTTCATCGTCTTGTCCCTCGCTGCGTTGATCACAAGGCGTTGGGAGGCGGTCGCGATCGGACTCGCATTCGTGGCCGTGTTCGGATTTCAACTGCGGCACGAACTCCTGGGCGGCCGCACCTAACTGCCGATCGGTCTCGCCGAGGCGGCGCGCGATCGGGCAATCTGGCGCGGTCTCACCTTGCTTTGTGCAGTAACGCGTCGCACCAGCCGATTGATGACTCATGACTCGGACAGTGGCGGTGCCATTGGCATTGCTCATGGTTGTGCTCGTGGCACTCGGAGGCGTGCTCGCCGCCCGACACCTCGGCGAATCGTCCGGGACGCCGCCGTCGTCGAAGCAACTGCTGAAGAGCTGTCCAGGCACTACGCCGGAAGCATGCGTAACGATGGCGGCATCGCAGCTCGGCCTCGATCCCCGAGTGTTGCCGACCATCAGTCCGACACCTGCGAGGCTTAGGTACGAGCGTGGTTGGGTCGTGCAAGCGGCCAACGGCCGTGAGGTCGCGCAGTTCGACTTCGCCGATCCCAGGAAGCACTACATCTACAACCTCGGCTTCGTTCGTATGGAGCCACCTGTACGCGATTCGGCGCCGGTCCGAGTGACGCCGGGCGGCCGCAAGTATCGAGCAGTTGAGAACCAGCCGCTCGGGCTGAGATACGTCCTGTACGAGTCGCACCTAGCCGTTGTCGTTCAGGTCATCGGACCGCAGATACGAGGGACAGGTGTTCCCGGGACTGCGGAGGCACTCTTGGATTCCGTTCAACTTAAGGGTCGTCCGGTCGATCCGTAGACGCTGGCTCCGGCGCGCCAGAACTGCCGATCGGCACTCGCCGTAGGGGAGCGCGATCGAGCATTGTGGTGGGGTGCCCGATCGCGAGATTGACGTGCTCAGTGAGGTGTCGAGGCTCGTCGACGCGTGGTGCGATCGAAGAGAGTTGAAACTCCTTGCGACGTTTCTTCCGGCCTGGGTGGGCAACAACGGCTTGACCGATGGGTGGGCGGACGTGCTCGACGCGCTCGCGTCGGTCCGCGCGAGCCGTCTACTTCCGGACGACGAGGCGGCCATGATCGAGCGGTTGATGGTCGCAGTTGAGCGCGCCGTGTACCGCTCATAACTGCCGATCGGTGGTCGCCGAGCAGTGCGCGATCGGGCATTATGCGACACCTCCTGGCTGCCGATGATGTGACGTGGCCGACGTGACGCCGGACCCGGTATCGGAAGCGCAGCGGGACCGGGATGAGGCCGCGAAGGTTCATGGCTGGGGATCAAACGAGGTCCGTGCTGCGCGCGATCGCTTGCTGCAGGCGGAACGCGATGTTGCGGCCCGCGACGGACTGCCGTATGCCGTCCCGTTCGATCTCGGCATCAGGTGGGACACTGGCGTGCCCTTGCCGGTGCTCATCTCCGGCTCGAAGACCTTTGTCGCGTTCTACCTTCCCCCCGATTTCGACTTCGATGGCACCAATCCTCGCAGCCGCAGCACGCACGACGAAGACGTGATCGGTGTTGTCGAGTTCGGCGGCGTAACCGCGGTGAAGATGGGATCGCCGAACGACGAAGTGCTGAGCGGGCATCCGCTATGGGGTCACGGCCTCACCTACTACGCGCCGCACCTTGTCGAGAACTCAGCCTGGCTTCGCGAGCTGATGGACGTGAATCGGGTGCACGACCGGTTCGACGAGGCACGCTGGCGCGACAAGCGGCACTACGTGTTCACGTTCCATGACGAGACTTTGGAATGCGTCGCTCGCTCCCACGATGCCACGGTGACGCCGGGCAGTCTCATGTCGGTGACCGCAAGTCTGGCCCAGGCGGCACGTCGGTAGGGATTCTCACCCGCGTCATAACTGCCGATCTGCGTCGCGCAGTTCAAAGGGACTCGTGCGCGTGGCATCGTTCGGCTGTCGACGCTGCGAACCGGATTTCGTTCGGTTGAGTGTCGTCAGCTCGACGCGTCGTCGGGGCGCAGGTGCACGACATCGCCCGCGCTCACGACGCGGCCGTCGACCACGAGGAAGCCCTCGTCGGTGAGTGTGGTCGCGGTGCCGTGATGGTCTCGTGCGGGAGCTCGACGCGCACGCGGCGTCCGAGCGTCGCCGAGCGGGCGATCGCTTCGGCGACGACGGTGTCGAGCGCAGCCAGCCGCGCGTCGTAGGCGACGAGCCACTCGACCAGCAGCTCTTCGCGGTCGACCTCGACCGCGGTCGCGATGTCGGCCAGCTCCGGCGGCAGGGCGTCGGGTCGCACGTTGCAACCCATACCCACGACGACCGCCCCCGCGCCGTCGGCCTCGGCCAGGATCCCGGCGAGCTTGCGATCGTCGACGCACGACATCGTTGGGCCACTTGAGCCCGGCGGCGTACGTCGGCCAGGTTCTCGAGCGCCATCGATCGCGGCGAGCCCGGCCGCGAGGGTCACCAGATGCGTCCGGTCCGCACGGTAAGTCCGGGCCGGAACAACGCCGAGACGAGGAGCGCCGAACCGCGCCGGCGCGACCCACGTGCGACCGAGCCGGCCCCGGCCCGCGGTCTGTTCGTCGGCGACCGCGACCACACCGGCCGCGCGCACCCTCGGCCGCGCATTGCAGCAGGTAACGGTTGGTGGAATCGACGATCTCGAACCAACGCACGTCGGCGAAAGCGCGTGGCCGCAAGCCGCGGATCGGTCCAGGCGTCGGAACTCATGTGACGTTTCCATGGCTCCTCGCTCGACACCACCGCGCGGCTGACACTTCGCTGCGTCCGGGCGCTCACCCTTAGGATACGCAGCCGTGCTCACGAAGATCCTGATCGCCAACCGAGGCGAGATCGCGATTCGCGTCATGCGGACGTGCCGCGAGCTCGGCATCCCAAGTGTCGCCGTGTACTCCGAGCTCGACCGCGATGCCGCCCATGTCCGCTACGCCGACGAGGCCTACGCGCTCGGCGGGCAGACCGCGGCCGAGAGCTATCTGAACACCGAGGCGATCCTCGACGCGATCCGCAAGAGCGGCGCCGACGGCGTGCACCCCGGCTACGGCTTCTTCTCCGAGAACGCGGACTTCGCCCGCGCCGTCACCGATCTCGGTGTCGCGTGGATCGGCCCGCCGCCCGAAGCCATCGAGATCATGGGCGACAAGATCTCGTCCCGGCTCGCCGCCGCGCGCGCCGAGGTCGAGAGCGTGCCCGGCACGACCATCCCGATCACCGACGCGAGCGAGATCGTCGCCTTCGGCGACGAGTTCGGTTACCCGGTCGCGATCAAGGCCGCGTACGGCGGTGGCGGGCGCGGCATGAAGGTCGTCGAGACGCGCCGAAGACGCGCAGGGCGCGTTCGATTCCGCGGCCCGCGAAGCGCAGGCGTACTTCGGGCGCCCGGAGTGCTACCTCGAGCGCTACCTGACTCGGCCCCGGCACGTCGAGCTGCAGATCTTCTGCGACACGCACGGCAACGGCGTGTACCTGAGCGACCGCGACTGCTCGACGCAGCGCCGGCACCAGAAGCTGATCGAAGAAGCGCCCGCGCCGAACATCCCCGACGCCACCCGCAAGGCGATGGGCGAAGCCGCGGTGAAGGTCGCCCTGGCGTGCGGCTACGTCAACGCCGGCACCGTCGAGATGCTGTACCAGGACGGCGAGTTCTTCTTCCTCGAGATGAACACGCGCCTGCAGGTCGAGCACTGCGTCACCGAAGAGGTGACCGGTCTCGACCTCGTCGCCGAGCAGCTCCGCGTGGCCGACGGGCGAGAAGCTGTCGTTCACCCAGCGACTCGATCAAGCAACGCGGCCACTCGATCGAGTGCCGCATCAACGCCGAGGACCCCACCAAGAACTTCCTGCCGTCGCCGGGCACCATCACGCGGCTGCGCGTGCCGTCGGGTCCGGGCGTGCGCTGGGACGGCGGCTACGACGAGGGCGACACGATCTCGCAGTACTACGACAACCTCGTCGGCAAGCTCATCGTGTGGGCCCCCGATCGTGACCGCGCCATCGAGCGCATGATCCGCGCGCTGTCGGAGTTCGAGATCAGCCGGCATCAAGACCACCATCCCCGCGCACCTCACGCTGCTGCCCACCGCCGCGTTCCGCGAGGTCACGCACTCGACGAAGTGGGTCGAGGACGAAGTCGACCAGTCGGAGTTCGCCACGCACGTCCGCGACGCGGCACCGTGTTGTCGGTCCCGCCCGCCGACGGCGAGGCCGCGGCCGCGCTCGTCGAGCAGACCGTTCCGGTCGAGGTCGACGGTCGGCGCTACTCGGTCAAGGTCTGGCTCCCCGATGCGCCGTGCGTTCCGCCGGCGCGGGCGGTGCGGGCGCAGCCCGCAGCCGACCCAAGCCCGCGGTCACCGGTGGCAGCGGCGGCGCGGGCGGAAGCGGCACGGTCACCGCGCCGATGCAGGGCACGATCGTCAAGGTGCTCGTCGAGGTCGGCGCCGACGGTGAAGATCGGTGAGGCGCTGGTCGTGCTCGAGGCGATGAAGATGGAGAACCACATCAACGCCGAGACCGTCGGGCACCGTCAAGGAGATCCGCGTCGCGCGCCGGCGACTCCGTCGGCACCGGCGACGTCCTCGCCGTCATCGAATAACCCCATTCTGCTCGCCAACAGTTAGGAGCAAAACGCGGCGCGTGGGACCGGTTCTGCTGCTAACTGTTGGGAGTAAATCGGGGCGGGGGTTGCGCTGCTCCTGCGAACATCGGGGGATGAGCTTCCGATCTTCGTCGTCGACGCGTTCACGCTCCGAGCCGTTCCGGGGGAATCCGGCCGCGGTCGTGCTGGGGCACGGCGACGAGACGACTGGATGCAGCGCGTCGCGGCCGAGATGCGGCACTCGGAGACGGCCTTCGTCGCGCGCCGCGTGACGACGGGGCGTTCGACCTGCGCTGGTTCTCGCCCGAGGTCGAGGTCGACCTCTGCGGCCACGCCACGCTCGCCAGTGCGCACGTGCTCTTCGAGACCGGACGCGTCGCGCCGGCGACGACGATCGTGCGTTCCACACCCGCAGCGGCGAGTTGCACGCCGAGCACGCGGGCGCGGCCGGGATCACCCTCGACTTCCCCGTTGCCGTGCCGGTCGCCGACGCCGCCGATCCCCGAGCTCTTCGACGCGCTGGGTTTGCCCGTCGGCGAATTCCTGCGGACCGACGGCCAGTTCTACATGTGTGTCGTCGACGACGCGGCGACCGTGCGCGAGCTCACGCCCGACTTCGCCGAAGCTCGCGCGCCCTGACCGACGTGCGCGGCGTGTACGTGACCGCGCCGCGGCGACGCAGGGCTACGACATCGTGTCGCGCTGCTTCGGCCCGAAGATCGGGATCGACGAAGATCCGGTGACCGGTTCGATGTACTGCGTGCTGGTCGCGTACTGGGGGCCGCGGCTCGACAAGACCGAGCTCCACGCGTATCCAGGCGTCGGCCCGCGGCGGCGAGGTGACCGTCCGCGCAAAGTGGCGACCGCGCCTGCTTCACCGGGCCGCGCCACGACCGTGCTCGCGGGCGAACTACTCGCGGGCGGATGAGCGCACGCGGGCGCGGTGCCAGGCGAGCTGGGCCCGTACACCGTCGGCGAGCGAGACCTCAGGCGCCCAGCCGAGCAGCTCTCGGGCCCGTTCCACCGACCCGCCGTTGCGAAACGCGTCGCCGGCCTGCGCGGCCTGTTGGTCGATCTTGACCGGTGCGCCCGCCAGCTCGCCCACGAGGTCGATCAGCGCCGAGAGCGTGACCTCTCCCCCGCCCGCGAGGTTGCAGTACGAACCCGGAGCGATGTCGGCGCCGGCCGCGAGCAGGTTGCCGCGCACGATGTCGTCGACGAACGTGAACTCGCGGATCTGCGACCCGTCGCCGTAACGCGGGAACGTCGGTACCGTGCAGCGCGGCCTCGCATAAGCGATGAATCGACATGTCGGGCCGTTGCCGCGGGCCGTACACCGTGAAGTACCGCAAGGCCACCGTCGAGACGCCGCGGTTCTCGGCGTAGAGACCGCAGAGGTGTTCGGCCGCGAGCTTTGTCACGCCGTAGGGGCTGTACGGCTTGGGCAGATCGCTCTCCCGCGTCGGATAGCGCGGTTGGTTGCCGTAGACCGATGACGACGACGCGTACACAACGCGCGCCCCGGGCTGCGCCGCGGCGACCGCCTCGAGGATGCGTTGCGTGGCGAGCACGTTGTGACTCGACATAGTCGGCGAACCCTTCGGACCACGAAAGCCGTACACCGGCCTGCGCGGCTTGGTGGAACACGACATCGACGCCGTCGAGCAACGGCTCGATCGCGACCGCTCGCAGATCGGCATCAACGAGCTCGAACCGATCGGACCCGCACGCGCCGACCGAGGTTCTTCTGCTTCTCGGCGGGGGCGTAGTACGGCGTGAAGCAGTCGATCCCGATAACGGTGTCGCCCCGCGCGAGCAGCGCATCGGCGAGCGTGCTCCCGACGAAACCGGCAACTCCGGTGACGAGGGCCCGCACGTCAGGATGCCGCGTCGGCGAGCGACTCCGAGAGCGCCGGGTGGACGAGCAACGAGTCGACGATGTCGACGACCTTCAAGTGGTTCGTCACCGCAACCGCGATGACCGAGATCAGCTCGGCCGCGTTGCGGCCGACGATCGCACCGCCGAGCACCACGCCCGTGGCGGGATCGGAAAGGATCTTCACGAAGCCACGCGTGTCGCCGTTGATCAACGCCTTCGGGTTGGCCGAGAACGGGCACCTTCGTGACCCGAAGCTTGCGCCCGGCCGCGAAGGCCTCGGCTTCGGCCACCCCGACCTCGGCGATCTCGGGATCGGTGAAGATCGCCTGCGCGGCCTTGTCGTAGTCGAGGTGGCGGTGCGCACGGGCGGTGAGACCCATCACGTGCTCGGCGATCTTGCGGCCCTGCATCGCGGCGACCGACGACAGCGGGCAGCCGGCCCGACACGTCGCCGGCCGAATAGATGTGCGGCAGATTCGTCTGGCAATGGCGATTGCCGGGGATGTATCCCTGCTCGTCGACCTCGACCCCGGCCGGCCTCGCACCCGAGACCCTCGCTGTTCGGGACCGAGCCGATGCACATCGAGCGCGTGCGAACCGTCGACCGCGCGACCGTCGTCGCAGGCGATGAAGACCTTGTCGCTCGTCGCGCCCGATCGAGATCGCGCGCGCGCCCTTCAACAGCTTCACGCCGCGGCGCAGGAACTCGTCTTCCAACACCGCCGCGACCTCGGGGTCCTTGTACGGCAGCACCTGTTGGCGCGAGACGATGAGCGTGACCCGCGACGCCGAGCGCGCTGAACATGTGCGTGAACTCGACGCCGGTGACGCCCGGAACCGATGACGACGAGATGCTCGGGAATCTCGGGCGGCGGGTAGGCCTGGCGCGTGGTGAGGATGCGTTCGCCGTCGATCGTCGGCCCAGTCGGGCACGCGCGGCCGGGAGCCGGTCGACAACAGGATCGCGTCGGCCTCGAGCTCTTCGGTCCCGGTTTCGGTGTCGGCGGCAACGGTGTACGCGCCGGTGAGTCGGCCGGTGCCGCGGATCAGCCGGACGCCCTGCGACTCGAGCAGGCTCGTCACGCCCGATCGCAGCTTCTCCTCCATGCCCGAGATGCGATTGCGCAGCGCGTCGACATCGAGGCAGCCCGACGCTTCGAGCCCCATCGTCTGCGCGAGCGAGAGCTCGGCCAGCGCGTTCCCGGTGGCGACCATCGCCTTGCTCGGGATGCAGTCCCAGAGATGCGCGGCGCCGCCGACGATGTCGCGCTCGATCATCGTGACCTCGGCGCCGATCGACGCCGCGACCGTCGCCGCGGTGTTCCCCGCGGGACCACCTCCGATGATCACCAAACGCACGGCCATGAGGTCCAGGCTACGCGCCGCGGGACGCCTACCCTGACCCTTCGATGCAGGAACTCCTCGTCGACGAGCTGACGGGCGATCGCGTCATCCTCGCCCCGGCGCGGGCCCTCCGGCCCGACACGTTCCGCGTGCAGAGCGAGCCGCTGCCCGCGAGCGTCGCCACCTGTCCGTTCTGCCTCGGCAACGAGCACGAGACTCCGCCCGAGGTCGCGCGGCTCGGCCCCGGGCGCGCCCGACACCCGCGGTTGGACGCTGCGCGTGGTGCCGAACAAATACCCGATCGTGGGCGACGGAGTAGCCGGTGCGCACGAAGTCGTCATCTTCTCGCCCGCGCACGACGCCGACTTCGGCGCGCTCTCCGAGCACGCGGCCGCCGACGTGGTCGCTCGCGCTCCGCGACCGGGCGCGCTTCCATCTCGGCGCGCGGGTGTCGGTACGCGCAGGCGTTCATCAACCAGGGCAAGCCGGCGGGCGCGTCGATCGAGCACCCGCACGCGCAACTCGTCGCGCTCGATCTCGTCCCGCCCGCGCCCAGCTCCGCCTCGAGCGCTTTCACGGCCGCGGCGTTCACCGCCGACCAGGAACACGGAGTCGTCGACGGTCGGGTCGTGCGTGTGGTGCCCGCGTGCGTCGGCCGACACCGTTCAGCATGCGGCTCGCGCCCTCGCCGACGGCGGCGCGCGGTTCGACGAGACCGACGACGACGCGGCACGCGCCGTCGGCATCGCGCTCCGCGACGCGATCGCGCGCGTCCGCAGCGGTGCTCGGCGACGTCGCGTACAACGTCATGATCGAGACCGCGCCCGCGATCACGCCGAATCGCCGTTCCACTGGTGGATCGACATCGTGCCCGCGGCTCACGATCACCGCGGGCTTCGAGCTCGGACCGGATTCTGCCGGTCAACATCGTCGCACCCGCCGGCGGCCGCCGACGCGCTGCGGACGGCACGGTGAAGATCCGCGTGCGGCATCACGATCGACGCGTCGCCGGCCGACACGTGGCGCATCGTCGAACCGATCGAACACCACGTCGACTGGATGGCCGACGCGGAATCGATCCGATTCGTCGGCGCGCCAGACGCGCGGCGTCGGAACCACATTCGACTGCGTCACCAAGGTCGGCCCGATCCGGCTCACCGATCGCATGACGATCATGGAATGGGATCCGGGACACACCGATGGGTATCGAGCACCGCGGCCTGGTGACCGGCCGGGGACGGTTCACGCTGCGGCGGCGCCGAGGCGACCGCACCCAGTTCACCTGGACCGAGCGCCTCACCTTTCCGTGGTGGATGGGCGGCGCGGTCGGCGCGTTCGCGGCCAAGCCGGTGCTACGCGCGATCTGGCGTCGTAACCTGCGCCGGCTGAAGACGATCGTGGAGGCGGCATGACGAATCGGGCGGTGAGCGTCGGCGGGCTTGCAGACATTGGGCGCCGGCGTCTCGCTATCGACGTCGCCCATGAAGCCGACGAGCTCGGGTACTCGGCGGTGTGGGTCGCGGAGGCGAACGCAGCCGAAGGCATGTCGCTGCTCGGCGCGATCAGCCAGGTCGCACCGCAACATCGGTATCGGAACCGGCGTGCTCGCGCTCCAACTGCGCACACCACCGCTGCACGCGATGGCCGCGGCGACGTTGCAGCAACTCGCGGGCGACCGCGACGTGTTCCTCGGCGTCGGCATCTCGTCGCCCGCGGTTGCCGGACAGTGGCACGGCGCGGGTTACACCGACCGGCCCATCGCGCAGGTGCGCGAGTTCCTCACGTTGCTACGCGAGTGCCTGACCGGCGAGACGGTCACGTTCGAAGGCGACTTCTACGCGGTCAAGAGCTTCCGGCTCGGGCTGAAGCTCGGTGACCGCCGCCCGAAGATCGCGCTGGCCGCCTTGAACAAGCAGATGCTGCGCCTCGGCGGCGAGCTCGCCGACGTCGTGCTGTTGAACTACCTCCCCGCCATCGCTCGTGCCGTGGTGCGTCGAGCGCGTTCGGGCGGGCGGGTACGCGGAGATCCACGCGTACGTGCACTGCGCGGTGACCGACCGCGACCGCTACGCCGATCTCGCCCGCAAGGATCTCCTGAACTACGCGGTCGCGCCCGCGTACGCGACGCAGTTCGAACGGGCCGGTTTCCTCGAAGAGGTTCGCCACTTCCAGAACCGCTGGGCCGACCGCGACCGCGACGGCGCACTCGCGGCGATCAGCGACGCGTGGGTCGACGCGATCCAGATCATGGGCGACGAGCAACACGTGCGCGACGCGGTGCAGGCGTACGCCGACGACGGGTGTCGACGTCCCGATCGTGTTCGCGCTGCCGTGGGGCGAGGATCGCGAAGCGACCGTCAGCGCGACCGCTGCGCGCTCGCCTGATCGCGTAGCCCGGCTGAAGCCGCGCTGACCTCAGCGCCCGGCGAACTTCGCCTTGCCCGGGCCGTCGGCGAGGAACGACTGCACGCCGGTGCGCGCGTCGTCGGTGCCGAAGACCTCGACGAACGCTTCCCGCTCGAGGTCGAGGCCGGCCGCGAGCGACCCGTCGAGTCCGTCGTCGATCGCGCGCTTGGCGAGACCCATCGCAACGACCGCGCCCTTGCCGAGCTCGCGCCGCCCAGTGCAGCGCCGATTGTCTTCCTCGTCGCCGGCGCGGCACGACACGGTCGACGAGACCGATCGCGAGCGCTTCCGCGGCGCGGACCTGCCGGCCGCTCCAGATCATGTCCTTGGCGCGCGCCGGACCGACGAGACGGGTCAGCCGTTGCGTGCCGCCCGCGCCGGGAATGATCCCGAGCAGGATCTCGGGCTGACCGAGGCGCGCGGTCTCGCCCGCGACGCGGAAGATCGCACGCGCACGCGAGCTCCAGCCCGCCGCCGAGCGCGTAGCCGCGGATCGCGGCGATCACCGGGCCGCGGGATCGCGGCGACCGCGTCGAACGCCTCGCGGAACGCACGCCGCGATCGACCGCGGGCCGCCGTCTTGGTCGCCGAACTCGGAGATGTCGGCGCCGGCCGCGAACGCCTTCTCGCCGCCCGCGACGACGACGGCTTTGACGTCGGGATCGGCACCGACTGCCGGCGCGACGTCGCGCAGACGTTCCCGCAGCAGCGCCTGCGACAAGCGGGTTCATCGGCGGCTTGTTCAGGCGCACCACGACGACGCCGTCGGAGTGCGGCTCGGTGAGAACGAGTTCGTCGGCCATCGCCCGGACCCTATTACCGGCTAACGTCCGTCAGGATCGCGGGAACAAGCACCTCGGCGCCGACCGGCACGAAGCCCGGCCGCCGACCACGCGCCCGCAGCGAAGCCGCGTTGCCCGGCGCGACCTGCGCCCACAACGGCTCGCCCACGGGCACCAGACCGAGCGCCGCGCTGCGCCACCGCGTCGACCCGAGTCCGCGACCGTCGCGCGTCCGGCAATACCTCGAACCCGAACTCCCAGCGCTCGCACACGCCCCGGCCGACGACAGCACCGCGGCATCGTCGTCGGCGACGAACACGCGCATGTCGGCGCGGTAGCGCGAGGCCTGCTTCGACGCGCGGGTGGTCGTGACCGTCGACCTCGTGCAGCCATGGCGGCACGCCGACACCGGTGCCGATCGCCGCACAACAGCGCGTCGAACGTCGTCGGGGTCGGAGTCGAGGCGCTGCGCGAGCCACCGCAACGTGGTCGCCGACATCGGTGCGGAGACAGTCGCCGGGCGGTATGTGCGCGGCGACCTCGGCGGGGTCGATGTCGGCCGCGACCATGAAGTGACCGGTGAGCCCGACGATCGCGTCGGCGAGACCGCCCGGCGACGGCACGACCTCGACCACGCCGTCGGCCGGGGGAACCGGCCCGGCCGCGGCCGCGTCGAGCAGCGCGCGCAGCGGGTGCGACGCTCACCCGTCTCAACGAGACTCCTCCGACCGCGGTGTACGGATCGCGGGTGCGGTCCGCGACCTCGTCGACGATCGTCTCGAAGCGGGACCGCTGCACAACGCCGACGGCCCGCTCCAACATCTCCGCGCCGACCAGGCCGCGCAGCTCGTCGCGCAGCCGGGCCGTGCGCCGCGCGTCCGGCGTCGCCGGTCTGCCTCCAGATGCGCCGTGCGCGGCGATCGCGTCGAACAGCTCGTCGATCCCCTCGCCCGTCGTGGCGACCGTGCGCACGATCGGCGGACGCCACGAGCGCGCCGGCTCGACAGCTCGAGCATGCCGACGAGATCGCTCTCGGTCTCCGCCGCGCCCGGCCGGTCGGCCTTGTTCACGACGAACACGTCGGCGATCTCCATGAGCCCGGCCTTCGCGGCCTGCACCGCGTCGCCCCAGCCCGGGTTCACGACGACCACCGTCGTGTCGGCGTGACCCGCGATCTCGACCTCGACCTGGCCCACGCCGACCGTCTCGATGACGATCCACGCCTTGCCGACCGCGTCGAGCACGCGCACCGCCTGCGGCGTCGCCAGCGCGAGCCCGCCGAGGTGACCGCGCGTGGCCATCGACCGGATGAACACCCCCGCGTCGGTCGTGTGACTCTGCATGCGGACGCGATCACCGAGGATCGCGCCGCCGCTGAACGGGCTCGTCGGATCGACCGCGAGCACGCCGACTTCGCCGCCGGTGGCGCGCAGCCGCCCCACGAGCTGGTCGGTCAGCGTCGACTTTCCCGCGCCCGGCGCGCCGGTGATCCCGATCGACCACGCGTTGCCGGTGCGCGGGTGCAGCATCTGGATCGCGATGCGCGCGCCGTCGCCGCCCCGCTCGACCAGCGAGATGACCTTGGCGATCGAGCGCCGGTCACCTTGCGAGCGCGCGTTCGACGAGCGCGGCGCGTCGGCGTCTCCCATGGAGCGCCGACGCTACTCGTCGGCAACGACCTCGGTGATGCCGGGAACGCGGTCCATGATGATCCGCTCGACGCCGGCCTTCAGGGTCATCATCGACACCGGGCAGGTCCCGCAGGCGCCGACGAGCGAGACGTGCACGACGCAGTCCTCGTCGATGCCGTTGAAGACGATGTCGCCGCCGTCGCTCTGCAGCGCGGGGCGGATGGCCTCGATCGCCTCGAGAACACCTGGTTCCATCTCGGCGACGTCAAGCGGCATCAGGTCTCCAAATCGTCAGCTCGACAGCAGGCTACCGTGGAGTAACGGTCCCAGTATCGCGCTCATTCCCCAGGGCCCTCGACCCGGAGAACGCGTCGAGCCAATCAGTCGTCGAGGCGTTCGACGTCGGCGCCGAGCGACCGGAGCCGGCCCGGCGAGGTCGGAGTAGCCCCGCTCGATGTGCTCGCCGTCGTGCACGATCGTCTCGCCGTCGGCGACCAGGCCGGCCAGGACGAGGGCCGCGCCGGCCCGCACGTCGGAGGCCTGCACGGGCGCGCCCGGAGAGCCGCTCGACGCCCCGGACGATCGCGTGCCGGCCCTCGGTCCGCACGTCGGCGCCCATGCGGGCGAGCTCGTCGACGAACTGGAAGCGGCCGTCGTAGACGTTCTCGGTGACGATCGCGCTGCCTTCGGCCACGGTCATCAGCGCGACCGCCAGCGGCATGAAGTCGGTGGCGAAACCGGGGTGCGGCAACGTCGCGACGTCGACCGCCCGCAGGCGCGTGTTCGGCGAGCGCCCAGAGGCCGTCGCTCGTCGGCGAGATCCGCATGCCCATCTCGCAGAGCTTCATCGACACCATCTCGACGTGCTCGGAGCGCACGCCGACGAGCTCGATCTCGCCGCCGGCGATGCCGCACGCCATGAGCAGCGTGCCGGCCTCGACGCGGTCGGCCATGATCTCGCTGTCGACCGCGTGCAGCTCCTCGACGCCTTCGATCTCGATCGTCGACGATCCCGCGCCGAGCAGGTGCGCGCCCATGCGGTTGAGGAACGTTGCGAGCGCGGTGACCTCGGGCTCGCGCGCCGCGTTCTCGATGACGGTCGTGCCCTTGGCGAGCACCGCCGCGCACATGAGGTTCTCGGTGGCGCCGACGCTCGGGAACTCGAGCACCGTGCGC
This sequence comes from uncultured Actinomycetes bacterium, assembly GCA_963708105.1. Lineage (GTDB taxonomy): Bacteria > Actinomycetota > Acidimicrobiia > IMCC26256 > PALSA-610 > PALSA-610. Next base: position 3,216,946 of record OY970186.1, on the reverse strand, counting down.
GCGCCGTGCAGCAGCTCGGCGTGCGCGACGCACATAGCCGTGCGCGACCTCGACCTCGGCGCCCATGGCTTCGAGGCCGCGCAGGTGCATGTCGACCTTGCGGCTGCCGATGTTGTCGCCGCCGGGCAGCGCGACCCGCGCCTGTCCGCAGCGCGCGAGCAACGGACCGAGCACGTTGAACGACGCGCGCATGCGCGCGACGAGCTCGTACGGCGCTTCGGGCGTGAGCTCGCCGCTCGCGTCGACGCGCACGACATCGGGCGCGGGCTGATCGACGTGACGCGCCGGTGGCGCGCAGCAGCTCGATCATCACGTCGAGGTCGCGCACCGGCGGCATGTTGCGCAACGTGGTGACGCCCGGCGCGAGCAGCGCGGCCGCCATCTGCTTGAGGCCCGCGTTCTTGGTCGCGCCCGACGGTTGCACGCGCCCGGCGAGCGGCCCGCTCGCGCGGACCCGGAATCGAGTCACGGCGGAAAAGACTACTTACCCGAGTAGTCAGGTTGGCGTTGCTCGACGAACGCCGTGATCGCCTCGCGCATGTCGTCCGAGCGCAGGCACACGGCCTGGGCCTCGGCTTCGATCACGAGCCCCTCGGCCACGGGCACGCGTCCGGCCGCTTCGACCGCCCGCTTGGCGCCCTGCACCGCGAGCGGCGGTTGGGCGGCGATTGCCGCCGCGAGCGCGCTGACTTCGGCGTCGAGCGTCATCGTCGTCGACGAGTCGCTCGCAGAGTCCGATGCGGTACGCCTCGTCGGCGTCGATGCGCGCCGCGGTCCAGATCATTTCCTTGGCCTTGCCCGCGCCGACGACGCGCGGCAGGCGTTGCGTTCCACCGAGGTCGGGCATGATGCCGTACTTGTGCTCCAGCAATCCGACCGACGTGCCGCGGGCGAACACGCGGATGTCGCACGCGAGCGCCATCTGCAGACCCGGCGCCGAGTGCGAAGCCGCGCACCGCGGCGATCGTGGGATAGCGCGCTTCTTCCAGCCACGAGTACGCCTCTTGCGTACGCAGGATGCCGTCGACGGTGGGATCGTGATGACGCGTCCCGATGTCGGTCGCCGCCTTCGATTCGCGTCTGTCGAACCGCCACGTGAACACCGACGTGTCGATGCCCGACGAAAAGGCGCGGCCGTTGCCGATCACGACCAGCGCGCGCAGGTCGGGTCGTCGCGCAGCTCCTTGCCGAGCGCGCGCAGCTCCTGCCACATCTGGATCGTGAACGAGTTGAGCTTCTCCGGGCGGTTCAGCCGCAACCAGCCGACATGGCCGTCGCGCGTGAACTCGACGGTTTCGTACTCGGTCATGTGCGAACGGTATCGCCGGCGGCGGCGCAACCGAAGCGGACGACCTCGACCGGCTCGTGGATACCCGGCAACCGTGATCATCCCCGCAGGCTCGATCGGGCGTGCCGTCGGGTGCGTACGCGGCGAGCTCGACGGTGGCGAGAATCTCGTGGGCCTGCGCCGCGCTCGCGAGGCGGGCCGCGAGGTTCACGGAGCGTCCGGTGTAGTCGTCGCCCTCGAGCAGGATCACCGCGCCGCCCGCACAACCGGCGTGCATCGACAGCGGCAGCTCGAGCTCGTGCGCCAGCAACTCGAGCTTGGTCACCGCGCCGATCGAGCTGCGCAGGATCGACCGACACGAGCATGCAGCCGTCGCCGAGCCACTTGGCGATGCGCACGCCGAAGTCGGTCGCGACCTGACGCACCGCGGCGCGGAACACCGTGAGCACCCGTACCGACTCGTCGTCGCCGAACTGGTCGCCGAACGACGTGAAGCCCGAAAGGTCGACGAAGGAGAACCAGCGCTCGACTCGCACGCTAGCGAGTCTGTCACTTTCGATCCGCGGAAGTTGCGTAACGAATTCGACGACCGACGCCGCGACGTCGGCGAGCACGCCCGCGACGGTGAGTCCGCTCGACTTTCAGGGGCTTGAACCCGTGATCGCCCGGTCTCGATCCAGTGCGAACGTGACCGGGCCCTTCAGCTTCTTCGTCTGGCGCTTCAGCTCCGCGGGCGTGCCGAACGCGTCGCGCGTACCGCTCACGAACAGCGCGGGCACCCGCAACTTCGGGAAGTGCTCGACGCGCAGCTTCGCGTGGGTCGGCCGGGTGGGTGCAACGGATAGCCGAGCAACACGAGCCCGAGCGGCGCGAAGTCGGATCGTCGGCCGCGACCATCGAGCAGATCCGGCCGCCCATCGATCGGCCGCCGAGCACGAGCCGATTCGGTCGGCAGCTTGGTCGCGCCGGGCCAGCTCCGTCGCCGGCTTCGCGCACGGCCGCTTCGAGCACGGGCGGGCGATCAGGTGCGCGGCGGCCCGCGGCTTTGTACGGGAAGTTGAACCGAAGCGTCGGAATCCGCGCGTCGGCCAGCGCGTCGGCAACGACAGTGAGCGGCGCCGAGTTCATGTCGGCGCCCGCGCCGTGCGCGAGCAACACGGCGCGATCCGCGCCGCGCTTCGGCCCCTGATACGCGAGATCGGTCAGCACCCGGTCAGCACCATCGTGCGAGAAACGTCGTCGAGGCGGGCGAGCTCGTCGGCAACGGTGCCGGCGCGCCGCCAGCCGTGACCTTCGCCCGCGTATACGTGGTGACTCGACGACGACACCGGCGCGCTGCAGCGCGTCGGCGAACGCGGCGGTGCGCGCCGGATTGACCACGCGGTCTTCGTCGCCCTGCAACAACAACACCGGGGCGCGCACGAGCGCAGCGTTCGTGATCGGCGAGCGGGCGACGTAAACGTCTCGCGCCGTCCGGTAGCGGTCCGACCAGTCGCGTCAGGTCGCCCGATTCGAAGCGGTGCGTCGTCGCCGCGAGGTCGAGCAGATCGGTGACGGGATAGAGCGCCACCACCGCGGCGACGAGATCGGAGTGGTGCGCGGCGACGTTCAACGCGGTGAATCCGCCCGCGCTCCCACCCATGACCGCGATCCGCGCTGGGTATCGCCCAGCCTTCTTTGATCGCGTGCTTGATCCCGGCAGCGACATCGGCGACGTCGACGCTCACCCCACCTGCCGTCGAGCGCGTTGCGGTAGGTGACGCCGTAGCCCGACGAGCCGCGGTGGTTCGGCTGCAACACTGTGTAGCCCTGTTGCACGAGCCACTGCACGCGCGGGTTCCAGTCGGCGAGCGCCTGGCCCGTAGGCCCACCGTGGATCGTGCACGACCATCGGTCCCGCGCCATTGCCGTTCGGCGGGTCGCCACAGCAGCCCGTGTACCGCGGCGTTCCCCGACTTCCACATGACCGGCCGCGGCTCGACGAGCCCGGTTCGTTCGAACCCACCGACGGGGCCGCGCGCGATCGCGCGGCGCGCGGAACCGTTCGGCGCGAGCACGACCACCTGCGCCGGGCGTGACCGCGCCCGAACGAACGCACGCGATCCCGCCTTCGCCCCACGTGAGATCGCGGTGCCAGCCGCGCGACAACTCACGCGCCGACTTCCGACCCGGCGCGCCGATCACGAGCCGTCCGAACCCCGACTCGTTCCGGCACCACACGAGCTCGTCGCCGGTCGGGCGACCACGCGTACGATCGTTGACCGGCCGACCACGCGGGCTCCGCGCTCTCCTGACCCTGACGCGGCGAGCAACGGTTCTCCGTCGACGACCAGCTCGCCGTCGCGGATCCATGCGAGGTGCGCGCCGTCCGGCGAGAAGCGGGGCTGGCTGCATGCGCCGCCGCCCACACCGCCCGATGGGTCGGCGCCCGCGAGAACAACGGGCGTGCCCCCGTCGTCGCGGCGCATGATGCGCGACGCGTGCCACGGCATGTTCGGCAGGTCCCATTCCTGCCACACGAGCGCGGCGCCGTCGGGCGACCAAGCCGGATCCCAGGCGTAGTCGGCGTGCGAGATCCGCGTCGGCCAGTCCGCGACCGTCGAAGCGCACCGTCGCAATGTCGCACGCGTCGTCGCGCTCGATCGCGCACGCGATCTCGCCCCGGGCCGACACGACGGGCCCGAACGCCCGGCCGTCGCCGGGTCAGCACCCGCTCGACGCCCCCGCCCGCGTTTACGACCACCAGCCGGCCGTCGGCCCCGGCGACCACCAGGGTTTCGTCGTCGACCCAGGCATATCCCCCCGCTAACGCCGGACTCGGCCGTTACCACGATGGGCGGTTCCGACGAGGTCGGGCGGAGCGACCACGACGTCGGAGCGGCCGTCGTAGGCATCGATCCAGGCGAGCCGGCTGCCCGACGGGCGACCAGCGGGGGTTGCTCACGCTCCGTGACCGGCTCAGCATCGAGGGTACGATCGAGGGCGCCACCGCCGGTCGACGCTACGTCGCGCGGCTTGCCTTTCGGGTCGCCCGGCCTCCATTCTGGGTTACTCATGCCGACCCCGCATCTGCCTTTTCGCGCCCTCGCACGCCCCAACCGGGAGACCCGCTGCGGGTCGCCTTCCTCATCTACCGAGGGAACCCGCACTGCGGTGGGCAGGGGGTCTACAGCCGCCACCTCACCCGCGAGCTCACCGAGCTCGGCCACACCGTGACGATGCTCGCGGGGCCGCCGTGGCCGATCGCCGACCCGCCGGTAACCCTCGAGCACATCGAGAGCCTCGACCTCTACAAGCGCGAGAACCCGTTCCGCGTGCCGTGGCCGCACGAGTTCCGCACGTGGGCCGACGTCGAGGAGTTCGGGATCATGGCCGGCGCAGGCTTCCCCGAGCCGTACGCGTTCAGCCGCCGCGTCTACACGCACCTGCGCGACCGCCGCGACGAGTTCGATCTCGTGCACGACAACCAGTGCCTCGGGCGCGGCCTGCTCGGCTTCGTGCGCGACGGTTGGCCGTTCGTCAACACGCTGCACCACCCGATCACCGTCGACCGCGACCTCGACCTCGCGGCCGCGATCGTCGCCGTTCCGCAAGCTCACGCTGCGCCGTTGGTACGGGTTCCTCGGCATGCAGATGGATGTCGCGCGGCAGCTGCCGCGTCACATCACGGTGTCGCAGAACTCGAAGAAGGACATCGTCGCCCAGATGAGCGTGCGATCCCGACACGTTGCACATCGTGCCGGTCGGCGTCGACCAGAAGCAGTTCCGTCCGACTCCCGCACATCAAGCGCGTGCCCGGCCGGCTGATGACGACCGCGAGCGCCGACGTTCCGCTCAAAGGCCTGACGTATCTCATCGAGGCGCTCGCCAAGATCCGCACCGAACGCAACGACGCGCACCTCGTCGTGATCGGCCAGCCCCGGCACAAGTCGGCGGTGCCGGCGCAGATCGAGCGGCTCGGGCTGCAGGGCGCGATCGAGTTCGTCAGCGGCGTCAGCGACGAGCGCATCGTCGAGCTTTACGCCGAAGCCGAGATCGCCGTCGTGCCTTCCCTGTACGAAGGTTTTTCGCTTCCCGCGATCGAGGCGATGGCGTGCGGCGTGCCGCTCGTCACCACCACCGGCGGCGCATTGCCCGAGGTCGTGGGCACCCCCGGCGACGGCGCGATGATGGTGCCGCCCGGCGATCCCGGTGCGCTCGCGCAACAGATCATCGAGGTCCTGAACGACGACGAGCTGCGCGCCCGCCTCGGCGAGCGCGGTCGGCGGCGCGTGCTCGACCGCTTCACGTGGCGCAAGACCGCGGAAGGCACGGCCGAGCAGTACTACCTCGAGCTCGAGGCGCACGCGAAGCGGCGTCACGACTCGGGGCACGCGCCTGATGCTGACGGTCGACTTCGACCGGCTCGGGCTCGTCCGCGGCGAGCGCCTGCTCGACCTCGGCGCGGGCGGCGGGCGGCACGCGTTCGAAGCGATGCGCCGCGGCGCACGCGTCACCGCGCTCGACTACTCGGCCTCCGACCTGAAAGACGTCGCCGCGGTTGCCGGCGCGATGATCGACGACCGGCGAAGTCTCCTACGACGCAGTGGGCCGGGGTCGCCAACGCCGACGCGCTCGACCTGCCGTTCGCGAGCAACTCGTTCGACCGCGTGATCGTGTCCGAAGTGCTCGAACACGTCTGGGACGACGAGCGCGCCCTCACCGAGATCGCGCGCGTGCTGCGGCCCGGCGGACGCATCGCCGCGACCGTCCCCACTCGCTGGCCCGAGCGCGTCTCGTGGGCCCTCAACTGGCACTACCACGACACGCCCGGCGGCCACGTGCGCATCTACCGCCAGCACGAGCTCGAACTCGAAGCTCGAGCGCGCCGGCTTCTACTTCCGCGGCTCGCACCATGCGCACGCGTTCCACTCGCCCTACTGGTGGCTGAAGTGCGCGTACGGCCTCGAGAACACCGAGGCCGCGCCGGTGCGCAGCGCTACCACGACTTCCTCTGCGGACTGATCGAGAACAACCCGCGCTGGGCGCGGACAACCGAGCGCGCACTCAACCCGGTGCTCGGGAAGAGCGTCGTGCTCTACGGAGAGAAAGTCGCACCGACGATGGCGAAATGGGGGAAGAAGAGCCTTGGCTGACCACGAGCTTCCCGACGTTGCCGGATTGATGACAGGCGCGCAGGTCGCAGAGACGATCGACGCCATCGCGTCGGTGCAGTTACCCGACGGCAACATCCCCTGGGCTCCCGGTCATCACACCGACCCGTGGAACCTGGTCGAGGCGGCCATGGCGCTCGACGTCGGCAACCGTTTCGCCGAAGCCGAGCGCGCGTACGACTGGCTCACGGGCATGCAGCACGACGACGGCAGTTGGTACGCGTACTACGTCGGCAACGACGTCAAGGAACACACGCTCGACACGAACGTCAGCAGCTACGTCGCCAACGGCGTGTGGCACCACTACCTCTGCACCCGCGACGCGGGATTCCTCGAGACGATGTTCCCGATCGTCGAGCGCGCGATCGACTTCGCACTCGACAACCAGCACCCCACCGGCGAGATCGAGTGGGACGCCGATCCGGCCCGCATCGAGGGCAAAGGCGCGCTGCTCACCGGCTCGTCGAGCATCTACTCGTCGTTGCGCTGCGCGATCGCGGCCGCCGAACGCCTCGGGCGCGACCGCCCCGACTGGGAGCTGTCCCTCGGTTCGCTCGCCATCGCGATCGCGCACCGGCCCGAGCGCTTCCTCGACAAAGACCGCTGGGCGATGGACTGGTACTACCCGATCCTCGTCGGAGTCCTGCGCGGCGGCTCGGCGGAAGCCCGGCTCGCGGCCAAGTGGGAAACGTTCGTCGCTCCGGGCCGCGGCGTGCGCTGCGTGTCGGACCAACCCTGGGTCACCGCCGCGGAAACGTGCGAGCTCGTCATGGCGCTCGACGCGATCGGCCTGCACGACCGGGCCCGCACGCTGTTCGAGTGGGTGCAGTTCCTGCGCCACGACGACGGCTCGTACTGGACCGGCATGAACTTCGCCGGCGACCGCTACGACGAGATCGGCGAGTACTTCACCGCCGAACAGCCCACTTGGAACAGCGCGGCAGTGGTGCTCGCCGCGAACGCACTCGGCGGCACGGGTCCGACTGCGGGCCTGTTCCGGGGCGAGGGCCTGCCGGGCGGGTTGACCGCCCAGGAACTCATCGACGCAGGGACGGCGATCGAAGCCGACCGCGCCGCTCGCGACCGGCACTGACAATCCGGTATCGCGGCGGGCTCTCGGAGCCCGTCGGGCATGCGCGTGCATTGGTCGTACTCGTCGTACGATCCCGTTCGAATGCGGGGTTGGCGGAGTAAACGATCGCAGGCACGGGCGTTGGTCGACGCGGCACTGGCCGACGCCGAGCGGTTCGACGCGGCCCCCGAGGCCCTCGTCATCGACGAGCCCGCGGTCGAGGCGGCCGAGGCGGTCGCCGCGCCGGTCACCGAGCAGGAGACCACGCCGGAACCCGCGCCGGCCGGTGTCGAGCTGCAGATGCAGACCGAATTCCTGCGATTGTTCGAGGTCGTCACCAGCATGTGCGACCACGTCATCGAGTACATCGAAACCGACCGCGCCGAACGGCAACTGATGCTCGAAACGTTCCGCGACCTCGGCCGGGTCATCACCGACGGAGCCGCGGCTGCAGTCGCGGCCGCCGCTCCGCGCCGAGAGCGCGTCATCGGCGGATCGATGCCCGCGGGTCCGGAACCGATCATCGACCTCGCGCCACCCGTCGATTCGGGTCTCCCCGTCGACTTGGGCCCGGTCGACATCGAGCTGCGGGAAACGCGCGAGATCGCGGTCGAGGTGCGCGGCCGCTTCGGCGATCGCTGGGTCGACGGCTTCGAGATCTGTGAGGTCATGACGACGCCCGACGGTCCGCGCTACCGGCTCCGCCGACACCGCGACGGCGTGGTGCTGCCGGAGTTGTTCGACGCGGCGAGCATCCGTCACGTCGAGACGTTTGACCAACTGAACGGCGACCAACTGAACCATGACGAGCCGGACGGCCGCGGTAACGGAGACGCCGCCGCGACTACCGAGTCGACGAGGTACTGGTCGCGTTCCTGAGGACGCGCAACGACCCGGTCGCCGACACCGGTTCGAAGCCGTCGGCGACCGCGCGCTGCCACACGTGGAACGGCGCCTGACCACCGTCGGCCGGGTCCTCGAACACGTCGTGGATCGCCAGCGTTCCACCCGCCACCACGAGCGGCGACCAGTTCGTGTAGTCGCCGAGCGCGACGTCTTCGGCGTGACCACCGTCGATGAACAAGAAGCCGAGCGGCGTGGCCCAGGCGCGCGCGACAGGTAACGAGTACCCGACGACACCGACCACGACGTCTTCCAGACCGGCGGCCTGCATGGTGCGGCGGAAGAACGGCAGCGTGTCCATGCGCCCGGTCTCGGGATCGACGACCTCGCGGTCGTGGTGCTCCCAGCCTGCCTGATTCTCTTCCGAACCGCGGTGGTGATCGACGGTGAACAGCACGGTGCCCGCCGCGCGCGCCGCCGCGCCGAGATATACGGCCGACTTCCCGCAGTACGTGCCGACCTCGAGCAGCGGTCCGAGCCGGCCCGCGGCCGATCCGCGCGTCGTACAGCGCCTGACCTTCGGCGTCGGGCATGAAGCCCTTCGCGCCCCGGGCCACCTCGAGCAGGCGATCGTCCATCACGGCCGCGCACACTAGGGCGTCAGATGCGGGCCGACTCCACCCAGCGCCCGAACACGTCGGCGAGCGCATCCACGATCTCGCCGAGGGTCGCGTACACGCGGCACCGCGTCGATGAACGCCGGCATCAGGTTCACGTCGGGTTCGGCGGCCTCGGCCCGGATACGCGCGAGCGCGGTCTCGACCGCGGCCGAGTTGCGCTCCCGCTTCACCTTGTCGAGGCGCCGGCGCTGTTCCTCTTCGACCTCGGGCCCGATGCGCAGGATCGGCGGGGGCGGTTCGTCGCTGCCCTCGAGGAACCCGTTCACCCCGACGACGACATGGCGGCCCGCGTTGAGCTTGCGCTCGAGCTCGTACGCCGAATCCGCGATCTCGCCCTGGTACCAACCCTCCTCGACGCCGCGGATCGCACCGTCGAGCATCGAGCCGTCACCCATGTCTTCGATCCGTGCGAACAGTTCTTCGGCGCGCCGTTCCATCTCGTCGGTGAGGGCCTCGACGTAGTACGAACCGCCGAGCGGATCGGCAACGTTCGTCACGCGGGTTTCGTTGCGCGATCACCTGCTGGGTGCGCAACGCGATGCGCGCCGCCTTCTCCGACGGCAGCGCGAGCGTCTCGTCCATCGAGTTCGTGTGCAGGCTCTGCGTACCCCCGAGCACGCCGGCCAGCGCCTCGATCGCGGTGCGCACGATGTTGACCTCGGGCTGCTGCGCGGTCAACGAGACGCCGGCCGTCTGCGTATGGAAGCGCATCTGCAATGAGCGTTCGAGCCGGGCGCCGTAGCGGTCGTGCATCCAACGCGCCCAGATGCGGCGCGCGGCGCGGTACTTGGCGATCTCTTCGAAGAAGTCGACGTGCGCGTTGAAGAAGAACGACAAGCGCGGCGCGAACGTGTCGACGGGCAATCCGGCCTGCAACGCGAGCTCGACGTACGCAAAGCCGTTCGCAACCGTGAACGCGAGCTCCTGCGCGGCCGTCGAACCTGCTTCGCGGATGTGGTATCCGGAGATCGAGATCGGATGCGAAGCGCGGCATCTCGTCGGTGCAGAACGCGATCGTGTCGCGCACCAAGCGCAGCGACGGACGGGGCGGGAAGATGAACTCCTTCTGCGCCTGGTACTCCTTCAAGATGTCGTTCTGCAGCGTCCCGCCGATGCGGGCGCGCTCGACACCGTTGGCCTCCGCGTTGGCGACGAACATCGCGAAGATCACCGCCGCGGGCCCGTTGATCGTCATCGACGTGGTGACCGCGCCGAGATCGATGTCGCGATACAGGTCGTCGACATCGGCGAGCGTGTCGACCGCGACGCCGCACTTCCCCACCTCGCCCAGCGCGAGCTCGTCGTCGGAGTCGCGGCCCATCAGCGTGGGCAGGTCGAACGCAGTCGACAGTCCGTCGCCGCCCGCGGCGAGCAGCTCGTGGAAACGGCGGTTCGTGTCGATCGCGGTGCCGAAGCCCGCGAACATGCGCATCGTCCAGAGCTTCGAGCGATACATGTCGGGATACGGCCCGCGCGTATACGGATACTCGCCGGGCCGTTCCGCGTCGGCCGGCCCGTAGACCGCGTCGACCGGAACGCCGGACATGGTCTCGAATCGAGATGTCTCGAAGTCGGCGGTCACCGCCGCAATGCTAGGTCCAGTTCCGAGGGTTAGAACCCGAACATGTCCGTGACGCCGTGGTCGCGGCCCGCGGTGTAGCCGCCGTCGACGGCGATCGCCTGGCCCGTCACGAACGACGCGTCGGCGCGAGACGAGGAACAGCGCCGCGGCCGCGATCTCCTCGGGCCGCCCGAGGCGGCGCAGCTTGTGCTCCTCGCGGATGTGGTCGCGGACGTCTTCCAGGCCCGGCATCCCGAACACGCCTTCGAGCATCGGCGTCTCGATGAAGCCCGGACAGATCGCGTTGGCGCGGATCCCCGGCGCGCCCGTAGTCGATGGCGAGGTTCTTGGTGAAGATCACCACCGCGCCCTTCGACGCGTTGTACGAACTGCCGCCGGCGGTGCCCTCGAGCCCTTCGACGCTCGCGATCGTCACGACGCTGCCGCGCTCGCCGTCGATCGGCGTCCTGTTCGAGCATGTGCCGGATCGCATGCTTCGCGCAGAGGAACGTGCCGGTGAGGTTCACGTCGAGCACCCGTTGCCATTCGGTGCGCTCCAGCATGTGCGCCGGGCCACCGCCCGCGACGCCGGCGGCGGTGACGATCGAGTCGATGCGACCGTGCTCGGCGACCATGCCGTCGATCACCGCCGCGATCGCGTCCTCGTCGCGCACGTCGGCTTGCGCGAACGTGACCTCGGCCGCGCCCGCCGGCAAGTCGAGCTCCGTCGTCGGCTCGGTGAGATCGATGCCCACGACACGCGCGCCCTTCGGCCGCGAACCGGGTTACACAGGCGAGCCCGATCCCGGAGGTGGCGCCGGTTACCAGTGCGAACTTGCCGTCCAGTCGACCCATGACAGGTTTCTAGTACGACGGCCGGGCCTCATGGAATCCGACCCCCGCTCGACTAGGGTCCATCGACTATCGAGACACCGGGGAGGCGTGAAATGGAGTCGGAGCAACAGCCCGATCGCAACCTCGCAATGGAGCTCATGCGGGCCACCGAGGCCGCAGCTCTCGCCGCCGGCCGCTGGATGGGCCGGGGCGACAAGAACGCCGCCGACGGCGCCGCCGTCGAGGCGATGCGGGTCGTGCTCGCCAGCGTGCGCATGGAAGGTGTCGTCGTCATCGGCGAGGGCGAGAAGGACGAAGCGCCGATGCTCTTCAACGGCGAGCAGATCGGCGACGGCTCTCCGCCGAGCATGGACATCGCCGTCGACCCGGTCGACGGCACCACGCTCACCTCGCTCGGGCGCGGCGGCGCGATCGCGGTGATCGCGATGAGCGAACGCGGCACGATGTTCGACCCGGGTCCGTGCGTCTACATGGAGAAGATCGCGGCCGGTCCCGCGGCCATCGACGTCATCGACATCAACGCGCCGGTGAAGGCCAACCTCGAAGCGGTCGCCAAGGCGCTCGGCGAAAAGGTCAGCGACGTCACCGCGGTCATCCTCGACCGCGACCGCCACACCGACATCATCCGCGAGTGCCGCGAAGCCGGTGCGCGCATCCGCTTGATTCCCGACGGCGACGTTGCCGGCGCGATCTCGGTCGCGTGGCGCAACTCCGGCAACGACATCTTGTTCGGGGTCGGCGGCACACCCGAAGGCGTGATCGCCGCGTGCGCACTGAAGGCGCTGGGCGGCACGATCCAAGGGAAGCTGTGGCCCCGCAACGACGAGGAACGCACTGCGGCCCTCGACGCGGGCTACGACCTCGACAAGGTGCTGATGCTCGACGATCTCGTCTCCGGCGACGACGTGTTCTTCGCGGCAACCGGCATCACCGACGGCGAGTTGCTGCGCGGCGTGCGCTACTGGGGTGAAGGCGCGGGAACGCAGAGCCTCGTCATGCGTTCGAAGTCGGGAACGATCCGGGTCATCGACGCGCAGCACCACTGGACGAAGCTGAACGCGTATTCGGCCGTCAAATACAGCTGACGGAGCGCGGCCAGTTGGCGTTCTGGATCCAACTCACGGTCGCCGCGATCGCCGAAGCCGTCGTGCTCTTGACGCTCGAACGCCGCGCCGAACGCGCGCCCGCGCTGCGGCGCGCCTCGATGTTCGTGGGCGCGGTCATGGCCGGGATACTCGGCGGCGGGATCGGCGCCGCCGCGGGCGGCGGCCCGAAAGTGGTCATCGCCGTCGGCGTCATGTTCGCCGTCCAGGTCTTCTTCGCCTTCCGCGCCGCCGAACGCGCCGAACCCCACCCGAACTGTCGTGACTTAGGCCCGCTATTCGGGCCTAAGTCACGACGGTTCGTTGTCATCTGATGGTTACCCGGGCGTTGTTCAACGCCGGGTGGGCATGCTCATAGCGTGGCGAGAGTGACCAGGACGGCGGAGCCTCGTCGCGCGTGTCCGCAAGTCCGACTAAGACCTCGCCAGGTGGGCACGCTCACGTACCGAGCCGGTACGTGAGGGTGCCAACAGTTGGCGGGATGGGGGGCCGTCGGCGTCCGCGGTTAGGCGGAGGCCGCGACTTCGAGGCGGACGTCGGCCCGGAGCAGTGCGGCCTGGGCCAGCTCGTCCTCGGCATCGGCGCGGAGCTGTTCCTCGGCGCGGGTCTTGGCTTCGGTGGCGCGGGCGACGTCGATGTCGGCCGCAGGCTCGGCGACGTCGGAGAGGATGATCACCTGGTTGTGACTGACCTCGACGAAACCGCCGTGCACCGCGAACCACGCCTGCGTGCCGTCCTCGAACTTCACGCGCGCGGGCCAGTCGGCCAGCGCGCCGAGGAACGGCGCGTGGTTGTCCTCGAACGCGATGTCGCCGCCGCCGAGCGTGCGCACGACGACCATCTTCCCGACCCCCTGGTAGAGGATCGTTTCGGGAGACACCAACTGCACGTCCACGAAAAGAGCCCCTAGCCCTCGAGCGTCTTCGCCTTGGCGAGCACCGACTCGACGCCACCGACGTTGAAGAACGCCTGCTCCGGCACGTGGTCGAGCTCACCGCTGACGAGGGCTTCGAAGCTCTCGACCGTCTCGTCGACCGGCACGAAGATCCCCTTCAAACCGGTGAAGACCTCGCCCACGAAGAACGGCTGGCTCAGGTACTTCTGCACCTTGCGGGCCCGGGCCACGGTGACGCGGTCCTCTTCGGAGAGCTCGTCGAGACCGAGGATGGCGATGATGTCCTGCAGCTCCTTGTAGCGCTGCAGCGTCTCCTGCGTACGGCGGGCGACGTCGTAGTGCCGCTGACCGACGATCTCGGGCGCGAGGATGTTGCTCGTCGAGGCCAGCGGGTCGACGGCCGGGTAGATGCCGAGGGCCGCGATCTCACGAGCGAGCTCGGTCGTGGCGTCGAGGTGGGTGAACGTGGTGAACGGCGCGGGGTCGGTGTAGTCGTCGGCGGGCACGTACACGGCCTGCAACGACGTGATCGAACGACCCTTGGTCGAGGTGATGCGCTCCTGCAGCTCGCCCATCTCGTCGGCGAGCGTGGGCTGGTAACCCACGGCCGAAGGCATGCGGCCGAGCAGTGTCGACACCTCGGAACCGGCCTGCACGAACCGGAAGATGTTGTCGACGAACAACAACACGTCCTGGTTCTGCACGTCGCGGAAGTACTCGGCCATCGTGAGCGCGCTCAGCGCGACCCGCAGACGCACGCCCGGCGGCTCGTCCATCTGGCCGTACACGAGCGCGGCCTTCTCGATGACGCCCGACTCCTGCATTTCCAGCCAGAGGTCGGTGCCCTCACGGGTGCGCTCGCCGACACCGGCGAACACCGACACACCACCGTGCTGGGTGGCGACCCGGTTGATCATCTCCTGGATGAGCACCGTCTTGCCCACGCCGGCGCCGCCGAACAGGCCGATCTTGCCGCCCTGCACGTAGGGCTCGAGGAGGTCGATGACCTTGATGCCCGTCTCGAACATCAACGCCTTCGGCTCGAGCTGGTCGAAGGGCGGTGCGTCGCGGTGGATGTCCCACCGGTCGGCGATGTTCGTGACCTCGGACTCGGCGATGTCGAGCGGCTCGCCGATCACGTTCCACACGTGACCGAGCGTTCCGTCGCCGACGGGCACCTGGATGCCGTGGCCGAGGTTGCGCACCGCGGTGCCGCGCTGCAGACCGTCGGTGGGCTTCAGGCAGACGGCCCGGCAGCGGCCTTCGCCGATCTGCTGCGCGACCTCGGCGGTGACGGTGATCTTCTCGCCCTCGAGCTCGATGTCCATCTCGAGCGCGTGGTTGATCTCCGGCAGCGCGTCGGGCGGGAACTCGACGTCGACGACGGGACCCAGGATCGCGACGACCCACCCGTCCTTCAGTGCGGTCTTTCGGTTCGGCGGTTGCAGTCATGGCAGCTGTTGCTCCCGGGTTTCAAGCGGTCTTGTCGTAGTACTCGGCGGCGAGATCGTCGTCGTGGTCGCTCGCGCCCTGGCTCAGGGCTTCGGCGCCGCCGACGATCTCCATGATCTCGGTCGTGATCGAGTCCTGACGGGCCCGGTTCATCCGACGTCGGTACGTGAGGATCAGATCTTCGGCGTTGTCGGTCGCGGCTTTCATCGCGCGCTGGCGAGCGGCGTGCTCGGACGCCGCGGCGTTCAGCAGCGCCGCGTACACGCGCGACTCGGTGTAGCGCGGCAACAACGTCTTGCAGGATCGTGTCGGGGTTCGGCTCGAACTCGTAGTCGGCGCTCGGCGCGGCCGGGCGTCGCGCTCGCGGCCGCGTCGGCCTCGTCGTCGGATTCGAGCGGCAGCAGCGGCTCGACCACGACTTCCTGGCGACCGGCGGAGATGAAGCGCGTGTAGACGAGCTGCACGCGATCGAGCTCGCCGGACTCGAAACCGCTCACCACTGCCGACGCGACCTGACGCGCGTCCTCGTAGGTGGGGCTGTCGCTGAAGCCGGAGTAGGCCGCGTCGATCGGGTAGTCGCGGAAGCGGAAGTAGCTCTCCGACTTCCGGCCGACGGTGACGAGCGCGTTCTCGCGACCGGCCCGTTCCTGTTCGTGCATGTCGCGTTCCGCGGTGCGGATCACGGTGGTGTTGTAACCACCGCACAGACCGCGGTCGGCGGCGATCACGATGTTCGCGACCTTGCGCACCTCGGCGCGCGGCGTGAGCAGCGCGCTGTTCGACCCGCCGCCCGCACCCTGCAGGTTGCGGACGACATCGGTGATGCCCTCCGCGTACGGCTGGGCCGCGTGCACCCGCGCCTGCGCCTTCACGATCCGCGACGCAGCGATGAGCTCCATCGCGCGCGTGATCTTCTTCGTCGACTCGACGGACTTGATCCGCCGACGAAGAATGCGCTCCTGACCGCCGGCCACTGTTTATGCGCTCTCGGCCGCGGTCGGGACGAACAGGCCCTTGAAGTCGGCGATCGCGGTGGCGAGGGAATCGCCTTCGGGCATCGCGCCCGAGTCGCGGACCTTGTTCAACAGGTCGGTGTGACGCGTGCGGATGAAGTCGAGCAGCTCGAGCTCGAAACGCTTCACGTCGGAGGCGGGGATGTCGTCGAGGTAGCCGTTCGTACCCGCGTAGATCGAGACGATCTGCTCCTCGACCGGCATCGGCTCGTGCAGGCCCTGCTTCAACAGCTCGACGAGGCGCGCGCCCCGCTCGAGCTGCGCCTTCGACACCGCGTCGAGCTCGGAACCGAACGTGGCGAACGCCTCGAGCTCACGGAACTGCGCGAGGTCGAGCTTCAACGTTCCGGCCACGGCCTTCATCGCCTTGATCTGCGCGGCGCTACCGACGCGTGACACCGAGATGCCCACGTCGACGGCCGGGCGCACACCCGACTTGAAGAGGTCGTCCTGCAGGTAGATCTGACCGTCGGTGATCGAGATCACGTTTGTCGGGATGTACGCGGAGACGTCGCCGGCCTTGGTCTCGATGACCGGCAGCGCGGTCAGCGAACCCGCACCGCGCTCGTCGTTCAACTTCGCGGCGCGCTCGAGCAGGCGCGAGTGGAGGTAGAAGACGTCGCCGGGGTACGCCTCGCGGCCCGGCGGGCGGCGGAGCAACAGCGCCATCTGGCGGTACGCCTCGGCCTGCTTGGAAAGGTCGTCGTACACGACGAGCGCGTGCTCACCGTTTTCCATCCAGTGCTGACCCATCGCGCAACCGGTGTAGGGCGCGAGGTACTTGAACACCGCTTCGTCGGAAGCCGGCGCGCTCACGACGACCGTGTACTCGAGCGCGCCGTGCTGGCGCAGCGTCTCGACCGTCTGCGCGACGGTGGAGCCCTTCTGCCCGATCGCCACGTAGATGCACTTCACGCCCTGACCCTTTTGGTTCAGGATCGTGTCGATCGCAATCGTGGTCTTGCCGGTCTTGCGGTCGCCGATGATGAGCTCGCGCTGACCCCGACCGATCGGCGTCATGGCGTCGATGGCCTTGATGCCGGTCTGCAGCGGCTCGTGCACGGGCTTGCGGCCGGTGATGCCGGGCGCCTGCACTTCGAGGCGGCGGACCTCGTCCGGAAGCGATCGGGCCCTTGCCGTCGATCGCGACGCCGAGGCTGTTGACCACGCGGCCGATGAGCGTGTCGCCCACCGGGACCGAGAGGATGCGGCCGGTCGCGGTGACGAGCTGACCCTCTTCGACGGCGTCGGCGTGACCGAGGATCACCGCACCGATCGACTCTTCTTCGAGGTTCAGCGCGAGGCCCTGCGCGCCGCCTTCGAACTCGAGGAGCTCGTTGACCGGCCGCGTTCGGCAGGCCGGCGACGCGCGCGATGCCGTCGCCGACTTCGAGCACCCGACCGACCTGGTCGCGGTCGACCTCGGGCCGGAAGCTCTCGACGTTCTTGCGCAGTGCGGCCGCGATGTCGGCCGCGTCGATGGTGAGCTCTGCCATTAGAGAGTCTCCTTGAGCTGGTCGAGGCGGTGACGGACGGTTCCGTCGATCACGGTGTCGCCGATGGTGGCGACGAGTCCGCCCAGGATCGTCGGGTCGACGACGACGCCGGACTTCGATGTTCTTCTTCGTGGCCCGACCGAGTGCAGTGGCCAGCCGTTCGCACCTGCGCGTCGTCGAGCGGAACCGCGGAACGCACCTCGGCCACCTCGTGCTCACGGCTCTGCGCGGCGAGCTCGACGAACCGCGCCGACGATCGCCGGGAGGTCGTGACCCCGACCCGCACCGACGATGAACGAGGCGATGGCACGCGTCATCTGCAGCGAGCGGTTCTCGAGCAGGTCGTCGACGATCGACGCGCGGCGCTCCGCCGACTGACCCGGGTTCGAGAGCGCCTGGCGCAAGCTCGTCGTTGCCTTCGACGATCCGCGCGAAGCGGAACAGCTCGTCTTCGACCTCGTGCAGGTTGCCTTCGGCGACCGCGATCTCGAGCAGCGCCTGCGCCCACGACTTCGATGCGTTCCGGCCACGACTAGTTACTCCCCGACACCTGGTCGATGAAGCTGTCGACGAGCTGGCGGTTGGTGTCGGTGTCGAGGTTGCGCTCGACGATCCGACCCGCGAGGTCGATCGACAACGACGCCACGTCGGTCCGCAGTTGCGCCATCGCCTGGTTCGTCTGGTTGGCGATGTCGGCCTGGCGCGCGCGCGCGAATGTCGTTCGCCTCCTGCTCGGCCCGCGCGATGAGATCGGCACGCACCGACTCGGCCGCTTGGCGAGCCTCTTCGATCAGTCGCCCGGCCTCGTCCTTGGCGCCGGCGATCTGCGCGAGGTACTGCGCCTTCTCGGCTTCGGCGTCGGCCTTGGCCTTCTCCGCACCTTCGAGGTCGTTGCGGATGCGGTCCTCGCGTGCCTGCTCCATGTTCTTCACGGCCGGCACGCCGAACTTCCACATCGCGACGAGCAGCACCAGGAACGACAGCGAGCCCCAGATGATCTCGTTCTTGCCCGGCAGCAACGGTGACGGCGCCTTCTGGCAGTCGTCGACCGCCACGTCGCCACCCTTGGCGAGCTTGTCGAAGCACTGCTTGGCCGCTTCGGTCGTGAAGGGCTTCTCCGGCTGCGGACTGGTGTCGGCGGCGTACGCGGGCGCGGCAACGAGACCGACCACGAACACGATGCCGAGCACTGCGATGAGTGCCTGAATGCGCTTACGCACCTTGCCCCCTACCCGGAGATGATGAACGCGAGGACGAACCCGAACAGCGCGAGCGCCTCGGTGAACGCGATGCCGAGGAACATCGTCGTGCGGACGGTGCCGGCCGACTCGGGCTGGCGCGCCATGGCGGTGATCGCGTTACCGACCACGAGACCGATGCCGATGCCGGGGCCGATGGCGGCGCCACCGTAGACGATGCCTCGACCGATCGCGGTCAACCCCTTGGTGGGGTCGGCGGCTGCCTGGGCGAGGAGGAGATGGAGCAGAGCCACGTGGGTTCTCCTTGTTTCTTTCCGGTAGTACGAACGTTTTCGGTTATTGCGAACAGTTGCTTGTCAGTGCGACGGGTGCATCGAGCTGTCGATGTAGACCGCGGTGAGGATCGTGAAGATGAAGGCCTGCAGGAAGCGACCAGGATCTCGAAGCCGGTCATCGCGACGAGCAGTGCGAACGAGAACGGCAGGATGATCACGGTGATCTTGGCCGCCCACAGCGCCGCGCACAGCGACGCGAACGTGACCAGGATCAGGTGGCCGGCGAGCATGTTGGCGAAGAGTCGGACCATCAGCGAGAACGGCCGCACGATGAACGTCGAGACGAGCTCGATCGGGATGACGAGGATGAGGATCGGCTTCGGCACGCCCGGCGGGATGAGCGAGTTCTTGAGGTAGTGCCCCGGCCCCTGCTTCACGATGCCGACGACGTTGAAGATGACCCACGTGAGCAGCGCGAGCGTGAGCGGCATCGCGAAGCGTGCGTTCGCAGGGAACTGCACGAACGGGATGATCTCGGTGATGTTGCTGAAGAAGATGAAGAAGAACAGCGCGGTGAGGTACGGCAGGTAGCGCAGCCCGTCGGTGCCCATCGTCTGCATGATGATCTGGTTGCGCACGAAGCCGACGCCGGACTCCGCGGTGTTCTGCAGGATGCCCGACGGAACGAGCGCGTCCTTGCGGCGGGTGCCGAAGAAGAAGACGAGCATCGTGGCGATCGCGGCGAAGACGTAGATGGCCGCGGTCTTGTTGAAACCGAGCGGTCCGCTTCCCCAGATCGTGACGTTGCTGATCGGCGGTACGTCGACCGCGAGCAGGAGGTTCATTGGTCTCCGGTAGGTCGTGCCGGCTTCAACCCCGGCGCAGCGAGCGTGAGACTCACGTATTTCATTTCCCAGACGAGCAACCCGAGATGGAGTGCCGACGATCGTGATGCCGAGCGTCGGCAGATCGATCCAGGGTTGGTGGCGCAACAATACGAGTGCGATGAGGATCACGGCGAGGCGAACGATGTAACCGCCGAGCGCGGCGGCTCCGATCGCCGTCGGACCACTCTTCGCGGCGCGCGTCATGATCGCGGCCGCGGCGAGGAAGTTGACGAGAACGATGCCGAGCGCGATGGCCGCGCTGGCGGCGCCGTCCCAGCCGCGGATCAGCCCGGCGACCAGCACGATCAGCGGCGAGACCATGAGGCCGCGGCGCACGATGTCGAGGGCGACCTCGCGTTCGACGAGCGGAGCTACCGGCTCTTGTTCAGCCACGGCTTTCCCTCCTCGTCGCGGGCGATCTGGTCCATGTACGTGTAGTAGGCGCGCACGCCGAGGCCGATGACGGCGAGCAGCCCGAGAACAACGGTGAAGAGCGGGCGGGTACCGAAGCGGCCGTCGATCCAGAGACCGATCAGCACGAACATCACGGTCGTGTCGCGACGATCTCGAACGCGTGCGACAACGCGTTCGAGAACCCGTGCCATGTGTCTCGCTGGTCGCGACGCTCCCCTGCCGGAACCACGCCGAAGCCCCTTCTGGATCCCGAGCGTCCGGGCCTCCGCCACCGTTGCCGGAGGGCGCTTGTGAATCCATTCGCAATCTATGGGCGGCGTGAAGAAAGAGTCAAACCGGAGCGCCCGAATTTATCGCCGACGGCAACTACGCCCGGCGCCGGCGGCGTTCAGGCCCGCTGGTCGGCGGCGCTCGGCGACGACCGGAACCGCAGCCTCACCCGGATCGGTGCCGGATGGCCCGTGGGGTGGCGGGCCCGTTCGTTGCGTCACGCCGCGACCGGATCCCGGGGTGGAACCAGGCGAGCAGCAGCAGCGCGAGCGCGGCCGACCGACGAACGGCACGAGCGCGTTGCTCCCGCTCTTCGGGAAATACGTCGGCACCAGCGCGACGCCCGACAACAGCGCCGTCCACGCCCACAGGATGACGACCGTTCGCCGCGGTCCGTGACCGAGGCGCATGAGTCGGTGATGGAGGTGGCCCGCGTCGGCTTGATGCCAACGCTGCCGTTTGACCATGCGTCGCAGGAACGAGAACACGGTGTCGAGGATCGGGACGCCGAGGATCAAGACCGGGATCAGCAGCGGACCGAAGAAGAAGAACGTGTTGCCCGAGAAGGCGTGGTCGGTCCGTCCGCCGATCGTGATCGTCGGGACCGCGAGCAGCACGCCCAAGAAGAGAGCACCCGCGTCGCCCATCATGATCTTCGACGGATGCCAGTTGAACGGCAGGAAGCCGAGGCACACACCGACCGCGATGATCGCGACGAGCGGCCCGATGTTCGAACCGTCGATGAAGTTCTGCTTGAACAGCCGGTCGGCGAACAGGAACAGTGCGCCGCCGCGCGATCGCGACGATGCCGACGGCCAGACCGTCGAGTCCGTCGATGAGGTTGACCGCGTTCGTCATCAACACGACCCACAGCGCGGTGACGAGCGGCGCGAACTGCGAGCCGAGCACCACCGTGTCGGTGTGGAAGAAATTGAACGGCATCCGGAAGTAGAACATCACGACGCCGTAGAACGCGAGGAGGCTCGCGGCCACGACCTGGCCCGCGACCTTGGCCGGCGGCGACACGTCGATGAGATCGTCGAGCCCGCCGACGAGGAACATCACGCCCGCGCCGAGGATGAGTCCGAACGGCTCGGAGTTCGACTGGAACATCTCGTGGAACTGCCGCATCTGCGACGCCACGGCCATCGCCGCGAGGAAGCCGACGAACATCGCCCATGCCGCCGAGCGTCGGGGTCGGCCGCGTGTGCACGTGCCGCGCGTCCGACGACGGCGCGACCACCGCGCCGAAGCGGATCGCGAGCAGCCGGACGACCGGCGTCAGGAGCAGCGTCGTACCGAGCGCGACGGCGAGGACTACCGCGTATACCCGCCACGCGCTTACGCTGCGTCAGCCTGCGTCATGGTCGGCTGCGCCTCGGTGCGCTCACGCGCCTTCGGGATACGGCGTGAACTTCGAGCACAGGCGGTTGGCCTGCTCGCGCACGTCGGTCGGCGACGGCGTCGTCGTCGACGGCCCGCAGCACGGTGCCGATCAGCGCCGCGATCTCGCGCATCTGGTCGGTGCCCATGCCCGCCGTGGTGCACGACGCCGCGCCGAGGCGCAAGACCGCTCGTGACGAACGGCTTCTCCGGGTCGTTCGGGATCGCGTTCTTGTTGCACGTGATCCCGGCCCGGTCGAGCGCCTCCTGCGCGACCTTGCCCGTCACGCCGAACGGCCGGAGGTCGACGAGCATCAGGTGGTTGTCGGTGCCGCCCGACACGATGCGGAAGCCCTCTTCGGTCAGACCGGCCGGCCAGCGCCTGCGCGTTGGTGACGACGTCGGCCGCGTACTGCCGGAACTCGGCTCGCTCGCCTCGCGGAACGCAACCGCCTTGGCCGCGATCACGTGCATCAACGGACCGCCCTGCAAACCGGGGAACACGGCCTTGTCGATCGCAGCCGCGTAGTCGTCGCGGCGCGAGAGGATCGCACCGGCGCGCGGACCGCGGAGCGTCTTGTGGGTCGTGAACGTGACGACGTCGGCGAACGGAACCGGCGACGGGTGCGCACCGCCGGCGACGAGACCGGCGATGTGCGCGGCGTCGACCAGCAGAAGCGCGCCGACCTCGTCGGCGATGGCCCGGAACGCTTCGAAGTCGATGATGCGCGAGTACGCGGTGGCGCCCGCGATGATCATCCGCGGCCGTTCGCGTACCGCGAGGTCGCGGATGACGTCGTAGTCGAGCATCTCGGTCTCGTCGTCGACGCCGTACGCGACGAAGTCGTACATGCGGCCGCTGAAGTTGACGGGCGAACCGTGCGTGAGGTGGCCGCCCTGGTCGAGGCGCATCCCCATGACCTTGTCGCCCGGCTCGAGCAGCGCCATGAACGCGGCCTGGTTGGCGTTGGCACCCGAGTGCGGTTGCACGTTCGCGTGCTCGGCGCCGAACAGCTCACACGCACGGTTGCGCGCCAGGTTCTCGGCATCGTCGACGACGAAGTTGCCGCCGTAGTAGCGCTTGGCCGGGTAGCCCTCGGAGTACTTGTTCGTGAGGACCGAACCCTGGGCTTCCATCACCGCGCGCGACGTGAAGTTCTCCGACGCGATGAGCTGGATCGTCGTGTTCTGGCGCTCGAGCTCGCGCTCGGATGATCCCGGCGATCTCGGGATCGGTGCGTTCGCAGTGGTGACGTCATCGACCTGACTCCTCGGTCTCGATGGCGGTGATCTCCTCGATCGCGGCGTTGCGTGGCGGCCGCCCTCGAACGGCGTGGTCGAAAAAGATCTGGGTGATCTCGTCGGCGAGCTCGGCGGCCACGATGCGGGCGCCGATCGACAACACGTTCGCGTTGTTGTGCTCGCGGCACATCCGGGCGGTGTAGAGGTCGTTGCAGAGCGCGGCGCGGACCCCGTGGACCTTGTTGGCCGAGATCTGCTCACCCTGGCCGCTGCCGCCGAGCACGATGCCCATCTCGGCGTCGCCGCAGGCCACCGCGCGTCCGACGGCCGACGCAGTAGATCGGGTAGTCGACGGGCTCCTCGGAATCGGTCCCGAGGTCGTCGACGTCGTGGTCCCAGCCCTTCAACACCCCGATGAGATGCTGCTTGAGCGGGAACCCGGCGTGGTCGCTGCCGATCGCGATGCGCACCCGACGAGTGTACCTGTGGGTCGAGAATCGAACTGGCGTGACTGTGGCATCTATTTGATGCCACAGTCACGCCGGTTCGGGTTTGCGGGTCACACCACACAAGTAGCGTCACGCGGGTGGATGGCGAGGATCTGCCGCAGATCACGCCCGCGCACTCTGCGCCGGGCCGAGGACATGTGCCGCCGGCGCCTCGCGGGTGAGGTCCGCGGAGGCAAGCGCTATTCGAACAAGACGGCCGACATGCGCTTCGCGGTATCCAACCGGGTCGAGGCCGACGCCCGGCTCGCGCAGGCCGAGCCCGGGCTGCCGCGCCGCGAGGCCTTCGTCGAACCCCGCGAGCTCGAACCCGAACAACGGGCGCTCTACCGCGCCGCCACGCGCGGTTACCTCCACGAGTTCGGGAACCGCGAGGCCCGCGTCGTCCCCGAACCGGACTTCCGCACCACGCTCCCCGAGCTCGGCGTGGAGTTGTCGTCGAGTCTCGGCCTCCGCGGCCGAGCTCGCCGACGGCGGGCGCGAGCTGCGCAAGATCCTTGTCGGGGCTCGGCGCGACACGTTGCTGCTCGACCCGATCGACATCCGCATCGCGCTCCTTCGCACCGAGGAGTGGGCGCCGGTGCAACTGGAGATCGTCGCGGTGGACGTGATCGACCAACGCCGAGCCGTGCACGAACCCGACCTCGAGGCCGACCGGGCCGAGTCGCACGAGTGGATCAGCGAGCGCGTCGTTCGCATCCTCGAGCTGGCGGCCGATCCCCGTCCGCGTGTCGGGTCGCGACTGCCTCGGCTGTCGCGTTCATATCCGGCTGCTCGAAGCACCCCGGCTGAGTCGCGATGCCGGCCAAGCGACTCCTCTCCGACATCGTCTCGATAACGCCGAGCAACTACGACGACTTCGTGCGTTGTCCGCGGCTCTTCTACTGCAACGCGCTCCTCGGACTCCCCGCGAGCGACCAGGTCGCTTCGACCGACCAGGGCCTGCAGATGCACGACATGTTGCGGAAGATCCACTCCGACGGATCCTGTGCCGACCGCGATCATGTCGTCGACGTATTGAGTGCGCACGGGCTCGACACGCCTACCGCACGCGAGATGGTCGCCCGACACGCGAATCGCTGCCCGTCGAACGCGGTTGACGGCGAAGCTCACGAGTACGAAGTCGCGCGTTTTCACCGGCAACCCAAGCCCATGTTCATGGCGACGGCGCGCATCGACGCGATCTGGATTCACGACGGGATTCTCGACGCCCGCGACTACAAGACCGGCGGACGCTGGGCAGATCGTGTCGTTGACATCGACGCCGCGTACGTTCAGGCCTACGCCCTCGCCGCGCACGCCACCTCGCGCAATCTCCGTTTGCGACTTCGGTACGAGTACCTACAACCCGAGGTCGACGAAGACCCCGAGTCGTGGGAGCTCGACGACGACGAGCTCGAACGGGTCGAGGAGAAGTTGCGCGCGGCGGTGGCGCGCATGTGGGAAGAAGAGGAATGGCGCGGTGTCGCCGATGTAGAGACGTGTCGCCGGTGCCGCTACCGGTCGATCTGCCGCGACAGCGCGGCCGCCGGGTGAACCGACGTGGCCGGTGCTGAGCAGCGATCCTTCGGATCCCGACGCATAGCACAGCGCCGGTAGGGTGATTTGGTGGCTGCAGTCGATGGTCGTGCCCCCGTCATCGTGGGCGTCGGGCAGACGAACCAACGGGTTGCGGCCGATCAGGCGAAACCGCCGATCGAGTTGCTCGCCGACGCGGCGCGCCTGGCCGATGCCGACAGCCAGCGCCCGTTCGTCGCTCCTCGCCCGTGCCGACGTGCGTCGCGGTCGTGGCGATCGGGTCGTGGCCGTATCCCGATCCCGGCGCGTACTTGGCCCGCGAGCTCGGTATCTCGCCGCGCGTCACCGCGGTATCGACCGTCGGCGGCAACAGCCCGCAGCTCCTGATCGACGAGTTCGCGGCGCCGGATCCAAGCCGGCGACTGCGATGTCGTGCTCGTCGGCGGCGCCGAGAGCATGCACGCGCGCTGGCGCGCCCGCAAGGAACCGCGCATCGAGCTCACCTGGGATTCCGGCGCCGACGAGCCGTGCGCGATGGTCATCGGCGACGACACGCCCGGCGCGAGCGCGTACGAGACCGCGCACCTGGCCGTTGCACCCACGATGGTCTACCCGCTGTTCGAGACCGCACTGCGGGCGCAGCTCGGGCACCGCGTCGACGAGCACCAACGCGACGTCAGCGAGCTCTGGTCGGGCTTCTCCGCAGTGGCCGCCGAGAACCCGCACGCGTGGTCGCGCACCGCCTACTCGCCCGGACGACATCCGCACGATCTCCGCCGACAACCGCGCGGTGTGCTTCCCCTATCCGAAGCGCATGTGCGCCAACATCGATGTCGATCAGGGCGCGGCCGTGTTGCTGTGCTCGTACGAAACGGCGCACGCGGCCGGTGTGCCCGACGACCGCATGGTGTTCCTGCACGCGGCCGCCGAAGCGCACGACCACTGGTTCGTCACCGAACGCTGGTCGCTCTGCGGAATCGCCGGCGATCGCGGCGACCGGTCCGGCCGCGCTGGCGGCCGCGGGTGCGAGCATCGACGACGTCGCGCACATCGACCTCTACTCGTGCTTTCCGTCGGCGGTGCAGATCGGGCGCGACGCACTCGGCATCGCTCGCGACGACCGCCGGCCGCTCACCGTCACCGGCGGGCTCGGCTTCGCGGGCGGGCCGGTGAACAACTACCCGACCCACGGCGATCGCGACGATGGTCGACATCCTGCGCGCGCACCCCGACGACCTCGGGCTCACGACCGCGATCGGTTGGTACATCACCAAGCACGCGGCCGCGGTCTGGTCGGCGCGACCGCCCGCGCAACCGTTCCGCCGCATCGACGTGCAGGAAGCCGTCGACGCCCAGCCCGGCCGGGACGCCGCGGGCTTGGTCGAGACCGAGGCGACGATCGAAGCCACGTCGGTCGCGTTCGAGCGCGACGGCAACCCGTCGGTCGGCATCGTGACCGCGATCGCCGACGACGGCCGCCGCGTACTCGCCAACGCGCACGACCGCGACACACTGCGCGACATGACCGACGAAGCTTGGGAAGGCCGCCGCGTGAAGTTCACGAACGACGGCTCGACGAACACGGTCGGCGAGCTGATGGCGAACCGCACGCTGCAACCGTCGCGCGGCTTGATGTTGTGGCGGGGCCTGCGGCAGCAAGTGCCCGCGCTGCGGGCAGGGCCAAGCTGTTCCACCACTGGTTCTCGATGGTCGACGACTGCCCGAACTGCGATCTGCACTTCGAACGCGAACCCGGCTACTGGGTCGGTGCGGTCGCGATCAACACCGCGGTCATCGGCTTCTTCTTCGTGGTGGTGCTCATCGCGTTCAGTGCGGCGACCGTCCCCGACATCCCGTGGGTCACGTTGCTGTTGCTCGAGATCCCGCTCATGGCGCTCGGGCCGATCGCGTTCTACCCGTACTCGAAGACGCTCTGGGTCGCGATCGACCGCGCGTACCTCGCGCACCTCTGACCGGGCGGGCGCTACGGCACGCCCGGCGACCGACGCGCGTCAGCTCGGGCGCAGGTCGATCGTCAGCGTCAGCACACCGTCGACGAATGTCCATGTGGCGTCGCCGATCATGGCGAAGTCCTGGAAGTCGAGTTGCGCTCGCTCGAGGAACTGCTGGCGTTCCGGCCCCGCGACCGGCGGCAGCGGCGCCGCTGCACCGCATCGGCGCGTTCGCGGAACCGCTCGAGCATCCCGTCGATGTCGAGCTGGTCGTCGGCAGCCATGGCGCGAACCTACCCGCGTGCGCGCGACGAGCACGCGGGCCCGGCCGGTCAGGTCGTCGCGCACCAACACGTCGGGTAGCCGAGCGCGCGTGGCGTACGTCACTCATCGCATCGGCCTGATGCGGCGCGATCTCGCACACGAACGCGGCGTCGGGCGCCAGCCAGTCGGCGCGCGAGCTCGAGCAGGCGCTCGATCGCTTCGGTCCCCGACGGCCCCGAGACGAGCGCGACCCGCGGTTCGTACGTCGGCGACTTCTTCGGGCAGACTCGGCGACCTCGTGCTCGGCGACGTAAGGCGGGTTGGAGACGATGAGCCGCACCGCGCCGCGCAGATTCGGCGGGCAACGGATCGAACCATTCGCCGGCGCCGGCGACGCGCACCCGCGTCGCCGCGCAGCCCGCCACGTTCGCCCGCGCAACGGCGAGCGCGTCGTCGCTCACGTCGGTGGCCCACACCTCGACATCGGGCAGCTCCGCGGCGAGCGCGATCGCGATCGCACCGGAACCCGTCCCGATGTCGACGACCGGCGCCGGCGCGCCCGACTCGACCAGCGACGAGTCGGCGCCGCGTCCGCCGCAAACCCGAACGGGCCGCCTCTTCCAACGCGACCTCGACGACGTATTCGGTCTCCGGACGCGGGATGAGCACGCGGCGGTCGACGAACAGGTCGAGCCCGCGGAACTCCCAGGCCGCCCAGCACGTACTGCAACGGTTCGCCCGCGACCCGGCGCGCGCACCATCTCGCGGAGCGACTGTTCGGCGCGTTCGGTGCGGCGTTGCCTCGGCGATCTCGAGCCACTCGCCCGCGTCGTAGCCCGACGCGCGCTCGACCATGAACCGCGCTTCGGCGTCGGCAGGGCCGATGCCGGCGTCGGCCAACGCGCGTACGGCAATCGTCCGCAGCTCACGCCACGTCATCGAGCTCCCGAAGTCCGCGCGTCATCGAGCTCCCGGAGTCCGCGCGTCATTCGCCGCCGAGTTGCCGGGCGCGTTCGTCGGCCGCGAGCGCGTCGACCACATCGTCGAGCTCACCGTCGAGGACCCGATCGAGGGAATGCAACGTGATCGGGATGCGGTGATCGGTGAGGCGGTTCTCTTTGTAGTTGTACGTGCGGATCTTCTCCGAGCGACCGCCACCCTTGACCTGGTCGCGGCGCGCCGCGCTCGCCTCCGCGTGCTGACGGTCCTGCTCGGCCTGCAACAGTCGCGACGCGCAGGATGCGCATCGCCTTGTCCTTGTTCTGCAGCTGGCTCTTCTCGTCCTGACACGACACGACGAGACCGGTCGGCTTGTGCGTGATGCGCACCGCGGAGTCGGTGGTGTTCACCGACTGACCGCCGGGACCGGTCGCGCGGAACACGTCGATCTCGAGATCGTTCGGGTCGACCTCGACATCGATGTCCTCGGCCTCGGGCAACACCGCGACCGTCGCCGCGCTCGTGTGGATCCGCCCCTGGCTCTCGGTCGCGGGCACGCGTTGCACGCGGTGCGGCCCGCCCTCGTACTTGAGCAGGCTCCAGGCGTCGTCGCCCTTCACCAGGAACGTGATGTCGCGGTAGCCGCCGTGCTCCGACGGCTGACTCGACAGCACCTCGATCTTCAGGCCGTGCCGCTCGGCGAAATGCTGGTACATGCGGTACAGGTCGCCGGCCCAGAGGTTGGCCTCCTCGCCGCCTTCGGTGCCCTGGATCTCGATGATGACGTTGCGGCCCTCGTTGGGGTCGTGCGGCAGCAGCAGCTCCTTGATCCGGCGCCTCGAGCACGTCGAGCTGGGCTTCCTTGTCGGCCAGCTCCTTGCGCCAGGTCGTCCCGCTCGGCGGGATCGGTGACCGCGTCGAGCAGCTCGCGGGCGTCGGCGACGTCCTGCTGCGCGACCTTCGCCATTCGTCGTACGCCTCGACGACCGGCTTGCAGCTCCTGCTGCCGCCGCCCTGCGTCTCGGGACGCGCGGCGATCACCCGCGGCGTAGATGCGGGGCAGGTCGGCCTCGAGCCGATCGAGCTCTTCGGCGAGCGCAGCGAGCTGTTCGAACATCGGTTCGGAGGGTACCGGCCGCGCTCCGGCGCCTCACCGGCCATCCGGATTCACGCTCGAGCGCGATTTCTGCTCAAGGTCGAACGCGGCAACGGGTCGAGTACATCCGGCAGGTACGGGCTGGGAACCGATGCTCTGCCAGGGACGGCGGCATGAACGTACCGAACATCCTGCAGAGTCCGGCGAGCGTCACCACGCTTCCGCGGACAGGCGCCGGCGGCGAAACGCACGCCCCTGGCCGCGGCGGGGTCACCCGCGGCGCAACGGGCCGCACGCGGCGCGCGATCGGGATCTCGTTGACCCGCCTCGCCTGGTTCGACGTCAACGGCGACGGTCGCATCGATCCGCGCAGCGCCGACTCCGGGCGGCGACGCGACTCTGCTCGTCCCCACGCACCAAGTCGATCTCCCCACGTACTCGCGCGCGGTCACCAGTCCGCAGGCGGCGCGCTCGGCGCATGCTCACGTTGCGGGCGACAAACCCATCGGCGACGGGCCCGGGGAATGCTGCGCAGACGAATCGGGCCGTCGGTGCGTACCAGCGCTACGGGCAAGCCGCAGCCGCTCCGGTCGCGGTCGCGGGTGCGCCGACGAACAACACCGCGCCGCTCCCCGGTTCCGGTCCGCCCGTCGTCGACACCGTGACCGCCAACGCCGTCGGCGCGCCCCCGTCGACGCCCGTCACCACAACCAACAACGCCTCCCCCGACATCGCCCCCACCAAAGCTCCCAACAGTTAGGAGCAAAAGCGGCGTCACGCGCCACCTTCGACCCCAACAGTTGGAACCGAAAACGGCGCCACGCGCCACCTTCTGCCCTAACTGTTGGAAGGGAATTCGGGAGTTAGCGGTTGGAGATGAGGCCTTCGAGGCCGCCGGGGCCGATCGCCGACTGCTCGGCGAAGTCGTCGAGCATCTGGTGGAACTCGTCGCTGCCGGACCGGTCGGCCATCGCCCGCGGGATGGCCGGGAACGCGTAGTCGGGGTCGGGCAGCGGCGGGTGATCCTCGGCGGGCTTGCGGGCCATCACCGCGTCGATCGACCGGCGCGAGCCGCTGCTCCTTGTCGCGCGCACCGGTTCGTCGTCGCGGTCCTTGAACTCCGGCAGCACCTCGCGGCCGAACAGCTCGAGCGCTTCCATGATGTGCTCGTGGCGGTTCTTGCCCGCCTGGAAGCAGAAGATCACCTGGTCGACGCCGCACTCCTCGTAGCGCCGGAGGTACTCGCGGAGCTGGTCGGGGGTGCCGACCGCGCCCCGCAGGCCCGCGACCCCCTGCTCCACGACTTTGGCGCCGAGCCGGTCCTCGTTCTCGGCCGCGGCGATCACCGCTTCGGGGTCGTAGCCGTGCTCGGCGCGACGCTGCTGGAACTCGTCCCACACGTTCGGTGACCGCGGGCTGGTGGCGGCCGAACACGTAGTAGTGCGCGAGCGAGTAGCCGAAGAAGTTCGCACCTTCGAGTGCCGCGGCGCAGCGCTTCGTCTTCGTCCTCGTGACACATGAACGTCGTGACGCACGCGACGTTGGCGTTCACCGCGTCGCCGATCGGCACCGCCTCTTTTTCGAGTGTCGCGTAGTAGTCGTCGACCCAGAACTTCGCTTCTTCGGGATCGACGAACGCGAACGCGAGCGCGCCGATGGCTTTCTGCGGCGGCGAGGTGGATCGTCTCGCGGCGGCTGCACGCGACCCACAACGGCGGATGCGGCTTCTGGCGCGGCTTGGGCACGACGTTGCGGGGCGGCATCGTGACGAACTCGCCCGAGTGACCGGTGAACGGCGACTCGGTCATGCACCGCACCGCGACGCGCAGAGCCCTCCTCCCACATCGCGCGCTTGCGCTCGGGATCGACCATGAACCCGCCGAGCTCGGCCTCCGACGACGACTCGCCCGTGCCGAAATCGGCGCGGCCGCCGCTCACGAGGTCGAGCATCGAGATGCGCTCGGCGATGCGGGCGGGATGGTTGAACGGCGGCGGCGTCTGCACGATGCCGTGCCCGAGGCGGATGTTCTTCGTGCGTTGCGACGCGGCCGCGAGGAACACCTCGGGCGCGCTCGAGTGCGAGTACTCCTCGAGGAAGTGGTGCTCGACCTCCCACGCGTAGTCGATGCCGAGCGAGTCGGCGTACTCGATCTGGTCGAGCGCGTCCTGGATCAGCGGTACTCGGAGTCCTCGGTCCACGGGCGCGGGCAGCTGGTGCTCGTAGAAGATCCCGAACTTCATCGCGCCACCTCGTCGACTGCTCGCTCGCTTCCGAGCGCGACGAACCCCTCGAGGATGTCGTCGCGGCGCGGGTTGCCCGGCGAGCGCGTGTTCGACCTCGCCCATCGCCTGGCGCACGAAACTCTCGCGGTTGGCGCCGAGCGACTGCCCGAGCGCGGTGTCCCAGAGCGTCCCGACCACCTCGGTGCCGGGGATCTTCGCGCCCGACTCGCCGACGAACGTGCGGTCGCGCATCTCGGTGAGCGCGGTGCGCAGGTAGTCGACGTGCGGCGTCTCGTCGGCGCGGATGTACGCGACGAGATCGCGCGGCGCCACCGTCACCGGCGACGAGGTCGGTGTCGGCGAGCACTTCTTCGGCCCAGGCGAAGGTGTGGAACGCGGAGACCTCGATGAAGAGCAGGCCGACCATGCGGCGCACCATCATCTCGAGCGAGAGATCGATGTCGGGGAAACGGCGCATGCGCCTCGGCGTTGCGGCGGACCTCGTCCGGCGTGGGCGGCTTGCCGCCGGCGGGACGATCCCCATGCGTTCGAGCATCACCTGCGTCATGTCTTCGGTGACCGGGATTCTCGAACGCGATGTCGCGCGCCGCGAACCACATCTGCTTGTGGCCGGCCTCTTCCTCCCATCCCGCTTCGTCACGCGCGTGCGCCTCGAACAGACCCGTCTGCAAGATGCGCGATCGCGGTGCCTGCGATGCTCTCGTCGAAGTGGCGCTGCATGTTCTCCACGCTGCACCTGGCGGATCAGCGAGCCGAAGCCCTCGACCGTGCCGATGCGCGTCAGCGCGCTGATCGTCGGGCCGGGCACGCCCTCGCGCAGGAGGTACTTCGTCTGCGCGACGTTCGGGAACACCTCGGGCCACAGCTCGAGCGGCGCGTCGAGGATCTCGGTGCCGAACGCTTCGCGGTGCGACTGCTGCCACGCCTTCGTCGCGGGCACGCGATTCTTCGTGCGGGGCGACACGTAGCGCCGGTCGTCGGTGAAACCGCCGTGACAGCGCACGCCGCTCGGCGACGAGCGGCTCGGCCACTGTCGTCGTTCGCCAGCAGCTCGGTCTCGGACCATGTCAGTTGCAGATTGCTCACGTGACCGTGAGTGTATACTCTAGAGTTACACCTATGGCAAGCGCGATCTCCCACCGCCCACGACCGCTGCCGACGCGGCGGAGCCCGGACGCGGCGTCTGCGCCGTCCTGCAGGCCGCGGCGGAGGCGTTCGCCCACGGCGGCTACGCGGCCACGTCGATGGACGAGATCGCGGCCACCGCCGGCATCACGAAGCTCATCGTCTACCGGCACTTCGAGACCAAGGAAACGCTCTACCGCGCCGTGCTCGAGCAGGTCTTCGACCGCCAGGTCGAGCTGTTCCTCGCCAACATCGCCCAGGGCCTCGAGGCCGGCGGCAGCACGCGGGCCCTGCTCGGAGGTCGCACGCGAATGGCCCGACGGCTTCCGGCTGCTGTGGCGCCACGCGGCCCGCGAGCCGCAGTTCGCGCGAGTACGCCCGATCGCTGCGCGACGTCGCCGTGAACGCGGCGCGCGGCGTCGTCACTCCCCTCGTCGCGCCCGAGCTCGCGGAATGGGCCGCGCAGACGTTGTTCGACCATCTCGATCGACGCGGTCCTCGACTGGCTCGACCACGGCGACGCCGCGCACGACGAACGACTTCGTCGCGCTCGAGACGGCGGCTATCCAGGCGACGGTCGCCGCGTGGGCCGACGGCGTCGGCCGATCGGGCAACGCGCCTAAACCGCGGGCGCGACCGCTGGGACCCGCAGGCCGACACGCGCGTCGACATCGGCGAGCTGGTCGGCGGTCATCACCGCGCGCAGCGACGTGATCGCGACCTCGAGCTGGTCGAGGTCGCGGGTTGCGGGTCGTGAGTCGTCTGCAGCAGGAGTCCGGGCCGCATCAGCGCCCGCACGAACCGCGCGGTCCATGTTGCTTCGCCGACGAGCGGATCACCTCGTAGCTGAGCGCCCGCGATCACCGGGATCAGCACGATGCGCGACGCCGATGACGAACAGGAGGTTCGGCCGCGGGATCACCGAGTACACGAGGATCGCGACGACCATCACCGTCAGCAGGAAGTTCGTGCCGCAGCGCACGTGCGCGGTCGAGAACTGCTGCGCGGTCTCCGGCGTCAGCTCCACGCCGTTCTCGTACGCGGCGATCGCCTTGTGCTCGGCGCCGTGGTACTGGAACACGCGCCGGATGTCGGGCAGGCGCGAGATCGCGAGCAGGTACACGACGAAGATCGCGAGCCGGGCGATGCCTTCGCACGACGGGAACGACCCGTGGAAGAGGTGGCCCAACGAGCGGCCCGCGAGCGCGGGCAACGACGATGAACAGCGCGCTGAACGCGATCGCGGCGACGCCGACCGACCAGCCCATCACCTTCTCGGACACCCGGTCGTTCGGCGGGACCTGCTGGTTCGCCGACCACGTGAGCGCGCGGTATCCCGAGCCCGAGCGACTCGCCGAGGCCCATCACGCCGCGCAGCACCGGAATGTGGCGGTAGCGCTCCGACCAACCGGGCACCTCGTGCACGTCGACCTGGATCGACGCCGTCGGGGTCGCGGACCGCGACGGCCCAACGTCGACTGCGCCGCGCATCATCACGCCTTCGAGCACCGCCTGGCCGCCCATGTACCGGGGCTCGGCCCGAGGCATGCAGGGCTCGAGCTACGCCTTCTTGACCTTGGCCTTCGCGGCGCGGCGCTGGAAGCGCTCGACCCGACCACCGGTGTCGACGAGCTTCTGCTTGCCCGTGTAGAAGGGGTGGCACTCGGAGCAGAGCTCGGCGCGCAGCTCCGAGGCCGTCGAGCGGGTCATGAACTCGTTCCCGCAGGAACAGTGGACCTTGCACTCGACGTATTCGGGGTGAATGTCGGTCTTCATGATGCTTTCCAGTCTATGGGGCAGGCCCGGTACCTGCAACCGCAAGAGGTCAGGTTCCCATTCCCGTCGGGGCCTTGGCGATCTCCATCAGGAACTGGGTGTTGCTCTTTGTGCTGCGCAGCTTGTCGATCAGCAGCTCCAGCCCGGAGCCGCCTTCGAGGGCGCCGAGCACGCGGCGCAGCTTCCAGATCGACTGGAGCTCGGTGCGGTCGAACAGCAGCTCTTCGTGGCGGGTGCTCGACTGCTCGACGTCGATCGCGGGGTAGATGCGCCGGTCGGCGGTGCGCCGGTCGAGCCGGAGCTCCATGTTCCCGGTGCCCTTGAACTCCTCGAAGATGTGCTCGTCCATCTTGGAGTTCGTCTCGACGAGCGCCGTGGCGAGGATCGTGAGCGATCCGCCCTCTTCGACGTTGCGGGCCGCACCGAAGAACTTCTTGGGCGGGTACAGCGCGCCGGCGTCGATGCCGCCCGACATGATCCGGCCCGACGCCGGCGCCGCGAGGTTGTACGCCCGGGCCAGGCGCGTGATGCCGTCGAGGATGATCACGACGTCCTTGCCGCACTCGACCAGACGCTTGGCGCGCTCGATCGTGAGCTCGGCGATGTGGCAGTGCTCGTCGGACGGCCGGTCGAACGTGGAGGCGACGACATCGGCGCGCAGCACGTGCCGGCGCATGTCGGTGACCTCTTCGGGCCGCTCGTCGACGAGCAGCACGATCACGTGACACTCGGGGTTGTTGCGCTCGATCGAGTAGACGATCTGCTTGATGATCGTGGTCTTGCCCGCCTTCGGCGGCGACACGATCATCCCGCGCTGACCCTTCCCGATCGGCGCGATGAGGTCGATGATCCGACCGGTGATCTCGCCCGGATTGTCGGCGAGCTCGAGCTTGAGCCGCGAGTCGGGGAACAGCGGCGTGAGGTCTTCGAAGCGCACGCGGTGCCGGGCCTCGTCGATCGACGACGTCGTTGATCGAGGTCGACGCGCACGAGCGCGGGGTACTTCTCGCTGCTCGCGGGCGGACGGGTCGCGCCCTTGACGTGGTCGCCCTTGCGCAGCCCGAAGCGGCGGACCTGCGACGCGGAGACGTACGCGTCGTTGCGGCCCGGCGAGGTAGCCGGACGCGCGGAGGAAGCCGTAGCCCTCGTCGCGGAGGTCGAGCAGGCCCTCGATCTCGATCAGGTCGCCGTTGTACTCGTCGCCGCGGTCCGACGCGCTCCGGCGCTCGGTGCGGACCTCGCCGCCGACGCGGCCGTCGCCGGGAGTGCGCTCGCGGTCGCGACCGCGCCGGCGGCGCCGGCGCTTGTTGGCCGACGCCGTCGTCGTCGCGCCACTGCTGTGCTGACCGCCGTCCGACCGATCGCCGGCACCGCCGGATCAGCGTCGGAGTCGGTCGTCGTGATCCGAGGAGTCACGGTCGTGCGGAGTCGTCGCTCGGAGGAGTCGTGCGTCGTCGCGGTGTCGGACTCGGCCGGTCCGGGTACGTCGGCCGTCACCACTGCGCTCGGTCGCTGTCGGCCGCTGCCGTTCGCCGTTGGTCGACGTGCCGGCGTCGTCGAAGCCGGAGCGTCGGGCTGCCGACTGTCGGCGACCGTTGCCGGTCGCCGGTGCGGCGACCGGGGCCGGATGAGCGCCATGTCGTCGGCCGCTCCTCGGCCGCCGGCGAGCGCGTTCTCTTCCTCGGCGATCGTGGCGAGGTCGTCGTCGCACGCGCCCGACTCGACCGCACCTTGCGCGGCGTCGCATCGCTCGGCGCGCTCGTTCGCGGTGCCGCGTTCGGAGCATTGTCGCTCGGACCGCGGTCGCGCTGACGATGGCCTCGACGAGATCGGCCTTGCGCATCCGGCTGACCGCCTTGACGCCGAGCGCGGCGGCGATCTCGCGCGAGTTGTTCGCGATCCTTCCCGTCCAGTTGTGAACGGTCGAAGGTCTCACTCATGTTCTGCTCCTACCGACCGGCTGTGGCCCTGCCTACAGCGGCCGGAGTTGATCCGGTGATCCGTGTGTCCAGATGCGATTTGCCAAGAGCCGACGCGATGGAAATGCAGCGCCGGCGGGCGATGCCCTCGGAAGGTCGCGCACCATCTTCGCCGAGCGTGTTGAACACGGAAGAAAAAGTGAAGTGACCCGGCCCCCGCCTCCGAGAAACGTTCTCGGGGCGAGGTCTCGAGGGATCAGAGACACCCTATACCCACGGGCGCTCCGGTCGCATGCTCCCCGTTCGAACACTCGGCCGGCTTGTTCGATTCCTGAACCTGAGGGCGGTTTCCGACCGAACGTCGCGCTACCGCTCGAGCGAGCCGGGCCATCAGCGAGTGCCCGGGAACCGGCGCGCACTGCGCGGTCGCGGGCTCGGTGTAGCGGCCGCCCGCGCCGGCGCGGGTCGAGTCGAAGAGGAGATACGGAACCGGCTCGGCGCTGTGCGTCTTGGTGTTGCACGGCGTGGCGTGATCGGGCATCAACAGGATGCGGTACGGCTCGCCGGCCCGGCATCGAGCGCGTCGACGACCGGGCCGATGACGTCGGTGTCCCAGCGTTCGAGCGCGTCGACCTTGATGTCGGAGCGACCCTGGTGCCCGGCCTCGTCGGTCGCTTCGATGTGCAACACGAACAGATCGCGGTCGCCGAGCGACGTGATGCACGCCCGCGGCCTGGGCGCAGTAGTCGTTGTCGAAACCGGCGGTCGCGCCGGGTACGTCGACGACCTCGATGCCGGTCAGCACACCGAGACCCTGCACGAGATCGACTGCCGACGACATGCGCGCCGTGCACGCCGTACGTCGTCGCGAACGACGGCAGCGCGGGCTTCACGCCCTGGCCCCACAACCAGATCTGGGTCGCGGGCGAGCCGACCGCGAGCGCGGCGTCGCGGACGACGGCGCGCGACGCGTCCATCAGCGCGTTGCACGCTGCGGCGCGGCAGGGCCGGTCGGGAAGACGGCGGGCTGGCCGGTGAGATCGTGCGGCGGCGTGCACTCGGCGTCGGTCCAGGTGTCGGGGCACGACACACAGATGGCGGTACTCGACGCCGGGATGGAAGCGCACGCCGTCGCGGCCGCCGCCGAGCGCCGGCGTCGAGCGCGGCGACGATCGCGTGGCTCTGTTCGTTGGTGGGATGCCCGGCCGCGAAGTCGACCATGACCGGCTGGGCGTCGTCGGAGAGCGTGACGAGATTGCACCGGTACGCGACCTCGCCGGGCGCGAGCTCGACACCCATCGCCGCGGCCTCGATCGGCGCCCGACCCGTGTGGTAGCGCGTCGGGGTCGAAGCCGAGGATCGACATGTTGCCGACGTCGCTTCCCGGCGGCAGCCCGGCGCGGGATGACCGTCGGCGCGCCCGACCTCGGCACGGCGCCGCGAGCGCCGCCAGGCGCGGCATGCGCGCCGCCTCGAGCGGCGTCCGGCCGCCGAGCTCGGGCAACGGAACGTCGGCACAACCGTCGGGAACGAACACGACGTACTTCATCGCCGCGGATCATACGGGTGGGCACGCGCTCCAGCCGGCGGCCGTAGCCTGCCGGCAGTGCAGCGCGCTGGTGCGTCCGTCGCGGTGCCGGTGTCGGTCGCACTCGCTCGTGATCGTGCTCGCCGCGTGCAGCAGCAGCTCGACGCCGAAGTCCGCGACGGCGCCGCCGATCCCGCCGACGAGCCCCGCGCCGACGACCACGTCGACCGCGGTCAACCGACGACTCGACGCTCGGCGTCTACGACCTCGACGACGCGGCCCGCGCCGCCCGACCTCGCGGCGCGTGCACATCGAGCTCACGCCGTGTCGTGACCGGGCTCGACAGCCCGATCGCCCTCGCCTGGCGCGCGCACGACACCGCACATGTTCGTCGCCGAACAAACCGGCCGGGTGCGCATCGTCGACGCCGGCGGCCAGCTGTCGCCCGACTCCGGTACTCACCGTCGGCCCGCTGTCGCACGGCAACGAGGAAGGTCTGCTCGGCATCACGTTCTCCCCCGACGGCACGAAGCTCTACGTCGACTACACCGACCCGTCGAACGACACGCACGTCGACGAGTACACGATGCGCGGCGAGGTCGCGGTGGCGTCGAGTCGCGCCGGCAGTTGCTCGTGGTGCAGCAGCCGTACTCGAACCACAAGGGCGGTGAGGTGACCACCGGCCCCGACGGGATGCTCTACATCGGCCTCGGCGACGGCGGCAGCGAGGACGATCCGAATCACAACGGACAGAACCTCGGCACGCTCCTCGCGAAGATCCTGCGCATCAATCCCGCCGGCGAGCGGATCCGCGCCGTACTCGGTTCCCGCCGACAACCCGTTCGTCGGCCGGGCCGGGCGCCCGTCCGGAAACCTGGATGTGGGGCCTGCGCAATCCGTGGCGCTTCTCGTTCGACGAGCAGACGGGCGAGCTGTGGATCGGCGACGTCGGCCAGGACAAGTACGAAGAGATCGACTACGCGGCCGCGGGGCAGAAGGGCATCAACTGGGGCTGGAGCGCGCGCGAGGGCTTCCACGCGTTCCGCGGCGCCGCGCCGAGCGACGCATGCGCGATCCGATCCTCGAGACGCCGCACTCCGACGGGAACTGCGCGATCGTCGGCGGCTACGTGTACCGCGGTAAGTGCGATCCCCGCGCTGCGACGGTGTGTACATGTTCGGCGACGACTGCCGCGCCGAACCTCGTGGGTGTCGTCGCGACGAACGGGCAGGTCGTCGCCCAGCGCGATCTCGGTCCGAGCGTGTCGCAGCTCACGACGTTCGGCGAAGACCCGGCCGGCGAGCTGTACGCGGTCGTCGCGCACCGGAACGGTCTATCGCTCACGCCATCACTGACGGGCTGAACGATCGCGTCAGTGAGTCGGCGCGCTTGAGCACGGCCGCGCCGACGCGCCGCGTGATCGCGTGCGGCAGTGACCGCCGACAGGTTGCCCATCACCTTGTTGGTCGCGCCGGGAATGACGATGGCGCGGTTCTTGGCGAGACCGTCGAGGCCGGCGCGCGCGACCTCGGGCGCCTCCTGCCACATGAACCCGGGCACGACGCTGCGGGCGCGTTGGCGCGTTCCTGGAACTCGGTGTGCGTGAAGCCGGGGCACAGCGCGGTGACCGAAACGCCCGCGCCCTTCAACTCTTCGTGCACCGCTTCGGTGAACGACGTGACGAACGCCTTCGTCGCGCTGTAGGTGGCGTTCGACGGCCCGGGTTGGAAACCGGCCAGTGACGACACGTTGAGGATGCCGCCCTTGCCCGCGCTCGACCATCGCCGCGGCCGCGGCATGAGTGAGGCGCACGAGCGCGATCACGTTGAGATTGATCTCACGCACCTCGGTGTCGATGTCGAGCGTGTGGAACGGCCCGAACGTGCCGAAGCCCGCGTTGTTCACCAGCATGTCGACGGACCGGACGCGCGCCTCGACCGTGGCCAGCTGGTCGGCATCGGTGAGGTCGGCGACGAGCACCTCGGCGTGCGTCGCGCCGGCACTGCCTCGATCTCCTTGGCCAGCGCTTCGAGCGCGCGCGGCATCGCGCGCGACGAGCACGAGGTCGTGACCGCGCGCCGCCAGCTGCCGCGCGAACTGCTCGCCGATTCCCGACCGACGCGCCCGTGATCAACGCAACCGGATTGCTCATATGCACCCCTCCGTCGTGTGGACGGATGCTATGCGGGCGCAGTCGAGACGAAGGCGGGCGCAGTCGAGATCAGGCGGGGCGGGGGATATCGGCGACGAGCGTGCCCTTGACGACGATGCGTTGCGCGGCGCTGTGCTTGGGATTGCACGCGATGATCGTCACGGTCGGCGTGGCGTGTGGGATTCGTCACGTAGAGGGCGCTCGGCAACACGATCTGCGTGCCGGTCACCTTGTAGACGCAGTCGTGGCCCGGCATGTGGAACACGATCTGGTCACCCGGAGAAAGGAGGTCGATGTTCGAGGAACGGATGCGTGTGCGTGACACGGTGCCCCGGGAACACGGTGTTGCCGGCCTGACACGGCATCGCCGAACCGGGCCAATGGCCGGGACCGTGGTTGATGACGGTCAGCGTGATGCCCTCGAAGACCGCGTGCAACAGCCCGATCTTCGGGATCTGGATACTCCCGATCTGCACGATCGGAGTGTCCGCGTACGGATCGGCGGGCGGTGGCTTCGGGTTGCGGCAGCTTGCTCGAGATCGACCGTGGTCGTCGTCGAGCGAGATGTCGAGGTGCGGGGCATCGTCGTGGCGGTGGTCGACGGAACGAGGAGCGGCGAATCGTCGTCGGCGCGGTTAGCTTGCCGTGATTCATCACCGCCGCGGTGGTGAGCGCGGCCGCGATCACGATGCCGAGCACGCTGACGAGCGGCGATCCATCGCTTCTTCGTCATCTCGGCTCCACCTCGTTCCCCACCCTGTCCTTGGTCCGAGCCCGACTCAGAGCCCGAGCTCCTCCAGCACGATCTCGACCGACGGGTCGACGGCCGGCCGCGCCTCGATCTGAGCGATGGCGCGGTTCGGATCCTTCAACCCGTGCCCGGTGACGGTGCACACGATTGTCTCACCTCGTTCGACCAAACCCTCCGCGGCCGCCTGGAGGAGTCCGGCCAC
Organism: uncultured Actinomycetes bacterium; assembly: GCA_963708105.1. Classification (GTDB taxonomy): domain Bacteria; phylum Actinomycetota; class Acidimicrobiia; order IMCC26256; family PALSA-610; genus PALSA-610. The sequence goes on along the minus strand of OY970186.1, from coordinate 3,175,893 downwards.
CGACGCGGCCGACGCGGGCTCGACGAACACACCCTCCTGGGAGGCGAGCATCCGGTAGGCCTCGAGGATCTGGGCGTCGGTGACGGCGCCGATGTGGCCGCCGCGACTCGTCGCGGGCCGCGATCGCCGCTGTCCCAGCTGGCCGGATTGCCGATACGGATCGCGGTGGCGATCGTCTCGGGGTGCGCGACCGGCTCGCCGATGCACGAGCGGCGCCGAACCCGCGGCCTGCCAGCCGAGCATCCGCGGCCGTTTCGTGACGATGCCGTCACGCGCGTACTCGCCGTAGCCCATCCAGTACGCGGTGATGTTGCCCGCGTTGCCGACGGGGATGCAGTGCACGTCGGGGGCGGTGCCGAGCGCGTCGCAGATCTCGAACGCGGCGGTCTTCTGGCCCTTGGATGCGGAACGGGTTGATCGAGTTGACGACGGTGACGCCGCCCCGCTCCCCCAGCTCGCGCACGACGCGCAGCGCGTCGTCGAAGCTGCCGCGGATCGACACGACCTTCGCGCCGTGGATCAACGCCTGCGCGAGCTTGCCCAGCGCGACGTGACCGTCGGGGATGATGACCGGCCGCGAGCATCTCGGCGCGTGCCGCGTACGCGGCCGCGCTCGCCGACGTGTTCCCGGTCGACGCGCACACGACGACCTTGGCGCCGTCCTCGGCCGCCTTCGAGATCGCCATCGTCATGCCGCGGTCCTTGAACGAACCGGTCGGGTTCGCACCCTCGACCTTCAGCATCACGCGCGCGCCGACCGTGTCGGAGAGACGCGGCGCGTCGACGAGCGGCGTGTTGCCTTCGCACAACGTGACGATCGGGGTCTTGTCGGTGACGGGCAAGCGGTCGCGGTACGCCTCGATGATCCCCGGCCAACGCGCCATTTAGAGAGCTCCTTCGGTGCGTATGCGCACGGGACTACTCCTCGCCTCCGACGACCCGCAGCACCGAGCCGATGCGCACCACGACGTCGAGCTCGCGGACCTCGTGGATCGTCGCGGTCAGCGCCGCTTCGCGCGCCAGGTGCGTGACGAAGATCAGGCGGGCCCCGGCGCCCTGACCCTTCTGCTGCATCGACTGGATCGAGACTTCGTGGTCGCCGAACACGCCCGCGATCGTGGCGAGCACACCGGGCTGGTCGGCGACGTCGAGCGAGACGTAGAACTGCGAGGCGGTCTCGTCGATCGGCCGGATCGGCTTGCGGACGAGATCGCCGATCGTGGCGCCGCGCGCGCCGGCCTGCACGTTCTTGGCCGCGTCGATGAGGTCGCCGAGCACCGCGCTCGCGGTCGGGCCGCCGCCCGCGCCCCGACCGAGCAGCATCAGCTGACCGACGGCTTCGCCCTCGATGAACACCGCGTTGTACGAACCGCGCACCGACGCGAGCGGATGGTCGATCGGCACCATCGCCGGATGCACGCGGGCGCCGACGCCGGCGTCGTTCTCCTCCGCGACGGCGAGCAGCTTCACGACGTAGCCGAGCTCCTTCGCCGCCGCGATGTCGTCGGCGGTGATCTTGGTGATGCCCTCGCGGTAGACGTCGCCGGCGACGATCCGCGCGCCGAACGCGATGCTCGCGATGATCGCGGCCTTGGCCGCCGCGTCGATGCCCTCGACATCGGCGGTGGGGTCGCGTTCGGCGTAACCGAGCTCCTGCGCCTCGGCGACCGCTTCGGAGAAGCTCGATCCCTCCTCGGTCATCTGCGTCAGCACGTAGTTGGTCGTGCCGTTGACGATGCCCATCACCCGCGTGATGCGCTCGCCGGCCAGCGATTCCCGCAGCGGCCGCATCAGCGGGATGCCGCCCGCGACCGACGCTTCGAACAACAGGTCGACGCCGGCGGTCTCCGCCGCGTCGAACAGCTCCTCGCCGAAGTTCGCGAGCAGCTCCTTGTTCGCGGTCACGACCGGCTTGCCCGACTTCAGCGCGGTGAGGATCAAGCGCCGGGCCGGCTCGACGCCGCCGATGACCTCGACCACGACGTCGATCGCTCGGGTCGCTCACGACCGCGTCGGCGTCGTTGGTGAGCACGCCGGCGGCGAGCTCGACGTCGCGCTCCTTGGCGACGTTGTGCACCGCGACCCGGCCCGACCTCGAGCTTGCACGCCGGAGCGCTGGGTGATGAGGTCGGCGTTCGGCGTCGAGCAGGCGCACCAGCGCCGCGCCCACGTTCCCACAGCCCAGTAATCCCACTCGCACGACGTCGGTCACCCCGCCATTCTTGCGGATCGTTCGACCGGCCCGAACCGACGGCCACGAGAAGTGCCCGGAGCCGGGCCGATACCGGGACGGCCGCACCCACCGATCTCGTCGAGCCGCCCGAGAACCGCGCGGACAGTGACGAGGTCGGGCGCGGGCCCGTGCGCACGACGCGGCTCGAGGTCGTCGGTGGCTCGAGCACGCCGGCGAGATCGATGATCGTGCGGACCGGAGTCGTGACGGGCAGGCCGCGCGACGCGGATCGACGTCGTCGATCGTCGATGCCGCGTCGACCCGGTGCACGACGACGCCGTCGATGCGCGGGGCGCGCGAGCAGTCGGCACGATCAACTCCGGGCAGCTGCGGGCGACCGGCGATCGCGTGCATGCGCCAGATCGAGGCGGCCGCGCTCGGTGCGAGAGCGCGCAGCCGGGGCCGGCCCACAGGCACCGCGGCCCAGTGCCGACAGCGCGTCGACGTCCGGCGTCGCCGCGTGGCGGTAGACGCGCGGCAACAGCCGGCATCCACATGCCGGCGCGCACGCGCCGGTCGATCTGCGCCGGCGCCGAAGCCCGCCGCCGACGGCCTGCGCGCGGGTGAACACGCCCTGCTGCGCGACGGCGACCGCGGCGAGTCGCGCATCCGGCGACGAGCATGCGTACGGAACTCGACATCGTCGTCGCCGAACCGGGTTAGCGTCGGGGGAAGCGACGGGATCCGAGATCGACCGAGGACTACGGGGTTACGATCGTCGGTGTCGAGGCGAACGAGATCGGCGTCGGTCTCGCGCCGCACGACGAGCCGGGCCTCGCCGTCGCGGACGAACACGACCGCCGGCCGCGTCACCTTGTTGTAGTTGGACGCCATCGAGTGGCAGTACGCGCCCGTGACCGGAGTCGCGAGCACCTCGCCGATCGCGAGGTCGGCCGGGCAGCTGCGTGTCGCGCACGATGATGTCGCCCTGCTCGCAGTGCTTGCCCGCGATCGTGACGAGCGCGGACCGCTCGGCCGTGGCGCGCGCGGGCAGGAACGTCTCGTAGCGCGCGCCGTAGGTGACCGGGCGCAGGTTGTCGCTCATGCCGCCGTCGACCGCGACGTAGGTGCGGATGCCGTCGATCGCCTTGATCGTGCCGACGGTGTAGAGCGTGATGCCCGGCCGGCGCGACGATCGAACGCCCGGGTTCGGTCATCAGCCGCGGCCGAGATCGCACGCCCGCGTCGGCGAGCGCCTTGCCGACCGCCTCGCGCATCGACGGTCGGCGTACTGCTCGATCGTCGGCGGGTCGTCTTCGGGGAGGTAGCGCACGCCGAGACCGCCGCCGAGGTTGAGCTCGTCGACCGCGGCGCCGGTCTCGACCTCGATCGCGCGCACGAGGCCGACCATCTTCTCGACCGCGCGTTCGAACGAGTCGAGCCGGAACACCTGCGAGCCGATGTGGCAGTGGATGCCCGCGAACTGCAGCAGGCCGCGGTCGACGACCCGCTGCACCGCGGCGAGCGCCGCGCCGCTGTCGAGGCCGAACCCGAACTTGGAGTCTTCGGTCCCGGTCTCGATGTACTCGTGCGTGTGCGCCTCGACGCCCGGCGTCACCCGGATGTGCACGCGTGCGGCGCGGGAAGCCCTTCGCGCGACCAACGCCTCGAGCCGGTCGAGCTCGTCGGTGGAGTCGACCGCGATCCGACCGACACCGGCCTCGAGCGCCGGTCCGCAGCTCGGCCGTCGACTTGTTGTTGCCGTGGAACACGATGCGCTCCGGCGGGAAACCCGGCCGCGAGCGCGACGTAGAGCTCGCCCCCGGTCGCGACGTCGAGGTGCAAGCCCTCTTCGTTCGACGAGTCGCGCCATCGCGACGCAGAGGAACGCCTTGCTCGCGTACGCGACGCCGTCGCCGAACGCGGCGCGGTACGCGCGGCAGCGGGCGCGGATGTCGGCCTCGTCGTAGACGTACAGCGGCGTGCCGAATCGCTCGGCGAGCGATTCGAGGTCGACGCCCGCGATCGCGACCCGGCCCGCGGCGTCGACGGTCGCCGACGCCGGGAGCAGCGAGAGGTCGAACGCGCTCATCGCTCGAGCGCCTCGTCGGCGTCGTCCTCGTCGTCGCGGTCGAGGCGCGACATCTCGTCGGGCGCGTTCACGCCGAGCACCGCCGAGCGCGTTCGCGAGCCCGATCCGGCACGCCTCGGTGAGCCACAGCCGCGCCTGCGTCGAGCGCGGCGTCGTCGGAGAGCACCTTGCAGTCGCGGTAGAAGCCGTGGAACTCGCCCGCGAAGTCGCGCACCCACGTGCTGACCTTCTGCGGCGCCCGCACCTCGGCCGCCTCGTGGATCGCGTCGGGATAGTTGGCGAGCGCGCGCAGCAACTCGTCTTCGCGTTCGTGCACGAGCAGCGAGAGGTCGACCTCGGCGAGCGGCTGCGCGCACGACGCCCGCCGCTCGCGGCCTTGCGCCCGATCGACGCGATGCGCGCGTGCGCGTACTGCACGTAGTACACGGGGTTCTCCCGCGACTGCTCGGTCACGACGTCGAGGTCGAACGTCTGCGCGGTGTCGATGCCCTGCAACAGGAACGTCATGCGCGCGACGTCGGGATCGACCTCGTCGAGGATGTCGGCGAGCGTGATGATGTTGCCGGTCGCGCTTCGACATCGACACGTCCTGGCCGTCCTTCACGACCTTCACGAACTGGCCGAGGATGATCTCGGGCTCGCCCGCGTCGAAGCCGAGCGCCTCCATCCCCGACTGCAGCGACTTCACCTGGCCGTGGTGGTCGGCGCCCCAGATGTCGATGAGGTGCGTGAAGCCGCGTCGGAACTTGTCGCGGTGGTACGCGAGGTCGTTGCAGAGATAGGTCGTGCTGCCGTCGCTGCGCACGAGCACGCGGTCGCGCTGGTCGCCGAAGTCGGTCGACCGCAACCAGCGCGCGCCGTCGTTCTCGTAGACGAAGCCCTTCGCGGTGAGCTGCTCGAGCACGTCGGCGACGTCGCCGCGCTCGTGCAAGCGTGCGTTCCGAGAACCAGGTGTCGAAGTGCACGCCGACGCGGCCGAGGTCGTCGTGCAGGCTCTGCACGATCTGGCGGTAGCCCCACTCGCACGCGTCGTCGGGGGTGACGTCGTCGCCGAGCTCCGCGTGCAGCTGCGGCCGCCATGTCGACGAGGTACTGCCCGTGATAGCCGTCCTCGGGCGGCTGCTCGCCCCGGTAGCGCGCGTAGAGCGAGTCGCGGAACTTGTCGAGCTGGGCGCCCGCGTCGTTCAGGTAGTACTCGCGGTGAACCTCGGCACCCTGCGCGGCCAGCAGGTTCGCGATCGCGTCGCCGACCGCGACCCAGCGCCCGCCGCCGGCGTGCAAGGGACCGGTCGGGTTCGCCGACACGAACTCGAGGTTGATCCTGCGCCCCGCGAGCACCTCGGAGCGGCCGTAGCGCTCGCCCGCCGCGACCACGCTGCGCAACGACGTCGTGCAGCCAGGTCGGCGCCAGGAACAGATTGAGGAAACCGGGCCCGGCGATCTCGATCTTGGCCAGATGCGGGACCGACTCCGGCTTCCAGCTGCTGCCTTGATCCGCTCCGCGATCTCCCGGGGCGGCGCGCCCGACCGCACCTTTCGAGTTGCAGCGCGACATTCGACGCCCAGTCGCCGTGGTCGCGGCTGCGGGCGGGCTCGAGCGCGATGCCGCCGGCGGCTCCGGAAGGTCGGCCCGCTCGAGCGCGCGAGCGATCGCCGTGCGAAGGTCGTCTCGAATCATGGGGACGAGCTCACGAGATGGGGCACGAGGTTCGTTCGGGGGTGCAGCAGATCGTACATTGCCGTCGTGCTGTCCGCCTTGTCCCATTTTCACGCGAGGCGCGCACCTCACTATGCTGCGTGTCGCAGGTGAAATGGCGGTTTCATAAGGGGGCGGCGCACCAAAAGGGTCGGGGGCCGTTGCGATGGGCCAAGGAGGGCATACGTGTCGCAGCAGCCGGGTATTGCTCGTGGACTCGGGGCACTTTTCCCCGGATCCGTCGGAGCAGCGCGCGACCAATCTCCGAGCGCGCGAGCGCTCCCAGCGGGGTGAAACGGATGAACGCCCTCGGCGACGATTTTGCGCAACTGGTTGCGACCAGCGAGTCGGGCATCGCGGTCATTTACAAGGCGCTCGACGCGCTCGTCGAGCAGTTCGAGCTCGACGACGCCGCCGTCGTCATCGACGAGGCCAGCCTCGGCCAACAGGTGTTCTGCGCGGGCCGGCGCCCGCTCGCCACCGACGACGAGGAGCTGCTCGTCTCGCCGCCCGGCCTTTACACCCGCCCCGCGCTCGACGATCGCAGCTTCGACCGTTCGCTGATGCTGACGCTCTGCATCCTCGCGTTGCGCCTCGATGTGTTGCGCTACGACGCGTGGCACGACGCGCTCACCGGGTTGTACGACCGGCGCAGCTTCGACCGCTTGCTCGAGATGGCGATCGCGCGCAGCACGCGTTACGGCTGGCCGTTCACGCTCGTGCTCCTCGACCTCGACCACTTCAAGACGCTCAACGACGAGCAGGGCCACCAAGCCGGCGACGCGGCGCTCCGCGATCTCGGCGAACGCTTCCGGAGTGCGCTTGCGTTTCGGCGACAACGCCGGGCGCATCGGCGGCGACGAGTTCGCGATGATCCTGCCGAACACCGAAGCCGATCTCGTACCCGCGCTGCTCGATCGCGTGCGGCGCGCCGAAGGCGTCGAGAGTGCGTGCCCGGCGTTCTCGTTCGGCGTGGCCCAGTGCCCCGACGAGGCGACGGAGTTCGACAAGCTCGTACAACTCGCCGACTCCCGGCTCTACGAGGCGAAGGAGGCGAAGCGATGACCCGCCCGCACACGGAGCGACGCGGTCTGGTCGATCGACGATCTCGAGCTCGAACTGCGCAAGCTGCCCGGAGTGCGCGCCGCCGGTTTCGACGACCTCGACGACATGCTGTTGGTGCAGCTGCACGTCGCCGACAGTGCGGAACGCATCGACCGCTCCGATCGCAACGACCAACCCGTTCCCGTGTCGGCGTCGCGTATCGCGGCCCGGCACTCCGACCGGCCCGTCGCGGTCGAGGTCGTCCGCTGGCGTTCGGCGCCGGTGAGCCCGCCGCCGTTCGTGCCGCTCACCGCGGGAGCGCCGGCCGAGATCGACATCCGAGCGAGGTTCCCGCCGAGGCCGCGGCGCAGAATCGCGTATCGCCGCGTCGCGCATCGAGAGCACGGTTGCGGCCGCCGCCGAAGTCGACCTGGTGGTCGAGACGGTGACGATCGAAGCGAACGACGACGCGGTCGCCGAATCCGAACCCGCGTCGCGCCCGGTTGCTCGCGGTGCTCGCGTTCCCCGACACCGACGAGCTCGAAGTACATCTCGTGCTCGACGGCAAGCGCACCATCGGCCGAGCACCGGTGAGCAACGGCATCGAGTCGGCCGCCGTCGCCACGATCGATGCCGTCCGCGATCTCGGTACCGGCGTTCAGGCTCGCGTCCGTTGGGCCCGTGCCCTCGACGACGCGGGCGAGGTCGACCAGGTGGTCGTGGCCGTCGCGCTCGAAGGCGTCGACGCCCGCTCACCACTGCACTACGGACTCGCGGCGGGTGCGAGCCTCATCGACGCGACCGCCCGCGCCACCCTCGATGCGCTTAAACCGCCGTCTCAGCCGCGATCGACCTAAGCAGTCAGATCCGGTAGGGATACCCGCTACGATCGCTTCCCCTTGCCCTCGTAGCTCAGGGGATAGAGCATCGCCCTCCGGAGGCGTGTGCGCAGGTTCGAATCCTGCCGAGGGCGCCAAATCGGCGAAAGCACGTTCGGTAGACTTGCCTCCGTGCGGCGTCTCTTCGTAGCGCTGGGCCTCACGGCCGCGTGTCTGGTGTGGGCCTTCGGCGCCACAGCCGCGCACGCGGATCCGTCGGCCGTCGGTCACTCGACCGCACCGACCTTTACGTCGCTCGCAGTTCTCGAACACGCGACGGCTGCGGTGGTTCCGTCGATTCCTTCTCGCCGCGTGCCTCCGGGCGCCACGTTCGCCCTCGTGGCCGCCGCGCTCACGCTCGCACTTCCCGGAGTCGGCCGACTCCGTTCGCATCTGTGGCTCCCGGCGCACGAGTCGGCACGCGGCCACAACCGCTCCCGCGGGCCGCCCACGTTGCTTCCCCGCTAAAGCATTCCGCCTTCCGCGAGGGAGTTCGAACATCGAACACGCGTCACTTACGCGCGCTCCTGTCGCCCGCCGCGCGCGCCGCAACTACGTGATCCTTTGCGTCGTTGCGACCGCGGTCATGGGGACGTTGCTCGCGTTTCTCACGATGATCATCTACTCGGATTGACGGGTGTGGGCCGACCCGCGTCGGCCCACACCTCCGGTCCGATCCGCTCAAGAGGAGCAACGATGACGAATCGCATTGCAGACCGAGAAGCAAACCCCGCGCCCGACGCCCGTCGTATCCGACCACGCGCAACATGGCTGCTCATCGCGGTCGCCGTCGTCGCCGCGGGCGTGCTGGTGACGCGGGTCGTGCGGCCCTCACCGTCGACGGTCGATCACATCACGATCGTCAACAACTCGCCCTACGACGTGAACATCGATCTCACCGGCGCCAACCGCGACGGTCGGCTCGCGATCGGCGCGGCCACGAACCGGTCGACCACCGAGTTCGAGCACGTCATCGACCAGGGCGATCTCTGGATACTGCACTTCACCGCCCAGGGCGAAGACGGCGGTGAGATGCACATCGCGCGGGCGGACTTGGCGCGCGCCGACTGGCACATCGTCGTTCCCGACACCGTCGTCGAACGACTGCGCACCGCCGGCGCGCCTCCAAGTCCGTCTACGAACGAGGCAAGTCCGTCTACGACGAACTAGCGCGCCGCGACACGGAACTATCGAGCCGCGACACGCGCACCAGTGGTGCGGGCGACGAGCCAACCCGCAACGAACGCCAGCGCAATCGTCGGGATCGCGAAGAGCCAGCTCGCGCCGGCGGCCGCGGTCAACACCAACAGCACCACGACGATCGCGACCGCGACGAGCATCGCGCCCGAGACGCGCACGCGGATGTCCGCGTTCAACGCGTCTCGGACGGGCTCCATGCCGTCGACCGCGGCTGCTGTGGTCGCCGTCGCCGAGCGCGGATTGGCGCGCGCCGCTCGGGTTGTGTGTGCTCGGGATGTCTTCGTGGTACGTGGTGTACGCGCCATTGGACCGACCACCTCTCGTGATTGGGGACGTTGCGCGCGGGCTAGCGGAGAACGCCGACCAACAACAGGATGACGAGGATCAACACAACAGTTCCGATTCCGATGTACATGGTCTCCCCTTCGGTTCGATTTACGTGTGCTGCGTTGTACCTGCGGGGGCGCGTCCGTCAAACCCGGATCGTCAAGCAAATTCTTCGCGATTCGCGGCACCGGTTTTTGGGTATGCGTCGCGTGGGAGAAACGCAGAGGTGGTCGCCATGGCATCGTCGGACAGTCTTCTGGTGCGGCTCAAGGGCAAGTTGGTGCGCCCTTACGCGAAGGCCGCGGGCGACCGGCATTCCGAAGCCAAGGCGAAGCTGGAAGCCGAAAGCGGGCACAAGCCGCCCGAGCGAACCATCGACGCGACGGAGCACGAACTCCGCCGCCAGTACCACGATCTCGACGAGCGCGACTAAGACACGCCGAGCATGCCGTAGGCACGCGTCGGCGTGAACCGCACCATGACGCGACGGTCGGCGACCATCGCGGCGCGGTACTCGTCCCAGTTGTCGTGCTCACCGGAGACCGAGCGGTAGTACTCGACGAGTTGATCGACGGTCGCGTCGTCGGGTTGCGCCGCGACCGGTGTGAGCTCCACGTCGCCTTCGAGCACTGCGTACGCGTAGAAGTCGGCGCGTGTCACGTGCAGCGCGGCCCACGGTTCCCGCAGGAGATTGTGGTACTTCGCCCGGTCGCCGGTTATCGAGATGCGGATCAGTCCGCTCGAGTCGACGTTGTGCGCAACGTTCGACAACTGCGGGCGACCGTTGCGGCGGATGGTGACGAGCACCGACTGGTGCGTGCTGCGAGCGAACTCGATGGCCGGTGCAAGTTCCATGATCATTCCACCTCCGCTTTGACGCGCTCGAGCGTTGTGCGCATGCCATTGCGATTCGTGCGCCCGCGGGACCAGCCGAACAACGTCCAGTAGAGCCGCAGCGGCGCGGTCGGCGTGAGCTCGAACGACTCCGTCACGTCGGTGCCGTCACCGGCCGGCTGCAGTTGATAACGCCACACGTTCAACGGTTTGTCCGACGCGCCCACCCCGAACGCGAACTCACGCCCGGGATCGCTGGCGATCACCGTGCACGTCGTCCAGTAGATCGGGCCCTTGCCGTTTCGTTTGACATGGCCACGAAAGCGCGCGCCGACCGCGGGACCGGTCGCACCGTCGAGCCACTCGGCCTCGAAGGTCTCCGGGCTGTAGCGACCGATCTTCGTCACGTCGCTTACGAGGTCCCAGATCTTTTCCGGCGGCGCGGCGATGTGGATCGTCACAGAGTCATGCACGTCGCAACCATACGGGCTGCCGCGTACGCGCGGCTTGGTCGACGATCCGTCCGGCATCGCGACACGCGCTGCCCGCGCGCGGTCACGCACCGTCGCCTGACAGCGCAGGCTCAGTCCAAATACTGGCAATGTTTGGAAACGCAGTGTGAACTGGCCCACCACCCCTTGCGGTCGGAACGGGCCTCGGCCATGCTGACGGCGCGGGCGGGGTGCTGCATGGGTGGAGATCAGTTATGGATGCACGCGCGGTAGGTGCGCGACATGTCGACCGCGCGATCGCCCCGTCGACCCCGCGTCGACAGAGCCCGCCGGGTGGTGAGTTGACGATCCAACTCATGGGTCGCTTCGACGTCTGCCGCGACGGACAGAGGGTCTCGATCCCCGGCGCCGGGAAGCGCCTCGTCGCGTTCCTCTCGCTGCACCCCGGACCCCAACAGCGTTGGCACGTCGCGGGGCAGATCTGGCCCGAGGTCAACGAGCTGCGCGCCCGCGCCAACCTCCGCCACGCGATGTGGAAGACGAACGCGACCGGCACCGACATCGTCGTGTGTATCGGAGAGATGATCAGCCTCGCGTCCGACGTCGAGGTCGACGTGGCGACGGTGCGCGCCGCCGCCGAACGCGTGATCGACATCTCGACCGAGATGGGCGCGCTGCCGCGTCCCGAGCTCTTCGGTAGCCAGCTCCTGCAGGACTGGGACACCGACTGGGCAATGTTCGAGCGCGAGCGACTGAAGCAACTCTGTGTTCACGCGTTGGAAGCGCTGTCGGCTCGTCACCTCGAGGTGGGCGCGTACGCCGCCGCGATCGACACCGCGCTGTTGGCCGTCAAGCTCGAACCCATGCGCGAGAGCGCGCATCGCGCCGTATCGCGTGCACACCTCGCCGAAGGCAATGTCGCCGAAGCTCGGCGCCAGTACCGGCAATATCGGGAGCTGCTCGCCGACGAGCTCTCGATCGAACCGTCGGCCGGTTACACCGAGCTCGTCTGCACGTCGCGCCGGGCAACCGGCCACGACAACTGATCCGTCACCGAACCTCGGACTCGGGCCCGACACCAAGCTCGCCCTCGGCGCCGGCTTGCGGGACGATCGCCTCCGCGCAGAACGCCTGCAATTCCGCCAGGATCGCTGCACTTCGGCCCAACACCGCGGCGTGCGTGTCGCCGCGGGCCGTCGACCATTGAGCCCGGCCCATCAGCTCGCCGTCGGGTCCGGTCCAGACGCGCAGCACGAACACGCCACCGGCCGGAGTTGCCACGCGCCGGCGCCGAGGCGTGTGATCGCCCGCGGCCATCAGGGTTTCCTCGCCGCTTCGAGCATCGTGCGCGTGATGTCGATGTACGTACGTCCGTACTCAACGGTCTGGCCGATGCCGCTCGCCTCGTGGATCTCGTTCCACGTCTCGATCGCGAGGATCGGTCGACCCGAGGCGAGCGCGAGGCCAAGGTTTTTGCGGTAGTACGCGCCGCCGGCGCGCGATACGTACGTTCCCTTGCGCCCGGCGATCTGCCGTTCGTCGTAGCCGGGGCCGACGCTCGCGACGAGCGGCGTGATCTGCACGCCGTCTTGGGCAGTTCCCCACACGTAGTTCGCGTCGGTCTTGATCGGCTGCTTGCAGTTCGCCACGGTGGTCGCGCAGTCCCAGCCCGTCGCCCGCACGATGTACGGGCGCACCCCGAACTCCTTCTGGAAGCGGCTGTACACGGCGTCGAACACGCGCTGGTCGAAGCGGTTGTCCTGCGGCAGGAACAGCCACACGATCGGGCTCCCGTGCAGGCGCGCCCAGTCGCGTTGCGGAACGAGGTGGAAGAACTTCGAGATGTTCGAATAGAAGGTGTCGATGCCCGACGCCCGCGTGAGGTCGAGCCCGCGCACGATCGAGGTGTCGTAGAACATGCCGATGAGCGGCGCGGGCTTGCCACTCTTCACGAGTTGGTCACGGGCCGACACGAGATACGGAATCCCGCCGCCGCTCCACGGCTCGCTCTGGCTCACGCCCCAGAACACCGGCAACGCGACGTTGATGCCGGCATCGTCCATGTCGAGGAGTTGTTGTCGGTACCAAGCCGTCGAGTGCCACGACGGAGAGGGTTGCGCAGGCAGGTGCGTCGGCAACCCGTCCTGTGGGCGCAGGTGCAACTTCGTTGCCGCGTCGTACCAGTAGAAGAAGTACGTCGCGACCAGCGGTGCGACCACGCCGGGCGGCAGGATCGAGCGCACGACCTTGGCGGATGGAGGCGGACCGGGAACGGTGCCGGTCGTCGCCGCGCGCGGAAAGGCCGTCGACGACGACGAACAGGCCACGGCCGCGACGAGCAGCACGCTGATGCCCAGTGCTCGCACCGCGTGGGCGCGCGCCGGTCGGCGTCGGGGCGCGACACAAGCACTAGACGCGCGCATCTCGCTCCTCGACACACGACCGGTATATCTCGGCGTGGCTCTCCGCGCACCGCTGCGGCCGAAAACCCGCTGCGATCTCGGGGCCGCGGCGCGCGGCCGTGGCGCGGATACCCGGCTCGGATGCGATCCGCCGCATCGCGAGGGCGAGGGCGGCGGGATTGCTCGCGTCGGCGACGACCGCGATCTCCCCGACCGTCTCGGTGAAGACCGGAAGATCCGAGACGATCACGGGTACTCCGCACGCGGCCGCCTGCAGCGGCGGGAGGCCGAGGCCCTCGGCGAAGCTCGGGAACACGACCGCGTCGGCGGCGGTGTATAGCGCGGCGCAGATCGTGCTCACTGACGTCGTGCACCAGCCGGACCCGACCGCGCACGGGCGCGGCCAGAGCGTCGAGCACTTCATGCGCGGCCCGCGCGTGGCCGGAGGTCGCCTCCGTTACCGCCACGAGATCGGCGGGGCCGCCCGCGGCGACGTATTCGTCGAACGCGCGCAACGTACCGACGAGGTTCTTACGCGGTTCGTAGGATCCCGCGAACAAGAGGTAGGGACGGGTCGCGCCGTTGCGTTGCAACGCATTCTCGTCGACGCGGGGCTCGAACTCGATCGCCGACGACACCACGTCGACGGCGGAGTACGCGATACCGGTGTGCGCGGCGATCTCCCGGCGCGCGTGCTCCGACACCGTGAGCCGACGATCGGCCCCGGCCGCCCGCCGGAGATTCCAGCGATAGAACGCGCGCACCCGCGGCGGCAACGCGGCGCCGTAGTACGACAGCGGGATCACGTCGTGAATCGTCGCGACCCGCGCGCAGTGCACGCGCGCGACCGGTGGAAACGACGGCCGAACGTGCACGGCCGGGCTGTGGAAGACGTCGATGCCATCGGCGGCGACCGCGGGCGCGATCGCAACCAGGCGGGAATGGATCGCCGCGAGCTTCCCGGCTCGAGCGGTCCCGGGCGACCGCCACTCCACCGCGCCCGGTAACCACTCGGGCCGGGGCTCGCCCGGCGCGCCGTAGGCCACGACGTCGATATCGCCGACCGCCGGGAGCCACTTCACGAGCGCGCCCGTGTACTGACCCATCCCCGTGGCCAATCCGGACCCGCCGATCCCCCAAGCATCGATGCCAACTCGCAGCGCGGTCACGACACCTTGCTGTGCACGAGCTCGGGCAACGGGATCGGCAACCGCTCCGACACGTCGAAGTGATCGTCGAGCCGGCCGACGAAACGGGACCACGCGAACTCCATCGCCCGCGCCCGCGCCTTGCGCTCCATGTGGCGCCGGTCGTCGTCTTCCATGTCGACGATGTGGTGCATCGTTGTCGCGAAGGCTCGCGCCTCGCTCGGAACGAGGAAACCGGTGTGATGGTTGACGATGGTTTCGGTCGGGCCGCCGCGGGCGGGCGCGATGACGGTCTTGCCGCACGCCATCGCTTCGAGCGGTACGAGACCGAAGTCTTCGTTCGGCGCGGTGAACAACACCGCGTGACAGCCTTGGTACAACGCGCGGAGCTCGTCGTCGGATGGCGTCGTGACGAAGCGCACGTCGTCCCGCCACGCCACCGACTTGCGCAGCGACTCGAGGTAGCCGCGGCTCTTCTCGTCGACCATGCCGCTGATCACGAGCTCGAACGGGCTGTCGGCCGGGTGCGGTTTGAACAATCGCCACGCGTCGAGCGCGAGCTCGATCTGCTTTTGCCACATGATCCGGCCCGGCAACAAGAAGTACGGCGACGCGGTTCCGCTCGGGGCGAAGCGCACGAAGTCGACGCCCGGATACACGACCTCGATCCGGCTCGGGTCGACGAGCCGGTGCGTGATGAGGCGCTGCCGTACACCCTTGCTGATGCAGAACACGCGGTCGTAGTGGCGCCAGGTACGCCGATCGACCATACGGAACGTCGCGAACGCGGCGCGGTAATGCCGGCGCGCGGAGTCGTGGAAGAACCGCGCGTTCGTGACTTCGTCGTACGCAACCTTGAGCGGAGTCAGGCACACGCACGACGTCGGCGCGTTCATGCGGCGCGCCATGAGGTTTCCGAGACCCTCGCTGAACACCACCGCACGATCGTGACCGGCGAAGTCGACCCGCTGGGTCGCCACCGTTACCGCGGCCGCCGCGAACATCGACGATCCCCCGCCGCACCGGCACGTCGGCGAGCGGCACCACGCGCGAGGTCGGAGAACTCGGGGAACGTCGCCTCGGGCTCGAAGTGGTTCGTGTACAACGTCCACTCGTGCCGGCTGCGCGTCACGGTCTCGAGGAGTGCGCGTTCGGCGCCGCCCTTGAGGTAGATCCACGGGTAGTACGCGGCAATCTTCATGCGACCTCGCGATATATGTCGAGTGTTCGTTGCGCGACCGAATCCCAGCTGAAGCCGGCCGCCCGTTCGAGGCCCGCAGCGATCAGCTGCGCCCGCAGCGCGGCGTCGTCGAGGAGCTGGGCGAGCCCGCCCGCGATTGCGTCGACGTCGTGCGGATCGACCGTTACCGCCGCGTCGCCGACCGTCTCCGGGAGCGACGTGGTATCCGACGTGAGAACCGGCGCGCCGCAGGCCATCGCTTCCAGCGGGGGCAATCCGAAGCCCTCGCTGATCGACGGGTAGGTGAACACGGTGCAACCCGAGTAGGCCGCGGCCAGGTCTCCGTCGTCGAGGTAGCCCAGCACGTGGATGCGATCGCGGCGAGGCGAGCGCGCCACCGCCGCGAACAGGTCGTCGTTCTTCCAACCCGCGCCGCCGACGAGCACGAGATGATCGGGCGCGTCGGTTTTGTCGATCGCCCGATCGAACGCCTGCACGAGCCGGGCCAGGTTCTTGCGGGGCTCGAACGTGCCGACGAAGAGCACGTAGTGCTCCGGCAGGTCGTAGCGCCGGCGGAACTGCTCGACGATCTCCGTGCCGGCGGGCGCGAAGCTCGGGTTCACGCCCTCGGTCACGAGCCGGGCGCGCGGGGCCGCGTGTGGGCAATGCTCGACGAATTGGTCGAGGGTGTGGCGCGACACGCAGATGATGCGATCGGCCTTACGCGCGGCCAGCGCGGTCAGCGTCTGGATGTACAGGTGCGAACGCATGCGGTGCAGCGACGCGTCGCGGAACGCCATGTCGTGCACCGTGACCACCGTCGGGCAGCGGAGGCTGACGGGCAGGATGTAGTTGGGCGAGTGGTACACGTCGGGTCGCATCCGGGCGACCTCGAACGGCACGACCGTCTGCTCCCAGAACGCGCGCGGCTGTACTCGGAACGCGTCCGGAATGGCGCGCGGATGCGACGGATCGGCAAGCCGTCGAGTCCGTCTTCGGCCTGGGTGACGAACACGGTGACGTCGTCGGGGACGTTCTGCGACAGCGCGGTGACGAGCTCGTGCGTGTACCGCACGACGCCCGACATATTTCCTCGCAACGAACGGCCCATCAGCGCGACCTTCATCGGGCCCGCCCACTGACGTTGTCGGCCACTGTCGCCAGCACATCGTCGAGCGCGGCGGCCCGTTCCGGCCACGACCACCGTTGCTCGACCATCTGCCGCCCGCCGCGCCCCAGGCGGTCCCGCTCGGCCGGCGCGGCCAGGAGGTCTGTCACGTGACGCGCGAAATCGGCGGCATCGCGACGGGTGAGGAACCCGGATGCGTCGGTGACGGTCTCGGTGACGCCGCCCTCGGCGACCGCGACGACGGGAACCGAGCGCGCCATCGCCTCCAGCGGCGCGAGGCCGAGGGCCTCGTTGTGCGCGGCGTAGACGAACACCTGCGCCTGGTCGTAGGTGCGCCAGAGCTCGCGTTGCGGCGGGTCGACGACGACATCCAACTGCACGCTCATCTCGCGGCTGCGCGCCTCGAGGCGATCGCGCTCGACGGGGTTTGCCCGGTTGGCAATGATGCGCAGCCGGGGTCGGATCTCGGCGGGGACGCGTGCAATCGCCTCGACGAGGAACATGAATCCCTTGCGGGGCTCGACTTCGCCGACCGACAGCACATAGGGCGCCGGAATCGGCGGCGCGCCCGCCTTCGTGTCGCGCGGGAAGCATGACGCCTGCGGGATCTCGACTCCGGGCGGGCACGCGACGGCGTCGACGCCGAACGCAATGCGCATGCGCCGCGCCGTGTGTTGCGAGTTCGCCACCACCTGCGTCGCGGCGCGGGCGCCCGCTTCCTGGATTCCGGCGATCCGGCGCTCGTGGGCGCGCAGGAAGGGCCGATGCCAGAGGTCGCGCAGTACGGCCCAGCGGGTCTGCGGCGAGTCCCACTCGCCGTCTTCGAGTCGCGCCGGGCCGTTGTGCGCGTAGAAGACGCTCGGCGTGCGCAACGACGAGAGGATCGCGGGGACGAGGGTGAACTGGCAGATGTCGACGAGCACGACGTCGTAACCGCCCGCGTCGATCGCTCGGGCGACCTCGGCGTTGACCCGCTCGAGCTCGGTGAGGTCGCGGCGCCGAAGAACATCGTTGATGTACAGGCCGAAACGAACGGGCTTCTCCCGCTTGAGCTCGTGCACGAACACGTTGTCGGCGATGTCCTGGTCGCGCAGCCATTCCGAATCGGCTGTCGAGAGCGTAAACACGTCGATGGAATTGCCGAAGCGTGAGTCGTCAGCACGCAGCTCGCGGCAGAAGCCGTGCAAGGCGCGGCGCGCGCCCCCGAGGGCTGATTGTGGAACACGGCGATTCTCACGCGCGCGACGCCTGGTACTCGGGATCGACATCGGTCTCCCGCGCGCCCACCGCGATGCCGGCCAACAGCCAGAACGCCATCGCGATCGCGGGAACCTCCCAGACACTGAGCGTGTTGCCGACGATGAACGTTCCGATGCTCGCACCGACGACGGCGAGGCAGAGCCGTCGGAGCGCGAGGTCGCGGACGCGCAGGAACGAACGCAACGCGTCGATCGCGACCGCGATCGAGAACGCCATGAACACGAGCCCGGCGACGACACCCAGCTCGGTCGCGATCTGGAGATACCAGTTCTCGGTCGTGATCGCCTGCGCGCCGAGCACACGTTGACCGATCGTTCCCGAGGTACCGAGCCCCTGGCCGAGCGGCTCCGCGTCGACGGTGTCGATCGCCCGCTGGATCGCGCCGCCGTGGCCCTGGATCGACGCCTCGTGCGGGTTCGTGAGCGCTTGTACGGCCTCGACCGATATTGCGCCGCTCACCAGCGCGAACAAGCCCGCGGTGACCAGCACTCCGGCGATGACACTCATACGAAACATCCCACCGCGTCAGCACCGCCATCACGACGAGCATCACCGCGACCACGATCACCGCGCTGCGGGTGATGGAGAAGCCGATGGCGGCAACGCCGAGCACGACGACCGCGCCCGACACCCAACGGGTCACCGTCCGCCGGGCGGTGAAGAAGATCGCGGCGGCGACCGCGACCGCCATCACCGAATAGAACGCGAGCGCGAGATCGCCGAGGAGGAGCGAGCTCGCCGGCGGAAGGTTGACCCCCGCGATGCCACGCTCGCGGATGACGTCGATGTCGCCGCCCAGCGCGCTCTGGGTGTTGATGAACGCGGAGAAGCCGAGCTTGTTGAAGAACCGGTTGAACCAGTCGGGTTTGGCGAACTGCGCGGCGGCGATGATCGAGACGAGTGCGGTGCCGGGCAGGAGGCTCAGCAGGAACCAGCGGATGTGGCGCCGCTCGAACACGAGCCAACGGCCGACGAAGTAGGCGAGCATGAAGTAGGAGTCGGCGCGGAAGCCGAGGAGCCGGTCGGTGAACGACACCTGCCCGAGGCTGCCCGGATAGAAGAGGTAGAGCACGCTGATCGCGGATACGCGGCGACGAGCAGGTCGACGTAGTGCAGCTTGGGTCGCCGGCGCAGGATCGCCTCGTCGATCGCGCGCAGGAACAGCAGCCCGATCAGGAGGTCTTTCCAGGCCTGCGCGAGCACCGTCAACGACGCGGAATGGCCGAAGTGGAACACGAGCAGGATGAGGAAGCGGTTGATGGGTACGAGCGCCACCAACGTCACCGCCGCCCAGGCAGGTTTGCGCCACACGAGCACCGCAGTGGCGCCGAGGAGCGCGAGTACACCGAGCACTGCGCCGAGCGGCGCTGCTCGCGCCGAACAACAAGAACGCGACGAGGAGCGCCCACAGAAGCGAGCGTGTGCGCGGAAGGCGGCGCACCTTCGGTGGCGTGAGCGCGACGGTCACGGCGCGGTGCTCACGGTCTTCCGGGGCGCGGCGTCGATCGGCATCGGTCCCCACCGGCCGAACATGAAGTCGCGAACGGCGCGGGTGCGGGCGTGGTACCACTGATCGTGCCGAAACTCGGACGACGCGACACTCCGCATCCCGATCTTCGCCAACGTCCACACGAGCTCACCCGTCACCGCGACCCGACCCGCGCCGCGTGCGTGGCGGAAGGCGAGCCGGAAGTGATTGCGGTACGCGTAGTAGCGAATCGTCTCGGTAGGCAGTTCGCCGGTCGTACGTGACACTTCGTGGCGAACTACCGCCGCGGGGATTACCCAGGTGTCGACACCGGCCCGGCGGGCGCGCAGGCACCAGTCGACATCTTCGAGGTACAGGAAGAAGGCCTCGTCGAGCGGCCCGACCCGGCGGAACGTGTCGATCGAGAACCACAGCGCGCAGCCCGTTGCCCACTCGACCCGGCGAGCGGCGCCCTGTCGGTCGAGCTTCTCTCCCAGGCCGAGGTGGTGATTGCGCACGCACGGCGGCTCGAGGTATCCGCCCGCCGACCAGACCTCACCCGGGTCTTCCGCGAACACGATGACGGGCGCGAGGATCGAGGCAGGATGCTCGGCGTCGGCCGCGGCGAGCGCGTCGAGTGCGTCGGCGTCGAGCTCGGCGTCGTTGTTCATGACCAGAACGTGCGTGGCCCCGCGCGGCACCGACGCGCACTCCTTCGTTGCAGGCCGCCGCGTACCCTGCATTCGTGGTGAGCCGCTCGACGACGACGTCGGGCAACGTGCTGCTCACCTCGGCGGTCGGATCGTCGTCGGAATGATTGTCGAGCAGCACCCGAAGCACGTCGGGGCGAACCTTGATCGATTCGAGCGCGCGCAGGCTCGACGCGGTGTCGTTCCAGTTCACGACGACAACCGCGATCAGCACATCAACCTTCGTTCACGACGACACCGAGCAGCCGCGCGCCGAGGACGTCGAGCCGGTTGCGGATGTCGGTATGCACCGTCGAGGTGTCGCCGCTCGGTCGAACGACGTAGATCGCGGCGTGGGCCAAGGAGCCGACGTAGAAGCTGAGACTGCTTGTGCTGCACGGCGGCACGTCGATGACGGTCGTACCCGTTTCGGCCACGAGCAGCGACTGAATCGCCCGCAGGAACTCGCGTTCGATTCGCGAACGAATCCGGCCGCAGCCGCATGCGGGAGAACGGGACACCGGCGTCGGGGACCGCGAGGTCGGACGCGTCGGCGTAGTCGTCGAGCACGATGTCGGGGGGCGCGGGCCGTGAACGCACGCGGTCCCAGACGCCCCGCAACCCACTCCGTGTCGGCGGGGCCGTGTCGCCCTGAACGACCTCGAGCAGCCGGACCGGCGTGCGCAGCTCGCTGAGCGCCCGGGCCAGCATCTGCGCGGTGAACGAACGGCCTTCCCGCGGCCACGCGCTGAGCACGGCGATCGAGCGGATCGGCTTGTCCGGAGACGTGCGCTCGATCGTCAACGCGAGCGTGCGAAACGCTTCGATCGCGAGCGGCGACGGCATCGGCTGCGCGCCCGCGAACGCGTTGGTGCTCGGCGCCCGCGTTCCCGGTTGCGCCGGCGTCTCGGCGCCCCGATTCGAGATCAGCGCGGTCACGCTGCGCCGGTCACCAGGATCACTGCGTTCCATCATCGGATCCATCGCCTCGCTCCTATACGACCACGCGGCGCGGGATGTGCACGAGCGCCGGTACGCCGAGCGCACCGACCACCTCGGCCGCCGTCTCCTTGCGACGCTGCCGCGCCGCTTGCACGTACACCGCGGTCAACGCCGCGAGCAGACCCACGATCACACCCAGCATGTAGACGAGGATCTTCAACAACGTCTTGCTCGCCATCGACGCCGTGTCGAGCGTCTTCACCTGGTCCGAGATCGAGACGATCTGGCTGACCACCAACTGCTGTTGCAGTGCGGCCAGCTGTTGCTCGTTGTTCCGCGCCTGGGTGAGGTTCACCGTCAGTTGCTGGAACTCGGGTTGCGCGGCGGCCAGTGGCTGCAACTGCTTCGTCGCGTTGATCAGCTGCGCTTGGTACGCGTCGACCCGATCCTGGGCCGCGCTCGCGGCGGCCCCACTGATGCCCCGGGCGGAGCTGAGATCGACCTGCGCTTGCGCAAGCTGCGAATTGAGCGCCGTCACCTGATCGCGCGCCGCGGTGACCGCGGCCGCCGGATCACCGCCGTACTGCGCCGCAAAATCGTTGTACGCCTTCGTCGCGGTGGCGAGCGCGGCGTCGGCCGCGGCCTTCTGCGGGGCGATCGACGCCGCCACCTCCGACGACTTCACACCGTTGAGCTGACCGTAGAGCTTGCGGGCTTCGGTCACCGCGGTGTTGACGATCGTCATCGCGCGGGCCGGGTCGGGGTCTTGGGCCCGCACGACGTACAACGGACTCAGGTTGATACCCGTTGCGGGCAGCTGCACGGAGACGGAGAGCTTCCCCTTGACCGGGTAGCCGAGGACCTTGCCGACATTCACCGCGAGCTGATCGCTCTTGACGATGGAATCGAACGAGACCTCGGCGTTGTGGTACTGCGCGGGGTTGATCGTGAGCGGATCGCGCACCGCCACTGAGGCCTGCGCGGTCGGCATGATGCGCTTCTGCGCGTAGATCGACGACCCGAAGATCGCGGCTACGAAGAGCAGGATTGCCACCGGCCACACGCGCTTGAGCGCGGCCGAGAAGGATCCAGGTTCCATCAGAGCACCACCGTCCGATTTCGAATGCTGCCCGCGACGAGCGAACAGAGCGCGACTGCGTCACGCCGCGACGTACATACCGGCCTTGGCCACCGGCGCCCGGCCCTGGAGGCCGCGCGTCCGGGCGAACGCAACTGCGTAGGGCGCGATGAGGGCCAGGCCCACCCGGCGCCGACCGAGCACCGTGAGTCCGGTCCCCACGAGCGCGAGGTCGAACAGCGCGTGCAGCGGCCGCACCCACACGCCGAGGAACAGCGATTCCCGGAACGCGGGATACCGCGCGGCCTTGGCGGGCCAGTTCGAGTAACGCGTCGGCCAGAGCAACCAGCGCAGCGGTGATTGCGGAACGATCTGATGATGCACGAGCGCGTCGGGGGCGAACACGACTTCCCAGCCGTCGGCGCGTACACGACACCCGAGATCGGTGTCTTCCCAATACGCACACGCGCGGTCGAAGGCGTGCTCCCCCAGCGCCCGGCGCCGGTACACGACGTTCGAAGTCGAGAACGATCCGTCGAAGCGGCGGGTCTCGATGAAGTGGCTGAACATCGGCGCGTTGTCGCCCGCGCATTCCGTGCGCCCCTGGACGATGCCGATCTCCGCGCTCGTGAACGCATCCAGCGCGGTGCCCAGCCACTGCGGGCTCGGGACACAGTCGGAGTCGGTGAACGCGACGTACTCGCCGCGGGCCAGACCGAGCCCGTGATTGCGGCCATTCGCGGGCCCTTGGTCGGCCGCGAAGCGCACGTACCGCACCGGGCGGGTGGTGCGGGCGAGAAACTCCGTCATCACGGATCGCGTGTCGTCGGTCGAGGCGTTGTCGACCACGACGAGATCGGCATCGGCGTACGCCTGCGCTTCGAAGCCGCGCAGCGTGTCGCCGAGGTACCGCGCGTGATTCCGCGTCGAGACCACTACCGAAACCCGAGGCCGGGCCTCGCCCTGATTGGCGGCGAGATCGAGCGCCACCGCGGCCGTCACAGCACCACCCGCCGTTGCCGCAGCGCTCGCGTAAACGAGCACGACCGCGTCACCGACCGAACCGTGGAGCTTCAGGACCGCGTACTTGGCCACCCCGCGCGCCCGGCCGATGTGCCACTGCGCGACGAAACCCGGGCGGATCGCCGCCAGCCACGGCACGACGAGCAGCAACGGCGCCCGCCGATGCGAAACGCGCGCCAGCGCGACTCCCGCAATCGCGAGATCGAACCGGAAGTGCTCCTCGTCGAGGAAGTACCGACCCCA
This sequence comes from uncultured Actinomycetes bacterium, assembly GCA_963708105.1. Lineage (GTDB taxonomy): Bacteria > Actinomycetota > Acidimicrobiia > IMCC26256 > PALSA-610 > PALSA-610. Next base: position 3,152,635 of record OY970186.1, on the reverse strand, counting down.
CAGGCGCGTCCGGCGCAGTTCGGGAATCGACCGCACCAGACGGGGAACGATCTGCACGATCACCGGTTGCAGGAACACTTCGAGCGCCGTGGGCGGCGCCGCGGGTTGGTGGCCGACCGCCGCCGCGTCGACCCACCGCAGATCGGCTCCGGCCCGGCGTCCGCGCCACGCGAGATCGGTGTCCTCGCCCGCGACGAGACCACCCCACGGATAGATGCCGAACTGCTCGTCGAACCCACCGAGCTCGTCGAACCAGTGCCGCCACATCGTCATGTTCCCGGAGGGGTACGTGCCGTCGTCGCGCTTGGTCTGCTTGTACTGCACGACCCCGTCGGACTCACGTTGCATGCCGAACATCGGCCCGCACACGATCCCGGCGCCGGCGCGCAGCTCGCGCACGGTGTTCTGGATCCAATGCGGACCCGGGATGCAGTCGCTGTCGGTGAACGCGAGGATCTCGCCCGTCGCCAAGCGCGCCCCGGCGTTGCGCGACGCCGCGGGGCCCTTGTTGTCCTTGCGATGAAAGCGGAGCGGGAACGGCATCGACTTGGCCCACGCCGCGACCACGGCCTCGGTGTCGTCGGTGGACGAGTTGTCGACGACGACAACCTCGAGCCGGTCCGCCGGATACACCTGGCGGGCCAACGCACCGAACAGATACGGCAGATACGACGCACGCATGTACGTCGGGATGATCACGGTCACCGACGGCAGGTCGTTGGCGACCGCGACCGGCCCCGCTGCGGGCAGCGCGGTTTCCTCAATAGTGGACAAGGGAACCCTCCCGCCGCGCGCGTTGCGTCGCCATATAGCCCGCGTAGAGGCCGAGCGGGAGCACGATCGCCGCGCTCAGGGTCAACACTGCGACCTCCGAGGCGATGCCCGACAAGCTCGCGCCGTCGAGTGCGAGCCGAAGCCCGTTGAGCGCGTGCGTGAGTGGCAACAGCTGCGCGATGTCCTGCAACCACGGCGGCAGCGACGCGACGGGGATGACCGTTCCCCCGAGCACGCCCGACAGCGCGATGTAGCCCACCACGATCGGGTCGCCCTGTTTGATCACCATCACGAACGCGGCGGCCATGAGGCCGAGCCCGAGAAAGGTCAGGAAGCCCGGGATGAACACCAACAGGACACCGAGCACGTTCGCGTGGTGCCAGTAACCGAGCAACACCACCGCGGCCGCGATGAGGAGCGCGGCGCGCACGAAGGCCAGGAACACGAAGAACGCGGTCGAGGCCGTCAACAACTGCCACGTGCGGATGGGAGTGAGCAGGACCGGCTCGAGCGTGCCCGAGGTCTGCCCGTCGCGCAGGGCGCGCGGCGGCCCGGTGAGTCCGGAGAACAACGCATCGGTGAACGCGAGTCCGGCGAACACGAACGACGCATAGTCCTTGGAACCACCGAGGAGGTCGCTGCGCGTACCGAGGGAGTTGCCGACCATGACGACGCCGACCACCAAGATGAACACGCCGACGAACTGCCAGAACGCGTTGAGGCGGTAGCTCGCCCACACGAGCCAGTCGCGTCGCAGATACGCGTTCATCGCGTTCCTCATGCGACCACCCGCTCGTTGCGGCCGCCCACGACCGTGCGGAACACCTGATCGAGCGACGCCGCTTCCTTCTGGCAGCTCATGATCTGGAGCCCGTCTTCCACGAGGCTCCGGATCACCGTCGCGAGCGCCGCGCATTCGCCGTCGAACACCACGACGAGCTCGGCCGAGCCGACACCCTGCTGCTCGACGCGCACGTCGAGCACGCCACCCAGCCGCCGCAGCGCCGCGACGTTCGGCGCGGTCGCACCGTCGACGATGAAGCGGTAGAGGATCTCGGGGCTGTACGCGGCGCGGAACTCGGCCACGGTTCCCGTCATCACCGAAGTGCCGTGATCGATGAGCATCAGCCGATCGCAGAGGCCTTCGGCTTCGGCCATCACGTTCGTCGCGACGAGCACGGTGCGTCCGTCGGCGGCGATGCGCTCGCGGATCAGGGCCTGCAGATCGTGCGCACCGATCGGGTCGAGCATGCGTGTGGGTTCGTCCATGAGGATCACGAACGGGTCGTGCAGCATCCCGCGGGCGATCGACGCGCGTTGCTTCATGCCCGACGAGAAACCGAGCATGCGGCGGTCGCCGGCGTGGCCGAGACCGACGAGCTCGATGAGCTCGGTGATGCGCTTGTCGGCGACCGAGCGCTCGAGGCCGTAGAGGGTCGCGAAGAAGCGGAGGTTCTCGCGCACGGAGAGGCGCCAGTGGAAACTGCGCTCGTCGCCGTACACCACGCCGATCGCGCGCCGGGCGACCGGGCCCGCGGCGAACACGTCGAGCCCGGCGAGGCGGACTTCCCCACTGTCGGGGATGATGAGTCCGCACAGGATCTTGATCAGCGTCGTCTTGCCCGCGCCGTTCGGGCCGAGGAGCCCGAAGATCTCGCCTTCGCCGATCGTCAGGTCGACGCCCGCGAGTGCAACCTCGAACTGCGAACGCCGCAACAGATCGCGCCAGCCGTTGACACGCCGGAACGACTTGTGGACGTCGCGCACCTCGACCGCGTTCATCGCGGGCGCGCCTCGCGCGTTCGGCGCGTCACAGCACGACCTTGCGCGCCCGAACCGAACCGACGGCCAGGCCGGCCGCCCACACCGCGCTCCGTATACCGGCGCCGCGCACGTGCCGCATCGAGGTACGCCATTCGGCCGGCGGCCAGAAGTCGACGAACTCCCCGACCGTCCGCAGCCACGGGATCGAACCCGCGACCGCGTACCAGGGGTTCCGCCGGAGCGCGGCCACGCCGAGCCCCACGACCAGCACGTCGAACGCCAAGGTGCGCTCCGACGCGAACACTCCGTGATGCAACGCGGTCGAACGCAATCCGGGCATCCGCCGCACGCCACTCGGGATGGCTGCCGCGAAGTCGAACTCCTCGCGGATCCAAGCCCGGTTCGGTGCGAACGCGAAGTGCCGGAACACGAAGGCGGTCGCGTCCTGGGAGACGGGGAAGCCGGCCGCGGCCAGCCGCGCCGACGCAGTGCTGTCCCAGCCCCAGTCGGCGTGCGCGTTCTCGTCGAAGCCGCCGACCTGGAGCAGCGCGGCCCGGACGTAGAACGAGTTCGCGGCGAGGAACAGGCCCGAGCCCGAGTTCTTGCGGCGCCGCCCCGGCAACGCGAGGAACGGGGCCGCGCTCGTGGTGTCGGCGAGCACGCCGCCCGACAGCGCGGCCGTGTACTGCCCCATGGCGCGTAGCCCGCTCTCGACCCAACCCGCGGGCAAGCGGCATGCGTCGTCGGTGAATGCGACCACGCTCCCCCGCGCACTGCGTACCAACGCGTTCGCGGCTTCGGCATCGAACGTGTCGACTCGTTGGCGCCGGATCCGCGCCGACTCCGTCTCCGCGTCGGCGGGCAGGAAGCCCGCGTCGGGCGGGCACGCGACGATCACTTCGATGAGCTCACGGGGATAGGTCTGGCCGTCGAGATCGCCGATCAAACGCGCGGTCCGCGCCGCGTCGCGGCCGTCGACCACAACCGTGACGGTCGGCAGCTTGGTGAGGTCGGAGCCGAGGGCGGCATCGAGCGCGGCCCACCGTGAGCGGGACGAGCGTAGAGACCATCGTGTCGCGCAGGGTCGGGAACAACACCTTGGCCGAATGCGCGAGCCGGGCCGAGACCCACTGACCGACGGGGAGCGCGTTGACCTCGACCACTCCGGTCGTGTCGAGCACGTCCTCGCACTCGACCATGCGCAGGCCGGCGCGGCGGGCCGATGCCCGCAACGACTTCGGGTCGACGAGTCGCCGGGGCGTCGCCATCGGCCAGCTCCACGAGTGCCGCGCCGCGGCGACCGCGGCGTCGGGCAGAGCCGAGCGGCCCCGTACCGCGTCGAAACGCGACGCCAACGATCCCGCCGCGACGCACCGCGACGAGGATCACCCCGGTCGGCGCGACGATCGCGTGCAAGGTCGCGAGCGCGACCGCCGGTTCGGCCGTCGCCGCGTCGATCACGTAGGGCGCGACGATCACGTCGAACGAACCGGCGGTGTCGATTCCGGCACCGACCGGATCGAGCAGCGCGTCGAGCGTTCCCTTCCGCGTCACGCGGTCACCGAGGTCTTCGGTGAGCGCGACTCCGGGCACGTGCCAGATGGATACGTCGCGACCTTCCGCGACCAGCACTTTGGCCAGCGCGACGTTCGGGCCGATCAACAGCACACGATCGTCGTGCGGACGCGCGCTGATCTTGTCGATCAGGATCGCGGTCAACGGCAACGTGAAGGCGAGATCGTGAAATACCGTGTCGGTGACCTCAAGGTCGTCGAGGGTGTCGCGCACGAGGCCGACGGAGGTCGTGGCCGCGCTCATGCGCCTACGGGAACGAGCGTGCGGCGCGGGCGGGAACCACCGGTGCGCGCCGCGACGATCGACTCGAGCATGTTCTCGGCGCGTTGACCGACCCGTTCGAGCCCCCACTGGCTCGCCCACTCGCGGCAGTGCCCGGTGGTCTCGGGCATGCGCGAGAGCTCGATCGCCTGGATGATCGCGTCCGCGAGGTCGTCGACGAGCTTGGTGTCGTCGAGATCCGACCACTCGCGGAGCTCGACGGTCGCGCCGATACGCGGGTCGGTGATGATCTCGCCCGGGCCGTCGTACGCGCTGCCGACGACAGGTGTCCCGCACGCCAGACTCTCGACGAGCACCATCCCGAACGCCTCTTCGACCGAAGGCAGAACGGTCACCGCGGCCTGCGAGTACCAGTACGGCAGCACGTGACTGTCGCCCGGACCGCGGAACTCGATCTGGGCGCGGGCCGCGGGATCGTGCACGAGGTCCATCTGCGCCAACATCTTCGAACCGTGGTCCTGGTGATAGCCCGCCAACCCGACCGGACCGGCGAGCGCGAGCACTGCACCCGGAATCTCGCGATGCACACGGTTCCAGGCTTTGAAGAGCAGTGCGCCACCCTTGCGCTCGTCGGCCAGGTCGGCCGGGAACAGCACGACCGGATGCTTCGGGTCCCGCGGCGCGACGGGGTGGAAGTGCCCCATGTCGACCGGCGGTGACAACACGTCGCACGGCACTCCGTACTCGTCGTGCACCGCGTCGGCGCCGCCGCACGTCGAACGCGACCACCTCGTCGGCGTTGCGCACGAGATTCGCGAACACCATGCGGCCGTAACGCGTGCGCCAGTAGTGATTCCGCATGATGATGTGCACGAGGTAGGGCATGTCGAGCATCTCGCGCAGCAGCGGCGCGAAGTTGATGTTCGAGAAGCTCCACAGGTGCGCGACATCGGGCCGCTCGCGCATCATGTGCCGCGACGCCTCGATACCGAACGCGGCTTGTCGCACCCACGGGGTGTAGCGATACATGAGCGGGTGACTGACCTGCTCCAGGTACGTGATCTTGACGCCGTGCTCGTCGTGCGCGACCCGCGCCCGCCCCGGGGTCGAGGTGATGATCTCGACCTCGTGACCGCGCACCGCGAGGTAGCCCGCGATGTCGTGGATGCAGCGCTCCGCGCCGCGTCGCACGTAGGGCCAGTACGACGGGTACGGGAAGGCAACCTTCACGCGTGGGCTCTCACACCGTTGCCGTCGATCACCGCGCGCTCGAGGCTCGGCTCTTCGAGCGTGTCCCACTTCGGCGTGCTCGAGCGCGGCCCAGCCGAGCGACTCGCGCAACCACGACGGGACCTCGGGCACTTCACCCCGGAGCACGACCTTGTGCATCGGGGCGTCCATGGCCCAATCGAGGACGAAACGCGAGACCTCTTCGATCGGTTCGCACCCCGCCACGAGCATCATCGTGCGCAGCGTCTCGATGTTCGGGAGCCACCACGTCTGACTCGGTGCGGTGAGCTGCGCGAGACGCATGTCGCCGAAGCCCTCGAGCATCGGCGTGTAGACGTCGGCGATGAGCAGGTTCCCTCGGCACACCGACGCCGCGTGCTCGATCGCGAGCTGCGGGCAACGGAGGTGCAACAGCACGTCGCTGATGAACACGAGATCGAACTTGCCGATCTTGTCGGGATCGAGGTCGTACACGCTGCTCTCGAGCCGTTCGACCTTCGATCCCAGGATGTCGTGCGCGAGCCGGAAACCCTCACCGGTCGGCCGGTCGAGACCGAGCTCGCCCGCGTACGGAACCATGCGCCGCGGAATGTCGACGTCGCTCCACGATGCAATGTCGGCCGCCACCACTTCGGCGCCGCGCCGCTCGAACTCGAACGCCCAGAACCCGTCGAAGGTCGCGATGTCGAGGACGCGCATGCCCTTCATCGACTCGGGCAGCCCGTAGTACGGGAGCTGCGCGCGATGGTCGACGAGACCGGGTACGACCACGCCGTGACCGAGATCGATGGTGTGGTACCAGTCGTAGTCGCGGACGCGTTCGAGGATCGCGCGGCCCTGGGCGTCGAGCGTCGCCGGATCCGGGAACGCCAACTTTGGCTTCGTCACGACGTCGCCGCCGTCGCCGCTGTGGTCGGCGGCCCGCGAGCTCCGGCCCAGCCGTTCCATCGCGGGCCGGAAGGCGCGCCGGTAGACCGGGTTGCTGCGCACGCGCTCGGCGAGCTCGGGCGGCATCGAGACCGTCACCTCCAACGGGCCGACGTTCACGCGCCGTTCCTTGCGCAGGGCGTCGGTCATGACTGCTCCTTTGTTGCGGCAACCAGGGCTTCGTTTTCTTGGGCCAGCGTGGCGGCGCGGTAGTCGAGCGCCATCCGCACCCAGCTCGGCTGCTCCGGGGCCCGGCCCCGCAACACGACTTTGTGGATCGTGTCCTCGGCCGTCGCCTGCAACGTGAAGCGCGAGATCTCGTCGATCGGCTCGAAGCCGGCCACGACCATCATCGCCCGCAACGCCTCCGCGTTCGGGAGCCACCACGTCTCGCCCGGCGCGGTGAACTGCGCGAGCGAAAGATCGCCGAAGCCGTCGAGCTGCGGTGTGTACACGTCGGCCACGACCACTTCACCGTGACACACGGAAAACGCGGCGCTCGACGCGCGAGCTGCGGGTCGCGCAAGTGCACCAGCAGGTCGCTGATGAACACGATGTCGAACGTCCCGAGCTTGGCCGGATCGAGGTCGTACACACTGCACTCGACCCGCTCGACCTTCGAGTTCAACGCGTCGTGCGCGATCTTGAACCCGTCGCCGGTCGGCCGGTCGAGACCGAACTCCTTCGCGTACTTGAGCATCAGCCGTGGCACGTCGACATCACTCCACCGGGGGATGTCGGCGGCCACGACCTCTGCGCCCCTACGCTCGAATTCGAACGCCCAGTAACCGTCGAACGTCGCGACGTCGAGCACCCGCAGCCCTTCGAGCGACGCGGGGATCGCGTAGTACGGCAACTGTTCGCGGTGGTCGACGAAGCCCGGCGTCACCACGCCGTGACCCAGGTCGATCGTGTGGTACCACTGCCGCCGCGCGACCTTCTCGATCAGCTCGCGGCCCTCGGCGTCGAGCGATTCGGGATCGGGTGCGACCGCGGGAACGGTGACGGCCGACAGGTCGATGTCGACGTGACCGTTGCCATTCCCGTTCGCGTGACCGTTGCCGTTCGTGTGGCCGTTGCCGTTCGCGCGCGACAGGCGATCGAACGCGGGCTTGACCATGTGGCGATACAGCGAGTTCACCCGCACGCGGTCGGCCAGCTCGGGCGGCACTGCCACCGTCACATCGACAGGTCCGAGGCTGATACGGCGTTGACGTCGTAGTCCGGGCGCGGTCATGTTCCCTCCGAAACGAGTTGGTAACGCTGCATGAGCCAGTCCGGTGCGGATTCCGGCTCGTCGTAACCGAGACGCTCGTCGAGACTCTCGGAGAATGGTGCCCAGAGCCGGTCGAGCTCCTGTTGGTCCTTGAACGTGTCCATCGAACGCCAGAACCCGAAGTGGCGATGGGCGTGCAACACGCCGGCGCTCGCAAGCTGCGGCAGTACGTCGCGCTCGAGGTTCTCGCCCGACGCCGCCGCGAACGCTTCGCGCTCGAAGACGAAGAAGCCGGCGTTGATCCAGTAGTCCGGCAGCACCGGCTTCTCCTGGAAGCCCACGATGCGGCCGAGGTCGTCGGACTCGATAATGCCGTACTGCGAACGGAGTTGAACCGTCGTCATCGTCGCGCCGCCCCGAGCAAGATGCGCCTGCGTCAACGCGTCGAGGTCGACGTCGCCGAGACCGTCGCAGTAGGTGGCGTGGAAGTGGTCGCCGACGAGGTCGAGGCACTGCCGAACGCGGCCGCCGGTGTCGGTCGTGTCGCCGGTGTCGACGATGTCGACCTGCCAACGCTCCGTCGCGTCGAAGTACCGCGTGATGTCTTCTTTCAGGTATCCGACCGCGAGCACGAACTCGTCGAAACCCTGCGACACGTAGATGCGCATCACCTGTTCGAGCACGGGCAGCCCCGACACCGGCATGAGGGCCTTGGGCATGCGCTTCGTGTACGGGTACGCGCGGGTGCCAAGCCCGCCGCAGAGGATCACGACCTTCACGCGAGTACCCCCTCGCGGATGTCGAGCTCGTCCGCGAGATGCGCGCGGTACCAGTCGACCGAGCGGCGCAAGCCCTCGTCGAGGTCGACGTTCGGCGTCCAGCCCAACATGTCGGCGGCCTTGGCCGACGCGAGCGACTGCTTGTCGATCTCGTTGGTCGCGACCCCGAGCACTTGCGGCTTCACGTTGGCGTCGCCCACCGCGGTGATGATCTTCTCGACGACCGACAACACCGAGACGGGCAACTCGGTGCCGAAGTTGAACGCTTCGCCGCTCACGTCGGGCAAGTGGTCGGCGAGCGCGAGGTAACCCTCGACCGCGTCGCCGAGGTAGAGGTAGTCGCGCTCGAGCGTGCCGTCGCTGCGGATGAGCGGGTCCTCGCCGTCGAGCACCGAACGAATCGTCCCCGGGATGAGACGGTTCCAGTTCAGGTCACCGGGTCCGTAGATGTTGGCGCACCGCGTGACCGCGACCGGCAGCCCGAACGCCGTCGCGTAGCTACGGGCGAGCACGTCGGTGCACACCTTCGACGCGTCGTACGGGAAGATGCCGGCCAGCTCGGTGTCCTCGGTGTACGGGAGGATTGCCTGGTTCCCGTAGGCCTTGTCGCTCGACGCAACGACGGCCCGCGTCACCGACGGCGAGCGCCGGGCAGCTTCGAGCACCTGCCACGTACCGACGATGTTCGACTCGAACGTCGACACCGGATTCGCGTTGGCGACCGTGACGATCGCCTGTGCGGCCAGGTGGAAGATCGTGTCGACCGCGTATTCGTTGACGGCCCGCTCGACGAGACCGGGCTCGACGATGCTGCCCCGCACGATGTCGACCGAATCGGCGATCTCGCGGTGCTGCAGGAGCCGCGATCCCGGTGAGTCGCGCAGGATGCCGACCACGTGCGCACCCCGGTGCACCAATTCCTCGGCCAGCCCGCTACCGACGAAACCGCCGATGCCCGTTATCAAGGCCGTACGGCCACGCCATTGACCACCGTCGACGTGCGACATCGCTCTGCCCCTCTCCGACCGAGACCGCCGCGACACGCATCAACGCGGCACGTCTCCCGAACCCGCGGACATCGTGGGGGATGCGCCGTCGTAGGGCCGTCGCAGTTGCGAGTTCGTTCGCGTCGTTTTTCCGTCGCCCCGCGCACGCGCCACCGTCGCGACGCGCGCTCACACGCCGTCGCGTCCGCGTCTCCACCGCGTCTCCATCGCGTCCCCACGCGCAAGACCGCGGCAAGCCCGCGGCAAGCCCGCGATGGAGGAAGCCCCTTCTCAGAGCCCGCGTTGGCAGGCTTTCCGACTCATGGAGTCGGTTTCACTGCCATCAGATGGCAGGGTTTCCGATTCATGGAGTCGGTTTCACTGCCATCTGATGGCAGGGTTTCCGGGGGGTTAGGCGGGCTTGGAGCCGACCGCGCGGCCGACGCGCACTACGGGGCGACGCGTCGGCGGGATGTACACGACCGGACGCCGGCCGAGGGGGCGGGCGAGCAAGCGGTCGGCGGGGATGTCGACGAGACCCGACGTCAGCTCGACGTGGTACTCGAGCTCGAGCAGCGCGCGGGCGAGACGATTCGCGGTCGGGACGTCGACAGCACTCGTGGCGATGATCACGCCGGTGACGTCGAGCGCTTTGACGATGTCGAGCGTGTCGCGGCAGTTGCCGAGCACCGGGATCGGCGAGCGCACGCCCATCGCGTGATGGCTGGCGCCTTCACACTCGAGCACGCCGAGCACGTTGTAACCGAGGTTGACATTGGCTTGCAGCATCTGCGCGAAGCCGAGCGCCTCTGCATTGGCGCCGATGATCACGACGCGGCGCCGCATGCGGCCTCCGGCGCGGACCCGGCTGAATGCCCGCCGAACCAACGTCCGCTCGGCCACGACGGTCACCAAAGCGGTGAAAAACGTGAGAATTACCCAGCCGCGGGGGGTTTTCTCGTGCAACACGATTGCCACGAGCGCAGTGCACGCCACGGCCGCCGCGGTGGCGTGGACGATGCGCCGCAACTCGGCGGTGGCGCTTGCGACCGCGGCCGCCGAATACAGCTTGTAGCGGGCGAACAGGAAGAGCCAGATCGGAATCGAGACCGCCGCGGTCAGGAAGATCGACTCATGGGTGGTGTGCAGGTCGTGCCGCGCGCTGTCGCGGATCAACGCGGCCAGCCCCATTCCCGCGGCAATCGCCACGATGTCGGCCCCGATGACCAACGGCTTGGCGATGCGAGACCCATGGGCCCGATCGCGGCGCTCGCTGCGAACGAGCCCGGGTAGGAAAGCCACGCCGGCGGTCGGAGCGCGCAACATCTCGTCGCGGTCGACGGCCTGCGTCCACGCAGAACCAACAGCGTCCATCACGTCTCGCCCTTCTCCGACAACCGCCAACAGGTACTCCTGCTGACTCCACCGGTTGTCGCTCCACCCACCCACGCCGTAAGACGCAAGTCCCAGCCGCAAAATAGACGTTCCGGGGCGAGCCAGACAAGCTGAACCTCAGAAATAACGCAGGAATTCGCGACTTTCGCCCCACCGGTGCGCTGAGACCACGGAATACGACAGGCGTACGCTCCACCGATGCGCGTATTGATCACAGGCGCGGCGGGTGGAATCGGTGCCGCGACGGCACGCGTACTCGACGCCAAGGGCTGCGAGGTCGTCGCGACCGCGCGACAACCCGAGCTCCTCGCCTCGGTTCCGGCGACCCTCCGGCTCGCGCTCGACGTCACCGACGACGACTCCGTGGCCGCGTGTCTGGCCGCCGCGGGCGACATCGATGTGCTGGTCAACAACGCCGCGATCAACGCGGCCGGTCCGCTGGAGCGCTATCCGCTCGACCGCCTGCGCGCGTGCTTCGAGACGAACACCGTCGGCGCGCTGCGCATGGTGCAGGCGGTGGTCCCGGCCATGCGTAGGAACGGTCGCGGCGCGATCGTGAACGTCAGTTCGGTGAACGGCCGCGTGAGCGCGCCGCTCGAAGGCGCGTACGCGGCGTCGAAGTTCGCGCTCGAGGCAATGAGCGAGACGCTCCACTACGAGCTCGCGCACTTCGGTATCCGCGTCGTGATCGTCGAGCCCGGTTACATCGCGCCGGGCATGAAGTCGGCACCGCGCCACGGGATGGAAGCGCCTTACGACGAGCTCGGCGCGCAATGGTTCGGCGCCGACGAGAAGTTGCTGGGCGACGCGGGTCGACCCGATCCCGAGATCGTCGGCGAGGCGATCTGGGACGCAATCACCACGCCGACCCCGCGCTTGCGTTACACCGTCGGCGCCGACGCGGAGCTGATCCTGGCCACGCGCGCCCAACTCGACGACGCGGCCTTCGAGCACACGATGCGCTCGACCCTCGGCCTCACCTGGTAGATCCCACGCGCCCGGCGCGCCCCGGCGCGCCCCGGCGCGCCCCGCGCGCTAGATGTGCGTCGTCAGGTACTCGTGCACCTGGCGCACTGCGCTCGAACCTTCCCCGACCGCGGCCGCAACGCGCTTCAGTGAACCGCTGCGCACGTCGCCGACCGCGAAGACGCCAGGGATCGACGTCTCGAACGGCAACGGATCCCGTCCGCCGAAATCCTGTCCGGTGGCGATCGCTTCGGGCAGCGACCGATCGGTCACGACGAAGCCCGAACGATCGAGCAACACGCATCCGCCGAGCCACGCGGTGGCGGGGATCGCGCCGATGAAGCAGAACAGACCTTGGCACGGCACCACGCGCCGTTCGCCGGTCTCGTTGTCCTCGAGGGTCACTTCCTCGAGGTGATCCACACCACCGAGCCCGCGCACCTCGGTGTGCTGCAACACCTGGATGCGATCGTCGGCCTCGATGCGCGAGATCAGGTACTGCGACATCGTCTCCACGAGTGCGCGGCGCCGCACGATGAGCGACACCGGGCTTCCCTGTTGCGCCATGAAGATCGCGGCCTGACCGGCCGAGTTGCCCCCGCCGACCACGACCGTGTTGAACCCGCGACATACACGCGCTTCGAGCTCGGTCGCCGCGTAATACACACCGGAACCCTCGAAGCGTTCGAGGTCTTCGACTTCGAGCCGGCGGTACCGCGCGCCGGTGGCGACGATGATGGCGCGGGTCGGGATCTCGCTGCCGTCGGCCAGGACCACCACGTGGAATCCGTCTTCCAGGCGCAGCCCCGCGACCTCGCACGGCGAGTTGAGCCGAGCGCCGAGCCGTATGGCCTGAATGGAAGCGCGAGTGACGAGATCGTCGCCCGATACGCCGTTCGGGAAGCCGACGTAGTTCTCGATGCGCGAGCTCGCGCCCGCTTGCCCGCCCGCGCCGACTGCGTCGAGCGAGAGCGTCTCGAGCCCTTCCGATGCGCCGTAGACCGACGCCGCCAGACCGGCGGGTCCGGTGCCGACCACGACGAGATCGCTCAGGTAGCCGGGGATGTTGCGATACGTCAGACCGAGATGTTCGGCGAACTCCCCCACCGACGGCTTGCGCAACATTGCGGTCGGCGTGATGACGACCGGCACGTCGACCGGCCGTGCGCCCAGGGTCGCGAGATAGACCGGCGCGTCGTCGAGGTCTTCGAGATCGACCCATTGGTGCGGCAGCCGCGAGCGATTCGCGAACGCGCGCAACGCCATCGCCTCCGACGAGTAGCGCGAACCAATGATGCGGATCGCGCCCGCGCCTTCGCCGGCGCGCAGGATCTCGCGCCGAGCGACGAGCGCGCGGAACACCACGTCGGAGAAGTCGGGCCGGGTGCTCATCAGCTGCCGCAGCGTGGGCAGCGGAATCACGAGGATGCGCCCGGGCTGCGAGATCGCGCGCCGACAGGTACGCGCGCTGTCCGGTCAGCAGGTTGAGCTCGCCGAGGAAGCGATGGGCCCCGTGGGTGGCGACGACCATTTCGTCGGCGTTGTCGTCGAGGCGGACGATCTGGACCTCGCCTTCCAACACGACGAAGAAATCGGGAGTCGGGTCGCCGGCGCGATACAGGAACTCGCCGGGCGCGACATCACGGATCTCGCCGAACGGGGAGATGTCCGCGAGCGTGCGCTCGTCGAGCAGCGGCCACGCGGCCTCGGAGGCGATCGTCGCTTCCGCGGGTTCGATGGGGTCGGGATCACTCATCGCAGCCGCCACCATAGGGGGCGTCGCATGTCGGCGAGTCGTGGCGCGTTCCCGGTAGTAGAACGGCGGACGATGCCCGCTGACGATGCCATGACACCGTGGCCCGAGATCACCCTCGCCGACTGGGACGACACCCGCGCCACCGTGCACATGTGGACGCAGATCGTCGGCAAGGTCCGCCTCGCACTCGAGCCGCCGGTGAACCACTGGTGGCAGATCCCGCTCTACGTCTCGGCGCGGGGACTGACGACTTCCCTCATGCACGCGGCCGACCGGGGCATCGAGATCGAGTTCGACTTCGTCGACCATGTGCTCGCGTTCCGCACCACCGACGGACTACATCGAAGTGTTGCGCTCGAACCGCGTTCCGTCGCCGATTTCTACGGCGCGACGATGGCCACGCTCGACGAGCTCGGCGTGCACGTATCGATCTTGGCGCGACCGGTCGAGGTCCCCGATGCCACACCGTTCGCCGACGATGTCGAACACCACTCCTATGACGCGGTCGCCATGCACCGGTTCTGGCTCGCGCTCGTGCAATCCGACCGGGTGCTGCGCGACTTCCGGGGCCGGTTCATCGGCAAGAACAGTCCCGTGCACTTCTTCTGGGGCGCGTTCGATCTCGCCACCACCCGCTTCTCCGGACGCCGCGCGCCGCTGCACCCGGGTGGTGCGCCCAACTGCGCCGACTGGGTCATGCAGGAGGCGTACAGCCACGAGGTGAGCAGCTGCGGGTTCTGGCCCGGCGGGAGCGAGGAAGGTTCGTTCTACGCGTACGCGTATCCCGAACCGGAGGGCTTCCGCGCGATGGCCCCTCGTTCCCGCGGCCGCGTACTACGACGAAGCCCTCGGCGAGTTCGTACTGCCGTACCGCGCGGTGCGCACCGCCGTCCGACCCCGACGCGCTGCTGCTCGCATTCCTGCAGAGCACGTACGAAGCGGCCGCCGAATCGGCGAGCTGGGACCGCGCCGAGCTCGAGGCCGACCGCACCTAGGCGGACACCGGTCTCACGCCGGCGCGAGGCCGACCGGCGGACACTGGTTGGGGTCGGGCTGCAACGGCGGTCCGTCGACCGGGCAGTACAGGCGCCGCGCGCTGCGGCGCGCCCGGACGTGCGCGCGCAGCCCGATGAAGCTCAAGGGCGCGGCCGCGGCGGCCACGATCGCGGAGATGACGAGCGCCACCCGAAACGCGTGGGTAACCGCGTCGGCGCCCGACGCAACCGCGAGCCCGGAGACCACCGGAATCACCGCCAGCGACGCGAGGCTCGCGGTGCGGGCGATGGCGTTGTTCACACCCGACGCGACGCTCACGTGGTCGGGATCGACCGAACCCATGACGGTGGCCGTCAGCGGCGCCACGAACGTGACGAGCCCGAGGCCGAACACCACCGAGCCGGGAAACACGTCGGTGATCCACGTCGTGTGCGGCCCGATGCGCGTCAGAAGCAGGAGTCCCGCGCCCGCGAGCAACGGACCGACGGTGAGTTGCAGGCGCGGTCCGATGCGCTGCGCGAGCGCGCCGGATCGGGCCGACAACGCAAACATCAACAGCGTCGCGGGCAGCAACGCGGTTCCGGCGCGTAGCGCCGACCAACCGGCCGCCACCTGCAACTGATAGGCGACCAGGAAGAACGACACCCCGATCGAGCTGTACAGCAACACGGTGGCCAGGTTGGTGACGGTGAACGCACGACTCTTGAACAGCGCGGGCGGCACGAGCGGATCGTGCGTGTGCAGCATGCGCCACACGAATGCACCGACGCCGAGCGCGGCGATCGCGCCCGCAACCATCACCGCAGGGTCGGTCCAACCCCTCGGGCCCGCTTCCGTCAGCGACCAGGTCGCCGCGCCCAGCGTGACGACGGCGAGCCCCGCACCGACGAGATCGAGACCCCGGGCCGCGTGCGGATCGCGCGTCTCCGGCACCGCCGCCGCGTGCAGACGATGACGAGCGCGGCGACGGGAACGTTGATGAGGAAGGCCCACCGCCAACCCGGGCCGTCGACCAGCCAGCCGCCGAGGAACGGACCGATCGCGCCCGCGACCCCGCCGAGCCCCGACCACGCGCCCACTGCCGCGGCGCGGTCGTCGGCGCGGAAGCTCGCTTGGATGATCGCCAGGCTGCCGGGCGTGAGCAACGCCGCGCCGACTCCTTGCAGCACGCGCGCCGCGACGAGCACCTCGATGTTCGGCGCTGCACCGCAGAGCAGCGACGCGGCCGCGAACCAGACCGTGCCGATCACGAACACCCGGCGCCGGCCGAACCGGTCACCGAGCGCGCCGCCCAGCAGGATCAGCGAGGCGAGCGCGAGGAGGTAGCCGGTCAGGACCCACTGCAGCGCACTCACGCTCGCGCCGAAGTCGGCCCCGATGTGCGGCAACGCCACGTTCACGACCGTGGCGTCGAGCGCAGCCATCGCGCTCGCGCCGACGGTTGCGGTGAGTGCGATGCGGCCCCGGGCCGAGTGCAGGTTGAGACCCGCGGCGGGAGTGGCGGTGGCGGTCATGACAGCTCGGCCAACATCCCGGTCGAGCCTACCGACGCGATCCATCGGTCAATCCCGGCCAATCCCGGTCGATCCCGCGATCCGAAGCCTCAGCCCTGCGGTGGCTCCCACCGGAACCGCAGCGCGGCAATCGCAATGCCGGCCACACCCCACGCGAGCAGCACGCCCACGTGGAACGCGGAGATACCCGTGCCGTGCAGCGATCGGATCGAAGATGGCCTCGAGTTGCAGGACGAGGTGGCGGATCGGGAACACCGCGGCAACCCGGCCCAGGAACGAAGTGCTCGCGATGGTTCCGAACGTTCCCGAGATGAACAGCAACGGGAACAGGACGAAGTTCACGATCGCGGGCGCGGCGTCTTCGTTGGGAATGAACGTGGCGACGGCTGCGCCGCACGCACTGAAGCAGAACGCGCCGAGCAGGATCGTCAGGACCAGACCGAGATAGCGATGCGGAAGCGTCACGCCGTACGCGATCAGCCCGAGTGCGATGGTCAACACGGTGAGGATCACCGCCGACACCAACGCGTTGCCGACGATGCCCGCGAGATACGCGACCGGCGGGAGCGGAGTACCGCGCACGCGTTTGAACACGCCGCGCTCGCGCCGGACGGAGATCGTGAACGCGAGGTTCGTGTAACACGCCGAGATCAGCCCGAACGCGATGATCGCGGGCACGTAGTACTGCGCGAACTTCGCGGTGCCGTGCGCGAGGCGAATGGTGTCGTTGCCGTTGATCGCGGCGAAGATCACGAGGAACATCAACGGGAACGCGAACGTGAATCCCGCGAGCGGCGGGTTGCGCCAGAACATCTTGCGTTCCCAGCGCGTCTGGCGAACCGAAGCAGCGACGATCGAGGTCATGGCGCCGAACTCGTGATCATCACGATGCGGTGTCCTCGTCGCTCCCCGTCAGCTGCAGATACACGTCTTCGAGCGACGGGCGGGTCACGGTGAGGCCTTCCAGCTCCGTGCCCCGTGCGACGGCCCACGTCGTGAGCTCGCTGCAGCACCGCCGTTGGATGCGCGGTCCGCGTGACGACCACACCGCCGCTCTCCTCGGTAACCGTGATCGGCACGTCGGCCGCGCTCGTCGCGGTAGGCAGCACGAACCGGATCTCGACCTCGGCCGTCGACCGACCGCCGATCGATTCGGGCGTTCCTTCGGCGACCTTCTCGCCCGCCGTGATCACCACGACCCGGTCGGCCAGCGCCTGCGCTTCTTCCATGTAGTGCGTCGTCAGCAGAACCGTCTTGCCGAGGTCGCACATGCGGCGGATGAGATCCCAGGCGTGACGGCGCGCGGAAGGATCGAAACCCGTCGTCGGCTCGTCGAGGAACAACAGGTCGGGATCGCCGACGAGGCCGAGCGCGAGATCGAGCCGGCGCTGCTGACCGCCCGACAACGTGCGCACCCGACTCGCGGCCTTCTCTCCGAGATCGACCAACTCGATGACATCGTCGACGGAACGGGGCGCGGGATAGAAGCCCGCGTACATCGTCAGCATCTCGCGCACGGTCAGGTACGGATCGAAACCGCCCGACTGCAACACGATCCCGATCCGCGTGCGGAAATCCGCGCCGCCGTCGGCGGGATCGAAACCGACGACCTTGACCTCGCCCCCGTCGCGGTCGCGATAGCCCTCCAAGATCTCGACGGTCGTGGTCTTGCCCGCGCCGTTCGGCCCGAGAACCGCGAGCACCTCGCCCTCGTCGACGCTGAAGCTGAGGTCGTTCACTGCGACCACACCGCCGTACGCCTTGCGCAGGCCGCGGACCTCGATCGCCTTCATCGCGCCATCCTCGCACGGGCGAACCCGACGCGCGCTCCTGTTTTCGCCCCCGAGTGCTCGAGAAAACGGAGTTAGGCGACGGGCACAGCACGCCGGTCGGCGAGCCGCTTCCCGATCCGGCCGATGCGCGCGATGTGGTGCACGATCCGTTCCCGGGCGATCTCGGCTTCCGGCGTCGAGACCCTCGACGGTCTCCACTCCCCAGTGGCGCAGTACGACGGGCACGAGCACCTGGTCGTGGTGCAGCACGAGGTCGTAGATGCCCGCCGCCGCGATTGCGTTCGCGTGCGCGGTGAAGTCGGGAATGCCACCGCCCGGCATCTCGAACGTGCGCACCTGGCGCTCGATCGCGCACATCGTTCCCGAGGGATCGACTTCGAGCGCGGCCGAGACGAGGTCCCGGTAGAAGAGGTAGTGCAGGTTCTCGTCGGCCGCGACGCGCGCCATCACGCTGATAACCGGCTTCGTCGTCGAGCAGGTTGCCGGTGTTGCGGTGCGAGATGCGGGTGGCCAGCTCCTGCAGCGCGACGTACGCGAGCGTGTCGACCGCGCTGTCGGGCTGCGGGACCTGTCCGCCGCACACCTGGTGCATGCGCGCGTGCTCGAAAGCTTCGAGATCGACCGCGTGCGTGACCGTGATGTAGTCGCGGATCACGATGCCGTGGCGCATCTCTTCGGCTGTCCAACGCTTGCCCCACTCGCGCCAGATGTCGTTCGCGAACATCCGGTTGATGGTCTCGAAGTAGTACGGCAGGTTGTCCTCGGTGAGCAGGTTCACCACGAGCGCGCTGCGCACGCCGGACGACAGCGGCGAGCTCGCTTCGTCGAACGGACCGCGCGGCGCCGACGTCGGCCGCGCGCTCCCACGGGATGAGCTCGTGCGGAATCCACGACTTCGTGGTGGCGAGGTGACGCTCGAAGAGTTGCTCGACCTTGGGCGTCAGACACGTCCACCAGGTCCGGGAGCTCGTAAGAGTCATGGCCCAAGCCTACCTACCCGTAGGTAGGTGTTTTCACATCCGGGTCGGTTCACCAGGCAGGCTGTCGGGACCGGAGCCGGACTCGATACGTTCGGGGCCATGATCATCGTCGTCGCGGCACTCAAAGGTGGGGTCGGCAAGACCACCACGTCCGTGTATCTGTCTGCCCTGGCGGCGGCCCGGCGCCCGTCCACGCTGGTCGATTCGGATCCGCAGGCCAGCGCGGCCGACTGGATCGAGGCCGCCGAGGACGAGTACCTCGAACGGGTGACCCTGGTCGAGGCGCCGACGGATCGGCTCCTCGTGAAGGCCCTCGACCGGATCGACGGCGAGGAGGTCGCGGTCGTCGACACGCCGCCCGGGAACGAACGACTGCTGGCCAAAGCCATGGAGCGCGCCGACGTCGTGGTCGTTCCGACCCGCATCGGCGGCGTCGAGACTGCCCGGGTCGAGGCGGTGCTCGACCTCGTGCCCCGCAAGACGCCCGTCGGGCTCGTGATCTCCTCGGCGCGCACCTACACGCGCGACTACCAGGACGTCGTGGCGGCATGGACGGAAGCCAACGTCGACGGTGTGGGGAACGATCCCGGAGCGCGTCTCGATCGCCGCGGGCCCCGAAGGATCGCTCTCGGCCGACGGCATCGACGCGTACCGCGCGGTGTGGCGCCGCGCCCTGCGCGCCGTGCGCGAGTAGCGCGAGCTCGCAGCACTGTGCCCGACGTGGACGCAGACGCGGATCTGGCTCGCTACTACGACCAGGAGGCGGAGGCCGGCGCCCGCGTCAGACGACCGATCGATCCGACGCGCGTCGCGTGCCGAGACGCGTTCGTCGCACAGCTACGCGCCGAAGGCCGGTCGACGATGCTCGAGGTCGGCACCGGGCCCGGTCGAGATGCGGTGGCTTTCGTCGAGGCGGACACCCGCGTCGTCGGCGTCGATCTCAGCGCGGCCAACGCGCTGCCTCGCGCGACAAACGGGATTCAGGCCGTCGTGGCATCGATCTACGCGCTTCCGTTCGACGACGCTGCGTGCGACGCGGGCTGGACCATGAGCACGCTCGTTCACGTGCCGAACGCGTCCATCGACGGTGCAATGAAGGAGCTGTGCCGGGTGATCCGGCCCGGCGGACCGCTCGCCATCGGGCTGTGGGGCGCACCGGCCGACACCGAAGGCGTCAACCCGGACGACACGATCGTGCCGAAGCGATTCTTCAGCCGGCGCACGGATGCGCGCGTCCACACGCTGCTCGCACCGTACGGACGGATCGAACAGTTCACGACGTGGCAGCCCGCGACCGACGACTGGCCGTATCAGTTCGTCGTCCTCCGAACCAACGAATGACGAAGCGTGCGTGGCGCTCGCGTAGTGCGAGCTACACGAGCGTCGGAATGCCGCGGCGATCGAGGACCGGACCGAGCAGGTCGACGAAGTTGTCGACGTAGAACTGTTGCCGCACCTCGGCACCGATGTCCGCGTCGTCCATGCTGCGTTCGAACCGCGCGATCGGATTGCGACCGCCCTCGACGTGGGGGAAGTCGGAAGAGAACATGCACACGTCCGCGACCGGTGTTCGCGATCGTCCAGCCGGTGTCCTCGTGCGGATACGGCGTTACGCGCACCTGGCGTTGCACGTACTCGCTCGGACGCAGGTCCATGGCCTGCAGCCGCGGCTCGTTCTTGCGGAACGCCTCGTGCGCGGAATCGAGCTGAGCGCATCCAACCCGGAACCCACGTGGCACCGAGCTCGATGACGCCGATGCGCAACGCCGGATACCGCATCAGCACGCCGTCGATGATCAACGCGTTCAACGTCTGCATCACGGGCAACGGGATCGACAGGTAGTCGATCGACTTGAAGTTGGTGTCGCCGCCGTGGAAATCGGGAACCGGCGGCAACCCGTTGTCGAAGAAGTCGGGTGCCATCACGTTCGCACCCGCGCCGGCGACGTGCAGCACGACGGGCACGCCCGCCTCCGCGCACGCAGCCCACATCGGTTCGAGCGCAACGTGACTCGGCGAATGCCCGGCCGGATACTGGCCGATCCAGATCGCCGCGCTCCCCGCGTCGATCGCCTCGTTCGTCAGCGCGACCGCGGCCGCGGTGTCACCGACGGGAACGACCGTTACCGGTAGCAGCCGCGGATCGACGGAGCACCAGTCGAGCACCGCGCGGTGTTGCGCGCGTGCGATCGTGACTGCGAGCTCGTGGTCGCCGTCGCGATCGAAGCGCAACGCGTGCGGGCTCGTGAACGTGTCGAAGACGAGTTGGCTCGCGAAGCCGAGCAGGTCGAGCGCGCGCGGCGCGGTCGTCGTTCAGGAACGATCCCGTCGCGAGGAAGTTCTTGCGCAGCGTGATCTGGGCGGCGTCGTCGGCGCGGTACGACGGCTCGTGGTGCAGCGCGGTCGCGCGCTCGACCGCGTCGCCGGGCGTGGTGTCCTCGTTGGCGTCGGTCCACACGAGCGGGAAACCGCTCGCGGGTCCGGGCATCGAGGTAGGGATGCAGCCAGTCGGCCGGCTCCATGATGTGCGAGTCGGCGTCGTGCATCGGTCGCGTCGCGTAGGCCACGCGCCGGACGCTAATTCCCCGCCCCCGTCCCAACAGTGGGCACGCTCACATACCCCTGCGGTGCGTGAGCGTGCCCACTGTAGACCTCAGGGCCGGTGGTCAGATATTCGTTGCGTAATACTCTGACTCTGATATTCTGGAACTCATGACAGCCCGGAACCGCGCCAATCCGCTCGCCCTGGCGATCCTCACGTGCCTGCACGAGCGCCCGATGCATCCGTACGAGGTGGCCCAGACGCTGCGTAGCCGGGCCAAGCACGAGAGCATCCGGCTCAACTTCGGCTCGCTCTACAGCGTCATCGAGAGCCTCGCGGGCCGGGGGCTGATCGAGCCGCACGGAGACGGTCCGCGAGGGCAAGCGCCCGGAGCGAACCGTCTACGCCATCACCCCGCTCGGCGTCCGCGAGCTCACCGACTGGCTCTCGGAGCTCGTGTCGACCCCGGCCAAGGAGTACCTCCAGTTCGAGGCCGCACTCTCGTTGCTGCCCGGCCTCCCGCCCGACGAAGCCGCTCGAGCTCCTGCGCCTGCGCGCGAACGCGCTCGAGATCCGCGCTCCGTCAGTCGGAGGCCACCAACGCCCTCGCGCACGACCAGGAGCTGCCGCGCCTGTTCATGCTCGAGTCGGAGTACGGCGACGCGCTGCTCCGCGCCGAGCTCGACTTCGTGCACGGCCTGATCACCGACCTCGAGAACAACAAGCTCGACGGTCTCGACGAGTGGCGCAGCTGGTACGTCGACGACACCGCGCCGCGCCAGTGGTTCCCACAGACAGCGAAGGAGACCGGAGAAGATGACACCGCTCGTAGAGGCACGCGGCCTCACCAAGAAGTACAAGAACGTGCGCGCGCTCGACGACCTCGACCTCGTCGCGAGCGACGGTCACGTCGTCGCGTTGCTCGGCCCGAACGGCGCGGGCAAGACCACGTTCGTGCGCGTCGGTCGCCACGTTGCTGCGGCCCGACGCCGGCACGCTGCACGTCGCCGGCGTCGACGCGCTGAAGCATCCGAACGAAGTGCGCCGGCTGATCGGGCTCGCGGGTCAGTACGCGGCCGTCGAGCCGACGATGACCGGTCGGGAGAACCTCGAGATGATCGCCCGGCTGTTCGGGCACCGAGGCCGTACGGCGCGCGCCGAACTGCCGACGCCGTGCTCGAACGGCTCGGTCTCGTCGAAGCCGCCGACCGCCGGGTCAAGACGTACTCGGGCGGCATGCGGCGCAAGCTCGACCTCGGCGCGAGCCTGGTCGGCGCACCGAAGTTGCTGCTGCTCGACGAACCGACGACCGGGCTCGATCCCCGCAGCCGCATCGAGCTCTGGGACACGATCCGCGACCTCGTCAGCACCGGCACCGACGTGCTGCTCACGACGCAATACCTCGACGAGGCCGACCAACTCGCGCAGGAGATCGTGATCATCGACCACGGCCGCGTCATCGCGGCGGGTACGCCCGACGAGCTGAAGTCGCGCGCCGGCCAGGACGTGGTCGAGATCCACGCCCGCGACGCGCGCGTCGCTCGGTCAGCTCGCGAACGCGCTCGCACCGCCTCGGTCACGACGATCCGCGCGTCGACGAGGGAACGCGCCGGCTCGCGATCGCGGTCGACGACGGGCCCGAGCGACTCACCGACGCCGTCCGCATCGTCGGCGACCTCGGCATCGCGATCGACGACGTCGCACTGCGCCGACCGACTCTCGACGAGGTGTTCCTCGCGCTCACCGGCGTCGCGCCGACCGAACGCGCCGACGACGACCGACGAGAACACAGACGAACGAACGCCGACACGAACGAAAGGCCGCCTGATGCAAACGATGACCGCTCCCGCCGCCCACTCCATCACCGCGCCCGAACGCACCGCGGGCCCGACGCACGACCGTCGTCGAGGTCGCGCGCCGGTACCGTCCGCAAGTTCGCCGCGCAGCCCGCAGCTCGCCGTCGTCGGCACCATCCAGGGCGCGATGTTCCTGCTGATCTTCCGCTACGTGTTCGGCGGCGCGATCAACACCGGGCACCGTGTCGTACGTCGACTTCCTCGTCCCCGGCTTCGTGCTCACCGGCGTGCTGTTCGCCGGATCGAGCGCGGCGTCGGGCGTCGCCGAAGATCTCGAAGCCGGCTTCATCGACCGGCTGCGTTCGCTGCCGATCCCGCGCAGCAGCGTGATGGCCGGCCGCGCCCTCGCCGACACGATCACCGCCACGTGGGGACTCCTCGATCACGACCGCGATCGGCTTCGCGGTCGGGTTCCGGCTGCACGCGAGCATCGGCCACGCGCTCGGCCGCGTTCGGCCTCTGCATCGTCGCCGCGTACGCGTTCTCGTGGGTGTTCATCTACATCGGGCTCGTCTCGGGTACGGCCCAGGCCGCGCAGGGCATCTCGCTGCTCGTGTTCCCGCTGACATTCGTCTCGAGCGCGCTACGTGCCGGTCGCGAGCATGCCCGGCTGGATGCAGCCGTTCGCCCAGCACCAGCCGATCACGGTGATGGTCGACGCGGTCCGTTCGCTCGTCCTCGGGGCCAACGCGGGCAGCCACCTCCCCCACGCCACCGAGCTACTACGTGGTCGGCACGTTCCTCTGGGCGGCCGCGATCAGCACTGGTCTTCGGCGCCCTCTCGATCGCTCCGCTACCGGCGAGGGCTGACGGACGCTCGCCTGCGCTCCGGTAAGAGCGGGTGGCCGGGGCATTTGCCCTGACCAGCTAATCTGGTGTTTCGGGTTCCCATGATCACCTGCCGGGGCCCGCGGCCGTCCCTCACCTGTTTCCGTTCGGAGATGCCGAGGATCGGCCTCCGATACGACGTACAGGTTGAGGAGAAACGTGACCACATTCGAAGAGCTCGGCCTCAGGGCCGAGATCGTCGACGCCCTCGCGGAGCAAGGCATCAACGAGCCGTTCCCGGTCCAGGCCGCCACCATCGAAGACGCGCTCGCCGGCCGCGACGTGTGCGGCAAGGCCAAGACCGGCTCGGGCAAGACGCTCGCCTTCGGTCTGCCGGCCATCCAGACCACCGCAGGCCTCGAAGCCCGGACACCCGACCGCACTCGTGCTCGTGCCGACGCGCGAGCTCGCCAAGCAGGTCGTCGACGTGCTGAGCCCGATCGGCAAGCAGATCGGCGTGCGCGTCGCCGCGTTCTACGGCGGCACGTCGATGGACCGCCAGATCCGCAACCTCTCGCGCACGCATCGAAGTCGCGGTCGCGACGCCCGGGTCGATTGATCGACCTGCTCGAGCGGGGCGAGCTCGACCTCGACCAGATCGGCATCCTCATCATCGACGAAGCCGACCGCATGGCCGACATGGGCTTCCTGCCGCAGGTCGAGTGGATCATGCGCAAGGTCCCGAACGACCGCCAGACGCTGCTGTTCTCCGCCACGCTCGACCGCGAGGTCGACGTGCTGGTGCGCCGCTACATGCACGACCCGGTGCTGCACGAAGTCGTGTCGGAGGAAGCAGACGTCGACGACATGCTGCACCGCTTCTTGAAGGTGCACGAGCTCGACCGCATCAAGGTGCTCGCCGCGATCTCCGCAGGCGTGTCGCGCACGATGGTGTTCGTCCGCACCAAGCGCGGCGCCGACAAGCTCGTCTCGCAGCTCAAGCGCGAAGGCGTCGCCGCCGCCGCGATCCACGGCGACCTGCGCCAGTCGGCGCGCGAGAAGGCGCTGAAGGACTTCCAGAACGACGAGCACGGCGTGCTGGTCGCGACCGACGTCGCCGCGCGCGGCATCCACGTCGACGATGTCGACGTGGTCGTGCACTACGACCCGCCGGAAGAGCACAAGTCGTACGTGCACCGTTCGGGCCGCACCGCCCGGGCCGGCAACGAGGGCATGGTCGTCACGTTCGTGCTCTGGAACCAGGAGCTCGAGGTCGAGCGGCTGCAACGGCGGCTGGGCATGCGGGAGCCGATCATCGAGGTCTTCTCGAACGACCCCCGCCTCGCCAACCTCGTCGACGCTCGACGGTCCGGCGCCCCGGCGCAAGACCGCCCTCGTCTGAAGGCGCCGTAAGACCGCCCTCGTCTGAATCCCTCGGATCGGCGTTCACGGACGTCCGGCCGGTACCATTCGCACGCCCGTGACGCAGATGCAGCCCGGCACCGACGGTCCCTCGGGCGAGGGTCCGGTCACGCCCGAAGTCGTCGACATGCCGATGCTCCTGCCCGAGGGCTCGCGCCGACGGCGACGGCGAGCAGGTCGCCCGCCCGACCAAGCTCATCCGGATCGCGGCGATGGTGCGCGCGCTCCTCGACGAGGCGCGCCGCGCCCCGCTCGACGAAGCCGGTCGCCGCTCGCTGAAGGAGATCCACGAGCGCTCGATCCACGAGCTGCAGGAGATCCTCTCCCCCGACCTCCGCCAAGAGCTCGCCGACGTGACGTTGCCGTTCTCGAGCGACACGCCGAGCGACGCCGAGCTGCGCATCGCGCAGGCGCAGCTCGTCGGCTGGCTCGAAGGCCTGTTCCACGGCATCCAGGCCACGCTGTTCACCCAGCAGATGCAGGCGCAGCGCCAGTTCGAAGAGATGCGCAACCGCGCGGGCCTGCGAACCGGCGGCGGCGACGGGCAGCGGTCCGCTCGAACGCCCGCCGGGCGACTACCTCTAAGCCAGTAGATCGAGTCACCGATGACCGCACCCGTCCCGTTGGGCAACTTCGATTGGGAACCGGCGAGCTGGCGGCGACGCGCGGCCGCGCATCAGCCCGCCTGGCCCGACGCGGCCGCGCTCGAGTCGGTCACCGACGAACTGCGCCGGATGCCCCCGCTCGTGTTCGCGGGTGAAGCCCGCTCGCTGCGCGAATCGACTCGCCGCGGTCAGCCGGGGCGACGGCTTCTTGTTGCACGCGGGCGATTGCGCGGAGTCGTTCGCCGAGTTCACGGCCGACAACATCCGCGACAAGCTCAAAGTCATCCTGCAGATGTCGGTGGTGCTCACCTACAGCACCGGCGTCCCGACGGTGAAGGTCGGGCGCATCGCCGGGCAGTTCGCCAAGCCGCGTTCGTCACCGGTCGAGAAGCGCGACGGCCAGGAGCTGCCGTCGTACTTCGGCGACATCGTCAACGACTACGCCTTCGACGCAATCGCCCGGCGGCCCGACCCGCAGCGCATGCTGCGCGGTTACAACCAGGCGGCCGCCACGCTCAACCTCCTGCGCGCGTTCACCAAGGGCGGCTTCGCCGACCTCAACCGCGTGCACCAGTGGAACCTCGAGTTCATCGCCTCGCGGCGCGAGGGCCGGCGCTACGAAGAGGTCGCCGACGGCATCGAGCGCGCCCTGCACTTCATGGCCGCGTGCGGCATCGACCTCGCCCACGAAGCGCAGCTGCACGAGGTCGACTTCTACACGTCGCACGAGGCGCTGATCCTCGGCTTCGAAGAAGCGCTCACCCGCCGCGACAGCCTCACCGGCGACTGGTACGACTGCTCCGCGCACCTCCTGTGGATCGGTGAGCGCACCCGCCAGGTCGACGGTGCGCACGTGGAGTTCCTCTCCGGCGTGCAGAACCCGATCGGCGTGAAGCTCGGGCCCGACGCCACGCCCGACGACGCGGTGGCGCTGTGCCGGCGCCTCGACCCGGGCCGCGAGCCCGGCCGGCTCGTGCTGGTCAGCCGGATGGGCGCCGACCACGTGGCCGAGAAGCTGCCGCCGTTGCTGCGGGCCGTCTCGCGCGCCGGGCATCCGGTGGTGTGGGCCTGCGACCCGATGCACGGCAACACGTACGCGCACGAGAGCGGCTACAAGACCCGGCACTTCGACGCGGTCATGCACGAAGTCGAGCAGTTTTTTGCTGGCGTGCCGCGCGGCCGATGTCTGGCCGGGCGCGGTGCACGTCGAGCTGACCGGCGACGACGTCACCGAATGCCTCGGCGGCGGCGACGACGTGCGGGGCGAGCAGCTGGAGAACAAGTACGAGACGCGCTGCGACCCGCGGCTCAACGCCCGCCAGTCGCTCGACCTCGCGTTCCGGCTCGGCGAGCTCGTCCAGCGCTGACCATCGCTCGCCGCGGGGCACAAGTCGGCCGATCGAGTGTCATACGCTCGCGGGGTGACCAGGAGCGGTGACCCGCCCCGGAACGAGGTGTGTTCACGATGACGACCGACGCGACGCCTGCCGGGCCTCGCCTCGCGGAGCTCGGCCCCAATGCCGGGCTGATCGACGAGATGTACCGCCTGTACCGCGAGAACCCGAACGCGGTCTCCGCGGGCTGGCGCGAGTTCTTCGCCGACTACCAACCGCGTGCCGACGTCGACCGCTCCGGTCGCGCCCCCGGCCGCCATTCCCGCGCCTGCGCCCGCCGCCGCCGACGCGCCAAAGCCGACGGGACGCGCCCGCCCGGTCGCGCTCGACGGCGAGGCGCCGCAGCCGTTGCGGGGCGCGTCGGCGCGCATCGTCGAGAACATGGAAGCGAGCCTCGGCGTCCCGACCGCAACGTCGGTGCGCACGTTGCCCGCCAAGCTGCTCGAGATCAACCGCCAGATCCTGAACAACCAGCTCGCGCGCGATCGCGGCGGCAAGGTCAGCTTCACGCACCTCATCGGTTTCGCGGTCGTGCGCGCGCTGCAGCAGGTGCCGACGATGAACGCGAGCTTCGGCGTCGTCGACGGCACGCCGAGCGTCGTGCGCCATCACGCACGTGAACCTCGGGCTCGCGATCGACCAGCAGAAGTCCGACGGCAGCCGCACGCTGCTCGTGCCGAACGTGAAGAACGCCGACACGCTCGACTTCGCCGCGTTCCACGCCGCGTACGAAGACCTCGTCCGCCGGGCGCGCACGAACAAGCTCACCGTCGACGACTTCGCGGGCACGACCGTGTCGCTCACGAACCCGGGCACGATCGGCACGCTGCACTCGGTGCCCGCGGCTCATGCCCGGCCAGGGCGTCATCGTCGGCGTCGGCGCGATCACGTATCCGCCCGAGTACGAAGGCGCCGACCCGCAGACCCTCGCCGAGATCGGCGTCAGCAAGACCGTCACGCTCACGAGCACGTACGACCACCGCATCATCCAGGGCGCGGAGAGCGGCGAGTTCCTCGCCAAGATCCACGATCTGCTGCTCGGCGGCGACGACTTCTACGACGACATCTTCGCGAGCTTCGGCGTTCCGTACGAGCCCGCACGCTGGTCGCCCGACCGCAGCCCGATCGAAGGTTCCGTCGAGGCGCAGCACAAGGTCATCGCGGTCCAGCAACTCATCAACATGTACCGCGTGCGCGGGCATCTCATCGCGAACCTCGATCCGCTCGGGCTGAAGGAACCGCGTACGCACGAAGAGCTCGACCCGAACCACTGGGGCCTCACGATCTGGGACCTCGACCGCGAGTTCCCGACCGGCGGGCTCGCGGGTCGCGAGTCGATGAAGCTGCGCGACATCCTCGGCGTGCTGCGCGACGCGTACGCGCGCACGATCGGCGTCGAGTACATGCACATCCAGGAGCCGGACCAGAAGGCGTGGATCCAGCAGAAGGTCGAAGGTGTGCACGGCGACACGTCACTCGACGACAAGCGCCGCATCCTCTCGGCGCTGAACGGCGCCGAGGCGTTCGAACGCTTCCTGCACACGAAGTTCCTCGGCCAGAAGCGCTTCAGCCTCGAAGGCGCGGAGACGCTGATCCCGATGCTCGACTTCCTCATCGACGACGCGGCCGACGACGGCGTCGAAGAAGTCGTGATCGGCATGGCGCACCGCGGTCGGCTCAACGTGCTCGCGAACGTCGTCGGCAAGTCGTACGAGCAGATCTTCCGCGAGTTCGAGGGCGAGCTCGACCCGAACGTGCCCCAGGGTTCCGGCGACGTGAAGTACCACGTCGGCGCGACCGGCAAGTTCACGTCGCCCGTCGGGCGCGACCGATCGGCATCACGCTCGCCGCGAACCCGAGCCACCTCGAAGCGGTCGACCCCGTCGCCGAAGGCATGGCCCGCGCCAAGCAGGACCGACTCGGCGACCACGAGCACGAACGCGTGTTGTCGGTGCTCATCCACGGCGACGCCGCGTTCGCGGGCCAGGGCGTGGTCGCGGAGACGCTCAACCTCTCCGAGCTCCCCGGCTACGACGTCGGCGGCACCGTGCACATCGTCGTGAACAACCAGGTGGGCTTCACGACCACGCCCGGGTTTCGCCCGCTCGACGGTGTACGCCACCGACATCGCCAAGGCGGTGCAGGCGCCGATCTTCCACGTCAACGGCGACGATCCCGAAGCGTCGATCCGCACGATCCGGTTGGCCTTCGAGTTCCGCAACGTGTTCAAGAAAGACGTCGTCGTCGACATGGTCTGCTACCGGCGCTACGGGCACAACGAGAGCGACGAGCCCGCGTTCACCCAGCCCCGCATGTACGAGGTGATCGGGAAGCGCCGTTCGATCCGCAAGCTCTACACCGAGCTGCTCGTCAATCGCGGCGACCTCACGCTCGAAGACGCCGAGCACGCGCTCGAGGACTTCCGGTCGCGGATGGAAGAGGCGTTCGACGAGACCAAGACGAGTGCACGGCCGCCGGCAACGGTCGGAACCGGTGCGCCGGAGCCGACGCCGTCGCACGTCGACACCGGCGTTGCGCGCGAGCAGCTCGATCGCATCGTCACCGCGCTCACGACCTTCCCCGACGGCTTCGAACCGCACCCGAAGCTCGCCCGCATCCTCGCGGCGCGGCGCACGTCGTTCGACGGCGACCAGGTCGACTGGGCGCTCGCCGAAGCGCTCGCGTTCGGCTCGCTGCTGCTCGAAGGAACGCCGGTGCGCGTCGCGGGCCAGGACACGCGCCGCGGCACGTTCAGCCAGCGCCACGCCACCATCGTCGACCATCGCACCGAGGCGGAGTACACGCCGCTCGAACACCTCGGCGCCGACGCCGCGCCGTTCATGATCTACGACTCGGTGCTGTCGGAGTTCGCCGCGCTCGGCTTCGAGTACGGCTACTCGGTCTCCGACCACGGACGCGCTCGTGTGTTGGGAAGCGCAGTTCGGCGACTTCGACAACGGCGCGCAGACGATCATCGACCAGTTCATCGTCGCGGCCGAAGACAAGTGGGGCCAACGCAGCGGGCTCGTCATGCTGTTGCCGCACGGCTTCGAAGGTCAGGGCCCCGAACACTCGTCGGCCCGGCTCGAGCGCTTCCTCGTGTTGTGCGCGCAGGACAACATCCGCGTCGTGTATCCCACGACCGCGGCGCAGTACTTCCACGTGCTGCGCCGCCAGGTGCACGACCCGAACCGCAAGCCGCTCGTCGTGATGACACCGAAGCGCTATCTGCGCATGCCGGTGACCGCGTCGCCGGTCGCCGCGTTCACCACCGGGGGCTTCGAGCCGGTGCTCGACGATCCGACGCCGCCCGCCGACGTCGAAGCGCGTCATCTTCTGCACGGGCAAGTTCGGCCAGGAGCTCATCGCCCGGCGCGACGCCGACGCAGCTCCGGTCGCCGTCGTCCGGCTCGAGCAGCTCTACCCGTGGCCGCGCGCCGAGATCGCGGCGGCGCTGGCGCGCTACCCCGACGCGGCCGTCTTCTGGGCGCAAGAGGAGCCGGGCAACATGGGCGCGCGCTACTTCGCCCGGCGCCGGCTCGAAGAGATCGCGGCCGGACGTCCCGTCGACGTGATCGCCCGCGCCGAGAGCCCGAGCCCCGCGACCGGCAGCTCCACCGTTCACGACGCCGAGCAAAAAGCCCTCCTCGACGCCGCGATGCATCCCGCCGTCTAGTCGGCCGTGCGGATGGGCGAGATCGACGGGCGACTCGCGGAGCTCGGGATCACGTTGCCCCCGCCGAAAACTCCACCAACAGTTGTCGGACTTCTCCACGCTCGGCGCGGATATCTCCGACAACACGGGCTAAACCTTCCGGCGAGTCGTAGCGTCTCCCTCGCGATGGCCGCGCGGGAGTTCGACGAGTTCTACGAGACCTACTTCGATCGGGTCGCCCGGGCGCTGGTCCTGGCCGGCGCCGATCGGGATCTCGCCCGCGACGCCACCCAGGAAGCCTTCGCCCGGGCGTTGCGGCGGTGGCGCCAGGTGCAGCGAGATGGACCGGCCCGACGGCTGGGTCTACGTCGTCGCCATGAACCAGCTCCGCGATCACTGGCGCCGCAACGATCGCCGGCGCGAGCCGCGTGCCCGAAGCCGACGAGGGCACGATCGACAACACCAGTGCGGTCGCCACCCGGCTCTCGGTGCGGGACGCGATCGCAACCTTGCCGCGCGCGGCAACGGGAAGCAGTGGTGTTGCGGTATCTCGCCGATCTACCGCTGGCCGATGTCGCCGACGCGATGGGCTGCGCGCTCGGGAACGGTGAAAGCGACGTTGCATCAGGCGCTGCAGAACATGCGCATCGAGCTCGACGACACGGAGGACGACGATGCAGATCGATGAGCTGAGAGGCGAGCTGGCCACGCTCGCCGACGAGATGGCGCCGTTCGACCGGCGACGTGCAATCGCTCCACCGCCGCCAACGGCGGCGGCGCATCGTCACCTCGTCGATCGCGGTCGCTGCTCTGTCGTCGCCATCGGCGTCGTCGACGGTCGCGCTCACTCGCAGTAACGGCCCCGGCATCGATCCACGTCGCAGGTATCGAACCCGGGCGCCAAGGAAGTCGCCGTCGACGCGAGATCACTCACGTCGACGCCATCGTCGTGCCCGCGAACGACGCGGTGACAGCAGCATCCTCGACTCGCCTCTGTCGGCATGTCGTTCGCTACGCCGACGTACCGAAGTCGACCGCCGTCGACGTTCCGGGTCGCCCGCACGCGTCCGGTGTCGGTCTGCTGCACTGCGTGTGCACGTCGGAGCACGCGCCGGATTACGCGGTCGAAGGTACGGGCCCCGTTCGGCGCGGACGATCGTGGCCAGCGCTGAAGCGCGAACCTGGGCGCCGGAAGCGACAGTGACTACGACGTGTCGGACGCCTCTCGGTGACGACATCGAGGTGTTCATGAAAGATCGGTGCCAGCTTCGAACAGCATACGACCAGTCAATCCGTTCGGCGACTCGAGTCTCGACATCCGACGTCGAGTGGCTTCCAGTTCCGATCACCCAAGACCGACGCGTACTGCGATCTTCAAGACACGACTTCGCAGCTCAGCCGGCGCTCATCCAGAGCACCAAGCCATCAGATCTTCCCGATGTCGTTTCGGATCGCCCTGAAGCCCGGGCGTCTCCGAAACCGAAGGTCGTCCAGCGCGTTACGCGACACGCCCCCGGAGTCGACACCATCATCACGGGCAACGTCGCAGGCGATCATTGATCCGGCCCACGAGCTCGGCCTCGGGATCTCGCACGTGCGCCGAGCTCGTACGCCTCACGCCGCCCAACCGTGACGGCGAGGCTTCGGCGCATTGCGCCGTAGACTCGCACATCTGTTGGTGCACCAAGCCGTAGCCGCGGGAGCGGAGGGCGCGGAGGCCGACGTAGCCGGCGCCGAGGCCGAAGGCCATCGAGATCACGGCGAGGGTGTCGTGCACGACCTTGAAGCCCGAGCGGGTGGTCCTGGCGACCGATGATCACGATCAGCGTGATCCAGATGTAGAGCGTCCACGCGCAGAGCGCGATCAGGAACCAGGCGACGCGGCGGGACACGCCGCCGAGGCTACGGGTGCGACGCGTGGGCGACCGCATCGAGGCAGCGGCGACCGCCTCGGCCGAACCGTTCGTGAGCGGGAGCCGCACGTCGGGCGTGGCGATCCGGCCCTGCGCGTGCAGCACGCCCTTGAACACCGCCGGATTCGGGTCGACGTAGGCGGCCCGGATCACGGGCAGCAACGCCTCGGCGTGGGCCCGGCCGTCGTCGATCTTGCCCGCGAGACCGCACTCGATCATCGCGACGAACCGCTCGGTGCAGAGGTGCGCGGCCGCGGAGATCGTGCCGACCGCGCCCATGCACATGAGCGGGAACAGCAACGTGTCCTCGCCGCCGAGCACGGCGAACCCTTCGGGCGCGTTGGCGAGCACTTCGAGCGTGTCGGCGTCGAGGGTCGCGACGGCCTGCTTCACGCCCGCGATGTTCGGCACTGCCGCGATCTCGAGCAGCCCGGCCGCGCCCAGGTCGCGGCCGGTGCGCGACGGGACGTTGTACGCGATGACCGGGACCGGGCTCGCGGCGGCCACCGCCTTGTAGTGCGCGACGATGCCCTTCGATCGGACGGCCGCACGTAATACGGCACCACGACCAGCGCGCCGACGACGCCGGCGATGTCGCGCCAGTGCCGCGGTCGCGCGAATCGTCGCCTGCGGTGCTGTTCGTTCCGGTGCCGACGATCACGCGCGTACCGGCCGTCGCTGCACGCGCGGATCACCGCGTCGATCGACCGTCCGCTTCTCGTCGGCTTCGAGCGCACTCGCCTCGCCGGTCGTGCCGAGGGCGACGATGCCGCTCACGCCCGGCGGCCGAGTACTCGTGGCACAGGCGTTCGATCGCGCCGATGTCGACCGCGCCCTGCGCGTCGAACGGCGTGATCAGCGGAACCCAGACGCCGCGGAGATCGAGGTCGCTCGTCATGCCGCGATCGTACTTCGCTGCCGGACCGCACGGTCCCGGGGCAGATCGCGCTGCCGCGCCGGTACGTTCCTCGGCGTGCCGCTGTGGCTCGAGATTCGCGATCACGGTGCTCGTCGGCGTCGCCACCGGCGTGCTGTCGGGCATGTTCGGCATCGGCGGCGCGGTCGTCTCGACGCCCGGCGATCCGCGCCCTCGGCGCCACCGCGCTCCAGGCCATCGGCTCGACGCTGCCGTCGATCCTGCCGTCGTCGATCTCGGGATCGCTGCGCTACCGCCGGGAGAACATGATCATCGGCCGCGTGGTCGTGATCACCTCCGCGTTCGGCGTTCCCGCGTCGGTCGCGGGCTCCCGACTCTCGGGCGCGGTGCCCGGCAACGGCCACGCGCTGATGATCCTGACCGCGGCGCTCGTCGGGTACACCGGCTACCGCACCGCGTTCCCGACGCTCGCGGACGCTCGAGCGCGCCGGCCAGCCGATCGAGGACGAGTGGTGGCGCCTCGCGGTCATCGGCGTCGCGGCGGGCGCGCTCTCGGGCCTGCTCGGCGTCGGCGGCGGCATCCTCATGGTGCCCGCGTTCTCGCGTGGGTCGGCATCCCGCTGAAGGAGACGATCGCGACCTCGCTCGCGTGCGTCGGCATCTTCGCGATCCCGGGCACGCTCACGCACTGGTACCTCGGCCACATCGACTGGACGTTCGCGATCGCGCTCGTCGATCGGTGTGATCCCCGGCGCGCGCATCGGCGCGCACTTCACGATCAACGCCGGCGACCGCATGCTGCGCTACAGCGTCGGCGCCGCGCTCGGCATCATCTCCGCTGATCTACGGCGATCGGCGAGATCCTCGCCCTCGGATCATCGAGTCACGCGATCAACTCGCGCGCGCGTCGAACACGGCGTCGAGCATCGTCGGCGTGAGCTTGCCGGTGAACGTGTTCTGCTGGCTCGGGTGGAACGCGCCCACGACCGTGAACGCGCCGCACGCGACCTCGAGCCCGTGCGCGAACCGCGGCCGCCGCGCCGGTAGCTCGACGTCCGGGAGCGCGGCCGCGCGCAACGTCGCCCACGTCGCCTCGTAACCGAACGCGCCGAGCACGACGATCACGCGCACCGTCGTGAGCAGCTGCAGCTCGCGGACGAGGTACGGCATGCACGTGTCGCGCTCTTCCGGCGTCGGCTTGTTCGCGGGCGGCGCGCAGCGCACGGCGGCCGCGATGTACGCGTCGGTGAGCTGCGAGCCCGTCGTCGACGCGGACCGACTCGGCCTGGTTCGCGAAGCCGGTGCGGTGCAGCGAGGCGAACAGGAAGTCGCCGGAGCGGTCGCCGGTGAAGACCCGGCCCGGTGCGATTGCCGCCGTGCGCGGCGGGCGCGAGGCCGACGATCAGCATGCCGGGCCGCGGGATCACCGAAGCCGGGAACCGGCCGGCCCCAGTACTCCTCGTCGCGGAACGCGGCCCGCTTCTCGCGGGCGACCTCCTCGCGCCACGCGACCAGCCGCGGGCACGCCCGGCACGCCACGATCTCCGCGCGGTCAGCGCGCGCGAGATCGGCAGACGGCGGGGCGGGCGACACGGCGTGCGAGCCTACGGACGGCGCCGCCGCTACCCTCCGGCGGTGCGGGTCTGCTCCTCGTCAACGCGACCGCGTCGTCGGTGACCGCCCGCAAGCGGGTGATGATCCGCAAGCTGCTCGCCGCGCAACACGACGTCGAGGTCGCCGAGACGTCGCGCCGCGGCCACGCCACCCGCCTCGCGCACGCGGCCGCCAACGACGGCTTCGACGTCGTGGTCGTGCTCGCGGGCGACGGCACCCTCAACGAAGCGGCCGACGGACTGCTGCACACCGACACCGCGCTCGCGCCGCTGCCCGGCGGCTCGACGAACGTGTACGCGCGCACGCTCGGGTTCTCGACCGACGCGATCGACGCGACCGAGCGAGCTCCTGCGTTCGCTCGCGCGCGGCGCGACGAAACGCATCGGCGTGGGCCGCGCGAACCGGCGGCCGTTCCTGTTCAACACCGGCATCGGCTTCGACGCCGCGGTGATCCGCCGCGTCGAGCGCTACGGCGAGCTGAAGCGCCACTTCTCGCACCCGCTCCACGTCGCGGCCGGCCTTCGAGGCCTTCTTCCGCCAGGAGGGAACGCGCACCCGGCTCGACCTCGAGCTCGACACGGGCGAGATGATCGAGGACGCCCGGTTCGCGATCGTCTCGAAGACCGATCCGTACACGTTCCTCGGGCGCCTCCCGCTGCGCGTCGCGCCCGACGCCGGCCTCGACCGGCCGCTTGGCGCTCACCGCGTTTCGCGCGCTCGACGCGTTCACGCTGCTCGGCGGGGCGGCGTCGGCGATGCGCACCGGGCAGTTCCTCGCGCACGCGCCGCGGCATCGACCACCGCCACGACCTGCACCGCATCCTCGTGCGCAGCGGCGAGCCGTTCGCGTACCAGGTCGACGGCGACGACGTCGGCGACACCGAGCAGCTCGACATCGAGTACGAGCCCGACGCGCTCACCGTCGTCGTCCCTTAGACCGGTCGCCGTTCCGAGTACGCCCTCGGCGAGTCGCGGCTGAGCACGTCGACCGCGACGTCGGGAACGTTGGTGATGATCGCGTCGACGCCCGCGGCCGCAAGCTTCGCGATCTCGTCGCGGCTCGTCGACGGTCCACACGTTCACGCGCACACCCGCGCTTGTGCGCGGCGGCGACGTCGGCCGCCGACGCGCGCAACGCGGCGTCGCGATCGGGGTTCAGCCACGCGTGACCGTGCTCGGCCGCGATGCCGCGCCGCGGCCGACGACCTCTTGACCGCTCGTCAGCCAACCGGTCGCGATGCTCGGGTGCGAACGCGCGGCACGCGTCGACCGCGTCGAGATCGAACGACGACACGATCACGTCGGTGACGGGCACCGACGCGTGCCGCGCGCAGGAGTTCGACGACCGCGCGCACGACCTCGTGATCGGGCGTGTCGGCGTCGGGCTCCCACGGCAGGCACTTGATCTCGACGTTGACGATCATCCCCGCGCACGCCTCGAGCGCTTCGCCGCAGTGTCGGGATCTCCGGATGCTCGCGCGCGCAGCACCGCGAACGGGCTGCTCGACGATCAGCCCGAATCCTTCGACGTGCGGATCGTGATGCACGACGAGCGCGGCGTCGGCGGTGCGGCGCACGTCGAGCTCGACACCGTCGGCGCCCGATCTCGCGGGCCTTGGCGAATGCGGCGAGCGTGTTCTCGGCGCGGGCGCGCGAGGCGCCGCGGTGGCCCAGAACGAGTGGACGGTCGGCCATGACCGCTGCAGCCTACGGAGCGCGCGAACCGGAACACGTTCCACTCCGCGGCGCGAAAGTCCTGCTCAAGCCCCTTGCCGCCACGCGATGCGGCCCGTTAGCCTGCTTAGCCTTGGAGTGAGGCGTGTGGGGATGTTTGTGATCGGGCGCACAAGTACGCGGCGCGGCCGCCGCAGCTATGCGACCCAGCAGGGGGGAAGACAAAGTGGCTTTGACCTGGATTCGGACCCACGATTGGGACGCCGAGGACTGGCGGGACAAGGCGTCTTGTCGCGACACCAGCCCCGAGCTGTTCTTCCCGATCGGGACCACCGGCCTCGCGCTCGACCAGATCGACGCCGCGAAGCAGGTCTGCGACGAGTGCCCGGTCACGGGCCAGTGCCTCGAGTTCGCCCTCGCGACGAACCAAGAGGCCGGCGTCTGGGGCGGCACCACCGAAGACGAACGGCGCCGGCTCCGCAAGGGCCTCGACGTCGCCGTCACGCCGGCACCGGCCACCCGCCTCGGCCTGACCGCGCGACTCAGAGCTCGACCCGCGGCATCTCGACGGGTACCCGTACCCGGACGGAGGTGCCGTTGTCGTCGTGCATCTCGATCGAGCCCTGGAGCTCGCTCGTCACCAGCGCCTGGACGATCGAGAGGCCGAGTCCGCGCGACCCCTCGAGGGTGAACTGGTCGGGCAGACCGGTGCCGTTGTCGCGCACCTCGATCTCGACGTGACCGTCGGTGCGGGCCAGCGTCACCTCGACGAGCGCGTCGCTCGCGACCCTGCGGGGAACGCGTGGTCGACGGCGTTCTGCATGAGCTCGTTGAGCACGACCGCGAGCGGGGTCGCGACCTCGCCCGGCAGCTCGCCGGCATCGCCTTCGACCTTGAACCGGATCGTGTGCTCCGGCGTCGACGCGGTGTCCTCGACCAGCCGGGCCAGCGGCCGCACGATCTCGTTGAGCGACACGACGTCGCCCGCCTCCCGCGACAACGTCTCGTGCACGATCGCGATCGAACGGATCCGCCGCTCCGATTCCGACAGCGCGGCCCGGGCCTCCGGGCGACTTCAGCCGCCGGCCCTGGAGCCGCAGCAGCGACGCGATCGTCTGCAGGTTGTTCTTGACCCGGTGATGGATCTCGCGGATCGTCGCGTCCTTCGAGAGCAGCAATCGGTCGCGGCGCCGGAGGTCGCTGACGTCGCGGAGCAGCACGAGCGCGCCCGCGGGTTGGCGCTGGTCGATCGAGCGGCAGCACCCGCACCAGCACCGACACGTCGTCGCGTTCGATCTCCTCCGCAACGGGGAGGTGCAGGAGCATCGCGCTGCGCGCCGCGGTGTCGTCGAAGCCGACGTCGATCAGGCGTTGCGACTGCGCGTACGCGTGGATGCCCATGCGGTGCAGCGAGCTGACCGCGTTCGGGCTCGCGAACTTCACGCGCGTCTCGGCGTCGATGACGATGACGCCGTCGCCGACGCGCGGCGCGCTCTCCATCTCGACCTCGTCGACGTCGAACGGGAAGGTGCCGTCGGCGATCATGCGGGCGAAGCGGTCGAACACGTCGAAGTAGGTGCGTTCGAGCTCACCCGAACGCCGGGCGAGCGTCATCGACTCTTCGCGCGTGACGCAGCCCGATGAGCCGGTCGTCGCGGCGCACCGGGATGACCTGCACGCGCACGCGGTCCTTGGATCCGAGCGCGGCGGTGTCGCCCCGCACGATGTCGCCCGAACGCCAACACCGCGCGTACAACGGGCGTTCCACCTCGTCGACGACGGTGCCGACGAGGTCCTGCGGGTAGTTGGTCTGCCCGGTGACGGGCCGGACCTGGGCGAGCACGACGAAGCGGTGGCCCTCCTCGCCGGTGATCGGCGCGAGCAGCAAGAGGTCGGCGAACGAGAGGTCGGCCAGCGGCCGCCACGCAGAGCCGAGGCGCTCCATGTGCACGAGATCGGCGCCCGACAGCGCAGTCCGCGCGAGCGCGAGGTCTTCGAGGGTGCTCACGCGCTGGGCTCCGTCGGAACAGGTAGCGGCCGATCTCGTCGAGCCCGTCGACGTCGCTGATGTCGTCGTCGAACGTCGGGATGCGGGTCGACGACGTCGGGCGACCCGCGCGACAGCTCGGCCCGCAGCTCGGCCTCGCGCATCGCCACCACCGAGAAGTTCCGGTACGACTCCCCGATCGTTCGCAGGACTCGCGCCGTGCGGTCGCGCTCGGTCGAGAGCGGGGTCGCCGGTCTCGACGAGCGCGTCCGGCGAGCGGGCCGGCGTCGTCGATGCACGCGGTCGCGGCCGCGGCACCGTCGGGGTCGCGCAGCGAGTCGGGCAGGGTCTTGTTGAGCACGAGCGCGCCGAGATGGAACTTGCGGTGCGACGAGCGTCGGCGCAGAACCGCTCGGCTTCGTGCAACGGCGCGGCCTCGAGCGTGGTGACGACCGCGAACGTCGTGCGCTTGTCGTGCAGCAGCCGCTCGACCGCGCGTGGACCGCGTGACGAAGCCGTCGTACATCGACTGGAAGTTCAGGAAGAACTCGGCGATGTCCTGCAGGAACTGGCTGCCGAGGATGCGATCGGCCATTTGGTAGAAGGGCCGGCTCGCGACGTTCAGCACGCGCGTTCCGCGCCGACCGCCGACGCGGTACGGCAGCGTGAGCCAGCGCAGCAGTCGGCTGCCGAAGAAGTCGGCCATGCGCGCGGGCGCGTCGAGGAAGTCGATCGCGTTGCGCGTCGGCGGGGTGTCGATCACGATGAGGTCGTACTCGCCGCTCGCGTGGATCTCGAACAGCCGCTCCATCGCGATGTAGTCGTGGCTCTGCACGAAGCGCGCGGTGAGGTTGTGTACAGCCGGTTCTCGAGGATGCGGTACGCGGTCTCCTCGTCGGGCGCGTGGCGCAGCACGAGGTCGTCCCACGACTGCTTCGTGTCGAGCATCGCGGCCCAGAGCTCGCCGCGCGGCTCGATGCCGGCCGCCTTCAACACCTCGGGCGCGACCCGGTTGGCGCGGTTGCCGAGTCCCTCGAGGCCGAGCGCGGTCGCGAGGCGGCGGGCCGGGTCGATCGTGAGCACCAGCACCTTGCCGCCGAGGTGCACGGTCGCGCCCAGCGCGGCCGCGGCCGCGACCGAGGTCTTGCCGACGCCGCCCGATCCGCAGAAGACGACGATCTCCTTGGCCGCGAGGAGCTGCTCGAGCGTGACCGGCGCGTCGGGTTCGCGGTCGGCGCGCGCGCTCACAGGCCCAGCTCCGCGCCGAGCGCGTCGGCCACCATGCGCGTCACGCGCAAGCCCGTGGGCGCGCACGAACAGGTACGGCACGTACAGCAGCGGGAGGTCGACCGACTGCTGCAGCTACTCGAGGTGGGTCGCGCGCGTGCGGCGCAGCGAGACCGCGAGCCGGGCCGCGTCGAGCACGTCGGTTGCGCCGCGGCCGACGCGCGCGGTCAGCAGCCGCGCGCGGCTCCGGCGCGCGCAGCGCCTCGAACGTCTCCTCGTCGGCGCGGGTGAACAGCTCGGGCAGCACCCGGTTCACGATGACGCTGCCGAGCGGAACGTTGACCTCGGTGCGGATGCGGCCGACGAGCTCGATCGTCTCCGCGACCGGCATCTCCTCGGGCGTGGTCACGACGTTGACCGCGGTGATCGCGGGATCGGCGAGCAGCTCCGACACCCATTGCGTCTGGCTGCGCAGCGGGCCGACGTCGACGAGCTCGCGGATCGCGTCGGCCGCGCCGAGTTGGGCGACGATGTGACCGGTCGCGGCCGCGTCGACGACCACGAGGTCGAAGTCGGCGCGGCCCTCGATCGCCTCGCGCACCTCCCACGCGATCTTGCCGATCGTGAGGATCTCCTTCACGCCCGGCGCGGCGGTGGCGACGAAGTCGAGCACCCGGGCCAGCGGCCCGATGCGCCCGATCACCGGCACGCGCAGGTTGAGGCGCAGGTACTCCTGCAGCGACGCCTCGGTGTCCATCGCCATCGCGAGGACGCCGGGGTGGATCTCCTTGGGCGTGAACCCGACCGGCGCGTGCTCGAACTGCGCGGGGATGTCGCCCTTGGCGTCGACCTCGACGAGCAGGACCCGCTTGCCGATGCTCGACGCCAGCAGCGCGGTGGCCGCGGCCATCGTGCTCTTGCCGACGCCGCCCTTGCCCGTGAAGAAGAGGAGTCTTCGATCGAGCAGTTCGGGCGCGGGCCCGTTCACGACGGCGTGCGCGCTAGCTCGCGCCGAAGCCGACCTTGCGACCACCGGCGTCGGTGACGATCTCGACGTAGGCGATCTTGTCGACCGGCACGCCGACCCGACGGCCCTTCTTGTCGGTGAGCCACAACACGCCGTCGCCGGCCGAGATCGCGCCCTCGATGGTTGCGGTCACACCGTCGACCGAATCGTCGGTCTCGACGGTGAGCTCGCGGGCCGTGTACACCACGCCGATGCGTACTTCCATGCCCTGGACCCTAGCCGTCAGACGATCTTGAGCTGGGTTCGGTAGATGCGCTTGGGCGCCATCTCGACGTCGAGGCGCTCCGCCATCGCGGTGAACACCTGCGACGCGGGGTCGTTCGGGATGGCGACACCACGATCGGTTCGCCGTTGTCGGCGCCGGCCCGCAGCTCGGGCACGAGCGGGACCTGACCGAGCAGCGGCACCTCGAGCTGGTCGGCGAGCTCCTGGCCGCCGCCTTCGCCGAAGAGCCGGTACTCGGTGCCGTGCTCGCACTCGAACCACGACATGTTCTCGATGACGCCGACGACCGAGAGGTTCACCTTGCGCGCCATGTACGCGGCCCGTTGCGCGACCTTCTGCGCGGCCGGCTGCGGCGTGGTGACGACGATCACCTCGGCGCGCGGCAGGAACTGCGCCATCGACAACGCGATGTCGCCGGTACCCGGGGGCATGTCGACGATGAGGTAGTCGGGCTCGCCCCAATGCACGTCGGTGAGGAACTGCTCGAGCGC
This sequence comes from uncultured Actinomycetes bacterium, assembly GCA_963708105.1. Classification (GTDB taxonomy): domain Bacteria; phylum Actinomycetota; class Acidimicrobiia; order IMCC26256; family PALSA-610; genus PALSA-610. Next base: position 3,110,485 of record OY970186.1, on the reverse strand, counting down.
CTTGTGCAGCATCGGGCCGCGCCACACGACGGGCTGGTCCTCGCGGGCGAAGAAGCCCATCGAGATCAGCGTCACGCCGTTGGCGTCGGGCGGGACGATGACGTCGTCGATGACGGTCGGCGGGCGGTCGATGCCGAGCATGCGCGGCATCGAGAAGCCCCAGACGTCGGCGTCGATGGCGGCGACCTTGTGGCCCCGCTGCGCGAGCGCGACCGCGAGGTTGGTGGTGACCGACGACTTGCCGACGCCGCCCTTGCCGGACGAGATCGCGAGCACGCGGGTGTTGGAATCGGTGAAGGGGTTGGTGCCGGTGGACCTGCCCGTCGTCGCCGTGGGCGTGGCCGCCCTGGAGCTGCTGGGCGAGGGCGGCGCGCTCCTGCTCGGTCATGACGCCGAGGTCGACGTCGACGTGGTCGACGCCCTCGAGCGGGGCCACCGCGTCGGTGACGAGCCGGATGATCTCGGCCCGCATCGGGCAGCCGGCGACGGTCAGGGCGACGGTCACCTTGACGTTCCCGCCGTCGATCTCGATGCCCCGGACCATGTTCAGCTCGACGATCGAGCGGTGGATCTCGGGGTCCTCGACCGGGCGCAGGGCCTCGAGCACCTGGGCCTCGCTGGGCATGTCTGGCCTCCCGGGAATTTCCACTACGGACATAGGTACAATACCGATCGTGGCCAACGAAGATCTCACTGCGGACGAGTTCGGCGCCGCAGTGGCCGCCGTCACGAGCGCCTTCGGCGACCCCACCCGCCGCGACATCTACCTCTTCGTGCGCTCGTCGCCCGACGGGGCCAAGGCGGCCGAGGTCGCCGAGCACTTCGAGCTGCACCCGAACGTCGCCCGCCACCACCTCGAGAAGCTCGCGCGCGGGCAGCTACCTCGACGTCGAGCTCGAGCGCCACGTGTCCGCCGGGCCGGCCGTCGAAGCGCTACCGCGCCGCCGCGAGCGACACCCACCTCTCGTTCCCGCCCAAGCGCGACGACCTGCTCGCCACGCTGCTCGCCCGGGCGTTGGAGCGACTGCCCGTCGACGAGGCCCGCGCTGCTGGCCGAAGAGGTCGGCTACGACTACGGCCGCTCGATCGCGGCGCGCATGGAACCCACCGAGGGCCACCGCTCGGTGAAGGCCGCGGTCGCGTCGGTCGCCGACGCGCTGACCGCGCACGGGTTCGCCGCCCACGCCGAAGCCCGCGGCAACCTGCTCACGCTCGTGTCGGAGCACTGCCCGTTCGGCGAAGCCGCGCAGAAGTGGCCGCACGTGTTGTGCGCGGTCGACACCGGCATGGTGCGCGGCATGCTCGAAGGCCTCTACGGCGAGACGCAGCCGCAGCTGACCGAGAGTCGCCCCGACGGCGACCAGCACTGCGTCACGCGCGTCTGATCGCTCGGCAGTTGTCGTGACGACGACGCGCTCGTACCTCGATCACGCTTCCACCTCTCCTCTGCGGCCCGCCGCGTTCGACGCGATGCGGCCGTTCCTCGAGTCGTCGTTCGGCGACCCGGGGCGGTTGCACGCGGAGGGGCGCGCCACGCGGGTCGCGCTTGGAGACGGCGCGCGAGCAGGTCGCCGCGTTCTTCGGGGCGCGGCCGCGCGAGGTCGTGTTCACGTCGTCGGGTACCGAAGCGGTGAACACCGCTGTGTTCGGCGGGCGTTGGCGCGCACGCCGCGGATCACGTGGTCACGACCGCGGTCGAGCATTCGTGCGTGCGCGACGCGGTCGCGCGGGGCGCGGCCGACGTCACGGTCGTCGGCGTCGACCGTTTCGGACGGTTCGACGCGGCCGCGGTGGTCGACGCGGTCCGGCACGACACCGCGTTCGTCAGCGTCCAGCTCGCGAATCACGAAGTCGGAACCGTGCAGCCGGTCGCCGAGGCGTGCGCGGCGTTGCGCGAGCACGGGGCGTGCTCGTGCACGTCGACGCGTGCGCGGCCGCGGGTCACATCGCCGTCGACTTCGGCGCGCTCGGCGCCGACCTCTGTTCGGTGACGGCGCACAAGCTCGGTGGTCCGTTGGGCGCGGGCGCGCTGCTCGTGCGCCGCGGGCTGCGGCATCCCGCCGTTGCTCGTCGGCGGCGCGCAGGAACGCGCCCGGCGGGGCGGCATCGAGAACGTACCCGCGTGGGTCGGCTTCGGCGCCGCGTGCGCGGCCGTCGACCTTGCCGGCGAGGCGGCCGCGCAGCGGGCGCTGATCGAACGGGCCGCGGCTGTCGTCGACTCGGTCCCGGATGTCGAGCGCTTCGGCGACGGTTCGCTTCCCGAACGTGCTGTGCCTCGGCGTCGGCGGTGTCGAAGCCGAGCCGATCCTGCTCGCGCTCGACCAGCACGGCGTCGCCGTGCATTCCGGCTCGGCGTGCTCGTCGGAGACGCTCGAACCGTCGCCCGTGCTGGAGGCGATGGGCGTCGACGCCGACCGCTCGCTGCGCGTATCGGTGGGCTGGTCGTCGACCACGGCCGACGTCGACCGCTTCGTGGAAGTGTTCCCGGGAATCGTCGAACGACTGAGGGGGTTGCGAGCCGTATGACTGCGACAGTCGAGGACTCAACCACGCGGTGCTCTACGTGCGCGACGCACGCCGGTCGGCGGCGTTCTACGCGGAGGCGTTCGGCTTCGAGGTGCTCGCCGACTACGGCGACGGCGCGGCGGTGTTCATGCGCGCCGCCGGGCACCGAGAACCATCACGACCTCGGGCTCTTCTCGCTCGGCCCGCAAGCGCCGCTCCCCGAGCAGGGCCGCGTCGGGCTGTACCACCTCGCGTGGCAGGTCGAGACGATCCACGACCTCGCCGAGATCCGCGAGCGGCTCGTCGCGCATGGGTCGACTCGTCGGCGAGAGCGACCACGGCGTGACCAAGTCGCTCTACGGCAAAGACCCCGACGGCAACGAGTTCGAAGTCATGTGGATGGTCCCCCGCGAACAGTGGGGCGCCATGGAGCACGAAGCGATCACCAAGCGCCTCGACCTCCAGGCCGAGCTCGCCCAACACGGCTGAAGCCCACCAAAAGGTCGCCAAACAGTGCAGTGCGAAAACCGCTCGACGTTGACCGCAACAGTGGCACGTGACCGAACGCTGCCACGGACACTTTCGTGCCTGGTGCGAATCTCGCGGCTGTTAGCGGCTTGGGCGGCGAGGAGGTTGAGGGCGGAGCCGGCCTTGAACCACTCGATGTGCTCGTCGGAGAGCGTGTGGTTCGCGGCGAAGGCGTCGGTCGCTGCCGTCGGCGTGGTGCACGACGACCTCGACGGTGCTGCCCGGGCGCGAGGCCGGCCAGACCGTCGAGGTCGACGACGTCGTCGGCGCGGATCTTGTCGTAGTCGGCGGGGTCGGCGAACGTGAGCGGCAGCACGCCCTGCTTCTTCAGGTTCGCCTCCGCGATCCGGGCGAACGAACGGGCCAGCACCGCGCGGCCGCCCATGTACCGCGGCTCCATCGCCGCGTGCTCACGCGACGAGCCCTCGCCGTAGTTCTCGTCGCCGATCGCGATCCACTCGATGCCGGCGGCCTTGTACTCGCGGGCCAGCTCGGGCAGCGGCTTGACCGAACCGTCGCGGGCGTCGACACCCATGCCCGGCTCGTCGGTCGGCGAACGCGTTGACCGCGCCGAGGAACAGGTTCTGGGAGATGTTCGTGAGGTGGCCGCGGTACGTCAGCCACTTGCCCGGCGGGCGAGACGTGATCGGTCGTGCACTTGCCCTTGGCCTTCAACAGCACGCGCAGCCCGTGGATGTCGTTGCCGTCCCAGGCCGGGAACGGCTGCAGCAGTTCGAGCCGGTCGGATCCGGGCGCGACCGCGACGGTGACACTGTCGCGGGTCGGCCGCCGGCGCCGACGAATCCGTTCGCACCGCGATCGAAGCCGCGCGCGGGCAGATCGTCGGCGATCGGGCGGGTCGAACTCGGTGAGGAACGAACCGTCGAGCCGACCGCTCAACGCCATGCCGACGACCGTCTCCGGCGAACCGATGAACGCGAGCGTGTTCTTGTTGCCGTCGTTGCGAGCCGGGAAGTTGCGGTTGAACGACGTGACGATGACGTTCGGTCCGTCCGGCGCGTCGTCGCGCCGCCACTGCCCGATGCACGGGCCGCACGCGTTGGCGAGCACCGTCGCGCCGATCGCTTCGAGGTCGGCGAGCAGTCCGTCGCGCTCGATCGTCGCGCGCACCTGCTCGGAACCGGGCGTGATCATCAGCGGCGCCTTCACGCGCATGCCCGCGCGCCGACGCCTGGCGCGGCGAGGTGCGCGGCGCGACCGATGTCTTCGTACGACGAGTTGGTGCACGAACCGACGAGCGCGGCCGAGATCTCCCGCGGGTAGCCCTCGCGTTCGGCGTCGGCCGCGATCTCCGACACCGGACGGTCGAGGTCGGGGGTGTGCGGACCGACGAGGTGCGGCTCGAGCGTCGGAGAGGTCGATCTCGATCACGCGGTCGAAGAAGCGCTCGGGGTCGGCCTCGACCTCGGGGTCGTCGACGAGGTGCTCGGCGTAGCGGTCGGCGAGATCGGCGATCGCTTCGCGGCCCGTCGCCTTCAGGTACTTCGCGGTGTTGTGGTCGTACGGGAACAGCGAACACGTCGCGCCGATCTCCGCACCCATGTTGCAGACCGTCGCCTTGCCCGTAGCCGAGATCGACTGCGCGCCCGGGCCGAAGTACTGCACGATCGCGCCGGTGCCGCCCTTCACGGTGAGGATGCCCGCGACCTTCAAGATGATGTCCTTGGCCGCGGTCCAGCCCGACAGCGTGCCGGTCAGGCGCACGCCGATGAGCTTCGGCACGCGGGTGTTGTACGGCCAGCCCGCCATCACGTCGACCGCGTCGGCGCCGCCGACGCCGATCGCGATCATGCCGAGGCCGCCACGCGTTCGGCGTGTGCGAGTCGGTGCCGATCATCATCCCGCCCGGGAACGCGTAGTTCTCCAGCACGACCTGGTGGATGATCCCGCTACCCGGCTTCCAGAAGCCGATGCCGTACTTCGACGACACCGACTGCGAGGAAGTCGTAGACCTCGCGGTTGGTGTCGAGCGCGACGTGCATGTCGGTGTCGGCACCGACGCGCGCCTGGATCAGGTGGTCGCAGTGCACCGTCGTCGGCACCGCGACCGACGGCATCTTCGCGAGCATGAACTGCAACAGCGCCATCTGCGCGGTCGCGTCCTGCATCGCGACGCGGTCGGGCCGGTAGTCGGCGTAGTCGACGCCGCGCGTCGAGCCCGACGGTGCGCGGATCGTCGGCGTGCGCGGCCAGGATCTTCTCCGCGAACGTCAGCGGTCGGCCGAGGCGTTCGCGCGCGATCGCGATCGCGTTCGGGGAACGCCGCGTACACGGCGGCGACGAGCGACTCCGGGGTCGACGGTCCGATTTGGTCAGGCATGTTGCAGCGCTCCTGCTCTCAACGAGAACTCGATCTCGAACGTCGTGCGGTCGGCGGGATAGCGGTGCTCGGAGAACGAGCGTCGGCGCGTCCGGCGGCGTCGAGCGTGACGCGCCGGCACAACAACAACGGCGCGCCGGGCGCGCACGCGAGCAGGTCGCGCGCGTCGCGGCACTCGCGATCTCGGCGGTGATCGTCTGGTGCACCGAGCCGAGCTCGACGCCGCGCAGCGGCAGCAGGTCGTAGAACGGCGACCGCTCGACATCGGCGCGCGACACGTCGGCGCCGACGTCGCCGCGCACCCACACGGTGACGAGCGCGAACGGTTCGTCGTCGGCGAGGTTGACCCGCTCGACCCGCAACACGTCGGCGCCGCGATCGACCTGCAGCGCGTCGGCGACCGGTGCGGGCGCGTCGACGAAGCCGAAGGCCGAGGATCTCGCGGCCCGGACGGGCGCCGGCCGCCTCGACCGCGGCTTCGACGGTGGTGACCCGACCCAGGGGCTGGCGCACCGGGTCGACGGCCGCGAACCAACCCGCGCCCCGGCGGCTCGTGACGAGCCCTTCCTGGCGCAACAGGTCGAGGGCCCGGCGGACCGTGACCCGGCTGGTGCCGTACTCCCGGGCCAGTTCGAGCTCGCCGGCCAGCGCGCCCCCGGCACCGACGTCGCGGGCCGCGATCCGGGCCCGGAGGGCATCGGCGAGGTCGAGGTAGCGCACGACCTGTATTATACTTGTCTACGTCCGGCCCGACAAGTCCACCGGCGGCGGGCCCGCTCGCGGACGATCGGGTCGAGCTGGAAGTACGGCGAGGCCGAGAATCCGAAGGGCCGGGCGAGCAGCACCGCCGGGAACGTCTGCGATCAGGGTGTCGTAGGCCCGCACGTTGGCGTTGTAGATGCGCCGCGCCACCTGGATGCGGTCCTCGGTGTCGGCCAGCTCCTGCTGCAGCTTCAGGAACTGCTCGACTCGCGTGCAGCTCCGGATACCGCTCGGCCACCGCGAGGAGATGCTCCACCCCTCGCCCGAGGGCCTGTTCCTGGGCGGCCTGCTCGTCGGGCTCGCGCGTCGACTGCCATCGCCTCGGCCCGCACCGCGGTGACGGCGTCGAGCGTCGAGCGCTCGTACGCGGCGTAGCCCTTCACCGTGTTCACCAGATTCGGGATGAGGTCGTAGCGGCGCTGGAGCTCGGCGTCGACATCGCGCCACGACTCCCGGGTCAGGTTCCGCAGACGGACGAGTCGGTTGAAGATGATGGACCCGACCACGATGACGACGACGGCCACCACGCCGAGCACGATCGGGGCGCTCATGAACCGATCACGGCGGTCGAATCGTACGCGATCACCGGGGCGGGTACGTCGAGTACACGACCGGCGGGATCTGGTGGACGAACTGCTCGCAGCCAGCTCCCGAGTTCGAGCCAACGCTCCGGCGCCATGCGGTTCGTCACCACGAGAAATCCACGGCCCGTCGATCTCGACCGACTGGAACGCGTCGGCGTCGAGCAGCCACTGCATCATCTTTCCGTCGAGCAGCGAGAAGGCGAACTTCTGGTCGCCGCACTTCACCCGGAAGCGCCGGTTGAAATCGTCGTATTCGAGCTCGATGTCGCGGATACCGAGATCGCCCGCCGAGCCGCGTCAACGAGTTCTCGTGGCCGATGCGCAACTCCGGGCACGCGATCGGAACCGTCGCCAGCGCGCACGTGAAGCGTCGGTACGTTCCCACTGCGCCCGTCGACTCGACGTAGTACCAGTAGTCGAACAGCCGCATCGGCACGCCTTCGTGCGTGCCCGACACGACGTTTTCGACCGCGCGCTTGTTCCCTTGCCGGAAGATGCCGAACGGCAGATCGACGACGTGGTCGACGTCGGCCTTGGAGAACGTGAACCCGATGCGTGCCGCGACGCGCGGCGAGTCGCGCGCACGCGTGCGGCGCGCGCCCGGTACTGCAGCACCACGACCGCGATCCCCACGGCCGCGAACACGACGACGAACAGAACGAGGATCACCACGGCAGCAGCGGGGACACGTCGACTCGGCCGACTAGTGGGCACGCCACGCGTCCTTCGGGCGCGTGCGCTCCTTCACGACGGCCGGCAGCTTGCCCCGGGCGATGTCGGCCAGCGTCACGTGCTCGAGCACGTCGCGCAGGCTGGCCCGCAGCGCGACCCACACCTCGGGCAGCCGCTCGGCCGCACCCCCGTAGGCGAGCTGGTCGGGGCGAATGCCCTGGACCGCGGCCAGTGGCCCTTCGACGGCCCGGAGAACGTCGGCGACGGTGATGTCGTCAGCGGGCCGGGCGAGCTGGTATCCCCCGTCGGCGCCCGCGGCGGGTGCGGATGATCCCGGCCCGGCGCAGCTCGGTGAGGATGTTCTCGAGGAAGTTCTGCGGAATCCCCTGCGAGCCGGGCCAGGATATTCACCCTTGACCGGTTTGCCCGTTTTCTCGGCCGCCGCGAGCTCGACCGCCGCCCGTACTGCGTAGTCCGCCTTCGCCGTGATCCGCACGAAGGTGATTCTTACCGAGTCTTCTCCGCCGGCGGGCCGGGCCTTCTGACCAGCGGCTTCGGACCAGGTCCGGCCGCACGTCGACCCCGGGCGGCTTGACTCCGCCGGATTGATACTCTAGCTTGTCGACTTCTTTAGTCGAGTTACTGCACCGGAGGACCTCTTGAACACCCGAACCCGCCGACCCGTTCGGCGCCGGATGATCTTCTCGCTGGCGACCGTCACCGCCTTGGCCCTGGTGCTCGCCGCGTGCGGCAGTAGCTCGAAGAGCGGTTCACCGAGCACCGGCACCGGTTCCGGCGACACCAAGACCGTCACCTTGCGCCTCGGCTACTTCCCGAACGTCACGCACGCGCCCGCCATCATCGGCGCGCAGAGCGGTTCGTTCGCGGCCAAGCTCGGCCCGAACGTGAAGCTCGAGCTCAAGACGTTCAACTCCGGCACCGAGGCCACCACCGCGCTGCTCGCCGGCGCGATCGACGCGTCGTTCGTCGGCCCGAACCCCGCGATCAACGCGTACCAGAAGACGAACGGCGGGATCCGGATCGTGTCCGGTACCGCGTCGGGCGGCGCCGACCTCGTCGTGAAGTCCGAGCATCAACGGCGCGGCCGACCTCAAGGGCAAGAAGATCGCCACCCCGCAGCTCGGCAACACCCAAGACGTCGCGCTGCGCACGTGGTTGAACAACAACGGGCTGCACGAGACCAAGGACGGCGGCGACGTCACCATCGTTCCCGAGGACAACTCCGTCACCCTCACCGCGTTCGCAGTCGGGGGCGATCGACGGCGCGTGGGTGCCCGAGCCGTACGCGAGCCGCCTGGTCGCCGAAGGCGGCGGCAAGATCCTCGTCAACGAGGCGAGCGCTGTGGCCGAACGGTCAGTTCGTCACGACGTTGCTCATGGTGAAGACCGACTACCTCGACGCCCACGACGACGTCATCAAGAACCTCATCAGCGGGCTCTCCGACGCGATCGACCTCATCAAGTCCGACCCGGCCAAGGCGCAGGCCGAAGTCAACGACGGTCTGAAGGCGCTCACGGGCAAGCCGTTGAAGCCGGACGTGCATCGAAGGCGTCGTTCGAACAGGTCAGCTTCACGCTCGACCCGATCAAATCTTCGCTGCAGACGAACGCCGATCACGCCAAGGCATCTCGGCTTCCTGAAGTCGAGCGACCTCGGACAGATCTTCGACCTCACGCTGCTCAACCAGGTTTTGCAGGCCGAGGGGAAGCCGGCCATATCCTCGTGACCGCGACGACCGAACTCGAACCCCGAACTCAGCCTGCGGCGGTCTCGATCGTCGACGTGACGAAGGTGTTCGGGAACGGTCGCGCCTCGGTGCTCGCACTCGACCACATCAGTCTCGACGTTGCGCCGGGCGAGTTCGTCTGCTTGCTCGGCGCGTCGGGCTGCGGCAAGAGCACGCTGCTGAACATCGTCGCCGGGCTCGACCAGCCCGACGTCGGGCCAGGTCGACGTGCGCGCCAATCGCACGGGCCTCATGTTCCAAGAAGCGGCGTTGTTCCCGTGGTTGACGGCGCGCGGCAACGTGGAGCTGGCGTTGAAGCTCGACGGCGTCGGCCGTGACGAACGGCGTACGCGCGACCGACCAACTGCTCGACATGGTTCACCTCGGCGAGTTCGACAAGAAGCGACCGCACGAGCTTTCGGGCGGTATGCGCCAGCGCGTCGCGCTGGCGCGTGCGCTCGCCCAGAACGCGGAAGTGCTCCTGATGGACGAGCCGTTCGGTGCGCTCGACGCGATGACGCGCGACCGTCTGCACGACGAGCTCGAGACGGTTTGGCGCAACACGGGCAAGACCGTGATGTTCGTGACGCACAACGTGCGCGAGGCCGTGCGCCTCGGTGATCGGGTGGTGCTGCTGGCGAGCCGGCCGGGCCGCGTCGCGGAGATCTTCCCCGTCGACATCCCGCGGCCGCGGCGCATCGACTCGACCGAGGTCGCCACTCTCGCGGCCACGATCACCGATCGCCTCAAGGCCGAGGTCGGCAATGGCAGTTGACGTCGCCGACGCGCGTTCTCGTCACGGAGCTGACATCGAAGCCGGCCGGCCGCCGGCTCTGGCCCGCGGTATGGCCCAAGCTGCTCGCGGTCGCGATCTTCATCGGCGCCTGGCAGATACTCGTGTGGACGGGTTGGAAGCCGGAATACATCATCCCGTCGCCGTTCACCGTCCTCGCGCCATTTCCCCGACGACGCGGCGCGCACTCGCGCGGGCATTGGGCGTGACGATGCGCCGGGCGGCGGTCGGATTCGGCATATCCATCGTGCTCGGCTCGCATCATCGGCCTCGCCGTCGCGCGCGTCCCGGTTCTACGGGCCGCGATCGGGTCGATGATCACCGGCTTGCAGACCATGCCGTCGGTCGCATGGGTACCGCTCGCGATCGTCCTGTTCCAGCTCAGTGAGCGCGCGATCCTCTTCGTCGTCATCCTCGGCGCGGCACCGTCGATCGCGAACGGCATCATCGACGGCATCGACAACGTTCCGCCGCTGCTTACTGCGCGCCGGACGCGTGCTCGGCGCGAAGGGCTGGACGTCGTTGCGCTACGTCGTCATCCCCGCCGCGTTGCCGTCGGTGGTGAGCGGTCTGAAACAGGGTTGGGCGTTCGCCTGGCGCAGCCTCATGGCCGGCGAGCTGATCACGATCTTCCCGGGTCACATCGGCATCGGCGCGCTGCTCAACAACGCGTATCAGAACGCGGACTTCATCGGCGTCTACGAAACGATGATCGTGATCTTCGTTGTCGGCGTCGCCGTCGACGCGCTCGTTCTTCGGCACGATCGTGCGCGCGATCCGCAAGCGCTACGGCCTCATCGACGCCGCCAGCTAATCCCGCACGGCGATTACCGGTCGCGCTCTTCGACTTCGAACTTGGTGAACTTGTCGCCGACCTTGGTGGCCTGCGCGACGTCGATGCCCTCGACGACGTGGCCGAAGAGGTTGTAGTTCGGGGTGAGCTTGCGCGTGCAGTCGTCGATGCAGATGAAGAACTGCGACCCGTTGGTGTCGGGACCGGCGTTGGCCATCGCCACCGCGCCGAGCGTGTACTCGCCCTTCACCGGCTCGTCGGCGAACTTGTAACCGGGACCACCGCGGCCGCTGCCTTCGGGGCAACCGCCTTGGATCACGAACTCGGGAACGACGCGGTGGAAGGTGAGCCCGTCGTAGTAGCCGTCGCGCGCGAGGCCGATGAAGTTGTTGACGGTGTTCGGCGCGAGCTGCGGGTCGAGATCCATCACGATCGAACCTCGGTCGGTCGTGATCGTCACGCGGTAGATCTTGTTCGCGTCGGTCTGCGGCTCGGGCATCTTCTTGGCCACGACGGGCTCCTAACGGCTTGGCGCCTTACGGCTTGGTGGTACTCGGGGGAATCGACTTCGGTTGCGGGCATTTGCCGGCCGTCACCGCCTGCGCGAGCGCAGTCGAGACTTCGAGGCCGGAGCGGATGGTCGCCGGGTGCGATCGCCAGGAACTGTTGCGAAGGCGAGCGCGCCCGGGCACTGCTTGTTCTCGATCTGCGTCAGCAGGAGACCCTTGAACGCATACGAGTCAGGGTAGGTCGGATCAAGCGCGATCGCCCGTTCGAGATTCCCGGCCGCGGCAGTCGTGCAGCGTCTGTTTCGTCGGCCGCGTCGGCGCTGGCTCGGCGACCGCCAGCGTGCTGAGGTAGCCCGCGTACGCGAGCGGTTCGGCCTGCGTCGGACCGACCTGCGCCGCCGCGAGATATTGCTGGCTGGCGTCGGTCGTGTCCCCGGCGGTGAGCAGGGCCCGGGCGTAGGCGATCTGCGCGTCGTAGCTCTTGGGCTGAGCCGCGGCCGCGGCCTTCGCCGCGGCCAGGTCGGCGGTCGGTGTCGTCGTTGCCGTCGACTGCGATCCGCTCGCCTGCGCGTCGCCGGTGATCTCGCCGTTCGGGCTGCGTTGACCGACCGTGTGCGCGAGCAGGATCGCGGCCAGGATCGCGAACACGACGATGCCACCGATCGTCAGCGCCGCGCAGCCGGAGCGGCGCCCGCGGCCCGGTCGGCTCGCGGCGCTCGACTCCGTCGGCGATCGACTGGATGACGGCCGAGGCGCGCGCCGTGTAATCGTCGTGCAGGACCGCGGTAGGTGTCGGGATCGATGTTGCCGGCGAGCAGTTCGGAGTCGAGATCGTCGAGCGAACGCAGCAGGAAGTCGCGCTCGGCTTCGAGGCTCTCGTGCACCTCGGCCTCACTCATGCTCCCGCCTCGGGATCTTGCGACTTCTGTCGCGCTGCGGCCTGGCGGACGATGGCTTCGTCGGCTCGTCAGTCGCGGCGAGCCGGGGCGTGTGACTCCAACGGCGGACCGCGACGAAGATGCCGGCCGCACCGAGAATGACCGCCAGCGCAGGCACACCCCAGGCGACGATGCCGAGGCCGGAGTTCGACGGCGTCTCCAGCATCTTCTCGCCGTACAGCGTCACGTAGTACGTCGCGGATCTCGTCGTCGGACTGGCCCGCGGCGATGCGGCGCGGGATGTCGTCGCGAATGGCCGCCGACTGCGAGCGAGTTGCTGTCGAACACCGACTGGCCCTCGCACACCGGGCACGCGAGTTGGTGCTCCAGCCGGTTCGGCGCGCGCTGCGGGCGAGTTCGTCGGGCCGGAGCGGCCGACGAGCACGACCACGCCGACGATCACGACCGCGACCGAGCGCGACCCACGGCAACAACTTGCGCGAGCTTCACGTCATGCTCGCGTGCACTCTTGGCCGGCGCGCGCGGCCTGCAGCCACGTGTCGAGCTCGGCCTGGGTCGACGCACCGAGGTCGCCGCACACCGCGACGCCGTCGGGCGCGATGACGTAGGTCTCGGGCTGGCCCGTCGTGCCGAAGCTCGAGCGACGCCGCGCCGTTGCGGATCGCTGCCGACGGGCCACGTGATGTGCTCCGTTCGCACGTACGTGCGCATCGTCGACGCGTCGTCGTTGATGATGATGCCGACCATCGCGAAGTCGGGGTCCTTGGCTTGTGCTCGGCGTAGAACGCCTTCAGCGCAGGCGCTTCCTGCTGGCACGGGATGCACCAGCTGTTGAAGAAGTTGACGACGTACGTCTTGCCCTTCAGCGACGCCGACGTGATCGGCTTGCCGTCGAGGCTCTTCAGGCGTGAACGCGGGCGCCGGCCGGTGCTCCTGCACGAGCCGCGGCACCGACGGCGAATCCGGCTTGGTGCTGTACCGCGAGCACGATCGCCGAACGCCACCAGCAACGACGCCGACGGCGAGCGCGATCCAGCGGATCGGGCAACTTCATCAGGCGTTGGCCTCGGCGAGCGGAGCCGGGTCGGTCTCGGGGTCGTCGTCGCCGCCCGCACCCGCCGCGTCGACCGTCGGTCGCGGAAGCACGTCGCGCTTGCGGGCCGGGATCGAGCGCGAGCGCACAGCCCGAGCGCCATGATCAGCCCGCCGATCCAGAGGAACATCACCATCGTGCCGATCTGCACGCCGATCGTGACCCGACCGGACGTCGGCGACGACACGAGAGTGAGGTAGAAGTCGCGGAACGGCGTCGTGTGGATCGACGGCGTGCCGATGCCCTCGGCCGCGTTCGGGAACGTCGAGATCGCGGGTGCGAGCTCGCCCACACCGCCGCTCACGTGGACACGCGCCTTGATCGTCGTCTTCTGCGCCGACTGGTCGACCTGCCGACCGAGGTACGTCACGGTGTAACCGCGCACCCGCGCCGACTCGCCGACCGAGAGCTCGACCGTCTTCTTCGTCGTGTAGCCGCCGGTCGTCGCGAGCGCGATCGCGACCACGACCACACCGACGTGTACGAGCAAGCCGCCGTACAGCCGCGGATTCGAACGCACCGTGCGCGCCGCCGCGACGGGCAGCGCCTCGATGGCTCGCGCGTTTGCGGGCCCGGACGCCGACGACGACCGTGCGGCCGATGCTCGTCAGCGCGAACGCGCCGAGCGCGAAGGCGCCGACGTTCGCGATGCCGTGCGCGCCGGCGATCAACAGCACGACGAGCGTGATCGCGCCGGCCCACGCCGGAACCAGCAGCCGGTCGCGCAGCAGCTGCCCGCTCGCGGCGCGCCACGGCAGCACCGGCCCGACCGCCATGAGGAACAGCAACGCGATCCCGATCGGAACGCCCGAGCCGGGTGAAGTACGGCTCTCCCACCGTGATCTGCTTGTTCTGCAGCGCCTCGACGAGCAGCGGGAACACCGTGCCGGTCAGCACGACGAACGCGAACCCGGCGAACAGCAGGTTGTTCAACAGGAACGCGGCTTCGCGCGAGACCGCAGAGTCGATGCGGCCCGGCGAACGGAGCTTGTCGCCGCGCCAGACGATCAGGCCGACACTCACGAACGCGCAGATGCCGAGGAACGTCAACAGCCACGGGCCGATGTTCGACTGCGAGAACGCGTGCACCGAGTTGATGACGCCGGACCGGGTCAGGAACGTGCCGAGGATCGTGAGGCAGAACGTCGACGAGCACGAGCGAGAGGTTCCAGACGCGCAGCATCCCGCGGCGCTCCTGCACCATCACCGAATGGATGAACGCGGTCGCGGTGAGCCAGGGCAGCAGCGACGCGTTCTCGACCGGATCCCAACCCCAGAAGCCGCCCCAGCCGAGCACCGAGTAGCTCCACCATGCGCCGAGCACGATGCCGACGGTGAGGAAGCCCCACGAGATGAGCGTCGTGCGCCGCACCGCCGCGAGCCAGCCCTTCGCCGAAGCGCCCGGTGATCAGCGCGGCGATCGCGAACGAGAACGGGATCGCGAACCCGACGTAGCCCGCGTAGAGGAACGGTGGATGGATCGCGACGAGCGGATGGTTCTGCAGTAGCGGGTTCGGGCCCGCGCCGTCGAGCGGGATCGAGCCCGGTTGCGCCTTGAACGGGTTGGCCGCGAAGAGCATCAGGGCGAAGAAGAACAACAGGATCGCGTACTGCACCAGCGTGGCCCACGCGACGAGCGGGTCGTCGGAACGATTCCGGAACCGCCATGTCGACGACCGCGACGTAGACCGACAAGCAGCAACGCCCACAGCAGGATCGAGCCCTCGAGCGCCCCCCACGCGGCAGTGAACGTGTAGAGCCCGGGCGTGGCGCGGGCGACGTTGTCGGCTGACGTACTTCAGCGTGAAGTCGTGGCCGTAGAGCGCGGTCTCCATCACGACGAACGCCGCCGACCGCCGCCACCAGGATGACCGCGACGTAACGCCGCCCGATGTCGAGCAGCGCGCGGCGGCCGGTAGCGAGACCGGTCGCGAGCGTGGCGACGCCGAGCGCCGACGCGACGGTCCCGATCGTCAGCAGTCCGTAGCCGAGCTGGCCTCTCATGCCACCAACCGACGGGCCATCAAGTCTTGAAGGGGTCGGCCGGGCACTGCGTCGCCGTCTTGGGCGGCGTGTAGTCGGCGCCGTGCTTGATCAGCAGCCGCGTCGAGTCGAACGCGTCGGAGCCCGGTGCACTCCAATGACCCTCGGCCACCACGGGCGCACAGTCCTTGAACAGCTCGGGCTCGTCGCCGGTGTGATGCACGTGCACCGTCACTCCGCCTTCGGTGAGGTCGAAGTCGGCACCGTTCGAGTTCTGCTTGATGCTCGCCGGGAGCACGCCGCCGCCGATGCGCATCGTGCGCACCCCGTCGTGGGATTCGTCGTGCACGGCTTGCGACACCGTCTTGAAGAACACGACGTTCTTCTGCATCAGCACCAGCATCCAACCGACCGCGCCGAGGCACAGGACGGCGACGATGACGTAGCGCAACCGGTTGCGCTTGCGGGGCGGCGAGCGGCGACGCGACCGAGCGACGTGTCAGTCACGGTTCTCGTCGCGCATGCTCCGGCGGAGCTGACGCGTGCGTTGCTTGATCCAGACGAAGTAGCCGACGAGCGCGACCGCGGTGATCGAGTAGCCCGCGATCACGAAACTCCAGTTGTTGCTCACGCCGGCACCCCCACTTCCACGGTCTCGGCGCGCACTCGTTCCGCGATCGCCCGTTCGAGCTCGCGTTCTTCCCGGCCCTCCTCGAGCTGGGCGAGCTCGAAGCGGTCGAGGACGAGGTAGGCGTAGAGCATCGTGAACGCGACGACCGCGGCGACGACGGTGAACGCCATCGTCCCGTCGATGAGCACCTTGTCCTGCGGGTTGAAGATGGTGCCCTGCTGGTGCAGGGTCTGCCACCACGTGACCGACAGGTAGCTGATCGGAACGTCGGCGAACGCGATGATCGCGGCGATCGAGCAGCGCTTGCCGCGCTCGTCGGAGGTTGCGCCCGTGCGCCGCAGCGCGAGGTAGCCGAGGTACAAGAAGAAGAGGATCGCGGTGGTGGTGAGCCGCGCGTCCCACTCCCACCACGTGCCCCAAGTCGGACGGCCCCAGAGTGAGCCGAGGACGAGCGTGAGCCCGGTGAACACGACCCCGACTTCGGCCGACGCGCCGGCGAGCAGATCCCAGGTGGTCGACCGCGTACGCGGGAACAGCCACAGCACCGACGCCAGCGCGGTGACACCGAACGCGAGGTAGGCGACCCACGCGGTGGGCACGTGTAGGTACAGCAGGCGAACCGCGTCGAAGCCCTGGTTCGGACGCGACGGCGTGATCCACAACGCGAACACGACCGTGACGGCGAGGGCGACGAGGGTCGCGGCGAGGAAGAGCCGTTTCATGCTTCCTCCAACAGCGGTCCGAACGCGACCGTCCCGGCAGTCACGGCGAGCACCGCGAACGCCACGAGCAACTGCACCCACGGCCACGCGTCGCCCGGAGTGTTGGCGAGCGCGGCCTGGAACGAACGGGTCGCGCCCAGCATCACCGGCATGACCGCCGGGAGCAGGAGCAGGGGCACCAGCGTCTCGCGGGCACGCAATCCTCCGGCCAGCACGCCGTAAACCGTACCGGTGGCCGCCAGTCCGATGGTCGCGGCAACGGCCGCACACAGCAGGACGACAGCTCCGTGCACCGACACGTCGTAGAGCACCACGACCGCACGCGCCCACGACCAGTTCGAGCAGGAAGAGCTCGACCGCGACGGCCGCGGCCTTGCCCAAGAAGATGGAGCCGCCGTCGAGGCCCGACAGCCGCAGGCCGTCGCGCGCCCGGTTCGCCTCTTCGATGGAGAACGAACGCCCGACCGCGAGCAGGACGGCGAGCAGAACCGCGGCCCAGAAGAGCCCGGGCGCGGCCGGCATGCAGCAGCGTCTGGTCGGAATCGAGCGCGAAGGCGAACAACATCACCACGACGGCGCCGAACGGGATGATCTGCTGGAGCGCCACCCGCGAACGGCGCTCGATACGCAGGTCCTTGCCCGCGACGAGCAGCGCGTCGCGCAGGAAGCTCACGTGCGGGCCTCGATGTCGGGGACGTTCGGGATGTCGGGAACGTTCGGGATGTCGGAGATCTCCGGGATTTCCGCAGCGACGGGCACCTCGGCGGCCGGCACCTCGTGCACCTGGCCCGCGACGATGCGCACTTCGCGAGTGGCGAGGCGTCGGGCCAGGTCGAGCTCGTGCGACGCCATCATGCACCGTGCAGCCGGCGGCCGGTGCGGCCCGCACGACTTCTTCCAGCACGTCGCGGCCGTGCTCGTCGAGTCCGGCGTGCGGCTCGTCGAGCAGCAGCAGGCGCGGCTTGCGCGCCGAGCGCGTTGGCGAGCGAGAGCCGGCGGCGTTGGCCCTGCGACAAGCGGCCGTGCGCAACGTTCGCGACGCGCTGCAGGCCGACGCGCTCGAGCGCGGCGTCGCCGTCGGCCGCGCTGTGACCCGTCGACCGCGCCGACGAAGCGGACGTTCTCCGCGACGGTGAGGTCGTCGTAACAGAACGTCTCGTGCCCGACGAGCGCGACCGCGCGCCGTACGCGCTTTGGTTCCGTCGCGAGATCCACACCGAGCACTTCAGCCTCCCCCGCGCGCAGCGGCAACAGCCCCGCGCAGAGCCGCAGCAGCGTGGTCTTGCCCGCACCGTTCGGCCCGCTGAGCAGGAGGATTTCGCCGGCTTCCACCTCGAGGTCGGCGCCGGCGAGCGCGGGAAATCGTCCGAGCATGCAGACGGCCGACCGAAGGCGTACGCAGCGCAACCAGAGCTCCGGGGACCGAGGGAGCGGTACCCGGCAAGCTTACGGACAGGCCGGCGAAAGCGGCGAACCGGCCTCGACCACCGCGGGCGGGCATCTCGGCACGCCCGGTACCATCGCTGGGTGCGACGCTCGATCGCAGGAGTGGGCCGGACGCTGGTCACCCTGGGCCTCCTGATCCTCCTCTTCGTCGTCTACCAGCTCTGGGGAACCGGCATATTCACCGCCCGGGCGCAGGAGAACCTGAAGACCCAGTTCCAAAAGGAGCAGGCCCAGGCCGACGCCGACAACCCGGTCGATCACCTCGACCAGCACCACCGTGAAGAAGGGCCCGGTGCCCGTCACCACGCCCACGATCGTCCACGACGCCGGCCCGCCCCGCACCGCCCGTTCCGCCCGAGGGCGACGTGCTCGGGGGAATCAACGATCCCGGCCATCGGCGCCAGCTACTGGATCGTCGAAGGCACGTCGCGCGACGACCTGAAAGAAGGGCCCGGGCCACTATCCCGGCACGCCGCTCCCCGGCACGATCGGCAACGCCGCCATCGCCGGGCACCGCACTACCTACCTCCACCCGTTCGGCAACGTCGACAAGCTGAAGCCCGGCGACGACATCATCATCACGACGCTCGCCGGCAACTTCGTCTACAAGGTGTCGCAGCCGCCGTTCACCGTGAAGCCCACCGACATCGCGGTCGTGACAACACCCCAGACCCCGAGCTCACGCTCACGTCGTGCAACCCCAAGGGCTCGGCCGCGCAACGCATCGTCATCCGGGCCAAGCTCGACATCGCCCGCAGTTCCAAGCCGTCGATTTCGAAGCCGGTGACCGCCGGCGCGGCGGGCGGGAAGTCGCGGGCGAGCGAACAGGACGGTCTCGCCGAAGGGCTCTCCGGCGCAGAGCAAGAGCCTCGTGCCCAGCATCGTCTGGGGAATCATCGCCGCGCTCGTCGGGCTCGCCTGGTGGTGGGGCTTCCGGCGCTGGCGTCTCCCGCTCACCTGGATCGTCGGTGTGGTGCCGTTCCTCTTCGTGCTCTTCCCCTTCTACGTGTACCTCGAGCGCGCACTGCCCGCCGGCTACTAGGCCGAATCGGTGAGCGTCGACCGCGCGCGAGATCGAGAGCGCAGCCGTTCGTATCGCGCCGTTCGTACATCGCACTCCGGTGTTGCGATCGCGCTCGCTCGACGAATGGGTCGGCGCCGAGGTGTTCGTGAAAGCCGAGCACCTGCAACGAATCGGCGCGTTCAAGTTCCGGGGCGCGACGAACGCGGTGCAATCGTTGTCGGAAAGCGAAGCGCGGAACGGCGTGGCCGCGCACTCGTCGGGGAACCATGCGGCCGCGCTCGCACTCGCGGCGGCGACGCGCGGAATCCCCGCGTACGTCGTGATGCCGCGCGGTGCGAGCCGGGCCAAGCGCATCGCGGTCGAGCGCTACGGCGCGCGAGGTGACCGAATGCGACAACACGATCGACGCGCGGCGCGCGGTGTTGGCCGAGGTCGTTGCCCGCACCGGCGCGATCGAGATCCATCCGTTCGACGACGAGCGCGTCATCGCGGGCGCGGGCACCGCCGCCCTCGAGCTCATCGCCGAGATCCCCGACCTCGACCTGATCGTGACGCCGATCGGCGGTGGCGGTCTCTGCTCGGGAACGTGCATCGCGGCGGCGCCGATCCGGGTGCTCGGCGGATCGCCGCGTGATCGTTCCGCGACCATCGCCGACGGTCTGCGCACGGGACTCTCGCCGCGCACCGAGGCGATCCTGCGTGATCACGGCGTAGAACAGATCACGATCGACGAGGCCGACATCCTCGCCGCCATGCGGATGGTTTGGGAACGGACCAAACAGACGATCGAGCCCAGCTCCGCGGTGGCATTCGCGGCGGCGCGCCACGCGGCTCCGGCCGGAGCACGCGTCGGCATCATCGCGTCGGGCGGCAACGTCGACCTCGACGCACTCCCCTGGTGACTTAGTAACCGACCTGTCCGTCGATCAGTTCGCGGATGAGGTCAGCGTGACCGTTGTGGCGCGCGTACTCCTCGATCATGTGGTTGTAGATCCAGCGCAACGAGCACGGTTCACCGCGCCGGTCGCCGGTGGCATCGAGACTCCGACCGGCGGCCGCGGCGCGGGCCGCGTCGCACTCCGCGTGCCAGGCTGCGAGGTCGGCTTCCCAGTTCGCATCGTCGAGCGGGACGAGCTCACTGTCGTCGATGGCGGGGTCGTAGAAAATCGGGGGTGCGGTCGGCTCGCTGAGCAACGTGCGCCGGAACCAGTTGCGCTCGACGTCGGCCATGTGGCGGACGAGACCGTGCAGCGACAGCAACGACGTGGGGATGGGGCGCGCCTTGCGCGCCGCGTCGTCGATGCCCTCGCACTTCAACAGCAGCGTCATGCGGTGAAACTCGAGCCAGCCTTCGAGCATCGGCCGTTCGTCGAGGATGAACGGCGGTTCCTCACGGCGGGGATCCAGGAGATCGTCGACCATGCCGACATTCTCGCCCGCCGGTGAGACAGCAGTGCTGTATTACTTGGAGGCGTGAACTCCTGGTGGTTGGACGAACGGGCCCACGCGGGTGCCGAACACCTCGATGAGCGCTACGTGGCGGGTTACGACCGCAAGGCCGGGTTCGATCCCGCCGAGGACGTCGGCGTGCTCCTGAACCACGGGCTGGATCCGACGTCCACGATCGTCGACCTTGGCGCCGGCACCGGCACCTTCGCCATTGCGATCGCGCCCCACTGCGGTCATGTCATCGCCGTCGACATCTCTCCCGCGATGAGGGCCGCGCTCCGCACGCGCGTCGACCAACTCGGACTCGACAATGTGACCGTTGTCGACGGCGGCTTCTTGTCGTACGAGCATCGCGGCGACCCGGTTGACGCAGTCTTCACGCGAAACGCACTGCACCAGCTTCCCGACTTCTGGAAAGCCGTCGCACTCGATCGCATCGCCGGAACGATGCGGCCGGGTGGCGTTCTTCGACTGCGTGACCTCGTGTTCGATTTCGGTCCGGACGAGGTCGACGCGCGCATCGCGGAGTGGATGGCGGGCGCAGTCGAGGACGAGGCCGCGGGCTGGACGGCCGCGGAATTGGCCGAACACGTACGGGGAGAGTTCAGTACGTACAGCTGGTTGCTGGAACCGATGATCGAGCGCGCAGGCTTCGACATCGTCGAGCGGGAGTATCGACGCGCTGCGTACGGCGCGTATACGTGCCGACTTCGGACGTAGCCACGCGCCGGTTATTTCCCCTGGAAGTTGGGGGTGCGCTTCTCGGAGAACGCGGCCATGCCCTCTTGCAGGTCGCTACTCGCGAACGCGCCCGCTTCGGCGGCCTCGATCTCGGCCCGGGCGCCGGCGGAGAGCCACTGCGCGTCGGCCACGAGGTTGAGTGCCCGCTTGTGCCCGCGCACGGTCAGCGGGGCCGACGCCGCGATCTCGCCCGCTCGGGCGAGCGCCGCCCCGAGCGCGTCGTGCTCGACGTACTGCACGAGGCCGAGCCGCTGGGCTTCCTCGGCGTCGACGGTGCGGCCCGCGAGCAGGAAGTCGCGCGCCGCGCCCTGGCCGACCAGCTCGACCAGGCGCCAGATGTTGCGCGGACTCAGATGAATACCGAGTTTGCCGCCCGGGATCGCGAGGCGGGCGCCGAGCGCGGCGACCCGGATGTCGCACGTCACCGCGAGCTGCATCCCCGCGCCGATCGCGGGGCCGTTGATCGCGGCGACGACGGGTGCGGGATGGGCGACGATCGCGTCGAGCATCAGTTCGAACGCGGGCCGGAACGTGTCGGTGTTGGTGTCGCCGTGCGCGGCGAAGCGGGTCACGAGATCGGCGCCCGAGCAGAACGCCGTGCCCGCGCCGGTGATCACGATCGCTCGCAGCGCGTGTCGAGCCGCACGAGGTGCTCGCGGAGCTGTTCGCACAACTCGCCGTTGAGCGCGTTACGTCGTTCCTGACGGTCGATCGTCGCGACGCCGACCTGCCCTCGTTCTTCGAACTGAATCACGTGCGGGTCGCTTCGCTCAGGACTCGTCGATGTAGCGCGATGCGGTCGCCCTCTTGCACCGTCTGCCCGGGCTCCACATCGAGCTCGCGGACCACGCCCGGCACTTCCGTGACGACGGGTATCTCCATCTTCATGGATTCGAGGATGCAGATCTCGTCGCCCTCGGCGACCAGCGAGCCGACCTCGGCGATGACTTGCCATACGTTCGCAGTGATCTCGGCGTAGATCTCGGCCATGCCCAGAATCGTACGTCAGACGGGCAGCACGCCGTGCTTGCGCCAGGGACGGTCGACCTGTTTGTCGGCCGTGATGCGCAGGCCGCGGGCAATGGCGGCGCGCGTGTCGGCGGGGTCGATGACGTCGTCGACCTGCGCGTGACCGGCGGCGATGTAGGGATCGATGTTGGCCCGAATCTCCTCGGCGAGCTCGAGGCGCTTGGCCGCGCGCTCGTCGTCGTCCTCGATGGCTTCGAGCACCTTGCGGTGGATGATGTTGACCGCGCCGTCGGGGCCCATCACCGCGATCTCCGCGGTCGGCCAAGCCACGATGTAGTCGGCTTCGTAGGCGAGCCCGTTCATCACGAAGTACCCGGCGCCGTAGCTCTTGCGCAGCACGACCGAGATCTTCGGGACCGTCGCCTCGCTGACGGCGAACAGCATCTTGGCGCCGTGCCGGATGATGCCCTGCTTCTCGACGGCCGAACCCACGATGAATCCGGGGACGTCGTGCAGGAACACGAGCGGGATGTTGAACGCGTCGCACAACCACACGAAGCGCGCCGCTTTGTCGGCCGCGTTCACGTCGAGCGCGCCGCCGAGAACCATGGGTTGGTTGGCGACGATGCCGACCGGTTGACCGCCGACCCGCGCCAGGCCGGTCACGAGGTTCTTGGCCCACTCGGGTTTCATCCAGAACACGTCGCCGTCGTCGACGATCGCGTGCACGACCTTACGCACGTCGTACGCGCGCCGGGCGCGGTCGGCACGATGGCGTACAGCTCCTCGGTGCGCCGCTCGACCGGATCGGTCGTGGCGCGGCACCGGCGGACGCTCCTTGTTGTTCTGCGGAAAGAACGAGAGGTACGCGCGGACGACGCGCAGGCACTCGGCGTCGTCGCCGACTTCGAGATCGGCTACCCCCGAGATCTTGGTGTGGACCGCGGAGCCGCCCATCTCCTCTTCGGTCACGTCCTCGCCTACGGCGGCCTTCACGAGATGACGGCCGCCGAGCGCCATCGACGACGTGCCCTTCACCATCGGGACGAAGTCGGCGAGGGCGGGGATGTACGCGGTGCCGGCCGCGCAGTGCCCGAGCATCGCCGCGACCATCGGCACGACACCGCTCATCGCGACCTGCTCACGGAACAGCGCACCCATGCCCGCGAAGCTGGAGCCACTCGTCGACTGGATGCGCGCGCCCGCGGAGTCGAGCAGCCACACGAACGGGATGCGTTGGCGCACGGCGTGGGCGCGCATCCGCGCGATCTTGTCTTCGCCGACCGCACCCATCGAGCCGGCCATCACGGTGAAGTCGTACGCGGCCACCGCGACGAGCCGGCCGTCGATCTCGCCGACACCCGTGACCGCGCCGTCGGCCGCGAGGAAGCGGTCGCCGAGCCCGGCGTCCATGTGCTCGGCGAGCAGCCCGTACTCGACCCACGTGCCCGGATCGAGGAGGAGATCGAGTCGTTCGCGCACCGTGAGCTTCCCGAGCGAGCGTTGGCGTTCGACGAGTTTCTCGCCGCCCATCTCGAGCGACCGGGCTTTGCGCGTCGCGAGATCGCCGACGAGCGGACCCCAGTCGTGACGCGGGTCGGCCGGCGGCGTGGGCTCGCTCATTCGCTCAGCGTCCCTTCCATTGCGGCGCCCGCTTCTCCGCGAACGCGGCGACACCTTCGGCCGCGTCCTCGGTCTGCGATGTGATCGTCAGCATGCTCTGCAGGTACGACGAGCGCGGCGTCGGCGTCCATCTCGAGCACCCGGTAGAACGCCGTCGCGCCCCCACCGCATGATGATCGGCGACTTCGACGCAAGCTCGGCCGCGAGCGCGTCGACCGTGGCGTCGAGCTCGGCGACCGGAACGACGCGCTGCACGAACCCGATGCGCGCACCCTCGTCGGCCGGAACCCGCCGCCCGGTCATCATCAGCTCGAGCACGGTCTTGGGCGGCATCGAACGCAGCAACGGAACCGTGATCATGTACGGCCACAGGCCGACGTTGATCTCGGGCGTGCCGAACACGGAGTCGTCGGACGCGACGATCATGTCGCACGCGCACGCGAGGCCGAAACCCCCCGCGAGCGCGTAGCCGCGCACGCGCGCGATCACCGGCTTGCCGAGCTCCCACATGTCGCGGAACAAGTCCGCAAGGAGCCCGCGGCTCTCGTGCGCCGAAGCCGCGCCGTCGGCGATTCCGCCACCACCGAGGTCGGCGCCCGCGCAGAACGCCTTGTCGCCCGCGCCCGTGAGCACGACGACGCGCACCGTCGTCGTCGGCGCGAGCGCGCGCGAACGCGTCGCGCAGACCTTGCATGACTCCGAACGACATCGCGTTGCGGCGCTCGGGACGATTGATCGTCACCCGCGCCACTCCCGCCGCGTTCTCGTAGAGCACTTCGTCTGGCCATCAATTCGGGATCGTATTCGCATACGCATTGCCACCGTGCTCGTGTACGCGATCGCAATTGTCGTAGCGCTCGCGATCCCGCTCGTGACGCGGGGCTCGTACAGCCGCCTGCTCGGCGATGCGGTGGCGCTTCGGCGCCGTTCTGTTCCTCGGCCTCGCGATCCAGATCGTGCTCGAGTACGTCACGATCCCGCAGAGAGCACTGGCACGACGTCGGCTTCGGCCTGCTCGTCGCGTCGTACGTGCTCATCCTGGCGTTCGCGGCGCGCAACCTCGTGCTGCGCGGCATGGGCATCGTGTTCATCGGCATCGCGTGCAACGCGCTCGTCATCACGTTGAACCAGGGGATGCCGGTGAAGATCCCGGCCGAGTGGCAGAGCAAGTCGTGGACGCAAGCCAACCGTCAAGCACCACCCGCAGCAACCCGACGACAAGCTCCGGTTCCTCTCCGACATCATCGTCTTGAAGGAGCCGTTCGACTCCGTCCTCAGCTTCGGCGACCTCATCCTCGCGGTCGGCCTGTGCGACGTCGCCTACAACGCGAGCCGGCAGGCCGAAGCGGCGCGGCGCCCGTACGAGAACGCTCGCGCGCCGACCGGCCGACAGCTCGACCGCGACCGAGCATCGACGTCGCGAGTCGGTCGACGCGTCGGATCGACGAGTCACAACCGACGCGGCGCGGGATCGCGTCAGGAGTCGGCGCTGACCCGGTCGCGCAGCACACGTTCGAGCGCCACCACGACTCGTTCGTCGTAGACGTACGACGGCGCCGAGCGCAGCGACTCGACCGCGAGGTCGCCGGGCACGTTGTCGCGGACGGTCAGGTCGTCGTACTCGCTCGCGAGGCGCAGACGCCTGCACGGCGAGCCGGCGCTTGGGATCGTCGACCTCGCCGGAGACGATCTCGCCCGCAGCCGACGAGCGGGCGGATCTCGCGCAACATCGAGCCGGTCACCGCGGTCACCTCGGCCGGATCGACGCCGTGTTCGTCGACGGGATCGTCGAGCGTGACCTGTCCGAGATGATGCAGGAGCGCGGCCATCTCGAGGTCGCGCACGCTCGGCAGCCGGCAACCCGAGCTGCTCGCCCATCGCGGACGCCGAGCGTCGCGACCCGTTCCGCGTGACCGGGCGGGACCATGCCCGCCGAGCTCGGGCGCCATGGCCAGCGCTTCGATCGTCTGGCGGTACGAACGGGTTGCCGAGTCGAGCCGTTCGAACGCGTACCAAGCCGCGAGCAACGGCGTCGAGAACAGCAGCGGACCCCAGATGCCGACGCGGCCGTCGCCGTTGACTCCGCGGTAGCCGATCGCCATCAACATGCCCGACGATGCGATCGCCAGCCACGCGAGCCGGCCGCGCGCCGAGAACGACGCGCCCAGCCGGAACACCTTGCTCGCAGTCACGTCGACGACGAGCTGCGCGAGCGCGGCGGCCGCCAGCGCGAACAGCACGCGCGGCGACCTCTTCCCGCTGACCGACGAGATGCCACGCGCCTTGGTAGGCGGCGTAGGTTGCCGCGGCGACGGCCATGCGCACACCGAAGATCGTGAGTCGCCACGCGCGATTGCGGTCGGTGATGCGCAACAGGATCGAGACCAACTCCGCGCCAAGCACCGCGATCGCGTACTCGCGCAGCGCGAACGACGACGCGAGCACGACGAGCACCGCGTACGAGAGCGGGAGCGCGCTGCCGATCCTCGAGCCGGAGCGCCAGCAGCTCGCCGAGCACGAGGCCGGCGGCGAGGAACGTCGAGCGCGTCGGCGTGCCCGTGCGGGATCGAGCATGTGCGCGACCTTCCAGCGGCCACAGACCCAGCACGCATACGAGAGCGATTCGGCGGCGACGGTTCACCGCGCCCCGCCCGAATCTCGAGGTTCCAGCCGCATCAGTTGTTACTCGGCAGCCTTCGGCGGGCGGAAAAGGGCTGATCGGCCCTTTTGGTCGACCCGATCGTAGTCAGCACCGTTCGTCGGGACCTGCGTCGTTCGCCCGGTTCAGGACGGATGAGGCCGACGGCGAACGCTCTGCGGAGTCGGCGTCCGTATCGAGCAGGTCGCCGAGACCGGCGCTGCCGAGCCCGGCAACCGGCGCATTGTCGAATTCGGCGTCGCGCTCGAACCCGTCGCCGTGGCGTCTCGCCCCGCTTCTCGACGGCATGGATCAGGGCCTCGACGCAGGCCGGGTGGAACTGGACGCCCGCTTTGTCGCGAAGCTCCTGGAAGGCCACGTCCTGGGACAGCGCCTTGCGGTAGGCCCGGGTCGAGGTCATGGCGTCGTAGGCGTCGGCGATCATCACGATGTACGGCTCGATCGGGTGATCGAGGTCGTCGGGGTCGAACTTGGTGTTGTCGCTGTGCGAGGCGGCCGCGATCGGGCGCAGGAAGTCGATGTGGCTCAGCATCTGCACGCTGACCTTCTCGTGCACGCGCACCTGGGCGAACTCGTCGGGGGTGAGGCGCCCGGGCTTGTTCAGCAGCTGGTTCGGCACGACGAGCTTGCCGATGTCGTGCATCAGCGCCGCGAACCGCAGGCGCTCGAGCCGGGCGGGCATGAAGTTGAGCTCTTCGCCGATGTAGCTCGGCGTAGTCGGCGACGCGCTCCGAATGGCCTGACGTGTAACGGTCCTTGGCCTCGAGCGCGTGGATCAGCATCCCGACGGTCTCGTCGTGCGATTCCTTCACCCGCATGTACGAGGCGAACATCTCCCGGGCGATCAGGATCGGCACGATGATCAGCAGCATCACGGCCGGACCGAGCGACAGGTACAGCCGGCCGAGCAGAAAGCCGAGCACCGCGAACGGCAACACCTCCGCGCCGGCCGGGAGGAGCTCGGCGAGCACCTGCTCGCCACGACCGACGCTCCTTCGACGACGTACGAAAGACGAGCAACGAGCCACGCGACCGCGAGGTACGCCAGCGCGGCGGGCATCACCACGACGACCGAGTAGCATCGCCGACACCTTGGTGGCCGAGCGGCAGGAGGTCGTAGGCGAGCGCCGCCGCGAGGAACGACAGCGCCGACAGCCCGGCGTTGAACGGCAGCCAGCCCCACGACGCCTTGTGGAAGTTGACGGCGCGCAGGTAGAGCGAGCGAGCACACGATCAGCGCGCCGAGCAACGAGTGCTCGTCGCGGAAGACGACGATCGCCGCCATGCACACCATGAAGCCCGGGCGACAAGAACACGCCGTCCGCGGAGCCGCACCGGTAGTTGCGCCGTCAGCACGTACGAGCGCGCCGAACACCAGCGACTGCGCCCGCGTGCAGGCAGCCCCTCGGTATAAGCGAGGCACACCCCCACACAGACAGCGATCGCGAACACGGCGGCGGTGAACCACCGAAGCTCGGCGAGGGAACGGCGACATGGTCTCCTACTTTTTCGGCAGTATCAGGCAGATCTGGAGATAGGCGGCAAGGCCGCGGGCTGGGCTCTCAGCTTCTCAGCCACGACCGAAAGCAGCGCCACCGGCCAGCAGGACAGCAACAAGCCCACCAGCAACAGCGGCGACACGGACAGCGATCTTCTTCACAGGGAATTCCCCCTTGCGTCACGACCTCCGCCACGACCGCTACGGGCGACGGGGCACATCCGCTTCGCTAGGGAACATCTTCGTGAGTGAAGTAGAGCCCGGCCCGAGGCCTTGCCGTCTGTCTCCAAGACATTCGGCCTTATGGGCAAACCTCCGATTCAGCGGCAACAGTTGCTCGCACAAGTCACGCGAACAACAGCAGCCCCACGCCCGCCCCGATCAATCCTCCCACGGAATGACCGGTGTTCGGCCAATTCTCGCCCTGCTGCGGCCTTTGCGCAAGAGTGTCATGGCACAGAATCCGGACATATCGGTATCTACGCCGCTAAGCCCCGAATTTTTCACTTGTTACGAATCGCCTCTCCCTCCCCTAACGTTCCGACGTGGGGAAACGGGTGGGCGGGATGGTGGTCTTGGGTCTCGCGCTGTGCGCGTGTAGCGCGACATCGACCACGTCGAGTTCGGTTCCGACCACTGCTCGCAGTACGAAATCCTCGTCGTCGACGGCGACGAAGATCCGGCCCGCGCCGACGACGACCACCTCGACGCCCGAGTTCAGCTTCGACGACTCGGTTCCACCCCCCAAGCTCGTCAACACCGGCACCAACTACGTCGCCATCCTGAAGTCCCTCGAGGCGTACGGAAATTGGACCGCCGCGCACCGTCCCGACCCCAGCCTCCCCAAAGGCTTCGTTTCGGGCGGGACGGATCTCATGAACGGCTACACGAAACTTCTAACGATGCTCCACAACAAATCTCAGCGCTTTGTCGAGCGGATCGGGGCGCCGGACGAGTTCACGATTACCAGCCAGACGGCAGATGCGTTTTCAGCGACGGTTACTCAGCGGATCACCTTGCATCGGGTGGTCAACACTGCAGGGAAGGTCGTCGAGCAGGCGCGCTTCACCGGCGACACGATCTACCACACGCTCGTCGTTCGTATGAGCGGACGTTGGTATCTCGCCGCGAATGACGTGACTCAAGCACCGAAACAACTGGCGTGAGACGCGTTGCGTGTCTCGTCGCATTTGCAGTTGCAGTTGCAGTGGCGATCAGCGCGACACCCGCGCAAGCAGACGTCCACGGTGTAGGTGGATCCGCGCCGGGTGGCCAGGTGACCATTGGGGTGACTGTCACTTCGCCGGGGTCGGCTTCTCCGGGGAATCCGGCGGCCGGTGGGTCGAGGCCGATTGTGGAGTATCTGGTTTCGTGGTCGGTCGACCCGACACCGGCGCAGGCCGGGAGCCTCAACGGGCTCTGCCTGGCCAACGGCACCAACGCCGCCAACCCCGCGTTCGGATTTCTCTACCACCTGATCGGGCGGGACCCGACCGGTGCAATCGTCGACGATCGCTTCGAGTGCATCGCGTTCCCCGACGGCGATCCGACGGTTCGACCCGCGCCGGTCATCCCCGCGGTACCCACGTTCGATGAAGCGTGGAACAGCGTGCAGCTGCCGGCGCCCGCGGTCGTGCTCGATCCCGCGGCCCGCGGCATCACCGGGCTCGACACACGCATCAGCACGAGCGGGCCGACCGAAGTGGCGATCGCGGCGACGATCCGGGGGTACACGATCACCGGCACCGCCACGCTCGACCACTACGAGATCAGCGTCGACGGCCACGCCGCCACCGACGCACCGAGCGATCACTTCACGTTCGAGACCAAGGGCCGGCACACGATCGCGATCAGCGCGGTCTGGCACGGGGTCGCCACGACCACCGGTCCCGACCTCCCCGCCGGCGGCCTTCCGGTGATCGACCTCGGCGAGGCGACAATTACCGCGACGCGCACCTACGTCGTCGACGAGATCCGCTCGGTCCTGCAACCCTGAACCGAACATCCGGCGCGCAAGACCTCGCAGAGCGCACCCCCAAAAAAGAGTGATAGCGCCGGTGATAGCGCGGGTGCTATCACCGGCGCTATCACTCGAAAAACGACGCGCGCGCGATTGGTACAGCGAGGTCTCCAAGTGAAAGCAATAGTGGTCACTGACCCGGCTGCGGGAACCGCTGGGATGACGCTGGTGGAACGGCCCGAGC
Source organism: uncultured Actinomycetes bacterium (assembly GCA_963708105.1). Taxonomy (GTDB): domain Bacteria; phylum Actinomycetota; class Acidimicrobiia; order IMCC26256; family PALSA-610; genus PALSA-610. The sequence continues at coordinate 3,080,309 of OY970186.1, read as the reverse complement.
CGCACGCCGCGATAAACGATGTCGTCGTCGAGGTTCATGCGTCGGGATTCGTCCCGACTGAGATGGAGTGGCCCTCGACCTGGGTGGATCGGGCCGACCGCGACCGAACACCGTCTATACCCGGGCACGAGCTGGCCGGAGTGGTCGCCGCCCTCGGTTACGGCACCACGGGAGTGTCGGTAGGACAGCGAGTGTTCGGCCTCGCGGACTGGCACCGCGACGGAACCCTGGCGGAGCGGGTGGCGATCGAATCGCGCAACCTCGCGCCGCTACCGGGCGACGTCGCCTTCACCGTCGGCGCGAGTCTGCCTATCTCGGGACTGACCGCGTGGCAGGGACTGTTCGAGCACGGTCGCGTTCGGGCGGGGCAGAGCGTCCTCGCGCACGGCGCGGCCGGCGCAGTCGGGACGATGGTGACGCAACTCGCACGCGAAGCCGGCGCCTACGTCATCGGTACCGGACGCGCCGCCGACCGTCAGAAGGCGCTCGATTTCGGTGCGCAAGAGTTCGTCGACCTCGACAACGACGCACTGGAAGACGTCGGCGCGGTCGATCTGGTGTTCGATGTCATCGGCGGCGACATCCAGACGCGATCCGCGAACTTGATCCGCGCCGGAGGAACACTCGTAACCATCGTCGGCCCGACAACGGCGCGGCCTGCCGACGGCCGGGCGATCGACTTCGTCGTCGAGTGTGATCGCGGCCAACTGGTTGAGATCGTCCAGCGGGTGCGTGATGGACGACTGCGGACGAACATCGGCACCGTTGCGCCCCTCGACGAAGCCGTGGTCGCCCTCAACCCGACCGAGCGATCCAAAGGGAAGACGATCATCCGCGTTCGTCCGTGACGCGCCGGGAAATGGCCACCCCATGGCCAACTGCCCGCCCGCCGGTACGGTGTCGAGCATGGTGGCGACGACGGTGCTCGACGATGCGCGGCTCTTCCACGTCAACGTGAACTGCTCCGACCTCGAACGGTCGCGACGCTTTTATACCGAAGGTCTCGGACTCGCGATCGGCGCGCACACCGCGCCCGAGACCACGCAGCCCGGCGCCGCGTTCGGGCTCGACCGCGCCCGCTGGGACGCGTCGATCCTGCTCGGCCCAAAGGCCTACGAAGGCGGCGCCATCGATCTCCTCGAATGGCACGAGCCCAAGCCGATCGGCGCGCCGCCCGCGACGGTCGTCGAAACCGGCTTCCAACGACTCGGGCTCCGTGTCACCGCTCTCGACGCCACCCTCGAGCGCGTCGTCGCGCTCGGCGGTGCCGTGTGGAGCGACCCATTCGTTCATGCGATCCCGTCCGGGGGCGAGGTTCGCCTCGCGCTCGTGAACGATCCCGACGGCACCGCGATCGAGCTCATCGAGAGTGGCAAACCCGCGGTGTCGTTCGTGTCGGTCACGTGCGCCGATCTCGAGCGGTCGTCCGCGTTCTACAAAACGCTTGGACTGCGCGAGTCGGCGCGCTATTCGAGCGACAACCCCGACGGGGAGCACATGCGCGTGGCCGACGGCCCGGTCGCGATGGAAGAAGTCGTCTTCACCGCACCCGGCGGCGGCGACGTCTTCATCATGCTCGTCGGCTTCCGCACCCCGGCGCCTGACCAACGCGCGCCGCGCGCCGCGAACACCCTCGGCATGTGGCGCGCCGCGTTCCTCGTCCCCGATATCGATGCCGCCGTCGCCGCGCTCGACCGCGACGCGATCGCGACGATCTCTCCGCCGGTGACGATGGCGATGGGTCCGGGCCTGCCGGAGTTGCGCTTCGTTTGCTTCCGCGGACCCGACCACGAAGTCGTCGAGCTCATCGAGCAACCCACACTTTGACGTTCGCGATCGTCTGAAGTTCACCGAGCGTTACGCGCCGCGAAACCGACGGTCACTCAAATCCGCGCCGCCACGCTCTATTGTCACCGCCGCGGGTCGAGCGGAAAGCAAAGGGCATGGACGAACTGGACCTGGCGGAAGTCGAACGGGAGATCTGTCGGCTTCCCGACGTTTCCATCGTTCGGCTCGTCGCCGAGACCGATGGACGGGTTTCCGAGGTTCATGTCGTCGCGCACCAAGGCAAGCACCCGAAGCAGATCGTCCGCGACGTGCAATCGATCGCGTTGGCGTCGTTCGGGCTCGAGCTCGATCGCCGCGTGATCTCCGTCGTCCAACTCGGCGGCAGCATCCTCGACGAGACCGCGGCGCCCGAACCGCGCCCTTCGATCGTCGCGATCACCGCGGAGGCGAGCGGCCTGCGCTCGCTGGTACGCGTGACCCTCGCCCTCGACGACCAGGAGGCGGTCGGCTTCGCCGAAGGTTCCATCGCCACGACCGCCCGCCACCGTCTGGTCGCGCTGGCCACCGTCGACTCCTTGCGTCAGCTCGAACCGGCCGCGGAATGCGTCGACGTCGATCACGCGCAGATCGTCCGGATCGGCGCCCACGACGTGGCCGTGGTCACCGTCGTGTTCGTGATCCCGCCCGCCGAACAGCTCGTCTCGGGATCGGCGATCGTGCGACCCCAGCAGGAGGCCGACGCGGTCGCCCGGGCCGTGCTCGACGCCACCAACCGGCGTCTCGCGTACGTCACCGTCCCGTAACTCGCCCTATCGTCGGCGCCATGGCGCCGCAGGCGGTCACCGTCTCCTTCCGGCTCGGCGGTGACGACGGAGTATCGGTCGAAGCGCGCAAGTGGGCCTGGGCGTTGAACCAATTGGGTTTCGAGACCCGGCGCGTCGCGGGCGCGATCGAAGGCGACCCCGAGCCCGACGACATCGAGTTGTCCGGCCTCACGCTCGACCAACCTCCGACCGAAGCGGCGGACGCGGCCGAACGCGAGATCGACGCACTGCGGCGCGCTATCGACGGCGCCGACCTCGTCATCGTCGACAACATCTGCTCGCTGCCGCTCAACGTCGACGCGGCGCGCGTCGTCGCCCAAGTCGCAAGCGAGCACACCGGTCGGGTCTGCTTCCGGCACCACGATCTGCCGTGGCAGCGGCGCCACCTCAAACACCTCGAGGACGAATTCCCGCCGCGGATTGATGGCGCCCTGCACGCGACGATCAATCTGCGTAGTCGGCGCGAGTTGCACGCGCGGGGCTACGCCGACGCGGTGACGATTCACAACTTCTTCGACCTCGAACCGCCCGCCGGTGATCGCGCCGCGACGCGCCGGCAGTTCGGGTTCGCCGACGACGACTTCGTGCTCTTCCAGCCCGCCCGCGCCATCGAACGCAAGAACGTCCCCGGCGCGCTGCGCTTCGCGCATCAGCTGAGCGGTCTCCTGCCCGCGCTCAATCTGCGCCTCTGGATCTCCGGTCCCGCCGAAGACGGCTACGCGCCGGTGCTCGATCGCATCATCGAGCGCGCCGAGATCCCGGTTGCGCTCGGGCGGGCGGCCACCGCGGCCGACGCGTACGCGGCTGCCGATCTCGTCGTGTTCCCCTCCACGTGGGAAGGGTTCGGCAACCCGATCGTCGAGTCGATCGCGTACCGGCGGGCGTGCGCGGCATTCCCGTATCCCGTGCTCGCGGAGATCGTCGCGGCGGGAATCCGCGTGTTCTCCACCCAGCAGCCGGAAGGTGTCGCGAAGTTCCTCGCCGAACAGCCCGCGGTTCGCGACCGCTACTTCGAGGCCAACGTGCAACGCGCCCGAGTGTCGTTCTCGCTCACCGACCTGCCGCCGACCATCGATGAAACGTTCTCCGGGCACGGGTGGATCGCGTGGTAGACGACGACTCCGTACTCGCCCGCCGCGAGAACGATCGCCCGCTTCGCCGCCCGGGGCAAGCGCATCGGTTACTTCGCGCTCGTGGTCGCCATCATCGCGTTCTTCATCGGGGTGGCCACCTCGTTCCCCACCTGGACCGTCACCGTGACCATCGCGGGGCTGGCGATATCGAGCGTCGTGCTCCCGATCCCGATCGTGCTCGGCTACGGCGTGCGGGCCGCGGCCCGCGAAGACCGGGAGCGAGGGCTCCAATAGCGCGGCGGTACTATCGAGGCCAACGCCGAGGAGGAACATCATGCCCAAGGCCGCTTTCTGTCCCGCCGTGAACGAGCCGCTCGAGGTCATCGACGTCGAGCTCGAAGCACCGAAAGCGGGCGAGGTGCGTGTGCGCATGGGCGCCTCCGGCGTGTGCCACTCCGACCTGTCGGTCGTGAACGGCACCCTGTTGTCGCCGCTGCCGTCGGTGCTCGGCCACGAGGGCGCGGGCATCGTCGACTCCGTCGGTGAAGGCGTCACCCGCGTCAAGGCCGGCGACCACGTCGTGCTGTCGTTCGTTCCGCAGTGCGGCCACTGCTACATGTGCACGCACGACACGCCCGAGATGTGCGAGACCGGATTCCTCGCCATGGCGTTGGGCGCGCAGCTCGACATGACGCCCCGCTTCTCCCGCGGCGGAACGCCGTTGCACCAGATGTCGGCGCTCGGCACATTCAGCGAAGAGCTCGTGTGCCCCGAGATCAGCGTCGTGAAGGTCGACGCCGACGTGCCGTTCACGAGCGCGGCGCTCATCGGCTGCGGCGTGCTGACCGGCTTCGGCGCGGCGGCCAACACTGCCGACCTGAAGCCCGGCGACACCGTGGCCGTCATCGGTTGCGGCGGGGTCGGCCTCAACGCGATCCAGGGCGCGAAGTGGAAGGGCGCGGAGCGGATCATCGCCGTCGACCGCTTCGACTCGAAGCTCGACATGGCCAAGCAGTTCGGCGCCACCGATCTCGTCAACGCGACCAACGGCGACCCGGTCGCGCAGGTGCAGGAACTCACCGGCGGCCGCGGCGTCGACGTGTCGTTCGAGGTCATCGGGCTGAAGGACACCGTGCAGCAGGCGTTCGCGATGGCCCGCCGCGGCGGCCAGGCGATCATCGTGGGCGTCCCGAAGATGGAGCAGATCATGGAGATCCCGATCGCCATGGAGCTGCTCGTCAACGAGAAGCAGGTCCGGGGCTCGTGGTACGGCTCCTCCGACGTGCAGCGGGACGTTCCCCGGCTCGTGGCGCTCTACAAGGACGGCACGCTCAAGCTCGACGAGCTCGTTTCCCGCCGGATCGGCCTCGACGGCATCAACGACGCGTTCGCGTCGATGGAAGCGGGCGAGGTCGCCCGGTCGGTCGTCGACTACGGGATCTGACCCGATCCCGGCGTAGCCTCGCGGCATGCAACAACGCCGCTTGGGTCACAGCGATCTCGTCGTCTCCGAGGTCGGTTTCGGCACCTGGACGCTCGTCACCGACTGGTGGGGTCGCACCGACGACCCGCACGAGATGATCAAGGCCGCGCTCGACGCGGGCATCACGTTCTTCGACACCGCGCCCGTCTACGGCGTCGACGGCGCGGGCGAGACGATCCTGGCCGAGTACATCAAAGGCCGCGACGACCTCGTCGTCACGACGAAGGTCGGCTACGACATCGCCGCCGAGCGCGTACCGAAACCAGGGCGCGCGTCCGTACGACTGGGAGCCCGCGTCGGTGCGGCGCCAGGTCGACGCGTCGCTCGCGCCGTCTCGGCACCGATCACATCGACCTGCTGCAGCTCCACAACCCGCGCATCGAGCCGATCGTCGACGACGCGCTCTGGGAGACGCTCGTCGCGCTTGCGCACCGAAGGCAAGGTGCGCGAGCTCGGCGTCGCGCTCGGGCCCGGCGATCGGTTGGGTCGAGGAAGGCAACGTCTCGATCGACGAGCGCCCGATCGTCACGTTGCAAACGGTGTTCAACATCTTCGAGCAAGAGCCCGGCCTCGCCTTCGCGGCGCGCGACCGCGTGCGCAACGGCGACATCTCGCTGATCGCCCGCGTCCCGCACGCCTCCGACACGCTCTCGGGCAAGATCACGCTCGACACGGTCTTCCCGCCCGGCGACCACCGCGGACACCGCAACCGCGACAACATGCTCGACAACTTCGAGAAGGCCGAGACGCTCGGGTTCATCTGGGGCGGCGAGACCGGGCGCACCATCGGCCAAGCCGCGATCGCGGGCATCCTCGCCAACCCGTCGTTCGCGACGGTGCTGCCGACGGTGCTCTCCGTCGACGAAGTGCGCGAATACGCGGCCGCGTCCGACCTTCCGTTCTCGACCGAAGAAGCCGCGGCCGTCGACGAGTTGTTCGCCCGCAACTTCGACCACGTCGACCGCTACGCGATGCCCCTGAAGTCGAGTGTCTGATCCCGGCGACGGCTTGGCCCGGCCCGCCGTGCGGATGCCGGCCGACCAGCGGCGCCAACAACTCTTCGACGTCGCGCGCGAGCGTTTCGCACAACAGGGTTTCCACGCGACCTCGATGGACGAGATCGCCGAAGCCGCCGGCGTCACGAAGCCGGTGCTGTACCAACACTTCCCGAGCAAGCGCGCGCTCTACGTCGAGCTGCTCGAGGAGACCGGGCCGCCAACTGCTCGAGCACCTCGCCGACGCGACCGCGCAGGCCGGCACGCTGCGGGAACGGGTCGAGTTCGGTTTCCGCGCGTACTTCCGGTTCGCGGTCGGCAACCGCTCCGCGTTCTTGCTACTGCTCGGAACGTCGTTGCGCACCGATCCGGAGTTCGCGCGCATCGTCGAGGAGATCCTCGACGCGGCCGCGGAGACGATCGCGACGCTGATCGAGATCCCCGCACCGGACGAACAACGGCAGATGCTCGCCAACGCGATCGTGGGCATGGCGGAATCGGTCGGCCGAAAAGCGTTGCGGGATCCCGGCGCGGTCGTCGACAGCGATCAGCTCGCACAGTGGATCTCCGAGCTCGCCTGGTTCGGCCTGCGCGGCGTGCGCACCGACCACCAGATCGCCGACTAGTTCGACTAGAGCTTGCGCAGCCGCACGCGCCCGATCGCGTGATCGCCGCTCTTCTCGAGCACGAGATGCGCCCGGCCGCGCGTCGGCGCGATGTTCTCGCGTAGGTTCACGAGGTTCACCTGCGTTCCACACCGAGTGCGCGAACTCCCGCGTCGCTTCCTCGGTCGACTGCGTGAGGAAGTTGAAGTACGAGCGCGGATCGTGCAACGACGTCTCGCTGAGCAGCAAGAGCCGGTCGACGTACCAACGTTCGAGATCGGCCTCGGTCCGCGTCGACGTAGATCGAGAAGTCGAAGAAGTCCGACACCACGACGCTCGCCTCGGCCCGACCTCGACGCGACGGCGTCTGCAGCACGTTGACGCCCTCGACGATGACGATGTCGGGCGACGTGAGAATCGATCTCCTCGTCGTCGACGATGTCGTAGGTGAGATGCGAGTAGCGCGGCGCGCGCACCTTGGGCGCGCCCGCCTTCAGCTCGGCGAGGAAGTGCATCAGCGCGCGCACGTCGTAACTCTCGGGAAATCCCTTGCGCGCCATCGAGGCCGCGCGCTTCGAGCGTGGCGTTCGGGAACAGGAACCCGTCGGTCGTGACGAGATCGACGCGCGGATGGTCGGGCCAGCGGCCGAGCAGCGCCTGCAGCATGCGCGCGATCGTGCTCTTCCCCGCCGCGACGCTGCCTGCGATGCCGATCACGTACGGGCGCGCCGACGTGCAGATGACCGAGGAACGTCTCGGTCACGCGAGTGCAATTCGCGCGTCGCCGCGACGCGCAGGTTCAACAAGCCGCGACAGCGGGAGGTAGACCTCTTCGACCTCTCGCATCGGCATCGGTTCGCCGAGCCCGCGGAACGCGGCGAGGTCGTCCTCGTCGAGCGACAGTGGTGTCGACGCGCGCAGTCGACTCCACTCTTCACGAGTGAAGTCGACGTACGGATCGAGCTCGGGTTCTTCGGGCGTGGCGCGTCACTCGACGCGTGCCGACCCCGATCGGGCAGCTCACGCCGGTGCCACCGAGACCGCAGTAGCCGTTCGGGTTCTTCGCCAGATACTGCTGGTGGTAGTCCTCGGCGTAATAGAACGTGCCCGCGGGCTTGATCTCCGTCGTGATCTCGCCGTAGTCCGCGGCGTTCAGCTGCTCCTGGAACATCTTCCGTGACGCCTCGACCGCCTCCGCCTGCGCGTCGTCGAAGGTGTAGATCGCCGATGCGGTACTGCGTACCGACGTCGTTGCCCTGGCGCATGCCCTGGGTCGGGTCGTGGCTCTCCCAGAAGATGCGGAGCATCTCGTCGAGCGACGTGATCTTGGGATCGAACACCACGAGCACGGCCTCGGTGTGACCGGTACGTGCCCGAGCACGTCTCTTCGTACGTGGGGTTCGGCAGTGAAGCCACCGGCGTAGCCGACCGCCGTCGTGTACACGCCGGCAGCAGTCCAGAACTTGCGCTCCGCACCCCAGAAACAGCCCATGCCGAACACGATCTGCTCGAGGCCGTCGGGGAACGGCGGCTCGAGCGGGGTACCGAGCACGAAGTGGTGCTCGGGCACGGTGAACGGGCGCTCGGCACGACCGGGCAGCGCCTCGTCGGCGGTGGTCAAGTTGGCCTTGTCGCGACGCAGGAACATTGACTTCACCTCATACATTTCTTGGTGTCGTAGTTGCTTCTTAGCGGGTTACCGTCCAATGAACCACCGTTCTACCCAAAAGGTTCCCGAGCAATGGAGATACCGATCGAGCTGCGGCGCATGCCCCCGCAGTCGACGTTGGACTGGGTCGCGGACCAATTCGGACCCGACCGCGCAGGTGGTTGGGGTGCGTCGGCTGCGCAACGCATTTGCCGCGGCGATGCACGCAGTCGATGTCGACGACGGCGCGGGAACGCGGCACGAACTGGTCATGCGGCGCTGGGCCCGCGCCGACGCGCCACCCGATCCCGGCGTGGTCGAGAACGAGAGCTCGGCCCTGATGTTGCTGGCGTCGTCGGCCGCGGCGGCAGTGGTTGCGCCCACGCTCGTCGTCGCCGACGCGGACGCGGTCTCGGCGGATGTGCCGACGCTGGTGATGACGCGTCTGGCCGGACGCGACATGCTCGCCCCGATCGATCTCGACGGGTATCTCGACGGACTGGTCGCCACGCTCCACGCGATCCATGCGGTTCCGGTGCCGGCCGATGTCGAGCTGGAGACCTATCGGCCGTGGGGAGTCGAGCGCCTGACGGAACCGCCGCCGTGGACGCGGCACCGCGCCGACTGGCAGCGCGCGATCTCGATCGCGCGCGGACCGGTTCCGGAGTACGAAACCGTGTTCTGCCATCGCGACTACCACCCGGGCAACGTGCTGTGGCAGAACGGTCAGGTGTCGGGCGTCGTGGATTGGACGCACGCGTGTCGCGGGCCCGCGGCGGCCGATGTCTCGCACTGCCGCGCCAATCTGACGTTGCTGTTCGGACTCGACGTCGCCGACGAGTTCGCTCGTCGGTACGGCCCCGTCGACGATCTCGCGTGGTTCGATCTTCTGACCCAGCTCGGCTTCGACGATCTCGAGCACCTGGCGTTGGCACGACGCCGGTCGGGTCGACATCGACGAAGCGGCGCTCATCCGCGCCGGCGACGCGTTGCTGGTCTCCGCGGTCGAACGTCTGAGTTGACCGAGGCGCTGACCGTCAACGCGTCTTCGCGCGGGCGAGCTCGACGAAGGCACGGCCCGACGGGCGTGAGCGGATTGGCGCGATGCACGAAACCGATCGTGCGGGTCAGCGCGGGGACGAGCCGAGCGACGACGGCGCCCTGTTCGCCGAGGCTGCTCGCCATCGAGCGCGGAAGAAACGATGTGCCCGCACCGCTCAGCACCAGCGGCCCGATCGCTTCGCGTTGGGAGATCTCGACCGCGATGTACGGCTCGACCGACGCGGCCGCGAGCGCGCGGTCGAGCAGGTCGCGTGTCGACTTGCCGGAAGGCGTCGCGATGAGCGGCATGCCGGCGAGTGCGGTGACCTGTAGCCGACCGGGCGCGCTGAGTCGGGTCCCGGGTGGGCACACTGCGACGATCTCTTGGCGTTCGAGCGTGATCGCGACGAGGTCGTCGCGAACGGCGGGCAACTCGGCCAGACCGATCTCGCTCTGGCCGCTCGCAACCAAGTCGGCGAGCTCGACCGCGCCTTCCGGTTCGACCACGCGCACGCTGACCCCCGGATGCATCGTGCGGAACCGACCGACCAGCGCGGCCAGGGGATCGACGGCCAGGGTCGGCAGCGCGACGAGATCGAGCGTGCCGGTGTCGAGCGTTCGCACCGCGCCCACCGCGTCGAACACGACCGACCGCTCGCGGAGCATGCTGCGGGCCGGTCCCTCGAACGCCCGCCCCGCATCGGTCAGGACGACCGACCGGCCGATGCGATCGAACAACCGCACGCCGAGCTCGGTTTCCGAGCCGTCGGATGCCCTCGGAAAGTGAAGGCTGCGCCACGCCGACCGCGGCCGCGCCGGCGGTGAAGCTCCCGTGGTCGATCACGGCGAGGACGTATTCGACGTGGCGCAGCTCCATAGGTCAATCCGATGATATCGGTAGGCCCGAGAGGCTTGTCCGATGACCGGTCGAGGCCGTTGAATGGACGTATGGACATCCACCTGCTGCTCGGAGCGCTGCTGATCGGGGCCGGCGTCGGCTTCTTGTCGGGCGCGTTCGGCAAGGGCGGCTCCGCGGTGTCCACTCCCCTGCTGCACGCCCTCGGCGTTCCTGCCATCGTCGCCATCGCCTCGCCGCTCCCGGCCACGATCCCGTCGACCCTGCTGGCGAGCCGGAGCTACGCCCGGGCCGGCCACATCGACCGCGGGGTGCTCCGCCTCGGCCTGATGATCGGGCTTCCGCTGACCGCGGTCGGCGCGCTGTGCACCCGCTGGATCGGCGGCGAATCCGCTCGTTCTCGCCACCGACGCGATCCTGCTCGTCCTCGGCCTCCGCGTGTTGCTCGGCGCGCACGCAACTGCATCCGACGACGGTGACGTCGACGCGGCCGTTCCCGCCAGTCCGTCCACCCCGCGTACTGCGGCGGTCGTCGCGGTCGCCGCGCTGGTTTCGGGACTGCTCGGCAACAGCGGCGGCTTCATCCTGGCGCCGTTGTTCATGAACGTGCTGCACATGCCGGTGCGGCGTGCCCTCGGCACTTCGCTCGCGCTCGCGGCCGCGCTCGCTGTACCGGGAACCATCGTGCACGCGTGGCTTGGCCACATCGACTGGTCGCTCGCGCTCGTGTTCGGACTCGGCTCGGTGCCGCTCGCCACCCTCGGCGCCAAGGCCGCGCTGCAGCATCCGCGAACGTTCGCTCACCCTCGCGTACGGCGCAGGGATCGCGATGCTCGCCGGGGGTCTTCTGGTGTTCGCGCGGTAACGGTTCGGCTATCCCGCGGCAACGAGCGGTACCGGAGTCGTTATGCGGGCCTGGCTCTGCGTGACGGAGCCGGCGGAACCCGCCGTCGACGTCGTGCTCCGGCGGAAGACGTTGCCGGATGCGTCGACGAGTCGATATCCACCCGGCGCGGCGACGATGCCCACGACCACGGCCGCCAACGGGAGCGGCGCATTGCCCATGCTGCGCGCTTCGCCGAAGCCGAACACCTGTCCCGCAATCGTCGACAGCCAATAACCGCGCCCGTCGGGCGTTGCCGCCATGCCGTTCACCGGGAAGAACGGCGGTGCGCCACCCGTCGATCCGGCAAAGCGCGCGTCGCCAAAGGAGAAGATCCCACCGTCGGAGGCGACGAACCAATAGCCCCGTCCGGTCGGCGACGTGGCCATCGCGACGATCGGCCGGTTCAACCGGATCGCACCCGTCGAGCCGAAGAAGCGCGCGTCGCCGAACGAGAAGATCCCGCCGTCGCGCGCGACGAGCCAATACCCCTGACCGGTCGGCGTCGGCGCGATCCCGACGATCGGTTGGTTGAGCCGCACCCCGCCCATCGATCCGTAGTAATGCCGCGTCGCCGAACGCGAACACGCCGCCGTCGGCCGCGACCACCCAACCGCCCGCGCGCGGTCGGGGTGCGCGCGACACCGACCGCGTGCGTGGTGACGCTCGCGCCGAATCCGGTTCCGCCGTTGATCGTGCGGACGCGTCCGTGCGCGTCGACTGCGAGCGTCGGCGTCCACGGATTCGGACCGGTCGGTGGCGATCGCGCGCGGCGGCGCGTTCGGTGTCGGAGGGATCGTCACCGAGAGGAACCGCGGCCCGTACATCCGTCCGTCGATCTGACCGTCGGCGGGATCGAGACTGTTCACGTCGTACCAACCGAGCAGTCCACCATCGGAAAGACGCGTAGTGGCGAGCACGAACGGGTTGTACGTGTACGCCTGTTGATAAGTGTCGCCCACCACGCGCCGGCGGCGGGGCCGGCACGGAGAACACCGTCCCGAGGTCTTGCCACGGACCTTCGGGATTCGGCGACCACCACGCCTCGACGGGCGGCCCGATGATGCTGATCGTCTTCGTGATCAGCAAGAAACCGTTGTTGTACGGCTGTACGTCGGTGTTGCTGACCGCGGCCGGAAGCACCGGCGTCGCCGCGTTCGGGTTGCCGACCCAGCTTGCTCCGGCCCGGTACTGCCATGCGCCGGGGACCATGATCTGGCTCTCGGGCACGCGCGCCACGTACATGTCGCTCGAGAAGCAGAACGCGCACGTGCGGAGCTGCGACGCGTATGTGTATACGTAGCCGCCGTCGTAGACCGCGCCGCCCCCGAACACGCGCTTCGCCATCCACGGAATCGGCGTGATGCGCGCCAGGTTCAACGACGGCAGGTCGAACTCGGCGACCGCCGCGCCCAGCGACGTTCCGAACGTTGTGTTCAGGACCAGACGCTGCATGAACACGTACAAGCGCGGGCCGACCACGACCGCCGCGCCCGGCCAATAGATCGTCCCATCCTGTTGCGGCGGGAGCACCCAACTCTTCGAACCGGGACCGGCGCGGGCCACGAGCGTGAAGCACTTCCCCGACTGCACCCACGCCGAGTTGTTGCCGAACCCCTGCAGCGGTCCGGCGCTCCCGTCGGCGTGCACGTCGTAGTACGGCGTGTCGCCGAGCGTGAAGAAGTTGCGCCCGTCGGGCAACTGCACTGCGGAGGTGATGTCGCCGACACCGAAGTTCGTGTCGCGGGAATCTACGAGCGAGCGGTAGTCGGCGGCCGTGGCCGGCAGATGCGCGAGGCAACGTTGCGCGTCAGCCGCCGCGGGCTTGGGCGTCGCGGCCAGCGCCGAAGATCAGCAGTGCAACCACGACGCGCGCCCGCGTTGCCCGTCACGTGTCGCCCGACTGCGCGCCTCACTCACCGAAAACGCTACGCGACCGCACACCCTCGATGGCATCGGCGCAAGCCCCCCGTCACCTAGCGGAAACCCCGCACCCCCACCCCCTGCGAACTGGCGTGACTGTGGCATCTATTTGATGCCACAGTCACGCCAGTTCGATTCTTGGGGTTACGCCAGTTCGAGGGTTTTCGCCAGGGGTTGGGCTTCGAGGGTGCGGCCGTTCCATTCTTCGGCCTGGCCGCTGGTCGCCAGCCACGCGACGACCTGTCCGATGAGATCGGGCGACGCGCCCTTCGACGCGTCGAAGCCGAACTCGGCCATGTCGATCGCTGATCCGTTCGGTGGCGACGAAGCCGGGCGAGACGTTCACGATCGAAACGCCGGTGCCCGCGACTTCGTGCGCGAGCACGCCCGCGATGCGGTGCAGCGCGCCCTTCGATATCGCGTAGCCCAGGCCCCAACCACCGCTGCCGGCCGCGCTCGGCGGATCGGTCCACGCGACGTCGGAAGTCATGTTGAGCACGAGGCCCGAGCCCCGCTCCAACATCTGCGGCAGCACCAACTTCGTGAGCGCGAGCGGCGCCATCACGTTGGCCTGGAGATGCTTGTCGAGCAGATCGAGCGGCGTGTCGACGAGCCGGTCCATGTGGCCCGGGCCGATGTAGCGGCCGTTGTTCAGCAGCAGATCGATGCGACCCCACGTGTCGATGACCGTCTTCACCGCGGCTTCGAGTTGCGCGCGATCGAGCAGATCGGCGGGCACGGTCAGCGCGCGCCGGCCCTCGGCTTCGATTGCCTCCGCGGTCGTGGCGAGGCTGCCCGGAAGCGGCCGGGTGTCGCTCTTGCGCACGGTCGACGAGTGCTCGCGCTCCTCGCCTTCGCGTTGCGTACGCGCCGTGCACGCAACGTCGAAACCGGCGCGCGCCAGATTGATCGCGCACGCCTTCCCGATTCCGCGGCTCGCGCCCGTGACGAATGCAACCGGTGCCTGCACGTGTGTCTCCCCGTCGGTCATGCGCCGGGCACAGTAACGGTCTCGGTGTCGCGCCCCGAACGCAGGAGCGTTCCGGCCAGGTCGCCGGTGAGCGCGCCGCCCGCACGACCGTGCGCCCGCCGACCACGACGTGCTCGATGCCGCAGCGCGTCGGCGTGCAGCCGTTCGCCGCCCGCGGGCAGGTCCTGGCGGACTTCGGCCGGCTCCGGACGCGATCCGCTCGGGATCGAAGATCGTCAGGTCGGCGTGCCAGCCGGCGCCGAGCCGACCCCGGCCCCGCAATCCGAGGAGTCGCGCCGGGCGGTCGGTCATGAGGTGCACCGCGTCTTCGAGCCCGATCACCTGGCGTTCCCGCACCGCGTGACCGAGCACCACCGACGGATAGTTGCCGTGACACATGAGGTCGATGTGCGCGCCCGCGTCGGAGCCGCCGAGGAAGACACGCGGGTCGTGCCAGAGCGCGGCGCGGGCCTCCCAGCCTTCCTGCGATGCGCCGAGGCTCGGCACCAGCGACGGCAGGATCAGCGTGAGCGAAAGCCGGTCGGGCAACACGGTGTCGACGAGCACGTCGGCCGGTTCCACACCCTGGTCGCGCGCGACGTCGTCGACAGTGCGCCCCGCGAGCGGGCCTTCGGCGATCTCGATCAGGTCGAAGCGCGCCATCGCCGCGAGACCGTTCTGCGCCGCATCGCCGACGCCGGCGCGCAAGCCGGGCACGCGTCTCGGGATCGCGCACCGCGGCGCGCCGGTCGGCGTCGGGCATCCGCACGACTTCTTTCCAGCCCGGCAGCGACTCCAGCAGTCGACTCGCGCGCATGCGCATGAGGTCGGGCAGCGTGAGCGCCACGACCTGCGCGCCGCGTGCCGCCGCGAGATCCGACGCCTGCAACTGCTGTTCGTAGATCTCGACCGGCGACAGGCTCCCGAGCAGGTTCCAGTTGAGCGGACGGCCGGCCGCCAACGACATGTCGGCCATCAGTTCCATGCGGTCCGTGCTGATCTCGCCGACGGCCGGGATGAACTCGAGCGTCGTGCCCGCGTGCTCGCGCACGGCCGCCGCGAGCGCGAGAAACTCTTCGCGCTCCGCGCAGCGCGACGGAACCGGTGCACCGTCGCCGTCGGTGTGCGCGTCGCCGAACGACGACGAGAACCCGAGCGCGCCGGCCGCGAGCGACGTCGTGCAGTTGCGCGACCATCGCCGCGATCTCGGCGGTCGTGGCCGCTCGACTCGTCGCGTCGGCGCCCATCACGAAACGCCGGATCGTCGAGTGGCCGGCGAGGAACCCGGCGTTGATCGCCAACTTGCCGTCGACCCGATCGAGGTAGTCGCCGAACGAGTCCCAGTCCCAGGCCGGACCGCCGCTGTAGTGCGGCGAGCGACATGCCTTCGACGCGGGCCATCATGCGCTGGATGTAGTCGACGTTGGCCGCCCCGAGCGGCGCGATCGAGAACCCGCAGTTCCCGCCGATGACCGTCGTGACACCGTGCAGCGGCGACGGCGAGACGCCCGGGTCCCAGAGCACCTGCGCGTCGTAGTGCGTGTGCATGTCGATGAAACCCGGCGCGACGACGAGTCCGTCGGCATCGATCGTGCGCGCCGCGTCGTCGGTGATTCCCCCGCCCGCGCGATCTCGACGATCAATCCGTCGCGCACGCCGATGTCGGCGCGCTGCGCGGGTGCACCGGTTCCGTCGACGACAGACCCGTCCGCGAACGATCAGGTCGAGCGTCACGACGCCCCTGCCGCGTCCGCGCGGCCCACCGAGCTCACGCGCCACCGCTTGCTCCACCACAGTTCCCGCGAAGAACGACGGGTTCGCGCCGGTGAAGAACCGCACCGGGTTGGCGAAGACGAAGTCGCGGAAGTCGGCCTCGTCGATCCAGCCGTTGTCGACCATCTCCCACGCCTCCTCGAGCACCTCGCTCATGTCGGGCACGTCCCAGTGCGCCACGTCGGAGCCGAACATCGCGCCGAGTCGTGCGCCGAACGGATTGACCTTGGTGTTGAACGCGGCGCTGTTGAGCGGGTCGTCGGCTTCGCAACCGAAGAAGAAGCGCGGCACGAACTGCGTCGACGATGTCTTCGGCGCGCTCGATCCCACACGGCGCGAACTCGTCGAGCTGCGCCGGATCCTCGCGCGCACGCGCGATACGCATCGGCTCCGAACCCGCGGTGAGCGCGCCGCCGTGCTTCGCCATCAGCTCGAAGAACAGCGCCTTGTCGATGCCGGCCGGATCGAGGTGTTCCAACGCGCTGCCGATTGCGCTTCTCCCAGTGCCCGATGAGATCGGAGAGCAGCGTGGCCGCCCACGCAACCCCGCCCTCGAGGAACACGAAGTTCAGTTCCGGGAATCGGTGCGGCACGCCGCCGAGGAACAGCGACTTGCACAGCGCGTGCTGGCCTTCGGCGAGGTGGCCGATGTGGTTGTACATGTAGTTCGAGATCGAGCGCCGGCTCCCCCACCCGATCGAGCCGGAGTGGAACGCGACCGACACTCCGAGGTCGAGACACTTCTGCCATACCGGGTCGTAGTCGTACGCGCTGTCGATGCCGTACATGTCGATCCACGTGCACCACGGCGCGAGATCGGGATTCACGTCGGTGACCGCATCGACGGGGCGTTGCACGTAGCCCGCGAGCAGCACCGCTTTGAACCCGAACGTGTCCGACCGCGTACTCGAGTTCGGCGATCGCTTCTTCGGGCGTGTGCATCGGGATCGCGGCAACGGGAATCAGTCGATCGGCGTACTCCGCGAACGCGTTCGCGTTGCAGCGGTTGAGCGCGCGACACGCGCCGCGCCGTTCGGCGTCGTCCCAGAGATGCAGGAACGCGAGGCCCACGCTCGGGTACACGACGCTGACGTCGATGCCGAGCTCGTCGAGGCGCTCGTAGAGCAGGCCCGGGAACATCGCGGTCGCGAGGTCGCGGGTGTTGCGGGCCGGCGAACCCCACCACGGCGGACGCGCGGCCCGGCTGTGCTCGCGTTCCGCGGGGCTCAGCGCGTACCAGTCGGCGTCGGGACCGAAATACGGCGGCAGGAGACGGCGCAGGCTCGGGCTTTCGAGATCGACGCCCTCCTCCCGCAGGTACGGGGCGAGGCCGGGGAAGAACTCGATGCAGTGCCCGTCGATGTCGACGACCGGATGGCCGAGGCGTTCCCGGATCGAACGAGATGTTTCGTGCGTGCTCACGTGTGGCTCCGACGTATTCACGGGCAGCTCCGACGCGGGGCCGGATGGGCTTTCCCGCCGAGCGGGCGAACGGTAATGTACGCGCATTATGCCGCTCTCGACAAGCCTCGACCTCGCGCCGCGGGAACTCGACCTCGCTCGCCTCCGCCGC
The DNA here is from genome assembly GCA_963708105.1 of uncultured Actinomycetes bacterium. Classification (GTDB taxonomy): domain Bacteria; phylum Actinomycetota; class Acidimicrobiia; order IMCC26256; family PALSA-610; genus PALSA-610. Next base: position 3,062,874 of record OY970186.1, on the reverse strand, counting down.
GAACGGTTCGCCAAACTGCAGGCCGCGCTGCGCGACCAGGCGCTCGATGCGCTGCTGCTGCTCGGCACCGGCAACGTGATCTACGCCAGCGGCGCGGGCAACGTGCTCGCCGACAACAACCGGCGATATCAGGACCGCATCGTGGTGCTCGTCGTGGCCGGCGAGGAACAGCCGCATCTGTTCACGTCGTATCCCGACGGTGTACCGACCGACCTCGCGGCCGACCATGTGCACCCGGCGGTGTACCTGGAGACCGAAGCCGGCGTGCGCGCGTTCGCGCACACGATTCACGAGCTCACCGGCGGATCCGTCGCGCGGATGGCCGTCGACGACTACACCGCGCCGATGTGGTTCCATCTCCCCGCCGCACTGCGCCGGAACCGAGTTCGTCGACGCGGTCGCGCTGCATGACCGCCGCCCGCGTCATCAAGACGCGCGACGAGCAGGAATGCATGCGCCGGTGCTGGGAGATCAACGAAGCCGCCACGTACGCGGCCGAACAGATCCTGCGCCCCGGCATCCGTCTCACCGACCTCACCGCAGTGTTCCTGCGCCGGTTGTTCGAGCTCGGCGCCACCTGCAACTTCCTCGACCCGGTGTTCCAGGCCATGCCTGAACGCATCGCCGACGGGCCGTGGAGCACGAACAACGACGTGCCGTTCAACCTCATCACCGTCGACCACATCATCAGTGAGGGCGACGTGATCTGGACCGACACGGTCATGGGCTACGAGGGGTACGCCTCCGATGTCGGGCGCACGTGGGTCGCGGGCCGGGTCTCGCCGACGCTGCGCGAGCTCCGCACACGTTGGCAGGAGATCACCGACGGCGTCATCGAACAGCTCAAGCCCGGTGTGACCGGCGACGTGCTCACCAAGATCGCGATCGAGGCCAACGGCGGCACCAAGCCCTGGCTCGATCATTTCTTCCTGGCCCACGGTCTCGGTCTCGAAGGCGGCGAGCCGCAACAGGTCGGCGCCGATCGCGGCCCGGAGTACGACGAGAAGTTCGTGCTCGAACCGGGCATGGCGATCGTGATCGAACCGGTCACGTGGCTCGACGGGCACGCCGGTTGGCGGTGCGAGGAGCTCGTGTTCATCACCGACGACGGCCACGAACGCGTGAGCAACTACCCCAACGAAAGTGCGGAGTGATGCGGGGCCTGCTTGCTCTCGAAGAAGGCCCGCGCATCGATTTCGACGCGCTGCGCCTGGCCCGGCGCGAACGCGTGGTCGAGATGATGGAAGAGAACGCGGTCGACGTGTTGATGTGCACGCGGCAGGGCAACACGCGTTACATCGTCGGGCACCGCCCGCTCTGGCGCGCGGTGATCACACCGTGGGCGCCGATGGTCACGTTCGTGCGGTCGACACGACGGCATTCATCTCCTCGCGGCCACCTGGGACGACGGCCTCCCCGCCGACATCCCGCACGAGAACCTGAACGCGCTCACGTGGAACGCGTCGAACACCGTCAACGCGATCCGCGACATTCCCGGCCTGGCCGACGCCCGCCGTATCGCGGTCGACGGCATGCAACCCGGCCTCGCGAAGCTGCTCGGGATGCTCGCGCCGAACGCCGAGCTCGTCGACGGCGAAGCGCTCATGGCACCCGTGCGCGCGGTCAAACTGCCTGCGGAGATCGAATGCCTGCGGACCGCGATCGCGATGGCCGAAGGTGCGGTGACCGCGGTCGCGCACGCAGTGCAACCCGGTATCACCGAGCTCACGCTGAAGGGTGCGTTCCAGGACGCGGTGTGCGGCTACGGCATCAATCACCCCACGTACGAAGGCACTTTCTGCTCGACCCCCCGGACCGGCGACGCAGGCGCGCCGCCCCTGCGGCGGATCCCGACCGATCGACCGCTAGGCGCGGGCGAGCTCGTGACGATGCTCGGCAGCGTGCACTACGCGGGCTACGAAGGCGTCGCCGGGCGTACCCGGGCGTGCTTCGGGCCGGCGGGTTCGGTAACCGACGCGCAGCGCGCGCTGGCTGCACGCTTCATCGCCGCGCACGATGCCGTGGTCGACGCCTGCGACCCGGGGCGCGGCCCTCCGACCTGATCGCGGCGTGGTCGCGATCCGGTGAGCCGCTCCCGCCCGTCGAGCTCGCGTACGGCATCGGACTCGGCGTGGAGACCCCGATCGTCGACGACCGACCCGTGCACGACGATCTTCCGCTGTTGTCCGGGATGGTTCTCGTCGTGCAGGGCTACGTGTGGGAACCGGGCGTCGGCGGTTACTTCGGCGCCGACACCGTGCACGTCACCGAGACCGGCCCGGAACGGCTCACGAAGCTCTCTCACGCGCCGTTCGATGCGCGGTAACCGGCGCTGTCATCGCGCCGAGCAACATGTCGACGAGGTTCTCCACGAATCGATCGTCGGGCAGCACTTCCCGAGTACCGCGCTGATCGAGACTGCGGGCGCGGTCGGCGGCGGCTCGACCGATGAACGGATACATCAACCGGCTGCGCTCCGCCCAGATCTCGTCGGGCAGGACCGGGCAGCGCGTGGCGAGCAACGCCATCGCCTCGAAGCCCGCGGTCTCGCGCAGCACGCTCCGGATCGGCGCGGGGCGCGCGGTCGAGCGTGCCGGTGAGCTCCGAACCGATCTGCAGATACGCACGTTCACGCCAGCCCCGCTGGGCCAACTCGGTCACCGGGCGCACGATCGCCTCGGCCGCGCCCCGCGCGCCGGAATCGTCGGATTCCGCCTGCGCGAGCAACTCGAGCCGCCGGGCGCGTATGACAGGCACGTAACGCTCGAGGATCGCGAGCACGAGATCGTCGCGGCCGCCGAAGTGGTACTGCACGGCCGACGTATTGCGCTGGCCCGACTCCCGCACGATCTCCGCGAGCGATACCGACTCGATGCCGCGCTCCGCGAAGAGCCGCGCCGCCGCGTCGATCAGCTTGTCCCGAGTCGTGATCGTGGGCTCGGTGTCCGGCATGCGACCGTCACGGTACCAACGGCTGCGCACCCGACCCGGAGGACCCGACCGTGACCATCTCGCTCGAAGCCGCAACCGCACTCGTGCAGTCGATCGCCGAACGCGGTCTGTTGATCGGCGGCGACCGCGTCGCGTCGACGACGGGCGGCACCTACGCGCACCACAACCCGGCCACCGGCGTGCTGCAGGCCGACGTTCCGCTGGCCGGAGCCGCCGAGGTCGACGCCGCGGTCGCTGCGGCCCGGGCCGCGCTCCCTGTGTGGCAGGCCACGCCGATCCCCGAACGGGTGCGGATCATGTTGCGACTGGCCGACCTCCTCGACGGCGAAGCCCATCGCGCCGAGGCCGCCGCGATCAATGCGCTCGACAACGGCACACCTGTCAGCGATGCTCGACTCCGGCGCGTACGCGGCTTCGTGGACGCGGTACTACGCGGGCTGGATCGACAAGCTCGAAGGACAGGTCGTCCCGGTCTATGCGGCCGACCACTTCGACTACGTGCTCGCCGAGCCGTACGGCGTCATCGCCGCGATCGTGCCGTGGAACGGTCCGATGATGGGCATGGGACACAAGGTTGCGCCCGCGCTCGCGGCGGGGAACACGGTCGTGTGCAAGCCGCCCGAGATCGCGCCCTTCGGCGCGGTGCGCTACGCGGAGCTCGCACTCGAAGCCGGCCTTCCGCCGGGCGTGTTGAACGTCGTGCCCGGCGGCGGCGTCACCGGCGACGCGTTGGTTCGCCACCGGGGCGTCGACAAGATCACGTTCACGGGCGGCGTCGTGACTGCGCGCCGGGTCATGGCCGCGGCCGCGGAGTCGCTCACGCCGCTCACGTTCGAGCTCGGCGGGAAGTCGGCGAACATCGTGTTCCCCGACGCCAATCTCGATCTCGCGTGTTCCGTCGCCGGGATCCTGGGTGCGGTCGCATTGAGCGGACAAGGTTGCGCGTTGCCGACTCGGCTGTACGTGCACGACGACGTTTACGCGGAGGTTGTCGAACGCGTCGTCGCGACCGTCGAGTCGGTTTCGATCGGCGATCCGCTCGATCCGGCAACGCTCATGGGTCCGGTGGTCACGCAAGCCGCGTGCGATCGCGTCCTCGGCGTCATCGACCGGGCGCGTCACGACGGCGCGGGCACGCTGCTCACCGGCGGTCATCGCCTCGACGGTGATCTCGCGGCGCGGCTACTACATCGCGCCGACGGTGTTCGGCGACGTCGACGACACCAGCGACCTCGCGACCAACGAGGTCTTCGGGCCGGTGCTGTCGATCATGCGCTTCCGCGACGAGGACGACGTGGTCGAGCGCGGCGAACCGCAGCGAGTTCGGCCTCGCCGCGTACGTCTACACCCGCGACGCGGCCCGCGCGCACCGGCTGGCGCGCCGGCTCGGTGGTCGGCGCGGTGACGGTCAACGCGTATCCGTTCCTCTCGCCGACCGCGCCGTTCGGCGGCCACAAGCAGAGCGGATTCGGCCGCGAAGGCGGCCGGGCCGGCATCGAGGAGTTCCTCCGGCGCAAGAACGTCTTGATGGGCCTGTAAGCCCCAACAACAGCGTCGCCGTCAGGCGGTTGCGCCGCCGTCGACGACGTACGCCGCGCCCGTGATCATGGCCGCCTCGCTCGAGGCCGAGGAACGCGATGATCCCCGCGATCTCGCCGGGCTCCGACTTGCGTTGGATCACTGCGCCGGCCCGGGTGAACAGCGAGAAGTCGGCGTCGTCGGGGATCGCCATCGAGTCGAGGAATCCCGTGTCGACCATGCTCGGGCACACGCAGTTGACGCGCAGGCCCTGCCGACCGAACTCGACCGCGAGCGACTTCGTCAACATCACGACTCCGCCCTTCGACGCGCAGTACGCGGCGTTGTAGGGCGTGGCGCGCACGCCGGCTACCGACGCCATGTTCACGATCGCGCCGTCGCCACCTTCGAGCAGTGGCTCGAGTGCGGCCTGACACATGAGGAACGTGCCGGTGAGATTGACGCGTGATGGTTCGGTCCCAGTCGGCGAGCGCCAGCGTGCGGGTCGACGCCATCGCGCCGACCCCGGCGATGTTCGCGAGCACGTTCAGTCCACCGAACGTCGAGCGAGCGTGCGCCACCGCCGCGGTCGCCGATTCCGGATCGGCAACATCGCACTGCACCGCATCGGCGGTACCGCCGTCGGCGCCGATCGAACGAGCCGTCTCCCGCGCCGCATCCACGTTCACGTCGGCACACACCACACGTCGCGCCTTCGCTCGCGAAACGTTCCGCGGTCGCGCGTCCGATGCCACCCCCCGCGCCCGTTACGAGCGCTACCCGACCCTCGAATCGTTGCACGGCCGAGCACCGTAACCGCCCCACCCCAACCCCGACCTCAACTGGCGTGAGTTGGGTGCGATATACGCCCCTAACTCACGCCGGTTCGCAGGGGGGTGCGTCGGGGGTGGTGGCGATGAGGGCTTCCAATGCTTCGCGGGTGACGGCGAGCTTCTCGGGCCCGACGAGGTCGGCCCACTCCGCTTCCATCCGCTGCCAACGAGCGCGGCCTTGGGCGAGTCGGGCGAGGCCGTCGTCGGTCAGCAAGATCACACGGGCGCGTCCGTCGCTGGGATGCGGCGCGCGGCGCACGGTCCCGGCCCGCTCGAGCACACCCACGACTTCCGACGCCGATTGCTTGGTGATGCCGAGGTGTCGAGCCAGTTCGACCGTGGTCACGTCGTCGCGTCCGAGCAGGTAGCGGGCCGCGAGCCCGTGGACGACCGTCATCTCCGTCGACGCCTTCTGGGGGCGTTCGGCCCGAAGCCGGTCGATGACGGCCTTGGTCGCCCGGATCAGCAGGACGACGAGCTCGTCGTCGCTCTCGATCGCGCTCGGCGGGGCGACAGGAGCAACATTTCGGGGGGGCGCCACGAGCCGAGTATAGTCAGGCTCCCTTACTATTGCGACGGGACACAACGCACGGCTCCCCCACCGTGCATCGGAGGCGTTTCCCCCCATGTCGCTCCGCGGGCTCGCTCGCTTTTGCTATCGCCGTCGGCGTCTCGTCGTGCTGATCTGGTTCGCGGCGCTCGTCGGTGTGAACGTGCTCGTGGCCGGCGACCGGCACGAACTTCACGACGAACTTCAGCGCGCCCAACACCGAGTCGACGCGCGCGTCGAACCTCCTCGCGCGCGAACTTCAAAGCGCAGTCGGGCGACGCGGTGCAAGTCGTGTTCAAGGGCACGCCGTCGATGCACGACCCCGCGGTGCAAGCACCAAGCGAACGAGTTCATCGCCGCGCTCGAGCAGGTGCCGCACGTCACGAGCGTGAGCGATCCGTTCACGACGCCCGGGCAGCATCTCGCAGTCGGGAACGGTCGCGCTCGCGAACGCGCAGCTCGACGCGAAGTCGCAGGACATCCCCAACTCGGTCGGCAAGCAGATGATCACGCTCGCCGACGAGCACTCGACACCCGCAGCTCGAGATTCGTCTCGGCGGCCAACTCATCCAGCAGTCGGAGCGCCGCCGCCGCCGTCGAGTGAGGGCATCGGCATCCTCGCCGCGATCCTCATCCTGCTTGATCGCGTTCGGATCCGTGCTCGCGATGGCGCTGCCGATCGTCGTCGCGCTCGCGGGCATCGCGGTCGGGCTGCCGATCATCGGGCTGCTCACCCACGTGTATCCGCTGCAGAGCTTCGCGACGACGTTGGCGACGATGATCGGTATCGGCGTCGGCATCGACTACGCGCTGTTCGTCGTCACCCGCTACCGCCAGGGACTCCAGGCCGGACTCGATCCGGAAGAAGCGGTCATCACCGCGATCGACACGTCGGGACGCGCGGTGCTGTTCGCCGGCCTCACGGTGATCATCGCGTTGTTCGGCATGTTGGCGATCGGCCTGTCGTTCATCAGCGGTCTCGGGATCGGCGCGGCCGCGGTCGTCGCGGTCACCGTGCGGCCGCCGCGGTCACGCTGCTGCCCGCCGTGCTCGGCTTCGTCGGCACGAACATCGACAAGTTGCGGCTGCCGTGGGTGCACGACGACGGCGACGGCACCCGCGAGACCGTCTGGCACCGTTGGAGCCGCTTCGTGCAGCGCCGGCCGTGGCTGCTTGACGATCGTCGGGCTCGCGATCGTGATCGCGCTGGCGTCGCCGGTGCTCTCGCTCCGCCTCGGCTTCGTCGACGCGGGCAACGACCCGGCCGGCACGCAGACGCGCCAGGCCTACGACCTGCTCGCCGAAGGCTTCGGTCCCGGATTCAACGGACAGTTCCTCCTCGCGATCCAGATGCCCCCGGGCGGCGACCACGCCGCCGAGCTCGACGCGGCTGCAGAACGCCATCAAGGCAACGCCGGGTGTCGCGTCGGTCTCGCCCGCGATCACCAACGCCGACGGGCACGACCGCGGTCATTCGCATGTACCCGACGACCGCGCCGCAAGACGAGGCGACGAGCACGCTGTTGCACCACCTCCGGGACGACGTGATCCCCAACGCCACCGACGGGCACCGGCGTGAAGGTCTACGTCGGTGGTTTCAACGCGCTGACCGACGACTTCGCGAACCTGCTCGGGCAACGGCTCCCGCTGTTCATCGCGGTCGTGATCATCCTGAGCTTCTTGTTGCTGATGACCGTGTTCCGATCGATCCTCGTGCCGCTCAAGGCCGCGATCATGAACCTGCTGTCGATCGGCGCGGCCTACGGCGTCGATCGTGCGATCTTCCAATTCGGCTGGGGCAAGTCAGCTCGTCGGCGTCGGTAAGGAGGGCCCGATCGAAGCGTTCTTACCGATCATGATGTTCGCGATCCTCTTCGGCCTCTCGATGGACTACGAGGTGTTCCTGCTGTCGCGTATCCGGGAGGAGTACCTGCGGACCGGGCAACAACGGCGCAGGCCGTCGCCGACGGGCTCTCGGCGACGGCGCGCGTCATCACCGCCGCCGCCGCGATCATGTGCACGTTCTTCTTGTCGTTCGTGCTCGGCGACAACATCATCATCAAGCTGTTCGGCATCGGGTTCGCCAGCGCGATCTTCATCGACGCCACGCTCATCCGCATGGTGATCGTGCCGTCGACGATGGAGCTGCTCGGCGACGCCAACTGGTGGTTGCCGGAGTGGCTCGACCGGATCCTTCCCCATCTCGATGTCGAAGGGTCCGTCGCTCGCCAGCCGCCCGAGGCCCGGCCGCCGGGGCGCTCACCGACAAGGAGTCGCCCGGCATGATCCGATATCCAGGTCATCCTCGGGCAGCACGCGCGACGGTCGCTTCAGCGAGCGCGCCGGGGAATGGGTCGTCGCGCGGTCTCACGGCGCGCGGCGACATGGACGGTCGAGCTCATCGACCTCCGCGACTATCCGCTGCCGTTCTTCGACGGTGCCGCGCCGGCCCGGACGCTTGCGCGACTATCCGTCGGACGAGATCCGCCGCTTCGGCGAGACGATCGACCGCGCCGACGGATACGTGATCGTGACACCCGAGTACAACCATGGCTACTCGGCCGTGTTGAAGAACGCGATCGACCACACGTTCCCCGAGTGGAACCACAAGCCGGTGACGTTCGTCAGCTGGGGCAATGTCGGCGGCGCCCGAGCGGTCGAACAGCTCCGGCTCGTGATGGTCGAGCTCGAGACGGCGCCGCTGCGCCACGCGGTGCACATCCTCCCCGACGTGCTGGTGCCGGCGCTGCGCGCCGAGGTGTTCGACCCGTCGATGCTCGATGCGCTGCTACCCCGCGCTCGACGCTCATGGGCGACGACCTGCACTGGTGGGCGAACACGCTCGCCGCCGCGCGTGCCGCCGAAGCCGATTGACGGGGTGTAGAACGGCCGCGTGATCATCGTCACCGGCAGCGTGCAGGCCCGACCCGAGACGCTCGCGGAAGTCACGCGCATCAGCCTCGAACACGTCGGGCGTTCCCGACTGGAGCCGGGCTGTCTCCTTCATTCAGTGCACGCCGATGTCGAGGACGCGAATCGCCTCGTCTTCCTCGAGCACTGGACCGACCGCGAGTCGTTGCTCGCCCACTTCCGCGTGCCGGAGTCGAGTGCGTTCGCGCACGCGCTCGGCGAGCTCGCGGCGACCCGACCGTCGATCGACATCTACGACGCGGAGAAGTTCACGTTCTGAGATGCAGCTTCAGCTGACAGTTCGCCGCGCCGCGGATCGTGACGCACGAGTTCGTCGACCACGAGGCGATCGCCCGTGAGCGCGGCGACTCCCTGCGCGATTCCGAGATGGATGCCGCACACGCTGTCGGCGTCGGCGAGCGCCGCAGTCTCGAACGGGCAGTTGCGGAGGACGAGCTCGACATGATCGCCGCGCTCGCGCACGATCGGATCGAAGCCCTGCCGGGCCATTGCCGCGGCGACGACTCCAACGGGTTCGTTCTTCGCCGCGGCTCGCAAACGGGTGCGCGCGACCGACCGCCGACCGATCTCGACCGGTGAATCGCCGGTGCGGATCACTTCGGCCAACAGCCGGCTGAGGCGCTCGTAGGGACCGGTCACGCCCCAGCGGCTCTCGGCGCGCGGGTCGAGGCGGTAGACGAGCCGGGGCCGACCGCGACCCGACGCGGCCGCGTGGTCTTCGCTCAGCAGGCCAGCACGCAGGAGCTTCGACAAGTGCTGGCGGATCGCGTTGTGGTTGAGGCCGAGAAACTCTGTGAGCTCGGCGACATCGACGGGACGATCCGCCTCCGCGACGTATCGGAAGATGCTGTGCCGCGTGGGATCGCCGAGGGCGCGGGCCTGCTCCTGCAGCGTGGCGTCCATGATTTATCCATCATATCGTAGAGAAATACCGCTCCCGAAGAACATCGGCCGCCGACGCCACCAGGTCGCGGACGACGTTGACCGCCGACTCCCGTCGCTCGACGAACATTGCGCCCTCCCCCGCCCACACCGCCTTCTCCTCGATCTCCGACTCGGGACCGAGTTGGCGGTACTGCTCGCGCCGCGCACTCGACCAACTCCGGATCTCCTCGTCGCGATTCGACCAACGGTCGGAGAAGTGGTTACGGATCGCCCGTCCGGAAACACCTTCCGGCCACGGCATCCCCGTGGCGAGGTCGAACACGTCGGTGAGGACGGTGTCGGCGCCCGTCGCATCGATGACGCGCGCCTTGTAGGCGTCGGAGACGCCGCATTCATGGGTCGCGAGAAATCGAGTTCCGAGCCAAACGCCTTCGGCGCCGAGCATGAGGGCCGCCGCGATTCCGCGACCGTCGGCAATACCTCCGGCCGCAATCACCGGCAACGGCGCGACGGCATCGACAACCGCGGGCACGAGCGGGAACGTGGAGATGTGCCCGGTGTGGCCGCCGGCCTCGGTGCCTTGCGCGGTGACAGCATCGACACCCGCTTCGGCCGCGTGGCGGGCCGCGTCGACCGTGCGGACCTGACACAAGACGAACGCGCCCGCGTCGTGCGCGGCCGCGACGAACGGCGTCGGGTCCGCGAACGAGTGCGCAACCACGCGCACGCCTTCCCGCAGGGCGACGTCCATCAGCTCGGCCGCGTTCGGGAGATGGCTGATGAAGCCGACGCCGAACGGACGATCCGTGAGCTCCCGCGCGTGGCGGATCTGCTCCACCAGCCAATCGGCACCGCCGACGGTCGTCCCGCCGATGAGCCCGAGCCCGCCCGCCTGCGAGACGGCCGCGGCCAAGCGGCCCGGTGCGTCGCCGCCGCCCATCGGCGCGTTGAGTATCGGGTACTGCACACCAAGCAGGTCGCAGAGACGAGTGTGTAGCCCCACGATCACTCCTCCGTATCGAGATTGGCCCACAACGAGCGCATGCGGGGCGCGAGACGGCGCAGCTCTTCGAGGTGCGCGCCGCTAGCTGGCGGAGCCGGCGGGCACCGAGCGGAGTGAGCCGTAAACGCACGATCCGGTGATCGGTGGCGTCGATGTGCCGATCGACGAGGCCGGCCCCGACCGCTCGATCGACGAGGCCGACCGCGCTGTGGTGGCGCAACACCAATGCGTCGGCCAGGTCGCCGATCGTCGGATCCTCGCCACCGCGATGTCCGCGGACGGCGAGCATCAGCTGATGCTGCGCGGGCGTGATCCCGACCGCGCGCGCCTGCTCTTCGCTCCAGCGCAGGAACTGGCGCAGACCCGTGCGGAGGTCGAGCAGGCGCCGGTAGTCGTCGTCGTCGGGGCCGTACTCGGGCCGCTCCCGTTCGCGCTGCTGAGCCACTACGATATCGTACTACGATATGTTTCGCAGGTCGCTCAGGGCGCGCTTTCTCGATCAAGGCATCGTTGGCATGTCGCCGGCACTGCTCCTCGCGACGATCGTCGTCGGACTCGCCAGCGGAGTGGTCGGAGCCACGTATCTGCTGGCGTTCCATCTCCTTCAGCACGTGCTGTGGCCCGATCACTGGAGCAAGGCCGCCGCGTTCGCGGTGCTGGGCGCCACGGGTGTCGCCGTCGTAGTGATCGGCAAGCTGCTCGGTAGCCCAGGCGACGTCGAACTCCTCGTCGACAACATTCACGTGTCGGGCTCCGCGCCCGAGGTACGCGCGCTCCGCTCTCTCGTGCCGATGTCGCTCCTCACGATCTCGGCCGGTGGCGCGGCCGGACCGGAGGCGCCCCTTGTGACAACCTGCGGCACGCTTGCCGGTTGGGTCGCGCGCACTCGCCACTTGACGGTCGAAGAGTCCCGCTGCGTCACGATCGCCGGAATGGCCGCCGCGTTCACGGTGCTGTTCGGCGCACCGCTCGGCTCAGCGCTGTTCGCACTCGAGATACTCCATCGGCGCGGCATGCAATACACCGAGGCGCTCGTCCCTGCGATCCTCGGCGCGCTCTCGGGCTACGCGTGCTACGTCGTCATCACGGGCGCGGACCTCGTACCGGTCTGGCACATCCCGGGCGTCGAGAAGCTGCACGCGGTCGATCTCCTGTGGGCAGCAGGTGCGGGAGTGGTCGGCGCGCTGATTGCAGTCACGTTCACGTACGTCACGATCGGACTGCGCCGCCTCTTTCGCACGCTCCCGGCGATGAGTCGCCCGATCCTCGGTGGCCTCACGCTCGCACTGCTCGCCGTGTGGTCGCCGTACGCGCTCACGTTCGGCGAAGTGCAGACCGGCCACGTGCTCACTACGCGGATCGGCGTGAGCGTTCTCGCGGTCGCAGTCGTCGCCAAACTCCTCGGGACGTCGGTCACGGTCTCGTCGGGCTGGCCCGGTGGCTTCATCATCCCGTTGTTCTTCATCGGCGCAACCGTCGGTCAGCTCACGCATCACGCGTTTGCCGCCGCACCGGTGGGCATCGTCTGCGCCGCGCTCATGGCTTCGGCGAACGTCGGCGTTACCAAGACGTTGCTCGGCTCGACGCTCGTCGTGACGGAGATGGGCGGCCTGCGCCTCTTGCCGACGACCCTCCTCGCGGTGACGATCGCATTCATCCTGACGAGCGAAGTCGGATTGATCGACTCGCAGCGCGAACGGAGTCCGCGCGCGTCGAACGAGGAGTCGGCCGAGACCGGCGACTAGGACGCGGAGGAGCCGGCGCGCCGACCGCCACCCCGGCAATGTGCGCCGCAATGACGACGAGCAGCGCGAAGAGCGCGGCGAAGACGGGCACCAAGATGGCCACCCACACGATGATCCGATGCACCGTGTGTCGCTCGGCCAAGCCCGCCTCGTCGACGGAGGTCGGGAGGCTCGCACAATCCGAGCGGTGCGCATCGCTCTCGAGCGCGCCGCACTCCGGGCACACGAGATGGGCCCAACACGCGGAGTCCACCTTGGTCGGCCGGCGGTGTCCGCGTGCTCGTGGTCACACTGGTTGCCATGGGACCTCCCAATCGATATCGAGCAGCCGCCGCGCCAACGTCGCCGCCATGCGCGCCGCGTGATCTTTGGCAAGCGTGGCGATCGGGCCGCACCAGCCGTCGTCAACCGTCTGCACGAAGAGCAGATACCAACGATCGAACAGCTCTGGGCGAAACGCGTCGAGTGCGTGTATCTCCTGATGCGCGCTCAGCACGAAGCCGACGTAACCCGGTTGGCCGAGCAGGACGCGACACCAGAAGTCGATGAGCTTGGGTATGTGAATGCCCCAGTCGACCTCGGCCACCTCGACGAAGACCGGCGCCAACAGGTCGTCGAAGACGATCTCGCGATAGAACCGCACGACCAGGTCGTGGATCTGGGCACGCGTGTCGAGATCGCCGAGTCTCGGCACCACATCCCCATCGCCAATAGTTCTAGTCACGGCTAGAACTATAGCGCCGGGAAGAACTCCACCTCCCGAACGGTTCCCACAACAAATGACCGACGACCTCGCCCCCGCCAAACGACCGCCGCTTTCGGTACTCGAACTGGTTCCGGTCGGCGCGGGGACCACTCCCGCGGCCGCCCTCGCCAGCGCGGTCGACCTGGCTCGGCTCGCGGAGCGGCTCGGATACGAACGCCTGTGGGTCGCCGAGCATCACAACATGCCCGGCATCGCCAGCTCGTCGCCCCCGGTCCTGATCGCCCACCTCGCGGCGGCAACCTCGACGATCCGGGTCGGTGCCGGTGGCGTGATGCTGCCCAATCACGCCGCGCTCGTTGTAGCCGAGCAGTTCGGCATGCTCGAAGCCCTGCACCCGGGACGCATCGATCTCGGTCTGGGCCGCGCGCCCGGCACCGACCCCGTCACCGCGGCGGCGTTGCGACGCGGTCCGGCCGTCCTCGGGGCCGACGATTTCCCGGAGCAACTCCGCGACCTGTTCTTGTTCTTCGACGGCGCGCACCCGCAGATCACTGCGGTACCCGGCCGCGGCTACCGCCCCGCGGTCTGGATGCTCGGATCGAGCGACTACAGCGCGCAAGTTGCGGGTCTGCTCGGGCTGCCGTTCTCGTTCGCGCACCACTTCGCGTCGCAGAACACCGTCGCCGCGCTCGACATCTACCGGCGCACGTTCCGACCGTCGGCCGAGTTGGCCGAGCCGTACTCGATGATCGGCGTGCCGGTCATCTGCGCCGACACCGACGAACGGGCGAAGTGGCTGTCGGGGCCGAGTGCGCTGTCATTCGTGCGGTTGCGCCAGGGTCGGCCGACCCAACTGCCGACTCCGGAAGAGGCAGCCGAATACGTGTTCACGCCCAGCGAACGCGAGCTCGTTCGCACCTGGACTTCACCGCTCATCCGCGGCGAGCCCGAGCATGTACGCGCCGAGCTCGAAGCGCTCGCACAGCGCACCGGCGCCGACGAGCTGATGATCACGTCGATGATCCACGGCCCGGCTGATCGTCTGCATTCGTACGAGCTGCTCGCCGACGCGTGGGACATGGCCCCGGTCGGCTAGATCCAGCCCGCAAGAGGCGCTACTCGTCGCCGACCGTGAGGTCGACGCGGTCGTTGTAGAAGCACAGCAGACCCGTCACGCCTTCCGCGGCGGCAATCGGCGTCTCGTAGCTCCAGACGATCCCGTCGTGCACCTCGCCTCCGAGCTCGAGCGTCCAGTACGACGCCTGCCCCTTGAACGGGCACTCGGTCTTGAAGCTCGTGGGGCGCAACAGGTCCATGCGCACGTCGTCACGCGGCAGGTAATACCGCGTCGGCAGACCGGTCTCGTCGAGCAGAACCGGATGGTCGGTCTCGGCGATCGTCTCGTCGCCGACGCGAACGACGACGTGTAGATCGGTGGGCGTGATGCTGATGGTGTGGCCGGGGTTCATACCGGAGCCAACCTAGGTGACCGCCATCGCATTCCGGTCGCGTGTCAGTCGAGCTCGGCGAGCACCTGACCGATGATCTTGGTGGCCTCGTGCGCGGGAAGAACGTCGCCGCCCTCGGCCTCGGCCACCTCGGCCGCGAAGTCTTCGACGGAATGCACCCCGCCGACGAGCACGTGCCGCAGCGCCTGCCCACTCGCTTCCGGATCGTCGAGCGCTTCGACCGTGGGCGCGACCGTCGTGATCGGGCGCTATCGCAACCGCGTGCACGAGCGTCATCGCTTCCTGGCGACCGGTTGCGGTCGACACGACCGGCTCCCGGTCCGGGTTCTGCTGTTCGTCCCACTCGGCCAAGGCTTCGTCGTAGCCACCCTCACCGGGGTGCAAGACGCGCGTCGTTGCCGCCGCATGCGCAGGTGTGGTCTCGGCATCGGCACCGTCGTCGGTCTCGTGTTGGCGCTCGGCTTGTACCGGAACCACGAGCGTGCCATCGGCGTTGCGAACAATGTCCATGACTGTTCCTCCTCGGGGCGGCGACCAATGGGTTCTACCCACCCGGACCGGATGTGATGTCCGACGATCACAGAGCCGCGGAATGCGGCATCTCTACCGGTTGCGGCGAGCCGGCGACAATGACGCGATTGCGGCCCGCGGCCTTCGCGTTGAGCAACGCGTGATCGGCGTTGTTGACGATCTCGTCGAAGGTGTCGGCCGACATCGAGTCGCTGATACCGAAGCTCACGGTGAACGGCGGAACGCGCCCGCTCGTGAGCGCGAGCGCCAGCCGCTCGCGTACGCGTTCGAGCACGGTGACCGCGGTGTCGGTTCCGCAATCGGGCAACACGATGACGAATTCCTCGCCGCCGTAGCGCGACACGAGATCCGCGGGTCGAACCGAGTCGCGCATGACGCGCGAGAAGAGGCGGAGAGCTTGGTCGCCGGCCTCGTGACCGTGCGTGTCGTTCAGCACCTTGAAGTGATCGAGATCGCCGTAGGCCAGCACGTACGGCACCCCGTCGTTGTGGAACTCGCGGGCCTGATTCTCGACACTGCGGCGATTGAGCAGGCCGGTCAGCGGATCGGTACGGGCCTGAGTTTCCGAACGCTCGAACGTGCGCAGCATCGCGACGCGTTCCGCGACCCGGCGCGCGCTGAGCTCGAGGTTCTCGGTATCCGCCGTCGCGGGCAACTGCCGATCGATACCGCGGGCATGCATGACTCCAACGGTGCGGCCCGCGATGCTCACTGGTATGCAGACGGCCGACAACGGGCCGGTCGATCTCCCGACGAGGTGCGGGCACGCGCTCGAGCGCGTCGCTCGACGGGAACAACATCGTGTGGCCGCGTGCCGTCGCGGGACAATCCTCGGGGGAGACGACACCGCAGCCGTCGGTCTGCTCCGCCTCGTCGTGGTTGTCGAGGACCCGATGGAAGTGGGCCCGACTGGAATCCGCGATGAGAAGCTCGACATCGA
This sequence comes from uncultured Actinomycetes bacterium, assembly GCA_963708105.1. Lineage (GTDB taxonomy): Bacteria > Actinomycetota > Acidimicrobiia > IMCC26256 > PALSA-610 > PALSA-610. The sequence continues at coordinate 3,046,811 of OY970186.1, read as the reverse complement.
GCTGCGGAACCGCGGTGCGCAGCGCGCGCCCGACGATGCTGTAGGCCGCGGTCTCCGACTTGGAGAGCTCGAGCGCTTCTTGCAGATCGGCGCCGTACAGCCGCCGTTGCGTCGCCAGGCTCGCGGCGCGTTGGCGGCGCGCGGTGCGCAGGGCCAACACCAACGCCGCGCCGACCGCGAGGAAAAGATTGAGGGCGCCGACCATCGCGACGATCATCCGGGTGGTTCCGAGCTTGTCGGTGACCTTCTGCACATCGCTCGCAACGGGACCGTGCGCAACGGTCGTCTCGATGCCCGAGGTGAGATTCCACACGACGGCGAATGTTCGGCGCTCGTCGGCGACGACCGCGGCGAGCTCGACCGGAACGACGGGCGCGCCCGACGCCACCGGGGTGAACCGCGTGATCGCCGCACTCAGCGCTGCCATCGAGACAGTGAGTGCGCCGGCCTGGCTGGTGAGGCCATTGCGCCGGAGCACGACCGCCAACGCCGCCGCCTGATCGATCTGCGTTTGCGCGAGGCCCGCACCCTTGGCGATATCGGTGGCCTTGAGTACCACCCCGCCGACTTGGATCGCGTCGAGCTCGGGCTCGACGAAGAGCTGCCAACCATTCAGCGTGACGCGCAGCTGCTCGTTCTGGCGCTGCATGGGCAGGTCGATCTGTTGGAGCGCCCGGGCTCCCCTTCGGCCCTGCGTGAGCGGCTGCAGCACAACGAATGACACCGCCAGGATGACCACGCTCGCGACGAGCCCGAACGCGAGCACGCGCAATCCGCTTCGCAGCGGCGTTTCACGCTCGAAGTTCACACACCTGATCGTGTCCCGAGAGCGTGATACCAGCGTGACCGGTCCGTCACCCGATCACGTGTTGCCCCGGGCCTGCGTCCGCTTCCGTTTGGTGTAACGCTCGGTGAAGACGGCGGGGACGACGAAGCCGGCGATCTGCACCACGATGACCCACGCCGATCCGGACGACGCGTGGATGATCAGCGCCGACGCGATCGCCGACGCCGTGAAGCTCGCGGCCCACACGGCCGTCAGCACGTCGTTGATGTGCAGGAACAACGGCGTGTGCCAAAACTCTTCCGGAGTCGTGCGCCGCGCGATGGCGAGCGTGAACGGTTGGCGCACGGCGAGCGAGACCCACGCGATCACCGCCAACGTCGCGGCCGACAACGCCGGCGTCCAGTGGTGGAGTCCGGAATGCGGAGATACGAGCGCGATCACCGCCATGACCAAGAAGAACACGAACGTGACGACGGTCAGCAGATCGAGGTCGTGCACGCGGCGCTGACGAACAACCAGAACGCCACCCGCGACGGCGGCCGCGCACACACCGACGCGCCAGTCGAACGACGACAGAACCGCATAGAGGATCCAGGGCGCGAAGCTGCGCAAGTACGTCATGGAGGGATTTTTCCATGCACAGCTCAGGCAGTGCGGTCAGCGAGTGCGGTCAGGGCCTTTTGAGCTTGCGGCCCTGGGCCTCCCACCGCTTCGATCCGAACTGCACGAGAGAGTCGCGCACCCGATCGGGCAGGCGGGTCACGACGTGGCCGAAGAGCTTCCCGTCGGTGCCGACGAGATAGCGCGCCTTGGGTCGCTTCGCCGTGAGCGCATGCTCGATCGCATCAGCGACCGTGTCGGCGGGCACACCCTTCTGCCGCCCCTCGGCGATGAAGCCCCGCGACTGGTCGATGAGCCACTGATAGCGAGTGTGCCCGACATCGTCGAGGGTGCGGTCCAACTCGTCGGCGGTCTCATCGCCCTTGTCCCAGATGGCGGTCTTCACCTCGCCCGGCTCGATCAACGAGACGCGTATCGGCGTGTGCGAACGCGCGAACTCGCCCCGTTGCGTTTCTGCGAATGCCTCGAGCGCGTGTTTCGATGCGGAGTACGGCCCCAGGCCCGGGCTCGCGACACGCCCTCCGATGGAACCGATGTGGACGATGCGGCCGTGGGCCGCACGCAGCAGTGGAATGGCGGCCTGCGTCAGCGCGACCACGCCGAACAGGTTCACGTCGAAGACCCAGCGCCAGTCTTCCTCGGTGACGTATTCCAACGGACCGCCCGCGCCGACGCCCGCGTTGTTCACCAACCCGTGCAGGCCCTGCGCGCCGACCTCACCCTCGATCTCGGCGATGACCCGACGCGTGTCCTCGCGATTCGCGACATCGAGAATCACCGGCCGCACGTCGCCGTTCGCCCGGTCCTTCAGGCGCTCGCCGTCCTCGGCCTTCCGCACCCCCGCGAAGACCGTCCAGCCGAGCTGCGCGAGCCGCAACGCGCCCGCTTCGCCGATACCCGTCGAAGTTCCCGTCACCAACGCGTTCGGCATGTGCTACTCCCCTGAGTTCGATGCCCTTTCTGCGCGGCGCGAGCCAGCGCAGGAATGAGTTGGGCAGCCGCGCGTGCCGGTCGCCCCAGTCGTACACCTCAATGGTGTGCGCGGCGGCGTCGTGCATCGCGCGCCGGTCGCGCCCGACGAGAATGCCGATGAAACCGATTCCGAGAATGAAGCTGAACGGGAACACCAAGACGCGTATCAACGCGGCCCGCGGGCTGACCGGCTCGCCGCTGAGGTCGATGACCCGCATCCCGAGAAACGCCTTGCCTACTGTCCGCCCGGTCACCGCGAGCCCGACCCACCAGTACAAGCCCGCGAACGCGGCCGCGGCCAACGCCCACCAAGGACCGCCGTTGTTGGCCGGATCGAAGTTGTTGTCGAAGAACAGGTTCACCAGGTAGGTCACCAGAAACAGTCCGAGCCCGAACAGTGCAGTGATCAAACTGGCGTCGAGCACATACGAGATGAGACGGGTGAACGGGCCGGCCGGCTTGGCTGCGATCACTCCTTCGTCGTAACTCGGCTTCGCTGGATGCCGGCCGAACATACGCCGCACGATGCTCGTCGTGATCGCGTCGAAGCCCGCGAGCCGGCCGCGGCCGAAGTCGAGCACGGAGGTCGCCGCGGTCGACGCGCTGTCGGTGACGACGTTGCCGATCTTGGCCCGAGCGACCAAGTTCGCGATATCGGCGCGGCCCATGAGCCGGTCGACATCCAACCGGTCCAGCAACGCATTGACGTCGATCCGATCAAGCAGCCGATCGACGTCGACGCGATCGAGAACGCCGTTGATGTCGACGCGCGCGATGAGCTCGTCGATATCGACGCGGGCCAGGAGCCCGTTTGCGTCGATGCGCTCGATCAGCCGCTCGACGTCGACGCGTTCGAGCGCGTCGTCGAGATCGACGCGCTCCAATACCGCGTCGACGTCGACGGCCTCGACGAACGGGTTGACGAACGTGCCGACGATGCGGCTCACCCCGCGGCGCGCCCCGTCGCCGTTCACGTCAACGTCCCCGAGCGACACGCAACGACTCCTCGAAGGTCCCCGTCGCCGCGCCCGCGAACTCGTGCTGGCGCCAGGCTTCGTAGGCGACGACGCTGACGGCGTTCGCGAGATTCAGGCTCCGGTTCATCGGCCGCATGGGTATGGCGAGGCGCTCGTCGTCGGTGAACTCCGCGAGCACCACCTCGCCGAGCCCTTCGGATTCGCAACCGAACACGACGACGTCGCCGACGCGGTAGTCGACTTCGTCGTAGCGCCGGTGCGGGACGTGCTTGGTTGTGGCGAACCAGCGCCGGCCGTCGCCGAGCGCAATCCGGCAATCGGCCAAGGTGTCCCAGACCTGGGTATCGGTGAGCTCGTGATAGTCGAGACCACCTCGCCGCACCGCGGCCTCGTCGAGCGAGAACCCGAGCGGCCGGATGAGATGCAGCCGAGCGCCGACGTTCGCGCACAACCGAATGATGTTGCCGGTATTCGTGGCGATCTGTGGCTCAACGAGCACGACCTCGAGCATCACCTTCATTGTGCCGCGGCGCGAGGGCGGTCCGCATCCGTACGACCAGGGCCGCGAAGAGCGGATAGACGTCGTCGCCGCCCAATGCGTCGATCGACGGCTTCCACATCTCCCAGCGATCGACCAGCCGCTGGCCCTGCAGCAGCTCGATCAGTTCGAAGTTGAAGGCCCCGACCCGTTCGAGGGCCGCCAGCTGCTCGAAGTAGTCGAGCTCGCGATACAGGATGTAGGCGTTCGCCGATTTCGCCGCGATGAAGCCGAGAAAGGCATCTCGCAGCGCCACGGGTGATGCGTACTGACCGATCAGCCGCCTCGTCTCAACGAGATCGTGCTCGTCCCATCGGCGCAGGAAGTCGGCCGCGGTGACTGCTTGGCGACTGTGGCGCGCCTCCCGCACCTGTTGCGCGGCGAAGATCGCGGCGACGATCGTCCCGAGCAATCCGATTGCACCGATGGCCGTCGCGATCGCGGTGACCGCCTCGGCCCAATTCGCCTGCGCGGCGAGTACGCGGGTCATGCCCCGAGTCTGCCCCGAACGCCACGCTTCGCCTAGTGCCGAGAACCGACCGCCGGAACGCGACGTACAGGAGGACGGGCAACGAACGTTGTCGAGGTCGGATAGAGCGGAGTTCTCCGAAATGGCAATTCGCGACAAGCTGCAATCGAACGCGGCGCGCCTTCTCCAGCCGGGCGAAACCGTGCAACAGGTCTTCACTGCGCAGACGGCCAACCCCTACTGGGCACTCGCTTCGTACTGGGTCGTGATCTTCAAGAACGCGTATCGAGTCGTGGTCGTCACGGATCGGCGCATCCTGGTGTGCAAGTCGGGACGCATGAGCACGACGCCGGTCGGTACCGTCGTCGGCGAGTTCCCGCGCGCCACTCGCATCGGGCCGGCCAAGGGCGCCTGGTACAAGTGCGAGACGTTGGGCCCGCGCCTCTTCGTGCACAAGCGGTTCCACAAAGACGTGGCCGCCGCCGACGCCATCCTCGCCGCACCCTTCTCCGACTGAGCGCCCGGAATCGCGACTCGGCCGCGTTTCAGCCGAGTCGCGATTCGAGCAGCCCGACGCTGTCGATGTGCGCGCAGGCGGCGGTGGCGCGCCGGGTCGCGCTCAAGCCGATGCTGATCGGTTGCCACTGCGAGCCCATGCCGGCCGTCGACGTCGCCGCGACCCAGGAGTAAACGGCGTGCAGGCGGTACTGATCCCATGCCGTACCCCGGTCGAGGTCGACGCCGTGGGTCGCGAGGAGCTCGCAATAGCGATCGACCAGCGACCGCTCAATCGACGCGCGCACGTCGTCGGGCACGGAATTGCAGAGCGTGTACGCGACATCGCGCATGCCCGGCGCGCCGCAGAGCACGGCCCAGTCAAGAAAGCCGGTGCGGTCGCCACCACTCGAACGGGGATCGACGAAGAGGTTGCCCATATGGGAATCGCCGTGCACGAGCGTGCCGACGCCCTCCTGCCAGAGCTGCACGATGTCGGGCGCGCGCGCCAGATAGATGTCGGCGAGGCGGTGAAACGAGTCGTCGAGCTGATCGCCGAGTGTGTCGACGGCTCGCTTGATGAATTTCCGGCCGCCGCCCCCACCGCGGCGCCGCGTTCGGCGAGCCATTCGAGATCGGCGCCCGGCGCGAAGCGCGGGGAATTCCAATACGGCGCGTGGAGTAGGGCGAGCTGTTCGACGATGTCGCGGCGCCCGGCTCTCGATGTCGGCGTCGTCCGGGCTCGGGAACCGGCATCCACTCGCCAACAGATCCTCGAGCACCATCACGTAACGCCGGCCGTCGGTCTCTGCGAACCACACGCCGGGGACGCGTACCGGGACCTCGCGGCGATGTCGCGATAGAAGCGTGCTTCCGCGACACCCATGCCGGTCTGGTCGACGAGCGCCCGCTGCTGCTGGTTGAACGGTGCGAGCTTCACGAACACGTGCGCGGGCACGTCCTCGGCGCCCCGCAGTTCCAGACGCGCCCGACCGGTGGTTCCGGAGCTCCGATCGATCACGATCGCGTCGGTCACGTCGCGGTCGAGCGCGCACGAGAACCATCCTGCGTCGAGCCCGTCGACCTCCTCCGGCAGCTCTAGCGGCGCGTGCACCACGCGGGCGTCAGCCGACTCCACCCGGCGCGAACGACTTGTACACCGGTGTTTGGTCGCCGCCCTTCGACGTGTCGAGGCATGTGTACGGCTTGTCGGTGGGCGTCTCGTACGGCACGAACTTGCCGCCCTTGACCTGCATCACGACCATGCACGTTTCCTTCAGCCGGACCGCGGGGTGCTTCATCGGATCGATGTGCCCCGTCGACCAGTCGACCGGCGGGATAAGGCCTTGGGCCGTGTATGCCTTCTGCGCGTTGAGGTAATCGATGACCTTCTGTTGGGTGAACTCCGGACCCGCGCCCTTCAACCCGTCGACGAACTGCATCGCGTCGATCCAACCGAACTCGGTCAACTCGACCGGGTCGTTCGTGATCGCCTTGATGTTCGCCAGGTACGCCTGCGTCGCCGGCGACTGCGGCGTCGTCTCCCACGGCGTGTACAACGGCTCGATGAAGTTGCCTTCCATCAGGGCCGCGTTCTGCCGGGCGAAGTCGTGGTCGTACGCGTTCGGGAGGTTCTGCACCGCGTTCATGCCCTGCTTCTTCATCTCCTGCTGCAGCTTCACGACCTGATTCGTATCCATGCAGGTGTTCACGAACTGCACACCCTTGTCCTTCATGTTCTGCACGTCGGCAGTGACGTCGCCCGCGAACGGGATCGAGTCGTCGAAGAACACCACCTGCACCTTGCCGTTCGTGTACTGCTTGTACGCGTCGCGCGTGCCCTCCGCGCAGAGCTTCGACTCGGCCGACACGCCATAGCCGAGGATGCCGACCTTGGTGAATCCGTTCTTCTCCGCGATCCACGCGTCGAGCGGACCCAGACAGTTGAAACAGATGGCCGCGTTCGTCCCGAAAATGTTGCTGTGATCGGATGTCGGCGTGCTCGCCATCTCGGGATCGATGTTCCAGATGAACGTCGGCATGTGGGCCTTCGCCAGCAGATCCGCGCCGGTCAGCTGCTGCGTCGCCTCGAACACCGCGAACGCATTGTCGTCGTGCAACGCGGCAGTGGTCTGCTGCACGTTCAGCGTGCCGACCACGTCGTCGCGATCCGACGCGATCACGAGTCGACGACCGTAGATTCCGCCCTTGTCGTTGATCGTCTTGAAGTACGCCTTGATGCCGTCTATGAACTCGTGATACTTCCCGCCGATCGGGTTCGTCTTCGCGGTGATCACCGCGACCCGAATCGTCGACGCGGTCACTCCGGTCACCCCGGGCGCGCGATGTTCTTGGCGAGATCGGCGGCGCTCGCCGTCGTCACCGGCGTATTGCCGGCGGGCTGCGTCGTCACCGACGTCTGGGTCTGCGACTTGGAATTGCTGCACGCGGCCGCGGCCATGGCCAACAGCACCGCGACGACAAGAAGACGCCGGGCTCGCACGATGAGTTCCCCCTCACGCCCGCGGCCACGCCGCGGGATGGCGGGAACATTACTGAGGTTCGACCGAAGCGGTAGGCGCGCCCTGCGTGTCTAGGATCAGGCCAGGCATGACGGTCGAAGAAGAGAACCCGTTTCCCGAGCCGGCCCGTGGTGACGGCGGCTTGTTGCACGCGGCGGCCGGGCAGCTGCACGAGATGTTCGGCGTGCACCGCCAGCTCGATCAGGTGCTGTACGAGTCGGCGAAGCGCGTCGGCGGCGTCGAGTTCGAGAGCATCTTCAATCCCATCTCGCCCGAAGCGATCGCGGCCACGCCGCGCATGGACGCGATCAACCATGATCAGGTCTTCCTGCGCTCGTCGCCGATGTCGGCCGCCGACACCGAGGGCGCGCTCGGCCTGCTCGAGATCCTGCACGGCGACTTTGCCGCCGCGAACATCGAGGCGTTCGTGGAGTTCACCGCGCGGGAGAAGTTGTTCGAACGACTCGCGCAAGGTCAGTCGTTCGTCTTCGTCGGTTCGCACCTGGAGTTCCAGGACGTCGGCTTCAACCTCGGATACCTCACCCGGGCCGCGCACCGGATCGGCTACGACCGCCTCGATACGCGCACGACGCTGATGATCGGTCGGCTCCTGGGCTACCTCGAGGTCATGGGCCTGAACGTCATCGACGACATCCTGCGCAAGGCCGCGAACGTGTTGAAGACCTTCCCGGTGAGCGGCGGCGAAGCCGTCAACGAAGGCGACATCACCAACGAAGATCTCAACCGGCGGGTCAAAGCGTTTCGCAAGCGGCAGAACGCGCGGACGCGCGCGGAGTTCATGAACCTCATGGACTCCAATCACGGAAACATCGTCATCGAGGCGGGGAGCGGCTCGCGCGATGCGAAGGACGCGAACGGCTTCGTCGTGATGGAGCCGTTCGCGGCCGGTACGCGCGAAGACCTGTACCTCGCGGCGCGCGCCGGGGCCGCGATCTATCCGATCTTCGGCGACTACGGCGATCGGAATGCGCCGAGCCTCGTCGAGTTCGGTCCCGAGATCCGTCACCTCGACAGTCCCAATCACGCGCACACGATCGGCGAGACCATCGCCGGCATCGGGAACCGCGCGCGCGGCGCGGCCTCGCAACTCCATCCCGACGTCGCGCGCTTCGCGACTCCGATCCGCTACGGGAACTACGAGCTCTAGGCGCCGGAGGCGCTGCTCGCGCGAATGCCGGCGAGCACGATCCCCAAAAGGAACGGGTAGCGCTCGGGCGGCGTAACCCCCGGCAAGACCATTCCCCGCACGAGTTGCACGATGTCAGCCTCGGTGAGGTCGGCGCGCACGAGTCCGGCGACGCGCGCCGGATCGAGCACGATCGCCGCCGCCTCGAGCACGCGGCGGCGCGAGTCGGTCAGCAGCTCAGGCCGCGCGTCGAACGCGGGACCGAGCTCGGCCAGCATTCCGCGCTTGGTCTCCACGTGCGTGAGGTAGTCGCGCAGCCAGAGCGCGAGCGCGTCCCACGGCGGTTGCTCGGCGTGATGGCGCTCGGCCAGGGTCCGGAGCTCGGCGAGATCGTCGCGGTAGATCGCCTCCACCAGTGCGGCTCGGCTCGGCCAGTTCCGGTACATCGTCCCGACCCCGACGCCCGCGACCCGGGCGATGTGCTCCATCGACGGATCGCTGCCGGGCTCGGCGAACAGCTCGCGGGCGGCATCGAAGACCCGCTGGCGGTTGCGCCGGGCGTCGGCCCGCATCGGGCGGTCGCCGGAGTCGCTCTCGGCGACGGGCGGACTCGTCGTCATTACCGCACCTCCGACCGGCGAAATTTGCTAACCGGAATCATATTCCGTATAGTACCGGAAGGGGATTCCGTTTAGCGAACAAGAGAGGTCGGTCGAAATGCACGATCCCGTAGCCGGTACGCCCGCCGGGATCGACGCGACCGGGGCGGACCCCCGCCGGTGGATCACCCTCGCCATCATGCTGATCGCGGTGCTGATCGTCGGCCTCGACAGCACCATCTTGAACGTCGCCATCCCCACGATCCTGCGGGAGTTCAACACCACTCTCCCGAGCCTGCAGTGGGTCATCACGGGCTACAGCCTCACGTTCGCCGCGCTGCTCATCATCGGCGGCCGGCTCGGCGACATCTACGGGTCGCGGCGCATGTTCGTCATCGGCGCCGCGCTGTTCGGCATCGGGTCGCTCATCGCCTCACTCTCGACCGGCGTGCCGTCGCTGGTGATCGGTGAAGCGATCATCGAAGGTGCGGGTGCGTCGTTGATGCTCCCGGCCACGATGAGCATCATGTCGGGAACGTTCGTCGGACGCGAGCGCGCGACCGCATTCTCGGCCTGGGGCGCGGTGCTCGGCGCCGCGGTCGCGTTCGGACCGCTGCTCGGCGGCTTCCTCACGACCAACTACTCGTGGCGTTGGGCCTTTCGCATCAACGTCATCGTCGCGCCCATCGCCATCCTCGGCGCGCTGCTTTTCGTGCGGCGCACACCGCGCGGCGTCAACCGCGAACGCATCGACCTTCCCGGCGCGCTGCTGATCGCGTCGGGCATGTTCATGCTCGTCTTCGCCATCAGCGAAGGCCAGACCTACGGATGGTTCGCGCCCCAGAAGACGCTCGACATCTTCAACGCGAAGATCTGGTCCACCTCGATGCCGGTGTCGATCGTTCCGGTTGCGTTCGTATTGGCGGCCGCGCTCCTGTACGCGCTTCTACCGGGTGCAGCGGTATAAGGAACGCACCGATCGCGGTCCGCTCTTCGCCTTCTCCAACTTGCAGCGGCCGGGCTTCCGTTTCGGCACCATCACCCTGCTGCTGATGGCGATGGGACAAGTCGCTTTCCTGTTGGTGATGTCGGTCGCACTCCAAGACGGTCGCCACCTGTCGGCTATCTCCACCGGCCTGTGGCTCGTGCCGTCGGGCGTGGCGATCGTCATCGGTTCGCAACTCGGCAACCTCCTCACCCGACAGATCGGGACGACGAACGTCGTGCGGGCCGGATTGTGCATCGTCGCGACCGGCCTCGCCGCGTGCGCCGCCGGCATGACTCCCGATCTCTCGTTCCTCGGGCTGCTCCCGGGCTTCGTGCTCGTCGGCGTCGGGATCGGCTTCGCCGGGTCGCAGCTGAACAACGTGATCCTCTCCGACGTTCCCCCCGAGCGCGCGGGTGCCGCGAGCGGTGCCAACACCACCGTGCGCATGATCGGATCGTCGCTCGGGATCGCGGTGATCAGCTCGATGCTCACGACGCAGAGCAGCGCCCGCGCCGTGGTTTCCGCCGCCCACGCACCGCTGATCTTCTCTTCGGTGGTCGTGTACTTCGCGTTCGCGCTTTCGTTCCGGATCCCGCAGGTCGGCCCGCGGGGCAGCCGCCAGAGCGACGAGGCCACCGACCACGAGCCGCAGCTCGAACGCGCGTTGTTGGATGCCGAGCTGACGGCCTGAACTCGGTCGCCTCGGTCGCGTCAGCCCGCGGCTGCGGCGGCCTCGGCATCGATCCGGGCGATGGCGCGGTAGTAGGCCATCTCGAGCGCGGACGCCCGCGGCCAACCCGCGTAGTACGCGAAGTGCAGCACGACTTCCTGGAACTCCTCACGTGAGATGTCGCCGCTGGCGAGCGCGGCATACACGTGTTGCTGCACCGGCTCCTCGACCGCGGCGGCCGCGACACACGCGAGCGTGATGAAGCGCCGGTCCCGCCGGGACAGTCCCGGGCGATCCCACAACTCGCCGAACACCGAGTCGACGACGCCCTGCGCGAGGTACGCGGTTGCCGGCGGCGGCGCGTCCGACACCATGACCTCGCGGTAGCGACGCCGGCCGGTCGCGGTGCGTTCCTCGGCGAGCGCGCGCCGCGCGTCTTCGTTCTGATCGTCGGCCACTGCCGTCTCCTTCGTCGCTCGAATGAGTGGGTTACTGCTGCTCCGCGCCGAGGCGCGCCCGCGTGCTCGGGTCGCCGATGGCGGCGCGCTCCCGCCGCAGGCGCGGCTGCGCGTCGTCGGCATGCGCGTCGCCGGGCCGCGGTGGCAGCGCGAAGCCGGTGTAGGCGACCCGGCGTTCGTTTACCGTCGGATGCGTCGACCGGTGCAGCGCACACGACATGTGCACGGTGAGGTCGCCGCGGTCGGCGCGCAGCGTGACCCGCGGCAGGTCGAGCTCCCGGTCGACCTGCGCACGCGCGATGTTCGCCCGGTGCGAACCGGCGACCACGTCGAGCCCGCCGTGCGCTTCGTCGACCGGAGTCAGGCAGACCCCGACGGTGAGGCCCGAACAGAACATCGAGTGCCCACCGCGTTCGCAGTCCTTGTGCCAGGGCAGGCATGCGAGCCCTTCGACCGAATCGAGGCGCTTCACGAGCCCTTCGGCCGTGACTTCGGCGAAGTGTTCGCCGAACGGATCGCCGGGCCGATGGCCGTCGCCCAGGAGCTCGCCGACCGCGAGGAATCGGGAATCGGCGAGCAGGCCGCGCAGCGCGGGCGACTGGCGAGCAAAGTCGAGGATGCGGCACGGGTAACGCTCGCCCGCGCGCGTCGTTGCCCACCACGACGCGCCGTCGTCGGGCCGCGCCGCGTCGATCGCGGCGGCGAGTTCGGCGTCGACCGCGTCCATCTCCGCGGCGGTGAACACGCCCTGCAGCAGTAGGAAACCGGCCTCCGCGAGGAAGTGTGCCGCGGCCGCGGGCGGATCACCGAGGCGGAACCGTTGGTCGAGGTCGAGCGGCGCGCCGTCGACACTGCGCAGCGTCACATCGCCGGGCCGGTACACGCCTCGACCGTCCAGCGCCGAGCGGAGCACCGGATCCCATCGGCAGAACGCGTCGATCGATTCGGGACTGCCGGTGGCGCGTCCGCCGACCGCGAGGCCGAGCGCGGTCCGGCGTTCGCACACGAAGTCAGCGAAGGCATCGCGGTCGAGTTCCACGTTCGGCGCGGCGTCGTCGCGGTCGCGCGTTATCTCGAGCGTCGTCGCGCCGATCTGCAGGGTCCGTATATCGCCGTCGACCTCGATCGCGATCGGCGGCAGACCGAGGCGCTGTGCGTCGGCGGCGGCGCGCGCACCGTTGCGGGCCAACGCGTCGTTCCACTCCCCGTCCCAGAAGGTCGCAGGATCGCCCGACACCGACTCGTTGAGCGAGCGCGTCCTCGTGTCGACGCTCCGCCGCGTCGGGTTGTCGTTTCGGCTCATGGCTCGCATCCCTGGTCGAGCCCGCGCGGATGCCCGATGAGCTGGAGAAACCGGTCGGCCGAATCGAGCAGCACCGCGCGGTCGGCCGCGCCTTCGGTCTCCCGTGCGAACAGGCTGATGTCCTTCGCCATGATCGGGCCGACATGATCGGCGATGGCGGCGAACGAGCCGAGGCCGACGAACACCTCGAGCGAGAAACTGCGACCGCTTCCGTTCCGCAATGCCTCACCGAGATTCGTCGCGTCGAGACCGATCCCCGCGCCGATCGCCATTGCATCATGGGCGAGCGCGAAGTGGGCGGCGTTCAGCGCGTTGTTGAGCAGCTTCGTGCGCAGACCCGCGCCGAGCGCACCCATGTGCAGCACCGGATCGCCGTACGTCTCCAGGACCGGGCGGGCGTGCGCCACCGCGGCGTCGGTTCCGCCGACGTAGACGGTGAGCTTTCCCGCGGCCGCGACCGCGCCTCCGCCGCTCACCGGCGCGTCGATCACGTCGACGCCGCGCGCGGGCGGCGGATGCGATCTCGATGCACTCGTCGGCGCCCATCGTCGAGTGCAACGCGAGCACACTGCCCGGCGCCATACCGGCGATCACACCGCGCGGGCCGAGTGTGACCTCGCGGACGGCGGCACCATCGGTGACGCAGATCCCCACAACGTCGCTCGCGCGCCCGAGCTCGACCGGATCGGCCGCGAACGAAGCGGCGCCCGAGAACGGCTCGAGCGATTCCGCGCGCCGCGCCCACAGCGTCGTCGGCACACCGAGCTCGACGAGCCGCTGCGCCATGCCCGCGCCCTGACTCCCCAGCCCGATGAATCCCGCCCGCGTCACCCCAACCTTCGCACTGGCGTGAGCGGGGTGTCGATATGACGCCGCGCTCACGCCGGTTCGGGGGTTTGGGCGGTGCGGATGCGATCCTCGTAGAAGTCCGCGAGATCGAGGAGGGCTTGGCGGCCATCGCCCGTGTACATCGGGCCGTGCATCAACGCGATGTTGCGGGGCGCGAGCTCGGCGAGATCGCGAATCGTGGCGACGGTCGTCGGTCCGAGCGACGAGTACGGCAACCGGTTCTCGTAGTCGATCGCGGGCTGGATGAGGTCGGCGTCGCTGAGCGCGGGCGCGGGCCCGCCTTGGGTGAAGAGATCGCCGCCGAACAGCGTCCCGGTCGTCTCCTCGTACAACACGCGCGCTTCCCACGCGTGCGGAACGTGGGGCGTGTCGAGATGACGCACGACGCGCCCGCCGAGATCCATCGTCTCGCCGTGGGCCAGCGCGCGCGGCGGTCGATCGGCAAGGTCGTTCAGTTGCACGATGCATCCGATCGTGCCGTGCGCGACCTCCGCGTTCGGCGCGGCAGCCAACCAGCTGTTCATCGAACCCGATTCGTCCGACTCGACATGACCGAACGTGATCCAGCGCAGGCTCGACACCGGAACGATCCGCTCGACCGCGTCGGACACTTGCTCGAAGATCGAGCGCAGCCCGCAGTGGAACAACAACGGCTCGTCGGCGAGCACGAGGTACTGGTTGAACGTGATGAAGTCGTAGAGATAGGTGGAGAACCGGTAGATGCCGTCGCCAACCTCGTCGACAAGCGTTTCGCCTTCCACATGCATCCCCTCTCGTTAGTCTCAATGTAACGACGCGCCGGAGTGGCCGCCCGCGAGAGGAGCGAATCATGGCGAAAGTTGTCTGCGTCCTGTACGACGACCCGGTCGACGGGTACCCCACGACCTACGCGCGCGACGACCTGCCCCGGATCGACAGCTATCCCGGCGGCCAGACCGTTCCCTCTCCGAAAGCAATCGACTTCACGCCCGGCCAGCTCCTCGGAAGTGTGTCCGGCGAGCTCGGCCTGCGCCCGTACCTCGAGGGGCTCGGTCACACCTACGTCGTCACCTCCGACAAGGAAGGGCCCGACTCCGTCTTCCAACGCGAGCTCGCCGATGCCGACGTCGTGATCTCGCAACCGTTCTGGCCCGCGTACCTGACCCAGGAGCGGATCGCGGCCGCGCCGAATCTCAAGCTCGCGATCACCGCCGGCATCGGATCGGATCACGTCGATCTGCAAGCGGCCATCGACGGTGGCATCACCGTCGCCGAGGTCACGTACTCCAACAGCATCAGCGTGTCGGAACACGTGGTGATGATGATTCTCGGCCTCGTGCGCAACTACATCCCGTCGTACCAATGGGTGGTGAAGGACGGGTGGAACATCGCCGATTGCGTCGAGCGTTCGTACGACCTCGAAGGCATGACGGTCGGCACGGTCGCCGCGGGCCGCATCGGCCTGGCGGTGCTGCGGCGGCTGCACCCGTTCGATGTGCACCTGCACTACACCGACAAGCACCGGCTCGACGAGAGCATCGAGCGCGAGCTCGGCCTCGTCTACCACCCGACGGTCGATTCGCTCGTGGAGGTGTGCGACGTGGTGACGATCAACGCGCCACTGCACCCGGAGACCGAGGGCCTGTTCGGCGCACGTCTCATCGGGAAGATGAAGCGCGGCGCGTACCTGATCAACACCGCCCGCGGAAAGATCTGCGATCGCGACGCGGTCGTTGCGGCGTTGGAGAGCGGACAACTCGCCGGTTACGCAGGCGACGTGTGGTTCCCGCAGCCCGCACCGGCCGATCACCCGTGGCGCACGATGCCGCACCACGGCATGACACCGCACATCTCGGGCTCGTCGCTTTCGGCGCAAGCGCGCTACGCGGCCGGAACCCGCGAGATCCTGGAATGCTTCTTCGAGGGGCGGCCGATCCGCGACGAGTACCTGATCGTCGACGGCGGGCGGCTCGCGGGCACCGGCGCGCAGTCGTACACGCCCGGAAATGCGACGAAGGGCTCCGAGTAGAGCTCGTAGCGTTCAGGGGTTCGTGGTCGCGCCGGGCGCGACCACGAGTCGTAGCGATCCGACGAAGTTGGGCTGCGTGCGCAGCGCGCCGTAACGCGCGTCCCACGCGCCCGACGCCAGGTCGTCGCGCAGTCGGCGCACCGCGCGTTCCTCGGCGTCGGGCTCGACGAAGCCCCACGCCGACTGCGAGCGGCGGACGGCCGTCTCCAAGAACGCTTCGGGGCGGCCGTAGTACGCCTCGGTGAAGCCGTCGACACAGTCGAGCGGTATCGGCATCTCGATGATCTGCGCGTCCGGGCTCGCAAGGGCATCGCAGATCGATTCGATCAACGGATAACGCCGGCGCTCCGCGACCATCAGCTCGGGCGCGTACTCCGCGAGCCAGAACCGATCCAACGCGGTGCCGTCGAAGGTCAACACGACGACTGGTCCGCGTGTCACGCGCCGCATCTCGCGCAGCCCCCGCATCGAGTCCGACCACTGATGGACGGTCACGGTGGCCATGGCTGCATCGAAGGCGTCGTCGTCAAAGGGAAGTTCCTCGGCGCGGGCGTCGATCGCGGGGGCGAGATGCCGACCACGTTGGGCCCGCATTGCCGCCGACGGCTCGACCGCGACCACATAGCGATCTTCCGGTTCGTACGACCCCGCGCCGGCACCGACGTTGAGAACTGTGCGCGCCGTCCCCAACCCGGCATGCACGAACGCGGCGATCGCGGGATCGGTCCGCCGCCGCACGGCATACCCCGTTCCGTGCGTCTCGTAGTCGAAGTCGCCCGCGGGCTCCGTCATTGCACTCCCCTCGCCGGCCCCGAAGGTACCGACCGGGGTGCGGCACCACCCGCGCATTTCCACGCGGCGCGGTGGTGGATACCTGACACCGATGTCAGGTACGGTCGACGAACCGACAACCATCCGGAGGCAGCAATGGTCGCATTGGTCGAGGGCCGGCAGTCGTTTATCGACGGCAAGTACGTCTCCGGAGACGGTCCCACGCTCGCGGTCGAGAACCCCGCGACGGAAGAGATCATTGCCGAGGTCGAGACCGCGTCGGTCGATCAGATCGAGCAGGCGATCGGGGCCGCGCGGCGGACGTTCGACGACGGCATCTGGGCGAACATGCCCGGCGCGGAGCGCGCCGCGGTCGTGCGGCGCATGGCCGAATATCTCACCGATCGGCGCGACCTGCTCGTGTCGACGTTGATCGCCGAAGCCGGCGCGCCGTACGACAACGCAACGACGATTCAGATCGGTGCCGCGCTCGAACACGCGAACCTCATTCCCGAGCTGTACCTGCAACTCCCGCAGCAGGAGTACAACCCACTTCCGCCGACGGGTCTCACCCCGTCCGGCCAAGTCGCGGTGAGCATGAACGTGTACGAGCCGATCGGGGTCGTGGGCGCGATCTCGGCGTACAACTTTCCGTTCTATCTGAACGTGTGGAAGACGTTGCCGTCGCTGATGGCCGGCTGCTCGGTCGTCTTGCGACCCAGCCCGCTCACGCCGTTGTCGGCGATGTTGTTCGGCGAAGCGGCCGACGCAGCCGGACTCCCGCCCGGCGTGTTGAACGTGATCATCGATCAGCAGGTCGAGGGGGGCAAGCTCCTCACGTCGCATCCCGCCGTCGACATGGTCACGTTTACGGGCTCGACCCAGGTCGGGCGCGAGATCATGGCGCAAGCCGCGTCGACGGTGAAGAAGGTGCACCTCGAGCTCGGTGGAAAGTCGGCCGCGATCTATCTTCCGGAGGCGGCCGACAACGCGTGGCACATGTGTCTCGGCGTGTTCATGTCGCACCAGGGGCAAGGTTGCGCGCTCACAACCCGGATCCTCGTGCCGCACGACCGCAAGGCGGAGATTCTCGAGCGGGCGGCCGAGTTCGCGGGCCAGCTCCCGATCGGCGATCCCATTGATCAGTCGATCATCATGGGCCCGCTGATCACCGAGGCCCAGGTCGCCAAATCGGAGCACTACGTCGCGGCGGCAGTGGCGGAAGGTGCGACGCTCGTGAGCGGCGGCAAACGACCCGCGCATCTCACCAAGGGCCACTTCTTCGAGCCCACCGTGCTCGACCTGCCCGACAACTCCAACCCCGCCGCCCAGGACGAGATCTTCGGACCGGTTGCATCGGTGATCGGGTACGACGACGTCGACGACGCGGTGCGCATCGCGAACGATTCCATCTTCGGGCTCGGCGGGATGGTGTTCGGCGAGACCAACCGCGCCACGGCCGTCGCGCAACGCATCCGCACGGGGACGGTGTGGGTGAACGCCGCCGCGCCGAGCGCGTACGCACCGTTCGGCGGCTACAAGCAGAGCGGCGTCGGGCGCGAGATGGGCCTGCACGGTTTCCGCGAGTACCAAGAGATCAAGCATCTGTACATCGGCTGACATACATCGGCGAACGCCGGTGCAGTTCGGGTTCACGAACGACGCGTTCGCGCCCGTAGGGTGAACCGGTGAAACCGATCCTGGTCGTACAACACGCCGAGCTCGAAGGCCCGGCCGCGCTGCGCACCGAGCTGCAGCGCGCGCAATGCGAAGTTGCGGTGATCCGCACCGATCTCGGTCAACCGATACCGCGCGACCTCGCCGACTACGCCGCGCTGATCGTCATGGGCGGCCCGATGTCGGCGACCAGTGACGACGACTTCCCCACTCGCGTGGCCGAGCTCGCGCTCGTGCGGCACGCGCTCACGGAATCGATCCCGACCCTGGGCGTGTGTCTCGGCGCGCAACTCCTCGCGACGGCCGCCGGCGCTCGCGTCTACCTCGGTCCCGAAGCCGAGATCGGCTGGCGGCCAGTCACGTTCACCGCGGCCGCGTCCACCGATCCATTGCTGGCCGACATCGAGAGCCCGCTCACCGTGCTGCATTGGCACGGCGAGACGTTCGACCTCCCGCCCGACGCGGTCCACCTCGCCGCGTCCGCGTCGTACCCGAACCAGGCCTTCCGCCTAGGCGCGGCGGCCTGGGGCCTGCAGTTCCACGTCGAGGTCGACGACGAGGCCGTCGAACGGTTCGTCACCGCCTTCCCCGAAGATGCGGCCCAGGCGCCGGGCGGGGCCGACGCGATCCGCGCCGACGCCCGCGCCGCGACCACCCAACTGCGCGCCGTCCAAGCGCGCGTGGGTGCTCGGTTCGCACAGCTCGCGCAGCAGCTTCCGTCGCCGCGGTAGGCCCGTCCCGACCCGCGCGGGCGCGGGTGCGCAGCCGCCTGAGGGTGATTACGCTCGCCTCGTCGCCGGTGCAACCGGGCGACTCCCACCGCAGAATCGGAGACGAGCGATGACTTCGACGAACAGCCTGACGGGCCTGCGCCACGCGGACCGCTTCTTCATAGGCGGCGAATGGGTCGCACCCTCGTCGAACGCGATGATCGACGTGATCGACTCGGGCACCGAGCAGCTCTTCTTCCAAGTCGCGGAAGCGAACGCAGCCGACATGTCGCGCGCCGTCACCGCCGCACGCGACGCGTTCGACAATGGCCCGTGGCCACGCATGAGCCACAAGGAACGCGCCGACTACCTCCGCGCGCTCGGCGCCGGCCTGCAGGCGCGCGCCGAAGACCTCGGTCAGATCTGGCCGCGCGAGTCGGGGGTGTTGCACTCGATCGCGATGTACGGCGGGATGGGCGCGGCGGCGACGTTCGAGTCGTACGCGGCGTTGGCCGACACGTTCGCGTTCGAAGAACCGGCGCAGCCAACGCTGGGCGGCACCTTCGGCTTGCTCGTACGGGAACCGGTCGGTGTCGTCGGCGCGATCATCCCGTGGAACGGCCCCCTCGGGCTCATCTCCCACAAGATCGGGCCCGCGCTGCTCGCGGGCTGCACCATCATCCTCAAGTCGTCGCCCGAAGCGCCGGGCGAGGGGTACGTGGTCGGGGAAGTCGCGGAGGCGATCGGGCTTCCGCCGGGCGTGTTGAACGTGCTCACTGCCGACCGCGAGGTCTCCGAGCTCCTCGTGCGTGATCCGCGCGTCGACAAGATCACGTTCACAGGGTCGACCGCCGCGGGCCGCCGCATCGCGTCGTTGTGCGGTGAGCGCATCGCGCGCTGCACGCTGGAGCTCGGCGGAAAATCGGCGGCCGTGATTCTCGACGACGCCGATCTCGCCACCGCGGCCGGCGCGATTGCCGGCGCAGAGTGCCTCATCTCGGGCCAGGTCTGTTCCTCACTCACGCGCATCGTCGTCACCCGCAACCGGCACGACGAGCTCGTCGAAGCGCTCGCGGGCACCTTCTCCCAAGTCCGCGTCGGCGACCCCTTCGACGCGCAGACGCAGATGGGCCCGCTCGCGATGAGCCGGCAACGCGATCGAGTCGAGGGATACATCGCCAAGGGCATCGCCGACGGCGCCACACTCGCGACCGGCGGCGGTCGGCCCAAGGATCTGGAACGGGGTTGGTTCGTGGAGCCGACAGTGTTCGCCAACGTCAACAACGCTTCCACCATCGCCCAGGAAGAGATCTTCGGACCGGTGCTGAGCGTGATTCCCGCCGACGACGAGCAGCACGCGATTGCGATCGCCAACGACACGATCTACGGCCTCAACTCGTCGGTCTTCACCAACGACGTCAACCGCGCCCGCGACGTCGCACGCCAACTCCGTACGGGAACCGTCGGGCACAACAGTTTCCGGACCGACTTCGGGATCGCGTTCGGCGGCTTCAAGCAATCGGGGATCGGACGAGAGGGTGGGAAAGAAGGACTGCTCCCGTTCCTCGAGTCGAAGACCGTGATTCTCGACGACACGCCGGACGGTTACTGACCGAGCGCGGGGCGAGTAACTAACGCGGCGGCGTAGCTCGCCACCGCGGCATCGACTGCGCCACCGCGACCTTCGGCCACGCCGTGCTTGTGCAGCACGTGTTCGAACGCGTCGAGCGTGGTGAGGACCGCGTCGGTGCGGGCGTTGTAGCCCATCGTGCCGATGCGCCAGATCCGGCCCTGTAGCGGTCCGAACGACGAGCCGATCTCGATGTCGAATTCATGGAGGAGGTCGTCGCGCACGCTCTCACCGTCGACGCCTTCGGGGATCTCGACCCCCACGACGTTGTTCATCTTGTGCTCGACGTCGCCGAAGATCCCGAGCCCGAGCGCCTCGACGCCCGCGAGCATCGCCGCCCCGTGCTGCCGCGTGGCGTTCGACTGCGGCATCAACCCCTTCGAGCAACAGGATGCGCGCGCACTCCATGGCCGCGTACAACATCGACGTCGCTTCGGTGTGGTGATTGAGTCGGCGTTCGCCCCAGTAGTCGAGCAGCATCGCGAGATCGAAATAGTTCGAGCGGATGACGGTGTGCAACACGCTCATCTCGCGGGCGTCGTCGACGCCGCGGAGGCCGGACTCGATGTGCTTGCGGGCGACGATGCGGGTGACCGCGTGCGCCGAGAGACTCACTGGCGCGCTGCCCGACGGTCCGGCGAGGCACTTCTGCAGGCCCGCGCGTCGCGGCATCGAGCCCCACGCGTCCATCTCGAACCGATTGCCGCCGAGCGACGCGGTCACGTCGACATACAACAGCGCACCGTGCTCGTGACAGACCGGACCGAGTCCCTCGAGCGGCTGAATCATCGTCGTGGAGGTGTCGCCCTGCACGAGCGCGACGAGCTTGGGCGTGACGCGCGCGACTGCGTCGGTGATCTGTTCGATCGGAAAGACCTCGCCCCAGGGAACGTCGATGCGGTGCACTTCGGCACCGCAGCGTTCGGCGATCTCGACGAGCAGCAAACCGAATCGACCGAAGACGGGTACCAGCACTCGATCGCCCGGTTCGATGAGCGAGACGAGCACCGCTTCGATGCCGGCGCGGGCCGTCCCGTCGACGAGAAGGGTCGCGTCGTTCGCGGTGCGAAACACATCGCGGTACAGAGCCATCACGCGGTTCATCGCGCCGGTCATCACCGGGTCGAACTGACCGATCAGCGGGGCCGACAACGCCCGCAGGACGCGCGGGTCGGCGTTGATCGGGCCGGGCCCCATGAGCAGGCGAGCGGGCGGATCGAACGGCTCGAGCAGATCGTCGTGGTCGACCATGTCACACCCGTCCGGCGGGGAAGGTGTTCGCCCAGTGCCGAGCGATGTCGACGCGGCGACATATCCACACGTCGTCGTGCGCACCGATGTGGTCGACGAGGTGCTCGAGTGCGGCGAACCGGCCCGGTCGGCCGATGATCCGCGCGTGCAGACCGATCGACAGCATCTTGGGCTGGGTTTCGCCCTCCACGTACAGCACGTCGAACGCATCGCGGCAGTACGCGAAGAACTGCTCGCCGGAGTTGAATCCCTGCGCGGTCGCGAAGCGCATGTCGTTCGTGTCGAGCGTGTACGGCACGACGAGATGCGACTGACCCTCGACCGTCACCCACGACGGCAGATCATCGGCGTAGGAATCGGAGTCGTAGAGGAAGCCGCCGTGTTCGACGACGAGCCGGCGCGTGGTGGGTGAGTCGCGGCCCGTGTACCAACCGAGCGGCGGCGCGCCACATGAGGTCCGTGATGATGCGCACGGCTTCGGCCAGGTGGGCGCGCTCCGTCTCGATGTCGACATCCTGATAGCTGATCCAGCGCAATCCGTGCCCGGCGATCTCGTGGCCGGCCTCGACCAGCGCCGGCGCGAGCTCGCGGGATTCGCCTGCAAGGCCCGGGCGACGCCGAAGACGGTCAGCGGAAGCCCGCGGTCGGCGAAGAGCCGGAGCACTCGCCACACGCCGGCCCGGCTGCCGTACTCGTACAGCGATTCCATGCTGAGGTGGCGATCGGCGAACGGCTGCGCGTTCGACGATCTCGGAAAGGAACGTCTCCGAGGCCGGGTCGCCGTGCAAGCACGTTGTTCTCACCGCCCTCTTCGATGTTGAGCACGAACGAAACCGCGATCCGAGCACCGTTGGGCCAGCTGCGGGATTCGGTGGTTCCGGTCCGTAGCCGACCATGTCGCGCGGATAGTCGGGCGCGGCGGACGCGTCGCCCCAGCGCGGCGGGGTAGGCGCGCTCATGTCGCGGGGCCGACCGGCGTCGGCGCCAGGCGCTGATCGAGCGCGACCATCGTGTCGAGCAGCAGCTTGCGCGCCGGCGACGAGATGATCCGGGTCGGTGCTCTCGTGCGGGCGAGTGGCTGATGCCGCCGATGCTCGGCACGAAGATCATGCCGATCGGGAAGGCGCGGCCCACGATCTGGGCATCGTGCCCGGCGCCGCTGGTCAACTCGCTCCACGGGCGCCCGGAACGTTCGGCCGCCCCGCGGATCACCTCGACGATCACGGCATCGGCCGACACCGGCGGAACGTACTGGCCCCAGGTCACGGCGATCGTCAGCCCACGGCGCGCCGCGATGGCGTGCATCGCCCGTTCGAACACGGGCTTGGCGCTCAGCAACGTCTCGGCGTCTTCGTCGCGCAGCTCGGCGCTCACGATCACCCGCCCGGGAACAACGTTGCGGACGTTGGGTCCGGCACACGTAGGTGCCCGCAGGTCGCGACCCGCACGACCCGTCGTCTGCCGAGCTCCTCGACGGCGAGCACGACCTCGGCGCCGGTGGTCGAGCGCGTCCTGGCGCAAGTTCATCGGCGTGGTCCCGGCATGATTCGCCGCGCCGACGATGTCGACATCCACTCCTGGCGGCCGGTGATCGCGGTCACCACCC
The DNA here is from genome assembly GCA_963708105.1 of uncultured Actinomycetes bacterium. GTDB lineage: Bacteria > Actinomycetota > Acidimicrobiia > IMCC26256 > PALSA-610 > PALSA-610. The sequence goes on along the minus strand of OY970186.1, from coordinate 3,023,763 downwards.
CGAGCTGACGGTCGGCGGTGTCGAGAACCGGTCCTTGCTCGATATGAAGTTCGACGAACGCCGCGACCGCGCCCGTCGCCCAGGCCGCGTCGGCGACATGGTCGGGATCGCCGCCCGCGTCGCGCAGTCGCTGCGCGAGCGTCACGCCGTCGTCGTCGGGTCGCGCCAACTCCGCGGCGGGGACGTCACCGACGAGCGCCCGGCTGCCAACCATGCCGAGGCTGCCGCGGGCGCCTTCTTCGTTGGCGAAGGCGGCGACGATCAGGTCGTGCCGGAGCTCGGATCCGGACCGGCGCAGCGCCGCCGCCACCTCGACCGCGGCGACCACTCCGTACGCGCCGTCGAAGGCACCCGCGTCGACCACCGTGTCGAGGTGGCTGCCGGTCGCCACGGCTGTACCGCCGCTCGCCGTGCCCGGCCGGCGCCCGATCAAGTTCGCGGCCGCGTCGACAGTGGGGGCGAGCCCGGCTTCGATCATCCATTCCTCGACCCGCGCCCGGGCTTCCACGTCGAGCGGTCCGTAGGCCTCGCGGGTCACTCCCCCGTTGTCGGCCGCGCCGATGGCGCGCAGTTGGTCGAGGCGCGCAAGCAAGCGCGCGCCATCGATGCAGGGTGTCGGCGGCGTGCTCTCGGCGCTCACGCGCCGACCAGCTGCTCGATGCGGAGCGTGGCGATGCGTTGCACTTGTTCGAGGGCTGCGGCGCGCTCGGTCGCCGGCGAGTTCTCGAGGCGTTGGTCGAGCGCGGCGAGTATCGTCGGCGGGGCCGAGTCCGCGCACCGCGATGATGAACGGGAAACCGAAACGTTCGCGGTAGCGAGCGTTGCCCGCCACGATCCGGGCCCGCGTCGCCGGGTCGAGATCGGTCAGGCCCGCCGACCGTTGCTCACTCTGCGACTCGTCGGTCATCGGCGCGGCCGCCGCCAATTGCGGGTGGGCGCAGAGCAAAGCAAGCACCTCGGATTCGTCGAGCTGCTCGGCCGCGGCGCGGAATGCGTCGACCAGCGCCGTGCGATCGGCGAACGGGCGCGCCGACGCACGCGGCCGCGGCGAGCGCGGGCGTCGATTCGTACACACCCGCGAAGCGCGCGACGAACGCGTCGTGGTCTAGGTCGATTCACGGCGTCGATCGCGGTCATCGTTGATGTCACCGACGGTCAACTACCCCGGTAGGTCGTGTACGACCAGGGGGTCACCAAGAGCGCAACGTGGAGGTGATCGACTCCGGCCGTTACGCCGAACCGGATGGGCACGATGTCGAGGTAGCGGGTCTCGGCCGGGGCTTCGGTGGTTGTCGCGAAGTAGTCGCCGACCGTCGTAGGTCAACTCGTATTGCCCGGCACCAAGCTCGGGGCCGGCCAGCAACGGTTCGTCGGTGCGCCCGTCGGCGTTGGTCGCGACGCTGACGATCGGGCTCACGATCGGGCTCGGGCCCGACGACGCGTCGAGCCGGGAGAGCACCACTGCATGCCCGCGGCCGGGCGGCCGCTCGTGAGGTCGAGAACGTGGGTGGTGAGGCTCATCCGTTCCTCATCGGCCGGACTTCAGCGGGCCGGGACTTCCGCGGGCCGAACTTCATCGACAGGGCCCGGAAAGTATGGACTTGGCGATCCCGTTCATGATGCTCACGCCATCTTCTCCGGCCAACTCTTCGTACCACGACTTCGGTCTGCGCCCGGGTCGGCTCCGTGGGTCACGCGGGCGCGGTCGGTGGCGCGGCGCAGGATGTCGGCTGCCCGCGGCACCCGTTCCGCGGAATAGCGCTGTAGTGCGTCCTCGACGCTCGACGTTCGTCGTCTCGAGGTAGTTCGCCAGCACCAGTGCATCTTCCATCGCCATGCACCCGCCTTGACCGAGGTCGGGCGCGGACGTGTGCGCGGCATCGCCCAGGAGCACGACCCGGCCCCGGGCGAAGCGTCGATGGGCTCGTGCGTATGGATCGCCAGATGGCGCAACTCCCTCCGGTCGATATCGCCCTCGATCAGTCGCTGCACCGTTCGTCCCAACCCGCGAAATGCTCGCGCAGCTGGTCGCGTGGATCGTCCCTGCACCACTGCCGGGTCGGCGATGGGAACATCGAAGAAGAAGTACTGCCCGTCGCGCACCGGCATCGTCGACACCCGTTGACCCCGACCACATACATCGTCCACGTTCTCGGATCGCCGAGCGCGAGCGTCGTCGGGCACCAGACCATTCCAGTTGTGGTAGCCGACGTAGACGCGTGGGACGTCGCGGCCCAGCACCTGCGCGCGCACGCGAGAGTGCGTTCCGTCGGCCGCCACGCGAGATCACCACTGAGTTGGTCGCCGTTTTCGAGCGTGACGACGACGTGAGTCACCCGAGTCGTCGATCGTCCCACACACCCAGTCCGGTCGTGACGCGCTCGGCGCCGACTGCATCGCAGCAGGAGCGCCTGCAGATCGGAGCGCCGCACCGGATACGGGTACTCGCCGACCCGTTCGACGAGGGGCGCGAGGCTGAAGTCGCAGAGGCCGGCACCGCTGCACGTCGCGGTAGGCCGATCCGTTCCATCCGGCCACCGATCGCCGCGATCTCGGCCCGAGCCCGAGCGCGTCGAGCACCTTCACTCCGTTCGACCACAGCGAGATACCGGCGCCCATCGGCCGGAGCTCACGCGCCTGTTCGATGACCCGAACCCGGTGGCCCGTCCGCTGCAGCGCGACAGCCGAGGTCAGGCCGCCGATTCCGGCTCCGATGACGATCACGTCGAGGTCGTGCACGGCTCATCGGCCCTCTGGAAGATGTATACACTGGCCGCGATACTAGACGGATGTCGTCCTGGCGGGCGATAGAAGAAGCAGATCAGAGCCGCAATCCCGGTCGGAGAGTCCTGCATACATGGCGCCGCGAGCACCATCCGATGAGCTGCCGGCGAGCGAGCGGCTCGGCTACGAGTCGACTACGCGCAGCTCCGCCGGGAGCTGCTCTCCGATGCCATCCTGCCCGGCGAACGGCTGCGCGAAGTCGAGCTCGCCGGGCGGCTGCGGGTCAGCCGCACTCCGGTGCGAGAAGCTCTGCGGCGGCTCGAGAGCGACGGCTTCGTGCAGCGCGGCGTCGGTGGCGGACTCGTCGCCACGCCGACCGGCCCCGACGACCTCGGCGACATCGGGCTCGCTGCGCATCGAGATCGACGGACTGGCGGCGCGGCTGGCGGCAACCCGGGGCGTCGAGCAGGACTGGGACCAGGCGTTCGTCCTCGTCGCCCAACTCCGCACCGCGGCCCGACGACGCGGACGCTCGCCCACACGCACCGTGATCTCCACCGGGCGATCTACTCGATCGGCTTCAGTCCCCGCCTGGCCGCGTTCTTCAACGGCCAACTGCTGCCCTACATCGAGGAGGCCGTCAACGTCGGTCCCGGCGACGTCTCCGATCCCGAAGGCGCGTACCGCCAGCATCTCGGGCTCGTGCGCGCGCTCGTCGAGCGGCGACGTCGAGCTCGCGGTCGGCACAAGCCGCGAGCACGCGGGCTTCGGGCGTGCGTTACGCGAAGGCGCGTCACGGTAGAGCTCGGCCTGAGGACCATGAGCATCGACGCGCTGCGGCGGCTATTGGCATCCCGTCGGGTGGAGCTCGGCGCTCGGCGAACAACCGATGACGACGCTGTTGCTCGACGAACGCCTCGTGCTCTGGCGCACGGCCGACGGTGCGGTGATCGTCGCGCAGCCGATCGTTGCCCGCACCGCGGCACCGCGCTGTCGCTCGGCACGGTCGAAGACGACTGCCTGGTGTGCCCGTACCACGGGTGGCAATTCCGTCGCCGACGGCGCGTGCGTCGAGATGCCGCAGCTCCCCGGACGGCGCGACGATCCCGGCGTGGGCGCGGCTCGACAGGCTTCAATGCGAGGAGCGCTACGGGCTCGTGTGGGTCGCGCTCGACGATCCCGTCGCCGACATTCCCGCCTTCCCGGAGTGGGACGACCCGGCGTACCGCCACGTGGAGTGCCCGGCGTATACGTGGACGTCGAGCGCGCCGCGCATGGTCGAGAACTTCACCGACTTCGGCCATCTCGGCTGGCTGCACGACGGGTATCTCGGCACCAAGGACGACATCGTCGTGCCCGCGCACTCCGTTGTCCGACACCGGGCCCGAGCTCCGCTACGAGGTCACGATGAACGTCCCGAACACGAACGACGAGTTCGCGGTCACCGACTCTCGGAGCGAACCGCGGCACGCAGACCAACACCTATGTGCTGAGCCTGCCCGCACACGATCCACCTGCAGTGCACCTACCACGACACCGGCGGTCACCGGACGCTGTACTTCGTCGCCCAACCTCGACGCGCCATCGAGTCGACCGGGCTACTGCTACCAGTCGCGCGACTTCGACCTCGACGGCGCCGACGCCGCCTACGCCGACTTCCAGGACCTGCTCGCGGAACAGGACCGGATCATCGTCGAGAGCCAACTCCCGCTCGAGCTGCCGCTCGATCTCGGCGACGAGCTGCAGCTCCCGTTCGACCGGGTCGCCATCGCCTACCGGCGGGCACTGAAGCGAATCTCGGAGCCCGCGTGAGTGCCGCGCCGCAAGAGAATTTCGACGTCGACCACTCCGCGCCGCGCGGGTCGTTGTCGACGGTGTGCGCGCGGTGGCATGGACGAGCGCCGACGGCGAAACGTGCGTGGCCCGCGATGTGTGTCCGCACCGACGCGCGCCCCTCTCCGCAGGAACCGTCGTCGACGGCGCGCTGACGTGCCCGTACCACGGGTGGGGCTACGACGGTGATGGCCGGTGTGTGCGCGTGCCGGCCATCGGCCGCGAGGGCCGTATCCCGCCGTGCGCCCGACTCGAGATGCTGCCGGTACCCGACGAGCTCACATCGGCGCCGCCGGTTTCCGACGCGGACGCACCGGGCGGACCGGCGGCCGCGAAAGCCGACTGGCTCGACGGCGATACCGCGGGCTTGGAGCACTTCTGGCACCCGGTCGCACGACTGAGTGAGGCGCCGACCGACGCGGCGATCGCGGTTGACGTCGAGCTCCTCGGTCGGACATGGCAGATCACGGCCGACGGTGGGGCCGCGTGGCACGCGCACTCGGGCGATCAGTCGGCGTGGGGAGTGTCGCGCGCACATCGATCACATCTGGATCGCGCCGCGCGAACCGATCGCGCCCCTTCCCGTCGCGACCGAGTGGGGCGCCGAGGGCTGGCACCACCGCCGACTCAGCCGCACCGAAGGCCGCTTCGGAGTCGGGCTGTTGATCGACAACCAGTTCGACGCCGGTCACTTCCCGTTCGTGCACACCACTACCTTCGGCACGCCGGCCGCGGCCGCGATTCCGGAGTCGGATGTCGTGCGCGCGGGCACCACGGTCACGTCGGTGATGCGCATCCCGATCGCGGCCACGAACGATCCGCGCGCGTTGGCCGGCGATCGGTCGCTCCAACAGCACCGCACGATGTACTACGAGTACCACGCGCCGTTGTGGCTCCGACTCCGCCTCGACTATGAAGACATGGGTGGTTCGACCGCGATCTTCTTTGCGTTCACACCTGTGGCGGCCGGACGGGCCCGAATGGACATCGACGTGCTCTTCCAACATCCCGATGGATTCACCGACGAGAAGCTCGACGACGCGGGTCGTGTTCGAGGAGCGCGTGATCGCCGAGGACCTTCGCCTACAACGACTCTTCGAAGACCTGCGACTCCCCCTCGATCCGAGCGTCGAGGTCTCGACCAAGGCCGATCGCCTCAGCCTCCAATGCCGCCAGGTGTTGCGGGAGATACTCGGCGTTGCCCGCCAGATCGACGAATGACGACGCTCGATACCGGGACCGGGACGATCCTCGGTTCCACCTACGTCACTGCGAACGCGGACACGCTCCGTTGGGGTCGGCTGCCAACTCCCGACGCGGATCCCGTTGCCACGATGAAGTCCGGCGACGTGATCACGTTCGACACCGTGAGCCACGAGGGCCTGCTCGCCGACCAAGGTGCCGATCCCGTCGCGTTCTTCGGCGAGTGGGGTATCCGTCCGAACGAAATCCTCGACGACGTGCGTGCGCTGACGGGCACTGCACTCTCCCGCGTCGCGGGCGACGGACCACACGCGGTCCTCGGTCCGGTCGGCGTCACGGGCGCACAGCCCGGCGACGTGATCTGTATCGAACCGATCGAGCTCGCCTACCGGATCGACTACGGAATCGTGAGCAACAGGCACGGTCGGGGTGTGCTCGCGGGCGTGATGCCGCTTCCCGACTCCGACGGCGTCGAGCCCGCTGTCGTCTCGACGCTCGCGCGCGTCGAGTCGGCAACGCGCGGCTGCATCGACGCGCGCCAAGGACGACCGCTGCGCTTCGATCTGCGACCCTTTCTCGGCCTGGTCGGGGTGACGCCCGCGGCCGACACCGCGCTCGATTCGACGCCGCCCGGCGTGTACGGCGGCAATCTCGACATCCGCCATCTCGGACTCGGGAGCAAGTTGTTCCTACCGGTACAAACCCCCGGCGCGGGCCTCTACGTCAGCGATCCGCACTACGCGCAGGGCAACGGCGAGGTCGCCCTTACCGCCTTCGAGGCACCGCTGCGCGCGAGCCTGCGCGTGACACGGCTGGATTCGCCCGACGCTCGGGCACTCGGTGCGCTGATGGCCGCGCCGTGGGGCGAAACGTCGACCCACACGATCCTCGTTGGCTTGGGCGCCACGCTCGACGAAGCCATGCGGGCGTGTGTGCAGCGCGCCGTCTCGTTCGTGTGCGCCGCGACCGGGGCCGACGACGTGTCGGCGTTGGCGTTCCTCTCCGCGGCCGCCGACTTCGAGATCTCGCAGGCGGTCAATCTCGTCGTCGGCATCCACTGTCTCATCCGGACATCCGACATTCGATGACGGTTCCGCCCGACGCCGCGCCCGGCGGATCGATCGCCGTGGCGCCCGTCGACACTGTCGGAGCGTTCGTCGGGCGGCCACGCGTCCTCGCGATAGGCGCGCCGACCGGGCGGCTCGCGGGTACAACATGCGCGGTGAAAGACGTGTTCGACATTGCCGGCACCGTGACCGGCGCGGGGAACCCGACGTTCGCGGGCGCACACTCCCCCGCTACCACTCACGCGGCGCGGTCGAACTGGTCGTGGCCGCGGGTGCGACCGTGGTCGGCAAGACGATCACGGACGAGCTCGCGTACTCGCTCTCGGGAACGAACGTTCACTTCGGCACCCCGGTCAACGTCGCCGCGCCGGGCCGGGTTCCCGGTGGATCGTCGGCGGGTTCTGCGGCCGCGGTCGCAGACGGTCTGTGCGACTTCGCGCTCGGCACCGACACCGGTGGATCGATTCGAGTACCGGCGAGCTATTGCGGCCTCTGGGGCTGGCGGCCCACATTCGGCGCGGTCAGCGCCGACGGAGTCGTACACCTCGCGCGTTCGTTCGACACGGTCGGCGCGTTCGCGCGATCACCGGAACTTCTCGCTCGGGTTGCCGACGTGCTGCTCGACCAGGCACCGGATTCTTCGACGCCCGGTATGGGCTCCGCCGTCCGCGTTGCGGAGCTGTTCGCCGTCGCCGACCCGGACGCGGCGAATGCAGTGCGCGATGCGACCGACGCGTGGGGCAAGCACGACGATGTCGAGTTGGGTATCGATCTCACGGCCGCGGCCGACGCGTTCCGCGCCCTGCAGGGGCGCGAAGCCTGGGCCGAACACGGCGCCTGGATCAGCGGCGCGCATCCTGCGCTGGGGCCGGGCATCGCCGAACGCTTCGCCACCGCGTCGCGCGTCACAACCGACGACGTCGCCGCCGCGGCGGAGGTGCGCGCCCATGTGCGACAAGTGATCGAGGCCGCGACCGCGGGCGGACGGATTCTCGTCGGACCGGCCGCGGTCGGAGCCGCGCCGGCCGTCGACGCACCAGCCGACGGACGCGCGTCGCATCGCTTCCGCACCTTGCAACTCACGTGCCTGGCCGGACTCGCGGGCGCACCCGTCGTCGTGTTGCCCATCGCCCAGGTGGGCGGGCTCCCGCTCGGCGTGGCGTGCATCGGCGCGCCCGGCACCGACCGGCAACTCCTCCGCGAGACCGCGAAGCAGTTCGCCCGATGACGCCGCTCCACATCGTGATCGCGGGTGGCGCGGGCTTCGCCGCGGGCGCGATCAACGCGCTTGCGGGCGGCGGCACGCTCATCTCCTTCCCGATTCTCGTCGCGCTCGGGTTGCCGCCCATCTCCGCGAACGTCACGAACACCGTGGCCCTCAGCCCCGGTTACCTCGGCGGGGCGTTGGCCCAGCGCAAGGCGATCGCCGGTCAAGCCCATCGCGTACGGGCGCTCGCGGTCGCGGCCGCGGCGGGTGGTCTGATCGGGTCGATCCTGTTGCTCTTCACGAGCGACAGCACGTTTCGCGTCCTCATCCCGATCTTGTTGTTTGTCGCGACCGCGCTGCTCGCGCTCCAGGATCGGATACGCGTCGCGCTGCGTATCGGTCAACCGGCGCCGAGCCCGGCCGGCGTCGGCGACGAAGCCGCGCCGGTCGCCCATTCGGATCCGCGGTGGCTGTTCATTCCCGTTCTCGCCGTCGCCGTATACGGCGGTTACTTCGGCGCCGGGCTCGGCATCATGCTGTTGGCGGTGCTCGGCATCGTGTTGCACGACCGCTTGGACCGACTCAACGCACTCAAGCAGGTGCTCGCGTTCGTGATCAACGCGACCGCGGCCGTCTTCTTCTTGTTCTCGGGGCGCGTGTATTGGGTCGTCGCGCTGGTGATGGCCGTGACCAGCCTCTTGGGGGGAAGCGTGGGTGGGCGCCTGGCGGGATCCATCAAGCCCGCCCATCTGCGGGTGGTGGTCGTCGTGATCGGGTTCAGCGTCGCGGTCGGGTACGCGGCGAAAACCTGGTTGTGAAAACCGCGGCTGTGAACCCGGGCCGAATGATCGAATGGGTAGATGGACGAGTTCACCGCACCGATCTGGTCGTCGATCGCGCTCGTCACGATCGACATGCAACGCGACACCCTCGACGGGCAGCCGCTCGCGGTCGCGGGAACGTCTGAGGTCGTCCCGCGTGTCGCCGCGCTCGCATCCGCGTTTCGGGCCGCGGACCGGCCGATCGTGCACGTCGTACGGCTGTACACGCCGGGTGGCGAGAACGCCGACCTCGTTCGGCGCCGGACATTGGCCGCCGGAAATTCGTTTCTCGAACCCGGCACCGACGGGGTGCAGCTCGCGCCCGGGATCCTGCCCGCGCCGCTCGAACTCGACGCGCGTCGACTGCTCGCCGGCGGCGCGCAGCTGGCGGGACCGCGGGAATGGATCATCTTCAAGCCGCGCTGGGGCGCGTTCTTTCAGACCTCGCTCGAGGTGCTGCTGCACGGTGAAGCGGTGACGACCATCGCGGTCGCGGGGTGCAACTTCCCGAACTGTCCGCGCACAACTGTGTACGAGGCGAGCGAGCGCGACTTCCGCGTCGTGCTGGCCGAGGATGCAGTGTCGGGCGTCTACGACCGCGGACTCGCGGAGCTGCGCGGGATCGGAGTCGACATCGTCTCCACGGCCGAGATCGTCGCTCGCGTCGGCGCGGGCGCCGTTTCCGACTGAGGCAGAATCCAGGTCATGCGGCTCGGAATCGCGCATCACTACGGCTGGGCGGTCGCAGTCACGGCCGCGCCCGACCACACGGTCGTCGATCGGCGTCGGATCGAGTTGATCGAGCCGGGGCTGCCGGCCGCGCCGATCCATCACGAAGGCGGTCCGCATCTCATGCACCGCACGGGTGAACCTCTCGACGACGATGCGCTGGCGAAGTTGGTGGCCGAGGTGCGCGCGTCGGTTGCGCGGGCAACATCTGTGGCACTCGACGAACTGACCGCCGCGGTTGACGGCCCCATCGAGTCGATATCAGTCCGCGCCTGGGCCACCGACTTCCCCGACGACATCGCCGTCCTCCGCCGAGTGCCGTACGAGAGCCGGGCCGACTCGGTCATGTACTGCCAGATCCTCGCTGAGCTCGCGGGCGAACGCCGTTGGAAGGTGTGCCGCTACGACACCAAACACGTCGAGGCCGAAGCCATCCGTCTCCTCGGAGAGCGTGGAGACGACGTGCTGCGCAGCCCGCGGGCCAAGCTCGGACCGCCCTGGTCGAAAGACCATCGCGTCGCGCTCGCCGCAACGATCGTCGCCCGGTAAGCACCCTCGCCGCGAGCGGCGCCGTCAGGCAAGATGGGGAATGGCCAGCGATCCGAAGACAGTGATCGAAGAACTCTTCCGCCGCCGCGCAAGTGGTGACGATTCCGCGATCGACGAGTACATCGCCGAGGACATGATCAACCACGCGGCCGGGCCACAGGGCCGAGAAGGATGGCGACTGATCGTGCAAACGATCGAGAACGATCTCGGCGACGACATTGCAATCGAGAATCATCACCTGATCGCGGAGGGCGAGCTCGTCGCCCACCACATGACCTTGCACGGTCGCCATCGCGCATCGACGATGCCGTTGTTGAGCGGAGTCGAACCGCATGGTCAAGAGGCGTCCTGGACGTACATCCACATCTGGCGAGTCGTCGACGGTCAGGTTGTCGAGCACTGGGCCTGTCGGGACGACGTCGGGCTCCTGCGCCAACTCGGCGGGTGACGGCGCGCTGACCGCCCGTCAGCAGTCGTCGGTAGCGTTTAGAGCCGTGAGCGACAAAAGCGGTGACGAGTCACGCGACGGCGTAACTTCACGAACCTCGACGACCCGTTGTTCGACGAGGCCGGCGCGACCAAGCGCGACCTCGTGGACTATCTCGACGCGGTTCGCGATCGCATCATTCCCGTGCTGACTGACCGACCGCTTTCCGTGATCCGCGTACATCGCGGGCAGGAAGCGTTCATGCAGAAGAACGTGCCGAAGTACACGCCTCCGTGGATCGCGACGGTGACGCTGTGGGCCGAGACGTCGAAGCGCGATGTCTCGTACGCGTTGTGCAACGACCGCCGCACGCTCCTTTGGTTCGCGAACCAGCGCGCGGTCGAGTACCACCCGACACTCACGCGCGTCGATCGTCCCGATCGCATGACCCATCTGGTGCTCGATCTCGATCCTCCGGATGTCGACGCGTTCTCGATGGCCGTAGGCGCGGCGCACCTGGTTCGCGCCGCGCTCGCCGAGGTTGGTCTCGAAGGTGCGGTCAAGACCAGTGGCGCCAAGGGCGTTCACGTGTTCGTCCCGATCGACGATCACTCGCCGCCGGAGGACGCGGCTGCCGCGACCCGCGCGATCGCGGCCCGCGCCGAACGCCTTGATCCGGTGCTCGCGACCACGGCGTTCCTGAAGGAAGACCGCGGCGGGAAAGTGTTCGTCGACTCGACGCGCGTGGGTGGGGCGACGGTGGTGGCGGCGTACAGCCCGAGAGTGCGTCCGGGTACGCCGGTATCGTTCCCGCTCGACTGGGATCAGCTCGACGCGGTCTCCCCCGCCGACTTCACGGTCCACACCGCGCTCGAACGCCTCGGCGAGACGGATCCGTGGGCGACGCAGATGCCCGACCCGCAGCGGTTGAGCGCGGATCTCATCGAGGAGGGTCACGCAATCCCGGTCGCGCACGTACAGGCAATGCACGAAGGCAAACGGCGCGCCCGTGCCCGCCGTCAGTAAACCAATTGCCGCGCTCGGATCGCGCCCGCGATGAGTTTCCGAAAGGCGTGGAGTCTCCATGACTATGCAGACAACAAACCTTGGTGCAGCCGATGGGCTGAATGCGATCGAGTGGTCCCTCGTCGAGACGCAGCTCATCGACCTGCTGACGCACGACGACCCGCGCTCGCCGAATCGGTCGACGTTCTGGCTGACGACCCTGAACGCCGACGGAAGCCCGCACGTGACGAGTGTCGGCGCGCTCTGGCACGCGGGCTCGTGTTGGTTCCAGACCGGTGAACACACCCGCAAAGCGAAGAACGTTGCCCGCGATCCGCGCTGCACGGTCAGCGTCGCCACGCAGAGTTTCGACGTGATGGTTTCCGGCGAAGCCCGGCGCCTGACCGACCCGAAGATCGTGAGCGAGCTCGCCGGGTTGTGGGCGAAGAGCGGCTGGCCCGCGCAACCCGACGACGCCGGAACCGGCATCACCGCACCATTCAACGCGCCGACACTCGGCCCGCCGCCGTGGTTCGTCTACGAGGTCAAGCCGAGCACCGCCACCGCAGTCGGCACCGCCGAAGACACCGCCGGTTCAACGCGCTGGCGGTTCTGACCGTCGCGGTCAGCTCGGAAGCTGCGCCGTGAGGCCGTCGACTTCCATCTCGGAGTACTCGTTGTCGGCGTACGGTCCTACCGCACCCTCGACAACCTCGCGCACCGCCGCGACTGATTCGCCTTCCCAGATACAGATGCCAAGCCGGTGATCACGAGACGACGCGTGCACCGGCAGCGCGACGCTGGGAGGCAACCCGCCCGCCATCGCCTTGGCCTCAGCCTCCTCGAACCCCAGCGGGTCGTGGATTCGATGAATAACTGTCACAAACATGGAAACCCCTCCATCATTCGGCAACGGCGCGAGTCATGTACTTGCGAGGACGACGATGGCAGCAGGGGCGCATCACTTGCGCATCACCCGCTATCTCTTCGCTAGACGGGAGTCCGTACGAGGGGCAGGCTGTCGCGGAACGACACCAACCACGGTGGGAGGACGCATCGTGCGTGAGATCGAGACCGACTATCTCGTTGTGGGTGCGGGGGCGACGGGGTTGGCCTTCGCCGACGCACTGGTCGCGGAGTCGGATGCCGATGTCGTGCTCGTCGATCGTCGTCACCGTCCGGGCGGTCATTGGCTGGACGCGTATCCGTTCGTACGGTTGCACCAGCCGTCGGCCTACTACGGCGTCAACTCGAGCGTGTTGGGGCACAATCGTGTCGACGACCAGGGGCCGAACGCAGGCTTCTACGAACGAGCTACCGCGGCGGAGATCGTCGACTACTTCAACCGCGCCCTCGAGGAGCTCGTCGCTTCGGGTCGGGTGCGGTTCTTTGCCATGTGTGATTACCGCGGCGCCGACACGGACGGCCACCGGTTCGTGTCGCTGCTCACCGGTACCGAGACGTGCGTACGTGTACGCCGTCGGGTCGTCGACGCGACGTACATCGAGTCGTCGATACCGTCGCGCCACACGCCGGGGTTTGAGATCGATGACGACGTGCGGCTGCTTGCGCCGAACGACCTCGTGGATCTGAGCGAACCCGCGAGCGGGTTCACGATCATCGGTGCGGGAAAGACGGCCATGGACACGTGCAACTGGCTGCTCGACACCGGCGTCGATGCAAACCGGATCCGGTGGATTCGCTCCCGCGACGGCTGGTTCTTCAATCGAACCTTCATGCAGCCGCTTGACCTCGTCGCTTCCTACATGCAGCTTCAAGCCCGCTTCGTCGAGCGCGCCGCCGACTGCGATGGGCCGCGTAGCTTCACGCACGGGCTGGAAGCTGACGGTGTCATGATCCGGATCGATCCGACGGTGGAACCCGAGGTGTTCCGCGGCGCGACGGTCAGCCAACTCGAACTGGACTCCCTACGCCAGATCGACAACGTCGTCCGACTCGGCCGGGTGCGGCGGATCGGCACGCAAGGGATCTCGTTCGGCACTACGGACCTCCCGAGCGATCCGCACGAGGTCTACGTCGACTGCACCGCCGCCGGCCTTCAGGTCGTCGAGCCGCGTCCGGTCTTCGGCCACGACCGCATCACCATGCAGTACGTCACGATCGGCGTCGCGCCCTGGAGCGCCGCCACCATCGCCGCGGTCGAGGCCTCCGACCGAGACGACGAACGCAAGAATGCACTATGCCCGCCCGTCGTGTTCACCGGCGAGGCCGCGGACGCGCTTCGGCTCGCGTTCGCGGGCATGACCGGGCTCGTCGCCGCGAGGCGCCGAGCCCGACATCGGAACGTGGACCGAGAACTGCCGCCTCAATCCGGCGCGCGGGGCCGCGGATCATCTCGACGATCCGCAGGTCCAAGCCGCGTTCAACTCACTGATCAGCAACACCGAGCCGGCGCTCCGCAACCTCGAACGGCTTACGACCTGACACCACGAGCCGCCGATCTCGCGTGGCAACCCGCACTTCATAGGGCCGAAACATTGCCGGTGTACCGTATACCGATGCCTCCGATCGACGAGTCTGCCCTGCTCGAGTTCGCCCGCTCGCTTGCCATGACGCCCCGCGTGTCGGGAAATGAGGAGGCCGCGGTCGGCCTGGCCGTAGCCCGGATGCAGGCGCTCGGCTTCGATCACACCGAGATCGACGCGGCCGGCAACGCGATCGGGATCATCGGGAACGGCTCCGGTCCGAAGCTGTTGATCGACGGGCATATCGACTCGATCCCGCTCCACTCCGAAGAGCGCTGGACCGTTGATCCTTTCGGTGGGGAGATCATCGACGGCCGTCTCTACGGCCTCGGCATCTGCGACCAGACCGCGTCGATCGCGGCCGGTGCGTTCGGGCTGGCGTCGGTCGCCGACGAGATCCGCGCGGCCGGTGGAACGGTCGCACTGGTCGGCAGCGTCTGCGAGGAAGAAGTCGAGGGCGCGGCGCTGGCCGCGTTCGTCGAACGTTTCCAACCCGATGCCGCGATCACCTCGGAACCCAACGACACCCGGCTGGGCATCGGCCAACGGGGCCGGGCCAAGGTGTGGTGCAATGTGACCGGTCGCGCGAGTCACGCCGGTCACGCACGCGAGGGACTGAACGCGGCCGAAGCACTGGCGGCGATGATCGTCGAGGTCCGAGCCGTTCCTCATCCCGTGCACGACCAGCTCGGTCGGCGCGACATCACCTGCATCGACATCGCGTCGTGGCCCTACCCTTCGGTGTCGACAGTCCCGGGTTCGTCGATGGCGCGTTTCGATTGCCGCTTCCTACCCGGAGAGACTCCCGACACGTTGTCGGACACGCTCCGTTCGGCCGCGCAACGAGCGTGGTCCGACTGGCCCGAGCAACCGAAGCTGGAGATCGGCATCGTCGACGCCCAATTCTCGACGTGGACCGGGGCCACGTTCGACGTTCCCGAGTTCCAGGCCGCGTGGTGGACCGACGAGTCGAGCGCGCTCGTCACCGCCGCCGGTGCCGCGCTCGCCGACGTCGGTCTCGATCCGACGCCAACCCACTATTCGTTCTGCACGAACGGCTCGTACCTCGCCGGGGTGAAGCACATCCCGACGATCGGTTTCGGGGTCGGCGAAGAACACATCGCGCACCAGGTCGACGAGTACGTGACGATCGAGTCGTTGTTCGCGGGCGCGCGGGGCTTTGCGGCCATCGCGACCCGTTTCACCGGCGCCGCCTGAGTCACGGTCTCGAACAACATGCCCGAAGCGCCGGATCGCCGGACGATCGTCGTCCGGGGCGGAACGGCCCTGCTTCCCGACGGACCACAGCGTTGCGACCTGTTACTGGTCGACGGTCGCATCGGCGCGATCGCACCGGTCGTCGCGCCCGGGCGCGACGACACCGTGATCGACGCGGGCGGGCTGCTCGTGCTTCCCGGCCTCGTCGACGCGCACGTGCACCTGCAAGAACCCGGGCGCACCGAGTGGGAAGGTTGGGCCACGGGGAGCTCGGCGGCCGCGGCGGGTGGAGTCACGACCGTCGTCGATATGCCGATCGATTCCTATCCACCTACGACAACCGCGGAAGCGGTGCGCGCCAAGGTGGCGGCCGCCCGGGCGAGCTCCGTCGTCGACTTCGCGCTCTGGGGCGGTCTCACGCCCCTCGACCTCGGCTCGCTCGACGAGATGGCGACGGCCGGGGTCGTGGGATACAAGTGCTTCCTCAGCCCGACCGGTTGGGACGACTTCCCGCCCGCCGACGCCGAGACTCTCGACGCCGGGTTCGCCGCGGCCGCGCGGCTCGGTCTGCCGGTTGCCGTGCACGCCGAAGACCCGGCTTCGTTCGACCTGCGGCCCGGACTCGCGCCGTCGGCCGCGCGGCCGGAGCGTTCGGAGGTCGTCGCCGTGCGCCAGGCGTGCGAGGCGGCGCGCCGACACCACGCCCGAGTCCACATCGTTCACGTGTCGTCCGCGGCCGCCGTCCGCGAGGCGCGGCGCTACGACCTGGCCACGACCGAGACCTGCCCGCACTATTTGTTGCTCGAAGAATCCGAGCTCGGCATCGACTCGGCGCTCACTACGTGTTGCCCGCCCATCCGCGACACCGCGAACCGCGACACGCTCTGGCAGCTGTTGACCGGCGATGCCATCGACTGGATCGCGTCGGATCACTCGCCGTGCACGCCCGCGTTGAAAGCCGGACCGTCACCCTTCGCCGGAATCGCCGGTCTGCAGGCGACGCTCCCGCTCCTGCTCGCCGCCGATCGCCTCGACGTGCGCGCGATCGTCGAGCTCATGACGGCCGCCGCCGACTCACTTCGACTCGCGGGCAAGGGCCGATTGGCGGTGGGAATGGATGCCGACGTCGTCTTGTTCGACCCCGACTGGTCGGGAACACTGACTGCCGAAGAGCTCCGGATCCGCAATCCGCGGTTGTCGCCGTTCGTCGGACGCGAGCTACGCGGCCGGGTGATCCGGACCCTCGTGCGCGGGAAGACCGCCTTCGATCTCGACGGGGGTGAGGTGACCGCCCGGGGGGACCACCTGCGGCCCGGAGAACGCGCCGGGACCGGCTGACAGCAGCTGCGGGTCGGCGTCGAACGGCACCATCCCGCCCGCGTGAAACAGAACGAGCCGGCGCAACGCGAGCGCGAGCAACAAGCCGAGGCAGCCGAACGCGGCGATGGTGGCGCGTACGCCGATCACCGACGCCACCGCGCCCGTGGCCAGGTCGCCGATGGGCGCGGCACCGACGGCCACGACCCAGATACCGGCCGCGGCGCCGCGTTGGGCCGCGGGCACGCTGCGCTGCAGCAATGTCTGGGTCAGCGTGTCGAGGCCGGACAGCGCTGCGCCGAACACCAACACCGGAACGCACGCGACTGCAAGTACCGACGAGACACTCAGCCCGATAAGTGAAGCTGCGCCCGCGACGATGCTGATCCAGAGCAGACCGGGCAGCGCCGGACCGCGCCGGCCGATGAGCCACGTCAACGACACCACCGCTCCCGCCGCCACACACCCCATCAGAATGCCGAGCCCGGTCGCGCCGCTGTGGAGCGCATCGTGCGTGAAGATGGGTAACAACGTCGCGGCGGAGAAGATGCACACCTCACAACCGACGATCACGAACACGAGATCGCGCACCTGTCGGTCCCTGCGCACCAGCCTCACGCCCGCCCGCATCGCGCCGCGCGGCAGGCTCGCGCGTTTCGTCGCCGGATCGGGAAGTAGATACATGGCCGTCGACGCGCAGAGGTGCGCGAAGGCGGCAACCCCGAATGTCCACGCCGCGCCGACGTGCGTGAAGAGAGCGCCGCCCGCGACCGAACCAACGAGCATCGCCATCTCGCCCACGAGGTTCAGCGACGCGAGCGGAGCCGCGCCCCGACCGGGTCGGGCGCCGTCGACCAGAGCCTGCGCGCTCGACTGACGCAACGCGTCGGCAACGCTCAGCAACACGCTGGCGAGGAACAACCACGCCAACACGAGGTGCCCCATCCCCGCAAGGACCGCGAGACCGCCGAGCACCGACGCCGCGAGAAGGTCGGCGAGCACCATCGTGCGCCGATGACCGATCGCGTCTCCGAGCACACCGGCCGGGAGACCGACCGCGAGCCGCGGCGCCGATCGGAGCGCGTACAGAACTGCGAGAGTGAAGGGGTCGCCCGACAGTCGTACGACGAGCCAACCCATCGTCAACTGCGCGATCGCCATGCCGATGCTCCAGCCGCTGATCGCGACGACGACTGGACGGTCGAGGTGACGCCCGGGAAGCCGGGCGCGGATTCCGCTCGCCGGCCACCGGACGCGCCGCGGCCGGGGTCGGGACGCGACCGCGCGATCGCGATGGTCCTCCGGTGTACTCACACCACGCCGGTGAGCGACCGGGGCAGGCCTTCGGGAGAGAGTGACGGAACCGCGGCGAGCAGCTGGCGGGTGTACGGATGCTGCGGACGATCGAACAGGTCCGCCGTGGTCGCGGTCTCACAGATCCGGCCGTCCTGCATCACCGCGATGCGGTCTGCGATCGATCGGACGACGGCCAGGTCGTGGCTGACGAAGAGAACCGCGCTGTCGAACTGGCGCGACAGGTCGCGGATCAGGGTCAGGATCGTTGCTTGCACCGACACGTCGAGAGCCGAGGTGACCTCGTCGCACAACAGCACCTTGGGTCGGGCCGCGAAGGCACGCGGCGAACGCGACGCGTTGGCGTTGGCCGCCGGAGAGCTCGCCGGGCAACCGGTCGACGAATGCCGCAGGGAGGCGCACCAACTCGAGCAGCGTCGCGGCTTCCGATCGTCGATCCGTCGCGCTGACATCCGGCCGAAAGAGCTTCAGCGATCGTCCGATGGCGTCGCCGACCGTATGGCGCGGATTCAGCGCAAGATCCGAATTCTGGAACACGATCTGGATCGCGGCACGGTCGTCGCGGTCGCGGCGTCGGGCGGGCATGAGCAACCGGCGCCCCGACAGCACAATGTCGCCGTCGGCGTCGACGTGGATACCGGCGAGGGTCCGCAACAGCGTCGACTTGCCCGATCCGCTCTCGCCGACAAGCGCGAGGGTCTCGCCCGCGCCGATGCTGAGATCGACGGCATCGACCACGACCCGCGGACCACTCGGTGTGCGGTGACGACTCGTGATTCCCCACGCGGCGAGGGTCGTTGCGCGCTCGACGACGATCTCAACACCTTCACTTTCGCCAACCGCTTCGACGGGCGGCTTCGACGCGACCGGCTCGGGCAACGCCAGCGGATGGAAGCACCGCACGCGGAGATCGCCCATCGTCATGAGCACCGGGCGCACTGAGCGGCAGTCGTCCTGCACGTGCGCGCACCGCGGCGCGAACGCGCACCCGATCTCGACGACCTGGCTGGGCGGGCTGCCCGCGATACCGGCCGGCATGCGCTTGGCTTCGAGCGTGGGGACAGCTGCCAGGAGCGCACGCGAGTAGGGATGACGTCCGCGCCGCAGCACCGCGTCGGACGATCCCACCTCCACGAGCTCGCCCGCGTACATCACCGCGAGGTCGTCGGCGAGCATGCCGAGCAACGCGAGATCGTGGCTGACGCATATCGCGGCGATGCCGAGGTCGTCGACCATCTGTCGCAGCAACGCGGTGATCTGGGCCTGCGTCGTCACGTCGAGCCCTGCAGTCGGCTCGTCGAGGATCACCGCTTCGGGCCCGCACGACAGCGCGAGCGCGAGCGAGATCCGCTGTTGCTGGCCGCCCGAGAACTGATGGGGGTAGCGGCGCAGCGCGTCGGCCGGAAGCCCGACCCGCTCCAGCCACTCGACCGCGCGCGCGTCGAGCCGCGCCGCCGCAGCCCGAGATGGCGGCGGAACACCAAACGGAAATGGGTCGCGACCGTGTGCGTCGGGTTCAGTGACGCCGCCGCGCCCTGCGGTACGTACGCGAGTTTCGATCCCCACCGCGACCGCAATTCCCGCCGACCCAGCGCGAGCAGATCGTCACCGCCGACGAGACTTCTACCACCGTGGATCGTGAGCCCGCCGCTGCGCACGCCCATCGCCGCGAGCGCGAGGGTCGACTTGCCCGATCCCGATTCTCCGGCCAGCCCGACGATGTGACCACGCCGCACCGCCAGCGACGCGTCGCGCACGACGATCGTGTCCCAATACCCGGCGGTGATGCCGTCGAGTTGCAGCGCGAAGTCGCCACTCGCGTCGCTCGCGTCGAGCGCGTGGGCATCCGCGTCCGCATCTGCGTCCGCGTGATCAACCCGCGCGTCGACCATCGGAAGGTCCGTCACGCGATCGCCTCGCCTCGGAAGCGACGCCGCCACCGGCCCTTACGATCTTCGACCCGCACGCCGGCGAGCACATCGGCCATCGCGTCGGCCATCAACGTGACCCCGAGCACGAGCAGCGCCATCGCGATCGCGGGCGAGAGCACCGCCCACGGGTTCGACAGGATCACGGTGTTGTTCTCCGCGACCATGAGACCCCAGTCGGGCTGGGGCGCGTCGCGCCGATGCCGAGGAAGCTGATGCTCGCCACCGTTGCCAATGCACCGCTCAACCCGAGCGCCGCGAGGGCAAGCAAGGGGCGCGCGATGTTCGGAAGCACCTCGCCCGTCAGCACGTACCACGCCGACTCGCCCCGGGCCTCGGCGGCCTGCACGTACTCGGAGCGCAACGCGGCATCGACCATTCCCCGCACAAGCCGGATGCCGCTCGGCAGAATCGTGAGCACGGTGACGAGCAGCACCAGCAAGGAGTTGTTGCCGTAGACGCTCACCAACAAGAAGATCAGGAGCAGCGGGGGCACCGCGAGCATCACGTCGACCGCGCGCGTGACGACCGTCGACACCCAGCCACCCCGACGGGCGGCCGACATGCCAAACGCGACCGCCAGACAGAGTGCGATCGCGTCGGCCGCCACACTGACCGTCACGATCCGCCGACCGCCGAGCAGGAGCCGACTCCACACATCCCGCCCGATCGCGTCGATGCCGAGCAAGTGCGCACGACTCGGTCCTGCGCCGGCGATGCCGAGGCCCATCGCCTTGTACTGGTACGGGGCGATCAACGAGCCGAACGCGATCAGACCGAGCAGGCCGACGAGGATGCCGGCGCCGATCTGGAAACGCCGCTGGCGAAGGAGCTTGCGGAACACGCCGACATTGAGCGGCGCCGCGATCGTGGTCTCGGTAACAGGCTCGATCGTGAGGGTCACGTCAGCGCAACCTCGGGTCGAGCCACACCGCGAGCACGTCGGTGAGCGTCGAGACGACGATCAACCAGAGGCTCGTCACCACCACGATGCCGATGAGTGTGGGTTGGTCGGCGCCGCCGATGGAGAGCACCGAAAGGCGCCCGATGCCCGGGAAGCTGAAGACGTTTTCGATGATCAACGACCCCGCGACCATCGTGGCCGCCATCAGCCCGTAGGAATGGGCCAGCAGGCTCGCGGTATTCGGGAGCACGCACCGCCACCGCACGACGCGCGGGGACAGCCCACGCAATACGGCCGCGCGCGCCATGGGTTTCTCGAGCGCGTCGGCGAAGGCGGATCGCGCAAGCTTGACGCGTACGGCGCCTGCAGAAGGATCAGGCTCAGCACCGGCAGCACGTACGCCTTGAACCGGTCGGCCGTCGACCCGTAGGTGAGCGCGAGTTGCGACGAGATCTGGAACCACCCGAACTCGGCCGCGAACAAGAACAACACCGCGATCCCGATGACGAACACCGGCAGCGAGTCCGTCACCGCCAAGACGCCGGAGATGAACCGGTCGACGCGGCTTCCCGCGTGCTCGGCCAGGTATGCGCCCAGCGGCGATCGACAACAGCACAGTGATCAAGAACGCGGGTACGACGAGCCTGACGGTCCGCCAGAACGCGGGCATGACGATTCCCGACACCGGTTTCCCGCTCGTGCTC
This sequence comes from uncultured Actinomycetes bacterium, assembly GCA_963708105.1. Classification (GTDB taxonomy): domain Bacteria; phylum Actinomycetota; class Acidimicrobiia; order IMCC26256; family PALSA-610; genus PALSA-610. The sequence goes on along the minus strand of OY970186.1, from coordinate 3,002,327 downwards.
TCGCCGAGGTCGCCGTGCGCGAGATCGCCGACGAATCGGCCGAGTCGCACGGGGAGTGGGCGATCGAGGCCATGGTTCGCGATGTACGTCTGGACCGACGCCTCGTCGCGGCGCGCCGGGCGGGAGGTTGGCCAGGGCGATCGAACGCGGCGAGCGGGCGCCGGCCAATGCAAACACGATGATGATGACGATCGCCAACGACAGCAGACCGAGCAGCACGCGGGACACCACCGGCCGGAGCCGGTGGACCCATCCGTGCGGCCGGGCCTGACTGATCGCGGCGACCGCCACGGTCACACCTTGCCGACCTGCTCGAAGAAGCCGTCGAGGTTGAACGTGTTGATGTTCAGCCCGCGGAGTTTCGAGCTGACCGGGACGAAGCCGTCGCGAATGACAGGGATCAAGTTGCCCGACTCCGCGCTCGCCTGCTCGAACACCGGCCGCATGATCTCGATCTGCTTGGCCTGGTCGGTCGAAACGAACGCCTTCTCGATCGCCGCTTCAGCTTCCGGAGGACCCCAGGTGCGATATCCGGGCGTGTCCGACAGTTGGTACAGCGCCATCGTGATCGGGTGCTTCAGCCACCAGCCGTCTTCCCACGCCTTGCCCGTTCCCCAGCCGCCTCCGGCGTCGGTCCAGGTTGCTGCCGGTTGCGTGTTGAGCTTCACCTTGAAACCGGCGAGCTCCAGCTGATTCGCCATGAGCTGCATGACCGGGTTCGACCGCGGGTCGTCACTGACGAGAACGTCGAGCTCGACGCCGTTCGGATATCCGGCATCCGCGAGCAGCTGCTTCGCCTTCGGGATGTCGGCGGCTAAACGATTTGAGGCTCGGCGGATAGAAGGGATCGTCGGGCGCAACCGGGATGTTCGCGGCCGTCACCGCGTCGCCCTGGAACATCTGCTCGGCGACGATCTTCGGGTCGATCGCGAGTGCAGCCGCTCGGCGCAGCCGGACATCGGTGTAGGGCGCGATGTACGGATTGATCTGAATGTTGTCCATCCAGTAGTTCTTGATGCGCAACACCTCGATCCCGTCGATCTTGGTTGCCGACTGCACGCTCGCCTGGTCGAGGCTGTTCGGAGCGATTGCGTCGATCTGCCCTTTCTCCAACGCCTGCAGCGCGCTGTCGGCCTCCGGGATCACGGTGATCCGGACTGCATCGAGAAACGGCATCCCGGCTGCCAGTAGTTCGGGTTCTTCGTTACCGATGCACCTTCGTTGCCGTTGAACTTCTCGAACTTGAACGGACCCGTTCCGACACACTTCTCGAAGTCGGTCGTGCCCTTCGGATAGATGCTGCAGTTCCACTCCCGGAACACGTGCATCAACATCGCGTTCGGTTTGATGAGCTTCACCTGCGCGGTGTACTGGTCGATCACCTTCACGCCGCTCTCGTTGTAGAAGGTGATGAAGTTGCCTCGCATCAAGCTCTTCTCCGACACGAATCGGCGGAGGTTGAATGCGATGTCTTCGGCGGTGAGCGGAGTGCCGTCGTGGAAGGTCACGCCTTTTCGGATCTTGAGCGTGTACGTCGAGGCGTCGTCGGAGATCGTCCACGATTCGGCGAGACGCGGGACGAGGGTGAAGCCGGGCAACGTCCGGTCCATCGTCACGAGGCGATCGAAACAAAGCGAGCTGAGATACAGCGACACCTGCCCGAATGTGAGCAGCGGGTCGGCGCCCTCCGACTGCGACTGCGTGACGGCGAGCGTCATCGTGCCGCCGGGCGTGGTCGCTTTGTCGAAGACCACACCTTGCGTCGCGGTCTTCACCGTGACTGGAGCAGAGCCCGACGAGTTGCCGGAGGAGCTGTCGCCACACGCCACGAGGAGGCCACCCGCGGTCACGGCGAACGCCGTGCCGCCCATCCATTTCAGCGCACGGCGCCGGTCTATCCGTTCGTTGAGAAAGTTCGGAGTCGGGTCACCATCGCGGGCAGGCATGTCGCTCTCCTCTTCGGGGATCCATGGGATGGGCTCGATTCACACGTCGACGCCGCTCGGTATGGCGCTGACGGCCTGCATGTAGGCCGCGGCACGGGCGCGGTCGACGGGGGCGCTCTCGACGCCACCCTCTTTGAGGCAGACGCCGACGATCGCGCCGCCCGCGTGCGGAAGGATGCGATCGACGTTTTCGGGATTGGTGCCGCCGCCCACGATCAGGGGCATGTCGCCGACGGCCGGCCGGACCTCGTCGAGCATCCGCAACGTCGACGCGACGTCGCGACCGGTGATGATCAGAGCGTCGGCACCGGACCACATCGCACCTTCGACGTCGTCGGCGAGGGCAATGCCACCGAGCGGCGTACCCGAACGGTCGTGGACGTCGGCCATCAACGCGATCGACGGCATGCCCGGGCGGCGACGCGCCTCGGCCAACTCGGCCGCGCAACCGCTGACGATGCCGCTCGACTTGAGCATGGTGCCGACGAGGACCTTCACGCGGACGAAGTCGGCACCTCCGGCCGCGGCCACCGCGAGCGTCGCCGCGCCGTCGTTCACGTCGAGATTGACGCCGAGCAGACCCGGACATACAGCGCGAGCCGCGCGCACGATGACTGCCATCGCGGCCACAGCGCTCGGCGCCGCGGGCGGGCGCGTCGGTCCGTCCCACAGATTCTGGATGATCACGTTCTCGATGCCGGCGTCGGCCAATGTCGCGACGTCGCGCGTCACCGATTCGATCGCGCCTTCGATCGTCGATCCGTCCCAGGCCGGCGAACCCGGAAGCGCTCGCGGTTGGGCGACACCGATAACGAGCGGACCGTCGTTCTTCCACGCCGGCATCAGGTGGCGACCTGACTGCCGTAAATGCGCCGGAACTCGAACGCCTCGCCCGCGCGGGATCGACTTCGAGCCGAGCGGCACGCGACCTTGTTCGGCGACGCGTTGATGCTGTCGGCCAGTAACTCGAGGGGCACGACGGAGATCAACGGCGAGAGCTCTTCGGGCAGGTCGCCTACGAGCGGAAGCGAGTGGTCGGCGGCCGCCGCGAGCGGTGTCGGACGAGCTGCCGATCGAGGTCACGACGCCACCGCGCAGCTCCGCGGCTTCGAACAGTTCGAAGCTGCGGATCGCGGCTCAGGCCGGGCGGGGCGATGAAGACGACCGGCGTGCCCTCGACCACCATGAAGTACTGGAGGTGAGCCCACTCTTCGAGTTCCTGGGGCACGCCCTCGAACTGGGGCTGCTCGTACAGCTTGGCGCAGCCGAAGAGCGCGGCGGCGAAACTCGGCCCGGCGCCCAAGACGTAGACGACGGGCTCGCGCACGAGAGATTCGGCGACCGCTCACCGCGGCTGCGTCAGACGCGTCGTACGTCGCTTCGATCGCGACGGGGACGCCTTCGAGTTGTCGCTTCAACTCGACGACTTGTGCGCTCGACAACGTGCCGCGCCGCTCCCCGAGCCCGAGCGCGAGCTGATAGAGGCCGAGGAGCGTGACCAGATAGTTGGCGAGCCCCAGCGAGCCCGCGCCTGACGGGAGATCGGGGGTGTCGACTCGCTGCGACAACACGAGCCCCGCGTTCATCGCCAGCTCCGATTCGATGCGGCCGGTGACCGCGATCACGGTCGCGCCGCGCTCCGCGGCCGCCTCCGCAGCCTCGATCGTCCGCGACACCCGGCCGGAGTTCGAGAGGCACGCAGACCAACGAGCGCTCTCCCACGGTCCCCCACCGCGTAGCGGGAGAACTCCATGCTGGGAAGGACCTCGGTGGGAAGTCCCGTCCACCGCTCGAACGCGAGCTTGGCGGCCATCGCGGCGTAGTAGCTGTCGCCGCAGCCCGTGAGGTAGACGCGATCGAGCGTGTCGTACTGCACTGCGTCGAGTACCGCTTCGACGCGGGGCACGAACGCGTCGATCGCGAGCGCCACGATGTCGGCCTGCCGGCGAATCGCCTGACGTACGTCGACCGACGTCCACGCCTCCTCGGCCGTTTCCTCGTCGGTCAGCAGTTGCTCGGGCATCGATGGCTCCGGACGGTCAATCGAACGACGGCAGGGGAATGTCGATGCGACTGCGCGATCGCGCGCGCCCGATCGCGTGCGTCGATACGCGTGACGCGCAAACAGTCGAGGAGTCCGCTGCGCTCCACCGCGAGCGAAGCGGTCGCGGTCGCGACGACACCGGCCACGAACGCGTCGCGAAACCGCACGAACGCCGCGAGGAACGCGCCGCAGTAGCTGTCGCCCGCGCCGGTCGGGTCCGAGACTGTCGCAGGTGCGGCCGGGATGTGCAGACCGCACCCTCGCGTGTGAACGAACGAGCCCGCGGTACCGAGTTTCACGACGACGGTGTGCGGACCGAAACGGGCAATGCCGGCGGCGGCATCGGCCGGCGAGCGCGTGTCACTCGGATCCAGGTCGTCGAGACTCGGGCAATACACGTCGGTACGAGCCAGAACGTCGCGGCGGGTCGTCTCGTCCCACGCCGCCGACTCCTCGCCGGGATCGACCATGACCACGAGGTCGTGGCGATCGAATGCAGCCAGATTGCCAAGTAGTACTTCGGGTTGCACCGGCCCGCAGTGAACGCCGGCAACCCGATCGAGCACGGGCTCGTCGCCGTCGAGTCGGGGCTCGAGCTCGCCCGGGAATCCGGCCTCGACCGGAACGGTCGCGACTGCACGCGCGCTCACCGCCGGCGCATCGCGCATCGAGGAGATGTCGGAGCGGTGATCGCCGTCGGCGTAGGCCATCCGCCACACCGGTGTCGCGCGCCCGGCCAGGACCGTGACCGACGAGACGTCGATTCCCGCGGCGTCGAGATCACGCAACCACTGCATGGGGAAATCCGCTCCGACGCGCCCGACCACAGTCGCCTGGCCCGGCGCGAGCCAGAGCGACATTGCCCAGGCGCTGTAGAGCGCGTTGCCGCCGAGCAGTTCGTCCGCGTACGTCCCGTCGGCGCCGACGACCTCGTCGATGGTGATCCCGCCGACTGCGGCGATGGCGGTCGTCATGATCCAGTCGATGTTCGGATCAGCTCGCGGCCGCGAGATCGACCAAGGACTCGGAGGCACCGGAAGCTGCCGACGGCTCGAGCGGTTCGAGTCCGATCAGGTAGCCCGGGTTCGTCCGGATCATGAACGCGATCTCCTCGGCGGTCATGCCGAGATCGAGGAGGCAGAACATGAACTGGCGTAGCCCCTCGACCGGGAGCGACGACTCAATCGTTCCGTAGTCGGTGCTCAGCACGCAGTGCTCGGCGCCGAGCGCACGGATCTGATCGAACGCGTCACCGATCGACTCGGGCTCCTTCATGTCGCCGCCGCCGTACTTACGCGCGAAGTAGCTGACGGCGTGCGAATAGAACATGAACGTGAACTCGATGTACGCGCCCATCTCGATCGCGCGCTGCATGTCGGGGATCGACATTCCGCAGAACCACGGAGTCGGATGGGTCACGAGGATCCGGTTCACGCCTTCGTGGCGCGCCGCTTCGACCAAGGTGAGGATCTCGGTCGGCGACATGCTGCCCGTCTCGAGCAGCGCGTCGTGTTCCGCGATCAGCTGCAAGACCTCGGTCGTCTCCGGCTTCACCTTTCCGTCGCGCCCGAAGGCATCGACGTACTTGACGGGGTCGGCGTGGATCTCGTCCTCCGTCAGCCCCGCGCCCCGGGCGTGATGGGCCGACGAATCGGTCGCCATGCAGACGAACCGCGTCCCGCCGCCGTAGGTCATCATCGTCTCGACCGCGGTGGGATTGACCCCGCCGATTTCGGAGCTCATGAAGATGCCGCCGAACACGTCGATGCCGGGGACCATGCGCGCGACGAGGTGCGCGTCGCCGGCACTCGAGAAGTAGAGATTGCGCAGCACGACGGCACGCATGCCGGCGTCGCGAGCGCTCGAGGCGATGAGGACCGGGTCGTAGGTCTTACGACACTTGGTCCCTTGGCCGCCGCCTTTCTCCCACCCGTAATGGTCGTGATACGAGACGGCGCCTTTCAGCAACTGCTCGGTCAACTGTTGGGGGAAGGCGTCGTCCTCGCCCTCGTACATACCTGCAAACTCGTCCACGGCCGTCACCTTTCGGGATTCGGTATACCGTGCACATAGCTTGCGGTTTGGATGTTTCGGAGCGATTTCGGCGCCGGGTCGCCCCAGTGAAACGGGCGGGTGAACGCCTGGACCAGGCCCGTTGCGGATCAGCCGAAGGGCCGGCCCCGGTCGACGACACCGTCGGGGTTCGCGAGGAGCAGCTCGGAGGCGACCGCGCCGATCGTCGCGTGCAGCGGAAGGGCGAGATCCACGTTCGGATCGCTCCGGTCGACGAGCGCCGCCGCCCAGCGCGCGGCGTCGCTGTCGCCCGGGCGGCGGAGTGAGCGCAGCGCAACGGCTTCGGTCGCGAGCACGTGCGCGACGAGCTCGGTCGCAAGCAGACCTCGGCGCGCCGCGAGCGTCGCATTGGAGACGTGATCCTCGACCCGGTCGAGCGGGAGCCAACGGCCGGTGGCCGGCGCGGTAGCCGACAACTCGAGCAACGATGCGGTGGCGGTGGTGACGAGCATCGTCAGGCCGATGCCCTCGGCTTGGTCGCCGCCCGCGACTTCGGCCATACGCACGAGTCGCTGCCGGCTGAGTGCCGCTACTTCACCGAGCGCGAGGACGAGCGCGTCCATGACGAGTCCGAGTGGTGCCGCGTGGAAGTTCCCCCCCGAGACCAGCTCTCCCGTCGACGTCACGATCGGGTTGTCGGTGCAGCTGTCGAGCTCGATCTCGCAGGTTGCACTCGCCCACTCGCACGCGCTGCGGGCCGACCCGTGTACCTGCGGCGCGCAGCGCCAGGCGTAAGAATCGTGCAGGCCTTCGGCTTCGAACACACCGAAGCGTGCACCCGCGAGGCCGGCGCGGATGGCCGCGGCCGACGATTCCGCACCGGGGTGGGGACGCGCGGAGACGATCTCCGACGAGAACGCGTCACGATGGCCGCCGAACGCTTCGAGCGTCGCCGCGACGAGCGCGTCCGCGGAAGCGATGAGTCGCTCGGCGCTGGTGAGCGCGTGGATGGCAAGTGCCAGTGTCATCGCCGTGCCGTTGACCAGGCTGAGTCCGTCGCGGTCGCCGAGCTTGATCGGCGCAAGGTCGACGTCGAGCAACGCCTTGGCGCCGGGCGCGGTCTGTCCGTCGCGATCGACCACCTCACCTTCGCCGGCAAGCACCAACGCGGCGTGCGCGGACGGAATCAGGTCGCCACTCGCGCCCAGCGAACCGGCAACCGGCACGACCGGCGCCCACTTGCTGTTGAGCAACTGCACGATCGACGTGGCGAGAGCCTCACTCGCTCCGCAACGGCCGGTCGCGAGGCTGGCGAGCTTCGCCAACCACACGCCCCGGGCCTGCGACCATGAGGCCGGCGGTCCGGATCCGCAGGCGTGACTCCGGATCGTGGCGAGTTGGAATGCCGCCCGTCGCTCCGGCGGGATGACCTCGTCGCTTCGGGCGCCGTACCCGGTGGTGACGCCGTAGACCGTGGCGCCGAGTTCGATCGCGGCGGCGAGTTGGCGTTCCGACGCCGCGCATCCGAACCCGGGCCGATTCGCCCAGTACCACCGGGTGGCCGCCGCAGACCTGCTCGAATTCGGCCAGGGTCAGGGACCCGTCTCCGACCGCTACAGGGTTCGGCGCAGAAGCCGGCGAGAACACGTCGTCTCCTGGGTAGACGCGCCACCCGGATCCCCGTTCGGGGCGGGCGGTATACCGTACACTTTGCTAGTAGAGCGGATCGGTTCGCCGATCGCAAGGCTCCATCTCGGTGACGGAGGCGAAAATCCATGCTCGACAGCGAGCGGACAGCCGACGGCAGCGACGTGCTCAGCGGGCTCGGTGCGCTCCCGCAGGCGGCGACCGTCCACGTGTACGACCACGTGTACCGACTCTTGCGCCACGCCGTGCTCGCCGGCGACATCGAGCCGGGCACCCGGCTGGTCGAGGCCGATCTCGCCGGGCGGCTCCAGATCAGTCGCACCCCGGTGCGCGATGCGTTGCGCCGGCTCGAGAGCGACGGTCTCGCGCAGCGCATGCCGGGTGGAGGTCTGCGCGCGGTCATCTTTACGCCCGCAGAGATCAGCGACATCTTCCGCGTCCGCACCGAGCTCGACCAGCTCGCGGCGCGGATGGCGTGCGAACGGACCGGCGCCGCGGAATGGGAGTCGGTACGCGAGCTCGTCGACGGCCTGGGCGCGGCGGCGTCGAAGTTCGGCATGACCTCGTATGAATTCAGCGAGGCGCATCATGCGGTGCATTTCGCGATCTACAGCCTCGCGTTCACCGGCCGCGTCGCCCAGGTGCTGTCCGATCGCGTGCTCATCCTCGTCGACATCGCGAGCGACCTGTCGTATGCGCAGGACCGGCCCGATGAGCCCGTCGTCGACCAACACCTGGAGTTGATCGAGGCGCTCGCGAGCGACGACCCCGATCGCGCCGCGCGCGCCGCATCGGAACACGCCGACGTGGCGCTGGCCGACGCCGCCGCAGCCAACGAGAGTCTCTCGTTGGCCGAACACGCGATCTGATCGCGCGAACTCAGGTCACGGAATGTGCAGGCCGGAGATGCTGCGGGCCACGACGAGCCGCTGGATCTCCGAGGTGCCTTCGAAGATCGTGTAGATCTTCGAGTCGCGGTGCCACTGCTCGACGGGGTGTTCGCGCACGTAGCCCGCGCCGCCGAGGATCTGGATCGCGTCTTCGGTGACCTTGACCGCGGTCTCCCCCGCGTACAGCTTCGACATCGAGCCTTCGCCGGCTTCGAAGTGCTTGCCGTTCGCGGCCATCCAACACGCGTGCCAGCACGAGGAGACGGGCCGCGTCGATGTGCATCTTCATGTCGGCGAGCTTGAACGCGATCGCCTGGTTCATGATGATCGGGCGACCGAACGCTTCGCGCGTTCCTTGGCGTAGTCGAGCGAGTACTCGTACGCGGCGCGTGCGATGCCGAGCGCCTGCGCGCCGACCATCGGCCGTGACGCTTCGAACGTGCTCATCGCGGCCTGCACCTTGGAGCTCGTGCCCTCGCTTGCGCGCGAGCGAGACGCGCGTCGAGCTTCTCCTTACCGCCGAGCAGACACGAACCGGGGATGCGTACGTCGTCGAACACGACTTCCGCGGTGTGCGACGCGCGGATGCCCATCTTCTTGAACTTCTGACCCATGCTCACGCCCGCGGTTCCGGCGGGAACGACGAACGCGGCGTGGCCGCGGCTCTTCAGCTCGGGCTCGACCGTCGCGACGACAACGTGAATCGTCGGCACCTTCGTGATGCCGCCGTTCGTGATCCACGTCTTGGCGCCGTTGATGACCCACTCGTCCTTGGCTTCGTCGTAGACGGCACGCGTGCGCAGGCCGGAGACGTCGGAACCGGCGTCGGGCTCGCTCACCGCGAACGCGGCCATGTGAATGTCGTCGGCGGTACCGAAACACTGCGGCACCCACTCCGCGATCTGTTCGGGCGTACCGCTGCCGACGATGCCCGACACGCCGAGGCTGGTGCCGAGCAACGCGAGCGTGATGCCGGCGTCGCCCCACGCGAGCTCCTCCGACACGAGCGCGAGCGTGAGGCCCGGTCTTGTCGCTGAACACGTTGGCGAGGAATTCCCACGAGTAGAGGCCGATGCGGGCGGCCTCCTCGATGATCGGCCACGGCGTCTCTTCGCGCTCGTCCCATTCGGGCCCGGCGGGCCGGATGACGTCGGCGGCGAAGTCGTGGACCCATTTCTGGATCTGCAGCTGGTCTTCGTTGAGATCCAGCGAGAAGTCGGTCATGAGATTCCCTTCGACCCGACGGTCCCCCCGACCAAATGTTACCGATCAGTAAGGCGAGCATACCAGCCTGCCGGCGGCCGCGACCTGCATCCAAAACGGTTCGCCGGACGCATCAAGCGGTGCGGTCGCGCGTCCGAAAGGGAGGTGTCGAAGCCGCGGGGCCGGGTCACTCGAATGGGTGAGGCGAGCGCCGCGGTCCGATTCAGGTTCCACGTTCCAGGTTCAGGGGGGAACGAGTTGATTCGCCGATTGTTCGTGGTCGTGTTCGCGGCCGCAGTGCTGTTCGACCTGCGCGGCGCCGAGCGCGCACGCAGCTGTCACCCCGAACGGCACCGAGTACCACCCGCTGACTCTTCCCGGTGCGCGAGACCGGTGCACTACTCCGACGACTTCGGCGGCGTGCGCCAACACCCGGGCAACGACCTCATGGGCACGAAGCTCGACCACGAGCTCGCCGCGAACGACGGCACCATCACGTTCGTGCGCGGCGACTCGAGCGGCCACTCCGGCAACATGCTCATCCTCACCGGTACCGACGGCTGGAAGTACTGGTACATCCACATCAACAACGACACGCCCGGCACCGACGACGGCCTGAATCCGGCGAGGTGGCGGTTCGCGCCCGGGCATCGCCGAGGGCGTGCACGTCAAGCGCGGACAGTTCATCGCGTACATGGGCGACAGCGGCGAGGCAGAGACGACCGACCCGCACCTGCACTTCGAGCTGCACCGTCCCGACGACACGTTCATCGATCCGTACACGTCGCTGCGCCTCGCGCAGGGCGCGGGCGCGAACGGTCTGTGCGGTATCCGACGAATCCCACTCCGCACCCGAATCGCTGCAGCGGGGCCGGGCTTTTGGACGCTGAACGCCGACGGCACGGTGCTCGGCTTCGGCACCGTTCCCAAGTTCGGGAGCGCGCCGAGCCATCGGCGGACGACCCGTACGTCGCGCTCGCGTCGACGCCGTCCGGCGCGGGCTACTGGACGGTCAACGCGCACGGCGCAGGTGCACGCGTTCGGCAACGCGCACAACTACGGCGGCGCGGACACGTTGCACCTGAACCAACCGGTGCTCGGCATCGCGCCGACGACCGACGGCAAGGGCTACTGGCTGCTCGCACGCGACGGCGGCATCTTCAGCTACGGCGACGCGCAGTTCTACGGGTCGACGGGCGCGATGGCACTCAACGCGCCCGGTCATCTCGATGGCATCGACACCCGGTCCGGCCACGGCTACTGGTTACTCGCCGCCGACGGAGGCGTGTTCAGCTTCGGCAACGCGAACTTCCTCGGGCTCGACGGGTGCGATCAAGCTCGCGGCGCCGGTCACGTCGATGATCGCGACGCTGACCGGCAAGCGGCTACCTGCTGCTGGCGAGCGACGGTGGTCTGTTCAGCTTCGGCGACTCGAAGTTCCTCGGTTCGTTGCCGGGTCTCGGGCTGGTGCCCCGGCCCGACGGCGCTCGCGTTCGTGGCAGACACCCGCCGCGCCCGGCTACTGGATGCTGCTCTCCGACGGTCGAGGTCATCGCCGTTCGGCAACGCCAAGACGTACGGCGGCCCGATCACGAGCCACGCCACAGCCGTCGCCTTGGCCGCCGCCCGCTAGAACCCGCCCGAGGGGGCGATGTGACAGGCGTCACGGAACCTCACGTCGGCCCGCCCTGGCGTCCGATGCTGTGTGCGGTTCCGCCCCTCAGCGGACTTCGACGCGTACGAGCAGTAACGGCCTCCGCAGTGTCGCGGGGGCCGTTTCTGTCGTTCGGCAGCCCGACCTTCCGAGCCTCTAGCGGCTGACGCCGCGGATGATCCGTTTCAACACCAACGGACCGGGCCACTTGAAGAACGGTGCGTCGCCGAAGTTGAACACTCCCCCGTCGCCCGCCGCGAGCCAATACCCGTGGCGGCTCGCAGTCGACCGCGATCCCCATGATCGGCAGTCGCAGCCCGCCCAACGCGCCCTTGCTGAACGGCGCCGCGTCGCCGAACGAGAACACTTGCCCGTTCGCCATCGCGATCCAGTAGCCGTGACCGGAACTGGTCGATGCCATCCCGACGATCGGCTGCGTCGCGTGCGCCCGCTGCCGAGCCGAAGAAGTGTGCGTCGCCGAACGCGAACAGGCCGCCGTCGGCCGCGACGAACCAGTAGCCATGCGCGGACGCGGTCGACGTCATACCGACGATCGGCTGGTTCAACTTGATGTTACCGGTCGAGCCGTAGAAGTGCGCGTCGCCGAACGAGAAGATTCCCCCGTCGGTCGCGACGAGCCAATATCCGTGGCCCGACGGCGTCGCCGCGATCCCGACAATCGGTTTGTTCAACTTCACGCCCGCCATCGACCCGTACGACTTCGCGTCGCCGAAGGCGTACACGCTCCCGCCGACCGTCACGAGCCAGTAGCCCTTGTTGTCGCGCGTCGTAGCCATCCCGATGACGAGCGAGTGCGCGAGTCCGGCCGCTGATCCGTAATACGCCGACAGCGCCGAACACGAAGACGCCACCGTCACCGGAGAACAAGCGGAAGCCTTTGCCGAAGGGCACGACCGACGCCGACGGTAACGACTGCGCGCCCGCGCCCTTCGCGTTGGTCGCCGCGATCGTGCACGTATACGTGAAGCCGTTGCTCAGATTCGGAATCGTGATCGGCGAACGTGTGCCGACCGCTCCGTGCGTTACCCCGCCGTCGCTCGAGAAGCAGCGGGCCGTGTAGGAGGTGATCGTGGAGCCGGTGTTCGCGGGCGCGGAGAACGCGACTGCAATCGAGCGCGTTCCCGGCGGTGATCACGGGCACCGCCGGCCGGCCCGGCACCGAGTTCGGTACGACCGCCGCCGAAGACGGCGACGAGGGACCGGAACCATTGCCGTTAGTCGCACTGACTTTGCACGTGTACGACTTGCCGTTCGTCAGCCCCGTGACCGTGATCGGCGACGAACCCCCGGGCACGCTCGCACTCGCGGCACCGCCGTTCGACGAGACGCACTTCGTCGTGAATCCCGTGATCGCCGAGCCACCGTCGGACGGTGCAACGAACGACACGACGATCCGACCGGCCCCACCGACGACGGTCGGCGCAGCGGGCGCGGACGGCAGCGAACCGAGCACCACCGCGGCCGACTGCACCGAAGCCGGCCCGTCACCGTTGACGTTCGACGCCAAAACCGTGCACGTATAGGTGTTGCCCGTCGTCAAAGCCGAGACCGTGATCGGTGATGACGTACCCGTTGCATCACCGGGAGCACCACCATCGGACGACACACAACTCGCGGTGTAGCCGGTGATCGCCGAGCCGCCGTCGAAGGGCGGCGAGAACGACACCGCGATGCTCGTGCCGGACGGCGCGAGCGTCGGTTGCGCGGGCGCGCTGGGCGACGTATTCGGCACCGCCGAGGCCGACGCGACCGATGGCGCGCTGTCGCCGTCGACGTTCGTCGCGACCACTGTGCACGTGTACGTGTTTCCGTTCGACAGGCTCGACACGGTGATCGGCGACGACACGCCGAACGCGCTTCCCGTCACGCCCCCATCGGACGACGAACACTGTGCGGTATACCCGCTGATCGAGGAACCGCCATTGAACGGCGGACTGAACGACACGACAACCGACGCGTTCAACGCAACCACCGACGGCCGGGCCGGCGCGTCGGGAACGCCGTTCGGAACGGCAGCGATCGAAGCCGGCGACGGCGCACTCGTCCCGTCGCCATTCGTCGCCGTGACCGTGCAGGTGTAGGTCTTGCCGTTCGTCACGCTCGACACCGTGACGGGCGAGCCCACACCGAAGCCTGTTCCCTCGACGCCACCGTCGGACGACACGCAGTCGGCGTTGTAACCGTTGATGGGCGAGCCCCCGTCGGCCGGCGGGGTGAAGCTGACCACGAGCGAGGCGTTCAAGGCCGTCACGGTGGGCTGCGCGGGCGCCGAGGGCACGGCCGCCCAGGCCGGACCGGCCGCCACGATTCCGACCACACCGGTCGTGATCGCGCAGGCCGTGACGAGCAGAGCGCGGGCGCGCAAAATCCTGCGCGAATGCCCCGAACGCTCACGCCCCGTCAATCAAGTCCCCCCAACGACTTTGCCGCCGGGGAAATGGTAGCGACCGGTCTTTGAGGAGGCGACGCGGGACCGCAGGCTAGGTTCCGCAATTCGTGGACGAGCACGCGAACGGCTTCGGTGGACGGGCGGCGATCGTAGGCATCGCCGAAACGGACTATGTGCGCGGCGCGCCCTTCACGCCGGTCGAGCTCATCCTCCAGGCCGCCGACGCGGCCATCGCCGACGCCGGGCTGGTCGCCACCGACATCGACGGCATCATCCCGCCCCCGGGCTATACGACGAGCGAGGAGCTCGCCGCGAACCTCGGTATCGACACGCTGCGGCTCGCCACAACGGTCCACATGGGCGGCGCGAGCCCGAGTGGCCTCGTTGCAACACGCGGCGATGGCCGTCGCGGCGGGCGTGGCGCGGAACGTGCTCGTCGTCGTCGGCTGGAACGGTTATTCCGCGTTCCGCCCGCGCGCGGGCATTCCGCGGCCGCGCCGCGGCCTCGATGCCAGCGCGGTCGGCGACGTCGTTCTCGACTACTACCTGCCCTACGGCGCACGCTCGGCCGCGCAGTTCTATTCCTGGATCGCGATGCGCTACAAGCATCTCTACGACGTACGCGAGACCGACACCGGCGAGATCGCAACCACGTTCCGAGCGCACGCGCAGCTGAACGAGCGCGCACTGATGCGCGGCACCCCGCTCTCGATGGACGACTACCTCGAGTCGCGTTGGGTTTCGGAACCGTTCCGGCTCTTCGACTGCTGCCTCGAGACCGACTGCGCGGCGGCCGTCGTCGTCAGCTCAGTCGACCGGGCGCGCGACCTGCCGCACTCCCCCGCGGTGATCCTCGCCGGCGCCGAAGGTCATCCGTATCCCGCCGACGACATCGCGAACCGGCCCGACATGTTCCGCATCGGGTTGACCGATGCCGCACCCCGCGCGCTCGAGCAGCGCCGGCGTGCGGGCCGACGAGCTCGACTTCATGGAGATCTACGACTGCTTCACCTATGTGGTGTTGCTGCAACTCGAGGCGCTCGGTCTGTGCGGCCGGGGCGAAGCCGGTGCGTTCGTGCGCGACGGCGTACTGCGGCTCGACGGCGGTGCGCTGCCGACGAACACCCACGGCGGGCTGTTGTCGCAGGGACATATGTGGGGCATGAACCACGTCGTCGAAGCCGTCCGCCAACTGCGCGGCGACGTGGGCGCGGCGCAGGTTGCCGACGCGGAGATCGGCTGCGTCACCGGTTGGGGCGATTTCGGTGACGGCAGCATCGTCGTGCTGGGGAACGAACGATGAGCGATCGGCTGCTTCCGTCCGCAGTCGGGCTCAACGGTGAGTTCTACGCGTTCCTCGCGCAAGGTGATCTGCGACTCCAACGGTGCAGTGCGTGCGGAACGTGGCGCCATCCACCCCGCCACCGCTGCGCACACTGCGGGTCACTCGAGTACACGTGGGCACCGGCATCGGGTCGAGGACGCGTCTACTCGTGGACCGTTACCCACCGCGCCATCGATCCCGCGTTCACGCCGCCGTACGCGATCCTCGTCGTGGAGCTCGACGAAGGTCCGCGCCTCGTCGGCAACCTCCGCGGACTCGAACCGTCCGAATTGGTGCTCGATCTCCCCGTCGTCGTCGAGATCGAGCGCGCATCCGACACAGTCGGCCTCCTTTGGTTCAGGCCGGCCTAGCGTCCGCCGATCAGGAAGTGCCGCGGAAGGATCCGCGGTGCAAGTCGCTCCCAGGACGGGAGCAGGATTCAAGGATGAGGTGGCCATGGACGGCCGTCGCGCACGCATTGTGCTCGGCGTCGGCAACGACGCTCGACCCGACGAGATTCGCCGCGCCTTTCGCGCCCGGGCGCTCGTCACCCACCCCGACCACGGCGGCGACCGCCACGCGTTCGCCGAGCTCGTCGACGCGCTCGGCACGCTCGACTCGCTCTTCATGCCGGTCGCCGAGCCGGATGTCGTTGCCGCGCCGCCCGCGGTTTCGGCGGCGGTGCTCCGCGCCCGCTTCGACGCCTACGACTCCCCGGCCCGTCCCGCGCCGAGCCGCACCTTCGCCGACGCGCTCCAAGCCGCCACCGCCCGCTTGGGTTGAACCCTGCGAACTGTCGTGAGTTAGGTGCGTATATCGCACCTAACTCACGACAGTTCGAGGTGATGGGTAGCGTCGGCGGCGTGGAGCTTTGGGAAGTGAGTGCGCGGGAAGCGGTGCGGCACACGATCGCGTCGTACACGTACGCGGCCGACAACGGGCGGTTCGACGATGTCGCGGCGCTCTTCGCGGCCGACGGGGTGCTCGAGGTACAAGGAACGGGGGGCGCGCAGGCGGAGGGCCGCGCCGCGATCCTCGACTTCTTCCAGGGCGTCAACGGCGACGTCGTGAGCGCGGCACCGCCCGGGCGTATGCAACATCACGTGACCAGCGTGCGCGTCGACGTCGTGTCGCCGACCGAGGCCACCGCGACGAGCTACTTCACCGTGATGACGGGCGCGGGCGTCGACCATTGGGGTCGCTACAAGGATCGCCTCACCCCCGCGCCCGACGGCGAGCGCTGGGAGTTCGCGCACCGACTCGTCCGCACCGACGGGCGCACGCCCGGCGGGTGGGCCGACAACCGCTGACGTGCGAGAGCTATTCGTACGCCTCGACGGGCGGGCAGCTGCAGAACACGTTGCGGTCGCCGTATACGCCGTCGATGCGGCCGACCGGCGGCCAGTACTTCGTTTGCCGCAACGACGCGACCGGGAACGCGGCGAGCTCACGCGGGTAGGGCCGCGTCCACTCGTCGCGCGTCACGTCCTCGGCGGTGTGCGGCGCGTGGCGCGAGTGGATTGTCGTCGGCCGGCCATTCCCCCGCCGCGACGCGATCGATCTCGGCGCGGATCGCGATCATTGCGTCGACGAAGCGATCGAGCTCACCGAGGTCTTCGGACTCCGTGGGCTCGATCATCAGCGTGCCCGCCACCGGGAACGACATCGTCGGCGCGTGGAAGCCGTAGTCGATGAGACGCTTGGCAACGTCGTCGACGCTCACGCCCGTGTCGTGCGTGATCGGCCGCAGGTCGATGATGCACTCGTGCGCGACCAGTCCGTTCGAGCCCGTATAGAGCACCGGGATAGTGCGGCGCGAGCCGCTGCGCGAGATAGTTCGCGTTGAGGATCGCGACGTGCGTGGCGCGCGTGAGGCCGACGCCGCCCATCATGCTGCACGTACATCCACGGGATCGGCAGGATCCCCGCCGAACCCCACGGCG
Source organism: uncultured Actinomycetes bacterium (assembly GCA_963708105.1). Classification (GTDB taxonomy): domain Bacteria; phylum Actinomycetota; class Acidimicrobiia; order IMCC26256; family PALSA-610; genus PALSA-610. The sequence goes on along the minus strand of OY970186.1, from coordinate 2,985,253 downwards.
CGGCACTGATCGCGCCGATACCCGTCGCGGGACCGGCCTCGGCGCGCAACGGGTTGTTCGGCAGGAACGGCGCGAGGTGCGCGCGCACGCCGATCGGACCGACGCCGGGACCGCCGCCGCCGTGCGGGATGCAGAACGTCTTGTGCAAGTTGAGGTGCGACACGTCGGCGCCGAACTTGCCCGGCCGCGCGACGCCCACGAGCGCGTTGAGGTTCGCGCCGTCGAGGTACACCTGGCCGCCTTGCTCGTGCACGACCGCGCAGATGTCGCGGATCTGCTCCTCGTACACGCCGTGCGTCGACGGGTAGGTCACCATCAACGCCGCGAGCCGGTCGCCGTGCTCGACGGCCTTCGCCTTCAGGTCGTCGAGATCGACGTTGCCGTCGTCGTCGCACTTGACCACGACAACCCTCATGCCGGCCATCGCGGCCGACGCCGCGTTCGTGCCGTGCGCCGACGCGGGAATGAGGCAGACCTCGCGGCCCGACTCGCCACGCGACGCGTGGTACTTCCGAATCGCGAGCAGCCCCGCGTACTCACCCTGCGAACCCGCGTTCGGCTGCAGCGACACCGCGTCGTAGCCCGTGATCTCCGCGAGCCAGCGTTCGAGATCGTCGAACAGCTCGAGGTAGCCGCGTGCCTGGTCGATCGGCGCGTACGGGATGCATGCGCCCGAACTCGGGCCACGTGATCGGCTCCATCTCCGCGGTCGCGTTGAGCTTCATCGTGCACGAACCCAGCGGGATCATCGTGCGGTCGAGCGCGAGGTCGCGATCGGCGAGCCGGCGCAGGTAGCGCAGCATCTGGTGCTCGGAGCGGTGCGAGGTGAACGCCGGATGCGTGAGGAACTCCGACGTGCGCTGCAGCGCCGGCGGGATCGCGTCGGTCGTCGTCGCCGGCTGCCGACGAAGCCGTCGACGCCGAACGCTGTCGAGCACCGCCGCCACGATCGCGGGCGTCGTCGTCTCGTCGAGCGCGATGCCGAGCGTGTCGGCGTCGACCGAGCGGAGGTTGATGCGCTGCTCGGCCGCGGCCGCGAGCACCTCGGCGGCGCGTCCGGGCACGCGCACCGTCAGCGTGTCGAAGAAGTGCTCGTGCACGACCTCGACGCCACCGGCACGCAGCGACTGCCGCGAGACCGACCGTCAGCCGGTGCACGCGACCGCGCGATCGCGCGCAGCCCGTCGGCGCCGTGGTACGCCGCGTACAGGCCGGCGATGACCGCGAGCAGCACCTGCGCGGTGCAGATGTTGCTCGTCGCCTTCTCGCGCCGGATGTGCTGCTCGCGCGTCTGCAGCGCGAGCCGGAACGCGGTGCGGCCCTCGGCGTCGATCGACACGCCGACGAGCCGGCCGGGCAGCGTGCGCCGGTGCTCGTCGCGCACCGCGAGGTACGCGGCGTGCGGTCCGCCGAAACCGAGCGGCACGCCGAAACGCTGCGTCGTGCCGACGACTGCGTCGGCGCCGATCTCGCCCGGCGGCGTCACCAGCGTCGAGCGCCAGCAGGTCGGCGGCGACGCACACGAGCGCGCCCGCGCGTGCGCGCGCTCGATCGACCGGCGCGAGGTCGCGCAGCCGGCCACTGCTGCCCGGGTACTGCACGAGCACGCCGAAGCAACCGTCGACCGGACGTCGGCGGCATCGGGATCGCCGACGACGACTTCGATGCCGAGCGGTTCGGCCCGCGTGCGCACGACGTCGATCGTCTGCGGGTGCGCGTCGGCGTCGACGAAGAAGACCGACGCCCGCCTTCGGCGTTGAGGCGGTGCAGCATCGCCATCGCCTCGGCCGCCGCAGTGCCCTCGTCGAGCAGCGACGCGTTGGCGAGGTCCATGCCGGTGAGGTCGGTGACCATCGTCTGGAAGTTCAGGAGCGCCTCGAGCCGACCCTGGCTGATCTCGGGCTGGTACGGCGTGTACGCCGTGTACCAGGCCGGGTTCTCGAGCACGTTGCGCAAGATCACGGGCGGCGTGATCGTGTCGTGGTAGCCGAGGCCGATCAGCGAGGTGAACACCTCGTTGCGATCCGCGAGCGTCGCGCAGCGCGGCCAGCGCCTCGGTCTCGGACAGCGGCTCGGGCAGCGAGAGCGGGAGCGGCTCGCGGATGACCGACGGGCACCGCGGCGTCGACGAGCTCGTCGAGCGAGCCGTAGCCGAGCGCGGCGAGCATCGTGGCCTGCTCGTCGGCGCGCGGACCGATGTGGCGGTCGACGAATGCGTCCGGATTTCCGGCGTCGGCGTTGGAATTCCGGGGGCCAGCTGGTCGGGCATGGCTGGAATCCTCTCGTTCCGCGGTCGAGGTTGCGGGCCGCGAACGGCCCGACTCCCCCTCTGTCGCGGAACTCCAGAGTTGCCTGCTCCGACGGTTCGGGTGCCTGAGAGATTCCGGGGAGTGGTTGCTCCTTCGGCGCCCGGCTCGCTCCCGAGGAGCGTCCGGGCTCTCCCGTCAGAGGTCGACGGCGTTGTCCACTCCACGGTAGCCGGTCGCCATGCGCGAAGCTGCAGGGCGATGAGCGAAAAAGAGACCTCCAAACCGACGGCCAAAGCGCCCGCCAAGAAGGCCCCGGCCAAGAAGGCGACCGCGGAGAAGACGACTGCGGAGAAGACCGTCGCCAAGAAGACCGCGGAGCCGGCGGCCAAGAAAGCACCGGCCAAGAAGGCGCCCGCCAAGAAGGCCACGAAGGCCCCGGCGGTCGAGCCGGAGAAGGCGGTCGTCGCCGAGGTCGAGCACGATCACGATCACGACGGGCACGACCACGACCACGACCACGAAGGTCACGAGCACGAGAGCTGACCGAGGAGGAGCAGGCCGAGGCCGAAGCCGACCTCGCGCGGATGAACCAGGCCCTCGCCGCCCTCGACGACGACACCTTGCGCCAGGCGCTCGCCGACATGAGCGAGAAGTCACGGCTCGAGGTCGCGGCCCAACTGCAGCTCCCTCGCGCAACCATGCGCCTCGGCGACGCGCTGATCCCGCTCCTGCGCCGCAAGCTCCAGACCGCCGGCGCCCGACCACCAGCTGCAGGTGCTGTTCGCGCTGGCCCAACACGTCAACGACCAGACGGTCGAGGCTCTGGGTCCGCGCTCGGAGGACCCGACCCGCGACGACCTGCTCGAGGTGCTGCCCGAGGTCATCGAAGAACACGGCATCGACACTCGTCACGCTGATGCTCGTCGGCTACGCGGCCAGCGACGCGGTCTGCCGGCCGGCGATGCGCGAGCTACTCGAGACCGACGACCGCTTCGTCATCGGTGAGCCCGTTGCGGTCGAGGCCAAGCCCGAGCTCGCGGCGCCGGCCGCGCCCGTGCTCGACAAGGCTGCCCTCGAAGCCAAGCGCGAGCAGCGCAAGGCCGCCAAAGAAGCCAAGCGCGCCGCCGAACTGCGCGAGCGCGAGGCCCGCGATCACCGCCCAAGAGAAGCGCCGGGAAGCCGTGCACCAGGCCAAGCGCAAAGCGCACTGAGGAGGTCTGTGATGCTCGACACCGTCATTCGCGGGGGCACTGTCGTCGACGGAACCGGTGCGCCCGCGCGCCAGGCCGACGTCGGCATTCGTGACGGCCAGATCGTCGAGATCGGCAAGATCAGCGAAGAAGCGGCGGAGACGATCGACGCCGACGGTCTCGTCGTCGCGCCCGGTTTCGTCGATCCGCACACGCACTACGACGCGCAACTGTTCTGGGATCCCGGCGGCTACCCCGTCGAACCTGCACGGCGTCACGAGCATGATCGCGGGCAACTGCGGTTTCACGCTCGCGCCGATGAATCCCGAAGACGCCGACTACCTCCGCCGCATGATGGCGAAGGTCGAAGGCATGCCGTTGCCCGCGCTCGAGTCGGGCGTGCCGTGGTCGTGGCATTCGTTCGGCGACTACCTCGACGCGGTCGACAATCGCGTCGGCATGAACGTGGGTTTCCTCGTCGGGCACTGCGCGATCCGGCGCAACGTGATGGGTCTCGACGCGATCGGCAAGGAGGCAACTCCCGACCAGCTCGCGGCGATGACGCGGCTTGCTGGAGGAATCGATCGCGGCCGGCGGTCTCGGGCTTCTCCACCACGCTTTCGTTCACGCACTCCGACGGCGACGGCGAACCGGTCGGCTCCCGTTGGGCCACCGGCGAAGAGGTGCTCGAACTGTGTCGCGCGGTGTCGCGCCACGAAGGCACGACGCTCGAATACGTGACCAGTGGTTGCCTGCGCGGCTTCAGCGACGACGAGGTCGACCAGATGGCGGCGATGACGCTGGCCGGTCGGCGCCCGTTGAACTGGAACGTGCTGACGATCGACTCGCGGAGCCGCAGCGCTACCACGATCAGGTCGGCGCGTGCGAGCACGCGCGGGCGCAGGGCGGCACCGCGATCGCGTTGACGATGCCGACGCTCGTCGAGATGAACATGTCGTTCAAGAACTACTGCGCGCTGTTCATGCTGCCGGGCTGGTCGGAGATCATGAGCCTGCCGGTGCCGGAGCGCATTGCGAAGCTGCGCGACCCCGCCGTGCGCAAGTGGATGAACGAGAAGGCACGCTCCCCCGAGGCGGGCGTGTTCTCCCGGCTTGCGTCGTGGGGCCGCTACCAGATCGGCGACACGTACTCCGCGGCGAACGACGGCTTGAAGGGCCGGGTCGTCGCCGATCTCGCCGAGCGCGCCAACCAGGGCACGTTCGACACGCTGCTCGACATCGTGATCAACGACGACCTCGCCACCATCCTCTGGCCGCTGCCCTCCGACAGCGACTTGAAGTCGTGGCAGATGCGCGCCGAGGCGTGGGATCACCCGCTCGTGCTTGTCGGCGGCAGCGACGCCGGCGCGCACCTCGACCGCATGTGCGGCGCGCCGTACACGACATCGTTCCTCGCCGACACGTTGCGCGGCCGGCAACTCATCTCGCTCGAGCGGTGCGTGCAACTGATGACGCAGGCACCCGCGCAACTGTTCGGGCTGCGGGAACGGGGCGAGCTGCGCGAAGGCTTCCACGCCGACGTCGTGATGTTCGATCCCGACAACGTCGCGACCGACGAGGTCAAGCTGGTAACTGACCTCCCCGGCGGCACTGCCCGTCTGTTCGCCGACGCGATCGGCGTACAGCGCGTGATCGTCAACGGCACGACGATCGTGAACGAGGGCAAGCAGACCGGCGCGCTGCCCGGCAAAGTGCTCCGCTCCGGCCGCGACACCTACACCGTCCCGATCCCCGCCGACCTCTAGGCCGGCTGGCCGCGGCGTTCGAACCCCGATTCTCGGCGCGATCCGTACGCGTGAGCGGTGCACATTGACGCGAGAATCGCGGCGGCGTTCAGCAGGTGACGGTCAAATCGAACTGGGTGTTGATCGCGGTGCCGGTGGTCGTTGTGAGCTCGACGAACACTCCGCTCGGCGTGCCGTCCCGGGGCTGGACGTCGACCAGCACGCCGGAGATGTTCGGCGCGGCCGAATAGAAACAGTTGCTCACATCCCGGTCGAAGTCGACCTCGTATTGACCCGTAGCGATGCCGCTGGTCGCGGTTACGCGGGAACCGTGAACCAACGTGCCGGTTCCCGTCACCTCGGCGGCCAGCGGCGCGATGTAGTAACCGGTGACGTCGGCCACGACATCGGACGGCCCGCCGAGATTGATGATCGTGAACGCGTGTGATCCCGGCGCGGCGATGTCGGCGTTCACACCCCCACTGATGGTCTGCGCGGCGTTGTAGTAAACGACGATCGTCCCCGTGCCCGCGCCCCGGTACGGCAGCACCTTGATGTGCCCCGCCGCTCTCGGCGTCACGGCCAGAACATTCAACGCGAGCGCAGCCGCGTTCGTCGGAATGCCACATCCCGTTTTGCTGCCGCCCTGCCCGGCGAAGGAACTCATCCCCACACGTCGTAGCTACGCGTCGCACCCGCCGCGAACCGCCCGCCCGCGAGCCGCGTATCCACCAGGATGCACGAGACCACCGGGACGTAGCCCATCTCCGAGATGGTGCCCGCGACCTGGAACGCGGGCTTTGCGTTCGGCCGCACCGGTTCTGCCGCGGGCTGACCGTGCGCCGGCAGCGACGTAGATCCCGTCCCGGACCCGAACGCGGCGGTCGCCCCGACGACCGCAATGAAAGCGATCGTCGCAGTCGCAGCCCCGGTCGCGGCCCATTTCATGTGACGGAACATCTGTGCCCTCCACCTCGCAATGATCAAACGAGACGGACGGTACGCAGTTGCCATCACCGCAACGCCACGGACCGTGCGCGTTCGCGGCGAACTCTCGGGTCAACGCGCCCTGTGCGGGCATGCATCGACCCGAGAATCGCGCCCCGTTGTTCAGCAGGTGACAGTCAGATGGAACTCCGCGTTGGTGGCCGCGCTGGCCGCGCTCAGTACGAAGACGAAGACGCCATCCGCATTGCCGGACCGCGGCTGGGCCTCGACCTCAACGCCCTGACTGAAGGGGGTGACCGCATAGAAGCACTTGGTCACGTCGCGGTCGAAGTCGATCTCGTATTCGCCCGTCCCGACCTTTGACGTAGCCGTGACGCGGGAACCTAAGACCAGGCTGCCGGTCCCGGTGACGTGGGCGGCCAGGGGCGCGATGTAGTAACCGGTGACATCGGCGGTGATGTCGGACGGGCCGCCCAGGTTGACGAGTGTGAACGCGTGTGATCCAGGCGCGGCGATATCCGCGTTCACGCTCCCACTGATCGTCTGCCCCACGTTGTAGTAGACGACGATCGTCCCGGTGCTCGTGCCCTTATACGGCAGAACCTTGACGTGCCCGGCCGCGTGTGGTGTCACCGCGAGAACATTCAACGGAGCGCGGCCGCGTTCGTCGGTATCCCGCAGCCCGTCTTGCTACCGCCTTGCGCCGCGAGCGACCCCGAGCCGCGCACGTCGTAGTTACCGCGTCGCGCCCGCCGCGAACGGCCCACCCGCGAGCCGCGTATCCATCACTACGCACGAGGTGACCGGAACATACGACATCTCCGCGGTCGTACCCGCGACCTGGAACGCGGGCTTCACGTTCGGACGCAGCCGAGCCGGCGGCGGTTGCGTCGCCACTGCCACCGGCGCGACTCCCGTACCGGAACCGAATGCCGACGTCGCCCCCGCAACGGCACTGAACGCGATCGCCGCAGTCGCGGCCCCGATCGCGACGGACTTCATATGACGGAACATGCATGCCCTCCACCTCGAACGAATCGAACGAGGCGGACGGTACTCGCGCGCGTTCAGGGCGAACTCTCGGGTCGATCCGTTCCCTCAGAGGGTGTGGATCGACCCGAGAATCACGACGCGATCAACACGTGACGGTCAAAAAGAACTGGACGTCGGTGCCCATGCCGCTGTTGTTCGTGATGAATACGAACACACCGTCGGCTACGCCACTCCGGGGCTCGACTTCGACGACGTTGTTGGGCAGGTACGCGTTGCCTGAGTACGAACACTTGCTCACGTCGCGGTCGAACTCGACCTGGTACTCGCCCGTGGAGCCCAGGTGCGTCGTCGCGGTCACTCGGGAACCCTGAAACAACGACGTGCCGGTGGAGGCCACCTCGGCGAACATCGGCGCGATGTAGTAGCCGGTGACGTCGGCGGTGATGTCGGACGGGCCGCCGAGATTGATGAGCGTGAACGCATGCGATCCCGGCGCCGCGATATCGGCGTTCACGCTCCCGCTGATCGTCTGGCCCGCGTTGTAATAGACGACGATCGTCCCCGTACTCGTGCCCTTGTACGGCAGCACCTTGACGTGCCCGGCCGCGTGCGGCGTCACCGCGAGAACGTTCAACACAGACGCGGCCGCGTTCGTGGGAATCCCACAACCGGTCTTGCTGCCGCCCTGCGCCGCGAGCGAACCCGACCCGCGCACGTCGTAGTTCCGCGTCGCCCCCGCCGCAAACGGCCCACCCGCAAGACGCGTGTCCATCACTACGCACGAGGTGACCGGAACATACGACATCTCCGCAGTCGTCCCCGCGACCTGGAACGCCGGTTTCACGTTCGGACGCAACGGAGCGGCTGGGGGTTGCGCAGACGAAACCGCCGCTGACGATCCGTTACCCGACCCGAATGCCGCGCTCGCGCCGACAACTGCACTGAACGCGATCGCCGCAGTCGCGGCTCCGATCGCGACGGACTTCATATGACGGAACATGCGTGTCCTCCACCTCGAACGAATAAACGAGGCGGACCGTACTCACCTGGGCGGCTTCAGCAGGTGACGGTCAGATAGAACTGCGTGTCGACTGGACTGCCGGCGCTGGTTGCTGTCCCGATGAACACGCCGTCGGCAACGTTGCTCCGAGGCTCGACCAAGGCGGTCTCGTCGGGGTTGAAGAGTGTGACCGAATAGGAGCACTTCGTCACGTCGCGGTCGAAGTCGACCTCGTAGGTGCCGGTCGCGCCGAGCAGGACCGAACCGGTAACGCGGGACCCGTGAACCAACGAGCCGACCGAGGCCACCTCGGCGAACATCGGCGCGATGTAGTAGCCGGTCACATCGGCCGTGATGTCCGACGGTCCACCGAGATTGATGAGCGTGAACGTGTGCGACCCTGGCGCGGCGATGTCGGCGTTCACACTCCCACTGATCGTCTGGCCCGCGTTGTAATAGACGACGATCGTTCCGGTGCTCGTGCCCTTGTACGGAAGAACCTTGACGTGCCCCGCCGCGTGCGGCGTCACCGCCAGGACGTTCAACGCGAGCGGCCGCGTTCGAGGGAATCCCGCACCCCGTCTTGCTTCCCCCCTGCGCCGCCAACGATCCGTTCCCGCGGGCATCGAAGTTTCGCGTCGCGCCCGCCGCGAACGGACCACCCGCGAGCCGGGTATCCATCAACACGCACGAGGTCACCGGGACGTACGACATCTCCGCCGTGGTCCCCGCGACTTGGAACGCCGGTTTCACGTTCGGACGGAGCGGAGCCGCCGGCGGCTGAGCGGGCGCGGTCGCGGCCGGCGCCGACGAAGATCCGGTCCCGGAACCGAATGCGGCGGTCGCCCCCGCAACCGCACTGAACGCGATCGCCGCGGTCGCGGCCCCGATCGCCACGGACTTCAAATGACGGAACATGCGTGTCCTCCACCTCGAACGAATCGAACGAATCGAACGAGGCGGACCGTACCCAGCTCCGGCCGCGGCCCGCACGAGAGCCGCGAACCGCAACACCTGGTGACGACTATGCGAACTGCGGGATGACGTGCTTGCCCATGAGGTCGATCGTCTGCATCACAGTGGCGTGATCGATCTTGTAGGGTTCACAAGACACAAAAGGAGGTCGACGCCCGCGGCCTCGTAGCGCTTGCACGCGTCGAGGCACTGTTCCGGCGTTCCGAACACGCACGCACCGGAATCGACGAGGTATTCGAGCGACAAGAGATCGAGCGAGCCGTCGTCGGAGTGGGCCCGCATGTCGGCCGCGTAGTCGTAGTTGCCGAGCTCCTGCTTGCGCTCCTCCATCCACTCCGCGACCTGCGCGATCTGACGCGCCCCTACCTTCGGGTACCACTCGAACGATTCCCGGGCCGCGCTCCACGCCTCGTCCTGCGACGGCGCGCACAACGCCATCGTGAACGTGGCGGCCTGGTTGTTCACGAACTTCCCGATCGGCGCGGTGCAGTTCGCGACCGCGCCCCGGTAGATGTCGATCTTCTTCTTCACGTCCTCGGGCGACACACCGACCGCGAACGAGCACAGCCCGAGCCCGAGCTCGCCCACCTGCGCGTGGCCGTCGTCGCTGGTGGTCGCACCCCAGATCGGCGGGTGCGGCTGTTGCAGCGGCTTCGGTTGCACGCGGCGATCAGCGAGCGTCCAGTACTTGCTGTCGATCGAGTAACGCTCGTTGGTCCAACAGCCGACGACGTGTTCGATCGCCTCGCGCCACATCTCGCGCGTGTCCTTCGGGATCGACACCGAAGCCTTCGAGCTCGATACGCGTCGCCGACCGTCCGGTACCCATGTCGACCCGGCCGTCGCTCAACAGGTCGAGCACCGCGACCGACTCCGCGGTGCGCACGGGATGGTTGTACGGCTTCGGCATGAGGCGCACGCCGTAGCCGAGGCGCATCTTCGTGGTGCGGCTCGCGATCGCGCCGTACAGCACCTCGGGGTTCGAGCAGTGCGAGTACTCCTCGAGGAAGTGGTGCTCGACCGTCCAGAACGCGTGGAAGCCCGCCGCTTCCCCGGCGATCGCCTGTTCGAGCGTGTTCTTGTAGGCGATGTGCTCGCTGTCGGGGCCCCACGGGCGGGCGACGGGAATCTCGTAGAAGAGCGCGAATTTCATGACTCGGACGCTACGTGATCCGGCGCCGATCCTGCAGGAAGGGATATTCGGCTGCGCACCGTTCGGACACGTTCGGGGTCGACCTCTGCGGTCAGCGTCATCTCGCTCGTGGCCGGCCTCGACGACGTCGCCGAACGGATCGACGATCATCGAGTCGCCTTAGTAGTGCAGCCGCCCGCCCGTGCCGACCCGGTTCACGCCCACCACGTAGGCCTGGTTCTCGATGGCGCGGGCCCGCAGCAGCGTCTTCCAATGGTGCGCGCCGGACCGCGGGCCAGTTCGCGGGCACGACATAGCAGTCGGTCTCCGCGGCGAGCGCCCAGAACTCGTCACCGAAGCGCAGGTCGTAACAGACGAAGAACGAGCAGCGCATGCCCTCGACGTCGACCGTGAGGAAGTTGGTGCCGGTGGCGAAGTGCTCGTGCTCGCGACCGTAGGTGAACGGGTGGATCTTGGCGTAGCGATGCGTCGTGCCGTCGGGCGCGGCGAGCATGAGCTGGTTGTACGGGTGCTCGTCGTCGGAGTCGGTCGACTGCTCCGGCACCGATGCGCACACCCACACGCCGTGCGTTCGCGGCCTGGTCGACGAGGAACTGCACGCTCGGGCCGTCGACCGGTTCCGCGGTGCGCTCGGTCTTCATCGAGAAGCCGGTCGAGTACATCTCCGGCAACACGACGAGCCGCGCACCGTCGGCCGCGGCCGCGGGCGATCTTCGGCGCGAGCCGCGCGAAGTTCTCCGCGGGTTGCTCCCACACGATGTCGTGTTGGATGGCGGCAACGATCATGCGCTTGCGATCATTTGGCCAGGCTCTTCAATCGGGTGCACGCTTCGTCGAGTACCTCGGTGCGCTTGCAGCACGCGAACCGCACGAGCGGCGCGCCGGCCTCGACATCGTCGTAGAACACGACACTCGGCACCGCGACGACACCGCATCGGTGCGGAAGCGATCGGCAGAACGCGAGTCCGTCGGTCTCACCGAACGGCGCGGATGTCGACGGTCGCGAAGTAGGTGCCCTGGGGCGGGACGACGTCGAAGCCGGCGTCGGCCAGGCCCGCGCAGAGCCGATCGCGCTTGTCGAGCATCTCGGCGCGGAACGCGGCGTAGTACTCGTCGCCGAGCTCGAGGCCGACCGCGATGGCGTACTGGAACGGCCCGCTGCTCACGTACGTGAGGAACTGCTTCGCGGTCTTCACCGCGGCGATTAGCTCCGGTGTCGCGCAGACCCAACCGACCTTCCAACCCGTGAACGAGAACGTCTTGCCGCCCGAGCTGATCGTGATCGTGCGGTCGCGCATGCCGGGCAACGTGGCCAACGGCACGTGCTCGCCGTCGTACACGAGGTGCTCGTACACCTCGTCGGTGACGACGAGCAGGTCGTGCTCCTGCGCGATCGCCGCGATCTAGTTCGAGCTCCGCCCGGTCGAACACCTTGCCCGTCGGATTGTGCGGCGAGTTGAGCAGGATGAGCTTCGTGCGCGGCGTGATCGCCGCCCGCAACTCGGCCGGGTCGAACCCGTAGTCCGGGGTGCGCAACGTGACGACCCGGCGCGCCGCGCCGGCCATCGCGACGCACGCCGCGTAGGAGTCGTAGTACGGCTCGAACATCACCACTTCGTCACCCGGTCCGCACAGCGCGAGCATCGCGGCCGCGATGGCCTCGGTCGCGCCCGCGGTGACGAGCACCTCGGTGTCGGCGTCGTACTCCAGCCCGTAGAAGCGCCGCTGGTGCGCACGTATAGCGGCGCGCAGCTCGGGGATGCCGATGCCGGGCGGATACTGATTGCGCCCGGCCCGGATGGCGTCGACGGCGGCCTCGCGTCACGACATCGGGACCGTCAGTGTCGGGAAAGCCCTGGCCGAGGTTGATGGCTCCGGTCGAGACCGCGAGGGCCGACATCTCCGCGAAGATCGTGGTGCCGAACGGTTGCAGGCGCTCGACGAGGTACGGGTTCACGACATCGATCCTAGGAGTCGCCCGCACTCGGCCCGGCCAGCTCGTAACCTCGGCCCGTGCCCCGCCGATCCCTCACCTCGCGCTCGCCGCGCTCGGCCGTCGCCGACCCGAAAGCTTTCGTCGAGGATTGCTACCGCCGGCTCCTCGACCGCGCGCCCGACCCGACCGGACTCGCCTTCTTCGTGAACCAGCTCGAGCACGGAATCTCGCCCGCGGAAATTGTGATGAGCCTGGCCACGTCGGTCGAATACGAACAGCGGATCATTGCCGCCTCGTCGCCGCGCCGCCGCGAACCGGAGCGGTACCGGCTCGCGCCCGACCTGTCGGGAACGAGTCCGTTCGTTGCCTTCGACGTGCGGGACGACTCCGACTTCGACTGGCTCGAGCAGGCCATCGTCGACGACGGCTACTACGAGCACGGCGGCGTCTGGAGCCTCGAGCCCGACGACGACAAACGCATCATGGGCGAGCTGCTCGCGAGTCTCGGGCCGAAACGCGCGCTCGAGATCGGCTGCTCGTCGGGAACGGTCCTGCAGGTGCTGGCGAAGCACGACGTCGACGCGGACGGCGTCGACGTCAGCCGCATGGCCTACGACCGGGCGAGCCCCGAGGCGCAGGCCCACATCCACGTGGGCGACCTGCTCGAGCTCGATCTCCCATCCGACTACGACCTCGTGTACGGCCTCGACATCTTCGAACACCTCAATCCGAATCGTCTGCCGCAGTACTGCGCCGCGCTCCGCGCCCATGTACGCGACGGCGGCTGGTTCTTCGCGAACATCCCGGCCTACGGCTACGACGACGTGTTCGGCGAGGTGTTCCCGATCTACGTCGCGGATTGGCACAACGACATCGCCGCGAACCGGCCGTTCCGCGTGCTGCACTGCGACGACGACGGCTACCCCGTGAACGGCCATCTCATCTGGGCGCACACCAACTGGTGGGTCGAGCAGTTCGAAGCGGTCGGCTTCGTGCGCCAACCCGATGTCGAGCGCGATCTTCAGGAGCGCTACGCCGAGCACTTCCGCAACGCGCCGGCGCGCAAGTCGTTCTACGTGTTCCGCGCCAACTGACGGGCCCGGGTGCGCGAGCGGTTGCGCACGATCAGGCCCGCATACGACACGACGATGCACGCCGCGAAGAAGAGCTGCACGGCCCAGTCGTAACCGTGCGGATAGACGTGGCCGGTGAGGTAGTGGTCGACGAAACCGTCGGTGTACGCCCGCTGCCCGCCCCGCCGCCGGAGCGACTGTTCCCACGTCGTGAGCGGGCAATCGAACCCGATCGTGATGCTGAAGACACCAATCGCGATCGCGGCAAGGTGGGCCCAGACGACCCGTGGCCACCGCCACGCGAGGAAGCCGCCGAGCGGGATGAACGCGAGAAAGAGCAGGTGCGCGAGGAGCACCAGATCGGCCGACGCGACGTAGAAGTTCACGGCCCGTCCTGCCCCGGACAACGCGCGATGTCGGCGACGTTGCGGTCGCACAGTTGCGGATTGAGCGGCGCGAACACGCCCCACACGTTCGCGGCGCCCGGTACCACCCATGCGTGCAACATCCAGATGTCGGCGCCGTTGAGATACACGCCGTTGCACGTCGACGGATCGTTCACGTCTTCGCGTTCGAGCAGGCCGTTTCGGCCGAAGCACAGCCCGTAGTGCCGGTGCCATTGGTCGGCCGACCCGGTGAAGCCGCCGGGCCCGTCCGGATTTGAGGTGCGGACCCAATAGGAAAAGCCGACCAGTTGCGTCACGCCGAGCCGCGGGCCGTACAGCAACATCGACGGGCGCGTCGCGTCGAACGGCGCGTCGACGAGGTTCCAGTTGGTCCAGTGCGAGCCGACGCCCTGGTCGTAGCTCGCGGAGAGGACGTAGCCGGCGCGCTGCGCGTCGGCCGGCGTGCGGAGCTCGCACGCGACGCGTGACGCGGCGCGCAGCTCGTTCGCCAGTGCTTTCTCGTCGGCACCCTGAACGGTGATGGCCGGCGCGGGCCCGGTCTTTCCGTGGCCGGAATGGACGATCAGCCCGTCGAGCGCCGCCCGCTCCTTGGGTCCGAGCTCCGTGAGCGCAGCCAAGCTCGACGGCTGCGCAGTGGCGTGCGCACTGTCGGAGCAGTGCAGCGCATTGATGTCGGGGAGCGTCACCGCACTCGCCGACGAGCACGCACTGAGCGCAACGAGCGGGATCAACGCGAGCGCGAGAACGAGCGGCCGAGGCACCCGTCGATTCTTACCCCGCGGCCGGTCAGTTTCGGGCCGGCTCCGGAGTGGCGTCCGACCACACGCCGGGGTCGCGCACATCGACCACTGCCGCCGGCAGCTTTGCCTCGTCGAAGAGGATGACGAACCCGGCGATGACGGGCACCGACAGCGAGACGATCATCGCCACCTTGTCGAAGCCCGGCATGGCCATCGTGAGGTGCCGCAGGTGGTACACGAGGTGCAGCACCGAATACACGATCCAGGAGAACGCCGTGATGCGCGTCACCGCGCGTGTGCCCACGACGATCGCACCGACCGTCAACACGCAGCAACGCCAGGTTCAGCGCGCCGAAATCGCGGATCAGGTGCTCGTTGTAGCGGCCGTCCATCGCGACCCAGCCCCGACCGAACGGGAAGTCGTCGTAGAACGAGCGCGGGAAGAACTCGGCCTGCACACCGAGGGCGAACGCGCTGATCGCCAGCACCCAGAGGCTCAGGCGCACCCGCAACGGCAGTACGGGTTCGATGCGCTGGGCGCGGACCAGCTTGCTGAACCCCTCGCGCACACTCGGCGAGCGCGGCCGCCAGTTCGTTGCCTCACGGAACGCGCGGTTCGACACGCGCTGCGATGCGGCGAGGTACTGCGCCCGCTTGGGCGCCATCCAACCCGGCGCACCCCAGAGCCGACGCCGCCCGACCGCGGCCGCGAGCGCGGTCCGGCGTTGCGCCGAGAGTCAAGGGTTCGTCGTCGACGATGTCGTAGGTGGCCGACGGCGCGTCGAGCGCGGCCACAACGGCGGCGGCAGCGTCGTCGACGTCGATCATCGGCGAGTACACGTCGGCCGTCCCCGACGTCGATCAACACGCCCCGCCGCGCCATGCCGACCATCGCTTCGGCCTGATCGCTCTCGGGCGCGTAGAAGCGGCCGAACCGCAACACCACTCCCCGGCCGCCGCTGCGCGCGAAACCGCGCCACGTTCGCCTCGGCCGCCGCGATCGCGCCGCCGAAAGTCGGATGATGCCAACGGCGTCGATGACGCGTCGATCCACTCCGCGCCGTGGTCGCCGTACATGAACGCGAGCGACTCCTGCACGAACACGGTCGCGCCGGCCGCGATCGCGCCGTCGACGAGATGGCCCGAGGCCTCCCGCCGGATGCGCTCGTTCTCGTCCCAGGCCGCGCTCGAGCGTCATCTCGCGCGATGCGGCGGGATCTTGGTGGCGATGTTCACGACCGCGTCGTGACCGGCGACCGCGGCGCGCACCGCGTCCGCGTCGAAGAGGTCGACCCGCACGGGCCGAGCGCCGAGCGACTCGAGCAGCGCGGCCTTCTCGGGCGATCGCGCGACGCCGCTGACCTGGTGTCCGGCGGCGACGAGCCGGACGACTGCCCGCCGGCCGAGCACACCGGTTGCTCCCGCAACGAACACTCGCATGGCGGTCTCCTCTCGGCTGATCCGATTATAATCCGGATACTACATATCCGGATTCGATGCCGTCGCAGGCGCCGAGGGCAGAGATGACGGGCGAGTGGAGACGGGCTCGCCCAGACCCCGGAGCCGCCGTACTGGGCCGTGATCTTCTCGACCCGCCGCAACGTGCAGCCCGGCGACCAGTACGACGAGACCGACTGCGCATGATGAACCTCGCCGCGCAGCAGCCCGGGTTCCTCGGCGTCGAGACCGCGCGACGACATCGGGATCACGGTCTCGTACTGGGCCGACGAGGAGTCGATCGCGGCCTGGCGGCGCGACGCCGATCACACGTTCGCGCAGTACGAAGGCCGCACCCGCTGGTACGACGCGTACGAGCTGCGCGTCGCGCGAGTCGAGCGCGCGCACAGCTTCGTCCGCGAGGCATGACGATTCCCCGCCCGAACGCATCGATCTCGACAACGGCACGACCTGCGCTGGCTCACCGTCGACGACGCGACGCGATCGCGCGCGGTCGGCGAGAGTCTCGACCACCTGAAGCCGTGGATGCCGTGGGCCGACGCGCAGTCGGCCGACACGACGTTCCAGCGCGGCCGGCTCCGCGACCAACGCATCCACGCGACCGCGCGAGGAGTGGCAGTACGGCTTGTTCGACGACGCGACCACGTCGCTTCCTCGGCGCGTTCGGTCTGATGACCCGCCGCGGGCCCGCGCACCCTCGAGATCGGCTACTGGCTGCACGTCGACGCCGGCGACCGCGGGCTACGCAACCGCCGCGGCGCGCGGCGCTGACCGACGCCGGCCTCGCGCTCGACGGCGTCGACCGGATGATCATCGTGTGCGACGAGGCGAACCGTGCGCAGCGCCGCCATCCCGCAGCGCCTCGGCTACACGCTCGACCGCGTCGAGAACGCGCACGCCCGAAGCGCCGGGCGAGACCGGCCGCATGCAGATCTGGGTCACCGACGGCGCGACTCGCGGCCGACTACGCCGTGAACGGAACCGCTGCTTCGATACGGGCCATCACGTCGTCGGTCGAGGAGCTTGGCC
The DNA here is from genome assembly GCA_963708105.1 of uncultured Actinomycetes bacterium. Taxonomy (GTDB): domain Bacteria; phylum Actinomycetota; class Acidimicrobiia; order IMCC26256; family PALSA-610; genus PALSA-610. The sequence goes on along the minus strand of OY970186.1, from coordinate 2,968,358 downwards.
ACCTCGAGCGCGGCCATGTTCTCGCGCACCTGCGACGCCTTGCTCGCGCCCGTGATCACGGTCGACACCCGCTTGTTCTTCGTGCACCACGCGAGCGACAGCTGCGCGAGCGTGCAACCGAGATCGTCGGCGACGACCTTCAGCTTGCGCACCTTCTCGTTCGTCTTCGGGTCGGTGAGCATGCCCTGCAACCACTCGTAACCGGGCAGCTTCGCGCGGGAGTCGTCGGGCATGCCGTCGAGGTACTTGCCGCGTGAGCAGACCCGACGCGAGCGGGCTCCAGATGGTCGTGCCGAGCCCGATGTCCTCGTAGAGCCGCGCGTACTCGAACTCGACGCGCATGCGGTGCAAGAGGTTGTACTGCGGCTGCTCCATCACCGGCTTGTGCAGGTGGTGGCGTTCGGCGATCTCCCACGCGGCGCGGATCTCGTCGGCCGTCCATTCCGACGTGCCCCAGTAGAGCGCCTTGCCGCTCGAGACGATGTCGCTCATCGCCCACACCGTCTCCTCGATCGGCGTGTTCGGGTCGGCGCGGTGGCAGAACAACAGGTCGACGAAGTCGAGGCCCAGGCGCTCGAGCGAACCGTCGATCGCCTGCATGCAGGTACTTGCGGTTCAGCGTGTTCTTCATGTTGGGCTCGTCGTAGAGACCCCAGAACACCTTGGTCGAGATCACGTAGCTGTGGCGCGTCCCAACCGAGCTTGGAGATCGCCTCGCCCATGATGCTCTCCGACTTGCCGCCCGCGTACGACTCGGCGTTGTCGAAGAAGTTCACGCCCGCCTGATGCGCGGCGTCGAGGCATTCCATCGCGGTGTCGACGCCGAGCTGGTCGCCGAACGAGACCCACGATCCGAAGGACAACACACTGACTTGAAGGCCGCTGCGGCCGAGGCGTCGATATTCCATGACGCCGACCGTACCCTGGCGCGCGTGCTGCTTGCCGTCGTCGTCGAGACCTCCACGGCCGTCGGCGCGACACGTTCGCGCAAGGCGAAGATCGACGCGCTCGCGACGCTGCTGACGCGAGTGCACGCCCGACGAGGTCGCGACGGTCGTCTGCCTGCTGACGGGCGAGCCGCGCCAGGGCCGGATCGGGGTCGGCTGGGCGACGCTGTCGACCGGCTCGCGACCAGGGCCGATCGGCGCGACCGAGCCGAGCGTCACGGTCGCCGAGCTCGACGACGCGCTCGACCGCGATCGCGGCGACGACCGGGCGCGGGATCGGCCGCGGCCCGCCAGGCGATCCTCGGCGACGCTGTTCGCCGCGTTCGACGCGCCGCGGAGGCCGACTTCGTCGTGCGCCTGCTCACCGGCGAGCTGCGCCAGGGCGCGCTCGCGGGGCTCATGGCCGACGCGATCGCCCGGGCGGCCGAGCGTGCCCGCGCGACGCCGTGCGCCGCGCCGCGATGCTCGGCGGCGATCTCGCGCGACACCGCGCGCAGCGCGCGCTCGCAGGCGGCGCGGACGCGCTGGCCGAGGTGCGGCTTGAGGTGCTGCGACCCGGTGCAGCCGATGCTCGCCGCGACCGCGGCCGTCGGTTGGCGAAGCGCTCGCGGCGACGGGACCGGCGTCGGTCGAATGGAAGCTCGACGGCGCGCGCATCCAGGTGCACCGGCGCGGCGACGAAGTGCGCGTGTTCACCCGCAACCTGAACGACGTCACCGAGCGGGTGCCCGAGGTCGTCGCGGTCGCGCGCTCGTTCGCGGCCCGATCAGTTCGTGCTCGACGGCGAAGCGATCGGCCTCGCCGACGACGCGCTCCCCCGCCGCTTCCAGGACACGATGAGCCGCTTCGGGCGCGACGACGCGACGTGCGCACGACGCTCACGCTCGCCGCGTTCTTCTTCGACGTGCTGCACCTCGACGGCGACGACCTGCTCGACCGTCCCCTGCGCGAGCGCGCCGCGATCCTGACGCGAGCTCGTCGGCGAGTGGCGCGTGCCCGCGGTCGAGACCGACGACGCCGAAGTCGCGGCGACGCGTTCCTCGCCGACGCGCTCGCGACCGGGCACGAAGGCGTGATGGTGAAGGCGCTCGACTCGCGCTACGACGCGGGCCGGCGGGGCTCGTCGTGGCGCAAGGTCAAGCCGGTGCGCACGCTCGACCTCGTCGTGCTCGCGGCGGAATGGGGCCACGGCCGGCGGCGGGGCTGGCTGTCGAACCTGCACCTCGGCGCCCGCGATCCCGAGACCGGCGAGTTCGTGATGGTCGGCAAGACCTTCAAGGGGCTCACCGACGAGCTGCTCACCTGGCAGACCGCGCGCTGCAGGAGATCGCGGACGCAGCGCGACGACTACGTCGTGTACGTGCGGCCGGAGCTCGTCGTCGAGATCGCGCTCGACGGCGTGCAGGTGTCGACAGCGCTACGCGGGCGGCGTCGCGCTGCGCTTCGCGCGTGTACGCGGTACCGGCCCGACAAGTCGGCCGCCGACGCCGACACGATCGACGCCGTCCACGCGCTGCTCGCGCCGTAGTCGGGCGCGCCCATCAGGCCGAGCTGGCTCATGTACTGGTTGAGGTCGAAGTAGTCGCGCCACTTCGCGATCTTGCCGTCGCGGACCTCGAACGTGCCCATGACGGGCAGCTCGATCGTGACGTTCGGCAGCACGAAGACGTCGACTCGTTCCGTCAGCACCGATGTCGCCGTCGGCCGCGATGTTGAGCATGCGGAACTCGATGCGCTCCACGCCGGTCGTGAACATCGCGAACGTCGCCGTGATCGCGTCCTTGCCCACCGCGGGATCCACCGGGATGTTGTGGTAGATCGCGTCGTCGGTGAAGTAGTCGACGATCTCGTCGACGCTCGCACCCTTTCCCCAGTCGTCGCAGAACCGCCGAATCAAATCAATCGCGTCGCTCATAGCCGACCGACGATAATGACCGGCGGTGGGAACGTCACTCTTCAGCTCGGGGAACTGCGGTCGAAGCCGGTCGGCGACGGCCGCTACGCGCGCCGACATCGGCGAGGAGTGGAACTGCCCGATCGTGCCGCAGGGCGGGATCATCGCCGCGACGGCGGCGCGGGCGATGGAGGCGGCGCTCGGCGAATCCGCGCGCAGACGCTGCGCAGCCTGAACGGCGTCTTCGCGGGCCCGGTGCGCGCACGGACCCGTCGAGATCGAGGTCGCGGTGCTGCGCCGGGGTCGATCGATGTCGCAGCTGCGGCGTTCGCTCCGCAACCCGGGCGCCGACGGCCGGCTTCGACGCGCTGGGCGTGTTCGGCGCCGAGCGCGAAGGGCTTCACGTTCACCGACGCCGCCGTGCCCGAAGGCGTGCCCCGCCGCTCGAGTGCCCGTCGTACCGCGATCCGGAGCCCGACGACTTCGCCAGCGACGGAGCCGTGGTTCAACTTCTGGGAGCAGGTCGAGGGCCGGCCGCGCTCGGGCACGCGCCGTGGGACGACTACGAACCGGTTTCGTCGCTGCGCGGCGCCTGGTACCGCTTCGACGATCCGCCCCGCACCGACGACGGCACCTGGGACCCGCTACGCGGTGCTCGCGCTGTGCGACACGATGCCGGGCGCGGTCGGCGAGCGGCTCGGGAACTCCGACCGAGACGCGCCACGTGGCTGCCGCCGAGCGCCGACTTCACGCGTCCACATGCTCGACGTGGCCCGCGGCGACTGGGTGCTCGCGGTGAACCGGGCCCGCCACGCCGGCGACGGCTATGCCTCGGCCGACATGGAGATGTGGGACCTCGACGGCCCGGAACCGCAGGCTGGTGGCCTACGCCACCCAGACCATGGTGTTCAGCTTCCCGAAATAGGCCTGTTCTGCGTCCCGAAATAGGTACGCCGCCGTCCGAGAATCACTGCGCGACCCTTGCCACACAGAGTGAAGCGGGTGTTCACTCGGCGCACGGGGAAGGGGCTGGGAGGCGGCCCCCGGCGCGACGGATTGCCAGGCGCGCCGGGGACTGCCCGCCCCTCCCCTCAAGTCGGGAGAAACGGGCCGCAGCGGCTGCGGGAATTACCGCATGCCGAAGAACTTGCCGAGCTTGCGCTGTCGACCGGAGCGAGTGAGCGGAATGCCCGTCGCCCGCGAGATCTTGCGCTTCGCTTTGGTCACGCCGAAATTGGCGCTTCCAGCTCCAGCCGCCTTTGTTCACGACCCCCCCGCCCTTGATTGTCGATTGGAGTACCGGTCACATTGGACACAGAAGAGTCGGCCGCGCAAATGCCGACTCTTTGTGTTGCATCTGAGTGGCTAGTTCTCCCGCGGCGGGATCGAGCCGAGCTGTCCGCTCTCGAAGAGGTCGAACGAGTCGAGGATCTCCTGCTTCGTGTTCATCACGAACGGTCCGTACCACGCAACCGGCTCGCGCAGCGGCCGACCGCCGAGCAGGATCACATCGGCATCCTCGTCGGCCTCGATCACGAGCGTGTCGCCTTCACGGCCGAGCACCGCGAGCTGATGTGCGCGAACGGTGCGCGTGTCGTCGCCGATGCGCACACCACCGCGCATCACGTACACGAGCGCGTTGAAGTCGGCCGGCCACGCCACCGAGAGCTTGCCGCCCGCTTCGATCGTCGCGTGCGCGTAGACGATCGGCGTGTGCGTTGCTGCCCGGTCCGGACTGATCCGCCGAGTTCGCCCGCGACGAGCCGAACAAGCACACGACCGTCGTCGCTGCGCGCGAGCGTCAGCTTGTCGCCGCTCAGGTCTTGGTAACGCGGCGGAGTGAGCTTGTCGGCGCGCGGCAGGTTGACCCACAACTGCAGGCCGTGCATGAGCCCGCCGTCGCGCAACATTGCCGCGGTCGGCATCTCCGAGTGCACGAGTCCGGCGCCGGCCGTCATCCATTGCGTGTCGCCGCCGCGGAGCACTCCGCCGCCACCGGTCGAGTCGCGGTGTTCCATCTCGCCGTCGAAGAGATAGGTGACGGTCTCGAAACCGCGGTGCGGGTGGTCGGGCGCGCCGGTGGCCTCGCCCGGGCCGTATTGGATCGGGCCCATCTCGTCGAGCATCAGGAACGGGTCGGTTGCGGTGATGTCGGCACCGGGCTGCGGGAACGGCCGGTACACGGGGAATCCGCCGCCTTCGAACGTCTGCTGCGCGGTCACGATCGACTGCACCGGTCGCGGCGTTCCGTGGGTCTCGGTCAGCTCCGGGAGAACCGAGGGATCTACGGGCGTGACGGCGGGCATGAGGAACCTCCTGGACGGCACTCGGGAGTGGACCCGGTTGGGCGAGGATCCAGAACCCTTGCGTCCGCAACTATATTCCTCGGAGACCCTCCAGGACCGACGGTTCGAACGCGTAGGCGAACATCGCGGTCGGCTCGATCCGCGCGTAGGGCGGTGTCGTGTCGGCGTACCACTCGTCCCATTCGGGATAGATCTCGTGGACGTACGACGAAGAAGTCGCGCTGCTCCGGCGCGCGCACGTCGATCTCGACCGCGCGCCCGTGCACGATCGTCGCGAACGTCTCGCCGATCGTGTGACACGCGCTCACCTGCGGGCGAGCGCGGATGTGGCGGAAGCGCATCGACTCTGCGCCGGAACCGAAATAGAAGCGGCCCTTGAAGAACAAACCGTCGACCGGACTCACGCGCGGTTCGCACGACTTGGTAACTGTTGCGAGGTCGAGGACGCGTACGCCCGCGCAACACGCGCGCCAGGTCGGAGGCCGCGACGCGGCGTTCGGGCGTGTGAATCGATGCGCATGTGCGCACCGATCCGCGCGTAGGAAGCGTCGAGCAACTGCTGCAATTCGGCCGTGTCGGCAGACGTCTCGTGCACGCCAAAGAGGCTACCGATGGCAACCTCCGGTTCTCGGCGACGACACGCCCCTGTTACATCGCGCAGCCGACACTGATGACGATGCCACCGACGGAGGCAGGTCATGAGAGCAGACATGCGACTGCAGACGAACGAAGCACAAACGAGTGAAGCCGAGGCGTTGCGCTGGCTGCGGCGCCGGCTCGAGTGGGAGCAGATCCTCACCGAGCTCCGTGACGCCGGGTCCGGACACGAGCGCGAACCGAAGCGCGCCGACCGGGAGCCCGCCGCGGCCTGAGGCGATTCAGGCTGACGGCGATTCAGGCTGACGGCGATTCAGGAATCGAAGCCCCGGGTACGGCGTTAACGACTGCCGGAAGGCCGTCGTGGGTCGAAGGGGGACGCAGTGAGCAGTGCGCTCGCGGTGATCTTCGCACTCGGGGCCGCGTCGCTCTACGGGTTTGGCAACGCGTTGGAACATCGCGTCGTCAGCGAGACCGCCTCTGATCCCACGGCGACGGGTGGACTCTTACGCCGAGTCATCCGGGAACCGCTCTGGGTCTTCGGCATGGTCGGCGACGTCGGCGCGTATGGGTTCCAAGCTGCCGCGCTCGTGTTCGGTTCGCTCGTGCTGGTGCAACCGTTGCTCGTGTGCGGTCTGTTGGTCGCGCTGCCGTTGAACGCGCGCTGGACGCATCGTCGCATTCGGCCCCGCGAATGGATCGCGGCGATCGTCCTGTCCGCGAGCCTCGCCACGTTCCTCATCGAAGCCGCGCCGACCGGCGGCACCGCGCACGCGCCGATCGGAAACTGGTTGCGCGTCGGCGGAACCGTCGTGGTGTTGATCGCGATCGCAGTGGCCATCGCGTCACTGACGAGCGGCCACACGCGGGCTGCGCTGTTGGGCTTCGCCGCGGGCGGATTGTTCGGCATGACGGCTGCGCTCACGAAGACCTTCGTCGACCAGATCCAGCACGGCGTTCCGTACACCGCGTCGCACTGGGAGGTGTACACGCTGGCCGTGATGTCGATCGTCGGGATCGTGTTCACCCAACACGGATTCCAATCGTCGTGGCTGTCGGCTTCGTTGCCCGCGCTCGAAGCGACGGAACCGGTCGTCGCCGTGACCGTGGGCATCGTGTTGCTGCACGAACGGCTCAACGGAACCACGCTCTTCGACAACGCACTCATCGGCCTGTCGATCGCGGCCGCGCTCGTCTGTGTGGTCACGCTGGCGACGATTGCGGGCCACGACGCCGCGGTCGTCGCGGAGCCCGACATCGATCTGGTCGCGTTGCCGCAATCTCGATCGGCGCGGCCGCGCGAGCGTCGGAGTCACACCCCGTTCGTCACGCGCCGGGAGCGCCAGGAGGCGTGCGCGCGGAAAGCGAGCGCGCGGCGCGAGTGACGCCGCATCGATCCCGAGCCGGCTTACCGGTCGGTAAAGTCGGAGTTACGAAGACCGGGGAGTGGCGCAGCGGTAGCGCACGTGCTTTGGGAGCACGAGGTCGGGGGTTCAAATCCCCCCTCCCCGACGAACGGCACGCTGAGTCATTGCCGGGCCATTGCGATCCGGAGGCGTTCCTCAGGATCGATGAAATGGTCGTGGTTGTCGTCACCGAGGTCGATCTGGACCCAGTGGATCTTGCCGGTGAAGCGGCTCGTTTTGGCGGCGTAGTCGGGCGTGACGGTGGTGCCGGATTCGTAGCCGATGTCGGTGGTTTCGTCGGCGGAGAAGATCATCGCCTGGGTGGCTTCGACGCGGCCCGTGCCGACTTCGGTGCCGTCGTAGTAGAGGGTGACGTTTCCGCCTTTGGCGAGGCCGCCTCCGTCGTACGCGAACTCCATGCGCACCTGGCGTTTGCCCGCGGGGATCGGTGAACCGGCCACGGTCTCGAACCATTGGATGCCGATCACGTTGTAGACAAATTTCAGTTTCCCTTCCTTCACGTACACCGCCCAGCCGCCGAAGCGTCCGCCCTGGGCGATGATCACACCGTCGGCGCCGGCGTCGGGTACATCGATCTCGGCCGTGACGGAGAACGACTTGTTCTTGATGTTGACGACGCTGCTCTCCGATAGGCGGCCCATGCCCGGGAAGAACTGCTGCGAGTTTCCCCGGATGAGCGTGGGTCGGCCCGCCGTCTCCGGATCGAAGCGTTCGCCGCCCCGGTCGTCGATGGGCAGCACGTTGTACTTCGTTGCTTCGATAAGCCAGAGACGTTGCAACTTCGCCAAGAGCTCAGGCTGGTCCGCCGCGAGGTTGCGGGCCTGGCTGTAGTCGCCCGAGCCGTCGTACAGCTCCCAGGTGTCGTCGTCGAGCGGAGTGAGAGCTCCCCGACATGACCCAAGGGGTGCGGTGTTTGGTCACCGCGCTCCAACCCTTGTGGTAGATGCCGCGGTTACCGAACATCTCGAAGTACTGCAGATCGTGGTGCTCGGACTCGCCCTCGCCGTTGAACGTGTACAACATGCTCGTGCCCTCCATGGGCGACTGCTGCACTCCGTTCACCATGGTCGGCTCCGGCAGTCCCGCGGCCTCGAGAATCGTCGGGCTGACATCGATGACGTGCGTGAACTGCGATCGCAGTCCGCCTTTCTCCTCGATGCCGTTGGGCCAATGAACGATCGTCCCGTTGCGGGTACCGCCCCAATGCGACGCGACCTGTTTCGTCCACTGGAACGGCGTGCACATCGCCCACGCCCAGCCGACCGAGTAGTGGTTGTACGACTCGGGCGAACCGAGTGCGTCCAACTTGCTCACCATGAACTCGGTCGTTTCGAGTGCCGACATTCCGTTGAAGTTGGCCATCTCGTTGAATGAACCGTTCATGGTCCCTTCGGCCGACGCGCCGTTGTCGCCGATGATGTAGTACACGATCGTGTCGTCGAGGACGCCAAGGTCTTCGATCGCATCGATGACACGGCCGACGTGATTGTCCGTGTGTTCGAGAAAGCCCGCGTAGACCTCCATCTGACGCGCGAGAACCGGCTTGAGCTGCTCGGGCATGTCATCCCACGCCGTGATCTCGGCGTGGCGAGCGGTGAGGGCCGCGTCGGCGGGAATGATCCCCATCTCCTTTTGCCGAGCGAACGTCTGCTCGCGTTGCACGTCCCAACCCTGATCGAACGCGCCCGCGTATTTGTCCGCCCACTCCTTGGGAACGTGATGCGGCGCGTGGGTAGCGCCGGGTGCGAAGTACATGAAGAACGGCCGGTCCGGCATCAACGCCTTCTGCTGTCGCACCCAGCCGATCGCTCGGTCCGCGAGGTCTTCGGTGAGGTGGTAACCCTCCTCGGGCGTCGCGGGCGGCTCGACCGCGGTCGTCCCGTCGTACAGCGCCGGATCCCACTGGTTGTTCTCGCCGCCGATGAACCCGTAGAACGTCTCGAAGCCGCCTCCGCCCGTTGGCCACGCGTCGAACGGACCGAGCGGCGACGACTGCCATACCGGCACTTCGTGGCACTTGCCGAACTGCGCGGTCGAGTAGCCGTTCAACTTCAGCGTCATTGCCAAGGGCGCCTTCGTGTTCGGCCGTACCGAACTGTTACCGGGCGCCGAGGTCGCAGTCTCGGTGACACTGCCCATTCCGACCGAGTGGTGGTTGCGACCGGTCAACAGAGCCTGGCGCGTCGGCGCGCACAGCGCCGTGGTGTGGAAGCGGTTGTACTTGAGGCCGCCCGCCGCGAGCCGGTCCGCGTTCGGTGTGCGGCACGGGCCGCCGAATGTGGACGACGCGCCGAAGCCGACATCGTCGAGCAGAACGATCAGCACGTTCGGTGCACCCTTCGGCGGGAGCAGCGGCTCGATCGGCGGATATGCGGTATCGGGATCCTTCGCGTCGTACGTCGTGAGTCCCGACGTGGGGCGATCCGGGATCGGCAGCATCGCCCGTGCATGTCGGTCTCGTGAGCTTGTCATCTACAACTCCGGTGTTCGTCGGTGTTCGTCGTCTCGCAGCCTGGTAAGCGTCCGCGAAGGTTCGCGCCGCGAACGTGGGAGAGACATCACCCCATTCGGGGGACCTCCCCACCCGGGCTTCGGTTTCGAGTTGGTCGTGTGTGCAACGGTGTTATCCGTGATCGTGATGCGATGAGTTTCGCGGTGCGGAGTCGTCTAACCCATCGTGAGCATCCGTTTGGAGCGCCGAGATTCCAGAAGGAAGATCCAACCATGAACGCGATGGCACGCCGGATGTTCGAGCTCGTCGAACCGATCGGTCGTCATCCCCTACTCCGCGGACGAGCCCAACGAGGCGATGTTCGCCCTCGGGTTCACCAACTACTGGGACACCTACTTCGCCGGCCGGGCGGCGCCCCTGGGTACTCAGTCCCGGCGGAGGTGGTGGACGCGCTCTTCTACAACTTCGCTCCCGGGCGAGGTCGCTCGCCACATCCCGAAGGTCTGGAGCACGACGACGCCCGAAGCGGCGATGGCCGCCCGCCAACTGGGTTGCGTCACGGCATTGCGGCGAATCCTCGGCGACGTTATCGACTCCCCGCGTTCGCTCGCGCCGCCGACCTGTTGCTCACGGCTGCGACCAGCGCACCGTTCGAGGGTCGGCCGATGTACGCCGCCCTGCGCACGACCCCCATGCCCGACGAGGTGTGGCCCGCCTGTTCCACGCCGCTGCACTGCTCCGCGAGCACCGCGGTGACGGCCATATCGCGGCCCTGATGGTCGAGGGTATCGGCGGCCTCGAAGCTCACGCCCTCTTTGCGCTCGACATCGGCATGCCGCGCGGAGAAGTTCGGACGGATCCACCACCTGCCCGCCGCGCAACTTGCCGCCCTGGTCGACCGGATGCGCGATCGCGGCCTGATCGGCGACGGAGGTTGGCTGGCGAACCAGCGCCGCGCGGTACAAACAGCGCATCGAGGACCTCACCGACGACCTCGCGGCGCAGCCCTACGAGATCCTCGACCCGGCGAGCTCGATGAGCTCATGGCGACGCTCGAACCGCTCGCCACGCGACTCGTCGCCGCCCAAGACTGGTAGAGGCGAGCGCCGTCTCGATTATCCGTTGGGCCAGTACTTACGGCTTTGCATGTACTGCGTTGCTTAGGGTTCTCGTTGAACTCCAGGAGGTTTCCGAGCTTCTCCGCAAGCACGACACGAACGTCGTCGGACGCGCGAAGAAGAACTCTCGCCGCTCATTCACATGGTTGACGCGCCTATCGGCAAACGCCTTGTGCAACTCGTTCTCCAAGGTCACGGCATCTTCTGAAAAAAACAGCGCGTGGACGGCAAACGGGAACGGGACCGATGCTCCGCCGAGCTCGCGCACTCGATCCATGGGTTCGAGACGCCTCGTCAAACCGATCTTGACCATGTTCGTCCCGAACGCCCCCTCGTTGCTGATGACGTAGACGTACCCGGCTCGAATGTTCGCGAGGCGGTAATCGTTATGGGCAATCGCCTCATCGAGCGCATTGAGTTTGTCGGCCAGCTCCGCAACACCTGCGTGATCGCCGCTCGCCTTAAGGGCATCGAGGGCGTTCGCGAGATGGGCCCGCTCCTTGTCCAACCGCTCACGCTCTGCCGCAAGCTCCTCCGTAGCCTTGCGCTCCTCACGCAACCGTTCCCGCTCGTTCGCGGCTCGTTCCCGCTCCTCTTGGACCTTCATCAAGAAGTCCGCGGTGAGCTCGATCTCCTCGGTACGCATCGCGTGATACGAAGGGTTGACGCGCATCTCCATCATCGAGCCCAACTTGGCAATCGATGCCACCGAAGCATCGAGACGCTTCTTCGCGGTGACGACGTTGCCGGCACGCAACGAACGAACACAGTTGTCTGCTTCCACGTTGTAAGCGCGAAGCATGAGCTTCGAGAGATCGTTCGTCATCTTCCGGCCCTTGGCCAGCGAGTTGTTGAAAGTGAACATCTCGGAGGCGAGGATGGCGTCACCAGTCTTGACCGAATCCTTGATCCGGTCTTGAAGATCGCGCAGCCGCTCCCGATACTCCTCGGAGTTCTCCAGCGGATGGTGGTAGCGGTAGATGCCGACCTCCTGGAGCACTCGCTGGTCGTCAAGCTCGACGAGGTCCGAGCCAGCCGAAGCAAGCTGCGCTTCTCGCTCTACCAATTTGCGCGCGTGCATCCGTCAGTTGAACTCGTAGGTCGGCGAGCTCCGCTTCGACGACTCGGAGACGATCACCTTCTGTGGCGGCTGGATCCGCGGAACTGTGGGTAGGTGACGGTGCCGTCTGGTCTTCAGGCTCCGATACCTCCGGAGTCGCCGGAGGGACGAGTGCCTCCACACTGTCAGCCGGCAGCGCGTTGGAGACGACATCTTCCGAGGCATCTTCCGAGGCATCTTCCGAGGCGTCCGCGACCGGGGCAAGTATCCAGAAACTCCAACCCGGCGGCGCGGGCGGCCAGGATGGGTCCGGTTTCCAGCCGTCCGGTGGCGTCCAGCCGGCAGGCGGCTCTGGCCAACCCGGCGGAGAGTTGAAGATGAATCCCGCGGCCACTACGAGCCTCGCACACCTTTCGAGGTATCGATCTCGACCAGCTCGAACGGATTCTTGGAGACCAGTGCGTTCAAGTGCTGGAGAGTTGCCGCGGGCACGACTTTCGCGAGATCAAACGTCGTGAAGGAAGAGCGATCCGATGCCACCGCGACGAGCGCGGTGTGTTTCGGGTTTCCTGTAGCCGCGTGAACGCCATACACGCCGACGCTGAGCGCAATCGTTTGGATCCGTTCGTCGCGGTCGGCTTCGAACACCTCATGCATCGTTCGAAGCGCGACTTGGCAAACGGCGCTCGCGTAGCGGTCCTTGCGCTCCTTTTGACTCAGGGTGGTCTCGGCGATCTCGTCCTTCGATTTCACGTACTTGTATTCCTTCACGCCGGGTAGGTCTGTCGGCGCGGGAACCGTGACGGTCAGCGTGAGTTCCTTCGCTCCCGAGTCGAAGGAGAAGTCGTGCGACACCGGGAAGACCTCGGGATAAACCGACCGGCTCAACACGATCGAGACATACTCCTGAACCGCGTCCTCCGCGCCTCCGCCGAGGCCTGCGATCAGCTGGTCAAGCTGTCGATTTGATTCCTCGGCGTCCTTCTCGCGCTGCCGGCAGCTCGCCTCATATACAACTCTTGCATCGGTCAACGCGGCAACGCGCTGCTGTTCCGCGGCCTGGTAGTCCTGCATCTGCTTCAGTTGGGATGCCGGTAACGCGTCGACCGCGGCCTGCCACGCCTGACGCTGCTCGGCAAACGCCGCTTGCGCCTGAGCAACCATCTCGGCGTGACGCTTCTTGCCACCGAAGAGATTGCCGAGGCCCTTTTCCGTGCTTTCGGGTTCGATAAAGACAGGTTCGGGCGGAGCGACCAACGGCGTGGGTTGCGCCGTCTCGCGCTCCAGGTCGGTTCGGTCGAACGCAGGATGCTCGACCACCGACCTCAACTCCTCGAGGTCAACGAAGTCATCGACCTCGAGCGTCGCGCTCAGCATCGAGTCGATCTCGTCGTAGGTCTGAAGCACTTGCGCCGTGAGCGATGCTGCCTGAGCCGTCATCGACTCCTCGTGCAAGCGCTTCGATTCGCGGTCCGCTTCCTTCTGTTCGGCGGCACTGGCCCGTAGCGCTTGATTGTGCGCCCGTTCGGCTCTTTTCTGTGCCTGCTCGGCCTCCCGTGCGGCCGATGCGTATTGCCGATTCGCTTGTCGGAGCGCTTGTGCTTTCCGCCGCTGCGCAACCTGATTCTGATACTGCATCTCTGCGAAGAATCCGCGCTTTGCCACTATCCCGCCCCTCGAACACTCGGACCGCTGAACCTTACGAGTGGTCTGATTCAGCCGCAAAGACGGCTATGGCGCCGTGCGTGCGGAAAAACCGCAGGGCAGGACGCGCGTCCTGTGCCTGATCGAGCAGCTCGAGCCACGCGTACTTCCGAGCGCGCCCTATTGCGGGAGGTCCCAGATAGCGGTGTCGCCGACGTGTCGGTCGGCGGGGCGGCCGAGGAGTTCCTCGGCGAGCTCGAGGTGTTTCGCCTCGCCGAGCTTTGAATAGCCGACGATGAACATCGTGGCGTGCGATGCGCGGAGCTCGGCGCGCGCCTCATCGAGCACCGCGGGGGTCGGCTCACCCTTGTACGCGCGGTTGCTCGTGATGTCGATTCCGAAGAGGGCCACGAGCGTTCGGGTCGACGGCGAATACGACGGTGTCGCGCCGGCGCCGACCGCATGTAGCGCGTGCCCACCGACCTGGCGGAACTGCATGTCGGAGTGCACCTGCCACAGCTGGGCGGAGTTGTTCGCCGCCGTCGCCATGGGCGCGATCATCACGATGCTGCCCTTCGGGATCGCGCCCCGGTGGGCCGCGTCGAACAACGCGGGGGTCGGCGCAAGCGGCGGAGTCGGCCCGGCCGGTCCGGGCAGTAGTGGAACGAGGCACAGCGCGGCGATCACGATCGGCGCGATCTTCCACCGCTTGGGCACGCGCGTCATGGCGCCGTCGATCCCAACCGCGATCAGCCACGCGATCGCGAGCCACATCACGAGCGCGAACCGGGGCGGGAGAATATTGCCGGTCACGTGTACGTGCGTCTGCAGGAAGTTCAAGGGAGTGGGGAACGAATGCCCGGCGACGCTCCAACGAGTGCGGTACATCTGGAAGTCGGCGGCAACGACGATCGCGATCGCGGCAATGAGCACACCCCGCCGTCGGTAGAACAGCACGGTCGCCACGACCAGCAACGCGATCAGCGGCCAACCGATGTACAGACCGTTCTCGACCGACGAGACATGACCGCCGGGCAGGTGCGCATGGAACTCGAGAAACCGGGTGGCGCCGACCAACATGTCGGGCCGTCCGCCGTAGGAGCCGATCGGCTGGACCGGCTTGCGAATGATCGAGCGGCCCTGGAACTGTTCGTACAGCGGCCACGCGCACAACATCAGCGCTACCCCGCCGGCGACTGCCGCAGCAGGCAGGACGATCCGCGCTCGTTGCCGCGCCGCCTGTACCTCGAACGCGACGAGCAGGATCGTCACACCGACACAACCCAGCGCGAGGACGAGCAACATCTCGCTGCTCAACAAAAGTTGGAACGCGACCACGACACCGAGCAGCGGCGCCGTCGGCCATAGCGGATGCGCCGACCGCCAGCGCAGGTCTTCGAGCAGGATCAGGATCACCGGGATGAGGCACAGCCACGTGAGATTGAGATGGCCGCCGTGCGATTGGTCGATCACGAACGGCGAGAAACCGAACACCAACCCACCGACGACAGCCGGCGCATCCCGCACATGTCGGCGGAGCCACAGCCACGCGGTCCAGGCCGACAGCGGCGGACCGAGGATCAACGCGAGGTTGAAGCTGACAGCCGCGCCGAACGTCAACGTCACCGGCGCGAAGAGCAGACCCAGGGAGATCGTCGACGTGTTCCACAGCGCGCTCACGCCGGTGGGCGCGTCGATGTAGTTCGTGTGGAACGGATTGAGTCCGTGCGTGAGCGCGTACGGCGTCCACTTCAGCCACCAGATGAACATGCCCGGGTCGGCGAGACCGCCCGACAACGTGTGACTGGACAGGTGCGGGAGCAGGTGCCGCCACATCCACATACTGAGGAGCAAGTAGCCGCCGAGCACCGCGGACGCGCGCCGGAACCGATGACCGCGCTTGGCGACGTCGAGTTCGCTGGGCTCGCCTTCCGCCACGAGCGCAGCCGGCGGAGCGTCCTCGGCCATCCGCTGGTCGGTCGGCATCGCGAGAGACTACGCACCGGCCCGAATTCGTCGACCGGTGCGGTCTTGCCGGTTGCCGCGGTGAGAACGGGCGTTCAGTCCGCCCCCGCCGGGAGACCGCGGCGGGCGAGCTCGACGAGGAACGAGGGCTTGGACTCCCACACGTCCCGCGCTTCGTACGGCCACGCGTAGGTCAGCGCCCCGCCGTGAACGCAATCCAAGAGCTCGGGCGCGCCGAGCTCCCGCGCCGACCATTCGTAGACCTGGGCCAGGCGCGGAAAAATCACGCCGAAATCCAGCAGACGACCGAACGTGAGCTCGTCCGAGAGGTAGGAGTCGACATCATCGGTGAGCGGGTATTCGTCGGGGAGGACGCGCGACAACGACAAGAAGATCCCGGTCATCCCGAGCCTCGGATCACCGAGGAATGGCGCGACCGGTCGCATCCAGCCGAGCGAAATCTTCGGCGCGGCAACGAGCGCATGCGTATAGAGCACGCGGCACAACACGACGTTCATGAAGAACCGTTCGGCGGCGTTCTCTGTCTCCGCCAGATCGCGATTTTCTAGGTACGCGTCGACCACACTCGCGTTGTGGGCGCGGTACCAGTGCTTGGCGGTCGGGTCGTCGGCGAACGCGGTCCAATACTCGACGGTGCGCGACGACGCCGAGCCGGCGTGATCGCCGCTCAACGCCACCGCTTCGCAGCCGTCGCGCAGCACGCGCTCGTTCACCGCGCGCCACCACGGGCTCCCCGGTCGCGCGGCGTGGTCCGGCTCCAGTACGCCGCGCCGTAGCTGCCAACGCATGAACGAGATCGCGGCACGCCGGTACGGCAAGTGCCGCGGCGCATCACCGAAGGGCCCGTAGTAGCAGCGTTCCATCAACGCGATGCGACCGGCCGGGTCGTCGCGCACCGCGGCAACCTGCCGCTCCGCCCACGCCGCCGCGACCTCGGTACCCACCCGCCCATTGTTCCAGGTGGGTCTCCGGCAAAACCCCGCTACTTCGGAACCGTCGCGACTCGACGTCGGAAAAGCTGACGCCGCACACGGTTTCGTTCGTGTGTATTCGTTTGGCTTTCGTTCGCGGCGACGCCCGCGCACGGTCGTGGCGCCTGACGGCAATGTGGCTTACGCTTCGTGGCCATGACCTCACCTGAGAGCACGCCTCGCCGGCAATCGAAGGTGGTCGCGGTGGCCGCGGCCGTCGCGGTCGGTCTGATCGCGACCGGAGTCGTCGGTTACGCCGTGGGTTCTTCAGGGTCCAAGACGAAGACCACGACCGTGGTGAAGGTCGTGCCGGTGCAGAGCGCCGCCGCAAAACCCGCCGTCGTCAAACCGATCTCGTGCATCCCCGGCGCGGCACCCGGATCGTGCAACACCGACGAGGCGTTGGAAGCCGCGATCCCCGACAAGCCTCTCGACCCGGCAACCCGTTCGGTACTCACGGCCGAGCTTGTCGCGGCGCGCGGCGCGGCCATGACGTACCCCACCGTCGCCGACGCGCAGCGCGGCGGGCTTTGTCATCGCGGGCGGCTTCTCGCCCCTGACCGGCGCGCACTACATGGACTTCGCCCACGCGGTCGGGCCGTTCGATCCCGCACATCCGGGCGCGTACATATACAGCGGCACGAGCCCGACCTCGAAGATCATCGGCCTGATGTATCTGGGTTCGGCGGTGAATCCGCCCGAAGGTTTCGCGGGCCCGAACGACCACTGGCACCGGCACTCCAACACGTGCGTCATCTTCAAGTCGACGGGCTTGGTCGTTCCGTTCCCCGCCGACTCGAGCGTGACGCTGCCGCAGTGCAACGCGGTGCACGGCACGTTCATGCGCCGTACGACCTGGATGGTGCACGCGTGGGTCGTGCCCGGATGGGACAGTCCTTCCGGCGTCTTCTCGCACGACAACACCGACGTGCTCTGCGCCAACGGAACGAAGAAGACCGACGCCGCCGGTTTCTGTCAAGGCAGCTAGGTACGCACGCGTGGGCACGCGCTACCCGTTCGTTGTTCAACTAAACACTTGATTTCGGCGTCTCTCTTGACGGTCGCGACGAATACCTCGGCGGACATCCCCACGATCGTCGTGGGATCCCCCCGATCCGCACCATCAGGAGGACTTCGGAATGCGTTTCAAAAAACTCGCAGCTGTGGCTGTCGCGTCGGGCGGCGCGCTTGCACTCTCGCTGATCGCAGCCGGCCCGGCCGTCGCCGCGCCTACGTCGTACCAGGCGAACCTGCAGGCCCTCAACAATTCCGGCGCGTCGGGAACGTTGATGCTGACGCTCAACGGTGCGCAAGCGACGATCACCGAACACACCACCGGTCTCGCGGCGACGTTCTCGGGCAACCCGTACCCGCACGTGCAACACATTCACATCGGTGCCAAAGGAACGTGTCCGACGACTGCCGCCGACGCCAACGGCGACGGCGTCATCAGCACGACTGAAGGTGGACCGTCGTACGGCGCGATCGGCACGACGTTGTCGACCAGTGGCCCGACCGACCCGGCCGCCGGAACCGTGCTGACCATCGCGCCGAGCGGCGCGAGCTACGACTACAGCCGGACCATCACGCTCGACGCGGCGACTCTCGCGTCGATCCAGGCGAACACCGGAGTGATCGTCGTACACGGTCTCGACCCGACGACGCTCAGCGCCAAGGCGCAGGCCGAAAAGAGTGACCTCGTTCCGTCGTTGCCCCTCGCCGCGACCTCGCCGGCACTCTGTGGCGCACTGGTAGCCATGCAGACGTCGGCAGTCCCGACCGGTGGCGCGGCAACCGGCGCGGGTGGAACGTCGAACTCGGATGAGGCGACGTTGCTCATCCTCGGTGGCGCTTTGCTCGCCGGTTCGGTTGCGATCCTCGGTGTGCGTCGGTTCAGCCCGCAACGGGTCTCGAACCACAACTAAGCGACCGGGACGGGACAGTCACGTGACACTCGTCCAGCGGTCATGGTCGTCGCGGTTCGCGGCGACCATGACCGCGGTCGTCCTCGCCGTGGGCGGCGCAACAGTCATCGGCGTCGCGTTGGCGCGGCGGCACACGCCACCGCCGCGTCCTTCGCTCGCGGCGGCCGGGAGCATCACCCCGACGACCGCGCCAACGAAACCGTCGCCCGCAACGACCACGCGACGACGCTCGGTTGCGTCGCCCCGGCCGCTGACGTACTCGGCACCAACCGAGATCGCGATTCCCGCCATCGGCGTCGATTCGCTGCTGACCACGCTCGGACAGAACGCCGACGGAACCGTCGCGGTTCCGATCAGCTTCCACCTGGCAGGTTGGTACGAACACAGCGTGACGCCGGGGCAGAAGGGACCCACGGTCATCCTCGGCCACGTCGACTCCACGTCGGGTCCCGGCATCTTCTACCGGCTCGGCGCACTACATCCCGGCGACACCGTCAAGGTCACTCGGCGCGACGGCCGCGTCGTCGCCTACCTGATCACCGGCGTTCGGCAATACACGAAGACGTCGTTCCCCACCCTCGACGTCTACGGGAACACATCGATTCCGACGATTCGCCTCGTCACGTGCGGCGGCGCGTTCGACTCCGCCACGCACCACTACCTCTCGAACATCGTCGCCTACGGGCAACTCGCGTGAGCTGCTATCCCGCGACCGAACAAAGGACACGCGATGCCGAACTCTCTCCGCACGACCGGGCTCGTCCTCGTGCTCGTGATTGCCGGCGCGGGCCTCGCGGCATGCTCGTCGACTGCACCGCACGCGACAGCAACCTCGACGCCCACCTCGATCGTCGCGGGGAGAACAACGACGCGATCTCCGCGACCACGAAGTTGATCTGTTCGGCGGACGCGCAACACGACATCGGGGCCAGTCTCGGCGTGACGACAACGCAGCCGCCCGTCGCCACATGGATCGACCACGAATACGCGTGCGACTACAAATACGCGAACGGTTCGATGCACCTGTCGGTCAAGCAACTCGCGAATCGGGCCGCGACCGACTTCTACTTCGCCCAACTCGGGACGACACTCGGTCGCCGGCTGAAGCTTGACGGCCTCGGCCAAGGCGCGTTCACGACGCTGAATCATTCCGTCGTCGTGAGCAAGGACAACAAGGTGCTCCTCGTCGACGTGACGAAGCTCCCCGCGAACTTCGGCATCCCGGCCGACACCCGCGCCGACGTCGCGATCAGCGTCGCCGCAACGATCATGGGTTGTTGGACCGGCGCGTAGAAGACCCCTCGAACTGTCGTATTACTTGGTGCCGACGAGGAGGGCGAAGCCGCGCCAGCGCCACAGGCAGTCGACCTGTTCGAGGCCGGCCGCGCGCATCCACTCGAGTTGAGTCTCGACGTCGACGAGTTGATCCTCGGGATCGTCCTCGGCCCGACCGATCGCGGCGCGGAACTCCGCGTGCAGCTCCGGCGTCGCCGACTGCACCACCTCCAAGTTCGCGAACACTCCGCCGGGCCGGAGTTGCGCAGCCACTTCGCCGAAGAGCTCGCGCTTGCGGGAGTCGTCGAGATGATGGATCGCGAATCCGGAGACGACGAGGTCGAAGTCGCCGAGCGCGTATGTCGTCGCGCAGGTCGCCTTCGAGAACGCGCACGCGGTCGTCGGCGCGGAAACGTTCACGCGCCTTGGCCAGCATCGGAGGCGACGCGTCGAGCGCGACGATCTCCGTCACACCCGGGCACGCGTCGAGGACGAGCGCGGCCAGGCGCCCGTCGCCGCAACCCAGGTCGGCGGCGCGCTGCACACCCGCCGGGATGACCTCGACGAGAACCGCTTCGCCCGCGAGTCGGGCGCGAGCCCACCGACGCGATCGAGGTACTCGTCGACCTTGGCGTGGTCGTGCCAGCCCGGTGCGGTCATCGCCGCCGCGCCTTTTCCTTCAGGTACACGCCGCTGCGAAAGACGCGCGTGCGCAGCCAGTAGCGGCCGCCGCTGTACGGCAACTGCGTGACGACCTTTCCCGCGGCCGTGCGGAAGTAGTTCGTGCAGCCCGCCGTCCACACCGTACCCGGCATCGCGGCCTGGATCTTGCGGTTGTAACGATCCATCACGTGGCGCTTCACGTCGAGGGCGGTGATGGCGCGCCGGCGCATCGTGCGCAGCGCGCCCATCACGTAATTCACCTGCGCCTCGTGCATGAAGATGACCGAGTTCACGCCGTTGGTGTTCGGACCGTAGAGCAGGAACAGGTTCGGGTACCCCGAAACGGTGAGGCCGAGATACGCCTCCGCGCCGTCGCGCCAGTCTTCGCACAGTCGGCGGTCGTCGCGGCCGTAGAAGTCGACCGCGGTCAGGTACTCGTTCGCCCGGAAGCCGGTGCCGTAGATGATGGTGTCGACCGCGTGCTCTTCACCGTCGGCCGTGCGAATCCCGCTTTCGGTGATCTCGGCGATCGGTTCGGTCACGAGGCGGACATTCGGCGCGCGTCAGCGCCGGGAACCACTCGCGCGAGATCAACGGCCGCTTGCAGCCCGACGGGATAGTCAGGCGTGAGTTTCGTCCGCAGCTCGGGGTCGGTGATCTTGCGCTCGAGGTACGACTGCGCGAGCCCGGTCATGGTCGTGGTTTGTTCCGCGCCCGCTTCGAACGAGGCGCGTTCGTACGTCCACCAGATCTTCCAGCGCTGCAGCCGCGCCGCGCCGGGAACGCGCGCGAATCGGCGTTGCTCCGCGGCGGTGTACGGGCGGTCGAGGCGCGGCGTGATCCAGATCGGCGAGCGTTGGAACACCGTGACGTGCTCGACGCTCGGCGCGATCGCGGGGATGTACTGAATCGCGCTCGCTCCGGTGCCGATCGACCCGACCCGCTCCCCTTCCAACGACTTCGTGTGATCCCACTGCGACGAGTGGAACGCGCGGCCGCGGAACCGATCCGCGCCGGGGATCTCGGGAACGACGGGCACGTTCAACATGCCGAGCCCGCTCACCACGACGTCGGCGGTGAACTCCTCACCCGTCGTCGCGACCAGGTGCCAGTGCTGCAGATCCTCGTTCCAACGCGCTTCCCGAATCCCCACGTTCGTGCGGAGGTGCGAGCGCAAGCCGAACTGATCGGTGCACCGCTCGAGGTAGGCGAGGATCTCGGGCTGCGTAGCGTACGTGCGGCTCCACCACGGGTTCAGCTCGAACGAGAACGAATAGAGGTGCGAAGGGACGTCGCAGGCGGCACCCGGATACGTGTTGTACCGCCACGTGCCGCCGACGCCGTCGGACTTCTCGTAGATCGTGAAGTCGTAGCCCGCGCGCTTGAGCTTGGCGCCCATCGCGATCCCGCCCGCGCCGGCACCGATGATCGCCACCGTGGGCGGGGCCGCGGGTTCGGGCTCGGGCATCGCCAGACCCTAACGAAATCGACGCGCCTCAGCCCGGGGAATCAGCCTGGGGAATCAGGCGCGGCGTTGTCGATCGGCCACGCGAGCACGGAGCCGTGCGCCCGGAGCGTCACCACGGCGTCGACCGCGAAGATCCGCGTGCCTTCGACCCGCGCCACGATCACCTCGTCGGAGCCGCGTCCCTCGGGTCGCACGGTGACGAGCACGTCGTGGCCGTGGTAGTCGCTGCGCACGACCCGACCCGCGACCCCGGTCTCGTCGCCGTCGATCAGCTCGACCTGTTCGGGCCGCACGAGCACGGTCGCCGGTCCGATACCGGCCGCGTCACCGCGGATCGGCAACGGGCCGAGCACCGTCGTGGCGCACGGTCCGTCGATCGTGCCGGTGAGCAGGTTCGCCTCGCCGACGAACGCGGCCATGTCGGGATCGAGCGGGTGCGAGTAGAAGGTCTGCGGCGGTGCGGTCGGCGTGATTTGGCCGGCGCGGATGATCGCGACCCGGTCGGCCATCGAGAACGCTTCCTCTTGATCGTGCGTGACGAGCACGGCGGTGGTGCCCGCGTCGCGTAGGATCCGCGCCACGTCGTCGCGAACCGTCGAGCGCAGACTCGCGTCGAGGGAAGCAAAGGGCTCGTCGAGCAGCACGAGCTGCGGGTCGACGGTCAACGCCCGCGCCAGCGCGACGCGCTGTTGTTGACCGCCGGAGAGTTGATGCGGATAGCGGCGCTCGAGCCCGTCGAGTCCGACCATGGCGATGAGGCGTTGCACCGCCTGTCCCCGCGCTCGCGACGCGGCAGGCCGAACCCGATGTTGCCGAGCACGGTGAGATGCGGGAACAGCGCGCCCTCTTGCGGCACGTAACCAATGCGGCGGCGTTCGGGCGGGAGGTAGCGACCGTCGCCGTCGACGATCGTCTCCCCGATCCGTACCGTGCCGCGATCGGAGCGTTCGAACCCCGCGATGATGCGCAGCAGCGTTGTCTTGCCGCTGCCCGACGGCCCAAGGATCGCGGTGAGCGAACCCTCCTGCGCGTCGAGGCTCACGTCGTGCAGTACTTCGAGCGATCCGAACGACTTTCCGACGTGCGCGATCGAAAGGGCGGTCACGAGGACGTTCGGCTGGGAAGCCGTTCGAACCAACGCCCGAGCACATAGGTGGGGAGTGCGGCGATGCCCACGAGGAGAGCAGCGTAGGGCGCGGCCGCGCCGTAGGACAGGTTCGTGGTGTAGGCCCAGAACTGCGTGGCCAACGTGTGCACGCCGGTGGGCGCCAGAACGAGGGTGGCGGTGAGCTCCGTCACGGCCGACAGGAACACCAGCGAGAACGCGGCCGCGAGCCCGGGGGCAACCAACGGCAGCGTGACCCGCCACAACACCTCGAACGGCGGCCGGCCCAACGAGCGGGCGACATCTTCGAGCCCGATCGGGGCGCGGGCCACCGAGGCCTTCACCGCGACGAGCGCGAGCGGGAAGAACAAGACCGCGTACGCCACGACGAGAAGCTGTGGGGTCTGGTAGAGAAACGGCGCATACCGCACCGAGAAGAACACGAGCGCGAGCGCGATGACGAGACCGGGTAGCGCCTGCACGATGTACGTGCCTCGTTCCAACACGACCGATGTGCGGCGGCGCTGGCGCACGACACTGAGCGCAACGGGAAGCGCGAGGATCGTGGAGAGGCCGGCCGCGAACGCGCTGTAGATGGCTGTGTGCCAGGCCGCGCTCGCGATCGACGCCGGAGGCAGCGTGCTCGAGCTCCCGCGCACGATCCAGTAGACGAGGGTGCCGATCGGCACGCCCAGCGCGACGGCCGTCAACGCGACGAAGCCCAACAGCGTCGGGAGCGTGGCCCGGCCCAGCCGTTTGCGCGGCAACGCGCGTGTGGAGCTCCGGATCGATCGGTTCGTGCGCGATCGACCGCGCGCACCCGCCTCCGCGACGAGCACGACGAGGCTGATCAACACCAGCACGAGGGAGAGCGCGCACGCGGCGGGCGCGTCGAAGCCCACGTGGAACTCCGTGAATATCGTCGTGGTGAACGTGCGGAATCCCAGGATCTCGAACGCGCCGTACTCCGCGAGCGCAGCCAACGCGACGAGCAGCGACCCGCCCAGGATCGCGGTGCGGCACTCGGCCAGCGTCACCCGCACGAACGTTGCCACCGGCCCGAGACCGAGCCCGCGCGCGACTTCCTCCATCGCCGGATCCGCGCCCCGCAGGCTCGCGGCGACGGGGAGGTACACGAGTGGATACAACGCGAGCGTCATCACGAGCACCGCACCGCGGAACCCACGCACGCTCGGCGCCACCGACACCCATCCGTAGCTGACGACGAAATCCGGTATGGCGACGGGCAGCACGACGAGCACCGCCCACACGCGTCGGCCGGGCAGATTCGTCCGTTCGATGCACCACGCGGTCGCGGTTCCGATGACGGCGCACGCGATGCTCACCGCGACGAGCAACCGAATCGTGTTCCACAACAGCGTGGCCGTGAGCTGACGGAAGATCAGGCTCGAGAGCTCCGACCACCCGACCTGCGCGGCCTGGATGAGAAGGAACAGCAAGGGCAAGAGCACGACCGCCGCGATGAGCGCACTCGAGCGCGACGAGTCCGTTGCCGCGCCGCGACCTACGACGCGCCGAGCCGGCGCCGGGGAGCGGCGCAGACTCGGCAATCGTCGTCGCAGGAGCAACCACAGGTGATGCCTAGATCAGTTGCGCCTGTTGGAGCAGCGCAACTGCGGCCGCACCGTCGCCGAGATCGGCCAGGCTGAGGTCGTTGGGTTGCAGTTCGTCGAAGGGCTTCAGCGGCTTGGCGGTCACGACCCCCGAACCGATCGGGTACTCGTAACTCTCGCTGTGCGCGAGCACTTCCTGGCCCGCCTTGCTCACGAGGAAGGCAACCAGTGCTTGGGCTTCCGCCTGATGCTTGCTCGACGCGAGAACACCGGCACCCGACACGTCGAGGATGTAGCCCGGATCCTTCGGCGCGAAGAACCCGATCGCGGAGTTCACCTTCGACGCGCCGACTTCGTCCTTCTCGCGGTACCAGTAGTAGTGGTTGATCAGACCGATCTGCACCTGTCCCCCGTTCACCATGTTGGTGAGCGTTTCATTGTCGGGGTAGTTGTGGTCGCTGCCCGCGTTCGACTTCAGGCCCTGCAACCACTTCAGCGCGGCCGGTTCTCCGTACGCCTTGATCATCGACGTGACGATGGGTTGGAAGTCGGTCTCACCGGGCGAGATGCCGATCTTGCCCTTCCACGCGGGCGACGCGAGATCCATGACCGAGGTGGGAAGTTGTTGCGGGGTGAGGTCCTTGGTGTTGTAGACCATCACGCTCACTCGGGCCGACACACCGACCCAATCGCCCTGCGCGGAGTTGTACTTCGAGTCGACGTTGGCGAGCGCCGACGGCGTGATCGGCGACAGCAGGTTCTTCTCGCGCAGGAACTCGAGCGGCGGCGTGTTCTCGGTGAAGAAGACGTCGGCCGGCGACCTCGAGCCCTCTTGCGCGATCTGGTTCGCGAGCTCGGCCTCGTCGTCGGAGCGCACCTTCACCTTGATACCCGTCTGCTTCGTGAACTCGGAGACGAGTTGTGCGGTCGTCTGCTCGTGTTGGCCGCTGTAGAGCGTCAGCGTGACGTTCGACGACGGTGCGCCGCCGGCTGCGGTCGTCGCCGACGACCCCGCGTCGCTCTTCGACGAGCTGCCACACCCCGCCACTGCAACCGCCACCGCGACTGCGGCAATGGCGAGCGATCCTCGACCTATCCGTGACTGCACGAACCGTCCTCTCGACAACTGTTCAGGGTCCCTTACTAAGGGCAGCCTAACCTAACTCCCTCGCCGGAGATCCGGCAAGCCGGGCGCGGCGCAACGTGCGATTGCCGGGGGAATTGCCAGGGGAATTTGTTGGCGATGTGACATGTGGCGGCAGAGGGGGACGCGGCGGCCGTGTCATGTCAACCTGAGTCGTCGACCACTACCAGGGCAGGGGAGCTACACCGGTGACGCGCAGCAGAACGAAGACCAACGGCCAAACGCGACCGACGGCAACAACGCGGACAACCGTCGCCGCGTCGGCCGCGGTGCCGACGACCGCCGGCACCGACGAGCTCACCGGCGTGTGGAACCGGCCCGGCTTCGTGGCCGCCGCCACCCCGCTCTTTGTCTCGTGTCAACGCCGGGGTACGCCTGTGGCGTTGGCGTACTTCGACTTTCACACCAACGCCGACGCCGTACCGGACGCAGCCGGCGTCGACCGCGTGCTGATCACCATGGCCGGGCTCATGCGCAGGGCGTTCCGGGCCAGCGACGTGATCGGACGCGTCGACACGCTGCGCTTCGCGGTGCTGCTCACCGACTGCACCGACGACGCGCTCGCAGCCGTCGACGGAGTGCGGGCGCTCACCGACGACGCCACCTCACCGCCGCTGCTGACACTTACGGCGGGCATGGTTCATGGTGTCCCCGGCGAGTCGCTGGAAGACCTGATGTCCGCGGCCGACCTCCGCACCAGCGGCCTCAACAACGACAACGACCGGTAACGGCAGGGCGTCGCGGGGCGCCGTACCCGACACCCGGAGACGGGGTATCGGCTCATAAGCTCCGAAGTTGTGACAACTGCGGACGGTGGCAGCGGAGCCAAAGGGAAGCCGGCGGTACTGAAGTCGGAACGGCCGCGCCGCCGGGGTACCTACCTGATCGTCGGCGTCGTCGTCGCGGCGATCGCGCTGGCGAGCGTGGCGTTCGCGGCCAAGTCGAACCCGTCGTCGATCGCGGGACCGGTCGACACCACCAACCTGCCGAACAAGGGCCCCGCGCCCGCACTGCAGGCGAAGGGCTGGATCAACACTCCCCCGCTCACCCCCGCCAGCTTGCAGGGCAAGGTCGTCCTCTACGACTTCTGGACGTACTCGTGCATCAACTGCGTCCGCACGTTCCCGTACGTGCGCGCGTGGTACGACCGTTACAAAGCCGACGGTCTCGTCGTCATCGGCGTTCACTCACCCGAGTTCGACTTCGAGAAGGTCCACACGAACGTGCAAGGCGCGGTCAAGCGCCTCGACGTGACCTGGCCGGTCGCGCTCGACGACGACATGACGATCTGGAACGCGTTCAACAACCAGTACTGGCCCGCCGACTACGTCGCCGATCGCAGCGGCAACATCCGCTACACGCACTTCGGTGAAGGCGACTACAACGACACCGAAAACGTCCTGCGCACGTTGCTCGGCGTTGCGCCGTCGTCACCGCGCGCCGACAAGGGCGTGCGGGCGGAGACGGCATCGGGTCAGCAAGTCAATCCCGAGACCTATCTCGACGTGCAGCACGGACAGATCGGCGCCAAAGCGGGAACGAACACGTATCCCGCGGCGGGCAAGGTGCCGGCGGGCGAGGCCGTGCTCGAAGGGTCATGGACCGGGTCCGACGAGAAGATCACGGCAGCCGCGACCGGCGCGACGATCCTGCTCGGCGTGCACGCGCAATCCGTCAACCTGGTGCTCGCCACCGCCGACGGGAAACCGGCCGACGTCGTCGTCGCGCTCGACGGTAAACCGATCCCGGTGAACGAACGCGGCTCCGACGTGAAGCTCGACGCGGCCGGTCAGACGGTCGTCACCGTCACCGCGCCCGACATGTATCGGCTCGTGCTCGCGCCGGGCGTGGAAGACCATCAACTCACTGTGGTTGCCAAGCAGCCCGGTATCGAGGCGTACGACTTCACCTTCGGATGACACACTCGTCCGATGGGCAATACCGCGGCGCTCGATGAGTAACACCGCGGCGCAGGTTGTCGCGCTGTTCGGCGCGGGCGTCGCGTCGTTCCTCGCGCCGTGCATCGTTCCGCTCGTCCCTGCGTACCTCGGGATCATCGTCGGCGAGGTGGGCGACGCCCACGATCCGGCGCGGGCTGTTCCCGCCACGTTGTTGTTCATCGCGGGATTCACGACGGTGTTCGCCGGGCTCGGCGCCACCGCGGGCCTGCTCGGATCGTCGCTGTCGACCTTTCAGACGTGGGTCCGCATCGGCGGCGGGGTCGTGATCATCGTCATGGGTTTCGCGCTGCTCGGCGTGCTGCGCGGTCCGTTGTCGCGCGAGCGCCGCTTGATCCCGACGCTCCCCAAGGTCACCGGTGTACTGCGCCCCTACGTCGTCGGGATCGCGTTCGGCGCCGGTTGGAGCCCATGCGTCGGGCCCTTGCTCGCGGCGGCGTTGACGATCGCGGCGCGGTCCCAGGAGATCGGGCGGGGAACGTTGCTCCTCAGCGCGTACGCGGCCGGTATCGGCGTGCCGTTCCTGCTCGCCGCGCTCGGGCTCGCGTCGTCGCCGAGCCTGGCTGCGCGGTCTGCGTCGGGCCGGTCCGACACTCGAACGCATCGCCGGATTCCTACTCGTCGGCCTCGGCATCCTGCTCGTCAGCGATACCTACGTGCACCTCACGTCGTACCTCGCCCGCTTCGTCCCCGCCGTACACGGACTCTGACTATTGGTCGCTCGCGCTGCGCCGACCGGAAGGGCGGCTGCGCGAGCGTCCGATCGGCTCCGCTGCCGCTCCCGGCACTCGTGACTAACCTCGCATCGACCGAACCGCGTTCGAGACTCGGAGGTTGTGCGTTGTATCTGTATGCCGCGTATCTCGGAGGCGACCTCGCCGACGGTCGTATGGGCGAGGATCACGAGGTGGTGTTCGTCGTCGGATCGAACACGGCCGACGTCCGGCGCCGCGCCCGTGCCAAGTGGTCAGGACACGGATCCGCGCACATCGACGCCATCCAACGGCTCGATCGCATCGACGGTTTCGAGGTCGCGTTGAACGAAGTCGGCGGCGACGACCAGACGACACTCGACAACAACTACGACCCCGCCGACGACGACGAGTAACTCCGACCAACGAACTCAGAAGTGGGTTAGCAGCTCGGCGAAGCGATCGATGCGCAGCAGACGGTCGGCGTCGTCGTCGAGTTCGTCGTGCTCGAGCGCCCATGTGTTGACGTTCGGGATGAACACCGCGCCGAGACCGGCCGCGAGCGCAGGCCGGATATCCGACTTGGGTGAGTTCCCGATCATCCACGTGGACGCCCGATCGAGCGCCTCGGCCTCGACGAGGTTCACATAGACGTCGGTGGTCTTCTCGGGAACGATGAAGATGCGACGGAAGTGGCCGGCGAATCCGGAGACGTCGATCTTGTTCTGCTGCTCGGTGTTGTCGCCCTTGGTCAGAAGCAGAAGATCGTGGCGCGTCCCGAGCACGGCCAGGGTCGCGTCGACGTCGGCGATGGGCTCGATCGCGTGCGCGAGGAGCGGTGCCGCCAGCGCCTCGATGCGCGCCTGATCGGCCTCCGTCGGCGCGCGCTCGAGCAGCGTCTCGAAACAGTCGTGCAGGCTCTGGAGAAACACGCGGGTGCCGTAGCCGAGCGATACGGAGTTCGCGGCCTCGATGTCGTGCAAGGTGGCGCGGACGGCGTCACGATCGAGGGTCGGATGCTCGATCCACGTGATGAAGTCGTTGATCGCCCGCTCGAAGAGGATGTTGGCCTCCCAGAGCGTGTCGTCGGCGTCGAAGATGAGGTGCAGGCGCGGCGAATCCACGAGCCAGTATCGCGCCCGACTACTCGTCGAGCTCGACGACGAGGCCTTCCCAGCCCCGCACGGCCAACGAATCCGCGAACGATTCGCCGTCGCGACCGCGGTCGGTTCCGATCAACACCCGGCCCGCGATCTCGTTCAGCGCGGCGGAACTGTCGGAGTAGTTCACGATCACCGCGTGGCGATCACCGCGCCGCCACGCCCAGACCCCCTCCGGCGCGGGGAGCGGCACGTACCTGCCGACAGCGAGGTCGGGAATCTCCTTGCGCAATGCGATGAGATCGCGCGTCAGGTTCAGCATCGACTCCGGGTCGGCGCGCTGGGACGCGACGTTGACGTTCGTGTCGCCGAGCGGCAACCACGGATGAACGTCGGGCTCTGTGAACCCACCACCGCGCCGCGTCGCGCCACGGCATAGGGGTGCGACCCGCGTCACGGCCCGCGTACGCAGGCCAGTATTTGACGCCGAGCGGATCGCGGAGGTCGGGCGGCTCGACGGCCACATCACGCTGACCGATCTCGTCGCCCTGGTAGAGCACAGGAGTTCCGCGGAGTCCGAGCAGCATCACCAGCGCGGCGCGCGCTTTCTGCGGGTCGTCATGCGCCCAGCGGGTCGCGAAGCGGAACATGTCGTGGTTCGATCCCGTCCACGCCGGCCACGCGCCCGGCGGCAGCATCGCCTCGATCCCCTCCACCACCGCCCGCATCGCGCGGCGCTTCGAGCGGCGCGTTGATGAAGGGGAAGTTGAACGCGAGCTGCAACTCGTCGAGGTCCGCCCCGTAGTACGACGCGAGAGTGGCCGCGTCGTCGACCGGCGTCTCGCCGAGCAGCAACCGGGGCGGATCGTACGAGTCGGCGATCGTGCGCCAACGGCGCAGGACTTCGTGCAACTCCGGACGGTTCGCGTTGTACACCGCGCGCTGTCCGAACATCTGCTCGTCGATCGGGTCGTCGGCGGTTGCGGGCGGGTTGTCGCGGAGCAACGCGTCCTTGATGATGATGTTGCACACGTCGATCCGGAAACCGTCGACGCCGCGGTCGAACCAGAACCGCAGGATCTCGTCGAAGGTGTCGCGCACCTCGTCGTTCCACCAGTTGAGGTCGGGTTGCTCGCGCAAGTGGTTGTGCATGTAGTACTGACCCGTGTGCGCATCGACCGTCCAGCCCGGGCCGCCGAAACTGCTGACCCAGTTGTTCGGTGGCGACCCGTCGGGCTTCGCGTCGGCCCACACATACCAATCGCGATGGCGCGCCGTTTTCGACGAACGGGAGTCGACGAACCACGGGTGATCCTCGCTGGTGTGGTTCGGGACGAAATCGAGCACGACCCGGATCCCGCGGCGATGGGCTTCCGCGATCAGCCCTTCGAACGCGTCGAGCGTCCCCATCTCCGGTTGGACTCCGCAGTAGTCGGAGACGTCGTAACCCCAGTCGGCGTTGGGCGACGGCGTGATCGGACTCAACCAGATCGCATCGACGCCCAACCACTCGAGGTGATCGAGATGATCGGCGATGCCCTGCAGGTCGCCGTATCCGTCGGCGTTCGAGTCCGCGAACGACAGCGGATAGATCTGGTAGAGCACACCCGACATCCACCACGGCGTGTCGAGTCTCGCCGCTTCACCTTCGTGTGCTTCGCCGACCATCCGGCGAGACTACGGGTCGGCGCGGTTACCCGCCCAGACCGCCGCGGGTTCCACCGGTGATCGCGTTCGCGATCCGCGAGCTCGTGTTCGACGATGGCACCGCGGCATGCAGGTCGGCGAGTACGACCACCTGACCGACCTTGAGTCCCGACGTGATCTGCGTCGCGGTCGCGCCGACGACACCGACCTGCACCGCAACCGTGCCCGCCTTGCCGTTCGCGAGCACGGTTACGGTGTGAAAACCATTCGTCGTGTGCACCGCCGACGTCGGAACGGTGATCGCCGACGTCTGCGAGTCGCGCGAGCTCGATCGACGTCGACGCCATCGCGCCGTTGCGCAACCCTGCGGTTGAGCCGGTCAGGCCGATGACCACGGGATAGGTCGTGGAGCTCGATGATCCCGCCGCCGCGCCGATCCACGAGACCTTGCCCGCGAGCGAGTCACTCGTCGCGTCGGGTACGACCGTCGCCGCGTCGCCGACCTTCAGGTTGGCGATGTCGTTGACGCTGACCGTCGTCGAGATCTCGTATCCGCCCGCGCCGACCACCACGATGGTCGCCGTCGTCGACGATGCCGTGACCTGGTGGCCGACCTGGATGCCGACCGCGGCGACGGTGCCCGCGACCGGGCTGGTGATCGTCGCCTGCTCGACGGTCTCCTGCGCGGCCAGGACCTGCGTTGCGGCCGCGTCGACCGCGGCCTGATCGGCCACCAGCTCCGCCGCGCTCGGCGCGGACGTGGACGACGCGGTGGGGTTCGACGAGCCGCTGGAGGACGCGGCGCGGTTCGACGAGCCGCTATTCGACGCCGAGCTCAACGCCCGTTCGAGGTCTTGTTCAGCCCGGGCCAGCGCCTGCTGCGCGCCGGCAGAGACTCTGTTCCTGCGTGAAGGAGTTGTTGCTGCGCGGCGAGGCACGCCGCGCTTCCGAAGCCGACCGTCGCCGGTTCTTCTTCGCGGCCGGGACCGTCGTGGAGGTCGTCGTGTCGTCGGGCCGGTCGCCCCGGTGGGCCGCCCCGCGTTCCGGGCCATGGTCGGCTCGGTACGGTGTCGTTCCCGACGAGGCGCGCGCAGGCGGTCGCCGCATCTGCAGCGCGTCTGCACGGCTGCAGTCGCGGCGTCGACTTCCTTCTGCGCGACCAACAACTGCTTGCTGCACGGTCCCGACCGCGGTCGATCGTTCGCGCCCGATGTCGGGCTTGCGACCGCCGCGGTCGTGGTTGCGGTCGCCGTCGGCGCGCGCGCCGTTGCCGCTACTTCCGGACGAGTCCGATTCGCCGTTCAGCGCCTTGTACAACTTCAGCTGGGCGGCCGCGAGCGTCGCTTGATCGGTGAGCACGCTGCGTTCGACGCGCTCGCGTCGAGCGTCGCGAGCTTCTGCCCGGCGGCGACATGCGCCCCGACCGCGACGTCGACGCTCGTGACTGTTCCCGCGATCGGAAATGAGACCGAGGCCTGCGCGACGGGTTGGATGATCCCGGTTCCGTGCAACTGCCGGGCCACCGCGCCGGAAGTGACGGTTGCGGTCCGGTACGCGTGACCGTCGGGCGAGTTCAGCGCGAAGGCCGCAGACACACCGACCCCGGCGACGAGGATGACTGCACCGACCGCGACCAGAGGTCGCACGCTGCCGGCGCCGAGTACGCGATGCCATCGGTTACTCCGTCCTCAAGCGCGTCGATCGGAGCGAGCCGCGCCGGCGCGGGCCGCGGGATACACGCCGAAGCCGACGCCGATCGCGATCGCAATGGCGATCGCACCGATCGACGCGGTCGGCGACAAGCGTCACGCTCGACGAGACGAAATGGGGCAGGATCTCGGCGCCGACGAGCCCGACAACGACGCCGAGCACGCCGCCCGCGAGGCCGAGCACCGACGCCTCGACGAGGAACTGGCGGCGGATGACGCGCGGCCGGGCGCCGAGAGCCTTGCGCAGTCCGATCTCGCGGACGCGTTCCGTCACCGACACCAACATGATGTTCATCACGCCGATGCCGCCGACGAGCAGCGAGATCGCGGCAATGCCTGCGAGCAACACCGTGAGCGTCTTGTCGACCGACGTCGCCGCGGTCAGCAGCGACTGCTGCGTGGTGATCGTGAAGTCGGCGCTCGCTGCTCGTCGCGATGCTGTGCAGCGCGAGCAGTTCCGTCTGTGCCTCTTGGTACGCGGCCGACAGTGTCGACGGCGACGCGGCCTCGACGTAGATCGTGGAGACACCGGTGCGCGCCGTGCCGCCGAACAGTCGCTGCGCCGCGACCCGCAGCGGAACGATCGCGACGTCGTCGTCGTTGGAGCTTCCCGACGATCCCGTCGACTGCGAGCACGCCGACGACCTGCAGCTCGACGCCGTTGACGCGTCACGGTCTGCCCGACCGCGTTCGCCGCCGCCGAAGAGCTCGTCGGCCGTGGTCGCACCCAGCACCGTGACCGCGGATCCCTTGTTCGTCGTCGTCGGCGCTCGTGAGGAACCGCCCGCTCTGCAGCTTGCCGGGCCCGGACCGGCAAGCCACGACGGCGTCGGTGCCGACGACGCTCGTGGTCCAGTTCGTCGACGACGCGGTCAGCGATGCCGAGGTCGACGTCGTCGGCGCGACCGCGGCGATGTCGGGCGCGACGATCTTCGACGCGAGCGCAGTCGGCGTCCGCGTCGTCAGCGTCGACGCCGAGCCGAATCCGCCGCGCACTCCGCCGCTGCTCGTCGAGCTGCCGGGCGAGATGATCAGCAGGTTGCTGCCGAGCGAGTTGATCTGCGCGCGTCACATCGCTCTGCGCGCCTTCGCCGAGGCCGACGGTGAGGATCACCGCCGCGATCCCGATGAGGATGCCCGAGCACCGTGAGCCCGGAACGCAATCGGTGGATGCGGACGGCTTCGAGACCGGTGCGGAACGTGTCGAACCAGTTCACTGCGCCACCGACTTCGAGCTCTTCGGTCAGGCGACCGTCGAAGATCCGCACCGGTCGCTCGGCCGCGGTCTCGGCGATGTCGCGTTCGTGGGTGATCAAGACGATCGTGCGCCCGGCGGAGTGCAGATCGTTGAGCAACGCCGAGGATCTCCGCGATCGACGCGGAGTCGAGGTTGCCCGTCGGTTCGTCGGCGAGGATCAAGCGCGGGTTCGGTCACGAGTGCGCGTGCAACCGCGACGCGTTGCTGCTGCCCGCCCGACAACTCGCCGGGACGATGGTCGACGCGATCGGCGAGACCGACCTGCTCGAGCGCGGCCATCGCCCGTTCGCGCCGTTCTCGCCGCGGCATGCCCGAGTACGCGAGCGGCAGCTCGACGTTTCGCCACGCGGACAGCGACGGCAGCAGGTTGAACTGTTGGAACACGAAGCCGATCTGGCGGTTGCGGATCTCGGCGAGCCGATCCTCGTCGAGCGTCGAGACGTCTTCGCCGCCGAGCAGATAGGTGCCCGAGGTCGGAACGTCGAGGCAACCGATGATGTGCATCAGCGTCGACTTGCCCGAACCCGACGGACCGATGACCGCGACGAACTCGCCGGCATCGATCTTCAGATTCACGGCTTGCAGCGCCAGAACGGAGAGGCTGCCGGCGCGTACTCCTTGTTGACGTCGACGAGGTCGATGACCGCGGGGTGCGGCGGCACGCTCATGGCTTGCCGCCGCCCGGCCACCGAAGGCGCCGCTCGGGGAACCCGCCGCCGCCGGGGAACTGCGTCGCGCCGCCGCTGCCGGTCCGAGCCGGAACCGGTCGTCGCGCGCCGCGCGGGCACGGTGATCACGACCTGATCGCCGCCTGCAGTCCGCTCGTGATCTGGATCTGCCCGCCGCTCGTGATTCCGGTCGTGACGACACGCTTCTGCGTCGATCCGTCGGCCGCGCCGTTCGCCGCGACCGTCACCGTCGATTCGCCGTTCGCGACGCGTGACCGCCAAGTTGTCGGCACCGCGAGCACGTTGGTCAGTCTCTTGTACGTGACGACCGTGGACGCACTCGCACCCGACGTGGAATCCGGTCGAGCCGTCCCGTCGACCGAGACGACGACGGGGAACGTCGCGACACCGGAGCTCGAGCGATGCGATCGATCCCGACCGACGTGATCTTTCCGGTCGCGGCCGGACCCGTTGGCCGTCGCGTGTTGCTCGAGCGGCTCGTCGATCCGTCCGCGCTGGTCTGCCCGCCACCACCCGCCGTGAACGGACCGCCGAATCGCGCCGCCACCGAATCCGCCGAATCCGCGGCCCGGAGTACTCGACGTCGATCGACGACTGGTCGGCGTGACCGTGGCCGTCTGTCCATCTTTCAGATTGCCGATTGTCGTCGTGTCGACGCTGAGGTTCACGACGAACGCAGAGCTGATGACTTCGATCTGCGCCGTGCTCGAACTCGTCGCCGCGCACTCGAGGTGTTCGCGGCGTTCGAGTTCCGACGAGCTCGCGGCGGTATTGCGTCCCGAACCCGTTCCGGTACCGCTGAGTTGGTGCCCGACGAACCCGACGAATTCAACACGTCGCCGACGGTGAGGTTGACGGTCGCCACCGTGCCCGCAATGGGCGACGTCAGCGTCGCGCCGTTGAGGTCGTCCCGTCGCCGACACCAGGCTTGCGAACGTTCAGTTGCGACTTCGGCTTGGTCGTTCGTGATCTGCGCCGACGACTGCACTGGAGCTTCTCGTCGTCGGAGAGTGTCGCCTGCGAAGCCGACAACGTCGCCTTCGCCTGACGCGACTTCGCTCAACAGTGCCGCGGAGCCGACCGTCGCCAGCACCTGACCCTTCTTCACGGTCTGGCCCGCCTTGACGTAGACGGTTTCGACGGTGCCCGCGACCGCGAAGCTGAGATCCTCGGTGTCGGCCGGCGGCCACCGTGCCCGATGCCGACACCGTTTGATCCATCGTGGTCGGCGCCACGGTGAACAGTTGCTTCGTCGACGTTGCCGCGGTTCGTCGATGCCGACGGCTCCCGGATTGGAACCCGAGCCAGATCGCCGCGCCCGCGACGATGACCACGAGCGGCACGATCACGACTGCGGCCGCAGCACCTTGTGCGGCATCGTCGTCACGACGCCCGTTCCGCCGCTACCGGGGGCTGCCGTCCGGACGGAATGCCGTTCCACCGACCGCACCGCAGCCGAAACCCCCTCCGCCGGTTCGCCTTCGCTGATCGATGTCGGCCGCGACCGAGCCGTCGCTCGCGTTCGTTCCGATCGCCCGCACCGTGTCACCGACCTTGAGCGAGCTCACCGTGCTCTCGACGCTCTTCGACACCGTGGTCGACCCCGACGCCTTCACCGTCGTGGTCGTGCCGTCGGCTTCGCTCACGACGATCGTTCCCGCAGACACGCTCGAGACCGTGCCGGTCGGTGAAGCCGCCGCGTTCGCGCCGTTGTCCGCCCGTTACCACCGCCGGCCTGACCACCGCTTGGGGCCTGACCGCCGCCGGCGGGTGGACCGAATCTCTCCGCCGCCGGGCGGCCCGCCGTTGGCGTCGGTGGGTGGATTCGGCGTTTGCGTTCGGCCGGCACTTCGCGCTGGCCGCGCCGATGTCGCTGATGCGCGTCGCAGTCACCGTCGTGCCGGATTCGGTGCCGATGACGAAGACGCGGTCACCGACCCGGCAACCGCCGCGACCGTGACCGTCTTCGAGCTCGTCACCCGAGTGCTACTCGAGGTCGACGACCTTGATGCTCGTGTTCGAAGTGGTGTTCTGCATCGTCAACGTGCTGCCGTTGATCGCGGTGATCGTCCCGGACCGGTTCCGAGCAGGTTCGCACGGCGCCGCCGCCGAATCCGCACGCCGGTGCCCTGGAACCGTTGGCTCCCCGGTCGCCGCCGGTTCCCGTCGTGGCAGCGGCCGCGTTCGACGACGACTTGTCGACAGGGCCTTGGCGCCGAAGAAACCGCCGCGACCAGCACGATTGCCCCGACCGTCGATGCCCGCCACGACCCACGCCGGTCGGTGCTTTCTTGACTCCGGCACGGGTTCTTCGCGGAGGGCAGGGGTTTGGGCGTATCGCTCATGGCGCGCAGTCTCGGGCGATCGCCTGGGAGCTCACAGTTCGGCAGTGTCCATCCGCCAGGTCAGAAAGTCGCCGCTGGCCGGCATCGGCGCTCAAGCTTGCGTGGCCGGAACTTAAGTGATTGTATGCGGACGCATATATCGCTACGCGTGGACGCATGACCACCACCACGGACACCATCTGGGTCCGGCGCCCGACCGCGCCGCCGGCGG
Source organism: uncultured Actinomycetes bacterium (assembly GCA_963708105.1). GTDB lineage: Bacteria > Actinomycetota > Acidimicrobiia > IMCC26256 > PALSA-610 > PALSA-610. Next base: position 2,931,193 of record OY970186.1, on the reverse strand, counting down.
GCGACGTGAGCGCGCCGACCTTCCGCCTCGACCGGCCGTTCGACGGGCCTCACGATCGGCCTGCGCACCGATCGCGCCTGGCGCTCGTGGCAGCTGATCGCGAGCGTCTGGGACGAGTACCTGCGGCGCGACGGCGCGCAGACGATCTCGGTCGAGACCGGCGCGCAGATCGGTCAGCCCGCGTCGAGTGATCGCAAGGAGATCGACGAGCTCGCCGGTCAGGTCGACGCCGCGATCGTCGGGCTCGGCACGTGCGGTTCGTGCACCACGTTCACGATCAAGGATTCGGTCGCGGTCGAAGAGCACGAGAAGCCGGTCGTCGCGATCGTGTGCGAGGAGTTCACCGTGCACGCGCACAACGTCGCCCGCCACGTCGGTCACGGCGACCTGAGTGTGCTGGTGCTCCCGTATCCGCTCGAGGCGCGTCCGACCGAAGAGCTGCAGCAGATCGCCCGCGACTACTACCCGCAGGTGCTCGAGCTGCTGGGGGTGACGGCGTGACCCTCACGAGCGAACGCGTCGAGGTTCCCGCCGATCCGCGCGCGCTCTACGAGCTGGCGCTCGAAGAGCACTGGAGCGACGGCGTTCCGCAGCTGCCCGCCACCGACGACGCGGTCGAGGCGCTCCTCGCGGCGTCGCCGTATCCGGCCGATCACGTCGTGTGCGTGCTGCCGCCCGTCAACGGCGTCGCGACCGTCGAGCTGGTCGCGATCAACTGCCGCGATGGCGGGAGTCGAACCCGCCGCGTTCGGTCACGTGCTCGCCGCGCTCGAAGCGCTGTCGGAGCCGGAGTGGAACGCGTTCGGCCTCACGACGACCACGTCGAGCGTGTTCCCGATGCTGATCGTCAACGGCCCGAGCCGCGACGACCTCGGGATCGACTACCGCGCGAGCTGCATGGGCGGCGCCGCGGGCCGCGGATCGATGACGATCGGACGCGCGGTCGCGCTGTGCCTGCGCAACATCGGCGGCCAGCGCGCGGGCGAGACGACGAAGTCGGTGTTCGGCCAGCCCGCGCGCTTCGGTTTCTGCATCGGCGAGTGGGAAGAGCGGTCGCCGTGGCCGTCGCTCGCGCAACGGCGCGGCTTCTCCGCCGACGACGACGTGGTCACCGTGCACGGCGGCAAGGGCACGTTCCCGATGGCCGACATCCACAACGACGACGCCGCGCGACCTGCTCTACCTGATCGCCAAGAGCATGGCGTACCCGCTCGCGAACATGTTCCTCGGCAACGTCGGGAACGGCGAGGTCGTCGTCGCGTTCAACCCGATGTGGGCCGAACGCTTCGGCGCCGCGTTCCCCGACGCCGACGACCTCGCCGCGTACCTGCAGCGACAACGCGTGGCAGCCGATCGACATGTGGCCGGAAGGCGAACGCCAAGATGCTGCGCGACCGGGGCCGCGTCGACAGCCGCGACCGCGTGCACCTCGTCGAGCGCCCGGACCAGATCGTCCCGATCGTCTGCGGCGGTCTCGGCAGCCTGCACGCGATCGGGCTGCCGAGCTTCGGTGAGAGCACGATGCAGAGCAAGCCCGTCGTGCAAGGGCTGACGATGGATCCCAGCCGTGGTCGCGGCCGCCGTCGACGAGCTCGCCGGATTCCTGCGCGCCGACGGAGCCGACCTCCTTGCTGCGCGACGCCGACCCGAAGACGGCGCGCGTGCACCTCGCCTCGTGCTCGACAGCGTCAGCTGCGCCGACTGCATCCTGCCGCCCGACGACCTGCGCGACACGATCAGCGACGCGCTGTCAGCGCCGGATCGTCGGGTGAGTTCGAGCTCGTGCTCGACGATCCGCGCCGCGTGGTAATGCCCGCGGACTCCGACGAACCGATTCCCGAGCTGGAGCGCGCTGGTCGCGCGTGTACCAATCGGTGCTTGCACGACGTGGTCGCCGCGCTCGACGAACAGGCCGGCATGGACTCCGGCGTGTTCTCCGCTCTGGCGTACCTGGAGCGCGCCGATCCGCCCCACCGACTGCCGATGGGCGAGCTGCAACGCGCGATGCATCCTCGGTACAGCCAGCCCGGATTCAGCCGTCTCGTGCAACGGATGGAAGCCGACGGTCTCGTCGAGCGGCGGCCCGATCCCGACGACCGCCGGGCGAGCATCGTGGTCACGACGCGTGCGGGCCGCAGGCAGTTCCGCGCGGCCAACGCGGTCTACGTCGACGCGCTCCAGGAATCGTTCGGCCGCCACCTCCGCGCCGCGGACCACGCCCGCCTGACCGCGCTGCTCACCGAGGTCGCGGACAAGCGATCGTGAGATTGCCGTCGCGGTCATCGAACAACGCGTGACGTTCAGCGGTTCTTGGGCCCGTCGATCAACGCCGCAACCGCCACTGCAATCTCGGCCAGCTCAGTCGCTCGCGCACCGCGGTCAAACAGGAACACCCGGCCGGCCTGAGTGATCGACGCGGAGGTGGGATCGTCGGCCTGCACCCGTTCTGTTGTTGTCTGCATACCCTCTGATCGTCAGCGACCCGGCCGACCGGCAATCCCAAATCAAACGGATCCACTTCCCGACGGCAGTAGTGGGACTGTTCGGGAATCCGTCGTCAAGACGGACAGACTGCGGCGATGCGCTTGACGGTGGAGTTGCCGCTGCGGGCCAGCCGCGCCGAAGTGTGGGCGGCGGTGTCTACCGTCGGTGGCGTCAACCGGGAGCTCGCGCCCTTCATCCGGTTGACCGACCCAAGCAACGGTGCGCCCTTCGACACCGAACCGTGGCGCGTAAGCGCTCCCGTCAGTTGGCAGCTGCTCTTCGGAGTCATCCCGATCGACCGCCACCGAATTGAGCTGGTCGTGTTCCCGGACGGGCGCGGCTTCCGTGAGTCCTCGTCCACTTGGTGGTACCGAGTCTGGACGCACGAACGCACACTGGCGGACGATCCCGGTGGTTGCGTCCTGTGTGACTCGGTTGAAGTCGAACCCCGACTCGGACTGGCCGCTCCGTTCGTTGAGTGGTCGGTCCGCTGGACCTTCCGCCGGCGACACCGGTGGCTGCAGCGAAGATTCTAAAGCGGTCACTAGATGGCCAGTTATGGGGCGGATACTCATATCTGCGGTGGCAATCGCGCCACCCGCATCACCGGCACGAGGGGAAGCACGAACATGGACTGGAAGCTGGAACTGGTCGCGATCCCGGTTACCGACGTCGATCGGGCCAAGGCCTTCTATACGGACCAGGTCGGGTTCGTGGCCGACCACGACCACACACTCAGCGACGACATGCGCTTCGTACAGGTGACGCCTCCGGGTTCCGGTTGCTCCATCGCGTTCGGCAAGGGGATCACCGAGGCAGCACCGGGCTCGGTGCAAGGAGTGCAGTTGGTCGTGGCCGACATCGAGGCCGCGCGCGCCGCGCTCGTTGAGGGCAAGGTCGACGTGAGCGACGTGCAGGATTTCCCGTGGGGCCGGTTCGTGTTCTTCAGCGATCCCGACGGCAACGGCTGGGCTGTCCAAGAGGTCCCCGCCCGAGCCTGAAGCAGCCGCGTGCCGACGAAGTCGTCGTTCTCGGCGCGTGGCAGTCACACCTTTTTCGAGTGATAGCGCCCGTGATAGCGCCGGTGATAACGCCGGCGCTATCACCTTTTTCGGGGGTGTCTGAGTCCGGGAAGGATCGGCACTGAGACCGAGATCGAGTCGCTCGCGAATCACATCGCGACGTCGTCGGGCGTCAGCGGCTCGGGGGTGCCGGCACTCGCCGCGCTGCCGATGCCGACGAGCGCGGCGACCAGGATTCCGGAGATCAACACCGGTTGCGGGAGCACGCTCGCGACGAGAAGCAACACGACCACGACCGGAATCGCGTACGTGTGCAACAAGCTCGGCTGCTTCTGGCGAAAGTGGATGATCCACACTGCGAGCAGGTAGACGCACACCGGAACTGTGATCGCGAAACCGGCCTGCGCGTCGGTGAGGTGCGTGTGTCCGACGGCCTGGTCGACCGCGATCGCGAGACCGGAGCCGGCCGCGGCCGCGCTGCCGAACACGACGTAGTGCCCGTAGCCCCATGCGAACGCGCCGTTGAGCCGCTCCGCGAACGCCCGGCGTGCGTGCTCCACCGTCTCGCTGCCGGGCATGTCGAAGTAGAACCACCACAGCGAGAACACCAACAGCAATCCGCCGATCACGACGCCGGCAAACTTCGAGAACGACGTGCCCGAGTCGAGGGCCGCCGATACGCCGAGCGTCCCGTCGAGCATCGCTTCGCCGAGGACGATGATGGTGAACAAGCCGAAGCGTTCGGCGATGTGACGCGGGTGCCATTGCGTTCGCGCCGCGGACTCGGCCCAGATCGGAACCGAGAGCTCAGCGACCGACAGCACGACGAACGCGGGAATGAAGAGCATGTCGGGCGCGGCGAGCCACGCGATCCAACCGCACTGGACAACCGCGATCCCGGCCGCGTAACGAAGCGCAGTGGTCCGGCGGGGCGGATCCGACACCGCGGCGCGTAGCCACAGCCCGACGAGGCCGATACGCATGATCACGTAACCCAGCGCCATCACGATGAAGTCGTGGTGCGCGAACGCGCGTGGGATACCGGTCGCGATGCACAACACACCGCCGACCTGGATCAGCACCGCGAGCCGGTAGAGCGCATCGTCGTTGTCGTAGGCCGAGGCGAACCAGGCGAAGTTCATCCAGGCCCACCAGATTGCGAAGAACACGAGCGGGAACACGATGAGCGTGTTGCGGATGTCGCCCCTGACGAGCCCGTGATGCAGCTCCGTCGCGGCCTGACCGACGGCCACGACGAACGCGAGGTCGAAAAACAACTCGAGCGGGGTCGCGGCGCGGTGCGCTTCGTCGGGATCGCGCGGAGTCATGCGCACGTGCAGCGGCACGCACCATCCTCCCCCGACCCGAGGGTATTCGGCTTGACAACGAACCTTCGTTAGGCTTACCTAACATCATGTTCCCCGAAGATACGGATGCCACGACGGACCGGGCGCTCGATCAGGAGCTCCGGTGCGCAACCGCGGTCGCGTGCCGCGGTTCCCCGCGTGCTGATCGAGCTGCCGCTGCGCGACGGGCGCGTGGCCCGCGTCAGCCACGACCCCGCGTTCGCGCCCACGCTTCCACCCTGTCTGTTGCGCCGCGCCCTCGTGACTCCCTTGCGCCCCGACTGGCTCCGGGCCGCGTCGGGCGTCGACATGGGCGGCCCTTTCGTCGACGTCGACCCGCAGGTACCGCCGGGTGTCGTGTCGTTCTACGACGGCCCGACTGCCAACGCGACCTTCGCCACGGCCTGTCCCCCGTGCCTCATCGCGGCCTGGCTGCACACCGCCGACCCACCGCTCGTCGACACGTCGTTGATCGACGGCCGGATCTCCGTCGACACCGCGCTCGGTACGTCGCTCGTGTGCCTGCGGTCGAACGCGCTCGATCCCACCCAGCTCGTGAGCGTTGCACAATGGATCATCCAGCACACCTCGTCGGGCCCGTTCGCGACGAGTTGATCGCGCGGGATCCGCGGTAGCGTCCGCGCATGGCCAGTTACGAGACCCCGGAATGGCACCCGGCGTTCGAGGAGTACTGCGAAGCGATCTTCGAGCTCGGCGAAGACGACGTGCTCGTGAAGCAGGCGCGGATCGCCGAACGGCTCACGGTCTCCCGGCCGGCGGTGTCGGAGATGATCCACAAGATCGCGCGACGAAGGTCTCGTCGTCGCGCGCTCCGGCGACGTCCGACTCACTGCCGCGGGCCGCAAGCTCGCGGAGCGCGTGGTGCGCCGGCATCGCGTCGCCGAACGGTTCCTCACCGACATCCTCGGCCTCTCGTCGCCCGACGCGCACCACGAAGCGGGCAAGTGGGAGCACGTGATCTCCGAGCCGGTCGAAGCGGCGATGATCAAGCTTCTCGGTGATCCCACAACGTGCCCGCACGGCAATCCGATCCCGGGCACCGGTTACAAGGCACCCGCGACGAAGCCCTTGGCCATGCTGAAAGCGGGCACCAAGTTCACGGTGTCGCGCATCCCCGAGGAGCTCGAGTTCGCGCCGGGCTTGCTCGAGTTCCTCGAGGAGTCACACATCGCACCGGGTGCCGCGGGCACGGTTACCGCTTCCTCGCCCGACGGCACCACGACAGTCGACATCGGCGGTGAGCGCGTCGGCATCGGCGCGTTCGCGAGTCAACGCATCCTGACAACCAGCCGCCGCTGACTTCAGGGGGCGACGAACTGCAGGTCGAGCTCGACCTTGATCTTGTCGCCGAGCATCAGCTTCTCGGCCCCGGGAATGATGCCGAAGTCGATGCCGAAGTCGCTGCGCTTGATCTGGCCGGTCGCGGAGAAGCCGGCGTGGGTGCTCTGGTCGGGCGGGAAGACCTCGGTGCCGTTGAACTCGATGTCGAAGGTCACCGACTTCGTCACGCCCGCGATCGTGAGGTCGCCCGTCAGCTCGTAGTTCTCGCCCGCGCCGTTCACGGCGGTCGAGCGGAACGTCATCACCGGATGCTGGTCGGTGCCGAAGAAGTCGGTGCTCGCGCAGGTGCGTGTCGCGATCGGCGTTGTTGGTGTCGACCGACGAGAGGTCGACCTCGGCCGTGATCGCAACCGAGTCGAGGGTCGAGCCGATGTCGAGGGTCGCTTCGAAGCTGTCGAAGCGGCCGCGGACGTTCGAGAGCCCGAGGTGGCGGACGACGAAAAAGATCGCCGGAGTGGTTCTTGTCGAGGGCCCAACGGCCGGGGGCGAGCGGGAGGGTGTCGGAGGTTGCCTGGGGGGCGGTCATGGGGGGGTCTCCTGGAGGGATTGGGCGGATACCTGGTATTGTCTTGTGACTCGGTCACCATAAGTGACCATCTCTGAACTGGGAAGAAGGCACTTTCAATGTTCCCGAGCCACGCCGAAGTGCCTCGCCCTGCTCGATCACGACGGCCGACCACTCGTCGTGCATCGTCGTACGCGAGATCCTCGATCGGGTCGGCGACAAGTGGAGCGTGCTCGTCATCGCGCTGCTCGGCGAGCGAGAGCACCGCTTCAACGAGCTGAAGCGCGCGATCGAGGGCATCTCGCAGCGCATGCTCACGCTCACCCTGCGCCAGCTCGAACGGGACGGACTCGTGTCAGCGCACCGTGCACGCAACCGTTCCGCCCGCGGGTCGACTACGCGCTCACCCCGCTCGGCGAGTCAGTGCTGAAGCCGATCACCGCGCTCACGCAGTGGGCCGCGGAACACGGCACCGACATCGCCGAAGCCCGGGTGCGCTATGAGCAAGCGCAGCGCGAATTGACCGAATAGAGGGCGTTCCGCGGCGATCGCCGTCAAGCCGACCTATCCACGGTCCGATCTTTCTAGGGAACTGGTCGGCCAAGGAGGGACGGCGTGCGCAAGCTGGGAGGTCGCGTCAACCTTCTCGCGCGCTTCGGCCTCATCACGCTCGCCCTCGTCGCGGTCCTGGGCATCGTCCTCGGATCCCTCGTTCAAGCGTCGTTGAAGAACCGCACGGTCGGCGACGCGGTACGCACCGCCGAGGTCGCGGCCAACATCGGCGTACGCCCGGTGTTGCGCCCGAGCGATCTGCAGCACGACTTCCTGCCGCTGCCCGCGGCTCGGCGCGCCGAGCTCGACGCCGCGCTGCTCGACAGCCTCTCGCGCAACAACATCGTGCGCGTCAAGATCTGGAACGCGCAGCACTTCGTCGTGTGGTCAGACAACGCGCGGCTGCTGCAGCGCTGGTTCCCGGGCGATGACGAGCTGAACGAGAGCTTCAGTGGGAAGGTCGCGGCCGAGGTCACCGACCTGCGGTCACCGGAAGAGCTTGACGACCGCGCCAACCAGCGTCTCCTCTCGGTGTATCTGCCGCTGCGCGTCGGCGCCGACGGCCACTTCACCGACGATCCGAACGCCAAGGTCATGGGCGCGTTCGAGATCTACCTTCCGTACCAACCGATCGCGCACGCGATCGACCACGACACGCGTCGCTTGTATCTCACACTCGCGATCGGCCTCGCGCTTCTCTACCTCGTGGTTTTCCGGCATCGTGGCCCGGGCCTCGCGCGACCTGCGCCGGCAAGCCGACGACCAACCGGCACCAGGCGCTGTACGACATCCTGACCGACCTACCGAACCGGACGCTGTTCACCGACCGCCTCGAACAGGTGGCGCGGCAATCGTTGCGCAACGGGACGGTCGCGGCCGCGCTGCTGCTCGACCTCGACCGCTTCAAGGAGATCAACGACGCGTTCGGGCACGAGTCGGGCGACCAACTGCTCCACCAGATCGGCGCCCGGATCGCCAAGCGGCTCCGCGCCCAGGACACCGTCGCGCGGCTCGGCGGCGACGAGTTCGGCATCGTGTTGCCCGGTCTGGCGCACGCGCAGGACGCGGTCGTGGTCGCCGAAGACATCGCGTTCGCACTCGAAGAGACGTTCGAGATCGACGGCATCGAGATCGACGTGCGCGCGAGCATCGGCGTGGCTTGCACCGACGACGGCGCCGACGCCGCCGCGCTGCTCCGCCACGCCGACGTCGCGATGTACGTGGCGAAGCGGGCCCGCTCCGGCATCGAGAAATACTCCGTGGAGCACGATCTCTTCAGCGTGGAGCGACTCGCGCTCGCGTCGGAGATCCGCCGGGCAATCGAACAGCACGAGCTCGTCCTGCACTACCAGCCGAAGATCGATCTGCGCACCGGGCGCGCCGACGCGGTCGAAGCGCTCGTCCGTTGGCAGCACCCGACGCGAGGACTGCTCGGCCCCGGCGAGTTTCTTCCGGTCGTCGAGTCGACGCATCTCATCAAGCCGCTCACCCTGTACGTGCTCGACGAAGCGTTGCGGCAGGTGCGCGCGTGGCTCGACGCCGGCGACCGCGTACGAGTCGCGGTGAACTTGGCCGCCGCCTACGCGGGCGACATCCGACTCCCGAGCCACGTCGCGGAGATGCTCGCCCGCCACGATGTCGAGCCCGCCCTCTTGGAGATCGAGCTCACCGAGACTGCCGTGCTCGACGACCCGGCCCGCACCAAGCAGGTTCTGAACGCGCTGTCGGAACTCGGAGTTCGTTCGAGCGTCGACGACTTCGGGACGGGCTACGCGTCGATCGCGTACCTCACCGGTCTGCCGATCAGCACGCTCAAGATCGACCAGTCGTTCATCTTGCGATCTCTGCGTGCCGGGCAATCTCGCGGTCACGCGCTACTCGATCGACCTGGCCCGCACGCTCGGGCTCACCACCGTCGCCGAAGGCGTCGAGGACGAGGCGAACCTCCGGGTGCTGCAGGATCTCGGATGCGACGAGGCGCAGGGGTTCTTCTTCGCCCGACCGACGCCGCGCCGACGCGTGCATTGCGTGGATCCGCCGCGCAACCAGCATCGAGGCCACGCTATGAAGCTCGTACACGTGCGCCGGCTGGCGGCCTCCGCGTTGCTCGTCACGCTGACGGGCACGATCCTCACCGCGTGCGGATCGTCGGGCTCCGACGACGACGCAACGTCGCCGGTCACGGTCTTCAACGTCTCCGCCGATCCCAGCCAGATCGTGCCGACCGCGAACCCGGGCCACCACGTCGTGCTCGACGGTGGCCGAGGTGCATTCGGCCCTCGACTCGCTGCTGGCAACCGCACGCGACCCTCGTCGCCGCCCTGATGCACGAAGTCGGCGCGGGCAACGACACCCGACGGCCGCGGTCAGACGCGCTCGCCGCGAACACGCAGGCCTCATCGACGCGATCGCACGCGATCTACGGAGCCGACGGCGCCCGGGCGTTCGCCCAGCTCTGGGAGCAGCACACGCAGTTCTTCATCGACTACGCGCAGGCCGCCCGCGACCACGACAACGGCGCGAAGGAAGAGGCGATCAGCCGGCTGCGTCGACTACCAGAACGACTTCGCCAGCTTCGTCACGACCGCGACCGGCGGCGGCGCGCCGCTCGTGGCGGTCACCGAACCTGTTGCACGGCACGTCGACGACCTCACGAACTACATCAACGCCGACGTCGACGGCCGGACCGCCGCGGCGCCGGCTCCTTGCGCAGGCGATCGCTCACATGCACGTGATCGCCAAGGCGATCGCCGACGCGATCGTGGCGCAGCACCTCAAGACCGTTACTCCGTAGTTCGCTACGCGAAGGCCAGCGACGAGAGCCTTCGCTGACCCGAGCAAGGCCGCGATGAGCAGCGCCGCGACCGAGTCGGCCCACCACCATCCGAGCGCGCTGGTCAACGATCGAGCGCAACGCAGAGTGACAAGTGCGAGCACTGCGCCGGCCGCGGTCAGCATACCGTCGCCCCGCAACGCGCGGCTGTTCAGTCGCCCGGCGATGTTGCGCCTTGACGACTGCGAGCCCGGGCAAGACGATGACCGACGCGATTGCCGCGAGGACGATCGCCGACCACCGTCGACGCGGTCTCCGCGGTGCGACCAGCGCGTGCACCGATCCCGGCGACGATGTAGAGCGCGACGACGACAAGCGTGATGCCGATCGTGCGTGCCGCAACCCGCTCGACGCGGTCGGCCTGTTGCGGGTCGGCCCGTTCCACACGGAACCGCCACACGAGTACGACCGACGCGGCGCTGTCGATGACCGAATCGAGCCCGAAGCCCGATGAGCGCCAGTGAACCGGCCGACACTCCGCTCACCAGGGCCGCGCGCCGACGACGATCGACCAGAACACCGAGAACAGCGAGACCCGGATCGCGGTCGCGGACGAGTGCAGCACGCGGTCGGGGTCGGGCGGTTCGCTCACGGGTGCACCTCAAGCCTGCTCGAGAACTGTGCTCGAGAATTGATCGGACGATTGCCGACCAGACTTCCCGGCGCACCGAACGCGAGATACTCACCCGATGTCAGAAAGACCTCAGAAACATATGTGGATGCCGTCACACGATCGCCACGTAGGCCCGCAATCGACGCTTTACCATTCAACGAGCATGTTGCGAGCGCATTCGCGTCGGAAGTGGGCCCCGCACGGCGCACGCGCGTGCTTCCTCCTCGTCGGCGCACTCGGCGCGCTGGCCCTGCTCGGTGCACTTACCGCCAGCGGCGGGGCGGCGGCCGATGCCGCGGCGTCGGCCGCCGGTACTGGCCCGCATTCCACGTACGTCGTCCAGCACGCGGCGACCGTCGCCGCCGAACGCGACGAGCCCGAGTCGTTCACATCGGGTCGCGCTCACCGGCGGCGTTCATCGTCGCTCGCCGTATCCGGCGGCGATCGCGGCCCGGCGCTTGGCGTCGCGAGCCGGCGGGGCACCGCGTCGGCGCGGCGAACAGTTCAACGTCCGGCTCCGCGGTCCTCCTCTCCTCGTCGTCTCGCACTGAGTCACTGAGGCGACCGCGCCGGCATTCCGTGCCGGCCGATATGGAGGTATTGTATATGGAGCTTCTCGATGCTCCTGTTCGAGCGACCGCTCGATGAAGCTACACCGAGATCGACGGCGTCGTCGTCGTGCACTGGCCCGAGGGCGCGGCCCGCGCGACGGAGCTCGCCCGGGTCGGTGCGCCGCGCTTGTTCCTCGTCGCGCCGGAGGCCGAACCGCCCGACACATCCGACGGGATGTCGGCGTGGCTACGACTGCCCACGCACGACCGCGACGTGCAGACGAACATCGTGGAGCTGCGCAGCCGCGCAAGCGTCGGCTCGTCCGATCCTCGGCGACCACGGGCTGCTGTGGCGGGGCAACGCGTTGGGTCGCGCTGTCGCCCATCGAGGCGCGGCTGACCGCCGCGTTCATCAGCCGTCCGGGCCGCGTGCTCTCCCGGGCCCGGCTCGAGAAGAGCGGCTGGCCCGAGGGTTCACCCGAACGACCGATCGGTCGACGCCCGGATCAAAGCGCTGCGCCGCCGTATCGCGCCGGTCGGCATGCGCATCCACACGGTGCGGGGCCAGGGCTACATCGCCGAGATCCAGACCGATGACCGGTGAGCTCGAATTGACGAGGGGGACCGGCGCTCTCGCCGGTCCCCCTCGGTTTGTACCCGGATTGCGAACGCGACGATCAGAGCGCGTCGCTCCCCGTCTCTCCCGTTCGGATGCGGGCCACCCGCGACAACTCGGAGACCCAGATCTTGCCGTCGCCGATCTTTCCGGTCCGGGCCGCGTCGGCGATCACGTCGACGACCTTGTCGGCGTCGGCGTCGGCGCACACGACCTGCACCATCGTCTTCGGGATGAAGTCGACGTTGTACTCCGACCCGCGGTACACCTCGCTGTGTCCGCGTTGACGGCCGAAGCCTTGGACCTCCGACATCGTCATCCCGTTGATGTCGATGCCTTTGAGTGCAGTTGTTACCTCCTCGAGTCGGTGCGGTTTGATGATGGCCGTGACGAGATACATCAGCGTCCCCTCACTCCCCCACGCCGACAGACGGCGCGCTACCGGATGGGATCTTCACCGAGCTTGCCGGCGACCCGGAAGGGATCGCCGAGTGACCCATGTACGCGTACTCGGGGTGGTACGCCGGCGCACCGTGTTCGTGAATGTCGATGCCGCCGATCTCGACCTCTTCGGAGACCCGCAACACTCCGAGCGCCTTCACCGCGTACATCACGACCAGCGCGATCCGCGAACACCGCCAAGGTGACAACCACACTGCCGAGAATCTGCACGCCGAGCTGTTTCGCACCACCTCCGTAGAACAGCCCGTTCGACGGTCGTCGACGTATCCGCGCCGGTTGCGCCCGGTAATCCGTATTGACCGGTGGCGAACAACCCGAGACTGATCGTCCCGAAGATGCCGCACGCGCCGTGCACCGCGACTGCGCCGATCGGGTCGTCGACCCGGAACCATTCGACGAGGTCGACGGCGAGCACCATCACCACCGATGCAATCGCACCGATGCAGATCGCACCGAACGGCGAGACCCAATAACACGGACACGTGATCGCGACGAGCCCGGCCAGGAAGCCGTTGATGCTGATGCCCGTGTCCCATTTTCGGGAGCGGGGATACACGAACAACATCGCACCCAGTCCACCGGCACACGCGGCGAGCGTGGTGTTGGTCGCGACCCGCCCGATGCCGGCAAAGTCCATCGCCGACAATGTGCTGCCGGGGTTGAAGCCGTACCAACCGAACCACAGGATGACGCCGCCGAGCGCGGCCAACACCATGTCGTGACCGGGTGGCATACCGCCGCCGTCGCGCTTGAACTTGCGGCCGATGCGCGGCCCGAGCGCGACCGCACCGGCCAGCGCGATCACACCACCAACCGTGTGGACGACCGTCGATCCCGCAAAGTCCCGGAACGGGGTCTTGAGGGTGACGAGCCAGCCGTCGGGGCCCCAGATCCAGTGGCCGACGATCGGGTAGATGAACCCGCTCACCGCGGTGCTGTAGATGAGGTCGCCGCCGAACGCGGTTCTCCCGACCATCGCGCCCGACGTGATCGTGCTGCACGTGTCGGCGAACGCGAACTGGAACAAGAAGAACGCCAAGAACGCGACGCCGGTGGAGCCGTACGTGACCGGCGCGTTGTTCAAGAAGAAGTACTGATGCCCGATCCAGCCGTTGCCGGCACCGAACATGAATGCGAAACCGAACGCCCAAAAGAGCAGTCCGCACAGGCATGTATCAGCAATGCACTCCAACATGATGTTGGAGACTTCACGCGTTCTCCCGAACCCGGCCTCGAGCATCATGAAACCGGCTTGCATGAAGAACACCAGGAACGCCGCCACCAACACCCAGACCGTGTTGAGTGGGTTCACGATGTCGTCGGCCTTCAACGCGGGTGTCGTTTGGCCGAGCATCGTGGCACCGGCCTTGGTACTGAAGTACCAGGTAAGCGCCCACACGCCCAGCAGCACGACGCCCAGACCGAGCATCTTTCCGCCTAAGTAGGCCCCGAAGAATCTTCGGGACTCCCGTTCCCTGACACGCATTCGCAAGGTTGTGATCATGTAGGAACGGTACGAACGGTTGGTTGCCGCGACATTCGCCGCCAGTTACGGGCGCTCGCCGCAATGTCGTGCGCAGCGTGCGCTTTCGTGGGCGCGACGACACACCGTTTTCGCTGCGTATGCGCGCGCTCTCTGATGAGCGTCTGACGACGATGTCGGCGGCGCGCGAGCGCGCTACGAACGGAGGCGTTCGATGAGCGGCGCGATGAGGTCGACCGCGTTGCTGCGTACGACGTACGAGGTGATGCCCCAACGTTCCCGGTGCATCTCGACCTCGTCCGCGAGTTGTTCGATCGAGCCGACGAGTGCGTACGGCGCGACGAGCACCGACGTCGGCGTCGAGGCCGGGCGCCATGCCGGCAACGCGTTGCGGCCGCTTCGTCGCGGTCGTCGGTGATCTCGACGTGTTGCACCAGCGCGTCGAACGTCGACTTCGGCGTCCGGTCCGGCACCGGCCGCGGCGGTGCGGGCGATCCCGACACGTTGGTCGATCGACGCGGGTTGCCAGTCGACCTCGTGCCGATGACCGTCGGCGAGCGTTCGCCCCAGACCGGTCAGGCCCACGATGTCGGCCGCGCTCGACCGGCGAGACGGAGAACCGTCGGGCCGTTGCCGCCGATCAAGAGCGGGATCCTCGCCTGCACCGGCCGGGGCGCGGCGACCACGGCCTCGTCGAGGTCGAGGTCGTGGCCGTGCTGCGTCACGGCTTCGCCCGCGAGGAGTCGCGTGCACGACGTCGACCATCTCCGCGAGCCGCGCCGACGCGTGCGCGGGCCGACGGATACGGGCGGCCGGCCATCGTCCATTCGCTCGGCGTGTGGCCGGCGCCGAGGCCGAGCACGACGCGCCCACCCGACAGTTGATCGAGCGTGGCCGCGTCGCTCGCGAGCGCGAGTGGATCGCGCACACCGCAGTTGAGGACGTAGGTGCCGAGCCGCAGCGTCGACGTGATGGCCGCGGCCGCGGCCGAGCGCGACGAACGGCGACGGCGTCGACGCCGGGATGGTCGGCGACGTACAACGCGTCGAAGCCGAGGTCTTCGAGCTTGGCCCGCGAGGTCGAGGAACTCTCCGGCATCGGGGTCGTTCTCCGCACCGAAACTCGCCTGCACCCCGAAGCGGATCGTCCCGGAACCGGCCATGGCCAACCGTTATTGGTCGCTCGCGCTGCGTCTCGTCCAGAGCGGCTACGCGGTAGCGGCCGCGAGCCTCCGCTGCCGCTCCCCGTTAGCGTTCGGACCGTGACCGGGCCGATGCCGAACGGAGAGCCGAGTGCGTTCATGCGCGCCGCCGGCCTTCAGCTCGACGAGGTCGGTGCCACGCTCGTGACGGGTTGGATCGATCTCGGCCCCGAGCACCATCAGCCGTGGGGTCTCGTGCACGGCGGGGTGTACACGACCGCGATCGAGACGGCGGCGAGCGTCGGCGCGTCGACCGCGGCCGCCGAGCACGGCCTCGTGGCCGTCGGCGTCAACAACAACACGAACTTCGTGCGCTCGACGGTGTCGGGCCGCGTCGACGTGCACGCGGTCCGCGATCCAGCAAGGCCGCACCGCGCAACTCTGGGAGGTGCGCATCACCGACGCCGACGATCGACTCGTCGTCGATCGGTCAGGTGCGGCTGCAGAACGTCACGCCGCGGGCGTGACCGCCGTCGCCCGGCGGCGATACGCGGTCGGCGTCTCGCCGGTCAGTCGCCGGAACGCGCGCGTGAACGCGCTCACGCTGTCGAACCCGACCGCGGTCGCGACGTCGAGCACGGTGCGGCGCGGGTCGGTGAGCAGACGCCATCGCCCGCAGCAGGCGGCTCTGGAGCAGGTACTCGCGCCACGTCATGCCGGTCGCGGCGACGAACTTCCGGCGCAGGCTGCGTTCGGAGACGCCGACGCTCGCGCACACCGCACTCGACGTGACCGTCGGCGAGGTTCGCGTCGGTGTACTGCATCACGGCCGCGCACGATCGGGTCGGAGCTCGTCGGAAGCGAGAGCGGCGCCTCGTGCTCCAACCACTCGCGCACGAGCGCGGCCAGCGCGTCGAAGTAGGCGTCGGCGACGGGGTCGCTCTCCGGCCGCGTGATCGGCCACCGCGCCGCGAACACGATCATCTCGCGCAGCAACGGGGTTGCCGCGAGCACGCGCACGCGGTCGTCGGCGCCCCGCACCATTGCCGGATCGAAGAACACCGCGACCGATCGCACGCGCTGCAACGTCGTGCAGTGTGTCGAGGCCGGCCGGGAATCCACACCGCCTGTTGCGGCGGCAGGAGATGATGAGTCGACGCGGTCTCGACTTCGGCGATGCCCTCGAACGCGTATTCGATCTGATGCATGTCGTGCGAGTGCCAGCCCGTCACGAGGTCGACGCCCTCGTAGGAGAACGTCCCGGCCCGTACCGGTGCGCCCGTCCCGCATGTCGATGAAGCCCAGCTCCGGCGCGCCCGACGACCTGGCCGCGACGGGCCGATCTTTGGCCGAACGCGCAGAGACGGTCACGGCCGAAACTGTAACCGTGGACGTATGCCCTCGGACCAAGCAAAACACAACGACACCGTGCGCAATTCGTTCACCCAACAGGTCGGCTTGTTCACGGGCGAAGACTCGCCGTTCGCCCGCCGCTTCGCCTCGCCGCTCGCGTGGGTCGAGCCCCTCGACGAAGACGATGATCGTGCTCGACGTGGCGTGCGGCGCCGGCCATGCGTCGGAGCAGGCCGCGCCGTTCGTGCGCCAGGTGGTGGGTGTCGACATTACGCCCGCGTTGCTCGCGGCCGGCTCCGCGCGACTGCAGGACGGCCGGGCTCCACAACGTGCTGTTGCAGGAGGGCGACGCGACCGCGCTGCCGTTCGTCGACGACTCGTTCGACCTCGTCGTGTGCCGTAGCTCACTGCACCACTTCCCCGATCCCGACGCTCGCGTTGACCGAGATGGCGCGGGTGTGCCGGCCGAGCGGTCGGGTCGTGATCTCCGACATGGTCGCGCCGAGCGTCGACGTACGCGACGCGTTCGACGATCTGCACAAGCAGCATTGATCCGTCGCATGTGCGCGCGCTCGTCGAGCGCGAGATCGCCGAACTGCTCCAGGACACGGTCGGCCCGATCACCTACGGCGATACCAACTCGGTATCGCTGCCGATCGAGGTGATCCTCACGAGTGCCGCCGATCGCGACGCGACCGAGGCGACGCTCGAGGCCGAGCTCGCGGGCGGCACACCGACCGGATTCGACCCCGTGCGCGCGGGCGACGACGTGATGGTCACCTTCGTCGGCACTGTCGTGCACGCAACCGTCGCGGGCTGACCGGCCCGCACGCGGTCAAGCGTGCGTCACCGCGCCGCGTTCTTCACGCACGATGACGATGCCGGCCACACCCATCGCGAGCGCGCCGACGATCTCGACGATCACGACGGTCCACGAGAGTGCCGACGACGCCGGTGTTGTGCGCGTCGATGAACGTGTCGCTGAACGCGCTCCACGTCGGCAGCAGATGCACCGCGGCGACGCCGACGGCGACCGGGATGCCGGTGAGGGCGGCGAGGAACGGCGCGTTCCGGTAACCGATCGATCGACGAGGACGGCGACGGAGATGCCGATCGGCGGTCGAGAGGTTGCCGGCCCAGAGCACCTGCGGGGTCACGGCGTCGAGGCCGCGGCGCAGATGGTCGGCGGTATGGAGCGCCAGCCCGAGGGCGTACAGGAGGGCGGAGTACTTCAGCAGCCGGTGCTCGTCGGACACGCGGTCTCCGATCGTCGCAGGTCAGCGGCACGATTGAGCACTAGATAGATCGCTCTAGCGGATAGAGTAACGGTCATGGCGACGGCAGCTCAAACCGGGCGACACCAAGGACCCGGATCCTCGACGCGACCGCCGAGCTCTGTTCCTGCGCTACGGCTACACGGGCACCGGGCTCAAGCAGATCGTGGCCGACGCCAATGCGCCGTTCGGCTCGCTGTACCACCACTTTCCCGGCGGCAAGCAGGAGCTCGGCGTCGAGGTGATCCACCGGTCCGGGGCGATGTACGGGAGCTCGTGATGTGCGTGTTCGATGCCGCGCCCGACATGCTCACCGGCGTTCGGGACTGCGTTCGCGGGCGCGGCCGCGGTGCTGGAGGCGACCGACTACGCCGACGCGTGCCCGATCGAAACGGTCGCGCTCGAGGTGGCAAGCAGCAACGAGCCCCTCCGCATCGCGACGGCCGAGGTGTTCGAGCAGTGGACGGAAGCGGCTTCGCTGCGTTTCCGGGCCGAGGGCTTCGCGGACGCCACCGCCCGCGAGCTGGCCGTCTTCGTCATCGCCCAGCTGGAAGGTGCGTTCGTGTTGTGCCGGGCCACCCGGACCACCGAGGCCCTCGACGTCGCGGCCAAGGCGTCGACGATGGTGATCGAAGCCGCTTTGCGCGCCCGGTCGTAGCAGTGGTTTTCCGATTCCGGGTCCCGTCTGTACTCCTATGACGTACGGAAGGGACCCGGAATCCTCCGCCGCCTAGTCTGGGAGTGCGCGGGTGTAGCTCAATGGCAGAGCCCCAGCCTTCCAAGCTGGCCATGCCGGTTCGATCCCGGTCACCCGCTCTCGATTTTCGAATCAGGTCACCGGCGTGACCCGCCGACGGCAGAATCCCGACCACGTGTCACCCGGTCCGGACGCTTTTCGAGCGTTGCGCGTTGAGCTGTCGGCGCCCGCGCTCGGAGAATCCGCCCCACACGCCGTGTTCGACACCGTTGACGAGCGCGTGCTCGAGACACTCCGCCCGGACCGGACAGATCGCGCAGATTCGTTGTGCGACCTCGACGCCGGCGCCGTCGTGCGGAAAGAACACCTCGGGGTGGATATCGCGACACCGGGCCTGGTCCATCCACGGCGGCGCTACGGGACTCGGCTGCACGGCCATCTCGGTTTCGTGTTGCTAGACCACGGCCGAGACACGACCGCCGTAGCGCGCCAGCGCGTAGACGACCACGACCGCCAAGGCGATGTAGAGCAACGCCCAGACCGGGTAGTAGGGCATGAACGTGATCGCGCTGAGCGCCGCGATCGCGGCGGCGAATATCCCGATCCACCGCCCGAACTCGGACTGGAAGAATACGAGCATGCTGGCGACGATGAGAACGACACCGACGACGAGCCACACCCACGCATAGGTCGTGAGATTCGAACCCAGGACCGAGTTCTGCAGGTTCTGGGGAAGCGGGCCGGAATACCTGAACGCCCAGATCGAGTCGACGATTCGCATGAATCCGGCCAGGCCCAAGAGCATCCCCGCGAACAGGATCATGCCGCTTCCGTCGTCTTCGTCGGCGTACATCACAGTCACACTCATGCGGCCCTCCACACACCGTCGGCCGGACGGCCGGACGGCCGTCGAAGATCCGATGCGTCGATGGTTGTCCCGGATGCGCGTCGCGGCATCCTCCCGAGCGGGTGAACCGGGCGGCGGCAATGCTGATTGACCGGGCGAAACCTAAGCTCGGGGGCGTGCCGACACCCGTCGGGCCACTCGGCCCGGGAGAGTTCGATCCCAACGATCCCGATCTCTGGGACTGGGACGCGGAACCGGAATCGTTGCGGCGGCCGCTCTGGATACGCGTCACCGCATGGGTCATCGGGATCGCGTTCGTGACGCTCGTGCTCTTGTCGGTCTTCCGCTAACGCGGCTGCGGTCGATCGAGGTTCCAGTGCCGTGAACTGGAAGCGATCCATTCGTCGCCTTGCCCCCTCGGAGCTAGACCGAAGCGGCTGATCATGCGCTGGCCGCCTTCGAAGTCGGCGTACAACAGATCGATCGTGAACGGTTGACGCGCTTCGATCAGGGCGCGCATCGGCTTGAAGATGGGCTCGTCCTGGTCGCGGAACGCGCCCTGCCAGAAACCGTGATCAGCCGAAGGCACGTAGAGGTCGCGCGTCAGCCGGCGGAACTTCTCGATCGGTTTGTACCCGGCGTCGCCCAATAGCCGCTCCGGATACACGAACCAACGATCGAGAACCGCGATTCCCGTGCCCACGTTCCGAAGGGCCATCGCGAGATAGATGTTGTCGTCGGCAACCTCCACGACCGCGCCGCCGCCCGGGATGTGGAACCAACGCTCGTCCATGAACCCGACCTTCTCGGCCGGGTCTTCGAGGCGCGAGGGAACGAGGAGCGGGCGGAGCCCGACGAGCAGCGATTCCTCCGCCGCCCGCGCCGCCCGGTTCGCCGAGCGCACCGAGCTGAACGTGGCCGCGGCGAGCACGAGCGTCCCGACCGCGGTCGAGAGCGACGCGATGGTCGACCAATCAGACACGGCCGAAAGCTACCGGCCCGCGAACCCTCCCAACAGTTAGGAGTAAATCCGGCGCGTGGAGCCGGTTCTGCTCCTAACTGTTGGGAGTGATTCAGCCGTTCGAGTAGATGCGAGTTGGAGTCAGAAATACCGCGGTGCGGCGTTCGCGGGCCATGACGCGGTCGTATTCGTCCCAGTCGTCGTGGCTGCCGTCCGCGGCGGTGAACACCGATCGCAGCGTGATGCGCAGCGCCTCGGCATCGAGGCCCGCTATCGGGTCGTCGGGACCAAAGAGATCTACCGCGCCTTCGACCGCGACCCATTCCCAACCCGACTTCGCCACGAGCGTGGCGCGCGGCCGGCGCCGGAAGTTCGCGAGCTTTCGGGATCCGCCGATGGCAACGAGGCCGACGACCGAAACCCCCGACACGGGATGCTCGAGCACACCGGCATTGACCACCGACGCTTGCACGGTCGAGTCGTCGCGGACCGTCGTAACGACGCAGAGACCGCTATCGGCACCGCTGATACGGGCGAAGTCACCGAGATCACTCATCCGCACCAACACTAATGGGTAAAGAGTTTTTAGGACACTTCGTATACCGAAGATAGATATTTCGTGTGCTACTACTGTCGGTGCTGCTTTAAAGCCCGCCCCCCGAAAGGTACGAAGAATGCCGCGGAAAGCTGTTGCCAAGACCGAGATCCGGGTTTCCGCTTCGGAAGACGCAGAGCGCGCCGTAAAGGAGTATCTCTCGACCCTGGGAACTCCTAAGCCCCGGGGTCGGCATGCCCGCCCGAAACCCGATTTCGAGGCGGCGACCAAAGGCATTTCCGATCCGTTGGCCAAGCTGGCGGCGATCAAGGCAGAACGCGAGCGCGTCGCCAATATCGTCGTCGGCGACTCGGCCGAGGACGGCTTCATCCAGTACGGAAAGGTATGGGCGAAGATCCACGACTACAGCCGTGAAGACTTCGCCGCGCTGGGCATTTCCCGGCGCGTTCTCGACGCGGTATTCGGGGGCGGCACGCCGCGTGCGAAGACCACCACATCCACCCGTGCCCCGCGTGTCAGCACCGCCGACCTCGCCGACGCGGTCACCGCCAAGCCGCCCGGAACCTGGCTGACGGTTGCCGGCCTGATGCGCGAAGTCGGCGGATCACCGGCGACCGTGCGCAAGGTTCTCGACGAGCTCTCCGCCGCGGGCACTGTGACCGACCCGATCGACGACCCGAAGCACTCCGGCAAGGGCCGGGCCGCCAAGGTCTGGGAACGCAACTAGCGCGCCGCGTCCCGCAAACGGACCACGACGTCGCGCCACTGCTCGATCATCGGTCCGCTCCGTTCGCTCAACTCCACCTCGGTCCGCCACAGCTGATCGGCGCGCCGGCAACTCACCACGCGCCCACCGAGCTTCATCTCGGTGCGGCCGACGTTGACGACGACACCGACCGCCTTGCCCGGCGACACCGGATTCTCCAACAGCACGCGCACGAAGGTCGGTGAGCATTCCTCCGTCGCGCCCTCGAACTCCGCGCTCTCCCGCTCGATCTGACACCGCAACGAATACATGATCGAGACCGTCGGCAACCGAAGGCGTTCGCGGGTGGTGATGAAGCGCACGAGCCGCGACGTCATGGCTCCGTCGATGTCGGTGAACGAAACGCCTACGCCGGCACCGAACTCGTCCGCGCTCACGTGTGCGACGTTGCCGACGAGCTCGATCGGCGTGTTCTCGAGCGCGAACTTGACCGTCAACGGCGTGTCGCGCGCCACGACGACCGGAGCCCGGAAGCGGAGCCCGCCCGCGGAGATGTCCTCGCTCACCGTCGACAGCAGACGCGCGGTACCGCCATCGGCGCGCGGCCAGGTCTCGGTGCCCTTCGGTGTGCCGACACTGCGCACGCGCACGTCGAACGCCGTCGCCAGACGGAACGCAGTCCGTCGATTCGAGCCCCCCAAGCCCTCCATCGCGCCCGAGCCTACGAGCCCGGCCGGGCCGGTTCGAACTACACCAGGGCGCCGGCGATGATCTCGCCGATGGCTTCGTGCTCGGTGAGGAAGCCGTCGTGCCCAGCCGATCGAGCTGCACGACCTCGACGCCCTTGTTGCGAGGAATGTGATCGGCGAGCTCGTGCTGCAGCCGCAGCGGGTAGAGCCAATCGCTCGAGATACCGGCGATCGTCACCTCCGCCGTGACGCGCGCGAGCGCGTCGGCCACGCCGCCGCGACCGCGCCCGATGTCGTGGTGGTTCATGGCCTGCGACAGCCCGATATACGTGTTGGCGTCGAACCGGTGCGCGAGCTTCTCGCCGTGGTACTCGAGGTACGACTCGACGGTGTAGAGACCACCTTCGAACGGGTGCTCGTCGTTCTCGTGACCGCGGTTGAAGCGCTGCTCCAGCTCGAGCTCCGACCGGTACGACACCTGACCGATCCCACGCGCGATCGACATCCCGCGCCACGGCCCTTCCGCCGACGTCGTAGTAGTCGCCGCCGGCGAACTGCGGATCGGCCTCGATCGAGCGCGATCTGCAGCGAGCACAACGCGATCTGTTGCGCGGTCGCCGCCGCGCCGCACGCGATCGACAACCGCGCGCGGCACGCGGTCGGCGGTACTTGACCGCCCATTCGAACGCGCGCATGCCGCCCATCGAGCCGCCGATGACCGAGTGCCAGCGCTCGATCCCGAGATGGTCGGCGAGCGCGGCCTCGACGTCGACCTGATCGCGAATCGTCGTGACCGGAAACGCGCGAACCGAACGGCGCGCCCGTGGCCGGATCGATCGATGACGGCCCGGTCGTGCCCTGGCAGCCGCCCAGCACGTTCGGGCACACGACGAAGAACCGATCGGTGTCGATCGGCCGCCCGGGACCGATGATCGGGTTCCACCAACCGAGCTGGGAGTGCCCCGGCTCGACTGGCCCGGCGGCGTGACTGTCGAGCGTCAACGCGTGCAGCACCAGGACCGCGTTCGATGCGTCGGCGTTCAGGCTCCCCCACGTCTCGTACGCGACGGTGACCGACGACAGCGCGCCGCCGGCCCGCAACGCGAGCGGCCGGTCGGTGAACAGTGTTGCGAACTGCCGACGGCCGGGCGGATCGCCGACCCGCCACGCACCCGTGACGGGCGGTTCGCGTCGCTCATCGGCGCCTCACGACGACTTCGCGGCGCGCAACCCGGCGTCGAGGTCGGCGAGGATGTCGTCGAGGGTCTCGATACCGACCGAGATGCGCACGAGCCCGGGCGTCACGCCGGTCGTCAACTGCTCGCCGACCTCGAGCTGGCTGTGCGTCGTGCTCGCGGGATGGATCGCCAGGCTGCGCACGTCGCCGACGTTGGCGAGGTGACTGAACAGCTCGAGGCTGTCGATGAAGTTGCTTGCCCGCTTCGACCCCGCCCTTGAGCTCGAACGCGATGATCGCGCCCTGGCCGTTGGGCAGGTACTTCTGCGCCCGCGCGTTCCACTTGCTCGACTTCAGCCCGGGGTACGCGACCCACTCGACCTCGTCGCGACCCTCGAGCCACTGCGCGACCGCGAGCGCGTTCTGCGAGTGCCGTTCCATGCGCAGGCTCAACGTCTGCAGACCCTGCAGGAACAGGAACGAGTTGAACGGCGCGATCGACGCGCCGAGATCGCGCATGTACTGCAACCGGCACTTCAAGATGTACATCGCGGGCCGCAGCTCGGGCGGCAGCTCCGCGAACACGAGACCGTGGTAGCTCGGGTCGGGTTCGGTGAAACCGGGGAAACGGCCGCTACCGGGGTAATCGAACGTGCCGCCGTCGACGATGATGCCGCCGATCGACGTGCCGTGACCTCCGATGAACTTCGTCGCGCTGTGCACCACGACGTCGGCGCCGTGCTTCAGCGGCTGCAACAACGCGGGGCTCGCGAGCGTGTTGTCGATGACGAGCGGGATCTTGTTGTCGTGCGCGATCTTCGAGACGCCCTCGAAGTCGAAGACGTCGCCCTTCGGGTTGCCGATGCTCTCGCCGTAGAACGCCTTCGTGTTCGGGCGGATCGCGGCCTTCCACGCGGCGAGATCGTCGGGGTCGTCGACGAAGGTGACCTCGATGCCCATCTTCGGGAACGTGTAGTGCAGCTGGTTGTACGTGCCGCCGTAGAGCGACGCACTCGAGACGATGTGTCCACCGTTCTCGGCGAGGTTCAGCAGCGCGATCGTCTGCGCGGCCTGACCGCTCGACGTCGCGAGCGCGCCGACCCCACCTTCGAGCGGACGTCATGCGCTGCTCGAATGCGTCCTGGGTCGGGTTCATGATCCGCGTGTAGATCATCCCGAGCTCTTGCAGCCCGAAGAGCGCGGCCGCGTGTTCGGTGTCGCGGAAGACGAACGACGAGGTCTGGTAGATCGGCGTGACCCGGGCGCCGGTGGCGGGGTCCGGCACTTCGGCGCCGGCGTGGACGAGGCGGGTCTCGAGACCCCAGGCTTCGTTCGACATGCTCGCCATCTTCCTTTGCGCACTCGGTCGAGGGGGCTGATCGGCAATTACGTCGTGATGGCCACGGTAGGGCTCGATTCCCGACGAGTCCAGTAGGGATTTATGCCGGCCGCCCCGAGCCCCGAATCCCGCGACCCCCACTACGTCAGAGACGACTCGCGGTTCTCGGAAATTTCTGGTTTAGCCGTTCGGGCCGCGGGTATCGGACACTTCGAGTCCGCGGGCACCGCCCCCCCGCACGGTGTGTTCGGACTCCCTGCAGCACCGGTTCGGGAACGTCGAGGATCGCCGCCCGGCCTCGACGTTCCCCCCGGAGCAGCCTCTCTGCGCCGGATGCGCCCTGCTTCGCTACGGTGACGCCATGGCGCGCAAGCGTGACCTCGCCGAGTACGAAGCCAAACGCGACTTCGACGCGACGCCCGAGCCGCCCGCCGAACCGAAGCGGCCCGGCGAAGAGCGCCGACGCGGCGAAGACCGACGCAGATCCGCGCTTCGTCGTGCAGGAGCATCACGCCCGTGCGCTGCACTGGGATCTGCGGCTCGAGCGCGACGGCGTGCTCGCGTCGTGGGCGGTGCCGAAGGGCATTCCCGTCGACCCGAAGCGCAACCATCTCGCGGTGCAGACCGAAGACCATCCGCTCGAGTACCTGACGTTCAAGGGCGAGATCCCCGCCGGCGAATACGGCGGCGGATCGATGGGCGTGTGGGACACCGGCACGTTCGAGACGCACAAGTGGGACGAGCGCGAGGTGATGATCACCTTCCACGGCGAGCGTGTGCACGGCAAGTACGTGCTGTTCCGCACGCGGCGGCAAGCAGTGGATGATCCACCGCATGGATCCGCCCGCCGATCCCGATCGCGCGCGCGCCGCCCGAACGACCTGCGCCCGATGCTCGCGACGCTCGCCGAGCACGGTCCGACCACGGCGACGGTTGGGCGTGGGAACTGAAGTGGGACGGCATCCGCGCGATCGGCTACGTCGACGGCGGTCGCATCCGGCTCGTGAGCCGCAACGGCAACGACGTCACGCGGCGCTATCCCGAGCTGCGCCGGCTCGGCGAAGCGCTCGGCACCGCGAGACGTCGTGCTCGACGGCGAGATCGTCGCGTTCGACGAATCCGGCCGGCCGAGCTTCGAACTGCTGCAACGGCGGATGCACGTGGAGAGCGACGTCGACGATCCGCCGTCTCGTCGGCGAGGTTCCGGTCACGTACGTGTTGTTCGACGTGTTGTGGCACGACGGACATTCGACGATGGAGCTGCCGTACGCCGAACGGCGCGCGTTGCTGCGCGACCTCGAGCTCAACGGCCCGTCGTGGCAGACGCCGCCGCACGAAGAAGGCGACGGCGCGACGACCGTCGAGGTCAGCAAACGCTTCGGGCTCGAAGGCGTCGTCGCCAAACGGCTCGACGCTCGCTACGAGCCCGGCCGCCGGTCACGCGACGTGGATGAAGGTGAAGAACCAACGGCGCCAGGAGTTCGTCGTCGGCGGTTGGCAGCCCGGCGAGAAGGGACGCACGGGCAGCATCGGTTCGCTGCTCGTCGGCTACTACGACGGCGACGCGCTGCACTACGCGGGCAAGGTCGGCAGCGGACTTTCGGGACCGGTCATCGCCGAGCTCGAAACGCTGCTTCGCGGAATCGGCCCGCGCCGAGAGTCCCTTCACCGGCGGCCGCATCCCGAAGGGCGTGCGCTTCGTCGAGCCCGACGCTCGTCGTCGAGGTCCGCTTCACCGAGTGGACCACCGCGGGCAACATCCGCCACCCCACCTTCTTGGGCACCCGCACCGACAAGGACCCGCGATGTCGTGCGCGAGAGCGTCGGCTAGTTCGACGCCGGCGCGCGGTGGGTTCGCACCCGTTTCGCACACTTTTGCGGTCAATCAACCGCCCCGAGTGCGGGTTTGAGCGCGCCGACGTCACGGGTACGTTGCACCGAGGGGCAGCCGACCGCGTGAGCGGCCAAAACGAAGGACGGACAAGGGCATGGAAGATCAAGTGGTAGGACCGGATCTGCTGCTGACGACCGAGCGCGCCGGGGCGCACGCCGTGGTCGCGATCACGGGGCGAGCTCGACGCCTATTCGGCGCCGAGTCTCGAAGAGGAGGTCTCGCACTCCTCGCCGACGAGCGTCAACGACCTCGTTTTCGATCTCTCGGGCACGCAGTTCCTCGACTCGTCCGGCCTGCGCGCGATCCTCACCGCGCAACGCCGGCTCGCCGATCGCGAAGGTCGGCTCGCACTGCGCGGCCCGAGCGAACCCGTCCGGCGGCTGCTCGACATCACCGGGCTCACCGACCACTTCATCGTCGAGTCGTAGACCATGCCCACCGCAGAACCGCGAGAAGACGCAGTCCGGCTGAGCGTTCCGGCCGCGCTCGAGTACGTGCGCATCGTCCGGCTCACCGGCTCCGGCGTCGCGAGCCGGCTCGGATTCGACATCGAAGAGATCGAGAACCTCCGCGTCGCGCTCGACGAGCTCGCGAGCATGGCGATCGATGCCGCCACCGGCGGCGAGCTCGAGATCACGTTCTTCACGACCGACACCGAACTCCGCATCAACGGCCGCGCGCCGGTGCGCCGGGCGTCGATGTCGCGCGTCGAAGCCTTGACCGCGCAGATCCTGAAGGCCGTGATCGACGACTACGAGCTCCGGACCGACGACGGTCACGTCTGCTTCTCGTGCGTCACCCGTCGGCCGCTGCTCTGAGATGGCCGCTGTCCGCCGGAGGAGCGCGCCGACGTCGCGTGCCAAGTTCGTCGAGTACCGACGAACGGGCGACCGCAAACTGCGCAACGAGCTGATCGAGGCGCACAAGTCGCTCGCCTCGCACCTCGCGCGGCGCTACGCGAATCGCGGCGAGCCCTTCGACGACCTGTTGCAGGTCGCGTACCTCGGGATGCTGAAGGCGGTCGAGCGCTTCGACCCCGAACGCAACCTCGAGTTCTCGACGTACGCGACTGTCACGGTCGAAGGCGAGCTGAAGCGCCACTTCCGCGACAAGACATGGTCGGTGCGCGTGCCCCGCCGGCCGCAGGAGTTGCACCTCCGGCTCGGCAACGTGATCAACGAGCTGTCGCAGCGGCTCGCCCGGCGCGCCGCGGATGCCCGAGGTCGCGGCCGAGCTCGGTGTCGCCGAAGAAGAAGTGCTGGAAGCGATGGAAGTCGGCGGCGCGTACCGTTCGTCGTCGCTCGACACCCGGCCCGGCGAGAGCACCGAACCCACCGCGCATCGAGCGCCGCCTCGGCACCGAAGACCACGGCTTCGACATCGCCGAGCACCGCGTGTTGCTCGACGCGGTGCTCGCCGACCTCTCGGAACGCGAACGCATGATCGTCGAGTTGCGGTTCTTCGAGGACAAGACGCAGACCGAGATCGCCGAAGAAGTCGGCATCAGCCAGATGCACGTCTCGCGCCTGCTGGCCCGCACCCTCATCCAACTCCGCGAACGCCTCGAAACCCTCGACGCATAACTATTGGTCGCTCGTGCTGCGCCCGTGCCAGAGCGGCTGCGCGGGTCAGTGGCACAGGCTCCGCTGCCGCTCCTCTAGTGCGACGTGCGGGGCGGGCGGTACTCGCGTGGTCGTGCTCTTCGTCGTCGAGGCAGGCGTGGCACTCGACCTCGAGGGTCGAGTGCTCGATGCCGAACGTCGACGCGAGCATCTGCTTCAGCTCGCCGGCGCGTAGTTGGGCGTCGTGCAGGCTGATCGGGCCGCCGAGCACGACGTGCGCCGAGAGCGCGGCCTGTTCGCTGCCCGTCGTCCAGAGGTGCAGGTGGTGCACGGCCTCGACGCCGTCGCTCGGCCGCGAGCGCGTCGCGCACCGCACCGACATCGAGGTTCTTCGGTACCGATTCGAGCAGCACGCGACCCGCGTCGCGCAGCAGCTGCCACGCCGCGCCGATCACGAGGACCGAGATGACGATCGACACCGCCGGATCGAGCCACTCCGCGCCGAACACCCCGACGCCGACGGCGGCGATGATCACCGCCGACCGAGCCGAGGGCGTCGGCTGAACAGATGCCAGAACGCGCCGCGCATGTTGATGTTGCCGTGCGCGTGCCGGAAGCAATGCGGTCGCGCTGACGACGTTGACCACCAGGCCGATGCAGGCCGACGACGAAGACGCCGCCCGCGCAGATGTCGTGCGGCGATCCGAAGCGGCGGACCGCCTCGATGATGACGACCACCGCGCCCGCGAACAGCAGGAGCCCGTTGCCCTGCGCGACGAGCACTTCGGTGCGGGCGAAGCCGAACGTGTGCCGCTCGGTGGGCGGCCGCTGCGTCATCCGCAGGGCCGCGAACGCGACCGCGAGCACCACCACGTCGGTCGCCATGTGCGCGGCGTCGGCGAGCAGTGCCAGCGACCCGAACGCGATCCCGCCCGCGACCTCGACCGCGAGGAATCCGGCGTTCACCGACGAGGGCGAACACCAGGGCGCGACCACGGGCGTGTCCGAACGAAGTCGATATCGGAATTCTACGTGTGCCGGGAGGTCACGGATGCCCGGGCCCGAGGCGTTCGGCGCGTGCGGCCTCCCGCTGGAACAGCTCCTTCGACGTCCGCCCGCAGCTTCTCCTCGTTGGGCGGCCAACCGTTGGGGCTGACGCGGCCGTCGATCGACGACAGGTCGACCGGCCGCCGCTCGTTCGACGCCTGGTAGACCGCGAAGCAGAGCTGCAGCGCGCGGGTCGCCATCTCCGGATCGAGGTCGGGCGCCTCTCCGGAGAGCAGGCCGTCGACGAACGCGGTGGCCGAGCGCCGGAACGATCCGTCGTAAGACGCGTCGAGCTCCGCGAACGACGTCTGGCGCCCGTCTTCTTCGTACAGCACGACGGGCGCCATCCCGATGTGCAAGTTGCCGCACAGGCG
This sequence comes from uncultured Actinomycetes bacterium, assembly GCA_963708105.1. Taxonomy (GTDB): domain Bacteria; phylum Actinomycetota; class Acidimicrobiia; order IMCC26256; family PALSA-610; genus PALSA-610. Next base: position 2,901,747 of record OY970186.1, on the reverse strand, counting down.
CGTCACCCAGATGAACCCGCGCGTCCCCTGGATCTCGAAGAACTCGTCGGCGCCGTAGTAGTCGCTGCGGATGAACATGTCGGGCGCGTACGACACCTCCATCATCCCGAGCAGATCGTTGCGCGGTCGTACTCGAACAGCGCGACGGTCGGCGCTTCGAAGAACAGCGGGCCTTGCCGCACGACCGACTGCACCGACGTGATGTCGGTGTCGACGAGCCACAGCGCCATCGCGTACTTGTGCATCACGTCGTCGAAGAGGTGGCCGCCCGGGCTCTCGGCGTTGAACCGCCACGTGTAACCGGCCGGATCGAGACTCGCCTGAAATCGCGACTCCGTGCGCCCGACGACCGTCTTGATACGCACGACCGTGGGCGTACCGATCGCACCTTCGCGAACGAGGTCGCGGGCTTTGCGCAGCGGCGGGTAATGGCAACAGTTCTCCGTGACCCGGAACACCCGATCGGATTCGCGCGCGGCCGCCATCATCCGCCGCGCGTCGCCGACGTCGTTCGCGATCGGCTTCTGGCACGACACGTGTTTGCCGGCGCGCAGCGCCGCAATCGTGTGCTCGGCGTGCAGCGGAGTGGGGCTGAGGATCTCGACCGCGTCGATGTCGTCGTCGGCGAGCAACGCGTCGACCTCCGTGTAGCCGCGCTCCACTCCCCACTCGGCCATCCGGCGCTCGAGCACATCGGGGCGCGGGTCGCATACCGCCACCACATCGCACTGCTCATGTTCCAGGTAGCCGGGCACGTTCAGCGTCGCGATGTTGCCCGTCCCGACAATTCCCATACGCACACGATTGGTCGCCATGTCGTCACTCTCGCACAGCGACCGCGAAATACGCTCGCCGGAGCCGGCCCGTCCCCCTACCGTTGGGCCATGCAGATCACGCCGACCGACCGCACCACGGTTCGCCGCCAGGCCAAACGCGGGAGCCACGAACGGAGCCTGGTCGAGACGATCATCGACGAAGCACTTACCTGCCATGTCGGTTTCGCGATCGACGGCCGGCCGTGGGTCATCCCGACCATCCACACGCGGATCGACGATCGCCTCTACCTGCACGGCGCACCCGCGAACCACATGTTGCGCTCACTGGCCGGGTCGATCGAGGCGTGCGTCACCATCACGCTCATCGACGCGCTCGTGCTCGCCCGTTCCGCGTTCCACCACTCGATGAACTACCGCTCGGTGATGGTGTTCGGGCCGATGAGCGCGGTCGACCGACGTCGACGAGAAGCGCGCCGCGCTGCACGCGCTCGTCGAGCACATCGTGCCCGGCCGCACCGCCGATGCGCGCCCGCCGTCCGAAAGCGAGATCCGCAGCACGTCGGTACTCGCGCTGGCGATCGACGAGGCCTCGGCCAAGGTGCGCGTGGGTGGCCCGATCGACGACGAGCCCGATCTCACGCTGCCCGTCTGGGCCGGCCTGCTCCCGGTCGTCACGACGTTCGGCACCGCGGTACCCGAGCCCGAGATCGCCGAGAAGGTCCCCGCGTACCTGACCGGCTATCGCCGGCCGTAGTTCACCAGCGACTGGTCACGCGACGAGGCCGACCGTGGGTTCCTTGCGGACTTCGTGGTTCATCGTCTCGTCGAGCAGCGCCAGTAGGTCCGAACGGATCGATGCGTACGCGGGATCGTCGTAACGATTGACGACCTCGCCGGGATCTTCGCCGAGGTCGTACAACTCGCCGAACGGCGCTTCCAGGTAGCGGTGCAGCTTGAAGCGCGCGGTCGTGATCGTGCGCATCGGGATCGACGCGACGATGTTGAAGTCGTTCTCGGTCAGCACGTACTCGCGCGGCGGCTGCGCGAGCGAGCTGCCTTCCATCCATTCCGGCGTGGGCAGGCCGACCGCGTCGAGCATCGTCGGCGCGAGATCGATCGTCCCGACGGGTTCGGTGACGACCCGACCGGCCTCGACGCCCGGACCGCGCACCAGCAACGGCACGCGCAGCAACGAGTCGTAGCCGAACGGGCCTTTGAAGATCAGCTGATGTTCGCCGAGGAACTCGCCGTGATCGCTGGTGACGATCACGAGCGTGTCGTCGGCGAGGCCGCGCTCGTCGAGCACATCAAGCACGCGACCGATCGTGTGGTCGAGCTGGGCAACCATGCCGTAGTAGCCCGCGGTCATCCGCGCGAGCTCGGCGCGCGTCAAGGTTCCGCCGCCGGGATTCGCCCATTCGAGCTGGCGGCCCCGCAGGCCGTCCGACAGCACCTTCTGAAACGGCGGCTTGTTCGCGAACTCGTCGGGATGGATCTCGGGCAGGACCTCGAGCGTGTCCTCCGGCGTGTAGCGATCGCTCCACGGCGCGGGCGGATCCATCGGGTGATGGGGATCGGTGAAGCTCACCCAGCCGAAGAACGGACCGTCTACATTGTTCAACCAGTCGACGGCGCGATCCGCAACCCACGTCGTGGGATGGTCCTCCTCGGGCAGCGCGTTGCGCCACGTCTGCGTGTGATCCCACGCCGCACCGACCGCTTCGGGTTGCATCAGTCGTAAGCGTTCGACGCCGCGCTCGAAGCCGTCGCGGAAGAGGTAGCGCGCGTAGTGCAGCCCGAACGGGGGCGGTCCGTAGATCCAGTTCCACTTGCCCATCAGGTCCGCGATGCGCAGGTTGTGGCCGAAGAGCAGCAACTCCGCGTGCTCGAACCCGAAGTACGGGCCGTTCCACTCGGGATCGACCCGCGCCGAACCGTCGACCGACTCGATGCGGCCGGTCGGCAGGAACGGGAACGCGGTCGCAAAATGGGCCTTGCCGATGATGGCGGTGGAGAAACCGGCCCGGCCGAGGATGGTCGCGATCGACCGGTCGGCGGCATCCGGCGGAAGGTCGACGCCGTTGCATGTGACGCCGTGCGTCGACGGATACGTGCCCGTGAGGATGGTCGCGCGCGCGGGCTGACAGAGGGGGTTCTGCGTGCGGGCGCCGGAGTAACGCGTGCCCTGCGCCGCGAGCGCGTCGAGGCGGGGCGTGGCATTCAGCGGGCTGCCCTCGACACCAAGTGTGTCGGCGCGTTGCTGGTCGGTCGTGATGAGCAGTACGTTCATGCGCCCTTCTCAGTACGTCGGGCGCATCGTACGTCGACGATCCAGGAGCCGCTCCATGAAGGCGCTGCGCACGCCGGACGAACGTTTCGTCGGCCTCCCCGACTTCCCGTTCGCACCGCACTACGTAGACATCGACGACGGTGATGCGGGCGCGCTCCGCGTGCACTACCTCGACGAAGGGCCGCGCGACGGGACCAGTGGTTCTGTTGATGCACGGCGAGCCGTCGTGGTGCTTCCTCTACCGCACGATGATCCCGGTTCTCACCGCGGCGGGACTGCGTTGCATCGCGCCCGACCTCGTGGGTTTCGGGCGCTCCGACAAGCCCACCGAGCGCACCGACTACACCTACGCCCGGCACGTCGAATGGATGCGCGCCACGCTGTTCGACGAACTCGACCTGCACGACGTGACCTTCGTGGGTCAGGACTGGGGCGGTCTCATCGGCCTCCGTCTCGTCGGCGAACATCCCGACCGCTTCGGACGCGTCGTCACCGCGAACACGTTCCTGCCGACCGGCGACACACCGCCCGGTGACGCGTTCCTGGGTTGGCAGCGGTTCTCGCAGACAGTCGAAGACTTCGCGGTCGGGTTCATCGTCAGCAGCGGTTGTCACATACCCCCCGCGGCCGAGGTCGCGGCCGCGTACGACGCGCCGTTCCCCGACGACACGTACAAGGCCGGCGCTCGACAGTTCCCGATGCTCGTTCCGACCTCGCCCGATGATCCTGCGTCGGAAGCGAACCGGGCCGCGTGGGACACGTTGCGCGCGTGGAAGAAGCCGTTCCTCACCGCGTTCTCCGACCAGGACGCGATCACGCGCGGCGGTGATCGCGTGCTTCCAGCGCGAGGTGCCCGGTTGCGCGGGCCAGCCGCACACCACAATTGTCGGCGGCGGCCATTTCCTGCAAGAGGATGTCGGCGCCGAGCTCGCGCGCGTGATCGTCGACTGGCTCGCGGCCGCGGCGACGTGACCGACCCTTTGCCCGCGGCGGAACCGCTCGACGTCTTCGCGCTGCTCGACGAAGTGCAGGCGATCGCGCGCACCGGACTGCACTACGCCACCGACCCGTTCGACCGCGAGCGCTACACGCGGCTGCTCGCGAGCGCGGCGCGGGGCTACGCCGCGGGCTCCGCTCTCACCGCCGACGCGGTCCGCGAGCGCTTCGCGGCCGAGACCGGATACGTCACGGCCAAGGTCGGCGCGGATGCCGCCGTGTTCGACGAACACGACCGCATCCTGCTCACCCACCGTGCCGACGACGGGAAGTGGGGACTCATCTCGGGCTGGGTCGACCCGAACGAGTCGCCCGCGGAAACAGTCGTGCGCGAGCTCGGTGAGGAAGCCGGAGTGCAGGCCCGGGTCGAGGGGCTCGCGGGCGTGTACTTCCGCCCGGCGCGGGCGGGTGAGCATCCGCACGGCACGGTCTCTATCGTTTACCTCTGTTCGATCATCGCCGGTCGTCCCACTCCGCAACTGCACGAGGTGACGGAGCTCGCGTGGCGAGCGATCGACGCGGTACCCGCCCCGGACTGGCATCACAATCACGGCGATCTTGCCCGGGCCGCGCTCGATGCGCATTGGCGCCGGCGCGCCGGTATCTAGGCTCGGACGATGCGCGGGCTGACGATCGAACGAGTAGTGATCGACGGCGTGCCCGCGTACGTCGGCAACCAGCCCGGACCGGTCGTGGCCGGCATCACGTTTCGGGTCGGCACCGCGGACGAATCGGCGCTCGACCGCGGTGTGACCGCGCTCGTCGCCGAGCTCGCGGCCATCGACGTGGAGAACGTGGAGTTCGACGTCGGGGCCACACTGACGACCTTCGTCGCGAAGGGAGACGCGCAGAGCGTCGCCGACATGCTCGCGGCGGTGTGTCGCGGCCTTCCGACTTTCGACGACGAAGATCTCACGCAGCTCGCCGACACCATTCTCGACGATCCGCAGGACATCCCTTCGCTGCAAGCGACCATGCTCGGACTCCGGTTCGGCGCCCAGACCTACGGCATGGTCGCACTGCCCCCGCTCGGTTTGTTACGGGTCGACGGTGCGCACGCGCGGGAGTGGGTCGCGCGCTACTTCACGCGCGGGCGCAGTGCTCTGGTCGAGCGGTCCCCTTGCGGCGGACATCGCCGTCGCGCTGCCCACCGGCGATCGCATCGATCCACCCGCCCGCACCGATGCCGAATGCGAAGTGCCGAGCTGGAGCCCGAACGCGTGGCTCGGTTCGTTGTTCCGCGACTCGGTCGACTGCTCGATCGTCGCGCCGGGGACCGACGCAGCGCGGGTCGCGCTGCGCGCCCTGGCATCGGAGATCGCCGAACGTCTCGCCGACACGCCGTTCCGCGGCTTCGAGGCGACGCTCGACGTCGAAATGTGGAGCAACGACGTCACCCACGCCGCGCTCTCGTTGGCGACCGTCGCGCACGGCAACGACGGCGTCGAGTGCATCCTCGGTTCGATCGACGATTTCGCCGACCTCGGACCGGATCCCGACGAGCTCACCCAGGCCATCTTCGACATCGAGAAGTGGAGCACAGCCGCCGACAACGCGGCCGCGGTAACGGAGATGCTCGCCGCCGAAGAACTGCGTACCGGACAGGCCCGCACGCTCGATGAGTTCCTCGGCGCGGTCCGGGCCGTAACCGGCGAACAGGTCGCGGCCGCGTTCGACGACATGCGCGGCGAGATCATGGTCGCCACACCGTCGGATGCCGAGATCGTCGACCCGCGTTTCTCAATCCTCCAACGGGCGGCCGGATTCGCCCTCGACGGCACCCGGTATCGCCGCGCCCGGACGACGGGCACACCGTTCGACGACGCGCGCCTCACCGTCGGCGCCGAGGGCGTCACGTACGCGACCGCCGACCAGGTTTTGACCGCGTGCTTCGACGACTGCGTCGCCGTCGTCGTGTATCCCGACGCCGCGATCGCGCTCTACGACATCGACGGCACGACCATCGAGCTCACGGCCGCCGACTGGCGCGACGGCGAAAAGGCGTTCGCCGCGATCGAAGCCGCGATCCCCGCCGCGGTCACGATCACCGCCCGCCGCCCCTTCGCCGCGATCGCCCCCGAACCCGAACCCCCCGAACTGTCGTGAGTTGGGCCCGCATAGCGGGCCTAAGTCACGCCAGTACGCGGTGAACTAGTCGAGCGCGCTGTCGCAGCCGCCGGCGGCGCGCTGCTCGTCGACGTCGATCGAGGCGAGCGCGGCGCCCAGCTGCGCGAGCTCGTCGATCGAGAGCCGGTCGACGAAGTGCTCGCGCACGCCCCGCACATGGGTCGGGGCCGCGGTCCGCAACGTCTTCAGTCCGAGCGGCGTCAGCACCGCGTTCGATCCGCGCCGGTCGCTCGGGCACGGGCGCCGTTCGACCAGGCCGCTCTTCACGAGCCCGTCGATCCGGCGGGTGATCCCGCTCGGTGACAGGCGCAGGCTCTCGGCGAGCTCGCTCATCCGGACCGCGTTGTCGGGGCCCTCGGACAGGTGGACGAGCACCTCGTAGTCGCCGAGCGTGATTCCGTGTTCGGCTTGCAGCTCGTTGTCGAGCAGGGCCAAGACGCCGGTCGTCGAGCGGACAAGGCCCCGCCAGGCGAGCATCTCCGGCTCGGTGAGCCAGCGCACCTCGGGCTCGGGCATACAGGAATCTTACCCAGGCGGGAATGTTCTTGCGGTCGCAAGCATTACACCCTCTGTTGCGATAGCAACCATTGCGCCAGACACCTTCTTCGGAGGACTTCCCATGACCAGCACGAACCAAGAAATCCGCAACGCTCCGGTCGCCGGCTCCTACAACCTCGACCAGACCCACTCCTACGTGTCGTTCAGTGCCCGCCACCTCATGGTCACCAAGGTCCGCGGCCGCTTCCCCGTCACCGAGGGCAAGCTCGTGATCGGCGAGGACCCGACGCAGTCGTCCGTCGAGGCGACCATCGACGTATCCGCCGTAGAGAGTGGCGACCCGAAGCGTGACGAGCACCTGCGCTCGGCCGACTTCTTCGACGTCGAGAACCACCGCACCGTGACCTTCGTTTCGACCAAGGTCGACGACCACGGCGACGGCGAGTTCACGCTCGAGGGCGACCTCACCGTGCGCGGCGTCACCAGCCCGTCAGCTTGAAGGGCGAGTACCTCGGTACCGCAGGCCTCCCCGTGGGGCGACACCCGTGTCGGCTTCAGTGCCGAGACCGAGATCAGCCGCAAGGACTGGGGCCTCGAGTGGAACGTTGCGCTCGAGACCGGCGGCGTCCTCGTGGGCGACAAGGTCAAGCTCACCATCGACGCCGAGTGGATCAAGGCGTAACTGTCCCGGCGCAACGGGAGGGCGTCGGAGTCGCAAGACTCCGGCGCCCTTTTTGCGCGAGTGCCTCCAACTGTGGGCACGCTCACCTACCGCTGCGGTATGTGAGCGTGCCCACAGTTGGTTGTGCGGCCTAGCCTCGGCCGTATGGCGGAGACGATCCGGCTCAACTGGCGCAAGAGCGAGACGCACGGGCTCGAAGACGATCCCGAGCCGCGCGACGATCCGCTACACGCTGTTCTCCACCGACGATCACCTCGTCGAGCCGCCCGGCATGTTCGACGGCCGGCTGCCGGCGAAATTCGCCGACCTCGCGCCCAAGGTCGTCGAGACCGAAGAAGGCCACGAGGTCTGGCACTTCGACGGCCAGGTCTTCTTCCAGGTCGGGCTGAACGCAGTCGTCGGCCGCAAACGCGAAGACTGGAAGGTCGAGCCGACGCGTTTCGAGGAGATGCGGCCCGGCTGTTACGACGTCGACGAGCGCGTGCGCGACATGGACATCAACGGCGTGTGGGCTTCGGTGAATTTCCCGTCGCAGATCACCGGGTTCTGCGGATCGGTGTTCTCGCGCTGCAGTGATCCGGAGCTCGGCCTCGCAGTGACGCGCGCGTGGAACGACTGGTTCCACGACGAGTGGTTCGCCAAGTATCCCGACCGCATCGTGCCGATGGGCATCACGTACCTCGCCGACGCCGACGAAGCCGCCAACGAGATCCGCCGCAACGCCGACCGCGGGTTCACTGCGGTCACGCTGCCCGAAATGCCGCACCGCATCGGCATGGAACCCATCTTCTCGAAGTGGTGGGACCCGATCATCGCCGCGTGCGCGGAGACGGGCACGGTCGTGTGCCTGCACGTGGGCTCGACCGGGGTCGCCGACATGCCGCCCGGCGCGCCGATGGTGCCGCTCGGCGCAACGCTGTTCGGTCAATTGTCGCTCAGCGCGTGCGCGGAATGGCTCTGGTCGCCGTACCCCGCGCAGTATCCCGACCTCAAGATCATCATGAGCGAAGGCGGCATCGGCTGGGTCGCGATGCTGCTCGACCGGCTCGAGAACATCGTCGATCGCTCGGGCTACGGCAGCTACTTCCGCAGCGAGCTGCGCCCGGCCGAGGTGTTGCGCCGCAACTTCTGGTTCTCCACCATCGACGACCCGTCGACGCTGTGTACGCGCGACACGATCGGCGTCGAGAACATCACCTTCGAGTCGGACTACCCGCACGGCGACGGCACGTGGCCCGACACGCAACAGGTCTTTGCCGATGTGTTCGGCGGGCTGACCGCCGACGAGATCGCCAAGATCAGCCACGAGAACGCGGCCGCGCTGTTCCGCCACCCGCTGCCGAAACCCGGCAACCCGCACGCGGTCGGGGTCCGGCGATGACCGACGCCGCGTATCGCGGCGAACACGTACAGCTCGTCGTCTTCTCGATGGACGCGGGGGAATCGCGCGAGGCGCATCCGCCGCCGGGCCAGGAAGGCGCGATCGTGTTGCTGGAAGGCGAGGTCGACTTCGACGGCGAGGTCGCCAAGCGCAGCTCGGTGTTCGAAGACCGGGCCACCGCGGCCTACCTCCCGCCGGATTCCGCGATCGTGATCACCGCGAGCAGCGCGGCGGAGTTGGCCTTCGTCACGACCGTGGGCTACGAGCTCACCTCCACCGACGAAGCGTCGATCGTGCAACCCGAGGATGTCGTGGTGCAGGCACGCGGGAAGTCGGGTTGGCAACGCGACGTGCACGACGTGATCGCCGAAGCCGCGCCCGCGCGCCGCCTCCTCGTGGGCGAGACGTTCAACGAGCCGGGCCAGTGGTCGTCGTTCCCACCGCACAAACACGACGGCGGCGACGGGGAACCCGCACTCGAAGAGGTCTATTACTACCGCTTCGACCGGCCCGAGGGCTTCGGGTTCCAAGGCCTCTACGAAACCGACGGCGTCGGAGAAGCCGTGTTCCTGAAGCACGGCAGCATCGTCGGCATCCCGCGCGGCTACCACCCCGTCTGCGCCGCGCCCGGCTACCGCCTGTATTACCTGTGGGCGTTGGTCGGCGAACCCCGCCAACTCGCGATGCACGAAGACCCCGTCCACCAATGGCTCAACAACGGTTTCCCTCCCAACAGTTAGGGCAACAAGTGGGCGCGTGGTGCCGTTTTCGGTGCCAACAGTTGCGGCAACTTGTGGGCGCGTAGCACCCGCTTCTGCTCCCAACAGTTAGGAGTGAAACCGGCGCGTGGGACCGGTTTTGCTCCTAACTGTTGGGAGTCATTCGGCCGGCACGCGTAGGGTTGCCGCGTGGCGGGTATTCAGCGGCGGGTCGTGGTCGTCGGCGGTCTGATCGTCGTGCTCGCGGCGTGCGGCTCCGGCGCGAATCGGGCGCGCAACATCGTGAGCCCCACATCGACATCGCCGACGTCGGTCGTGCGCGTCTCGTCGGCCGCGTCGCCGCTGTCGTTTCGAGAAGTGCTCCAGTCGAGCTCGTGCGCCGGAGGACACGTAGTGACACCCGTGCCGCAGAGAACGTCGGCTGCGCAGATCGTCCTTCCCGACCGGCAGAAGAAGACGTGCTATCTGCTGGGGCCGATTCTGCTGACCGAGAACAACGTCGGTCGGGCCGACGCAGTTGTCGACCCCACATCGAGCAACTGGACAATCAACGTTCACTTCATGAACGACGACTTCGTCACGAAGGTTGCCGGGCCCGAGGTCGGGCGGCAGATCGCGGTCATCCTCGATGGCGTCGTCGAGTCGGCACCGACGATCAACGCCGGCATCACCGGTCAAGACGTGACGATCTCGAGCAGTTTCGACGAAGCCACCGCGCGCGCAATCGCGGCACGAATCGACCCGTCGAGCGCGTCGACTCCCCAACAGTTAGGAGTGAAACCGGCGCGTGGAGCCGGTTTTGCTCCTAACTGTTGGGAGGGTTTTTAGGCGGTGAGGTGGGGTTGGACTTCGTTCGCGACGAGCTCTAGGGACTGCCACGCGAGGTCGGGGGGCATTCCGCCGCACAGCGGGTGCAGCGCGAGTGATCCGTGGGCGCGCACGAGCTCGACACACTCCGCGGGCGTGACGATCGAGTAGACGCCGTTGGCGCGCAGCTCGTCGACGGTGGTTGCCGTATCGAGCGCGGCGGAGTCCATGTTCGCGTCGATCTGCCATTGCGCGTAGCTGCGCGCGTCGTGCAGCAGGTTCTCGCCGATGAGCGCCCACGTGCGATCGGGATCGTCCGACACGAACACGTTCAACGGGCCCTCGCCGGGACCGATGACGAAACCGGGCGGGAGGCCGAGACGCGCCCGCTCCGACTCGTACTCCTCGACGAGACGATCGGAACGGATCTGCGGGAAGAACGGCATGTCGAGCCGGGCCGCGCGCCGGGCCGCGGCGCGTGATCCCCCGCCGTAACAGATCAGCGGATGCGGCTGGGAACACGGGGTCGGGCGCACGAGAATCCGGCGCCCTTCGTACTCGAACGGCTCGCCCGTCCACGCTTTCCGCATCAGCGCGATCGCGGCTTCCATGTCGCCGCGCTCGATTGGCGAACACGCGCCCGAGCGATTCGTACTCCGCCGGCCGGTAGCCGATCCCGGCCACATACGAGACGCGTCCCGCGCTCACGTGGTCGAGGACGGCGATGTCTTCGGCCAGTTTCACCGGGTCGTACAGCGGCACGAGCAACGCCGCGACACTGATCGCGAGCGTTTTCGTCCGTGCCGCCATCGCCGACGCCACGATCAACGGCGACGGTAAGTATCCGTCGTCGGCCGCGTGATGCTCCGAAACCACGGCCGCGGCGAAGCCGTGCTCCTCGCTCCACGCAGCCATGTCGAGCGCGGTCGAGTAGAGGTCGGCGATAGGCGCGCCCGTTGCGGGGGCGCGCAGATCGAATCGCAGTACGAACGTTCCGAGCGTTGCCATTCGTCGACCCTACGCGCCGCCGACCCGCGCCCGCCCGGGGTTCGGGTCCAGATCGTCGAAGCGACCCGTCGGGCGAATCGCGCGATACGCCTCGACGACGGGCGCGAGCTCGGTCGGAGTCGCGCCGTGCATGATCACTCCGTCGACGCCGAGGTCGAACTGACGCAGCACCCGTTCCGCGCACCGTTGCGCATCACCGGTGGCCGCGGGTTCAAGCCACTCGTCGGGCAGAAGGGTCGCCACGTGTTCGAGCACGGCCGTGTCGGCCTTCGTGTCGAGCGCGCCCGGGAACGTGGAGACGACTTCGTCGGCCCGGAAGCGGGCAAGCACTTCCGGGTCCCAGCCGTTGGTCTCGACGAGAAGGTCGCCGTAGCCCTGCAGATAGGTCGCCAAACGGCCGACCGTCTTCTTCAGCCGTAACGGTTCGGGGAGGTAGTCGCCGATCGTCGCGTAGCACGACCAGATACGCACCGACGCAGGATCGCGCCCCGCTTCCTCGGCCGCGCCGCGCACTGTTGCGACGCAGCGCTCGACGGTCTCGTCGGTGAAGAAGGTGTGCAGCACAACGGCATCGAAACAACGCCCCGCGAGCGCGAGCGAGTTGGGCCCGAACGCGACGAAACCCAGCGGAATGTCCTCGTCGTACGACGCGTCGATGTGCAACACGGGGAACTTCCCGGCCGGACCGTCGTGGCCGAACACGACCTCGCCGTGCCAGAGCCGGCGCATCAACCCGACGAAGTCCTCGATCTGCGCGGTGGTGATACGCGGGATCCCGTAGGCGTCGAACAACGGTGCAATCCCGCGCCCGAGCCCCAACGTGAAGCGCCCGTTGGTCAGCCGGTGCATCGTCGTGGCGTGCGCGGCGGTCACCATCGGATGGCGCGTGTTGTGGTTGGTCGCCGCGGTCGCGATGCCGAGCGTCGACGAGACCGCGCCGACTGCGCCCGAGAGCGTGAACGCCTCCTTGATGTTGAACCGTTCGGAGATGAAGGTCGAGCCGAGCTGCAGCGCTTCGCCCGCCTTCACCTCGTCGATCAACTCCACCGGCGATTGCGGCGCGCCGGCCAACACATAAAAGCCCAACTCGTTCAACTGCATGTCCTCAGTATCTCCCGAACCCGCTCGCTCCCGACAATGCGCGCCGGTATCGTGAATTTTCCCGTGACTGTTCTCCACGACCTCCAACACCCGATCGTCCAGGCGCCGATGGCCGGCGGCCCGTCGACACCGGAGTTGGCCGCGGCGGTGTCGAACGCGGGTGCGCTCGGGTTCCTAGCGGCCGGTTACCTCACTCCGGATGCGTTCGCCGCACAACTCGCCGCCGTGCGTCGCCTCACCTCGAGCCCGTTCGGCGTCAACGTGTTCGTCGCCGCGAGCGAACCCGGCGACGCGGCCGCGGTCGAGGCGTTCACGAAACGGCTCGCGCCCGTCGCGGCAGCCAACGGCGTGGAGCTCGGTGAACCCCGTTTCGACGACGACGCGTACGCGGCCAAGCTCGAGATCATCGTCGACGCGCGGCCCGCGGTCGTGTCGTTCGCGTTCGGTTGCCCGAGTCCGGAGACCATCGACGCGCTCCGGTCCGCCGCAATCGAGGTGTGGATCACGGTTACCGACGTCGCCGAAGCCCGCATCGCGCACGCGGCCGGCGCCGACGGCGTGGTCGCGCAGGGCGCGGAAGCCGGCGGCCATCGCAGCTCGTTCGTCGACGACGACCGCCCGCACCCGCCCCTGGCCCAACTTCTCGCCGGCATCCGCACCGAATTCGCGGCCTCGGCGAACGCGCCGGCCGTCGTCGGGGCAGGGGCCGTGATGACCGGTGCCGATGCGCAAGCCGCGCTCGGGGCGGGCGCGGCGGCCGTGCAGATGGGAACCGCATTCCTCCTGTGTCCGGAAGCCGGTACGAACGCGGCGTACCGTCGGGCGTTGCAAGAAGATCGCGAAACGATCGTCACGCGGGCCTTCACCGGGCGCCAGGCACGGGGCCTGGTGAACGTGTGGACCGACCAGTTCGATGCCGACGCGCCGAGCGCGTATCCCGAAATCCACCACGTCACCGCGCCGTTGCGTGCGCACGGACGAGCCGTCGGCGATGCCGACCTGTTCAACCTCTGGGCCGGTACCGGTCACCGCCGGGCGCGTGAGCTCCCGGCCGCGGAGCTGGTCTCCACCATCGGGCGCGAGCTCCGCGCCTGAGCGATCAGAGATCGATGGTGGTGGTGTCGACCGGGATGACGGCACCCGCGATCACGGGGGCGGGAGCCATCGCCGCGCCGTTCGGACCACGCGTGGTGAAGCGGTTCCGCACACCGGCGCGGTCGAGCGCGCTCAACAACGCGGGCGCGGGCGCATCCAGCACGACGGCCAAACCGCGCCGCCGCGCGTTGCGGGTGAGCCACACCAACATCCCGATCGTGGGATCGTCAACGGTGGTGACGAAGGAGCAGTCGACCTCGATCTGATCCGTCGCGTGTTCGATCATCCGACTCGCCGCGGTCGTGAACTCCTGCCGCGCGGCAAAGTCGAGGTCGCCCCGGACAACAAGACGGTCGGGCATGCGGTCCTCTCTCGACACGATCCTTACGAGAAGAACCGGGCCACGCTGCTCGAGCCCGAAGCACTGTCGCCCCAAACGGTTGCAAGCTACAAAGGGCTCCGAAGAGGTATAGCGAAGGGCTACGCGGCGACGCAAGCCGACGCGCCGGACCCTTTGGGTTGCCTGAGTTTGCGCGCCGGGGTGGCGGGTACCCTCGCCAGCAACACACCGACGCCACGGAGCACCGCTGCGTCGTCCCCCACACCGTCGCCTCGCGGCGGCATCGGTCAGAGAGCGGCGGCCGTGTCGACGTTGCGCATATCTCTCCCACGCGATCCGGCAAGCGTGGGCGAGGCGCGACACCAGTTGAGCCGATTCGCCGACGACAACGACCTCGGCGACAACGAGACGATGTTATTGGTCGTGAGCGAGCTGGTGACCAACGCCGTCCTGCACGGCGCCGACCCCATCGAGGTCTGCGTCAGTTGTGCACCCCAGATCGTCCGCATCGAGGTCACCGACCGCGATCCAGACACGTCGGCGGTCGCGATCCGAGCGCGCCGACCTGACCTCCCCGGCGGTTGGGGGCTCGAGATCGTCGGCGCGTTGACGCGTCGTTGGGGCACGGTCGGCCACGGCGACGCCAAGACCGTCTGGGCGGAACTCGATCGAGACGATCCCGACGCCCACGCGTCGACCGGCTCCATGCGCTGAATCTCTCCGGGCAATCGGCCGGCGAGCGTCAGACGGGTTCGGCGATGCGCTCCGCTTCCGCCTCGGTATCGGGATCTTCGTCGTGCGATTCCCTGGAGAGATCCCGACACCACTTCCACGCGATCAGCCCGACCACCACGGGCGCGACCACGAGCAGCACCCGGAACGTGCGGTCGACGGCCGGGATCGAGACGTTGAGGTGTTGGGCGAAGATGTCCTGCGAACCGGCACCGAACAACACGATGTAGAACGCCAGTACCGCGGATCCGAACGCGGTGCGCAGGGGGCGATCGCGGGGCCGATCGAGGAGCTCGTGCGGCGCATGATCGTGCGTGACGCGCGCCTCGAAGAACGGCCACACGTACAACAGCGGCGAAGGTCAGCCCGGGCAGCACGACTCCGGGCCAGAACAACTCCGGGATCGTGTGGCCGAAGAGGTGGATACGCCATGCAGGAAATATGCGGAGCGCGCCTTCGAGCCAGCCCATGTACCAGTCGGGTTGCGCGGCGGTCGTGACCGCGCCGGTGCGGTAGGGACCGTACAACCACAGCGGATTGATCTGCGCGAGCCCGCCGAGCGCGGCTGCGACCGCGACGACCGCCGCGAACAGACCCGCCGACTTGGCCGCGTACGTCGGCCAGAGCCGCAGACCCACGACGTTGTGCTCGGTGCGGCCCGGCCCGGGGAACTGCGTGTGCTTCTGGCGCCACACGATCGAGAGGTGCACGCCCAGGAGCACAGCGATGAGCGCGGGCAGGATCAGCACGTGGATGATGAAGAGACGATCGATCGTCGCGGGCCCGGGATACGCGCCGCCGAAGAACAGTGACGCGAGCCAGGTTCCGACGAACGGGATCGAGAGCACGATCGAATACCCGATGCGGAGCCCGGTTGCCGAGAGCAGATCATCGGGGAGCGAATAGCCGGCGAAGCCGTTGAAGATGACGAGGATGAACAGGCTGACGCCGATGATCCAGTTGATCTCGCGGGGCCGCCGGAAACGCGCCGGTGAAGAAGATGCGGCAGAGATGGACGACGACCGCGCGCCGCGAAGATGTTCGCCGGTCCAGTGATGGATCTGGCGCACGACCAACCCGGCGCGCACGTCGAAGCTGATGCGCGATCGTCGACTCGTACGCCTCCGACATGTGCACGCCCCGCAGCGGCCCGTAGCTCCCTTGGTACACGACGTCGCGACTGCCCGGATGGAAGAAGAACGTGAGGTACAGGCCCGTCAACACGAGGATGACGAAGCAGTACATCGCGATCTCACCGAGCAGGAACGACCAGTTGTCGGGGAACACATGGGTGAGCACGCTGTCGGCGAAGCTTCGATACCCGCAGCCGATCATCGACCCAGCGTTCGGCCGCGCCGACGATCGGTCCCGCGACGGGATCCGCGTCGTGAACCACGACCGGCTCCGGTTTGCGCGTCACGGCGTTCCCACCCGGGCCAGCGGCGCGATGCGGACGGCCGATTCGTGCCCGTCGGTAGCCAGCCACGACGCGAACAACGCCGCGCCCACGATCACCGCCGCCATGCCACCGAACGCCCACATGATGACGCCCGCGAGCTGCTGACTCGATAGCGCCGCGGCCGCGTTCGTACCGACGTACGACGGATACCACGGGTGTGGCGCGAGCACCATCGCCACGCCGAGCGCCATGCCGGGAACCGAACCGATGAGCGCCGCGATCGCGGCAGCACCGCGGAGGCTCCGGCGTCCGTTGGTGACCGACCACCACGCGACGCTCGACGACGAGCAGGAAGCTCGCGTGCTCGCAGCGCGTGCAGCGCGGGATCGCGGAACGCAGCTTCGTACGCGGCGGGAACGTGCCAGCCCCACATCACGACCGCTTCGACGACGAGCGCGGCCGCGATCCAGGACGCGAAATGGCGATCGTGGGCATGCGCCACATGCCGCGTCACCGCCACGCGCCCGCCGGCGCAGCCGAGTCGGGAAGCGCCCAGAGCAAGGTCGGGAACGGGCATGCCGAACGCGAGCAACGGGCCGGCGACCGCAAGCAGCAACACGTGCTGGACCATGTGCGCGGGCAGCGACGTAGTCGGCCGCGGTGTCGAGCGGCGACGCCAGCGCGACCGCCACCGTCAGCAGGCCGGCGAAGAAGCAGCAGCGCAGTACCGGTCCCGACGAGGCGGTCGACCCGCGACCCGCGTCCAGCGCTCGCGTCCGAACGCGTACGCGGTACCCGACCGCCACGACGAGCAACAGCGCGGCCGGGCTCGCGATGCCCATGCGGCACGGTCACCCGGGGAATGAACAGCACGTAGCTGCCCTCGAACAGGATCAGCGCCAGGCTGATCGCGCCGACGAGCAAGCCGAGCTGCGCGAGGAAGAGCAACTGCCCGGCGTCGTCGTTCGACGCGGCGTCGCTGCCCTCGGCGATGCGGAAGCAGGCGCCACGAGAGCGCAGCGCGACGATCGTCGCGAGCGCGCAGACACCGTCGCGGCGTGCAGTGTCCAGCGATACTCGCGAGTGCACGTAGCTCCAGTGCTCGGCCGACACCACGAACACGAGGTGCACGGTCCAGATCGCGATGCCGCCGAACGCGGCGAACCACACCTCGACCCCGCGGCGCAGCGCGGAGGCGTTCTCGATCCGTTCGACCTTGCGATCCGGTCGACCTCCTGTGCCGTCATCGCCACGCCTCCGACAAGAAGAGCGAGAGGAACACGAAGATCCACACCGCGTCGACGAAATGCCAGTACAGGCCGAACACCTCGACGCTCGTGTGTTGCGTCGCGGTGAACTTGCCCTGCCACGCCTTGATCTCCACGACCGCGTTCATGAACAACCCGATGAACACGTGCAGCGCGTGCAGTCCGACGATCAGGTAGAAGATCGAGCCGTACGCGTTGTCGCGCCAGCCGAACGTCAGGTCGTGGAAGTCCTTGACGGTGAACGCGAGGAACGCGAGGCCCATGATGCCGCTGACGAGCAGGCCGATGCGCAGTCCTCGCTGTGAGCCGCGCCGGATCGCCGCCTCCGCGTAGAAGATCGGGATGCTGCTCCCCCACAGCAGAAGCTGAACGGAACGGCCGACTTCAACTCCGGGGCCGCGATGCCGGCCGGCGGCCACTGCGCCGACGACGCGCGCAGGAAGAAGTACGCGCCGAGCAGGATCACGAAGACCATCGACTCCGTCGCGATGAGGGTCGCCATCCCCCACCACGCGGTGGAGTGCACCGGCTTCGTCGTCGGCTCGACGAGATCGGGCAACGGAGCCGTGCCGGCACTCGTGCCGGCGAGGGCCGCCCTCTCCGCGGACGCGCGCGTCGCGCTGTCGCTCACGCGGCGGTCCATTTCGGTCGTCCAGAGCCAGCGCACGACCGCGACGATCGCGAGCGCCACACCGATGACACCGACGACCACCGCGTCGATCAGCAACCCGACGAAGAAGACGAACAACCCGAACGCGACCGCAAGCGGGACGACCGTCTGTTCGGGGATCTCGAGCACGTCGGAGGGGCGCGTGTCGCGCCCGCTCGTGATCGTCGACGTCTTCTCCATCGCACCCTCGAGCGCGAGCGAACGCACCGACGGCGCGATGGGCACGGTCGTATCGTCGAGCGCCGGCAACGCGGGCGGCGCACCGCCCTCCCACAACGGGTGCCGGCTCGACACCACCGGGATCTCGGCGAAGTTGTACTCGGGCGGCGGCGACGAGATCGACCACTCGAGGCTGTCTGCGCCCCACGGATCCGCGGGCGCGGGCTTCCCGCGCCGCAGGCTCAGCGCCCAGTTGAGCAGCGTGATGCCGGTGCCGACCCCGAAGACGACCGAGCCGATGCTGACGATCAGGTTCAGCGTGTCCCAACCGAGTCCGTTGCTGTAGGTCCACACCCGCCGCGGCATGCCGAGCACGCCGAGGATGTGCATCGGGAAGAACGTGAGGTTGAACCCGATGAACATGACCCAGAAGCTGATCTTGCCGAGCCGCTCGTCGAGCATGCGGCCCGTCATCTTCGGCATCCAGTAATAGATCGCGCCGAAGATCGGGAACACGACCGCGCCGTTCAGCACGTAGTGCAGGTGCGCGACGATGAAGTAGCTGTCGGTGACCGCCCAGTCGAACGGGCAGGATCGACACCATCACGCCGGTGATGCCGCCGAGCAGGAAGATCAGCAGGAAGCCGACGACGAACAGCATCGGCACGGTCAGCTCGACCTTGCCCTTCCACATCGTCGCGATCCACGCGAAGAACTGCACGCCGCTCGGGATGGTGATGAGCAGGCTCACCGCGGAGAAGAACGCGAGCGCGAGCGGCGGGAGGCCGGTGGCGAACATGTGGTGGACCCACACGCCGAAGCTGATGAAGCCGACCGCGACGAGCGAAGTCGACGATCCACACGTAGCCCGCGAGCGCGCGCCGCGAGAACACCGGGACCATCATCGACACCATGCCGGTCGCGGGGACGAAGAGGATGTACACCTCCGGGATGGCCCCAGAACCAGAACAGGTGTTGGTAGAGCAGCGCGCTCCCGCCCGCGCGCCGGCGTGTAGAACGCGGTGCCGAAGAGTCGGTCGAGCTCGAGCAGCGCCGCCGCGATCGTCACCGCGGGCACCGCGAAGATCACCATGAACGAGAACACGAGCATCGACCACACGAAGATCGGCATGCGGTTGAACGTCATGCCGGGCGCGCGGAACTTGAAGATCGTCACGATGAAGTTCACCGCGCCGACGGTGGTCGAGATGCCGACGAAGATGATCGACAGACCCCAGAAGTCGATGTTGATGCCCGGGCGAGTACGCCTTGCCGGTGAGCGGCACGTACGCGAACCAACCGCCGTCGGGCGGATGACCGATGAGCACGCTCGAATACAGCAGCAACGCCCGCGAACAGGAAGACCCAGTAGCTGAAGGCGTTCAGCCGCGGGAACGCCATGTCGCGGCTCCCGATCTGCAACGGGATCAGGTAGTTGCCGAAGCCCGCGAGCACCGGCGTGTTGAACAGGAAGATCATCGTCGTGCCGTGCATCGTGAACAACATCGTTGTACGTCTCGGGCGCAAGGATGTTGTTGTTCGGCGACGCGAGCTGATCGCGCATGACCAGCGCGGCGAGACCGGCGATGAAGAAGAAGACGAACGACGTGTAGATGTACCGCACGCCGATGCGCTTGTGATCGACGGTGGTGAAGAAGCCCGGGATGCCCGGCGCGTCGCGCCATTTGTGCTCGAGCTGTTCGACGAGCTCGGGATCGTCGGGCGGCCGCTCGATGACGGCCATCTACTTCAAACCCTCGAGATACGTCACGATGTTCTTGACGTCGTTCGAGCTCAGCTCCAACGGTGGCATCAACACGCCCGGCTTCATGCTCGGCGCGTTCGACGATCCACTTGCTGAGGTTCGGCGGCGTGTTCTCGACGGTGCGCGCGCCGATCGTGCTCCGCGCACCGAAGTCGGTGAGGTCGGGTCCGACGGTTCCCTGCGCGGGCGTACCCCGAATGGTGTGGCAGCCCGCGCACGCCTGCGTCATGAACGCGACTTCACCCTCGGTCGCCGCCTCGCCGTCGGGCGCCGACGGCGTCAGCTCCTGCACGCGCCAGCCAACGGTCGAAGTCGGTGACCGTCTGCACCACGACGACGAAACCCATGCGCGCGTGCTCGACGCCGCAGAACTCCGCGCACTCGCCGATGTACGTGCCCGGCGTCTTCGGCGTGAACCGCAACACGTTGTGCTGGCCGGGTATCGATGTCCACCTTGCCCGCGAGCTCCGGCACCCAGAAGCTGTGAATCACGTTGTCGGAGTCGAGATGGATCTCCACCGGCCGGCCCGCGGGGAGATGGATCTCGTTCGCGGTCGTGTACTGCGTACCGGGATAGCTGACCGCCCACCACCAGCGCTTGCCGACGACTTCGAACCTGGAGCGCGTTCGCCTCGGGCTTGCGCAGTTCGGAAGTCGCCTGCACCGTTACGACCGCGAGCACGCCGAGAATGACGACGGGTACGACCACGCCGCCCCACACGATCCACGCGTTGTCGGTGACCGAGCCTTCGCTCTTCTCCCGACCGCGGCCGCGCACGATCGCCCAGACGATGAAGAACGCGACGATCGCGTACACGGCCGCGCCCAACCCGAACATCAGCCACCAGATCCCGGCGATGCGTTCCGCTTCGGATCCGTGTGCATGCAGGATCGACGGCGAGCCATGACCGCAGCCCGCCGCGACGAGGCATCGACGCGACGACCAACGCGCGCAGGCGCGGCGCCGGTTCACTCTTTTCGGTCCCAGAACGAAGGCCCGGGCGGCGCACTGAAATCACCCGTCGCGATGATGAAGCCGTTGGTGTCGATCGCGAGCGGCAGCTGGGGCAACATCGTTGCGGCGGGACCGAACACGGGCCGCGCGCCGTCGAGCACGTCGAACGTCGACTGGTGGCACGGACACAGCAGTTGGTGCGACGCGGCTTCGTAGAGCCCGACTGGGCACCCGGCATGCGTGCACACCTTCGAGTACGCGACCAGCCCGTCGGGCGTCCACGACTCTCGCCCCGGCAACGGTTGAATGAGGCCCGGATCGACACGCACCAACACCGCTTGACCCGATTCGGAGTCGACCGCGCCGTCGGGAAAGATCGTGACGAGACCGTCGGTCGGAACTTCGGCGGCGCGTACGGGCTTGCCCGCTTCGGTGACGACACGCAGGCCGTTGTGCCACGGGGTCGCGTCGAGCTGCGCTGTCGCTCGGACGCGGGCCGAGTGAGCGCAACGGGAAGAGGAACGCGCCGCCGATCGCGACGAGCGACGTGTAGAGGAAGCGACGCAGCACGCGCCGCCGCGACAACAGATGTTCGTCGCCCCGCAGATCGTCGGTGAACTCGGAACGGTTGGCGACCTCGCTCGCCGCGTCGGGGCGATCCTCGACCTCCTCCGCGTTCGGCAGGAGCCGGTGCGACCAGGTGATCAACGCCGACCGCGACGCTCGCGGCAACGACCGCAAGCAGCGTGCCTTCGAGTTGGGGTTGCCCACCGCGCCAGTAGACGATCCCGAGGCCGATCGCGCCGAGGATCGAAACCGTGAACGCGAGCTTGATGATGACCTCGCCCGCGTGTTCGCCTCGCGTCTCCCGGGTGTCGGGTACGGCAGGCACACGAGGGACGTCGGGCGCGCTCATCCGCGGGTTCCGATCCAACGGGTCGCGAGCAGCAGCGCGCCGAGCCCGAGCACGAGCGCGACCGCGCCTTCCGCAACCGGCCCGAGATACCAGAGTGGTTGACCGCCGCGATTCGTCGGGTGCGCGAGATAGCGGACGTAGCCGACGACGTCGTTGAGCTGCCCGGGCGGCACCGCGGCGGCTCCGAAGACCGGCATCTGTCCCGGACCGGTGCGCATCGCCTCCGCAATCTGGACCGGGGTGGCCGGCCGCAACGTGGGCGCGGCGCGCTGGTACAGCGCGCCGCCGACGCCCGACCACGCGTGGCAGGCCGCACACTGCAGCCGGTAGATCTGCCCGCCGGCGGCGAGATTCGCGTGGGCGACATCGACATTCGGAATGGGCGGACCGCCGGGCGCGATCGTCGCCACGTAGTCGACCAACGCCGCAATCATCTCCGGCGAGTACACCGGCGGGCGGCGCGAGATCTGCGCGTTGGGATCGGCCACCAGTTGCCCGGGCGGCGCTTGGCCCTGCGGCGACTTGGGCGGCCGGAAGTTCCCGACGAGCGGCATGCGCCCGGTCGACACCCAGAAGTCGACCGCAGCCGGACCGACACCTTGGAGGGTGGGCGCGACCGACGTGCCGGTCGCGTCAGCACCGTGACACGTTGCGCAATCGCGCAGGTAGACCTGGCGGGCTGCCGCGATGTCGGGCGCGGGCGCCGGGAGCGGCGGCGAGGTATCCGCCGTCGTCGCGGCGGCCGCGGGCGCGCGACTGGCATGCAGGAAGCCGGCGAGCCCGGCGGCGGCAATGATCGCGAGTGGCACCAGACGGGCGACGCGCTTCACCGATCGCCGCCGCGCGCTCACCCGGCCTCAGCTCGCCTCTGCCCGCGAACCCACCGTCGTCCCATACCCACCGCAGTCTCCGCGAAACGGTGGAATTTGCCAACCCCCGAATCGAACCGTCGTGAGTTGGGCCCGCATAGCGGGCCTAAGTCACGACAGTTCGGGTTCGGTTCGGGTTGGGTTCGGGTTGGGAGCCGACTGGAGGCCCGGAGCAAACTGATAAACCGTGCGCAGGAACCGCCTGGAGGGGTTACATGCCTGATCAGATCCCATTGGTCGACTACCTGGCGCTGGGCCCGGAGCCCCACCTGGTCGCCCACGAATGCACGGCGTGCGGCGCGCGCTACTTCGATCGCCGCAACGCCTGCGCCAACTGCTTCGCGGCCGAGTTCCGCGACGCTTCGATCCCCACTACGGGTGAAGTGCGGGCCTTCACGATCGTGTCGCTGGCGGCGCCTGGAATCCCCGTCCCGTTCGTGGCCGCCCTCGTCGACTGTGAGGGCACGAGCGTGCGGGCGAACCTCGTCAACGTCGAGCCCGACGCCGACCACGTCCAGGTGGGCATGAAGGTCAGGCTCACCACGCAGCCCGTCGGCGCCGACGCCGCGGGCACCGAAGCAATCGGGTTCGGTTTCGAACCGCTGGAAGGAGCACTCGATGGCCGCTGAAGACGTCTGGATCCTCGGGATCAACATGACGAAGTTCGGGAAGCACCCCGACAAGGACACCGTCGACCTCGCGGCCGAGGCAACCATGGGTGCACTCGCCGACGGCGGGGTCACGATGCGCGACATCGGCATCCTCGCGGCCGGCAACCTCATGGGTGGCGCGGGCGGCATCGGCCAGTCGCTGCAGAAGCAGGTCGGGCAGACGGGAATCCCCGTCTACAACGTCGCCAACGCGTGCGCGACGGGCGCGACCGCGCTGCGTACGGCGATCATGGCCGTGAAGGCCGGCGAGTGCGACATGGGGCTCGCCGTCGGAGTCGAGAAGCTCGCGGGCGCGGGCCTGTTGGCCGGCGGCGCGCGCGGCCAGGACTCCGACACGTGGACACCGAAGGGTCGTTACGGCGCGGTCGCGCCGGTCGACGGCCGGATCGGCACCGAGACGATGCCGGGCGTGTTCGCGCAGATCGGCATGGAGTATGGCCACAAGTACGGCGGCGTCGACTTCGAGCTGTTCGCCAAGATCTCCGAGAAGAACCACGCGCACTCCACGCTCAACCCACTAGCGAGTTACCAGAAGCGCTTCACGCTCGACGAGATCATGAACGACGTCATGATCGCGTACCCGAACACGCGGCCGATGTGCTCGGCCAACTGCGACGGTGCCGCGGCGGCGGTCGTCGTGAGCAACTCGAAGCTCAAGACGCTGTCGCTCGAACAGCAGAAGCGCGCGGTCAAGGTCGCGGCGTCGGTGCTCACCACAGACCCGTGGGAAGAGGCCTGCCAGATCCTGCCCAACGTCAACACGCTCACGCGCAATGCGGCGAAGCAGGCGTACGAGCTCGCCGGCGTTGGGCCCGATGATCTCGACCTCGTCGAGTTGCACGACTGCTTCGCGACGGCCGAGCTCGTGCACTACGACAACCTCGGCCTGTGCGAGCCCGGGGGCGCGGCCGACTACTTCCGCTCCGGCGCAACGTGGCGTGACGGCTCGACCCCCGTGAACGTGTCGGGCGGCCTCGAGTCGAAGGGTCACCCGATCGCGGCAACCGGAATCGCCAACGTGTGGGAGATCTGCCATCACCTGCGCGGCGAGGCCGGCGATCGTCAGATCGAAGGTGCACGGGTCGGGCTCGCCCATGTCATCGGCCTCGGTTCGGCCTGTGGCGTACACATCTTGGAACGCTCCGCCGCGTGATCGAACTCGTCGGCCGCGACGGAAACAAGCTCGCGGCCGACGTCGCGGGTAATCCCGCGGATCCCCCTGCAATCCTCCTGCACGGTGGCGGGCAGACGCGCCACTCGTGGGGCACGACACTCGGCGCGCTCGCCGACAAGGGCTGGTGCGCGTACGCGGTCGACCTGCGCGGTCACGGCGACAGCGATTGGGCCGACGACGGCGACTACACGCTCGACGCGTTCGCGGGCGACGTCGTCGCGATCTCGCGCGCGCTCGACCAACCACCCGCGCTCGTCGGTGCGTCGCTCGGCGGCCTGTCGGCGTTGGCGGCGATCGGCGAACATCCCGACGAAGCGATCGGCCGCGCGTTGGTGCTCGTCGACGTCGCGCCGACCACCGAGGAGAAGGGCCGCGAGCGCATCGGTTCGTTCATGATGGAACACATGGACGACGGTTTCGCGTCGCTCGACGAGGTCGCCGACGCGATCCAGCGCTACAACCCGCACCGCCCGCGGCCCACGAATCTCAGCGGCCTCGAGAAGAACCTGCGCCAGCGCGACGGCCGTTGGTACTGGCACTGGGACCCGCGCTTCATCGGCGGCCGGCTCGGCAGTACCGACGAGACGCGCGTCTCGCTCACCGACCCCACCCGTCTGCAAGCCGCGGCGCGGGCGATCACGGTGCCGACGTTGCTCGTGCGCGGTCGCGTCAGCGATCTGCTCAGCGAAGCCGGCGCGCAAGAGCTGCTCGAGCTCGTACCGCACGCGCAGTTGGTCGATGTTGCGGGCGCGGGACACATGGTCGCCGGTGACCGCAACGACCTCTTCAACGACGCGGTCGTCTCGTTTCTGTCGACCGTCCGCTAGTTCTCGCTACCGCTCGGCGCGGGCCGTAGCGACGATCTGGGGCATGAGCCACCGCGCCTGAACCGCGGCCGCGGTCGGCGTGAAGTGGCGGCCGTCGGGGCGCATCCGAATGCCGTCGATCGTCTCCGGACACGGCGGCCCGTTCGGGCAGAGCTGGTGCGCGAGGTCGACGAGCGTGATCACGCCGGGATGTTGCTGCGCGAAGACTCGGTCGATCGTGTCGAGGCGCGCGTACCCCGCGTCGTCGACCGCGCTGCTTACGGTGCTGGTCCCCTCGCGCGTCGTTCGGCGCGGGCGCGGCGATCGTGACCAGCATCACCTTGGCGCCGAACGCGGTGACCCGCGCGAGCTCGGCGTTCATCCGGCGCAGCATCTCCGCCTTCCACGGCGCACTGCCGGAGACCAGTGTCTGACCGTTGGCGATGATGTCGGACTTCTCCCACAGGCTCATCCAGACCACCACGTCAGGGCGCATCTCACTCACCGCCGGAACCTGCGCGGCCTCGACCATCGCCGGACAGCGTTCGGAGTGCGGGGTTATCTGTTCGCCGCGCGTCGTGGTGATCTGTCCGCTCGCCATCCCGCATCCGAATACCGCGGCTTGCGCGACCGACGCGCCGACCTGATCACCGACCGCCTTCATGCCCGGGAACAAGCTGCACGCGGTGGAGTCGCCGAGTACGAGAACGCGCAGCCCGGTCGCGGTTTTCGCGAGCGGTGGCGCGCCGAGCTTGCGCGCTTCGGACACCGCTCCGTTCGTCTCGTCCGGGCGGGGTGCGCCGCAGAAGAGTGGGTCGCCGAACGCCCAGATGAAATTGATCTTGGGCACCGCGAACGTCACCGGCGACGTCGCCGTCGCGCCGGGCCGCCCGGGCGAGCCGGGAACAGGACCGCCGGGATTGGAGAACGTCGGCGTCTGTGACCCGCTCAGGTAGCTGGGGGCCGCGGTTGCACCGGTGCTCGACGCCAGGACGATCAGGAACGTGAGCCCGACCGCAGGCAGCGCCAGGCCGCGCATGAGATCGCGACGCGGCGCATGCGGTTGCCGTTCGACGGCCGCCCCGCGCCACCAGAGCAGCGTCGGCCGGCGGCGCTCGCGGATCGGGAGCTCGATCAAATAGAACGAGAGCGTCGCCGCGAGGAACGTGAGCGCGAGCCGGAGCGCGTTCAACGGCATCCCGGTTAGGTGCACGCGAGGGTACGAGCCACACGATCAGCGGCCAGTGGAACAGGTAGATGCCGTACGACAGCCGCCCGATCCACGCCAAGGGTCCGAATCCCAACGCCCGGCGCAGCAGACCGGGCTGCATCGCGCCCGCGATTGCGACACAGGCGAGGACGGCGTAGAGGACGGAACCTCCGTGGTAGTACGCGCGAGCTCGTTCCAGTCGCAACGTGCCACGCGTACATCATCACGATGAACGCGGCGATGCCGACGACTTGCATGCGCCGTTTCGCGACCGCACTCGGGGTCCACGTGGTGAGCAGGATCGCGAGGAGTGCGCCGATGAGGATCGTGTGCGCACGCGCGTCGGTGCCGTAGTACGCGCGCAGAGGGTCGCCGGGCCCGTAGCTGATCGCCATCACGGCCACCGACAGCACGACCCCCGCTCCACACACGGCCGCGAGCCGCGCAGCGAGCCGCGGCTCGACGCGCAGAACCGCGAACACCACCAGCGGCCAGACCAGATAGAACTGTTCTTCGATGGCCAGCGTCCACATGTGACGGAGTGGTGACGCGGCCGAGAACAGCTCGAAGTACCCCTGCTTGTCGACGATGAACCGCCAGTTCGCGACGTAGAAGAGGCTGGCGATGCCGTCGCCGCGGATGGTGGCGCGGTTCCACGGCTCGGCGACGAACCGCGTGAAGACCGCGACGAACACCAGCAGCACGAGCAACGCGGGTAGTAGCCGGCGCGCCCGCCGACCCCAGAAGGCACGCAGGTGAATCGTGCTGCTCCGCCGCCATTCCATGATCAGCAGCGTCGTGATCAGGAACCCCGACAAGATGAAGAACAGGTCGACCGAGAGGTACGCGCCGCGCGCCCAGCCGTAGTTGAAGTGGTAGGCGATGATCGCGAGTACCGCCAGCGCGCGCAGTCCGTCGAGCGCCGGCTCGTACCGGAACTTCACTGCATTCCGTGCTGACACCGGCTCCGCGTCGGCGTCCACAACTTTGCTCAATTCGCCTCGCGGTCCGTAGCATTTCGGCCGCACCGGCCGACCGAATCCGCGAAGGCTACCCGTCGGTCGAATCCCGTCCGAGGCGGCCCACCGGCGTCCCAGAGGAGCAATCGTGAAGGACGTGAAGGGCAAGGTCGCTGTCGTCACCGGCGGCGGACAGGGCATCGGCCGGGCGCTGGTCGAGCGCTTCACCGCGGAAGGCATGAAGGCGGTCATCGCCGACGTCGTGCCCGAGCTCGTCGAACGCACGACGAGCGAGTTGCGGGCCGAAGGGCGCGATGTCGTCGGTGTCGTCACCGACGTCACCTCGTTGGAGTCGGTCGAGGCGCTGCGCGACGCGACACTGTCGGCCTTCGGTGCGGTCCACGTCGTGTGCAACAACGCCGGCATCGGCTCGGGGTCCGAGGGCCAGATCTGGGAGCACCACGTCAACGACTGGCGTTGGTCGCTCGACGTGAACGTGATGGGTGTCGTGAACGGCATCAACGCGTTCGTGCCGGTGCTGTTGGAACAAGACGTCGAAGGTCACGTCGTGAACACGACGTCGGGGAACGGCGGCTTCACTCCGCTGATCAACAGCGCGGTGTACGCAACCACGAAGGCCGCGGTCACGACGATCACGGAATGTCTCTGGGGTCAACTGCGCGAAGTCGGCGCCAAGGTGAGCGCGTCGCTCCTCTACCCGTCGACGCGTTCGCCGGGGATGCTCAACACCGGCATCTGGCGTCCGGGGGCGAACCGCCCGTCGCGCTACGACCGCCCGGGCGCACCGCCGAAAGAAGGCCGCGACGCGCTCGGCATGTATCTCGCGCGCATGGAAGCCGCGGGTATGCCGGTCGAGTTCGCGCCGCTCTCGGAGGTCGCCGACATCTGCTTGGAGGGGATCCTGAACGACACGTTCTGGATCACTGCGCCGAGCGAGCTGCAACAGGAGAAGATCCGCGATCGCGCGACATCGCAGATCGAGATGACCTCGCCCGACTATCTGCTCACCGCCAACCTCATGGCGGCTCGGCCTTCTACGACCGACGACTGATCACTTCGACGCAACCAGTCCCGCGCTAGTGCGTGAGGGATTTCGGCGCGCCGACCGGGCACACGTAGTCGTGGTCGTAGTCCGTGGTCCACTGACTGAGCCAGGTCAGACCGCCGCCGAACGCGTGACTCGGAGAGCAATACGCCTGCGCTTCGGCGAGCGTCGACGCGCCCGCGACCCACGTCGGCGTGCGCGGCTGATAGCCGCCCGCGATCACACCCCACTGATAGTTCGTCGAATAGATGCCGACCGCTTGTCCCTGCGCGCGCAGGCCGTCGATGACGCCGCGGATGACATCGGCATTCGAGGCGACGTCGGTCGCGCGCCAGATCGGCTCCATCTCGACGTCGAGCCACCAGATCGGCGAGCTCAACCCGTACTGCTTTACGTAGGCCTCGTCGTAGCCGACGGAGTTACGCCCGTAGTTGTACGACCGGCAACGAATGTCGGTCGCGACGCACGCGCCCGCGGGTCCGGTCAATCCACTCGTCGCATCGTTGGGCAGCCCGTCGACGTTGACGTAGAGCGACAACGACTTCCCCGCCCAGGCCGCCTGTTCACCGAGGCAGGGATTGCGGCTGTACATGTGGCCGTTGTTCACACCCACCACCGCGACTTCACGGGGTCCGGCGGGAAGCGGACGACCACACTGCGGCCACGAGACGTCGTAGCCCAGCGCGTCATGACGATACGCGGTCACGACCGGATTGGCCGGCGCTTCGACCGGAACGGGCCGGACCGGCGCCTCGTACGCACGTGCATCGCCGTACGCGAACACACCACCGTCCGCGCCCACGAGCCAATAGCCGCGTCCGGTCGGCGTCGCGACGATGCCCGCGACCGGCGCGTTGAAATGGATTCCGACGCCGGAACCGTAGAAGCGCAGCGTCGCCGTACGCGAACACACCACCGTCCGCCCCGACGAGCCAATAGCCGCGCCCGGTCGGCGTCGCGGCAATACCCGCCACCGCGGCGCGGAGGTGCTTACCGGTGGTCGCACCGTAGAAGCGGGCGTCGCCGTACGCGAACACGCCACCGTCTTCGCCCGCCAACCAGTAGCCGCGCCCGGTGGGCGTGGCCGCGATCGCGGTCACTGCGGCATTCAGGTGCTTGCCGCCGCTCGACCCGAAGAACCCGGCTTCGCCGTACGCGAATACGCCGCCGTCGGTGCCGAAGCGCCATTCGCCTTTCCGCGTCGGCGTAAAGGCCTTGCCCGCGACGGAGTCCCGCAACCGAATCACCGGCAGCCGTTTGACTGCGGTCTCCGCGCCCGCCGTCGATGCATTCAACGCGACAACACTTCCGCACGCGAACACGCACACGGCGAGCGCCGCCCCGGCGCGCGCCGCTAGAGATTTCAACACGAACTAACGCCTCCCGAGCGTTCCCTACAGCACCGTCAGAGTCGCGCAGGGAGTCGGAATTCTCAGGGACGCCCCTGGGCAGATTGGGCGCGCTCGCTCCGTATGTCGGTGTTGCCGGCACCGAACATTTGCGGATGAGCGGACCGTATGTTCGGCGCGCTCACAGGCGACTCGACGCGTACGACGCACGCGCGCCCGACACCTCGCTCAGGGGATGTAGCCGTCGTGCTTTCCCGTCTGGAACTGGTCGCCGCCGAAGTCGTGCGTCCCCACCGGCGCCTGCACGCCCGACGACGGGGCCGGCGCGATCGTCGACGGCGGCGGGGGCAGCGCGGGCCCACACCCAACGACCCGCGGCGGGGTGACGGAGAAGTCGATCTGCGTACTCTCGCCGGGCGGGCACGCCGTCGAGGGCGTCGTCGCAGCCGTCGCGGTCGTCGGCGTTGTCGTCCGCACGGCCACCGTCACCGGAACGGACGCCGACGCGGGCACCGACGACTCCTGCGAATCGCTCGTACCGCCGCCGTTGTCATTGGTCGAGTGCGCGCCGCAGCCCGTGACCACGATCAACGCGACGACGATCGCGATCGCGCGCCCGCGCCAGCTTCGTGACGGCCGACTTCGGAGCATCGTCGGTTCCTCTTTCACTCGCGCGCGCACGGGCTAAAGCGGTGCGATCGCGATGATCGGACTCGGTGGTGGACTATTGCTGAGGCTCCCGACGAACGGCTTGTCGGAGAAGTCGAAGACCCCGCCGTCCGAGGCAACCATCAGGTATCCGTTGCCGTAGGCGACCAGCCCGACAACGGGACGATTGAGCACAGCGCCTCCTTCCGATCCCCGGAACGGCGCGTTGAACGCGAAGACCCCACCGTCGGACGCGACGAGCCAGTAACCGGAGTTGTTCGGGGTCGGTGCGATGCCGATGATCGGCTTGTTGAGATGCACATTGCCGGTCGAGCCGTGGAAGTGGGCATCGCCGAACGTGAAGATGCCGCCGTCGGAACCGACCATGAAGTAGCCGTGTCCGGTGGCCGTCGATGCCGACGCCACGACCGGACTCGACAGCGTCACATTGCGCATGTCGCCGTAGAAGTGCGCGTCGCCGTATGCAAACGCGGCGCCTTTGTTCGTGAACAGCCAGTAACCGGCGCCGGTCGGAGTGGCCGAGATGGACGAGACGCGTTCACCCGCCCGCAGCGCCGGATGCTGACCGAAATTGACCGCCTTCCCGAACGCGTGCACGCCACCGCTCGCATCCACGATCCAGTAGCCGAGGCCGTCACTCCGTTCGGTCATCGCCACGGTTCCCGGAACGCCGCCCCCGTAGTTGTGCGCGCTCCCGAACGCGAACACGTCGCCCGTGCCGTCGACCATCCAGTAGCCCGACCCGGTCGCCGCGGCCGTGCCCACCGTCGGCGTTCCGCTGAGGTGCACGACGTTGGGCGACGCAGCCGAGTTCGACGACACCGAAAGCTGACCCGTCGTGGCCGTCGACGATGTCGGCTTGTACATGACATTGAGCGTGCACGATGCCCCCGCGCCGAGCTGCTTCGGGCAGTTGCTCGACGTCAGGCTGTATCCCCCGCCGCTGACCGCGATCTTCGAAACTGAAAGCGCACCGAGCCCAGGGTTGGAGAGATGCAGCGCGACAGTCTTGGTCGTCCCGAGTGGGACCGCGCCGTAACTCTCGGTTCCGGTCGGTGCGCTGATCACCGAACCCGTGGTGGCGAGCTCCGCACTCAACACCGCCAGCCGGTCGAGCGTTGCGCCGACCATCTCCGACCCTTCCGACTCTCCCACGCGTATCGCCTGGAGATACACCTGCAGGCTGCCGCCCAGAGTGCCGAGACGCGTGCCCTCTTGTGTCGTCATGGTCGACAGCACGTCGTTCGTGCCCAGCGGACTGTTGCCCGACAGAGTCTGCGTGAGGAACACGTTCGAGACTCGGTGTGTATCGCTCGGTGTGCCGAGTCGGCTGGTTGCGTTCTCGTCGGGAATCGACTGCGCGCCCAAGAGCATGCCGGAGAGGAGCTCGTCGTTCTGCAGCGCCTGGGGCATGCCGAGTGAGATGTAGTCGACGATCGCGGCCTTCATCCCGTCGAGTGTCTTCTCGTCGGTGAGCAACGTCGCGTTGGTCTGCATCAGGTGCCCGATGTAGGTGTCCATCGCCTGCTCGACCGTGACGAGGTAGTAGCCCGCGTCGGTCGCGACCTCGGCCATCGCGGTCGGGTCCTGCACCATCGTTGCGCCGGTAAAGCTCTTGATCGGCGTGATCGCGTTCGCTCGTCCCCAGAT
The DNA here is from genome assembly GCA_963708105.1 of uncultured Actinomycetes bacterium. Taxonomy (GTDB): domain Bacteria; phylum Actinomycetota; class Acidimicrobiia; order IMCC26256; family PALSA-610; genus PALSA-610. The sequence goes on along the minus strand of OY970186.1, from coordinate 2,869,640 downwards.
GTCGGAGCCGGTCCAACCGGTGGTAACCGCCTGCGACGCACTGATCGTCGGGGTCTTGGGGCTCTGCGGGCAGAAGGGCCCGCCGTCGGGATCGGTGAAGCACCCGATCACTACGGGCGAGAACGTCCAGGTCCGAACGTCGTTCGCGGTGTTCGACCACCGCACGTGCAGCGTGACGTTCAAATGGAAGTACTCGTTGTCGATGATCGCGGGAATGGTCGCCGGATTCGGCGAGAAGGCTTCGTCATGATCGAAGCTGCCCCAACTTTCGGTCGTGCAGTACGTGAGCGCGCCGCGACCGGTGCGGTTGGCGATCTCGAGACGGTCCGGAACGAACGGGTTGGCCGTGGCCTTGTCGAGCGCACGAGCCGGCGCGGTGCTGCCGCAATCGGGGACGACACCGTCGTTCTGCACGGTCACGCTCTGGTCGACGCCGCCGAAGGGATTGAGCGCGTAACCGTTGACGTTCGCGTCAGTCGACGTGCCCCACGCCGTCTCGTCTGCTTTGACGTCGGTCGCGAGCTGAGTCCAGTCGGTCTGGTACTGCCGCAGCAGACCGCGGAACAACGGCGTGAGCAGCGCGCCGTGGGCGCCGGTGTTCGGCGCGATGAAGCCCGAAGTCTCGAGCGTGCCCGCCGTGATCGCGTGTTCGAAGCTCTGATACGTCTGACCGTCGGCCATCACGGCCTGGATCTCCGCCGCGAGCTCCTGATTGTGTTGCGCGTCGTTCGGATACTCGAGCGCGAGTTGCAGGAACGCCTTTGCCCCGGAATACCAGTCCTGCGGATTTGGCACGATCCCGGTCATCACGGCGGGCAGCCCGAGACTCTGAGGGAACTGGTTCAGGTATTGAACGTTCTCGTCCAGCGAGAACGGGCTCAGGTCGGCAAGAACAGTCGCGGGACCCGAATACGCGGGAGTCGGGAGCGCGTCGGGTTGGGAGTCGTCGTGCGTCGCCCACGTATAGAACTCACTGTCGTATCCGTCGAAGCTCCCGTTCGGCGGATTGTCCTGCGGCAGTTCGTGCCCGGTTTGACCCTTGTAGAGGAACGCCGTGTTGAGGTCCTGGAACTTCTGGTTCTCGAACCCGGATCGGATCTCGTTGTAGAGCGTCGCTTCGAGCGAGATCAGTTGGTCTTGCAGCTGTTCGAGCGTGGCCTGTACGTCGGAAGCCTGATCGGAGATCTGGCCGAGCGCGACCTCGATCTTGCTCAGCTCGGTCATCACCGACGTGTAGATGACGTTCAGTTCCTTGTCGACCTGATCGAACCGTGCGTCGACATCTCTCTGGAAGCTCTTCATCTGATCTTGCAGCTGCCCGATCGCCTGCATGATGAGCTGGTCGGGAGTAGGGCTCGACGGGCCGAACAACGAAACCAGACCCATGACCGCGCTGATCATGTTGCCGGTCGCAGCCGCCGCGGCCAAGCCCCCGGCGATGGTCGCAAAACCGCCGACTGCAGCCGACGCGGCCTCGAGCTTTCCGATCGCATCCGCGAATTGGATCGCGGATGTGCCGATGGCGGTGATGTCTTTCGCCGCGGTCTTATCGAAGATGCCCGCGAGTTGCGCGAGGCCCTGAACCGCGGTCTTCGCGTCGTCGAGGTCGCCCTTGAGCGCCTTGAGGTCGACGCCCGCAACGCTCTGCGCGTTCTGGCGGTCGGTCGCGGCGGCCGCGCTGCCGGTCGCCGAGAGGTCGAGGTCCTGAATGCCCCAGATGGTGTTGAGATGCGTGACGATCGGAGCCACGAACTGGTCCGTCAGCGAAACCATGTTCTCGTTGGCGGTTTCCAGGCCTTGCGTACTCGTCGTGGCCGAGCCGTCCGGGTTGTTGTGGATGACCGGGCCCATCCACAACGTGAGATCCGGATCGTCGGCGATGATCGTCCAGCCGTCCTCTTTCACCGGCGGGGCCTGATCGGCGAAGACACTGTCCTGCGCGGAGCAGAAGTTCTTGTCGCCCGCATTGCAGGTGGTCCAGGCGGTCGTGAGAGACGACGTAACCGGATCAGTTGCCGGCGCGGCGAGAGTCGCGTCCTCGCTCGCGGAGACCTGCGACTGCCCGGCGCCGTCGCTCGCGGCGGGCGCGCCGGTGAAGTACTGGTCGGCGTCGAGCACGGCCTGCCTGACGATGCCGACCGGATCCACAGCCGCGATCGCGCTCGACACCGCCTGTAGGAACTCGGCCGGCTGCTGTGCGAGCACGTCGCCCGCCGCGGTCAAAGCCGTGCCGACGTGGGTCCGCAGCGATTCAATCTGTGAGATTGCTTGTGAACTGCTGAAGGTCGGCGACTGCGCGTACAGATTGGTCAGGGCTCGCTCCCAGAAACCTTGCTGTAAGAGTGACGTGGAATCGGTCGACGACTCCGACGCCGCGACCCACATCGCGCGACTGAAATCCGCGGCCGGAATCGTTACCGACTTGGAGGATGCCGTAGGAAGCGCGGCAGCCGACGCGTTTGGATCGGCGGGCGCAGCCGCGCCTGCTCTCGCGGCCGGAAACGCGGCGACGGTGAGGCAAAGTGCCACGACGGCGGCTGCACCCTTGCCGGCCGGGACCAAACGCGGAACGTTCCGGATCACGATTCTCTCCCTGTGTCGGCGATGTCGGCGGCCTTGCGCGCGGCGATCTGCACGAGCGGCCGAACGGCCTCAGCTTCGATGCCGACACAATCCGCGATCAGGTTGTCGTCGGCGCCGATCTGATCGAGACGCAACACGAGTGCGTGCGTTCGGTCGAGCTGATCAGTGATCTCTCGTGGGTACACGTTCGTGAACGTAACGAGATGGACAAATCTCCACCCGCGTAGTCACTACCTGTTTTCAGAGGCGTTGCTATCGTCGGCAACGTGCTGGGTACGGGCGCCGGCCTCGGTGAATGGCCTTTGGTGGGTCGCAAGCAAGAGCTCGAATATCTGCTCGAGCTACTGCTTGCGAATACGGGCTCCGGCGTTCTCATCGTGGGCGGCGCCGGGGTCGGGAAGAGCCGACTCGCGGCCGAGGTCGCCGCGGTCGTCGGCGGCGAACCGGTATGGGTCCGCGCGACGCAATCGGCTTCGGCTATTCCTCTCGGCGCGGTCGCGCACCACATCTCTGCGACCAACGCTCCCCGGACGAATCCCCGCGCGCCCGACGATGTCGACGCGCCGCGTTGGTTGGCGCAGCTCGCCGACGCGTTCGGCGGCCCGGTGGGTTCCGATCCGCGCGTGCTCGTCGTCGACGACGCGCAATGGCTCGACGACACGACCGCCACGCTCCTGCACCAGCTGTGCACACATCGATCGATACGGCTGCTGGCCACAATCCGCACGGGCGAGCCGGCCTCGGACGCGATCGTCTCGCTGTGGAAGGACCATCTCGTACAGCGCATCGAGCTCCAACCGCTGTCGTTCGGAGAGACGCTCGCACTCTTGGAATCGGCACTCGGCCCGCTCGACCCGACCACCGCTCAGCGCCTCTGGTCGGCTACGCGCGGGAATGTGTTGTATCTGCGTGAGCTCGTTGCGGACGCGTCGGCGTCCGGGAGTTTGCGCAACATCGACGGTCAATGGCGCTGGACCATCCCGTCGTCACCGGTGGCCGGTCGGCTCGCCGACCTCGTTGCCCACCGCCTGCAGGGCCTTACCGACGACGAACGCACTGCGCTCGCGATGGTCGCGCTCGGCGAGCCCGTTCCAGCCGACGGATTGTCACGCCTGATACCGAGCGCCGACCTGCGTTCGATGGAACAGCGCGGTCTGCTGCGGTCGGACCTCTCGCACGAGATCGTAGAACTCAGCCTCGGGCACCCGATCTACGGCGAGGTTGCGCGCGGGCCTCGGAGAGCTCGAGAAGCGCAGACTCTGGCAGGACTTGGCCGGCATCTTCGGCGACGACTGCCCTCCGCGCGAACAGACGCGAGTCACGTACTGGCAGCTGCAGAGTGGCACCGCCCCCGACGCGACGGCGCTCGAACGGGCGGCGGCTCACGCGTCGGCGACCGCCGACGGACGCCGAGCTGAGCGGCTCGCCCGCGCCGCGCTTCGGCAACGCCCGAGCATCGCGACAGAGCTGGCACTCGCCGAAGGATTGGTGCTCCAGGGCCGTACCGCGGAAGCCGAGGCGGTGCTGGCGCGCCTCGCCCGGGAATGCCGCGACGATGCAACGCAATATCGCATCGCAATGGCCCGAGCCCGCGCGCTCGGCGGAAGCGCAGGCCTCGATTCCGTACTCGCCGCCATCGAAGAATCACGGCTGCGCACGAGTACCGAGCGCGGCGGCCAGGCACTCGACACCGTGCGGGTCGGCGCCTTCGCCGCCGCGGGGCAGACCGCCCTCGCCGTTGCCTCCGGACTCGAGCTCGTCGATGCCGCGCTCGACGCCGAGATTCTGATTCTCGCCGTCGGGGCCGTTGCTCCTGCGCTCACAGTCAGCGGACGAACGACGACATCACTCGCGCTCGTACAACGAGCCGAGACGGAGATCATGCAACGCCCGGGCGCCTTCCCCGGGATCGCGACCGCCGGCATTCTCTCTGCACATGTGTTCGCGCTGCTCAGCAACGGATCGCTCGACGAGTGCGACGCGCTCATCGAACTCGTGTCGGCACTCCCTAGTGCAGCGTCCGGTGTCGTGTTCCGAACGGGCTATCTCGACCTCGCCCAAGGACGAATCGCGCTCGCACGCGGTCGCCCGGGGCCGGCGATCGCATTTCTCACCACCGCCGCCGCGGGCCTGAGCGGCGCCGATCACCTCGGCGGACACGCATGGGCGCTGGCGTTGTTGGGTGAGGCCTACGCGTTGCTCGGCCGACGCGCCGATGCACAGCGAGTCGGCGCGGAGTCGGAGTCAACCGCGCAGCGACATCTGCAGCGCTACGAGAGCGACCGCCAACGGGCGCTCGGTTGGATCGACGCGTGCGCCGGACGCAGCTCGGCGGCCGAGCAGCGGCTGCGCGAAGCCGCCGCCACGTGCGCGGCGCGCGAGGAGTTCGGACTCGAAGCTCATCTCCACAGTGATCTCTTGCGCCTGGGTGATCATCGGCACGCGCCGACGCGACTCCTCGAGCTCGCCGATGTCGTCGACGGCCCGCTCGCCGCGGCGCGCACGCAGCTCGCGCGTGCCGTCAGCGCCGACGACCCGAGCGGGTGCGAATCGGCGGCTCGCGCGCTCGACGAGCTCGGTATGGCACTCGAAGCCGTCGACGCCGCGTTCATCGCCGTGGCGCGGTTCAGTTCGGCCGGTCTCCGATCGAAATCCAACGCCGCGCGCCGTGCCGCCGATCGCTACGCAGCACAGTGCGGAGGCGCGCGGACGCCGGCGTTCGCGACGCAGAACGGAGTCACGCCGCTCACGAAGCGGGAGCGTGAGGTCGCGGAGTTCGCGGCGGAGGGTCTCAGCAACCGCGATATTGCCAGCGAACTCTCGATCTCGGTCCGAACAGCCGAGGGTCATCTCGCGGAGGCCTTCATCAAGCTCGGCGTCTCCGATCGCGACGAGCTCAAAGAGGTACTGCAGTCCTGAACGCGTCTACGTGACCCGAACGCAGCGAAAGCCGAGGTGACTCATGCCGGTGTCGACCATCTGCGGTCGGCGGGCGGCGGGTCGGTAGCGCATGCAGTAGCTGTCGGCGCAGAGATGCGAACCGCCCTTGATCACCTTCCGAGGAATCGGGAACTGCGGTTGTCCGGGATCGTGGCTGTCCTGTCGCGTCCCGCCGATCGGGTTCTGGGGCACGCAACACGCGTCGGTGCTTGCCTCGCGCCGCGCGACATACCAGTCGCTCGTCCATTCCCAGACGTTGCCGGCCATGTCGTAGAGCCCGTAGCCGTTGGCGGGGAACGAACCGACCGGCGACGTGCACGCGAAGCCGTCGGCGAGCGTGTTGTGCCACGGAAACTCGCCGTGCCAGATGTTCGCCATCGGCCGGGCTTCGGGATCGTGGTCGTCACCCCACGTGAAGTCCATCCCGTCGAGACCGCCGCGCGCCGCGAACTCCCACTGGGCTTCGGTCGGCAGCCTCCGCCCCGCCCACTGCGCGAACGCAACCGCGTCGTCGTCCGCGACGTGTACGACCGGGTGATCGCCGCGCCCGTCGATGCCGCTCGCCGGGCCTTCCGGATGCCGCCAATCGGCGCCGGGCATCCACGTCCACCATTGTTGAATATGACGAAGATCGACCGGCCCCGGCGTACCGGTGAACACGAGCGAGCCGGGCACGAGATTCTCCGGCGGCGCGTCGGGATAGAGCGCGGGGTCGGGCGCGCGCTGCGCGAGCGTGACGTATCCGGTCGCGTCGACGAACTCCGCGAACGTGGCGTTGGTCACCGGCGCTTGGTCAATCCAGAACCCGTCGACCGCGACTCGGCGGACGGGTCTCTCTTCCGGATAGTGGCGGTCGGATCCCATGGCGAACGTGCCGCCCGGGATCCATACCGCGTCGTTCATCGGCGGTGCGCCGCCCGGCGCGCGCTCGATCCTCCCGCGAGCGCGGCATGGAGTTTGGCGACCGCCTGGTCGATGGTGAAGCTCGCCGACGCCTGCGCGGGTGGGAACTCCTTGAACGTCTCGAGGAACGCGGTGGTTATTGCCGTTCCGTAGAAGATGAGGAAGTCGTGATTGAGCAGCCAGTCGTAATAGGTGTTCGACGTCACGTCGGCGTGCTCGTACGGGTCTGTCCGCAGGTTGAACAGTTTCGGCACCCGCAGCGCGGTGAACGGTTCGGCCCAGATGCCCATCGTCCCCTGCTTGCGTTGCTCCATGAACACGACTTTCCAGTTGTCGAACCGGATGCCGAGCACGTCGCAGTCGTCGGAGAAATAGATCATTCCCTGCCGCGGGCTCTTGTCGACTTCACCGGTGAGATACGGCAGCAGGTTGTAACCGTCGATGTGCACCCGGAACGTCTTGTCGCCGACCTGGTAGCCCTTTTTCTTTTTCAGCTTCTCGACGATGTCGGGCTCACCCGCGGCGGCGAGGAAGGTCGGCAGCCAGTCGTGGTGTTGGATGATCTCGTTCGAGACCACACCCGCCGGGATCTTGCCGGGCCAGCGGATCATCTCGGGCACGCGGAACGCGCCCTCCCAGTTGGTGTCCTTCTCACTGCGGAACGGTGTGGTTGCACCGTCGGGCCACGTGTTCGTGTGCGGACCGTTGTCAGTGCTGTAGATGACGATCGTGTCGTCGGCGATGCCGAGCTCGTCGAGCGCGTCGAGCAACTGACCGACGTTCTTGTCGTGGTCGATCATCGTGTCGTGATACGGCGACTGCCAACGCCCCGCTTGGCCGATGCTCTCGGGCTTGGTGTGGGTCCGCAGGTGCATGTGCGTGAAATTCATCCACAGGAAGAACGGCGTGTCCGCCGCGTGTTGGCGGCGCATGAAGTCGATCGTGGCCGCGGCCGTCTCGTCGTCGATCGTCTCCATGCGCTTCTTGGTGAGCGAACCCGTGTCTTCGACGCGTTGCTTTCCGCGCGGTCCGTAACGGCCGTCCTCGGTCGGGTCATCGGTGTCGGTGGCCCACGAGTGGATGACTCCGCGCGGATGGGCAAGCTCGTACAGGCGCGGGAACTCTTCCTGCTTCGGATAGTCCGGCAGCTCGGGCTCCTCTTCCGCGTTCAAGTGGTAGAGGTTTCCGAAGAACTCGTCGAACCCGTGCACCGTCGGGAGAAACCGGTTGAGGTCTCCGAGGTGGTTCTTGCCGAACTGACCGGTCGCATACCCGAGCGGTTTCAACAGTTCGGCGATCGTCGGATCCTTGGCCTCCAGGCCGATCGGCGCCCCGGGTATTCCGACCTTGCTCATGCCGGTGCGATACACGCTCTGTCCGGTGATGAACGACGAACGTCCCGCAGTGCAGCTCTGCTCGCCGTAACTGTCGGTGAACAGCATGCCCTCGGCCGCGAGGCGATCGATGTTCGGCGTCTGGTATCCCATCAAACCCTTGCTGTAACAGCTCAGGTTCGAGATCCCGATGTCGTCACCCCAGATGACGAGGATGTTCGGTTTGCGCGACTCGGCCATGGTCGCAGAGTGCACTCTTCCCGCGGCCGGTCACATCACCCACCCCGGGTGACGGGCCATATGTGCAGGTTGCCGGGCCCGCGTTGTTTCGCCACGTACATCGCGCCGTCGGCGCGGCGGATGAGCTCGTCGGCGTCTTCGTCGGCCGTCGCCGTCGTGATTCCGATGCTCACCGCGACGGCGACGTTCGTCTTGTCGGTCGAGACGCCGGTGTCCAGAAGCGCGCCGATCCGTTGCGCGAGTGCGACGAGGTTCTGCGCGTCGAGATCATGGTTCTCGCAGAGAATGACGAACTCGTCGCCGCCGAAACGGGCGACGGTGTCGCTCGCGCGCGCTGCGGCGACGAGACTCTGCGCGGTCGCGATGAGGACCTGATCGCCGACCCGATGGCCGTGCTTGTCGTTGATGACCTTGAACGCGTCGACGTCGACGAACAGGAGACCGACACCGCTGTGCTGACGGCGACGAAGCTCCAACGTGTGCGAGAGGCGATCGAAGAACAGGCGCCGGTTCGGGAGACCCGTCAGCGCGTCGTGGTACGCGAGGTGCGACAGCCGGGCCTGCTCCGTCGACAACTCGTCCTGCAGCCGGGTGCGCTCCGCGTCGAACTGCTTGGTCATCTGCACGACGCTGCGATCCGACGCGCCGCGCACTACCGCGATGGCGTAGTCGAGGTCGCGTTCGCCGATCGCAAATCGGCGAGCTTCCTCGATGAGTGCCGCGATAATGATCTCCCGCCAGTACAGGTACAGCTTCGTCAGTTCCGCCAGCGGGATCGTGTCGCGCAGCGGTGCCTTCCCGGTCGCGGCGATGGCACGCGATTGTTCGCGGCTCGGCGCCTCCCCGTGCAACAGGTATTCGGCCAGCGAGCGGGTCGACATCGACGTGTTCGAAACGATGTCCTCTTCGACGCGAGGAGTCGCGGCCGACGCCGCCATCGGGGACCGCTCCCGCCACATCAGCAGCACGCGTTGCGAGATCTCGTCCACCTGGCCGGCCAGCGCCGAGCCCAGGTACTCAGCGGGGCGCGGCGCAGTCACTACGGGCGCCGCGACCGAGCCGTCGAGCGAAGTTGACACAACTTCCCCATCGGTCCCCCGTCACGGGGGCTGTAGGTGCTCGCCCGGACGTGCCTCAGGTCACATCCGCCGATAGGCCGATATTCTCCGGCTCTCGCGCCCGTAGCTCAGTTGGATAGAGCGACGGCCTTCTAAGCCGTGGGTCGCAGGTTCGAATCCTGCCGGGCGCGCGTCGAGATGCTTCGAAGCTGCGGAGGACTGCGGCCGCGAGCGCGGGCCCTGCAGACTCCCAGAGACTCGGGGAACGTATGCCGGAGGAGTTCGAAGGCGACCTGGCCGGCGCCGTCTTCTGGGGCGCCGATCTCCGGCCTGCGAGCCCGAACGACATGCGCGGCGGCATGGGCGGCGCTCGAACACGAGTGGGCACGGACGATCTCGAAAGCACACGCGCTCCCCGAGGCAACGCTGTCCGAGTCGGTCAACGGCGAGTTCTCCTTCGTCGAGACGCTGCGTCATCTGGTGTTCGCGATGGACAAGTGGTTCACGGCTCCGATCCTCGGCGGAACCTTCGACCCGATCGGCTTGCCGAATCGCGGCTCCGTCGACTTTCCCTGGCCCGGTCTCGACTACGACCTGACGCCATCGGTTGCGGACGCGCTGGCCGTGCGCGCGGATCGGGCCACGCGCTTTCGCGACTTTCTCGCATCGGTTGCGACAACGGAGCTGACGCGACCGATCGATGTGCTCGAGAACGGTACGAACCCGTTGCAGGAATGCGTCTACACGGTCCTCGAGGAAGAGTTCTGGCACAACCGCTACGCGCAGCGCGACCTTGCCCTGCTCGAGGCGAGTCTTGACAGGTGACTATTTGGTCACCTATTCTGAAGGCGTGGACGACGTGTTCAAAGCCCTGGCCGATCCCACCCGGCGGAGCCTGCTCGACGAGCTGTTCCGGGAAGACGGCCAGACCCTGAGCGCGCTCGAGGCCCGCTTTCCCATCTCGCGTTTCGGCGTGATGAAGCACCTCAACGTCCTCGAAGAAGCCGGCCTCGTGGTCACCAAACGCCGCGGCCGGGAAAAGCTCCACTTCCTCAATCCCGTTCCCATCCGGCTCGTGCACGACCGCTGGGTGAGCAAGTTCGCCGAACCCTGGGCCGCTGAGCTCAGCGATCTCAAGCAACGATTGGAGAGTCCCATGGAGAAGGTCTTCGAGATCTACATCCGCACCACACCCGAACGCCTCTGGGAAGCGATCACCGACAGCGAGACCCGCTCGAAGTACATGTTCGGCAACCGCGTCACCTCCGACTGGACGCCGGGATCGCGCTTCGAGATGGGCAACCCGAAAGCACCCAGCCTGCTCGGCGAAGGCGTGAACCTCGAGGTCGACCCGCCCCGCCGGCTCGTGCAGACGATGGTCGCACTCTGGAGCGACGACGTGAAGGCCGAAGGAACGTCGCGCATCACGTGGGAGATCGAGCCGGTCGGCGACTCGTGCCGACTCACGCTGACCCACGACCAGATGCGCGAAGGCGCGCACCCGGAGATCTACGGCGGTTGGCCCATGATCCTCTCGGGCTTGAAGACGTGGATCGAGACCGGCGAGATACTCACGACGCCCGGCTCTCTCATGTACAGCTGACGGATGTACGGCTGCGCGACAGCCGCACGCTCGACGCGTCGCAGACGTCCGTATACGGTGCGCGCCCTATGCCGGAACGCATCGATGCGGACGTCTGTGTCGTCGGTGCGGGTTACGCCGGACTGACCGCGGCGCGGCGATTGAGTCAGGGCGGGAAATCGGTTGTCGTCTTAGAGGCGCGAGACCGAGTCGGCGGCCGGATCTGGACGCAGAACCTCGCCGACGGTTCGCCGGTCGACCGCGGCGGCGCGTGGCTCGCGCCGTATCACGATCGGGCGCTTGCGCTCGCGGGCGAAGTTGGCGTGAGCACGTACAAGACGTGGGTCAAGGGCGCGCATCTGCTCATCGACGGCGACCGCACGCGCCGCTACACGGGGCTCATACCGAAGATCAGTCCGCTGGCCGTCGGCACCATCGCGCTCGCGCAGGCGCGGCTCGACTGGATGGCGAAGAAGATCCCGATTGACGCGCCTTGGGACGCAAAGCGGGCCAAAGAATGGGATGCCCGCACCGTTGCGGATTTCGTCGCGCACTCCGGCATTCGCACGAAGATCGGCCGCGAGCTCTTCGAGATGGCGGTGCGCGGGCTCTTCAGTGGCGATCTGAACGACACCTCGTTTCTGAACTTTCTGTTTTTGGTTCGTGCGCACCACAGTGTCAACAACCTGTTCTCGATCGAAAAGGGTGCACAGGAGAATTTGATCGTCGGCGGCGCGGGCTCGATCGCGCACCGCATGGTCGACGAGCTCGGCGACGCGGTGCGTTTGAACGCGCCGGTCCGCTCGATCACACACAACACTGATCACGTCGTCGTCGACACGGGCGAGCTGGTGGTCAACGCGCGGCACGCCGTGGTCACCATTCCGCCCGCGCTCGTTGCCGACCTCACATTCGATCCCGTACTTCCGGACGATCGCTTGACCCTGTGCCGCGCCGCGGTTGCCGGACCCGAGAGCAAAACGATCGTCGTCTACGACGAACCCTTCTGGCGCGCAGATGGCTTCAGCGGCCAAACCGCGGGACCGGGTTCGGCCGCGGAGGTGACGATCGATGCGTCACCGGCATCCGGCACACCCGGAGTGATCGCGTCGTTCACGTTCGGACGCGTCGCCACGAAGTTCGACGCACTCGAGCCGGCCGTGCGCCGGAAAGCCGTCGTCGACGCGTTGACCGCACGGCTCGGGCCGCGCGCCGCGTCACCCGTCGACTTCATCGAAACCGCGTGGTGGACCGAGCAATACACCCGCGGCTGCTCGATGGCCCACTTCCCGCCCGGCATCCTCACGCGCTACGGCCCGCTACTCCGCCAACCGATGGGTCGCGTCCACTGGGCCGGCACCGAAACGTCGACGACGTCACACGGCGCGATCGACGACGTCACACGGCGCGATCGACGGCGCCATCCGTTCCGGCGAACGCGCCGCCACCGAAATCCTCGACCGCACCTAGCGAACTGGCGTGAGTTAGGTGCGATATACGCACCTAACTCACGCCGGTTCGTAGATCGCTCGCACAACTGCGTCGGATCCACCGCCCGCGGCGCGGGTGCGGTCTTCGGCCACGACGATGTTCCAGTCGCGTGGGTCGAGTGCGGCGACGGCGGCTTCGACGGTCACTTGTATCTGGCCGGCCGCGGGCGATGGTTCGCCGGTCACGGGGTCGATCGGGAGGTGGCCGACAAGGAGGAGTGTTCCGCCGGGCGCGACGCCGGCGGCCAGGCGAGTCACCATCTCCTGCATCGATCCGGCGACGTGCACGTACAACGAACTCACCAGCTCGAAGTGGCGCGCCGGCGGTACCCAACTGCCGAGATCGCCTTCGAGCCACGCGATGCGTTCGGCGATATCGGCACCAAGGAATTCGGCCGTTGCCCGCGCGTGTTCGAGCGCAGTCACCGAGAAGTCGACGGCGGTAACGCGCCAGCCGGACGCCGCGAGCCAGATCGCTTCCGCGCCGTGGCCGCAGCCCGCGTCGAGAGCTCGCCTCGGCGCAAGGTCGGCAATCTCCGCAACGAGGTACGCGTTCGGCGGACGGCGCGCGACGGCGTCCGGATGCTCTCGCAGCGCTTGCGCCCAGCGCTTTTCCCAGAAGTCGCGATCGAATTTCTCATCGGCCACGTCGCATGATGCCTGATGCTCGCGGCGGTGTGAGACCGTGGTCAGGTTTGGTCGGGTCGAATCGCTTCGGTAAACAGCGCGCCCTGCGCGGCGCCGGAGCCTGATTGTCCTCCGCCCGCGCCGCGCAATATGAACGCCACGCCTACCGCGAGCGCGGCGCCGACGAGCGGACCGACGACGTAGACCCAGTATTGACTGAAGTCGGCACCGACGAGGTTCGGTCCGAACGTGCGGGCGGGGTTCATCGACGCGCCCGAGATGGGGCTGCCCCAGAGTCCGGCCAGCGCGATGTAACCGCCGACCCCGAGCGCGCCGAAGACGCCGAGGTTCTGCGCACCGGATGCGGTTCCGAGGATGACGCTCACGAGTCCGAACGTGAGGACGGCTTCCATCAAGAACGCGTCGCGGCCCGTGAACGCGATGTCGGGATAGTTCGAACCGTATGTGGCGGAGACGTGGATAACGGCCTGCAGGAACCACGCCGCGAGCGCGGCGCCGCCCAACTGAACGACGATGTAACCGGGAACCCGGCGCCAGGGAAAGTCGCGTCGGAGCGCGAACGCGATGCTGACCGCGGGGTTCAGGTGCGCGCCGGAGACTTTGCCCATGAACAAGATGATCGCCATCACCATGAGGGCCGGCGCGACGACCGCGGCGGTGCGGCTGATGGTGTCCGGGAACGCGTGCCCCATCATCCCGCCGCCGGCCGCGACGAGCACCAAGAAGAACGTCCCGAGGAGTTCGGAGAAGAGGCGTCGCCACTCCTGCGACGGATCGTTGAAGTCATCCGAGATCCGACGGATGTAATGCTCGAGCGAAACCGGACCGCGTTGCGCGGCACTCAACGCGCTTTTCGGCTCTGACTCCGTGTCGTCGTCGCTCACGAACCTCTCCTCGCCCGCCCGCGGTGCTGCGAACGTAGAACTTGAGCACCACCAGCTCATCACCCCGGTCGGGTGGTTCGCGGCGCGGATGGCCGCAATTACGGGCTTGCGAGGAAGGACTTGCTGCGACATTGTCAGCGCGTGTGCGTTGTTCGATCGGAGAACCATGTTCAACAAGATCGCTGACCTTCCCGCCGGCGTCATCGGCTTCGACGTATCAGGCAAGCTCGAGACCGAGGACTACCGGGACGTACTGCTTCCCGCACTGAAAGCGGCGGCCGCCGCAGGCGAGGTCCGCGTCGTGATCGTGTTCCCAAAGTTCGAGGGCTTCGCGGCGGGCGCGCTCTGGCAAGATCTGAAGATGGGCGTCGAACACTGGGGTGCGTGGAAGCGCATCGCACTTGTCACCGACATCGAATGGATGGTGCACGGAACGCAGTGGTTCGGCTGGATGACTCCCGGCGAGGTCAAGCACTTCCCACTCGCGGAGCGCGCCGAAGCCATCGCCTGGGCCGCGGCGTAGGCCGACGGGCACGATGAAACACGCAGGGGATTCGGCGTTGGATCGGCTCGAGCCATTGTTGTCCTCGTTACGCGAGATTCCCGCACTTCGCGAGAAGTCGCGCGGCACCTTCTACCGAGGTGGGCGCGCGTTCGTACACTTCCACGAAGACCCGGCCGGCTTGTTCGCCGACGTCCGCTTCGGTGACGACTTCGAACGCGTCGACGTGACAACCGCGGCAAAGCAACAGGCGCTCGCCCGCCGAATCAGTACGGCACTCACATCCCGCACCGATAAGTGAGCGCGAAGCCCTAAGGCGCGTCAGTTGCGTGCGAGCTGCATCCAGACGAGGTGCGCGAACGCGTCGGCGCCTGGTCCGCCGACAGCCATGTGCACGCCGTCCTGACCGAACCAGGCGGGATGAGCGCCGGCCAGCGTGTCCCAGTTGGCGACGAAACAGTTGCGTTGTCGCGTACATGCAACTCGCATCACCGCGTTGCCGACCGGCGTCCAGCTGCAGTAGCCGCAGTGGCTCGTCACCATCACGACCCGACGTCCCGCCGCAACGTCCAACATCTGCCCGATGACGGACGCGCTCATGCCGCCGTTCGTGCCGAGTTCGACGATGATCGATGAGCCGAGTCGGCCCGACCCTGCGAGCGCACGGAGTATTTCCGGCCCGGGAATCGCCGAGCGGTCGACGGCCGCGTCGATGGTGACGGCGGGGAGCGCCTTCTGTAGTGCCGGCGCGGCGTCGATCATCACCGAGTCACCGATTGCGGTCACCGGACCTTTGACGACATGAACCGCGGGCGGCCGCGTCGTGGGCCTGACACGACGCCGGACGGTCGTCGTCGTCACACTCGACGACGTGGCGTTGGCAACGCTCGACGACGATGTCGTCGCCGCGCCCTGCGTTCGTCTCGGGCCCGAAGAGCACGCGGCCGCGACCACACAGATGAGGCCGACGATGACCACTCGAGACCGCGCGCCGACTCCCACGCCGTCATTCTGCTGACCTAGGCCCGACGCGACGAACTGGCGTGAGTTGGGTGCGATATACGCACCCAACTCACGCCAGTTCGAGTAGTGCTAGTAGCCGTAGCCGCCGGTGGACGCGGCGGTGGTCGGCGTCGTTACGGGCGCGGCGGGCGCGGGGGTTGTAACGGCGGCCGTGCTCGATGTCGTCTTGGCTGCGTGCCACACGCCACCGAACGCCATGATGCCTTCGCCGTTGGTGTCGCCGGGCGCAGTGTCGTGCGCGAAGCGGTAGAGCGGGTCACCGTTCTGGGTGACCTGCGTGCCGCCCATCTCCATCGCGACGGACAGACCCGTCACGCCCGACGGCGCGGACGGAGTGGTGGTGCCGGCGGGCAAGTAGAGCGGCGGCCACACGGTCAGGCACTGACCCGTGCACGCGACGGGCGCACCCGCGTTCGTCAACGTGTACAGCGTCATCCCGTTGCTGTCGGTCAGGACCGGGCCGAGCTTGGCCGACGTTCCCGTCTTCACGACAGTCTTGGCCGTCGAGGATGTGGCAGGCGCGGTCGTCGGGGCTGCGGTCGCGGACGGCTGCGCGCCGGGCGCCACACTCGCCTTCGACGACGATCCGCACGCCGAAAGCGCGAGCAGCGCAACGACCCCGAGCACGACGGGGGCGCCCCGCTTCACGGTCTTGCTTCGCATCGATTTCGTCATTGACTTCATAGGTCTCACCGTTCGTTTGCGGCCGACGCTTGGTACGCGGCCGGTGCTTCGTGAACTACCCGATATACGGCCGCACATGCGCCGCGGTTCACTCGAAACGCGTCAACCCCGCGGGGACCGAGACGATTCTGTGCGGTTCTAGCCTGCCGCTATGGAACCGATTCATCTCCTCCTCGTATCCGGAAGCCTGCAACGCGTCTCTACGAACCGGGCGTTGCTCGACGTCGCGACGCAGTGCGCAAACGACGTCGCGGAGGTGTCGCAGTCGGAGCACATCGGCACGCTCCCCCACTTCAATCCCGACATCGCCGACGACGATCAGCCCGCGGTCACCGAGTGGCGCAACGCACTGGCGACGGCCGACGGCGTCATCATCGCGAGCCCGGAGTACGCGCACTCGTTACCCGGATCACTCAAGAACGCGCTCGACTGGATCGTCGGATCCGGCGAGCTCTACGACAAGCCCGTCGGGTTGATGAGCGCGGGAACGAGCGGCGGCGAACGCGCGTTGGATGCGCTCGCGCAAACACTGCGCGCCCAAGGAGCGAACGTCGTGGCACGCGTATCGGTCGCGGGCGTTCGGCCCAAGCTCGACGAAGACGGCAACATCGCCGACCGCGACACGATCAGCGAGATCTGCGCGCTCGTCACCGACCTCGTCTCGGCGGCCCGCGGCGCGCCGACGTCTCAGAGCGCGCCCCGGAAGAACGCTGACATAATCGGCGCGCGATGACAGCCGCGATCCGCGCCGAGGGTCTGACGAAGCGCTTTGGCGACGCCGAAGTCCTGCACGCGCTCGACCTCGAAGTCGCGACCGGCGAAACCCTCGGCTACCTCGGGCCCAATGGCGCGGGCAAGACGGTGACGATTCGCCTGCTCCTCGGGCTCCTCCGCCCGAGCGCGGGACGCGCGGAGATCTTCGGCCTCGACGCGCACCGCGACACGATGGCCGCGCACGCGCGCCTCGCGTACGTTCCCGGCGAGATGTCGCTGTGGCCCGCACTCACCGGCGCGGAGACATTGCATCTCCTCGGGCGCGTCCAAGGCCGGGTCGACGAGAAATATCGCGACGAGTTGATCGAACGGTTCGCACTCGAACCCGACAAGAAGATCCGCGCCTATTCCAAGGGCAACAAGCAGAAGATCGGATTGATCGCCGCGTTCGCGTCGCGTGCCGATCTGCTGATCCTGGACGAGCCGACGAGCGGGCTCGATCCGCTGATGGAGCGCGAGTTCCGGCGTTGCGTCGACACCGCGCGCACCAACGGCCAGACGATCTTCCTCTCCTCACACATTCTGAGCGAGGTCGAAGCGTTGTGCGACCGCGTTGCGATCCTCCGCCGCGGTCGCATCGTCGAGGTCGGCACGCTCGGCGACCTCCGCCACCTCTCGTCACTCTCGATCGAGGCCGTGTTCAACTCCACCCCACCCGATCTCTCCGGCGTTCCCGGTGTGCACGACATCGAGATCGAGGGCAATCGGCTGCGGTGCCAGGTCTCCGGGCCCGTCGAGCCGCTCCTCAAACGGTTGAGCGCAGTCGGCGTCACTCAGCTCCTCAGCCGCGAGCCGTCGCTCGAAGAGCTGTTCCTGGCGCACTACGGCGCCGACCCCGACGCACCCGACGAACCCACCGAGAGCGCGCCCGATGCCGACGCGCCCTGACGCGGTCACCACCGACGCGTCGCTGGTCATCTTCCGGCGCTTCGCGCGCACCACGGCGCGCACCGGTGCGATCTGGGGCGCGGTGTTCGGTATCTACATCGTCGCGTCGGTGGAAGGTTTCATCTCCACGTATCCCACCGCCGCGTCGCGTGCTGATCTCGCCCAGTCGCTCGGTTCGAACGCCGGGCTCCAGGCGCTGTTCGGGAGCCCGACCCGCATCGACACCGTGGCGGGCTTCACCGCGTGGCGCACGCTCGCGGTCCTCGTCATCGTCGGCGCGGTCTGGGGGATCCTCACCTCCACGAAGCTCCTCCGCGGTGAGGAGGACGCGGGCCGCTGGGAGTTGTTGCTCGCGGGCCCGACCACGCGCGGCCGCGCGACCGCGGGCGCACTCGCGGGCACGGGCGTTGGTGTCGCGACACTGTGGGCGATCACTGCCGCGACTGCCTATGCCGCGGGACGCGCGCACGACGCGCAGTTCACCGTCACCGCCTCACTGTTCTTCGCCGTCGCGCTCACTGCGTCGGCCGCGCTGTTCATGGCCGTCGGCGCGTTGTGCAGCCAGCTCGCCGCGACCCGACGCCAGGCGGCCGGCCTGTCCGCCGCGGTCCTCGGCGTCGCGTTCCTACTCCGCATGGTTGCCGACAGCGGCACCACGTTGCGTTGGGTGCGCTGGGCCACTCCGCTCGGCTGGATCGCCGCGCTCCGGCCGCTCATTGGCAGCAGCGCGCTCCCACTCGTGCCGATCGTCGCGGCGACGCTCGCAATCGGTGGCGTCGCCATTGCGCTCGCCGCCCAACGCGACATCGGCGGCAGTGTGCTCCCCGACCGCGACCACGCCGAGCCGCGTACCCGACTGTTGGACGGGCCGTTCGGCCTCGCGGCCCGACTCACCGCGCGGCACGACGATCGCGTGGGCGATCGGAACCTGTGCCGGTGCACTGTTGATCGGGCTCGTCGCCCGCGCCGCGGGCGACGCGATCGCGAAGTCCGACACGTTCGCGCAGATCCAGGCGAGCCTCGGTGGCCACTCCGCGGGCGCGGCCGCGTACCTCGGGATCGCGTTCATCACAGTGTCGACGCTCATCGGGCTGCAAGCCGCGGCCCAGGCATCGGCCACCCGCGAGGAAGAGGCGCAAGGCCATCTCGACAACCTGTTGGTCCGCCGGGTGAGTCGAATCAAATGGTTGTTCGCCCGCGTTTCGATCGGTGTGCTCGCGCTCGTGGCCGTCGGGCTCGCGAGCGGATTTGCCGCGTGGGTCGGCGCCGCGACGCAGAACGCGGGCGTCTCGTTCGCCACGATGATCGGCGCGGGCGCGAACGTCGTCCCGACCGGCATCTTGGTGCTCGGCCTCGGAACCGTCGCGCAGGCGTTCGTGCCCCGCGCCACGTCCGCCTTCGTCTACGCGGTAGTGGTCGGGTCGTTTCTGATCGAGATCGTCGGCGGCGTCGTACGCGCCAACCACTGGTTGCTCGACTTGTCGCTGTTCCACCACATCGCACCCGCACCCGCGGCCGACCCGCGTTGGGTCGCCAACGGCGTGCAGGTGCTCATCGGTATCGCCTTGGTCGCGTTGGGCGCATTGCGATTCGCCCAACGCGACGTGTCGACGGCCTAACCCCGACGCTGACGACCGCGAGCGCGGTCGCGTGCGCCTTGACCGGCGCGGCGCGCCGGGGCACCGTTCTCCGGCCGACGGGCCGAGTGGCGCGGCGGACGGGAGTCGGTACGCCGCGGCGCGGCATCGGCCGGTGCGGCGATGGGCTCACGCGTGCTCGCGGGCGCACGGCCCACACGCTCGAGCTCGCCGGGGAGGCCGACTTCCTTCTGCAAGCGACGCACGTCGCGCACGACCGCGTCGGAGACGAGCGTGACCACGACGCCGGAAGCGCCGGCCCGCCCGGTACGACCCGAACGGTGCAGGTACGCCTTGGCGTCTTCGGCGAGGTCGAAGTGCACGACGCACTCCACTCCGTCGACGTGGATCCCTCGGGCGGCAACGTCGGTGGCGACGAGCGCTTCTACATCGCCCCGCTTGAACGACTGCAGGGCACGATCGCGCTGGCTCTGCGAACGACCACCGTGGATCGACGCCGCGGAGACACCGGCCGCCGAGAGCTGCTTCACGAGCCGGTCGGCGCCGTGACGCGTGCGGCAGAAGACGATGGTGGAACCGTGCTCGTTGATCAGCGTGGCCGTGTGGCGCGGACGATCGGTGGCCTCGATGTGCCAGAACGCGTGCGTGGAGGCGTCGAGGTCGGGCTCGACCTCGCCGACCTCATACCGGACCGGGTCGTTCTGGTACTCACGGGTGAGCGCACCGATATCGCCGTCGAGGGTGGCCGAGAACAGGATCGTCTGGCGGGTGTCCGGCACGAGGTCGAGCAGCTTGCGGACCTGGGGCAAGAAGCCCATGTCGGCCATGCGGTCGGCTTCGTCGATCACGACGATCTCGATGCCGTCGAGCTCGACTGCACGGCGCTCGACGAGGTCGATGAGCCGGCCCGGGCACGCGACCAAGATGTCGACGCCGCGGCGCAGCTCACGGATCTGGGTGTCGTAGCCGACGCCGCCGTACACCGCGATCACGCGGCGGCCGCGGGTCCTGGCCAGCGGGAGAAGGTCTTTTTGGATCTGCGCGGCGAGCTCACGCGTGGGGGCGAGGATGAGGGCGCCCGGACGCAGACGGCGGGCGCGCGGCACCCGCTCGACCGTCGGGATTCCGAAGGCGAGGGTCTTGCCCGAGCCGGTCGGCGCCCGGCCGGAGATGTCGCGGCCGGCGAGCGCGTCGGGGATGGCCGCCACCTGGATGGGGAACGGCTCGGTGATACGTCGTTGGGTGAGCGCGTCGATGAGGTCGGCGGACACGCCGAGATCGGCAAAGCTGGTTGACACTGTGCTCCTGATTCGGGACGGCACCGCGCACGAAAGTTTCGAATATCGCGAAGTCGCCGGGGAGCGATCTCACGCTCGCAGAGGCCCGTGCTGATGTGCAGCGGACAGACCCGGCGGTGCGGTGCAGAGGCCAGGGTAGCCGAAACCCAGCTTCTGACCCGGTTCATGGCCAAAGTGCGGACGAACGGCGCCCGGGCTTGGCGCCGCCGAGGGAGCCATATTGAAGAGTGGTACTCGTCACAGTTGGTCCACTGGTGTGAAATCTGGTCAGGCGTTCGCCGATAGATCTGTTGTCGCAGCAGCTTCTCCCCCCTGAGCCACTGTGACCAGGCCGGAAACGGTCCACAACCGAACATCAAGAGCGCGGCCCCCGGGACTTCGGACGGGGGCCGTTCTCTTTTTGATTACCCGTCCCTAAAATGCACTCATCGAGCGCGGACGAAACACGCCGGGTCGTTCTTGTCGACTTTCCGCTGCGGGTCGCGGGCCGGGCCTACCAGCACCGCGCCGAGCTGTTGCGCGAGTTCGCGATCATCTCCTTCGGCGGCGGCGAGCAGGCCGACGTTCCGAAGCGCCTCGTTGAGATCGCGACGATCCTCGACGAGCGTTACGCCGGCCTCAATCCCGAAGCCGACGACGTCCTGGACGCGGCTCAGGCCCGTCGCTCCGAGTTCGTCGACCTCGAGCTGGTGGTGCCGCCGCGCGTCAAGGGCGACACGATGGATCTCGCGCCGCTGCTGTTGGAGGCGGACGAGTACTGCCGCACGGGCGGCCTGCTCACTCTCGCCCCGACCGACGGAGATGCGCACGTTCTGGATGTGGTTCCTGACCGAATTCGTCCGCCAGGCCGACGGCAACCCGCCGCGCTCCTGGCGCGACTACTCGGCCGCCCAGTAGTTCTCCCGACAGGCTTCGCCGGCACGGCGCGTCTCGCGCGTCGGCGCACCCCCGTCGTACTCTGTCGGCATGCGCACCCAACCCGTCGTGCTCGTGCACGGACTCGGCTCGTCGTTCGAACACGGTTGGCGCTCGACGGGATGGACCGACCTTCTCGCCGACGCGAGCCGGCCCGTCATCGGCGTCGATCTCCTCGGTCACGGAACCGCGGAGACGCCGCACGATCCCGCGGCGTACGCGCACCTCGAGTCGTCGATCGAAAACGCGCTGCCCGACGGCGAAGTCGACGCGATCGGCTTCTCGCTCGGCGCGCTGACACTGCTGCGGATTGCGGCGCGCACCCCCGAACGTTTCGGTCGCCTGGTGCTCGTCGGCGTGGGCGAGAACGCGTTCCGCACCGACGACACGCACGGCGCGCTCGCCGGCGCGTTCGAAAAGGGTGGCGGCGACGACGACGACGTGATGACGCGTCTGTTCGTTCAACTTGCGCAGACCGCGGGGAACGATCCGCTGGCGATGGCCGCATGCATCCGCCGGCCCGCCGATCCGTTTACGCCCGCCGACGCAGCCCGGGTGACGTGTCCGACCTTGGTCATCATCGGCGACCGTGACTTCGCCGGGCCGCCCGAGCCCCTCGTCGAGGCACTCCCCGATGCGCAATTGGTCGTGCTGAAGGGCGTCGACCACTTCCGCACGCCGAGCGAATTCGACTGCATCGACGCCGCGCTGGAGTTCGTGGAAGCGGTCCCGCCCGCGCTCTGACCGGGACTTCGGCCTCCGTTAGTCTCGACGGATGCGCCTATTCGGGGGAAAGTCGTGGTGCCTTTTCGCGGTCTGTGCGATCGCGATCGCCGGTTGCGGGGGCAATAGCTCGAAGCCCGCCGCGTCGACCGGTTCCGGATCGGGATCCGCGTCGACATCGACGATCCCGGCCGTCACGCCGGCCACGCAGATCATCTCCGACACCGTGCCGACCGGCGCCACGCGCCTGCACTTCGAGACGGGGCCGTTCCCGATCACACCCGGGCAGAACAACATCGGCATCACGCGGTCGATCCCGCAACCGAAGCAAGACGGCTACATCGTCGGGATCAGCACCAACCTGCGCCTCGCCGACGGCACCATCCCGCCCGTCGACGTCATCCACCTGCACCACGGGGTGTGGCTCAACATCGCGCGCGTCCGACGCGACCACGCCGGGCCTCCCCCAGCGGTTCTTCGCGGCCGGCGAAGAGAAAACACGCACGATGCTGCCCGCGGGCTACGGCTACGTCTACAAGACGACCGACCACTGGCTGCTCAACTACATGTTGCACAACCAGCTCTCGAAGCCGAGTCAGGTGTGGGTCACCTACGACATCGACTTCGTCCCCGCCACTGCGCCGGGCGCGGCCGCGATCAAGCCCGCGGTCCCGATCTGGATGGACGTGCAGAACGGCGAGACGTACCCGGTCTTCGACGTCATCCAGGGCACCGGTAAGAACGGCGAGTACACCTACCCGGACGACGCCAAGAACCCGTACCCGGCGGCGCCGAAGAACCAGTGGACCTCCACGTACGACGGCACGCTGCTCGCGACCGCCGGTCACGTGCACCCCGGTGGACTGCGCGACGACCTCTGGTTGACGCGCCGGGCGCGACCGGCCTGCCCGGTCACATCAAGCCCGGCTCACCCGACACCGCGCATCTCTTCTCGTCGGTCGCGACGTACTTCGAGCCCGCGGGCGGCGTCTCCTGGGACGTTGCGATGTCGGCGACTCCCGACAATTGGAAGGTCGCGATCAAGAAGGGCGACGTCCTCTCGATCAACACGACGTACAACTCCAAGGACGCGTCGTGGTACGAGTCGATGGGCATCATGGTCGTGTGGCTCGCGCCGAACGACACGACCGGCCAGAACCCATTCACCACCGCGGTCGACGTGAAGGGCGTGCTCACGCACGGCCACCTCGCCGAGAACGACAACCACGGCGGCGCACCCGATCCAAAGAACTACGAAGACATGACGAGCTTGCCGTCGCACGTGCTTCCGTCGGGCACCGTGTTACCGATCGCCGACTTCGCGTACGAAGGCGACATGAGCGAAGCGGCGACGATCCCCACGGTCGTGCAAGGCGGATACCTGACCTTCCGCAACGACGACGCGATGAAGGGGATCCCGCACACCATCACCGCGTGCAAGGCGCCGTGCGACGGTTCCACCGGGATCGCGTTCCCGCTCGCCAACGGGCAACCGCAGTTCGACTCGGGTGAGCTCGCGCGTTACGGGCCGCCGTCGAACGGCAAGATCACGTGGTCGACCCCGACCGATCTGCCGCCCGGTACCTACACCTACTTCTGCCGGATCCACCCGTTCATCCGCGGTGCGTTCCGGGTCGTCGCGAAGTCTCAGTAGAAGTCGCGAACCGTGCGTCATCGTTGGTTGATCGGCGGGCTTGTCGTCGTCGTGCTCGCGGCCCTGGGCTTCGGCGCGTGGTACGTGTTCGGGGGTAGCTCACCGGCCAAGCCGAAGTTGAGCACCGAGGCGCCGGCCTCCGATTCCGGAGGTCCGGCGACGCCCGTCGGCTCGTGGAAGGTCGTGCGGGGCGCCAACGTGTACGTCGGCTACCGCATCACCGAGGTCTTCGCCGGCGATGTCGTGCACAAGACCGCCGTCGGCCGGACGCCTGCGGTCGACGGATCGATGACGATCACCAGCACCGCGGTGACGATCACCGACATCACCGCCGACATGCAACAGCTGACGAGTGACCGCGCCACTCGCGACAACTACATCCACACCCACGCGATCGAGAGCGACAAGTTCCCGCACGCACAGTTCACGCTCACGAAGCCGATCACGTTGCCCGCGCCGCTCACCAAGGGAACGCTCGAGAAGCTCACCGCAACCGGCACGCTCACGTTGCACGGCGTAACCCGCACCATCCAGGTGCCACTCCAAGCACGTTGGAACGGTCCGACGATCGACGTCGACGCGTCCGACATCCCGATCGTCCTCGCCGACTACGACATCACACCGCCCGACACCGGCGTGACCAAGGTCGACGACCACGGCTCACTCGAATTCGCCCTGCAGTTCGCCCCGGGTTAGATACCCAGCAGCCTGCGGCGGACGGGTTTCGGGATGAAGAACCACTCGTGCGCGTCGACGTCGTACAGCCGCGTCTCGATCTCGGCCCGGCGCCGAACGACGCGCGGATCGAGTTGCTTCGACGCGATGGCGAAGGTCCAGAACGCGCCCGGGTACGTCGCGATCGCGCCCCACAACAAGTCGGTGTACTCGAAGCGGTTCGCGAGCGTGGTGAAGCAGCCGCGCACGATCTCGGGATGGAAGTGCACCGACTCGGTCTGCGCGACGAGCATGCCGTCGGGCCGCAGCGACTCTTCGCACAGCGCGTAGAACTCGTCTTCGAAGAGGCGCGCCGCGGGACCGATCGGGTCGGTGAGGTCGACCATGATCACGTCGAGCTTCGCCCCGGAGCTCGGCGATCGTCCCGAACGCATCGCGCGGCCGAACTTCGACGCGCGGGTCGGCGAGCGTTTCCCGCGCCAGGTCGTAGTGCTTGCGCGCAACCTGAATCACTTCCTCGTCGAGCTCGAGCAGGAACACGCGCTCGATGCCCGGGTGCTTCAACACCTCGGCGACCAGATGCACGTCGCCGCCGCCGACCACCGCGACCACGCGCGGATTGGGGTGCGAGAACAGCGCGGGGTGCGCCAGCATCTCGTGGTACACGTACGTGTCGAGGTCGGTCATCTGCACGATGCCGTCGAGCGCCATGACGCGGCCGAGTCGGGGCGACTCGAACAGCACGATTTCCTGGAACTCGGTGCGCCGTTGTTCGAGGACCGTGGTCATGTCGTAGGAAGCGTGTGACGCGCTACCGGGTTCGAATTCCTCGAACCGGTGCTCGGTGAACTCGGGCGGCACCCCGCGTACGAGGTGGCGACACTCGACCTGCTCGGCTTCGAAGGAGTCGCGGAGCACGCCGATGATGGCGTCCATGTCGACATGCTGGCCGCAGGTGAAGAAATCGGCGGCCACGTAACCGAACTCGGGCCAGGTGTGGAGCGCGAGATGGCTCTCGGCGATCACTGCGACGGCCGAAACCCCATGCGGCGTGAACTGATGCACGAACACGTCGATGAGCGTGACCTGGCCCGCGGCGGCCGCGGCGCGCAGCGCCCGTTCGGCGACCTCGACCGAGTCGAGGTGCTTGGCGCCCCAGAACTCGCAGATCGCGTGCCTACCGACCCCAGTTGCGTCCAACTGTCACCTCCGCCCCAGGATGCGAAGGCGCCACGCTACAAGCGGCTTGGCGACCTCGGGGCACCGGGCAGGTGAACAATCTCGAACGGCCCGGCCGGCCGCCGACCTCTACAATGCCGGACCTTAGAATGATCGACTCCCGGTCGGGCTCGCTTCGTCCGGGAGGTACATGGTGGCTGTAGCTCAGTTGGTTAGAGCGCCTGGTTGTGGTCCCGGAGGTCGCGGGTTCGAATCCCGTCAGTCACCCTCAGACGCGAGCGTGCGCATCTGCGCCGCGTGTCTCGTCACTGTTCACATAGGCAACGACATGTTGGAGCGGGCCGTGCACGGATGCGCGCATCGTGCCGTCGGGCTCGATTTGCAGCCGGCGCTCCTCCATGCGGCCGACCTTGTCGCCCAGCGCCACCAGCAGCGCGGCGACGTCGTGCAGCACGAGCGGTAGATCGCCGTTCGTCTTGCGCCAGCTGACGAGTTGCTCCCGGAAGCCGGGGATCGCCTTGACGAGCACCTTCTCGTCGTGCGGCTGGGCGTGCAGGCGGACGGTCGCATCGAGCGGCAGCACGATGAGGTTGCCGGTCGAGGCGATCAGCCGGGCCGCCGACGCGGGATCGGCGCCGACGTTGTGTTCGATGCGAGAAACCTCGCCGCGGTGCTTGATCGGAGCCAATGCACCACCCATCAGCACGACCCGACAGCGGGAGCGCCCCTTTGTCGGCCAGTTCGGCGACGTGGGTCCAGGGCCCGATTCCGAGCAGCACGTCGACGTTCTCGACCCGATCAGCCGGTGGCGGTCCGGCCACGACATCGACGTCGGGAAGCAAGCGGCGCACGAACGCGGCCCGCTGCTCGACATTGCCGTCGACGGTGCTGACTCCGGCGAGGTCGACCTCGGCGGCCTGCGCCGCGCACCACAGGGCAACCGTGTCGTCGGGGTTGTCACCCGCGTCGGTGTCGATCCAGAGGCGCATGCAGCTGCCTCAGTCGCCGCGCACGATCGCTTCGAGGGCCGGTTGCAGGACCGGATAGCGGAACGGGAACGAGACCGCTTCGAGCTTCTTCGGCAGCACACGTTGACCCTCGAGCAGCAGCGTCTCGACCAACTCTCCTCCGAAGCGGAGCTTCAACGGGAACATCGGCGTAGGTAACACGGTAGGCCGGTGGAGCACGCGACCGAGCGCGTGGGCGAACTCGGCGTTGGTGACGGGATTGGGTGCCGTGAGGTCGACGGGGCCGCGCAGCCGCTCGTCGTCGATCGCGGCGCGGATGGCCGCGATCTCGTCGTCGATCGCGATCCAGCTCATCCACTGCTTGCCGTTGCCCTGACGCCCTCCCAGACCCAACCGGAACGGGAGCAGCATCTGTTGCAGCGCGCCACCGTGCTGGGCCAGGACGATGCCGGTGCGGATCACTACCGTCCGCACGCCGGCATCGGCCGCGGGCCGGGTCTCGGCTTCCCAGGCTTTGCACACGTCGGCGAGAAAGCCCGTGCCGGCCGCGCTGTCTTCGGTGAGGATCTCGTCGCCGCGGTTGCCGTAGTAACCGATCGCGGAGGCCGACACCAGCACGCTCGGCTTGTGCTCACGGCTCGCCACCGCCGCGGCCAGCGCCGCCGTTCCCTTGACGCGGCTGTCGACGATGCGGCGCTTCTGCTCGGGCGTCCAGCGCTGCTCGCCGATGCCCTCCCCCGCGAGATGGACCACGGCGTCGAGGCCCTCGAGCGCCGGCGCGTCGATACGCCCCGCTTCCGGATCCCAGCCGATCTCGTCGTTCCCCGTGATCCCGCCGCGCACGAAGCGCAGGACGTTGTGCCCGTCGGCCAGCAGCGATGCCGACAGCGCGGAGCCCAGCAGACCGCTCGCCCCGCTGATCGCTACGTCCACATGAGGAATGTACGGGCTCGTGGGTTACGATGTGCGCTCCCTGCGCCCCTAGCTCAACTGGTTAGAGCGTCAGACTCTTAATCTGCAGGTTCCGGGTTCGAGTCCCGGGGGGCGTACTCATCATCCGGTCGTGCCGACCTTCCCCCTGCCGTTTCACGGCGCCACGGGTTCATTGACCCGTGGATGCCCCCAGGGGACATTGAATGGTCAATGAATCGCCGTTCGGCACGGTTTCCCGCCTGAGCGCGCCGACGCTCGGCGTGTTCCGGGGCCGAGAAGCGGTACGGCTCGGTGTGTCGCGCAAACGGATCACGGCGTTCGCGGCCGACGGCATCGTGGAACGGGTCCTGCCGGACACTTATCGCATGACCGCCGTCGGCCGCTCGAGTGCGCAGTCCTTACATGCCGCGCTGCTCTGGGCGGGTCCGCGTGCGGCGGCCGCGGGCCATTCGGCCGGCGAGGTGTACCGGCTCGAGGGTGTGCACGCTTCGACTCCGGAGATCGTCGTGTTTCCGCCGAGTCGCGTGCGCTCGGAGCTCGTCGTGGTGCACCGGAGCGACAATCGCGCGGCGCTGATGGTTCGCCGGCGCAACGGCATCGATGTGACCGGGACGGAGCCCACACTCGTCGCGCTCGCGGGCACACTCGAAGCGGAGGCGTTCGAGATCGCGTGCGAAGACGCCCGGCGCCGGCGACTCACCTCGCTCTCGTCGTTGCGCAGTTACGTCGACCGATTCGCCAACCGCCCCGGCGCCACCAACGCGCGTCGCCTCCTCGACGATCTCGATCCTGCGCATCCGGCCCGCTCCACGTTGGAGGTGAAGACGCGCCGCCTCCTGGTTGCGAACGGCTTCACCGATTTCGTGCGCGAGTTCCCGCTCACCTGGAACGACCGCACCTACTTGTTCGACTTCGCGTTTCGCGGAGCGCCGCACGATCCTCGAGACCAACGGCCGCCGGTGGCACGACGACGCCACCGACTACGAACACGACAACGAGAAGTGGAGCGTCCCCGGTCGGTGCGGCTACCGCGTCGTCTTCTCGACGTGGGACAAGGTCACGCAACACGCCGACGAACTGCTGTCGGAGCTCACCGCAACCCTCGCCGCTGCCTAGCTATCCCGCGGCGCCGGTGGGGAGTGGAGCGTTGGCGAGTTGGGCGAGGTCCGCCTGCAGCGTCTTCAGATCGAAGCCGACGGGGGCGGTCATGCCCGAGAACCAGTCGGGGCTGAGCACTGCGTAGGCCTCGTCGCAATACGCGTCGAAGAACGCCCACGTCATCTGCTTGAGCGCACCCCAGGTCACGCACGTGACGCGCCGCGAGTTGTACCCGACCACGGCCACCGCGTGACCGCCCCACGAGGCCGGCGCGCCGGTTCCGTGTGCTCCGCCGGGCGGGATCTTCCACGTCACCTGCGCCTGCGCGGACAGTGGCATCGCCAAACCGATATAGCAACCACCGAAGAGGTTGACGGCGTCGCGCACGTGATCGTGATTGCCGGGCTCGAGCGCGACGTACGCGTCGATCGAATGACCCGCGATGCCGTTGTGTCGCCAGTAATTCAACACGTCGGTCTCGACCGCGCCCGTGTCGTTCTTGCCGGTCGTCGGGTCGTAGCCCGTGAGCGCTTCGTACGCGGCCAGGATCAACGGATCACCGACCGTGACCGTGCCTTTGTTGTTCGACGTCCAGCCCTGCACGAGATGCGCGGCCGCCGCGCACGTGCAGTCGCCGATGTGATCGTTGAGCATCATTCCCCAGTCGGCGCCGATGTGCTCGCCCCAATCGCGCGCCGACGGCGCGAGTGGGAGAACCGTGCTATCGATGTAGTCGGCGAGCTGCAGCGTCCGCGGATCGTGGCGGGCGCGCTGCTTCCCGAGCTTCATGGCCGAGTGGTCGATCGTCATGCCCGCTGTCTACGGGTATGCGGTAAAACCCCGGTAAAACACGGACTATTCGCAAGCCGCGCCGAACACCGTCCGGTTGGGTCACTACCCTCGGAGGCATGACCGCTGTCGAGATGTATGTGGATCCGAGCTGTCCGTGGGCGTGGGTCACCGGGCGCTGGCTCGTCGAAGTTGCGCCGCAGCGAGATCTGACGGTGACCTGGCAGTCGCACTGCATCGAGATCCGAGACGACTACGGAGTGGCGCCGACCATGCCCGAGAAGATGCGCGAAATCGCGCTCGCCGGGCACGCACTCTCGCACCGCATGCTGCGCATCTTCGAGGCCGCGCGCGCCGCGCACGGCGAATCGGAGGTTGACGCGCTCTACACCGAGTGGGGGCGCCGGTTCTTCGTCCGCGGTTCGGCGCGCGACGACTCACTCCTGGCCGAGTGCATAGCTGCCTGCGACCTCGACGTCGGGCTTCTCGACGCGGCCGGCAACGAGAAGTGGGACGCGCCGATCATGGAGTCGATGGAGGTCGCGTACGCGTTCGGCGGCCCGAAGACGCAGACGCCGACGATCGTCGTACGCGCCGATCCGCCGCACGGGTTCAAGGGTCCGGTCATGGCGCCGGCGCCGACGGGTGCCGCCGCGCTCAAGTTGTGGGACGCGATCGAAGTGATCGCCCGCGAGCCGGGCTTCTTCGAGATCGCACGGCCCCGCGTGAATCGCCCTCGACCCTGACCTGACCCCGAGTCGGGCGCGGTCAACGCTTCGGGCGGGGACGCCCGGAACGGGCAAGCAGATCCGACCACGCGTCGCCGGTCAGCTCGGTCGCATGATTCCACGGCGAATCGCTCGTGCTCCGGAGAAGCCGTTGACACATCTCCGCGGGCGGATCGAACGCGACGCCGAGCCCCGAGCAGACGTCGTCCGCGTGCAGGATCAGCTCGAGGCCGCCCCGACCGGCGAAGTCGATCGGTCGCCCGACCGCGACGCTCGGGGTGCGCCGGATCACCGCGGTCGTGTCGGGATCGGCGGTGACGATCACCGACCACAGCATCGTCGTCATCGCCCGCAAGCCCTCGATGAAGTCGGCCGGACCCGCGCCCGGCAACGCGTGCACTTCGCCGAAGTTCGGATAGTCGTCCTGCTTGCCCGACGCGAGGAACAACGCGTACGAGAACACGCAGTCGACGACGTGGTCTGCGGTGTAGCCACACGACCACTCGAGCGTCCCGGCCGGCGCAGACCAATCGCGATCGATACCCGCCGTCCAACGTTCGATCACGTAGTCGCCCAGCGCGCGTAGATCCTCGGCGGTAAATAGTCCGCTATCCGTTTCGGAACTCATCCCGGGATCGTACGATCACGCCGCGGATCACGAAAGCCGCCGGGCTGGGGGTTTCCATGAATGCGGACACGGGCGGTATCGCGCCGGCACCCACGACGTTCGACGCGACGGGCGAAGTTCGATTCGCGGTCGTGCTCTACGGCGGCGTCTCGCTCGCGATCTACATGAACGGCATCGTGCAGGAGCTCTTCGCGTTGGTGCGCGCCACCGCGCCCGAGATCGGCGTCGACGGACGGCTGCACGTAACGAAGTTGACGCCCGTGGAAGAGGTGTACCGCGAGCTCGCCTGCCAACTCGACGGGACTGCACTTCTCCCCGCGCCCGGGAACGCGGTGAAAACGCGTTTCGTCGTCGACATCCTCACCGGCACTTCGGCGGGCGGCATCAACGGCGTGTTCCTGGCGAAGGCGCTGGCCAACGACCAACTGATCGACCAGTTGACCGATCTCTGGATCAACGAAGGCGACATCTCGAAGCTGCTGAACGACAAGACCGCCTACGCCGATCTCGGCGACCTTCCCCACGAGAAGCCGCCGGAGTCGTTGCTGAGCGGCCAGTTCATGCTCTTCAAGTTGCTCGCCGCGCTCGACGGCATGAGCAACCCGCCCGCCGGGAAGACCCGCGCCGACACCGAAGCCAAGATCTCGCCGTACGCCGACCAGATCGATCTCTGGGTCACTTCCACCGACCTGAACGGACGACCGGAGCCCGTGGCGCTGAGCGATCAAGCCCGCCTCGGCAAGGAGCGCGAGGTCGATCATCACACCCGCTTCCACTTCATCTACGACGCCACCGGATTCGATACCCCGATCAGCATGTTCCAGAACGGCTACGACCCGCTGCTCGCGTTCGCCGCGCGCGCGACATCGTCGTTCCCGGCCGCGTTCCGCCCGGTGCAACCGATCGATCTCGAGTCGGTGCAGAAGGCCTACGCCGGGATCCGGCCGGATCCGAAACGTGATTGGCACGCGCTCGACAGCGCGCAGACGCGGCAGCTGTTCCAGCGCTACGGCGAGCCGCCCTACTACGAGTCCGTGTCGTTCGCCGACGGTGGATATCTCGACAACCAGCCTGTCGACCTGGTCATGGAGACGCTCCCCAAACGCAGCGCCGACCTT
This sequence comes from uncultured Actinomycetes bacterium, assembly GCA_963708105.1. GTDB lineage: Bacteria > Actinomycetota > Acidimicrobiia > IMCC26256 > PALSA-610 > PALSA-610. The sequence goes on along the minus strand of OY970186.1, from coordinate 2,837,803 downwards.
CCGGTCCGGCGCCGGGTACTGCTCGTCGACCCGGATCCCGGTGCGGAAGCGCCCGAACACGCACAGGAGGACGCGGCGCGCGTCGACATCCTTTCGACACTGCTGAAGGTCGTCACCTTGCCGCGCGAGGAGACGATCGGTACAGAGGTCGACCGCATCGAAGCGCTCGCCGGACCGATCGCGACGCGCACGTCGATCTATGCGGCGGTGGAAGCTTCGATTGCCGCGGGCAATACGGACGCGACCACTTCTCCGACCTACGCCGGGTACCTCGCCCTGCGCGTCGGTAACACGATCGCCGACATCACCGACGCGATCGCGCGCATCGGATTCCTGGACCGCGCCTACGACGTCGACTCGCAGGAATTCCGCTTGGCCCGCGCGGTGGTGCAGCAGTGGTACGCACAGAACGCGCACGCGGACTTCCTCGAGACGTTGGATCTCGCGTTCGTGCTGCGCCGAATCAACTTCCTCAAGCATGGTCTCGGCGGCGGCACGAGCGCGATCAAGGAGCTCGACTACATCCGCCAACAGTTGATCCGCGACGGGCGGCAGCTCCGTTCGCGAGAACCGACGACACCGGCCGTCGACGCGCTGCGCACCGCGCTCGACACGTTTCGCAAGCTGTCTAGCGACTCCGACGCTCCGCTGGCCGCGCGGCAGGCGGCGTGCGCGACCGCGGCCGGCGCACTGCCGCCGGTACTGAAGGCGTTCGCGGATGCACTCGCGCTGGCGGACGAGACGCGCTACGCCGAGGTCGTCGTCCGAGGTCTGAACGACACGACCGTTGCCCGACGTTGGGATCACTTCGATTCGTACGACGACGCGACGCTTGCGTTGCGCCAACTCATACCCGGCGAGAACGACGACATCGGTGTCGTCCGAGTGAGTCCGGCTGACGCGCAGACCGTGTTCTGCCAACAACCGGGCCGACCGAAGCTGGCGGGCGTCGCCGTGCATCACTTCGGCGGATTCTTCGACGCCGACTGGCGCCGCACCGACATCATGTGGGGCCGCCTCGACGCGTGCGAGCGGCTGATCACCGTCGTCCTCGACGAGGAGACGCAGACCGCGAGGCGCGACGAGCTGATCCAGAAGGGACAGCGGGCGATCATCGCCGAGCTCCTCGACGACACGGAATACGCGCGCCTGTTCACGATCATTGCGCCGGGCTGCGACAAGCCCCAACCCGGCGACTCCGGAGTGGAGGCCGACGGCTCGTCCCGCACATACCCGAACCCCGAGAGCATCCTCGCCGCGTTGCAGAACTACGTCGCGTCGCCCGGCCCGAGCCGGGAGAAGGTTCTCGAGCTCGCCACGCGTGCCTCCCGCGTAACCGACGCACTCGTCGGCGGCCTGCCCGAACCCGCGGGACCGATGGCCCAGGTGCGCAAGTGGGTGAGCGTGGTTCTGCGACCCGCTTCGCAGTTCGGCGAGCTGATTCTCGACCGCAGCGTGAAGTCCGCGATCACGCGCCACCTCCTCGACATCGTGATTCTCGCCGCGATCCTGATGATCATCGTCGGACCGTTCCTGGGCGGTGCCGGCGTCGCCGGGTTCGGGTGGACCGTGTTCGCGATCGCGATCGGGATCAAACTCATCGTCAACCTCGGCCGGGACTGGGTCCACCACGAAGGCAATATCCCGCTCGTTCTCGTGATCGTGGGCGCCATCCTGACGCTCGCCGCGCTCGAGGGCCTGCAACTCGCGAGTGGGTTCGTCCGCTGGACCGGGTTGTTTGCGCTCGGCGCGGCGGCGGGCTTCCTCTTCGCGGCATGCAAGCCGGGCGCCAAGGGCCCGCGACCCATCATCTCGATCTGTCTGGCCGGCGTGATCCTCGTCGGGTGTACGGCGATCGGGATCGCGGAGGTCGCATCGCACCCCGTCGCGAAGCTGTGTCACCAGAGCAAGTGGGAACACGACGTCATCGACAAGTGGGTGCCGGGCACTGATTGCCCGACCCCGTGATGCGCGCGGGCGAGATCGTAGGATCGCCGCGATGCCGCTCGATGCGTCGAAGACCCGCGAGAAGCTGATCGACGAAGCGGCGCGTGCCTTCGCGGCGAACGGCGTGTACGGAGCATCGCTCATCGACATCACGCGCCGGGCCGGCCAACGGAACCGGGGCGCACTGCACTACCACTTCGGCTCGCGCGCCGGCGTGCTCTGCGCAGTGCTCGAACGGCATGTCGACTTCCTGGCCCGCCGCGAAGGCGAGCTGCTCGAGATCGCGTTGGCGCGCCCCGCCGACCGACGTGAGATCCGTCGTCGAGGCGATCGTGCGCCCCGCGACGGAGCTGGCGGAAAGCGGCTGGCGCGGCCGCTGTTTCCTCGTCATCCTTGCGGAGCTCATCGAGGAGGATCCGTCGGAGCTCGAACCCGAGGTCGCCGACGCGCTCGCCCGCACCGGCGGCTACGCGGTGTACGACCTGTTGGCCGCACGCATGGCCGACGTGAGTGACGAGGTACGGGCCGAACGCTTCGCGCTCGCTACGGGTTTCATCCTGCGCGCCGTCGCGCGACCGCGCCCGTGTGCTCGGTCGGCGCGGGCGGCGCGGCCGCCCACAGTTGCGAGCAGGAGGACTTCGTCGAAAACCTGGTGGCGATGGTCGCGGCGGCGATGTCGGCCCCGCTCGACGGGCTTTGAGATCTTTGACATAAGCAGGTCTCCTTAGTACCTTCACAGCGTGAGCGACCTGGTCGTCGACGAGCTGATCGCCGAAGCATGCGAGGCGACGGGCCTCGACGACTTCGGGCCCGACACATTCCGCGAGGGCCTCGCCGTGTACTGCGGGTCGGTGAACGACGAAGCCCAGCTCAACGAGTTCGGCGACGCCGCGATTCACGGCAACATCGTCGGCAGCCTGGCCAACCGACTCAAGATCGTCGACTGGACCGAACAACATCCCGACGTCGCCGACGGAACGCATCGACGCGCCGCTCGTCGTGATCGGCATGTTCCGCGCCGGCACCACGTTCCTCAGCTACCTCCTCGAGCAGGATCCGGCGAACCGCGCGCTGCTGCGCTGGGAAACCGCCGACAGCGTCCCGCCCCCCACCGCCGAGAACCTCCACAGTGGGCCGCGAGTCGAAGCGTCCCGCATCGGCAACGACATGCTCGAACAGATCAACCCGCGCATCCGGGCGATCCATCACGAAGAGCCCGACGGTCCGACCGAATGCATCTCGGTGATGAGCCAGGACTTCAAGAGCCTGACCTGGGAGGCCATCGCCAACGTTCCGACCTACGGAGCATGGCTGCTGCAGGTCGACCAACGCTCCGTGTACGAATACCACCGGCGGGCACTGCAGGTGCTCCAGAGCGGCGGCGTACGCGGCCGCTGGACATTGAAGAGTCCGCACCACGCGCTCAACCTCGACGCGCTCACCGCGGTGTACCCCGACGCACAACTCGTGTTACTGCACCGCGATCCCGTCGTGCTGTGCGCGTCGGTCTGCAGCTTGATCTCCACGCTGTCGGGAACGTTCACCGACGCCGATCACCGCGCCTACATCGCCGACCACTGGGTGAAGATGCTCGAGGAATCGGTCCGCCGGATCGACGCGTTCCGCGCCGCGCATCCCGAACACCCCATCGTCGACGTGCAGTACGACGACCTCATGCGCGATCCGGTCGGCGTGGTCTCGGGCATCTACGACGTCGGTCCGCGACCCCGCCCTCGACGACTCCGCCCGCGCTGCGATGGCCGCGTACGTGGCGGCGACACCCGAAAGACGGCCTCGGCGTGCACGGCTACGACCTCGCCGAGTTCGGCCTCGACGGCGCGGAACTTGCAGAACGGTTCTCCGGTTACGTCGACCGGTACTCGATACCGGTCAAACCGCCGCGCGCGTAGCCGACGCTTCGTCGATCGCGGCGCGCTGCTCGTACACCTGGCGCAGCAACCAGAAGCGCAGGAACTTCGCCAGCGAGTAGCGCAGGAACAAGAACCCGCCGCACACGCTGATCGCCAAGCCCGCGATTGCGAGCGGTGTGAACGAGTTCGAGTTGAGGATGTCGACGTTCGACCGCGGTAGTGGCCACGTTCAGCGACGCCGTGTACGCGACGAAGGCGAGCACGACGCCGCCGACCATCAGGATCACGCCGAGCCACTGCAGCATGTTCTCCGACGCGCACCCGGCCCGTCTTGAGCTTCATGTCGGCGATCTCCGCCTTGAACTGCTCGGCGCGGTCGGTCGATTGACTCATCATGTTGCGTCTCTCATTCGCCCAGGTATGCGGTCGACAACTCGGCTTCCATTGCGGCCGGCGTCCCGAAGTTCGGTGACGCGGCCGCGCACCATGATCCCCACCCAGTCGACAATGCCGAGTACGGCACGTGCAAACTGCTCGACCACCAGGATCGAGACGCCTTCCTTGGCGATCTGCGCGACGAGCTCGTAGAGCTGTTCGACGACGATCGGGGCCAGGCCCATCGAGAGCTCGTCGAGCAGCAACAGCGCGGGGTTCGTGGCCAACGCGCGCGCGCCATCGCGAGCATCTGCTGCTCGCCGCCCGACAACGTGCCCGCCAGCTGCTTGCGGCGCTGTCCGAGCTGCGGGAACCGCGTGTACGCGACGTCCTCGATCTCCTTGAGCGGCGCCCCGACGTGGGTCGCCATCCAAAGGTTCTCGCGCACGGAGAGGTTCGGGAAGATGCCCTTGCCCTCCGGGATCAGGCACACGCCGCGGCGCGCGAGCTCGTCGGGCGCGGCACCGTTGACGCGGCGCCCGGCGACGAAGACGTCGCCGCTCGCGACGGGCAGTTGCCCGCTGATCACGCGCAGGGTCGTCGACTTGCCGCCACCGTTCGGTCCGAGCAGCGCCACGAGGCTGCCGTAGGGAACGGCGAGCTCGACGCCGCGCAGCACGGTGATCGTGCCGTACGCGGCGCTCTACGCCGCGCAGCTCGAGCGCGAGGTCGGGCCGCCCGGAGTCACCGTCGGCTTCGAGTTCGCCGTGACTGCGTTCACGTTGTCGTCCCGAGGTACGCGTCGCGCACACGCGGATCGGCGCGCACCTCGTCGGGCGAACCGACCGCGATGACCTCGCCGAAGTCGAGCACGTGGATGCGGTCGCACACTTCCATGACCAGGGCCATGTCGTGTTCCACGAGCAGAATCGTCAAACCGTCTTCGCGGACGAGGCGGCGCAGCAGTGCCTCGAACGCGCGCGTCTCGTCGTCGGACTGGCCCGACGCGGGTTCGTCGAGCAGCAGCACGCGCGGCTGGATCATCAACGCCCGACCCAGCTCGACGACACGTGCGGTACCCGTCGGTATGGTCGACACGTCGGCGTCGGCCAGGTCGGCCAGCCCGATGAGATCGAGCACATGCTCGGTCTGCTGGGTCACGTTGATCCGGCGGGCGCCGCGCCCGAAGAGGCTTCCCAGCCCACCCCACGTGTTGCGGATCTCGCCGGCCGACCCGCAGGTTGTCGCGGACCGTCAGGTCGGTGAACAGCTCGAGCCGTTGGAACGTGCGCGCGATCCCGAGCCGGGCGCGCCGGTGCGTGTCGAGGCGGCTGACGTCGTGCCCGTCGAACAGGATCCGGCCCGCGGTCGGCGCGAGCAGGCCGGTGATGACGTTGAACAGCGTGGTCTTGCCCGCGCCGTTCGGGCCGATCAGCCCGGTGATCTCTCGCCTGCCGCACGTCGACGTCGACGTCGGAGAGCGCGCGGTTCCCGCCGAACTTCACGGTGACCTGCTCGGTGACGAGCAGGTTCTCGCCCGTCACGAGTGCAGCTCCTCGAGGTGACCGTCGAGACCACGGCCAGACCGATCCCGCGGTCGATCTCGCGGAGATCGGCGGCCGTGAACGGGCGATCGATCCCGATCAGCTCGATCGGCGTGGGGTCGTCGCCGATCCCTTCGCTCGGCGCCGGACGCAAGCGCGTGGCCGGGTACACCGCCGCCGCGATCCGGGGCAGGACCAGCAGCAACGCGAACGTGAAGATCGCAAACGTCCAGTTGTTGATCGATCGTGCTGGAACGCGAGGAACCACGCGAGCACCTCGACGCGCGATTCCGACGAAGAAGACCGGCTTGGCCTTGCGGATCGTGACCGCGCACTGTTGGAACGCGTCGCCGAGGAAGCCGCTCGGGTTGCGGCCCAGCGCGATGCCGATCAGCGCGGGCAACAGCGCGGTGAAGTGCACGAGCCACGCAGTGAGCCCCTGGATCGCGGTGAACTCGTCGCCGAGCTTGGCGAAGATGCTCTCGAGCGCGACGAACACCGCGCCGTAGAGCAGACCCGCGGCGAAACCGCCCGACACGTACCCCGCGCCCGCCACGACGAGCAGCATCAGCATGGTCATCGACTCGAACAGGCTGAACCGGTCGGCTCGTGACCGCGCCGATCTCCATCGCGAACAGACAACCGCCCAGTCCGGCGACCGCGGCCGACATCATGAACACCGACAGCTTGAGCCGCACGACGTTCATGCCGAGCGTCGCGCACGCGGCCGGGCTGTTCTTCATCGCCGTCAGCCGGCGTCCGTACGCGCTCCGTCGCAACGCGATCATCCCGACGCCGAGGATCGCGAACACGACCGTCAAGAGCAGCAGGAAGTTGTGCTGGGGATCGAAGTCGATGCCGAACAGGCTTCGGCCGCGGCACCTGCAGGTCGCCGTTCGGGAAGATCGGGCTCCAGCGCTCGTGTCTGCAGCCACGAGTTGCGTCGCCGCCAGCGCGATGACCGACCCGACGACTGCCGCCGGCGATGACTGCACCGCGCACGCGGTGCGCTCGAAACGCGCGGTACATCGCACCGATGCCGACCGCGATCAGCAGGATCAGCGTGGCCGGATAGATGCGGCGCGAGACGGTGAACTCCTTGAACAGCATCTGCTCGACCGCGAGCGAGAACGCGGCCGTGGCCAGCGCGAGGTAGAGCCCGCGGAGCCGCAACGCGGGCAGCGCGATCAGCGCGCCGACCAGTGCGGTCGCGACCATCGCGATGACGAACGCCATCACGCCCGGCGCGGCTGTTCGCGTCGTGCCCGACGTGGTGGAACAACACGGTTCCGCCGATGCCCGCGAACGCCATCGTCGCCAGGCTCACCTCGCCCGCGTAGCCGACGAGCAGCACGAGCGAGAGGATGATGATCGACGGCGCCGAGCGCGTCGCTCAACGTGAGCAGCGGCGACGGGGCCATGATCCGCGACAACATGAAGATGCTCACCACGAACGCGACCGCGACGATGTAGGTGTTCGCTCATCGTCGGCATCGCGAAGCGTTCGCGGGTGCGCGTACGCGACCGCGCCCCGCAATCGGTCCTGCGGCAGCACGAGCAGCACGATGAACAGCAGGATCATCGGCACGGCGAGGCGCAGGTTGCCGCCCCAGTCGAAGCGTCTTGGGCATGAGCCCGGTCGGCTTCTGGAAGCGCCATCGGGTGGCGAAGCCGAGCACGAGCGCGCCGACGAACGTGAGCGGCAGGTTGCGCAGCCGACCGAACATCGCGGCCGCGAACGCATTGATGACCAGCAGGGTCAGCAGGGTCGAGCTCAGCGAGCCGCCCTCGAACGGCGTGATGAGGATGCCGGCCAGCGCCGACAGCGACACGCCGAGCATCCAGCTCACGAGCGACACCCGATCGGGCCGGGCGCCGTTCAGCTCGAGCAGCGGACGATCGTCGACGACCGCGCGCATCGACACCCCGACCCGCGTCCGGTAGAGCAGCAGCCGCAGCCCGATCGCGAGCGCGACCGCGACGACGAGGATCGTCAGGTCGTGCCAGAGCAGCACGACGCCGAACCAGGTGACCTTGTGATCGGCGCCGAAGAACGGCTGGATCGAGTGCGAGTCGGTGGGCTTCCAGATCCAGTTCGCGAGCCCGATCGCGGCGAGCAGCACCGAGATCGGCACGACGAGCTTCACGATCTCCGACGTGTCCTGCAGCCCGCGGATGACGAAGCGATACAGGAGCGCGCCGATGCAACGGCGCGAACACCAGCAGCACGAACGCGAGCGCCAGCGGCGCGGGCCACGCGCCCTTCGGCAGCAGCGGCCACGTGTGGTTGTCGTTGACGCGCAGGTCCCAGTAGACGTACGCGCACAGCATCCCGAGCGCGCCGTGCGCGAAGTTGAAGACCCCCGACGTGGAGTACGTGACCACCAGACCGCTGGCGGCGATCGCGAACACCGCACCAGTGATCAGACCGTTGATCAGCAGGTTCATTCGGGTCCTCGATACACCGCCGGGCTTCGGCCGACGCCCGTTACTTCGGCGTGAAGGTACCGAACTGCGGTGGCGATGCCGTTGGGCGTTGATCTTGGCCGCAGCCACGGCCGCGGTCGTCACGATGCCCTTGACGACGTACTTGGGGTTGCAGTCGAAGAGCTCGCTGCCGGTGGGCACGACCTTGACCCACTTCGGACCGTGGAGCTTCATCAACATCCCGCACGTCGGCGCAGTGTTGTCGCCCGGGTTGGTCGGGAGGTGCAATCCCCCGCCGGTCCAGTTCTTCTGCGCCGCGGCCGCGTCGAGCACGCACTTGGCCGTCACGGCGGATCCGCACGACTTCACCGCAGTCGCCCACAGCAGGAACGCCGACGCCGACTGCTCACCGAGCAGCCCGATCGTGCCGTGCGACTTCGGCGACGAGCGTCCATGTACTGCTTCACCGCGGGCACCTGAGTTCGCGAGCTCGAACGGCACGTTCGTCTGGCGCACGTAGACGTTGTTGCCGGCGCCACCGTTCTGCCCGTTCCACTTGGCGAACGCGGCGGTGTACCCGTTGGGTCGGTGACCCAGATCGGATTGAAGCCGACCTGCTTCGACGCGTTGAGGAAGTTCTCCATGTTGGGATCGGGCGAACCGACCCACACGACGGCCTGCGACGCCGCACGCCTTCAGGTTGCTCGCGAACGGCTTCCAGTCGGACTCACCCGAGATGTTGTAGTGCTGGTCGCAGTTGAGGAACTTCCAACCCGCCTTCGGGTAGCCGGCGGCGGCCTTGTCGCGGGTCTCGTGCGTGGCCGGGAAGTCGGCGTAGGCGAACGCGGCCTTCTTCACCGCGTCGGGGAACAACTTCGCGACCTGGTAGGCCGACGAGAGCGCTTCTTCGGTCGCCGGGGTTCGGGATCGGCTGTTGCATGCCCGAGCCGCTCGCGAACGCGGTGCCGACCGCGAAGCCGGGGATCGTCGATAGCTTGCACTGGATGCGCGTCGTCTCCTGGTTCGCGTCGAGCACGAAACCCTGACCGACGAGCATGAAGACCTTGTCGTTGCACGCCTGCGTCATCGCTTGCGTGACCTGCAAGCACCTGGGCGTCGTAGTAGTTGCCGACGACCTTGCGGCCGTTGATGCCGCCCTGGTCGTTGCACCACTTGATCATCGGCTTCACCGCGTCCGACATCTCCTTGTCGAGCCCGGGCGCGGCGGAGTAGCCCGCGTCGTCGCCGTAACCGATCTTGATCGACGTGTTCGGTCACGCCGGTCGTCGGTTGCGCCGGTGGCGGTGCCTGTGCCGCACGGCGAGTCGAGCGTGCCGAACTTGGCGACGGCCGGCGGCCGCGTGGTCGGCGTGGGCGCCGCTGCTCGCGGTCGTCCGCCGTCGGCGTCGCAGCTTCCGTGACCCGACACCGCACGCGGCGGCGATCACCGCGACCGACGACTGCAAACGGCTACGCCACTGCGCGACCGCGATTTCATCGAACGGCTTCCGCGACAACATGCGACCCCCCGGTCACGGCGAATTTCGGTCAATCTAAACACATCTCTCTACATCCGCAAGCAGATGCTGGCCTCGTCGCACCGTCGGCTGTTAGACACGACCAACGATGTCGGGGCAAACGTCGGAGAGGTGAAGTACATGAGAACGATGATGGCACGATGCGCGCGTGGAGACTGCACGACCTACGGCCGGCCGACCGAGGTGCTGCAACTCGACACCGTTCCGATCCCCGCGCCCGAGGCGGGTGAGCTCCGGGTCAAGGTGCAGGCCATCCCGTTCAACCTGAACGACCTCGAACGCATCACCGGCGGCAACATGATGGTGCGGCCCGAGCTGCCGTACAGCCCGGGCATGGAGGTCATGGGCGTCGTCGACGCGTGCGGCGCCGGCACCGAGGAGTGGCAGGGTCGCCGCGTGGTCGCGATGCCCAAGGGCGCGAACGGCGGCTTCGCCGAGTACGCGATCTGTCCGGTCGTATCGGCGTTCGAGATGCCCGAGAGCGATCCCGCTGCCGGGCGCGGCGGCGCTGTACTTCCCGTTCCATCTCGCCTGGCTCGGCCTCTACGACCGCGCCGAGCTCCAAGCCGGCGAGAGCGTGCTGATCCACGCGGCCGCGGGTGGCTCCGGCTCGGCCGCGATCCAGCTCGCCAAGCACGTCGGTGCGCGCGTGTTCGCAACTGCGGGAACCGACGCCAAGGTGCAGCTCTGCAAAGACCTCGGCGCCGACGTTGCGATCAACTACAACGACGCCGATTTCGCCGAGGTCGTGCTCGCGGAGACGGGGAACAAAGGCGTCGAGGTCGTGTTCGACAATGTCGGCGAAGCGGTGATGGAGAAGTCGTTGCAGTGCACCGTCGTACAACGGCCGCTACCTGATGATGGGCTTCGCCGTCGAACAAGCTCGTCGCCGACGAACCCTTCATCGTGCCGCGGCGCGTGCGCCTCGGCGAACTTCAAGTTGTGCGGTGTGCTGCTCGCGTATCAGGCACCGGAGATGGCCGAGATGCTGAAGACCGCGATGGGTTGGAACTTCGCGACCAGTGCGCTCGGCGCAAAGATCATGCGCGAGATCGTCCAGCTCGTGAACGCGGGCGCAGTCAAACCGGTCGTCGGCCGGACCATCACCTTCGACGAGATCCCCGCCGCGATCGAAGCGATGGAGAACCGCGAGACCGTCGGCCGCACGATCGTTCTGCTGTAGGGCGTTCTGCTGTAGGGCGTCCTCGGCGAGGACGCCCTACACAGTCAGACGGAAACGATCTTGCCCTTGAGCCGCTGGAACTCGGCGTCGTCGATGACGCCCTTGTCCTTCAGCGCGGCGAGCTTCTCGAGCTCGTCGGCCGGGCTCGTGCCCGCGGTCTGGCGGATATAGCTCTGCATTGCGGCTTCGTTCTGCTGCGCGGCCGCCAACGCGTGCTCGCTCATCTTGTGCCCGCGGACAATGAGGTACGCCAACACGCCCAGGTACGGGAAGACGACGATGAACACCAGCCATACGGCCTTGGCCCAGCCGCTCAAGTCGTGGCTGCGGAACAGGTCCGTAAACACGTTGAGCAACAGCATGATCCAGATGACGAACAACGCAATCCAGATGACGCTGAGCAGAACCTGCCCAACTCCCCAATCAGTGCCGACCATTTGCGAATTCCTCCTCAGCCGTGTCCCGAGCGGACATTTGGACACATACTGGAGCCGAAAAGCAACACGACCGCAGAGCGTGACGGACCCGTGACGACAAACTGCAAGGTTGACCTATGAGCATTGTGCTGGTGAACCAGTCGAAGTCGATGACCGATGCCGACGTGAAGCGGATCGCAGAAGCTTGCGACGAGCAGCTGCAGAAGCACGTCGCCGCGGCCTGGAGCATCAAGAATCCACTGCACGTCACGACCGAGAAGAGCGCGTCCGCGTATCCCTTCTTCCTCGTCGACGAGATCACCGACGCGCCGGGCGCGCTCGCCTATCACTACGTGCAGGACAACGGCATCCCGGCCGGAAAGATCGGCGTGAAGACGACGCTCGACGCGGGCGAGTCGGTTTCGAGTGCGACGAGCCACGAAGCCGTTGAGTTGCAGTGCGACATCTTCTGCGCGTCGTGGTCGTACAGCGATCGGTTGCGTTGCCTCGTCGCCACCGAAGCCTGCGACCCGGTTCAGGACGATACGTACAAGATCAAGACGGCCGACGGCACGGAGATCGAAGTCAGCAACTTCGTCACGCCGTACTACTTCACCGAAGACCCGCTCGATCATCCGCTCGACCATCTCGGCAAGCTCGACAAGACGTTCTCGATCGCCAAAGGCGGTTACCAGATCCGCATGAAGGGCGGGAAGGTCACCAACGTGTTCGGCGAGAACTTCTCCGCCAAGGTGCGCGCCGGCAAAGAAGCGAGCCAGGGCCGCACGTTCTGGCGCAACGTGACGATGGCGTTGGCCATGCAACCCGACTGACCCAAAACCCTGCCATCAGATGGCAGGAAAATCGGCGCGTGGCGCGGGAATTCCTGCCATCAGATGGCAGGGATTTCGGCGACGGCGCTGTAGTGGCAGAGGGCGCGGGCGACGAGGCCCGCTTCGTCGACGACGAGGGTCTCCACCGCGAGCAGCTGCTCGACGCTCCGGTACACGAGCGTGACGCTGCCGGCGCCGGTCGCAACCACGATCTCCGGGCCGAAGTGGACGTCGGGGTAGCGCTCGAACGCGGCCGCGGCGTAGTCACGAAAGGCCGCGCGCCCCCGCAACATCCCCGCGTCGGCGATGCGCGCCACGAACGGCGAGTAGTACTCGACATCGTCGTGGTAGTGCGCCGCCACCCGGTCGGGGTCGTGCGAGTTCCACGCCGCCATCCACGACTGGGCGAAGGCGTCGGCCTCGGCTTGGGTCATCACATTGCCGGTCACGTTGCTGGTCACATTGCTGGTCACGGAATCGCTCATGGGCCAAGCCTGACGAAATTGGACTTGTACGTCACGGTCCAATCACCGACAATTGGACCGTGGTCGCACAGACAACGATGGTCGGGCCCACCCGCTTCGGATTGCTCGTCGAAGGGTGGGAGGAGAACGGCCACGGTCCGCTCGCGCGCCGGCTCGCACAACTCGTGCGCTCCCGCATCGGCAGCGGACTGCTTCCCGCGGGCACCTTCCTGCCACCCGAGCGCGCGATCGCATCGGTGCTCGGCGTGAGCCGCGCCACGGTGGTCGGCGCGCTCGACGAGCTCCGCGCCGAGGGGCTGCTCACGTCGCGGCAAGGCCGCGGTACGTGGGTGACCGCGTCGGGCACCGACGACGGGCCCGACGACACCACCGCGCGGCGGCTCCTGCTCGGGAGCAACCACATCAATCTCGCCGCGTCTGTGCCCAGTGACGCGTCGCACCTCCCGCCGCTCGCGCTCGACGGCGCCGACCTCACCGCGATCGCGCCGGCGCACGGATACGCACCGGCCGGTCTGCCGGCGTTGCGCGACGCCATCGCGGCGCGGCACGCCACCCACGGCGACGACATCACGGCCGACGAGGTGCACGTGACGAACGGCGCGCAGCACGCGCTTCACCTCGCGCTCGGCGCGGTGACCCGGCGCGGTGATGTCGTCGCGATCGAGGATCCCACCTACGTCGGCGTCTTCGATCTGCTCGAGGCGCGGCGGACTCCGACCGCTGCCCCTCCCCCTCGACGTCGTCGGCGGCGCGACGGAGGCGATGGTCAAACTCGTACGCGCGGGCGGAGCCGCGCGATCGTCCTCGTCCCCGCGGTGCACAGCCCGACCGGACGGGTGCGCCGGCGGTCCGACATGGTGCGCCTCGCCGATCGGCTCGACCGCCTGAACCTCCCCGTGATCGAGGACAACACCGTTGCCGATCTCACCTTTCGGGGTTCGCGCCCTCCGTCGCTCGCGACGTTGTGCGAGCGTGCACCGGTCATCGCGGTCGAGAGCATGAGCAAGGTCGCATGGGGTGGGCTGCGCGTCGGCTGGCTACGCGCGTCGAGCGCCGTCGTCGAGGCAACCGTGCAAGAGCGCGAGCGAACCGACTTCGGGACGAGCGTTCCCGCGGAGGTCCTGGCCGGTCAGCTCCTCGGGCAATACGACGACGTCATCGACCGGCGCCGCGCGCAGCTCTCCGAGCGCGCCCGGTTCTTCGTCCGCCTCCTTCGTCGACGGCTCTCGGAGTGGCAGGTCGAAGCTCCGGCCGGCGGTCTGTCGGTTTGGGTCGACACCGGTGTCGACGCGTCCACAGTCGCTCGCCTCGCGCGCCAACACGGCGTCACCGTCGCGATCGGCGCGTCGGCGTCGCGGCACGCAACCGCGCGCACGCATCTCCGCGTCTGCTTCGACCGACCGCTACTCGAGCTCGAGGCCGCGGTCGAGCGACTCACGCACGCGTGCGGACAGATGCAACGCGGGCGCTGACCTCAGCCGCGTACGAGGAACTCGCACGCGTGCCGCATCTGCAGCGTGAAGAACGCGTCGTAGTCGTGGATCACGTTGTTCAGGTGCCCGAACAGCTCGAGGTTGATCGTGCCGAGCACCTCGGCCCACACGAGGAGCCCGCGCGACAACACCGCGTCGGGCACCGCGGGCGCGGCCGTGCGGCGGAGTTCGGCAAAGTCCGACCGGATGGTCCGCGTCATGGCCGGCGTCTCACCCGTGACGATCTCGTCGTGTGCGACTCCCGTCGGCAAGGATTCGGAGCAACACCAACGGAACGCGGCTCGCGGGAACGATCGTCGCCTCGGGCGCGGCGTAACCCGGAACCGGGCTGCCGTAGATGAGCGCGTATTCGTGCGTGTGGGAGAGGGCCCACGTCCGCACGGCTTCGCATACCGCCAACCAACGCGCCTCAGCCGTCCGCGCCCGGCCCCCGGTTTCCACCGCTTCGGCGCGTTCGCCGACTGCGTCGTACGCGTCGATGATCAGCGCGGTCAGTAGGTCGTCACGGCTCGGGAAGTAGCGATAGACGGCCGACGACACCATGCCGACCTCTCGGGCGACCGCCCGCAACGACAGGGCGGAGGAGCCCTGCTCGGCGAGGTGGCGGCGGGCGACCCGCTTGATCTCCTCGGTCAGCTCGGTGCGAGCGCGGTCGCGGGCCGTGCGGGAGATCCCAGTGGTGGTCACGGGCCCAGTCTGGCCCATTTCGAGAGCAGTGGCAAGAAACGAGAGCAGTGCTCTTGACACGCTCGGCCGAGAGGTGCATGCTGAGGTCACACCGAGAGCAGTGCTCTCGCTTTCGACCAAGGAGCCCGACATGGACGCAACCCCGACCGACATCACCGCCCACTACCAGGAGCCGGGTTGGTTCACCCGGAACGTCTTCAACCGGGCCGTCGCGGTCGCCACCCGGCTCGGCATCAGCGTGTGGGGCTCGCGGGAACTGCGGGTCGTGGGCCGCAAGAGCGGCGCCGTCCGCACGACCCCGGTCAACCTGCTCGACATCGAAGGAACTGAGTACCTCGTCGCCCCGCGCGGCACGACGCAGTGGGTCCGCAACATGCGGGCCGCGGGCGGGGGAGAGCTGCGCCTGGGCCGCCGGGTCAAGGCGTTCCGCGCCGTCGAGATCGCCGACGACGACAAGGTCGCAGTCCTGCGTTCGTACCTGCGGCGCTGGAAGATGGAAGTCGGCGTGTTCTTCGAAGGCGTCGGCCCCGACTCCACCGACGACGAGTTGCGCGCCATCGCCGACAAGCACCCGGTCTTCCGGGTCGAGGCCGCCTGAACGAAGTTCCCCCGCCAACAGTGGGCACCGTCACGTACCGCCTCGGTGCGTGAGCGTGCCCACAGTTGGGGGTTGGGAAGGGTCGACGGGTCAGGTGGTCGGCTCGGCGCCGGCTTCTTCCAGGAGCCGGGCCGCGGCTTGAGCGGCACCGTCGGCCGCGTTCTTGGCGTCGAAGCCGAGGCGCACGAGGCGCGGGATGCGCCACGGCTTCGTGAGGACATAGCGGATCGACGCGCCGATGTTCGGGCTGCCGTCGGCGTTCGCGAGACCGATCACGTCGCCGGGCGTGACCCCGACGAGATCGCTGATCGCTCGGATCGCCGACCACTGCACGCCCCGCGCGTTCGCACACTCCCGCGACCGCGGCCGTCTCCATGTCGACGGCGACGAAGCCGTCGGCGACGAGCGCGTCGCGCTCCGCGGGCTGCATGTCGAAGTCGTCGTGGGTCACCAGCCGACCATGCGATTCGACCGGGGCGAGCGGCGACGGTCGATACTCCGCGCCGGAGGCCTTGTCGACGACGACCTCGGGGAAGATCAGGTCGCCGACCTTGCTGGCACCCATCCCGCCCGCAATCCCGACGACCAGCACGTGGTCGATCGCCGATGCGTCGAGCAGCCGCGTGGTGGCCTCGGCCGCCGCGGCTGCGTCCCGATCCCGGTTTTGGCCGCGACCAGCTCGATCGATCCCGCGGTGCCGCCGTAGGTGTCGCCGACGCGCTGGAGCGCGAGTGCCCGGACCAGCGGGCCGAACTCCGACGGCATCGGTGCGAGGAGCCCGACCCGAAGCGGGCCGATCGCCAGTGCTCATCGCCGCATCATGCCGCAATGCGACGCGAGCCGCGCCGCGTGTGCCAGCATCTCCCGACCGAATTCCCAACGGAGGCAACCGTGATCGCAGTCGTCGGCTCGGGCCTGTACAAGACCCTGCTCGTGCTCCACATTCTCTCGGCGATCGTCGGGCTCGGCGCGGTGATGCTGAACGGCATCTACGCGGCGCAGGCGCAGAAGCGTCCGGGTCCCGGCGGGCGTGCCGTTTCCGAGGCGAACTTCTTCGTGTCGAACATCGCGGAGAAGTTCATCTACGCGATCCCGATCTTCGGCATCCTGTTGGTGCTCGACAGCGGCAAGGCGTGGAAGTTCTCGCAGACGTGGATCTGGCTCGCGCTCGTTGTCTACGTCGATCGCGATCGGGATCTCCCACGCGATCCTGATCCCCGGGCACAAGCGGATCAACGCGCTGCTCGTCGGAGATGGAGCAGGGTCCGGCGCCCGTCGGGGGCCCGCCGCCGCAGGCCGTCGAGTGTCAGGCGATCGGCAAGCGGATGGCCGCGGCCGGCGCGACGCTCAACATCTTCGTCGTCGTCTTCCTGGTGCTGATGATCTGGAAGCCGGGCGTCGGCTAAGGCTCAGCGCGCCGAACTTCAGCGCGCACCGCGGAGCAGACGGCCGGGGCGCGCGCCCTGGTCGTCGCCGTCGCACAAGATGACCTCGCCCGACTTCACCGTCGTGAGATAGCCCCGGCTGCGTTGCACGAAGCGACGCGCGTCGCCGGGCAGGTCGTGCACCATCACCGGCGTCTCGAGCTGCACGTGGTCGAAGTCGATGACGTTGACGTCGCCGATCTTGCCCGGCTGCAGCACGCCCCGATCACCGAGCCCGTAGAGCGACGCGGTGTCGGCGGTCATCTTCTTCACGATCCACTCGAGCGGCAGACGGTCGTGCGCGCGGTCGCGGGCCCAGTGGGCGAGCATGTACGTGGGCGTGCTCGCGTCGCAGGTGGTGCCGCAGTGCGCGCCGCCGTCGCCGAGACCCCACGCGCTGCTCGGGTGCAACAGCATCTCGCGCACCGCGTCGAGGGAGAAGTTCGGTGTAGTTGAGCAACGGCCGGAGCACGAGGCCGAGGCCGTCGTCGGCGAGCAACGCGTCGTAGAACACTTCCATCTCGGCGCGGTTCTGCCTCGGGCGATTCCGGCCACGCTGTTCTCGGGCGCCGGCTCGTAGTCGGGCGTGGCGCCCATCGGGAACGCGCGCTCGGGGTCGAGGAACTGGCGCATCGGCGCGATCGCGGCGTCGACCTCGGCGAGCAACTTCGCGCGCAGCGCGGGGTCGCGCATCGCGGCGACCTTCTCGGCCAACGTGGCGCCACCGATCGGCGCCCACGACGGGCAGTACGCGAACGGGTGGAACGTCTGCAGCCCGAGCAACAAGCTCACCGGACGCCCGGCGACCTGCGGGCGCACCTGCGCACCTTCGGCGACTGCTTCCGCGCACAGGTCGAGCATCAACTTCCACGAGTCGGGGTCGTGGTCGTTCTGCGTCAGCGCGAACGTGACCGGCCGCTTGATCGCCGCCGACAGCTTGCGCATCCACGCCATCTCGAGCTCGGGCGCGGCGAGGTCTTCGCCGAGCGCGCCGGCCGGCGCGAGCTCGAACACACCGGTGCCGAGCTCGCCGAGCACGCGGCCGATGCCGAACAACTCGTCCTCGGCCGCGAACGTGCCGGGCACGGGCTCGCCGTCGATCGCCATGTGCGCGATCGTGCGGCTCGTCGAGAAACCGAGCGCGCCGGCCTCGATGCCTTCGCGTCACGATGCGCGCCATCGCTTCGATGTCGTCGGCGGTCGCGGGCTCGTTCTTCGCGCCCCGCTCCCCCATCACGTAGCCGCGCACCGCGCCGTGCGGAACCTGCGCGCCGACGTCGAGCATCTTCGGCGCGCGATCGACCGCGTCGAGGTATTCGGGGTAGTGCTCCCAACCCCACTGGATGCCTTCCGACAGCGCGGCGCCGGGGATGTCTTCGACACCTTCCATCAGACCGATCAGCCACGCGTGCTTGTCGGGCTTGACCGGCGCGAACCCCACGCCGCAGTTGCCCATCACGATCGTGGTGACGCCGTGCCAACACGTCGGCGTGAGCATCGGATCCCAGGTGACCTGACCGTCGAAGTGCGTGTGCACGTCGACGAAGCCGGGCGTGACGAGCGCGCCGTCGGCGTCGACGGTCTCGCGTGCCTGGCCCGTCGACCTCGCCGACCTCGGTGATCACCCCGTCGGTGATCGCCACGTCGGCAGTGCGCGCCGGCGTGCCGGTGCCGTCGACGACCGAACCACCCTTGATCACGAGATCGTGCATTGCCTCACCTCAGGTCGGAAATCTCGACTCGGGATCTCAGGGCCGAATCAGCTCGTGAGATCGCCGAAGAACTCGGTTACATCTTGCACCAAGAGATCGGGCTCTTCGAGCGCGGCGAAGTGCCCGCCCCGGTCAAAACGGTTATAGCGGACCAGGTTGAACCGGGTTTTCGCGTACGCCTCGGGGATCCGGAAGATCTCCTTGGGGAACACGGCCGCCGCAGTCGGGACGGTGATGTACTCGCCGGTAGGCCCGAATCGGCCGGTGCGCGACGACTCGCAGTACAGGCGGATCGACGAGTTGATCGTCTTCGTGACCCAGTAGACGGTCAGGTTCGTGAGGAGCTGGTCGCGGGTGACCGCGTCGTCCGGGCTGCCGTTGTTGTCGGTCCAGACGAGGAACTTCTCGACGATCCACCCCGCGAGCCCGGCCGGCGAATCGGTGAGGCCGTACCCGAGCGTCTGCGGGTTCTTGCCCTGGATCTCCTGGTACGCCGCGCCCGTCGTCATGAACTCGCCCGCCGACGTCGAGGTCGGCGATCTCTTGCTCGGTGAGCTCGATGCCGCTCGCATCGTCGGGGAAGGCGAGCAGCATGTTCGAGTGCAGCCCGACCATGTGTTCCGCGTCGATCGCGGCGAGGCGGGCCGACACCATCGCGCCCCAGTCGCCACCCTGCGCGCCGTAGCGGTCGTACCCGAGGCGCGCCATCAACTTCGCCCACGTTTCCGCGACGCGCTGCACGTCCCAACCCGGCTTGGGTCGTGACCCCCGACCATCCGTAACCGGGGAGCGACGGCGCGACCACGTGGAAGTTCGCGCGCAGCGGTTCGATGACGTCGAGGAACTCCGCAACCGAACCCGGCCAGCCGTGCGTGATGATCAACGGCACCGCGTTCGGATTGTCGGAACGCGCGTGAATGAAGTGGATCTGCTGACCGTCGATGTCGGTGAGGAAGTGCGGCCAGCGATTGAACTTCGCCTCCTGGGCACGCCAGTCGAAGGTGTTCTGCCACGTGTCGCAAAGATCTCTGCAGATACGCGAGATCGGTGCCGTAGTCCCAGCCGCTGCCCGGGATCTGGTCGGGCCAACGCGTGCGGGCCAGCCGATCGCGTAGATCGTCGAGCACCGCCTCGGGAACCTCGACTCGTGAACGGCCGGATGTCGTCGCTCGCCATGCCGGCGACGCTACGCCAGCGTCTCGCTAGATTCCCAGGCCGTGCCGATCGATCCGTTCGCCCCGTTCCGCCTCGACGACAAGGTCGCGATCGTGACCGGCGCCAGTGCCGGACTCGGCGCACGCTTCGCGCGCGTGCTCGACGCGGCCGGCGCACGGGTCGTGCTCGCAGCCCGGCGCGTCGAACGACTCGAAGCGTTGGCGTCGGAGTTACGCGACGCGCACGTCGTGGCGTGCGACCTCTCGTTGGAAGGCGCGCCGGAATCGTTGGTCGCGGCGACGCTCGCGCACTACGGCCGCGTCGATGTATTGGTCAACAACGCGGGAACGAGCACACCCACTCCCGCGTTCGACGAAACCACGGACAAGTTCGCGGCGACGCTGCGCGTCAACCTCGTCGCGCCGTTCGAACTGGCGCGGGAGTGCGCGCGGGCGATGGTTGCCGCGGAGACGGGCGGCGCGATCGTCAACGTCGCGTCGATCTGGGGCCTCGTCGGAGTGGGTCAGATCCCCGAGGCGGGGTACGCGGCGTCGAAGGGCGGGCTCATCAACCTGACGCGCGAGCTGAGTGCGCAGTGGGCCCGGCGCGGCGTGCGCGTGAACTGCCTCGCGCCCGGGTGGTTCCGCAGCGAGATGACCGAGGGCATGATGTTCGGCGACGAGAACGGTCGGAACGCTGGATGCGCCAACGCACGCCCATGGGCCGCGGCGGCGAGGAACACGAGCTCGACGGCGCGCTGCTCTTCCTCGCCAGCGATGCCAGCAGCTTCCTCACCGGCCAGGTCGTCTGCGTAGACGGCGGCTGGACCAGCATCTAACCGAATCATTTGCGCGTGCGAAGATGGGGCGCGCGAGCGTGGCGGAACTGGCAGACGCGCCGGGTTTAGGTCCCGGTCTCGAAAGAGGTGGGAGTTCGAGTCTCCCCGCTCGCACCCTTGGACCGGCGCGCGAGTGTGCGCGACACGAGTTGGCGGGAGAAGCCCCAGGCCCGGGCGATCTGGGCGTTGGTCATGCCTTCGAGGGCTTGCATGCGCCAGAGGGTCATGCGGGTCGCGCTGCGGGCCTTTTCGACGTTGTTGAGGCGCTCGGAAAAGCTCGACGCCACGAGGCCGACATCGAAGAGGCCGGGCATGTCGGAGGCCAGGCCACCCTCGCGCAGACTGCGCCGGGTCTTCTCCAACGCGGCCTGGTACGAGCGCATGTACGTGCGTGCCTCGACGACCGTCCGGTGAATGTCGTCGAGCTGTTCCAGCGCCTGCACCCGGAGCGCCTCGTGCTCGGCGTCGACCGGCACGTCGTCGGGAAGGGGCTTCGGGCGGACCATGCGGTCGAGGCTACGTCGCAGGCTCGAAGCGGATGCGGCGCTCGACGGTGGCCGTCGCGAGATCGTCGACGCTCTCGCCGGTGGCGTCGGCGCGAGCACGCAAGATGCGCAGTGCCTCGTCGGTGCTGCATTCGGCCTGGACGGAAATCATGCCCGCGGCCTGATTCACGCGTGGGTGGTGGAAATCCTTTTGTGTCATGCCTCATCACTTAGGTCGGTGGACCGCGCCGTAACGCTACTCCCGTCAACACCCGTTGCGCACCCCATGTTGACACTTTGTCGCGAAGTTGACTTGAACCACTCAGTCCACGCTCAGGTAGCCCACACTCAGGTAGGGGCGACGGGATCGGGCACGTCGTGTTCGACGTGTTCGAGCTCAGGGCCGCGGGTCACACCCCAGAGCGAGCCCACCACCGCCGCCGCTCCGACCCCTTGCAGCAGCGTGATCGACTCGCCGAAGAAGATCCACGCCCCGCCCGCGACGAGTGGCGTCTCTCCCAACAACATCGGCGATGACACCGACGTGGCGACGTGGCGGTGCGCCCAGATCATCAACACGTGGGCGGTGGTGCCCGCGATCATGGTGCCCAGCGCGAAGAAGAGTCCTTTGCGACTGATCCCGAGCGAGCCGTGGGCGGCGAGCGCGATCGGCGTCATGAGGAGAGCGGCGGCGGTGAGCGTGCCGAGCATGAACGCGAACGGATCGACGACGATCCGCGTCCGCATCACTCGCCCGTAGAGGAACCACCCCGCGTTGAACACGAGGCTGACGACCGCGACGATGTCGCCGGTCAGGCTCCACGAACCGCTCCCCGACGCCGCGACCGCAACCAGGATCGTGCCCGTGATCGCGACCGTGGCGCGGATCAGGTGGGTACGCGCGACGTGTTCACCGAGAAATGCAACCGCGAACCCGATGATCAGGACGGGTTGCAGCGAACCGATCAACGTGACGTCGAGCAGGCGGGTCTCCCCCACGGCGATGAACGTTGTCGCCGCGCCCGCGACGAAGAACGCGCCCGCGCCGATCAGCAACAGGATCCAGCGCACCCGGGTGAGGTCGTCCGGCCAGAACGGTGCGGCCGCCGTGTGCCTCGACCGCCAGAAGACGATCGCGGCGAGCGGTGGCAATGCGGACCACAATCGCTACGTGGTGAACACCAACGCGTCGGAATGGCCGGCGCGGACGAACAGCGACGTCGCCGACCACAACACGACCGCGATGAGCACCGCGCCGACGGCCCGCTGCTCGACGGGTGCCGCACGCCGACGCGCCGCGATGTTCACGTCGGGAAACTAGCGGTCGACCGGTCAGCGCTTCTTGCGTTTTCGGAACATGCCCTTGCGCTGCGCGTTCCGCTTCGCCTCTTTGGCGAGGAGGTCGACGCCGGCCGCGTTCACGATGTCTTTCCGTTTCGCCGAGCAACGCCGCGATGTCGTCGTTCATCGCGACCTCGGGTTCGGCCGCCGCGGGCTCGGCGCTGTTCGCGAGCGACCCGTACTGCCAACCCGCGTCGATCTTGCGGCGCTCGTAGCGCGGACAGTCGGCCGGGCAATTCCACGGCGCTTCGGGCGCAAGGTCGAGCAGGCACTTACGCACGGCTTCACCCGACGCGTACGTGCGACTCTCGTAGTGCTTGCAGTCGGTAGCGCATTGCCACACGGCCATTCTACCGACGGCCCTGAATCAGATTCTGCTGTGATTCCGGAGCAGGTTCAGGTATCTGGTCAGTCGAGCCAGCCGACGGCTTGCTCGAGCAGATACCGACTGACCGCGAGGCACGCTTCGAGCGTGTCGCACGGCACCTCCTCGCCCCGGCGGATGCCGATGAGCGAGACCGTCTGGTGGGCGACGATCCGCAGCGATCGTTCGGGCGCGTCGGTGGCGGCCGGGTACGAATCGGTGGCCGACACGTCGAGCGGGAGATCACGACCGCCGACGCCGGCGAGATCGGTGGCGAGCACCAGCAGATCGGGGCCGTGCGCGAGCGGCGGCAGCGCCCAGGTGAAGCTCAACGGGAAGTGGAACGTGTCGTCGGGTTCGGCGTCGTCGCCGACCTCGATCACCGCGTCCTCGAAGCCGAGCAACACCCGCGGATCGATCTCGAGCGAGAGGTACAGGTCGACGGGCCCCTCGCAGCCTTCCTCGGGATGCAGGTCGACTTCCCACGTCTGGCGCAGCGAATAGCTCTCGACGAAATGGCGTTCGTCGTGCACGTGAAATCCATGCTCGACCGCATGATCCTTGAGATCGGCGACGAATCCGGCGACGTCGAGTACTGCCATATCAGTCGGAGAGCGTACCGAACGCGCTGCGCCAACTCGGTGCTGACGCGTTGCAATGCGTCGCGGCTCGCGTCGAAAACGGCGGACAAGCCGAAGAAGGCGTGGATCATGCCGTCGTACGGGTAGTAGCCGACCTCGACTCCGGCCTCCACGAGCCGCTCGGCGTACGCCTTTCCCTCGTCGCGCAGTGGGTCGTACTCGGCTGTGATCACGATCGCGGGCGCGACGCCTGTGCAGATCGGGCGCGCGCAACGGCGAGATCCGCCAGTCGGAGCGATCGCGTACCGCCGCCGGTGTAGCAGGAGAAGAACCACTTCATGTCGAGCTCGGTCAGCACGTAGCCCGCGCCGTTCTCCTTGTACGACGCGGTCTCGAAGTCGCAATCGACGACGGGGTACACGAGCACCTGCATCGCGATGTCCGGGCCACCCGCGTCGCGCGCCAGCAACGCGCACACCGCGGCGAGGTTGCCGCCCGCGCTGTCGCCCATCACCGCGAGGCGCGTCGCGTCGCCACCGAACGTCGCCGCGTTCTTCGCCGTCCACGCGAGCGCCTGTCCAGCAGTCGTCGAGCGGCGCGGGAAACGGATGCTCCGGTGCGAGGCGGTAATCGACCGACACCACGATCGCGTTCGTCGCGTTCGCGATCTGGCGGGTGATGCGGTCGAACTGCTCGACCGATCCGATCGTCCAGCCGCCCGCCGTGGAAGTAGACGATCACGGGGAGGTCGGAGTCGGGCGACGGGCGGTACACACGCACCGGAACCCCGTCGGCGTCGGCATCGTCGATCGCGAACACGGCTTCCGGTTCGCCCGCCGCCAATCGTGACCAGCGTGCCGAACCCGGTCCGGATCTCTTCCACCCGCTCGTCGCTCGGCGCGACGTACGGCGCGGAGTTCACTGCATCGCAGAACGACCTGGGCTTGCGGATGCAGCGGCATCAGGCCGTACCGAGCGTCCGCGCTGCAACGCGGCGACCGAGACGTCCCAAGCTTCCTGGCCGGGCGGCATGAACGCGTGCATGCCGAAGAAGCCGTGGATCAGACCGTCGGCGCGCACGACCTCGGTCGGCACGTCCGCGTCGCGCAGGCTGCGCGCCGTACGCCTCGCCCTGATCGCGCAGCGGGTCGTACTCGGCGGTGACCACGACCGCGCGGCGCGAGCCCGGACAGGTCGGCCGCGCGCAGCGGCGAGAAGCGCGGGTCGTCGAAGTCGGCCGGCGTACGCGCGTAGTGATCCCAGAACCAGCGCATGCCTTCGGCTTCGAGGAAGTAGCCCTTGGCGTTGTCGACCATCGACGCGCTGTCGAGCTCGTAGTCGGTGACGGGATACACGAGCAGCTGCAGCTTCGGCTGCGGGAGCCCGCGTTCGCGCGCGTCGAGCGCAACGACCGCCGCGAGATTTCCGCCCGCGCTGTCGCCGCCGATCGCGACGCGTGCCGAGTCGGCGCCGACCTCGTCGGCGTGCGCGAGCGCCCACTCGTACGCGGCGAGGCAGTCGTCGGCCGCGGCCGGGGAACTTCGCCTCCGGCGCGAGTCGGTAGTCGACCGACACCACGACCGCGCCGACCGCGTCGGCGAGCAACCGCCCGAGTTGGTCGTGCGTGTCGAGGTTGCCGGTGACCCAACCGCCACCGTGGAACCACAGCAGCAACGGGAGCCCGGTCGCGGCGCTCGGGCGGAACACGCGCACGGGGATCTCGCCGGCCGGCCCGGGGATCGTGCGGTCGGCCACGTCGTGCACGGGATGCTTCGGGAACCGCGGATTCGTCGTGGCCGCGATCATCGCGGCCCGCCGCGTCTCGGGCGTGGCGTCGGGCGCCGAAGGTGAGGCCCGAGTCGGTCAGCACCTGGATCATCATCTCCGCCGACGGGTGCAACGCCATACCAACTCCTTCACGCCCTGCCGTCGGACCGGTCAGCCGCGCCGCGAGCGCACGAAAGGCCCGCCCGCGGTGTGAGACCGCATGTTTCTCCTCCGGCGCCATCTCCGCAAACGAGCGGCCGTCGCCCTCGACCGGCACGAAGACCGGGTCGTAGCCGAAACCCCCGTCGCCGCGCGGCCTCGACGCTGATCACGCCCTCGACCTCGCCCCGGGCCACGACTTCGTCGCCGTCGGGCGAGCGCGCAATGCGCGACGGTCGCGAACCGCGCCGTGCGCGCCGCCGCATCGACACCTTCGAGCTCCCGCAGAAGCTTCGTCCACATTGTCGGCAGTAGGTCGCGTCTTCACCGGCGTAGCGCGCCGAGTACACGCCCGGCGCGCCGTTCAACGCGTCGACCTCGAGCCCGGTGTCGTCGGCGACCGCGAGGAGACCGAGCGCGTCGGCGAGGGCGCGCGGCCTTGATCCGCGCGTTGTCCTCGAGCGTGGCGCCCGTCTCTTCGACGTCGGGCGGTTCGCCGGGTAGCACGGCAGCGCGGCCACCGATGCCGCGATCCGCTCGGGCGAGTCGACGAGGAACGCGATGCCGTCGATCGAATACGCGACCAGCGGAAGATCGGTGAGCGCGACGAAGATCTCGACGATCTCGCGCGCCTTGTCGGCGTTCTGCGTGGCCAGGACGAACGGAAGCGGCAGTGTCACCGAACGCGGGGCGCGGGCGGTTCCGCGACCATCTCGCTGCTGCGCGCCGATGATCTCCTGGATCCCGTTCTCGGCGAGCCCGAGCAGCGCGTCGAGCTCGGCGCGGGTGAACGCCACGCCTTCCGCAGTTCCCTGCACCTCGACGAAGCGACCGTCGCCCGTCATCACGACGTTCATGTCGACCTCGGCGCGCACGTCTTCGGTGTACTCGAGGTCGAGCATCGGCGTGCCGTCGATGATGCCGACGGAGATCGCGGCGCACGGGTTGCAGAATCGGGTGCTTCGCGAGCGCACCGCGGTCGACGAGGCGACTGCACGCGTCGTGCAGCGCGATCCATCCGCCGCAGATCGATGCGGTACGCGTGCCGCCGTCGGCCTGCAACACGTCGCAGTCGACGGTGATCTGCACGTCGGGCATCAGCCGCAAATCGATCGCGGCGCGCAGCGACCGGCCGATCAGGCGCTGGATCTCCTGCGTCCGCCCGCTCTGCTTGCCCTTGGCGGCTTCGCGGCCGACGCGCTCGGGCGACGAACCCGGCAGCATCGAGTACTCGGCGGTGACCCAACCCTTACCCGAACCCTTCAACCACGGCGGTATGCGCTCTTCGACCGACGCGGTGCAGAGCACGCGCGTGCGCCCGAACTCGACGAGTACCGAACCGTCGGCCATCTCGGTGAAGTCGCGCACGAACACGACGTTGCGCAGATCGTCGGTGGCGCGGCCGGATGCACGTGTGGTCAAGAGAAGTCCTTCCGACGACTTGTGTGCCCGGCGAAAGTGCCGGCCGGGACCTAGATGTGGGTGACGAGGTGCGGTGCCGCGAGCGTCACCGCGTGCCCGAACGCTTCCGAGCCCTCTTCGACGGAGGCTACCGGGTCGAGCGTCGGCCACAAATGGGTGAGCATGAGCCGCCGCGCCTTGGCCTCGCGCGCGGCTTCACCGGCCTGGCGGGCCGAAAGATGAATCGGCGCCCGGATGTCGTCGTGTTGATACGTCGCTTCGGAGAGCACGAGATCGGCGCCGGGGCGAAACGCGTCGACGCTCCAACCGGGGCCGGTGTCGGCGGTGTACACGAGGCGCTTGCCGTCGCCTTCGAGCTCGACCGCAACTGTCGGAACCGGATGATCGGTACGCAGGAAATGCAGCTGCGTGTCGCCGATCGTGGCGCGGTCGCCGTCGCCGACGAGGCGCCAGTCGAACGTGTCGGTCCAGTCGCCCACGAGGTGCTTCAGAGCGTCTTCTCCACACCTTCGGGTGCGTACACGGGAAGGTCGCGGCGGTCGAGGCCGTACTTGTTCAGCACGTGCAGCCCGTAGATGTCGACGCAGTGATCGGGGTGCGCGTGCGTGATGACGACCGCGGTGAGGTCGGCCGGATTCGCGTGCTGTTGCAGATTCGCGAACGAGCCGTTGCCGCAGTCCATCCAGATGACCGCGTCGCCCGAACGCACGAGATAACCGCTGCATGCGCCGCCGGCCGGCGAGCCGTAGCTGCCGGAGCATCCGAGAACGGTCAGCTCCACGACCACGCCTCCACCTGCTCGACTTCCGGGCCGAGGAACCGCGCGCCCAGCTCGCGAAATGTAGCCGGATCCCCACTCGTCATGAACTTGACTCGCCTCGCTCTACGTCCGTCGCTACGTCCGTCTCTACGTTCGGCGGGCTCATTCAGTTCGGCGAGCTCGGCCCGCACCTCGAATGCCGTCTCGTCGGCGCTCGAGACCAGCACGACTTCGGGCCCCATCACGTCGGCGATGGTGCGGGCCAGCAACGGGTAGTGCGTGCACCCGAGCACCAGCGTGTCGACCTGCGCGTCTGCGGACCGGGGCCAGTAGCCGTTCGGCGAGTACGTGCACCTGATCGGAATCGACGTCGCCCTGCTCCACGAACTCGACGAAGCCGGGACACGCCGCGCACGTGAGCTCGAGGTCGGGGTCGAGCTCGGTGGCCGCCCGCTGGTACGCGCCCGACGCGATAGTTCCGACGGTGCCGATCACGCCGACGCGGCCGGTAGTTGGTGGCCCGGCGCGCGGCACGAAGCCCGGGTTCGATGACGCCGACGACGGGAATCTCGAGCTGCGTCGCGCAGCTGATCGAGGGCCGCGGCCGCGGCGCTGTTGCAGGCCACGACGATCATGCGCACGTCGTGTTCGAGCAGGAGGTCGACGATCTCGAGCGAGTACTTCAGGACCTCTTCGGCGGGCTTCGGTCCGTACGGAAATCGGCCGGTGTCGCCGAAGTACACGACGTCGGCGGCCGGGCACGAGATCGAGCAACGCCCGCACGACGGTGAGCCCGCCGAGGCCGCTGTCGAAGACGCCGATCGGCCGGTCGTCGTGCACGATCGCCACGGCCGAACGCTAGTGGCCGGTCGCGGCGCGCCGGAGACGATCGGCCACCGCCGCGCCGATGCCGCCCGTGTCGGCGGGGAGGACGGCCAGGATGACGTCGACATCCGGCCGGTCGAGGTCGGCGCAGCCGGTCGTACAGGATGCGGGCGTATTCGGCCGGGTCGGTCGGAGCCTCGAGCACGCCGACGGTCAGGCCGTCGGCACGGAGCTGCGCGGCCCGCTCGTCGATCTCCGTCGGCGGCCACGAGCTCGACCCGGGCCGCAGGTGAGTAGTGCGACAGCGAGCGTGCCCGGCGCCGCGATCTCGCCGCTCGTGACGCGGGCGAGGGGCGCGCCGACCACCTCGGCCAGGCGCTCCTCGCTGACGCCGCCGACCCGGAGCACGACCGGCGCGGCGCCGGTCACGTCGACGATCGTCGACTCCACTCCGACCGCGCTCGGACCGCCGTCGAGCACGAGCTCGACATCGGTTCCGAGATCGTCGCGCACGTGTTGCGCGGTCGTGGGGCTCACGCGGCCGAAACGATTCGCAGACGGCGCCGCGATGCCGCCGCCGAACGCGTCGAGCAACGCGAGCGCGAGCGGATGATCGGGGACGCGGATCCCGACGGTGTCGCGTCCGCCGGTCGCCTCGGCCGCGACGCGATCAGGATTGCGCCGGACGACGAGCGTCAGCGGCCCGGGCCAGAACGCGGTCGGCGAGCGCGCGCGCGATCGGGGTACGTCGATGCCGAGCTCGTCGAGTTGCGCGGCGCGCGCCGACATGCACGATGACGGGATGATCGGTGGGACGACCCTTGACCGCGAAGAGCCGACGCAGCGCGCTCGGGATTCGCGGCGTCGGCACCGAGCCCGTAGACCGTCTCGGTCGGGAACGCGACGAGACCGCCAGCCCGCAGAATCTCGACGGCGCGTCGCGATCACCAGTAGTTGATGCGGGTCGCGCGTTCGACGACCTCGTCGATCGGGATCGGTCCACGCGCCCGACGACAGGTACTTCCAACCACCGTCGGGCAACAGCGTGACGATCGTGCCGCACTCCATCTGTTGCGCGGCCTTGACTGCGCCCGCGATCGCTGCGCCCGACGAGATTCCCGCGAACACGCCGCACTCGTTGAGCAACCGGCGCGTACCTTCGATCGAGTCCTTCGGGCGCACGATCAGTTTCCGGTCGAGCACCGCGGGATCGAAGATCGGCGGAACGAAACCGTCTTCCAGGTTGCGCAAGCCCTGCACGAGCTCACCTGCGGGCGGCTCGACCGCGATGATCTTCACGTCGGGCTTGTGCTCTTTGAGGTAACGCCCCGCGCCCATCAACGTTCCGCTCGTGCCCGAGGCCGGCGACGAACGTGTCGATCTCGGGACAGTCGCGCAGGATCTCGGGGCCGGTGCCCTCGTAGTGCGCGAGCGGGTTGGCCGGGTTGCCGTACTGGAAGAGGAACACGTAGCGATCGGGCTCGTCGGCGTGGATCTTCTCCGCCATGCGGATCGCGCCGTTGCTCCCCTCTTCGCCGGGCGAGAGCGTGATCTCGGCGCCGAAGATCTCGAGCAGCTGCCGGCGTTCGACCGAAACGTTCTCGGGCATGATCACGCGCAGCTTGTAGCCGCGCAGTTTGGCGACGAGCGCGAGGCCGATGCCGGTGTTGCCCGACGACGGTTCGAGGATCGTCGCACCGGGTCGGATCGCGCCGTCGCGTTCGGCGAGATCGATCATCTTCAGCGCGATGCGGTCCTTCGACGAACCACCCGGGTTCTGGCCTTCGAGCTTGGCCCAGATGCGCACGTCGGGGTTCGGGGACAGCTGATGCACGCCGACGAGCGGCGTGTCCCCGATCAACCCGAGGATGTCGTCGTGCTTCACGCGCCGCCGGCGACCGCAGGCAGGATCGAGAGGACGTCGCCGTCGGCGAGCTTGGTGTCGAGCCCGTCGAGGTAACGGATGTCGTCGTCGTCCTTGTAGACGTTCACGAACTTGTGCAGCGCGCCGTCGTCGTCGAGCAGGTTGCCCCGCAGGCCGGGATAGCGCTCGACCAGCGCGGTGAACACTTCGCCGACGGTCGCGCCGTCGACCGCGACGGTCGCCTGGCCATCGGCCTGGGCACGCAACACCGTGGGCAGTTTGATCTCGACGGCCATACCGCCAGGTTACAACCCGACCCGATCAGTCGGGATTCCCGGGCCGGGGATTGCCTGCCCGAGCCGTCAGCCCCGGTCGAGCTCGACCGCGACTTCGGCGATCTCGCCGGCGCGAATGCGGTACGCGCGCAGCATCGGGCGCCTGGTCGCGCAGCGAGACGATCACGTACAGCCAGGCCGGGATCTGACGGCCTGGCGCACGTCGGTCGGCGACGGGTAGCCCTCGGTGTGGGTGTGCGAGTGCCAGACCCCGACGATCTCGTGCCCCGCCGCTTCGGCGGCGCGCATCGCGGCCAGCATGTCGCGCGGATCGATCGTGTAGGTGACGGCCGACGCGTCGGCGTTGCGGCACGGTCGTGCGTCCGAGATCGCTCCGGTCGGCTCGCCGTCGTCGCCGAGCGGCCCGACAGCAGGCCGCACGCTTCGTTCGGCAGACCGTCGTAGCAGTTGCCGATGATCGTCGCGTACTGCGACTCGGTGAGTCGCAGTGTCGGTTGTGCGAACACGGCGCTCATGCCCGGAGATTAGCGGTGAGAGAATGCGGCCATGCATGCCGTTCGTGGTTTCGAAGGTGTCATCCGGGTCGTCGACGTGCCCGCGCCCGATGGTCCGGGACGCGTGTGCGTATTCGCAGCGCCGGCATCTGCGGCTCCGACATCGAGATGGTGCGGACCGGGCTCGCGGCGGGAACGCTCGGCCACGAGATCGCGGGCGTGCTCGACGACGGAACCGAAGTCGCCGTTCATCCGTTCGTTCCGTGCGGTGCATGCGAGCAGTGCGTCAACGGTCGTACGAACCTCTGCAACGACACGACCGCCACCATGCTCGGCGTCTTCACCGACGGCGGGATGGCCGAGGAAGTTGTCGTTCCCGAATCGTGCCTTGTTCCACTGCCGGCGGGGATCGACGCGAACGAGTGCGTCGATCGTCGAGCCGCTCGCGGTCGCGTTGCACGCGTGCAATCGCGTCGGCATCGAACCGGGGATGCGCGTCGGCATTGTCGGCGCGGGAACCATCGGACTGCTGAGCGGCGCGGTCGCCCGGCATCTCGGCGCCGACGTCTCGATCGTCGCGCGCCACGACGCGCAACGCCGCGCCGCGGAGACGCTGGGACTCTCGCTCGAAGCGGGGCGCGACTGCGACGTGGTCTTCGAGGCGGCGGGAACCGTCGTCGGGTTCGACGACGCGGTGCGCGCCTGCCGCCGCGTCGGCACCATCGCGCTGGTGTCGACCACGTGGGAACCGATCTCGATCTCGTTCATGAACGCGCAGATGCGCGAAGTCACGATCGTTCCCGCGTTCGTCTACGGCGAGTTGCACGGGCAGCGCGAGTTCGACGCCGCGGCCGCGATCTCGGGCGCCCACCCGGAGATCGTCCCCGCCGTCATCACTCATCGCTTCGCCCTCACCGACGCCCCCGAGGCCTTCGCGGTCGCCACCGACCGCGCCCACGGCGCGATCAAAGTCGTCCTCCACCCCTAGACCCCACCAACAGTTGGCAGGAATTCCAGCGCCACGCGCCACTTTCCCTGCCATCAGTTGGCAGGGTTTCCCGCTCGTGGCGCCGGTTTTCCTGCCATCAGATGGCAGGATTTCCGATTCATGGAGTCGGTTTTGCTGCCATCAGATGGCAGGGTTTCCGATTCATGGAGTCGGTTTTGCTGCCATCAGATGGCAGGGTTTCCGATTCATGGAGTCGGTTTTGCTGCCATCTGATGGCAGGGTTTTCGGGGGGTTTCTCATCTGGGGCGGGGGGCGGTCGATGAGGTGGGATGGACGGGATCGCTGCAGTACAGGCGCGCATCCAGGAGATCCAGAGCCAGTTCGGGCTGGGGACGACGACGCCGGGCGGCGTGCTGGGCGCTTCCGATCCGACGGCGACCTCATCGGACCCGACCTCCCTCGGCGCCGATACCACCTCGAGCTCAGGCTCGTTCGCGGACGCCCTCGCGTCAGGCGCAGAGCACCACGGCCACGTCCGGCAGCGTCCCGACGAGCTCGGGTTCGCTGAACCGGGCCGGCGTCGACTCGGTCCAGTGGGCCCGCGACTTCCTCACCAAGCTCAACATGCCGATCACGTCGGAGAACGTGAAGGCCATCACCGCGTGGGAGCAGGCCGAGGGCACCAAGGCCTCGTTCAACCCGTTGGCCACGACGCAGAGCGGGCTTCAGCGGGCGAGACGCAGTTCAACAGTGTGGGCGTGAAGAACTACGCGACGTACCAGGACGGCATCGACGCCAACGTGCACGCGCTCATGAACGGCCGCTACACGAACATCCTCGACGCGCTGCAGCGCCGGGAACAGCGCGACCGCAGTCGCGCGAGGCGATCAAGAACTCGCCGTGGGGCACGGGCGCGCGGCGTGCTCCGCGTGCTGCAATCTCAGCAGTAGCGCGCAGCTCGACCTCGCTGAACACCGCCTCGCAATCGGCGACCGTCTCCCGCAGGATCTGCTCGACGGGCAGCACTTCGTCGATCCGGCCCGCGACCTGACCGCTGAACGCGAACGACGCTTCGATGTTGCCGCCGAAGTAGAGGTCGTGCACCGCTTCGAGGCTCGGGATGACCGCGCGGTCCTCGCCCTCGGCACTCTCGCTGAAGCCCGGTGCGCAGCACGCGGAACGCGGGCGGCGAATGCCGGTTGAGCAGCAACGTGTCACCCTCGTTCGACGAGCAGATCAGCTGCTTCCAGTTGTCGTGCACCGGCGACTCCGCCGCGCTCACCATCCGCGTCCCCATCTGCACGCCCTCCGCGCCGAGCACGAACGCGGCGGCCATCGAACGACCGTCGCACACCCCGCCCGCGGCGATGATCGGGACGTCGACGTGTGACGCGATGAGCGGGCAGCAACACCATCGTCGACGCGCCGGTCGGGGCCTTGAAGCCGCCGCCTTCGTTGCCTTCGACCACCAGCCCGTCGACACCAGCGTCGACGGCCTTCAGCGCGCCGCGCAACGACGGCACGACGTGGAAGACGGTGATGCCCTGCGTCCTTGAGCGCCCGCGTGAACTTCGTCGGGTCGCCGGCCGAAGTGGTCACGAACGTGACGCCGTTCTCGGCCACGAAGTCGACGATCGATTCGTCGCGCACGAACAGCTGCGCGATGTTCACGCCGAAGGGCTTGTCGGTGAGGTCGCGCATCTTCACGATCTCGTCGCGCACCTCCTCGAGCCGGCCCGACGACGTCTCGATGATCCCGAGCCCGCCCGCGTTCGACACCGCCGACGCGAGCTGCGCCCGGGCGATGTAGCCCATCGGCGCCTGGACGATCGGGTATTCGATACCGAGGAGCTCTGTGATTCGGGTGCGCACGCGTGCCACGCTATACAGATGACCGACAACGACGCCCCGGTGATCATCGAAGCCGCGCTCAACGGCGTCACGAGTCGGGCGCGCAACGCGAACGTGCCGGCGACGGCCGAGGAGCAGGCGCAGGACGCGCTCGCGTGCGTCGACGCGGGCGCGACCGTCATCCACACCCACGCGCCCGAACATCGCGGTGCCACCCGACGGCGGCCGCGGAGCAGTACGCGATCGCGTACCGGCCCGGTCGTCGAGCAAGCACCCGGGCATCATCTGCTATCCGACGACGGGCATCGGCGCGACGATCGAAGAGCGGTACGGCCACGTCGAGTTGCTCGACGACATGGGCGTGGTCCGCGCCGGCTTCGTCGACACCGGATCGGTGAACCTCGGCGGAACCGGCGCCGACGGACTTCCGCCCCAGCAGCCGCTACGTGTACACGAACACGTTCGCCGACATCGCGTACAAGATGGACGTGTGCCGCGCGCGCGGCCTCGGTCCGAGCATCGCGATCTTCGAGCCCGGCTTCCTGCGGGTCGTGCGCGCGTACTACGACGCGGGCGCGCTGCCCGCGGGAACGCTCGTCAAGTTCTATTTCTCCGCGGGCGGCTACCTCGGCGGCGGCGAACCGTTGTGGGGCGCGCCGCCGATCATCGAAGCGCTCGACCTCTATCTCGCCATGCTCGGAGACGCCCAGATCCCCTGGGCGGTCGCGGTGCTCGGTGGATCGCTGCTCGAAACGCCGATCGCACGCGCCGCGTTGGAGCGCGGCGGACACTTGCGCGTCGGTCTCGAAGACTGGGACGCAGGACCGACGAACGAAGAGCAGATCACAGAGGCGGCACAGCTGTGTCGCAGTGTGGGACGCAACGTGGCCGGCATTGTCGACGCAGCGCGCGTACTCGGGCTTCCCAACTGAGAAAGGCCTGGGCATTCGATAGGGCTTTCATGAGGTAGTGCAGATCGCGCGCGCGCGGTTCCGATGTTTGTCATGGCCAAGAACAAGGGAGCCAGACATGAGCATCAACCCGATCGGCATCACCAATCCGAACCAAGCGAACCAGGCAACCGCACCGAATTCGATTCAGACGCAAATGCAGCAGGCGATGGCACCGGTTGCCTCGCTCTTCGGCGAGACCGCCGACCAGTTGATGCAGCAGCTCAACTCGGGCAGCACCAGCTTGAGCCAGCTCGCGTCGCAAAAGGGCATCTCGCAGACCGACCTCGTCAACGCGATCAAGCAGGGCCTGCAGCAGACGGCGTCGGCGAACGGGCAATCGCCTTCCGACACGCAGCTGACGAACATCGCGAACCGCGTCGCGAACCACAAGCACGGCGGCCATCACCACCACGGTGGCGGCGGTGGCGCGGCCGCGGTAGGCAGCACGACTTCCACGACCGACCCGATCCGCGACGTCGTCGACGTCGTCGACGTCATCGAGCATCGCCGACCGACGAGCTGTTGCAGTTGCTCGAGTCGCAGACTCAGGCAACGAACCAGGCACTCTGATCTGCGCCCGGATATTTACGCCCGATTGAGTGCTTCGGTCGGGGTTCGGAGTGGGAGCTCGCGCATGAGGGTGGGCGAGATCCCGCTGCGTCCGATGAACTTCTTCACGTCGGCACGGATGACGGCCTTGCCGTCTTCGGAGTCGTAGAACCGTTCCTCGAAGTCGGTCCTCGTACGAAACCGGAGTTCGGCAACGCCGTCGATTCCCGCGCCACCGGGCGTAAAGGTGCTGCGCACGACGTTCTGTGTGTAATCGGCGAGCCCGACGTGGTGCAGACGCGCGAGCGGCGCGTGCACCTCGGCCCAGTGCCGCACGAACTGTTGGTGCGACAGCGCCTCGGCCCGACGGACGAACGACACGTACTTCACCCCGGGCGCGTACTCGCCGTCGGGCCAGGTGCGGTCCCAGACGATCACCGGGTTCGCGGTCGACGCGGAACACATTCACTTCGCGCGCGACGGCGTAGAGCTCATGCGCGGCCGGGCACGTCGTCGAGGTCTTGCGCGCGTTCGAGGCCGAGCGCGATCAGCGCGTCGCACGGCGGTCCGGCGAAAGCTGCCCTGATCGGGATCGGCGAAGCTGATCGTGCACGCCTGCACGCCGGGGTCGCGCCAGCGTCGCCGGGACCCACGAGTCGAGCAGCGACTCGACGTTCGCCTCGGGCGTGCGCCACAGCGCGATCAGCAGGTTCTCCACGGCACGGAGACTACCGAGGCGGGCGCGGTTACCGATGCACAAACCTGCGCACGACCGGCAACGTCGCCAGGTACTCCGAGACACTGCCGAAGGTTTCGTAGAGCACCGCGTCGAGCTCCATCGAGATCACGACCGCCCGGCCCAGGATGAAGAACCACCCGAGCGTGACGATCGTCGTGCCGATCGCACCGTAAAGCTCGCTCGCGCTGCCCGATGTAGGGCGGGAGATAGAACTGGCTGATCGCTTGCATCGCGGCCACCGTCAACGCCAGGAGCGCGGCACCCGGCAGGGATGCGATCGGGTCGTTGGTGGCGCGGCGGAAGTCTCGTCGCGGTCAGGAGCATCGCGCCGAGGTAGACGAGGAACACGCCGATGAACGACACCGAGGCCGAGCGCGATACCAACCTGCTCGCGCAACCGGTTCTCCAACACCATGATCAGGCCGACGCCGCACACCAGACCGAGCAGCACACCGAGCGCGCGGAACGGTGCGCGCAGCTGCGCGGTAAGCCCCACGCCGACGCGCTCGCGGCCCACAACGCTTTGCTGAGGGAACGGCCCGCGGTGATCATGCCGAGCAGGCCCAGAAGCACGGCGAACCAGCGCGTCGCACCCGGTTGATTGAACGCGGTCCGGATCTGAACGGCCAGGCCGCCGGAGACTCCGGTGACGCGGTCGACTTCGTCGCCGGTCACGAAGCCGGAGATGAAGCCGGCCACTCCGACGGTGAATACGAGCAACGGCGCGAAGAAGAGGAAGAGCCGA
Source organism: uncultured Actinomycetes bacterium (assembly GCA_963708105.1). Lineage (GTDB taxonomy): Bacteria > Actinomycetota > Acidimicrobiia > IMCC26256 > PALSA-610 > PALSA-610. The sequence continues at coordinate 2,801,133 of OY970186.1, read as the reverse complement.
AACGCGATCGCGCTCCCGACCACCGACCCCTGACATTCCCGATCGCGCCGGTACAGACGAAAGGCGATACCGATGACGGGCACGTCTTCGTGCTCGGCGAACCAGGTCTTCCGGCGCTCGAGGCCTTCCCGCATACTCGAGACATTCATCCGTGCGCCCTCGATCTCGACGACCTCGGGCCCCATGCTCGCGCGGCTTCCGGCTCGTGACTCGGTTCTCTGGGAGCCATCGATCACTCCGGGCATCGAGTTTGATGCAATGATCCAACCGAAACCGGAGGAGAACCATGTCTGCGTCGGCGACCGATCCGATCATTCTCTGCGTCGACGGCTCCGAGGAGTCGGTCGACGCGATCCGCGCCGGCCTGGCGCTCCTCGGTCCCGATCCGCGCGTGCTGATCGTGACCGTCATCGAGGCCGGCGACGTGTCGCTCGTGACCGGCGGCGGTCACGCGGGCGGTGTGATGTCGGGCGAGGAATTCGACGAGATGGAGCGCGCGCTCGACTTGGCCGGGGCGGAACTCGTGCAACACGCGGCCGATGAGATCGCCATCGCCGGAGCCGAGGTCCGCGTCGTGCGCGGCGACCCCGGCCGCGCGCTGTGCGAGCTGGCGACACAGCTGCCGGCGCGAGGAATCGTGATGGGTACGCGCGGTCGGGGCGCCATCAAGCGCGCCTTGCTGGGCTCGGTCTCCGACTACGTCGTGCGCAACGCGCCGTGCCCGGTGATCATCACGTCGCGCGCGTAGACACGACCCGCACGTCGCCGCCCAGTTCGTTGGTGTCGAGCACCAACGCCTGATCTGTGACGATCGCGTGCTCACGGGGCTCGCTGATCGCGTTGTCGATCGAGATCGACGGAGCACCGGCGCCCCACACGAAGATGCCGACGCGGCAGTCGTGGAACCACGAGTCGGTGATCACCGTTTCCGCGGCGCCGCCTTCCACGACCGCGCCGCTGTCGCAGTGCTCGGCCAGCTGCTTCTCGACGCGGTTGCCGGCGCCACCCTCGACCGTGACCGCGCGCATCGTGCGCAGGCGCGGTTTCGGTACAGCACCGACGCGCGCGGCGTTGCAAGAGATGGATGCCGAACCAGCGCGTCTCGTAGCGGTTGCGTTCGATGCGCACACCCTCCGTCTCGACGCACTTGATCGCGCAGAGGTCGTCGCGGCATTCGTTCTCGGCGATCACGTTGTCGGCGCCGCCGCTGATCTCGATGCCCGCCCCCCAGCGCAACCCGTGCTGATAGTTGGCGCGCACGTCGCAGCCGCGACGCGCCGATGAGCCACACCTTGCCCCCCGCGACGACGTTGCCGCGTGACCACATGGCCGCGCCGCCGACGATCGCGATCGACTCGACGTGGCAGTCGCGCACGACGATCCCGTCGCCGCCCTGGCCGGTGACACACGTCGGCGGGATCATCATGTAGCCCGGTGAACCGCCGGTGACGGTGACGCCTTCGAGCGTTGCGCCGTCGCCGCCGAGCACCACGCCGACGTTGCCGCCCACGTCGATCGTCACATGCGCCGCACCCGCACCGCGCAAGGTCACGCCCGCGGGCACGATGAGCGGGAAGCTCTCGGCGTCGTAACGGCCGGCCGGTACGTCGACGATCGTCGCCCGCGACCGCGCCCTCGAGCAGGCGCGGCCGAGCGCGCCCGGAGCAGGAGGCTCTGCCCGTAGTCGGATCGACTCACGATCCGCGCGCGAGGCGGAGGCAATAGCGCGTCCCGAACGGGTGCCGTTCAACGGCGCGCGCGCTCGACGAACAGACCGTCGTCCGATTCGCGGAACGGCGAACGCGTCGCCCGCGGGTGTCGTCACACTCGTCACGCCCGCCGAGCGCGGCGAAGCACGGCTCGGCCGCCGACGAGAGGTCGAACGCGTGCACGACGTCGTCGGTGCGCGTGTACCAGTGCGTGCCGTGCACCGGGAACGTCGAACGGAGTCGAGCCGTGGATCGCGTCGGCGTGGGCGCGCACCCACGCCCCCGACTCGCGCAGCAGCCGCGCCTGGTATTTCGGGAATCGTCCCGTCGGCGTTCGGCCCGACGTTGAGCAACAGGTTGCCGCCCTTGGCCACCGTCTCGACGAGCATCGCGACGATCTCGCCTGCAGTCAGGAAATCGGCGACGCGTCTCGTTGCGGTTCACGCAGAACGAGGAGCCCAAGCCACGGCACACCTCCCAGGGCCGATCGGGCGGTGACCGGGGGAACGTCGTACTCGAAGGTGACGAAGTCGGGTTCCGACGCGAAGAAGCGGTCGTTCAAGACGATCTCGAACCCGTGCGCGGCCGCGTAGGTGCGCGCCTCGTCGAAGATGGCGTCGGCGCGCCAGTGGCCGCCGGGGTGACCCCAGTGCCCGTCGCCCCAGAGCATCGCCGGCTCGAACCGCTCGACGAGCTCGCGGATCTGCGGGCGCATGAACTCGTCGACGTAACGCGTCGCGTCGGGATAGTCGGCGTGGCTCCAGTCGAGGAGCGAGTAGTAGCAACCGAAGATGTGACCGCGCCGCCGGACCGCGTCGGCGAGCTCAGCCGTCACGTCGCGGCTTCGGGCCGAGCGCGACCGAGTTCCGATCGGTGTGCGCCGTGTCCCACCAGCAGAACCCGTCGTGATGCTTGGTGACGTGCACGAGGTAGCGCATGCCGGCGTCGTCGAGCAGCTGGGCGTACTCGTCGGCGTCGAAGCGCTCGAAGGTGAGATCGGGGATGAAGTCGTCGAACGGCATGCCGCCGAATGCTCCCGGTGCCAGGCGACGATCTCGGGCATCGGGCACGACGGGTGCAGCACGATGTCGGGCTTGGTGTCGAGAAAGCCCCAGTACCAGTCGGCGTATTCGTGCAGCGGCGCGAAGGCGGGAACGGTGGCGATGTTCGCGTGGACGAACATCCCGTAGCGGGACTGCCCGAACCAACTCGAGCGACCGAGGGGCACGGGCGTGCCAATAGGGGCGGGCATGGCTTGCAGTCTGCACTACCGTCGCAGGCCGATGTCTCGACGCGGCGACCAGGTCGTCATCACCAATCGGAAGGCCCGGCACGACTACTTCGTGCTGGATGCCTACGAGTGTGGGGTGATGCTCAAGGGCCCCGAGGTGAAGTCGATCCGCAACGGGCGCGCCAACCTGCAGGACTCGTACGCCCACGTCGACGACGGCGAGGTGTGGCTGTACGGCATGCACATCTCGCCGTACGAGTTCTCCCGAGGCGAGCTCGACCCGGTGCGCAAGCGCAAGCTGCTCCTGCACGCCCGGGAGATCGCGGAGATCTCACGCGCCACCGACGAGAAGGGCATCACGCTCGTCCCGCTGCGGGTGTACTTCAAGGACGGACGCTGCAAGGTCGAGATCGCGACCGCCCGGGGCAAGGCGCGCTACGACAAGCGCCAGGCGATCGCGACGCGCGACGCCGAACCGCGACACCGAACGCACCCTGAAAGAGATGGGTCGCTAGCTCTAGTTGCCGAGCGCGGGTTCCGGCTCGGGCTCGCGCACGGGCTCTTCGATCGGCAGGCGGGCCGTGCCCTCCACGTGGATGCGGGGCATCCACTCGAGCATCTTCGGGAACCACCAGTTGCGATCGCCGAGCAGCTCCATCGTGGCGGGCACGAGTACGAGCCGCACGACGGTGGCGTCGATGAACACCGCGAACGCGAGGCCGAAGCCGATGAGCTTCAGCACGCGCAGGTCGGAGAGCACGAAGCTGCCGAACACGCAGATCATGATCGCGGCCGCGGCGGTGATGAGGCGCGCGGTCTTGGCGAGACCGTGCGCAACCGCGGTGGCGTTGTCGTGGTCGCGGTCGTACTCCTCCTTGATGCGCGACAACAGGAAGACCTCGTAGTCCATGGAGAGACCGAAGACGATCGCGAACAGCATCATCGGCACCCACGCCTCGATCGGGCCTTCCTTGCCGATCCCGACGAGCGTTCTTCAGCCAGCCGTTCTGGAAGATCGCGACGATCACGCCGTAGGCCGCGCCGATCGACAACAGGTTCATGATCACCGCCTTGAGCGGCACGAGGATCGACCGGAACACGAGCATCAGCAACACGAAGCTGAGGAGCAGGATCGCGAGGAACATGTAGGGCAGGCGCGAGCCCATGGTGTCGGCGAGGTCGACGCCGACCGCGGTCTGACCTCCGACGTGCACGTCGAGCGTGCTGCCCGCCGCGTTCTGAGGGATGACGTGATCACGTAAGAGGTGCACGAGGCTGGTCGTGCTCTGGTCCTGCGGTGAACCGGTCGGCACCACCTGCATCAGCACGGCCTTGCCGTTCGGGCTCGGGATGACCGGCGTGACCTGCGGCGACGCCCGGCGTCTGCCTTGATCGCGGCCGCGACCTTGTCCATCGCCGCGGTGTCGCCCGGCGAATGCACTTCGCTCGCGACGATCAGCGGGCCGTTGAATCCGGGCCCGAAACCTTGACTCAACAGGTCGTAGGCGCGCCGGGTCGTGAGCTTGGTCGGATCGTTGCCCGCGTCGGCGACACCGAGGCGCAGACCCGAGCGCCGGTACCGCGAGGACCAGCAGGATCGCGAGGCCGGCGATGGCCACCGGCCACGGCCGGCGCTGGATCGTGCGGCTCCAGCGGGCCCAGACCGTCTGTTCCGGATCCTTCGGGCTGCTTCGCCGTGGGGAGCGACCACTTGTCGATCGTGTGACCGACGAAGCCGAGAACCGCGGGGAGCAGCGTGACGGCCGCGGCCATCACGAACAGCACCGCGAGCGCGGCGCCGACGGACAGGCCGCGGATGAACGCGATGCCGATCAGGAACAAGCCGAGCAAGGAGATCACGACGGTGGTGCCCGCGAACAGCACCGCCCGACCGCTCGTGTCGATGGCGTGCACGACCGCGGCTTCGGGCTCCGCGCCTTCGTGCAGCGCCTCTCGATAACGCGTACTGATGAACAGCGCGTAGTCGATACCGACACCGATCCCGATCATCGCGGTGACCTCGGGCGCGAACGACGGAACGTCTGAGCCAGTTGGCCAAGATCGTGACGAACGCGAGCCCGATGCCGATGCCGAAGAGCGCGGTCATGATCGGCAGGCCCATGGCGAGGACGGAACCGAACGCGATCAAGCAGGATGAACACCGCGGCCAGGATCCCGATCGCCTCGCTCGACGGCTGGGTCTGGTCGGTGAACATCGAGCCGCCCAGCTCGACCTGCAGATCGTGCGTGTTCGCGGCCTTCACCATGGCTGCGCATATGTGTGGCGAGGGCGACGGGAACGTCGTTGGCCTGCACGTCGAACTGGATCTCGGCGTAGCCGATCGTGCCGTCTTTGGAGACGAAGCTCTCCCCGCCCTTGTCGTACGGCGAGACGATCGACGCGACGTGCGGCTGCGTGCGCAGCGCGGGCACGAGGTTGTTCTGGATCTCGTCGCGTACCGCGGGCGCTTGCACGCCGCCGGGCGCGGTCGACTTGAACACGAGATAGCCGGTGTCGCCGCCGCTGCGAGAAGTCGGCCTTCAACACGTCGAACGTGCGCTGCGATTCGGTACCCGGCAGCGACAACGTCTTCAGCAGATCGCCGCCCTCGGTCTTGGCCAACACGTTGACGCCGATGAGCACAACGATCCAACACACGACGACCAAGCGCCGACGGCGGTAACACCAAGCAGCAAGGCGAGGAAGCATGAGCGCAGGCTAATGCGGGGCTGCGCCAATCAAACTGGCCAACTTGAAACTGGTCAGTGCGCGTGATCATGATCGTGACCGGCGTGGTCGTGATCGTGCCCATCGTGATCGTGATCGTGATCGTGGGCCTCTGACTGCTCGGCAACCGCCTTGTGCACCTCGTCCATGTCGAGTGCGCGCACCTGACCGATGAGGTCCTCGAGCGACTCGGCCGGGAGTGCGCCGGGCTGGGAGAACACCATCACGTTCTCGCGGAACACCATGAGCGTGGGGATCGACATGATCCCGAAGGTCGCGGCCAGCTGCTGCTGATCTTCGGTGTCGATCTTGCCGAACACGATGTCGGGGTTGTGCTCCGCCGCCTGCTCGAACACAGGACCGAACATCCGGCACGGGCCACACCACGAGGCCCAGAAGTCGAGGAGCACGATGTCGTTCTCGAGGATCGTCTGCTCGAAGTTTTCGGTGGTCAAAGGGATCGTCGCCATGCCAAACCCTAACGATTGGGGCACGCGAGCTATTCCTTGGGTGGATCCGACCTCGCGATGATGCGGATGGGGCGCTCCAGGAAGACGTAATACCAGCCCCAGCGGATGAACACCCGGAGCCGATTGTCGAAACCGATCAGGTAGTAGAGGTGCACCACCAGCCAGACGAGCCAGCCCAGGAAGCCCGTGAATCGGAACGGCCCGACCTCGCCCACGGCGGAGCGCCGGCCGATCGTGGCGAGCGTGCCCTTGTCGTGGTACCGGAACGGGCGCCGGCTCTTACGGTCGAGCCCGCCGCTCAGCCCCCCGTCGACGATCTGCTTGGCGACGTAGCGTCCGGCCTGCATCGCGGGCGGCGAGAGCATCGGCAGGTCGTGGCCGTGCTTGTCGTGCGCGGCGGAAACATCGCCGATCGCGAACACGCCCTCGGCGCCGACGACGCGCAAATGATCGTCGACGGGAAGTCGCTGCGGCTTCTCGGGCAGGGGATCGTTCGGGATGACGCCCGCGGTCCACACGATCGACGCGGTCAGGATCTGGGTGCCGTCCTTCAGCACCACCCCCCGCTCGTCGGCCGACGCGACGAGCGTGTTGGTGCGCACGTCGACGCCGCGCCGTTCGAGCTCGCCGCGCGCGTACACCGACAACTTCGGTACGAACATCGTCAGCAGTCGATCGCCACCCTCGAGCAACAGGATGCGTAAACACGACGGCGGGAGCTCCGGGTACTCCTCGGGCAGGATCAAACGCGCGAGCTCCGCGAGTGCACCCGCGTACTCGACACCGGTCGGACCCCCGCCGACGATGCAGAACGTGAGCAGGCGTTGGCGCTCCGCTTCGTCGCTCGCGTCGGCCGCGTGATCGAGACACTCCAACACGTGATTGCGCAGCTCGATCGCTTCGCCGAGATCCTTCAGGCCGAGCGCACGGTCGCGCACGCTGTCGTTGCCGTAGTAGTTCGTCGTGCTGCCCGTCGCGAGGACGAGGTAGTCGTACGCAAGTTCACCGTCGGCGAGGTGCACGATCTTCTTGTCGAAGTCGACGCCGGTGACGTCGCCGGCGCGGTAGCGGACGTTGCGCATGCCCCGGAAGACCTTGCGCAACGGCGCGGTGATCTCCGACGGGTTCAGCAGACAGCTCGCGACTTGGTAGAGCAGCGGCGTGAAGAGGTGGTAGTTGCGGCGGTCGACGAGCACGACGTCGACGGGCTTGTCGCGCAGCGCCTTCGCGCACTGCAGACCGCCGAAGCCTCCGCCCACGACCACCACTCGGGGATACGGGCGCACGGCCGGAACCTACCCATGATCGGGCCCGGTACACTCGAACTCCCGCTGACGGCCAACCAACACGCACCGGCCTGAGGTGGATTGACATGGGGGTGCGTGGCTTCGATCTCGAGGATCGAGGTGGGGGAAGCGAGCCGACGTTGCCGGAACGTCGTTAAAAAGTCGGCACAAACCAATACACGCCAATAACCAAATGGCAATGGCTGCCTAGAAATAGGTATCCCGCCCGGATGGGATTCGTCATTCGTCCCGCCGACGCGTCATCCAGGATGGCTCACCGGTAAGTAAGGCCTCGGGGCTTATCGGAACACCAAAACGAGGATGGCCTGCCTACGGGGTGCCGTTGACCTGTAGGTAGGTGACATCTCCCAACGGCTGCGCTCGGAGAAGTCCCACCAACAGCTCGGGAGACGCGGGTTCGACTCCCGCCACCTCCAAGAGTGCTCAGGGTTCGTCCGTGAGCATTGTTGGAGGTGCGCCAGCACCCTCAGCGCCGTTGCGATCGCGCTGTAACCCCCATCGGTCCCTCGCCTCTGACGGCCATACCGCCGTGGCAGCCGGCCCGATACGCGCCGCTGACAATTGGGAATGCCCTTGGGATAATGCACCCGTCGATCTCCCGCCGCGGCCGGGGAATGACCGAAGGAGCAACCCATGGCACAGACCGATGAAACGGTGGCGGTACTCGGCATCGGAACGATGGGCCACGCGATGGCCACCAACGTGCTGCGCGCCGGCATCCCGACGATCGTGTGGAACCGAGAGCCGAAGGCGACCCGCGACCTCGGGGCGCTCGGCGCCGACGTCGCCGAGAGTGCAGACGATGCGGCGCGGCGCGTGGGAATCGTCGTCACGATGGTGACCGACGCGGACGCGGTGATGTCGATCGCCGACGAGCAGGGAATGCTCGCCGCGCTCGCACCCGGTTCCATCTGGGTGCAGATGAGCACGATCGGCGTAGCGGGCACCGATCGTGTCGCCGCGCTCGTGGAGTCGCGGCGGCCCGACATCGCGCTCGTCGACGCGCCGGTCTCGGGAAGCAAGGGCCCGGCCGAAAACGGCACGCTGACGATCTTCGCGTCGGGCCCCGACGACGCGCGCGCTCGAGTCGCGCCGCTCTTCGACGCGATCGGCCAACGGACGATGTGGGTGGGCCCGGTCGGAACCGGGACTCGGCTCAAGCTCGTCAACAACACGTGGCTCGCGTTCGGCGCCGAAGCGGTCGACGCGTCGGTCGCGCTCGCGCACGAGTTGGGACTCGACACCGAGGCCGTGGTCGACGCGCTCGGCGCCGGGCCGCTCGCGTCGCCATGGCAGAAAGCGAAACTCGAACGCATTCAAGCGCGCGACTTCTCGCCGGAGTTTCCGCTGGCGCTCGCACTCAAGGACGTGCACCTGGCGCTGGCATCGGTCGACGACGACGCCCGGTTCCAATCGCTGACCCATCTCGCCGACGAATGGCAACAGGTGGTCGACCAGGGAATGGGGAACGAGGACCTCACCGTCATGACGCGCGCCCTCGAATCACGAGGAGGAGCGCGATGATGCAGATCGGTTACACAATGATGTGTGAGCAGGCCGGCCCGAAGCAGTTGGTGCGCGACGTCGTGCTCGCCGAGCAAGCCGGGTTCGATTTCGCGGTCATCAGCGACCACTACTTCCCGTGGCTCGATGCGCAAGGTCACGCGCCGTACGCGTGGAGCGTGCTCGGTGCGGCCGCGCAGGCGACCGATCACATTCCACTGATGACCTACGTGACGTGCCCGATCCGCCGCTATCACCCCGCGGTCGTCGCGCAGAAGGCCGCGACGATGCAACTGCTATCCGACGGTCGGTTCACGCTCGGCCTCGGCGCGGGCGAGAATCTGAACGAGCACATCATCGGTGGGCAGTGGCCGATCGTGGGCATTCGTCACGAGATGCTCGAAGAGGCAGTCGAGATCATTCGCGCGCTCTGGACGGGCGAGACCGTGACGTATCGCGGCGAACACTTCCACGTCGAGGCCGCGAAGGTCTGGGACATTCCCGACGTCCTTCCACCGATAGGGATCGCGGTGTCGGGTCCGGAAAGTTGTCGGCTCGCGGGCGAGAACGCGGACGTGATGATCGCGGTCGAGGCCCGCGCCGAGCTCGGAGCGATGTTCGACGACGCGGGCGGTCTGGGAAAGCCGCGCGTCGGTCAGATCGCACTGTCGTACGACCCCGATCCGCAGGCCGCGGTGAAGCGGGCAATGGAGCAGTTCCGCTGGTTCACCGGCAACTGGCGGGTCAACGCCGAGCTCCCGCTCCCTGCGTCGTTCGACGGGGCGTCGCGAACCGTTCGCGAAGACGACGTGACGTCGAAGATGCCGTGCGGTCCCGACGTGGAGCGACACCTTGCGGGGATACGTGAATTCGAACAGGCCGGATTCACGCACCTGGCATTGATCCAGGTCGGCGCCGACACCCAAGAACAGTTCATCGAGTGGGCGGCGACGGAACTTCTGCCCGCGCTGCGTGCCGAATGACGGTACGCGCACGCATTGCGGCCGAGGCGAGGGAAGCCGTCCTACCGCCGGCCGAACATCGGGACGGTCCGCTGGTCCCGACCTTGCTCGCGCTGTCGGTCGTCACCGGCCTCGTCGACGCGTACAGCTACCTCGTGCTGGGTCACGTCTTCGTGGCGAACATGACGGGGAACATCGTGTTCCTCGGGTTCGCGCTCGCCGGTAGCGCCGGCTTCTCTCTCACCGCGTCACTCACCGCGCTCGCGGCCTTTGTGGTCGGCGCCTTCGCGGGCGGCGCGTTGAGTCGCTCCTACGGATCTCATCGCGGTCGTCATCTCTTCGTCGCGACCGCGATCGACGCCGTACTCCTCGGCGCGGCGGTCGTGGTCGCCGCGGCGGCCTCGAGTCCCGAACGCGGGGCGGCGCGGTTCACGTTGATCGTTCTCCTCGGCTTCGGAATGGGCATCCAAAACGCGACTGCGAGGCGGCTGGCCGTACCCGATCTGACGACGACAGTGCTCACGCTGACGATCACGGGCATCTTCGCCGACACCAAGGTGCTCGGCGGACCGGGTGCGAGAGTCGGTCGCCGCGTCGCGTCGACGACCGCCATCTTCCTGGGCGCGCTGGTCGGCGCACTGCTCGCCGTGCACGGCGCCAAGGTCGCGACGCTCGCGATCGTGCTCGTGCTCGTCGCCGGTGTCGCGGTCGTGATGCACTTGCTGTCGAGTCGTGACGCACCCTGGACCGCGGCACGATAAGACCGGTTGCGCGGACCATCCTCAGCCCTGCTAGGAAACACGGTCACCACCGGGCCGGGCGGGAATAGACACCGCCGACGAGAGGACGAGAAATGGAAATCCAGGGCAAGAAGGCAGTCGTCGTCGGCGGGGCCTCGGGAATGGCGCGCGCGTCGGCCGAGATGCTGCACGCGAAGGGTGCGTCGATCGCGATCCTCGATCTTCCGACGTCGGCCGGTGCCGAAGTCGCGAACTCGCTCGGGGGCACGTTCCATCCTGTCGACGTCACCGACGAAGAAAGTGTGCAGCTCGCACTCATGGACGCGTCGGAAGCACTCGGCGCGATCCACATCGCGGTCAACACCGCGGGCGGCGGAACCGCGATGCGCACGCTCGGCAAGAACGGTCCGCACCCCCTCGACGAGTTCCGGCGTGTGATCGAGCTCAACCTGATCGCGACGTTCAACCTCAACCGTCTGCAGGCCCAGCACATGTCGCGCAACGAGCCCGAGGACGGCGAGCGCGGCGTGATCATCGACACCGCGTCGATCGCCGCGTTCGAAGGGCAGATCGGTCAGGTCGCGTACACAGCCGCGAAAGCGGGCATCGCCGGAATGATGCTGACGATGGCGCGCGACCTCGGGAGCCTCGGGATTCGTTCGGTGGCGATCGCGCCGAGCCTGTTCAGTACCGGCATCACCGCCGGCATCCCCGACGAGTTCGCGGACATGCTGACGAAAGACGCTGCGTTCCCGAAGCGCATGGGCCGGCCCGAAGAGTACGGCCGGCTCGTGATCGCGATCGTCGAGACACCGATGCTCAACGGTTCGACCATTCGCCTCGACGCGGGCCAGCGCTTCGCACCGAAGTAGGGCGACAACATTGCGGTGAATCCGCAGACCCGCCCGAGTCAGCGTGTGCGCCAGGCGATGCCGAAGCCGTGCGCGAGGTCGTGCAGGTCGTATTCGTGACCCTCGGCGAGGTCGAAGTCGAGCACGACCGGACGAGTCAACGAGACGGCCGCGGTGATGGTCGCTTCGACGCCGAACACCGTGAAGTCGACGTACACGTCTCTCGTCTCGGGTTGCGCGTGCACTTCGATGCGCTCGGCGCCGCCATGACACACGTGGACGAGATCACCGACGGTCGGTATCGCATCGGGCGCGAGGAGAACGACGCCCGGCGCGACGGCGCTCCGCGTCGTCTGCACCCTGACCTGAATGCCGTTGCCGATCTGACGTCCGTGGTCGTAGACGGTCACGTCAGAAACCGCCACATTCACCGGCACGAACACCGCCTTCACGTCGCCCGGCCGGACACCCACCGCCCCGGATGTGGTGACGTGACACACCGCACCGTTGCCGCCACCCGCGCCACCGAGAGTCACGCGACCGGATAACGCCGTCGGCGCAATGCCGATCGGCCGTAGTTCGCCGCGACAGCCCGCCACCGCCGGGGCCGCGACGACGAACAGCGGAATCCGCACCTCGATCGTCGTCGTGGCATGTACGTCAAAGCGCCGGGCCGCGAACCAGTCGCTCAAGCGCTGGAGCGCGGCCCGGCGCCGCTCGGCGATCGCGATCGCTTCGGGGGGACACGTGAAGCGATACGACGCTCGCGCGATCACCGCATAGTGGTCGTCGAGTATCCGGACTTCGTCGGCAACCTCGTCGCGCAGTCGGAGCGCCTCGTCCCGATCGCCGCGCCCAAGCCCGAGCTGAGTCAGCGTGTCGACAAACGTTGCTCGGTTCGACAGGGACAGTTCGGTTGCGGATGCGGGGCGAAGCCGAGCCGTGCCCGCCACGGGTTCGGCCTCACCCCGCAATCCGCCGCGGCTCGCCGACACCGACGACTGCGTCACGCCCATTCAGATTCTCCCGACGCTTGTGTCGCGAGGGGTATCGCGACGCCCGAAGCTGAGGTGGACGATGTCCGGGATTGAGTGCAGACACGTTTGCGAAGAGCCACCCGGGCAAGGTGCGCTCCGGTCTTCGACGCTCGTTCGACGGGCTCTCGACCGGCGATATTTCCGCTGGACGGACTGTACGGAGCCGTGCTTACGATGGCTTCTACCAGGGAGGTGTCGCCGATGGACTTCCGAGTCCTAGGCCCGTTCGAGGTTCAGACCGCATCCGGGCCGGTCGATCTGCGAGGCGACAAACGCCGGGGTCTCCTCGCGTACCTCGTCGTGCACTGCGGCGAACTGTGCCGCACCGACGAGGTCATCGAAGCGCTCTGGAACGACACCACGACGCCCGGCGCACTCGGCACCATCCAGACGTACGTCTCCCAGCTCCGCAAAGTGCTCGACGCCGACGCCGCGATTCTCACGCGCCCCGGCGGCTACGTGCTGGACGCGCCCGCGACATCGATCGACGCCGGGCGTTTCGAGCAACTCCTCGATCGCGCCCTCGGCGAACCCGACCCGTCGGCGCGGCTCGAGGTGCTCAACGTTGCGCTCGCGCTCTACCGCGGTCGTCCGCTGGCTGAATTCGCGGGCGCATTGTGGGCCGAGGAGGCGGCCCACCGGTGGGATCGCCTGTATCTCGTCGGGATCGAGCACCTCGCCGACGTTCTCCTCGAGCTCGACCGCGAACGCGAGGCGCAGCCCGTGTTGGAACGCGCGGTCGCCGGCCATCCGCTCCACGAACGCTTCTGGGAACAGCTGGCCATCGCGCGCTGATCGCGCCGGCGACACGGTGAGCGCGCTCGCCGCGTGCCGAGACGCCCGCCACGCGCTCGTCGAGGCGCTCGGTGTCGATCCCGGACCGGGCCTTCAGGAGCTCGAGCGCCGGATCCTCGATCACGATCCCGACTTGGATCCACACCGGCCGACGTGTGCGGGTTCGCGACGCACGGTCGCGCTTCCTTCCGGCGTCGTGACGTTCCTCATCACCGACATCGACCGCAGCGTGCGGCTCTGGGAGAACGATCCCCACCAGATGGCCGACGCCCTCGCGCGCCACGACCGCATCATCGAGGACGCCGTCATCGACGGCGGCGGCCGCGTGTTCAAGCGGGCCGGCGACGGCCTGCTCGCGGCATTCTCGTCGCCGACCGCGGCTGTCAGCGCGGCGGTCAACTCGCAGCGCGCCCTCCTCGCCGAACCCTGGACCACGACCGAGCCCATACGAGCGCGGATGGCACTGCACACCGGCGAAGCCGTCGTCGAACGCGACGGCGACTACTTCGGGCCGGTGCTCAACCGCTGCGCGCGGCGTCCTCGCACTCGCGAACGGCGCGCAGATCCTCGTCACGGGCACGGTCGCCGACGCGTTGCGTGACCATCCCCTCGAGTCGGTGACGATCGAGCCCCTCGGCGAGCACCGACTGCGCGACCTCGCACAAGCCGAGCGTCTCGGGCAGGTAGTACACGTCGACCTTCCCCGCCACGAGATTCCGTTGCGGTCGCTCGAAACCGCGGGCAATCTGCCGGTGCAGCTCACGAGCTTCATCGGGCGCGACGACGAGCGCGAGCGCCTGGCCGCCAGCGTCGCCCAGAACGCGTTGACGACGCTCGTCGGTCCGGGCGGTATCGGCAAGACGCGTCTGGCCGTGTGCGCGGCGGCCCAGCTCGCCGACGACTATGCGGGCGGCGCCTGGTTCGTCGACCTCGCGTCGGTATCCGAGAACTCGCTGGTCGCGGGCGACTTCGCGTCGGTGCTCGGGATCAACGCCGGACTCGGCCACGATGCGGTCGACACCGTCGTGCAGCACCTCGCCGACCGTGACCTGCTCATCGTGCTCGACAACTGCGAGCACGTGATCGACGGTGTCGTCGAAATCGCGGGCGCGCTACTGCGCGGGGTGCCGGGGCTCCGGTTGATCGCAACCAGTCGCCAACCGCTCGAGCTCACGGGCGAAGCGGTGCTGCGCATCGGACCCTTGCCGTGCGAGACGGATGACGCGCTCGGGCACCCGAGCCCGGCGGCGCGCCTCTTCGTCGAGCGGGCGCGCGCCGCGTCGCGGACCTTCGACATCGACGAGCACAACGCCGACGCGATCAACGAGCTCGCCGTCCGTCTCGAAGGGATCCCACTCGCGCTCGAGCTCGCCGCCGCGCGCGTGCGGCTGCTCCAACCCGCCGAGCTCCTCGCGCGGCTCGATGACCGATTCCGGCTGCTGCGCGGCACCCACCGCGATCAAAACGCCCGGCACGTAACGCTGCAGGCGGCAATCGACTGGAGCTACGACCTGTTGAGCGAGGACGAACGCTCGTTCTTTGCCCGGCTGTCGGTGTTCAACGGCGGATTCGAGCTCGATGCCGCCGACGCGATGTGCGTCGACATCGACGGCGACGTCCTCGACCTCCTCGAACGGCTCGTGAGTCGGTCGTTCGTCGTGACCGACGTTCGGGCGACCCCCACCCGCTACCGGCTCCTCGAGACGCTCCGCGAATACGGCACCGAGCGGCTCGACGGGAGCGGTCGCGTCGACGAGATGCGTGAGCGCCACGCCCGCTGGTACCTCACGCGGTCCGACGTACCGAGCGCCGACCTCGACAACCTGCGCGCGGCCATCGACTGGCAGGTCCTGCACGCACCCGACGACGCGGCGCGGACCGTCTTCGAACGCTGGAACGACTACGCGCCGGCGCGGCTCCTCCTCCTGCAGCACTGGCTCGAGGCGCTCGTCGATCGGATCGACCCCGCCGACGACGCGCTGGTTGCGCGGCTCCTCGAGCGGCTCGGCGATGCGTGCTTCCAAACCGGCGTGCACATCGAGGACGCGATCGCCGGGCTCGACCGAGCCCTGGCCATCCGCGAAAAGCGGGGCGAGACGATCCGCGTCGCGCGGGTCCACGTGCGGCTCGCGCGGAACCTGTCGGGTTACCCGCAATTCATGGACATCGAACGGGCGCTGGAAAACGCGAGCCGGGCGGAGGCGATCCTGCGGGAAGCCGGCAACGAACGACTCCTGGCCGAAGTGCACATCATGCAGGCGTCGACCGCGTTGTACGGACGACACAACCGCGACGGCGTGAAGGCCGCGCGATCGGCGATGGTGTTGGCCGAACGTCAAGGTCTCGAACCGATCCGACTGCATGCGCTCGCCGAGCTCGGTGTGCACCTCGGTTACTGCGGCGAGGTCGAACAGGGCTTCACGATGTTGGAGCACGCATGGGAATGCGCGGACCTGGCCCGCGACCACTTCGCCCAGTTCGTCGCGGCCTGGATGCGCGGTTTCGGCGCGCTGTTGCTCTGGGATCCGGCCGACGCGCTCGTGTGGTGGGAGCGCGAGCGAGCGCGGGCCGAGGCCGAAGAGGCGCCCTTGCAGGCGCGCACGCTCGACTCGATGCTCGCCCTCGCGCACCTGCGCACCGGTGACGCGCGCGCCGCGCTCGCCATCCCCGCCGACGACGTGCTCAACGTGCCGCAGCTCGTGCCGTTCGCGGCCGTTGTCACCGGCGACTGGAACCGGGCGATCAGCCTGCTCACGGTCGGATCCGAAGCGGCGCGCCGGCGCGGCAACCGTAACGAATGGACGCAGCTCGTCGTGGTACTCGCCACCACTCACGCGTGGCTCAAGGACCGGCAGAAGGCCGGCCAACTCGCCACCGAAGTGCTCGACACCATGGTCGACGATCCCGCGCCGTATTACGAGCTGCCGATGCGTTCGTTGCTCGCGCGGCTCGGAGTCGACGCCGACCGCCACCTCGACGCGTGCGCAGAGATCTGCCGTGATCACGACTATCGCGGCCTCACCGGTGCGGTCGCGCTCGCGACGGCGGAGACCGCGGCGCGCGCCGGCGACTACGAGCGCGCCGACACGGCGTTCGCGGAAGCGTGCGCGCTCTTCGGCGCGTTCTCGTTACGCATCGACGAGGCCGACACACTGGCGTCGTGGTCGCGAGCCCTCGCCTCGGCCGGGGATCCCGCGGGCGCCGAAGAACGCGCCGAGCAGTGCGGGGCGCGACTCGACGAAATCCGCGCGCCCCGGTGGCGCGCCTTGCTGCTCGGAGGGGTCACATGATTCACGTTCTGCGCCGCGCGCGCTGGATCTACGGCGTCGGTGGAGTCCTCAACTTCATTGTCACGATCCCGGCGTTCCTCGCCTACCACCGCTACGTCGATCAGTTCACGAACGCGCGGCCGAACTATCCGTTTCTGGTTTGGATCTGGGCCGGGATGGCCTTCTTGTGGGGCGTCAGCTTCATCGAGATTGCCCGGAATCCCATTCGGTCTCTTCCGCTCATGAAGTACTCGTGGCTCGAGAAGTGCATCACGTCCCTGAGCGTGTTCATCGCATTCGTGATCGGCGACGTGCCGGGGCGCTTCTTCGTGGTCATCTGTTTCACCGACGTCATCTGGATTCCCCTGTTCATCTCCGTTCACATCGGACTGCTCGCCGCGCTGCGGGCGACCGAGAGGAGTCCTCATGACGCAAACGTCTGAACCTCGGTCGCTGAGTTTCAAGGAGCGCATGGCGGGTCACGTCGTGTTCAACGACCTCGACGACCTCGTCACGATCAACGACGACGGGACCGGATGGGCCCGCCTCGGACTCGAGATGCACATGCATATCGACGATGTCGACGCGTTCTGGCGCGGCGATCGCATCGGTGCCGCTACGGGCACCGTCGTGTGCGAAGCGTTGGGCGGCAATCTCCCGATCCACGACGGACAGTTCCAACTCATGGTCGCCGACGTCGCGCATGGCCACAAGCACATGACCTACTCGATCGAGTTCGAAGACGCGAAGGGGCGACGGCTGACGCTCCACGGCTACAAGGATGTTGTCCCGGGCGGATTCGGCCCGTGGGAAGACACAACCACGACGCTGTGTCGCATTCAGCACGACTGGATCACCGACTTTCGGCGATGGCAACCCGATGCCGCCGGTTCCGGCGTGTTGCACATCCGTTTGCGCGACTTCATCTGGCAGGAATTCACGTTCCGGGCCAACCCGGACGTGCCATTGGCCACGCGGATTCGCACCCGCTTCACCTTCCCGGAGCGGTTCCTCACCGCACTGTGGCAGACCTACCGCCCGGGCGGTCGCCGCTCCGCCGGTCCCGAGGAGTGATTCCCGTGCCCAAGCTCTCCTCCGACATCAGCGAACTGCGTTCGCATTACGAGATCGTCGTCGTCGGCTCCGGCTACGGCGGCGCGATCGCGGCGTCGCGACTCGCGCGTGCGGGTCGCGACGTCTGTTTGCTCGAACGGGGCCGTGAACGCTGGCCCGGCGAGTACCCCGAGACGGCATGGGAGGGGGTTCGCGACCTGCAGATGCACGGCCCGCAGGGACAGCACGGCAACCCCACCGCACTCTTCGATATCCGCCTGGGTCCCGTCGGTGCCCTTGTCGGATGTGGGCTCGGCGGCACGTCACTGATCAATGCGAACGTCTCGAAGGAACCCGACGAACGCACGTGGAGCGAACCGTGCTGGCCGCCCGCGCTCGTCGCCGATCGCCACGACGGGCTGGAGGCGGGCTACGAACGCGCCCGGCAAATGCTCCGACCGAAACCAACGCCCGGCGACCCGAGTCGCAAGCTCGCGGCGCTGCAGATGGGCGCAGTCGGCGCCGGCATGGGCGACAAGTTCGAGCGCGCACCGATCAACGTCGCGTTCGAGGGCGGCATCAACGCAGCGGGCGTGATGCAACCCGCGTGCAACATGTGCGGCGATTGCTGTTCGGGCTGCAACGTCGGCGCGAAGACGACGACGTTGATGACCTATCTGCCCGACGCGTGGCACCACGGCGCAAAGATCTTCACCGAAATCGCCGTCCGCCATCTCGAACGAAGCGGTGACGAATGGATCGTGCACTACGACCTCGTCGGCGTCGGTCGGGGCCGGTTCAACGGTAGCGACACGTTCGTACGCGCCGACCGCGTGATCCTCGCGGCCGGTACGTACGGCTCGACCGAGATCATGCTGCGTTCGCAGCGGGCCGGGCTCGCCGTCTCGGAGCGCCTGGGCCACTCGTACAGCGGAAACGGCGATGTCCTGGGGTTCGCGTACGACTGCGACGAAGACATGAACGGCGTCGGTTTCGGCGCACACCACGACGATCACCAGGAACCGGTCGGGCCCTGTATCCAAGGGATCATCGACCTACGCAGCGAGAGCGCGCCCCTCGTCGAGGGGCACGTCGTGGAAGAAGGATCGATCCCGGGCGCGATGGCGATCGCGATGCCGGAGGCACTCACCGCATTCACGCTGTTCCACGTCGACCGCGCGCCCGGTCAACGCCATCACAACGTGCACGGCGCCATCGACGCGGCCAAGTCGATCCTGGGTGGGCCCCGGCGCGGCGCCATCGCGAAGACCCTGACGTACCTCGTGCAAGGCCACGACGACGCGGCCGGGGTGCTCGAGCTCGACGACCGTGACCAACTCCACATGCGCTGGCCGCACCCCGGACTCGAACCGACATTCGACGAGACCGACGTGTTGCTGCAGCAGATCACGAAGCCGCTCGGCGGGCTGTACAGCCGCGATCCTCTCTTTAGTCAGCCGCTCGACTGGCGACTCATGACGACGCATCCCCTCGGTGGATGCTCGATGGGAGAGACCGCCGAGCTCGGCGTGGTCGACGACAGCTGCCGCGTTTTCGACGGTGTCTCGGGGACCGGCGTCTACGACTCGCTGTATGTGATGGACGGCTCGGTCATACCGATGAGTCTCGGCATCAACCCGCTGCTCACCATCTCCGCCGTCGCCGAGCGCGCGTGCAAACAACTTTGCGATCGCGCCGGTTGGCCGTTCGACGATTCGACAACCACGGAACGGATCGACCTCCCCGCGTCCGACGCAATCCTGCTGCGATTCACCGAGACGATGCACGGGACGATCAAGCTCGACGACGCCCCGCAGCCCATCTCGTTGCTCGTCACGATCGAGATCAGCGACATGGCCGCGCTCAAACACAACCGCGGCATGAGTCACCCGCTCGCCGGCACCGTGTCGGCATCTGCACTCGACGAGCACCCCCTCACGATCGAAGCAGGAACCTTCTGCTTGTTCGTCAACGACCCGGCACGCGTCGACGTGGACTACATGGAATACCGGCTACCGCTCGTCGCCCAGGACGGGCGCCGGTGGCTGTTGGTCGGGCGCAAGACCATCGCCGACCACTGCGCCGTGCACGCCTGGCACGACACGACGACACTCGCGGTGAAGTTGTACGACGGAACCGCCGACACCGGGGATCCGTTGGCCGAGGGAACGATGCGCCTCGACCCGATCGACTTCGCGCATCAGATGCGCACGATGGAGGTGGTGGGCGCGAAGAACGAGGCGCAGCGCCTCGAAACGCTCGTGGACTTCGGCCGGGTGTTCGCGGGCGAGTTGTTCGACCACTACGGCTCGGTCGCCGCACCCAACTGTGAATTCGATCCCGACAAGCCGCCGCGGAAGCGACGCGCCCTCGCCGCGCCCGTACGCGAGATCTACGACGTGGCGACCGCCGACGGCGTGACCGTGCGGCTCACCCGCTTCAACGGCGGCTCGTACGGACCGGTCCTGCTCGCGCACGGCCTCGCGGTTTCGAGCGAGATCTTCTGGACCGACCTCATCGAGACGAACCTCGTCGAGTACCTCACCGCGCACGGCTACGACGTATGGCTGCTCGACCTGCGCGTCAGCATCGCGCTCGACTCCGCCAAGACGCAGTCGACCGCCGACCAGGTGGCACGCTTCGACCATCCCGCGGCCGTCGACTTCGTTCTGGCAAAGACCGGCGCGCCGTCGTTGCAGGCCGTCGTGCACTGCTACGGCTCGAACACGTTCGTCATGGCGATGCTCGCCGGCTACATCCCCCGGGAGAAGGTGCGGTCGATCGTCTGCTCGCAGGTCGCCGCCCACCTGAAGAACGGGAACCTGGCCCGGTTCGAAGCCGGGCTGCACCTGCCCGGTCTGCTCGACAAACTCGGTATCGAGTCGCTGACCGCGTACGTCGACACGCACGCGGATTGGAAGGACCGTTTCTTCGACCAGGCGCTACGTCTCGAACACGTGCCGGCCCATGAGCATTGTCACAGCGCGGTGTGTCATCGAGTGACGTTCATGTTCAGCCTGCTGTACCAGCACGAGAACCTCGGCGATCGTGTGCACGACAATCTCCACGAGCTGTTCGGCGTCGCGAACATCACGAGCTTCGAGCAGCTGACGGCGATGGTTCGCAAAGGCCATGTCGTCGACGCGCACGGCGCCGACGTGTACATCGGGCCGAAGTCGAATCTCGAGCGGCTGAAGCTGCCGATGCGCTTCATCTTCGGCACCGAGAATCACTGCTACCTGCCCGCGAGCACCGAGGAGACGCTAGAGCTCCTCACCGCCACCAACGGGCCGGGCCTTTACGACCGCGTTCCGCTCGAGGGGTACGGCCACCTCGACAGCATCTTCGGCGCGAACGCGGTCAACGACGTCTACCCCCACATTCTCGGACACCTCGAGAAGACGAGCGAGTGGAAACTCAGTTGAGCCGCAGTGGAGTGTCAATCGAACCGGAGAGTGCATCGTGAGCGTCGAGACCTCGCTCGCGATCAAAGGGAAACAGAGATGTCCCACGCAACTCTCGTTCGGCTCGGCTCCATGGAACTGTTCGCCGGCTGCCGCCGCAGCCATCTCGAAGCAATCGACCGCCTCGGCGTCACCCTCGACGTTCCCGCGGGCCGGACACTTTGTCGCGAAGGCATGCCGGGAACTGAGTTCTTCGTGCTGCTCTCGGGAGTGGTCGACGTCCGCGCCGCTTCCGGGCTCGCGGTGCTTCGTCCGGGCGCCTGGTTCGGGGAAGTCGCGCTGCTCGATCACGCGCCGCGGCGCGCGACGGTCACGACGCGGACACCCGCGGCTCTGCTGGTGTTCGGAAAGCGGGAGTTCAGCGGGCTTCTGTCGATCGAGCCCCTCGTCCGAGATCGACTGGAGCGGACAGCGGCCCTCGTCGTTGCCGGGATGGGACCGACCGACGAGCCGTGGTACGAGCCGTTGCCCATCGGCCTGGCGAACTTGGCGCTCGAGTCGATCTGACCAAGACCGCAATTCGTGAAGAGTCAGGCAGACCTCGTTCTCGAGGGCGGCGGCGTCAAGGGCATCGGGCTCATCGGTGCGGTGGCCCGTCTCGATCGCGACCTCAGTTTCGAGCGCATTGCCGGCAGCTCCGTCGGCGCGATCGTCGCGGCGCTGGTAGCGGCGGGGTTCAGCGGCGACGAGTTGCGCGCTGTGCTCGTCGACTTCCCGTTCGCGAAGGTTCGCCGGCGGGAGGGTCTCTCCAAGATCCCGGTCGTCGGTCGCGCTTCGTCGTTGCTCTTCTCGCGCGGGATGTACGACACCGGGTTCGTGCGGGACTGGCTTGCCGACCTGCTCGAGAGTCGAGGCATCCGGACCTTTGGCAACCTCCGGCACGACGACCCGGACTCGTCGCTGCCGGAGGACCGTCGCTATCGACTCGTCGTCACCGCGACCGACGTCACAAATGGCGAGCTGCTCTACCTACCCTGGGACTACCGGTCGCGTTTCGGACGAGATCCCGACACGCAACTGGTCGCCGACGCGGTCGCCGCGTCGTTCGCGATCCCGCTCTACTTTCAGCCCGTCGAACTCACCGACGTTCGTACCAACGAAACGCATGTACTGGTCGACGGCGGCGTGCTGTCGAACTATCCGATCACCGTGTTCGACCGCACCGACGAGGTAACTCCGCGCTGGCCGACGTTCGGCGTGAAGATCGTGCCGCCGCTCCCGAGTCACGACGCGGAGATGCTCCCCTTCGCCGGACATTTCCGGCTCGCAGGTCTGCGCGAGCTCGAGGCCGTGCTGGCAACAATGATCGCGGGGCGCGACCAGACCTACCTCGAACGCCCGTGCGTCGCGATGCGGACGATGCGGGTCGATACCCACGCGGTCAGCATCGTCGACTTCGACGTCGACGACGTCACCAAGCAACAGGTGTTCGCGAACGGGTGGAACGAAGCTGATCGCTTCCTTGCCAACTGGGACGACGCTCGGTACCGCGCGCTCTGTGGCGGTGCACGACGCGAATAGCGGCGTCCGTCTTGTGTGTCGGCGGTCGGCGAGCTAGCCATTGTCCATGAGCGAACTCACCATGACGAAGTCGCAGCGTGAAGCATTCCTGGCCGATCTTCACGTCGGGATCGTCGGCATCACTCGTGACGGTGGTGAGTCACCTCCGCTCACGGCACCGATCTGGTACAGCTACGAGCCCGGCGGCGACGTGCTGTTCATCTTCGAATCGGAGAGCGAGAAGATCAAGCTGCTGCGCGCCGCGGGCGAAGCGAGTCTCTGCGTGCAGACCGAGACGATGCCCTACCAGTACGTCACGGTCGAGGGACCGACCGTTGTCGGCGAGCCCGACGACGACATCGAGCGTGCGCTCGCGTACCGCTACCTCGGCCCCGAGATCGGCGACATCTATCTGCAGGCGATCGCCGAAAGTGTGAGCCTGCTCGTGCGCCTCACCCCGACCCGTTGGCGCACCATCGACTACACCGCGTTCGTAAATCGCGTCCTCGCGGGCTAACGCGCCGAACTGTCGTGAGTTGGGCCCGATATGCGGGCCCAACTCACGACGGTACGCGGGTTTGGGGTTACTTGATCAGGGGGTCGCGGGGGAGGCCGAGGATGCGCTCGCCGATCTGGTTGCGCTTGATCTCACTCGTGCCGCCGGCGATCGACATGCCGCGGTGCATGAGCACGAGCATGTTGCTCATCCCCGCCGCGCCTTCCATGAAGACGGCGTCGTCGCCGTTGAGCTCGGTGAGGATCGCCGCGGCTTCGTGACCGATCTCGGAGAGCACGAGCTTGGTCATCGCACCTTCGGGACCGGGTCCGCCACCCGACACCGCGCGGTTCGCGCTGCGCAGGTTCAAGAGCCCCATCGCCTGGTGCTCGGCGATATAGCGGCCCACGCGTCCCGCGCCACCCGAGAGGCGTTCAGGATGCGCGTCGAAGGGCTCGACGAGCGTGGAGCCGGGCATCGACATTCCGCCCTGCCCACCACCGATGCTCACGCTCTCGTTGCCGAGGGTGGCGCGGGCGACGGTCCAGCCGCCATCGACCGGACCGACCACATCGTCGTCGGCAACGAACACGTCGTTGAAGAACACCTCGTTGAACTCGGAGTTACCCGTCGTCATCTTCAAGGGTCGAACTTCGACGCCGTCGGCGTGCATGTCGATCACCATCGTGGTGATGCCGTCGTGCTTGGGCACGTCGGGATTGGTGCGCACCGTTGCGAAACCCATCCCCGCCACGTGCGCGCCGCTCGTCCACACCTTCTGACCGTTGATCTTCCAACCGCCGTCGACCTTGGTGGCGCGCGTCTTCACGCCCGCGGCATCGGAGCCCGCGTCGGGCTCACTGAACAGCTGGCACCAGACGACGTCCTGGTTCAACGCAGGCTTCACCCACCGCGTCGGTCTGATCGTCGGTGGCGTATTGGATGATCGTGAGGATGTTCCAACCGGTGATGCCGTAGCCGGGGCGCGTGACGCCGGCCTTGGTGAACTCCTCTTCGATCACGAGCTGCTCGACCGCGCCGGCGTCGCGACCCCACGGCGTGGGCCAGTGCGGCATGACGTAGCCGGTCTCGATGAGCTTCGTGCGCTGCTCCTCGGCCGAGAGCCCGGCGATGCTCTCCGCGAAGGTCCTGACCTCGTCGCGGATGGCTTCGGCCTCGGGTGGGAGGTCGACGGCCTTGGCGCGCACGACACCCTTGCGCGTGAGCGCGGTGAGGTCTTCGGCAGCCTGTTCGGGATCGAGGAACGTGAGCAGCGTCGTGGCGCGTCGCATGAAGAGGTGCGCGTCGTGCTCCCACGTGATCGCGATGCCGCCGTGCACCTGGGTGTTGAGGTTGGCGCACAGGTCGGCGGCGGGCGCGGCGAGCGTTGCCGCAACCGCGGCCGCGTAACTCAGTTGGTCGCCGCCGTGAGCCGCGGCGCGCGCCGCGTCCCAGACCGCGCTGGTGGCGAGCTCGGTCGCCACGACCATGTTGGCGCAGTGGTGCTTCACGGCCTGGTACATCGCGATGACGCGGCCGAATTGCACGCGCTCCTTCGCGTACGCCGCCGCGGATTCGGTGCACTCCCGCGCGACACCTACGGCTTCGGCCGACAGGATCACCCGGTTCAAGTCGACGAGAGTTTGCTTCGCACCGGGCAGGATCGTGGCCGGCGCGCCGTCGAGTGTGATGCGTGCAGTACGACGGGTCGGGTCGAGGTTGCGCGGCGTCGTCACCGTCACACCGGCGCCGACTTCCACGACCGCGACGTCGTCGCCGACCGCGATGAGCAACAGCTGCGCGAGTCCGCCGCCGAGCACCGAACCCGCGGAACCCGAAGCCTTCCCGCCGGCCACCGTGACCGACCCCCCGAGCGCGACCGCGCCCGTGACCGACCCGTCGACGAGCCCGGGCAGGAATCGCTTCCGCGCGGCGTCGTCGCCCGCGGCCGCGAGCACCGCGCTCGCAATCACGGTCGGGACGAACGGGCCCGGCGCGTCGGCGCGACCCATCTCTTCCACCACGACCACGAGCTCCTCGAGGCCGTAACCCGAGCCGCCGAACGCCTCCGGCACGTGCAATCCCAGCCACCCGAGGTTGACGAGCTCGCCCCAGAACTCGGGCATCTCCTCGGTCGGCGCTTCCAGCAAGGCGCGGGCCGCACTGCGCGCGTTCCGCTTCGCCAAGAAGTCGGAGGCGGTTTCGGCCAGCGCGCGGTGGTCGTCGGTGATGGCGATCGACATGTGCAGACTCCCTGGTATCTACCGGCCGACTCTGGCCGTCGGTGTGAACTTCACGGGCAGGCGTTTGATCCCGCCGACGAGCGGGATGCCCATCGCTTCGAGCGGAACCGGATCACCGGCCACTTCGATGTCGGGCAGGCGCGTGAGCAGTTGCCGGAACGCGACCGACACCTCGCGACGCGCGAGGTGCGCGCCCAGGCAGAAGTGCGGACCGGGACCGCCGAAGCCGACGTGCGGATTCGGGTCGCGGCGAATGTCGAAGCGCTCCGGGTCGGTGAACACGCGCGGATCACGGTTGGCCGCACCGTAGAACAGCACCACCTTGTCGCCTTCCGCGAACTGGTGATCGCCGACCGCGGTGTCGTGGGTGGCGGTGCGGCGCATGAACGTGACCGGCGACGCGACGCGCACGATCTCCTCGACCGCGGTCGGAGTGAGCCCGTCGAGATCGTTCTGCCACGCGGCTCGCTGGTCGGGATTCTGCGACAGCAGATGCATGCCGTGACTGATCGCAGTACGCGTGGTGTCGTTGCCCGCCACCGCGAGCAGGATGAAGAACGGCGCGATCTCGTGCGGCGCGAGCATGTCTTCGCCGAGATCGTTGTGCACGAGCGCGGAGGTGAGGTCGTTCGTCGGTTCGGCGCGGCGCTTCTCGGCGAGCTCACCCATCAGCGTTGACAGTTGGATCCCCGCGTCGAACATCGCCTCGAATGGATCCCGTCCGCCCAACATCTCGGGATCGCCCGCGCCGAGGATGATGTTGGTCGCGTCGAGCACGGTCTGGAAGTCACTGCGCGGGATGCCCATCATGTCGCAGATGACCAACAGGGGGAACGGCTGCGACAGCGCCTGGACGAGATCGACGCTCCCTCGCTCGCACATGTCGTCGATGACTTCGGTGCAGATCGTCTCGACCGAGTCGAGCACACCTTGCAGCTGTCGGGGCGTGAACGATCGGGCGACGATCCCCCGCTGACGCGCGTGGCGCGGGTCGTCCATGTTGATGAACGAACCGAAGAACTCCATCGCCTCCGCGGGCATGTCGGGAATCGAGACCGCGCCCTGGCCCGAACAGAAGTCGTTCGGGCGGCGGCTGATGTCGACCAACTCCGCGTACCGCACCACGGCCTGGAACCGCTCGGTCATACCCGACATCGGGTTGTCGAACTCGACGGGTAGGAACGCGCTCGTCTCGCGCAACTCGGCGAACTTCGCCATGCGGTCGGCGAGCGGCTGACGCCAGAACTCGGAGTCGACGAGCGGCGATGCAGATTCGGGCACGGTTCCCCCAACAGACGGTGGACCGCAAACTACTCAGCCCCGGCGTCCGACCCCACCTGTCGCCCCTCGACTACCGGCATATGCGCCAAACGGGACCGGCGCCCGCGCGGTCGCCGAACCCCGACGCCTAGCGCACGACGCGGAACCAGAGATTGGTCGCGACCGGCGAGTCCGTGACCTTGATGCGTTCCAACGCGACGTTGGTACCGCCGGGGTGATCGAACAGCCGGACACCGGCGCCGAGCATGACCGGCACCACCGAAACGAGAATCTCGTCGAGCACGTTCTCGTCGAGGCACTGCTTGGCGATGCTGGCCCCGAGCACGTTCACGTACTTGTCGCCGGCTTCGGCCTGCGCGGCGGCGACGGCAATGTCGAGGTCGTCGACGAACGTGACACCCGGCGGCGGGTCCTCGACCGGGAGGCTGTGGGTGAGCACGAACTGCGGGCCGCTCCACGCCCCGCCGAACGGTTCGCCCTCATGCTCGGTGCCCTTGTAGGGATCGTCGCCGTGGTACGTACGATGACCGACGAGCAGCGCGCCGATGTCGTCGACGAGCTCGTCGACCGTCGGATTCGGTCCGAGGTAGTCGACGAGCCACGACATGTCGCCACCGTGACCGGCGATGAACCCGTCGAGCGACATCGCCGCGGAATAGAGCAGTTTCGCCATGACCTACCTCCACGCCTGCGTGCCCCGGGTTCGTACCCGCTACCTACTCCAACGAAGCCTGCTCTTCAAGCGCTTCAGACCTTCAGCCACACGTCAGCCGCGCCCGTGGTCCGGGCAAAGTGGATGTGCCAGCAGCCGGCGGTCGTGAATCGAAATCCCGTTCCCCATTCGTCGCCGGGCCGGTGGTAGTTGCTGGCGGCGTGTGCCTCGGGGCCGAACACCAGCGGTTGTCGAGTGCCGGCCGGCGACGTAAAGGAGATACGCAAAGGCCCGGCGCCCGTCATGCGCCACACGACCTTCAACTCGTCGCCGACGCGCGGCGGGACGTGTCCGGGCCCGAGCGCGAGTCCCCACAGCTGCGCGTCGGTGCCGACGCCGCGCACTTCGTTCGGCCTGCCCCCCACGCCGAATCGCGACGGCGCCGCGCACGCGGGGCGCGGCAAGACGCTGGTGCTCGCGACGGGCGGTATGGGCGCCGACCGGTGCGCGGTCGCCCGCGAACAGCCGACCAACGCGAGGCCGACCAGGAGCACGAGCAGTACGAAACCGCGACTCGTCCGCACATCTCTTCGTACCACCGGAGGTGGGAAAGGGTTCCGCCCCACAAAGCCGATCCGCAGACCCTTGACTTTCCCAGTAGGAAAGTATTCACTAGTTTCCTACTAGGAAAGTGAAGGGGACACGGATGACGAATCACATGACTGCCGACGATGCGAGGGGCGCACTGGCTCAGGTCGAACAAGGCCGCCAGTACGTGATCGACGAGTTCGGCATGCCCCGCTGGTACTGGTGGAGCCTGGCGTTGGGATGGATCCTCCTGGCCGTGCTCACCGATCTGCAGATCGTGTGGCTCACGCTGGTCGCCACGTTCGCGTTCGGCGCCGGGCACTCGATGATCTTCAACTACCTCGCGGCGGGACGGCACCGCACCCGACAGCTCTCGGTGCGCTACGACACCGTCACCCGGTTCGCGCAATTCGCCGTGGTCGGCGCGTTGATCGGGCTCGGCGTCGTCACGATCATCGGCGCACTGCTCGCCCACGCCGACGGCGCGGGTCACCCGGTCACGATCGCGAGCATCCCGGTGGCTGTCGCGATCGTGCTCGGTGGTCCGACGTTGATGGGCACGATTCGCCGGCGCGCGGCGTGCCCGTACGACGCGTCGTGACGACCAGCACCCCGGAGCCCGACGTCGCGACGGTCCCGAGTCCGAAGTTCGACGCTCCGAAGTTCGATACTCCGAAGTTCGACGAGCTGATCCATCCGAGCACGCGCCTCTCGATCGTGGCGCTCCTCGCGGCGGCCGACTGGGCCGACTTCTCGTTCATCCGCGATCGACTCGCCCTGTCCGACTCTGCGCTCTCGAAACAGCTCTCGACGCTCGAGGACGCGGGCTACCTCGTGATCGAGCGGCCGGTGAACGATCGGCGCCGGCGCGTGCGCACTCGCCTCACCCCCGTCGGCCGGCGTGCGTTTCGCGGCCATGTCGCCGCGCTCCAGGAGATCGTCGGCACCGCGCCGTCGGCCTAAACTGCGGCGAGGCGAACGCGCGCTTCGTGCAGGTACGCCGACGTCGCGCCGTCGTCGCGGCAACGTTCGGAAACCTGCGCCCCGCACACGGTGCACGCGAAGAAGTTGCGGATCATCAGCACCGACTCGGTCGAGAGATCGGTGCGAATCTGGTCCGGCGCGAACGACTTCCCTGCGTCGGCCGACGTTCCGTTCGCGCGCGCCCGTGCCCTGCGTACCGGCGACCTCCTCGAGGAACGTGCACGCTTCGGCGAGATCGATGCTGCGGCGCAGCGGCGGCATCGCGGCCAACAGTTGGGCGCGGTATCCCTGCTTGGCCAGACGCGGGTCGAGGACGGCCACGACCCCGCGGTCGTCCTTGGTGCGGATGAGCCGCCCTGCACCCTGGGCGAGCACGAGCGCGGCGACCGGTAGGTCGACCGCGACGAACGCATCGAGGCCGGCGCGCTGCGCGCGGCCGCGCCGCGCCGCGTGCAGGGGCTCGTCGGGCACGGGGAAGGGGATCTTGTCGATCACGACGAGCACGCACGACGCGCCCGCGGCGTCGATGCCCGCCCAGAACGACCGTGTTCCCACCAACACCGACGTTTCGTCTTCGACGAACTCCTTCATCAGGCGCCCGGAGTCGCGGTCGCCTTGCATCAGCACGTGATGATCGGTCCGGGCGCGTAACACCTCGCCGAGCTTGGCGACGTTGGCGTGCGACGTGCACAGCACGAGCGCCCGACCGCCGGCCGCGTTGACGAGTGCGCAGAGCCGATCGGCCGATTGCGCCGACCAGGCTTCGCGTTCGCGCGACGGGTCGGGCAGATCCTTGCCCACGTACAGAACGCCTTGCGTCTTCCAGTCGAACGACGACGGCGTCTGCACCGACGCGTAACCCCGACCCGCGTTCGAGATCCAATGCCCATCGTCTTCGTCCTGACCGCCCCACGAACCGGGCGCGGTGTCGGCGTGCAGGCCCATCTGCCGGGCGAGCGCCGGGAACGGCGGATCGCCGCCGAGCGTCGCGGACACGCCGACGACCGGTCGCCACGCGAGGAGCGCGTGCGCGATCGTCTCTCCCGCCGCGACCGGCGCGATGCGCAGGCGTCGGGTTCGTCCGACCCGTTCGACCCACACGACGTCGTCGGCGTCGGGACTGGCGAGCCGGCGCAACACGTCGAGCCGGCCCGACGCGATCCGCGCCGTGAGCTTGGCCTGGTCGTCGCCCGCGGTCACGAGCTTGGCACTCACCTGCGCAAGCCGCTCGGCCGCGCGCAGCGAGCGCGTCGTCCATCTCCCGGTCGTGCCCGATCCGGATCGCACCTTCGCGGTCTTCGATCACGTCGCCGAGCGTGCGTCCGGCTTCGCTCAACTTGTTGATCGCGGCGGAGTCGGCGCCCGCGCGGAGGAGCATGCCGCTGAGGCGCGTCGAGCGCGTCGCCGGTGATGTCGCCCGCGAACGCGTTCGTCGCGTTCTCGGGAAAGGCGTGCGCCTCGTCGAGGATCACGACGTCGTGGTCGGGAAGGACGCGGCCCTCCGACGCCAGGTGCGCGCAGTACAGCGCGTGATTCACCACGAGGATCGACGCCTCTTGCGCGCGGTCGCGCGCCCGTTCCGCGAAGCACTCGCCGCCGTCGCTGCAGTCGGCCTTGCCCGGGCACTCGATGCTGGTCGACGCGACGGCCTTCCACGTTGTGTCGTTCACTTCGTGGTCGAATTCGGCGCGGTCCCCCGTCTCCGACCCGGTCGCGAACTTGCGCAGGTATTCGAGTTGGCGGGGAAACCCGCGGCCCGACCGGCGTCTCGAACAATGCGTCGGGCGCAGCCGCCGCACCCAGCTTGGCCAGACACAAGTAGTTCGCGCGGCCCTTGAGCAGCGCGAACGAGAAGCGCAGGTTGCCGTGTTCCTGCAGCGCGGGCAGGTCTTTGCCCGTCAGCTGGCTCTGCAACGCGATCGTCGAAGTCGCGATGACCACCTTGAGCCCGGACGCGACGGCGGCGACGAGATAGGCAAGGCTCTTACCGGAACCGGTCGGCGCTTCGGCCAGCAGGTGATGGCCGCCGTCGAGCGCGTCGGCGACCGCGCTGGTCAGTTGGTGCTGACCTTCGCGCCGCTCCCCGCCCATGCCGGCCACGGCCGCGTCGAGGAGCGCATGCGGGTCGGTCCTCCACTGCACTCGCTCTTGCGGACCCGCGCTCACCCGCCAACGGTAGGCGCCGAGAGCGCCGGGACCGGTTACGCGGGTGCGACCTGGAGCCGGGCGTCGTACTCGTCGGCCAGCGCGAGCAGCGCCTTCGCGCAGTCGCCGTTGTACGACGAGCCGTGCATGATCGCGAGCGTCCGGGGCTCGAGCTCGGCCAAGCGCCGGATCGTGGGCGCGGTATTGCGGCGTCAGGCAGGTCGAGCCGAACATGTCCTCGGCGCCGGCCGCGGCGTCGAGAATGTCGCCGTCGGTGAGGGCGGGTACCGTCGCCGACCTGGGTGAAGAGGTCGCCGCAGAAGAACGTGCCCGTGGTCTCCTCGTAGAGCACGTGCGCGTCCCAACCGTGCGGCACGTGCGGCGTGTCGATGTTGCGGATCCGCTTGCCGCCGAGGTCGAACACCTGCGTCCGGTCCCATCGGCTCGGGCGCGCGGTCGGCGAGGTCGTTCACCGACACCATGCAACCGAGCGCGCTGTGCGCGACCTGCGCGTCGGCGCGACGCGGCGAGGAACAGGTTCATCGCGCCGCACTCGTCGGCCTCGAGGTGACCGAACGTGATCCAGCGCAGGCGTTCGAGCGGCATCACCGTCGCGATCGCCGCGGACACCGACGGGAACATCCCGCGCGGCCCGGTGTGGAACAGCAGCGGCTCGTCGGCGTCGATCAGGAACTGATTGAAGCGTGAAGCCGGTCGGGCCGATGTCGGGGACGAGGGTCGAGAACCGGTAGATGTGATCGGCGATCTCGTCAACGCGAGTTTCCATGATGATGCGACGCTTTCTGTTAGAGCGGAAGGGGGTTGGCCAGCACGCCGGTGCCGGGGCGACGCCCGGACAGGACCTGAACGAATTCGATGGCGTCGATCTCGACGCGCTCGCCGCCGACGCCTTGGCTGAACTTGCCGCCGGCCGGCCCCTCGAGCACGAGCTCGAACGGCTGGCCGTGGATTGCACGCCCACTCGACGACGATGTCGGCGACGAGCCGGCCGTCGTGATCGGCGGTGAGACCCAAGTCGCGACCGGTTGCCGCGCAGATGTCGATGCGGTGCGCCCACACGTCGCGGGTGAAGCCGACGTCGAGCAGATACTTCAAGCCGCACCCAACCGATCGGCGGCCCGAACGGGATCGGCAGGTGACGCATGGGAAGCGGCGTGCGCCAGCGTCCCTTGACCGCGCCCGGCCCGACCGCGCGCAGCTGCTCGACGACCTCGTCGTTCGACAGATGCGAACGCTCGCGGATCTGCAGCTCGTTCATGCCGTCGACCCAGTGGTGCGAGTCGATCTCCTTGTTGAGCGGCATATCCCCGCCGGAGCTGGTGCACGAACTGCGGGAACGACGCCTGCGCATCGCCGGAACCGAGCACGTGCAACGCGACCTTGCGCACGTCCCAGGCATCACAGTCGGTCGGTCGCGTCCACTCCTCGGCGGAGAGCGCGGCAACGAGCGCACCGAAGCGCACGAACTCCTCCTCGGCGATCGTTCGCGCTTCGGGTCGGGCAATACGAGTTGCGCTCATCGGCGCGTCCTCCCCGGGTGACGTTCTTCGGACTTATCGGCTTCTTGCTCGTCTTCGTCGTATTCGGCGTGTTCGTTGCAGTCGTGAATTCGTCGAGGTACATGTCGACGAGGCGATCGAGATGCCGCGTCCAGCGGTCGCCGCCGGGGTCGTTGCTCATCTGCGCGTCGACGAGGCCGCCGACCATCGCGACGAAACAGTCGATGTCGTCCTGACTCTCGACGCCCGCGGCCTGCAACAGATCCACCACGCGGGCGAGCACGTCTTGTGCGACCTCGTACGACGCAACCGACGGCTCGAAACCGGGAATCGGGCGTTGGAAGAGCAGCGCGCAGCGGGCGGTGTCGTCGAGCGCGAAGTCGATGAACTCACGCATGAACACCTTGACCGCGGCGCGGGAATCGGTGGGAAACTCGAGGGAATCGAGGCGCTCGGCCAGCCGGCGATTGCCGTCGGCGAACATCGCGTCGTACAGCGCGTTCTTCGAGTCGAAGTAGGCGTAGAGCGACGGCTGGCGGATCCCGACCTCGCGGGCGAGGGCGTGCAGCGAGAGCCCCCCGATCCCGTTGACCCGGGCCAACTCCCACGCGGCCGCGACGATCTCCGCCGTCCGCGATTGCCGTCGCTGCGCCACGCTCCCTATCACTGATAGGTACTTTACCTATCAGTGATAGGAAGTCAAGCAGAAAACCCCGGGAGAAGCCCCGCCGAGCGTCAGGCCTTGACCGCGATCGGCTCCGGATCCACCGGGTTCGGTGCGGTCACGCCGAACGCGCACTCCCCGGCCGCGCCACCGTGCACCATGTTCGGCGAACCGCCGGAGTCGCCGAACTGCACGGCCGGACTGTTACCGGTACAGACCAACGACGACTGGATCACGTTGGTGACGATCTCCATCGCGTCCGGGTCTGCCATCGTGTTGTTCCGCACGACGACACTGCCGCCGACATGGTTGCGAATCGTCCCGAGCCAGCACGAGTCGATTCCGGTCAACACGACGCTCCCGCCGATCGTGCTGTCCTCATAGGTGCTGTACGCGGGCGAGTCCTCGAGCGCGAACGGGCCGACCGGTGCGCAGGTGGTGCCGCCGCCCCCGCCGGTTTCGGTCACGCTCCCTCCGACGTTGATGTTGTGGGCGACGACTCCGAGCGCATTCGTCGACACGAGCGAACCGGTGATGTGCGGCGACATCGCGAGGGTCGGGTTCGTCTCGGCGTTCGGGTCGTCGTCACACGGCGAGCTCGAGGGCAGGCAACCGAGCACCGCCGTCGCGCCGTTTCGTACGATGACGTTTCCGTTGACCGTGAGGCTCGACACGCCGCTTCCGCCGCGGTCGTTCAAGGCGAAGGTCGCGTGCAGAAAGGCGTCGGGCGCCAAGGTCAGCGTCCCCTGCACGACGGCGGGCCCACCGTTGACCTCGCACACACCCGTGACAGTCACCCCCGACGGGTAGGTGCCGGCGAGCACTCCCGGCGCGGCCTGCGTGCCGGAACACGTCCGCGCGGTGGCGGCGCCCGCGGGAATCGCCGCGGATCCGACGCCGACGAGACCGACCACGAGGGCACAGCCTCCGAACAGAGTCAACATTTTGCGAGGGGTCGTTTGCATGCGGACGCCACCTTCCCGGTCTCCGAAGTTCGTTTCGGCTAACCGATCCCGTCTCCTGTCCGTGCCTCGCGAACGCGAAACACGGGAACGCGCCTACCCACTGAAGGCACCGATCACACCGCCCATGCGCGAGGATTCCGGCCCATGGCGCGGACCCTGATCGTCACGATCCTCTTCTGCGACCTCGTGGCGTCGACGGAACGCCGGGCCCGGCTCGGCGACGACGCCTTCGACGAGTTCTCCAGGCGCTACATCGCAGCCCTCGATCAGACCATCACCGAGAACAACGGCCGCAACATCGCCAGCGTGGGCGACGGGCTGATGGTCGTGTTCCCGGAGAGCGTCGCCGACGCGATCGCGTGCGCCACCGACATGCACCGCGTCGCGGCGGCCCTCGATCCGCGTGATCCACCGCTGCTGCGCATCGGCATCAGCTCGGGTGAGGTGGCCGTCGAGGGCGACGGCTACTCCGGCATGCCGATCGTGGAAGCGGCCCGACTCGAGGCGGCGGCCGCGCCGGGCCAGACGCTCGCGCACTCGATCGTGCGCACCCTCGTGGGAACGCGCCGCGTGTTCCGGTTCCGCGATGTCGGCGCGCTGGCGCTGAAGGGCATTCCGCTGCCCGTCTCGACGGTCGAGGTGATCGACGACGAAGTCCTCGAGGCGCCGGATCCTGCGAGCGGCCATCCGCCCGCCGCGCGACACCCGCTCGCCCAGCCCGAGTCACCGGCCGCGAAGACCGGTGCGCCGAAGCGTTCGGCCCAGCGGTGGGCGCTCGTCGGCGGTGCGATCGTTCTCGTCGTCGCGCTCGTCGTGATCGGCATCGTGGCGAGTCAGTCGCACTCGCCGTCGCACGCGACGCCGGTCGTGTTCCCGCCCGTACCGGCGGCAACCGGGTACACGCCCGTGTACACGGCGTCGACGTGCCCGGCAACGGTGCGCGCAGTGGCGAGCGACGCGCAGTGCGGGCATCTTGTGGTGCCCGAGGACCGGAGCAAGCCCAACGGCAAACACGTGAGCCTGCTCGTCACGAGCGCGCCGCCCCGCGTGGTGGGGCCTGCGGCCGATCCCACCATCGATGTATGCGGTTGCGAGAACCTCGGCAACTCGCTGGCCCGGGACCACTCCGAGCTGATCCACGTGGCGATCCGCGGCTTCACCGACAGCGATCCGGAGCTGACGTGCCCGGAGATGACGAAGGCGCGCGTCACGGCGCTCACCAAGACCGCGTTCGATCCCACCGAGGTCGCGCGCAGCACCAACGCGCTGAAGGCGTGCCATACCCGGCTCGTCGCGAGCGGGATCGATCCCGCCCAGTACAACTCCGATACCGCCGCGCAGGATCTCCTCGACCTGATGCGCGTCATGAAGATCAGCCGCGCGAACTTCGTCGTGTTCGAGAGCACCGACACCGAGGTCTTCGACGTGATGCGTCGGTTCCCGAGCGGGGTGCGCAGCATCACACTCGACAACCCCCCGCCGCCCGGAACCACATTGCTCAGCGATCCCATCGGGGATCTCTCCGGCGTGTTCGACCGTTTCGTCGCGCTGTGCAAGGCCGATTCGATCTGCGTCAAGGCGTATCCCGATCTCGGACAGGGCTGGATCACCGCCTTCGACAGCAACGAAACCGCGCCGATGATCATCGACCCGGCCAACCCCGACAACGCGAACGCGAAGCCGGTGCCGATGCTGCTCGACGGAACGCGCGGCGCCGACGGCCTCGCGGTGGCGCTCGGCGATCCCAGCACCTACCCGCTGATCCCGGCCGCGATCACCCTGACGAGCGGCCAACCCGAAGCCGCGGCCGAGGCAATCAAGCTCGACTACTCACAGCCGAGCGATCCCTGGGGCGCGGCCGCGTCGTTCAACTGTTCCTACGACATCAACACGCTCGACCGGCAAGCAGAGATCCTCGCCGCGCACACCCTCCCCCAGTTCGCGCGCTCCGACCGGATCTCGTGGGCGCAGTGGTGCACGGTGTGGAAGGTTCCGAGCATCGCGGCCTCGGTCTCGCAGCCGGTGGTGAGCAACGTTCCCGCGCTGCTCTTCCGGGGCAACCTCTCCCCCGACGGCAATCCCACCTGGATCCCCACGATCGCGCGCGGCCTGGCCAACGCGCAGACGGTGATCTTTCCCACCCTCGGCAACGATCTGCTGCAGAGCGGTCCGCCGTGCCTGAGCGCACTGCGGCGCCTCTTCCTCGCCGATCCGCTCGCCTCGCTCGACACCGCGGGCTGCGCGAAGCAATCGCCGTCGATCCAGTTCGTCGCACCGCCTTCCTAGGAGCGACAGCGGAGCCCGAGCGACCCATGAGCATGTCAACGGTGGCAGGATGCAGACATGACGAGTGAACGCTTGGAAGTCCAGCGCACGATTCGCCGCCGACGCGGCCGCCATCTTCCGGGTGCGTCGTCCGACCCCCGAGGCCATGTCGCGATCGACAGCTCCGGAATGCTGATGTCGTCGACGGGCGAAGCCGGCAACCGCGGTCGGCGACAGCTTCGTCATCCACATGGATCGCGAAGGCCTGAACGACTTTCCGATGGGCAAGTACGACGTGACCGTGGTGATCACGAAGTTCGAGCCCGACCGCTAGATCGAGTGGACGATCGAAGGCCAGATCAAGCCGCAGATCGGTCACGTGTACGGGTACACGCTCGAGCCGGCCGACGAAGCGCACGCTCGTCACGTCGTACTACGACTGGTCGGGATCGACGAGACGTGGCGGGAAGCGAACATCTTCCCGATCATCCCCGAGTCGGCGCTCCGCGCGACGCTCGGCATCCTCGACCGCACCGTTTCCGGCGGCGGGCTCGATCTTTCGCGACCCCTTCGTGACCCGAATCCACCGACCCGATCGAGGAAACCCCCCATGCCTCTCCCCACACGAACGTTGGGCACCAACGGACCCACCGTCGGTGCAATCGGTCTCGGCTGCATGAGCTTCAGCCCGAGCTACGGCGGTCTCGACGGCGTCGATCCGACCGACGTGATCCTGCGCGCCATCGACCTGGGTGTCACGTTGCTCGACACCGCCGACGTGTACGGACCGCACACCAGTGAGCTCGCGGTCGGCAAGGCGACTCGCCGGAAGCGTCGATCCGAGGTCGTGCTCGCGACCAAGTTCGGCATCATCTCGGCGCCGACCGGCGGACGATCGGCGGAGGTCAACGGCACGCCCGAGTACGTGCGGTCGTCGGTCGAGGGTTCACTGCACGCGCCTCGGCACCGACTACATCGACATCTACTACCAACACCGCGCCGACCTGAACACACCGATCGAGGAGACGATCGGCGCGATGGCCGAGCTCGTCGCCGAGGGCAAGGTGCGCTACCTCGGGCTCTCGGAGGCTTCGGTCGACACGATCCGCCGCGCCGCGGCCGTGTCCACCCGATCGCCGCGCTGCAGAGTGAATGGTCGCTGTGGAGCCGCGACATCGAGGACGCCATCGTCCCGACGTGCCGGGAGCTCGGCATCGGTCTCGTGCCGTTCAGCCCGCTCGGCCGTGGATTCCTGACCGGGCGCATCACGTCGGTCGACGATCTCGGCGAGCGCGACATGCGCCGCGACGCATCCGCGCTTTCCCGAACGAGGCGTTCGACGCCAACCGCGCCGCCGTCGACGTCGTACGCGAGATCGCCGACGCCCACGGCGCCGCGCCGGGCCAGGTCGCGCTCGCGTGGGTGCTCGCCAAGGGCCACGATGTGGTGCCGATTCCGGGCACCAAGCGCGATGACGTATCTCGACGAGAATCTCGGTGCGGCCGCGGTGGCACTCTGTCCGCCGGCGACATCACCCGGCTCGACGCGGTCACCGCCGTCGGCGAACGGACGCTCGATCCCGAGTGGATCAACCGGAGCACACCACCCCTCGCGAGCTAGCTCCCGCAAGCCGGTTCCTCGCGGATCGGTCCCCTCATCCTGCGGGATGAGCGCGAGGGGGCGATGTGTGTTCGCGGCTGCGCCGTCCTAAGTTGCCCTCGACCGACTCGAGAGGCCCGACCGTGCGACGCAGCGGCATTTGGTCCCATAAGTCGGGCGGAATCGTCGTCGCGATCGCGGCGTGCGCGTTCTGCGCCGGCATTGGCATGGCATTCGCCGATGCCGCGCGCTCGTCTTCGTCGACGTCATCTACCAGCACCCACGCGGCGACGGTCGCGGTCGAGTCCGCCAGCGCGCGCCGCGCCGCGCTCGGCGCGGCCATCACATTCAGTCCCGCACCCGGCGCCACCGCGATCCCACCGAATGCAACCGTCACCGTCAAAGCCGGCATCGGGACCCTCTCGGCCGTCCGGGTCACGACCCCGTCCGGAGCAAGCGTCGCGGGTGCATTCGCCGCGGGTCGGAAGGAATGGCTGTCGACCGGCCATCTCGCCGTCGGCACGACGTACCGCGTCGACGCGACCGCGGCCGACGCCGGACTCTCGGCGTCGGCATCGTCGTCGTTCACGACGCTCACACCCATCGGGCTCATGAGCGCGACGATCTTTCCGAACAGCAGTCTTGCGGTCGGCGTCGCGCAGCCGATCGTCATCCGCTTCAACCACTACGTCACGAGCGCAGTTGCACGCGTGTCGGTCGAACATCGCTTCACGATCACGGAGTCGATCCCGGTCGCCGGGGGCTGGCACTGGTTCAACAACCTCGAGCTCCACTTCCGTCCGGAAGCGTTGTGGCCGACCGGCGAGAAGATCTCCGTCGCGGCCGACTTCGACGGTTGGGACGCGGGCAACGGGCTCTGGGGCGCGGGCCAGACGAGCGCGAACTTCAGCATCGGCGACGCCCGCATCTCCACCGCCAACCTCGCGACCGACCAGATGACCGTCACCGACAACGGCAAGTTGGTCGCGACGTATCCCTTCAGCGGGGGCAAGGTCACCGACCCGACGATGAACGGCATCCACATCGTGCTGGACCGCTCGAGCGTCGTGCGGATGATCTCGTCTTCGAACGGCATCCCGGTGAACTCGCCCGACGGCTACGACGAACTCGTGTATTCCGACGTTCACATCAGCGACAGCGGCGAGTACGTCCATGCCGCGCCGTGGTCGGTCACCAGCCAGGGTCACGCCAACGTTTCGCACGGCTGCATCAACCTGAGCCCGGCCGACGCGTTGCGGTTCCTCGGTTTCAGCCGCGTCGGCGATGTCGTTGTCGTGACGGGCGGACCGCGACCGCCGGCGCCCGGCGATCACGGTGTC
This sequence comes from uncultured Actinomycetes bacterium, assembly GCA_963708105.1. Taxonomy (GTDB): domain Bacteria; phylum Actinomycetota; class Acidimicrobiia; order IMCC26256; family PALSA-610; genus PALSA-610. The sequence goes on along the minus strand of OY970186.1, from coordinate 2,761,772 downwards.
ATGGACTGGGACACGCCCTGGACGCAGTGGACGCCCGGCGTGGTGCACAGCAGCGCGCCGCCGGCCCCGCCCAAGCCCGTCGCCCACAAAGCGCCGACCACGCCGCACGCGGGCTGAAAACTCAGCCCGGCAACGAACGCCGTTACCGGGCGCCGTCCGGCGTGACGAGCGTCAGCCGCTTCTCCGCGGAGAGCACGCCGGGCGCGTCGCCGACGAACGATCCCGAGGTCGGCGCGACATCGGCGTAGTCGCGGCCGACGGCAACGGTGAGATACCCGCGGTCGGCCCGGCGATTGTGCGTCGGATCGAACGCGGCCGCGACGACCCGGCCCGTCGCGGCCTCCGACGTGTCGGCCACCACGACCTCGACCCACGCGTGCGAGCCGCCCTCGCCGACGAGGTGTCCCGACACATAACGGGCCGGGAGCCCGGCCGCGCGGCACAGGGCCAACATGATGTGCGCGTAGTCCTGGCACACCCCGCGCCCACCGGCCACCGCGTCGGCGGCCGTGGTGTGCACGCCCGTTACACCGAACTCGTACGTCAACGATTGGTGCGCCCACGCGCACGCGCGTGTTCCGCCAACTCGATCCCGTGCAGACCCGACTGCGAGAGCTCGCGCGCCACATCGGCCAGCGGGCCGTCGGCAGCCGTCAGCGGCGTCGCCGCGTACAACCGGCGGTCGCCGACGACCGCGGGCGACAACGCGGTGATCGCACCCGGTCCCCGGCGCCCGATGAGCGACCAGGCCCGGAACTCGATCCATTCGTCGACGAGCGGCGCCCGCAGTTCGACGACATGATTCGCGAACTCGTCGGTGGTGACCGAGACACGGGCCGCGCTTCCCTCGACCGTCAGGCCGTGATCGAAGCGGCACTGGTTGCCGTGAACCGCGCGCGGCACCACGACCAAGCGGTGTTGCAACCGGCGGGCGGGCGCGGCGTACGAGTACCGGAAGCTCTGTTCGAGCAGGTACGTGTTCGCGTCGGTTGCGACCTGCGTATCAGTCGGCATCGTGCACTTCATCGGCCCACACCGTCATAGTTTGCAGCGGGGCCGCGCCCCAAGTGGTGACCATCGCACCGTCGAGCGCATCGCGACCGCGAGCGATGACGACGCGGCCGACGCGCGGGATGTTGTTTCGGGGGTCGAACGTCCACCAGCGACCACCGAGCCACGCCTCGAACCAGGAGCAGAAATCCATCGGGAGATCGGGCTGCACGACCCCGATGTCGGGGATGTAGCCCGCGATGTAGCGGGCGGGAATGTTGAGCGCCCGGCACATGGTGACGCCGAGCTGAGTGAAGTCGCGACACACGCCGGTGCGCGTCTGCCACACGTCGTTCGCGGTCGTGAACGCGCTGCTCGCGCCGACCTCGTACGCGATGTTCTCGTGGATCCAGTCGCACACCGCTTGCACCCGGGCCCAGCCCGGTTGCGTCGCACCGAACAGGTCCCAGGCCGCGTCGTGCAGGAGATCGGGCCAGCAGTACCGGCTCGCGAGCAGGTACACGAACGCCTCGCTCGGCAGGCGCTCGATCTCGGTCTCGCGCGCACTGGGGTCGGCCTCGTCGGCCGTCGCGGCCACCTCGACCGTCGCGTCGTACTGACACACCGACGAGCCCGCGGGGAGGGTGAGACGGTCGCAGATGTTGCCGTAGACGTCGAGGTAGGTGCGCGCCGGGGCCGGCGGCAGCCACGTCTCGGCGACGATGCGATGTTCGCCGTCCGGGTGGGGCCGCACCTGCCACAGCGATGCGACCCGCTCGGGAACCTCGTAGCCGAACTGGCAGCCGATCCGTACCAGCATCCCGCCAGGCTGGCCGACCGCCGTGAACGCGGCGGTGCCTGCGTATGTCGGCAGTGTGAACACGCCCGAGCGGCGGATCGCCCCAGCGCCAGATGTCGGGGGATGGAATGATCGGCGAGTCCGGTTGGGTACGCAACCGCTGCATCGACTGGTACATCGCCTGACACATCGATCCTGGAGCTGCTCTATGAAGGTCCTCTTGTTCGGCGCTTCCGGCAACATCGGCACCGCGATCGCGCACGAGTTGGTCGGTCGAGGCCACACCGTCACCGCCGCGACCCGCAGCGGCGCCGCGGTCGACGGCCTCGACGTGGAAACGCGCGCCGCCGACGCGACCGACGCCGAACAGGTCGCGGCGGCCGCGGCCGGACAGGACGCGATCGTCTCTGCTGTCGGGCCGCGCCACGGCCTCGACAACGACGAGGACACACTCGTCGGTGCCGCGCAAGGCCTCATCGGCGGTGCGCGCAAAGCGGGTGTCGATCGGCTGTTGATCCTCGGTGGCGCGGGGAGTCTCGAAGTCGCGCCGGGCATCCGCCTCGTCGACACACCGGAGTTCCAAGACGCGTGGAAGCCGAACGCGCTCGCACAAGCCGCCGCGCTCGGTGTGTACCGACTGTGCGACGACCTCGACTGGACGTATATCAGTCCCGCGGCGCTGATCGAGGCCGGCGAACGTACCGGCAGCTATCGCGTCGGCGGCGACGAGCTCCTCACCGACGACAAGGGCCAGAGTCGCATTACTTACGCCGACTACGCCATTGCGTTGGTCGACGAGCTCGAGCAGGGAAATGCAGTGCAGTGCCGCATAACCGTCGCGCACTGACGCGCGCACAACGCGTGCAGTAGCGCGGCATGAACGAATGACGGACTAGCCGCACGAGAACCGTGAAACGCCGCACACAGAGCGCACTCCCGCGCGCGACCGCGCCGCTTGCGGACGCAATATCGCGGTTACTATCGGGTTACCTCTTCATGGTCGGGCATGAGGCGGCGACAGCCGTTTCACTCGCGTGCTCTTTGCGACGCCGAGAATGGAGAAGAGGTGCAGGTGGCGGTCTATGGACTCGAGCCCGAGCGCTTCGCGCACGTCGTCGCTACCCGCGTCAAAGAGGACCGCGACCCGATCAGCTCACTGTGCCTCGCGTGCACCGACGTGCTGGGCGTCACGGGCGCGGGACTGATGCTGATCTCGGGCAACAAGTCATTGGGTTGCATTGGTGTATCCGACGACATCGCGCGCGCGGTGGAAGAGGTCGAGTACACACTGGGCGAGGGTCCGTGCATCGCCGCGTTCAACAACAAGATTCCGATCTTCGATCCCGACCTCAACGACGACGGCGAACGCTGGCCCGAGTTCCGTAGGGGCGCACTCGCGGCAGGCGTCGGCGCCGCGTTCGGCTTCCCGCTTCTCGTCGATCGGGTGTGCATCGGGGCACTCAATCTCTACCAGGACCGCGCCGGTTCACTCACCGAGCAACAGGTCGACGACGCGTTGATCGCGGCCGACGTCGCGAGCCGCACACTTCTCACGTGGCAAGCCGACGCGCCCCCGGGCATGGTCGCCTGGCAGCTCGAAACCGTTCCGAACCACCGCGTCGAGGTGCATCAGGCCGCCGGAAGAGTTTCCGTACAGGCCGCAGTCTCCGTCGACAACGCCCTCGTGCTTTTGCGGGCCTACGCCTTCTCCCAAGATCGCCCGATCAGTGACGTCGCGCGCGACGTCGCCGAGGGGCGCCTGCGCTTCGATTGAAAGAGCGTTGAAACCACCTCGCACCAAGATCCTGTGCCGAACCCGCGAAAGGGGCCAGAGAATGGCCAGAGAACGCGAACTGCTCACGACGTTCATCGAGTTTGCCGACACGCTCATCGACGAATACGACGTGGTCGAGTTCCTGCACCGGCTGGCCGCGCGCTGTGTCGAATTCGTCGACGCGTCGGAGGCCGGGATCATGCTCACTGACAGCGACGGCGAGTTGCGGTACGTCGCGTCATCGAGCGAACGCATGCGGCTCATCGAGCTGTTCGAGCTCCAACACGAACAGGGCCCGTGTCTCGACGCGTTCCGCGAGGGTGTCGCGGTGCACAGCGCGCTCGGCGACGACGCCGACATTCGGTGGCCGCGCTTCGCGCCCGCACGCGCGCGAGGTCGGCTTCGAGTCGGTATCGGCGATGCCCATGCGGCTCCGCAACGAGGTCATCGGCGCGCTCAACCTCTTCTCGTCGTCGCCTGTGTTACTCACCGCCGACGATCGGCAAGTCGTCCAGGCGCTCGCCGACATCGCGACGATCGGCATCCTGCAGGAGCGCACCCTGAGTGACGCCCGGGTCGTTGCCTCGCAGCTCGAGTTGGCGCTCGAATCGCGGGTCGTGATCGAACAAGCCAAGGGAATCGTGGCCGAGCGGAACGGTGTGAGCATCGACACCGCGTTCACCTTGCTACGTTCGTATACCCGGTCCCACAACGCGCTGCTCAGCCAGACCGCACACGAGATCATCGACGGAACGCTCGCGGCATCCGCCCTGATCGATTCGAATCGAGCCGGTTAGCCGGTCAGTCGAGAAGCATCGGCATGGGTTCCCCGGAGTGCTTGCCGAGCAGGACTGCGCGCGTGACCGCGCCGCTCCCGAAGCGATCGAGCACACCATCGAGTGCGGTGTCGAGCGCGCCGCCGCTCGCGCGATCGAACGGTAGCGCGAGCTGAACCACCGCGTCGTCGGAGAGATTCGCGACCGCGATACCCACGAGCGTCAGCCCCTCGTGGACGATCTTCGGCATCACCGCCGCCACGAGCTCGCGCGCGGTTGCGAGCACGGTCGCGGTGTGGGCGGTCGGGCGCGGGAGTGTGTGCGATCGCGTCGCCCGAGTGAAATCGTCGAACCGCAGGCGCAGCACCACTGTCCGGCCCACGCGTGACGCGGCGCGCATCCGCCGGGTGACGCGATCGACCAGTGCCACCACGACCTCGTCGATCACCTCCGGGGATCGCGAACGGCGGGCGCGCCCGAGCGCGTGCTGCGAGCCGATGGAGCCGCGCCGCCGACCGACCTGAACCGGTCGGGGATCGCGATTGTGCGCGAGCGAGTGCAGATGCCGGCCCGATCCGCGTCCGAGCATCGCAATCAACACCGTCTCGTCGAGGCGCGCGACATCGGCAACGGTCCGGATCCCGCGTTCGTGCAGCTTGCGGGCGGTCACCGCGCCGACGCCCCAGAGTCTCTCGACCGGGAGCGGATGAAGGAACGCGAGCTCGCCGTCGGGCGCGACGACGAGGAGACCGTCGGGCTTGGCGACGCCACTCGCGACCTTGGCCAGGAACTTGGTGCGTGCGATCCCGACCGTGATGCGCAGGCCCACGAGATCCCAGACCTCCTGACGCAAGCGGGCCCCGATCTCGACGGGCGTGCCCGACACCCGCAACAGCCCGCCGACGTCGAGGAAGGCTTCGTCGATCGAGAGTCCCTCGACGAGCGGCGTCGTGTTGTCGAACACGTCGAACACCGCACGACTCGCCTCGACGTATGCAGAGAAACGGGGCGCGACGGTGATCGCCCACGGGCACAAGCGGCGTGCCTGCGCGCCGCCCATCGCGGTGCGGATCCCGAAGGCCTTCGCCTCGTAGCTCGCGGCGAGCACCACTCCCCCGCCCACGATCACCGGTCGCCCCCGCAGTTGCGGGTCGTCGCGTTGTTCGACCGACGCGTAGAAGGCGTCGAGATCGGCGTGCATGATCGTGGCCCCGGTCGACACGAACACATGTTCGCATCTCCGAGCGCCACGGGCCAGGCGGTCGGAGATCTCGTGCGCCTGCGAAGCTGATCCGATGCGCTATCGACGAATGCCGATCGAGGTCGAGTCGCCCGAGCAGCTCGGATACGACACGATCACCAACAACCTCTCCGAGAGCTCCGTCGCCGACCGCCGGCTGTCCGACCTGGGCATCACGCTCTCGGGAACGGGCGCCGGGACCGCACTCGACGAGTTGCTCCTCTGCTACGGCGACCACCTCGGCGACCCGGTCCTCCGAGAGGCGGTGGCCGCGGGCGGCGAGGGTTTGAATGCCGACAACGTCATCGTCACGCCCGGCGCCGCGGCCGCGCTGTTCGCCACCGCCACGTCGCTGCTCGAGCCCGGCGACCACACGGTCGTGGTGCGCACCAACTACGCGACCAACCTCGAGACCCCGCGCGCGATCGGCGCCGATCTCGAGGTTGTCGATCTCTCGTTCGACGACGATTGGCGCCTCGACATCGATCGCCTCACCGCACTCGTCCGCCCGGGAACGACACGTCTCATCTCGGTGACGTGCCCGCACAACCCCACCGGCACGATGCTCGATCTCGCGACGTTGCACGCGCTCGTCGAACTGGCCGAAAGTTCGGGTGCGGTACTGCTCGTCGACGAGACGTACCGCGAGCTCACGCACGATTCCCCGATGCCCCTCGTGGCGACGTTGTCGCCGCGCGCGATCAGCGTGTCGTCGATGTCGAAGGCGTTCGGGCTTCCCGGGCTCCGGGTCGGCTGGGCGGTCTGCCGCGATCCACAACTCGCGGAGACGCTTCTGGCCGCCAAGGAGCAGATGGTCATCTGCGGGCCGACGATCGACGAGGCGATCGCGGGCCGCGTGCTGTCGGATCGTGAACGTGTCCTCGCACCCATCCTCGCCGACGTGCGGGCGCGCCTCGCCGTAGTCCGGGATTGGATGGCCGAGCCAGGCGGTGTTCGAGTGGATCGAACCGGCGGGGGGTGTGGTCGGCCTCGTTCGTTTCCGCGCCGGACGTCGCGCGTCGACACCGAGCGGTTCTACGAGCGCCTGCTCGCCGAATACGGCACGTACGTCGGTCCTGGTCATTGGTTCGAAGTCGACGACCGGCACTTCCGGCTCGGATTCGGTTGGCCGACGCCCGACGAACTCGCGCGCCGGTCTCGCGGCGCTGTCGGCAGCAGCCGCCGACGCGCGAACCTGAGCGCATGGCAATCTTCAGTGGAATAAGCCGTTGTTCTCAGGCCGTTACGGGGTAGGTGAGTCCGGTGGCCGACGAATCAGCTATGGGGTAGGTGAGTCCGGTGGCCGACGAATCAGCCGACACGTCAGCCGATAGCTCAGATGACCCTGACCGGGGTGAAACCGGTCCGGTCCTGGTCACCGGCGCATCGGGCTTCATCGGTTCCGCGGTGGTGCGCGCCCTCCTGCGGGCGGGCTATCCGGTTCGGGCGCTGTGCGAGCCGGGCCGCGCCGACGACAACCTCGCCGGGCTGAACGTCGAACGGGTCGTCGGCGACATCCGCGATCCCGCCACGCTCGACCGCGCCGCCGACGGTATGTCGACGATCTTTCATCTCGCCGCGATCTACCGCTTCTGGGCAGCCGATCCCGAGCTCTTCTACGACGTCAACATCGGCGGGACGATGAACGTCGTGCGCGCCGCGGAACGCGCCGGGTGCCGGCGGCTCGTCTACACGAGCACGGTCGGCACCATTGGTGTCGCGAGCCGCGGGCCGACCCGCGTCCGAGGAATCGCTCGTGCATTTCGAGCACCTCTTCGGGCACTACAAACGTTCGAAGTATCTGGCCGAACACGAAGTGCTCCGCGCCGGCGCGGCCGGCCTCCCCGTCGTGCTCGTGCATCCGACCTTTCCCGTCGGCGAACGCGACACCGCGCCCACACCCACCGGGCGCACAATCGTCGAGTTCCTCAACGGGCGCATCCCCGCGTACGTCGACACCGCGCTGAACGTCGCGCACGTCGACGACGTCGCCCGCGGACACGTCCTCGCCGCGCAACGCGGTGCGCCGGGTCGGAGCTACATCCTCGGCGGCGACAACATGTCGTTGCAGCAGATGCTCGCGACCCTCGCCGACGTGTGCGGGCTCCCCGCGCCCCGCGTCCGCCTCTCGCCGTACACCGTGCTGCCGATCGTGCGCAGCGCGGAGTGGTTCCAGGCGCGGGTGATGCACAGCGAGCCGACGCTGCCGTCGGAGCCGGTGCGCATGGCGACAACCCGGATGGAGTACGACACCAGTCGGGCGCGCACCGAGCTCGGGTACACGAGCATGCCCGCGCGCACCGCGCTGATGCGGGCGGCGCGGTGGTTCGTCGACAACGGTTTCGTCAAGCCGGCGCAGGTCGAACGCATTCGCCGATCCGGGAAACTCGGGTCGCTCGTCGTCGACGACCGCGGCGACATCCACGCCATCGACGGCATCGACCTGCAGGGGCCCGAGAAGACCGAGAACACGTCGTCGACCGGGGCGCCGGCGGCGGAGGCCCGATGAGCATCGCCAACGACAACCCGGAGAACGCGCCGTTCGACGTCGGCGCGCTGCTTGCGGAACGCGGTTCGGAAGCGTTCGCGCTGCACGAGCGCTACATGAACCCGCAGATGCCGCGGATCCTGCGCACGATCGGTTTCGACGCCGACTACGTGCGCGCCGAGGGCGCGTACCTCTTCGACCGCGACGGCCGCCGCTACCTCGACTTCCTCTCCGGCTTCGGCGTTTTCGCACTCGGGCGGTGGCATCCCGGTATCGAACAGGCGCTGCGCGACGCCATGGACCTCGACCTGCCGAACCTCGTGCAGATGGAATGCGGTCCGCTGTCGGGTCTGCTCGCCGAAGCGCTCGTGCAGCGCATGCCGCACGACGGGTACCGCTGCTTCTTCACCAACAGTGGCGCGGAATCGGTCGAGACCGCGATCAAGTACGTGCGCTGCGCGACCGGCAGGTCGCGCATCCTGTTCGCCGACCACGCGTTCCACGGTCTGACGGTCGGCGCGCTGTCGCTCAACGGAGCCCACGAGTTCCGCGACCGCTTCGGGACGCTCCTCCCGGGTTGCCAGAGCATCCCGTTCGGCGATCTCGACGCATTGCGCCGCGAGCTGGCCGCCGGCGATGTCGCCTCGTTCGTCGTCGAGCCGATCCAGGGCAAGGGCGTGTTCGTGGCCCCGGAGGGCTATCTGCGGGCCGCGTCCGAGCTCTGCCACCAGTACGGCGCGCTGCTCACGATCGACGAGGTGCAGACCGGCCTCGGGCGCACCGGCACCTTCTTCGCCTTCGAGCAGTCGGAGGTGGAACCCGATGTCGTGACGGTGGCGAAAGCACTGTCGGGCGGCTACGTACCGGTCGGCGCGGTGATCGCGACGACCGCCGTCGTCGAGCGCGTGTTCGACAAGCTCGACCGGGCCGTCGTGCACAGCTCGACCTTCGGTCAGAACGTGCTCGCGATGACGGCCGGGCTCGCGACGTTGCACACGATCGACACCGAATCGATCGTCGACCACGCGTCGACGATCGGCGCGGTGCTCATGTCGGGCCTCGAGACCGTGGCCAAACGGCACGAGCTCGTGCACGAGATCCGCGGCCGCGGGCTCATGATCGGAATCGAGTTCAGCCGGCCCCGCACAATGCGGCTGCGCGCGCAGTGGGCGCTGCTCGAATCGATGCGCACCGGATTGTTCACGCAGATGGTCGTCGTACCGTTGTTCCGCGACCACAGCATCCTCACGCAGGTCGCGGGCGACCATCAGAACGTGTTGAAGATCCTGCCGCCGCTCATCACGACCGAAGACCAGGCCGAGGACTTCGTCGAGGCGATCGACGACGTGCTCGGCGAGCTCGAGCGGTCGGTCGGTCTGTTGTGGGGCGTCGGCAGTTCACTGGCGCTACCCGCGCTGCGCGCCCGCCGCTGAAGGAGACCGAATGCCCCTCGACCCGAACGTCGTCCGGCTCGCGACCGGACCGAACCTCGCCACCGTCGTCACGTTGATGCCGAGCGGACAACCGCAGGCGCTCCTCACGTGGATCGACACCGACGGCGAATACCTGCTCGTCAATACCGAGCCGCAGCGCCAGCGGGCGAAGAACGTCGCCCGCGATCCGCGCATCACCGTGCTCATTCACAGCGCGGAGAACCCGTGGGATTGGGCTGAAGTACGGGGCAAGGTCGTGGAGGTGATCGACGGCCAAGAGGCGCGCGATCACATCGACAAGTTGTCGCGGAAGTACGTCGGCCACGACTACGCCAACCCCATCGGTCCCGGCGGCCGCATCATCCTGCGCATCGCCGCCGACAAGACCAACACCCCCGCGCGCTAAGGGGCGGAGAGTGGGACGATCTCGGCGCCGAGGGGGCCGGGCGACTCGAGCAGCGCGTTGATCTCCGCCGCACCGACGGGGTGGCTGTAGAGGAAGCCCTGCGCGAATCCGTAGTCGAGGCCCACGAGATCGGCGGCTTCCTCGTCGGTCTCGACGCCTTCGGCGATGCTCGTGTAACCCATCACCGACGAGATCGCCGCCATGCTCTTCACGACCGCGCGCATGCCGTCCTCGTTCAACCGCGACACGAAGCTCCGGTCGATCTTCACGACGTTCACCGGGAAACGCTGCAGGTACGCGAGCGACGAGTAACCCGTGCCGAAGTCGTCGATCGCGATGCCGACACCGAGCGGCGCGACGTTGTCGACGAGGTTCTGACCCGCGACCTCGTCGATCAGCACCGACTCCGTCAGCTCGAGCATCAGCTTCTTCGGGTCGAGCCCCGACGACTCGAGCGCCTCGGAGATCTCGTCGGCGAAACCGACCTCCCGCAGCTGCCGGGCCGACACGTTCACGCTCACGTACAGGCTGCGCTCGCCCCGGTTCCACACAGCCGCCTGCATGCACGCCTGTTGCAGCACCCAACGACCGATGACGGTGATGAGCGCGCTCTCTTCGGCGATCGGGATGAACTCCGACGGCGAAAGCGTGCCGAGCTTCGGGTGTTCCCAGCGGATCAGACGCCTCGACGCCGACGATCTCCCGTGACCCGAGCGAGATGATCGGCTGGAACAGCACGCGCAGCTCTTCGTTCTCGATCGCGGACTCGAGCTGGGTGCGCAGCCGCAGCCGGGAGTACGCCTCCCAACCCATCGACGTGTCGAACACCGCGATGCGGTTCTTGCCCTGTTCCTTCGCCCGGTACAACGCGATGTCGGCGTCGCGCATGAGGTTGCTGTGCGCGTGACCCTGCTCCGCGATCGCAATGCCGATGCTCGCGGGAACCGTCACCGACAGCTCGTCGATCTCGACCGGGAGCTGCAGCACTTCGAGCAGCCGTTGGGCGACGTTCATCACTTCGGCGACGTCCTGCGACACCGTCGAGCAGCACCGCGAACTCGTCGCCACCGAGCCGGGCGATCGTGTCGCTCGGTCGGAGGCATTCGCTGAGCCGACCCGACACCGCGCACAACAACGTGTCACCGGCCGCGTGCCCGAGGCCGTCGTTCACCGCCTTGAAGTCGTCGAGGTCGACGAACATGACCGCGATCCCCGAACCCGTGCGCCGGCTGCGCAGGCGGGCCTGGTCGAGGCGGTCGATGAACAGCGAGCGATTCGCGAGCTTGGTGAGGTCATCGCGGAACACGCGCTGCTCGAGCTCGCGCGCCAGCTCGCGCTTCACTGTGACGTCGCGCATGGTGACGACGAGCCCGGCGACATCCTTGTCGCCGAGCATGTTCACGATGCTCATCTCGAAGTCACGCGGCTGACCCTCGCCGTCGACGAACACGCCGACGAGCTCTTCGTGGACGCCGAGCGGCAACGCGTTCGCGGCGGCGCAGCTGGCGGGCGACGCGGTCCGACTCCTCCGCTCCGAGCGACTCGTCGAACCGCCGCCCGACCAGCGCCTCGGCGTCGATGCCGAGGATCGCACTCGCACGCGGACTCGCGTACGAGATCACACCCGCCGCGGTCGACCACGAAGATCGCGTCGTTCAGACCCTGCACCAGCGCGCCGAGGCGGCGCAGACCCGTGACGTACACCCGCGGCGCGCGCGCCGGCCGCGAGATGCCACAACCGCAACGCGACGAGACCGAACATCGACGATCGCGCACGCACCGGGAACGAGCGTGGACGACGTCGCGGTGGCCCGACGACCACGCGTCGGCGAGCGGTATCGCCGAGCACAGCGCGACCGAAGTCAGCACGCACAAGATGCGGAGCCGGTTCGCGGGGTCGATATCGATGCCGCGGCTTGTCGGCCGTGTTCGAACGCCGGGCCGCGATCGCGATCAACGACAACGCGACCAACGACGCTGACCTCGAGCAGCACCACGACCGGTGCCCGTGGAATGGGTGATGCCCGCGCCCTCGACCAGGTCGGCGGCCGCGAGCGGAACGATGCCGAAGAAGAGCAGTCGCGCGACGCGGCTTCGTGCCGGAACAACAACCGGACGCCCACCGCGCAGAGAACGATCGCGAGCATCGGACGCGCCGACGCCCGACGCAGCCGCCCGAAACCTCCGCCGTCCGCGAGAGCGCCGACGGGAAGGCCAGCATCGGCCAGCAGGTCGCGAACAACGCGCAACCGACGATCGCGCCGTCGAGTACCGACGCCGCGGCCGTTGTCGGCGTCGGAGTGCCGGACGATCGAGCGGAAGCTGACGATGAGAACCAGATAGCCCACGATGCGAAGCCCGTCCGCGCCGTGCAAGAACGCGACCTGTCCCGACGTGACGAACAGAGTCCGCGCCGACTTCGCCGAGAACTACCAGTCCGGTTCCGACGGCTACGCCGGCCCAGTGGCGCCGTCGACTGACGACACGGCGCGGACGAGGAAGGCCCACACCACCACCAGCGCGGCGAGGTAGAGCGACGCGCCGCAGGGTGGGATCAACCGGGGCGAGCGTGACAACGAGAGGAGCGAGCGCCGCCGCCACCGCCACGCGGACCCGCGAGCAGGTGCAGGCGCGTCTCGCGAGCCGCCCCGGGGACGAATTCGTCCGAAGGCCGCGCCGACGTTCCGCCGGCCGGGTGACTCGCGTTGGGGAGCATGAATTCGTGTCTTCGTCGGGGCGACGGACCCCCTTGAGGGCCCCTGACGCACCCGAGACGTTGGTCACAGCCGGGATACAGCCGGGATACGGGTTGAGATCCCGGTGACCGCGGCCGGCCGGCCTGCTGGGCCGCCTGGGCCGGGGCCTCAGGAGGCCCGGACCGCCATTCCGACCACGGCCCCCGTCGCCGACGCCGGCGTTGCTGCCAACGAACCGTAGAACCGCGCGTCGCCGAAGCTGAAGACGCCGCCGTCGGCCGCGACGAACCAGTAGCCGCCCGCGGTCGGGGAAGCCGCCATGCCCACGATGGGCTGATTCAGGTGGATCGCGCCCGGTCGAACCGTAGAAACGCGCGTCGCCGAAGCTGAAGATCCCGCCGTCGCGCGCAACCATCCAGTAGCCGTGACCCCTCGGCGATGCGGTCATACCGACGACCGGCTGGTTCAGGTGGGTCGCGCCCATCGAGCCGTAGAAACGCGCGTCGCCGAAGCTGAAGAGCCCGCCGTCGGCCGCGACGAACCAGTAGCCGTGGCCGCTCGGCGTCGACGGTCATGCCGACGATCGGCTGGTTCAGCCGGATCGCGCCGGTCGAGCCGTAGAAGTGCGCGTCGCCGAAGCCGAAGATCCCGCCGTCGGTCGCGACGAGCCAGTAGCCCGTGACCGTTCGGGGTGGCCGCGATACCGACGATCGGCCGCGTCAAGCGGCTTGCCGAACATCGAACCGTACGAACGTGCGTCGCCGAACGGCCGCACGTCGCCGTGCGCGCGTCGCGAGCCAGTACCCCTTGCCCGAGGGCGTGCTCGGCGATACCGACGACCCGATCGACCGAAGCCGACGCTGTCGGTCGTGGTGCTCGTGGCCGCCGCGCCGCCGAAGCCGACGACCCGCCCGGTCGTGGTCGCGAACCAGTAACCGTTCGCCCGGCGCACGTGCGGCGTACCGGTCGAGCCGGTGTGTTCGGGGACGGTGGTCGTGGTGGTCGCCGTCGCGGTCGAACCGTCGTCGGTCGTTGTCGTCGTCGAGCCGTCGTCGCCGACCGTCGTGGTCGTGTCGCCGGGGTCGCCCGGATCGACCGTCGTCGTCGTGTCGCCGGGATCGACGGTCGTGGTCGTGTCACCGGGGTCGAGTGTCGTCGTCGTGTCACCGGGATCGCCCGGATCGAGTGTCGTTGTCGTCGTGGTATCGCCCGGATCGACGGTGGTCGTGGTTGCATCCGGATCGAGCGTCGTCGTGGTTGCATCCGGATCGAGCGTCGTCGTGGTCGCATCCGGATCGACTGTCGTCGTCGAGCCGAGCGCGATCGTGGTCGTGGTCGAGCCGCGAACGGCGCGGTCGTCGTGGTGGTGAACACCGATCCCGTCGTGGAGCCCGGGGTCGTGGTCGGAGTCGGCGGGACGGTCGGACCGGTGTCGGGCGGCGTGTCGGACACGACCGTGAACGAGCGCCGGGTAGCCCAGTGCCGCCCAGTCGCGTCGCGCCGAGGTGGCCGACGTTGCCGGCCGCGTCGGTGGGCCACGCGTCGGTCATCGTCCACATTCCCCGGTTCCGCGTGCGCGGGAACGGTCGCGCTGACCGCAGTAGTTGCCGTCGAGGCTGGTGCCCGCGACACGTTGCGACGCGCCGAACGGAACGGTGAGGTGTTGGCGCCCGGACGGCGACGTGAACACGACCGGGTCGGCGAGTCGACGAGGCCGTCGGCCGCACCGGAGACGATCGTCGACGATGTGCGCCGTGCATCACGATCGACGCCGACGACGTACGCACGTCGGCGTTCGTCGTCGACATCGCGAACGAGCGGATCTGCGGCGCCGACGTGTCGCCGATGGCCGATCTGGGTGAACGTCGACGCCCGGCGCGGTCAGCGTCTGTCTGGTTGCCGACCTGGTCGATCGAGCCGTCACGCTCTCGACCGTCCAGATGCCCTGTTCCGACCAACGGGGCAAGGTGACGGCCACGACGTAGGTCGCATCCAACGGATTGCCTGCGGTGCGATGGTCGACGCTCAGCGTCACGCGCACGTGGTGCGCGCCGCTCGGGCCGCGCAACACGACCTGGCTCGCCGCCGTCGTGACACCGTCGGAGACACCACTCATGTCGTCGACCGACGTGCACGCTGACCGTGATGGTCGCGGGTTGCAGCGACGTGTCGACACTGGCCGGCGACACACCGAGCGCGACGAGTTGCGGCGGGGTCGTGTCGCCCGCGCCGGTCTGCGTTCACGACCGACGGGAATCCGGCCGCCGCGAGCGTCGGCCGTCGTCAGCGTGCGCGTGTTGCCGGAGAGGTCGACGAGTACCGCCGACGCCGTCCACGCGCCGGGCGCGGCATGCCACGGGATCGCTCAACGTCGAGCGGTACACGCCGTCGGTCGGTCGCGCCCGAGATGCGCTGCGCCTGCGAGAGGTATGCGATCGCCTGCTGCTGGCCGCCGGGACCGGTGAGGATGACGCGGCTGAGCGGCGCCGTTCCGCCGATCGACGGGCTGCGTTCGTCGGTGAGCTCGCGCGGTGATCGTGACGACCGCGGGCCCGCCCGAGGTGTCGACGCGTCGTCGGCGTCATCGCGAGCGACACGAGCACGGGCGCGTTCGTGTCGACCGCCGCCCCGCTGCGCCCGATCGCCCCGAAGGTGACGACCGCGACGAGGCAGAGGGCTGTCGAGATCGCCACAACGACCGACCGCCGGCTCCGCGCCACCATCGCTTCCCGATCGGCCCGAAACGCCCGATTCTGAGCCCCACCCCTGCGAACCGGCGTGACTTAGGTGCGTATATCGCACCCAACTCACGCCGGTTCGAGGTCGGGGGCTTAGAGGGCTTCGGAGACGAGGGCGGGATCGACGTCGAGGGGCTCGACGGGCTCGAACTCGTTGGCGGCGCGGGCGCCGGGTGCGGCGACCCGGGGAATGAGGAACGACACGGCCGCGCCGATCAGCACGATCGTGGCCGCGAACACGAGCGCGGCGCGGGTGCCACTCGCCACGCTCGTGCGCAACGCGTGCTCGAGGATGGCCGTGTAGTGCGGATTCGTCGAGGCGGGGGGCTGGTAGAACGCGCCGCTCGCGTGCACGCCGGCCAACGCCTGCACCTTCACCGCGGCCGGAACCGCGGCCGCGTGAATACGGCTGACGGAGTGGCTCAGGATCTGCGCGCTCAGCAGCGAACCGATCATCGCGACGCCGAGCGCCGCGCCGACCTGGCGCACCGTCGT
Source organism: uncultured Actinomycetes bacterium (assembly GCA_963708105.1). Lineage (GTDB taxonomy): Bacteria > Actinomycetota > Acidimicrobiia > IMCC26256 > PALSA-610 > PALSA-610. The sequence goes on along the minus strand of OY970186.1, from coordinate 2,745,937 downwards.
GTTCGCGCCACTCGCCACGCCCGAGCTCTCGGCCGGGATCTCCGACATCACGACGTTCGTGAGCTGCGCGCCCGCGAACCCGATGCCGATTCCGTAGAACGCGAGGCCGGGAAGGAGTCGCAGCGCGGTGATCTGGAGTGACACTGCGTGCCAGATGAGCACCATGCCGGCCGCGTACGAGAACAGCCCGAGCCGCACGACGATCGTCACGCCGAACTTGCGGATCAGGCGGCCGCCGACCTGCGCGCCGATGATGATGAACACTCCCGTCGGGAACTGCCACCAACCGTTCTGCTCCGGCGTGAGCTGGCCGCGCGCCCTGCAGGAACACGGGCAGAACGAAGCTCAATCCGAACTGGCCCATCGCGAGCACGAGTCCGGTGAGCAGGCCGTAGCGGTAGGTCTTGATCTTCAGGTGCGCGAACGGGAAGAGCGGGTGCTCGTCGCGCCGTTCCTTGGCGCGTTCGACGAAGTAGAAGCCGACCAGGATCGCGATCGCGACCAGCAAGCACGATCGGCATGATCGAGACGGACGTCGACGCGGGCCACACGACCCGTGCCCGACGACCGAGAAGTCCTTGAGCGGCTTCCACCAGCCGTACGTGCTGCCTTCGCTCAGCGCGAACACGAGCAGGAACATGCCCGACCGCGATGAACGCCGCGCCCGATCGCGTCGAGCGGGATGCGTTGCGGTCGCGCGCGTCGCCCTGCGTCATGAAGAAGATCGCGCCGATGATCGCGAGCGGGGCGATGATCACGTTGATGCGGAACGACCACCGCCACGAGTAGTTCGAAGTGAGGAAGCCGCCGACGACCGGGCCGAACGCGGCGGCCACCCCGGCGGTTGCGCCCCAGGCCGCGAACGCCGTGGCCCGCTCGCGGCCCTGGAATGTGGTCGACAGGATCGCGAGCGTCGACGGCAGCATCAACGACGCGCCGATGCCCTCGATGATCGCCTCGCCGAGGATGAGCTGCGGGACCGACGTGGAGACCGACGCGACGAGCGAGCCGACGTCCGAACAGCGCGGCGCCGATGATGAAGATGCGGCGGTGCCCGTAGATGTCGCCGAGGCGGCCGCCGATGACGAGCAGCGTGGCGAACGTGAGCGCGTAGCCGGTGACCACCCACAGCAGCGACGGCAGCGTGGTGTGGAAGTCGGCGCGGATCGTGGGGATCGCGACGTTGAGCACCGTGTTGTCGAGCACCACGATGAACGCGGCCAGCAGCACGACGAGCGAGCGCGACCCAACGCCGCGGATCGAGCTGCGCGGGGCGGCGCCACGGCCGGGCGTCGGTAACGGTCACTTGGCGCGGCGCTGCTTCATGCGGCGCAGCTGCGCGAAGTCGAGCGGGCGGCCGGGCAACTGCGGTGGGGTCGTCGGCGCGCAGGCCGTCGAGGATGATGCGCACGAAGCGCTCGCGCAGCACCGGCTGCAGCTCGCCCGCGACCGCGGTGGCGTGCGCGACGCCGGCGAACAGCATCGACACGTCGGCCGGGCCGATGTCGGCGCGGATCGCGCCGGCGGCCTGCGCCCGCGCGACGAGCTCGGAGATCGCGCGCACAACCTGCTCGCGTGGCGCCGCGGCCGACGCCGAACATGCTCTCGTTCGCCATCTGGTCGGCGAGCGCGCGGTGGCGGGCCTGGAAAACGGGCAGCCCCACGACGAAGCGTTCGAACACGCGTGCCGGATCGGGATCGCCGGCCGCCTCTTCCACCTCGGCCAGCGAGCGACTCGTACATCGCGCCGACGACGGCCTCGACCAGCGCCTGCTTGGTCGGGAAGTTGCGGCACACCGTGCCGACGCCCGACCCCGGCCCGGCGGGCGACCTCTTCGACCGGCGCCTTCACGCCCGACTCCGCGAACACGGCCTCGGCCGCGGCGAGCACCCGCTCGCGGTTGCGCCGGGCATCGGCGCGCCGGGGCCCGTCGCACGGGACCGGGGCTTTTCAAGCGGAAGCATGATTCCGATTATAGTAGGGTTCCGGAAGCGAAGATTCCACTTCCCACCCCTCGCCCCGAAGTTCGCCCCCCGAAACCCCCCACGGAGCCACCATGGAAGCCGAGACCAAGAGCGCGGCCGATGCTCGCGTTCGACCGCCGCTGGTGGACGCTCGCCGTCCTCTGCCTGAGCCTGCTGATCGTCTTCGTCGGCAACTCGAGCCTGAACGTCGCGATCCCCACCCTCTCCCGCGAGCTCCACGCCACCGAGTCGCAGCTGCAGTGGGTCGTCGCCGTCTACTCGCTGGTGTTCGCCGGTCTCTTGTTCTCGACCGGCGCACTCGGCGACAAGTTCGGCCGCAAGGGCGCGCTGCAGCTCGGTCTCGGCACTCTTCCTCATCGGTGCGCTGCTTGCGTCGCAGTCGACGAGCATGGGCCAGCTGATCGCGTGCCGCGCCGTCATGGGCGTCGCCGGCGCGCTGATCATGCCGTCGACGCTGTCGATCATCATCAACGTCTTCCCCGCGCACGAGCGACCGAAGGCCATCGCGATCTGGGCCAGCGTCACCGGCGCGGCCGGCGCGTTCGGGCCCGTCGCGAGCGGCCTCCTGCTCGGTCACTTCTGGTACGGCTCGATCTTCCTCATCAACGTGCCGGTCATCGCGTTGGCGCTGATCGCCGGGAAGTTCCTCGTGCCCGAAGTCGCGCGACCCCGAAGAATCGCAGTTCGACCCGATCGGCGCGGTCCTGTCGATCGTCGGCATCGTCGCGCTCGTCTACGGCCTCATCGAAGCGCCGGACAAAGGCTGGTTGAGCGTCGGCACCATGGCCGCGTTCCTGATCGCGATCGTCGTGCTCGCCCTGTTCGTGGCGTGGGAACTGCACACGCCCGAGCCGATGCTCGACATGCACTACTTCAAGCGCCCGGCGTTCAGCACCGGCACCGGCGGCATGATCCTCGTGTTCGTCGCGATGTACGGCGTGATGTTCCTCATCACGCAGTACTTCCAGCTCGTGCTCGGCTACAGCGCGCTTTCCGCGGCGCTACGCCTGATGCCGATCGCGGCGATCATGATGGTCGTCGCGCCGATGACCCCACGACTCGAGCGCGCGGTTCGGCGCACACCGCACCGTCGCGTTCGGCATGCTCTCCATCGCTCTGGGCTTCGTTCCTGCTCGTCGGCCTCTCCACCCACACGCCGTACGCGTACGTGGTGCTGTGCCTCGTCCCGCTCACCACCGGCATCGCGCTGTCGATGTCGCCGATGACCGCGTCGATCATGTCGGCGGTACCGCCCCGGCGGGCGGGTGCGGGATCCGCGATGAACGACGCAACGCGCGAGCTCGGAGCCGCACTCGGCATCGCGGTCCTCGGCAGCGTCGCCGCGTCGCGTTACGCCGGACTCGATCGCACCGGCGCTGCGTGGGCTCGAGCGCGGCCGACCAGGCGAGTGCACGCACCTCGATCGCCGGGCGCCTTGCACGTGGCCGCGGGCTTGCCGACGGCCGCGGGCGATGCACTCGCACCTGAGCGCGTCGCACGCGTTCATCAGCGGCATCCACCTCGCGGTCCTCGTCGGCGCGGCGCTGGCGCTGCATCAGTGCCGGTGATCGTCTACCGCAAGCTCCCCCACTCCCTGGTCCAACAGTCCGGGGCGCTGCACGGCACGACCGAAGCGCTCGAGGAGGTCGCGGCCATGGGCCTCGGCGGCGTTCCCCCGGTCTTCGCCGACGTCGAGAACGACATCGAGCGCGAGCTCGAGCCCGACACCGTCGTCCCGCTCCGCCGAGACCAGGAACGATCGGCCTAGAAGCCGCATCTCGGCGGGCCGCCACCGATTTTCGGGCGGCTCGCCGGACGAACTTGGCCCGGTTTTCGCCTGCGGGTGGCCCGGCCCTCTATGTTTCCGGCATGGCAGCACCTCGCAAGCCGGCGCGCACCGCCGGCGCGCCACCGAAACGCCCGACCGATCTCGAAGCGGCGGCTGCTCGCCAACGCGCTCGGGAACGGGCCGGCGAAGACGAACACCCCCGCAAGAGCGGACCCGCACGGGGCGGCAAGGGCTGATTTCGGGGGCCTCGCCGTTCGGCGTCCGCCCACCCAGTCCTGTCGTTCGTAGCGTCCCGGACCCCTCGGGTCAGGCCGCGGACGCCCCCGGGCGCACGATGTAGTCGTCGGCGGCATCGTCCCAGTCCATCTCGATCAGCCCGCGCGCCCGCGCCGCCTTGCAGAACTGCAAGAAGCCGCCGTAGCCGAACGCTTCTCGCTGAAGTCGGGCTCGACCTTGCGCAGCTGGGTCTTCAGCCCCGACAGGTGCGGCGGGCCGCCGCTTGGCGGTGAGCCGGTCGACGACCGTGCGCAACAGTGCGAACGCGGCCTGCTCGTCGCCGACCTCGGCCGGGAAGCTGACCTCGGGATCGCCCTGGCCCGGTCCGGGCGTGAGCGCGACGAGCCCCTGCTCGTCGAGGTGGCGCAGCAGCTCGGAGAATCCGCGGAAGCCGTAGGTGGTCTCGCTGAAGGTCGGGTCCTTGCGCAGGATCGCGCGCTTCAACATCGACGCGAGCACCGGTCCGCTGGCGCTGCGGGACAGGCCCGACAACGTCTGCGTGACGAGCACGCCGAGGTCGGCCTCTTCGCCCCGCGCCGCGGGCTGTCTCCTCTTCCGCGGTCGGACTTCCTCGACCGACCGGCGCGCGCTTGGTGCGCGTCGATCGCGCCGGCGTGCGCCGCGGCTCCGCGGGTTCGATGCCCTCGAGCCGTTCGTAGAACAGGAACTCGTCGCACGCGGGCGGCAGCAGCGCCGAGGTCGAAGCTTCCACGCCGATGCCGATCACGCGGCGGTTGAGCTCGCGCAGCTTGTGCACGAGCGGCGTGAAGTCGCTGTCGCCGGTACCGAGCACGAACGTGGTGATGTAGTCGCGCTCGAAGCACAGCTCGATCGCGTCGACGGCCATCTTGATGTCGGCCGCGTTCTTGCGGACCGATCCCCATCCGTTGCGGGATCTCGATCAGCTCGACGTGGTGGCGCGTCAGCATGCGCCGGTCTTCGTCGAAGCGCGACCAGTCGGCGTAGGCGCGGCGGACGACGACCCGCCCCCGTTCCGCCAGCGCATCGGCGATGGGGCGGAAGTTGAACTCGCTCAGGTGGAGCTGTTCCCGCGCGCCGATCGCGAGGTTCTCGTAGTCGAGGAACAGTGCGATGCGTTCTTCGTCGTTGCTCAAGCGCTCGCGACCATATCGGCAACCGCCCGCCGGCGACGCCGCGGCGACGAGCCGGCACCCGGCCAGCGCGGCGACAGCGAGATAGATGCCGAAACTGATGAACGTCACGAAGACGCTGGGCTTGATGCTGCGTGCTCGCCAGGCTCAGCAGGATCCCGCCGTCGGCGGCCACGCAGCGCGAACACGATCGACAGCCCGGTGACCACGCAGCGGATTCGGCGACCAGCGTTGCGCGGCCGCGGCGGGCGTGATCGCGAGGCTGAGCACGAGCAACGTGCCGACGACCTGCGCCGCCGCGGTGACGGTCAGCGCGAGCACGAGCAGGAAGACCATACCGAGCAGGCGGACGGGAACTCCGCGCGCGGTGGCGACGTCGGCGTCGACCGACGCGAACAACAACGGCCGGTAGATCGACCGCCATCACGACGACCGCACCGATTCCGATCGCGAGCAGCGCGAACAGCTGGTCGTTGCTCACGCCGAAGATGTCGCCGAACAAGATGTTCGTCGCCGCGGTGGCGAAGCCGTGGTAGTAGCTCGAGCAACAGCACGCCGACACCGAGCCCGAACGCGAGGATCACGCCGATCACCGAGTCGCGTTCGCGTGCACTGTCGCCCGAGCGCGCCGATCACGGCCGCGACGATCAACGCGCCGATCAGCGCGCCTCCGATCGGGTTGTTGTCGATGAGGAGTCCCGCGGCCGCGCCGGTGAACGCGAGCTCGCTCGTCCCGTGCACCGCGAACGCCATGTCCGCGCGTCACGACGAACGGCCCGATCAGGCCGCACGTGATCGCGACGAGGCGCGCCCGCGATCACCGCGTGCTGGGCGAACGGCTGCGAGAGGTCGATGGTGGCGAGCATCAGTGCCGATCCGGTGCGTGCGGGTGCGGATGGTCGTGATGGTGGTGATGGTGGCCACCCGGCTCGGTCGGGCGCGGTCTCGTCCGATCCGACGACGATGATGCGGCCGCGCACGTTCAGCACGTCGACGTCGGTGCCGTAGAGATCGCTCAGCCCTGCACTCGTGAGCACCTCGTCGGGCGTGCCCACCGCCCAACGCCCGCCGACGAGATAGAGCACACGGTCGACGTACGGGCAGGATCGGATTGATCTCGTGCGTGACGAACACGACCGCGGTGCCCGCGTCACGGCGCCGGTCGTCGATGAGCTCGACGACCGCCTGCTGGTGCGAGAGGTCGAGCGACAGCAGCGGCTCGTCGCACAGCAACACCTTGCGGTCGCCGATGAGCGCCTGCGCGATGCGGAGGCGCTGTTGCTCACCGCCCGAGAGCAGACCGATCGGCGCATCGGCGTAGGTCTCGGCGCCGACCGACGCGGATCGCGTCGTCGACCGCGTGCGCCCGCGCGCGTTCCCGAACGGCAGGCCGCGCCGATGACCGTCGAGCCCGAAGCGCACGAGATCGCGACCGCGGATCGGGAGGACGCGGTCGAACGCATGCTGCTGCGGCACGTACCCGACGTCGTGACTCCCCCGCTTCGGCGGCCGGCCGTCGATCTCCACGTGGCCGTCCGACAGCCGGGTCAGACCGAGCAGTACGCGCAGCAACGTCGTCTTGCCCGCGCCGTTCGGGCCGAGCACCGCGACGAACTCCCCCGGCGCGATGTCGAGATCGAGATGCTCGAACAAGCGTGCGCGCGCCGTAGCGCATCGCCGCGTCGCGCAGCTCGACGACACGCCATGTCAGCCCTGTCCTTCGGTCTGGCCGACGCGTGAACCAGCGCTTCGAGTTGGTCCTGCTGCCAGGCCTGGTAGCTCGGCTCGTTCCGAGGTTGCGTCTCGGTCACGCCGACCACCGGGACTCCCGCGCGGCGCGCGAGGTCCTGCACGTGTTGGGTCACGGGACTCGTCGCCTGTGCGTTGTACAGCAGCGCGCGGATGCGATGCTGTGTGACGAGATCGTCCATCGTCGGCGCGGTCATTTGCGCTCGGTTCGTTGCCGTCTTCGATCGCCTGCGCGAATCCGGACGGAGTCTCCACGGTCAACCCCGCGGCATCGAGCAGATAGCCCGGCACGCGCTCGGTGTAGGCGACCGGTGCGCCGGGGTACTTCGTCTTGATCTCGGTCGACGAGTGCGTTCAACGGCGCGAGCGACGCGACGAAGGTCTTCCGGTTCGCGGCGAACTGCGCGGCGTCGGCCGGGTCCGCGGTCGCGAGCGCCGACTCGATGGCCGCCGCGACCGTCGGGATGCGCGGGAGGTCGTACCAGAGATGCGGGTTCGCGTCGGCGCCGGTTGCGTTCAACAGGTGCGCCACCGACAACACCACCCGTCCGTGTTTCGAGGTGGCCGACAACAGCTTGGCGACGAAGTCGTCGTAGCCGGCGCCGTTCTCGATCACGAGGTCGGCCGTCGGCGACGAGCTCGGCGTCGTCGCGCGTCGGATTCGTACTGGTGCGGGATCCGCGGTCGGGTCGGTGATGATCGACGTCGACATCGAGCGTGCGCGCCGCCGATCTGGCTGGGCGATGTTCGCCCCAGAAGTTCTCGCCCGCGACGATCTTCACGACTCCGGTCGCCGCCGGCTTGGCCGAGGAACCGCAGCCCGCCCCAACGAGCGCGACCGCAACGACGACAACGGAGATTCGGGGGCCGAAGCACTCCATAATGAGAACGGTTCTCGTTCTCAAAGTCAAGTCGACCCCGGAATCCCAGGGTGCAGCGGCCAAGATGGCTCCGATGGACCCCGCCCCCGACCCGTCTCCTCCGGTGGGGGCCGAACCGTCTTCTTCGGTTGGGGCCGAGCCGGTGATCGACGCGGTCCGGACGACGCTGGCCGTCGCGGCCGGGCTGGGGTTCGTGCTCTCGGCTTCAGCCGATCCCCACCTGAACCACGCCGTCGACCTCGTCGTGATCGTGATCGCGCTCGCCGTCGGCTTCCTCGCGGCGCGCTACCTCCCGGCGAACCGGACCCTTGCGGTCGTCGGCGGCGTGGTCGCGTGCACGGCGGTGTGGCTGCTCGGCCAGCGCGACGACATCGGAACCGTCGCGATCATCGCGGTGTTGTTCGGGCTCGGCGCGGGTCCGGCGCTCGGCGTCGGCGAGCCGCGGCCCCGGCTGACGCGTCCCGCCATCGTCGGCGCGCTCGGCGCGATCGTCGTGCTGGTGCTGCTGCGCATCTTCGTCGACCGAGGCCGTACTCGTCGCGGTCGTGGTGTTGGTCGTCGCGACCGCGACCGTCGTCACCGCGTTCGGCGTGTTCCCGACGCGCAGTTCGCCGACGCGGTCGCGCGATCGCGTTCGGCGTCGATCCTCGTCGTCGACGACGCTCGTGTTCACGGGTTACATCGGCGCGGAGACGCCGGACACGACGTGGTTCGGCGGCGGTGCGGTGCACGGCCCGACCGACGCCGGCACGATGTCGCGCTCGACGTTCGACGACGGCCCGAACATCGGCGCGACCGAGAAGGTCATGGCGATCCTCGACGCGAACGGCATCAAGGGCACGTTCTTCGAGGTCGGCAAGGCCATCGACGCCGGACCCGCAGATCACCCGCGCCCTCTACGCCGACGGGCAACTCCTCGGGAACCATTCGTACCAGCACGACCAGTGGCGCTGGCTCGATCCGCGCTATCCGGAACTGCAACGCACGCAGGACGCGTTCGAGCGCGCGATCGGTACGTGCCCGGTGCTGTATCGCCCGCCGCACGGCGATCGCACGCCGTTCCTAGCGCAGGTCGTGCGTGACCACCACATGCACATGGTGTTGTGGAGTGCGTCGGCCGGCGACTGGGCGACGAACGACGCGCAACTCGTCGCCCGGCGCATCCTCGCGCAGCGCGCGTCCCGGCGCGATCCTCTTGTTGCACGACGGTCTCGACGGCAACCCGACCGCCAACCGCCAAGTCCTCGTGCGGGCGCTGCCGATCATCATCGCCGGCTTGCGCGCCAAGGGCCTCACGCCGGTGCGCCTCGATCAGCTGCTCGGTACCGGCGCGTACCAGAGCCTGCTGAGAAGCGGGGGCCGAAAGAGTCCGGACGCGAAAGAGCCGCCGGCATGGTGTGCCGACGGCTCCCGCGAAGTGACTGAACGTCAGATAACTCGGACGTTCTGCGCCTCTTGACCCTTGCGACCCTGCGCGACGTCGAACTCGACGCGCTGGCCCTCGTCGAGGGTCTTGTATCCGTCACCCTGGATTGCGGAGAAGTGAACGAACACGTCGTCACCTTGCTCGCGGGAGATGAAGCCGTAACCCTTTTCAGCATTGAAGAACTTGACCGTGCCTTGTGCCACGAAATACTCGTTTCTGATCCGCGACCGACCGACCAATTCGACCGGCTCGCCATCAGGCAGTGTATGGGGACTTGCGCTCCACCGGTACCCTTGACCGCGAATCAGCCCACACCATGCAGGCCCACACCACGTAGGGGGTGCGTCCGTGCCCGAACTCTCGTTTTTCCTCTTCCTTGCCTTCTTCGGCTTCTGGGTCTGGGCGCTACTCGATGTGCTGGCCACCGATACCGAGGAATGCCGCAACCTGCCGAAGGTCGCGTGGCTCCTGATCGTGTTCTTCCTCGGCCCGCTCGGCGGTGCGATCTGGACGCTGTTCGGCCGGCCCCCGAAGGGCAGTTGGATGCCGCGCCCGACCGACCTCAGCCGTCCGCGGCGTCCGGTCGGCTACGAGGACGAGCCCACGTTCGTGTCGCGGCCCGAGATCACCGATCGTCGCTCGCAAGAGCTCGACCGGCGCCTCGACGAATGGGAAGCCGAGCAGCGCGCCAAGCGCGAGCACGAGTCCGACACGTAACTGTCAGGCCGACGGGCCTTGCCGATCAGGCTTTGGTCGTGCGCGCCCGCAGCAACGCTTCGTTCGGGTGCTCCGGCAGCTCGACCAACGGCTCCGACAGCTCGGCGCGCGTCGGTCCGAACTGATCGGCGAGCGGCTTCAGCGCGGCGACGTCGAAGTCGTACAGCTTGGCGACGTTGTCGGTGAGGATCTTCTGCATGTCGGCCGGGCTCCAGTCGGAGAAGACCTGACGCAACGCCTCGCGTGAGAACGGGTACGTGCCCTCGTCGTGCGGGTAGTCGGAACCCCACATGAACTTGTCGATGCCGACCGTCTCCTTCGCGGCGCGGGCATCGGCCGGACCGGGGAAGCTCACACCCAGCCACACGTTCTGTTGGAAGTACTCCGTCGCCGACTTCGGCAGGATGTGCTCGGGCTTGAAGCGCAACTCGCCGATCGCACCGTGCTTCTTCACGCGGGCCAACACGTCGTCCATCTGCGCGAGGAACGGCGGGATCCACGCACAGCCCTGCTCGGTCATCACGAACTTGAGGTTCGGGAAGCGCTCGAACACGCCGGAGAGCAACATGAAGACGAGCGGGCGGCGCGAATAGCCGGCGAGCTCGGTGATCTGGATGAGCGCGGAGCTGGGCTGCGTGATGTACGACGGTCCGCCGACGCCGCCGTGGCAGTTGAGCGGCACGCCGAGATCTTCGGCGACGGCCCACAGCCGGTCGTAGTCGGGGTGGTTGAACGGCTTCAACCAGGTCGCGTCGGGCGGTACCGACGGGAGCAGCGCGCCGCCGCGCAGGTTGTGCTCCTTGATCCACTTGATGTCTTCGATCGCGTCGTCGATGTCGTTCACGAAGAACTGACCGATGCCGGCGCGGCGCTCGGGGAACTGTCCGCAGAAGTCTTCGAGCCAACGGTTGTGCGCGCGCACGCCCGCGAGGCGGTGCTCGTACTGCTCGGCCGTGGGCGGCGCCGCGAACAACACGAAGCTCGGGAAGAACGGCGGCACGGTGTTCGGGAAGATCACCTCGCCGACGATCCCGTCGGCGTCCTGTTGGCCGTTGCGCATGTCGTTGTCCCAGTTGCGCAACCGACGATCGTCACCGAGATCCTTGAACGGGTTCTTGTACTTCTCGCGCCACGCGTCGAAGTCGTCGAGGTACTTCTTCTCGAGGAACTCGCGGTACTGGGCGTGACTGCCGCCCGCGTGTGTGTCGGACGAGATGATCGTGTAGCGCTGATCGGTCACGGTCGCGGTCGCCACGGATCCTCCTGGAGAAGCGGTAACTAGAATCGGATTCTAGTATAGTGACGCTGATGACCGACGCCAAGTCGACGCTCCCTGCGACCCGCACGCCGGCGCAACAGGCCCGCCGCGATCGCATCGTCGACGCCGGCCTCACACTTCTCGGCGAGCGCGACTTCGACAAGATCCAGGTGAAGGACGTCGCCGAGGAGGCCAACGTCGCGCTCGGCACGCTGTACCACTACTTCTCGTCGAAGGAACACCTCTTCGCCGAAGTGCTCGTGCGTTGGGCGGGCACGTTGCGCACGAACATCTCCCGCAACCCGTTGCGCGGTGTCACCGACGCGCAACGGCTGACCCAGGTCATCAACCGTTCCGTGCGCGCGTTCCAACGTCAACCGTCGCTCGCGCGCCTCGTCGCAACCCTCGAGACGTCATCGGATCCGTTCGCGACCGAGATCCTCGCCCGCCTCGCGGCAGACCACGAACGACATCTACGTCGAGGCGATCAAAGACCTCGACCGCGCAACCGCGCAGCGCATCGTGACGGTCGTCGACGCGGTGCTCGCGGCGCGCTTGCGCGCGTGGGTCGCCGGTCGCATCTCGATCACGACCGTGTCCGACGACCTGGCCGACTCGATCGGCCTGTTGCTCGAACCCGATCGCCGACCTGTCGGCTAGCCCGCGCGCTCGTAGTAGACGGCTCTTCCGTCTCGACGTCGAAGTACACGCGCCCGCGCCGCTGCGCGAGCACTTCGCCCGAACGCGCCGACACGAGTACGTCGTCACGTTCGACAGCCCACAACTCTCGATCGCTGGCGCGGATGAACTCGTGACCGTTGTCGACGTAGGCGAATACCGCCCCATCGTCGAACCGGCACAACGTGCGGACGGTCGTGGGCTGTTCGCCCGACGGTATTGAACGGTCGGGAGATCGGTCTGCAAAGCCATGAGGCCCCCTTACCCGCCACCGACAGTGTCGGTAAGCCTACCGGCGACGCGGCGTCCGGACCAGGGCCTGACGGCCATTCAGACCAGCGGTTTTTCCGCCGTTTCCATGCGCGCGAAGAGTGCGGCCGCGGTCGCGGAATCGGCGGGCAGAAACGTCTCGAGGGTGAGCTCGGCGAGGGTGATGTCGAGCGCGGTGCCGAACGTGGCGATCATGGTCATGAGCGCGAGCTCACCGTGGTCGGTGCGCAAACGCATGGGCATCGCGACGGCACGCGGGGATTCGGTCGACGCGGGAACCGACACGCCCATGCCTTCTGCGTAACCCGACCAACTCGCGTTCGAGCTCGCGCAGCTCTTCGTCGCCCGTGACCGCGATCTGGCGCCGCACGTTGTCGATGATGTGCGCGCTCCACGGCGCGAGGTTCACGATGCGCGGCGCAAGACCGCGCGGATGCAGGCTCGTGCGCAAGACGTTGCACGACGGCGCGAGCAGGTCGGGGTCGACGCCGTCGACCAGCACAGTTGCCGCACGATTCGCGGTGACCAGCTGCCAACGCCGATCTACGAGGATCGCGGGATACGGCTCGTGCGCGGCGAGCAGCCGACCGACCACATCGCGTACGGCCTGCATCTCGGGCGCGTCGAAGTCGGTGGCCTGGTACGTGGGCGCGTAACCGGCGGCGAGCAGCAGCGGATTGCGTTCGCGCAGCGGCACGTCGAGGTATTCGGCCAGGTGCAACACCATCGCCCGGCTGGGCCGCGACCGGCCCGTCTCGACGAAGCTGAGGTGCCGCGCCGAGATGCCCGCCTCCGACGCGAGGTCGAGTTGACTCATCCGGCGCCGGATTCGCCAATCCCGCAACAGCTGTCCCGCGGGCGGCGCGTTCGGTTCGAGCATCACGATCACCGTACCGACGCCCCCGCGCCGAGACCATTACCTCCGGCGTAACCATCGCCCGAGTGCCGCGCGCTCGTGCTCTCGCCCGGGGCGGGTGAGGCGGGGAATCGTCGACGGTTCGTACCGTCGACGGCGCGGGGCCAGCCCACACCGTGACAGGAGTCGACGATGGCCAAGAAGTTCGGTGGCGAGATCAAGTTGGACGTCCGCGACTCGACGCCCGACTGGCCCGCGTTCCTCTCCGACAAGGCTCCCGAAGGTGCACCGAACGTGCTCGTGGTCCTCTACGACGACACCGGTTGCGCGGCGTGGTCGCCGTACGGCGGCCGCATCAACATGCCGACGATGCAGCGCCTGGCCGACGGCGGTCTCACGTATTCGCAGTGGCACACGACCGCGCTCTGCTCGCCGACGCGCTCGACGTTCCTGACCGGTCGTAACCATCACCTGAACGGGTTCGCGACCATCTCGGAGTCGTCGACGGGTTTCCCCGGCTACAACTCCCACATCCCGCCCGAGAACGCGACCATGGCGAACATCCTGCGCGACGCGGGCTGGTCGACGTTCTGGGTCGGCAAGAACCACAACGTCCCGATCGACGAGTGGACGATGGGCGCGTCGAAGAAGAACTGGCCGCTCGCGCAGGGCTACGACCGCTTCTACGGATTCATCGGTGGCGAGACGAACAACTGGTATCCGAGCCTGGCCGAGGACAACCACTACATCGACCAGCCGTACAAGCCCGAGGACGGGTATCACCTGTCGAAGGATCTCGCCGATCAGGCGTTCCGGTTCATCCGCGACTCCAAGCAGACCGAGCCTGACAAGCCGTGGTACCTGTGGTTCTGCCCGGGTGCGAATCACGCGCCGCACCACGCGCCGGCCGACTACATCGCCAAGTACAAAGGCAAGTTCGACGACGGCTACGAGGCGTACCGCGAGTGGGTTCTGCCCCGCATGATCGAGAAGGGGATCCTGCCCGAGGGCACGGAGCTCACGCCGATCAACCCGATGACCGAAGGCACGTACTCGCAGACCGACTGGGTACGGCCGTGGGCCGAGCTGAACGACGCGGAGAAGGCGATGTTCTGCCGGATGGCCGAGGTGTACGCCGGATTCTCCGAGTACACCGACGCGCAGGTCGGGCGCATCGTCGACTACCTCGAGGCGTCGGGTCAGCTCGAGAACACGATCGTGTTCTACTGCGCCGACAACGGCGCATCGGGCGAGGGCAGTCCGAACGGTTCGGTCAACGAAGGCAAGATCTTCGGCGGCTACCCCGACGACCTCGAACAGAACCTGTCGATGGTCGACCAACTCGGCAGCCCGAACACGTACAACCACTACCCGACCGGTTGGGCGACCGCGTTCTCGACTCCCTATCGGATGTTCAAGCGCTACACGTACCAAGGCGGTGTGTGCGACCCGCTCGTCGTGCATTGGCCCGCGGGCATCAAGGCCAAGGGTGAGGTACGCAATCAGTACCACCACTCCACCGACATCGTTCCGACGATCTACGACGTGTGTGGTGTCGACATGCCCGACGTCTACAACGGCGCGACGCAGACGCCGTTGTCGGGCGTCTCGATGCGTTACAGCTTCGACGACGCCGACGCGCCGACGCAGAAGCACACGCAGTACTACGAGATGCTCGGGAGTCGGGGCATCTGGCACGAGGGTTGGAAGGCGGTCGCGGAGCACGGACCGGTGTCGGGTATCTCCGGCTTCGACAAGGACCGGTGGCAGTTGTTCCACACCGATGTCGACCGTTCCGAAGCGCGCGACCTCGCCGACGACAACCCCGACAAGCTCGAAGAGATGAAGGCGCTGTGGTTCCAAGAGGCGGACGCCAACCTGGTGCTCCCCCTGAACGACCTGCAGATCATCGGCAACCCGAAGGACTTCGAGACGTTCATCGGCATGGAGTTCAAGGTGCCGGTCCCGCCGAGCGGCCGGTACACCTACTACCCGAACACGAGCGAGATCCCCGAGCGTTCGGCCGCCAACACGCACGGCGTGTCGTACAAGGTGATCGCGGAGCTCGACCTCACACCGACGAGCGAAGGCGTGATCTTCGCCCACGGCTCGCGCTTCGGCGGACACGCGCTGTTCATCAAGGACGGCACGCTCACCTACGCGTACAACTTCCTCGGCATCCCGCCGGAGAAACGCGTCTCCGCGCCGTTGAACCTGACCGGGCACCACATTCTCGGCGTGGAGTTCACCAAGGAACGCATGGGCGAGAACCGCGAAGGCATCGGCCCGCTCAAGCTGTACATCGACGACCAGCTGGTCGGCCAGGACGAGATCCGGACCGTGCTCGGCCACTTCTCCCTCTGCGGTGAGGGTCTCTGCATCGGTTACGACAGCGCCGACTCCGTCTCCAGCATGTACGCGGGATCGCGATTCGATTTCACCGGCGGCGAGATCGAGAGAGTCGTGTTCGATATCGCCGACGACGCGTACATCGACCTCGAAGCGCACTACGCGGCGGCGATGGCTCGCGACTGACACGCGAGGCGCCGCCCCCGCATTACCTCGGAGGGAATCGACGCGGTGCGCGTCGAAGATCACCATCGGGGCATGACAAAAACGTTGCTCTCCCGCACCCAGGTAGCCAACGGATGCCTTGCCGAATACGACGCGTTCGCGTCGCTCGTGGAAGGCCTGAGCGAAAAGCAATGGAACGCCGGCGCGCGCTGCGCCGGTTGGCAGGTACGAGACGTCGCCGGACATGTCATCGGTCTGGCCGAAGACACCGCGGCCGGTGTTCCCGGCTCCCGGAACTCCGAAGAGGAAGCGGCTTCGGTGCGCCACGAGTCGGCGATCGGCGCGGCCGCACGTCTGCGCGTCGCGACTCGCCACGTTGCACACGTTGTTCGACGCGGTCGACGACGACGATGTGGGCGGGGCCGAGTGGCGTCCCCGACCTGACGCTCGGCGAAGGCGTGCTGACGCTTTGGTACGACACGTATGTGCACGCCGACGACATCCGCGCCGCGATCGGTCAGGAGTCGGAGCGCGGCGACGGCCTCGAGGCTTCCGTCGCGTATCTCGCGGCGCAGCTCACGAAGAAGAGCTGGGGCCCGGCCACGCTCGCGCTGGCCGGCGTCGACCGCTACGACGTGAGCGGCGGCGGCCCCGCGATCACCGGCGACGCGTTGCAGTTCGTGCTCGCCGCCACCGGGCCGCATCGACGCCGAGGGCATCGGCCTCGACCCGGACGTCAGCATCTACTGATCGCCGAGTACCTCGCCCACCGCCTGCTCGAATCGGCGACGCGCGATCATCGCTGGCCCCGATTATCGTGACCACCCACCGGCGCACGTCGTCGAGATCGAGCGTGCCGGCGGTGAGCAACAGCATCTGTTCGATGTCGATCCAGTCCTTGCGCCGATTGAAGACCACTTTGCAGACGAGAAGGTCTTCCGGCGCGAGGACGCGGATCGTGTCGCTGCCGAAGGGAACTTGGCGAACGCGCGCCGCGGCATGAAAGTGGAAGGCGTCGTAGCGCGAAGAAGAGATCGATCGGCGTCGTGCCCCAGCGCAATCGGACCTGACCGTCTCGTAACACGAGGCGTCGGTCGTGCGCGGACGTTTCGATACCGAGCGGAGCAACTATCTCGGCCACGCGATCGACGGCGTCCGGCGGAACGAAGACGTTGACGTCGACATCGACGGTCGCCCGCGGTTCCGGCGTAGTACGCGAGCGCCAACGCGCCGCCGAACGCGAAGGGCAGCTCGGACGCGCCGAGCACTCGATCGAGCTCGGTGATCTTCTCGCTCAGCGACGGCTCGGGCGCGGTCACGGGTGGGCGCTCGATGACTGCGGGCGCGACGAGATGCGTGGGAACGACGAGGCCGCGGGACGGGGCCGCGCCGGGATTCGGCTCGCGACGTCGAGGAGGTCGCGCAGCGCCCGACCGCGCGTTGCGTCGTCGACGCCGATCCACTCGACCGCCGACTCGAGACTGTCGGGCACGGCGGTGCTCGACTCGGGCAACACCCGGCGGAGCTCGTCGACGAGAGCCGGTGGCAGCGGCTCACCGTGCCGTAGTTGGGCAACCAGCGCGCCGGCGCTCGCGGCGGCCTCGTGCGAGCGCCGCGGGACACCGAGCGCGGCGGCTCGGGCGCGGATCTTGTCGGCATCGAACGGACGGACGGCGCGACTCGCGGCTTCGTTGATAACGCCCTCGGTCAAGAACCGGAAGGTCGCGAGCGTGCGGGCCCGCGGACCCGCCGGCGTGCTCAGGGATTCCCGTATTTCGTATCGCGCCGATCGGCTTGGCCACTACAAACGCCATAGTGGGCAGCTTACCACTATACGGTTAGGCGAGGAGCGCGGGCGCGACTGCTGTCAGGGCGTCCCTACAAGCGTCGAGGGATGGCCAACTAGCTTCGAGGGATGGCGCGGGGCGACGACGCGATCGAGCTCGAGATCGACGGGCAAGGCGGTGCGCATCTCGAGCCCGGGCAAGGTCCTGTTCCCCGAGCGGGGCGAGACCAAGCTCGACCTCGTGAACTACTACCTCGCGGTCGCGGAGCCGATCACCCGCACGATCGGCGGCCGGCCGGTGCTCATGCAGCGGTTCCCACACGGCGCGAGCGGCTCGTCGTTCTTCCAGAAGCGGGTGCCCGACAACGCGCCGCCACTGGCTCGAGACCACGATCGTCAGCACCCCGAACGGCACGACGTCGCGGGCGCTGGTGGCCGCCGATCTCGCGCACATCGCGTGGGCCGTGAACCTCGGGTGCCTCGGCTTCCACGTGTGGCCGTCACAGGCCGCCGATCCCGAGCACGCCGACGAGCTGCGCATCGACCTCGACCCGCAACCGGGCACCGGCTTCGACGAAGCCCGCGCCGCGGCCGCACGACGTGCGGGCGCTGTTCGACGAGCTCGGCATCGTCGCCCATCCGAAGACCACCGGGAACCGCGGCATCCACGTGTACGTGCGGCTCCTCCCGCAATGGGACTCGATCCAGGTGCGCCGGGCCGCGGTCGCGGCGGCGCGCGAGCTCGCGCGCCGGAATCCCGGCGTTGATCACCGACGCGTGGTGGAAGGAAGAGCGCGGCGAACGGATCTTCATCGACTTCAACCAGAACGCGCCGCACAAGACGATCTTCGGCGCGTGGTGTGTGCGGGCCCGCGAAGGCGCGCAGGTGTCGACGCCGTTCGACTGGAGCGAGCTCGACACGATCGTCGCCGACGACCAGACGATCGCGACCGTGCCCGCACGCGTCGCCGAGCGTCGGCGATCCGTGGGCCGACATGCCCGCCGAACCGCAGTCGATCGAACCACTGCTCGGCGATGTTCGCAGCGCGACCTCGACAACGGGCTGACCGGACGCGCCCTGGCCGCCCGTATATCCCGAAGATGCCGGGCGAACCGCCGCGCGTCGCGCCCAGTCGGGCCAAGAAGAAGAAAGACCGACGAGTGACGTTCAAGGGCTGGCCCGACGCCGCGCTCGAATTCTACGTCGGGCTCGAGGCCGACAATTCGAAGGCGTACTGGCTCGCGCACCAAGCCACCTACGACGAGTGCGTGAAGGCTCCGTTCGTCGAGCTGTCGGAGATGGTCGAGAAGGAGTTCGGTCCGCTGCACCTGTTCCGGCCCTACCGCGACACCCGTTTCTCGAAGGACAAGACCCCGTACAAGACCTCGGCCGCGGCGGTCACCGAGAGCGAGGGCGGCGCGTCGTACTACGTGCAGATCTCGGCCGAAGGGCTCTACGCGGCAGCGGCTACTACCACCTGCAGACCGATCAGCTGGAGCGGTTCCGCGACGCGGTCGCCGACAACCGAACCGGGCCGAAGCTCGCGACCGCGGTCGACGCGTTGCGCAAGCAGAAGTACGAGCGTCGACGCGCGTGAAGTCGCTGAAGCGGGTGCCGCGCGGCTTCGATCCCGACCATCCCCGCGGCGACCTGCTGCGGCATGAAGGGCATCCACATCGGCCGCACGTTCGGCGTCACCCCGTTGGCTGCACACGCGCCGCGGCCGCCGGATCGCATCGATCACCGCCTGGCGCGACGCCGCGCCCGTCAACCGCTGGCTCGACCGCAACGTCGGCCCGAGCACGCTGCGCCGCCGACCCGAAGCCCGACTGATTAGCGAGGTCGAGCAGGCTGAGCCCGACTGCCGGGCTGGCGCCGCCCGTAGGCTGAGCCGCGATGTGTGGCATCGTCGGCTTCGCCGGCTCCGACCCCGAGCTGCTGGAACAGATGTTGCGTTCGATCGTGCACCGTGGCCCCGACGGCCAGGGCACCGACATCGGCGCGCACTTCTCGATCGGCATGCGCCGCCTCGCGATCATCGACGTCGCCACCGGCGACCAACCGCTCTACAGCGACGACGGCAACCTCGCGCTCGTCTTCAACGGCGAGATCTACAACCACGCCGAACTGCGGCGCGAGCTGGAGCAACGGGGCCGGCGATTCGTCACCGACCACTCCGACACCGAAGTCGTCCTGCGCGGCTTCGAGGAATGGGGCCGCAATGTGGTCGACCACCTCACCGGCATGTTCGCGTTCGCGATCTCCGATCACGAGCGCGGCGAGCTCTTCCTCGCCCGCGACCGGCTCGGCATCAAGCCGCTGTACTACGTCGACGACGCCGAACGGCTTCGCGTTCGCGTCGGAGCTGAAGGCGCTCTTCCAGAACACGCGCGTGCCCCGCCGGCCCGATGTCGACGCGCTCCGCCGGTTCCTGTTGTTCCGCTTGCACGACGACGGCGAAGACACGTTCTTCGACGGCGTGAAGCGGCTGCTCCCCGCGCACACGATGCTCGTCCGGCCCGACGGCATCGTGAAGATCGAGCGCTACTGGAATCCGCCGGTCAACCCGGAGTTCGCGTCGACGCGTAGCGACGACGACTACGCGGAGGAGTTCGCCGGCCGCTGGGACGACGTCGTCCGCCGCCACCTCATCTCCGACGTTCCCGTCGGCGTACCGCTCTCCGGAGGCCTCGACTCGAGCGGTGTCGTCACGACGATGGCGCGGCTGCGATGCCGAGCGGCACCGACCTGCACACGCAGGGGCTGTACACGTTCTCGGCGTTGTACCCGGGCGAGAGCATCGACGAGAGCGAATACATCCACGAGATCGAGCGCGCGGTCGGCAGCATCCCGCACTACGCGTACCCGACGCTCGACGACTTCTGGAACGAGATCGACGAGTGGATCTGGTACCAGGAGGAGCCCACGATCGCGTCGGCGCCGTACGCGTACTACTCCGTGTACCGCCTCGCGGGAAAGCACGTGAAGGTGATGGTGAGCGGCAACGGCGGCGACGAGCTGCTCGCCGGTTACATCCCGTACTTCCGCGCGTACCTGAGCTCCGCGATCGCGCAGCGCCACTACCTCGCGGCGGCGCGCGAGATCATCAAGGGCCGCGACCTCTACAAGAAGTACGCCGGCGAGCTGATCCGCTCGAAGCTCCCGGAGCGCGGGACGACATCCGGTGAACGCGCGCGAGCTGCTGCAACCCGGATCGCGGCGGCCGCGCACTTCGAGTCGCACAAGAACCTGAACGAGCGCCTCGCGAGCGACGTGCTGCAGCTACTCCACCCCCGACCTCCTGCGCTACGAGGACAAGAACTCGATGGCGTTCTCCGTCGAGTCACGGGTTCCGTTCCTCGACCACGAGCTCGTCGAGTTCATCTTCTCGCTGCCGATCGACCAGAAGATCAAGGGCGGCTGGAACCGCGCGGTGTACCGCAACGCGATGAAGGGCCGCATGCCGGAGAAGAACCGGCTGCGCCGATCGAAGATCGGTTTCACCAACCCCGACATCACGTGGATGAAGGAGAAGTCGCGCGAGATCCGCGCCATCTTCGCGTCGCCCGAGCTCGCGGCGCGCGACCTCTACAACCCGACCCAACTCGTGACCGCCTGGGACGAATACCTCGCGGGCCGACCCGGCGACGGTCTGATCTTCTGGCGCGTGCTCGTCACCGAGCTCTGGATGCGCCGCTACATGGACCAGTCGGTGGCGGTATGAGCATCCACGGCCCGCGACACGGCGTCGACTACGAACGGATCGCGGTGCAGACGCACCTCATCCACATCAAGGAGTCGCTCGACCCGGTCTTCGACGAGTACGTGAAGCCGGTGCTGCAACCGGGCGACTGGCTCGCGGTGTCGGAGAAGTTCGTCACGATCTCGCAGGGCCGCGTGATCCACCACTCGGTCGTGCGCCCGGGGCTCCTCGCCAAGCTGCTCGTGAAGGGCGTGACCAAGCACCCCGACGACGTCGGCTACTCCGACCCCAAGAAGATGCAGGTCGCGATCATGCAGGCCGGTTGGTGGCGCATGTTGTTCGCGATGATCGTCGGCTCGTTCACGCGGCTCGTGTTCCGCCGGCGGGGCGACTTCTACCGGATCGCCGGCCACCGCATCTCCGAGATCGACGGCTTCAGCCCGGCCACCGTGAAGCCGTTCGACGAGTTCGCGATGCTCGGCCCCGCCGACCCCGACGCCGCGGCCCGCGAGATCGCGGCCCATATCGGATGTTCCGGTCGCGATCGTCGACGCCAACAACATCAACGTCGAGGTTCTCGGCACCAGCGACGGTTTTCCGGTCGACCGCAAGGTCGTGCGCGAGGTGCTCCTCGACAATCCGCTCGGCCAGAACGACGAGCTCACCCCGATCATCGTCGTGCGCCGCACGCCATAGGGATTGTGAACTGACCTGACAATTCGGCCTTTCCCCTTGAGGTCGACCCCCCGAAATGCCGATGGTCAGGGCGACCAAGTCGTTCGCAGTGCAGTGGGGGACCCAGGATGGACCGGAGCCGTGCGGGCGCGGCGAGGCGCGCGGTCGCATGACCGAACCGGCCGATCTCGACGAACGGTTGGCGCGGCTCGGCTTCGCGGCGCGCGCCGGAATCGGCGGTGGCCGGCGGCTTGGCGTGGCGCCGGCGCCGCCACCCCGCGGCCGCGACGCGCATTCTCGTTGCGGGCCTGAGCATCTCGGGCTTTCTCTCGATCATTGCCTCGATCGGCACGACCGCCCCGGCCTCGGGCGCGTCGACCGCGAGCGTCGTCGGCGGCGGAACCGCGACTGCCACCGGCGCGCCGCCCCGGCCCGCGCCGCCGAAGCCCAAGCCGAAAGCGAAACCCGCATCGGCGAAGCCCCCGAAGTCGTCGGTACCCGGTCCGACCACCACGATCGTCACAACCCCCGGATCATCGGCTCCCGCGAGTGCGTCGACATTGCCGGTCGCGCCCGGCGCGCACACCGGGAGCGCGCCGCCGTCGGGCCCGTCGCTGACCGCGGCGCCAACCGTGTCGCTGCCGACCCCCGCACCGACGCTCGCGCCGACCCCGACACCCACGACCGTCCACACCGCGCCGCCCGTCACGACCCCACCGGTGAAGACGCCGCCGGTCAAGACCCCGCCGCCCACGACGCCGACGACGGTCTTCACCCCGCCGCCCCCGCCACCGCCTCCGCCCTGCTACGGCAGCCGGTGCCACTGATCCGACGCGGCGCCGCATGCAGCTCATCGACACGCACAACCTCGACCCGCACCGCCCCGACGCGCGCAGCCTTGACGCGCGCCGCCGTGACGCGCGCCGCCGTGACGGGCGCGACGACTACTGGTCAACACTGACCCTGCACGCGATGGGCAGCCGCGCGCAGATCGTCGCCGGCGACGCGCCCGCGGGCGTCGTCGACTGGGCGCGCACCGAGCTCGAACGACTCGAACACTGTTGGAGCCGCTTCCGCGCCGACAGCGAACTGTCGGCATTGAACGACCGCGCCGGCGAATGGACCGACATCAGCGCGGCGATGCTGCTCGTGCTCACGTGCGCGGCCGACCTTTACACCGCCACCGGCGGACGCTTCGATCCGATGATCCTGGCCAACCTCGAGCTCGCGGGATACGACCGAACCTTCGAATGCGTCGCGACGATCGCGCCGGACGCCGCGCCGCGCGCGCCGGTTGCGAACGGGGTCACGTTTGCGGACGTCGACATCGACATCGAGCGATCACGCGCCCTGCTCCCCGCGCGGATCGCGCGTCGACCTCGGCGGAGTGGGAAAGGGACTGGCGGCCGACCTCGTCGCGCGTGGCCTCGTCGACCGCGGCGCCGCGCACCGCACTGGTCGGACTCGGCGGCGATCTCCGCGCCCGCGGCGAAGCGCCACCCGCCGGCGCCTGGGACATTCCCGTCGTCGATCCGTTCGACGACGACGACCGGGCCGTCGCCTTCTCCTACCCGCTCACGACCGGCGCGATCGTGACGAGCACCACCCGGATGCGAGCGTGGACGCGCGGCGAGCGCCGGTACCACCACCTCTTCGATCCCGCGACCGGCGACTCGGCGCACAGCGGGATCGCGGCAGTGGTCGCGGCCGGGATCGACGCGTGGTGGACGGAAGGCATCGCCAAAGCGATCCTCATCGCGGGCGTCGACGCGGGAAAACGCCTCGCCGCGGACTGCGGCGTGCAGGCGTGGCTCTTCCTCGACAACGGCACGATGATCGAGACTGGGCCGCGGCCGTGAGCGCGGCACTCAACTCGCAGTTGTCGTGGTACGCGGCGCGCGCGTCGGGGTTGATCGCCTGGTCGGTCGTCACCATGAGCATCGTGTGGGGGCTCGCGCTCTCGACGCGTATCGTCCGCCGCAAGGGCATCCCGGCCTGGCTTCTCGACCTGCACAAGTTCCTCGGCACACTGTCGATCGTCTTCGTCGCGGTGCATGTCGTCGCGTTGTGGGCCGACACGTTCGTGTACTTCGGGCCGCGCGAGCTCTTCGTTCCGTTCGCGTCGGCGTGGCGCCCGGGCGCAGTCGCGTGGGGCATCGCCGCGACCTACCTGTTGCTCGCGATCCAACTCACCTCGTGGGCGATGAAGAAGATGTCGCGCAAGGTGTGGCACTCGGTGCACCTCTTGAGCTTCCCGTTGTTCGCGTCGGCGACCGTGCACGGCTTCACGTCGGGAGCCGACAACACGAACCTCGCGGTCGAATGGGTGGCGATAACCGGCGGCGGTTTCGTGATGCTGTTGCTCGCGTTCCGAGTGCTCGCGCCGCGCCGCGCGGCGCGCACCACGACTACGACCCCGGAGCCGACCGGAGACGGAACTCCGAATACTGCGCCGGACGAGGCCGCGATCCGCGGGCGCAGTGCCGAACGCGCGGAAGAACCCGTTCCCGTCGCTCGGACGTAAGATCCGGCCGACCACGGCGGCGGGAGACACAGATGACATTGCGCGTTGTAGGGGCCGGACTCGGCCGCACCGGAACGCATTCCTTGAAGATCGCGCTCGAGCAACTCCTCGGCGCACCGTGCTTCCACATGATCGAGGTCTTCGGTCATCCGGAGCTCATCTCGGGCTGGCAGGAAGCGGCCGACGGCGACACTGTCGACTGGGACGCGTTGATGAAGGGCTACGCCGCGACCGTCGACTGGCCCGCGGCGTCGTTCTGGCCCGAGCTGTCGGCGGCGAACCCCGACGCGATCGTGTTGTTGTCGACCCGTTCGAGTCCCGCCGCCTGGTGGAAAAGCGCAAACGACACGATCTTCGCAATCAGCCGGCGCGGTACGCCGCCGGATCCCGTCATGGCCGCGCAGATGAAGATGATCACGAGCATCTTCGAGAAGCGCTTCACGCCCGACTGGGCGGACGCGGCGGCGGCACAACTCGCGTACGAGCGCCACAACGAAGCCGTGCGCGCCGGGGTCCCGACGGAGCACCTGGTCGAGTGGCAGCCCGGCGACGGCTGGGAACCGCTGTGCAACGCGCTCTCGGTTCCCGTGCCCGACGTGCCGTTCCCGCACGCCAACACCACCGACGAATTCCGCGCCATGGTCGGCCTCGATCAATGAGGTGTGGCAGTAGCCGACCCGCGTAAACGGCTTTTGACACCTTCTTGACGGGCTCCGATGCGTTCCTGATACCGCGTTTACGGGTGTCCTGGTGTGATCAATAGGCGGTCACTCGACCGCGATCGCGCCCCGCGGGAGACACCTTGCTCACCGAGCCGACACCGACAACCGAAACGGCTCCCACCGTCACCGAGGGCATCGACACGATGCCGATGCCGGTTCCCACCGTCCCCGGCCTCGAGCTGCCCCCCGACAGCGCCCGCTATCGGCTGAAGAACAAGCTCCTCGGACCGCCGCTCCACACCGAAGAGCTCGAGCACGAACGTCTCGGGAAGCCCACCGCGCTGGCGGTCTTCGCGTCCGACAACCTGTCGTCGTCGGCGTACGCCACCGAGGAAATGCTGCGGGTGCTGATCCCGGTCATCGGACTCGGCGCCTTTGCGCTCGTTGTCCCGATCACCACCGCGCTGCTCGTCGTCCTGTTCTTCTTGATCCTGTCGTACCGCCAGACCATCAAGGCGTACCCCACCGCCGGTGGCGCGTACATGGTCACCCGCGACAACTTCGGGCTCCTGCCCGCCCAGGTCGCCGGTGTCGCGTTGCTCACCGACTACGTGTTGACCGTGTCGGTTTCGGTCGCCGCCGGAACCGCGGCACTCGCGTCGGCGTTCTCGGTCTTCACACCGTGGATCCTGCCGATCTCGATCGCATTCGTCGTGATCATTGCGTGGGGAAACCTGCGGGGCGTGCGCGAGTCGGGGAAGCTCTTCGCGGTTCCGACGTACTTCTTCATCGTGAACATGGCGATCCTCATCTCCGTCGGCGTCTACAAGGCGATGGCCGGAACACTCCACCAGGCCAACTACGCGACGGCCTCCGGAGTGATGGCGTTCGGGTCGAAGGGTCAAGGTCTCCTCGTAGGTGCCGGCCTCGCAGTGGTGTTGCACTCGTTCGCATCGGGCGGTGCGGCGGTAACCGGCGTCGAGGCGATCTCCAACGGCGTGCCCGCGTTCAAGAAACCGGAGTGGCAGAACGCGCGCCAGACACTCGTGATCATGGGGTCGCTGCTCGGCGTGATGTTCCTCGGTCTGTCGATCATGGACTCCCACATGCACGTGGCGCCGTACATCAACGGAACGCCGACGGTGATCTCGCAGATCGGGAAACTCGCGTACGGCAGCAGCCTCCTCGGGAACATCCTCTTCTACTGCCTGCAGGCCGGGACGATGCTGATCCTCGTGCTCGCGGCCAACACGAGCTTCGCCGACTTCCCTCGCCTCGCGTCGTTCCACGCCGGTGACAACTTCATGCCGCGCCAACTCACCAAGCGCGGCCACCGGCTCGTGTTCTCGAACGGCATCATCTTCCTGGCCATCGCCGCGATCGTGCTGCTGCTCGCGACCGACGCCAAGGTCGACCGGCTCATTCCGCTCTACGCGATCGGCGTGTTCACCTCGTTCACGCTCTCGCAAGCGGGCATGGCCAAGCACCACATCCGCGAGAAGGAGACAGGGGTGGCGTTGGGGCCTCTTCGTCAACGGCACCGGCGCGTTCTTGTCGCTCGTCGTCGACGCCATCATCATCCGCTACAAGTTCATGGAAGGCGCCTGGGTCATCGTCGATCTTCGTGCCGATCATGGTCTTCTTCCTGATGCGACTGGCCAAGCAGTACAAGACCGAGGACGACGCACTCGAAGCACGACGTACCGAAAGCGGTTGCGGCGCCGGTCCGCAAGCGGCTCGTCGTGATGGTGTTCGTCGACCGCCTCGACCTCGCGGTCGCCCGTGCGATCCAGTTCGGACGCGCGCTGCGGCCCGACGAGCTGCGCGCGGTGCACTTCGTGATCGACAGCCAGCACGCCGAAGAGCTCGCGGCCGAATGGCGCGAGCACGGCCTCACCAACCTCGGCCTCGAGCTCATCGACTGTCCGGATCGCCGGCTCACGCGCTCGGCCGTCGAGACCGTCGCCTACGAGCTGACGTCGGGTGAATCCGAAGTGTGCGTGCTCTTGCCGGAACGCAAGTTCAACGCGCACTTCGCACCGCATCCTGCACGACCGGACCGCGGAGTCGCTGTCCCGTGAGATCTCGCGCATCCCGCACGCCAACGTGACGATCGTTCCGTTCCACTTCGACGAGCGGGGCGACATCGAGGTCGCGATCGACGAGCCTGCGGTGAGCTCGAACGGCAACGGCAAAGCATCGACCAACGGCAAGGCTTCTACCAACGGGAACGGCCAAGAACGGCAAGAACGGGAACAACGGGCACGGCAACGGCAAGATGCAAGAAGGCGGGTAAGCCGCTCGCCGAGACCATCGTCATCGACCGTCCCGCCAGGGACGACTCCGATCGGCGAAGTGCGCTGCCGCCAGACAGGTGAAGGTGCACGGTCGGGTCCAGGCCATCCGGGTCGAGCCGCTCGGCGGTGAGCCCGAGTCTCGAGTGCACGGTCGCCGACGAGACCGGTGGCGTGTCGGTCGTGTTCTTCGGTCGCCGTCAGATCGAGGGCATCGCGATCGGCGCGACGATCACCGTCGAGGGCATGGCGATCGACCACCACGGCCGCCTCGCGATCGTCAACCCCGTGTACGAGCTCCGCTGATCATGTACGGAGCTGCGCCGATCCTCAGTCGCCGGCGCGATCTCCGGCAACAAGACGTTCGGGTTCAGGATCCCGGTCGGGTCGAGGGCGGTCTTGATCGCGCGGTAGACCGCGATCTCGGCCGGGCTGCGCACGAGATGCAGGTAGCGCGCGCTTGGCCGTACCGATCCCGTGCTCGGCGCTGATCGAACCGTGCATCGCGGCGACCAGCTCGAACACCGCGGCGGTGACGGCTTCGGCGTCGAGCGGCACGCCCGTCACGTTGACGTGCACGTTCCCGTCGCCCGCGTGACCGAACATCCACACCGCCGCGTCGGGTGCGATCGCGGCTCACGCACGCCGGGCACGGCGTGGATGAACTCCGCGAGCATGTCGGCCGGGAGCGACACGTCGAGCTTGAGCGGCGCGCCGAGCAGATTGATCGCCTCGGGGTGGCCTTCGCGGTAGCGCCACAACGCGCGCGCTGCGCGGTCGGCGTCGGTCGCGACCGCGACGTCGGCCACGTCGACACAGTCGCTCGACCGCGCGGGCCGAGCGCCGTCGGTCGGATCGGTGTTGGCCGCGGCCTCGACGAGCACGTACGCGTCGTGCCGCTCCGCGAAAGGGCCGGGCCAGGCCGAGCCGGTCGCACACGAGATCGAGCGCCGTTCTGGAAGAACAGCTCGATCGCGTTGACGCAGTCGAGCTCGCGGCGCAGCGTGCCGACCGCGTCGAGCGCGGCGTCGACGATCGTCGAACGCGCACAGCGCCGACGACGGAGTTGCGCGTCGGCGCGTGCAGGCGGAACCGGGCCGCGGTGACGACCGCGAGCGTTCCCTCGCTGCCGCACAACAGTCCGGCCAGGTCGAAGCCGGAGTTGTCCTTCTCCAGATCCGTCGAGGCGCCGGATCACCCGACCGTCGGCGAGCACGGCCTCGATGCCGACGAGCTGGCGGCGCGTCGGTCCGTAGCGCAGCACGTGCACGCCACCCGCGTTCGTGGCGACGGTTCCGCCGACGGTCGCGACCTCGCGGGCGCCGAGGTCGACTCCGTACTGCCAACCCGCGTCGCCGCGCCTGCGTCTGCAACCGGGCGAGTGTGACGCCCGCCTGCGCGGTGACCTGGCCGGTGCGCGGGTCGACCGGCCCGATCTCGTCGAGGCGCCGGAGATCGAGGACGAGCTCGCCGTGCAGCGGCACCGATCCGCCGACGAGACCGGTGTTCCCGCCCTGCGGAACGACCGCCGTACCGGCGGTCCGTGCACAGACGCATGACCGTCGGCGACCTCGTCGACGCTGCCCGGGGCGCACGACCGCGGCGGTCGCACCGCGGAACCGGCCGGTCCAGTCGACGACGTTCGCGGCGACGACGTCGGGATCGGTGCGCACGTGCGCCGCGCCGACCACGTCGCGCAGCGCCGCGAGCAGATCGGGCGAAGCGGACATCGCCGCGATGCTAGGGCGGCTCCGGCGACGAGCTGGCTCGCCCGAAGAACCGGCGCTGACACCAGGCGTGCCAAGATCAGTGTCGTGCCCGAGCCGTCAATCGCTCCGCGGACGGTTGCTCGTCGCGGCGCCGCCCCTGGTCGATCCGAACTTCGACCGCACCGTCGTGCTCATGCTCGAACACGGCGACGACGGCGGGCTCGGCATCGTGCTGAACCGGCCGAGCGAGACCACGGTCGAGCGACGTGTTCCCCGAATGGCACGAGCTCGTGTCGCCGCCCGAGGTCGTGTTCGTCCGGCGGCCCGGTCGTCGACCGACGCGGTCATCGCGCTGGCGCGCCGGCGCCGCGCCGCGACATCGAAGGCTTCGTGCAGATCCTCGACGACCTCGGCACCGATCGACCTCGCCGACGATCCCGCTCGAGCTCGGCGCATCGCTCGCAGTCGCTGCGCATGTTCGCGGGCTACGCGGGTTGGGCGCCGGGACAGCTCGAAGACGAGCTCGCCGAAGGCGCGTGGTTCGTCGTGAACCTGGAACCGAGCGATCCGTTCGTCGACCACGCCCGAGCGGCTGTGGCGCGACGTGCTGCGCCGCCAACGCGGTCGGCTCGCGCTGTTCTCCAACTATCCCGAAGACGCGACGGTCAACTAGATCCGACCGAGATTCCGGGGCCGCCGATTCCGCGGGGCGAGGTGCGTGCCATCCAGATTGAGATCGCAGCGGGGGCCGACGACTACGTCGTCTGGCGCGGCGCCGACGGTGCGCTGCGCAGCGTTCCGCGCTGGTGCCCGCACCTCGACCACGATCTCGCCGAGGGTTACGTCGCCGGCGACGAGCTCGTCTGCCCCGGCCACGCGTGGGCGTTCGACGGCGAGGGCCACGCGTACAAGCGCAACGAGTTCGGCCGGGTCGACCCCAAGGGCACCGTCGCGACGCTGGTACGATACGACGAACGACGACGGGATCGCGAGCCGTCGAACCGAGCTGACGGCGCCCGGTTCGGTACCGTCCCGGTTCCCATGACCGCCGTCTACCCGCCCGAACATCACCTCCTCCGCGACCTGCGCTTCTCGTTCGAGCACGACGCCGACGGCCGCCGGAGTCGGGCGTGGATGCCGGTCGTCCCCGAGCTGTGCACCGATCTCGGCTCACGCGCGCGCCGGCGCGCTCGCCACCCTCGTCGACGTGATCGGCGGCGGACTGGCCGCGAGCGCGGCCGCGCCGGGTTGGATCGCGACCGCCGACCTCACGCTGCATCTCGTCGGCGCGGCGCGTCCGGGTTCGGTCGTCGAGGCCCGCGCCGACGTGCTGCGCGCGGGCCGCACGACCGTCGTGATCGAGGTCGCGCTCGCTCGACGAACAGGAACAGCGACCTCGGCATCGCCACGATGAGCTTCGCGGTGCTCCCGCGCCGCGACACGAACCCGGAGATCACGAGCATCCGCGAGAGCTCGTCGACGATGGCACTGCCCGAGTCGCGGCTCGCGCGTCCGTTGCTCGACGAGCTCGGGTGTCGAGTCGTCGACGGCGCCGCGGCGAGTCATCGACGTTCCCGTCGACGACTGGTGCCTCAACTCGATGGGCGCGATGCAGGGTGGCGTCGTCGCGACGGTCGCCGAGGTCGCGGCCGAGACCGCGTTGCGCGCCGCGACCGGTGAGCCGCTCGTGGTCACCGATCTCTACGTGACCTACCTCGGATTCGGCCAGGTCGGTCCGGTCCGGTCGCTCGTCGACGTGCTCGCCGTCGCCGACGGTCACGGCACCGCGCGCGGTCGAGCTCGTCGACACCGGTGCCGAGAATCGCCAGATGACCGTCGTGCACGCGGTCGCAACCCGGGATCTCGCGTGAACCTCGACGGATCGGACGACCGGGCCGCGAAGTCGGTCGCTACATGGGCGTCACGATGCGCGAGACCGACGAGCTGCACCTCGTCGGGCCGCGCCGCGGTCGCGCCGCATCTGCTCGGTCCGGCGCGGCGGAGTGCGCACCGGCGCGCTGCTCACGATGCTCGACAACGTCGGCGGGCTGAACGGCGGCCTCGCGGCGCTGCCCGACGGTTGGGTCGTGTCGACGAACCTCGCGGCGCGCGTCGTCGACGCTCGTCGCACGTCGGTCCGCTGCGGCTCGACTCGCGGTGCTGCGCCGCGGTCGCAACAGTGTCGTCGACCGACGTGCAGATCCGCGACGAAGGGCGACGCACGACAGTGCTCGTCGCGAGCGGCATCCTCACGTCGCGCGATCCTCGTTCCCGAGAACGGTCCGCCGCAGTGGACCCGCCCGCTCGTCCTCGACACGGCGGTCGGCGTCACCGCGCCCGGACCTGCCGCCGATCACCGATGGCTCGGTGTGCGCCCGGCCGGCGACCGACGCAGTCGAGATCGACCTCGCCGACGAGCTGCGCAATCCGTGGGGCATCCTGCACGGTGGTGTCGTCGCGACGCTGGTCGACCTCGCGGCCGAACACGCGACCGGCGGCGGCTACACCACCGATGTCGTGCTGCACTTCCTCGCGCCGAACCGCGTCGGTCCGGTGCGCGCGACGGCCCGCGTCGCTCGGCACGCGCAGCCGACGGCAACGTGCTGCGCGTCGAAGTCCGCGACATCGGCGCCGGCGCACGACCGCACTCGGCGATCGTCACCTGCACGACGTGACGCGCACCGGCCTGACCGAAGCTCAGGCCTTCGTGAACTCCACGGGCAGATGCTGGATCGTCGTGACGAGCGCGTTGGCGCCCCGCTCGGCGTCGACACCTTCGGGAACGTGGATGTCGGGCAGCCGGGTGAACAGCTCCTCCAACAGGATCCGGATCTCGGTGCGGGCCAGGTTGGCGCCGAGGCAGAAGTGCGGTCCGGTGCCGAACGCGAGGTGCAGGTTCGGCGACCGGTCGACGAGGAACAGCGTCGGGGTTCGTCGAACACGTCGGCGTCGCGGTTCGCACTCGGGTAGACGTTCAGCACCACGTCGCCGGTCTTGAGCGAACGACCGCGCAGCTCGGTGTCGCGCGTGACGGTGCGGGAGAAGCTGATCACCGGCGACACGTAACGCAGGATCTCTTCGGTCGCGCTGTTGACGAGACCCATGTCGGCGACGAGCTTGTCGCGCTCGCCGGGGAAGCTCGACAGCGCGAGCATTCCGCCCGAGAGCGCGTTGCGCGTGGTCTCGTTGCCGGCGACGAGCAACAGCACGAGGAACGCGAGCAGGTCGTCGGAGCCGAGGCCGAGGCCGTCGCTCGACGCGCGCCCTCCTCGCACCCGGCTCTGCAGCGCGGCGTCGTCGAACGAGATCTCGCCCGCGTCGGCCGACGACAGCAACACCGAGATGAGGTCGTCCTGCGGGTGGGCGCGCCGCTCTTCGAGCAGCCCGACGAGATAGGTGATGTATTCGCCCCACGCTTCGCCGGCCGCGGCCTGGCGCGGGTCGTCGGCGTCGGCGCCTTCGCCGGCCATCATCGTGTCCGACCAGTGCGCGAGCTGTTCGCGTTGGTCGGTCTGCGAGGCCGAGCATCTCCGCGATCACGATCAGCGGCAGCTGCTTGGCGATGTCGTCGACGAAGTCGCACTCGCCCTGCGCCGCCACGTTGTCGACGAGCTCGCGTGCGAGCTCGCGGATGTGGTCCATCGAGCTGCGTGATACGCGCGCCGGTGAAGCCGCGGCTGATCAGCCGGCGCTGCCGCGCGTGCTCCGGGTCGTCCATCGAGACGATCGACAGCGCGTCGGCGCCGCCGCCCTTCGGGCCGCACGCCCTGGCCGCTGCAGAACAACTCGGGCTGGCGTTCGACGTACGAGACGTCCTCGTACTTCGACACGACCCAGATCCCGTTGATCTCGTCGCGGTGGACCGGATCGTTCTCGCGCATCCAGCGGAACACGTCGTGCGCGACGCCGCGGACGTACAGCGTCGGGTCGAGGGCATCGGGTTCGAACGGCGCAGCCGGGGCGGTCATGACTCCTCCACGGAAGTAGTCGTAGATGCGGGGACGTAAGCATACGTCCCTGCGGTTTCATCGGCAATCGGATCGGCCGACTGACCCGGAGAAACACGGGCGAAAACGTGCGCGAGTTCGCGGGCGCGGCCCTCGAGCGCGGCGCGGCGGCCCTCGGACTGCGGGAGGTGCTCGACGAGCACGCCGATGACCGCGTTCCGGATCGCGCGGACGACCGCCGGCATCGTGCAACGCGGGCGCGTCGGGACAAAGCTCGACGCAGCCAGCCGCGCGAGCGCGTGCTCGAACGCGTTGGCGGTCTCGAGCAGCGGCTGGAAGACGTCGTCGTCGCCGTGGATCGCGTCGGCGATCAGCGTGCGCCAGAGGTCTTCGTCGGCGGTCATCCCGACGAACAGGTGGTCGAGCAGCGCGCCGAGCCGGTCTTCGACGCTGCCGGCCAGGCCTTCGGGGAACGGCGACGGCGGGAAGTCGGCGGCCCGCCGGTGGGCGATCGCGGCCTGGAGCAGGTCGCGCTTCGACGGGAAGTAGTGGTACAGCGTGGCGACGTTCAGGCCGCAGGCGCGAGGCCACGGCCCGCATGCTCGTGCCGTGCGCGCCGCCGCGCGCCATGAGCGTGAGCGTCGCTTCGAGGATGCGATCGCGCTGGCTCGGGCATCGACGGCGAACCTATCAAACGTTCGTTTGGGAGTCCATAGCCTGCTCTTGCTCCTTATGCTCAGTGCGAGTAAAAGGGAACGGTGCCCGACGATCCTGCGGAGAGCGGCCCGGATCGGGCCCGGAGAGCGGCCCGGAAACGGGAAATGACGCGAGTTCCTCGCCGCGCTACGACCCGGGCCGGTATCCGCCGGTCGCGGTCACCGTCGACGTCGTGCTCCTGACGGTCCGGTCGGGGCGGCTCTCGGTGTTGCTCGTCGAGCGCCGCCATCATCCGTTCCGCGGCAGCTGGGCGCTGCCGGGCGGTTTCGTCGAGCCCGACGACGACCTCGACGGCGCGGCCCGCCGCGAGCTCGAGGAGGAGACCGGCGTGTTGGTCTCCGGCTTCGGCGAGTCGGTCGCGCTCGGCCACCTCGAACAGCTCCGCTCCTACGGCACGCCCGGCCGCGACCCGCGCATGCGCGTGATCTCGGTCGCGTACGTCGGGCTTCACCACGCAGAACGAGCCGGCCGCGGCGCGGGCTCCGACGCGGCCGACGTGCGGCTCTGGGCGATCGACGACCTCGCGATCCCCGGACGTCGGCAGCGACCGACGGCGTTCCCCTCGCCTTCGACCACGCGCAGATCATCGCCGACGGCATCGAACGCTCGCGCGCCAAGCTCGAATACACGACGCTCGCCACCGCGTTCCTCGACGAACCGTTCACGCTCGGCGAGCTGCGCCGCGTCTACGAAGCGGTGTGGGGCGAGACGCTCCACGAAGGCAACTTCCGGCGCAAGGTGCTGTCGACGCCCGGATTCGTCGAACCGACCGGCGGCACCGCGCCGACCGACGGCCGGCCCGCGCGCGCTGTACCGCCGTGGCGAAGGCGACGCGCCTGCACCCGCCGATCCTGCGCCCGTGAACACGACCTGCAGTCGGCGTCTATCCCGGTTCGTTCGATCCGCTGACGATCGCGCACCTCGCGATCGCGGAAGCGGCCGTGCAAGCCGCGCACCTCGACCGCATCGACCTCGCGCTCTCGAACGTCGCGCTCGGCAAGGAGAACGGCGCGCACTCGAGCGTCGACGCGCGCGCCGCCGCGATCCGGCGCGCCGCGCGCGACGCGGCCCGTGGCTCGGCGTGACGATCACCGACGCGCAGCTGATCGCCGACATCGCCGCGGGCTACGACGTCGGTGGTGATGGGCGCCGACAAGTGGGCCCAGGTGCGCGATCCGGCCTGGTACGGCGACGATCGCCGCGGCCCGCGACGCGGCCGTCGCCGCGCTCCCCGCGTGCTGGTCGCGCCCCGGCCCGGCTTCGACGTCGTGGGTGCCGAAGTGCTCGACATCGACGCCCGAGCACGCGCACGTGTCGTCGACGCGTGCCCGGGCCGGCGAACACCATCTCGTCGCGCCCGACGCGCGCCGCCGGCTGCTCGTCGACGGGAACAACGTGATCGGGAGCCGGCCCGACGGCTGGTGGCGCGACCGCCCCGGCGCGACGCGGCGCCTCGTCGCCGAGCTCCAGGCGCTCGCGCACGCGCACCGGCGACGAACTGACCGTCGTGTTCGACGGCCGGCCGCTGGCCTCGACCTCGCCGAGGGGATGCACGACGGCGTGCGCGTCGCGTACGCGCGCCGCGCGCGGGCCGCGACGCGGGCGACGACCGCATCGTCGAGGAGATCGCGCGACGACGACGACCCGGCATCGCTTGTGGTCGTCACCTCGGATCGCGCGCTCGCCGAACGCGCGCGCGCGCTCGGCGCGGCGGTCGAAGGCGCGGCGACGCTTACTCGCGAGTTGGAATCGGGACGCCCGTGACGTTGTCGTCGCGTTCGGCGCGGAACGCGTTGAGCGCCATCGACACGAGGTGGTACTGGCCGACGGTGAACACGAGGTCGAGCAGACTCTGCACGCCGTAGCGCGGTTTCGAGCGCGGCGTACGTCGAGTCGGTGAGCGCTCTGGTCGGTGTGCAACTCGTCGGCCGCGCGGAGCAACACGCGCGTCGGCTTCCGACCAGCCGGCGGCATCCGGCCCCTCGGAGACGCGCGTGATCTCGTCGTCGGTGATCCCGATGCTGCGGGCGATCGCGACGTGCTGGCGCCCACTCGTACGGCGCCCGGCAGTTCCACCCCGTCCGCAAGATCGAGGAGCTCGCGGTCGCGCGCGGGCAACGTGCTCTTGGCGAGCACGTGATTGCCGAACACGAGCCAGCGCTTCATGAGCTTGGGGTGGTGCGCGAACGTTGCGAAGACGTTGAGCGCGCTGTCACCGAGCAGCGCTCGGGTCTCGTCGTCCCAATCTTCTTGCGGCAGCGGCTTCAAGCGAGGTTCCATGAGGCGAGAGCGTAGGCTGCCCTGATGCCTCGCGACGCAACCCTCGCGACATTCGAGACGACACCGCGCTCACTGCCGATCCCGATCGGCCCGGGCGTTTCCACGGCAGCATCCCCGACGCGTGGAAGGTCGTCTACATCTTCGGCGGCGTTTCGATGTACGCGGCGTTGCGCGCCATGGACGAGCATCTCGGCCGCTCCGATCTCTCGCTCGTCACCGCGAACGCGATCTTCCTGTCGCCGGTTCCGCCCGGACCGATCACGATCGATGTCGATGTGCTGCGCGACGGGCGCCGCGCATCGCAGGTCGCCGCCGATCTCCGCGTGCCGGGCGTCGACGGTCCCGCGCTGCGCGTGCACGGGGTGTTCGGAGCCGCGCACGACACCGAGCTCGCGCATCAAGAGGTGCGCTTCCCCGAGGTGCCGCGGCCCGGCCGACATCGAGCTCCCGCCCGAGCGCCCGAACCCGTTCGGGCAGATCAACTTCCACGAACAGACCGAATGGCGCCCGGCCAGCCCGCTCGACGATCCGGGCAAGGGCCACTTCCTCTCGTGGGTGCGCTTGCGCGAGAGCGATCCGCACCTGCTGAGCCTGGCGGTGCACGGCGACGTGCTCGGGCCGGCGGTCGGGCGCGCGCTCGGGCCGCCCGACGAGCGCGGCATGTTCATGGTGCTGTCGCTCGAGATCGGCATCCGCTTCGTGCGCGCGCCGGTGACGTCGTGGGTGCTGCAGGAGATCGAGGCCTGGCACATCGGCGAGGGCTACGCGACCGGCCCGGCCCGCCTCTGGGACGAGGCCGGCAACCTCTGCGCGATCGCGACCCAGACCGCCAACCTGCGCCGCCACATCCCGCAGTGAGTCACTGACGATGCGCCGCGTTCTCGTGCTCGTCGCCGTACTCACATTGCTCGGTGCGTGCGGCGGCAAGACGCATAGCGCCACGAAGGTGGCGCTGACGCCGTCGTTCTCGGCGAAGATGATCTGCGAGACGGAAGTGGCCGGCGACCTCTACGCGCAGGCAACGGGCGTGAAGACGATTGCGCCGCTGAAACCGTCGTGGACCGACCACGTCTACGCGTGCAACTACGTGTATCCCCACGGCGCGGTCATGCGGCTGTCGGTCGAGGACGACGGCGCGGACGCCGCGACCAAGTATTTCGACATGCTTGCCTCGAAACTGCACAAGACCCAGTCCCTGACCATGGGCGACGCCGCGTTCCAGGTCGCCGACGGGTCGGTGGTGATGCGCAAGGACGACAAGGTGCTGCTCGTCGACGTGTCGAAGCTCCCCGCCCGGTTCGGCCTGCCGCCCGCGGACCGCGGCGACTTCGCCGTGAACGTCACCGAAGTCATCCTCCAGTGCTGGACCGGCGCCTAACCCCCCGCCAACCCTCCCAAAAAGGGGCGTGTAGCGTTTTGGTGTGACCGGGAGTGCGGATCGGTCGGGTGTGCGGCTCGCGGAGTTGGTCGCGGCGCTCTCACTGGGGATCGATCTCGGGTTCGGTCAACCGATGGAGCACGTGCTGCGGCAGTGCATCATCGCGCTACGCCTCGGCGAACGCCTCGGGCTCGACGAAGCCGATCGCTCGGTCGTCTACTACACCGCGCTGCTCGTCAACGTCGGTTGTCATTCCGACGCGCACGAGCAAGCGAAATGGTTCGGTGACGACATCGAGTTGAAGTCGGGCAAGTACGACCACGAGTTCCGCAGCCTGCGCGCCGCGGCTGCTTCTCTCCGCCTCATCGGGAGCGGCAACCCACCGCTGCACCGCTTCCGCGTCGGGCTCGACTTCGCCCTGTCGGGTCACCGTGATCTCGACGGGATGATCGCGCAGCACGCCGCACTCGCCCGCGATCTCGCGGAACGCCTCGGACTCTCGGTCGCCGTGCAGGAAGCGGTCGGCGCTTCGTACGAACAGTGGGACGGTCGCGGTTGGCCGGGCAACCTCAGTGGAGCGAACGTGCCGATCGGTGCGCGGCTCGCGCAGATCGCGGAGTTCGTCGAAGTCGCGCACCGACTCGGCGGCGTCGACGCGGCCGTCGCGCTCGCCGACAAGCGCGCCGGATCGCAGTTCGATCCCGAACTGTCGGCGCTGCTCTGTGTCGATGCCGACGCGATCCTCGGCGACCTCGACTCGGCCCAGACCTGGAACGCGGTCATCGCGTCCGAGCCGTCGTTCGCGCGTCGTGCTCTCCGCCGACCAATTCGACTCGGCGCTGCAGGCAGTTGCCGACTTCGTCGACTTGAAATCGCCCTACACGCTCGGGCACGCACGCGCCGTCGCCGAACTCGCCGCCGCGACGGGCGAACAACTCGGTCTGCCGACCGCGGAGCTCACCGCGCTACGGCGAGCGGCCGTCGTCCACAGCCTCGGGCGTCTCGGTGTGTCGAACAGCATCTGGGACAAGTCGGGGCCGCTCGGCGCGGGCGAATGGGAACGAGTTCGGATGTATCCGTACTTGACCGAGCGCATGTTGTGTCAGTCGGAAGTGCTCGCCCCACTCGGCGCGATCGCGGTCCAGCATCGCGAACGACTCGACGGCTCCGGTTACCCGCGTGGCCTGTCGGGCAACGCGATCTCGCGCCCCGCGCGGTACTGGCCGTCGCCGACGCGTACTGCTCGATGCGCGAACCACGTCCGTATCGGGCCGCGTTGTCGGCCGAGCGCGGCCGCGACTGAACTGCAAGCCGACGTGCGCGCCGGCCGTCTCGACCACGACGCAGTGGGCGCGCTGCTCGTTGCCGCCGGGCATCAGGCGGCGCGGCGCCAAGACGGACCGGCGGGTCTCACCCGCGCGAGATCGACGTGCTCCGTCTCCTCGCGCGTGGGCTCTCGAGCCGCGAGATCTCGAAGCAACTCGTGATCTCACCGAAGACGGCGCGCAATCACATCGAGCACATCTACACCAAGATCGGTGCGTCGAATCGCGTCACCGCGAGTCTGTTCGCGATGACGCGCGGCCTCATGCCTGACGACGCGATCCCCGAAAATGGGGCACTTGCCCCATGACGCCGGGCGCGCCGATCGTTACGTTGCGGTCATGCCCAAAGTTTCGAAGCAGAGCGCGGCAACGGTAAAGGACTTCGGGGTCGCCGAGGACCGTTCCACCGACGTCGACGGGTACACGATCAACTTCGTGACGATTCGAGAGAGTCACGACCTCGCGCCGATCCTGGCCACGCTGCCGGGCGGGAACTGCTCCTGCCCGCACTGGGGCTACGTGCTGAAGGGCCGGGTGATCGTGCGTTACGCCGATCACGAGGAGGTCCTCGAAGCCGGCGACGCGTTCTACATGCCGCCCGGCCATGCGCCCGAAGCCGAGGCCGGCACCGAGCTGATCCAGTTCAGCCCCGCCGCCGAACTGGCCCAAGTAGAAGCCGCCATGATGAAAGCGATGCAGCAAGCCGAGGGCTGAGCGGCGGCCCGTCCTGGGCTTGACCTCCCCGGGAGCGACAGCGGAGCTTCGGTCACCCCTCGCGAAGCCGCAAGCGGCCGAAGCGCAGCGCGAGCGACCAATTAGTGAAGCGCAGCGCGAGCGACCAGGAAAAGCAGCCTCGGCGCGGCTCCACCCGTGCGGCACGCCGAGGACTGCCTCCCATTTCCCGCATCCCCCTGCTTCAGAGTAAACACCGATGCCACTCTCCGTGGCAAGGGGTTTCTCACGGAGCGTCACAAGGGTGACGGACACCACTCGATGAGGTTTCCCCGCAATTCGGGCTCAGGCCGGGGGCCCTGACCGCCGTTGATTCGGCGTGACCATCCCGACTCGGGCCGAAACGGCCCGCGCCGTCGACGCCCGACGTCCGCCTATCGGTCACCCGGACGCGTTTCATTCGCTCCACGACTTCTTGTTCTCGGTCATCAGCCGGTCCCGGGACGTCATCATCATCGCGGGCGAGGACGGCAAGATCGTCTTCGCTACCGGGGCGATCGACGAGGTCACGGGCTGGGCGGCCGCCGACCTCATCGGGACCGACGGTCTCCACCTCATTCATCCCGAGGACCTGCCCGGCCTTCGGCGAGCACCTGACCCGCCTGTTCGAGCACCCCGACGAGCCGAGCACGACCCAGGCCCGGATCCGGCGCCCGGACGGCGAGTGGGTGTGGACCGAGGTCGTGGCCCTGAACCTGCTCGCCGATCCGAACGTGCGCGGCCTCGTCGGCCACTTCCGCGTCATCACCGATCGCAAGCTGGCCGAGGTCGCGCTCCGCCAGAGCGAGGAGCGGTTCCGCTCGCTCGTGCAGAGCGGCTTCGAGCTGCTCGCGATCATCGGGCGCGACGGCGAGATGACGTACCTCTCACCTTCGCACGAGCGGATCCTCGGGCATCCGTTGTCGTTGTGGGCGAACCGCAATGGCGGCTCGATCGTCCATCCCGACGACATGGACGAACTGCGGGCCACGTTGAAGGTCGTCCGCGCGACCCCGGGCATGTGGGCCCGGGTTCGCTGCCGCCAACGGCACGCCAACGGATCGTGGCGATCGTTCGAGCATGTGTTCACGAACCTGTTCGACGACCCGGCGGTGCAGGGCATCGTCTCGAACTCGCGCGACACGACCGACGCCGAGGCCGCGATCGACACATTGCGCCGCACGTCGGAACGATTCCGCGCGCTCGTGCGGCATTCGTCCGACGTGATCATCGTCGTCGACAGCAAGGGGCGTCCGTCGTACGTGAGTCCGGCGATCGAGCACGTCCTGGGATACCGCGTCGACGATCTCCTGACCGGCAACCTGCTCTCGCTCATCCACCCCGAGGACCGACCGATCTGCCAGTCGCATTTCGACACCGTCGTCGGCGACCCGACCCAGGAACACGCGGTCGAGGTGCGCGGCCGTCATGTCGACGGTCGTTGGCGTTGGTTCGAGCTCCGCACCCGCAACCTGCTGCACGAGCCCGGCGTGCAAGGTGTCGTCGCGCACGTGCGCGACGTCACCGATCGGCGTATGGCCGAGGTCGCGCTCGAGTACCGCGCCCTGCACGACCCGCTCACCGGACTCCCGAACCGCGCGCTGGTGATCGACCGTCTGAGCCAGACGTTCGCGAGCGCGCGCCGCCACGGCTTGAGCACCGCGGTGTTGTTCATCGACCTCGACCGCTTCAAGTCGGTGAACGACTCGCTCGGACATTCGGCCGGCGACGAGCTGCTGGTCGACGTCGCCAGTCGTTTGGGCACCGGTCGGCGCGCGGTCGACACTGTGGCCCGACTCGGCGGCGACGAGTTCGTCGTGGTGTTGCACGACGTGGCCGACGACGATGCTGCGGTCGACATCGCGCGCACGATCGTCGAACGAGCTCCGCCAACCGTTCCTGATCCACGGGCGGGAGCTCATCGTGACCGCGAGCATCGGGCTGGCGATCGCGTCCGGGATCCACCGAGATCGACGCGGAGACGCTGCTGCACGAGGCCGACGCCGCGATGTACGACGCCAAGTCGAACGGCGGCGACCGCGTTCTCGATGTTCGACAAAGAGGTGTGGACCCGCACGGTGCGGCGCATCGAGACGGAACAGGCGCTCCGCCACGCGATCGAACACGACGAGCTCTTCCTCGAATACCAGCCCGTCTACGACCTCATCACGTCGCGCATCGTCGGCGTGGAAGCACTGATCCGGTGGCGGCATCCCGAGCGCGGCCTCGTACCGCCGTCGGAGTTCATCCCGATCGCGGAGAGCACGGAGCTCATCGTGCCCATCGGCGAATGGGTGCTCGACGCGGTGTGCGCGCAAGTGGGTGCGTGGCAGGCCCTCGATCCGACGGGCGCATTCCGTACGCGCGTGGGTCAACGTCTCCGGCCGCCAGCTCGCGCGGCCGCACTTTCCCGTGGTCGTGGAAGCCGCGCTGACGCGCCATCGAGCTGCCCCCGACCGCGCTCGGGCCTCGAACTGACCGAAAGCACCCTCATCGACGAGGCCGAAGCCCCGGGCACCGAGCTGCGCGACATCGAAGCGCTCGGCGTACGCGTCGCGATCGACGACTTCGGTACGGGCTACTCCTCGCTTCTCTACCTACTGCGCTTCCGCGTCGACATCTTGAAGATCGACCGGACTTTCGTGTCGGGACTCGGAACCAGCGACGAGTCGACTGCGATCGTCGAAGCCGTCATCGGGCTCGCGCACACGCTCGGTATGACCGTCAGCGCGGAAGGCGTAGAGACCCATCGCCAGCTGGAAGAGCTCCGCCGGCTCCGGTGCGATTCGGCGTGCGGATTCCTACTGAGCCGACCCGTCGGCGCAGAGGAGATCTCCGCACTGCTGACCTCGACCACGACGGGCGATACCGCAGTCGCTCGACGCACGAGTGTGGAATCCGTAACAGGAGCGCACCGTACTCGGCACGTCGCCCGTCATGTTGCCCTCGGAACGACCCGATACACCTCATGTGAAACGGATCGACGGCGTCTGGCGAGTCATCGGGGCATCGGTCCTCGTCTTTGCGTCCGGACCGGCCGCCGATCGTCGCGATCCCGTGGCTGCAGCACGCACACCTAATCGCGCAGACGCCACTGTGGCTGCTCATCGCGCTGCTGTCGTCGTGCAGCCTGGCCAACGCCTCGGTCATCGCCGTCGAAGGCCGACTCTCGCCGACGGCCGGGCTGCAACTCCGCGCCGCGGTCGCCGCGATCAGCACCGCGTGGGTCATCTACGCGACCGGATGGGGATCGCTGCTCGTCATCGCGTACGCGATCGCGATCGCCGACGCGATGCGCGTGCACGGATCGCGCGCCTGGCGGCCGGGGCTCGCGTGGAGCCTGCTCGCCGTGTTCTGCGGTGAGGTCGCGGTCGAAGGTCGGAATCGCGCCGTCGATCATGCGCGCGTCGACTTCGCACGCGATCGCCGGCGCGACAACCTGTTGCCTCGTCGCTGATCGCCCGCACGCTCGGCTCGTCGTCGAAGACCGCCGAGGACGCCGCCGTCCGCATCGAAGAGGGCCGCTCCTACTTCCGCGACCTCGTACAACACGCGGCCGACGTGATCGCGCTGGTCAGCGAAGACCTGGAGATCGAATACGTCAGCCCGGGGATCGAGTCGATGGTCGGCTGCACGCGCCGCCGCGTGCATCGGTCGGCACATCAGCGACGTACTCGGCCGCGACGCGGCCGCCGACATCGCGAGCGCGCACGAGACGCTGACGCTCTCCGACTACGTCAGTTGCGAGTGGCGCCTCACGAACGAGCTACGCGGTCAACGCCAGGTGTACGCCCGCCTCACCTTGCGCTCACGACAAGTCGCTGGTCCTCAACCTCCGCGACGTGACCGAGCAGCGCGCCCTCGAGGCGCAGCTGCAACACCGCGCGAACGTCGACGAGCTCACCGGCCTCCCGAACCGCGCCGCCCTCACCGAGACAGCTCGGTCAGCGCGACCGCGTCGACGTGACGGTGTTGTTCATCGACCTCGACGGCTTCAAGGAAGTGAACGACTCGCTCGGCCACGAACAAGGCGACCGTGTGCTCCGCGACGTCGGCTCACGCATCGCGTCGGTCGTGCGCACGGGCGTGACGGTCGGGCGCCTCGGCGGCGACGAGTTCCTCGCGATCATGCAGGGCTCCGACCTCGACGCCGCGCAGGTCGTCGCGACAGCGCATCATCGACGGGATCGTGCAGGTCGGGTCGATCCTCACCCAGTTCCCGCTCAGCGCGAGCGTCGGGATCGCAACCGGTACGCCGCGCGAATCGGCCGAGCAGATCCTGCGCCGCGCCGACCAGGCGATGTACGAGGCCAAGGCGCAGGGTCCCGGCCGCATCCGCGTCGCGGCCGTCGACGAGCTCCCCGACCCGCGCGTCTCTGATCTCCCGCCTGATCTGCGACGCGCGTCTACGCCGGGCGTTCGACCTTCAACACGTTGCGCTCGCTCGGCAAGCTGTCGTAGAGGTCGGCGACGAGGTCTTCCCGCAGCGCCTTGTACGCGGGATCGTCCCAGCGGTTCTCCCACTGGTGCGGATCGTTCTCGACGTTGTACAGCTCGCCCTCGGTGCCGTCGTACGCAACCGAGCTGATCGGACCGATGCCGCCGCCGAACATGCCGGACGCGGCGAAGAACTCCTCGAGCCCGTTCGGCTCGCCGACCGTCGACGGCTCGTACGCGGTGCACAGCCAGCCGTCGCGGTAGATCGAACGCATGTGCATGCCGTAGCCGGGGAACTGCGAGTCCCACTC
This sequence comes from uncultured Actinomycetes bacterium, assembly GCA_963708105.1. Classification (GTDB taxonomy): domain Bacteria; phylum Actinomycetota; class Acidimicrobiia; order IMCC26256; family PALSA-610; genus PALSA-610. The sequence continues at coordinate 2,701,965 of OY970186.1, read as the reverse complement.
GCACAGCACGCGTTCGCGTCCCGAGCCCGGCGCGGTCGGCAGCGGCGCGCCCTGCATCCACTCCGGCCGCGGCGACGCCCGCGATCTCACAGAACGTCGGCGCGAGGTCGAGTTGGCCGACGGGCTCGGTGATCTCCTTGCCGCCCGCGACGCCGGCCGACGGCGCCGGACGCCACACCATCGGCAATCGCATCAGCGCGTCGGTGTGGAACGGCCCCTTGAAGATCAGCCCGTAGTCGCCCTGCAGCTCGCCGTGATCGGTCGTGAAGAACACGTCGGTGTCGGCGTCCCAGCCGCGCGCCTCGACCCGGCGCAGCACGCGGCCGCACGCCTCGTCGATGAGCTCGTTCATGATGTGCGTCATCGCGTTGATCTCGCGGATGTTGTCGTCGCGTGAGCGCTCTGCGGCCGGTAGCTCCCGGGACCGCCTTCGGCGTTGACGAACGAGCCTTCCCAGAGCGCCAACCAGTGCGCGGGCTTCTGCGCGAGGACGCGCTCGATCTCGTCGTTGCTGCCCGGATGACCCGGCGGAAGGTCGAGGTCGCGCCAGTTGCACCGGTGCTGCTCGCTCGCGGGCGGATCCCACGGATGGTGCGGATCGGGGAACGACATCCACACGAACCAGTCGGCGTCGGCGGGCAGCGAGTCGAGGTAGGCGATCGTGCGATCGGCGACCCAGTCGGTGTGGTACCACTCGCGGGGATCGGGTTGATGCGCGTCTCGGGCGCGCCGGTGTCGCCACCCGGTTGCGCGGCGAGCAACGGTGAGAATCCCTTCGTCGCCTCGAGGCCGTGCGTGTCGACCAGCCAGTGGCCGTAGTGCTGCAACGGACGATCGCCGAACGCGGGTACGTGCACCGCGAGCTCGGCGTGATCGAAGCCGCGGTACGGACCGGTCTCGCCCTTCGTGCGCCATGCGGTTCTCCGGCCACTCGAGCCGCAGGTCGAAGCCGGGTTCGAAGTGCGCCTTGCCGAACAACGCGGTGCGATAGCCGGCCGTGTCGTGCAGGTACGCGGCGACGCTCGGCGCGTCGACCGGCAGCGGAACGCCGTTGGCGACAACACCGTGCGTGCGCACGTACTGACCGGTGAGCATCGTCGAACGCGCGGGCATGCACACCGTGTTCTGGTTGTACGCGCGCCGGTAGTTGACGCCGTCGCGTGCGAGCGCGTCGACGACCGGCGTGCGCGCGATCGTGCCGCCGTTGCAACCGAGCGAGTCGTAGCGCTGCTGGTCGGTGGTGATGAAGAGGATCTTGCGGCCCATCAGATGGCACCGCCCCGCGGAGTGCAGGCCAGCAACACCGTGCGCTCCAGGCCCGACTCACGGTGCTCGTGCGCGGCGTCGTACTCCTTCGACGTCGTCATCTCGATGAACGCCTTGCGGCTCGGGTACTGCACGAGCGCGATCGCGTCCCAGTCGTTGGCGTCGAGATCGCCGATCAGCGTCTGGTCGACCTTGCCCATCCACAGCACCTTGCCGCCCCGCGCCTCGACCATCTGCACCGCGGAGCCGCCGTACTTGTTGTATTCCGACGGCGCCTTCGCGCGCCTTGAACTTCAACAGGTTGAGCATCACGACCGGGCCCTCGTCGGGCGCGTTCATGAGCTCGATGAACTGTTCCTTGTTGGGCCGGATCCCGCTCATCCGAGTTCCCCTTGCGTCAGTTGGCGAATGGCATCGAGCATCACGGCGTCGGGCGCGCTCGGCGCTGCAGCCCTGCGCGGTGCGCAGTCGGTTCCAGGCGTCCCAGCTCGTGACGAGCTCGACCGCGTCGAGCTTGTCCGGGCGAGCCCGGGGAAGAGTCTCTTCGAGCTGCCGCCGCAGCAATTCGTCGGCGCGCGCGAGATTGCGGGCGATCGTCGGCGAGTCGTGCACCGTCGAGCAGCGCAGCCGCGGCGCACCGGCGCGATCGCCTCGTACACGTCGGCCCGCTGGTCGACGAGCTCCTCGACGGTCGTCGCCGGCCGATCAGCGGCGCGTACCGCTGCCACTGCCGCTGCGCGACCTCGCCGCGCAGCGCCTCGACGTCGGCGAAGTGGTTGTGCACCGAACGCACCGACACGCCGGCCCGGGCCGCGACCTCGGGCACGCTCGGGCGCGAGCTCGCCCGCCTCGTAGCAGGCGATGCAGCGCGTCGATGATCGCCTCGCGGTTGCGTGCGCCCCGCGTCACCCGACCGTCGAGCGATCGTCACGCGGCAGAGTGTGACATTAGTTGCAGGGTCCTGCAACTATTCTCGGACAAGTGATCCGGAAGTTTGTGACGGATGTCACGTCGGCGGCGGCCGAACGAGGGCGTACGGTCCGGGCGTGACGACGAGCGAAACGCCCGATACCGGCTACCTGCCGGTGATGCTCAACCCGTTCGAGCCCGGCTTCTTCGACGACCCCTACGCGCAGTACCGCCTGGTGCGGGAGCAGGACCCGGTGCACCTGAGCCCGATCGGGGCGTTCGCCCTGTTCCGCTACGACGACGTGCACCGAGTGCTGCGCGACCCGAGCCTCAGCGTCGAGGACGGCACATGACGCCGCTCGCGGTCGAGGCCGCTCGACCCCGACATCGCGGCGATGCTCGAGGAACGCAGCGACGGCGGCACGCACAACGATGCTCAACCTCGACCCGCCGGACCATCACCGGCTCCGCCGGCTCGTATCCAAGGTGTTCACGCCCGCGCACGATCGAAGAGCTCCGACCGCGCGTGCAGCAACTCGTCGACGAGCACCTCGACGCTCGCGTCGTCGTCGGCGGACCGAAGTCGACCTCATCGCCGGCCTCGCGTTCCCGCTGCCGTTCGTCGTGATCTCCGAGATGCTCGGGATCCCCGAGGGCCGCGACCGCTCGCAGCTGCGCGAGTGGTCGGGCGCGGTCGTGAAGACGTTCGACCCGATCCTCACGCGCGAAGAGACGCTCGCCGCGTTCGAAGCGATCGACGACATCCACGCGTACCTCAACGAGGTCATCGCGTGGAAGCGCGAGAACCCGAGCGACGACCTGCTCACCGCGCTCGTCGCGGCCGAGGACGAAGGCGATCGGCTGAGCGAGATCGAGCTGATCGAGCAGGTGCTGCTGCTGTACGTCGCCGGCCACGAGACGACGGTCAACCTCATCGGCAACGGGACGCTCGCGCTCCTGCGCAACCGCGACCAGCTCGAGCTGCTGCGCGAACGAGACAACCGTCGACGCAACGTTCGTCGACGAGCTGTTGCGCTACGACTCTCCGGTGCAGATGTCGCGCCGCATCACGCTGGCGCCGTACGAGATCGGCGACCGGACGATCGAGCCGGGCATCGATCCTCATGACGTGCCTCGGTTCGGCCAACCGCGACCCGGCCAAGTGGGGCCCGACCGCCGATGTGCTCGACCTGCGCCGCGCCGACGCGCGCGATCACATGTCGTTCGGCGGCGGCTTCCACTCGTGCCTCGGCGCGCACCTCGCCCGCCTCGAAGCCCAAGTCGCGATCACCACCCTCGTCCGCCGCTTCCCGAACGTCGAGCTCGCGACCGACGACCTCGAGTACAACGGCCGCATCGTGTTACGCGGCCTCGCCGCGCTACCCGTAACGCTGAACTAACCCCGCCCCCTCGCCAACAGTGGGCACGCTTACGTACCGCTGCGGTACGTGAGCGTGCCCACTTGGCGGGATCTTGGGTGCGGCGTCAGCCGAAGACTCGGCCGGCGTGCGAGAGCGCGCAGATGTCCATCGTGATCGCGATCGATATGTGCATCGCCGCGCCCCACCAGATCGACTTCGTCTTCAGGCTCAGACTGCCCGAGCGCGATGCCGCCGACGATCGCGGCCAGCGCCTCGGGCATCGGCTTGCCGTAGTGGAGCATGTTGTACGGCAGCGCCATCGCGAAGATCGAGGCCCAACCGAGGCGCGGCGCGATGCCGTGGAGCAGGAAGCCGCGGAAGAAGAACTCGAGCGCGCAGAACTGCAGGAAGTAGAGCGCCCACCACACGTACATGTACGGCCAGAGCGAATGGTTCGGCGGCGGGGTGGAAGAACGGGTAGCGATCCTGGAACGACGGCACGAACGACGCGGCAATGATCAGCGGCGCGGCGATCGCGTACACCGCCGCGTAGACACGAACGTGCGACAGCATGCCGGTGACGCGGACTCCGTAGTCGCGGAGATGCTCGCGGAACACCACCTTGATGACGAACACCCCGGGCCATGACGTAGAAAGAGATCACGACGACGGCCCAGAACGCGAGCTGATTGAAGTCGCGGTGCGTCGACACGAGCATGGCGTCGTTCAAGCCGCGTCGCCAGTCCGCTGAGCCCGACGGTGCGCAGGATCCGCTCCAACCATTGCGGGTGACCGCCGTCGGAGAGGAAGTTTCCGCACGTGAGCGCGAGCGCGGCCGTGACGAAGACGATGACCATCTTCCGATCGGTCGCCGGTGTCGTCGAGGCGTGCGCGTCGGCATCGGCGCGGACGTCGGTCACGTAGCTGCGCCACACCCGGCGCGGAAACGACTCGCGCGACAACGACGGTCGGCGCCGGGTCGGGGCCGAGCGCGAGCGGTGTCAAGGTCGGCGCGGCCGGTTGGTCCACCCACCCTCCTCCGTCGGAAACCATCCGCCCGCCGCGAACGTACCGCCGTCGACGTGCACGGTCGTACCGGTCACGAACCCCGACAGTTCGGACGCGAGGAACACGGCAACGCCCGCGATGTCGCTCGGCCCACCGAACCGACCGAGCGGCACCCACGTGGGAATCAGGTGCTGTTCGTCGGGCCCGACCCACTTCGAATACGGCACCTGTGGGGTCTCGGTGACATCGGGCGCGATCGCGTTCACGCGCACCCCGTCGTACGCGTACTCGACCGCGAGCGAACGCGTGAATCCGGTGATCGCGGCTTTGAACGCGGAGTACACAGCCCGCGTCGGGATCGCGCGGAACGCCTCGATGGTGGAGACGTTGACGATGCTGCCTCCGTCTCCCTGCTCGACGAGCACGGGGAGCACGGCCCGCGAGCACGCGAAGACGTGCGCGAGGTTGACCTGGTAGAGCGTCGTCCCACTCCGCGTCGGTCTGCTCGTGGAACGCGGCGCGCCGGCCGCCGAAGTGGCCGACGTTGTTGACCAGAATGTCGACTCGCCCGAAGTTGTCGCGCGCCGCGGTGACCAGCGCCTCGGCCGTCCCCGTCTCCCGCACGTCGCACACGACTCCCGCGACGCGCTCCCCGACCGCGACCTGCGTGTCACGGGCGCGGTCCGCGTCGATCTCCGCAAAAAGCACCAAGGCGCCTTCGGCCGACGAAGCGTTCGACGATTCCGCGCCCGATCCCGCCGCCCCCACCGGTGACGATCGCGACCTTGTCCTCCAACAGACCGGGCACTTCAGCTCCGATCAGACCGGTGCCGCGTGCCGGCGAAGCTGGTGCAGGCGCTCGGCCAGCGGAACGCCGGGAAAGTGGACGACGAACGGGGCGGGCGACGGGTCGTCGGGGATGCTGTTCCACGCGCGATCGAGGAAGCCGACCCGCGCCCGCCAGCGCGACGGGACCACCGGGCGCACTCCTTGCAGCTTCCGGTAGCCGAGCTTGTGGTTCACCGCCGCGTTCTCCCACCAGCGATCGTTGACGAAGCGGCGCATCGACCAGACGTCGTCGAGGAAGCGTTGCGAACGGGCCCCACCGCGCAGCGCGAGCACGCCCGTGTTCGGGACGCGACCGTGTTCGCTGCGATGCTCCACAAGGTGCAGGAACCGGTCGGCTACGAGCTCGTCGGCGATGTCGGGGGCGTGATCGAGCACGAGTGCATCGCAGTCGACCCACACGACGAGATCGTTCTTCGCGACCAGCGAGTGCAACAGCACGACCTTGTCCCAGGCCGCGGGCCGGCCGCGCGACAACCGCTCGTGCAACACAACGAGCTCGTACCCGTGCGTGGTCGCGTACCGTTCGAGCGCGGGTCCGGTGACGTCGAACAGATCCATGTGCCCGCCGTGTGCCGATGTGCACAGCACGCGCTTGCTCACGCCTCGCCTCGCCGGGCGCGATCCCGTTCGCGCACGCGCGCCGCAAGCTCGGCTTCCACTCCCGCGCCCCGCGCCACGGCTGTGACACGGTCGGGCAGATCGCTGTAGTAGTGCACCGCGATCGCAGGGAGCTCGAGCGGCTCGCAGTCGGCGGTGAGTTGGAGCATGAGGTCCCAGTCGGTGAACTGGTCGCTGTTCTCGTCGAGTCGCGCCGCCGACGGCCGGTGCGCGATCACGTTCTGGTCGACGCGGTTCGATTCCAACATCGCCGCGCGATCCCACGCCAGGAACTGCACGATCGGCATCGAGCGGCCCGGGAGTCCTTGATGACGGATGTCGTCGTCGACGACGCGGGCGCCATACGCCACACGCGTGTCGGGATACTCCGTGAACGCCCACGCCACCGCGCGCATCCAGTCGGGATCGAAACGGTTGTCGTCGTCAAGATAGACGATCACGTCGCCCCGCGCGGCGTCGAGCGCGTGGTTGCGCGCCGCCGACGAGCCGAGCTGTTCATCGAGGCGGAACGCACGGATGCGCGGGTCGTTTGCACCGAGCTTCTGCAACCGGGCCCACGTGTCGTCGTCGGAGGCGTCGTCGACGATCAGGAGCTCCCAGTTCTCGTACGTCTGTTTGCGGACCGACTCGACCGCCCGCTCGACGAGATCCTGGCGATTGCGCGTGGGGAGCACGACGGATACGAGGAGTCCCTCCGGGCACGTCGACGTGCCGTAACCACGCCGTCACCTCGGTGATGGCGGCCAGGCGCTCGATGTCGCCAACGCGGCCGGCGAGCGCGCCGACGTCGTGGCGGAGGTCGACGGTCGACACGTATTGGCCGTGCAAGGCGCGGGACAGACCGATCGAATACTTCTGCGTTCCAGACCTCGGGCGGAACGTCGAAGGCCCGCCGCGAGTACGGGCGAAGACCCGAGGGCCGCAACGGAGTGTCGCTCAGCAGTGGCCCGGACATTGCGGTCGACGGCCGCACCGCGGTCACGCGACGTGCCGGTCGGCAGCAGATCGGCGCGGGCGATGCCGTCGATCTCCGGCGACTCCACACCGAGCGACGCGGCCAGCGTCGGCGCGACATCCATGATCGAGATCGCGCCCGGTCGCCGCCCGCGCCTCGATGCCGGGTCCCGACGCGAGCAGCAGGCCTTCGCGATGGTGGTCGCCGGTCCGCCATTGGAGATAGGGCGCGGTGACCACTCCGGTCGCGGGCGACCAGACGGTGTCGATGGGCGCGTTGCGATTCCATTCGACGAGCAGATCGCCGAGCGGATCTCCGTCACGGCGTTCGTAGTGGTCGTCGGTGAAGTGCACCGCCGCGACCGCCGGTTCACCGCTGTCGACGTTGACCAACTCGAGCAGGCGCTCCGCGAGCCACTCCACGACATCGCGCTTGTGGCCGGACCGGATCTTGCCGTTGGGTTCGCGCCCGTCGAGGTTCAGCGCACCGATCCGTAGACCGAATCGTTGGGCTGCATCCACCATCGGCGCTCGCCGACCCACTCCGGCAGGTCGACGGCGCGACCGTCGGTTCCGATCGGACCACTCCTGGAAGCAATGCGCCGGCGCGAGGTCGAGCAGCGCGGTGAGCGCCTGTCGGCGCGCCGCGCGCGGCACCGCGTTCGTCGCGACGTCGACGGCGCGTGAGACGCGCCCCGCTGGTCGTGCCCCGACGCGTACTCGTCGAGCCGCCACAAGACCGGGTCGAGGATGCACGTTCCGTCGTAGTGCGACCGCATGCCGTGCGAGAGATGCACGTACACCGTCGTGTCGTCGCCCACGTGCTCGAGCAAGTCGCCCAGCTCGGCGTCGACCGCGGAGTAGATGGTGCGAACGGGATCGCCGCCGAGCGCGACGCCGCTCGTCCGCGTCGTGCCACGGGTGCGTCTCGTCGTGCACCTTCCAGAACTGGTGGCCGCCACAGTGCGACTCACCGAAGACCGTGAAGAAGAGGTCCCAGTCGCCGCGGTCGAGCAAGGTCGCGCGACAGTGCGCGCCTTGCGGCGCACGCCCTCGAGCATGTCGTCGAGCATCGCCTGGTTCTCGCGCGACCGTCCGGTGCTCGCCCGCGCGATGCGAGATGTCGCACGGCGCGTGGTGCGGGAACGGCGCGACGTCCGACAGCCGAGCGGATGCTCGCCGTACTTGCTCGTTCACGCTCCGCGAGGAACGACTCCGGCGACGAACGCGTCGGCCCATGCCGATCGTGGCATGCCCCACTCCGACCAGTTGCACACCGTTCAGGTCGCGGCCCAGACCCGCGTGCGGCGCGTCGAGCACCGCAACCCGGCCGCCCGCATCCGACACCCATTGCCACACGGGCTCGGGCTTTCGCCGTCGCCGCCGTACGGGCCGATCCAGACCGGGTCGTACGTGCCGCCCCGCACCTGTCCGGAACAGAGGAACTGGTGGCGCGACGGAGAGGTGCCGGTGTACGATCGTGACCCAGTTACCGCCGACGACGTAACCGAGCGGGCCGATCGTCGCCTGCGATCGCCGTCGTCGTCGAGCAACCGCGCGAGCGTCGGCAGCGCACCCTCGGCCACGAAGCCTTGCGCGATGTCGAGGTCGAGCGCGTCGAGCCCGACGTAGAGCGTGCGGGTCGGCGCGTTCACGTACCCGTCCGCTGGAGACCGCCCTCGCCCGCACGATGCGGGAGCTTAAAGCCACCGCCCCGTGCGCGGCTCGGGGATTGCTCACGGTCATTACGACAGGGCGATCGCGAGGACCTCACGCACGTCCCGCACCGGGTGCACGTTCAGCAGCTCGCGCACCTGCTCGGGCACGTCGTCGAGATCGGGCTCGTTGTCGATCGGGATCACGACGTCGGTGAGCCCGGCCCGGTGCGCCGCCAGCAACTTCTGCTTCAGGCCACCGATCGGCAACACCCGTCCCTGCAACGTGACCTCGCCGGTCATCCCGACGTTCGGCTTCACCGGACGGCCGGTGACCAGCGACGCGAGCGCCGTGGTCATCGTGATGCCGGCCGACGGGCCGTCCTTCGGGATCGCGCCCGAGGGAACGTGCAGGTGGAACTTGCGGTGCTCGAACGCACCCGGCAACACGCCGAGCTCGTTCGCGTTCGCACGCACGAACGACAGCGCGATCTGCGCCGACTCCGACATGACGTCACCGAGCTGACCGGTCACTTGCAGACCGGGCTCGCCGTCCATGGCGGTCACCTCGATCGTCAGCACGTCGCCACCGGCGCCGGTCACGGCCAGACCCGTTGCGAGTCCGGGGATCGCCGCCCGCTCCGCGTCGTCGTGACGGAAGCGTGGCCCGGCCCACGTACTCCTTCAGGTCGGGCTCGTCGACCACGATCGCCGTGGCCTCGTTACCGGCGATCTTGCGCACGGTCTTGCGCGCGATCTTGCCGATCTGCCGCTCGAGCCCGCGCACACCGGCCTCACGCGTCCATCCGTCGACGAGTGCGTGGAACGCGGCATCGGTGATGTCGAGCTCGTCTTCACGCAACCCGGCCTTCGAACGCTGGCGCGGGAACAGGTGGTGCTTGGCGATGGCGACCTTCTCGTCCTCGGTGTAACCGTCGAGCGTGACGATCTCCATGCGGTCGAGCAACGGTCCGGGGATCGTGTCGAGCTGGTTCGCGGTCGCGAGGAACAACACGTCGGACAGATCGAGATCGAGCTCCAGGAAGTGGTCGCGGAACGTGTGGTTCTGCGCCGGGTCGAGCACCTCGAGCAACGCGCTCGGCGGGATCGCCCGACCAACCACCGGCCTGCAACTTGTCGATCTCGTCGATCAGCACGACGGGGTTCATCGCCTTCGCTTCGGTCAGCGCCCGGACGATGCGACCGGGACGCGAACCCACGTAGGTACGACGGTGACCGCGGATCTCGGCCTCGTCGCGCACGCCGCCGACGGCGACGCGCACGAACGGACGACCCAGTGCGCGCGCGACCGACTCACCCAGCGACGTCTTGCCGACGCCGGGAGGACCGACCAGCGCGAGGATCGCACCGGAACCACGACCGCTCTCGGCACCGAGCCCGCGCTCGCGGCGCAGCACGCGCACCGCCAGGAACTCGAGGATGCGATCCTTCACGTCGGCCGAGGCCTTCGTGGTCGGCGTCCAGACCTCACGCGCACCGCGGGATGTCGTTGCTCTCGGTCGCGAACTCGCCCCACGGCAGTTCGACGACCGCGTCGAGCCAGTTGCGCACCCACGCCTGCTCGGGATTCTGCTCGCCCATGCGCTCCAGCCGGTCGAGCTCCTTGTCGACCGCGACGCAGCACGGCGTCGGGCAGATCCTTCTCGGCGAGCTTGGCGCGGTACTCCGCGACGATGTCGTCGTCGCCCTCGCCGAGCTCCTTGCGGATCTCGTCCAGCTGGCGGCGCAGCAACAGCTCGCGCTGCTGCTTGTCGAGGCCGTCGGTGACGTTGGTGCGGATCTTGTCCTTCAGCTCGAGGTCGGCGAGCGTCTCGCGCATCCAGCCCAAGCACGAGCTCGAGGCGCGCTTCGACGTCGACGGTCTCCAGCAGCTCGACGCGCTGGTCCATCGTGAGATCGGGCGAGTACGCCGCGGTGTCGGCCAGCTGACCCGGGTCGTCGACCCCGGCCAGCACGTCGGCGATCCGGCGGGCACCACGGTGCTCGAGGATCGTCTCGACCACCGCGCGGTATTCACGCGGCGAGCTCCCGGGCCCGGGGCGTGGCGCGGCGCTCGTCGAGCTCCTCGACCTGCACGTGCAGCGCACCGTGCGCGCCGAGCTCGCCGGTGCCGACGCGGCCGCGGCTGACGCCGCGGATGACGAGGGCCCGGGTTCCGTTGGGAAGGTCGCCGGCACTTTCGATGGCTGGCGATCGTCCCGACGCGCGCGAACCGGCCGTCGACCCGCGGGACGAGCACGATCCGGTCGCCGGCATCGGCGGCCGCCGCGCCCGCCCGCTTCGCCTCGTCCGTCTCGAGCGCGATCGTGACCACCATCTGCGGCAGCACGACGCCTTGAGTGAGGGGCAACAGGGGCAGGAGTTGAGTCTTGGTGTCTGACATAGTGCCGGGTGTAACGACGGAGAGATGATTCCCGATTCCCGCGGTCGGTTTTCCGGCGGTATTCCATGGCTCCCGAGACAAACGTCCTGTTCATCACCGCCGACCAGTGGCGCGGCGACTGCCTCGGCGCGGCCGCGCACCCGGTCGTGCGCACCCCGAACCTCGACCGGCTGGCCGCGGGCGGGGTCTCGTTCCGGCGTCATTTCGCCCAGGCCGCGCCCTGCGGACCGAGCCGGGCCGCCCTCTACACGGGCATGTACCAGATGAACAACCGGTCGGTGCTGAACGGCACGCCGCTCGACGCCCGCCACGACAACGTCGCCCTGGTGGCGCGCCGGCTCGGGCTACGAGCCGGCGCTGTTCGGCTACACCGACACGAGCATCGACCCCCGCACGGTGCCCGCCGGCGACCCGCGGCTGTCGCGCGTACGAGGGCGTGCTCCCCGGCTTCGATCCGGTGTGCCACCTGCCCGAGGGCGAGCCGTTGGCGTGGCTCGAATGGATGCGCGAGCGACGGCGTCGACGTGCCCGACGACTGGCGCACGTTCGTCGACCAGCCGCGCCGCCGGTTCGGGAGTGGCGGACGCAGTACGACGCCGCGCATTCGCAGACGACGCTTCCTCACCGACCGCTTCATCGAGTGGGCCGACGCGTCGGCGCGCCAGCGACTCGGCGGCGTGGTTCGCGCACATCTCGTTCTCTGCGGCCGCACCCGCCGTTCCTCGCGCCCGCGCCCTACGACACGATGTTCGATCCCGCGTCGGTGCCCGCGCCGGTGCGCGCCGAGTCCCGGGCGGCCGAGGGCGCGCAGCATCCGCTGCTCGGCGTGATGATCGACCACCCGTTCCTCAAGTCGCCCGACGACGATCAGGAACAGCGCGAGCTGCAGGCCACGTACTACGGGATGATCGCCGAGGTCGACGACCACATCGGCCGGCTGCTCGACTGGCTCGACGCGACCGGCCAGGCCGAGCGCACGCTCGTGATCTTCACCAGCGATCACGGCGAGAACCTCGGCGACCACTACATGCTGCACAAGCTCGGGTGGTTCGACCAGTCGTACAACGTGCCGTTGATCGTGCGCGGTCCCGGGCGTCGTCGGCGATGCGGTGGTCGACGCGTTCACCGAGCACGTCGACGTGCTGCCGACGATCTGCGAGCTGCTCGACACCGACGTTCCGCTGCAGTGCGACGGCCGCGCGCTCACGCCGTGGTTGCACGGTTCGGTTCCCGACGACTGGCGGCCCGACACGCACTTCGAGTTCGACTTCCGCGACCCCGACAGCGCGTTGATCGAAGAAGTGTTCGGGATCACGCTGGAAGAATGCGCGCTCGCGGTGCTGCGCGACGCGCACGGGAAGTACGTGCAGTTCTCCGGGCTTCCCGGCGCTGCCGTCGATCTTCTTCGACATCGACGCCGATCCCGCGCAGGTCCGCAACGTGCGCCGCCGACCCCGAGTACGCGGCGACGGTGCTGGAGTACGCGCAGCGCATGTTGGCGTGGCGCATGCAGCACACCGAACGCACACTGACCGGCATGAAGCTGACGATGCACGCCGGTCTCGTCGAGCGCAACGCCCGCGCCGATGAAGTCCGGCTGATGGACGCGCGCACCTTCTTCGGTCTCGAAGCCGGTCGCGGGCGGAAGCCCACGCTGGACGCATGGAGGTCGTGCGCGAGCTGACGTCGGGCACGGGCGCGTTGTTCGGTGGCTGCGGGCTCGGCGCGTGCGATCGAGGTGATGGAGGAGCTCACCGGCCGGCCGTGCATCTGGGCCACCGCGCAGTACCTCTCGTTCGCGCGCCCGCCCGCGGTGCTCGAGCTCGACGTCACCGAGGTCGTGCGCGGCCACCAGATCTCCCAGGCCCGCGTCGATCGCGCGCGTCGGCGACAACGAGATCCTCACGGTGCTCGGCGCGCTCGGCCACCGGCCGCTCCCGCTTCGAAGGTCAGTGGGCGGTGCTGCCCGACGTCCCGGCCGCCGACGACTGCCCGCCCCGCCCGATGATGGACCGGCACGAGGGCACGATCAGCAGCCGCCTCGACGCCAAGCTCGCGAGCGGGCGCGCGCCGTGGGAGTTTCCCGGGCCCGCCGGGATCGGGGAACGCCGCGCTGTGGATCCGACTGCCCGAGCTGCTCGAGATGTCGGCGGCCGCGCTCGCGATCATCGGCGACTTCGTGCCGTTCGGCATCGGCCAGGCGCTCGGCAAACGCGCGGGCGGCAACAGCCTCGACAACACGCTGCGCGTCGCGCACCGCGTCCCGACCGAGTGGGTCCTCGCCGACGTCCGCGTCCACGCCGTCGCCGACGGCTTCGGCCACGGCCTCGTGCACCTCTGGGCCGAAGACGGCACGCTGCTCGGCACCGCGAGCCAGTCGACGATCGTCCGCGCCTGGCGCGACGACCCCGACCCCGCCGCAAAACCCGAACTGTCGTGAGTTGGCGTGCGATCTACGCACCTGACTCGCGACAGTTCGAGGGGTGGCAGGATGACGGCATGACTATCCCGCAGCGTTACGGCATCACGTTCCCGTTCGACGGCATGCCGCTGCTCGCGCAGCGCGACCTCGTGCGCGAGCTCGTCGACCTCGGGTACACCGATCTCTGGTCGGCGGAGTCCGGCGGCTACGACGCGTTCATCCCGCTCGCGGTCGCCGCGCAGTGGGCGCCGGAGCTGCGGCTCGGCACGGCGATCGTGCCCGCGTACACGCGCGGCGCGCACACGCTCGCGTCGACGGTCGCGTCGATGTGCCAGGCCGCGCCCGGGCAGTTCGCGCTCGGGCTCGGTACGTCGTCCGAACGTGATCGTCGAGCGCTGGAACGGACTCCAGTTCGACAAGCCGTACCAACGCGTGCGCGACACGATCCGCTTCCTGCGCACCGCGCTGACCGGCGAGAAGGTCGACCGAGGAGTACGAGACGTTCAGCGTGCGGGGCTTCCGGCTCGGCATCACCGTGCCGGAGCAGCCGCCGATCCTCGTCGCCGCGCTGCGCGAGGGCATGCTGCGGCTCGCGGGCCGCGAAGGCGACGGCGCGATCATCAACTGGCTGTCGGCCGACGACGTGAAGACGGTCGCGCCGCACGTCGGCGCGGACAAGGAGATCGCGGCGCGCATCTTCGTGCTGCCCGTCGACGACGCGGGCCTGGCCCGCTCGGTCGGCAAGCGCGCGATCGCGTCGTACCTCACCGTGCCCGTCTACGCCGCGTTCCACGAGTGGCTCGGCCGGGGCGACGAGCTGAAGGACCTGTGGCGGCTCTGGAAGGAAGGCGACCGCAAGGCCGCGGCCGAGTCGATCCCCGACTCCGTCGTCGACGACCTGCTCGTGTGGGGCGCGCCGGAGAAGTGCAAGGAGCACATCGCGCGCTACATGGAGAACGGTGTCACCACCCCCGCGCCCGCGCTGTTCTGCGGCCCCGACCAGCTCCACGATGTCATTCGCGCGCTGGCGCGCGAGCTGTGATCCGAGCGCTCGCCGCGCTAGACGCTACGCGCCGGTGGCGCCGTCGATGCTTTGGCGGATGACGTCGGCGTGGCCCGCGTGCCGCGCGACTTCTTCGATCAGGTGGAGCAGCACCCAGCGCCGGTTCAGGCCGTTGGCAGAGAGTGAATCGAGGTCGGTCTCGCCCGCGATGATCTCGCGGTTTTCGGCGATGATTCCCTCGTAGAGCGCACGCACCGACGCGACGGTGTCGCCGGGCTCGATCTCGAGCTCGCGATTGTCGGGCGGCGGCCACAGACCCTCGATGTCGCGTCGCGCGACCTCGAGTTGGAACCAGCGTCGCTCGACGAACGCCACGTGCTTCACGAGCGTCAGCATGCAGAACTCACTCACCGTCGGCCGCGCCACGGCCTGTTCGTCGGTGAGCCCGTCGAACTTGCGCAACAACGCGGCCCGTTGCTCGTCGAGGAACATCGTGAGGCCGGTGCGTTCGTCGGGCGGTCCCTCGAACGCGATCGGCATCGGTGGTTCCGAAGAAAGCGAACTAGGCCGCGGTCTTCAGGTGCACGTCTTCGTGGCGCACCTGTGCGAGGTGCAACGCACGAGCACGCGGACCAGCCACCAACCGGGATCGATCTCCGCCTTGTTCAGACGCGAAGCGGGCCGACGTGGGCGCGGCGTGATGGTTGTTGTGCAGTCCTTCGCCCGCGGTGATGAACGCGAGGGCCTGCAGGTTCGTCGCCGAGTTCTCGTACGGCTGCTTGCCCGTGGTGTGCCCGATCGCGTTGATCGCGCCGGAAAGCATCACGTAGAAGACCGCGTGCAGGCCGGCGGCGAGCAAGCCGGTGAGCAGACCGAAACCGAGCGCCCACATCGTCACGACGAGGATCGCCGTACCGCCGCCGAGACCGAGGAGCGAGTAGTCGAACGCGAGCCGGTCGAGCCGGTCGGGCGGCAGATCACGCGCGTACTTGTTGGTGTTCGCCTTGTCGGCGGCGACCTTCTTGTACAGCCCGACGTTGCCGAGCTGCACGCGCCAGAACCCGACCTGCATCGGGCTGTGCGGATCCTCCGGTGTGTCGGTCGCGGCGTGGTGCTTGCGGTGCACCGCAACCCATTCGCGCGGGCGCATCCCGGTGGTCATCCAGATGACGGTCCGGAACGGAACGGCGGCGCCGCCCTGGATGGTCAGCGCCGCGGTGGGAAAGGGCGCGGTGGAGGTAAACGGTCGTGGTGAAGATCGCGAGCTGGGTGACAATGAATGCGGCGACGACTGCGGCGATGACATTGGTAAGCGGCACCCCGAAAGGCTACTACCGACCGGTCGGTAGGCACAGTGTCGGTAGCCATGACGAAGTGGCACTGCCCGCTGGTTCCGGATCGACGAAAGGAACGTCATTCTCGAGGTCGCGCTCCGGCGCTTCGCCGATCACGGCTTCGCGGGCACGAGCCTGAACGATATCGCCGACGAAGTCGGTATCCGCCGGCCGAGCCTGCTGCACCACTTCCCCTCGAAGGAAGCGCTCTACCGCGCCGTGCTCTTCGCGTCGTTCGCCGACTGGACGCAACTCGTCGACGACGCGATCGAAGGAACGCGCGAGGGCTGGCCGCAAGTCGAACGCATGCTGCGCGCCGCGTTCACGTTCTTCGAGGACCACCCCGAGTTCGTGCGCCTCGTGCGCTGGGAAGCGCTCGAAGGCGGCCCGATCCTCCGCGACGAGCTGACGCGTGCTGTTGCGCCCGCTCTTCGACCGCGGCGCCGACTTCCTCGAACGCGAGATGGACGCGGGCCGGCTCCGCCGCTACGACGCGCGCCAACTGCTGCTGACCGGCTACGGCGCGGTGCTCTCGTACCTCTCCGACGGCCAGCTCATGACGGGCCTGCTCGACATCGACCCGCTGTCGCCCGAAGCGCTCGCCATCCGGCGCGAACACGTCATCGACGTGTTGCGCACCGCAGTCGCGCTCGAGCCGTAGATCGTCACCACGACGACGAGCTCGCGCCAACGCGTGAGCAACGCCGCGTCGCCGAACACGTCGAGCGGGTCGACGCGAGCCGCGGCCGTAGAGGAACAGCAGGAGATCCGACGCCGTTCCGCGCGCGGCGACGTCGGCCTTGGCGCATGTTCACGAGTCATCGTCAAACCGTCCGCGGTAAGGCGGACGAGCCATTCGCCGTCGCCGTCGGTGCAGTGCAGATGCACCGTCTCACCGTTACCCCGCAGGCGATCTCGGCCCGAGCCAGAACGGGATCAGGTCGAAGAACTCGTCGATGCCGTCGACCGCGAGCACCCGTTCGATCGGCTCGTTGGCCGCCCGCGGAGAGCTGCGCGTCGAAGCGGTGCATCGCGGTCTCGTGCGCCTGGCGCCGCGCCCAGAAACCGCTGCGTCTGATCGGAGGTCCACGACCAGAGCTTCGACGCCGGGTCCCGCGGCTGCGAGCGCGTCGCCGAGCAGCGGAACCCCGGCTGCGAACCACGCGACGCGCTCGGCCGGCGGCGGCGGTTCGGCCTCCGACCAGTGCGCGCCGCGTTCGGTCGACGCGGTCGGCCACGATCGCCGCGACCCAACGGTGCAACCGGCCGATGTGGCCGAGCAGATCGGCGACCGTCCACTCCGGGCACGACGGCACGGGCGCGTCGACGCCTGCCTTCCCCGCCGCGGCCGCGAGCGCGCCGCCGTTCGTACGGATCGCGTCGACGTAGAAGTCGTGGTTCGAGCGGGTACTTCATCGGGCCCGTTGGCGGAGTGCCTTGATCAACTCCGGGCCATTGTTGACGGGCTTGTTGACGAGCGTGGTGACCGGCCACCGCTTCCAGTTCCTCCGACGGCACGGGAACGAGCAGCTGGCCGAGTACCTCGACGTCGTGGTTCTCGGGATCGAGCCAGGTGTCCCAGGCCGACTCCGCCAACATCACCGGCATGCGGTCGTGGATCTCGCGCATGAGGTCGTTGGGCTCGGTCGTGATGATCGTGCACGAGCGGATGCGCGGCGCGTCGTCGCCGAGCTTCTTGTCGTGCCAGATCGACCAGAGACCTGCGAACGCGATCGGCTCGCCGTCGCGGCGGCGGATGAACCAGGGCTGGCGCACCTTCTGGCCTTCGATCGTCTGCCATTCGTAGAAGCCGTCGGCGGGGACGATGCACCGCCGGCGCTCGAAGGGACGCTTGTACGCGTTGCTCGTCAGGAGGCTCTCGGCCCGGGCGTTGATCATCCGGTCGCCGACCGCGACCGACTTGGCCCACGCCGGCACCAGCCCCCACCGCACGCACGTCGAGCACCCGCTGCCCCTGACTCTCGGCCACGACCGGCACCTCGGCCCGGGGCGTGACGTTGTAGTTCGGCTCGGGTAGTCGGCCGGGTCCTGGACCGGCCTCGGTCCGTACCTCTTCCACGTGGAAGCGCTCGGCGAGGATCGTCGGGCGAGGACACCGAGACGTAGCGGCCGCACATGCTCCCGGACGGTACCGGCCTTCGACACCACGAACCGGTCCCACGGGCTCGAAAATCAAGACCAACCGGTCGGTTTCGATCTTGACAGGAGACCCGACGCATGAGATAACCGACCGGTCGGTTTTCTCGATCCCTAGGAGCCACATGGTCCGCACCAGCAGACCAAGGGCGAGCGCACCCGCCAGCGCATCGTCGAGCTCGCGGCGCCGGTATTCAACCGCCAGGGCTTCGCGGGCGCCTCCCTGCGCGACCTCATCGGGCCACGGGCCTGGAAAAGGGTGGGATCTACAACCACTTCGGCTCCAAGGAGCAGCTCGCGCTGGAGGCCTACGACTACGCCATGAGCGCGGGTGACCGAGCGCCTGGCCCGCTCCCAGGACGGTGCCGCCGACGCCATCGACCGCCTGAACCGGATGATCGAGGCCTTTGCCGTCAACGCCCGCCGGCCCGCGGTCGACGGCGGGTGCCCGATGATGAACACCGCGATCGAGGCCGACGACACCAACTCCGAGCTGCGCGACCGGGCCCGGGAGTCGATGACGCTCTGGCACCGCCTCGTCGGCCACATCGTGAAAGACGGGAAGGCCGACGGCACGTTCGCGCCCGACCTCGACCCGTACGCGCTCGCGTCGACGATCACCGCGTCGCTCGAAGGCGCGCTGATGCTCGCTCGTCTCTACGACGACCCCGCGCACATGGACCGCGTCGTCGACCACCTGGTCGCCCACGTCGCCACTCTTCGGACCGACGGAAGCGAATCGCCGATGACCTCGCTCGACACCGACACCGACGCCGAGTAGCGCGCTCGCGCACGATCACGTGGACCGACCCGGCCCGACGATCGCGCTTCCGGCTCCGCGGCCTCGACGGCTACGAACGACTCGCGGCGATCAAACGGGGCGACGCGTCGCCGCCGCCCGCGGTCGGCGTTGCTCGGACTCTCGCTCGACGAGCTCGAGCGGGGCCGCACGGTCTTCTCGATCGTCGCCGACGAGCTCCACGAGAACCCGATGGGCACGATGCACGGCGGCATCGTCGTCGACATTGGTCGACACCGCGATGGGTTGCGCGGTGTCCTCGACACTTGCCCGCCGACGCGGGTTTCACCACCCTCGAGCTCAGCACGAATTTCGTCCGCGCGATCACGCACTCAACCGGACGCGTGTACGCCGAAGGTCGCGTCGTCCACGGTGGCGGACGCGTCGTCACAACCGAAGCGCGCGTCTACGACGACGCGGGACACGTTGTACGCGCACGCGAAGTCGACATGCCTGGTTCTGAGGAGCGCACGATGAAGAACACCGGAAACGAAACAACGACCGAGACGCTGCGCATCGACGACACCGAGCTGACCATTCGGCCGATCACCATCGCCGACGCCGAACGCCTCGCGCGACTCTTCGGACGGTTGTCGCCGTCGAGTGTGCACTTCCGTTTCTTCTCGCCGATCGCGCGCCCGCCGCGCGGCGCGCTGCTGCGCCTGGCCGATGTCGACCACGCCCGCCGCGACGCGCTGGTGGCCCTCGACGGCGACGAGATCGTGGCCGTCGCCCGCTACGACGGCCGCCTCAACGACGACCGCTCCCCCGCCGGCCAGGCCGAGATCGCCATCACCGTCGAGGACGCCTGGCAGCACCGGGGCCTGGGCAAACGCCTGGCCAAGCGGCTCGCGGACCCTGGCCGCGGAGCGGGGTTACGACAGCTTCGTCGCGACGATGCTGCCCGACAACCGGGCCGCGCTCGGCCTCGTCCGCAAGCTCGTTCCGGACGCGACCGTGCGGTGGGCGGGCGGCGAGTACGAAGCCGACATGCCGCTCGTGCACGCGAGCTGACGCGAGCGACAGCGGAGGCTCTGCCACTGCCCGCGAAGCCGCTCTGACAGAGCCGCGACGCGAGCGACCGATGAGAGTCGCGAACTAGTGCGACTTGCCGTTGCGCGCCGGCCGGTCGGCGAGCCGGAACACGAAGCGCAGCCCCGACCACGTGTCGTCGACCGCGCACACCTTGTTGTCGACGAGACCGTGCGCGAGCCCGAGCTCGCGCACGATGCCTTCGCGCAGGTCGGTCGCGACACACGCGGTCGCTTCGGCCACGCGATCCACAACCCGCCCGCGGGCGCGACACGTCCGCGCCAGTCCGTCGAAGCGTCGTTCGAGTTCCGCGCGACGCGTCGCGAAGAACAGACACGACATCCTGCGCGCCCCGGGCCTGCGTCCGCAGTCGTACACCTTCCGGCAACGGATTGAGCTCTCGCTCGAACCCCTCCGGAGCGCGCACCAAGCGCGAGACGTGCCCCCGGCTTGATGCCGAGCTTTTGGGGAAGGGGCGTCCCCGAGTACCCCGCCACGACCGCAGTCAATCGCGGTTGGACCGCTCGGTCAATCAGGGCGGATCGCCGATGCGCCAACGCGCGAACTGTGGCACCCTCGCCGCGATCACTCCGACGCCCGCGAGGCACAACAATCCGCCGGACACAACCGAGACCGTCGGCGTAAAGATCGCCGCGACCGCGCCACCCTCGAAGTCGCCGAGACGCGGTCCGCCCGCGACGACGAAGATGTTCAGTCGACGAGATCCGTCCGCGCAGTCCGTCGGGGACGGTGAGTTGTTGCACGGTGTTACGGAACACCGCGGAGATCACGTCGGCCGCGCCCACGATCGCGAGGAAGACGAGCGCGAGACCGAGGTTGCCTCCGACCAGCCCGAACGCCGTGATCGCGGCGCCCCACACCACAACCGAGATGAGGATCGCGAGTCCGAGCCGGCGGATCCGGCCGATCCAGCCCGACGAGACCGCGCCGACGAACGCCCCGAGCGCGGCGCGCCGCGACCAGTAGCCCGACCACACCCGCGCCGCCGTGGAACTGCGTGTGGGCGAGCACCGGGAAGAGCACCCGCGGCATCCCGAAGACCATCGCGACGATGTCGACGGTGAACGTCGACTGCAGGACCCTCCTGCCCTTCACGTAGCGGAGTCCGGCGAACACTGCCTTCATGCCGACGTCGTCTCGTCGACGGCCGCGGTGGGGAGCGGACGCTGCGAATGCACCAGGAACGCCGCGCGCGAGGGCGGCCACGTAGCTGAGCACGTCGATGCCGTAGGCCCACGTGACGCCCGACGTCGCCACGACCAGCCCCCCAGCGCGGGCCCGATCACTGCTGCCCCGTTCCACATCACCTGGTTGAGGGCCGCGGCCTGCGGCAGCAGTTCGGGCGACACCAGGCGGGGCGTCATCGCCGAACGGGTCGGCATCGAGACCGACAAGAAGGCCGCGCTCAGGGCCGCGGCGCCGTAGACCAGCGCCAGCGGCGGATGGCCGAGACGCGCGCCGAAGAACAGCAGCGCGGAAGCCGACATCAGCCCGGCCTGCGCGACGAGGAGGATGCGCCGCCGGTCGCGCCGGTCGATCTGCGGGCCGAAGCCGATCGAGACCAACAACATCGGCACGAGCTGGCAGAGCCCGATGAGGCCGACCGCGAACGACGAGTGCGTCAGCTGGAACACCTGGTAGAGCAGCGCCACCATCGTGAACTGACTGCCGACCTGCGAGATCAGCTCGCCGCCCCAGAGCAGGCGGAAATCGCGCGACTCGCGCAGCGGCGTGATGTCGATTGCGAGCCCCCGCACCCGGCCCGCGAGGGCGCGGCGACGGCCCGGTTCGGGTGCGGTCACAGGACGCGGAACATTACCGACGGCGCCGCGGTTGCAAATCCCGACTGCACTGCTGGCTTTTCCGACGGGTAGGCGACGTAGCCTGCTCCTTGGAACCCCACAAGATCCATAGCGAACGATCCCCTCGAAGTACGACGAAAGAGGCACGACATGGCGCTGCGCCTGGGCGACGAAGCCCCGAACTTCACGGCCGAGACCACCGAAGGCACGATCAACTTGTACGACTACCTCGGCGACAGCTGGGGCGTGTTGTTCTCGCACCCGAAGGACTTCACGCCGGTCTGCACGACCGAGCTCGGTGAGGTCGCCCGGCTGAAGCCGGAGTTCGACAAGCGCAACGTGAAGGTGCTCGGGCTCTCGGTCGACGAGCTCGGCAACCACAAGGGTTGGGCCGACGACATCGAAGAGACGCAGGGCTCGAAGTTGAACTTCCCGCTCATCTCCGACGCCGACCACAAGGTCTCCGACCTCTACGACATGATCCACCCGAACGCGAACGACACGATGACCGTGCGGTCGGTGTTCATCATCGGCGCCGACAAGAAGGTGAAGCTGATCATCACCTACCCGGCGTCGACGGGCCGTAACTTCGACGAGATCCTGCGCGTCATCGACTCGCTGCAGCTCACCGCGAAGTACAGCGTGGCCACGCCGGTGAACTGGAAGGACGGCGACGACGTCATCATCGCCGCCGCGGTCTCCGACGAGGACGCCGAGGCCAAGTTCCCGAAGGGTTGGAAGGCGATCAAGCCCTACCTGCGCGTCACGCCCCAGCCCAACAAGTAGACGGCCAAGAGTAGGGGTCGTCTACTCAGTCTCGGACGTACTCCCAGCCCTCGTCCCGAGCATTCAGACGGTGGCGGGGGCCGGGGGCGTCGAGCCGGGCGAGGTCGTCGTACGCGACATCGTTCGGGATACACGCAGACCGCGCCGCCGCCTTCGATGAAGTGGAAGCGCGGCAGGTAGTCGATCGGGTGTGGCCGCGTCGATCGCGGCCATCGCGTCGGCGACGTTCGCCGACGCCGCGGAGGTCGAGCAGCGTGACGTACTGCGGCGGCGCGAGCTCGATCTCGCCGGCGGCGCGCGCGGCCAGTGCTTCCTCGGGCGTGAACCAGTGCACCTTGTCCATCTCCGAACCGTCGGCGACCTCGTCGCCGCCGCGCGACCGGGCCCACGAAGAACCACGTCGCGAACCGCTTCGGCGAACCCTCCGGAGTCGTCCAGTTCGAGAGATGGATCAACGCGTCGGGGTCGACGTCGACCCCGGCTTCTTCCTTCGCCTCGCGCACGGCAGCTCGGCGCGCCGCGCGCGCGAGATCGTCGGGCGCGTCGCCGTAGTCGTCGGGATCGATGCGGCCGCCGGGGAACACCCACGCGCCGCCGTGGAACGCGAGCTTCGACGAGCGGCGGGCGAGCAACACCTCGAGGCCGGCCTCGCCGTCGCGCAACAACACGACCGTCGCGGCGGGCGCGGCGACGACACCGCTCGGTACGGCACTCGTGCCAGCTTCGCCGCGTGCCGCCGTTCCTCAATCCAGTTGTTCAATGAGGAGCTCACCCTTTTCGTGACGGGCCCGCAGCACCTTCTTGTCGAACTTACCGACCGACGTCTTCGGCACTTCGTCGATGAAGCTCCACCGCTCGGGCACCTGCCATTTCGCGACGTGATCGCAGAGGTACGTCGGCGAGCACGGCCGCGTCGACGCGTCGGCGCTGCTTGCGCACGACGCACGCGAGCGGACGCTCGTCCCAACGCGGATCGGGAACGCCGATGACGCTCGCCTCGATCACGTCCGGATGACCCATCAGCATGTTTTCGAGCTCGACGGAGCTGATCCATTCGCCGCCCGACTTGATGACGTCCTTGGCGCGGTCGGTGATCTGGATGTAGCCCTCGGGGGAGACGCTGCCGACGTCGCCCGTGCGCAACCAGCCGTCGTCGAACTTCTCGGGCGCCGGGTCGCGGTAGTACGAACCGGTGATCCACGGACCGCGCACCTCGATCTCACCGACCGCGTCGTCGTCCCATGGCAGCGCGTAGTCCGCGGTCGTCGACGATCCGCAGTTCGACGCCGCCGACGACCCGACCGGTGCGGGCGCGCCAGTCCATCTCGTCGGGCGAGCCGAGCTCGACCGTGGCCGGCGGATGCGCGACCGCGGCGAGCGGCGACGTCTCGGTCATGCCCCACGCCTGGATGATCCGCACGCCGTACTTCCGTTCGAAGTTCTCCATCAGCGAACGCGGCACCGCCGACCCACCGCAGATGATCGAACGAATGCTCGACAGGTCGATCTCGTGCTCTTCGCCGTAGCGGTAGATGTCGGCCCAGATCGTGGGCACCGCACCCGCGAACGTGACGCGCTCCTCTTTCACCATGCGCGTGACCGGTTCGGCCTGCATGAATCGACCGGGCATGACGAGCGACGCGCCGCACAGGAACGCCGCGTACGGAATGCCCCACGCGTTGGCGTGGAACATCGGCACGATCATCGAGCACGCGGTCGCGTTCCGAGAGGTTCAACGCGTTGGGCGTTGTCGCCGCGAACGAATGCAGGAACGACGAACGGTGCGAGTACGACGACACCCTTCGGATTGCCGGTGGTACCCGACGTGTAACACATCGCCGACGGCTTGCCGTTCGTCGATCTCGGGCCAGGCGAATTCGGGTGACTCTTCCGCGAGCAGTTCGGAGTAGCGCAGCGACCGGGCGGTCGGTGCCGAGGAGCGACACGTCGCATTCGCCGTCGCCGACGACGACGAAGCACTCGACCGTCGTGAGCTCCGAGACGACTTTGGCGAGCACCGGTACGAGCGAATCGTCGACGAAGACGACCTTGTCCTCGCCGTGATTGATGACGTACGCGAGCTGCTCGGGAAACAGGCGGATGTTCAGTGTGTGCGACGACCGCGCCCATCGAAGGAATCGCGAGATACACCTCCATGTGCTCCTGCGAGTTCCACATGAACGTGCCGACGCGGTCGCCGTGTTGAATGCCGAGTCGCGCCAGCGCGTTCGCGGCGCGGCCCGCGTTGTCGGCAACCGTTGCGTAGGTGGCGCGGCGCGGACCCGACTCGGTCCACGTCACGCACTCGGCGTCGCCGTAGACGGCCCGGCCGTGGCGGAGCACCGCACCGATCGTCAGCGGGAAGTCCTGCATCGTGCTCGGGATCACCGCACTCCCCTTCCGCCGTGTCCGGATTTGGCGAGAAGCGTAACGTCAGACTGACCGAGCGACTACGGCGGGCGGCGCGTCGGCGGCCGCGGCCGATATCGCCCGAAACCGGGCCGTGGCAGTCAGGCAACTGTGAAAAAGGCCACTGGAAGACGCACTCTTCGCGGATTGCGCTGCAGAAGTGTCTGCCATATGGCCGAAGCCTAAATGGCAGACAGAACGTGCGGCTTTCCCCCGACCCGACCGGTCGGAGCGGAGGCGCCGGCGAGGAGGAAAAAGCGGGTGACGATGACGACCATGGAGCCCGGACAGGTGCAGGTGCTGCCGCTTTCGGTCAGCACCGCCGAGGTCCGCCTCTCCACCGGCGGCGCCGGCACCAGCATCGGCAAGGTCTCCGCGCGGGACGGTCGTTGGTATTGGCAGCACCGTGACGGCGAGCAGAGCTCCCCGATCGCCGAGAACCGCACCGCCGCCGCCAACGCGCTCGCCGAATACCACCGGGCCTTCAAAGCGGTTGCCGCGCCCGCGGCTCCGGTCCGTCGCCTGCTGTTCGGCTAGCGGCGGGCGGTCTAGCCGCCGTAGTTCATTCGGGTGTCCTCCATGCGGAGGATCTCGGTGGCCTCGTCCTTCAAGAACGCACTGTTGACGATCTCGCCGAGGAACAGCGTGTGGTTCCCGACCGTTACCGGTTGGCGCACCTCGCACTCCACGTAGGCGACGGATTGCGCGAGCACGGGTGCGCCCGTGACCGGCCCGTCGATGTAGGGGAAATCGTTCAACGTGTGCGCGGCGAGGTCGACCTCGACGGGCTTGGTGAACTTGCGGACTATCGCCCGGTCTTCGCGGTCGATCATGCAGAGGCTGAACACACCGCTCGCTTCGATGAGCTGATGCGTGAGGGCCTCGTGCTCCACGCCGATGCCGATCCACTTCGGATCGAACGACACCTGCGTGGCCCAGTTGAGGATCATCCCGTTGCGCCGCTCGCCCTTGTCGGTCGAGCCGATGACGTACAGCCCGCTCGGCATCTTCCAGAGCACGCGGCGCCGCAGCCGGTCGTACTCATCCGGATCAGCGCCCTCCGGAAACGGCGGAACAGGTCCTTCTCTACCAGCCATGCCCCGAGGGTACGGCGCGCGCCGCGCCGGCCGCACTCGTTCTCGGTACAACCTGTACCCCCACGGGGAACACGTCGTACCAAGCTCATTCATGTGCCCTGCAATGCCCTCAGAGGGAATGGAACGGCACATGAATGCGAGCGCGCCTCGGCTCCGGATCAGGCAATGTGTTCGGCATGGTCGACGCCGCGCTTACGGCCGCACTTGCTCCGGTCCTCGCGGACGTAGACGCGACCGGATCCGTTTCGTTCCGCGTCGAGGACCCGGACCCGTCGCCGCTCTTCGCGCTCGGCTGGGTGCCCGGATATCTGCGGGCGATGACGTGAGCGATCGGCTTCCGGCGACTTGGCCCGAATGTCCTGTGCATCCAGCCTCGCATCCGCTGGAAGCCGCCCTCGTCGTCGACCGTCCAACGTGGCGATGCCCGGTCGGCGGCGAGGTGATTGCGACGATCGGAGAGATCGGGCAGCGGTAGTCAGGGGGTGGGTTTGGCGGGGAGTTTGATCGTGGTGATGTCGGTGGCGGCGGGGCCGGTTGTGGAGGCGGGGACCGCGGGCGCGTTCTGCGCGTCGGGCATGTCGGGCAGGTCGGGCGGCGGCGGGAGCACGACCTTGCGGTAGTCGACGCTCGGCGGTTTCGTCGCGGTCAGCAACTGCACGAACTTGGCCAGATCGGTCTCGAACAACGGCGACGCGGGACCGGTGCACGGCACGAGCTTTTCCAGATGCTCGGGCAGTGACGTGGAGAACGTGTTGCCCGAGAAACAGTTGCCGCCCGCGTCCTTCGGATTGTCGATCGACGTGACCAGCGCGAGGTCGGCGGAACGACTGTCGCTCACGTCGTTGGCCTCGACCTTGTTGTGCCGGGCGTCGAAGTTCATGGCTTTGGTATCGGACGGCGTGATGACCTTCTCGGGCAGCGGGATAACCCCGATGCCGACCAGGTCGTGGTCGTAGACCAGATTGCGCTCCACGACATCGTCGTTGCCGCCGGCAATGAGGATCCCGGAACCGATCGCCAGCTGCGCGATCGAGATTGCCGCCGTCTTGTCGTTGTTGTTCGAGTACACCGTGTTGCCGACGATCGTGATGCCGTGCTGCGGCGGGTTCTCCTCTTCGGTCCCGCTGTTCGGCACGATGCCAACTCGGTTGTGCCGCCACACCGAGTTCACGACGTACAGGTTCCCACCCGCGTTCGTCCCCGAGTAGCCGATGCCGTTCCATTCCGAGATGGAGTCGGTGATCACCGCGTCGCAGGGGAAGCACTGGCCGATGTAGAAGCCCACGTCGGGGCTCCCCGCGCCGTAGTCATGGTCGAACTGACCGTGCGTGGAACCGAACGCGTAGATGCCGTAGTCGCCGTTGCGAATCGCGGTGAGATACGAACCTCGGTACCCGGTGATACCCGTCCAGAAGAAGCCGTTGCTCTTGTAGTCGCGGGCGGTCATGTTCTCGATCGCGACGCCGTCGGCGAGAACCTTGATCCCGTTGTCGAGTGCGAAGCCACCCTCGAGCACCGTGCCGGCCCGATCGAGGCCCCGGATGACGATGTTCGGGTTCGTGACGGTGACGGCCTCTTTGTAGACGCCCGGCGCGACAAGCACGAGGCTGCCGGGCTCCGCCGCGTTCACGGCCTTTTGAATCGTCGGGAAGTCCTGCGGAACGCGCAGTGTTCCCGCACGCTGACCGGCCGTCGGCGCGGCCGCCGCACCGCCGTTCGCGGCAACATCGCCGACAACGACTTCGCCGATCATGCCTTTGGTCGGGGAGCCGTGCAGCGAGCAGTAGTAGCCGTAGACACCCGGCGTGTCGAAGCGGAACTCGTAGCTCGCGCCCACTCCGAACACGTTGGCCGAGACGCCGAACTTCTTGCCGAAGTTCTGCTTCGGATCGGCGGGAACGAGGTCGTGCGGCCCACGACCGCCGTTCTTCCAATGCACGGTCGTGCCCGGGTTGATCCGAATCGCGGCCGGGACGAAGTCGTTGTCGACGACGGCGACGTCAACCTCCGGATACGAACCGGTCGCCTTACCGCGGAGGTCGACGACGTTCGGGAACGCCGTCGGTTGCGCGCCCTTCGACGAGCTGCCGCTGCTGCCGCACGCGGCGGTGAGCGCAATCAGACACAGGACCGCAATACATCGGGCTCGCACGCGCCGGACGCTATACGCCCGACGACCGCGCGCCCCGCTGCTTCAGTCGGTCCGACCGAAATCGTCCTCGAGGCGCACTATGTCGTCTTCACCGAAGTACTCACCGTGCTGCACCTCGACGAACACCAGGTTCTCGGAGCCGGTGTTCTCGATGCGATGCGACGCGCCGAGCGCGATATCCACCGCGGAACCGGGCTTCACCTCGACCCGCGCGTCGTTCAAGGTGACCGCACCCGTACCGCTCACGATGAACCAGTGTTCGGAACGGCAGCGCGTGAACCTGGTAGCTCAACCGCTTACCCGGTAGCACCACGATCTCTTTGACCTTGTGATCGGGTGCGTCGAGCAGCACCTCGTAACTTCCCCACGGCCGGTCGTCGCGTTCCAAGGCATCCGGGCATTCTGCCCTGTCGCCGACGAATTTGCTGTCACGAAGGACAGCCGACCAGCGGGCCGCCGTTCTTGTCGACCGGCACGAACAGTGTGTTCACCGTCGTGGCCGGCAGGGTCGTGGTCGTGGTGCTGGACGCCGCGGTCGTCGACGTCGCCTTCGGCGCGGTCGTGGACGCAGTCGCGCCCGCAGTGATCGACGTATAGCCGTGCTTCAGGGTGTCGTAGTCGCGCCCGACGACGACGAGCACGTCGGCATTCAATGTGTTCTGTCGCGAGATGGCGGGCACGAGGTTCAGCGTGCCGATGGCGGGCGCGAGCGTCACGGCCTCCGCGTACTTGCCCGGCGCGTAGCGGATCTGCGTCTGGACGTAGTCGCTGCGATCGGCGTCGGCGGGAGTACCGATCACGTTGAAACCGGCGGCCTTGAACGAGTCGTCGACCTTCTGCGCTTCGCCGGCAATGCCCGAACCGTTGACGATGCGCACACTGACCTCCGCGGGCGGCAACGGCTTCGGCAGCGGCGGCGACGCGGTTTTGCCGAAGTCCATGAGGCGATCGGCGACGGTGATGGCCGCATCGGTCGCGACCACGTGGTTCTTCCATTTGCCCGAATAGATTCCGACGACGGGCAACGTCAGCATCTCGACCTTCGACGGCTTCAGTCCGCGGAAGGTGCGGATCAACGCCTTCAGTTCGTCGAACTTCAACGTGTCGTCGCGTTTGAAGTTGCCCTTCACCGCGTCGAGTAGCGCGATCAACTTGGAGGGATCCGACGCGGTCTTGCTGATCGCGTACTCGCTGATGGTCCGCAGGAAATACTGCTGGCGCGGAATGCGGTCGAGGTCGCTGCCCGTCGTGTACCAACCGTCGCCCCCGCGGCTGCGGTTCGGATCCAAGTTCGGGTCGTAGTTCCACTTCCACGCCGCGGGGTTCTGCAGATTCTTCGGTATGAAGTAGTCGCGCGAACCGCGCGTAGGCGAGCGCCGTTGCCCCGTCGACTTCGACACAGCCGGCCTTCTCGACGTCGAGCCCGACCTGGGGGTCGTGAACGGGAGTGGGGAACCAGAGGGGAATGTGGCCGATCGCGTTGACGATGTCCTTGAAGCCCTCGAAGTTGATCTCGATGTAGTGGTTGATCTTGAGGGGCGGGAAGTTCGCCTCGAGGGTTTCGACCGCGAGGTTCGGGCCACCGTCACTGAACGCGGCGTTGAGCAGGTCCTGACCGTGACCGGGGATCTGCACGACGGTGTCGCGCGGAAACGAGACGAGCATGCCGGTTGCAGTCGCGGGCTCGACGTGCAACACCATCATCACGTCGGCGCGCTGACCCTCGACGCCGCTGTTCGCGAATTCCGGATCGCCGACCTGACGCGAGTCGGAACCGATCAACAGGTAGTTGGCCGGTTGCCCGGGATCGACCTTGATCAGGTTGGGGATGTTGATCGCCGGCGTCTGGTTGAACTTCTTCTCCGCGACCGAGTTGCCGACCGCGATGACGACGCCCACGATGACGGCGACGACGAGGCACGCAATCGCCAACCGGCGCGCGAACACAAGGAGGCTTGCCGTCGTCGCTCGTCGCATGCTCGGCGCAGAGGCTACCGAGACAAACCCGGCAATTACCGGTCGGGTGAGTGCGCCGAGGAACGACGGCGACTCAGACGCGCTCGAGAACGACGACGGGGATCTTGCGGGTCGTCGCCTTCTCGTACTCCGCGAAGTTCGGCATCAACGCGGCCTGCGCGCGATAGAGACGCTCGCGCTCCGGCTCCTCGGCCACCCGGGCGCGGGCCTCGAACTTCTCGGTCGGGAGCTCGACGGTGACGTCGGGGTTCGCGACGAGGTTGTGGAACCAGTCGGGGCTCGTCGGCGCGCCGCCCTTGGACGCGATGATGACGACGTTGTCGCCGTCGGTGGTGTACACGATCGGCGTCGTGCGCAGCTTCCCCGACTTGGCGCCCTTCGTCGTGATGAGCACGAGCGGTGCGCCTCCGAACATGCCGGTGACCTGGCCCGCGTTGTTCCGGAACTCGTCGATCAGCGCCACATTGAACGCGGCGAAGTCGTTGTTGAAGTCTTCGATATTCGGCATGGCAAGGAGAGTAGCGTCGCCGCCCGTGGCGCAGATTCCCGCCGGATGTCGACCTCACCGACCTCGACCTTTTCGCCGCCGGCTTCCCCCACGACGTGTTCACCCGGCTGCGGGCGATCGGCCCCGTGCTCTGGCACGACGCCGACCGAGCACACCCCCGACGGCGACGGCTTCTGGTCGGTGAACTCGCACGCCGCGTGCATGACCGTGGTGCACGACCCGGGCGCGTTCTCGTCGGAGACCGGCGGCAACCGTCCGTACGGCGGCACGACACTCAACGACCTGCCCGATGGCCGGATTGATGCTGAACATGATGGACGACCCGCGTCATCAACGGGTCAGGCTGCTCGTCAGCAAGGGCCTCACGCCGCGCACGATCGCCCGCCTCGACGACGAGCTCCGGCACCGCACCACGACCTTGATCGACGCCGCGACTCGAGCGCGGTGAATGCGACTTCGTGCACGACGTCGCGGGCGAACTGCCGATGCAGGCGATCTGCATCCTCATGGGCATCCCGGAGTCGGATCGCCACCAGCTCTTCGACTGGATCGAGCACGTCTTCGACTTCAAGGGCGGCCGCGAAGCGTTCGAGACCACCGGCGAAGCCGCCGAAGGCCGCGGCCGCGATGTTCGAGTACGGCGCCGCGCTCATCGCGGAGAAGCGCGCGCATCCGGCCGACGACATGCTCT
Source organism: uncultured Actinomycetes bacterium (assembly GCA_963708105.1). Lineage (GTDB taxonomy): Bacteria > Actinomycetota > Acidimicrobiia > IMCC26256 > PALSA-610 > PALSA-610. The sequence continues at coordinate 2,670,751 of OY970186.1, read as the reverse complement.
CGGTCGTGTGCCACGCGCGGATCGAGGGCGAGGACCCGCCCGAGCTCACCGACCAGGAGGTGCAGTTCTTCTTCTCGCTTGCTGTGGGCGGCGGGCGCCGACACGACGCGCAACGCCATCGCCGGTGCAGTGGTGGCGCTCGACGCGTTCCCCGATCAATGGCGCAGCGCTGCGCGCCGACCGCGCGACGAGCCCGGACCGCGGTCGAAGAGATCGTGCGCTGGACGCATCCCGCCGCGTACAACCGCCGAACGGCAACCCGCGATCTCGAACTGTGCGGCGAAGATCGTGCATGCCGGCGACAAGGTCGTGTTCTGGGAAGCGTCCGCGAACCGCGACGAGAACGTGTTCGCCGACCCGTTCCGTTTCGAGCTCGCCCGCGATCCGAATCCCCATCTCGGGTTCGGTCACGGCGTGCATCACTGCCTCGGCGCCAACCTGGCCCGCCTGGAAATCCGCGTGGTGCTCGACGAGTTGCGGGCGCGCGTCGGCGCGATCGAGCTCACCGGGCCGGTCGTGTGGAACCGCAGCAACAAGCACACCGGGATCCGCCACCTTCCGGCGCGGCTCACGGCCGTCTAGGGCTTGGCGGTGCCTGGTTTCGCCGCCGCGGGCTTACCCGCGGCCGGCGTCGCGGAGTCGCGGGCGTCGTCGGGTCGAGCAGCGAGAACGCCACCATCTTCTCGTAGATGTCGTACACCCGCTGGCCGTAGAGCGCGCCCGTCGCCCACGTTCCCCAGAGGTCCCACCACGTCTGCACCTTGCCCCGGAAGCCGAGCTTCAGCGTTCCCGGCAACAGGATCGGGTCCTTGTACGTCGCGTCGGGGAAGTTCGGGTCGACGTAGATGCGCAACAACTGCAGTTGCGCGCGCACGCCCGTACGCGCGTCGGGGAAGTCGAAACCGTGCTTGCACGAGTCGCACCAACCGATGCCGGCGAAGTTGTTGTCGGTCGCCGCGCTACCCGGGTTCGCGAAGCCGCCGGTCTCGAGGATCGACTGCGCGAACGCAACGTCGCCGCGCACGCCCGTCTTCGCGCCCTCGTCGAGGTAGATCCTGCGCGAGCACCTGATCGGAACAGTGATGTGCGGCGAGTAGTGCTGGGCGAGGATGTAGTCGGCCATCTGCTTCGCCGTGAGACGGCTCGGCCCGAGGATCGGGCTCGTCGCGCTCGTGGCCGCGGTCTCGAAGTCGTGCATGCCCGCCAGCGAAACCGCAATCGTCGTGCGGGAGTCGCTGATCTGTCTTGCGCAGCTCGGTCAGGTGGCCCGCCGCGGTTCGGACCGACTGCCGTGGCTTGCGTCGCGACGACCTGGATCTGTTCGACCTCACCGTCGACCTGTTCCTTGAGGTCGACGTACTGGTCGAGCAGCTCCTTCTCGTTCGAACCGAAGGTGCCGAGCACGTGCAGCTGGCTGCCGGCTTCGACGATCGACGTCGTGTTCAAGAAGCCCGAGATCGCGCTCATCAGCTGCGCGTCGCCGGCGTGGATGTACGCCTCGGCCGCGGCCTGGTGCAGCAGCGTGCGCGTCTTGTCGAGCTCCAGTTGCGTCTTGCACGCGACGACGCTCTCGAGCTTCTTCAGCTGCTTGCGCGCCGCGGCGGCTTTCTTCTGCCGCGGTCGCAACGCCCGTCTTCGCTTCGCGAGTCCGGCCGTGCCGGCCTTCAGGGTGAGCTCGGCGCGCTGCATGGTCTGCAACAGCTGGAGGCCGGAGTCGGTCGGGAGCCCGAACGCGGGCATCGCCGCGGGCGGCGGCGGGATCGTCGTCGTGGTGGTCGGACCGGGGACCGTCGTCGTGCTCGAGCCGGGCGGGGCCGTCACGGGTGGCCCGCCCACCGTGGTGGAAGGTGTGGCGGCGGAAGGTGTGGTGGTCGTGGTGACGCCGTAGGCGGCCGCGGGCGCCGCGACCGAGGCGACGACGGCCGCGACAACGACAGCAACCCGCACGCGGGAGGATCCGAACATCAGCTATCAACTCGGCATCCGGGCCGGGGATCTTCAGGAAGGGGGGACAAACCCCTCTAGTACCCGGCCCTGGAGGCGCCCATTCGGGCTTTTCGTCAGCTTCGGGGAACTTGGCTCCAGGGCAGGCCCTTGTCGGGCCGGGGCTCACCCGGCAGCCCGAGCACACGCTCACCGAGGATGTTCTTCATGATGTTCGTGGTGCCCCCCTCGATGGAGTTGGCCTGGACGCGCAGGAATGCCTTCTGCGGGTTCGACAGATCCATCGCGCTGCGGGGCCGCTCGAACGTGTACCCGCTCGGGTAGAGCATCGCGTCGGGACCCATGAGGTCCATCACGAAACTCATGATGCGCTGGTTGAGGCCGGCCATCGCGAGCTTGCCGACCGAACCTTCCGGACCGGGCGTTCCCTTGCGCCGCGACTGACTCGCGCGCATGTTGGTGAGACGGTTGACCTCGGCATCGGTCCAGAGCTGCACGAGCTCGTCGCGGGCGACCGCGTCCTGGCGTTGCACGTTCTGCTTCCACTCGTTCACGGCAACCGCGATGACACCCGAACCGCGCGGGTTCACCTGACCGCCGATCGACACCCGCTCGTTCATCAGCGTCGTGAGCGAAACGCCCCAGCCTTCGCCGATGTCGCCGAGCCGTTCGGTGTCGGGGATGCGAACGTCGGTCATGTAGACCTCGTTGAACTCCGCGTCGCCGGTGGCCTGCACGAGCGGGCGAACTTCGACGCCGGGCGCGTGCATGTCGATGACGAACATCGTCATGCCCTTGTGCTTCACCTGTTCCGGATCGGTGCGCGCCAGGACGATGCCGAAGGCCGCGACGTGCGCGAGCGTGGTCCACACCTTCTGACCGTTGAGGACCCACTCGTCGCCGTCGCGGATCGCACGCGTCGAGAGGCCGGCGACGTCGGAGCCCGCGCCGGGCTCGCTGAACATCTGGCACCAGATCTCTTCACCGGTGAACAGCGGGCGCAGGTAGCGCTGCTTCTGTTCGTCGGAGCCGTGCGTCACGATCGTCGGCGCGCACATGCCGTGTACCGATCGGGTTGCGCGCCGTACGGGATCGGCGCGCCGGCCGCGAACAGCTTTGCGTTGATCGTGTTCTGCAACTTCGGCGAGAGCCCGAGACCGCCGACGCCTTCGGGGAAGTGCACCCAACGCGAGGCCGAGGTCGTACTGCGCGCCGAGGAACTCCGCGGCGGGCGTCGTCTTGGGATCCAGCTTCGCCAGAAGCTCGTCGCACAGCTGGGTCACACGCTGTTCGTCCGTCGTCAACGGAGGCTCCTTCTCAGAACTTGACCGACCGGTCAACTGTAGCGCTCGGACCGCCGGGGTTCCCCGTTAGCCTCGGGCCGTGACGGCCGGAGAGTGCGTACAACTCGAATCCGCCGACGGCATCACCCGGCTGGTCCTGACCCGGCCCGACCGCCGCAATGCGTTGTCGCTGCAACTCATGGTCGAGATGCTCGCCGCGCTCGACACCGTCGCCGCTGACGACACCGCGCGCGTTCTGGTGATCGAAGGACGCGGTCCGGCGTTCTCCGCGGGCCACGATCTCGACGGAGATGACCGACGAGCACGACGCCGCGTTCTACGAGACGCTCTTCTCGACGTGCGTGCGATTGATGACGCGCGTGCACGAGCTCCCGCAGCCCGTGATCGCCAAAGTCCACGGTGTGGCTACGGCTGCGGGCTGCCAACTCGTCGCCGCGTGTGATCTCGCGATCGCATCCGACCGACGGCGCGCTTCGCCACGCCCGGACGTGAACATCGGACTGTTCTGCAGCACGCCGATGGTGCCGGTGGCGCGCACGATCGGGCGCAAGCGCGCGCTCGAGATGTTGTTCACGGGCGAGATGATCGACGCCGACACCGCGCTCGAGTGGGGTCTCGTGAATCGGGTCGTCGCGCCCGAACTGCTCGACGCGGAAGTCGACGCACTCGCGCGCCGGATCGCGTCGGCGAGCCGCGTACGTGCTGGCGCTCGGCAAGCGGGCGTTCTACGCGCAGGACCAACTTCCGGAAGATGCGGCGTACGACATCGCGGCACCGGTCATGGTCGCCAACGCGCAGGCCGACGACGCGAACGAAGGCATGCGCGCGTTTCTCGAGAAGCGGGCGCCGCAATGGCGGAACCGATAGCCGAGAAGCGCGACCCGGCGCCGCTTCGACGCATTCGCGCCGCTCCGCCATCCCGCCTACGCGCGCCTCTGGACCGGCGCGTTCGTCTCCAACATCGGCACGTGGATGGAGACGCTGGCCCTCGGGATCTACGTCACGAAGACCACGCACCAGGCCGCCTGGACCGGCACGATCGCGGCCGCCGCGTTCGTGCCGATCGCGTTCTTCGGCCCGATCGGCGGCGCGCTCGCCGACCGTATCCCCCGCAAACGGCTGCTCATGGGCACGACGGTCGTGCAGACCGCGCTCGCGACGTTGCTGGCCGTGTTGTTCGCGATCGGGCATCCGTCGCCGCTCACCCTCACGATCATCGTGTTCGGCAACGGGATCTGCGCCGGCCTCGGCTTCCCCGCGTTCCAGGCGATCCTCCCCGACCTCGTGCCCGTCGAGGATCTGGCCGGCGCGATCGCGCTGTCGTCGGCGCAGTACAACCTCGGCCGCGTGGTCGGCCCGGCGATCGCCGGCATCGTGATCGCGATCGGCGGGTACGCGTGCGGCGGAGGCCGTGAACGCCGCGAGCTTCTTCGCGGTCATTGCGGTGCTGCTCACGCTCACGCTCCCGAATCCGCCGCGCCGACGCGCGCGCGATCGAGAAACTGTTCCGCTCGATCGTCGATGGGTTCCGTTTCGTACGGCGCGAGCCCGGGCTCCGCATCAATGCCGCGGCGATGTGCCTGAACACGTTCCTCGCGGCGCCGTTCATCGCGCTGGTACCGGCGATGGCGGTGAACGTGCTCGGCACACGGAGCTGCGGGCACGACGGTGCTCATCACCGCGCAGGGCATCGGCGCGGTGATCGATGGCGCTCGTGCTCGGCACGTTGGTCGCCGCGGCTCGGGCCCCGCCGACTGCTCGTCAGCCTCATGGCCACGCTCCCGGTCGCGCTCGCGGCCTACGCGTACGCGCCGATCCTCGCAGTGTCGGCGCTCGCGATCTGCTCTCGTCGGCGCGCTCTATCTCGGCGCGCTTTCGACGTTCTCGACGATCGCGCAGCTGCGCGCGCCCGCGGCTATCCGCGGCCGCGTCGCTCGTCGGTGAACACGATGATCCTCGGCGTCGCTGTATCCGCTCGGCGCGGTGCTGCAGGGCAAGATCGCCGACAGCATCGGCCTGCGCGCAGACCACGTTCGGCGGCGGCCGCGATCATGGCCGCGGTGCTCGATCGCGACGCGGCATCGTCCGTCCCGGCATCACCGCTCGCGCTCGACACTCTCCCGTCGATTAGGTCACCGCCGACATCGCGAGCGGTTAGGGTCGCCGATCCATGGCAGTAGTCGAACTGGAACGTCGCGGTGCGATCGCGATCGTCACGCTGAACCGGCCCGAAGCCCGCAACGCGGTCAGTCCCGAGGTGAGCCAGACGATGGCCACGATCCTCGACGAGATCGAAGCCGACGCCGCGTTGCGCGCGGTCGTGCTGACCGGTCGGGGCGAGGTGTTCTCGGCCGGCGCCGACCTCAAGGTCGTCGCGGCCGGGCGACGCCAACGACATCGCCCGCGGCAAGGGCGGTTTCGCGGGCATCGTGACGCGCGACTTCCCCAAGCCGATCATCGCGGCCGTGAACGGGCCCGCGCTCGCGGGCGGTTTCGAGATCGTGCTGTCGTGCGACCTCGTCGTCGCGGCCGAGACGCGCGCGCTTCGGCATCCCCGAGGTCAAGCGCGGCCTCATGGCCGCGGCCGGCGGGCTGATCCGGCTGCCCAAACGCGTCCCGCTCGCGATCGCGCTCGAGCTCGCGATGACCGGCGACCCGATCGACGCGCAACGGCGCCCTGCAACTCGGGCTCGTGAACCGGGTCGTGCCCGCGGCCGACCAGTCGTCGACGAGGCGATCGCGCTCGCCGAGCGCATCGGCGAGAACTCCCCCGATCGCGGTGCGCAACTCCCGCCGACTCGTGCGCGAGGCCGCCGAGCTCACCGAGGCCGAGGGCTGGGAGCGCACGATCGAGCTGATGATGCCCGTCTTCGAGAGCGGCGACGCGATCGAAGGCGCCACCGCCTTCGCCGAGAAGCGCCCACCCGTCTGGCGCAGCACCTGACCCGAACCCGCCTCCAACAGGGCAGGGCGCGCGCCGAAAACCGCCATCTGATGGCGGTTTGGCCGGTGGGAACCTTGGGAGTGAATGCTCCTAGAATCGGGGCGTGACGGCCGGGCCGATCGAGCAGTGGCGGGTGGAGGACCTGGCCCGGCGCGCCGACCTCTCCGTCGACACGATCCGCTTCTACCAAAAGCGCCGCCTGCTCCCGCCGCCCGAGCGTTCCGGGCGGGTCGCCTGGTACGGCCCCGAGCACCTCGAGCGCCTGGCCCGGATCCGCGAGCTGCAGAGCCGGGGCCTCACCCTCGCGCTGATCGGCCGCATCCTCGACGGCGATCTCGACGCCACCGACGCGCCGCTCGCGGCCGCGGTCGCCCGGGCCGACGCCGAGGCCCCCGAAGAGTTCCTCACGCTCGCCGAGCTCGCCGAGCGTTCGGGCGTGCCGGTCGATCTCCTCGAAGCCGTCGCCCGCGAGAACCTCCTCGTCGCCCGCGTCCACGACGGCGAGGCCCGCTACACGACCGCCGACATCGCGATCGTGCAACAGGGCCTGCGGTCTGCTCGAACAGGGCCTCCCGCTCCCCGATCTGCTCGCGCTCGCGCACGACGCACCACGAGACGACGCGCGACGATCGCGGAGACCGCGGTCGGGCTGTTCGACCGCTACGTGCGCGCGCCGCTGCGCGCGTCCGACCTCCCCGACGACGAGAAGGCGGAGCGGCTCGTCGAGGCGTTCCGCGTGCTGCTGCCCGCGGTCACCACGCTCGTCGCGCACCACTTCCGGCGTGTGCTGCTCGAGGTCGCGCAGGAGCACCTCGAGTCGGTCGGCGAAGACGATCGAGCTCGCGGCGGTCAACGTCGCGGCCGCGAGCCGGCTCGAGAGCTGGCCCACATGAGCCGGCGACCGCGTCTCCGATCCCGCGCTCCCCGACCTCGACGACAAGCCGCGTGTCGTCGAAGAGATGTTCGACCGCATCGCGCCGCGCTACGACGCGCTGAATCGCGTGCTCACGTTCCGCATGGATGTCGGCTGGCGCCGCGACGGCCGTGCGCAGCGCTCGCGCTGCCGCGCCGGTCGCGCGTGCTCGACCTCGCGTGCGGCACCGGCGATCTCTGCCGCACGCTCGCCGACGCCGGGTCACCAGCCCGTCGGCGTCGACTTCTCCGCCGGGCATGCTGCGCGCCGCGCACACCGAAGCCCCGCTCGTGCGGGCCGACGCGATGCACCTGCCGTTCGCCGACGGACACGTTCGACGGGCTCACGTGTGGCTTCGCGCTGCGCAACTTCGCCGCGCTCGCGCCGATGCTCGCCGAATGCGGCCGGGTGCTGCGTCCCGGCGGACGCGTCGCGCTGCTCGACGTCGCCGAGCCCGAGAGCCCGCTCGTGCGCGCGGTGCACGGCGCCTGGTTCCGCCACGTCGTGCCGTTCGTCGGCGGACTCGTCTCCGACCGCGCCGCGTACCGCTATCTCCCGGCGTCGACCGCGTACCTGCCGCCGCTGCCCGAGCTGCTCGGCGCTCGTCGTCGACGCGGGCATCGTCGACGTCAGCCGGCGCACGCTCGGTTTCGGCGCCGCGCAACTCATCACGGGACACGGCCGCGCGTGACCACCGTCGCGACCTCTGACGCTGCCAGTCCGGCGTCTCGCCTCGCGGCGCGCAGCGTCGCGATCGACGAGCCCGTTCGACCTGCTCGACGCCTACGCGCCCGACGGCTTCGCCTGGCTCGACGGCGAACACGGCTTCGTCACGTCCGGGGTCGCGGCGCGTCGTCGCGCCCGCCGACGCGCACGCGTTCCTGGCGACGATCAGCCACTGCGTGCGACGACGACCGTCTCCGTCGAGCGCGGGTCCGCGTGCGGTCGGCGCGCTGCCGTTCCGCGGGCGCGGGCGACCTCGTCGTCCCGGCGCGCATCGTCGGCCGCGATGACCGACGGCCGGATGTGGCGCACGGTCATCGACGACGTCGACGCGCCGGTCGGCCGCGCGACTCGACGACCGGCGCACGAGCCGCCGTCGGAGTTCCGCGTCACCTCGCACGACCACCCGCGAACGGTGGCGCAGCGATGGTCGAGCAGACGCTCGCCGACATCGACGCGGGCCGGCTCGAGAAGGTCGTGCTCGCCCGGGCGGTCCACATCGACGCCGACCGTCCCTTCGACGTCGCCGCCGTGCTGGCGCTTCCTGCGCCGCTCGCAGCCCGGCTGCATCGTCTACGCCGACCGCGGTTTCGTCGGCGCGAGCCCCGAGCTGCTCGTCCGCAAGGTCGGGCGCGACGGTCACCGTCGCGCCCGCTCGCGGGTACCGGCATCGACACCGCCGCGCTCGTGCGCTCGGCCAAGGACGCGCACGAGCACCGCCTCGTCGTCGACGCGGTCGTCGACGCGCTGCGCGGCCTCTGTGTCCGACGTGCTCGCCGACGGACCGTCGCCGCTCGAGCTCGCCGACGTGAGTCATCTCGCGACGACCGATCACCGCCCGCACCGACGACGCGAACACGACGATCACCGATCTCGTCGCGCGCGCTGCACCCCACCCCCGCCGTCGGCGGCACGCCGCGTCCGCGTCGCGCTCGACGCGATCGACGGCGCTCGAGCCGGTGCGCCGCGCGGCCGCTACGCGGGTCCGTGCGGTTGGATCGATCGCCAACGGCGACGGCGAGTTCGTCGTCGCGCTACGCGGCGGCGAGATCGACGGTGACGCACGCGGTGATCCACGCGGGCGCGGGCATCGTCTCCGGATCCGATCCCGGCCGCCGAATGGACCGAGACGCAGCAGAAGCTCACGCCGATGCTGCAAGCCTTGGTTCGGCCGTAATCGGCGTCGCGACCGCAGCTGTCGTCGAGCTCGCCGGCGAGCACGTCGCGCGGCCGGAACACGATCGACGATCACGCAGCACACGAGCGCGGCGATCGGCAGCAGGTTCTGCAGGACACCTGATGCCCGAGCGAGCCGACGGCGTCGGCCGAGAGCGACGGGTACTGCTCGCCCAGCAGCACCAACGACGAGTAGAGCGCGACGGTCCAGCTCAACAGGTTCGGCCGGCGCAGCGCGAGCAGCGGCAGCGCCGTGAACGCGTACCAGGGCATCACCCACGAGCTCGCGACGAGGAACGACGCGAGGCCCGCGGCGATCGCGAGCTCGGGCGTTCCGCGCGACGTGTGCCGCACCGCGATGACGAGCAGCAGCGCGCCCGCGATGATCGTCGCGCCGTTCGACGCCAACGTGCGCAAGCAGGTCGGCATTCGAGACGAACGCTGCCGATCGCGTTCCAGATCGACTGCCGGCTGATCAGCCCGGAGTGTTCGTGCGCGTTCTGCAGCCAGCCCGACATGAAGAGGTACGGCAGCACGCCGAACGACGCCGACGATCGCCGCGAACTTCACCACCTCCGCCGCGGGTCCAGCGCCGGTAGCGCCCACACGCACAAGCACTCGCGGCCGCCACCAGCGCGGTGAAGTTGACCGAGGCCGCGAATCGCGAACGCGCAAGCCCCGCGAGCACGGGCCGGCGGTCGATCGCGAGCAGTACCGCGACCAAGACGCCGAGCGCGACCAGCGCGTCGGGATGGCCGCCGTTCACGACGCTGATCGCGAGCGAGCGGGTTGCAGACCGACGAACGCGAGCGCAGCGGGGTTACGCGTTCGCTTCCAGAGCAACCACAGCATCGCGCCGACCGCGGCCAGCGCGATGAGTTGGTAGGTGAAGTGCACGAGGAAGTTCGACTGGCCGATCACCGGGCGCGAGGCCGGCCATGATCACCGTGAAACCGAGGCCGTAGATGTCGGGCGTGCGCTGCCACAACGCGTTGACGTGGCGGCGCATCGGATCGCCTTCGAAGTGCATCGGATACGACGCGAACGGATTGTCGTGGTGCACGGTGACGATGCGGCCGTACATCGACGTAGGAGTTCACATCGCCGGACTGGTTCGACGGCGTGACGACCGCGAACAAGAGCGTGATGCCGATCGCCGCGAGCAGCGGCTTCAGCGGCAGCGTGCCGCGCGTCCAACCCAACGCGACGAGCAGTACCCACGCTGCCGAGGGCGACGCCGATCAACGCAGGCCGCGCTCGGGCGGAGTGATCGACGTCACCGCGAGCAGCAGCGTGGAGATGCACACGGTCGAGGTCGACGAGCGCGCCGTAGACGAGCACTCGTCCCGACCGGGTCTGCGCGAGCCAGCGCGGCCCTGCTCACGCGTGTCGGTTCCGACATCAACACCTATCTCGCTCGCCCGCAACGTCGCGCGTCGATGTTAGGCGGAACGCGTCACCGCGAGCGCCGTCGCAACCGGCCGCCCAGATCCGGGCGTGCTGCTCGCGGGCCGCGCCGCCGATCGACGGCGACGACCAGCACCCGGGTCGGCTCGGTGCCGCTCGGCCAGCGAGCTTGGGCAGGTCGCCGAGTACTCGACCCGCTCGGCCGCCACCCCGTGGGCCCGGGCGACCGCGACGAGATCGACCGACTGGGGCGTGGCGAACAGCATCTCGAACTCCGGCAGGTCGTGCTGGGGCAGGTACGCAGAAGATGCCGCCGCCGTCGTTGTCGACGACGACGAACGTGCGCCGGCGGGCGCGCCGCCGGCGCCTGCGCCGAGCAGCCCGTTCGTGTCGTGGAGGAAGCAGAGATCGCCGCACAGCGCGACCACCGGGCCCGGCGTGCACGACCCGCGACGCCGACCACCGTCGAGACGAAGCCGTCGATGCCGTTCGCGCCGCGGTTCGCGAGCACCCGCACACCGGACCGCGGCGCCATGCACCACTCGAGCGCGCGCACGGGCAGGCTCGACGCGACGACGAGCGCGCCGCCCGTCGGGAATCGCGGCCGCGACATCGCGCGCGATGCGCGCCTCGCAGGCGACGTCGTCGTCGAGCACCGCGATCGAGCGCGGCGCCGGGCCCGGCGTTCGGCGTCGGCCAGGCCGCGGCCCAGGTCCGGGCGACGGCCGATACGGTCCGACGTCGGCCGTCAACGCGCGTCGAGCAACGCGATCGGCATCGGCCCGCACCCGTTCGACCGCGGCTGTGCCGCGGGTCGAGCCAGGCGTCGTCGGGATCGACGAGCACGGTCGGCGACCGCGGTCGAGCCACGCGTTCGCGACCTTGCTCGTGAGCGGCGCGCCGACGCCGGACGCACGAGGTCGGGCCGGTGCGCAGCGGCGAACGCGTCGACGCGCAGCAACGCCTCGTAGGTCGAGATCGCCTGCGGCACCGACTGCGGAGTTGCGAGAGCGGATCGGCGAGCGACCGGCCACCCGGTCGCGCGCGGCGAACCGGTCCGCGACCGCGGGCGTCGACGTCGCGCGCCCCAGCCCGCCACCAGGACGCCCGCGGGTGCGCGCGCACGAGCGCGGTCGAGCCAGCGCGACGTCGACGCGCGGCGGGCTGCCGCTCGGCGACCGACGTGCACGAATCCAGGCGCTCGCCGCGGCGCGTCCGGGCGCATCGACGAGCGGCGCCGCCCGTCGGGCACGCAGCGGCTCCCGGAACGGCAGGTTGAGGTGGACCGGACCGGCGGGCGGACCCGACGCCTCGCGCGACGGCCCGGCACGCCAGCGCGCGCCAGCGCGTTCGGCTCCGGCGCCGTCGACCGTCGACCTCGGGCGGACCCGGGATCGTGGAACCAGCGCACCGCGCCGCCGAACAGCCGCGGTCTGGTCGATGGTCTGGCCCGCGCCCCAGTCGCGCAGCTCGGCGGGCCGGTCGGCGGTGCAGACGAGCAACGGCACCCGCGCGTGGTGCGCCTCGACCACGGCGGGATGCAGGTTGACCGCCGCGGTACCCGACGTGCAGCACACGATGGCGGGCCGGCCGGTCGCCAGACCGATGCCGAGCGCGCGAAACCCGGCCGACCGCTCGTCGAGCACGACGTCGACCCGGAGCCGGCCGTCGCGCACCAAGTGCCAGCGTCAGCGGCGTGTTCCGGCGACCCCGGCGACACGACCGCCGGCGGTGATCCCGGCGCGCACCCACTCGTCGACGAGCGTCCGCGCGAACGAGGTCGTCACATCGAGGTCGCTCACCGCGCCACAATTCCCGTATGGACGACGCAGCGGCCCGAGAGTGGTGCTCGTTCCCGGCTTCACCCAGACGGCCGCGTCGTGGCGCGGCGTGCGCCGCATCCTCGAAGAGTCGTGCGAGGTCGTCGACGCTCGACGTGCCCGAGCGCGACGACGTTCGCGGCGACCGCGGCCGTCGATCGGGATGCAGGGCAAGCGCGCCGTCTACGTCGGGCTACTCGATGGGCGGCCGCCTCGCGTTGCGGCTCGCGCTCGACCGCCCCGATCTCGTGTCGGCGCTCGTGCTCGTCAGCTCGACCGCGGGCATCGCCGGACGAGAGGCGCGCGCCGAGCGCGAGTCGACGTCCGACGAGGCGCTCGCCGCAGTCGGTCGAACGCGAGGGCGTCGACGCGTTCCTCGAACGCTGGCTCGCGCAACCGCTGTTCGCGACCGTTCCGCCCGACGCGCCGGGCCTGAGCGAACGGCGCGGGCTCTCGGCGCGCTACCTCGCGCACTGCCTGCGCGTGCTCGGCGCGGGAGCGATGGAACCGATGTGGGATCGGCTGGGCGAGCTGCGAGATGCCGGTCGCGCTGGTCACCGGTCGGAGCGACGCCAAGTACGAGAAGCTCGCACTCGCGATGCTCGAACGCATCCGCGGCGACGTCGTGCACATTCGCCTCGACGGCGGGCATGCGCTCCCGCTCGAAGCAGCCGGCGCGTGCTCGGCGGCTTCATCGCGTCGTTCGCGGCCCGCCACAGCAAGGCATGCACGATCAGCCGGCCCACAGGCCGATCGCGAGCAGCGCCGCACAGCACCAGCTGGAAGCGCACCGTCCCGACGAGCGCGGCGATCAGCCCGGGCGGGTCGTGGCGCGTCAACATCGCCCGCACCGGCGCGACCGCGAGCGGCAGCGCCAGAACGGCGAGCAACGCGCTCGGCACGAACGCGCCGCACGCCACGACCGCGACCATCGCGCCCGGCGATGCACGCGACGTAAAGACCCCGGGCCCGCGCTGCGCCGATGCGAACCGCGAACGTGCGCTTGCCCGTGACCCGGTCGGTGTCGACGTCGCGGACGTTGTTCGCGAGCAGGATCCCGCAGGCCGGGAGCCCGACCGCGAGCGCGGCGACCCACGCGACGCCGGGCAGCGTGGCGTGCTGCACGTAGGCGCTGCCGACCGTTGCGACGAAGCCGAAGAACACGAGCACCATCACCTCGCCGAGACCGATGTAGCCGTACGGCTTGGGCCCGCCCGTGTAGGTGACCGCGGCGACGATCGCGGCGACGCCGACGAGCAGCAGCCACGGATTCACGACGAGCGACAGCACACCGCCCACGACCGCGGCGACGCGCGAACGACGATGATCGCCGCGTTGCGTACCGCACGCGGCGAGGCCGAGACCGGTCGCGGTCAGGCGCACCGGTCCGCGCCGTTCGCGCATCGGTGCCGCGCACGCCGTCGGAGTAGTCGTTCGCGAAGTTGACGCCGATCTGCAACGCGAGCGCGACCGACGCCGGCGGCAACGGCACGGGGCCAGTTGACTCGCACCGTCGAGCGAGCCGGCGGCGGTGCCGACGAGCACCGGCGAGATCGCGGCGCCCAACGTCTTCGGCCGCGCGCCCTGGTACCAGAGTTTCGCCGTCGTCATGCGGTTGGTCGTCACGGGCGCTTCGGGAATCGCTCGAACTCCGGTCGGCGCTTCTCGAGGTACGCGTTCTTGCCCTCTTGCGCCTCCTCGGTCATGTAGTAGAGCAGCGTGGCGTCGCCCGCGAGCTGCTGGATGCCGGCGAGGCCGTCGTCGGCCGCGTTCATCGACGCCTTCAACATGCGCAACGCGAGCGGCGAGTGCTGCAGCATCTTGCGCGACCCACGCGACCGTCTCGACCTCGAGGTCGGCGAGCGGCACGACCTTGTTGACGAGACCCATGTCGAGCGCGGCCTGCGCGTCGTACTGCTCGCAGAGGTACCAGATCTCGCGCGCCTTCTTCTGGCCGACGATGCGCGCCAACAGACCCGAACCGAAGCCACCGTCGAACGAACCGACGCGCGGACCGGTCTGACCGAAGCGCGCGTTGTCGGCCGCGATCGTCAGGTCGCACACGATGTGCAACACGTGACCGCCGCCGATCGCGTAGCCCGCGACCATCGCGACCACGGGCTTCGGCAGGCGCCGGATCTGGATCTGCAGATCGAGCACGTTGAGCCGGCCGATGCCCTTGTCGTCGCGGTACCCGTCGTCGCCGCGGACGCGCTGGTCGCCGCCCGAGCAGAACGCGTCGGGGCCCTCGCCGGTGAACACGATGACGCCGACTTCGGGATCGTCACGCGCGATCTCGAACGCGTCGCGCAGCTCGAACAGCGTGCGCGGGCCGGAACGCGTTGCGCACCTCGGGCCGGCAGATCGTGATCTTGGCGATGCCGTCGGAGGTCTCGTACGGCACGTCGGTGAAACCGTCGGGGGTGGCCGGCTTCCAGTCGGCGCCGGGCCGGATCACAGGCTCCATGCGGGACTCCGAGAGTGGGCAACAAGGATTCTGGGAGTGATCACTCCTATGGTTAGGGTATCCAGCGTGTCCGCCGGCGACGAAACCGGGGTTGTCGCAGTGGTGGCGGTCGGCACGACCCTCGCCGACTGCGGTCCGGCGGGCCTGGGACGAGGGCCGCGCCGTCCTGCCGGTCAACCCCGCGTTCACCGCGGAGCGAGGTCACGAGCCTGCTCGACCGCCTCCGCCCGACGCACGTGGTGGGCGCCGACGGCGGCGAGCCCACCGAGTTCCCGGGCGGCGTCCCGCGCCCCGGGCGGAACCGCGGCAATCGTCGTGACGAGCGGCACCGTCGGGCGTACCCAAAGGGGTCGAGCTCACCCGCGCGGGCATGGACGCCATGGGCCGCGGCTACTCCGACGGACTCGACGCGGGCCCCGCCGACCGGTGGCTCGCGTGCCTGCCGCTGCATCACGTCGCGAGCCTGGGCGTGCTCGCCCGTTCGTATGTGACCGGCGTGCCGTACACGGTGCACGACGGCTTCGACCTCGACCGGGTCGCGCGCTCACCGCGCACCGAGGGCACGACGATCGTGTCGCTCGTTCCCACCACGCTGCGCCGCCTGCTCGATGCCGGCGCGCCGCTGCACGAGTACCGGCTCATCGTGCTGGGCGGCGCGCCCTGCCCGCCCGCGTTGCGCGCTCGAGCCGAGGAAGCCGGCGTCGGGGTCGTCGACGCGTACGGCCTCTCGGAAACGTGGGGCGGCTTCGCGCTCGACGGTGCTCCCGATCGCGCACGCCGAGGTGACGCTTGGCCGAAGCCGACGGCGAGATACTCGTGCGTGGCCCGATGGTGATGCGCGCGTATCGCCTCGACCCGGAACGCACCGCATCCGTCTTCCACGCCGACGGCTGGTTCCACACCGGCGACGTCGGCGAGATCGACATCGATGCCGACGGAACGCGCCGTGTACGTGTCGTCGACCGGCTCCACGATCTCGTCATCACCGGCGGGGTCAACGTGAGCCCGACCGAGGTCGAAGGCGTGCTGGCGCGCCATCCCGAAGTCGATGACGTATGCGTGATCGGCCTGCCCGACGACGAGTGGGGCGAGACCGTAACCGCCTTCGTCGTGCCCCGCGCCGGATCGAGTGCGCCGACACTCGACGAACTACGTGCGTACGCACGCGAACACCTCAGCGGACCCAAGCTCCCCCGCGCGGTTCGCATCGTCGATGCGATCCCCCGTACCGCAAGCGGCAAGCCCCTCCGCCGCGTGCTGCGCGAGCGCGCGACGGAACTCTCCGACAACACCTGATCGAACCGTGCCACGCTCATGCCGCGCGTTCGCGGGTGGGTGCAGTTTGCGTTTCCCGGTGATGGGGTCGGGTGGGCCGAACTGCCAGCCGCTGGTCTTTTGTCGGTGGTGGCGATAACACAGCCACCGCAGATTCCAAAACGCGGTCGGACCACCCTTCGCGTACTCGTGCGTATGGTCACGTTCGAGGTACCCGCGGTGATAGCAGCCCTCAACATCGCATTCCCGACCCATGACCAACAGGGCGGTTTGGATCTCGACCGGAACATGTCGACCGAGATGCGCGATCGTGCGGATGTCTTTGCCTTTACGGATCACCGCGGTCAGGAACGCCGAACCCAACAGGGACCGGACCCACGACACGTCGACCGGCCCCACACCCGGGATCTCACACACCTCATCTTCGCCGACATGTCCGGCGACGAGCGCGTCATGATCGATCAAGATGTGCACGGTCGCGTCCGTGCCCTTGGCGAGGGCAGCACCGACACCATCGGCAGTCTCGCCGAGCACGAATCCGGCGAGCGCGTCGGCCGCGTAGGCCTCGAGCGGCTCGCGATCCTTGCCCTGGTGCTCGCGGAACACCTTCTTTACCTGGGCATCGAGGGCCGCCTTCAGCCGGCCACCGATCTCGGGCGGATAGGCGAACCGGCCCGCGAGCATCCCGTCGCCGTTGATCCACGTCCGCAAGAACCGCGCCGCATGTTGCCGTTTGCCCCGCGCCCCGGAATCCTCCACTGCCACGCGGGCCTTGATGCACGCGTCTTTCAACGGCACCAACCCGAACGCCGCCGCACGCAACAACTCCTCTTCCGCGGCCGGGTTGATCGTCGCCGCGTCCGCGATCATCTGCGCCTCCCGCGCCGACAACTCACCCGCGCGCACCGCCGCGTCTGTCGCCGGTAGCGCCTCGAGTTTCTTCGCCGTACCGACCGCACTGCGAGCCTCGCTGCGAGTCGTCCCCAACGCCTGCGCAGCCGCTTCCGCCCCGTCCCGACCTTCCCGCGCGCCGTCGGCAACGGCCTTCGCGGTCTTGGCAATCATCCCGTCGACCAGACGCCGGATCGCACCCAACTCCGCCAACACCCGCACGGCCTCATCCGCCGCCAACGCCCCCGCGTCGAACGGCCCGGCGACCTCTGCCAACTGGCTGCGGATTCGAACGAGCGAGGCGAACATGTGTTCGTATCGTAGTGGATGGGTGCGACAACAACGAAGGTTTTCTCGGAGAATCTCCCCGATATCTCGTCGACCGCGCCCGAGCGCGAACAACTCACGCGTCGTCGCGCAATGCTTCCTTCCACGTCCGAAAACGCGTGTGCTCCGCGCCGTCCGGTCCGATGCCCTCGCCTGTGCCGTCGGGATACAGCCGGTACGTGAAGCGTCGATCGAGATCGTCGCGCGGCGACCGCCATGTAGATCGCGTCGGCGTGCACCGCCGGGCCCGCACGCCACAACAGGTAGCCGTGGATCCGGCGCTTGTACGCGACGAGGTCGATGCCGAGATCAGCGCCCAGCTCCCGGAGTGCGGCCGGCGCCTCGACCCAGCGGGTCGCGGGAATCAGGTAGTCGCGCTGCGGAGTGGGCGGGAGCTCGTCGGTGTGCCAGTCGCGTTCCGTCGGCGGGCGTTCTTCGGCAGGAGTGGGCATGCCGTGCCATGCTCGCACGCGTGACCGCCGTTGCCGACCTCGCCACCCCCGCCCTCGTCGTCGACACGACCGCGTTCGAGCACAACCTCGAGACCATGACCGCCGCACTCCCGGGCGCGCGCCTGCGGCCGCACGTGAAAGCGCACAAGTGCACCGCGCTCGCCCACGAGCAGGCGCGCCGCGGTCACACCCATTTCACCGCCGCGACGCCGCGCGAGATCGTCGGCATGGCCCACGCCGGGCTCGGCGACGACTTGCTGCTCGCCAACGAATCCGTCGACCCGGGCCGGCTACGGGCGCTGGCCGAATGCGGTGCCCGCGTGACCGTTGCGGTCGACAGCGATGCCACCGTCGATGCCGCGGCCGCGAACGGCATCCGCGAGGTGCTCATCGACATCAACGTCTACATGCCCCGCTGCGGATGCTTGCCGGCCGACGCGCCCCGGCTCGCGGAGCGGGCCCGCGCCGCCGGGCTCGAAGTAAGAGGCGTGATGGGTTACGAAGGCCACGCGGTACTGATCGCCGATCGAGCGGAACGCGCGGCCGTGACCGCGAAGGCGATGGAACGCCTGGCGCACGTCGCGGAATCCGTCGGCGCCGAAGTCGTGTCGGCCGGCGGTACCGGTACCTACGACCTCAACTCGGCCGCGACCGAGATCCAGGCCGGGTCGTACGCGCTGATGGACGGCGACTACGGCAAGCTCGATCTGCCGTTCCGCCGCGCGCTCGCGATCGCGGCGACGGTCATCCACGCGAACGACCGCTGGTGTGTCGCCGACTGCGGCCTGAAGGCGATGGGCATGGATCACGGCAACCCGACTATCGACGACGCCGAAGTGCTGTTCTGTTCCGACGAGCACGTCACGTTCACTTCCGCGCAACCGGTGCGCGTCGGTGATCGCGTTCTGGTGTGGCCCTCGCACGTCGACCCGACTGTCGCGTACCACGAGCGCATGCATCTCGCCGATGGGCCGGGAGTCGATGCACAGATCATCGACGAGTGGGCCGTCGACCTCCGCGGCTGGGACGTCGCCTGTCTAGTGGAGTGGAAGCCGGCGCCGCGCCTGGGCGACGACCTTGTCTCCGACCGCGACCGTCGCGAACACGCCGACCCCGACTACGACGAACATCACGGCCAGCACGATCACGGTCATCGGTCGCGGTACGCGTAGCACCGAAGCGATGACCCGTTGCGGCGCGACGACAGCATCCCAACTGTTCAGGCGGATGAAACGACCGAGGTACATCGCGAGCACGCACAGCGCGTGCACGAACAGGATCGCGGGCGCCACGAACCGGTCGGGCACCGTGCGGTGCAGGTAACGGCGGAAGAGCTGGAGTGAGAGCGCGTACGACGCGAGCCCGCACGCGAACAACGTGCCGTAGGTCGCGAGGACCGTGTACGCGTGTCCGTCGGACGGCGCGGCGCGCAGGGCGCCGGATCATGTGCACCACATCGGTGAGCACGTAGGGCGCGTTCGGAAGGAACAGGATCCACGCTCCGAACACCGCCCACCAGAACACGCCCCGCCGGCGCTTCTCGACGAACAGTGCCGAGCGCGAGAGCCGCGGGTACCGCGGCCAGGAACAGGTTCCAGAGCATGAACCCGTGCACTGGGCCGTAGATGAAGCCGACCACGCCGCGAGCGTATAGACGCCGGCGGAGATAGCGTCGGTCACCGGCGCAACGCTCCGAAGGAGTCACAGAATCATGACGGATCTTTCACTTCTCGACGCCACCGCCCAAGCGGAGCTCGTGCGCACCGGCAACGCGTCGGCAGCCGAGTTCGTCGACAGCGCGATCGAGCGCGTCGAGAAGGTGAACGGCGAGTTGAACGCGGTCATCCATCCGCTGTTCGACCGGGCGCGGGCCGCGGTCGGCAACGGTCTTCCGGCCGGACCCTTCACCGGCGTACCGATCGTCATCAAGGATCTCGACGGAACGCTGGCCGGCGCGCCGTACCACGCCGGGAACAAGGCGCTGAAGGAAGCGAAGTACGTCGCCACAACGACGAGCTACATCTTCGAGAAGCTCGAGCACGCAGGGTTCGTGATCGTCGGCAAGACCAACACGCCTGAGTTCGGGCTGATGCCCACGACCGAGCCGCAGGCGTACGGCCCTACGCACAATCCGTGGAACCTTGCGCACAGTTCCGGCGGCTCGAGCGGCGGCACCGCGGCCGCGGTCGCGAGCGGGATGGTGCCGCGTCGGTCACGCCGGCGACGGTGGCGGTTCGATCCGTATCCCGTCGAGCATGTGCGGCCTCTTCGGCTTGAAGCCCACCCGCGGTCGGATCTCGCTCGGCCCGAAGGAGCACGAGGCGTGGGCGGGCCTCGTGATGCGGCACGTCCTGACGCGCACCGTGCGCGACAGCGCGGCTGTGCTCGATGTGTTGCAGGGCTACATGACCGGCGATTGGTACACCGCGCCGGTACCCGACGCGCGCGTACGCAGCCGAAGTCGGTGCCGCGCCCGGCCCGCTGCGCATCGGGGTACGCACCGGCGCGCCGCTCGGGCTTGCGGCCGTCGACGCCGAGTGCGTGGCCGCGGTCGACGACGCGGCTCGGCTGTTGGAGTCGCTCGGGCACTCGGTCGTCGAAGCTGGTCCGGCTGCGCTCGACGACGGCGCGCTGCTCGACACGTTCGTGACCGTGATGGTCTCGTCGCTGCGCGCCGACCTCGCCGACGTCGAGACCGTCATCGGCCGCAAGGTCACCGCGGACGACGTGGAGCCCGGCACGTGGGCGAACTACGAAGCTGGGCGCGGCCATCGACGCGGGCGCGCTACGTCGCGTCGCTGCAAAAGATGCAGGCGTTGGGCGCGGCGCGCCATCGCGTGGTGGTTCGACGACGGCTTCGACCTGTTGCTAACGCCCACGATCGCCGAACCGCCGCCCCTGCTCGGCGACATGACCGATCCCGAAACCGGCGGTGGTCGCCTGCTGACGTTCGCGCTCTTCGGGGCCCCGTTCAACGTCACCGGCCAACCCGCGATGTCGGTTCCGCTCGGGATGTCGACAGTCGGGACTACCGATCGGCGTGCAGCTCGTCGGCGCGCCGTACCGCGAAGACCTGTTGTTCCGCGTCGCCGCGCAGCTCGAAGAAGCCGCGCCGTGGGCCGCACGCCGACCCGCAGTGCACGCCTAGAGCATCTCTCGGTTACACCGTTACAAGGGAGCCGACATGGCTGACATCTTTCTCGACGCCACCGCCCAAGCCGAGCTCGTCCGATCGGGGGAAGCCTCGGCGCTCGAGCTCGTCGACGACGCGATCGCGCGCGTCGAGAAGCTCGACCCGGAACTGAACGCGGTCATCCATCCGCGTTTCGAGCAAGCGCGCGCCGAAGCCGCCGGCGCGCTGCCCGACGGCCCGTTCCGCGGCGTGCCCGTTGGTTCTGAAAGACCTCATGGCCGGGATCGAAGGTGATCCGCACCACGAGGGCATGAAGTTCCTGCGCGACGCGCAGCACCGCGCCGATCACACCGACGCGCTCGCGCAGCGTTACCTCGACGCGGGTTTCGTCTGCATCGGCCGCACCAACACGCCCGAGCTCGGCATCGTGCCCACGACGGAACCCGAGGCGTACGGTCCGAGCCGCAATCCCTGGGACACGAATCGCACGACCGGCGGATCGAGCGGCGGATCGGCGGCCGCGGTCGCCAGCGGGATGGTCGCGGTCGGGCACGCGAACGACGGCGGCGGATCCATCCGCATTCCCGCGAGCTGCTGCGGCCTCGTCGGACTCAAGCCGTCGCGCGGCCGCACGTCGCTGATGCCCGACTACAGCGTCGTCGACGATCTCCTGATCGTCGAGCTGTGCGTGACGCGCTCCGTACGCGACACCGCGGGGGTCCTCGACGCGTTGCAAGGCGGCGCGGTCGGCGACACCGTGCGCGCGCCCGCACCGACCCGGCCGTACCGCGCCGAGGTCGGCACCGATCCGGGGAAGCTGCGCATCGGGTTGCTCACGCACAAACCGCTCGAGACCGGTGAACCCGTCCACCCCGACTGCGTCGCCGCCGCGCAACACACCGCGCAGTTGCTCGAGTCGCTCGGTCACACCGTCGTCGAGGCGTTCCCGAGCGCGCTCGCCGACCCTGCGCTCGTCGGGCACTTCACGACGCTGTGGGCAACCACCCTCGTGTACAACCTCCGTTACTGGGAACGGAAGGTCGGCCGCGCGATCACGCCCGACGACGTCGAGCCGCTCACCTGGACGCTCGCCGAGCTCGGGCGTTCGATCGCGGCCCCGACTACGTCGACGCGCAGCACGCCGCACTCGAGCTCGGACGCAATGTCGAGGAGTGGTACGCGTCGGGATTCGACCTCCTGCTGACACCGACGCTCGGCGAACCGCCCGTCGAGCTCGGCACGTTCAGTACGCCCGACGAGCCGCTGCTCGGTTTCATCCGCGCCGCCACCTTCGTTCCCTACACGCCGCTCGCGAACATGACGGGTGAGCCCGCGATCTCGCTGCCCGATGCACTGGAACGCCGACAACCTCCCGATCGGCATCCAACTGATGAGCGCGTACGGCCGCGAAGACCTGCTCCTGCAAGTTGCCGGGCAACTCGAGACCGCGCAGCCCGTGGGCCGACCGGCGCCCGCCTGTACATGCGTGACAAAGCCACGACCGATGTAACGGCCGATGTAGTGGTCGCGGGCGGGCAGGGCTTCTACGGCGACACGCCGACCGCGGTCGACGCGCTGCTCGCCGAAGGCGTCGACTACCTGTGTCTCGAAGCGCTGGCCGAACTGACACTCGCGATCCTGCAGAAGGATCGCCAGCGCGACGAATCGCGCGGCTACACCCGCGACCTTCCGGCCTATCTCTCCCGCGCCCTTCCGTTCGTCGCCAACGGTCGCACCAAGGTCATCACCAACGCCGGTGGTATCAATCCGACCGCGGCCGCGCAGGCCGCGATCGACACCGCGCAGAAACTGGGCGTCAGTGGGATCACGATCGCGACGGTCGTCGGCCACGACGTGCTGACGCGCCTTCCGCAGCTGCACGCCGACGCGAGTCAGGCGTTCGCGCACCTCGATACGGGCGACTCCTTTTCCGACTTCCCCGGCCAACCTTTGTTCGCGGCCGCGTATCTCGGCGCGCGGCCGATCGTCGACGCGCTCGCGCAGGGCGCCGACGTGGTGATCACGGGCCGCGTCGCCGACGCGTCGCTGTTCCTCGCGCCGCTCGTGTATGAGCACGGTTGGAGCCTCGACGACTGGGATCGCCTCGCGGCCGGGATCCTCGTCGGTCATCTGCTCGAGTGCTCCGGTCAGAGCCTCGGCGGCAACTACTCCGGCGACTGGTGGGCCGTTCCGCATCCCTGGGATCTGCCGTATCCGATCGCGACCGTGAGCCCCGACGGCACCGCGGTGATATCGAAACCCGCGGGATCCGGCGGCCGCGTCTCGACCGACACGCTGCGCCATCAATTGCTGTACGAGGTGCACGATCCGCAGCGCTATCTGTCGCCCGACGTGGTTGCCGACTTCACCTCGGCCCACTTCGAAGACCTCGGTGACGATCGCGTGCGCATCACCGGAGTGCGCGGCACACCGGCCACCGATACCTACAAGCTGCTGCTCTCCGCGCACGCGGGTTGGTCGGGCGAGGCCCGGGTCGCGTTCTCGTGGCCCGACGCGTACGAGAAGGCGAAGGCCACCGCCGCGATCCTGCGCAAGCGCGTGGAGATGGCCCAGCTCGAGGTCGACGAGTGGCTCGTGGAGTACTGGGGCGTCGACGCGCTCGGCGGCCCGACCGTTCCGCCTACCACTCAAGAGCCGCCCGAATGCGTGTTGCGCGTCGCCTGGCGATGCGTCGACCAACGCACAGCCGGGCTCGTCGGCCGCGAGATGGTGCCGCTGACGTTGTCGGCGCCGCCGGCCGGCCTGACCGGCGCGGGCCGGGGCGCGGGAACGAGCGCGACCGAGCTCCTGTCGATCTGGCCGACCCTGATCGACAAGTCGGTGGTCGACTCCGATGTTCGCGTCGTGCTCGCAGAGGTGAAGTAGCGATGGCGCAGCTCGCACTCCGGGAGATCTGCGGATACCGCGCCGGCGACAAGGGCGACATCGCGAACGTCGCGATCTTCGCCGACGACGACGAGACGTACGCGCTCATCGTCCGCGAGGTGACCGCGGCGCGGGTGAAGGAACACTTCGGCACGCTGGTGCGCGGGCGCGTCGATCGTTACGAAGCCGCGAACGTGCGCGCCCTCAACTTCGTCATGCAGGGAGCACTCGGCGGCGGCGGCCCGAGATCGCTACGCGCCGACAGCCTGGGCAAGACCCTCGGCGGCGCGCTGGTCAGGCTCGAGATCGACGTTCCCGACGCGTTGGCAACCCGCCGCCGCGCCCGCCCCGACGTGTCGTGGGCCGACGAGATCCTGAACGGCTGACGGACTCGAACGAATACGGCTAGCGAACGGTGAGGAACCCGGCCAGGTTGTCCTGGTCGGCGCGCACCTCGGCGAGCAACGATTCGCCCGCGTCGGCCGGCATCTCGAGCGCAGTGAGCGCTTCTTCGAGCGGCGCGTTCTGCTCCGACTTCACCTGCTCGATCTCGATCGCAACCGAGTCGGCCGCGATGAGCACGCGACCGAGGGTCGACGTCACCTCCGCGGGCGGCGTGTGGTGCGAACCAATCGCCTCGACCATCTCGGCCGGGAAGCGCATCACCGACAACGCGGCGGCACCGACTTCGGCGTGGGTCATGCCGAACTCCATGCGCTCCGCGTCGAGCCTCGACAAAGTCGGGTCGCCGGCGAGCAGTTCGAGCACCGCGTCGTAACGACGGGGCGCGCGGCGGAACACCAGCGCGCTCCCGAGGTCGTGGAGCAGGCCCGAGCTGAAGGCGTCGTTGGGCTGGATGCCGACCCGGCGCGCGATCGCGGCGGCCGCAGCGGCCGTCGTGACCGAGTGCGGCCAGAAGTCGTCGGGCACCGAGCGGCCCTTCTCCGAGAACAGGTCGAAGGCGGCGGTCGTCGCGATGGCGCGCACGGTTGCCAGCCCGAGCACGGTGACGGCGCGCCATGCGCTCGACACCTTGCCCGACAGCCCGTAGAAGGCGGTGTTGGCGAGCCGGATGACCTGCGTCGAAAGCGCAGGGTCAGACTCGATGAGCCGGCCGAGATCGGCCGCGGACGTGCGGGGATCCTCGAGCATCCAGAGGAGTCGCATCGCCGCACCCGGCTGCACCGGCAGCTGGGTGACTTCGGTGATCAGGTCGTTTGCTTCGGCTGTCGCCATTTTTCCGCCCCCGTTGAGGCCCGCGCCGGGCACCGCGGTATGCGTCCCGGACCATTCGTATATCGGTCGGTTTGGCCAACCCCTGAGTGTGATCTCCGCGGGGCCTACGCTTCGGCCCCGATGAGCCTCCCTGGTCGACTCCCGAAAACGACTCGCCCCCGGCGCTACGAGCTGCTGATCAACCCCGATCTGGACGCCTCCACGTTCTCGGGCGAAGTCGTCGATCGCGCTCGAATTGTCCGAAGCGACCGACACCATCGTCCTCAACGCCAAGGGCCTCGACGTTTCCCTCGTCGAGCTCAGTCAGGCCGGAGCGCCGGTGCGCGGCGCAGCTGGTGGTCGACGAGGCCGACGCGAACAGCTCGTGATCACCGCGGAACGCCCTATCCAGGCCGGTGACGCCGTCCTGGAGCTGCAGTTCGACGCGCCCATCAGCAACGGGCTCCTCGGCTTCTACCGCTCGCACCTATGTCGACGAAGCCGGCGCGCAGCAGGTTCTCGCCGCGACCCAGTTCGAGGCCCCGCACGCCCGGGCCGCGTTCCCGTGCTTCGACGAGCCGGAGTTCAAGGCGATCTTCGCGATCACGCTCGTGGTCGCCGACGGTCTGCTCGCGCTCTCCAACGGCCCCGAGATCGATCGCGCCCAACTGCCCGACGGCAACGTGCGTGTCCGATTCGCCGAGACGATCCCGATGTCGACGTATCTCGTGGCGTGGGTGGTCGGACCGCTCGACGTCACGGATCCGGTCGACGCCGGTGGCGTCGCGGTTCGCGTCGCGCACGTGCCCGGCCGCGGCCACCTCACCCCGTTCGCGCTCGAGATCGGCGCGTTCGCGATCCAGTTCTTCGCCGACTACTACGGCATCCCGTATCCGGGCGAGAAATGCGACCTCGTCGCGCTCCCCGACTTCTCCTTCGGCGCGATGGAGAACCTCGGTTGCGTGACCTTCCGGGAAACCCGACTCCTGCTCGATCCCGACGCGGTGACGCTCGACGAGATGTCGGCCGCCGCGCTCACGATCGTGCACGAGATCGCGCACATGTGGTTCGGCGATCTCGTCACGATGAAGTGGTGGAACGGCATCTGGCTCAACGAGGCCTTCGCCACGTTCATGGAGCACCTCGGCGTCGACGCGTTCCGGCCCGAGTGGAAGACCTGGGACGAGTTCGCGCTCGGCCGGGCCGCGGCGCTCGATGTCGACGCGCTCGAGAACACGCGCACCGTCGAGTACGAGGTCGTCACGCCCGAAGACGCCGACGGCATGTTCGACCTTCTCACCTACCAAAAGGGCGGTTCGGTCCTGCGCATGCTGGAGCGCTGGCTCGGCGCCGACGCGTTCCGGGCCGGTGTGCGCCACTACCTCGACCGCTATCAACTCGGGAACACCGAGACCACCGACCTGTGGGACGCGCTCGAAGAAGCGACGGGCAAGCCCGTGCGCCGGATCATGGACACGTGGATCTTCCAACCGGGCTTCCCGACCGTGATCGTCGACGACGGTCAGCTCGAACAGCGGCGCTTCACGTACGCGCCCGGACACGCGCAGACGAGCAGTGGGTTCTCCCGGTCCTCGCGCGCATCTACGCCGACGGGCACACCGGTTCGGAACCGGAGACGCGTTCACTGCTGTCCGACGCGAAGACGATGCCGCTCGACGTTCCTGCCGACGCACTTGTAGTGCTCAACGCGGGAGGCGAGGGCTTCTACCGCGTGCACTATCCGGTTGCCTGGCGCGACCGTCTGCTCGACAGCGGGGTACTGCAACCGCTCGAACGTTTCGCGCTCGTCGACGACCTCTGGGCATCGGTGTTGGCCGGCGACGCGACCGCGGCCGAATACCTCGCGTGTCGCGCGCCGGTTCGCGGACGAAACGGATCCCGTCGTGTGGCGGGCCGTTGTGGGCCACCTGCGCGCCGCGGCCCGACTCGTCGAAGGCGACGCGCTCGAGCGCATGCGCGCCGAGATCGGAGCCATCGTCGGGCCCACCCTGCAACGGCTGGGCTTCGACGGGCGCGCCGACGACGACCGCACGCGTCAACTGCGCGGCCTGTTGGTGAACGTGATGGGATCCGAACGCGGCCGACCCGGGCACGATCGCCCGGGCGCGCGAGGTGTACGAGCGCGGTGGCGGCGACGCCGACGTGGAAGCGGCGGCGATCAGTGTGATGGCCAGCATCGGCACCGCCGACGACTTCGCCGAATTCCGGGAGCGCTCGGCGAGCACCGCCAATCCGCAAGAGGAGTTGCGTTACCTCTATTCGCTCGGCGACTTCCCCGACGAGGAGCTGGTGCTCCGCGCCGCGGATCTCGCACTCTCCGACAGCGTTCGCGCCCAGAACGGCCCGTTCGTGATCCAGCGGGCGCTCCGCAATCGCGAACACGGCGCGGTGGTGTGGGCGTTCGTCCGCGACAACTGGGACCGCGTGCTCAGCCGCTTCAGCCCGTCGTTACTGCCGCGCGTGATCGAAGGCACTACATGGCTGGTCGAGCCGGCCGTCGCCGACGACGTCACCGCGTTCGTCGATACGCACCCGCTGGCATCCGGAGCGCGCACGGTGGCGCAACACATGGAACGCCTCCGCGTGCATCGGGCCACCGTTGCGCGCGAGCGCGACCGCTTCTCGGCCGCGCTCCTCGAGTCACCTTCGCGCTAGCGCAATCCTGCTCGCCCGGCGTCAGCCGAACGCGGCGTGATAGTGCGCGCTGATCTGCGCGGGTGTGAGCGCGGCCGAATACAGCGCGAAGCCGGCCATCGAACCGTGCCAGTCCTGCTTGGTCGTCGCGGCCGCGTTCCACGCGCCGAGAAGCACCATCGTGTGCGTGTTCGGCGAGAGCACGTACTTCATCCCGAGCGAAACCGGTCCGCCGATGAGCACACCGTCGCGGTAGAGGCTGATGCGGCTCTGGTTGTTCACGACGTCGAGCACCCACACCCAGTCGTGCCAACCGGAATCCCACTTGACCGGCATGGCGCGGACGATGCCGTGCCCACCGTCCTGGTTGTTCGAGAAGAGCTCGATGTTCGCGGTGTTCGGCCCGCCGCCACCGTTCGCGTACATCGCGTAGCCGTGCAGGCTCAGCGTGCTGCCGTCGTTGGCGAAGTCCTGCGCGGTCATCCAGTCGGGCGGTGACGCCACATCCGACTTGAGGATCGCTTCGTACGACATCGAGGTTGCGCCGCCGAGTTGGAACTGCGCATTGCTCGGAACCTGGATGTACCCGGTGGCATTCGAGTGCACGGCCAGACGATGTCCCGGTCCCGCCGCGCCGAGCGTGATTCCCGACCCCGCGATGGTGCCGGAGATCGCGCCGCCGCTGACGGAGTCGCGCACGGTCGAGCCCGACGCTTCCTGCATGCCGAACACGAGGACGGGCGAACCGTCGGCGCGGGCGAGTGAGTCCCATGACGCACCGTCGGCGGGCGCGGTCGTCGTGGTCGTCGGCGGCGCGGTGGTCGTGGTCGTCGTCACTGGCGCGACGGTGGTTGTTGTGGTGGTGGTAGTTGTCGACCTGGTCGTCGACGTCGTCGTCGCGCCACTGGTCGTTGTCGTGGCGGCGGCCGCGGTCGTGGTGGTCGCGGGCGTCGAGGTCGTGAATGTGACGTCGACCCAGTAGTTCGACGCGAGATACGTCTGGTTAGGGAACGCACTCGCGCCGTATTGATACACACCGTTGCCCCCCGACGAACCGCTCGCCGGTGCGTGCAACGGCGGTGCGTCGACGGCCGAGGCCAGACCCTGATGCGCGGCCGCGTAGTGGCCGACATTGGTGTGGTACGAGGCGACGTAGGTGGTCCCGGCCACGACCGCGACCGGCGTGGTGAACGCAACCTGCTGCCAGCCCGACGCCGACTCCGACGTGAAGGTTGCGGTGGCAAGCTTGGCCCCACTCGCCGACCACAACGTTCCGGTGTGCACGCCGGTGTTCGCGGCCGACTTGTAGAAGCGCACACCGGTCACCTGACCGGAGACGTCGGCGGTGAACTTCACGCCCAACTCGACGCTTGCGGCATCGCCGCCGTCGACTATCGGAGGAGCCGTAGAGCCGAAGACGGTGCACGGACACGAATACGAGGCCGCGGGTGCGGCGCCGGCTCCCGCCAATGCACCCCCGGCGAGCGCGACCGCCGCGCAGACGCCCCCGAACTGCACCCACCGGACTCGAGCGTGGCGAATTCGGGCGCGACGATCCAGCACTGCAACTCGTTTCCCCATAGGAGAAAGGCTCCCCGGCCGCCTTAATCGGCAAACGAGAAACCTGTACATCTATAAGAGATGTAAACCGGAGACCGGGTTGGCGCACCCCGGAGATACCGTGATCCCGATGGCCAAGCCGACGCCGCTCGAACGATTCTCTGCGCCCGTCCGGGCGTGGTTCGAGACGAGTTTCGCGGCGCCCACCGATGCGCAGGCGAAGGGCTGGCCCGCGATCGCGAACGGCGATCACACGCTTTTGTTCGCGCCGACGGGCTCGGGCAAGACGCTCGCCGCGTTCCTCTGGGCGATCGATCGGCTCGGCGTCAGCCCCACACCGGCCAAAGACCGCCGGTGTCGCGTGCTGTACATCTCGCCGCTGCGCGCGCTCGCGTTCGACGTCGAGAAGAACCTGCGGTCGCCGCTCGCGGGCATCACGCTGGCCGCCGAGCGCCTCGGCGACTCCTTCGCGGCTCCGACCGTCGCGATGCGCACCGGCGACACGCCCGGCAAGGAGCGCCAGCAACTCGTCCGGAATCCGCCCGACATCCTGATCACGACGCCGGAATCGCTCTACCTCATGCTCACGTCGCAGGCGCCGCGAAACTCTGCGCGGCGTCGAGACGGTGATCATCGACGAGATCCACGCGCTCGCACCGACGAAGCGCGGCGCGCACCTCATGCTTTCGCTGGAACGTCTCGAGGCGATCACCGACAAGCCTCCGCAACGCATCGGGCTCTCGGCCACGCAACGCCCGCTCGACGAGATCGCGCGCTTCCTCGGCGGTTTCGGTGCGCAGGGTCAGCGGCCGGTGACCGTGGTCGACGCGGGCTCGCGCAAGACGCTCGACGTCGAGGTCATCGTTCCCGTCGACGACATGAACGAGCCCGGTGCGCATTCGGCCGCGTCCGGCGCAACTGCCGGCGTACTCGGGCTCGACGATCCCGAACCGAACCACAGCATCTGGCCCCACGTGCACCCGCGCATCCTCGAGCTGATCCGCGCGCACCGCACCACGATCGTGTTCTGCAACGCGCGCCGGCTCGCGGAACGGCTCGCGGCGAGCCTCAACGAGTTGGCCGGCGAAGAGCTCGTCCGCGCGCACCACGGATCGTTGGCGCGCGAGCAGCGCGTACAGGTCGAGTCGGAGCTCAAAGAGGGCCGCCTGCGCGGCATCGTCGCCACGTCGAGCCTCGAGCTCGGCATCGACATGGGCACGGTCGATCTCGTCGTGCTCGTCGAGTCGCCGGGTTCGGTGGCGCGCGGCATCCAACGCGTCGGGCGGGCCGGGCACCAGGTCGGCGAGCCGAGCACCGGCAAGATCTTCCCCAAGTACCGCGGCGATCTCCTGGAAGCGGCGATCGTCGTGCGCCGTATGCGCGAGGGGCTCGTCGAGGAGATGCGCTATCCGCGTAACCCGCTCGACGTGCTCGCGCAGCAGATCGTCGCGTCGTGCGCGGTCGACGAGTGGAGCGTCGACGAGTTGTACGCGCTCGTGCGGCGGTGCGCGAACTTCTCCGACCTTTCCGAAGACGCCTTCCGCGAGACGCTCGACATGCTCGCGGGCCGGTATCCGTCCGATCGGTTCGCGGGCTTGCGGCCGCGCGTGGTGTGGGATCGCGTCGAGGGTCGGGTGCGCGCCCGCGAAGGCGCGCAACGCGTCGCGGTGCAGAGCGGCGGCACGATCCCCGATCGTGGGCTCTTCGGTGTCTTCCTGCCCGACGGCGGGCGCGTCGGCGAGCTCGACGAGGAGATGGTCTACGAGAGCCGGGTCGGCGAGTGTTTCGTGCTCGGCGCGTCGACGTGGCGGATCGAGGAGATCACCGTCGATCGGGTCGTGGTCACGCCCGCGCCCGGCGAACCGGCCAAGACCCCGTTCTGGAAGGGCGATCGTCCGGGGCGGCCGCTCGAGCTCGGGCGCGCGCTCGGCGGATTGGTACGCGAGCTGCGCGGCATGACGGGCCCCGAGGCAGAGACTGCGTTGCTGGGCTCGGGCCTCGACGCGCGGGCCGCGTCGAATCTGCGCATGTACCTCGACGAGCAGGCCGAGGCGACCGGCGCGCTACCCGACGATCGCACCATCGTCATCGAGCGCTTCCCCGACGAGATCGGCGACTGGCGCGTGTGCATCCTCACGCCGTTCGGTTCGCGCGTGCACGCGCCCTGGGCGCTCGCCATCGAGGAGCGGCTGGCGCGCGCCGATCTGCCCGTGCAGGTGTTGTGGAGCGACGACGGCATCATCCTACGACTCCCGGAATCGCTCGACGACATCGCGACCGACCTCCTGCTCCCCGATCCCGACGAGATCGACGAGCTCCTCGTCGCCGGACTCCCGAACACCTCGCTGTTCGCGTCGAAGTTCCGCGAGAACGCGGCGCGGGCGCTGCTCATCCCCCGCCGCCGGCCCGGCGAACGCACGCCGCTGTGGCAACAGCGGCAGCGCGCGGCCGACCTGCTCGAGGTGGCGAGCGGCTTCCCGTCGTTCCCGATGTTGTTGGAGACCACGCGGGAATGCCTCCGCGACGTGTTCGACGTCCCGGCGTTGCGCGAGGTGCTGACCGAGATCCGGTCGCGCAAGATCCGAGTCGTGCCGGTCGAGACGCGCCGAGCATCGCCGTTCGCGCAGTCGCTCCTGTTCGGCTGGATCGCGGTGTACATGTACGAGGGCGACGCGCCCTTGGCGGAACGACGGGCGACGGCACTCGCACTCGACCGCGATCTGTTCCGCGACCTCATGGGTGCGGAAGAGCTCCGCGAGCTCCTCGACCCCGAAGCGCTCGCCGAGCTCGAGTTGGAACTGCAACGACTCGTTCCCGCGCGCCATGCCCGCCACGCCGACGACCTGCACGATCTGCTCGTCGATCTCGGGCCGCTCTCCCTCGACGAGATCGCGGCGCGGTGCACGGGTGATCCGTGCAACCGTGGCTCGACGCGTTGCGCAGCGAACGCCGCGTGATCGAGATCGCGGGCCGCCTCGCGGCCGCGGAGGACGCGGCCCGGCTGCGCGATGCGCTCGGGTGGGCAATCCCGCAGGGTCTGCCCGCGGCGTTCACCGATTCCGTCGAACGCCCGCTCGACGACGTCGTCGCCCGTTTCGCGCGCACCCACGTGCCGTTCACGATCGAAGAGCTCACGGCGCGCTTCGACATCCCCGTCGAACGCGCTCGCGACGCGCTCACCCGACTCGAGGGCGAGGGCCGGGTCGTGTTCGGCGAGTTCCGGCCGGGCGGAGTCGAGCGCGAGTGGTGCGACACCAACGTGTTGCGCATCCTGCGCCGGCGCTCACTCGCCGCGCTGCGCCACGAGATCGAGCCGGTCGACGCGCCCACGTACGCGCGCTTCCTCGCCGCGTGGCAGGGAGTGGGCCGCAACCGGCGGGGCACCGATGTTCTCGTCGAATCCCTCGAACAGCTGCAAGGTGTGGCCATCCCCGCGTCGGTGCTCGAACGCGACGTGCTGCCCGGCCCGCGTCGACGGGTACCGCCCGGGCATGCTCGACGAGTTGTGCGCGGCGGGCGAGCTCGTGTGGATCGGCGCGGGGCCGTTGGGCGCCGACGACGGCCGCGTGCGCTTGTTCTTCCGTGATCGCGTGCGGCTGCTCGCGACCCGGCCGGCCATCGAAGGCGCACCCGACGGCGAGATCCACGACGCGATCCGCGACCGTCTCTTGCGGGCGGGCGCGAGCTTCTGGCCCGACCTCGTCGCCGCGACCGGCGTCGCCGACGACGCCGTCGTGTTGACCGCGCTCTGGGACCTCGTGTGGGCGGGCGAGATCACGAACGACACGTTCGGGCCGCTGCGGGTGCCGCGTCGGGCGTCGGCCAAGCGCTCGAGCGCGCGGGCTCGTCCGCACCCGGGCCGGTTGTCGCGCCTCGGCCCGCCCGCGGGTGCGGGGCGCTGGTCGCTGGTGGTTCCGCTGCTGGAACCCGAGCCGACTCCCACCGAACGGGCCCACGCAGCCGCGCTGCAATTGCTCGAACGACAAGGAGTCGTCACCCGGGAAGCGGTGCGCGCCGAGGGCGCGGCGGGCGGCTTTGCCGGCGTGTACCCGGTGCTGCGCGCGTTGGAGGAGTCGGGCCGGACCCGGCGGGGCTGGTTCGTCGCCGGACTCGGCGCGGCGCAGTTCGCGCTGCCCGGCGCGGTCGACCGCCTGCGCGCGCACCGCACGATCGACGAGGAGAGCCGGTCGCGCGCGCTCGTGCTCGCGGCCACCGATCCCGCCCAGCCGTACGGCGCGGCGTTGTCGTGGCCCGAACATTCAAACGCGCCGTCGGCGCGGCCGTCGCGATCCGCCGGCGCGTTCGTCGTGCTGCTCGACGGTGAGTGCGCGGCCTACCTCGAACGCGGCGGCAAGGGACTCGTCACGTTCGCGATCGGCGAGAGACACGGCGACGACGCCGAGGCCGTGAGCCGCTGGGTGGAAGCACTCGTCGAAGCGCACAAGCAGGGGCGCCTGACACGTGTGCAGATCGAGCGCATCGACGACGAACCGGCGCGCACGTCACCGCTCGCGCCCGCGCTGCGCGCCGCGGGCTTCGCAGACGGTTACAAGGGACTCACCCTCCGGTAACCTCGCCGCTCCGGAAACTGTTTCCCGACACTGTTGCGGCGGAGGTCGACATGGGTTTTCTCGACAAGGTCAAGGAAACGGCGGGCAAGGCGGCCGATCAGGCCAAGCACGCCACGGCCGTCGGCAAGGAAAAGTTCGACGACGTGCGGTTGCAGAAGAAGATCAACGACCTCTGTCAGGAGATCGGCGCGCTCGTCGTGGCGCAGCGGCGCAACGAAGCACCGGAAGACGCGCCCGCGCAGATCGACGCCAAGGTCGCCGAGATCGCGGAGATCGAGAAGCAGATGGAGGCGAACGACTCCGCCGACGCCGCTTCCCCCGACTCCGGCACCGAAACGCCCGGCTCCGAAACGCCCGCCGCCGAGTAAGGGCGACTCAGGGCAGGACGACTTCGACTTCGGAGTCGGCGGCGAGCATGTCGCAGTCGCGGCCCGCGGCCTTGGCCGCGTAGAGCGCGGCATCGGCGAGGCGCAGCGTCTCGCGCGGGGAACGTCCGGCCTCGTGGCGGGCGATGCCGGCCGAGAAGGTGGTCTTGGGCTTCTCCGCGGTCCACGCGCTGCGGAAGCGATTGAGCATCGCCTGCGCGCCTGCGATCCCGGCCTCGGGGAGTACGACCGCGAACTCCTCGCCGCCGTAGCGGGCGACGCAGTCGACCTGCCGCGCGGTGTCGCGCAGGTGGCGGGCCAGGAGGCGCAACGTCTCGTCGCCGGCCTGGTGGCCGTAACGATCGTTGACGGCCTTGAAGTGATCGAGGTCGACGAGCACCAGCGCGTCGCCGACCTGCATGGTGGAGAGCGCACGAGCGAAGGTGCGCCGGTTCGCGAGCTGGGTGAGCGGATCGGTCTCCGCGTCGTGGGTGAGCGCGGCCGATTCGCGCAGCCGGCGGAACATCCGGCCCGCCTCTTCCGACAACAACTCCGCGGCCTGGGTCGCCGACGGCTGCAACCGGCGGCGGGGCGTGGTCCACATCGCGATGACCACGCCGATGGGCGCGGGGCCCGGACCGGGGAGCGGCACCGTCGAGACGGCGCGCACGCACGCCGCCGACGGTGCGAGCGCGCGCACCCGCTCGGGATCAGCGATGAAGCGCGTGGCGTTGGCGTCGAACACACCCGAGCCGAGCGCGTCGACCAGGAGCGGCGTGGCGTCGGCCAGCGCGGGGTGGCCGAAGAACGCCCGGTTCAACAGGCGCCGCGAGCCGGGCCGGTCGGCGAGCAGCACCGCGACGGCATCCGCACCGAGGAGCTCGGCCGCGAGCGACGCCACGAGCTGCGCGCCGATGCGTTGGTCGTCGACGCGGGCCAGGATGCGCACCGCTTCGAGGAGCCGCTCCACGCGGGCCTCGGCTTTGGTCCGGCGGGCCTGCGCCAGCGCGAGGGCTTCGCCGACGAGTACGAGCATCGGGAGCGCGAACACAAGCGTCGACATCAACGTGGCGTCGAAACGGAAACGGTCGGCGACGATGAGGGCGATGGCCGCGATCGGGGCGAGGAGGCTCGCGGTGCCGGGTCGCTGCGTGATGCCGACGAAGACGAACGGCAGCGGCAAGAGCGCGAGGTAGGGCTCGGGGGTACTGCGCGCCATCGCGCCACCCGCCGCGAACAGCACGAAGGCGAAGACCGGGATCACGAGCTCCGTGCGGAGGCTGAACCGCTGCCACGGAAACACCGCGGCCGCGGCGCCGAAACCGGCGGCCACGCTCGCGATCAGCCCGATCGAGAGCTGGTCGCGGAAGCCCGGGACGAGCGTGTCGAGGGCGAGGGCCAGGAGACCGCCGAACAGGAAAACCAGGGCGGCGACCCGGGGCGCGAGCACGTCGGGTTCGAGCTCGCGGACGTAGAGGAGCACCTCGTGCGACGCGCCGGAGGCTCGATTGCGCACTCGCGGCCAAAGCGACGGCACGTGCATCCCCTCCCAAGTCGATACCTGCGCCCGACCGGCTTATCGGCACGTTTCCGGGTCAGGTTGAGGGAAAAATGGAAAAAAGTCGGCCGTCCGGGGCACGATGACGCGATGACGAATCTGTTCGACATCTCGGGTAAGTCGGCCCTGGTCACGGGGGGTAGTCGGGGCATCGGCCTGATGATCGCCCGGGGCTTCGTCGAGGCGGGCGCCACCGTGTACATCTCGTCGCGTAAGGCCGAGGTCTGCGACGCGGTGGCCGCCGAGCTCTCGGAGCTCGGCACCTGCGTGAGCATCCCCGCCGACCTCTCACACGACGACGAAGTGCACCGCCTGGCCGCGGAGGTCGTGGGCCGCGCCCCGCGCTCGACATCCTCGTGAACAACGCGGGCGCCACGTGGGGCGCGCCCCTCGCCGAGTACCCCGCCGATGCATGGGACAAGGTGATGACGCTCAACACCAAGGCGCCGTTCCTGCTGACCCAGGCGCTCGTCCCCGCGCTCGAAGCCGCAGGCACCGCCGACGATCCGGGCCGGGTCATCAACATCGGCTCGATCGACGGCATCCAGGTTCCCATCATGGAGACGTACGCGTACTCCACGAGCAAGGCCGCCATCCATCAGCTGACCCGCCATCTCGCGCGTCAACTCGGGCGCAAGCACATCACCGTCAACGCGATCGCGCCGGGCCCGTTCGAGTCGAAGATGATGGCCGCGACCCTGCGCGAGTTCGGCGACGACATCGCGCGCTCGTCACCGCTCGGTCGCATCGGCCGCCCCGACGACATGGCCGGCGCCGCCATCTTCCTCTCCAGCCGCGCCGGCGCGTACATCACCGGCGCCGTCATCCCCGTAGACGGCGGCATCGCGACAACTAAATAACTGTCGGAGCGGCAGCGGAGCCTCGGCCACTACCCGCGCAGCCGCTCTGGCGGAGGCGTAGCGCGAGCGACCAATTCTAGTGCTCGGCGGTGAGCACTCCGCGTTGCATGAGGGTGTACAGCCACACCAGCGCGGGGACGAGGAGTAGCGAGCCGAAGCCCAGGACGAAAAGGATCGCTACGAGGGTTGCGTGCGCGCCGGCTGCGTCGGAGATGCTCACGCTCTGCTCGAGCATGTACGGGTACTGACCGGCGGCCCAGCCGAACAACACGGCGACCACCGCGAGCGCGGCCGACAACCGGGCCCACGGGTACGCGCGCCGAACAAGCAATACGAGTGTCGCGACGCCCGACACCGCCGACAGCACGATGAGCGGCGCGCCGCGGTGCGTCAGGCCGTGGTACAGCGTCGGGCGCGTCGTGCTTCAACACGAACACGCCCACGAGCGCGACCGCACCCGCCACCACCGCGGCACCGATCGCACGGCGCCGGAACCCGTCGGCCATTGCCGGCCTGCCGCGGCGCTCGGCGTCGGCCGCGAGGTACACAGCCGCGAGGAACGCACACACCACCACGGCCATGACTCCGCCGAGGATCGATGTGGGATTGATCCAGCTGCGGAACGGGTCGCCGGTCGACTCCCCCGCGGGCACCCGCCCCGACGCGACGGCGCCGACGACCGCGCCGAACATGTAGGGCGTGAGCACCGACGACGACGCGAAGGTCGCGCCGAACCAGCGTCGGAGCGGCAGCGTCTCGGACGCCTTGCGGAACGCGAACGCGGCGCCCCGCAGGATGATGCCGATCGCGGCGAGCGTGAGCGGTACGTACAGCGTCGACATGATCGGCGCGAACGCGGACGGGAACGCGGTCCACAGCGTGACGAGCACGAAGATCAACCACACGTGGTTGGCTTCCCACACCGGCGCGATCGATTCCTCGATCAGCCCGCGCGTCGGCTCGCCGCGATCGGAACCGCCCGCGAGGAGGTCCCAGAAACCGGCGCCGAAGTCGGCGCCCGCGAGCAGCGCGTACAAGATGATCCCGACGAACATCACCGCCGCGCACACGTTCGCAAGCGTCATGCCTCGGCCCCCGACTCACTGGACAATGCCGCGGTCAATTCGTCGGGCAACGGAGTGCGCATCAGCCGGCGCAGCACGATCAACGTGAACACACCCATGAACGCGTACACCGCCAACAGCAGGAAGTAGCCGTAGCGAATGTTCGGCGCGTCGGTTACCGCATCGCGCACGCGCATCACGTGCCAGACGATCCACGGCTGGCGGCCCACTTCCGTGGTGACCCATCCCGCACTCGAGTGCGATGACCGAAGCCGGACCCGCGAGCACGACCGCGCGCAGGAACCACCGCGACCGGGGAACCGAGCGCCGTTGGCGCCAGGCGAGCAGCATCCACAGGCCGAGGCCGAGCATCGCGGTTCCGATCGCGACCATGAGTTGGAACGCGACGTGCACGACGTTCACCGGCGCGCGGTCTTCCGGCGCCACCGAGCTCAGCCCTTTCACCACGGCGTTGGGATTGTGGAACGCGAGGATCGACAGACCGTCGGGAATCGAGATGCCCGCCCTTGACCTTGTTGTCGACGAAGATCCCGCCGATCTCCAGCGGCGCGCCCTTGGTGGTGTTGTACAGGCCTTCCATCGCCGCGAGCTTCTCGGGCTGGTGCACAGCCACGTGCCGGGCGGCCCAGTCGCCCACGACGATCTGCACCGGTGCCGCGATCATCGCGACGGTCAACGGCAGCAACAGGCCGACGCGTTCGTAGCGCGTTCTGCGGCCGCGCAGCATCGCCCAGCCGTACGGCATCGCGACCAGACATCCGCCGACGATGAACGCGGCGAGGATCATGTGGATCGCCTCGGGCCACAGCGCGGAGTTGAACATCGCGGCCCACGGGTCGACGTGCGTGACGTTGCCGCTCGCGTCGAGCGTGAAACCGGTCGGGTCGTTCATCCAACCGTTGGCCGCGACCACGAAGAACGCCGACGCGACCCCGGCGATGCCGATCGGCACGCCCGCCCAGAGGTGCACGCGCGGCGGCAGCTTGTCCCAGCCGTAGAGATAGATCCCGATGAAGATCGCCTCCAAGAAGAAGGCGAACCCCTCGATCGCGAACGGAAGACCCATCACGTCGCCGAAGCGGCCCATCCACCGCGGCCACAGGATCCCGAACTCGAACGACAGGATCGTCCCCGACACCGCGCCGACCGCGAACAGCACGCCGACCGCCTTGGCCCACCGGCGGGCGAGCGTCGCGTACACGATGTCGCCGGTGCGCTGTCCCTTCCACTCCGCGATCACGACGAGGAACGGGACCGACATCCCGATGCACGCGATGACGATGTGCGCGCCGAGCGAGAAGGCCATCTGCTGGCGGGCGTAGAAGAGGTCGGGCTGATCGACCGCCAGCACGCCAAGCACGTCGAGGACGTTACGCTCAACCCATGGCCGACACCGACCTCGCCCTCGTCGACCCCTTGATCGACGACCTGCTCGCCGCAACACGACCCGAAGAACACCGAGCCGACCGAGTTCCGCGGAGCAGCAATACGACCGCGGCCTGGCGTGGGTGCACTTCCCCGAGGGTTTCGGCGGCCTGAACCTGCCGCCGATCGTGCAGCGCCACATCGATCGCCGACTTCGTGAAGCCGGCGCCAAGCCGCCCGCGGGCAACGTTGTTCTTCGGGCTCTCGCTCGCGGGCC
Organism: uncultured Actinomycetes bacterium; assembly: GCA_963708105.1. Lineage (GTDB taxonomy): Bacteria > Actinomycetota > Acidimicrobiia > IMCC26256 > PALSA-610 > PALSA-610. The sequence continues at coordinate 2,631,578 of OY970186.1, read as the reverse complement.
CGACGATGGTCACGCACGGCAGCGACGATCTGCGCCGCCGATCACTGCGCCCGATGTTCACGGGCGAAGAGATCTGGTGCCAGCTCTTCTCCGAACCGGGCGCGGGCTCCGACCTCGCGGGGCTGGCGACGCGCGCCGTGCGCGACGGCGAGGAGTGGGTCGTCAACGGGCAGAAGGTGTGGAACACGCTCGCCCATCTCGCCGACCGCGGCATGCTCGTCGCGCGCACCGACCCGGAGCTGCCGAAGCACAAGGGCCTCACGTACTTCATGGTCGACATGCACGCGCCGGGCGTCGAGGTCAGGCCGCTGCGCCAGATCACCGGCGAAGCCGAGTTCAACGAGGTCTACTTCACCGACGCGCGCATCGCCGACGCCGACCGCATCGGCGACATCGGCGACGGCTGGCGCGTTTCGATGACCACGCTGATGAACGAGCGCACCACGATCGGCGGCCGCGAGCAGCGGCGGTGGCACGAACTCCAAGCGCGTGTCGGGCATCCAGGAGGCGATCGACCTCTGGAGTCGCAAGCCGGTCGCCGATCGCGATCCGATCATCCGCGACCGCATCGCGCAGCTGTGGATCGAGAGCGAAGTGCTGCGCTACACGAACCAGCGCGCCGCGGCCAAGGCCGCGCGCCGGCAACCCCGGGCCCGAAGGCTCGATCGCCAAGCTCGCGCTCGCCAACATGAACAAGGCCACGTACGAGTTGTGCATCGACCTGCTCGGCGCCGACGGCATCGTCGGTTACGACTACACGTTCACCCGCCCGGACGAGACCGGGCTCGAGGCGCCGCTCGGATCGTCGCGCAAGATGTTCCTGCGTGCCCGGGCCAACTCGATCGAGGGCGGCACCTCGGAGATCATGCGCAACATTCTCGGCGAGCGCATCCTCGGCCTCCCGGGCGAGCCCCGCGTCGACCGCGACCTCCCCTGGTCGCAGGTACCGAGGAACTGAACGCGCTGACGGACTTGGCCGTTGCACGGGTTTCGGGCGGAGCGCGACGCGATCCTGAACGTCGCCAAGAGTCTCACCGACGAGGAGTGGACGCGGCCGTCGGCGTGCGCGGGTTGGTCGATCCGCGACGTCATGGGCCATATGGCGTGCACGCTGCACGGCGTCATCGACCCTGCGGTCCTGCCCGACCGTTCGCAGGCCGCAGAACGGAACGTGGAGCCGACGGTGGTCGAGCGTCGCAGTTGGCCGATCGAACCGTCGTCGACGAGTACGAGACGTACGGCGACCAGGCCGCGAACGTGTTCGCGAGTTTGCAGACCGGGTCCGCGCGCCGACCGGTTGATCCCGATGGGCGACTTCGGAACGCATCCGATGTCGATCCTGCCGAGCACTGTACCTGTTCGACGGGTACACGCACCTCCGCAACGACATCCTCGGCCCGAGCGGGCCCATCGACCGCGCCGATCCGCCGCGCGACGAGATGCGGCTCCGCCCCACTGTCGAATGGATGCTGGCCCAGCTCCCGTGGATGTGCGCGGCCGCGCTCGCCCCGGTCGTCGACCGACCGCTCACACTGATCCTCGAAGGACCCGGCGGCGGAACGTGGACCATCGCACCGGGCGGCCGACGGCGGTCGAGTCTCGGTCACCGCAGGCGCAACCGGAGATCCGGCGGCCACGGTTGCCGGCACCGACCACGACTTCGCCATCTGGGGCACCAAGCGCGCACCCTGGGCCGGACTCGTGAAGATCGAAGGCGACGAGCCCTACGCGGGCCGCGTGCTCGACGCGATCCACATATCTGATCAGTTGCGATTGTAGTTCAGGCAACCGCGATCGCGGGCGCGGCCCTCGCGCTTGCTCTCGTACAACGCGCGGTCGGCGTCGGCGAACGTCGTTCTGCGGATCGGCGCCGGCGTTGTGTGCGGCGATGCCGACGCTGAACGTCGGAACATCGCCGATCGCGATCCAACTGTCGAGCAGGCGCTGCGCGATCACGTGGGAGTCGCCGTCGTTGTCGTGCAACCGTACGACGAACTCGTCACCGCCGTAACGCGCGACGCTGTCGCGATCGCGCAGGCCGTTCCGCAGATGCGCGCCGAGCTGTTCGAGGAGCCGGTCGCCGCCGAGATGGCCGCGGGTGTCGTTGACGTCCTTGAAGTGGTCGACGTCGATCAACAGGAGCGAGTCGCCGGGCTGCAGACCGTCGACCAGCGCGTCGGCGTGGCGCCGGCTGCCGACCCCGGTCAGCGCGTCGCGCAGCGTCTGCTCGCCGAGCGCTTCGAGCAGGCGCAGCTGTTCGAGCCGACCGCCGAACTCGCTCGAGAGCAGCCGCACGATCTGATCCGTCACCGGATCACGTCGACACCCCGAACGCGACCGCGACCGCGATCACGCCCGAGGGCCCGACGAGCGGGATGGCGAGGGCATCGCCGTCGGCGGCACGCTGCGGTTCGCCGCTGCGAGCCGCGGCGGTCGCCAGCGCGAACAGCGTCGTCGGTGAGCCGACCGGTCGGCACCGCGCCCGAATCGAGCACCAGGAGCTCGACGCGCTCGGCGTGCAGCACCGCGCGCGCCGACTCCGCCGCGAGCCTCGGCGCCCTCGGCCAGGTTCAATACTTCGCGCAGGTCCGACGACGCCGACACGAGCGTGCGCAGATCGTCGGCGTTCCGGTTGCTGCGCGCCATCGCCCAGGCGATCGTCTCCGCGATCAGCACCGACGTGCAGATCGCCACCACGAGGCCCGGCGAACGACACGGTCACGTGTGGAGTCGTCACGGTCAGCCACGCGCACCCGATCGCCGACGACCGGCGCGAACGCCAGCGCCGTGCCCCGCGGGTGGGTCGAGCCCGAGCCAGGCGAAGATCAACAGGAAGAACGCCGGGATACGCGACGCGGCGCCTGATCGGTCGCGGCGTATCCGGTCCACTGCCCGGACGCCAGCAGCAGACCGAGGCCCAGGACGGCCAGCACGAGCGAGGCCCGCGGCGGGAGGCGGTGCCCAGGGGACGAACAACACCACGACCGCCGAGAGCAGGCTCAGCGCGGCGAGCACGCGCATGCGGCTCGGCGTCGACGCCGACCACGCCCAGGAGGCGCGAGGGCGAAGGAGTTGACGAGGGCGAGAAGACCGGCGCCGACGAACAGCATCGCTCCCGAGCGCGCCACGAGACGCGCCTCGCCCAGATTCTCCACGTCATCCGTGTCGGTAGACACCGCCCCCCGATTGAGGCGTTGTCGCAATGATCACTCCGGGATCAGGCCCGACCGGGCGCGCTGACGTCCGATTTACGCGTCTCCGAGCAAGCCGGTCGGCCGCCCTGCAGTCGCCGCTAGCTGGCCGTCAGCCGCCGGAGACGTCCTGGACCCGCTGCTTGCCCGCCGCGATCCACGGCATCATCGCCCGGAGCTCGGCGCCGACCTTCTCGATCGGGTGCTTGCCGCGGCTTCCGCGCATGCGGTCGAAGTTCGGCCGGCCGTTCTCGTTCTCGGCGATCCACTCCCGGGCGAACTCGCCCGACTGGATCTCGCCGAGGATCTTCTTCATCTCGGCCTTCGTCTGCGGCGTGACCACCCGCGGACCGCGCGACATCTCGCCGTACTCGGCGGTGTCGCTGATCGAGTAGTTCATCGCCGCGATCCCACCTTCGTAGATGAGGTCGACGATGAGCTTCACCTCGTGCAGCGTCTCGAAGTACGCGCTCTCGGGCTGGTACCCGGCCTCGACGAGCGTGTCGTAACCGTTGCGGATCAGCTCGACGAGCCCGCCGCACAGCACGACCTGCTCACCGAAGAGGTCGGTCTCGGTCTCTTCTTCGAACGTGGTGTCGAGCACGCCGGCGCGCGTGCCGCCGATGCCCTGCGCGTACGCGAGCGCCGATCTCCTTCGCCTTGCCGGTCGCGTCGTTGTGCACCGCGACGAGACACGGCACGCCGCCGCCTTCGTCGTAGGTGCGGCGCACGAGGTGACCGGGACCCTTCGGGCGCGATCATCCACACGTCGACACCGGCGGGCGGCGCGATCTGGTCGAAGTGGATGTTGAAGCCGTGCGCGAACGCGAGCGAGTTGCCGTCGGACGAGGTTCGGCGCGATGTCGGCCTCGTAGACCTTCTTCTGCTCGGTGTCGGGCAGCAGCACCATGACGATGTCGGCCTCGCGCACCGCGTCGGCGGTCGGCAGCACGCGCAGGCCCGGCCGCTTCGGCCTTGGCCTTCGACTTCGAACCCGCGCGCAGACCGACGACGACGTCGATGCCCGAGTCCTTCAGGTTCAGCGCGTGCGCGTGACCCTGGGAGCCGTAGCCGAGGATCGCGACCAGCTTGTCGGCGATCAGGCCGAGATCGGCGTCGTTTTCGTAATACACGTTGGCGGGCATCGACAGAACTCCTCGTGAGAGGATGACCAGGCTGAGACCAATGGCGCTACTGGTCGGGCGACGGAAATAGTGTCGCCAATGGCCGCGCGGAAACGGAAATCAGACCTCGGGCGCGGTCTTGACCGAGCGCAGCCGGGTCGACTCCCGGGCGAGCTTCGGCAGGGCGATCCGGCCCGTGCGCTGCAGCTCGACGATGCCGAACGGCTTGACCAGGTCGCTGAACGCGTCGAGCTTCTCGGGCTCGCCGACGACCATGATCGTCATCGCCTCGTAGCCGACGTCGACGATCTTGGCCTCGAAGATCGCGGTGAGCTCGGTGACCTGGCTGCGGGTCTCGGCGGCGGCCTTGACGATCACGAGCATCAGCTCGCGCTCGACGCCTTCGGCCGGCGGGACCTCGGTGATCTTGATCACCGGGATCAGCTTGTTGAGCTGCTTCACGACCTGTTCGAGCGGCGCCGACTCCGCGTCGACGACGATCGTCATGCGCGAGAAGCGCTCGTCGTCGGTCGGGCTGACCGCGAGCGAAACGATGTTGAACGCGCGCCGCGAGAACAGCCCCGCGACGCGCGACAGCACACCGGGCTTGTTCTCGACGGTGACCGTGAGGATGTGGTGCGGACCCGGCGCGGCGTCATCGTCCGCCCTCTCCGAACTCCGGGCCGAGGATGATGTCGTCGTTCGACGAACCCGCGGCAACCATCGGGTACACCTTCTCGCGCCAGTCGGTACGGAAGTCGATCACGACCGGGCGGTCGTCGATCTCGTTCGCCTTCTCGATCGTGGCGACCACGTCGTCGGCGTTGTCGACGCGCATGCCGACGCAACCCATCGCCTCGGCCCACTTCACGTAGTCGGGCAGATCGGGCGACAGGTACACCTCGCTGTAGCGCTCCTCGTAGAAGAGCTCCTGCCACTGGCGGACCATCCCGAGGTACGCGTTGTTCAGGATCGCGATCTTCACCGGGATGCGCTCCGCCGCCGCGGTCACGAGCTCCTGCGCGGTCATCTGGAAACAACCGTCGCCGTCGATGGCCCACACCATGCGGTCGGGCCGGCCGACCTTGGCGCCGACCGCCGCCGGAACCGCGTAACCCATCGTGCCGAGCCCACCGGAGTTCACCCACGTGTTCGGCTGCTTGAACTTCCACAGCTGGCTCGCCCACATCTGGTGCTGACCGACACCGGCCACGAGGATGCAGTCGTCGGGCGTGTTGTCGCGCAGGCGCTCGATGACGAACTGCGGCTTGAGCGGGCCGCCCTCTTCCTGGCGTGTACTTGAGCGGGTAGCGGCTCCTGCCAGTCGTGGATCGTCGCCATCCACGGCGCGAGGTCGGGCGGCTCGTGCTTGGCGCGCTCCGACTTCACGCCTTGATCATCTCGTCGATGACGGTGCGCACGTCGCCGACGATCGGCACGTCGGCGTGGCGAACCTTGCCGAGCTCGGCGGGATCGATGTCGACGTGGATGACCTTGGCGTCGGGCGCGAACGTCGAGACCTTGCCGGTGACGCGGTCGTCGAAGCGCGCGCCGAGCGTGATCAGCAGGTCGGCCTTCTGCATCGCGGTGACCGCGGTGTAGTTGCCGTGCATGCCGGGCATGCCGAGGCACAGCGGGTGCTCGTCGGGCAGCGCGCCCCGACCCATCAACGTGGTGACGGCGGGAATGCCGGTGAGCTCGGCGAGCTCGCGCAGCTCGTTCGACGCGTCGGCGAGCATGATGCCGCCGCCCGCGTAGATCACGGGCTGGCGTCGCCTCGTTGATCAGCTTGCGCCGCGTCCTTGATCTGGCGGGGGTGGCCCTTCACGTTCGGCTTGTAGCCGGGCATGTCGACCTTCTCGGGCCAGTACCACTCCATCGGCGCGTTGGCGACGTCCTTCGGGAGGTCGATGAGCACCGGACCGGGCCGACCCGTGGTCGCGACGTGGAACGCCTCGCGCACGACGCGCGGGATGTCCTGGGCGTCGCTGATCAACCAGTTGTGCTTGGTGACCGGCATCGTGATGCCGACGGTGTCGGCCTCTTGGAACGCGTCGGTGCCGATCACCGAGTACGCGACCTGACCGGTGATGACGACGATCGGGATCGAGTCCATGTAGGCGTCGCACGAGCGGCGTGACGATGTTGGTCGCGGCCGGGCCCGCTCGTGACCATCGCCACGCCCGGGCCGACCGGTCGCGTGCGCGTAGCCGCTCGCCATGTGGCCCGCGCCCTGCTCGTGGCGCACGAGGATGTGGCGGATCGACGAGTCGATGAGCGGGTCGTATACCGGCAGGATCGCCCCGCCCGGGAGGCCGAACATGACCTCCACCTGCTCCATCTCGAGGCTCTTGATGAGGGCCTGGGCTCCGGTCAGCTTCATGGTTTCCTCTTCGGACGATGAACGATTCTGAGACAATTCTGGACATGAAAAACCCCTCGCAGCTGCGAGGGGCGAGGTAGCGCTCGGCGCGCGACGGCGTGCCGGAGCGCTACGTAACTACTACGAGAATGTAGGAGGCGGACATCGGGGCGAATGTTAACACCGATTCCGGGGTGGGGGTGCAAGTCGTTTTTTCGTCAGGTCCCTTCGGCGCGGCGCCGGATGATCGTCAGGCAACCGACCAAGACCACGATCACAACCCCGAGCACCACGCTGATCGGGCCGGTCCCGTATCCCAGTCCGCCCCGCGCGGCCGGGACCGCCATCCAGTCGGCGAAGGAGGCGCCGAGCGGGCGGGTCAGGATGTACGCCGACCAGAACGCGACGATCGCGTTCAGGCCGAACCAGCGGAACCCGATCGCGGGGACGGCGATGAGCGCCGCGAACAGGAGACCTGACGAGAAGTAACCCAGGTGCAGTGTGACGGCGGTGAGGTCACCGGCCGCCGTGCCGAGCGCGAACGTCGTGAGGACGGTGGCCCAGTAGAAGACCTCGCGCCGCGGCGTGTTGATGCTGTGGATCGAGAGTGTCTTCTCCATCGAGTACCAGACCGAGAACACGACCGCGAGCGCACACGCGAAGAACGCGGTCGACACCGCGTAGGGAATGCCGAGCTGTACGTGCAGCACGTCGGCGGCCATCGTGCCGAAGATCGCGACCATCACGACCGCCAGCCAGTAGATCCACTCGACGTAACGCCGCGCCGCGAACTGCAACGCGAGCGCGCCCGCGAAACCGATCGCGCCGAGCGCAACTGCGAGCGGGCGGTCGATGCGATTGACGAGATAGTCGGAGGTGGTCTCGCCCATACCCGTCGTCAACACCTTGATGATCCAGAAGAGCGCGGTCGCTTCCGGAACCTTGGTCAGCGCGATCCGTGCGACCGACTGCGGCGGTACCGATTCTTCGGTCGTCATCGCCGGCGCGCGACCTCGACGACTGACGCGGTCAACACGCCGGCTACGGCGAGCGGAAGGAACCACCACCAGTTCAGGCCGTGGTGCGCGGCGACCGCCACGATCGCGATCGACGCGATGACGACGACCGCGACCCGCCAGTCGTCGCCGATGACGAAGTCGTACCAGAAGCGCCCGAAGCGCAGCAGCGGCTTCATGCCGGCGCGGCCTCGACCGCGGGCTGGATGCGACGCAGCAGGGCAACGAGCCCGAACGACAAGGCCACGACGAACGCGATCACGCCGAGCAGCGACTCGTCGGAGCCGGGCCAGTGCACGCCCGCGCCTTCCGCACTCCAGAAGGTGCCGAACGAGGTGAGCATGATCCCGACGCCGAACTTCAACGTGTTCTCCGGGACCGCGCGACAACGGTGCGTGCACGACCAATCCGACCGCGACCACCACGACGAGCGCGGCGGCTGCGCCGAGCGCGGCCAACCCGAGGTTGTGCTGCGCGCCGCCGAACGTCACCACGATGAACGCGACTTCGAGGCCCTCGAGGAACACGCCCTTGAACGCGACGGTGAACCGTACCAATCGCGTTGCGGGGAGCCGGCGGTGCCGGACGCGGTGTTGGCTTCGAGCGCCGCGATCTCGGCTTGGTAGATCGCGTCTTCGTCGTGCAGCGCCTTGAGGCCGCTGGCCCGGAGTACCGCCTTGCGCAACCACTGCAAGCCGAACACGAGCAGCAGGCCTCCGATGACGACCCGGAGGGAATCGATCGGCACGTGCGCGACGGCGGGACCGAGCGCGGCGACGATGACGGTCAGCGCGCCCAACGCCGCGGCCACACCCCACGCGGCCGAGCGCCAGCCCCGGGTCACGCCGACGGCCAGCACGATCGTGAGCGCTTCGACCATCTCGACCGAGGCCGCCAGGAAGGCCGACGCGAAGAGCAGGAAATTGTGCATCCGTGCCCTCCTCACATGCGGCGGTCGGCGAAGGCGGTAGCGTATACTACGGCCGTGGTCAGCACAGTAGCGTCTACTACCGAGAGCTTCGCCGAACGGGTCGAGGCCCGCATCGGGGAGCTGGCGCCGGCCGAACGCCGCGTCGCCGACCAACTCGTCGACCTCGACCCGCAGGCCTCGCTGCTCTCGGCCGCGGCACTGGCCGAACGGCTCGGCACCAGCGACGCCACGATCGTGCGCACGGCCAAGGCGCTCGGCTACTCGGGGCTCCCCGAGCTCCGGCGCGCCCTCCTCGCCCCGCGCCGAGCCGCCCGAGCTGGGCGAACGGCTGCGGCGCACGCTCGACCAGGCGCCGTCCGAGGAACTGTTCTCGGCGGTCATCACCAACCATCTCGCGGCGTTGGAAACCCTCACCCGCAACGTCTCGGCCGCCGACTTTCGCGGGCGGTCGGGGTCTTGGCCGCGAGCCGGCGGGTGGTGTGGCGGGGCGTCGGCCCGTCGGGTCACCTGCGGCGTACGGCCAACTCCTCGCGGAACGGATCGGGAAACCGAGCAGCGCGTTGGTCCACTCCGGCACGTCATTCGCCGACGAGCTGTTGAGCCTCGAGCCCGGCGACGCGATCGTGCTGTTCGCGTACGGCCGGTTGCAGTCACACGTCCGCGTGCTGATCAACCACGCGCGCAGGCGATCGGCGCGCCCGTCGTGCTCGTCACCGACACGCTCGCGCCCCAGCTCGCGGCCGACGTGCACACCACGTTGGAATGCGGACGCGGCGCCCCGGGACTCTTCGCCAGCCACAGCGCAACCCTCGTGGTGGTCGAAGCCCTCGTGCTCGCGCTCGCCGCAACCGATCGCGCCGCGGCCGAGGCCAGCCTCGTCGAGCTCAACGAGCTCCGCGCCGCCCTCGCCGGCCGCCGCATCGACGTCGACGCCCCCTAACCCAACGAACCGGCGTGAGTTAGGTGCGATATACGCACCTAACTCACGCCGGTTCGAGTTCTAAAGCTGGTGGACGGGGCACCAATAGGTGGTGCGACCGCCGACGGTGGCGCGCAGCAACGGTGCGCCGTCGCGCGGGCAGACCGCGTCGGTGCCGCGGGGCATGTCGCCGGTGTGTGATCCGCCGCGGCGGTCGAGCGTGCGGAGTGCGTTGCGGATCGACTTGTGCAACACCTTGCGCGTATCCGTGTCGATGTCGACGGCGGGCCGGGTCGGCGCGAGGCCGGCACGCCACAGCGTCTCATCGACGAGCAGATTGCCGAGGCCGGCGACGCGGTGCTGGTCCATCAGCACGGCTTTGATCGGCGCGTTCCGCTTCGCGAGCGCGTGGTCGAGCTCGCGCGAACGAGAGCGTCAACGCGTCGGGACCGAGGCGGCTCTCATCCGGGTCGAGCTCGACCGCGCCGAGGCGGCGCGGGTCGCGCAACATGAAGTCGCCGCCGTCGGCGAAGTGCACACCGAAGCGATGCCACTTCGGCACGCGCCGGTTGCTCGCGTAGAGCAGCGGATCGCCGGCCTCCTGGTCGTCGACGAGCACGCGTCCGCTCATGCCGAGGTGCACACCGACGCGCACGTCGGGGTCGCGCGTGTCGAGAATGATCTGCTTGCCCGCGCCGGCGTGCCGCGGTGAACGCGTTGCCGACGAGCGTGTGCCGTAGCGCGGGTGCGGTCGTGCCGCGCTTCATGAACCAGGTATCGGGCGCGTGGACCTTCACGATCTCGCGGTCGAGCGCGTTCGCCTCCAGCACCTTGCGCGCGGCTTCGACTTCGAGGATCTCCGGCACGCGGGTTGTTCGCGGCTCAGATGTTGGTGATCGCGCCGGTCTCGGCCCCTTGGGCGAGACGCGCGTACTTGGCGAGGAAGCCGCTCGTGTAGCGAGGTTCGGGCAACTTCCAGTTCGACCTTGCGCTTGGCGATCTCGGCGTCGTCGACGAGCAGGTCGATCGTGTGCGCGTCGGCGTCGATGATGATGCGGTCACCCTCGGCGACGAACGCGATCGGACCACCGTCGACGGCTTCCGGCGCGACATGGCCGACACAGAAGCCGTGCGTGCCGCCCGAGAACCGACCGTCGGTGATCAGCGCGCAGTCGGCGCCCCGACCGACACCCTTCATCGCGCCGGTGACAGCGAGCATCTCCCGCATACCCGGACCACCCTTCGGCCCTTCGTAGCGGATCACGACGATGTCGCCGGGTTCGATCTTCTCCGCGAGGATCGCGGCCATCGCGAGGTCTTCGCCGTCGAACACCCGGGCCCGACCGTCGAAGCGCATCTGATCGAGACCGGCAACCTTCACGACCGCGCCCTTCGGCGCGAGCGACCCGCGCAGGACCGCGATACCGCCCTGCACGTGGACCGGCTTCGACATCGCGTGCACGACTTCGCCATCGGGGGCGGGCGGGGCGAGGATCTTCGAGGTTCTCGGCGATGGTCTTGCCCGTCACGCTGAGACAGTCGCCGTGCAGCAGCCCGGCGTCGAGCAGTTCCTTCATCACGACCTGCACGCCGCCGATCGCGGTCGAGATCGGCCATGTGGTACTTGCCGTGCGGCTTCATGTCGGCGAGGTGCGGGACGCGTGCGCCGATGCGGTTGAAGTCGTCGAGCTCGAGCTCGACGCGCGCCTCGTTCGCGATCGCGAGCAGGTGCAGACCGCGTTGGTCGAGCCGCCCAGCGCCATCGTGATCGCGATCGCGTTCTCGAACGCTTCCTTGGTCATGATCTGGCGGGGCCGCAGGTCGAGCTCGAGCAGGTGCATGACCGCGCGACCCGACTCGTACGCGAAGTCGTCGCGGCGGCGGTCGACGGCGGGCGGCGAAGCCGAGCCCGGCGAGCGCCATGCCCATTGCTTCCGCGATCGACGACATCGTGTTCGCGGTGAACATGCCCGCGCACGATCCTTCGGTCGGGCACGCGCGCCGTCTCGATCTCGCCGAGCTCGTTCTCGGTGATGTGTGCCGGCCGCGCACGCGCCGACCGCTTCGAACACCGAGACGATGTCGAGCGACTGATCCTTGTAGTGACCGGGCAGGATCGAACCGCCGTAGACGAACGCCGACGGCATGTTGCAGCCGCGCCGCGGCCATCAGCATGCCGGGCAGGCTCTTGTCGCAGCCCGCGAACGTGACGAGCGCGTCGAGCCGCTCGGAGTGCATCATGCACTCGACCGAGTCGGCGATGATCTCGCGCGACACCAACGAACCGCGCATGCCTTCGTGGCCCATCGAGATGCCGTCGGAGACGGCGATCGTGACGAACTCGATCGGGAAGCCGCCCGCGTCGCGCACGCCCTGCTTGGCCCGCTTGGCCAGCCGGTCGAGCGGCATGTTGCACGGCGTCACTTCGTTCCAGCTCGACGCGACACCTACCTGCGCCTTGCCCCAGTCGCCGTCGGTCATACCGATCGGCACGCAGCATCGCCCGGGCGGGCGCGCGCTCCATTCCGTCGGTGACCTCGTGGCGAGTCTGCGGCTTCATGTCGTGGCGGCTTCATCTCGGACATAGGCGCAAGGGTAGCGTCGGCCTCGTGCCCGAACCCCTGGCAATTGGCCTCGATCGGCGCCGGCCCGTGGGCGCGCATGTTGACCGGGTCCGATGCTCGCGGCCGGTCCGCAGACCCGCGTCACGGCGTCTGGTCGCGCACGCCGGCGCACGCGACACGAGCTCGGGGAAACGCTGCACGCACCCGCCTTCGACGACCTCGACGCACTCTTCGACGCGTGCGAAGCGGTCGCCATCGCGGTCACTCCCGACGCGCAGCCTGACGCTCGCGATCCGGGCCGCCCGGGCGGGCAAGACGCTCCTGCTCGAAAAGCCGCTCGGCGCCGACGCTCGCCGCGGCCCAGTCGGTCGTCGACGCCGTCGCCGAGACCGGCGTGGGCGACCTGGTGATGCTCACCATATCGCTTCGACCCCGCCCTCCCCGCGTTCCTGGCCGAGGCGAACCGGATCGAGCCGACGGGCGGCCGGGCGTGCTTCATCTCGGGCGCGTTCCTCGGCGGACCGTTCGCGCACGGCTGGCGGCTCGAGCGGGGCGCGGTGCTCGACATCGGGCCCCACGTGCTCGACATGATCGAGGCGGCCATGGGCGAGATCGTCGCGGTCCGGGCCGTCGGGCGATCCGCTCGGCTGGGTCTCGGCCATCTGCACCCACGAATCCGGGGCGACGAGCAACGTGTCGATGTGCTGCAGCGCGGCGACCCGAGGGCCGGACCGAGGTCGAGGTGTACTCGCCCACGCGGCGTCGGCGTTCTACGACGCGCGGGCCGTCGACCGCTCGGCCCGGGCCGACCGGATCCGCACCGACCTCGTGGCGGTCGCCGGCGGCGCCGCGCATCCGGCCGAACGTCGGCCGGGCGCTGCATCTGCAGCGACCTCATCGCCGACATCGAAGCCCAACTCGTCCCGCTGAGCGGCACAATGGGCCTGTGACGACGCCCTCGATCCGGTCGACGACCTCCTCGCTCTCATGGCCGGGGCGCGGGCGTGTTCGACGAGCCCGAGATCGACGGCCTGTTCCACGCGTTGCAGTGCGGCGCCGAATCTTCGGCGGCTCGCATCCTGCCGACCTGGAGCTCGCGGTTGCCGGGCTCGTGCACGACATCGCCGACATCGCGTATCCCGCACGATCACGGCGACCACGCGACGCGCGGCGCCGCGCTCGTCGAACCGCTGCTCGGGCGCGCGCGTCGCGCGGCTCGTCGGCGCGCACGTCGAAGCGAAGCGGTACCTCGTCGCGACCGATCCCGCGTACCGCGCCCAACTCAGCCCGCGCAGCGTCGAGACCCTGCACGCACAGGGCGACGCGCTCGACACGTTCGACGATCGCGGCGTTCGCCGCCGATCCCGACCTCGCACGCGATCCTCGCGCTCCGGCGCGCCGACGAAGCGCGCCAAGGACCCGAACGCACGGCCGCCGCCGCGTCGAGTCGTGGCGCCGTTGCTCGAGCATGGTCGCGGCCACGAATGGATCCCGATGAGCGCAGTATCGCGTAGCAACACCTTCGACGTCGTCGTCGTCGGCGGCGGGCACAACGGCCTCGTCGCGGCCGGGCTGCTCGCCGCGGCGCGGCGCGCGGGTCACGGTGCTGGAACGGCGCGACGCAGGTCGGCGGCGCGGCGACCACCGAACAGCCGTGGGGACCCGACTTCAACGTCACCGCGCTCTCCTACGTCGTCAGCCTCATGCCGCCGACGATCGTGCAGGAGCTCGAGCTCGCGAAGCACGGCTACAAGGTGTATCCGCAGAACGGCTACTTCGTTCCGTATCGCGACGGCCGCGCGCTGCAGCTCCCCGACGACGATCCCGCGCGGCGCCGCGCACAGATCGCGCAGTTCTCGAAGGCCGACGCCGACGCGTACGACCGCTGGGACGCGTGGCTCGGCAGCCTGGCCGACGTGCTCGGGCCGCTGCTCACGACGATCCCGCCGCGCGTCGGGTCGCGCCGCCCGCGCGACCTCGTCGACCAGGCTGCAGCTCGCGTGGAAGCTGCGCGGTCTGGGCGTCGACGGCACGCGCCGACGTCACGCGGCTGTTCACGATGAGCATCGCCGACCTGCTCGACGAGTACTTCGAGTCGCCGCAGATGCACGGGCGTGCTCGCGGTGAGCGGCGTGATCGGCACGTGGGCCGGCCCGCGCTCGGCCGGCACCGCGTACGTGATGGCGCACCACAAGATCGGCGACGTCGGCGACGGCCAGCTCGGCTCGTGGGGCTTCCCCGAGGGCGGGATGGGCGCGGTGAGCCGGGCGTTGCGCGACGCCGCGATCGCCAACGGCGCGACCGTGCGCACCGATGCGGCCGTCGCCCGGATCGACGTGCGCGACGGGCAGGTGCGCGGCGTCACGCTCGAGTCGGGCGAGGAGCTGCGCGCCGACGTGGTCGTCGCCGCGACGCATCCGCAGATCACGTTCCTGCGAGCAGCTCGACCGCGCCGCGACCTGCCGGACTGATTTCGTGCGACCGCATCGAAGGTTGGCAGTCGCGCAGCGGCACGGTGAAGGTCAACGTCGCGGTCGACCGGCTGCCGGAGTTCACGGCCAAGCCCGGCTTCGATCCCGAAGTGCACGGCGGCACGATCGTGCTCGCGGAATCGCTCGACGACATCGAGGGCGCGTTCCAGGACGCGGTCGCGGGCCGCGCCGCCGCGCTGCCGTTCGCCGACATCTGCATCCCGTGCGTGTTCGACCCGACGCTCGCGCCCGAGGGCAAGCACGTGATGTCGATGTTCACGCAGTGGGTGCCGCACACGTTCGCCGGCGGAGCCGCATCACGCCGAGCTCGACGCGTACGCCGACCGCGTCATCGCGCGCGTCGACGCGGTCGCGCCCGGCTTCACCGAGCTCGATCCTGCACCGCCAGGTGATCGGGCCGTACGAGATGGAGCACGAGTACGGGCTCGTCGGCGGCAACATCTTCCACGGCGAGCTGTCGCCCGACCAGATGTTCCACATGCGGCCCGCGCCGGGCTACGCCGACTTCCGCACGCCGATCGCGGGTCTGTACCAGGCGAGCAGCGCGACCCACGGCGGCGGCGGCGTGACCGGCATCCCGGGGCTGCACGCGACGCGCCAGATCATGCGCGATAGACGGAAACCTGGAACACGCTTTCGCCGCTGAACGGCTGCTTGTCGAACGTCGCCCAGCGGTTCTCGAGCGTGAGGCCGGCGAGGCGCGCCATGAGGTCGAGCTCGGGCGGCCACGCGAACCGCATCTTGGCGTGAACGAGCCGGATCCCGGCTTCGGTGATGCGGACCTGGGTGGTGTCGAGGCGTTGCTCGTGCGCGTCGAACACGCTCGCATCGAGGCGGACGCGATCGAGCGCCTGCCTCGCGCACGGAAACGTCCTGGCCGGCTTCGATCCGCGAGGTATCGGGCACGAAGCGTGTGCACGAGGAAGCGTCCGCCCGCGGTGCAGGTGCCGCGCGACGTTCGCGAAGCAGCGCACCTGCGCGTCTTGCGAGTAGAGCTGGAAGAACGTGTTGAACACGACGAACACGAGCGCGAACGTCACCGTCGACCGGAACCTCGGCCATGTCGCCGATCGCGACCGGGATCGCCTCGCCACCCGGCTTCGCGCGCAGCTGCTCGACCATCGCGGGCGAAGCGTCGATGCCGTGCACCTCGACACCGTTCGCGGCCAGCGGAATGCGCGACGCGGCCCGTGCCGATGCCCAGCTCGAGGGCCCGCCCGCCCGCGGCGAGCTCGGTGAGCAGCGCGACTTCGGCCGCGGGATCGACGGGCTTGTACCACTCGTCGTAGACGTCGGCGACCCGCTCGCCGTAGGTTTCGGGTCCGAACTGCTCCATCGACCAATCGTAGGGATGACCCATGCTCGTCGACGCCGCATTAACGACCACCGATCTGCACGAGGTTCCCGAAGCGGCGCGCGGCATCGAGGCGGCCGGATACGACGGCATCTTCTCGTTCGAAGGCGCGCACGACGGCTTCTTCCCGCTGCTGCTCGCGGCCGAGCACACCGAACGGGTGCAGCTGACGACCGCGGTGGTGATCGCGTTCGCCCGCAACCCGATGACGCTCGCGCAATCCGCGTACGACCTGCAGCTCGCGTCGCGCGGTCGTTTCAATCTCGGGCTCGGCACGCAGATCAAGCCGCACATCGAGAAGCGGTTCTCGATGGAGTGGTCGAAGCCCGTCGAGCGGATGCGCGAGATGGTGCTCGCGATGCGGGCGATCTGGGCCCGCTGGCACGAGGGCACGAAGCTCGACTTCCAGGGCGAGTTCTACCGGCACACGCTGATGACGCCGTTCTTCGATCCCGGCCCGAACCCGTTCGGCGTGCCGCGCATCTTCCTCGGCGGTGTCGGGCCGCGCATGACCGAGGTCGCGGGCGAGGTCGCCGACGGTTTCATGATCCACCCGTTCTCGACCGAGAAGTTCATGCGCGAGACCACGCTCCCCGCGCTCGAACGCGGCCTCGCCTTGAGCGGCCGTTACCGCGCCGATCTCGAGATCGCGTTCCCGTCGATGGTGATCGTCGCGGAAACCGATGAGGAGCTGGCGAAGGGCCGCGACGCAATGCGTCCCCGCCTCGCGTTCTACGGATCCACTCCCGCGTACAAAGTGGTGCTCGACGCGCACGGTTGGGGCGAGATGCAGGCCGAGCTCAACCGACTTTCGAAGACGGGCGACTGGGCGACGATGGCCGCCGATGATCACCGACGAGATCGTCGACGCCTTCGTGGTTTCCGGCACTCCCGAACAGATCGGCCCCCGCCTGCACGACCGCTACGGCGACATCGCCCACCGCGTGTCGTTCGACACCCCCGCCAAACTCGGCGCGGAGCGCGTCGCCCGCGTCCTCGAGGGTTGCCGGAAGGTCTGATCGAGAACTCCCAGGGGCCGGTAGTACCGTCTTTTCCATGATCTTGATCGCGGGAATCCGGGCTCGGGCGAAGACCATCGCGACGGGCGAATTCTTCTGCGCCAACTGCGGCGCCGACCGCTCGTACGTGCTCCAGCAGATCCGGCGCTGGTTCACGTTCTTCTTCATCCCGCTGTTCCCTCTCGGCAAGCCCGTGGGCGAGCACGTCGTGTGCACCACCTGCGGCACGAGGTTTCGCGCCCAAGGTCCTGGATGCGCCCACCTCCGCGGCCTTCAGTGAGAACCTGCGCGGCGCGATGCGGGTCGCCGCGGTGTCGATGCTCGCCGCCGGCGACCGCGGGCAACCTTGCGGCTCGGGAAGCGGCGATCGCCGCGGCCCGTCAGACCGGCTCCGAGAACTACGACGAAACCTGGTTGGCGAACGACCTCGACGCGCTCGACTCGACACACCTCCGCGAGTACCTCGCGCCCCTTGCCACCGGTCTCGACCCGCAAGGCAAAGAGACGTTCGTGCAGCAGGTCGCGCGCATCGGTCTCGCCGACGGCCCACTCACCCCGCCCGAAACCCAGATCCTCGAGTCGCTCAGCTCCGCCCTCGGGCTCAGCGCAGCCCACCTCCGCGGCATCGTCGTCTCGACGCCGACCGGCCCCGGAATCACGTCTACCGGCGACGGCGACGAACACCACCTCGGGTAGCGAATCCGGCCTGGCGTTGTCCGGGCTCCCAAACGTCGCGCAACACAACCGCGGCGACGATGGCAAAGGCCGATAGCGGCACGACGAGGAACACGTTCGCAAGGTGGTCGCTCGCGCTCATGAGCCCGAGCCCGCACACCAGGATCGGGAACACGAGCGCGATCGTCATCCCGACCTTCGCCGTCGGACCCAGCGTGGTCACCGTCGGCTCCCACCGCGTGTGGATGCCCATCAGCCGCGCCGGAGCCGCTCCCGGCGTGTCGCACCGCGGACAGTCGTTCATCGACGGATACCCGTGCCGGCACCCCCGCGCCGCGACCCGATCGTTGGGACTCTCGTACCGGCCCTCCATCCGCGGTATATCGGCTGCGGCCCGCGCGTCCCTGAGCCCGCGCCTCGGGCTGACAGAGTGAGGGCGTGGGACTGCGCTTTCGCCCGCCAACCGAATCAGACCTGGCCGCGCTTCTGCGGGGCGCACAGTCGGATGAACTCACGTACGGACCAACCGGCTGCTCGCTGGGAGGGCCGACTCCGCCCGGACTCGACCGGCGAACCTGGTCCACGTCGCTGGACGGTGTCGATGCGTTCGCCCGCGCTCGCGCTGCGATCCACGACTGGACAGTGCACCGCGGCGCGGGCTTGGTGCTCGAGGCCGACGGCCCGATCGCGATCGGCACCAACATCGCATTCTCCGCGCCGTTACCGATCGGATTCGTCGACGGTACGTGCCGCATCGTCGCCGTCGTCGACACGCCGGAGCGCTTCGGCTTCGCGTACGGGACACTCGCCGTGCATCCTGAACGGGGCGAGGAGTCGTTCGTTGTTGCCCGCGACGAGTCAGGCACCATTCGGTTCAACGTCGAAGGCGTGTCCCGGCCAAACCAAACCATCGCCCGACTCCTTCCATGGGTTGCAAACCGTCTTCAGGACGCGGCGGTACACCGTTACCTCGAAGCGATGACACGAGCGGTCTCGGTCGAATAGGGCTTCACCCGCTCACGGGGGTGGCCGGTTTCTGGGGTGGCGGGGGTCTTTGGGTCCGACGAACGCGCGGCGGCCTTTGCCGGGCACGAGCGACCAGTTCTGTTCGGTTTTGAGCTTGTGGTGGTGCGGGCAGAGCGGATCGAGCTCGTGCAACACGGTGTAGTGGGTTTCCGCCCACGGTTCACGGTGATCGATCTGCACGAACATGCTCGAACACCCGACATCCGCGCACTTCGGTTTCGACCACAACAACGCGATCCGCTGCGCCGCGGTCGCACCGCGGCCCAGGTGCACGACATTGACGACATCGACACCGCGGGTGATCACCAACTTCAAGATCGCATCACCCAATAACTCGCGCGCCGACCGCGACCGGGATCGGCCCAACGCCCGCGATCTCACATACCTCGCCATCGCTGACCTCGCCGCGGCTCAGTGCGGCGAGATCGACCCGAATGAACGCGAGATACCGGTCCTTCGCCGAACGCCCCTTCGCCACCGGATCGGCCGGCAAACTGTCAGCCGCCGCGGCGTCGGTGCCGGCTTGTGCTCCGAGGATCATCAACGCATCGAACGCGTACGCAGCCCGCGGTTCGGGCTTCCCCGCGGCGCGGCTGCGTTAAATAATCCGTCGATGATCGGCTCCAACCGTTTCTCGAACGCCCCCAACGCATCCACGGTCCCCACCGCCGACAGATGCCGAGCACCCTCCGCATCAGTAAAGGACCGCAACCCCCGATCGGCGTGGATCCGCCGATGCCGCGCATCCGGATCCGGATCGGCGGCCGCTTTCGTCCGCAGACATTCCTCGCGCAACTCCGTGAGATTCGTCTCGCCCGCGAGCTCAACGAGTCGTTCTTGTGCGTCCGGGTTCGCGGCCGCCGCGGGCGCGATCTCGTTCACCTGTGCAGTCGACAACTCGCCCGAGCGGACCGCCGCCGCCAACACCGGCAACTTCGCCAAATGCGCCGACGTCTCCAACCCCCGGCGCGCAACCGCCGTCGACGTCCCACTCAGCTTCGCGAGGTGAGATGCCGCGGACCGCGCCCCCGCACGCTTCCACTCGGCCGCCTCATCCACCCGCGCCGCCAACAACACCTTCGCCGCAGCCGCGCGCCGCTCCACACGGTCATACGCCGCCCACACTGCAGTCACATCCCGCAGCAACACATCCGCCGGATCACGTTCCGCGAACTCGCCCAACACCCGCTCGACGAAACTCAACGCGTCGGCCAACCCGCAACTTCGGACGTCCTCCATGACTGCCACTCACACATCATGACAGTGAGGTGAGACAACTACGTCGACAACAACGAACTTCAGTCGAGAGAAATAATCCGCGTACTTACCCGACCACTGTCGATGCGCAACTCACCGATCGTGCGGCGTGGTTGCGCGCGTCGTTGCGTCGCCGACCCCGGATTGAAGAGCCGTTGTCCATCGACACCGGCCGCGTCCCACGGGATATGGCTGTGGCCGAACACCACGACATCGGCCGAAGGGAACTGCCGCCGCATGCGCGCTTCGCGTCCGCGACTCGCGCCGCTGTCGTGAATCATCGCGACGCGCACGCCGCCGAGTTCGAGCTCCAACTGCTCCGGCAACGCACCCACGAGAGAGTGGTCGTTGTTACCGAGCACGACGAGTACCGGCGCCAGCTCCCGTAACTCGTCAAGGAACGGAGCGGCGACCACGTCGCCGGCGTGGAGAATCATGTCGGCCGAGCGCAACAACTTCCACGCGCCCTCTGGCAACCGACCCATACCCGATCCGACGATGTGTGTATCGGAGAGCACGACGACTTTCATCGGCTCGCCGCCGCCCTTCAGTGACCGCGGACGATCCGCCGCGCGTCGATCACGGCCCACACAACGAGCCCGGCGACGAGTGGAAGGCCGAACATCACCGCGATGCCACCACCGATGTTGCCCCGACAACGCCTGCGCTCTCGTCGCGACCGATGGCGGCAAACAAGAAGCCCGCGCCGCCGAGCACGCCCGCCACCCGCACCCAACGTCGATCAACCAGGCCCCGCACTGAAGCCGCGATCAACCACACCGCGATCACCGCGACGAGGACGACCGCGATCGGACCGAACGTTCGCACCACCCAGTGCGGCACAGTCGGCGCGCGGTAGTCGTGATCGAGACTGCCCGGAAATCGTTCGTGCTCGGACAGGTTGCCGATCAACCACCAACCCGCGACCGCGGCCGACAACCCGCACGCGACGACGCCGGCGATGCACCTGCCGACATGTCCGCCCGGCGGACGAGACAACCGATCCGCCGCCATCGGCGGGCGCCACGCATCCGGCGCGGGCCACGCTCCAGTTCCGTCAGTCATCAGCAGGCCCCCGTCCGCCGACTCGTCGGCGCCTATGACAGGCGATCGTCGAGGAGCTTGTTGATCACCTGCGGGTTGCCCTGGCCTTTGAGCTCGCCCATGACCCGTCCCATCAAGAAGCTCCGCTTCTTCTTCCGCGCACCCTCGTCGCCGGCGCGGTACTCGTCGACGACTCCGGGATTCGCGGCCAAGCACGCGGTCGACGACCTCCGCGATCGCGCTCTCGTCGCTGACCTGCGAAATGCCGCGCGCTTCCGACGATCGTCGCGCGGCCACTTCTCTTCGCGCAACGACTCGGAGAGAACGTCGCTCGCCTGCTGCCGGGAGATCGTGCCCTTCGTGACGAGGCCGACCAACTCCGCGAGCATCTCTGCGGAGAGAACCGCGGGCGAGAGACCGGTCTCGTTGAGATACGCCAAAACATCCTGGCGCACCCAGTTCACGACGTCCTTCGGCCGAGCCGGCGCCTTCCGCGAGTGCGGCAACCGCGCGCTCCGCGTATTCCGCGAGACCCGGCACTTCCACGAGGATGCGCGCGTCCTCGGCGCCGATTCCCCACTGCTCGATATAACGGGCGCGCTGCGCGGCGGGGAGTTCCGGCATCGACGCGAGCACGCGGTCGCGCATCTCCTGCGTCGGCTCAACGGGAACGAGATCGGGTTCGGGAAAATAGCGATAGTCGTGCGCCTCTTCCTTCGACCGTCCCGAGATCGTGCGGCCCTGCTCCTCGTCCCAGTGGCGCGTTTCCGTGAGCACCTTCTCGCCCGCCTTCGTCAATGCCCACTGCCGCTCGGCTTCGTAGTCGATCGGCCCGCAACAACGATCGCAGCGAGTTCAGGTTCTTGATCTCGGCCCGGTTCCCGAACTCTGACGCACCGGGTACGCGCACCGACACGTTGGCGTCGATGCGCAGCGAACCCTCCTCCATCTTCACGTCGGAGACACCGACCGCGAGCAACGTGGCGCGCAGCTCTTCGACGTAACGCTTGGCCTGCTCCGCGGAACGCATGTCGGGCTCGGACACGATCTCGAGCAACGGCACGCCGGCGCGGTTGTAGTCGACGAGCGAGAAGTCGGCGTCGTGGATGCGTCCGCCGACACCGACGTGCTGCGACTTGCCCGTGTCTTCTTCGAGATGCGCACGCGTGATGCCGACGCGCACCCCGTCGATCTCGAGCCAGCCGTCGATCGTGATCGGCTCGTCGTACTGCGAGATCTGAAAGTCCTTCGGCATGTCGGGATAGAAGTAGTTCTTCCGCGAGAACACCGACCGCTCGGGCACGCGGAGGTGCAATGCCTCGGCCACGCGCAACGCGTACTCGACCGCCGTGCCGTTGAGTACCGGCAGCGAGCCGGGCAGGCCCAGGCAGACCGGGCACACGTTCGTGTTCGGCTCGTCGCCGAACTCGTTCGGGCACGCCGCAGAACATCTTGCTCGCCGTCGCGAGCTCGCAGTGCACCTCGAGCCCGATCACGATCTCGTATTCCGTGGTTTTGGGGGCCGTCATCGCGTCCGTCACGACTGCCAGACTACGCAACGTGACGAACGCACCCAGCCCGAATGATTTCGCCGTCTACCACGCCCACGTCCGCAACGACGTGACGATCGCCTATGTGCGGGAGGGCGTCGGCGGCACTCCCCTGCTCCTCCTGCACGGCTATCCCGAGACCAAGCGGATCTGGTGGCGGAACATCGCCGCGCTGGCCGCCGCGGGCTTCGAGGTCATCGCCCCCGACTTCCGCGGACACGGCGATTCGGGCCTCGCCCCCGACGACTTCTACGACATCGCGGCTTACTCGATCGACTGTTACACGCTCGTGCACGACGTGCTCGGCCACGAACACAGTGCCGTCGCGGGCGGCGATGTGGGCGGCGTCGTGTTGTTCGATCTCGGCTTGCGGTTTCCCGGCTTCGTCACCCGCCAGGTTCTCTTCAACACCGTTCCACCGCCGCTCGACGACGTCTATGCCGCGGCCGGTCTGCCTCCCGACGACGTGCGCGAGCGCCGCGCCCAGAGCGACTACTTCGTGCGCCAGGCCAACGACCCCGAAGGACTCCTCGCCGAGCTCGACACACCCGAGCGCCGGCACCGATACGTGGCCGGCATGTACGGCCACCGCCTCTGGGGCACACCGAACGCGTTCACGCCGGAAGAGGTTGCGTTCCACACTGAGCCCTACGGCGACGCGGCCAAACTGCGTGCGAGTTGGGGGGTGTACGAGCAGTCGGCCGGCAAGCGCGCGATGGAAGACGTACCGCGCCTCTTCGAGCGAACACCGGTACCGACGCTCGTGTTGTACGGGCCGGAAGACCACGTAGTGATGCCGTCGTTCCCGTGGAAGGCGGCGGCCGCGTGCGTCGATTGCACCGGCCCGCTCTTCGTGCCGAACGCCGGCCACTTCCTCCAATGGGAACAAGCGGAAACGTTCAACAAGATCACCGCGGCGTTCTGCCGCCAACCCTCGCACGAGCGAGATCGGGCTTAGCCCGCCGCCTGCTCGATCGCGCGTGCGACGCGGAACATCGTGGCCTCGCCGAGCGCGGGTGCGAGTACCTGCACACCGATCGGAAGGCCACCGTCGCCGGTTCCGAACGGCACCGACATGCCGGGGTGGCCGGTCAGGTTCACGGGAACCGTGCAGACGTCGCAGAGGTACATCGCCAACGGGTCGGCGGTTTTCGCACCGAGCTCGAACGCAACGGTCGGCGATGTTGCACGCGATCAGCACGTCGAACTGCTCGTAGACGCGTTCGTAGTCGCGCAGGATCAACGTGCGCACCCGCTGCGCCTGGCCGTAGTACGCGTCGTAGTAACCCGCCGACAACGCGTACGTGCCGAGCATGATCCGGCGCTTCACTTCCGCGCCGAAACCGGCTTCCCGAGTCGCGGAGTTCATGTGCGCAACGTCTTCCGCGTCGACGCGCAATCCGTAACGCACGCCGTCGTAGCGCGCCAGGTTCGACGACGCCTCCGCCGGCGCGATCAGGTAGTACGCAGAGATTCCGTACGTCGACGACGGAACCGAGACGGTGTCGACCTTCGCGCCCGCCGCCTCGAGCGCCGACGCCGCGGCCCGCACCGCGGCGCGCACGCCGGGTTCGATGCCGTCGATCTCCGTCATCTCGTCGACGATTCCCACGCGCAATCCCGAGACACCCTCTTCGAGACCGGCGAGGAGTTCGGGCGCGGGCCGCGCGATCGACGTGGAATCGCAGGGATCGTGGCCGCCGATCACTTCGAGCAGCAACGCCGCGTCTTCGACCGTCGCCGCGAACGGCCCGATCTGGTCGAGCGACGAAGCGAACGCGATGAGCCCGTACCGCGACACGACTCCGTACGTCGGCTTCACGCCCACCACACCGCACAGTGCGGCGGGCTGGCGGATCGAGCCGCCGGTGTCGGAACCCAGCGCCAACGGTGCGAATCCCGCCGCAACCGCGGCCGCCGAACCACCGCTCGAACCCCCCGGTACCCGCGTGAGGTCGTGCGGGTTGCGCGTAGGGCCGAACGCCGAGTTCTCCGTCGACGACCCCATCGCGAATTCGTCGAGGTTCGTCTTGCCCACGACGATCGCGCCCGCCTCGCGCACGCGCTCGCACGACGGTCGCGTCGTACGGCGGGCGCCAGCCTTCGAGGATGCGCGACGAGCACGTGGTGGGGATGCCCCGCGTGCACATGTTGTCCTTGAGCGCGAGCGGGACTCCGGCGAGCGGCCCCGGGTCTTCGCCCCGCGCGACCGCGGCGTCGACCGCATCGGCCGCGGCCCGCGCCTCGTCGGCCAACACCACGTTGAACGCGTGGATGTCGGCCTCGCGGGCCCCGATTGCAGTCAGGTGCTCTTCGAGTACTTCGCGAGCCGAGCGCGCTCCGGAACGGACGGCCGCCGCGATCTCGACGGGCGCCGCTCACGGCTCCTCACCGAGGATGCGCGGCACCCGGAAGCGGTTCTCCTGCGCCTGCGGTGCGGCCGCGAGCACTTCGGCGCGATCGCAGGCACGGGCGCGCTTCGTCGACCCGGAACACGTTCACGATCGGGAGCGGGTGCGCGGTCGGCGGGACGTCGTGCGTGTCGAGCGCGGAGACCTGCGCGGCGTGATCGAGGATCGCGCCCAGCTCCTCGGTCAGCGACACGATCTCCGGCCTCGCCGAGCGCGAGTCGGGCGAGCTGCGCGACGTGTTCAACTTCGGCTCGGGTGATGCGTTCGGCCATCGGCGAGAGGCTACTTGTACGGGTCGAGCCGGCTGAGCGGCAATTCCCACCAGGCCGTCGGGCGCCGGGTCCCACTCGCGGATCGGGATAGATGCAGTTGACGGGACAGACGGGCAGACACTTGTCGCAACCGCTGCACAGCTCGGGCACGATCACGACGTCGGCGCCGTGGTTGAAGATCGCACCGAACTGCGTGGGGCAATGCCGCAGGCAGGCATCACAGTTGATGCACTCCGACATCTCGATGCGCAACGGCGGGTTCTTCCACTTCTCGTTGCGCTCGTGCTCTGCGATGCGT
Organism: uncultured Actinomycetes bacterium; assembly: GCA_963708105.1. GTDB lineage: Bacteria > Actinomycetota > Acidimicrobiia > IMCC26256 > PALSA-610 > PALSA-610. The sequence goes on along the minus strand of OY970186.1, from coordinate 2,606,073 downwards.
TCGAGCCTCGTCGTTCCGGCCACGACATCAGGGTAGACGGAGGTCGACGGGCGCCCCATCCGCTCCGCTACGATCCGCGCGATACCAAGACCACTCACTCAGTCGTGTTTGCGGCACACCTCAGGAGGCACCCGTGGCGGACAAGTACGAATTCCTCTCCGACGCCTGGTTCGATGCAGCCGAGACGCTCATCCACGAGCACCAGCCCGAAGTTCCGCCCGCGAACCTGGTGATGAACCTCGAAGTCACCAACGGTTCCGACACCGTGAAGTTCTTCATGGGTGCGAAGAACGGTGAGGTGCTGTTCGGCAAGGGCGCCACCGACGGCGCCGACCTCACGTTGTCGACCGACATCGACACGGCCCGCGCGGTGTTCATCTCCGGCGATCAGCAGGCCGGCATGCAGGCTTTCATGGCGGGCAAGGTCCGCGTGCAGGGCGACATGACGAAGCTGATGATGCAGGGTGGCGGCGGCGCGAACGCGGAGCTCAGCGCCGCGCTGCAAGAGATCACCGCCTAGCGTCTACTTCGCCTTCGCGGGCGCTGCGAGCTTGGCCGACTCGGTCGTGAGCTGGGCCACCGTCCAACGCTCGTCCTTGTCGATCGTCTCCGCGGCCTTCCACGACTGCGCGCGCTGCACCTTGCCGCCCTGGACGAGGAAGCACTCGCCGGTGATCGTGCAGTCGGCAGTGGCGAGGTACGCGACGAACGGCGAGACGTTGCCCGGGTGCCACACGTCGAACCCCTCGTCGGGTGCCTTCACCGCGTCGCCGAGTCCGGGCGTGGCCTCGGTCAGACGGGTGCGCGCGCCGGGCGCAATCGCGTTCGAGCGCACGCCGTAGCGCACGAGCTCCTTCGCGCACACCTGCGAGAGCGTTGCGATCCCGCTCTTCGCGGCGTCGTAGTTCGCCTGGCCGGGATTCGAGAACAGGCCCGACGTCGAGGTCGTGTGGATGATCGACGCGTTGCACTTCCTTGCCTGCCTTCGTCTGCTCGCGCCAGTACACGGCCGCGTGATGCGTCGGTGCGAAGTGGCCCTTCAGGTGCACATTGATGACGGAGTCCCACTCCGCCTCGGTCATGTTGATGATCACCCGGTCGCGGAAGATGCCCGCGTTGTTCACGAGCACATGCAGGTGCCGAACGTGTCGACGGCCTGTTGCACGAGCCGCTGCGCGCCGTCCCAGTCGGCGACGTTCTCGCCGTTGACGACCGCCTCGCCGCCCGCCGCCTTGATCTCCTCGACCACCTGCATCGCCGCGCTCGGGTCGCCGCCCTCACCGTGCATGTCGCCGCCGAGGTCGTTGACCACGACCTTGGCGCCCTCGCTCGCGAACAGCAGCGCGTGCTCGCGACCCGAGCCGCGGCCCGCGCCGGTGATGATCGCAACCCGTCCGTCGAGTGCACCCATGATTCGTCTCCTCTCCCGGTGATGTAGCGGTCCGGGGCGGATCGTAGTCGGGCGGCTAGCGGCCGATCGTCACAGTCGAGCCGCGGGGCGCCTTCGTGTCGCCGCTCGGGGCTCTGTTCGCCGACCCGATCGTGCGGCCGGAAGCCACCGCCGATCGAGGTGAGGAATCCCTGCGCGGCGAGATCGTTCTGCGCCTCGTTGAACGTCTCTCCGGTCACGTCGGGCACGCGGACCAGGTCGGGGCCCTTCGAGACGCTGCACGACGATCGTCGAACCGTACGGAGCGTTCTGACCGATGGCGGGGCTCGTGCCGATCACCAAGCCCCTGGGCACGGTCGCGAGAACGTCGTCGGTATCGCGCTGCACGAGGAAGTGGTCGCCGACGAGCGTCTTGCGACGCGGTCGTCGTAGGTCAGACCCGAGACGTCGGGGACCTGCACCGGCGCGTGGCCCGAACTCAGCGACGACGGTGACCTTCGTGTCGGGCGCGACGTTCTTACCCCCGTTGGGCGTGACCGAGATGACCGTCCCCGCCGGGACGGTCTCGCTCGTCTGCGTCTGCGGGGTAGCCGCGTAGATCAGCCCCGCGGCATCGAGCGCCTGCTTGGCCTGCGCCCACGGCAGGTTGACGATGCTCGGCACGGCGACGTCGGCCGGACCGCTCGACACGACGAGCTGACACACGCCGGCTGCCGCTGAACGCGCCCGCGGCCGGGCTCTGTGCGATCACCGTGTCCGTTCGGGTCGGGCGCGGCCTCGTGCTTGGTGACCACCACGTCGAGCCCTGCGGCCTTGGCCGCGGCGGTCGCGTTCGCCACCGTCAGGCCGCGCAGGCCGGGGATCGAGATCGCCTTCGACGCTGCCCACCTGCGCGAGCGCGGCGGCGGCGAGGCCGACAGTCGAGGATCAACACGACCGCGACGATCCACGGCACCAGCCGCCGCTCGCCGGGCGTGCGTTGGCGCGGCGGCTCGCCGTCGTTCTTCGCCTTGCGCCGCGACGCGGTCGGGCACGACCTCGACCGCGTCCTGGTCGAACAGCGGCGCGGCGCGATCCGTGACGGCGCGCGTGGGGTGCGGATCGGCGCGGTCGACCATGCCCGCCAGCAGCAGCGGGCCGGGCGGCGGGAGCGAGTCGGCGGCGTCGGAGATCGCCTGGCGCATCGTCGCCGCGTCGGGATAGCGCTCGTGCGGGTTCGATGGCGCCGACGCGATCGATCACCGATTCGAGCGGCCCGAGCTCCGCGGTCGCGACGATCGGTTGCAGCGTTCGCGCGGTCAGCATGCCCAGCGTGGTGTCGGACGCGAACGGGAGCCGCCCGGTGACGCTCTCGACGAGCACGAGCGCGAGCGAATACAGGTCGGAGCGCGCGTCGAGCTGCGCGCCCTGCGCCTGCTCCGGCGACGCGTAGCGCGCGGTGCCGAACACCGCGCCCGCGGGTTCGGTCCAGCTCGCTTCGGCGAGCGCGCGGGCGAGACCGAAGTCGGCGACGCGCACGATGCCGTGCTCGTCGAACAAGCAGGTTCGCGGGCTTGATGTCGCGGTGCAGCACGCCGCGCGCGTGCGCGTACTCGAGCGCGGAGGCGACGTCGCGACCGACCGCGCGCCGCCTGCGGATACGGTCAGGCAGCGTGTTCTGGTCGAGCATCGACCGCAGCGATCCGCCCTCGAGCAGCTCGAGCACCATGAACGGCACGTCGTCGTCGCCCCAGTCGTGCACGGTGACGATGTGCGGGTGGTGCAGCGAGGCCGCCAGCTGGGCCTCGGCCCGGAAGCGGCGCAGGAAGGCGGCGTCCTCGGCCAGCGCCGCGTGCAGCACCTTCACCGCCACCCGGCGCTTCAGCCGGGTGTCCTCGGCGACGTAGACGCGACCGCTCGCGCCGGTGCCGACCGCGCCGTGCAGCAGGTACCGGCCCGCGAGGACACGGCCCGCGAGGTCGCTCACCGCACTGCCGGGCATGGCGTTCAACGGTAGTGGCCGAGTGCGCGCGACACGGGTCACGAGCGCGTCGAGCCCGTTCCCCGAGCGTCGGCCCGCCGACGGTAACTTCACTTGCGTGTCGCTGACCCGACCCGAGAACCCGATGCGAGTCGGGATCGTCGTCGGCGCATCGTGCTTCGTCGGCGTGAACGTCCTGATCTTCGGCGGGCCGGGCGCAGGTCAACGGCCCGGCGACGATCCAGCGCCCGGCCGAGATCATCTCGCTGCAACCCAACGAGAGTGACGAGCTGCTCCCGCAGGGTGAGGTCGGCGCCCAACTCCGCGGCGAACTTCGTCGGCCAGATCTCGCATCGACGGCAAGTCATCCCGCAGGACCAGACCACCAGCGACCCCAGCGCTCGGCACGATCGCGTTCGATCCCGGGCCCGGGCAAGGACATCCAGGAGTTCGCCAAGGGCGGCCACACCGCGGTGCTCGAGTGGTGGCCGACGCACGTTCGCGACCGCCGAAGCGGCGCGGGCCAAGAAGCCAGCTGCGCAGCTACACCTGGTCGTTCAACGTCGGCTGACCGCTCGCGAGGAGCGCTTCGAACGCCGGCCTCGTCGAGCACCGTGACGCCGAGCTCCTCGGCTTTGGCGAGCTTCGATCCCGGGCTCTCGCCGGCCACGACGTAGCTCGTCTTCTTCGACACGCTCGACGTCACCTTGCCGCCGCGCGCGGCGATCTCTTCGGCGGCTTCGTCGCGCGTGCGCTGCTCGAGTGAACCGGTCAGCACGAAGGTGAGCCCTGCGAACGACTCGTCGATCGGCTTCGCGCTGCTGTACCGCGTTCGCCGCGGAAGTTGACGCCCGCTGCACGCGAGCCGCTGCACCAGACGGCGGTTGCGGTCGATCGAGAACCACGACGCGATGCTCTGCGCGATCGTCGGCCCGACACCGTCGATCGCGGTGAGCTGCTCCTCGGCTCGCGGCCATGATCGCGTCGAGGTCGTCGAACGAGCGCGCGAGCGCCTGCGCCGCGGTCGGGCCGACGTGGTTGATGCCGAGCCCGACGAGCACGCGCCACATCGGCTGCTGCTTCGACTTCTCGACGCCGTCGACGAGCAGCTGCGCGGAACGCTCGCCGATCCGGTCGAGCGTGACGAGCCGTTCGACGGTCGAGCGCGTAGACGTCGGCCGCGTCCTCGAGGAACCCGGCGTCGACGAACTGCCGCACACGTTCCTCACCGAGTCCTTCGATGTCGAGTCGCGCCGCGGCTCGCCCAGTGCACCAGTCGCTGCACGCGCTGCGCGGGACAGTCGACGTTCACGCAGTGATGGTTCGCCTCGCCCTCGACCCGCACGAGCGGCTGCGCGCACTCGGGGCACTTCTTCGGGAACTTCCACGGCTTGGTCTTCGCGCGGTCGCTTGGCGAGCACCGGCCCGACGACCTCGGGGATCACGTCGCCGGCGCGCCGGACGATGACGGTGTCGCCCGGGCGCACGTCCTTGCGGGCGACGTCGTCCTCGTTGTGCAGCGTGGCCATGCCGACGTTCGCGCCGCCGACGAACACCGGCTCGAGCACCGCGAACGGAGTGGCCCGCCCGGTGCGACCGATGCTCACCTCGATGTCGCGCAGGATCGTGGTCTTCTCTTCGGGCGGGAACTTGTACGCGATCGCCCAACGCGGCGCGCGCGACGTGATGCCCATCTCCGCGCGCTGGCCGAGGTCGTCGACCTTCACGACCGACACCGTCGATCTCGTAGCCGAGCGAGTGCCGGTTCGCCTCCATCCGTTCGCAGAACGTCGAACACCGCCTCGATGTCGTCGAGCGCCTCGATGTGCGGGTTCACCGGGAAGCCGAGCTCCGTGCATCCACGCCAGCGTCTCCTGGTGCGTGCGCAGGCGCGGGCCGCCCTCTTTCACGCCGAGCTGGTACGTGTAACAGCGTGAGGTCGCGGGTCGCGGTGATGCCCGGATCCTTCTGCCGCAAGCTGCCCGCGGCCGCGTTGCGCGGACTCGTGAACAGCCGCTCGCCCGGCCGCGCCCTGGCGCGTGTTCAGCGCCTCGAACGCCGGCAAGCGGCATGAACACCTCGCCGCGCACCTCGAGCGAGCGCAGGGATGGTCGTTGGCCTTGCCCTTGAGCTTCTGCGGGACCGCGCCGATCGTGCGCAGGTTCTCGGTGACGTCCTCACCGGTCACGCCGTCGCCGCGCGTCGCGCCCACGGTGAACCGCCGTCGACGTACTGCAGCGAGATCGCGAGCCCGTCGAGCTTCGGTTCGGCGACGAAGCGGATCGGCTCGGTGATCAGCCGCTGGATGCGCGTTCCCCACGCGATGCAGCTCGTCGCGCGAGAACGCGTTGTCGAGCGACAGCATCGCGCATCCGGTGCACGACCGGCGCGAACGTCGACGCGGGTCGCGCCGCCCGGCCGTTGCGTCGGCGAGTCGGGAGTGACGAGCGACGGATACTGCGCCTCGAGCTCGCGCAGCTCGCGCACGAGCGCGTCGAACTCGGCGTCGGCGAGCTCGGGTTCGTCGAAGACGAAGTAGCGCTCGTTGTTGTACTCGATGACCTCGCGCAGCTGCGCGACGCGTTCGACGACCTCGGTCGGGCGGGCGACCTTCGGGTCGGCCACGCCCGAAATCTAGGCGCCGACGGCGAGCTTCGTCGCGGCGGCCTGATCGTGCACGCGATCGCCGATCTCGCGGGCGAGCAACATCGCCCGCTCGGCCTGGCTCACGCCGTGGCCGGCGAGCCCGCACGCGGGCGCGACGAGCGCCTGCGCCGCGCAGCTGGACGGGGTCGCAACCGCGCCGGGTCAGCTCGCACCAGGCGTCGAGCAGCGCCTTCCACAAGCGGCTGCGGGCTGCTCGCCGACGGGACGGTGGGTCGGGATGGCACCCCACGCGATCCAACCGCCGCCGTCGAGGAAGCGCGAGAGCGCGGTGGCGTCGTCGAGATCGAGGGCGCCGACGTCGAAGTGCGCGACCTGGGGGCCGGCGTCGAGCGCGAGGCGGAGGTCGCCGTGGCCGCACACGTGCACACCCGACACACCGCCGCACGCGGCGAGCGCGGTCGACAGGAGGTCGGTCGCGATCTTCGCGATCGATCGGGCCTTCCGCATCGCGCCAGCACACCGAGCGCGGGCTCGTCGAAGAAGCAGACGAGCGCCGCGTCGGGCAGCGTGGGCGACACGAGCTCGGCGATCGCCCCGGCCCAGGCGCGCGCGCACGCGCGCGCCGAGCGGGAACGCGAGCTCGGACATCCATGCCGGCCTCGACGAACGCGACGCCGAGTGTCAGCGGACCGGCGACCTGCACCTTGACGCGCTTCGGCGGACGCGGCTGCTGTCGCGCGACTTCGAGGAACGTCAGCAGCCCGGCGTGCGTCTCGTCGTCGAACAGCGTCTGCAGCTGGCCGAGCGGGTCGAGCGCGGAGGTGAGCTCGATCGCGCCGTCGTCGTGCACGACGACACCGGGAACCGCGCCGGCCCATTGCGCGACGACGCCTTCGCGCGCCGAACGCAACGGCAGCTGCGGCACGGCGGGAAGCTCGGGCAGGCAACGCAGCGTGAGCGCGGCGGCGGCGTGCGCGTCGCGGTGCGGAAGGCTGCCGATCGCAGTCGCCATTCCCGCGCCGATCGCCCCGCCGAGCAGTGGTTCGCCCATGAAGATTCGTAGGATAGGCCGACGCCGGCACACACGACGAAGCGGAGTGCACGTTGATCTGGCTGTGGTGCACCCGCGTGATCTGGGCGCTCTTCCCGGTGACCACCGGCACCGCGCTCGGCCGACGCAACCGCCAGTTGGTCGACGGTCCCGCCGCGTTGTCGCGGCTGTGCTGCTGTGGCTGGTCTGGGCCGCGGGATTGTTCGCGTTGTTCGCGCCCCGACCGTGGGGTCTCACGCTGTTGCGCGTCGTCGCGCCGTGCGGATTCGTGTGTGTGCTCTTGTCGGTCGACGTCGACCAGCGCCGCGTCGGCCGCGCTCGCGCTCGTCGGCAGCGGATTTGCCGCAGTCGCTCGCGCTGTCGGCGCCGATCGCGGCCGCCACCGCCAACGCGCTCGCGTACGGCGACGAACAGCGTTTCGGCTTGCGCATTCCGATGCCGCTGCTGCTCGGCCCGATACCGATTGCGGTCGTGCTCGCCGGACTCGGTGTCGCGACTGGTCCGTTGCTCCTGGCCGACGGGCGCTACGTCGTCGGCGTGATCGCGGTGGTCGATCGGGATTCCCGCTGGCCGTCGCTCGTCGTGCGCGCTGCTGCATCCGCTGTCGTGTCGCTGGTTCGTCTCGTTCCCGCCGGCATCGCGATCGCCGACCCGCTCACGCTCACCGAACCCGTGCTCGTGCGCCGCGAACACATCGCGTCGTTGCGGCGCACGGCCGTCGACCGCACTTCCGCGACGGCGCGCTCGATCTGCGTCTCGGGCACGCTCGTCGGGCGGCGTGCGGCTGGACCTCTCGGAGCCGGTCGAGTTCGGCCGCCGCCGCGGCCGCGCGAACGCCGAGATCGTCGACGACCCAGGTCGTCGCCGTCGCCGTCGTGCGCGCCGATGCCGCGCTCGACGCAGGCCCGCAGCCGCCGCATCAACGCCTGACGCCAGCGCTCCGCGGCGGATCACTCCGCGACGATGCCGCCGCCGCAGCACATGTCGCCGTCGTAGAACGCGACGACCTGGCCGGCGGCGACGCGCGGCTGGGGTGACGCGAACACCAACTCGTCGCCGTCGAGCGTCGCCGGGACCGGCGCACCGTGGGCACGCGACTGCGACGAGCATCGCGGCGCGGCAACGCGCGGGACAGCAGATGTCGCGCAGGCGCAACGCGGTCCGTGCAGCAGCGCGTCGCGCGGCCCGACCGTCACGGTTGCCGTGCCGAGCGCGATGTCGGTGACGTACCGGCGTTCGCCGACCGCGACGCCCAGACCGCGGCGCTGACCGATCGTGAACGCGTCGATGCCGTCGTGCGCGCCGACGACCGTCGCCGTGCTCGTCGACGATCGTTCCCGCACGGCGCGGAATCCGCGCGCCGAGGAACGCTTCGCCGCCCGCCGCGCGTGATGAAGCACACGTCCATGCTCTCGCGCTTGTCGGCGGTGCGCAGGCCGAGTTCGCGTGCGCGCTCGCGCACGTCGGCCTTCGTCAGCTCACCGACCGGCAACAGCGTGCGCGACGAGCTCGTCGGCGCCGAGCATGTAGAGCACGTACGACTGGTCCTTGGCCGGAGTCGACGGCCCGCGCGCAGCGCCGGACCCGTCGTCGGTCGCGACGATGCGCGCGTGATGGCCCGGTCGCGACGAAGTCGTAGTCGAGCTGGCGCGCCCGCTCGAGCACGCGCCCGAACTTCATCGTGCGATTGCATTCGACGCACGGATTCGGCGTCTCGCCCGACCGCGTACGCGTCGACGTACGGGCTCGACGACCGTACGTCGTCGAACGCGTCGGAGAAGTTGAAGACGTAGTGCGGAATGCTCGAGCTGCGCCGCGACCCGGCGCGCGTCCTCCACGTCGGCCGACGCTGCAGCAGCCGCTGTCGCTCTCGCCGCCCCACAACTTGAGCGTGACGCCGGTGACATCGTGGCCCTGGTCGCGCAGCAGCGCGGCCGCGACCGACGAGTCGACGCCGCCGCTCATCATCACCATGACGCGCGCCATCACGCCGACCCGCAGCTTGGCGACGACTTCGGGCACGATCGCGAGTGCGGTGTCGACGTCGGCGCGCGTCGACGCGTAGCCGAGCGAGAACCGGACCGACGACAGCGCGCGCTCGCGGGACATGCCCATCGCGAGCAGCACGTGCGACGGATCGACCGCGCCGGAGCTGCACGCCGAGCCCGACGCGGCCATGACGCCCCGCTGGTCGAGCGCGACGAGCAGCGTCTCGGCCTCGACGTCGTCGAACGTGCAGTGCAGGAGCCCGGCGACGCGCGCTCGCGGTCGCGCCGTTGACGCTGAAGCCGGCGACCTCGCGCCGCGAGCCCGCGCTCGAGGTCGTCGCGCAAGCGTCGCGATGCGCGCCGTCTCCTCGCGCGCGCTGCTCGTGGGTGACCCGCAACGCGGTGGCGAACGCGACGATCCCGGCGACGTTCTGCGTGCCCGGCCCGCAGCCCGCGCTTCGTGACCGCCGCCCTCGATGAGCGGGACGAGCTCGGTGCCGTCGCGCACGATCGAGCGCGCCGACACCCTTCGGGCCGCCGAACTTGTGACCCGAGATCGTGATCAACGACGACATCCGCGGCGAGTCGCGGCCGAAGTCGAGCCACTGCGGCGCCTGCACCGCGTCGGTGTGAAGCGACGGCGTGCGGCGCGCGCTCGCGCACGAGTCGCGCGATCTCGTCGACCGGCTGACACGACGCCGGTCTCGTTGTTGACGAGCATCACCGAGACGACCGCGGTGCGCTCGTCGAGCGCGCCGGCCAGCGCGTCGAGGTCGACGACGCCGTCGAGCGTCGCGGCCGACCCGCGTCGACCCGAAAGCCCTCGCGGCCGAGCCGGTCGCACGCGCCGAGCACCGCCTTGTGCTCGATCCCGGTCGTGACGACTCCGTCGAGCGCGCAGTCGCGCTGGCGCGCGGCCCGACGCCGCGCCCTTGACCGCGAGGTTGTCGCCCTCGCTGCCGCCGCCGGTGAACACGACCTCGTCGCGGCCGGCAGCCCGAGATCGCGGCGACCGTCTCGCGGGCCTCTTCGAGCGCGGTCTTCGCGGCGCGCGCGCCGCCGTGCGCGCCCGACGGATTGCCCGGGTGATCGGCGAGAAACGGCGTCATGGCCGCGATCGCCTCGGGCCGCATCGGCGTGGAGGCGGCGTGGTCGAGGTAGGCGTCGCGTATCTACGTCGGGACGGACCGGCATCGCACCAGGCTAGGACGCGTAGATCTTCCCGGGGAACAGGCACCTAGGTCCCAGGGCGTTGTAAGCCCTGTGCGGGTGTAGTTGTCACACCCGAAGGAGATACTTCGAATCATGAGCGAGCGGAGTAGGACCAACAACGAAGCGGAGATCGGCGAGAGCCAGCTGCGGTTGCTGCCCGGAGGGTCGGTCACCGCGCCGGCCCGACTGGCAGCTCGACGAGCGCACACGTTCCGTCGGACGGCTCGGGGTCGCGCAGGCCCGCGAGGTGCTCCGCCGGGCGCGCCCGCCGCGAACCGAAGCAGGTCCGAGCCGATCCGCAAGGCCAGCTAGAAGCGGTTTTTACGAGGGCTGCTCGTCGTCGGCGAGTCGCTTTCCCATGCTGATCACGTCGTCGACCCGGTAGCCGATGCGTTCGTAGAACGACACGGCTTCACGATTCGTCGCCCGGACTTGAAGATTGATCTTCGGACACCCTCGAGCGACCAGCCTTCGCTCGGCTTCGTCCATGAGTTCGCGTGCGTACCCCCGCCGCCGGCACCGATCGGCGACCGCGAGATAGTTGATCCAGCCGCGGTGACCCTCGTAGCCGGCCACGACCGTCGCCACGACCTCGCCGCCCTCGACGCCGACGAGAAACAGATCGTCGCCGTGCGCGACCTTGCGCTCGATGTCCTTGTGCGGATCGTTCCACGGGCGCGTGAGGTCGCAGTCTCGCCACAGTCCGACGACGTCCGCCGCGTCGGCCGACGCGAAGCTGCGAATATCCATGCCATCAGTCTGGGGCATCCATCTCGGATCCGAGGAGCACGATGAGCATCACCGCCGCCGACGTCGAGACCGTCCGCCGCTTCTACGGTGCGTTTCCGAGCCGCGTATTTCGAGACCATGCAGGCCTGTTTCACTCCGGATGCGGTCTGGCACCTTCCGGGCCGGGGCGCCATCGCCGGCGACCATCACGGCTGGGACGCCATCCGCGCCGACTTCCTCGCCCGAACCGGACCCCTTTCGGGCTTCACGCTCGAAGCGGGCCTCGTCGACGTGGCCGCCGGCACCGAGTACGTCGTCGCGATCCAACACGCCACTGCCGACCACAACGGCCGCCGGCTCGACGTGACCGGCTGCCAGCTGATCCGCATGGAAGGCGGCCTGATCGCCGAGGTCACCGGCCACTACTCCGACCAGTACGCCTTCGACGCGTTCTGGCAGGCCCAATAGCGGAATACGTCACCTGCGCCGGCCTTCAGCGTCGGCGCCGCGGGGCCGAACATCCTCTGTGCCGACGTATGGGTTACGGAGTTTTGCCGCGACCGCGCTGCTCGCGATCTCGCTGAGCGCCTGTGGCGGCCAACAGTGGAACAGCTCGAGCGCACCGGGCGCGTCGAGCGCGTCGAGCGCCTGCCGGGTGCGTCCGTGCCGAACTCCATCGCCGGCGGCCAGGCCCAGCTTCCGACGAACTCTTCGACGTCACTCGCGAAGCCGAGGTCGACGAGCTCGTCGCCCGCGCCCAACGACGCTCCAACTCCCGACGCCGCCAATGAGATCGCGCAGTGCCGGAAGACGATCGCCGCGTTGGCGCCTGCCCCCGCGCTGTCGCGGACGAACAACCTGCTCGCCGATATATCGACCGGGAACCTGCCCGCATTGCCCGCACCGGGATTCGAGTACGTCCCCCCGACTGGAGCGGGGAGATACCCGACCGCCGACGACTACATCGACAACATTGCGCTCGACGATCCCGCGGCAAACGCGACGCTCATGGCGCGCGACGGTTTCGTCGAAGCCGACGCGGTCGGATTCGATCTCGGTCCCAGCCACTACGGCGCGGAGGCCCTGCGATTCGCCTCGCCCGCGCAGGCCGAGGACTTCAACCGAGGCGCGCTGTCGATCACGTGCAGCCGAGACTCGATGCGCTACGCCCGGGTGATCCCGGGCGTCCCCGACGGTTTGACGTATCTCCGCACCGACGGGCTCTCGCCGTATCGAGCGGTCTTGGTCATGGGCGACGTCGTCGTGCACCTCAACATCTGTTCGTGCGTAACGGCGCCGAATCCGCTCGCGTTGGTCGGGCAATGGGCTGCGGCTGTCAATACCCGCTACGCGCAGTTCAAGGTGCTGGCGCCGGCCGACGACCTGGACATCCTGGTGGGCGAGACGGTTCCGAGCGGCTACCTGCTGGCGCCCGACAGCGTCGGCAACACCGGGCCGTCCGACCTCATGAAGGCGGCCAACGACGACAGCACTCCCGGAGCCCGTCCCGCGATGGTCGCGGCCGGTTTCGTCCGCGGCCACGAGCGCTTCTGGTCGGGGCCCGGGACCGATCGTCAGATCGTGTGGCTCGACGAGTTCAAGACCGCCGCCGGCGCGCAGGCTTACGCCCGCCACGCGGTGCCGACGTTCTACGCTCCGCTCGACGGCACCCCGATGACGCCATTCAACGTGGTCGGCATCGCCGGAGCGTTCGGTGTCCACGGGCGGGGCAGCCGCTCCTCGACCGCGGTCGTGCGAGCCGCCCACGGCATCTACGTGGTCGAGGCGATCTCGATCGCCGGCGCCGGAGAAGTCGACCAATCGGCGGCCGCGGTGGCGCTCGCCCAGGCCATCATTCACCGCCTCCAGTTCGTGGGATCAACTCCGGGAACGATCGAGTAGTAGACGCGCGGCCGCAGTCGGCGATGTTCGGCCCGCCACCACCTCGGCCTCCAACCGGTCGACCTCCGTCCGGACGCGCGCATCCGCGCGCAACCGTTCGAGCAGCGTCTCGCTCACCTCGGACCACATCCATTCGCGCGCCTGCTCGCCGCGCCGCGTCGCCAACCCGCCCGAACCGCGGGCCATCGTCATGAACTCCTCGACGACCGCCCAGACCTCGGCGATGCCTTCGCCGAGCAGCGCGGAACACGACAGCACCCGCGCCGCCCAACCGTCGGTGCGGGCGCGTAAGAGGTGCAGCGCGTTGCCGTAGTCGCCCGCAGTGTGCCGGGCGAGGTCGGCCAGCGCGCCGTCGGCCTTGTTGACCACGACGAGATCGGCGAGCTCGACGATGCCGCGCTTCACGCCCTGCAGGTCGTCGCCGGCACCGGGCGAGAGCAGCAACAAGAACGCGTCGACCATTCCCGCGACCGCAACCTCCGACTGGCCGACGCCGACGGTCTCGACGAGCACCACGTCGAAGCCCGCGGCCTCGCACACCAACATCGCCTCGCGCGTTCGCCGGGCCACACCGCCGAGCGTCCCCTTCGACGGCGACGGCCGGATGAACGCGTGCGGGTGCGCGCGACAGCTGCTCCATCCGCGTCTTGTCACCGAGGATCGAACCGCCGCCCCGCGTGCTCGACGGGTCGACCGCGAGCACGGCCACCTCATGGCCCGCGTCGACGAGATTCAGGCCGAGCGCCTCGATGAACGTCGATTTCCCCGCGCCCGGCGCACCGCTGATCCCGACACGCGTCGAGCCCCCGGTTGCCGGGCAGCAGCTCGTCGAGCAGCGCGGCGGCTTCGTCGCGGTGATCGGCGCGCGTCGACTCGACGAGCGTGATCGCGCGGGCCAGCGAACGGCGGTCGCCGGCGCGCACCGCGTCGGCGAGCGCACTCACGAGGTCGAGAGCGAGATCGTCACGCGGCCGGGTTGCGCCGGCGAACCAACGCCAGGATCTCCGAAGCTGCGTGCGGGATGTTGCTGCCGGGACCGAAGACCGCCGCGACGCCGGCATCGTGCAGGAAGTCGTAGTCGGAGGCGGGAATGACGCCACCCACGACCACGACGATCTCGTTCGCACCCTCGGCCCGCAACGCGTCGATCAGCTGGGGTACGAGGGTCTTGTGCCCCGCGGCCTGGCTCGAGATACCGACGACGTGCACGTCGTTCTCGATCGCTTCGCGCGCCGCTTCCTCGGGCGTCTGGAAGAGCGGTCCGATGTCGACGTCGAAGCCGAGGTCGGCGAACGCGGTGGCGATCACCTTGGCGCCGCGGTCGTGACCGTCCTGGCCGAGCTTGGCGACGAGGATGCGCGGCCGCCGACCCTCTTCGGTCGCGAACGCCTCGACTTCCTTGCGGATCCGTTGGAACTCTTCGTCGTCCGCGTAAGCGCCGCCGTACACACCGGAGATCGTACGGATGTTGGCGCGGAACCGGCCGAACACCGACTCCAACGCGTCGGAGATCTCGCCCGACTGTCGCCCGGGCCCGCGACGCTTCGATCGACAGTGCGAGCAGGTTGCCGTCGCCCTTGGCGCCCTCGGTCAACGCGTCGAGCGCGGCCTGCGTACCTTGGCGGATCACGGGTCGCCTTGATCCGGTCGAGCCGCACGATCTGTTGGCGCCGAACTTCCGATGTTGTCGATGCTGCGCGTGTCGATCGGCGACTCCGTCTCGAGGCGGTACTTGTTCACGCCGACGATCGCTTCTTCACCGCGGTCGACACGCGCCTGGCGCCGGGCCGCCGCTTCCTCGATGCGCAGCTTCGGCATCCCCGACTCGACGGCCTTCGTCATCCCGCCGAGACCTTCGACCTCTTGGATGAGATGCCCACGCCTCGTTCGCGAGCGACTGCGTCAGCGCCTCGACGTAGTACGAACCGCCGAGCGGATCGATCACGTGAGTGACGCCGGTCTCCTCGGCGAGGATCAGCTGCGTGTTGCGCGCGATGCGTGCCGCGAAGTCGGAAGGCAGCGCGATCGCCTCGTCGAAACCGTTGGTGTGCAGGCTCTGCGTTCCGCCGAGCACTGCGGCGAGCGCTTCGTACGCAGTGCGCACGATGTTGTTGTACGGATCCTGCTCCATGAGCGAGACGCCCGAGGTCTGGCAGTGCGTGCGCAGCATCTTCGAGCCCGGCTTCTGCGCACCGAGGTCGGTCATGATCCGCGACCACAACAACCGCGCCGCGCGCAGCTTCGCGACTTCCATGAACAGGTTCATGCCGATCGCGAAGAAGAACGACAGGCGACCCGCGAACTCGTCGACCGACAACCCGCGTGACGCGGCGAAGCGCGCGTATTCCAAACCGTCGGCGAGCGTGAAGCCGAGTTCCTGCACCGCGGTCGCGCCCGCTTCTTGCATGTGGTAGCCGGAGATCGAGATCGAGTTGAACTTCGGCATGAACTCGGCGGTGTGGGCGATGATGTCGCCCACGATCCGCATGCTCGGCGCGGGCGGATAGATGTAGGTGTTGCGGACCATGAACTCTTTGAGGATGTCGTTCTGGATCGTCCCCGTGAGCTTGTCCTGGCTCACACCTTGTTCTTCGGCGGCGACGACGTAACCCGCGAGTACCGGCAGCACCGCGCCGTTCATCGTCATCGACACCGACATCTTGTCGAGCGGGATGCCGTCGAAGAGGATCTTCATGTCCTCGACCGAATCGATCGCGACGCCGGCCTTGCCGACATCGCCGACGACGCGCGGATGGTCGCTGTCGTAACCGCGGTGCGTCGCGAGGTCGAACGCGACCGACAGCCCCATCTGCCCCGCCGCGAGGTTCTGGCGGTAGAACGCGTTCGACTCTTCCGCGGTGGAGAAACCCGCGTACTGGCGGATCGTCCACGGCCGGTTCGCGTACATCGTGGCGCGCGGACCGCGCACGAACGGCTCGACGCCCGGCAGACCACCGACGGTCTCGAGCGCTTCGAGGTCGGCCGCGGTGTAGAGCGGCTTGACGGGGATGCCCTCGGGCGTCTCCCAAGTGAGCGTGTCGGGGTCGGCGCCCTTCAGCTCTTTGGCCGCGAGTTCACGCCACCGATCGAGGTCCGGTTCCGTCATGTGGATTAGTGAAGCACGCACACGGCCCGCAGGCCGAGCCGACTACCGGCTAGAAGCGCGACTCGGTGTCGATCGTGACCGACTGACCCTTGGGGTCGACGCCCACGCGGCACGTGGGGCACGCAGTCGGCGTGGATCCGTCCTTGAACGTGCCGGCCTTGAACAAGGCCTGGCACTGATCACACGTGACGTACGTGGCGCGCTCCAGTTTCATCCCTTGAAGTTACTCACATTCGCCACGTCTTCTTGCACCGTCATTCACGGCCTCCGCCATTGTGTCCAAGTCCGACGGCGTGCTATACATCTTTACACAACTTCACGTGATTCCTGACGCTCTGGAGGCAGCGATGACCGGTGCGATACGGGTAATGCCCTGGCCGGATCCGGTGCTCGACGCGATCGGCCACGATCCCCGCAGCTGGTACGTCGAGACGTTCTGGCTCCCGACGCTCGGGCCCACCGCGCTGCTGCTGCTGCGCCATCTCGCCGACCGCTTCGAGACCAACCCGAAGGGCGTCGACCTGCCGGTGGCCGACACCGCGGCCGCGCTCGGCCTCGGTCCGCGGGAGGGCCAGCAGTCACCGCTCATGCGCAGCCTCACCCGGCTGCAGCAGTTCGAGCTCGCGTGCTCCGACGGCGACGTGACCATCGCGGTGCGCAAGACGTTGCCGCCCGTGCATCGCCGTCACGTGCGCCGCTTGCCGACGGGATTGCAGGCCCGGCACGCGGAGTGGATCGAACAACAGGCGACGAAGCCGGTCGACATGGCCCGTCGGCGCGCCCGCCGGTTCGCGCTCACCTTGCTCGTGCAGAACGAACCGATCGACGCTGGTCGAGCGCGCGCTCGCACGCGGGCGGTTTCCATCCCTGCGCTCGCGCACGAAGCCGTGCGCTGGGCGCGCGAACAAGCGGTGACGATGAACGAAGGATCTTTCGAAGACGCACCGCTGCCCGAAGCGTCGTAAGTCACCGCGAAAGAAGTCGTTGCCGGCACCGCTCCGCCCCCCGCCGGTAACGCATCGCCGGGGCGGGGCGCGCCATCGGATTGCGCGCCCCGCCCTGCTGCGAACGCCTTCGATCTCCCGGGAGATCCGCACACGCCGAGACCCATCGGCAAACCCAACGGAGAATCATGCGTGCATTTGGTGTTGTGTTCCTCGCGGCGTTCGTCGTGGTCGGCGGTTTCGCCGTACTCGACCAACCCGCGCACGCGGCGACACTCGGCTACCCCGCCGCGAACGCCGTGACCTTCCGCGTCGGCAAGCCGTATCCCGAGTGGTGGATCGACGAAAACGCCGACGGCCGCAAGCAGGTGCCCGGCGAACTGTTCTCGAGTCGCGGCTACCCGTACCGCAACAGCGCGGATTACGTCGCCTGGTTGCTCCGTACGCTGGGCGTGCCCGCGGGCATCACCCGCGAGCTCCATAGCCCGAGCGAGTGGGCCGCGTCCGCCGCGGGCCGCGCCGGCATCGCGGTACGCGACACACCGGTGCGCTTCGGAGTGGCAGTCGAAGTGCGCAGCCCCGGACAAGTTGCGTTCGTCGACGACGTGCTCGCCGACGGGCGCATCACCGTCGACGAATACAACGCCGACAACACCGGCCAGGGCCGCACGTGGACCGGAACACCGCAGAGCCGCGGCTTCTCGAAGTATCTCGACTTCGGATTGTCGACCGGTCGCGTACCGGGATCGCCGATCGCGATCGCGCGCAACGCCGACGGCCGGCTCGAAGCGTTCGGGGTTGCCAACGACGGATCCGCGTTGCACAAGTGGCAGTTGAATCCGGGCGGCTTGTGGTCGGGATGGGCGTCGTTCAACGGCAACTTCGCATCGATCGCCGCGGAAACGAACGCCGACGGCCGCATCGAGGTGACGGCCATCGGGACAAACGGGATCGTCTCCGACAAACGGCAGAACACGCCCGGCGGCACGTGGTCGGCATGGGCGACCGCGCCCGGTCGGCTCGCGAGCATCGCGCTCGCGCGCGGCTACGACGGCCGGCTCGTTGCCTTCGGCACGAACGCGGCCCAGGTCGCATACGAGCGCACCCAACTCACCGTCGACGGTTCGTGGTCGGCGTGGACCGTGCTGGCGCGGGGCTTCACCAACATCGCGGCCGACACGAACGCCGACGGCCGCGTCGAAGTGTTCGGTGTCGCAACGAACGGCGCGGTCTCGCACGCGTGGCAGGCAACGCCCGGCGGTGCATGGTCGCCGTGGGAGACGATCGAAGGCGGCCTCACCAGCATCGCGGTGGTGCGCAACTTCGACGGACGGCTCCAACTGTTCGCCACCAACGCCGCGCACGCGGTGTACACGAAGGCGCAGACGACCGCCGGCGGTGCGTGGGCACCGTGGATCCGTCTGACCGGTCGCCTCGACAACGTTGCTGCGGAGACAAGCGCCGACGGCCGCGTCGAGGTGTTCGGCGTGAGCGCCAACGGCGTCGTGTACCACGCCACGCAGTACGCACCGGGAGCCGCGTTGTCTCCGTGGGCCAAGATCGACGGCGCGCTCCGCCCGTAACCGGGGCGCGGTCAGCGACGAATATCCTCGACGCCTTGACGGCAACGCCCGACACACAGCTCGAGAAGATCGCCGGCTGGGTCCGTGACGCGCAGTACGTCACGGTGCTCACCGGCGCGGGCATCTCGACCGAGTCGGGGATCCCGGATTTCCGAGGCCCCCAAGGCGTGTGGACGAAGAATCCGGCCGCGGAGAAGACCGCGACGCTCGAGTACTACATGTCGGATCCCGACGTGCGGCGCCAAGCGTGGCAGAACCGCGTGAACAGCGAGATGTGGACGGCGGAACCGAACGCCGCGCACCGCGCCCTCGTCGAGCTCGAGCACAAGGGCGCCCTTCAGGCGCTCGTGACCCAGAACGTCGACGGTCTGCACCACGCCGCGGGCCAGTCGCCGGCGCTCGTGGTCGAGATCCACGGCAACGTGCGCGAGGCCAAGTGCATGTCGTGCGGCTGGCACGGCCCGATGCACGAAACGCTCGAACGGGTCCGAGCGGGCGAGGCCGATCCGGGCTGCGTCGAGTGCGGCGGCATCCTGAAGTCGGCGACGATCAGCTTCGGCGAGAACCTCGTGGCCGCCGACCTCCACCGGTCCCAGCTCGCGGCGGGCCGGGCCGACGTGTTCCTCGCGATCGGCACCTCACTGGGCGTCTATCCGGCTGCCGCGCTCCCCGAGATCGCGCTCCGCAACGGCGCCCGCCTCGTGATCCTGAATGCCGAGGAGACGCCGTTCGATCCGGTCGCCGACGTGGTGGTGCGGGACCGGCTGGGCGAGGTGCTCCCGGCCCTGGCCGCGCTCGTGTAGCCGTTGGGAATATCCGACCACTGCGGTAGCATTTAGCACCTCAGAGCGACCTCTTTGGAGTTGTCATGGCGAGCTTTCGCGAGCTTTTGAAGAAGACGAAGTCCGAGATCACGCGAGATCTCCCCCGCCGACGCCGAACCCCGTGTCGGTGCCTCGACCTTCCTCGACGTGCGCGAGCTCGACGAGTTCGAGCAGGGCATGATCCCGGGCTCGGTCTTCATCCCCCGCGGCCACCTCGAGAGCCAGGTCGAGAACAAGATCCCCGACCACGACACACCCGTCGTCATCTACTGCGCGGGCGGCACGCGTTCGGCGTTCGCGGCCAAGACGCTGCAGGAGCTCGGCTACACCGACGTCGTCTCGATGGCCGGCGGCTTCGGGCGCTGGAAGAACGAGGGCCGCGACTGGGTCACGCCCAACACGCTCACGCCCGAACAGCGCGACCGCTACGGCCGCCACATCCTCTTGCCCGAGGTCGGCGAAGAGGGCCAGCAGAAGTTGCTCGGCTCCAAGGTGTTGCTGCTCGGCGCGGGCGGCCTCGGTTCGCCCGCCGCGCTGTACCTCGCAGCCGCGGGTGTCGGCACGATCGGCATCATCGACATGGACGTGGTCGACGCGTCGAACCTGCAGCGCCAGATCCTGCACAACCTCGAGCGCATCGGCGACCGCAAGGTCGACTCCGCCAAGAAGACGCTGACCGCGTTGAACCCCGACGTGAACGTCGTCACCTACGACGTCCGCCTCGGCGCCGACAACGTCCTCGACATCATCGACGGCTACGACGTCATCGTCGACGGCACCGACAACTTCCCGACGCGCTACCTCGTCAACGACGCGTCGCTGTTGAAGCGCATCCCGGTCGTGCACGGATCGATCTTCCGCTTCGAGGGTCAGGTCACGGTGTTCGATCCGTACAACGGACCGTGCTACCGCTGCTTGTTGCCCGAGCCGCCGCCGCCGGAGCTCGCGCCGTCGTGCTCCGAAGCCGGTGTCATCGGCGTGCTGCCCGGCATCATCGGTTCGATCCAGGCGCTCGAGGCGATCAAGATCATCCTCGACCTCGGTGAGCCGCTCCGCGGCCGCCTGCTCGCGTACGACGCGCTCGAAGAGACGTTCCGCAACTTCAAGGTGCGCCGCGACCCGCAGTGCCCGGCGTGTGGTGAGAAGCGCGCAGATCGTCATCGCCGAGTACGACGACCTCTGCATGCCGCACGCCGTGCTGGCCGACGGCACCGAGACCACTCACTGACGCCCACCGGCTGACGCGGACCAGCTGACGCAACGCTCGCCGCGGCTAGGCGGCGACGACCTCGATCTTGCCGGTCATCGCGGCGTGGATCGTGCACGTGTACGGGAACGTGCCGGCCTTGGCGAACGTGAACGAGTAGGTCTGCGCCCGGCGCGAACGAATCGGTGCCGAACTTGCCGCCGAAGTCGACGCGTCGGCCGACTTCTTGATGTTGTGCGTGACCGCGTCGGTGTTGTGCCACGTCACCTTGGTGCCGACGTCGACGATGACGTCGTTCGGGCGACCACTGATTGTTCTTGGCGTCGATCTCGACCGCGCTTGCCCCGCAGGTCGGTGGGCGCGGGCGCGGCCTTCGGTTTCGACGAACCGCCGCAGGCCGCCACTCCGAGCGAGCGCGCACGCGACGAGCGCGATGACAAGAACGGTTCGCTTCATGGGGTTCCTCATTTGGCCGGGTCCCGGAACGTCGATGCGAGCTCGACCAGCGTGCGCACGCCGTAGCCGGTTCCGCCCTTCGACGTCTCCGCGTCGTCCGACGACGAACGCGCGGTGCCGGCGATGTCGAGATGCGCCCAGGGCGCGTCGCCGGCGAACTCCTTCAAGAACAGCCCGGCGGTCAACGTGCCCGCGCCGCCGCCCGACGAGATGTTGCGCAGGTCGGCGATCTCGGAGTCGAGATTGCGGCGGTACTCGTCCGGCAACGGCAGGTGCCACATCCGTTCGCCCGCGCGCGTCCGCGGCGTCCTGCACCTGCGTCGAGCCACGCCGTCGTCGCTGCCCATCACGCCCGCGATCTTGTCGCCCAGCGCCATCACCACCGCACCGGTGAGCGTGGCGAGGTCGATGATCGCGTCGGCGCCCTCCTCGGCTCGCGAGCGACAGCGCGTCGGCGAGGATGAGGCGGCCTTCGGCGTCGGTGTTCAGCACCTCGACCGTCTTGCCGTTGCGCATCGTCAGCACGTCGCCGGGGCGCATGGCCGTGCCGCTCGGCATGTTCTCGACGAGCGGCACGTAGCCGATGACCCGCGCCTTCACGCCGAGGTCGCGCAGTGTCGACATCGCCGCGATCACCGCGGCCGCGCCCGACATGTCGGTCTTCATCGTCTCCATGCCGCCCGCGGTCTTCAGCGACAGGCCGCCGGAGTCGAACACCACGCCCTTGCCGACGAGCGCGAGCGTGCCCTGCGGCTCGGGCGGCGCGTACTCGAGCCGCAGGAAGCGGGGCGGGCGATCGGAACCGTTGCCGACGCCGATCACGCCACCCATGCGCTCCCGCACGAGCTGCTCGCCCGCGAACACCTTCACCTTCAGGCCCGACGCCCGCGCCACGACCTTGGCGAGATCGGCCACGTCGGCGGGCGACTTCGCGGCCGCGGGTTCGTTGATGAGGTCGCGGGCCCACGCCACCGCTTCGGCGATGCGCGCACCGCGCGTCGAGGCCGTCGCGCACCTTGGCGTTCGCCTTGCCCGATGACGAGCACGCGCTCGAGCTGCGACGCCTTGCCCTCCGACTTGTAACGCAGGAACTGGTAGCGGCCGAGGCACACGCCTTCCGCGAACGCCTGCGCGGCGAGCGCCGCGATCGACGTCGGGCCGCGCCGCGTCGAGCAGCGTGGTGGCGACCGATGCGACCCGGGACGCGCGCCGGGCGAGCACCGCGCCCGCGCGCCGCAGCGCGGCGGCGTCGAACGTGTCCTCGTCGCCGACACCGAGCAGCAACGCGGCGCGCGCACCGAGACGACCGCCGGTCGGCACCGCGAGCACCTCGCCGCGCTTGCCCTCGAAGTCGGTCTCCGTCATGAACTCGGCGAGCGTGCCGCCGATCGCGTCGTCGACCAGCTCCGCGCCCGGGCCGAGCTGCGCGCCGGAGAACACCGGCACGACGAACAGGTCGGCTTTGGGCGCGCCGGTAACGAGCTTGAACGTGGGGGCCATGCGGGATCCTTACGGTTTGCGCGAGGGACGGAAGTCGCCTTCTTGCCAACGCGAGAGCGTGTAGACGAGATCGGCGAGGCGATTGAGGTAGGGAACGACCTGGCTCTCGGCGCCGAGCCAACCCGACGCGGGTCGCGGCGACCGAGACCCGTTCGGCGCGCCGGATGACCGTGCGGGCGAAGTCGAGCGCGGCCGCGATGCGGTTCTGGCCGGGCAGCACGAACTCCTTCGGCGCCTCGAACCGTCCGGTGATGTCGTCGATGATCGGCTCGAGCCGGGCGACCATCTCCGGCGGTGACGAGCGAGACCTCCGGCTTCAGCTTGCGGCGGTTCTCGGGTGCGGTCGCGAGCTCGGCGCCGACGACGAACAGCTCGCGCTGCAGCTGGACGAGCAGCTCGTGCAGCTCGGACTCGGGTCGGTCGATCTCGGCCCGGGCCAGACCGAGCGCGCTCACGGCCTCGTCGACCGCGCCGTAGGCCTCGGGCCCGACGTCGTCCTTGCCGACCCGGCCGCCGTAGAGGAGCCCGGTCGTACCGTCGTCACCGGTGCGCGTATAGACCTTCATGCCGAAGCGAGAGCCTATGACGCCCACAGGGCACGAGCCCATGCAATCGCCAAACGAATCCAGCGGATCAATCGGGTAGGAGCGATTCGCGCACGCCACGTAACCTGGAGTGATGTCCGATCCCAGGGGAATCGCCGCGCCCATCGGCAGCGGAGCCGTGCATCCGTTCCTCGATGCGCTCCACGAGCGCGTCCTCGTCCTCGACGGCGCCTTCGGCACGTGGATGCAGGGCCAGGACCTCGGCCCCGACGACTTCGGCGGCGAGGCCCTCGAAGGCTGCAACGAGAACCTCATCGAGACCCGGCCCGACCTCGTCGCCCAGATGCACGACGAGTTCTTCCGGGCCGGCGTCGACGGCGTCGAGACCGCCACCTTCGGCGCGTTCCCGCTCGTGCTGAACGAGTACGGGCTCGCCGATCAGACGTTCGAGATGAACCGCCACGCGGCCGCGCTCGCGCGGGAGGTCGCGTCGGGTCACGCCGCCGACGGCCGGCCCCGCTTCGTGATCGGCTCGATCGGCCCCGGCACCCGGCTCCCGTCGCTCGGTCAGATCAAGTACACGACGCTGCGCGACGACTACGAGCTCCAGGTCGACGGTCTCATCGCGGGCGGCGTCGACGTCCTGCTCATCGAGACGGTCTACGACCTCCTGCAGGCCAAGGCCGCGATCAACGGCGCGCGCGCCGCGCGATGCGCCGCGCCGGCTTGTCGAACCCGATCCCGATCATGGTGCAGGTCACGGTCGAGACGACGGGCCGCATGCTCGTCGGCACCGAGATCGGCGCCGCGCTCACTGCGCTCGAAGCGATGCGGCCCGACGTCATCGGCATGAACTGCGCGACCGGTCCGGCCGAGATGACCGAGCACCTCCGCTATCTCGCCCAGCACGCGCGCACGTTCCTGTCGGCGCTGCCGAACGCGGGCCTGCCGTCGGTCGTCGACGGGCACACGCACTACGACCTCACGCCGGCGCTGCTCGCCGACGCGCACGAGCGCTTCACGACCGAGTTCGGGCTGAACGTCGTCGGCGGCTGCTGCGGCACGACGCCCGAGCACCTCCAGGCCGGTCGTCGAGAAGCTCGACCGGCCGCGCACCCGTGCTGCGCACGCCCGAGTTCGAGCCCGGGTGCTCGTCGATCTACTCGCACGTGCCGTTCGAACAGGAGCTCGCGTACCTCGCGATCGGCGAGCGCACGAACGCCAACGGCTCCCGCAAGTTCCGCGACGCGATGCTCGAAGCCGACTACGACGGCTGCGTGCAGATGGCGCGCGAACAGGTGAAGGAAGGCGCGCACGTGCTCGACGTGTGCGTCGACTACGTCGGGCGCGACGGCGCGCTCGACATGGACGAGATCGCGGGCCGGTTCGCCACCCAGGCGTCGCTGCCGCTCGTGTTCGACTCGACCGAACCGCTCGTGCTCGAAGCCGGCCTCCAGCACCACGGCGGCAAGGCGCTCCTCAACTCGGCCAACCTCGAAGAGGGCGAGGAAGAGGGCAAGCGCATGGACCGCGTGTTCCGCCTCGCGCGCGAGTACGGCGCCGCGGTCATCTGCCTCACGATCGACGAAGAGGGCCAGGCCCGCACCGCGGAATGGAAGTTGCGCGTCGCCAAGCGCATCTACGACATCGCGATCGAGCGCTACGGCCTCGAACCGAGCGACCTGATCTTCGACGCGCTCGACGTTCCCGCTCTCGACCGGCGACGACGACCTCCGCCGCGACGCGATGGAGACGATCGAGGCGATCCGGCGCATCAAGGCCGAGCTGCCGGGCGCGCACACGGTGCTCGGCCTGTCGAACGTGTCGTTCGGACTCAAGCCCGCGGCCCGCCACGTGCTGAACAGCGTGTTCCTGCACGAGTGCCGCGAGGCCGGCCTCGACGCCGCGATCGTGCACGCGGCGCGCATCATGCCGTTGCACCGCATCGACGAAGCGCAAAAGGAAGCCGCGCTCGATCTCATCTACGACCGCCGCCGCGAGAACTACGACCCGCTCACCGAGTTCATGGCGCTGTTCGAGAACGTCGAAGCCGGCGCGATCGAGAAGGAAGACCGCTCGGGCTGGCCGGTCGACGGAGCGGCTTGAAGCACCGCATCATCGACGGCGAGCGCGACGGCCTGGAAGACCGACCTCGCAAGAGCAGCTCGCAGACGCTGACGCCGCTCGCAGGTCGTGAACGACGTGCTGCTCGACGGCATGAAGGTCGTCGGCGAGCTGTTCGGCAGCGGCCAGATGCAGCTGCCGTTCGTGCTGCAGTCGGCCGAGACGATGAAGGCCGCGGTCGCGTACCTCGAGCCGCTCATGGAGAAGGCCGACGCCGGCGGCAAGGGCGTCGTCGTGCTCGCCACGGTGAAGGGCGACGTCCACGACATCGGCAAGAACCTCGTCGACATCATCCTGACGAACAACGGCTACATCGTCTACAACCTCGGCATCAAGATCGCGATCAACGAGATGATCGAGAAGGCGCTCGAGGTGAAGGCCGACGCGATCGGCATGAGCGGCCTCCTCGTGAAGTCGACGATCATCATGCGCGAGAACCTGCAGGAGCTGAACACCCGCGGACTCTCCGACACGCGTGCCCGTGATCCTCGGCGGCGCCGCGCTGACGCGCAACTACGTCGAGCGCGACCTGCGCGAGGTCTACGACGGCCGCGTCTTCTACGGCAAGGACGCGTTCGAAGGCCTGCGCACGATGGACGCGCTCGTGCAGGGGCGCAAGAACGGCACGCTCGACGAGACGTTCGGACGCGAGCCCGGCGGCCGCAACCTGCCGCCCGCGCAAGTCGCAGCAGCCCGTCGAAGACGTCGACATCCCGGCCCGCTCCGACGTCGCCACCGACGCCAAGATCTTCACGCCGCCGTTCGTCGGCTCGCGGGTCGCCAAGGGCATCTCGCTCGACGACATCGCCGGCTACGTGAACGAGACCGCGCTGTTCCGCAACCAGTGGCAGTTCCGGCCCGAGTCGGGCGAGAACGAGCCAGACTTCAAGGCGCGGATCCGGCCCACGTTCCGCGCGCAACTCGACATCGCGAAGCAGGAGGGCCTGCTCGTCCCCGCGGCGGCGTGGGGCTACTTCGCCGTGAACAGCGAGGGCGAGACCTCGTCGTGTGGAAGGACGACACGCGCACCCAGGAATGGCTGCGCTTCCACTACCCGCGCCAGCGCAAGGCGCCGTTCCTCTCGCATCGCCGACTTCTTCCGCCCGGTCGACTCGGGCGAGACCGACTACGCCGCGTTCCACGTCGTGACGATGGGCACCGCGGCCAGTGCCCGCGAGAAGGAACTGTTCGCGGCCGACAAGTACCAGGACTACCTGTTGCTGCACGGCCTCTCGGTCGAGATGACCGAAGCGCTCGCCGAGTTGTGGCACCGGCGCATCCGCGAGGAGTGGGGCTTCGCCGACGAGGACGGTCCCGACGCTCACCGGGCTGTTCAAGCAGCAGTACCGCGGGTCGCGCTACTCGTGGGGTTACCCGGCGTGTCCCGACCTCGACGACCAGACGAAGGTCGCCGAGCTGCTCGAGATCGAACGCATCGGCGTGTCACTCACCGAGGAGTTCCACCTCGTCCCCGAGCAGTCGACCAGCGCGATCATCGTCCCCCACCCCGAGGCGAAGTACTTCGTGGTCTAAGCCGCCCGGTTGACACGGGCGACGGGTACCGAAACGTGCCAGCTGGTGGACGTTTAGGGCGGAGGACGGCTCTTGCGACGAGGTCGGTGCCGAAGCGCGGTGAGGATCGCGAGGTAGAGCAGGCCGGTCGCGGCCATGACCGCGGAGTAGTAGCGCTCCCGCAGCGCGGCCCAGGTCATGCCGACGAGGCCGATCGTCAGCACCGCGCAGCCGATCCAGATCCAGCCGAGCACGCCGTTGTAGCCGTCGTCGATCACTGCCGTTCAGCACCTGCACCATGCCCGCCGGCCACAAGAACACCGCGATCTCGAACGGCCACGCGGCCGCGGTCCACGCGACGAGCTCCTTCAGCGGGCCGCGGGGCAGGCCGGGCTGCACGAGGTACCAGTGGCCGAGCAGCATCGCGTCGCTGACGCTGCCGAGGAACACCGCGCCGACGAGCAGGCGCGCCGCCGCGAGCAGGTACGGACCACCCGCGAACTGCGCGGCGGCGAGCAGGCCGATCGCGCCGAAGATCGGCGCGACGAGGTCGAGCGCGGGCGGGAACTCGGGCCCGCGCTCGCGCGTCGTCGTCGCCGGCGCGGCCGATCATCGCGGAGACGCGTGCCCGGCGCGCGGCGCGCACCTCTTCCCGGCCGCGCACCCCGGCCGCGCGCCGCTGCACCGACACTGCGAGCGCGATCACGGTCGCGGCCACGCACGCCATCGGCCGCGATCGCGGCGACGACGCGCGCCGCGGCCGAGGTCGCCGGTGAGGAACACGACCGCGCGCACCCGCGGCCATACGTGCCGAACACGATGCGGATCAGCCAGCCGTAGCCGAGGCTGACCTCGCGCCGGCGAGTCGTGACCCAGCCGAACAGGAGCCCGCCGGTGGCCCACTGCAGGAGGAACGTCGCGGCGTCGAGCTTCACGCAACGATCGCGATATCGCGCGGCGCAACGTTGAGGCGCGCGGGGCCGTCGTCGGTCGCGACGACGATGTCTTCGAGGCGCATGCCGAAGCGGTCGGGGAAGTAGATGCCCGGCTCCACGCTGAACGCGTGGCCCGGTTCCAGCTCGCGGTCGTTGCCCGCGACCATGTACGGATCTTCGTGCGCCTCGGTGCCGATGCCGTGCCCGACGCGGTGCACGAAGTTCTCGCCGAATCCGGCGTCGGCGATCACGGCCCGGGCCGCGGCGTCGACGTCCTGCGCACGGCGTGCCGACCGTCGCCGCGCGCACGCCCGCTTCCTGCGCGTCGACCAGCACCGCGTAGACGTCGCGCGACCTCGGCCGGCGGCTCGCCGACGTGGAACATGCGCGTGATGTCGGAGCAGTAGCCGTCCATCGTGCCGCCGAAGTCGCAGAGCACGATATCGCCGTCGACCGATGACACGCGTCGCGGTGGGTTCGTGGTGCGGGCTCGCGGCGTTGCGCGCCGGCGGCGACGATCGCGAAGTTCGCGCGCTCGTGCCCGGCGGCGAGCATCCGCTCGACCAGCTCGCGGTGCACGTCGAGCTCGGTGCGGCCCGCGAACGCGACGTTGCGCATCTCGGCCGCGATCGCGTCGACCGCGTGCGCGGCGCGGGTGAGCGCCGCGATCTCGTCGGCGTCCTTGACCATGCGGATCGGGCCGACGACCTCGGTCGCGCGCGACGAACACGCACGACGGCACCGCGTGCTGCAGGTCGAGCACGAACCGGGCCCACGTGTGGTCGCCGATCGCGACGCGGCGCGCCGATCGCCGGATCATCCCGGCACCAGCGCGATCGGATCGTCGGTCTCGTCCCACGTCACGATCTCGAACAGCTCCGGCCGGCGTCGACGCGCGGCGCCTCGAGCCGGGAACGACGAGCTGGATGTCGCCGGTGCGCGGCAGCACCAGCATCGTCAGCCGTTCGAGCGGCATGGCCTCGTAGCCGGTGAAGTACGGCAGGTCGGGACCGACCGACAGCAACAACGCGTCGATGCCGATCTCGGCCATGCGCGCGCACTCGCGCGATCCGGTCGGCGTACATCACACGTCGATCCCGGGCAGGCCGTCGATGCTCTCGGCGTTCTTGTTCCCCAGTACTCGGCGATGCCGTCGTCGCCCTTGCCTTCGCCCACTCGAGGAGCCGCTCGCGGTCGTCGACCAGATCCATGAGCGGCACCGAGTAGCCGCACGAGGTCGTGACCCGCTCGACCGCGATGTCGATGATCGCCCGGCGCCGGGCAGCTCGGGAACTCGGCGCGAGCGCGTCGAACTCCGGCGAACCCACGCGTGCACAGCGCCACGACCGTAGATGCGCGAGATGCGCGGGTTGCCGCTGAACGCGCACGCCATGAGCGTGATGCGGCCGTTGTCGCGGAGGTGCGCGATCGTCTCGACGCCGCTGCCGGTCAGGTCGAGGTACGCCACGCGGTCGGCGGCGAGCACGCGCAGCGTGTCGTAGCCCTTGGGCGACAGGTTGACGTGACCGCCGTCGCCGCTCGGCGCGGTGGCGACGAAGAACATCGGTTGTTCACGCCACCACTGCGCCAGATCGGGACGCAGCGACGAGAACCGGTCGGCCATGGCCCATTATCTCAGTGCGGTGCGGCAACCAGCCGATCCGCGCCCTTCGCGGGCGTGATAGCTCGAGCGCACCAGCGGGCCCGACTCGACGTGCGCGAAGCCGAGCGACTCGCCGTACTCGCGCAGCGCCGCGAACTCGTCGGGGTGCCACCACTTCACGACCGGAACGTGGTCGGCCGAGGGCCGCAGGTACTGGCCGATCGTGAGGATCTCGACGCCGACCGCGCGGAGGTCGGCCATCGCGGCCCGCACTTCGGCGTCGGTCTCGCCCATCCCGAGGATGAGCCCCGACTTGGTGACGAGCCCGGCGGCCCGGGCCCGGCCGAGCAGCGGCGAGCGACCGGGCGTAGCCGGCCGACGGCCGCACCGCGCGCTGCAGGCGCGCCACCGTCTCGAGGTTGTGGTTCAGCACGTCGGGGCGCGGCGTCGAAGATCGTCGCGAGCGACGCCGGCGTCGCCCTTGCAGTCGGCGATCAGCAGCTCGACCGCGGTGCCCGGACTCGTCGCGCGGATCGCGTCGACCGTCGCCGCGAACCCGGACGCGCCGCCGTCGGGGAGGTCGTCGCGCGCCACACACGTGATGACCGCGTGCGCGAGGCCGAGCGCGGCGACCGCGTCGGCGACCCGCTGCGGCTCGTCGAGATCGAGCGCCAGCGGCTTGCGGGTGTCGACCTGGCAGAAGCCGCACGCCCGCGTGCAGCGATCGCCGTTGATCATGAAGGTGGCGGTGCGATCCGACCAGCACTCGTAGATGTTCGGGCAGCCGGCCTCTTCGCACACCGTGTGCAGGTCGAGGCCACGCGCCAGCTTCTTCAGCTCGAGGTAGCCGTCGTCGAAGCGGGCGCGCACCCGCATCCAGTCGGGACGCTTGCGGGTGAGCGCGACCTCGATGCCGTCCGGCGAGTTCACGGCGTCTGCCGGCCACGTCCGGCCGCTGCCACGCGACGTCCTGGCGATCGACGCGTCGACCATGCCGAACGACTTCGGCGAAGCGGGCGACGACGCTGTCGACGACCGCCTGCATCTCCACCGGGTGGCCGAGGAGCCGCGCCATCGACGTGACGCCGCGATCGCGGATGCCGCACGGCACGATGTGCTCGAACATCGAGAGGTCGGGATCGACGTTCAGCGCGAACCCGTGGCGGGTCCGGCCCCGCGAGACGCGCACGCCGATCGCGGCGATCTTCTCGTCGCCGACCCACACTCCGGTGTAGCCGCTCGGAGCGACCGGCGCTGATGCCGAAGTCGGCGCACACCGCGATCAGGACGTCTTCGAGCTTGCGGACGTACGCGACGACGTCGCGCTGGCCCGCTTTCCACTCCGCGAGCGAGATGATCGGGTAACCGACGAGCTGACCGGGACCGTGGTAGGTGACGTCGCCACCGCGGTCGGCCTTGACCAGCTCGGCGCCGACCGACGCCGGGTCGCGCAGCACGTGTTCGAGCCTTCGCGCTCGAGCCGAGCGTGTACACGTGCGGATGTTCCTGCAACAGCAGGTAGTCGGTGTCGGCGTGCTCGTGCACCGCGCGCTGCAACGCCTCGGCCTCGGCGTACGGAACCGTGCCGAGCCAGCGTGCGCGCGACCGACGGGATCGTCACAGCGAGCTCGGCTTCCCAGTCGTGCGTCTCCAGCACGACGCGCAGCGCGTTCGAGGAACGAAGCCGCGTACGCACCGTCGAACGCGCGGTGGTCCCAGGCCAGCGACAGGAAGCCGACGTGGTGCACGGCGATCGCGTCGTCACCGTCGGGGCCCTCGACCACGACCGGCTCCTTGCGGATGCCGTCGGTCGCCATGATCGCGACCTGGGGCTGGTTGATGATCGGGAACGTCTGCGTGGTGCCGAACGGACCCATGTTCGTGATCGTGAACGTGCCGCCGACGATCTCGTCCGGGCTCGAGCTGCTTCGACTTCGCCCGGGCGGCGAGATCGCGGATCTCGCGCGCGATCAGGCGCAGACGCTTGCCGTCGGCGCTGCGGATCACCGGCGCGATCAGACCCTTGAACTGCAGGTCGATCGCGATCCCGAGGTTGATGTCGCGGTGCACGATCAAGCGTCTCGCCCTCGACGCTCGCGTTCACGTGCGGGTAGTCGTGCACGACATCGCAGAACGCGCGCGTGATGAACGGGAGATACGTGAGCGCGAAGCCCTCTTCGGCCGTCCACTCCGCCTGGTGCGCGCGCCGGACGCGTTCGACGCGCTCGAAGTCGACGCGCACCGACGTGTAGACGTGCGCGCTCGTGGCGAGCGACCGCACCATGTGCTCGGCCGTGCGCCGACGGATGTTGTCGAACGGAACGATCTCGTCGCCGACGCCCCGGGCCACGGGCGGCGCGGCTGCGGTGCGCGGTCGGCGCGCGGAGCTGCCGCGGGAGCCGGCGCGGTGCGGCGCGGCCGGAGCCGGGCCCCGGGCGCGCGCCGCGTCGAGCACGTCGTTGCGCGTGATGCGGCCGCCTTCGCCGCTGCCCCGGATCGCCGCGGGATCGAGACCCTGCTCCTCGATCAGCCGGCGCACGATCGGCGAGGTGACCGTGCCGCCGCCGTTCGGCGCGGGCGGTGCCGGGAGCCGGCGCCGGCGCGGGCGCAGGCGCCGGCGGCGGGCGGTGCCGGAGCCGCGGCCGCGGGCAGCCGGCGCAGGCGCCGGAGCGGGCAGGTGCAGGCGCGGCGCGGTGCCGGCGGCGCGGCCGCGGGCGCGGGCGCGGGCGCCGGCGGCCGCCGCGGGCGCGGGCGGCGCGGAGGCCGCCGCGCCGCCTGGTCGGAGATCACCGCGAGCCGCGCGCCGACGGGCACGGTCTCGCCCTCCTGCACGACGATCTCGGTGACGAACCCGCCCTGCGGCGCGGGCACCTCGGAGTCGACCTTGTCGGTCGACACCTCGAACAACGGCTCGTCGGCGTCGATCTTCTCGCCGACCTGCTTGAACCACTTCGTGATGGTGCCCTCGGTGACCGTCTCACCGAGTTGCGGCATCGTGACGTCCATGAGCTCCTCGTTCGTCTGACCGTGTCTCGTCTGAGTCCTACCCGTGCAGTGAACGCCCGGTGAGCGCGAGCACCGATTCGCCGAACAACTCCGACAACGTCGGGTGCGCGTGGATCAACAGACCCACATCGGCCGGCGTCGCCTCCCAGTTCACGGAGAGGTACGCCTCGGCGATCAGCTCGGTCGCCCACGGACCGGCGATGTGCACGCCGAGGATCGCGCCACCGCTGCTCCGAGACGATCTTCATCATTCCGTCGGTCTCGCCCACGATCAGCGCGCGACCGTTGCCCATCCAGCGATGCACCGACGTCTCGACGTCGTAGCCGCGCTCCTTGGCCTGCGCCTCGGTGAGCCCGCAGAACGCCGACCTCGGGGTGGCAGTAGATGCCCCACGGAACCTTGTCGTAGTCGAGGGGCAGCGGCGCTCTCGCCGAGCATCGTCTTGATCGCGACGATCGCTTCCGAGAACGCGACGTGCGCGAGCTGCGGGGTCGCGACGACGTCGCCGACCGCGTACACACCGTCGACATTCGTACGCATGTTGCCGTCGACGGTGACGAAGCCGCGCTCGTCGACCTTGACGCCCGCGCCGTCGAGACCGATGTTCTCCGAACGCGGCCGCCGTCCGACCGACACGACGACCTTGTCGACCGGCAGCTGCTCCTCGCCGTTCTTGCCTTCGAAGCGAACCGTGCTCCCGTCGAAGCCGAGAACCTGCACGCCGGTGTGCGTCTTGATGCCGCGCTTTTGGAACGCGCGCACGACCGTCTGCGCGACCTGCTGGTCGACGCCGCGCGAGGATCTGCGGGAGCGCCTCGAGAATCGTCACCTCGGAGCCGGCGTCGACGAAGAACGATGCGAACTCGCAACCGATCGCGCCGCCGCCGATCACCGCGACCCGCGCCGGGACCTCGGCGAGCTGGAGCACCTCTTCCGACGACAGCACGCGTGTCGCCGTCGAACGCGAGACCGTCGACGGCGCAGCTCGCGCGGCGACGAACCGGTCGCGATCAGCACGTTGCGGCCGCGGATCATGGTGCCGTCGGAGACGCTGATCGTCCGGCCGTCGGGCTCGAGCACGCCGGTGCCGGCGACGACGGTGACCTTGCGCCCCTTGAGCAGCGACTCGAGGCCCGCTGGTGAGCCGATCGACGACGCGCCTGCTTGCGGGTCTGCGACGTGGCGAGCTGCAGCGCGGGCGTCGGAGGTGACGCACCCCGAACTCGGCCGCGCCGCGCACCGTGCGGAGGACCTCGGCGGTCTGCAGCAGCTCCTTGGCCGGGATGCAGCCCCGGTGGAGGCACGTGCCGCCGACCCGCTGCTCCTCGACGATGGCGATGTTCAGGCCCGCGCTCGCGCCGTACAGCGCGGCCGCGTACCCACCGGGCCGCCGCCGAGGACGACGAGATCGAAGTCGTCAGACATGTCGTACGACTCCTCTCTCGGACACCTTCATCGGTTCACGAGGATGACCTGGAGCGCGAACGCGACCAGGATCGACCAAGCCGGTGAGCGCCGCGAGAACGATGTAGGTGCGGGTGCTCATCGCGACGGCATTCCGATGGTCGAATGCACGTTTCCGCACGGCGCCAGGCTACGCCTGCCCCGCACGCTCGCGCCGGCATCAGTCACGCGGTAGGCCTCGCCAGCGCGAGCGGCCGAGTAACCTGTCTCGTTCGTGGTCGAGCGTGTACAGCGGCTGGCGGCGCCGCCAAAAAGCTTCCGGTGCCGGAAGGCACCTGGTCCATCGGCGCGGGACTCCTCATCGTCGGCCTCAGCGCGTACGGCTTCCAGATCCTCGCCGCCAAGCGGTTGTCGAGCAGCGACTACGACTCGCTCAACGTGCTCTGGGCGATGGTGTTCGTGTTCACGCCGGGCCTGTTCCAGCCGCTCGAGCAAGAGGTCGGCCGCGCGGTCGCCGCCCGGCGTGTGCGCGGCGAGGGCGGCGGCGCCCGTCGTGCAAGCGCGCCGCGTTCCTCGGCGGCTCTCGCGCTCGCGGTGGCCGTGCATCGCGATCGGCTACCGTCCTCCACTCGTCGATCATCGACAAGCGTTCGACGGCCGGGGCATCCTGCTGTTCGGCCTGTTCATCGCGATCGTGCTGCTACTACGTCGCGTTCATCACCCGGGGTGCACTGTCGGGCAACGGCCGCTTCGGCGCCTACGGGCTCATGCACGGGTCCGAGGGCACGGTCCGCATCCTCGGCGTGCGTCGTCTTGTTCGCGGTCGGCACCGACTGCCGTCGGCCCGTGGGCCTCGCGCTCGCCGCGCCGCCGCTCTTCGCCGTGCATCGTCTCGCTGCGCGGCCAACGCGAGCTCATGACTCCCGGGCCCGGAGGCGCCGTACTCCGAGCTCTCGGGCGCGCTGGCCTGGCTGCTCGCTCGGATCGGTGCTCGCGCAGCTGCTCTCGTACGCGAGCGTCTTCGGCGTCAACCGGCTCGCGACGACGCAGCACGAGAAAGACCTCGCGTCGGCACTTCATCACCGGCCTCTTCATCGCCCGCGTACCCCTGCTCGTCGTTCCAGGCGGTGCAGGCCGCGCTCCTGCCGAAGCTCGCCGGCGCTCGCCAGCGAAGGCAAGCACGACGACTTCCGCATCGGCATGCGCGGCTCGATCGACGGTCGTCGTCGGCTTGTGCTCCGCCGGCATCGTCGGCGTCGACGCTCATCGGTCCGTGGTTCGGCGAGAAGTTGTTCGCCGAGCAAGTGGGACCTCGGTCATCGCGACATGTTCCTGCTGACCCTCGCCGCGACGGCCTTCATCCTGGCGCTGACGCTCGCCCAGGGCCTCATCGCCCTGAAGGCGTACAAGGCAGAACGCGTTCGGCGTGGATCGTCGGCATCGTGCGTTCGTCGTCGTCGACTTGCGCTCGGCAACGACCTGATCCTGCGCAACGAGCTCGGCTTCCTCGCCGGCGGAGCCGCCGCCGCGATCGTGATGGCGGCACTCCTGATCCCGCGCATGCGTCGGAGCAGCGCGACGCCTCGAGGACCTGGTGCAGGTCGTCGAGCACGAGACCCTCGAGATCTGATGGTGGCGACGATGATGCGGCGCGCTCGCGCGCCGAACTGCCCGAAGAGCGCGCCGCCGCATCGGCTCCCGGCCCTCGTGCGCCTGGCGCGCCCGAAGCAGTGGATCAAGAACGTCCTCGTCGTCGCCGCGCCCGGGCGCGGCCGGCGTGCTCGGGCAACGGCACCGCGCTCTTCCGACACGATCGATCGCGTTCGTCTGCTTCTGTCTCGCCGCGAGCGGCACCTACTTCTTGAACGACGCGCTCGACGTCGAAGCCGACCGCGCGCACCCCACCAAACGGAACCGCCCGATCGCGTCGGGCGAGGTCTCGGTGCGCACCGCGATCACCGGCGGCGTGCTCCTCGTCGTCGCGTCGATCGCGCTCTCGTTCGCGGCGCGCTGGCAGCTCTCGCTCGTCGTCGGCGGATACGTGCTGCAGACGATCCTCTACAGCGTGTGGCTGAAGCACGAAGCCGGTGCTCGACCTCGCGTGCGTCGCGTCGGGATTCGTCCTGCGCACGATCGCGGGCGGTGTCGCGGTCGGCGTGACGATCTCGCCGTGGTTCCTGATCGTCGCCGGCTCGGCCTCGCTCTTCATGGTCACGGGCAAACGCCACGCGGAGATGATCGAGCTGGGCGACAGCGCCGGCGCCACCGGCTCGACGCTCGACGATGTACTCGCGCGAGTTCCTCGGCTACGTCCGCGCGGTCTCGTCGAGCGTCGCGATCCTCGCGTACTGCCTCTGGGCGTTCGAGAAGTCGTCGGACGTCGGCAACCCGGTCTGGTTCGAGCTCTCGATCGTTCCGTTCGTGCTCGGCATCCTGCGCTACGCGCTGCTGCTCGAACAGGGCCGCGGCGGCGCGCCCGAAGACCTCGTGCTCGCCGACCGCGTCCTGCTGGTGATGGGCGTGCTCTGGGCGGTCTTCTTCGCGCTCGCGGTGCGCGGGTGCCTGACATGACCGGCGCCGACTCCGGCCCGTCCCGGAACTGCTGCTCGGGTTGGGGGCGCACCGCGCCCACGCTCGCGACCGTGCGCCGGCCCGACGATCTCGACGACATCGTCGCCCAGGTCACCGCGCCGAGTGCGCGCGGTGTCATCGCGCGCGGGCTCGGGTCGTTCGTACGGCGACGCCGCGCAGAACGCGGGCGGCGACGTCTGTCGTGCAGCAACCTCGACGCGATCCTCGCGATCGACGTCGACAAGGGCACCGTCACCGTCGAGAGCGGCGTGAGTCTCGACACGCTGCTGCGCGTACTGCTGCCGCTCGGTTGGTTCCCGATGGTCATCCCGGGCACGAGCTACGTCACGGTCGGCGGCGCGATCGCCTCCGACATCCACGGCAAGTTCCGCCACGGCTCGTTCGCCGACTACGTCGAGCGGATGCGGATCGTCACCCCGGCGCAGCGGCGCGCGCACGCTCGATCCCGACGCCGACGCCGACGCGTTCTGGGCGACGAGCGGCGGCATGGGTCTCACCGGTGTCATCACCGACGCAACGCTGCAAGCTGCAACCGGTCGAGACGTCGCGCATCGTGTGCGACACCGAACGCACCACCGACGTCGACGACTGCATGGCGCGCATGCTCGACGGCGATCACGACTACCGCTACTCGGTCGCGTGGATCGACTGCCTCGCCACCGGTCGGTCACCTCGGCCGCGCGGTGCTGACCCGCGGCAACCACGCCACGCTCGACGACGTCTGCCGAGCGCCGAACGCGCGACGGCGCGGGCAGTACGCGCCGCGCACACTGCTCGGTGCGCCGCCGTGGCTGCCGAACGGCCTCATCAACCTGCTGAGCGTCAAGGCCTTCAACGAGATGTGGTTCCGCAAGGCGCCGCGCACGCCGCCGCCGCCACGTCGAGGGCATCAAGCCGTTCTTCTTCCCGCTCGACGGTGTGCGCGACTGGAACCGCGTGTACGGACCGCGCGGGTTCGTCCAATACCAGTTCGTGGTGCCGTTCGGCGCCGAGCACGTCGTGCGCACGGCGCTCGAACGCTTCAGCGCGGCGCGCATTCCCACCTTCCTCGCGGTGCTCAAGCGCTTCGAGCACGACAGCCGCTCGCTCATCGGGTTCCCGATCTCGGGCTGGACGCTCGCGCTCGACATCCCCGCCGCGCCGGTCGCTGGCGCCGCTGCTCGACGGCCTCGACGAGCTCGTCGTGGAGGCCGGCGGCCGCGTGTACCTCACCAAGGACTCACGCCTGCGGCCCGGAGCTGCTCGCGGCGATGTACCCGCGCCTCGACGAGTGGCGCGCCGCGCGCGCCACGCTCGATCCCGAACGAGCTGCTGCGCAGCGACATGGACCGCCGCCTCGATCTCACGCGGCACCGGCGGAGACACGATGAAGGCGATCGGCATGAAACGGCATCGCATGAAAGACGCGCTCGGCGAAGTGCAGTCGGTGCTCGTGCTCGGCGGCACCTCCGACATCGCGCTCGCGACCGTGCGCAAGATCGTGGCGCGCCGCGGCGGCGCGCGTCGTGCTCGCGGCGCGCAAGCCCGAAGTCGTGCGACGCCGCCGCGGCCGACGTTGCGCGCAGCCGGCGCGTCCGAGGTCGCACGCGGTGGCGTTCGACGCCACCGACTTCGCCGTCGCACGAGACCTTCGTGCGCACCACGTTCGACCGCTTCGGCGACTTCGACCTCGTGCTCGTCGCGTTCGGTGTGCTGGGCGACCAGGCCCGCGCCGAGCACGACCCGGCGGCCGCGGTCGACATCGTGCAGACGAACTTCACCGGCACGGTCTCGGTCACCGTCCCGCTCGCCGACCGGCTCCGCGACGCAGGGCCACGGCACGCTCGTGCTGCTGTCGTCGGTGGCGGGCGAGCGCGTGCGGCGCTCGAACTTCGTGTACGGCTCGTCGAAGGCGGGCATCGACGGCTACTACCAGGGACTTGCGGCGTCGCTCGCGGCGAGCGGCGTGCACGTGCTGATCGTCCGGCCCGGCTTCGTGCACACGAAGATGACCGAACGGCATGAAGGCCGCGCCGCTCTCGGTCTCCGCCCGACGCGGTCGCCGACGCGGTCGTCCGCGGCATCGCCCGCGGCCGCGACGTCGTGTGGGTACCGCCCGCGATGCGCTACGTGATGACGGTGCTCCGGCACGTGCCCGACCGCCGTGTTCCGGCGCCTGCCGGTCTGATCGAAGTCGTCGAAGTCGTGGACCGCGCGCACGTTCGCCGCGTTCGACTTCGACGGCACGATGACCAAGCGCGACACGCTCGTGCCGTTCCTCGCGACCGTCGTCGGGCGCGCCGCGGTCGCCCGCGCGCTCGCGTCGGAGTCGGTCGGCCTGGCGCAGTCGCGGCCGCCGGACGCGGCGATCGCGACGTCGTCAAGGAACGCGTCCTCGACGCGCGTGCTGGCGGGGCCATCCGTACGCCGACGTCGCAGACCGCGGGGCAGGACGTTCGGCGCCGAGCTCGCGCGCTCCGGGATCACGACGCAAGCCCGCGACCGGATCGCGTGGCACCGTCGCGAGGGCCACGAGGTGGTGATCGTCTCCGCGTCGCTCGACGTGTACCTCGACGAGGTCGCGCGGCGTGCTCGGAGTCGCGCACGTGCTTGTGCACGAGTCTCGAGCCGACGAGAACGAGCACTGCACCGGGCGCCTGCTCGGCGCGAACTGCCGCGGAGCCGAGAAGGCGACGCGGTCGGCGTTGATCGACGCCGACTGTTCGGCGCACGGACGACGTCGATCTGTGGGCCTACGGCAACAGCCGCGGCGACGACGAGATGCTCGCCATGGCGCAGCATCCGGTTCGGGCGCGCCGCGGGCAGCTCCGCCGTCCGGCGGCCACCGGTAGCATCCGCTCGTGAACCTGGACGAACTCCAGCGCCATTGGAACGAATGGGGTCGCCGCGACCCCTACTGGGCGATCATCTCGCGCCCCGACCGCCGCGGGAACCGCTGGGACCTCGACGAATTCCTGCGCACCGGCGTCGACGAGATCGACGCGTTACTCGCGTGGCTCGAGGAGCTCGACGTTCCCGTCCGTCTCGAACGCGCGCTCGACTTCGGTTGCGGAGTCGGACGTCTGACCCAGGGCCTGGCCCGCAAGTTCGCGATGTGTGACGGCGTCGACATCGCGCCGTCGATGATCGAACGGGCGAACGAGCTCAATCAGTTCGGCGAGCGCGTGCACTACCACGTGAACGACCGTGACGATCTGTCGCTCTTCGCCGACGACACGTTCGCGCTCATCTATTCGGTCATCGTCCTGCAACACATCGCCCCCGAGTTCAGCGCCGCGTACCTTCGGGAGTTCACGCGCGTGCTCGCGCCCGGCGGTGTGTTGGTGTTTCAACTGCCGAGCGAACCCCTCGGCGTCGACGAGGAGGGCTATCGCCTCCCGTCGATCGCCGACGACGCCTTCCGGGCCGAGATCGTTCCCGAGGTGACCAAGCTCGAGATTGAATCCGGCGCGATCACCACGATCGCCACCGAGGTGCGCAACACCAGTAGCGCGCCGTGGGCGAGCGAGATCGCAATGACACTCGGTAACCACTGGCGCGCGGCCGATGGAACCATGCTGCGAGTCGACGACGGCCGCGCTCCGATGGGCGCCGCAGTAGAGGCCGGAACCGCGATCACCACGACGCTCGAGGTGCAAGCGCCGATCGAACCGGGCGCGTACCTGCTCGAGCTCGACCTCGTGGTCGAAGGCGTCGCCTGGTTCGCCGATCGGGGTTCGCCCACGACGACGATCCCGGTTCAGGTCGTGCCCAGCACCGCCGCGCCCGATGCCGAACCCGAGTTGGTCCCGGTGATGGAGATCCACGGCATTCCCCGCCCGGACGTGGAGGCCCTCCTGCGCGCGGGCGGCATGGACATCGTGTTGGTGCAAGAGACCGACAAGGCCTCGGGCTGGCGCGACTACTGGTACATCGCGGTGAAGCGTACGAGCGCGGAACCGCCCCGCCGGCGCATCCGCGATCTGTTCACGCGGCGCTGAGCACCCGGAACATCAGAGCGGTTTCAGCTTGCCCGCGATGCCGATCGCCTGGCCGAACATGTGCCCGGCGCCGTCGCCGAGACTGGGCGCGTCGCCGAACGCCGCGACACCGCCGTCGGCCCGCAACATGACGTAGCCCTTTCCCGTCGTCGACGGCAGCATCGCCACGTACGGCGCGGCCGAGCGCAAGTTCGCGCCCGAACCCTCGAACGGTGCCTTGCCGAAGGCGAAGAGGCCGCCGTCGCGGGCGATCATCCAATACCCGTCGCCCTGCGGGCGCGCCGCCATCGACACGATCGGCTGGTTGAGGCGGATGTTGCCGGTCGAGCCGTGGAACGCGGCGTCGCCGAAGCTGAAGATGCCGCCGTCGCGCGCGTACAGCCAGTAACCGCTGCCCGCTGTGGGTCGGCGTCATGCCGAGGACCGGTGCGTTGAGCCGCAAGCCGCCCGTCGAGCCGAAGAAGCGCGCGTCGCCGAACGAGAAGATCCCGCCGTCTCCGGCGACCAGCCAGTAGCCGTTCCCCGACGGTGTGACGGCCATGCCCACGATCGGCGCGGCGAGGAACTTCCCGTGCATTCCACCGTGATAACCGGCGCTGCCGAACCCGTAGACGCTGCCGTCGCCCGCGAACAACCAGTAACCCGCGCCGCTCGGATGACCGGCGATACCGGCGATCAGGCTCGTGAGGCGGAAGCCGGAGATCGAGACGCTCGGCGCGCCGCCGAACGGCAGTCACCTGGCCGAGATTCGACGGCGATCCAGTAGCCCGCGCCGGTCAGGCGCGCGGTCACCGCGGGCCCGGATGCGCGGGCAGCATCGGCTCGACCCGCTGAGCCGGGGCAATCGGTCGCCGACGTGTCGCGGTGGCCGCAGATGTTGAAGATGTTCTCGCACGACACCGTTCGACGCGGGATACGTGCCGCGCCCGAGTCGGATCGATACCCCAACGTGCGCACTTCCACGCGAGTAGCTCGACAAGCGAGTTGAGCATCGCGGACGACGGGTTGATGTTGTCGTACGTGCCCATCAACGCGATTCCGATGGTGTGCGAGTTGTTGTAGATCGCGTGCGCGCCGCGCACGTTCGCGCCCGCTGCGTTCACCGGTGTGCGCGGCGCCGGCCGGGTAGTTCTGCGCCCAACGACCTTCGTAGATTCGGCCCGTGGGATCGATCAGCCAGTTGTACGCGATGTCGATGTATTCGCCCGACGTCTCGTTCGCGAGGATGCTGCGGCACAAGCCCGGCGTAGTCGGTGATGTCGTTCGGCGTACCGTGTGGTGGACGATGATCTTCGCGACCGGCGCGTCGTAAATCTGCCCGGTCCGCCGGAGCGCCTCGTTCGCACCCCACTGTGCGCGGGTGACGATCGGCGGAACCGGCCAGTCGCGCACCGGCCGCGAACGCAGGGCGCGCATCGGAGATGTCGAACGCGCGTGCGTCACCGCGCGACAGGCGTGCGACATACGGCGCGGCGATCGCGGCCGACGCCCGTACCGGCACCGATCTGCAATGCGGCGCGTCGAGTGACGCGCCGTGCAACATCGGATTGGGAAACATCCGATTGGGAAACGTCGTTTTGGCTGTCGTCGTGCTCCACTGACCTCCCCCAGCTCTCGACCAGGGTCATCGGCACTCAGCCCGCTTCGAAGCTACAGCGTAACGGGCGATGTGTGGTAGCAACCTGCGGTGGCTCCGACGGCGCGTCCGACCGTAGCGATCGACGTCACTCCATTGCTCGGCGCGCGCTCGGGAATCGGCGCCGCGGTCGCCGAATATGTTGTCGCGCTGCGCGCGCTCGAGGCCGGACCCGACCTCGTTCCGTACACACTCAGCACTCGGGCCCGCCTGCATCGCGACGCGGTTCCCCCCGACACGCACTTCGTGCCCGATTCCCGCCGCGCATCCTCCTCAACTCGTGGGTCCGCGCCGACGCGCCGCGCATCGATCGGTGGCTCAAGCCGGCATCGGTCGTGCACG
Source organism: uncultured Actinomycetes bacterium (assembly GCA_963708105.1). Classification (GTDB taxonomy): domain Bacteria; phylum Actinomycetota; class Acidimicrobiia; order IMCC26256; family PALSA-610; genus PALSA-610. Next base: position 2,563,934 of record OY970186.1, on the reverse strand, counting down.
CGACGAACTACCTCGCGCCGCCCAGCCGGCTGCCGACACTGATCAGCGTCTACGACTGTTCGTTCGTGCGCTATCCCGAGCTGTGCACTCCCGAAGTGCGCGCGTTCGATCCCGTCATCCGCCGAGCGGTCGCGCGCGGCGCAACGCTGCACACCGGCTCCGAGTTCGTCGGCCGACGAGATCGAGGAGATCTTCGGGCCGGGCCTCCGCGCCGCGGGCCGCCTCGTCGTCATCCCGCTCGGGATTCCGCCGCTCGGCGACGCCGCGGAGATGCCGCCCGACATCGAGGCCAAGTTCGGCGGCGCGCCCTTCGTCGTCGCGATCGGCACACTCGAGCCCCGCAAGAACTTCGCCCATCTGGTCGGCGCGTTCGGTGAGCTCTCGAGCCGCCACCCCGAGCTCCTTCTCGTCATCGCCGGGCCACGACGGCCCGGCCCGGCCCGAGATCGACGCCGCGATCGCGCGCCTCCCCGCCGCGCCCCGCGCCCGCGTGGTCCTGGCCGGCGCGGTCTCCGACGCCGGACGGCGCGCGCTCCTGGAAGGCGCGACCCTGCTCGCCTATCCGTCGATCTACGAGGGCTTCGGCTTCCCGGTGCTCGAAGCCATGACTGCGGGGGTCCCCGTCGTCGCGGCCCGCGCCGGCTCGATTCCCGAGGTCGCGGGCGACGCCGCACTCTTGGTCGAACCCACGAACGAACAGGCCCTCGCCGACCAGATGGACCGCGTGATCTACCGACGACACGACGCGCGCCGAACTCATCGCGCGTGGCCGCGATCGGGTACATGCCGTTCTCGTGGGACCACACCGCCCGCGCCCTGGCGTCGTGTTACCGCCGCATCTCGGAGGCGCGCGTAATGCGGGTCGCGGTGCATGCCGGCCAGCTGCTGCAACCGGTCCCGGGCGGGATCGGCCGCTACGAGATCGCGCTGCTGCGGCACCTGCCCGAAGTCGGCGTCGACCCCGATCGCCTTCGCGGCCGGCACACGGCCGCGCGGCGTCGCGGCCCGCGTGCCCTGGATCGATCTCGGTCCGCCGCACGGCAGTCTGCGCTACGAGCTCTGGCATCGTCTGCGCCGGCCCGAACTCCGGATCGAGGCCGACGTCGTGCACGCGCCGAGCCTCGCGGTCCCCCCGGTCCGCGGACGGCCGCTCGTCGTGACGGTGCACGACATCGCGTTCCGCCGGCTGCCGGAGGTCACGACGAAACGCGGCGTCAGCTTCCATACCCGCGGGCTCGAGCTCGCGCGCCGCGCACGCCGAGCCTGGTCGTCGTGCCGTCGGAATTCACCGGCCGGCGAGCTCGACGCGCGAAGGATTCGAACGCGACCGCATCGAGGTCGTCCCGTTCGGAGTCGATCCGCCTGTGCCCCGCGACCCGGACGAGATCGACCGCACCGTTGCCGCGCGTCGGAGTGCAACGCGCCCTACGTGCTGACGGTCGGAACCGTCGAGCCGCGCAAGGACCTCCCCACGATCGTGCGGCGCGGTCGAACAACTCCGGCGGACGCGCCCCGAGCTCACGCTCGTCGTCGTCGGCCCGCGCGGCTGGGGTGAGGTGAAGGGTCTCGACCGTCCGTTCGTGCAGGTCGTCGGCCCGCAACCGTGGTCGGCTGCTCGACGCGCTCTACCGCCGCGCCGACGCGTTCTGTCTCGCGTCGCTGTACGAAGGTTTCGGCCTCCCGGTGGTCGAAGCGATGGCCCGCGGCGTTCCGACGATCGCCACGACCGGTTCCGCGCTCGAGGAGGTCGTGCGGGGCGCCGGTGCGCTCTTCACGCCCGGCGACGCCGATGGTTGCGCACGCAGATCGGGACGGTGCTCGACGACGACCGGCTGCGCGCCGATCTCGAGCGCGCCGGCCTGGCCCGAGCCGCGCGAGTTGAACTGGGCTCGCAGCGGCCGAAGGCCACAGCCGCGTGCCTACGCGCGAGCTCTCGCGCGCCCGTCTTCGTAGACTCCCCCGCGTCCGCGTGCTGCTCGACGTCTCGGCTGTTCCTGCCCGCCCGGTCGGCGCGGGCGTCTACACGATCGCGGTCGCCGAGGAGTCGCGGCGCGCCCTGAGGTCGACCTGCATCTCCTGACCCGGCGCGGCGACACCGCACGCTGGGCCGACCTCGCACCATCGCGCCGACGGTTCATCGCGGCCGCGCCGAACCGCCGACCGCCGCGGCTCGTCGTGGGAGCAGGCCGCGGGCACCGCAGGTGGCCCGGCGGATCCGGCCCGACGTCTGGCACGCGCCGCACTACACGATGCCGCTGCGTTCGAACGTGGCCACCGTCGTGGCCATGCACGACCTCACGTTCTTCGATCATCCCGAATGGCACGAGCGTTCGAAGGTCGTCTACTTCCGGCGCATGATCGCGCGCCGCGACGCGGCGCGCCGACGTGATCGTGACCGGCAGTCAGCGACGCGGCGCGACGGCCTGAAGGCGCGCTTCGAACCGGCGGGCGAGATCGTCGTCGTGCATCACGGCGTCGATCACGACGCGCTTCGGCGACGACCGGCGACGCCGACGACCGACCTCGCCGCGCTCGACCGCCACGGCATCGTCGAGCCCGTTCATCGCGTTCGCCAGCACGATCGAACCGCGCAAGGACGTGCCCAACCTCGTGCGCGCGTTCTCGCGCATCGCGGCCGCGCATCCCGAACTCCAGCTCGTGCTCGCGGGCGGCGACGGCTGGGGCGTCGCCGAAGCCCGAGCCGCGATCGAATCGAGTGGCGTCGCGACGCGCATCCTCCGCCCCGGCTATCTGCCGACGACGCGACACTCGGCCGCGCTGTTCCGCCGGGCCGAAGTCATTGCGTATCCGTCGCTGTCGAAGGTTTCGGCATGCCCGCGCTCGAGGCGCTCGCCAGCGGAACGCCGCTCGTCACGACCATCGGGTTCCGCGCTCGAGGAGGTCGTCGGCGACGCCGCGCTGCTCGTCCCGCCCGCCGACACCGACGCCCTCGCCGCGCGCGCTGACATCGGTGCTCGACGATCCCACGCTCGCGGCGCGGCTGCGCGCCGCGGGCCCGCCGCGCGCCGCGACGTTCACGTGGGAACGCTCGATCGACGCGCACATCGACGCGTACCGTCGCGCCATCGAGCCACCACGCCCACCGACGCGCACCGTGTCCGGATGAAGGCACTCGTCACCGGCGCGACCGGCTTCGTCGGCCCGCACCTCTTGGCGCACTTGCAGGACTGCGGCGACGACGTGGTGCTGCCCGGCGATGCGAGCGGCACCTTCGACATCACCGACCGCGCCGCGGTCCAGGCGTATTCGACGCGCGAGCGGCCGGAGGTCGTCTACCACCTCGCGGCCTGGTCCGACGTCGGTGCGTCGTGGATCGATCCGACCGCGTGCCTGCGCGTGAACGTCGAGGGCACCGCGCACATCCTCGACGCGGCGCGTGCGTGCGGGAGCGCGGCGCGTACTCGTGGTCGGGAGCTCGGAGGAGTACGGCAAGATCGATCCCGACGGCGCGCGCCTGCGCGAGGACGCGCCGCTGCGCCCGATCACTCCGTACGGCGCGAGCAAGGTCGCGGCGTCGTTCGTCGCGCTGCAGGCGTGGTTGGGCGCGGGCCTCGAAACCGTGCGCGTGCGGGCGTTCTCGCACACCGGCGCGGGACAGTCCGACCGGTTCGTCGTGCCCGCGCTCGGCGCGCCGCATCGTCGACGCGCGAGCGCGCCGGCGATCCGACCGATCACCGTCGGCAATCCGTCGACCCGGTGCGCGACCTCTCCGACGTCCGCGACATCGTGCGCGCGTACCGACTCCTGGTGGAGCACGGTGCCGCCGGGCGAGGCGTACAACGTGTGTCGGGGCGAGGGCGTGTCGATCGGCGAGATCGCCGACGGGCTGATCGCCCGCGCGGGCGGCAACCTCGCGTGCGTCGTCGACGACGAGCTCGTCCGACCCGTCGACGTACCGCGACTCGTCGGTGATCCGACCAAGCTCGTCGCGGCGACGGGCTGGTCCCCGAAGTACTCGCTCGACGACACGCTCGCCGCCGTGCTGGAGTACGCGCAGGCTCAGGGTTCCTGACGGTCGAGCCAACCCAGGAGCGCGGCGATCGCGCGCGGGTCGTGCCGGAGTCGGTGCGGACCGTTGGCGACGATGCGCAGGTCGACGCCGTCGCCGCCCGCCTCGCGCAAGTCGGCGCGCGTCCGTCGACCGGCACCACGTCGTCGGCGCTGCCGTGCACGAGCGAGCCACGGACGCGGCGCGATGCGCTCGGCCGCGGCAATCGGATCGAGGTTGGCGATCGCGCGGATCCAGGCCTCCGGATCGGGCGGGTACTCCGGCGTGCGCAACACGCCGGTGCGGCGCGCGTATTCGAGGAACCACTCGGGCTCGCGCACCCACGTGCGTAGCGACGCGGGCGCCGCGAACGTGGCGATGCCACGCACGCGCTCGTCGTCGGCTGCGACGAGGATCGCGAGCGTGCCGCCGAGGCGGAAACCGGCGATCCACACGCCGGTGATGTCGGTCCGGGCGTGCAACGCATCGACCGCGGCGCGCACATCGGCGAGCCAGCCCTCGATCGAGAAGTCGCCTTCCGACGGCCCGGTCCCGCGGAAGGTGAACGTGAGCCCGGCCCAACCCGACTCGCGCGCGATCCGGTCGCACAGCGTCTGATCGGTGTTCCCGACCGCAGCCGCGCCGCCGCGCCCCGCGGAAAGCCCGGCAGCACGAGCAATCCCGGGCACCCGTGTCACGCCCGCCGGCCGCGCGAAATGCGCCCCCAGGCGCAATCCCTCCGAGACGAGCTCCTCCATGTCGGTGGTTATCCTGGCTCGCGTGACCGCCTCGACCACGAACCAGGGCACTTCCGCGTCGACCACTCCCGCGCTCAAGGAGTGGGCCGCCATCGTGCACGCGCTGCTCGAGGGCGAGCAGATCGTCGACGTGCGCAAGGGTGGGCTGCACGAGGACGGCCGCCATTTCGGCGTCGAGAACCGGCGCTGCTGGCTCTCGCCGACGGCCGAGCACCAGAAGGCGGAGCTGCTCAAGCCCGCGTACGCGCACTGGGTCGACCTCGCCGACGCGTCGCCGGTCGGGCAACCGATCACGGTGCACGGCTGGGCCGACATCGTCGACGTCGCGACCATCACCGAGGCCGAGCACGTCGACGCGCTCGACTCGAAGCTCATCTGGGCGCGCGACTACGTCGAGTCGCGGTTCACGTGGAAATCACGCGACCCGCTCTGGGTTCTCGTCATGCGGGTGCACCGGCTGGCCGAGCCGCTGACCGTCCCCTGGAACGAGGCGTACGGCGGCTGCACCTCGTGGGTCAGCTACGACGGCCTACCCGCACCCCGCCTCGGTCCCGGCCGAGGTCGTGCTCTCCGACATCGCGTTCGAGTCGAAGCGCAAGGGCATCCGCGACGCGCTCCCGGCGGAGTGCTGGGAGACCACCGCGTAGACGCGGCTTCGGGCTAGGCGTCGGCGCGGATCGAGCGGTCCGGGTGATACCCGCGGTTGCGCGCCTCGGCGAGCGTCTGCGGCGAGAACGCGATGAAGCGCTCCGAGGCGACCAACTCGTCGACCTTCGTGGTGACCGTGGGGTCGACGCCGTAGAGCTCGAGGTCGTAGACGACCTGGTTCCGCTTGTCCCCGAGGTACCGATAGTGCTCGAAGTGCGCCACAGAACTCATGAACGCGAAATCTAGTGGGAGCGGCAGCGGAGCCTCGGCGAACGCTCGCGGAGCCGCACTTCGCCGAGGCGCAGCGCGAGCGACCCATAGGAAAAGTGAACGGGGGGCGCCGAAGCAACCCCCCATCCGTTCGACTGATTCGGACCCGTCGTCGCCTACGTGCCGGTGGGACCATTCCCAGCAGCTCCGACGGTGGTGCAGCGGTTTGGATTCCGCAAGGTGGTCCAGTCGAGAACTGACGGCCTAGCGGCCGTGCACCTCCGAAGTCCCAGATTTATCGTGCATCTGATGGACCACCTCCTTTCTCCGGTAACCAAATTTGTAGCAGATCCGACCGGCGAGGGGAACTCGATTACACCAGCGGTCAGATCGTTGGGTCCTTCGTCGGCCGGGCGGCCCGACGGCCCCGATCTCCCGGAGATACGCGAGCTGGGTCTCGATGACGGCGTGGATCTGCTCGGGCAGGTATTCCTCGCCCGCCACCCGGGCCCGCTCGAGGATGTAGTCGACCGTCTCCGCGCCTCCGACCACGACGTCGCCGGGCGGGTGCGACGACGAGCCGTTCCCGGTCACGCCTTTGCGGCGGAAGTACTCGAGTTGGAGGTCGAGGATCCGGCGGACGTCGTCGGGCGTGAGCGTGGCCGCGACGATCGTCGGGTACGTGTTCGACGACCCATTCGTACGCCTCTTCGGGGTCGAACACCGGCGGCGGCGGTTCCGCGGCCATCCGCCCGGCCTCGCGAATGACGAACCAGGCCGCGATCGCGCACGCGATCCCGATGACGAGCAATGCGGTCAACAGCGCCACGGGCCGACGCTAGTGCCGGGCCCCCGACGGGCACGATTGCGACGGGCGCTACGACAGCGCGTACACGTCGAAATGGAACGCGATGCGCTGCCACTGCGCGGGCGTGCGTTTCACCGAGCGGCTCAGGGTCGGGCTCACGTAGTCGACCGTGCCGACGTAGTGCGTGTGGGCGCCGTCGGCGACAGGCGTCGCGCCCGGCGCGCGCAGCGCCACGAGGTATCCCTGCTTGAAGCCTTCGCGCTGCAGCTTGGCGAGCGCGGCCGCGGGCGTGAGCTGTACGTCCTTACCGAACGGGTTGCTCGGGATGCCGACGACGATGCGATTGAACGTGAGCCCGAGCGGGAGCGCGAATGCCCGGAACGTGTTCTCGAAGAACCATCCCGCGGGCGGAACCGGCGACGCCGAATACACCACCGCGCCGCCCTTGCCGTGCGCCGTCGTGAGCACGTCAAGGCGGTGCAGCGTCTGGTACGAGTCGCCGAAGAGCGGATAGCGCGTGATGCGATGCGTTTCCTTCAGGTTCGGAACGAGGGCGACGAGCGCCAGGACACCGAGCACGACGACCGCGACGCGCGTGACGACTTTCGACCGGGTCGCGTTCGCCGTCGCGTTCACGAACAGCTCGACGAAGAAGTGGAACCCGACCGCGGCCAAGACGAGCGCGGCCGGCAACACCTCACTGAAGAGGTAACGGTCGTAGTAGAGGTAGTAGGCGTGCGGTTTCGACGCGGAACGCGGCCCGCGAACAAGAGTGTGTAGAAGCACACGACGAGGAGCAGCATCCAGCCGTCGACACCGTCGATGTAACGACCGGGCCGGAACACCAGGCAGAGCAGCCCGGCGATCGAGACCACGACGAGTACGAGCCCCCAGCGCGCGAGTGCGTCGACCAGACCCGCTCGATGGATGAACACGAGCGCGAGCAGCGTCACCACCAACACCGCGCCGTAGGCGATTCGCCAGAGTTTCTGTGGCTGTTCGGCAACCCGCGGGCGCATGTAGCGCGTCACGAGAACCGCGAGCCGCAACACCACGACGACGGCGACCACGACCGCGAGCAACAACGGAATCGACGCACGGAGCAAGTCGAGCTTGTCCGCGACCCGGAACACGCTCGCGGGCAGGATGCTGTGGAGCTGCGTCTGCACGAAATAGGTGCGCGGGTAGTAGACGTCGTACGCGTACGCGGCGGAGAGGGCGAGGAGCGCGACGATCGTGAACATGCGCTGGATGCGCAGGACCCGATCGTTGTCGACGGCCGCCGACGCGAAGAAGCCCAGCACCACGATGGGTGCGAGCAACATCGCGTTGCCCCGCACGAGCAACATCAATCCGAGGATCAATCCGGCAACGACCGCGCACCCGATCGACGAGTCACCCCGGGCCCGGAGCAGGAAGTACAGCGCCGCGATCAGCAGCGTCGCGTACAGCGTCTCCGAGACCGGGAACAGCGAGAACCACACCGTCACCGGGAGTACCGCGACGAGCGCGGCCGCGCCGAGGGCGGCCAAGGGATGCAGTCGGGCGAAGCGCGCGTACGCGAACACACCGAGCAGGAGCAGCACCCCGAGCGCGGGCAGGCCGGCAACCGTGTGCGCGCGCCCGAGCAACAGATTGGTGTTCGCGAGGAAGAACACGAAGCCGTGCGGGAAGCCCGACGAAAGCTTCCCCGCATTGACGACAATGTTCGCCCGGTTGACGTATTCGCCCATGTCGCCGGTCTGGAAGATGAAGTACGACGGGCCCTGGCGCAGCACGAGGGCGACCGCGACCACCACGACGAGGCCCACCGACGTGATCGCGGTCAGGCGGCCCGAGGGGATGTTGGCGTCGGTGTCGAGATCAGGTTCGGCGGCAACCGCCTCGGCCACCGAGGCGGCCGCCGAACGGGCGCGGATCACGAACCAGGCCGCGAACGACACCACGACCACGAGCAGTGTGAGGACAAACACCGTCAGGCGCGAGTAGTGACCGGTGCGCACCGCCATCAACGCGATCGCCTCTTGCACGACGAGGCCGATGACCATCGCCTCGAATACGAAGCCGACCCAACCTCGCCGACCCTGAGGTAGGCACAGCGCGATGCCGGCGCCGCTCACCGCCAAGGCGATCAGCACGGCGAGAGCCTGGAGCACGCCGCTCACGAGATCACAGTGGTCGTGAAGTTCTCACGACTCGAAGCCGTCATGCTCGCCCGACGCCTCCACGGTCTCGGTCCCGGGCAGCATATTCGGGGTCTTGCCCAAATCTGCCGTCATGGCCGCGGTCACGACGGCACCCGCTATTCGGAAACGGGAACCTTCGCCACTGCGAACTGCAGCGATTGCGAGCCGTACGCGTCCGGGCGGTGCGTGAGGGTCGGGGCGAGCAGCTTGTCGTCGACGACGTGCCGCGTCGACATCACCTCGGCGGTGGGCAGCAGGCTTCGGATGTAGTCGGGCGAGCTCGACACGACGTAGAGCGAACGCCCTTCCGCTGCCCATTCCCGCGCGAGTCGTTGCAAGTCCTCGGGCTTGGTGCCGCTCGAGATGCCGACGATGGACCCGCACCAACTGCGAATGGCCTGCGGCGCCGCGTTCTCCGGATTCTGCATCGGCGTCTGTTCGAGGATGATCACGGCCGCCTTGGGACCGACGTCGTGACAGAGGTCGTGCACGACCGCGAGATATCCCGACTCTTCGGACATAGACCGGATACCGATCAACGTGTACGCGGGATACACGAACGACACGATCGCCGCCGCGATCGCGGCGATGCGCAACGGTCGGCTCCAACGCGCCGACGCGGGGCGGCTCGCGACGTATGCCAAGAGACCGAGCGCGAGCAGGATCAACGTCGGGAAGGAGCTGACGAGGAACCGGCGTGTCACCCATACGTGGTCCGGGACAGCCCGGGCCTTGTAGAGATAGATGACCGATCCCGGGCCCAATATCGCCAGGGCGCCCAACGTGCGCAGCTTGTGGCCCCGCAACAACGCGAGGACGATCAACCCGGCACCGATGATCGCCAGCGCGAGCGTGAGCGGCCCGAGATACCACGCCATCCACGACATCGATCGTTCGAAGTACAGACGCGTGGGATCGATCGCCAGGTGCTCGGTCTGTTGGAGCCCGACGATCGCCCGGCCGTCGCCGTGCACGATCTGGAAGTGCGGGCGGAAGGCCCATACCGCGAATCCCGCGAGCGCGATGCCCCCGGCCGCGACCCACGACAACACGTTCCACGGGAGCCGACGAATGAACGGGAACACGAACTTCCACAGTGCGACCACGACGATGCACACGACGGCCACGGCAACGGTGAGCTTCGTCAACCGGTGCACGTCGCCCGAAAGCGTCGGGTAATAGCTCCCGCTGTGACGGGCGAGGTCGATCAGGCCGAGCGCCATGCCGGGCACGATCCCGACTGCGAACGCGACGATCGCAGGGAGCACGACGCGGCGCCGATTCTCCGGTTCCGCACGCAGCCACGCGACCGCGCACACCACCGGCACACCGACGAGGAACACGACCGCGTCGATACGCGTTGCTTCCAGCGCACCGAGGAACAGACCGGACGCGAACGCGATGCGCCAGCGCGGAAGGACGCGCGGCGTCACGAGTAACGCGAGCGCGGTGAACAACAGGATCTGCGACGGGATCTCGGAGTAGGAGTCGCGCGAGAACGCGACCTGCGGAATGATCAACGCCAACGCCAGCATCGCCGACAGCGCGAACAACGGTCGGCGAAAGAGGCGCCAGGCCAAGACGAAGAACGCGAGGAGCGCGAACCCGCCGAGCAACTCCGGCGTGTGGAACAGCCCGGGATCGCCGGCCACCGCATGCCCTTCGGCGAGCAGCACCGGCAGGAAGTGCGCGAACTGGAACTGCAGTTTTCCGCCCGGCACCTCGAACACCGCGGACGAGTCGAACCCCACCGGTGCCTGCGCGAACGGGCCGACGCGCGCGTCGACGGTGAGCGAACCGTCGCGTGCAATCCAACGCGCGGTGTTCGCGTACGAACCGCCGTCGCGGTCGATCAACACGTGCGTGGAAGCATGCGCCATGTTCCAGCCGGTGATCAGCACGATCGCGGCAACTCCGACCGCCGCGTACCAATTTTTATGGGTCGCTCGCGCTGCGTCGCTTCCCTTTGCGGCTTCGCGAGGGAGGGAATCGACTCCGCTGTCGCTCCTGATGGCCGGCCAGGCGAGGGCGACGAGTGCGAGCCACACGACGGCGCCGATCGGGAACGCGAGCGCGGGGCGATACCAGCCGTTGATCGCCAGTACGAGGCCGACGGAACCGAACGCGAGCACCGCGGCTGCGGGCACGAAGGCCGTCATCCGGAGCCAGACGGGCGGCTCGACGCCGGTGGATGCTGGCGCGGCGGGTATCTCCGGACCCGGCGCGGCATCCGTTTCGAGACCGAGACGACTCGTCATGTAACGGCGCGCCGGTCCGGCGGGAAGCCGCATTTACCGAGCTGCAAGCGTCCTCCAGGCCAGGTCATCACGTAGGCTGATCGTCCATGACCCAGCATGTGTCATCGGTCGCCGCGAGCGGTCCCAACTCGCTCGACGTGTCGATCATCCTGCCCGTGTACAACGAGGTCGAACACCTCAGGCAGGAAGTCGATCGCGTTCGGGCTGCGATGGACGCGTCGGATTACAGCTACGAGATTATCATCGTCGACGACGGGTCTTCGGACGGTTCCGGCGAGCTCGCGCTGTCCCTTCCCGACGTTCGCGTCATCCGTCTCCTGCAGAACCGGGGCTCCGGTTCGGCCCGCAAGGCCGGCACTGCCGCGGCCCGCGGACGCGTCACGGTTTGGACCGACGTCGACATGACGTACCCGAACGACACCATCCCGGTGCTCGTCAAAGAGCTCGAGGGATACGACCAGGTCGTCGGCGCGCGGACCACCGAAGAAGGCACGATGAAGAGCCTCCGCGTGCCCGCCAAGTGGTTCATCCGCAAGCTCGCGAGCTTCCTCACCAAAACCAAGATCCCCGACCTCAACTCGGGATTCCGCGCCTTCCGCACCGACGTCGCGCGCCAGTACCTGAAGAACCTGCCGCCCGGCTTCTCGTGTGTCACCACGATGACGATGTCGTTCCTGTCCGGCGGTTACTCGGTCAAGTACATCCCGATCGATTACGGCAAGCGCGCGGGCAAATCGAAGTTTCACCCGATCAATGACACGCGGCGCTACGGCGTGCAGGTCGTGCGGATGGTGCTCTCGTACAACCCGCTGCGCCTGTTCCTGCCGACCGGCTTCACGCTGCTCTTCCTCGGTATCGCCAAGCTGATCTACGACCTCGCGCGCTACGACTTCCGCGTCACCACGAACACGCTGCTCATCTTGTTCGCCGCGTTCCAGGTGTTCGCGATCGGTCTGCTCGCCGACCTCGTGGTGCGGGTGTCGCGCGATCGCGACGAAGTGCCGATCGCGGCGGAGACCAACACCGGATCCATGTGATGACGCCGGAGCTCAGCCGGCTCCGGTCGCGCATCGACGACCGTACGGCCAAGATCGTCGTCGTCGGGCAGGGCTATGTCGGCCTGCCGCTCGCGATGCGCGCGGCCGAGGTCGGGTACCCGGTCGTCGGCTACGACATCTCGCCGCCCCGCATCGACGGGCTGCAGGCGGGCCGTTCCTACGTCGAGGACGTCAGCGACGAGCAGCTCCAGGCGGCTCTGCGCAGCGGGCTACCTGCCGTCGTACGACGCGGCCGACCTCGCCGACTTCGACGTCGCCGTCATCACCGTGCAGACCCCGCTGCGCGAGGGAACGCCCGACCTCTCCTACATCGAGGCGGCCGGCGCCGACCTGGCGCGTTGCATCTCCCCCGGGCGCGCTCGTCGTGCTCGAGTCGACCACCTATCCCGGCACGACCGAGGAGTTGTTGCGGCCGATCCTCGAGGCGGGCGGCCTGCGCTGCTGAGACCGACCTCTTCGTCGGCTACTCGCCCGAGCGCATCGACCCGGGCAACACCACCTGGACCTTCACGAGCACGGCCAAGGTCGTGTCGGGCATCGGTCCCAACTCGCTCGTCCGTCGTCGAGGCGTTCTACGGGAGCCTCGTCGACAAGATCGTCCCCGTCACGTCGACGGGCGAGGCCGAGCTCACCAAGCTGCTCGAGAACACCTTCCGGCACGTCAACATCGCGCTCGTCAACGAGCTCGCGATGTTCGCCCGCGATCTCGGCGTCGACATCTGGTCGGCGATCGACGCGGCGGCCACCAAGCCCTACGGCTTCATGCGCTTCACGCCCGGACCGGGCGTCGGCGGGCACTGCCTGCCGATCGATCCGTCGTACCTCGCCTGGCGCGTCGAACGTCAGCTCGGGCACCGCTTCCGTTTCGTCGAGCTCGCCAACGAGGTCAACCGGGGTATGCCCGAGTACGTCGTCGGGCGCGTCATCTCGATGCTCAACAAGGAGAAGCGCTCCGTCAACGGATCGCGCATCTTGTTGCTCGGGCTCGCGTACAAGCCCGGCACCAGCGACTGGCGCGAGTCGCCCGCGATGACGATCGCCGAGCAATTGCTCGCGCTCGGCGCCGACCTCCGCGCCCACGACGTGCACGTTCCCGCCGACGCGCGCCTTGGGCCGCCGATCACCCGCGTCGACTGCTCGGTCGAAGAGATCGCGGCCGCCGACCTCGTGTTGTTGTGCGTCGACCACCCCGATCTGCCGTACCTCGACATCGCCGAGCACGGCCGGCTGGTGCTCGACACACGCGGCCGCCTGCGCGAGCACCGGTTTCCACCGGCGAGACGCTCTAGCGGGAATGCCCACCGCCGACGAGACCGCGCGCTACTTCGACGAGAATGCGGTCGCGCTGCGGCGCACCGGCCTCGTCGACAAGTGGTCGGCATTGGCGCCGTTGTTCGCAGGCGTTCCCCCGGGCGCGTCGGTCGTGGAGTGCGGCGCCGGGACGGGCCTCTACACGCTCCCCCTGGCGCGGGCCGGCTATTCGATGATGGCCGTCGATCTGTCGGCGTCAAGCTTGGGCGAACTGCGCGACGCGGCCGACCGCGAAGGGGTCGGCGGGCTCGTGGAGTGCCTCCCCGGCGACTTCCGCACCGTCGCCCGCGAGCTCGACGAACCCGTCGACGTCGTGACCTTCATCAAGGTGCTGCACCACTTCCCCGATCACGACGCGATGCGGGAAGCGATCACCGCGGCGTGGGCCGCGCTCCGACCGGGCGGTCGGTTGGTGTTGTTCGAGCCCAACGGAACGAGCCCGATGTGGCCGGTCGTGTTCGCGGCGCGCGGACGCACGTTCTGGCAGGCCGAACGCAACACGTTCTTGATCCACGCCCGCTTCTTCGACCGGGTGTTCGCGGCGTTGCCGGGCAACACGACGACGCGCGGGTACCGCTACCTGATCCCCGGCACGATCGCCACACGCAAGCCATTCCTCGACCGCACCGATCGCGCGCTGGTCACGATCCCGGGCCTACGCGCCTTGTCCGCGAACCTCTGGTACGTGGTCGAGAAGCGCGACTAGCCGGCGGCACCCCGCCGCGCCGCGGGGCGTGGAAGCTACGACGACAGCTCGTCGAGCAAGCCGCGGTACCACGACGTCAGCTCGACCTTGTCGGCAAGCATGCGGGTCCGCCGCTCCTGCCACGTGTGCGCGAGCTCCGCGTCGGGCGCACATCGTCCGTAGGCGCTTGTGCAGTAGTGGCGCGTCGATGGGCAGGAACGATTCGATCAACGAGTACTTGTGCTCGAGCTCTTCGAGGTATGCCAGCCGACCCACGAAGCTCGAACACCGCAGCGCGGGTACCCCGAGCAACGCCGCTTCGGCCGCCATCGTCTGACTGTCGCCGACACAGATCCACGCCTGCGCGAGCGCGTCGTGCATCAGGTGCGGTGGCACCGAGAAGCGCAGCTCCGCGAACTCGTCCGGCATGGGGCCTTCGCAGCTCACGAACACCCGACCGTGCTTGGCGACTTCCTCGATGACCCGGCGCTTGTCGGCGATGGCTCATGCCCGACTCGTCGCGATCGTGCGACGCCGACATCTCGACGAAGCGCACGATCGCGTACGGATCGTCGCCGACGCCGAGAATCGAGCGGATCTTCGGGTCGGGCGTGAAGCGCGACGGATGCAGATACGCGAGCGCCTTGTAACTCGCGTACCGGTGATGCTTGGCGCCGTAGTTCTCGGTCATGCAGTCGGGCGTGGTGATGATGTTGGCGAACGGCGCGGCGGCGCGGAAGTGGATGCCCGCGGCGCGGCCGTCGTCCGTGTCGAACACGCCGGTCGCGCCGGGCAGGAGCCGGGCAACCTGCACGCCGGCCGGATTACGGGTCAGGACGAAGTCGGGCCGGAAGCGCCGCGCGGCGCGGTAGAGCGTGAGGTCGCGCTCGATCAGCTCCCGGGCTTGACCGACGCGATCGTTGCGGCCCGATTGGCCGACCGTCGTGTACGGGATGCTGGTACTCGTCGAGCAGCGCGAGCGTCACATCCTTTTCGCGCGCGATGACGAGCGTCTCGTGCCCTTCGGCGACGAGGTCGGCGTGGAGATACTTGAAGAAGTGCACGTGGGCCGGATGCACGATGTCGAACAGGACGCGCACGAACGCCCTCAGGAGCTCCGCTCGGAGGCCGCGGGCGATCCGTGGGCCGGAGCCGGTCCTCGGCGAGTTCCGCCTTCGACGATGCACCCGCGCGATGCGCGGCGCGGCGAGCGCCGTCCCAGAGCGCCGGGCAGCGCTTCTCGACCTCGCCGCGCAACACGGCGTGCGCGGCCGCGACGATCGCGTCGGGATCGGTGCCGACGAGCTCGATTCGTCCCCTCGGTGACCGTGATCGGGCGCTCCGTGGTCTCCCGCAGCGTCAGGCACGGCACGCCCAGCGCGGTGGTCTCCTCCTGGATCCCGCCGGAGTCGGTCAGCACGACCGCTCGCGTCGGCCTGCAGCGCGAGGAAGTCGAGGTAACCGCGCGGTTCGGTGACGACGATGCCGGGCGGGCACGTCGATGCCGGCCATGCGTTCGCGGGTGCGGGGATGCGCCGGGAAGACGATCGGGATCTCACGCGCGACCTCGCCCAGCGCGCCGAGCAGCCGGGCCAACGTGGCCGATCGTCGACGTTGCTCGGGCGATGCAGCGTGAGGAGCGCGTAGCCCTGCGGTTGCAGGCCCGAGCTCGGGCGGCAGACCGCGGGCGCGAGCGCGCTCGACGTTGCGCAGCAGCGTGTCGACCATGACGTTGCCGACGAGATGGATCTGGTCTTCGCGGTAGCCCTCGGCGCGGAGGTTGTCGACCGCGTCGGCCGAAGGCGCGAAGAGGTAGTCGCTGACCCGGTCGGTGACGACGCGGTTGACCTCTTCCGGCATGCCCCAGTCGCGGCTGCGCAGACCCGCCTCGACGTGCGCGACGAGCAGCCCGGACTTGGCCGCGACGATCGAGCAGGCGAGCGTCGAGTTGACGTCGCCGACGACGACCACGACATCGGCCGGACGCGCTCCGACAGAGCGCTTCGAACGCCACCATCACCCGCGCCGTCTGCTCCGCGTGCGAGCCCGAGCCGACGCTCGAGGTGTTCGTCGGGCGTGCGGATGTCGAGCTCGTCGAAGAAGACCTGGCTCATCGCCTCGTCGTAGTGCTGGCCGGTGTGGACCAGCACGGTGTCGGCCCCGGCGTCGTCGAGCGCGACGAGTACCGGCGCGATCTTCATGAAGTTCGGGCGTGCTCCTGCGATGAGGATTACGCGCACGGTGCTCCGATCTCGGCCGTCCGTTCGAGCAGGGCTTCGTAGCGGTCGAGCACGGTGTCCCATGTGTACTCACGCTCGACATAGGCGCGCCCGGCCGCACCCATCGCGTCGGCGAGGGCCGGGTCGTCCACGCAGCATCTCGACCGCCGCCTCGAACTCGGCGAAGCCGTCGTACGGGATGGCGGCATTGCTGCGCCGGGCGTGGCCGCGGAGCACCTCGCAACGCGCCCTGCACGATCGCGGGCCGCCCGAACGCGAACGCCTCGGTCAGGATCATCGAGAAGCTCTCGAAGAACGACGGCTGGGCGAGCGCGAGTGCGCCGGACGATCACGTCGTCGCGGGTTTGGTAGTCGACGAATCCGGTGACCACGATGTCGTCGCGCTTCGGGAGCTCGAGCAGATCGTCGCCGACGAGCGCGAGCACCAGCTCGTCGCCCGGGTGGCGCTCCTTGTACGCGACGAAGAACTCGAAGAGCGCGAGCGCACCCTTGCCCTCGTCGATGCGGCCGACGTACAGCAGGTACGGCTTGTTCGCCGAGCTCGTACGTGGCGCGGAAACGCGCCGGGTCGGCCGACGCCGACCTCGACCCCGATGCCGACGACCGCACCCGGCGGGATCGACATGGAACCGGTCGCGGATGAGCTCGACCTCTTCCGGCGTCGACAATGCGAACGCGTCGGGGGCGCGGAACTCACGGTCGAACAGCGAGAGGCGCAACGGCGGCTCGTCGTGGACGGTCGGGTGCAACACCAACGGGACGAGACCGCGCAACGCGTCGAGCGCGGCCCACGTGGTCCAGTAGAGATACGTGAACGCGACGACACAGTCGAAGCGCGCGCGCGTTGCGCTGCAACCAGGTGACGAGGTCGGGCGACCACGGTCCCTGCTCGCGCATCCATTCCTCTTGCACGAACAGCGGACGCGTCCCGCGGCCGCACACCATGCGCCGGTTCAACTCGTTGAACCGCAGATTGTCACGGGGCGCGGCGACCCGGAACCGGTTCACGACAACGCCCGCGATCGGTCGACCGACCGGGCTCGTAGACGTCGGCCCAGTCGACGTACGACTTCGCGCACGTGGTGGCGACCTCGACGTGATGCCCGCGCGCAGCCATGCGCTCGGCCATCTCGCGGCAGTGCTGCTCGGCGCCGCCGGCAATCGTCTCGCCGTAGCGCTGCACGACATACAGGAGACGCATCAGACGACCTCGAGCAGCGCTTCGACGACGGCGACGTCGGGGGGTCGGGTCCCGAGCTCGGCCAGCCGGCGGCGCCCGCCGTCGACCAGTGTGCGTTGCAAGCGGCTCGTTGCTCAGCAACTCGGTCACGGCCTCGGCGAAGAACGTGGGTCCTGTAGCTCGGGTGGCAGCAACAGCGCCCGTCGCCGACCGTCTCCGGGATCGCCGCGCACGAGCGCGCGATGATCGGCTTCTCGAACGTCATCGCCTCGAGCAGCGGCAGGCAGAACCCTTCGTGTTCGCTCGCGGTCACGACCGCGTCGGCGGAGCGGAACATCGCCGCGAGATCGGCCTCGTCGACCGCGCCCACGACGTGCACGCCCGGCGAGATTGAGCTCCTGACACCTGCTCGCGGATCGCGCGGGTGTACCGGTCGAGTCGTTGGTGACCCACCAGCATGAGGTAGCCGCGCATCCCGAGATAGGTCTCGGCGACGTGCATCATCTTGACGAGGAAGTCCGGGCGCTTGTGCGGCATCAGCTGGCCGACCGACAAGAGGATCGGCGCCGTTGAACGCGCGCGAGATGGCTCCATCGTCGACTCGCGCGGCTTCACCTTCGAGAGCCGGTCGGATGTCGACGCACCGGCGGGACGCACGCGCACGTTGCGGTAGCCCATCGCCTCCAGCTCCGCGGCGTTGTACTCGGAGTCGGCGATCGCACACACGACCCGCGGCAGCAGTCGCTCGACCTCGCGCCGGCCCGAGCGCGAGCAGGTCGGCGAACACCGGGTCGTAGGGCTCGAAGTACTGAGCCGGGCGTGACGTTGTGGTACACGAGCACGAGCGGTTCGGACGCGGCTCGTGAGGAACTCGTGCACCTCGGACTGACCGATCGACGCGTGGAAGATCAGGACGTTCGTCGAGTGCCGCGGGCCGGTAGCTGCGCGAGCGGCAGCACGTCGCCGACGAGCTCGGGCGCGATGTGGTGCGCGTAGATCTCCGACGGACCGACCCGGCGCAGCAGTCGGCGCGTGCCGATCGCGAGGTTGGTGATCGCGTCGCCGGGCGACGCCGCGACGAGGACCTGATGGATGCCGACCGCGTCGGTCTTCGCACGTCCGACCGGGTTCACCGGGTCGCGACGATGGCGTAGTCCTGCGGACCGAACAGCAGCGCGTTGATGCGATCGAAGTTCGCGTTCAGGCGCTTCGACAGCTCGTCGTCGCCCGGCATCGAGCTCGAGGCTCTCGTCGGCGGGAACCGGCGAACGGTCGACCCGCTCGACCGTCGCGAAACCCGGCCTCGCGCGAACAAGAAACCGAGATAGTTCGGGTGCACGGGTCGCACGTGGTCGGGATCGACCCAGAACGCGTGCGCGTAGGTGTACAGCGACGTGGGGTTCACCGTCTCGACGACGACCCGGCCGCCGGGACGCACCTTCTCCGCCGCGAGGCGGACGACGTCGATGACGTGTTGCGGCGACAGGTGCTCGATGACCTGGATCATCACGAGTCCGCCGAGGGTGTCGTCGTCGAGCCCGCGCAGGTACTCGACGGCCGCGTCCGACATCGGCGCGCGAGACCTCGCGAACGCGCCCACTCGACGAGCGCGCGGTTCGCGTCTCGATGCCCCGCGCGTCGACGTCGAGCTCCCGCAGCAGTTCCAAGAACTCGCCGCGCCCGAACCCGATGTCGAGCACCGGGATCGCAACCCACGAAGCGGGCCGCGAGGTCGCGGTAACGGCTCGTGATGTCGTCCGCGTCGCCGCGGAAGTGCGCGTTGAACGCGTCGGCCTCGTACCAGGCGTCGAGCCCCGCGCCCGGAACACGCGCCGCGATCTCGGACAAGCGCGAGCAGCAGTCTGCTGCATCTGCGCCTGTTCCTCGCGCGAGCTGCAGCTGCAGATCGTCGAGCTGTTGGATCACGCGGTTGTCGTACGCGTCGGCGAGCATGTTCGTCGCCTGCGCCATGAGCGCGATCGTGCGCGCGACCCGGTGCGACTGGTCCTGCGCCTGCTCGAGCACGCCCTGGATCTGGCGACCGACGCCCTTGGCGATGGCGCGGTGCATCGTCGAGCCGCCGGGCAGCCGGCTCTCGACGGGCGATGGCGTCGCGCCGGTACTCGAAGCGATCGAGGTCGCTCGACCGCCTGGTCGAGCTCGGCGAGCAGGAACGAAGGCGTCGGCGCGCGATCGCCCGTGACGCGGGCGAAGTGCCCGTCGAGCTCGCTTCGAGACCGGGCGGGTACCCGCCGTCGAGCCGGCGGCGCTCGACCCGGTCCCGCAGCGTCGCGAGAAGGCGGTCGAGATCGGGCGGGCTCGGGTCGGGCGAGGACGTCGTGCTGGTCGTCGGCCACGGCGTCGAATGTAGCGGCATCCGGCCGTAACGGCCGGATGCCTGACGCCGATCGTCTGCCGGACGGCTACGGACGGATCGCGAGGTCGACGGCGAAGCTGAATCCGCCCAGCGCCGGCGCCGACGCCCGCCCTGCGCGTCGCCGAACGCGAAGACCCGACCGTTGCGGGCGAGCGACGAAATAGCCGTGGCCGGTGAGCGTCGGGCGGATCTGCACGCCCGGCACCGGCTGGCACAGGCCCGATGCCCGGGCACGCTGCCGTAGAACGGGACGCCGAAGCTGAAGATGCCACCGTCGCCCGCCGACGAGCCAGTAGCCGCTGCCCGACGGCGGCCGTCGCCATCGAGATGCACGGGCGAGTTCAGGTGGCATGTTGCCGGTCGAGCCGTGGAAGCGCGCGTCGCCGAAGCTGAACACGCCGCCGTCGGACGCCAACAACCAGTAGCCGTGACCGCTCCGCGTCGCCGCGATCGAGATGATCGGCTGTGTTCGAGGTGCTTGCCGCCCATCGAACCGTAGAAGCGCGCGTCGCCGAAGCTGAACACGCCGCCGTCGGAAGCCAGCAGCCAGTAGCCGCGGCCCGACGGTGTCGGCGCGAGCGCGATGATCGGCTTGTTGAGGCGCTTGCCGGC
This sequence comes from uncultured Actinomycetes bacterium, assembly GCA_963708105.1. GTDB lineage: Bacteria > Actinomycetota > Acidimicrobiia > IMCC26256 > PALSA-610 > PALSA-610. Next base: position 2,543,594 of record OY970186.1, on the reverse strand, counting down.
CATCGAGCCGAACGAGTGCGCGTCACCGAACGGGAAGATGTCGCCGCTGTTGTCGAGCACGTAGTAGCCGTTGCCGGAGTGCGTCGCCGCGAGTCGCGACCGCGGTACCGCGGATGCGGCCCGACCGCGCTGCCGTGGAACGGCGCGCCCTTCAACGCGTACACGGCGCCGTTCGCGCCGGCGACCCAGTAGCCCTTCGACGACGCCGCGATCGGGTGCGCGCCGCGGATTCTGACGCGGCGCGGCACTGGCCCGCGGGTAGGAGGTGCAGCGCGACCGGGACCGGCGTGGTGCAGCGCGTCGCGGCGGAACATCGCCCCACGGCACCGTCTGCGCCCGGCGCGGCATCGCGAACGCCTGCAGGCGGCTCGTGTGGTGCGGCGTGTTGAACCCGGCGACGACGAGCCGCCAGCCCACACCCGAGCCGAAGTCGCCGACCGCGCCCGCGCTCTCGTGCGACTGCAGCTTGTCGACGACGGTCATGATCGCGCCGGTCTGCGCCGTTCAGGACGAAGTACCCGAAGTTGTTGCCGGCGGCGACGTCGTTGCTGACCGTCGCCGTTCAAGTCGGCGATGATCGGCGATGCGACCGGCCCGCCAGCCTGCGCGGTAGCTGAACGCGCCACAGGCTGGGTCGCCCACCGCAGCGAGCCGTTGCCGTTGTACGCGCGCACCCAGCCGTCGGCGCTGGACGCGACGACCTCGGGAATCCCGTTGCCGGTCAGGTCGCCGAGCGCGGGCGACGGCATCGTCGAACCGCCGGTCGCTAACGGGCCAGCCCGGCACGGTGGATCCGTCGTCGACGTGCCACGCGAAGACCTTGTGCCCGTCGGAGCGGTTGTAGAAGTTGCCGCCGCCGACGACGACCTCGGGCCGGCCGTCGCCGTCGATGTCGCCGACCGCGGGGCTCGACCACATCGTGTCGTTCAGCTGGTGCTTCCAGAGCTCGCGGCAGTGCGTGCACGCGACGGTGCTGCCGCGGCGTCCACTCGATGGCGCGGAACTCGCCACCCGACCAGTTGATCGCGCCGCCGGCCGATCTGGTCGCCACCGATGAGGATGTCGAGCCGGCCGTCACCGTTGATGTCGTACAGCGCGGGCGACGACCACGTGGTGTCCTCGATGTTGTCGCTCATGATCTGGTGGCAGTTGCGGTCGATCGCGTGGATGTGGAGGTCGAAGCCACCGAACACGACGTCGGGGTAGCCGTCGCCGTTGATGTCGCCGATCGCGGGCGACGAGTACACGCCGTCGGCGTAGCCGTCCGGGTGCCCGCTGCTCGTTCCAGATGTTGAAGTAGTCGGCGGTGCGGAAGATGCAGTGCAGCGCGCCGTTGGCGTTGTAGATCGCGACGCCGCCCTGCTGGTTCGGCACGAACGTGGAGCCCGAGCCCGACGACGATCTCCTGCGGCCGCTCTTGAAGAGGTCGCCGACGGCCGGCGTGCTGTCGATCGCGGTGCCGGTCTGCTGCGGCCAGCCCGGCGAGGTCCTGACCGTTCGCCGCGTTGATCACGTGCAAGCAGCCCGTTCTCGTGCCCGATGACGATGTCGTCGCCGGCCGTCGCCGTTCACGTCGGCGATCGTCGGCGAGGAGCTGCGGTCCCAGCCCGCCGAGTTGTCGGTCCACGACGGTGTCGTCGACACCGCTCGCGGCCGCGGCCGGGTCGCGCGGACGCCGAGCCGCGACGGCGCGACGAGCGCGACAGTCAGAAGCACGAGAAAGAGGCGAGTGCGCACAGGGGAGGCCTTCACTCGTCGGGCATCCTGCTATCGGCAGCTGCACCGCTTGATATCGGCAAGCCGCGCGCGGCGCGCTGAAACGGTGCACGAACGGTGTCAGCGGCGTCACCGAGCCGTCGGCGGGCGTCTGCAGCTGGACCGCCGTGATCGGCGTGACTCGCGCCGAAGCGCGCCGGACGGGCGATACTGTCCCGACATTCGGAGGGACCGGTCTTGACCGACGACAACGTCGACATCCACAAGCTTGCCGCCGAGATCGAGGCGGAGGTGCGCGCGCGCCGGGCCGCGGGCGAGTACCCGCCCGGCTTCGAGCGCGAGCTCGATCGGCTGTTCGATCGGTTCGCGCCGCCCGAAGTGAGCAACGACTTCGACGCCGCGCTCGAACGCGCCGAAGATCTCGTGATCGTCGACCCGGTGATCCCGGTCGCGTCGAACAGCCCGGCCCTCGGCATCGTCAAGCGGGTCATGTCGAAGCTGATCGGCTGGTACCACGTCTGGCTCGCGCAACAGATCAGCGCGCTCGGCCACCGCGATCAACACCGCGCTGCGGCTGCTCGGCGGACGGGTCGTCGAGCTCGAGCACATCACCGGCGACGTCGCGCCGTCGCGCGCGCATCGGCGCGCGGATCGCTGCGCGCGCGCGACGACTCGGTCTGGCAGAGCCACGTGACGCGACGCCCTGCAGGGCTGCCCGGGCCGGATCGCGGTCGTCGAGTGCGGCGACGGCGCGCTGCTCGCTGCGCTGGTGGACGCGGGCCTCGACGCGTACGGCGTCGAGCCCCGCGCCGCGGTCGCCGACGCCGCGCTCGGCCGCGGGCTCGAGGTCCGCATCGACGACGGCTCCGCGCACCTGCACGCGGTCGGCGCCGGCCGCGCTGGGCGGGCTGGTGCTCCGCGGCCTCGTCGAGCGCGCGCCGCTCGGCGAACTGCTGCTCCTCGTCGACGCGGCCGCGACCAAGCTCGCGCCCGGCGGTCGACTCGTCGTCTGCAGCCTGCGCCGCGAAGCGTGGGGCCGCGACGCCACGGCGGCCGAGGCCGACCTCGTCGCCGGCCACCCGCTGCACCCCGACACGTGGGAAGCGGTGCTTCCCGAACAGGGATTCGCCGACGTCCAGGTCCATGCCGCGGGCGCCGACGCGTACGTCGTCACCGCGACCCGCGCCGACGAATGACCGCGGTCCACCAGTTCGTCCCCACGCTCGCGCCCCGCGACGCGGTCGGGCGGCACTACCTCGCGGTCCAGGAGACGCTGCGCGCGGCCGGCTACGCGTCCGACATCTACTCCTACGAGGCCAAGGACGAGTACAAGCGCCTGGCGCGCCCGTTCACGTCGTTCACGGGTCGGGGCCGCGGAACACCTGGCTGATGTACCACTCGTCGGTCGGTTCGCCCGTCGCCGACTTCGTCGCCGCCCGCGACGAACCGTTGATCGTCGACTACCACAACATCACGCCCGCGTCGTTCTTCGCGCGCTGGGAACCGGCCGTCGCCGGCGCGCTGATGAAGGGACGGCGCCAGCTCGCCGAGCTCGAGGCGCGCGCCGACCTCGGGCTGGCCGACTCCGCGTTCAACGCGCAGGAGCTCGACCGACCTCGGATACGCGCAGACCGCCGTCGTCCCGATCCTCCTCGACATCGCGACCCTCGACGCCGCGCCCGCCGATCCCGCAGACGCTCGGCCGCCTCGCCGACGCGCAAGGCGCGCGGCGGCGCCGACTGGCTGTTCGTCGGCCGGCTCGCGCCGAACAAGGCGCAACACGATCTCGTCAAGGCCTTCGCCGCGTACCGGCGGCTGTACGACGGCCGACGCCCGGCTGCATCTCGTCGGCGCGTCGTCGTCGCACCAGTACGAGACAGTCGCTCCATCGCGTTCATCGACGCGCTCGATCTCGGACGACGCCGTCGACGTGACCGGGCGGCGTGAGCGCGGGCGACCTCACCGCGTACTTCGAGACCGCCGACGTCTACGTGTCGCGAGTGAGCACGAAGGCTTCTGCGTGCCCATTGCTCGAAGCGATGCACCACCGCGTCCCGATCGTCGCGTACTCGGCCGCGGCCGTACCCGAGACCCTCGGCGACGCCGGCCTGCTCCTCGACGCCAAGGATGCGTACACGATCGCGGCCGCGGTGCACCGTGTGGTCACCGACGCGCGCGCTGCGCGACGCAGCTGATCGAGGCCGGCACCGACCGGCTCCGCGAGTTCGACATCGACAAGTCGCGACGCAAGCTGCTCGACGCGATCGAGTCCGTCGTCGGTCGCGCCCGCGATGATCGTCCACCAGTTCGTCCCGACGCTGGAACCCGGCGCGGTCGGCGCGCACACGCTGGTCGTGCGCGACGTCCTGCCGCGCCGCCGGGCACGACTCCGAGGTCTTCGCGTCGGAGATCGAGCCCGCATGGGCCGATCGCGGCGCGCCTCTGCTGCGCGACGCGCGCGCCCGCGCCGACGTCGTCGTGTACCAGATGGCGATCGGCTCGGTCGTCGCCGACGCCGTGCTCGCCCGCGACGAACCGATCGTCGTGAACCACCACAACCTCACGCCGATGCGCTACATCGCGGGCTGGCAGCCCGTCGCCGCGCACGGCGTGGTGTGGGGCCGCGGCCAGTTGCGCGAGCTCGGCGACGCGGGCCCGCGCTCGGCATCGCCGACTCCAGCTACAACGAGCACGATCTCATCGAGTCGGGTTCACGCCGCACCACCGTCGTGCCGATCCTGCTCGACCTCGCCACCCTCGACGTCGAGCCCGCACCCGATGCCGGCGCGCACCGCGCGCGGTCACCTGGCTGTTCGTCGGGCGGCTCGCGCCGAACAAGGCGCAACACGACATCGTCAAAGCGTTCGCCGCGTACCGCCAGTTCCACAACGCCGACGCGCGCCTGCACCTCGTCGGCGGCGGCCGCGAAGACGGCTACGCGCGCACGCTCGCAGCGCTTCATCCACGCGCTCGGGCTCGACGACGCCGTCACGCTCACGGGCGGTGTTTCGCCCGGCCGAGCTCGCCGGCGCACTACCGCGCCGCCGACGTGTTCGTCGTGTGCAGCGAGCACGAAGGCTTCTGCGTTCCGCTGCTCGAAGCCATGCACCACCGGCGTGCCCGATCGTCGCGTTCGCGTCGACCGCGGTCCCCGAGACGCTCGGCGACGGCCGGACTCCTGCTCGACGTCAAGGACCCGTGCACGGTCGCGGCGGCCGTCGACCACGTCGTCGGCGACGCCGGCGCTGCGCGAGCAGCTCGTCGAACGCCGGCGCGCGCCGCGTGCGCGACTTCGATCTGACGCGCACCGGTCCCGCGTTCGTCGAGGCGTCATCGACCGTCGAGCGGCGACGCACCGTGAAGCTCGCCGTCGTCACGCCGCGCTACGGCGCCGAGATCCCCGGCGGCGCCGAGACCGCGGCCCGGCTGCTCGCGACCCGCCTCGCGCGCGCGACCGGGCTTCACGGTCGAAGCCCTCACCACGTGCGCGCTCGACGCCACCACCTGGGCCGATCACTACCCGAGCCGGCATCGACCGAGATCGACGGCGTGCGGGTGCACCGCTTTCCGGTGACGGGTCGCGCGGTCGGCCGACTTCGACGCCGCGCACCGACCTCGTCGTCCGCCGCGGCCGCCGCGTCGCCGAGACCGAGCAGCGGGAGTGGATCGAGAAGCAGGGGCCGGTCGCGCCCGGGCTGATCGAGGCGATCGCGCAGTCCGACGCCGACGTGTTCGCGTTCCACCCGTTCCTGTACCACCCCACGGTCGTCGGGCCTGCCCCAGCGTCGCCGACGCGCTCGATCCTGCATCCGCGCCGCGCACGACGAACCCGTGCTGCGGCTCCCGCTCTACCGCGATGTGTTCGGCGCCGCGGCCGGGCTCGCGTACTGGAGCGAGCCCGAACGCCAACTCGTCGAGCAACGGTTCCGCGATCGCGTCGAAACCCGCGGTCGTGGTCGGCCTCGGCGTCGACGCCGGCGCCGGGCGACCCGACGCGGCCCGCGGCGCGCTCGGTCTCGACGACCGCCCGTACGTGCTGTGTCTCGGCCGCGTCGACGACGGCAAAGGCGCGCGCCTGCTCGCGGAATGCTTCGCCCGCTACAAGGACCGGCGCGGCGGCGCCGCTCCGGCTCGTGTTCGCGGGCCCGGTCGCGCAACGAGCCGCCCGCCCATCCCGACATCGTTGTCACCGGCGCGGTCGACGAGTCCGTGAAGTGGGGCCTCCTGCGCGGCGCGCTCGCGTTCGTGTCGCCGAGCGCGTTCGAGTCGTTCTCGATCGTGCTCGATGGAAGCGTGGTCGGTCGGCACTCCCGCGCTCGTCAACAGCCGGTGCGCGGTCACGCTCGACCACGTGCAACGTTCCGGGCGGCGGCTTCGCGTTCGGCGACTACGCCGAGCTCGAGGTCGAGCTCGATCGCCTCACGGCGTCGCCCGCGCTGCGGACGGCGCTCGGCCAGCGCCGGGCAGGCGCTACGTCGACCGCCACTACCGCTGGCACGACGTGATCGACCGCTACGCGACCTTCGTCGAGTCGGTCGCCGACCCGCGCCGTTCGCTCAGCTCCACGGCTAGTCTCGGCTCACGCCCGGAGGTCGCCGAGAGATGGACACGCACGTCGACGTCGTGGTGCCGACGATCTGACGCCGCTGTCGATCACCGGCTCGGCCGACGACTTCGGCGTGATCGGCGCGATCGAACGCGCCGAGGGCCACTACGAGCCGCACGTGATGAGCGTCCTGAGCGCGTCGTGCAACGCGCCGACGTATGTGTCGACATCGGTGCGAACATCGGGATCCTGACGCTCCTGCATCGCGCGTCTGGCGGCGGACGGACCGTGTATGCGTTCGAGCCCGGCGACACGAGTTACGCGTACCTCGCCCAGAACGTCGAGAACGCGCACGCGGCGAACGTCGTCACGGCCCAGATCGGCGTGTACGACATCACGGGCACGTTCGAGCTCGCAGGTCGCGGCGTCGCACCCCGGCGGCGCATACATCTCGCAGACGGCCGCGCACGAGTGCGTCGAGCGAGAAGATCCACGTCACCCGCCTCGACGATTGGGCCGACACGCTCGAGCTCACGCACGTCGACGTCATCAAGCTCGACATCGAAGGCGCCGAGCTCCGAGTGCATCGAAGGCGCACGCCAAACCCTCGAACGCTTCCGCCCCTTCCTCGTCGTGGAGTGCAATCCGGTTGCCCTCGAACGGTTCCAGAAGGCGAGACCCGACGACCTCGTCGGGATGCTGCGAGACATCTACGGCGAGTGTTCTACATCGACGGCTCGGCCGTGCGCGAGATCACGTCGAACGAGCAGATCGAACGCGAGCTCCGCCGCCATGGGATCGTCGACCTCGTGTGCGGATCGCCGCGGAACGAGATCGTCGAGCAGCCGACGAAGCCGACCGTCGCCGACATCGTGCCCGCGGTTGCGCCACGCGGCCGGGCGCGCCCTACGCCGCACGCGCCGGACCCCGCCGGCGCGTGAACTACATCCACTCGCCGTCGTACGAAGCGCGCTTCGACGTGAACCGCCTCGTCTCGACCGAGAAGGCCACCGTGACGCTCCCGGTCGTGATCAAGAACACCGGCGAGGATTGGTTCTCGAGCACGTTCCCAACCACCCCGTCTGCGCGTCGTACCGCTTCCGCACTGCGAGCGGCGAGATGTACGAACCCGACGGCATCCGGTCGTTCTTCCGCGAGCCGCTCGGCACCCGGCGCGCACGACCGTGCTGCCGCTGATGGTCGCGATGCCCGATCAGGCCGGCGAATACGTGCTGGAGTTCGCCCTCGTGCAAGAGGCGTTCGCGTGGCTCGACCACCTGCGGCCCGCGCTCACGATCCGGCTACCCGTAACCGTCCGCTAGACGCCCTCACTCAGACGACGTCACTCAGACAACGTCGCCGAGCACGGCCCGGACGCGTTCGAGATCTTCGGGATCGGCGACCCGTTCGGTCGAATCCGAGCCGCTTCTCGACGTCGGCGATCTCGGACGTCGCTGCGGTGTTCGCGGCCGACCGACGGGCTCGTCGGGGACGCGCAGCACGTACAGGTTCCAGTACTTCGTGAGCCCGAGTTGGGCCAGGTGCGGATGGATGCGCCGCTCGATGTCGGCGTCGCGCACGAACCCCGCCGCCTCGAACTGTGCGCGTCCACCACGCGAACGACGCGATCGTCAGGTGGCCCTTGATCGGCGCGCCGTCGGAGTCGCGGTACAGGTCGTCGTACGCGACCGGGCCGTCGTAGCTCGTCGCCGAGCGAGCGGTAGTAGTCGAGCCGTTCGGGCCGCACCTTCACGTCGAACCAACCGCCCGGGACCGTTCGGGTTCGGCACCGAACGACGGGATGGTCGCGATGACGTACTTCGTCGTCATGCGCCGCACCTCGCGCAGAGCGCGGGGCATCGACCTCGGGCGGGAGGTGCTCGAGGGTCTCGAACAGCGACACGCCTTCGAACGAGCCGCGGCCGAACGGCAGCCGGTGCAACAGGTTGCCGTAGCGCACGTGACCGCGCGCGCCGAGCGCGGCATGGTCGAGCGCGTACTGACTCACGTCGACGCCGCGACGCGTCGAGCCCGAGCTCGCGCTCCGCCTCGACGAAGAACCCGAACGCACACCCGACGTCGAGCGTGCGCTGGACGGGCAGGAAACGCCAAACGAGGTACGCGCCTTCGTCGGCGTGCGTGGCGGTGCGCGTGTACTCCGCGGTCCCGATGCCGAGCGTGGCCGACGGGGTCCGCCGGCCTCGCCGTAGTAGCCCTCGGTGTAGAGGTCGTCGTGCAGCGCGCGTTCGAGCTCGCGCGCGCCGACCTCGCACCACCCGCCGGAACAACGGCCAACGCGCCGCGCCTTCGTGCAACGCACGGCGGATCGGGGCCGCGATCAGGCTCCGGACTGTCACGCCCCGGTGCCCTCGGCCAGGCCAACCCCCGGCAGACCGAACTTCACGTCGACCGGGAACGCGACGAGGCCGCTGGTACGGGACGGGTTCATCACCTCGAAGTTCGTCTGCTGTTCCCGCCAGTCGTAGACCGTGCCCTCGTCGAGCGACTGGATCGCGAGCGTGACGAGATACGTGCCGTCGAGCAGCGGGATGCGCTGGAACTCGAACGCACATCTCGCCGTCGCCGTCGGCGGGCGGAACGTCGACCCCGAGGATGCGCGGTGTTCGTGCCGTAGAGATGATCGCCGTTCTGGTCGTGGATGGCGATGCCGAACAGGATGTCGTCGGTGCGCTCGGTCGCGTGGTAGCTGCATCCGGATCGTCATCGTTTCGTCGGGCAACAACCAGTTGCGATTGAGGCGCTGACCCGGGTGCTCGATGGCCACGTTGGTGATCTGCACGCGGTGGGTCGCTTCGGGCGTGGCATTCGCGCCGTCGGCTCGACTCGTCGGCTAAGCCGACTCCGGCTCCGGTTCGCCTGATCTCGTTGAGCTCGCCGCCGGTGAGCGATCTCGCGGAAGACCCGCACGGCCTCGCCCGGCGCGGCGTCGATCACCATCTTCCCGTGGTCGAGCACGATGGCGCGGTCGCAGATGCGCCGCACGAGGTCGGCCGCGTGCGTGACGAACAGGATCGTGCGGCCTTCTTTTTGGAACTTCTTGACCCGCTCGATGCACTTGCGCTGGAACGCCTCGTCACCGACGGCCAGCACTTCGTCGACCAGCAGGATGTCGGGCTCGACGTTCACGGCGACCGCGAACCCGAGGCGCACGTACATGCCCGACGAGTAGTGCCGCACCTGCATGTCGATGAACTTCTCGAGCTCGGCGAACGCCACGATCTCGTCGAAGATCGCGGTCGGTGTCCTTCTTCGACAGTCCGAGGATCGCCGCGTTCATGAAGACGTTCTCGCGGCCGGTGAGCTCGTGGTTGAAGCCGGCGCCGAGCTCGAGCAGCGCGGCCAAGCGGCCCCGGGTGACGATCTCGCCCCGCGTGGGCTGCAGGATGCCGGCCACGCACTTGAGCAGCGTCGACTTGCCGCAGCCGTTGTGGCCGAGGATCCCGACGGTGGAGCCCTCCTCGACGTCGAAGTCGACGTCTTCGAGGGCCATGAACGGCTCGTACGGGATGCGCCCGTAGTTGACGACCCGTTCCTTCAGCGACGTGTAGTGCTCGTGGTACAGCTTGAACTGCTTGGAGACGCTGCGGACCTCGATCGCGGCCGCCATCTAGAGCTCCTCCGCGAAGTTCGCCTCCGAGCGACCGAACACCCGGATCGCGATCGCCAGGAGATCAGCGCCGAACACGAAGCGAGTAACCGAGATACGCGACGTAGCCCCAGTACGGCCAGTGCGGCAGCAGCTGGAGCGGCGGGCCGCCGCCCTTCGGTGCGGGTTGTCGAGCTTGGCGTAGATCGCGCGTTGGAAGATCAGCACGATCGGCGTGACCGGGTTCGCCATCCAGATCTTCGACCAGCCCGGTGGCGGTTCGCCGACGGTCTGGAACGTGGTACACGATCGGCGTGACCCAGAACCACGCGAGCAGCGCGAGCTCGAGGAAGTGCGACGTGTCGCGCAGGTAGACGTTGATCGCGGAGAGCAGGATGCCCAGCGCGCTCGTGAGCGAGCAGCAGCACCGCGAGCGCGAACGGGATGAGCGGGATGTACGCCCACGCCACGTGCCAGCGCACGATCGCGAGCACGACGAACAGCACCAGCCCTGCAGGAAGAAGTGCACGAGCATGCTGCCGACCGCGGCGAGGGCAGGATCTCGCGGGGGAACGACGACCTTCTTCACGAGCCCGGCGTTGCGCGACGACCGAACCGGTCGCGCGCGCCGAGGCCGGTCGAGAAGAGGTTCCAGACGAGCAGGCCCGAGAGCAGCCAGATCGGGAAGGCGGGGATCCCCGACCCAGGATGATCGTGAACGCGATGTAGAAGACGACGAGGTACAGCAGCGGGTTCAGCAACGACCACGCGAACCCGAAGACGCTGTTCTTGTACTTGATCTTGAGCTCGTTGCGGACCATCCCGACGAGCAGCTCGCGGCGCTGGATGATCCGCGGCGAGTCGCTCGCGGGCAGTCATGCGGGGCCGGACGATCGTCGCTTCGCCCGAGGCGCGCGGCACTCGAATGGGCGGCGCCGACATGGCCGTTACGTTACCCCGCCGAGCAGCCGCAACCGGGTTCGGATCGGGCGGTGATCCGACGGAGTCTCGGGCAGGACCTCGCCGCCGAGGCCCTCGATGCCACCGCGCACGAGCACGTGATCGATCTGACTGTGCGGGCGGCGCGACGGGATAGGTGCGGCCCCGCACCGGGCGCTCCCAGCCGCGCATCGCCGCGCCGACGCGCGGGCCCCAGAAGTTGAAGTCGCCCGCGAGGATCTGCGGACCGTTCGCCGGCAGCCCGCGCCGCAGCGTCAACAAATGCTTGACCGGCGCGAGCCGCCAGACCTTCGACGACGTGTGCAGCCCGATCATCTCGACCGGCGTCCCGTCGATCGCGACCGTCGAGCGCGAGCGCGTTGCGCGAAGCCCGCGGCGATCATGCGCGACCTTGCCCATCGGGATCAGGCGCCGCTCGCAGCACCGGAAAGCGCGAGCACGACGGCGAGCTCCCACGCGCCGTGCGAACGGGAACCGACGTGGCGGTCGACGTTGCGCGTGCGCGGCCGGTGCTCGAGCGCGCATGAGCTCGATCGTCTCGACGTGGTAGCCGTCGTCGCGGAGCTCGTCGAGCACGCCGACGCCGTCGACGTCGCGCCACGACTCCGGGACGACGACGAGATCGGCGTCGAAGTTGCGCACGACGTGCGCGACATCGAAACGCACACCGTGGAACCGGCCGAACCGGCCGATCCCCCAGTGCGCGTTGAACGCCGCGACGGTGAAGTCGCGATGCAAGCCGAGTTCAGATGCCGATGCGTTGGGCAAGCAGCTCGCGGTGGTACGTGGGGTCACCGAGGTAGATCTCGGAGCTCTTCGCGCGCTTGAAGTAGAGGTGCGCGGGGTGCTCCCAGGTGAAGCCGATGCCACCGTGGATCTGGATGTTCTCGGCGGTGGCGTGGAAGTACGCCTCCGAGCAGTACGCCTTCGAGAGCGCGGCCACGACCGGCAACTCGTCGTTGTCCTCGGCCGCGGCCCACGACGCGTAGTACGCCGCCGACTTGCCCGACTCGACCTCGAGCAGCATGTCGGCGCACTTGTGCTTGATCGCCTGGAACGAGCCGATCGGCCGGCCGAACTGCACGCGCACCTTGGCGTACTCGACCGACATCTCGAGCACCTTCTGCGCGCCGCCCATCATCTCGTTCGAGAGCGCGACCGCGGCCTGGTCGAGCGTCTTGGAGAACGCCGGCCATCCCGAGCCCGGCGCACCGAGCGGCTCGGCCACGACCTTGTTGAACTCGAGCTTCGCCTGCTTGCGCGTCATGTCCATCGTCGAGAGCGCCGTGCGGGTCAGGCCCTTGGCGTTGCCGCGACACGGTGAAGAACGAGATGCCGTCGGTGCCGGTGGTGCCGGCCGTGCGCGCGACGACGACGATCAGGTCGGCGAGGTGGCCGTCGATCACGAACATCTTCTCGCCCGACAGCGTGAAGTGGTCGCCTTCGGGTGTGGCCTCGAGCGTGATGCCGGCCGCGTCCCACTTGCCGCTCGGCTCGGTGAACGCGAGCGTCGGCGATCGTGTCGCCGGTCGCGATGCGCGGGCAGCAGCGCCGCCTTCTGCGCGTCGGTGCCGGCGTTCAGGATCGCGTTGGCGGCGAGCACCGCGGAGGAGAAGTACGGCGCGCACAACAGCACCCGGCCCATCTCCTCGAGCACGATGCCGAGCTCGATGAAGGTGAAGCCCTGCCCGCCGTACTCCTCGGGGATCGCGAGACCCTGCAGTCCGAGCTCTTGGCCCATCTGCTTCCAGACCGAGGGGTCGTAGCCCTCGGTCGTCTCCATCAGCCGGCGGACTTCGGTCTCGGGCGACTTGGCCTCGAGGAATTGGCGCACCGTGCGCCGCAGCTCCTCTTGCTCCTCGGAAAAAGCGAAGTTCATCTGTCCTGTCTCCCCTGAGGCCTCGCTACCGGGTTCTCTCGGCAAGCCGAGAACTCGTTCACCGATGATGTTGCGTTGGATCTCGCTCGCGCCGGCGTAGATGGTCTCCGCCCGGCTCGCCATGAAGATGTAGTGCAGGTCGTCGATCTCGTACTCGCCCGCCGGCGAACGCTGCACCGTAAGCGCGTCGGCGCCGAGGACGCGCATCGCCGTCTCGCCGAAGCTGCTTGTGCCACGTGGTCCAGAACAGCTTGCCGATGCTCGCCTCCGGGCCGACCGCGCCCGTCTTCACGAGGTTCGTCAGCATGCGCAGGCCGTTGTACTTCATGACCTGCAGGCCCGACGTACGCTGTCGGCCAGCTCGTCGCGCAGCGCCGGCTCGCTCGCGGCGCCGTTCTTGTGCGCGGTCTCGAGCAGCTCCGCGAACTCGCCCTCGAACGCGAGCTGCGACGACATGAAGGCGGTGCCGCGCTCGAAGCCGAGAGTCGCCATCGCGACCTTCCAGCCCTCGCCGACCGGGCCGAGCACGTTTTCCTTGGCGGTGCGCGCCCCGTCGAAGAACACCTCGTTGAACTCCGCGCTGCCGGTCATCTGGCGCAGCGGCCGCACCTCGATGCCGGGCTGGTCCATCGGGCACAACAGATACGATGAGGCCGTGATGCGACGGTCGACTCGGGATCGGTGCGGCACACGACGAAGCACCAGTCGGCGCGGTGCGCGAGCGTGGTCCACACCTTCTGGCCGGTGATGACCCACTCGTCGCCGTCGAGCACGGCGCGGGTCTGGATGTTCGCGAGGTCGCTGCCGGCGTTGGGCTCCGAGAACCCCTGGCACCACATCTCCTCGACGCGTCTGGATCTTCGGCAGGAAGCGCTGCTTCTGCTCCTCGGTGCCGAACTGGATCAGCGTCGGGGCGAAGAGGCCCTCACCGAAGAACGAGAGCGCGTCGGCGCGTTGGCGCGCGTGTACTCCTCGTTGAAGATGATCTGCTCGGCGATGTTCGCGGCCCGGCCGCCGTACTCCTCCGGCCAGGTGAGGCCGACCCAGCGGTCGGCGCCGAGCAGCTTCTCCCACTCGACGCGGAGGTCCCAGCCGGTCTCGTCGCTCGGGCCCGTTGCCCGGCCCGAGCGCGGCGAACTCGCCCACGAGGTGCTCGCCCAGCCAGGCGCGCACCTCCGCTCGGAAGGCCGCTTCCGCGGGCGTGTCGACGAAATCCATGGCGGGCCGACGCTACTTGACCGACCGGTCATGTTTCCAGACGCTGAGCGAGCGCCGGCGAGCCTGGGACGGCAGCGGTACCCTCGGTCTCATGGCTCGGCACGCTCACCCGGCCCGCGCACTACGAGACCACCGACGTCCGCATCGACAAGCTCGTCGTCGGGCCGTACGAGAACAACGTGTTCATCCTGCGCGACAAGGCGACCGGCGAGGCGGTGCTGCTCGACGCGGCCAACGAGCACGAACTGCTGCTCGAGGTCTCGCAGGCCACGGGCGTGCGCCGGGTCCTCACCACCCACGGCCACTTCGACCACATCCAGGCCGTCACCCAGATGCGCGACGCCGGGCATCGACGTGGGGATCGCCACCGAGGACGCGGAGATGCTCCCGGGCTACGACTTCACGATCCCCGACGACGAGGTCATCCAGGTCGGCGACCTGCGGCTGCGGACGATCCACACGCCCGGCCACACCCCCGGCTCCACCTGCTTCTTGCTCGAGGGTCACCCGGTGCTGTTCAGCGGCGACACGCTGTTCCCGGGCGGCGTCGGCAACACCACGCTCGAGGGCGGCGACTTCCCCACGATCATCCGAGTCGGTCGACGGCCGGCTGTTCACCCTGCCCGGTCGGAGACGCTCGTTCTCCCCGGTCACGGGCTCGACACCACGATCGGCACCGAGCGCCCGCACCTCGACGAGTGGGTCGAGCGGGGCTGGTAGTCCCGACCCGTCCGGGTCGCTCGGCGGGAGTGAAAGCGCGATGTAAGCGTCGCACCACGTGGGTACGGTTGACAATCCGCGCGGGTACATCCACCCGAAGTGCCGACTTCGAACTCGTTGTGACGCGCGGCATGAACCCGGGGACGACGTTGTTCCGTACTCACGTCCGCGAGGGAGAGAGGGGAGCCCGATGAGTCCGATGACGGCATCGTCGAATGGACCGCTCCGGTTCGTAACTGCGCGTGGGTCGCAGCCTGTTTCGGGTCGCTCGACGCAGTGACCGCCCTCGCCACCGGCCCCTCCCTCGACGCGGCCGATCGCGTCGCTCTGCACGATCACTACCGCCGGGTCCGAGACTCACACCGACGATCTCGCCGCGCCGCTCTCCGACGAAGACCAAGTCGTCCAGTCGATGCCCGACGTCAGCCCGACGAAATGGCACCGGGCGCACACCACGTGGTTCTTCGAGACGTTCCTGCTCTCGCCCCGCTGTCCGCGCTACGCGCCGTTCGATCCCGCGTACGCGTACCTCTTCAACTCGTACTACGAGGCCGTCGGCCCGCGGCATCCGCGTCCGCAGCGCGGCCTGCTCTCCCGGCCGTCGGTCGCCGAGATCGCGCGCTACCGCGCGCACGTCGACGACGCGATGCACGAGCTGATCGACGACTGCGACGCCGAGGCGG
This sequence comes from uncultured Actinomycetes bacterium, assembly GCA_963708105.1. Lineage (GTDB taxonomy): Bacteria > Actinomycetota > Acidimicrobiia > IMCC26256 > PALSA-610 > PALSA-610. Next base: position 2,528,265 of record OY970186.1, on the reverse strand, counting down.
CCGCGCTCGATCGTGCTCGGCCTGCATCACGAGCAGCAGCACCAAGAGCTCCTGCTGATGGACATCAAGCACGTGCTGCACTGCAATCCGACCGATCCCGTCTACGCGACTCGACCGTACGCTCCCGCGGTCGCCGACGCCGCTGCGCTTCGTCGACCGTGCACGGCGGCAACGTCGAGATCGGTCACGACGGCGACGGGCTTCTCGTTCGACAACGAGAGCCCGCGTCACGTCGTGCACCTCGAACCGATCGGCATCGCCGACCGTCTCGTGTCCGCGCGGAGTGGCTCGAGTTCATCGCCGACGACGGCTACCACCGGCCCGAGCTCTGGCTCTCCGACGGTTGGTACGCGGTGCAGGAGAACGGCTGGGAGGCCCCGCTCTACTGGCGCGACGACGGCGCCGACGGCTGGAGCGTCTTCACGCTCGGCGGCCGGCGCGCGCTCGATCCGAACGAGCCCGTCGTGCACGTGAGCCACTACGAAGCCGACGCGTACGCGCGCTGGCGCGACGCGCGCCTGCCCACGGAGTTCGAGTGGGAGCACGCGGTCGCAGTGCTCGCCGCCCGGCACGTTGCGCGAGATCGACGACGTCGCCTGGCAGTGGACGTCGAGCGCGTATCTCCCCTATCCGCGCTTTCGGCCCGCGGCCGGGCGCGGTCGGTGAATACAACGGCAAGTTCATGAGCGGGCAGATGACGTTGCGCGGCGGCGCGCGCGAAACGCCGCGCCGGCCACACCCGCGTCACCTACCGCAACTTCTTCCCCCCGCGAGCCGCTGGATGTTCGGCGGCGTGCGCCTGGCCCAGGACGTCGGAGCATGAGCACGCATCGAAGAAGACGTCGAACGCGGCCTGACCGCGCACGCCCAAGGACATCCCGCCGAAGTGGTTCTACGACGACCGCGGCTCGGAGCTGTTCGACGAGATCACGCGCGTCGAGGAGTACTACCCGACGCGGCCGCGAGCGCGCGATCCTCGAGGCGCGGGCCGACGAGATCGCGCGGCGCACCAACGCCGACACGCTCGTCGAGCTCGGCTCGGGAACGTCGGAGAAGACGCGTGTCCTCCTCGACGGGATGCGCGACGCGGGCACGCTCCGGCGGTTCGTTCCGTTCGACGTCAGCAAGCGCACGTTGCACGACGCGGCCGCCGCGATCGAGCAGGAGTATGCGGGCATCGACGTGCAACCCGTCGTCGGCGACTTCACCCTCGACCTCGACACGATCCCGCGCGGCGGTCGCCGGCTCGTCGTGTTCCTCGGCGGCACGATCGGCAACCTGCTGCCCGACGGCGCGCGCCGTCGTTCCTCGCACGACGTCGCGGCGATGCTCGGCCCCGACGACTATCTTCCTGCTCGGCACCGATCTCGTCAAGGACGTCGGCCGCGCTCGATGGCCGCGTACGACGACGCGCAGGGCGTCACCGCCGAGTTCAACAAGAACGTGTTGCGCGTGATGAACCGCGAGCTCGGCGCCGACTTCGACGTCGACGCGTTCGATCACGTCGCGGTGTTCGACACCGAACACGAATGGATCGAGATGCGGCTGCGTTCGACGCGCGCGCAGACCGTGCGCGTGCGCGCGCTCGAGCTCGACGTGCAGTTCGACGCGGGCGAGGAGATGCGCACCGAGGTCAGCGCCAAGTTCACCCGCGGCGCGCGTCGAGCGCGAGCTGCGCGCGGCCGGCATGGAGCTCGTCGAATGGTGGACCGACCCCGACGGCGACTTCGCCCTCTCCCTCGCCCGCCGCCCGATCTGCCTCGGCAACGCGCTCGCGAGCTGCCTGCGGCCGGCGTCGCTGCGGATCCGCACCCGCTCGGGCGCGTCGGCCGCGATACGAATCGTCGGGCGGCGGGGGTCGGAGACGATCGTCAGGTCCTCGGGCACCTCGAGCACCTTCACGACTTCGCCCGTGACCTCGACGCCGAGGTGACCACCCATGATCGGGATGCGCTCGAGCCGAAGCGTGCCGATCCAGTCGGGGACCGCGGGCGCGAGGTGCAGCTTGTTGGCGCGGATGTCGGGCTCGAAGCGCAACAGCGTGCGCAGGAACAGCAACGGCGACGCCGCCGCCCACGCCTGCGGTGAGCACGAGGTCGGATAGCTGACCGGGAAGCTGAGACCCTCGCGCGGCATGCCCGCGAACAGCTCGGGCAGCAGATCGCCGAACCAACGCGACGCGTCGACCATGCCCGCGCATCACGCGGTGCGCTTCGTCGGCGAAGCCGTAACGCATGAGCCCGGCGGCGCGATGAGCGCGTTGTCGTGCGGCCACACGCTCCCGCAGTGATACGAGATCGGGTTGTAGCCCGCGTTCGTCGGCCGACAGCGTGCGCACGCCCCAACCGCTGAACATGCCCTCCGAGACGAGCACGCGTGCGACGAGCGGCGCCTTCTCCTCGTCGACGATGCCCGTCCAGAGGCAGTGGCCCATGTTCGAGCCGATGCCGTCGATGCGCTTCTTGTCGCGGTCGAGACCGATCGCGAAGTAGCCGCCGTCCTTCGTGTCGACCCAGAAGTCTTCGTTGAAGCGGCGCTTCAGCTCGGCGGCGCGCGCGGTCAACGACGCGCGCCAGCTCGTGGTCGCCGGCCTCGGTCGCGCAGTGACTGCGCGCGATCGAGCGCCGCGTACACGTAGCCCTGCACCTCGCACAGCGCGATCGGCGTGGTCGCGAGCGAACCGTCGGCGAACCGCATCGAGTCCCAGGAGTCCTTCCAACCCTGGTTCTGCAACCCGTGGTCGGTCGTGCGCTGGTACTCGACGTAACCGTCGCCGTCGCGGTCGCCGTAGTCGGTGATCCACTGCAGCGCGGCGTCGGCCGCGGGCAGCAGCGCGTCGACCTCGTCGCGCCGTGACCCCCAACGCGACAACTCGCCGATCGAGCATCACGAAGAGCGGAGTCGCGTCGACCGTGCCGTAGTAGACGCGGCCGCCGCCGAGCGCGAGTGACGCGGTCTCGCCGAACCGCATCTCGTGCAGGATCCGACCCGGTTCCTCCTCGGTGCGCGCGTCGACCTCTTGGCCCTGGAAGCGCGCCAGCGTCTGCAGCGTGCCCGAGCGCGAGGTCGGGATCGACGAGCATCGTCATCCACGACGTGAGCAGCGAGTCGCGACCGAACAACGTCATGAACCACGGCGCGCCCGCGGCCACGACCGCGCGGTCGGGGAACTCGGGGTCGAAGATGCGCAGCCCGGCGAGGTCGCGCGTCGAACGGTCGAGCAGCGCGCGGAACTGGTCGTCGTCGCTCGTCACGACCGGCATCCGCGCCTGCCATTCCTCGAGCCGGGCGACGGGCGTGGAACGCTCGACCGGCTGACCGCACTGGTAGCGCGGCGTGACCTCGAGGTCGCCGATCACCGGCGTCACCTCGATGCACGCCGTCCATCGCCCGCGCGGCGGAACGACGGTCTCGTACACGACGTGGTTGCCGACGATGCGCGGCGATCCGCTGAAGTCGACGTGCGTCGCGCGCTCGAACGAGTGGCGCTTGTAGCGGAACGTGAGCCGCGAGCCCTCGTTGGCGACATCCGAGCTGACCCTGCTTGTGCGACCCGGCCTTCCTTGACCTCGAACAGGTCGGCGAAGTCGGCGTCGACCAACAGCTCGATCGAGCAGAACGCGGCTTCCTCGCCGTAGTTCTCGATCTCGAGGTCTTCGCGCATGCCGCGCCCGACGTAGCGCCGGCGGAACAACACGAGATGCGAGTCGGCGTGGCCCTTCGACGGGATGACCGCGCAGCACGAACACGCCGCTGAACGGATCGGGCGCGGTCGCGGCCAAGCGGTTCGGGAGTGACCCCGTTCAGCGTGCAGCGCAGCTCCGAGATGAAGCGGGTGTCGCGAAAGAACAGCCCTTGCGGTCGGGACGGGATCGATCTCGCCCGACCGGCTCGAGATGCAGAACGCCGAGCCCTCGACGAGCGTGACGATGCCGTCGGCCCCGATGCTCGCGCTGGCGCTGGTCGTCCAGGGCTCCGGCATCGCCAGAAACTACTACCGCGACCGACGATTTCCGCTTCGCTCGCCTCACGATTTCCGCATCGCTTCGCCGGATTTCACCCCGCTTCGCAGCTGGACGCAGTGGCATTAGCTTCGCGCGCGATGCGTATCGCGGTCGTCGCCCCGGTCTGGTTCCCCGTTCCCCCGAAGGGATACGGCGGGATCGAGCTCGTCGTGTCGCTGCTCGCCGACGGCCTGGTCGACGCGGGCCACGACGTCACGCTGTTCGCCAGCGGCGGCTCCGCGACCAAGGCCAATCTCATCTCGCCGATGGCGGAGCCGCCCGACCCGCGTGAGCTCGGAAACGCCTGGTACGACGGCTTCCACGCGCTTTCGTGCCTACATGCAGGTCGACGGGTTCGACGTCGTGCACGACCACGCCGGGATCGTCGGGCCGATCTGCGGCGCCATGCTGCATGGGCCAACCGCCGGTCGTGCACACGCTGCACGGACCGTGGACGCCGCAGACGCGGCTCTTCTACAGCATCGCCGGCCGCCACGTTCATCTCGTCGCGATCAGCGACGCGCAGCGGGCCGACAATCCGGATGTCGCCGTACATCGGCACCGTGCACAACGGCATCGACCTGAGCTCGTACCCCTTCCGCGAGAAGAAGGACGACGTGCTCGTCTACATCGGGCGGTCGAATCCCGACAAGGGCCCGAAGGAGGCGATCAACATCGCCCGCCGCGCCGGCCTGCCGCTGCAGATGATCTTGAAGCGCAGCGAGCAACCGGAGCGCGAGTACTTCGAGCACGAGATCGAGCCGCTGCTGGCGAGCGACATCGAGCTGCTACGAGAACGTCTCGCACGAGAAGAAGGTCGACATGCTCGGCCGGGCCTGCGCCATGATCTTCCCGATCCGCTGGCCCGAGCCGTTCGGGCTCGTGATGGTCGAGGCCATGGCCTGCGGAACCCCCGTCGTGACGACGAACTGGGGCGCGGCGCCCGAGCTGATCGACGACGGGGTCACCGGCTTTCGCCGCGACGGCGACGACGACCTCGTCGCCGCGATCGGCGCGGCCCGCAAACTGTCGCCCGCCGACTGCCGGGCCCGGGTCGAGAAGCTGTTCTCGGCCCAGGCCATGGTCCGGGGCTACGAAGCCGTCTACGAAAAGGCGATAACCCAGAGCTCCGAGATTTTCCGGCCGACGGATTTCCACTACGGCCGTAGTGTTATTACAATGACCGGCGTGGCTCCTCCCGAACCTGCCGTCCCCGAACCCGTTACCCCCGCCCTCGAGATCGACGATCTGCACGTCTCGGTCGACGACCGCGAGATCCTCCGCGGCGTCAGCCTGCAGGTCGAACCCGGTTCGCTGCACGCCCTCATGGGCCCGAACGGCTCCGGCAAGTCGACCCTCGCCAACACCCTCCTGGCCAACCCCGCCTACGTCGTGACCAGCGGGCGGATCCTGTTGGCAGGCGAGGACATCACCGCCCTCCCCACCGACGAGCGGGCCCAGCGCGGGCTGTTCCTCGGGTTCCAGCACCCCGAGGAGATCCCCGGGCGTGTCGGTCCTCAACTTCTTGCGCCAGGCCATCGCCAAGCGCAAGGGCATCGACGACTTCTCGGTGCTCGAAGTGCGCCTCAACCTCATCGACTGGACGAAGCGCCTGGGCATGGACACCCGCTTCCAGGAGCGCTATCTCAACGAGGGTTTCTCCGGCGGCGAGAAGAAGCGCAACGAGGTGCTGCAGATGGCGATGATCGAACCCGACGTCGCGGTCCTCGACGAGACCGACTCCGGCCTCGACATCGACGCGCTGCGCCAGGTCGCGGCCGGCATCGCCGAGGTGCGCAAGGCGCGCCCGCACATGGGCATCCTCGCGATCACGCACTACCAGCGCCTGCTCGAGCACCTCGTCCCCGACGTCGTGCACGTGCTCGTCGACGGCCGCATCGTCGCCACCGGCGGTCCGGAGATCTCCCTCGAAGTCGAGGCCCGAGGCTTCGACGCTTCCGGTCTCGACGAGGAGGCGCCGGCATGACCGCGCTCGACGTCGCCACGATCAAGCGCGACTTCCCGATCCTCGATCGCGAAGTCAACGGCAAGCGTCTCGTCTACCTCGACTCCGCGTCGTCGGCCCAGAAGCCGAACGCGGTGCTCGACGCGATGGACGACGCGTACCGCAACCACTACGCGAACATCCACCGCGGCGTGTACACGATCGCGGAAGAGGCGACCGCCGCGTTCGAGGACGCGCGCCGCAAGGTCGGCCGCTTCGTCAACGCGCCGCGCACCGAAGAGATCATCTTCACCCGCAACGCGACCGAGTCGATCAACCTCGTCGCGTACTCGTGGGCGCGCGGCGAACCTGAAGGCCGGCGACGTCGTCGTGCTCTCGCACATGGAGCACCACGCCAACGTCGTGCCGTGGCAGATCCTCGCGGCCGAACGCGGCATCGAGCTGCGCTGGATCCCGCTGACCCGGCGCCCGACTTCCGCCTCGACCTCACGAATCTCGACGCGCTGCTCGACGGCGCCAAGCTCCTCGCGATCAGCGCGATGTCGAACGTGCTCGGCACGATCAACGACATCCGCCCGCTCGCCGACGCGGCGCACGCGCACGGCGCGCTCGTGCTCGTCGACGCATGCCAGTACGTCCCGCACGTCGCGACCGACGTGCAGGCCGTGGGACGCCGACTTCGTCGCCTTCTCGTCGCACAAGATCCTCGGCCCCACCGGGATCGGCGCGCTGTGGGGCCGCGTCGAGCTGCTCGAGGCGATGCCGCCCGTTCCTCGGCGGCGGCGAGATGATCCGCGACGTCCGCCTCGACGGCTTCACCACCAACGACCTGCCGTGGAAGTTCGAGGCCGGCACGCCCGCGATCGTCGAGGCCGTCGGATTCGGCGCCGCGATCGACTACATCGCCGCGATCGGCATGGACGCGGTCCGCGCCCACGAGCGCCTGATCACGAGCTACGCGCTGGAGGCGCTGCGCGAGCGCTTCGGCGACAGCCTCACGATCTACGGCCCGCACCGACGTCGACAGCCGCGGCGGCGCGGTGTCGTTCCTGTTCGACGGGATCCACGCGCACGACATCAGCCAGGTGCTCGACGAAGACGCGGTGTGCGTGCGAGCCGGCCACCACTGCGCCAAGCCGCTGATGCGCCAGCTGGGAGTCCCGGCCACCACCCGGGCCTCGTTCTACGTGTACAACGACGAAGCCGACGTCGACGCGCTGATCGAAGCGCTGGCGAAGGCCCAGAAGTTCTTCGCGGTTTAGGATCCGCAGCAGATGGCCGGCCTCGAAGACCTCTACCGCGAGATCATCCTCGACCACTACCGCTCGCCCCGGAACCGCGGCGAGCTGCCGGTACCGCCCGCGCACAAGGTCGAGGGCTTCAACCCGCTGTGCGGCGACGAGGTCGTGCTGTACCTCGACGTCGATCCCGAGACCGACACAGTTCGCGACGTGAAGATCGCCGGTCAGGGCTGTTCGATCAGCCAGGCCTCCACGTCGATGATGAGCGCGGCCGTGAAGGGCAAGCCCCTCGCCGAGGTCCGCCAGCTCATCCGGGCGTTCAAGGCGCTGATGTCGATCCACGAGTCGAAGCTCGAAGGCGACGGGGGCGACGGCAGCGACCTGGCCGCCGAGCTCGCCGGCGTCCGTCTCGGCGACCTCGAGGCGCTCCAGGGGGTCGTGAAGTTCCCGGTGCGCATCAAGTGCGCGACGCTTGGCGTGGAACACGCTCCAACAGGCCCTCGACGAAACTGCCCAAACCCAGGCGTGACGCAGCCATTCGCGGACCCGGGCTCCGAGTGGCGTCGGGTCACATGGGTGTAGAGATTGATCGGCTTTCCGGGAACCGGACCGCTCAACTGGACGTTGCACGTACGTAGGTAGACGGGCGGCTACGCTGACCGTTCAGAGCAGGAGGACCCACGTGGACCAGGCTGGGATCGTCACGATCATCGACGAGGCACTCGAGCGCTTCGCGTCCCGGGATCTGATCGGCTCGTCCGAGGTCGTCGACTTCCTCCTCGACCTCCGTACCGCAGTCGTCTCCGATGCCGCGATCGCCGCGCTGATCGAATCCGAGACCGAACCCGCGCACTGACGGCGGAACGCGACCGCACGCCGGTCGCGGACCACGGGTCCGGCGCGGGCGCAGATGATGCCCAGCCGCGCGCAGTTCGACTGAATCGTCCAGTACCATCCGACGCCGGTGGGAGCTGACGAAACGGGTGCCGAAGGCGCCACAGACGAGATCGACCGCGCGACTCGTCTCGCTCGGACATCGCGGAAGTTGGAAGCGGCGCGCGGCCGTCACGTCGATCATCGTCGTCGTCGTCGCGGCCGGAGCCGGCACCTACGCCGCCGTCGCCAGCTCGCAGAAGGCGTCCGGCGCCGCGGCAGACCAGCGCCAGCGTCGTGACCGAGCCGCCCACCACCGCGCGCCCCACCACGACGACCAAGCCCGTCCCGACCACCACCGTCCCCGCGATCCCGCCGGTCGTGCAGCCGCCGGACCAGGCGCTGCCCAACCCGGGCAACGGCATCGGTTACGGCGCCCGCGGCCCGGCCGTGCTGGCCTACGAAGCGCGCATGAAGGCGCTGCACCTCGATCCGGGCCCGGTCGACGGGGTACTTCGACCAGGACACCCAGTACGCGGTCACCACCGTGCAGAAGTACTTCGGGCTGCCCCGCACCGGGGTCATCGACTCGCCGGACCGACATCGTGCTCACGCACTTCGTGTACACACCGGCCGAGGCCACCGAGCCCGACCGCGTCGAGATCGACCTCGACCGCCAGACGCTCACGCTCTACACGAACTGGCAGCCGCAGTTGCTGACCACGACCTCCACTGGCAGCGGCGAGCACTTCTGCGGCGGCGTCGACGGCTGCCAGTACGCGATCACGCCGACCGGGCACTTCCACTTCTACGAGCTCCACAAGGGCTGGCAGAACGGCAAGCTCGGCACGATGTGGAACCCGTACTACTTCAACGGCAGCGACGCGGTGCACGGACTCGCGTCGGTCCCGGCGTACCCCGCGTCGCACGGTTGCGCCCGCATCCCGATGCACATCGCCGACTACTTCTACACACTGGTGCACCAGGGCGAGTCGGTCTTCGTGTTCGGCACGCCCAAGAAGGCCGGCAACGGCTACGTCGGTCCGACGCCGACCACGGCGCCCAAGACGACCACGACCACCGTCGCCCCGAAGACGACCACCACGGCACCGAAGACCACCACGACGGCCCCGCACAAGACCTCGACGACCATCGCCACGACGGGCACGACGAAGCCCTCGACGCCGACCACGAAGAAGAAGCCGTAACCCCGGGCCCGCCGAGTCGGCGGACCCCAGGGAGTTACGAATCGGCGTTACGAATCGGCGTTACGAACGGGCGTTACGAGCGACCGTTAAGAACTGAATGCGGCCAGGCCGATGATCGGCGCCGGGAGTTGGCGACCGACCAGGCTGCCGAAGAACAGCTTGTTCGAGAAGTCGAAGATGCCGCCATCGGAGGCCGCCATCAGATAGCCGTCGCCGAAGCCGACCAGGCCGTCGACGGGCCGGTTGAGCTTGGTCGCCACCCATCGAACCGCGGAACGGTGCCGTGAACGCGAACACCCCGCCGTCGGAACCGACGAGCCAGTAGCCCTTGCCGTCGGCCGTCGGCGAAATCCCGACGATCGGCTTGTTGAGGTGGATCCCGCCGGTCGAGCCGTGGAACTTGGCGTCGCCGAAGCTGAAGATCCCGCCGTCGGAGCCCACGAGGTAGTAGCCCTTGCCGCTCGCAGTGGCGACCGACGCGACGATCGGCCCGTTCAGATGCGCGGCCGACATGTCGCCGAAGAACCCGGCACTCCCGAACGCGAACACGCGGCCCTGGTTCGTGAACAACCAGTACCCCCCGCCGCTGGTGGTCGCGGAGATGCTGCTGATGAATTCGCCGCCGCGCAGCGCGGGCGTACCGCCATGGAACGGGGCGGTCCCGTACGTGAACACGTGGCCGGCACGATCGACGACCCAGTAACCGGTGCCGTCGTGCACCGGCGCCATCGACGTCGCGTTGGGGACGGCACCCGCGAAGCCCTCGGCATCGCCGAACGGATACACATGACCCTGGCCGTCGAGCATCCAGTACCCAGTGCCGTGCACCGGCGCCTGCACCGCGATCGGCGCGCTGAGGCCCTGGTCGGGCGCGAGGTCGACGGGCGGATTCATATCGGCGGGGTCGTCATAGATCATCCCGACCGCGAAACGCACCTTGGTGAGATGCGGCAGACAGCCCGCATGGATGGTCGCGCGATATCCGACGTGCGCGATATAGCTGGCGAAGCCCCCGCACAACACTGTTTTGCCGGTCGAGTCGGTCAGGAGGGAGATCAAGGTGTTCGACGTCGTCGAAAGCCCCGCGATGATCTGGTTGTCGTATTGGCCGTCGTCGTTCGTGTCGAGGAACCAGACGACCACTGCGCCGCCACCTTGCCAGGTCGAGTCGACCAGCGGGTTGGCCGGTGTCTCGACCGACACACTGAATCCCGTTCCGACCGAGTTCTGCAACACACCCCCGCCGGTGATATCGCCTTGTGGGAACAGAGCGTCACCTACGGCGTCGAAGATCGAGTTCTTGGCGACAGGCGCCGCGACGACCGTGCGCGCCTGCGCGGCCGGAGACGCGGCGTGCGCCTCGAGCCGACCGAGCGCCGCGACCGACTGCGCGCGCAGCTGCGACGAAACACTTGCACCCGTCGCGGTCGGTGTCGCGGCCGCCGAGCTCGCGACCGCGGCCGAAACAACGCCCGCCGCCAATGACACAGCGATCGCCGCCGCGGTTGTCCGAACTGGTCTCATCGCACCCCCGATACCTGCTTGCTCCAGGCGGGACGATAGCCCTGCCTATGCAGATGTCGATCGGTCCGCCGCGTGGGGCTTACGCGGCAACTGCCGGCGCTACGAACTCACCGCTGCGAGTCCGATAATCGGAGCAGACGGCGGATTGTTCGCAAGGCTGCCATCGAACGCCTTGTTCGAGAAGTCGAAGATGCCGCCGTCGGAGGCCGCCATCAGATAGCCGTTGCCGAACGCCGACCAGGCCGTCGACCGGCCGGTTGAGCTTGGCGCCGCCCATCGAACCGCGGAACGGTGCCGCGAACGCGAACACCCCGCCGTCGGAACGCGACGAGCCAGTAGCCCTTGCCGTCGGCGGTCGGCGAGATCCCGACGATCGGCTTGTTGAGGTGGATCCCGCCGGTCGAGCCGTGGAACTTGGCGTCGCCGAAGCTGAAGATCGCCGCCGTCAGAACCCACGATGTAGTAGCCCGTGCCGCTCGCAGTGGCGACCGACGCGACGATCGGCCCGTTCAGGTGCGCGTCCGCGACATGTCTCCGAAGAACCCGGCGTTTCCGAACGGGATGACCCGACCCCGGTTGGTGAACAACCAATAGCCGTCCGCTGTTCGGAGTAGCCGAGATAGCGCTCACGATCTCGGCAGCACCCAACGAAGGTGATCGCACCGAAGAATGCGGCGGTGCCGTATGTGAACACGTGGCCGCGACTGTCGACGACCCAGTAACCCTTGCCGTCGTGACGGGGAGCCATCGCGCGTCGCACCAGCCACCACGGCCGCCGAACGAAACTGCAGCACCGAAGCCGTAGACGTGCCCGTCTGCGCCGAGCATCCAGTAGCCATTGACCGGAGTCTGCTTTACCACCGGCGGCGGCTTCGGCACCGACGGCACGACCACGGCAGACCAGTTCGTGATGTCGGTCGATGAGGTGCTCGTCGTCTCGTAGTCAACGAAGCCTTGAACCTGAACCTTGGCCGGCGAATCTACGCACGACCGGGTGAACTGGACGAGGTAGCCATTGTCGGTCGCGTCCCAATCCGGGCTCGCCGCGGAGAGTTCCGTGCTGCCCGAACCGTCGACAACGCCCGCGATCACACCGAAGCCATCGATCGCATCGTTGAACATGACCGCGATGAAGTCGGGCTCTCCGTCGTGGTTGACGTCGAGACCCCATTCGACCGCGGTCTCGCCCGAGGTCCAGTTGTCGCTCGTGCTCGGGTCGTCGAATTCCTCCGTGCCGGTGCCGACGCCGATGGCCGTCGTGTTGCTCACGATCACGGTGTCGACGATGTCACCGCGGGATCGAAGCCGGAGCCGTTGTCGCCGGTGGGATCGCTCACCGAAGCCGACGTCGAAGCAGTCACCCGCGGGAGCGCAAATGCACTATGCGCCTTGACGAACGACTCGGGCGCACGGCGGGCGGCCGCGGCGATGCTGCGCATCGCCTTTTCCGTCAGGCCGCGGTTCTCTGCAAGTGAGTGCGCAGCGGGCGCAGGTCCGCCGACACTCGCGCCCGCAGTGCTCATTGCGGGCAAGGATGCCACGCCAACCGACAATGCTGCAGCGGCAACCGCTGCACTGATCCGCCCCCGTGACACTGCGCCTCCTCGTGATTTCTGAGGGGCGAACGATAGCCGTGTACCTGCACGCGACAAAGAGACGACCCCGAAGAATTCACGTGGGCGATCCGGCCAAATCGGTCGGCAATACTCAACGAGAACAACGACTGCGGCAAGACCACAAGCGCGCCGACGGCCGACGGTGCCCCGTCACGCCGCGCCGTTGCGACGAATCGTTCAACGATTCGTCGCGACGAAGAATGCCGCCGAACTACGCGAGCGGGTCGGCGAACGGGTTCGACGCCGATCGTCGGATCGCCGAACGGGTCGGCGTTCCGACCGGCCGACCGACGGTGAGGTCGTCGATGCCGAGCTCGGCCGCGATGCCTTCGTAGCCCGTGCGCTCCAACTCGTCGGCGAGCTCCGGGCCGCCGCTCTTCACGATGCGCCCCGCGAGGAACACGTGCACACGATCGGGCCGCAACTCGGCGAGCAGGCGCGCATAGTGCGTGATCGCGAGCACGCCGACCTGGCGGTCCTTGGCGAGCGCGTAGACGCGGCGGGCGACGTCGCGCAGCGCGTCGACGTCGAGACCGGAGTCGATCTCGTCGAGCACGGCGAACTTCGGTTCGAGCACCGCGAGCTGCACGGTCTCGGCGCGCTTCTTCTCGCCGCCCGGAGAACTCGGTGTTCACGCCCCGGCCGAGGAGCGCGTCGGGGACGCCCACGGTGCGCGCTTCGGCGGCGATGCGCTCGTGGAGATCGGCCCGCGCCGCACCGCGCGCTTCCAGCGCCGCGCCGACAACCGCCTCGAGCGTGCACGCCCGGAACTTCGACCGGATACTGCATGGCGAGGAACAGTCCGCGTTGCGCGCGTTGCCACGTGGGCAGGCCGAGCAACTCTTCGCCGTCGATCGTGACCGAACCGCCCGTTACCTCGTACTCGCCGCTGCCCATCAGCGCGTGCGACAGCGTCGACTTCCCCGAGCCGTTCGGGCCCATGAGCGCGTGCACCTCGCCGGTGCGCACCTCGAGATCGACCCCGCGCAGGATCTCGTGCCGGGCGACGGTCGCGCGCAGATCGGCGATGCGCAGAACGTGATCGTGGCCGGTCACGGCAGCACCACCGAAACGTCGTCGCCGTCGACCTGGATCGTGTAGACCGGCACGGGTTGGGTCGCGGGCAACGTCTGCGGCTCGCCGGTGGTGAGCGAGAAGGTCGAGCCGTGCTTGGGGCACTCGATCTCGAGCTCGTCGGCCCACACGTCGCCTTCGGAGAGCGAGAAGTCGGCGTGCGAGCAACGATCGCCGAGCGCGTAGAAGTCGTCGCCGATGCGCACCGAGCGCGATGCGGTGCTCGTCGACGTCGAAGCGGCCGGCGGTGCCGGGCGCGATGTCGTTGGCGGACACAGAGCCGGACGAGCGATCCCATCATCGCCTCGCCCGCGCGTGCTCGAGCTTGTCGACGACCGAGCGGCGCAGTCCGCGAGTGAGCGCACCGACCGGGAGCCGTTCGAACACGTCGTCGAAGAACCCGAGCACGATCAGTCGTTCCGCTTCCTCGGGCGGGATGCCGCGCGACTCGAGGTAGTAGAGCTGCTCGTCGTCGATCGGTCCGACGGTCGAGGCGTGCGAGCAGCGGACGTCGTTCGCCTCGATCTCGAGGTTCGGGATCGACTCCGCGCTCGCGCCTTCGGTCAGCACGAGGTTGCGGTTCGTCTGCGACGCGTTCGCCTTCTTGGCGCGGTCGGGCCGCAGACGCACGAGGCCCGAGTACACCGAACGGGCGGTGTCCTCGACCGCGCCCTTGAACAACAGGTCGCTGCGCGTGTTCGGCGCGTCGTGATCCTGCAGCGTGCGGAAGTCGAGCATCTGCGTCGCCGTCGCCGAAGTACACCGCGAGTTGGTCGCTCTCCGCGCCCTGCCCCATGAGCAGCGCTTCGCTGCGCAGCCGGGCGTAGTCGCCGCCCAACGCGACGGCCGAAGTGCGCAAGGTTGCGTCGCGACCCACGTGCGCGCGCTGGAAACCGAGGTGCCAAGTGCGCGAGCCGTGCTCCTGCACCGTGAGATAGCGCAGATGCGCGTTGTCGCTCGACCAGCAACTCGGTGACCGCGTCGACGAGATGATCGGTCTGGGGCGAGCCGAACCGGTCGAGCACCGTGGCCTGCGCGCCTTCACCCAACGAGACCAGCGTGTGCGGGAACGACGCGCGCCCGTCGCCTTCGCACCAGTGCAGGACGAGGATGGGCTCCTCGACGACCACGCCCGCGGGGACGTGCACGAAGGCACCGCCCGCGAGGAACGCGTCGTGCAGGACCGTGAACGCGTCCTCGGACGCGCTCGACGCGCTGCCCGATCAGCGATTGCACGAGCTCGTCCTCACAGGTGGCGATCCCGCAGGCGCGCACACCCTTGGCCTCGAGCGCGGGATCGAGCTCGTGGTGCACGACCCGCCCGTCGCGGACGACGATCATGCCCGCGTGGTTGCCCGCCTCCGCGGCCCAGGGGCCGCCGCCCGGTGCGCGCTCGTCGCCGGCCGCGGCCGAGCTCGTCGCCCGTGAACGGGCGGTAACTTGCTCGAGGTCGAGCCGATCGATACGCGAGTAGCGCCAGATCTCTTCGGACGGGCGTGGGCCACGACGACGTCGGCGAGGCGTTCGACCGCGTCGCAGGCGCCGGCGAACCAGCCACTCCGGTCCTCCGAGCGCGCGCGCAGCATCGGCTGTGAACGCGGCGGTCATCTCTTAACCGACCGCGCCTTCCATGTTCAGCTCGATGAGCCGAGAGAGCTCGACCGCGTACTCCATCGGCAGCGTCTTCGTGATCGGCTCGATGAAGCCGTTCACGATCATGGCCGTGGCCTGCTGCTCGCTGAGTCCGCGGCTCTGGAGATAGAAGAGCTGATCGTCGCCGACCTTCGAGACGGTTGCCTCGTGGCCGATGCGCGCGTCCTTCTCTTCGATCTCCATGTACGGGTACGTGTCGCTGCGCGAGTCCTCGTCGAGGATCAACGCGTCGCAGCGGACGTGACTCTTCACGTTGTGCGCGCCCTCTTCGACCCGCACGAGTCCGCGGTAGGTGGTGCGCCCGCCGTCCTTGCTGATCGACTTGGAGTCGATGATCGACGTGGTCTCGGGCGCGGCGTGCGTCATCTTGGCGCCCGCGTCCTGGTGCTGACCCTTGCCCGCGTACGCGACCGACAGCACTTCGCCGTGCGCCTTCGGGCCGGTCATCACGACGGCCGGGTACTTCATCGTGAGCTTCGAACCGAGGTTGCCGTCGATCCACTCGACGGTCGCTTCGGTCTCGGCCCGCGCCCGCTTGGTGACGAGGTTGTAGACGTTCGGCGACCAGTTCTGGATGGTCGTGTAACGAATCCGCGCGCCCGGGCTTGGCGATGAGCTCCACCACGGCCGAGTGCAGCGAGTCGTTCGTGTACACCGGCGCCGAGCAACCCTCGACGTAGTGCACCGACGCGCCTTCGTCGGCGATGATCAACGTGCGCTCGAACTGACCGGCGCTCTCCGCGTTGATGCGGAAGTACGCCTGCAGCGGCATGTCGACGTGCACGCCCGGCGGCACGTAGATGAACGAGCCCCCCGACCACACCGCGGAGTTGAGCGCGGCGAACTTGTTGTCGCCGGGCGGGATCACCGTGCCGAAGTACTTCTGCACGATCTCCGGGTAGTCGATGAGCGCCTGGTCCATGCTCGTGAAGAGGATGCCCTTGCGCTCCAGGTCTTCGCGGTTCTTGTGGTACACGACCTCGGAGTCGTACTGGCTCGTGACCCCGGCGAGGAACTTGCGCTCGGCTTCGGGGATGCCGAGCTTCTCGTACGTCGCCTTCATCTCCTCGGGGAGCATGTCCCAGTCGGAGACGGCGCCGTCCTGCTTGGGCTTCAAGTAGTAGTAGATCTCGTCGAAGTCGATGGTCGGCATGTTCTTCGAGAACCACTCGAGCATCGGCTTGCGCTCGAAGCGCTTCAACGAGTTGAGGCGGAACTTCGTCATCCACTCGGGCTCGGACTTGTGGTACGAGATGTCGCGGACGACCTGCTCGTTCAGCCCCTTCTTGGGGTGACGGCATAGCTCTCGGTGTCGTGCCAGCCGAGCTTGTACTTGCCCAGATCGATGCCCTGAACGGCCATCGGCACACGCCTCCTCGGATCCCGGTCGGATCAGATCCCGATCGAACTTCGAGCCAGGCGGGAGCCGGGCCCGGCGACCGGGCAATTAACACTACGGCCATAGTAACAATCCCGGCGGGCCGGACCAAGCCCGGCCCCGGGCGGGATCTACGGGCTTCGCGGTCGTGGTGGTGACCGGGGCTCGTGGTGGTCGCGCTGTTCGGGCACGGTCGTGGTCGTCACGATCCCCGACTTCGACCAGCGCCGCCTGCACGTCGGCCTGGGCCTGGGCGTTGTGCGCCTGGTAGCCCGCGAGGTCCTTGTTGGCCAGAGCCGTCTTGGGCCAAGGCGAACTGGTCGGAAGCGCTCTGGAGCAACTGTACGCACCGATGCGCCGACCGGCGGCAGGGTCGTCGGCGACGATCCCGGCACCGTGGTGGTGGTCGTGGTCGAGCCGCCCGTTGTTACCGCCCGGAGTCGTGACCGGGACCGTCGCCGTGTTGCACGGGTTGGTCCGGTTCTGCGAGGCCTGGAGTCGCGTCGGAGTGTTGCCGTACGAGCGCGGTGACCGCGTCGGTCATGTCGCAGCCGAGCACCGCGTGTTGACCCGACTGCGGCCGCGACCGCGATGGTAGCGCGGGAAGGTCGTGGTGCCTTCACCGAGGATCCAGACCGGCCGGACATACATGATCGCGTTGCCGATCGGTATCAGCTGCACGTTGCCCTGGATGACGCGTGAGCCCGCGCTGCCCAGCAGCGTGAACTGGCTGCTGATGAACTGATCGGACTGGATGAGCGTGGCGGCCTGACTCGGCGACGGCGCCGACGTGTTCGGCACCTGGTACAGCACGAGCTTGCCGTAGTTGTCGCCGTCGGACTCCGCGAACACGAAGGCCGACAGGATGCCGCCCTTCAAGCGCGGCGTGAACGATCTCTCGAGGACGAACTGTTGTGGCGTTCGTCGGTTTACCGGCGTCGTTCGGTAACGCCATCGTGAGATAGAGCGGATCGATCGGGCTGCCCGACGCGGCGAGCGTCGTGTTGCGGCCGCCGTTGTTGCCGTTCGCGACCGCCGAGGCGACCGGCGCCGCGCTCGACGTGTCGGGGCTCGGCGCGACGTCCCAGATGGCCTGCTTGTTGAAGTACTGGACCGGATCGGTGATGTGGTACAGCGCGTACTGCTCGGTCTGCGCGCTGAAGATGTCTTCCGGGTAGCGCATGTGTGCGCGCAGGTCGGCCGGCATCGTCGCTGATGTCCTGGAACAGCTCGGGGAAGGCCTTGCGGTACGTCTTGATGATCGGGTCGTGTCTGATCGACGACGTAGAAGCGCACGGTGCCGTCGTACGCGTCGACGGTCACCTTCACCGAGTTGCGCACGTAGTTGAAGTCGGTGTCGAGGCCGCTCGCCGGCCGGCTCCGGCGGGTGGATCGACTGCGAGTACGGGTAGTCGTTCGTGGTCGTGTACGCGTCGAGCACCCACTGGATGCGCCCGTCGACGATCGACCGGGTACGGGTCGGAGTCGAACTTGAGGAACGGCGCGATCGTCTTCACGCGCTGCTTCGACGTCGCGGATGTAGATGACGCGCGAGTTGCTCGTCAGCTGGCCCGACACCAACAGGTTCCAGTCGCCGAACCGCAACGCGAGCGCCGCTCTTGCGCAAGAAGCTCGAGACCTTCACGCCGGCCTTGCCCTGGTACGTCGTGGCCTTCGTGGCGCCGGTGCTGCTGGTGGCTTCCTGCTCGGCGACCTTGGTGTCGACGATCGCGTAGCCGCCGAGACCCTCGCCGAAGTACACGCCGGTGTGCTTCGGGTCGAGGTTGTTCTGCAGCTCGCCGGTCGGCGGGATGCCGGAGAGCACGTAGCTCGGCTGGTCGGTGTTGACCTCGTTCGCGGCGGCCGCGACCGCGCCGTAACCGTGCGTGTAGACGAGGTGCTGGCTCGTCCAGGAGTTGTCGGGCAGGTGCGCGAGGTCGAGCTCACGCACCGAAGCGAGGATCGGGCTGCGTCGGTCTCGTCGCCGATCTTGTAGCGGTCGACGTCGACGTCGGTGAACGGGTAGAAGGGCGTGATCTCCTGCGTGACCTTGAACGCGTCCTGCGCCGGCAACGGGTCGTAGAGGCGCGCGTTGTCGAGCGTCGGCTTGCGCGGCCGTCGGTCGCCGCCGCGTTCAGAGCTCGGCGTCGTAGTTGAACGTCTTGCGTCGAGATGTTCGACAGCCCGAACGCGTCGCGCGTGGCCGCGATGTTGCGCACGATGTACGGCTGTTCCTTGGTGAGCTCGTTCGGCTGCACCTGGAACTTCTGGATCACCGCGGGGTAGATCGTGCCGACGACGATCGAGATGAAGCCCCAGAGCCCGACCGCGATGATCGGGAAGACCCAACCCCGCCGCCAGATGTTGACGATGAAGAGTCCGGCGGCCGCGATCGAGATCACCATCAGCAGCCGCAGCGCGGGCAGGTGCGCGTGCACGTCGGTGTAGGTGGCGCCGTCGACGAAGCCGGTCCGCGACTTCGTCAGCGCGAACTGCGCCAGGTAGTACTGATACGTCTTCGTCAGCGCCATCAGCCCGAGGAGCACCGAGAGGTGCACCTTCACCTGCGGGGTCACCCGCTGGAACGGGCTCTGGAGCCGGATCCCGCCGTTCAGGTAGTGGAAGACCGCCGACACGATCAGCACGACGAGCAGCGCCGCGAAGATCCAGCCCGCCGCGAACTGCAGGAACGGCAGCCGGAAGACGTAGAACGAGATGTCCTTGTGGAACTGCGGATCCTTCATCGCCGAACGACGTCGAGTTCGAGAACAGGATCCAGTTCTGCCACTGCGCCGAAACGCCGGTGCCCATGATCAGCGCGAAGAAGATCGCGACGCAGCACGCGCACCCGGCCCGGCGTACGGCGCGACGTAGCCGCGGTAGCGCTCGATGATCTCGTCTTCGGGACCGGTGCCGCGGTAGCGCGGCGCGATGCGATCGGCGACGATCAGGTTGACGAGCATCGACGACGAAGAAGACCGACCGAGAAGATGAACGCCGGCACGACCTTCGCCGACAGCAACGAGCGCCACGTGTGCGCGAAGCCGACGTCCTTGAACCAGAGGTAGTCGGTGTAGAAGCGGGCGAGCCCGCGCAGGCTCAACAGCAGGACGACGAGGACGACGGCTGCGACGATCAGCCAGCCCCGCAGGCCGAACGGACGTCGACGGCCCTCGACCGGCACAACATCGCATCGGGCGGATAGTACGTCACGGCTCCGGCGCCAGGAGGGCGCGGGCCGTCGTCTGCACGGCGGCTGTGCGTCGGATTGCTAGCGGCCTTCGAGCAGCCCGGCCGGCACGAGCGAGGCACTTGCACCCGGGATGCGCAGGGGGAAGTGCCTGCCCGGTCGGGAACTGCTTGCCCTTCACCGTCGGCTCGAGTGCGTTGTCGTCGCAGTCGGAGCAGCGGCCTTCCTCGAACGGGACCCACCACAACACCGCTTCGTCGGGAACCGCGTCGTAGACGCCGCGGGTCCACGCCGACGCGAGCACTTCGCCGAGCGTGCGTTCGAGCGACTGGTTCTTCCACTCGCGGTACCGGGCGCCGATGCGCTCGACGAGACCACCGGTGTCGCCCTCGTCGCCGGAGTCGATCGCGAGCGTCGAGTCGCTCGCGCAGCGGCACGACGACCGCGTCGGCGGCGTCGGCGACGAGATCGTCGCTCGCGCGTCGCCCGCGACGGCGCCGGCCGTGTCCGGCGGCCGCGGCCCGGCGCGGTACGCGCGGTCGATCGCGTCCCGCAGCACGTTCGACCCAGTCGTCGCGAGCGGCGTCGGCGTCGCCCAGCACCTGCTGCGCGGTCGGGCGGCCCTTGTGCCGGCGGACGGAGTCGAGCAGCGCGTTCTGGTCGTCCTGGGCCCGGCGCTTGGCCCGCTTCAACAGCGGCGGCAGCAGCGGATCGAGCGCCTTCGACCGCGCTGCGACCGCCACTCCTCGCGCACGTCGGAGCCGGTGCCGCGCCGGATGCTCGACGTGATCGCCGGCCGGCCGTCGGTCGTCGGCGACGCCGCGTGCCGTCGCCGCGTCACCGATCGGCGCGGGCCGGCGTCGTCGTGACCGGCGCGCAGCCGGGCGAAGAGCGAGTCGACGTCGGCCAGCGCGGTCGCGACCTCGGTCTCGTCGGTCGTCGGCCGGATCCGACAAGTCGGCGGCACGAGCTGAACGTGCTCGGAGACTCGTCGTCGGCCGCAGCCGCGCCGAGTCGTCGCCGCGGCGTCGTCGGCGTCTCGACGTCGGCGCCGTCCGTGACGCGGCGTCGAGCTTCTCGATCTCGGCCGCGATCTCGGCCGCGATGTCGATGGGTTCGCGCGCTCGACGTCGATCGTTCGACCGCGGCGCGCGCCTCGACCTGCGCGAGCGCTTCGGTCGCTTCGAGGAACGTGCGCTTGACCGTGCGGTACGCGTCGAGCAGACGGTCGCGACCACCGCGCAACGCTTCGATCTGCCCGTTCAAGCAGCGCGCGCCGCCGGACGAGATCGCCGAGCACGCGCTCGCGCGCCGACTTCGCCTCGTCGAGCATCTCGCGGCCCTGATGCGCGCGCGTTGTCGATGATCGTCTCCGCTTCCGCCGTCGCCGCGTCGAGCGCGGCAGCGGCGCGCGCTTCGGCGGCCGCGACGACATCTCGTGCGGCCTTGGCCTCGGCTTCGGCGCGTGCGCGTCGGCGAGGAGCTCGGCGGCTTCGGCGCGCGTGCGCTCGGCCGCGGCACTCGGCGTCGTCGACGAGCCGTGCCGCGCGCTCCTCGGCCTTCTTGCGGATGTCGTCGCTCGCCTCGCGCGCCGAGCGCAGGAGCCGGGCCGTCTCCTCGCCGAGCGCGTCGAGCAGCTCCTGCTCCGACAGCGGCCGCGGGCGTGCGAACCTGTTCTTCGAGCGCGTCGATCGCCGACTCGAGCTCGTGCTCGTGCGCCGCGTGCCGCGACGAGCTCGTCGGAGACGCGCTTCAAGAACGCGCGGACCTCGGTCTCGCTGAAACCGCGCACACCCTTGGCGAACGAATGGTTCGCAACCTCGTCGGTCGAAAGCCGCGGAGTGCTGGAGATGACTCGTTGCCGCCGGTCGGACTCGTTCATCGGAACCCCCATACCCCCGAAACGCGAGGGATGCCGTTCGTCCGCCTGCCGCGCATGGTAATCGGCAGTCGCGCAGAAATCGCCTCTTCGCCGCGATTCCGCGCTGATGTCCGGCTGCGTCGCGTGTGTTATGCGGCGATCGTCGTCGACGATGTCGGTCGCTACCTCACGGCATCGCCACCGTTGTCGCGCAGCACCTTCGAGCGCTTGCGGCGAACGTCGACGACCGGGATCGACCTTGATCTTGCTGCCCGCGCGCTTCGCGGCCGCGCGCGAGGTCGGCCTTGCAACCCGCGAGATACGGGCGCGGGGATCGTCGGGCGAGCACTGCGGCACGATGAACAACGACACGCCGCGCGGCGCGGGCGGCGACCGCCTTCTGCTCGATGCCGCCGATCTCGCCGACGTTGCCGTCGGATCGATCGTGCCCGGTCACCGCGACGTGCGCACCGCCGGTGAGGTTGCCGGGCGTGAGATCGTCGAGGATCGCGAGCGTCATCGCGAGCCCGGCCGACGGACCGCCGATGTCGGTGGTGTCGACGTTGACCTTCACCGGGAACGTGAAGCGCGGCGACAGCTCGACACCGATGCCCTTGTGCCCCTTGAACGCCGGCGGCTCGGTGAACACGCCGACCTTCACGCGTCACGTTCAGCGGCTTGCCGTCGCGGTCGATGCCGAGCGCAAGCTCGTCGCCGACCTTGTGCTTGGCGATCGCCGCGTTGAGGTCGCTCGGCTGCGGTCGACGCTTCTTGCCGTCGACCGAGAGGATCACGTCGCCCCAGTGCAACGACCTTGATCGCCGGCATCCCGGGAGACGAGATCGCTGACCGACGAGGCCCGGCGCGTCGCCCACCTTGTAGCCCGCGGCCGCGAGCGCGACCGTCGGTCGCCGCGGTCTTCGCGTCGGCCATCTCCTGCAGACCCTGCTCGTTCAGCTGCGACGGCGTCAGACTCGCCGGGGTTCACCGCCGCGTCCTTGACGAGATCGATGTCGGAGTCGAGCCGGGCGCTGCATGTACTGCCAGAGGTTCACGTGATTCGCTTCGCGCACGAACAGCAGCCGGATGTCGCCGCGGCCGTTCGGGGTACGACAGTCGCGCCCTTGACCGTGACGCGGCGCGGCAACGACAACGCTTCGCCCGGCGCGATCGTCGTGTACGGCACGCGGATCACGAAGCCGGCGACGATCACGAGCACCAGGAGCGCGGCGAGCGCCGACGCCGATGCGCCGCAGCCACGAAGTCCGGCTTCCGGGCGGCGCGGCGGCGGATCGACGCCCGGATCTCGGGCCGGGTTCGGCGCGCCGTGGGCGCCGTCTCCTCGGTGTCCATTGCTTCAGCTCTGAGCGCCGGGCGCCGACCGAAGGGGGACGGAACACGCGCGAGACCGAGGAGCTGCGACGTGTCCATCGCTCAACAGATTGCCACGCCGGCCCCCGCGATCCGAGGCGCGGCGACCCAGCGCCCGCTCCAGGCGGCGCCCGCGGCGCCGGCCCTGGGCCCTCGTGCGCATCTTCGGCCTCATCGCGGTCACCGCGCTCGGCACCGCTTGATCGCCGGCGCAGTGCCGTAGGCATCATGATGTTCGCCTGTCATCGGCAGGCGTCCTATGGTCGCTCGCGCTTCGGGCAAGTGCGGCTGCGCGGAGTTGCCGAACTCGCTGCCGCTCCGCTCGGCAAACGGTCGACCGCACGGGATGGAGCGCCGCGGAGCCGGGCACACTCGCGAGCCGCTCGGCACGGTGCAGCGCGGCGACCCATGAAGGTCGCTCCGCTAGGGCCGGTGTCGCCCCGTCCTCGACACCGACCGCGAGAGCATTCCTGCCGGATGGCCGGCGACATTTCGCCCGAGCCGTCCGACTCCGTGAGGTCAGGATCGGCATTTGTCCGCTCGTCGCTGTAGGGAATCGACCGGTTAAATCGAAGCAGCAGCGGAAGCTCGGCCGATCCCGCGGAGCCGCAGCTGGCCGAGCCGCAGCACGAGCGACCAGTTGAATGAGGCTGTGGACGCGATTGCGCGGGCCGCGGGGGTCGCGGTCGAGCCGACGTCGTCGAGCTCGAGCGGCGTGCGACCGACGATCCCGATCCGCGGGTCCGGGCCGTGGCGATCGCCGCGCTGGTCCGAACCGCGCCCCGGCCGGTCGAGCGCGCCGGTCTGGCGGCGGGCCGCGCACGACCCCGACGCCGCGGGTCCGGCGCCGGGCGGCCGAGGTCGCGCCGAAGCTCGGTCGGTCGGCGCCGTGTGCGCTGCTCGTCGAGCTGCTCGCACGACGACGACGCCTGGGTCGCCGAAGCCGCCGCGTACGCGTTCGGCGAACACCCGCGCCCGACGCCGCGCCGCGATCACCGCGCTGGTCGAGCGCCGCGACAGCGCACGCCGATCCGCTCGTGCGCGAGGCGGCGGTCGCCGCGCTCGGCGCGCAGGGCGATCCGGCGACGCTGCCGGCCGTCCTCGCGGCCTGCGACGACAAGCCCGCGATCCGCCGTCGCGCGGTGCTCGCGCTCGCCGCGTTCGAGGGCGACGAGGTCGAGGCGCGTCTGCAGTCGCGCGCTCGAGCGACCCCGACTGGCAGGTCCGCCAGGCCGCCGAGGACCTCCTCACATCACCCCGACGACCCCGAATGGCCGCTGACCAGCCCGATCACGCAGTCGAGGGCTGCGGCTACTCCATGAAGAGGTCGCGGAGGCTGTCGAAGCTCTCGAGGCACCGGCCCGCGCCGAGCACGACGCATTCGAGCGGCGCGTCGACGAGGTGCACGGGGAGATCGGTCTCCTCGCTGATGCGCCGGTCGAGGCCGCGCAACATGCCGCCGCCGCCGACGAGGTGGACGCCGTTCAGGATGAGATCCTGCGCGAGCTCGGGCGGTGTGCGCGCCAGGCACGCGATGACCGCGTCGCAGATCGCGCGGAGCTGTTCCTCGATCGCGCCGCGCACCTCTTCGGGCACGAGCATGATCGTCTTCGGCAGCCCCGACATGAGGTCGCGGCCCGCGCACCTCGGCCTTGAACTCGTCGTCGACCGCGTACGCCGAGCCGATCGCGAGCTTGATCTCCTCGGCCGTGCGCTCACCGATCGCGATGCCGTACTCGCGCCGCACGTACGCCTGGATCGCGGCGTCCATGTCGAACGAGCCGACCCGCAGCGCTTCGAGCGCGACGATGCCGCCGAGCGAGATCACCGCGATCTCGGTCGTGCCGCCGCCGATGTCGATCACCATGTTGCCCATGGGCTCGTGGATCGGCAGCCCGGCGCCGATCGCGGCGGCCATCGGCTGTTCGAGCAGATGCGTCTGCGCGGAACCGGCGCGGCGCGCGGCTTCGAGCACCGCGCGCTTCTCGACGTGCGTGATCGCCGACGGGACGCAGATCAGCACGCGCGCGCGCGACATGCGGTTGACGCCCGCGCGCTGGAACAGCAGCCGGATCATGCGCTGCGTGATGTCGAAGTCGGTGATCGCGCCGCCGCGCAGCGGCCGGACCGCGACGATGTAGCCGGGCGTGCGGCCGATCATCTGCCACGCTTCGTGCCCCATCGCGAGCACGTCCTGCGTACGACTGTTCAGCGCGATGACGGTGGGCTCGTTGAGGATGATGCCGTTGCCGCGCGCGTAGACGAGGGTGTTGGCGGTGCCGAGGTCGATCGCGAGGTCGCGCGGCAGCGCGAGCTCGCCTCTCACTCCGACCGGCGCTGGCGGCGCGACGGCGTTTCGGGCGCGAGCGCCCGCAGGTTGCGCTCGAACTCGTCGATGCTGTGCTCCATCGAGTTCGGACGCCGGTTGCGCAAGCAGCACGATCGTAGATCCCGACGATGCTGCCGACGACGGCGATCAACAGGAAGGCCACTCAGCGCTCCGATGCCGGACGTGCGACGGACGCCGGGTGCGGATCGTGCTGTTCGACCGCCCAGTCGGAGCCGCCCGACCAGTGTTCCTGCTTCCAGATCGGCGCGGCTCCTTCAGCGTGTCGATCGCGAACTCGGCCGCCTCGAACGCGGCCCGCGATGCGGCGCCGAGACGACGACGACACGACGTCTCGGAGAGCGCAGCTCGCCGACGCGGTGCAGGAGCGCGATCCGTGCGACGTCGGGCCAGCGTCGCGCATCTCGGCGACGATGTCGTCAGGCCTGCGGGCCGGACCTCGTAGGCCTCGTACGTCATCGCCACGACACCGGGGCGGCCCTCGGCGTGATCGCGCACGACCCCGGCGAAGGTGACGACCGCGCCCGCGTCGGGACCGTCGCCCACTCCGCGGCCGCGGCCGGCAGGGGTTCGTCGGTGAGCGCGACCCAGTCGCGCGCGTCGGGGATGGGCCGGGGCACGGCGACGAGTCTACGGAACGACCCTGGTCGCACGCCTGCCCGCGGTCGACGCGACGGCCGACAGCAGCGTCGGTACACTCGCTCGGCGATGGGGCCAGGCAACCGCCACGACGACGAGCCCCGCGACGAGCACCACGAGGGCACGGACGACGAGCCGGAGACGAGCCGACGACGAGTCGCCGTCGCGGCCGCTCCCCGACCCGCTCGACCGGGTGTGGCTGCACCCCACCGAGCTCTCGATGCTCGGGGCCGCGTTCGCGCCGACCGAGCCGCCCGGGTCGCCCGGGTCGAGCTCGAGCCGTCAGCCGCCTGGCCTGGCTCGCGCCGTTGCTCGCCGGCGCGGCGGGCGCACTGCTCACCGTCGCCGTCCTGGCGGTGACCGGATCGTTCGACCGATCCACGACGACCGCCGCGGCGCCGCTCCGCCCGACGACGTCACCACCACCCGGGCACCGAGCGTCGCCGACACGCTGAGCCGCCTCAGCCCGTCGGTCGTCACGGTGCGTCGCGACCGACGCGCAGGGAACCCGCCGCGGCTCGGGCGTCTGCGTCCGCCACGGCGCGCCAGTTGCTGACGAGCACGCGGGTCGTCGGCACCGCGACCACCGTCAAGGTCGTGACTTCGGACGGTCGCCAGCACACCGCGCGGGTCGCAGGCCGCGACCGGGTCACCGACCTCGTACTCCTCGATCTGGAGGACGGCGCAGAACGTTCCGGCCGCGCCCCTCGCCGACCACGCGCCGCCGACGGGCGCGACGGTGTGGCTGCTCGGCGCGCCGAGCCGCGGCCGCGAAGTCGCCGTGGATGAGCGGCGGCATGGCCTCGTCGAACGACGCGATGGTCGTCGAGCGACCTCGGCCCGACGCACCAGCGGCCTCTCGGAGACCGACGCCGCGAGCAACGCGGCGACGGTCGGCGGCGCGCTCGTCGACTCGGCCGGCGTCGGTCGCCGGCATCGTCCTCGGCCACGTGAACGGCAGCGCGACCACCTACGCGGTCTCGATCGACGTCGCCGTCGCGGTCGCACGACAGCTCGACGCGACCGG
Organism: uncultured Actinomycetes bacterium; assembly: GCA_963708105.1. Lineage (GTDB taxonomy): Bacteria > Actinomycetota > Acidimicrobiia > IMCC26256 > PALSA-610 > PALSA-610. Next base: position 2,501,293 of record OY970186.1, on the reverse strand, counting down.
AGTCGCGCAGCACGGAACGCTCGGGGTCGACGGGGTCGACACCCCGCTCGGGCCGATGATCGTCGACATGGCCGACAACGCCCCGGCCGCGCGCGCGGGCGTGCACGTCGACGATCTGGTCGCAGTCGATCAACGGCCGCGCCGTCGAGTCGATCGCCGACGTGACCGCGCTCGTCCGGAGCTTCGATCCGGGCCACACCGTTGTGATGGAGCCTGCGCCGGGGCAAGCGGCCGTCGCGGTGCGGGTCCAGCTCGGCGCCACTCCGGCTGACTCACGGCTGATCGCCCGGCTGAGTCGCCCGGCCGCCGGACCCGACGCGCGAGCATGGTCGGCGTCCGCGAGACGAGGAGCCGGTTCGAGTGACGGAAGCTGACGACAACGGGTTGGACGATCTCGATCGCGAGTTGCTGAACGCCGTCCAGTGGGACTTCCCGCTCGACGCCCGCCCGTTCGCCGTTCTCGCCGAGCGTCTCGGCGTCGACGAGCCGACGGTTCGGGCGCGCGTCGCCAAGGTGAAGGAGTCCGGCGTGCTGCGCCAGCTCTCCGCGATCTTCGACACCCGCGCCCTCGGCTACTCCTCCGCGCTCATCGCGGCCAAGGTCGATCCCGACCACATCGACGAAGCCGCCGCGGTGATCAGCGAGCACCCCGGCGTGAGCCACAACTACAAGCGCAACCACGATTACAACCTCTGGTACACGGTCGCGGTCCCGCCCGGCGACTCGCTCGCCGAGCACATCGACGTGCTGCACCGCGAGTCGGGTTCGCTCGTCACGCGCACGTTGCCGACGATCACGCTGTACAAGATCGGCGTGAAGCTCGACATGACCGGCCAGACCGCGGCCAACGCCAAGGTCGAAGTGCTCGAGCACGAGCGGCCCGAGCGCAAGGCCGAGATGCCGGCGCCCGACCTCTCCGACCTCGAGCTCGCGACGATCCGCGTGGTGCAACACGACCTCGCCAACGTCGAGCGTCCGTTCGACGTGTACGCGCGAGCAGATCGGCCGATCGGTCGCACGACCGAGGACGACGTGCTCGACGTGCTGCGCTCACTCAAGGAGCGCAAGCTGATGCGCCGCTTCGCCGCGGTCATGAACCACCGCAGCGCCGGGTTCAAGGCGAACGCGATGGGCGTGTGGGCCGTGCCCGACGACACGCCTCGCCGAGATCGGCCCGCAGATGGCCGGCTTCGCGGCGGTGTCGCACTGCTACCGCCGCCCGACCTACGACGACTGGCCCTACAGCGTGTTCACGATGGTGCACGGCCGCAGCGCGCGCGACTGCGAAGCGACGATCGACGCGATCCGCACCGAGACCGGCGTCGACGAGTACTGCCTGCTGTGGTCGATCAAGGAATACAAGAAGGTCCGGCTCGAGTACTTCACGCCCGAGTGGGACACCTGGTACGCCAAGCACGCGACGCCGCGACGTAGACCGCGTCGTTCCAGCGCGCGCCGGCGTTCAGCGCGGCGTGATCCGTGACGGCGGGTCAGCCACCACGTGCCGAGCGCCGACGCCGGCGGTGACCGCGCCGGCGCCCGCGAGCCACGGCACCAGACTGCGATCGGGCGCGCCGGTCGCGAGCAGCAGCGCTTCGTCGTTCGAGTGCTGCGGCTTCCAACCCGCGTGCTTGAGCCGGTCGTTCGCGACCACCCACGGATGCATCAGATACGGCACGAGCGCGGGCGGCGCGTCGCCGAGACCCGGTCGCCCAGCTCAGCGTCGAGCGTGCGCGTCGCGACCGCGACGGGTAACGCGGGCATGCGCCGCGCCGGCGAGCAGCGCGCCCGCTTCCTCGTAGCGCGAGCCAACCGTCGGCGGCGACGTTGTACGCACCGTCGAGATCGACCGCGGTGCTCAACTCGAGCGCGGCCGCGGCGTCGTCGACGTGCACGACCTGCACCGGCGGGGTCGCGCCGCGGACGCGCACCGGCGCGCGGCCGGTCGCGACTTCGGTCAACAACGAACGCGCGCCAGCACCGACGATCGGGCGCGATGCGCAGCCGGGTCGCGACACGACCCGGCGCCGCGCCGGCCCACTCCGCGAGCAGACGTTCGCATTCACCGTCGACGATCGCGGGAGATACGCCGGACTCGGCCGCAGCGGCGCGTCCTCGGTGATCGGCACCGGGTTGTTGGCCCACGCGCCGTACACCGCGGTGCTCGACGGGCGCACGATCTTCTTCACGCCCGACGCGGTCGCGGCCTCGAGCACGCGGCGCGTGCCGTCGACGTTGACGCGCGTGAACAGCGCGTCGTCGGGCAACGGTCCGAGGACCGCGGCGAGATGGACGATCGCCGAGACGTCGCGCAGGTACGGCGCGAGGTCGGTGCCGAGCACGTCGACCCGGTGGAATTCGAGCTTGCGGGCCCGACGCGCCGGGTCGCGGACGTCGAGACCGACGATCCGATCGACGTGCGGGCTGGCGTCGAGCAGCGGCAGGAGCCGCTGCCCGAGGAAGCCCGAGACGCCCGTCACCGCGACGACGATTTCGTCGGCCATGCTCCATAGACTGGCGTAGTGAGCGACGTTCCCCAAATGGGGGACGGGCTTCCAACCCGTCAACCCGTTCGGCGATCCTGCGATCTCGATCGCCAAGATCATGCGGATGCTGCAGTCGCCCGGGCCCGGTCAACATGGAAGTCGCGCGCGAGACCGCGGAGTCGATCGCGAACGTCGACGCCGAGACCGGCCAGCCGCCGCCGAGGCTCGCCGATCGACGCCCGACGCCGCGCGGCGTTCGAAGACGTGGTCCGCGCCGTGCAACTGATGGTCAGCGAGGCCACCGGCATCTCGGCCGCGCTGACGGTGCCGGCGCGCAACGTCGACCGCGACGACCTGGTCGAGCGTCACGCTCACCGGGCTCGAACCGGTGCTCGGCGCGCTCGCGGCGGCGCTCGGCCGCACCGACGCCGGCGCCGCCGAGCCCGAGTCGGATGCCATCACCCGACGCCGGCGGCCATGTTCTCCCCGACATGTTGTTCGCCGATGATCATGCCGCTGCTGCTCGGCGGCTGGGCCGGTTCGATGATCGGGCTGCTGTCGCACCGCGCGCTCGGCCAGTACGACCTTCCGCTCCCGCTCGACGGGCCGCCCACGCTGCTGTTCATCGCGCACAACGTCGACGCGTTCGCCGAAGAATGGTCGTTGCCGCGTCGACGAGCTGCGCTACGCGCTCGCGCTGCGCGAAGTCGTGCACGGCGCGCAACGCTCGGTGCCGTGGGTGCGCGAACGGCTCGTGCGCTGCGCGTCGGAGTACGTCGGCGGCGTACGAGGTGCAGCCCGACGCGATGGAGGAGCAGCTCGGCGACTTCGACCCGTCCGATCCCGTCGTCGATGGAGGCGCTCGCAGGCCTCTCGGATCCCGACGTGCTGCTCGGCGCGATGCGCACCGAACGCCAGGCGCCGCTGCTCGCCGACCTGCAACGCTTCGTCTCGGTGCTCGAGGGCTACACCGATGTCGTCGTCGAATCGATCGGCGACGCGGATGGTCACCGCGCACGAGCCGCCTCGACGAGGCGCTGCGCCGGCACCGCCTCGAGCGCGGCGACGCGACCGGTTTCGTCGACCGCCTGCTCGGCCTCGAGCTCGATCGTGGCCACTACGAAGCCGGCGTCGCGTTCTGCCGCGGCGTCGATCGAACGCAGCGACGGCTGCGCTCGATCAGCTCAACCGGCTCTGGTCGGACGAATCGATGGTGCCGACCGCGGCCGAGCTGGTCGCGCCCGGCCTCTGGCTCGCCCGCATCGATCTGCCCGACGACTGACCCGATACCAAGCCGACGCAGTGAAGATCGGGGTTCTCGGCGCGGGCGTGATGGGCGGCGGTATCGCGCAGGTGTGCGCGCTCGCGGGCGACGAGGTCGTCTGTTACGACATCGCGCCCGCCGCGCTCGACGACGCGCGCACGCACGTGACGACCGGTCGCTTCGGTCTCGACGGCGCGGTCGACGCGGAGCAAGTCGACACGCGCCGAAGCCGACGCCGCGCTCGCGCGCATCACGTTCAGCTCCGCGTTCGACGAAGCCGCGGCCGACCGATCTCGTGATCGAAGCCGTACCCGAGCGGCTCGACGTCAAGGTGCGCGTGTTCCGCGACCTCGACCGCGTCGCGCCGCCGGAGACGATCCTCGCGTCGAACACGTCGGGGTTGCCGATCGCCGCGCTCGCGGCGGCGACCGACCGGCCCGACCGCGTCATCGGCTGGCACTGGGCGTCGCCCGCGCCGGTCATGAAGCTCGCCGAGATCGTCGTGACGCCGCGAGACGAGCGCACGCGACGATCGCGACGGTCGTCGACGCGCCGCGACGCGGTGCGGCAAGCACCCGGTCGTGGTGAAGGACAACCCGATGGAGTGGGGCTTCGTCGCGAACCGCGTGTACTTCGCGATGGTGCGCGAGGCGCAACGCGTCGTCGACGAGGGCATCGCGACCCGCGCCGAGGTCGACCAGCTGATGACCGACTGCTTCCGCTGGCCGAGCGGCCCGTTCGGCATGGTCGCGGGCGCCGGCTCCGGCTGGAGCTAGAGCGGCTAGAAGTAACGACAGGAGCGCGGGCGCGGGCGTGGCGAGGAACATCGCGTCGGCGAGCTGCGAGCGCCTCGGGGCGCCGTACCTCGACCCGAGCCCGGCGGCCGCGAGCTCGCTCCAGCGGTTGCCGCCGAGCGCGCACATCCCGAGCACCGCGCGAGTCGCAGACGAGGTCGGGCGCCTCGGTCGTGGCCGAGGCACTCGTTCCGTCGGCTCCGTCGATTCGACCGCGACCGTCGTGGTCGTGCCGTCGGGCGCGTGCATCTCGATCACGACGCGACCCGGCACCGCGTAGGTGCGCGCCGCGAGGACCGCGACGCGGGTCGAGCGGCGCGAGCCACAGGTGGTCGTTGCACGTAGTCGACGCGCACGCGGCGGCTGTCGATCGACGACGTGCCGCAACGGATCGTCGGTCGGGCAGGATTCGATGTCGACGACGGTGCCGATGAGATCGACGCCGAACACGTACCGCCACAGCGCGATCCACGTCGCCGGCGACTCGGCCTGCATGTCGATGATCGACAACTCGACGGTCGGGCAGCCCGCCGTCGCCACTCGCCGGTGATCCTCGTACACCACATAGCCGTCGTCGTGCCCTCGCGCGTCGGTGTGGATCGCGACGAAGTTCGCCTTCGACTCGGCGCACCATGAAGTCCCAGAACACCTGCGCCCACCAGAACTCGGGGCGACGTCACCATGCCCGCGCGCACGCGGCGCGTGCGCTCGTAGATCTGCGGGCAGCACACGCTCGCGCTTCGTCGCGCGTCGACGATGCGCATGCGGCCGTCGTCGGCGTCGGCCGTGCGCGAACGCGATGCGCGCCCGCTCGCGCGGTGATGCCGAGACGCCAGGCGGCGACGCCGTAGCCGAAGCGGCCGTAGATCGAGCTCTCGGACGCGGTGAGGATCGCGGCGGGCTCGTCGCGTTCGACGCGCGTCGTCGTGCATCGCCGCCATCATCTGCGTCAGCACGCCGCGCCGGCGATGCGTCGGCAGCACCGAGACCCACGAGACCGCGGCCGCGGGCAGCAACGCGCCGCCCGGCATCGTGAGCTCGAACGAATAGGTGCGCGAGACGCCGACGATCTCGCCCGACTCGAACGCGACGCGCGTGCGGTCGAGCTCGCCGGTCGCCCAGCTCGCGACGGCAGTCGGGCGCGGCGGCGCGCCCGCCGAAGCCGCGCTGGTCGGCGACGAGGAGCTGCGTCGACCTCGTCCGGACTCGATCGGCGCGGATCTCGAAAGGCATCCGCTCGTTCTAGCCCGATGGCGGGACGGAGCGGCTGCGCATTTCGGGCCGGCGGCCCGCCGGAACTCGCCGACGTAGGAGAGGCCGCCGAACAAGAGCACCACCGCGACCACGAAGATCCCGCCCCGGCCGCCGCCGGGGAACATGACCGCGCCGACGCCACCCGCGACCCAGACCAGCTGGAAGCGCGTCTCGAACCGCGCGAAGGCCCGGCCCCGCACCGCCTCCGCGCCGTCGCGTTGCAACAGGCTGTCGAACGCGACCCGCCCGCACGCGGTCGCGGCCGCGACCGTCGCGGCCGCGAACACGAGCGACACGCGTCCGTAGTCGCGCGCCGCGAGCACAAGCGGCAGCGCGGGCACGAGCAACGCGCCCGCGAGCATCCATTCCTCGTCGCACCTTCTTGCGGAGGAACGGCGCGATGATCGTGCCGAGCGCCGTTGCCGACCGCGCTCGCCGATGAGCACCAGGCCGAAGACCCACGCCGGTTCGTGCGATCGCTTCAGCGCGAACGCGGCGAAGAACGTGAAGAAGCCGACGACGCCGCGCAACAGACCCATCGCCGTGCCCGCGGTGACGATGCTGCGCGCGTGCAGCGCCTCGCGCTCGTCGACCGTCTCCGCCGCGGCCGCCTGCTTGGCGCGCGGGATCCCGAACGCGCACAAGCGTGCCGAACACGAAGACGACCGCACCCGCCCGCAGCACCCACGGCGCCGCCGAGCGGTCTTGAGGATCGACCGCCGCGATCGGCGCGGCGACCGTCGCCCCCAGCACCGAGATGATCGTCGAGCCGCGAGTTGGCGAGCACCAGCTCGTCGTGCGAGTCGACGACCGCGGGCACGAGCGAGCTCTTCGCGATCGACTGGCCCTTCGACAGCACCAGCGTGCCGAACGCGAGCGGATACAGCAGCGGGCTGTTGATCTTGTTCGCCATCAGCAGGCACAAGATCGCCCGCCCGCCCATGGCGCGCCGCGACCATCAGCCGGCGGCCGCCGCGTGGTCCGGTCGAGAAACGGCCCGAGGACGGGCGCCACCACCGCGAACGGCGCCATCGTGAAGAGGAGATAGAGGAGCACCTTCGGGCGGGCCGCGCCCGACCCCGACGTCGAAGAACAGCGAGCCCGCGAGCGACACCGTCACGAAGACGTCGCCGGCCATCCCGACCGCGTGGGCGAGCGCGAGCCGGGCGAACGGCGTGAACGTCGTCGACTCGAGGTGGGTGCGCGTTTCCGTAGTCCGCCATCGTACGACGCCCGTCCCAACGCCCTTTCCGGTCGATCACCGTCGCGACCGCTCACACGGCGCGGCCGGGTGCGCGCCAGTCCGGAAGCAGCCGGGCCAGGACGACCCTACGATTGACCCATGAGCCCGCCGGATTCCAGCACCCGCCGGAAGGCGCCCGGTACCTCAACCGGGAACTCTCGATGCTCGAGTTCCAGGCGCGGGTGCTCGCGCTCGCCGAAGATCCGACGGTCCCGCTGCTCGAACGGGCGAAGTTCCTCGCGATCTTCAGCGGCAACGTCGACGAGTTCTTCCAGGTGCGCGTCGCCGGCCTCAAGGAACAGCTCGCGGTCGGGCGTGCGCTCGACCTCGCCCGACGGCCTCGACCAGGTCGAACAGCTCCGCGCGATCCGCGCCCGGGTCGAGGAGCTCGTCGCCCGCCAGGCCGACCGCGTTCACCAAGGAGATCGCGCCCGCGCTGCAGGAAGCCGGGGTCGCGTTCACGGCGTGGGACGAGCTCGACGCCGACGCGCAGGACGCAGCTCACCCGCGTGCTTCGAGGATCGCATCTTCCCGGTGCTCACTCCGCTCGCGGTCGACCCCGCGCACCCGTTCCCGTACATCTCGAACCTGTCGCTCAACCTCGCGGTCGTCGTGCGCGACCGCGCCAGCGGCGAAGAGCGGTTCGCCCGGGTCAAGGTCCCGCCGCTGCTCCCCCGCTTCGTCGAGCGTGCCCGACAGCGCGCGCTACGTGCCGCTCGAGCAGGTCATCGCCGCGCACCTCGACGCGCTGTTCCCCGGCATGGAGGTGCTCGCGCAGCATCCGTTCCGGGTCACGCGCGACGCCGACATCGAGCTCAGCGACGAGTCCGAAGACCTTCTCGCCGCGATGGAGATGTCGCTGCGGCAACGCACGAAGTTCGGTCTCGCGGTTCGGCTCGAGGTCGACACGAACATCACGCCCGAAGTGCTCGCGCTGTTGTGCCGCGAGCTCGAGCTCGGCCCGAACGACGTGTACCAGGTCGACGCGCCGCTCGACCTGAGCGGGCTCTGGGACCTCTACAGCCTGCGCCGGCCCGAGCTGAAGTATCCGCACGTACACGCCGCAGAACCCGCCGCCGCTCGCGGGCGGCAAGGACAGCGACGTGTTCTGGGCGATGCGCAGCGGCGACGTGCTTGTTGCACCACCCGTACGACTCGTTCGCGAACTCGGTCGAAGCGTTCGTCGAACAGGCCGCGAGCGACGACTCGCGTGCTCGCGATCAAGCAGGCGCTGTACCGCACCGGCGGCGACGAGGCCGGCATCGTCGCGTCGCTCGTGAAGGCGGCCGAAGCGGGCAAGCAGGTCGTGGCGCTCGTCGAGCTGAAGGCGCGCTTCGACGAGCAGGCGAACATCGAACGGGCCCGCATGCTGGAGCAGGCGGGCGCGCACGTGGTCTACGGGCTCGTCGGCCTGAAGACGCACGCCAAGGTGCTGCTCGTCGTGCGCCAAGAGGCCGACGGCATCCGGCGCTACTGCCACTTCGGTACCGGCAACTACAACCCGAAGACCGCGACCACGTACGAAGACCTCGGCGTGTTGTCGAGCGATCCCGATCTCGGCTCCGACCTCTCGGAGCTGTTCAACCACCTCACCGGCTACAGCCGCCCGGGCGAGTACCGCCGCCTGCTCGTCGCGCCGATGCACCTGCGCGACGAGCTGCGCGAGCTCATCCGCGGCCAGGCCCATCCCGACGGCGAGATCACGATGAAGATCAACGCGCTCGTCGACTCCGAGATGATCGACGAGCTCTACGCGGCGTCGGCCGCGGGCGCGCGAGATCGATCTCATCGTGCGCAGCATCTGCTGCCTGCGCGCGGGCGTGCCCGGTCTCTCCGAGAACATCACGGTGCGCTCGATCGTCGGGCGCTACCTCGAGCACTCGCGCATCATCCGTTTCGGCACGGCCCGGCGACGACGACGCCGAATACGTCATCGGCTCGGCCGACCTCATGCCCCGCAACCTCGACCGGCGCGTCGAGGCCATGCTGCGCATCACCGACCCGCGGATGCGCGCCCGGCTCGACGAGATCCTCGCGATCAACTTCGCCGACGACGTGCTGGCGTGGACGCTCGAGCACGACGGCACGTGGCGCAAGGTGCGACACGGTCGCGGGCATCGAGTCGCAGGTGCGCTTCCAGGAGCTGGCGATGGCGCGCGCCAAGGTCCGCGCGCCCGACGCCTGACGTCATGGCGATCGAGAGATCACCGTCTCCGAGGTCGTGCGCCGCGCGATCCGTCAGTCGTACGAACGGCTCGTCGCGCACGAGGCCGACCTGCGCGCCGGCGACGATCCCGAGTCGGTCCACCAGGCGCGCGTCGCAACCCGCCGGCTGCGCTCCGATCTCGCGCACGCTTCGAAATTCCTCGACCGCGCACTGGGCCGAACGACCTGCGCGCCGATCTGCGCTGGCTGGGCTCCGAGCTCGGCGTCGGTGCGCGACATCGAGGTGCAGCGCGACCGGCTGCGCGAACACGCCGACGCGCCTCCCGCCGCCCGAAGCCGAAGCCGCGCGCCGCGTCATCCGCCGCCTCGACGCCGACCGCGCCGCGGCCAAGGCCGATCTCATCGCGCATGCTCGACGAAAGCCGCTACGCCCAAGTTCGCGACAAGCTCGCGGCCGCCGCGGCGCGACCCTTGACCGTTCCGCGGCGCGACACCGCGTCGTCGCGGCCGACGTGTCGACCGATGGTCGTGCGCGGACGCTGGAAGCGCTGCGCACGACGGTGCGCGACTCGGGCCGAAACCCCGCCGACGAGACGCTCCACGCCGTCCGGCGTCCGCGCCAAGCAGTGCCGGTACGCGGCCGACGCGTGCGAGCCCGCGTTCGGGCAAGCGCGCGCGGCGGCTCGGCACGCGCGATGGCGACGATCCAAGACGTGCTCGGTGAACACCACGACGCGGTCGTGGCCGTGGCGTGGCTCACCAAGACCGCGCACGAGTGTTCGCCGGCGCGAGGCATACGCGATCGGGATGCTCGCGCAGATCGAACAGCGAAGCCGCGGCCGCGGCCCGCGCCGCCTTCCCCGAGGTGTGGCGGCGCGTCGACACGAAACGTGTGCGCGGCTGGCTGTGAGTCCGTCCTCGCCCCGCAAGCCCACCGGCGCCGAGACCGTGCAAGCCGCGGGCGGGGTGCTCGCGCGGCCCTCGACCGATGGCGCCCTCGAGATTCCTCGTGGTCCATCGCCCGCGCTACGACGACTGGAGCCTGCCCAAAGGCAAGCTCGAACCGGGCGAGTCGCCCGAGGCCGCGGCCCGGCGCGAGCTCGACGAGGAGACCGGCCTCGAGGTGAGCTCGGCGAGCCGCTCCCGACCGGCCGAATACGTCGACCGCCACGGCCGGGCCAAGATCGTGCATTACTGGCGCATGACGCCGGTGACCGACACGCCGTTTGAGCCGAACGACGAGGTCGACGAGACGCGTTGGATTACGGCCGCCGAAGCCGCGACACTTCTGTCGTACGAACACGACCGCCGCTTGGTCGCGACGGTCGACGCCGCACCGTCCGGAGGACCCGCGTGACCATCTACCTCCTTCGCCACGCCAAGGCGGGGGAACGCAACGTGTGGGAGGGCGACGACCTGCTGCGCCCGCTGTCGGGTCGCGGTCACCTGCAGGCCCGCGGTCTCCTCGAGGTGCTCGCCGACGCGCAGTTCGATCGGCTGCTGTCGAGCCCGTACGTGCGCTGCATGGAGACGGTCGTGCCGCTCTCCGGCGAGCGCTCGGCATCGCGATCGAACCCGTCGACGCGCTCGCCGAAGGCGCAACGCTCGACGAAGCGCTCGCGCTCGTGGGCAAGCACGCCGAGCACGGAGCGGTGTTCTGCACGCACGGCGATGTCATCCCGATGTTGTTGCAGCACTACGCCGTGCACGGGGTCGATGTCGGCGCTGCGCCGCAGTGGCCGAAAGGCTCGACCTGGGCGCTCGACACCGACGCGACCGGCGACGTCACGAGCGCCCGGTACATTCCGCCGCCGCCCGACTGACATTCACGCAGCCGTCAGGCACGCCCGCCGTCAGCTTGCGGAAGTCCCCGACCCGAACTGCGGCCCCTGGTTCGTCGTCCGGGCCGGGAACGTCTCGCGAGGCAGAACGTACCGAGCCGACGTGTCCGAGACGTGTTCGGTGAGTAGCGAGCCGGTGACCATTCGTAGACTCCCTTTCCCCGACGAAAAGGAACCGCAGAGATGTCGCTGGCCACCGGAACCGAAGCCCCCGAGTTCACGCTGAAGGATCAAGACGGCAACGACGTGGCCCTCTCGTCGTTCCGCGGGAATCAGAATGTGGTGCTCGTCTTCTACCCGTTCACGTTCACGGGTGTCTGCCAGGGCGAGCTGTGTTCGCTCCGCGACGACCTCTCCGAATACGAGAGCGCCGAGCGCGCAGGTGCTCGCCATCTCGTGCGACTCCCGGCACTCGCAGAAGATCTGGGCCGAACAGCAGGGCTTCACGTTCCCGGTACTCAGCGACTTCTGGCCGCACGGCGCGGTGGCCCGCGCGTACGAGGTCTTCAACGAGCAGCTGGGCTGCGCGAATCGCGCCACGTTCGTCATCGACAAGCAGGGCATGATCGTCGACGTGTTCGAATCGCCGAACCTCGGTACGCCGCGCGACAAGGCCGAGTACGAAGCCGCACTCGCCAAACTCTGACCGACAGATCCACACCGATATATCCACGTCGTGAACGCGAGCGGGCCCGCCCCGAAAGGGCGGGCCCGACTCGTTGTCGTCCGTCGACGGATGGCGGTTATGAGGCCGACGGGTAGCTGAAGGAAAGGCCCGACGCGCCAGTCACGTTGGCCAACGACGTTCCGTCGCCCATCTGGGCAAGCGCAACCGAGGCGTTGTTCGCAGTTGCGTCGCCGCAGTGCGCCAGCCCGGTCGAGTCGAACGTGTAGCCGTTGCCCGAGTGCGGGGTCGGCGTGATCTTGGTGACCGGGTCGAGGTAGAGCTTCCCGCTCACGGTCGCACCGAGGTCGGGGCCCTTGATCACCAAGCCGGTGAAGTCGAGCTGGTCGGTGGTCCCGGGCGTGTAGCCCTTGACGGTGACGTACGCCTGGACCTGGAACGCCTTGCCCAGCGAGTCGAGCTCGGTCATCGTGATCGACACCTTGCCGCTCAGAGCGAAACCGCTCGCCGAGGCCGCGTCGGCCGTCTTGGCCGCGGTGGTCGATGCGCACGAACCGATACCCGACACCTTCAGGGAGATCGTCTTCGGGTGCAACGTTGCGGGGACTCCGCCACCGGCGTTGTCCGCCGGCTCGATGAGACCGCTGCACGTACCGCCGATCTTCGCCTTCGTCGCGAGGTTGGCGAGCAGTCCCGCCGAGAGCGTGACTCGGTGCGACTGGTCGGTCAGACCGAGGTTCGCCGGGTCGGTGCCCGTCGCCTTGGCGAGGAGCTGGCCGCCGGAACAGGCCGGCGTCGTCGCCGCGGCGGTGGCCGCCGGGTACGAGAACGTCAGGCCCGTGGCGCCGGCAGTGTTCGCCAACGACGTTCCGTCACCCATCTGCGCGAGCGCGACCGTCGTGTTGTTCGCAGTGGCGTCACCGCAGTGGGTCAGGTTCGTCGAGTCGAACGCGTAGCCGTTGCCCGTCTTGATCTTCGGCGCCGGCGTGATCTTGGTGACCGGGTCGAGGTAGAGCTTCCCGCTCACGGTCGCACCGAGGTCGGGGCCCTTGACCACGACACCGGAGAGCTCGAGCACGTCGGTGGTACCGGGTGCGAAGCCCTTCGACGTCACGTACGCCTGGACTTGGAACGACTTACCGAGCGAGTCGAGCTCGGTCATCGTGATCGTCGCTTTGCCGGTCAACGCGAACGCCTGGGCCTTGGAGCCGTCGGCAGTCCGCGCCGCCGGAGTCGATGCGCACGAACCGATGCCCGAGAGCTTCAGCGCAATCGCCTTGGGGTGCAGCGTGGCCGGAGCCGCGCCACCGGCATTGTCGGCCGGAACCACGAGGCCGGTGCACGTCCCCGCGATCTTGCCCTTGGTGGCGAGGTCGGTCGCCAGGCCCGCGGAGAGCGTGACGCGGTGCGTCTGGTCGGTGAGACCGGGATTCGCAGGGTCGGTTCCGACTGCCTTGGCGATGAGCTGGCCGCCCGCGCACGATCCGGCTGTCGTACCGCCGCCGTCGGGCACGGTGGTGGTCGTGGTCGTGGCGGGAACGGTCGTGGTCGTCGAGGTCGTGCTCGTCGTGGTGGAGGTCGACGTGGTCGATGTCGTCGACGTGGTGGTCGTCGTCGCGGCCGGCGTGTCCGGCAACTGGATATTGAGGAACGTCTGGTCGCCAGTCGAAGCGTTGTTGTTCGACGACACCTTGATCTTGCAGTTCCGGAAGTCGGTGAGGTCGTTCTCGGGGTTCAACGGCGGGTCGTTGGGCGACAAGCAGTTGAACAGCGACGACGGGCTCTCACCCTTGAACGGCACGAACGTGTGGTTCGGGTCGGAGGCCGAGAACGTCGCGACGCCGCTGGCGTTCGCGATCGCCGCGGCCGTGGTCTGCGAGATGTCGCAGTTGCCCACCGCCGACCAACCGGGCGCCGTCGGCGCGACGCCGTCACATTGGTCGATGAAGACGAGCTGACCGGGGGAGAACCCGCTCGCAACGACGGTGAAGGCAACCGGGTTTCCGTTTCCGTCGCTCGGGACGACGAACGGGCTCCCGGTCGGCGACGTGATCGTCGCCGCGAACGCGACGCCCGCGCTCACGACGACGAGAAGACTCGCCAACAGCACAACAGTTACTCGACGCGACATTCGGCGCATGGCCGGCTCCTCTGGTGGGCTCGAGCGGCGATTCGATCTGTAGGGATCATCGAGCACGCGGGGCCGTACTGCGACCTTTGTGAACGTTGTTCGCGACGACTTCGGATCGCATTCACTAAAGGTGTCCGGACGCGAAACACGGATGGACCGGCCCGAAGGCCGGTCCATCCGCGCTCGCTCGTCTCGGGGAAGACGTTAGAACGAAAGCGTCAATCCGGTGGCGGTGCTACCGAGCAGCGGCGAAGCGCCGTCGCCGATCTGGTAGGTGACGATTCCCGTCGCCGCCTTGATGTTGAAGGCAATGTTCGTGACCTTCACCGACGTACCCGCCTTGGTCGCGGTCACCGGTACCGTGCTCGTGATCGAGCTCGACAAGGCGAACCCGACACCCGGGGTGACGGTACCGACGAACGAACCCGTCGGGATGCCCGTGCCCGAGACCGGCTTGTGCAGGTCGGCCGCCGTGATCGCCGTGTCGGCGACGTTCGACGAACCCAAGGTGACAGTGGCGGTGTCGGTACGACCGACGGCTGGGATCACCTTGGCGGGGCTCGAGGTGTTGCCCGCGATCCCGTCGTTGCAACCCGCGGGGTTACCGCTCACCGTGTCGAGTCCGTATCCGGTGTACACCGCGGGAAGCGGCGACGGAACCGGGCCGGCGTTCGACGTGATCGAGATCGGCGTGCCGCCGAACTTCGAGACCGGGTCGAGGTAGGCGGTACCGGAAACCGTGGCACCGACACTGAGACCCTTGGTCACGACACCCTTGAAGTCGTAGAGGTCACTCGAACTGAGGTCGTGGCGAACCGCAACCTCGGCCGCAAGCTTGTACGTAGCACCGCCGGTGCCGAGCTCCGAGAACTGAATCTGGAGCGCACCACTCAACGGATAGGCGTTGGCCGAAGAACCGTCGGCGCCCGCGCCCGGTGCGTTGAAGACACACGACGCCGCGCCCGTCAGCTTGAGCGCAACGGATGTCTCGTGCAGCGTGCCCTTGGTCACCGCCGCCGCGCCGGCGGCCAGGCCGGCACCTGCGTAGTGGCTGTCGACCAGGCCCGTGCACGTACCGCCCAGGATGGTCGTGCCGGACTTGAGCAACTTGGAGCCGATGGCAACGTCCTGTGTCTGATCGGTGAGCCCGACGCCCGCAGCCGCCGTCTTCACCGTTGCGAGTCCTGTGCCCAGCGAGCAGTGCGCAGTCGGCGCCGGCGCGTCGGGAAGCACGATGTTGAAGAAGACCTGGTCGGCCGTCGCCACCGTGTTGTTCGTCGAGATGCGAACCTTGCAGTTGCGGAAGTCGGGAAGGCTGTTCGCCGGGGAGAGCTGGTTCGGCGACAAGCAGTTGAACTCGTCCTGCGGGCTGTCACCCTTGAACGCGGTGAAGCCGAGGTTCGGGTCGTTGGCCGGGAACGTGGCCGTGCCCGTCGAATCGGCGAGGGCCGGCGAAGTCGAGCTGCCAAGGTCGCAGTCGATCGTCGCGTTCCAACCGATTGCGGTCGGGTCGACGCCGTCGCACTGTTCGATGAATACCTGCGCGCCGGGCGTAAATCCCGAGGCGCTCACGGTGACGGACTGCGGCACGCCATTTACGTCGCCGGGAACCTTGAAGCTCAGCGGCGCTGGGCTGCTGACTCCAGTCGCCGCGAATGCGCTGTACGCAGACGCGCCCACAGTCGCGACCGCGACCGCGACAATCAGCACGGATTTTCTGAACACGAGTTCTCCCTTTCGAATGCGAGGAAACGCAGGGGTCCGATCGATTTAGTCACACGGCGTCGACGACCTCAAACAAAGTCGCGGACCTTTGCAGGACGTTGCGCTGGCGTTCACCTGTGGTCTGCGTCGTTCAACTTCGACGAGTGGAACCGCGCGACAGTCGGACAGACTGAAACGCCATTTGTCGTTATTGCGCGGCGGCTCTTATTGCGCTGCGGATTTTGCGCTACGAGTTGTTGCGCTTGTTGTGGCGCTTACGGCCGCGGACCACGAGGCCCGTACCCGTACCGAACAGCGTGAGGCCGAACAGGGCCAGCGCGCCCGAACCCGATCCGGTGAACGGGAGCGAGCCCGATCCGGAGCCGGCCGAGACCGTGGTCGAGGTGACGGCTTCCGGTCCGATCGTTGCGCTCGTCGTCGAGGTCGACGGGTCGAACGAGGTGGTCGTCGTGGAGCCGAGCGAGTGCTCGGTCGTCGACGTCTCCGGCACGGTTGTCGTGGTGCCGCCGATTGTGGTCGTGGTCGCCGGCGGGATGGTCGTGGTCGTCACCGGCGCGACCGTCGTGGTCGTCGTGACCGGCGCAACCGTGGTGGTCGTCGTCACCGGCGCAACCGTGGTGGTCGTCGTCACCGGCGCAACCGTCGTGGTGGTCGTCGTGACCGGCGCAACCGTCGTGGTCGTCGTCGGCGCAACCGTGGTGGTGGTGGTCACCGGCGGAACGGTCGTAGTGGTGGTCACCGGCGCGACCGTCGTGGTCGTCGTCCCCGTCGGGATCGTGGTGGTCGTGGTAACCGGCGGGATGGTCGTGGTCGTCGTGACCGGCGCGATCGTGGTGGTGGTCGTCGGCGCGACCGTCGTGGTCGTGGTCGGCGCGATCGTGGTGGTGGTCGTCGGCGCCGCGGGCGCGTCGGGGAGCTGGATGTTCAAGAACGTCTGGTCGCCGGTCGCGGCGTTGTTGTTCGACGAGACCCGGATCTTGCAGTTCTTGAAATCGGTCAACTGATTCTCGGGGTTCAACGGCGGGTCGTTGGGCGCCAGGCAATTGAACAACGAAGACGGGCTCTCGCCCTTGAACGGAACGAACGCGTGGTTCGGATCCGAGGCCGAGAACGTTGCGGTACCGCTGGCGTCGGCGATCGCGGCGGCCGTCGTCTGGGAGATGTCGCAGTTCGCCACCGCCGACCAACCGGCCGCGGTCGGCGTGACGCCGTCACACTGATCGACGAACACGAGCTGGCCCGGGTTGAAACCCGTAGCCACGATCGTGAACGGAACCGGGTTGCCGTTTCCGTCGCTCGGGACGATGAACGGGTTCCCGGTCGGCGACGAGATCGCGGTTACCGCGAACGCCACTCCGGCGCCGGCCAACAGGACAGCTGCCGCGATCGCAGCCACTGCTCCCACACGTCGTCCACGCCCAAGCATCCCAGCAGCCCTTCGATCGAATACGGCTCGTCCATGAGTCTCCGACATTCACGCGGCTCAGCCATCGGCGGCCAAGCTGAGGTGTTGCTCTTTACGGCGTGTTTCCCGGCCGTTCACTCAAGCTCTGCAGCGCAGCCACGCGTCGACGGCGGATCAACACCGGACCGAGCGCGATCGCGAGACCGACCAGGACGACGAGATAACCGACTCCGACTCCGCCGTTCGAGAATCCGAAGAGCCCCGCGCCGCCGTGCGACGGTGATCCGTTCGAGTGGAGCGTCGCCACTGCCGGCGCGGCATCGACCTTTGCAACTGTGCTCTTGGTCGTGCCCTCGGTCGCGCCGGCGGCGGACTTCTTCTTCCCCGCGCCGACGGTCGTCGTCGTCTTGCCCGCGGCCGCGGCAGCGGCCGCGGCACCCGGCTTTGCCCCGGGCTTGGCACCCTTGGCGCCGCCGGCGGGGGTCGTCGTGGTGGTCGGGCTCGGCACCGAAGGCAACGGCACGGACGCGCCGGTCAACACGATCGGAAAGAACACCTGATCGGCGGTCGCGGCCGCGTTGTTGCTCGAGACGCGCACCTGGCAGTTCGTGAAACTCGGCAGGCCGTTGGCCGGCGGCTGGTGCCCGGCCGCCATGCAGTTGAAGAGCGACTGCGGGCTCTCGCCTTGGAAGGGCCGGAACGCGCGATTCGCGTCGGTGCCCGGGAACGACGCCTGACCGTTGGCCGACGCGAGCGCGGCGGGCGGTGAACCACCGAGGTCGCAATCGAGCGTCGGCGACCATTGCGGCGCAGTCGGCGCCTTGCCGTCGCATTGTTCGACGAAGACCTGCTGACCCGCTTGGAATCCCGACGCCACGACCGTCAGCGGCGCGTTGGCGGTCAGGTGTGGCGTACCCGTCGGTTGAATGATCGTCGACGCGCCCGCCGCGTACGCACCGAAGACGGTGAACGCAAAGACGGCGCTCGAGACCGCGATCCGGAACCACGGCGCGTGGCGACTTCTCTTTGTCCTATCGGGGCTCGAGAGCATGCAGATTGAGTAATACCAGGCGAGCTACGCGCGGAACCGACGGCGCAGGTTCACGCCGAGGCCGGTTGCCGCGAGCGCGAGCACCGACAACAGCCCGATGAAGCCGAAGCCCGGGCCACCGCGGCTCGGAGCATTCCCGACGACGTCGGAGATCGTGCGGGCGTGCACCTTGACGACGCGGTCGCTGAACGGGCGGCAGTGGTCGTTCGAGTGTCCGAGGCACAGCGATTCGTGACCCCGACCGCGGTTGCGATCGTCGTTCTTCGTGCAGACCGGCACGCAGTTGCGACCGGAGTCGTGGTGCGGGTCGTAGCGGTCCTTGCCGTGGCGCTTGTCACGGTCGTGCCCGTGGTCGTCGCAGTGCTGGGGCACGGTCGTGGTGGTTGTCGCGTGAACCGTGGTCGTCGTTGTCGGCTTCATCGTCGTCGTAGTCGTCGGCCTCATCGTCGTGGTGGTGGTGGGCCGAACGGTCGTGGTCGTCGTGGTCGGTGCCACCGTCGTCGTCGTCGTGGTCGGCGGAACCGTCGTCGTCGTCGTGGTCGGCGGAACCGTCGTCGTCGTCGTGGTCGGCGCGACCGTCGTCGTCGTCGTGGTCGGCGCTACGGTCGTCGTCGTCGTGGTCGGCGCGACCGTCGTCGTCGTGGTCGTCGGCGCGACCGTCGTCGTCGTCGTGGTCGGCGCGACCGTCGTCGTCGTCGTGGTCGGCGCGACCGTCGTCGTCGTCGTGGTCGGCGCGACCGTCGTCGTCGTCGTGGTCGGCGCGACCGTCGTCGTCGTCGTGGTCGTCGTGGCCAGGGGCACGTCCGGGAGCTGGATGTTCAAGAAGGTCTGGTCGCCGGTCGCGGCGTTGTTGTTCGAGGAAACCTTGATCTTGCAGTTCTTGAAGTCGGTCAACTGGTTCTCGGGGTTCAACGGCGGGTCGTTGGGCGCCAAGCAGTTGAACAACGAAGACGGGCTTTCGCCCTTGAACGGAACGAACGAGTGGTTCGGATCCGACGCGAGGAAGGTTGCAGTACCGCTGCCGTCGGCGATCGCCGCGGCCGTCGTCTGGGAGATGTCGCAGTTCGCCACCGCCGACCAACCGGCCGCGGTCGGCGCAACGCCGTCACACTGATCGACGAACACGAGCTGGCCCGGGTTGAAACCCGTCGCCACGATCGTGAACGCCTCCGGGTTGCCGGCACTGTCGCCGGGAACGACGAAGGGGTTGCCCGTAGGCGACGAGACGGCCGTCACCGCGAATGCGGCACCGGCCAAGGCCAGCACCGCGACAAGGGGAATCGCCACGACCGCGAAGAGGCGGCGGTTCGACAGGCTGCGGTTTCGGAGGCGCATGCGCATCTGCATCTCGTCAGTCCTTCCGTGTTTCGTTCGATCCGTCGAAGTAGAGCTGGAGTAACCGGTGAAGCGGTGGGGCCGCCCGGTCAGAAACCGGGCGGCCCACGCTTCGTACGACTCGCATGAGTGAATGACTCTCAGCGAGTCAGGGATTTCGACTTACGTGAGCACCTGGCAACGGGATCCCGGAGTACGACTTGCCGCAGGCAAGACCGTGAAGCCCGCCCCGTTGATCGCACTCGTGATACCGAGGAACTGGTTGTTCCCGGTGTACGGGTCGAGACCCTGCTGCGCCGCCGACTGCCGGCAGATGAAGCGCATGAACTCCCGCACCGCACCACCCGGACCGGTGGTCGCACCCGCGACGTTCAGGTCGGTCGTGGGACCGGCGCCGATCGTCGGGCCGGGCTGACCGGTGAAGTCACACGTACGCACACCGGCCGTCAAGACCGCCGGGCAGTCCGCGTCACCCTTGCGGCTGACGTTCCAGAGCGTGCGCTTGATCGGGTACTGGCTCGTCAGGCTCGTGCTGGGCAGGAAGCTCGACGTGCCGGTGCCGACTGCAGCAGCAGTGGCCTGGTACAAGGTGCCGGCGCGGGTCACGCCCGAGGTGAACGGGAAGGCCGAGAGCACGCCGAAGCTGCTCCACCACAACCAGTTCTCGGGGTTGTCGTTGCCGGTACCGAACGTGGCGTTGCTCGGGTCGTTGATGAGCGGCTTCACGTCGTTCTCGAGCGGCTGTGAGCCGCCCGCGTTGAGCGCCCGTGCACAACCGGTTCCACCACTGGTGTTGGGGTCGAACGATGCGTCGCCGGAAGCGCCCGCAACGTACGCCTTGAACTGGTTGTACGTGCCCGAGCCGGTGTTCATCTGCCACGGGATGATGTCAGCATGGTCGCCCGCGAAGACAGTGGGGTCGATGTCCGACCATGTCATCCGGTTGTGACCGTTGATCAACGTACCGGTGCCGTTCTTGCAGCCCCAGATGTTGTCGAGCTGCACCGCGCTCAGGCTGCCGCCGGTGAGGCTGTTCAGCTTCGCGCCGTGCGAGTTGAAGCCCACGACCTCGATCTGGTCCTGCCCGAAGCCCCAGAAGGTCGAGGCGTTGAGCTCGGAGCCACAGTTGGCCTGGCCCGTCAGGGTCGGGGTGCTCGACGACCGTCCGAAGTCCGGAACGGGGCCGGGCGAAGTCGCCGCCGGGACGCATCCGTAGCGCGAGACGACAATCGAGCCGGCGCCACCGGCACCGGTGTAGGGGTCGTCCTTCTGCTGCGACGGATCCGCCGTGGCCGAGAGCGAGAAGCCCGTGCCGGCCGTAACGGTTCCGACGTAGACCGGCTTCGGGAGTCCCGGGTCGGTCGAGGTCACCAGCTTGCCGCGGTCAGCGGCTGTGATCGCCGTGTCAGCCACCGTGGCCGATCCGGTCGTGAAGGTAACCGCGTCGGTCCGGCCGGGGTTCGAGATCGAGTTGGCCGTGCCGTTGTACGTCTGAATGCCGTTGAGGTCGAGCAGCGCGTTGCGACCACCACCGGAACCGGTGGGGTTCGCCTCGCCGACCGTGTCGCCGTCCCAGTTCGACTGGTTGTACGCCTGGTCGGTTGTGCCGTCGCACTTGTTCTGGGTGGCCGTGGACGAGGTGTCGTGGTGACACCCGTTGTTGACCGCGGACGCGTTGTAGAGGTCCGTGATGTTGAGCATTGCCTTGGCGGTCGTGTCCGAACCCCCGCCGACGATCAGGTTCGGTGTGTTATCGAAGCCGTAACCCTGCGGCGCCGAGGGCGGGCCGGTAATTGCCCCAGCAGGGAGGGCGGGCCCGGCGGCCACCATCGTTGCCAAGACGGCGGTGACACCAGTCACCATCGTCACCTTCCAAGACTTTCTCACTTCGTCCTCCGTTCGTGGATGCACGCGAAACGCATTGCCTTGCATTGCGAGGCCATGCGGTGATTCAACGCGGTTGGAGGTACCGATCTCAACGTCTGGCGACCCTGTTCGGCGGAGGTTGGCGTGCCGTTCACCGAGCCTCTGCAAGGCGTTCGCCCATTCCGGGCCGGGTCAGGCGGAGGTCAACTGACGCCGACGCGGCTGCGGCCGCGGCGTGCGAGGACGAAACCGGCGATCAGAGCCACGATCACGATCGCGACTATCGCGACGATGACGCCGGTCGAGCTCGAGCCGGAACTCGATCCTGAACCCGACGCCGAGCCCGATCCGAAGACGATCGATGTGAAGACCTGATCGTCGGTCGACTGCGTGTTGTTGGTCGACACGCGAATCTGACACGTCGTGTAGTTGGTGAGCCCGTTCGTCGCGGCCGGCGCGCCCGGTTGCACGCAATTGAAGAGGCTCTCGGGGCTTTCCCCCATTACCGGCACGAATCGGTGATTCAGGTCGGTGGCGGAAAAGGTCGCGGTGCCGTGCGCGTCGATGATCGCCGGAGACGGGGAGCCGCCGAGATCACAGTCGATGGTCGTCGACCAGTGCGGCGCGCTCGTGGGGCGCCCGTCGCACTGCTCGACGAAGGCTTGGCGCCCGGCCGGGAAGCCTTCCGCGGTGATCGTGAACGGGACGGGCTTTCCCTGCGCGTCGAGGGCGACGTGGACAGGATTGTCCTTCGGCTCGGAGATGCGCGTCGCCGCGCCGGCACCCGACTCGAGGGCGACGACACCGACCGCCAGCATCGCGATCAGCGCCGCGCCGAACAATGCACCGAGGCGTCGATGTGTCATCGGAGCGCCGGCAGGAAGAGGTCGAGGTTCAAGAACAACGCGAGGACTCCCAACAACACAAGCGGAACGATGGCGGTTACGACGATCGCGAGGTGGTACCGGCGCCGGATCACCAACGCGATCAGCACTGCGCCCGCGAACGCGACGACGGCGAGCAACATCTCGGGATTCCAGAGCCGCGAGCCCGCGCCGGTGCTCGCGCTCACATCAGCACCGGGCGGAAGTGCTTTGCCGACGGTCCCGGAGACGGCGACGATGACCAATCGCCCGTCGGAGAACTGCCCGCCCGTGCCGGTCACGATCGTGAGTCGGCGGTCGGTCGCGCCGCCGAACGGCGTCACGTCGCTGCCCGTGGTGCGTTGCACAGAGATGACCTTGAACACCCCGTTGGGTAGCGCGTCGCCTTGGTGCGTCTGGACGACGATGAAGTCGCCCGTCTTCACCTGGTCCGCGTCGGAGAACGCGCCACCCCAGCCGGTGCGGTGACCGACGATCACGCTGTTGCCGAGGTCGCCCGGTAGCGGTGTACCGATGCGGTGCCCGGGCCCGCCGCGCAACTGCTGCGGCGAGTCTCCCTGCGCGACCACGACGTCGGTACCGAGGCGTGGGATCTGCAGCACGGCCACTCCGGTACCGGGCGCGCCGTGGGGACGCGACGCAAGGAACTCGGGCCCGAGTTGGTTCTGGCGGGTGCGCGACCACGCGTGCGCGACCGGGCCCTCGAACAACGCGAACGCGAGCCAGCCGACGACGACCGCGACGAGGGCGATCAGCGCGATCGAGACGACACGCCGGCGCGCGTCGAGCCGCGGCTTCTTCGGCTTCGCGGTTTCGTGCTCGGGCGCGGCGAGCGCGGCCGTTTCGACCTCGGGCGGCGTTTCCAAAAGGGTCACGGCACGACCTTGCGGGCGAGGCGAGCCATCGGTTTTCGCACGACGAGATAGAGACCGACACCGAGCAGGAACGTCGCGAGCCGATCGGTACCACTCGATCTATCGGGTTGCTCGAGCGGCAACTTGCTCGCGGTCAACAGCCCGGTGAGCTGGGCCGATGGCGCGGGGTTGTTCTCGCTTGCGTTTCCGTTGCCCGATACCACGATGCCGCCGCTCCCGGAGCTCCCGGGGTTCGCGCCCGAGGCGCCACCACCTGTGCCGGCCGAGCCGACGGAACCCGTACCCGTGTCACCCGTCGATCCCGTCCCGTCGGAGAAGTCGGAGCCCAACGGGCCGAGGGCCGACGTGGTCGGCGTCGTCGTGAACGTCGTGGCGGTCGTCACCGTCGTCGACGACGACGGCGGGGGCGGACCGACCTGCTCGCAGTGCGCCATCGGTCCGATCGACTTCATCGCGGTGGCCGTTGCCGGCGCGAGCGGACCGGGATCGGTGCTGAGCACGATCTTGCGATCGCTGCCCACGCAGTTCGACTGAACGAGCTGATCGGCCTGATGCAGCGCGTCGGCCACGAGCGCGGGCGAGAGTCGGCCTTCACCGACGGCGCCGGTCGTCTCCTGACCCGTCGTCGCGAGATAGCGAATCAGCATCGCGAGGCCCTCGGTCTTGGCGACCGAGAGACCGTGCGCGGGTGCGTACAGGTGATCGACCCACACGAACGGATATGCGCCGGGCACCTTGTTCGTCATCGCGTACAACGGCGTGTCGCCGCCCGCGTCGACCGCCTTGTTGATCGAGTCGGGCGTCGGCGTCACCCAGTCGCCGTTCGCGTTCTGCACCTGAGCGAACATCAAACGGACGCCGGTGGTCGTGACGAACGTGCGGACCGCGGACGGCGGCGCGAGCGCAATCCCGGCCTGAACCGAGGCGCTCGTACCGGCGACACCCCATCCGCCGTCGTCGAGCTGGTCCACCTGTTGCTCGGCACCGTCGCGCGTCGTGCCGACATTCTGCGGCAGGCGCTCGGTGATCGGTTCCCACGCCGAGCTCGGGTGCACCTTCTGGTTTCCGGTCCATACGCTGGGCGCGGTCGCCTTGATGAACTGTTGCTCGTAGTACGTGATCTCGTCGGGGTCAGAGCGACCGGCAATACCCGGCCGGCCACTGAATCCGTTGGGCAGGTAGAACTCGTCCGACGGACCGATTCCGTTGGCCGCCTTCTCCCCGGAGTCGTTCCACGCGAACGCGGTGCCGTCGCCCGCATAGTTCAAGACCATCGCCGCGAGGTTCGCGTTCGGGATCCGGATGCCGTCGAGCGGCGCCTTCTGCAGGCAGTTGTCGGGATCGGTGAGTCCGGGCGGCCAGGTGCTCTCGTCGTCGGGGTCGCAGATCGTCTTCAGCGCGACGAACGTGTTGCCGCCCGCGTCCGTTGCCGGCGGAGGTTCGACGATGGTCGCCATCGTCGCGACGTTCACCGGCGCGGAGATGAACGCCGACGCGCCGCCTTTGACCTTGGCCAGCTCGGCCGCGGTGAAGGGCACACCGGAGAGTGCGAAGTCGGCGTCGCCGGTGATGAGGTCCTGACGGGCGAAGAACGAACCGCGCGCCGAGTAGTTGAGATTGATCGATGCACTCGCGGTCGCGAGCTGGTTCTGCCAGGGAACGAGCTCCTGGGCGACGCCCCACGCGCCCTCGCCGTTCAGGTTCACGTACGACTGCTGTAGGACGATCGCGCTCGACCCCGACGCGAGAACCGTCATCGACACCGCGCCCGCGAGCGCGGCCATCGCCAACCGTGCGAGCACCGGCGGAATCCGTCTCCGACGCGTCTTCGCCTGCATCACGCGACCTTCTTCCTTCGGCTCGCGATCTCCGTCGCAGCCCAGGCGAGCCCGACGCCAACCACCACGATCCAGATCGTCGAGGTTCCGCCCCCGCTCGACTTGTGCGAGGCAATTGCCGCGGCCGCGAGCTCACTGTCGATCTCGTCCTTGAGCTCGGCCGCATGCTTGGCCTGCGCCTGCACCGCTTGCTGCTTGGCCACTGCCTTGAGCGCGACCGCAGCCAGCTTCGCCTGCGCGGGCGTCAGCGGCTTTCCGTTCTTGTTGACGATCTCCCCGTTGCGGTTCGTCGTGGTGCCCGGGCCGCCCGGCGTGACCGCCTGAGGCGTCGGAGACTGACCGGGTGGGCTGATCGGGATCACGATCGGCGCGACCGTGGGCGGGGGCGGCGGCGGCGGTGCGCCGGCCACCGGACACGCGGCGGCCGACGGCGCGCCCGGAATCTTCACGATCTGACTGATCGCGATCCCTACGAGGACACTCGACAGTCGCGCGTACCGGAGCTGCGGCGCGATCGCCTGGCCTTCGCTCACCGCGTAACACAGGAACGAAGACGAGGGCCGCGCCCTTGTCGACACTGAAGGGACTCGCCGGAGTCGTCGGCGCGAGAACGTAGGAGTACGTCGACGGGAAGTACGCGTGGGGATCGCCACCGTTGAAGGCGAGCTTGAACGTGCCGTTCCCGACCTGCTGCGCGTAACCGAGCGCCACGGTGACGTTGGTCTCGTCGGGTTGGGTGAACACTCCTGCCGCGTTCTGCACCGATGCGGTCGGGAACTGCCGCACCTTCGCGTAGCCGGCGGCGACGTAGGTGATGGAGTCTTGATCCGGCCTGCGGGTCGGCGACGTAGTTGGCCGTGCCGTCGGCGAACGGGATCGGGACGGGGTTCACGCCGTTCTCCCATTGACTCTGCGGCCAGTCGAGACGGGCTGGTTCTGTGAAGAACTCGGGCGGGTCGCTCGACGCGTTCTGGCTCGTGTGCTGCTCGGCGATGAACGCGCTCCACACATCGGGCGCGACCGCGATGCAGAACTCGGAGAACACGTAGCTCTCGCCCGCGCCGTCGGCGCGGACGACTTGGATGGATCGGTCGGTTGAACGACGCGAACGACGGGTTGGTCGCGACGATCTCCGGATCGTTCCAGTTCGTGATCGCACCGGTGAAGATCTTGCACGCGGCCCGGCGCGTGAGCCGAGATTCGATGACCCGGTTGCCGCCGCGCGTCGACGAGGTTGTACATGAACGCCATGCCCCCCGCGCTCACCGGCACGTATACGAATGGCTTCGACGGAAGCTGCTCGATCGCCGGGCACGTACTGGATGTCGGAGACGCCGTAGTCGAAGGTCTGCTGCGCAAACTGGGCGCGGCCGAACGACGAACCCTGCGCCACGTAGTTCACGCTGAGGTTGAACGGACTGCGCGGCGGTGTCGGCGCGCCACTGGTCGATCTCGAGCGCGGCGAAGCCGGAACCGCCGCCGTTGAGCGCGGCGCTTGCAAACACGGGCGCGGCGAGGTTGACGGTCACCGCGAACGCGGCGATCAGCGCCGCGCCGAAGCGCAGCACCGAACGCCGCACGGGACGATTGCGCATCATCCGAAGCGCCCGGTGACGTAGTCGAGAGTGCGGGGATCGTCGGGCGAGTCGAACATCTTCTTGGTCTCGCCCACCTCGACGATCCGGCCCGGCGCGCGCTGCTCCTCGACGAGGAAGAACGCGCACTGGTCGGAGACGCGCGCCGCTTGTTGCATGTTGTGCGTGACGATCACGATCGTGATCTCCGGGGCGAGCAGACCGATGGTCTCCTCGACGACCCGGGTGGAGATCGGGTCGAGGGCCGAACAC
The DNA here is from genome assembly GCA_963708105.1 of uncultured Actinomycetes bacterium. Taxonomy (GTDB): domain Bacteria; phylum Actinomycetota; class Acidimicrobiia; order IMCC26256; family PALSA-610; genus PALSA-610. Next base: position 2,474,663 of record OY970186.1, on the reverse strand, counting down.
GGCTCGTCCATCAACAGCACCTGCGGGCGTACCGCGAGCGCGCGGGCGATGCAGAGCCGTTGTTGCTGGCCGCCCGACAACGACATGCCGCCCTCGTTCAGGCGATCCTTGACCTCGTCCCACATACCGGCGCGTCGCAGACACTCCTCGACCAGCGCGTCCTTGTCGGACACGCTCGTGCGCGAAAGCTTGAGGCCGGCGAGCACGTTGTCGCCGATCGACATCGCGGGGAACGGGTTCGGCTTCTGGAACACCATCCCGATGCGCGTGCGCACCTGGGTTGCGCTCAGCTCGCCGCTGTAGATGTCGGTGCCGTCGAGCTCGATGTTGCCCGCGACCTGCGCCCCGGGGATCACCTCGTGCATGCGGTTTAGGATCCGCAGGAACGTCGACTTGCCACAGCCCGACGGACCGATCAGCGCGGTCACCCGGCGGGCGGGCATCGCCAACGAGCACCGTTCGAGCACCTTGCGCTTGCCGAACCACGCGCTCACATTTGTCGCCATCAGCGTGGCAGGGTCACCGGCGCTTTGGACCGTGGTCGGTTGGGTGCGTTCGGTCTCCGGAGCCAACGTCATCGAGATCTCCCTAGCTTTCTCGTCCCTCGGCTCGCGATCACGCGTGCCGACACGAACAGCACGAACACCAAGAGCACGAGCACCAGCGCGCCGGTGTAGGCACGCGCTTGTTGGGTCTTGTTGGGTTCACGTATCAACTACCACACGAACAACGGCAGGTCCGACTGCGGACCGTGGAACGGGTTCGTGTTCGTGGCCGTCGTACCGAACGCGGTCAACAACATCGGCGCGGTCTCGCCGACCGCACGGGCGATCGACAGCAGCATCGCGGTCACGAGCCCGGCGATCGCCGTCGGCAACACGACCTTCTGCACCAGCCGCCACTGCGGCGCACCCAGGGCCAGCGCGCCTTCGCGCAGTCCGTTGGGAATGGTGCGCAGGATCTCCTCCGACGCGCGCGTCATGGTCGGCAACATCAAGATCGCGAGCGCAACCGATCCGGAGATTCCGGAGAACCCGTCGTGCGAGACGATGACCGTGAACACGAGGAGTCCGGCCACGATGCTCGGGAGACCGCTCATCGCGTCGACGATGAAACGCACGGGCCGCGCCAAGCGCCCGCCGATCTCGTGCAGGTAGACCGCGGTCATGACACCGATGGGCACGACGACGAGAGTGGCGAGGCCGACTTGTTCGAGGGTTCCGATGATCGCGTGCCTGGCGCCACCGCCGGGGGTGAGCGGGCCGGTCTTGCTCAGGTCTTCGGTGAAGAACGTCCACGTGAGCCTGCTCACGCCCTTGGCGAAGATGAACATGATCATCCACGTCAGCACCAAGGCGACGAGCAACCCGACCGACACCACGAGCACGGTCACGGCGCTGTCGATCGCGCGTCTCGCTGTCGGCGCGGTCGCGTACCAACAAGAAGTAGAGCGCGACGAACGCTACGTACCACCAGATCACGACGCCGACGAGGCTCTGCATGTTGATGACGACCCGCAGGATCTCCGCAAACGCGGCCGCGCCGACAGCTGCCACGACGAACTCGCCGATCTCCACGGCTCCGGTCTTGCGCCGTTTCATCGGTACGTCGAGGTCGGGATCGTCGGGCACGCTGCGCAGTGCGGGCGCGGGCGCGAGCGGTTCGACCACCTCCGCCGGCGCAGCATCCTCGAGCGTGAGATCGATAAAGGTGTCGCGCCGGCCGATCTTGGCGAACTCAACAAGGGCGACGGTGGCGACGAAGCCGAGATACGCGATCAAGGTGATCGCGACGGGGCTCGACACGCCGAACGCGGCGTTCACGAGCATCGAGACGCCGACCGCGACGATCAGCGCGCCGAGCACTTCGGTCACGACTCCCGATACCCGGCCGGTCGAGGACCGCCGACGCGGCGGCTTACGGACGCGGCGCTTCGACGCGGGCGCTTCGCTGTGGTCTTTGTCGACCGTGGGCGTGTCGATCGTCACTGGGTCCGCCGGCCCACGATGAAGCGCGCGCCGAGGTTGACGGCGAACGTCAGGATGAACAACGCCAGACCGGCGGCCACCAGGCCGCTCTGCTCGAGTTTCGAGGCCTCACCGAAGTGCACCGCGATATGCGCGGCGACCGAGGAGGCGCCCGTCGTCAGGATCTTCGAATTGAACACGACCTGCGGGCTGATGATCAGTGCGACCGCAATCGTCTCGCCCAGCGCCCGGCCGAAGCCCAGCAGCGAAGCACCGACGATTCCGCCCCGGGCGAAGGGCAGGATGACCTCGCGGATCATTCCCCAGCGTGTTCCACCCAACGCGAGCGCGCCTTCGCACTGCTCCGCGCGGCACCTGGGCCATGACGTCGCGGGTGACCGACGTGATGATCGGCATGATCATGATCGCCACGACGAAGCCGGCCACGAAGCTCGAGCCGGTCAGTGTGGCGCCGTGCTTGGTCTGCAGGAACGGCAGCGCCGACAGGTGGTCGGCGAGGAACTGCGCGATCGGCACCAGGTGTTTCTGGAGCGCGAAGAACCCCCAGATGCCGAACAACAGACTGGGGAGGGCCGCCAGGAGGTCGATCATCGAGGTGAGCACCCGCCGGATCTGGGCCGGTGCGTACTCGTTGATGAACAACGCCATCGCGACGCCGAGCGGCACGGCGATGACCATGGCCACCGCGGCGATGATCAGCGTGCCCTCGAGCAACCCCAGCACGCCGAAGTGCCCGAGGCCCGGGTTCCATACGCTGTCGGTGAAGAAGTTCTTGACCCCACTCTTGGCGAACGCGGGCCGGGCATTGTCGAACAGGAAGATGAGCGTCCCGCCGACGATGATCAGACTGACCGATGCCGCCGCCGTGGCCAGGCCCCGAAAGATGCGGTCCCCCGTTGTGGGGTGCACATGGGGCGTCCTCGGTATGTCTTCGACGTCCATTACGGCGAGGTCGCCGTCTCCCGTGGTCATCAAGTCCTCGTCGGGCGATCGTCGGCGCGGTCTTCCGTCGATGGGTCACTGTAGGAGGACGAGGTGAACGGGAGATTGACGACGAGTGACGCGCGAGGAGAGCTTGAACAAGCTCAATACGTCACGCCGTTTCAGGACGCGAGGCCAACTCCCTGCGCGCGCTCGTAGCGATAACCGACACCGCGCACGGTGATGATGCGCGCCGGATTCGTCGGATCGGTTTCGATCTTCGAGCGCAGTCGCTTCACGTGCACGTCGAGCGTCTTCGTGTCGCCGAAGTAGTTCGGGCCCCACACGCGATCGATGAGCACATCGCGCGTGAGCACGCGCCCCGCGTTCGTCATCAGCAACTCGAGGAGCTCGAACTCTTTCAGCGGCAGGGCAACGGGTTCGCCCCGCACGTAGACCTCGTGACGGCCGGCGTCGATGCGGACATCCCCCACCTCGACCACGTCGGGAGTCGCTTCTTCTTCCTCACCGGCAGGAACCCGGCGCAACGAGGCGCGCACGCGCGCGATCAGCTCCCGCAGGCGGAACGGCTTGGTGACGTAATCGTCGGCGCCGACCTCGAGGCCCACGACCGCGTCGATCTCGGCGTTGCGCGCCGTGACCATGATGATCGGAACCCGGGAACGCGACCCGCAGTTCGCGGCACACGTCGATCCCCGAGATCTTGGGCAACATGACGTCGAGCAACACGAGGGCGGGCCGGGTCGCGTCGAAACGTTCGATCGCCTCCGGACCGTCGGCGGCGGTCTCGACGAGGAAACCCTCGCGTTGCAGCGCGACGGCGAGCGCATCTCGGTATGACTGCTCGTCGTCGACTACAAGAATCAGGGGCGGGTCGGCCATCGGTCCTCCGTGGTTGGTACTTCGGCCGATGACCGCGCGCCGAGCCGTTGGCGAGCGGTATGTAGAGCGTGAACGTGGAGCCTTCGCCTTCGCGCGACTGCACGGTGACTTCGCCGCCGTGCGCCTGCGCGACATGGCGGACGATCGCAAGACCGAGTCCGGTGCCGCCCGTGTCGCGACTGCGCGCCCGGTCGACCCGATAGAAGCGTTCCCAGATCCGTTCGAGATCGCGGGTCGGAATGCCGATGCCGTGATCGCGCACGACGAACGCGACGCGGTCGTCGACGACGCATGCGCCGATCTCGACCGGCTGATCCGGACCCGAGTACTTGATCGCGTTGTCGACGAGGTTCACGAGCGCACTGCTCATCTGGCGGGTGTCGCAGAAGATCTCGAGATCGGCCGGTTCGGGCCCGATCGAACAGCGGAACACCGGCCGCGTCGGCCGCGGCCTGCACGGTGTCGATGCAGTCCGAGAGCAGGAGCCGAACCGGCATCGGCGCGCGGGTCGGCGCCTCCTGCGCTTCGATCGTGCTGAGATCGAGGAGATCGTCGACGATGCGCGCCAGCCGGTCGGCTTCTCGCACGACCCGGTCGGCCAGCCGTTGCACGACCGCGACATCGTCGCTCGCGGCGTCGCGGCCATCGTCTCGGCGAGCAGGCCGAGCGCGCCGATCGGTGTCTTCAGCTCGTGGCTGACGTTGGCGACGAAGTCGCGGCGCACGCTCTCGACCCGCCGGGACTCGGAGATATCCCGGGTAAATGCAACCGCGCCGACGATCTCGCCGTCGCGGCGCAGCGGGAACGCGCGCAGCTGCAGCACCTGCCGCGGCGGGCCGTACAACGGCAGCTCCCGTTCGGAGCTGTGACCGGTGAGCGCTTCCTGCACGAGCTCGGCGATCGCTTCTTCGGCCAGCACCTCACCGGTCCGGGCGCCGGCGAAGCGCCGCGCGACCGAGTTGCGCACGACCTCGCGCCCGATGCGATCGACGACGACGATGGCGTCGCTCGACTCGTCGAGCGCGGCGAGCAACCAGTGCTGCACCGCCTCCGACTGCAGCACGCGGTCTTCGGCTTCCCGGTGCTCCTCCGCGATCGCGTCGACCAACGAGAGATCGTCGGGAACGTCGACGGCGCGGCGCACCTGCGCGAGCTCGCGCCGGGCATTCGATCAATTCCCGCCCGACGATGATCAGACCGACCCACCCGACCAGACCGATTACGGCGACGACTGCCGTCACGATCGCGGCCCGGTGCGTCGGTTCATCCGAATCGGCCTGTGATGTAACCCTCGGTGCGGGAATCGGAGGGGTTCGTGAAGATGCGATCGGTGGCGTCGTACTCGACGAGGCGACCGACGCGGTGGTCGTGCTCGTCGACCTCGGCCGTCATGAACGCCGTCATGTCGGAGACGCGCGCGGCCTGCTGCATGTTGTGCGTGACGATCACGATCGTGTACTCGCGCTTCAGGTCGGCCATGAGATCTTCGATGCGCGACGTAGCGATCGGGTCGAGGGCCGAGCACGGCTCGTCCATCAGGATCACTTCGGGTTGCACGGCGAGGCAACGCGCGATGCAGAGCCGCTGCTGTTGACCGCCGGAAAGCGCGAACGCCGATTGCTTGAGCTTGCCCTTGACCTCGTCCCAGAGCGCGGCGTTGACGAGCGCCTCCTCGACGATCTCGTCGAGACCCTTGCGCCGCCCGGTGATGCGCGGACCGAACGCGACGTTGTCGTAGATCGACTTCGGGAACGGGTTCGGGCGCTGGAACACCATGCCGATGCGCCGGCGCACTTCGACCGGGTCGACGTTCGGGCCGTAGAGGTCGTGACCGTGGTACGCGATCAGACCGGCGACCTTGGCGCCCGCGACGAGATCGTTCATCCGGTTGAACGAACGCAGCAACGTGCTCTTGCCGCAACCCGACGGCCCGATCAACGCGGTGATCTCGTTCCGGTGAACATCGAGCGACACGCCGCCGACCGCGACGGAGTCGAAGTAGCTGACGCTCACGTCGCTGGAGCTCGAACACGACCTCGGAGCGCTCGGCCTCGCCCGGCGACTCGTCGCCGACCGCGCCCGCGTCGGGCGTGTCGTGCGGACGGCCATCGTTCGTGCGAATGTCCGCGGGGCGGACACTCACGGTCGGCATCGCCATTGCTTCACCCTGTTCGGCTGAGGACACGTTCGACCTTCCGCGGGGGATTCGGCGTCGAGCCCAGCATCGCGGCTGGACCACAGGCCCGCCAAGTACGCCCCGCGACATGGCCATGGTACGGACGCCGGCTGGCCGGACCGTATGGTACGGGTGGCCTGTGGGTGAACCACAAGTGAACAGCGGGCGAGCACCGGGCGGGGGCGCCTTGGCACCCGGGAACCGGGGGCAAACTCACCCCGTTCCGCTTCCGTGTCGGCCAGCGTAAATTCGACGAGCGGTTCGGTACGAATAGTTCGGGCAGTAGCCCTGGAGGCATCGTGGTCGAGACCCGGCGGACGTTCGACGAGCAGCTCCAAGAGGTCAGGGCCGAGGTCGTGAAGCTGGCGGTCAAGACCTGCGAGCAGATCGGCGCCGCGACCCAGGCCCTCCTCGACGCCGACCTGATCGTCGTCGACGACATCTACGAGGCCCACGGCGAGATCAAGGAACGGGTGCTCCAGATCGAGCACCGCGTGTACCAACTGCTGGCCCTGCAGCAACCGATGGCATCCGACCTGCGGGCCATGCTCGCGGTGCTCCGGATCCTGCACGAGATCGAGCTCACCGGCGGACTGATGCGCAATGTCGCTCGGGCCACCCGCCGTTTGTACCCACGCGAGCTGCCGCCGCGCATCCGCGGGATCATCGAACGCATGGGCGCGCAGGCGAGCGTCCAGACCCACCTCGCCGTCGACGCGTTCGCCGACAGCGACGAGGCGATCGCGGCGGCACTGCCCGACATGGACGACGTCATGGACGATCTCCAAAAGGAGCTGTTCCGCGCCATCTTCGCCGGCTTCTCGGGTGAGTCCACCGACGAGGCGGCGTTGCAGATGGCGGTACAGCTCGCGTTCGTCGGGCCGCGACTACGAACGCGCCGCCGACCACGCGGTGATGATCGGGCGTTGGGTGCAGTTCATGGTCACCGGTCAACTTCCGGGCGACGTCGAACCGGTCTGAGGGCGATCGGCCGAGAGCGTCGCGCCTGGTCGTCTCCCATTGTTCGGATGTGGTTCATCCTTCGTTTACTTCGAGGCGGCTGTACATCCACCCGCCGTTCTTAGTCTCGACACCGAACCCAAACGTCCGAAAGGGAACGACACCTTGATTGCAACGATGCGATCCCCCCGCCTGCGCCGCATGATCATTGCGCTCGCCGTACCGGCCCTCCTCCTCGCCGCCTGCGGCAGTAGCTCCAAGAGCGGAAGTGGCGGCTCGAGCGGAAGCACCACGCTCAACGGCTCCGGCTCCACGTTCCAGCAGACCTTCAACGAGGTCGCGATCGCCGCGTTCCAGAGCGCGAACTCCGGCGTCAAGGTGAACTACGCCGGCGGCGGGTCAGGCAAAGGCAAGACCGACCTCCAGACGAAGACGGTCGACTTCGCCGGCACCGACAGCCTCGTGAAAGACGCCGACCTGCACCTCTACCAGGGCGGCAAGATCCTCTACTTCCCGACCGTCGCCGCACCGATCACGGTGTCGTTCAATGTCAGTGGTGTCGACGCGCTGAAGCTCAGTGCTCCGACGATCGCCAAGATCTTCACCGGCAAGATCACGAAGTGGAACGACGCCGCGATCGAGGCCGACAACGACAACGCGAGCCTGCCCGACACCGAACATCGTCGCCGTGCACCGCTCGGATGCCTCGGGCACGACCAACAACTTCACCAACTACCTCACGCTGGCGGGTGGACCCGACTGGACCCTCGGCACCGGTGACACGGTCAACTGGCCGACGAACACCCAAGCCGGCCAAGGCAACCCGGGCGTGGCGCAGGCCGTGTCGAGCACGAACGGCGCGATCGGCTACGTCGACTTCGCCAACGCGGTCGGCGCCAAGCTGAAGACCGCGTCGATCAAGAATGCATCGGGTTCGTTCGTGGCACCGACGGTCGCCGGCGCAGTAGCCGCGGTCGACGCCGCGACCGTGGCCGCCGACCTCACCTACAGCCCGCTCAACGAGACCGGGGCCGACGTGTACCCGATCACGTCGCCGACATGGATCATCGTGTACGAGACCCAGACCAGCAAGGCGCAGGGCACGGCGCTCAAGAGCTTCCTGACGTTCGTCTTGAACGACGGTCAGGCGTTGGCCGAGAGCGCGAACTACGCCAAGCTGCCGAGCTCGTTGCAGCAGAAGGCAGTCGCGCAGCTCGCGACGATCGAGATCCCCGCGTAGCTCTCGACCCTTTGGCATAGCGTCCCAATCAATGACCGCGCTCGCACCGCCTCCCGATCTCGGCGAACGCGAGCCCGAATCTGCACCGAGACAGGCCGGCGGCAAGAGGATCGATGGCACCTTCCGTGCCGTCGCCTTCTCCGCCGGCCTGCTCGTTCTCGCGATCCTCGCCCTGATCGCGTACTCCACCACCAGCAAGGCGTGGCCCGCGTTCCGCCACGAGGGTCTCTCGTTCATCACGAGCCGCAACTGGGACCCGAACCAGAACCACTTCGGCGCGCTCGACTTCATCTACGGCACGGCGTTGACCGCGCTCATCGCGGTCGTGATCTCGCATCCCGGCCAGCCTCGGCATCGCGCTGTTCATCACCGAGCTCGCGCCCAGACGTTGGGGCAATGCGGTGACCTACGTCGTCGACCTGCTCGCCGCGATCCCGTCGGTCGTCTACGGCTTCTGGGCGCTCGCCGTTCTCGTCTCGCCGATCGGCCGCTTCTACACGCACATCGCCGACACGATCGGCACGTGGCCGGTGTTCAGAACAGTTCTTCGGCGGCCAGGCGTTCGGCACGAGCTTCATGACCGCCGGGCTCGTACTCGCGGTCATGATCACGCCGATCATCACGTCGCTCAGCCGCGAGACGCTGGTGACGGTCGCGCAGGACGACAAGAACGCGGCGCTCGCCATGGGCGCGACGCGTTGGGAGATGTTGCGCGTCGCGGTGTTCCCGCGCGTCCGCAGCGGACTGATCGGCGCGGCGATGCTCGGCCTCGGACGCGCGATGGGCGAGACGATCGCGGTCGCGCTGCTCATCGGCAGCAGCCACCAGATCACGTCGCATCTGTTCTTCCCGGGCGACTCGATGGCATCGATCATCGTGCACAACTTCCCCGAGGCCACCGGACTACACAGCGCGGCCTTGATCGGCATCGGCGTGGTGCTTGTTCGTGATCACGATCATCGTGAACGTCGCGGCCCGCTCGATCGCCAACCGGACGTCGGCCATGACCGGCGCTCGCGCGATGACGGCGGTTGCGACTCCGGCACCGCCGGGGAACGACGGCTTCGGCGATTGGATCAACGAGCGCGGTGTCACCCCGCGCCGACGGCTTGCGAACGGGGTCGCCACCGCGTGGATGATCGGGTCACTGCTCTTCGCGCTGATCCCCGTCGTGGTGATCGTGGTGTACGTAGTGAGCAAGGGCGCCGGCGTGATGAGCGTCGAGCTTCCTCACCGAGAATCCTGCCGATCGTCCACACAGTTCGCGGGCGGCGGCATCGCGCCCGCCATCGTCGGGACGCTCGTGATCACCGGTATGGCCGCGCTCCTCGCCATTCCGCTGGGCGTGCTCGCCGCGGTGTATCTGAACGAGTACGGCCGCCGCAGCCGCATCGCCCAGGTGATCCGGTTCATGGCCGACGTCATGACGGGCGTGCCGTCGATCGTGATGGGCCTTTTCGTCGCGACGATCTGGGTGAGCGCGGGCTTGCACCTCGGCTACTCGGGTTTCGCCGGTTCGCTCGCGCTGGCCGCGTTGATGTTGCCGATCGTGATCCGATCGTGCGAGGAGATGCTGAAGCTCGTCCCCGACGACCTCCGCCAGGCGAGCGACGCGCTCGGCGCGCGTCGTTGGCGCACGGTCGTGTCGGTCGTGATCCCCGCCGCGCTGCCGGGCATGGTGAGCGGCGCGATGCTCGCCGTCGCGCGCGCCGCGGGCGAAACCGCGCCGCTGCTCTTCACGATCGGCGTGACCCAGGTCGTCAACGCCAACCCGTTCCACGGAACGAACACCACGCTGTCGGCAGTCGATCTGGTTCAACGCGCAGACGCCCTACCCGAATGCAACCGACCGGGCGTGGGGCGCGGCGCTCACGCTCATCGTGATCGTGTTCGTGTGCACCGTGATCGCGCGGTTCGTCGCGTCACGGTTCGCGGCAACCAAGCGGTAACCCGAAGTTCGTTACTCCGGCTCGTCGCCGAGATCCCATTCCAGGATCAGGTGCTCACGCTCGGCATCGCGGGCCACGCGCTCGCGATTGCGGCGGAACTGGGGGTCGTAGACCGGGAGCAGCTGCAGGCGAGCCATTGCGCGCTGACGGAATTCGTCGATCGCCCGCTGGTCGCCGAACACCCGGTGGATCTCCCAGTGGGGCGCGACCGGGCCCGTGTAGACGACCCGCACGTGCCCTTGCGGCGGAATTTCTTCGAGCTCTTCGGGGTCGATAGCCATCACGTGCTCCTCGTCAGACGACGGATCAGGCTAGCGCGGACCCGGATTCGGCCGGATTCGTCATCCAGCCGACCTCTCAGCTCCGGAAATAGGAGCGGCAGCGGAGCCTCGGCCACTGCCCGCGAAGCCGTTCTGGCCGAGGAGCAGCGCGAGCGACCAAAAAAGATGGAGCCGAACGGGTCCGCCAAGCGTCTGAACGTTTGTCACCGGTTGGATCCGGGCAGGTGCACTGACGAATCCAGCTTGTGTCGAACCAACCGCCGCGTCAACCGTAAGGGTCTGGTGAAGGGGAGGTGATCGTGGACGAGACTCCCGAGGAATACGCCTGGATGTTGCATGCCCGTTGTCGAGGCGCGAGCCCGACCGAGTTCTTCCCTCCGACGGGCTGGGGGTCGAGTCGGCGCAACACATCTGCGACACGTGCTCGGTTCGCTCCGAATGCCTCGAGTACGCGCTCTCGAACCGCATCGAACACGGGGTTTGGGGTGGTGCGTCGGAGCGCGAACGCCGACGCATCCTGCGCCGGCGCCGAGAAGCGGTCTCCGGCGAATCGGTTGCGGGCGAGCTCGGCGCCGAGCTCGTACCCGCTCCCCCCAGCTAGTTCCCTCAGCTAGTTCGCAGGCCCGCCGCACGCGCGGAGCAAGAGCTCGACGTCGTCGGGCTCGGAGACCTGGAACGGCACCGCGCCGACACCGAGGATGAGCGTGTCGACGCCGAGCGCCTCCCACTCCCCGACCTGGGCGCGCACTTCCTCGACCGTCCCCACGAGCCGGCCGACACGGAACGTCGCCAGGTCGACGCCGTCGAGTACCCCCGCCGGTGAGCGTTCGCGCAGCCGTTCGAAGCGGCGCTCGAGATCGTGTTCGTCCGCACCGCACAACGCGTAGAGGCCGAGCGTCCGCCACATCGACGCGGGATCGCGCCCGGCCTTCGCGCACGCTTCGTCGAGGACGTTCAGCCTTTCGCGGTACGCGTCCGGGGTCCACGTCCAGCACGTGTTCCAACCGTCGGCATGCTGCGCGGCGATGCTCAGCAGCCGATTGCCCTTGCCGCCCACGAACACGCGCGGGCGGGGGCGCTGCACTGCCGGCGGGCGATTCACGGCATCGAACGCGCGGTGGTGTGTGCCGTCGTAGGTGAAGGGCCCGCCGCCGAGCAGACCGGTGACGACCGCCAACGCGTCGATCAGTCGGTCGAGCCGCACGCCCGGCCGCGGCATGTCCATGCCGAGCGCTTCGTACTCGGGCTCGTACCAACCCGCGCCCAGGCCCACATCGAGGCGACCCCCGCTCACGCAATCGACGGTCGCCAACGCTTTGGCCAACACCGCGGCCGGGCGCAGCGCCTCGAGGGTCACCAATGTGCCGAGCCGGATCCGCGGTACCGAACGCGCCAGCGCCGACAGGGTGACGATCGGGTCGTAACACGCCTCCCGACGATCCGGGCCGCCGTACTTGGCCAGATCGAGGAACAGGTGGTCGGAGAGCCACACCGAATCCGCGCCCGACCGCTCGGCGAGGCGCGCGTAGTCGACGATCGTGTCGAAACGCAGCGGCCGCTCGCCCGCGACCGAGTAGTCGTACTGCGGCAGCGCGAGCCCGAGCTTCATCCAACCGAGGCTACTCAGGTGCGTTCGACGCCTCTCGTAGAGCACCTACTCTTGCCGCCGTGCTGGAGTGCGTGATCAACGTGTCCGAGGGGCGCGACATGAAACGGCTCCTCACGATCGCCCGCGCGTGTGGTCCGTCGTTGATCGACGTGCACTCCGACCCCGACCACCACCGCTCGGTGTTCACGCTCGCCGGACCCGGATCCCGCGACGCGGTCGCAGGGGCGCGGGCCCTCGCTGCGGCCGTGGCCGAGCAGTGTTCGATCACCGAGCACGAGGGCGAGCATCCGCGCTTCGGTGCGCTCGACGTCGTTCCCTTCGTCGCGCTCGGCGGAACGAAAGCCGAACGGGCGCAGGCGGCCGAGGAAGCCCGCGCCTTCGGCGAGTGGTGGGCGCGGGAGTTCGCGGTGCCGGTCTTCCTCTACGACGACGCCGATCCCGAGGGGCGCGATCTCCCCAACGCGCGGTCCACGAGCTTTCGCAGCCGGAGCCCCGACTTCGGGCCCGACGAGCCCCACAAGCGCCTCGGGGCCACTGCGGTCGGGGCGCGGCGGCCCCTCGTGGCGTGCAACTGCGTACTGATCAGCCGCGACATCAGCGTCGCCCGCCTCATCGCCCGCGACATGCGCGAGAGCTCCGGCGGCCTACGCGGCGTGCGCGCGCTCGGCTTCTATCTCGCCGACGTCAACCGGGCCCAGGTCTCGATGAACCTGGTCGAGCTCGAGCGCACCGGCGTGCAGGACGCGTGCCTGCATGTGCGCGACCTGGCTCGTCGCCACGGCACCGATGTGGCGAGCGTCGAACTGGTCGGGCTCATCCCCGGCCGCGACCTCGACCGCTGCACCGACGACTTCTTGCAGTGGAGCAGGCTCGACGCGGAGTCGACGATAGAAGTGCGGGTCGGCAACGGCCCCCGCTGGTGGCCGGGCGACCCGCTGCCCCAGCCTCTCTGACGTACTACGCGCTGGCGAGCTAAGCGCTGGCGAGGCCGCGGCGGGCGAGCGCGCGCTGCCGACGGATGCGCCGACGCTCCCGCTCGGACATGCCGCCCCAGATGCCGAACTTCTCGCCGTGGCGCAGGGCGTACTCGAGGCACTCGGTACGCACCTCGCAACCCCCGCAGACGGCCTTGGCCTCTTTGGTGGACGCGCCCCGCTCCGGGAAGAACAGGTCGGGGTCGACACCGAGGCAGTTGGCTCGTTCCTGCCAGCGCCGATCTCCGGCATCGACGTCGAGCTGTATCAACATCTCTCTCATCGGATGCCTCCTCGCTCGCTCGTGTTTCAGACCCTCACCCGGGATGGCGCCCGAGTGGGCTTCCGGGGTGGACGGGCCGTGAATGCCGCCGATGGAATTACAACGGCGTCATTCTGTCAACCCCGTTCCCGGGGCGCAAGGGGAAGTTTTCGAGATCACCCGGGCCAGCGCTGCGACGCGAGGCCGACGAGGAGTCTGGTGAGCTGCGAGGCGGGCCGGCGCTAGAGCGCCAGCAAATGCCGCGAGTCGTCGCGAGCGTTGCTGAACTGCCGCGAAAAGGTCATACGCCGCGTCGTCCAGCTCGGGAATCGCCAGTGCGGCCCCGAATCCGCGGTTCGGCTCCGACCGACCCCAGAGCTGAGGGATCCGCCCGGCGACGGGCACACCGAGCCCGCGCTCGACCTCGACCGTGGAGAGCACGGCCGAGCTTTCGTCGCCCGTACACACGACCGCGAGCCGAACCCGGCCGATGTCGCCGCGGTCCCGGGCGGTCTGGAAGTGCTCGAGGAAGTGACTCGTCGCGGCGACGGCTGCGGGCTCGGGCGTCACCGCAAGCACCAGCCAGTCGAGCAGATCGAGCCGGGCGCCCAGCGCGTGACCGGGCCCCGAGGGGCCACCCGGGAGATCGCACACGATGAGGTCGAAGGCCGAGCGCAGCTCCGAGAGCGCCGCTTCCGCCGCGAGATGCACCCGCGCGACCGGCCCACCGCCACACGGAAGCACGGCCATCGAGGGGGAGTCGATGTGGCCGAGCTTCGAGGCAGCAGGCGCATTCGCGCGGGCGAAATCTTCGATGACCGGTCCGCGGACGGCCAAGCGAGTGGTGACGTCCAGGGCAAGCGGGTCGGCGTCCACAACGCACACCCGGGCCGACACAGCACTGTGCCGGGCCAGGGCTCGCCGCGATGTTGGTCGCCACGCCCCGCTTGCACGCTGGATTCTTGGCCGTAGTTACGCCCACGGTAAGAGCCGTCACGAAGGTGATAACGGCGCCCGAGACCCATCTCCAGAGCAAACTCGCCGAGCTGTGATCGATGTCACCAGCCCGGCGAGTGCGTATTGCCTCAGTTCCTTACTTGGCGTCCCGCTCGAGGCGGAGCGACGCCGAATTCATGCAGTAACGCTGACCCGTCGGGCGAGGCCCGTCCGGGAACACATGGCCCAAATGGGCGCCACAGTTCGCGGCACACGGCCTCGGTCCGGACCATGAAGTGGCTCCGGTCGACGTTCTCCTGCACGGCGTCGGAGTCGACCGCCCGGAAGAAGCTCGGCCAACCGGTTCCCGACTCGAACTTCGTCTCCGACGAGAACAAGGGGGCGTCACAACACACGCACACGTACGTGCCGTCGTCGTGGCAGTCCCAGTACTCGCCGGTGAAGGCGCGCTCCGTGCCGGCCTTGCGGGCGACCTGGAACTGGGTCGGGGTCAGGCGCTCGCGCCAACCGTCATCGGTCTGCGGGAGGTCTGTCTTGGGGATTGCGGGCATTTCATCTCCTTTGGCAACTCTTCAGTCGCTGCCAACAACGCTTGCGCGTGGAGTTGAGTTCCCGCCATCACACACAAATCTGCGCCCAGTACGAGGGCCCGGCCGACGTGGTCGGGGTCGGTCACGATCGCCACCAGCCGGGGCCGTTCCACCCAGTTCCCGACCGTCGCCAAGACGCACCAGCTGTCGAGCGGGGCCAAGCCGAGATCGACGATCAGGGCGTCGAAGTGCTCGCGGCGAAGCAGACCCAAAGCGGCGTCGCCGTCGGCGGCAACGACTGCTTCGGCGTCTTCCATATCGGGTCCGTTTAGGACCGTCAGAACGCGCGGGACCACCGCGCACCTCCTCCATGAGCGTTCACCGGGCGTCCGTGCCCGGTCCCCCATTCCATCGGCGGGTGCGCCGACGGCTGAAGCCGGTCCCTGAAGGTCGGCTGTGACGCGGGCTGTGACACTGGTCGCTCGCGCTGCGCCGCCCGGAGCGCGGGCTTCGCCGGGTAATCCGGTCAGCTCCGCTGCCGCTCCTCAGCCCGCGCGGCGTTGCGTGCGCTTTTGGTCGAGGAAGTCGACCAGTACGTAGTCGCCGAGGGTTTCCGGAGTCGTGTAGAACGCGCGGCCCTGGTTCATCTTCATCATCCGCTCGACGAACTCCCGCAGGTAGAAGTTGTCCTCGAGCATGAAGGTGTTGATCCGGATGCCGTCCTTCGTGCAGCGCTGCACCTCGCGCAAGGTCATCTCGATCGTGCGCGGGTCGGGCGGGTAGTCGAAGAACGGCTCGCCGTTCTCCATGATGTGGGCGGTCGGCTCGCCGTCGGTGATCATGATGATCTGCTTGCGCCCGGTCTCCCGGGCGAGGAGCTTGCGGGCCAACAACAGCGCGTGCTGCATGTTGGTGCCCCACTCGAAGTCCCAGGTGGCCTCGGGCAGACTTCGACGGCTTCACCTCGCGGGCGACGCGTCCGAAGCTGACCATGCCGAGATAGTCGCGCGGGAACTGCGAGCTGATGAGCGCGTGCAGCGCCATCGCGACTTTCTTCGCGGCGAGGAACCGGCCGCGCATCTCCATCGATAGCGACACGTCGAGCATCAACACGGTGGCGCTGCGCGACAGCTGTTCGGTGCGCTCGATCTCGAAGTCTTCGGGGAGCATGCGCACCGGCGTTCCCGAACCCTGGCGCGTGATCGCGTTCTTCAACGTGCGGCCGACGTCGAGATGGAACGGGTCGCCGTACTCGTACGGCTTGTGCTCGTCGGAGCGCTCGTGCCCGAAGCCGGCGCGCTCGATCTCGTGCCGGCCGGCGCGGTCCTGCAGGAGGCGCTTGAAGAGATCACCCAACGCGCGCTGGCCGATGCGGCGGATGCCCTTGGGCGTCAGCTCCATCCGGCCTTCGCGCTGCTCGATGAGCCCGGCGTCTTCGAGCTCCTTGGCGAGCTTGGCGAGCTGTTGCAACGAGCGCGCGGCGTCGTCGCCCAGTAGGTCGCGCACCTTGTCGAGGTCGACCTCGGCCAGCGGGCCGGGGCTCGTCGCGTTCTTCAACAGGTTCTCGAGCGCGTCGATGTCGCCGAGCTGGTCGAGCAGGCCGCTCATGCCGTCGAGCGGCAGCGGCTCGTCGCCGCGGAACCCCATGCCCTGGCCCCAACCCATCTGCGGGAACGCGTTACGCAGGTTCTGGCCGAGCTGGTCGACCTGCCAGCGCAGATCCATGTCGTCGAGCAGCGCGTTCGCCATCTCCTGCAGTTGCGCGCGCTGCTCGGGCGTCATCGAGTTCATGAGCTGCTGCATCTGCGCCATCGAGCGCGCCATCTGTCTCGAGCAGCTCGTCGAGAGTCTGCGGGTTGTCGGGGAAGAAGTCGCCGAAGCGCTCCATGAATCCCTCGAAGTCGGGTTCCTCACCGGCTTCGCGCTGCTCGAGCATGTGGTTGAGCTCGGCCATCATGTCCTTCATGCGCGCGAGCTGCTCGGGCGACATCTGTGACATGCCTTCGTTGAGCTGCTTGAACATGGAGTCGAGCAGCTGCTTCTTCAGCTCCTCCATCAGCTCTTCGAAATGCTGGCGGGCGTTGTCGTCCATCCAGTCGTATTCCTGGAGATCGCTGACGCGGCCCGCGAGGTCGGGCGGCAGCTGCTCGAGCTGTTCACGCCGTTGCTGGGCGAGCTCTTCGAGCAGTTCCTCGCGGCGTTTGTCGCCCGACTGCTGCGCCTCGTCGACGCGGCGCTCGATGCCGGAGCGCTCTTCGTCGACGATCTCGTCGAGCCGATTCGCGATGTCTTCGTACACGCCGCCGAGGTCGTAGCGGTCGAGTTGCTCGCGCCGCTGCTCGCGCAGCTTCTCGAGCATCTCGCGCATGCCCTGCACGTCGCGGCCCTGACGATCCTGGAATCCCTGCTGCATCATCCGGCGCAGCGCGGCGTTGAGATCGCCGTGGTAGAGGAGATCGTCGGTCATCTCCTCGAGCAACGCGTCGGCGTCGAGATCGAACCCGACCTGGGTGCCGTCCCAGCGGGAGTATTGGGCACGGTTCGACATGCCGTTACCGTAGCCCCATGGCCTCGTCGATGAATCTCGCCAGTCCGGACTTCTGGTGGGGAACCGGCGCATCGTCGACCCAGGCCGAGGGCGCGGCGCCCGCTTCCGACTGGTACGCGCTTGAACGGGCCGGGAAGATGCCGGTCAGCGGCAACGGCAACGGCTTCGGCGAACGGTTCGCCGAAGACTTCGAGCTCTACGCCAAGCACGGGCTCACGCACCATCGCCTCTCGATCGAATGGGCGCGCATCGAGCCCGAGGAAGGCCGGCGCGACGGTCGCGCCATCGAGCACTACCTCGAGGTGCTCACCGCAGCCCGTTCCGCGGGCGTCTCGCCCTGGGTGTGCCTGCACCACTTCACGTTGCCGGGCTGGTTCACCGAGATGGGCGGCGGCTTCGTCGACGACCGGGCCCGCTCCTACTTCTGGGCCCGCCACGTTGCGTTCTGCGCGGAGACGTTCGGCGATCTCGTGTTCGGCTGGAAGCCGATCAACGAACCCGGCGCGTACGCGGGCATCTACCCGCACGGCCAGAAGCGGTTCGACATGCTCGGCGCGGTGCTGCTCGCGCAGCGCGACGCGTGGCGCGAGCTGCCGCGGCGGCGGCAAGCCGGTCGCGACGATCCACAACCTCTCCCCCGTGTTCACTGTCGCCAACACGATCCCCGCCGACAAGATGCGCGACTCGGATCGAGGCGATGACCTGGGACGTGTGGATGCGCGCCGATCGCGACGGTGTGCTCGAGCTTCCCGGTCGGGCCGCGCTCGAGATCCCCGACCTGCGCGAAGCATGCGACATCGTCGGCTTCTCGTACTACACGCCGACGGGCATCGACGCCGAAGGCCGCGTCGTGCCGTACCCGACCAACGGCGCGCGTCGGCCCGATGGGCTACGCGCCGTGGAGCGAAGGGCTTGCGATCGTTCTGCACCGGCTGCACGACGAGCTTCCCGGCCGCCCGTTGTTGATCTGTGAACACGGCGTGGGCACTGACGACGACGAGTGGCGGTGCGACATGTTCCGCGAGTCGCTGACGCTCGTCGACCGCGCGCTCGACGACGGCGTCGACGTGCGCGGGTTCTTCCACTGGACGGGCGTCGACAACTACGAATGGCACCACGGGTTCGACGTGCAGTTCGGTTGCTTCACCCGCGACCGCGAGCCGCGCGGCAGCGCGGAGTTGCTGGCGGGGTACGCCCGGCGCTGACCGGCCTAGCCGACGTCGATGCCGAGGCTCTGCAACAGCTCGATGACGCGTTCGCGGATCTCGTCGCGGATCGGGCGGACCGCGTCGATGCCTTGCCCGGCCGGGTCGGCGAGCGCCCAGTCTTCGTAGCGTTTGCCCGGATAGAACGGGCACGCATCGCCACACCCCATCGTGACGACGACATCGGCCGCGCGCACGATCTCGTCGGTCCACGGCTTCGGGTATTCGCCGGTGATGTCGATGCCGACTTCGGCCATTGCGGCGATGGCCGCGGGGTTGATCTCGCTTGCCGGTTCGGAACCCCCCGACCACGCGATCGCACGGCCCGCAGCCGAGCGCGTTGAACCAGCCGAGGGCCATCTGCGAGCGGCCCGCGTTGTGCACGCAGAGAAACAACACCGCGGGCCGGCCGTCCGTCACGACGACTCCGCGTGTTCGTGGGGCACGACCGCGTCGCGAGCGTCTACGTCGGGGTGCAGAAACTTGACGAGCACGAGCGCAGCAAGCGCGGCGACGATCTGGACGACGATGAAGGCCGGGGCTGACGACGGGCGGATACCGGCGAACGTGTTGCTCAGCGTGCGCGCGATCGTGACTGCGGGATTCGCGAACGAGGTCGACGACGTGAACCAGTAGGCCGCGGCGATGTACCCGCCGACCGCGTACGGCGCCGCGGACGCGCGCCCCGAGCGAACGGTCCCGAAGATGACGAGGATCAGTCCGATGGTGGCCACGAATTCGCCGGTCCACAGCGCGCCCGACGAGCGCGTGTGCGTCGACAGGTTGACTGCGTCGAGGTTGAACATGACGTTGGCCACGATTGCACCGACACATCCGCCGATGATCTGGGCGACGACGTACACCCCGGCCGCTCGAGTGGAGATGCCTCCGAGCAGCCGATCGACGAGCGTCACCACGGGGTTGAGGTGCGCGCCCGAAACCGGACCGAACGCGAGGATCAGCGCGACCAGGCCCGCGCCGGTCGCGACAGAGTTCTCCAACAGTTCGAGGCCGGTGTCGTTCGGCGACATTCGCTGCGCGGCGATACCCGACCCGACGACGATCGCCACGAGGAACGCCGTCCCGATCGCTTCGGCGGTCGCCCGGCGGGCGACGCCGCGATCGATCACGTGCAGCACCGAGGCGCCGATTCGCGTCTCGGTATCGGCGAGCACCGTGTAGATCTCCCACGCGAGCTGGTCGGGGGCATCGACCCAGACCTTGTCCTGAACCGCGAAGCAGCATTCGACCGATTCTTCGGTCTCTCCGGCTAGTCCCATCTCGGCCAGGCGCGCCGTCGCGCTTCTGACCGCTTCGGCCGACTCGACCTCGACTCCGAGATGATTCAACGCGCCCCGCGTCGTCGGCGTTCTCGATCAGCACCAACTTCAGCGGCGGTTCCGCGATCGCGAAGTTGGCATAGCCCGGGCGGACCTTGGCGGGCGTGCTGTCGAACAGCTTCGAGTAGAAGGCGATCGCCGAGTCGAGGTCGGACACATTCAGGGCGAGTTGCACACGCGACATGTGGGCTCCTGCGATAGATTGACGATGATCGATACATCGATCATCGCGAATACATCGACATCTGTCAATACGTTCGGAGGGCGCATGGTGACGAAACCGTCGCGGCCCGGCGTGTTGCGCACCGATTTCGGCGGCGCCGATGGCGGAGCGCGATGCGGTCGAGCTCGCCCACGCGTTCGCGGCGCTGGCCGATCCCGTACGACTGCGTCTGCTGAGCCTCGTGGCGGCCGCGGGTGAGATCTGCTCGTGTGATCTCGAAGGTCCGCTCGACAAGTCGCAACCCACGATCAGCCACCACACGAAGGCACTCGCCGAAGCGGGGCTCATCGTGGGCGAGAAGCGCGGGCGCTGGATGTGGTGGCGCGTTGCGCCCGACCGGATCGAAAGCCTGCGCGCGGTCCTCGCCTGACCCGCGCGCGCCCGAAAGCGTCATTGTCGGTCCGTGTGGTGTTCACGCGGCGTTTGCGGGCCGGTGAAGCGTGAGTTCTACCGTGGACGCATGACGATTGCGCCGATGGATTTCGAACGCCAAGTTGCGTTCGCCGGGTGCTTCAACTTCCGTGATCTCGGCGGTTACGCAACCCGCGACGGACGGCTGGTCCTTCCTCAACGCCTCTACCGCGCCGACGGCCCGCACGCGCTCGACGATGCCGACGTCGCGAAGCTGCGCGAGCTCGAGCTCGCGACCGTGCTCGACCTCCGCACACCGCCGGAAGCGGAAGAACGCGGCTGCTACGTGACGATGCTCGCGGATGTCATCGAATATCACCTGCCGATGATCGACGTGCTCCCCGACCCGGAAGAGTTGCCCGACTGGATTGATCCGCAAGTGGTCGCGTTGCAGTACCGCAACATGCTCGACGGCGGCGAAGATGCAATCGCCGAAGCGCTCGCCATCCTCTCCGACCCGAGCGCGTACCCGGCGATGTTCCACTGCAGTGCGGGCAAGGACCGCACTGGCGTGCTCGCCGCGGTGCTGCTCGGGGTGCTCGGCGTTCCCGACGAGACCATCGTCGCCGACTACGCGTTGAGCGCGCCGGCGATGGAGAAGCTCGTCGATCACTACAAGCGGTCGTATCCCGATGCGACCGAACAGCTGACCCGCATCGCGCCGGCGATGGTTGCCGCGCATCCCGAAGCGATGACGGCGTTCCTCGTGGGCGTCCACCGCGACTACGGGACGTTCGACGACTACGCGGAAGCGATCGGCGTGGGTAGTTCGCCGCGCTTCATCCGCGACATCGTGCTTACCTGATCGTCGTTGTCAGCTCACGCCGAGCCGAGGCGCGCCGAGATGTCGGCGCACTCGAGACACACGCGCTCCGGGATGACACCCGCGCGCATCAGTGCCGCGAACGCTTTGCAGCCGAGGCAGATCGCAAATACCGACTCGAGCGTGGCCGCGACGATCAAGAGTGCGATGAAGATGTCGGAGAGGCCGAGCGCACCCGCGAGCCACGCAACGAGCGCGGCGGTGGTGACGGTGAGGCCGATGGCCTGGGCGAAGCGCTTGGGTGGTCCGGGGACGAGTTTCTCCGCGAACGGAAGGCGGGGCACCGCGACCTTGGTGGCGAACAGGCCGAGTGGGCTCAGCTTCGGACCCGTGAGCACGCGCGCGAGGAACCCGTAGACGAGCGGGACGAGGAGCCAGCGCTGACTGGTCGCGAGCTCGGTGACGGCGAGCACCAAGACTCCGCCGGCCACGATGCGCGCCGCGACCTCGTTGACCGGATTGGGGAACGAGAACAACCGATCAGCCACGGGTTCAGGGTAGCGCCGAAACCCGACCGTTCAAGTCGTCTTTTGCGGTCAGCCGCGCCCGCGGTACGAGGCTCGCGTACCCACGGCGTCCTTGTTCAGGCGCTTGGTGAGGTGCAGGCCCTCGAGCACGAACTCGATGCCGCTCGCGATCCCGGCCGGCGACTCGCCGACGCCGAGGTCGGCGAGCACCGCAGGCATGCCGTCGAGCTTCGCCAGCAGGTCGCGGTAGTCGGCCGCGGGCATGTCCTCGCCGGTGTGGACGATCGAGCCGTCCTCGAACGACGAGACGATCGGACCGAGTCGTTCGGGCCGCACCCGGGCCCGGAACACCTCGAGCGTCGCCGCCTTCACGATGCGTTCGAGGACCTGGCCCTCGCGGCCGTCGTCGAGCGTCTCGATCTCGATCTTGCCCGAGGTCGACGCGGCCAGCGCGGCGAGGTCGGAGACCCGCGGCACGACCTCGCGCTCGCCGTTGGCGAGGGCGCGCCGCGCCGCGTTCGCGACGAGCGTCTCGTAGTTCGCGATCGAGAGCCGCGCCGACACGCCGGAACGTTGGTTCACGTGCGGCGAGCGGCGGGCGAGCTGCGAGATCTCGGCGACGATCTCGGTCATGAAGTCGGGGACCGACACCTGCAGGCCCGCACCCGCGAGCGGGCGCGCTTCCTGGTCGATGATCGCCATCTCGAGCTCGGTCTCGAGCGGGTAGTGCGTACGGATCTGCGAACCGAAACGGTCCTTGAGCGGCGTGATGATGCGGCCGCGGTTCGTGTAGTCCTCGGGGTTCGCCGACGCGACGAGCAACACGTCGAGCGGGAGCCGGATCTTGTAGCCGCGGATCTGCACGTCGCGCTCTTCGAGCACGTTCAACAGACCGACCTGGATGCGCTCGGCGAGGTCGGGCAGCTCGTTGATCGCGAAGATGCCGCGGTTCGTGCGCGGGACGAGCCCGTAGTGGATGGTCAGCTCGTCGGAGAGGTAACGGCCCTCGGCGACCTTGATCGGGTCGACCTCGCCGATGAGGTCGGCGATCGACGTGTCGGGGGTCGCGAGCTTCTCGCCGTAGCGGCGATCGCGGTGCACCCACTCGATCGGTGTGTCGTCGCCGCGTTCGGCGATCGAGATGACGTCGCGTGTGTCGACGCGGGTGCGTACGGGTCGTCGTTGATCTCACTGCCGGCGACGATCGGCATCCACTCGTCGAGCAGGTTGACGAGCTCGCGGATCATGCGCGTCTTCGCCTGGCCGCGCTCGCCGAGGAAGATCATGTCGTGCCCGGCGAGCAGCGCGTTCGCGAGCTGCGGCAGCACGGTGTCGTCGTAACCGACGACGCCGTCGACGAGCGGACGCTTCTCCGACGAGCGCGCGCACGGCGTTGGCCCGGATCTCTTCCTTGACGGGACGCGACTCCCAACCGCTGGCGCGCAGGTCTCCGAGGGTTGCGGGACGGCTCATGAGGGCGAGCATACGCTGAGGCCCGGTGAGCCGTCAGTCGCGCACATCTCCGCTCTCTGGCGAAAGCTGAACCTGTCGGGTGCAGTGGCGCGGCACGTCTCCGAGCCGGATCTCGCCAAGACTTTCGCGGATCCGGAGTACGACGACGGCTCGTGGACCGCAGTCTCGGTGCCGCACCACTGGCGCTCGGAGCCCGCGTAGTTCGCCGGAGAGCGACGGCCCGCTCCTCTACCGCCGCGACTTCAGCCGATCGGAGCCGAACCGGACGAGCCGGCGCGCCGCGCGTTGGTTCTTCGAGCTCGACGGCATCTTCTACTACGGCGACGTGTGGTTCGACGGCGAATATCTCGGCGCGACGGAGGGCTACTTCGCCCGGCACTCGTTCGAGGTCACCAACCGCTGCGCGATCGTTCCGAGCACCTGCTCGCGATCGAAGTGGCGTGTCCGCCGCAACACGACCGCACCGCCAAGCGCACCATCACCGGCGGCTACTGGCAGTCGCCCGTGTTCGACCGCGCGCTCGAACCCCGGAGGCATCTGGCGCCCGGTCCGCATCGCGTCGACCGGTCCGGTCCGCGTCACCCGGCGCGCGTGCAGTGCATCGACGCGTCGGTCGAGCGCGGCCGCCTCGCGTGCAACGTCACGCTCGACGCCGCGTCGGAACCGCGCGACGCGCACATGCACGCCGTCGTGCGCGGCCCTGCGGGCGACGTGCTGCTCGACGCGTGGCGCACGTCCACGCTCGCGACCGGCACGAACGAGCTCGCGTGGACGCTGACCGTCGACGATCCGCCCCGCTGGTGGCCGCGCGCCCTCGGGCCGCAAGCGCTCTGCACGCTCGAGTTCGACGTCGAGGTCGACGGGATCGCGAGCGACGGGTTCTCCCGCACCGTCGCGTTCCGCGAGGTGCGCCGCAACGGCGCCGCGGTATCGGTCAACGGTGAGCGCGTCTTCCTGAAGGGCGCGAGCTACGCACCCGCTCGCGCACTGCTCGGGCGAAGCCGACGACGAACTCGTGCGCGGCGATGTCGAGCGCGCGCTCGACGCGAACCTCGACCTCCTGCGCGTGCACACGCACGTCGCACCGCCTGCGCTCTACGACGCGGCGGACGAGGCGGGTCTCCTTCTGTGGCAGGACCTCCCGATGGAGGGCGGCTACGCGCGCGGCGTTCGCAGCAGGCCGCGCGGCAGGCGCGGGCAATGGTCGAGTTGCTCGGCCACCATCCGTCGATCGTCGATGTGGTGCGCGCACGACGCGCCGTTGGGCGACGACGCGCCCGCCCGCGTGATCGCCAACGCGACCGTTCCGACGTGGGGCAAAGAAGTGCTCGACCGTTCGACCGCACGCGCGATCGCGCGCTACGACGGGACCCGAGACCGATCATCCGGAGTTCGGGCGCGGGCGACGACTCCCATCTCTGGTTCGGGTGGCGCCACGGCACGATCGCCGGGCTCGCCCCCGCGATGCGCGCCGTACCGCGGCTCGGGCGCTTCGTCTCCGCGTTCGGCGCACAGTCGGTGCCCGACACTGCGGAGTGGATGCACCCCGAGCTGTGGCCCGACCTGCTCTGGGACGATCTCACCGAGCACCACGGCATGGAACGCGACGCGTTCGACGCGCACGTACCCGTCGGCGACGCGAAGTCGTTCGACGAGTGGCGCGAGGCCACGCAGGCCTACCAGGCCGCACTCCTGCAGCTCCAGATCGAGGACCTGCGGCGTTGCAAGGGCACTCCGAACGGCGGCTTCACGGTGTTCTGCCTGGCCGACCCTTCGCCCGCGGTCGGGATTCGGCGTCGTCGATCACGAGCGCGTTCCCAAGCGCGCGTACGACGCGCGTCCGCGACGCCTGCCGGGCCGTGCTGCCCATGGTCGATCCGCGGACGGGCAACGTGCACGTGGTGAACGACCTACGCCGGCCGCTCGTCGATGCGGAAGTCGTCGTGGCCGTCGACGGCCGCACCCGCATCTGGCGGGGCGACATCGACGCCGACGCGGTCACGTTCGTGGGAGCCGCAGACCTCGACGACGCGGTCGACGTCGAAGTGTCGCTCGCGCACGCCGATCTGTGCGCGCGTCGCGAACCGCTACCCGCTCGTCATCCTCGAAGCCGGCCGAGCTCGATAGAGGCCGACCGAGCCATCGGCATTACCGATGCCGGGCATCGACCTTTCCGGCCCCTCGGGAACCGGCATGTGAATCTCTGCACGATTCGTCAGCGTTTCCGCACTGCAGCGTAGAGTCCGATTCACAAGCTCACGAGTCCGAGTGGGAGACAATGGCGACCACCGCAACCCCGCCGACCAAAACGGCGAAAACGCCGCCGGTCGGCCCGGCCCGGCCGATTCGCAAGCGCATTCCGAACGCGCCGCCCATCGTGCGGTTCTACCGGAGCGCGGTCGGCAAGAAGTGGGTCATGGCCGTTACCGGCGTGATCCTGATGGGCTTCGTCGTCACCCACCTGATCGGGCAACCTGAAGTTCTATCTGTCGAAGGAGGAGATCAACCTCTACGGCGAGGCCCTGCGCGACATGCCGGGCCACCTCCTGCCCCGCACGTTCTTGTTGTGGGTGATCCGCACGGTCCTGTTCCTTGCGTTCGTGCTGCACCTTCACTCCGCGTACGGCCTGACGGTGATCAACAAGAAGGCTCGGCCGCAGAAGTACCAGTCGAAGCGCGACTACGTCGCCGCCAACTTCGCCTCCCGCACGATGCGCTGGACCGGCATCATCGTGTTGCTGTACCTGATCTTCCACCTCATGGATCTCACGTGGGGCAGTCGCAAACCCGCAGTTCGTGCGCGGTGATCCGTACAACAACCTCGTCTACAGCCTGCAGCGGCCGGCTGTAGCGGCCGTGTACATCGTCGCCAACATCGCGCTCGCGTTCCACCTGTACCACGGCGCCTGGTCGATGTTCCAGAGCATGGGCATCAACAACCCACGCATCAACAAGTTGCGGCGAACGTTCGCGACCGCGTTCGCGGGCCTCATCCTCGTGGGCAACCTGAGCTTCCCGATCCTCGTGCAAGCGCACGTCGATGACGCCCAAGTGCCCGCACACCGAACCCACGACCGCACCGTGCAAGGCGGCCTGACCATGGCCCTCGACTCCAAGATTCCCACCGGCCCACTCGAAGAGAAGTGGGACAACCACAAGTTCGACGTCAAGCTCGTCAACCCCGCGAACAAGCGGCGCTTCGACGTCATCGTCGTCGGCACCGGCCTCGCAGGCGCGAGCGCGGCCGCGAGCCTGGCCGAGCTCGGTTACAACGTGAAGGTCGTGACCTTCCACGACTCACCGCGGCGCGCGCACTCGATCGCCGCGCAAGGCGGCATCAACGCGGCCAAGAACTACAAGAACGACGGCGACAGCGTCTACCGGCTGTTCTACGACACGATCAAAGGCGGCGACTACCGCGCCCGTGAAGCGAACGTGTACCGGCTCGCGCAGGTTTCGGTCGACATCATCGACCAGTGCGTCGCACAGGGCGTGCCGTTCGCGCGCGAATACGGCGGCCTGCTCGACAACCGTTCGTTCGGTGGCGCGCAGGTCTCCCGCACGTTCTACGCGCGGGGCCAGACCGGCCAGCAGCTGCTGCTCGGTGCGTACCAGGCGCTCATGCGCGCGGTGCACTCCTACGGCGTGCAGCTCTACCCGCGCACCGAGATGCTCGACGTCGTCGTCAAGGACGGCAAGACCGCGGGCATCGTGTGCCGCGACCTGAACACCGGCGAGGTGTTCTCGATGGCCGGCACATGCGGTCGTGCTCGCCACCGGGCGGCTACGGCAACGCGTTCTACCTGTCGACGAACGCGAAGAACTCGAACGTCACCGCCGCCTGGCGTGCGGCCAAGAAGGGCGCGTACTTCGCCAACCCCTGCTACACGCAGATCCACCCCACGTGCATCCCCGCGAGCGACGAGTTCCAGAGCAAGCTCACGCTGATGTCGGAGTCGTTGCGCAACGACGGCCGCGTCTGGGTTCCGAAGAAGATGGACGACACGCGCTCGGCGGATCAGATCCCCGAGGCCGACCGCGACTACTTCCTCGAGCGGCGCTACCCCGCGTTCGGCAACCTCGTGCCGCGCGACGTCGCGTCACGCGCGATCAAGCACGAGGTCGACGCGGGTCGAGGTGTCGGCCCGTTGAAGAACGGCGCGTACCTCGACTTCGCTGAGTCGACCGAACGGCTCGGCCACGCGGTGATCGAAGAGCGTTACGGAAACCTCTTCGAGATGTACGACCGCATCACCGGCGAAGACCCGTACAAGCTGCCCATGCGCATCTATCCCGCCGTCCACTACACGATGGGCGGGTTGTGGGTCGACTACAACCTGATGAGCAACCTGCCCGGGTTGTTCGTGCTCGGCGAGGCGAACTTCTCCGACCACGGCGCCAACCGGCTCGGTGCATCCGCACTCATGCAGGGCCTCGCCGACGGCTACTTCGTGTTGCCGTACACGATCGGCGACTACCTCGCGCCATTGCTCGGCACCAAGCCGTTGTCGATCGACGATCCCGCGTTCACCGAGTCGGAACACTCGGTCGAGGAACAGACGCAACGCCTGCTTGTCGATCAAGGGCAACAAGACCGTCGACGAGATCCACCGCGAGCTCGGCCACGTGCTCTGGGACAACTGCGGCATGGCGCGTTCCGAACAGAGCCTCTCGAAGGCGCTGGCCGAGATCCCCGCGATCCGCGACGAGTTCTGGAAGAACGTCTGCGTGCTCGGCGAGAACGAGAGCCGTAACCAGGCGCTCGAAAAGGCCGGACGCGTCGCCGACTTCCTCGAGTTCGGCGAGCTCATGGTTCTCGACGCACTGAAGCGCAACGAGAGCTGCGGCGGGCACTTCCGCGAGGAGTACCAGACCGAAGACGGCGAGGCGCTCCGAGACGACGAGAACTTCGCCTACGTCGCGGCATGGGAGTTCAAGGGCGTCGACACCGAGCCCGAAGTCCACAAAGAGCCACTGAACTTCGAGTTCGTGCACCCTTCGACTCGTTCGTACAAGTAGAGGATCAGATGAGCAGCAGCGCGATGAACATCAAGCTGACCGTTTGGCGCCAACCGGGTCCGGATGTCGCGGGCAAGTTCGAGACGTACGACGTTCCGGGCGTCAGCCCCGACATGTCGTTCCTCGAGATGCTCGACGTCGTGAACGAGCGACTGATGCACGACGGCAAGGAACCGATCGCGTTCGACCACGACTGCCGCGAAGGCATCTGCGGTTCGTGCGGCTTCATGATCAACGGGCAGGCGCACGGCCCGGAGCGCGCCACGGCTACGTGTCAGTTGCACATGCGCAAGTTCGCCGACGGCGACCACCTCACGATCGAACCGTGGCGCGCCGCGGGTTTCCCGCTGGTCAAGGACCTCATCGTCGACCGCTCCACGTTCGACCGCATCATCGAGTCGGGCGGTTATGTCGGTGTCGGTACCGGTGGTGCCCCCGACGGCAACCTGATCCCGATCCCGAAGCCCGTCGCCGACGCGGCGATGGACGCGGCGGCGTGCATCGGTTGTGGTGCGTGCGTAGCCGCGTGCCCGAACGGCGCCGCGCAGTTGTTCACCTCGGCGAAGATGCAGCATCTCAACCTGTTGCCGCAGGGCCAGGCCGAGCGTTGGGATCGTACGATCAACATGGTCGAGACCATGGAGACGTACTTCGGTTCGTGCACGAACCACCAGGAGTGCGAAGCCGCGTGCCCCAAGTCGATCTCGATCGATTTCATCGCGCTGATGAACAAGGACTTCGCCAAGGCCCAGCTCAAGCAACGCCGCCTGGTCGGCCAGTCCTTCCCGTAACCGCTTTCCGTACCGGTCAGAGTTGCCGCCTAAGGCCGGGGTACTCCCTGGTCGAGAAATCGACATGATCCTCGTGAGCGAAGGCTCTCGACGCGTCGTGCTCGGGCCCGACTCGGCCTTCGCTCCGATTCCTGTCTTCACGCCTGAGCCATTGCGCGAACGCTGCGGCGAATGCGGTTCCGATCGGCGAATGGTCGTGGTGTCGTACGAGGTGTTCGCGTTCTTTCGCTTCGGTGCGAGCGGCCGTCGCCGCTACACCATCGACTGTCGCGACTGCCGGGCGTCGATCGCGCCCGTCCGGCGAACTGAGTTCGAGCGCGAGCACGGCAATGCCGTTCCGTACGGCCACCGGTTCGGGCTCGCGGTTCTCGCGCTGCTCATCGCGGTGACGCTTGCGGACCGATCGATCGCCGACGTGCGCTTCGTCGACATTGCGTTGGTCGCGCTGTGGGCGAGCGCCGGGATCGCGTTCTGGAGGATCGCGCCGGAATCCTCATTCAGTCGTCGCCGCCCGCAACTGCAGACCTGAGCCGCGCGGCGAAGTTTTCGGGTTGCGTTACGGCGGGTATGTGGCCGTCGTCGACGCGGACGACGCGCGGTGGGCGCGGCAGGTGCGTCAGCATCTCTTCCTGCGTTGCCGTTGGAATCGGTCGGTCGCGCGTGTTGAGCAGGTAGGTGACCGGCACGTCGACCGCCGACCACGAGACCGGTTGGAAGTAGTGGTTCACCGTGTCGGGAACGCAGCGGACCGGGTCGACGATGTAGGCGAGCGTGTCGTCGTCGAGCGGGTCGCCGCCGTACGCGTGTCGGAACGGCTCGGGGTCGGCGGGCGCGCCGGGCAACGTGATCGCGTTGCCGTCGCGTCGAGCCTGTTCCACCGAAGCGATGAGGCCATCGCGCTGCCGCGCCTTGATGCACTCCACTCCGCAGCCGCCGTCGGTCGGAATCAACGCCGCGCTGAGCACAATGTGCGTGACGCGGTCGCCGAGCGCGGCGACCACGCCCGGAACGACGAGGCCGCCGGACGAATGGGCCACGATGATGATCGGATCGGCAAGATCTGCCGCTTCGACATCGGCGATAATTGAGGCCACCTCGTCGTCGACGGTCAAGGTGCCGAAGTCGGCGGGCTTGCCGTTGCGGCCGGGCATATCGATCGCGAGCGCGGGACCGTCGAGGTAGGGCAGTAAGCGGTCCCAGAATCGAGCGGACGAGCCGCCGCCGTGGATCAAGAGGTAGGTCACCGACGAGAATCTAAGCGTGGACGACATCGAGGTTCGAGAAGCGGCGCCGTCCGACCGGCCGGTGCTGGAGCAATTGCTCGAGCTGTACCTCCACGACTTCTCCGTGTTCACGGATGGCGACGTCGACGCGACCGGGCGCTTCCACTATCCGAACCTCGACCTCTATTGGACGGAAGCCGACCGGCATCCGTTCCTGTTCCGTGTCGATGGCCGGTGGGCCGGGTTCGCGCTGGTGCGCGCCGGCGCGCCGCACGACATGGCCGAGTTCTTCGTGCTGCGCAAGTACCGCCGGCGCGGCGTGGGGATCGTCGCGGCGCGTTCGGTGTTCGCGCGTTTCCCCGGCGAGTGGCAGACGCGCGAGATGACCGCCAACACCGGCGCGACGGATTTCTGGCGCCGCGCCATCGACGTCCCGTTCGAAGAAGAGCTCACCGCGAACGGCCCCGTTCAACGCTTCGTCGTCAGCGCCTCTTGATGACGGGGTAGTTGTCACACCCGTTCGTTACTCTACGAACATATGTTCGCCTCACTTGCGTCGGCCCGTCGTGATCTCGACGTGATCGCCGACGATTTCGATCCTTCGTCGTTGTCCCCGCAAGCGGCGTTGCGCGTGGTCGACGAGATCGGTTCGATCCGGCGCGCAGTCGACGGGATCGCCGCGCAGGCGGCCAAGCGGGTCGCGGCGGCCGGTTCGAGTGAACGCGACGCGGTCGCGCTGATGGCACGGCTGCTGGGTACGAGCTCCGGCGAAGTACGCGCGGCCATCGAAACGGCAACGCAGCTCGAGAAGCTGCCGGTGACCGACGCGGCGGTGCACGCCGGTCGGTTATCCGCGCGCGAAGCACGGCTGATCGCGGCTGCGGCCTCTGTGAACCCGGCGGCCGAACAAGATCTGTTGGACGTCGGCCGGCCGCGGACTCGTCCCCTTGCGCGACGCGTGCATCGCGGCGCGGGCGCAGGTCGAAGCGCCGGACGAGCGGGGCCGGCGGCAGCACTCGGAACCTCGAGCGCGGATCCGATCCGAGGCCGACGGCATGGTTTCTCTGTATGCGCGCTTCACGCCCGAGATCGGCGCACAGATGAAAGCAAAGCTGGATGCCGAAGTTCAGCGGATCTTTCGGTCCCGGCGTACGGCCGAAGAGCAGGAACCGCTCGAGGTCTACATGGCCGATGCGGTGGCCCGCTTCGTGCTCGCCGAAGCGAGCGACGAACCGGCCAAAGGCCTCACCATGACCGTCCACATCGTCGTCGACCATGGCGCACTCATGCGCGGCGGGGCAGTCGACGGCGAGGTGTGCGAGATTCCCGGCGTCGGACCGGTGAGCGTCGCGTGGGTGAAGGAGCTTCTTGGCACCGCGTTCCTCACCGTCGTGATCAAGAAGGGCGTCGACATTCGCACGGTCGCGCATCTCGGACGCCACGTACCGGCCGTCGTACAGACCGCGCTGGTCGTCAGCGGTCGCGAATGCGATATCGAAGGCTGCAATCACCGCGGATACCTCGAGCGGGACCACGCCGACGACTACGCCTACGGCGGACCAACTTCGTTCCAAAATCTCGGCTGGCTTTGCTACGCGCACCACCGGCTCAAGTCCGCCGGCTGGCACCTCGGCCCACGCGATCCCGAAACCCGAAAACGCACACTCCGACAACCCGAGCGCGTTCCGTGAGCGCGCCAGTGATGCGGGAATCAGTCGTTGGCGAGGGCGTCGAGCGCGTCTTTGAGATCGGCGACGAGGTCGGCTTGGCGACTCGATGCCGACGGAGAGGCGGACCAGGCGGGGATCGACTTCGAGCGGGGAGCCTGCCGCCGAGGCGTGGGTCATGCGGGCCGGGTGTTCGATCAGCGACTCGACCGCGCCCGAGCGACTCGGCCAGCGTGAAGAGTCGCGTGTGGGTGACGAGCTCGAGCGCGGCGTCTTCGTCGTTGCGCGAGGAACGACACCATGCCGCCGAAGTCGCGCATCTGCCGGCGGGCCACTTCGGACTCGTCGGGATACAAGCACGTGGGCGACGGCATCGTGCTCGCGCAGCATCCGCACGATGGCCTGCGCGTTGGTGCAGTGCTCGCGCATGCGCAACGCGAGCGTCTTCACCCCGCGCAGCACGAGATAGCAATCGAACGGCGACGGCACCGCGCCCATCGCGTTCTGCAGGATAGCGCAGCTCGTCGGCGAACTCGGCGTCGTTCACCGCGATGAACCCGCCGACCACGTCGGAGTGCCCGCCGAGGTATTTCGTCGACGAGTGCAGCGACGCGTCGGCGCCGAGTGCGAGCGGTTGCTGCAGGTACGGCGTCGCGAAGGTGTTGTCGACGACGACGCGTGCTGTCGCGCTCGTGCGCGAACGTGCGCGGTCGCGGCGATGTCGACGATCGACAGCAACGGGTTCGTCGGCGTCTCGATCCAGACCAGACCGCGTCTCCGGCTGCCACGCGGCCTCGAGCGCGGCCGGGTCGCGCAGGTCGCACGCCGTCCACGCGATGCCGTGGCGTTCGTGCACGCGCGCAACCAGGCGGAACGTGCCGCCGTAGGCGTCGTTCGGGATGATCACGTGATCGCCAGGGTCGAGTGTGCGCAGTATCGCGTCCTCGGCCGCGAGGCCACTCGCAAACGCGAGTCCGTGGCGCGCACCTTCGAGCGACGCGACGCACGTTTCCAGCGCGGTGCGCGTGGGGTTGCCGCTGCGCGAGTACTCGTAGCCGCGGTGTTGCCGACCGCGTCCTGGGCGAAGGTGGTCGGCGAGACTGATCGGCGGGACGATCGCACCCGTATGCGGCTCGGGATCCTGGCCCGCGTGGATCGCGCGGGTCTCGAACCCGTCGCCTGCGGGCTCATGCCGGCGTGCGGGCCGCGAGGAAGCCGAGTACGTCGGAACGGGTCAGCACGCCGATCGGGTGACCGCCGTCGAGCACGAGTACCGACGGTCCCGCATCGAGACACTCGACGACGCGGCCGACGTGCTTCGCCGATCCCGATCATCGGCATCGGCGGATCCATGATCTCCGCGATCGGGTGATCGAGCACGTCGGAGTTCGCGAAACGCGAGGTCCATCAGCTCGAGCTCGCGCAACGTGCCGGTGACTTCCTTCGGCGGCGAGCGGCAGCTCCGTCGTGACCGACACGACGAGCTGCGACACGCCGGTCTGGTGCATCAGCGTGATCGCGTCGCGCACGGGTTGGTCGGGAGTGATGAGCACGAGCGGCGACATCGTGTCGCCCTTGGCCGCGAGCACGTCGCCGGCGACCGGTCCGTCGGCGCTGCAGGAAGCCCATGTGGAACATCCACGCGTCGGTGTAGATCTTCGAGAGATAGCCGCGCCCGGAATCGGGGATGAGCACCACGACGATGTCGTCCGGCCGGCAGATCGCGCGCGACGGTCGAGCGCGGCGTGCACCGCGGTGCCACCCGATCCGCCGATGAGCAGGCCTTCGTCGCGCGTGACGCGGCGGGCGGTGAGGAACGCGTCGGCGTCGCTGACCTCGATGACGCGATCGACGAGCGACGGGTCGAAGGTGGTCGGCCAGAAATCCTCGCCGACTCCTTCGGTCAGATACGGCCGGCCGGTACCGCCCGAGTACACCGAGCCCGACGGGTCGGCGCCGACGATCTGCACGCCCGGGTTCTGCGCCTTCAGGTAACGCGCGACGCCGGTGATGGTTCCGCCCGTGCCGATGCCGGCGACGAAATGCGTGACCCGACCGCGCGTCTGCTCCCAGATCTCGGGCCCGGTGGTGCGTTCGTGCGCGAGCGGGTTCGCCGCGTTCGAGTACTGGTCGGGCCGGAACGCGCCCGGCGTCTCCCGCACGAGTCGTTCCGCGGTCGAGTAGTACGACCGCGGGTCCTCGGGCGGCACCGCAGTAGGGCACACCACCACCTCGGCGCCGTACGCGCGCAGCAGCGCGACCTTCTCGTCGCTCATCTTGTCGCTCATCACGAAGATGCAGTGGTAGCCGCGTTGCGCGGCGACGATGGCGAGCCCGGCGCCGGTGTTGCCCGACGTCGGTTCGACGATCGTGCCGCCCGGCTTCAACAGACCGTCGCGCTCGGCGGCGTCGACCATCGCGATCGCGACGCGATCCTTGACGCTGCCGCCGGGATTCGTCGTCTCCAGCTTGGCGACGAGCGTGCACCGCGATCGCCCTCGGCCCGCGCAGACGCGGGGCAGCCGCACGAGCGGCGTGTGCCCGACCAGTTCGAGGATCGAGTCGGCCGCGTCGATCGGCGGCAGCGCGTCGGCCATGACTCGACGCTACCCCGATCTCCATGCCACTTGTCGTACCGGAAGGAGAAGCGCCTAGAAGGGATCACGATGGTGCAGCGCCACGAATACTCGATCGAACTGAACGCCCCTCCGGCCGACGTGTGGGAGGTGTTCTGGTACCGCGCGCCCGACCGTCCGCAGCCCAAGGACGTGAAGACGCGCATCGAGATCCTGCATCCCGGCGACGCCGACGGCAACGGCCTCGTCCGGCACTGCTACTTCCCGGTGCCGAAATGGCTGCTGTCGGGCGGCGTCGGCCAGTCGTGGGAATGGCTCACCGAAGTGAAGCCGCTCGAGTCGTGGCGCTACGACGCGATCGGCAAGCCGCTGTGGTCGCGGGCGACAGGCTGGACGAAGCTCACCGATCTCGGCGACGGCCGCACCCGGGTCACCTTCATCGAGGAGTACCACGCGTTCAATCCGATCATGCGCGTGCTGCTCGAGAAGCGCGTGCACGACGGCCTGTCGCGCGACAACGACACGATCCTGGCCGCGCTCGACGGCGGGCTGAAGTGGCACCGCAAGCGCAAGGCCCGCGCCGGCCGAAGCGCCGCGGAAGAGCCGGCGGCGACCGAGCCGCGGCGACCGAGCCCGTGGGCGAAGTTGACCGACCGGCTCTTCGTCTACGGCACTCTCGCGACCCGGCCGCGCCGCCTGGCCGGTCCTCGAACCGTGGGTCGGTCGGCGACCCCGCAGACCGACGCGGCCCGCGGATGCCTGTACGACACGGGACGGGGCTATCCGGCCGCGACCTTCGACGCGGCGCCGAAGCTTGGTGCTACGGGCATGTGGTGACCCTCGACCCCGAGCGGGCCGAGCCGCCCTCGCCGCGCTCGACCGGTACGAAGGCCACGAATACGCACGGATCATCGCGCGGACGCGAGGTCGGGCTCGAGGTCGCCACGTACGCCTGGATTGCGCCGCTGGCGGGCTGTCGGCCCGTCACCGGCGGCGTCTGGACCGACCGGCCGGAACCGTGAGCGAATCCGAAACTCGCCTGAGCCGCGCCGATCAGAGGACCGTGACCTTCGACGGCGTCGCGGCGGTCCAGACGCGGATCGCCCAGATCCAACAGCTCGTCACCTCGACGGTGTCCGGGGTTCCCGGGTCGGATAGCGACGACCGTCGACTTCCGGTTCGTCGCCGTCGCCCGAGTTCGCATCGCTGCTCGCCGACGCGATGGCGACGCGACAGCTCGTCGTCCGATCCGCTGTCCGACTCGACCTCCGACAGCAGCGACTCGTCGACGGGCGGATCGTCGATGATCTCCCAACTGATGCAACTGTCGGGGCTGGGAACGACCGGCGCAACCACCTCGGCCCTCGGTGCCACCGGCACAACCGTGCCCTCTCGGGGACGACGCTCGATCCCGCCACCCTCGCGAGCCTCGGCGTGAGCGACCCGACGATCGCCTCGCTCGCGAACATGGGAACCGCGGCGACCGGTTCCACCACTGCGCTCGCGGGTGTCGGGACAACGGCGACGAACGCGGTGACGCAGTCGTTCCTGTCGAACGCGCTGGCGCAGCAGGGCAAGCCGTACGTGTACGGCGCGACCGCGCAGATCGAGCGATCCGAACCCGCCCGCGTTCGACTGCTCCGAGCTCACGAAGTGGGCCGCGGCCCGGTCCGGTGACCCCATCCCCGACGGCGCGACCGCGCAGTACCTCTACATCCGCGACCACGGCGACACGATGACCGTGCAGCAGGCCCTGCACACCCCGGGCGCGCTGCTCTTCCACTTCGGCCACGAGCCCAAGAACCTCGGCGACATCCCCGCCGACGGGCACGTCGCGATCAGCCTCGGCGACGGCGTGCACACGATCGAAGCCCGCGGCCACGCCTACGGCACGAACGTGTTCGACAACGCCTCCGGCCGCGACTTCAACTTCGCCGGCATGATCCCCGGAATGAACTGACGATCCTTATTGGTCGCGCGGCGCACCGCCCGATGGATGGGCTTCGCCGAGTGGTCGGATCGGCTCGGCCTAGCCTGCACCCGTGACCGATCACTCCTTCGCGCGGGCCTGGCAGACCGTCGCCGCGCTGGCTCCGGAGCGCACCGCCCTCGTCTGCGGCGACCGGCGGCTGACGTTCGGCGAGTTCGACGAGCGGGCCGAGCAGCTCGCGGACGTGCTGCGCGAGGCCGGGCTCGAGCCCGACGACAAGGTCGCGATCATGTGCGTCAACGCGCCCGAGTACATGGAGACGTTCTTCGGCGCGCAGAAGCTCGGATGCGTCCCGGTCAACGTCAACTACCGCTACGTCGGCGCCGAGCTCGCGTTCCTGCTCGACAACTCCGATTCGGTCGCGCTCGTGTTCCACGACGACTTCGCCGCGACTGTCGCCGATGCGCTCGACGCGCTCCGCGACGAACGTCGTCCGCGGGTGCTGCTGCAAGTCGCGCACACCGGCGGCATCACGTTGCTGCCCGACGCCCGCGACTACGAAGACAACGCTCGCCGCAGTCGACACGCAGCGAACCCGCGACGACGCGCGACCCGTCGGGCGACGATCTCGTCTTCTTGTACACCGGCGGTACCACCGGCTACCCGAAGGCCGTCATGTGGCGCAGCGACGACCTCTACGTCTCGCTGTGGCAGATGGCGCGCCCGGGCACGGAACCGCCCGACGTCGCCACTGCGATCAACGCCGGCAAGCAGGCCGCACGCTGCTGCCCGCGTGCCCGCTCATGCACGGCACCGGACTGTTCATCGCGCTGTCGACGTTGTCGGGCGGCGGGACGGTCGTGTTGCTCGACACGCCGCGGCTCGATCCGGAAGCGGTGTGGAGCGCGATCGAACGCGAGCACGTGCTGGTGTGCACGATCGTCGGCGACGCGTTCGCCCGCCCGCTGCTCGGCGCGCTCGAAGCCGAACCGAACCGCTGGGATCTCTCGTCGTTGCGGGCGATCACGTCGTCGGGTGTCACGTGGAGCCCCGAGACCAAGCGCGGACTGCTCGCGCTGCTGCCCGACGGTCACGCTGATCGACTCGCTCGGCGCGTCGGAAGGGATCATGACCGCGCACCGAGACCCGCGCCTCCGACGACATCGCGCCGGCGCGGTTCAAGGCCGGCGAACGCCTCGTCGTCGTCACCGACGACGGCGACGTCGTGCACCCCGGCGACGAACGGGTCGGCATGCTCGGCGTCGGCGGACCGATCCCGCTCGGCTACTACAAGGATCCGGAGAAGACCGCGGCGACCTTCCGCACCGTCGAGGGCCGGCGTTATTCGATCCCCGGCGACTACGCGACCGTCGATCCCGACGGGACCATCCGGCTTCTCGGGCGGGGCTCGGCGTGCATCAACACGGGCGGCGAGAAGGTCTATCCCGAAGAGGTCGAGCTCGCGCTCCGCGCCCATCCCGACGTCTTCGACTGCGTCGTCGTCGGGCGTCCCCGACAATCGCTGGGGCGAGATGGTGGTCGCGCTCGTGCAACCCGCGGTGCCGAACACCGTGATCGAGTCGGAGCTCGCCGCGCACTGCCGGGCGACACTCGCCGGGTACAAGGTCCCGAAGCGTTACGTGGGCGTCGAATCGCTGCAGCGTTCGCCGGCGGGCAAGGCCGACTACAAACTGCTACGCCAGGTTGCCGAGGAGGCCATCGCATGAGCATGTGGCAAGGACAACGCATCCAAGAGATCGACGTCACCGATGCCAACGCCGGGCGCGAGCACACCGTGCTGCTCGACGTGCGGGAGGCCGACGAATGGGAAGCCGGCCACGCCCCGGGTGCGAAGTGGGTGCGCCTCGGCGAGCTCGAGAGCGCCGCGCTTCGAGATCCCGATCAACCGTCGCATCGTGTGCGTGTGCCGATCGGGTGCGCGTTCGGCCAAGGCCACCGAGCAACTCGTCCAGTGGGGCTTCGACGCCGCGAACATGGTCGGCGGCATGAAGGCGTGGGCCGCGCAGGGTCTTCCCGTCGTACGCGACGACGACACCCCGGGCCAAGTCATCTGAGTCGTGATCCGCGCGCGTTCGCCGACTCGCCCGCCGACATCGCGCTCGGCACCGAGCTCGTGCGCGAATACGTCGTGGCGACCGCGGCGGAGACGGGCCAGGACGTGGAGATGATCCTGGCGATCGTTCCCGACCTGCGCGACTTCGCGGGCCGTTACCTCCGGGGCGGCGCGTTCCTCGTCGCCGAGAACGGCGCAGAGTCGACCGGGAGATCGAGGGCTGCGTCGGGGTCACGCCGGGTACCGACGGCACGTGCGAGATGAACCGGCTCTGGATCCGACCCGGGTTTCGGCGGGGCGGGCTGGGCCGGACGCTGTGCGAGGCCGCAATGCAAGCGGGCGCGCACGCTCGGATTCCGGCGCATGCTGCTCGACGTCGTGCCCGAGCGGACCACGGCCATCGGCCTCTACCGGAGCCTCGGTTTCGTCGACGTTCCCGCCATCGCACGAGTACCCCTTCGCCATGGTCTCCCTGGGCCGCGATCTGGATCCCGCTGCGATACCCGCAAGTAACCTGGACCCATGACGTTCGACCGCGCCGACGGCATCCGGCGGCTCGCCGAGGATTCCTTCGACCTCCTCGTCGTCGGCGGCGGGATCACCGGCACCGGCGTTGCGCTCGACGCCGTCGGCTCGCGGGCTGCGCACCGCGCTCGTCGACAAAGGCGATCTCGCGTCGGGCACGTCGTCGAAATCGTCGAAGCTCGTGCACGGCGGCATCCGCTATCTGCAGCAGAAGGAAGTCGGCCTCGTCTACGAGGCATTGGCCGAGCGCCAGATCCTGCGCAAGACCGCGCCGCATCTCGTGCGCGTGCTGCCCTTCCTCTTGCCGGTGTTCACCAAGGACGGTCTGCTCCCTCGCCGGCTCGCCGCGCCTGCTCGGCACGACGATGTGGGCCTACGACCTCACCGGCGGCCTGCGCATCGGCAAGCTGCACAAGCGCGTCAGTAAGGAAGAAGCGCTCGCGCTACATGCCGACGCTGCCCGTCGACAACATCGCCGCGTCGTACGTGTACTACGACGCGCAGGCCGACGACGCGCGCCTCACGCTCACCGTCGCCAAGACCGCGGCCGCGTACGGCGCCGCGGTCGTCAACTACGCGACGCTCATCGGGCTGACGAAGGATGCCGCGGGCAAAGTGACCGGCGCGCGCGTGCGCGTCGACGGCAACGAGATCGAAGTGCAAGCCCGCGCGGTCGTGAACGCGACCGGCGTGTGGTCCGACGAGGTGCGCGCCCTCGACGACACCGCGCACGCGACGACGATCCGGCCGGCCAAGGGCATCCACATCACCGTGCCGTGGTCGTTGGTGCGCAACGAGATCGCGGTCGTGATTCCCGGTGCCGAAGGATCGGCGCTCGGTGTTCGTCGTCCCGTGGGGCGGCGACGGCGGTCCGCACCGCTTCACGTACATCGGCACGACCGACACCGACTACGACGGACCGACCGACGATCCGCAGATCACCGCCGACGACGTCGCCTACCTCCTCCGCGCGATCAACGGCGCGTCGACGACGAAGATCACCGAGGCCGACATCCTCGGCACCTGGGCCGGGCTCCGGCCGCTGGTCGCGGCGGCGAAGAGCGAGCGCACCGCCGACCTCTCCCGGCGCCACTCGGTGCACACGTCGCCGGGCGGAGTCGTCACCGTCACCGGCGGCAAGCTCACGACCTACCGGCGCATGGCCGCCGACGCGGTCGACGAGATCGTCAAGCTCGTCGGGACGGGGCGGACGCAGCCGCACGAAGCGCATCCCGCTGCAGGGCGCCGACGGTTGGGATTCCGCCGACATCCCGAAGAACCTCGCCGAGCGCTACGGCTCCGACGGCCGCGCGGTGGCCGCACTGGAACGCGCCGACCCGGAGTTGGCCCGACCGCTGATCGCCGAGCTCCCCTACTCGCGCGCCGAGGTGGTCTACGCGGCGCGCGCCGAGATGGCCTACACCGTCGACGACGTTCTCTCGCGGCGCACACGCGCTCGCCTGCTCGCCCGCGACGCCTCCGCGGCCGTCGCCGACGACGTCGCCGCGTTGATGGGCGCCGAGCTCGGCTGGACCGACGAAGAACGAGCGACGTCAGGTTGCGAATTACCGGGCCCTGATCGCCGAAGAGCGCCTTGCGGGCGGGTTGCCCGAGACCGCGCTCGACGCACTGTCGCACCCGCCCTCGTGATTCCGTAGTCTCCCCGCGTGGAGACCAACCGGGGAGCACCGACTCCTCCGATCGCGTTCGGCGCCGGCGACATCGGCGATCATCTGCACACGGCGCGCGTCGAGGTCGACGATGCCCTGCGCACGAAGCTCCGGGCGACGGGCGCCGAGGTGATCGAAGCCGCGGCCGAGCGTCGCCGCCGCGAGCCGCGACTGGTGGCCCCTCGCCATGATCTGGGCGCTCGACGCGCAGGTCGCGGTGCAGGCATCGGTGGTCGTGAAACCGGCCGACACCGAACAGGTACAAGCCGTGCTGCGGCTCTGCAACGCCGCGCGCGTTCCGGTCACCGCGGCCGCCGGACGCAGCGGGGTGTGCGGTGCGAGCGTGCCCGTCTTCGGCGGGGTCCTCCTCGACCTCACCGGCCTCACCGGGATCGTCGGCGTCGACACCACCTCGTTGTTGGTCGACGTGCGTGCGGGCATGTTCGGCGACGTCTTCGAGGACGAGCTGCGCGACACCCATCGGCGTCACGTGCGGTCACTGGCCGCAGTCGATGGCCCTTTCGACCGTCGGGGGCTGGGTCGCGTGCCGCGGCGCCGGGCAACTGTCGACGCGCTACGGAAAGATCGAAGACATCGTCGAAGGTCTCGACGTCGTGCTCGCCGACGGAACCCTGATTCATACCGGTGGCGCACCGCGCGCGGCCGTCGGCCCCGACCTGACGCAGGTGTTCCTCGGCTCGGAAGGGACGCTCGGCGTCGTCGTCGGGCGCGCGCCTGCGCGCCCACCACCTGCC
Source organism: uncultured Actinomycetes bacterium (assembly GCA_963708105.1). Classification (GTDB taxonomy): domain Bacteria; phylum Actinomycetota; class Acidimicrobiia; order IMCC26256; family PALSA-610; genus PALSA-610. Next base: position 2,433,193 of record OY970186.1, on the reverse strand, counting down.
CGCGTCGGAAGTGCGCGCCGCATACTCGTTCACGACGTTCGCCGACGGCCTCGACACGATGCGCCGGATCGTCCAGCGCGGCGCGACTCCCGCGGTGCTGCGGCTCTACGACGCGACCGAGGCCGATCGCAGCTACAAGACCGGCGCGGTCAATCTCTTGTTGATGCTCGACGAAGGCGACGCGCACGTCACCGAAGCGACGCGCCACATCGTCGAAGAGGAATGCATCGTGGCCGGCGCCGACGCGACCGATGTCGCGTTCGTCGAGCAGTGGCTCGAGCACCGCAACGACGTGTCGGCGCTCGAAGCGTTGATCTCGCGCGGCCTCGTCGTCGACACGATGGAGATCGCGGGCTCGTGGCGCGGTGCTGCCCGACATCTACGCGCGCACGATCGAAGCGATCCGTCGCGGTCGAACACACGATGGCGGCGTCGGCGCACCAGAGCCATTCCTACCTCGACGGCGGGTGCCTCTACTTCACGTTCGCGGGGCGTCCTCCGCTCGACGGAGCGCGAGGCGTACTACCGCGCGGTGTGGGATGCGGGGCAACGAGCCGTGCTCGCCGCGGGCGGCGCGCTTTCGCATCATCACGGCGTCGGCCTGAACCGGGCCCGCTTCGTCGGCGACGCGCTCGGCGCGGGCATGGCGTGCTGCAGTCGGTGAAGGACGCGCTCGACCCGAACGGCATCCTCAACCCGGGCAAGCTCGGCCTGCGCAATCCGTTCGGCGAGCTCGTCTGGCCATGACGAACACCTCGCTATGAGTAACGGCCAGGTACTCGTCGTCGACGTCGGCACGAGCAGTGTCCGCGTCGGGATCTTCGACGCTGCGGGCGCCGCCGACGTACAGCGTCGAGCGCGAGCTGCTGCCCGACACTCCCGCCGACGGGCTCGTCGCAATTCGACGCGCAGCGTCATGGCGAACACGTGTCTCGAACTCGCCCAGCGACGCGCTGCAGCAGAGTCGGAGCAGTCGACGCGAGTCGGCATCTCCAACCAGCGGGGCTCGACGATCGTGTGGGACCGCGCGACGGGCGAGCCCGTCGGGCCCGGCATCGGCTGGCAGGACCTGCGCACGGTCGGCGCGTGCCTGACCCTGCGCACCCAGGGCGTGCGGTCGGCGCCGAACCAGTCGGCGACGAAGCTGCAATGGCTCCTCGAACAGCTCCCCGACCGGAGCCGCGCGCCGGACCTGTGCTTCGGCACCGTCGACACGTGGATCGCGTGGACGCTGTCGCAAGGCGGCGTACACGTGACCGACGCGATCGAACGCCGCCGATCACCGGCCTGCAAGTGACGCGCGATCCGTCGCGCTGGGATCCCGACGTGCTCGCCGTGCTCGGCGTCCCGCTCGAGATGCTCCCGACCATCGTCGACTCGAGCGGCATCGTCGGCGCCGCGAGCGCGCTCCCGGGCGCCCCGCCGATCGTCGCGCTGATCGGCGATCAGCAGGCCTCGCTCGTCGGCCAGGGTTGTGTGCGGCCCGGCGACGCCAAGATCACGTTCGGTACGGGCGGCATGCTCGATCTCGTCCTCGGCGAGCAGCCTCCCGCGTTCGACCAACGCGGCCCCGCGGGAACCTTCCCGATCGTCGCCTGGCGCCGGAAAAACGTGACGTCGTGGGGGCTCGAGGCGATCATGCTCGCGGCCGGCACCAACGTGCAGTGGCTCCGCGACGACCTCGGTCTGATCGCAACCGTCGGACGAGTCCGACGCGGTCGCGGCCGCGTGCACCGACACCGGCGGCGTTGTCTACGTGCCTGCGTTGCTCGGGCTCGGCACTCCGGCGTGGGACTACGGCGCGCGCGGTGCGCTTCTTCGGACTCACCCGCGGAACCGGACGGCGCGGAGATCGTGCGGGCGGTGCTGGAGGGAGTCGCGCACCGGGGCGCGGACCTCGTCGAGTCGGCCGAGGCCGACAGCGGCGTCGACGATTCCTTCGCTACGCGTCGACGGCGGCATGACCGACAACAACACGTTCGTGCAGGCGCTCGCCGACGCCTCGCAGAAACCGGTCGAGATCTCGCCGATGCGCGAGGCGACGTCGCGCGGCGCGGCGCTTGATGGCCGGCCTCGCGGTCGGGCACCACGATTCGGTCGACGACCTCGCGCAGACGTGGCAGCCGCGCGTACGCGTCGAACCGCAAGGAGTTCTCGATCGTGATCGGTGGCGCGAAGCCGTCAGCCGCGCCCGCGACTGGATTCCCGAGCTTTCAGGAATCGATTTCTGAAGGCGCGGGCACGCGCTCGTCGGCGAGCTTCCGCGACGCGAGCAGTCCGACGCTGCGGCGCTGCCGCCCACGAGCGACACGACGCCGCGTCCGACGCCAAGAGCCCGGGCGTCGCGAGGCTGACGAGTCCGTCGACCGCGTCGGCGGCCGCGCCCATGCCGACCCACTCCGCATCCATCGTGTGCTCCTTCAGCGTGGTGATGGCGCCGATGCCGAGCACGAGATCGCGTACGCCGATCAGGCGCAGAAGCGCACGCGCCGCGGGTTGGCTACCGGCCTTGCCGTAGAGCACCCGACCGACGACTCCCGGCAACACGAGCAGGACGAGTCCGTTGACGGCGCGGGCCCGCGCCAGCACGAGGGCGATCTTGCGGTGGTCGAAATCCATCCGGTCATCCTGGCACGGAGACGATCTGCAGCGACCATCGCAGTCCGCCGTCGCTCCGTACGAGATGGCGCTCGACGTAGCTGATCGGCGTCGAGCGGCACGTAGACGGTGGCCAGCCGATCCCCGTCAGCGGGGGTGTCACCGGGATCGACCGGATCGGCCGTGTCGTCGTCGTAGAACCAGCCGGGCCCGTCGATCGCGTAGCGCTCCCGGCCGACCAGGACGTCGCCGTGCACGATGCCCGCGGGCGGACCACATCAGGCGGCCAGGCTCTCCCACCTCCCACTCGATGTCGAGACCTACCGCGATCCGTTCGCCGATCTCGCCCCCGGTGCGCAACGCCTCGTCGGGCGTGTCGAGGCGCACGCCGAAGGCCTCGAGCCCGAACGTCCAGTGCTCGCGTGGCGTCTCGCACCTCAGCTCCGCCCACAACCCGTCGGCGCGAATCTCGAGGCTCTGACCGGGCGCGGCCGCACGAGGTGGCAGCACCTCGTGATCGCGCACGACCAGCATGCCATCGACGTCGGGGACTCCGACGAGATAGGTCCAGTACCACGCGATCGCTTCGTCGTCGCGCACCTCGAGCCGAACGAATCCGGCGATGCCGGTCGCCGTCTCCCGCGACGAAGTCGAGCAGCCAACGCGTCACGCACGCCGACCCTCGCTCACGTTGCGAGCAAGGGCAGGTAGTACGTCTCGGGGGTCTCGACCGGGGTGCCGGGCGGAGGCTCGATCGCGCCGTCGATCAGCTCGAGGAACGGATAGAGGTCGAGGCTGTCGCGCGGAACAGTCCAGTCGATCTCGACGCCCGCGAGCTCGGCGAACGGCCGCAGGAACGTGAAGTACACGTACGCGCCCGCGTCGATCTTGGCCCGCCGTTCCATTCCCGCGATCTTGCGGTAGAGCTGCTTCTGCGCGGTCTTCGCCGCCGACCGCGAGCGCGTCGCGTTGTGCCTCGTCGATCCCGACCAGCTCACCCGACGACACGTCGAAGAACGCGAACGCTTCGACGTGCGGCCAGTAGTCCTCGGGCTTCGTCATCGACGTACCGAAATCGGTGACCCGCAGCTTGCGTGTCGCGCAAGACGAACGCGCCGAGCACTTCGCGCTGCGGCATCGCCGCCGACACCTCCGCGCTCCACGGGAAGTGCGACACGCCGAGCCGGTTGTACGCGCGCAGCAAGAGGGTTCGCCCGTCGGCAAGGGGATACGGCCCCGTGTCCTGGTAACCGGAGCGCGTGTCGAACCAGAGCAGGAAGAGGTACGACGTGAGCAGCGCGTTGAGCCGGCTGATCGCGGCTCGCTGCTCCGGGTCGGCGACGGGTTCGCACAAGGCCGCGATCTCGTCGACGTACGCGCGATACGGCGTTGCAGTTCCGCCGGTATCGGCCGCTTGGTGCGTGCCGTCGTCGAAGCGGTACGCGCCCGCGGCACGCGACCAGAACTCGAAGATCGTTCGCGAGGCGTTGCGCGTCGTCGGCGGGATCGATCATGCCCGCGGCCATGAGCACCTTGCGCCCGGTCAGCGGGAAGTTGGGAACCGCCCACATGTGCACGGGATCGATCTGGGTGGTGAAGCGGTGGCCGGCGCGCCCGAGCTCTTCGGGCGACGATCGCGGCGTTGATCTCCGTCGATGATCTCCGGATAGCGCCGGTAACACTCGACGCACGCGATCACGATGTACGCGCTCACCGGAATCAAGGCCGACTCGAGCGCGGTGCGTTCCGTCGTCAGCGCGTACGAGATCTCGCTGTGATAGCGGATCAGACGCTCTGACCTCGTCTCGCGCCAAGCCATCGCTCACGACGGCTTCCGCACGATGCCGGGCTCGGCCGAGCAGTCGACCTCGATCTCGTCGCCGTCGGCCGGTTCGGTCGTGAGCGTCGCCGCCATCACGCACGGAACCTGATACTCCCGGCTCACGATGCCGATATGCGAGAGCGGCGTGCCCGACAAGCACACCACCGCGGTGAGCTCGTCGAAGATCGGCGCGAGGAACGTTGCTCCCGCGTCGGCCACGCACGCGATGACGCCCTCGGCCGAGGTATCCATCAACTCCAGCACGTCGTCGGGCGAGGAGAGCCGACGCCATGCACCCCGCACGGGGGCGGCCTCGAACACCCGGGTCCCGACTCCGATGTCGTTCACAGTGATCGCCACGGTGATCGAATGTAGCCGGGTGGCCGCCGTTACGATCTCGACGTGACCGCGCCCGACGACGCGACGTTCCGCGTGCTCGCACGAGATCCGCCTCCGGGGCGTCGTCGAGATCGACAACTTGCCTGCCGTCGGCGACGAGACCGCAACGGTTGTCGTGACCACACTGGTGGACCGCGGGCTCGTCGCTCGGAGTGCGCGCGGCTTTCGCATCACGGGCGAGGGCCGGGAGACGCATACGGAGTGGGCCCGGCTCGCGCCCGGCGGCGACGACGAACAGGTTGCCCGGCGCGCGTACGAACGCTTTCTGCCGCTCAACCGCGAGCTCCTCCGCATCTGCAGTGACTGGCAGGTGCGTCCGGGCGGTGTGGCGAACGACCACGCCGACGCGAGCTACGACTGGTCGGTGATCGACCGGTTGAGCGCGCTCGACGAACGGGTCGCGCCGGTCGTGTCGCGCTTGAGTCGCACCGTCGTGCGCTTCGCCGCGTACCGGCCGCGGTTGCGCACCGCGCTCGAACGCGTCGACGAAGGAACGACGGAGTGGCTCACGTCGCCGCGACTCGACTCGTACCACACGGTGTGGATGCAGATGCACGAGGACCTGCTGCTCGCAATCGGTGGAGATCGAGCGAACGAACCCGGTGCCGATTCCGAACCGCGGGAACCGGCCGAGTAGCCGTGGCGCACGAAATCGAACCCACACCGGCCACGGGCGCGCGGCGCGCCCGGCACGCAAGTCGCGCCCTCGCGGGGTTGGTCGCATTCGCGTTGCTCGCGAGCGCGTGCGGCTACCACCAGGAGAGCACCGCGGTACAGGTCCCCGACCCGGGGAAGTGCGTGCCGGTCGACATCGCCGCGAGCGCGGTCACCGCGTCGTTGCTCGGCGATGCCGCGGGCCGGTTCAACGGCTCTTCCGCGGCTCGGTTCGCAACCGGCGGCTGCGCGTTCGTGCGCGTGGAGACCGTCGACGCGCCCGTCGTGCTCCGCGAGCTCACCGACAATTGGCCCGACTCGGCCACGCTCGGTCCGGCGCCCGTCGCGTGGGTTCCGGGATCGACGATGTGGGGTGAGCTGTTGAACGCGCAGCTCGCCGATCAGCATCGCCCACCGATGGCGCCGGAAGGCGTCTCGATCGCCCGTTCACCGCTCGTCGTCGCGATGCCGGCGCCGATGGCCGAGGCGCTGGGCACGCCGCGGCGTCGCGATCAGCTGGGCCGACCTCGCGGCCCTCGCCGCGAATCCCCGAGGTTGGGCCGCGTACGGCCATCCCGAATGGGGCCCCTTCCGGTTGGGCAAGGGAAACCCGAACTGGTCGACGAGCGGTCTCGACCAGACCATCGCGCTCGACGCCGCGCCCGCCACCGCGCTCGCGGCACGCACCCTCGAACAAGCCGTCGTGTATTACGGCACCGCAGTCGGCGACTCGACCGGCGTGTACTTCGACACGTGGCAACGCCTGTCGGCGAAGTCACCCGCGAGCGCACTGACGTATCTCTCGGCGGCCGTCACCGACGAGCGTTCGGTCGTGGCGTACAACACGGGGCACGCGCCGGGCGATGTCACACTCACCGGTCACGGCCACCGCCCCAAGGTCCCCGTCGTCGCGATCTATCCGACCGACGGCTCGATCGACAGCGACAATCCGGTGATCCCCCTCGACGTGAGCTGGTCGAGCGCGGCGGCGCGCGCCGGCATCCGCCAGTTCACAGATTTCGCGCTGCGGCCGGCCACACAGGCGAAGGTCGCGGCTGCGGGCTTCCGGCCCGCGCGGGGTGCAGTGCGGGCGAGCGTGTTGAACGACGCAAACGGGGTCGACGTCGACGCGCACACGAACTCGGTCGCGCCCGCTTCGCCGGCCACCGTCGAACACGCGCTCACGAACTGGCAGGCGATTCGCAAGCCCGCGCGCATGCTCTTCCTCTTCGACGTCTCCGACTCCATGGGCGATCCCGCCGACCCGGCCAAGCCGCACGGCCCGACCAAGCTCGAGCTCGCGCAGCGCGCGGCCGTCGCCGCAATCCACGAGCTCGCGCCGGGCGACGAGGTGGGGTTGCGCATCTTCTCCAGCAAACTCCCGAACTCGCCCAACCCCGCGTGGCGCGATCTCGTGCCGATCGGGACCCTCGCGACGAGACACGCGGCGCTCGACCGCGCCATCGCCGCACTCACTCCGCAGCAGGGATCCGCGCTCTACACCGCGACCCGAGATGCCTTCGACGCCATCGCCGCCCACGCCGATCCGCAACAGATCGACGGGGTCGTGTTGTTGACCGACGGCTACAACGAGGACGACAGCAACACCGACCTGCACGGACTGCTGGCCCACCTCACGACAAATCGTGACGTGCACATCTTCACCGTCACGTACAGCAACGACGCTGATCTCGCGACGCTCGAGAAGATCGCGCAGGCCACGAACTCGGCGAACTCCGACGCCCGCGACACGCGCGACCTCGCCGATCTCCTCCCCCGCGCCTTCGCCGGCTTCTGACCTATAACCGCGGGGTAACTGCGCGGGCGTGCGTGCGCGCGGTTGTCAGTGTCGGGTCAGACGGTGGGCAGCATCGGTGCGGAGCCGGCCCGGCGTGCGACACTTCCCCGATGGACCTCTTGCTCGATCTGGCGGCCCGTTTTCCTCATCGGTCCGTCGCCGCGGGCGAGGTTGTGATCGCCGACGGCGACGCGGGCGGAAGACTGTTCGTGTTACTCGACGGTGCATTGCGCGTCGAGAGGGACGGCGTCGCCATCGCGTCGATCACCCAGCCCGGCGGATGCGTGGGTGAACTGTCGTCGCTGCTCGACATTCCGGTCACCGCCGACGTCATCGCCACTGCGCCGAGCATTGTCGCCGTCGTCGATGATGCGCCGCGCGTGCTGGCCGCGAATCCCGACCTTGTCCTCGCGCTCGCGCGGATGCTCGCCGCCCGCGTGCAAGGTATGACGACGTATCTCGTCGATCTGCAGCACCAATATGCAGACCATGACGGCGGTCTGGGGATGGTCGGTGTTGTGCTCGGCACCCTGGTTCACAAAACGAGCACGCGCTCGGAGTTCGGATCCGATCGGGATCCTCACCCCGAGTACTGAGGCGCCGCCAGCGAGAGCTCCGTTACGCCCTCCGACGAAACCCAGCTCGCGCGGGATGTGCCGGTGTCGACGATGATGTGGCTCGGTACCGGCCCCGGTTCGCGGCCCGAGTTCACGACCCAGGTCGTACCGATGCGGTCGGCCCAGCCCCCCTCTTGCGCGAACGGCGCTTGGTGAACGTGGCCGCACAGAACGAGATCGGGGGTCAGGCGCTCGATCCATGCATTCAGATCGCTGTCGCCGTAGTGCCGGCTACCCGTCCAGCTCGTCGGCGACCGATCCGGAGGCGCGTGGTACGCCCAGATCCACATGCGCTCACCGACGAGGGCGCGGTCGGCCACGAGCGCTTGATCAACTTGCTCACGAGTGCGCGGACCGTCCCACCACGGGCAAACGGTCACGACAACCTCCTCGGTCTCGAGCCGCGCACCGTCGACGAGCACGCCGGACGCACGAGCGTCGTCGAGCCAGACTGCGGCGCGCTCGCCGAAGCCATTGCGCGAGTTGAGATCGTGGTTGCCGGAACAGGCGATGACGGTTGTACGCGCGGCCATGCGCGCCAAGTACTCGAGTGACACCACGATCTGGGCGTCGGGGTCGACATACGAATTGATGTCGAGAAGATCGCCCGCCACGACAACGAGGTCGTAGTCCGCCGCCGCGGCGGTGACCCAGTCGAGCTGCTTCAGCGAGTAGTGCAGGTCGGAGACGAGCAGGAAGCGCATCTCGTCAATGCTACGGCTCGCGATACACGTCGGGCTCCACGAAGATCAACGTCGCGCGGTGCTCGGCGCGGCGGATGTCGACCTCCAATGCGTCGATGACCCGCGCGAGCTCCGCGACTGAAAGATCACCGTCGAACTCCACCTTCGTCGCCACGACGATCTCCTCCGGGCCGACATGCTCGGTGCGGAGATGAATGCACCGCTGCACGTGCGGCGCCGATTCGATCGCGCGGCGGATCGCGGCAACAACCTCGGGCCGCGCCGACTCGCCGACCAGCAAGCTGCCCGTCTCGATCACGAGGACGATCGCCACTCCGATCAGCAGTAACCCGATCGCGAGGCTGCCGAGGCCGTCCCAGCGGCCGTTGCCGGTGACGTCGGCCAACACCACGCCGACGAGCGCGATGACAAGGCCGAGCAACGCGGCCGAATCCTCGAGCAACACCACCGGGAGGTCGGGGCTCTTCGTGTGGCGGATGAACTTCCACCACGACTCGCCCTTGGGCCGCACCTCGTTCGCTTCGCCGATGCCCGTCCGGAACGAAAGCCCTTCCAGCACCATCGACGCGAGCAGCACGCCGATCGCCCACCACACACTCTCGAGCTCGTGTGGATGCCGCAGCTTCTCGATGCCCTCGAACACCGAGAACACGCCGCCCAGGCTGAACAACACGAACGCGACGACGAACGCGTAGAAGTAACGCAATCCGCCGTAGCCGAACGGATGCTCATCGTCGGGCGGCCGTTGCGAGCGCGCCCGTCCGAGAATCAGCAGACCCTGATTGCCGGTGTCGGCCAGCGAGTGAATCGCCTCCGACAACATCGAGCTCGAGTTCGTGATCAGGAACGCGGCGAACTTGATCGCGGCGATACCGAGATTCGCGAGGAGGGCGGCAATGATCGCGCGCCGCGATTCCGGCTTTGGTTCGTCGGGCATTACTCGATGATCCCGCCCCGGGTCATCGCCTCGACGTCGAGCACGCGGTCGAGTTGCGCGTCCGACATGAGCTTGCGGGCGCGGACGATCTGGCGCACCGACTTCCCCGTGCGATTCGATTCCTTGATGATCCCCGCGGTGGTCTCGTAACCGAGATACGGGTTGAGCGCGGTTGCGACCGCGGGCGACGCCTCCGCGTAGCGCTCGAGCGTTTCGGTGTTGGCCTCGATTCCCGCGATGCACTTCTCCGCGAACACGGTGCAGACACTCGCAAGGATGTCGATCGACTCCAACAGGTTGCGCGCCATGAGCGGAACGAACACGTTGAGCTCGAAGTTGCCCTGCGATCCGCCGAACGCGACCGCGGTGTCGTTGCCGATCACCTGCACGCTCACTTGGGTGACGACTTCGGGGATCACCGGGTTGACCTTGCCCGGCATGATCGACGAACCGGGTTGCAGATCGGGGATACGGATCTCGCCCAGCCCGGTGCGCGGGCCGCTCGCCATCCAGCGCAGGTCGTTCGCGATCTTGATCAACGACACCGCGAGTACACGCAACTGGCCACTGGTCTCGACGAGCGCGTCCCGCGCGCCCTGCGCGGCAAAGTGATCCTTGGCCTCCGTCAACGGGAGCCCGGTGCGCGTCGCGAGCCCGGCGATCACCTTGCGGGCAAAACCCTTGGGCGCGTTGATCCCCGTGCCGACGGCAGTACCGCCGAGCGGGAGTGAACACAGGCGCGGCATCGTGTCGTCGAGTCGGGCCACGGCCGCGTCGACCTGCGCGGCGTAGCCGCCGAACTCCTGACCGAGGGTGACGGGAGTGGCGTCCATCAGGTGCGTGCGCCCGCTCTTCACCTCGTGCGCGAACTCGCGCTGCTTGCGCCGGAGTGCCTTCACGAGCTTCTGGAGCGCGGGCTCGAGATCGTTCGTGATCGCGAGCGCGGCCGCAAGGTGCACCGCCGAGGGGAACACGTCGTTCGACGACTGCGACATGTTGACGTGATCGTTCGGGTGCACCGGCGCGCCGAGCCGCTCCGTCGCGAGCGTGGCGATCACCTCGTTGGCGTTCATGTTCGACGACGTACCGGAGCCGGTCTGGAAGACGTCGATCGGGAACTCGGTGTCGCGGGCGCCGCTCACGACGTCCTCGGCCGCGGCGACGATTGCGTCCTTCATCGGCCGGTCGAGCTGGTTCACCCGGGCCGACTCGGCCTTGATCAACGCCAGCGCGTGCACCAGCGCGGGCGCGATGGGCCGGCCCGAAATGGGGAAATTCTCGATCGCGCGCTGGGTCTGCGCGCCCCAGAGGGCCTCGGCCGGAACACGCACCTCACCCATCGAGTCGTGCTCGACGCGGTAGCCGGACTCGTTCATGAGATCCTCCCCGCTGCACGGTACTTTCTCGTTATGCCCGAGTTCGCGTATCAGGAGCTGCTCCCGATCGGCGCCGACGACTCGCCGTACCAGCTGCTCACCTCCGACTACGTCTCCACCTTCACCGCCGGCGGCCGCCGGTTCGTGCAGGTGGAACCCGAGGCGCTGGCCCTCCTGACCAGCCGGGCGATGTTCGACATCGCGCACCTCCTACGGCCGGGGCACCTCGCACAGCTGAGCTCGATCCTCGACGATCCCGAGGCGTCACCGAACGACCGCTTCGTCGCGATGGAGCTCTTGAAGAACGCGTGCATCGCGGCGGGCGGCATCCTCCCGTCGTGTCAGGACACCGGCACCGCGATCGTGAAGGGCAAGAAGGGCGAGCTCGTCGTGACCGGCGGCGGCGACCGCGAGGCGATCTCGCGCGGGATCTTCCGCACCTACAACGAGGACAACCTCCGCTACTCGCAACTTGCGCCGCTCACCGCGTACGAAGAGAAGAACACCGGCACGAACCTGCCCGCCGAGATCGAGATCGAGTCGGTCGACGGTGACGCGTACAAGTTGCTGTTCATGGCCAAGGGCGGCGGCTCGGCGAACAAGAGTCTCCTCTTCCAAGAGACGAAGGCGCTGCTCAATCCCACGTCGTTGATGAACGTGGCTCGACGAGAAGCTCCGCACGCTCGGAACTGCCGCGTGCCCGCCGTACCACCTCGCGCTCGTCATCGGCGGTACGTCGGCGGAGTTCGCGTTGAAGACCGCCAAGCTCGCGTCGGCGCGTTACCTCGACTCGCTCCCCGGAACCGGCAACGAGCTCGGTCGCGGCTTTCGCGACCGCGAGCTCGAGCAGCAGGTGCTCGGGCTCACGCAGGCGTTCGGCATCGGCGCGCAGTTCGGCGGCAAGTACTTCTGTCACGACGTGCGCGTCATCCGCTTGCCGCGTCACGGCGCGTCTTGCCCCGTCGCGCTCGCGGTTTCGTGCTCGGCCGACCGCCAGGCGCTGGGCAAGATCACGGCCGACGGGGTCTTCCTCGAACAGCTCGAGACCGACCCCGCGCAGTACCTGCCCGAGGTCACCCACGACGACCTCGAAGCGGCGCCGGTCGTCAGCATCGACCTCACCCAGCCGATGGCGCAGATCCGCGAGACGCTGTCGCACTATCCCGGTGAAGACACGCGTGATGTTGAACGGCCCGATGGTCGTGGCGCGCGACATCGCGCACGCCAAGATCAAGGAACGGCTCGACGCGGGCGAAGGCATGCCGCAGTACCTGCGCGACTACTGCGTCTATTACGCCGGGCCGGCGAAGACCCCGGAGGGGTACGCGTCGGGTTCGTTCGGTCCGACCACCGCCGGGCGCATGGACTCCTACGTCGACCAGTTCCAGGAGAACGGCGGCTCACTCGTGATGCTCGCCAAGGGCAACCGCTCGAAGGCCGTCACCGACGCGTGCAACGAGCACGGCGGCTTCTACCTCGGGTCGATCGGCGGCCCCGCGGCGGTGCTCGCCCAGGACTGCATCACCAAGGTCGAGGTGCTCGAGTATCCCGAGCTCGGCATGGAAGCGGTGTGGAAGATCGAGGTGCACGACTTCCCCGCGTTCGTCATCGTCGACGACAAGGGCAACGACTTCTTCAGCGAAGTGTCGAAACCCCTTCGCGGGCCAGCAACTCGCGCTTGAGCGCGATCGCGTTGCGGCCGCCGCCGTAACCACCGATCTTGTGGCCCGCGGCCACGACCGCGATGACACGGGATCACGAACGGGATCGGGTTGTTGCGCATCGCGCTGCCGACGGCCCGCGCCGCGCGCGGCCGGCCCGCGAGACCCGCGAGCTCGCCGTAAGACACGACCTCACCCCACGGCACCTCACGCACGAGCGTCTCGAGCACCTCGCGCCGAAAGCCGTTGATCTCGCCGAGGTCGACGGTCAGGTCGAACGCGTGGCGCTTGCCCGCGAACCAGTCGTCGAGCTGCTTGGCGACCACACGATCGGCGTTGGTGATGCTCGACGTCGGGCTGGTCGTCGCCGGGCAGGCTGATCTCCTGCACGCCCGCCGTCGCCGACGACGACGGTGAGCTCCCCGTACGGGCTCGGCTGACGCCACGAGCGCACGCTCGACTCCACAGACGATCCCACGGCTTGGGCTAGATCAGTCCGAGCTCGGAGACCGTGTCGCGTTCCTCGCCCAGCTCACCGACACTCGCGTCGATGCGGCCGCGCGAGAACTCGTTGATGTCGAGCCCTTGGACGATCTTCCAGGTGCCGTTCTCGGTCGTGCACGGGAAGCCCGAGATCAGGCCTTCGGGCACGCCGTAGGAACCGTCGGAGCACACGGCCATGCTCGCCCAGTCGCCCTTCGCGGTGCCGAGCGCCCACTCCCGCATGTGGTCGAGCGCGGCCGACGCGGCCGACGCGGCCGACGACGCGCCGCGCGCCTCGATCACCGCGGCGCCGCGCTGTTGCACGGTCGGGATGAAGTCGTTCTCGATCCACGCCTGGTCGACGAGGTCGCTCGCGGTCTTGCCGTCGACCTTGGCGTTGAAGAGGTCGGGATACTGCGTGGCGGAGTGGTTGCCCCAGATCGTCATGTTCGTGACCGTCGGCGACCGGCGCACCGGTCTTCGCCGCGATCTGCGCCTTGGCCCGGTTGTGGTCGAGGCGCGGTCATCGCGGTGAAGCGCTCCCGCGGGATCGAGCCCGCGTTGTTCATCGCGATGAGGCAGTTGGTGTTGGCGGGGTTGCCGACGACGAGCACGCGGACGTCGTCGGCCGCGCTCGCGGCGAGCGCCTTGCCCTGCACGGTGAAGATCGCGCCGTTGGCCTCGAGCAGCTCCTTGCGCTCCATGCCCTTGGTGCGCGGTCGGGAACCGACGAGCAGCGCGTAGTTCACGCCCGCGAACGCCTGCGTCGCGTCGTCGCTCGTCTCGATGCCGTGCAGCAACGGGAACGCGCAGTCGTTGAGCTCCATGACCACACCGTTCAGCGCGCCGAGCGCGGGCGTGATCTCGAGCATCGACAGCACGACGGCTGGTCGGGGCCGAGCAGATCGCCGCGGGCGATCCGGAAGACGAGGCTGTAACCGATCTGACCGGCGGCACCGGTCACTGCGACTCGTACGGGGTTTTTCACGCTGCCGAAGCTAGTCGCGAGCTATCCCTCGGCCGCTACCGCGTCGACCGCCATCGCCATCAGGATCGTGCGGGCCTCGGTCAGCTCGGCGATGCGAGCCGCCGCACTCGCACTGGCGCCGCCGCTGTCGGGGTGGGCGTCGCGCAGGAGGCGCCGGAAGCGCCGGTTGAGGTCGTCGCGCTCGATGTCCATGCCCGCCCGCAGCCCGAGCACCTCCATCGCCCAGCGCTGGTCGGGACCGACCCCGCGCCACACCAGCTCCTCGGGCGGGGCGCCCTGTTGCCACTCGTCGGCCGACGCGAGCGGCGGCCGCACGCCGTTCCACATCGCCTCGGCCACGATCCGCAGCTCGACGTCGGGCGCGAGACCACCCCAGCTTGCCGTGCGACGACCTTGCTGATCGCTTCGAGCGCGATCGGCCGCCCGCTGCTGTGCAACGCGGCCGCGCCCATCACCGCGCCGAGAATCTGCGGTGCGGGCGCGCCGTGCACGTCGAGCTCCACGACGAGATGGCCGTCCTCGCCGAGCATGCGGTGCCGCGAGCGGTCGAGGCCGTGCGTGTCGTACTGGAGCCGGTGGCGAAGCGCGATGCGCGGGATGGCGAGCCCGCGGCGCGCGTCGTGCAGGAGGCGCGGGCAACAGCTCGCGTTCCTCGGGCTCGATCGCGGGGAGGTTCGTGGCCACGACGGCGGCGAGCAACGCGGCGCCGTGCGCGGGACCCGAGGTCGGCAGGTAGGCGCCGTCGAGCGCGACCCGACGCGTCGGCATGTGCCGGCGGGTGTGACGCACGTTCAGCTCGGCCAGCAACACGGTTTCAACCCTCCGCCCTGATCTTCGGTCCCGCGAGGCAAGCGGGACGAATTCAGATCACGCGCCCCAGTGCCCGTCGCGCCGCTGTTTACTTGCAACGGGTCATTTGGCGGCCGCGACGATCACCAGTACGACGACGTATACGGCGAACAACACTCGCGGCGATCATCCATAGTCCGTGCCGGCCGAGAACCTGGCCGCCGGTGGCGGCCGGCCGGGACAGGCCGCACGAGGGGCAACGGGGCGCGTCGAGAGCCACCGGGGAGCCGCACACGGCGCAGTGGGGTGTGGCTTGCGGCGCCGCGGTCATCGGGGCCCTTCCGACGAAGCGCCGGGCCGCGGCTTCGTGGCCGCCCGCCGCTCCGCAGTCTCGACGGTCTGGCGCAACAGCATGGCGCGAGTCGTCGGCCCGACGCCACCCAGCCGGGGCGTGATCCAGCCCGCGACCTCGGCGCACGCCTCGTCGACGTCGGGCACGACCTTGCGCCCTGCATCGTCGCCCCCGCGCCCGACGACCGCGGCACCGGGCCGCACCATGTCGGGCGTGAGGATCGACGGCCGGCCCGCGGCGGCCACGATGATGTCGGCCTCCTTCGTGTACTGCGGGCAGGAAATGCGTGCCGGTGTGACACACGGTGACCGTGGCGTTCGCGTTCGGTTCCTTGAGCGACAGCAGGTTCGCGAGCGGCCGGCCGATCGTGAGGCCGCGCCCGATGATCACGACGTGCTGGCCCTCGATCGGCACCTTGTACTTCACGAGCAGCGCCTGGATGCCGAGCGGCGTGCACGGCCGGGGCGCGTCGGGCACGCCGATGACGAGCTTGCCCAGGTTGACCGGGTGCAGGCCGTCGGCGTCCTTGTCGGGGTCGATCGCGAGGAGCGCGGCCTCGGCGTCGAGATGCTCCGGGCAGCGGCACCTGCAGGATGTACGCGTCGACGTCCGGGTCGCGGTTGTAGCTGTCGATGACCTCGAGCAGCTCCTCCTGCGTCACCGTTCGCGGGAAGCTCGGTGTGGATCGGATCGCACGCCGATCTCGGCCGAGTCCTCGCGCTTCAGGCGCACGTACGCGTGGCTCGGCGGATCGTCGCCGACGAGGATCGTGCCGAGCCCGGGCGTGATGCCCTTCTCGCTCGAGCCGCTTGATGCGCGCGCGCAGGTCGTCCTTGACGGCCTCCAGCAGCGCGTTCCCGTCGAGCAGCGTGGCGGCCATCAGTGGAGGAAGTGCCGTTCGCCGGTGAACACCATCGCCAGGCCGAGCTCGTCGGCGCGCTCGATGACCGCCTCGTCGCGCATCGCGCCGCCCGGTTGGATCACGGCCGCGACGCCCGGCTTCGGCCGCGGCTTCGACGCCGTCGGCGAACGGATAGAACGCGTCGCTCGCGGCCGCGCCGCCCTTGGCGCGGCCCGCCGGCCTTCTTGGCCGCGATCTCGGCCGACTCGACGCGGTTCTGTTGGCCCGGCGCCGATACCCGACCGCCTGGCCGTCTTTCACGAGCACGATCGCGTTCGACTTCACGTGCCCGCAGATGCGCCACGCGAGCTCGAGGTCGCGCCACTGTTCGGGCGTCGGCGCAACCTTGGTCACCACGCGCCAGTCGTTGCGCGTCGACGCGAAGTGGTGCGCGTCCTGGACGAGGAAGCCGCCGGAGATCTGGCGGAAGTCCAGGGCTTCTTCGCCGGGCAGCGGGGCTTGGAGGATGCGCGTGTTCTTGCGCTTGCCGCGCAGCGCCTCGATCGTGCCCGGCTTCGTAGCCCGGGCGCGATCACCAGGTCGGCTTGCGGGCCGGCGACCATCCGCTCGACCGTCGCGGTGTCGATCGGGCGGTTCAACGCGACGATCCCACCGAACGCGGAACGCTCGTCGCATTCCAGCGCCCGTTGGTACGCCGTGCGCGAGCGTCGTCATCGAGCGCGACGCCGCACGGGTTCGCGTGCTTGATGATTGCGACACGCCGGGCCGTCGCCGAGATCGTGGACGATCCTCCACGCGGCGTCGGCGTCGTAGAAGTTGAGGTACGAGAGCGCGAGACCCGCGTGCTGCTCGACGCCGTCCCACCAACTCGTCGTCCCGGTCCGGCGGTAGCGCGCGCCCTGTTGGTGCGGGTTCTCGCCGTAGCGCAACGTCTCGTCGGTGCGTTCCAGCGCGATGACGAGGTGCTCGGGCAGCAGCTCGTCGGCCTGCAGCCACTGCACGATCGCGGCGTCGTACGCGGCGGTGCGGGCGAAGGCGGCGAGCGCGAACGCGCGTGCGCGTCTCGGGACCGACGGTTCCGTCGTTGGCGCGCAGTTCGGTCGAGCAGCTCCGATACTGGTCGGGACTCGTGACGATCGTGACCCACGCGTGGTTCTTCGCGGCCGCGCGCGTCATCGCCGGGCCACCGATGTCGATGGTCTCGATGTCGGGACTCTGCTCGAACGGGTAGAGGTTCGACACGACGAGCTCGAACGGCAGGATGCCGTGCAGGTCGAGGTCGCGGCGGTGGCTGTCGTTGCCGAGGTCGGCGAGCAGACCGCCGTGGATCTTCGGGTGCAGCGTCTTGACGCGGCCGTCGAGCATCTCCGGCGACCCGGTCACCTCTTCGACGCGCGTGACGGGGATCCCCGCCGCCTCGAGCGCCGTCGACGTGTTCCCCGACGACACGACCTCGACACCGAGCTCGTGCAGCCCCTTGGCGAGGTCGACGAGGCCGTCCTTGTCGTAGACCGAGAGCAACGCGCGCTTGATCCGCGTTCGGTCCGGATTGGGCGCTCTTCGTGCCAGGGTTGCTCATTGTTCGGCCTGCACGAGGCTGTTCGATCACGTCGGGATACAAGCGGCGCTCCACTTCCTTGATGCGTTCGTGCAGGGTGTCCTCGGTGTCGTCGTCGAGGACGGGGACGGCTTCTTGGGCGAGGATCGGCCCGGAGTCGACGTCCTCGGTGACGAGGTGGACAGTCGGGCCCGTCACCTTCACCCCGAACTCGAGCGCGTCGCGCACCGCGTGCCATCCCTTGAACGAGGGAAGCAGCGCGGGGTGCGTGTTGACGGCCCGGCCGCCGTACGCGTCGACGAACGGCTTCGAGAGGATGGTGCCGAAGCCGGCGATGGCGACGAGGTCGACGTCGTGGCGCTGGAGGACGTCGACGACGTCGTGCGTGTAGGCGACCCGGTCGAAACCGGGGCCGAAGTCGGTGCGCTCGACGAGCTCGGCCGCGACGCCGTGCTCGCGGGCGATGTCGAGCGCGCCGCACGGCCGATCGGCGACGACCAGCGACGATCGGGAGGTTGCGGTCCGAGCAGGGCCCGCAGGATGGTTCCGCTGCCCGATGCCAGGACGCCGACCCGCATGATCGGCACCCTATCCCGCGCCATCCGACATGCGCGTCTTTCGGGCGGAAATCCCCAGGTCGCGCCCAGAAAGGTGTTTCACTTCCCTTTACACGAGGGAGAGAGCATTCATGGCTGATCGGCAATCGCCCACGCCCGGCGAGATAACGATCATGGCCGCGGGCGCGGTGATGCTCATCTTCTCGTTCCTGCACTTCGCCGGCGGACACGGAGCGCCTGGGGCAGTCGGACTGTTCCCGATCGCGACCCTGCTGCCGCTCTACGGCCTGGTGATGGCGGCTGCAGATCGCGCTGACCAAGTTCGCCGGCGCTCAAGCTGCCCGAGTCCGTACTCGGCTTCACCTGGGAGCAGATCCACCTCGCGCTCGGCGCTGATGGCGGGCCTGATGGCGCTCGGCTGGCTGCTCACCGACTACGGCAGACAAGGGATCGGCTTGTGGTTCGAGATCCTCGGCGGGATCGCGCTCGTCGTCGGAGCCGTGCTGCTCCAACGCGAACGCAACACCGGCGCGATCGGCTGAGGGGCGAAACCATGGACAAGATCAAACTCTCGACCGCCAACCTGGTCATCCTCGTCGGCGGTGTGCGTGATGCTGATCGCCTCGTTCCTCGCGTTCAACAAGTTCTCGGCGCCCTCGGTCGACGTCGGCGGCGTGAAGATCGGCGGCGGAACGGCGTCGTACAGCGCCTGGAGCAGCCACTACTTCCTGATCGCCACGATCCCGGCGCTGCTCGGCATCGTGATGGCGGCGCACGTGGCGGTGGCGGCGTTCGCGTCCGGCGTGAAGCTGCCGGAGACGCGTTCTGGGGCTGACGTGGAACCAGATCCATCTGGTGCTCGGCTTCCAGGCGACGATCATGATGCTGGCGTTCCTGATCCAGAGCACGTCGCCCTTCGACAAGGGCATCGGCCTCTACTTGATGCTGATCGCGGCGATCGCGCTGCTCGTCGGCGCGGTGCTGCGGATGCAAGAGAGCCCGAACCCCGCGACATAGTCCGGGGCCGGCGCCGGTCGGCGCGCGAGTTCGGTTGCCCTCTACGTCCCTGCCGGCCGGCGAATCCCGCCCGCGCACTTCCCGCGTCGGTACGAACCTCCCCCAACTGCGTCACAACGATTCGTGCGACGAATCGCTGCGACACGATGCGGGCGCGATTCGCCGCGGAACTGCGTCACGAAGATTCGTTGCACGAATCGTCGTGACGTGGAATTACCGGTGGGGGGCGCGGGGATTGGTGATTGCCTCGTTCGTCGATATGGTCAGGCTCTCGCAGCGAACATCGACCGACCGACCCAAATCGTCGTCGTCGCCGCCGCCGCCGCACACTCCCCCGCACGCCGCGCCACGCCACGCGCACCAACGGCTCCGGGGAGTTCTCATGCCGGCCATCGTCCGCTATCCCACCCGCTACCGGCGACGTCCCGCACGGTCCGGAAGCCTTCGTCGCGCTGAACGCGGAAATCTCAGCCCTGCTCGCCCGCGCCACCGAGCTCGACAACGCCCAACGTGCGCTCAGCAATCAACTCGGCGAAGTGCGCACCCAGCTCGCGGAGCTGCGCGTCGTCATGTGGCCGCGCCTCGATCCGAAGGACATCGTCCACGGCTTCCGCCGCACCCGCCGCGGCGGGCCACCACCCATTCCGCCGCCCGCAGACGAGCGCCCAACCCGCTCCACGGCCAGCCACCTCCGCGCCGACCGCGCTCGCGATCCTGCTCCGCAACGGCCGCCCGATGAATCTCGTCGAGATCCATCGGGAACTCTTGCTCAACGGCTACCTGATCGCGTCCCGCCGCCCCGTGCAACGCCTCGCCGACGCGCTCGGCTACGAGACCTTCATCGGTCGGGCGCGCCGCGTCGAACGCGGCGTGTACGCCATCGAGCCAGATCAATCCGAGCACCCGCCGCCGACTCGGCCGCATACCGCTACAGCCCGCGCACGACCTCGGCCATCAGTTCGCCGGCGGCAGTCGGGTTCGTCGCGACCCGAACGCCCGCGGCTTCCAGGGCCTCCATCTTGGCCTGCGCGGTGCCCTTCGAACCCGACACGATCGCGCCCGCGTGCCCCATCTTCTTTCCGGGCGGCGCGGTCACACCGGCGATGTACGAGACCACGGGCTTCGACATCTTCGTGCGGATGAAGTCGGCGGCCTCTTCTTCGGCCGACCCACCGATCTCGCCGAACATGATCACGGCCTTGGTCGCGGGATCGGCCTCGAACAACGACAGACAGTCGATGAAGCTCGTACCCGGAACCGGGTCGCCGCCGATGCCGACACACGTCGTGACGCCGATGCCCTTCTGCCCCAGATCGCTCAGCGCCTGATACGTCAGCGTGCCGGACCGGGAAACGATGCCGACGGGTCCGGGAATCGCGACCTCGGCCGGAATGAAACCGATGTTGCACTCGCCGACCGTCAACAAGCCCGGGCAGTTCGGCCCGAGGATCCGCGACGACGGGAAGTCGCGCGCCACCTGGTTGTACGCCCGCGCCTCGTCGTGCACCGGAATGCCTTCGGTGACCGCGACGATCAGTTCGAGACCCGCCTCGGCCGCTTCCAACACCGCGGCCGCCGCGCCCCCGCGCGGGCACGATCACCATCGTCGCCGTCGCGCCCGTCTCCGCGCACCGCGTCGGCGACCGATGCGAACACCGGAATGCCTTCGACGTCGGTGCCGGCCTTCTTCGGGCTCACTCCGCCGACGACCTTCGTGCCGTACGCGCGGTTGCGCAGCGCGTAGAACCGACCCTGGCCGCCGGTGATGCCCTGCACGATCACCTTCGTGTCGGCGTTCACCAAGATGCTCACGACTTCGCCTCCGCCATCTCCACGGCCGTGCGTGCGGCCTCCACCATCGTCGGCCTGCTGACGAGCCGATCCGACTCGTACGCCGAGAGGATCGCGCGACCCTCTTCCGCGTTCGTCCCGTCGAGCCGGATCACGATCGGCGACGCGATCGACACCTGATCCGAGCGCCTGCACGATCCCGTTCGCCACGTCTTCACCCTTGGTGATGCCACCGAAGATGTTGATGAAGATCGACTGCACCGACGGGTCGTTGTTGATCACCTCGAGCGCGTTGGCCATCACCTGCGCGCTCGCGCCGCCGCCGATGTCGAGGAAGTTCGCCGGACGCCCGCCGACCTCGTGCACGATGTCGCACGTCGCCATCGCGAGACCCGGCACCGTTGGCGATCACGCCGACCGTGCCGTCGAGCCCCACGTACTGCAGACCCTTCTCCGCCGCTTCGAACTCGCGCGCGTCGGTCTTCTCGAGGCCGACGCAGCTCGTCCCACTCGGGGTGACGGAAGCGCGCGTTCTCGTCGAGCGACACCTTCGCGTCGAGCGCGTGCACCTTGCCTTCCGGAGTGAGGATCAACGGGTTGATCTCGACGAGGTCGGCGTCGCCGTCGACGTAGGCGTGGTACAGCTTCAACAAGATGTCGACCGCGCCGTCGGTCGCCGCGGGATTCAACTTCGCCTGCCGCGACCCACGCGCGGCACGCGGCTTCGCTCAGCCCGTCGACCGGGTCGATCGTGATCTCGCGCGATCGCGTCGGGGTTCTCCTCGGCGACGGTCTCGATCTCGACGCCGCCCTGCGCGCTCAACATGCCGAGGTACTTCTTCGCGCTGCGGTCGAGCGTGAACGACGCGTAGTACTCCTCGGCGATGTCGGAGGCGTGCTCGACCCACACCCACCGCACGACATGGCCCTTGATGTCCATGCCGAGGATGTTGCCGGCGTGCGTGCGGACCTCGTCGGCGTTCTCGGCGAGCTTGATACCGCCCGCCTTGCCGCGGCCGCCGACCTGCACCTGCGCCTTGACGACGACCGGATAACCGGCGGCATCGGCGGCGCGCACCGCCTCGTCGACGGTCTCGGCGACGTCGCCCGCGGACACGGGGATGCCGTAGCGCGCGAACAGCTGCTTACCTTGATATTCGAAGAGATCCAACGAACTACTCCTGCGTGCGTTCGAGTGAAGCCTGCGTAGCTTCACGTGAAGTTTGCGAATCGAGAGTGGTCTCGAGCCAATCGACGATGTCGGCGAGCGGCGCGCCCGGGCGTGAACACGGCCGAGACGCCGGCCGCGGCCAATGCGGGACGGTCCTCGTCGGGAATGATGCCACCGGCGAAAACCAGCACGTCGTCGAGCTCGCGGGCCCGCAACTCGTCGACGATCTTGGGGATGAGCGTCATGTGCGCGCCGGAGAGAACCGACAGGCCGACCGCGTCGGCGTCCTCTTGCAGTGCCGCCTCCGCCACGAGCTCGGCCGTCTGGAACAGGCCGGTGTACACGACCTCGAACCCCGCGTCGCGCAGGGCCCGTGCGATCACTTTGGCCCCCCGATCGTGTCCGTCCAGCCCGGGCTTGGCGATGACGACGCGGTAGCGTCGCAGCATCGGCTCACCATAGCCAAGGACCGGCATGTGCCCTCCTCTCGCGCCCGTAGCTGCCGACATCAAGTTGCTCGTCGCGGCCACGGTCGGCGTGCTCCTGGCCGGGCTTCTTCATCGCGGGCGCCGCGCTCATCGCGACCCGCAGTAGCGGCAGCGTCGTGTGCGGCCAGCTGAACATCGGCAGCGCCACCGACGTGCGCACGACGCTCGACAACGGCGGCCCCTACTTCCAGACCGGCGGCGCCAAATGCGGGTTCTGGCTCGCGCTCGCCGACGGCAACATCGTCGCCTACAAGGTCGCAGCAACCGCAGGGCTGCTCGTTGAAGCTGCACGCGCGACCACTGGGAGTGCGGCGGCAACACCGTCGCCGCGGAAGACCTCGCCCAGTACCCGGTCAGCATCCAGCCGTCGGCCAGACCGACTCGGTCGTCATCGATCTCCTGCCGCCGGGCGCCGAGACGACGACCACCGGGCCGCTGTCGACGACGTCTGTCCCGAGCGGTTAGCCCCCGCTCAGACGCGCGCCAACGGCGCCCACGACAACAGCAGCGTCTTCTCGCCGACGTCGCGGAAACGCACGCGGGCTTCGGCCTTGTCGCCGGTACCCGTGATGTCGACGATCACGCCGTCACCGAACTTCTCGTGCTGCACGTCGTCGCCGATCCGCAGGCCGAGCTGCTCGGCGCCGCGCGCGCCCGGCGGCTGTTCGTTGTCGCGCCGCATCGCCGCCGCGACCACCGCGTCGCGATGCGCACCCAAGCCCACCGCCGCCCCGCTCGTCGCGATCGCCACTTCCACTGCGCCGGCCGCGCCCGGACGTTCGTCGCCGCCGACTCGTCACGATCAGCTCGGCCGGGATCTCGTCGAGGAAACGGCTCGGCGGCCGGTAGTCGGTGGAGCCGAACATCATGCGGCTCCACGCGTGGCAGAGATACAGCCGCTCCTCGGCGCGGGTGAGACCGACGTAACAGAGCCGGCGTTCCTCTTCCAGCTCGTCGGGATCGCCGAGGCTGCGCACGTGCGGGAACACGCCGTCTTCCATTCCGATGAGGAACACGACGGGATACTCGAGGCCTTTGGCCGAGTGCAGCGTCATCGAGCGTGACCGAGCTCGCTTCGGGATCGTTCTCGTCGAGGTCGGTGACGAGCGAGATCGCTTCGAGGAACGCCTGCACGCGCGCCAGCCCGTCCGGGCCGTCGATCGCGCCCGACGGCCTCGACACCGATACCCACGCCACCAATCGCCGCGAGCCCGCCCACGTCGCCCGCGCTCGACCTGCTCGTCGAACAGTCGGGCCGAACCGACCAACTCCTGCAGGTTCTCGATGCGACCGTGCGACTCGACCGAACGTTCGGCTTCGAGCTCGGCGAGGTAGCCGCTCTTCGTCAGCATCGCTTCGAGGGTGGTGCCCACTCCGCCGGTCGCGGCCACGTCCTCGACCTCGTGCCATCAGGTCGAGCAGATCGCGCAGCCCACCGAGCGCCTTGCCGTGACACGCCCGCGGTCGCGTGCTTCGCCGGCCGCGGCACGGAACGTGACGCCGGCGCCCTGCGCGTACGCGTCGAGCTTCGCGATCGACGTGTCGCCGACGCCGCGCCGCGGCGTGTTGACGACGCGCTTCCACGACACTTCGTCGTCGGGATTCACCAGCGCGCGCAGGTACGCGAGCGCGTCCTTGATCTCGCGCCGGTCGTAGAACTTCACGCCACCGAACACGCGGTACGGCACACCCGACCGCACGAGCGACTCCTCGAGCACGCGGCTCTGCGCGTTGGTTCGGTAGAAGACCGCGACGTCGCCGTAGCGGTACTCGGCGCCGTCGACGAGGCGATGGATCTCGCGCACGACGAATGCGGCTTCGTCGTGTTCGTCGTCGCCTTGGTAACGGACGATCTGCTCGCCGACGCCCTTGTCGGTCCAGAGGTGCTTCTTGCGCGTCGACGCGTTGTTCGCGATCACCGCGTTCGCGGCTTCCAGGATGCGCTGCGTCGACCGGTAGTTCTGGTCGAGCACGACGATCGTCGCGTCGGGGAACGAGTCCTCGAACTTCAAGAGGTTGCGGAAGTCGGCGCCGCGGAACTTGTAGACGCTCTGCGCGTCGTCGCCGACGACCATGATGCTGCGGTGTTCGACCGCGAGCAGGCGCACGATCTCCCACTGCGCGGCGTTCGTGTCCTGGAACTCGTCGACGAGAACGTGGCGGAACCGCTGCTGGTACCGGTACAGCACTTCGGGGTGCTCGCGGAACAGGCGAACGGTGAGCACGAGCAGGTCGTCGAAGTCGACGGCCGACGCCTCCGCCAACCGGCGCTGGTACTCGGTGTAGACCTCGGCGACACGGCGTTCGGCCGGGCCGACCGCGCCTGCTCCGCGTACTCGCGCGGGCAGGATCAGCTCGTTCTTCAACGCACTGATCTGTGCGTGCAGCTGTCGGGCCGGGAAACCGCTTCGGGATCCATGTTGAGGTCGCGGCGCACCCAGTCGGTGAGACGGGTGGCGTCGGCCTGGTCGTAGATCGTGAAGCTCGACCGGTAGCCGAGCAGCGACGCTTCGCGGCGCAGGATGCGCGAGCACGCGGCGTGGAAGGTCGACACCCACATGCGGTGACCGACCGGTCCGACGAGCTGCGCGACCCGGTCGCGCATCTCGCCCGCGGCCTTGTTCGTGAACGTGATCGCGAGGATCTCGAACGGCGACGCGCCGAGCTCGGCGACGAGATACGCGAGGCGGTGCGTGAGCACCCGGGTCTTGCCCGATCCCGCGCCCGCGATCACGAGTACCGGGCCCGGCCGGCAGCGTCACGGCTTCGTACTGGGCCGGATTCAGCCCCGTGAGATCCAGGCTCCGGGATGCTCCCGAACTGCAGGCGCCGGGACGGCGGGCTCGTGTCGACCATGACCTACGCATGGTACCGGGGTCGAATTACACGCGTGTCGTGAGCTGCGGTTCTGTGCAGGTTCGGTCTCGGGAACCTCGGTCTAGGGAACTCCGGGTCTAGGGAACCTCGAGCAGGAGCGTGACCGGGCCGTCGTTCACGAGCGCGACCGCATGTCGGCGCGGAAGCGGCCGGTCGCGACCGGCACGCCGAGCGCAGCCAGTTCGCGCGGCGAACGCGTCGACAGTGGCTCGGCGTGCTCCGGGCGCGCCGCCGCGACCCAACTGGGCCGCCGCCCACGCGTGGTGTCGCCGTAGAGCGTGAACTGGCTGACGACGAGCGCGGCGCCGCCGGTGTCGAGCGAGCGACAGATTCATGGCGCCGTCGTCGTCGTCGAAGATCCGCAGGTTCGCGACCTTCGCCGCGAGCTTCGCCGCGTGCGCGGGCTCGTCGGCGTGCGTCACGCCGACGAGCACACACAGTCCCGCGCCGATCTCGCCGACCACTTCGCCCGCGACGCTGACCCGCGCCTCGGTTACCCGTTGCACCAGGGCCCGCACGGTAGACCCCGGGCGACCGGGTTACGAAGCGGCTTTTTCGCGCGTCGGCCGAGTACGTGCCCGCCGCGGCCAAGCCGTTCATGTGCGCCGCGGTGCAGATACGCGGCCTGGCCGGCGCCCATGTTCGCGTCGTCGCCCTTCCACGCCTGCAGCGACGCGGCCTGCAGCGCGCGGCCGTACGAGAACGACAGCTGCCACGGGTGCGGACCCTTGGCGTTGATCGCGTTCAGGTTCGCGGTCGCTTCCTCGTCGCCCTGGCCCCCGGAGAGGAACACGATCCCGGGCACGGCCGCGGGAACGGTCCGGCGGAAGCACGAGATCGTCGCGTCGGCAACCATCTCGGGCGACAACGGGATAGCTCGCGTCACCCTTCCCCGGGATAACCATGTTCGGCTTCAACAACATGCCACCGAGATCGACGCGCTGCTCGTAGAGCGCGTCGAACACCGCCTGCAACGTGTCGGAGGTGACCTGTGTAGCAACGCTCGAGCGAGTGGTCGCCGTCCATCAGCACTTCGGGCTCGACGATCGGGACGATGCCCTCGTCCTGACACAGCGCCGCGTAGCGCGCGAGCGCGTGCGCGTTGAGGTCGAGACAGAGTCGCGACGGGATGTGCGCGCCGATCGTGATCACCGCGCGCCACTTCGCGAAGCGGGCCCCGAGCCCGCGGTACTCGACCAGCCGCTCGCGCAGCCCGTCGAGCCCGTCGGTGACGCGTCTCGTCGGGCGACTTGGCGAGCTTGCACCGCGCCCTTGTCGACCTTGATGCCGGGGATCACGCCTTGCGGCTTCGAGGATCTTCGGCGAGCGGACGGCCGTCGGAGGCGGTCTGACGGATCGTCTCGTCGAACAGGATCACGCCGCTGACGTGGTCGGCGGCGCCGGCCGTGGTGAACAACATCTCGCGGTAGGCACGGCCGACGGTCTTCGGTCGACTCGCACCCGATCGAGTCGAACCGCTTCTTGATCGTGCCGCTGCTCTCGTCGGCGGCGAGGATGCCCTTGCCCGGCGCAACCAGTGCCCGCGCCGTCTCCTTGAGATCCTGTCGTCCAGTCCACCATTCCCCTCGTTCCGCCAGTTGTGCCGTCGTCCCGCCTATTTTCTATCGGAGCGAGCGCCGAAGCGGAACCCGGCGATCCCATCGCGCTCATTCCCACTCGATCGTGCCGGGCGGCTTGGACGTGATGTCGTACGCCACCCGGTTCACGCCCGGGAACCTCGTTGATGATCCGCGACGAGATGCGCTCGAGCACGTCGTACGGGCAGCCGGGCCCAATCGGCGGTCATCGCGTCGTCGGAGGTGACCGCCCGCAGGACGATCGGGTAGGCGTACGTGCGATCGTCGCCCATGACTCCGACGGTCTTCACCGCGGGCAGCACCGCGAAGCTCTGCCAGATCTCGCGGTAGAGGCCGGCCCGGCGGATCTCCTCGACCACGACCGCGTCGGCCTGTTGCAGGATCTCGACCCGCTCGCGCGTGATGGTGCCGATGATGCGCACCGCGAGCCCCGGCCCCGGGAAGGGCTGGCGCCAGACGATCTCCTCGGGCAGACCGAGCTCTTCGCCGACGGCGCGGACTTCGTCTTTGAACAGCGCGCGCAACGGTTCGACGAGCTCGAAGTCCATGTCGTCGGGGAGACCGCCGACGTTGTGGTGGCTCTTGATGTTCGCGTTGTCGCCGCCCCCCGACTCCACGATGTCGGGGTAGAGCGTTCCCTGCACCAGATAGTCGCGCGTCGCCGAGATCCTGCGCGGCTTCTTCGAACACGCGGATGAAGAGCTCGCCGATGATCTTGCGCTTGCGCTCCGGATCGATGACGTCGTCGAGCGCGTCGAGGAAACGATCCTGCGCCTTCACGTGCACGAGCTCGACTTCGAACTGCTCGCGGAAGGTCTGCTCGACCTGCTCCGCTTCGCCGAGCCGCAACAAACCGGTGTCGACGAAGACGCACACGAGCTGATCGCCGATCGCCTTGTGCACGATCGCGGCCGCGACCGCGGAGTCGACGCCGCCCGACAGACCGCAGATCACACGCTCCGAGCCGACCTGGGCGCGGATCTCGGCGACCGCGTTCTCGATGATCGACACGTTCGTCCATGTCGGACGGCAACCGGCGGCGTCGAAGAGGAACGCCTTCAAGATCTGCATGCCGTGCTCGGTGTGCGCGACCTCGGGATGGAACTGCACCGCGTAGATGCCGCGGTCGCGATCTTCGAAGCCGGCGACGGGAACCGCATCGGTGCGCGCGGTGACCGCGAAGCCGGCGGGCGCGGCGGTGATCGAGTCGCCGTGACTCATCCACACCGATCTCGTCGACCGGGAGATCGGAGAACAACAACGACGAACCTTCGACGTGCAGTTCGGTGCGGCCGTACTCGCCCTGCCCGGTCTTGGCGACCTCGCCGCCGAGATCACGCGCAACCAGTTGCGCGCCGTAACAGATACCGAGGAGCGGCACGCCCGCGTCGTACACCGCAGTGTCGATGTCGGGCGCGCCGGGCACGTGCACCGAGGCCGGACCACCCGACAGGATGATCGCCCGCGGCTTGCGTGCCAACATCTCCGCGACCGGCATCGAGCGCGGAACGATCTCGCTGTAGACGTGCAGCTCGCGCACACGACGCGCGATCAGCTGCGCGTACTGCGCCCCGAAGTCGACGACGAGGACGAGGTCGGGTGAATCGCTCACGGCCGCGGCAGCGAATGCATCAGGCCTGGCCCCGTGCCGCCATGCCGATGCCCTGCGCGCGCTGCAACGACTTGCCTTCTGTCTTCAGTGCCGGAGCGACCATGACTTCGGCCTTCTGGAATTCCTTCACCGTCTCGTAGCCCGTGGTGGCCATCGACGTGCGGAGTGCACCGAAGAGGTTGAGCGTTCCGTCGTTCTCGTGCGCGGGTCCGGTGAGGATCTCGGCGAGCGTTGCCTTCTGCCCGGCGAAGACGCGCGCACCGCGCGGCAACGTGGGATGGAAGGTGGCCATGCCCCAGTGGTAACCGCGGCCCGGCGCCTCGTACGCGGTGGCGAGCGGCGAACCGATCATCACCGCGTCGGCGCCGCACGCGATCGCCTTGGCGATGTCGCCGCCGGTCGACATGCCGCCGTCGGCGATGACGTGTACGTACACGCCCGTCTCGTCGAGGTGACGGATGCGTGCGCCCGCGGCGTCGGCGATCGCGGTGGCCTGCGGGACACCGATGCCGAGCACACCGCGACTCGTGCACGCGTGGCCGGGACCGACGCCGACGAGCACGCCGACCGCGCCGGTGCGCATCAAGTGCAACGCGGTGGAGTACGAGGCGCACCCACCGACGATCACGGGGAGGTCGAACTCACGGATGAACTTCTTCAGGTTGAGCGGCTGGCGCGCGGGGTCGTGCGAGACGTGCTCGGCCGAGACGACGGTTCCCTGGATGACGAGCACGTCGAGCTCCGCGTCGAGCACGTACTTCGAGAACGCCTCGACGCGCTGCGGCGTGAGCGACGCGGCCGCGATGACACCGCTCTGCCTTCACCTCGCGAATGCGCTGCGGGATGAGCTCTTCCTTGATCGGTTCGTCGTACAGCTCTTGCATGCGGCGCGTCGCCTTTTCGGGCGGCAGCGCGGCGATCTCTTCGAGGATCGGTTCGGGATCTTCGTAGCGCGTCCAGATGCCTTCGAGGTTCAGGCACGCGAGGCCACCGAGACGACCGATCTCGACCGCGGTTGCGGGAGACACGACTCCGTCCATCGCGGCCGCCATCATCGGCAGCTCGAACTTGTAGGCGTCGACCTCCCACGTGATGTCGACGTCTTCGGGATCGCGCGTGCGCCGACTGGGCACGATCGCGATGTCGTCGAAGCCGTATGCGCGGCGTCCGGACTTTCCGATCCCGATTTCTACTTCCACGGTGCCTCCGGAATTGTCGACTCGAGCGTCGTTCACCTCGGAATTTCCCAGGATATCGACCCACCGCGCGGAACAAGTGACGGAGGTTCCTACTTATTGGTCGCTCGCGCTGCGCCGCCCCGAAGAGCGGGCTGCGCCGGGCCATTCGGCTCGCCTCCGCTGCCGCTCCCGGGGGCGATGCCCTTTCGGTGCGCGGATAGGGCATCAATTGGTTCGGGACGGATTGACCGGACGATCGCGGGGAAACGATCAGATACGAGCGGGGCGACGCTTGACGGTGAGGTGATCTCGATGTGGGCATTGGCCGTGATCGCAGGATTGATCGTCGCCACTGCAATCGCCCTGTATTTCGTGGGGCGAGACAACGTGGAGCCCATGGAACGACATCTCCGCGCGCTCGACGCGTTGCGGGACCTGTCGGAGCACCCCCGACCGGAGATCGTCGATGTCGCGCCGCCCCCCGACATCCCCACCGACCATGTACGGATCCTCGCCGAGGCACCGATCGGTACCCGCTCGACGCGGCGAACCTCGCCCAAGCGCGCCGCGGCCCGGACCAACGCGGGCCCGGCCGAACGGGCGCCGGCCGGTGAAGCCCCGGACGAACGCAACCGCGGCCCAGAACGAGCTCCCGACGATCGAGATCCGTCCCGTCCCGACGCGCAACCTGCAGATACCCGACGGACCGATCGGCAAGGTGGAACCGCCGCCGGTCGTGCCCGGTTCGTGGGCCGCGCAGCATCTCTCGCCGCCGTCCGATCCCGTCGCCGAGCCCACGCCCGTGCCGCCGGCGACCGAGTCGATGGCGACGTTCGGCGCGTTGCCACCGGCGGTCGGCGCCCCGCCCCACACCTTGGAGCCGTTCCGCGATCCGGTCACCGCGACGCAGTGGATCGGAACCCGCTCCCGCGCGGCGCGCGAACAGCTCGCCGCGATCCCGGCCCGGGTCTACGCCGTGGCCGGCAGCGCGGCGGCGATCATCATCGTGGCGATCGTCGTCGCGACCGCAGCGCTCGGAACTCACGGCGGACCGAGCGCGGCCGCCGACAAGGCGCCCGTGTCGCCGACGACCCAACCCGCCGTGGTGTCGACAACGGCACCGCCCGTCACCGCGCCCGCTCGGATCACACCCGTTGTGGCCCGCTCGAACACCGGCGCGACGATCTCCGTCTCGAGCCCGTTCCAGCTCACGCTGCAAGCGAGCGGGACCTGCTGGGTCGAGGTCACCGACCCCTCGGGTCGCACCCTGTTCATGACGACACTGCACGCCGGCCAACAGCAACAGATCCCGGCCGCCGGCCCAATTGTCGTGCGCCTCGGTTACACGCCTGCGGTCTCGATCTCGGTCGACGGCACGACCCTCGACCTCAGCGGCCTATCCCAAACCGCGAACCTAGATTTCCAAAGCGCATAACTATTGGTCGCTCGCGCTGCGCCGACCGAAAGTGCGGGCTTCGCCGAGCGATCCCCTCGGCTCCGCTGCCGCTCCCGGCCTTCGGCTCCAAGTCGCCACCGCGTGCGACCCCTAAGCGGACGCACCCGTGCAGAAGCCGACTTTGTCGGTGTGGTCGGTTCCGTCGGCGCAGTGCAGGTCGACGTTGGCGTGCGAGAACACACCTTCGGGGCTGTCCCAACCGGGCACCACCCACGCGTGCACCATCCAGAGCGTCTCCCGCATGAACTGGCCGTGGAGCGCGTCGCACGCGGGCTTCTTCACGTCGGAGTCGGGCGGGTACGGGATGCCGATGCTGCCGTGGTTGAACGTGATGCAGAGGTTCGTGTGGCGGTGCCAGTGATCGTTCGGTCCCGCGAACCCGGCGGGTGGGTTGACCGTGAACGACCCGTACATCAGCCCGACGACCCGTGACGTCGGCGCCGTTCCTTCGTAGATGAGCGCCAGCGGATGCGCGGCATCGATCGTGGTCGTGTGGCCGAGATACGACGACGCACTCCCGGTGAGCGAGATGTAGTGCGCGCCCGCGCCGGGCGTGAACTTGCCCGCGAGGATGAAGCCCGCCTTCGTCGCGTCGGCAACCGTCGGGTACTGCAGCGCGGCCGCACGCGCGACGACGAGCTGATTGGCGAGATCCTGGCGCTGTTTGGGAGTGAGCGGCTTGTCGGGGCCGAGCTCGGCCTGTTCATCGGCGTTCGAGCGCAGACCGATCGCGTTCGACTCAGTGGTAGTCGTGACCTTGAGCGGCGCGCTGACCGGTTGCACCGCCGGTTTGGCCACCGCCTTCGGCGAAGAAGACGAGCACCCCGCCAGCCCGATCGCTACGAGAGCGGCACCAACGACCAACCGACCAGGATTCCCCCGCATTACGGAAGCCTAACGCCGTATCGGGCAAAGTGAATCAGGCGGAACGAAGTCCGGCGCGACCTTCGGTGAGGTGCGTGAAGAAGCCGGTGAGGATGCGGGCGGTGGCGCCCCAGACGGTCTCGTCGTCGAGGTCGTAGAAGTGGACGTCGAAGTCGGCGGTGTGCGTGTCCCAGCGTTCCTCGCGGTACACGTCGGGGTCGAGCAGCTCGGAGAGCGGGACCTCGAGGGTGCGGACGACTTCGTAGGGGCTCGGCGTGAGCACGGGGCGTCCGGCCAACAAGCCGACGTACGGCGTGATCGTGAAGCGGGTGCGCGACGGTACCGATGCTGTCGAGGCGCGCCACCACCTCGACGCTCGGCGGGCGCGAGCCCGACCTCCTCGTGCGCCTCGCGCAATGCCGTCGCCCGCAGATCGGCGTCGACACCAGGCTCGAACTTGCCGCCCGGGAACGCGATCTCGCCGCGGTGCGACGACATCGTCTCCGGGCGCTTGATGAGCACGACCCACGTTTCGCCGTCGGCTTCGTAGAGCGGGACGAGCACGGCCGCGGCCTGGCTGCCTTCGACATTGGGGCCCCGTTCGACGGCGGGGGGCATGTCGGCCAGTCGTTCGCGGATCTCGGCGAGCGTGAAGCGGCGGCCCGCGGCGGCGAAGCGGGGCCCACGGCGGCGGACCGCCGGGCCGGAAGGATGCCGGGCGCGGAATGTGCTGCTGCCCACCCGCGTCTGCTCACCACGATGACGATCGTACCGACGCCGTGCGAGACTCCCGCCCCTATGGACTGGAACCTCGCCACCGCGTTCGAATCAGTGTGCGACGCGATCCCCGATCGCATCGCGCTGATCCAGGGCGACTCGCCGCGTCCCGTGGCGCACGTTCGACGACCGCGCCGCCCGTATCGCGGCGGCGTTCACCGCGGCCGGGCTGGAGCCCGACTCCAAGGTCGCGTCGTACCTCTACAACTGCAACGAGTACACCGAGGCGCTGTACGCGCACGTTCAAGATGCGCGGCGTTCCCGTCAACGTGAACTACCGCTACCTCGAGGACGAGCTCGTCTACCTGCTCGACAACTCCGACGCCGAGGCGCTGCTGTTCCACGGGTCGCTCGGCGAGCAGGTCGCCAAGGTCCGCGACCGCGCGCCGAAGGTGAAGCTCTGGGTCCAGGTCGACGACGGCTCGCCCGCACCAGGAATTCGCGCAGGCAGTACGAAGACCTGATCGCGGCGCACGAGCCGATGGAGCGCATCGAGCGCAGCGGCGACGACCTCTACTTCCTCTACACCGGCGGCACCACGGGGATGCCCAAGGGCGTCATGTGGCGCAACGAAGACCTCTTCGGCGTGCTCGGCGACGGCGGGTACCCGCTGGTCGGGCTGGCCCGGCCCGACACGATGGCCGAGGTCGGTCCGATCGCGAAGGCGCAGGTCGACGCGGGCGCGAACCGCGTGCAGCTGCCCGCGTCACCGCTGATGCACGGCACCGGCGCGTTCACGACGTTCCAGTCGCTGTTCCTCGGCGCGTCGATCGTCACGCTCGTCGGCCGCACTTCGACCCGCACGAGCTGTGGCAGACGGTGCAGCGCGAACGCGTCACGCAGATGGCGATCGTCGGCGACGCGTTCGCCAAGCCGATGCTGCGCGCGCTCGAAGAGGCCGAGAGCGACGGGCACGCCCTACGACATCTCGTCGCTGCAGATCATCATCAGCTCGGGCGTGATGTGGTCGGCCGAGGTGAAGCACGGCGCTCATGGAGCGGGGGAACTTCATCTGCTTACGACTCGCTCGGGTCGAGCGAAGGCGTGGGGTTCGCGGGTTCGATCAGCGCGCCGGGCATCGGAGCACAAGACGGCGAAGTTCTCGATCGGCGCGAGCACCAAGGTGTTCAACGACCAGGGCGTCGAGGTCGTGCCCGGATCGGGGGAGACCGGCCGGCTCGCGGTCGGCGGCCACATCCCGCGTCGGCTACTACAAGGACGAGAACAAGTCGGACGCGACGTTCCTCGTCATCAACGGGGCGCGCTGGTCGGTGCCCGGCGACTTCGCGAGCGTCGAGGCCGACGGCACGATCACGCTGCTCGGCCGCGGCTCGGTCGTCATCAACTCCGGCGGCGAGAAGATCTTCCCCGAAGAGGTCGAAGAGGCGGTGAAGGTGCATCCCGCGGTCGCCGACTGCCTCGTCGTCGGCGTGCCCGACGAGCGCTTCGGCGAAGCGGTCGATCGCGGTGGTCTCGCTGCGTCCGGGCGAGCAGGCGACGGCCGACGATCTCGCCGCCGCGCTAGAGCCGCTCGCCCGCTTCAAGCGCCCGCGCCGGTTCGTGTTCGTCGACGAAGTCGTGCGCGGCCCGAACGGCAAGGCCGACTACAAGTGGGCCAAGGCCGAAGCCGCGAAACCCAGCGGAATCTGAACCGGCGTGAGCTGAGTGCGATATACGCACCTAACTCACGCCGGTTCGAGTACTTGAGCGAGTTGCTACTTCTTCTTGGCGCCCTTCTGCTTCGCGAGCACGTCGCGGGAGCTGAGGATCAAGAGGTCCTCGCCGTCGACGGTGATCTCGGTGCCGCCGTACTTCGAGTAGACGACCGTGTCGCCGACCGTGAGGTCGATCGGGATGAGCTCGCCACTGTTCTCGGCGCGGCGGCCGGGACCGATCGCGAGGACTTCGCCCTGCTGGGGCTTTTCCTTGGCGGTGTCGGGGATGACGAGGCCGCTGTGGGTCGTCTCCTCGGCCTCTGCGGGCCGGACGACGATTCGGTCCTCCAACGGCTGCAGGTTCATCGGTGCGCCTCCATATATGAGCTGGGAATTGAACTTGGGCTGGACGAGTGGCGGCTTACGCGGCGATCCGGGCGGGCGCTGCGTTAGCACTCGCCGGGTTCGAGTGCTAACCGTACCAAGGCCGGCCGCGCTCAGACAAGCCGGAGGTTCGGCACCACCGGGGTCTCGAGCGGGGTCGGGCCGTCGGCGGCCAGGCGGTAGGCGGCCACGGCGGCCACCATCGCCGCGTTGTCGGTGCACAGGGCGATGCTCGGGCAGCACCACCCGCAGGTCGCCCGCGGCCGCCGACCGTCGACGAGCCGTGGCGCCGCAGCGCCGAGTTGGCGGCGACGCCGCCGCCCGCCACCACCGTCGCGATCCCCGTCTCGCGCGCGGCCGCGAGCAGCTTCTCGACGAGCACGTCGACGATCGCGGCCTGGAACGACGCCGCGATGTCGGCGACCTCGCGCCTCCGGGTGCTTGCGGACGTACTGCACCACCGCGGTCTTGAGCCCGGAGAACGAGAAGTCGAGGCCGTCGTTGCGCATCGGGCGCGGGAAGCGGATCGCCTCCGGGATCTCCCTCGTCCCGGGCGAGCCGATCGATCGCGGGGCCGCCCGGGTAGCCGAGCCCGAGGAAGCGCGCGACCTTGTCGAACGCCTCGCCCGCGGCGTCGTCGACGGTCTCGCCGAGCACGCGGTAGCTGCCGTGGCCGTCCATCGCGATGAGCAGCGTGTGGCCGCCCGACACGATCAGCGTGACGAGCGGCGGCTCGAGCGTGGGGTCTTCGATCATCGCCGCGTAGAGGTGCGCCTCGTGGTGGTGCACGCCGACGTACGGCAGCCGGCTCGCGACGCTGATCGCCTTGGCCGCGCTCACGCCGACGAGCAACGCACCCGCGAGCCCGGGACCGCGCACGGCCGCGACCGCGTCGAGGTCGTCGAGCGTCGATGCCCGCCTCGACGAGCGCCTGTTCGATCACGTCGCAGATCAGCTCGACGTGCGCGCGGCTCGCGATCTCGGGAACGACGCCGCCGTAGCGCGCGTGCAGTTCGGCCTGGCTCGCGACGACCGACGAACGCACCGACGCGACCGTCGTCGACGACCGCGGCCGCGGTCTCGTCGCACGACGTCTCGATCCCGAGGATGCGCACCGCTCACGACCAGCCGCGGAACGTTCGACGACGGTCGTGCCGGGGATGCCGCGTTCGATCCCGGCCAGCAGTCGTCGGTACGGCGGCTCGCTCACTTCGTACGCCCACATGATCGAGCGCGTCCTCGCCGGTGTCGGCGTAGTAGCCCTTGCGCACGCCGACCGCGGTGAAGCCGAACCGCTTGTACATCTCCTGCGCGCCGCGGTTCGACAGCCGGACCTCGAGCGTCATCGCGAGCGCGCCGCGGTCGATGGCCTCGTGCGCGAGCGTGAGCAGCAGACGCGTACCGATCCCGTGCCGATGCCACGCGGGATCGACCGCGATCGTGGTGACGTGACCGTCGGTCGAGCGACATCATCAGCCCCGCGTAGCCGACGACCTCGCGCCCGACCTTGGCCACGACGTACGAGCGCGACGACCGCAACGCGAGCTCGCTGACGAACAACGAATGCGACCACGGCCGCGGGTACACCTGCGCCTCGATGCGCACGACGCCGCGCAGGTGACGCCGGCGCATCGGCACCATGTGCACTTCGAGTCGACGACCTCGCGCTCGGCGGCCATCACAGCGCCCTTGCGATCCCAGGCGAGCTCGGCGTCGCTCTGGCGCAGATACATCGGCAGCACTTCCGCCGGCGCGCAGAACTCCTCGCGCTCGTAGCGCGCGGTCGCGAGCTCGGCCAGCGCGCTGAGGCTCGGCGACGCGTGCGCGGGACCCGCGAGCTCGACCTGACTCCCGAGCGGCGCGAACGCTTCGTCGAACCGCAACGAGCCGTCGCCGCACACCAACGCGTCCTCGCCGCGCGCCTCGAGCTCGCCGACGAGATCGTCGGGCGTGCCGAGCTCGTACTCCGACACGCGCTGCACTCCGCCGGGCACCGGGCGGTAGATCGCCCAGTACAGCTCGTGGCGCCGGGCGTCGATCGTGGCGACGACGAGCCGGCGGGCGTAACGCAGCGGGTACGCGAGGAGGTCGAGGCTCGGGACCGGGATCACCGGAACGCGCAGCGACTGCGCCAGCACCTTGGCGGTCGTGACGCCGACGCGCAGACCCGTGAACATGCCCGGCCCGATGCCGACCGCGATCGCCGAAACCTGCGCCAGCTCGACGCCCGACCGTTCGACAACACCATTCGATCGCGGGCGCGAGCGTCTCGGCGTGGCGGGGCGGGCTGGTGTCGGCGGTTCCGCCGAGCTCGACGCGTCCGAGCATGCCGTGTCTCGTTCGCGAGCACCACGCCGACGCGCCGGGTCGCGGTGTCGATGCCGAGCAGCAGCATCACGCGGCCCCGAGCGCCGCGAGCGCGGCCGTCGAGCGCTTCCAGGCGCGGCTTCCACGAGCCCCGCCGAAGGCGACGACTTCGACGACGCGCTGATCGTCGTCGTCATCGTGCATCGCGAGCCGCACGTCGACCCGATCGCGCGGCAGCACGAGCGCGATCGCCTCGCCCCACTCGACGATCGTGACCGCGAGTCTCGAGCAGCTCCTCGAAGCCGAGGTCGTGCAGCTCCTGGATGCGGTCCGAGGCGGTACACGTCGACGTGCGCGACGGGAACCCGCCCGTCGTACTCCTGCACGATCGTGAACGTGGGGCTCGTGACCGGCTGCGTCGACGCCGAGCCCGCGTGCCAGACCCTTCGCGATCGTGGTCTTGCCCGCGCCGAGATCGCCGCTCAGCACGACGAGGTCGCCGACCCGCAGCTGCGACGCGATCGCCTCGCCGACGGCCTCGGTCTCGCGCGCGCTCGTTTGTCGTCAACGAGTCACCCGGTCATGGCGTGCGGGAGAGGGCGCGTTTCACGTGCACGAAGTCGGCGCGCGACTCGGCCAGCGAACGACCGCCGGAGCGCAGCACCGCCGACGGATGCAGCGTCGGGATGAGCACGGCCGCGTGGCCCGCGCGTGTGAACGCGAACTCCTGACCCCGAAGCTTCGTGATCCCCTCCTTGGTCTGCAGGAGCAGCTTGGTCGCGAAGTTGCCGAGCGTGACGATGACGCGCGGTTGGATCAGTTCGAGTTGGCGGTCGAGCCACGGCGCGCACGCTTCGATCTCGTCGGGTTGGGGATCACGGTTTCCGGGCGGACGGCACTTGACGACGTTCGCGATGTACACGTCGGCGCGCGTGAGCCCGATGCCTTCGATCAGCTGCGTGAGCAACTGACCGGCGCGCCCGACGAACGGCTCGCCGCGTCAGGTCTTCCTGCTCGCCCGGGCCCTCGCCCACGAACATCAGATCGGCATCGTCGCCGCCCGACCCCGAACACCACCTGCGTGCGGCCCGGCCGCGAGCTTGCACAGCGTGCAGGTCGAAGCGGCCGACGCGATTTCGGGCAGCGTCGCACCGGCTTGCCCGACCGGATGAAGTGACCCGGAATCCGGGGTGACGAGCGGGTCGGAGGTCACGGCACTCCCAGGGACGAGACGCGCATGCTACCGGGAGCACTCCGAATGGCGGCGGCCACCACGTCGGCCACGGCCACCCGCAGGCGATCAACATTGGTCGCTCAGCGGCGCCGATCGGAGAGCGGGCTTCGCCGGGCAATCCGATCGGCTCCGCTGTCGCTCCGGCCGCTCCGGCCGCTCCTGTCGCCACGGCGAAGGCGATGTCGCCGTCGAAGCGGGTGTGCGCCGGGCGCAGCGCGCGGGCGAAGCCGTCGTGGGCGCTCTGCGCGAGGAGAAAGCAGCCCACCTTGTCGAGCGGCGCGTCGGTGACGACGACGACGAGGGTCGTGTTCGCCCGCCCCTCCTCGAACGGCTCGGGCGTCGGGAAACCGGGGACGTCGACCGGGTGCCGTCGAACCGGCGAGCGATCGTGCCGTCGGCCGCGACGACGTCGCCGAGCGCGTTGACCACCGCCAGCGCGGCAACGACGAACACCGTCGACGCGCCGTCGACCGCGACACCGACGCCACCGGGCGACGGCGCCGTCCCGCCCGCGCCACTTGCCGACCGTCGCGCCGGTGCCCGCGCCGACGCGCCCGGTCGCGCAGCGCCTCGTCGCCGCGCCGCGACGACCGCGGCGTCGTAGCCGTCGGCGGCCGCCGGGCGGCGCGCCGTCGCCTCGACAGGTCGAAGATGCACGCGGCGGGCACGATCGGCACGGGACCGCCCGCGGTCGCGAAGCCCTGCCCGCGTTCGGCGAGATACCGCATCACGCCGTCGGCCGCCGCCAGGCCGAACGCGGAACCGCCCGCGAGCACGACCGCGTCGACGCGCGCGACCGTGCGCGGTGGGATCGAGCAGGTCGGTCTCCCGCGTCGCGGGCGCGCCGCCGCGCACTTCGCCGGAGCCGACCGAACCCGCGGGGAACAACAGCACGGTCACGCCGGTGCCGTCGCCGCGTGACGTGACCGACGCGCACGCCGCCGACCGCGAAAGCTCGGCACGCGCCTGTCGTCGCGTGGCGACGTCGCGCCGCGGCGGCTGTGCACCTCGCGGGCGAAGTCGACGATGAGCTGGTCGACCTCCTGCCGTGCGCTCGAGCATCAGCATGTGCCCGCCGCCCGGCATCAACTCGAGGCGGGCCCCGGGAATGAGTCTCGCCATGCGCCGGGCCTCGAACGGCGGCGTCAACACGTCGGCGGTGCCGCCGATCACGAGCGTCGGGATCCGCACGTGCGGGAGCTCGGCGGTGAGATCGAGTCCGACGAGCACGCGCGGCGCGTCGAGGCGCGTCTCCGGTGGGCACTCGCCCATCATCTGCGCGCACGAGCTCGACGTGGCTCGGATGCGGATTGCTCGCCGAACCCGACCCGCGCGGCGAGGAAGCCGAGGTTCGGCGAGTCCCACAGCCACTGCGAGTCGGGCGCGCGCTTCGAGATCTTCTCGATGCCGCGCCTTGGTGCGGGTCGAGCGCGAGCCGAGCGGGTGTACGCGAGCGTCGAGAGCAACACGATGCCGGCGACGCGTTCGGCCGCGACCTCCGGGAAACTGGGTCACGAACGACTGCACCGCGACGCCGCCCATCGAATGACCGACGAGCACCGCGTCGCGCAGGTCGAGGCCCTCGAGCACGCGTCTTGAAGTCGCGGCCGAGATTCTCGAGCGAGTGGCCTTCGTCGCCGAGCACCGACCGCCCGTGACCGCGGTGGTCGAACGCGATCGTGCGGAAGCCTTCCTTGGGCAGGTCCTCGAGCTGATGGAACCACGTGCGCACCGAGAGGGTGACGCCGTGCGACAGCACGATCGGCGGATCGAGCTCGTTGCCGCGCTCGACGACGTAGATCGTGCCGCGGTCGTGCGTGTCGAGGCCGTGGTCGACGTACGTGCCGGCGCGTCGAGCGCACGCGGCGCGTCGCCGTCGGGCACGCGCCGCAAGCGATTCGCGGCCAGTCGCTGCGCGCCGTACGCCACACCCGCCGCGCTGCCGAGCGCGCCCGCCGCGATCCCGACTCGTTTGGCGACGCTCACGGGTACCTCCGCGGAACACGCGGGCCCGACCCCGCACACGATCGTGTACGCGATCGTGTCCATGCGCTCGGCCCATTCGTCGGCGGTGATCTGTTCGTCGCCCTGGCGCCCGATCAATACGACCTCGTCGCCGACCGAGCACTCGATCGTCGCCGACGTCGACCATGAGTTGATCCATCGTCACGGTTCCCGCGATCGGATGCCGTCGGCCGCCGATCAGCACCTCGCCACCGCGGTGCGAGCAGCTCACGCGGCACGCCGTCGGCGTACCCGATCGGCACGGTCGCGATACGCGTCGCGCGCGCGGTCTCGTAGCGCAACCCGTACGAGAGCCGCGCGCCGGCCGGCAGCGATCTGCACGTGCGAGACCTGCGCCTTCACCGACAGCGCCGGGCGCGAGCTCGACGACGCCCGCCAGTGCCGGCGCGGGCGCGATGCCGTAGATGCCGATGCCGACGCGCACCATGTCGTAGCGCGCGTCCGGCACCGCGATCGCGCCGGCGGTGTTGCACGCGTGCACGACGCCGGTCGTCGATGCCGCGCGCGCGGATCGCGGCGAGCACGTCGTTCGAACGTCGGCAGCTGCTGCCTGCGGTGTACTCGTTCTCGGGCTCGTCGGCGACTGCGAAGTGCGTACACACGCCCGCGAGCCGCAGCTCGGCCCGATCGACGACGTGCGCGGCGAGCTCGACCGCGTCGTGCCGGTCGCAGCCGACGCGATGCATGCCGGTGTCGACCTTCAGGTGCACGGCGAGCGGGTCGCGCGGAGCCGTGCGTGACGACCGCCTTGGCGAGCGCGTCGATACCGGCCGGCGGTGTAGACGACGGGCGTCGAGCCGGTGACGCACGACCGTCTCGGCCGCGGCCGGAACCGGCTCCGACAACACGAGGATCGGCGCGTCGATCCCGGCTTCGCGCAGCTGCACGCCCTCTTCGACGAGCGCGACCGCCAGGCAGTCGGCGCCCGCCTCGAGCGCGGCCCGACTGACCGCGACCGCGCCGTGCCCGTAGCCGTCGGCCTTCACCACCGCGCACAACGCCGCAGGTGCGACCAGCGCGCGCAGCGCCCGCACATTGGCGCGGACGGCCTCGAGGTCGACCTCGGCCCACACCGGCCGGAAACGTTCCATCATCTCGTTCGGGCCATCA
Organism: uncultured Actinomycetes bacterium; assembly: GCA_963708105.1. Lineage (GTDB taxonomy): Bacteria > Actinomycetota > Acidimicrobiia > IMCC26256 > PALSA-610 > PALSA-610. The sequence continues at coordinate 2,391,494 of OY970186.1, read as the reverse complement.
TGTCGAGCGGGCCATCATGTCGTTCGGTGCATCCATGTCGTTCGGCCGGGCATTCACTCCTCCCGGGGTTCGGGGCTCGACGCGGCCCAGGGATCGCGGCCGGAGCGCAATGCGCTCAGCGTAGGGTGCAGCGCCCCGATCAGGTCGGTTGCGACGAGTTCGTCACCGGTGCCCGCCTCGGAAGCGGCCCGCCCGTGCACGTACGCACCGGTTGCGGCGGCGTCGAACGGCGACGCGCCGGCCGCGAGCAGGCCCGTGATGATCCCGGTCAGCACGTCGCCGGTCCCCGCGGTCGCGAGCGCCGGGCTGTCGGTGCGGTTGACGACCGCGCGACCCGTCGGGCGCGGCGACCACGGTTCCCGGGCCCTTCAGCAACACGATCGCGTCGAGCCGCGGCCGGCGAGGTCGCGGGCGGCCGCGACCCGGTCGGCGACCGGACGGCTGACCGGCCAAGGCGCGTCGTACTCGCCGCCGTGCGGAGTGAGGACCGCGGCGCGGGAAGCCGGCCGCGCGGCGCGCGTGCAGCGCGCGTCGGATCGTCGGCGAGCGCGTTCAGCGCCGTCGGCGTCGACGACGATCGGGAGCGGGCATTCGGCGACGAGCCGGCGCACCGCGGCCTGCGTCTCGGGCGTCGCGCCCGAGGCCGGGCCCGATCGCGACCACGTGGAACCGCTCGACGTCCGTCGAGCACGGCCGTCCGCGGCGTCGGCGTCGAGCGCGCCGTCGGTCGTCGCGGGAAGCGCGCGCGTCACGAGCTCGCTGCCGCCCGCGCGATCGGCGGCGTCGATCCCGGGGACGCCGCACACGACCATGCCCGCGCCGCTGCGCGCCGCGGCGTGGCCGGCCATGAGCGGCGCGCCCGACAGGCCGGTCGACCCGCCGACGACGAACGCGGCCGCCGACCACTTGTGGCCGTCGGACGCGCGGCGCGGCAGCGCGAGATCGGCGATGTTCGAGCACGTGCAACCGCGTCGGGCTCGCCGACCGACGTCGATGCCGATGTCGACGACGTGTACGCGTCCCGCGCAGCCGCGTCCCGGCTCGAAGAGCAGCCCGGGCTTCAGCGCCGCGAAGCAGTCACCGTCTCCGTGCGCGCGCACCGCCGCGCCGCGGACCTCGCCCGTGGTGCCGTCGATGCCCGACGGGATGTCGACCGCCAGCGTCGGCACACCCGCGTCGGCGAGCGCCTGCACGACCCGGCGCCGCGTCGCCTTCGAGCGCGCCCCGGAACCCGGTACCGAACATGGCGTCGATCGCGAGGTCGGCGCGCGCCGACCGCGCGCGCGAGCGCCGACTCGTCGATGCCGTCGGCCAGCACGAGCTCGTCGACGCCGACACCGCGCGCGCGGCAGTCGGCGCGCCGCGACCACTCCGTCGGCGCCGTTGTTGCCCTTGCCGCGGACACGACGACGACCCGCCGGCCGTAGGCGCCGCCGAGCATGCGCAACGCGTGGCGGGCCACCGCGCCGCCGGCCCGTTCGACCAGCACCGCTTCCGGTGTGCCCGCCGCGATGGTGCGGCGATCGGCTTCGCCCATCTCCGCCGGGGTGACGACGGGTTGCACGCGGGGTTCAGGCTCTCCAGGAGTCGGCGAGACGCACGACCGGCTCGGTGAGCAGGTCGACGAAGTCGATCGTGCCGAGCACGTCGTCGCGCATCGACCGGCTCGGTTTCCGTCACCTGGTCGGCGATGGCCTGGTAGCGGTCGCGGTAGCCCTCGAGCACGCGGCGGGCCGCGTCGCCGGGCAGGCGGTCGTGGAAACGCACGTGCAGCAGCGTGAGGCCCGTGGTCTGGTTGCCCTTCACTTCGGGCACGAGGATCGTCGTGCGGCCGTCGGCCCGACCGCGCACGACCGTGACCTCGCGTTCGGCCGCGGCGCGGTGCTTGCTGCCGCGCAGCACCGGGTTCGATCTCGGTGCGCGACGGAATGTCGAGCGCGATGCCACCGCGGTCGACGACGTTGATCGTCTCGCCCTCGATGTTGTAGCGCGTCCAGCCCGCCACGCTGACGACCGACGCGATCGAGCGCGACCAGCGTGCGCAACGCGCGGTACGTGAGGCTGTCGCGCGGCGCGCCGGCCGCGAGCACTTCCTTCACGAGCGGCACGAGCAGCAGCGTCTCGTCGGAGCGCGAGATGCCGACCGTGACCGTCTTGGCCTGGTGCTTGATCGCGTCGATCGGGCGGGTCAGCTCCTCGATGGCCTTCGTGAGCGCGGCGTTGAGATCTTCGACGACCGTGCTCGGCGTGCCGACCTTGCCGAACTCGATCTGGTACGTGTCGAGCTGCTGCAGCCCGGTCGCGTAGCGCAGCACCGACGCGAGCGCGCACCGCGGTCGCCGCTTCGAGGCTGCCGTCGTAGTTGCGCGTGCGCAGCTCGTCGAAGAACCGCGCCGCGTGCGGCTCGATCGCGGTCGCGAGCGCGCCGAGCGGATCCTCGCCGTTGCGCACCGCCGCGAACGCAGTCTCGATGCAACCGCGCGCTTCGCGCAGCGGCCGGGCCGACGCGTCGATCGCGAGCGCGGCTTCGTAACCGAAGAGGTGACCGGCCATCGTGCAGAGCACGAACGCGAGGTCGGGGTGCACCGACCGGAACCGAGATCGTGTCGACCGCGGCGGAGAAGCGGCTCTCGCCGTCGTCGACGATCGCGATCGGCGCGGCCTTGTGCGCACGGTAGATCGCGATCTCCTTGGCGACGTCGTCGGCGTTGGAACCGCGCAGCCCGGCCGCGCACACGAGGATCATCGGCTCGGCCGAGAGGTCGATGTGCTTCTTGTCCTCGGTCGCGTCGCACGCGATCGACTTGTAACAGAGCTCGGAGAGCTTGATCCGGATCTCGTGCGCGGCGACGCGGTTCGCGCCGTTGCCGACGACCGCCCACGACCGCCGGCTCAACGCGTTGCGTTGCGCGGTCTCCCCGATCGACGCGCGCCGGCCGATGAGCTCGAGCATCGCGTCCGGGAGCTCGCGCAGCGCGAGCGAGGCGTTCGTGGCGGTAGCGGCGCCGCTCGTCGTCGTCGTCGCTGAGCTCGGCCGCGATCGCGAACGCCAGCAGGAAGCACGCCGCGACCTGCGAGTAGAACGCCTTGGTCGACGCGACACTCATCTCGACGTCGCGGCCGTCGGAGGTGAACAGCACGCCGTCGGACTTGTCGACGAGATCGCTCTGGCGCCGGTTCACGATCGCGATCACGCAGCGCGCCGCGCGCCCGGGCGAGGTCGACGGTGCGGTTCGTGTCGGTGGTCGTTCCCGACTGCGAGGTGGCGACCACGAGCGTGTCGCTCATGTCGGGCGTGAGCCCGAAGCCGGAGAGCTCGGTCGCGAGCATCGCCTCCATCGTCACCGCGCTACCCGGCGATCGCGCCGCGCAGCGCCTGCACGAGACTCTGGCCCGCGATCGCGGCCGTTCCCTGACCGATGACCAGCACTCGTCGGATCGCGCCCGACCGCAACGCGTCGAGCACCGGCCGCAGGCATCGTCTCGGGCGGCAGCCGAACGTCGAGCAAACCGTCGCGCTCGACGATCTTGGCCCGCAGCGTCTTGCGGAACGAGGCCGGCGCCTCGGTGATCTCCTTCAGCAGATAGTGCGGGCGCGTCGCCGCGGTCGACGTCGCGCGTCGTGATCTGCGGCACCTGCAGGTCGCCTTCGTCGACCGGCAACTCGCGCCCGTCGTACGAGAGCCGACGAATGCCGGCCAAGCGTCCCGGCGCGGCGGCGGTCGAGCACGACCACCTGGCCCTGGCTCGCGGGATTGCCGGGATCGACCATCGTCTCGCCGTCGAGCCGCACGTAGGCGCTGCACTCCGCGACCAGCCCGTACGGCTCGCTGGCGACGACGAACGCGTCGGGCGCGAGACCCACGTAAAGCGCCTGACCGCTCCCGCGTTGGGCGAGCAGCAGGCAGTCGGGGTCGGCGGTCGACTGCAGCGCGATCGCGACCGAGCCCTCGAACGACGCGACCGTCGAACGGAACGCTTCGACGAGGTCGACGCCCGCACCGATCCGCCGCGCGACGAGCGCGGGGATCACCTTGGCGTCGGTCGTGATCTCGGCCGGGAAGTGCAGACCGTCGAGCGCTTTGAGATCGGCGTAGTTGTCGACGTCGCCGTTGAGTGCGGCGATCGTGTACGCACGTGACTCGTCGAGCCGGCCGTCGCCGTCGAGCTCTTCCTGGTTGAGCGGGTGCGCGTTGGCTTCGGAGATGATGCCGATGCTCGCCCAACGCGTGTGCGCGAGCACCGAGGCCTGCGCGGTGTCGGCGCGCAGCGCGAGGTGCAACAGCTCGTCGTCGCGGATCTGGGCGCGCAGGCGCGCGGTGTTGTCGCCGAGCTCACCGATCTCGGCCGCGGTCTTGTAGACGAACGCGAGGTGGCCGTTCGGGCGTGCGCACCGAGCCCGCGGTGAACAACGGGTCGGCGCCGCGCGCCGCGACCAGCCCCGCGATCGTCGGATCGTCGAGGTCGAGGCCGTGGCCGGTGACCGACGACGTGCAGGCCGGCGGAGTCGCGGCCGCGCACCTCGAGCCGGTCGATCGCCGACAGCGTGATCTGCACCGCGTGGAACGCTTCGAGCGCGGCCGCGCCGCCGGTCGTGCCGCCGAGGAGATCCTCGATCGCGATGGCGAGATCGATGCGGTCCTTGCGGATCGACCAGAGCGCGTCCTTGCACGTGATCAGGGCCGCGTTCAACGCTTCGATGTCGGCGCCGTCGAGGGCGCTGGCGTCGAGGCGGGCCTCGATCTCGGCGAGCAGAACCGCGGCCCGGTCGCCGTGGTGCGCGAGCCCGGCCCGGGCGATCGGGTCTTCGACGAGCGCCCGTACCCCGTCGCCTTCGCGCAGCTGCGCGGTCGACGTCGCGCAAGGCGTCGCGCCGCCGACCTCCAGCGCGCCCGACGGTCGGGTCGCCCGGTCAGCCCGCGCGCCCATCAGCCGGAGCTGGGTCTCGGCCTCCGCCAGGGTCATCCCGCAGGGCACCCAGGTCGGGGGCCACCCGATCGCCGCGCCGACGGAGCACTCCCACGATGCCGCACATCCGGGAATTCTAGGGCGACCCGTACTGCTGCCCGAATTCCGAGGTCACGACGCTCGCGCAGCCGTTCGGCGGCACCGCATCGGCCACCGACTGGGCGTCGGCCTCGATCATGACCCGCACGAGCGGCTCGGTGCCGGAGGCCCGCACCAACACCCGCCCGGAGTCGCCGAGCTCCTCCTCGACAGCGCCGCACGGCGTCGGCGAGCGCCGTCGACGCAGCCACGTCGACCCGCCGGGCGACCCGCACGTTCACGAGCACCTGCGGCACGCGGGTCATCTGCGCCGCGAGCTCCGACAACGGCCGCCCGGAGCGCCGGACGAGGTCGGCGACGAGCAGTCCGGTCAGCAAACCGTCACCCGTCGTGGCGTACTCGCGAGTAGACGATGTGGCCCGACTGCTCGCCGCCGAGCACGAGGTCGTGTTCGTGCATCGCGGCGACGACGTGCCGATCGCCGACCGGCGTCTCGACCACGCCGATACCGGCCGCGCGCAGCGCGCGGCGCAGACCGAGATTCGACATGACCGTCACCGCGACGCGCGCGTTTCGCAGCACGCCGCGCGGCGTGCATGTCGATGGCGGTCATCGTCATGATCTGGTCGCCGTCGACCAGCTCGCCGTGCTCGTCGACCGCCGATCACGCGGTCGCCGTCGCCGTCGAGCGCGAGACCCGAGCGCGGCGCCCCGTTCGACGACCGTGCGGCGCAGCGCTTCCGGGTACGTCGAGCCGCAGCCGTCGTTGATGTTGCGACCGTCGGGCGAGGCGTGGAGCACGTGCACCTGCGCACCGGCCGCCTGCAGGACACGCGGGCCGATGTCGAAACCCGGCGCCGTTCGCGCAGTCGAGCACGACTTCGAGGCCGTCGAGGGCGCGGCCCTGCGACGTCGAGAGCAGGTGCGCGACGTAGGCGTCGGCGCTCGGTGCGTCGGCCTCGCACGACGGCTCCAGATCGCCGTACGCGTACGTGCCGGCGGTCCCAGGTCGAGCCGAGCTCCAGCTCGAGCTCGGCTTCGATCGCGGCCTCGGCCGCGTCGGGCAGCTTGCGGCCGTCGGCGCCGATCACCTTCACGCCGTTGTCGGTCCAGCGGTTGTGGCTCGCGGAGACGATCGCGGCGGGCACGCCCTCGGCTGGCCGCGACGAACGCGATCGCGGGCGTCGGGCAGCACGCCGAGCGACACCGTCTCGCACGACCTCGGACTGCAGGCCGGTCGCGAGCCCGGCCTCGATGCGTGGCCCCGACGCGCGGGTGTCCCGACCGACGACCACGCGGTCGGGCCGCAGGACCGCGCGCGACGGCGCGTCCGAGCGCGACGACGAATCGGTGTCGGGAGATCGTTTTCGGCGTCGCCGCGTACGCCGTCGGTACCGAAGCGCAACACGCGCGTGCGCCGGAGCGCTACCGCTTCGAGTACTGCGGAGCCTTGCGCGCCTTCTTGAGGCCGTACTTGCGCCGCTCCTTCTCCCGGGCATCTCGCCGCAGGAGTCCGGCCTTCTTCAACACGCCGCGCGACTCGGGGTCGAGGGCGACGAGTGCCCGGGCGATTCCGAGGCGGATCGCACCGGCCTGGCCGCTCACGCCACCGCCGCCGAGGGTCGCGTCGACGTCGTAGACCTCTTCGGTCTGCGTGAGCCGCAGCGGCTCCTTGGCGATGACCTGGTGCGTGAGGATCGGGAAGTACGCCGCGAACTCGCGGCCGTTCACGAGGATCTTGCCCGTTCCGGGCCGCAGCCGGACACGCGCAACTGCTTCCTTGCGCCGGCCGGTGGTCTGGATGAGGGGCTTGCTCACGAAAGATCCTTTGCGAGGCGTCATGCGATGCGCGCCTTGCTGCGCTCGGGCAGCGGGCGGACGACGGGCTGCTGGGCCTGGTGCGGGTGGGTCGGGCCGCCGTACACCTTGAGCTTGCGCAGCATCTGGCGCCCGAGCGGGACCCTTCGGCAGCATGCGGCGCACCGCGAGCTTGACGACCTTTTCCGGGTCGCGGGCGAGCAGGTGCTCGAGGTTCTCGCTGCTGATCCCGCCCGGGTACCCGCTGTGGCGGTGATACGTCTTCTGCAGCAGCTTGCGCTGGCCGACGGCGAGCTTCGACGCGTTCACGATCACCACGTGGTCGCCGCAGTCGAGGTGCGGGGCCCAGATCGGCTTGTGCTTGCCGCGCAACAGGGTGGCGATCTCGGTCGACGAGCGGCCGAGAATGGCGCCCTCGGCGTCGATGACGTGCCACTGGCGCGTGATGTCGGCGGCTTTTGGAGTGTATGTACGCACGGGCTCGGCCTTGATCTGAGAGTGGCTAGGCAGCGCGTGAGACAGCAGCGCCGAACCCGAGACATTAGCCGCCCGGGCCGGATTCCGACAACCGGCCGCCCGGGGACTCAGCGGGCTTGGCGGCCTCGGCCGCTTCCGCGGCCAGCCCCTCGATCTCGGCGACCTGCGCCGCGCCCGCGAATCGCTCCCAGTACACACCGGCCACGGCCGCGATCCATACCCAGAAGGCGGTCAGGATCCCGAGCCACGACAAGAAGGCCAGTGAGATCCCGAATGCTCCGTAGGCGTGCCCGTAGGCGCCCAGCCAGTTCCGCAAAAGGAAGGCCGACACGGCGTTTACGACCGCGTACGCCACGACGCAAACGCCTGCGCCCGGGACGAGGTCGCGCCACTCGAGCGGCAGGTCGAGCAGAACGCGCGGCGTGACGAGATAGAAGACGAAGCTGCAGGCGACGACCAGCGGCACCACCAGCACGAGGAACCACCACGGGCGCGAGTGGGACCAATACCGCAGCGTGAGTGCGAGCGCCGTCGTAGCGATCATGAGAACCAGCCACGCGCCGCCCCGAACGAATTTCTGCACGCCCCGCATAGGCGGGACGCGAAAGGCACGCGCGTACGCCGTCTGCACCGTGGTCGCGACGCTGAATCCCGTGACGAAGAGCGAACCGACGCTGAGGCTCAACGCAACGCTGCGTCCCGATTTGGCGTTGCTGAACGTCTGGCGCACCAGGGCCGCGGTACTGCCGTCGAGGTGGAACCGTTGGATCACGACGACCGCGAACGTGCGGTCGGGGTTGAACGCCTCGATGAGTGCGTAGCCGACGATGAACAGCGGGATGATCGAGATGAACATGTTCCCCGCGATCACGAACGCGAGCTGCTTGCCGTCCATCTCCTTGAAGCGGCGGTACGACGCGATCGGAAAGCCGAGCAGTGGGCGTTGCTCCATCGCGTCGACGCGTTGACCGACGCCTTGCGTCGCGCCGTGGAGGCGTTCGGTCCACTGCGCCGCTGGGCGCATCTGCATCTCCTCAGGTGGCTCGCCGGCGGGCATGCCGATCGGATGTTGCCGACCGGACGATCACCGTCGACCGTGTCGCGCCGTGTGCGCCGACGATTCACCCCGGACGGGTGACCACCCGCCGGTACCGTCGCTGTCGCCCGAGCCGGGGCTGGCGTACGCTCCCGCCCATGGCTGACGGGGGACGAAGCCGGGCAATTCTCGTGGTGGCGATCGTGGCGCTGGCGGCCGCCGCGTGCGGGGGCTCACGCGTGAAGACGACCGCGCCCGACACGACGCCGACGTCGAGTGCGACCGACTCCCCGTCGACGAGCGCCGCCCACGCCGCGAAGACGAGCCCGAAGAAGACCGCGAAGAAAGCGGCCGCGAAGCACGCGACCGGAACGACCGTGACGACCGTCGGCGGGCACACGCGCGGCGTTCCCTCCATCGGCGCGGCGTCGCCGAGCTCGGGCGCAACGGTCACGGTCCCGATCACCACCGCGGGTGCGCCGGCGCCGACCGTCGGGAACACCACTCCCGCGACATCGGTCGCGGCGCCGACCCCGACCACGGTGAAGCCGTTCGACCCCACGCAGACGATCGACCTGAGCGGAACGCCGGGCGAGACGCCCGCGCAGCAGCACGCGGCCGAACAACTGGTACGCGACACGCTGAAATACCTGCCGCGTTACGGGTCACAACAAGCGGCCTACGCCGCGGGCTACCGCAGCATCGGTGACGCGCTCACCGGCGACGAGCACTACGTGAACTGGTCGTACGTGAACGACGGTCACATTCTCGACGCGCGGTATCCGGAGTCACTGGTCTACGAGTTCCCGAACGGTGCACCGAAGTTGGTCGCGGCGATGTACATGCTTCCCGACGGCAGCCGCTTCACCGATATCCCCGCGCTCTACGACGGACCGCTGACGCAGTGGCACCAGCACATCAACCTCTGCTTCGGGAACACGAGCGACCCGTTGCAGAAGGTCGTGGTCGGGACCACGAACGGCGACGGGCTTTGTCCGGCCGGCGAAACGCGGGGCGGCACGCAACCGATGATTCACGTATGGATCGTCGCGAACCCGTGCGGCCCGTTCGCGGCCTTGAACGGCATCGGCGCCGGACAGGTTCCCGACGGTCAGACGCGCAACTGCGACACCGCGCACAGCGGAACTCTCTGACACCGTCGCGCCGCAATTGTGCGGCAACATGTCGCCGTGGGAATCGCGTATCGGTGTGACGCCGCCGCCGGGTTGGCCGTCGTGGTTTGGGACGGGAAGGTCACGGTCGAGGATGCGACCCGGCATGCCCGTGCCGTCGCGGCGGATCGGGTGTGGATCGCGAGTCACCTCTTCGTTACCGACGCAATGACGGTCTCGGCCGACGACCGGGCCGCGCTGGCCGAGGTCGCGGCGGTGGGTGAGAACTTTCTTCAGGAGCTCGCGCCCCGGATCGGTTGGGCCAAGTGGGCGGTCATCGCCGACTCGATCTTCGACGACGTGCGCAAGCTCGAGGCCCACCTCACGCTCGACGTCCATCGCATGCTCGTGTTCAACAGTCTTCCGACCGCGTGCGTCTGGCTCGACGTCGACCCGCGCGGTGCAGAGCACCGTCAACGATCTGCGCCAAGAGCTCCGGGCCGCGTCGTAATCCCGATTGAGAGATAAACGTCTGTAGCGAGAATTCTCGCTATCGTTTCGCCATGATCTCGACGATCATCGGGCCCGGCGTTCTTATTCTCTTCGGTCTGGCGTTTTTGGTCGTACCGATCTGGACGATCATCGACGCGGCCGGTCGGCCGTCGTGGGCGTTCGAGCGGGCCGGCACGAACAAGACGCTGTGGATCGTTCTCCCGATCGTCGGCGTCATCCTGTGCGGTCTGCTCGGCCTTGTCGCCGGCATCATCTATTTCGCGTCGACGCGGCCGAAGGTCATCGCGGCCACTCAGGGCATGGGTGCGCCGATGTTGCCCGGCACTCCGCCACCGTTTGCTCCCACCGCGCCGAGCACTCCGTCGGGTTGGTATCCGGACCCCGGACAACGTCACGAGTACCGCTACTTCGACGGCACCGCCTGGACGAGTCGCGTCTCCGACAAAGGCATCGAAGCCACCGACGCGTTGTAAGCAATTCCAACCACTCAATGGGAGTGGCGGTGGTGCGCGTCGGACGCGTGTGGATGGCTGTGGGTCAACACGGTGTGCACGTGTGCGTGTGAGTGCGGCTCGTCGGTGCTCAGGCAGGGCGGATGGTCGTGCTGGTGGTGCGCGTCGTGCGTATGGCGATGTTCGTGCTCGAGCAGTTCGTGGGTGTGCTCGTGCGCATGATGATCGGTGAGGAAGCCAACGGTTCCCGCGACCATGAGCCCGCCGGCAACCAATGTTGCGGTCGTGATCGGATCGCCCAGCACGGCAATCGCGACCATGGCACCGGCGAACGGTGCGGTCGCGAAGAGTGCGGCTTCGCGTGCCGCGCCGACGAGGCGCAATGCATACGCGTCGAGGAGGATGCTCACGCCGTAACTCACCGCGCCGAGCGCCAACGCCGCCGCGACCACCCACGCGTCCGGCCATGCGGCACGGCGCAGCGCGAGCGCGATGAACACGTTGATCGCGGCCGCGCCGAACACCTTGAACCGCACGATTGCGAGCGGGTCCTTGAGCGTGAGGCGCTGGGTGAGGTTGTTGTCGATCGCCCACGCCGCGCACACGCCCGCGATGAGGAGCACTCCGGCAATGTCGCCGTGGAACGAGCCGGCCCCACCGAGCACAGCCGCGCCCAACACGATGGCCGCGCCCGCGAGCCAGCCGCGCCGACCGAGGTGTTCCCGAAATACGAGAACTGCGAGCAAAGCAGTGAACGGCGCTTCCAGGTTCAGCAGCAGCGAACCCGATACCGCGCTGACGCGTTCCAGCCCGACGAGCAGCAGAATCGGTCCGGCGACACCACCGAACAGCATGATGAGCGTGAGCGTCGGCAGGTCGGTCGGTTGCAGCGGCGCCTCGTTGCGGCGCCGACCCCGACCGCCGAACGCGAAGACCGCGACAGCCCCCGCGTACAGAAGCCCGGCGAGCAGTTCCGGATCGCAATGGGCAACGAGGCGCTGCGAGAACGGCGCACTCAGCCCGAAGGACGCAGCCGCGAGAAGTCCGACGGTCGTACCGACCCGCGGGCTTTTGGACTCGCCTGGCATCGCCCACGACGGTACCCGCCCGAGTCGACGGCGGGATCACCGATCGGTACGCGACCGGAAACAAGTGATATCGCCGGTGATAGCGCCGGTGATAGCACCCGCGCTATCACCCAAAAAACAACGTGCACACGAGCGGTTCGCCCGCGGGCCGCGTAGCCTCGGGGACCATGGAACAGACGGCCATGGCCACTCCGCACGAGGTGCCGGACGCGCATCGAGAGCTCGCCGACGCGGCGCTCGAAGTACTGCTCGACCGCGCGCTCGATCCGATCGTCGACATGGTCTGCACGGTGCGCGACGGAACTTACGAAGCGCTCGCACACGACGGAGCGGTCTCGTTCCGCCGTAACGACGATGGCACGTACGAGCGGCTCGCCGTCACCGGCCGCGATCCGCTCGCCGACCAGTCGACCGACAAGTTCACGCCGCTCGCCGACGAGCTCGCGCACCCGTTCCCCGGTCGCGCCGACAACGCGTACCCGTACGCCTTCGACCAGATCGCGCAGCTCTTCGACGCGCCCGCCGCGCCCGATCTCTGTGTGCTGCACTCGGCCGCGCACAACTGGGAAGACCAGGGCGGCCACCTCGGTGAGCACGGCTCGCTCGGGCTCGTGCAAGCGCGGGCACCCTTCGTGCTCGGCGGCAAGGGCGTGCGCAAGCTCGGTCTCGCGCCGATCTCCGCCGCGCCTCGTCGACGTCGCGCCCACCATCTGCGCGCTCCTCGGCTGCGCGCCTCTGCCCGGCACAAACGCCAACGGGAACGGGAACGGTGAACAGTTCCTCGCCCGCCAGGACGGCCGCGCCCTTACCGATCTTCTCGACCCGAGCGAGCGGCCGCGCTACGTCGTGGGATTCCTGTTCGACGGTACGAACGCGAACGTTCTCTACGACATGGCGGCGCGCGGCGAGGCCCCGAACGTCGCGCGCTTGATCGAGATGGGGGTCGCGCTCGGCCACGGTGCGTTCGCGTCGCTGCCGACGGTCACGCTCGCGAACCACACGTCGATCATCACCGGCGCGCATCCCGGCCACCACGGCATCCTCAACAACGCGTGGTACGACCGCGCGACCGGCGAGCAGGTAATCACCAACTCGTCGGCGAACTGGCCGTGGAGCATGCAGCACATGTTCCCCGGCGTCGAGACGATCCACGACGCAGTCCATCGCACGTGGCCCGACGCGTTCACCGCGTCGGTCAACGAACCCTGCGACACCGGCGCGAACTACTCCACCTTCGACTTCTTCCGGAGGGGCGAGGTTCCGCCGATCCCGAAGGATCCCTTCGGCTTGCCGAACACGACCGAGCGGTTCGTGCGCCCGTCGAAGGACTACTCGTGGTCGTCGATCGTCGATCACATGGGAGTGGATCAGGCCGTCGGGATCCTCGGCGGCAACTACCGCGACGAGACCTACCCCACGCCCCGCTTCCTCTGGTGCAACTTCACCCTCACCGACGCGGCCATGCACGAAGGCGGCCCGTACTCGGAGATGGCTGCCGCGTCGGTCCGCGACAGCGATGGCCGCATCGGCGCGATCCTCGCCGCACTCGAACAAGCCGGCGTGTTCGACGAGTGCGCGTTCGCGCTCGTTGCCGACCACGGCATGGAGCAGAACGACCCGTCGTGCCGGGGCGACTGGGACGTGTCCTTGCGGGCGGCCGGCATCGAAGCGCGCGACGAAGCGTACGGGTTCCTCTATTTCGGCGTCCCGACCGCGTAGCGTTACCCGCTTCTAACCGAGGGGAGATCCGCTATGCGGAGGATCGCAACAGGAATCGCAGCCGGTATCGCGGTCGCAGCCATTGGGCTCGCGGCATGCGGCGGGGGCAGCAGTAGCAAGAGTGGAACCGGGAGTAACGGCAGTTCGACGGGAAGCGACTCGTTCTCACAGTTGATCGCGAAGGCAAAGAGCGCCGACTTCAAGATCACGTACACGACCGCGGACGGCAAGAGCGAGACCATCGCCCAAGACGGCAAGGGAAAGTCCGCCGTCACGTCCGGCGACAACCTGTACATCTCGGACGGTACAAACGTGATCTCGTGTGACGGAACGACGTCCAGCGCGAAGTGCACCAATCTCGGTTCCACCGGGACCAGCATCCTCGCCGGTTTGACCGCCCCCTTCACGACGGCTTACGCCGGGCTCGCCGGATTGAACTCGGCCGTCTTCGGCGGGCACACCACCTCCGACACGATCGCCGGACGAGACGCGACCTGTGTGACGGTGAGCGCCGCGGACGCGGGCGGGATCGTCGGCGCGCTTGCCGGCAGAGATCGCGGGTGATGCTTCGGCGACGTCGTGCGTCGACAAAGAGACGGGCGTGCTGCTCAAGCTCGAAAGCAAGGTGAACGGCACCACGACCACGGCGTTCCTCGCGACTCAGTTCAGCGCCTCGAGTCCGAGCGACTTCGTACCGCCGTCGACTCCGGTGACAACTCCGAGCTTCACCGTTCCCGGCGGCGGCACGGTGCCGACTGTCACGCTCCCGCCGGGTGTCACGCTCCCGCCCGGCGTCACCCTGCCCGCCGCGAACGGCTAATAGCCGACTTCCCATAGGCACAATCCGCGCGGCGGGGCGAGCTGCCCCGCCGCGTCGCGATCACCGGCACGCAGGATCGCCATCATCTCGCCGGGCCGGCGCTTCCCGAGCCCGACCTCCACGAGCGTGCCGACGATGGAACGCACGAGCTGCCAGCAGAACGCGTTCCCGCGGATCTCGTAACGCAGCACACCGTCGCCCTCTTCGACCCAACGCGATTCGAGCACGCGCCGCATCGTCGACGAACCTTCCGGCCCCTTGCGGCAGAACGACGCGAAGTCGTGTTCACCGACGAACGGATCAGCACTCAGGCGCAGCGCGCGCAGGTCGAGCGCATCGGGCACCCACCACGTGAACCGATCGCGGAACGGATCGGGCACGGGACGATTGAGAATCGTGTAGCGGTACGTGCGCCACGTCGCCGAATGCCGGGCGTCGAACTGCGGATCGACGAGCTCGGCCGAACGGATCACGACCTCGGGCCCGAGCATCGACGTAACCGCGGCCTGCAAGTCGCCACGGATCGAGACCGGGCTCCGACGGGAAGCTCGCGACCTGACCCCACGCGTGCACGCCCGAGTCGGTACGACCCGCGCACGCGAGCTTCACGTCGTGGCGCAACACCTTGCCGATCGCCTCGGCCAAGACCCCGCCGACCGTGCGCACGCCGGGTTGGCCGGGCTGGGCCGCGAATCCACTGAAGTCGGTGCCGTCGTAGGCGACGACCATCTTCACTTGCGGCTGCGGTTGCGCCGGAGTCGCCGGCGCGGGAAGCGCGGTGGCCTCCGGTCGCGCGTCGCCCACCGAGGTTTCGGCCGCGGCCGTCGGCACGGGATCGAACAGCGTCACCCCGACAGTCTGCCAAGCTCGTCGCCATGGACTACCCGTTGCACCCCGACAAGTGGCGCGATCCCTCGGTCGCCGGACCCGAATCGTTCCTCGGCTCGGCGCTGAAGGCTGGGTTGGGATCCCGGGCCCGATTCCGATCGCCACCGTGTTCACCTACGACCCCACGCTGACCGCGCACGTGCGCGCCAGGCCGATCGCTTCCGCCCGCGCCGAACCTGGCCGGCAACGGTTCGAGCTTCGCGGTCGGTCCGACCGACGCGCCGATCTGGCTCTCGTGCACTGGCGTGGGTCCGTCGGCGTGCTCGCATGGAGCTCGAGAACCTCGAGTATCTCGGCTGCCGGCGCTTCGTCAGCATCGGCATCGCGGGCTCGCTCGACACCACGCTGCACGTCGGCGATCTCGTGCTGCTCACGTCGGCGCTACGCGACGACGGCCTGAGCCAGCACTACCTCGAACCGGCGCGCTACGCGACCCGTCGTGCCACGCTGACCGCGCAGCCTGCGCGCCGCGCTCGTCGCCGCGGGCGAGGACGTTCGTCGAAGGCTCGACGTGGACGACACCCACGCCGAACCGCGCGACCGCGACCGAGGTCGCGACGTTCCGCGCCGAAGGCGTGCGCACCGTCGAGATGGAAGCGGCCGCACTATTCGCGGTAGGCGAGGCGCGCGGCGTGGAGGTTGCGAGCGCAGTCGTCGTCAGCGACGAGGTCACCCCGGACGGGATGCACTCCGACTACATGAGCGCGCTACCGCGCCTCTTGCAGCTGCTCGAGATCGTGCTCGAGCTACTGGCGAGCCGGCGCGAGCTAGCGAGTCAGGACGTCAGACGAATTCGATCCGCGCCATCGGCGCGTTGTCGCCGGGGCGCGGACCGAGCTTCAGGATGCGCAGGTATCCGCCGTTGCGGTCGGCGTAGCGCGGACCGATCTCGTCGAACAACCGGTGCGCGGCGTCCTTGTCGTGAATACGCGACACGACGAGGCGCTGCTTGTGCACGCCGCCGTGCTTGGCCTTGGTGACCAGCTTCTCGACGTACGGGCCGCAGCATCTTCGCCTTGGCCTCGGTGGTCGTGATCGCGCCCGCCTCGGAGATGATGAGGTGCGACGCGAGGTTCGCGAGCATCAGCTTCTGGTGCGCGGGGCTTCCGCCGAAGCGCTTGCCCTTCTTCGGAGCAGGCATGACTTCCGATTACTCCTTGACGCGGAGCGACAAGCCGCGCTCGTCGAGCTTCTGGATGACCTCTTCGAGCGACTTGGCGCCGAAGTTGGTGATGGCGAGCAGGTCGTCTTCCGACTTCTGCACGAGCTGGCCGATCGAGTCGACGCGCGCCCGCTTGAGGCAGTTGCGCGGCCGCTCCGACAGGTCGAGCTCCTCGATCGGGAGATCGAGGTCGGGCGACGTGGAGGTGGGCGAAGCGATCTCGCCGAGCTCCAGACCGCGCGGCGCTTCGGACAGCTCGGCGACCAGGTCGACGAGCTTGCGCAACGTGTCGCCGGCCGACGCGAGCGCGTCGCGGGGCGTGATCGAACCGTCGGTCTCGACCTCGAGCGTGAGGCGGTCGAAGTTCGTCGACTGCTCGACGCGCGTCGGGTCGATCGAGAACGACACCCGGCGCACCGGCGAGAAGATCGCGTCGACGGGGATGACGCCGATCGTCGTGGTGCGCTTGTTGCGCTCCGCCGACAGGTAGCCGCGACCCTGCTCGACCGTGAGGTCGAGCGCGAGGCGGCCGGACGCGTTCACCGTTGCGATGTAGAGATCGGGGTTCAGGATCTCGACGTCGGAGGTGGTCTGGATGTCGCCGGCGCGGATCTCGGCCGGACCGCGCTTGTCGAGGCGCAGCGTGACCGCTTCGTCGGAGGTGCACCGCAGGACGAGGTCCTTCAGGTTCAAGATGACGTCGGTGACGTCTTCCTTCACACCCTTGATGACGTCGAACTCGTGCAGCGCGTCGTCGAAACGCACCTGCGTGACCGCGGCGCCGGGGATCGACGACAGCAACGTGCGACGGAGGCTGTTGCCGAGCGTGTGCCCGAACCCGGGCTCGAGCGGGGAAATCATGAAGCTCTGGGTGTTGCCCTCGGCCTCGACGGCTTCGATCTCGGGACGCTGAATGATGAGCATGGGGGAAGGCCTCGCTTGCTTACTTCGAGTACAGCTCGACGATGAGCTGTTCGCGAACGGGGATGTCGATCTGCTCGCGGAGCGGCAGGTCGCGCACGGTCGCCTTGAAATCGCCCGCACTGACCTCGAGCCACTGCGGCGCAGTGCGGTCGAGGGTGTCGATGTTGTGACGGATCACGATCATCTTCTGCGACTTCGCGCGCGAGCGAGACGACGTCGTCCTTGCGCACGACGTACGACGGGATCGTCACGCGCTTGCCGTTGACGAGCACGTGGCCGTGGCGCACGAACTGACGCGCCTGGCTGCGGCTCGACGCGAACGCGGTGCGGAACACGACGTTGTCGAGCCGCAGCTCGAGCAGGCGCAGCAGGTTCTCACCGGTGATGCCGGGCTGCTTGTTCGCCTTGGCGTAGATGAGTTGGAACTGCTTTTCGAGCAGGCCGTAGATGCGGCGGCACTTCTGCTTCTCGCGCAGCTGGAGCAAGTACTCGCTGTCGCGGACGCGACCGCGGCCGTGCTGGCCCGGCGGGTACGGACGACGCTCGATCGGGCAACGCATCGAGTCGCACTTCGTGCCTTTGAGGAACAACTTCATGCGCTCGCGCCGGCACAACCGGCACACTGCGCCCGTATAACGCGCCATCAGACCCTCCGCCGCTTGGACTGGCGGCAACCGTTGTGCGGGATCGGCGTGACGTCTTTGATACCGACGACCTCGATGCCCGCGTTCTGAATCGAGCGGATCGCGGTTTCGCGACCCGAGCCCGGACCCTTGACCGACACGTCGACCTTGCGGACGCCGTGCTCCATCGCCCGCCGCGCCGCGGCCTCGGCCGCGAGCTGCGCCGCGAACGGCGTGCTCTTGCGCGAACCCTTGAAGCCGACGTTGCCGGAGCTCGCCCACGAGAGCGTGTTCCCCTGCAGGTCGGTGAACGTGATGATCGTGTTGTTGAACGACGACTTGATGTGCGCCATCCCGTAGGTGACGTTCTTGCGTTCCTTCTTCTTCGGCCGACGTCCGCCGGCAACAGGTTTCGCCACTGCTTCTCAGGCTCCGATTCGCGGTGTGGAGTCGTGGTCATCTACTTACGGGCTTTCTTCTTACCGGCGACCGTCTTCTTCGGACCCTTGCGGGTGCGGGCGTTCGTCCGGGTGCGCTGTCCGTGGACCGGCAGCCCCTTGCGGTGGCGCAGTCCTTCGTAACAGCCGATCTCCATCTTGCGCTTGATGTCCTGGCTCACCTGGCGGCGCAGGTCACCTTCGACCTTCAGGTTCTGGTCGATGTAGGTACGCAGACGCGCCACCTCCTCTTCGGTGAGGTCGCGCACACGGGTGTCGCGCGAGATGCCGGTCGCGTCGGTCACCTGCTCCGCGGTGTTACGGCCGATGCCGTAGATGTACGTGAGCGAGATCTCCAGCCGCTTCTCGCGGGGAATGTCGACGCCGGCGATACGGGCCATGAGCGCGTCCTCCTAACCCTGCCGCTGCTTGTGGCGGGGGTCGTCACAGATGATCCGGACCGAGCCGTGGCGGCGGATGACCTTGCACTTGTCGCACATCTTCTTGACCGAAGGTCGAACCTTCATTGCGTCACCTTCTTCGCGGCTGCGTGCGCGGCGTGTGCGTTACTTGTAGCGGTAGTGATGCGGCCACGGCTGAGGTCGTAGGGCGTGAGCTCGACCTGCACCCGATCGCCCGGCGCGATGCGGATGTAGTGCATCCGCATCTTCCCGGAAATGTGGGCGAGCACCTTGTGCCCGTTCTCCAGCTCGACACGGAACATGGCGTTGGGCAGCGGTTCGACGACCGTGCCTTCGACCAGGATCGTGTCATCCTTGGGCTTCGCCAGAGAGCATCACCTTCAGGGCTGGAAGCGCGCCAGCGGACGTCGAAAATTTCTGGATACCTTGGGCGCGCGGAACGGGCAAGGAGCCGACCGAAAAGATTACCTGATCAGCCTGGTCACTGCCAAGCCGGTCACGCGCCCGTTCGTGGCTGCGTCGGCGACCAGGAGGGCGGCGGTGGCGCGGGCGGTTTGCGGGGCAGTGCAGTCGGAATCCATCCGCGCCGACGACGACCGCGCCGTCGTAGAGCTGGACGAGCTGGCGGCTGAGTTGTTCGGGGTCGGCCGCGCCGGCCGCGCGCGCCAGGCCCGTGAACAGCTCACGGTTCCAGGCCCGCGACTCCTCCGGCGACCTCGAGCGCGGCGCTCCCGGGCTGGCGACTCGGCCGCCGCGTTCGACGAACGCGCAGCCGTGGAAGTTGGGCTCCTGGCACAGCCGCGACAGCGACATCGAACACCGCCAAGGATTTGCTCCCGGGGCGACTCGAGGCCGGCCAGCGCCTCGTTGATCCGCCCCTGGCGGGCCGCCAGACGGCCTTGGAGATAGGCCCGGATCAGGCCCTCCTTGCTCCCGAAGGTCTGATAGAGCGTGGCTTTGGCGACGCCCGCCTTCTCGATGATCCGGTCGATCCCGACGGTGTGGATGCCCTCGTTCGTAGAAGAGCTCGTCGGCCGCGGCCAGAAGTCGGTCCCGTGCCGATGCGGTAGTGACGGATCGTCCGGTACTCATAATTCGCTTGACTCTAACAGACCGGTCTGTCTACTATCAAGGCTCACCAGACAGACCTGTCTGTTCTGTCGACGCTGGAGGCGCTCCAGTGAACACGCAACGCAGCCTCGCCGGGAACGCCCCGTCGGCCGGAGTACCTGGTCGCTGCGCACCAGCTTCTGGCTGGTCGTGGCCGACCCAGGTGCTGCTGTTCGCCGGCAGCAACCTCCCGACCCCGCTGTTCCCGATCTACGAGCAGCGCTACGGCTTCGGCTCCGGGCGTCGTGACCCTGCTCTTCGGCGTCTACGTGGTGGCCCTCATCCCGACCCTGTTGCTCCTCGGGCGGGTCGCCGACCGGATCGGCCGGCGCCCGCTGCTGGTGGGCGGGATCGGCCATCACCGTGATCAGCTCGATCGCCTTCGCGGCCGCCCAGAACGTCCGCTGGCTGTTCGCGGGCGAGATCATCTACGGGATCGGCGGGCGGCCTGGTCATGTCGTGCGTGGCCGTCGCGATCCGGGAGCTCCACCCGCGCCAGCACGTCGCGCGGCGGCGCCTTGGCCGCCGTCGGTCGCGGCCGCCGCCGGGCTCACTGCTCGGTCCGCTCGTGAGCGGGTTCCTGGCGTCGGACCACGCCGTGGCCGACCGTGTCGCCCTACGTCGCTCGACATCGTGCTTGCGTCGCCGTTCTGGCCGCTTGCCCTGGTGCGTATCCCGGAGACCCGCCCGACGAAGCTCGCGCCGAGACGTCCGCGCACGCCGATCATCCACGTCCCGGCCGACATCCGCCCGCCTTCTTCGCGCCACCGCGCTCGCGGGCGCGGCCGGTTCATGGTCGTCGGCTGGGTCTTCGGGTTGTCGCCCTCGTACCTGCACGAGGAGCTGCACGTGCACATCACCCAGCCCGTCGTCGCCGGCCTCTTCGCCGCGCTCGTGGCCGCCGACGAACGGCGCGACCCAGCTCGTCCTGCGCCGCCACCACAGTGCGGCCGCCATGCGGCTCGCGCTGGTCGGCATCGTCGTCGGGCATGGCGTTGATGGCCGCCTCGACGTTGGTGAACTCGCTTCCGCTCGCGATCGCGGGCGCGGTCGTCGTCGGGTGCCGGCGCCGGCATCTCGCAGATGAACGCGATGGCCACCATCCAACGCATCGCACCGATCCACGCGCGGGGCGGCGTGACCTCCGCGTACTTCACGATCTGTTACCTCGCGATGAGTGTGCCGGTGATCATTGCCGGCGAGGCCGGCCGACCGGTTCGGTCTCGGCGTCGTCACCGGGTGGTTCTTCGTCGGTCTCGTTGCGCTGGTCGGCGCGGCGCTGGTGCTCGCGCGGCGACTCGTCGAGACGCCGGCCGACGACCGCGTCGCGAACCGCCGCGAGCTTCGCGTCGAACCCGATCTCGCCGAGCTTGCCCTGGAGCGCACCACGTACGGCGCGGACGAGCTACGGAAGCGTCAGGATCGTCGGGCCGTCGTCGGTGATCGCGACCGTGTGCTCGAAGTGCGCGGCGCGCGATCCGTCGGCGGTGACGACCGTCCAGCCGTCGTCGAGCGTGCGGGTGGTCGGCCCGGCCCGGCGGTGACCATCGGCTCGATCGCGAGCACGATCCCGGCCCGCAACTTCATGCCGCGGCCCGGCGGCCCGTAGTTCGGGACGTCGGGATCCTCGTGCATCGCGGTGCCGATGCCGTGGCCGACGTACTCGCGCACCACACCGAAGCCCGGCCGCGTTGACCGCGCGCTCGGCCGCGGCGCCGACGTCGCCCAGCCGGTTGCCGGCCACCGTCGCGCGCGATCGCGGATTCGAGCGCGGCCCGCGTCACGTCGATGAGCCGCTGCGACTCCGCGTCGATCTCGCCGACCGGAACCGTGATCGCGGCGTCGGCGTGCCAGCCCTCGATGATCGCACCGCAGTCGATCGACACGATGTCGCCGTCGTCCAGCACCCGCGGCCCCGGGGATGCCGTGCACGATGACCTCGTTCGGCGAGATGCACGCGACCGCGGGGAAGCCGTGGTAGCCCGAGGAAGTTCGAGCGGGCGTGCCGGCGGTCGAGCACTTCGTGCGCGGCCGCGGTCGAGATCGGCGGTCGTCGCGCCGGGCACCGCGGCGCGGGTGCACGCCTCGTGCATCTCGGCCACGACCGACGCCGGCCCGGCGCATCAATGCGATCTGGGTGGCGGTCTTGCGCAGGACCATCGGAAGCAGCCGCTACGAGAGCTGCTCGCCGCAGACCTTGACGAGCCGTTCGAACACCTCGTCGCCCTCGCCCACGCCGTCGACGACGGTGAGCAGCCCGAGCGCGCGGTAGTACTCGACGATCGGGACCGTCTCGCGTTCGTAGAGCTCGAGCCGGCGTTCGACCGCTTCGTCGGTGTCGTCGTCGCGCTGGCGCACATGCGCCGCCGCACGTGTCGCACGTCCAGCCGTGCGTCGGGCGCGCAGTTGACGTGGTACACCCGCTGGCAGCTCTCGCAGACCCGGCGGCCCGCGATGCGATCGAACACGATCTCGCGCGGAACGTCGAGGTCGATGACGAGATGCAAGCGGCGATCCCGCGATCACCCGGTCGAGCTCGCGCGCCTGATGCAGCGTGCGCGGAAAGCCGTCGAGCACGAAGCCGTCGCCGAGCGGACCGCCCGGAACCATCGACTCCTCGATCACACCGACGACGATCTCGTCGGGAACGAGATCACCCGCGTCCATGTAGCGCTTCGCCTCGAGCCCGAACGCGGTTCCCTGCGCGGCCTGCGTACGGAACATGTCTCCGGTCGAGACATGGATCACGCCGAAGTGTTCCGCCAGACGGGTCGACTGAGTGCCCTTCCCGGCACCTTGTCTCCCGAGCAGCACGAGTCGGGGCTCTTGGGAGCTCATGCCGCTAGGAGAGGAAGCCCTCGTAGTTCCGCATCATCAGTTGGCTGTCGAGTTGCTTCATGGTCTCGAGCATGACGCCGACTGCGATGAGGATGGTCACGCCACCGAACGGATCCTGGATGTTCCACGCTTTCAACACGATGAACGGGATGAGGGCGATGATCGTCAGGTAGAGCGCGCCGGGCAGCGTGATCCGGTTGAGCACCTTGGCGAGGTAACGCTCGGTCGGGGGCCCGGGCCGGATACCCGGAATGAAACCGCCCTGCTTGCGGATGATGTCGGCCTGTTGCTGCGGGTTGAACGCGATGGCCGTGTAGAAGTACGAGAAGAACATGATCAGCACGCCGAAGCAGATGATGTAGAACCAGCTCGTCGTGGCCGACCGACGAGGTGGTCGTTGATCCACTTGCCCGTGCTCTTGGGCAGGATCGTGGCCGCGAGCGCGGGGAACGACAGCAGCGACGTCGCGAAGATCACCGGGATAACACCCGACTGGTTGACCTTCAGCGGGATGTAGGTGCTCTGGCCGCCGTACATGCGGCGGCCGACGACGCGCTTGGCGAACTGCACGGGTATTCGGCGCTGGCCCGACTCGATGAGCACGATCGCGTAGACCAAGCCGACCGCGAGCACGAGCACTGCGGCGAACTCGAACTTCGACTGCTTCAGGACGAGCGAGCCCTCGTACGGGCAGCCGCGACACGACCGACGTGAAGATCAGGATCGACATGCCGTTGCCGATTCCGCGCTGGGTGACGAGCTCGCTCAGCCACATGACGAGCGCGCAACCCGTCGTCCACGTGATGATGATCATCAACGCGCGGAACACCGTGAAGTGTCGGGATGAGCACGGTGCCGACCGGGAGCGAGATCCCCGACTGGCCGAGCAGACCGCCGTTGCCGCTCTTCAACACGAAGACGAACGCGGTCGACTGCATCAGCGCGAGCGCGACCGTGAGGTAACGCGTCCACTGCGTGATCTTCTTCTGCCCGGTCTGGCCCTCGTTCTGCCATTCCTCGAGCTTCGGGATCACGACGCCGAGCAACTGCATGATGATCGATGCCGTGATGTACGGCATGATCCCGAGGAAGAAGATCGAGACCGCGGTGAGCGCGCCGCCCGAGAACAAGTTGAAGAGGCCGAGCACGCCGCCCGCGCCCTTCGACTGCGACTGCAGCTCCTGGACGGCCTTGAAGTCGACGTACGGCACGGGGATGTGCGACCCCATCCGGAAGATGAAGATGATGAAGATCGTGAACAGGATCTTGTTCCGCAGGTCGGCGACCCGGAACATGTTCTTCAGGCGCGAAAGCCCTGACATCACCGGGACCTCATGGGGTCGACGACCTCAACAACACTGCTCAACAGCACGGCCTCAACACCGGACGAGGCAGTGTAGCTAGCGGTTCGTGAGCGCGTTCCCGCGCGCCGGCGGACGACCGGTCGGCCACGGGAGATCGCAGCACCTGGACCGAGCCGCCCGCGGCCTCGATCGCCCGAACTGCGGCGGCCGAGAACCCGTGGGCGCTGACGGTCAGGGGCTTGGTGATCTCGCCCCGGGCCAGGATCTTGACCAGACCCCGCTTGGCCACCAGGCCACTCGCGCGCAGCGTGTCCGGCGTGACCTCGGCCCCGGAGTCGAAGCCGTCGAGAGTCGACAGATTCACGACGTGGTAGTCGACGCGGAACGGGTTGTTGAAGCCCTTGGCCTTCGGCGTCCGGCGGTGCAGAGGGGTCTGGCCACCTTCGAAGCGGGCCGGAATCGTCGCCGCGTGCGCCCTGACCCTTGCTGCCCCGGCCCGCGGTCTTGCCGCCCTTGCCGCCGATGCCGCGCGCCGACCCGGCGCTTTTTCGCCTTGCGTGACCCGGGGGCCGGTTTCAAGTCGTGGATCTTCACGAGAGCTCCTCCACCCTGATGAGGTGCGGCACACGCGCGATCATGCCGCGCACTTCGGGCCGGTCGGGCAGCGTGTTCGACGAGCCGATCTGCCCGAGACCGAGCGCGCGGAGCGTGCCGCGCTGCTTCGGCTTGATGCCGATCTGCGAACGAATGAGTGTGACTTTGATGGCGTCAGTGCGGGCGTCGCTCATTTGACCTCCGTCACCTCGAGCTTGCCGCGCTGACGCTCGCGGTAGGCGTTGAGCATTCCCGTGGTCGAGACCTCTTCGGCCGACTTGCCGCGCAAGCGGGCGACGTCGTCGGGCCGGCGCAGACGCCATCAGGCCCTGCATCGTCGCGCGGGCCACGTTGATCGCGTTCGACGAACCGAGCGACTTGGCGAGCACGTCGTGGATTCCGGCGGCTTCGAGGATGGCGCGCGCCGCGCCGCCGGCGATGACACCGGTACCGGGCGCCGCGGGCTTCATCAACACGCGTGCCGCGTCGTGCTCGCCGACGATCACGTGCGTGATCGTCGAACCCGCGAGCGGGACGGCGAAGAAGCTCTTGCGCGCCTCTTCCATGCCCTTTTGGATCGCGGCCGGGACCTCTTTGGCCTTGCCGTAACCGAGGCCGACGTTGCCGTTGCCGTCGCCGACCACCACGAGCGCGGTGAACGAGAAGCGCCGGCCGCCCTTGACGACCTTCGCGACGCGGTTGATCGAGATCACCCGTTCGTCGTACTGACCTTCAGCCATGTGAACCCAATCCCTTAGAGAGTCAACCCGGCTTCGCGGGCGCCATCGGCGACCGCCGCGACCCGGCCGTGGTACTTGAACCCGCCGCGATCGAACACGACCGTGGTGATACCGGCCGCCTTGGCCCGCTCACCGACGAGCTTGCCGACCTGCTTCGCGGCATCGACCGTTGCGGTCGTACCGCCGCGCACGTCGGCTTCCATCGTCGACGCGCTGACGAGCGTGCGACCCGCGAGGTCGTCGATCGCCTGCACGTAGATGTGCTTGCTCGAACGGAACACCGCCAAGCGCGGCCGTTCCGCGGTCCCGGTGACCTTCTTGCGCACGCGGCGGTGACGCCGGTCGCGGTGATCGGACTTCGTGAGGCCCATGCCGGAACCCTCTGCTACTTCGCCGACTTGCCGGCTTTACGGCGGATGTGTTCACCGACGTAACGGATGCCCTTGCCCTTGTACGGCTCGGGCTTGCGGATCTTGCGGATGTCGGCGGCGACCTGGCCGACGAGTTGCTTGTCGTGGCCGCGCACCACGATGCGGGTGGGCGCCGGAACCTCGAACGTGATGCCCTCGGGGGCGTCGAACTTCACGGTGTGCGAGTAGCCGACCGACAGCTCGATCGCGTTCGGGCCCTGGGCCGCGGCGCGGTAACCGACGCCGACGATGTCGAGCTCCTTGGAGAAGCCGTCGGAGACACCGATGACCATGTTGGCGATCAACGTGCGCTGCAGACCCGTGCAACGAACGGTTCGAGCGGGAGTCGTCGGCGCGGCGTCACGTTCAGCTCGTCGCCGTCGCGCTCGATCGCGACGTCGCCGACGAGGCGGTGCTCGAGCTGACCCTTCGGGCCCTTCACGCGCACCGCCGGGCCGTCGATCGTCACCTCGACGCCACTCGGGACCGTGATCGCTTGCTTACCGATACGAGACATGACGCAGCTCCGCTACCAGACCTGGCACAGGATCTCGCCGCCGACGCGGCGCTCGCGCGCCTCGCGGTCGGTCAGAAGACCCTGATTGGTGGACACGATTGCGATCCCCATGCCGCCGAGCACACGCGGGACGCCTTCGGCCTTCGAGTACACCCGCAGGCCGGGCCGCGACACGCGCTTGATCCCGGAGATCGTCCGGCGGCGGTCGCTCGAGTACTTCATCTTGATCGTGAGGCGCTTGCCCGGACGGCTCGGGTCGGCCACGACCTCGAAGCCCGTGATGTAGCCCTCGCGCTCGAGGATCACCGCGACGGCTTCCTTCAGCTTCGACGAAGGCATGGCGACGTCGTCGTGGAACGCGACGTTCGCGTTCCGGATACGCGTCAGCATGTCGGCGATCGGGTCGGTCATCGTCACAGCGCGACTCCCACCTTCACGAGGCCCGTCACCACGAGCTCTTCGTCATGCCGGGGATTTCCCCGGCGTGAGCCATCTGCCGCAGGCAGAGCCGGCACAGACCCGAAGTCGCTTGTAGACCGAGCGCGCACGACCGCAACGGCGGCAACGCGTGTAGCCGCGCACCTTGAACTTCGGTGTGCGCTGTTGCTTGTTGACGAGTGCCTTTTTGGCCATTCGATTCACCCCTGCCCCGTCGCGGCGGAACGGGAACCCGAGCGCCTGCAGGAGCGCAAGCCCCTGATCGTCGGTTTCCGCTGTGGTCACGATCGTTACGTTCATGCCGCGAACGCTGTCGATCTTGTCGTAGTCGATTTCCGGGAACACGAGTTGCTCGTTCAGCCCGAACGTGTAGTTGCCGTGCCCGTCGAACTGCTTCGGCGGCATGCCCCGGAAGTCTCGGATACGCGGGATCGCCAGGCTGACGAGCCGGTCGTAGAACTCCCACATCCGGTCGCCGCGCAAGGTGACCTTGGCGCCGATCTCGTTGCCCTCGCGGAGCTTGAAGCTCGCGATCGATTTCTTCGCCTTCGTCACGAGCGGCTTCTGGCCGGTGATGATCGTGAGGTCGGTGACGGCGCCGTCGAGCAGCGAACGCTGCTGCGTCGCGCGCCCGACGCCCATGTTCACCACGATCTTCACCGGCTGCGGAACCTGCATGACGTTGGTGAGGCCGAGCTCGGTTCTGCAGCTGCGGCTTCAGCTCGGTCTCGAACTTCTGCTTGAGGCGCGGGCCCGGTGGGCGCGGTCTGGTCGGCCATCAGATGTCACCCCCGCACTTGCGGCAGATCCGGTGCTTCGCACCGTCGTCGTCGAAGCGGTAGCCGATGCGGGTCGCGCCGCACTCCTTGCACCACAGCGCGACGTTCGAGACGTGGATCGGCATCTCCTTGTCGATGATGCCGCCCTGCATGACCTGGCCCTTGGGCTTGGTGTGACGCTTCACCATGTTCACGCCGTCGACGATCACCGGTTGTCGGTCTCGTTGATGACGCGCGTGATCGTGCCGCGCCGACCGACGTCCTTGCCCGCGAGCACGACGACGTCGTCACCCTTTTGACCTTCATGATCGTCCTTAGCATGCTCACAACACCTCCGGGGCGAGCGACACGATCCGCATGAAGCGGCGGTCGCGGAGCTCGCGTCCGACGGGACCGAAGATGCGGGTGCCTCGCGGCTGCATCTGGTCGTTGATCAACACCGCGGCGTTCTCGTCGAAGCGGATGTAGCTGCCGTCGGGACGGCGCTTTTCCTTCTTCGTGCGCACGACGACGCACTTGACGACATCGCCCTTCTTCACCGAAGCACCCGGAACCGCGTCCTTCACCGTGGCGACGAAGATGTCGCCGATGCTGGCGTAGCGCCGGCGGGTACCGCCGAGCACCTTGATGCAGAGCACCTCGCGTGCACCCGAGTTGTCGGCGACCTTGAGCCGCGATTCCTGTTGGATCATCGGGCACGCTCCAGAACTTCCACGATCCGCCAGCGCTTGTTCTTCGAGAGCCGGCGCGTCTCGGCGATGCGAACCCGGTCGCCTTCGCGCACGTCGTTCGCCTCGTCGTGCGCGTAGAGGCGCTTCGTGCGCTGCATCGTCTTTTGGTAACGGCGGTGACGCACCCGGTCGACGACCGCGACGACCACGGTCTTGTCCATCTTCACGGACACCGCGATGCCTTCGCGCACCTTGCGCGAGTTCGCCGCGCTTGTCGTCGCCGGTTTCGTCTGGTTGGCGTTCTCGTCGGCCATCAGGCCTCCTGCCGATCTGCCTCGTGCGCCACGATCTCGCGCTCACGCATCAGCGTGTGGATGCGCGCGATCTCGCGCTTGTAGTTCGTGATCTCGGTGGTGCTGTCGAGCTGGCCGGTCGCGAGGTCGAGCCGGCGCTTCCACAGCTCCTGCTTCGCCTCCGACAGCCGGTCGACGAGGGTCTCGTCGGTCAGCTCGCGCAACTCACTGGGCTTGGTCATCGCTACACCTCTTCCTCACGCACGATGAAGCGCGCGCGCATCGGAAGCTTGTGGATCGCGAGCCGCATCGCCTCGCGGGCGACGGGTTCCGGGACACCGGAGAGCTCGAAGAGCACGCGGCCCGGCTTGATCGACCGCAACCCACTTCTCGGGGTTTCCCTTGCCGGAACCCATGCGGGTCTCGGCGGGCTTTTGCGTGATCGGCTTGTCGGGGAAGACGTTGATCCACACCTTGCCGCCACGCTTGATGTGACGGGTCATCGCGATACGAGCAGCCTCGATCTGGCGGTTCGTCAACCAGCCCGGCTCGAGCGCCTGGATGCCGAACTCGCCGAAAGCAAGGCGCGTCCCACCCTTGGCCATGCCGGTCATCCGGCCTCGTTGCACCTTGCGGTGGCGAACCTTGCGGGGCATCAACATGGTGTCGACCTACTCCTCGCCGCCGCGGAAGTGCGGGGTCTCGTGGTGCTCACGCGTGCGGCGCTCGATCTCTTCTTCTTCTGCGAGCAAGCGCTCGAGCTCGGGATCGGCCTCGCCGAGCAACGGCTTCGCGGGCGACGTCCTCGGCGCCTTCTGCGGTTTCGGTCGCGCCTTCGGCCGTGGCGAGCCGCTTCGCCTTCGTCGGCCTTGCGACGCCGACCGCCACCGGCACTGACCACGCGGCGCACGCCGGGCTGACCCGCGGTCTCGCCGACGGCCATCGCCGCTTCGCGGGCGATCTTGTCCTCGACCGCGCTCTTGTACGGAAGGATGTCGCCCTTGTAGATCCAGACCTTCACGCCGATGCGCCCGAACGTGGTCTTGGCTTCGGCGAGGCCGTAGTCGACGTCGGCGCGCAGCGTGTGCAGCGGCACGCGGCCTTCGCGGTACCACTCCTTGCGGCTCATCTCGGCGCCGCCCAGACGACCGCTGCACTGCACGCGCACGCCGAGCGCGCCGGCCTTCATCGCGGTCTGCACGGCCCGCTTCATCGCCCGCCGGAACGAGACACGACCGGTGAGCTGATCGGCGACACCCTGCGCGAGCAGCATGGCGTCGATCTCGGGCTGCTTGATCTCTTGGATGTTGAACTGAATTTTCGGGTTGCCGCTGATCTTGCGCAGGCCCTCGCGCAAGCGCTCGGCCTCGGCGCCACGGCGACCGATGACGATGCCGGGACGCGCGGTGTACACGTCGATGCGCAGGCGATCACCGGTGCGCTCGATCTCGACGCGGCTGACGGCCGCGCGCTCGAGCTGCTTGCGCAGGTAGTCGCGGATCTTCCAGTCCTCGATGAGGAACTCGCGGTATTCCTTCTTGCGGCGCGATCCACCGTGACTTCCACTCGGTCGTGATGCCGAGGCGGAACCCGTACGGGTTGACTTTCTGACCCATGACTATTCCTTCTCAGCTTCCGGCTCGGCGTCGGCTTCGGTGCTGTCGGTGTCCTCGACGGCTCGGTGCTCTCCGCAGCCGCTTCGGTTGCGATCCGGCTCCGCGGTCTCGACCTCGTCGACAACCGGTTCGTCGACCAGCGCTTCCGGCTCTTCGATCTCGGCTCTCGGCTTCGGGCTCCGGGGCACGCGAGCGGCGCACGCGCTCGGCGCGCCGGCGCTGCGAGACCGCGGCGCCACGCCCGCTCGCCTCTTCGCGCCGGCTGACGCGTCTCGAGCTCGTCGAGCGCGAAGCGCTCGAGCACGATCGTGACGTGCGACGTGCGCTTGCGGATCCGGAAGTAACGGCCGCGGGCACGGGGCTGTCCGTGCTTGCGCGTGGGGCCTTCGTCGGCCCAGGCGAGCGAGACGAACAGCTCGTCGGCCGGACAGCTGGTTGTTGTGCTCGGCGTTGGCGATCGGCCGAACCGAGCAGCTTCAACACGTCGTCGGCCGCGTCCTTTTCGCAGAGCTGCAGGATGCGCTCGGCGTCGCCGACCGGGAGGCCGCGCACGAGCGTCGAGCACCTGCCGCACCTTGTAGGGCGAGGTGTGCAGGTAACGGACCGTGGCGCGCACGCTCGAGTGTTCGTCGTGGTGTTCAGCCATCAGCGCCGGCTCGATCGCTCTTGGCCCGCGTGGTAGCGGAACACCCGCGTCGGCGCGAACTCGCCGAGCTTGTGACCGACCATCGCCTCGGTGACGTACACCGGCACGTGCTTGCGGCCGTCGTGCACCGCGAGCGTGTGACCGACCATGTCGGGCGTGACCGTGCTTCGCCGCGACCAGGTCTTGATGACCTTGCGGTCGCCGGCCGCGTTCATGGCGTCCACCTTCTCGCGAAGGTGGTCGTCGATGAACGGACCCTTTTTCAAGGCTCTGCTGCGGCATGACGGTGCACTACCTCCGTGCGCCGCGCGTACGACGCCGGCGGATGATGAGCTTGTCGCTCGACTTGCCCTTCTTGCGGGTGCGGCCTTCGGGCTTGCCCCACGGCGACACCGGGTGGCGTCCACCGGAGCTCTTGCCCTCGCCGCCGCCGAGCGGGTGGTCGACGGGGTTCATCGCGACACCACGGGTGTGCGGGCGCTTGCCCTTCCAACGGTTACGGCCGGCCTTGCCGATCGAGATCAGGCCCGCTTCGCTGTTGCCGACCGAACCAACCGTGGCCCGGCAGTCGATCGGGACGCGCCGCATCTCGGTCGAGGGCAACCGCAGCGTGGCGAACATCCCTTCTTTGGCGATGAGCTGGATCGCCGCACCGGCGCCGCGGCCCATCTTGGCGCCGCCGCCGGGCTTCAACTCGACGTTGTGCACCGTGGTACCGACCGGGATGTAGCGCAGCGGCAATGCGTTGCCGACCCGGATCTCACTGCCCTGACCGCTCTGCACCATCGCGCCGACCTCGAGGCCCTGCGGGGCGATGATGTAGCGCTTCTCGCCGTCGAGGTAGTGCAGGAGCGCGAGGCGCGCGTTGCGGTTCGGGTCGTACTCGATCGCCGCGACCTTGGCGGGCACGCCGTCCTTGTTCCGCCGGAAGTCGACGATGCGGTACCGCTGCTTGTGACCACCGCCGCGGTGACGCGCGGTCATGCGGCCGTAGGAGTTACGACCGCCGGTCTTCGGCTTCGGCTTCGTCAGCGACTTCTCGGGCTTGGTCTTCGTGACCTCGGCGAAGTCGGACGACGTCTGGAACCTGCGTCCCGGGCTCGTCGGCTTGCGTTTGCGAATGGGCATCCGTCAGCTCCCGAAGATGTCGATGCGATCCTCGCCGGCGGCGAGGGTGACGATGGCCCGCTTCTGCTTCGCCGGTGCGTTGTACGCGCCGGTGCTGCGGTTGCGCGAGCGCTTCGCCTTGCGGTTGATCGTGTGGACCTTCTCGACCCGACGCGCGAACAGCTGCTCGACGGCGTTGCGGATCTCGATCTTGTTGGCGTTCGGTGCGACGACGAACGTGTAGACGTTGAGGTCGTAACCCGCGTACGACTTCTCCGACACGACCGGCTTGATGATGATGTCGCGCGGGTCCTTACTCATCGCGACGCATCTCGACTTTCGAGCTCGCGTGCAGCCGGGCGATCGTGGTCTCGAGCGCAGGCTGGGAGAACACGAGCCAGTCGTTCAACGAGCACGTCGTAGGTGTTCAGCTCTTCCGGCATCACGATCTGCACGCGGTTGCCGAGATTGCGCAGCGACTTCCACGCGTTCTCGTCGGAGCGGAACAACACGACGAGCACGCGGTCTTCGCGCTCGCCCTTGGTGCGCAGGCCGATGCGCCTCGAGCAAGCTTGACCGCGTCCTTGGTCTTCGGCGCGCCGATCGCCCAGTCGTCGACGACGACGACCTTGGCCTCGGACGCCCGGTCGGAGAGCGCAGAACGCAACGCGAGCCGCACCATCTTCTTGGGCGTGCGCTGCGAGTAGTCGCGCGGCTTGGGGCCGTGCGCCACGCCGCCGCCGCGCCACTGCGGAGCACGGATGGAACCCTGCCGGGCACGACCGGTGCCCTTTTGCCGCCACGGCTTGGCGCCACCGCCGCGCACTTCGGCGCGGGTCTTGGTGCTGTGCGTGCCCGCGCGCTTGGCCGCGAGCTGGGCCGTTACGACCTGGTGCATGACCGCCACGTTCGGCTCGATGCCGAAGATGTGGTCGGGCAGCTCGACGGTGCCGGAGTCGGCGCCCGCCGCGGTCTTCATGGTGATCGTGGCCATTACGCCTTCACCCCCGACTTCACCGCGTTGCGGACGAACACGATGCCGCCCGCGGGGCCGGGAATCGCGCCCCGGATCAGCAACAGGTTGCGCTCGGCGTCGCCTTCGACGACCTGCAGATTCAAGGTCGTGGTGCGCACGTTGCCCATCTGGCCCGCCATCTTCATGCCCTTGAACACGCGGGCCGGAGTGGCGCAGGCGCCGATCGAGCCGGGCGCACGGTGCTTCTTGTGGTTACCGTGCGACGCGCCCTGGCCGGAGAAGTTGTGCCGCTTCATCACACCCGCGAACCCGTGACCCTTGCTGATGCCGGTCACGTCGACCAGCTCGCCGGCCGAGAAGAGATCGGCCTTCAGCACCTGGCCGAGCTCGAAGCCCGACAGGTCGACGACCCGCAGCTCGGCGAGGTACTTCGTCGGGTCCGTGTTCGAGGCCTTCAAGTGGCCGAGCTCGGGCTTCGACAGTCGCTGGGCCTTGGTTTCGCCGAAGGCGAGTTGGACCGCGGCGTAGCCGTCGCGCTCGGGGGTCTTGATCTGGACGACGCGGCAGGGCCCGGCCTCGATGACGGTCACCGGAACGATCCGGTTTCCCTCGTCGAAGACCTGGGTCATGCCGAGTTTTCGGCCCAGGATCCCTTTGTTCGCCATTGTCGACTCCGGTTGACATCTCGCACAGGCGGCGGATGTTCCCGCGCCCACGCGAACGCTCCGCACGGAGTGCCCGGGCGGAGCGTGATCTCGGTTGTGCCGCGCGGTTCCGCCGGAAACGGGGCCTACGCGGGCCTCGGTTGGTAATGCGTCGTACCCGAGGCCGGGGGTTCGAACGCGGCGGGCCGCGATAGGCAGCCCGTAGAGCCCGATGATGCTAGCGCGTAGGTGCCCGGCCCGCCACCTGAGCGGGTCGCCCGGGCCGGTTCGGGCGCCGACGCCTGACCACCACGATAGCGAGCAGGCCCAACAGGGTCACGAGGGTGATGAGCTCGCCCAGCCGGTCGGCAGTGTCCGATCGGTAACGCATCGTGAGCGTGTGCTCACCCACCGGCATATTCACCTGCATGATGCCGTCGTAGGTCTCGACGACCGGCGCGGTCCGGCCGTCGATCTCGGCGTGCCATTTCGGCGACCAGGCCACCGCGATCGTCGCGACGAAGTCTCGGGGCGATTGCACGGCCCACCGCAGGTTCTCGGCTCCCTGTTGGGAGAACCGGACCGCGGTGTCGACCCCGTCGGAGTCGGAGTCGAGGAGGATCGGGGGCCGGGCCCCGGAGTCGGCGTTGATCTGAAAGATCGCGACCGGGCCCTCTTTCCACACCTCCTGCACCAGCGGGCGATTCACCATCCGGGCCTCGATCACCGGTTTGTCGACGACGATGTCGGCCACGCCCAGGCGCCGCAACGCCCTGACCCAATCGTCGATCGACTCCCCCGGATTCGGCGCGTCGGCGGTGTAGGCGACTGCGCCGGCCTGCGACGACTCGGGATTGAACGCGTTCAGGGTGTCGACCCCCGAAGCCCAAGCCAGCCAGCGGGCCGGTTCGATGACGCCGACCCGTTCGATCTCGGCCGGGTAGTCGCGCGTCAGGCTGAAGCGCGCCCCGGCGGGAACGATCGTGGCGAGCTCGGCCGCGGCGTCGCGAAACGCCGGGGTCGCGGGAGTCAGCTCACCGGCGAGCCCCTGTTTCGAGTGCTCGATCGTGACCGCGACCGCGACCACGAGGACGAGCAGCGACACGACAGCGGTGAGCAGAGGCTCGTGGGTCCGTTCACCGAGCTTGCGCACTCCCAACGCAACGAGCGCCGCGACCGGGAAGAGCGCGATCACGCCCGCGTAGCCGAGCCCCCGGTTCGCGAGTTGCAACGTGATGTCGCCCGGGCCGGGATATTTGATCGCGACGTCCGCGATCACGAGATACAACGCGGGGACGGTCAGGAGCACGAGGTGTTCGCGATGACCGAGCGCAACGCGCACGATGACGATCAGCCACGCGACCATCACGAGCTTCACGATCAGCGGTTGGTACAGGAGCTGACCGCGCAGGATCGACGCGATCCGCTCGTCGAACGGGTCGGTCCCCCAGGTCACGATCGGACCGTGGAGATCGCGGTGCGCAAGGAACGGCAGCACCCAAAACGCGCCGAGCCCGAGGGCGACGAGCCCCGACACGATCACGCCGCGCAGCCCACGCCACCGCTCCCGGTTGGTGCTGGCGCCGAGGCGGAACAGCAGCGCGATCGGCAACATGACCGCGAGGATCATCATCGAGATGAGGTGGGTGATTGCGAGCAACGCCAAGGCGGCGCCGGCGATGACGCACCGCCGCCGGGTCGGCTCGTCGTAGGCGCGCAGGACCGCGCCGAACGATACGAAGAACGGGATCGCGCCCACCTGGTGCGACAGGAGCCCGTTGACGAAGAGGCCCTCGAGGCCGAGCCCGTAACCAACGGTTGCGACCAGCGCGAGGACGCCGGCGATGCCCGCACCGAGGCGATCGAGACCGAACAACCGCGCGAGGTACGCAACCGCGAGCGGCTCGGCCGCGATCGACACGATCGCAAGTGCCTTGACCGCGCCGAACGTGAGCGCGCGGATCAGCGCGACGGCCCACGTGACGCCGGGCCCGTTGAACAAGAACTCCTCGTGCCCGAGCATGAAGCGCGGGAACCAACCGTCGAGGCGGCCGTGCAACACGAAGTGCGCAATGCCGTAGTTCGACCGCACCAGGTCGGCGGTGATGTCGCCACCCGCGATCACATGCGGACCCCAGGCGTGACGCGTGATCCAAAAGCGCGGTTCCCGCTCCCGCGAGCGCGCCCAGGATCGTCCACACGACCCCCGGGATCTCTCGCACGCCGTCACGCGGGGAAGGGTGCTCGGAAGGTTCTTCGGGCGCCGTTTCGGCGTCGGTTCGCGCGACTTCGTCCGGTTCGCGGGGATCGACTTCGGTGGTGGACGAGAGATCTCCAGGCATCAAGCGCGCGATCACCTAAGCGTCGTGTAACAGTAATCGGCGCCAACTTCTCGAAGGAGCCGGCTGCTAGCTTCCCCGCCGTAGCCGGGCGGTCCCAAAGGCATTTTCTTCACCTCTGATGAGCATCGACTCCGATCCGAGCCTGCCCGAGGCGCCCGCGACCAATTCGCCCGAGGTCACTTCGACCGAGGCCGTCGCAACCGAGGCCGGCGCCGAAGACAACGCCGAAGACAGCTCGGAAACCGGCGCGGGTACCGACCCGGAGCCGGAGGGCCCGGCGTTCCTCGATCACTGGATCTTCGGTCGCGACCCGGTGTGGGGCGTGACGGGCGTCGTCGTGACCGCGTTCCTCATGCTCTATTACTTCGTCCATTTCGGGCACCTGACGAGCGACGTCCACCGGGGCTACGGCGACAGCGCCTTCGACATCGGGCTGTACGACCAAGGGCTCTGGCTGCTGAGCCGATTCCACGCCCCGTACGTCACCGAGATGGGCCGCAACCTCTTCGGTGACCACACGCAGTTCCTGCTGCTCTTCCTGGTTCCCTTCTATTGGATCCGGCCCGACGCCACAACGCTCCTGTGGATCCAGGCCGGGGCGCTCGCGCTCGGCGCGGTCCCCGTCTACATGCTCGCGATGCGCCGACTGGCGAACCCCTTGTTCGCGACGATCCTCGCGGCCGCGTTCCTCCTGCATCCCGCGCTCGCGCAGACCAACCTCGAGAACTTCCATCCCGACGCGCTGCTCGTTCCGATACTCGGTTTCGCGATCTACGCCGCGGTCGAGAACAAACCGCGCATGTTCATCGTGTTCAGCGTGCTCGCGTTGCTCGGCAAAGAAGACGTCGTGCTGATCTTGTTGCCGCTCGTCGTGTGGTTCGCGTTCCGGCGCAATCGGCGGCTCGGTTTGATCCTGGCCGGCGGCTCGATCGCCTACACGTTCATCGCGACGTTCGGGATCATGCGCGCCCTGATCGGCGTGCCGTCACTGAACCAGGGACGAATTCCCTTCGGCGGCGTGAGCGGAACGATCAAAGAGGTCTTCAAGAAGCCCGCCGACTTCGTCAAATACATGATCCACAGCGACTATCCGAATGGCCGCCCGTTCTACATCTGGCAGATGATCGCCCCGACGGGCCTGATGTTCTTCATCGCGCCGGAGATCGCGTTGACGTCAGTGCTGGTGCTCTTCACCAACATCCTCAGCAACTTCGGCTATCAGCACCAGATCGCGTACCACTACTCGATGGTGATCCTGCCCGCGCTCACGTTGGGCACGGTGTACGCGATCGGCAAGCTGAAGTCGGAGAAGTTCCGAAAGATCGCGGTCGGGATCGTGGCGGTGTCGACGCTCTGGAGCGCATACCTCTGGGGCCCGTTCCCGTTCGCCGCGCATCACGACGTCGCGCACTGGAGCCCGTCGAACCCCGCGGGTCGCGGCGATCCACGAGGTCCAAAAGCAGTTGCCGCCCAACGCGGTGGTCGCGGCGTACTACTCGTACGTGCCGCACATCGACCACCGGGCGCAGATCTACGTGTGGCCCACACCGTTCCACGCCGCGTACTGGGACACGTTCAAACAAGAAGGCCAACGGCTACCGCAGGCCGACAAGGTGCAGTACCTGATGCTGCCGCCCGACCTCACCGACCACCCTGAAGTGCTGACGCAGATCAAGGATCAGTTCGAGGTCGTGGCGCGTTCGTCGAACGCAGTGCTCTACAAGCGCATTGGGTCCTGACGGACCTGCCCGCATCGGGTCCGTGATCGGACCCGAGCGGTTCTAGGCCTGCTGCATCTTCAGTTCGATGTCGACGCCGGCCGGGAGGTCGAGGCGCTGGAGCGCTTCGACGGTCTTGCCGGTCGGCTCGACGATGTCGATGAGGCGCTTGTGGATGCGCATCTCGAAGTGCTCGCGGCTGTCCTTGTCGACGTGCGGCGAGCGGATCACCGTGTACTTGCGGATCTCCGTCGGGAGCGGCACCGGACCGCGCACCTTCGCCTGCGTACGGATCACCGTCTCGACGATCTTCTTCGTCGACTGGTCGATGACCTCGTGGTCGTACGCCTTCAGCCGGATGCGGATCTTCTGCCCCGAAGGAGCTGCCATCTGGTGTCCCTACTTCTCGATCTTCACGACGCGGCCGGAACCAACAGTACGGCCACCCTCACGAATCGCGAACCGCAGACCCTCGTCCATCGCGATCGGCTTGCCGA
Organism: uncultured Actinomycetes bacterium; assembly: GCA_963708105.1. Taxonomy (GTDB): domain Bacteria; phylum Actinomycetota; class Acidimicrobiia; order IMCC26256; family PALSA-610; genus PALSA-610. The sequence continues at coordinate 2,353,756 of OY970186.1, read as the reverse complement.
GCTCCACCGTCATCTCGGTGTTGTCACCCGGCATCACCATCTCCGTACCCTCCGGAAGAGCGACCGTGCCGGTCACGTCCGTGGTCCGGAAATAGAACTGCGGGTGATAGTTCGTGAAGAACGGCGTATGCCGCCCACCCTCTTCCTTCGTCAAGATGTACACCTGCGCCGTGAAGTTCGTGTGCGGCGTAATGCTGCCCGGCTTCGCCAGGACCTGACCGCGCTCCACATCTTCCTTCTTCGTACCGCGCAACAGCGCACCGATGTTGTCGCCCGCACGGCCCTCATCGAAGAGCTTGCGGAACATCTCCACACCCGTACACGTCGTCTTGGTCGTGTTCCGCAGACCGATGATCTCGATCTCCTCACCGACCTTCACGATCCCGCGCTCCACCCGACCAGTCACGACCGTGCCCCGACCGGTGATCGTGAACACATCCTCGATCGGCATCAAGAACGGACGATCCACATCACGCGTCGGCTCCGGCAAGAAGCTGTCGACCGCCGACATCAGCTCCAGGATCTTCGGCGTCCACTCCGCATCACCTTCGAGCGCCTTCAACGCACTCACCCGCACGACCGGGGTGTCGTCACCGGGGAACTCGTACTCGTTCAACAACTCGCGGACCTCGAGCTCCACGAGCTCCAAGATCTCCTCGTCGTCGACCATGTCGCGACTTGTTCAACGCCACCACGATCGACGGCACACCGACCTGACGAGCCAAGCAGCACGTGCTCACGGGTCTGCGGCATCGGACCATCCGTCGCCGCGACCACCAAGATCGCGCCGTCCATCTGCGCGGCACCCGTGATCATGTTCTTGATGTAGTCCGCATGGCCGGGGCAATCGACGTGCGCGTAGTGACGGTTCTCCGTCTCGTACTCCACATGCGCAATCGAGATCGTGATCCCCCGCGCCTTCTCTTCGGGCGCCTTGTCGATCTGATCGAACGCCATCGCCGCGTTCTTCGGGTTCTGATCATGCAGAACCTTCGTGATCGCCGCCGTCAACGTCGTCTTCCCATGGTCAATATGACCAATCGTCCCAATGTTCAAATGCGGCTTCGTCCGCTCGAACTTCTCTTTCGCCATCGGACGACCTCTACCTTTCGTTACGGAAGACGGTGCTGATGCTGGGGGTGATGTACTGGGCTGGGGCGCGTCATTCGCCGCGCACCCGAGCGATGATCTCCTGCGCGATCGAGTCGGGCACCGCTGGTACGAGTCGAACTGCATCGTGTACGTCGCGCGCCCTTGGGTGCGCGACCGCAGATCGCCAACATACCCGAACATCTGCGCCAACGGGACCTTGGCCGTGATCACCTGCGCGCTGCCGCGCTGCTCCACGCCCTCGACCTGACCGCGCCTCGAGTTGAGGTCGCCGATGACGTCGCCCATGTACTCGTCCGCGGTCACGACCTCGACGGCCATGACCGGCTCGAGCAGTTGCGGGCTTGGCCTTCTTGGCCGCTTCCTTGAACGCCATCGAGCCGGCGATCTTGAACGCCATCTCCGAACTGTCGACCTCGTGGTACGAACCGAAGGTGAGCCGGACCCGGACGTCGACGAGCGGGTACCCGGCGACGACACCGCCCTGCATCGCCTCTTGGATACCGGCGTCGACCGCGGGGATGTACTCGCGCGGGATGACGCCACCCTTGATCTCGTCGACGAACTCGTAACCGCCGCCGGGACCGGTGGGCTCGAGCGCGATGACGACGTCGGCGAACTGACCGCGACCACCGGTCTGGCGGATGTAGCGGATTCGGACCGTTCTCGACGGGCTGCGTGATCGTCTCGCGGTACGCGACCTGCGGCTTGCCGACGTGCGCTTCGACGTTGAACTCGCGCATCATGCGGTCGACGAGCACCTCGAGGTGGAGCTCGCCCATGCCGCGGATGATCGTCTGGCCGGTCTCCTCGTCGGTGTGCACCCGGAACGTCGGGTCCTCGTCGGAGAGCGAGCTCGAGCGCCTTGCCCAGCTTGTCCTGGTCGGCCTTCGTCTTGGGCTCGATCGCGACCGAGATGACCGGCTCGGGGAAGACCATCTGCTCGAGGATGATCGGGTGGCGCGGTCGCAGAGCGTGTCGCCGGTCGTGGTCTGCTTGAAGCCGAGACCCGCGACGATGTCGCCCGCGTACGCGACTTCGATGTCTTCGCGCTGGTTCGCGTGCATGCGCAGGATGCGCCCGATGCGCTCCTTGCGGTCCTTGGTCGAGTTGTAGATCTCCGAACCCTTCTCGAGCTTGCCCGAGTAGATGCGGAAGTAGGTGAGCTTGCCGTAGGGGTCGGCGACGATCTTGAACGCGAGCGCGGAGAAGGGCTCGTTCTCGCTCGCCTTGCGCTCGACCGGCTTCGCCCTTCAGGTCGATGCCCTCGGTCGGCTTGATGTCGATCGGCGCGGGCAGGAAGTCGACGACCGCGTCGAGCATGGGCTGCACGCCCTTGTTCTTGAACGCGGAGCCGCACAGCACGGGCACGAACTCGAACGTGAGCGTGCCGGTGCGGATCGCGGCCTTGACCTCGTCGGCGGTGAGCTCTTCGCCCTCGAGGTACTTCTCCAGCAGGTGGTCGTCGACGTGCGCGATCGTCTCGAGCAGCTCGTGGCGCGCGCTGCGGCCGCGGCTCGGCGTACTCGGCGGGGATGTCGACGACCTCGAACTTCGCACCTTCGGTGTCGTCGTCGAGCGGCCAGACGACGGCCTTCATCGCGACGAGGTCGATGACGCCGCGGAACTCGCTCTCGGAACCGATCGGCAGCTGGATGACCGCGGGAACCGCGTCGAGGCGGTCGCGCATCATCGCGACGCAGCGCTCGAAGTCGGCGCCGACGCGGTCCATCTTGTTGACGAAGCAGAAGCGCGGGACGTTGTACTTGTTGGCCTGGCGCCACACCGTCTCGGTCTGCGGCTCGACGCCGGCGACCGCGTCGAACACCGCGACCGCGCCGTCGAGGACGCGCAACGAGCGCTCGACCTCGACGGTGAAGTCGACGTGGCCGGGCGTGTCGATGATGTTGATCTGGCAGTCGTGCCACTGCGCGGTGGTCGCGGCGGAGGTGATCGTGATGCCGCGCTCTTGCTCTTGGATCATGTGGTCCATGACCGCGGCGCCTTCGTGCACCTCGCCGATCTTGTAGGTGCGACCGGTGTAGTAGAGGATGCGCTCGGTCGTCGTGGTCTTGCCCGCGTCGATGTGGGCCATGATCCCGATGTTGCGGGTCTTTTCGAGGGGAAATTCGCGTGCCATCTCGTGTCCTCTTCAGGGGCGGCGTGTCTCAGGGCGGCGTTTCTTCGTGGGTGTCGGGGGCGTGCAGCAGTCGACCGGGCGAACCCGATTGCTCGGGGCCCGGTCGGAGGTGCGGGCCCGAATCGGTGGCCCGCTCGGCGTCACGTCGCGGTCAGCGGCGTTCGGCCGTCTCCCTGTGTCACTGCTCGGATCATCATGATCTGATCGTCCCTTTTGGCGCACTACCAGCGGTAATGCGCGAAAGCCTTGTTTGATTCCGCCATCTTCTGAAGATCTTCCCGGCGCTTGATCGAGGCACCGATGCCGTTGCTGGCATCCAGCAGCTCGCCGGCCAGGCGCTCGGCCATGGTCTTCTCCCGCCGCTGGCGGCAGTAGCCCACGATCCAGCGGATCGCGAGCGTGGTGGCCCGGCGGGGCCGGACCTCGACCGGCACCTGGTAGGTGGCGCCACCGACCCGGCGGCTGCTGCACCTCGAGCTGCGGGCGGACGTTCTCGACCGCACGCTTCAGCACCGCGACCGGGTCGCCGGCCGTCTTGCGGCCGATCTCCTCGAGTGCCGGGTAGACGATGTGCTCCGCGGTCGAGCGCTGCCCACGAACGAGCACCTTGTTGACGAGCTGGGTGACGACGACCGACCGGTAGATCGGGTCGGGCATCAGCTCGCGTCGCGGGGCGGGACCCTTGCGGGGCATTACGACTCCCTCTTGGCGCCGTAGCGGCTACGGGCCTGCTTGCGGTTCGCGACGCCCGACGCGTCGAGCGCGCCGCGGATGATCTTGTAACGCACGCCCGGCAGGTCTTTCACACGGCCGCCACGCACGAGCACGATCGAGTGCTCCTGCAGGTTGTGGCCGATGCCCGGGATGTACGCGGTCACTTCGATGCCCGAGGTGAGCCGGACACGCGCGACCTTGCGCAGCGCGGAGTTCGGCTTCTTCGGCGTCGTGGTGAAGACGCGCGTGCACACGCCCCGACGCTGCGGCGAGCCTTTGAGGGCCGGGGTCTTGGTCTTTTCGGCCTTCGATTCCCGTCCCTTGCGGACGAGCTGGGCGATCGTGGGCACGCGTCTTCCCTCTGAAACTTTCGCGGGTTCGAACAGGACGATCATGGGACTTCGGAGGCTCACGAGCGCGCCGAGGCGCTCGGAGCCGACGGGCGAGACGTAGCAGGACGGATGTCCGGCCCCAAAGTGCAGGGCCGGGCTGCCGTCAGTCGTATCAGTCGCCGGCCGCGACGTCCCCTTGGTCGTCGCGACCGATGTCGGCCGTACCCGGGAGGTCGACCACCGGCGGTCGGCTCACTCACTGCGACGGGAGCGGCCGCGGACTTCGGGCTCCGCCGACGCCGTCGCACCGAGGTCGGCCTCGGCCTGGCGGTTCGTGCTCGCTTCCCGCAGCCACGTCGCGAGGTCCATCTCCTCTTCGACCTCGGACGTGTAGAACGGCAGCGGCTCGTACTCGGGCGCCTCGGTCCGGATGTTGCGGTACATCGGCATGCCCGTTCCCGCCGGGATGAGCTTGCCGATGATCACGTTCTCCTTCAGGCCCTCGAGCCCGTCGGAGCGACCCTCGATCGCCGCCTCGGTGAGCACCCGGGTCGTCTCTTGGAACGACGCGGCCGAGAGCCACGAGTCGGTCGCGAGCGACGCCTTCGTGATTCCCATGAGCTCGGGACGACCCTCGGCCGGACGCTTGCCCTCCTCGACGAGCCGACGGTTCTCCTCCGCGTAGCGGCGGGTGTCGACCTTCTCGCCGGGCAGGAACGCACTGTCGCCCGGCTCCGAGACGGTCACCCGGCGCAGCATCTGCCGGACGATGACCTCGATGTGCTTGTCGTGGATCGACACACCCTGGTCGCGGTACACCCGCTGCACCTCGTCGACCAGGTACTGCTGCGTCTCGCGCACGCCCTTGATCTCGAGGAGCTTCTTCGGGTCGAGCGGGCTCTTCTCGTCGCCGACCAGACGGTCACCGGCGGTGACCTCCTGGCCGTCGCGCACGCTCGACGTGCGCCCGGCGCGACACCGCGTACTCGAGCTCGGTGCCGTCGTCGGAGACGATCGTGATGACGCGCTCGCCCTTCTCGTTCTCGCCGATCCGCACGACACCCGACACGTCGGCGAGCAGCGATGCCGCCTTCGGGGTGCGGGCTTCGAACAGCTCGACCACACGAGGCAGACCGTGCGTGATGTCCTCGCCGGCGACACCGCCGGTGTGGAACGTACGCATGGTCAGCTGGGTACCGGGCTCACCGATCGACTGGGCCGCGACGATGCCGATGGCCTCACCGAGATCGGAGATCTTGCCGGTGGCCAGCATGCGGCCGTAGCACTTCGAGCAGACACCCGACACCGTCTCGCACGTGAGCACCGTGCGCACCCGCAGGCGCGTGATGCCCTCGTCGTCGGCGAGCAGACGCATGGCGTCGTCGTCGATCTCGACGTTGCGCGGGATGACCGTGCCGTCGGCGAGCGTGGCGTCCTCGGTGAGGCAACGACCGAGCAGGCTGGTCTCGAGCACGCGCCACGAGTCGGGGCCGGGGAGCACGTCCTCGACCCAGATACCGCGGGTCGTCTCGCAGTCCCACTCGCGCACGATGAGCTCCTGGGCCACGTCGACGAGTCGACGGGTCAGGTAACCGGAGTCGGCGGTACGCAGTGCGGTGTCGGCCAGTCCCTTGCGCGCACCGTGGGTCGAGATGAAGTACTCGAGCACCGACAGACCCTCACGGAAGTTGCTCTTGATCGGGCGCGGGATGATCTCACCACGCGGGTTGGCGACGAGACCGCGCATACCGGCGATCTGACGCACCTGCATGATGTTTCCTCGGGCACCCGAGCCGACCATCATGTCGATCGGGTTGAACGGCGTCGACTGCATGAGATCCTGCATGGCCTTCGTGACCTGGTTGGTCGCGTCGGTCCAGATCTCGATCTCCTGCTGGCGCCGTTCGTCGTCGGTGATGATGCCGCGCTCGTACTGGCTCTCGACCTTGGCCGCCTCGCCCTCGAACTTCTCGAGGAGACCGGCCTTGGCCGGCGGCGTCGTGACGTCGGCGATCGAGATCGTCAGACCGGAACGGGTCGACCACTCGTAGCCGAGCATCTTCATCCGGTCGAGGCTGTTCGCCGACGACCGCCTTGTCGTATCCGACGACGAGCTCACCGACGACCTCGGTGATGTCGCGCTTGCGTCATCGATGCGGTTGACGAACGGGAAGTCGTCGGGGAACGCGCTGTTCAACAGCAACCGACCGAGCGACGTCTCGACGAGCACCTCGCGTCGAACCGTTGCTGCCGTACTCGCGCAGCACGATGCTCTGCGGCAGTGCCGTCGTCGAGCGACGCGGGGGAAGTGGCTCGACCGGGAACTTGCCGACCGGCATGCGCACCTTGATCTTGGCGTGCAACGCGATCGTCTCGCCGTCGCCACCGAACCGCTCTTCGTACGCGGCGATAGGCCTCGTCGATCGAACGGAACACGCGGCCTTCACCCGGGAGACCGTCGAGCGCTTCCGACAGGTAGTAGAGGCCGATGATCATGTCCTGGCTCGGCACCGCGATCGGACGACCGGACGCCGGCGACAAGATGTTGTGCGCGGCGAGCATCAACATCCGCGCCTCGGCCTGCGCCTCCGCGGAGAGCGGAAGGTGCACGGCCATCTGGTCACCGTCGAAGTCGGCGTTGAACGCCGCGCAGACGAGCGGGTGGATCTGGATCGCCTTGCCCTCGACGAGCACGGGCTCGAAGGCCTGGATGCCGAGACGGTGAAGCGTAGGAGCACGGTTCAAGAAGACCGGGTGCTCCTTGATGACCTCTTCGAGCACGTCCCACACCTGCGGGCGGGCGCGCTCGACCATGCGCTTGGCCGACTTGATGTTCTGCGCGTACTCGAGGTCGACGAGCCGCTTCATGACGAAGGGCTTGAAGAGCTCGAGCGCCATCTGCTTCGGCAGCCCGCACTGCTGCAAGCGCAGCTGCGGACCGACGACGATGACCGAACGGCCCGAGTAGTCGACGCGCTTGCCGAGCAGGTTCTGACGGAACCGGCCCTGCTTGCCCTTCAACATGTCGGACAGCGACTTGAGCGCGCGGTTGCCGGGACCCGTGACCGGGCGACCACGGCGGCCGTTGTCGAACAACGCGTCGACGGCCTCCTGCAACATGCGCTTCTCGTTGTTGATGATGATCTCGGGCGCGCCGAGGTCGAGGAGCCGCTTCAGCCGGTTGTTGCGGTTGATCACGCGGCGGTAGAGGTCGTTCAGGTCGGAGGTCGCGAAACGACCACCGTCGAGCTGCACCATCGGGCGCAGGTCGGGCGGGATGACCGGGACGACGTCGAGGATCATGCCGAGCGGCGAGTTGATCGCGCGGTTGTTGTCGTCGCGGCGGTTGAACGCCGACACGACCTTCAGCCGCTTGATCGCCTTGGCCTTGCGCTGACCCTTGGCGGTGGCGATGGTCTCCTTGAGCTCGACCTCCACCTCGTCGAGGTCGAGCCGCGAGACGAGGTCCTTGACGGACTCGGCACCCATGCCGCCGGCGAAGTAGTCGTGGTAGCGGTCGACGAGCTCGCGCCACACGCGCTCGTCGTCGATGAGCTGCTTGGGCTTCATCGACTTGAGCGTGTCCCAGACCTGCTTGAGCTGACCGAGCTCCTCTTCGTAACGGAGCCGGATGTCCTCGAAGTCCTTGTTCTTGGCCTTCTCGGCGCGCTCGATCTCGTTCTTCTTGGCGCCGCGACCCTCGAGCTCTTCGAGCTCGGCGATGTAGGTCTCGTCGCGCTCGCGCAACTTGACCTCACGCTCGCGCTCGACGTCGCCGATCTCGGCCTTCATCTCGGCTTCGAGCGACGGGAGGTCCTTGTGCAGACGCTCGGTGTCGACCCACGTGACGAGGTGCGCGGCGAAGTAGATGACCTTCTCGAGGCTCTTCGGCGCGATGTCGAGCAGGTAACCGAGCCGGCTCGGGACACCCTTGAAGTACCAGATGTGCGTGACGGGCGCGGCGAGCTGGATGTGGCCCATGCGCTCGCGGCGCACCTTCGAGCGCGTGACCTCGACGCCACAACGCTCGCAGATGATGCCCTTGAAGCGGACACGCTTGTACTTGCCGCAGTAGCACTCCCAGTCCTTCGTGGGACCGAAGATCTTCTCGCAGAAGAGTCCGTCCTTCTCGGGCTTGAGCGTGCGGTAGTTGATCGTCTCCGGCTTCTTCACCTCGCCGTTCGACCAGGTGAGAATGTCGCCGGCCGTGGCGAGATTGATCGTGAGCCGGCGGCTCGAGTTGACGTCGAAAACTGTTCCCATAACTCAGAACCTCGCTCTTGCGCTCGCCGCGTCTTCCTCGTCCGTGCCGCGTTCGGGTCTCGACAAGTCGATGCCCAGCGATTCGGTGGTGCGGAACGCGTCCTCGTCGAGCTCGCGGATCTCGATCTCTTGACCGTTCTCGTCGATCACCCGGACGTTCAGGCAGAGTGCCTGCATCTCTTTGATGAGCACCTTGAAGCTCTCGGGGATTCCCGGTTCGGGAATGTTCTCGCCCTTGACGATGGCCTCGTACACCTTCACGCGGCCGAGCACGTCGTCGGACTTGATCGTGAGGATCTCCTGCAGCGCGTACGCGGCGCCGTAGGCCTCGAGCGCCCACACTTCCATCTCTCCGAACCGCTGGCCGCCGAACTGCGCCTTACCGCCGAGGGGCTGCTGCGTGATCATCGAGTAGGGGCCCGTCGAACGAGCGTGGATCTTGTCGTCGACGAGGTGCGACAGCTTCAGGATGTACATGTAGCCAACGGTGACCGGCCGGTCGAACGGCTGGCCGGTGCGGCCGTCGTTCAACGTGACCTTGCCGTCGGTGCCGATGAGCTTCTTGCCGTCGGCGCCGTCGGGGTTCAGCCGCTCGAAGATCTCGCGGATCGTTCCCTCGGGACCGGCCTGCTCGACCTCGTCCCAGTGCGCACCGTCGAACACCGGGCTCGCGATCCACACCGCGGGCTCGGTACGAGTACGCGTCTTGTTCAGCTCGGCGGGCTTGCGGTGCTCGTCGTCCCAACCGTGGCGCGCCGCGTAACCGAGGTGCGCTTCGAGCACCTGGCCGACGTTCATACGGCTCGGAACACCGAGCGGGTTGAGGACGATGTCGACGGGCGTTCCGTCGTCGAGGTACGGCATGTCTTCGATCGGGAGGATCTTGGAGATCACACCCTTGTTGCCGTGACGACCGGCGAGCTTGTCGCCCTCGCTGATCTTGCGCTTCTGCGCGACGTACACGCGCACCAGCTGGTTCACGCCGGGCGGCAGCTCGTGGCCGTCGTCGCGGCTGAACACGCGCACGTCGATGACCTTGCCGGTCTCGCCGTGCGGCACCTTCAAGCTGGTGTCGCGGACCTCGCGCGCCTTCTCACCGAAGATCGCGCGGAGCAGACGCTCTTCCGGCGTCAGCTCGGTCTCGCCCTTGGGCGTGACCTTGCCGACGAGGATGTCGCCCGCGCCGACCTCGGCGCCGATGCGGATGATGCCGCGCTCGTCGAGGTCCTTCAGGATGTCCTCGCTGAGGTTCGGGATGTCGCGCGTGATCTCCTCGGCACCGAGCTTCGTGTCGCGGGCGTCGATCTCGTGCTCTTCGATGTGGATCGACGTGAGCACGTCGTCCTTCACGAGGCGCTCCGAGAGCACGATCGCGTCCTCGAAGTTGTGACCCTTCCACGGCATGAACGCGACGAGCAGGTTCTTGCCCAGCGCGAGCTCACCTTGGTGCGTGGAGGGACCGTCGGCGAGGACGTCGCCCTTCTTCACCACGTCGCCGCCGCCGACCAGGGGCTTCTGGTTGATGCAGGTGCCCTGGTTCGAACGCCGGAACTTGGCGAGGCGGTGCGTGGTGCGGCCGCCGGTCTTGTAGTCGACGGTGACGGTGTCGCCGGCGACGTCGACGACGGTGCCGTCGTCGGCCGCGAGCAACGCGTCGCCCGCGTCGCGTGCGGCGCGAGCCTCGACACCGGTACCGATGTACGGCGCGGTCGCCCGCAGCAGCGGGACGGCCTGACGTTGCATGTTGGCGCCCATGAGCGCGCGGTTCGCGTCGTCGTGCTCGAGGAACGGGATCAACGCGGTGGCGACCGAGAAGAGCTGCTTCGGCGACACGTCCATGTACTGGACCTCGTCGGGGGCGAAGAAGCCGATCTCGCCTCGACCCACGCGCACGAGTGACGCGCTCGTCGAGGAAGTTGCCCTGGTCGTCGATGCGCACGTTCGCCTGCGCGATGACGTACTCGTCCTCGTCGTCGGCCGCGAGGTACTCGATCTCGTCGGTGACGCGACCCTTCTCGACCTTGCGGTACGGGGTCTCGATGAATCCGAACCGGTTGATGCGCGCAAAGCTCGACAGGTAACCGATGAGGCCGATGTTCGGGCCTTCCGGCGTTTCGATCGGGCACATGCGGCCGTAGTGGCTCGGGTGCACGTCTCGCACTTCGAAGCCGGCGCGCTCACGCGACAGACCACCCGGGCCGAGCGCCGAGAGGCGCCGCCGGTGGGTCAGTGCCGCGAGCGGGTTCGTCTGGTCCATGAACTGCGAGAGCTGCGACGAGCCGAAGAACTCCTTGATCGCAGCCACGACCGGACGGATGTTGATGAGCGTCTGCGGCGTGATCGCCTCGACGTCCTGGGTCGTCATGCGCTCGCGCACGACCCGCTCCATACGGCTGAGGCCGACCCGGAGCTGGTTCTGGATGAGCTCGCCGACGGTGCGCACCCGGCGGTTGCCGAAGTGGTCGATGTCGTCGGGGAAGTAGCCCTGAGTCGCGGTTGTGCAGCTTCACGATGTAGGAGACGACCGCGAGGATGTCGGAGCGGATCAGCGTGAAGTCGGCACCGGCGCGGCCGGCGTCGACGTTCGCCAACGGGATCGGGAGGTCGAAGCGGTCGAGCCCGAGGAACGGGTACTCCTTCGAGAGCTTCTTCGACACCTTGTGGCGACCGACCTTGGCGAGGTCGTAGCGCTTCGGGTTGAAGAAGAGGTTCTCGAGCAGTGCGCGCGCGGAGTCGGGGGTCGGCGGTTCGCCCGGACGGAGCTTGCGGTAGATGTCGATGAACGCTTCGTCGACGCTCGCCGTGTGGTCCTTCTCGAGCGTGTTGCGCATCGACTCGTAGGGGCGACCCTCTTCGTCGACGATGAGGTTGAGCAGTTCCTCGTCGCTCTCACCGAAGCCGAGCGCCTTCAGCAAGCACGGTGACGGGCTGCTTGCGCTTGCGGTCGATACGGACGTAGACGACGTCCTTCTTGTCGACCTCGAACTCGAGCCACGCACCGCGGCTCGGGATGATCTTGGCGTCGATGACCTCGCGCTCGGGCGCGGTCTTGTCGGGGGTGACCCCGAAGTAGACGCCGGGCGAACGCACGAGCTGCGAGACGACGATGCGCTCGGTGCCGTTGATGATGAACGTTCCACGGTCGGTCATCATCGGGAAGTCGCCCATGAAGACCGTCTGCTCTTTGATCTCGCCCGTCTGCGCGTTCATGAAGCGCGCCGTGACGAACAACGGGCGCGCGTAGGTCATGTCGCGCTCGCGGCACTCGTCTTCGGAGTGCTTGGGCGGGTCGAAGACGTGGTCGGTCAGCTCGAGCTTGAGCTGACCGGTGAAGTCCTCGATCGGCGAGATGTCGCGCAGAACCTCGGCGACACCGTCCTCGAGGAACCATCGGAACGAGTCGGTCTGTACTTCGATGAGGTTGGGAAGCTCCTTAACCTCGCGAAGCTTCGAGAAGGAAAGGCGCTCACGGGACGCGAGACGGGCCAACGTCACTCCAATCCGGAGAGAATCAAACTGCGGAAATGCTGAATTGCGAGCCGTGCTGCGGGCTGTGCGACGAAAGGCGTGACGCAAGGCAACCCGGGCAATCGGGCGCGCGTCGGCAAGGGCCAGGAAGATCGGAGAGCACGAGCGGGCAGACACGGGTACGCCTAGCATAGCGAGTTGCCATGCCGGCTGCCAGTCACCGCGAATCGGGCACCGCCCGCTTGCGCGGACCGGCGCCCGGATGTTCGGTGCAGGATAAGCCCGAACCCGCCGGGTGGCAACGACTTTCCCGACAGATTCTCGGATCGGGCCCGTCCGGACAGGCTCCCGGGCCCGGTTCCGGCCCCGCCGCCTGACCGCTACTTGAGTTCGACGGAGGCGCCCGCCTCTTCGAGCTTCGCCTTGGCCTTCTCGGCGTCTTCCTTCGACGCCTTCTCGACCACGGGCTTGGGGGCGCCGTCGACGAGGTCCTTGGCCTCTTTCAGGCCGAGGCTCGTGAGCTCGCGGACCGTCTTGATGACCTGGATCTTCTTGTCGCCGGCGGCCGTGAGGATGACGTCGAACTCGTCCTTCTCCTCGGCTGCTTCGGCCGTGCCGCCGCCACCGCCGCCACCGGCGGCCGCAACTGCGACCGGAGCTGCGGCGGTCACGCCGAACTCCTCTTCGAACGCCTTCAGGAAGTCGTTGAGCTCGAGAACCGTCATGTTCTTGAAGACGTCGAGCAGGTCGGCTGTGCTCATGGTTGCCATCGGATTACTCCTCTACCTTTTCTGCTTCGGATGCTTGTTCCGGCTCGGTCGCTTCTGCGGCCGGAGCCTCGGTCTCGGTCTCGGTCGGGGGCGTCTGCCTCGGCCGCGGGTGCCTCGGCCGGCGGGGGCTTCGGGCTCGGGCTCGGACCGACGAGCGCCTCGCCACCCTCGATCCGCTGGTCGATCAGCGCCTTGACGCCGTACGCCATGTTGCGGGTGAACGCCTGGAACAGGCCGGCCGCCTTGACCATCGGGGCCTGGAAGCCACCGGCCAAGCGGGCGAGCAACTGGTCGCGGGGCGGGACGTCGGCGAGCGCCTCGATGTCGGCGCCGCGTCAGCAGCCGCGGGCCGAGGATCCCGCCCTTCAGCACCAGGTTCGGGTTGGTGCGGGCGAAGTCGCGGAGCGCCTTGGCCGCGGTGACGGCGTCGCCGCCGTCGCGGCGGACGAACGCGATGGCAACCGGGCCTTCGAGGCTCTCGACGATGTCGTCGAGACCGGCGTCGTGGGCCGCCCGGCGGGCCAGGGTGTTCTTGAAGATCTTGTAGTCGGTGGCGGCAGGGCGCAGGGCCGCGCGCAGGTTCGCGATGTCGCTGACGGTCAGGCCGCGGTACTCGGTGAGCACCGCCGCGTCGGCGGACTCGAGCCGGGCCTTGATGTCGTCGATGACCGCGGTCTTGCGCTGCATCTGCGCGCTGTCGGCGGGTGCCTTCGTGGGCATGTAGTTGCTCCTCGGGGTGCTCGGGCGGGACGCCTCGCGAGCGGCGCGCGGCACAAGGCCGCACGCTCCCCGGAAGTCGCCTCACCCGGCGGGCCTCGCTCCCTTGGGAGCTCGGTCCATTACCTCGTGTCGAGACCGGAAGTCTTTGGCGTTCTCTGGACGGTCCGAGACACTAGCCGAAAGGCGTCTTCGCCCGTCAGCCGGGTCTTTTCGTGATTGGATCGGGGCCGCGTGAGCCTGACCCCGATCATCCGCGACTTCTTGGTGCAGCTCGAGGATCTGCTCGACCGCAACCCGCCCGCGGGGCTCGATCGCGACGCAATGACCATCACCACCGGCGATGCCGCCGCGCTCGTGCTGCTCCCCCACGTCACCGATCACGACCGCGACATCGAGCTCGACATCGACGACCACCGGGTCGTGGTCGCCTACCCGCCCGAGCGCGTCATCTTCACGAGCCGCGAGGAAGCCCTGCGCTTCGTCGAGATGATCTGCGACGGCCGGGTCGAGCTCGAGATCACCCGCGGCCCGCTCTGGACGACGATGCGCAGCTACCGCGACGGACAGGCGATCCCGTTCCGCCGCACCCGCATGCCGTGGCCGTCGCTGCGACCCCGCGTCGAACGCCGGCCCGTCGGTTTCGGCGCCTGATCCCCGAAACCCCGGGGACGGCCGCCGCTCCTCAGTCGGTTTCGACCCGCGAGTCGGGCGAGATCCGCACGCCCGGGCCCATCGTCGACGACGTCGACACGCCCTTCAGGTAGCGACCCTTGGCCGACGACGGACGGGCCCGCTGCAGCTCGTCGAGCACGCGCCGAGTAGTTCCGTACGAGGCTCTCGACCGGGAAGCTCGCCTTGCCCAATGGCACGTGCACGTTGCCGTTGCGGTCGGTGCGGTACTCGACCTTGCCGCCCTTGAACTCGGAGACGGCCTTGCCGACATCGGTGGTGACGGTGCCCGTCTTCGGGTTGGGCATCAGACCACGCGGCCCGAGCACGCGACCGAGGCGACCGACCTGACCCATGAGGTCGGGGGTCGCGATCGCGATGTCGAAGTCCATGAAGCCTTCGTTCTGGACCCGGTTGACGAGGTCTTCGGCGCCGACGACGTCGGCGCCGGCCTCGCGCGCCGCTTCGGCGGCATCGCCGGCCGCGAACACCGCGACCCGCACGTCCTTGCCGGTGCCCGCGGGCAGCGACACGGTGCCGCGCAGCATCTGGTCGGCCTTGCGGGGGTCGACGCCGAGCCGGAACGCGGCCTCGACGGTCTCGTCGAACTTCTTCGTCGCCATCGACTTCACGAGCTCGAATGCGGCGGCGGGTTCGTGCAGCGCCGCCTTGTCGTAACGCTTGCCGATGCGTCGACGTACTTCTTCGATTTAGCCATGGTGTGCGCTCCCTTCGAAGCTCCCTCGTTCCGTCCCGTGACGTCCGCCGGCGAGGTGCTCCGGCGGCGGGAATGCAAAAGGACTAGCCGACGACTTCGATGCCCATCGAGCGGGCCGTGCCCGCGATCTGCTTGATCGCGCCTTCGATGTCGATCGCGTTCAGGTCGGGCATCTTCGTCTCCGCGATCTGACGGACCTGCGCCTTGGTGACGCTCCCGACCGTCTCGCGTCGGGGCGCGGTCGCGCCCTTGTCGATCCCGGCGGCCTGACGCAACAGCACCGGCGTGGGCGGTGTCTTGGTGACGAACGTGAACGAGCGGTCCTCGTAGATCGTGATCTCGGCCGGAATGACCGTGCCCCGCTGGGCTTCGGTGGCGGCGTTGTACGCCTTGCAGAAGTCCATGATGTTGATGCCGTGCGGGCCGAGCGCGGTACCGACCGGCGGCGCGGGGGTAGCCGCGCCGGCCTGGATCTGGATCTTCACGACCGCAACAACTCGTCTTTTTGCCATGTCAGTTACTTCATCTCTCTCGTGGCTTGCGTTTCGCGCACGCTGGGAACGTGTCGCGCGACTACAACTTGGCGACGTCGCCGAACTCCAGCTCGACCGGAGTCTCGCGCCCGAAGATGTTCACCAGCACCTTGAGCTTCGAACGGTCGACGTCGATCTCGCTGATGACACCGTTGAAGTCGGCGAAGGGGCCCGTGACCACCCGCACCTGCTCGCCGATCTCGTACTCGAGGCGGGGACGCACCTTCTTCTCGGCCTGGGGCCCTTCTTCTTTCACGCCGGTGCCGAGGATGTCCTCGACCTCCTTGCGCGAGAGCGGCGTGGGCTTGGCGCCGCTGCCGACGAATCCGGTGACGCCGGGCGTGTTGCGCACGACGTACCAGGCGTGGTCGTCGAGGCCCATCCGCACGAGCAGGTAGCCGGGGAAGACCTTCTTCTGCACGACGACCTTGCGGCCGTTCTTGAACTCGATGACGTCTTCCATCGGGATGACGACTTCGAAGATGCGATCCTCGACCGCCATCGAACGCACGCGGCTCGCGAGGTTCGACTTCACCTTGTTCTCGTAGCCGGCGTAGGTGTGGACGACGTACCAGCGCCCGGACCGGTCGAACGGGCTCGGCTCGGAGCGCGACACGATCTCGTCGTCGGCGTCGACCTCTTCGATGTCGAGCAGCTCCGCGCCACCGAGGTCGGGAACCACGACGACGACTTCCTCGTCGGCGTGCTCCTCTTCGGCCTCGAGGACCGCTTCCGCCGCGCTCTCGTCGGAGAGCTCGGCCGCGGTCTCCTCGACGGTCTCGGCCGCGGTCTCGTCGGCGCCCGCGTCAGCGGACTCGGAAGCTTGCGGAAGCTGAGTTTCGAGAAGTTGTCATGTCGTCGCCATCGTTGTTTTGCGGGGGAAGCGAGGTGGTGCCGACCATCTACTTGAACACGAAGTTCACGATGTGTACCGCGGCCCAGTCGAACACGAAGATCAGCGCCGTCATCACGACCAACCCGACCAACACGATGAGCGAGGAGTTGAGGATCTCCGGCCTCGGTGGCCACGCCACCTTCTTCATCTCGCCGCGGACCTCGGAGAAGTACTGCTTCGGCCCGGTGCGTTCGACCTGGGGGTTCGGGGCCGACCGCTTTTCGGGCGTGCGCGGCCGATCCGAGCCCTGCTTCGCCATCTGTCGCTTCGTCTGTCGGTTCATGTCGCCTCGACGCGTGATTACGAGAGTGTGGGACTGGCGGAGCCGGAACTTACGGGGCTGTCATTCGAGCAGGGCAGGAGGGACTCGAACCCCCAACCGCCGGTTTTGGAGACCGGAGCTCTACCAATTGAGCTACTGCCCTCCGGGCCGTGGGGGCCAGGCGCGAAGGATAGCAGCGGTCGTCGGCGTCTGCCGGCGATTACCCGGCGAGGCTGAGGGCCCGTTTGCGGGAACGGGCGATCAGGACCGCGGCGGTGGCCCCGGCCGCGAGGGCGCTGCCCCCAATTGCCCCGGCGTAGGCGAGCCGGCGGCCCGAGACGAGCGTGCGGCGGGCACCGTGCTCGGCCGCCTCGGTGATCGCGGCCAGCGTCTCGCCGAGCAGGCCGGGAGTGGGCTCGACGTAGCGGGTCCGCAACAGCGCCAGCGTCCGCAGCAAGCGCCGGTAACGCGCCAGCTCGGCCTGGCACCGCAGGCAGGTCTCGACGTGGCGTTCGGCCTCGAAACCGACCGCTTCGCCGTCGACGATCGCCGGCAGCAGCGTGGTCACCTCGTCACACCGCATCGGCTTGCGCTCCTTCTTCGTACAACACGTCGCGCAGCTTGCGCCGGGCCCGATGCAGCCGCACCTTCGCGGCCGAGACCGATATGCCGAGCTCCTCGGCGATCGCCTCGTGCGACATGCCGTAGACGTCTTTCAACACGACCACGCTGCGCAGTTTGGCGGGGAGCTCGTCGAGCGCGATCGCGATGCGATCGAGCGCTTCGGCGGATTCGGCGCCTTGGGACACCAGTTGCTTCGGCGCCCGAGTCGACGGGTTCGAAGTCGTCGGCGAAGGGTTCGGCCCGGTGGCTTGCGCCGGCGTTGGACGTTGCTCGAGGCCGCGTTCGCGGTGATGCGGTACAGCCAGGTCGAAAAGGCCGCTTCGCCGCGAAACTTCCCGATGCCCTTCCAGGCCCGGAGGTAAGCCTCCTGCACCACGTCGCGCGCGTCCTCCTCGTTGCCGGTGAGACGACGCGCGAGCGTGAACGTGTCGACGAAGGTGCGCCGCACCAATTCGTCGAACGCCTGGCGGTCACCGCTGCGGGCGGCCCGCACCAGCTCGGCCTCGTCCAACCGATCCTCCTGATGGGTACAGGTGTTCCGACCCCGCGTACCTCCAAAAGGTTACGCGGTGCAGGAGGGATCGGCCGGACGCCCGCTCCGCTTATCGGTCGCTCGCGCTGCGCCGAGCCGAAGTACGGGCTTCGCCGAGCGTTCGGCCCAGCTCCGCTGCCGCTCCGCTTATCGGTCGCTCGCGCTGCGCCGAGCCGAAGTACGGGCTTCGCCGAGCGTTCGGCCCAGCTCCGCTGCCGCTCCTAGCGCGTTTCCTTGTGGAGGGTGTGGTGCTTGTCCCAGCGGCAGTACTTCTTCATCTCGATGCGTTCGCGGTCGTTGACCTTGCTCTTCATCGTGATGTAGTTGCGCCGCTTGCACTCTTCACACGCGAGCGTGACCTTGACGCGCTTGTCGTTCTTCGCCATTTCGAAATCCCTATTTCTCGATCTTCACGACGCGGCCGGAACCAACAGTACGGCCACCCTCACGGATCGCGAAACGCAGACCCTCGTCCATCGCGATCGGCTTCCCAAGCTCCACCGTCATCTCGGTGTTGTCACCCGGCATCACCATCTCCGTACCCTCCGGAAGAGCGACCGTGCCGGTCACGTCCGTGGTCCGGAAATAGAACTGCGGGTGATAGTTCGTGAAGAACGGCGTATGCCGCCCACCCTCTTCCTTCGTCAAGATGTACACCTGCGCCGTGAAGTTCGTGTGCGGCGTAATGCTGCCCGGCTTCGCCAGGACCTGACCGCGCTCCACATCTTCCTTCTTCGTACCGCGCAACAGCGCACCGATGTTGTCGCCCGCACGGCCCTCATCCAAGAGCTTGCGGAACATCTCCACACCCGTACACGTCGTCTTGGTCGTGTTCCGCAGACCGATGATCTCGATCTCCTCACCGACCTTCACGATCCCGCGCTCCACCCGACCAGTCACGACCGTGCCCCGACCGGTGATCGTGAACACATCCTCGATCGGCATCAAGAACGGACGATCCACATCACGCGTCGGCTCCGGCAAGAAGCTGTCGACCGCCGACATGAGCTCCAGGATCTTCGGCGTCCACTCCGCATCACCCTCGAGCGCCTTCAACGCACTCACCCGCACGACCGGCGTGTCGTCACCCGGGAACTCGTACTCGTTCAACAACTCGCGGACCTCGAGCTCCACGAGCTCCAAGATCTCCTCGTCGTCGACCATGTCCGACTTGTTCAACGCCACCACGATCGACGGAACACCGACCTGACGAGCAAGCAGCACGTGCTCACGGGTCTGGGGCATCGGACCATCCGTCGCCGCGACCACCAAGATCGCGCCGTCCATCTGCGCCGCACCCGTGATCATGTTCTTGATGTAGTCCGCATGGCCCGGACAATCGACATGCGCGTAGTGACGGTTCTCCGTCTCGTACTCCACATGCGCAATCGAGATCGTGATCCCCCGCGCCTTCTCTTCCGGCGCCTTGTCGATCTGATCGAACGCCGTCGCCGCGTTCTTCGGGTTCTGCTCATGCAGAACCTTCGTGATCGCCGCCGTCAACGTCGTCTTCCCATGGTCAATATGACCAATCGTCCCAATGTTCAAATGCGGCTTCGTCCGCTCGAACTTCTCTTTCGCCATGCTGGATTCACCTTCGGGTCTTGCGGATGTCGGGTGTTGCGGGTGATGTGGTAGCGGAGGCGGGACTCGAACCCGCGACCCCACGATTATGAGCCGTGTGCTCTTACCAACTGAGCTACTCCGCCGTGCCGGAGCCGGCCTTGGCCTGACGCCACCGAGCCCCCTTACGGACTTGAACCGTAGACCCCTTCCTTACCATGGAAGTGCTCTGCCAACTGAGCTAAGGGGGCGAAGCCCGACGAGTTTAGCCGAGCCGCTGCGTCGCAGGTCCGGTCGGTTGCGTAGCGTCTCGCCCGTGCCGGAACCACACGCCTTGCGAACCCGCCTCGGTCGAGCGGCGCGACGCCGACGCGCTGCGCGCGATCTACAACGTCGAGGTCCTCGAATCCACGGTCACCTTCGACCTCCGGCCCCGCACCCTCGCCGAGCAGCTCGCTGTGGATCGACGAGCATTCCGGCGGCCACCCCGCGATCGTCGCCGTCGACGACGCCGACACGGTCGTGGGCTTCGCGTCGCTGACGCCGTACCGGCCCCGGCCCGCCTACTCGACGACGCGTCGAGGACTCGATCTACGTCCACCGCGACCTCCGCGGCGAGGGTGTGGGCCGGTTGCTGCTCGGCGACCTGGTCGAGCTGGCCCGCGACCACGGCTTCCACTCGGTGATCGGCCGCATCGTGGGCGATCACGACGCGTCGATCGCCCTCCACGCCGCCTGCGGCTTCGAGCAGGTCGGCCGCGAACGCGAGGTCGGCCGCAAGTTCAACCGCTGGCTCGACGTAGTCCTCATGCAAAAGATGCTCTAGGGCAAGCACCAGCTGGTTTGACCTTCGGTGCGCCAGCTGCCCTTGACCTTGACCTGCGGCGCAGCCGAGCAAGGGGCGAAGCGCCGAGCGAGCAAGCTCGCCCCGAAGCAAGCGCAGCTCAAATCGCGAGCGCAGCGAGCCCGGAAAGCAAGCGAGCCAGAAAAAAGAGTGGTGGGCCGGGTTGGATTCGAACCAACGTAGCGGTAACGCAATGGGTTTACAGCCCATCCCCTTTGGCCACTCGGGTACCGACCCGGATCTAATCTAGCGACTGCTCCCCCGCGGCCGCGAAGAGATCGAGACGCCCATGCCGACCTTCGACGTGGTATCCGAAGTCGACCTGCAAGAGGTGAAGAACGCGGTCGACCAGGCGAGCCGCGAGCTCGCGAACCGCTTCGACTTCAAGGGCACCGACAGTATCGTGGAGTTGAAGGAGGCGGACAACGCGATCGAGCTCGAGTCGGCGTCGGAGGAACGGCTGAAGGCCGTGACCCAGGTGCTCGAGGAGAAGCTGGTCAAGCGCAAGGTCTCGCTGAAGGCGATCGACTACGGCAAGGTCGAAGAGGCCACCAAGGGTCGCGCCCGCCAGAAGGTGTCGATCCAGGTCGGCATCAACGACGACAAGGCCCGCGAGATCGGCAAGTACATCAAGGGCCTCGGCATCAAAGGCGTCCAGCACCAGGTGCAGGGCGACCAGCTACGCGTGACGGGCAAGAAGCGCGACGACCTGCAGAACGCGATCCAGAAGCTGCGCGAGCACGACTTCGGTGTGCCGCTCGAGTTCACGAACTTCCGCGACTGAAGCGACTGGAACCTCGCGAGCGGTACGCCGCTACGCGTTGTGCACGTGCTGGTGGCGCAGCCGCGCGATCCGCTCTTCGGTCGGCGGGTGCGTGCGGAACAGGTTCGCGAACTTCGCCTTCTTCCCCGTCAGCGGATTGATGATGTACGCGGTCGCGTGCGCAGGGTCGATGTTCATCGGGATCTGCTTGCGCGTAGGCGTCGATCTTCTCGAGCGCCCGGGCGAGCGGCTCGCCGGTACCGAGCAGCTCGGCACCGCTGCGGTCGGCTTCGAACTCGCGCGAGCGTGACAGCGACATCTGCAGCAGCGCGGCCGCGATCGGGGCGAGGATCATCATCGCGAGCGCGCCGAGGACGTTGCCGTTGCGCCGGCCACCGTCGTTGCCGCCCAAACCGCCGAAGATCGCGCCCCACATCAGCATGCGGGCCAGGAACGTGATGCCGAGCGCGACCGTCGCCGCGACGGATCCGATGAGGATGTCGTGGTTGCGGACGTGAGAGAGCTCGTGCGCGAGCACGCCCCGCAGCTCTTCCTGGTCGACGACCTGCATGAGACCCTGCGTCACCGCCACCGCGGCGTGGTGCTCGTTGCGGCCGGTCGCGAACGCGTTCGGCTGCGAGGCCGGGCTGATGTAGATCGCCGGCATCGGCAGGTTGGCCCGCGTCGTGAGGTCGCGGACGATCGAGTAGAGCTGGGGCGCGTCGGCCTCGGAGACCGGGACCGCACCCGCGGCGCGCGACCGCGATCTTGTCGGAGAACCAGTAGGAGCCGCCGACGAACACCAGCCCGAGCATGCAGGCCGATGATCAATCCGCCACTGCCGAAGATCGCCACCGACACCGATGAAGAGCGCACCGAGCGCCGTCAGCAGCACCACCGTCTTGACGTTGTTCCTGAACATCTCTGTCACCTCGGTCCAAGAGAACACCGGCGACCCGCCGGGCCTTCCCGGGCTTATCGAATCAGGCTTACCTGAGAGGTCGCTGCGAAATGACTGCGACCGTCAGTCGTAATAGCCGGAGTGCCTAGTCGTAGTACCCGGAGTGGACGTAGAGGCAGGGAATGCCTTCGGACCGGAACATCGCCACGTTGCGGCGGTCGTCCTCGAAGGCGAGCGCGAGGTCGAAGCCGGCGGCGCGCAGCTCCCAGACCGTCGACTGCTTGAAGTCGCGGGCGAGGTCGTAGTCGCCCCACGGTCGCATGATCAGCAGGTCCCAGCGGATCGCGTAGCGGCGCAGCCACGCCTCGGTCAGGTAGCGCGACCCGATGCGGCCGCGCGGTGAGCAGCACGATCTGCAGCTCGGGGTCGAGCAGCGACGAGGAGCGTGTGCACCTCCTCGATGACCGGGTCTTCGCCGCACGCCTCGAAGAAGGCGCGCCAGTCCTGGCGGGGCGACTCGAGGT
This sequence comes from uncultured Actinomycetes bacterium, assembly GCA_963708105.1. Lineage (GTDB taxonomy): Bacteria > Actinomycetota > Acidimicrobiia > IMCC26256 > PALSA-610 > PALSA-610. The sequence continues at coordinate 2,331,411 of OY970186.1, read as the reverse complement.
AGTGCTGGCGGCTCGACGCGTCGGAGAGGACGCCGTCGATGTCGACGACGACGGCGCGCGCCGGGCTCGACCGGTCCGGCACTTCCATGTCCAGTGTTCGGGGATGTACGGCAGAGCGCGCGCTACTCCTCGGGCGGCTGGGACGCGAGGTACTTCGACTTGATGCCGTCGACGACGGTCGGGATCGGCGAGCGTGGTCGTGTCGCCGAGCAGCTCGTCCTCGGCGACGTTGCGCAACAGCCGGCGCATGATCTTGCCCGACCGCGTCTTCGGCAGCTCCTCGGTGAACAGGATCGTCTTCGGCTTCGCGATCGGCCCGATGAGTTGCGCGACGTGGTTGCGCAGCTCCTCGACGAGCTCGTCGCGCGGTTCGACGCCGCTGCGCAGCGTGACGAACGCGGCGATCGCCTGCCCGGTCGTCTCGTCGTTGCGGCCGACGACCGCGGCCTCCGCGACCGACGGGTGGTCGACCAACGCCGACTCCACCTCGGTGGTCGAGATGTTGTGGCCGGCGACGAGCATGATGTCGTCGACGCGACCGAGCAGCCAGAAGTAGCCGTCGTCGTCGCGCTTGGCGCCGTCGCCGGCGAAGTACTTGTCGCCGAACCGCGACCAGTACGTGTCGCGGTAACGCTCCGGGTCGCCCCAGATCCCGCGCAGCATCGACGGCCACGGCCGCGACAGCACGAGGTAGCCGCCGCCCGGGATACCGACGGCGGCTTGCCCGCGTCGTCGACGATGCCCGCTTCGATGCCGGGCAGCGGGAACGTCGCGCTGCCGGGCTTCAGCGTGGTCGCGCCGGGCAGCGCGCTGATCATGATCGCGCCGGTCTCGGTCTGCCACCACGTGTCGACGACCGGGACAACGTCCCGCCGCCGATCGACGCCGTAGTACCAGACCCACGCTTCCGGATTGATCGGCTCGCCGACGGTTCCGATCAGCCGCAGCGACGAAAGGTCGTGCGCGGCGGGGAGCTCGTCGCCCCACTTCATGAACGTCCGGATCGCGGTGGGCGCGGTGTAGAAGATCGTCACCTTGTACTTCTCGACGATCGACCAGAGCCGGTCCTTGCCCGGGTGGTCGGGCGTGCCCTCGTAGAGCACGGAGGTGGCGCGGTTCGCGAGCGGTCCGTAGACGATGTACGAGTGACCGGTGACCCAGCCGACGTCGGCGGTGCACCAGTAGACGTCGGTGTCGGGTTTCAGGTCGAAGACGTACTTGTGCGTGTACGCGACCTGCGTGAGATAGCCGCCGGTCGTGTGCATGATGCCCTTGGGCTTCCCGGTGGTGCCCGACGTGTAGAGGATGAACAGCAGATCCTCGGCGTCCATCGACTCGGGCGCGCACTCGCGCGCTCTGGCGGGCGACCGCGTCGTGCCACCAGAGATCGCGCCCGGCTTGCATCGCGCACTCCGACTCGGTGCGCCGCAACACGAGCACGTGCTCGATCGACGGCGTGTCGGCCAACGCCTCGTCGGCGATGTCCTTCAGCGCGACGACCGATCCGCGCCGCCAGGCGCCGTCGGCGGTGATCAGCACGCGCGCCTGCGCGTCGTTGATGCGGTCCTTGAGCGACTGCGCGGTGAAGCCGCCGAACACCACGGAGTGCGCGGCGCCGATGCGCGCGCACGCGAGCATCGCCGCGACGGTCTCGGGCACCATGCCCATGTAGATCGCGACCCGGTCGCCCTTCACCACGCCGAGCTCGCGCAACAGGTTCGCGACGCGGCGACGTCTCGTCGAGCAGCTCCTGATACGTGACGGCGCGGCTGTCGCCGGGCTCGCCTTCCCAGTGCAGCGCGACCTGGCCGCCGTGGCCGGCGTCGAACGTGGCGGTCGAGGCAGTTCTCGGAGACGTTGAGCTTGCCGCCGACGAACCACTTCGCGAACGGCAGCTGCCAGTCGAGGATCGTGTCCCACTCGCGGTGCCAGTCGAGCGCCAGCGCCTGCCGGGCCCAGAAGCCCTGCCAGTCGCGTTCGGCGTCGTCGTAGACGCTCGCGTCGGTGATCGAGCGCGTCCTTGGCGAAGCCGGCCGGCGGCGGGAAGGTGCGGCCTTCCTGCAGCAGTGCGGAGAGCGTCTCAGCCATGCCCGCGGAGGCTAGTCACACCGGCGCCGCGACGATCCCGCTCTCGCAGCCCGGTCTCGCGCCGCTCACCAGGTGAAGTCCGGCCGGCACCGCCGGCCCCGTAGAGCACGACGTGATGCGCGCCGAGCCCGTCGGGGTCGGTCAGCGCGGCCGCCTCGGTGATGCGGCTGCGGCCGGCCAGCGCCTCGAGCTCGCCGCGCGCCGCGCCGGCCTCCCAGCGCCGGCGGCCCTCGGCGACGAGATCGTCGATACCGAGCGCGGCCAGCCAGTCGGCCTGGCGGTCGGTCCGCAGGCGCGGGAACGGCGCCGCGGCATCGAGTCTGCTCGAGCACGACGTCGGCGGTGATGTCCTGCTCGCCCGGCGCGTCCAGCGGGTCGGTGCCCGCCGCGTGTGTCGCGGTACGTGCGCAGCCACGGCCGCTCACCGAGCTCGGCGATCGGTCGTGGTGTAGTCGACGACGAGGACGAAGCCGTCGGCGCACGACGCCCTCGCACGTCGCGCCACCACTCGTCCATGCCCGCGCGGAATCGGCACGCGCGTACCGGCGCGCGACCGTCGTAGCCGAGGTCGACGTCGATCGGGACGAGCACTTCGTCGAATCGCCGTCGGGCTCCGTCGCGCGACGCGCACTTCGAGCCAACGTTCGCCGTCCCACTCCGCGATGCCGAACGGCAGGTTGTCGAGCAGCTCGTTGGCGAGCACGACCGCGGCGCGTGGCGGAGAGCGCGGGCAGCTCCTCGAGCGCGGTGAACACCGGTCCGGCCGACTGGCTCGGGCACGGCCTGGTCTTCGTCCGCACGGCGCACGAACGGACCGAGCGCTTCGTCGGCCGGTTCGAGCGGCAGGCGGTCGCGCTGCTCGGCGCGCAATGCGGCCGAACGCTCGACGAGCACGTAGCGCAGCGCCGGCAGGCACGTCGGGCTGCGGCGCGCAAGACCTCGCGCGCGAGCCGGCCGTTGCCCGGCGCCCGCTTCGACGACGAGGAACGGATCGGGTTCGTCGAGCGCGTCGCCACAGCCGGTCGAGCGCGCGCGCGACGCATACGCCGAACAGCGGGCCGACCTCGGGGCTGGTGACGAAGTCGCGGCCCGGCGCGGCCCGCGCCGTGACCGCTCGCGAAGAAGCCGCCCTCTCCGTAGAGGGCGGCCTCCATGAACCGGTCGAAGGTGATCGGGCCCTCGCGGTGGATCACCTGCGCGAGGTGCGCGGCGACGGCGCTCACGTCAGCCCGAGCCTGGCGCGACTCGCGATCAGAACGCGAGCTCACCGACCCGGGCGAAGATCTGCGGGTAGATGCCGACCACGACCACGACGGCGGCGGTGATCGCCGATCGCGGCGATCGAGCGGCTGCGGGACGACGAGCGGCGTGCGGTCGTCGGTGGCGGGCTCGTGGAAGATCATCGCCCGGATCGGGCGCGCGTAATAGAAGAACGCGATCACCGAGTTGACCGCGGCGATGACGCCGAGGGCGATCGCCCAACCGGTGCCCGCGTCGATGATCGAGCGGAACATCACGAACTTGGCGAACCAGCCCGCGAAGAACGGGATGCCCGCGAGCGACGCGAGGAAGACGCCCATCACGACCGCGAGCGTCGGGCGAGTCTGGAACAGGCCGTCGTACGAAGAGATCTCGGCGCTGCGCGTGCGCCGGGCGACCGCGATCACCACCGCGAACGCGCCGAGGTTCATCGCGCCGTAGATCAAGAGGTAGACGACGACCGCGCTCATCGCGTCGTGCGCCTTCGTCGAGATGGCCGTTGGCGCCGGCGATGCCGGCCGCCGCGAACGGCACGAGCATGAACCCGCCCTGCGCGACCGACGAGTAGGCGAGCATGCGGACGATGTTCGTCTGGCGCAGCGCGGCGAGGTTGCCGAGCGTCATCGACAACGCCGCGAGCACCCACACGCACCGGCCACCACGAGTTGGCGGCGTGACCGCTGCGAGGTGAGGAAGCCGAAGTAGATGATGTTGATGAGGGCGACGAAACCGCCCGCCTTCGACGCGACCGACAAGAACGCGGTGACCGGAGTGGGCGCGCCCTCGTAGGTGTCGGGCGCCCAGAAGTGGAACGGCACCGCGCTCGACCTTGAACGCGAAGCCGACGAGCGACAAGAAGATCGCGACCGCGACCAGCGGTTCGGTGCCGTGCTGCGGTCATGTACGCGGAGATGTCGCGTGAGCTTCGTCGCGCCGGTCACGCCGTAGATGAGCGAGAAGCCGTAGAGCATGATCGCCGACGAGAGCACGCCGATCAGGTAGTACTTCACGCCCGCTTCGTTCGACGTGCGATCGTGCTTGCGGAACGCGGCGAGCACGAACGTGGGGATCGAGATCGTCTCGAGCGCGACGAACAGCGTGATGAGGTCGCGCGCGCCCGCCATGATGCTCATGCCGAACGTGGCGACGAGCAACAGGAAATAGAACTCGCCCTTGTAGTAGTCGCCCTCGCTGATGTAGTCGACCGACAACAGCACCGTGATGTACGTGGCGATGATGAAGAACGCCTTCAACGCGAGCGCGTAGTGGTCGACGACGTACGCGCCGTCGAACATCGACGCGGTCGTGACCGGAGTGCGCGAGCGTCGCGATCGGGATCAGCGCGCCGAGCAGACCGACCGCGGTGATGCTCGACGTCCGCCACGACTCGCGGTCGGGCAGCACGCAGTCCGCGACCAGCACCACGACCATCGTCGCGACCAGGACGAGATCGGGCGCGAACGCATGCCAGTCGAAGGTCGGCGTCGGGATGTGCGTGGTCGCGGCGGCGAGCAGCACGTCAGCCTCCGGTGACCTTGGCCGACCTTCGCCGTCGGTGACCGGGCCAGCCGGCGGCAGTGCCGGGCACTTCAGCGACGGCGACACCGGGGTCGTGGTCTTGGAGACGAACGGCGCCGCGGTCTGACACGCTGACCGCGTCGTCGGTGACCCGGAAGATGAGGTTCGGGAAGATGCCGAGCGCGACGATCAGCAGGAGGATCGGCACCCAGGCCGTCCACTCGAACGGCGTCACGTCGTGGATGTGCGCGTCGGCGAACTCCGGCTTCGGCACGCCGAACGCGACCTTCTGCAGCATCCAGAGCAGGTAGCCCGCCGCGAGCACGGTGCCGACCGCGGCGATCACCATGTAGGTGCGGAACAGCGGCTGGGAAAGATCGCCGCCGGGGTTGAACGTGGAGAGCACGGCCGGGAACTCGCCCCAGAAGCCGGCGAGGCCGGGCAGACCCGAGACTCGCCATCGCGCAGAAGCCGAGGATCCAACCCATCTTCGGCGCCTGCTTGAGCAGGCCGCCGAGGCGCGACATCTCGCGGGTGCCGTAGTTGTGCTGCACCGAACCGGCGATGAAGAACAGCATGCCGGTGATCGAGACCGTGCGCGACCATGCCGAAGATCGCGGCGTTGATACCGAACGTCGTGAGCGTCGCGATGCCGAGCATGACGAAGCCCATGTGCGCGACCGACGAGAACGCGATCAGTCGCTTCATGTCCTTCTGCGCGAGACAACCCGAGCGCGCCGTAGATGATGCCGATCACCGCCAGCAGCCCGATCCACGGCGCCCAGCTCTTGGCGGCCTCGGGCAGGATCGGCAGCGCGATCCGGATGAAGCCGTAGGTGCCGAGCTTCAGCAGGATCGCGGCCAGGAGCACCGAGCCGACGGTCGGCGCCTCGGTGTGCGCATCGGGCAGCCACGTGTGGAACGGGAACATCGGCACCTTGATCGCGAAGCCGAGGAACAAGCCGCCGAAGATGATCAGCTGCGTGCTCGTGCACCAACCCCGCGCCGTGCCGCCTGCGAGAGCAGCACCATGTCGAAGGTGTGGCCCACGCCCGGCACGTCGACCTTGAAGTAGAGCGCCAGGAACGACAACAACATCAACGCCGAACCGAACAGCGTGAACAAGAAGAACTTGATCGACGCGTACTCGCGGTTCGGGCCGCCCCAGACGCCGATCATGAAGAACATCGGGAGCAGGACGATCTCGAAGAAGACGAAGAACAAGATGAGGTCCTGGGCGACGAACGTTCCGTTCATCCCGACCTCGAGGATCAGCAGCAGCGCGAGGAACGCCTTGGGGTTGTGCGGCTCGGGGAAGTGGTTCCACGAGTAGATGACGCACAGCACGGTGATGAACGACGACAACGCGAGCATCGGGAGCGAGATGCCGTCGACGGCCACGTGGTAGTGGCTGTTGATGACGTCGATCCAGTTCTTGTTGACGCTGAACTGCAGCGTGCTCGTCTTGTCGTAGTCGAACTTGGCGACGGTCGCGATCGTGAAGCCGAGCGTGGCGAGCGTCGTGAGGAGCGTGACCCACTTGATCGCGCTCCTCCTGCTCGCGCGGGATGAGCATCATGATGACCGCGCCCACCGCCGGGAGGAAGACCACGAGGGTCAACGCCCAGGAGTCGAACCAGGAATGCATCGAGCCGATTCCCCTTGCCTAGGTGAAGATCCAGAGGGCGCCGGCGAAGAGCACGACGGCGACGACGAGCATGAGTGCGTAGAACTGCAGGCGACCGGTCTGGATCTTGCGGACCTCGCCGCCGGAATCGCCGGTGAGCGTGCCGATGCCGTTGACCATACCGTCGACACCCTTTTGGTCGATGTAGTTGTACGTGAACCGACCCGCGGCCACCGCGCCCTTGCCCGGTGTAGTTGAGGACGTTGTCGATGACGTTCTGGTTGAACCAGTAGACGCCCGGCGGCGATCGGTCCCTTGATGCCGGCGACGATGATCTTCTCGTACAGGTAGTCGAGGTAGTACTTGTTGACGAGGAACCTCTTGCCCGCGCCGGCGAGCCGCGTTGCGTTCGGCTGAGACCCTGCGGCAACTTGCCCTCGTAGTACGCCCACACGATCCCGATGCCGAGCGCCGGCGATCAGGACCGAGATCGTCGCCAGGATCGGGTTGAACGCGGCCGGGTGCGCGAGCGTCGGGATCTCGGCGAACTCCGGCGGGATAGCGCGGCTGCGAACCACTTCTCGAACTTGTCGAAGTGCGGGAAGTTCAAGAAGCCCGGCGAAGATCGCGAAGAACGACAGCACCCAGAGCGGCGTCGGTGATCAGCCGGTTGCTCTCGTGCGGCGCGTGCACCTCGGCGTCGTGCGCCACCGACGCCGGCGTGTCGATCGGGTCGTGCTCGGCCTCGTCGACGTCGAGGATCTCGTGCGGCGCGTGCGCGCCGCGGTACTCGCCGTGGAACGTGAGGTAGACGCAGCGGGTCATGTACGCCGCGGTCATGAACGCACCGATGAGACCCGACGACGAGGAAGAGCTTGTAGTCGTTGTGGCCGGCGTTGACGAGGATCTCGTCCTTCGACCAGAAGCCCGCGAGCGGGAAGATGCCCGGCGAGCGCGAGCGTGCCGATGACGAACGTCTTGTACGTCTGCGGCATGTACTTGCGCAGGCCGCCCATGTCCTTCTTCATGTCGAAGGAGTGGTGCGAGCCCGAGTGGCTCACCGAACCCGCGCCGAGGAAGAGGTCGGCCTTGAAGAACGCGTGGGTGAAGAGGTGGAACACCGCCGCGGTCCACGCGCCGACACCGAGGGCCATGACCATGTAGCCGAGCTGGCTGATCGTGGAGTACGCGAGCACCTTCTTGATGTCGTCCTGCACGAACGCGAGCGCGGCCCCGATGAGCACGGTGATCCCGCCGATCGCGGCCATCGGGTTGATCGCCGCCGGCGCCGATCGAGAAGCCGTTGAAGAAGACGGGGTACACGCGGGCGCCGAGGTAGACACCGGCGACGACCATGGTGGCGGCGTGGATCAGCGCGGAGACCGGCGTGGGGCCGGCCATGGCGTCGGGCAGCCAGGTGTGCAGCGGGAACTGACCCGACTTGCCGACGATGGCGAGCATCAGCGCCGCCGCGCACCACAGCATCAGCGTGTGGCCGACCTTGCGGGTTCGAGGCCGCCGAGTTGAGCGCCACGATGTTGAACGAGCCGACACCTGTGGCGCGCTGCACGATGAAGAACGTCATGATCACGCCGGTCAGCAGACCGATGTCGCCGGTTCGGGTGGTGAGGAACGCCTTCAGCGCGGCGTCGCTGTTGGGCTTCTCCTCCCACCAGTGGCCGATCAGCATGAACGAGCAGACGCCGACGAGCTCCCAGCCGACGAGCAGCTGCAGCGTGTTGTCGGCGACGACGAGCAGCAGCATCGACGCGGTGAACAGCGAGAGCGCCGCGTAGAAGTACGTGAAGCGGCGGTCGCCGCGCATGTACTCGAGCGAGTAGATGTGCACCAGCAGCGAGATCAGGGTGACGACGAACATCATCATCACGGCGAGACCGTCGATCTGGATGCCGGCGGTGAGGCGCACGCCGCCGTTCTGGAACCACGTGAGGTGGTGCAGCACGGGAAGCACCTGCGCCTCGCCGCCCTCCGCGCCGAGGTGACCGATGCTGCGACCGAGCGCGCCGAGCGCGGTGCCGCCCTTGGCGTCCTGGACGCGCTTGATCCACTGCACGAGCGCGCCGCACGCGAGCACGAACGACGACGCCGACCGACGACGATCCCGACCTCGGAACCGTGCCGCGGCATGCGCTTGCCGAACAGCAGGATCACGACGAACGAGAGCGCCGGGATCAGCGGGATCAGCCACGCTTTGTCGAGGAAGAACATTGAGCCCGGCCCTTAGCCCTTCATCGTGTCGACGTCGTCGAGATCGGCACTGTGCAGGTTGCGGTAGATCAGCAGCACGATCGCGAGCCCGATCCCGACTTCGGCGGCCGCGATCGTGAGCACGAACAACGCGAACACCTGACCGATCGTGTCGTTGTGGAACGCACCGAACGCGACGAGGTTGAAGTTCACGCCCGCGAGCATCAACTCGATGCTCATCAGCACGAGCACCGCGTGCTTGCGCGCGAGCACGCCGTAGACGCCGGTGCAGAAGAGGAACGCGGCCAGGATCAGGAACTCGTTGAGCAGCATGGCCCTAGTCCTTCCGCGCCAGGACGACGGCGCCGATCAGCGCGCCCAGCAAGAGCACGCCGACGACTTCGAACGGGATGATGTACGTGGTGAAGATCGCGCTCGTGATCTGCGCGGTGCGCACCGGACGCGTTGAGGTGGACCTTGTCGGCGTGGAACGTGTGCACCAGCAACCCGACGAGGATCCCGACCAGGAAGAGTGCGGTGACCGCCGCGGGCCAGCGGAGGTCGTTGTCGAGCGAGTCCTTGGGGTGCATCGGCGCGCGGGTGAGCATGATCCCGAACAGGAACAGCACGATCACCGCGCCGATGTAGACGAGCACCTGCACCCACGCGACGAACTCCTGGCCGAGCAGGATGAACTGCGCGGCGCCACCGGCGAGAACGACCACGAGATACAGCGCGGCGTGCACGACGTTCTTCGTGCGCACGACGCCGATCGCGCCGAGCGCCATCGCCGCCGCGATGATCCCGAAGGCCACGTTCTCCGCGATCATTTCTTGCCCTTCACCTCCGCGCCGATCTCGAGCGGCTCGGGCTCCGGCACGGTGCCCATCCACTCGCCGAGCTTGTGCTTGTCGTGCAGCAGTTCGGCGATGCGGGTCTCGGAGTACTCGAACTCGGGGCTCCAGAAGAGCGCGTCGAACGGGCAGACCTCGACGCAGATGCCGCAGTACATGCAGAGCGCGTAGTCGATGTCGAAGCGGTCGAGGAGGCTGACGCTGCGGGGCCGGCCGCCTTCACGGCGGGGCGGGCGCTGTTCCTTGTGGCCCTCGATGTAGATGCACCAGTCGGGGCACGAGCGCGCGCACAGCATGCAGACCGTGCAGTTCTCTTCCTTCAGCGCGATGACGCCCCGGGCGCGCGGCGCCGGGTCTTCCCGCTCGTGCGGGTACTGCACCGTGACGGCGGGCTTCATCATCGTCCGGAACGTGACGCCGAGACCCGTGAGCATTCCCTTGATCTCGCGCTTCATCTAGAACGCCACCTTCAGAGACGCCGGTCAGCAGGATGTTGCCCAACGCGATCGGGATGAGCCACTTCCACGCGATCGCCTGGAGCTGGTCTTCACGGAAACGCGGGTAGGTGAAGCGCGCCCAGAACATCAAGAACGCGACGAACATCACCTTGGCGAACAGCACGATCGGGCCGAGGATGTCGGCCGCGGTGCCGTGCACCCACGGGACCGACCATCCGCCGAGGAACAGCGTGGCGGCGAGCGCGGCGAACGCGAACGCGGTGCCGAACTCGCCGATGAAGAAGAAGAGGAACCGGAAGCCCGTGTACTCGACCATGTAGCCCGCGACGAGCTCCGACTCGGCGACGGGCATGTCGAACGGCGGCTGGGTGAGCTCGGCCTGCGCCGCGACCATGAACAGCGCGAAGCCGACGAACTGCGTGAGGATCAGCGGGAAGCCGATGCCGCTCCAGCCGAACAGCGAACCGTGCTGCTGGAAGAACACGATGCCCTGCAGGCTCATCGTGCCGGTCTGGATCACGACGCCGACGACCGCGAGCACCAGCGGCAGCTCGTAGGCGATGAGCTGCGCGGCGGCGCGCAGCGCGCCGAGCAGCGCGTACTTGTTGGAGCTCGCCCAGCCCGCCATCAACACGCCGATGACCGACAGCGACGAGACGGCCAGCGCGTAGAACACGCCGACGCCGTCGAAGGGTCCGTGTCCGAACGGCGCGGAGTCGAGCGACGCGACCGTGATGCGCGGTCCGGCGGGAATGACGACGAACACGAGGAACGTCGAGAGCACGACGATCGCGGGCGCGAGCGCGAACACGCGCCGGTCGGCCTCGGCGGGCGTGATGTCCTCCTTTTGGAGGAACTTGATGCCGTCGCCGATGAGTTGGTACCAGCCGTGGAAACCGCCCGGGTCCATCGGACCGAGCCGGCTCTGCATGTGGCTCATCATCTTCAACAAGAACGACGTAACCGAGGATCAACGCGGTCAAGCGGCACGATGCCCGAGCACGATGACCGTCTTGATCGCGAGGGTTGTGCCCCACCCGATTTCCAGCCCGATCACGACGTCACCGGTCGATGTCTCCGAGGATGAAGTACAGGCTCGCCAGGATCGTCACGATGTCGGGCACGTAGACGCCGCGCAGCAACCACGGCAGGATCGAGACGTTGCTGAACGACGCGCTGCGGATCTTGGTGCGGAACGGCCCGGTCGCGCCCTTCGAGATGACGTAGTAGCCCATCTCGCCGAGCGGGTTCTCGGTGTTGACGAACACCTCGCCCTCCGGAACCTTGATGATGCGCGGCACCTTCGCCATGAGCGGCCCGCTCGGCATCTGGTCGAGCATCTGCAACACCATGCGCGCCGACTCACGCGTCTCCTGCAGGCGCACCCAGTAGCGCGAGAACGAGTCGCCGTCGGGGTGCGTCCAGACCTTCCAGTCGAGCTCGTTGTAGACGAGGTAGTCGGGGCCGTCGCGGCGCAGGTCCCAGTCGACGCCCGACGCCGCGCAGGTTCGAACCCGACACGCCGTACGCGGCGCCGAGCTCCTGCGGAATGATGCCGATCGAACGGGTGCGCTTTTGGAAGATCGGGTTGCCGACGACGAGGTCGTCGAACTCGTCGCACGACGTCGAGCACCTTCTGCATCACGCTGCGGCACTCGGAGATCCAGCCCCACGGCAGGTCGTCCTTGATGCCGCCGATGCGGTTGAAGTTGGGGTGGAAACGGCCGCCGGTGACGGCCTCGATGAGGTTGAGCACGTACTCGCGGTCGCGGAACCCGTAGAACGCGGGCGTGATCGCGCCGACCTGCAGACCCATCTCGCCGAGGAACAGCACGAAGGTGGCGATGCGCGACAGCTCGGTGAGGATCGTGCGCAGGTACTGCGCGCGCGGCGGCGCTTCGATCGCCCATCAGCTGTTCGGCCGCGCGCGATGAACGGCACCTCGTTCGCGAACGACGAGAGCCAGTCGATGCGGTTGATCAGCGTGGTGATCTGCGGGTAGGTGCGGTACTCGGTGAGCTTCTCGTAGCCGCGGTGCATGTAGCCGATGATCGGGTCGGCCGACACGACGCGCTCGCCGTCGAGGCGCACGACGAGCCGCAGCGTGCCGTGCGTCGCCGGGTGCTGCGGCCCGATGTTGAGCACCATGTCGCCGGTGTCGAGCTCGACGTTCACCTGCGCGTCGGCGAGGTGGCGGAACGCGGCGGGATCGACGGCGATCTCGGGGAGCTCGCCGGGCGGCGGAAGGTCGGTGGTCGTCACGCGGCTCTCACCCCCTTCGGCGCGGCGTTCGTCGTCGTCGGCCGGCTTCGCCGGGCATCGGCTCGACGTCGACGAGTCCGGGCCACGGCTTCACTTCGCGCGCGAGGAGCGGGTAGTCCTTGCGCAGCGGGTGGCCTTCGAACTCCGACGGCAGGTAGAGGTGACGCAGGCTCGGGTGGCCGTCGAACACGAAGCCGTACATCTCCCACGCTTCGCGCTCGTGCCAGTCGGCGCCGGGGTACACCGACACCCACGAATCCGCGTGCAGGTCGTCGTCGGGAAGATCGGTCTTCAAGATCACGCGCCAGCTCTTGCGGCGCGTCGACTCGACGACCGCGAACAGTTGGTAGCGCCCGTCGCTCCCGGCCGACGCCGTAGGTCTGTTCCTTCGGCTGCGCGGGCGTGGAGGTGTCGCCCGAACCTTCTTCGGCGACCAGCGGGCGTCGGCATCCAGTCGATGCCGGCGATGAACGAGAGGTAGTCGCAGCCGAGCTTGCTCCTTGCACACCTGCGCGGCCTGGCGCCACGCGTCGCGGCGCACGCGCACGACGACGTCGCCGAACGCGGCCGCCGTGCTCGACGATCGCGCCGTCGGCGCGGTACCGAGCTCGGCCTGCAGGCGCGCGAGCGCGTCGGTCGCCTGCTCGCGCAGCGCCGGTGCGGCTTCGGCTTCGGCCTCGGTGTCGCACGGTACGGGAGTGTCAGCCAACGACGATCGGCTCCCGCGTCACCCCGCGCCAACGCTCGGCCGGGTCTTCGCTCATGATGCGCTGCTGCAACAACACGATGCCCTGGATGAACGCCTCGGGCCGGGGCGGGCAACCGGGGACGTAGACGTCGACGGGGATGATCTGGTCGACGCCCTTGGTGACCGAGTACGAGTCCCAGTAGGGGCCGCCGCAGTTCGCGCACGAACCCATCGAGATGACGTACTTCGGGTCGGGCATCTGCTCGTAGAGGCGCTTGATCGCGGGCGCCATCTTGTCGGTGACGGTGCCGGAGATGACGATGAGGTCGGCCTGGCGCGGGCTCGCCGGGAACGGGATGACGCCGAGGCGCATCACGTCGTAGCGCGGGCCGGCCAGCGCCGCGCCCATCTCGATCGCGCAGCAGGCCAGGCCCCACTGCAACATCCACAGCGAGTACTTGCGGCTGTAGTTCAGGAGGTGCTGGAGCGGTTTCGGTGTTTTGCCCGAACTGACTAGGCCCACCGCAGCAGCCCCTTCCGCCAGACGTACGCCAGCCCCAGGAGCAGGATCGCCGACGAAGGCGGTCATCTCGACGAGCCCGAACCAGCCCAGCGCCTCGACGTTCACCGCCCACGGGAAGATGAACACGGCCTCGACGTCGAAGATCACGAAGAGCAGGGCGTAGACGTAATAACGGACGTTCATCTGCCCGAACAGGGGCAGCGGGTCGGAGCCCGATTCGTACGTGATGTACTTCTCGTCCTGCGGCACTTTCGGGCGCAGGAGGCGCGCCATGCCGAGCATGGCTCCGACCATTCCGAACGCGGCCAAAACGAAGACCGCGACGGCGAGATACTGCCTGTAGAACTCGGTCACGCGCGCTTCCGTTGCCGGGTTGTTTCGGGGTCGGGCGGAGTATATGCGGGCCTTGTTTTCCAGTGACGAACCGTGTCGCAGGCTTTTCGCAGCGGCACTGGCCGGGACTGATACCGGTCGGCGACGTGGGTACCGTCGACGGGAGTGACGCCGACGGACGACCCGACGACGGGCAATGGACGGCCGACAGATGGCCGACGGATAGGCCACTGGATGACGCCACTGGATGGGCCGTGATCCCCCACAAGCCGACCCGCGAACCGGCCGATGAACCGACGCATGGGAACGAAGCTCCCGTTTCCGGCCGGTCACCGGGCGCGGCCCGCGGCGGATCCGGCGCGACCGCGCACCGCGTTCGTTCTGTCGGGCGGCGGCAACCAGGGCGTCAGCCAGGTCGGGATGCTGCGGGCCCTGCTCGAGCGCGGCATCGTGCCCGACGTCGTGATCGGGACCTCGGCCGGCGCGCTCAACGGCGCGGCCGTGGCCTACGCCCCCAACCTCACCGGCGTCGCGCAGCTCGCGGCGGTCTGGGAGCAGCTCCAGGCCGACCACGTTTTCCCTGGCGGACGCATCCACCGGGCCTGGAACATCGTGCGCCGGGGCACGCACCTCTTCGAGAACGACGGCCTGGCCGCGCTGATCCACCACTCCACCCCGGCCCGCTCGTTCTCCGATCTCGAGATCCCGCTGCGGGTGATCGCCACCGACCTCGACACCGGCGAAGAGGTCGTGCTGGCCCGCGGCCCGCTGAAGCCCGCGCTCCTCGCCAGCGCCGCGCTGCCGGGGGTCTTCCCGATCGTGGTGCACGGCGGACGCCGCCTGGTCGACGGCGGGGTCGTGAACAACGTGCCGCTCTGGCACGCGCTTGTCCGGGCCCGGTCGACCGGGTCTTCGTGATGAACGTGTCGGCCGGCGTCGGCGAGCACGCCGGTCCGCTCGCCCGCTCGACGTCGTGATGACGAGCTTCATGCACGCCCGCAACCAGCGCTACGAGCTCGAACGCCGCCACGCGATCGAGCACGTCGACATCATCGATCTGCCCCGCCCGCGCGACGCGCGCGATCTCTTCGACTTCTCCGGCGCGCGCGACCTCATCGAGACGGCGTACGAGCTGGCCTGCGTGACGGCTCGACGAGTACGAGAACGAGCAGGCCGTCGGCCGCGAGCTGGTTGCCCTCGCCGCCGCGGCCGACGAGGCCCGCGCCCACGAGCAGCGCCGCCGTTTCCGCCTCCGCCGCGGCGCCTGACACAACCCTGCGGGCCGGAAATCGTGGGAGGATTCGCCCGCGTGGGCCTGCGGGGGCGGTTCCGAGCGGCGATAGTCGTCATTGGGCTGCTCCTGGCGCCGACCGCGCTTGGGGCCTGCGCCCAGAACATCGACTGCAGCCAGCGGGGCTACGACTCGGAGATCGTCGGTACGCCTCACGAAGCTGCACTCGGCGAGTGCCGTCTTCACCGTCGACTCGGTGCGGACTCCTGCAGACGACGCCGGTCGGACACGTTCCGGTCGTAGGAACCCCGATCACGGTGCACTACGAGAGCGGAGAGGCGCGGTACCTCCGGGTCGGGCGGCGGTACGCGGTCTCGGTCGCCGACGACGGCGCCGGCTTCTATCTCCGAGGTGCACACCGCGAGCGAGCCGTGCTCCGGTGGGACCACGTATGCCGACGGGTCCGCGATCGACACGTCCAGCGTGACGTGGTTGAAGGTGCACCGCATCGTGACCGGCCTCTTGGTGGCGCCGGTTGCCGCGCTCGCAGTTACGCGCGGTGGTAGTCGGATGGCGGCGGCAGCGCGCCACTCGGGCGCGGGCGCGGACGCCGTAGCCCGGCGCGGGCCGTAGGTTCGGAAGCGATGTCGTCCGACGATCTCGAGCCCGTCGATCTCGAACCGATCGATCTGGAGCCGGTCGACCTCCAGGCCGTCGATCTCCAGGCAGTCGATCTCCAGGGCGATGGCGACGGCCCGCGGTTCGACGGCGACCAGGACCGGCGGCCGTCGTGGATCTGGATCGGGATCGTCGGCGCGGTGCTGGTCGCGTGGGCCGCGATCGCGCTCGCCGACCCGCGGTTCGCACGACACCTCGGCGCCGCCACCGACCCCGCCCCCGACCGCGGTGCCGTTCCCGAGCGCCGTGCCGACCGCGCAGGTCGATCCGATCACCACACTCGCACCCAAGTTGTGGACGGGCCTACGGGGCCTGGGCTCAGGCCGGTTCGCGGCGGTGATCGCCGATCGTCTCTTCATCCTGAACGACGCCGCCACCGAAGCCGAGGCGTCGCTCGTTCCTCTGCCGCGAAGGCCACCTCACGATCGACGGCCAGAGCGGCTCCTCGGTGCTGGCCTCGACCTTCGCCGCAGACCCTCGTCGCGACCACGTCGAAGGCGACCCGCACGCTCGCGGTCACGCGACACCGCGATCCCGGCCGCGTCTCCCGGCCAGTGGTGGTACCTACGGAGCGACGACACGCTCCGCGCCGATCCCGAAGGCACACCGCTCCGCATCCCGACCGGCTTGCGCGTCGTGGTCGCCGCGCTGAAGAACGGATTCATCGGCATCGACGCGCCCGACTTCCGCTGGGTGTTCTGGTCGGGTGCGACGAGCACGCGCACCGGGACGGTGAAGAACCTCTTGGCGCCCGGCTACCAACTGCTGGTCACGGGCCCGAACCTGGCGGTGTTCAAGTACGGGTGCGGATACAGCGGTTGCGGGATCGTGATCGTCGATGTCGAGCAGGGTGGCATGACCACCAACCGGTTCCCGCTCGGCGCCGCAGTTCGCCGCGTTCTCGCCCGACGACTCGCGGCTCGCGCTCGCGTCGAACCAGGGCGACGTCATGATCCTCGACACGAAGACCGGCGGCGTCGTGAGTGGCGGGCGCACGATCTCGGCCGCAGTCGGCGCGATCCCCTTCAGCTGGACACCCGACGGCCGTTCGCTACTGGTCGTCGGGATACACGACGTGAAGGTCGTGCGCGCCGCGAGCGACGGCGTGATCACGAAGGTCATTCCCGCGACCGCGGGACTGGAACAACTCGTCGCGCTTCCCTGACCGCGAACGTGCGATGCCGCGTGCCGGGGCTAGTGCGCGAGCAGTTGGGTGGCGGCGTGGGCGAAGTCGAGCACGACGCCGGGCACCACGCCGAGGAACACGATGGCGCCCGCCGCGATCGTGAGCGCGATGCCGGTGCCCGCGTCGACGACGATGCGCGGACCCGCGGGCAGCGCTTCGTCGTCGGGCGGCGCGTACATCGCGAGCACGATGCGCAGGTAGACGAACGCACCGATCACGGCGGTGAGCATGCCGACAACCGCGAGCCAGTACTGGCCGACGTCGATCGCGGCGCTGAACACCGAGAGCTTGGCCACGAAACCACCGGTGAACGGAACCCCGGCCTGCGCGAGCAGGAACAACGTGAGCAGCCCGGCGAGCACGGGCCGGGCCGACGCCAGCCCGCGGTAGTCGGTCAGCGCGTGGCGATCGTCGCCGCGGCGGGCGACGATCATCACGATCGCGAACGCGCCGGTGGCCATGACCGCGTACGTGCACACGTAGAACAGCGCGGCGCTCGTGCCCTTGTCGGTGGCCGCCTGCACGCCGATGAGTATGTAGCCCGCGTGCGAGATCGACGAGTACGCGAGCATGCGCTTCACGTCGGTCTGCACCACGGCGGCGATGCTGCCGACGAGCAGACTCAGCACCGCGAGGCCGAAGACCGCCGGGCGCCAGTCGACGTTGTACAGCTGGAACGCGCCGACGAAGACGCGCAGGATCGCCGCGAACGCGGCCGCCTTCGTCGCCGACGCCATGAACGCGGTCACCGGCGTGGGCGCACCCTGGTACACGTCGGGCGTCCACATGTGGAACGGCGCGGCCGCGACCTTGAAGCCCGAGGCCGACGAGCAGCAACGCGAGCCCGACGAAGAGCACGCCGTCGTGCAGGAGCACGACCTGCGCGAAGAACTGCGCGATGCCGATGAGGTTCGTGGTGCCGGTCGCGCCGTAGACGAGCGCGATGCCGTAGAGGAACACCGCCGACGAGAACGATCCGAGCAGGAAGTACTTGAGCCCCGCTTCTTGCGACGTGAGGCGCTTGCGGTCGAACGCGGCCAGCACGTACAACGCGATCGACAGGATCTCGAGCGACAAGAAGATCGTGATGAGGTCGTTGGCCGACGCCATGAGCATCATGCCGGTGGCCGAGCACAACATCAGCGCGAAGTACTCGGGGCTCTCGAGGTTCTCGCGCCGCAGATAACCGCCCGACAACAACAACGCGAGCAGCGTGGCGCCGAGGATCACCGACTGGATGAACACCGCGAAGCCGTCGACCGCGACGAGCCGGTCCTACCCGTCCCGCGTCCGAGGAACGCCTGGTACGGGCCGTTGCCGTGCACGAAGCCCCACTGCACGCCGGTGAACACCGCCGACGTAGCGACACCCGCGATCGCGATGAGCAGCGACGCGGTCGGCACGCGCGGGCTGTGCCGAACGACCGAACGCAGGACCACGATCGCGATCGCGGCGCCGAACAGCGCGATCTCGGGCGCGATCGCGAACCAGTCGACGGGCGCGTGCGCGATCGGGCACGACCGTGCGGCGCCGATCACTTGCCTTCTCCTTGTGCCGGAGCGGCGACCGGCGCGTCGGGCACGGCGGGCGCCTTGTAGTTGCTGTTCTGCTCGACGTGATGGATCAGTGCCTGCACCGACGGCTGCAACCGGTCGAGCACCGGCTTCGGGTAGAAGCCGAGGAACAGCGAGAGGCCGAGCAACGGCAGCACCGTGACGAGCTCGCGGAAGCCGATGTCGGGCGTGGCCGCGGTTCGCCTCGTCGGGCACACCGGTGAACGCGCGCTGCACCGCCCACAGCAGGTAGACCGCGGCGAGGATCACGCCGGTGGCGGCGACCACCACGTACCAGCGGCTCGTGAGGAACGCGCCGAGCAGCGACAGGAACTCGCCGACGAAGCCGGAGAAGCCCGGGCAGCCCGATCGACGCGAACGTGGCCGCGACGAACAGGCCACCGAAGACGGGCGCCGCCTTCCAGAGCCCCGGAACTGGCTCAGCTCGTAGGTGTGGCGGCGGTCGTAGAGCATGCCGACCAGCAAGAACAGTGCGCCGGTGGTGAGACCGTGCGAGAGCATCGTGAACAGACCGCCGGAGATGCCCTGGTTCGTGAGCGCGAAGACGCCGAGCACGACGAAGCCGAGGTGCGCGACCGACGAGTACGCGACGATGCGTTTCAGGTTCGGTTGCATCGCGGCGACGATCGCGCCGTAGGTGATGCCGATCGACCGCGAGCACGATGAGTAGTCGGCGCGAGGTCGACCGCGGCCTGCGGGAAGAACGGGATCGCGAACCGCAAGAAGCCGTACGCGCCGATCTTCAGCATCACGCCGGCCAGCACGACCGAGCCCGCGGTCGGCGCGTCGGTGTGCGCGTCGGGCAGCCAGGTGTGGAACGGGAACAGCGGGACCTTGACCGCGAACCCGACCGCGAACGCGAGGAACAACACCTTGGCGGTGCCACCGTGGATGTTCGCGGCCGCCCAGTCGGTGAGCGTGCGCACGTCGAACGTCAGCACGTGCGTGGAGTGCTGGTGCATGAACGCGACCGACACGATGCCCGCGAACAGGAACGCGGAACCGGCCATCGTGAACAGGATAGAACTTCATCGCCGCGTAGCGGCGGTTGTCGTGGCCCCAACCCGCGATGAGGAAGTACATCGGGACGAGCACGAACTCGAAGAAGATGAAGAACACCATCGCGTCGAGCGCGAGGAACACGCCGATCATCGCCGACTCGAGCAGCAGCATCCAGACGATGAACGCTTGGGCTTGGTCGACCTTGGCCGAGGCGAGGAGCGCGATCGGGAACAGCAGCGCGCTCGAGCGCAACCATGAACAAGCTGATGCCGTCGACGCCGAGCGTCCAGCGCACGCCGAGCTGACCTGATCCAGGAGTGGTCCTCGACCAGCTGGTAGCCGGGCTTGAGCGGGCTCGGTGTCGAACTGCGTGAGCAGGAACATCGCCATCCCGAAGGTGGCCATGCTCGTGACGTAGCCGACCGCACGCGCCAGCTCCGGGCGGCGCGCGGGCATGAGCATCGTCGACGAGCGCGCCGACCGCGGGCAGGAACACGAGAAGCGTCAGCAGCGGATAGCCGAGCTTCGACGTGTACGACCGGGCGTGAGATCGGCCATCAGCAGCGGCATCAGAACGTCACCCGCGTCGCGACGTAGAGCAACAGCAGCGACGGTGCCGAGCGCGATGCCGAGCGCGTAGTTGCGCACCAAGCCCGGTCTGCAGCCGGCGCAGCCCGCCGCTGCCCTCGCCGCGCCACGGTCGCGATGCCGTTCACCGCGCCGTCGATCCCGGCCTTGTCGACACCGTCACTGAGGAACCGGGCGAACGCGGTGACCGGACCGCTCACGAAGCGGGCGAGCGCCGATAGTCGATGTACCAGCGCGTTCTCGAGCACCGCGCGCGAAACCGCCGAGCCGTTCGACGGTCGGGTCGGTGCCGTCGCGGCGCAGGCCGTTGCGGTAGACACGGACGCCCCAGCACGATGCCGATCACGCCGATGGCGAGCGCGATCGTCGACAGCACGAGCGCGGCGCCGAACGACGGCGCGCGGTGCGACTCGGGCAGATCGAGCCAGCGATCGAGCACGTTGAGCTTGTGCGTTCGTGAACGGCAGGTCGATGAAGCCGCCGACGAACGACAGAACGGCGAGCACGACCAGCGGCACGTACATCGTCGACGGCGACTCGTGCGGTGTCGTCTGTCGCCGTGCGTCCGTCCGCCGGTGCGACCGTCGTCGCCCTCGTCGCGCGGCGCCGGTTGCCCTGGCACCGAGCAGCTCGGCGTCGTCGCGCCAACGCTCGGGTCCGTAGAACACCAGCCACACCTGACGGGTCATGTAGAACGCGGTCATCAGCGCGGCGGCCGCGCCGATCGCCCACAGCGCGTAGTTGTGACTGAACCAGGCCTTGGCGAGGATCTCGTCCTTCGACCAGAAGCCCGCGAACGGGATGATGCCGGAGATCGCGAGCCAACCGAAGATGAACGTGCCCGCGGTGATCGGCATGAACTTGCGCAGGCCGCCCATGCGGCGCATGTCCTGCTCGTCGTGCATGCCGTGGATCACCGACCCGGCGCCGAGGAACAGCAGCGCCTTGAAGAACGCGTGCGTGATCATGTGGAAGATCGCCGCGCTGTACGCGCCCACGCCGACGGCCAGGAACATGTAGCCGAGCTGGCTGATCGTCGAGTACGCCAGCACGCGTTTGATGTCGTTCTGGACGAGCGCGACGCTCGCGGCGTACAGCGCGGTGATCGCACCGACCCACGCCACGACGGTGCCCGCGTGGTTCGAGAAGTCGAAGAACACGTGCGCCCGCACGAGCAGGAACACGCCCGCGGTCACCATCGTGGCCGCGTGGATGAGCGCCGAGACCGGCGTGGGGCCTTCCATGGCGTCGGGCAGCCAGATGTGCAGCGGCAGCTGCGCGCTCTTGCCCATGGCGCCGACGAACAGCAGCAGCGCGATCGCGGTGACCGTCGACTGCGGCAGCACGGCGATGGCCTCGGGACGTGCCCGTGAGCCGAGCACGGAGTAGTCGAGCGTGCCGAGCTTCTGGAAGATCAGGAACATCGCGAGCATGAACCCGAAGTCGCCGACGCGGTTCGTGATGAACGCCTTCTTGCCCGCGACCGCCGCCGAGTTGCGCTCGAACCAGAACGAGACGAGGAGGTACGAGCACAGCCCGACGCCTTCCCAGCCCATGAACGTGAGCAGGAAGCTGGAACCCAGGACGAGCACGAGCATCGAGGCCGCGAAGAGGTTCAGGTACGCGAAGAAGCGCGAGAACCGCTCGTCGCCGTGCATGTAGCCGATCGAATAGAGGTGGATCAGCGTGCCGACGCCGGTGACGAACAGGATCATCGTCGACGACAGCGGATCGACGAGGAAGCGGAAGTCGACCCGGAACGTGCCCGCCTGGATCCAGGTGAATCCCTGCGAGACGTTCGAGCGCGCACGTCGGGGCTCGAGCGAACGCAGCGCGAAGAACGCGATCACCGAGCCGACGAACGACAGCGCGATCATCGCGGTGGCGATCCAGCCCGCCTTCGGCTCGCCGATGCGCTTGCCGAACAGCGAGCAGCACGACCGCGCCGAAGGCCGGGAAGGCGGGTAT
This sequence comes from uncultured Actinomycetes bacterium, assembly GCA_963708105.1. Taxonomy (GTDB): domain Bacteria; phylum Actinomycetota; class Acidimicrobiia; order IMCC26256; family PALSA-610; genus PALSA-610. The sequence goes on along the minus strand of OY970186.1, from coordinate 2,309,365 downwards.
CAGCCACGCGAGATCGAGAAGGTTCCGAGCGCTCATCGTCTGCTCAGCCCTTCAACAGATCGACGTCGTCGGCATTGACGGACTGTCGGCGCCGGAAGATGGCGATGATGATCGCCAGCCCGACCGCGACCTCGGCCGCGGCCACGACCAGCGTGAAGAACACGATCACCTGACCGCTGATGTCGTTCAGCGCGTTGGCGAACGACACGAAGGTGAGGTTCGCGGCGTTGAGCATGAGCTCGATGCACATGAACATGACGAGCGTGTTCTTGCGGATCGAGGAGCCCGACCGCGCCGATCGTGAACAGCATCGCCGCGAGGATCAGGTAGTAGGTCGCGGTGATGTGATCGGGGTACGACAGCGCGCTCACGCCGACGTCCTTGTCGGACTCGGACTCGGGTCGCGCCGGCATTCGTCGGCGCTCGGACTGCGGGCGGTGACCGCTGCGCCGGGCGAGCACCACGCTGCCGACGACCGCGATGACGAGCAGGACCGCGGTCATCTCGAACGCCCAGCACGAAGTCGGTGAACAGGCTCTTGGCGAGCGTCTCGACGTTGCCCGAGCTCGGCGGTGCCGAGCGCGCCCCGCGTCGAGTGCGCGCCGGTGACCCAGCGGTTGCCGTGGACGAGCACGAGGATGCCGACGAGCGCGAGCACGCCGATGACGATCGCGGCGACGCGTTGCATCGGATGCGTGTCGTCGCGGACCTCGTGCCGGTCGACGCCGAGCAGCGTGATCACGAACAGGAACAGCACGACGATCGCGCTCGCGTAGACGACGATCTGGATCGCGGCGACGAGCGCGGCGTGCTGTTGCAGGTACAGCACCGCGATGCTGACCAGCGTGAGCAGCAGGAACAGCGCGGAGTGCACCGGGTTGCGGCCCAGCGATGACGCCGAGCGCGCCGATGATGACCGCGGCCGCGCAGACGAAGAAGACGACGCCTCCACTACTCGGCCTGCTCCTCGGCTTGCCGGCGGGTCGCGGGTGTTCGGTGTCCGCGCGCTGACCGTGCTCGGGCGGCCGGACGCCGAAGCCGAGCTCGCCCGACCAGTTGACGCGGCCCTCGTACGCGCTCGAACCCGACGGCGACGTCGAGCGCATCCACGCGCTCGTGTGGTCGTCCTCGCCGCCGAGCCAGAGCTCCCACGGCATGCGCTGGGCCCGGCCGTCGTCGTCGACGAGCAGCTGCTCCTTCGTGTAGATCGCGTCGCTGCGATTCGTGAAGGAGAACTCGAACAGCTTGGTCTCGGTGATCGCCTCGGTCGGGCACGCCTCGACGCAGAGGTCGCAGTGGATGCACCGCAGGTAGTTGATCTCGTAGACGAAGCCGTAGCGCTCGCCGGGCGAGACCGGATCGTCGATCGGGTTGTCGGCGCCGCGCACGTAGATGCAACGCGCCGGGCACACGCCCGCGCAGAGCTCGCACCCGATGCACTTCTCCATGCCGTCCTCGTAGCGATTGAGGACGTGCCGGCCGTGCATGCGTTCGGGCTTGTCGTGCTTCACCTTCGGGTACTCGGTGGTGAGGCGGGGCTTGCCCATCTGGCGCAGCGTGACGAGGAATCCGGAGAAGCGCCCCATCAGCGGAACTCCTCGATCTGCTCGTCCGACTTCGGCATCGACGCGTACAAGCACGCCGTACGCGGCGACCGCGACGATCGACCGCGACGAGCGCGGCCACGAGCCGGTCCCAGTCGCTCGACGGTGGCGACCTGGACGGTGGCGGTGACGAGGACCCAGAGGATCGCGATCTCGATCAGCCACTTCCAGCCGAGCGACATCAGGCGGTCGTAGCGCATGCGCGGCAGCGACGCGCGCACCCACACCGTCGCGAACAGCAGCGCGAGCACCTTCACGAGGAACCAGATGCATCGGCATGAACCACACGTTGACGACGTTGGTGCGGACGAGGAATCCGAAGCTCGGGCCCGACGGGCCGCCGAGGAACAACGTGACCGCGATCGCCGACATCGTGATGACGTTCATGAACTCGGCGAGGAAGAAGATCGCGAACCGGATGCCCGTGTACTCGGTGTTGAATCCGCCGACGAGCTCCTGCTCCGCTTCGACGAGGTCGAAGGGCGGGTGGTTCGTCTCCGCGGTCGCGGCGATGAGGAAGATCACGAACGCGACGAACGTCTTCAGCCAGAACCAGTGCGTCACGAACGACCACGCGTTGGTCCAGTGCCTGCTGGACGAAGATCTCGTGCGTCGACAGCGTGCCGGCCTGGATCAGCACGCCGAGTACCGCGAGGCCGAACGCCGCTTCGTACGACAGCAGCTGCGCCGACGCGCGCACCGAGCCGAGCAGCGGGTACTTCGAGCCCGACGACCAGCCCGCGAGCATCACGCCGTACACGCCGAGGCCCGACATCGCGAGGATGAACAGCGCGCCGATCGGGAGGTCGACGACCTGCAGGTACGTCTGGTGGCCGAGGATCGAGACCGTTCCGCCGATCGGCACCACGCAGAACATCAAGAACGCGGGCAGGATCGACAGGTACGGCGCGAGGCGGAACACCGGGCGGTCGGCGGAGTCGGGGATCGACTGTTCCTTGAAGAACAGCTTGATGCCGTCGGCGAGCGTCTGCAGCACGCCGTAGGGGCCGGCGCGGTTCGGGCCGATGCGGTTCTGCATGTCGGCGATGACCTTGCGCATCGCCCAGATGTAGAGCATGACCGAGACGAGCAGGATCACGAACGCGACGACGACCTTGATCACGACGACGCCGAACACCGACCAGGTGACCGAGCCCCGCAGCAGCGGGTCGAGCGCGAGCAGCTGATTCACCGCAGACTCTCCACGCGGAGGTCGACGACCGGCTGCCCGGCGTCGACGAGCAGCGCCGCGCCGAGCGCGTCGGCGGAGAAGTCCATGCACGCGATGCCCGCCGGGACACCCGCGTCGGCGCGCACCGCCACGACCTGCGAGCCGCGCGTCGACGTGACCTTCACCTGGCCGCCGGAATCGACACCGATGCGCGCCAGGTCGCTCGGGTGCACGCGCAGGCCGGGCTCGGGAACGAGCCGCTGCAGGAGCGGCGTCTCCGAGACCAGGCGACCATCGTCGTACAGCGTGCGACCCACCACGAGGCGCAGAGCGTACGCGTCGCGGCGCCGGCGCTTCGGGTTGCGGCGCGAGCCGGTCCCAACGTGCAGGGCGGGACGTCATCGCGGGCTGGGTCGGATTCCGACTCGGGACCGGGCCGTCGGCCTCGGCCTCGGTCGCGTCGGCGGTGCGACGCCGGCGAGGTCCTCGGCCGCGACGCCTTCGACCTTGATCGGGTCCCAGGAGGTGCCCGAACCGTCTTCGGCCAGGAGCGAGAGGTCGCGGGTGCGCAGCACGATCTCGTCGAGATGCGCGGCCATCGGCACGACCACGCCGTCGCGGGCGCTCTTCATCGACTCGGCGCGTCACGCCGGCGAACGCGGGCGCGACGCGGCGATCTCGTTCGGTGACCTCGTCGACGGTCGCGAGGTCGAGGTCGCGGCCGAGGCGGAGCGCGAGCTCGGCCGCGATCCGCCAGTCGTCCATGGCGGTGCCTTCGGGCGCGACCTTGCGCCCGACGCGTTGCACCCGGCCTTCGAGGTTGGTGACCGTGCCCGCCTTCTCGCCCCACGAGCGTGGCAGGGCAGGAACACGTCGGCGCGGGCCGTCGACTCGGAGTCGAAGCCGTCGACCACGATGATCGTGTCGACCGCGTCGAGCGCGCGGCGCGCGAGCGTGGCGTCGGGGAAGTCGCTGATCGGGATCGGCGCCGAGCGAGCACGAGCACGCGGATCTTGCCGTCGGCCGCGGCGCGCAGGATCCCTTCGGCGTCGAGGCCGCGCTCGGCCGGGACCGCACCCCAGCGCTCGGTGAACCAATCGCGACCGTCGTCGAGCGTGACGCGGCCGGGCAGGAACCCGGGCGCGAGTCCGGCGTCGAGCGCGCCGTGCACGTTGCCGCGCCGCAGCGCCGAGAGGAAGAGCACGTCGTGCACGCCGGGCGAGCTCGGCGGCCGCGCCGACGACCGACTCGGCCGATGCCGCGAGGTTGCCGCGCCCGACGACGACGACGACCGGGCCGGTGCGGCCCGTCGGTCACCCGCGTGATCTCGTCGTGCACGGTCGCGGCGAGCGGTTCGCCGGGAACGGTGCGCGACGACCGACGGCCGCGTGCGGCGACAGCGCGTGCGCGACGGGCGCGAGGTCGACGAGCGGGACACCGAGCTCGAGCACCGCCCGGCGCAGGCGCAGGAACAGCACCGGCACCTGATCGCGCAGGTCGTGATCGAGGACGACGATCGCGCTCGCGCGAATCGAGGTCGGCGATCTCGGCGCGGTCCATGCCGAGCACGAAGTCGGCGGGCAGACCGTCGCCGAGCTGCGCGTCGACGTTGTCGGTCCCGATGACGCCCTTGGCGAGCACCGACCACACGTACGCGTCTTCGTTGGTGCCGCGCGCGCCGCCGAGGACCGCGATCGACCCGGCGCCGTGCAGGTCCTTGGCCTTCTCGATCGCGTCGGCGGCGCGGTCGAGCGCGTCGGGCCACGACACCTCGCGGCGCGTGCCGCCGTCGCGCACCTGCGGCTCGAGCACGCGGCGATCGGAGTGGATCCACTCGAGACCGTAACGACCCTTGTCGCAGAGCCAGCCGTGGTTCACGGGCTCGGAGTCGACGCCGAGCAAGCCGCACCAAGCGGTTCGACGACGACTGCACCGCACCCCGGCACTGCACCGAACACGTGGTGCACGAGGTCTCGACCGTCGAGAGGTCCCAGGGCCGGGCCCGGAAGCGGTACTGACTCGCGGTCAGCGCGCCGACCGGGCAGATCTGCACCGTGTTGCCCGAGAAGTACGAGTCGAACGGCTGCTCTTCGAAGTTCAGGACCTGCATGCGATCGCCGCGGTCGATGAAGTCGATCAGCGTGTCGCCCGCGATCTCGTCGGCGAAGCGGATGCAGCGCGCGCACTGGATGCAGCGCTCGCGGTCGAGCAGCACCAGCTCGCTCAGCGGGATCGGCTTGGGGAAGTGGCGCTTCTCCTCGACGAACCGCGACTCGCCCGGACCGAACGCGAGCGTCTGGTCCTGGAGCGGGCACTCGCCGCCGCGGTCGCAGACCGGGCAGTCGAGCGGGTGGTTGATGAGCAGGAACTCCAGCACGCCGTCTTGGATCTGCTTGACCGCGTCGTTCTGGGAGTGCACGACCATGCCGTCGGCGACGGGCGTGGTGCACGCGGGCGGGTAGCCGCGGCCACCTTCGATCTCGACCAGGCACATGCGGCACATGCCGACGGGCTTCATGCGCTCGTGCCAGCAGAAGCGCGGGATGTAGATGCCGTTGTCCTGCGCGGCCTTGATCAACAGCTCGCCGGGTTGCGCTTCGAACGTGACGCCGTCGACCGTGACCGTCGACGGTGGTCTTCTTCGCTTCGGGTGCTTCGGATTCGGTCGTGGTCACGCGTGCACTCCGGTCGTTCGTACGGCTCCCTCGGGCTCCGCTGCGCTCCGCTTCGTCCGCACTGCGCAGGCGCTCGAGCACCTCGTCGCGGAAGAACTTGTTGATGCTGGCGATGCAGCTGACCGCCGACGGACCGAGCGGGCAGATGGTGGTCTGCACGAACGGCGCGTTCGACGACGCCGGGCGAGATGTTGCCGCCGACCGAGACCAGCAGATCGAGGTCTTCGGGCCGACCCGCGCCGTGCGACATGCGGTAGAGCACCTTCTCGATCCAGCCCGTGCCTTCCCGGCACGGCGTGCACTTGCCGCACGACTCGTGCGCGAAGAACTTGGCGAGGCGCCACGCGACGAGCACCGGGTCGACGGTCTCGTCGAACACCATGACCGCGCCGGAACCGAGCATGACGCCGAACGTCTGCTGCACGAAGTCCATGTCGAGCGGCGCATCGAGGTGCTCGTCGCCGCCGATGAGCCACTGCGACGACGCGCCACCGGGGATGAAGAACTTGATCTTGCGGTTCTCGCGGATGCCGCCCGCGAGCCCGTAGATCAGGTCGCGGAACGTCATGCCGAGCTCGACCTCGTAGTTGCCGGGCTTGTTCACGTGACCCGACACCGAGAAGATGCGCGTACCGGTCGAGCGATTGACGCCGAGCTTGGCGTACTCCTCGCCACCCATCCGCATGATGTGCGGCACGGTCGACAACGTCTCGACGTTGTTCACGACGGTGGGCTTCGCGTAGAGGCCCTCGATCGCGGGGAACGGCGGCCGGATGCGCGGCATGCCTCGCTCGCCCTCGAGCGATTCGAGCAGCGCGGTTTCCTCGCCGCAGATGTACGCGCCCGCGCCGCGGTGCACGACGATGTCGCAGTCGAAACCGGAACCGAGGATGTTCTTGCCGAGGAAGCCCTTGGCGCGGGCGTCGTCGATGGCGCGCGGTGAGCCGTTCGTAACCGAGTGCGAACTCGCCGCGCACGTAGACGTACGCGATGTTGCACTGCACCGAGTACGACGCGATCGTGATGCCCTCGACCAGCTGGTGCGGATCGCGCTCGAGGAGCATCCGATCCTTGAACGTGGACGGCTCGCCTTCGTCGGCGTTGACCACGAGGTAGCGCGGGAACGAGTCGGGCGGCAGGAACGACCACTTCTGCGCGGTCGGGAAGCCCGCGCCGCCGCGGCCGCGCAGACCCGACGAGCTTCACCTGTTCCTGCACGTCGGCCGCGTCGCCCTTGGCCAGCACCGCGCGCAGCGACTCGTACGCGCCCGACGCGAGCGCGCCGTCGATCGTCCACGAGTCGTCGGGACGATCGCGCAACCGCTTGGTGACGATCCGCGTCTCGGTCACGCTCGACGCCAGCCCGCGTCAGGCAACGGGAGCTCCCGAAACCGTGCGCGCCCGGCGCGCGCCCGACTTGTACTACTCGACGATCTCCTCCGCGGAGGCTCGGCGACACGTGCTCGTGGAACTCGTAGTTCACCTGCAGCGCGGGCGCGCCGCCGCACGCGGCGAGGCACTCGACCTCTTCGACCGTGACGTCGGGCTCCGACGCGTAACGCTCCTCGAGATGGTCGAGCACTTCGGGCCCGCCGGTGACGAGACACGTGACGTTCGTGCACACCGACACGACGAGCTTGCCGCACGGCCGGCGCTTGAACATCGTGTAGAAGGAACACGTGCCGAGCACGTCGGCCGCGGTGGTGCCGGTGAGCTCGGCGATCTGCTCCATCGCCTCGGGCGAGAGCCAACCGTTCTGGTCCTGCGCGAGGTGCGCGAGCGGCAGGATCGCCGACTTCGCGCGCGGGTAGCGCGCGAGGATCTCTCGCGCCTGCGCGAGATGCGTCTCGTCGAAGAAGCTCACCGGTCCACCTCGCCCAAGATCGGGTCGATGCTCGACACGATCGCGACCGCGTCGGCAACCAGGCTGTCGGAGCCCATCGGGCCGATCGACTGCAGGTTGTAGAACGACGGGCCCCGGATGTGCATGCGCACCGGCTTACTCGATCCGTCGCTCACCATGTAGCAACCGATCTCGCCGCGCGGCGACTCGATCGCGACGTACGTCTCGCCCGCCGGAACCTTGAAGCCCTCGGTGAAGAGCTTGAAGTGGTGGATGAGCGCTTCCATCGACTCGTCGATGCGCGCCCGCGGCGGCGGGGTCAGCTTCTTGTCCTGGACGCGGAAGTCGCCGGCCGGCATCTTCTCGACGCACTGGCGCACGATCTTGATCGACTCGAGGATCTCGAACAGGCGGATCCGGTAGCGGTCGAAGACGTCGCCGTTGCGCGGTGTAGATCGTGTCGAACTCGACCTGGTCGTAGGCGAGGTACGGCTGCGCCTTGCGCAGGTCCCAGGCGAAGCCGGTCGAGCGCAGGATCGGGCCGGTGATGCTGAGCTCGAGGCACTCCTCGGTCGTGATCGACGCCGAGGCCGACGGTGCGCTCCAGCCAGATCGGGTTCTGGGTGAGCATCTCGTCGTAGTCGGAGACGCCCTCTTCGACGAGCTCGCACACGTCGAGGATGCGCTGCTGCCAACCGTCGGGCAGATCGGCCGCGACGCCGCCGGGCCGGATGTAGTTGCAGTTCATCCGCAGCCCGGTGACCATCTCGAAGACGCGCAGCACTTCTTCGCGCTCGCGCCAGCCGTAGAGCAGCATCGAGACCGCGCCCATGTCCATGCCGTTCGTGGCCTGGAACAAGAGGTGCGACGCGATGCGCGACAGCTCGCACATCATCATGCGGATCCACGTGGCGCGCTCGGGCACCTCGACGTCGAGCAGCCGCTCGACCGCCATCGAGTAGACGAGCTCGTTGGCGAAGTTCGACGCGTAGTCCATGCGGGTCACGTTGGTCGTGCCCTGCACGTACGTGAGCTCTTCGCCGGTCTTCTCCATGCCGGTGTGGAGGTAACCGATGACGGGCTTGATCTGCAGCACGTCTTCGCCGTCGAGCTCCATCATGAGCCGCAACACGCCGTGCGTCGACGGGTGCTGCGGACCCATGTTGATGATCATCGTGTCGCCGAGCTCGTCCTCGGGCCACATGCCGCCGCCCGCGATCACCACCTCGCGCGTGCGCGGGCGCAGTTGCTGCGCGCCTTCGTCGGTCTGGCGCTCGAGGCGCTCTTCTTCGCTTGATCGATGGCGTCGGTCATCGCGGGCTCGGGTCGCCCTTGAACGTGACGGGCACACGCGCCGCGGCGTCGTCCTTGCGCAGCGGGTGACCGTGCCAGTCGTCGGGCATGAGGATGCGCGTGAGGTCGGGATGGCCCTCGAAGGTGATCCCGAAGAGGTCGAACGACTCGCGCTCGGGAAAGTTCGCGCCGGGATAGATCGGCGTGAGCGACGGAACCGTCGGATCGGATGCCGGCACCTCGCAGATGATGCGGATGCGGCGATTGCGCGTGTGCGACAAGAAGTTGACGACGACCTCGAAGCGCTCCGGCGTGACGCCGGGATACGCGAGATGCGCGAGCCGTCGAGCAGATGATCGACGACCACCGTGTCGATGAGCATCGTGAACTGCTCCTCGTCGCGCAGCATGCGCGGCGACGTCGGCCATGACGGCGCGGTCGACGTACACGACCGGCTGGCCGTGGCTCGAGACGAACACCGAACCGGCGAAGCGCGCGACGACCGCGGCCGCGACCTCATCGGATCGGCGCGCCGCGGGTTCGTCGTCGTTCTCCGCGGGCTCGTGATCTTCTTCACGAGCGGTGTCGTCCGCCATTCCCGTTGCCTTTACCGAGTCGCTGTCAGTGTCGAGTGGTCAGGAAGGTCGTGAGCCCGACGGGCTCGCGGCCGAGATCGATCCCCGCGCCGCCGGTCGGCGACGCTTCCCGCCGGCGCAGCAATTCACCTGTACGGATCTGCTCGTGCAGACGTCAAGATGCCGTGCATCAGCGTTTCCGGGCCCGGGCGGGCACCCGGGCACGTACACGTCGACCGGAACGATCTGGTCGACGCCCTGCACGATCGCGTAGTTGTTGAACATGCCGCCGCTGCTGGCGCACACGCCCATCGAGATGACCCACTTCGGCTCGACCATCTGGTCGTAGACCTGGCGGAGCACCGGCGCCATCTTCTGCGACACGCGGCCCGCGACGATCATGAGGTCGGCTTGGCGCGGGCTCGCGCGGAACACCTCCATGCCGAAGCGGGCGAGGTCGTAGTGCGCGGCGCCGGTTGCCATCATCTCGATCGCGCAACACGCGAGACCGAACGTGGCCGGGAACACCGAGTTGCGCCGACCCCAACGCACGACGTCTTCGAGCCGCGCGGTGGCGAAGTTGTGCGGGATCTGGTCGAGACCCATCAGGCCGCCTCGATCTCGGCTCGGCCGTCGCCGAGCTTCACTCGGGTCGTACATCGCGTCGCCGGTGCGCAACAGCGGCCCGGGCATGCGTTGCAACACGTCTTTGACCGGTCCCCAGTCGAGCGCGCCGACCGACAGCAGGTACGCGAACGGGACGAGCAACGCGAGCACGAAGGTGGCCATCGCGAACAGACCGAACGCACCGAGACCGCGGAACACGACCGCGAACGGATACAGGAAGACGATCTCGACATCGAGCACGATGAAGCTCATCGCGACCAGGTAGAACTTGACCGGAAAGCGCTCCGCCGGTTCTTGCTCGGGCACGATGCCGCACTCGTACGGAGCCTGCTTCGCCGAGTTCGGACGCTGCGGCGCGAGCAGTTGCGACGCGATGAACGAGAGCATGCACGAACGCGACGACGAGCCCGGCCATGATGAGGATCGGGAGATAGTCGGCCATCGCTTCCGACGCTACCCGACGGCGCCCCCGTAGGAGCGAAGCGTCTGCACTAGCGTGCGCCCGCGATGAGCGAGCCGTCGCGTCCCGCGCCGCTCCCGTTGCCCGGGGCACCGGAAAATTCGCCCGGGAATTCACCCGAGGCGCAGGCGAAGCCGAAGTACATCGACTTCTTCTTGTACGTCAGCCGCGTGCTCACGTACATCCCGTTGTCGATCTACAACAAGTGGTTGCTCGACTGGATCGTCGGACCGTTCTGGCTGGTCGCGTGGGTGTGGGGCCTGCCCGTCGCTGTGGAAGCTGATCCGCCGCCAGCCGATCAAGCCCCGCCGCGGCCCGTCCCGGGACCCGGCATGACCGGACACGCGCATGAGTTGGGCGGCGCACCAGTTCGAGGTCTACGCGGTCGAGGCGCACCTCCCGAAGAAGATGATCGGGCCAGATCAGCTGGTTCGCGATCTTCTTCGGCGACTTCACCCCCGACTTCCTCGCCAAGTTCTGGGTCTACGGCTTCAACTACAACGGCCACCACTACGGCGCGGCGAAGCCGTACCAGTGGCACCGCGGCTGGCCCGGCATGGGCATCAGCCACACGCTCTTCTTCGGAGCGCTCGTCTGCCTCGGCATCTGGGCCTGGAAGCACAACCGGGCCTGGACGATCGGGTTCCTGCTCGGGTTCGCCGCGCACGTGCTCACCGACGTGAACGACAGCATCGGCACGATGCTGCTGTTCCCGTTCTCGACCCTGAACTGGAGCCTGCACACCTGGGCGTACGCGGCCACGGTCAAGGGCGGCAAGTACCTCGACGCGGCCGCGTACTACAGCAGCCTCGGCTTCGTGATGGACCTGTTCTGGTTCTTCGTCGTGGTGCTCGGGTCGTGGCGCGTGCTGACCAAGGAGTTCTGGCGGACGAAGGTCGTGCCCGCCGACCCGCACGTGTGGTCGTGGCTCGGCCAGTGGCTCGACGAGCGCGGCCTGCTCGCCCTGTACCGCGGCGTCTTCTTCTACGGCGTGTGCCGCGATGATCGCGTGGACCACCTGGGCGCACATGGTCGCGAAGCCGATCATCAACGGCGTCAAGCACAACGGCTACCCGTGGGACCTGTCGTGGACCGGACCGTGGTGGGTCCAGCACGTCACGTTGCCGCAGGTCACGCCGTGGGTCGTGCTCCCGATGGCGCTGATCCTGCTGGGCGTCGTCTACTTCGTCGCGAACACTCTCTGGGAACGGATGGAGAGCGGCAGCATCAAAGCGATCGCCTGGCGGAACGTGCGCCGGAAGACGACCTGACGCGGGAACGCGAGCACCTGGTCGACGGCTTCGACGACGTCGTCGCCGAGGATCGGCGCCGGGTCGAGGTCGAGGTCGCGCAGGAAGTTGACCGTGCGCATCCCGACCGCGAGCGGGTGCGGCTCGGGGATGAGACCCATGGCGATCGAGCGCATCCTCACACGGCCCCTTGAACAGGAACGCCGCGAACCCGATGCTCCCGACGATGACGTCGGCCTTGCTCACACACTGAGCGCACATGATGTCTGGCTCCCTCGATCCGGCGGACTCGTGTGACAAAACGTTAGTCCGGCGGTACCGCAAGTACTTCGCGGGCAGCGGCGGGCCAGTCGGTGACGACACCGGCGAGGCCGGCCGCGGCCACCTCGGCCAGCCGGGCGCTGTCTGCACCTCGAGGCTGCTGGTACCAGCAGTAGACGGCGAGTCCGCGCTCGGCGGCGCCGGCGATGAACGCCGGGGTCACGACGTCCTGGTGCGCGGAGACCGCCCGCGCGCCGATCGCGGCGGCGTCGGCGAGCAGGCGGTCGTGACCGCTCGGTGTCGAAGGTGTCGCGCAGCAGCGCGACCTCGGCGTCGGGCAACGCCCGCACATACGTACGCACCACGGCATGTGCTGCGACCAGAGCAGCACCTGGTCGATCAGCACCCGCCGCGCGCACCGCACTCGAGCACCGCGTCGGCCGCGCCCGTGTCCTTGGTGTCGATCGCGAGCCGCACGCCCGTTCTCGGCCGCGACCTCGAGCGCGTCGGCGAGAGTCGGGACGCCGAGGCGCTCGAGCCGGCGGTCGTTGACCCAGCTGCACCGGCAGCGGCACGTGCTGCACCCGCAGGAGCAGTGGATCGTGCAACAAGACGACGGTTCCGTCGCGGCTGCGGCGGGCGTCGACCTCGACGACGTCGGCGCCGAGACCGGCCCGCCGACGGCGATGCCGTCGAGCGAGTTCTCCTGCGCGTCCCGCGGTCGCAGGTGCGGTGCGCGATGACCAGCGTCATGACGGCGGGCGCCAGGCCCGGACCAGCGACGGCGAGCGTGCGGTACGACGGCCTCGGCCGGGCCGATCTCGTCGGGGCGCAACAGGTTCGCCATGATCCGCAGCACCCACTCCATGAGGGTGCGGCTCTGCATCCCGACCCGGGTGAGCTCGCGCATCACGGCGGGGTTGCCGATCGCGTGGACGAAGAGCCGCGCCATCTTGAAGTAGAGGCCGTAGACCTCCTCGAGCCGCGTGTCGTAGGTCTGCAGCGCGAGCCCGTCGCCCGAGGTCAGGGCCAGATCGACGGCGTCGGCCGCCAGCCGGCCGGTCTCGTAGGCGACCGAGATGCCCTCGCCGTTGAACGGGTTCACGAACCCGGCCGCGTCGCCCGCGACCACGAACGTGGGCCCGACCCGGGGGGTCACCGATCCGCCGGTGGGCAGGCGGCCGCCGGTCGGGGCGCCGGTGGCCGTCTCGGGCGAGAGGCCCCAGCGGTCGGGCGCGGTCTCGCAGAACGCCTCCATCAGGTGCGACGTGTTGACGTGCTTCCAGCCCTGGAAGGTCGAGAGCAGCCCGACCCCGACGTTGACCGTGCCGTCACCTACCGGAAATATCCACCCATACCCGGGCAAATGGTTACCATCACGGTCGCGGATGTCGAGGTGGCTCTCGATCCAGGGCTCGTCGTGGAGCGGGCTCGTGAAATAGCCCCGAATCGCCATGCCCAGCGGGAAGCGACCGGTCCCGGGCCGTGCCCAGGGCCCGGCCGAAGCGGGAGTTGGCGCCGTCGGCGACCACGACGTAGCGGGCCCGGACCGGCACGACCTCGGCCGGAGTCCTTGTCGCGCACCATCGCGCCGGCGAGCAGACCCCCGTCGACGACCGGCGCGATGGCCTCGGCGCCCTGCCAGATGGTCGCGCCGGCCTTCACCGCCTGCTCGGCGACCATCTCGTCGAGCTCGCGGCGCCGGACCACATATCCGTACGGCGGGAAGTCCGGGTGCTCGGGCCAGGCGAGCTCGAGGGTGACCCCGTGCGCGATCGAACGCAGCCCGTCGAAGCGCTGGAAGCCCTGCGAGGCGATCGGCCAGGCCCATGTCGTGCAGCTGCCGCACGGCGCGCGGCGTGAGCCCGTCGCCGCAGGTCTTCTCGCGCGGAAAGTGCTTCTTCTCGATCGCGAGGACCCGATGACCACGCGTCGCGAGCCAATACGCGGCGGCCGCGCCCGATGGTCCGGCGCCGACGACCAGCACGTCGAAATCGCCCGCGGAATCACGGGGAGAATCGTCGGGAGTCCGACGGGAAAAGTCCTCCGGGTCACGCGCGTTCACGAGCACATGATCACATGCTCGGAGGGTCGAAAACGAAGCGTGATGTCGCCTTGACGCACAATGTGCCGCAGCCGCCTCTAGCGTGGTAGCAAGAGCAACACGGCCGACGTGAAAAGGAGCGCCGGGGAGCATGCGCGACATGAACGTGTGGCACCTCCTCGCGGTGCACATTCCCAACCTGCTGCCGCGGACGTTCTTGGCGTTGCACGTCCCGTGGCTGCGCAAAGCGGCCCGGCTGATCTACGCGATCGTGCTTTCGCTGATCGGGTGCATCGCGGCTGGTCGTTGGTCATCCGAACGCCGAAGTCGACCGAGCCCACGACGTGGGCGCAGACGTGCTCGGCGCGATGTTCGTGTGGTTCATGTTCGCGCTCGGTTACGGCGTGATCCCGCACGAGTGGCTGACGTTCGGCAACTCGTACCTGAACTTCGACAGCGCGTCGTTCCTCTTGCACAAGAACCGCATCCTTCCGTTCGCGATCACACGCGACAAGCCGATCGACATCGGCGCGGCGGTGATCTACGTGGTCGTGCTCGGCATCGAACATCAAGCTTCTTCGCGGCCTGGCAGAAGCGCAAGGTTGCCGAGCCCGCGGCCGAGGGCGCCGAGATCGCCGAGACCGAGTCGACGGCCCGATCACCGGCGGCACGATCTTCTCGCGCCTGCGCCGCGACAAGCGCACCTCGCGCGTACGGCCGTCCCGTCACGACGAGCGAGTCGTAGCGTGGCCCGCAACGATGCGAATCCGCCGATGCCGGAGTTCTCGACGTCGTACGTGCTGCAAGAAGTCGACCCCAAATGGCTCACCCAAGCCGTCAAGCCCAAGCAGTTCCTCCACATCGACCAAGCCGAATGCATCCTCTGCGAAGGCTGCGTCGACATCTGCCCGTGGAAATGCATCCACATGCTCTCCACCACCGCCATCGACGAAGCCGTCAACGCCGACCAACCCGGCGACGACCCCAAAGACCACGTCTTCTTCGTCGTCGACGAAGACGTCTGCACCCGCTGCGCACTCTGCGTCGACCGCTGCCCCACCGGCGTCATCGTCTTGGGCAAAGTCACCGACCAATGGCGCGACGGCGACCCCAACACCCGCACCAACCGACACGGCTACGCCTACGGCGTCCGCTTCTAAGAGCGGGTAAGAGGAGAAATCGTTCGTGGCCACAACCAACGGAAACGGTCATCGGCCCAAGATGGCGGAGCGGCTCGCCGAAGTCGGCGACAAGACGCGCAGCTCGCAAGCTTGGAACTCGATCTTCCGACCCGGGTTCGATCTATCGCAAGGGCTACACCGACAGCCCCCGCAACCGTTCCTACGTGATCATGAACAACGTGCTGTACCACCTTCACCCGGTGAAGGTGAAGCGGCACGCGGTGAAGGTCTCGTACACGCTGTGCCTCGGCGGCCTGTCGTTCTTCTTGTTCATCCTGTTGACCGTCACCGGCATCTTCTTGATGTTCTTCTACCGGCCGACGGTCACCGAGGCCTACGCGAACGTGCAGGCGCTGGAGACGGCGGTCACGTTCGGTTCGCTTGTGCGCAACATGCATCGATGGGCCGCGCACCTCATGGTGCTGTCGGTGTTCCTGCACATGGCGCGCGTCTTCTACCACGGCGCCTACAAGTCGCCGCGTGAGTTCAACTGGGTGATCGGCATCATCTTGTTGACGCTCACGCTGCTGCTCTCGTTCACCGGCTACCTGTTGCCCTGGGACCAGCTGTCGCTCTGGGCCGTCACCGTCGGCACGAACATGATGGGCTACACGCCGGTGTTCGGACCGCAGGTGAAGTACGTGCTGCTCGGGAGCAAGGAGATCGGCAGCGAGACGCTGCTCCGATGGTACGTACTGCACGTCTTGATGTTGCCGTTCGTCATCGTGATCTTCATGGCTGTCCACTTCTGGCGCGTCCGCAAGGACGGCGGGATCTCCGGACCCCTCTAGGTCGAGGGGAGGAACACTCACATGGCAGACGTACCCGAACATCTCCTCAAGCGAAGCCAGGAGCGCCGCAAGGCGCTGGGTCTTCCGGTCGAGGGCGAAGAAGCGGTCGAACCGACTGCCGACGCGCCCGAAGCCGCGGCCGAGGTCGGCGCCGAAGAAGCCGCGCCCGGCGGCGAGCCGCGTCCGGCAGCGGCGGCGGGCGACGGCGACGCGATCACCGAGGACAAGGGCGGCATCCCCGCGCACCTGCTCGAGCGTTCCCGCAAGCGCAAGGCCGCGCTCGCCGGCGGCGGCGGCGGCGAAGCTGCGGCGGCCGGCGGCGGTGGTCGGCACGCAGCCGCCGCGGCAACCGCGGTGGCCGCGCCCGCGCCGACGAGCAGCGGTCCCGGCGGTCACACGCAACGACTCCTGACCGTCGTCAAGTCGCGGTTCGATCCAGCAGGCCCGCGCCGAGGCGCAGGACAAGGTGCACGTCTGGCCGCACCTGCTCGCGATCGAGTTCGCGTCGATCCTGTCGCTCACGGCGTTCATCACGATCTTCTCGGCGTTGGTGAAGGCGCCGCTGCTCGGTCTGGCCGACGTGAACGCAGACGCCGAACCCGTCGAAGGCGCCGTGGTACTTCCTCGGTCTGCAAGAGCTGCTGAAGATGTTCCACCCCATGGTCGCCGGTGTGACCATTCCGGGCGTGGCGCTCGGCGTGCTCGCAATCACGCCGTACGTCGACAAGAACCCGTCGAACAAGCCCGACGATCGCAAGTTCGCGATCATCATGCTGACGATGTTCTTGATGATGTGGGCCGTGCTCGTGATCATCGGTTCGTTCTTCCGGGGCGAAGGCTTCAACTTCGTCTTCCCCTGGAACAAGGGCATCTTCTTCGAGTTGTAGGAGCTCATCGGTGCTCGTCCCGATCGTCATCATCCTGATCCTGGTCGTCGCCGCCGTCTCGGTGGTGATGCTCGCGGGCCGCGCCCGCGCCGCATCGACGGGCACGCTGTCGCGGGAGACGCGCAAGCGCGACGACGGCGTTCGACGGTCGTGGCCGCCGACGGCGCGGTCCACGCGTCGACCGAGCTCGAAGCAACGGGCCGCGAGCGCTCCGACGAGACCCGCGCGCTCCGTCGTTCGGCGGCTCTCGTCCGCCGGCGTCGCGGCGAGGTCGTCGAGTACGAGCCCGTCGACGAGGAAGAGATCGGCGTCAACCGGCGTCAGTTCCTCAACCGCGGCATCCTCATCGCGATCGGCTTCGGCCTCGCCGGATTCGGCGCCGCGATGCTCGGCTTCCTCTGGCCGTTGCAGGGTCTCGGCGGATTCGGCGGCACCGTCAACATCGGCAAGCTGCGCCGACATCCTCGCCGCCATCGACGCGCAGCAGAAGCCGTTCTACGCGGCACAGGCCCGCGCCTACGTCGTGCGCTACCCGAAGGACGACCCGGCCGCGCTCGCGCAGGCCAAGAAGGTCTACAAGCCCGCGATCTACACCGACATGTCGGACGCTCGGGCATCGTGGCGCTGTACCAGCGCTGCGTGCACCTCGGATGTCGCGTGCCGTTCTGCCAGACGTCGCAGTGGTTCGAGTGCCCGTGCCACGGTTCGAAGTACAACCGGGTCGGCGAGAAGAAGGCCGGCCCCGCGCCGCGTGGTCTCGACCGCTTCTACGCGATCGCAGTCGGGCGACGGCAGCATCGTCGTCGACACCGGCAACATCTTCCTCGGGCCGCCGATCGGCACCAACACGACCGGCCAGAACGCCGAGGGCCCCTTGTGCGTGTAGCGCACTCGACTACATCGCACGCCTGTTCGCAGCACCCGAACCGCATGCGAAAGGCAACCGTTCGTGATCGCCGCCATCTGGAAGAACGATCTTCGCCACTGGCTGATCTGGATCAACTTCATCGCGTTCGGCGCGTTGATCATCTACGTGGTGCGCTCGGTGCTGTCGCCGAAGACGGCGGCCAGAGCGAAGAGAAGACCCCCGCGAACCTCACGCCGTTCTTCGACGACGAAGACCTCGAGAGCCGTCGGCTCGAGCGCGTACAGGGTTGGGCGCTGATCTTCGCGGCCATCTTCGCGATCGCGCTGCCGATCTACTGGTTGCGCGAGCCCACCCGGCAGCACCAGTCGGTCAACTACTTCGACAAGAACGCCGTCGCCCGCGGCGCGGTGCTCTTCGCGAACTCGGCGAGCCCCGACGTACAACGCGGCAACGTCGCTGCAGTGCGCGAACTGCCACGGCCAAAAGGGTGTCGGCGGCGTCGCATCCACCACGGTCAACGGCGCAGAAGGTCAACTGGAAGGTGCCGCCGCTCAACACCGAGGCGCTGCGCTTCGAAGAGGACACCGACTGCCTCAGTCAGTCGCGCCGACAACCGAACACCGATCTGCGACCTCACCGACATCATCACGTACGGCCGGCCGGGCACCCCGATGCAACCATGGGGTGTCGTCGGCGGCGGACCCAAGAACGATCAGTCGATCGCCGACCTCGTGCAGTACATCGAGTCGATCCAGCTCACGCCCGCAGCAGTCGCAGGCCCAGGAGACGCGACGCGCTCACGGCGGCGCGAGTCCGACGATCCGAGCGCGATCGTGCCCCGAGTACATGACGTGCCCGGGGATCGAGCTGGCCAACGCCAAGGATCGCGCTGACCGCGGCGAAGACGGATCTCGACGGCCAAGACGCACCGCGGCCGCAGAAGGCGCTTGGGCATCCCGGACGCGTCCGACGCCGCGCTCACGACGCAGTGCACCGACATCGCAGAGACACCGCCGACGACAACGCGACCCCGCTCGACCGGGCGACGCGCTCAAACAGGCGGTGGCGTGCGGCGACTACCTCACCGCGACTGACGACGGTGAAGACCGACCAGGCGAACGTCGACTGGTCGACGAAATGGAAGGCCGCAGCGCGCCAACGTCACCGACGGCCAGCTGCTGTTCGAGCTGAACTGCGCGCGCTGTCACACCGAAGGCTGGTCGATCTTCGACCCGACGATCCCGCCCGACTCCGTGAACAACACCGCGACAGCGTCAACATCCTCGGCCTGTCCGGCGGCGGCGGCGGCACCGGCGGCGGTATCGGCTTCAACCTCCGCGACGGCGGCGTCATCCGCCGCTTCGGTGACCGACGCAGACGGCGGATTCGCGGCCCAGGTCGACTTCGTGAGCAACGGCTCGGCGCCGTTCAAGGCCGTACGGCAACGGCGGTCTCGGCTCCGGGCAAGATGCCCGGCTTCGATCAGGTACGCCACCGCCGCCGCGCCGCATCCTCGGCGCCATGCTCACCGCCGACTCAGATCAAGCAGATCGTCTACTACGAGCGCTACTGCATGGAGTCGACCGACCTACACCGGCGTCACACCGGTCTGCGACACTCAGCCCGGTAACGGCGTCGGTCCGCAGACGCCGCCACCACCACGACCACGACCGTCGCCAAGGCGAAGGGGTGACCGTGGCTGTCTCTGCACCTGCTCGGCCGAAGGCGGCACCGGCCAACCTCTGGAACCCGACGATCATCGGTGTCCTCACCGTGCTCTGCGCCGTCGGACTGTTCTGCGGTTCGACGTACCTGCTGCTCGGCACCAACCTCGGTGCCCGCCTCGGATTCCTCGTCGCCGCGGCCGGCCTCACCGGCTTCCTGGTGTTGCTCACCACGCTCTGGCTCACCACGCCCGGCAGCGCGACCGGTAACAGCGACCTCGACCCTCCGCACGGCAACTCCGCGAGTTGGAAGGTCGTCGAAGTCGTCCCGATCACGTCGCCGCATTCGAAGATCGCCGCGGTGCGCGAGCTGCCCGACCAAGGGAACGGCAGGTGGCACCGACCTGCGTGAACCAGGTGAAGCCGGCCATCGACGCCGCCATCGTCGCCGCCGCCCCGGTCGCGGGGCAGTCGACCGCCGCCCCAGCCGTTCGCCACGCTCGGCATCGCGTCGTCGACCGACTACCTGCTCACGTTCCCGGGATCGACGTTCGTACCAGTACATCGACAAGACCAAGAACTTCTTCTGGCACCGCACCCGCTACGCCGCCGTCGAGCTCTGCCTCGCCCGACTCGACGAGAACGGCTCGCCGGTCACCGACAGCGCCGGCAACCCGGTCTGCGATCCGCTGAAGCCCACCCACTTCGCGATCCTCGAACTACGACTACGGATCGGTCCGCAAGCCGGTGGTGTTCTACTGGCTGTTCTCGCTGATGTTCTTCGGGCTGTCCCTCCTCGGGTCTGCACTGGTGGGAGAAGGACGAGCGGGCCCGCAAGCGTGCCGCGCTCAGCTGACCCGTTCCGACGGCGACGAGCGAGTAGAGAGGCGCCACGATGATCATCGCCCAACAACTGATCGACGCGAGCAAGGACGGCGGCGCGGCCTTCATCGCGTTCTCGATCATGGTGTTCTTGTTCGCCGGCTCGCTCTTCTACATGGACCGCATCCGCCAAAAGCGCGAAGACCGCAACAAGAAGTAGGAGCGTCAGCGAGCTCAGACTCGACCCGCGAAGCGCTATGACAGAGCCGCGGCCGCGATCGGTCGCGTCGATCGTCGGCGTCGGTGTGCGCCAGGCTCGGGAAGAGCGTCTCGTAGCCGCTCGGCGCGAAGTACACGCCCTGGTCGAGCAGCGCATGGAACACCCGCGCGTAGCGCGCGTGATCGGCGGCGCGGGCGGCCGTCGTAGTCGGTGACCGGCGTCGTCGGCGAAGAAGAACCCGACGAGCGTGAACGCCCGCGTGACCTGGGCGGCGACGCCGGCAGTCGGCGAACGCGTCGCGCAGGCCCGTCCTCGAGCCGCTCGGCGGTGCGCTCCAGCGCGGCGTACGACGTCGTCGTCGAGCTCGGCCAGCACCGCGAGGCCGGCGGCGGTCGCGAGCGGATTCCCCGACAGCGTTCCCGCTTGGTACACCGGTCCGAGCGGCGCGAGCTCGTCCATGACGTCGGCGCGGCCGCCGACCGCGGCGAGCGGGAGCCCGCCGCCGATGACCTTGCCGAAGATCGAGAGGTCGGGCGTGATGCCGTAGCGACGCCTGCGCGCCCCCGAGCGCCGACCCGAAAGCCCGTGATCACCTCGTCGAAGACGAGCAGCGCGCCGTGGCGCGTGGCGCGGTCGCGCAGCGCCTCGAGGAAGCCCGGCGGCGGGCGGTACGAGGCCCATGTTCGCCGCGACCGGCTCGACGAGGATCGCCGCGGTCTGCGCACCGTGTTCGGCGAGCGCCGCGTCGAGCGCGGCGAGGTCGTTGTACGGAACGACGATCGTGTCGGCGACGGTGCCCGGGGTGACGCCGGCCGAGCCCGGCAGGCCCGAGCGTGGCGACACCGCTGCCCGCCTGCACGAGCAGCGCGTCGAGATGGCCGTGATAGCAGCCCGCGAACTTCACGATCTTGTCGCGCCCGGTCGCGCCGCGCGCCAGGCGCACCGCGGTCATCGCCGCCTCGGTACCCGACGACACGAGCCGTGCCTTCTCCACCGACGGCACGCGCGCGCAGATCGCTTCGACGAGCTCGACCTCGCCGGGCGTCGGCGCGCCGTACGAAGTCCCGTCGGCCGCGGCGCTGCTGCACGGCTTCGACGACCTTCGGATACGCGTGACCGAGGATCGACGCGCCCCACGACTGCACGTAGTCGAGGTATTCGCGACCGTCGGTGTCGACGATGCGACTGCCGTAGCGCCCGCGCGACGAAGAACGGATCACCGCCGACGGAACCGAACGCCCGCACCGGCGAGTTGACGCCACCCGGGATGCGCGGCCTGCGCGCGCGTGAACCAGTCGGTCTCGATTCGCTGACGTCGACTCGCTCGACAGGGCGTCTCGGCGAACTCGCGCGCGAAGTACGTGAGGATCATGTCGGCGCCCGCGCGCTTCATCGCGAGCGAGGTGCTCGACCGCGACCGCGTCGCCGTCGATCCAACCGAGTTGGGCCGCCGGCTTTGACCATCGCGTACTCACCACTGACGTGGTACGCGGCGACGGGTACGTCGAACGCGGCGCGGACGTCGGCGATGACGTCGAGGTACGCGAGCGCGGGCTTGATCATCACCATGTCGGCGCCTTCGGCCACGTCGAGCGCGACCTCGACGAGCGCCTCGCGCCCGTTGCGCGGGATCCATCTGGTAGCCGCGCCGATCGCCGAACTGCGGCGCGCACTCCGCCGCGTCGCGGAACGGTCCGTACAGCGCCGACGCGTACTTGGCCGCGTAGGCGAGGATCGGCGTGGTCTCGTGACCCGGACTCGTCGAGCGCGGCGCGGATCGCGCCGACCTGACCGTCCATCATTCCGCTCGGCGCGATCACGTCGGCGCCGGCTTCGGCCTGCGCGATCGCGATCGCGGCGTAGCGCTCGAGCGTCGCGTCGTTGTCGACCTCGTGCGTCGTGGCGTCGACAGACCGCAGTGACCGTGGTCGGTGTACTCGTCGAGGCAGTCGTCGGCCATCAGCACGAGCGCGTCGCCGACCTCGTCGCGTAGGTTGCGCAGCGCGACCTGCATGACACCGTCGGCCGCGTCGGCCTGGGTTCCGCGTGCGTCCTTGTGCGGCCGGGACGCCGAACAACATGACGGCCGGCACGCCGAGGTCGCAGAGCGCGCGCACCTCTTTGCGGAGGCTCTCCTGCGTGTGCTGCACGACGCCGGGCATCGACTCGACCGGCTCCGGCGCGTCGATGCCTTCCTTCACGAAGAGGGGCGCGACGAGGTCGTCGACGGTGACGCGATGCTCCGCCACCAGCCGCCGCAGCGCCGGGGTTCGGCGCAGTCGGCGCAGCCGGCGTTCGGGATACGTCACGGCGAAAGGCTACTGGGACAGCAGGCGCGACGAGGGCCTCGACGAGGCCGTCGATCGTGTGCGGATCGGCCTCCACGTCGACCCGCAGACCGCGGTGCCGCGCCGTCGCGCTCGTGACCGGACCGATCGAGACGACGTGCGGCTGCGGATCCGGCGAGCGGGCCGCCGGCCGCGTCGCAGAAGTTGTCGACGGTCGACGACGACGTGAACGTGATCGCGTCGACCGCCGCCGTGCGCGCAGCCGGTCGAGCGTCGTCGGCGTCGGGCGCGCGCGGCCGCGGTGCGGTACACGGGCAGCACCTCGACGTCGTAGCCCTTCGCGGCCAGGCCCTCGGGCAGCACGTCGCGCGCGGCCTCGGCCCGGGCGAGCAGCACCCGGCCCGGCCCGGCGGGGAACGCGTCGAGCAACGACTCGGCGACGAACCGCTCGGGGACGAGGTCGGCCGCGCAGCCCGCGGCGCGCGAGCGCCGGCGCCGTGCCCGGGCCGATCGCGGCGATGCGCACCGGGCGCGAGCGCGCGGGCGTCGAGGTCCGCGGGCGCGAGCCCGCGGTCGAAGAAGGCGTCGACACCGTTCGCCGACGTGAACACGAGCCAGTCGAAGCGGCGCGAGGTCGGGCACCGTCGAAGTCGAGCGGCGTCGATCTCGATCGCCGGCATCTCGAGCACCGTCGCGCCGAGCGCCACGAGCCGGGCGCGCAACTCGCTGGCCTGTTCACGCGCCCGGGTCACCACGACCGTCCGGCCGAACAGCGGCCGCCGTTCGAACCAGCCGAAGTCGAGGCCGGCGACGTCGCCGACGACGATCGCGCTCGGCGACTCGACCCCGATCGCCGGCGATCGTGCCGAGCGTGGCGCGCACCGTGTGCTGATCGGGTCGGGTGCCGAAGCGCACCGCCGCGACGGGCGTGTTCTCGGCGCGCCCGCCCGCGATCAGCGCCTTGGCGATCTCCTCGATGCGGCCCGCGCCCATGAGGATCACGAGCGTGCCGCCGACTTGCGCGAGCGCGTCCCAGCCGGTGTCGCTCGCCACCCTTGGTCGGGTCCTCGTGCCCGGTCACGACCGTGAAGCTCGTCGACACGCGCCGGTGCGTCACCGGGATGCCCGGCGTACGCGGCCGCCGCGATCGCGCTCGGTGATGCCGGGCACGACCTCGAACGGCATGCCCGGCGTCGATGCACGCCTCGGCCTCCTCGCCGCCGCGCCCGAACACGAACGGGTCGCCGCCCTTCAACCGCACGACCTCGCGGCCCGGCGCTTCCCGTGCTGCGACGAGCACCGCGTTGATCGTCGGTCCTGCGTCATCGGCGCGTCGCCGGGCGCCTTGCCGACGTCGACGAGTTCGGCGTCGGGGCGCGCCAACTCCAAGAGCGCGCTCGGCGCGAGCCGGTCGTACACGACGACGTCGGCCGCGCGCAGCAGCTCCTCGCCGCGGCGCGTCAGCAGACCGGGATCGCCCGGGCCCGCGCCGACCAGGTACACCGTCACGCCGACATCCTCCATCGAGCGCGACCGGCCGCCCTTGCCGTCGAGCAGATCGCGGGCGGCGAGTGTTGCCGACGTCGTCCGGATCGTCGCCCGCGACACGGCGTGCGCAACACGACGTGGCCGTCGAGCGACGCGAGCAGCGCCTCGAGGAAGATCGTGCCCGCGCGCGCGTCGACCGCGCGCGAGCGCGCCGACGGGAGGTCGCAGCCGCCGCCGAGCTCGGCGAGGAACGCGCGTTCGGCGTCGACCGCCCGGTGCGCGATCGAGTCGTCGATGGCTCGCAGTCGCGGCGATCGTGCGCGCGTCGTCGGCCCGACACTCGACCGCGAGCGCGCCTTGCGCGACCTGCGGGCAGCATCACGCCCGCGTCGAGCACTTCGGTTGCTTCGTCGGCGAGGCCGAGGCGTTCGAGGGCCGCGTACGCGACGACGACCGCGTCGTAGCCGAGCTCGTCGCGCTTGCGCAGCCGGGTCGCGATGTTGCCGCGCAGCGGGCCGAACGCGAGATCGGGCCGGGCGGCCGCGAGCTGGGCGCGGCGCCGCACCGATCCCGTACCGATCCGCGCACCGGCAACGA
Source organism: uncultured Actinomycetes bacterium (assembly GCA_963708105.1). GTDB lineage: Bacteria > Actinomycetota > Acidimicrobiia > IMCC26256 > PALSA-610 > PALSA-610. Next base: position 2,284,756 of record OY970186.1, on the reverse strand, counting down.
GAGTCTGCGAACGTGGAACCGACGAGCGCGTCGCGCGGATCGGCGCGTTCGGGAATCGACGCGAGCACGAGGCCCGGCGGAGTCGACGGCGGGCAGATCCTTGGCCGAGTGCACCGCGATGTCGGCGTGACCGTCGAGCACCGCCTGCTGCACTTCCTTCGTGAACACGCCCTGGCCGCCGATCGTGTGCAGTTCGGAGGTCTGGTCGCGATCGCCGGTCGTCGATGACGAACACGTAGCTCGACGTCGCGTGCCGAGCAGCGCGCCGACGCGCTCGGCCTGCCAGCGCGCGAGCGCACTCGCGCGCGCGTCGCGATCCGAATCACTCGGATTCGACCGTCGGCTCGGTCGGGAGATCGAAGAGGGAGGCGAGCGCGTCGGCGTAGTAGTCGCCGCGCGGAGTGCCCGCCGCGTCCTTGACCCGGACCGTCGGCTCGTGCAGCAGCTTGTTGACGAGACCCCTGCGTGATCGCGTCGACGAGATCGCGCGTGTCGGGATCGAGCCTGCGCGAGCTTGGCCCGGAAGCGTTCGAGCTCGCCAGGCGCACGTCCTCGGCGAGCTCGCGCAGCGACGTGACGAGCGGGCCGACCTCGCGGGCGGCGCGCTCGGCGCGGTAGCGCTCGATCTCCGCCGCGAGGATCGCGCGGACCTTGCCGATCTCGCCGCGCCGCCGTTCGGCCGAGCGCTGCGCGTACTCCTTGAGGTCGTCGAGGTCGAGGAGCGTGACGTCGGGGATGTCGCCGACGCCGGGATCGACGTCGCGCGGCAACGCGACGTCGACGACCAGCAACGGCTTGCCGTCGCGGCACGCCATGACCATCTCGACCATCGCCCGTTCGACGAGCACTTCCGACGACGCGGTCGACGTGAGCAACACGTCGGTGTCGACCAACGTGTCGGCGATGTCGACGAGCGGGATCGGCGCGGGCGCCGATCGTTCGCCGCGAGTTGCTCGGCGCGCTCGAAGGTGCGGTTCGCGACGACGACCTCGGCCACACCGCGCGAACGCAGCGTGGACGCCAGCCCGGAACCCATCTGCCCCGCGCCGATCACGAGGACACGCGCACCGTCGAGGTCGCCGAGATACTCGGACGCGACCGCGACCGCCGCCGACGGGATCGAGACGGGATGACGCGAGATACCCGTTTCGGTGCGCACCCGCTTGCCCGACTCGACCGCGTGCTTGAACATCCGCGAGAGCAGTTGCGGCGCGGTCTCTTCGCGCACCGCGGTCTGCCACGCTTCGCGCACCTGACCGAGGATCTCGCTCTCGCCGACGATCATCGAGTCGAGACCGGCCGCGACCGAGAAGAGGTGCGCGACCGCGGCTTCGTCGTAGTACGTGTAGAGGTGATCGCCGAACTCGTCGGGCTCGGCGCCCGGAGTGCGCGGCGAGGAAGTCGCGCACGTCGCCGACCGCGGCGTGGAAGTGCGTGCAGCGCGCGTAGATCTCGGTGCGGTTGCAGGTCGACAGCAACACGACCTCGAGCAGGTGCTCGCGCCCCGCGAGATCGTGCAGCGCCTTCGCGAGCTTCTCCTCGGGCACAGTCATGCGCTCGAGCAGCTCGACCGGGACCGTCCGGTGGTTCAGACCGACGACGAGGAGAGACACGTCCTCAACAACTCCCTTGCCTCGTCGACACGACCCGTGCGCACCAGTTCCACGATGCCGCCGTCGAAAGCCGATTGCCAGTTGGCGTCCTCGGAGGAACGCCCCGTGGCCCGCAACTCTTCCCGGGCCTCGGAGAGCACGTCGAGCAGGGTCTCGTACTCAGGTCCGATCTCCTCTTCCAACCGGCGGCGCAGATGCGCGGCCAGCGCCGGGCTCCGGCCGCCGGTGCCGACGCTGACGACCAGGTCGCCGCGCCGGATCACCGACATCAGCGTAAACGAGCAGTTGGCCGGATCGTCTGCACTGTTCACCCACACCCGGCGCGCTCTCGCCCGCCGCGTGTACGGCCGCGTTGACCGCGGGATCGTCGGTGGCCGTGAATCGCGAGCCACGCACCGTCGAGATCGGCGGGCTGGAACGGCCGCTCGTGCAGCACCAGCCGACCCGCATCGGCCCAGGCCCGCACCTCGGCGCCGACGTCGGGCGCGACGACCTCGACGACCGCGCCCGCGTCGAGGAGCGGCTTCGATCTTGCGGGCCGCGATCCGGCCCGCGCCGACGACCACGACCCGCCGGCCGCGCACCAACAGGTTCACCGGGTAGCCGGCGAGCCCGGGCGCCGAGACCGGCGTCGGACCGACGCCACTCACCCCGTCCGTTCGCGCGGAGTACCGGCGCCGCTGGCGTTCCGCGCGCAGTTGGTAGAAGGAGAGGATCTGCAGCTCGATCGCGAGGTCGACCTTGCGCATCGACACGCCGTCGGGCACCGAGCAGACCGCCGGCGCGAAGTTGAGGATCGAGGTGACGCCCGCGGCGACGAGGCGGTCGGCGACGTCCTGGGCCGCGGCCGCGGGCGTGGCGAGGATGCCGATCGCGATGTTGTGCTCGCGCACGACCTGGTCGAGGTCGTCGATCGACACGACGGCCAGGTCACCGATCCGGTGGCCGACGAGCGCCGGGATCGGCGTCGATCAGCACTTCCACGCGAAACCCGCGCGCACCGAAGCCACGGTAGTTCGCGAGCGCGCGACCGAGGTTGCCGATGCCGACGATGGCGACCGGCCAGTCGCGGGTGAGGCCGAGCTCGCGGGAGATCTCGTGCAGGAGGTATTCGACGTCGTAACCGACGCCGCGGGTGCCGTAGGAGCCGAGGTACGAGAGGTCCTTGCGGACCTTGGCCGCGTTCACGCCGGCCAGCTCGGCGAGGCGCTCGGACGAGATGGTCGCGACCTGGCGCTCACCGGTCTCCATGAGGGCCCGGTAGTAGAGCGGCAGGCGGGCGACGGTCGCCTCCGGAATCCGGCGTCGCGGCGAAGCTGTCACCCAAGTGTCCTTTCGGCGCTCCCGCAGTGGAGCACGCCCCTGCCGGCAGGGTACCGAGCTTGTGCACGCGTTCTCAAAGTGTGCGGGCACTTTCTCCGGAGCAATACGGAGATCTACCGAAGTCCGCCGGGGGTACCCTCGCAGCCGCCATGGTCGCCGGCCTCGCCTTCCTCGCCACCGCCGTCGCGCACCGTCTTCGCGCAGGCCACCGGGGTCCGCTACTCCCGCACCAAGGCGCCCCACCAGGGCGCCTGGACCTTCGCGCTGGCGCTGTTCGCGTTGGCCTCGGCCGCGCTCGCAACCGCGGCCTCGACGGGCTGGGACAAGGGCACGTTCCGGGTGTTCTACCTGCTGGGCGCAGTCCTGAACGTGCCCTGGCTCGCGCTCGGCACCGTCTATCTGCTCTGGGGCCGGGCCCTCGGCAACCGGGTCCGCACCGGGCTGATCCTGTTCACCGGGATCGCATCGGCGTGATGCTCGCCGCGCCGATCCACGGCGTGATCCTGCCCGACGGGCGGGATCCCGGTCGGCAAGGACCACTTCGGCGTGCTCCCGCGGGTGCTCGCCGGTGTCGGGCAGCGGCGTCGGCGCGGTCGTCGTGTTCGGCGGCGCGCGTCTACTCCGCGATCCGCTTCGCCCGGCGGCGCACGCCCGGGACCGGGCCGCTCGCGGGCGGCAACGCGCTCATCGCGCTGGGCACGCTCGTGTTGTCGAGCGGCGGATTGCTGCAGGGCGTCGTCGGTCAGGACGAGGCGTTCGTGATCTCGCTCGCGGTCGGGATCGTGGTGATCTACGCGGGCTTCGTCGTTGCGTCGTCGGGAACGCGCCGCGCCGGTGGCGGCCGCGGACGAGGTCGTCGCCGACGGCGATGCCGACGACGACGAAATTCGCAGCGCGCGCACGAGCTTGCCCGCGAGTGTGCGCGGCAACGACGTCGACCACTTCGACGCGCGTCGGCAGCTTGTAGCGCGCGAGTTGGCGGCCCGCGTGGCGCAACAGCTCGACGGGGTCGGGCGTGTGACCCGGACGCGGGCACGACGAACGCGACGACGGTCTCGCCGGTGCGCGGATGCGGCTCGCCGATCACCGCGACATCCTCGACGTCGCGGTGGCTGCGCAGCGCGTCTTCGACTTCGCCGGGGAACACGTTGAAGCCCGAGACGATGATCGACGTCCTTGGCGCGGTCGACCAACGTCAGCCAGCCGTCGGCGTCGGCCACGGCGATGTCGCCGGTGTGCAACCAGCCGTCGACGAGCACTGCCGCGGTCGCGCTCGGGTCGTTCCAGTAGCCCGCGAACACGTTCGGCGCCGCGCACGATGAGCTCGCCGGGATCGCCCTCGAGCGCAGGATTCCCGTCGTATGTCGACGAGCCGCACCTCGATGCCCGGGCAGCGGCGGACCGATGGAACCGGGGCGCGGCTCGGTCTCGACCGCGGTCGTCGTCACCACGGGCGAAGCCTCGGTGAGGCCGTAGCCGTCGTGCACCGCGACGCCGAAGCGTTCGTCGCATGGCGGTCGGCGGTTGTGCGGCGAGGAGCGTGGTCGCGCCGGAGACGCACAGGCGCACGGTTGCGAGCGCGTCGTGCGGTGCGGTCGTGTCGTCGAGCCCGAGCCAGGCGTCGTAGATCGCGGGGACGCCGGCGACGACGGTGACGCGGTCGTTGCGCACGCGCTCGAGCGTCTCGACGGGATGGAAGTGGTCGACGAGCGCGACTGCCGCGCCCGCGTGCAGCGCGAGCCCGAGCACGACGTTGAGGCCGTAGACGTGGAAGAGCGGCAGCACGCCGAGCGCGACGTCGTCGGCGGTGACGCGCAGTCCGGGGTGCGACTGCATCTGCTCGATGTTCGCGAGCAGCGAGCCGTGCGTGAGCATGGCGGGCTTCGGCGCGCCGGCCGTGCCCGCGGTGAACAGCAGGACCGCGAGATCGTCGGCGCTTGGTCGCGACGCGAGCGACTCGGGGTAGCGGTGGTCGGTCGGTGCGAGCTCGTCGACGACGACCACCGGAATTTCCCGTTGCAACGAATCGTCGGAAGATTCGTCGGGACGGGGCGAGCTGGGCGAGGCGCGGCGGGCGAGGTCGGCGTTGGCGGCGGACGCGAGCACGAGCACGGGTGTCGACGGCGTCGAGCTCGCGGGCCAGCTCGTGCGACGGCGACCCGACGTTCAGCGGAACCGCGACCGCGCCGGCGCCAGAGCGTCCCGAGATACGCGGCGACGAACGCGGCTTCGTTCCCGGCGACGATCGCCGACCCGGTCGCCGGGTCCGGCGTGGCGCGCCACCTGCGTCGCGACCGCCGCGGCCCGGCTCGGCCAGCTCGCCGATAGGTGAGCGGCTCGGGCCCGACGAGGGCCGGAGCCGCTCGGGCCCCGAGCCCGCAGTCGCCAGCAGTGCCGCGGCAAGGTTCACGCCGCGGGAGGCTACGCGGAACTACCGGGCGAAGGGATCGGGAGCGGCAGCGGAGCCGGACCGAGCACTCGGCGCAGCCCGCTTCGGGCCGGCGCAGCGAGGCGCCCGCTCATCGGGCCGACGCAGCGCGAGCGACCGAGGGGAGCATGAACGGAGGTCCCGGCCGCAGTTGCGGACGTTTCTGGGGCGGGCTGGGAGGCTACGTTGCGTGAACACCCGGGTTACCCCGAGTGCGCCACACGCCCACACCCGCGACCGGAACCCCGATCTCGTGCGAGGCGGCCGGAGGCCGTCGAGTCGCTGGTCGAGCCAGCCTCCCCCTGGTACCCGGTCCGCCTTCGCTGTGATGCAAGATAACGACACGCAGCGCGCGCACCTTGAGGGAATCCACCACTCTCCGTGGTTATCCCGAGCAGGCGGTCGGATCAGCCGACGTGGAAGACGAACTGGCTCAGAGCGGCGACCAGGATGATCAACAGAGCAGCACGACCAGCACCAGGCTCGTTCCCCACCTCATGAGCGTCCCTCGGTCAGCGCGACCAGCGTCAACGTCTTGCCCGCCCGCAGCTTGAGCTCCGCCGCGGCCGACCGTTGGTCGAAGGCCAGCGCACACATCCCGTACGAGTCGACGACCAACGCCAGCTCGGACGGCTTGGCGTCGGCGAACGCGCGTGACCCAGTGCGCCCGCCGCTCGTCGCCGCCGATCGTGACCCCGACGAAACCGCCCGGCGCCACGCCCCGCTCGAGCGAGCTGCTCGGGCGCGATGTTGAGCTGGCAGTTGCCGTAGCGGTCGACCCAGAGCACCTCGCCCGAGATCGTGCCGTCGTCGTCCTCTTGGGGCAGCGGCACGAGCCCGGGCGCCAGCCCGGACGCGTCGACGGGCGTACCCAGTGCGTCGATCGGCAGGCCGCGCGGCGAGATACGCGGCGGCGGGCGCCATGATGTCGCGCCCCGCGAACGTCGGGCCCGGGGCCGGCAGCTGATACTCGGGATTGTCGAGCGCGACGATCCGGGCCGGGCCGCCCGAGCATCGCCACCGCGGGCGCCAGCAGACCGTTGTCGGGCCCGACGAGGTACCCGCCCTCGACCTCGACCGCGATGCAGCGGCGTTCGGTGCCGACGCCCGGATCGACGACCGCGAGCACCACGCCGTCGGGCAGGTACTGCACCGCCCGCACGAGCGCGAGCGCCCCGGCCCGGACGTCGAAGGGGGCGATGTCGTGGGTGATGTCGACGATCCGGAGATCCGGGGTGACGTCGAGCATCACCCCGTGGCACACGCCGACGAACTCGTCGACCCGCCCGTAGTCGGAGAGAAACGAGACGAACGGAGGACGATCGGTCACCGGCCGACCCTATCTCGGTCGCGTCAGTGCGAACGGTTTGCCGTCACCCCGCTTGGGTGTAGCGCGACGAGAGGTACGCGTCGACGTCGGGTTCCGAGACCCGGAACGATCGACCGACCCGCACCGCGGGCAGCTCACCGGCCTTGATCAGCCGATAGACGGTCATCGACGACACCCGCATCAGATCCGCGACTTCCTGCACCGTGAGAAAGCGCGATTTGCTCAGTCCATTGCCCACGCGGACATCTCCCTACTCCTGCCCGCTGAAAAACGAGCGTACGCCGGTGGGATCGGAGTTGTCGAGCGTCAACTCCCGTTGTGTGTGAGAGGTCACACTTCGGCGTCGGGGTCGGGAAGCGGACATCGACGTCCGGGTCGGGGCCGTCGTTCCTGCGATCGAGGTCCTCGACAACGCGGTAGCGCGCGGGCCGGTCGATCGGTGCGCAGCGGGACACGATCGTGCCGCGCCCGTCCGCGGCGCGCCGGCGACCGCCAACCGCGAGTCGGTCGAGGCCGGCCGAGCGCCACGACCTCGAGCCCGCTCTCCCACGCGACCTCGGCGAAGGCACCGTCGGCGATGACGAGCGCGGGCCGCGGGATCGCGAACATCCACTCCCGCGCGGCCTCGCCGTCGGCGGTGTCGCACAGCGTGCGGCCGTCGCTGACGACCGCCACGCCTCCGATCCAGCGCAGCCAGCGCGGCGTGCGCCCGTCGGCGCGGATCGGACCGAAGTCGGCGAGGTCGACGACCTCGCCGCCCGCGCCGCGGACGAGCGTGCGCGAACGCGAGATGCAGCGTCAGCAACGAAGCCGGGCCGCGGTCGCGATCGCGACCCGCGCGCCGCGCGCGCCGCGACCGCCGCCACCCGCGCCGCGGCGGCGCGCGTCGCGGCGACGGTGCGGGCGGCGTCGATCGCCGCGGCTCCGGGCCGTCGCGCCGAACGCAGCGCGTCACCGCGCTCCACGCCGTCGACGGCGTCGAGCGCCGGCGATCGGCGCGAACTCACCGAGCGCGCGACGGTCGCCGCGCGGCCAGCCGCTCGACGTTGCGCCGGAGCTCCGTCGGTCCCGGGCCCGACGGCGCCCGGCCCGGCGACCTTGGCCCGCTCGAGGAGCGCTTCGAGCGTGGGCGGCGGCGCGGGCTGCGACTCGCCCGCACGCGAGCTCCAGCTTCGGCGGACGGTTGCGTGCGCGGCTCACGTCATTGCTCCGATCCGCGACCAGGGCCTACGTCAACCGGCGCCGAGCTCGCGCGACCGCGCCGTGGCCGCGCTCACCGCGTCGAGGATCGCGGCGCGCAGGCCGTGCGCCTCGAGCTCGCGCAGCCCGGCCGCGGTCGTACCGCCGGGCGACGTGACCGCGGCCCGCAACGCCTCGGGACCCGCGGGGCCCTGCGCCAGCAACGTGGCCGAACCCAGCAGCGTCTGCACGACCAAGCTGGCTCGCGATGTCGCGCGGCAAGCCGACGAGCACGCCCGCTTCGATCATCGCTTCCGCCACGAGGAAGACGTACGCCGGACCGGATCCCGACAAGCCGGTGACCGCGTCGAGCATCGGCTCGGCGACGCGCACCACGATGCCGACCGCGCCGAGCAGTCGTTCGGCGAGGTCGAGGTGCTCGGCGGTCGCCGGCGCACCGCCCGGCGATCGCCGACGCGCCGATACCGACGAGCGCGGGCGTGTTCGGCATCGCGCGCACGACCGGCCGACCGGGAACGAGCGCTTCGATCGTGCGCGATCGTGACGCCGGCCGCGATCGAGAGCACGAGCGTGTCGGCGCCGCAGCGCGGGCAACGCGATCTCGAGCGTCGCTGCAACGTCGCCCGGCTTCACCGCGACGACCACGACGTCGGCGTCGGCCACCGCCCACGCCGCGCTCGGCACGACGCGCACCTTCGGGAACTGGTGCTCGAGCGCGCTGCGACGTTCGCCGTCGATCTCGGCGATCGACAACGTCGTCGGCTTCCCAACCACCTTCGAGCAGACCGCCGACGAGCGCCGCGCCCATCTTTCCGCCACCGAGCAACGCAACGCGTGACATCGACGCGAGGGTAACCGTCGACACGCGGAACGACCGCTGAATCACGTACGCGTGCACGCCACGCGCGTACGAGACGACGAGCGGTCGGAGACGAGCTCGGGCCCGAGGAACCTTCGGAATCGGCCCCGCACTTCCCCGAACGGAGCCGACCCTCCCGCACCTCGGGCCCGTCGACAAAACGAACGGTAGCACGCGGTCTATACGCACTACAAGACAACTTGAGACATTTTTAGACAGATCTCAGCTCTTGGCGTAGCCGATCCGGATCGCGGGCTGAAACCACCGTTCGACGAGCTCGTAGAGCACGCCGATGATGCGGTCGAGCTCGTCGACATCGAGGTGTTCGAGCAGCACGCGACCGACGAGATACACGTCGCCGTCGGGACCGATCGAGAAGTGCGCGCCGTAGGTCTGATGGTTGCGCGTCAGCAGGAACCGGTAGAGCTCGAGTTGGTTCGTCGGCGGATCGGGCAGGAAGTACACCTCGTACCGCAACGTGCGCTGGTGCAGATCGAAGTAGATCGTCGCCGCGTCGCGACCGTCGCAACCGAAGCGCACGTACCAACGCGGAATCTCGGGGTCGTACTCGACCGTCTGCACCCACGGCTCGGCCGCGACCGGACCTTCGAGGTGCGCGGCGATGAGATCGTGCACGCGCCTGGTGCGCTCGCGGATCGAGCGGTGTCGTCGGTCACACGCTCGCGCATTGCGCTCAGTCGCAGCGCACGAGGCCGCGGGCGACGAGATCGCCGTAGAGACGACGAAGCCGGCCGGCGGTCATGCTCCACGAGTACCGCTGCGAGCGCGGCCGCCGCGTTGACGCCCATCTCGCTCGCGAGGATCTCGTCGGCGAGGAGTCGTTCGACCGGCGCCGCGAAGTCGGCCGGGTCGCGGCCTTCGATGAGGAAGCCCGGTCTCCTCGTGATCGACGAGCGAGCGCAGCCCGCCGACCGCGGCGGCGACGACCGGCGTTCCGCACGCGGCGGCCTCCAGCGCGACCAGCCCGAACGATTCCGAGCGCGACGGAACGATGCACACGTCGGCGGCGCGGTAGTAGTCGGCGAGGCGTTCGTGGCGGCGCGGACTGACCCAATGGATCTGGCCGGCGACGCCGAGCTCGTCGGCGAGCTCGTGCACGCCGCGCCTGCTCCGCTGGTTCCGTCGCGGCCGCTCGGGCCGCCGACGACGACGAGCGCGACCTTCGGGATCGTCGAGCGCGGCGAGCGCGCGGATCGCGAGGTCGGCGCCCTTCAGCCGCTGGATGCGGCCGACGAACAACAGCACGCGCGGCGCGTCGATGCCGAGCCGTTGACGGGCCGCGTCGCGATCGCCGGGCGAGGAACACGTTGTGGTCGACACCCGGCGGCACGACCTCGATGCGATCGAGGTCGGCGTCGTAGAGCGACGCGAGTTGCGCGCGTTCGTCGTCGGTCGACGCGAGCATCAGGTCGGCGCACGCCACGACCTCGTGCTCGATGCGCGTGCGGTGCTCGGAGTCGTCGTCGACGCCGGCTTCGGCCTTCACGCGGGCGAGCGTGTGGAACGTCGCGACGAGCGGGAGATCGAGCTCGTGCTTCAGCCGGTGCGCGACCGCGCCCGAGAGCCAGTAGTTGCCGTGCAACACGTCGACCGGCTCGCGCTCGAGCATCCGGCGCATCGACGCGTCGACGAACGGGTCGACGAGCGCGGGCAGCTCGTGCTTCGGGACCGGCGCGCGCGGCCCGGCTTCGACGTGCAGCACCCGAAAGCCCGGCTCGACCTGCACCACCGCCGGCTGGGTGCGGTGCTCGGCGCGCGTGTAGACGTCGCACTCGACGCCGGCGCGGGCCAACGCGGTCGCGAGCGCGCGCACGTACACGTTCATGCCGCCGCCGTCGCCGGTACCCGGCTGGGCGAGCGGCGACGTGTGCATCGAGAACACGGCGATCCGGCGGACGGACATCGGCGCGGATCGTACCCAACCCCGGCCGCGGCCTCAGGTCCCGGGTCGGCCCCGAACCGGGGATCCGCGGACTCCGCTCAGCCGGCTTCGGCGTCGCGGGAGACGTTCTCGGCCTGGAACGACCGGTAGATCTCGATCGAGCGCCTGCTTCTGGCGATCGTTGATCGTCGGATCGCGCGACGATCGCACCCACCGGATCGGCGCCGCTCGCTCACCGTCGGGCGTCGCGTCGAGGATGCCGGCCCGGACGTAGAGCGTCTCCGCGGAGATGCGCAGCCCCCGGGCGATCGACTGCAGGATCTCGGCCGACGGCTTGCGCAGTCCGCGTTCGATCTGGCTGAGGTACGGATTCGAGATGCCGGCCAGCTCGCTCAGCTTGCGCAACGACAGCCGGGCGTTGCGCCGCTGATCGCGGATGAACCCACCGAGATCGTGCAGCCGCGTCTCGATCGAGCTCGAGCGACTCGGGCATCAGCCCGCCGTCCCGGCGACCTGCCGGGCCGCGATCTCGCGTTCGACGGTGTCGATCACGTCGTGCATCGAGCGCCGGAGATCGGAGAGCTCACGCTCGAAGGCCCGCAGGCGTTCGATCGTCGACGCCAGCTCGTCGGCCGGCAATCAACGGGAGATTGCGCGAGCGTCGTGTCGGCGATCGAGCTGTTCGCGACCGTCGGGCCAGTGCAGCTCGAGCGCTGGCGCGTCGGGCGGCGGCGACCCGGGTGTCGGTGATCGAGGACCGCCCCGACTCGCCGCTCAGGATGCGCGGCAGATCCTTGACGAGATCCTCGACCGTGCCGCCGCGAGCGCGCCGCTCGTGCTCGGCTTCGAGGATCTCGATGCGGGCCTGCGCGAGCCGGCGGTGGTACGACGAGCGCGTTCTCGATCGTCGTTGCACTCCGCCTTCATCGCGCGCAGTTCGTCGAGCGATCGCGTCGTCGAGCCCCGCGACGAACGCAGGATCGATGAGTCGCTGGATCCGTTCCGTCGGAATCACCTCTCTCGCCAGCCGATCGGACCGCTCACCCTACCTGTGGCTTACCCAGCAGTGAGCGGCCAACGTGGGGTACGGGTCGATGGCCCGGCCGTTCGGGCCGCCCGGGCGGATCTCGAAATGCAGCTGCGGCGGAGCGTCCGCGGCGTCGCCGGTGTTGCCGACGTGACCGATCAGCTCCCCGGCCGTCACCTGACCGGGCGCCACCGACGTAGTCGTTCAGGTGCGCGTAGTAATAGGTGTTGCCGTCGTGCCCCTCGACGTACGCGGCGTTGCCGCCGAGCGGATCGCCCTGGAAGAACACCGAACCGTCGGTCACGGCGACCAGCGGCGTACCGATCGGCGCGAACAGGTCATTGCCCTTGTGGCGCCGACCACCACTCCGCGGCGAACCGTACGTGTCGGTGAACGAGACCGGACCCTGCACCGGGCACACCCAGGTGCCGGCGACGATGATCTGCCCCGCGGACCCGCCACCGCTCGGTACGCCGCTCGACGGAGCGCTGTCCCGACGACGTACGCGGCTCGCGCTCGCGCCGACGCGGAGAACGGTCGACAGCTCGGCCAGACGCTTCTGCGCCGCGAGCTGGGTCCGCAGCTCCGATCTCGGCTTTCCCGGCCGCCGCGAGCGCACGCTCGGACGGCGCTCGACTGCGCCTTCATCGTCGCGAGCGCTGCCTGCGCGTTGTCGATCTCGCTCCGCAGCGTCGGCCTGTCGATCGTGCAGCTCGCCGTCACGTCTGACGAGCTGCGCGATCACCTCGTCGCCGCGGGCGTTGACGTCGTCGAGCATCGTGGCCCGGCGCGCGGCATCGAGGATGTCGGCACCGTTGCCGAGAACCACGCCGATGCCGAGGGAGCCGCGCGTGTACGCCACGACGGCCCGCAGGCGGCCGAGCGCGGCGAGGTGCCTCTGCTGCGCGGTCAGCGTGGCGATCGAGTGCTGCGACGACGCCTGCTCGTCGGTGAGTTGATAGAAGCGCGTCTGCGCGGCGTCGTACGCGGCGGTGGCCCGGTTGTCGGCCTTTTCCGCGGCCGTCACGCGGGCGACGGCGCCCGCGAGCGGATCGGAAGCGGCCCCGGCCGCCGACAGCGGGGTCAGCAGTGCGACTGCCACGGCCGCGAGAAGAACGCGCCGCACGAACGAGACCCTGATGCGCACCAGCGCGGGAACGCTACCGCGCCCCGCCCTTCGCGTCAGGCGTGCGAATCAGGGGTGCGAATCAGGCGTTCGGGGGGATGTTCGTGCGCGCCGTGGGGAGGGCATCGAGCCGCTCGGGATCGATCGGCTCGCCCGTGACCTCGTCGACGCCGTAGGTGCCCTCGTCGAGGCGCTGCAACGCCGCTTCGATCTCGGCGAGATCCAGCTCGAGGCGCTCGAGGATCGCGAGGTCCTTCTCGCGCTCGACCATCTCCGCGCCCTGATCTTCCTGGTTCGGGTCGAAGCGCGCGATGTCGCCGGACTGGTCCGCCTGCTCCTCGTCGAGACCTTCGCCGCGGTACTCGGCGATGAGCTCGCCTACCCGGGTCCGCTCGCGTTCGAGTCGTTCGCGCGCCGCGCTCTCGTCTACGTGATCGGTCATGCGCGCAGGGTACCCACCGGCACTCGCCCAGTCACTGGTCGAGGCCGACAGTCACTGGTCCCGGTCAGGGGTCGAGGCCGAAGCGCGCCGCAACTCCTGGCCGTGCTCGTCGAGCAAGGTGGCGATGAGCTCGAGCCGGGTCTCGCGCGTCGGGTGCGGCGAGCAGTTGCTGCGCGTCGAGGGGACCGATCGGGCGACGACCGCGCGTCATCTCGAACGACGCCCGCACCGGGTCGGCATCGAGCTCGGGCGCGTCGGTGATGCGCGGATCGATGCGACGGGCCAGCTCTGTCACGCGCGGCCATCGCATCGACCGCCGCCGTGCGCGCCGCGGCGGCCGCCGCGGTCGGGGACGGATCGTCGAGCGGCACGACCTCCGCGCGCGGATACGGATCGTCGGGAAGCCACTGCGTCGACCGCACCCGGCGCATGCCGACGGTCGCCAACGCGTAGCGGCCGTCGGGGAGCTCGGCGGCCTGCACGACACGCGCGACGGTCGCAACATCGAAGCGGGTGTCGCCGCCGCCGACCTCGCTGGCCGCGCTCGATGAGCACGACGCCGAACTCGCGGTCGCCGGCGAGAACGTGGCGCATCATCAGCCGGTAGCGCGGTTCGAAAACGTGCAACGGCAACAGCGCGTACGGAAACAGCACCGTGCCGAGCGGGAACATCGGCATCGTCGGTCGGACCGGACTCGGGCCGAACTCGTCGGCGCATCAGTTCCAGCGCGCCCGGACCTGGCGGCGCGTCGTCGCGATGCGCTCGCGTTGGTCGGGAGTCAGGTCGGGCAGCGCCAGGTGCAACTCGCACAGCCACGCGAGCGCGAGCGGATCGGCCGCCGAGACGACCGCTCTCGAGGTTCGCCAAGCATGCGGCCGACGATCGCGTGCGGCTCGGTCGGCACGAGCAACGCGCGCGAGAAGCCCGCTGGCGTTGCCGTGGACGCGGGCGAACAGCCGGCGGCAACCTTCGATGTCGTACACGCTCGCCGCCGTGGAACGGATCGCACCACACGCCGTCGCGGGCGCGCGTCCATCACGAGGAAGTGCCCGGGCATGCCGACGCCGTGCACGGGCGCGCCGATCCGGCGGCCCACCTCCATCATCACGACCGCGAGCGAGATCGGGATGCCGACCCGCCGCTTCAACACCGAGTCGAGGAACGAGTTCTCGGGGTCGCCGTAGTCGCGCTCGTTACCCCGGAACCCGAGCGTCTCGAACAGATACGCGCGCATGCCGTCGAAGGTCGGCGTCGGGCAGCGGCGCGCCAGGTCGTCGAGGCGCGCGCACTCGCGATCGATGTCGAGATCGGGGTGCGCGTGCGCGGCGAGGCAGAACGCGGCGACGTCGAGACGCATCTCGCCGGCCGGCGCGGCGACCGCAGCCGCGAAGCGCGCCGTGGCGTCCATGACCACCGAAGGTACCCGTACACTCGCACGCAATGGCGGCGAACGCTCCCCGGTCGACGCGGCTGCACGAGACCATCTCGGTTCTGCTGCACACGCCAGCAGCAGCGGCTCACACCGACGCGCAAGCTCATCGTCGACGTACTCGAGGCCGCCGACCGGCCGCTCACGATTCCCGAGATCCTCGACGCCCAGCCCGGCCTCGCCCAGAGCTCGGCGTACCGGAACCTCGTGGTGCTCGAACAGGCCAATGTCGTGCACCGCCTCGTCACCCACGCCGACTTCGCGCGCTACGAGCTCGCCGAGGATCTCACCGGCCACCATCACCATCTCGTGTGCTCGAACTGCGGCCGGGTCGACGACCTGCCCGCCACCGCCGCGGTCGAGCGTTCGGTCGCGGTCGCGATCGACGAGGCGGCGCGCCAGGCCGGCTTTCGCACCGAGCACCACCGTCTCGATCTCGTCGGCCTGTGCGCCGACTGCAGCCGACCGTACGACGCGACTACGAGATCAGACGGAGCGAGCTACGAGAGCCGGCGTGCGAGGTACGTCGAGTACCAACCCGCGTAGCGATCGCGGAGCTCGGGCTGCTTCCAGTCGTCGCCGGTGATCGACGCCGCGACACCGCGTCGGTCCCGCAGCTGCATTCGAACATGTCGTAGTCGTCGGAGTCGGTCATCGCGTAGTCGAAGCAGAGCTCCTCGCCCGCCTCGACGTCGCGCATCGTGACGAGCAGCACCGAACCGACGATCCCGCAGTTCGGATCGCAGGAGTGGTTGACGAAGTCGGCGGGATCGAACGGCGGCGTGCTCGCGAGGAACAGGTCGTCGTCGATCTGCAACGCGTGGATCCGCACGGCCTCGCCCAGCGTCTTCGAGCTCCGCACCGTCGACGACACGCCGCCGAAACCGGCGACGGTCGTGTTCGCCGGGATCGGGCGACGCGCGAAGACGCCGGTACCCTTCGCCGGCGTCGGACGAGTCTCGGCGCTGGCGTGAAGCCACTGTTGCCGCACGAACGAGGAATGTACCGGTCGTGACCGAAACAACCGTGTTCGAGGTCGTCGGCGGTCAGCCGTTCTTCGACACGCTCGTCGAACGTTTCTACGTGCGGGTCGAAGCCGACCCGACGCTGCGCCCCCTGTATCCGGAAGACCTCGACGCCCGGGATTCGCGCGCTCGCCCTGTTCCTGGGTCAGTACTGGGGAGGCCCGACCGACGTACAGCGAGGAGAAGGGCCACCCGCGGCTGCGGATGCGCCACGCGCCGTTCGTGATCGGCGGACCGGAGCGCGACGCCTGGCTCACGGCGATGCTCGCCGCGCTCGACGAGGCCGACGCGCCGGAGGTCGGCCAAGGAGATGATGCGCGAGTACTTCGACGATGGCCTCGACCGCGATGATCAACGCCTGAGCTTCGACCCCGGGGGCCACGGCGGTCGCGGCAACGCGCGAACTGTTGGCGATGGGAAAACGCCAGGTGAAGGAAAAGCAGGCCGCGGCGCCGGGTCGCGTCGAATCCGCCGCGAGCCACGTCGGTCGGCGGCACGCCGGTGCGGCGCCGGTCACCTCTCGGCCGATCGCCCGGTGCCGGCGTCGATTCCCCGCCCGCCGTACGCGCCCGACGCGCCCGCCGTTCGTCCCCGCGGTCCCGCCCGACGAGTTCGCCGACCGCATGCGCGCCGCCGGCCGGGCCGGGCGCGAGATCCTGCTCGAGCTGGCCGACGCGGTGAAGGTCGGCATGACGACCGACGAGCTCGATCGCATCTGCCACGAGGCGTGCATCGCGCGCGGCGGCTATCCGAGCCCGCTGCACTACAAGGGATTCCCGAAGTCGGTGTGCACCTCGGTCAACGAGGTCATCTGCCACGGCATCCCCGACGACCGCGCGCTGCTCGACGGCGACATCGTCAACTGCGACGTCACGATCTATCTGAACGGCGTGCACGGCGACTGCAACGCCACCTTCTTCGTCGGCGACGTCGACGACGAAGGCCAAGCGGCTCGTGCAGGTCACGAAGGAAGCGCTGTGGAAGGGCATCGATCAGGTCCGCCCCGGCGCACCGCTCTACGAAGTCGGCCGCGCGATCCAAGACCACGCCGAGGCCGCCGGCTTCGGGGTCGTGCGGTCGTTCGTCGGGCACGGCGTCGGCGAGGAGTTCCACACCGCGCCCTCGGTGCTGCACTACTACGACCCGTCGGCCGATCTCGTGCTGACGCCCGGGCTCACGTTCACCATCGAGCCGATGATCAACGAAGGCTCGTGGGAGCTCGGTCGGATCTGGCCCGACGGATGGACCGCGCCGACACGCGACGGTTCCCGCTCCGCGCAGTTCGAACACAGCCTGCTCGTGACCGCAACCGGCGTCGAGGTGTTGACGCTTCTCCCCGGCGAACCGCACGGGTCGTAAGCGCCGGGTCGTACGAACTACAGCGAGACCGGCCCGGGCGAGATTCGCTTCGCGCAGCACCCGTTCGATCTCGCAACGGCGGAACCGGCGATGACCGCCGATGGTTTGGATCGCGGAGATCCGACCCGCACGCGACCAGCGCGTCACCGTGTTGGGCGTGACACCGAGCTTGCGGGCCGCCTCTGCGGGAGTGAGCAACTCGTCGAGCTCGGCCGGCGGCGGACGCCGCGCCGATCCCCGGCCCGGGCCGCGCGCCGAACGACCCGCGGAAGCCGCGTCGGCCGAGGGCAGGTACGCGGTGTCGCCTCGCGTGCTCGGCTTCGAGGTCGAGGACCGCGCCGAGATCGAGCGCCATGTCTCCGGCGGAGATGTCTCCGGCAGACGCGATAGCTGCAGCGGAAATATCCCCGGCCGAAACGAGAAGCGCGCCGGCAACCTCGGCTGCCGCGACGTCGACCGCGATCACTTCGACTGCGTCGCCGATCGCAACGCCGTTGTCGCCTGCAACGCGAATCGCGGCCACCGTTGCGGGCGCGTCGGGTTCGGTCTCCACCGGCGGCGCCGAGCGGGCGCGCCGGATCGCAGCGCGGTCGGCCGGAGTGGTAGCCGCCCAGATGCCGAGCATCTCGGGCCGCCCGATCGCGAACTCGAGGCACGCCGACTGCACGCCGCAGGTCGCGCAGATGCCGCGAGCCACTGCGGTCTCGCGTTGATCCCCGCCGAACCACCACCGCGTCGGATGCTTCCGACAGATCGACTCGGAACGCCAGGCGTCGCCATCAAGACTCCGACCGTCCGAACCCCGAGTGTCCGGCCCATTCGTCGTCGGGCCGTTGGTGATCATCAACTCGTTGGACGCCATGTGTGCGTAGCTTCGACCTACACCGCGGCAAATGCGTCACCCGATTGGGTGGTTCGTGCTTTCGTGATCGGCCGCATACGACCCGCGCGTCGGGTTTGCGCCATGGCGAGCGAATCGCGCGTGTGAGCGGCAACAGACTCGTCGAGAGACCGCTACGACAAAACGCGACGATGGCTCAAACGCGACGATGCCCCCAGGGCGGGGGCTCGGGGGCATCGTCAGAAGGCGGGAGGGATCGAAGGTGGATTTCGACGTCCTCCGCCCTCATCACGCTAATGAACGACACGCGCGTATCCCGACTCGACCGCGGGTAGCGTCCGCGGGTGCGCATGCAGGGGGAAATCGCGCTCGTCACCGGTTCGACGGCGGGGATCGGACGCGCCGTCGCGATCGCGTTCGCGGCGCAAGGTGCGGTGGTCGTGGTCACCGGCCGCAACGCCGAACGGGGTGTCGCCGTCGTCGGCGAGATCGAGGCCGCGGGCGGAACCGGCCACTTCGTCGCCGCCGATCTCCATGACGAACGGGCCTGCAATCGGCTGGTCGACGACCGCGGCCGAACGGGGCGGCGGACTCACCGTCCTCGTGAACAACGCCGCGGGCGGCGACGTGCGCGACTCCACCGGTCGCCGACCATGACGACCGAGTCGTGGGATGCGATCCTGCGGGTCGATCTCACCGCGCCGATGTGGTGCGCGCGTGCCGCGATCCCGCACATGCGCGCCGCGGGCCACGGATCGATCGTCAACATCTCGACCCGCCAGGGCGAACGACCCGAGTCCGGTCTCGCCGCGTACGTCGCGGCCAAGGCCGGCATGAACGGCCTCACCCGCGCCATCGCGGTGGAAGAGGCGAAGTTCGGGATCCGCTGCAACACGGTCAGCCCGGGCTACGTGCTCAACGACCGCCGCGACGCGGAACTGGCGCCGGACCGCCGCGACGGTGCTCGAAGGCATGCACCTGACCCGGCTCGGTCACGCGGCCGACGTCGCGAACGCGTGCGTCTACCTCGCGAGCCGCGGAGTCGGGCTTCGTCACCGGCGTCAACCTCCAACTCGACGGCGGCAGCAGCATCGCCCGCGGCCGGACGCTCGGCTGATCGATGCATCCCGCGTGCGTGCGTGAGTGCGATCTCGCACCTTCCGGCTGTCGCTCGCCGACGATCTCGACGTTCTGGCGCGCGCACGGCATCACCAACGTCGGGCGTGTCGGTCGCCAAGCTCGAAGCGTTCGGCTGGGACGCGGGGACCGCGCTCGTCGTCGACGCGGTCGAGCGCGGGCTCAACGTCGTCGACCTCATCGGTCTCGGTCCGTTCCATCTCGCCGACCCGCGCCGCTGGGACGTTCAGCGAGAGCGCCTGATCCGCTCGATCGACACCGCGGTTGCGGTCGGCGCGGGCTCGATCGTGTTCACCACCGGTCCGTTCGCGCCGCTTTCGTGGGAAGAAGCGGCCGACGCGCTCGAAGCAGGCGCTCGCGCCGGTGCTCGCCGAAGCACGCGCCCGCGGCATCGACGTTCGCGATCGAGCACACGAACTCGTTGCGCGTCGACGTCGGGTTCGTGCACACGCTGCGCGACGCGATCGACCTGGCGCGCCGCCTCGACACGGGCGTGTGCATGGAGATGAACGCGTGCTGGGCCGAACGCGGTCTCGCCACGACCATCCGCGACGGTGTCGATCGCATCGCGCCTCGTGCAGGTGAGCGACTTCAAGGTCGGCACCGTCGCGTCGTCGCAGCGCCTCGTTCCCGGCGACGGCGACATCCCGATCGTGCGGATCCTGCGGCGACCTCGTCGACGCGGGCTACGACGGGTTCTTCGAGCTCGAGCTGATCGGCGACGCGATCGTCGCCGAGGGCTACGACGCCGCGGTACCGCGCGCGGTCGACGCGCTCGATCGGCTGCTCGACGAAGCTCGGCGCCTGAGCGGTTGCTCACTCGGGCGGGCCCCAGGGCCGCGGTGCCGGGCGGGGCCGGGCCGGGATCACGCGGCCCTCGATCTCGGCGACCCGTTCGAAGTAGCGGGTCGGCCATTCGACGACGACGCCCCGCTGCACCAGCAGCTGCACGACCCACGCCCGGGCGATCGGCCCGGCCGGTCGTGCGCCTCCACGATGCGCTGCTCCAGCACCGCCGCCTTGCCTTCGCGGCCGACGTACTTCATCCCGCCGACGAACGCCTCGCCGGGCAGGCCCTCGCTCTCGTACAGCACGTGCACTTCGCGCGCCGCGATCACGAACCCGTTCGCGCGGATCTGCTTCGGGCCACCACGACCCGATCCGCCCGTGCACGTAACGCGACCCGCATGTCGTTGAAGAGCCGGACCGTGGCCGCGTTGTTCAGATGGCCCTGCGCGTCGAAATCGTCGGCGCCGGGTCTCGACCGGCGCGACGACGCGGTAACCGTCGACCTCGAGTACATCGACACCGCTTACCGGCACAGGGTCGTTCACGCCCACATGAACGCGCCACCGTCGGCCATGAACGTATGGCCGGTGAGATAACGGCACGCGTCGGAACACAAGAACCACGCGATCGGCGCGATGTCGAGCTCGGGATCGCCTTGGCGTTTCATCGGGCAGTTCTCGATGAAGATGCGGTAGCCCTCGCTCTGTTTCGCCGACTCACCCTTGTGGGTCGCGGCCGCGGGCGCGATCGCGTTCACGGTTATCCCGTCGGCACCCCACTCGCGCGCTGCTGTACGCGTGAGCGCGCGGATCGCCTCCTTCGATGCGTTGTACGCGCCGAAGCCGGTACCGCCGGTGATGCCCATCGAAGACGCGAAGTTCACGATGCGTCCCCAACCCTGCGCCTTCATGTGCGGGTACACGGCCTGCATTGCCCAGAGCGTGCCCTTGACGCCCGAGTTGTAGAACACGTCGACATCGCTCTCGGTCACTTCGGCCATCGGCGACAACGGCCGGAACGTCTGCGCGTTGTTGATCAACCCGTCGACGCGACCGAAGTGCTCGACGGTCTGCGCGACCATCGCGTCGATCTGATCCTTCTGTTGGATGTCGCACACGACGCCGATGTTGTCGACGCCGAGGTCGGTGAGCTCCGCACACGTGTCGGTGAGGAGATGCTCCTTCCACTCCGCGACCACGATCCGCGCCCCACCCCGCCCGAGATGCAGCGCCATCCCGCGCCCGACTCCGCGCCCGGATCCGGTGACGATGATCACCTTGCCGTCGACGCCGTGCATGTCTCTCGCTTCACCTGACATGCGTGTCACAGTACGTGCGACGTAGGTTCCACGCCGGGGTTCCGACACCAAGCTCCCGGCGGGAGCACCGGAGGCGATGGCGATGCTCGACGGAACAGTCGTGGTGACGGGCGGCGGGAGCGGGATCGGCCGGGCCACCGCCCTTCGGGCCGCGGTCGAGGGCGCCGCCGTAGCGGTCGTCGACCGGGCGGCCGAGAACGCGGCAGGAGACGGCCCGGCTCGTGACCGAAGCCGGCGGGCGCGCCAACGCGTACCCATGCGACGTCGGCGACGACGGCGCGGTCGCCGACGCGATTGCCCGGATCGGAAAGGAGCTCGGGCGAGTCACCGGAGTTGTGACCGCGGCCGGCATCTTCCATGGGCCCGATCTGCAACCCGCGCACCTCGTGACCGTCGACGACTTCGTGCACGTGTTGCGCGTGAACCTCGTCGGTACGTTCGCGATCATCAAGCACGCGCTCCCGATGCTGATCGACGGCGGTGGTGCAATCGTGACGATCGCTTCCACTGCCGCGATTCGCGGTCACGGATTCGGCGCGGGTTACACCGCGAGCAAGGGCGGCGTCGACGCGCTGCACGCGTTTGCTCGCGGTGCAGTACGGCGCGAGCAACGTGCGCGCGAACTGCATCTGTCCGGGCGGAGTCGACACGCCGATGACCGGCGGTACGTTCGCAACCGAAGAAGCGATCGCGCGCGCGAAGACACGGGTACCGATCGGGCGCTACGCGCAAGCACGCGACATCGGTGATGTCGCAATCTTCCTGTTGAGTGACGACGCGCGATATCTCACCGGACAGACGATCCCGGTCGAAGGCGGCGCAACGATCGCGTAAGCAAAGCGACAAGTCGGTTATTCGCGAAGAAATTTAGGTTGCCGCTGAGCAGGGGGTTCTTGCAGCGGGTACGACGATCACCACGAAGCGTGATCTGCGATACGGCGAAATTCAACCGATGCTTGTTAGGTTCGCCCCTATGCGCCGACCCGGTCGCCTTCGGGTGAGCGTCCAGCGCAGCATCGGTGTGGCGGAGCACCACGCTTGCACCGGGCTGACGCGTCGCAACGTGACCCGATTCCTCGCGGTTGCGTGCATCAGCGCGTTCGGTGTTTTCCCGGCGGTCGCCGCGCACGCGGCCACGACCGGTGACCAGATCGCGGCCACGAGCCGCGCGATCGACTCGGCCGCGACAGCGTTGGTTCGCGGCGCAGGCCGACGCGGCCCGCATCGACGCCAACATCGCGAGCGTCGAACAGCAGATCACGATCGCGCAGGCGACGATGCAACAGGCCCGCAAGATCGCAACGGCACGCGCGGTCGTCATGTACAAGAACGCCGACATGGGTCTTTCGTCGATGTTCGGCGACAGCGCGCTCGACTCGGCCCGCCGCGCCCACCTCGTGAACGACGCCAACGCCGGCGGCGACGCAGCCATCGCCCAGTTGACAACTGCGGTCGACAACCTGCACGCCCAAGAGCAGAGTCTCGAAGCACAGCGGGCACAACAGAAGAACGTGTTCCGCGAGGTCGCGAGCGAGCGCACAACCCTCGACTCCGAGCTCGCGAGCGTCCGCGCCGAGGCTCAACACGAGGCGAGCGTCGCGCTCGGCCGAAGCGCAAACTCAGGTCGCGCGCGTGAAAGCGGCGGCGCGGGTCAACTCGTTCGCCGCGGTTCACACGACCGACGCACTCGCCGCGCCGACAGGACCGCCGAGTACCGCGCCCGTGGTCATCGTCGTGGCCGCGCCGTCGAACGCCGGTCAGGTGAGCCCACACCACAACGATCCCTTCCTCGTGTGCACGCGTGCGCGCGAGAGCGACGGCAACTACAGCGTCGTCAGTCCGTCGGGTTACTACGGCGCGTACCAATTCCTGCCGTCCACTTGGGACACGACTGCGATTCACGAAGGCCGACGTGATCTCGTCGGCGTGTTGCCGTCGCGCGCGTCGGAGTTCGACCAGGACGAGACCGCGTGGTCGTTGTACCAGTGGCAGGGCAAAGGCCCGTGGGGCGGTCGCTGCTAATCGCGAGTACGTCGACCGGGGCTGGTCTCAGCCCCGCAACGCGAGCGCTTCGCGAAGCGACACCTCGGCCAGCGACGGCAAACGCAGGTCGGCGTGGGAGAGATCGAGGCCGGCGGTGATCTCGTGCGGCACGGCAATGCACCAGAGGCCGGCCGCCCTGGCCGCGCTGACACCGTGCGGCGAATCTTCGATCGCGATCGCGGCGCGCGGCTCGACGTCGAGCGCGGCGCACGCCGCGAGGTAGGAGTCGGGCGCGGGCTTGCCCGCGATCCCGTCGCCGAAGCACGCGAGATACGCGAACCGATGCGCGAGCCCGAGGCGTTCGAGGTGGGGCTGCACCCACTCGAGCGGCGAGCTCGACGCGACGGCCAGACCGAGCCCGAGCTCGTCGGCGTCGTCGAGCCACGCGTGCACGCCCGGGCGCGCCGTTTCCTGCGCAAGCAGCTCGTCGCGCCGGACCCGGCGCCGCTCGTGCATCGCGTCCTCGTCGACGGGCCGGGTCGCTCGCGAGCGCATGAGCTCGACGAGATCGAGCCCACCCGACGTACCGATCTCGAGGGCCCACTCCTCGAGCGTCAACGGCGGGCAGCCGTGCGCGGCGAATTCGTCCTGCCAGGCCGTGAACACCGGGCCCTCGGTATCGAGGATCAGCCCGTCGAAGTCGAAGACGACCGCCTCGACCGCCGGCTCTGGCATCAACGTCACGGGCCGGAAATCCCGACGAGCTCGACCAGGACCCCGTCGGGATCGATGACGGTTGCCATCTCGACCGGGCCCCTGGGCCCCGGCACGACGATCCGGCGGGGATGACCCCCGAGACCGAGCGTCTGCAGCCGGCCCAGCACCACGTCGACGTCGACGTGGCACGACAGCAGGAAGAAACCCGGACGGGTCGCGGGCAGCACGGCCGCGGTGTCGTCGTTCGTCAGCGCGCCGGTCCCGTCGAACTGCACGAGCTCGACGATGCCCGCGTCGGGCCGGGCCGGATCGCCGAGGAAGACCGAACGCAAGCGGTTCGCGGGGGCGACGAACAGTGCGCTCCAGTCGCCGTCGAAGTATCGGTCCATCATCACCGCGAACCCGACGCCGTCGCGCCAGAAGCGCAACGAGGCCTCGACGTCGCGCACGACGATCGCACTGTGATGCAGGCGCGTCGTCATCGCTGATCTCCCTCGAGTGACTCCATGGGATCGATCGGGCTGTGCAAGGACACGCCACCGTCGGCCGCGACAACCTGCCCCGTGACCCAGTCGAGCGTGCAGAGCGCTACGACCGCCTCCGCGACCTCGGCCGCCGTACCGACGCGGCCGAGCGCGGCGCGGCGCGCGACCCGATCGCGATATCCGGGCAAGCGATCGGTGGCGGCGAACATCGGGGTTTCGGTCGTGCCCGGCGCGACCGCGTTGACGCGAATGCCCTGCGCGCCGAGCTCACGGGCGGCCGAACGTACGAGCTGGGCGAGCCCGGCCTTCGACGCGGCGTAGTGCGCCATCGTCCGATCGCTCAGGAACCCGGAGATGCTCGTGACCGCGACGATCGCGCCGCCCGGGGCGTCGGTGCTCGCGGTCATCGCCCGCGCGCTCTCCCGTAGACACACGAACGCGCCCCGCAGATTGACGTTCATCACGCGATCCCACTCCGCGGTCGACATGTCGAGCAGCGACGCGCTCCCGCCGACTCCGGCACTCAACACCGCGATGTCGAGACCGCCGAGTCGCGCCGCCGCGCTTTCCACGCCCGCGACGACCGCCGCTTCGTCGGCAACGTCGACGCGCACGGACTCGTCGTCGTTCGCGGGCGCGAGATCCAACACGACGACGCGCGCGCCGTTGCTGCGCAGTAGCGCGACGGTGGCGGCGCCGATGCCGCTCGCGCCGCCGGTCACGATCGGCGCGCGCACCCTGGAGATCCATGAGGCGCCGACGCTAGCGTCCGCCCGGATGACGACCCCCGATATACCTCGACCCCGAACGCCGTGGTTCGGTCTGTATCTCCCGCAGATCCGCATGAGCTTCGACCGGATCCTCGAACGCACGCTCGCCGCGGAAGCCGCCGGCTTCGACTCGGTGTGGTTGATGGACCACTTCGGCGCGCCTTTGGCCCCCGAGGTCGGCACCTTCGAGGGTTGGACGATCGCCACCGCCCTCGCGGCGCGCACGACGCGTATCCGGATCGGCCACCTCACGCTCTGCAACCCGTTCCGCCATCCCGCCCTGCTCGCCAAGATCGCGGCGTCGTTCGACGCGATCTCGAACGGGCGCCTCGAACTCGGCATCGGCTGGGGTTCGGTTCCCGACGAGCTCCGCACGTTCGGCTTCGGGCCCGAACCGGCCGCGATCCGCGCCGCGCAGCTGCGCGAGACGCTGGAGATCCTCGATCTGATGTTCGCGGGTGCGCCCTTCGACTACTCGGGGGAGCACTTCACACTCCAAGGCGCGACCGGACAGCCCGTGCCGGTTCAGGCGCACATACCGATCCACATCGGCGGCGGCGGACCGAAGCTCACGATGCCGCTCGTCGAACGCTTCGCCGACTGGTGGAACTGCCCGGGCTACGCCCTCGACCGCCTCGACGACCTCCGCCCCCTGGCCGGCAACGCCCGCATCTCGGTGCAGCACCCCATCGGCCTGGCCGAGGGTTCGCACGACCGCGAGGAGACGATCGCGGTGGCGAATCGGCGTTTCGGTTCGTGGGGCGGAGTGATCGCGGGCACGGCCGACGAAGTCGCGGCAGCTCTGGCGGCCGAGGTCGCGCGCGGCGTGGAGGGATTCGTATGTCAGTTCTCCGACTTCGGCACGCCGGAGACCTCGGCCCGGTTCATGCGCGACGTCGTGCCCGCGGTACTACGTTGAGCGCGTGACCACCCCGCTGGTCGTCGGCGTTCCGCGTGAAGTGAAGACCGACGAGCATCGCGTCGCGATCACGCCCGACGGCGTGGCCGAGATGCAACACCACGGGGTGACCGTTCTCGTCGAACACGACGCGGGCGCGGGGTCGGGCATCACCGACGACGACTACCGCGCCGCGGGTGCGGAGATCGTGGCGACCGCCCAAGACACCTGGGGCCGCGCCGGCCTGGTGATCAAGGTGAAAGAGCCCCAGCTGTCGGAGCTCGTGCACCTCCGCTCCGACCTCGTGCTCTTCACGTACCTCCACCTCGCCGCGTATCCCGAGATCGCGCGGGCGCTCATCGACGCGCGCACCACCGGCATCGCCTACGAGACGGTCCAACTCCCGAACGGCCAACTCCCCCTGCTCGCGCCGATGAGCGAGGTGGCCGGGCGCATGGCCCCGCAGATCGGCGCGCACTTCCTCGAACGGCGCCAGGGCGGCCGCGGGGTCCTGCTCGGCGGCGCACCGGGCGTGCGACCCGCCCGCGTGGTCGTGCTCGGCGCGGGCAACGTCGGTTGGAACGCGGCCTGGATCGCCCAGGGTATGGAGGCCGAGGTCCTGCTCCTCGACAAGAACATCGACCGGCTGCGGTGGGTCGACCAGATCCACAAGGGCCGCATCCAGACGCTCGCCAGCAACCGCGCCGCGATCGCCCGCGCGGTACGCGACGCCGATCTCGTGATCGGCGCCGTGCTCCTGCCCGGCGGCCGGGCGCCGGTCTTGGTGACCGACGACATGATCGCCTCGATGCGCCCGGGCGCGGTGATCATCGACTGTGCGATCGACCAGGGCGGCACGATCGAGGGCATCCACGAGACGACCCACAGCGATCCGGTGTTCGTGCGGCACGACGTGTTGCACTACGCGGTCGGCAACGTTCCGGGCGCCGTACCGAACACGTCGACCTACGCGCTCACCAATGCGACGCTGCCGTACGCGGTCGACCTCGCGACCGGGGGCATCGACGCCATCGCGGCCGATCCCGCACTCGCGGGCGGCGTGAACACGTTGAACGGCGGCGTCACGAACGCCGCAGTGGCCGAGGCGTTGGGCGTCGAACCGGTCGCGCTTTAACCGTCGACCGCTTTAACCGTCGACCGCTCTAACCGTCGACGTCGACTTCGGCGTCGGCGCGCTTGGCGAAGTCGGGCAGCGAGTCGATCGCCTGCTTCGGTGCCTGCGCCGCGTCGCGGTTGGCCTGTTGCAGTTGGGCGAAGATCTCTTCGCGGTGGACGTCGATCGACCGCGGCGCTTTGATGCCGAGGCGCACTTGATCGCCGCGCACTTCGAGGACGGTCACGACGATCTCGTGCCCGATCATGATGCTCTGGTTCGCACGTCGCGTGAGCACGAGCACGATGTATCCCCCTCCATGGCGGCCGCCGAAGGCGCCGGGGCGGAAGCATACGCGCATATCCCGCACGCGTGCGTTGTTCGTTGTCCGCCTTCAGGCACCCAACACGTTGAGTGGTAATCGGTTGCGGGAAAGCGCGCGCGTCAGCTGGCGATGGCGAGCGGTGCGCGGACGCTGTAACCGGCGCTCGGCAACACGACCTCCGCGGCTTCGTGGGTGAAGCGGTTCACGACGATCGGGCCGAGCAGGTTCATCGTCGAGTCCTCGGGCCGTTCCCGCAACGTGACGACCGTGAACACGACCGCGTCCTCGGCCGCGGTAAGCGCGAGGCGCTCCGACGTGCCGTTGTCGAGCTCGAACTCGTACTCCGGATAGAAGACCCACGGCGGCACCACGACGAACCCGATCTCGGGATCCTCGGTGCAAGACAGCAGCAAGAACGGACTCCCCGCCGGGCCCCAGGGTTCGAGCGCGAAACCGTGCGCGTGCGGGAACCCGGGGAGGCCGGCCGGGAAGTTGATCTCGGCTACGTCGGTCGCAGTATGCGTCTCGAGCATGGTTCCCTACCTCAAGAAATCGGTCAGCGACGGGGTGATGGCCTTGGCGGTGGCCTCGAGCGCAGATTCGTAAGCCACTTGCTGGGCTTGGAGTTCCACCGTCACCTGCGCGACGTCGGCGTCCTCGAGGCTGGACAGGTTCTGTTTCATCGTCAGACCATCCGAAGTGTTTTGGCTCTGGACCGATTGGACCCGAGAAATTGACTGCCGACCGTCGCCAACTGGTTTTGTACCTGGGTCGTTTGGGTGTTAAGCGTCGCCGAGAGTGCACTCAGGCCGGACGGGTTGTTCACCACGGCCTGGGAGATCTGCGAAAGGGTCGTGAACAGGTCGTTCCCGGGCGTCCCGAAGACGGCGTCGCCGTTCACGTTCACCTGGATCTGCTGTCCGGGCGCAATGTTGCGCATCGACCTTCGACGAGGTCCCCACGTACTGGCCGCTCGAGTCGTAGGCGACGTCGCCGCCGGCGGTGCCGGCGAAGATCGGGCGGCCCGCGTACTGCGTGTTCGCCACCCCGATGATGCTCGAGCGGATCGAGTCGATCTGGCTGGCGATGCCGGCGCGGGCGTTGGCGTCGGTCGACGCGTTGGAGGCCTGCAGGATCAACGTCGTTGACCTGTTGCAGCTGTGTGACTGTGGTCTGGAGCGCGTTGTCGGCGTTGCCGAGCCAACCCTGCGCGTCGCTGAGGTTGCGCGTGTACTGATCGTTGCGGTCGAGGCTCGCGTGGAGCTGCATCGCCGACGAGACGTCGCCCGGCGCGTCGGAGGGCTTGCTCAACTTCTTGAGCGACGACGCCTCACTCTGCAGACCGGCGAGCGTGTTGAACGACTGTTGGAGCGCGGTGAGCGAGTTGTTCACCAGCATCTGGTTCGGGATGCGGTAATCAGAAGACGGCATCAGGCTTCGCTCCGACTCAGTCCATCATTCCGGTGTGATTGATCAAGGTGTCCATCATCGAGTCGACGGTCGTGAGCAACCGCGCCGCGGCGTCGTAGCCGTGCTGGAACTCGATGAGGTTCGTCATCTCTTCGTCGATACTCACGCCCGACTGTTGCGCCCGGGCGTTGTCGAGACTCTGCGTGGCCGACTGTTGGATCTGGTCACGGTTCGTCGCGGTCTGCGTGTCGACGCCGAGTTGGACGATCGCCTGGCGGTAGACCGAGTCGGCGCCCGTGTCGCTCGAGGACAGGTTCGGCGAGGTCGAGCGCAACGCTTCCGTCGAGGGTTCCGCCCGCCGCGGTACCGGCCGCGACTCCGGCGGGATTGCCCTCGACGCCGGCCGCCACCGCGAACGATGCCGCGTCGGTACCGGTGAAGAACTGGCGCCCGCCCACTCCGTCGCTGCCGACCGCGGTGTTGCCGAGGAGGGCGGCGAAGCCGGTGTTGGCACCCGTCGCCGCGACCTGGAGCTGATGCGTACCGGTAGGGGCGAGGCCGACCGACATGGGGCTGCCGTTGCCCCCCGAGACGGTCACGGTCGCGTTGCCCGCGCCCACGGCGGTGTCGACTGCGGTCTGGAGCGCGGTCTGCAGTGCCGCGGCACCGCCCGCGCCCGACCAGTCGGCGCCGGCCACCGAAACGGTCGCGAACGCGCCGTTGTCGAGGGCGACGTTGAACTGCAGGTTGCCGGCCGCCGTCTGGTTCTGGTTCGCCGTCGTCAGCGAGCCGCCGATCGCGCCGTGCAGCTGGTTCACTTGATCGCGCAACGTCGTGGCGACGTTGTCGAGCTTGGCGATGTAGTTCGGGATCGTGGTGTTGATCGCGTCGAGCTCACCGCCGGCCTGGCCGGAGTTCACCGTGGCCGCGGAGTTGTTGTTCGCCCACCGCAGCACCACGTTGGCGCCCGAGGTGTCGATGTTCAGCGTGTTCGACGCTGCGCCCTGCACCAGCGCGGTGCCGTTGAGCATCACGTTCACCTGGTTGTAGTCGCCGGTACGAAGAGTCGCGCCGCTCGCTTCCGCGAGTTGGTTCGCGAGGAGGTCGCGCTGGTCTTCCAGGTCGTTGACCGGGAGGCCGGCGACGGTGTTCGCCAGAATCGACTTGTTCAGCTGCGCGATCGACTGCGGCCTTGGAGTTGATGTCGGCGACCGTCGCGCCGAGCTGGCTCACCGTGTTGCTCTTCTGGTCGGTCAACTGCTGGCTGACCGTGTTGAACGTCTGCGTCAACGTGTCGGCCCGTTCGAGCAACTGCGTGCGCGACGCGGCATCACCGGGGTTGTTCGCAACGTCGTCGAACCCCGACCAGAAGTCCGAGAGTTGGCTCTGGATACCAGTGTCGGAGGGCTCGTTGAACAACTGCTGGATCGAGTTCATCGTCGACGACGCCTGATCCATGCTCGCCATCGAACCGTGCTCGACGCGGCCGCCTGGATCTCGAGGAACGTGTCGCGGTAGCGCGTGACGGAGTCGACCTTCACGCCCTGACCGTCGCCGGTGAAGGTGGCGTAACGAGCAGGCACCGCGGGCGCGCCGATGTTGACGAGGTTGACGGCCTCGCGCGAGTAGCCGGGGGTGTTCGCGTTCGCGACGTTCTGCGACGGCGACGTCGACGGCCCGTTGCTGGGCCTCGAGGGCGGTCAGCGCGAGTGTTGATCGACGAGAACCCCGACATCAGATGCCTCGTCGACGATCCGCAACGCGAGCGAACGATCGGGCAACGTTCCGTGCGCGTCGTAGGCGTCGATGTCGATCTCGCCCATCGCCGCCATCGCTTCGCGTGCGATCTGGTGTCCGCGCTGCAACAACTCACGATTCGATTTGGTGATCGCGTCGATCTCCTGCGCGAGCGTCAACAACGCCCGGCGGTGTTCGGCGAAGATCCCGTCCCAGGGAGACTCGGTGAGACCGGAGAGCTCACGCAACGTCGGTGATCCCGACAGCCCGAGCTCGCGACCCGCGTCGGCGACGAGCACCGCGCGTTCGAGCTCGATGCGTTTGATCTCGCCCAGCACGTTCTCGACTTCGCGCGTGGCGTACGACGAGCCAGCGCGACCGGCCGGCCGCGAGCACGAGCTGCTCCTCTTCAAGCTTGAACACGAGGAGCTCGAGGAGCTGCCGTTCGCGCCACAGGATGTTCGATACGTCGCTCAGCGCCATGATCCGACCTCGGGGTCAGCCGCTTCGGCCGGGCAATCCGCCGGCCGCTACCGGTGTCTCATCGGCCGGAAGCGCCCGGGATATGAAGGAACCGGGCGTGGCACCGGTCACGTTGTAGACCCTGCACCTGGCAGGCAGAAATCGGGCAGACGGGCGGTCAGGCCAGGAGACCGAGGGCCACGCCGCGCCGACGGCCTCGTTGCGGTTCGTCGCTTCGAGCTTGGCGTAGACGCGTACGAGGTGCGACTTGACCGTCGCGAGGGTCACCGAGAGCTCGGCCGCGATCTCCCGATTGGTGCGGCCCTCGGCGAGCAGCACGAGCACTTCCCGTTCGCGCGACGACAACACGTCGGCGGTGCGGTCGTCGAGGGCCGGGAGCGCCACCGCGCCCGACAGTGCGCCGTGCAGTGCCGGGGCGACGTGGCGGCCACCCTTGCGGGCCGCGTCGACGACCAGCCCCAGCTCGTCGGTGTCGACGGTGCGCAGGGCGATGCCACGCCGCGCCCAGCGCCAACAGATAGCGGACGATGTGCTCGTGGGCGGGCGGGAGCAGGGCCACGATGGCGGGATGGGGCCGGAGCCGGACCAGCCGGCGCACGACGTCGGCGAGGTCGAGATCGGCGGGGGTACCGACCACGACGAGGTCGGGGCGCTCGATGGTGGCCAGGCTGACGAGCTCGCGACCCGAGCGGGTCTGGGCCACGACCTCGATGCCGCGCGCCTCCAAAACCGCGGTGATCCCGGCCCGGACCAAGCCGAGCTCGTCGGCCACCAGCGCGATTCGCGACGGGTTCCGCCCGCATTGCCGCCTGAATTTCCACCGGAATGACCGGCCGGATTCGCACCGTCGAGGGCCGCCACCACGTACCTCCCAGCGGTCGTGATCTGGCCAGATTACCTTCCGCGCGCCCTCGTACCACGCAAAGCGGTCGTTTCTTTCAACCCTCCGGTCAATCAAGCGCCTGGTTGATCGGCGCCGAAGTCTGCGTCCACACAAACAACACGTCCGGTCCACAACTACACGGTCCGGCACAAAACGGGGGGCACACGAAGTGAAGCCAGCGCAGAAGGCCGACATCGACATCGAGCGGGCAACCTACGAGGACAACCTCGTTCGCCAGCACCTCCCGCTCGTGCAGTACGTGGTCTCCGAGGTCGCCCACCGGGTGCCCAGCCACGTCAGCCGCAGCGACCTCGTGTCGGCCGGCATGCTCGGTCTGGCCCAAGCCGCCCGGAGCTACGACCCCGAGCGCGGCATCGCCTTCGACCGCTTCGCCTCCACCCGCATCC
This sequence comes from uncultured Actinomycetes bacterium, assembly GCA_963708105.1. Classification (GTDB taxonomy): domain Bacteria; phylum Actinomycetota; class Acidimicrobiia; order IMCC26256; family PALSA-610; genus PALSA-610. The sequence goes on along the minus strand of OY970186.1, from coordinate 2,252,394 downwards.
GCGGCGCCCTGCTCGACGAGCTGCGCGGCCGCGACTGGGCCAGCCGTTCGGTCCGGGCCCGGGCCCGTGGCCTGCAGGCCGCGCACGAGGAGCTCATGAACAAGCTCGGGCGCACGCCGACCCCCGACGAGGTCGCGAAGATGCTCGACGTCCCGACCGAGACCGTGCACAAGCTCGTCGACGACGTCCACCGCGCGACCGTCCTCAACTACGACTCGCTCGTCATGGAAGGTGACGCCGAGTCGTTCATCGCCGGTGACGACGCCGAGCCCCGAAGAGACGATCCTCGACCGCGAGCGCAAGGCGTACCTCATCGACGCGGTGCACGCGCTGCCCGAACGTTTGCAGCGGGTCGTGCAGGGCTACTTCTTCGAAGAGCGCTCGATGCAGGATCTCGCCGACGAGCTCGGTGTCAGTGAGTCGCGCATCTCGCAGTTGCGCGCCGAAGCGCTCTTGCTCTTGAAGGACGGCATCAACTCGCAGCTCGAGCCCGACGCCGTACAGCCCGAAGCGCGCCCGAACGGTCGGGTCGCGCGTCGCAAAGCCGCCTACTACTCGGCCGTCGCCAGTGGCTCGGCACCGCGTGAGCGTGTGTCGGAGCGACCGATCGCGGCCCAGCAGATGGTGGGTATCTCGAACGGTTGATACGTCATCCCTCACGCCGAGAGGCGGTCGTGAGGCTTTCGGCGAGATACCTCGCCGAAAGCCTCATGTACGGGATGACCTCGCCGAACGAGGACGAGTTCCCGGCCGAATATCGGCGGGAGTGCATTGAGGAAGCCCAGGGATCTGGGCGTAGCAACATCACGGAGGAGAAGCGCCAATGCGCATCAACACGAATGTCATGGCGCTCGACGCCTACCGCAACCTGAACAACACCAACGATGCTCTTGCGAGCAGCCTCGAGAAGCTTTCGTCGGGTTACCGGATCAACCGGGCCGCAGACGACGCTTCGGGTCTGGTCATCAGCGAGAACCTCGACAAGCAAGTTTCGGGCCTCACCGTCGCCACGCAGAACGCGCAGGACGGGATCTCGGTCGTGCAGACCGCAGAAGGCGCGCTGACCACGGTCAACTCGATGCTTCAGCGCATTCACGACCTGATCGTGCAATCGGCCAACACCGCGTCGTCCGACTCGACTGCCCGCACCGCGGCGCAGAACGAGATCGCACAGCTGCGCGACGAAATCGACCGCATCGGTAACACCACCGTCGTTCGGCAACCAGAACCTGCTCGACGGCAGCTTCGGTGCGCAGGCCGCGCAACTCACGTCGACCGCGACCGGCCTCACGGGTGGAGTCACCCTGACCGGTGCGACGGCGAGCGTTGCGTTCAGCTTGAGCGTCGACGCGGGCAACACCAACGGCAGCCTGGCCGCCACGGTGACGGTCAACGCGGGCACGTACGCCACTGCGGCGTCGTTCCAGACCGAGCTGCAGACCGACGTCAACACCGCGACGAACGGCACCGCGGGCTTCACCGGTTCGGTGAAGGTCCAGGTGACCGACCTCGGCTCCGGTGTGTGGACGGTCCAGCTTCAAGCGGGACAGCACCGAAGCCGGCACCGGCATCGCCGTCACCGGCGTGGGCGCCGACATTGCCCAGGCCGTGACCGCGAGCGGTACCGCCGCGGTGGCCAACACCGCCGGCGGTGTGTTCCAGGTCGGCGCCAACGTGACCGACACGAACCAGATCCACGTGTCGATCGACGACATCCGGATCACCGGTGGCACCAACACCATCTACACGGCGTTGGCGAACATCGACGTGCAGAACCCGGCCCAGAACGGTGTGGCCGCCACGCTCGTCGACAACGCGATCGCCTCGGTCTCGGCCCTGCAGGGTCAGCTCGGTGCGGACCAGAACCGGTTCCAGTCGACGATCTCCAACCTGCAGGTCACCACGGAAAACCTCTCCGCTTCGGAGAGCCGCATCCGTGACACCGACATGGCTTCGGAGATGGTCAACTTCACCAAGGACCAGATCCTTCTGCAGGCCGGTACCGCCATGCTCGCCCAGGCGAACGCGGCTCCGCAGACCGTCCTGAAGCTCCTTCAGTAGTCGAAGTCCCCTCCGTGAACTGAAGAAGGGGCGCCTCGGAAACGGGCGCCCTTTCTCATTGATTTGCGTCACTTCGCGTGCACCGGGGTCGAACCGACTACAGCTCGACACCGAGAGCGCCGAAGCATCCTCCGTCGCCAATGCCATTCCGGCAGGGGCGATGTAACGACCGAGCCCAAGGATTGGGCCACAACGGTTCATGGAGGAGAAGCGCAAATGCGCATCAACACGAATATCATGGCGCTCGACGCCTACCGCAACCTGAACAACACCAACGATGCTCTGGCGAGCAGCCTCGAGAAGCTTTCGTCGGGTTACCGGATCAACCGGGCCGCAGACGACGCTTCGGGTCTGGTCATCAGCGAGAACCTCGACAAGCAGGTTTCGGGCCTCACCGTCGCCACGCAGAACGCGCAGGACGGCATCTCGGTCGTGCAGACCGCAGAAGGCGCGCTGACCACGGTCAACTCGATGCTTCAGCGCATTCACGACCTGATCGTGCAGTCGGCGAACACCGCGTCGTCCGACAGCACGGCTCGTACTGCTGCGCAGAACGAAATCGCGCAGCTCCGCGACGAAATCGACCGGATTGGTAACACCACCGCGTTCGGCAACCAGAACCTGCTCGACGGCAGCTTCGGTGCGCAGGCCGCTCAGGTGACCACGACGGCAACGGGCCTGACCGCGCGGTGTGACCCTCTCGGGTGCGACTGCCAGCGTTGCGTTCAGCTTGAGCGTCGACGCGGGCAACACCACGGCAGCTTGGCTGCCACGGTCACGGTCAACGCCGGCACGTACGCCACTGCGGCGTCGTTCCAGACCGAGCTGCAGACCGACGTCAACACCGCGACCAACTCCACTGCCGGCTTCACCGGCGCGGTGAAGGTCAAGGTGACCGACCTCGGTTCCGGTGTTTGGACCGTCAACTTCAAGCGGGACAGCACCGACGCCGGCACTGGCATCAAGATCAGCGGCATCGGTGCGGACCTCGCCCAGGCGGTCACGAACAGCGGCACGGCAGCGGTGGCGAACACCGGTGGCGGCGTGTTCCAGGTCGGCGCGAACATCACGGCGAGCAACCAGATCCACGTGTCGATCGACGACGTGCGGATCACGGGTGGCACGAACACGACGTTCACCGCCTTGGCGAACATCGACGTCACGAACCCGGCGCAGAACGCTGTCGACGGCGACCCTCGTCGACAACGCCCTCGCCTCGGTGTCGTCGTTGCAGGGCCAACTCGGTGCTGCGCAGAACCGGTTCCAGTCGACGATCTCCAACTTGCAGGTCACCACGGAAAACCTCTCCGCTTCGGAGAGCCGCATCCGTGACACCGACATGGCTTCGGAGATGGTCAACTTCACGAAGGACCAGATCCTTCTGCAGGCCGGTACCGCCATGCTCGCCCAGGCGAACGCGGCTCCGCAGAGCGTCTTGAAGCTCCTTCAGTAGGACTGAAGCTCCTCCAGTTCCGGAGGAATCAGCCGATCAGTTCCTAGGCCGAAGGCCGAAGAACGAACCGGAGGCGTGGGGGAGGCAACTCCCCCACCCTTCGCGGGAACGCCGGTAGCCGACGTTGCCGCGAAGGCGGGTCACCAAAGGTGGTAGTGGATGACGGCAATCGGTAGTTCGACGACGGGCACGACGGGGGTGACCACTCCGACGACGACCGATCCGACCGCAACGACCGATGGGACCGATTCGTCCGACCCGTCGTTGGTGCAGACCGCGGTCGGCGCCGGTGCGCAGTCGATCGGCGGTCTCGCGACCGGCCTCGACACCAACGCGATCATCGCCGCACTCGTCGCGTCGGAACGCGCGCTCGAAAACCCGATCAAGGCGCAGGGATCGACCGACCAGGTCGTGCTGCAGAGCTATGCGCTGATCCGTCAGAACCTGTCGACCCTGACTTCGGCCGCGCAGACGCTCTCGCAACCGGCGGGTTGGCACGCGCTGTTGGCCACGTCGTCCGACTCCGACGTCGCGACGGTCTCCGCCGGAACCGGCACGTTCAGCGGCACACTCTCGTTCAACATCAACGCGCTCGCCAGTGCGGGCAGCATTCGTTCGACGAACGTCATCACCGGCACCACCACCGACATCGCGGCCGGGAACTCCGTGTTCGTCGCGGCCGGCGGCCGGGCGCTGGGATTCTCCACGTTCAAGTCGGACGACGCGCTGGCGCTCGGCTCGCACACGATCACCGTGTCGCAGGCTTCGAGTGCCGCGTCGAAGAGCGGCGACTCCGCGTTGGCGGGATCGACCGTCATCGACGGTACGAACGACACGCTTGCAACTCAGCATCAACGGAACGCCCACCACGCTGACGCTCGCACACGGTACGTACACCGCAACGCAACTCGCGCAGACGCTGCAGAGCGCGGCGACGGCCGCGGGCGCGCCGATCAACGCCACGCTCAACGGCGCGGGCACGCTCGTGTTGAGTACGACCCGCCAGGGTTCGCAGGCGGCGCATCCAGATCACCGGCGGCGACGCGCTCGGTGCGCTGTCACTCTCGACCGACGCCGCCGCGCACAACGGATCCGACGGCGTGTTGCAGGTCGACGGCGGTGCCAACCAAACGTTCGCCAGCCTCGACGCGGGGCAGAGCATCACGCTGAACGCGGCGACGGGCACGATCACCGCCACCCTCGCCGCGGGCCTCACGACGGGCACGGTCACCGGCTCGCAGGTCAGCACCGGCGACGGCAGCTTGGCGACGGTCGTCGGGAACATCAACTCGGCCGGCGCGGGCGTCACCGCGACCGCCGTGCAGGTCGGGCTCAACACGTACCGCCTGCAACTCACTTCGAACACCGCCGGCGCAAACAACGGCGAGAACATCGATGCGGCGGCGTTCAACGGCAACGTCGGCGGTTTCCTCACACTGACCGCGGCGGCCGACGCGCAGGTGACCGTCGGCGACGGCGCGGGTTCGTATGTCGTCACGTCGAGCACGAACAGCCTCACCGGACTTCTCCCCGGCGTCACCGTCGACGCTGAAGCAGGTGAGCACGACCCCGGTGACCGTCACGGTCAGCCACGACGACCAGACCATCGCCGCCAACGTGCAGAAGCTCGTCGACGCGGCCAACGCGGTGCAGACGATCGTCGCGGGGTTGACGAAGTACGACCCGACCGCGAATCAGGGTGGACCGCTCACCGGCGACCCGACCGCGACCCAGCTCATGTCGGCGCTCACGACAGGCGATGATCGCCGTGGTTCCCGGCGCCAACCCGACGACTCCCGGACTCGCGGGCGTGTCGATTGACGGCACCGGCGCATTCACGTTCGACCAGACGAAGTTCCTCGCCGCGTTCGACGCCGACCCGCAGGGCGTCAGCCGCCTGTTCGCACAGGGCGGTTCGTCGTCGAACGGCAACGTCCAGTTCGTGTCGGCCGGTGACCGGGCCCAGGCCGGAACGTACGACGTGAACGTGACGGCGCTCGCGACCCAGGGCACGGCCGTCGGGCTCACCGGCGCCTTCCCGCCCGCGACGCTCCCGACGGTGAACGTCCGGATGGGAGCTTCGATCGTGTCGTACGCGGTGAAGGACGGCGACACGCTCGACGATGTCGTCACCGGCCTCAACACCGCGTTCGCGAACGCCGGATTCCAGTTGCAGGCCACCAACACCGGCTCCGGAATTCAGCTGCAGACGAACCAGTACGGATCGACGTCGACGTTCGACGTCGACTGGGGTAACGGCAGCGGCTACAGCACCGCGGCGGGTACCGACATCGCAGGAACGATCAACGGCGTCACCGCGACCGGCAGCGGACAGCAGTTGATGGTGCCGTTCTCCGACAACAACATGAGTGGTCTCGCGCTCAAGATCACGGGCAACACGCTCGGCGATCTCGGATCGTTCACGTACTCGCCGGGCCTCGCGCAGCGCGTCGAGACCGCGGTCAACAATGCAACTGATCCCCTCTCGGGCTATATCACCGCATCCGAGGCTGACTACAACGCCCGGATCACCTTCATCAACAACCAGATTGCGTCGATGGAAGTGCACGTCAACGCGTACGAGACGAACCTGCGCCAGCAATACGCGACCCTCGAGAGCACGATCTCGACGCTGAAGTCGCAGGGAAGCTTCCTGACCAGTCAGATCAACTCGCTCAGCGGCAACAGCTCGAGCAGCTCGAGCGGATGACCACCACTTCTCATTCCAAGGGGAACGGATTCCCGATGAATCAAACGATGTTGCGGGCTGCGTACGTCAGCAACTCGATCGACTCGATGTCGCCCGGCCGCATGATTGTGGCGCTCTACGAGCGCTTGGCCGTCGACCTCGAGCGCGCCGCGCACGCGATCGACACCAACGATCCTTCGACTGCCCACGAGTGCCTCGTGCACGCGCAGGCGATCGTCAGCGAGCTGCACGACTCGCTCGACGACGAACAGTGGCCGGCCGGACGGAAGTTGAAGGACGTGTACGTCTTCTTGTTGTTCGAGCTCATCGGCGCGAACGTCGAGAAGAGCGCGGCGCGCGTCGCCGGATGTCGCGACCTCGTCGCCCCGCTGCGCGAAGCGTGGAACGAAGCGGCCGGCATCGTCACCAGCCCCGCGGGTGGAGTGGCGTGACCGACGGTTGGGAGCAGGCGCTCCGCGACTGTGAAGCCCGGATCGACACGACCGCGGCCGCGTTGAACAGCGGGGCTCGGGCCCATCTCGACGAGTTCACCGAGCCCGTCGTCGAGCAGTCTTTGCCATCGAGCCTCGTGCCCCGGGCCCAGGATCTTGTCGAGCGGGGCGAGGCCCTCGAACGCCGTCTGGCCGAGGAACAGGCCCGGATCCGCGCCGAGCTGCGCCGCCTGCCGCGGATGCCCGCCGTACAACACACCGCCAAGTTCGACGCCCGGGGCTGAGCCCGACTCTTCCGACCCGGCGCCTCCCCCGGCGTTTGCTCACAGTTGGGCGAAACCGGCCGATTGGGAGAGGTCAGACCGGTCGGAAGGTGGGGCGTTGAGCGGCAAGCGCAAGGGCAGGCAATACGTGCCGTTCGCGGCCGCGCCCTCGTCCTCGTCCGCGTCTTCTGTTCCGGTCGAGCTGCTGCTGGCCACCGGTGAACGGCAGCAACGCGCCGGTGACACCACGGCCGCCGAGCAGACGTTCCGCCGCGTGCTCGCGGCCAAGCCGGGCGACGAACGCGCCACGCAGCTGCTCGGTGCGATCCTCGCCGAGCGTAACGACCTCGACGCGGCCATCGATCTCTTCGAACAAGCCGAGCCGGGTGTCGGACCGCCGTCGGCCGCCAGCTTCGGCTTCTACAACAACTACGCCAACGTGCTGCGCCGCGCCGGCCGCCTGCGCACAGCCGAGAGACTCGCTGCGCGCACTCGTCGCGGTCGTGCCGCGCGAATGGCAGCCGTGGCACAACCTCGCGCAGACGCTCAAAGACTTCGAACGTTGGGACGAAGCCGCGGCTGCGATGCGGCGCGCGGTGATGCTCGAACCCGACTTCGGTCCGAACCACGGCGTTCTCGGCGAGCTGTTGCACCATCTCGGTCGGCTGCACAGCGCCGAAGTCTCGCTCCGCCGCGCGATCGAGCTCGGCTGCACCAACGACCACACCGTGTGGACGTTCCTCGGCAACAACCAGCGCCAGCTCGGGCACCTCGACGAATCCCTCGAACATATCAACCGTGCGCTCGTGCTCACCGGCGGTACCGCGTCGGCGCACAGCAATGTCGGGGTGGTGCTCATGCAGCTCGGGCGCTTCGACGAGTCGGTCGCGCACTTCCAAGAAGCGCTCGCCATGGAGCCCGAGAACAACGTCCTGCACGGCTATCTCAGCTACGCCTATCTCGCCGCCGGGCGGCTTGCAGAAGCCTTCGAACCGTGGGAACGCTCGATCCACGGCGGACCGCGCGGCCTCGTGCGCGACATCGACGCACCGCAATGGACGCCGGCCGACACCGACGCTCGCGTGCTCGTGTACCGCGAACAGGGCGTCGGCGACGAGATCATGATGGCGTCGCTGTACCCGGATCTCATCGAGGCGGCGCGCGACGTCGTGATCGAATGCGACAACCGGTTGGTGCCGCTGTTTGCCCGGTCCTTTCCGGGTGCGGAGGTTCGCGCCCAGACACACGACGAGCTCCGCGTCGAGTCGATGCACGACTTCGACCGTGCAATTCCGGCCGGTGGGCTCATCCGCTACTTCCGCCCCGATATCGATGCGTTCCCGGACCGGCGCTCGTTCCTGGTGGCCGATCCCGCAGCGTGTCGCCGCGTGGCGGGAACGACTCGCCGAGGTCGGTCCGGCGCCGTACGTCGGAGTCAGTTGGCGTTCGCAGATCCAGACCGCGGAACGCCGACTCGAGTACTCGCGCCTCGACGAATGGGGCGAGATCTTCTCGATCCCCGACGTCACGTGGGTCAACCTGCAGTACGACGACTGCAACCGCGAGTTGCACGACGCCGAGCGGCAATTCGGTGTTCGCATCAATCGCTGGGACTGGCTCGATCTCATGAACGACTTCGACGAGGTCGCCGCGCTCACGAGCGCGCTCGATCTCGTCGTCGCGCCGTTCAACGCCGTGTCGATGTTGAGTGGCGCGCTCGGTGTCGACACCGTCGCGATGAGCAATCGCTACGGCTGGGCCGAGCTCGGAACCGACCACCTCCCGTGGCTGCCCGTCGACCCGTCGTCGCGTCGCGCATGCCCGACGAAGGATGGGACGAAGTGTTGACCGTCGCCGCCCAAGTGGTGGCGCAGGTCGCCGAGCGCGCCGCGGCACGCGTGTGATGACTACAACTGAGGAGAACCAGGTGCTCGACCTGAATGGATCCACGATCTTGCTCACCGGCGGGACCGGCTCGTTCGGCAACGCGTTCGTGGAACGCGTGATCGACTGCTGGCCCGACGCGACGGTGCGCGTGTACTCGCGCGACGAGCTGAAGCAGTCGCAGATGCGCGACAAGTTCGGCGACCGTCAGGTCCGCTACTTCATCGGCGACGTGCGCGATCGCTCGCGCATGACCCGCGCGGTGCAGGGCGCCGACATCGTGGTACACGCCGCGGCGATGAAGCAGGTCCCGGCGTGCGAGTACAACCCGTTCGAAGCGGTGCGGACCAACGTGCTCGGCGCACAACACGTGGTCGACGCGGCCATCGACGCGCGACGTGCGGCGCGTGGTCGCGCTGTCGACCGACAAGGCCGTCAACCCGGTGAACCTCTACGGCGCGACGAAGCTGTGCGCGGAGAAGATCTTCGTGCAGGGCAACGCCTACGCGGCCCAGAGCCAGACCCGGCTCGCGTGTGTGCGCTACGGCAACGTCGTCGGCTCCCGCGGATCCGTCGTGCCCGTGTTCCAGGAGCAGCTGGCGCGCGACGGCCGCATCACGATCACCGACGAACGCATGACCCGTTTCTGGATCACGCTGCCCGCAGGCCGTCGACCTCGTGCTCTACGCGCTCGAGAACATGGAAGGCGGCGAGGTCTTCGTACCGAAGATCCCGTCGATGCAGGTCGTCGACCTGGCCCGCGCCATCGCACCCGACGTTCCCCACGAGCTGATCGGCATCCGGCCCGGCGAGAAGCTGCACGAGATCCTGATCACCTCGGACGAGGCCCGGCACGCGATCGACGCGGGCGAGGTCTTCGTCGTGCTCCCGGAACACTCGTGGTGGGACTCGAAGGGCTCGAACATCATCGGCCGGCCCGTCGAAGACGGCTTCACCTACGCGAGCGACAACAACCCCGAGTGGATCACCGTCGACGAGCTCCGGGAGCTCTTGCCGACGGGTTAGCTCGGCCGGTCCGGCGTGTCACAATCGGATTGTGGACGCCGCCCAAGCCTTTGCATCGCTCGTCGAGGAGTTCGCGGACTCTCCGGGCGTGACGCTGCCGGGTGAATCCGGGCAGGGGTTCGGGCGCGGCGCTTTGAAGATCAAGGGTTCGATCTTCGCGATGATGCCGCGGGGTCAGCTCGTGGTGAAGTTGCCCGCGGCCCGAGTCACTGCGTTGTGCGCCGACGGAACCGGCACACGGTTCGACGCGAACAAGGGCAAACCGATGAAAGAGTGGTTGGTCGTCGAGAAGACCAACCTGCGCACGTGGAAGAAGCTCGCGCGCGAGGCGTGCACGTTCGTCGGGAACGTCAAACCGCGCTGACGACGCCGTTGTCGATGCCGCCGTCGAGCAACGGCAGGATCTTGGCGAGGTGACCGCTGGCGACGATGTTCGTTCCCATGTTCGCGTGGTGCGCCTCGATCGACGACCACTGCTCGAAGAACATGAACCGTTGCGGATCGTCCTCGCGTTGGTAGAGGTCGAAGAACTCGCAGCCGTCGGCGCCCCGGCTCATGTCGCGACCTTGTTGCAGCAGCACGAGCAGTGCGTCGGCATTGCCCTCCGCGGCATGGAAGTTGACGACGACATTCACGCTCATGAGTGAAGGCTACGAGGAGGTGCGTGAGCTGGGTGTCGGCGGAGACAATGAGTCGGCTCGAGGTGTAGAAGTTCCTTTGTTTATTGGCGTTTCTCGACTATAATACGAACATGTGTTCCCCTCTGGGAGAGTTGCTCGTCAAAGCACGATGCGAGGTCGAAGCCACACAAGCCGCGTGGCTGGAACAGCTCGCCGAGTACCACCACTCCGGCGAATGGGCCACTGACGGATTCGCGAGTTCCGGGTCGGCGGTCGGTGCGTTGTGTCGTATGGATGCGGGCGTCGCGCACGGGCATGTGCACCTGGCCCGCAAACTCGAACAGTTACCGGTCGTCGCGGACGCGTTGCGGGGCGGCGAGATCTCCGTCGAACACGCGTGGACGATCGCGACGTCGTTCACCCGCAAGCGCGCCGCGGAGATGTCACCCGTCGAAGGCGCACTCGTCGGGGTCGCACTGATCCAGAACCCGGGCGTGTTGCACGGCGTCGTGCGGCGGGTGACCGACGCGATCGACGGCGACGGTGGCACGAAGTCCGAAGCTGACCTCTACGACCGGCGCCGCTACCACGCCTCGCGGAGTCTCGACAATCTGTTGAACGTGAACGGGTTGTTCGATCCCGAGTCGGCCGACATCCACGAAGCCGCGATCGCGGCCGAGATGAAGCGCGACTTACGCGCCGACGAGGACCGCACGCCCGGCCAACGGCGCGCGGACGCGGTCACGAACCTGTTCCGCCAATCGTTGAATCACGGTGACGTCGGCACTGCGCACGGGACGAGGCCCCATGTCACGTATGTGATCCACGCCGACGAACATCCCGGCGCCACGCCAGAACTCCTGGCGATCATCCGCAGCGAACGCCGGCAGAACGCGGGCCTGTCCGCCACGACGCTCGAGCGGATCATGTGCGACTGCGACCTCACCCGCATCGTCATGGCCGGGAAATCGGAAATCCTCGACGTCGGCCGCGCCACCCGCACCGCAACCGCCGCGCAATGGAAAGCGTTGGTGCTTCGAGACGGCCACTGCCAAGCTCCGGGCTGCAGTCAACCGCCGAACCGCTGCGAAGCCCACCACATACGACCGTACGGCTCACCGCACAACGGTCGCACCGACCTCGAAAACATGAAGCTCTACTGCTGGCACCACCACCACGAAGAGCACAAACACGACGCCCAACCCCGCGCCGCATGATTCTCGGGTGGATGCATGCCCGCAGAGGGAACGGAACGACCCGAGAATCCGAAATCGCGGTCTGGTCACGAGATAAGAGCGCGACTGTGGACCTACGCTGACGTGCATCCCGACAACAGGTGAGCCGGGTTGCCCGAGGCGCAAGCCGAACCGGTGGGGCAAGAGGCAGTAGACGGGAGACCTGCTCGCGAGGCGCGCGTTCGGCGTCCTGACTAGCCCCACCGGACCCGGCCCGCACGCAACGCGTCGTTACGCGCGTTCGAAGAGCCACCAGGTGACGCGGTCCCAGCCGTCTTCGGGGCTCAGGTAACCCTGGCGGACGAGGGTGAGCTCGTGCGGGAACAGGTCGAGGAACAAGCCGCCGTAGTCACGACGGAACAGCGCGCCGTCGTGACCGCGGTACGGCACCTCGACGGTCTCGGTGTCGAAGTACTCGCCGCAGAACACGTAACGGCTCGACGCGCGCACCATCTCGCTCATCACCTTCTCGAGCGTCTCCTCGGGCTGGTGGATGAGCACGCCCATCGTGAACACGAAGTCGATCGAACGGTCGCCGACCGGCAGCTCGCGCGCCGGCGAATGCATCGCCGCGCACACCGGGCACGCGCTGGTCGAGCAGACGCAGCGCCTTCGCGTTCACGTCGACACCGGTCACGTGCGTCGGGTCGACCCGCTGCGTGATCCACTGCAGGTTGCCGCCGACATTGCAGCCGACCTCGAGCACGCTCTTCGGCTGCAGCTCGTCGAGCAGCGGCAGCCAGAACTCGCCCCGGCGGTCGTAGGCCGAGATGTTGCGGTCGACGTACTCGTTGCCGAACTCGCCCGCCCACAGCGCCTCGAGCCGACCCGCCTCGCTGGTCTTCGTCTTGGTAGAAGTCATACTTCTCTATCGACCGATTCGGCCGCCGATGGAGAGTCGTGGACAGCCCCCGGGTCGCCCTGATGCAGCCCACCTTCCTGCCCTGGCAGGGCTATTTCGGGCTGGTCGCCGCAGCCGACGTCTTCGTCGCTGCTCGACGACTTCCAGTTCCAGCGCCACTCGTTCCACCAGCGCAACCGCATCCGGGCCGCCGACGGCACCGAGACCTGGATCAGCCTCCCCGTCGCGCACCCCCGCGACGGCGAGTTCCCCACGCTCGGTGAGGCCGCGCCGGTCGTCGACGCCAAGTGGCGCCGCCGCCTGAAGACGACGCTCGACCAGAGCTACGGCCGGGCCGCGCACCACACCGCGCTGCGTGCACTGCAGTCGACGAGTGGATCGACACGCCAGTGGGCGTCGCGTCGCCGACATGAACATCGCGTTCATCCAGCTCGTCGCGGGCTGCCTCGGCTTCGAGCCGACCTGGCGCCGCTCGTCGGAGCTCGGCTCGACCGGCCAGCGGTCCGACCGCGTGCTCGACCTCCTGCACCGCACCGGCGCGCGCACCTATCTCTGCGCGCGCGGCTCGTACGACTACATGGCCGAAGACGGGCTGTTCCCCGTCGACGACATCGAGGTCGTGTTCCAGGAGTTCGAACCGCAGCCGTACGCGCAACGCCGGACCGACGACGTTCGTCTCGCATCTCTCGGTGCTCGACGCGCTGTTCGAGGTCGGTGCCGGCCGAGACCCGCCGACTCGTGCTCGCGGGTCAGCGGGCGTGGACGCCGTGGCGGGCCATGCCCGCGATGACCGCGGCGACGCGCGCCGAACCCTGACCGTCGACGAGGACGCGTGCGGACGTCGCCAGCCGGCTGCGCGTGTTCACGTCGTCGGCCAAGCGGGCCGCAACTTCGGCCGCCGATGCCACGTCGACTGCGACGACCGCGCCGACGTGCGCGGCGCCGGCCAAGGCACGACCCTGACCTTGCGGCGATCGAGAACGCGACGACGGGCCGACCGAGGCAACACGCCTCGAGCATCGTCACCCCACCCGCGGTGACCACGATGTCGGCCGCCGCCATCTCGGGGCCGAGGCCGTCGGGCGCGTGGACGGTCTCGATGCGATCGTCGTCGGTGCCGACACCCCACGGACCCACCACCTGACGGATCTGCATGCCGGGCAGACGCGTCGGCCAGATGCGACTCGCCACCCGCGTTCCGTGACCGTCGGCGTCGGAGCCGCCGGTCGTGACGAGCAGCTGCGGCGACCTCGCGGCCATCGGCGCGAGCGGGAGCGCGCGCAGACGCGGATCGACGAGCGTGTACGGCGCGCCGGCCACGACCGCCGCCGCGGTCGAGTGCACGCGGGCGTCGGCACCCGGGATCGGGATCGATGACGAAGTCGACGGCGAGATCGCGCTCGATGTCGTCGATCGCGATCACGAGATCGGCGCGGACACGCGTCCGGTCGTCGGCGCGGACCCGGTACGAGTCGACGAGCACGATGTCGCCGACGACCGCTTCCGGCGCCGAGCACGTGCATCTCGACGTCGAAGCCGAGAACGTCGAGCTCGTGCGCCAGCCCTTCGACCCGGCGCCGATGACCGAGACCGATGCCCGGGTCCCTCGTCGAATGCGCAGAACGATCTTCACAGCACTCCCCTACACCATGTCCCAGGTGACGACGTCGTCCTCTTCGATGTCGGTCCGCGCGACGCGCCCGACCAACAGCTCGATGAACTTCGGCTTCACGCCGTGGCCGGGCCGCTTCACCGTCAGCATGTCGGCGGTGATGACCGTGCCCTGCGGGAATCGCGGCCGCCGCGACGACCGAACGGCGCGCCTTGGCGTACATCTCTTCCGACTCTTCCGCCGACGGCCCCCGCTTGACGCCGTCGCCGAGCGCGGCTTCGGTGTCGCGGATGTGCGCGACGAGGTCGTGCAGTTCCTGCGGCTCGGCCGCGAACGGGTGATCCGGGCCCGCGCATCGTGCGATCGAGCGTGTAGTGCTTCTCGACGATGCACGCGCCCAAGCGCCACCGCGGCGACCGCCGCGTGCGTTCCGTTGGTGTGATCGGAAAGCCCGACGGGCACGCCGAACGCGGCATGCATCGTCGGGATCGAACGCAGGTTCATCACGTGCGCGGGCGCGGGATACAGCGATGCGCATTGCAGCAGCGCGATCTCGTCGCAGCCGGCCTCACGGGCCGCGGTCGATCGCTTCCTCGATCTCACCCAGGCTCGCCATGCCCGTCGACAGGATCAGCGGGCGCCTGCACGCGGCCGCGTAGCGGATGAACGGGAGATCGACGAGTTCGAACGACGCGATCTTGAACGCGCCGACGTTCGAGTGCGTCGAGCTCGTCGACGGCTTGGCGGTCGAAGGGCGACGACATGAACTCCACGCCCCGCTCGCGGCAGTGTTCGGCGAGGATCGGTTGCCACTCGCGCGGCAGCGCGATCTCGTCGAGCAGCTCGTGCGCGGGCTTCGCCGCGAGCTCGTCGTCGAGGAAGTCGAAGCGCGGGGTCTTCGTCGAGTACAGCGTCCGGCCCGAGTACGTCTGGAACTTCACCGCGTCGACGCCGGCGTCGGCGGCCACGTCGATCAGCTTGCGGGCGATGCCGAGGTCGCGGTTGTGGTTCGAACCGGCTTCCGCGATCACGTAGCAGGGGTGGCCCGGACCGACCTGGCGACCGCTCACCGTGATGTCGCTCACCGTGGTGGAAGCTCACGACCTCAGATCGGCCGGAAATGCCGCCGAATTGAGACGTGTGATCCCGTATGGCCGCCAACTCGTCGAAGACGACGACATCGCCGCGGTCGCCGCCGTGCTCCGCAGCGACTGGCTGACCGGCGGCCCCGCGTATCGACGCCTTCGAGCGCGCGCTGTGCGCGCAGACCGGCGCCGCGCATGCGGTCGCGTTCGCCAACGGCACCGCCGCGCTGCACGGCGCGCATGGCCGCGGCCGGCATCGGACCCGGCGACCGGGTCCTGACGTCGCCGCTGTCGTTCGTCGCCAGCGCGAACTGCGCCCGCTACGTCGGTGCCGACCGCCGACTTCGTCGACATCGATCCGAAGACCCTCAACCTCGACCCGGCGCGGTCGGCGACGTGCGACGCGCTGGTCGCGGTCCACTACGCGGGCCTGCCGGTCGACCTCGACCGCCGCTCACGCACCGCCCGCGCGTCGATCGTCGAAGACGCCGCGCACGCGCTCGGCGCGTGCGACGCCCGACGGCCCCGTCGGCAACTGCGCCCGCTCCGACATGTGCACGTTCTCGTTCCATCCGGTCAAGGCCATCACGACCGGCGAAGGCGGCGCGGTCACCACCAACTCCGACGCGCTCGCCGAGCGCGCTGCGCGCGCTTCCGCTCGCACGGAACGGTGCGCCGACCCGATCACGGCGGCTGGTACTACGACGTCGCGACGCTCGGCTACAACTACCGGATCACCGACATCCAGGCCGCGTTGGGAACGAGCCAGCTCGCCAAGCTCGAGCGCTTCGTCACGCGCCGCAACGAGATCGCGGCGCGCTACCACGACCTGCTCGCGTCGCTGCCGATCGAATCTCCCGCCGGCCGCGCCGCCCGGAATCCCGCCACGCGTACCACCTGTTCGCGGTGCGCGTACCGGAGCGCCGCGCGGTGTACGACGCGATGCACGCGGCCGGGATCGGCGTGCAGGTGCACTACGTGCCGATCTACAAGCACTCGCTGTACGCCGACACCGGCCGGACCGGTGCCGATTTCCCCGAGACCGAGCGCGCGTACGAGGGCCTGCTGTCGCTGCCGATGTATCCGGCACTGACCGACGCCGACCAGGACCGCGTCGTCGACAGCGCTGACCCGATGCCTCGACTGATCGCAGTCATCCAAGCCCGGATGGGCTCCACCCGGCTCCCGCGCAAGGTCTTGCGCGACCTCGGCGGTCGCCCGGTTCTGGCGTGGGTCGTGGGCGCGGTCGGGCGCGAGCGGCGTCGTGCGACGAGATCGTCGTCGCGACCACGACCGATTCCGACGACGACGAGGTCGAAGCGCTTGCCACCGAGCTCGGCGCGACGGTCGTGCGCGGCCCCGTCGACGACGTGCTCACCCGCTTCCTGCTCGCCGCTCGACGCGGCCGGCGCGCAACCGGCGCGACGCGCATCGTGCGCCTCACCGCCGACTGCCCGCTGCTCGATCCCGGAATCGTGGCGTCGACGGTGTGCGGCGTCGTTCGTGCCCGGCCGTCGTCGACTACGTGACGACCGATCACGAACACTCGGTCGCGCACGGTTTCGACGTCGAGGTCGTCGTCGGTCGACGCGTTGCGCCGCATCGACGCGCTCGCGACCGGGTCGCGATCGCGCGCACGTCACGTCGTACATCGCGGCCCGCCCGACGAGTTCCGCATCGCGAGCGTCGCGCTCGACCCGTCGAGTGTCGACCTGCGCGTCACCCTCGACGAGCCCGCCGACGCCGAACTGCTCGACGCGATCGTCGCGGAGTTCGGCGAACGGGCGAGCAACTGGCGCGCGGTGGTGGCGCTGTTGCGAGCCCGCCCCGACCTCGTCGCGCTCAACGCGCACGTCGGCGTAAAACCCCTCGCCGCCGGCTAAGACCCACTCACTCGGGGCGGCGGAACTCGGGTTGGTCGATGAGGCGCAGCCAGGTGCCGTCGGGCTGACGCCGCACGACCTGGGCGCGGGCGCCGGCGTCGTCCTTGGGTGGGGTCGAGGTAAGCGCGAGATCGCCACACCGGACCGTCGGCAAGGGCGGCTCGGGCTCGAAGTGCGGCCGGCTCTTCAACATCCCCTCGAACAGCTCCCGGATCGCGGCCCGGCCGGTCGTGACCGAGCCGGGCGGGAACGCCATCACCGCGTCGGGCTCGTACAACTCGGCCAGCCCCTCGGCGTCGCCGGCGTTGGCGCGCTCGACGAACAGGCGGGTCAGGTCCTCCGGCGTCTGGGCAACTTCCCGGGTGGTGGTCATGCGCGGCTCCTTGTTCGGTCGTTCCGTCGTCCTATGGTCGGCCTCGGCCAGCCAGAAGTCCAACAGCTAGTTATGATCATTCCTAGAATCATTGGTTATGGACATCCGCCAGCTCGAGTACTTCGTCGCGGTGGTGGAGACCGCCAACTTCACCCGGGCCGCGGAACGGGTCCACATCAGCCAGTCGGGCGTGAGCGCGCAGGTTCGCCAGCTCGAGTTGGAGCTCGGCCAGCCGCTGCTCGATCGCTCGGGCAGGACGGTTCGTCTCACCGATGCGGGGGCCGCGGTGCTCCCGCACGCACGCGCCGCGCTCGCGGCGGTCGCCGCGGTTCGCCAGACCGCCGACGAGATCGCGGGCCTCGTCCACGGTCACGTCGCGGTCGGGATGGTGACCGTGTGCGGAATCCCGCACCCTCTTCGACCAGCTCGCGGAGTTCCACGGCCACCATCCGGGGATCGACATCACGCTCACCGAGGACAACTCCGACGTCCTGCTCGACGCCGTGCGCGTGGCCGGCTCGACATGGCGATCGTGGGAATGGCCGGGTCGCCGCCTGCGGGGATCGCGACGCTCACAATCGCCGACGAACCCCTCGTCGCCGCGGTCGCGCTCGACAGTCCGCTCGCGAACCGCGCCGACGATCTCCTTGCGGGCGCTGCAGGATCACGATCTCGTGTCCCTCCCGCGCGGAACAGGGATACGCACCGCGTTCGACACCGCGTGCGTGCAACACGGGCTCGAGCCGCGCGTCGCGTTCGAGGCGAGCGCGCCCGATGTGGTCGCCGGGCTCGCGATCAGAGGCCTCGGCGTCGCGATCCTCAGTGAGTCGATGGCCCGCGCCCGCGCCGACGAGCTGCACTGCCTGACGATCACCGACCCGCGCCTACGCGGCCGGCTCGAGCTCGTCTGGAAAGCCGACGGTCCCGCGACTCCCGCCGCGAGTGCGCTCGTCGCGCACGCCCGCGAACGCCTCGCCGCCGACGACTTCCGCCTCCAATAACCCGAACTGGCGTGAGTTAGGTGCGTATATGGCGCCTAACTCACGCCGGTTCGCCGGGTTAGGAGGATGCGGAGACGACGGCTACGGCTTCGAGGATGCCGGCTACGTCTTGTTCGCCGCGCTGCTCGGCAACGGCGGCGAGGCCTTCCAGCACGGGCAGCGGCAACAACGCGACGACGGCTTCCGTCGTGAGGCGATTCGGCGGTCTCGAGCGAGAGGCCGTGCACGAGAACGGCGTAGGCCTCGCTGCGGCGCGCCGCCTTGGAAAAGCACCGACGCGATCAGCAGCGCGCGGGCGGGCGTGGTGGCGCCGGCCACGACGAACGGCTCGGCCAACATCGCGGCGCAACGCCCAGACCTCTTGGAACGCGGCGACGACTTCGTCGTCGGCGAGGTTCACCACGGCTCGGGTGATCGCGGTGCGGGCCCGAGTGTCGCCGAACGACGCGTGGGCGAGCGCGGCGGCCCGAACGCGCTCGGGCGCCTCGACCTCGGAATTCTCGGCGCGGTCGACCAACGGGCACAGCCGACCCATGTCGGCCGACCGCATGCGGGCCGACCATTCCATCGCCCGCATGCTTTCGAGCTTCGGCGCGAACGACGGCACGAGGGCGAGAACCCGCGGGTCGCCGAGGTTGCGTTCCCACATCAGCTCCGCGATGCGGTCGACACCTTCGGGCGCCGACGCCCGGAGCGCGGCCAACACGACGAGCGTGTGGTCGTCGGGCACCCGGGCCACGAACGGCGCGGGGTCGAAATCAGTCTCCGCGCACAGCCGCGGCGAACGCGTCCCATACATCGGGGGCGAAGGGGTCGACCTCGAACGCGGCCAACACTTCGGCCGTCGCCTGCTCGAAGTCCTCGTCGAGATACATCACGTGGGCGCGGGCGATGCGGGCCGAGGTGACCGACGCCGGGAACCAGCGGTCGGTCGGATCCGTGACCCGGCCGAGCAGCATGCGGGCCGCGTCGACCTCACCGAGTTGGAGATGTGCGGCCGCTTCGAGCAGGTCGGCGAGATCGGGACGGACCGCGTTCTGCGCGCACGATCTCCGCCCAAATCGTCACCTCCCACGGACGACCACGCGTCAAAAGAATGCCGGCCACGAACGCAGCCGCCGAGGAACGGATCGCGGGATCGTCGGAGCCGTCCGCGGCGATCTGGAACCAGTCGAGCGCCTCTTCTTCCCGCAAACGCGCGAGAAATGTCCGGGCGCGGTCGAAATCTTCGTTGCCCGAGGGCGCGACATCGTCGGTGGGAGCCATGGCCTCCGATCGGCGCGCCGATGACGCAAGTAAAGCCACCGCGAGCAAAGCCGGCGCGCGCGAAAGCCGAACAACCGCGGCCGACGACTCAAGTTCCGATGCGGACCGCCGATCTTGACCTCGGTTCACCACGGGCGGAGCAGGGACGCCTCGCCGTTGCGTGCCAGGACGGTTGCACAACAGAAGGTCAGCTCGTGCTCGACCTCACGATGCAAGCCATCCAGACGTCGCTCGACGGTCTCGCCGCGCGCCAACGCATCGAGGCGACCAACCTCGCCAACTCGGAGACGCCGAACTACACCGCGCAGACGGTGAACTTCGAGGACAGCCTCAGTTCCGCCCTCGCGAACGGCGACCCGAGCCAAGCCCAGATCACGACCGGCGTCACCACTGCGCCGGCCGGCATCAACGGCAACAACGTCTCCGTCGACAGCGAGACGATCCAGATGATCGACACCGGCTTGAAGTACCAGCTCGCGACGCAGGAGATGAACAACAAGTTCCGCATCCTGCACGACTCGATGAGACAGGACCTCTGATGAGCTCCATGTTCCCCACGTTCGACATCGCCGTCGTCCGCGCTCGACGACGCATCAGGTCTGGATGAACGCGATCGCCGACAACATCGCCAACATCAACACCGTCAAGCCGATGAGCGAGACGGCGTACCAAGAGAAGTTCATCGTCGCCCAGGAGATCCCGAGCCAGCCCGGCGAACCGGTCGGCGTGGGCGGCGGCGTCGCACCGGTCGCGGTGCAGCTCGGCGACGGAGTGGGCAACGTCACCTACGACCCGACGAACCCGCTCGCCGACAAGGAGGGCCTCGTGCGCCGGCCGTCGGAAGACCTCGGCGACCAGATGACGAACCTGATCATCGCCCAGCGCGGCTACCAGCTCAATCTCGCGGTCATCGACCGCGCCAAGTCGTCGTATCAGCAAGCCCTCGACATCAACGGACAGTAGAGATGGCTGTAACACCGATAAGTGGAATGATGAGCGCGGCGGGAATCGGATCGATCGCGCCCGTAACACCCGAGACAACCGCCGCCGCGAACGTGTCGAACTCGACCGAGCGGCGTCGGCAACGCGTTCACGCAGGCGCTCGACTCGCTGCAGGGGACGCAGAGCGCGGCCGACTCGCTGGCGCAGACCGCGGCGACCGGCAACCTCACCGACATCCACAACTACACGATCGCCGCCACCGAGGCGTCGGTCACCACCGAGCTCACCGTGGCCGTGCGTGACCGTGCCGTCTGAGGCCTTCAACGAGATCATGGGGATGCAGGTCTGATGCCCGTCGTAGACGTCGATCGTCTGAAGGAACAGGGCAAGCGCTTCGTCGACGGCTTCACGCCGGGCCAGAAGGCCATGACGATCCTCGGTGTCGTGGCCGTCGTGCTCGCGGGCATGACGTTCATGAAGTGGGCCTCGAAGCCCGACTACTGCGCCGCTGTACACCGGGCCTGAGCTCGGCGGACGCGGGCTGCGGTCACCGCCGCGCTCGACGCGCAGCACGTTGCGTACAAGATCGACGGGCGGCGGCGGGACGATCATGGTTCCGACGCCAGGATGTCGACAAGACCCGCATCGACCTCAGCTCGAAGAACATCCCGGCCGGCGGCGACTCGTTCGACGCTGCTCGACAAGCAGGGCATCACCACCGACCAGTTCACCCAGAACATCGACTACCAGCGCGCGTTGCAGGACGAGCTCGCGCAAGGCGATCGAGTCGATCGACTCCGTTGCCGGCGCCACGGTCACACTGACGATCCCGCAACAGACGGTGTTCGTCGGTGCGACCGAGGACAAGCCGACCGCGGCGGTGCTCGTCAAGACGACAGGCGGCACGACTGTCGGGCGACGCGGTGAACGCGATCGTGCACCTCGTCGCGTCGAGCATCCCGAACATGAACCCCGACGACGTCACGGTCGCCGACGCGAGCGGCACAGTGCTGCACGCGCCGGGCATGGACCACGCAGCTCGACAGCAGCAATCAGATCGCGCAGACGCAGACAACTACGACTCCGCGCTCGAGAAGAAGATCGAAGACATGGTCGAGCTCGACGCTCGGGCCCGGCCACGCCGCGGTCACCGTCGCCGCCGACCTCGACATGAGCAACAGCACGTCAGTGTCGACCGATGTACACAGAAGCCGGTCGCCAACGCGAACACCCCGCTCGTGTCGAACAACTCGAGCGAGAAGCTCGGCTCGGGTTCGGGCGCGACCGTTCCGAACGGGCAGCTCGGCGTGCCCGCCGGCACCGGCATCAACACCGGCACCGCGGGCGGCACCACGACGCCGACCAGCTACGAGAAGCTCACGAACAACGACACCAACGCGGTCGACTCGACCGTGACGAACGCGACGTTGCCGCCGGGCACGGTCAAGCACCTGTCGGTGTCGGTCCTGCTCGACAACTCGGTCGTGAAGCCGAACGACATCGCGAACATCTGGCAGCCGAGCATCCTCGCCGCGGCCGGCATCATCCCCACCCGCGACGGTGCGAACGCATTGAAGGTCACGACGATCGCGTTCGACAAGACCGCGCAGAAGGCGGCGCAGGGCCAACTCGCGGCCGCCTCGAGCAGCTCCAACGCGCTGTTCGATCTCATCAAGCACTTCCTCACGCTCCTGATGATCGCGGTGGTGCTCTTCTTCGCCTGGAAGGCGATCAAGCGAGCCGAGAACAACCGGGTCCCGCTGCGGGTGCCGCTCGATCTGCTCGAGCTCGAAGCCCCCGCCGCGCTGGAGCCTGCGTTCGCGGGTGCGCCCCGAGTCGCGGCCGCGCCGGTGCGCTCGTCGCTCGATCCTCCACCGAACACGATCGAGGGCGAGATCACCGACCTCATCGAACGTCAGCCCGACGAAGTCGCGCAGACGTTGCGTTCCTGGCTCGCCGACCGGAGGACGTAGCGCGTGGCGCAGAAGTTCACCGGAACCCAGAAGGCCGCCATCCTGCTCATGCAAGCGGGCAAGGAGCGCGCGGCCACGGTTCTCCGGGCGTTGCGCGAACAAGAAGTCGCCGAGATCATGGCGGAGGTCGCGCGCCTGCATCACCTCGAGGTCAGTGAGATCGAAGAGGTTCTCAACGAGTTCTCCGAGATCCACACCGCGCGTTCGCACGTGGCCCAGGGCGGTTACTCCACCGCGCGCGAACTGCTCGAGGCGAGCTTCGGCGGCAGCAAGGCCGACGAGATCCTCGACAACCTCGGCGTCACGATGGTCGCGGCCCCGTTCGAGTTCCTGCGTCGCGCCGACACCCGCCAGGTGCTCACCTATCTCCAGGACGAGCACCCGCAGACGATCGCGCTCGTGCTCGCGCACATGCACCCCGACGCGGGGGCCATGGTGTTGAGCTCGCTGCCCGAAGAGCTGCAGCGCGACGTCGCGTTGCGCATCGCGAAGATGGATCGCACGTCGCCCGAAGTCATCGAACAGGTCGAGGCGATCCTCGAACGCAAGCTGTCGACCGTCATCCAACAGTCGGACTTCGCGCAGGCGGGTGGATTGCAGACGCTCGTCGACATCCTCAACTCCTCCGACCGCGGTACCGAGCGCCTCATCCTCGAAGGCCTCGAACAAGAAGACGGCGAGCTGGCCGACGAGGTCCGCAACCGCATGTTCGTGTTCGAAGACGTGCAGGGCCTCGACGACCGCTCGATCCAGCTCGTGCTGCGTGCGGTCGACGCCAAGGAGCTCGCGGTCGCGCTCAAGGGTGTCGATCAGAAGGTGCGCAACAAGATCATGAAGAACATGTCGGAACGTGCGGCTGCGAACCTCGCCGAGGAGATCCAGCTGCTCGGACCGATCAAGCTCAAGACCGTCGAGGAAGCGCAGAACGGCATCGTGCGCATCATCCGCACGCTCGAAGAGTCCGGGCAGATCGACATGGCGCGAGGCAGCGATGAACTGGTCGTCTGAGCCTCTCCTGCGCGGCCGGGTGCTGCGCGACTGGGATGTCGATCTCAGCGTGGAACGCGTCACCAAAGCCGATCTCGGCACGGTGTCGGCCAAGTCCGCGCGCGGCATCGTCGTGAGCCCCGAGCTCATCGAGTCGGCGCGCCAAGAGGGTTACACCGCGGGATCCGAAGAGGGATACGCGGCGGGCTACGCGCACGGTATCGACGACGCCGCGCCGGCACGTGGAGCTCCTCGGCCAACTCGTCGAGCGTCTCGGCCGGGAGGCCGACGCGTTCGCGGCGCGCGAAACCACCGCCCGTGCAGATATCGAAGACCAGGTCGTGGCCGCGGCGATGCAGATCGCCGACGGTGCTCGTGGGTCACGAGCTCGCGCAGCCCGACGAACGCGGTCGCGACGCGATCGCCCGCGCGCTCGCGCTCGCACCCGTGCACGGCGATGTGATCGCCCGGCTACACCCGGTCGACATCGCCGTGCTGGGCGACCCGGGCACGCTCTCCCCCGGCCGGGTGATGACGATCGTTCCCGACCCTTCGCTCAGCCCCGGCGACTGCATCGTCGATGTCGGCGCGTGTCGCATCGATGCCCGCGTCGGCGCCGCGCTCGACCGGGCCCGCGAGGTCTTGTCATGAGCACGCTGCTCGACCACGTGCTCGACGTGGCGCGGCCGCAGCGTGCAGGGGCGCGTCGCGCGCGTCGTCGGATTGAACCTCGAGATCGACGGCCTGCAGCTGCCCATCGGCGCATCGGTTCGCGTGCACGGCGAGGTCGGCGACGTGATCGCCGAGGTCGTGGCGGTGCATCAGGACGGGCTCGTGTGCATGCCGCTCGGCGAGCTCCGGGGCGTGCGGTCGGGCGATCCGGCCGAGAGCGCCGACGGCGCAACGGAAATCCCGATCGGGCCGGCGTTGCTCGGCCGGGTCATCGACGGCTTGGGCCGCCCGATCGACGGCGGTCCGTCGCTGCACGCACGTCCCCCACGTGGGCGTCGACCACGCCGCTCCGCATCCGCTCACCCGCAAGATGATCCGCGAATCGCTGCCCCTCGGGGTACGCGCGCTCGACACGCTCACGCCGTGCGGACGCGGCCAACGGATGGGCATCTTCGCCGGTTCCGGTGTCGGTAAATCGACGCTGTTGTCGATGATCACCCGCGGTACCGAGGCTTCGGTCACGGTGCTCGCGCTGATCGGAGAACGCGGCCGAGAGGTACGCGAGTTCATCGAGAACGACCTCGGGCCCGAAGGTCTCGCCCGTTCGGTCGTGGTCGTCGCCACCTCCGACGAGCCCGCGTTGGTCCGCCTGCGCGCCGCGTTCACCGCCACACGCATCGCGGAGTCGTTCCGCGACATGGGCCAAGACGTGCTGCTGCTCATGGACAGCCTCACGCGTTTCGCCATGGCGCAGCGCGAGGTCGGTCTGTCGGCGGGCGAGCCGCCCGCAACTCGCGGATATCCGCCTTCGGTGTTCGCGCTGCTGCCCCGCCTCCTCGAGCGCGCGGGCGCATCGGATGTCGGCAGTATCACCGGCCTCTACACCGTGCTCGTCGAGGGCGACGACATGCTCGACCCGATCGGCGACGCGACCCGTGCCATCCTCGACGGCCACATCGTGCTCTCCCGCGCACTGGCGACCTCGGGGCACTTCCCGTCGATCGACGTGCTCGAATCAATCTCCCGAGTCGGCCCTGCGGTGACGACGACAGAACAGCGCGCCGCGGCAACCGAGATGCGGCGCCTGCTCGCCGCGTACCGCGAGGCGAAAGACCTCATCGAAATCGGCGCGTACGTGGCGGGCACCAACCCGCTCGTCGACCGCGCGATACATCTCCGTGAAGCAATGGACGGCTTCCTCCGACAGGACTTGCACGATGCGACACCTACGCAGGATGCGTGGGCATGGCTCGAGCGGCTCGTCGGAGGAGGCGCCGGATGAAGCGATTCCGTTTCCGGCTCGACCAGGTTCTGCACGTCCGCCGCGTACAAGAAGATCTCGCGCGGGCCCAGCTGTTGTCGGCGAACCGCGACGCGCACCTCGCCGCGGCGCGCGTCGAAGAGCGCCTCGCCGACTACGCCGACCGCCGCATTCCCGCCGGCCCGTTGCCGCACGCCGACTTCGAACGGGCGGTGTTCCTCTTGGAATCGGGCGCGGGCGCAGTCGACGCGGCCCGAGTGACACATCGCGCCGCCCTGACCGTCGTCGACGAGAAGCGCGTCGAGTGGACCGACGCCCGGCGCAAGGTCGCGGCACTGGAGCGGCTCGAAGAACGCCGACGCGCCGAGCACGCGATCGAAGTGCAGCGCGCCGAAGACCAACTCGTCGACGACCTCGTGGTCGGGCGACACGCCCGAGGAGTACGCGCATGACGATCGCCTACGTGTCGCCGCCGATCGCGCCGGCCGAGCCCACGCCGTCCGACAACTCCGGTTCGACCGACAGCGGCGCGACCGATCCCGACGCGTCGTCGACCCCGTTCGCGTCGATGCTCGCGGGCTTGCACTCCGATAGCGGGGCGAGCTCGAGCACGAGCTCATCGTCGTCGTCATCGTCGGCGACGGAGACCGCGTGCGGCACCCCCGGTGGAACGACCGCGGGAAAGACCAAGCCGGGAACCGCAGATCCGAACGCGCCCACCGACCCGAACGCCGCGCCCGACCCGGTCACCCAGGCCCTGCTCGCCGCGCTCTCGGTAGTGGCACCGCGCGATCCGCAGGCCGGCACCGACGCGGCACCCACTCCCACTGAGACCGCAAGCGACGCGCCCGCGACCACCACCGATCCGCCCGGCGCGCCGACCGCAGGAGTGCCGACCCCCGTCGTCGCGCTCCCAACCGCACTGCCGCCGACCACGACCGCCCCCGCAACGTCGACCGCGGACCCCACCGCGCCCACAACCGACAGTGCCCCGCCAACGACCGCGCCCGCCACCGCCCCCACGACCGACGCCGCCACCACGGTGGCGACGGAACTCCCGGCGCAGCTGACCGCGACCGCGGCCGCCGACGCGCAACCCGTCGACACATCCGACGACGCGAAGACCGACGTCCCGACCCCGCCCCGCGCGGCATCCACCACCGGCACGCGCACCGCGCAAGCTGCGGCCACTACCGACGCGAACGCGAACACGACCGCAACCGCGCCCACGCCCGATCCCACCGCGGCCGGCGCCGCGGCCGCGAGCGTCGTGGCCACTGCGGTGCCGGCCGTGCGCAACGAGCCCGCGCCCAAGGCCGACGGCGTCGCCGACAACGCGCTGATCACCGCCGCGAGCCGCGGCCGCCGATCGCACCAACGCCCCTGCGGCGACCACCGCGCCGACGGCCGCGGCCGCGCCCGCCGCGCCCACGCCCCCGCCGCCGGCCGAGCAGCTCGCGGCCGTGATCCGGCCGCTGCCGAAGTCCGCGGACGGCTCGTATCAGATCAAGATCGAGATGCGGCCGCCCGAGCTCGGCCGGGTCGACATGCGCGTCGAGATGCGCGACGGCGTGCTGCACACGTCGATCCACACCGAACGTTCGGAAACCGCCGATCTCGTCCGCTCTGCGCTCGACGATCTGCGCGCCAAGCTCGACGCCGACGGTCTGCGGTCCGGTCAGTTCACCGTCGACTCGCAGGGCGCCGGCAACCAGGGCCACGGCGACGAAGCCGCGACCCCCGAACGACTCGACGACACCACGACGAACGGTCCCGATGCCGCCGTCGTCGTCCCGTCGACCACAACGTCAACATCCAACTCGTTACTCGACGTTCGTATCTGAGGAGCACCGATGGCGACCGTTTATCCCATCTCCAGCGCGATGCCGCCCACGACCCCGACGGCACCCGCGGATCCGACCGCGGACACGACCAGCAGCAACCAACTGAACGAGAACACGTTCTTGACGTTGCTCGTCGCGCAGTTGAAGTACCAGGACCCGATGAATCCCGCCGACAGCACGCAGTTCCTCACGCAGACCGCGCAGTTCACCGAGGTCGAGACGCTGCAGAAGATCGAAGCGGAACAGTCGACGCAGCAGAGCGCGAGTCAGGTACTTGCCGCGTCGACGATGATCGGGCGCCCGGTGACGTATTCGCTCAGCGCCGACGGCTCCGCGGGCCCGCCGACGCCGACGAGTGTCATCTCGGTGCGCGGTTCGCTACCGGCCGACGCGTCGGTCGGCGATACCGCGACCGCGAGCACCGACGTGTACAACGCACAGGGCGCCAAGGTCCCGCTCGACCTCACGTTCACGAAGGCGGCCAACGGCTGGACCGTGCAGGTGTCGACCAACGGCACGAACGTCGGCAGCGCGCTGCCGGTCACGTTCGACGCCGCCGGCGATCGCACGGTCAGCGACGTAACCATCCCGTCGGCCACGCTCGACGGCATCGTCGGCACCGCCGGCAGCTGGCCGTCGACCGGGATCGTCCTCGGCTTCGGCGGCGCGACCGACCCGACGCGCGTGCAGCTCGGCAGCGGACCTTCGACCATCGGCGTCGCCGAACAAGACGGCAACGACGGCCAGAGCGCGACGGGCATCGTGACCGGCGTGCACATGACCAGCGACGGCCCGCAACTTGTCATCGCCGGTCAGCAGATTCCGTACACATCCGTAACCGACGTCGCTTCATAAGTACGCACCCAAAGACCCAAACGAAAAAGGACGGCACACATGCTTCGCTCGATGTTCGCAGCAGTCACGGGTCTGCGGGCCCATGAGGCTTTCATGGACGTTGTCGGTAACAACATCGCCAACGTCAACACGACCGGATACAAGAGCAGCAGCGTGCTGTTCGAGGATCTGCTCAGTCAGCAACTCTCCGGCGCAGGCTCGCCGACCGCGGCAACGGGTGGAACGAACCCGTCGCAGGTCGGTCTCGGCGTGCGTCTGTCCAGCGTGATGAACAACTTCGCGCAGGGCGCAACGCAGGAGACCGGTCGCTCGACCGACTTCGCCATTCAGGGCGACGGCTTCTTCGCCGTCGACCAGGGCGGCGCGACCACCTACACGCGGAACGGCAGCTTCTCGCTCGACAGCAACGGCAACCTCGTCACCGCCGACGGCGCGTTCGTCGAGGGTTGGCAGGCCGACCAGCAGGGCGACGTGAGCACGAACGCGTCGGTCGGGCACCTGAAGATCCCGGTCGGTCAGATCATCAACCCGGTGACCACAAGCAACATCCAAGTCGGTGGCAACCTGCCCGCCGACGCGGCGACCGGCACGGTCGTGAACGCGGGCATCAGCGTGTACAACAGCCTCGGCGCGGTCGTGCCGTTGCAGGCCCAGTTCACGAAGATCGCCAACGCCGCAGGCCAGGTCAACTGGCAGGTGCGCGTGCTCGACTCGGGCAACAACCTCGTGTCGGGTCCGGCCGCGGTCACCTTCGACCTGAACGGTGCACTCACGACGGGCAACATCACGGTGACCCAGGCGCAGTTGAACGCGATCGCCGGTACGAGCGGCACGTGGAAGCCGGGCGGCATCACGCTGAACTTCGGCGTGGCGACCGACCCCGACCGTTTGAGCGGCGCCGGTGGCCTCAACACCGCGGCCGCGCTGTCGCAGGACGGTTCGGGCGTGGGCTCCGTCGTCGGCTTCAGCGTCTCGCAACAGGGCCTCATCACCGGAACGTTCTCGAACGGCCGGAGCCAGGCGCTCGGTCAGATCGCACTGGCGACGTTCGCGAACCCGAACGGTCTGGAGAAGGACGGCTCGTCGGAGTACAGCGCGACGGTCGACTCCGGCGCGGCGCAGGTCGGCGTGGCCGGACAAGGCGGACGGGGCACGCTGTCGGGCGGAACGCTCGAGATGTCGAACGTCGACCTCGCCTCCGAGTTCACCAACCTGATCGTCGCCGAGCGCGGCTTCCAGGCGAACTCGCGCGTGATCACGACGGCCGACCAGGTGCTGCAGGACCTCGTCAACCTCAAGCAGTAGTCGGACAGTAGTCATCTGACCGCGAGTACTCACTGTGCGTGAGGCCGGTGGGGAGGTTCGCCTCTTCACCGGCCCCCGTGCGGTGCCGATAACCACACCGAAGCACTCGAGCGAGAGGTCCAGGGACGGACACATGATCACGGTCACGCGGCTGAACGGGCCGGCGTTCGCACTGAATCCCGATCTGATCGAACGGATCGAAGCGACGCCCGACACCGTGATCCACCTCGTCGGCGGGACGAACTACGTCGTCGTCGAGACGGTGGACGAGATCATCGCGCGCGTGCGCGAATCACGAGCCTCGGTCATCGCGCTGTCCCACCTCATCGACCAACGCACGGCCGGTGCGCCCAACCTGCGCGTCGTGCCGAGCGGTGAGCCGGAGGAATAGGCAATGGCAGAGGGATCGGGCGAAGGCGAAGGCGAAGACGCCAAGAAGAAGGGCGGCGCCAAGAAGCTCATCATCAAGATCGTGCCGCTGCTCCTGATCGCGCTCGTCATCGCCAAGATGACGGTACTGAAGCCGCCGCCGCCCACCGCGATCCAGGTGGCGCAGAAGGCCGCCGCGACGAAACTCGCGCTCGACACCAAGTGCGCGGTCTCGAACGGCGAGAAGGCACCCAAGGCGCCGGCCGTTCCCGGAGTTCCGGCTTCGGCGACGACCACCACCACGATGCCGCCGCCGGCCGGGCCCACCCTCGACCTCGACTCCAAGACGATGAACCTCGACGGGGCCCACTTCCTGAAGGTGGGCATCTCGCTCCAGCTCCCGGCCAAGTCCGTGTCCGACACGGTGAAGACCACGGAGAACTGGGGCAGCATGGCCAGCCAGCTCGTCTTGGACACGTTCAGTGGCAAATCCTTCGCCCAGCTGTCGGACGACACCGTCCGAGAGCAGCTGGAACACCAGATCGGCAACGAGGTCTGCGAGAAGACCGACGGCAAGGTCGTCACGGTCTACTTCATCGACTTCGTGATGCAGTAACGATTTCGGCCCATTCCGGGCTCAACTCGGGCGCTTCCAGGCCGATCGAGGCCTCGTGTCTACGACCACTACGAGTCGTCGGGGCCGGGGGCAATCGAACGTCGTTCCGTTCGACTTCCGTCGTCCGAACAAGTTCAGTCGCGATCACGTGCGCGCGTTTCAGATCGTGCACGAGACGTTCGCGCGTCAGCTCTCGACCGTGCTGGCGACAACGCTGCGCGCGGGCGCAAGCAGTGCGTTCGGGAAAGTCGAGCAGCTCACGTACGACGAGTACGTGCGTTCGCTGCCGAACCCGTCGTACATGGTCATCCTCTCGCTGAACCCGTTGCCGGGCGCGGCGCTGCTCCAGTTCCCGCTGCCGATCACCTTCGCGGCCATCGATCGACTGCTCGGTGGCACCGGCGACGCCGCGAGCCCGAAGCGACCGCTGACCGAGATCGAACAGAACCTGATGCGTTCGGTCGTCGACCGCGCGTTGCGCGAGCTCGAGTACGCGTACGAAACCCTCGTGCGCGTCGAGGCCGAGATCGTGCAACAAGAGTTCAACCCGCAGTTCGCACAGATCGCGGCGCCCTCCGACATGGTGTTGGTCGTCTCGTTCGAGATGCGCATCGGGGAGAAGCGCGGCAACGCGACGATCTGCGTACCGTTCGCAACCCTCGCCCCCGTACTCGAGAGCTTGGCGAGCCAGACGCTGTTCCAGGACCAGCGCGGCGAAGACCCGGTGCTCTGGCAACAGAAACTCGAATCCGCGCTGTACACCGTGCCCGTCGAGACCTGCGTGCGCTTCGACGCGGTCGGGCTCACTTCGGCGGAGATCGTGGCGTTGCAGGTGGGCGACATCGTCCCGCTGAATCACCCGGTCGATCGCCCGCTCAGTGTCACCGTCGACGAAGTGCGTTGTTACGACGGCGTATCCGGGCGGCGCGGCAAGCGCCTCTCGACCCTCATCGTCGACGTGAACCGCGACGGGGGCTGGCGATGATCCGCAGCATTCCCATCGCCGAAGTCGCGGCCGTCGTCGCGCGCTCGCTCGAAGAGCTGCTCGGTCACGACGTGGTGTTGACGACCGGCGAGCCCGAACTGGGTGACCCGTCTGACGACATCCTCCCCGACGGACCGACGCGCACGATCGTGCTGCCGTTCTCCGACGGGGTTGTCGGTGAGGTCACGCTCGTCATCTCCGAACCGTTTGCAACCGCGATGGAAGCGGTCGACGCCGACGCGTCGCTCACGAACGCGGCGGTCCCCGCACTCGAAGCCGGCGCCGCCGCGATCGCACTGACGATCGACATCGGGGTCAGCGTCGCCGACTCCGGCGAGATCGCAACCGAGACGCTCCTCACGAGCGTCGTCGGCGAGTTCGCGGCAGTTCCGATCCTGGAGAACGATCACCTGGTCGCCGCGCTCGTCGTGCGCATCGTCGACGACGTGCCGGCTCCGATGCCGACTCCCGTACCGGCAGCTGCGCCCACGTTGCCCGCGCCCGAGCCGATGCCCGCCTTCGCGGAACTGCCCCCCAGCGCGTCGACATCCGCGCCCATGTCGATGCCGCCGGCCGCGCCCACCCCTGTGCCGATGAGCGAGCCCCGCCCGGAGCCGACCATGGCCGCGGAGCTCACGCCGATCCCCGTCGGGATCGCGCCGGTCGGTGCCGCGCTGCACGAGTTCCAGCCGCTGCGGGAAGGCGCGAACGGCGCCGGCCCCGCCCGGCCGCTCGCACTGCTCAACGACGTGCACATGGAGGTAACCGCCGAGCTCGGGCGTCGCCGCCTCAAGGTGCGCGACATCGTCTCGCTGCAACCCGGGTCGGTGGTCGAGCTCGACCGCGCCGCGGGCAGCCCCGTCGACGTCTTGGTCAACGGCGCACTCGTGTGGCACGGCGAAGTCGTGGTGGTCGACGAAGAGTTCGGCATTCGCGTGTCGGAGATCGTGGTGGACGAGAACTGATGGGATCCGCCTCGACACTCATGTTGTTCGCGCGCCTCATCCTGTCGCTCGCGGTCGTCATCGGTCTCATGTGGGTTGCCGCCAACGTGCTGCGCAAGCGCGGGTTCTCGGGATCGGTCGGCGGTCGCCGACCGCGCGGCCCCGAGGTCGAGCTGATCGCCCGGCGGGCGCTCGGTCGGAACACGTCGATCGTTGTGGTGCGCATCGGCGACCAGTCGCTCGTCGTCGGAGTCACCGATCACATGGTGA
The DNA here is from genome assembly GCA_963708105.1 of uncultured Actinomycetes bacterium. Lineage (GTDB taxonomy): Bacteria > Actinomycetota > Acidimicrobiia > IMCC26256 > PALSA-610 > PALSA-610. Next base: position 2,219,606 of record OY970186.1, on the reverse strand, counting down.
CCAAGCTCGGTGACGTCGACGTCGAACAACTCGAAGTACTCGAACAACGGGAACTGAACGAAGGCAACACCTGGACGGTGCCTTCGGGAGCCAACGGCTCCGCTTCGGCATGGAAGACGATGCTCGACCAGATGCGGACTCGCACCGCACGACACTGAGCATTACGAACCCGGAAGGGTTTTCGTGCCGAAGCAAGGCCAGACAAACGTAGCTACCGTCGCGAAGGGATCACGGCCGCGCGCGTGGTTGCGCCGCATCCTCGTCGTGGTCGGTCTCCTCGTCGCCGCGCTCGCGTGCGGCTGGCTCAGCGCGTCGCTCACGGCGGCCGGCGCCGATCCGGTTCCGCCCGCGGTCGCGACACCTTCGGTCACCACCCCGCAGGTGTCGTTGCCCGCGGGAGTCACCACGCCCACCACTGCTTCCAACAGCGGGTCGATCAACGTCAACCTCGGTGGTCTCACCGGCAGCGACGGCAAGAAGCCCGACCAGAGCATCGTCATCATCTTGTTGCTGACCGTGCTGGCCGTCGCGCCCGCACTGTTGATGATGCTCACGAGCTTCACGCGCATCGTGATCGTGTTGTCGCTCACCCGCAACGCGCTCGGCCTGCCGTCGATCCCCCCGAACCAGGTCGTGATCGGCCTGGCCCTCTTCCTGAGCCTGTTCGTCATGGCGCCGACGTTGTCGAAGATCAACGACGAAGCGTTGCAGCCGATGCTCAACGGCCAGATCGACTTCTCGCACGCCTACAACAAGGCGCAAGGCCCGCTGCGCGATTTCATGCTCGATCAGACGCGCCGGGGCGAGTTGAACCTCTTCATCAATGCATCGGGCGACAAGCCGCCCGCGTCGCGCGACAAGGTCCCGCTGTCGACGCTGATCCCCGCGTTCATCCTCTCGGAGCTGAAGACCGCGTTCATCATCGGGTTCGTGATCTTCATCCCGTTCCTGATCATCGACCTGGTCGTGAGCTCGACCCTGATGTCGATGGGCATGTTCATGCTCCCACCAGTTCTCGTGTCGTTGCCGTTCAAGCTGTTGTTGTTCGTCATGGTCGACGGCTGGGCGCTCGTCGTGAGCTCGTTGATCACGAGCTTCCACCATTGACCGTGCACCGCTGCAGCCACCCCGAAATTCGAACTTGTAAACCCGAAGTCGCAAAACCAAAGTTGCCCAAGGAGAAACTGTGAATCAAGGCCAGGTCATCGACATCGCGGTGCAGTCGATCCTGCTCGCAACCAAACTCGCGGCGCCGATCCTCGGTGTGTCGCTCGCGATCGGCCTGTTCGTCGGACTCATCCAGTCGGCGACGCAGATCCAGGAACAGACGCTGACGTTCGTTCCGAAGCTCGCCGGGGTGGCGCTCGTACTGGTCATCACGGGTCACTGGATGCTCACCGAGATCATCGGGTTCACGCAGGGCCTGTTCGAGATGATCCCGCACCTGCTCTCCGCGTAACCGCGCTCTCTTCGTGAACATGGGCTGCGCGTGACGATCAACTTCGACCCGGTCCTGCTGACCGCGTTCGCGCTCGCGCTCGTGCGCGCCGCGGCGTGGCTCTTCGTGTCGCCGCCGTTCAACACCAAGATGATCCCGACCACGATCAAGGCGGGAGTCGCGGCCGCGCTCGCACTCGCAGCGGCGCCGCACATCGCGAGTCCCGATATCCCCCTCGACACCGGCGGTTTCATCGTCGCGTTGGTCACCCAGGCGCTCGTCGGAGTCACGCTCGGGCTGTTCACGATGATCCTCGTCAACTCACTGCAGGCCGCGGGCGCGCTCGTCGACCTCTTCGCCGGCTTCTCGCTCGCGGCGGTGTACGACCCGATGAACCAGTCGAACGTCGCGATCTTCGGCCGCTTCTACGAGCTGATCGCGGTGACGCTGCTTTTCACCACGAACGGCTACCTCATCCTCGTCAACGGCTGGTTCCGTTCGTTCAAGGTCGTGCCGGCCCACGGGCTCGCCTTCTCCGACATCACGAACGTGCTCACGAAGAACATGGGGCAGTTCCTCGTCGCCGCGGTCGAAGTGGCCGGCCCCGTGCTCGGCTGCCTGTTCCTCGCCGAGGTCACGCTCGGGCTCCTGTCGCGCGCTGCGCCGAGCCTCAACGTGTTCTCGCTCGCGTTCCCGTTGCGCGTCATCGTCGCGCTGATCGTCGTCGCGCTCGCCCTGCCCCTGATCGCGCCCGCCGTCTCGAACCTCGTCCGCGAGGCGATGGCGCCGCTCGGCGCCGGTTAGCGGAGTTCGGGAGAACACGACATGGCGGCCGGTGACAGCAGCGACAAAACCGAGAAACCAACCCCAAAGAAGCTGAAGGAGGCGCGGGAGAAGGGGCAGATCGCCAAGACCCCCGACCTCGCCACCTGGGTCGCGATGCTTGCGACCACTGTGCTCCTGCAGACGACGTTCAACCGCGCGGCCGCGGTGTTGCCCGACCTCCTGCACAAGATGGGTCTCGTCATCGCGAATCCCGATCAGGGCGCGGCGACACAGTTCGCGGCAGGCGCGATGTGGAAGACCGTCGGCGTCGTGGCGCCGATGCTCATCGGGATGATGATCGTCGGGCTGCTCGCGAACGTCGCGCAGGTCGGCTTCCGGCCCACCACCAAGAAGCTGAAGCCCGACTTCAGCCGCATGAACCCCTTCAAGGGCATCAAGCGGATGGTCGGCCCGCAGACGTGGTGGGAGCTGTTCAAAGCGCTCGCCAAGACCGCGATGCTTGTCGCGGTCGCGTGGCCCGCGGTGTCGGCCGCGCTGCACACGCTCATCCAGGGTCAGGTCGCGAGCGCGTTCGGGATCGCGGGGTTCGTCGCCAAGACCGCGCTCACGATCCTGCGCAACGTGTCGATCGCCGGCCTCGTCGTGGCCGCCGCCGACTACACGTATCAGAAGCGCCGGGTGATGAAGCAGCTGCGCATGACGCGCCAGGAACTGCGCGAGGAGATGAAGTCCCAAGAAGGAAACCCGCAGATGAAGCGGTCGATCCGGACCCGCGCCATGGCGATCAGTCGCAACCAGATGATCAAGATGGTCAGCGCGGCCGACGTGGTCGTCGTGAACCCGACCCACTACTCAGTCGCGCTCCGCTACGACGCGGTGAAGGGCGCGCCCGAGGTCGTGGCCAAGGGGGCGGGCGCGCTCGCGGCGTCGATTCGCGCCCAGGCCGAGAAGCACGGCATCCCGATCGTCCGGGAGCCGCTCCTGACCCGGACCCTCTACAGCGCCTGCGAGGTCGGGCAGCTGATTCCGGCCAACCTCTACGAGGCCGTCGCCCACCTGCTCGCCTTCGTGTTCGGCCTCCGGGCCAAGGGACGGGCCGACGGGTACCACGACCTGCCCAAACCCGTTCTGCTCTAGGGGATTTCGCCGGAATTTGAATCGGGCGAAATCGTCAACTCCGGGCCGGTCCCGCCGATCAGGTGGTGGACGAAGCGGCCACGGACGGCGCGCAAGAAACGCACCGGAGCATCGTGAAGACCAACCGCATCGGACAGATCGCCATCCCGGCTGCGATCGTCGGCATCATCGTGATGATGGTCGTGCCGCTGCCGACCGCGCTGCTCGACCTGCTGCTCGTCACGAACATCGCCCTCGCCCTGCTCGCGCTCCTCGCGAGCATGTTCACCACGCGGGTCCTCGACTTCTCGATCTTCCCGTCGTACCTGCTCATCGCCACGCTGTTCCGGCTCGCACTGAACGTGTCGGTCACCCGGCTCGTCCTGCTGCACGGTTACGCGGGCAAGGTCATCGAGTCGTTCGGCCACTTCGTCGTCGGTGGATCGGTGATCGTCGGCCTCGTCATCTTCCTGATCCTCATCGTGATCCAGTTCATCGTCATCACGAACGGTGCCGGACGCGTCGCCGAGGTCGCGGCGAGGTTCACCCTCGACGCCATGCCCGGTAAGCAGATGGCGATCGACGCCGACCTCAACTCCGGCCTCATCAACGAAGTGGAAGCGAAGCGCCGGCGCCGCGAAGTGGCCGAAGAAGCCGACTTCTACGGTGCGATGGACGGTGCTTCCAAGTTCGTGAAGGGCGACGCGATCGCCGCCATCATCATCGTCGTCATCAACCTGATCGGCGGCTTCGCAGTCGGCATCCTGCAGAAGCACCTGTCGTTCGGCGACGCGATCAAGACGTACAGCCTCCTCACCGTCGGCGACGGGCTGGTCGCGCAAATCCCTGCGCTGCTCATCTCGCTCGCATCCGGCCTGATCGTGACCCGCGCCGCGACAGAGATGGACCTCGGTTCCGATCTGTTGCACCAGTTCACGCGGCACAAGCGCACGTTGCAGCTGGGCGGCGGCGCGATGTGCGCGGTCGCGATCGTGCCGGGCCTGCCCAAGATCCCCTTCCTCTTGGTCGGCGGCATCCTTCTCGTGCTCGCCACCCGCTTGCCGAGCGACGACGAGCTCGCCGAGCGCGCGGCTGCCGCCGAAGAAGTGGAAGCCGCACCTGTTGTTCTCAATCCCGACTCGCCCGAATCGCTCGTGGGCGAGATGCGGGTCGAGCCGCTCGAGCTCGAGATCGCCTACGACCTCATCGACCTGGTCGACGCGTCGAAGGGCGGCGACCTCCTCGACCGCGTGCGCGCCCTGCGCCGCAAGCTCGCACTCGAGCTCGGCGTGGTCATCCCGCTCGTGCGCACCCGTGACAATCTCGAACTTCCGGCCAGCACATATGCCGTGCGCGTGAACGGTGTCGACGTCGGTCGGGGCGAAGCGCCGGCCGGGCACGTGCTCGTGCTCGGCGACGACGCGGGATCGCTGCCGGGCATCCCGACGCGCGAACCCGTCTTCGGACTCCCCGCCACGTGGGTGCCGATCGAGTTCCGCCACCAGGCCGAGATCACCGGCGCAACCGTTGTGGACCGCGCGTCGGTCATCACGACGCACCTCGCCGAAGTCGTGCGTCGCAACGCGGGCCGGCTGTTGAGCCGCCAAGACGTGAAGATGTTGATCGACGTCGTGAAGCAGAGCGATCCCGTCGTGATCGACGAGCTGAACGGCGCCAACGTCACGACCGGCGAGATCCAGCGCGTGCTGCAGCTGCTGCTCGACGAAGCCGTCGGCATCCGCGACCTCGTGCGCATCTTCGAGGTCGTCGGCGAACGGTCGCGCGTCACCAAGGACGTCGAACAGATCGTCGAGGCCGTGCGCACCGCGCTCGGTCCCGCGATCTCCGCGTCGTACGCCAAGGACGGGAAACTGCCTGTCATCACGCTCGATCCGCTGGTCGAGCACGCGCTGGCGGAAACCCTGCGCCCCGGCGACAGCGGTACCTACCTCGCCCTCGATCCGCAGACCGCGGAGACCCTCGCCCTCGCGGTGGCCCGCGAAGCCGAGGCCGCGGAGATGAAGGGAATCGAACCCGTATTCGTGTGCGCGACCCAGTTGCGACCGTCGGTTCGCCGGCTGTTGCACGCGGCCGCGCCCCGTCTTCCAGTGCTTGCGTACACGGAGCTCGGCGCGCAGCTCGAGCTCGAAACGATCGGAGTGGTGAACCTTGGCCAGCCAGCTGCGGTTTGAGGGTGGCGAGCTCGAGGAGCTTCTCGAGCGCGTCCGCACCGAAGTCGGACCGGAAGCGCGCATCGTCGCCGCGAACAAGATCCGCCAAGGCGGCATCGCGGGCTTCTTCGCGCGTGAGGGTTACGAAGTAGTGGTCGACGCCGACAACGCCGACAACGGCGGACGCAGTTCGCGTTCGCGCCGGCGGGGCCGCAACGCGCCTGCGCCGGAACCCGAAGCGAGCCCGCGCGCACGCATGTCGTCCGCTTCGCCGAGCACCTCGGTGCTCGACCTCGTCGACGAAGTCAACGCGATCGAACGCGATCAGGTCATCGACCTTTCCGAAGTGCCGCTCTCCGAAATGCCGCCCACCGTTTCCACCGAGCGCACCGACTTCGGGACGATGCTCGCCAACTTGACGCGTGAGCTCGACGAGGAAGAGGCATCCATGCCGACGGGAACCCTCAACAACGGATCGGGTCAAGGGGGAACGGCTATCGACGACGGGCCGGTTTCGCCGAGCGCGCACTACCGCCGCGTCACGGCCGAGCCTGCCGCGCCGACCGCGCCCGCAGCTCCGATGATGCAGCCCGCCCTTTCCCCGCCCATGCCGCAACCGACGATGCCGAGCCCGATGGGCCCGAACACGTTGTTGCCCCAAGCCGACGCGCGGTTGCTCGCCCTCGGGCTGCCCGCCGATCTCGCACCGTCGACCGCCGTTACGGGCGATCTGCGCACCGCGTTGTGCCAACGACTCGCGCAGATGCCGCCGCCGCCGGTCCTGCCCCGCACGACCGGCGTCGTCATCGCGATCGTCGGCATCGGCACCGCGCCGATCGCGCTCGCGCGCCGGCTCGCGGACGAGCTCGACATCGATCCGCAGCACGTGTTGCTCGCAACCCCGGAGGCAATGAGCGACGTCTCGCACCCGGAGGAGGCCGAGGCGTTCCGCCGCAGCTGCCGCCGGCGCGCGGAACCGACGATCGTCGCGTGCAGCATCGGCACCGGACGCGCGCAGCTCGGCTGGGCGCACCGCATCCTCGATCGACTCGAGCCGACGATCACGTGGGCCGTTGTCGACGCGTCGTGCAAGCCCGAGGACATCGGTCACCGGATCACGCTGCTCGGTGGGGTCGACGTGATCGCGATCACGGGCATCGCCGACACCGTCAGCCCGGCCGCGATCCTGTCGCTCGGCATCCCGATCGGCCGCATCGGTTCCAACCCGTCGACACCTGCGGTGTGGGCCGATCTCCTGATGGAACGCCTCGACCGATGAACGAGTCATGAACCGTCCGAGCGTCGATCCCGCGTTCACCTTCGGGGTGAGCCTCGCGATCTCACTCGTGCTGTGGTTCCCGACCCTCAAAGGGGCGATGAACGGCAGCATCGAGATCACCGACGCGGGGATCCGCTACTTCATCGCGCTCGCGATCGTGTGGTGTGGCACCTTCGCCATCTGCTCGTTGGTGGCGATGTACGCGAGCAAGCCGCGCAGTTCGAATCCGCCGCAGCTGTCGCCGCCGAACGCGCCGGTCAGCGCACCGGTTCCGGCGCGCCGAGACGGCGACGCGGTGCCGACCGAACCCGTTTCCGAGTCGGCTGACTCCAACGCCGCCTAGGCGGTAGGCGACTGATTTACCGGAGCCGACTACGCGGCGCGGCTGGCTTCGCGCGCTTTGCGCGCGGCCTTTTGCCGGCGACGTATGAGCCGATGCCGCTCGGTCGGGGTCAAGCCACCCCACACGCCGTCCGGAGGGCGAACCTCGAGCGCGAACTCGAGGCACTTCTCCCGCACCGGACAGGCCGCGCAGATCGACTTGGCCTCGGCTGCATCCGACTCCGACACCGGAAAGAAGACGTCGGTGTCTGCATCGTGGCAGGCGGCGTCGTCGAACCAGTCGGTTCGGGTCATGTTGGGATCTATGGAGAGACGAGGCATAGCGAGGCCTACAACGCCCGACCCCTGCACCCCATTCCCAGCCCCTACCAGAAAATTTTCGACGCTCAGCCCCCGGAAAAACTCCCAACTGTTAGGAGCAAAAGCGGCGCCACGCGCCGGAATTACTCCCAACTGTTGGGAGGATTATCGGGTCAGCCAGCAGTACTCGGGCTGATCAGGAGGCTCGTGGCGGTGAAGGAACCGTCGCTGTTCTGGGTGCCCCGCACGACCACGACGTCACCGGGGGCGATGTCGGCGACCTTGGCCGAGTCGGTCTTGGTGAGCGTCGATCCGGCGTTGGTCGCGACCTTGGTCACGTTGCCGTTCGTGTCGGTGACGTAGACGTTCTTCCCGTCGACGAGCTTGACGGTTCCGGTCACGCCGCCGCCACCCGCGCCGCCGCCAGCGAAACCGCCGAAGCCGCCTCGGCCCGCGCCCGCGCCACCCGCGCCGGCACCGGCCGTTCCCGTCCCACCCGTTCCCGTCGCACCGGTGCCCGTCCCGGTCGCACCCGTTCCCGCGAATGCCGCCCGTCGAGCGGCTGTGGTGCCCGCGGCGCTGCTGCTGCCGTGGTCCTCGTGTTTCTGCAGGAGCACACCGCCGAAGAACCCGGCCGCGATGAGCAGCGCGCCGGCCAACACGAACGTGAGCGCGTGCGCGCGCCGACGCGGCCGCGGCGTGAACTCCGGCTCTTCGTCGTCGTCGGTGTACGGCGGCGCCGGAATGTTGCTCATCGTCGGTACGTCGGTCATCGCGATTGCTCCTCGATCAGGAAACGTGCATCACTCGTGCCGGAGGGCTTCGATGGGTCGCAGGGACGCGGCGCGGTTGGCGGGGTACAGCCCGAAGAACAAGCCCACGACCACCGCGACGCCGAACGCGAGCGCGACGGAGTACCACGCGACCACGGGCGTGACCCCGACGATCTTGAACTTGCTGACGCCGAGGCCGAGAACCACTCCGACGATTCCACCCAGGAGGCTCAACAGCACCGCCTCGACGAGGAACTGGCCGAGGATGTCGGAGCGGCGTGCGCCGATCGCCTTGCGGATACCGATCTCGCGCGTGCGTTCGGTGACCGTCACCAACATGATGTTCATCACGCCGATGCCGCCGACGAGCAACGAGATGCCGGCCACCGCGCCGAGCAGAACGGTGAACACGCTGTTGGTCGAGCTCGCGGTCGAGAGCAGGGTCGCCTGGTTGAGGACCTGGAAGTCGGCGGCGGTCGGGTCGGTGATGTGGTGCGTGCCGAGCAACACCGTGGTGACCTCGTCGGCGGCGTCGGTCATCGCGCCGCGCGACCGGGCTTCGATCGTGATGTTCGACAAGGGCGCGTTGGCACCTGCGAGCGTGTCCTGTACGGCGGTGATCGGCGTGATCACGACGTCGTCCTGGTCCTGCGCGCCGTTGCTGCCCTTCGGCGTCAGCACGCCCATGACGTGGTAATCGATCCCGTTGAACTGCACGGTCGCGCCGATCGGGTTCTGGGTGCCGAAGAGGTTGGTCACGACGGTCTGACCGAGCAGCGCCACGCGGTTGCGGTCGGTCACGTCCTGATCGGTGAACGCCGCGCCCGAGGCAATCGTGTAGTCGCGGATCGACAGGTACTCGGCGTTGGTGCCGACGAACTGGCTCGGCGCGTACGTGGCACCGGAGAACGTCGCGGTAACCGACGCTTCGGTGATGACGGGCGAGACGGCCTTGAGGTCGGGGGCCTGCGTCTTGTCTTCGAGCGCGGTGACGTCCTTGGTCGTGAGCTGCGACACCGAGCTCTGCGTTCCGTTCGTGGCGCGGCCGCCACCACCGCCACCGCCGAAACCGCCGCCGCCGCCACCGAAGGCACCGCGGCCGGTGCGCATCACGACCAACGTGTTCGTACCGAGTCCTTCGATCCGCTTCTGCACGGCCACCGACGAACCGTTGCCAACGGCCACGAGGACGATGACGGAACCGACACCGATGAGGATGCCGAGCATCGTCAGCGCGGAACGCAACAGGTTGCTCGACAGGCCCTGGATCGCGATGCGGGTGCTCTCGCGGAGATTCATCGTCGACCGTTCGCGTGCACGGCCCGCTCCGGCATCTGGTACTCGTCGCTGACGATCTCGCCGTCGGAGAGCCGCACCACGCGCGACGCGCGCATCGCGACGTCGGGCTCGTGCGTGATCAACACGATCGTTCGGCCGAGGTCGTGCAGATGATCGAGCAGATCAAGCATCTCGCCCGTCGAGCGGGTATCGAGGTTTCCGGTCGGTTCGTCAGCGAGGATGATCGCGGGGTTGGTGACGATCGCGCGCGCCACCGCGACGCGCTGCTGCTGGCCGCCGGAGAGCTCCGAGGGTTTGTGCGCGGCGCGATTCGCGAGACCGACCATCTCGAGCGCGGCGTGCGCCCGTTCCGCCCGTTCCTTCGGCTTCACGCCGGAGTACACCATCGGCAGTTCGACGTTGCGCAATGCGCTCGTGCGCGGAATCAGGTTGAAGCTCTGGAACACGAACCCGATGAAGCGATTGCGCACTCCGGCCAGGTCGGTGTCGTCGAGTTGGCGCACGTCGGTGCCGGCCAGGATGTACCGGCCGCGCGAGGGCAGATCGAGGCAGCCGAGGATGTTCATCAGCGTGCTCTTGCCGCTGCCCGACGCGCCCATCACCGTGACGTATTCACCGCACGTGATCGCGAGATTCACCTCGCGCAGCGCGATCACCGAGATCTCGCCCGCGTCGTACTTCTTCTCGACGTGCTCGAGCGCGAGCAGCGGCCGGCTCATTGCTCAGCCGCCCCGGGTTGCGCCGGTGCGTGCGGCACCACCGCCACCGAGACCGCCGGTACCACCAAGGCCGCCACCACCGAATCCGCCGGCGCCGAAACGCGCCGCCCCGGCGCCGAGCTGCGTCGACACACCCGTGACCGTGCCGGACGAAACGACGACGGAGTCGCCAGCGCTCAGACCGGTCGTGATCTCAGTGAGCGTGTCGCCGCGCAGGCCCACGCCGACCGCCTTCGTCGTCTGCACCTTGCCGTTCACAACGGTCACGGTGCCGGTCGTGCCGGTTCCACGAACCGCCGCGCTGGGCAGGTTGAGTACGCCTTCACGCTTGTCGATCGTGATCGTCACCGACGCGGTCATGCCCGGCTTCACGCCCGCGGGCACGCTATTGAGCGTCACTGTCGCGAAGTACGTGACCACGTTGCTCACGAGGGTCGAGCTGAGGTCGACGCCGGTGACCGTTCCCGCGGCTTGCACGTTCGGAAGCGCACTGAACGACACCACCGCCGGCTGACCGGTCTTCAACTTCGTCGCGTCGGTCTCCGCGAATCCGGCCTTCACCGACAACGCGTCGATGTTGGTGATCGTCATGAACGCGCTACTCGAGCCGCTGGACGACGACGAAGAAGACGAGGAAGCAGACGACGCCGCGCTCGATGTCGTGCCGCCGGAGCTCGCGCTGACGCCACTCCCGGAAACGGTCTGACCGACGACGCCGTTGACCGCGGTGACCACTCCGTTCGCGGGGGCGTGCAGCGTCGTCCAGCCGAGTGTCTGACCCGCGGTCATCACCTGGGCCTGGGCCTGATCGACCGACGCCTGCGCGGCGTCGAAGTCGCTCGGTTGCAGCTCACGACTCGCGTTGTTCGTCGCGATCGTGGAGTTCAGTTGGTTGTTCGCGCCGGTGACCTGACCCTGCGCGCTCGTGATCGACTGCTGATCCTTGTTCGCGGTATTGACCTGGCCGTTCTGCGCCTGCGTCAACGAGGTCTGGTCTTGGGAGAGAACCGTCGCCGATGCCTTCGCGGCAGTGTCGGTGTCGAGCTTCGACTGCGCGTCGGTTACGGCCTGTTGCGATTGGGTCGCGTCGAGCGATGCGGTCTTCTGCGCGGCGGCGAGACCCGTCAACGCGGTGTTCACCGACTGCTGCGCGGACGTGAGCGACGCCTGCGCCTGTGCGGCCTGTTGCGGAGTGAGGACCTGCTCGACCTGCGCGAGATGCGCCTGCGCCGACGTCAATCCGGCTTCGGCCGAGGTCAGGCTCGCGGCATCGATCGTCGGATCGACGTGCGCCAAGATCTGACCTTTGGTGACGTGGTCGCCGACCTGCGCGTCGATGTCGATCACCTGGCCGCCGGTCTGGAAACCGACGGAGTAGGTCTGGCCCGCCTGCACGTTGCCGCTGGCCTGGACGCTCGAGAGCACCACGCCCTTCTGCACGGTCGCGGTGCGGGTGACCGCGGCGGCACTTGACTTCTTCGGACCGGCAACCACGAAGGCGCCGATGCCGAGCGCGATCACCGCAACCGCGAGCCCGACGTCGAGCACGCGGTTCGGCCGGGTGATGACCGTCGTGGCCATTACGCGGGCTGAGTGGTCGTGGTCGTCGAGCGACCGAAACCCCCGGCGGGCAGGAGCGGTGCGCAGGTCTTCATCGCGGCCACGACCTTCGGGTCGTTGCGGTTGATGTTGCCCGCGCCGCCACTGGTCGGGAGCGTCACTCCGTGATCCGACAAGCAGCTGCGGTACGCCTGGAAGGCCGAGTTGTTCGCGCCACCGGCGCCGCCGCCGAGTCCACTGAACGTCGGCAACTTGGCTTTACACGCGGTGTAGGCCGCCGCGTACTTGGTCTTGTCGACGCCGGCCGGTGCGGTCGCGAACCGGTTCGCGAAGCCACCGCCGCCACCACCAAAGCCGGCACCGCCGTTGGGCCGCGCCGGGCGCGTCTCGCCCGGAGTGGTCGAAGGCGGGGTGCCGCCCGCGCCCCGATTGCGGCCGCCGGTGGGGAGGGTCACCGTCACGCCGTGACTGCTCATGCAGGTGCGGAACGCGGTCAGGGCCGCCTGGGCCGCTGCGCCCCGGCCATTTGCACCACCCGCGGTCGTCGTGCTCGTTGCGCCGGAGCTGGGGGTCGTACTCGCACTGGCGGAGTGCGAACTGCCACCACACGCGGCCAGGACGAGCCCGGCCGCGAGCAGGCAGCCGAGGGCCGCGATGCGTCTGCTTCGAACTTCATGCATATGACATTCTCACCGCCTCCACCTGAGAAGGAGCTGTGGTGGCGGTGCGAACTCCCGGAGCGACATTCGCATTGGTCGCTCGCGCTGCGCCGCTCCTCTTGCGGCTCCGCTAGCGCTCCGCGAGCGGACGAACGGCTCCGCTGTCGCTCCTGCGTCCGGGAAGGTCACCGCTCGCTCTTTCTTGGCTCTTACTCCGGCGTGCCAGGCTGATTGACATGTCCAGCGGTCCGGAGTTGGGGCGGGTGCTCGTCGTCGAAGACGACCCGCACGTGCGCGAGGCGGTCGAACGCGCGCTGCGCTTCGAGGGCTACGACGTGCACACCGCGGTCGACGGGAACGACGCGCTCCTCCGGGTCGACGACGTTGCACCCGAGATGATCGTGCTCGACGTGCTCATGCCCGGGACCGACGGGCTGGCGGTGTGCCGCATCCTGCGCGACCGCGGCAACCACACTCCGATTTTGATGCTGACCGCGCGCCACGAGGTGTCGGATCGCGTCGCCGGCCTCGACGCGGGCGCCGACGACTACCTCGTTAAGCCATTCGCGCTCGACGAGCTCTTCGCCCGAGTGCGCGCGCTGTTGCGGCGCAGCAGCATCACCGACGGCGACGAGACGCTGACCGTCGACGACCTCATACTCGACCCGAGCCGGCGCCAGGCGTGGCGCGCGGGCACCGAGCTCGAGCTCACGAAAACCGAGTTCGACCTCCTCGAGTTACTGATGTTCAACGCGGGCATCGTCGTCACCCGCGACTCGATCTACGAACGCATCTGGGGCTACGACTTCGAGACGTCGTCGAAATCCCTCGACGTGTACATCGGGTACCTGCGGCGCAAGACCGAGGTCGACGACGCGCCCCGCCTCATCCACACGATTCGGGGCATCGGGTACACGGTCCGCACGCCATGAGCTTGCGCATCCGGCTGCTGCTCGTCGTGGCCACGACCTTCGCGGTCGTGGTGGTCGGCTGCGTCTACGCCGCGCACGTGATCACGCGCCAGGAGCTGCGTTCGGAGACCGACCGCTTCCTCGAACAGCGCTCGCCGCGATCCCGGCATCACCGGCGGGTTCGGGAACCACGGCGCGCCATTCCCGGGCAATCCGCAACAGGTCGGCGGCGTGATCGGGAACGAGCAGCCCGGGAACGCTCCGGAGTTGGCGCAACCGGACGCGATCGTGCAGTTGCTCGACGAGAACGGGAAGGTCGTCCGCTCGATCGCCAATCAACCCGCGATACCCGTCGATGCGCACGACAAGGCGATCGCCGCGCACGGTGGGCCCGATCGCTACCGCACCGTCTCCGTCGGGGGAACCGACTACCGCGTCCTGACGACCGCGCTGCCGCGCGGCGGCGCCGCGCAGATCGCGCGCAGCATCACCGACACGAACAACGTGCTGTCGAGCCTCGACCTCCGCTTGTTGCTGATCGCGCTGGCGGGCACGGCGGTTGCGGCCGGGCTCGCGTGGTTGATCGCGCGCCGCATCGTGCGGCCCATCGAGCAGCTCACGCTGGCCACCGAACAGGTCGCGCAGACGCAGGAGCTCGAGCATCACATCGAGGTCGACCGCCGCGACGAGATCGGGCGGCTGGCCACGAGCTTCAACACCATGCTCGCCGCGCTGGGGTCGTCGCGCGCGCAGCAACGGCGTCTCGTTATGGACGCGAGCCACGAGCTGCGAACACCGCTGACCGCGCTGCGGACGAACATCGAACTGCTGCAGCGCGCCGGTTCACTCGACGAAGCGCAGCGGACCGAGCTGGTCGACGCCGCGCAGGTCGAACTCTCGGAGCTCGGTGACCTCGTGACGGAGCTCGTCGACCTCGCCACCGACGCCCGCGCCGAAGAGCCCGTGCAACACGTCGATCTCGGCGACCTGACCGAGCATGTCGTCGACCGCGAACGCCGGCGCGGCCCGCGCACCATCACGTTGACCCGCGACGCAGGCCGGCGCGGTAAACGTGCGCACCGCCGCCATCGATCGGGCCATTCACAACCTGATCGACAACGCACTGAAGTTCAGCCCCGAAGACACCACTGTCGACGTCGTCGTCGAGGGTGGGGTCGTAGAGGTGCGCGACCGCGGTGTCGGGATCGCCGGCGAAGAGCGCGCGTTGGTGTTCGACCGCTTCTACCGCACGGTCGCGGCGCGGTCACGGCCCGGCTCCGGACTCGGACTGGCCATCGTTCGTCAGATCGCGGAGTTGCACGGCGGAACTGTCGAGCTGCTCGCCCGCGACGGCGGCGGAACGATCGCGCGGTTGACGTTGCCCCTGGCGGCGGAGTCGCCGAACGGATCGGCCTCAACCGCGTAGCAGCGGCAACACTTCGCGCCCGAGACCCTCGATCTGTTCTCGGGCCGCGGCGGCCGATACGCCGGGAACATGGACGCGCAGGTTCAACGCATCGGTTCCCGCAGCCGCCTGCGCGTCGAGTAGTCCGCCGCGACGGTCGCGGCGTCGGCGGCGACGACCATCTCGTCGGCGCCCCAATGCGTCGGCGCGGCGGAGGGCGCGTAGTCGCGGTAGACCGTCGACCTGCTGTTCGACTTCGGCGCGCGGTGGATCGCCGAGCCAGGCAGCGCCGGACGAGCACGCAGGGAGCCGTCCCGCCCGCGGCGTGATACGCGTCGACCAGCTCTCGGACCCGCGCCGGAGTGACGAGCGAGTCGAACAACAAACCCGCGCCAACCCGCGCGGCCCGGCGCGCCGCAGTGACACTCGCGGCCGCGCTCAACAAGGGGACGGGGTGATCGCGACAGCGGGTGATCGCGGGATCGGCCGCGAGCGGTCCGACCGCTTCGCCGCGCAACGCGCCGCGCGACCTCCTCCAACCCGTTCGTGAAACGCGCCGCGAGGTCGTCCATCGGCACTTCCATGATCTCGAAGTCGACCGCGAGCGCGCCCGCCGCAACCCCGAGCCCGACGCGGCCGGGAAAGCGCGCCGCGAGCCAAGCCGTCTCCTCCGCGACGAGCGCGGCCGGACGGAGCGGCAACAACAGCGGGCACGGGGCCGCCCAGCCGCGCGGCATCGCGTCGAGCAGGAAGCCCGCGAGCTGCAGCGGGTTCGGGAGGTAGCCCGCGAAACCGCCGTGGTGTTCGCTCGTCATCACACCGTCGAAGCCGTGCTCGACCGCGAGCGCGGCTTGCGTGCGCAGTTCGGTGATCGTCTCGGTGGCGGCGAGGCCCTGGTTCGGGTAGCTCCGCAACGACACCGAGCCCGCCGCGAACGGGTGTTGACATCGCTCAACTCCGCGTGTCCTCGATCCACTCCGGCATGTCGATCGGCGGGTTCGGCAACTGTCGCGCGCCGCGCTCGGCGAGGAACCGTTCGTAACCCTCCGGGTCGGCTTGGAACGAACGTGGGTCGCCCATCATCACCTCGAACAGTTCGACACCGTTCTCGCCGGCGACGAACGGCCCGAACGTGTCGCCCTGGTCGAGCGCGATGTGGCCACCCTTTCGGCACACGACATCACCACACGTCATGTCGCCCTCGAGCACGAAGATCACGTGATTGCTGTTGTGCCCGTGGGGCTGAACGATCATCCCCGGATCCCATTTGGCGTACAGCGACAAGTACTCGGGCGAGAAGTCGAGCCACTTCTCGCGGACCGACATCGTGCGGTCGCCCTGACCGACGCGCCGCACCTCTTGGTACGGCAGATCGTCGAGGTGGACGAACCGGGGACTGCGGGGGCCGGGATCTGAGGTCACGGGTCGAGCGTAACGAGCACTGCACGGCGTACGCTGCGCCGATGAGTGACTCCCCTGACGTCGTATCCGTCGAGCGCGTGATCGCCGCGCCTGCCGAACAGATCTTCGCCCTGCTCGCCGACCCCGGCCGGCATCAGGACATCGACGGCTCCGGTTCGGTGCGCGATGCCAAGAAGAGCCCCGAGCGCCTGGCGCAGGGATCGGACTTCGGCATGGGGATGCACCTCGGCATCGGGTACTCGACCGTGAACACGGTGATCGAGTTCGACGACGACAAGCGCATCGCCTGGCAGACGCATCCCGGCGGCAAGTTCGGGGCGCGCTTCTTCGGCGGCCGGATCTGGCGGTACGAGCTGGAGCCGGCCGACGGCGGCACGCTGGTGCGCGAGAGCTGGGACATCTCGCAGGAGAAGGGCCCGGTCAAGGGGATCCTGCGCACCTCCAAGTCGAAGGAGCACACGCGCTCCTCGATGGAGAAGACGCTCGCCAAGATCGCGGAACTCACCGAGCAGAAGTAGGCCGGGCCTCACGCCTCGGGCCCATTTGCCGTGAATGCGGAATCGCGGCGGATTCGCGGTGACAAGTTGGGAGTTCTCCGGGCTCCCTGATTCGACGATAGGTAGGTGTGGAACAGCCCACACCGCCGCCGGGCGTCGCCAGCCAGTGCCTCGACCACGTCAACACGATGATGTTGCGCGGGTCGATCTTCGGCATTGCCGGCGCGGGCGTGCTGATCCTGCTGATCGGGAGCGCGGTACCGCTCGAGCGGCGGCTGCTCTGGCTCGCGCTCGTCACGGTCCTGACGATCGCCTCGTTCCTCGCCGCGCTCGGGTACCGCCTGCGCCGCCGGCACACCGTGATCACCCGGTGGCCGATCGGATTCGTCACCACCGTCGCACTCGGGCTCGCGTGGGCGAGCGTGGCGTGGATCGCGTTTCCCGACGCGCAGCACGGCTCCTCGCGCGCGGTGATCCTGCTGTTCTGCCTCGCGACGTCGGCATCGGGGATCGTCTCCGCAGGCGCGTCGCGCGTTCGTTACTACGCGTATCAGATCCCGCTGATCGTGCCGCTCTCCCTGACCTACTTCCTCAGCTCGGATCACGTCACCAAGATGCTCGGGATCGCGTTCCCGATCTATCTCGTCGGTATGAGCGCGATGCACCACGAGGTGCACAAAGTCGTCACCAGTGAGATGCGTCTGCGCAGTGAGTTGCGCGACGCAAACGAGCAACTCACCAAGGTCGCGTTGCACGACAGCCTCACCGGTCTGCGCAGCCGGGCCGCGTTCACGGAGACGCTCGAAGCGGCCATGGCGCAGTCGAAGCGCTCGGGCGAGATCGTCGGGTTGCTGTTCTTCGACATCGATCGCTTCAAGGCGATCAACGACGCGTTCGGGCACGCGACGGGCGACGCGGTACTCGTCGAGGTCGCGACCCGAGTCGCACCACTCGTTCGCACCGAAGACTGCTTCGCCCGGCTCGGCGGCGACGAATACGCGCTGCTCCTGCGCAACCTCGACTCCTCGGAAGGCGCGGTGCAGGTTGCCGATCGCGTACGCGCCGAGTTCTGTCACCCCGCGCCGATCGACGGCCACGACGTCACGATCGAGGTCAGCATCGGAGTCGCTACGAGTCAGCACGGCGCGCATCGACGCGCCCGCGCTGTTGCAGGAGGCCGACACCGCGCAGTACCGCGCCAAGCGCTCCAGCGGCAGCTACGTGGTGGTGTTCGACGCCTCCTTGCGGGCCCAGCTGCACAACGCCGCGACTGCGGCGTCGGAGTTGCACGCCGCAGTAACCGCCGGCCAGATCACCGCGTTCTTCCAACCCGAGATCGATCTCGTCACCGGCGCGGTCATCGGCGCCGAAGCACTCGCCCGTTGGTTCCACCCGACGCGCGGCGTTCTGACCGCCGGCGCCTTTCTCGAGACGGCGCGCGACCTGAAACTCATCGACGTCATCGACCAGGGCATCTTCGTCGACGCAATGGAGGCGCGGCGCGACTTGCGCGATCGCGGAGTTGTGGCCGACGACTTCCGGATCTGGGTGAACGTCGTCGGCTCGCGGCTGCGGATCGAACGCTTCGAACGCCTCTGCGAATACCTCGAAGCGAACGGATGTCCGCTGCATCACTTCGGTATCGAGGTGACGGAGCAGCAGGTGCTCGACGACATCGACACTGCCGCCGCGTGCCTCGCGGCGGCGAGCGCGGCCGGGCTCGCAGTCGCACTCGACGACTTCGGTACCGGTTCCTCGTCACTCAGCCTCGTCCGCGACCTCCCGATCGACGTGTTGAAGATCGACCAGCGTTTCGTCCGCGAGATCACGCTCAACCGCGCCGACGAGGCGATCATCGACGCGATCGTCACGCTCGCCCGCCGACTCGACGTGCGGGTCACGGCCGAGGGAGTGGAGACGATCGAGCACGAGCGGGCACTTCGGCGGCTCGGCTGCAACCACGCCCAGGGCTTCCTGTACGCGCCCGCGGTTCCGCTGGAAGAGCTGGCCACGATCATCACTGCCCGTACCCCGGTCGAGGAGTTGCACCCGATTTCCTGATTTTCTCCGCGCACCCGTCGGAAGCGCGGGCCGGGGAGCGATGATCAGAGCGTGAACCCGAGCGCCGCCGCTGCCGACCAAGGTCCGCAGCTGCTCGCGCTGTACGACCGGGCGCTCCCCCAGGTCTACGGATACCTCGTGGCCCGGGTCCGCGACCGCGTGCTGGCCGAGGACCTGACCGGCGAGACGTTCCTCGCCGCGGTGCATGCGGTGCGCGCGGGCAAGGTGCCCGACCTCACCGTCGCGTGGCTCGTCACCGTCGCGCGCAACAAGCTCGTCGATCACTGGCGGCGCGCCGCGCGCGAGGAACGCGGCCTCCAACTCGCGAGCGACAACACTCCCGACATCGTCGACGACGGCATGGATGCGCACTTCGATCGACTCCGCGCCCGCGAAGTACTGGCCGAGCTCGGACCGCATCATTGCGCCGCGCTCACGCTGCGCTATCTCGACGGGCTCCCGGTACCCGAGGTCGCCGATCATCTCGGCCGCACCGTGCACGCGACCGAAGCGCTCCTGACGCGCGCCCGGCACGCGTTCCGCGTCCGGTACGACGAAGGCCGAAACGACGATGGGAGCGGGCGATGACTGACCCGTTCGACGCGCTGCGCGAGCCGGTCGTGCCGCTCGCACCGCGACCCGAATTCGCCCGCGACCTGCGCCGCCGCATCGCGGCCGAGCTCGCACCCGACACCGACCCGGAGGAGAACACCGTGCCCGTACTCGCCGTCCGTGAATACACGCCCGCCCGTCTGCACTCGCTCACGCCGTATCTCGCAACCAGCGATCCCGCCCGCGCGATCCAGTGGTACATCGACGTGTTCGACGCGGTGCTGCTCGGCGACCCGATCGTCATGCCCGACGGTCGTATCGGGCACGCGGAGCTGCGGGTCGGCGACACCGTGTTCATGCTGGCGGGCGAGTTCCCCGAAGAGGGGCACATGAGTCCCGAGACGTTGGGCGGCAGCACCGTCGGCCTGATGTTGCACGTGCCCGACTCCGAAGCGACGTACGCGCGCGCGGTCGACATGGGTGCGACCGCGCTGCGGCCGATCGCGGAGTCGTACGGCGCGCGGCGGCGGAACGATCCGCGACCCGTTCGGTCACCGTTGGTTCGTGCAGACCGCGATCGAGGCCGACGACATTCCTGTCGAGGACGTGTTCGGCCGGCGCTACGGCGACATCGGCTATCTCACGCTCCTGGTTGCCGACGGCGAACGCGCGGCGCGCTTCTTCGGCAACCTCTTCGACTGGCAGCTCGAGCCCGGCTACCAACCCGGCGCATTCCACATTTCGTCGATCACTCCGCCGGCCGGCATCGACAGCCGCCCGGGGAGCCCGGAAGTGCGGCTGTACTTCCGCGTCGGCGACATCGAGGCGGCCGCGGCCGCGTGCGTGAGCTCGGCGGCGAAGTGCTCTCGATCGGCGACTACGAATCCGGCGGCAACGCGGAGTGCGTCGACGACCAGGGCCTCCGCTTCGACCTCTTCCGCCCCAAGCCCGGCTACTAACCGAAACCCCCAACTGTTGGCAGGAAAAGTGGCGCCTCGCGCTGGTTTCCCTGCCAACTGTTGGTGGGGTTTGGGCGTCGCTACCCTGCTCCCGTGGCGATCACGGGAATGGCGAATCTTGCGGTGAAGGTGTCCGACCTCGACGCGGCATGCGCGTTCTACGAGGCCGCAGGTGCCGAAGTGCGCGACCGGATGCACTGGAACAACGGCGAACGCGCCGACGTGTTCCTCGGTCCGGTGATGATCACGCTGTTCACCCGCGCCATCTACGAAGATGCCGTCGACCTGCCGGCCGAAGGGTTCCTGCATCCCGCGTTGTTCACCGACGACCTCGACGCGGAGCTGGCGGGGCACACCGTCGTGTGGGGCCCGGCGATCGTGGAAGGTACGTTCGGCAAGCGGCGGATCGCCTTCGTCGAAGCGCCGGGCGGCATACGGCTCGAGTTCATGGAGCAGCTGGAGGATCCCGAATGAAGGTGACGCGGTTCCATCACGTGTCGGTCAACGCCAACGGCACGTCGGTCGACGAGATGGTCGACTTCTACCACGACGTTCTCGGTCTCGGCGACGAGGTCCGGCCTGACATTCACGGCATCCCCGGGCACTGGCACACGGTCGGCGATTCGCAACTGCACCTCGTCGGCGCGCCGCCGTCGGGCAATCGCATCGACTCCACCGGTCACCACTATTGCGTCGCGGTCGACGACCTCGACGCGGCGATCGCCGAGCTCGAAGCGCGCGGCATCGAGTACAAGCGCGGCATGCAGGGTGAAGGCGTCGTTCAGATCTGGATCGCCGACCCCGCAGGCAACACCATCGAGCTCCAACAGGAAACGCGCACCTCATGACCTTCACTCCGTACGACCGTCCCGTGCGCGCCGCCTTCATCGGCCTCGGGCGCATCTACGACCTCAACGTCCGCGCGTACGTCGACAACGCGGACGTCGAAGTCGTGGCGCTCGTCGACCCGAGCGAGGAACGCCTTGCCGAGCGGCAACGCGACTGGCCCGACGCGCGTACGTTCACATCGGCCGCCGAGCTCGCGGCGAGCGATGTCGAGGTCGACGCGGTCGAAGCGCTGTTGCCGATCCCGCTGCACGTCGAGGGCGTGATCGAACTGCTCGGTTACGGCTGGCACGTCAACCTGCAAAAGCCGATGTGCAACAACCTCGCCGACGCCCAGAAGATGATCGACGCGGCCCAGGCGAATGATCGGCAACTGCGCGTCATGGAGAACTACCTGTTCTACGAGCCGTTGCGAAAGCTCAAGGAGACGGTCGAGTCGGGCGCGATCGGCGCGGTGAGCGGATACCACATGAAGATGGTGGGCAGCAGCCGCGGGGGCTGGGACGTGCCGATGAGCAGCTACCACTGGCAGTTCCAACAGATGCAGAACGGCCGCGGGATCCTCGTGTTCGATGACGGCTGGCACAAGCTCGCGACCGCACTGTGGCTCTTCGGCCCGATCACGGAAGTCCGCGCGTGGATCGGCGGCACCGAAGTGGTGCCCGGTGTCGAGGTCGACGCGCCGACGACGATCCTCTGGCAACACGAGAACGGGATCCGCGGCGTGTGGGACATCACGCTCGCGCCGGAGATGTACCTGCGCTCCGACTACTACACGAACGACGAACGGTGGGAAGTCACCGGGCACAAGGGCTACGCGCGCGTGAACCGCTGTACGGGGCGCGGCATTCAACAGCCGAGCCTCGAGGTCTACGCCGACGGCGAGATCCGCGCGTTCCACGTGCTCGACGACGACTGGGGCAGCAGCTTCCGCGACTCCGGCCGCCACTGGCTGCGCTGGTTGCACACCGGTGAAGGCCCGATGCTCTGGAGCGCCGACGACGCCGTGAACGTGTTGCGCTTTGCCCTCGCCGCGTACGAAAGCAGCGCGGCCGGCGGCACCGGTGTAAACCCCGCGGCGGTCGTCGACTGACGACCGCCTGCGGAACGCGCGGCTACGGGCGCGCGCCCAGGGGTACGAGATCGGATCGGAAGTAGCTGGCGATCTCGACGAACGCACCGGTGTGCGGTGCGTCGATCATGATGCCGGGCCCGATCACGATGCCGACGTGGTGATTCGTCGGACCGGTATCACCGAAGAAGACGAGATCGCCGGGTTGGAGTTGGTCGATCGGGACGTGCGGGAACGAGTCGTATTGCGACTGCGACCCGTGCTCCATCGCCACCCCGGACTGCGCCCACGCCATCATCGTCAAGCCCGAACAGTCATACGACTTCGGACCGACTCCTGCGTACACGTACGGCTTGCCGAGTTGCGCCTGCGCGTAGGCGACGGCCTTGATCGCGCCACCGCTCGGCGGAGGGAGATCGATCGCCGGACCGGGGTCACCGACTCCGGGAGCATCACTGCCGCCACCGGGTCCCGCGTCGGTCTGCTTCTTCGCTTGGCGCAACAGCCAGGCGCGTTCGGCGACCGCCGCGGCCGCCGAGGCCTGATCGGCCATCTGGGTCGCGAGCACTTTGATGTCGTCGCGCGTTGTGTCGAGCAGATGCTTCAGCTTCGCGTTGGCGCGCGCCACCTGGTCGCGCGCGTTCTTCGCCGCGTGTTGCTTGTCCTGCGCGACTCCGAGCTGACCTTGCAGATCATCGCGTTGTGAGTTGAGTTGCGCGTCGGTGTCCTCGAGCTGATTCACGACGCGCTCATCCTGCTCGCCGGCGGCCTCGCCGTATTTCGTCATCGACCCGAGTTGCTGAACGCTGTGGGCATCGAAGCCAATCGGGTCCGGGTTCCCTACGCCCTCGTAGAGCAGCGCGGCGCGTCCCGCGAGCTCGGTCTGCAAACGCGCGACGTTCGCTTCGGTGTCGGCGATCTGCGACTCCGTCGCCGCGATCTGCTTCTGTGCGGCGGCGACCGCGTTCTGGGCCTGGTTGTAACGCTCGTCGAGAATGTCGGCGCGCTTGCTGTTCGCGGTGATCTCCGCTTCGAGCTTCGTCGCTTGCGCGGTCGCGCCGGCGATACTCGTCGCCTGGGCTTGGTCTGCACCTGCGGGCCGCACGGAAACGCCGAGCGTCACCGAGGCAACGGCCAGCACCAACGCCATGCCCATCGTCACCCGCGCGGCGCGGGTACCGGCGTGACGCCTGACCCCCGACGTGCGCGTCGACATGGGATACGAGAAATGATCGTGTCCCCCCACGCCAGTGACAGTCGGCACGTTCGGCTCTCGGGTTGACCGGACACATCCCGCGAATCGGACAGCGGGACGGAACGATTCGCCCGATGCGGGCATGAGCGTTGCCTGAGTTCCGTAAAGACGGCGCGCCCGCCGCCGAGTGGGAAATCATGAACATCAACTCGCTTACGGCCAGTGGCCTGCTCAATCCGGCGCAAATGGCGAGCGCGACCGCGCAGCAGGGCCGGGTACAGCAGTCGATGAGCCCGGTGGCGCAACTCCTCGGGGAGAACGCGCAGAAGCTGATGTCGGATCTCCAAGCCGGCGGCACGAGCTTGAACGCACTCGCGCAGTCGAAGGGCGTCTCATCGAGTGCACTCGTAGACGCGATCAAGCAGGGCTTGCAGAAGGGCGCGAACGACGGCGGTCCGCCGCTCTCCGACACGCAGCTGACGAACCTCGCCAACACGATCGCCAACCGCGTTCACAGTCCGCACCACCACCACACGGGCGGCGTGTCGACGGCTCCGGCCGCGGCGACGACTCCTGGAAGCACTGTCGCGCCGATTGCCGCCAGCCAGGTGGGCGGGTCGTCGACAACTTCGCCGGCCACCTCGGCGATGCAGCTCGACGTGCAGCGCCTGATGTTCGACCTGCAGAACATGCAAGCCAACCCGGCGAACAGCGCAACGGGGGCAACGACCGCGGCGTCAACCGCGGCCGCGTCGAGTACCTGGTCGAGCAGCGCCACCAGCGCACTGCTCAACCAGGCCTCGCAGTTCGACCAAACGCTCTAGCTCACGTCCGGCGCCGGCGAGGCACACGCACTCCCAGGAGCGCGAGGCCGCCGATACCGAGGCCGAGCAGGACGAATACCCAACCCGCGCTCCCGCCGGGGCGGCTGTCGATCAGCCGGGCCGCGAGCAACTGGGAGTGGGTTCCGTTCTTGACCGACGTGCCCGTGTTGTAGGAGTCGTGGTGCGGCGGCCGGTGGGGCGGCGGCTTGTGGGGCGGCGGACAGAACGGCAAGTGGTGGCGCGGCGGGTGGTGCTTTCCGAAGAACCGTTCGAACGGGAACGGGAAGCGGAACCGCGGGATGCAGTGCTGCGGAGCCGTCGTGGTCGTAGTCGGGATCGTGGTGGTCGTCGCCGGCCCGGCGGTCGTCGTCGTGGTCGGCGCCATTGTCGTGGTCGTCGTCGGCCCGGCCGTCGTCGTGGTCGTCGGCGCAACCGTTGTCGTGGTAGTCGGCGCCACTGTTGTCGTGGTCGTCGGCGCAACTGTCGTGGTGGTTGTCGTCGGCGGGACGGTTGTCGTGGTCGTCGTCGGCGCAACCGTCGTCGTGGTCGTCGTCGGCGCAACCGTCGTCGTGGTCGTCGTCGGCGCAACCGTCGTAGTAGTGGTCGTCGGCGCCACTGTTGTCGTGGTCGTCGGCGCAACCGTCGTCGTGGTCGTCGTCGGCGCAACCGTCGTAGTAGTGGTCGTCGGCGCGACTGTCGTGGTGGTCGTGGTCGGCGCGGCAGTCGTCGTGGTGGTCGGTGCGACCGTCGTCGACGTCGTCGTCGTGCCCGCGGCGGCGACATCGGTCGTCGTCAACGTGTTCGCCGGAATCGTGCACGTAACCGGGACGGGCGTGCCGGGCGGGCTCGCGCCGACGTTCGCGGTTGTCGTCAACGTCGTTGCGCTGATCGTGATCGTCGCGGGGCCGACCGGGGCCTGCACGCTGACCGTCACGTCGGGCGTGGTGAGATCGCCGGGCGCAAGTGGGCCGGGCTCACCGAACGTGATCGTCGTGTTGCCGGCACCCAATGCGCTCGTACCGGTCACCTCGGTGCCGTTGTTCGTCACCGGACCGCTCGTTGCGATCGTTCCCGGCACGAAGGTGGCGCCGGTCACCGTGTACGTGCTCGAGAGATTGGTGAAGCTCTGGATCTTCACGACGCCACCGAGCGCAGTCGCGGGCAGAGTCGCGTCGCCACCGGGGAAGGTGACGGTGAAGACACTTCCGCTGTCGGCGTCGGCGGGAGCGTCGTCGGAGAACGTCACCGTCTGGGTCTGCGCACCGATCGGGCTCGAACACGAGACCGTGAAGGTCTGTGAGCCCAACACTGCGCCGGCCGGTGACGCGCCGAGCGGGATGAGACCCACTACGGCCAACGCACCGCCAAGACCGATCGCAAGAGTGCGGCGACGAACGGATCCAATGCGCCTCATGGAACCCCCCATTGGGCAACGATTGAAGTCACTGTCCCCGCTTGTCGCGGAACGTAACACTCACCCGTTGAGAGTCAACCGACAAAGCGGTTGCACTGTTCACCCTGCACGAACGCGCGCTTCGCGCCGGACGTCGCGTCAGGTGCGTTCTCAGGTTCGGCGCACCGGACAACGAAGAAGTCCCCGGCCGAACCGGGGACTTCATCACAGTGCCTATGGAAATGATGTGTCTAGCTATTGGTCAGTTGTGCCGCTTCGGTAGCTCGGGCGCCGGTTCGGGCGCCTCGGCATTGGGAGTGTGCTCCCACTGCGGCGGTGCGTGATAGTCGCGCAGCCACTCTTTGGCGATGACTGCGAGGTCGGCTGAATTCACAGATCCTCTCTTTCTTGCCCCACCGGGTCATCGGCGGGCGTCCGCGCGCTCCTTGACGAGATGCGACCGACGTCACCGGACGCAAATGGCGCGGATCACGCCGGAAAGGGTCGAGATCAGGCGCGACTACGGACCGACGAGGTGCCGTTTGAAGGCCCGGGCCGCGGCCGGACGGTTCGTGACCAGGCCCGACTTGTTGAACGGCACCCGTCCGAGCGCGTACAGAAGCACGGCTTCGGGTTCGCCCTCGATCCAACACGGGTCGGGTCCGGGCTCGAACAGCCAAGCGTTGCTCCGCCACGTGAAAGGCAACTCGAATGCCAGCGATCGCAGCACATAGCTGGAACCGGCCGGCGGTGGGACGTTCAGGCCGAGTTGGTCGGGCAGCGCGTGGGCGATCGCGCGCACTTCGTCCGTCGTGAGATGCCGCTTGTCGCCGAGCGTGTGCGCGATGTCGAGACCGTGCACCGCGAGCTCGAGCGCGAGCACCTGGATCAGGTTCTGCACGGTGACCGCTTCGTTGCCGCCGATCACCACCTCGCGCTCGAGGAGGTCGGGGGTGATACGGGTCAGCACGCGCGTGACGTCGTCGACGGCGCGCCCGAGTGCGGCGACGATCTCGGCCCGATCACTCGGGAGGTCAGCGGCTACGTCGGCGGCGCGTCCCTCGAGCGCGGCCGTGAGCACCGTGTACGCAAAGCGCTGGTCGGCGAGCAGATGCACGGCGATGCCGCCGACATTCCAGTCCGCGCAGCGCGTGCGCCGCGACCAAGACGCGGCGTCGCAGCGCCCGAGACGCTCCACGATCCAACGCGCGGTCGCGTACGATCAACGCGGACGTGTCGGCGAGATCGAGCGGCTCGACGCGCACCAGTCGCGCGCGTCGGCGCGGGCCGCGCGCTCGGCTTGACGGCGTCGGCGTGGGCCGGGAAGAACTGCGCGAGGAGCCGCCCGGTGGCGTCGACCGTCGGTTCGTCGGGCGTGTCGTCGATGGGTCGGTCGGCGTCGAGGCCGGCTTGGCGGCGCGCCCGCCGGCAGGCGACTGAGCCCACCTCGTAGTCGCGACAACATTGCGGTCGGGAGCTGTAGATCGAGCAGCGGTTCGTCTCGGTGAGGTTGGCGCAGCCGGTGACGAGCCGATACACGCCGTACCCCGCGGGGATCTGCATGTAGCCCGTCTCGGGCCCTTCGCGGCGAATGCGCTGTCCGTAGAGCCGCGGCTTCACCGTGAGCTGCAAGTCCATTGTCTTGCTGTGGATCTTGTGCTCGGCTTCCGACAGCTGCAGGTTCACGGGCGCCTTACAACAGGCCGCCACGCAGTTCTCGCAGGCGATCTCTTCGAGCTCTTCGGGCACTTCGGACATTCGCAGCTTCCGTCTTTCTCGGGGCGACATTTTCGCGCGTGCCCGTCACTCATGGTCACACGCCGTCCTCCCCGCGTACAAGCGCTACGCCGTAAACGCGGCGACCCCGATAACGGGCGTCGGAGGCGGTGTGGCCGCGAGACTCCCCAAGAAGGCGACGTTCGAGAAGTCGAAGATGCCGCCATCGCTGGCGACCATGAGGTAGCCGTCGGCGTACGCGACCAGTCCGTTCACGGGGCGATTCAGACGG
Source organism: uncultured Actinomycetes bacterium (assembly GCA_963708105.1). GTDB lineage: Bacteria > Actinomycetota > Acidimicrobiia > IMCC26256 > PALSA-610 > PALSA-610. Next base: position 2,192,019 of record OY970186.1, on the reverse strand, counting down.
GTTGCGCCCATCGACCCGCGGAATGGGGCGCGGAACGCGAACACTCCACCGTCGGAGGCAACCAGCCAATAGCCGCCGTTGCCGGGGGTCGGCGCGATGCCGACGACGGGGCGGTTGAGGTGAAGACCGCCGGTGGAACCGTGGAAGCGGGCGTCGCCGAAGCTGAACACGCCACCATCGGCACCGACCATGTAGTACCCGTGGCCGGTCGGTGTGACCGCCGACGCGATGATCTGCGCGTTCAGGTGCACGGCACTCATGTCACCGAATGTGCGCGCGTCGCCATACGCAAAGGCGCGGCCGAGGTTGCTGAAGAGCCAGTAGCCATTGCCCGAGGGCGACGCGGAGATCGTCGTGATGCGCTCACCGGCGCGTCGAGCCGGACGACCGCCGAACTGACGTGCCGCTGCCGAAGTTGTCGACTGCTCCGGCCGCGTCGGTGACCCAGTAGCCGCGACCGTCGCGTCGCGTCGCGATCGCGACCGCCGGACCGGGCGCGCTCCCGAAGTTGCGGGCCGCGCCGAACGCGTAGACGTGTCCGTCCGCGCCGAGCATCCAATACCCCGGTCGGGGAACCGGCGGCGGTGGCGGCGAGGTTGTCGTGGTGGTCTTGGGGACCGACGTGGTCGTCGTCGCGGGTACGGAGGTCGACGTCGTAGTCGATGTCGACGAAGTCGAAGTCGATGTCGTCGAAGTCGACGTTGTCGAAGTTGATGTTGTCGAAGTCGACGCCGCGCTCGCGTCGGCGGGCGTTATCAAAGGCAGCGCGCGCGCACCGAACGCCCAGGCTTCGATGCTGCCCGGGGCGGGATGGAAATTCAGTGCACCGACCGCGCTGAACGTCCACGCAGAATCGGTGGGCTGGGCGAAGTACAACGCCCAGAACGCATTCCCGGGTGGTGTCGACGTGCACGGCTCGTCGGCGGGCGCGGGGAGATCGGAGATCCGACACACGAAGGCGTCGCCGAACTGCGTCGTGCCCGCGGTCGTGAATCCGGCGTCGTGCATCGCGGTGAGACCGTTGGTCGGAGTGCCCGACGCGCAACCCGCGTCGACGTCACCGCCGAAATGGGTGAAGTCGACTACGACGGTCACACCCGAGCCGGCCGCGCACGGCGATCCGGTGAGGCCGCCCGCGACGGAGGTGATCGTGGCGACCGCGCCGAGCGCGGCCGCCACAACCACAAGCCCTACGGCAGCTCTCCTGCCGAAGCCTCGTCCGTGGATCAGACGGGACACGTCACCGGAGCAGGGGTCGCCTTCAAGGTCGTCGACTTCGCAACCGGGAACGCCTTCAACACCAACGCCGGAACCGCCTGGACGGTGGCGAGCGTGTTCGGCGTGGGGTCACCATCGGGGTAGAAGAAACCGCCGCGATCCGATGTCGGCCCGCTGCACCCGATTTGGTAACTCTCGAGCGCGGTCAGCGGCGAACCCGCGGGCTTGCCCCACGTTGCTGTCTGGCTCGGGTGCTCCTTCTCGGCGACGAGCCCTTGAATCACGAGCGCGGTCGAGTTCGGGTCCGAGGTCTGCCCACCAGCCGCGATGTAGGGAAAGCCACCGTCGGCCGACTGCGCGGCATGGAACGACGCGATGGCCTGCGCCTGCAAGGGCCGGAAGCCCCACGTGGCCAAGCCCTGAATCGCGAACGACGAGCTGTTCGTGTCGGGCCCGGTGAACGCGAGCGCGTCGGCCGCGTCACACGGAACGCTCGTGTCGGAGCGGTACGCCTCGAACAGACCGTTCGAACACTGCTGGTGGGTCAACCAGGCGATGCCGCTGATCACGGTGAGGCTGGTCGTGAGCTTTTGCTTGGCCGCCTTCAACGCCGTCAGCGCGAGACCCTGACGGAAGGTGCCGTCGAAGCCCGGGTCCTGCACGCCGAACAGGCCCGCGTCAGGGCCGGTCGTGCGTTGCGTTGCAATCAGGCGCGACACGAGATCGTTGGCGGGCCCGGTGCCCCCGAAGTGCGCCGGATCCTGCCCTGCGGCAACCGCCGCGAGGATGTCGTATGACAGTGCGCCCGGCGCATCCGAACCGCCGCTCTGCAGCGGCGCACCGAGCTGAGTCTGCAGGTACGCAAGCGCTTCATCGGACGCGGTCTGGCCGATCTTGACCGCGTGGAGACCGATCACCGCGTAGGCGGTATTGGTCACATCCGGGGAACCGAACGACTTCAGGAAACCGCCGTTGGCGATGATCTGATCCGACATCCATTTTGCACCGCGGCCGGCGGCAACGGTTGGTGAAACCGAGGAAGCGGCGTACGCCGATCCGCTCGACAAGAAGAAGAGACTGGTAACGAGAATGAGGACGAATGCGCGCAATCCTCGACGCGCGGTGAAGTCCGGTTGCATGGCGTTCCTTCCAAACCGGCGCGGCGACGCGCCCGGTTCGGCCCTGACCGGCAAACTCCCTACGCGATACAAACGCGCAAGGGAGCGGCTTCGGACAGGTACGCCCGAGCTCCGCCCCGCGACCTCGACGGGTTGATTCTTTGGAGCCCGTCCCACTGGGTATCCCGACTCGTCCGTGACCGACCCGAAGCACTCCCGAGCACACAACGCTCGTCGGCAACTTCAGCACCGGTCCCGAACCTACGGTTGCGGGTCAGCGCCGGATTTTGACCGGCTTCCCCCAAACGAAGGACGTTGCCAGCACCATACGACACGTCGCCCGGAGTGCGCCACAGCGACGCCGAACCCGCGCCGCCCGGCCTACTTCAGATCCTTCGCAGTGGTCTTGACCGCGGCGTCGAGGTCGGCCGAGTCGACGTCGAGCTCCTTCTCGACATGCTTGGTCGCCGCGAGGTTCGCGCTCTTGACGGCGTCGCGGATCTTGGCCTCGCCGATGACGAGGAGGCACGCTTCGCCCTCGTCGATGAACTCGCCGAGCTCCTTCACGTCCGAGCGCGACATGCCCTTCCAGAGGTGGCCGCCGACACCACCAACCGCGGCACCGACGGCGGCGGAAGCGATGATCGTCGGTGGGAACAGCAGCCCGACCACCGCGCCCGCGGCGACGCCGCCCCACGCGCCGTGCCGCGTCGCCATCTCGTCTTTGTTGACGTGCACCTTGCCGTCGTCGTCTTTGTAGATGACCGCCGCGTCGTAGCTCCCGACCGCGTCGGCCCAATGCAGGTCCTTCACGATGTCGTAGTCGTACTGCGCGAGGTCCTTGTTGGCGTACGTCCCGATGTACAGGAACAGCGGACCCGAGGTTGCCATGTCGTCTCCTTCGATTCCCCGATTCGTGATCGGGCGACCTGGCTGCAGGGTCGCGCCGCGGCGACTCGCAGGCGTCACCCGGCCGGGGTGACGGCGCTCCCACGCGTCAATTCACACTCGTCAATTCAGTCGCGCGATTCGATGACGCCGAGGCCGACGCGCTGACCGATCTCGCCCGCGTCGACGCGGTTGCCGGCGTCGAGCTTGCGCAAGATGTTCGAGACGTGGACGCTCACGGTCTTCTTGCTGATGAACAGCTCGTCGGCGATCTGGCGGTCGGTGCGACCGCGGGCGAGTTGGTCGAGCACCTCGACCTCGCGCCCCGTCAGACCGAGATCGTCGGCGATCTGGGCTTGCGCGGATCGTGCGGGCGCGGGGCCGCCGGTCTCGAGCGGAATGCGGGCCCGCTGCGCGAGCCGTTCGATCTGCGCAATCAAGATGTCCGCACCCATGTCGCGGGCGCGTGACCACGCCGCGGCCGTGGCGCGTATTGCATCCGCGCGTCCGTTCGGAGCTGCGAGCGCGGCTTCTGCCTCGCGCCACTCGCAGTAGGCCATTGGGTGGGGCTCTCCGGCGATCGTCCACGCCGCCGCGGCCGCGTGCCAACGCTCGGCATCGGGTTCGTCGAGCCGGGTCGCCTCGGCCTCGCTCTGCAACGTGAACGCGACCACGCGCGGCGGCGCGGCGCGCCCGGGGCCGGCCAGGGCGGCGAGGTCGTCGTGCGCGAGCTCGATGAACGCTGCCGCCAGGCGCTTCAGTTTGTCGACGTCGATGGTGCGGCGCCGGACGCGCGCCGCGTCGTGCATGTCGGCCAGGGCGCGATTCCCGATTGCGCTCATCTCCGGGCGCATGACGTGATCATCGGTCCCTGCGACGTCGGCCATCGCCCGTTCGATCTCGCCGAATGCTTCGTCGGGCATACCGCGCTCGAGGAACACCTCGGCCCGCAGCATGTGCGAAACGCCGTGCCCCGCATACGCCGGCACGGCGGCCGCCAGGTCGTCGGCGCGCTCGAGATACGCGCTCGCGGCATCGAGCTGACCCCGTCGGAGCGCAAGCGCGGCGCGGAGTGCGTAAGGCCCGAACACGCAGCTGGCCATGCCGCGGTCGGGCATCTCGTCGAGCAGTTCGGTGGCGTCGTCGAGCCGGCCGAGCCGGATCAACACCTCGGCGCAGTTCTGGCCGGCCGCGATCAGCCGCACACCCGTTCTCGGTTCGCCGGTGATCGGGTCCAGAACGAGCAGCGTCGCCTCGTCCAGCCGTCCCGCAGTCATCAACGCGTGGCTGAGATTCGTGTACGCGCGATCGACAATGTCCGGCAGGCCGACTTCCTCGGCGAGGTCGCGGGCGGCGGTTGCCTGTTCGATACCGGCGTCGTGTTGGCCGAGATCGACGAGGGTCACCCCCAACGTGCATGTCGCGTGGGCCTCGGCCGCACGCGCGCCGGTTGCGCGGGCAACGTCGATCGCCTCGTGACAGAGCTCGGCGGCGGCCTCCATCTGCCCTATGCCCATGAGGCATGCCGCGCGGTACGCGATGACGCGCGCGAGCTCGCGCGTCGGTTCGTCCGGAAGCAGTGCGGTCGCGCGGTCGAACGCCGCGAACGCGGTCTCGGTATCGCCCGCGATACCGGCCTGGCGACCGAACAACGCGAGCGCTTCGGCCAGGCGTTCGGGGGATGCAGTCCGGTCTGCTTCGTCCAAGGCGATCGTGACCAGTTCGAGCGCGCGCCGCGTCTCGCCGACGATGTGCGCCATGTTGGCGACCTTGACGAGCAGGTCGATCCGGTCGACGTCGGCGCGCTCGACGGTGCTACAGCGCTCGTACGCGGCGAGCGCACGTTCGTACTGGGCGTGCGCTTCGTACACAGCGAGAAACGCGCCCATCGCGTCGCCGGCTCGCAGCGCGGCGCGCATGGCCTCTACCCAAACGCCGGCTTCCCACCAGTGGTGCGCGAGCTCGCCGTCGGCATGACCGGCGGCGTCGTCACGCAGTTCGTCGGCGCTCAGCGCCATCGCCAGCTGGAGGTGCAACCGCGTTCGTTCCGTCGGTAACAACGACTCGTACACCGCGTCGCGCTGCAACGCGTGGCCGAAACGCAGTCGGGTGGCACCGTCGACGGCAAGCACATGGCCGGCGAGAGCTTCCGCGGTTGCCGCGTGCAGTGCGTCGGCATCCAGGTCGGAGGTCGCTTGCAGGGCGCGATGGTCGATCGAGCCGCCCGCGGCCGCGATCGTCGCCGCGACCCGACGCGCGTCGGGGCTCAGCCGCTCGATGCGCAACATCACCACGTTGCGGAGCGAGATCGGCAATGACGGCGCACCGCGCGCGGCGGTCAACTCCTCGGCAAAGAACGGATTGCCGCCGCTGCGCGCATGTACGGCGTCGAGCAACGACCATTCCGGTGCCGCGCCGAGCACATTCCGCATCAGCAGACCGGTCGCGTCGCGGTCGAGGCCCGCCAACTCCACTCCCGCGACCGACCGGAGGCGAGCGAGCTCCCCGATCGTCATCCCGAGGAAACTCGCCGGGTCGACCTCGTCGTTGCGGTAGGTCACGACCATGAGCACCGGAATGGAGGCGAGGTTTCGGGCGAGGAAGTCGATCAGCTCGATGCTGGCGGAGTCGGCCCAATGCAGATCCTCGAACACGAGGATCGTCGAACCGCGTTCCCCCAGGGCCGCGCAGCATTCGAGCACCGCCTCGAAGCGCTGCATCTGAGTGGTGTCGGACACGAGCCCCGCAGATGCCGGCCCGGTCTCGAGCCCGATGGCGCGCCGGGCCGATGCGAGCGCCGCCGGCGCGTCCGCCGCGTCGAGTTGGCGTGCGACGTCGCGCAACACTCCGACGATGGGCGCGAACGCGAGCCCGCTACCGCCGGCGGGTGTGCAGACGCCGACCGCTACCAGCGCGCCTGCGGCCCGAGCCCGATCGCCGAGTTCCTCGACTAGGCGCGTCTTGCCGATGCCGGCTTCGCCGCCGACGAGGACCGTACGCGCACCCGTTGCATCGAGGCCGGCGAACGTCTCCCAGAGCAGGTCGAGCTCCGCGTCTCGACCTGCCAGCGTCACTCCGGGGGCCGGTTCGGTCACCCCGCAATCGTCCCACACCATGATTTCGGCCGTCAGCAGGGGCCGACGCGGCACTGGACGGCGTCGCCGCCTGCACCCGCGGGAAGCGTCACCGCGGCCGGCGTGATCACCGAGATGCTGCGGTGCGACGGCGCGGTGACGCGTCCGACGGTGAACGCCACCGCGATGAACAAGGCGACGAGCAACAGGACGACGACCCGTTGCGCCGACGTCAACGTTCGCCGCGCTGCGCTCGGGGCGAATACCGAAGGAGAAGTAGCGGTCATGACAGGTCCCTCCCATTGGATCGGTCCCGACCGTCGGGACCGCTCCACATCACGATGCGCCGGGAGGGCGCCATGCACATCCGGACTACTCCTTAGATACCGGCCCGGCATTCCCTATATAGGGACCTGCCGACATGGGGACCGCATCAGTCGGGCGAAGCCGGTCGAGTGGTTTGGCTGCGCGACCGCTGTTCCATGGGGGGACGTCGGAGGTCGCCGTCGCGCAGCCAACACTCAGGTGTGATCCGCCTCAGGCGAGCGCCTTCGCCTTCAACTGCTGGAACTCGGCGTCGGAGATCACACCCTGATTCTTCAGATCGGCGAGCCGAGCGAGTTCGTCGGCGGTGCTCCCGGTGCCGGCCGCGCTCTGGATGTACGCCCGCTGGGCCGCGTCTCGGGCCTGCGCCTGGGCAACCGCGTGCTCGCCCATCTTCTTACCCCGTGCGATGAGGTAGACGAACACGCCGAGATACGGCAACAGGATCACGAAGATCGTCCAGAGCGCCTTGGCGCCGCCGCCGAGATCGGGACTCCGGAAGATGTCACCGAAGACGACAATCAGCAGGTAGATCCAGATGAAGAACAAGAAGAAGTAGATCATCGACCACAACACTTGTCCCGTTCCAAAGTCTGCGAGCATCAGGCTTGTTCTCCATCGTTGCGCGAGCCCTGCGGGCTCGTCGGTCGTCGTGTTGGGGTGACCGTAAGACTCGGTGGGAGCAGTCGCCTCACACGAAAAGGGTGAATCTGCGGCGAGTAGAGAGCGACGAACGGCGCGCTCGCATCTCCTGACCACCCGGGGCGGGTGATCCCGCATCGTCCGGGGCGGAGTCCACTGAGCACTGGCTCAGCGCCGACCGCGCTGGCGAACTGCTGCGACGGAGGAGATCCGTATGAGTTCCCTGAGTGGAGAGATGGCCGGTGCCCGGCGCCCCGGCGACGCCTACTACAGCGATGGTGAAGCGGGCGACGGATGGTTGTTCTTCGCGGGCACGGTGCTCGGGCTCGCGGGATTGATGCGCATCGTCGATTCCATCTGGGCCTTCAGCTACAAGGGTGGCCTGCCCGACGGGCTGAAGGACGGAGTGCTCGGCTCGAACCTGAAGCACTACGCCTGGGCGTGGCTGATCGTCGGCATCATCCTGATCGTCGCGAGTGTTCTGATCCTCGCCCGCTCGCAGTTCGCCTCGCTGGGTCGGATTCATCGCCGCCACGATCGGCGCCCTCGAGCGCGATGGCCTGGATGCCCTACTACCCGGTGTGGTCGCTGGTGTACGTGGGAATTTCCGTGATGACGTTCTACGCGCTGGCCCGTTACGGCGGCCGCCAGCCCGCGTAGTCGCAAGAGGCCCGAGCCGGAGCACGCGAACGCGAACGCGAACCGCGCTAGAGCGCCGGCTCGGGCCAACGCGGCGGAGCGCGCTGCTCACGAGCCACGCGGCAACCGCGGCGAGAACCGCGGCGGGCAGCGCGTCGACTCCGCTCGAGCCCGCGAGCAACGAGCCGAAGAGCAACGACGCAAATATGAGCCGCGTCCCGGATGACATGCCGGCCGCCGCGCCGACGGCGACGGCCCACGTGGGCGACGTGCCGAACCAGATGACGGCGAACATCGCGACACCGATGCCGAGGAAGATCGCGGGAAACACCGGACCGCCCCGATACCCGCAACCCAGGCTCACCGCGTAGCCAATGCTCTTGGCGACCAAGACCACCAGCAAGGTCACGACTGATGTCTCCACTACCTCTGCGGGCACCGACACTTGTCCGGAGAACAACACCTCTTGGGAGTTGCCGCCCAACAAACGTGCGCCTTCGGCCAAGAGCCCGACTGCGGCGCCGCCGCCGATCAACACCCACGTGAGATGTGCCCGCGCCCACGCGCTGATCCCGAACGCCATGCGCCGGATCGGAAATGTGACGAGGGCAACCACGAGACCGACGACGATTGCCAGCAGCAGATCGGCAAGGTGCGTGCCGTGATACGGCGGCAGACCGGAGATCGTGAGCGTCGCCTGCTTGAGGCCGCCCCAGTTCCCGAGGCCGATGAACAGCACGTAGCCGACGGCCGCGGCGACGAGGCCGGGCAACAGGGCGGGTGTGAGAGCTGCGCCTTCGCTCAATCCCGCCTCGAGGAGCAAGAACGCGGCGACGAGCGGACCACCGAACAGTGCAGACACCGCGGAGAACGAACCCGCGGTCGCGAGTACACGCTTGGCCGGGCCCTCGATGCGGGCGAACGTGACCACGACCATGCCGACGACAGAACCCAATGCGATCAGCGGCGCCTCGGGTCCGAGCACCGCGCCGAACGCGAGCGTTCCGAGCGCGGCCAATGCGATGCTCGGCCCGTAGCGCCAAGGGACCGCGCCGCCGCCGATGCCCTCGAGCGGCGGACCGCCACCGTCGCCGGGCAGACAGCGCCGAGCGAACAGCACGAGCGCCGCGCCGACGATCGGCAGCGTGATGACGAGGTACCACGGCGGGGTCTTCTGGCCGAGCCAGTCGGGCAGATCGGTCCAGAGCCAGTTTTCGCAGACGTGCACGAGCGCGAGGAACAGCGCGGCCACCAACGCCGCGGGAATCCCGACCAGTGCACCCAAACCGACGAGCCGCAGATACGTCGATTCCGATGGCGGGTGCGGCTCCTCAGTTGTCGCCACAATGCGACGCTACAAGGATCCGAGACCGCAAACGAGAGCTACGCGGGCTTGGTGCGGAAGATCGGCCATGCGATCTCGGTGCGCCACTTCGATTCGTCCGCAGTGTCGTGGCGACTCACGAGATAACGCTCCCGGATCGGGCCGTCGACCCCGATCGCACGTTCCGCGACGTACTCCGCGAGCGCGCCATACGAACAGTCGATGTCGGCGTGCGATCCGCGGTGAACGACCGTCGCGAGCTCGACGGCCGGCAACGCGCGATTCGTGACGCGACCGATCGGGCGAACTGCGGCGGCTATCGGTACGAACACAGTGAGCTCGCCGTCCTCGTCTTGAAAGAAGGCATCCGACACGACCGCGCCACTTGCGCCCGCGGGCGCGACGCCTTGCGCGAGCAACGTCGCTTGCAACTCGCCGATCGCGCCCTGGAACCACGGGCCGAGATCGGCGAGCGCAACCTCCGCGGTGATCGCGGCCGTATCCAGCGCGGGCTCGCTGCGCTGGTCGATCTGCAGCGTCGCGGGCGGGCCTTCGAGGAGATCGCGCAGTGGACGCGACCGCGGCTTGGGTCTGCGCGAGCTCGCGTTCGAGCCGGGCGAGATGATCGGCGATCAATTCCGAACGCGCGGCCGGGTCGGACGCGGTGAGCACGGCACCGATCTGACCGAGCGGCATGTCGAGGTCGCGGAACCGGCGAATGACCTGCGCGACCGGAATCTGATCGGCCGTGTAGCGGCGATAGCCGGAAGCCGGGTCGACCTCCGCGGGAACGAGCAACCCGACGTCGTGGTAGTGGCGCAGGGTCTTGACGCTCAGCTGGGTGGCCTTCGCGAAGTCACCGATCATGAGCGTCGCCGTCATGGTCTCAGTATCGACTCTCCGGCGAGGGGAGAGTCAAGGCGCGGGCGAGGCCTTGACTCGCCGGCCGCGGGATCCGTGACCATCGTCTCATACCTCTTCGACAAGGAGCAGTGACGATGACCATCGATCTTCCGGACGTTCTCGGCCGCCACATCGATGCCGTGAACGCGCACGACACCGACGCAATCATGGCGACGTTCGCCGACGACGCATTCGTGAACGACAACCACCGCGAGTTCTGGGGTGCCGAGCAGATCCGCAAATGGGTCGACGCGGAGATGGTCGGCCCCCGGGTGCGGATCGCACCCACTGAGTTGGTGCGGCACGGCGACGTGTTCGTACTCCGCGGTCAGTACGACGGCGACTACGACAAGACCGGCCTTCCCGACCCGCTCATCCTCACGAACTACGCGACCGTCCGCGACGGCGCGATCGGCACGCTGATCATCATCAAGAACAACGACACGCCGTGACCATTCGGCGCGTCGAGGCATTCGACCTCTCGGGACGACGGGCACTCGTCACGGGCGGAACCCGGGGGATCGGCGCCGCCATCTCGGCGTTGTTGGTGGAGCGGGGTGCGCGGGTTCTGGTGACCCGCGCTCCGTACCCTCCGACGGCGAGCTCGACGTTGCGTACGTCGCGGCCGACATTGCGACGGTCGAAGGCGGAGCGATCGTCGCCGACGCAGTGCGCGACACGCTCGGCGGCGTCGACATCGTCGTGCACGCGGTGGGCGCGTCGGGCGCCAAGCCCGGTGGCGCACTGGTGCTCACCGACAACGACTGGGCGTGGACCTTGGAGACGAACCTGCTCGAGCGCGGTGCGCATCGATCGCGCGCTGTTGCCACAGATGGTCGAACAAGGTTCGGGCGCGATCGTGCACATCTCGTCGTTGCAATGGAAACGACCGCATCCATCGTCGCCCGCGTACGGACCGGCCAAAGCGGCGCTGACGAGTTACAGCAAAGTGCTCGCGGCCGAGTTCGCCGAGGCGGGTGTGAGGGTGAACGTCGTGACACCCGGTTTCATCGCGACCGCGGGCGCCGAGCGGCGCATCACACAGATCATGCGCGATTCCGCAGTGGAGCGGGACGCCGCGGAAGCGATCCTCCTCGACACGATCGGCGGCGTACCGCTCGGCCGCCCGGGCACCACCGACGAGGTTGCGCAACTCGTCGCGTTCCTCGTCTCCGACGCCGCGAGTTACCTCACCGGCGGCGAGTACACCGTCGACGGCGGCAACAACCGCGTGCTCTGAACTCGCCTATCCGACGCTCGACGGCGCGGCGGGAATCGCGGGAGTCAGGCCGTGGCGATTCATGACGCCGAAAAGCGCGTCGAGGTTCGGCGGGCCGCCCGGCGACGCGTCGAGAACCTCGGCGATCTCTTCGAAGTAGACGGGCGTGAACACGCCCGGCGTCGCCACCGTCACAAACGCCGCGTCGGTGGTGCCGGTGTTGTCGAAGCTGTGGACCTGTCCCCGCCCGACGAACCCGGCCTGACCGGCGGTGAGCTCGTGGGCGACTCCGTCGATCATGAAGGTGAACGTGCCCTCGAGGATGTACACCGCCTCCTCGAACGCGTCATGGCTGTGGGCCGGAGGTGTGAACGCGCCTGCGGGAACCCGGACCTCAAAGACGGTTGCCGCGCCCGCGGTGTCGACCTCGTCGAGGTGGAACGTCACCGTCAGGGCGTGCAGTTGGATCGGGGTCTTGGTGGCGGCGGTCATGGTGACAGCTCCTGTGCGGGATTGTAAAGTGACTTTCTCAATGTACAGACCCCGATCGCAGTTGTAAAGTAGCTTTATCATGGAGTCTGAGTCGGTCGAGGACCCGCCGCTGATGGGAGCGTTGCTCCGCATGCCCGTCGACGCGTGGCGGCAGCGCATGCTCGACGATCTCCACGCCGCGGGCTACACCGACCTGGTGCCGGCGCACTCCGCGGTGCTGCGTTATCCCGGGCCGCAAGGCCGCCGTCCATCCGATGTCGCGGCCGAAGCCGGCATGAGTCGGCAGGCGATGAACTATCTGCTCGGGGAGCTGGAGCAACTCGGGTATCTCGAGCGCCGCGACGATCCCGACGACAAACGCTCGCGGCGGATCGAGCTCACCGAACGGGGCGCCGCGGTCCGTCGCATCATGCGCGACAGCGTGAGGTCGATCGAGGCGGAGCTCGAACGCGAACTCGGCCGTGATGAGCTCGCGCGACTTCGCCGCGTTGCTCATCACGCTCAACGGCTCAACGTTCGTCCGCGACTACCGCAAACAGACCGGCCAGCCCAACGTCATCGCGGAGTCGAGTCGGGACTGAACGGCGCGGGTAGGCCGACGCCGAGCGGCTAAATTCGATCCGTGGGGACGGGAGAATGATGCAGAAGGCGCTGAAGTTCGCGGTTGCACTCCTCTTGCTCGGTTCGCCAGCCGCCTTGGCGGCATGTTCGAAGAGCTCCCCTTCGGGTGCGCCCGCATCTACTTCGTCGACCACCGCCGCGTCTACGCCTTCGCCCGCGTCGGCAGGCAACGGTGGCGGTGGCGGTGGCGGTAGCAACTCGAAGTCGCCGAGTGCGTCCACTTCAACTGCACCGCCGACTTCAACTTCAACGACGACCACGACCGTGGCCCAAGGGCCTGACCTGTCCGTGCAGGGATTGAGCATCGCGCAGGACTCGCCGACGCATGCTCGCGTCACGTTCGACGTTCACAACATCGGGACCGTCGATGTGACCAACCCCTTCTACGTCAATTCCTGCATCGGCACGCTTTGCGTCGAAAAGCAGATGACGCTCCCGGTGCGGGCGGCCGGCACCACCGAGCTGTTCATCGATTTCAACCACCCGTCGAGCACGACGCCGGAGACGGTGACGGTGACAGTCGATTCGCGTGGCGAGATCCAGGAGCTGCCGCGAGGACAACAACTCGACCACGTTGAACGACGTGAGTCTGGACTTCTGACGAGCGTTGTAGTGGGCCGCCCGGGACTCGAACCCGGAACCTGCGGATTAAAAGTCCGTCGCGCTGCCAATTGCGCCAGCGGCCCCAAGGTCTCCAGATTACGTGAGCCGGTACGAAACTCAGCCCAGTGATTCGCTCGGCACGTCGAAGTACTCCTGGTATCGCCGCGCCCGTTCGCGCCACTCGCCTTCGTTCAACCCGGTGTCGGCGAACGTATAGGTGTGCGCGCCGTGCTTGTCCGACGGGTTCGCGGCGAAGAACGCCCGCATGCGCTGCTCGGCTTCGGGCTGCAACTCCAGGCCCAACTTCTCGTAGATCTCGTTGATCGTCTGGAACGGATCCGCCATGAAGCTACGGAACTGCACGTCGACGACCCGATCGGCCGGCACCGTTCCGTCTTCGCGCGCCGTCACCGAACGGTCGAGACCTTCGAGGATGTTCTCGGCGAAGTCGGCGGCCGCGTCGGCAATCGGTCGAATCGTCGCTCGCCAGGCAACGCAACCGCGCCACCAACGACGACAACGACGCCATGATCCGCAGCGGATCGCGGTGCGTCTGCACCAACAACGCGTTCGGGTACTCGTCCACCAACGCGCCGAGCGCCCACACGTGCCCGGGCGACTTCAACACCCACCGTTGCGCGGGATGCTCTCGACTGCAAGTGCTCCAGGATACATGCGATGCCAGCGATACGCGGGCGCCATGTCGGCTTCGTTCAACAACCAGTTCGCGTACGTCGGCACCCGGTACTGGGTCGGGAAGATCATGCTGCGGAAGTCCGACGACGTGATCCGCACGCACTCCTGCGGCAGCTGCGCGCCCATCGGGTGCATCTGGCGGAAACCCGGCAACACGAGATCGACACCCTCGAGCGTCGCGTCGACTTCCGCGATGCGCGGGTCGGTCTCGTAGGTCGCCGTTTCGGGCGGCGGGACCGGATGATCGACTTCCCACGTGAGCGGGACGCGCGACGCGGGATCCATCGCCAGCAACTCGTGCAGGATCGTCGTCCCGGTGCGCCCCTGCCCCACGATCACGATCGGCGGCACGACGTCGACACCCACGATCTCCGGGTGCTCCTTGCGCCACGCGAGCACGCGCATGCGATCGGCCAGGTAGCCGACGAGCTCACCGCCGACCAGCGCCGCACCCAACTCGTTCAATCGTGCTTCGGTCTGCAGCGCGTCGACGAGACCGCGCCAGGCCTTCCATCCACGAGTCTTCACCGAGGTCGCGCAGGCCCGGTCAGCTCTGCGGCCTGCTCGACCGCGCGCTGGGCACTGAGATCGACGGCCGTCACGAACGACCCAGCTGCACGTCGGCCAACTTCACGACCGTCGCCTGCGGCGTCTCGACGTCGCCTTCGGGAATGAAGAACCGCCAGAACATCATCCCGAAGCCCTTGCCCTCGGTGTCGATCCAGTTCGGCACGCCCGGATCGGAATGCGCGAACACCATGCGGAACGAACCGTCGGGCTCCAGCACCGTCGACGCGCGGTTCAGGCTCGCGGCGCGGTGCGCGTAGTCGTACGTCTGCAGATAGCGCGTCCACAACGCGACGCTCGCGAACCGGCACTCCGGCCACCGACCGGTGATCACGAGCGCCTCGTCGGGCGCGAGCAGATACGGCGCCATCGAATACGCGGCATCAGCCGCCGCGAACGCGAACGTTCCCGGCAGCTCCGGCGGCGGGAACACGTTCGGCGTCGTCGATACCCACGTCGGCTGCACGCGCTCGCCCGGCTTGGGCTGTTCGAGTGTGCGGGCCCGCACGAATCCGGCGACCCTTCGCAAACCCGCGGCAACGGATGCGTCGTCCCACGGCGCGGGCGGACCCACCGCATCGGTCGTCTCGATCGTGAGCGGCACGAGCCGGTTCTGATCGGCTGCAGTCGGCGTGGCTTCTTCGAAATAGCAACGCACGATGAGCTCGCCCGCGCCCTCGACGAGCTCGAGCCAGTTGCGTTCCCGCGGCGCGCCGCCGAAGAAGATCTCGAAATCGCCCTCGGGAGAGAAGTCGATCATGTCGTCGTTCAGCACGCCCGCGGTCTCGGTGCTGTAACCGCCGTCGGCCGCGTCCTTCTCGACCGTGAACGACAGGTACACCGAACCCGCGAGATTGCCGGTCACGCGGTACGCGCGCTCGGAACGGATCGGCGCGGTGTAGTAGATCGCGTCGGCGTTGTCGCCCATCATCTTGCGCTGCCGCGTCACGATGCGGCGGAAGAACGGCCGCTCGGGATCGAGCTCGAACGCGAGGTGCAAACCCCCTTCGAGCATCGACGCGATCTGGCGGAAACCGTCGGGCAGATCGCCGAACGCGTTCGCCATCCACTCGTCGCCGAGGTAGCGCTCGTCGATCTCCTGCAGCATCGCGATCAGCTCGCGCAGCGCGAGCCGCGACTCGGAATCCGTCTCGCTCATGCGGTCCCCATTCCTAGTTGCACCGTCAGCCGTCGGACGGCGCAGTCGAAGGCGTGTTCGAATCGTCAGGCGTGCTCGTCGACGAAACCGGCGCCGTGACCACAGTCGTTGCGGTCGACACCGTCGACCCGCTCGACGCCGCTCGTCGGGCTGGTCGAGCGCGGACACCACGCGGCCGCACGTCCCGCGCCGCGTACGCGTCGAGCGGCGCCCGGTCGGTCAGCGCGGCGTCGAAGCGGTACTGCTTCACGTCGGCCTCGACGCGCGTCAGGCTCGCACTCAGATCGGCGGGCGCGACCGCGCGCAAAGAGCTGAGATTCTTCACGTAGTCGTTCACCGCGGCGGTGAACGACTCGTTGAACAGATCCGGGTTGCGCACGTCGGTCGTCGCGACCGCCGCCGCGATCGTGTCGAGCTTCGCGACGTACGCGCACGCGGCCGGCTTGCCCTTGGAAGAAGACGATGCCTTCGACCCATTCGACCCGCTGCACGCCGTGAGCAACACGCCGAGAGCTACAGGAACGAGCACCACGCCGATCATCGGTAGTCGTCGTAACGCCGCCGCCCGGTTCCGCACGGGCAAACCGTAGCGACCGGCTGCTACCCTGGACCCCTCCGGTGAAGACCGAGCCCCCATCGTCTAGTGGCCTAGGACGCCGCCCTTTCACGGCGGTAACGGGGATTCGAACTCCCCTGGGGGTGCAAACCGTCAGCGCAAGCTGTCGGGGTAACAAGGTCCTGTGGTGCAGTTTGGAGTGCACGCCGCCCTGTCAAGGCGGAGGCCGCGGGTTCAAATCCCGTCAGGACCGCTTGAAGGCAACCCGGGGGCGCACGCTTCGGCCACCGGGATGCAACCCGGCCGGGTAGCTCAGTTGGCAGAGCGCGCGCCTGAAAAGCGCGAGGTCACCGGATCGACGCCGGTCCCGGCCACGTAGACCGCCTCGACGTCTTGGCAATGCATGTCTTGGCGATACCTCCGGAGAAGGGTTGCTCCTCCGGAGGCACGCAGATCAGATTCGGTCGGATTCCTCGACGTGCTCGAGGAAGTGCCGGATCTCGCTCGCCCGGAAGCGCCGATGGCCACCGAGAGTGCGGATCGCCGAGATCTTGCCGGCACGCGCCCAGCGCGTCACCGTCTTCGGATTGACGCGGAACATTGCCGCGACCTCCGAGGGGGTCAATAGGGTTTCATCGTCGTGGGCTTCCATAGCCTCCGCCTTCGTCATCGAGATCATCCGACTCACTTGCCTGCTGATTTCCCGCACATGTGAGGAGCTCGGACTTGGCACCCGCGACCGCATCTTTCGCCCGACGTCCTGTCGTTCCCCGATTCCGTTTCACCGGACTCGGGGCCTTCGCACCCAGGTGTCGCCAGTACACCTATCGGCACGATCCGCCCGCCGACGAAGTTTCCCGCACACATGTGCGTCGCCGCTCGGATGGGTCGCATCGCCATACTAGGACATCACTACCCTGATCGGACGAAAGGTCCGAAGTGTGAGACGCGTACGTACGTACTGATCGGCCTACAACGGCCTAACCGGGCCGATCAGCGGGTTTCTACGCGAGCGTGCCCGTGGCCGTCGACAACCTCGCCGACGATCCAGGCGTCGTGACCCTCCGACCGCACTACGTCGAGCGCGTGTTCGGCACCGTCGCGGGCGACGACCGCGAGCATGCCCACGCCGAGGTTGAAAACATTTTCCATCTCGGCCGACGGGACGTCACCGGCCGCCTGGATTTCGCCGAAGATCCGCGGCTCTTCCCACGTGCCGCGCCACACGACACCGTCGCAACGGTCGGGCAGCACCCGCACCAGATTGCCGGGAATGCCGCCGCCGGTCACGTGCGCGAACGCGTGCACCGAGACCTTGCGCGTGAGATCGAGCATCGCGGGCGCGTAGATCACGCTCGGCTCGAGCAGCACCTCGGCGAGGGTGATGTGCGAGCCCGGCCACGCGGGCCCGTCGAGATCACGCCGGCGCGTTCGAGCAAAGCTGCACGGGCCAACGAGTAGCCGTTGCAGCGCAACCCGGGACTCGCGAAACCGACGATGCGATCGCCGGGCTGCACGTCGCGCGGCAGCACTTCGGAACGTTCGACCACTCCGACCGCGAAGCCGACGAGGTCGAACTCCCCCGGCTCCATCACGCCCGGGTGCTCCGACATCTCGCCGCCGAGCAGTGCACATTTGGCGAGCCGGCAACCCTCGGCCACACCCGAGACCATCTCGTCGATCTCCTCGGGCACGAGCTTGCCGATCGAGATGTAGTCGAGGAAGAAGAGGGGCTCGGCGCCTTGGGCCGCGATGTCGTCGACCGACATCGCCACGCAGTCGATCCCGATCGTGCTGCGCCGGTTCGCGAGCCGGGCGACGAGCGACTTCGTGCCGACGCCGTCGGTGGACGACACGAGCAGCGGATCGCGGAAGCGCTTCCAGTCGACGGCGAACAGGCCGCCGAAGCCGCCGATGTCGCCGACCACCTCGGGCCGGAACGTGGAGCGCACGTGCGCCTTGATGCAGTTCGACCGCCTTCTCGCCCGCCTCGATGTCGACGCCCGCTTGCGAGTACGTCAACTTGTCCGCGGCCGGCTTCGGGCCTTCGGGCGGGTTCACGTGCGGTCGGCGGCTTCGGACACGGTGCCCGGCAGGTGAATCGTGCGGGCCTCGTTCTCGAGCACGTGCTTCGTGTCGTACTCGGGAACCGGCACCGGGTACTCGCCGGTGAAGCACGCGGTGCAGAACGACTCGCGCGGCGAATCGGTGGCCGCGACGAGGTGATCGAGGTCGAGGTACGCGAGCGAATCGACGCCGAGGTATTGCGCGATCTCGCCGACCTCCATGTCGGCCGCGAGCAGATCGGAACGCTTGCCGGTGTCGAGGCCGTAGAAGCACGGCCAGCGGTACGGCGGCGACGACACGCGGAAGTGCACTTCGGTCGCGCCCGCCTCGCGCAGCAACGCAATGATCTGGCTTCGTGGTTGTGCCGCGCACGATCGAGTCGTCGACGACGATCAGCCGCTTGCCCTTGATGTTGTCGCGCAACGGGTTCAGCTTGAGCCGAACGTCGGTGCCGCGCTTCTTCTGGCTCGGCTGGATGAACGTGCGCCCGACGTAACGGTTCTTCACGAACCCGTCGCCGTAGGGAATCCCCGCGGCGCGCGCGAAACCCTGCGCGGCGGGCACGCCCGACTCGGGAACGGGCATCACCATGTCGGCATTGGCGGGCGCCTGGCGGGCCAGGGCCTCGCCCATGCGTTGACGCGCCGCGTGCACGCTGTGCCCGTAGAGCTGCGTGTCGGGGCGGGCGATGTAGACGAACTCGAAGAGGCAGAGCTTCGGGGTGGGCTCGGCGAAGCGGATCGACCGCACGCCGCCCGCGTCGATCGCCACCATCTCACCGGGCTCGACGTCTCGCACGTAGTGCGCGTCGACGAGATCCAGCGCGGCGGTCTCGCTCGCGAGCACCCACCCGCCTTCGGTCTTGCCGAGCACGAGTGGACGGAAGCCGTGCGCGTCGCGCACGCCGAAGAGATGCGCTTCGTCCATCAACACGAGCGAGAACGCACCCGCGAGCCGCGGCAGCACCTTCTCGAGCGCGTGCTCGAGATCGCGGCCGTCGGAACGGCTCTCGTCGTCGTACTCCGTAACGAGCATCTCGCCGATGAGCTCGCTGTCGGAGGTGAGTACGCCGGGCAGCATGCCGAGATCGTTCGACAGTTCCTCGGTGTTCGTGAGGTTGCCGTTGTGGCCGAGCGCGAACCCTGCTTCCGCGACCGAGCGGTACACCGGCTGCGCGTTGCGCCACGTGCTCGAACCGGTCGTGGAGTAGCGCACGTGCCCGATCGCGAGATGACCTTCGAGCGGCGCGAGCCGGCGCTCGTCGAACACCTGGGTGACGAGGCCCATGTCTTTTACGACGGTGATGGTCTCGCCGTCACTGACCGCGATGCCGGCCGACTCCTGCCCGCGGTGCTGCAAGGCATAGAGGCCGAGGTACGACAGATGGGCGACGGGCATGCCCGGTGCGTACACACCGAACACTCCGCACGCGTCTTCGAGGGCCCGAGAGATCAGCGTCCAAGGTCACCAGTATCCCACTTCGGTGCGACGTTGTTCCGGTTCGGGATTCGCCGCGGCAATTCCCTCAACGCCGGGAAGGCCGGAGTGCTTCCCGTATTGTCGGCGCCATGCAGGAGCTGGCCGGGTGCTGTCTGTGGTTCACGGGGCTCTCGGGCGCCGGGAAGAGCACCATCGCCAACATCGTGGTCGACGAGCTCCGGGCCCGGGGCCGCAAGGTCGAGCTGCTCGACGGCGACGAGGTCAGGGAGCACCTGTCGAAGGGGCTCGGGTTCTCCAAGGCCGACCGCGACATCAACATCCGGCGCATCGGCTGGGTCGCCTCGGTGCTCGCCCGCAACGGCGTGGTATCGGTGACCGCCGCGATCTCGCCGTACCGCGAGCTGCGCGACGAGGTCCGGGGCTGGATCGACAACTTCGTCGAGATCCACGTGGCCACATCGTTGGAAGACTGCGAGACCCGCGACGTGAAGGGTCTCTACGCCAAGGCCCGAGCCGGCGAGATCCCCGAGTTCACCGGCGTCTCCGATCCCTACGAACCGCCACTTCAGCCCGAGATCACGCTGGAGACGGCCGGGCACACGCCCGAGGAGTCGGCGGCCGAGGTCATCGTCTGGCTCGAAGCTCACGCCCTGCTCTAGCTGTTTTGCCCCGTGAGGTCGATGCAATGAGCGTGCGCGGCTTCCCCCGCCGATCCCGAGCGATCTTCAGCCTGCTCCTTCCGGCGCTCGTACTGGCCGGATGTGGCGGCACCGCGTGGTCGACGCGGGCCGACAGTGGTTCGCCGCCGCGGTCGCCCGTAGTGCATCCGCCGCCGTTGGACGGAGAGAGCTTCGCCGACCCCCAAGGCAAGTACACGATGACCCTCGGGCCGCTGTGGGTCACGCGAACCGGTCTTGTTGGCGCGTCAGAGACCGAAGCGTGGCTCATCGCGCCGGCCGATCACGGCTTCGCACCCAACGTCAACGTGGCGACGGAACCCGCACCCGGTCTCGACCTCGCCGGATACCTCGCCCTCAGCGTGAAGCAGGGCCCGCAGATCCTGTCCCAGTTCCACGCGGTCGGCGTCCACACGATCACCGGTACGTACGGCCAAGCCCTCGGCGCCGTCGAATACACCGCCTCGTCGAGCGCCGGGCCCTTCCACTTCTTCGCGGTCGTCACGCTCCACAACGGGCAGGCCGTCGTGGCCACACTCACCGCACCCGACGACGCTTCCTTCGCCGCGCTGCGCAAACAAGTCGAGCCGTACTTCGACACACTCCGGGCGACCTGATCGCGCTCGAGAGCGCGTCGGGTTCGCCGGTGGTCATTGCTCGAGATACTTGCCGAGTTGGCGGAACCACCCGAGCGTGTCCTCGACACCCCACGACTCGACGAGGCGATCGTCGGCGACGCGGTACACCGTGGTGCCCGCCTTCTCGTAGCGCTGGCCGGCCGCTTCGATACCGAGGAAGGTCACGCCGGTGAGCGTGCCCCGCTCGATGTAGCGGTTCACGATTCGGTCGTCTTCCACGACGAGGTCTTCGATGCTGATCGCCACATCGGGGAACGATCGGCGCAACATCTTGCAGACGCGCACGTAATGCTCGCGACCGACGTTCGCCTGCCCGTTTCCGTAGCGTGCGACGTAGTCGTCGGCAAGGGTCGTCTCGCACACCGTCCAGTCGCCGCGGTTGAATCCGTCGAAGATGTGGCGCCGCACGAGCGCCTTCATGTCATCTGGTCTCATTGGTGGTTTCATTGAGCCCACCCTTGCTGTATTGGTGAACGCGATCAAGGAGACGGCAGTGGCCGCAACCGACCCCACCGATATCTCGACGTTGTCCCAGGCCGATCAGGACGCGATCGGGACCACACTGCTCGCGCTGCTCGGGGGATTCCAAGCGCGCGCCGCCGACCAGCTCGCCAACGTCTACAGCGCGGATGCCGACTGGGTGAACGCGTTCGGCACCGTGAAGCGCGGCGGTCCGGAGATCGTCGAGTACCTGCGCGGACTCTTCGCCGACGACAACTTCAATGCCGGTCAGCTGAAGGCTCCGCCCGACGTGCGCGTGCGCGTTCTCACGCCCGACGTCGTGCTCGTCTCCGCGCACCTGATCGTCGAAGGCCAGAAGTTGGTCGGCGGCGGCGTGATCGAGCAGCGCGACAATCATTCGCTGCGCGTGCTGCAGCGCCAACCCGACGGCAGCTGGCCCATCGTCTCGGAGATGTTCATGGACGCGAACCAGGGCGAGTCGTACGCCGGCTCGTAACTCACCGGGTCAGAAGATGCGGCGGGGGCGTTCGACGGTCGGCTCGGGGTTCATGAGCGCGGGGAGCGCGTCGCGCCAGGCGTGGGTCGCGTCGGCAAGGGCAACATCGAACGCGTTCTTGGCGATGAGCCGGTCGCCGCTCGCAACCCCGATGACACGAACCGGCACGCCCGCGGCCGCGGCCTGACCGCAGACCGAAGCGGTCTCCTGGGGCGAGACACTGCACACCACGACCGACGCCGGTTCCGCGAAACACGCCTCCGCGGGAGTGCAGTCGTCGAAGATCAGCTCCACACGGAAACCGACCTCGCCGCCGATCGCCATCTCCGCGAGCGCAACCGCGAGGCCGCCGTCGCTGACATCGTGCACGCCTGCGATCGAACCCTCGCGCACGAGCGTGGAAACCAACTCGTGTACCGCGCGACCGCGATCGAGGTCGGCGACCGGCGGCATCCCGCCGTCGAGGCCGTGCACGACCGCCGCCCATTCCGAACCACCGAGCTCGGGCCGAATCGCGCCCAGCACGACGATGTCCTCGCCGGCCGCGAGCCGGGCCGCGGGCGGGCGCGTCGCGCAACTCGTCGATGAGGCCGAGCACACCCGCCACCGGGGTCGGATGGATGTCGTCGTCGCCCGACGCGTTGTAGAAGCTGACGTTGCCCCCGATGACCGGGAACCCGAGCGCCTCGCACGCTTCGCTCATGCCCTCGACGACTTCGGAGAACTGCCACATCACTTCGGGGTGCTCGGGATTGCCGAAGTTGAGGCAGTTCACGAGCGCGATGGAACGGGCGCCGGAGCACGCGACGTTGCGCGCCGCTTCGAGCACTGCGAGGCGGCCGCCGGTGCGCGGATCGAGACGGCAGAAACGCGCCTTGCCGTCGGTCGACATCGCGAGCGCCTTCTGCGTTCCCTTCACGCGCAACACGGCCGCGTCGGCGCCGGGACCCGCCACCGTGTTCAAGAACAGTTGGTGGTCGTATTGGCGCGACACCCAGGTCTTGTCGGCGATCGTCGGCGTGGCGAGCAGCGCGAGCAGCTCGCCGGAGAGGTCGGCGCCCGCGGGGAACTTGTCGCGCAGCTGCGGCGCGGGGTCGGCGGCCTGCAACGCGTCCTGCGCGGCGGGGCGCGCCAACGGGCGGTGATACAGCGGACCGTCGCCGAGACTCTCGACGGGCACGTCGGCGATCGGCGGCGCGTCGGAGGTGATCGGAGTGGGTTGGTCACCGATCGGCGGCGGCGGGTTCTCGCCCGGCACGCCGACCGCGTCGAACAAGCCGTCGTAGATGCGAAAGCGCGCGGTGTCGGTGACGCGCCCGACGACCGTCGCTCGGATCTCCCACCGCTTCGCCAGCGCGAGCACCGCGTCGAGCATTCGCGGGCTCGACGATCGCGAGCATGCGTTCCTGGCTCTCCGACGTCAGCGCCTCGACCGCGTTCATCCCCGGCTCGCGCTTGGAGATGCGCGCGACGTCGACATCCATACCCGCGCCGGCCTTGGCCGCCGTCTCCGACGCCGCGCACGAAAGCCCCGCCGCGCCGAGATCCTGCACGCCGACCGCAAGCTTGGCGTCGAGCAGTTCGAGGCACGCCTCGATGAGCCGCTTCTCCTCGAACGGATCGCCCACCTGCACCGAAGGTCGCTTGGCTTCGTCGCCTTCCTCGAACGACGCGGAGGCGAGCACGCTCGCGCCGCCGATGCCGTCGCGCCCGGTCGACGACCCAAGCAGGATCGCGAGGTTCCCGGGTCCGTCGGCGCGGGCCAGGACGAGTCGATCCTTCGGGCAGGATGCCGAGACAGAACACGTTGACGAGCGGGTTGCCGCGGTACGTGTCGTCGAACACGACCTCGCCGCCGACCGTCGGCACCCCAACCGAGTTGCCGTAGCCGGAGATGCCCGAAACGACGCCCTCGAAGAGGTACCGGGTGCGGGCGTCGTCGAGCGAGCCGAAGCGCAGCGGATCCATCAGCGCGATCGGGCGGGCACCCATCGAGAAGATGTCGCGGATGATCCCACCGACTCCCGTGGCCGCACCCTGGTACGGCTCGACGGCCGACGGATGGTTGTGGCTCTCGATGCGCACCGCGATGGCGAGCCCGTCGCCGATGTCGACAACGCCCGCGCCTTCACCCGGCCCGACGAGCACCCACGGCGCTTCGGTCGGGAACCGCGACAAGAACGCGCGCGACGACTTGTAGGAGCAGTGCTCCGACCACATCACCGAGTACATCGCCAACTCGAGGTGCGTGGGCTCGCGGCCGAGCTCGGCGACAACCGCCGCCAACTCGTCGTCGGTCATGCCGAGCCGACGGTGCAACGGTTGTTCGTTCAGGTCCTCCGCCATCACCCAGGATCGTAGCGACGCGAGCGCGGCGGCGAAGCCCCGTGGAACCCGCTACTCGGCCGCTTTGATCCACACCGTCTGGCGCAATTCCCAAAGCACGACGTCGGTGCGATCGCTGTTTTCGATCGCTGCGAGCGCGGCGACGAGGTCGGGTTCGCCGCCCCAGGTCGTGGCGTTGCGCCGGAACATCGCCGCGGCCCGCGTCGCCGCAACCGGATGTTCGACAACGCGATCAATGATGCGGCGACAACCGACCGGATCGCGGTCGAGCGCGGGGCCGGCCCACAACGTTGCCCCCTGCGCCGCCACGACCGCGGTGACGGCCGCCTCGTACCGAGCGAACACGGGATCGGCGCTGCGGTAACGAACCGGCTCCTCGCACACAACGAGCCCGCCGCGGCGCAACGCGTCGGCCCAACGCGTGAGCGCGGAACCGGGATCGGGAAGGTGACCCAACAGCAGGCGCGCGTAGACGAGATGCGCGGGCAACGTGAGGGGCGCGGTGACGTCGCCCACAGTGAAGTGCGCGTCGGGCACCCGCGCACGCGCTTCGGCGATCATGGCCGGTGACGCGTCGATGCCGGTCGTGAAGCTGTGCGGGATCGCTTCTCGCAACAACGCGGTCGTGAACCCCGGCCCGCAGCCCATGTCGATGACGTACCGATGCCCGTCGACGGGCAGGTCGCGCAACAACGCCCGGGACGGCGCCGCAAAGGTGTCGGCAACCAGCGCGAGTCGTTCGCGTGCGAGATTCGTATCGCCGAAGGCGTACGCCGTCACACTCGGATTGTCGCGCGACTCGTCGCGGCCGCGAGGAGACTTTTCAGCAGCACCACACCGTCGCTCGAGCCGAGCAGCGCGTCGGAGGCGCGCTCGGGGTGCGGCATCAGCCCCACCACGTTGCCGGTGGCGTTGCAGATACCGGCGATGTCGTCGAGGCTCCCGTTCGGGATTGTCGACGTAACGGACGACGATCCGCTTCTCCGCGCGGAGCTCGGCGAGCGTGCGCTCGTCGCACACGTAGTTGCCCTCGAAATGATTGATCGGGATGCGCAGCACGTCGCCGACGTGAGCCAGGTTCGTAAGCGCGGTCGACGTGGTCTCCACGCGCAGCTCGACGGTCTCGCACAAGAACTTCAATCCCGCGTTCTTCTGCAATGCACCGGGCAGCAGGTCGGCCTCGCACAACACCTGAAAACCGTTGCAGATCCCCACCACCGGGCCGCCCGCAGCCGCGTGCTCCCCGACCGCGTGCATCACCGGAGAGAAGCGGGCGATCGCGCCGGTGCGGAGATAGTCGCCGTGCGCGAAGCCACCGGGAACCACGACGGCGTCGACGCCCTTGATCGTGTCGTCGCCGTGCCAGAGCAGTTCGGCGTGCCCGCCGAGTTCCTCGATCGCGTACTCGACGTCGAGCTCGCAGTTCGTGCCCGGGAACTGGACGACCCCGATCGCGCGGACTCACGAGATCACGACCTCGTACGCCTCGATGACGGGGTTCGCGAGCAGGCGCTCGCACATCTCGTTCACCTGGGCGCGGGCGCTGTCGGCGTCGGGGGCGTCGACGACGAGGTTGATCGTCTTACCGATGTGCACCTGCGCGACGTTGGTGTAGCCGAGCGCCGGAAGCGCCCGTTCGACCGTTGCGCCGGCCGGATCTGCGATCCCGGGCCGGTGTGTGACTTCGACGTGCGCGTTGAACGCGGGCATGACCCGATGCTACCGAGCCTCCGATGCCTCAGTCGTCCGAGCCGTACCAATCGGAGAAGGCGTTGTCGGTCACGAGCTCGTACGCCTCGACGTACTTGGCGCGCGTGTTGGCGATCACGTCGGCGGGCATGTTCGGCGCGGGCGGCTCGTGCTTCCAGCCCGTGGAGTCCATGAAATCCCGCACGTATTGCTTGTCGAACGACGGTGGCGGACGTCCCGGGCTGGTACTTCTCCCGGGGCCAGTAGCGCGACGAGTCGGGCGTCATCATCTCGTCGATCACGATGACCTCGTCGTCGCGTTCGCCGAACTCGAACTTGGTGTCGGCGAGAATCAGCCCGCAGCTCTCGGCGTGGCGCGCGCCGACGTCGTAGAGACGCAGCGAGATATCACGCAGCTGCTCGTACATGTCGGCGACCCACGAGCGCCACCGCTTCGTCGGCGGTGAGCGACATCGTCGTGCCCGGCCTCGGCTTTGGTGGTCGGCGTGAACAGCGGCACCGGCAACTTCTCGGCTTGGCGCAGCCCCGCGGGAACCGCGAAGCCGCCGACGGTTCCCGACTCCTGGTACTCGCTCCAGCCGTGCCCGAACACGTAACCCCGCACCACACATTCGAGCCGGATCGGCCGGGCCGCGTGCACGAGCGTGGCCCGGCCCGCAACGTCGCCCGCGATCTCGGGGAAGTCGGTGGGGTCGCACGAGATCACGTGGTTGGCGACGATGTCGGTGGTGCGCTCGAACCAGAAGTTCGACAGCGCGGTGAGCACGCGGCCCTTGTCGGGGATCAGGTCGGGCAGCACGACGTCGAACACGGAGATGCGGTCGGTCGCCACCATCAACAGCGCGTCCATGCCGACTTCGAAGAGCTCGCGCACCTTGCCGGAGTAGAGGTGCGGTAGTCCGGTGTCGGTCACGCCGGCAGCTCTCCCATATCGGGCAGTTCTCCCATGTCGTCGAGCACGTCGAAGATCCGGTTGATGTTCGCCAGCGACCGCTTGAGATCGAAGCACGCGTCGAGCCGGGCCGCGTCGAGCGTCGTCGGCCACTTCGGCGTCGGCCGCGAGCAGCTCCCGGAACGATCGCTCCTCCTGCCACGAACGCATCGCGTTGCGCTGCACGATCCGGTACGCCTCGTCGCGCGTGCGGCCGGCCTCGACGAGCGCGAGCAGAACCGGCTGGCTGAACACGAGTCCGAACGACGCGTCGAGGTTGCGCAGCATGCGCTCGGGATGCACCTGCAGGCTTCGATCACCTGCCGCCACTTCACGAGCATGTAGTACGTGAGCATCAGCGAGTCGGGGACGATGATGCGCTCGACGGAGGAGTGTGAGATGTCGCGCTCGTGCCAAAGAGCAACGTCTTCGAGCGCGGGCTGCAGGTTGCCGCGCAGCACGCGGGCGAGGCCGCACATCTGTTCCGACTTGATCGGGTTGCGCTTGTGCGGCATCGCACTCGAGCCCTTTTGCCCCTCGCGGAAACCCTCCTCGGCCTCGCGCACCTCGGTGCGTTGGAGGTGACGGATCTCGAGGGCGAACGTCTCGATGCTCGCGCCGATCGACGCGCACGTGTACATGACCTCGGCGTGCCGATCACGCGGCAGCACCTGCGTGGCCGGCACCGGCTTCAGCCCGAGGTGCTCGCACACGTACTGCTCGACCGCGGGATCGACGTTGGAGTAGGTGCCGACTGCACCCGAGAGCTTGCCGACCGCGATCGTGGCGCGGGCGCGCGCCAGACGTTCGCGATCGCGGCGTACCTGCATCGCCCACAGTGCGAGCTTGGCGCCGAAGGTGGTCGGTTCGGCGTGGATGCCGTGCGTGCGCCCGACCATCGGGGTGTCGCGGAACTCGCGCGCCCGCTTGGCGATCGCGTTCTCGAGATCGGCGGCCGCGCCGGCCAACAGGTCGACGGCTCGCGTCATCTGCAGCGCGAGCGCGGTGTCGACGACGTCGCTCGAGGTCAGTCCGTAGTGCACCCACGCGCCCGCGGGCGGGCCGACCGTCTCCTGCACGACGTCGACGAACGCGGCGACGTCGTGGTCGGTGATCTTCTCGCGCTCGTTGATCGCGGCGACGTCGAACCCGGCCCGCTCGCGCACGGCACGCGCGTCGGCCTCGGGGATAACACCGAGCCGGGCCCACGCCTCGACCGCGAGCACCTCGACCTCGAGCCACGCGCCGAAGCGCGCCTCGTCGGTGAACAACGCGGAGATCTCGGGAAGCGAGTAGCGGGGGATCACGGGAGTGCCTGGGCGCCGATGTCACGACGGTAGTGGACGCCGGGCCACGAAATCTCGGCTGCGGCCGCGTAGGCGCGGTCGCGCGCCTGCGCCACGTCGGCACCGATCGCGGTAACAGTGAGTACCCGACCGCCGTTCGTCACCAGCCGGCCCTGGTCGTCGAACGCGGTCCCGCGAGTGGAACACCACGACACCCTCGTGCGCGGTCGCCCGGTCGAGCCCGGCGATGACGTCGACACCCTTGCGGTCGGGTGCGGGCGGATAGCCCGGCGGCGGCGAGCACGACGCCGACACACGCCGTGTCGGCCAGCTCGACCGGAGTCGTGAGATCGCCGGCCGCCGACTCCGCCAGGTGGACGAAGAGGTCGCTCGTGAACCGCGGCACGAGCACCTGGGTCTCCGGGTCGCCGAAGCGCACGTTGTACTCGAGCACCTTCGTACCCTCGGGCGTGAGCATGAGCCCGGCAGTACAGCGTGCCCCGGAAGGGA
This sequence comes from uncultured Actinomycetes bacterium, assembly GCA_963708105.1. GTDB lineage: Bacteria > Actinomycetota > Acidimicrobiia > IMCC26256 > PALSA-610 > PALSA-610. The sequence goes on along the minus strand of OY970186.1, from coordinate 2,163,413 downwards.
GCACCGCGCCGTTCGAGCTCCGCGAGGGTGGGCAGCACGGCCCGTTCCATCATGTCGTCGACAACGTCGGGGCCGACGAACGGCACCGGCGAGTACGCGCCCATGCCGCCGGTGTTCGGGCCCTGGTCGCCGTCGAACACGCGCTTGTGATCCTGCGCGGCGGCGATGACCTGCGCCGCGCTTGCCGTCGCAGAGCGCGAACAGCGAGACCTCCGGGCCGGTCAGTCCTTCTTCGATCACGCACGTGCGTCCCGCGTCGCCGAACGCGGCGCCCGACAGGTACGCGCTGCACCGCGGCACGCGCGTCGGCGATCGACTCGGTGACGACCACGCCTTTGCCCGCCGCGAGTCCGTCGGTCTTCACGACGTAGAGCCCGGGCAGCGTCTCCAGGAACGCGTACGCGTCGGCCTCCTGGCCCGCGCCGAAGGTCGCGTAGCGGGCGGTCGGAACCCCGGCCGCGACCAGCACGTCCTTCATCCACGACTTCGATCCTTCGAGCTTCGCGGCCGCGGCATTCGGGCCGAAGGCGAGGCGGCCCGACGCCTGCACCGCGTCGACGACACCTGCGACGAGCGGATCGTCGGGGGCGACGACCACGAGATCGGCGTCGAGCTTGGCGGCGAGATCGGCCACGGCCGCGGGATCGGTCGGCACGACCGGCATGCACTCGCCGATCGTCGGCCATCCCCGCGTTCCCCGGCGCGCAGATCACCTCGTCGACGTGCGGAGAACGCGCCAGACCCCACGCGAGCGCGTGCTCGCGACCGCCGCGATCCGATGACGAGAACGCGGTTGCTCACGCGCTCACGCGGCGCGGGGAAGCACGATCGTCTGATCGCGCGCCGGGCCGACGCCCACGATGCTCACGTGCACGCCGACGAACTCCTCGACGAACCGCACGTAGTCGCGCGCGCGCGCGGGAAGGTCTTCGATCCGACCGGCCGTCTCGATCTCGGTGCCCCAACCGGGCAGCGTCTCGTACACCGGCTTCACCTTGTGCAGCACCGACTGGTGGTACGGCACGTGGTCGTAGCGCGTTCCGTCTTCGCCTTCGTACGCGACGCACACCTTCAACTCGTCGAGCGGCGAGAGGATGTCGAGCTTCGTGAGCGCGAGCTCGGTGCACGTGTTGAGCCGCACCGCGTGCTTCAACATCACGAGGTCGAGCCAACCCGTGCGCCGGCGCCGACCGGTGTTGGTACCGAACTCGCGGCCGCGCTCGACGAGCATGTCGCCGACCGCGTCGCCTTCGAACAGCTCGGTCGGGAACGGTCCACTGCCGACGCGGGTCTGGTACGCCTTCACGAGACCGACGACGCGCTGGATCGCGAGCGGACCGACACCGGCGCCGGTGCACACGCCGCCCGCGATCGGGTTGCTCGACGTGACGAACGGATACGTGCCGTGGTCGAGGTCGAGGAAGGTCGCCTGCGCGCCTTCGAACAACACCCACTGCTGCGCGTCGAGCGCTTCGTGCACGAGGTGCACGGTGTCGTCGATCATCGGCGCGAGCCGCGGAACCATCGCGAGATAACGCTCGGCCAGCTCCTTCGCGTCGATCGGGAGCCGGTTGTAGACCTTGGCCAGCACGCCGTTCTTCTCGCGCAGCGCGAGGTCGAGCTTCTCCCGGAAGATCTTCGGGTCGAGCAGGTCCTGCACGCGGATGCCGACGCGCAGCGCCTTGTCGGCGTACGCCGGGCCGATGCCGCGCTTGGTGGTACCGAGCTTGTTCTTGCCGAGGTAGCGCTCGGTCACCCGGTCGAGCTCTTGGTGGTACGGCATGATCAGGTGCGCGTTGCCGGACAGCCGCAGCAGCCGGGTGTCGACGCCCTTGCCCTCGAGCATGTCGACCTCGTCGATCAGCACCGCGGGATCGACCACCACGCCGTTGCCGATGACGGGCATCACCCACGGGATACAAGATGCCGCTCGGCACGAGCTGGAGCTTGAACACCTCGCCCTCGACGACGAGCGTGTGGCCCGCATTGTGGCCGCCTTGATAGCGGACACACATCGACGACTCCTTGGCGAGATAGTCGGTGACCCGACCCTTGCCTTCGTCGCCCCACTGCGTGCCGACGATCACTGCGCCGGGCACGAAACGCTCCACCTGTTCGGGGTCACGTTGGGGAAATGGTAGCCGACGAGCGGGCACCGGGATTGCGGGGTGATTCGTAGGCTGGCCGACATGCGGACCTCGCTCGGCATCCCGTACGCGACTGCGGAACGGTTCGCGCGCGCCGCAACCGCGTACGCGTTCGACTCCGGCGCCGTCCGACGATCGAACGCGCCCAGCTTCGGCCCCGCCGCGCCCCAGGCGCTCGACGGACCGCTCGGCGAGATCGTGCCCGGCATGAAGGTGACGCGAGACCGACGAGCACGCGTGCCTGACGTTGAACGTGTGGGCCCGGCTACCGATCGGACACGCCGCTCCCGGTACTCGTGTGGTTCCACGGCGGATCGTTCGTCATCGGCGCGTCATCGCAACCGGTATACGACGGCGCGTTCCTCGCCGAGGAACAACAGGTCGTCGTGGTTTCGGTGAACTATCGCCTCGGCGCGTTCGGCTTCCTCGACGCCCGATCGTTCGGCGGCGTCGCGAACTGCGGGGTCCGCGACGCGATCGTGCGCGCTCGAATGGGTGCGCGACAACATCGCATCGTTCGGCGGCGATCCCGCGCGCGTCGTCGCGTTCGGCGAATCGGCGCGGCGGCGGACTGCTGCTGCACGTGCTCGCCGTCGCCCGACGGCGCGAGGACTGCTCGCCGGGCGCCATCATCCAGAGCGGCGCGACCTTCGCGACGCTCGACGAGACGCGCGCCGCGGTGGTCCTCGAAGCGCTGATGAAGGAAGCGGGCGTGAGCGAGGCCGCGGAGTCTGCGCGACCTCTCCGCCGACGCGCTCGTCGCGGCCCAGTCGACGGCGCATGAGCGCGCTGCTCGGAACCGTCGGGATGATGCCGTTCCATCCGATGGTCGACGGCGACGTCGCTGCCCGCCGCGCCGCCGGCCGCGTTCGCCGCCGGGCGCGGCCGCCGACGTCGCGCTGTCGCGGGCACGACCGCCGACGAGATGCGCCTGTTCGTCGATTCGTCGGGCCCGCCCCCGCCGCGCGACAAGATCGTGCGCCGGGCCGCGCGCTACCTCGGTGTCGACGAAGCCGCGGCCGACGCGATCGTCGACCGGTACGAACGCGCGCTCGGCACCGACGACACCAACGAGATCTGGCGCGCGCTCGTTCGGCGACAACGAGATGCAGGTGCCGTGCCGGGCCGTCCTCGACGCGCACGCGCCGCACGGCCCGACCTACACGTACTGCTTCACGTGGGAAGGGCCGCAGGTCGGCGCGTGCCACGGCATCGACATCCCGTTCCCGTTCGGCAACTTCGTCGACGGCTGGGACGCGTTCGTCGGCCTCGACGACGACGGCCGCGCGCTCTCGAGCGCAATGCGCGACCGCGTGGGCTGCGTTCGCGCGCACCGGCGATCCCGGCTGGCCGCGTACCCCGCGGCGCGCATCTTCGGCCGCGCGATCAGCGACGCGCCGGCACACCCGTTGTTCGCGCGCTTGCCCTAGCTCGCGAACGCGCGCACGCGGCGGGCGGCCGAGCACACGCTCGACCGTGTCGGTCGTCTCCGCGAGCGCGCCGCGCGCGACGGCTTCGAACAGGTGCACCGATCGAATCCGCGAGCCACGGGTCGAGGCCGGACGCCGACGACCGTCTCCCGCCAGCTTGTCGAGCGGGAGGTCGATGCGCGTCACGCCGAGCCGGGCCGCGACCTCGTCGCCGTCGAGCGCCTCCGGACCGGTGATGTGCAACGGACCGTCGAGGTCGTCGCGCACCAAGGCTTCCGCAGCGACCGCGGCGATGTCGGACGGATCGATCCACGCGATCTTGCCCGGCGCCGGTCGGCAGCACGACGTGACCGCCCTTCGACCACGTCGCTCTGCTTGTCGATCACGCTCGTGAAGAACGAGGGCTGCACGATCGTGGCCGCGCAGCTCGACGCGGCCAAGCCGGCGCTCGATCGCCCGGTGGTTCCCGTGCAGACCCGACTCCAGACCGGCGATCGGGATGTTCGAGACCTTGACGATCCGCCCGACGCCGGCCGCTTCGGCCGCCTCGATCGCATTCGTCTCCAACTCGACCTGATCCTGCGTCGGCGACGACACGAGGAACATGCTCGTCACGCCCGCGCACGCGCGCCGAGCAGCGACGTCGCGGATCGCGGAGGTCGCCGAGGACCACCTCGTCGACGGCCGGCCCGATCGGCGAGCGGCCGGCGCACGAACGCACGCACTGCCACCATTTCGACGTCCGGACCGGCGCCCGAGCACCGACGCCACCTCTCGGCCGAGTTCGCCGGTTGCACCGATCACGAGCACCTTCACGGCTCGGAGAGTCTCGCGGATACCGTCATGTGCGTGCGCCTGCCCCGACCCGGACCGGGCATCGGTCACGAGCTCACCGTCACGCCAGGAGCTCGCGTGCGCGCTGCGGATCCTGGCGCGGCGAGGGCTGGCGCGAGAACCTCTCCGGGCACGTCACGGTCGCCACCGACGACGGCGGCATGTGGTGCAACCCGTGGGGCATGTGGTGGGAGGAGGTGCGGGCCTCCGACATCCTCCGCCTCGACGCCGACGGCGAGATCGTCGAAGGCGATTGGGACGTCACCCCCGCCGTCTTCCTGCACACCGAGCTGCACCGGGCCCGCGCCGACGCGGCCGTCGTCGTGCACAACCATCCCTACTACGCCACGCTGCTCGCGACGATGGGTGAACGTCCGCGGATGGTGCACCAGAACTCGTGCATCTTCGACGGCGAGATCGCGTTCGTCGACGAGTACGGCGGCATCGAGGACGCCGAACGACGGCAAGTGGCTCGCGGCAGAGGTCGGCGACGCGAGCGGGATCCTGCTCGCGCACCACGGCGCGATCGTCACCGCGCCGACCATCCCCGCCGCGTGTTACAAGGCTACCACGTTCGAGCGCATGTGCCGCTTCACCTACGACACGATCGCGGCCGGCCGCACGCCCGAGGAGATTCCCGCCGGCCGCCCGCGCCGCGGTCAAACCCGCGCTGCAACAGAACACGCCGCAGGCCTACTGGGACGGCGCGGTCCGCCTGCTCCTGCGCGACGAACCCGAGGTGTTGACATGACGGTGTGACATGACCGGCCTCCCGCTCGAAGACGCTGCAGAGCAACGAGTACTTCGGCGGCGGCAAGGGCCGGCGGGAGACGATCACCTGGCTCCCCGAGCCGGAGCCGCGCGAGCGCGCGTACACGGTCATCTCCGTCGACGACCACGTGGTCGAACCGCCCGACGCGTTCACCGGCCGGTTCCCGAAGAAGTACGCCGACGAGGAGCCGCGCGTCGTCGCCGACCGACGACGGCGGCGAGGCGTGGATGTGGCAGGGGCAGGTGCTGCCGAACGTCGGGTTCAACGCGGTCGTCGGCCGGCCCTCGACGGAGTACGGCTTCGAGCCGACCCGGTTCGACGAGATGCGCCGCGGCGCCTGGGATGTCAATGCACGCGTGCAGCGACATGGACATCGACGGAGTCGCGGCCTCGCTGTGCTTCCCGTCGTTCCTACCCGGCTTCGTCGGCCAGCGGCTCACGCTGTGGCCCGACGACGAAGAGCTCGCGCTCGTCGCGATGCGCGCGTACAACGACTGGCACCTCGACGCGTGGTGTGGCGCGTATCCCGGTCGCTTCATCCCGAACCAGATCGCGTTCCTGCGCGACCCCGAGGTCGCGGCCGACGAGATCCGGCGCAACGCGGCGCGCGGCTTCAGCGCGGTCACGTTCTCGGAGGCGCCCGACAAGCTCGGCATGCCGACGATCCACTCCGGCTACTGGGATCCGCTGTTCGCGGCGTGCGAGGAGACCGAGACGGTGCTGTGCCTGCACGTCGGCTCGTCGGGCACGTCGCCGACGACTTCGGCCGACGCGCCGCCCGAGATTCCCGCGGTGCTCTTCGGCGCGTACGGCATGTACAGCGCGGTCGACTGGCTCTACTCGCGGATCCCGGTGCGCTTCCCCAAGATCAAGATCTGCCTCTCCGAAGGCGGGATCGGTTGGGTCGCCGGGATCATCGACCGCCTCGACCATTGCTACAAGTACCAACTCGGCTACCTCCCGACGTGGCGCGACGTGGAGGAGACGCCGAGCGAGGTGCTGCGGCGGAACTTCTGGTTCTGCGCGCTCGACGACGACTCGAACATGGCGCTGCGCCATCGCATCGGGCTCGAGCACGTGCTCGTCGAGTCGGACTATCCCGCACGCCGACTCGTCGTGGCCGAACACGCAGGCGATGCTCGTGCGCCAACTGCGCGACCAGAACATCCCCGACGACGAAGCCGAACGCATCACGTGGCGCAACGCCGCCGAACTGTTCCGCCACCAACTTCCGTGACCGACAGCGTCGTCCGATGAACACCGTCGCGGCAGTTGTGGCGCCGCAACGCGCGACGCGAACCCGGACGGCATCGCGTTCGTGGAGGCCGCGTCGGGCGAAGCGATGACGTGGGCGCGAGTACGACGAACGTTCGTCACAGATGACCGCGGCGTTGCGCGGCTACGAACCCGGCGATCGCATCGCGCTGCAACTCCGCGACGGGCCCGGACGTGCACGCGGCGATGCTCGCGTGCGAGAAGCTCGGCCTGGTCGGGGTCGGTATCGGCGCGCGGGCGGGCGAGCGCGAAGTGGCGCACCTCGTCGAGCGCAGCGGGGCGCGGGTGTTGCTGCGCGAGGCCCCTGCACTCGGCGCACCGGGGCCCGAGCAACCAGTCGGACGCCGACGAGCTCTGGTACCTGAACTCGACGTCGGGCACGACCGGGACTGCCCAAGATCGTCATGCACACCCAGGCGCGCTGGTTCGCGTTCCACGAGTTCGCCGACCGCGACTCGCACTTCACCGCGGCCGACGTGTTTCTCTCCGCGCTGCCGACGCCGTTCGGCTTCGGCTTGTGGACCGCGCACTTCTCGCCCGCGATCGCCGGCGCGCGCGTGCATCGTGTGCGCGCGCTTCGACGTCGACACCGTGCTCCGCGCGATCGAGCACTACCGCGTGACCGTGCTCGCGGCGGTGTCGACGCAGTTCGTGATGATGCTGAACTCACCCGCGCTCGACCGCTACGACCTCTCGTCGCTGCGCATCATGTACACCGGCGGCGAGATGGTTCCTTACGAACGGGCCAAGGAATTCGAGGACCGCACCGGCGCGCACGTGTTGCAGTTCTACGGATCGAACGAGACCGGCGCGCTGTCGTGCACGACCCCAGACGACCCGCAGGAGAAGCGGCTGCGGACCGCGGGCCGAGTGATCCCGGAGATGCACGTGCGCCTGTTCGACGCCGACACGGGCGCCGACATCACCACCGCGGGAACGCCCGGCGTCCCGGCCGGGAAAGGGCCCGCGCCTGTGCCTGGGCTACTACGACGATCCCGCCGCGAACGCGGAGCTGTTCACCGCCGACGGCTGGATGTTGATGGGCGACCTCGTGACGATCGACGCCGAGGGGTACCTCACCGTCGTCGGCCGCACGTCCGACCTCATCATCCGGGGCGGCAAGAACATCAGCGCGGCCCAGGTCGAAGACGAAGTTTCTTCGCATCCGGCGATTGCGCTGTGCGGCGCGGTCGCGATTCCCGATGCCGACGTTCGGTGAACGAGTCTGCGTGTTCGTGGAGATACGCGCCGGGCACGCGCCCGTCGATCTCGACGAGTTGCGCGCCCATCTCGACCAGCGGGGAACCGGCAAAGAGCTCTGGCCCGAACGCCTCGTCGTGCTTGAGGCACTGCCGCGTTCGTCGGGCGGCAAAGTCGCCAAGGGTGAACTTCGGGCGCTCGCGCAGTCGCACCTCGACTGAGAGCGAACTTCGCAACCCTTGCGCCCAACCCTTGCGTAATGCTCGGCGCACGGTTAGCCATTGCCTGCACAGGGAACGAAGCATCGTCACCAACCCGGGGGTAGTGGTATGCGGCACCGGTTCTCGAATGCGTTTCGCTCGATCGCCGTGGTTTCGGCCGGTGTCGTTCTCGGTCTGGCGGCGGCTGTACCTGCGGTGACGGTTGGTGCTTCGAGCGCCTCGGCTGCGCTCCGCCCAATCGTCGGCTGCGGCTTCCACTTCGGTCCGATCACGAACGAGGGCGCGGCGGGCACGATCTTCTACATGGCGCAGTTGGAGCCCGCGAACCCGGCGCAGCGGTGCACCACGGCGGTCACGTTCACCGCGTCGGCGCGGCCCACCAGCGGCGGGTCGTACACGACGATCGACCACAATCCGCTGACCGCGACCCAGACAGTTTCGTTCGCGCCCGGGCGCCTGCAGCCGCAGTTGACGCTCGCCTGGCAGCTGTTCCACTGCGCCGACCCCGCGGTGCCGGGTGCGATCACGTTCTCCGCCGGTGGGCAAACGGGTGCGACGCCGATCACACCCAGCTCATGCTTCACGATGGGGCATTCGAGCTTCGCCTCGACGCCCGTTCCCCAGACTCCGAGCATTGTGGGCATCGCGCCGACGAGCAACGGCCAGGGTTACCGCCTCGTCAACGACCACGGCGCCTTGGAACACTTCGGCAACGCCACCGCGTTCACTGCCGCGGCCTCGCACTCACCGGTTGTCGGAATCGCGTCCGCCGCGCACCGGTAATGGCGCGTGGGTTGCGGCGGCCGACGGCGGGGTGTTCGCGTACGGCTCCGCGCCGTTCGAAGGCTCGCTCGGCGCGATTCACCTGAACCAGCCCGTCGTCGGCATCGCGCCGACGCCGAGCGGCCATGGCTACTGGATGGTGGCTTCCGACGGCGGCGTGTTCTCGTTCGGCGACGCCACCTTCCACGGCTCGATGGGCGGGATCCCGCTCAACTCGCCCGTCGTCGGGATGGCCGCTGCCCCCGACGGTCACGGCTACTGGCTCGTCGCGGCCGACGGCGGGATATTCGGCTTCGGCAGCGGAACGTTCGCGGGCTCGCTCGGCAGCGTGTTACTGAACGCGCCGATCGTGGGCATGGCCGCGGGTCCGCACGGTGGCTACTGGATGGTGGCTTCCGACGGCGCCATCTTCGCCTTCGGCGGCGTGCCGTTCGAAGGGTCGAAGGGCGGGACCGCCCTCAAGGCGCCGGTCTCGGGTATGGCCGCGACCTCGACCGGACACGGCTATTGGCTGGTCGGCGCCGACGGTGCGGTCTACGTGTTCGGCGATGCGCACAACTTCAGCCCCGTCATCCCGGTCGCCTGAGGCTCGCCGTCACACCGATTCGTCGCGCCGTTACAACGAATCGTTGAACGATTCGCTCTGACGGCGCGCGCGATCAGTGTGCGGGCAGCTCGTGCTTCTGAAAGAACTGCCACATCAACTCGTTGGCGTCGATCAGCTGCGTGCCCCGACCGACCCCGTCGAGGATCCACGTGCTCTTCGGTCCGGTGTTGAACGGCGCGCCCGGCCAGACGTGCCCGGAGCCGGTGAGCCGCCAGAGGTTGACCGACGAACCGGCCCGACAACCCGTGTAGCTGACCAGCGTGGCCGTGAGCCCGGCCGAGGTCCCGGTGCCGACGATCGTCTTCGCGGTGTGCGGCGTGGCGTTGCAGCCGTCGGCTTTCACCCACTGGTCGACGCCGTCCATCACCGAGAACACCAGCTCCGGATCCGCGTTCTTCACGCCGTGATACAACGCGATCGGATCGTCGACGCTGTGGAACTCCATCGTCGGCACGGGCCGCGTGGGATTGATCTGCGGCAGCTCGACCTGCCCCGACACCGACGCGATCGCGGCGACATACGTGGAGGCCTGGGCGGCCATCGCGTAGGCCATCATCCCACCGTTCGACATTCCCGTGACGTACACGCGCCGCAGATCGACCGGCGTTCGCGACGCGACGTTCGTGATCACCGCGAGCAGAAAGTCGACATCGTCGACGTGCTTCGTGCTCGGATCCCCGCAGCAGTAACCCGCGTTGAACCCGTATTGCGCGTCCTTGGCAACGGGATCCGGCGTGAGCACCTTCGAGATACGCGTGCCGTCGGGATACGCGACGAGGTAGCCGTCACGATCAGCCGACGCGTCCATGCCCGACTGCGCCTCCTGCAAGAACCCGTTCTGGGTGGCGCCCGCGAGGTTCAGGACGAGCGGCATCGGCGTGCCGCCCGCGGCCGCGGGCGGAACATGCAACCGGTAGCTCCGCGTGCGCCCGCCGGACGTGAACGAGTACACGTACGTGGTGCTACTCGGCGCGAGCCGCTTGGTGGCTTTCGTGAACGGGGCCGTGGTCGGAACCGGCGCGGGCGCAAGGGTCGTGGTGGTCGTGGTCGGCGGGCTCACTGACTTCGCGTTCGAGCCGCTGGAGCACGCGCCGAGCAGCAACAGGCCGGCAACGACGACGGCAACGAGTGCAACCCGCGTCGGCCGCGCCACTCAGTCCTCGCCCTCCCAGGCCTTGTCGTCGGCGTCCCACGCTTCGTTGCGGGCCTCGACCTTTTCCTTCCAATGCTCGGCCGCGTCGCGCGACGGGTACGGACCGAGCCGCCGCGACGGCGGGCACGCGCTGTCGGCCGGCTCCGCGGCCTTGTGGTCGAGGCACCAGTACCACTCTTGTTCTTCCACGATCCGCTCCTCCTGCCCGGCCGACGACGAGCGGAAGGTTACGGTTTTCGCGGGACTCCTACGCCTAAGCCACGATCTCCGCGGTCGCGGCCTGGTCGAACACGAGCGTTCCGTCGGGACCCGCGTCGACGACGATCGTGTCGCCGGGCTGATACGTGCCCTTCAACACCTCGAGCGCGATCGGGTCGGCCACTTCGCGCTGCAACACCCGCTTCAACGGTCGGGCACCGAAGTCGGGGTCGTAGCCGGTCTGCGCGACCCGCTTCTGCGCGGCGGGAGTGAGCTCGAGCGTGAGCCCGCGCTCCAAGAGCCGCTTGCGCAGGATCTCGACCTGGAAGCCGACGATCTGTTCGATCTCCGCCTCCGACAACCGTTCGAACACGACGATCTCGTCGATGCGGTTGAGGAACTCGGGCTTGAAGTGCGCGCGCACCGCAGCCATCACCTGAGCCTCGGGCCCGCCCGCGCCGAGGTTCGACGTCATGATCACGACGGTGTTCGTGAAGTCGACGGTGCGGCCCTGACCGTCGGTCAGACGACCGTCGTCCATCAGCTGCAACAAGCACGTTGAACACGTCGGGATGCGCCTTCTCGATCTCGTCGAGCAGGATCACCGCGTACGGGCGGCGGCGCACCGCTTCGGTGAGCTGACCGCCTTCTTCGTAGCCGACGTAGCCGGGCGGCGCGCCGACGAGCCGCGACACGGAGTGCTTCTCCATGTACTCCGACATGTCGATGCGCACGGTGGCGCGTTCGTCGTCGAACAAGAACTCGGCGAGCGCACGGGCGAGCTCGGTCTTGCCGACACCGGTCGGACCGAGGAACAGGAACGAACCGATCGGCCGGTTCGGGTCGGAGAGCCCGGCCCGCGAACGCCGGATCGCGTTCGACGACCGCGACCACCGCCGCCTCCTGCCCGACAACGCGCTGGTGCAAGTGCTCTTCGAGCCGCACGAGCTTCGCCATCTCGCCTTCCATAGAGGCGGGTCACGGGGATGCCCGTCCACTTGGCGACGATCTCGGCGACGTCTTCGGAGTCGACCTCTTCCTTCAACATGCGCCCGTCGCGCTGGAGATCGTCGAGTCGGCCGGACAGACCGTCGAGCTCGCGCTCCACCACCGGGATGTGCCCGTAACGCAGCTGCGCGGCGCGCTCGAGGTCGCCGTCGCGCTCGGCGCGCTCCGCGTCGAGCTTCGCCTGCTCGAGACGTTCCTTGCCCGCCTGGATCGCGAGGATCGCGTCCTTCTCCGACTGCCAGTGCGCGACCATGCCGTCGCGCTCCTCCTGCAACGACTGCAACTCGGCGTCGAGGGCTTCCAACCGGCGTGTGCGAACCCTCGTCGGTCTCCTTCGCCAGCGCGGCGCGCTCGATCTCGAGCTGGCGGATACGGCGCTCCACCACGTCGATCTCGAACGGCATCGAGTCGATCTCGATCCGCAGCCGCGACGCGGCCTCGTCGATCAGGTCGATCGCCTTGTCGGGCAGTTGTCGACCGCTGATGTAACGGTCGGAGAGCACCGCGGCCGCGACGATCGCCGCGTCCTGGATGCGCACGCCGTGGTGCACCTCGTAGCGCTCCTTGAGGCCGCGCAGGATCGCGATCGTGTCCTCGACCGACGGCTCACCCACGTAGACCTGCTGGAAGCGCCGCTCCAACGCGGCGTCCTTCTCGATGTACTTGCGGTACTCGTCGAGCGTCGTCGCGCCGATCAGCCGCAACTCGCCGCGGGCGAGCATCGGCTTGATCATGTTGCCTGCGTCGACCGCGCCTTCGGCGCCGCCGGCACCGACGATCGTGTGGATCTCGTCGATGAACGTGATGACCTCACCCTCGGAGTCGGTGATCTCCTTGAGCACCGCCTTGAACCGCTCCTCGAACTCGCCGCGGTACTTCGTGCCCGCGATCAGCGAGCCGATGTCGAGCGCGATGACGCGCTTGTTGCGCAGACCCTCGGGAACGTCGCCCTCGACGATGCGGCGCGCGAGCCCTTCGACGATCGCGGTCTTGCCGACGCCGGGCTCGCCGATGAGCACCGGGTTGTTCTTCGTGCGCCGCGACAGCACCTGGATGATGCGGCGGATCTCCTCGTCGCGGCCGATGACCGGATCGATCTTGCCCTGGCGCGCGGCCTCGGTGAGATCGCGCCCGTACTTCTCGAGCGCCTGGTACTGCTCTTCGGGATTGTCGCTCGTGACGCGATGCGAACCGCGCACCTGGCGCAACGCGTCGAGCACCGCGTCGTGGTCGACGCCGACGCCGCGGAGAAGGTCGCCGACCCCGCCGGGCACCTCGGTCATCGCGAGCAGGATGTGCTCGGTCGAGAGGTAGTCGTCGTTCAAGGTGCGCGCGCTCGGCGTCGGCGTTCTCGAGCACGCGGAACGTGCTCGCGCCGAACTGCGCGTCGCGGACGGTCGCGCCGCTCACGCGCGGGAGCTTCGCCAGCGCTTCGTCGACGCGGCGGCGCACCTCGGCCACGTCGATGCCGATGCGCTTCGAGCACACCGGTCACGATGCCCTCGCTCTGGTCGAGCAGCGCCCGCAACACGTGCTCGGGTGCGATCTCGGTGTTGCCGGCGTCGCGCGCGAGTGCCTGCGCGGCGGCCAACGCCTCTTGCGTCTTGCGGGTGAACCGACTCGGGTCTACGGCCATGGCTGTCTCTCTCTGAACAGTGTGCGTTTCCGGTTACGGCTTCGCGTCAGCGGCGGGACTCGAAACGGGCGACGACGGTGCTGCGCACCGGGACGAGCTCGCGCCGGTACTGCCGATGCGCGGCCTCGACCCGCTGCTCGGCGTCGCGCTGCAACGCGTCGAGGCGAGCTTCGAGCTCCGCGATGCGATCGCGGGCTCCGGCCAGCTCGTCTTCCAGCGCGAGGATGCGCTGCACGCCCGCGAGCGACACGCCGTCGTTGGTGAGCTCCTGGATGCGGCGCAACAACGCGATGTCGCGGTCGGAGTAGCGCCGGCTGCGACCGCGTCGTACGGGCCGGCGCGAGCAGACCCTTGCGCTCGTAGATGCGCAACGTCTGCGGGTGCACACCCGCGAGCTCGGCCGCGACCGAGATCACGTACAAGGGCTCGGGCGTCACTGTCCATCACGATTCTCCATCACTTGCATCATCAGCTCACCGGCGGATCGCTCTCGCGGCGCCGTGGGCCGACCGCGTCGGCGAACAGCCGCGCGCGGATCGTCGTCGAGGACGCCGGCGAGCGCTTCGATCGCTTCGCGCTGCTCACCCGACAGCGTCGACCGGTACCTGCACTTCGACGGTGACGAGCAGGTCGCCCTGCTTCCCGTTGCCGTCGGCCGCAACGCCCTTGCCCCGCACGCGCAGCACCTTGCCGCTCGGAGTTCCCGGCGGGATGCGCACGGTCACCGGCGCGTCGAGCGTGGGGACCTTGATGTCGGCGCCGAGCGCGGCCTCCGCGAACGTGACCGGCAGGCGCAACGTGAGGTCGTTGCCGCTACGCCCGAAGAGCGCGTGCCCGCGCACGTGCACGATCACGAAGAGGTCGCCGGGCGGACCGCCGTTGGCGCCCGCGCCACCGCGGCCCTTCACGCGGATGCGCTGACCGTCGGCGACGCCCGCGGGAATCCGCACCTTCACCTCGCGCGCCCGCACCTCGACGCCGCTGCCGCTGCACGTGGGGCACGGGGTCGGGATGACCTGGCCCCGCCCGCCGCACGTGGGGCACACCTGCGAGAACGAGAACGGGCCCTGGTTGTCGGCGATCGTCCCCGCGCCGCGGCACTCGGGACACGTCTCCGGCATCGTGCCCGGCGCCGCGCCCGAACCCGCGCACGTGGAGCACGTCGCGTCGGCGCGGAAGCGCACGGTGGACGTGACGCCCCGGATCGCGTCGTCGAACTGGAGGTGCAGCTCGGTCTCGAGGTCGCGGCCGCGTTGCGGCCCGGTCGCCGGCACGACCGCCGGCGGCGCCCGCCGCCACCACCACCGAACAGATTGCCGAAGATGTCGCCGAGCCCGCCGCCGTCGGTGTCGAAGCGGAACGTCCGCCCACCTCCGGCACCGGCGCCGAAGCCACCGGGCCCGAATCCGCCCGCACCGTCGGGCCCGACGCCGGAGGCGACCATCTGGCGCACCTCGTCGTACTCGGCGCGCTTGGTGGTGTCGCCCAGCACGTCGTAGGCCGCGGAGATCTCCTTGAAGCGCTCCTCGGCCTGCAGCGTTCCCCTGGTTCGCATCGGGGTGGTGCTGCTTGGCGAGCTTCTTGAACGCGCGCGACAACTCCTTCTCGGTCGCGTCCGGCGGCACGCCGAGAACGGCGTAGTAGTCCTTTTCGAACCACTCTCGCTGCGCTGCCACTACGTAAGTCTTCCTCGTCACTTTCACCATCGCGGGCCGCAACACGCGTCCCTTCAACTTCCATCCGGTGCGCAACACGTCGTCGACATGCGGTTCACCGTCGCCGTCGTCCTGCATCACCGCTTCGTGCTCGTTCGGATCGAACGGCGCGCCCTTGGCCTCGATGCGCTCGAGCCCGGCCCGCTCCATCACCGACGACAGCTCCGCGTAGACGAGCTCGATGCCCTTGCGCACCTTCTCGTCGACGTCGCTGCCCTCGAGGTTGCGCACCGCGAGCTCGAAGCTGTCGAGCACCGGGAGCAGCTGCTCGAGCAGTCCCTCGGTCGAACGCTCCACGAACGAGGTCTGCTCGCGCACGACCCGCTTGCGGTAGTTCTCGAAGTCGGCCTGGAGGCGCCGGGTCGTGTCGAGCAGGTCGTCACGCTCGCGTTGCAACGCTGCGAGGTCGGCTTCGAACTGCGCGGCCTCCGCGGAACCCGGGTCAGTTTCCTGACCCGGGTCCGCGTCGCACCGCTTCACTTCGTGTTGCGTCCGTCATGACGGATTACGCGCTCTGCTGGTTGTCGTCGGGACGTCGTCGACGATCTCGGCGTCGGCCACCTCGTCGTCGGAGGGCTGCGATGCGCCACCCGACGCACCACCCGCCGTCTGCTGCGCCTGCACGTTCTGGTACAGCCGCCGCGTGAAGTCGTTGCTCGCCGCGAGCAACAGCTCGTGCGCGTGCTTGATCGCCTCGACGTCGGTGCCGGCCAGCGTCTCCTTGAGGTTCTTCAAGGCCACGTCGATCTTCTCGCGATCGTCGGCGGGAACCTTGTCGCCCTGCTCCTTGAGCAGGCTCTCGGTCTGCCACGCCAGCGTGTCGGCCGTGTTGCGGGTCTCGGCCTCCTCACGCTTCTTCTTGTCCTCCTCGGCGTGAGCCTCGGCGTCCTTGATCATCTGGTTGATGTCGTCCTTGCCGAGCGCAGTACCGCCCGAGATGACCATCGACTGCTCCTTGCTCGTGCCGAGGTCCTTGGCGGACACGTGCACGATGCCGTTGGCGTCGATGTCGAACGTGACCTCGATCTGCGGGACACCACGCGGTGCGGGCGGCAGGCCGGTGAGCGTGAACGTGCCCAACTGCTTGTTGCGGTACGCCATCTCGCTCTCGCCCTGCAGCACCTTGATCTCCACCGAAGGCTGGCTGTCCTCGGCGGTGGTGAACACCTGCGAACGCTTCACCGGGATGGTGCTGTTGCGCTCGATGATCTTCTCCATGATCTGACCGCGGGTCTCGATACCGAGCGACAACGGCGTGACGTCGAGCAGGAGGATGTCCTTGACGTCGCCCTTCAACACACCGGCCTGGATCGACGCACCGGCGGCAACCGCTTCGTCGGGGTTGACACCCTTGTGCGGCTCCTTGCCGGTGAGCTGGGTCACGAGTTCGGTGACGGCGGGCATGCGCGTCGAGCCGCCGACGAGGATGACGTGGTCGATCTTCGACTTGTCGAAGCCCGCGTCGCGGATCGCCTGGTCGAACGGACCACGGCACGCCTCGAGCAGGTCCTTCGTCATCTCCTGGAACCGGGCCCGGCGTGAGCGTCAGCTCGAGGTGCAACGGGCCGTCGCTCGTCGCCGTGACGAACGGGAGGTTGATCGTGGTCTCCTGCAATGTGGAGAGCTCGATCTTCGCCTTCTCCGCCGCTTCCTTCAGGCGCTGCGCGGCCATCTTGTCGATGCCGAGGTCGACGCCGTGCGAGTTCTTGAACTCGCTGACCATCCAGTCGATGACCTTCTGGTCCCAGTCGTCGCCACCGAGGTGCGTGTTACCCGGAGGTGCTCTTCACCTCGAACACGCCGTCGCCGATCTCGAGCACGGACACGTCGAACGTGCCGCCGCCGAGGTCGAAGACGAGGATCGTCTGGTCGGTGCCTTCCTTGTCGAGCCCGTACGCGAGCGCGGCCGCGGTCGGCTCGTTGATGATGCGCAGGACTTCGAGGCCCGCGATCTCGCCGGCCTCCTTGGTGGCCTGGCGCTGGGCGTCGTCGAAGTACGCGGGAACGGTGATGACCGCCTGGGTCACCGCGGTTCCGAGGTAGCTCTCCGCGTCGCGCTTCAGCTTCTGCAGGATGCGGGCGCTGATCTCCTGGCTAGTTGTACGCCTTGCCGTCGATGTCGATCGTCCAGTTGGTGCCCATGTGGCGCTTCACGGAACGGATCGTGCGATCGGGGTTGGTGATCGCCTGGCGCTTGGCCACCTCGCCGACGAGAACCTCGCCGGTCTTGGAGAACGCGACGACCGAGGGAGTCGTACGGCTGCCCTCGGCGTTGGGAATGACGACGGGCTCACCCGCCTCGAGCACCGAGACGACTGAGTTGGTAGTGCCGAGGTCGATGCCGACGGCCTTGGACATGGTTTGCCTCCACTTGATTTCTCTTTGGCGGGCTGCTCTTGGGTGTACTCACAGAGTTGAGTACGTACGAGGATTGTAACTTGACAATGGTGTTGTCAGATTCCCGGGCGGACAAGAAATCGCGGATCGGGCGGACCCGGAGTCATCCGGCAAGGACGTGACGGGCCCGGTTTGAACTCGTTAGATTGCCGCCCCATGGCCCGACGCGACGCCTTCATCGACCACCTCCAGCAGGTCCCGCTCTTCGCGGCCTGCTCTCGCAAGGACCTCAGACTGGTTGCCCGGCGGGCGGAGGACATCAAGGTCGGCGGCGGGCAAGACCCTCATCTCCGAGGGCGAGACCGGCCACGAGTTCTTCGTGATCCTCGACGGCACCGCCCGGGTATCCCGGCACGGCCGCAAGATCGCCAGCCTCGGCGCCGGCGACGCGTTCGGCGAACTGGCGCTCCTCGAAAAGGCGCCCCGCAACTCCACCATCGTCGCCGAGACCGACATGGAGCTCGTCGTGCTCGGCCAGCGCGAGTTCGCCGGCCTCATCGACGAGGTCCCCGGCTTCGCCCGCAAGCTCCTCGCCGGAATGGCCAAACGCCTCCGCGAAGCCGACGCCCGGTCGGTAATTCAATAACCGTCTGTAGTCTCGATGCCGCCTCGGGCGCGTGCTTGTACATTCGGGCTCTATGCGTCGGCCTAAGGCACATCAAGTCGTACTCGGTCTTGGCGTTGCGATGTTCGTGTTCGTGATCGTGAGCGGCGTCCTGCCCGCGATCACGGGCTGGCACGACCACTCGACCGTGCAGCGCGAAGTCTTCGTCAACGTGCCCACGGCGTTGAAGGTCGCGTTCTACGCCGCCGTCTCCACGATGTTGCTGATCGTCGCGTGGCTCGCGTCGATCCGCGTGCAGAACTGGGAGCGCGGCCTCGCCGACAACCGCCGCACGAACCGCAAGAACGTCGAGAAGCGGGCCAAGAGCTACCGCAACGGCGTGTGGATGCAGTCGCTGCTCCGCGACCCGGCCGCCGGCCTCATGCACTCGTTCCTCTACTTCGGGTTCGTGTCGCTGTTCATCGTGACGGTGATCAGCGAGACCGACCACCAGCTTCCCGACCGCTTCAAGTTCCTGCACGGCCAGACCTACGAGGCGTACTCGGCCGCGGCCGAGGTCGCGGGCCTCATGTTCCTGATCGGCATCGTGTGGGCGATCTCTCGCCGCTACATCCAGCGGCCGTACCGCATCCGCATCAAGACCAAGCCCGAAGACGCGGTCATCCTCGTCACGTTCTTCATCATCGGCGTGACCGGCTTCTTCGTCGAGGCGGCGCGCATCGCGTGGGAAGGCCAGCCGCACTTCGAGAAGCTGGTCGTTCGTCGGCTACCCGCTCTCGAAGCTCATCGACACGTGGTCGGTCCACTCGCTCGAGATCACGCACCGTTGGTTGTGGGGCATTCACGTCGTGGCGTTCCTCGCGTTCCTCGCGATCCTGCCGACCACGAAGTTGCGCCACATGTTCACGTCACCGATGAACATGTACCTGAAGGATCGCGACCGGCCCAAGGGCGCGATGAAGCCCATGCCGAACCTCATGGAGACCGAGCTCGAGAGCTTCGGCGCCGTGAAGATCGAGGACTTCACCTGGAAGCAGCTGATGGACACCGACGCGTGCACGGTCTGCGGGCGTTGCACGTCGGTGTGTCCCGCGCACGCAACCGGCAAGCCGCTCGACCCGCGCGAGATCGTGTTGAAGGTCGGCGAAGTGATGGCGGCCACCGGCGATCCCGTCGTGTCACCGCCCGTCGGCGTCGACCGCGACATCGCCATCGCCGTCGACAGCGTGTTCGAACGCGTCTCGCCCGAAGAAGTGTGGGCGTGCACGAGCTGCAAGGCGTGCGACGAGATCTGCCCGGTCAACATCGAGATCCTCGACAAGATCCTCGACATGCGCCGCTATCTCACGCTGATGGAGAGCGACTTCCCCACCGAGCTCGGCAACACGTTCCGCTCGATGGAGAACGCCGGGAACGCGTACGGCATGAACCAGGGCGATCGCGGCGACTGGGCGAGCTCGCTCGAGGGTGTCGACATCGTCGAACCCGGTGGCGCGTTCGATCACGAGTACCTGTACTTCGTCGGTTGCGCGGGCAGCTTCGACGACCGCAACAAGAAGACGTCGCGCGCACTGGCCAAGCTGCTGCAGCGCGCGGGCATCGACTTCGCGATCCTCGGCCCGAGTGAGATGTGCAACGGCGACCAGGCCCGGCGCGCCGGCAACGAGTACATCTTCCAGATGCTCGCGATGCAGAACATCGAGACGTTCGAGGGCATGGGCGTGAAGAAGATCATCACGCAGTGCCCGCACTGCTTCAACGTGTTGAAGAACGACTACCCGCAGCTCGGCGGCAACTACGAGGTCATCCACCACTCGCAGTTGCTCGACGATCTCGTGCGCGACGGGCGGCTCTCGCTTGCGGGCGCGTCGCTCGAGGAACGCGTCACGTACCACGACTCGTGCTACCTCGGCCGGCACAACGACGTGTACCTCGCACCGCGGCGCGTCGTCGGTTCCCTCGCGGGCATCGACCTCGTCGAGATGCCCCGCAACGGTACGAAGGGCATGTGCTGCGGCGCGGGTGGCGCGCGCATGTGGATGGAAGAGAACACCGGCAAGAAGGTGAACACCGAACGCAGCCAAGAGGCGATCGCCACCGGCGCGTCGCGCATCGCGGTGGCGTGCCCCTTCTGTTACGTGATGTTCGACGACGGCGTGAAGGGCGAAGGCAAAGACGAAGAGGTGAAGGTCCAAGACATCGCGGAGATGCTCTGGGAAGCCATCGAGAACGGCACCACGAGCACCGCCCCCGCGACCGGAACCTTCACCCCGGGCATCTAGCCCCGCGAGCGTTCGTACTGTCGTGAGTTGGGCCCGTATAGCGGGCCTAAGTCACGACGGTTGGTTGGGGGTTTCGTCGTCGTCTTCGCTGAACGCCTTGTTCCACCACGACTCGCCCTCGGTGGCGGGCGCAGGAGGCGGGGGCGGTTGCGGTGCGGCCGGCGGCGCGGGGTCGGGTGCCGGCGGCGGAGGCGGAGGTGGTGTCCACGCGGGCGGTGCCGGGTCGGGCTGCGGTGCCGCGGGCGGGGCCGGAGGCGGCGCGGTCGGGACGGGCGGCGGGGGTGTCGGAGCACCCCAGGTCGAGGGGCCGCCGGGCGCGGGCGCGCCCCAACTCGACGGCGGCGCGGCCGGGTCGGGCGCCGGTGCAGGAGCGAGCGGCGGGGGCGGCGGTGCACCCCACGCCGGCGCTCCGGGATCGTTGGTCGGTTGGGGCGGCGGGGGCGGCGCGCCCCAGGCCGGCGGAGGGGGATCGGTCGCGGGCGCGCCCCATGCGGGCGGCGCGACAGGCGGTGCGGCGGGCGGCGGAGTGGCACCCCAGGTGGGAGCCGCGGGCGGAGGCGGCGAACCCCAGGCCGGCGGCGGGGTGGCGCCCCAGCCCGGCGCGGGGGGCGGTGCGCCGGGCGCGGGCGGAGCGCCGGGCGGGGCCCATTGCGGCGCGCCGGGTTGGCCGTAGCCAGGCTGGGCGTACGCGCCTTGATACACGGGCGCGATGCCGGGGAGCGGACGGCCCGCGTCGGCCACACCTACCACGTACGTACCGGCCGCCATGTCGCCGACCCGGCGGTGCGGGTGGGTGAGCGACGCGGTCAGGAGACCGACGAGGAAGCAGAAGAAGTTGTCGACGATGAGCAACAGCGTGCGCAGGAACGCGCGGCCCACGCCCGCGGGCTGACCCTGCGCGTCGACGACGCGCAACTGCAAGATCTGCTTGCCGATGCTGGCGCCCGTGATGCCCTGCAAAACGACGAGGTTGAGGAGCCCGATGACCAGCGACAGCAGGTAGCCCGTGGCCGCGCCGCCGCCCCTCCACGTGTAGACGTGGTGACCGAACTGGTAACAGACGCCGCTGAAACCGGCGTCGCGCAGGTTCTGAGCACGCGCCCGCCGGCGCGCCGGTGTAGGAGTGGTCCTTGGTGATCGCCATGATCACGAGGAAGACCCCGACGAACAGCACGAAGTCGATCAGGAAGGCGACGATGCGCCTCCCCATGACGTTGGTCGGATCCTTGGACCGGCATGCCGTAAGCCATCGGCGCGATTCTCCCTCACTGAGAGGCTGATGTGGGCGGATGCCGCACAAATGTCCTCTGGTAACGTCGGCGCGCTCGCGGGCGTAGTTCAGCGGCAGAACATCAGCTTCCCAAGCTGAGAACGCGGGTTCGATTCCCGTCGCCCGCTCTCCCGGCTCTCGGCGCGTTCGCAGGTCGTGGCCTAGTTGCGGCAATCCCGTCGCCGTCGGCGCGACTTCGGGAGCACGAGGCCACCACCGAGCAGCGCTGCACCGATGGCGATCATCACCAGCGAACCGGCGCCCGTCACGGGCAGAGACTCCGGCAGCTCGCTCGGGCCGACCGCAGGCGGGGGGACGACCGCTTTGGTTCCGAGGACGCTGATCACTTCGTCGACGTTGTTCGACGGATCGGGATCGGGGGTGGTCGAGCTCACCTCGGCGCGATTGCTGACCGACGTACCGGGGCTCGCGACGATCGAGACCACGAGCACGACGTGGACGGTGGCACCGTTGGCAAGCGTGCCGAACGTGCACCGGAGTTCCGTTTGCGCCGCTGTACAACTCGGGGTGCTCGTCGTGAACGACAAGAGCGTCGCGCCCGGCGGGAGTTGATCCACCAGCGTCACAGCTTCGGCGGGGGCGGGGCCGCGATTGGTGACATCGATCGTGTACGTCTGTTGGAACAACGCGGTCGTGGGGTTGAATACCGTCGCCGAGCTGACCACGCGTTTCACCACGACGACGTCGGCCGCTTTCGGAATCGGCGCGCAGGCCTCGTCGGTCTCGGCGATGTTCGTAGCGACATCCGTCACCGACGCTCCGTTCAGCAACCCGGTTCCTGTCTCGCCCTTCTGGATCGTGCAATCGAACGCGGCCGCGGAGTGGATCGCCGAGACATCGACCGTGACTGCGACGCGGAATCGCTGCGTGATCCCCGCGCCGATCGATCCACTCGCAATGTTCGTGTCGGTGCGGCCGTCGAATTTCGGATTCACGGGCACGTCACCGGGGTCGACGTTCGACACATCCACCTTCTTGACCACTACTCCCGCGGCAAACCGGAGCTCGTCGGTCAACACGTAGTTCGACTCCACGGTGCCGGTGTTGGTGACGGCAATGCTGTAGTCGATCGTCACGGTGCCATCGGGGTTGCGCAGCGGTTGCGTCGCAACCGTCTTGCCGATGCGGAGCTGGGTGCGCGTGTTCGTGAAGATGCACGAGATCTCGGTACCGGCCGCGGCGGGCAGAACGTCGAGGTTCGCTTCGACATCGGTCTCCACTTCCGTGTCGCCGAGAAGGCTGGGGGGAATCGGCGCGTCCCGGTCGACGCCGACGGTGGGCTTCTGCAGCGGTATCGGAATGCCGTCGCACTCGAGCCCGACGTGGTAGTCGTCGATCGAGCCGACGTTGAAGCGTTCGGCGAGACGCGCGGTGGTTCCGACCGGCACGCCGATCCGTGCCGGCGCCTGAGTCTCGCCGTTGTTGAACGAGTGGACGCCGACGATGCCGCCGCTACCGCTGGTGACGCCGACAACGACTTCGTGGGTCGGATCGAGTGGCCCGACCCAGGCCTTGTTCACGAGGAGCGTCGCCGTCTTGCGCACGTTGGTGATCGTGCAGGTGATCGTCGCACCAAGCGCGGATTGCGGAACGACGAACGCACCCGCGCCATCAGGAGTCACGCCGTTGTCGCAAGCAGTGCTCGTGTCGTACCGGTCGAGCGGCGTATCCGTAGTTCCGGTTTCGCCAACCGTGACGTCGTCGCCGACGCGCACTTCAACAGGCAGCGAGCTCGATCCGTCGGTCGCGTTGCTGACCACCGTCGTTCCGTTGATCTGCAGGTCGAAACGGCCGGGATCCAGTGGGGGTACCAGCGACTTTCGGACGACGACACGCGCGAACGGGCCGTCGTTGTTGAACGTGCACTGAACGACGCCTCCGACATCGGCGTCCGTGATCGGAATCGTGGCCGTCAACGCACCCGGCGTGTAGACGAGCGTCCCGTGATTGCCCGTGCACGTGAGCGACGTCGTGTAGTCGGCCGCCGCACCCGAGGTGAACGACTCCGACATGCTGACGGTCTCGCCCGGATTCACGGGGAGGATCGCGCCGAAGGTGCTCCCACCCGCGATGCTCGAGCCGGGCGGAGCCGTGCGTCCGCCCGCACTCGCGTTGAGCGCCACCGCGTCGGTCGAGCGGGCGCCGGAACCCCAGGTCTTCGTCAGCACGAAGACCGGTTGCAAGCCGTTGACGAACGTGCATTGGAACGCGCCGACATCGGGAACGACGAAGTTCGTCGACGCAGTCCGCGTGCCGGGCGGTGGTCCACCGCCGCTGAACGTCAGTGACTGGGTCACACCGTTGCAGCCCAACGACATCGTGTATTGCGTTGTCGCGTACGTGACCAGCTCGGAGATGTTCAAGACCGTTCCGACCGAAACCGTGAGCGTGATCACGTTGGTCGTGTCGAGGAACGCGCTTCCCGTCCCCGTCGAGGTCGCCGACTGCGGCCCGTTCGGACCGCCTCCAACCGTCATGCGCGCCGTGTCTCCGGCCACCGAGCCCGACCACTGCTTGCGGACGGTCAGCGTCGCGAGCTTCGCGTTCGTGATCGTGCACGCGACGATCGCGCCGCGCGCAACGGTGATCGGATCACCAAGGTTGTACGGCGTCGGCGTCGGGGTTCCGGTCGTGTCGAGAGTCCGGGTCGTGCACGTCGCGCGGAGGAAGGCGAGATTCGTTGCCCCGGGTTCGGTGATCGCGAACGTCGTACTTCCCGTACCGGGGTTCGCGAGTGAACCGGGCGCCCATTTGAACGTCGATATCCCGCCGTTGGCCGTCGGCACGAGCTGCGCCGACGGGACACCGACGACCCCCGTGGCCGGTTGTTGCCATTGCACGGTGGAGGAACCGGTGACCGCGCTGATCGTGCCCCTGATCGGCACGTCGTCCGCGGGCTGTGCCGTCGCGCCGTTGTCGGTGCTGACGAGTTTGGTCACGGTAACGCTCGTATCGCACTGCGAGAAGACAAGTGCTCGCAGCGCGGCCGCGAGCTGCGCGAACTGCGGGATCAGTGAATAGTCGGCATTGCTGAACGAGCTCGTGACCGTCGGGAACCGTTGGTCTCCGGTCACCGACTGGATGCTCTGGATGTCGCCCGCGGGCGGGTTCGTGCCCAACGCGGTGCCGACGCCGGTCAAGAAGATGTGCGAACCCGCCAACTTGAGCTCGTCGGCCCGGTTCGCAGCTTCGATCCGTTCCTGCGCCGACGTCTCCGACCCGTTGCCGTCGTCGGTGAGCGGGATGAAGGTGCCGCCCGGGGTCGTGTAGCCGCCGCGGTACGTCGGCCGGCCGTCGGTGATGAACAACACGAGGTCCGGACGAGTGCCGCCGGCTTGCAGGAGCGCGGTCGAGCGGAGAGCCGCGGCCCAGTTCGTGCCGCCGCCGACGCTGTAGCTGTTGAGGTACGTCTGGAAGATGCCCGCGCGCGTCGTCGCGTTCACCGGGGTGTACGGGATCGTCTGGTTCACCTGCGTGTCGAAATCGACGAGGCCGACCTGCGAACCCGTACCGATCAGCGCGTCGAGGAACGAACCCACTGCGCCCGTCACCTGGCCCGCGTCATTGCCGATCGAGCCCGACGAGTCGACGACCAGCGCGACCTTGATCCCGCACTTGGGCGGAAGGGTCGGGTTCGTCACCGTGCCCGGCGCGACGACCTTGGCCGGGGCCGCCGACGCGAACACGACGACCGGCACCAGCACGACGAGTGCCGAAGCCGCCGCGCACGCCGAACGTTTGACTGCGTCGCGCATGGATCCACCTCGCCGCCCGGCGCCGATGGGTTTTCGTCACCGCAGCCTGAGCGGAGCCCATGAGGTGGGCGTCACCCGTCGCGGGCGATTCAGCACTCCGAGCGGGATGTGACCGGGAAAGGTGGGTCAGCGGGCGACGCTGTCGCGGCGGGCGACGGCGTCGATGGTGACCGCGGCCAACAGCACGAGCGCGGTCACGACGTACTTGGCCGCCGCGCTGTAGCCCTGCAGGCCCATGCCGTTGTCGATTGCGGCGATCACGACGCCACCAAGCACCGCGTGCATCGCCTTGCCCCGGCCGCCGAAGAGGCTCGTGCCGCCGATGACCGCGGCCGCGACCGCGTACAGAACCAACGTGCCGCCGTCGAGTGCGGTCGACACCGACTGCAGGCGCGACGCGTAGATGATGCCGGCGATACCGGCCGTGAACGACGCGAGCATGAACGCGAGCGTGCGGATGCGCGCCAGGCTGATGCCGGCGCGGCGCGCGGCTTCGGCGTTGCCACCGATCGCGTAGATGTAGCGGCCGAACCTCGTACGCCCGAGCAGGAACGTCCACGCCGCGAGCACGCCGAGCACGATCAACACGACGTACGGGACACCCTTGATCGGAACGAGCCGACCCCGGTTCGTGTTGCAGATCAGCACGAGGATCACGCCCCCGACGCCGATCGCGGCAATCTTCAAGATCGTCAGGCTCGCGGGCGGCGCGATCAGACCCGTGCTCCGCCGCCGCGATTCCTGTATCCACATGCGCGTGCCGACGAACGCGACGATCAGGATCATCACGACCCAACTCGCGGCGGGCGTGAGGTTGCCGCTCGCGAGGTCGTTGATCACGTTGTTGTTGATCGGGACGGAGCCGCCCTGACCCAGTATCAACAGCATCACGCCCTGCCAACCGAGCAGGCCCGCGAGCGTGACGACGAACGACGGCAGCCCGAGACGCGTGATGATCGTTCCCTGCAAAACTCCGATGGCCGCGCAGACGAGGAGCGCCGCGATGATCGCGGCCCACCACGGCCAGCCCACCGACTGCTTCACCAACTCCGCGGTGATGACGCCGCCGATGCCGCTCACGAAGCCGATCGACAGGTCGATCTCGCCGAGCAACAGCGCGAACACCTCGCCCATGGCGAGCAGCATGTAGACCGCGCCCTGGATCAACAGGTTGACGAGGTTCCCGGCTGACAAGAAGTTGGAGTTCAGCGACTGGAACAGGATCGAGATCAGCAACAAGCCGGCGACGACCGGCAGCACGCCACTGTCGCCGGCGCGAATCCGTTGGTACACGACGCGCAGGTAGTCGCGTAGCGAGTCGGCCTGCTCTTCGGCCGCGGGATTGATTTCGGTCTCCGCGGCGGCGGCGCGCCGGAGGTCGGGGTCGTCCTCGGCTACCAGCGCCGGCGGTTCGGGCTCGTCAACCCTGGTCATCGGTCAACTCCGCCGGCGGGGCCGGTCGCGTCAGGTGCGGCATCAGGGGTTGCAGTCTTGGGGGTAACAGTACGGGTCGATCGGCCCGTCGTCATGAGGTCGACGACGATCTGCGCGTCCATCTCCGAGGCCGGGCGTGCGGCCACGAGGTGACCGAGGTGCAGCACCGCGACCCGGTCGGCGACTTTGAAGACGTCGTTCATGTTGTGCGAGACGAGCAGCACCGCGAGACCCCGGTCGGCGAGGCTGCGGACGAGCTTCAGCACCATCGCGGTCTGCGCCACACCCAACGCGGCCGTCGGTTCGTCCATGATGACGAGCTTCGAGTTCCACAACACGGCCTTGGCGATCGCGACCGCCTGCCGTTGCCCGCCGGAGAGGGACGCCACGAGCTGGCGCACCGAACGCACGGTGGTGACCGCGAGGCCGTGCAGCGTTTCCGCGGCGGCCTTTTCCATGTCGTCCTCGGCGAGGACCAGATGGTTCGTGCGCTCGCGCCCGAGGAACATGTTCTGGGCGATGTCGAGGTTGTCGCACAACGCGAGGTCCTGGTGGACGGTCTCGATGCCGAGGTCGGCCGACTCACGCGGCGTGCGGATATGAACCTGCTTGCCGTTCCACAAGAGGTGGCCCGCATCGGGGGTGTGGATCCCGGCGATGCACTTGATGAGCACCGACTTCCCCGCACCGTTGTCGCCCGCGAGTGCGGTGACTTCGCCGGCCGGTACGTCGAGGTTGATGTCGACGAGAGCCTGGACTGCACCGAAGCTCTTGCTCACATGGTCGAGGCGGAGCAGGGCCGGCCCGGAGCCGGATGCCGCCTCGACGCGGTGCAACCTCCGCGGCGCCGACTTCCGTGCTCACGATGCGCTCCTCCGAAACGATGCGTGCACTTTGCTCGATGAACGGTTACTCCGCACGGATACACCGTACGGAGTAACCGCCCTCGAGCGGAAACTCGTTACCTCTTGTGCTTCGCCTACTTGATGCCGGCGGCCGTGCAGGCTGCCGCAACTTCAGTCACGCAGAGGTCGGAGACCTTGACCGCAGCGTCCTTGACCACCGTGTCAGCCATGTTGGCGGTGGTGACCCAGGTCGGGGTCAGGAGCGACGAACCGACGGCAACGTTCGCCGACGAGTCCTGCGTCGTGCCGTTGACCAGCGATGCCGGAGCCTTCTGACCGGCCCGGAGGTAGAGGGCGATTGCAGCCGCCGACTGTGCCTCGAGGTAGATCGGCTTGTAGACCGTGCCGCACTGGTAGCCCTTCAAGATGTTCTGCAAGCCGGGCAGCGATGCGTCCTGTCCGGTTGTCGGGAACTTCTTGGCCGGGATCTGGTCCTTGTGCAGGACGGAGATCACGGCGTTGGCGTTGTCGTCGTTGGGCGTGACGACCGCATTGATGTTCGGGTGCGCAGTGAGCTGCTGCTCGAACGTCGTGGCGGCGACCGAAGGCGTCCACGTACCGGCGGGCTCGCCGACCTTCACGTAGGAGCCGTCGTCGAAGTGCGGCTTCAGCACTCCGTTGTAGCCCTGCGCGAACAGCGTGGCGTTGTTGTCGGTCGGGTCGCCGTCCATCACCAGGATGTTGGGCTTCGAGACGTTCCACGCCGTGATGCAGTCGACTTCACCCTGGCCGATGAGCTGACCGACCTTGACGTTGTCGAAGCTGACGTAGATACGGCCGGCGGTGCCGCCCTTGACCAGGCGGTCGTAGTCGATGACCGCGACGCCCTTGGCCTTGGCCGACGCCTCGATGGCCGCGCCGCTACCGGAGTCGAGGGCGTCGATCAACAGCACAGTCGCGCCGTTGGTGATGTCGGCTTCGGCCTGGGTCTGCATCGTGGATGCGCTGCCCTGAGCGTTGTCGACCTTGAAGTCGCTGGTCGAGAGACCGGCGGCTTCGAACGCCTTGGTCAGGTACGGACGGTCGAAGGTCTCGTACCGGGCCGACGTCGTTGTGTCGGGGAGGAGCACTCCGATGAGACCCTTGCCTTGGCTGGCCAGCGACTTCAGCTGCGCCATCGCCGAGAAGTCGTTGGTGAACGACGACAACGAGATCGATGCCGGAGCGGCACCACCCGTTGTGGTGCTGGAGTTGTCGCCGGTGCTGGCGGGCTTGGAGGAGCTGCCACAGGCCGCGGCCGTAAGGGCAACTCCCATTGCGATGGCGATCGTCGCCGATCGCTTCCGCGATATGTGCATGTGCTTTTCCCCCTGGTGGATGTCGGTACCGACGTATCTCTTACCCAACACACGTCGTGCAAGATGCAGGAAACGGTACGGAAACACGTATGAACGAGGCATAGATGTTCCGTTCGTTCCGTGAACGAATCATGAACATGGCCTGGGAATACCGTATGACGTCAGCTACGCGTCAGCCGGTCGGGCTGGGTTCAGCCTCGAACGGGAGCGTCATTCGGTACCCGGCCCGGGGTTCGGTGGCGATCAGCGGGGGCTCGCCCGGGCCCTCGAGCTTGGCCCGCAAACGCCGCACGTAGACCCGGGTGTACTCGGTCGCGGTCTCATAACCGGGGCCCCACACCGCCCGGAGGAGCGCGGCGTGGGTGATGAGCTTGCCCGGCGCCAGCGCGAGCTGGCGCAGGAGCGCGAACTCGGTCGGGGTGAGGTGAACCGGCCGGCCGTCCTTCGTGACGAGCTGCGCCTCGAGGTCGACGATCACGCCACCGAAAGTCATCGGCGGCCGGGACTCGTCGGGCGGGGTGGGCGGGCGGCTCCGGCGGAGCAACGCGGTGATGCGGGCGAGCAACTCGTCGACACCGAAGGGCTTGGTCAGATAGTCGTCGGCGCCCAGGTTGAGGGCGCGGACCTTGTCCTGTTCTCCCCGCCGGGCCGACACCACGATGATCCCGACCGACGAGTCGCTGCGGATCTCCCGGCACAGGTCGAAGCCGTCGGCGTGCGGGAGCATCAGGTCGAGTAGCACGAGGTCGGGCCGGGTCGTCGAGACCAACTCGACGGCGTCCTGGCCGGTGCGTGACACGACGACCTCGAAGCCGCGCACCAGGAGGTTCGCCTGCACGAGGTCGATGATGTTGCGGTCGTCCTCGACCACCAGCACCCGCGTCGGATCGTTCGTCGCCGCGCTGGTCATCGACCGCGGGCCCCGCTCTCCGCGGTGCGGGGGTCGGGCTCGGCGAGCATCGCGTCGAGTCCGTCGAGCGGGCCACCACGTTCGGCGCGGTCGGCGCCATCGACGGGGATCGTGACGGCCACACTCGTTCCGCTCGCGGTGGGTTCGATGACGATCGACCCGCCGTGGGCGTCGACGATGCCGCGCGCGATCGCGAGACCGAGGCCGGCACCCGCGTCGTCGGTCGCGCCGCGTTCGCGCGGCAGGAACACGCGCTCGCGCAACGTCGCGTCGATGCCGCACCCGTCGTCGGTGACGCGGACCGTCACGGTGGCGCGCTCGAGGTCGAGCTCGGACGCGACGCGAATCTGCGTGGCGCCCTTGGCGTGCCGCACCGCGTTGTCGAACAGGTTCACGAACACCTGCTCCAGGCGGTCGTGATCGGCCCACACCGTCGGGATCTCCGACTGGGGTTCGAGCTCGATGACCGCGGGCGGCGCCTGCGTCACGCATTGCCGCGCCGCATCGAGCACGAGATCGAGGCTGCACCAGTCGCGCACGAGTCGGAGCGTTCCCGAGTCGATCGCGCTGAAGTCGAGGAGGTCGCCGACGAGGCGGCCCATCCGCGCCGACTCCGCCGCGATCGAGTCGAGGAAGCGCTCCTGATACGCGGTGTCCCAGCTCACGTCGGTCTGGCGCAACGTGGAGGCGTATCCCTGAATCGCGGTCAGCGGTGTTCGCAGCTCGTGATTGAGGCGCGACAGGAAGTCGCGCTGCAGGAGTTGCGAACGCCGCAGCGATGCGGCCTCCGCGTTGGCGTGTTCGAGCGATTCCCGTTCCAACGCGAGTTGGAGGGACCGGGCCGCGTCGTCGAGCAGGTCGAGCGCGTCGTTCGACAAGCGCGTTGTGTTCGCCCACCACGCGGTCACTACGGCGCGGCCTTCCGGCGTCGTGATCGGGACCGCGAGCACGTCGGAACCGACCGGACGGGCCCGATCGATCCGACCCGACGCGCCGAGCACTGTCGCCGCGGCCGCGCGCTGTTGCTCGACCGAGACCGCGGCGGCGAGCTCGCCGAGCTCACTGGTCGCGAAGTTGCAGCGTGCGCCGTCGGCGTCGTGCGAACGCGATCGCGTCGGCTCCGAGTCCTCGACACAGTGCGACGAGCGCAACTGCGAGCGCACCCTCGGCCGGTTGCGGGCCCGCCAACTTGTCGAGCACGCCCCGCAACGTTTCGAGCATGCGGTTGCGGCGCGTCGCGTCGGCGAGCAGGCGCTCCTTCTCGATGGCGGCCGCGGCGTGGCTCGCGTAGAGCGAGACGAGTTCGAGCTGATCCGCTTGCGGTCGGCCGACGGTGTCGGCGTAACCCGAGATCGTTCCGAGCACACCGGCGGCGCCCACGATCGGCACCGACCACGAGCTGCGCGGTTGCACCACGTCGGTCCAACGCAACGGGCGCCAGAGCGGATCGCGGCGCGTGTCCTCGACCACCACCGTCTCACCCGTCGCCGCCGCTTCACCCGGCGGGCCGCCACCGTTGCCGACCGCCAGTAGCTCCAGGCCGTCGTTCACGCCCGGTGTCATGCCGACGGTCGCGGAGCGCCGCAACCGGGGCTCGGGACCGGACTCGTCGAGCAGGTGCACGCAAAGGCACTGCACGCCGACCGCCTCCGCCATGGCGGAAACGATGAGGGGAAGGCTCGCGGCCGGTTCCACATCGGCGAGTTGTTCGACGAGGCTGTGCAACCGGCGCAGTTGGCGCCGCGCCGACGACACGGTCTCGATCCCCGACATCATCGCGACGACGTCGTCGGGATGAACCTCGAGCGGCGACGCGATCGTGAGTATGCGACCCTCGCGCAACACCGCGATCCGGTCGGCGAGACCGAAGACCTGATCGAGGCGGTGCGACACCAACAAGATCGCGGTCCCGGCCGCGCGCAACTCGACGAGCAGGCGCTCGACGACCCGCGTCTCGTTCACGCCCAACGACGCGGTCGGTTCGTCGAGCACCAGCACCGCCGGCGTGCGGCGCACCGCACGCGCGATCGCGACGAGTTGGCGTTGCCCGCCCGACAACGTGCCGACGGGGCGCTGCAGATCAGTGGGCGCGAGATGGAGAGTCTCGAAGAGCTCGGCCGCCTCCGCGATCATCTTGCGGTCGTCGAGGATCCCACCGTCGCGCAACTCGTCGCCGAGGAACAGGTTCGCGACGGTGCTGAGGTTGTCGCACAACGCCAGGTCCTGCCACACGACCGCGACGCCTTGTTCGCGCGCGCCGAACGGGTCGGCCGCGAGCGGACTCCCGGCCACGTCGACCGCGCCGCGATCGGGTTGATACGTGCCGGCGATGCACTGGACGACGGTCGTCTTGCCGGTGCCGTTCTCACCGACCAGCGAGACGATCTCCCCCGGCCACACGGAGAGATCCACCCCGCGCAGAACCTCGAGCCGGCCGAACCGCTTGTAGACATCCCGTACCTGGAGCGCAGGTCGCTCAGGGAGCGCAGGGCCGACCGACATGTTCAAAGTCTGCCGTACGACCGGTGCGAGCGCCCGAGCGCCCTTGCCGCGGAGTACCTGAAACTCGTCGATGAGTTCCCGTGCGCCTCGAGGTCTCACTCCTCGACAGGTCCCGCGCAAGCCCGACGGGCCATCGACCTCGGAAGGACAACCGCCATGAATGATTCACCCGTCGGCGCCCGGCGCCTGCTGACGATCGGTGCCGGTGCCGCGCTCGCGGCCACGCTCGTGAATGCGGTCATCTACGGCATCGGACGCGTGGCCGGGCTCGATTTCGTCGCCGCCCACACGAGCCGCGGCCCGGAGCACATTCGCCTCGTTCACGTCGTGTCGCTGACACTCATCACCTTCGCCATCGGCCTCGCCGCCGCGCTGATCGCCGACCGGTTCCGCCGCCCCGGTCTTCGGGCCGTACAGATCACCGGCGGAGTGATCGCGCTCCTGAGCATCGAGATGGACCTGACCATCGATTCCACCGCCACCGCGAAGGCAACGTTGGCGACGCTGCACCTCGTCGTCGGCCTCGCATTCGTCGTCGCGTTGCAGCTCGCGCGCACGACGCATCGAGACACGATCCCCGCGGTCGAGGGCGCGGATAACCACGCGCACCCGGCGCGGCGCGCGCACGCGGCCTAGCGGGAACCGCTCGGCGTAGCCTGCCCGGGCCACGACCGAAGGAGCGCCCCGCCGATGGGCCTACTGCTCGCACTACTGGGCGCCCAACTGGGCCCGAGGCTCTTCGCCGACGTCGCGCCGGGCGGATCGTCGACACCGATACTCGCGATCATCTTCCTGGTCGTGGTCGGCATCGCGATCGTGCTCATCGCGCTCGGCATCTACCTCGTGGTCCGGCGGAGGCGTCACCGGCGGCGGCAACAGTGAGATCTCGGTGATCGTCCGCGCGTTCGCGGTGTATCTCGTCGCGCTCGGGCTCACGCTCGCGGTCGAGACACCGGTGTACGCGCTCGGCCTGTCGGCGGGCGGCGACGTATCGCTCCGGCGCGCGGGCCGCACCGGCCTCCGCGTCAATCTCGTCTCGCATCCACTCGCGTTCCTCGTTGTCTTCCCGCTGTTGGCGCCGATCGTCGGATCACTCGCCGCGCTGGTGGTGGTCGAGGTGGGTGTCGTCTATCTCGAAGCCGCGCTCGTGTGGCGCGGTCGCGGTTCCGGCGGAGCCGCCGCCATCGCGGTCAGTTGCGTCGCCAACGTTGCGTCGCTGCTGATCGGTCTGGCGTTGCTCCACTGATCGAGCGGAGGCAGCTCCGCACGATCGGCACGGGTCCCGAACAGGCGATCCCAGATCGGGAGGACGACCGCGAAGTTCGCGTCGGTGCGTCCGGATTCGTGGTGACTCCGATGGAACGCCGGCGTCGCAACGAATCGCGCGAGCCCGGGGCCGGGAACCCACACGTCGGCGTGCGCGAACACGGTGACGACGAACACGATCGCCACGTAGCCCGCAACTGCACCCACCCCGAACCCGAACGCCGCCACCGCCAACAGCGGGATCGTGCTCGCGAGAATGCCGTCGAGCGGGTGGAAGCGAAAAGCCGACCACCAGTGCAGATCGGTGGCGCCGTGATGGACCGCGTGCAGCCGCCACAGCCCCCGCATCGAGTGCATCGCCCGGTGCAGCCAATACGCGGCGAGGTCGGCGAGCACGACCGCGCCCACGAGCTGCGCGACGGCAGGGCTGTGAGCTACGAGTCCGCGCGCCAACCCGTGCTCCGCCAGCGCGGATACGGCGGCCGTGACCGTGAGCGCGGTCAGGGGCGCGTACGAGAAGTGCACCAAGAACCAAGCCGCATCGGCACGAGTACCGCGGCACGTGCCGCGGTCCCCGACGGTCGGCGGGATCGACCCACTCGGCCAGGCTCAACACGGCGCCGAGGGCGGTGATCACGACGAAGCTGCTCAGGAAGCTGCTCGTTGCGGCCGCGACCGTCATGCGTCAGCCGGCTATTGCGGCGTGTCGCCGCGGAACGTCACGCGTTGCATCACTCGCGGCGCGGCGCCGTAGTCGCGGACCGCGTAGTGCATCGTCGCCCGGTTGTCCCAGAACGCGACATCACCGACGTGCCAATGCCAACGCACGAGATGTTCCTGGCTCGTCGCGTGCTGATAGAGGAACGTCAGAAGCGCGTCGCTTTCGGCGCGGGTGAGCTCGACGATGTGCGAGGTGAAGGTCGGGTTGACGAACAAACCCCGCCGCCCCGACTCCGGATGCGTACGCACCACCGGGTGCACAACCGGCTCGAGCACGGTGAACCGCGCGCCTTCCCACGTTCCACCGTCGGGGTTCGTGCGCAGGAACGCCGCGAACTCGGCGCGGCCGTCGTGCACCGCGTGCAGACCGTCCACCAGCTCGCGCAGCGGCGCGCTGAGCGAGCTGTAGGCGGCTTCCGTGTCGGCGAAGACCGTGTCGCCGCCCGCGTCGGGCAGCACCCGCGCGCTCAACAGCGAGCCGAGCGGCGGCCGCTCCATGAACGTGACGTCGGTATGCCAGGTGTCGTTCTCGTACTCGTCGCGATAGCGCGGGTCTTCGCGCGACTTGGTGGCGTCGATCTCGAGCACTTCGGGATGGTCGTCGAGGCCGGGCATGACCGGATGCGCGACCGTGAGCTCACCGAAATGCCGGGCGAAGGTCACGAGCTCGGCCGGATCCAGGTGCGCGTCGGGGATGAAGACGACCTTGCGCTCGACAAGCAGATCCCGGACCATGCCGACCGCGGCCGGGTCGACCGCGCGCGGATCGAGACCCCGTACGACCGCCCCGGCTGTTCCGCCGAGCCGCTCGATCGCAAGTCGTCCGGTCTGTTGACTGTCCATATCCTTGTCTATTACCATAGGGGCATGTCCGACGCTCGCAACGCCGCAGAAAACGCGGCCGAAGAAGACGGTAACTGGTTCGACCGCATCGTGTTCCCGGCGCTCTTCCGCGCCGCCCGCACCACCTACGGCTCCGCAATGCGCGCCGCGTTGGCGGAGGTCGACTGCAGCGACGTACCCCGCAACGGCAGCTTCGTGCTCGGCGCGATCGCCCGGAACGGTTCGCCTCTCGCCGAGATCATCAAAACCATGGGGATCTCGAAGCAGGCCGCCGGTCAACTGGTCGACACGTTGGTCGTGCGGGGGTATCTCGACCGCGCCCCCGACCCCGACGATCGCCGCCGGATGACGGTGGCCCTGACCGAGCGGGGCATGCTCGCGGCGGCGACGGGCCGCGCCGCGGTCGAACGCGTCGACGCCCAACTGGAGGCGCGGGTCGGGCCCGAGGCGGTCGCGCAGACGCGCGCCACCTTGGCCGCGGTCGTCGCCATCGGCGCCGAAGAACCGGGCGCGTAACCGCTTGCCGGTCGGCACGCCCTCCCGAACCAGTCAAGCCGTCGCGCTCGTGCGCGCCGAGTTGACGCGTCCGCACAGCCCGCACGGCGACGACCACGCCCAACTCCACCTCTGCGCCGACATGCCGCCGACGTACGCGAGCTGGCTCCGGCCCGACATCACCGTGCGCACGACGTTCTTCGACGCGCAGGTCGAGGCGGCCATCACCAATGGTGTGCGGCAGATCGTGATCCTCGGCGCGGGGTATGACGATCGGGCGCTGCGTTTCCGCACGCCCGGTGTGCAGTTCTTCGAGGTCGACCATCCCGCGACCCAGCGCGACAAGACGCGCCGCCTGCACGCCATGGCCGCCGACCTCGACTCGGTCGCCTTCGCGGCCGCCGACTTCGCGGTCGACGACATCGCGGCCGTACTCCGCGCATGCGGTCACGATGCGGGTTCGACATCGCTGTTCATCGGCGAGGGCCTGCTCGTGTACCTCACGCCGCCGACGATCGTGGATCTGCTGCGCGGCATACGGACGCGCGCCACGTCGGACAGCACGCTGGCGGCGAGCTTGGCTCTGCACGCCGACGGCGGTGACTCGGATCGCATCGCGGCCGCCGCCAACGCGCGCCGCCGGGCCGGGCGCACCGAGCCCTGGAGGACGATCCTGCCCGCGGCGGAGCACTACGCGCTGCTCGCCGCAGGTGGATGGCGCGTCGAGACGGCCGTGACGGCCGCGCCGCCGACGACACCGCCGAAACACTCGCAACTCGTGACCGCGCGCCCGACCGCCTAGTCGAGGCGACTCAGTCCAGGCGACTCAGTCCAAACGACTCAGTCCAGACCTCTGCGGTTCTCGTCCCAGTACGCCTTCACCACAGTGGTCGACGCCGCGACCCGTTCCGTCTTGAGCAGGCGGCGCACGACCGCGATCGTCTGCGCGCACCCGGTCAAGCACAACGGCGCACCTGGGTGGGCGCGCACCGCGTCGAGCGCGAGCCCGGCCAGCGTGTTGCGCGGCGCGTTGTCGGCCGCGCGCGTGACACCACTTCGACCCCGGCCCCGCGCCGGGCGCGGCGACGAGTAGGCGCGTGCGGCCGTTTTCTTCGTCCCAGGCAATCGGTGTGTACGTGCGCAGCGTGTGCGCGTCGGTGCGCACGCGGAGCTTGTCGCCGGGGACCCATTGCGCATCCACGAGCCGGTCCCCGACGAGGTCGACCGAACGCAGCCCATTGCCGTGGTCGGTCACCGCGGAGACCGTCGCCGGCTTCAACAACAGACGCGCGCCGACGTCGGAGACCCGCTGCACGAGCGACGCCACGACGGGTCAGTCGCTCGTGCGGGCGCGATAGCGGCGCAGCGACGCCGGGACCGCGATCGCGAGCATCACACCGCAGTACATGAACGCGGCGACGATCGGGTGCTCGAGCGGCCACGTGTGCTTGACGAGCGGCGACAGCGGGTTCCCGAAGAGCTGGCGTACCGCGGCGACCATGACACTGATCGGGTTCCAGGCCGCGACCCATTGCAACGCATTGGGGAGCGAGTTGATCGGCACGAACGCGTTGCTCAAGAACGTCAGCGGGAACACGGCGACGAAGCCGACGCCCATGACCGCATCGGCCGAGCGAACCTTCAGCCCGATCCACGTACCGATCCAGATCATCGCCGACGCGAACGTGAGGAGCAGCACGATCGCGGTCGTGATGTGCAGGAGATCGGTGTGCGTGCGCCATCCGACGAGCAGGCCCGCGCTGAGCAGGACCACGATCGAGAGTGCCATGCCCGCGAGCTCGGCGAGATAGTGCCCCGACAAGTACGCGACGCGTGTGGCGGGAAGAGACCGGAAGCGGTCGATCACACCTTCGGTCAGGTCGGTCGCGATCGCGGTTGCCGGCCCGGTCATACCGAAGGCCAACGACTGCAACAAGATGCCGGCGATGATGTACTCGCGGTAGTTGCCGCCGCCGATGTGGATCGCGCCGCCGAAGACGTACGCGAAGAGCAGTACGAACATCAGCGGTTGGAGCGTGACGTCGAGCAGCTTTTCCGGGATCTGGCGGATGTGTTCGATGTTCCGGCCCGCGAACACCACGGTGTCGCTCCACCAGGTCGCGATGCGGCTCGCGCGGTCGGTCGGCTCAACGTCGTCGTGGATGTCCGGCACGTACACGGGCAGTACTTCGGCGATCGGGGATGCGGTCATGCGGAAACCTCTTCACTCGTGCGACCGGGCGCGGTCAGGGTGAGGAACACGTCGTCGAGGGTGACTTCGCGGCGGTCGAGGTCGACCGGCTCGATCCCTTGCGCGTCGAGGGCGCGCATGACGTCGATGAGACGCACGCCTTCGAGCACGGGGATCGTGGCGACGAGAAGCTCGTCGTCGAAGCTCGGTGCGTGCGCCGTCAGCGCCTGCGTGGCACGCACGACGGCTGCGTAGTCGCTCGCGGTTTCGAGCGTCACGTCGACGCGGTCGTTGCTGATGTGTGCTTTCAACTCCTCGGGTGTGCCGTGCGCAACCGTGCGCCCGTGGTCGAGCACCACGATGTCGTCGGCCAGGCGGTCGGCCTCTTCGAGGTACTGCGTCGTGAGGATGACCGTGGTGCCTTCGCGAACGAGGTCGCGCAGCATGTCCCACAACTCGCCCCGGCTACGCGGGTCGAGACCGGTTGTGGGCTCGTCGAGGAACAGGACCTGCGGGTCGGCGACGAGGCTGGCCGCGAGGTCGAGCCGGCGGCGCATGCCCCCGGAGAGGTTCTTCACCAGGCGGGTCGCGGCGTCGGTGAGACCGAAACGCTCGAGCAACTCGTCGGCGCGCCGCCCGGCCTCGGCTTTCGGGAGGTGATGCAGCCGACCGACCATCACCAGGTTCTTGCGGGCGTTCATCAACCCGTCGACGGTCGCCTGCTGGGCAGCCACACCGATACGACGCCGGACGCCGGCCGGGTTGTGGGCAACATCGATGCCGCCGACCACGGCCGAGCCCTCGGTGGGGGTCGACAGTGTCGTCAGGATGCGGATCGCCGTGGTCTTGCCCGCGCCGTTGTGGCCGAGGAGACCGAGAACGGTGCCCGGCGCGACGTCGAGGTCGAGGTCGCGGAACGCCCAGAGCTCGCCGTAGCGCTTCCCGAGGCCCTGGGCCTGGACTCCGGCTGCGGAACCGGCGACATTTGCACCGGTGGCGGGCATGGTCAGGTTGTTCGTATGCTGTACTTCGTGATCGTACATAGTACGGCTACCTTAGCAGTACACTGTACGAGTGACAAGCGAAATGACACGTGATTCCTATGGCGCCTGATCGCAAGCACCCGGAACGCAAGCCCGCAGCCCGCAGACCGAGCCCCCAGAGCGCGGAAGCGATCCGCGACTACGTCGTCGAGCGCGTGGCGGAGAAGATCACCGACAAGGTCGAGCGGCAGACGGCTCAGGCCGCCCGCCGGGCCGAGCAACTCGGACGGATGTCGGACGCGCGCGGCCCGCAAAGCGGCGATCAAGGCCGAGACCCTCGAACGGATCGCCGAGCACCTCGGCACGCTCGACGTCTGGACGCGCGTGGAGCCCGCCGCGCGCCGGCCCCGCTACACCCGCGACGACATCGCGGCCGCCGCGACCCGCATCGCCGACGC
This sequence comes from uncultured Actinomycetes bacterium, assembly GCA_963708105.1. GTDB lineage: Bacteria > Actinomycetota > Acidimicrobiia > IMCC26256 > PALSA-610 > PALSA-610. The sequence continues at coordinate 2,124,139 of OY970186.1, read as the reverse complement.
CGAAGGATTCGACGCGGTGTCGATGCGCCGCATCGCGGCCGAGCTCGGCGCGGGAACGATGACCCTCTACCACTACGTCCGCACGAAGGACGAGCTCCTCACGCTCGTCGTCGACGCGATCATGGGCGAAGTCGTCGTCCCGCCCGAGGTTCCGATGCCCACCGACTGGCGCGCGGCCCTGACGCTCGTCGCCGAACGTTCGCGCGCGTCGCTCGAACGTCACCCGTGGATTCTCGACATCGCCGACGACCCGCCCATCGGACCGAACAGCGTGCGCCACTTCGACCAGTCGATGCAGGCCGTCGCGTCGCTGCCGATCCCGCTCACCGACAAGCTCGACATCGTTGCGTTCGTCGACGAATACGTCTTCGGCTACTGCCTCGGGCAACGCAACAACGTGCAGGCCGACGATTCCGGCGATCGCGCCGGGCATGATCGACTACGTCAACGGGCTCCTGCAGACCGGCGACTACCCGCACCTCGCGGCGCTCGCCGACGAGTTCGGGATCGAGAAGGCGTGGGGCCAGATCGACGCCCACATGCGCGACACCGAACGGTTCGACCGCAACCTCAGCCGCCTGCTCGACGGCATCGAAGCAAGCCTTCCCGAAAACTGAGAACCGTGAAACCGAAGCCGCTCGGTCAGGGCTTGACGAATCGCTGAATGAACGTGAGCGACGTGTCGGCGACGTCGCGCCAACCGTGGTCGATCGTCAGCGAGTGGCCGCGGCCGTCGATCTTCACGATCTCCGTCACGCCCTTGTTCCGCTTCTGCTTCTTGAACGACGCGTTCGCGATCGCCCACGGAACCGTGTGGTCCTTCTCACCGTCGATGATGAGCAGCGGACCGCGGTCGGGGTTCTTCGACTTGACCTTCACCTCGGTCCACGGGTTCAGGTTCGCGGTCGCGGCCTGGAACAGGGGCGCGCCCGAGCCCGGGACCGCGTACGTGTTGTACAGCTCCTGGGCCTCGTCTTCGCTCACCGCGTTCGCGAACGCGTAACGGAACTGCTCGTAGGTGAGCGGAACGGCGCGGTGGTGGTTCGCCGGGTTGCCGAGCACCGGTGACGCCGACTTCAGCGCCGAGATCGGCAACGGCAGCACGCCGCGGAACGGCGCGGGATCGATGGCGACGGTTGCGTCGGAGAGGCCTCGGCCCGCCAGGATCTGCGCGAGCAATCCGCCGAAGGAGTGGCCGATCACCGCGGGACGCGTCGTGAGCTTCCCGATGACCTCTTCGTAGTGATCGGCGATCTCGCCGACCGTCTTCTTCGCGAACACCTCGGGGTGCGCGTTGGCCTCGGAGACCGTGTTGGGATCGTCGGGCCAACCCGGCGACAGCGTGGTGAAGCCGGCCGCCTCGAACATCGTCCGCCAGCGATCCCAGCTCATCGGCAACAGCCACAGGCCGTGCACGAACACCACCGGTTTGCGCCCCGTGGCATTCGCCTTGGCGATCTGCTCGGCTTCGTAGTCACTGATGTCAGCCACTGTGTGCCCTCCGTAGACGCGGCGATCCGAACCCTCTGTCTATCGCTTCTGCGCGACGCGCTCTCAATGTGTCCGAACGCTGAACGCTTATCCGCTGCGCCGAACCGTTTACCCGCTGCGCCGAGCAGGTCGTTGCGATTGCGTGCGGCTCGGCAACGGGACGACGGTCGCGTCACCCTTGGCGTGCGGTTCGACAACTTCCGCCGCGACGGGAACGCGAGGCGAACCGAGCCTGCGGATCCAGCGGCGATACGACAACTCGACCACCACCAGGAACGCAACGAGCAGCAACGCCGACGTCACGCGGAAAAGTCTGACGCACTGTCAGGTGAAGTACGCGGATATCACTCCCAATGCGCGCCTTGATCAGGCGCGATTGGGCCACAGGTCGACCGGGCCGCCGACGTAACCGCCCGCGGCCCGCATCGCCTCGCCCCACGGCCCCAACAACCCGACGACCTCGTCGAGGTCGGCCCCGAGCGCATTGATCGCCGGCGCCATCGCCCCGTCGGTCGCATCCTCGATCGCTTCCCGCTCGGACCGACCGGTGGCAGTCAGCGCCTCGGCGTCGTCGAGCCATCCCCGCGCCTGCAGCCGGCCGAACGCGCCGTCGAGCTCGGCGTCGTCCCACGCCCGGGTCCGGATGTACGTGCGCAACGGGAGCCCCATGTAGGCCTCGGTGAGCAGGCCGATCTCGATCGCGTCGACACCCGCCGTCGACCACGCGCACACGTGGGCGTCGCCGCGGTACTCGCGCAGCATGTCGCCGAGATGGAACAGCCGGGTCCAGGGGTCGGCCGGGTCGTCCCAGTGGGCCCGCAACCCCGCGAACAACGGGCGGCCGGGCTCGGCCAACGGGTCGACGGCGCGCTCCAACAGATCGGCGGCGCGCTGCACGTCCGAACCGGGCGGACCGCACACCCGAACGAGCTGCGCGACCGCGCCGGCGCGGCGCGCCGCGAAGATCGTTGCCGCGTCCGTACGCGTCCAGCCCAAGCGCACGCCCGCGACCACGACCGCGGGCTTGAACACGCCGAACGCCGACGCCACGACCTCGGGCTCCACCTGGCCGAGCAGGGAACCGCGACTCGTGAAGTACGCCGGACCGTCGGGTGCGGCGACGCCGTTGCCGAACTTCGCCGGGCTCGGTCCGAAGCCGAGCTGCTCGTAGGCCGCGTGGCACTCCGGCGCGAAGAACACCTGTCCGATGACCGGCTCGAGATTCGCGGCGAGCGTGCGGGCCCGGCGCCGGAGGCTGTCGTCGTTCAGGGCGGGAGAGGTCATAGGCGCAGTCTGGCCGGGCGGCCTCGGAAAGCGCCACCTACGCTGCGCGCTCATGCCCGACGATCTCGCCTTCCTCGACGCAACCGCACAGGCCGAACTCGTACGCAACGGCGTGCTCTCGGCGGACGAGCTCGTCGACGCCGCCATCGCCCGTATCGAACAGGTCGACGGACGGTTGAACGCGGTGATCCACCGCCGGTTCGAACGCGCCCTCACCGAGGCCGCGGAGGGCGCGACGTTCGGAGAGGCGGCCCCGTTCGCCGGTGTTCCGTTCCTCGTCAAGGACGCGGTGTGTCACACCGCGGGCGATCCGTTCCACGCCGGCATGCAAGTGCTGAAGGACGCGGGCTGGACCGAGCGCGACGACACGTGGCTCGCGGCGCGCTTTCGGGCCGCCGGATTCGTCTTCGTCGGCAAGACCAACACCCCGGAGCTCGCGACCAGCGTGACAACCGAACCGCGCGCCTACGGACCGACCCACAATCCGTGGGACGAGACGAGGAGCACCGGCGGATCGAGTGGCGGATCGGCGGCGGCGGTGGCGGCCGGGCTCGTGCCGGTCGCGCACGGCAACGACATGGGCGGATCGATCCGGTTCCCCGCCTCGATGTGCGGCATCGTCGGGCTGAAGCCGACCCGGGCCCGCACCACGCTCGGGCCCGACTTCGGCGAGTACTGGGGCCCGCTCACCCACGAGTTCGTCCTGACGCGATCGATTCGCGACACCGCGGCCGTGCTCGACGCGGTCTCCGGCGCGGGTCCCGGCGATCCGTACACCGCGCCTCCGCCCCGGCGGCCGTACATCGATGAGTTGACCGCGCCGTTCGAAGCCTTGCGCGTCGGGTTCCGCACCGACACGCTCGAGGGCGACGCGTCTGCATCCCGACGTCGTGCGCGCCGTCGACGCCGCCGCGCGGCTGCTGGCCGACATCGGGCACAACGTCGAGCCGACCGCAATCCCCGAGCTCGACGGCACGTTCAACAAGGGTTACGTCACGGTGTTGGCGACCTCCGTGGCGCGCGACGTTGCGCGCTGGAGCGCGCGCCTCGGCCGCGACATCACGAACGAGCTCGAACCGATGAACACGTTCTTCGCGACCATGGGTGCCCAGCTCACCGCGCGTCGACTACGCCGAGGCGATGGAGGACATGCAGGCGTGGTCACGGCGCGTCGCGAACTGGTGGGTCGACCACGACGTTCTGGTCGTGCCGACGAGCCCCGAACCGCCGGTGCGCCTGGGCGAGATCGGGCCCGACAATCTCGACCCCGACGTCGGCGCGCGCATGGGCCGGCTCGTGACGTTCTGTTCGCCGTTCGACGTCACCGGACAACCCGCGATCTCGCTCCCCTTGCACTGGAACGACGACGGGCTACCCATCGGCGTGCAGTTGGTCGCGGCCTACGGACGCGAAGACGTGTTGTTGCGCGTCGCCGCGCAGCTCGAACTGGCACGCCCGTGGGCCGCCCGCCGCCCGCCCATACACGCGTAACTATTTGTTGATCAGCGCGCCGAGGCCGGCGATCATCACGACAAATCCGATCAGCATGTACGTGACCGTGCGCACCAGCGGGGCTTGCGCGAGGTCGGTGTTGTCGGTCCGCTTGTAGCCGCGTACCGGGCTGCCAGGACGATTGCGCACGATCATGCGCTTCTCCGCGGCGCGGGCGTCGGCCCGGCGCCGGTACAGCGCGAGTGCGTTGGCGACGAACAACGCCGCGCCCAATGCCGCTACGAGCTCCCGCAACACCTCGTCGTAGAAGCTCCCGGACGACCCGAGCATCGGCACCATCACCTCGGAGGTTAGCCACGCCTCATCTGGCAGACTCGAACGGATGCGGTTGCTCGTGGCGCGGTGTTCGGTGACCTACGAAGGCCGGCTCGGTGCGCGCCTCGCCCCCGCGATCCGGCTCGTGTTGTGCAAGGCCGATGGCTCGATCGCCATCCATTCCGACACGAAGGCGTACAAGCCGTTGAACTGGATGAACCCGCCGTGCACGATCGAGCACTCCGACGGCGAGATCGTCGCCCGCACGCCCAAGGGCGAAACCCTGCGGATCGAGATCCACGAGATCCTGGCCGACACGACCATCGAGCTCGGCGTCGACCCGGGCCTCGAGAAGGACGGGGTCGAGGCGGAGTTGCAGGTGCTGCTCGCGGCGCGGGTCGCGGCACTGCGTGACGACTTCACGTTGATCCGGCGCGAGTACCCGACCGACATCGGCCCGGTCGATCTGCTGTGCCGCGACGCCGACGGTCGCACGGTCGTGGTGGAGGTGAAGCGGGTCGGCGACATCGCCGGCGTCGACCAGCTGCTGCGGTACCAGGAGCGGCTCGATCGCGACGCCCGCTTCGCGCCCACGCTCGGGATGTTCGTCGCGCAGCAGATCAAGCCGCAGGCCAAGGTGTACGCCGAGAGCAAGGGCGTGGCGTGCGTCGAGATCGATCTCGAACGGCTCCGCGGCGACGTCGACCCCGACCTCACGCTCTTTTGAGCGGCTACCGCGCCGATTGAAAACACTGTGCGCGCCGTGCTCCTCCTCCAGTGCCCCGACGAGTCGGGGATCGTCGCGGCGGTAGGTACGTTCGTGGCGGAGGCGGACGGCAACATCGTGGAGGCCGACCAGCACTCCGACCCCGCGGCCGGATTGTTCTTGCAGCGCGTCGAGTTCGACGTCGCCGCAACGCGCGCCGACCTCGCAGCCGAGTTCGCACCCATCGCAGAACGGTTCGCGATGACGTGGGGCGTGCACGATCAGGCCGCGACTCCCAGGATCGCGATCCTCGCGTCGCGCCAGGGGCATTGCCTCGGCGATCTGCTCGTGCGCTTCCACCAACACGAGATTCCCGGCGAGATCGCGTTCGTCGCGTCGAACCACGATTCGAACGCCGACCTCGTCGCGCGGTTCGGCGTTCCGTTCCACGTGCTCGCGGTCGAGGCGGGCGCGCGCGACGCGCAGGAACACGCGCTGGCCTCGCTGCTCGACGAGCACCGTCCTGACGTTGTGGTGCTCGCGCGCTACATGCTCGTGCTCCCCGGTTGGCTCGTGGAACCGTGGCGCGAGCGGATGATCAACATCCACCATTCGTTCCTGCCGTCGTTCGCCGGCGCGCGGCCCTACGCCCAGGCCCACGAGCGGGGCGTCAAGGTCATCGGCGCGACCGCGCACTACGTCACCGCCGACCTCGACGAAGGCCCGATCATCGCCCAGCAGGTCACCGCCGTCTCGCACCGCGACGACCCGGCCCGGCTCGAACGGCGCGGCCGCGACATCGAAGCGGTCGTGCTCGCCGAAGCGCTACGACTGCACCTCGAACATCGCGTCATCGTCTACGGCCGCCGCACCGCGGTCTTCGACTGACGGGTCGGCTACTCACGCGCCGCGTTCTCGAACGTGGTGTAGTCGCCGTGGAAGACGAGCTTGGTGGAGCCCACCGGGCCGTTGCGGTGCTTGGCGATGATGATCTCGGCCAGACCCCGCTGATCCGACTCCGGGTTGTAGAGCTCGTCGCGGTAGATGAACATCACGACGTCGGCGTCTTGTTCGATGCTGTTGTGCACGACGATGTCGTCGGCGACGAAGTTGTGCGTTCCCGCGACCGTCGCGTCGTACACCGGCGCGGTACCGCGCGGCTCGACGGCCACGATCTGGTCCCAGAGCACGTCGCTCGAACCGAGATCGGAGAGGAACTGATCGGGCAGCGCCTCCGCGATTCGACTCATCAGCGAACGCGACACGCCTTCTTCGTAGACGCGGTGCCGACCGGCGTCGGTCTCGCTCAGTCGCTCGACGAGATCGTGGGCGCGCAGCGAACCGTTGACGAGCAGGCCCTTGCGTTCGATGTAGTCCCAGACCTCGCGGGGCACGGAGTCGTGGCGGGGATCGACGTCGGGACCGCTGCGCCGTGACGATGCAACGTGCGCACCGACGGGCGAGGTCGGCGAGATGCACCCAACCGTCGAGCGTCAGGAACGGATGGTTCGCACTGGCCGTGACCGTGCGCCCCGAAGCGAGCTGCAACTCGAAGATCGGTTTCGTCCCACTGCAGAACACGTGGCTCATCACGCCCGGTACGAGCCGCAGGTGCTCGTCGAGGGTGAGCACCTCGAGGTTGCGGGTGTCGTTCTCGTGCAACTCGCCGATCGACGTGGTGGTCCCGTCGGCGAGCGTGATCCGGGTTTCCGCCACGAGACAGCCGGACTCGCGCAGGTCGGCGAGCATCGGGCGCTTGTCCTGGCGGTACTCGAGTTGGCGGTTGAGCTGGGCGGCCACGACGACCGGGGCTTCGAGCTCGCGAGCAAGGATCTTCAGGCCGCGCGACAACTCCGAGACCTCGACCTGGCGGTTCTCGACGCGCCGCGGCGACGACATCAGCTGCAGGTAGTCGACGACGATCAAACCGATCTCACCGTGGCGCGCCTTGATGCGCCGCGCCTTGGCCCGCATCTCCATGACCGTGCAGTGCGGGTTGTCGTCGATGAAGAACGGGGCTTCGGCCAACCGACCGACGGCCTGGTTGACGCGGGGCCACTCGTGTTCGGAGAGCTTGCCGGTCTGCAACTTGCGCGACGGCACGCGCGCTTCGGCCGCGAGGAGGCGCTTCGTGAGCTCGAGGTAGCCCATCTCCATCGAGAAGAAGAGCACGGGCTTTCGGCCGTGCAGCGCGACGTGTTGGGCCATGCCCAGCGTCAGCGAGGTCTTCCCCTGCCCGGGGCGCGCCGCGACGATCGTGAGCGTCGATGGCTGCATGCCCAAGAGCAGCGCGTCGAGGTCGTGGTATCCGGTGGCCGTACCGACGATGTCGCCCTGGCGGTCGTACAGCGCCTCGAGCTGATTCATCGTCTCTTCGAGCGCGGGATAGAGCGGCATGAGCGAGTCGGCGACGCGCCGTTCGGCGACTTCGAAGATCGCGGCTTCGGCGCGATCGAGGGTCTCGTCGACCGTCGTCCTCGGCCGCGTAGGCCATCTCCTGGATGCCGCCCGCGGTCTCGATCAACCGGCGCAACATCGCGAGCTCGGCGACGATCTGCGCGTAGTGCTGCGCGTTGGCCGACGCTGGGGTCGAGGCCTGGATCCGGATCAGGGTCTGGCGCCCGCCGAGTTGGTCGAGTTGTGAGGCCCGGCGCAGCTCCTCGGCGACGGTGACGGGGTCGACCGGCTCGCCCCGGCTGTGCAGCCCGTATGCGGCTTCGAAGATCTCGCCGTGCGCGGGCTTGTAGAAGTCGCTCGGTTCGAGCCGGGCTTCGACGGCCGCGGTGATCGCCTCGCGGCTCAGCATCATGGCCCCGAGCAACGACTCCTCGGCCTCCAGGTTGTGCGGAGGTATCGCGCGCGCCGAAGAGCTCCGCCGCGGCGGATCCTCGATTCGGACCATCGCTACCTCCCTCCCGAGAAAGACGAGGACCTTGGCACGTCGTAGCTGTGGGGTAGAAGGGGACAAGCCTGTGAATTGCGGGGCCCCGACTGTGAGGAATCCGGCGGTCCACACCCTTGTGGACAATGGCACGAGGGTGCGCCATCGACGCCGGGGTCCGCACCGCGGCACCGCGGGCGGAATCGCCGCTGGCAGGCGGGTATCGAGCGCCGACGCCGCCCGCCCCGCCGGTCCGCGCCGGCCGGCGACCCGTTCACAGCTACCCCGGAACCGCTGTGGATATCGCCGGCTGTCCACAGGTACCCCGAGAAAGAATCCGCCTGTGAAAAGGACTGCGCGGCGGACGAATGACACACGTGTGATTGTCGCGGACGGGCGCGCGCGAACCAGGGACCGATGAACCCGGTCGACCCTCGGATCCGCCGAAATCGGCGGGGTCAGACGGGTCAGCTGGTTGCTTCGACCTCGACGTGGATGGTTGCCACCACGTCGGGGTGCAGACGGATCTGCAGGTCGACGCCGCCGACCTCCTTCAGCGGCTCGTCGAGATCGAGCTTGCGGCGGTCGATCTCGGCGCCGGTCTGCTTCTGCACCGCCTCGGCGATGTCGGATGCCGTGACCGAACCGAACAAACGACCTTCGCCACCGGCGCGCGCCTTGATCGTGATCGTGCGCCCTTCGAACTGGGCCGCGAGCGCCTGGGCGCCCTCCCGCTCACGGCGATCACGCGCCTCGCGGTTGCGGACCATTGCGTCGGCCTGCTTCTGGCTCCCGGCCGATGCTTTCAGCGCCAAGCCCGCGCGGCACCAAGAAGTTGCGGGCGTAGCCGTCGGCAACGTCGACGACCTCGCCCTTCTTGCCCAGGTTGTCGACGTCGTCGCGGAGAACGATCCTCATTCTTCGCCGCCTTCGTCGACAGCCGCCGTCTCGGTCGATGCGTCGCCCCCCGAGTTCTCCTCGGAGGTGAACTCGGCCGAGAAGTCGCCCATGCCGTTCTCGTCGACGCCCGACTCGTCCGGATGCCGACGATGTGGGTTCGTCGGTGATCGGGCCCGGAATGTCGCGCAACTCGCCCTCGCGGTCGCCCCGGTCGCCGCGGTCTCCACGATCGCCACGGTCGCGGCGGCCCTTCGACCGTTGCGTCACCTGGCGGACGCTGTACGGCAGCAACGCCATCTCGCGCGCGACGCGGATCGCCTTCGGCGACCGCGACCTGCTGCTGTTGGGTGTTGCCGGTCACCCGACGGGCCCGAACCTTGGCGCGCTCCGACATGAAGCGGCGCAGCAGGTTGACGTCCTTGTAATCGATGTAGTCGATGCTCTCGGTGATGAGGATCGACGTCTTCTTCTTGATCGGGCGCCGCTCCTTGCCGGGGGGCGCCTTCTTCTCTCTGCGTTGTGCCATTTGCCTGTCCCTATCGAATTGAGAACGGCCCTATCGGGTTAGAACGGCTCTTCGCCGTAGTCGTCGTAGTTGCCTTCGCCGGCCGGTGCGCCGGCGGCGGCCGCCGGCGCCGGGCAGGGCGCGGGGCGGCGGGGCGGGCCGCCACCCCCGTCTCCCGGACCACTGCGCTCGACCCGGTGCACCTCGGCGGTCGCGAACCGAAGGCTCGGCGCGACATCGTCGGCGACGATCTCGACGATCGACCGCTTCTCGCCCGCCTCGGTCTCCCAGCTGCGCTGCTCGAGCCGGCCGCTGACGACCACACGCGAGCCCTTGGTGAGCGACGCGCCGACGTTCTCGGCGAGCTGACGCCAGGCGACCACGTTGAAGAAGCTGGTCTGCTCGTCCCATTCCTGGGTCTGCTGATTCCGCCACGACCGGTTGACGGCAACCCCGAAGGTGACCTTCGAGACGCCGCTCGGCGTGTAACGCATCTCCGGATCGCGGGTGATGTTGCCGGAGATCGTGATGCTGTTCGAGTCGCTTGCCATGTCGGCTACTCCCTATGCCTGCTGCCCGCCGAGGCGCCTGCAGCCTTCGGAGGTCCGTAGACCTTCTCCGGGATACGCAGCACCATGTGGCGGATCACTTCATCTGCCAGGGAGAGAGTCCGGCTCAGCTCCTCCATCGCCTGCGGTTCAGCACGGGCCTGGAGGACGACGTAGTAGCCGTCGACCTTGTGCTTGATCTCGTAGGCGAGGCGGCGCTTGCCCCAGAAGTCGACATGGCCGCGCTCGGCGCCATTCGACTCGATGCAGCTGGAGCCATCCTTCGACGGCAGCCCGGATCGTCTCCTCTTCCAGGTCTGCGTCGACGATGATCATGACTTCGTACGGACGCGTCATGCGCCGGTACCTCCTTCGGGCCGCACGGTCAGGCCGCTGCGGGCCCCGTTGCCCGCCGGTACTCCCGGCGTCGTGGGGGCAGGATCTTCGGTTGTCTGTACCTTCTGAACCGGTGGAAGCTAGCAGATCACCTCGACTCGACCTATCGGCGATGACGCTACAAGCAGGGTGGGACAGCTACCCGAGCGGCTACGGCACGCGGCAGGCTCCGAGAGCCCCCGACGCGCCGCTCGATCCACTGCCCGAAGCGGCGGGCCGTTCGAGCGCGTAGCGGTAGTGCGCCTTGCTCGCGTACTCGGGACACGTCGCATCGGTCCCGTCCGGGCACGGCGCCATCCGGGTCTGATCGACGGGGTCGCCGTTCGCGGCGAAGAACGTGATGTCGAGCGGCATCGGCGTGTTCGCCATCGTGTAGCGCGCGCGTCGTATCGCTCGGGATTGACGAACAACATCCCGTCGTACGGCGCGAGCGTCTGCACGTCGCGCAGCCCCTGCACACGTTGGGTCTCCGACAACGCGACGAGAACGTGTAGGCACGCCGACCCGACGCCAACGTGCGCGGAATCGAACTCGGCGAACGGCGCGGCCGCGGGACTCGTCGTGGTGAACGACAAGTGCCCGACATCCGACTCGTCGGCGCGGATATGGACGATCAGGAACGACCATGCCGGCGAGCGCCACCACCGCGACGACCGTTGCCGCCGCGATGCGGGCGCGCGCCGCCATCGGCTATTGCGCGAGCTCGGGTTCGGCCGCGCCGCCGTAGAGCCCGAGGGCGTCGGCCATGCGATCGGTCATGTGGTACGTCTCCGCGCTCGCGGGATACGTACCCGCACGCACGTCGGCGCAGAACCGCTCGATCGCTTCGGTCGCGTTCAGTTCCATCGACGCGTACGGCGCGCACGAACTTCGGCGCACGGTGCTCCGGGCTGCCGAAGCCGAGCAGGTCGTGCCAAACCAGCACTTGCCCGTCGCAATGCCGGCCCGCGCCGATGCCGATCGTGGGGATCGAGATCTGTTCGGTGATGACACGCGCGACCGCGTCGGGAACACACTCGAGCACGATCGCGAAGCAGCCCGCGTCGGCGAGCGCGCACGCGTCGTCGGCCAACGACTTCGCCGCGTCGAGCTCCTTGCCCTGCACCTTGAAGCCGCCGAGCGCGTGGATCGACTGCGGCGTCAGGCCGATGTGACCCATCACCGGAATCTCCGCGTCGAGGATCGCCTGCACGGAACCGAGGCGCTTGCGACCACCTTCGAGCTTCACCGCACCCGCGCCCGCGCGTACCGAGCCGCGCCGCGTTGTGCACGGTCTCGGCCGCACTCACGTGGTAGCTGAGCCACGGCAGATCCGCGACGACCAGTGCCCGCGGTTTGGTCCGGGCGACCGCGCCGACGTGATGGGCCATGTCGTCGGTGGTGACCTGCAGCGTGTCGTCGTAGCCGAGCACGACCATCGCCAACGAGTCGCCGACCAGGATGAGGTCGGCACCACCGCCGTCGACGGTGCGCGCCGACGGAGCGTCGTACGCAGTCACCATGACCAAGGGAGTTTCGCCGCCCTTGCGGGCCACGACATCGGGCGCAGTCATTCTCCGCGCCGGGTTTGCGGTCATCTCCGCTACCTCCACCGTCCAGGGCACGTTCGGCTCCCGGCAGTGGTTGCAGCGTACCGGCGCGAGGACCGGTTCCACCAGCGGCCAGGACCGAGGCCCCGGCGGGACAGAATGAGGAGGTGACGCCGGGCACGTGTGAGAACTGTGCGGTCGCCGACGACGAGCTCGTGCTCGTGCGGCGGGTCTATGTGGTGCCGCCCTCGTGGGACACGCCCGGTTCGCAGACGGTCCTGGCCGAGCCCGAGCTGTGGTGCATCTCGTGCATCTCGCAGTACCCGTGCGAGATCGTCGACGACTGAGTTTTCAGCCCGCCGAGTTTCGGCCCGCCGAAGTTCAGCTGGCGTGCAGGCGACCGTGGAGCGACTGGCGGCGCAGGTGGTTCCACCGGCACTCCACACAGACCTCGACGTCGTAACAGGCGAACTCGTCGCACGACGCGCCCAGCTTGCGCAGCTCGGCCTGCGTGCTGATGGCCCGACCGTTCGCCTGCTTCAGCTTCTCGCCGTAGACGTAGGAGACAAGGCGCAGGTTGGTGGCGCCGCACACCGGGCACTCGTCGTCGATGTCGGTCCCGATGAACTGGGCCGCCCGCACGAGCTCCGGATGGGCGTCGCACACGTCGAGGCGGGTAAGCGTGCCCTGCCGAAAGTCGCGCAACACCGCTCGCCGGGCCAGCGCGTAGTCGGTGACGCTCTGCATCGCGCCAAAGTGTAGAGGCGCGGGAGCGTGTTTCGAACGGCGGTCACGTGAAAAGTGGTCGCGTTTTGTTACTTATGGGTCGCTCACGCTGCACCGACCCACCTTGCGGCTTCGCGAGGGGGTGACTCGGTTCCGCTGCCGCTCCCGGATCCATCGTTCCGCTCCGGGTACGGATCCACGTTTCCGCGCGTGGGGCAAGCGCCCCAGGCACCGGACACCGAGTCCGGATGCGGAGGAGCGGCAGCGGAGCCGACCTGCCCACCCGCGCAGCCGCCCTTGGCAGGCCGGCGCAGCGCGAGCGACCCATAGGCGTCGGCATGCTTGCTTGATATATCGATTCGATATATCATCGTGCGCATGTTGGAGCTGGCGGTACTCGGGTTGCTCTCGGAGCAGCCGCGCCATGGCTACGACCTGAAGAAGCGGCTGTCGGAGACTTTGGGGCCGCTCTGGGGCATTTCGTTTGGTTCGCTCTACCCGGCGTTGCGCCGGTTGGAGCGTTCAGGCGCCATCGAGGAGGTCGACGAGAACGACATCGCCGCCACCCCGGCGGGCACGTTCGTCCCCACCGGATCGCTGAAAGGCGACCTCGCGGCGGCTCGCATGCGCCTCCGGGCCCGGCCCACCCGCCGCACCCGCACGCGCCTACGCCATCACCGACGCCGGCCGGGCGCAGTTCACCGAGCTGCTCACCGACGAGAGCGACGACGACGAACGCGCCTTCGCCGTGAAGTTGCTGTTCTGCGGCCACCTCGACGTCGACGCCCGCCTCGCCTTCCTCGAACGACGCCGCGCCCAGCTCACCCAACGGCTGGTCGCCGAGCGCAAGCCCGCGACCCGCACCATCGACCGTTACTCCCGGTCGCTCCTCGAGCACCGGGCCCGTTCCACCCAACACGATCTCGATTGGATCGCCGAGCTCATCGCGGAAGAGCGCGAGGAACAGCTCGGCGACCGCACCGAAGGAGCAACCACCGCATGAGCGAATCCCCCGAGAAGTCGATCTCGCTGAAGACGGTCCGTGTCGCGATCGCCGGCATCGGCAACTGCGCGAGCAGCCTCGTCCAGGGCGTCCAGTTCTACCGGGACGCCGACCCGAACGAGCGTGTCCCCGGGCTCATGCACGTGGAGCTCGCGGGCTACCACGTCGGCGACATCGAGTTCGTCGCCGCGTTCGACGTCGACGCCGACAAGGTCGGGCTCGACCTCGGCAAGGCCGTGTTCGCGTCGATCAACAACACGATCAAGTTCGCCGAGGTCCCCGACCTCGGCGTGCACGTGCAGCGCGGCCCGACCTTCGACGGTCTCGGCCAGTTCTACCGGGAGATGGTCGAGGAGTCGCCGGCCGACCCGGTCGACGTCGCCCAGGCGCTGCGCGACTCGCGCGCCGACGTGCTCGTCTCGTACCTCCCCGTCGGCTCGGAAGACGCGCAGAAGTACTACGCCCAGGCGTGTCTCGACGCCGGTGTCGCGTTCGTCAACGCGATCCCGGTGTTCATCGCGAGCAACCCGGAGTGGGCCAAGAAGTTCGAGGACGCAGGCGTGCCGATCATCGGTGACGACATCAAGAGCCAGGTCGGCGCCACGATCACCCACCGCCTGTTGGCCCGCTTGTTCGAAGACCGCGGCCTCGCGATCGACAACACGTACCAGCTGAACTTCGGCGGCAACATGGACTTCAAGAACATGCTCGAGCGCGAGCGGTTGCTCTCGAAGAAGATCAGCAAGACGCAGTCGGTCACGAGCCAGATCGACCAGGGCATCAGCTCCGACCACGTGCACATCGGCCCTTCGGATCACGTCCCGTGGCTGAACGACCGGAAGTGGGCCTACATCCGCATGGAGGGCCGCAACTTCGGCGACGTGCCGTTGAACATCGAGCTCAAGCTCGAGGTCTGGGACTCCCCGAACTCGGCCGGCGTGATCATCGACGCGGTGCGCTGCGCCAAGGTCGCACTCGACCGCGGAATCGGTGGCCCGTTGCTCGGCCCGTCGGCGTACTTCATGAAGTCGCCGCCGGTGCAGTACCACGACGACGAAGCCCACCGGATGATCGAAGAGTTCGCTTCCGGCGCGTAGACCCGTCGCCGGGCCAGAATGCGCCCATGACGAATCGACGCATCACGGATCGACCTCTCGCCGATCGACCCGTTGCCGATCGGCCGGTTGTGAAGTGGCGCGCATGAACGAGCCATTGAATGCGCCCATGAACGCGGACGTGTGGGACCGCATCGCGGCGCGGGACCGGCCGGTGGAGATGATCCCCGACACGGTCGCGTACGCGCCGGGCGGTCCGACCGACGCCGATCTGCGGATGTGCGGCGACGTCAGCGGCAAACGCGTCCTCGATCTCGGTACCGGCAACGGCGTCAACGCGATCGCGTTCGCCCGCCAGGGTGCGCACGTCATCGCGATCGACCGGTCGACCGCGCAGATCGCCCGGGCCCGCAAACTCGCGGCGACCACCGACGTGCGGGTCGAGTGGCACGAGTGCGACGTGGCCGACCTCGCGTTCCTGCGGGCCGACTCCATCGACCTCGCCTTCGCGGCGGGAGTGTTCGGCGAGGTCGACGACATCGACCGCCTGCTCCGCCAGGTCCACCGGGTGCTGCGCCCCGGCGCCGCGTTCGTGTTCTCCTTCGACCATCCGATGGCTCTCGCCGTCGGGCGCGAGGGATCGGGTCCGGGAGTGCTGCCGCTCGGTGCGCTCGAGGTGCGGCGCTCGTACTTCGACACCCGGCCCGTCGAGATCGTCTACGACGAAGAGCGCATCCAGGTCTGGCCGCGGACGATCTCCGACGTGTTCGCGTCGTTGCACCGCGCCGGCTATCGCGTCGAACTGTCTGCTGGAACCCGAGTCGTATCCCACCAGCGATCCCGGCCCCGACATCCCGCGCGTCGTCGTGTGGCGGGCCCGCAAAGAGGGCGTGTAACCCAGCCGCGAGTACTGCTCGTCGTCAGCGGCGCGGCGCGCGGTTCGATGCCGCGCGCCGCGCGCCCATTCCGCGAGGCGCGCGTCCGCGTCGGCCTCGCTCCATCGGGCCCTCCTCGAGCCGCAGCTCCAACAAGAAGTCGAGCGCTTCACCGACGATCGGGCCCGGCGTGACACCGAGGAACTTCATCACGTGGTTGCCGTCGAGCGCGGGCCGGATCTTGGCGAGCTCTTCGTGCTCGCGGAGCTCGGCGATGCGCAGCTCCAACTCGTCCATGCGGCGCCCGAGCGCGGCGGCCTTGCGCGCGTCGCGCGTCGTGCAGTCGCACCGGGTGAGCTCGTTGAGGTCGTCGAGCAACGGGCCCGCATCCCGCACGTAGCGCCGGACCGCGCTGTCGGTCCAGCCCATGCGGTATGTGTGGAATCGCAGGTGCAGTTCCACGAGCTTCGTCACGTCGTCGACGAGATCGGTCGGATACCGCAGCGCGATCATGCGGTCCCGGGCGATGCGCGCGCCGACGACCTCGTGATGGTGAAACGTCACGCCCTGCGGGCCGTAGCCCCGCGTACGGGGCTTGCCGACGTCGTGCAGCAACGCCGACAGCCGGATGCGCAAGCGCGGCGAGGTCTTGGCCACGACCGCGATGGTGTGGGCCAGGACGTCTTTGTGGCGGTGGATCGGATCCTGTTCGAGTTGCATCGCGTTCAGCTCGGGCAGGAACTCGTTGGCGAGACCCGTGCGCGAACAGAGCCACAATCCCGACGACGGATCGTCGGCCACCAACATCTTCGAGAGCTCGTCGCGAATGCGCTCCGCGCTGATGATCTTCAGTCGCTCGTGCATCTGTTCCATGGCCGCGACGAGCGCGACGTCGGGCTCGAAGCCGAGCGTCGCCACGAAGCGCGCCGCGCGCAACATCCGCAGCGGGTCGTCCTCGAACGAGATCTCGGGCGCGAGCGGGGTGCGCAGCCGACGGGCAACCAGATCGATGCGGCCGTCGTACGGATCGACGAGCTCCGGACCCGACGTCGTCGAGCGCGATCGCCATCGCGTTCACCGTGAAGTCGCGCCGCGAGAGATCGGTCTCGATGTCGTCGGAGAAGGTGACTTCGGGCTTGCGGCTCTCGGGCCGGTACACGTCGGCGCGGAACGTCGTGATCTCGAACCGCTCGCCGTTCTTCTCGCACCCGACGGTGCCGAAGCGCTGACCCTGCAGCCAGACCGCGTCGGCCCACGAACGCACCAGTGCCTCGACCGCGTCGGGGCGGGCACCGGTGGCGATGTCGACGTCGGTGATGTCGCGGTCGAGCAGTGCGTCACGGACGCTGCCCCCGACGAGATACACCTGATGGCCGGCGGCCTGGAAGCGCGCCGCGAGCTCCTGCGTCGGTGAGTCCGACTCGAAGAATCGCTCGAGACGTGCGGGAACGGCGGTCACAGCCGCCCATTGTGGCGCGGCCCGCCCGTTTCCGCCCCGTCTACTGGCCCGCGGCGGCCTGTTCGGCCGCCAACTCCATCGTGTGCTGCTCGATCATGAGGCGCAGGTCGTGCGGGGTCGTCGACGCGGCGATCGCCTCGCGCAGGTCGATCGTCCCGTTCTTGTAGAGGCCGAGCAGGCTCTGGTCGAACGTCTGCATGCCGTAGTACTCGCCCTCGGCGATGATCTGTTCGATCTCGTGCGTCTCGTCCGCGTTCACGATCTTGTCGAACACGCGGCCCGTCGACACGAGCACCTCGACCGCCGGGGCGCGGCCACCGAGGCGCTTCTCGACGAGGCGCTGGCTGACGATGCCGCGCAGCGACGACGCCAACGACATGCGCACCTGGCGCTGTTCGTGGGGCGGGAAGAAGTCGATGATGCGGTTGATCGAGTCGGTCGCGCTGATCGTGTGCAGCGTCGAGAACACGAGGTGGCCGGTCTCGGCCGCAGTGAGCGCCGTCTTCACCGTCTCCACGTCACGAACCTCGCCGACGAGGATGACGTCCGGGTCCTGGCGCAGCACGCGCTTGAGTGCGGAGTGGAAGTCGGCGGTGTCGGTGCCGACCTCGCGCTGGTTCACGATCGAGACTTGTCGGCGTGCAGGATCTCGATCGGGTCCTCGATCGTGACGATGTGCCGGTTGTAGTTGTCGTTGATGAAGTCGATCATCGAGCCGAGCGTCGTGGTCTTGCCCGAACCGGTCGGACCGGTGACGAGGATGAGACCGCGCTGGTGATCGGTGAGCTTGCGGATGACCGGCGGCAGCCCGAGCGCCTCGAACGACGGGATGTCGCTCTGCACGCGCCGCAGGACGAGCCCGACCGAGCCGCGCTGGCGCATGACGTTCACGCGGAAGCGCCCGAGGCCCGACACGGAGTACGCGAAGTCGGCTTCGGAGCTGCCGATGAACTCCTCGGCCCGCTGCTTCGGCATGATCGCGAAGGCGATCCGCTCGGTCTCGACCGGCGACACCGGCGCGAGATCGGTGCGGTCCAGGCGGCCGTCGACCCGGATGAAGGGCGGCGAGCCGACCTTGATGTGGACGTCGGAGGCGCCGCGCTCCACGGCATTGCGCAACAGCTGATCAAGATCCAACACGGGCGCGACCCTTCCGTCTGGCCTACGACGGCGTTCCGTTTTCGATCGGCACGCCGGGGCTGCCGCCTGGAGCCGCGGACGCGGAAATTTCGAGCCCCCGGGACGGCTCTCAGTCCGGAGAGCGGATCGGCGCATCCGGGGACCCGTGAAGATCGGCGACCGCCTGGACGACCGTCCGGCCCGGACCGCCGCCGGTGGCCGGCTCGACCCGCTGCGGGCTCCCGATCAGCGTCGAGACGGTCGCCGCGGTCGAGTCCCGCAGCGCGTCGAGGTCGTAGCCGCCCTCCAGGAACACGACCAGGCGCCGGGCCGCGGCGAGCGCCATCACCCGGGCGGTCAGATCGACGTAGTCGCCGGCCGAGAGGCCGAGGCCGGTCAGCGGATCGGCCCGATGGGCATCGAAGCCGGCCGAGATCAGGACCCAGGTGGGCGCGAACTCCTCGACGAGCGGCTCGACCGCGTGATCGATCGCGTCGAGGTAGACGTCGCCGGTCGCGCCCGCGGGCAGCGGGAAGTTGACCGTCGTGCCGGCGCCGGCGCCCGGTACCGGTGTCGGTGAGCCGCCCGGTACCCGGATACAGCGGCCACTCGTGCATCGAGACGTACATGACCGCGGGGTCGGCGTAGAAGATGTCCTGGGTGCCGTTGCCGTGATGCGCGTCCCAGTCGACGACGAGCACGCGTTCGCCCCGGGCCCGCAAGCGCGGCCGCGGTCACCGCGACGTTGTTCAGCAGGCAAAAGCCCATCGCCCGGTCGGCCACGGCATGGTGGCCCGGGCGGTCGCACCGCGCAGAACGCGGAATCGCCCTCGCCCCGCTCCAGGGCGTCGACCGCCTCGAGGCCGCTTCCCGCCGCGAGCAGGGCGGCCTCCCACGACGCCGCCGACGCGCCGGTGTCGGCGTCGAGGTGCCCGCCGCCCGCCGCGCAGAAGCGCTCGAGATGATCGAGATAGCGAGCGGTGTGCACCCGTTCGAGCTCGGCCCGGGTCGCGCGACGCGGCTCGAGGCGGCGCCGGGCCTCGGGCGGTGCGCCCGCGTCGAGCCCTTCGAGCACCGCCCGCACCCGCGCCGGGCGCTCCGGATGGCTCCGACCGGCGTCGTGCTCCTCGAAATGGGGGTCGGTGGCGACCAACAGCACGGTCGAGGGTAACGAAACCGCCGCGATAACACCGCCGCGGCCCCGCCGCGGCGGGTTCCCGTCGCTACGCTCGCCGCCGGTGAAGGCGCATAGGGCGCAGTCGTACCGATTTCGTGGCGGCGTCGCCCGGGTCGTGGCGTGGCACGGACGTGCCGACGTCGCCTCCTTGGCGCTGCACGGCCCTGACGCGCCCTCACCCCGCACCCTCCGCCGGCTGCTCGAACGCCTGCACGAGGCGGGTTACCGCGAGGTTGTGACGAACGCACTCGGGCCGGGGACGAGCCTCCCGCTCGTCGACGTCGGATTCGCCGTCCGCGGCCGCCTGCACCTGCTCTCCCACGACCTGGAGTACCTGCCGCCGAGACGAGCGGCATCACGCGCGCGCTCGGGACGCGCCGATCGGCCCGCGATCCTCGCCGCCGACGCGGCCGCCTTCGACGAGTTCTGGCGCTTCGACGCGCTGGCGTTACGGGAAGCGGCACGCGCGACGCCACGATCGCACGTGCGGGTCGCGCCCAAGCAACACGAGGCGTGCGGCTACGGCCTGTTCGGACGCGCGGCCGCCGCGGGCTACGTGCAGCGGCTCGCGGTCACACCCGCCGCGCAGGGTCAGGGCTACGGCCACGCGCTGCTTGAACGACGGACTGCGCTGGCTGCGTTCGCACGGCGCACAACGGCGTGTACGTCAACACGCAGGAAGAGAACGAGCGCGCGCTCGGCCTCTATCTCCGCGCCGGGTTCACGCAACTTCCGATCGGGCTCAACGTGTTGGGTCGCGAGCTGTGAGAAGGATCGCGGCGCTGCTCGGCGCGATCGCGTTGGTGTTCGTCAGTGCATCGGGCGCGGCCGCGCAACAGACGACGAGCACCACGAGTTCGCCGACAACCACCCCGCCGGTTCCCGTCGGTCTGACCCTCGTCAGCCAGAGCACGTGGGTCACGCTCGGGCAGACCTTCACGATGACGCTGCACATCAACAATCCCGCCCTGGCCGCAACTCCGGGCGCGGCGATCGCACTCCGGATCGACCAGTCGGTGACGTCGCGCAGCGGTTTCGACGACGTCGATCAAGAACGAGGAGCTCGGCGACACGCTCTCCCAGCCGCCGACGATTCCGGTCTCGAGCCTGGCGCGCGACAGCCAAGGGCAACGTGACGCTCCTGTTCGGGCTGTCCCGGAACTCGATCGGTCCAGCCTCGGCTCGGGATCAGCCACCCCGGCGTCTACCCGGTGGAAGTGCAGCTCGTGAACACCGGCGTCGCGTCGCAGCGCTTCGTCACTTGGCTCGTGGCCGTCGACCGACACCCCGCAGCCGATCGACAAGCCGCTCTCGGTCGGCTTCGTGTTCCAAGCCGTCGCCAACCCGATCGGACTCCCCGGCGGCGCCCTCGATCCGAAGATCGTCGCGGAGATGAAGCCCGGAGGTCGGCTCGACCAGATCGCGACGCTCCTCGGTCACACCACGGGGTTTCACCTGTCGCTCGTCGTCGGGCCCGAGACCGCGGTGGCGTGGAAGAAGCAGGGCGCGCGCGAACAAGTCGATCGCCGCCGCGTTCCAACGCGTCCGCAGCGGTCGGCATTGAGCACGAGCACCGAGCTGCTCCCGACCACGTACGTCCCGATCGACGTCGCCGCGCTCGACGCCGCCGGGCTCGGCGACTACCTCACCGGCCAGTACACGACCGGTGCGAGCTCGCTCCGGACGCGCGTTCGGCGCGAATCCGGCGAGCACCGCGCAGTCGGCGTTCATCGATCCCGCGCCGACGAGCGACGCCGCGGTCAACGCCCTGCGCCAGATGGTCATCGACCGAGTCGCCGTCCGTGACGAGGCCCTCATACCGGTCACCCATCAGTTCACGCCCGCGCAGTCGTTCGTGCTCGACACCGCCGGGGCGCCGAGTCGCGCGGTGTCGTCGACCGCGCCGTTCGTCGAAGACCTGTTCGACGGTCCCGATCCGAGCGCGCTGCGCGCCGAACGAGTGGTCGCGGCGCTCGCGGAGATTGCGTACGAGACGCCGTCGATCGCCCGCGGAATCGTCATTGCGCCGCCGGCAGCGTTGGGATCCCGATCTGCGCACGATGGAGACCGTCATCACCGCGTTGCGCACGCTTCCGCTCGTGCAGTCGGCGACGCTCGACGAGATGTTCGCGGGCATCTCGAACGAGCAGGCGCTGGGCACCGACGTGCAACGCCGGCTCGTGCCGGGCATCCCGCCGCCCACACCCGTGGACCTCCGACGCCTACAACTCGACCGTGAGCAAGCTCGCGGCGTTCCGCGACGTCGTCGGCGCCGAAGGATCCGGTCGTCGTCGAAGGTGAGGCCGCGCTCCGCACCAACATCTCCGACCACGCATCTCGTCCGTGCGCGGCGAACACCGCACTCAACCAGATCAACACGCAGATCGACGCGTTCACCGCCGGCGTACGCGCCGACGAGAAGCGCATCACGCTCACGTCGCGGCGCGCCGACGTGCCGTTGACCTTCGAGAACAACCTCAAACCGGCGCGCAACGTCACGGTTCGGGTGCACCTCGACAGCACGCGAAGCTGCTCGTTCCCGAAGGGCGCCGATCAGACCGATCGTGTTGAAGCCCGGGAGCAACACGATCCGTTTCACGGTCGAGGCGCGCGCGTCGGGCACCTTCCCGATGACGATCACGGGTCACGTCGCCCGACGGCGGACTCGAGTTCGGTGCGCCGGTACGCGTCACGGTGCGATCCGCGGTGTTCGGCGGCTGGGCGGTCGGCGTGACCGTCGCGGCGCTCGTGTTCCTCGCCGGTTGGTGGGCCAACCACTTCCGGCGCACCCGCCGGAGCCGCCGGCTCGCGGCCGCGTCACCGCCGGTGTCAGGACCGCCGGGCACGCCCGCGCCGGCCACGTGAGCGACGATATCGATATCGACAGGTCGAACAGCGAGGCATCGAACGACGCGAACACCACCGCGGACGAAGGGCGCGCCGGCCTCGTCCGCTCGAGCGCCGCGGTCGCGCCGGGACGCTGCTGTCGCGGTTGACCGGGCTGCTGCGGGTCGTCGTGCTCGCGGCCGCGATCGGCAAGGAGTCGCTCGCCGACACCTACAACCTCGCGAACATCACGCCGAACATCGTCTACGAGCTCCTCGTCGGCGGCGTGCTCGCGGCGACCTTGGTTCCGGTCTTCGTCGACCTGCTCGAACGGCGCGACGACCGCTCGACGTCCGCGGTGTTCACCGTGACGATGACCGCGCTCACGGCTCTTCACCGCGGTCACGATGTTCCTCTCGCCGCTGCTCGCCCGTCTCTTCGTGCTCCACGAGACACGGTCCCGACCGCGCCGCGCAGCTGCACGTCCTGACGATCCTGATCCTCTGCTTCGTACCGCAGATGATCTTCTACGGCTTCACCACGCTGGCGAGCGCGTTCCTGAACGCGCGCAACCGGTTCGTCGCCGCCGCATTCGCGCCCGTGCTCAACAACGTCGTGGTGATCGTCGCGCTGGTCGCGTTCGTCGATCCACACGTCCGCTCGGCACTCGGCGATCACCGACGTCGCGCGAGTGCGCAACGACCTCGGCCTGCTCCTGCTGCTCGGCATCGGAACCACGGCCGGCATCGTCGCGATGGCACTCGTGCTGGTACCGGCCGATCGCGCGGGCCGGTGTGCGCCTTCACTTCGTGCTCGCGTGGCGCGACCCGGCGATCCGGACCATCTTGCGGCTTGTCGGGCTGGACCGCGGGCTACGTCGTCACGAACCAGCTCGCGCAGTTGTTCGTGCTCGTCCTCGCGAACGACTCGGCCGGCAACGTCTCCGCGTACGTGTACGCGTTCACGTTCTACGTCGTTCCGCACGGCCTGCTCGCGGTCTCGATCATGACGACGATGACGCCGAACCTCGCGCGCCGGGCCCGCGCCGGCGACGATGGACGGGCTGCGCCGCGAGTTCGGGCTCGGTCTGCGCTACATCGTCGTGCTCGTGCTGCCCGCGTCGGTGCTGTTCGCGGTGCTCGCCCAGCCGATGCTCGCGGTGATCGTGCGCCACCAGTTCACCGCGCACGACGCGGTCGTGACCGCCGACACGCTGCAGGCGTTCGCGCATCAGCCTCGTGCCGTTCTCGATCTACCTCTACGTGATGCGCGGGTTCTACGCGCTGCAGGACACCCGCACACCGTTCATCCTCAACGCGTTCGAGAACGGCTTGAACGTGGTGCTCGCGATCGTCCTCTTCCCCCACTTCGGTGTGCAGGGTCTCGCGCTGGCGTGGAGCGGCGCGTACTTCGTCGCCGCGGTGGGGGCGCTCATCGTGTTACGGCGCCGGATCGGCGGCGTCCCCGACGCGACCGCGATCAGATCGACGATCCGAGCCGGGGTTGCCGCGCTCGGCCCTGGCCGTCGTGGCCGCGCCGATCGCGGGCGCGATCGGCCACTCGTCGCCGGCCGACGGCGCTGCTCGCCACCGCGGTCGGCCGGCGCCGCCGGGCGGTGCTCGTCTACGTGCTCGCGCTGTTGGCGCTGCGCTCCGACGAGCTGTCGGCGCTGGTCGGATTGCTGCGCAGACGCGGCGCGACCTCGTCCCGGCGTGTAACCATGGGTCCGGCGGCGGGATCGAACCCGGAGCGCGAGTTCTGCCCACGCCCAAGCCCCGACCCTGAGGAGGGCGCATGCCAGTTCGCATCGTGACCGACAGTGCGTGCGACCTCCCGGAGGCGATCTGCGCAGAGCTCGGCGTCGAGGTCGTGCCGCTCACGATCCGCTTCGGTGATCGGGAGTACGTCGACCGCAAGGAGCTGAGCGTCGACGCGTTCTGGCGCGAGCTCGACGCCGTCGTCGGTGCTCCCCGAGACGTCGGCGCCTTCCGTCGGCGCGTTCGAGGAGACGTTCCGCCGGCTGAGCGACGACGGCGCCGACGCGATCGTCTGCATCAACCTCTCGGCCCGGCTCTCGGCGACGATGCAGTCGGCGCAGCTCGCGGCCAAGGCGCTCGACGGTCAGACGCCGGTCGAGATCATCGACTCGCTGCAGCGCGTCGATGGGGATCGGCAACCTCGTGCTGCACGCGGCCCGTCGAGCACGCGACGGCGCCGGCGCTCGCCGAGATCGTGAGTGAAGTCGAGGCGCGCCGAGGCCCGCGAGCACGTGTTCGCGGCGCTCGACACGCTCGAGTACCTCCGCAAGGGCGGCCGCATCGGCGGCGCGCAGGCGATGCTCGGTTCGATGCTCTCGATCAAGCCGATCATCAGCGTCCTCGACGGCGCGGTCGAGTCGGCGGGCCGGGTCCGCACCCGCTCGAAGGCACTGCGCTTCCTGGTCGATCAGGTCCCGGCGGGCAAGGTCGAGCTGATCAGCGTGCTGCACGCGAACGCGCCGGACGTCGACGAGTTCCTCACGATGCTCGCGCCGACGGTTCCCGACGCCGAGGTCACCGTGGGCGTGATCGGGCCCGTGATCGGCGTGCACACCGGCCCACGGGTCATGGGAATCGCCTGGATCGATCGGCAGGAGTGAATCGTCGTCGGTGCGCGACGACGATCACGACGAGGCGCTGGCGCGACGCGCCGCCGCACGGCGATAGCGGCGCACTCGACGAGCTCCTGCGCCGCCACACCGCGCTCGTGCACGGCGTGTGCCGGCGGATTCTCGGCAATCCCGACGATGCGCTCGACGCGACCCAGGAAGCGCTTCTCGCGATCGCCCGCAAGATCGGTTCGTTCGACGGCCGCGCCGAAGTTCTCGACCTGGGCGTACCGGGTGGCGACCAACGCCGCGCTCGACGAAGCCCGCCGCCGGGTCCGGCGCCCGTTCCGGCCGAAGACGTTGCCCGAGACCGCACCGGAGCACCGAGCTCGGGCACCGGGACGAGGCGGCGATCGCCGACCGCCTCGACGTCGACGCCGCGCTCGCCCAGCTGACGCCCGAGTACCGCGCCGCGGTCGCGCTGCGCGACCTCGTCGGCATGGACTACGCCGAGATCGCCGACGTGCTGGGCATCCCGCCCGGCACGGTGCGTTCTCGCATCTCCCGCGGCCGCGCCGCGCTCGCCGATCTGCTCGGGAACCGGGAGACCCCTTCGGAGCATCCAACTCCGTGAGCCCATGAACGACGACCACCACGCCCCTTCGAACCCGATCAGCTCGACGAGCTCCTCTCCGCCGAGCTCGACGGCGAGCTCGACGCGGCCGCGCACGACCTCGGGCTCGACCGCCGACGAGGCCCGGGCCCGCCTCGCAGGCGACACCCGGCGTCGACGCGCGCCGCGCCGCGCTCGCCGCCGCTCGCGACACTGCTCGCACGCAGGTGCCCGAGATGGACGAGCTCGCTCGCAGCGCGCCTCCGGCCAAGGCGGTGCGCGCGGCCGAGGACGATCCACGGCGCGCAACTCGACCCGATCGAGCGTCGGCAACGGCACGCGTTGGCTCTACGTCGCGGGCGGAATCGCGGCGGCGATTCGCACTGGTGTTCGCGATCGCCGCTTCCGTGCACAGCGGACCGGGCGTCGAAGAGCAGCGCGGCGTCGGCTCCTGCGCGTCGCACCGGCCACGACCGCGGCCCAAGGCCGCGCCCGCGGCCGGCACGCGTCGCGCTCGGAGCATTCCCCGACCACCCGCGCCCTCGCCGCGAGCCGCGCTCGGTGCACGCCGCCGCAACCGCGGCGCCGAGCTCGACGACCAACATCCCGGCCGCCAGCGCGGGATCCGGCGCGAACCAGGGCAACCAGAACGCGGTTCTCGACGGTGTCGGACGGCGCGCCCAGCACCGCGCCGCCGCCGCAGACACAAACGGAACACGGCTCGACTGGCGACAGCGGCCTCCGACCTACGCCGCCGCCAAGAACGCGATCGGCGTCCGGCGAGCGACCCCGCATTCGGGCCCGAGGTCCGCCGTGCTGTCCGGGGCAGCCGCCCGCCGCGGCCACCGACACCGAGGTCTTGCGCGGCGACCGGCGACCCTGTCGGGCAAGCCGGTCGTCGTGCTCGTCTTCGCCGGCACGGACGCAGCACGTCGTGGTCATCGAGGACGCCACGTGCCGCGCTCGTTGAACGTGCAGATGCCGCGCTGACGTCGACGCGCTCGATCGACGGCCCGGGCCGACTCGCGGTCCACGGCATGTACGCTGCCGGGCCGGGAGAGCCGAAGGAACACGAGTGAGCGACTGGACCACCGAAGCCACCGATCTGATCGAGCGCACTGTCGCGATGGTGCGCGACCGGACGGTCGAGCCCGCGCAAGCGACCACCCGCGGCATCGTCTACGGCCTTTTGGCGGCGCTGGTCGCGATCCCGGCGGTCATTCTGTTGCTCATCGGCGCCTTTCGCGGCCTCGTCCTGATCGAACAGGGCTACGTCTGGGCGGCCTGGTTGACGCTCGGCGGAATCTTCGTGATCGCCGGGGCGTTCTGCTGGACCAAGCGCAATCCCTGATCGAATCCTCGGGCAACGAACGGAGCTGGAAGCCATGACCGCGCGGGACGTCATCATCATCGGATCCGGGCCCGGCCGGGCTCACCGCCGCCATCTACACCGCCCGAGCCAACCTGAAGCCGCTGGTCATCGAGGGTATCTCCAGGCCGGCGGCCAGCTGATGCTGACCACCGACGTCGAGAACTACCCGGGCTTCCCCGACGGCATCATCGGCCCCGATCTCATGGCGAAGTTCCGTGAGCAGGCCGAGCGCTTCGGCGCCGAGTTCCTCACCGCCGACGTCGACGAGGTCGATTTCGCCGCGTCCCCCGATGCGCGTCCGCGTCGGCGGGCACGACGAGTTCGCGAAGATCGGTGATCATCCCGACCGGCGCCCAGGCCCGCATGCTCGGCCTGCCGACGCGAGCACGATCTGCTCGGCCACGGCGTGTCGACCTGCGCCACGTGCGACGGCTTCTTCTTCCGCGGCCACAACATCGCGGTCGTCGGCGGCGGCGACTCCGCGCTCGAGGAAGCGAACTTCCTCACCAAGTTCGCCGACAAGGTCACGCTCGTTCACCGGCGCAAGGAGCTGCGGGCATCGAAGATCATGCAGGACCGCGCCTTCGCGAACCCGAAGATCGAGTTCCTCTGGAACAGCGACGGTCACCGACGTCAAGGGCGACGGCCGGGTCGAGGCGCTGCAGCTGCGCGACACCGAGACCGGCGCCGAGAGCGAGCTCGAAGTCACCGGCTTGTTCGTAGCGATCGGCCACGACCCGAACACGAAGCTGTTCGTCGACAAGCTCGAGCTCGACGCCGGCGGCTACATCGTCACGCAAGCCCGGATCGACGGAAACGTCGATTCCCGGGGTCTTCGCCGCCGGCGACGTGCAGGACCACCGCTACCGGCAGGCGATCACCGCGGCCGGTTCCGGATGTATGGCGGCGCTCGAGTCCGAGCGCTACCTCGAAGCCCTCGACGACGTATCCGCCGTCGTCGAGTAGAGAAAGGCGTACCCCGTGTCTGACGGTATTCTGACGCTCACTGATGCCACGTTCGACGAGAGTGTCGGCGCGGCCGACACCCCCATGGTCGTCGACTTCTGGGCCGAGTGGTGTGGGCCCTGCAAGATGATCGCTCCGGTTCTGGAAGACATTGCCAAGGAGCACGAGGGCAAGATCCAGATCGCGAAGCTCAACGTCGACGACAACCCGAACGTTGCGCGGCGCTACGAGGTCATGAGCATCCCGACGCTTGTTGGTAATCGCCAACGGTGAGGTGAAGAAGCGCCTCGTCGGGCGCGAAGGGCAAGCCGCAGCTGCTCGAGGAGCTCGCCGAGTTCATCGATTGAGCGGCAACGGTCGTACTCCGCCGCGGCGACCGCGGCGATCGCGGTACGCGACCTCAGCGCCCGGCTGGCCGCGGCCGGGTTCGATCACCGCGGCCAACGACGAGTTCGACGAGGCCGTCGAGTCGGCGGTACGCGACTTCCAAAAGCAACGTGGGCTGAGGGTTGACGGTATCTGCGGACCCGAGACCTGGGGCGCGCTCATCGAGAGTGGGTTCCGGCTCGGTGACCGTCTGCTCTATCTGTCGAGTCCGATGTTGCGCGGCGACGACGTCGGCGAGCTGCAACGACAGATGAACGCGCTCGGTTTCGACGCGGGCCGCGAAGACGGCATCCTCGGTCCGGAGACCGAGACCGCGCTCCGCCAGTTCCAACGCAATGCGGGCACGACCGCCGACGGGGTGTGCGGCCCGGCGACCCTCGCCGCCATCGGGCGCGGTCAGCGGGCTTGGCCGCGGGTTCGGTCGCCAGCGTGCGCGAACGCGAGACCCTGCGGCACACCCCGCAACGGCTCGACGGGTTGCGCATCTTCCTCGTGGCCGAGCCCGGTATGGGCGCACTCGCCAACAACGTGGCCCGTGCCCTCGGCAACCTCGGCGGCGATGTCGGGCTCGACGTATCCGGCGCCGACGCGAGCGTGCTCACCGCGGAAGCCAACCGCTTCGGCGCCGGCGCCTTCGTGGCGCTGACGAACAGCGGCGATCCCGGGCGTTCGCTGCGCGTACTTCTCGAGCCGCAACTTCCGCTCCGAAGGTGGGCACTGCCTCGCGACCCGCTTGACCGAGTCGCTGCGGACCGGTACTCGACCAGGTCGACGAACCCGTCGGGCGCACCTATCGCTTCTTGCGCGAGACGCGCATGACCGCCGTCGTGTGCGAGCTCGTCGGCCGCGACGAGGCCGACGCCCGCGCCCGATGCTGACCACGCAGCTCCCCGAAGTGACGCGCGCGCTGGTCGAGGGTTTTCGGCGCGGGGTCGAAGAGCCCCCCGACCGCTGACTACTCCGGGACCGGCGGCGGCCGGGCTCGGGCCCTGACTCATGGCCCGGTAGATGCGCTCGAGATCCTCGAGGTTGGCGAAGTCGATCTGCACTCGGCCGTGCCGGGCGCCCATCGTGATCTTCACCCGCGTCTCGAGGTAGTCGCCGAGGAGCTCCTCGAGCTCGAGCAGGCCCGGCGCCCGCAACCGGCCGCCGGGGTCCGCGGTCGCGGCCGCGACCTCCGATTTCGGGGTCGGCGCTTCGCCCGCGGTTGCGGATGGCCTCTTCGACTTCGCGCACGGACAGGTCCTCGGCTACGACCCGCCGCGACAACTGCTCTTGGAACGCCCGGTCCGGGGTTCCGAGCAGCGCGCGGGCATGACCCATGCGGATGGTGCCGTCCTTCAGGCAACGCTGGATCGACGGCGGGCAGCTGGAGCAGACGCAAGGTGTTGGTGATCGTCGCGCGGCTCTTGCCCACTCGGGTCGCGACGTCGTCGTGCGTCAGCGCGAAATCCTCGATCAGCTGTTGATACGCCGCCGCCTCTTCCAGCGGGTTGAGCTCCTCCCGCTGGATGTTCTCGACGATGGCGTGCTGCAGCATCGCGGCGTCGTCGGCCACGCGGACCATGGCCGGCACGGTCGGCAGCCCGACACGGCGCGCCGCGCGCCAGCGTCGTTCGCCCGGCGATGAGTTCATAGCCCCCGCCATCGGCGGCGCGGACGAGCACCGGCTGCAGAATCCCGACCTCGCGGATCGAGTCGGCCAGCGCGGCCAGCGCCTCCTCGTCGAAATGCTGACGGGGCTGTTGAGGGTTCGGACGGATCTCCGCGGTGGCGATGATCGGCCAGGCCGCCCGCCTGTTCCGCAACCGTGCCACTGGGAATCAGGGCACCGAGGCCCCTACCCAGACCTCCGGGTCGCGCCACGACTCACCTCCTTGGCCAGCTCGCGATACGCAAGTGCCCCCCGCGAGGTTGAATCGAAAACGGTAACCGGCTGTCCGAACGACGGCGCTTCGGAGATGCGCACCGTACGCGGGACCACGGTTCGGTACACCTTGGAGCCGAAGTGCGCTCGCACTTCCCGCTCGACCTGTTCGGCCAGCTTCGTGCGGGCGTCGTACATCGTGAGCACGATCCCGCGCACGTCGAGTGCGGGATTGAGGTTCGATTTCACCAAGGCGACGTTGCGCAACAGCTGCCCGAGACCCTCGAGTGCGTAGTACTCGCACTGGATCGGCACGATCACGTCGTCCGAGGCCGCCAGGCCGTTAACCGTCAGCAGCCGAGCGACGGCGGGCAGTCGATCAGTGTGAAGTCGTACGAGCCGGCGATCTGCGCCAGCGCCCGGCGCAGCTTCAGCTCCCGGGAGAACGCCGGAACGAGCTCGATCTCCGCTCCGGCCAGATCGATGTTGGCGGGAACGACGAACAGGTTCTTGACCGTCGTGGGCTCGGTGCAGTCGTCGATCGGGGCGTCGTTCATGATGACGTCGTAGATCGAGCCCTCGACATTGCGATGGCTGATGCCCATCCCCGTCGTGGCATTGCCCTGGGGATCGAGGTCGATGACCAGCACCCGGTAGTCGAGCTCGGCCAGCGCCGCGCCGAGGTTGACGGCGGTTGTGGTCTTGCCCACACCACCCTTTTGGTTGGCGATCGAGATCACCAGCGGGAGCACGACCTCTTCGTCGGACTGCTCACCGCCGCGGGCGCGGAACGCGGCCAGGGCCTCGGGCGGCGGGGCCGGGAGCGGCGCGGGCGCCCTCTCCTCGGCGACCTTCACCGTCGGCTCCACCGGCTCCTCGGCCGCGACGACCGCGGGCTCGGGCTCCTCGACACGAATTTCGTCGGGGACTTCGGCAGGCCGGACTTCAGAATCCTGGGTAGTCGGATCCCCCACGACAATCGGGGAATCGGCGGCAGCGGCCTCTTCGATCGCCGGGTCGGCGGGTTCCATATCGCTCTCACGCTCCTGCGTGGGGCTCGAACTTGTCGAACCCCGTCCTCCGAACCAGCGCCGACGGCCCTGGCCATGGCCTTCAGCGAGCGCGTCGTCAGATGCCATTCCTTGCCTCCCAAAGGGATGTGATCGGTCGCACAGCCCCGTGCAACCGTGCCCGGCGGACGCGCCGCTCGACTGGTTCACTCACCGTGCGAAGCCGGCGCATCGTACTACCGCGCTCCACAAGATGAACAGGCCTCAACATGATGTTTCACGTGGAACACCTCGAATTCCGTCCTCCGCGTCCTCTGGCGCGTGTTTCACGTGGAACATCTGGGCTGTCTGCTGGTGCCGGGCCCGGGTCCTGCAATCCGTATGGGTCGCTCACGCTGCGGCTCTGCCACGTGCGGCTCCGTCGGGGGATGGCAGAGCCTCCGCTGCCGCTCCCGGGCGCAGGTGGCGCACGCATTCACGTGGGACACGCGGCACTCACCAGAGGGGGCGCTTGGACGGGCGGCCGACGGCGCGGGGGAACTTGTCCGGCGTGGGCCCGGTCTTCTCCATCACTGCGAAGTGGGCGTCTCCGACCTCGGCCACCGCGGCCGGGGCGAATCCCAGCTCGGACAGCCCGGCGGGATCCCAGCGGGATCCGTCTGACTCCGGCGGCTCGCTCACCACCAGGATTCCGCCCATCCCGCACCAGTCCGGCGGCGATCTCGGCGGTCACCGCCGGTTCGGCGAAGCTCCGGGCCGTGACCAGCTCGAACTGTTCCCGGTACTCCTCGGGGCGGCCGACGGCCTCGGCCCGCTCGTGCACGACCTCGACCCGAGTCGGCGAGCTCCAGCGCGATCGACGCTCTCGACCAATGCCGCGGCCCGGCGGGAGTTGCTGTCGACGAACACCGCTCGACTGTCGGGCCAACGCATCGCCAGGACGAGCCCGGGGATGCCGCCGCCCGTACCCAGGTCGGCGAAGTTCGCCGGCGGGCGCCCGAGCGCATCTTCCACGCCGACCGCGAAGCCCTCCGCGTGGCGAATATGAGGCTCGATCGGCCCCGGGCCCAGGAAGCCCGCGGCGCGGGCCTCCTCGAGCCGTTCGTACGAACGCGTCCCCGGGGGCGTTCGTCACGCGAGCACTCACCGCGTGGGCCCCACGGAGGATCACGCGGGGAAAACCACCACCCGGCGGCGGGGCTCTTCGCCCTCGGACGTCGTGTCGACACCCTCGAACTCGGAAATAGCGTCGTGGACGACCTTGCGGTCGGCTGCGCCCATCGGCTCGAGCGCGCGCTCTTCGCCGGTATCGCTGACCTCGGCCGCGACCTGGCGGGCGAACTCCTCGAGCGCCTGGCGCCGCCGCTCGCGGTAGCCCGCGACGTCGACGTGGATCCACGCGCTGTGTCCACCGGCGTGGTGCTGGACCACGGCGCGCACGACTTCTTCCAGGGCCTGGATCGTGGCGCCGCGCGGGCCGACGAGCGCACCGAACCCGTCGCCGTCGATGTGCACGGTCACGTCGTCGCCGTCGATCTCGGTGCGGATCGAGGCGGTGAAGCCCATCGTCCGGACCAGCTCGTCGGTGAATTTCGCCGCGTGCTCCGCCTGATTCTCTACCGGCACCGTTTCCACATCGACCTCCGCTTCGACCTTCTCGTCGTCTGCCCGTCCACCCGTTGACCGTTCACCCGACGCGCGCTCGACCTGCGGGGCGCGCACTTCCGCCGCCTCCGCTGCCCCGGCCTCGACCACCGCGCCGGCGACGGGTTCCACTCTGACCGGGAGCCCGCGGTCGAGCCTTCGCTCGGCTTGTCCGGCATCGTTCGCGGCTCGTACGTCGTCTGCCTCGACACCCTCGGCGTCGGCGGTAGGCGCCGTGCCGGTCGCAGGACGATCGGCCGGCCGGCCGCCGCGCTCGGCCACCTGACCCTCGACCACCACCACCGCTGCGCTCGCGGCCGCCACCCTGGCCGCCCCGCTGCGAACGTTCGTTGGGTCGCCGGCCCCGACGCTTGCGGTCGGAGGGCTTCTCCCGTCGATATCGGCTTTACCCGGGCCCGGATCCGCGCGTCGCCGCGTGCGATGCCGAACAGGCCTTTGCGAGCTTCGTCGACGACCTCGAACTCGAGCTCGTCCTCGACGACACCCAGCCGGTCGAGCGCCAGTTCCTTGGCGTCGTCGACCGTGCGGGCCGTTACTTCGATCCAGTCCATGTGGTCAGCGCTTCCGCTTCTTCTTCTTGCGGCGGGCCGCATTGGGAGAGGCGGCTTTCGATCCGTTGGCCGAGCCCGGTTCGTCGGGCGGAGATGCACTCGCCCGCTTCCAGCACGGCCGTCGTTCCCCCACCCTTCGCCTTGGCACCGCCGTGTTCCTCCTCGTACATCTTGT
Organism: uncultured Actinomycetes bacterium; assembly: GCA_963708105.1. Lineage (GTDB taxonomy): Bacteria > Actinomycetota > Acidimicrobiia > IMCC26256 > PALSA-610 > PALSA-610. The sequence continues at coordinate 2,090,699 of OY970186.1, read as the reverse complement.
TCAACACGAAGTGCTGCTGGCCGATGCGCCAGGTGTTCGAGACGACGAAGTAGATGGTCGTGGCGGCGCTGAAGCCGTACGAGATGACACCGAAGAAGATCGGCATGATCTTCGTGACGGCCTGCATCTGCGCATTGGCCGGCGCGCCGCCCGACTTCGACTGGCGGGCCTGGGTCTGGCGGACCTGGTACCAACCGGTCAGGATCACGAGTCGCCAGCAAGACGAAGTAGGGCAGCGCCTGACGATGCCCTTCGGGCACCACGTTGGCGGCCGAGAGGTTGAGGTGCATGCCGAGGAAGCTGAGTGCGCTCGGTTCCCGGCGCCTTGATCGCGACACCGCACTGTTGCGGGGTCGTGGTCGACGTTGCCGCAGATGTCGACGTAGAGCTTGGAAAAGGTCCCTGACCTGGGAATATGGTACTGGATCCCCGGTTGGCGGAACGTTCCGAACACCGCGATACCGATGGGCAGGATCAACAAGAGTGGGCAGGCAGCCCGCCAGCGGATTGATCTTGTTCTCCTGGTAGTACTTCAGGAGCTCTTCGTTCTGCTTGGCGCGGTCGTCCTTGTATTTCTGCCTGGATCTTCTTGATCTCCGGCTGGACCCGCTGCATCAGGATCATCGAGCGGGTCTGCTTGGCGATCAGTGGCAGCTGGATGAACATCACGATCACCGTCAAGACGATGATCGCCAGGCCCAGGTTGTGCAGCGGGTAGTAGAGCACGGCGAGCAGCAGCCCGACGACGTGGTAAAGCGGATCGAAGATGCTGCCGGCTAGCACGCGTGACCTCTTCTGGCGCCGTGGCCGGCGTCGGGCGCGGAACGGGATCGAAGCCCCGGCCGCCGAGTGGATGGCAACGACTGAGCCGCCGGGCCGCCATCCAGGTGCCGCGGCCCGCGCCGTACTCGGTCACTGCCTCACGGGCGTACTCCGAACACGACGGAATGAAGCGACACGGCGACGGGCGGTGCGCGCTCAACTGCTGGTAGACGTTGATGGTGCCGAGCAGTGATTCGCGTGGAACGTGACCGTTTCATGCGCTGTCACCGCCCAGATCCGCCAAGATCGCGCGGAGCGTGCCGGAGAAGCTGGTGGCGTAGTCGTCATGCGCCGCGCCCGGGGTGGCGCGCACGAGATACGCGGCGCCCGGTTGCAGACAGTCGGCGTGTTCGCGCATCGCGGCGCGCAGCCGGCGCCGGACGCGATTACGCGTGACGGCGTTACCCACCGGTCGTCCGACCGAGAACGCGACGCGCGGAGGCTCGACGGACAGGCCGACCACGGCGGTTCTCACTTCGAGATTTCCGGCGCGCCGGCGTCGACCGCGCGCCAGCGCCTGAAAAGACGATTGACCACGGACGCGCCAGATCAGGCTGAGAGGTTGGAACGGCCCTTGCTGCGCCGGCGACGAATCACCGCACGGCCGGCTCGATTGCGCATCCGAAGGCGAAAGCCGTGCTTCTTCTTCCGCTTCCGGTTGTTCGGCTGGTATGTCCGTTTCACCCATGGCCTCCTCGAACGCCCGGGCCGAGGTGGGGCCCCGGGGCGGGGCGCGCGGCAGTTTTGCTGTGCACGCGCGCACAAGTGGAAGTCAGAGTGTACGGGTCGGATCGCCGAACAACAGCAATCCACCCCTTCGGGCACACCAAGACCGACTCGTTCGGGCACGCCGGACAATTGGAACCGTTTGCGTCCTGTTGGCACGATCCGGCGTAAGGCGGTAGCGTGCCGCTCCCCCGGAGGACCGAATGGCCCCGGCTTCCGGGCACTTCCCCGTGGCCGCGTCGTCGTGTTTCGAGGCGCCGCATCCAACCAGGCCCCAGGAGCAGCCCCGGCCGTAACCCGGCCGTCGGCTTCTCCACACGTGTGGACATCGCTGTGGACAATCGGGGAGTCGGTATGGGCACTCCAGCGGCAGACGACCTTTGGGTAAAGGTCGCGGCAGCAGTCCGGGCCCAGCTGTCCGAAGCCACCTGGAACACCTGGTTCCAAGGGGTGCACGCCCTTGATTGCACCGACGAGACCCTGCTGCTCGGCGTGCCGAGCTCGGTTGCCGTCGAGCGCATCCGCACGAGCTACCTCGGGCTCCTGGCCGACGCGGTGCAGGCCCTGACCGGCGTTCCCCACACGATCGAGCTGACCGTCGACACCGCGCCGCGTGCCGATGCCGACGACGCGCTGGAGCTCCCACCCGACATTCCGGCTGGACGTCGTGGTCGAGCGGGCCCGGACTCCCGAACCTGAAAGTACGAGTTCCACCGCGAACGCGGGAAGCTCCGGAGCCCAAAGCGGCAACCCCTGGCCCAGCACCCAGCTGAACCCCCGCTACACGTTCGACCAGTTCGTCATCGGCGCATCGAACCGCTTCGCCCATGCCGCGGCGCTGAGCGTCGCCGAGAGCCCCGCCCGCTCGTACAACCCGCTGTTCATCTACGGCCCCGCCGGGTTGGGCAAAACCCACCTCCTGCACGCCATCGGTCACCACGTGCGCGAGCTCTTTTCGAGCAAGCGCATCCGCTACGTCTCGACCGAGACGATGATGAACGAGTTCGTGGACGCGATGCGCTCGAAGGGCATGCCGGCGTTCAAACGGCGCTACCGCGAGGTCGACGTGCTCCTCGTCGACGACATCCAGTTCCTCGAGCGCACCGAGCAGCTCCAAGAAGAGTTCTTCTACACGTTCAACGACCTGCACGGTCGGGGCAGCCAGATCGTCATCTCGTCCGACCGGCCGCCCAAGTCGATCGCCACCATCGAAGACCGCCTGCGCAGCCGGTTCGAGTGGGGCCTGATCACCGACATCCAGCCCCCGGAGTTCGAGACCCGGCTCGCCATCTTGCGCAAGAAGGCCGAAGCCGAGCACCTGGAAGGCATTCCCGACGGTGTCCTGGCCTTCATCGCCGACAACGTCGTCGACAACGTGCGGGAGCTCGAGGGCTCGCTGATCCGGGTCGCGGCCTACTCCAGCCTGCACCGGGTCCCGCTCAGTGAAGACGTCGCCAAGGAGATCCTCTCCGACCTCCTGCCGGCCAAGAGCCCCCGGGTGATCACGCCCCAGCTGATCCTGGAGACCACCGCCAAGATGTTCGGGTGGACCATCGACGACCTGTGCGGCAAGAGCAGGCGCCGCCCGCTCGTCACCGCCCGTCAGATCGGCATGTACGTGTTCCGGGAGCTCACCGACTACAGCTACCCCAAGATCGCCGAGGAGTTCGGTGGCCGCGACCACACCACCGTCATGCACGCCTGCGAGAAGATCCGGGGCCAGATGGCGGAGAAGCGCGTGGTGTTCGAGCAGGTCAACGACCTCATCAGCCGCATTAAGCACGGCGCGAGTGGATAAGCCTGTGGACAGCTGCGGACAGCCGACACGACGCAGGGGAGAACACGGCTGTCGGCCGCGCGATCACCGCGGGCCTGTGTATATCGGTGGACGACGCGGTGGGGCCGCGATTGCGCATCCACCAGCAACGACGCGTGGTTGTCCACAATCCACAGGCCCTACTACTACTAAGACCAAGAATTCCGATTCAAAAGCATCGAGGAGGATCGTGTGAAGTTCCGGTGCGAGCGTGACACCCTGGCGGAAGCCGTCGCGACCGCGCAGCGGACGGTGGCCAGTCGAAGTGGGGCACTTCCCGTCCTGCAAGACCTGCGGATCTCCGCAACGGCCGACGGGCTGGAGCTGATCGGCTCCGACCTCGAAATCACCAACCGCGTGCAGGTTCCAGCCGAAGTCGAGGAGCCCGGCGTGGCCGTGGTGCCGAAGCTGCTGGGCGAGATCGTCCGCAAGCTCGAGCCTGGCCCGGTCACGGTGACGGTGACGGGCGACGAGGCCGTCATCACCGCGGGCCGCTTCTCCACGTCGCTGCGCCTGAAGCCGGCCGAGGACTACCCCCGGCTCGCCTCGAGCGAAGGCCAAGGCGTCAAGGTCGACTCCGCGGCATTCGCGGCCGCCCTGCGCCAGGTCGTGCGGGCCGCATCGAAAGACGATCTGCGCCCGATCCTCACCGGTGTGCTCATGACGGCACACGGCGATGGCCTGCGGCTTGTAGCCACCGACTCCTACCGGCTCGCGGTGCGGGATCTCAAGGGCGTCGGCATGCTCACCGAGGGCCAGCGTGTGCTCGTCGCAGCCAAGGGCCTGGCCGAAGTGCAACGGTTGGCCGGCGACGGCGAGATCGAGGTCGTGCTGCGCGAACGCGACGTGGTGTTCCGCACGTCGCGCGCAGAGGTGACCGCCCGTTTGATCGAAGGCGACTTCCCGAACTACGAGCAGCTCATTCCGAGTGGTTACCCGAATCGCCTCACCGTGGCGCGCGAAACGCTGATGGACGCGCTCGATCGCGTGCAGATCGTCGGGCAGAACCGCGACAACGCCGCGGTGCGCCTCTCGATGAACGCCGATGGCCTCGAGTTGTCGATGTCGGCTCAAGACGTCGGCAGCGCCCAGGAATCACTCGACGCGAAGTTCGAAGGCACCGAGTTGACCGTCGCCTTCAACCCCGTGTTCCTGCGCGACGGTGTGGAAGCGGTGGGCTCCGACGAGGTCGCGCTCGACACGATCGATCCGCTCAAGCCGGCAACGCTGCGCGCAGCAGGGGGCGACGACTTCCTGTATCTCCTGATGCCGGTGCGCACGTCCTGAAACCGAGATCGAGACCGTGCTCGTAACGGCCGACAACGGGCCCGCAACGAGTGTCGGGCACCTCTGGTTGACTGATTTTCGTTGCCTGCGTGAAATCGACGTGGAGCTCGCGTCGGGGCTCACCGTGTTGCAGGGCGCGAATGGGCAAGGCAAGACGAGCTTGCTCGAGGCCGTGGGCTGGGTGGCCCGGGCGCGGTCGTTCCGCGGGGTCACCGATGCGATGCTCGTGCGCTCGGGCGCCGACGAAGCGATCGTGCGGGCGGAAGTGACGACTGCGGGCCGCCAGCAACTGTTCGAGGCGGAGATTCGCGCCGTCGGGCGCAATCGCATCCTGTGCAATCGGCAGACGGTCACTCGGGCGCGCGATCTCCACGGGTTGTTGCGTGTCACGGTGTTCGCGCCCGACGACCTTGTGCTCGTGAAGGGCGGCCCGTCGGAGCGGCGTACGTATCTCGACGAGCTGCTCGCGATGTTGGCCGCGCGTTACGACGCCGCCCGCAATGACTTCGAGCGTGTGCTCAAACAACGGAACGCGTTGTTGCGATCCGGCGTCCGCGACGAAGAAGGACGCATCACACTCGACGTGTTCGACGAACAACTCGTGCACGCGGGCGCGGAGCTCACCCGGGGCCGGCTGCGGCTACTCGAACGACTCGTTCCGTCGATTCAGGCCGCGTACGAGATGTTGGCCGACGACGCGCGTCCGATCGGTGCGGCCTACATGAGTGAATCGGCGCCCGAGCCCCTGACCGCGGCCGACGCGGAGCTGATCGAAGACCGGCTCCGGGAAGCGCTGGTGCAACGCCGGCGGGCGGAGATCGATCGGGGCATCACGCTGGTGGGGCCGCACCGCGACGAGTTGCACCTGTCGATCGAGGGCCTCGACGCGCGCTATCAGGCGTCGCAGGGGGAACAACGCACGCTCGCGCTCGCGCTGCGGTTGGCGGGCCATCTGGTTGTGCGCGAGTTGGCCGGCGCGGCTCCCGTGTTGTTGCTCGACGACGTCTTCAGCGAGCTCGACGCCAAGCGCGCGGCCGCGCTGGTGCACAACCTGCCGCCGGGCCAGACCTTGTTGACCACCGCGGGCGCGCTCCCACCTGACGTTGTCGCCGAACGAACACTCGTCATGCGCGCCGGGAGCATCGAATGACGCGTCGTGAGGAACCGATACCGCTGCGCGATGCGCTCGCGTCGGTCGGGCGGGAGCTCGGGCTGGGTGCGCCTGACGTCCTCGCGAGCCTGAGTGCCCAGTGGTCCGACATCGTCGGGCCTGCGATCGCCGAGCACGCCCACGTGCGTTCCGTACGCGACGGCGAGTGCACGATCGTGGTCGACGGACCGGCGTGGGCGACCCAGTTGCGCTACGCCGCGAGCGACCTCGTGGCCCGCGTGAACGAGCGGTGCGGCGAGGGTTCGGTGGCCTCGGTGAAAGTGGTCGTTTCGGGCCCGCGAAAGACCCGATGAGGCGTCCGTTTCTGGTAGAGTAGGACCACGTAAAACACCCCCTGTGACCAGGGCTTTTGTGTGCCGGGCCGGGGTGTTCGGGCACGCCGACGACAGGCTTGCTGGAAGGGACGCACGCGTGGCGTACGGCGCCAAGGACATATCCATTCTCAAGGGTCTTCAGCCGGTGCGTGAGCGCCCCGGTATGTACATCGGATCCACGGGTCCGTCGGGCCTTCATCACCTCGTCTACGAGGTCGTCGACAACTCCGTCGACGAAGCGTTGGCGGGCTTCGCGACGCGCATCGACGTCACGCTGCTGCCCGACGGCGGCTGTCGTGTCATCGACGACGGGCGGGGCATTCCCGTCGATCCGCACCCCGAGTATCCCGACAAGTCGGCCGCGGAGATCGTGCTCACGATGCTCCACGCGGGCGGCAAATTCGGCGGCGAGGGTTACAAGATCTCCGGCGGCCTGCACGGCGTCGGCGTCTCGGTCGTGAACGCGTTGTCGCGCCGGCTCGAGATGGAGATCCGTCGTGACGGCGGCCGCTACTCGATGGTCTTCGTCGACGGTGGTGAGCCCGTGGCCGGCTTGGAGCGCATCGGCGACTCCGACGAGCACGGCACGTCGATCACCTTCTGGCCGGACCCGAGCATCATGGAAGAGGTCGAGTTCCGCGCCCAGACCCTCGTCGAGCGTCTGCGCGAGATGGCGTTCCTCAACCGGGGGCTCGAGATCATCTTCCGCGACGAGCGCTCCGACGAACCGACCGAGCAGATCTTCAAGTTCGACGGCGGCATCGTCGACTTCGTCACGTACTTGAACGCGTCGAAAGAACCGTTGTTCACAACGGTTATCGACATCAGCGACACGTACGAGAGCGGCGAGGTCGAGATCGCGCTGCAGTGGAACACCGGTTTCTACGAAGGCCTGCACTCGTTCGCGAACAACATCGCCACCACCGAAGGCGGCATGCACGAAGAGGGCTTCAAGAAGTCGCTCACGAACGTCGTGAACCGTTACGCGCGTTCCAAGGGGCTCTTGAAGGAGAAGGACGAGAACCTCCTCGGCGAAGACATCCGCGAAGGTCTCACCGCCATCGTTTCGGTGAAGCTGCGCAACCCGCAGTTCGAGGGGCAGACGAAGACGAAGCTCGGCAACACCGAGATCCGCTCGTTCGTCGAGAAGGCCACCAACGACAAGCTCGCGGAGTGGCTGGAAGAGCACCCGGCCGAAGCGAAGACCATCGTCACCAAGTCCACTCAGGCCGCGCACGCCCGTATGGCGGCGCGCCAGGCCCGAGACCTGACGCGGCGGAAGTCGCTGCTCGAGTCGGCGCTGATGCCGGGCAAGCTCGCCGACTGTTCGAGCCGTAACGCCGAAGAGTCGGAACTGTTCATCGTCGAGGGTGACAGCGCCGGCGGCAGTGCGAAGAAAGCGCGCAACCCGCGCTTTCAGGCGATCCTGCCGATCCGCGGCAAGATCCTGAACGTCGAGCGTTCGCGCCTCGACAAGATGTTCCGAAACGAAGAGATCCAGGCGCTCATCTCCGCGTCGGGCACGGGTATCAGCGAAGAGTTCGACATCACGAAACTCCGCTACCACAAGATCATCTTGATGAGTGACGCCGATGTCGACGGCTCACACATCCGCACGTTGTTGCTGACGTTCTTCTACCGCCAGCTGCCCGAGATCGTGAAGGGCGGCTACGTGTACATCGCCCAGCCCCCGCTCTACGGCGCCAAGCTCGGCAAGGACGAACGCGCGTATCTGAAGGACGAAGCCGCGCTCGCCGCGTTCGAAGCCGAACACGTCGGCCGCAAGATCGAAGTGAGTCGGTTCAAGGGTCTGGGCGAGATGGACTGGCAGGAGTTCGGCCAGACCACGATGAGCCCCGAGACGCGCACCCTCTTGCAGGTGACCGTCGAAGACGCAGCCACCGCCGACGGAATCTTCTCGACGCTCATGGGCGACGACGTCGACGCCCGGCGCGGGTTCATCCAGACGAATGCCAAAGACGTCCGCTTCCTCGACATCTGATTGACAGTGGAGAACAGGGAACGCGATGCCTGACGCCGACGAACCCCAGATACTCGACAACATCGAACCGATCGAAATCCAAGAGGAGATGGAACGCTCCTTCTTGGACTACGCGATGTCGGTCATCACCGCGCGCGCCCTGCCCGACGCGCGCGACGGGCTCAAGCCCGTGCAACGTCGCATCCTCTACGGCATGTACGCCGAGGGCATGCGTCCCGACCGTCCGCACCGCAAGTGTGCGAACGCCGTCGGCGAGGTCATGGGTAAGTACCACCCGCACGGCGACCAGTCGATCTACGACGCGTTGGCCCGCATGGCGCAGGACTTTTCGCTGCGCTACCCGTTGATCGACGGGCACGGGAACTTCGGTTCGCCCAACGACCGACCGGCGGCGGCGCGCTACACCGAGGCGCGCCTGTCGCAGCTCGCGATGGAGCTGCTCGACGACATCGACGAGGACACCGTCGACTTCGGCGACACCTACGACGGTCGCAACCGCGAGCCGTTGGTGGTGCCGGCCCGCTTCCCGAACCTCTTGGTCAACGGCGGCGGCGGCATTGCCGTCGGGATGGCCACCAACATCCCGCCCCACAACCTCACCGAGGTCATCAACGCCACGCTGCACCTGATCGACGACCCCGAGGCCACCGTCGACGACCTCATGCGGTTCGTCACGGGTCCCGACTTCCCGACCGGCGCCATGATCCTCGGCCGGGCCGGCATCGCCGAGTGCTACCGGACCGGTCGGGGCTCGATCCGCATGCGCGCCACCGCCGAGATCGAAGAAGACGCACGCGGCGGCCAGCGCATCCTTGTGTCGGAGCTTCCGTTCCAGACGTCGGTGGAATCGATCGGCGCCAAGATCGGTGAGCTCGTCAACGACAAGCGCATCGAAGGAATCCGCGCCGTCACCGACCTGTCGGCGGGCGACACCGTCGGCCTCGTCATCGACCTCAAGCGCGACGCGAACGCGCAGGTCGTGCTGAACCAGCTCTACAAGCACACGCCGATGCAGACGAACTTCGCCGCGAACATGGTGTCGCTCGTCGACGGCGTGCCGCGTTTGTTGAACCTGCGCCAGGCGCTCCAGGTGTACATCGGGCACCAGGTGGAAGTGATCACCCGGCGCAGCCAGTACCGCTTGAACAAGGCCCGCGACCGCGCGCACATCCTCGAGGGACTCCTCAAGGCGCTCGACATGATCGACGCGATCATCACGCTGATCCGCGGTTCGGAATCGGCGGAAGCGGCGCGCCGGCGCATTGCAGCTCGCGCCGTTCGAGTTCAGCGAGACGCAGGCCACCCACATCCTCGACATGGCGCTGCGCCGGCTCGCGGCGCTCGAGCGCCAGAAGCTCCGCGACGAGTACGACGAGCTCGCGCAGACGATCGCCGAGCTCGAGGCGATCCTCGCCGACGAGGCGAAGTTGCGGGGCGTCATCAAGGACGAGCTCACCGCCATCCGCGACAAGTACGGCGACGAGCGCCGCACGATCGATCGCGACCGACCCCGGCGACCTCGCCGACCTCGACCTCATCGAAGACGAAGAGCTCGTGCTCACGTTGAGCCACCGCGGCTACGTGAAGACGGTGCCCGTCGACCAGTTCCGCACCCAGGCGCGCGGCGGCAAGGGCGTGCGCGGCGGCAACCTCCGCGAGGAGGACTACGTCGAGCATCTGCTCAGCACGACCGCGCACTCGTATCTGTTGTTCTTCTCGAACCGCGGCCGCGTCTACCGCCTGCGCGCGCACGAGATCCCGATGAAGGATCGCACCGCGCGGGGCACCGCGTTGGTCAACCTCATCGCGTTGCAGGGCGACGAGCACATCGAAGCGATCATCGACACGCGCACCTACGAAGACGGCGTGTACCTGTTCTTCGCGACGCGTAACGGCATCGTGAAGAAGACCCGGATGTCGGAGTACGACTCCTCGTTGCGCAGCGGACTCATCGCGATCAACCTCAACGAGGGCGACGAGCTGGTGCGCGTGATCCAGACCACCGGATCCGACGACATCTTCATGGTGTCGCGGAACGGCATGACGATCCGCTTCTCCGAAGACGACGTGCGTTCCATGGGCCGGGCCACCGCCGGCGTGCGGGGCATGAAGCTGCGTTCGACCAACGACGGGGTCGTGAGCTGCGACCTCGCCCGCGACGATGCGGTCCTGCTGTTCGTGTCATCGAGCGGTCATGGAAAGCGCACTCCGGTCGCGGCGTTCAACCGCCAAGGTCGCGGCGGTCAAGGGGTACGGGGTATGCGGGTCACCGAATCGCGCGGAACGGTGGTCGCGGCGTTCACCGTCGACGCCGGAAACGAGATCCTGGTGTTCTCGTCCGCGGGCAACATCGTGCGGATGGGGGTCGACGAGATCTCCGAGCAGGGCCGGGACGCCACCGGCGTACGTGTGGCCCGCCTCGACGAGGGCGATACGGTTGTAGCCGTGGCACCCGTGCTCGAGGGCGAGCAGACCGACGAACCCCAAGGCGACGAACCGAGCGAAGAGAACTGATCCGTGGCTCGGGCCAAGGCGGTACTCGAGAGCGTTCCCGCCAAACAGGAGCCCGGCGCGCCCAAGCCGCCCAAGAAGCAGCGGCGGAAGAAGCGGGTCGCATCGCCCCGCCAGGTGTTCGAGCGCCGCTACGTGCAGACCGTGCGCTCCGTCGACCTCTGGTCGGTGCTGAAGGTCTCGATCTGCTTCTACCTCTGCGCGTTGATCGTGATGCTCGTCGCCGGGGTCATGCTCTGGTGGATCGCGTCGGCGGCCGGGGTGGTCGGCAGCATCGAGAAGCTTCGTCGGTGAACTTGTCAACAACAAGGACTTCCGCCTCCTGTCATGGGAGGTGCTGCGCGCCGCCACGCTCATCGGCCTCGTTGTCGTGTGTCTGCTCACGGTCATCACCGTGCTCGCGGCCGCGTTCTACAACTTGTTCTCGGAGCTGCTCGGCGGGATCGAAGTCACCGTCGTCGAGCAGGAAGAGCTCACCAGCTAGAAGCGGGCCGACCGGCTCTGGCGCCCCGCCGGACACTGCCGGCGAGACGTCGTTCCGAGTGGGGCTAGCAAGAATCGAACTTGCGACCTCATCCTTATCAGGGATGCGCTCTAACCGACTGAGCTATAGCCCCCGGGCAGGCGAAGCAGAGTAGCAGTGGCGGCCCGGGGTGGACCGGAGTGGACCGGCCGGGCTCTGGATACACTCCCGCGTTGTGAAGGTCTTCAAGCGCTTGCTGTTGGTGCTCGGCGCCGCGGGCGCGGTGGGGATGCTGGCGCGGGTGCGCGGCAAGGGCGGCGTTCCGCCCACGAGTGGCGGCTGGCGCGAGCTCGAAGGTCCCGAATTTCGGTGAGCCGCTCGGCCTCGCGGGTGCACTCGTGACGACCGCCCTCGTCGTCGGTGTCGGCGCGGTGGGTACCCGCGCCGCGCGCCAACTCATCGACACGCCCGGCATCGACCGCCTACTTCTCGCCGACCGCGACGAGACACAACTGGCCGACGTGGCCGACGCGTTCGGCGCCGACGCACAGGCCGTCGACTTCGCACCCGGCGATCCGCTGCCCTCGGGCGTCGACGTTGTCGTGACCGCGTTGCCGGCCGGCGTCGATCATCCGGTCGTGACCGCGGCGATCGCGGCCGGCGTCCCGGTTGCGTCGAGCGAAGAAGAGCACGACGCGCTCGACCAGTTGCGCGCCCTCGACCCGAACGCGCGTGGAGCGGATGTGGCGATCGGTATCGGCTGCGGGCTCGCGCCCGGCCTCGTCGACGCGTTGGCGCGCCACGCGGCGTCGATGTTCGAGTCGGTCGACGAGATACGCGTCGCGCGCACCGGCTGGGCCGGGCCCGCGAGTGTCGCAACGGTTCGCTACGAGCGTCGGATCCCCGTGCGCACGTGGCACGACGGCACGTGGCGGGAAGATCATCCGCACAGCGACAGCCTGGTGTGGTTCCCGGAACCGATCGGCGGCCGCGAGTGCCGCACGGTCACGGGCGCGACCGCGTTGTTGGTCGACGCCTTCCCCGACGTCGCCCGCATCGGCGTGCAGTTGGGCGAGTCGCCCAAGCGCACCCGCTTCCGGCGCCGGTTCGGCGACGAAGGCGAATGGGGCGCGGCACGCGTCGAGGTCTGGGGCCGGCGCGACGGGATCGTTCGACTGCACGGTCTACGGCGTCGTCGAGCGCACCGCGGTCGCGGCGGGCGCAGTGCTCGCAGTTGTGGCTGCCCGCCTCGCCGGCGCGCTGGAGCCGCGCCTGGAGTTGTCGGGTGTGCACGGGCTCGGCGCGCTCGTCGACCCGGTGCCGTTCCTCGCCGAGTTGGCGAAGCGGGGCGTGCGGGCGGCGGCCTTCGAAGGCGTCGCAGTCGCCTGAGTCGGCGCGTGAGTCGGGCCTGACTCCCCGCCTGACCGGACGCGGGTGCCGAACTTTCGGCCGGGGGGCGGCCTTCACGGAGATTTGACTTCCCGCGCCCGATGGTCTTGCCGATGGACAGATACCGTGTCGGCGCGGCCTGCGCGGGCCGGCCCGAATGCGGCCGGGACCAGGTGCGGCCGGGACACGCCGAAGACTGCGGTCGGTGACGATGACGGATGGCTCCGAAGAGATCTCGACGGCGCCCGACAGCGGTGCCGAACTCGTCGACCTCGCGTCGCGGCGGACGATGGTCGTCGACGAGATCCCGTTGTCGATTCCGCGGGGTGGACAGGTTCTGGTCTTCGGTGGCCTCCGCCTGATCCCGGGCGGGACCGACATCACCCGGGAGATCTCGCGGACGATCGCGCATGCGATCGAAAGTTGCCACGGTCCGGCCGTGATCGTGTTCGCGGGCGACACGTTCGACATGCTCCGCGAGGGTCGGCCCGATCCCGACGCCGCGATCGCCGCGCACCCGCGCCTCGCATCCGCGCTCGGCCGCGTTCCTCGCCGCGCCGGAGCGGCAGATCGTTCTGCTGCCCGGCATCCGCGACAGCGCACTCGCCTACGACACCCGCACGACCGAGATCGTCCAGGGCAACGGCTGGACGGTTGCGCTCGCGTGCGTGCTCGAGATCGACACCGGCTGCGGCGTGCGGGTCGTGCGCGTCGAGCCCGGCCACCAGCTCGACCCCGCGGCCGCGTTCGTCGACCCGCGTGACCCCAACGATCACCCGCTGGTCGTGCACCTCGAACGGGAAGTGCTCCCGAGCTTCGCCAACGTCGGCGACGCGGAGCACAAATGGCTCGAAGGCATCGACGACGCCGACCCGGCCGACATGGGTGCACTCGTCGCGTCGCGGTTCACGTACCGGAGGCTCTTCCGCCGGGCCGCGTGGCTGACGCTGCCGGTGCTCGCGCTGCTCGCCGTCTTCTTCCCGGTCGCCGCGTTCTCGGCTCGGCGGCACGACGAGGTGAACCATCTCTTCCGCCTGCTCGCGGCCGGCTTCCTGATCGAGGTCGTCATCGTCGCGGTTGCCCTCGCCTTCGTGGTCGCGCAGTTGCGCGACTCGCTGGGCTCGATCTCGTGGTTGTCGCGGGCGCTGCGCGACAACGACGCACCGCGTGGGGTTGCCGTCGGCCTCGCGGCGGGCGGCGGGGCCGGCCTCATCACCGGTCACTCGGGCCGCGCCGAGCTGACCGATCTCGGCAACGGTGCCTTCTACGCCAACTGCGGGACGGCCGGGCGCACGGTCGACCGGGTCGACACCCGGGCCGGTCTGCCGTCGGTCTACGCGGCCCGCCTGCGCTGCTCGTGGGTCGAGCTCGAAGCCGGCTCCGAGCTCCGGGCCCGGCTCTGGCACGGCGCCCGGGACCTGCCCGAGCGCACACTGCTGGAGCGCATGGCGTCGCGTGAACGCCGCCGGGCCGTGCTGGCCGCCGTCGGAGGTCGCCGAGCACCCGGGCACGGTCACCTGGCCGTCGGCCGGCGACGCCACGGCGGTGCGCCGCCGAACGCGTCGGATCGCGGCCGCGGCCATCGCTTTCGCCGGCGTCTTGAACCTCGCGTCGGCGGTGACGGTGCCGATCGCGTCCCGCCTGACGCGCGCTCGAGCGCTTCGCGCCGATCGAGGTACCCGAGTTCGCGGCCGCGCTCGTCGCGATCTGCGGCATCGGGCTCATCTTCTTGGCGCGCGGTGTGCGCCGCGGGCAACGGCACGCGTGGGTCCTTGCGAACGTGCTCCTGCTCGCTCGGCATCGCAGGCAACGTCACGAAGGGCCTCGACATCGAAGAGGCGATCGTGGGTTCTGGTGGTCGCGATCTTCCTGCTCGCGCACCGCGACGATTTCACCGCCCCCGCGAACCCGTCGTCGTGGCGGCGGGCGGCGGCGGCTGCGGCCCTCGGCATCGCGGTTGCCATCGTCGGCGGCACGATCGGCGTCGAGCTGCGCGCACCCCGACATCTCGTTGCCGCGAGTTCGTCGAGGCGGTCGTCGGAACGGCTCGTCGGGCTGCAGTTCGACCGCGTTGCCGAAGAGCATCGACCAGACTCGTCTCGCCCGCGCTGCTCGCGGTCGGCATCGGGATCGCGCTGTCGTTCTGCTGGTTGTTGTTCCGGCCCGCGGTATCGCCGCGGTTGTCGTCGTACCGCCCGTTGTCGCGGGAACGGGCGCGGTTCATCGTCGAGAAGTACGGCGCCGACTCGCTGTCGTACTTCGCGCTGCGCGACGACAAGGAGTGGTTCGGTTTCCGCGACACGCTCGTCGCGTATCGTGTGCACAACGGCATCGCGCTCGGTGTCGCCGGACCCGATCGGGCCCGTGGGTCAACGGGCGGAGTCGTGGGGCGCGTTCCGGGAGTTTGCCGACGAGCACGGTTGGCCCGTCGCGGTCATGGGTGCCTCGGCGGACTGGCTGCCCGTGTACGGCGCGAGCGGCATGCACGACCTCTACATCGGCGACGAAGCCGTCGTCGACGTGCGGCGATTCAGCCTCGACGGCAAGCAGAACAAGAGCCTGCGCCAGTCGGTCGGCCGGGTCGAGAAGGCGGGTTACCGCGTCGAGTTCTTCGACCCGGCCCGGCTCGAGCCCGCCGTCGAGGAGAAGTTGCGCGGCCTCGATGACCGAGAGCCGCCGCGGCGACGTCGAGCGCGGCTTCTCGATGACGCTCGGGCGCGTGTTCGAGCCCGAGGATCGCGGGCTGCTGCTCGCGGTCGCGCTCGACGCCGACGACCAGCCCGCGGGTTTCTGCCAGTACGTGCCCGCGCGCGCGATCGAAGGCTGGTCGCTCGACCTCATGCGCCGCAGCGAAGCACCGGGCGTACCGAACGGCATCACCGAGTTCATCGTCGCCAAGACGATCGACCATCTGCGCCAGCGAAGGTTCGGTCGGGCTCGCGCTCGAACTTCGCGACGTTCCGCGCGGTGCTCGCGAGCGAGGCCGGCGACCGGCTCGTGCAGCGCGGCGCAGAAGTGGATCCTCGAGCGCGTCGGCGACTCGATGCAGATCGAATCGCTCTGGACGTTCAACGAGAAGTTCCAACCGGAGTGGCATCCGCGCTACGCGGCCTACGACTCGCCCGAGCACATGCTGAGCGCGTCGATTGCGGTGGCCCGCGCGGAGTCGTTCTTCGACATCCCGCTCATCGGGCGGTTCTTCAAGCCCACGGCGACGAGCAGCGCGATCGGCCGCGGCAACTCCCGGTCGAACCCGCCTCGGCGCCGGCTTCCGCGGCCAAGAACCCGTCGGCCGAGACACCGCCGGCTCAGACACCGCCTGCGACAATCAGGGGTGTGACGGGCTCGGGCCCTCGCCCGGATGCTCGAACGCGAGGTCGTCGACGTAGCAGTAGTACCAATCCTCACCGGGTTCGTACGACTGGATGATCGGGTGCCCGACCTCGTGGAAGTGCGCGGTCGCGTGCTTGTTCGGGAGTTGTCGCAGCAGCCGATGTGCCCGCACTCGGTGCAGCGGCGCAGGTGCAGCCAGCGGCCGCCCGATGAGCAGGCACTCGACGCAGCCGTCGCCGCTCGGCGCGACGGGCTCGATGTGGTCGAGGTGCGAACAGGTTTCGGTCACGGTCAGTCTTCCAAGCCCGTCAAGCCCCGATCGTGCCGTATCGGTCGCCAGTGCCGGTCGGGCCGTCCGGCGGAGCGTCCCTCGATGCGCAATTCGCGAGGGTTACGCGCCTACGCTCACGCCGCGCTACCAACTGGGCGGGTGGCGCGTCAGTGCTCATTGAGGTCGATGCGGGGGTCCCGAATGAAGCAAGCGCGCATTTTTCGCGGCGTCGCGGTCGTTGCCACGTTGGCATTGGTCGCCGCCGCCTGCGGAAGTAGTTCGAAGAAGGGTTCGAACCCCACGGGTTCGACGATCGCAAAAACCACGGCCGCGGCCGGCGCGAACGGCACCGGCAGCGTGACGATCAACCCGTTGTTCGTCTCGACCGACGGCAGCGGCCACTCGACCGGCGGCACCGAAGCGGTGACCGTCCGCATCGAGCCCTCGCCCGACGGCAAGCTGCGCGTCGGGTTCAACGAGGACGAAGTCGGCGGTACCGGCGACCAGTGGCACGCGGCCGGCTGGGACGCAGTCACCGTCGCCACGTTGTTGACGGGTTCGCCGCTGTCGAACCGCGATGTCGAGTTCGACATCACCGGCAAGATCGACGGCCCGAGCGCCGGCGCGTTGATGACCATCGGCGTGCTCTCGTTGTTGCGCGGCGACAAACTCGAGCCCGACATCACGATGACGGGCACGATCAACCCTGACGGCACCATCGGGCCGGTCGGCGGTATCCCGTACAAGATCCAGGGCGTCGTCGCGGCGCACAAGACGCGCATGTTGATCCCCACCGGGCAGCGCAACAGCGCGAACGACGCGGGCACGCTCGTCGACGTGGTGGCCGCGGGCCAGGCGAAGGGAATCGCGGTCACCGAGGTCAGCGACATCTACGACGCGTACAAGGCGTTCACGGGTAAGGACCTGCCCCGCCCGCAGGCCGCAACCAACGTGGCGCTCGACGAGCCGACGTACCAGAAGCTCAAGGCCAAGGTCGAGACCTGGAACTCGAAGTACGCGAGCTCCGTCAACGACTTCGTGGCCCTCGCGGCTCCGATCAAGTCGGATCTCTCCGCGATCGAGCACGACGCGTCGGCCGCGCACGCGGAAGCGACGAAGCTGAGTAACGAAGGGCTACAGGCCGGGGCGTTCAGCAAGGCGGTTGAGGCCGCCGCGTACGCCAACGCGGCAACCGCGACCGGTCAGCAATTGCAAGTGCTCCTGACGCAGGGTGTGCGGCCGTTCGTGGCGAAGATCAAGGCGAGTCAGTCGATCTCGGGTTCGGTCGCCGGTCTCATCGACTCGCTGAAGACGTTCCAACCGCGAACCGTCAGCGACTCCGCGGCACTTGTGGCGGCGTACGGCGACGCGGTCGACGCGGTGAGCCTCTCGGTATTCGGCGCGAACCTGCTCGACTCGACGGCAGGCTTGTCGCTCGACGACCAGATCACTCAGGTCACCGAAGGCGCGGTCTTCTACGAGCTCGCCGGGTCGCTCGTGTCCGAGGCATCCGACGTGCTCGACGTCGGCCGTGATCTCGGCGGCGCGGTGCTCGGACCGAAGGTCGACACGCACGACGTGGCCGAGTTCTTCCGGCGCGCGGGTGAAGCCAACCTCAATGCGTTCGAGACGGTCGTGATAGCTCCGGCCGCCGATCAGCAGAACGTCAGCGAGAACAGCCTGAAGCGGTCGTTCGAGACCGAGGACCTGAACTACGGGTTGTCGGTGTCGGGTCTCGGCGTCATGGGTGAGCTGACGCACTACTTCGGGACGGCCGCCGCCTCGAGCGACTACGCCGAGCTCGGTGGTGCGATCACGCTCTACAACCGCACCGCAGGCCTGATCGCGAAGTACTACTCGCTCGGTACGGTCGACCCGAGCACGCTCGACGTGACCGGCATCTCGAACGACGCCGCGTTCACGGCGGCCATCGGGCTCGCCCAGGGGCAACTCGCCAGCGGCGTCGGGCTCCTGCAGACGAACAAGGTGAATCCGACGATCGCGGTGGCCGACAACGAGATTGCCGGCATCGATCGTGAGGGCGACGCTTCCGACAAGATCGATGCGCTCACCGAGTACTGGGACGGTTACCTGAGCACCCGGGTGCTCTCCTACCTTGGCGGGTTTGCCGCAGGTACGTGATCCTTTCGTCGACGGTCGCGGGGCGCGCACTGCGTCCCGCGACCGGTCGGCGCGAGTGAAACCGTTGCGAAAGGGTCGGCTGTCAACGTGGCGCCACGGCGCAAACGCCGGACGTGCCTCATGGGATAACCCCCACCCCCTTTCCGTGAGGCGCGTCCGGTGCCGCTGCCCCTGACTGCGCGGGCGTCGCTAGGTTCGCCCGGTGGTTTGCCCGGTGGTTTGGCGGCGCGCGGTGGGGTTGGCGATTGTGCTCCTGGCCGGGGCGGCCGCGTGTTCGCACAGTTCCCACCGCGCGGTTCCCGGCCCGACTTCGTCCACGGCACCGAGCTCGTCCTCGTCGACGCGGCCGCGGCGCCGACCGACGACCACGATTGCGCCGTTCTCGCGGCCGGATGGCGGCGGCCGCACCTTCTCCGTGCCGACCGGCATCGCGGCCGACTGTTCGACTGACGTGGCGCCCGCGCTACAGGCGTGGTTCGACGGCCTGCCCGATCACGTCGTGGTTTCGTTCGGCAACGGTGCCTGTTATCGCATCGAAGAGACGTTGAAACTCGACGGCCGTCAGCACCTCGTCCTCGAGGGCAACGGCGCGACGTTGCGCGCGTTCACCGCGGGAACCGGTGGTCGGTTGGCGAAGCGGGGACGCGCGCAGCTGAACATCGTGCGCAGTCGCGACATCGTCGTCGAGGATTTGATCGTGCGCGGCGCGAACCCGCACGCCGGGCTCGCCGACGACGCGTACCAAGTGAGTCTCGAGGCGCAGCACGCGTTTTCGCTGCTCTCCGACACCACGGTCACGCTGCGGAACGTGCAGGCGTACGACACCTACGGCGACTTCGTATATATCGGCGGTACGGCCGGCGCGCCGAGTACCGCCGTGACGGTGACCGACTCGCATTTCGAGCGCAGCGGCCGGCAGGGGATCTCCGTTACCGACGGTGACAACGTGACGATCACGAACAACACGATCGGTTACGTACGCCGTTCGATGATCGACCTCGAGCCGAACACGCGGCCGGAGGAGGTGAAGCACATCGACATCGAGCACAACACGTCGGGCCCGGTGCGGAACTACTGGTTGGCGGTGAAGGGTTCGGGGATCAACATCGGCTCCGTGGTCGCGTCGCACAACGTGATGGCGGGTCCGAGCGGCGCGCTGGTTTTGGTGGCCGGACCCGCGTTCGGCAAGCGGGGGCCATTCACGTTCGAAGACAATGTGCTGCGCACGACCGGCGCGGTGAGCGACGAGGACGCGAAGGGTGCGTTCCTGTTCGTGAACGTGCGGGGCGTGACGATTCGGGGGAACCGGCTGACGGTGTCGCCGGCGGCGCAGCTGGCGGGCGTGGAGCTGCGGGCGACCGACGCAGTGACGGTCTCGGGGAATGTGTTCGTGGGGACGATCCAGACGATGCTGACCGACACCGTGACCCCGACGACGAGGCCCAAGCCGAAGCGGCCGTGATCGGGAGTGCCGGCCGGTCCCGGGCGTAGAATGCCCGTCCCAGGGTTCTCCCGGGGACGTAGCTCAGCTGGCTAGAGCACCTGCTTTGCAAGCAGGGGGTCGTGGGTTCGAGTCCCATCGTCTCCACCACATTTACGGCTCCTGTGCGCACGCGCACCTGCGCTCAGCGGTTGCGCGTCAGAAGAGCCAGCAGGCGCAGGATGGTCACGTAGAGCCAGATCAGGGTGACCAGTAGGCCGTAGCCGCAGTACCACTCCATGTACTTCGGGGCGCCGGCCTCGACGCCGGCCTCGATCGTTCCGAAGTCGAGCGTGAGGCTCAGGGCCGCGAGGACGATCGCGATCACGCTCACGACCACGCCGATCGTGCGGAACTGATCGCTGTACAGCCACTCCCAGTTGAAGATCGAGACGATCGACACGAAGAGGTAGAGCAGGATCAGTCCGCCCAGTCCCGCGGTGACCGCGAACGCCATCTTCTGCGTCGGGCGCACGATGCGCGTTACGTAAAGGAACAGCGCGACGACGAACACGCTCACCGTTGCCAGAACGGCGGCGCTCACGATGCCCTCGGTCTGCGCGTTGAATGCGGCCGAGATCGCACCGAGGCAATAGCCCTGCAGCACCGCGTACACGATGCCGAGCAGCGCGGCGCGCCGCGGGTTGAAGATGATGAACATCGCGACGAGGAACGCGGCGATGGAAGCGAGCCAGAAGCCGCCGGGAATCGTGACCGTCGTGTTCCCGTAGCCCTGGCCGATGTCGCCGGGGATCGATTTCGTGGCCGACGACCAACCCCACGCGCCGCCGCCCGCGAGAAAAACCAACAGCACGAACGTCTTGATCGCCGTTCCCGCGACGGTCATCGTCGCGGTGGCTTCGCGCGGCGCGACGAGATACTCGCGGGCGACCTTTTCGTTCAGCGCCGGATTACCGGTATCGAGAACGGCCATTCGTGGGTTTCTAGTGCACGCGCCGCCGACCGCACCACTACGTGCGCCCGATACGCGTGATCGATTATTCGAGCGGCTGGTGCGAGATCGCCGTCGGTTCCCGTCCCGCGAGCAACCAGCCCGCGGCAATGGCGATGATCGGCAGGCCCACGATGATGATCACGAGGTCGAGATACGGGACCTGCGTGAGCGGATGCAGATCGCCTCGATGCCACGCGAGCAGCGCGAGGTACGCGCCGCCGGTGCCGAGCAGCGCGCCGAGAAATGCCAGCGCACCCGCGGTCGCGCCGGTGATGGTGCGGCGCGTTGTGCTGGTCGCGCCGGTTGCGGTGAGCGTGCGGAGCTCGTTCGCGGTCTCACTGCGAATGAGGCCGACTGTCATCGCGAGCACACCGAGGGCAACGAGCAGGCCGACCGCCGTCGCGCCGTTGCGCAGTCCCGCATTTGATGCCTGCTTCTCGCTCGTCTCCACGGTGATCCCCGCCGCGGCCGCGGTGTGGCGGGCGGTGTTGATCTGGTCGGTGGTGAGGGCGGACGGCGTCTGGATGAACCAGCCGGCCGCGACCGACTTGAGTCCGAACTCCTGGAGCGCGTGCGCGGTCAGCATCGTGTCGGGCGCGGACGTGTACTTCGGGAGCTTCATGGTTTGGATCGTGGGCCGCCAATGGTCGGGGCCCTTTTGCACGCCGCCGCCGCCGGGACCCGGCTTGGCACCGTTCACCTGACACTTGGGTTGCGACGAATCACACGGAGTCGGATCACCGCGGGGTGCGATGACCGAATAGCTCGCGAGATCGGTCCGACCGGTGATGATGTCGGTGTTCGGGTTGATCGCGCTCGGATCGATTCCGTAGTGCGCCAGCAATGCGGGAGTCGCGACATAGAGCGGGATCACGCCCGTGATCTTGAAGCCCGTCTTCCCTGCGTGGTTCACGGTCGTGATCTGACCCAACATGGCGGTGTCGCCGGGCAGGCTGCCGGCCGCCGAGATGGCCGGAGAACTCGCATCGACCGCCGCGCCGAGCGGCACGACGGTCCGCGCGTGCAGTTCCGCGCCGAGCGAGTCGACGCGCGTCTGCAGCGATTGCAGGTCGGCGGCCGTCGGTGGGGTTACCGCAACCGAACCGTTGCCGGGTGGGCCGTTGTCGGAAGCCAAGGAGACGACGATTTGGTTGTTCGCGAGATTGGGTTCGGCCGGGGGAATCGCAGCCGCTGCCGCGCTGATCGCGACGGTTGCCGCGATGGCAAGCGCAAGGCTGATGGCGCCGAGCGCCGCCGCCGATCGGGCCTGGTAACGCGCGAGGTCGCGCAGCGCGAGCCGCAATGCGATCGGTGCGCGCCGACCGAGCGCGGCCAGGCCGCGAATGAAGAGCGGCCCGACGAACAACATCCCGAACGTGGTCGCAATCGTGCCGCCGATGACGAGCAGCGGACTTGGTCGCTCCGACGTCGGGATGTGCGAACGCGAGGCAGCCGAACCCGATGGCCAACAGCGCGACTGCCGGCACCGGCGAAACCGATGCGCGGGTTTGGGGGGCGACGGCCGGCCCGACAGCGCGGCGACGATCGACGCTCGCGCCGCGGCGCGCGCCGGCCACCACGCCGCGACTACGGCCGTCGCGACCGCGAGGACCATCGCCGCCACGATCGCCCACCACTGCAGATGGAATCGATCGACGCGGTGATCGACGAGGCTCTCGAAGCGGGGCGCGAGCGCGACCCATGTGGCGAGACCCAATGCTGCGCCTGCGACCGCGCCGACGGCGCCGACGACCGCGCCGTTGGCGATCATCGCGAGGCGAACCTGACGATCGGTCGCGCCGAGCGCGCCGAGCATTCCGAGCGCGCGGAGCCGGCGCTGCGCCATGACCGCGAAACCCGCGGCCGCGACGAGGCCGACGAAGAGGAGACCGATCGTCTCGAGCGCGAGGACGACCATCGCGGTGGCGGTCTTGTTCGGGATCGAGCGGGTACCGATGCCCACCGTGTCGCCGGTCGGGCGGAACGCGTCGACTCTGCCGGTTCGGACGCGTCGAACAGGAGCGTCACCTGCTGCGGCGGGTTGGCCTGGCCCGGCGCGACGAGCGCGAACTCGTCGTTGAGATCCAACGGATTCTCGACCAGTCCGACGACGTGGCGAGTCACGCCGTTCGCGACGAACGGATCGCCGATGTGCACGTTGAAGGTCGTCGCGGCATCGTCGGTCATCGCGATGTCGTCGGGGCCGGTCGGGAATCGCCCGGCGACGAGCCGCAGAGTCGGATGCCCGTACGTGCCGTTCGGGTCCTGGGCGCGGAGATCGACCGCGTTGCAGGGTTCCCGGGATCGCGATGCTCTGGTGGTCGATCTCCTCGACCGCGCCGAAGGCACGTTGCGCCGCCGCGACATCCGCGCGGTCGGCCCCGACGAACGTCATCGAAGCCGTCGCCGTCCCCATCGCGGAGTCGAGCGGAAGTCCCGCGTTGTAGACGAGCGCCACTCCGACGGTCGTCGCCGCGACCGCGAACACCATCAGCGCCACCACGAGCACCTGCTGGCGCCACTCGCGCCGGAACAGTCGCCACGACCAACGGAAGATCGCCCGTCGCGCCGGCCCGCCGCCGGAGCTCGTGGATCTCCAGCTCCCGCGGTCGCTCCTCGAGCGCCAGGCTCACGACTTCGCTTCCGGCGCGAGCAGCGACTCCGGTCCGGCCGGCGGCATCGTCTGATCGACGACGCGCCCGTCGCGAAGGAACACGACCCGGTCGGCCCACGACGCCAGTTGCGCGTCGTGGGTAACCACAACGCCCGGCGACGCCGCGCTGACACGCGGCGCGGATGAGCCGGATCACCGACTCGGCGTTGGCGGAATCGAGTGCACCCGACGGCTCGTCCGCCAGCAGCAGGTGCCGATCCCCGACCACCGCGCGCGCGATCGCGACCCGTTGTCGTTCTCCACCCGAGAGCTCATCGGGAAAGCTCGAACGCGCGGTCGCGTGAGCCCGAGCTCCTCGAGCGCTGCCATCCCGGCGACACGCGCTTTGCCGCGCCGCGATGCCGTCGAGCTCCATCGGCAGGCAGACGTTCTCCAACGCGCTCAAGCCGGCCAACAGATTGAAGTCCTGGAACACGTAGCCGATCGATCGGCGCCGCAGACGGGCCCGGTCATTGCGCGACATCGCCGACACGGTGACGCCGTCGATCACAACCTCACCGTGCGACGGAACCTCGAGGCTTCCCGCGATCGTCAACAGCGTGCTCTTGCCCGAACCGCTCGGTCCCATCACCGCGACGAGCGCACCCGCTTCGACCGAGAGGTCGACGCCTCGCAACGCGTGCACCTCGTTGGCGCCTTCGCCGTACACCTTGGACACGTCCGCGCAGCTCGAGCGCGCTCATCGCCGCACCCCTGACCTTCGCCGCAACCGCGGCGCCAACTCGGGCCCGGGCGGCGCCGGGCGGATCCGCCGCGAGCCGCGCCAGCCGGCCGTCGGCCGCGTCGAGCCAACGGATCACCGAGTCGAGCCGGAACAGCTCGGCGTCGACGGCCAACAAGAAGCCGATCTCGTGCTCGGCCGCGTCGTCCTTCAGGCGCGTCCACTGCTGCATGAGCTCCACGACGTAACGCCGGTGCACCTGCACCACGTCGCGCACGTCGACACCGGGCAGACTGCAGCGCGACCAAGACCTTGATGACCAACTCGTCGCGCGGCGGCGACGTCATGTCGGGCGGTGTGCGCAACCAGGTCGCGAGCTCCGCCGCGCCCTCGGTCGTGATCCGAAAGCCGCGCTGCGGGCCCTCGTCGCCGTCGCTGTTGCCGTCGTCATCGGACTCGACGAGCCCGTCGCGCTCCAGCCGCTGCAGCGTCGTGTACACCTGCCCGACGTTCAGCGGCCACACCTCGCCGGTTCGGTCCTCGAACTCCTGGCGGAGCTGCATCCCGTACTTCGGCCCGTCACTCAACAACGCCAGCAAGGCGTGGCGGACACTCACAGCTGGTACTCACGAAGTAGCATACTCAGTATGTTACGTGGTTCCCCCAGTGGTTGGCAAGCCTCAACCCTTGACTGCGCCGGCGGTGAGGCCCCGGACGATGTGGCGTTCGAAGAGGATGAGCACGGCGAAGATCGGCAGCGCCGCGATGACCGTGCCCGCAGAACGAACGTTGAGGGTCGTCGCCTGCTCGGACACGAGCGCCTTCAACCCGATCTGCACGGTGCGGTGCGCGGTCGTGTCGGTGACGAGCAGCGGCCACAGGTACTGACTCCACGCACCCAGGAACGAAAACACGGCCAGCGCGGCGATGACCGGTCGGCTCAGCGGAACCACGACGCGCGCCAGGAAACCGGGATGGCCGTAACCGTCGAGCGCGGCTGCGTCGGCCAGCTCGTGCGGCACCGTGCGGAAGCCCTGGCGGAGCAGGAACGTACCGAGGCCGGTCGCCAGGAACGGCACGATCAGCGCTTGGTAACTGTTGATCCAGTGCAGCGAGACCATCGTGTCGTAGTTCGGCAACAGGATCGCCTCGAAGGGCACCATCGTCGTCGCGAGGAACACGCCGAAGATCACGCCCCGCAGCGGGAAGCGGATGAACGTGAACGCGTACGCGGCCAGGATCGACGTTGCCAGTTGGGCGACCGTGATACTCGACGCGACCAACGCGCTGTTGACGAGGTAGCACGCGAGGTGCGCCTCCCTCCACGCCACCCGGTACGGCTCGAAGGTGGCGTGTACGGGAAACAGGTCCGGCGGATAGTGGAAGAAGCGCACGCCGGGGAGCACCGAGTTCACGACCGTCACGTACACGGGAAACACGATGACGATCGCGGCACCGACGAGGAGCGCGTAGCGGCCGACGATGCGTGCGCGCCTACCCATCGACATGCACCCGCTTGCGGAGCAGCGTCAACTGCGCGATCGCCAACACCGCGACGAACGCGAACAACAACATCGACATGGCTGCGGCCTTGCCTTGGTTGAAATCGACGAAGGCCGTTTGATACAGCGAGTACGCGACGACGTTCGTGTGCCCGTTCGGTCCGCCCTGGGTCAGGATGTCGATCTCCCCGAACGACAGCAGGGCCGACGTCACACCGATGACCCCGAGGAAGAGCAGCGTCGGCGACAACAACGGCAGCGTCACGCCCCAGAAGCGCGCGACCGGGCCGGCGCCGTCGAGACGAGCAGCCTCGTGCAACTCCTCGGGGATCGATTGCAGCGCGGCGAGCACGATGACGAACGTTGCGCCGAGGGTCGACCAGAGGATGGTCGCCGACACCGCGGGAAGCGCCCACCGCGGGTCGTGGAACACGTCGATCGTGTTGCCCGGACCGAGCGCACCGAGTTTGGTGAGCCCGTAGCGCAGCCAACCGGTCGACGGGTTCAGCAACGTGAGGAACATGACTGACGCGACCGCGACTGAAGTGGCGATCGTCGAGGAGAAGATCGTGCGGAACACACGGATGCCGCGCCCGGGCCGGTTCGCGAGCAGCGCCAGAACGACACCGATCACGAGGCCGGCGGGCACCGTCATCAGTACGAGCAGGACGCTGCGCCCGAGACTGTGCCGGAACTCGGCGGACGTTGCCGTGTTGGTCAGCTGAGAGAGACCGACGTATGTCCGGCCGCGCCCGAACAGGTTGACCCGGTACAGACTCAACTGCGCGGTCTTCACCAGTGGGTAGTACACGAAGGTCGCGAACACCGCGAGCGAAGGCGCAAGGAACAGCGCGGCCCACATCCACTCGCGCAGTCGGCGGCGCCGCCTCACGCGGTCCCGGCCTCGATGCGGAGCCCCGTATCGGCACGGAAGAGGTGCGCGTCGGCTGCGCACACGCGAAGGTCGACGTTCTCGCCGATCGCCGGCGTCGGGTCATCCGAGGCGATCCGCGCTACGACCGGATGGTCATTCGTCGTGCCGCGGAGGATGCGGTCGTGGCCGTGCGACTCGATCGCGACCACTGCGGCCTGGATCTCACCTGCACCGAGCGGCGCAAGCGCGAGGTGCTCCGGCCGCACGCCGAACACGACGTCGCCCGCGGTGTCGGTCGGGACGTCGATCGGCATCGGCAGGGTGCAACCGCCGACGACTACATGCGAGGTTGCGCCGTCGGACTCGATCCGCCCGGGAAGCAGGTTCATACAGGGGCTCCCAAGGAACTCCGCGACGAACGTGTTCGCGGGGCGGTCGTACACGACGGCCGGTGGTCCGATCTGTTGTACGCGACCGCGGTTGATCACCGCGACCCGATCACCCATCGTGAGCGCTTCGATCTGATCGTGGGTGACGAAGACGAACGTCGCGCCGAGCCGGCGGTGCAGTGCGGTCAACTCGGCGCGCGCCGCGGTGCGCAACGGCCCGTCGAGGTTCGACAACGGCTCGTCCATCAGGAATACCTGCGGGTCGCGCACGATGGCGCGGGCCAGCGCGACGCGTTGCCGCTCTCCACCGGAGAGTTGTGCAGGCTTGCGGTCGAGGAGTTCCGTCAACCCGACGCTGCGCGCCACCTCCGTGACCTTCTCGTCGCGTTCAGCTCTGGCGACGCGCCGCTTCCGTAAGGGGAACGCGATGTTGTCGCGGACCGTCAGATGCGGATACAGCGCGTAGTTCTGGAAGACCATCGCGACGTCGCGCGCCTTGGGGTCGACATCGTGCATCGAGCGGCCCCCGACGAAGACCTCGCCCGCCGTCGGTTCCTCGAGGCCGGCAATGATCCGCAGCACCGTGGTCTTGCCGCAACCGGAAGGCCCGAGGAG
Organism: uncultured Actinomycetes bacterium; assembly: GCA_963708105.1. Lineage (GTDB taxonomy): Bacteria > Actinomycetota > Acidimicrobiia > IMCC26256 > PALSA-610 > PALSA-610. The sequence continues at coordinate 2,063,302 of OY970186.1, read as the reverse complement.
CACGAGGAACTCGCCCGGCTCGACGTCGAGATCGAGGCCATCGACCGCGACTGTCGTACCGAAGCGCGCGGTCACGCCGTTCAACCGGACCCGGCCGCGTTGGCTCACGCTCCCGGCCGTTCCCGCTCGGCCAACCGCGAGCGCGAGATCACGAGGAGACGCATCGCCGACAGCGCCTCGATCGAGTGCGGCTCGACCGCGTCCGCGGTCGGGATGCCGACGACGTCTCCGCGCCCGAGCTCGCCCTGATCCGGGACCGGCTTACCGTCGGTCTGGACGACAACTGCACGACCTTCGAGGACAATCGCGACGTCGGGCGTGACTTCACCCGCGCGCACGAGCACGCGCCCGGCGTCGACCTCGATCTCGCAGCCGAGTGCAGCGATCGCGTCGACCTCCTCGACCGATACCGCCGCGAACATCGCCGACTGGGCGAGGGCGGTGCGGTGGTCGTGCGTGGGGTCGTCGGTTGTGTTCTCGCCACTCACCCTCCCGCTCCGACTTCCTCCGCGTACTCCGCGAGGTCGGCATCGGATTTCTGCACCGCCCGGGCCAGCGCCGCCTCGGGATCGCCACCCGGGGCCGCGCCGGCATTCCATTGATTGGTGATGTCGGTTGCGAGCTCACGCGTGGGGCCGTACACGGCCGCGCCGCCACCGGGCGGCGTCCCTTTGGTCGAGAGGTCGTCGTACGCGACCCGGAACAACGGCTCGCGCGCCCACAACGCTTTGACCGCCGGGAGCTCGGCCACCGACGCGCGCACCGGAACCGTGCCCGTGCGCATGTGGAGTTCGGCCTGCTCCGCGGGCTCACTCATCCAGAGCGCGAACCGGTAGGCGGCCTCGACCTGGACCGGGTTCTTGCCCTTGGTCAAGAAAAGCGGTGAGCCCCGGAAGTTCGAGCCGCCTGTGCTCGATGCCTGCAGCTTGGGCAGGGGAGCGATGCCCACGTCGACGCCGGCGAAGTGCTGCTTCTTCATCGCGTCGAGCACGTCACCGAGCTCGGACGAGGGCGGCCCGACGACCATCGCGGTGTCGCGGTTGCCCATGGCCAGCAGTGCAGTGGTGTCGTCGCCGACGAGTGTCGCGGTGCCGTTGCCGACCATCTCGTGCAGCTTCGTGAACGCTTCCCGGCCCAGCGGATTGTCGATGGTCAGCTGCGTCGCCCGGCCGACACGACCGTTGTCGTGGTCGACGACGGTCTGACCGGAACGCGAGAACAGTGCCGACAGAGTCGTGTTGTTCGCCTCCCAGCTCACTCCGTGGGGCGTGAACTTCGCGGCCATGATCGCCTTCGCGTCGGTTTCGAGCTCGTCGATCGTCTTCGGCGGTCGTTCGGGGTCGAGCCCGGCGGCGGTGAACGCGTCGCGGTTGTAATAGAGGACCGTCTCGTTCTGTTCGTACGGCATCGCCCACAGCGCGCCGTTCACCGAATACGCGGAGATGGCGCGGGGCAGGAAGTCAGATGTGTCGGCGTGATCGGCGAGGACGCAGTCGCCGATGGGAAGAACCGCGCCGCTGTCTTCGGCGCGTTGGATGAACGAGATCCCGTCGGTCTGCAGGAGGTCGGGCAGCCGACCGCTGCGCAGCCCCGCTATGAACTTGAGGTCGCCCTCGGGATCTTGCACCGCGTCGACGTGGATCTTCGCCTGCGACGCGTTGTATTTCGCCACCAGCGTGGTGAGCGTGTCGCCCGCGACCCCGCCGTCGGCGTACCAGAACGTCAGCTTCACCGGAGCGGTCGCGTTCGCGAGTGCGCCGAGCGGGCACGCGCCCGCGTCGCCGGTAACCGCTGACGTCGCCACCGCAGTGCGCGGATCGACCGAACCCGCCGGACTCGTCTTCGTCGGTGGTGCGGGTGCCGACGAGCTCGACCCGCTCCCACACGCCCCGAGCACTACGACACCGAGCAACGCGGCCAGCGCCGGTACGGCACCCCTTCGACCCGCTCGAGCAGCGTTCATGCGCGCCCCTTCCTACCGGTGGCCTCATTGGTCGAGGCCGACTGGAAGAAGGGTGCGCCGCGGCGCTGGTGCCGTGCTGGTGTCACGCTGGTGTCGCCCCGCTCACACTGTCTCCGTGCCGAGCGCAGAGCTTACGATTGCCCGGCGGTGAGAGGCCGCGACCGATCGGGAAGGCGCGCGTTGGAGATTCGGATACTCGGCCCGCTCGAAGTGTCGGACGACGCGCGCACGGTCAATGTCAGCGGTGCGAAGCGGCGGCTGCTCCTGACGATGCTCGCGGTCGGCGCGCCGCACGCGGTCGGCATCGAGCGCCTCGTCGAAGCGTTGTGGGGCGATCGCGCGACCGAAGCTTCCGGACAGAATCTTCAGACTTACGTGTACCAACTACGCAAACTTCTCGGCGCGGACGTCGTTGAGACGCAACCGAGCGGCTACGCCCTCGCGCTCGCCCCCGAGCAGATCGACGCGCTGCGGTTCGCCGACCTGATCGACGAGGCCCGGCGGGAATCATCGTCGGAGTCGCGCCGCGAACGACTCGCGAACGCGCTCGCGCTCTGGCGCGGAACACCACTGGCGGAGTTCCCCGACGTGCCCGCACTCGCGGCGGAGGCCACTCGGCTCGAGCACCTCCGGCTCGCGGCACTGGAGGAGCGCATCGACAGCGACCTGGAGCTCGGCAACCACGGTGCGGTGGTCCCGGAGCTGCAGTCGCTCGTCGCGCAGTATCCGTTACGGGAGCGGTTCTGGGCGCAGCTGATGACCGGCCTCTATCGCGGCGATCGGCAGGCCGAAGCCCTACGCGCGTACTCCGTGCTGCGAGAACATCTCACCGAGACGCTCGGGATCGATCCGAGCCCGGCGTTGACGCAACTCGAGCACCAGATCCTCGAGCAGGATCCGGCCTTGTTGGTGCCGGCCCCGACGGCCGCGGCTCTCGTTCCGCCGCGGCCGTCAAGCGATTCCGTCGGAGAGTCGAGCGCGGTGCACGCCGCATTCCTTTTCTCCGACATGGAAGGTTCGACGCGGCGATGGGAAGCCGAACCCGAAGTGATGAACGCCGCGCTGGCTGAACACGACCGCATCCTGCGCACGGAGTTCGAGGCGCGGGGCGGGCGCGTGTTCACCACCGCGGGAGACTCGTTCGCGGTCACCTTCCCTACCGCGGGCGACGCGATCGAAGCCGCGCTGGCCGCACAGCTCGCGCTCGCCGACGCCGACTGGTCCGCGGTCGGCGGCGTCGCGGTGCGCATGGGCATTCATGTGGGTTCCGCGTACCGCGGCGACGGCGACTACTTCGGCCCCACACTCAACCGCGCCGCGCGCCTGCATGCCGCAGGGTACGGGGGCCAGGTCCTGCTGTCCGCGGCGGCCGTCGCGGGCGGTGACCTCGAGCTCCCGAGCGGTGCGTCGCTGGTCGATCTCGGCGAGCACCGCTTGCGCGATCTCGGTCAGCCCGAGCGCATCTATCAGCTCGCGCATCCCGATCTGCGGGCCGAGTTCCCGCCGCTGAAGGCCGAGGCGCGCGCCGCGGAGGAGTCGCTGTTCGTCGGGCGCAACGGTGAGGTGGACCGTCTCGGCCGGCGCATCGAACGGCTGCGCACCAACGCGCGGGGCGGCGTCGTGATGCTCATCGGCGAGCCGGGCATCGGCAAAACGCGTACCGCGACGCGCGTCACCGCTACGGCGCGACGCGACGGCGTTCAGGTGTTGTGGGGTCGCTGCATGGACGGCCCGTGGGCGCGCCCGTACGGGCCGTTCGCCGACGCGATCACGAGTTACGTCGAGTCGTCCGGCGAGACCTTCGACCTCGCATTGCGTTCATGGGCGCCGGTGCTCGGCCAACTCCTCTTGCGGGAGGACTTCCCTTTCGAACCCGACCTTCCGGTTGCCCAGAAGACCGATCAGGCCGACGCGGGTGAGCAGCGGGTACGCGTGTTCGCCGCGGTGTCGGGGTTCTTTGCGAGCCTGGCTGAATCCGCGCCGCTGCTCGTGGTGCTCGACGATCTGCATTGGGCCGACGAAGCGACGATCGCACTCTTGCGCTACGTGGCACGCGCCGCGTCGTCGCATCGCGTGCTCATCCTCGGTACGTTCCGCGACGGCGAGGTCGGCTCGAGCCATCCCTTGGCGGATGTCCTCGGCACGTTGCCGCGGGAGACCGACTACGAACGCGTCCGGCTGCGCGGACTGAGCGCGCGCGACGTCGCCGAGCTCGCGCACTCGATGCTGGGAGCAGACCTGTCGCCCGAGATCCTCGCCGCGGTCGCCGACGACACCGGCGGCAACCCGTTCTTCGTCCAACAGGTGCTGAGCCAACTGCAATCGGAGCTCCGTGGCTCCGGCTCGGTACCGGAGAACTTCTCCGTACCTGCAACGGTCCTGGATGTAGTCGATCACCGCGTCGCCCGACTTCCCGAGGTGGCCCAGCGGTTCCTGCGAACCGCCGCGGTGTTCGACGGCGACTTCGAGTTCGCGGTCGTGGCCATGGTCGCCGGACTGAGTGAGGACGACGCGCTCGACGCGCTCGACAGCGCGCTCGACTCGCAACTCGTCGACCCGTCGGAGCGACTCGATGCCTACCGCTTCACGCACACGCTGGCCCGACAGGCGCTGGCGGCCGCGCTGAATCCATCGCGGCTCGTGCGCGCCCACCGGCGCGCCGCGGAAGCGTTGCTGGAGACGGCGCGCATGCCGTTGGATCCCACGCGTGCGGGCGAGATTGCCGCGCACTTTCACCGCAGTGCCTCGCTACCCGGGTCGGAGCAGGGCGTCGAGCCTGCGCTGATTGCGGCAACGCACGCGGAGGCGACCGGCGCGAATCAGGAAGCGGCTGCGTATCTGCGCGTCGCGCTCGATCTGATGCACCCTGACGACGCGAACTACCCCGACGTGCTCGGCCGGCTCGGCTGCAACCTCGCGCGTGCGGCGAACGACGACGGCCATGTGGTCGAAACGATGGATCGAGCCATCGATCTGATTGCCCGCGTCCACGGGTCCGAACGCGCCGCGGAGTACGGACTCGCCGCGGTCGAGGCGATCTACACCGGCATGACCGGTTACGACCCGCAGTTCTTCGAGAAGTGCGTGAGCTATTGCGGTGATCGGCGGGACGAGACGTGGGCTGCGCTGTTCGTGATGTACATGGAGATGGCGCGCCCCTTCGGAACCGCGCCCGGAGCTTCGCCGCGATCGGATCCCGATTTCATTCGGGCAAGCGAGATTCTGCTCGAGACGCGGCGACTCAATCTCTCGAGCGCCGTGATGACCGCGTGCCGCGGATCGCGCCGCCGTGCGGCGGATTCGCGACTGGCCTTCTGCGCAGCTCTATGCAGCCGGCGATCTGCGACCGGCGCTCGTAGCACTCGATGCCGAGGCGGATCGGATGCGGCGGGACGGCCAGCTTCTTTTGTGGGCGCAGAACCGGTCGTATGCGGCGATGGCGCACACGGCCCTCGGTGAGCTCGACGCGGCCCGCGGAGTGCTCGACGGAGTCCTTGCTGTCGATCTGCCCGAGGCGACGGCGACGCTCGCCGAAGAGCGTCTGCTGGTTGCTGCCTATCTATTGGCGAGCGCGCGTGACGACGACTGGGACTACGTCAACCGATTCGCCACTCTTACCGAAGCCGCGCTCGACACCGTCACGCGTCTGCGCACGAGCCGGGCAACGAGTGCAGACGTGGAGACGCTGACCGAAGAATTCACGAGCCCGCTGCTCATCCTCGGGCCGGCGAAAGTCCTGGCGCACGCGGGCGCGGCGACCGAGGCAATGGAGCTCCTGTCGACGGCGGCCGAATGCATCTCCGAATCGATACGTACGACTTACCGGGTGTCGCCGTATGCGCACGGCACGATGGTGCACGATTTCGTCGAGATCCTTTGGTGCACCGACCGTCATGAGTATCTCGACGAGGCGGAGTGGGCGGTCCGCGACGTGCTCGAACCCGATTTCCGTTCACCGATGTGCGACATGCGGCTCTCGCTCGCGCGCGTCATGGCGTTGCGGGGTCGTGTGGACGAAGCCACGCAGTTGTTCGAGGAGTCTCGCGTCGCGCTGCTCGAAACCGACGCGCGCGCGTTGTTGCCGGTCGTGGATTTCGATGAAGCCGTCATGCACTCCCGGCTGGGCGCGGCCGGCGATCTCGAGTTGGCCCGCGCTCGGCTCGCGGCCGCTACGAAAGAGTTCGAGGCGATCGGCATGCCCGGCTGGCTACGCCGCGCCGAGCTGCTCGCCGCGGATCTCGGTGCCCTGAAGGCGTAGTACGGGGGTGCCGGCGTTTACTCCGGCGTCGGCGGATTGCGCCACCACGACTGCAGGTACGCGGCCGCGGCGAGGTACAGCCGGGTGGCCGCCGGGTCGCGACCTGCGGCGTCGAAGCACGCGAGCGTGTATTTCGCCACGTGCGCGTCTTCGTGTGCGCCGCCGAACGCGGCGAGCGCCTGCACGATGCCGGCCTGATCGGCGTCGGACAGCGTGATACACGGCCGCGGCCCAGGTGTTCGGTTCGGCCGCGAGCGCGTCGAACACGTCGACGGTCACGGGTTCGGGAACATGGTCTGCCTCGATGTAGTGCCGGCCCTCGGCGGCGCGGAAACCGATGACGTACGTGGCCGCGATCGCGATTCCGACGCGGGGATCGTCGAGGCGCGCCGCGTTCGCCAGAACGGCCTGGGGCAACGTGAGGCAATGCGTCCATCCGTACGGCGTCGACGCGGGGTCGTCCTGCAGCATCGATTGGGCGGCGACTCGCAGGATCGCTCGGCTGGCAGTGTCGATGTCGTCCGGAAGCGTCGAACCGATCACATCCCGCGCCAGCCCGCCATTGTCGACCTGATGCACGATCGGGAAGATGAAGTCGCTGCCGGGCAGCCCGAGCCGGGGCGTTGCGGCCATCGCCCGCGCAAGGTCGGCACCGTCGCGTTCGGCGTGGGCTTCGACGCCCGTCCGCGTCCACTCGACCCGCAGCGCCGCCAGGCGCGCGACTTCGTGCACGAGCGGCCGGAACAGGGCGAGCGCCGATCGGCTCGGGGCGCGTGGCGCGTCAGCAGGGAGAAGTAGATGCTCGCATGACCGGCCGCCGCGAGGCTGTCGATCAGCGCCGGCGCGAACGCCATGATCGCCTCGGGCGACGCATGGTCGGTCAACCACTCGGCGGCCGCGTCGACCGCGGTCAGGTCGCCAGCCTCCAGTGCACCCAGCAGCGCATCGTGAGCGGCCGCGACCGACTCGAACGCCCGGGCCGGTGCCGCGCTCGGCCGCCTCGGCCTCGCGGTGATACTTGGCCGCGACCCACAGCAGGCGTTCGCGTATCGGCTCGCGGTGCGCGGGTTCCACGTAGGCGAGCAGCGACCGCCGCGCGAGCAGTTCGAGCGGCGCGTGCAGGCTGAACGAGCTCGCGGGATCGCGCTTGGGCATCGCAACCAGGCGCGCGGCTACGTCGAACAAGTGGTCGTCGCTCAGGGCGCGGTAGCCGCGCCCGGCGTATTCGTTCGCGATGTCGTCGGGATCGAGGTCGGGGGCGGGCGCGGTTGTCTGCAAGAGGTGCATGCGGTGACGGTACGACCTCAAGCTCACTTGAGGTCAAGCTATTCTTCGGACGTGACCGCCGCGGAGTTCCTCTCGATCGGTGAAGTCGCCGAGCGCACCGGGATCGCGGTCTCGGCGCTGCGCTTCTACGAGGGCGAGCGGATGCTGTTCTCCGAGCGCTCGCCGGGCGGCCAACGCCGGTTTCCGCGCGACACGTTGCGGCGCGTCGCCTTCATTCGCGTCGCGCAGCGGGTCGGGCTCACACTCGACGAGATCCGCGAGGCGCTCGGAACGCTTCCCGACGAACGTACGCCGACCGCGGCCGATTGGGCTCGGTTGTCTCGGGCGTGGAAGTCGCGTCTCGACGAGCGGATCCGGCTGCTCGAATCGGTGCGCGACGACCTGTCCTCGTGCATCGGTTGCGGTTGCCTCTCCTTGCACGCGTGCCGCTTGTACAACCCCGACGATCGGGCGCGCGTACTCGGCCAGGGTCCGCGCTACTTGTTGGGCGATACCGCGCTCGACGTCGTGCCCGAGCTCGCGAAGCGGAAGAGTCCGAAGCGCTGACGCACCGGGCGAATCAGCGGGCCAACATGAAGTCGACCGCACCGCGGGGTGCTGCCGAACCGAAGAATCGCGCGGTGCCGAACGACGTGATCGAGCCGTCGAGGCCGAGCAGGTAGTAGCCGTTGTTCGTCGAGACCGCGCGCATGCGCACGGTCGGCGGGTACGGGCCGCTCGTTCCGGCGCGCAGGAACGGCAGACTGCCTTCGAACGGAACGTGGAACGCGAAGATGCCGCCGTCGGATGCGACGAGCCAGTAGCCGCGTCCGTCACTCGACGCGGCGATCGACATGACGGACGCGGCGAGCCGCATCCCGCCGGTCGATCCGTGGAAGCGCGCGTCGCCGAAGGAGAACACGCCGCCGTCGGCGGCTACGAACCAGTAACCCCGCCCGCTGCGCGTCATGGCCAGGTCGAGCACCCGCGCGTTGAGCTTCATTCCGCCGGTCGATCCGTGGAACCGCGCGTCGCCGAACGCGAAGACGCCACCGTCGGCGGCGAGGAGGATGTAGCCGTGGCCGCTCGGTGTCGCGGCCATGGCAACGATGGGAGCGTTCAGCGCGAGCCGGTTCGTTCCGCCGTAGTAACGCGCGTCGCCGAACGCGTAGACGACGCCGTTCGCGGCGACGAGCCAATACCCGTTGCCCGTTGCCGTGCGAGCAGCCGCGACCGTCGGCGGTCTCCCGGGGCCGGTATCGGCCTGGCCGAGCATCCGCGCCGCGCCGTACGCGTGCACGCTTCCGCCCGGACCGATGATCCAGTAGCCGTGACCTTCGGTGCCGAAGCCGAGGATCCCCATCTGCACCGCCCGCACCGCGGCGAGCGGGTCGAGGAAGCCGTAGCCGAACGAGCTGTCGCGGCCCGGCGCGCCCGCGGCGCGCGCCGTCGACTCGAGGATGGATGTGACCGATGTCGGCGAGAGTGCGCGATCTTCGGAGATGATCAACGCGGCCTCCGCTGACGCGTACGGAGTGGCCATCGACGTCCCGCTCGCGAGCACGTAACTGCTCGGTGTCGTCGACCAGGTCGACAGGATGTCGTTCCCCGGTGCGCTGACGTCGACGTAGCTACCAGTATTGGAAAACGACGCGCGCTGCATGCTCTCGTCGAACGCGCCGACCGCGATCACCTCGGGGTAGGCGGCCGGATACACCGGGGCGCCGCTCGCACCGTCGTTGCCGGCGGCCGCGAGCACTACCGCGCCCTTCCGGACTGCGTACTGAACCGCGATGTGCAGCCCGGTCGACGCGCTGCCGCCCAGGCTCAGGTTGATCACCCGCGCCCCATGATTGGCGGCCCAGATGATCCCGGCCGCGACGTTCGAGGCGGCACCACCTCCGTTCGCGTCGAGAACGCGCACCGGCAGGATCTGCACGCCCGGCGCCGCGCCGGCAATGCCCTTGCCGTTGTTGACCCGCGCCGCGATGATCCCGGCCACGTGGGTGCCGTGGCCGTCCGGGTCGTAGCGGCCGTCGTGAGTCGGGTCGACGTAGTCGATCCCCGGGAGCACCGCGTCGCCGAGGTCTTGGTGCGCCGCGTCCACGCCGGAGTCGACGACCGCGACGGTTACGCCCGCACCGCGCGTCGCCGACCATGCGCCCTCGAACGGTGTCCGGTCGAGGGCCCACTGCTGCGGACGCAGTGGGTCGTTCTCGCCCGCGGTCGCAAGCGTGTGCTCGACCGTGTCGGGCTCGACGCTCAGAACCTGCGCGCCCGCGGGCGCGATTGCACGAGGTTGGAGCCCGGAGTCATTGCGCACGACGCTCAGCGAACCGTCGGCCAGGCGGACCACCGACCATGTACGCGCGGGCAGGGTCGGCGCGGTGATCGTGGGTGTCGTCGTGGTCGTGGTGGTCGTCGTCGTCGTCGTCGACGGAGGAGTCGCGGTCGTTGTCGTCGTCGAAACGGAAGGGGCGGTAGCCGGGGGTATTGGTCCCGTCAGCGGTGTCGGCAATTGCCGCGGGCACGTCGACGACGATGCTCGTCGCGAACACGAATGCGACACCGCTGACGAGAACCCCGCCGCGTCGGGCCGTTGCCCGGGCGATGTCGGCGAGGCGAATGCGCGTCGATGATCACCTTCTCGGGCCGGACACGATGACGCGTCGATCGGGATGAACGCCGTCACAGCCCGCCACGCCCCGCACAACTCCGGGACCCGAGACGCTCTTCATGATGCGACACTCCGCCGCGGCCGTCGTCATCCGAGGCCGGGTGATCCGCGCCGCCGTAGAGGTCGGTGCCGCGCGATGATGCGGGTCGTTCCGAGGAGATCTGCATGACCGACACCGCCCCGGCCCCGCCCGCCATCGATCCCCAACACGCGATTCTCCTGGTGATGGATTACCAGCGCGGCATCGTCGACAGCCTGCCCGGCGCCGACGAGCTCTTGGAGCGGGTGGCCGGTGCCATCGCGACGGCGCGGCGCCACGGCATGCAGGTCGGATACGTGCGGGTGGCGTTCGACGACGACGACTACGCCGCCGTGCCCGCAAACAACAAGTCGTTCTCGGTGTTGGCCGGCGCCGGTCGACCGTTCCACAAGGACTCTCCGGAAACCGCCGTCCACGATCTCGTCGCGCCCCGACGACGACGACATCGTCGTGCGCAAGGTGCGCGTCGGTGCCTTCTCGACCACCGACCTCGACCGGCAGCTGCAAGCGCGTGGGATCGACACGCTGATACTCGCGGGTATTGCCACGAGTGGTGTCGTGCTCTCGACGGTTCGTGACGCGGCCGACCGCGACTATCGCGTGTACGTGCTCGCCGACGGCAGCGCCGACCGAGATCCGGAAGTGCACGACGTACTGATCAACAAGGTCTTCCCCCGCCAGGCACACGTCATCACGATTGCCGAGCTCGAACCACTCCTCAGCTGAGGCGCCGCGGCCGCTACCTCGAGGTGTTCTTCGCGACGACGAGCTCCACGGTGTTCCAGTTGCGAGTGGTCACCGCTCGGCCGAGGGCGCGTTCGATCAGGAGCACCGGGTTCCCGGGTCGTCCGTCGAGATGCCGGGTCACGCTGTAGACCTGGCGGCCCTGCGCCGCGAACACCACGGCATCGGTGCGGGCCGTCGTCATCGGCAGGTCGAGGCGGTGCGTCGGGCGATCCGTGAAACTCACGCACCGCTCATAGATATCGGCGACGGGTATCGGCGGTTCCGCGAACGGTTGCGCGGCGACGAGTTTCCGCAGCGCGGCGACGCTGCGGATGAACACCGGTTTCGGCCGCCCGGTGATCGCGGCGATGTCGCGCTCGACCGCGGCCTGGAACGCAGTCTGGAACGCAACGCCCTCGCCCCGGAGACCGAACGAGACGTTGCCCGTCGCGAGATGCGAGACCGGATCGACCGCGCCGGCCGCTTCGAAGACGCGGAGCAGCGCATCGCGTGTGAGCCCTTGGCGGCCGACCATGACCGCGCGGATGAACGCGATGGATCGCTTAGACCCGGCGGTGGCCACCGGGGCTACGGGCGCGCCGTGATCGCGCCGTTCCAGAAGTCGTCGATACCGAGCAGTCCCCGGTACTGACCGCCTTCGGTCACCGCGACCCACGCCACGTGCCGTTCGAGCATCAAGGCGAGCGCGTCCTGCAGCGGTCGGTCGTGCGTCACTACGGGAAGCGCAACCGGCGCGCCGTTGTCGCGCGTCACGATCGAAAAGCTGCTGCTACCGGTGCCGTTGCTGTCGACCACAACCAGCGGTTCGGTCGCGAGCTGCGCGTTCGCCGCGCCGAGGTCGTCGACGCGTCGGCGGTGTGTGCAGCGCACCGAGATCGATGTACGTGATGCGCAGACGTTTCAGGGCGCGGTCTCGGCCGACGAAGTCCGCGACGAAGTCGTTGGCCGGCTCCAGCAGGAGTTTCTCCGGCGGGTCGTACTGCGCGAGGCGGCCGCCGACCTCGAGGATCGCGATGTGGTCGCCCATCTTCACGGCCTCGTCGATGTCGTGCGTGACGAAGACGATCGTCTTGCGGATGGTCTGCTGCAGGCGCAGGAACTCGTCCTGCAACTGTGTGCGCGTCACCGGGTCGATCGCGGCGAAGGGTTCGTCCATCAACATGATCGGCGGATCGGCGGCGAGGGCGCGGGCCACTCCGACCCGCTGGCGTTGTCCGCCGGAGAGTTCACTCGGGTAGCGATCGCGATACTCGGCCGCGGGCAAGCCGACGAGCGTCAGCAGTTCTTCCACGCGCGTCGTGTGCGCTCGCGATCCCATCCCAGGAGACGTGGCACGGTGGCCACGTTCGTGCCGACGGTCTGGTGCGGGAACAGTCCGACCTGTTGGATCACGTAGCCGATGCGGCGGCGCAGTTCGACGGGATCGACGCGCAGGATGTCTTCGCCGTCGACGAGGATCTGGCCCGACGTCGGCTCGATGAGTCGGTTGATCATGCGCAGGATCGTGGTCTTGCCGCATCCGGACGGCCCGACGAGGATGCACACCTCACCGCTGGGAATTTCGAGCGTGAGGTCCTGCACCGCGACGAGCCCGCTCGCGTATTCCTTGCGTACGGACTCGAGCCGGATCACTGGAGGGGGACGGTACCATCGGCCCCTTGCACCCTGCCGTGCTGGCGAATGGCCCGAACTCGTGGGTGTGGTGGGGCTGGTTCCCCGATCATCAACACGAGATCTTCGTGTACCTACGCGAGCACATCGTGCTGACCGTTGTGTCGGTCGGATTCGGCATCGTCATCGCGCTACCGCTTTCGATTCTCGCGGCGCGCCGTCGTTCCGTCGCGGCCGTGGTGGTCCCGAGCGTCAACGCGCTCTACACGATTCCCTCGGTTGCGCTGCTCGCACTGCTGCTGCCGATCACCGGGACGGGCCGAGTACCGGCGGTCATCGCACTGACGCTCTACAGCTTGGCGATCCTGGTCCGGAACATCGTCGAGGGGTTGCGCGGAGTGCCCCTCGACGTGCTCGATGCGGCCGACGGCATGGGTTACACGCGCCGCCGGCGATTGTTACGCGTCGAGCTGCCCCTCGCGCTGCCGGCCATCGTCGGCGGTATTCGCCTGGCAACGGTGTCGACGATCGGCCTCGTCACGATCACGTTCATCGTCGACCAGGGCGGCCTCGGACGCTTCATCCAAGACGGCTACCAGCGTGATTTCCACACCCCGCTGGTCGTCGGCATCGTGTTGTCGGTGGCGCTGGCGGTCGTGGCCGATCTGCTGCTCGTTCGCGTCGAACGCCTGGTCACGCCGTGGCGCGCCCGGGCGCGCGGGTAAGAAGCGCGCCGTGCACTTTCACTTTCTGATCGACGTCTGGCACTGGCTCACGGCCGGCGACCAATGGCACGGCGAAGACGGCGTGCCGCATCTGCTCGCGAATCACCTGCGCGTGTCGCTCTCGTCGCTCGTCGTCGCGGCGTTGATCTCGGTACCGCTGGGTGCGTGGTTGGGGCATCGGCGTGTCGGCGGCACCGTCGCGATCAACATCGCCAACATCGGCCGCGCCATCCCCATCTACGCGTTGCTCGTGCTCGCGGTGCAAATATTCGGCATCACGAGCCCGCGCGGTTTCGGCTGGACCGGTTCGTTCGTCGCGTTCGTCCCGCTCGTGTTACTCGGCATCCCGCCGATGCTCACGAACACCTACATCGGCGTGCGCGACGTCGGCGACGAGCTCGTCGACGCGGCGCGTGGCATGGGTCTGTCGGAAGGGGAGATCCTCCGCCGCGTGGAGGTTCCCGTCGCGATGCCGTTGATCATGGCGGGTATCCGGACTGCGATGGTCGGGATAATCGCGACGGCCACTTTGGCCTCTTTTACCGGCGTCGACACGCTCGCCACGCCGATCTACATCGGCCTGAGCGTGGGCGACAACGTCGCGGTGTTCGGCGGCGCGCTGCTGGTTGCGCTGCTGGCCGTCCTCGTCGACCTGTTGCTCGCGGCCGTGCAACGCGGAGTGGTGTCGCCCGGACTCCGCGCGTCCGACGCGCCACCGAAGTCCGCTGCACGCGCCGCAAAGGTGATGGTTCGGGTCGCATTTGCGGCCTAGGGTTCCTCTCTTGCAGTTCACTGACCAAAACTCGAACAGGAGACCCCCCATGCGTCGGAACCCCCGACCCAGATTCCCCGGGCTCGCGCTCGGCGCAATGCTCGTCAGCGTGACGATTGTGCTCGCCGCGTGTGGCAGCAGCAGCAAGCCGAGCTCGACATCACCGACCACTACTGCCGGTGGCGGGAACGGTGCCAAGATCGTGATCGGCGAGAAGAACTTCGCCGGCGCGGAGTTGTTGTCGCAGCTTTACGGACAACAGCTCGCGGCCAAGGGCTTCGACGTCTCGTACAAGAACCTCGGCTCCACCGAGGTCACATACGCGGCCTTGAAGAAGGGCGACATCGGTCTCTACGGCGAATACCAAGGAACGTTGCTCACGAGCCTCGGCACGACGCCGAGCGGTGACGGCGCCGCGGTGAACGCCGCGCTGCAAGCGAAGCTCACGCCCGACAACCTGAAGGTTTCGGCTCCGCCTTCCACCGCGCTCGACGTCAACGGTTTCTACGTCACGAAGGAAACCGCGGCGAAGTACAACCTCACCACGATGTCGAGCCTCACCGCCGTTGCGCCGCAGCTCGTCTTCGGTGGAACGCCGGAGTGCGAACAGCGTCCGCTCTGCCTGGGCACCACCTCGCAGCAGCTCTACAACTTGAAGTTCAAAGAGGTGAAGAAGCTCGACGAAGGTGGGCCCATCACCAGCACCGCGTTGAAGGACAACAGCGTCCAGGTCGGCCTGCTCTTCACCGGTAGCAGCGTGATCGACCCCGACTTCGTCTTGCTCACCGACGACAAGGGTTTGCAGCCCGCCGATTACGCGGTCGCGGTCTGGCGGAATTCCGTCGACAGCCCCGCGTTGCAGGCCGCGGTCGGCGCGGTGAACGCGAAGCTCGACACCGCCGCGTACAACAAGATGGCGTTGGAGATCTTCAACGACAAGAAGGACCCGCCCGCGGTGGCCAAGCAATGGCTCTCCGACAACGGCCTCGGAAGCTGAGCAATCTCGGCTGCCAACTGATCAGGCGTAACGGTCGGGCCGGTCTTTCGAGACCGGCCCGACCCGTGTGCTGCGGCCGAAGAAGTCGCCGAGGCTCACGACTCCCAGGCGACCTCGGTCACGGAGCCGCCCTGGATCGTCACCGCCAGCGCGGGGCGATCGCCGGTCGCGGCCACCACATAGTCGCCGGCCGGAACCGCGGGATACACGGCCGCGTGGATGTGGCCGCCGGGAAGATGACGTTCCCGCACCGCGGTGTGCATCGCGGGCGTGTCCTCGCCGACCCGGAAGATGTCGATCTCGAGGCCGGCCAACTCGTGCGGTGTGTGCAGCACGAGCGCGCCCACGTCGCCGCCGATATCGAGCACCACCGTTCCGTCGCCACTCGGGTCGAGAGTGTGGTGGTGCTCGTGATCGGCGCCCATCAGGTGCTCGCGTCGGCCAGGGCCGGGATGTCGAAGCCGCTGTGGGGCGTGCCCAGGTATGGGAACGACTGCAGGTATTTCACCGTGCCCTCGGCCGTCTGGTCGAGCGGATCGGTGGTGAGCCCGTCGGAAACCGCGCTCGCGGCGCCGTCGGCCGTGAAGGTCGGGTCGACGAGCCCGTAGGTCGCGCCCGCGATGGCGCGCAGCTCGATCGTGAACACGTCGTCGAACACGCGGCGCCCGTTCGGGAAGCCCGCGGCGTCGCCACCGATCAGGCCGATGTTGCTCGGCTTCGTGGTGGTCGGCGGGATCGCCATGTTCAAGCGCAGCATGTCGGCGAGAGTGGAGCCGCCGGAGTTCTGGAAGCCGGGAACAACTCCCGTCGGGATGCCGGTGAGCAGGATCGCGACGAGGTCGGCCCGTACCTTGTTCGACGCGTTGAGCGCGGCGAGGTTCGGGAAAACGTTGGGATACAGCGCCGGGATGAGCTTGGCGAGCTCCGGGTGTTGCACTCCGCCCGCGAACTGACTGTCCTTCGACGGCGGCTGCGTGTTCCAGTAGTCCTTGCGCTCCATCGGCACGAGCACTTCGTTGAACAACGGGTTCCCGAGGCGCGAGACCTGCGCGAACGGACCGGCGCCATTGCCGAAGTTCGGGCCGTGGTTACTGCCGAAGAATCCGACCGCTCGGCGCGACGCTGTTGTCCATACGCCGATCACCGACGATGCCTTCGACGCGTCGGTCGGGCTTCCGCCCTTGGGTGTCAGCGCGGTCTTCGGGAGCTGCAACGCGATGCTGTGCACGTTGACGGCCTTGGTGGCGTTCACACCCGGCGCGGGTTGGGTGAGCTCGGGGACGTTGAGCCCGAACTGCGCGTGCAGCTGTTCGAACGGACGCAGGTCGCCGAGGTCGAAGACGGCGCCGAGGTCGACGTAGAAGCCCTCGGCCCGTTGCCCGGCGAACACGCTCCCGCCCCCGGCGAGGCCGTGAATCGCCGCGTTCGCGAGCGCCACGTAATCCGGAGTGGAGAGAGGGCCGATGTTGCACGGCGGGCACGAAAGATGGTGCGCGATCTGCGTCACCTTCGGATCGAATCCGAATCCGAAGCCGTCGTTGTCGCGGTGACACTGGCCGATGCCGCCGGCGAAACCGCGGCCCCGCACGTTCCAGTCGATGCGCGTGATGTCGTAGAACTGGCGCCGGTTCCATGTACCCGCGTCGAGCGATGTGATCGGGCCGACGTTGTACAAGAACGTCCCGCCGACCTGCAGCACGGTCTGGAAGTCGAACTGGTACGTGATGTCGGCGCGGCCGTCGCCGTTGTTGTCGATGTGGATCTCGTAGAGCACGTCGTCGCCGAACTCGTAGAAGTTCGGTCCCGCGGCCGGACCCTGGAGCGGCAGGTAGTTCGCGATCAGCGTGACCGTGTCGGGTCGATCGGGGCTCACGAACGCGTAGAGATCCGTGCTGTCGGCTACGGGATCCTTGGAAATCTCGGGGGCTTCACGGTGTGACGACATTCCTCGCCTCTCGATTGGTAGCGCGGTCGATTGGTAGCGGGTCGATACGGAGGGCGCCTCAGCGAGACGCTTTGTAGAGCAGCGCGGCGAGCCGCTTGTCCTTGACCGTGATCTCGCGATTCCCCGCGTAGATCGCGACCTCGCCCGTTTGCACGTCGCGCAAGTGGGCCACGACGTGTTCGTCGACCCGCGTGCTGGTCGACACGGCCGGCATCTTTTTCTCGTCCGCGCCGGCGGCGTCCGCGATCGACAGTGGTGCGGTAACGGCCACACCGGCGACCGCGGCGGCGACGGACGCGTGCTTCAAGAAGTCGCGTCGATTCGTCGGTTCCATGATGGTCCTCCCAAAGTCGTACGCCCGCGGCGGGCTCGACCGTCCGTGTTCGGTACGAACATCCGGGGCGGATGTTGCGAGCCGGTGAACAAGCAAAAGTGCTTGTTCGTCCATCTAAAAACACCTTCTCGGGAAAATCCAGCGATCCGCTCAGATACGAATCCTTCGCATCTGCAAGCGCGCGGCAAGAGGCGCGCCGCGGACCGGCGAGGGGGCAAGGGCGTGCACATTCCCGACGGTTATCTGAGTCCGAGCACGTGCGCGGTGGCAGCCGGTGCGATGACCCCCGTTTGGATGACCGCAGCGCGGCGGGTGCGCAAGGTCGTGACGAATCGATACGTGCCGTTGGTTGCGTTGGCGGCCGCCTATTGCTTCTGCGTGATGATGTTCAACGTCCCGATTCCCGACGGCACCACTGCGCACGCCGTCGGCGCCGTACTCGTGGCGATCCTGCTCGGTCCGTGGGCGGCGGTCATCGCCGTGTCGGTCGCGCTCGCGATCCAGGCGTTGTTCTTCGGTGACGGTGGCGTCCTCGCCTTCGGCGCCAACGCGTTGAACATGGCGTTCGTCATGCCGTTCGTCGGCTACGGCGTGTATCTCGTGTTGGCGCAGCACTCCGCGCTCGAGTCGCGGCGGCGCGTCGTGGCCGCCGGCGTCGGCGCGTACGTCGGCCTCAATGTGGCCGCTCTCTGTGCCGCCGTGGAGTTCGGCGTCCAGCCGCTGTTGTTCCATACCGCGAACGGAACACCCTTGTACGCGCCGTTCCATCTCAGCCAGACGATCCCCGCGATGGCGCTCGCGCACTTGACAGTGGCCGGCGCGGTCGAGGTCGCGCTGACGACGGGTGTGATCGCGTACCTACAGCGGGCCAATCTTCCGTTGCTGCGTCTCAACCACACGCGCGCCGCATGGTCGGCGACCGATCGGGCCGCGGTACCGAGGCATCGGCGCCGACGCACCGCGGTACTGATCTTCGGCACGGGCGCGCTGCTGACGCCGATCGGTCTGCTGGCCAAAGGGCGGGCCTTCGGTGAGGACGCGCCGGCCCAGCTCGACCTGCGCCGGTATCACCTGCAGGCCGTGCCGAACGGTCTCGCGGACTACGCCGGTTTCTGGCACCACGCCTTGTTCCATGGCTACGACTTCAGTCGCGACTCGCACCCCGTGGTTGGTTACGTGGTTTCCGCGTTCGTCGGCATGGCGGTCATCGCCGCGGTCGCGTTCGTACTCGTTTCATTGATCGCCCGGACGAGATCGAGCGCGCGATGACGACGCCGACCTGGTTGATCGAGCCCGAGACCCGCTGCGGACCGTGTTCTTGCTGTGGCACACGAACCAAGGGCGATTTCGTCGAGAAGACGCTCGCGGGCGGCAGCCGCATGGTGCGCACGGCGCTGTTCTCGTCCGACCTCGCCGCCGAACCGGGCGTGCTGCAGCGGCTCGATGCGCGCGTCAAGGTCGGCGCCGCCGCGGCACTTCTGGTGGCGGCAGCCTTCGTCCGCCATGTCCCGGTACTCGTGGGTCTCTACGCGGTGATCGTCGGACTCGCAATCGCGGCACACGTGCCCCTGCGCTTCCTCGTCACGCGGGTATGGGGTGTCGTTCCGTTGTTCACCGGGATCGTCGTGCTCCCGGCCACGTTGAACCTCATCACACCCGGGCACGTCGTCGTTCCGCTCGGAACGTGGTTCGGCACGCCGGTCGGGCTGACCGCGCAGGGGATCATGGGCGCGGCGTTCATCGTGCTGCGCGTCGCGACTTCGATCTCTCTCGTCGTGCTGCTGACGCTGACCACGCCGTGGCCGCGTCTGCTCGCGGCTCTGCGGGCGCTGTGCGTGCCCCGCGCCTTCGTGTTGGTACTCGCACTCGCGTATCGGTACCTGTTCCACCTATTGAGCTCGATTGGCGACATGTACGAGGCGCGCAAGGCACGCGCACCTCGCGACCGCGATGTGGCGCGTGGTCGGGCCTTCGTCGCCGCGACCGCGGGTGCCGCCTTCGGTCGCGCGCACGCGCTCTCGGAAGAGGTCTATCTCGCGATGCTCGCCCGTGGATACTCCGGTCAGCCGACGGCTGTCGATCGGCGACGCCTCGCCTTGATCGACGTGGGCGCGATTGTCGCCACGGCGATGTGTGTTCTGGCGGTGCTGGGGGTTGATCATGTCGTCGGGCGCTGACGTGTTCGTCGTCGACGACGCGCACTACCGCTACCTCGACCGGTTCGTCGCGCTCGCCGGGGTCTCGGTCGTGGTGCATCCCGGCGAACGCCTCGCGCTGCTCGGTGCGAACGGCTGCGGAAAGTCGACGATGCTCAAACTATTGGCCGGTCTCGTCGTGCCGGAGCGAGGGACCGTGACTGCCTTCGGTACCGAGTTGACCGAATCGGTACTCGACGACGATCAGTTCGCACGCGGGTTCCGGGCCCGCGTCGGCATCGTGTTCCAGAACTCCGACGCGCAGCTGTTCTCCCCGACCGTACGCGACGAGATCTCCTTCGGTCCCCTGCATCTCGGTTTCGCACCCGCGGAAATCGAGGCCCGTGTCGGCGACGTTTTGGAGCTGCTGGACATCGTCGGGTTGGCCGATCGCGCGCCGTACCAACTTTCCGGGGGCGAGAAGAAACGTGTCGCGATCGTGTCGGTGCTCGTGACGAATCCCGATGTGCTGCTCTTCGACGAGCCGACCGCGGCGCTCGATCCTCGTACGCAGCACTGGTTGCTCGAACTCATCGTCGATCTACACGCAGCGGGCAAGACCATCGTGTGCGCAACCCACGATCTGGCCACGCTCGACCAGGTCGCCGACAGGTGTGTCGTGTTCTCCGAGGACCACCACGTGGTCGCCTCCGGGCCGCCGGCCGACATCGTCGCCGATGTCGAGCTGCTCGAGGCCGTCAACCTGATTCACTCCCCCGGTCACGCGCACGGCGATTCGCATGAGCATCCACACGGCTCGGAGGTGGAACGGTGAGCCACAGCACGACGCACGCCCTAGATGTTCTGAGATCCGAGGGCCGACGCGTCACCACCGCCCGGCGCACGATCATCGAGCTCCTCGGCGAAACGCACGATCACCTGACGGCCGACGACATCGGAGAGCACGTTCAGCGGGAACATCCCGAGATCCACGTGTCGACCGTGTACCGCACGCTCGAATCGTTGGAGGCGTGGGGGCTGGTGGAGCATGTGCACCGCGGCCACGGCGCGGCGTTCTTCCATCTGGCCGACGCCCACCCGCACGTGGTGTGTCAGGAATGCGGCCGCGTCTTCGATGTCCCGGCCTACGAGTTCGCACCGTTGGTCGTGCGGGTCCGCGAGATCTACGACTTCGAGCTCGACATCACGCACAACGCGGTCATGGGCCGCTGTCGCGAGCACAACGGCTGAGCGGCGCGGCGGGATTCATCGATATCCCGATTCGTTCGAGTCGATTCGTGTGTCAGCCTGGCGCGGTGGCGAACTACGACGCGGTTCTGTTCGACTGGAGCGGCACGCTCGTACACGACCCGACTCCGACGGACCGCGTGCGTCGGGCGTTCGAGATCGCGGGGCGTCCGACAGATGCGGGCGTGATCGCCGAGATGGTCGTTCGCCTCGAGGCCGCGCAGCTGCGTCCCGATGTCGCCGAGGCCCTCCGCGACGAAGACACCTCGGCCGCCCGTCATCGCGCCGCGAACATGTTGTGGTTCGAGGGCGCGGGTATCGACCCCGAACTCGCGCACGCGCTCTATCTATTCGACGAGGATCCCGCGCACCGGCCGCTCTATTCCGATGCGCTCGGTGTGCTCGCGGCGCTGAAAGCGCGGCGCGTCAAGATCGCGATCGTCAGCGACATCCACTTCGACATCCGCCCGCTCCTCGCGGGTCAGGGCGCGGGTGGGTTCATCGACGAGTACGTGCTCTCGTTCGAGCACGGTTGGCAGAAGCCCGATCCTCGGATGTTCGCCACCGCGCTCGAGCTCCTCGATGCGCCGTGCGACCGCACCCTGATGGTCGGCGACCGTTCCTCGCACGACGGCGGCTCGGTTGCGGTCGGGGTCGCGGCCTTCATCCTCGGTCGACCACCGCTGAATCCCGAGGCGCGCGGCCTCGAGGTCGTCACCCGGATCGTCGGCGCTTAGGACCAGCGCCCGAGGAGGCCGCCGATGACGATGCCGAACGTCCACCACAGGGCGAGGGGGACGCGGCGGACGGCGCCGACGATCCCGACCGCGGTCAGCCCGAGCACGATCCCCGCCGCGACGAGGCCGCTGAGCTGCTCGAACGAGACGATCCCGATGATGGCGCCGACCACGGCCAGCAGTTGGCCGAAGAGCGTCGTGCGGACGGCGCTGTGGGAAAGGAGGGGCTTGCGGTCGGCGGCATGATCCCATCCCCGTTCGCCGGCCGGAACCGTCGGGGTCGTAACCGGGGTCGGGGTCGGGGCGAGCGTGGTGGTCGCCGCGGCGCGGGCGCCGGCGGGGACGGTGGTGGCCCGCCCGGAAGGTGTCGGGCGGGTAGGCGCCGGAGCGGCCCAGGGCGCGGGCGGAGTCGGGGCGATCGTGCGGGGCGCGAGGAGTGGCGAGCGCGCGACGCCGTTGATCGGCGATTTCGCGGTGCGGTTCAGTGAGTCGCGATAGCGCGCCAGGCGAGCCAGCGTCTGTTCGGGCGTTTCTTCCACTCCTCTCATTATCGTTGGTCGCACGCCCGGTCTTACCTCGCGGGCCGGCATTCGCGGACGTTCGGTACGGTTCGGCAAATTTCAGTTCGACCACTGAGAGTGGCGAAATTGGTCACCGGTCGCGCGCCGACTCCCTGTGAGATTTGTGTGAACTCCGTGGGATATCACCCGCCGAGATAGAAGCGATCGCTCCCGGCAATGCGGAACCCGACAATCGGCCTCCGGAGCCCGCCGTGGGCCGTTTTCCGGACACCACGTCCACCGATACCTGCTCGGTGAACGGGTTCGGACGGCTCTGGCCGACCGCGGAACGGAGTGTGAAATGCGACGCAATTTGCGCGGGACCTGGTTGCAAGATGGCGGTCGATGTGGCTACATTGAGTGACGGCATATTCATGCCTGGGTGGAGCGATGACGGCAGCCGGCCTCGGAGCGATCCGGTCGGTGGCGTCATTGGATGGGAACGGGCACGCATGGACGCCGCGCATTCTGCGTTAACGACAACTGACGTCGGTGAGGGTGCGCGTCCGCGCGACCTCTCCCCGCATTCGGCAGCACCGAGGCCTCGCCTCGTCGGGCTCGCCGACAAGAGCCGACCCCGGTCGCACGGATCGCGCTACGCCAAGTCGGCCGTAGTCGCTGCCGACGCGGTGGCGATCGCCACCGCGATGGGCATCGCGGCCTGGATCCGGTGGATGGCGAGCTCCACGCCGGAGGCGCTCGGTCCGCTCTGGCTCACCGCGGCCATCGCCATTCCGGTCTGGCTCGGTGTCTTCGCGCGTTACAAGCTCTACAGCGCGGCCGCCGTGACCAGCGTGACCGCGGAAGTGAGCCGCATCCTGCACGCGGTCGCCGCGGCATCGGCCTGCACCGGTTTCGTCGCCCTCGTTCTCGCGGCGCCGATCTCCCGGGTCTGGCTACTCCTCACCTTCGCCACCTCGTTGTTCACCGTCGTCATCGAGCGGTCGATCGTGCGCCGGGTCTTCCGCAAGGCCCGTTCCCGCGGCCAGCTGCAACGGCGGGTCGTGATCATCGGTACCAACGCCGAAGCGCTCGGTGTCGTGCAGATGCTGCGCGCGCAACCCCGACCTCGGCTACCAGGTCGTCGGATTGCTCTCCTGCGACACGCCCAACGGAATCGTCACTCCCGTGCCGGTGCTCGGTGAGTGGAGCGACGCGGTCGACATCGTCCGTTCGCTCGACGCCACCGGCGTGATCATCGCCACCAGCGCGATCGACGTTCTGGTCGCCAACCGCATGGCCCGTGAGCTCATGGACCTCGGCTACCACGTCGAGCTCACATCGGGACTCGTCGACATCTCTGCCGACCGCCTGATCGCCCGGCCGCTCGGTCGTCGGGCCGTCATGTACGTCGAGCCCGTCCGCCGCTTCGGTTGGCGGCGAGTGGCCAAGCGCATGTTCGACATCGTGGTCTCGGCGTGGTTGTTGTTCCTCGCGTCGCCGATCCTGTTGGTCGCGGCGATCGCCATCAAGCTCGACTCCCGGGGCCCGGTGTTCTTCAGCCAGGAGCGCGTCGGCCAGGGCGGCAAGCTGTTCCGGGTCAAGAAGCTGCGCACGATGGTCACCAACGCCGAGCAGTTGCGCGACACGCTGCAAGAGCAGAGCGAGGTCGACGGGCCGCTGTTCAAGATGCGCGACGATCCGCGCGTCACTCGCGTCGGCAAGTGGCTGCGCAAGCTCTCGATCGATGAGCTACCGCAGTTCTTGAACGTCCTGCATGGTGAGATGAGTGTCGTTGGGCCGCGGCCTGCGATCCTCAGCGAGCTTTCGGGCTGGAGCGACGAGCTGCAGAACCGCTTGCGGGTCAAGCCCGGTATCACCGGCATGTGGCAGGTCAACGGCCGGAGCTCGTCGTCGTTCGACGACTACGTCCGTCACGACCTCTACTACGTCGACAACTGGTCGTTGCTCACCGACCTGGCGATCGTCGCCAAGACGGTCCCCGTGGTCCTGTTCGGCCGCGGCGCGTACTAATCGCCGGTACTCAGTTGTGGGCGATGCCGACGATGCGGGCGCCGGTTCCGACCGCGGAGCCGTAGAACGGCGCGTCGCCGTAGGCGAAGACCCCGCCGTCGGATGCGACGAACCAGTAGCCCTTGCCGCTCGGGGTCGCGGTCATGCCGACGATGGGTTGCGCGAGACGGATTGCACCGGTCGAGCCGAAGAAGCGGGCGTCGCCGAACGCGAAGATCCCGCCGTCCGCGGCCACGAGCCAATAGCCCTTACCGGTCGGCGTGGCCGTCATGCCGACGATGGGCTTGGTGAGATGTACTCCGCCCATTGATCCGTAGAAGTGCGCGTCGCCGTACGCGAACACGCCGCCGTCGGAGGCGACGAACCAATAGCCCTTGCCGCTCGCAGTCGCGGTCATGCCGACGATCGGTTGCGCGAGCCGGATGCCGCCGGTCGAG
Source organism: uncultured Actinomycetes bacterium (assembly GCA_963708105.1). Taxonomy (GTDB): domain Bacteria; phylum Actinomycetota; class Acidimicrobiia; order IMCC26256; family PALSA-610; genus PALSA-610. The sequence goes on along the minus strand of OY970186.1, from coordinate 2,038,876 downwards.
CCGTAGAAGTGAGCGTCACCGAACGAGAACACGCCCCCGTCGGACGCCACCATCCAATAGCCCGTGTTCGTCTTGGTCGCGGCCATGCCGACCATCGGGAGCGCGAGTCGCTGACCCGCCATCGAGCCGTACGTCGCGACGTTGCAACCGAAGATGGCGCCGGTGCTCGTGACGATCCGGTAGCCCGCCGCGTTCCCGGCGATGCCCACAACCGGCGTTGCCGCGGGCGCCGCGCACGTGGGTGCGCCGTTGTATCCGAACACCTGACCGGTCGTCCCGGCCTCCCAGTATCCGTGCTTGGGCGGGATCGGCGTGCTCGAGACGAGCTTGTAGACGGTCCCCGGTTGGCTCACCGCGTAGAGCTCACCGTTTGCGTCCTGGCCCATGTTCACCAGCGTGTCGACGTTGACGCCGAGATCCCGTTGTTCGACCACGCCATTCTTCGTGATGACGCCCACCAGATTCGACCGGCACAGATCGCCGAACACGTAGGCGCCGTCGAGCGCGGGGATCGCGGAACCGTGGTATTGGAATCCGCCGATGATGGCGCACCAACCGGCGCTGTGGTCCTCTTCGAAGAGCGGGTCCTGGGCGCCGGCCGGTCTCGCCCCTCCGTTGTACGGGTGGAAGCCTTCGCGCAGGTTCCAGCCCCAGTTCGTGCCCTTCTGGCCGGGCTGCGCGAGATCGACTTCCTCGTAGGTGTCCTGGCCCACGTCGGCGAGCCACATGCGCCCCGAGGCGTCGAAGGAGAAGCGCCACGGATTGCGCAGGCCGTACATCCAGATCTCGCCGCGCTTGCCCGCGGTGTTCGCGAACGGATTGTTGGCCGGGATCGTGTACGGGAGGCCGCCGCCGGGCGTCGGGTTGATGCGCAGGATCTTGCCGAGGAGCACGTCGGTGTTCTGCGCGTTGCCGGCGCTGTCGCCGGGTGTGCCGCCGTCGCCGACCGCGATGTAGAGGTCGCCGTCGGGACCGAACGCCAACTCGCCGCCGTAGTGGTTCGTCGAGTCGTGGTGCGCGATCGTCAACAGACTGCGCTGGGTCGCCAGATTCGCGACGTCACCGTTCATCGTGTACTCGTCGATGTGGATGTTGTTCGACCCGTCGGTGTGGTCGATGTACAGCTTCGTTCCGTTGGGCGAGAACGTGGCTCCGATCAATCCCTGTTCGCCGTTGGCGACGCCGACTCCGGAGATCACCGGGGTGGGATCGACGGTGCCGTTCGCATCGACGATCACGATGGAGCCGCCCTGCTCGACCACGTAGACCCGCGAGTCGCCGTGGCGAAATGCGAGCGCGACCGGCTGCGACAGCCCGGTGGCGACCGTCTTCAGTTTGACGTGCACCGCACTCAGATCGGGGGCCGCGGCGGCAACCGATCCGGGCCCGCCGACCGCGACGGCCGTCAGCGCCGAGCAGGCGACGAGCGCGGCGCCGAGTGCCGCGCCCCGACGATGCCGTCCCAGAAGATTCGCCCGCACAGTTGCTCCCGCGATCCGGTGCGGGCCGGTTCCCGCCGGTTCACTGTCGCACACGCGGTTGTCGGCTGAACGCTTCTTCCGACGACCCGCCGATTCAATTGTCGGTCAATTGTCGAGCAAGTGACCGATCAATTGTGCGCGATGCCGACGATGCGCGCGCCGGTTCCGACGGCCGACCCGTAGAAACCCGCGTCGCCGTAGGCGAATACGCCGCCGTCGGATGCGACGAACCAGTAGCCCTTGCCGCTCGGTGTCGCGGTCATGCCGACGATGGGTTGCGCGAGACGGATTGCACCGGTCGAGCCGTAGAAGCGGGCGTCGCCGAACGCGAAGATCCCGCCGTCGGCCGCTACGAGCCAATAGCCCTTGCCGGACGGCGTCGTCGTCATGCCGACGATCGGTTGCGCGAGTCGCGTCCCGCCCATCGAGCCGTAGAAGCGGGCGTCGCCATAGGCGAACACGCCGCCGTCGGATGCGACGAACCAGTAGCCCTTGCCGCTGGGTGTCGCGGTCATGCCGACGATCGGCTGCGCGAGCGGGAAGCCACCGGTCGACCCGTAGAAGCGCGCGTCACCGAACGAGAACACGCCGCCATCGCCGGCGACCATCCAGTAGCCCTTGTTCGTCTTCGTCGCGGTGAGGCCGACGATCGGTCGGACCAGGCTCTGGCCCGCCATCGAGCCGTAGGTGGCCACATTGCACCCGAATATCGAGCCGTCGCGCGACACGATCCGGTAGCCGGGAGCAGCGCCGGCAATACCGACGACGGGCGACGCGGGCTGTGTGATGCACGACTTCGCGCCGTTGAAGCCGTACGCAAGACCGTCGGCCGTGGCCTCCCAATAGCCCCGCGGCGGCGGCGCCTGCTGCCGCACGGTCGTCGGTGTCGTCGGAACGGTGCTCGGTGTCGTCGTTGACGGAACCGCGGTCGTGGTGGACACGGGCGGCGGATTGGTAGTCGATGTTGTCGAAGTCGACGAGGTGGATGTCGACGTCGTCGTGGTGCTGGAGGTCGTGGTCGTGCTGGAGGTCGTGGTCGTGCTGGACGTCGTGGTCGTGCTGGAGGTCGTCGACGATGTCGGCGGCACGGTCGTGACGGGTTCGGTCGTCGACGTGGTGCTCGTCGTCGTGGTCGGCGTCGTGGAGGTGAGCTCGTACACCGTGCCGAGATGGCTCACCGCGTAGAGCTCGCCGTTGGCGTCCTGGCCCATGTTCACGAGCGTGGCCACGTTCACGCCGAGGTCTTGTTGATCGGTGACCGTGCCGCCGCTCTCGACCACCCCGACGAGGCTCGAGCGGCAGAGGTCGCCGAACACGTACGCGCCGTCGAGATCGGGAATGGCCGCGCCGTGGTACTGGAACCCGCCGATGATGGCGCACCAACCGTCGCTGTGGTTCTCCTCGAAGAGCGGGTCCTGGGCGCCGACCGGCTCGTCCCCACCGTTGTAGGGGTGGAATCCTTCGCGGAGGTTCCAACCCCAGTTGGTGCCGCTCTGGCCGGGCTGGGCGAGGTCGACCTCTTCGTAGGTGTCCTGGCCCACGTCGGCGAGCCACATGCGCCCGGTCGCGTCGAACGAGAAACGCCACGGGTTGCGGAGCCCGTACATCCAGATCTCGCCGCGCGCGCCCGGTGTGCTCGCGAACGGATTGTCGGCCGGGATCGTGTACGGCAGCTGCGCACTCGGCTGCGGATCGATGCGCAGGATCTTGCCCAGGAGCACGTCGGTGTTCTGCGCATAGCCGGCGGAGTCGCTCGGTGTGCCGCCGTCGCCGACCGCGATGTAGAGGTCGCCGTCGGGACCGAACGCCAACTCGCCGCCGTAGTGGTTCGTCGAGTCGTGGTGGTCGATCGTCAACAGATCGCGCTCGGTTGTGGGGTCGGCGACGTCGCCCGCCATCGTGTACTCGTCGATGTGGATGTTGTTCGCGGAGTCGGTGTGATCGATGTAGAGCTTGGTTCCGTCGGGCGAGAACGTCGCGCCGATCAGCCCCTGCTCGCCGTTGCTCGTCCCGACGCCCGAGATCACGGGCGTGGTTTCCACCGTCCCGTCGGCGTCGACGATCACGATCGAACCCGTCTGCTCGACGACGTAGATCCGCGCGTCGCCGGCGCGAAAGGCCAAGGCGACGGGCTGGGAGAGGCCGCTCGCGACGGGCGTCAGCGTGAGCGCCACGGCATTCAGGTTCGGCCCGGTTGCCCCGGCGCGGCCTGCCCCGCCGACTGCGACGGCGGCCGAGGCCGAGCAAGCGATGAGCGCGGCGAACAGTGCCGCGCCGCGACGGCGTCGTCCAAGAAGCTCCACCCGCACAATTGCTCCCGCCAGCAGTTGCGGGCCCGTTCCCGCCCGGTCACTGTCTCATACGGGATTCCCACATGACGACTTCTGTCCGGCGATCAGCGCAACCTCGGGGCAGTGTTCGAACGGGTGGCAAACGCGTCAGATGTGGCGCATGACACGCCCTGGTGCCTTGCCCGTATCGGGTCTCCCACGTAGAGTGGTCACTCGCGGTGCTCGAAGCAGGTGGAGTTTCGAGCGCACCGCCGACCTCGAAGGCGAGTCTCCGTCGCGGTGAGCACCTCAGATACGCATGCGGCACCGCCGGAGCCGGCTCCCGCGGGTCAGGCGCCCTCGCCCGAGGGCGCGGCACCTGTCGCCCAACCGGCGCGGGGTCGACGGCTCGCGTTCCTCGACGGCATCCGCGCCGTAGCCGCCCTCTACGTCGTGTTCCACCACACGTGGCTGACGACGTTCCACACCTATCCCGTCGTCTCGGGACCCAAGGCGTTGGGTTGGTTGATCTACGGGCAGCTCGGTGTGGCGGTCTTCATCGTCGTGTCGGGCTTCTCGCTTTCGTTGGCGACGGTGAGAGCCGACGACCGGCTTGTCGGCGGCCTCCGGCGGTTCATCCGGCGCCGGGCCTGGCGCATCCTGCCCGCCTATTGGGCCGCGCTCATCTTGTCGGTGTTGCTCGTCGCCACGTTGATCCACGCGCGCACGGGCGAGACCACTTCGGTGCGGGCGGTGTGGGTACACGCGACGCTGCTGCAGGACGTGTTCGGCAGCGCCAGCCCGAACGGGGCCTTCTGGTCGATCGCGCCCGAGTGGCAGATTTACTTCGTCTTCCCCATTCTGCTGTTCCTCGTGCGCCGGTTGAGCGCGCTGTCGGCCACGTTGATCACGACGGCCGCGGTCGTGGGCGGTTACGTGCTCGCCACCCACGTGCACGCGTTCCACAAGTTCCTCGACCTGTCACCCGTGTTCTTGGCGTTGTTCGCGTTCGGCATGTTGGCCGCGCGTCTCACCACGGGAACGTCGCGGTGGGAGCGGGTGCCGTGGGGAATCATCGCCGCGGTCTCCGCGGTCGCGATGCTCCTCGTGATCAATCTCTCGGGCAGTCGCGCGGTCATCAATCAGTTCTTCTGGGTCGACCTCGGTGTCGGTTTCGTCGTTGCGTGCGCGATCGCGTCGATGACCGTCGGGCGCTCGCGTTGGCTGCGTTCGATACTCGAGTCGCGACTGATCGTGTTCCTCGGCTCGTTCTCGTTCAGCATCTACTTGATTCACGCGCCGCTGCTCGAAGTCGTCTGGCTCTACTGGGTCAAGCCGTTGAACCTCTCGCAGACCAACTCCTTCGGAGTGCTGGTTCTCTTCGGGATTCCGGTGATCCTCGCGGGCAGCTATCTCTTCTTTCTGGTGTGTGAACGTCCCTTCCTGACGCACCGCTCGTTCGCGTCGCTGTTCGGCCGCACGAAACCCGCCGAGACGCGTCCTTCCAGCTCAACGAGCTAGATACCGCGTCCGGCGCGTCGGTCACGCTTCGTCGGAGCGATGGCCGAGGTTCTCGCGGTCGGTGAGATACCGCGCGCAAGCTGATACGCATCCCACCGGTCTGAGTCGGTATTGCCGATGTGGGTGATTCAAGGGCCACTACCTCGGTGCCGACTAATCCTCTGCGGGCGGGAACTCGTCAGGGGGAACTAGGACCCATGCAGTCCTCGCGAATCAATGCTGGTTATGGCGCGAACACCAACGATCTGGTTCCGGTCAAACGGCCGAGGGGAAGAGCCGGTCGGCGCAAGATGGCACTCGGTGCGGCGGTTCTCACCGTCATTGGTTTCATCCCGGCGTACTTCGCGCTTGCGGGTGGCGCCAGCACTCCACCGGCTCCGGTCAGTCTCTTCGCCGGCGTGGCCGGTCCGAAGAGCGCATCGATCGACCCGAACTCGGTCGAGCTCGGCGTGCGTTTCCGCTCGTCGGCCGCGGGCTCGGTGAGCGCGTTGAACTACTGGAAGGGTGTCGGCACTCCGAGCGCGACCAAGACGGGTCACCTCTGGAGTGGCAACGGCCAGCTCCTCGCGTCGGTCGACTTCGCGAACGAGACCGCATCGGGTTGGCAGTCGGCGGCATTGTCGGCTCCGGTCAACCTCAGTGCGAACACCAACTACGTCGTGTCGTACTTCGCGCCGAAGGGCGGCTACGTCTCGACGCACAACTACTTCTCCTCGCCTGCGGCGAACGGTCCGCTGAGCGCGTCGTCGAACAACAACGGCGTGTTCTGCTACTCCCGCAGGTCGTGCTTCCCCCAAGAGTCGTACATGTCGTCGAACTACTTCGCCGACGTCGTGTTCACCGCGTCGTCGAGCGGCTCGACCTCCTCGGTCGCTCCGGTCACGAACGCACCCACGACGGTGACGGTGGCGCCGACGACGGTCGCCCCCACAACGGTGCCGCCGACCACGACGGCGAAGACGGTTCCCACCACGACAGTTCCGCCCACGACGATTCCGCCGACGACGGTTCCTCCGGTCACGATCCCGCCGCAGACGCCGGCCTCGGCCGGTGCGGGCGCCGGTACGTACACGATCGCCGATTCGCAGTGCACGGCTGCCGAAACGACGTGTGCGATGACGTTCCGCGACAGCTCGGCTGACGCCAACCCGTTGACGGGTGCTGCGTTCAACGACCCGAAGCCGGGTCTGTTGAGCGGCGTCACCGACGCCAACCTGACACCGATCTCGTCGATGCCGGCGTGCTCGGGTTCGTCACCGTTCCACAACTGCCGGCCCGCGGGTTACTCGTCGGGGAAGATGACGCTGAGCTCACCGGCGAACAACAACCAGACCTACTACTTCGACAACTGCATCATCAACAACCCGATCACCATGGGTCCCGGTGGCGGTGCGACCGTTCCCGGCCTCGCGGTGTACATCACGAACTGCCACGTCATCGAGACCGGTGACGGCGGCGGCAACGGCTACATCGGTAACGGTCCGGGCGGCGGCCTCTACCTGCTGCACGTGTTGTTCGACGGAGCGGGTGCACCGAACACGACACACCCGGTCATCGTGCAAGCAGAAGGCGCCGGCATCACGTCGCACGTCTACTACTCGGAGTTCTCCCAGAACACCGACCAGGCCGGCCTCGGCGCCTCGGTCGACTTCGAGTGGAACTACATGCACAACAGCCGGTGCGACAAGTCCTCCAACCCGGCGTGCGTGCACACCGACGGCGGCCCCGAGGTCTACGGCGGTGGTGCACCGGCGCCGAACGCTGCGCACCCCATCACGATCGCCAACAACTACTTCTCGTGCCTGTGCGACAGCACCGGCGGGCCGGCGAACATCACGACCGACTACGGGAACAACGGTTACATCTGGATCGTGAACAACAAGGCGTTGCCGACCTACGGCAGTGGTTACAACTCGCAGGGCATCATCGTTCAGCAGAACACGTCGTACTCGGCGACGCTGACGAACGTGCACATCATCGGCAATACGTTCTTCAGCTCAGCGATACACGGTCCGAGTCAGATGGGATTCGGCGGAAGTGTGTGCAGCGGACCCGTGCCGAACTCGTGTATCAGCGAAATGTCAGGAAACACCCAGGTGAGCGCGAGCGGCGCGGTCTCGACCTGGGCGAGTCAGAAGTAGACGATCACAACTGCAGGTGACGCAGCACCCGTCTCTCCTCGGCCCGAGGGGAGGCGGGTGCTCGTCGTTACGGCAGGGTCGTTCCGGAGTGCAGGTCGTTCCGGGTGCATGTTGCGATTCTTCGAAAAGGTAAGGATCGCCCGCGGCGCATCAAACGGTACGCAACCGCGAATCTGAAGTCGGCGTGGCGCGTGCCCGAATTCTCGCGGAACGGCTGTTCGTCGCTCCGCGGTCCGTTGCGGTGCGGAAGACCCGATGGTAAGAACAACGGGTCCTTAGGCGGGCGGCTTACGGAAACTGGGGCTCGGGGGAGTGCAAGGACTGCGCAGGAGTAGCCGACGCGCACGCTCTTCGTTCGTATTCGCAGTGGCGATCTCGCTGCTCGTTTCGTCGTGGATGTTCGTGCCCGCCGCGGGGAGTGCCGCGACCGTGTTGCCGACCGTCTCGATCGGCGACGCGTCCGTTGTCGCGAAAGCGGGGATCCTGCACCACAAGGTCACCTTCGCGGTGACGTTGTCGCAACCCGCGACTGCGCCGATGAATGTGCAGTACCAAATCGTCGGCGACACCGCGACCGCGGGCGACTGCACGACTCGCACGCCGACCGGCGACTTCAACAACTTGAAGGGCGTCGTCAAGACGCTCAGCTTCAATCCGACCGCGTCGGGAGTGAGCGCGATCGTCAAGTACGTCTCGGTGACGGTGTGCCCGCACGCGGGCAACACGGCCGACCTCACGTTCCATATCGCGCTCAGCAACCCGACGGGCGGTTTCGCGCTGGGCAAGGCGCAGGGCAACGGCAAGGTCATGTACGACCACTGGTCGACCAGCACCAACCAGGTCGCGTCGATCGGCGACGCGAGCATCACTGACGGGAGCACCGGCCGGCGCAACGCGGCGTTTCAGATCACCTTGTCGCAGCCCGCGGCCGCGGTGCTCACCGTCCAGTACGTCATCCTCTCGCAGACGGCATCGTGCGGTCCGACGTGGCGGGGCGTCGCGGTCGAATCCCGGCGACCTCTGTTACAACCTGAACGGCGCCGTGGGTCAGGTGAGGTTCGCAGCCCGCAGCTCGCAACGGCAGATCTTGATCTCCGTGTTCGGGGGCACCCCGATCTCCGCGAACGAAGCGTTCACCGTGAAGCTGATCGGCGTCATCGGCTCGGCGGCTCTCGGTCGCTCGAGCGCGGTCGGAACGGTGCTCGACGACTACACACCGATGATCGTCCCGGTTCCGGTCGTCGTGCTCGGTGCGGGTGCCGACGGCGGACCCACCGCAACGGTGACTGATCCGCAGTGCACCGCGGCGGAAAAGACGTGCGGCATGACCTTTGCCGACTCGGCGGTCGACATCAATCCGTTCACGCAGGCCTCGTACAACCAGCCCCAGCCCGGTCTCCTGTCGGGATACACCGATGCGAACCTCACGCCCATCTCGTCGATGCCGGCGTGCACGGGCACTTCGCCCTTCCACGACTGTCGTCCGAGCGGATACACATCGGGTCGGTTGGTGCTCGACGCACCGGCGAACAGCAACCAGACGTATTACTGGGACAACTGCATCGTCAACAATCCGATCCAGATCGGTCATTCGGGTATCTCGGTGCCGGGCCTCTCCGTGTACTTCTCGAACTGTCACGTGATGATCAACGAGGACGACGGCGGATACGGCACGGTCGGCAACGCCGCGGGTTCGGGCATGCACTACATCCACGACCTGTTCGACGGCAGCCGCGCCCCGAGCACCACGCACCCGTTGTCGTTCGTCGCCGGAACCGACAACTACGTGTACTACTCGGAGTTCTCGCAGAACACCGACCAGGCGGTACTCGACGCGCCGGTCGACTTCGAGTGGAACTACATGCACAACAGTCGCTGCGACAAGGCGACCAACGTGGCGTGCGTGCACACCGACGGTGGGCCGGAGGTCTACGGCGGTCCGAGCAGCGTGCAACACCCGATTGTCATCGCGAACAACTACTTCTCGTGCCTCTGCGACAGCAGCGGAGGCCCGGCCAACATCGCCCCGTACGGCGGCGGGTCGGTGAACTCGGTCTGGATCCTGAACAACAAGGCGCTACCGACGTACGGGTCGGGTCAGAACACGCAAGGGATCATCGTCGATCCGCAGAGTGGGGCGCGGTCGATCTCCGGGGTTCACATCATCGGGAACACGTTCTTCGCGTCGGGATCCGAACCACCAAGCACCCTCGGGGACACGGGCAGCGGCGGTGCGTGCGGCGGCAAGCTCCCGAACACGTGCATCGTCGAGATCACCGGGAACTCGCAGGTCGCGGCGTCGGGCGCGGTCTCGACCTGGGTCAGCCAGTAGCGGGTGCGCTAACGACCACGCGCGTCGAGGATCTTGCGGACGCGCGCCGCGACCGGCGCCCGCGCCTTCTCGACTCCGCGTAGCGCCGCGCCGCCGACGCCGCTACTGAACGGCAACACCGGGAACCGTTCGAACACCGGCCGGCAGTCGCCGCGCCGGAGTGCGTCGACGCACTCCGCGGGCGATTGCGCCTCGCGCAGGGTCAGTTCCATCGAGAGCGGGAAGAACTGGTTCATGCGGTGAAGATCGAGCGAGACGATCGGCACGAGATGCTCGGTCGCCGCCGCATCGACCGCGACCGGATTCGGCGCCCAGCCGTCCCACTTGCGGGTCCAGATCTCGATCGCAGTGAACGATGCGAACCAGGCGGGGTCGACGACACTCCACGCGTCGCGCCGACGCGGGTGCGCGAGCAGCGCGACGCCCTGGTGTTTGCGTACCTCGGCGAGCAGGTCGGTCGTCGGCAGCCCTTCACCCAGGAAGGGCACGTCGCCCCAGACCGGAACGTGAACCCGGTCTTCGGGATCGGCGTATTCGATGCCGGGGACCAGAAGCAGATCCGGAGTGCTCGCGTCGGCACACGCGCGGGAGTATTCGGCGAATCGCTCGCGCGTGAAGCCGCGGTCGTGCTCGCACATGAACACGACGTCGTAGTGATGCTTGCGGAACGCGGCCGCGAGATCTTCGAGCTCGATCTTGGCGTCGTACGACCACGACGAATGGACGTGTACTGCTGCTCGAGGCTTGTTCATCAGTCCCGCAACGCGTCGCGAACGGTGAAGAGCGTGTCGGCGAAGAATACGCGCTTGTTGGACGGCGACCAGTTGTACCAGGCGGTGTTCGGCGTTCTGCGCAAGAGCGCGCGCACCGTCTCCGCGCGCGTCGGCCACGGTTGCGCGGGTGCGCCCTTCGGGCCGCGCATGACGAACGCGAAGTGCAGGATCTCCCGCCCCAGATGCCGAGCCGTCAGCTCCTGGAACGCGGGCGCGTCCGGCAAGGTGACGTTCGGATCGAGGGCCTGTTCGACCGCCCAGGCCGGATACTCGAAGCCGAGCCGGCGGGCGAGCGCGAGGCTCCCCCACGGCCGGCCGTTGAGCTCCATGAACCACGGCGTGCCGTCGGGGTCGCGGAGCAACTCGACCATGAGCATCCCTTGCCACCCGGCCGACCGGAGGAACGCGCTCGACCGGGCCGACAAGATCGTCGGTGACGGGGATCGAATGACACGCGCTCGAACCCGAGCCCGCCGGATTCATCATCCGGATCCGCTGATGCGCGCTGAGGTGATCGATGCCGGCGGGCGAGGCGAGTCCGAACACTCCTTCGCCGACACCGGATACCAACGTCTGCGCGAACACGTCGGCGTCGTCGCCCCAGGCCTGGCGGAGCTCGGCGAACTCGTCGAGGCTGTCGACGCGCCGCGGACTCAGGCGGCGCAGCGCGCCTTCGTGTACTTCTGAGGCGAGGGCCGGCTTCAACATGAACGGCGGTTCCCAACCGTCGGGCAAGCCGGCACCGAGGTCGACATCGGTCCATGCCGCGACGGGTAAGCCGGCGGCCGCGGCGAGGCCGACCTGCACGCGTTTGTCGAGCGCGACACGGGCTTGCTTTCCGGTCGGCCCGGCGACGGGGATCTTGGTGTCGCGCGTCACTTCGTCGACGAGGAACACCGCGGCGTCGTCGAGAGGCATCACGATGTCGGCGGTTTCGAAGAGTCGGGCCAACGCGTCGAGTGTCGCCGCAACCGAAGTTTCGGGCGCAGGTACGTCGACCACGGTGACGCGCCGGTCGTACCGGACGGCACACCGGTGGCCGGCGCGACTGAACGCGACGACCTCGAAGCCGGCGTCGGCCAGGCTCGACACGACTTCGGGCGCGGCCAGCGATTCCGCGAAGCCGATGACCACACGGGCGCGCCGGGGGCGATAGTCGGTTCCGCTCATCGCCAGCGCTTCACGGTTCGCTTGGCCCAGCGGACGGATGTCGAGCCCAGTGATGGTTCCGTGTCGAGCCACCCCAGCCATTCGTCGAGGCTCCGGCTCCGCGTGATGGTCGTGCGCGGCGCGAGCCAGGCGTCGGCGCGCGCCGGACCACCGTCGCTCGTGTACACGCGTGTGTAGCCCTCGGTGCGGAGCGCACCGAGAACTTTCCGGTTGTACAAGCCGAACGGGCAGGCCGCGTCGGCGATCTCCCGGCCCGTGCACTCGCGCAACACCGACTTCGAGACCGCGACCTCTCGCGTCAGCTCGGTGGGCGCGAGCTCCGACCAGGCCGTGTGCATCAGCCCGTGCGATCCGATCGTCATGCCCGCGTCGGCGAGGGTGGTGACGTCGGCGCGTGTGAGGTAGCCCGGCTGATCGAGCTTCCCGGCCAACACGAAGAACGTTGCGGTGCGGCCGTGCTCGGCGAGGACGGGGAGCGCGAGCTCGAGGTCGGAGGCGTTCCCGTCGTCGAAGGTGATCCGGGTTGTGGGTTCACCCTTGCTCTCGGCGCGTGTGAGCGCGGCGACGATAGCGGCGAACCATTCCGCGGGTAGCCAAACGTCGTCTTCGCCGTCGTCGAGCGGACGCGGCGGCACGCCGAGTCCGTGAAACGTAAGCACACGCTCCGTCTTCACGGCGTGACGAGACCGGAGGTGTCGGGCGCACCTGCGGCGTTGCCGTCCGCGGTGCTCTCGTCGAGTTGACTGCCGACGGTCGACCAGAGAATGCGCGCCCGGCTCAGGAGCCGGAAGAACCAGCGCCCGAGCACGAGCAGATACACCGCGACACCTACTGCGAGACCGGCGACGAGATCGAGGGCGGGCGTCGGGGTGATGCGAACCACCAGCGCGGCCGCGCAGCCCGCGATCGCCGAGCCGATCAGTGGCGGCGTGACGGCGCGCGCCAGCGAACTGATCTTGACCTTCGTGAGGCGGTGGATCAGCACCACGTACACCGGCAACACGATGCCGCCCGCAACCGCGAAGTGGGCGATGCCCGCGCCTTTGATGCCCCAACTCGACACCGCGAAGATCATCGCCGGGATGAGTGCGGCGAGCCACAGGAGTTGCGTGAGGAAGAGCGCGCGCGGGCGCCCGAGCGCAACGATGACGTTGGCGAACAGCTCGGCCGGTACGCGCACTGCACCGAACAGCGCGAGCATCGCGAGAGCTACTGCGGCCCCGCTCCAGCGTGGGCCGTAAACCGTCACGATGGCCGGGCGCGCGACGACGATCGTCAACACACTGATCGGTAAGGCGAGTCCGATGAGCGCGGCCACGACCGTCGACACGTAGTCGGGCAGGCGTTCCGCATCGTGGCGTACCCGCGCGAACGCGGGTAACGCGACACTGGTGACCATCCCGTTGAACAGCGTGCTCGGCCAGCTCGCCATCGTGAAGGCCAACAGGTACAGACCGAGCGGCACGGAACCGAGAACGTGCCCGACCACGACGTAGTCGACGTTGTAGACCGAGAACGCGATGAGGTTGGCGCCGGCCAGCGGTAGACCGAACTTCAACAGCGGCCCGGCCAGCTTGCGATCGAACCCGGGCCAGTAGCGGGCCGGCGCCAGAACGATGAGCATGACGGTCATGACCAACGTGCCGGCCACGTACGACCACGCGAGCGCGAACGCGCCCGCGCCGGCGAGCCCCAGCGCGATCAGTAACACGGTCGAGGTGGCGAAGTTGACCAGCTCCGCGATGAGCATCCGGCCCTGTTGGAACTCGCGGGCAAGCAACGCGCTCGGTACCGCGTAGATCCCGGCGAGCAGGACGTTGATCGACATGATGCGAATCGGCCAGGTCGCCCGGGCCGAGCCGAGCTCGCGGGCGAGAGTTGGTGCGATCGCGAACACGATCACCATGAGCACCGCGCTCGAACCCATGGCGATGGTTGCGACCGTCGGTGAGATCGGTCCCGGGTCGTCGGGTTCGCGCACGATGCACGCGTTCACGCCCAACGCGCTGACGTTGATGATGATCATGTGCACGGTCAGTGCGACCGCGAATACTCCGAACTCGCGCGGCGCGATGATGCGCGCCGCGACGATGCCGGAGATGAAGCCGCCCAGGCGCAGGAGGATCGAGTTCAGGCCGCCCCACACGACCGCGAGGCCCATCCGCCGACTGAGCGGCGCTTCTTCGTCGACGAGGCCGGCCTCGATGGCCTCGCCTTCGGCGAGCGCGGCTTCGAACGATCCCGGTTCTGGCGCCCCGGGCTCGGTGCCCGTCAGGTCACTGGCGGGCATGCTGCGCGCCCGATTGAGAATCCATGAGCCGTTCCCGGTGCTGCGTCGGCGAAAACCCAACGTCGCCGCGGGGCGGTGAGTCGTTCACCCGAGCGCGGAATTGCAGGGCACTCGCCGGGGAATGTCGTTCGGCCCTGCGCCGCTCGTATAGGGCTCATGCTCGTCCTATCGGATGCCCGCGTCGATCGGGCAGGCCATTGGTGTGCCGTGTGACACAACCCGGCACGAGTGCATCTCGCCACGGACGGTGGTTGGTAGCCTGGTTGCGTTCAGGATCCCCGAACGAAGCCCGAGGACACCGCCTTCATGGCGACCCGAAGAGATCAACCGGCCGGTGGTCGCGCAGGTGCCGAGCCCGTTCGGACCAAATTGCGTCAAGTGCGCCGGGTCCTGCGGGACGAGGGCATCGCGAACCTCGGAGCCCGCGCGCTCGGTCCGCTGGCGCGACGCATCAACGACCGCAACGCCAGTCTCGGCGTCCGGGCCGCCGACGTGCTCGCCGCCGACCTCGCCGCGCCGCACCCCGACTGGAAGGCCCCGCCGTACGACGGCGGCGCGCTGACCATCAATTGGGTCACGACCCCTTCGAGTGGAGGCTCGGGCGGTCACACGACGATGTTCCGCATCATCGAACACCTCGTGGCCCAGGGTCACCACTGCCGCATCTACCTCTACGACATCAGCGGCGGGAAGGCATCCGATCACGAAGCTGGGATGCGCAACGGGTATCCGGCCGAGGGTTGCGAGATCCACGACGCTCTCGACGGAATGGCCGACGCGCACGCGGTCTTCGCAACCGCGTGGGGTACGGCCTACGTCGCGTTCAACGACCCGTGCGCGGGTCGGCGTTTCTATTTCGTGCAGGACTTCGAGCCGTCGTTCTTCCCCCAGAGCGCCCGCTCGACGCTCGCCGAGAACACATACCGGATGGGCTTTCATGCCGTGACGGCCGGGCGTTGGTTGGCGGAGAAGTTGCACCGCGAATACGCGATGGCCGCCGACTCGTTCGACTTCGGCTGCGACCTCGGTCGCTACAACGTGCAGCCCGGTGCGCGGCGCAACGGCATCGCGTTCTACGCGCGTCGCGACGCACCGCGCCGGGCGTACGAGCTCGGCATATTGGCGCTCGAGCTCTTCGCGGCGGCGCGGCCTGATCTCCAGATCCACCTCTACGGAGAGCCGGTCGGGAAGTTGCCGTTCCCCTTCGTCGACCATGGGCTCGTCAAGGTCGAGCAGCTCAACGAGATCTACAACTCGTGCTTCGCCGGGCTCAACCTGTCGATGACGAACGTCTCGCTCGTGCCGTACGAGATGCTGGCCGCGGGTTGCGTTCCGGTGGTCAACGAAGCCGAGCACAACCGCGTCGTTCTCGACAACCCTTACGTCCACTACGCGCCGCCGACGCCGCACGGCTTGGCCGGGGCACTGCTCGAAGTCGTGAATCGTCCCGATTTCGCCGACACGATTCCCGCGATGGCCGCGAGTGTGAGTGCCGCGTCGTGGGCCGACGCGGGCGCCAAGGTCGAGGCCGTCCTCCGCCGAGAACTGTCGCGCTGACCGATGAGTGAGTCGAAGTACACGGCGATCATCGTCACGTACAACAGCGCCGATGTGATCGAGACGTTGCTCGACTCGATTCCTGCCGCGGTCGACCATGTCGCGATCGAGACGATCGTCGTCGACAACGACTCCTCCGACGGAACGGCCGATCTCGTCGAGGCGCGTTCCGACTGCACCGTCGTGCGGTCGTCGAACTCCGGCTACGCGGGCGGGATCAATGTGGGCTACGCGGCCGCGGTGGGAAGCGGTCCGATCCTGATCCTGAATCCCGACATAAAACTCCGCCCCGGTTCCGTGACCCGCCTGCTCGAGGCCCTGGAACAGTCGGCAAAGACCGGGATCACCGTTCCTCGGACGGAGTTTCCGGACGGATCGTTGCAGCTGACGTTGCGGCGGGATCCGACGCTGCTGCGTTCGCTGGGGCTGACCTTCACCGCGTGCCGGCGCTGTCGGAGTCGTGCAACCGGCCCGAGGAATACGACTCGTCGCATGCCGTCGACTGGGCCATCGGCGCGGCGATGTTGATCCGGCGGGAGTGCTTCGACGCCCTGAACGGCTGGGAGCCCTCGTTCTTCCTGTTTTCCGAAGAGGTCGATTTCTGCCTGCGGGCCCGGGATGCCGGGTGGCAGACCTGGTACGAGGCCTCGGCCGTCGTGGAACACATCGGGAAGCATTCGGGCTGGGACGAGAATCTCCACGCGATCGAGGTCGTGAACCGGGTGCGCCTCTACCGGCGCCGGCACGGGGTGGTCAGCTCGGCCACCTACTGGTTCTTGGAGTTGGGCGCGGAGAGCTTCAACGCGGTGCGGGGCGACAAGATCCACCGGTACGCGGTCGTGAGCCTGCTCCGGCCCTCGCGCCGGCCCCCGCAGCTGACCGCACCCGGCTACCGCCACCTCCTGCCCCAGTAGTTGCCGCGTTGGGCGGACTCGCGGTCGCGGTGAAAATCGCCGGACCGCCCCCTACGATGTGACATCGAGCGCTCGAAAGGCTCGGTTCGCCCGAAACGGGGCATCCAGTCTTGACCGACCACGCTGCGTGGTCATACCCTGGTCGAGCGAAGTTTCCGCGACGCCGAGCGCGTCGCCGGTCGTATCCCCAACACCTCACTCGAGCGGACCCGAAGCCATGAGCCGGCATTTGCGCTGCGCAGCGCCGCAACGACGCCCCCGCGTGTCGGTCGTGATCCCTTGTTACAACTACGGCCACTACCTGCCCGACGCCGTGGGCAGCGTGCTGAGCCAGGAACTCGTCGAGACCGACGTGATCATCGTCGACGACAAGTCCACCGACGACAGCCTCGCAGTCGCCGAGCAGCTCGCGGCTTCGCAGCCGCGTATCCAGGTGATCGCACACGCGGTCAACCGCGGCCACATCGCCACGTACAACGACGGCCTCGACGCAGTCACCGGCGACTACACCGTGCTGTTGTCGGCCGACGATCTTCTGACGCCCGGTGCGCTCGGCCGCGCGGTGCGGCTGATGGAAGCCGAGCCCGGCGTCGGCTTCGTGTACGGACATCCCGTCTCGTTCACCGACGCGCCGCCCGCGGCCCGTACACGCACGCGGAGTTGGACGGTTTGGCGCGGCGACGAGTGGATTCAGGGTCGCTGCGTTCGGGCGCGGAACTGCACGAGCTCGCCCGAAGTGGTCATGCGTACGTCGGTGCAGAAGGAGATTGGCGGCTATCGCGCCGACCTACCGCACAGCGGCGACTTCGAGATGTGGATGCGCGCCGCGGTCGTCGCCGACGTCGGCCGCGTCAACGGTGCCGATCAGGCGTTCTACCGGGTGCACGACGACAGCATGCTCCGCACCACGTTCGCGGGTTGGCTGCCCGACCTCGAAGGCCGGCGCGACGCGTTCGTCGCGATTCTCGGCCCCGACGTCGCCCGGCGGCCGGCCGATGCCGACGCGTTGCTCACGATGGCGCGGCGCGGGCTCGCCACCGAGGCCCTGACCCGGGCCCGGCTGGGGCACGATCGCATCGACGAGGCTGCGGAATCGGTCGAGCGCTATCGGGCCTTCGTGTTGGACACGTATCCCGCGGCGCGCGGCCTCCGGGCCTGGAAGCGGCTCGAGAGTCCGGGCGGCCAGGCCGCGGTCGGCGGAATTGGGCCGGGCCGGGTCCCGCCTGGGTCAGCGGGTGCGGGAGTCGCTCCGGTGGCACCGCTGGCGTTGGAGTGGAGAATGACGGGGTATCGACGGATTTGGAATCTGCCACGGAGAGTGAGATACTGGTGAGGCCAGTTCGTGCAGGGGTTGCCTGTGCTCGCAAAGCGGGCGTTGCGTGAGCTCAGGTGACGGGAGGAAAAGCGTGAACGAACTCAAGCCGGGTCATCCTTTGCGCGCGCGCGTCATGCACGGGCGCAGCATTCCCACGCGCGGCGCGTGCCCGTGCGTCATCGCGCGCTCGGCGTGCTGGCATCGGTCGCGATCGTCGGCGCGTGGTTCGTCTCGCCCGCCGCGATCCAGGCCGCCGGCGCGGCGTCACCGCCTGCGCCGAACGTGCCGACCGGAGTCACCGCGTCGGCGGGCGACTCCTCCGCGGTCGTCAGCTGGACCGCGCCCGCCGACAACGGCAGCCCGATCACCTCGTACACCGTCACGCCGTTCATCGACAGCACGGCGCAGCCCGCCACGACCGTCAACGGAACGCCGCCCGCGACGGTCACGGTCGTGTCCGGTCTCGCGAACGGAACGACGTATTCGTTCGTCGTCTCCGCGACCAACGCGGCCGGCACGAGTGACGGCTCCGCGCCGTCGGCTCCGGCCATGCCGACCGCAGGTGCGGGCTACAACCTGTTCGGGACGAACCCGCCGCCCGGCACCGCCGACGGCGGCGACCCGAACGCGAACGTCGAGCTGGGCGTCAAGTTCACGACGGATGTCCCGGGCTATGTCACCGGCGTCCGCTTCTACAAGTACGCCACCAACACCGGTGCGCACACCGGCAGCCTGTGGTCGGCGAACG
The DNA here is from genome assembly GCA_963708105.1 of uncultured Actinomycetes bacterium. GTDB lineage: Bacteria > Actinomycetota > Acidimicrobiia > IMCC26256 > PALSA-610 > PALSA-610. The sequence goes on along the minus strand of OY970186.1, from coordinate 2,020,364 downwards.
GCACGCGCCTCGCGACCGCGACCTTCGGCGCCGAGAGTGCATCGGGATGGCAGCAGGTCTCGTTCTCCTCACCGGTGCCCGTGCTCGCCGGGGCCACGTATGTCGCCTCGTACCACACGACCGCGGGCCACTACTCGTTCTCCGGTAACGCCTTCGTCGAGACCATCGACAAGGCGCCGCTGCACGCGCCGTCGAACGCATCCTCGGGTGGCAACGGCGTGTTCGCGTACGGCGGGGGCGGCTTCCCGAACCAGAGCTACAACGCCGCGAACTACGGCGTCGACGTCAGCCTGACCACCACGGCCGGCACCGTCGCCGTCCCCGACGCGCCCACGGGCGTGTCGGCTTCGCCCGGCGACTCGTCCGCGGTCGTCAGCTGGGTCGCGCCGTCGGCGAACGGCGCCGCGATCACCTCGTACAAGGTGACGCCCTTCGTCGCTGGGGTCGCGCAGACCCCGACCACGGTGAACGGCTCGCCGCCCGCGCTCTCGACCGCGGTATCCGGTCTGACCAACGGCACTGCGTACACGTTCGTGGTTTCCGCGACGAACAGCGCGGGCACCGGCGCGGCTTCCGCGCCGTCGAGCCCCGTGACACCCAGCGCGGCGTCATCCTCGTACACGCTCTTCGGTCAGACCGCGCCCGCGATCGCCGACGGCGGCGACCCGAACGCGAACGTCGAGCTCGGGGTGAAGTTCACCGCCGACGTGCCCGGCTTCGTCACCGGTGCACGCTTCTACAAGGCCTCCAACAACACCGGCGTCCACACCGGCAGCCTCTGGGCGTCGAACGGCACGCTGCTCGCCACCGCCACGTTCACGAACGAGACGGCGTCGGGCTGGCAGAACGTGACCTTCTCGTCGCCCGTCGCGCTGACGGTCGGCACCACGTACATCGCCTCGTACCACACGACCGCGGGTCACGAATCGTTCACCGCGAACGGATTCGCGACCGGGTTCGACAACTCGCCCCTCCACGCGCCGGCCAGCGGCGTGTCCGGCGGTAACGGCGTGTTTGCGTACGGCGGCAGCTCGTTCCCGAACCAGACGTACAACAACGCGAACTACTGGGTCGACCTCACCTTCACCGCGACCGCGCTGACCGCGACCGCGCCCGACGCGCCCACCGGTGCGTCGGCCTCCGCGACCGACTCCGCCGCGATCGTGAACTGGGTTGCGCCCGCGGCCAACGGCAGCGCGATCACGTCGTACACAGTGACGCCGTTCATCGGTGGCGCCGCGCAAGCGCCGGTCACGGTCACCGGCGCACCGCCGGCAACCTCCACGATTGTCAGCGGGCTCACGAACGGCACGACGTACACGTTCAAGGTCACCGCTACGAACGGGGTCGGAACGAGCGCGGCTTCGGCCGCGTCGAACCCGGTGACCCCGAGCGTGGCGCGGCTTCGTGTTCGTGCACGCTCTTCGGCCAGACCGCGCCCGCCATCTCCGACGGCGGCGACGCGGGTGCGAACGTCGAGCTGGGCGTGAAGTTCACCACCGACGTTCCCGGCTTCGTGACCGGTACGCGCTTCTACAAGGACGCGCTCAACACCGGCACGCACAGCGGCAGCCTGTGGACCGCGGGCGGCGCGCTCCTCGCGACCGCCACCTTCACGAACGAGTCGGCTTCGGGCTGGCAGCAGGTCACGTTCTCCACCCCGGTTGCGGTCACGCCGGGTACCACCTACATCGCCTCGTACCACACGACTGCCGGGCACTATTCGTTCACGGGTAACGGCTTTGCCACGCAGGTCAACAACCCTCCGTTGCACGGCCTCGCGTCCGCGGCGTCGGGCGGTAACGGCGTGTTCGCCTACGGGCCGAGCTCGTTCCCGAACCAGTCGTTCAACGCCGCGAACTACTCGGTCGACCTCACGTTCAGCCCCGACACCACGTCGCCGGCCGTGACCTCGACCACGCCCGCCGCGAACGCCACCGGCGTGGCCGCGTCGATCGCGCCGTCGGCCACGTTCAGCAAGAACGTGCAACCCGCGAGCGTCGTGTTCAAGGTCACCGACCCCGGTAACAACGCGGTGCCCGGTGCGCTGTCGGTCACCGGCAACGTCGCCACGTTCACGCCGACCGCGCAGTTGCTTTCGGGGGTCACGTACACCGCCACCGTCAGCGGAGCACAGGATCTCGTGGGCAACACGATGACCGGTTCGCTGAGTTGGTCGTTCACGATCGTCGTCGCGACCGGCGCAAACCAGATCGGGCAATGGGGCGCGCTGCAGACGTGGCCGCTCGTCGCGATCCACTCGGTATCGCTCGACACCGGCGACGTGCTCGCGGTCGACGGTTGGCAGACGCCGACCTCGTTCCCCGAGCTCTACCACCCGGCCACCAACTCGTTCACCGTGCTGCCGGTGAGCAGCGGCATCTTCTGTGCCGGTCAGGTCACGCTCCCCGACGGGCGCGTGATGATGGTCGGTGGATTCACCGCCACCGCCACGGGCACCAAGGACGTCAACATCTTCGACCCGCACACGTCCACGTGGACGCGGGTCGCCGACATGAACGTCGCCCGTTGGTACCCGTCAGCGACCGTGCTCTCCGACGGTCGGGTGCTCGTGCTGAGCGGCAACATCGACCCGACGCACTGGGCCGACACGCCCGAGATCTACGACCCGACCACGAACACCTGGACGCTGCTCAAGGGCATCGACACCGGGATGATCCACACGACCGAGTACCCGCTGACCTTCCCGATGCCCGACGGCCGCGTGTTCGTCATCGCGCCGCAGACGGGTGAGGGTCTCATCATCGACGTCAACGCGCAGACGATCACGAGCGTCGGCTTCAGTGGCGTGACGCTCGGTTCGGCCACGATGTACGCGCCGGGCAAGGTGCTCTACACCGGCGGTGGCGTCGACGTGGAGTCCCTCAACCCGTCGTCGAACGCGGCGGTCACCATCGACCTCAACTCGCCGAACCCCACGTGGCAGTCGACGTCGCCCATGAACCACGGTCGCGTCTTCCACTCGCTGGTCGACCTGCCCGACGGCAACGTGCTCGCGGTCGGCGGCGGCCAGGACATGCGCTCGGGCCAGAACGGCATCGCCGTGCTCGCGGCCGAGGAATGGAACCCCACGACCGGTGCCTGGACGGCCATGGCGAGCATGGACCCCACCGTGAAGCGGCTCTACCACTCCACTGCCATCCTCATGCCCGACGGCCGGGTCATGATCGCCGGTGGCGGTCACGAAGGCGTCGACGGACAGGGCTACGGCGAGTTCTCCGCGCAGTACTTCTCTCCGCCGTATCTGTTCCAGGAACAGCTCCGACGATCACGTCGGCGCCCGCGACCTCGAACTACGGATCGACGATCTCGGTGCAGACTCCTGACGCGGCGAACATCTCGTCGGTCGCGTTGATGGGACTGTCGGCCGCAACCCACACCTCCGACATGGACCCGGGTTACGTGCCGTTGACCTTCACGAAGGGCGCGGGTTCGCTGTCGGTGCAGATGCCGGCGAGCGGAAACGTCGCCCCGCCCGGTGAGTACCGGCTCACGATCATGAACGCGAACGGGAGCCCGTCGACCGGCCAGATCATCCGCATCTCGGGTGTGCCCGGCCAGCCCAGTTCCGTCACGGCGGTTCCCGCCGGCAGCGGTGGCGCAACCGTCTCGTGGAGCACGCCCGGCAACGGCGGCAACGCCATCACCGGCTACAAGATCACGCCGTTCGTCGGCACCACGCCGCTCGCGCCGACCCTCGTCAGCTCGGCCACCGCCACCAGCGGCACCGTGGCCGGTCTCACCAACGGCACCACCTACACGTTCAAGGTCACCGCGACGAACGCCGTCGGCGACGGCCTGGCCTCGACCGCGTCGGCGCCCGTGACTCCATCGGCCGCGCCGGCACTGCCCGGGGCGCCGACGAATGTCGCAGTGAACGTCGGCCCGATCGGACCGATCGTCACCTGGAACGCGCCCGCGTCGCCGGGTGCAACGATCACGTCGTACACGGTCACGCCCTTCCGCGGCGCGACCGCGTTGGCTCCCACTGTCGTCACCGGCACACCGCCGTCGGCGAGCACGCTCGTGTCGGGTCTGTGTGACAGCGCGAGCTACACGTTCGTCGTGACCGCGACCAACAGTGTCGGTACCGGCGCGGCTTCGGCCGCGTCGAGCGCGGTGACGGCGAACACGTCGTGCACCTTGTTCGGCACCTCGACGCCGGCCAATCCCGACGGTGGCGATCCCGGCGCGTCGGTGAACCTCGGAGTGAAGTTCTCGCCCAGCGCGTCGGGCTTCGTGACCGGGGTGCGCTTCTACAAGATCGGATCCAACACCGGTCCGCACACCGGGAGCCTGTTCTCGTCGACCGGCGCGTTGCTGGCCACGGCCACGTTCACCGGCGAGTCCGATTTCGGCTGGCAACAGGTCTTGTTCTCGGCGCCGGTTCCGGTGACCGCAGGCACCACCTACGTCGCGTCGTATCACACGACCACGGGCCACTACTCGTTCACCGGTGCGGCCTTCGTGCATCAGGTCGACTCCGGTCCGCTCCATGCGTTGGCCGACGCCGACTCGGGTGGGAACGGAGTGTTCGCCTACGGCGCGAGCGGCTTCCCGAACCAGAGCTTCAACGCGGCGAACTACTGGGTCGACGTAACGTTCCAACCGTCATGACCCCGAGGTTTCGGAGAGCTCGAACTCCTTGACCACGAACATCGACATCCGATATCTCGGCCACGCGGGCTTCGTCGTGGAGTCGGGTCCGACGCGGATCCTCGTCGATCCGTGGTTCTATCCCGCGTTCCTCGACAGTTGGTTCCCCGCGCCCGACAACCGGTTCCTGCTCGAGGAAGTGGTCTCGGGCCGCTACGACCTGATCTTCGTCTCGCACGGACACGAGGACCATTTCGACCGGCGCGTGCTCGCGCAGATCGCACGCGACACGCCGGTGCTGTGCGCCAACTTCCGTTCGCGCGCGCTGCAGAGCGAGTGGCGCGCGCTCGGCTTCGAAAACGTCACGGTGCTCGACCACGGCGAGAGCCTCGCAGTTGCACCGGGGATCGACGCGACGGTGTTGTGCGACACGAGCCATCGCGAAGACAGCGCGCTGATGCTCGAGATCGACGGCTTCTCGTTCCTCGACCTCAACGACTGCCTCGTGCAGTTCGGCGAGCTGCCCGAGAACGTCGACATCCTCACCCGGCAGTTCTCCGGCGCGATGTGGTACCCGAACTGTTACCGCTATCCGCCCGAGGTGATGAGTCAGAAGGTCGCCGCGGTCCGGCGCAACCTGTTCCAGACCTTGGTCACGACGTGCGAGATGACCAAGCCGCGTTTCTACGTACCGTCGGCCGGGCCCGCGTGCTTCCTCGATCCCGTCCTGCAACAGTTCAATGACGCGGCCACGACGATCTTCCCGACTTGGGAAGACGTTGCGTCCGAGTTCGCCACCACGTGCCCGACCATCGGCGTGCTGCGGGCCCAGCCCGGCGATCGCATCGAGGTGCGCTCGGGGAACCCCACGCTGGTCGCGCGCGCCGACGCCCGACAGGCTGCGCCCGACATCGCCACGTACTCCGCGGCGCGCGTCGACGAATACTCGGCGCTGCGCGCACAGAACAAGCCGCCGGTCACGACCGCCGAGCTGCGCGACCATCTCGTCGGTCTGCAGAAGAAGTCGAAGACGCTGCTCGTCGACACCGACAAGCAGGTGTGCATCGCCACCGACGATCGGGCGTGGACCTTCACGCTGCGCGCCGAGCCCGAGATCGAGCTCACCGAGGTGGTGGGTGACGTCGAGGGTGGCCCGGGTTACTCGTTCGCGATGCCGGAGTGGGTGCTGCGTGAGATCGTCGAGCGCAACAGCTGGGAAGAGGCGCTCCTCTCGATGCGCATCACGCTCGCACGCGATCCCGACGAGTTCGACATCCGCCTGCTCGGGTTCTTGCGCTACGGCCACCAGCGGTCGACGATCCAGCGCCTCGTCTCCGACATCAAGAGCTCGGACGAGACGATCGAGCGCGACGGACTCCGGCTCCAGCGTTTCTGCCCCCACTCGGGTGAGGACCTGACCCACGCCATCATCTGCGACGGGGTCGTGGAATGCCCCCGCCACCACTGGAAGTGGGACGCCGACACGGGCGTCTGCCTGGAAGGGGGCAACTTGCCGCTGCGAGTGGAGCGGATCGAGGAGACGAGCTCGAAGGAGCCGGTAGCGTGAAGGCTCAACTCGAGTACCGGCGTGTCGATTTCATGAGTAACGCCGAGCCAGAGGGAGCCTCGTGAGCGAACGCTCCACACCAGTCGGACTAGCCGTCATCGGCGCCGGATACTGGGGACCCAACCTCATCCGGAACGCCTTGCGCTGTGCTGATGTCGACCTGCGCATGGTGTGCGATCTCAACATCGAGATCGCGCGCCGAGCGGTCGGGCCGCAGAGCAATGTCACCGTCGGCACCGACATCCAACAGGTGCTCGACGATCCGACGATCCAAGGTGTGGCCATCGCCACGCCCGCATCGACGCACGCCGAGCTCGCGATCGCCTGCCTCCAGGCGGGCAAGCACGTGTTGATCGAAAAGCCGCTCGCGTCGTCGGTCGCGGAAGCCGAGAAGGTTCTGTCGGTCGCCCGCGAGCACGGCCTGCAGGTGATGTGCGACCACACGTACTGCTACACGCCGGCCGTCTTGCGCCTGCGCGAGATCGTGCGGGCGGGCGAGATCGGCGACGTGCAGTACGTCGACTCGGTGCGCATCAACCTCGGCATCATCCAGCCCGACATCGATGTGTTCTGGGACCTCGCGCCCCACGACCTCTCGATCCTCGACTTCATCCTCCCCGACGGCTGCGAGCCCATTGCGGTGAGCGCGCAGGGCGCCGACCCCATGGGTGTCGGTCAGTCGTGCATCGGTTATCTCACGTTGCCGTTGACGGGTGGCGCGATCGCGCACGCGCACGTGAACTGGCTCAGCCCGACCAAGATCCGCACCACGATCATCGGTGGCTCGCGCCGGACCGTCGTGTGGGACGACCTCAACCCCACGCAGCGCCTCAGCCTCTACGACCGCGGCGTCGACATCGCCGACGCGACGGAACCCGACGCCCGGCAGAAGCGACTCATCGCGTATCGGATCGGCGACATGGTCGCTCCCGCGCTCACCGAGGTCGAGGCGCTGACCAGTGTCATGGTCGAGTTCGCCGCCGCGATCCGCGAGAACCGCGCCCCGCTCACCGACGGTGCCGCGGGCCTGCGCATCCTGGAGATCCTCGAAGCCGCGTCGTCCAGCGCCGCGGCCCAGGGCACGAGCGTGCCCCTGACGTCACACCGAAGCTCGACATTGGGGAGTGCGTGAACATGTGGGGCCGCGTGATGGTCACCGGTGGCGCGGGCCTCATCGGCTCGACGATCACTGATCTTCTCGTCCGCGACGGTGTCGAAGAGGTGATCATCCTCGACAACCTGAGCCGCGGTTCGGAATCGAACCTCGAATGGGCGTTGGCAAACGGCCCCGTCCGGCTGGTCAACGGCGACATCGGTGATCCCGTGTTCGTGACCAAGTGGATGGAAGGCATCGACACCGTCTTCCACGAAGCGGGCGTGCGCATCACCCAGGCCGCGGCCGAGCCGCGCGTCGGGCTCGAGACGCTCGTCGACGGTTCTTTCAACGTGTACGAAGCCGCGGCGGTGGCGAAGGTCCGCAAGGTCGTGACCGCGTCGACGGCGTCGGTCTACGGGCTCGCCACCTCGTTCCCGACTCGCGAAGATCACCATGCCTACGACAACCGCACGCTCTATGGAGCAGCGAAGTTGTTCAACGAAGGCATGCTGCGCGCGTTCCACGACACGCACGGCCTCGACTACGTCGCGTTGCGTTACTTCAACGTGTACGGCCCGCGGATGGACGTGCACGGCGCGTACACCGAAGTGCTCGTGCGCTGGATGGAACGCATCGAAGCCGGTGACCCGCCGCTCATCGCGGGCGACGGTCACGCCACGATGGACTTCGTGTTCGTCGACGATGTGGCGCGGGCGAACCTGCTCGCGGCGAAGGCGGACGCCACCGACGTGGTTTGCAACGTGGCGACGGGCAAGGAGACGAGCCTCAACGAGCTCGCGGCCGCGTTGCTCGGCGTAATGGGTTCCACGATCGCGCCCGAGTACATCGCCGCGTCGAAGGTGAATCCGGTTCCGCGCCGCCTGGCCGACATCTCCGCCGCCCGCGACCTGTTGGGCTTCGAAGCCGCGGTCGATCTCGACGAAGGACTCAAGCGTCTCGTCGAGTGGTGGCGGATCGAACGCGAGCGGGGCACGGCCCCCACCACCGCGTCCTTGAACACGGAGACCCGCTCATGATCCCGGTGATGAAGCCATTCTTCGGTCCCGAAGAAGCCGAGGCTGCGGCCGCGGCCGTGTCGTCCGGTTGGGTGGCGCAGGGTCCACGTGTCGCCGAATTCGAAGCGCAGTTCGCGGCCAAAGTCGGTGCGAAGCACGGAGTCGCGCTGTCGTCGTGCACGGCCGGCCTGCACCTCGCGCTCGTCGTGCTCGGGATCGGTCCCGGCGACGAGGTCGTCGTTCCTTCACTCTCCTTCATCGCAACCGCGAATGCGGTGCGCTACGTCGGCGCCACGCCCGTGTTCGCCGACGTCGAGCTCGCGACGGGCAACCTCACGCCGGCGACGATCGAGCGCGTGAAAACCGATCGCACGCGTGCGGTCGTGCTCGTGCACCAAGGCGGTGTGCCGGCCGACGTGGCCGCGGTGCGCGCGCTGTGCGAGCCCGCCGGTATCGCGATCGTCGAAGACGCGGCGTGCGCGATCGGCGCGACCATCGAGGGCGCACAGATCGGTGCCCACACCGATCTGGTCGTGTTCTCGTTCCATCCCCGCAAGGTGATCACCACCGGTGAAGGCGGGATGATCATGACGGGCCGCGACGACTGGGCCGCGCGCCTGCGTCGTCTGCGTGAACACGGCATGAGCGTGAGCGCGGCCGAACGCCACGCGAGCTCCACCGCCGTGATCGAGCAATACCTCGAGGTCGGTTACAACTACCGCATGACCGACGTGCAGGCCGCGATCGGTCTCGTGCAACTCGCGCGTCTCGACGAGATCGTGGCCCGTCGGCGCGCCAAGGCCGACCGCTATCGGTCGCTGCTCGCCGACATTCCCGGCGTGCGCCTGGTCGACGATCCGCCCTACGGCACCGGCACGTATCAGGCGTGCTGGGCGCTGCTCGGCGAGGAGTTTCCGCTGCGGCGCGACGAGCTGTTGGCGTTCCTACTGACCCGCGGGGTCTCGGCCCGGCGCGGCATCATGGCGTCGCACCTCGAGCCCGCGTACGAGGGCTTCGGGCACGTCGACCTGCCGAACACCGAGCGCCTCACGCACGACTCGCTGATCCTGCCGCTGTTCCACGTGATGACCGACGCCGAACAGGACGAGGTCGTCGACGCGATCGGCGCGGCCGCGCACGAACTGCGCCACCAATCGGTCTAGGCGATCGGTCTCGGCAAGCCGTCTAGGCAAGCCGTCTACGAAGGCTTACGGCGGTTCCGCATGTCCATCAGGATCGGCGGAACACACTGCTTCAGCGTTTCCTTCATCGACTCGCGGCTCGTGAGCCGCGCTTCGCCGGGCCGGCGTTGGAACAACGTGGTGTGCTCCGGTTGGACCTCGTCGGCCGGTCGCGCGCTCGAGTAGTAGTAGAGCGCCATCGACTTGCGGGTCACACCTTCCGGGCACGTGAGCGGTTCCGGATGGCCGTGGTACGCGAAGCTCGTCGTGCTGAAGATCACGCAGCGGTTGAAGATCGGCGCGATGCGGTCGACGGCCTTGGTCATGCCGCGATCCCAGAGCTCGAGATGCCCGCCGTACTCGTCGCGCCAGTCGCGGTTCAGGTACAGCAAGAGATTGAGCCGACGCTCGAGCTCGAGGCGCTTGTGCCGGTTGAAGTCGGCGTGCACCTTGAGGAACCCGCCCCGTTCGATCTGGTGCAGCCCGCCGCCGCCGTAGTGCGGGTCGGGAACGAGGTGCTCGATCCCGGTGAGCGTTTCCAGGAACTCGATCATCGCCGACGCGTTGAACTGGTTCAGGACCTGGCGCGTGAACGGCCCGATCCCCTGTTCGGCTGTCGTCTGCAGCTTTCGCTCCGTGCGGAGCTTCCAGCGCAGCCATTCGGGATCAGAGGGGCTCGGGAACTCGTCGAGGATGCCCTGCGCGACGTTCTCGGGCAGGAAGTCATCGATGACGACGTGCGGGAACGGCGTAGCCGTCCGGTAGCTCTCGGCCAAGCGCTCGGCGATCGGCGACAACTGCTCCGGTTCGAAGAAGAAGGCTTCGATTGACCGTTGCATGTGTCGAAATAGTAATCGGAGCTTGACCACCGTCGAGCCACGTCGTCACTAGTGTTCTCTCGAGCGCGTGTCGGGTCGTCGAACCTCGACCGAGGAGTTGTACCAATGAAGAAGAACGCGGAAAATCGGAGCGGTGAGTTCGCGCGCCGCGCGGTTCGCGTGCTCGGCAATCCGAGCCGGTTGGTGATCGGCCCCTGGCGCCGGCTCCCGTTCGGGTCGTTCGACCTGCGCTGCGATCTCGACCTCTTCCCGCGGCCCTACTACGCGTACGGCGTGCAGCAGGCGGCGCTCCTGGCCCAGCGCCTCGGGCTGCCGGCCGTGAGCGTCATCGAGTTCGGGGTCGCGGGCGGTAACGGGCTCGTCGAGCTCGAGCGCCTGGCGCGTCTCGCGTCGGCGGCGACCGGTGTGCGCATCGAGACGTACGGCTTCGACCGCGGCAAGGGTCTTCCCGACCCCATCGACTACCGCGACCTGCCCTACACGTGGCGCGGTGGCTTCTTCGAGATGGACATCGACCTGTTGAAGTCGAGGCTCACCGACGCGCACCTCGTGCTCGGTGATCTCGCCGACACCGTTCCGCACTTCTTCGAGTCGGCGCCCGCGCCCGTGGGCTTCGTGGCGATCGACCTCGACTACTACTCGTCGACCGTCGACGCGCTGCGCCTCTTCGAAGGCGACCAGGACTTCTTGCTCCCGCGCGTCATCTGTTACCTCGACGACATCGTCGGCGAAGACCATGTGTTCCAGCACGACTTCGTCGGCGAGCTGCTCGCGGTACACGAGTTCAACGACCGCAACGACAACCGCAAGATCGGCCGCATCAACGCGCTCGGTCAGAAGCGTGCGGTCGCGGCGCCGTGGTGCGAGAGCATGTTCGCCGTGCACCTGTTCGAGCACCCGCTCTACGGGAAGTACGTCGGTCCGCCGCGCGCCGCGCAGCAACTGCCCCTGTAAGCGGCCCTACGACGTGACGGCTACGGCCAGCGGGTCGATGAGCCGTTCGCGTTGACCGCGGTGTTGCCGCTGATCTCGGAGATGCAACCGTTGGGCAGGCTGCCTCCGCACGAACCACCGCTCGCGCTGTCGCCGAGTCCGCTGGGCGGATGCTGCGCCGACGCGTAGAACGTGTTCCCGGTTATGTGCACGTTCGAGATCGATCCCGGCCCGGTCTGCGGATCGACGATGATCCCCTGCGAGTTGTAGCCCGACCCGTAGGTGGGCAGGGCCTTGTTGTTCACGATCCAGAGGTTGCGCACGACACCGCCGCCGTACGGCGCGATGTTCGCGGGTCCTCCGCTGCTGTCGCACAGGCACGAGAAGTAGTTGTTCGCAATGATGATCGGGTGGTCGGTCGAGGTCGCGACACTGTCGCCGTAGACCTCGGGCCCGCCGTCGGTGTGCACGCACGCGGCATTGGAACCCTTGTCGCAGCGACTGTTGTGCATGTAGTTCCACTCGAAGTCGACGGGCGCATCGAGGATCGCCTGGTCGGTGTTCTGAGAGAACTCGGAGTAGTACACGTAGTTGCTGGTGCCGCCGACGAACGACAACGGGTGTGTCGTCGTGGGCGCCCGGCTCCCGTCGAAGAGGTCGTGCACGAAGTGCACGCCGCCGCTCGCGGCGTTGCCGATCGTGCCGTACCCGCCGTCGTCGCCGGTGATGTACACGTGGCAGTTCGTGAAGTACGCGGCCAGGCCGGGAACGGCGATCCCCGAGTGCCCGAACTGCACCGGGCTGGTGATGAGGCAGTTGTCCCAGTAGTAGGTCTGGTTGTCGTTGTCGGGCGCGTCGAGCACCAGGCGGCCCGACGAGTATCCGCGCGGCTTGCAGTTGTGGAACGGTCCCGAACCAGTGCACGTCGGCATCGACGCGATCGTCTGCAGGTCACCGTCGGTCGTGCCGGTCAGGAGGCCCGGCTTCGGGTCGTTGAACTCGAATCCCGAGAACGGGTTCCGGTCGTGCGTGGTCTCGGAGAAGGTCATCGCGCAGGTCTTCTCGGCCGCGGTGCATTGGCTGTCGCGGATCGAATAGCTGCCGTCTCCGGTCGGTTCGGAGATCGTCGGGGGCGGCGGCGGGAGCGATACGGCCGGGACGGTGCCGAACGACGCGATCGCGCCGCTCACCGTGACGAGGCGATAGCCCTGGGTCTTCGGGACGGGGAAGATCGCCTGGACCGGGTTGAACGGCGAGGCCTGATACGGGCTGAAGTGGTGCGCGTCGCCGAACGAATCGACGGTGCCGTCCGCCCGCGCGAGCCAATAGCCGGCGTTGGTCGGCGTGCTGGCCATACCGATCACGTTGTTCGTGTGGATGCCGCGGCCGGGGAGGCTGCCGTAGCTCCGCGCGTCGCCGAAGTTGAAGACGCCGCCGTCGCGCGCCACCAGGCGGTAGCCGTTCCCGCTCTTGCTACGAGTGATCCCGTTGATCGGCTGCGACAACGATGTGCCACCCATCGAGCCGAAGAACCGTGCGTCGCCGAAGCTGAACATGCCGCCGTCGCGCGCGACGAGCCAGTAGCCGCGGCCGGTGCGCGTCGAGGTCATCGAGAAGACCGGTTGGTTGAGGTGTGCGGCACCCATGCTTCCGTAGAAGTGCGCGTCGCCGTAGCTGAAGATGCCGCCGTCGCTGGCCACCAGCCAGTAGCCGTGGCCGCTCGGTGTCATCGCGCCGCCGACGACCGGGCGTTGCAACGAGAGCCCCGATGCATCGCCGTAGAAGTGCGCGTCGCCCGACGCGGAGACGGCGCCGTCTTCGTAGAGCAGCCAGTAGCCCTTGCCCGACGCGGTCGAGAACCCGTTGATCACGACGTGGGGCCACGGGTTCTGCGCGGCCGACGCGTGCGCTACCGGAGTCACCACGCTCGCGACCACAAGGAGCAGCGCGATGCCGATACTCCGAAGCATGGCAGACCTTCCCGATGTCGTCGCGAGCGTCGGCGTTCGGGGTAAGCGGTCGGTGCCCCAACGAGAATTAGGACAGCCGACATCCCCCCAAAAGCCTTCGGCGCAAACGACCGATTCTTGAGACGAATGTCACTGGTTCGTCCACCCGCACCAAGGCCCCCCCGACTACTCCGCGTCGCCCGGGTTGCCTCCCGGGCGGCACCCTAACGGCTCGGCGGGCCAGTTTCCGCGATGTTCCCGTGCCGTTCGGCTGCGTGTTTTCCGGCCTCGACTGGGCGCGGTGACGCGGCCGCGGAACGCGTCAAATGCGACCGATTCGGATCAACTCCCGGCCGACATTGCCGACCAGAGTCGAGTGGAAGGGACGAGCGATTGCCCGACGTCTACGGCGCGCACGCGTGGACTAATGTCGGCGATGTTGAGACATTTGTCACGTACCGGTCGCCCTGGCTGCGCCCCACCACTGTACGTGGGGAGCCGGACGCCGAGAGAGTACGATGGCGCCTCAATCGATTCGTAAAGGGCGTTTCTCATGGATCTGATGGCACTGCTGCGCGTGCTGGTGCGGCGCTGGTATCTGACGCTCGTATTGATCGTCGGCAGCGTGGTGGCGGTGGTGGCGATCGTCGGGACCAATCCCGCGGGCTACAAAACCAGCGGTCCGATCGTCCTGCTGCCACCCGCGACCGCGGCCAAGCAGGGCACGGTCGTCAGGGTCAACCCGTTTCTTCAGCTCGACGGCTGGCAGAACACACTCACCCAGCTGCTCGCCGCGCAGATGGTCTCCGAGCAGTTCAGCAACCAGGTCGTGGCGCACAACGTGCACGCGACGTGGACCGTGACCCAAGAAGCGGGAGAGCCAATCATCGATCTCGCCGTCACCGACGCGACCTCGGCGGCGGCGGTTCGCGCCTCGGCGATCATCTTTCAAGAGGCGCAGCAGAGCCTGCTCACCATGCAGACCAAGAACGGCGCGCCGGACAACCAATTGGCGACGATCACGTTCGCGACTGTTCCCACCAAGGGCACGCCGCAGTACGGCCACAACCTCAAGGTTGGCGGCGCGCTTAGCATCGTGTTGATCGGCCTCTCGCTCGCGTTCGTGTTCTCGGTCGACGCGGTTCTCGAGCGGCGCAAGCGCCGCAAGAAGCGGCCGAAGACCCGGCGCCGCGGCGCGGCCCGCGACCCCGACACCGAGAACACCGCCACGACCGAGAGCGGCTCCACCGCGGAGACTGATCCGGCAGTGGAACCCGGGCCCGACGTTCCGAGTACTCCGAGCCCGGCCCCCGCGCCGCTCGCGGAGGAGCGGCGCGAGGAAGCTCCGGACCTCGGTTTCGCGCACCGTGAGCACTAGCGCGACCGAAACCGAACCGATCGAACACGAGCGCGGCGAGCACCGAGCGCGGCGAACGGAAGCGCGGCAAACGCAAACGCCATATCGACGTCACGACGTACGTGACGTGGTTCGTGATCTGTCTGATCGCGATCCCCGAGGTCTATGTGGTGAAGGGCCCGCTCGGCGGGTTGGGTTCGCCGGCGATCATCATCGCCTTCGGCGCATTGGCGTGGTGGCTCTTCGCCACGCTCTACCCGGGCTCGGGTCTGCACCGCGGGCCGCAACCGATCCGCTGGGCTCTGTTCGCGCTTATCGCATCGATTCTCGTGTCGTTGGCCATGGCCAATCGGGGTTCGATCCCGGGAGATCAGGCCCGGCTCGCCGACCGCGGCGTCCTGTTGATCCTCGCGATGTCGGGGCTCGCGCTCCTCATCGCGGACGGGATGGACTCGCTCGAGCGCTTGCAGGTTCTGCTGCAGCGAATGGTCACCGCGGTCGCGAGCATCTCGGTAGTAGGCATCATCCAGTACGAGACGACCAACAACTTCGTCGCGAGCATCTTCAACAAGATTCCGTTGCTCTCGCCGACGATGATGGTTCCGTTCGCCGACTTCCGGGCGGAGTTGAACTCGTCGACGCGGCGCGTCTCGGGTACCACCATTCACCCGATCGAGTACGCGGTGGTGCTCGCAATGGCGCTGCCGTTGGCCGCCCACTACGCGCTCACCGACGAGGTCCGCCACGGTTGGCGCCGGTGGTGGAAGGTCGCGGTGATCTTCATTGCGCAGCCACTGGCGCAGTCGCGTTCCGGAATCATCGCGATCGTCGTCGCATCCGCGATCCTGTTGCCGGCGTGGCCACGAGCGGTGCGGCAGAAGATCTACGTCTGGGCCATTCCCGCGGCCATCGCGGGCCGCGTGCTCTTCCCCGGTCTGCTCGGCACCGTTCGCAACCTCTTCCTCAACTATCAGAACGATCCGAGCTACAAAGACCGCGTCGCGCGCTACCCGAAGATCTTCCGCTTCATCCACCAGAATCCATGGTTCGGGCGCGGCTTTCAGACCTTCGATGCCAAGACCTTCTTCGCGACCGACAACCAATATCTGATGTCGCTCATCGAGACCGGCATCATCGGCACGCTCGTGTTGATCGCCCTGTTCGTCATGGCGATCGTGCTCGTGGCGCGCACGAAGAGTTGGGCGCAATCGGAGCACGAGCGCATGCTGGCTCAGGCCCTGTTGGCGTCGATCGCCGGCGTCGCGGTCTCGTTCGCCACCTGGGACGTCTTCGCCTACATCGCGGCGACGGGCGTGATCTTCTTCTTGCTCGGCTGCGCGGGCGCGCTGTGGCGACTACAGAGGGAACGTGCGCGCGCGCCCGCGACCGGGGCGCTCGGCACTGCCGACTCGCTCGCGCTCGCGGGCTGAGAGCTCAGCGCACCTCGGTCAGGCCGTCGGGCCCGGCCGTGAACGTGCGTCCGCACTTCGCGCACGTTCCTGCGCCCGCGAGGCGTCCGCCGCACAAGCAGATCCAACCCACGGCGCGCGCCGGGTTGCCGACGACGATCGCGTGGTCGGGAACGTCGGCGATCACCACGCTGCCCGCGCCGACCAGCGCGTGCTTCCCGATGACGGTGCCGCACACGATCGTGCAGTTGGCGCCAAGTGTTGCTCCCTCGCGGACGAGCGTGGGCGTCCACTCGTCGGGCGGCGTCCGGTACTCGCCCGCGCGGGACCATGTCGTTCGTGAACACGGCGTTCGGGCCCGCGAACACATCGTCTTCCAACGTGACGAGCCCCCACACCGCAACACCGTTCTTGATGATCACGCGGTCGCCGAGACGCGCGTTGTCCTCTATGAACGCGCCCTCGCCGATGTTGCAGTCGCGGCCGACGATCGCGCCGTCCTGCACGTGGGCGAAGGCCCAGACCCGGGTCCCGGCCCCGACCGACTCCGAGTCGCAGAGTCCCATCGGGTGCACGAAGACATCGGCCGATCCATCGCTTTGGGCTTCGCTCACAGACGCGCCCCGGCCCGGTCGACGGCGCCGCGCAACACACTCACGACGTGCTCCTGCTGCTCGGGGCGCAGGTGCGGGTGCATCGGCAACGAGAGGATCCGGTCGGCGGTTGTCTCCGCGTTCGGGAACGTGCCCCGACCGATCGCGGCGTCCGCGAACGTGGGCTGCAAGTGCACCGGAACCGGATAGTGGATCCCCACGCCGATACCGGCGTCGTGTAGTGCGGCCAGAACCGCGTCGCGGTCGGGCACCTGCACGACGTAGAGGTGCCATACGTGCACGTTTCCCGGCACCGTCCTCGGCGTCTCGACCGCGTCGACGCCGGCGAGCATCTCCTCGTAGCGCGCCGCCGCCGCGCGCCGGGCGTCGTTCCAGCCCGCGAGTCGCGCGAGCTTGGCGCGGAGCACGACGGCCTGCAGCGTGTCGAGCCGCGAGTTCCACCCGACCATCTCGTGGTGGTACTTCACGCGGCTGCCGTGATCGTGCAGGGTCCGGATCGTGTCGGCGATGGCGGCGTCGTTCGTGAGCACCGCACCCGCGTCGCCGTACGCGCCGAGGTTCTTGCCGGGATAGAAGCTCGTGCCCGCGGCCACGCCGACCGCGCCGGCCGCGAGCTCGCCCTGGCGTGCGCCCTGCGACTGGGCCGCGTCCTCGACGATCACGATGTCGTCGCGGCCGCGCACCACGTCGGCCAGCTCGGCCATCGGGGCCATCTGCCCGTAGAGGTGCACAGGCACGATCGCGCGGGTGCGCGGTCCGATCGCGTCGGCCACCCGGCTCGGGTCGATCAGGTAGTCGGCGTTCATGTCGACGAACACCGGACGCGCACCGAGGCGCACTACGGCCGCGGCGGTGGCGATGAACGTGTTCGCGGGCACGATCACTTCGTCGCCCGCGCCGACGCCCGCGCCGCGCAGCGCAAACTCGAGTGCGTCGGTGCCGTTGGCGACCCCGATGCAGTGGTCGACCTTGGCGAACTCGGCGTACTCGCGCTCGAACTCGGCCACGGGCTTGCCCGCGATGAACGCGGTCGCGCCGATGACCTCGGCGAAGCCCTGCGTCACCTCATCTGCGATCTCGGCGCTCTGCGCGGCGAGATCAACGAACGGAACATTCATCTGACTCACTTCACCTTCTCGATAAGACTGGCCGAAACTGGGGCAGATCGGTGGTAACGGGCGGGGCTGCCGAGCCAGAGCTCGCCGGCGGGGATGTCGCGCGTGACGACTGATCCCATGCCGACCATGGCCCAGGCGCCGATGCGGACGTTCTCGCGCACGACAACGCCCGCGCCTATGTATGCACCTCTACCCACGTGCACACCGCCGCCGAGCTTCACTCCGGCCGCGAGGGTCGCGTAGTCGTCGATCACGTTGTCGTGCGTGAGGACGATCCCGGGCATCAGGGACACGTGCGCGCCGACACGCACCGTGGTCGTGGCAACGACATTGGCGAGTACGACCGTGCCCGGTCCGAGAACGGTCGTGGAGCGCGAGGGAGGCGTCCGGATGCACGATGGTCGCGTAGCGCTCCGGCGCCAGCGCGAGCGCTTCCACGATCTTCAACCGGGTGGTGTGCACGTTCCGGTCGCCCGACCCCCACGACCACCGAAACGTCGGCCCGGGATCGAATGTGACCGACGCCACCGACGACCGGAATCCCGTCGACGAGCGTCCCGGCCAGGCTCTCGTCGTCGTCGACGAAGCCGACGAGCCGCAGCGGCCCGCCGTGCGCCTGAGCAGCCCGGACGGCCTCGGCGGCCTCCCGGGAGAAGCCGCCGGCGCCCACGATGAGGAGATCTCGGGGTTCGCCGACCTCGGTCACAAACACGTTCCTGGCCTCGACGGAGCGGACCGTGTCCGCCCCGTGGTTCGCGGCGTCACCGGCCGCCTTGTATCGCATCCGTATCTTCACTACCATCACGCTTCGTGGCGGAGTGGAGGGGTTTCGACGCGTATATTGCGTCTTCGTACGGTAGCCAGAACGCGGAGAGCGGCCAAAGCGCCACTTCTGCTGAACGGCCTGTATTGAGTCGAAGCGGTGCACGACGCGCCGCGTTGCACGTCGAGAAGTCAGCGTCTGATGCGGAAGCGCTGTTCTTCGTCCCCGGCATTCGGGTCGTTCCTTCTCTCCGAACATTCGTTTCCGCAAGAACCGGGCCAAGGACGGCATGAAATGGGCGCAATCATGAATTGGTTCGGTCGGTTACGCGCGCGACTTTCGGGGAATCGAGCAATTGGATTCGTCGCGGCCGTCGCACTCATAGGTGGATTGGTCATTTCGCCCCTCGGCACCGAGGTGGCGCATGCGGCCGGGCCGTGTGGTCCCCCCGTCACCAGCGTCATCGCGTGCGAGAACTCGCTGCCCGGTAGCACCGGCTGGCAGGTCGACGGCTCCGGCGCGGACGACATTCAGGGCTACGCGACCCAGCTCAGCCTGAATCCGGGCGACACGGTGAAGTTCAAGATCGACACCGACGCCCACGCGTATCACCTCGACATCTACCGCATGGGCTACTACCAGGGCGACGGCGCGCGGATGGTCGCGAGCAACGTCCTCCCCACCGCAACGCTCCCGCAGAACCAGCCGCCCTGCCTAGACGACCCGACCACCGGTCTCATCGACTGTGGCGACTGGGGCGTCTCGGCACAGTGGACGATCCCCTCGACCGCGGTCTCCGGCATCTACTTCGCCGACATGACGCGCACCGACACGGGTGAGCGCAGCCAGATCTTCTTCGTCGTGAAGCAGATCGCGAGCCACTCGACGATCATCTTCCAGACCTCCGACGCAACGTGGGAGGCCTACAACTCCTACGGCGGCAACAGCCTGTACACGGGCGACGGCTCGCTCCCCGACGGTCGGGCCTACAAGGTCTCGTACAACCGCCCGTACGACACCGGCTGGACGCACCCCACGTCGTGGGTCATGAACAACGAATTCCCGATGATCAAGTTCTTGGAGAAGAACGGGTACGACGTCTCGTACACCACTTCGACCGACGTCGACGCCGACACCGGCGGCACGCTGTTGAAGAACCACAAGGTCTTCATGAGCGTCGGTCACGACGAGTACTGGTCGGCCAACCAGCGCGCCAACGTGCAGGCGGCGCGCGACGCGGGTGTGAACCTCGCGTTCTTCAGCGGCAACCTCATGTTCTGGAAGACGCGCTGGGAGCCGAGCATCGACGGTACGAACACCTCGTACCGCACGCTCGTCGCGTACAAGGAAACCCACGACGACGCGCTCGATCGACCCCGCGAGTCCGCCTACCTGGACGGGTACGTGGCGCGACCCGCGCTTCGATACCACGACCGACGGCGGTAATCCGGAGAACAAGCTGACCGGGCAGTTATGGCCTCGACAGCGACGCCATGAGTTACACGATCACGGTTCCGTCCGCGGATTCGAACCTGCGCTTCTGGCGAAATACCAACGTCGCGAACTTGTCCCCGGGCCAGACCGCGTCGCTCGCGCCGAACACACTCGGTAACGAGTTCGACGTCGACGTCGACAACGGCTCCCGGCCCGCAGGGCTTGTCGACATCTCGTCGACGACCATCTCCTCGCCTGGTGTCTTCCAGGACTTCGGCACCGACCTCGAGCCGGGCACCGTGACGCACAGTGTCACGATGTACCGCGCCCCGAGCGGCGCACTCGTGTTCGACGCCGGCACCATCCAATGGGCGTTCGGTCTCGACCCGGGCGACGTCGGCTCGACGGTCAGCTCCGACATGCAACAGGCGACGGTCAACATCCTCGCCGACATGGGCGCGCAGCCCACGTCGCTGCAGTCGGGTCTCGTCGCGGCGACGCAGTCGACCGACCGCACCGCACCGACGTCGACCATCACGTCGCCGACCGCGGGTTCGATCTGACCAACGGCTCGACCGTCACGATCAACGGGCACTGCCTCTGACGTCGGCGGCGTTGTCGCCGGCGTCGAGGTCTCGACCGACGGCGGCGCCACCTGGCACCCGGCCACGGGCAAGACCAGCTGGACCTACACCTGGAACGTGACCACGGCAGCGCGCGACGACGATCATGTCGCGCGCCACCGACGACAGCGGCAACATCCAGACCCCGGGCGCCGGCGTCGACGATCAACGGTGAACTGCCCGTGCTCGCTGTTCGGCCCGCAGACCCCCGCGGTCGCCGACGGCGGCGACGCGCGTGCCACGTCGAGCTCGGCGTCAAGTTCACCGCCGACACCGACGGCCACGTCTCGGGCGTGCGCTTCTACAAGTCGGCCGCCAACACCGGCCCGCACACCGGCAGCCTCTGGGGCTCCGACGGCACGCTGCTCGCCACCGCGACCTTCACCGGCGAGACGGCTTCGGGCTGGCAGACGGTGACGTTCTCGCCGGCCGTCGCCGTCACCGCC
Source organism: uncultured Actinomycetes bacterium (assembly GCA_963708105.1). GTDB lineage: Bacteria > Actinomycetota > Acidimicrobiia > IMCC26256 > PALSA-610 > PALSA-610. The sequence goes on along the minus strand of OY970186.1, from coordinate 1,999,402 downwards.
GGCACGACGTACGTCGCCTCGTACCACACGCACCACCGGTCACTACTCGGTCGACGATGAACGCTCTTCTGGGGCGTTCCCGTCGCCGATGGCTTGGCCGCGTACGACAGCCCGCCGCTGCACGTTCCGCTCACTGCGGCGTCCGGGGGCAACGGCGTGTTCGTCTACGGCGCGCGAGCGCGTTCCCGACCAGTCGAGCGACGCCGCCAACTACTGGGTCGACGTGATCTTCACCGCTCGGCGGGTCGGCCGGCCACCGGCTGCACCCGCCGGTGTGCCGGCGTCGGCGCGGCAACGCGTCCGCGACGGTCGCCTGGCGCGCGCCGGCGAGCGACGGCAGCCCGATCACGTCGTACAAGATCACGCCGTTCATCGGTGGCACCGCGCAGCACGCGCCGACGACGATCACCGGCTCGCCGCCGCGACCACGGGCGCACGGTGACCGGCCTGACCAACGGCACGAGCTACACGTTCAGTGGTGTCGGCGACCAACAGCGTGGGACGCGGCCCGAACTCGGCGGCATCCAGCCCGCTCCGGCCATCGGGCATCGCCGCCGTGTCCGTGCACGTTGTTCGGCTTCGACACCGTCGCCGGCGACGACCGACAGCGGCGACACGGCGCGGCGTCGAGCTCGGCATGAAGTTCACGGCCGACACCACCGGCTACGTCACCGGCGTGCGCTTCTACAAGGCCGCGGCGAACACCGGCACGCACATCGGCAGCCTGTGGTCGTGCGACCGGGCACGCTCCTGGCGTCAGGCGACCTTCACCGGCGAGACCGCGTCGGGCTGGCAGCAGGTGACCTTCTCCGCGCCGGTGGCGGTCACCGCGGGCACCACCTACGTGGCCTCGTACTTCGCCCCCGACCGGCCACTACTCGGCCACGGCGCCGGCTTCGACCGTCCGCGGTCGACAACGCGCCGCTGCACGCGCTGGCGAACGGCTCGAGCGCCGAACGGCGTCTACGCCTACGGCGCGAGCACGCCTTCCCGAACAACACCTTCAACGCCGCGAACTACTGGGTCGACCTCCTCGTTCGTCGCGACCGGCCGGGCACGGCGCCGGCGGCGCCGACGGGTGTCACGGCGACGGCCGGCACGCCTCGGCGACGTCAGCTGGACCGCGCCGGCGAACGGCGGCAGCCCGTCACGTCGTACAGGTCACGCCGTTCGTCGGTCGCGTGGCGCAGACGGCGACGGCCGTCACGGGACGCCGCCGGCCACGACGCGCGACGGTCACGGGCCTCACCGACGGGCACGACCTACACCTTCACGGTGCACCGCGACCAACGCGGTCGGGACCGGCCCGGCGTCGGCGCAGTCGAACGCGGTCACGCCGACGCGGGTACGGCGTGCCGGGCGCGCCGCACGGGCGTGACCGCGTGTGCCGGTCAGCGCGTCGGCGACGGTGAGCTGGACTGCGCCGGCGAGCGACGGCGGCAGCCCGATCACGTCGTACACGGTCACGCCGTTCATCGGCGCGACCGCGCAGACGCCCACGATCGATCGCGGGCGCGCCGCCGGCGACCACGGCGACGGTGACCGGGCTCACCAACGGCACGGCGTACACGTTCACGGTCAAGGCCACCAACGCGGTCGGCACGGGCCCGGCTTCGGCGGCGTCGAACGCGGTGACGCCGCCGGTGACGATGTCCGCACGTTTTCGGTACGACTTCCGGCACGTCCCCGACAGCGGCGACGCGGGCGCCAACGTCGGGAGCTCGGCGTGAAGTTCACGTCCGACATCGCCGGCCTCGTCACCGGCGTGCGGTTCTACAAGGCGCCGACGAACACCGGTACCCACATCGGCAGCTTGTGGTCGGCGACGGGCACGTTGCTGGCGACGGCGACGTTCTCCGGCTGAGTCGGCCTCCGGTTGGCAGCAGGTCACGTTCTCGACGCCGGTCTCGATGACCGCGGGCACGACCTACATCGCCTCGTACCACACGACGCGGTCACTACTCGGCGACCGCCGGCGGCTTCACCACGGCCATCGACAACCTGCCGTTGCACGGCCTCGCCACGACGGCGTCGAGCGGTAACGGCGCTGTTTGCGTACGGCGCGAGCAGCTTCCCGACCAGACGTTCAACGCGGCCAACTACTGGGTCGACGTGATGTTCTCGTCGACCGTGCGGTGCGACGGCTCCCGCTGCACCGAGCGGTGTCTCGGCGTCGTCGGGCAACGCGTCGGCGACGGTTTCGTGGGTCGCTCCGGCCAACGGCGGCAGTGGCATCACGTCGTACACCGTCACGTCCGTTCATCGGTTCGGCGGCCCAGACCACCGCGGTCGTCACCGGCGCACCGCCGGCCACGACCACAACGGTGACCGGGCTCACGAACGGGACCGTCTACACGTTCAAGGTCACCGCGACGAACTCGGTCGGTACGGGTCCCGCATCCGCCGCGTCGAACCCGGTGACACCGAGTGCCGGTGCGCCGGCGTGTCCGTGCACGTTGTTCGGTTCGACCGTTCCGGCCATACCCGACAGCGGCGACGCGCGGCGCCAACGTGGAGCTCGGCGTGAAGTTCACGTCGGACACCGCGGGCTTCATCACCGGCGTGCGGTTCTACAAGTCGGCGGCGAACACCGGTACGCACACGGGCAGCTTGTGGTCCGCGACCGGGCACGTTGTTGGCAACGGCAACGTTCTCCGGTGAGATCGGCTTCCGGTTGGCAGCAGGTGACCTTCTCGTCGCCGGTCGCCGTGACCGCGGGCACGACCTACATCGCCTCGTACCACACCACTGCCGGCCACTACGCGGCCACCGCATCGCGGCTTCACGGCGCAGTTCGACAATGCGCCGCTGCACGGGCTCGCGAGCGGTGCCTCGGGTGGCAACGGTGTGTACGCCTACGGGGCGAGCAGTGTCCCGAACAACACGTTCAACGACGCCAACTACTGGGTCGACCCGGTCTTCACGTCGTAGTCGGTACTCACGAACCCAGCGGGTCGGCGGCGGGTGATCCCGCCGCCGACTGCTGGTTTGTACCCGCCGTCGGCTGAGTTCGTGACCTGTGTCTCTTGGGGCGATTGTTTGTTCTGTTACCCCACTACGCTCAACTACCATCACGCTTCGTGGCGGGTAATGAGAAATTCTTCGCGAAAAGTGCAAGCGTTGCTATGCGCCCTGACCAAGCGGTGACCGACCTGGTCGCCTTCGCGCTCGACAGTCTCTCGTCGTTGCGTTGCGCGTCCGGCCTGTATTGCTACGACTGGGAATTCGGCGTGACCGAGTTGCGCGGCGAGTCGGTGCGTTACAGCTTCATGGTCCTGCTCGGCTTCATTCGCGCCCGGGAAGCCGGCTACGCGGTCGACGTCGACCTCGACGCGTTGTTCGCGCTCTGCCTCGACCGGCGCGCTGGAGTTCGCGCCCGGCGACTTCGGCCTCGCGTTGTGGGTCGACGCGCGTATTGGTGCGGGGAAACGCACCGAGCTGCTCGCGCAGTTGCAACAGGCCGTTCCCACCGAGTCGGAGCTCGACGCGCTGGTCGGCATGGAGATCGGCTGGTTGGTCACCGGCCTCGCGCACCAGGCCGCGCAGCACGGCGACGACGACGGTCTGCTCGCGCGGCATGCTGCGCGCAATGAAGCGCCGCCGCGCCGACTCGGCCTTGTTCCGGCACGACGGCGCCTCCAACTCGCGCACGCGTTTCCCGAACTTCGCAACCGAGATCTATGCGGTGCTCGCGTTGGCGACGGTCGCGGGCTTCGGTCTCGACGACGAGGCCAAGGCGATGGCGCAGGGCACCGCCGACCAGTTGCTGCGCTTCCAACTCCCGGACGGCGGGTGGCCGTGGTTGTTCGACGCGCGCCGCGGCTCGGTGGTCGAGAACTACGAGGTGTACTCGGTCCACCAGGACGCGATGGCGCCGATGGCGATGCTCGAGCTGAGCGCAGTCACCGGCGACGCGCGCTACCGCGACGCCGCGATCGCAGGTCTGGCCTGGTCCCGCGGGCAGAACGAGCTCGCGGTCGACCTGCTCGACGCCGACCACCATTTCGCGCACCGGTCGATCCGGCGCAAGGCACCGTGGAACCGGATCGTGCTCGCGGCCAATACCGCGGGATCGCTCGCGGCCGGGCGCCCGGTGATGCGTTCCGGCGGGCAGGTCGAGCTGAATCGCACGTGCCGTCCGTACCACCTCGGTTGGATGCTCGAGGCGTGGGCCGGCCGTGAACTCAAGGGATCAGATGCTGTCGATGGATGACCCGAAGCACGTCGAGACCGATGACCGCCGGACGGTCGAGTTGTTCGGGGTCGACGTCGACGTACTCACAACCGACGAGACGATCGCCGCGATCCGCAAGATGGTCGCGACCCAGCGCCCGCACCAACACGTCGTGCTCAACGTGGCCAAGGTCGTCGCAATGGACACCGACCCGAGCCTGCGCGCCGTCGTGCAAAGCTGCGATCTCGTCAACGCCGACGGGATGGCCGTGGTGTGGGCGAGCCGGCTGTTGCGTCGGCCATTGCCGGAGCGGGTCGCGGGAATCGATCTCTTCGAGAAGCTCATCAAGGTCGCCCGCGACGACAACCGTTCGGTGTACTTCCTCGGCGCAACCGAAGAGGTCGTCACCGGCGCCATCGACGTGTTCACCGCGCGCTATCCGGGGCTGCGCGTCGCGGGCTACCGCAATGGTTATTGGGACGACGACGCCGAAGTCGTCAGCGCAGTGCGCGCCGCCGCCCCCGATCTGTTGTTCCTCGCGATCCCGAGCCCGCGCAAGGAGTTCTGGCTCAACGAACACCTGCAGGCGTTGGGTGTGCCGTTCGTGATGGGCGTCGGCGGTTCGTTCGATGTCGTCGCGGGCAAGGTCAGCCGGGCCCCGCGGATCCTGCAGGTAACCGGGCTCGAGTGGTCGTGGCGGCTCATCCAAGAGCCGCGCCGCATGTGGCGCCGGTATCTCTATACGAACACCGGGTTCGTCCGCCTTACCTGGCGCGCCTGGCGAGAGTCGCACCGTCGGCCGTGAGCGTTCTCCTGATCATCGTCGGCGTCATCGTCGGTCTTCCCGGCGTGGCCACGGCGTTGCACCTCGGTCTGCTCGGTGTCGGTTCGATCTTCTTTCGCGCGCCGCGCGTCGAAGGCGATGTTCCGCCGGTGCGGTTCATCGTTCTGATTCCCGCGTACAACGAAGAGAAGGTCATCGGGAACACGCTGGCCGCGGTGACTTCCGACATGCGCGAGCGCGATCAACTGCTCGTCATCGCCGATCGGTGCACCGACGCGACCGCGGCGATCGCCCGAGCCGCGGGCGTGCAGGTTCTCGAACGCGGAGAGCACGAGGAACCCGGTCGCGCCGCCGCCCGCCAGGCCGGTATCGAGCACGCGGCGGGCATGCAGTGGGACGCGATGGTCATGATCGACGCCGACTCGATCATCGAGCCCGGCTTCTTCGACGAATGCGAACGCGCGCTCGCGGGCGGCGCGGAAGCGCTGCAGGCCCGCAGTGAAGCTGCCCTCGGCGACGGTCTGTTGGAGCAGGCGTCGCTGGCGTCGTTTGCCCTCCAAGGAGTTCTGATGCCGCGTGGCCGCAGCCGGCTCGGCTTCCTCGTGCGGTTGCGGGGAACCGGAATGGTGTTGTCGCGCCGGGTCGTGTCGGAGTTCAAGTTCCGGGCCCGCGCCTCGGAAGACCTCTGGTTCTCCCTCGACCTCGGCCTGGCGGGAGTCCGGCCCGCGCACGTGGAACGGGCGCGCCTGCGCTCGTTGAACGTCGCGAACTGGGAAGACGCCAGCGACCAGCGTGTGCGCTACGAGACCGGCCGCATGTCGGCCGCGGAGGAGTTCGCGGGACCGCTCCTACGCAAGCACGACCTCGCGTCGATCGAAGCGGCGTGGTTCCTGCTCACCCCGCCGTTCGCGGTGGCCGTGTTCTCGGTCGTGGTCGCGGGCGTGTTGTTCGCGCTGGCCGGCGCGACGGTGCTCACGTGGATCGCGGTCGCGTTCTTCTTGGTGTTGTGCGCGGTGCTCGTCATCGCGCTCGTCGAAGCGGGTGCGCGCGCCCGGACCTGGCTCGGCCTCGTCGTCGCGCCGCTCTACGTTCCCTGGAAGGCGTTCATCCAGGTACGCGCGTTCATGAACCTGCGCCGCAAAAGCGAAGTCTTCGGCGCCACGCCTCGTTAACTAGCTCGGGTAGGGGGCTGTTCCGTTTGCGCCGTCGACCCACTTCCAGCGGAGCACGGTGGGGGTGGCGATGTGGAGCGAGGAGCCCGCGGGCGGTGCGGTGTCGGTGCAGACCATGAACTGCAGGGTCTGCGATTGCTTCGGGTCCATCGACACGTTGAGCGTCGCCGGCTCCGGTGCCTTGGCCGGGGTGCGCACGTAGTCGCTCGTGCCCTTCGTGCCCTTCGAGAAGTAGGCGGTTTCGGGCGCGAACGTGACCTGCACGACCTTCACCGACGAGTTGTTGATGAAGCGCTCCGACCAGCGTGCGGAGGTTCCGCTCGAAGGCGATTGGCCGAACTTCGACGACGTGTCGACGGTGATGACGCCCCGCTGTGCGGGCGGAGTTGAGTTCTTGCCCGCGGTAGTGGGGCTCCCGCCCGCAGCCGTCGTCCCCGAACCACCTCCCGCGCTGGTGGTGGGGCTGTTCCCGGAACCGGTCGACCCGGACCCGGGCGCCGCGCCCGACCCCGTGACCGTCGTGACGGGGCCGCTGCCGCCGCTGGAGGCGGAGTCGCTCCCGGAGTTGCTGTGGGCGGAGACCACGCCGATGGCGATCGCGATGACCACCACCGCGACGCTCCCGCCGATGAGGAGTCGGGTGCGCGAGTTCATGTTCACCCTTCCCGTTCGTCACTTGGCCCGCATCCTTGAGTGCCGGCCGGGCCCGGACAAGCGATCCTAGGTTCCGGTCGCGCCGTCGCATCTGTCACCGGACCCATCACCTGGGCGTGTCGAGTGTCACTACGCACCGTGGTTAGCGTTTGGTATATATCGACAATACGGGGTGAGTTGCCTCTTCAAATACCACTCTGAGCGCGATACGATGCCCAGATGGGCTCCCAGGAACTTGTCTCTTCACTGCTGCGCCGGATCGACGAACGCACGGCCAAGGTCGTCATCGTCGGTCAGGGTTACGTCGGTCTCCCGCTCGCGATGCGGGCCTCCGAGGTCGGCTACCAGGTCGTGGGTTACGACACCTCGGTCGATCGTGTCCGGGCGCTGAGCGCGGGCACGTCGTACATCGAAGACATCAGTGACGAGGAGCTGCAGGCGGCGTTGGCCGCGGGCTATCACCCGACCCGCGACCCGCTCGACCTGCGCGGTTTCGACATCGTGATCATCACCGTTCCTACGCCGTTGCGCGACGGCGCGCCCGACCTGTCGTACATCGACAGCGCGGGCGCCGACATCGCACGCTTCTTGGAGTCGGGCGCGCTGATCTCGCTCGAGTCGACGACGTACCCGGGCACCACCGACGAGCTCCTGCGGCCGATCCTCGAGCAGTCGGGATTGGAAGCGGGCACGGACTTCTTCCTCGGTTACTCGCCCGAACGCATCGACCCGGGCAACCCGCACTGGACGATTGTCAGCACGCCCAAAGTCGTGTCCGGGCTCGAGCAGAACTCGGCCGTCGTGATGGAGGCGTTCTACGGAACGCTCATCGACAAGGTCGTGCCGGTCGCGTCGATGGCGGAAGCCGAGTTGGCCAAGCTGCTCGAGAACACCTTCCGGCACGTGAACATCGCGCTGGTCAACGAGCTTGCGATCTTTGCGCACGAGCTCGACGTCGACATCTGGAACGCGATCGACGCCGCGTCGAGCAAGCCCTTCGGTTTCATGCGTTTCACTCCCGGTCCGGGTGTCGGCGGCCATTGCCTGCCGATCGATCCGTCGTATCTCGCGTGGCGCGTCGAGCGGCGCCTCGGTCACCGCTTCCGTTTCGTGGAGCTGGCCAACGACGTGAACCGCAGCATGCCCGACTATGTGGTGCGGCGCGCGCAGGCGCTGTTGAACAACGACTCCCGCGCGGTGCGCGGTGCGCGCATCTTGATTCTCGGTCTCGCGTACAAGGCCGGCACCTCCGACTGGCGGGAGTCGCCGTCGATGACCATCGCCGAACGGCTCATCGGACTCGGCGCCGACGTGCGCGCGCACGACGCGCACGTTCCGCAGGATTCGGGTCCGACGATGCCGCGCGTGGACTGCACCCAGGAAGAGATCGAAGCTGCCGATCTGGTGCTGCTGCTCGTGAAGCACCCCGATCTGCCGTACGACCTCATCGCCGACAAGGCCCGGCTCGTGCTCGACACGCAGTACGCATTGCGCGACCACAACTTCCGCGGCGGGACGCTCTAAAACTCTCGAACCCCGCCAGTACCATCTACCGGTTGTGCTGTTCCGCGGAAGCTTTCTGTCGAGGTTCGCGGCCGGGCTCTCGCTAGTAGCGATCGTCGGTCTGGCGGCGTGCTCGAGCTCGGCGCCGGCTGCGAGCCCGAACGCCTCGACCACTACGTCGGTGGGAGGCGGCGGGTTCCAACTTCCCGCCGGTCTGGCCGGTGTCGTGCCGGGCCAGTTCGTCGCGGTCGTCGACGGTAAGCCGATGCTCGTCGGCGCCAACGGCTCGGGCGGACTGTTGTTGGCGAACCTGCGCACCGCCGCGTTCGTCGACACCGCTTCCGGCGACACGGTGCTCGTGAGCATCCAACCGTCGGCCCGGATCTTCGCGGGCCCGTCGGCGGATCACTTCCCCGGCGCGATCCCGGGCGGCGTCACGTTGTTGCCCGACGCGCTCGGGCGTTGGTCGAGCGACTTCGGCCCGCTCGACATCCACGGGCAGTTGTCGCGGCTGACGTTCCCGGCTGGTACGAAACCGGTCGCCAAGCTGGCCGACGGCTACTTGTTGGTCGACCCGGCCGGCACATCGCTGCTGCGTTGGCGGAACGGATCTGCACCCGTGCCGATCGCGGCGGGAGCCGCGCGCGTGCTGGCCATTGCGCACGATGTCGTCGCGTGGAGCGACACCAAGGGCACCGTGGTTCGGGTGACGAACGTCGAGACCGGCCACACCGTCGACATCGATTCGGGCGGCTACGCGATCACCGCCCGCTTCTCGCCCGATCGCTCCCGGCTGGCGATCTTCGCTCTCGCCGCGCAACAGGAGATGGTGCTCGCCGACCCCGCAACCGGACACGTGGTCACACGCATCCCGACCGCGCCCGCGGGCGGGGGTCTGCATCAGTTCCGTACGCTGCCGTCGGGCTTCCAGCCCGCGCCGTTCAGCTGGAACCCCAACACGGGTGAGCTCATCGTCGTGGCGACCACATCGAGCCCGCCGACCGTCTCGACGGTCGCGCCCGCCGACGGGACGGTCAAGCACACCGTCAACGGTCCACCCGGGCTGACCCAACTCGTCGTCCTCTAGCCCCTCGCCCGGAACGGTCAGGGCGGCGGGTGCCACCCGTCACGTCTGGCCCGCTTCGCTCCAGCTCCCGCCCCGATTTTCCGACATTCAGGAGTCGGTTCGAGGGGACGTGGTGCAGTGACAACGGTCGATACGGGGGTGCGGGTAGCTGGCGGAGCCGTCTCCGCGACGGGGGGTTCGGCGCGATCGCAGCTGGGCGACCTGCGCGAACGTTCCTGGAAGCCGCGGCCCATCGTGGGCTTGATGATCGTCTCCCTTGCCTTCGTCGTTCCCGTGATTGCCGCGGTCGTTGCCGTGCAGGTCGCGGCGCGGGTTGTCCGCCGCCCGGCCGGCGTCGTCGGTCTCGTGCTCTGGCTGGTGGCCCTCGTAGTTCTGGCCACCGCGACGATGTGGTCGATCGACCGGTTGTCGCGGCGGTTGTTGCCCCTCGCGGCGATGCTGCGCCTCTCACTCGTGTTCCCCGACTCCGCGCCGTCGCGCTTCGGCGTTGCGTTGAAGGCCGGTTCGGGCAAGGCGCTGGAACGCTCGCTCGAACGGTCGAACACCGAAGCCGAGTTCTCGACGAGCGAACACGCGGCCGCGCTCGTCGTCGGGTTGATCAGCGCGGTCAGCGCGCACGACCGCCTCACGCGTGGTCACTGCGAACGCGTCCGCGCGTACAGCGACCTCATCGGTGAAGAGCTCGGGCTCGATGCCGAGAGCCGCAGCAAGTTGCACTGGGCCGCGTTGCTTCACGACGTCGGCAAGCTCGCGGTTCCCGCCGCGATCCTCAACAAGACAGAACGGCTCACCGAGGAAGAGTGGAAGATCATTCGCGATCATCCGGCCGCGAGCGAGCCATGGATCGCGCCGGTGCGGGCGTGGCTCGGCGAGTGGTCGCGCGCCGCGAGTGAACACCACGAGCGCTACGACGGCGACGGCTATCCCGACGGGCTCTCCGGCGACGCGATCTCCCTGGCCGGACGGATCGTTGCCGTGGCCGACGCGTTCGACGTGATGACCGCGGCCCGTTCCTACAAGAAGCCGTATCCCGCCGCGCAGGCGCGCGTGGAGCTCGCGAACAACGCGGGCACGCAGTTCGATCCGCGCGTCGTACGCGCGTTTCTCGCCATCTCGTTGCGCAAGCTCCGCTTGGTCATGGGTCCGCTCGCGTGGTTGAGCGGGCTGTCGGGCCTCTTCTCGGTAGGAAGCATCGCGTCGGGCACCGCGGCCGCGGTCACCGCGGCGGCGGTTGCGGCGTCGGCGTTGGCCGGACCCGCGGCCGCGAGCCCGGTGCCGCACGGCGCGCGGTCGACGGTGTCGACGGGCGCGCACGCGGCCGCGGGCGGCGGCTCGACCGGCGGCAGCGGTGCCGGCTCCGGCGGCGCGAGCGGAGCGGGTACGGGTGGCGGCGCGGTAGGCGCGGGCGCGGCGAAACACACGGGTCGGCGCGCGCTGAGCGGCACCGGCGGCAATGTCCCCGTCACGCCGATCGGCGACCCGACCGATTCCGGCGCGACCGGCGGGGGCAGCTCCGGCGGCGGGAGCTCGACCACGCCGACCACGACCGATCCCAACTCGCCGATCACGACCCCCGGCAGCACGACGCCGGGGAACACGACTCCCGGCGACACGACCCCGGGTAACACGACTCCGGTCACCACGCCCGGCGACACAACGCCCGTCACGACTCCGGGCGACACCACGCCGGTGACTTCGCCCGGTGACACCACACCCGCGACCACTCCGGTGACCGTGCCGGTCACGGTGCCCGCGCCCGTCGCGCACGCACCGGTCGCCAACGCCGACACGACCGGAACCCTGCTGACCGCCAATGTCGCGATCGACGTGTTGCACAACGACACCGATGTCGACGGGAACCTCGATCCCTCGACGCTGCAACTCGTCAGCCTTCCCGCGCACGGCGCGAAGTCGATCAAGATCGTGGGCGGCAAGATCGACGTGAGCGCCACTGCGCTGTTCACGGGCACCCTCGTGTTCGCCTACAAGGTCTGCGACACGACGGGCCTCTGCGCGCAGGCCACGGTGACGGCCAGCTTCACGCTCGGTCTCCTGTAGGCGACGCTCCTGTAGCCGAAGCCCTGCAACCCGCCTGGCGACTGGCCCGCGGGGTACTAGCACCATCGACCACTGGTGATTGCGACCGGGTCGGCCCGATGCTGAGGACACGAAGAAACACCCCTCCCATCGGACCTTCCCTCACATCGGAGTCGTCATGTTCAAGCCTTCCGCTCGGATCGCCGTAGCCGCCCTGGCCATCCCGCTCTTCGGCGGATTCGCCACCTACGCCGCCGCCCAGGTGAGCACCAAGCCCGCCCCGCAGGTCGTGATTCCGGGCGGCCCCGGCACCGACAATCACGGCAAGCCGGTGACCACCGCGTCCAAGCGCGGTCACGACGTCAACGACGACCGCACCAGCACGACGGTCACGACGGTTGCCGGTCACAACGGCCCCGGCCACGACGGCCTCGGTCACGATGCCAACGACGACAACGGTGTCGACCCGGCCGGTCACGACGCCAACGACGACAAGGGTGTCGATCCCGCCGGTCACGACGTGAACGACGATCACGGCGGCGCCACACCCACGACGGTGTCCGACGACCCGGCCGGCCACGACGCCAACGACGACAAGGGTGTCGACCCCGCGGGTCACGACGCCAATGACGACAAGGGCGACGACAACGTCACCCCGACCACGATCCACACGCCGACCACCGCCACCACGCCCACGACTGCCGATGACGGTCACCGCGGCGGCGGGAAGTCCGGCGACCACGGCTCCGACGGCTAACCCCCAAACCCCTCCACCCCTCGAACCGGCGTGGCTCTGGCATCAAATAGATGCCTCAGTCACGCCGGTTCGTTGTTGGGGAGGTGTTCTTTGGCCCAGAGCGCGGCTTGGGTGCGGTCGGTGACACCGAGTTGTTGGAACACCGCAGTGAGATGCGCTTTGACGGTGCGCTCGCTGATGCCGAGCCGCCGGGCGATCTGCTTGTTGGCGAGACCGCTCGCGACGAGACCGAGCACTTCGGATTCACGAGGGCTCAAGGTGCGGGCCGGTTCGCCGGCGCGCTGCGCGTCGAGCAGCACGCGTGCCGCGGTGGGATCGAGCGGCGCGCCACCGGCGTGCGCGGCGCGGATCGCGGCGATGACTTCGTCCGGGGTCGCGTCCTTCAGGATGTAGCCGCTCGCGCCGGCCTGCAGTGCGTCGAGCACGCGGCGTTGTTCGGTGAACGAGGTCAGCACGATCACGCGGGTCTCGTGATCCTCTGCTGCCGCGGCGGCTACGACTCGACGAGTCGCCTCGATGCCGTCGAGCTCGGGCATCGACAGATCCATGAGCACGACATCGGGTTGCAGCTCCGCGGCGCGGGTCACGGCTTCGATGCCGTCGGTGGCCGAGCCCACCACCTCGATTCCGTCGGCGGTGGCGAGCACCTGCTCGATGCCGCGCCGCACCACCGCGTGATCGTCGACTACCAGAACCCGGATCATGTGATTGGCACCTCGACGTGCATTGTGGTTCCCGCCCCGGGCGCAGACGTGACGGAGAACGTTCCGCCTGCGTCGGCGACGAGGTCGCGGAGTCCTTGGAGCCCGAAGTGACCGTCGTGGGCGCGGCGCGGCGGCTGCTCGGGGTCGAAACCCACACCGTCGTCGACGACGTCGAGCACCGCGACGCCGCCGCGCTCCGAGACGCGCACCGATACGCGCGTCGCCTGCGCGTGCGTCAGGACGTTGCGGAGCGCTTCCTGCGCAGCTCGATACACGAGGCCGGCGACGGCGGGGGAAGCGGGCGCGTGAGCTCGTCGGCGTCGAGCGTCGTCGCGATTTCCTTGCCGCTCGCGCGGGCGAGGAGATCGTTGAGCGCGGCGACGAGACCTTCCTCGAACAGGTTCGGCGGATAGATCTCGACGAGGAGCGAGCGCAACGACTTGACGCTGGTGCGCACCTCGTCGGCCGACTGGTCGAGCAACTCCGCGGAATCGGGTGGGATGTCGGTGCGCCGGGCCGCGCCGCCGAGCGCGAACGCGACACCGACGAGATTCTGGACGACGCCGTCGTGCAGGTCGCTGGCGATCCGACGTCGTTCCACGTCGGATGCGTCGAGCGCCTGTTGCAGCAACCCTTCTCGTTCGCGTTGCCGTTGGCGGAGCCGGCGCGCGAGCGACCACGCGAGCGGGATCTGCACGAGCTCCAACGCGAGCAGCGCGCCGAGTGAGATGGGCGCGAAGCTCCGCCAGATGCGCGTACCCGACGACGACACCGCGGTGTAGTCGAAGTAGCCCTCGAACAGGAGACGCGTTCCGTCGGGCGCGCGGATCGGCAGGTACACCTCGAGCAACTTGCCGTGGTCGCGCTCGAACTGATTCTCGGGCTTGCTGAGGTCGCTCACCTCGGCCTCGATGACGCCGTCATCGAGCGCGTTCAGCTCGTCCTCACCGAGCGTGTAGTGCGCGCCGATGAGGCGGGGCTCGTCGGAGTAGACGATCGTCCCGTCGCGGTTCCAGATCTTCACGCGCACGAGCGAGTCGTTCAGAACATCGCGTTGCACGACGCTCGAGACCTTGGCGACTGAAGCCTTGTCGCCGGTGACGAGGCCATCGGTCACGACCGGCTCGACGAATCCCTGCGCCTTGGCGAGCGTCTTCGTGCGCGCGTCGACGATGGCCTCGCGCTCGCCGACCCGACGACTCGCGACTGCGGTGGCGAGCCCGACGATCACGACCGCAAGAATTCCGGCCGCGGTGAACTGGCCGACTTGGCGCGCGACGGTCCAACGGCCGGACGGGTAGCCGGAGCCCGCGCCCGGAGAGCTCGAGGAGTTCCCGCGGCGCACCATCCGGTCCTCACACTCCGAACCGGCCTGCGACGTTTGGTTTCGCACTACAGCGGGGTTACGTACCGCCCAGTCGAGGCGTTCAGTCGGCGGCGGTATGCGCCTTGGTTCCGGACGATGTGGTCTTCCCGGCCAGCATCGCCGCGAGCTGCGCGACCAGTAGCTCCAACGGCTCGACGTCGGCGGCGGTGATCCGGATCGGGCGCGTGTTGGCCAGCACGATCGTTCCCACCCGGTCGCCGTTCGCTCGCAACGGCAACAGGATCACTGCACGCACACCTGCGTTGCGCAGGGATTCTGTTCCGACGAATCCACGCCCGGTGATCTCGCCCGCGGTGTAGCACGACGACACGCGGTCGACGACGCTAGACAGCGACGTGAGCTCGGTCGCGCGGAGACGATCGAACGCGTCGACGACCGGTCCGTACGCGGCCTGCACGACCGGCGTATCCGCGGTGTTGCGCAGCAGGCACGCGGAGTCGAGTCGGGCCGCGTCGCAGATGACGTGCAGTGCGTCGACGAGCGCGTCGTCGTCGGTTCCCAACTCGGCGATCGCGGCCGAAGCGCGGGCGCTGCGTTGCCACGCCGACACCTCCCGCCGGTACCCCACGACCGCGAGCTGACCGGCCAGTAGTTGTGCGTAGGTGCGCATGACCGCCGCGGTGTCGGCCGGGAACGGGTGCAGCGATTCCACGTTGAGCGAACCGACTGCATGCCCGTCGACGACGATCGGCACGCAGATCTCCGCGACCACTCCGGGAATCGCCTCGAGGTAGTCGGCGCTGGCGGCAACATCGGGCAACGTGATCGGTGACCCGGTCGCCCATGTGCGGCCCGTGATACCTGCTTCACCCGAAAGGCCGTCGAGTACCTGCCAGAGTCCACGCTGCGCGACGCAACGGAGTCGGCCGTCGTGTTCGAGATAGAGGCTCGGCATCATCGCCCCTTCGCCGAAGATGTGATCGACGACGATGGTGCACGCTTCGTGCGCGTCGCGCGCGGCGCGCAACGACTCGTGCAGACGTACTTGCCGTTGCGGCGAACGTGTACCCGTGGCCGATGGGATCGGTTGGGTCGCGACGGTGAGCGCGGGCCACGGCGGTCCGGCCCGCGCGAGCAGGTACCCCTGCCCGTACGCGACGCCCGCGGTGCGCAGCGTCTCGAGCTCTTCTTTGCGTTCGATGCCCTCCGCGATGACGCTGGTGCCGACTTCACGCGCAAACGCGACCAACGACCGCACGAGCGCGAGCCGATTGCGGTCGCGGTCGATGTCGGTGACCATCGCCCGGTCGAGCTTCAAGAAGTCGGGGACGAGCTCGATGACGTGGCGCAGGCTCGAGTAGCCCGCGCCGGTGTCGTCGATCGCGATGCGGGCCCCGCTCGCGAGCCAGGGCGAGAGCTCGTCGCGGAGCTCCTGGTAATCGTCGACCGGGGCCTGCTCGGTCAATTCGATGACGAGCCGGGCCGGCATGGCGCCCCGCAGGAGCCACAGCTCGGGCTCCAGCAACGTCGCCGGGCTGACGTTCGCGAACAGCAGGCCGTCGTCGGGCAGGTCGCCGATCTGGGTGACGGAACGCCAGCACGCGACCTCGAAGCGGGAGCGCAGGCCGTGTTCGCTCGCGGCATCGAGCCACCACTGGATCGAACGACCCTGCTCGTCGTCGATCCGGGTGAGCGCCTCGTAGCCCACAACGGTCATGTCGGTCAGGCGCACGATCGGTTGGGCGACCGTACGCAGACCGTTGCCGCGACAGAGTTCATCCAGCTTTGTCGCGACGTCGGACTGCACGTCGCAGTCTTCGGTAAACCACGACGCGGCCTGAGATGAATTTCCCTGCTTGACCGCTTACTGACTGGGAAAGCGGGCGCGCGCGGTTCCATTCGCGGGGGTTCGCCGTACATTTCATGTCTCTGTCCGGACCTCGTCGCGGCGGGCGCCACACTTAGATCGATGAGGTGTCGGAGATGACCGCTCCGGTGTGGACGCAGATCGACGCGGGCGTCGCACTGACGATCGGTGCGATCGTCGTGACGGCCGCGGTCCGCAAACTCCAACAGCCGCGGGTGTTCGCGCTCACGCTGCTGCGCCTCGATCGCGGCCTGAATCCGCGCGGCGCACTGCGCGCCACCTTCGTGGTCGTGGCCTACGAGTTGGTGTCCGGGATCGGCGTAGTGGCGCTCCGAGGCGCGCTCGGGTTCGGGGCCGCGTGCGCGCTCTTGATCGCGTGCGTCGGGTTCCTTCTCGCGCTGGCGCGGGCGGTGCAGCAGAGCGTGCCCTGTTCGTGCTTCGGCCGCCTGGGCCGGACCGCCGCGGGCGGGCGCGAGATCGGGCGGGGGATCGTGCTCGTCGGCAGCGCGGGTTTTCTCGTCGTCCACCGCGCCCTCGACCCGAGCACCGCCTACGGAGTGGGGCCGATCGCGCTGGTGGCGGTCGTGGCGACCGCGGTTCTGATCGCGGTCGCGCAGTGGATCGGGGGCCGGGTCCGACCCGGTGTCGAGGTCGGGGTCACCGCCGAGCCCGCACCTGCGTCGGTGCCGGTGCGCGAGTACGGCCCGCTGCTGCGCGCACTGCGCGACGTTGTCGGCATCGACAACGACCTCTACACACCCAACTCGTAAGCGAGAAGGTTCGCCTACAGCGTGCGGAGTCGTTGCGCGTCGGCCGGCGCGTAGATGCAGATGACGTCGGTCAGGTAGCCGAGGTCGAGCGCGGCGCGCAGCATCGCCGCACCCGAGCCCGCGTCGGGCAGGTGTGACGTCAGCACCACGTAGGGATGGCGTTCGGGCATCGCGGCCAACAGCGCGCCGTTGGCGATCGCCTTCTTGAGCGTGTCGGTGCGGAGGAGTCCGGGACGCGATCCTTGGACGCTGCCCTTGTATTCGAACCACACGAGCCTTCCCCGGGGGCTGCGCGCGACGCGGTCGATCTCGACGCCCACGTCGCGCAGAAGCTCGCGACCTTGCAGCTCGTAGCCGTCGTGCGCGAGGAGCTGGTCGCACTGGTCGGCGAACTGTCGACCCTGGATGCCCGCCGACGCTTGGAAGCTGGTCACCCGGTCTCGCAGCGGAGATTGCCCACTACGTGTGTCCACCTGCCGCGAACTTGCGCAGTTGCTCGTAGCCCTCCGTCGTCCGCATCTCGATCACGGCGCGAACGACGTCTTCGGACTTCTTCAACGCGACGTCGCCTTCGCTGCCGGGCGCGGGCGCGTGCGAAGTGAGGAAGACGATCGGACCCTTCACGTTCTGCGCCAATACGTGCGCGCGTCCGAGCGACTTCCACACCGTGTCGGTGCGCAGCAGACCGCCACGCGTGCTCGTGAACGCGCCGGAGACGTCGAAGTACCACTCGACGTCGTCGGCGTCGGTCGCGATGAAGTTGATGGTGACGCCGGTGCCCCGCACGCGCTGGTTCTTGGCGACGATCGTGAAACCGGTTTCCTTCAGCAACTCTTCCGCGAGCGCTTGCGCAGCCTTTCCCTCGCGCGACGCGCGGGCCTGGAAGTCGACGCTGTCTTCGTCGGGCTCGGGGGTCGGCGGCTGGTGCTCGATCGCCGCTGCCGCCGTTGTGTCGCCTTCGTCGCGCACGCGCAACCGCGCGATGTCGACGTAGGTGGGGTCGAGGTCGTATCCCACGTATCGGCGGTCGAGTCGCGCCGCGGCAACGAGGGTGGAGCCCGAGCCCATGAACGGGTCGAGGACGAGGTCGCCCTCGTAGGTGTAGAGCCGGATGAGTCGTTCCGGCAGTTCGATGGGGAACGGCGCCGGGTGCGAGACGCGCCGCGCGCTCTCGGGCGGGATGTCCCAGACATCGAGCGTGGCCGCCATGAACTCGTCGGCGTCGATCGTGCTCTGCGACGGCAGGCCCAGCGTCTCGCGTTCGGGACGACCCTTGGCCCGGTCGAACCGGCCCTTGCTCGCGATGATCACGCGTTCGGTGATGTCGCGCACGACCGGGTTCGCGGCCTTGCGGAACGAACCCCACGCGCAGTTCCCGGCCGCGCCTTCACCCTTGCGCCAGATCACCTCGCCGCGGAGCAGCAACTTCAGGTCGTCCTGCAGGATCCGGATCACGTCGGCCGAGAGGCTTCGGTACGGCTTGCGGCCGAGGTTCGCGACGTTCACCGCGATGCGTCCACCCGGTTCGAGCTTGCGCACGCATTCCGCGAACACCTGGCGCAGCATGTCGAGGTACTCGAGGTACGACGCCGGTATGCCCTCGCGCTCGAGCTCTTCTTCGTATTGCTTGCCCGCGAAGTACGGCGGCGACGTGACCACGAGCGCGACGGAGTTGTCGAGGATCGATGTCCATGTGGCGGGCGTCGCCTTCGACGAACGGTTCGTCGAGCGCGTACGGCGCGGGAACGTCGTCGTCGCCGGAGACGGTCGGCGCCTCGAACCGTTCGTAGAACGCGGAGGCGTCGTGGCTCTCCCGTTTGCCGACACCGAAATTCGAGGTTGAAGTGCCGCCCTTGGGGCCGCGCTTCTTCGGCGTCGCCATCAAGGGCAGCCTACGCGGCCCCTGCGCCATTCACCGGTGTCCCGCTCCTCGGTCCGGCGCTTTGCGTCGAGACCTAGCGCGTATAGGTGCCGACCAGCGTGCCCTTGGCGATGGCGGTACCCGAGATCTGGGGCAGCGCCTGGACCGAGGCGGGCGGCGAGCAACCGGGGCCGTTGGAGGCATCGCCGTTGTCGGCGCAGACGTAGTCGTTCAGCGCGTAGACAGTGAAGTGGTAGTGGTGGGTCGACCCGATGGCGGGCAGAGCGGCGCCCACCCCACGGTCCCGCCGGTGTTGTCGAGTTGGCTGACTCCCGACTCGTGGCTCGGGACGCTCCCTGCCTTCGCGGGCAGCCCCACGACGGCCACTGCAGGAAGTCCTTGCCGTTCGGCGCGTCGGGATCGTCGACCACGACCGCCACCGACTTGGTCAGCGCCGGCACCGCGCCCCAGGTGATCGTCGGGGCCGTGCCCGCGCCGTCGCAGCTGGCCGACTTCGGGATCGGGCCGTTGTTCGTGAACTCCGGGCTCGTGATCCGCAGCGTGTCGGGAACCGTGGTCGAGTCGAGCGCGCGTGTCGTTGGACGTGCTGCCGCTGCACGCGGTCGCGACGAGCGCGACGACTGCGACCAGCGCGATCGCGACAAACGGGTTCTGCACTTTCATTCCAACACCTTCATTCCAAGACCTCTGGGTTCTTCAACGTGCCACCCACGACATCGAACCAATAGCCCCCGAGATTCGGGATGACCGCGTGCACGTCGACACCCGCGCGCGTCGCGACGAGGCGCAGGAGCCCGTGGTGCGTGACGATCGCGGCAACACCGATCCCAACGTGGTCGAGGACGCGTTCGAGTGCCGCGTCGAACCGTTCGAGCATGGTCGCGTCTTCCTCACCACCGGGCGGCGCGGTCACTCCCCCGCGGCGCCACGCGTCGCGCATCCCGGCCAGCGTCGTCGATCTCGGTGCCGGTGTGGCCTTCCCACTCGCCGCCCTGGCGCTCGCGGAAGCCGGCATCGGTCACGACCGGCGACTCGACGTGCGCGGCGATGATCTCCGCGGTGCCGGCCGCGGCTGGAGGTCGGAGGTGTAGATGGCACGGGGCGCGAAGCTCTCGTGCGCCAGGGTGCGGGCCCGGGCCGAGGCTTGCGCTTCACCGGTCGGGGTGAGCGGCGCGTCGAGCCAGCCTTGCCAGCGGTGCTCCACGTTCCACGTCGTCTCGCCGTGGCGGAGCAGCAGGAGGCGTTGCATGGGAATCACAGTGAACCAGAGACGGTTTGACCGGAGCGTTCACGGCCGCGAAACTTGACCCATCGGTCAAGTATCGGCCGGCCACTCTTTTTGGAGGCTCACCATGCCTACGGCTGTCATCGTCGACGCCATCCGCACCCCGCTCGGGAGGCGGAACGGCAAGCTGAAGGACGTCCACCCCGTCGACCTCGTCGCGCACACGTCTGAAGGCGCTCGTCGAGCGCAACGGCATCGATCCCGCCCTCGTCGAGGACGTGATCATGGGCTGCGTCATGCAGGTCGGCGAGCAGGGCGATCAACGTCGGGCGCAACGCCGCGCTCGCGGCGGGGTTCCCAGAGACGACCGTCGGCACGACCATCGACCGCCAGTGCGGTTCGTCGCAGCAGGCCGCGCACTTCGCGGCCCAGGGCGTGATGGCCGGCGCGTACGACGTCGTGATCGCGGCCGGCATCGAGAGCATGTCCCGCGTACCGATGGGCGCCTCGGTCGCCGACGGCAAGTACGGCTACCCCTTCGGGCCGATGATGACGGGCCGCTACCCGAACCTCGTTCCGCAGGGCATCTCGGCCGAGCTCATCGCCGAGAAGTGGGGCATCAGCCGCGAGGACAACGACCGGTTCTCGGTCGAGTCGCACCTGCGGGCCGCCCGCGCCCAGGCCGAGGGCCGCTTCGACCGCGAGATCCTGCCCGATCACCACCACGGGCGAGTCGGGCGACGAGATCGTCGACCGCGACGAGGGCATCCGGCCCGACTCGTCGATGGAGACGCTCGCCAAGCTCAAGCCCGCGTTCAAGCCCGACGGGGTGGTCACCGCGGCGAACTCGTCGCAGATCACCGACGGTGCGGCCGCCGTGCTGATCATGACCGAGGAGAAGGCGGCCGAGCTCGGCCTCAAGCCCCGGGCCCGCTTCCACACGTTCGCGCTCGCCGGCGTCGACCCGGTGCTCATGCTGACCGGCCCGATCCCGGCGACCACCAAGGTGCTCGAGCGGGCGAAGATGACGCTCGACCAGATCGACCTCGTCGAGATCAACGAGGCGTTCGCGCCCGTCGTGTTGTCGTGGGAGAAGGAGCACCACCCCGACATGACGAAGGTGAACGTCAACGGCGGCGCCATCGCCCTCGGTCACCCGCTCGGCGCTCCGGCGCGCGGCTCATGGCCACGCTGCTCAACGAGCTCGAGCGCACGGGCGGTCGCTACGGCCTGCAGACGATGTGTGAAGGCGGCGGCATGGCCAACGCCACGATCATCGAACGCATGTAGCCCGGGCCTACCATCGCGGTAGGTCATGTTGCACTACGTCTGGTTCGGGTTGAAGGTGTTGGCGGCGGTCTTGGCGGCCGTCGTCATCTACCTGATCGGGGCGCGCAGCGTCGGCAACTTCTCGAAGTCGGATCCGCCGCCGGACCCGTCCGAGATTCCGCTCGAAGACGTCGACTACCGCTATCGCTGCATCGTCTGCGGCGCACAGTTGGTGCTGTTCTCCGCCCCCGAAGGCGAGGCTCCCGACGCGCCCCGGCACTGCCGCGAACCGATGGTGCTGGTGACCCCGGTCGAGTAGTTCTCGGTCGGCCCGGGCTCGCCCGGGAACCGGAATGGAGGGGCCGCGCCGCCGGGCAGGGATGGGCGGGTGGATGCCCACACGACGACGCAGCTCCACTCCCAATGATGAGTCGACGGTATCCCGCCTAGCGCGCGATTGCAACCACTTACAGTGGTATCCGTCACACATTCATCCCGGGTCGAACGACCCCCACGGTCACTGAATGCCCCATGTACGCGGGGTTCGCCGATTCGTTGACCCTTCAGCGCCCCCAGGGGACATTCAATGGTCAATGAACCGCGGTCCTCAGCTCGAACTCGGGCGTCGGAAGCTGAATCCAGCCCTGAACCAGAGTCGAAGTACTACGACCGCGGTGATGAACGCTGCGCCGCCCGCAGCTTCGGGCCAATCGCCCGACGTAGCGATCAGGGCCGTTCCGGTGATCGCAAGAATCACGATCCCCACCATCGCCTGGCGGACGGACAGTTTCCGCCGCGGCTGGTCAGCCATGTTCGACCCATCGGCACCGCGGGCGACCGGCCTAACCGCCGGCCTGTTCACTCGTCAGTTAAGGGCCGCTCGCGCCGGCAGGTACGACCGATTGGCGGGGCGATCTGCCGCAGCCCCTCCTGTCGCGGCTAAGACTGCGGCAGATCGGACCCCATTCCTGCGGGCAACGGTAGATATCCCGCTCATTTGCGGCATCACCCGATCCGGGGTGATTGCGTCGTGGTCGCCAAGCGTTCACCCGCTCGCCAACGCTTGTAGCCAGCGGGCCTATTCGGCGACGGCGCAGCGGTGGAGGTTCTTGCGGCCGACCCGGACTACGAACGCCGTCGGGCCTTGCCGACCGCCGGTGGTCAGCTCTTTCGGCTGTGATCCGGCGGGGATCCTCACGACGGTGCCGCAACGCGTGCAGGAGTGCGCCACGTCGAGTCCTGCTACTCGGTGTCGGACTTCGCCCCTCACCCTTTGAGGGTACGGGAGTGAGTCAAGGGGATTAATCCGCAGGGCTACGGAACGGCAATACGTTCCCGTTCCTCACAGGGTGTGGATAACTCTGTGGGGAATCACACGTTTGCGATTCGGTCACCTTCCGGCAACCTCTCGGCCCGCGCTCCGTCAGCGGTAGTTCGTCGCCATGAGGAACCCGCCGCTGATCAGGGCGATCCCGAGCAGCAGGTACCGGTTCTCGGTGTCTGCACCGGGGAGTAGGTTCAGGTAGTTCGTGACCACCACGATCAGCCCGACGGCCAGCAGGGTCGTGAGCCCGACGGGCACCCACAGCTTCGACGGCGGCGCCTTCTTCTGCGGCGGCGGCGTGTAGCGCGACCGCTTGCTCTTACTCTCCGGCATGCCGGAAAGAGTACGCGAGAAACGCACCTCGCCGCGCGTCCGGGCGACCCCTCGAGAGGGGGTCGAGTTCGCCTCCTGCGGAGCCGACAATCGTCCTGTGACCTCCATGCGCGAGCGTCGACGCGCGACACGACGCGCGAAGAGTTCGAGCGAGCACGCGCACGACCGACAGATGGCGCGCTTCTTCCTTGTCGCGGCCGGGTCCCTGCTCTTCTGTTTCATTGCCGTCGCGGGTGGGACGTGGTCCGGAGTCGCACACCGCCTGCTGCACGTCGCTCCGTACGCGATCGGGTGCTGCGGCCTCTTGTTCGTCTGGCAGCAGTTTTCGCGGCAATACCTCAACCACGACCACGACGACGACCCGCCCCGGTAAGGCGCACTAGCGGGCATCGAGGTTGCGAGAACGATCGAAACCATGAGCGGATGTGCAGGTAGCCGCCCTACGCTGCGGTTCGTGCCGCGCGTGCTGGTGATCGACAACTACGACTCGTTCGTCTACAACCTCGTCCAGTATCTGGGGGAGCTCGGGGCGGAACCGGTCGTGTTGCGTCACGACGCCGCCTCGCTCGACGAGATGCGGGCGCTCGAGCCCGACGCGGTCCTGATCTCGCCCGGCCCGGGCCGCCCTGACGACGCCGGCCTGTCCAACGACGCCATCCGCGCCTTCGGCGAATCCGGCACTCCCGTGCTCGGCGTATGCCTCGGGCTGCAGTGCATCGGCCAGCTCTACGGCGGCTCGGTCGTGCGGGCGCCGCACGTCATGCACGGCAAGACGTCGGAGATCACCCACGAGGGCGCCGGCGTGTTCGCCGGGCTCCCGAGCCCCTTCACCGCTACCCGCTACCACTCACTCGTCGTCGCCCGCGAGACGGTGCCCGACGCGCTCGAGATCACCGCGGAATCCGAGGACGGGCTCGTCATGGGCCTCCGCCATCGTGAGTTCCCGATCGAGGGCGTGCAGTTCCACCCCGAGTCGATCCTCACCGCCGGCGGGCACCAGCTCCTGGCGAACTTCCTGACTGGTGCGAGCGCGGCGAACGCGGAAGGTGCGCCCGCCCGCGCGTGACTTCGGCGAGGCCGTCGTCGAGGAGTGACGCCAGCACTTCGCCGTCGAGCTCGCCCGCGGCAACGGAACCCTCGCGCAGCCGCGCCATCACGATGCCGCGCCGCTGGCGGAAAGAACCCTCGAACCGGCCCTGACGATGTTTCGTCTCGTCGGCGTGCGTGCCGCGCGTCGCGCAGTCGCCGACGATCGGGCAGTGATCGCAGTCGGGCGTGCGCGCGGTGCACACGGTCGCACCGAGATCCATGATCGCGAGCAGACGGTCGCGCGGGCGCAGCCCGCGCCCGATCTCTCGGGCGCAGGTTTCCGCGTCGGAATCGGAGAGGCGCGTGCCGTTCACCCGTTCGCACACTCGCCGCACGTTGACCTCGATGCCGATCCGGTCGTCGTCGTCAACCTGGGCTGCCACCGCCGCCGCGGTGTAGCGGCCCACACCGGGTAGCTCCGACAGGTCGTCGGGCCAGCCGTGCTCGGCGATGCGCGAGGCCGACTCCCAGAGCCAACGGGCGCGGCGCGGATATCCGAGCCGGCCCCACGCGGCGATGACCGCGCCCGGACCTGCGGCGGCAGTTACTTCGGGCGTGGGGAACTCCGCCATGAACGCGTCGAACATCGCAAGGACGCGCGGCACCTGCGTCTGCTGCAACATCACCTCCGACACCAACACCGTCCAGCGGTCACGCGTCGCGCGCCACGGCAGCGCGTGCCGGCCGTTGTCGTCGTACCAGCGCGCGAGCGCGGTCGTCACGGCCCGGAGGTCGTGGTCGTGGCGATGCTCGTACTCGTGCTCGTCGGTGTTGTCGACGCGATCCCGATCGTCAACACGACCGCGCTGTTGGGCGCGACCTGGGTCGACTGGGACGGGCTCTGCGAGACGACGAAACCTACGTTCGCGTCGTCGACCTGCTTGAGCGTGGTCACGGTGAACCCTTGCCCCTCGAGCGTCGACTTCGCCTTGGCCTCGGTCAAGCCGACCACGTTCGGCAACGACACGGTCTGGGCGCCGCTCGACACGTAGATGTTGATGCGGGTGGTGAGTGCGACGACCTGGCCCGCGGCGGGGTCGGTTCGGATGACCGAACCGGACGGCACCGTACTGCTCGCCTCTTGAATCGTCGGCGCCAGGTTCGTGAAGCCCGCCCCTTCGAGTTGGCGCGTCGCAGCGTCGACGCTCAGGCCCTTCACCGGCGGCACGGCAACCGGCGCGGGGCCGGTCGAGACCATGATCGTCACGGTCGAACCGACGGGTGCCTGCGTGCCGGGCGGCGGGGTGCTGTCGAACACGTTGCCCGCGACCATCGAGTTCGGCGCGTTCTTGGGGACGACGATGAAGCCCAGGGCCTGGAGTTCGCTGGTGACATCGGCGGCGCTCCGCCCGGTCGTGATGTCGAAGGGGATCTGCTTCGTATTCGCGCCCTGGCTCACGAAGAGCGTGACGGTGGCGCCCTTCGACGCGTTGCGGCCCGCGACGGGGTCCTGGCGCACGACGATGTCGACGCCCTGGGTCGACGCGACGCGCGTGATGGATGCCTTCAGGTGCGCCGCCTGCAGACTCGCCTGCGCGACGAGCACGTTCTTGCCGACCTCGTTCGGAACCGAGACCGACGACTCCGAGCTTCCGAGCTTGATCGCAGCGAAGAGGATCGCGCCCGACGACCGCGGCGAGACCGAGCAGGGTGAGGATCCACACCAGCGCCGTGTTGCGCTTCTTGCGGGCGACGGGAGTGGCGCCCGCGATGCGACCGCGCTCGTCGACGCGCGGTGCCATGACGGTGGACGCGCCGTACGCGTCGGCGGCGGCAGTCGTGCGCACCGCCGCGGTCGCTCCGGGTGTCGGGAGCTCGGTGACGATCGCGGTCATCGGCGCGCCGATGACGGGACGGCCGCGCCGGAAGCGCAGGATGTCGGCGCGCATGTCGTCGGCGGTCTGGTAGCGGTTGTCGGCGTCCTTGGCGAGCGCGGTTACGGCGATGCGCTCGAGGTCGGGCGGGATGTCGGGGTTGCGCTCCGACGGCAGCATCGGCGCTTCGCGCACGTGCTTGTACGCGACCGACACCGGCGAGTCGGCGGTGAACGGCGCCACTCCGGTGATCATCTCGTAGAGCACGACACCGAGCGCATACACGTCGCTGCGCCCGTCGACGGGAAGACCCTGGGCCTGTTCCGGCGAGAAGTAGGTGGCGGTGCCCATCACGGAGCCGGTCTGCGTCAGGCCGTCGCTCGTGCCCGCGCGCGCGATGCCGAAGTCGGTGACTTTGACCGTGCCCGTGCGGGTCAGCAACACGTTGCCGGGTTTCACGTCGCGGTGCACGACCCCGTTGCGATGCGCGAAGCCGAGCGCCGACGCGATCTCGGCCGTGATCTCCGCGGCCTGGCCCGCGTCGAGCGGGGCTTCGCTGCGGATGAGGTCGCGCAGCGACTGCCCCTCGACGTACTCCATGACGATGAAGTACGTGCCGTCTTCTTGGCCCCAGTCGTAGATCGCAACGATGTTGGGGTGGTTCAGGTTGGCGGCGGCCTGCGCTTCACGACGAAAACGTTCGACGAACGAAGGTTCGCGCGCGTATTCGGGGAAGAGTGCTTTCAGCGCGACGGGCCGGTTCAGCAGCTGGTCGTGGGCGAGATAGACCTCGGCCATCCCGCCCTGCGCGAGCTCGCGCTGGATCTCGTAGCGATTCGAAAAGACCCGTCCGGCCAGCGTCATGGTGGCAAAAACCCTATCCGCCGTTCGACGGGCTACTCGGCTGGTCACCGCACGGCGAAGTGACCGCCGGCGTGTTCAGCAAGGTCTGGAGCACTTGCTTCGCGATCGGCGCGGCGACGCGCCCACCGGTGACTTCTCCCGATTGGGATCCGCCGTGTTCGACGAGTACGGCGATCGCGTACTGCGGGTTCTCCGCGGGCGCGAACGCGATGAACCATGCGTGCGGTTGTTCGCCCGGAACGGTTTCCGCGGTACCGGTCTTGCCCGCGACCGCGACGCCGGGAATGCGGGCCGCGGTACCGGTTCCCTTCGGGTCGTTGACGACTGCGAGCATGAACGAGCGCATCGTGTCGGCAGTGGTCGGGTCGACGGCGCGCTTGTATTGCTGCACACCAACTCGCGACACCACTTTGTCGTTCGGATCGAGCACGCACTGCACGAAGTGCGGTTGCAGGATCACACCTTGGTTCGCGATCGCTTCGGAGACGAGCGCCATCTCCATCGGCGGTACGGCAACCTGGTTCTGGCCGATCGCGTCCTGCATGAACTTGGGTTGGTTCTGCTCGAACGTTCCCGGCTGCGGTCCGGTGCTCGCGACGATCGGCGGGTCGATCCCCGAACCGTCTTGGTGCGGCGGTGCGGTCTCCACGCCGAAGTCCTGGATGCCGGTCGCGAACTTCTCGCCGAGGTCGAATCCGATCTGCGCGAACGTGGTGTTGCACGAGACGATGAATCCCTCGAGCATCGTGCCACCGCAGTGTTCCGGGGGCGTGCCGAAGTTCTGCAGCGTGGCGCCGTTCGTCTCCGGCAACGGAATGCGGTCGACGACGGGGAAGATCGTGTTCACATCGACGTTGTTCTGCTGCGCGATCGACGCGGTGACGGTCTTGAAGGTCGAACCCGGCGGATACAGCTCGCGCCAGGCGCGGGCGAGCAACGGATTGTCGGGATCCTTGTTCAACACGGTGAACGCGTCTTCGGCCTTGCCGGTGTCGTGCGTGGCGAGCTGGTTCGGATCGAACGTGGGATTGGAGTAGGCGGCGAGCACGCCCCCCGTCTTGACGTCGAGCACCACCACGCTGCCCCGCTTGCCGCCGAGCGCGAATGCCGCGGCGCCTTGCGCGGCCTTCGACAGCGTGAGCACAACGGTCCCGACCGGCTGCTTGTTCGCCAACGCGTCGGCGATGCTGTTGATCTGCAGCTTGAAGGTGCGGCCTTCGAGCTCGGCCGCGTACGCGTTCTCGACGCCGGCCGACCCGTTCTGCACCGACTCGTACCCGACGACCTGCGCGAACAACGTGGCCGTGGCGGTGGGATAGATGCGTTGGCTCTTGAATTCGTCGTTGCTCGGTGCCGACAGTGCGACGACCGCGCCGTCGGAGGTCTCGATCGGGCCGCGGTTGCGCCGGATGTCGGCCGCGGCCCGGCGCGGGTTCCCGGCCGCGTTCGCGAGCCGGCTACTGCGCACGACCTGTAGGTAGGTGAGTTGGCCGACGAGCGCGAGGAACAAGACGATGATCGCGATACCGACGCGACGAATACCTACGTTCACGTTTCGGCTCCGGGTACTTCGGCGGCGCGGAGTCGTCGGAGATGCGCAGCAGGATTGCCAGCAACGCGAAGTTCGCGATGAGCGACGATCCGCCGTACGACACGAACGGAAGTGAGATACCGGTGAGCGGGATCACGCGCGTGACGCCGCCGATGATCAAGAAGGTCTGCATGCCGATGATCGTGGCGATGCCCGCCGCGAACAGCTTCGTGAACGGTCGGACCGTGTCTACCGCGATCCGATAGGCGTTGCCGACGAACAGCAGGAACAACGTGATGACCGCGATGGAGCCGACGAGCCCGAGCTCTTCGCCGATCGACGTGAACATGTAGTCGGTCGAGGCGAGCGGCACCTGCCAGGGCTGGCCGAGCCCGAGGCCGGTTCCCGCAATACCGCCCGATCCGAGCGAGTACCAACCCTGCACCGCTTGGTCGCCACCCGTGTTCGCGCGGCCACGGGTTGAGCCAGTTGTCGACGCGCACACGTACGTGACCGAATGCTTTGTACGCGACGACGGCGCCGATGACGAGGAGGATCGCGGTGCCGATCAGGTACGCGACCCGGCGCGTGGTCATGTAGAGCATCGCTGCGAAGACTCCGAAGAACAGCAGCGACGTACCGATGTCCTGCTGGTACGCGAGGACGAGCAGCGACATGCCCCACGCCAACACGAGCGGGCCGAGGTCGCGGAGCGACGGCACGAACCACCGGCCGATGCGGACGCGACCGTGGGTCAAGAGCTCACGCTTGTCGGCCAGATACGCGGCGAAGAACGCGACGAGCAACACCTTGGCGATCTCGCTGGGCTCGAAGCTGAGCGGGCCGATGCCGACCCACAGCCGACCACCGCCGCGCGAGCTGCCGATGCCCGGCGCGAGCGGGAGGAGCAGGAAGAAGATGCCGAGCAACAACGCGATGTAGCGGTAGCGCGCGAGAACACGCACGTCGCGCACCACGATCAGCGTCACGACGAAGACGAAGATCCCGATCGTCACCCACACCGACTGCACCCGCGCCTGCGCGGCGTAGGCGGGGTAGGCCTTCCCCGCGCCCGCAAGGCGGGCGATCATGATGAAACCGATGCCGTTCAACATCGCCGCGATCGGCAACAGGGTGCCGTCGGCGGCCGGAGCGAAGCGCCGCACCGCGAGGTGCGCGACGAGATACAAACCGAACACCCACACGAGCAGGATCGCGACGTTGGGTGGAAGCGTGGGACCGTTGGCGAGCGCGACGAGGATGTAGCCGCCGACCGTCACGACGACGACGAGCAACCCCAGCGAGAGCTCGGACCGCCGCCGCCGGCGCGCGGTCGCGGCGACGTTCGCGGCCGCGGCCTCGGTCATGGTCGCGGTCATGGCGCTTTCGGCTTCGTCGTGGCCGTCGTCGACCTCTTCACCGTGGTCGTCGTCTTCGGTTTCGGCACGGTGGTGGTCGTCGTCGTGGTGGTGGTCGTGGTGGTGCTCGTCGCCGCGGTCTCCAGGCGGTCCACGTAGCCGCGGGCGGTCGCCAACGACCCGCGAGCTGTTCGTCTGCACGCGGTCGCGGTCGAGCTGCGGCAGCTCGCTCACGGCAAGATTGGTGCGGGTCTGCACCGTCGGGTTCCAGCCGAGCACGCCGCCGGGAACGCCTTTGAAGATGACGACCTGGTCGCCTGCTGCGCCGACGAAATACGAGCGCCGGGCGTACCAACCGAGCGCGGCCGTGGCCAGGCCGACGATCAGGATGATCGGCAGGATCACGAGAATTGCGCCGCGCAGTGTGCGTCGGCGCGAGCCCTTGGGCCGCGGTTCGCGGGCGGCTTTGGGCTCGGGCGGATCGGGCGGCGCGATCACGGCTGACCGGGACCCGGCCACGACGGGTTCGGCGAGCAGCGCGGTCGGATCGGGGGCCGACTGCGCGTCGGTCTCCAACACGTCGATCACCACAACGGTGATGTTGTCTTCGCCGCCCGCGTTGTTGGCCGCGGCAACCAGCGCTTCGGCGAGATGTTGCGGGTCGGTCTCGGTGCGGGCCAGGCGTTCGATGTCGCGCTCGCGCACCATTGTGGTCAGGCCGTCGGAACAGAGCACGACCCGATCTCCGGCCGTGATGTCGAGCGTGTAGAGGTCGACGTCGACTTCGTCGTCGACGCCGAGTGCCCGCGTCACGATCGCGCGTTGCGGGTGCGCTTCGGCCTGTTCGGGCGTGAGCCGGCCTTCGCGTACGAGCTCTTCTACGAGGCTGTGGTCGTCGGTCGCCCGGCGCAGCGTGCCGTCGTGCAAGAGATAGGCCCGCGAATCGCCGACGTGACCGATGAGGAGTTGGCTACCGCCGACTGCGATGACCGCGGTCATCGTGGTGCCCATGCCGGTCAGCTCTTCGTCGCCGGCCGCGCGGGTCAACACCGCGGCGTTGGCGCGGGTGACCGCTTCGTGCAGCGGGCTTCCGTTGGCGACCGCGGCACGCAGAGCTTCGATCGCGGTGTGGCTCGCGACCTCGCCCCCGCGATGCCCGCCCATACCGTCGGCGACCGCGAACAGCGCGCGCTGGTCGTCGATCAGAAACGCATCTTCGTTGTTCGAACGTACGAGGCCCTGATCGGTGGCCGATGCCGCGGCGAGTTTCACCGTTGCGCCTCGAGGACCGTCTCGCCGACTTGCACCCGGTCACCTTTGCTCAGCTTCATCGACTGTTGGATCCGCTTGCCGTTCACGAGGGTGCCGTTGGTCGAGCCTGCATCCTCGACCCACAGAGTGCCGTCCCGATCGAAGGCGCGCGCGTGCACCTGCGAGACGAACGTGTCGAACGTGAGGGCCACTGCACAGCCACCACCGCGGCCGATCGTGGCGTCGCCGTCGATCGGGAACGAGCGACCCCGTTCGGTTTCGGGAGTCACGACGACGAGTCGCCATTCGCGCCGCTTCGCCGCCCGCGCCGCCGCGGGAGCAGGGACTACGGGTGCCGGCACCGCGGCCGGCGCGCTCATCGACGCACTGCCTCGCAACTCGCGCGCCACGACCAGCACGACGCGCAAGAGGAACAGGTAGAGAAGCGCGAGCAGGCAGAACTTCAGAATCGTGAGGATCGTGTCGGACATGTGCCCGTTACGACTCCTGGTAGCGCAGCGACGTTGCACCGACGACGATCACATCACCGTCTTTGAGGGTGTGTTCCTTTACGACGACCCCGTTGACCTGCGTTCCGTTGGTCGAACCGAGATCCACGACCTGGAAGCCGAAGTCGGATTTACGCACCTCGGCGTGCCGCCGCGAGACCTGCGGATCCGACAGCGGCACGGCGCATTCCGGCATGCGGCCGATCACCGCGGGCTCGTCGCCCAGCGCGACCCGGCCCCCGTCGGGGAGCACCAGCGTGGCGGCCGTTCCCGGGCCACCGCCGACGATCTCCGCGTCGACCCGCAGGTCGCCCCGCTTGGCGTTTTCGTCGAGCACCAACGACACCTCGATGAGGCCCTCGAAGTGATATCCCTCGTCGCGGCCGTGTTCGCGCGCTGCGTCGGCGAGCTCGCGGGCCAGCGCTTCGTGGAACCCGGCGAAGCGCTCGAGATCATCGGCGGAGAGCCAGATCGTGAACTGATTCGGGGCGACCGTTCCCTTCACGCCGAGCGTTCGGCCCGCGTCCATCTCGCGCCCGACGCGCCGCCCGATCTCCACGGGCTGAAGGCCGCCGCCGCGGAACGCCTTCGAGAAGGTGCCCTCGACCAGCCGCTCAAGCCGTCGCTCGAACCGCTGCAGTCCCATTTCGCCGATGCTACCGGCGCGACCACCGGCGCACGCGGCCGCAACGCCCGGAGAATCCGACGAGACCGCTGGTACGCTGAATCTTCACGCGCGAGTGGCGGAATTGGCAGACGCGCAGGATTCAGGTTCCTGTGCCCGCAAGGGTGTGGGGGTTCAAGTCCCCCCTCGCGCACCCTGTTTATTGGTCGCTCGCGCTGCGCCTGCCCGAAGGGCGGGCTACGCCGAGTGTTCGGTCCGGCTCCGCTGTCGCTCCCGGATCAGTTGGTCGGTCGCCTCGCGTCCGCGCGAGCGACCCATGAAGGAGCGGCAGCGGAGCCCGGCCGATCTCCAGGCGAAGCCCGCTCTTCGGTCGAGCGCAGCGCGAGCGACCCATGAAGGTGCCTAGCTGTCAGACTCTTGGGGTCGTGGACTCCGGACCGCTCCTTCGTCTTCAAGGGCTCACCAAGCGTTACCCGGGCGTGACGGCGCTCGACGATCTCTCGATCGAGATGCCGCGCGGGCGGATCGGGCTCGTGGGCGCGAACGGCGCGGGCAAGACCACACTGTTCCGCCTGCTGCTCGGGCTCGCGCATCCCACGGAGGGCGCGGTCGAGGTGTGCGGCGTCGATGTCGGGCGAGACCCGGTCGACGTGCGGTCGCGGCTCGGGTACATGCCGGAGCACGACTGCCTGCCGCTCGACCAGACCGCGGCCGATGTGGTTTCCACCTTCGGCGAGCTGAGCGGGCTCCCGGCACGCGCGTCCCGCCAGCGCGCCTCTGACATCCTCGATCTCGTCGGCATCGACGAAGCCCGCTTCCGCCCGATCGGCGGGTTCTCCACGGGCATGCGCCAGCGCACGAAGCTCGCGCAGGCTCTGGTCGGCGATCCCGAGCTCGTGCTGCTCGACGAACCGACCGCCGGGCTCGACCCGCTGGGTCGCGAGGAGATGCTCGCGCTGGTGGCCCGGCTCGGGACGTTCGGCATCTCGGTCTTGATGGCCACCCATCTGCTCGACGACGTGCAACGCGTCTGCGACTACGTCGTGATGATCGACGGCGGTCGCCTCGTTGTGTCGGGCAAGACCGACTCGCTGCTCGAACGCACGGGCGTCGTGTCGGTCGATGTCGGTCCGCGTCGGGACGAGTTGGTCGCGGCGCTGCAGACGCGCGCCTTGGCCGCGGTCGTGTCCGACGGCCTCGTCGACGTGACGATCGACGGCGACGAACAGCTCGACGCCGTACGCGACATGATCGCCGAGCTCGAGCTGCCGCTGTACCGGCTCTCGACCCGCTTGACGTCGCTCGACGAAGTGTTCCTGCGCCGATCCGAGCACCTGTCATGAGTGTGGTCGCATGAGTGTTGTCGAGGCGCGGGGCGCGGTTTACGACCGGGGATATCGGCCGTACGAGGGACCACGGGGCCGGCGCGGCGCGGCGACGTTCGCGCTCTACAAGGCGTCGATCCGGCGGGCGCTCGGCCTCCGCCGATCATGGCGCCAGAAGGTCGCGCCGTTCCTCCTGCTCGGCGTGGTGACGATCCCCGCGATCGTCAACGTCGGAATCGGATACGTGACCCGCAACCAGACGGTCTTGAACAAGTTCCAGATCATCACGTATCGCGACTACGTCGGTGTGTCGTCGGCGTTGTTGGTGTTCGTGGCACTCGTCGCCCCCGACGTCGTGTGCCCGGACCGCCGCCAGAACGTGCTGCCGCTGATGTTCGCGCCGTCCGCTCACCGGGGTCGACTACGTCGTGGCGAAGGTGGCCGCGATCGCATCGATCGTCTTCGCGTTCTCGTTCCTGCCGCAGGTCGTTCTCTTCGTCGGCAACATGTTCGTCAGTGACAGCGCGCTCGACTACTTCAAAGGGCACCTCGACGTTCTGTGGAAAGTGCCGGTGGCCGTCGCGTTGCTGGCGTTGTACTACGCGGTGATCGGGGTCGCGATCTCCTCGCTCACGAACCGTCGAATCGTCGCGGGCGCATCGGTAATCGGTCTGTTCCTGGTCACTTCGATCGCGTCGGGCGTTCTCATCGGCGACAACTTCCGCTTCAACGGTGGATCGCCGGCGGCAGTCATCAACGTCCTGGCGCTGCCGTTGTACCTGCGCGACCTGATCTTTCTCGGTCACATCGATGCCGCTTCGCCGCTCAACGGCGTGAACGACGGCGGCCTGCTCGCGGTCGCGGTGTACGTGGCGGTCTTGCTCGTCGGCATCGGCGTGTTGTTGCGGCGGTATCGGTGGGTGGAGCGATGATGTCGGATCCCGCGTTCGTGGCCGACGCAACGGTCGAAGTCACCGACGTTTCGGTGTGGTTCGGAGCCAAGGTCGCGCTGTCGGAGCTGAGTTGTTCGTTCGGGCCGGGTGTTACCGGCCTTCTCGGGCCGAACGGTGCCGGCAAGACGACGCTCATGCGGGCGCTGACCGGGCTGCTCGGAGTGAATCAGGGAACTGTACGGATCGAAGGGCTCGACCCGCGCCGCGACCGCGCCGTGCATCGGCGTATGGCCCTCGTTCCCGAGGACGAGGCGGTGCCGGCCGCGCTCACCGCGCGCCAGTTCGTTCGTTACGTCGCCGACCTGAATCGGGTCAGCGAACGGATCGCGCCCGACGAGGCGCTGCGCACGGTTGCGATGCTCGACGTCGCCGACCGCCGCGTCGACACGTTCAGCAAAGGCATGCGTCAACGCACCAAGGTCGCGGCCGCGCTCGTCACCGATCCGCACGTCCTCGTGCTCGACGAACCGTTGAACGGTGCCGATCCCGTCCAGCGCCTGAGTCTCATCGAGTTGTTCAAGCACCTCGGCGCGCAGGGGCGCACCGTGATCGTCAGTTCGCACGTCCTCAACGAAGTCGAGCGGCTCGCGGAGCGGGTGATGGTGCTCGTGCACGGCCGGCTCGCGGCCGCCGGCGGCCACCACGCGATCCGCGACGCGATGAACGACCGGCCCCGGCATGTGCTCATCCGCTCCGACGACGCGCGCCGATTGGCGGCGACCCTCATCGCGCTCGAGTCGGTGGAGGGTGTGACCTTCGACAGCGTGCCGCGACGGTCTGGTCGTGCAGACCTTGCACGCGCGGGAGTTGGCGACTGCGCTGCCCCGGCTCGCGCGCGACGCGTCGGCGCGCCTGCTCGAGGTGCGTGCCCTCGACGACTCGCTCGAGAGTCTGTTCCGGGAGCTCGTGCGATGAGTGTGAACGCACCCCCGCCGATGCCTGCTCCCACGCCCGCGTGGCCGCGGCGCCCACGCCGGCGGCTGCTGGCCATCCTCGTGTACACGTTGCAGTCGTGCTTCCCACCCAAGCGGTGGTTTGCCTTGCTGCTGCCGTGCGCCGGAGCGCTCTTCTTCGGGCTGCTCGCCCGCACGGTGAACGGCACGCCTTCCCACGCGTTCGCGAACGTGGCCGCGGAAGGGATCTTCGCGTTGATGCTGCCGGTGGCCGTGCTGGTCATCGGCGACGCCGTGCTCGGGGCCGAAGTGCGGTCCGGCACGTTCCAGTTCACGTGGCTGTCGCCCGCGCCGACCTGGCAGATCGTCCTGGGCCGATGGGTCGGAGGGTCGCTCATCGCCCTCGTCACGATCGTCCCCGCGACCGCGTTGGCCGCGGTCGTGGCCGGCGATGCAGCCGATGCCGACGCCGCGTTCGTCGCGGCGGTGTTCGCGGCCCTGGCCTACGTGGCGATCTTCATCGCGATCGGATGCCTCACGCGCCGAACCGCGGTCTGGTCGCTCGCGTTCGTGTTCTTCGTCGAACGACTCCTCGGCGCCGCGCTCACGGGCATCGCGCAGATCTCGCCGAGTTGGGAGTCGCGCGCCATCTTCATCAGCTACATCGACAACCCGCCGACGCGGCTCATACGCACGGGAATCCCGAGCGGCGCCGGCGGCGTCGTTCGGCTCCTCCTGGTTGCGGCCATCGCGTTGCTGCTCGCGAACTGGCGGATGGGGCACATGCGTTTGTCGGGCGCGTCCGACTGATTCGTGCGGCCGCCCTCAGTTGCGATGATCGGCGAGCGTCGCACCCGCGCCGTGGCTGTCGGCGTTGAGCACGAGATCTTCCGCGTCGTCTATTGGGATCGGACGCGAGAACAGGTAACCCTGCATGTACGGGCAACCGAGGTGCTGGAGCACGGCGAGTTGTTCGACGGTCTCGACGCCCTCGGCCACGACACTCATGCGGAGGTTCTGCGCGAGGGCCAGGACTGCGGCGACGATCGCGGTGTCGTCACGTTTCACGC
Organism: uncultured Actinomycetes bacterium; assembly: GCA_963708105.1. Lineage (GTDB taxonomy): Bacteria > Actinomycetota > Acidimicrobiia > IMCC26256 > PALSA-610 > PALSA-610. The sequence goes on along the minus strand of OY970186.1, from coordinate 1,963,251 downwards.
CGATCGCGCTCACGAACGAACGATCGATCTTGAGGATGTCGATGGGAAACGCGCGCAGATACGTCAGCGACGAGTAGCCCGTTCCGAAGTCGTCGAGGGCAAGATGCAGGCCGAGTCCGCGCAACTCTCGTAGTAACGCTTCCGCCCCGACCGCGTCGTCGATGAGCGTGCTCTCGGTGAGCTCCAACGTGAGCAGAGTCGGATCGAGCCCGGTGGTCGCGAGCACGCCGGTCACGACGTCGACGATGTCGCCGGAAAGGAGTTGCCGGGTCGAGAGGTTGACTGCGATGCCGAGCCGGCGCTCCGGCCAGCGCCGGTCCCACTCCGCCGCATGCCGACAGGCCTCCTGCAACACCCACGCGCCGATATCGACGATGAGGCCCGTCTCCTCCGCGCTCGGAATGAAATCGTCGGGCGCGACGAGGCCGAGCCCCGGACGTTGCCAACGAACCAGGGCCTCGAAGCCGCGGATCTCGCCGGTGTCGGCCGCGATGAAGGGCTGACAGAACAAGCGCAGCTCGTTCCGGACGACTGCACCGCGCAAGTCGCGCTCGAGCGCGTTCTGAGCCGCGATCCACTGCTGCATCGCGTCGTCGTACAACGTGTAACCGTTCCGTCCGTTGTCCTTGGCGCGGTACATCGCAATGTCGGCATTCGTGAGTACCGCCTCCGCCTTCTGGGTGCCGTCGCCGCAGAGCGCGATCCCGATGCTCGCGCTCACGTGCGCGTCGTCGTCGGCGAAGTGGAAGGGCTCGCACAGCGCGCCGATGACGCGATCGGCGCACGCGGTCGCCTGATGGACGCCATGGATGTCTTCACACACGACGACGAACTCGTCACCGCCGAGCCGGGCGACGGTGTCCGACTCTCGGACACAGGCCTTGATCCGCCGCGCCGCCTCGACCAGAAGTTGATCGCCGACGGAGTGACCGAGCCGATCGTTCACCGACTTGAAGCGATCGAGATCGACGAACAGCGCCGCGAACGTCCGGCCGCTGCGCCGGGTGCGGGCCAGCGCCTGATCGAGCCGGTCGACGAGCATCGTCCGGTTCGGGAGGCTCGTCAGCGCGTCGTGCAAAGCCTGGTGCGCGAGTTGGGCTTCGACCCGCTTCTGCTCCGACAGGTCGCGGACGATCCCCGACAGCGTCGGCGCCGAACCCTCGGAGGTGATCGTGCTGATTGCGGCCATCATCGGGAAGTGGCTTCCGTCGCGGCGTTGGCCGATGCTCTCGATGTCGCGGCGCCGGACCGGGTCGTGATCCGCGGCCAGCGCGGTCTTGAGATAGCTGTTGAGCGGGTCTTCCATGTCGGCAGGCAGGATCACGGTGGCCGGTCGACCGACGATCTCCTGTTCGGTCCAGCCGAAGATTGCCTCGGCCGCGGCGTTGAACGACGCGATCGTTCCGGAGGCGGAAATGGTGAGGATCCCTTCCGCCGCGTTCTCCACGACCACGCGATAGCGCGCGGCACTCCGTTGCGCTTCGTCACGAGCGCTCGAAGCGTCGAGCGTCTGTTCCGCCAGCTGCGCGTCAGCGAGGTCCTTGTTCTCGCCGATGGTGCCGGCCATACGGATTGCGATGCCGAACACGATCGCACCCAGGAAGCCGATCGTCTGCGCGCCGGCGGTGCTGAGGAACGACGGCATCCAACCCTGGAAGACCAACGCTTGACCGACTGCGCACCCGAGCAGCGACCAACCGAGCACGGCGCGCCAGACGCGGGCCCCGGACTGCTGGAGCTCGGCGAACGCGGAGAACGCGTAGGCCATGCCCAACGCCGGACCCCAGCCGCACACGTAGATCACCGCGGTCACCGAGACCACGTGCAACAGGATGTGCGCGTGCAGGAAACCCGCGCCCGACGCGGTGCGCGCTGACTGCTCGAACACCAAGCTGGCGATCTGCGGCACGATGATCGCGAGCGCGTACACCCACACGGGTTCGTCGGCGACGAGGCCGAATCCGCGGAGCGGCAGGAGCACCGCGAGGGCAATCGGGCCGAGCGCGTAGGCGAACACTCGGGGCGACAGCCAGATCGAGGCCGCGGGCGGTCCCGGCCCAGCCCGGACGCCGATCGCCTGGCGGTTCACCTCGTGAGTTCGACGAATCGGGGGACCCACTGAAGGACGGGCTCCTAACCCGCCCGAGCAGCCGAGACCGACGGTCGGCCGGGTCCTCCCGGCCTGCACCCGGTGGCCGATAAGGACGGGACGGCCCACCAATTTCATCCCCGCGAAACGGGCGTGGGCGTATCGTGAAACCGGGAGCTTCGCCCATGCGTGCTGAACCGACGGACATCAACTCCGGACTGATATCGCCCCTACGTCCGCACGTCCTGGTGCTGTTCGGCGCGACCGGAGACCTCGCCCGCCGCAAGCTCCTGCCGGGCCTGTTCCACCTCGCGCAGGCGGGGCTGCTGCCCGAGTGCCGAATCGTCGGCACCTCGCTCGACGACCTCGACGACGAAGGCTTCCGCGAGTTCGCGCGGGGCGCGCTCGACGACTTCGGTCATCACGGCGTGCCCGACGCCGACTGGTACGAGTTCTCTTCCAATCTGTTCTACGTATGCCAGTCGGCGGGTAACGAGGCGTTGGCCAAGCTCGTCGGCGAGCTCGAAGAAGATCTCGGCGGCGACGTCGCCCGTCTGCATTACCTCAGCGTTCCGCCCGCGGCTGCGCCCGAGGTCGTTCGTCAGCTCGGCGAAGTCGGGTTGGAGGAGCGCGCCCGCATCATCATGGAGAAGCCGTTCGGCACCGATCTCGCGAGCGCGGTGAAGCTGAACGAAGCGCTGCACGCGACCTTCGACGAAGAGCAGATCTTCCGGATCGACCACTTCCTCGGGAAGGAAGCGGCGCTCAACATCCTCGCCTTCCGTTTCGCGAACGGATTGTTCGAGCCGATCTGGAATCGCCAACACATCGCGCACGTGCAGATCGACGTGCCCGAGACGCTGTCGATCGGCAACCGCATCGGCTTCTACGAGAAGACCGGCGCGTACCGCGACATGGTCGTCAATCACTTGTTCCAAGTACTGGCTTTCATGGCGATGGAGCCGCCGACCGCACTCGAACCGCGCTCGATCGGCGAAGAGAAGAACAAGGTGTTCCGCTCGCTGAGCCCGATCGAACCGTCGCAGGTCGTGCGCGGACAATACGAGGGCTACCTCGACGAGCCCGGTGTGCGACCGCACTCCGAAACGGAGACGTTCGTCGCGCTGCGTTGTGAGATCGACAACTGGCGTTGGGCCGGCGTTCCGTTCTACCTGCGCACCGGGAAGCGCTTGGCGGAGGGCGCGCGCATCATCTCGATCGCGTTCCGCGAACCGCCGAAGAGCATGTTCCCGATCGGCTCGGGCGTCGGCGCGCACGGCCCCGACCACCTCACGTTCGATCTCGCCGACGCATCGCGGCTCTCGTTGTCGTTCTACGGCAAGCGCCCCGGCCCTGGCATGACGCTTGACAAGCAGAGCCTGCAGTTCTCGCTGCACGAGACCGGCCGCACCACTGACCTCCTCGAGGCCTACGAGCGGCTGATCTACGACGCGATGAGCGGCGACCACACGCTGTTCACGAGCGCGGAGGGCATCGAGAAGTTGTGGGAGCGATCGAAGCCGCTCCTCGAGAATCCGCCGCCGGTGCGTCCGTACCCGGCCGGCTCGTGGGGCCCGAACGCGATCCACCAGTTGATCGCACCCGACGCGTGGCGTTTGCCGTTCGAACGAGGCTGGCGCAGCCAGAAATAGGCAAGACTGCGCGCCATGCGGCGCGGGTGGTGCACGAGTTTCGGGTGTCTCCTGGCTACCTCGGTGCTGGCCGCGAGCTGTAGCTCGTCGTCGCATGCCGCCACCGCGCCGCCGCCCGCGGCCGCGCCGGCCACGACCACCTCGACGGTTCCGGGTCAAGAGCCGTCGGCCGGATGTACCGGTCGATCGGCCGCCGCGCCGGCCGGCGACATCGAGCACCGCATCGCCGTCGGCGGGGTCGTGCACACGTATCTGCTCTCGGTCCCGACCGACTCGGAGCCCACTCGACCCGCGCCGCTGATCCTCATGTTTCACGGCTTCGGGAGCAACAGTCACGAATTCGCCCAGCTCACCGGCATGGCGGCGAAGGGTGCCGCGCGGGGCGACGTCGTGGTGACACCGGACGGGCCGAACAACACGTGGAACCTGGATCCGCACGGGCCCGACGCCACGTTCGTCGACGCCATCGTCGCGTTGGTTTCCAAGTCGCAGTGCATCGACATGCACCGGGTGTTCACGGCCGGGTTCTCGCAGGGCGCCGCGTTCACGCTGCAGTATTCGTGCGCGCGGCCCGATCGCATCGCCGCGATGGCGACGGACGCGGTCGAGTTCCAGCTCGGCTGTAAACAGCCGGTGCCGATCCTGTCCTTCCACGGGACCGCCGATCCGTTGGTGCGATACCAGAACGGCACGATCGGGCTCTCGATCCCGGGCAAGGTGCGGGGCACACTGCTGAACATGGGCGACTGGGCCCGGCTCGACCATTGCGCGCCGACCGCATCTACGCACCGGGTCGGCTCCGAGGTGGTGCGCTCCACATGGGGGCAGTGCGCGTCGGGTACCGAGGTCGAGCTGTACACGATCGAAGGCGGCGGTCACGTGTGGCCGGGCGCCGACCCGAAAGCCAGTCCGTTGCAACACACGACCCGCGAGATCAGCGCCACCGCGCTGATCCTCAGCTTCTTCGCCCGCCACCACCTCACGGCCCCCACGGCGGGCTGAGCCCGCCGCATCCTCCGGTCCGGAACCCCCGCGCCCGGACCGCGTCCAGTCGCGCGCCAGCCAGCGCGCCAGGTGCGCCTTCCATGCTGTGCCTGCTGGGATCAGGCATCGGTCAGGCCCAAGGACGGGCCCGGCTTGGGGAGGAAATGGTCGGTCACGGGGCGGCGGAACACGGGGGTCTGCGGTGACGCGGGCTCTCGCTCGGCGCGCCCGCCGACTGCTCGCGGTGCCGACCGCGATCGTGGTGGTCGCGGGGCTGTTGACCGTGGCCGCGGTGGCCGAGCGCGCCGCGCCGGCGGCCGCCGACGGGAGCGGTACGGCCGCCTGGTCGCAATTCCCGAGCCCGCAGACCGGGACGCAGAACACGCTCGCCCGCACGGTCGCATGCGTGACCGCCTCCGACTGCTGGACCGTGGGGCAGGGTTCGACCGGCACCTCGCAGTCGGCGTTCGTCGCGCACTACGACGGCACGTCCTGGACGACCGGCAACGCCAACCTGTTCCTCGATCAGCCTGCGCTCCAGGTGTCGCGTGCGTCGCGACCAACAACTGCTGGGCCGTTGGTTGGGCGAGCCAGACCACCGCGCAGAACACGACCCTGCAGGTGACCTTGGCCGAGCACTGGGACGGCGCAACGTGGTCGCAGGTGGCGACGCCGAACCCGGCGGCGACCGGCGGAAACCTGCTCGACGGCGTCACGTGTGTCGCCGCGAACGACTGCTGGGCGACCGGCGAGTCGAACGGCAAGACGATGATGCTGCACTACGACGGCAGCGGGTGGCACGACGCGTCGGCGACGGGCTCGACCCAGGGCTTGCTGTTCGGTGTGACGTGCCTCGCGACCAACAATTGCTGGGCGAGCGGGTCGACGCTCGTACAACCTCTCGTCGAGCACTGGAACGGAACCGCGTGGGCGGTATCGCCGACCGTCGCCACCGGGGGATCGGCACCCACGCTGTATGGCATCGCGTGCCCAGCTGTCGACGACTGCATTGCGACCGGCATGTTGATCCAGAGCGGTTCGGGCCAACACACGCTCGCCGAACGCTGGAACGGCTCGGCCTGGTCGCGACTCACGACGGTCGACGTCGCCGGCCGCACCGACAACGCATTCGGCGGGGTCGCGTGCGAGTCGACCACCGACTGCTGGGCGACGGGCGGATCCGACAACGGCAGCCCGGCCAGTAGGGTCGCGCTCGCCGAACACTGGAACGGTGTGGCGTGGTCGGTCGCTCCGACATCGAACGCCGCCGGCGGCGCCGACACGCTCTTCGACGTTGCCTGCACGTCGTCGTCGAGTTGTTGGGCAGTGGGTGACCGGACCGGCTCCGTCGGCTCGACCGGCACCGCGACACTTGCGTTCGCGGAGCAATGGGACGGCGGCGCGTGGAGCGTTCGGCCGAGCGCGACGTCGCCGACGCAAGACTCCGACCAGCTGACCGCGACAACGTGTGTCACCGCGACCGACTGCTGGGCCGTGGGCTTCGCGCCCGGACAGTTCGGCACGTCGTCGAAGGTCTCGCTCGCCGAACATTGGGACGGAAGCGAGTGGTCGATCGTCACGACCCCCGCCCCCGCCGCCCCGGGGAACGACGACGAGCTCGCGGCCGTCAGTTGTGTGACGAGCACCGATTGCCTGGCGGTCGGCGACACGGGGAGTGCGTCGCTCGCATTGCAGTGGGACGGGAACGCGTCGACACGCGTGAGCACGCCCGTCCCCGTCACCGGGCCGTCGTCGAGCCCCGCGCTCGAGTATCACTTCTACGGGCTGGCGTGTGTGTCGAGCGACGACTGCTGGGGCGCCGGCGACATGAGCGGCAGCGAGTGGAACGGCAGCGCGTTCGTCGCGTTCCACCAAGCGCTGATGGAACACTGGGTCGGTGACGAGTGGATCCAGGTAGATACCCCCGACACCGGCACCTACGGGTCATTGCAATCGGTTTCCTGCACGGAGAGCGGCAACTGTCTCGCCGTAGGACAACAAGCCGCGACCGGCATCGTCTACGGCACGCTCGCCGAGCGCTTCAACGGTGACAACTGGGTTCCGGTCGACACCCAAGATGCCACCGGCGGTACGAACGACAACCTGTTCTCGGTGTCGTGCGCGTCGACGGGCGACTGTTGGGCAGTCGGCTCGTTCTTCTCCACAGCGCTCGGAACGGCGCAGACGCTCGCCGAGCACTTCGACGGCGGCGAGTTCGATCTGGGCGAGTTCGTTCTGCAGGCGTCGCCCAACCGAAGCGTGAACGACGGCAATCCGAGCGACAGCGAAAACGTCCTCGACTCGGTCGCCTGCAATGCCGGCAACGACTGCTGGGCGGTTGGGTCGGCCGGTTTCAGCTCGAGTACGACGTTGGCCGAGCACTGGGATGGTGCGGCGTGGGCGATCATGCCCAGCGCCAACGGTACGACGACGGCCGCCAACGTGTTGTTCGGTGTCGGATGCGCGTCGGCAACCAACTGCTGGGCGGTCGGTGACTACCGCCTGGGCGGAAGCATCAACGCGACCCAGACGCTGACGGAATCGCTGGGCGGCGTCGCGGTCGCGCCGCCGACGTTGCCGACTATCGATGCGATCGCGCCCGCGGTCGGCCCGACGACCGGCGGAACGGTCGTGACGGTGACCGGCAGCGGATTCGCCGGCACGGCAGAGGTCGACTTCGGTGCGGCGGCCGGGAGCGGCGTGTCCGTCAACGCCGACGGCACGAGCTTGCAGGTGACGGCGCCGGCGGCTTCGGCCGGAACCGTCGACGTCGTGGTGCACACACCGGCCGGCTCGAGCGCGACGTCGAGTACCGACGGTTTCACTTTCGTCAAGCCGCACTCGTTGGTCGCGAGCGTGTCGTTGACTCCCTCGGAGAACCCGGCCGGAACCGGGGACACGGTGACGTTCACCGCGGTCGTGACCAGTACGCCAACGCCCACGGGAAGCGTCGACTTCCAGGTCGACGGCACCGATGTGGGTGCCGAACCGCTCGACTCGAGCGGGCACGCGTCGATCACGCACGTGTTCACGACCGCTGGTTCCTACAACGTCGCCGCGCTCTACGGCGGCGACGTGTTGTTCGCGACCGGCGCGGCCAGCGCCGACCTCACCGTGAACGCGCAAGGCCCTGATCTTGCGGTGTCGATGTCGCACACCGATCCGTTCACCGCGGGTGGAACCGGCAGCTATCACGTCGTGGTCACCAACCAGGGCAACCGTGATGCGACCCACTTACAAGCGCTGAAGGTCGCGCTCCCGTCGGGCATCGGCGAGACGGGCGTGACCGGTCCGTGGAAATGCTCGACCGCCGGTGCGACCACGACGTGCGTGCCCACCGCGGCGTCGTTGGCGGTCGGCGGCGCGCTGACCGCCGACGTTGCGGTCGCGGTCGCCAAGGACGCGACCGGCGGTGCGGCTACCGCGTCGATGACCGACGACCTCGACATCAACCCGGGCAACGACACCGCGACGAGTCTCACGACCGTTGCGATCCCGACGACGAACGGCCTGCTGGTCAACTTCGGCGGCGCGCTCCAGGTGCCGGAGGGTCAGTCCGTCGACCGTCCGTTCACGCTGTCGACAACGGCGGCGAACTTCGCCGGCCCGATCACGGTCGAGCTCGCGGTACCGCACGGGAACCCGGTGGGCCATTCGCTCGACCTCGAAGTCACCGGCGCGGGCTGGCTGTGTCGCCCGTTCACGGTCGCCGGCCAGACCATCGCGACCTGCACGACCCAGTCGTCGCTCGCGCCGGGAACCGCGCTCGCGCCCATCGACGTGCACCTCGGCGCGCCCGTCGGTGCCGCCGGAGTGACAGACACCATCGCGTTCGACGTCCGCGGCGCCGACGGTGAGATCGCCCGCGCCGGTCGGCCGCTTCCCGTCGCGGTTGTGCGCGACACGCGCGCCGACTTGAAGATCGCGGTCGACGGCGCTCCCGCGCTCTCGACCAGCCGGCAGACGTGGAGCGTCTCGGTCGCGAACGACGGAACCGCCGCGACGATTGGTCCGACGACGGTCACCGTCCCGATTCCGGTCGGTGTCACCGAGACGGACACGTCAGGGCTCGACTGGACGTGCACGAGCGCGGCCACGCTCAGCTGCTCGCTCTCCGACACACTCGGGCCGAACGCACAGGCGCCCGTCCTCACGATCGGTCTGCAGGGAACGCCCGCACCGGCGGGCTCGTCGGTTACTACGAACATCGAGTCCGCGTCGACAGACGCGGTCGGCGCGGTGACCGCATCCGATGCGCTGACGCTCGCGCCGCCGCCCCTTGTTCTGCCGACATTCGATATCACCCGGACGCTCGACACGGGAAAGCCCGACTACCAACTCGTCGTCGACAACAGCGGCGGCGGCGCCACGCTCTCGAGCGGGCTGACCGTCGTGGAGCAACTACCGATCGGCGTCACCGCGCAGGCGTCAGGCAGCGGCTGGAACTGTTCGCAGACCGGAAGCCGGCTCACGTGCACGAACCCGACGCTCACGAGTCTGAGTGCAGGCGCGAGCCGCGCCGCCCGTGCATGTCACCCTCGACACCGGCGCGACTTCGGGACTTTCGGGGACGAGCGTGGTCGTGAGCGGCACCGCGAGTGCCGCGGTTGCCGGAACCGTCGTGCACTCGACCGCGGTCAGCAGCGGTGTCTCGATGGAGAAGATCGAGCTCCCGAACCTCGCAACCCTCGTGCACTTCGATGCGGCACCGCTTCCCGCGGCGGCACCGGCCACGGCGAACTGCAGGTGTCGAACACCGGGCCGGGCGACACCTCGGGCCCGACGGTGTTCGCGGTCGTGCTGCCACCGGGCGCGCAGTTCGCGTCGGCTGCGCCGCAGCCCGCGCCGCCGGTGAGCGGCGTGCCGGTGTACGGAACGGTGACCCAGTTCGGCGACCTCAAACCGATCGATCCCGACGCGCCGCCCGCGGCCACGTGTGAACCGCTGACCGCCGCTACTCCGACAACGTCGGCGGCCGTTGTGTGTGTCGCGGACGCGTTGCCGGCCGGGACGGTTGCGACCGAACCGTTGTCGATCGTGATGGGTTCGGCCGCGCAGGGAGATCAGCCGTTCTTCAGTGGCCTGCTCTCGGCAACAGGCACGGGCGATGACGCTCTGCTCGCGTCGGGTGCGGCGCTGCTCGCCGCGCAAGGCACGAGCACGCTCACGCGGCGCGTCGAGTACGACGTAGCCGTCACCGGGTTCGTGGCCAACGCGGGCAAGGCGCAGTCGGTGACCGCGGCCAGTCAGGGATCGACGGGCACGTTGGTCCCGACAGCGCGTCGTACTCGACACGAGCGCGACCGGTGACGAGGGTCGGCCGCTGACTTACGGGTGGACGCAGACGATGGGTCCCGCGGTGTCGTGGGAGGCGTCGGCGAGTGGGTCGCTCCCGGGCGACGGATCGAATCCGGCGTTCCCCGCGGGCACGGTGTGGCCGGCCTCGACGACGGCGGCCCAGGAGTTCGGCGTGCGACCCGCGTTCAGCATTGCCAATCCCGGCGCCATCACCTCCCCGACCGAGCTCAGCTTCCGCGTGACGGTGACCGACGGCACCGTCACCCAGACTGCCGACACGACGGTTTCCGTGACGCCGTCGGGCGCGACGCCGCCGCATCCCCCGGCCTTGTGCGTCGTCGACGACACACGCTCGGGCACGGCCTGGTCGGCGAACAGTCCGCCGTGCCTCGGCCCGACCGACCCGGTACCGGCGGTGGGCGACCACATGGTCGCGACGACCGTCACGCGCTTCGGCGGCGCGGGTCTGCAGTTCCGTTGGTCGCTCGCGGCTCCCGCGGAGGTGCACGTCGCGTTCACGGCGCCGAACTCGTTCGGAACGAGCGGATTCGTGTGGCCGGCGAACGTGACGCAGATGACGCTGCAACTCGTCGTGAGCAACGGCCAGGTCGACGCGTTGGGCAATCCCGAAGCGGTCACCCAGACCGCCGTGGTCGGTCCTGACGCGCCGCCGCTCGGTGTTTCGGTGGCGGTTCCGGCGACGCCGCCCGCGGCGGGCAGTGCACTCGCGCTCACCGCGACGGTCACGAACGGGAGCTTCGGCGGACAAGCGCTCGCGTACCTCTGGACGCAGAGGAGTGGACCGGCGGTGCCGCTGTCGGTCGGAGATCGACACCAAGCAGTGCTGCACTTCAACGCGCCCGCGGCGCGGCACGCGGGCGACGCGTTGTCGTTCGCACTCACCGTCACACGCGGGACCGGCAGCGGCGCGGCAGTGGCTTCGACGACGGCGACCGTCGCGCTCACCGCGACTCCACCGCTCGCCGCGCAGATCGCCGGCGGTGGGCTGACCGTCGACCCGGGCGCGGATCTTGACCTGAACGTGATTCCCTCCGGCGGCACCGCGCCCTACGCGTATCAATGGGTGATCGACGCGGGCGCCGGTTCGCTCGATGGTGCAACCACCGCGACACCGACGTATACCGCAGCCGATACCGGGGCGCGGCGACGCTCGCAGTCACGGTCACCGATGCAACCGGCGCCGCCGTCACCGATACCGCCAACGTGCAGATCGGCGCCGCGCCGAGCGCAACGGATACGTCGGGCGCGGGCGACGCGTCCGCGGCTTCGTCACCGCTCGGCGCGGTGTTCAGCGGGTCGGCGCGGGCAACGACGGCCAGTTGAAGTTGGGACCGCTCTCGCTCGACATCGGTAAGCCCGCGTTGCCCGGGAGTTGCACGCCCGACCTGTCGATCGCGTTCACGAATGTCGGCGGCCGGCTCGGACCGCTGACCTTCAGCGCGGTGAGCGGCACCCTCACGGCGCAGGGACTCACCCTGAGCTCGGGCTCGGTTGCGGTGGGCGCGGCGTGGCATCTCGGGACGGCGGCCATTGCGAGCCCGATCGTGGTTTCGTTCGGACCGCTCTCGATCACCGGTTCGATCGCGTGGTCGGGGCAGATCCCGTTCCTGAAACTCCCGGGCGGGTCGACGGGGCAGAGCACGACGATCGCGCTCGCTACCGACCAGCTCTCCTTGAATGCGACCGCGCCCGTGGCGGGGGCGCGGTCGCATTTTCGGCCGTAGTCCCGACCGATGGCAGCGGCTTCAATGCGACGGTCAAGACCTCCACTCCGTTGCACGTGCTCGGCTTGACCGTGACCGGGCAAGGGAGTGTGGCCGTCGATAGCACGGGCAACGTCACCGGCGCGCTCTCACTCGCGGCGACCGGCCCCGCGACGCTTGTGCCCGGCCTGACCCTCGACGGTGGCACGCTCACCTGGAACACCTCGGGACTCACCGTGCATGCGACCGGTGCGGTGCTCGGAACGAACGGGATCACGGTCAACCTCGACGGCGCGTTCCAGGATGCCGAGCAATTGGTCGTTGGCGCTCAGCGCCAAGGTCGGACCGGCTCCGACCTGGCTGCCGAGCGGCGTACAGCTTTCCGGAAGCACGAACGGGCTGGTCGGTACCGTCGCCGACTCCGCCGGTTCGGTGACCTTCGACCTGAAAGCGAGCCTGACCGGGCAGTGGTCGGTCGGTTCGGTCGCGACGATCAACAGCTTGCAGGCCGAGATCTCGAACGCGGCGCCGCCCACGTCGTGCGTCGACTCGAGCGGCAACCCGCTCATCGGTTCCGGCAACCTGTGGCTCGATATCGGCGGAAGCGCGACACTCAACCTTCCGGGCGCGGCAACGCCCGGTCAACTGCTCGTCGGGTCGTGCTTCGACGTGAGCACCGGGCACTTCGTGCTCACCACGACCGCGAGTCTTTCGCACTGGAAGCCGATCGGCGCGCTCCCGATCTCACTCGACAGCGCGTCGCTCACGATCGCGAGTCTGGGTAGCGGTCCTTCGGTCGCGTTCGTCGGGAACCTCACCGCCTTCGGCTGCCCCGGCACCGTCACCGTCGCGGTTCCGGCCGGCGCGGCCGGCGTCTTCGTGAGCGCCGACATCGCCGACCTCGGCTGCACCGGGATCTCGCCGTTGTCGGGTGTGAACGGCGCGCTGGTGTTCAGCACCGTCGCGATTCCGGATCTCTCCACGATCCCCGGATTGAACATCGGGATCCCGGCCGCGCAGCTGCACGGGGTGAGCCTCGGCGCGAACGCTTTCGATGCCTTCGGCGACATCGATCTCGGATCGCTCGCGCCGGGCGTACCGCAATTCCTCCACAAGAACCTGTCGCTCCCGACGATCACCGATCTCGTCGTGCAGGTCGACCTGGGCGCCTCGATCCCGACGATCAAGGCGATTGCGTCGCTCGGTACCGGCGTGACGCTGTTCCAAACGTCGAGCATCGGTGTGAAGCTCGCGGCGCTTGACTTCGAGCTTTCGCTGAGCGGATCGATCGGTATCGGCGCGACCGCGACCTTGAGCGACAATGCCGTGCCAACTGCGACGGGCTCAGGGCACACAACCGGCGCGTTGACGCTGCACGCGGAACTGACGCTGAGTGTCGCGCCGCCCACGATCACAGCCGCGTTCTACACCGTCGGCGAGATCGACAACGCGTTCGGCATCACCGGTCTCGACCTCGGGAACCTGGCGGTGCAAGGCAGCATCGACTTCACAGGAGTCGCGACGCCGAGCATCGGATTCGGCGCGACGATCCTCGGGTTGCCGACAGCGCTGGGCCAGTGCGGTTGGCATCCAGGCCGACGCGCAGGGCCATATCGAGCCGATCTCCCTCGTGCTCAACATCTCGGCCGCGAACCCGATCTTCGCGCTGCAGATCGGCGTGCCCGACGGCCACAACGTGTTGCAGTGGGGAACCGCGGTCGGCGTCGACGACGCGTCGCTGATCGTCGCGCCCCTGGGCGGGACGGTCGGTCCGTACACATACCCGATCGGGTTCAGCCTCCGGTTCGACGCGACGATCATCGGCGTCCCCGTTGCGATATTGGCGACGGTCAATGTCCCGAGCGCCACGATGCAGGCCCATCTCGACGTCGGCACCGTCCCTCTCGGTCCGCTGACCGTCCAACACACCACGCTCGACGCGTCGATCTCGAAGTCGGGCCTGCACGCGACCTTCAGCGGTGGCGCGACGCTCGGCGGCGCGACCCTGACAGTGACCGCGAACACGGTGGCCGACACGAGCACGACGCCTCAAATTCACGTTGACCGCCGCCGCGACGAACGTCGGGTTCGGCAGCACCTTCGGCCTGACCAACGTCTCGCTCTCCGCGCACGGACAACTTGCCGCACTCGGCGACGTTCCCGAGGCGCAGCTCGCGGTAGCGGCGACCGCGTCGGTGCTCGGCCACTCGATGTCGGTGTTCGGCTCGCTCACCATGTCGGCGGCCGGATTGACGGGCGCGTCGCTGTGGGCCAACCCCGGATCACTGACGCTCGGCGGCGTGTTCGGTGTGAGCGGACCGGGGTGCGTCGATGCGCCCGACTTCGTGAAGACGCTCGATCCCGCCATCACCGCGGCCGGCCCGTGCATCGGCGTGTCCGTCGACCTGCTCGCAACCATTCCGCTCGACGTCGAGGTCGGCACGTCGTTGAAGCTCGCAGGCATCACGCTCAACTTCGAGGGCGCGGCCGACGCCCAGGGTCTTTCGATCCACGGCGCGCTCGGCATCATCGACAACTCCTGCGGCAACTCCGTCGACAGCGCCGGCCTCGGCAGCTGCGTTGCGGTCGACGGTCACCTCTACTACGGCAACCTGAACGGCATCACGGCCCCGAACGTCGCCGGCACGCTCGTCGCGGTGCACGCGGGCGACGTCTCCGTACAGGCGTCGTTGAACACGTCGGTTCCGCTCGCAGGCTTCCATGTGGGCGGCAGCTTCTGGGCCGGCCGGCTCGGAGGCAACGAGTTCGTCAAGGCCTCGGGCGGCATCAGCGTGCTCGGCACGTCGGCCCAGTTCTCGGGGCAGTTCTCGGTCGGGACGGCCGGCTTCAACTGGGCGCTCACGGCGAGCGGGCAGCTCTCCGTGGCCGGGTATCCGGTCGTCGCGACAAGTGCCACGCTCTCGAGCACGGGCATTGCGCTCAGCGGCAAGCTCAACTTCGGCAGCGTGTTCGGCGCGTCGTTGAACGGCTCGGTCACGATGGCGAGCGGTTCGCTGCACGCTTCGCTGACGGGCACTGCGAACCTCGACGCCGGACTCTTCGCGGCGCAGGGCTCGGTCGACCTCGAGTACTCGTCCGGCACCGTCAGCGCGACGGTCACCGTGCATCAGAACATCAGCAGCGTCGTGTCGTTGAACGCCACCGCGTCGTTCTCGACTGCGGGCGATATCTGTCTGAGCGCCTCGGCGTCCGTGACCCCGTCGTTCGCCGGTCCGGGGCTGAATCTGATCTCGATCAACGGAACCGGCGTCTTCTGTAACACGGGACCGAACGCCGGCGTGCAGCTCACGTTCAACGCGCTCGGGTTCACCGCGACGGCAATGGTCACGCCGACGGCATGGTCGATGAGCGGCACCGTCGACGAGAGCTTCTCGTGGACGGCCGGCACCGACGACTGGAATCTCACGGCGTCGGGCAACTTCGATGCCGGGATCGGCGTGAGCACGCTGTTCGGGCTCACCGCGAGCGCGAACGGTGGTCTCGATTTCAGCGGTACCGCGTTCGGCAAGACGATCAATCTCGTAGGGGTCGCGGTGACCGGTTCTCTCAGCACGAATCCGCTGTCGATCGATTTCTGCGCGTCGACATCGGTGTTGTTCGTGAGTGTGTCGGCGTGTGTCAATCCACCATCCGTGGACGCGTCGCTGTGATCCGCAAGGCGTGGAAGCGCATCCCGAGGTCGCGGCGGTGGCCGGTCGTCATCGTGCCCGCGATCGCATTGGCCATCGGGTTGAGCGTGGCGCAGTCGACGGGCGCGCTGGCCGCGTTGCTGAGCCACCTCGACCTGGCGTCGAACACCGCCGCGCCCGCGAACGACGACGCCGCGAACGCGATCGATATCGGGACGCACGCCGCGTTCACCGGCACGACCGCGGGCGCGACGACAGAGGTGGGCGAACCCAATGCGGGCGCCGCCGACCAAACGGTCTGGTTCGCGTGGACGCCGACGCAACCGGGTATGACGTATCTCGTTCCCACCGGGTCCGCCCCGGTTCCGGTCGTCCGGGCCTACACCGGCGCGGGTGTCGAGCAGTTCACGCGGGTCGACATCACCGACGCCGGCGACAGCAACGCGGCGGCTGCGATACCCGCGGTCGAAGGTCAGCGTTACCTGATCCAGGTCGACGCGAGTGCGGGAGACGCGAACGCCTTCGGGTTCAGCGTGTTCCAACCCGTGGCCGGCGCGCCGGAGAACGACAACTTCCAGAACGCCACGTCGCTCGCGGAAGCCGTCAACGACCGCGTCGCGGGCCGAGGTTCGGGTCCGGTGGGGTCGGGCACCACCGCGGGCGCGACTGCGGAACCCGGTGAACCGGGCGCGCCCGTCCACTCCGTCTGGTACTCGTGGGCGAGCCCGCCGGATGCGACGAATGCAGGCACCGTCGCGCTGACGGTCGCACCCCGCACCGCGGGCGCGCATCTCCACGTCGCCGTCTACTCGGGTCCTGACATCTCGGACCTCACGTTGATCGCACCGTCATCGCCGTCGGCGTCGGCGTCGTTCCCGGTGGCGGCGTCGACGACGTACTTCGCGCAGGTTGACGGCGACGAGACCTACTTCGATCTGTCGGTGACGCCGACCGGGGTGGCCGCGCCCGACACCGCGGCGCCGGTGATCACGTGCAATCCGCCCACCGGGTGGCACTCGGCGAACGTCACCGTCGACTGCACCGCGACCGACAACGGCTCCGGCCTGGCCAATGGCGCCGACTCGAAGTTCACGCTGCACACCGCGTTGGGCGCGGGGGTCGCGTCGGATGCTGCGGCGACCGACTCGCGGCGCGTGTGCGACAAAGTCGGGAACTGCTCGACCGCGGGCCCGGTCGCCGACGTGAAGATCGACCCGGTTGCGCCTGTGGTGTCGTGTGATCCTGCGCCTGCGGGCTGGGTTGCCGCCAACGCCTCGGTCACCTGCAGCTCCACTGACACCGACTCCGGACTCGCGAGCCCGGCTGATGCGTCGTTCACACTCTCCACCTCCGTCGCGGCCGGGAGTTCGTCGGCCACGGCCGCGTTCGGCGCGCACGCGGCGGTATGTGACGCCGCCGGTAACTGCACAAAGGTCCCTGGTCCAGTGTCGGCCCGCGTCGACCGCGCCGCGCCGATCGTCAACTGCGGGGCAGTTCCGGGCGGCTGGCACGACACGGATCCGACCGTCACGTGTTCCGCGCACGACACGGGCGCAGGGCTCGCGCGGTCGAGCGACGCATCGTTCACGGTCGCAACGGCGGTTGGCGATGCGAATGTCGACAAAGCGGCCGAGACCGTGGCCCGGTCGGTGTGCGATCTCGCCGGCAACTGCACGACGGCCGGACCCTTCGGTCCGATCCCGGTCGACCGACGCGCGCCGGTGATCTCGTGCACAGCGCCCGTCGGTTGGCAGGCGGGCGAGAAGGTGTCGGTCGCGTGTACGGCTTCGGACGACGGCGCGGGTCTGGCGCATGCTGCGGATCAGCACTTCGCGCTCGTAGCGGCGATCGCGTCGGGCAAGCAGGGAACGATCTCTACCGGCACGCACCAGGTATGCGACGGTGCCGGCAACTGCGCGACGGCCGGGCCCGAGACCGTGCAGCTCGACGACGCGCCGCCGGTGATCACGTGTCAACCGACACCGACGCAGTGGGCAGGCGACGCGGTTGCGGTCGACTGCACCGCATCGGATGCGGGGTCAGGTGTGTCTGCGGCCGACTCGGTGTTCACGCTGCAGGGAACGACCGGTGCGGGGACCGTCTCGACTCATGTATCGATCCCGAGCCGGAAGGTGTGCGACGGGGTCGGGAACTGCGCGACCACGCCGAAGCTCATGCCCGGTCGCGCCGACCGCCAGACACCGAAGGTCACCTGCACGTTGCCCACTGCGGGCGTGCACTACGGCGAGGTGACCGTGAACTGCACGGCCTCCGACGGATCCGGCTCCGGGCTCGCCGACGCCGGTGACGGGTCGTTCAGCTTGAGCACCGATGTCGGCGCGGGCAGCACCGACGCGCACGCGGTGACCGGCACGGCCAACGTCTGCGATGTCGTCGGCAATTGCACGACCGCCGGGCCGGTCGGTCCGATCGATGTCGACCGCACATCTGCGCCACCCGGGTCGGCGCCGACGCTCGACGTGCCGGTCGCGGTGCACGTGCTCGCGGCGCGCGCCGCGAGCGCGAACTCCGCGAACGCGGCCGGCGCGGGTTCCGTCGCGGTTCCGTATGAGCAACCGCTCGGTCTCTCTGACGCCGCGCTCGACGTCTCGACCGCGTGCAACCCCGGTCGGGGTGCGCCGTTCCCGCTCGGCACCACCATCGTCGTGTGTGGCGCCCGCGACGCGGCTGATCGCACGACGACCGCGACCTTCCCGCTCGACGTCGTCGCCGCACCGCAACTCGCGCCGACCGGCGCCGCTACGCCCGGGGTGACCTGGCGCGCGGTCGGAACCGGCTTCGCGCCGAGCAGCACGGTCGGCATCGAGCTCGACGGCGTGACGCTCGCGCACACGGTTGCCACTCCGAAGGGCACGATCTCGGCCGTGTTCGCGATCCCCGCTACGGAGTCCGCCGGCTCGCACGTGTTGGTCGCGCGGGGTACGCGCGCCGACGGGACGGCGCAGCTCGTCGTCACGCCGCTGTCGATCAGTGCGAACGGATCGCCGACGACGCCTACCACGACACCGACGACTCCCACGACGAAGCCGACCCCGCCGACGACCGGGCCTCGGAAGCCGACGCCGCCGACCACCGTGCCCCACCCCGGCCACGGCGACGGCGACGGCGACGGCGATGGCGGACACCGCGGCGGCAATGGCGATGGCGGGTCGCACAGCGAGGTGACGCCGTCGACGCTCGGGCCGGTGTCGTCGGCGGCCCCGGCGGCGGTCGGCGTGAGCACGCCGCTCACGCCTGGGGTGAGCGCGACACCGGGTACGCCTTCGGCGACCACGACGCCGACAACCGCGGCGACGCGGCCAGGCGTGCCCGCGACGACCCCCGGGACAGTGACGTTCGGGGGCGGGAAGCCCGCGCCGAAAGGTGTAGCGGCGGGCCCGATCGAATCCAAAAGCGGCGGCGACGGGTGGATCGCCGCGGTGATAGCGCTCTTGGTACTGGTCGGGTTGGCCGCGATCGCGCTTGCAGTGCTGATCCGGCGCCGGGCGCGAATCGCCTGAGCGGCGCGGCGCCACCGCTTCTCGCGATCAGGAAACGGCGAGCTCCGCCGAGATCGCGCCGACCGCGGTGACGAACGTGGTGCCGCCGGCGCGGCCGGCCGCGGCCGCGAGCTGCGCGAGTTCCGCGGCGCCGGAGTGACCGAGCATCGCGATCGCGCGGGACGTGCTCGGGAGTTGTAGATCGCCGAGCGGATCGGGATCGCCGTCGCGGCCGGCGCCCAGCGCCAGCGCATACGAGAGCGCCACGCCGCCGAGGCCGATGGTCGTCGTGAACGCCGGTCGCTCGCTTGCGGGAAGCAGATAGACGACACTCGCGGCGTTGTCCCACTCGACCAGACCGGGCGGTAGCGCGGCCAGGGCACGGAGCGCTTCGCGTACGCCCACTTCGGCGGAGTCGGCCACCGCGAGCCAGAGGTCGACGAGATAGGCGGCCGCTCGCATTTCGGGATCAGGACCACCGAGCACTGTCCGCAACGTCGTGGCGATACGGCGCGCGTCTTCGACGCGGCCGACTTTCGCGAACTGCTCGAGCGCGGCGAGTTGGGAGTACCAGAGGTGGCGCCGCACACCCGAGCGCAGCGCGGCGTCGAGCTGTGCGGGCCAGCCCGCGATCGCCGCGTCGAGCTCCCCGATGGCGAACAATCCGACCAGGCGAACGTATTCGAGTACCGGCCAGAAGCCGCGGTTGGCGCGGGCCTGGGCCTGCTCCACGATGCGGACGGACTCCTCGAACCGGCCCGAGTCGAACGCGGCTGACGCGCGGAGCCAGGCCGCGGCGGTCGTCAACTCCGCGCTGAGCGGTTCGAGCGACTCCGACAACGGTGCGAGGGCCGTGAGTACGCCGTCACTGTCGCCCGACGCCGATGCGAACACCGCGCGGCCGACGCACGCCAGCGGCAACGCCTCGGGCACACCCCGACGTTCGAGGTCGAGGATGGCGTCGAGCACGGCCGCACCGCGTTCGAAATCACGTGTCCAGTACGAGATGAGCCCGAGCTGCGCGAGACACGCGCACTGTCCGTCGGCATCGTCGTGCTCACGAAAACGGGTCAGTGCATTCTCGATGATGGGTACGGCGCGGGGAACGTCGGTGGCGCGGGTGCGGATGCCGGCCAACAACAATGCTTCGGGTTCCTCGCGGTATTCGATGGGCATGCGCTCGAGCCAGTCGGCGAGTACGTCCGGAGGTGGGGCCGGATGCGGACTCGCGCCGACGCGACGGAACACCTCGAGCACGTCGGGCCACGCGCGCGAGCGTTCGAGAAGGTCGACCGCGGCATCGGGCAGACCGCGGCCGACGAGCTCGTGGGCGGCGCCGCGGCGCGCGACCAACCACTCCTCCGCATCGAGCTCGCGTCCGAGGTGTCCGCGCCAAAGGGGATGCACGATCAACGATCCGCCGTCGGCCAGCGTCACCAGAGGAACGTCGCCGAAGGCCGGTAGGGAGACGGTGCGCCCGAGCGCAGCCGCGGCCAGCGGTTCGTCGATCCGACCGAGGTCGGCGAACACGGCGAGCACTTTGCGGCGCTCCGGCTCGAGGTGCCCGAGAACTTCTTCCCATACGAACTCGCCCGTTGCCCTGCCCGTGGTCGCGGCGGTGGCGGTGGCAGTCGCGGTGATCTCGGCGAGCGCGGGCCATCCGCCGGTCGGGTCGAGTCGATCGGGGTCGGTGCCGCGCAACTCCGCGAACGCGACGAGCTCCGCGGGCGCGAACCGCAAGTCGTCGACATCGAGCTCGAGCACTTGTCCGTGCGTCCGCAGCCGCCCGAGCCGGAGCGGCAGCTTCCGGCGCGACGCGACGACAAGATGCCCGTTCTCGGGCAATGCGTCGAGGAGTGTCTGCAGCAGAGTCGCGCTGAGTGAGTCGTCAGGGATCTCGTGCACATCGTCGAGTACGAGCGCCACCTGACGTGGTTGTTCCGACCAGACCGCGCCCGCGATCGTCTCCACGACCGCGCGCATGTCGTCTTCGGTCTCGACGCTCGGCGCGGGCATGCCATCGGCGCCCAACCCGATGGCCCGCAGAAGCCCCTCCGCCAGCTGCGACGCGCGCGCGTCGCCGGGTTCGCAGCCCAACCAGTGATCGATGTCGCGGCCACCAGCGTTCAGCGCCTGTGTGAGCGCAGTCGTCTTGCCGAAACCGGGGCCGGCGACGATCGCCACGACGCGGTGTTCGAAACGAGCGGCCAGCGTGTCGAGGAGTCGGGGCCGCGACACGAGTCGCGCGCCGCGCACCGGGCGGCGCAAGGCGTCCGGGTCGGACCGGCGCCGACCGGAGCGGCGCGGCGGCGGAGTCCGGCTCGACACGGGTCGGTATCCAGTCGAGGTCGGGCTGCTGTTGGAGGATCGCCCGCTCGAGATCGGCGATGGCGCGATCGGGTTCGATCCCCAGCGACTCGACCAGCGTCGTTCGCAGGCGTCGGTGCACCGCGAGCGCGTCGGCCTGCCGCGCGCTGCGGTACAACGCGAGCATGAGCTTTCCGTGGAAGCCCTCGTGGAGCGGGAATTCGGTGATCAACGCTTCGAGGTCGGCGACGACCGCGGTGTGCTCGCCGAGATCGAGACGCGCGTCGACGAGTGCTTCGATGGCGCTGAGCCTGAGCTCCTCGAGTCGGGTCGCTTCGGCCATTGCGAACTCGGCGTCGCGAAACTCTCCAAAGGGTTGGCCGCGCCATAAGTCGAGGGCCTGACGGAGTCGGAGTGCCGCCTCCGACGGTCGGCCGTCACGTTCGGCCTGGCGGCCCGCGGCGACGAGGACGACGAATCGTTCCGAATCGAGCGCGGACGGTTCGGTGCGCAACAGGTAGCCGTCGGGTGTGGTGACGAGCGCGTCGGGTGGCAGCCGCCGGCGGAGACGCGCGATGTAACTGTGCAACGTGTCGGCGCCGCGGGGCGGTGGTGCGCCCTGCCAAAGTTGCTCGACGAGCACTCGGCTGGGAACCGGTTGGTTGGTACGCGGCGCGAGCAGCGCGAGCAGCGCCCGAAGGCGACGTTGGGGCAGCTCGACGACGCCGTGCTCGTCGGCCAGCTCGATCGGGCCGAGGACCCGCACTTCCAAAGTGCCGCTCCGTTGGTCGTCGGAACCGAAGCTCGCCATCGTACCGTCGCCTACGTATTCGCCTCTCTGATCGTTCGATCGAATCTCTCAGAGCGGCGAAAAAGCCGAATGTGTTCCTTTTGTATCGGCGGATCGGTCACGACTCAAAGCGGTCTTAACGCCGCTACGACTCGTAGGGGTACCCGGTCGGTGGTCCGATGGTTGACGCGGCCGGTCCGAAACGGGCCACGTAGGCGCGGTTGAGCCGTTCCCATTGTTCACGGGGCGAACCCGCGGGCGCGGGCACGCCGTCGAGGTCGCGTTCGAGCGCGTCGATGCACGAGTGCCAGCCGGCCGCGTCGCGCGCCGCCTTGCCGATGTCGTCGAAGACGTTCGAGAGCGTGAACCGCGTGCCCGCGCCGTCGGGCTCGACTTCGAAGCGCAGCGTCTCGTTCTCGCTCCAGCGCAGTTCCATCAAGGTCGGTGGGCGGTACTCGATCATCTCGCCGTCGAAGACGAGGTCGGCTACGTCGCGGGCCCGGAAACGGAGCCGGGCGCCGGTTGCGAGTTCGCCTTCCATGAAGAATGGGAACCAGGCGGCGAAGTGCTTCGGCTCGGTGATCGCCCGCCAGACCTTCTCCGGCGAATGGGCGAAGTGCCGGGTGAAGCGCAGCCGCCAACGGTCCCCGTCCGGCTCCAACTCCCCG
The DNA here is from genome assembly GCA_963708105.1 of uncultured Actinomycetes bacterium. Taxonomy (GTDB): domain Bacteria; phylum Actinomycetota; class Acidimicrobiia; order IMCC26256; family PALSA-610; genus PALSA-610. Next base: position 1,940,589 of record OY970186.1, on the reverse strand, counting down.
TCGGCCCGCACCCCCCGCGTGTCGTGTTCCGACGAATCGTTCGACGATTCGTTGCGACGGAAATTCTCGCCGCTCATGGTGGGCCTCCTTCCGGCGCGCCGAAAGTGCTCAGCGCGCGTCTTCGTCGGGCATCTGGTCGAGGTGTCGTTCGAGGTCGTCGAGGCTCGCGGTCCACCGTTCCCGGTAAGGCGCGAGCCACGCGTCGATCGCCTGCAGCGGATCGGCCCGCACGCGATAGATGCGCCGCTGCGCTTCGGTCCGCGCCTCCACCAGCCCCGCCTCTCGCAGGATCCGCAGGTGCTTCGACACCGCGGGCTGACTCACCGCCAGCGCGTCGACCAGCCCTCCCACCGGGCGTTCCTCGATCAGCAGCAGGTCGAGGATGCGCCGGCGATTCGGCTCGGCCAGGACTTCGAACGCAACGGTGGCGGTCACCCGTCCATCATAACTACTCAGATATATATCTGTCCAGCGATAGACTGCGTCGGGCCGACCCGCCAAGCAGACCCGGGCGTCAGCTCTTGCCGAACGCCCCCGCGGCCCGCGCCGCCTCGATCTGCGTGTCGTCCCATCCGAGCGCGTCCCGCAGCACCTGCTCGGTGTTCTGACCGACGGTCGGGGCCTTGGTGGGCAACGGCAGCGACTCGTCGACGAACTTGATCGGGGTGCCCAACATGTCGGCACCGACCTGCTCGGCCGGGAGCAGGTCGAAGCGATCCTGGAACTGCGGATCGGCGTAGAGCGTCTTCGGCGTGTTCGCGGGCGCGATCGGTGTGTTGTGCTCCAGCCCGAACGCCAACCACTCCTGCGTCGTCCGCTTGGCGAACTCGTCGCGCAGGATCACGCGCAGTTCGTTGTTGCCCCGCGCGTGATCGCCGTATTGCGAGCCGGGCCAGCGCTCGAACAACTCCGGCCGGCCGATCCCCTCGCAGAAGTTCTTCCAGAACTCGCGCTCGGACGCCATGAACAAGATGTGGCCGTCGACGGTTCCGTAGAACTGGTAGCGCACGCCGGCTTCCATGCCGCCGGTACCGGGCGCGCGGCGCTCGAAGTTGTCGGCCTCGTTGCCCGTCACCTCCGATTCCGGGCGTTCGTACGCGCGCCACGTCTCGCTGCGCAGCCAGTCGGTCGCGGCGGCGGCGTCCGACTGCGCGATCTCGATCTGGCAACCTTCGCCCGATCTCGCGCGCCCGGATCACGCCGGCGAGCAGACCGAGTGCGCCGAACACCGGACCGACGTTGATGCCGATCGAGACGTGCTCGGGCATGAATGCGAAGCCGTCGTCGTCGATCTCCGGTTGCACGATGCCGGCCCATACGTCGTAGGCGATTCCGTGGCTCGGCATGTCGCGGTACGGACCGGTCGCGCCATAACCGGAGATCGTGCAGAACACGATGCGCGGGTTGACCTTTTTCAGCTCCTCGAAGCCGAGTCCGCGCCGGTCCAGCCCGCCCGGCCGCATCGCCTCGACGACCGCGTCGGCGTCGCGCACCAGCTCGAGGAACGTGTCGCGCCCCACGTCGGTGCGCAGGTCGAGCACGATGCTCTTCTTGCCCCGGCTGATGTGCAGGAACAAGCAGCGAGACGCCCTCGACGATCGGCCACGTCATACGGCGCCCGTAGTCGCCTTGCGGCGGCTCGACCTTGATGACGTCGGCGCCGAGGTCGGCCAGGTGAGTGGTGAGGTTTCCCGGCCCGAGCATCGACACTTCGACGATGCGGAGCCCGGCCAGCGGGGCAGGACGATCAATAGTCACGGCCGGGAAGTTAGTAGGAGGCGATCGCTCCAAGCCCGCCGGAGCCGCACTATCTCGAGCCGCGGTCGCGGCGCCGAACTACTTCTCGCCGCGGAGCAGCGTGAGTTGGTTGTCGGAGGTGTAGGTCATGCCGCGCTCGATCGCGTCGGAGTGACCCCGGAGGCGGGAGTCGGCGAGGGCGACCATGGCCGCACCCGCGAACGACTCCGACGGCGGACCACACGCATCGATGTTGGCGGTCACGATCTGGAGGCGCGTCACCGACTCGAGCGCGGAGTCGAGGGTGCCGCGCGCATTGTCGCCCTGGACCCGCACGAGGGCTTCGATCTCGTCGCGCAGGCGGGCGATCTCCTGGCGGGCGTCACGCTCACGGGGCGGCGCGACGATCAGCCGCGGCTGCACCACAGGCGGCGCGGGCTCGACCTCCGGCGTTGACGCTTCGCCGACGGCGCGGAGCCGGCCAACTCGTCGGTATCGGATTCGATCGGGGCGAAGCCGGGCCAAAGCCACGACTGCGCGCTCTGCGTGGTCTGCATTACGAACCCCCTCGTGACCCCTTATCGGCGTAACCGGAGGGGTTCCTGAGGCCGGAGATCGCCGCGGAACACCGCGACGACCGTCGGGGCGACCGTTGGGGCGACCGTTGGGTGGCCGTCAGTTCGAGCTGGAACTGCCGCTGATGGCCCCGATGACGAAGAACAACACGACGAGCCCGATTCCCACGAAACCGAGGATGATCCCGGCTTTGGCCAGACCCTCGCCGCCCTGTCGGCCCCGGGATTCCCGGATCTGCGACTGAGCGATGAACCCGAGGATCACCGCCACGACCGAGCCGACGCCGCAGGCGACCCAACCCACGAGACCGAGGATGAGCGCGGCGATGGCGAGGCCGTTGGTCGTCGCCGTCTGGAAGCCGGACGGTGGGTATGGCGGGGGGTACTGCGCGTACGCTGCCCGGAGCCGGCGCGGCATACGGCGCGGGTGCGCCGTACACCGAGGGTGGCGCGAAGGGGTTGGGCGCGCCGCCCGGGGGCGGCGGCGAGTTCGGGGGCGGGAGCACACCCGGCGGCGGCCCGTAGGGCGACCCGCTCGGCGGCGGGCCATACCCGGCCGGGCCCCCATACGGCGGTGCGCTCGGCGGTGGGCCGTACGCGGCCGGGCCCCCATACGGCGGCGGGGGCGGAGGGGGCGGAGGCGGTGCCGATCCCGGAACCGACCAGTCGCCCCCGGGCGGCGGGGGTGCCCCCCAGGGATTCGGCGCGGCGGGCGGGGGTGCGCCCGGCGCCGCAGCCGGCCCGGGCGGGGTCGCGGGGTCGCTCGAGAACGACGGCGTCTCCGCGGGGGTGGGCGCGCTCAGGTCGATGCCGCAGCGCACACAGAACCGATTGTTCGGGCTGTTGTTGTAGCTGCAGTTGGGGCAAACCATTGGCGACAGCCTAGGGCTGGACGCCCCGTATTGCGCGTGGCACTTCGGCACGCGCACCCGAGCGTTCGGTCGTGGTCTCGAGCGCCGCGTACTCTCGCCGTGTGCCTCGGTCCGGGATCAAGCGTGCGGCCAAGATGGGAATGGGACTCGCGGTGGGTCTTTTCCTGTTGTCGGGCTGCGCCACGCCGGGCTTCAACCCGGGCCGCTGTCCAGTCCGAGCTCATTCGCGCCGGCGTCACTCCCGCGCAGGCCAAGTGCGTCACCGACGGCTTGGCCGACAACTTCGACCTGAAGGAACTGGGGTCGCACTCGCCGCCCAACGCGATCACGTCGCCGTCGTCGACCACGACGTCGACCAGTACGGCACCCGCGACGACCACAACGATTGCCGGATCCTCCACGTCGTCGACCACCATCGCCAAGCTCGTCGACGAGTACAAGGTGACGCGGGCCATCTTGAAGAAGTGCGGGGTTACGGTCCCGGTGGACCCGCTGCCTTGAGATCACTCATCGTGTAGAGCGGGAACAGTTCGAGGCCGGCCGCCGCGAGCTTCTCCCGACCGCCCGACTCGCGATCGATCACGCAAACGACCGGACCCAACTCCGCGCCGCGGGCGCGCAGCTCCACTGCCGCGTCGAGGATCGCGCCGCCTGAGGTGACGACGTCCTCGATGATGCACAGCCGCTTCCCATCGATCTCACTGCCTTCGGCGAGCTGACAGGTGCCGTAGGTCTTCGCTTCTTTGCGCACGAACACGGCGGGCAGGCTCGTGACCTGCGAGATCATCGTGGCGAGCGGCACTCCGCCCAGCTCGAGGCCGGCCAGGGCGTCGATGCCCGGCGGCACCAGGCTCCGCGACGCGGCCGCGATGTCGGCCAGGAGGAGCGGCTCGGACTCGAAGCGATATTTGTCGAAGTACTCGTTGCTCACTACCCCGGACCGGAGCGTGAAGGTCCCGGTGAGGTGGGCGGCGGCGAAGATCCGCCGGGCGAGGTCGAGGCGGTCGGGGTCGGTGTTATTCACGAGGCTGAAGGTAGTTCGCCCGGTCGCGCCGGATTCGTCCCGTTGACCAGTTGCCCTTACGCCCCCTAGCGTCCATGATGCGGAAGGGGAAACACCGCGCCGGCCTGCGTCAGATGCCCACATCGAAAGATGGAGGAATCGAGGCGCCGGCTCGGAAGCAGAGGCACTGGGATGACGGGGCCGGGGGGAACCGTCATCCCAGAGCCCTCTCTGCACTCCTCGCCGCCAGTGCTCGCAGTGCCTTGATCTCGTCGGGCGCCATGTTCGTGTCGAAGCACTTGAGCTCGGCCATCTCCGCCACGCGTTCGTAGAAGTGCTTCCCGATGTAGCGCCGCGCGAACCAGCGATTGAGAGCCGGTGTGCGCACGGTGTTCAGTGCGGCCGCGGCCGGGCGGGGCAGCGGAATGTGCGCGCACGCGATGAGCGAGTACGTGATCGCGACATCCGACATCGGATCGCCGGCACGCGCGTTCGGCCAGTCGACGACCACCGGGCCGGTCGGCGACATGATCACGTTCATCGGGTGGAAGTCGAGGTGGAGAAGTCGGTCGCCGCCGTCGCCCGCCGACGGCAGCCAGTCGGGGGCTGCGATCTTGTGCAGCTGGTCGTGCAGATCGGCGAGGAGGCGTAGGTGATCACCGAGCTTCCACGGCGGCCGCACCATTGCGTCCATCATCATCGGGCCGTCGATGCGCTCCATGATGATCTCGGTTCCCTCGGCGCGCACCTCAACGATGCGCGGCACCGGGAATCCGTGTTCGGAGACGTAACGCATGATGCGCGCCTCGTGCGCGATCGATCGACCGTCGCGGGTCTTGCGCAGCACGAGCCCGGGCGTGAACTCGAAGATGTCACCGTCGCGCCCGCTCGCGAGGATCTTCACCGTTAAACGATCCGGCTCGTCTTGTCGCCCCAGTAACGGTCGCGCAGCAGTCGCTTGTACAACTTGCCGGTCTGTTCGCGGGTAGCTCGCGATCGAAGTCGACGGCCTGCGGACACTTGTACTTCGCGAGATGTTCGCGGCAGTACGCGAGCAGTTCCTGTTCGAGCTCGGGACCGGCGTCGTCCCAGTTCGTCGGCTGCACCACCGCGTGCACGCGTTCGCCCATGTCGGCGTCGGGGATCCCGAACACGGCCACGTCGTACACCTTCGGGTGATCGATGAGCAGGTTCTCGGCTTCCTGCGGGTAGATGTTCACGCCGCCGGCCACGATCATGAACGTGCGCCGGTCGGTGAGGTAGAGGTAGCCGTCGGCGTCGAGGTAGCCCATGTCGCCGACCGTCGACCAGCCTCGCTCGTTGAACGAGTCGCGCGTCTTCTCTGCGTCCTTGTGGTACTCGAAGCCGGGCCGGTTCGGCGGCGCTTCGTACCAAACGGTTCCGACTTCGCCGACGGCCACTTCCACGTTGTCGTCGTCGAGGATGTGGATCGGGCCCAACATCGAGCGCCCGACCGAGCCGGGATGTGCGAGCCAGTCGGCCGAATTGATGTAGGTGGCGCCAGTGCCTTCGGTGGCCGCGTAGTACTCGTCGATGATCGGCCCCCACCAGTCGATCATCTTGCGCTTCGTCTCGACCGAACACGGCGCGGCCGCGTGCAACACGACCTTCAACGACGACAGGTCGTATTTGTCGCGCACCGCTTCCGGCAGCTTCAGCATGCGCACGAACATCGTCGGCACGAACTGCGCGTGGGTGACCTTGTACTTCTCGATCAGCGCGAGTGACGCTTCGGGATCGAAGTGCTCCATCGTGATCACGGTGCCGCCCAGGCGCATCGTGCTCATCGAATAGAAGAGCGGCGCGGAGTGATACAGCGGTGCGGGCGAGAGATACACGGCGTCGCCGTCCATGCCCCAGATCACGGTCATCATGCCCATCTCGACGGGCTGGTCCCCGACCGGTTGGCGCGTGATCTTGTACTTCACGCCCTTCGGGCGGCCCGTAGTGCCCGACGAATACAGCATGCGCGTGCCCTCGAGCTCTTCGGCGAGCGGCTCGGCCGGATACCGGTCGCGCGTCTCCGCGTAGGGCTCGTAGCCGGCGACGAGTTGCGCCGGATCGCCGACCATCAGGCGCACTCTGACGCGCGGCATCTTGTCGATCAGTTCGGCCGCGACTTCGCGCATCGTGTCGGAGACGACGAGCACCTGCGCGTCGCAGTCGTCGAGGATGTACGCCACCTCGTCGGCGTTGAAGTGCGAGTTGATGCACGTGAAGAAGAGGCCGGAGCGTTGCGCGGCCCAACACGGCTCGAAGTACTCGACGCGGTTCTCCATGAGCACCGCTATGTGATCACCGAAACGGAGACCGGCATCCCAGAAGAGCTGCGCGAGTCGGTTCGACCGATCGTTCAGCTCCCCGTACGTGACGCCAACGCCCGACCCCGCCATCACGTACGCGAGATGGTCGGGCCGTTCCAGAGCGTGCTTCCCGGGCCACATGGTTGGGTGATTCCCCCCAGAAACAGATAGAGGGCCACGCGTTGGCGTGGCCCTCTACCGATTCACGATGTCTGATCAGAACGCGGTGATGACCGAGCGGATGACCTCGCCGGCTTCCATCGCGCGGAACGCCTCGTTGACTTCGTCGAGCTTGATCGTCCGCGACACCATCGAGCCGGTGTCGAGACGGCCCGTCTCGATGAGGTCGGCGAAGCGCTGGAAGTCGCGGCGGACCTGACCCGATCCGTACTTGCAGCCCTTCAGCGTCTTCTCGTTGAAGAAGAGGTCGAAGGTGGAGAGCGTCACGGTCGCCTCGGCGCGGGTCATACCGACCATCACCGCGGTGCCGCCCTTGCGGATCATGTTGAACGCCTGCAACGTGGTCTCGGGAAGACCGATGACCTCGAACGAGTAGTCGACACCACGACCACTCGTGAGCTGCTGCACCTGTGCGACCGCGTCGCCCTCGTTGGGGTCGACGAAGTCGGTGGCGCCGGAGCGGCCCGCTTCCTTGCGCTTCATCTCGACCGGGTCGACCGCGATGATCCGCGACGCACCGGCGATGCGAGCACCCTGGATGACGGCCTGGCCGACACCGCCGCAGCCGATGACGGCCACGGTCGCGCCGGGGTGGACCTGCCGCGGTGTTGAGCGCCGCGCCCACGCCGGTGGTGACACCGCAACCGATCAGCGCGAGCTGGTCGTCGGTGACACTCGTGTTGACCTTGACGATCGACGACTGGTCGCAGGTCATCGCTTCGGCGAAGGTGCCGAGGCCGGTCATGGTCGTGTAGTCGGTGCCGTCGGAGCGCTTGCCCCGGTTGCGGACCATGACCTCGAACTCGGTGTCGCAGAGGTGCGACTGGTCGTGCAGGCAGAAATAACAGACGCCGCAGGCGGGGATGAACGACGCCACGACCTTGTCGCCCTTGGCCAGGCCGATGACTTCCTTGCCGACCTCGACGATCGTGCCCGCACCCTCGTGACCGAGGACCGTGCCCGGCATGATGCCGACGTAGCCGTTCTTCAGCGAGAGGTCGGAGTGGCAGACGCCGCTGGCGCCGAGTTGCACGATGACGTCGCGGGCCGGGCGGCGCGGGATCGATGTTCTCGATCGAGAGCGGCCCTCCGGTTTCGGTGAACACTGCAGCCCGCATGGGCTTCCTCCTTGACCTGCTTGACCTGGGATGACGTTGTCCCTGGATGACGAACCAACGTACCCCGTCGCGTCAAGGCAGCGCCCGTTGCCCCTGAGCCCGTTGGAAAGCCGAATGGGTCGGGCGCGAAATGGGTCGTCGTTTAGCATTCGACGGTGCGCGTCGCGTATTTCGGTCCGGCCGGGACTTTCACCGAAGAGGCGCTGCTGACCCAGCCCGACCTCGCCGCGGGTGATCGCTCTCCCTCCGCGGCGGTTCCCGAAGTCATTGCGTCCGTCGAACGGGGCGACGCCGACAGCGGGGTGGTGCCGATCGAGAACATGATCGAGGGTTCGGTTTCGGTCACGCTCGACACGCTCGCGTTCGACAGCGACCTGCTGATCCAGCGGGAGATCGACCTGCCCGTCTCGCTGAACCTGTGCGTGAAACCGGGAACCACCCTCGCCGATATCCGGACGGTTGTCTCCTTCCCGCACGCGATCGCCCAATGCCGGTCGTGGCTCGCGCAGAAGCTGCCGGCGGCCGACACCCGGGCGTCGCACTCCACCTCGGATGCGGCGCTCGAAGTCTCGAAGTCGACGCGCGCCGACCTGGCCGCGATCTGTAACGCGCTCGCGGCCGAGATCTACGGGCTCGAGATCGCGGCGAGCGACATCGAAGACCACCCCGAGAACGAGACGCGCTTCGTGCTCCTCGGGCGGGGTGTGCCCGCGCCGACCGGACACGACAAGACCTCGATCGTGTGCTTCCAGCGCGAAGACCAACCCGGCTCGCTACTCCAGATCCTGCAGGAGTTCGCGGCGCACGCTATCAACCTCACCAAGTTGGAATCGCGGCCGACCAAGCGCGGCCTCGGCGACTACTGCTTCTTCATCGACTGTGAGGGTCACATCTCCGACGAGGTGTTGGCCGACGCGCTGCGCAATCTCATGGCGAAACAGGGGAAGGTGAAGTTCCTCGGTTCGTATCCGGTTGCGGGTCCGTTGGAAGCCGGCGTGGCCCGCCGCAAAGCTGCGGGCAAGGCGTGGAAAGACGCGGCGCATTGGGTCGAGACGCTGCGCGATCAGATCCGCGAGCCCGCGCCGGGCGAGGAGCACGGGTGATCGACCTGAAGCGGCTCCGCGACGAGCCGGAGTATCGGATCGGCATCGAACGCAAGCGCGTACGCGACGGGCTGATCGACGAAGTGCTCGCGGCCGACGCCACGCAGCGCGCCCTTGTGCAAGAGGTCGAAGCGCTCCGCGCCCGGCAGAACGCGGCGAGCAAAGAGATCGGCAAAGCCGCGGCCGACGAGCGCGCGGCCAAGATCGAAGCGGCCGGGCAGCTGAAGGAACAGCTTTCGGTCCAGGAGAAGGAACTGCAAGCGGCCGACGCGCAGCTGCGCGAGCTCGCGCTGCAGGTGCCGAACCCGGCCGACGCATCGGTGCCCGACGGCGGCGAGGACGAAGGCGATGTCATGCGCGTCGTGGGCGAGACGCCGCCGCCACCGCCCCTCGACCACGCCGCGTTCGCCGACGCGATGGGATTCATCGATACGCCGCGCGCGGCGGAAGCGAGCGGATCGCGCTTCGCGTACATCATGCGCGAAGGTGCACTCCTCGAGCTCGCGTTGGTCAACTACGCAATGAGCACGCTCGTGCGGCACGGCTTCGTCCCGGTGATCACGCCCGCGCTCGTGCGCGAGCGGACGATGGAAGAGGCAGGGTTCTTCCCGACGGATCGTGCGCAGGTGTACGACGTCGATGAAGGCGAGCTGTTCCTGCTCGGTACGAGTGAAGTCGCGCTGTCGGCGCTGCACCGCGGCGAGACGTTCGCGCCGGAAGAGCTCCCGGCGCGTTACGGCGGCTACTCCACCTGCTTCCGGCGCGAGGCGGGCACCTACGGCAAGGACACGCGCGGGATCTTCCGTGTGCACCAGTTCGACAAGGTCGAGATGTTCGCCTACTGCGCGCCCGACGAGAGCGGCGCCGAACACGAGCGCATCCTCGCGATCGAAGAAGAGATCGTGGGCGGACTCGGCTTGCCGTATCGCGTGTCGAACATCGCGGCGGGCGATCTCGGGCCCGCGGCCGCGAAGAAGTTCGACATCGAAGCGTGGTTACCGAGCGAAGGCGCGTACCGCGAGATCACGTCGTGCTCGAACTACACCGATTACTCGGCGCGTCGGTTGGCACGCGCGTGAAGCGCGACAAAGGCAGCACGCTCGTGCACACGCTCAACGGCACCGCGGTTGCGGTGAGCCGGATGCTCGTGTTCCTGTTCGAGCACTACCAGCAATCCGACGGGAGCTTCGAGGTCCCCGACGTGCTGCGGCCGTACACCGGTTTCACGACCGTCGCCGCGCCGCACTGACGAGCGGGTCGAGCCCGCACCGGTAGCCTCCAACTCGGAGGGATGCCGGAGCGGCCGAACGGGGCGGTCTTGAAAACCGCTGTGCGCAAGCACCCAGGGTTCGAATCCCTGTCCCTCCGCTGCTGGCCAGAGGTCCCGGGTCGATCGTCCAGAGGCGCGCCAGAGTTTCAAGAGACCTCGGATTGCAAACCGTTTGCAAACGGGCAACGCTCGGCGACAGCTCAGCGCGCACGACTTGACCGTCAATCCGCGCGCGATGCCCCTGGAGTGGTCGGAGCCTCGGTACGCTCTAGTTTGCTCGACCGCAAGCACCCGCTTCCAGTCATGAAACAAGCGTTGCGGCCTTCCACCAGAGGTTGAGACGGTATGCCTGACGAGAGCGTGACCGAGAACGTTGGCGACGGCAATCCTCGACGGCTGTACGCGAACCCGCCAGTCGTCGAAGCGATCGCGTTGTTCCAATGGTCGACGCCGCTCGACTGGACGTTCACTACGCCAGGCGTCTTCTTCGAGGCCCTTCGCGATATCTATCCGGAGGAACCGCGCGCGCAAGCAGTCGTCCAAGCTGGGTTGTTCGCCAAGGAGGATTCAGGTTCGACCGGACTTGCATCGGGGGCAAACACCTCGTTTGAGATGCGGTCGGGGCCGCAGCGCATCCTCTTCTCCCAAAGTGGCGGATCGCGCCTGTTAGGCGTGAGCCCTAACGATGTGTCGGTTCATGGGTTGCCCCCGTATGAAGGATGGGAAGCGCTCGATGAACGGCTTCGCGACGGTTTCGACCGACTGCGGCCGATACTCGGGGAGGACCGGCGCGTTCCGCGGTCGGCCTGCGCTACATCAATCGCATCGAGATACCCGTCGAGACCGTGGATTTCTCCGACTACCTGACGATCAGCTTGTCGTACCCGCCGGGGTTCCCTGAGCCGATCAATGCCTTCCTTGATCGCGTCGAGATGCGCTACCCGCAGGAGGAACCCGAGATCGTTTTGGCCTTTACGTGGGCGTCGACGGAGGCTCCGACCGGCTCGGTAGCCTTCGTGTTCGATCTCGATCTTCACGCGACTTGCGCCAATCCGCTTTCACTTGACGAAGCGTTTGGAGTGCTTCGTGACCTAAAGATCAAGGAAGGTCGAGCCTTTGAAGACCTTCTGACCGACCGCCTTAGGGAGCAGTTCATTGAAATCGCCCAGTAAGGCCGTGGTGACGGGGGTCAAGCGAGCGAGCCCCTACGTCGTCTCACTCGCGGCGATTCCTGCTCTCGTGGTTATGCCATCCGCGGCTGTGTCCGCTACCCCCCTGCCGCAATCTCGGGCGCCGGGTCGTTCTGCCGCGGCTTCGGTAGCCGGAGTCAGGTTGGACGAGTGGTTGGCTGAGACGCGTTTCAAGCTGGAATCTGCGTTCGAGGAGCCAACTACTCACTTTCCCGATGTCGTCTTCGAGCTTCGTCCGCTCGAGCGTTCCCGCCACCGCGGGCGTGTCGTCAGCCGGAACCGGCCGTTGCGACTTGCGGAGGACACATCTGACTTCGAGCACCTTCAGTAGAGCTGTCGATGCTGCCGTGACTGCCACCAACTCGTGGTACGAGGTGATAGATGAGACGACCCTCGCGCAGGGCGACGTTCTACTGAGTTGCCCCATTCCAGTTATCGAGACATACACGTTCCCGTTGCCCGAGAACCTCGACGTTCTGGTCGATGTGCATCACGTGATTGTGCTCAGTCAAAGTTGTGATCTTGAGAATGACAAGGTCGATGAGGTGCTGCTCGGAGCCGTGCTCGAATACGACCGACTCGTCGCCCTGGAAGGCGATGACAACCCGAGTGTGAAAGGCAAGAACTTCCGAAAGGCGGCAGTCCGAGGCGACCTCGCGGCGTATTCACTGCTACCGGAAGCGAGCGGTCCGCCGTCAATGGCGTGGGCTCTCGTGGACTTCCATCACCTCTTCACGCTTCCAAAGTCGTATTTGGAAGAGTTCTGCGCCAAGTGTGGCGTGCGCTTGCGGCTCGTACCGCCGTACCGTGAGCATCTGGCCCAGGCATTTGCCCGCTACGTGATGCGAGTCGGCCTACCGACGGCACTTGATCAGTTCGAGCGCGTCGTACCGGCTAGCTAGACCTTGACGCCGACAAGCACCCGCTAACCACGTGCACGCCGTGCTTCCCTGGTCGCAGGAGGCACCTACCTCTGCGGCGTAAACGCGATTCAGCGGGCTCGGGGTACCAACGTGGCGAACGCCTCGTCGAGGCACTCGAGCAAGATCTCCGGTTCACTGATCGCGGCGCCGTCGAGCGCAACGCCGACGTCGAGCCGGTCCTTGTTTCCGAACGCGGTGAGGTTCACGGGGCAGCCGAGCCGCGGCCCGAACGGGTAGCTCGTCTCGATCCGCGCACCGCAGATCCGACCCGACCCGTGCAGCCCGGGGATCGTGGTGGCGACGAAGTCGACGGTTCCCGCTTGCGCGCGCATCGCCGGCACCAGCATCGGGCCGGGGACGTGACTGATCGTCGACGCGAGTGCGTCGGCGAACCGGATTGCGGGCTCCGTCCGGGCGGAGTTCAAGCGCTCGGCGACCATGTCGAAGTGCGCGCCGGTCGACCCGGCCGTGGTCGGCACGGTGACGCGCGCCGGGATGAACGCATTGCCGCCCGCATCGGAACTGCTGCCGATGCGGCTGCCGCGTCGTTGGGTGGTGGGTACGGCGACCCGCAGTTCGTCGCACGGGTAGCCGAGCCGATCGTGGTACAGGCCGAATCCGTACGCGGCGCCGGCCACGAGTACGTCGTTGCGGCTGCCGCCGAGCGCGGGCGGCGGCCCGTGCACCCGGAACCGAGATGACCTCGAAGCGCGTTGCCATGGAATGCGCACCGGGCAACGGCGACAACGAGCCGCCGGCGATCAACACTTGTCGGGACGCGGAGGTGGCGAGCTCGAGAACGCCCTGCAGGCCGCGTACGACCGCCTCCGGGTCGCGGGCCGCGTTCACCGCGACCTGCAACGGCCGCAACGCCCGGGTCAGATCGAGGTCCCTGGTCAGATCGATCGTCGCCAGGCCCGAGCGGGGGGCGTTCTCCGGTTCCCTCTCGTCCTCGTCGCGCAGGTCGATCTCGGCGCCGTCGAGGAATCGACCGGCGAGACGGAGCCCGGCGAGCCCATCGGTCACCACATGGTGCGCACGCAGGTACAGCGCGGCACGCCCGCCCGCGAGGCCCTCGATGAGCGTGGCGTCCCAGGGTGCCCGGTCCGGGTCGAAGGGAATCGATTCGAGCCAGCCGACGAGATCGAGCACTTGGCGCAGCGTTCCCGGCCGGCTCACGGCGGCAGTGCGCACGTGTTGCTCGGCGTCGGGCGCGTCGTCTTCGATCCAGGGCGGGCACGCGTGACCGAACGACGGGCCGCCGGGCCGGGCCCGCAACCGCGGCGCGGACTTGATCACCGCGTCGAACCGTTCGACGAGCGCGTCGTAGCTCGGCGCGTGGTCGAGCGCGAGCAGGATGCCCACTGTCATGCGCAGCGTCGGGTCTTGTCCGGCCTTCCACATGACCGCTTCGATGGGGCTGAGTCGTTCGTCCACGATGCCTACCGCCGACTGAGGTGACGCGCGAGGTCGCGAGCCTCGCACGTTCCCTCGACGAGGAAAACGTCGCGTGCGAGCTCGCCGTCGGTTGCCGCATGAAGTGACTCGACGCTGAGCTCGTGTTCGGCGAACCAGGCGCAGATCGCCGCCAGCAGCCCGACCTGATCGGGCGCCACGACTCGGATGAGGGTTCGCTGGCGCTCGCTTCCGTACGCGGTCACGGTGGCGCGCCCGATCGGGACGAATTCGGGTCGGGCGCGTTGCGGACCGGCGCCGATCGCCCGCAGGTCTTCACCGAGTTGCTTCCAGCCGGTCTCGTCGATGTGTCCCGTGTTCTCGAGCGTAAGCGCGTGGAGCGCGAGACGTTCCTTCGTCCAGGTGGCGGCCGAGGCGTCGGTGATGCAGAGGCCATGGTCGGCCAGGACCCCGGTGGTGTCGCCGAGCAGCCCGCGTCGGTCCGGGGCGGCGACGGTCAGCCGGATCGTGTTCGATCCGGTGATCGGGCGGGCCACGGCGCGCACCTCGCCCGGTTCGAGCTCGGGATGACACAGCGCGAGATCGCCGGCCAGCACTTCGGGGGGTGCGCTCATGAACCAGAGCGTCGGTGCGTCGCGGAGCCAGATCCGCGTGCGGCGCGCCGGAACGGTCGTGGCCTCGAGCGCCTCGGCCACTCGGCTCACGCGACTTGTCGCGGCGCTGGCTTGATGGTCGTGCACGCGGACCTCGACCACATTGGCGAGCACGTCGTCGAACGAATCGGGATCGGTCAGTAACCACGAATGGCGGCCCGCCAGCACCCGACCTTCGGTGCCGACCGCGCTGCACAATGCTTCGAACGCGGCCTGAGGAATCACTCCGTCGTTCTGGGTCGTCAGCGCGAGTACCGGTAGCTCACGCTCGCGTAGCTCGGCGAGCTCGATACGGAGGTCGGCCGTGCGCGCCAGCTCGCCCAGCGCGTACGAGTCCGAGCGGGTTGTGCAACAGATTGCTCACGAGGTCGTCGCGCATCGCGCGCGCGATGTCGATGCCTTGTCGCGTCGGTATCAACTCTCGCCAGAACCGCCACGCCCATTCCCACAGCGGACGGTTGGTGACTCCGCCCACGGAATTCAGCAGGACGAGATATCCGACCCGGTCCGGGTGCGCGTGGGCGAGCTTGATCGCGACGCCGCCGCCGAACGAATGACCGATGACCAACGCGGGCTCGTCGATGTCGACGGCGCGCATGAAGTCGTCGACCCAGTCGCCGTAGCCGTCCATCGACATCGACTGGCGCGGGAGATCGGCCGTTCCCGAGAACCCGGGCATCGCGGGGGCGTACACCCGACAGCCCCGGCTCGTCAGCCGCCGGACGACGCGTTGGTAGGCCCGGGTGCCCAACGCCCAGCCGTGCAGGAACAACACCGGCGGGCCCTCGCCCCCGGCCCGGTAGCTCGCCGACCGGCCTTCGACCTCGGTCCTCAGTGACGACAGCTGCACTCCGCCCACGAAATGACCGTACGTCTGCGCTTTGCGAGCCGGGTTTCCGGCACGTGAACTCTCCGCCGTCTCGCGGGTTTGGGTACCGTCGTCGGTATGACGCCGGAGGAGATCGCCGACCTCGTGCACCTGCGGCGGGCGCGCGATCTCATGGATCGCGAATACGCGGAGCCGCTCGACGTGCCGGCTATGGCGAGCGCCGCGCTGATGTCGCCGTCGCACTTCTCCCGCAAGTTCCGTGCCGCCTACGGCGAGACTCCGTACGCGTATCTCATGACGCGTCGCATCGAGCGCGCGCAGGCGCTGCTGCGCCAGGGCGTGTCGGTCACCGACACCTGTGTGGCCGTCGGTTGTACGTCGCTCGGCTCGTTCAGTTCGCGCTTCACCGAGATCGTGGGCGAGACGCCGTCGCAGTACCGCGCCCGCGATCACCGCGGCCACGAGTCGATTCCGGAGTGCGTGAGCAAGGTCGGCACCCGACCGCGTCGCAACCGGGTCGCAATCTGACGTCGGCGAACCGAGCAGGATCGGAGAAGCAACCGGTGGGTCGATCCCTTACCGTCGTCGTATGACAGTCACCGTTTCAACCATGTTCATCCCTGTCCACGATCCTGATGCCGCGCTCGTCTTCTACCGCGACGCACTCGGACTCGAAGTTCGCAACGACGTGTCGGCCGGCGGCTTCCGTTGGGTTACCGTCGGCGCCGCGGGCCAAGACGTCGACATCGTTTTGTCGCAGCCCCACGGCGGCCGTTCACAAGCCGAGGGCGATGCACTTCTCACCCTCGTGACCCAAGGCTCGCTGCAGGCCGCGATCTTCCGGAGCGACGACCTCGACACCACCTTCGAGAAGGTCCGCGCGTCGGGCGCCGAGGTGCTGCAGGAGCCCACTTCCCAGCCCTGGGGTTCACGCGATTGCGCGTTCCGCGACCCGTCCGGAAACCTCGTCCGCATCGCCCAGGCCTGACGCTTGACGACCTGGGGCGCGTTCGCCGCCGCCGAACCGGAGCTGGCCGCGTTCGTCGCGGACCGGCTGCGGGCGGCCCCGTCGTACCTGGCGACCGTGCGGGCGAACGGCACGCCGCCGCGTGCATCCGGTCACCCCGATCGTCACCACCGATGGGCTCTACGTGTTCATGGAGGCCACGTCGCCGAAAGGCGGCGACCTCCGCGAACGCGGTTGGTTCGCGCTCCACAACGGTGTGGTCGACAACGCCGGTACCGGAGGCGAGGCGGCGGTGAGCGGCACCGCTCGACTCGTCGACGACCCTGCTGTCGCGCGGCGGTTGGGGCCGCCGCGAGCTACGACCCGGCCGATCGTTACGTGCTGTTCGAGTTGCAGCCGACCGAAGTGCGCGCCAACGGCTACGGCGACGTCAGGCTCCCCGACCCGACACGATGGAGTGAATCTCGATGAGCGCGAAGAAGAACGCACCCGCGGCGGACGGTCACGATCTGATCCGCGTGCACGGCGCGCGCGTGAACAATCTCAAAGACATCAGTGTCGAGCTGCCGAAGCGGCGGCTGACGGTGTTCACCGGAGTGTCGGGTTCGGGCAAGAGCTCACTGGTGTTCGGCACGATTGCGGCCGAGTCGCAGCGCCTCATCAACGAGACGTACAGCGCGTTCGTGCAGGGCTTCATGCCCTCCTTGGCGCGGCCCGAGGTCGACGTGCTCGACGGGTTGACCACCGCGATCGTCGTCGACCAGGAGCGCATCGGATCCAATCCTCGCTCGACCGTCGGCACCGTCACCGACGCCAACGCGATGTTGCGGATCCTGTTCAGCCGGCTCGGGAAGCCCCACATCGGATCCCCGCAGGCGTTCTCGTTCAACACCGCCACGATCAGCGGTGCCGGTGCGGTCACGTTCGAAAAGGGCGGCAAGACGAAGCGGGAGAAGCGCTCGTTCACACGGACGGGTGGCATGTGTCCGCGTTGCGAGGGCATCGGGTCGGTGACCGATTTCGATCTGACGCAGCTCTACGACGACACGAAGTCGCTCAACGAAGGCGCACTGATCATTCCCGGCTACAGCATGGATGGTTGGTACGGGCGCATCTTCCGGGGCTGCGGTTACTTCGATCCCGACAAGCCCATCCGCAAGTTCACCAAGGCCGAGCTCAACGACCTGCTGTACCGCGAGCCGACGAAGATCAAGGTCGACGGCATCAATCTCACCTACGAAGGTGTGATCCCGAAGATCCAGAAGTCGATGCTGAACAAAGACGTCGAGTCGATGCAGCCGCACGTGCGCGCGTTCGTCGAACGGGTCGTGACGTTCAGCACGTGTCCGGAGTGCGACGGTACTCGGCTCAACGCGGGGCGCGATCGTCGAAGATCAAACGGATCAGCATTGCCGACGCGTGCGCGATGCAGATCAGCGATCTCGCGGATTGGGTACGCGCGCTCGACGAGCCGTCGGTGGCGCCACTGCTCGCGGCATTGCAACAGACGCTCGACTCGTTCGTGGAGATCGGCCTCGGCTATCTGTCGCTCGATCGACCGTCGGCGACGGTGTCGGGCGGCGAGGCGCAGCGCACGAAGATGATCGGCCATCTCGGCTCGGCGCTCACCGACGTCACCTACGTGTTCGACGAGCCCACGATCGGGCTGCACCCGCACGACATCGAACGGATGAACGACCTCCTACTCCGGCTGCGCGACAAGGGCAACACCGTGCTCGTCGTCGAGCACAAGCCGGAGACGATCGCCATTGCCGACCACGCGGTCGATCTCGGTCCCGGCGCGGGTGCGGCCGGCGGCGAGGTGGTGTTCGAGGGCACCGTCGCGGCGTTGTGGAAAAGCGACACGCGCACCGGCCGGCACCTCGACGACCGCGCCGCGTTG
This sequence comes from uncultured Actinomycetes bacterium, assembly GCA_963708105.1. Taxonomy (GTDB): domain Bacteria; phylum Actinomycetota; class Acidimicrobiia; order IMCC26256; family PALSA-610; genus PALSA-610. Next base: position 1,922,526 of record OY970186.1, on the reverse strand, counting down.
AAAGCGTCGGTCCGCACACCCACGGGCGCGCTCGAGGTGCGCGGCGCCAGCCTCCACAATCTGCAGAACGTCGACGTCGACATACCGCTCGGCGCGCTCGTGGTGGTGACGGGCGTTTCCGGATCGGGCAAGAGCTCACTGATCCACGGTTCGATCTCGGGCCGCGACGGTGTGGTGTCGATCGATCAGGCCGCGATCCGTGGTTCGCGGCGCAGCAATCCCGCTACGTATTCGGGAGTTCTGGATCCGATCCGCAAGGCGTTCGCCACCGCCAACCGCGTGAAGCCCGCGCTGTTCAGCGCCAACTCCGAGGGTGCGTGCCCTACGTGCAACGGCGCGGGCGTGATCTACACCGACCTCGCGATGATGGCCGGTGTTGCAACCACGTGCGAAGAGTGCGAGGGGAAGCGGTTCCAGGCCGACGTCCTCAAGTACAAGTTCGGCGGCCGCGACATCAGCGAGGTGCTCGCGCTGCCCGTGAGCGCGGCCGAATCGTTCTTCGCGAGCGGCAAAGCGGCGACGCCGGCCGCGCACAAGATCCTCACCCAGCTCGTCGATGTCGGGCTCGGCTATCTCAGCCTTGGTCAACCCCTGCCGACGTTGTCCGGCGGCGAGCGGCAGCGACTCAAGCTCGCCGCGCACATGAGCGACAAGGGCGGCGTCTACGTGCTCGACGAGCCGACCAACGGCCTCCACCTCGCCGATGTGGAACAGCTGCTCGGCCTGCTCGATCGGCTCGTCGACTCCGGCAAGTCGGTGATCGTGATCGAGCACCACCAGGCGGTCATGGCCCACGCCGACTGGATCATCGATCTCGGTCCCGGCGCCGGCCGCGACGGCGGTCAGATCGTGTTCGAAGGCACCCCCGCCGACCTCGTCGCGAAGCGCAAAACACTGACGGGGCAACACCTCGCCGCGTACGTCGGGTGAGATTTACCTTCTCACGGCACCCTGTAGGACGAGCTCGACGACTTCGTCGGCGACTCCGGAGTTGAGGGGCTCGCCGGTGATGAGGAGGCGGTGGTAGAGCGGGCCGACGAGCGTGTCGACGAGCACCGCGGCGTCGACATCGGGCGCGAGTTCCTCGCGCGCGACTGCACGGTCGACCATCGTCGTCAGCGCGCGGTGGCGCGGGCCGATGAGCCGGTCGCGGAACGCGATCGTGAGCTCGTCATCGCGCGCGGATCCGCCGAGCAGGTCGGCGATCACGGTGCGCGAACCGGGTGTCGCCAGGCTCTCGGCCGCGGAGCGCATGTAGGTGCGGCAGTCGTCTTCGAAGAAGCCGGTGTCGGGGATCGGATGCTCGGCCATCGCCGCGTTCATGGCGTCGATGACGAGGTCGAGCTTCGAGTTGAAATCGCGCTCGATGGAACCGGTGCTGATACCGGCCCGGCTCGCCACGCCCGAGAAGCTCAGGCTGCTGAAGCCGGCTTCGGTGAGGAGTTGGAGCGTCGCGCCCAGCAGGTCGCGGCGGCGCGACGCAGTGGTCGGCAATGCCCGCGCGCCGCGGACGACGAGGTCGCCGAGGTCGCCGAGCTCTTCGACATCGGACCGCGTGGTGATCGGCCGGGCCGGAAGCCAGATCAACGCGACGAGCGCGCCGAGCGCGGCGATGGCAGCGCCGACGATCACGGTGTGGCCCATCGCGTGCACGAACGCCTTGTTCGACGCGTCGATGATCGCCTGCGTGGTCCCGACCGGTACGCGTCCCAGCTTTTCCAGTTGGCCGAGTTGTTCTGCGACCTGCGATGCCCCGCCTATCGACGTCTTCACCGCCGCGCTTGCCTTCGCGCCTTCGGCACCGGTCGCGCCCAGCGCTTTCACCACCTCGGTCGCGCCGACGGCGGAGCTGTAGGTGGCCGCGAGGATGCTGCCGAGGATCGCGACGCCCAGCGCGCCTCCGACCTCGCGCGTCGTGTCGTTTACCGCCGAGCCCACGCCGGCCTTCTCCCGCGGTAGCGAGCCCATGATCGAATCGGTCGCGGGCGCCATCGCCAGACCCATGCCGAGACCGAGCAGCAGGAGCACTCCCGCGACGAGTGGGTAGCCCGATGTGGTCGTCGCGAACGACAACAGCGTCAGTGAGCTTGCGACCACCAACAGGCCGGCCGTCACGATCGCCTTCGTCCCGAGGCGCGCGACGAGAATCGAGCTCGTCGGCGCGCTGACCATGAGCGCGACCGCAACCGGTATCAGCGCCGCACCTGCTTGCAACGGGCTGTAGCCGAGCACGAACTGGATGTACTGACTCAGGAAGAAGATCGATCCGAACAACGCGAAGAACACGAACGTCACGGCCACCGACGCGGCGGAGAACCTCGGGTTCTTGAAGAAGGTCACGTCGAGCATCGGCGCGGGGTTATGCAGCTCCCAGAGGATGAACGCGATGAGCATCGCGGTGCCGCCGATGAAGCCGATGAGCACCGGCGTGGACGTCCAGCCCTGACTCGGCCCTTCGATGATGCCGAACAGGAGTCCGGTGAGCGTGCCGACCGACAACACCGTGCCGAGCCAGTCGATGGGTTTCGCGTTCGGGTCCTTCGAGTTCGGGACGATCGTGACGACCGCGACGATCGCCACTGCGATCACCGGCAGGTTGACGAGGAAGACCGACCCCCACCAGAAATGATCGAGGAGATATCCGCCCACCAGCGGACCGATGGCCACGCCGAGCCCGGAAACGCCCGACCAGATTCCGATCGCGCGGCCGCGTTCGTCGTCGGGGAACACGTTGGTCAGGATCGAGAGTGTCGACGGCATGATGAACGCGCCGCCGAGGCCCTGGATCGCCCGCGTCACGATCAGTGCGCCCGCCGAAGCGACGAGTGCACCGCCGAGCGAACCGACGCCGAAGATGACGAGCCCGATCAACAACGCGCCGCGCCGGCCGAACTTGTCGCCCAGCGATCCCGCGGTCAGGAGAAAGCTCGCGAACACCAGTGTGTACGCGTCGCTGATCCATTGCAGCTGGCTCGGCGAGGCGTTCAGCTCGCGCACGAAGCTCGGCAGCGCGACGTTGACGATCGTGCCGTCGATGCCGACGATCAAGAGTGCGACACAAAGCACCGCGAGGATGGGCCAGCGCCGCGCGTAGACGTCGTCGGCGATCCCGTTGTGTTGCTCTTCCGGCCGCGCGAGCACGTCGGTCATGAACACCTCCGGCAGCTGTGCCGTCAGTCTTTCATGCCCGGCAAGCGGCGCCGCCGAAACGATGAGCGGTCCGAGTGCAGGCCGTCAGGCCGTGAAGGCGGCGATACCGATGATCGGTGCGGCGGGCGGGTTCTCGGCGAGGCTGCCCTCGAAGTTCTTGTTCGAGAAGTCGAAGACGCCGCCGTCGGACGCGACCATCAGGTAGCCGTTGCCGAACGGGACGAGTCCGTTCACCGATTTGTTCAGGCTGACGCCACCCATCGAGCCCTGGAACAGTGCGTCGAAGGCGAACACGCCGCCGTCGGCGGCGACGAGCCAGTAGCCGCGGTTGTCGGGCGTCGGCGCCATACCGACGACGGGCTGGTTCAGGTGAAACCCTCCCGTGGAGCCGCGGAAGGTCGCGTCGCCGAATGTGAACACGCCGCCGTCGCTACCGACGATGTAGTAGCCGTGACCCGTCGGTGTCGCGACGGAAGCGACGACCGGCCCGTTCAACGTGGTCTTCGACATGTCTCCGAAGAAGGCCGCGTCGCCGTACGGGAAAACGCGTCCGCGGTCTGTGAAGAGCCAGTACCCGTTGCCGCTCGGCGTATCCGAGATCGACGAGACGATCTCGCCCGCGGCCAGGACCGGTGGTGTGCCGATTGCGTGCGCGGCGCCGAAACCGGTGACGACACCTTGTCGGTCGACCACCCAGTAGCCGGTGCCGTCGGCCCGCGCTACCAACGCAACTGCAGGCCCGGGCGCGTTACCGAAGTGTTCGGCGGAGCCGAACGAGTACACCGTCCCGTTGGCGCCGAGCATCCAGTAGCCCGAGATCGGTTTTGTGGGCGTAACCGCGTTTGACGCGTCGGACGATGCGCTCGCGCCCACCTCGTTCGTGGCCGCAACGCGGAAGGTATACGTGACGCCGGGTTGGAGGCCTTCGATGATCGCCGAGCGATGATTGACCTCGACGTTGCGCCCGCCGGGCGATGCGGTGACCACGTAGCTGAAGATGCCGTAGAGCCCACCGCGGGACGGCGTCCAGAACACGGCCGCGGAACCCGGGTGGGCGACGGCGACGATGTCGGTCGGAACGGTGGGTCGGCCGGTGATGCTGCAGTCGTGCGCACTCGGCGCACCGGGGATCTTCTCGATGGCGTTGACCGCAATGGTCCGCAGTGGTGGCGGAAGTATCTGGTACTTGATGCGTGCGGCGCTCACCTGACCCGCCGTGACCGCCCAGCACAAGAACCGGGCCAGGGTCGCGCCCTTGGCCGGATCGAAGCCCTGGTTCGGTGCGACGACCCACGCAACCTCGACGGGGTACGCGCCGGGAGCGCTGAAGTCGGGAACGATTGATCCATCGGCAGCTTCGGTCAGGTGCGTGAGGTTGGGGTTGTACGGCGAGACGAAGTTCGAGTTCACATCGGCGAGTTGGGCAACGGCTGTTCGGCGAACCTCTGCGACCCGGACCGGCTCGTAGCCGATCGAGTCCGGCCCCGTGTGCGAATCAGCGACATAGCTCGCGACGCCGTCGTCGGAGTTGACCGCAACCGGGCCGTCGCCCCATCCGGCGGCCGGCCACGTCGATGTCGGCTCGCCCGCGTCGAACGCGGGCGTGTCCTGCGCCGCGAAACCGTCGTTGGCCTGTTGCGCGACGAACGCGGCCCACACTTGCGGTGCGACGGCAATGCAGTATTGCGAGAGTGCGTAGCTGTCGCCTGACGGTTCGGCGTGCACGACCGGGTGGATGTCGCGGTCGACGGTTGCGAGCTCGGAGTTGGTGGCAACGATCTCGGGGTCGTCCCACTTGGTGATGGCGCCGGTGAAGATCTTGCACGCGGCTTGCCGAGTGAGACTCAGCACCCGCAGACTCACGCCGGTTTTACCGACGACATTGAACGCGAGCGCGACGCCACTCACGCTGGTCGGCACGTAGTCGAAGCACGACCCCGCCGCGATACCCGAGCAACGTCCCGCGTTCAGCGCCGCGAGTTGGTCGGGCGTGAACGCGAGGTCGGAGGCGAGATAGTCGGCTGAGCCGCTCGCGAACTTGGTCTCGGCATCGGCGAGGCTCGTGAAGTCGGCGCCGACCGGCAAGCCGCTGTCGAGTGCGACGTCGGATCGCCACTGGTTGATCGCCGTGGCCGCGAAATTGACGCCGCCGCCCGTGATCGCCGCGGGAGCGGGATCGGCTGCGCCGGCCCGCCCCGCCGCGCCGACAAGTGAACCCGCGGCTACGAGCGCGCTCAGGAGCGTCGTCAGAGCAGTTCGTCGTCGCGATCGCATCTCAGACATCGTCCGTAGCCCGTCCGTCGACCGCCACCGTACTCAGCGGAACGAACGATGAACAGTGAGAACTGAACGGTGGGTTTTCCCGCAGTTCTTTGTAGGGCGATTTCGCCGTATTGAGTCGCGGCCTCTACTCGTCGACCGCTTGCGTCGTGTCGGAGAAATCGGGAACGGCCGCGTGCGCGCTCGCGACGCGACCCTTGGGCTCTTCCCAGTCTTCTTGGCGACCGAGCGCGGTTTCGTCGAGGAAGTAGTACGAGCCGCCGACCGACTCCATGCCGCGCGCGAACACCGAATAGGTGTGGAACACGCGATCGCCGACGCACAGGAAGTAGCTGCGGCCCGGGTCTTCGACCGACTGACCGTCCTCGGTGTACAGGGTCGAACCAAGCGCCTTGTACTCGGCCTCGGTGCGGTAGTTGTACTCCACCGGCGCGATGTTGGCGTCGAGCGTCACGTGGAAGTCGTAGTTGAAGTCGCTCCCGAACGACGAGTACCACGGGAACGTCCAGCCCCGGCGCTGCTTGTAGTTCTCGATCTTGGCGAGGGGTGCGCGTGACACGTAGACGAGCGACGTGTCGCGGGCATTGAGGTGGCGAATGAATCCGTCGGAGACCTCGTCGGCTCCGGCCGTGCAGCTCGAGCAGCCGTCGTCCCAGCTCGGGTCGAACATGAAATGCACGAGGATGAGCTGACTGCGACCGTCGAACATGTCGAGGAGACGGACTTTCCCGTCGGGGCCGTCGAACACGTAGTCCTTCTCGATCTCGACCATCGGTAGGCGGCGCCGTTCCGCGTTCAGTGCGTCGCGCTGGCGCGTGAACGCCGTCTCCTTGACGAGCAGGGCCTTGCGCGCCGCGACCCACTCGGGTTCCGATACCACCGGGGGAAGACTCATGCCGGCTCCTTCGCAGTAGAGGGCGTGTGACCGATACGACCGCCGACCGGCGCCGAACTCATCGGTGAATTTCTACCCCGGGCACGGTCGTCATCCCCGTGGAACCGAATCAACCCGCGCCGGCCTTCGTCATCACGTGTGATGTCGGCGGGATCACCCAGCCGGACATCCATACGATCGACGCATTGGCGCGGCTCGAGCTACTCGCCCGACGGCTCGACGCCACCATCCGGATCGAGCACGCGTGCAAGCCGCTGGTCGACCTCATCGTGTTTGCGGGCCTGGCGGATGTGCTGGTGATCGTGCGTTCAGGCGTCGAGGTGGACCGGCAGGTCGAAGAGCGCGAAGTTCTCGGGCCCGACGAAGAAGTCCATGGCGGTGACGGCGCCGCCTGACAACGTGAGGACGTGAATCGACCACGCGGTAAAGCCGCCCGCCGGGTCGCGACGCCACTGCGCGAAACCGGGCGCGCCGTTGACGTCGATCGACGCGAGGCGCGAACCCTCGCACCCGCCTCCCGGGCCCAACAGCCACGTGCGGTACTCGTCCGCGCCTTGCATCCACAGCGGGTACGGCGGCATCTGCATCGTCACGTCTTCGTGGAGCAGTGCAATCAGCGCCTCGATGTCGAAGCGCTCGAACGTGTCGACGTAACGCGCGAGCAACTCGCGTTGGTCTTCGTCGATCGGTTGCGGCGTACTGCCGGCCGTCACGTTGCGCTCGGCCAACGTCGCGCGGGCCCGTTGCAGCGCACTGTTGACCGACACGACAGTGGTGTCGAGCAGCTCCGCGACTTCGTTCGCCTTCCACTTCAGAACTTCGCGCAGGATCAACACCGCGCGCTCGGCGCGCGGGAAGGTGTTGGAGCGCGGCCACGAATGCGAGCCGCACCGATTCGCGCACCTCGGCCTGCTCCGCGGGATCGCCGTCGGGGACGACGCGGCCGTCGGGGATCGGTCCGACCCACATGTTCTCCGCGGTCGGCGGATCGACATGTCCATCGGCGTGGCCGACGGCCATGAGATCCATCGGCAACGCGCGCCGCCGCCGACCCTTCAACATGTCGAAGCACACGTTGCTGGCGATGCGGTACAGCCACGATCGCAGCGACGACCGGCCCTCGAACCGGTCGAAGCTGCGCCACGCGCGCACCAACGTCTCTTGCACCGCGTCGTCGGCTTCGAAGGCCGAACCGAGCATGCGGTAGCAGTACGCGGTCAGCTCCGTGCGGTATTGCTCGAATCCCAGCGCGGCCGGGTCGAAACTCGCGGCGGCCGGATCGAGGCTGGCTGTGCTCGTCACTTTTCCGAGGCTCCTTGTTCCGGCGTCGGGACTGCGCGCGTAGGAACTGTGCGCGTACCCGACATTTACGGTACCCAGTGGCTCAGTTGTTGGCCATCAGCTTGAACTGCGCGCCCGTCGAATCGGTCGCGGTCGCGAGTCGGCCGTACGGCGTGTCTTGCGCGGGATCCACGATCGTGCCGCCGAGGTCGACGACCTGCGCCAACGTCTTGTCGGTATCGGCGGTCATGAAGTACACCGCCCAGAACGACGCGACGCTTGCGGGCAGGAACGCGGCCGCGTCCATGATGCCGGCCAGTTGATTTTCACCCTCGCCGAGCGTCGAGTAGCGGAACTCGTCGGTGTCGCTGTGCACGTGCGTCTCCCAACCGAACACGTCGCGATAAAACGCGAGCGACGCGTCGTACGCGCGGGTGTGCAGCTCGAACCATCCCGGCGCGCCCGGTTCGTTCACGATCCCGAAGCCCTTGTGCAGCTTCGGTTGCCAGATCCCGATACGCGCGCCGCCGGGGTCGGCGACCACCGACATCGTTCCGAGATCGCCCACTGCCATCGTCGGTATCTGCACTTCGGCGCCGTGTGCGGGCGCGGTTGCCACCGTCGCTTCCGCGTCCTTCACCGCGAGGTAGACCGTCCACGCGTCGGTCGACTCCGACGACCCGTCGTTGTGCATCCCGCCCGCGATCAGCTGGTCGTCCTTGGTGAAGTTGAAGTACCCGCCGAAGTCGGGATTGGGGTCCTGTGCCTTCCAGCCGAACAGCTCGCCGTAGAACGCGCGGCTCTTGTCGGTGTCGGTGGTGAACAGGTCGATCCAGCAAGGGGCGCCGATGGGGGCGGTTTCACGTAGCGGCACGGCTTGCTCCTTCGTCGGGAGATGCGTTGGGTTTCGAGATTGGGGGTTTCGACGTTGAGACTGCCCCGAACGGCGAAACTCATCGCTCACCCGCGAAGGGTTCGCGTTCGATCGACGCTGGAGCTCGGTCGCGAGTGCGTTCAGCAGTTCCCGGGTCCCCTCTTCGCGTGGGCCGACCGCCTCGAAGCCGTCGAGGAAGGTGTCGTGCTCGGTGAAGGTGAGCCGGGTGCCGGCGCCGTCGGGAACGAGTTCGATCGTGGCGAGCGAGACCGAGATCCGGTTGTCCTGCATCGTCATGTCGTACGCCCAGACCAGGCGTTCGTTCTCGACGATGTCGTAGTAGGTGGCGTCGAAGGTCACGGTGGTGCCGTCGTGGTGGCCCCGGTAGATCTCCCGGCCGCCGACGCGGAAGTCGAGTTGGTAGGCGTCGGTACCCCAGCCGTCGCCGTTGGCGAACCAGCGGTTCTTGGACTCGGGGTCGGAGAACGCGGCGAACACCCGGGCGGGGGTGGCGGCGTAGGTGCGCTCGATCACGAAGGTCGAGTGGATTGCGGATCGTTCGGTCACGGTCATTGTCATTCCCCTTGTTGGTGGAGCGGCAGCGGAGCCGACGCGATCACTCGGCGGAGCCCACCCATCGGGTCGGCGCCGCGCGAGCGACCAATGGTCATGGTTCGAGGAGGTCGCCAAGGCGGTCGAGGCGGCGTTCCCAGCTGGTGCGGCGTTCGGAGATCCATTGCTCGACCGGGGCCAGCGCGGCGGGCTCGATGCGGCACGTGCGGACCCGGCCGACCTTCTCGGTGCGGACGAGGCCACTCGCCTCCAGGACCTGCAGGTGCTGGACGACGCCGGCGAGGGTCATGTCGAGCGGTCGGGCGAGCTCGCTGACCGACGCCGGGCCTCGGCTGAGCCGTTCGACCATGTCGCGGCGGCTGGGGTCGGCCAGGGCCTGGAACACCCGATCGAGCGTGGCGCCTTGGTTAAGCATGTACTTGAGTATCGCCCCGCTTGCCCAGATAGTCAAGTAGATACTTGAGTGTTCTGTGTCCTGTCGATTTTGACGACCGCGTTCGTCGTGTCCCCAACAGCTGCTTTCAGGGGAGAATCCCGTATGGCCGACCTCATGCCCATGGTGCACGACGAACGCGCTTCGTTGAGCGAGTTCCTCGACACGCTGACGCCCGAGCAGTGGAACGCGCCGACGTGGTGCGACAAGTGGAACGTGCAGGAGCTCGTCGCGCATCTCACCGCGGCAGGCAACATCACCGCACCCCACTTCTTCGGCGGGTTCGTGAAGTCGGGGTTCAACTTCGACAAGACGGTCGACCGCGATCTGCGCAGCTACGCGGCGGGTACGCCGGCTGACGTGAAGTCGCGTTACGACGCGATCATCATGAGCAACCGGAAGCCGCCGGGCCCCGCGTACGTCGCGCTGGGCGAGGTCATGGTGCACGGCGAAGACATTCGCCGCGCCCAAGGTGCGCGCGGCGAACACTCCGACGAGCATCTGGTGACGCTGGCGGAGATGTACAAGAGCACCGGCCTGCCGCTGTACGGCAAGAAGCGCGTCGTGGGCCTGAAGCTGCGCGCGACCGATGTCGACTGGTCGACCGGCGACGGTCCCGAGGTCGCGGGGCCGTGCATGTCGTTGATCCTCGCGATGGTCGGGCGATCCGGCGCGCTCGCCGACTGTGAAGGTCCCGGCGTCGAGACGCTGCGCGTCCGCGCGCTGAGTCAGCTGGTTGCGGTGGACCAGTCGAGCAACGTGGTGATCGTCTTCCAGTTGCGCGTCGTGGCCTTCGTCGCGAGCTGGCGCTCGAAGTAGGTGTTGTTGATCTTCGTGCGACCGTAACCGTTCGGGCAGCGGACGTAGATCTCGCGCCCGTTGACCTGGAACTCGTCGGGCGCGAACTTCGTGGGGTCGAGCGTGGCAACGCGCTGTTTCTCGGGCGGCGTCTCCAGAAACGTCACGTAGGCATCGGTGCCGAAGGGATTCCGCTGCACGACACTCGCGAGTTCTCGGGGCGCGCGGAGGATCACCGACACCGCGAACCGGAACTCCCGCTCGAGCGCCTGTTCGATCGCCTTCTTCACCCGCATCGGCGCGCCGTCCTTGGCCGTGAACACGACGTTTCCGCTCTGGATGTAGGTCTTGACGTCGGTGTGGCCGAGCGCGTCGAACACCTCGCGGAGATCGGCCATCGGCACCTTGCGCGCCCCACCGACGTTGATGCCGCGCAGCAGCGCGATGTACTTCGCCACGCGCGTACGGCCTCGGGAGGCCCTGGTGCTTGTCGAGCATGTCTTCCATCACCGCGCGGATGAACTCGTCGGCTTCGGAGGTCATGCCGCCTTCGACTCCGCCGTACACGGCCGCGCTGAGCGGCTTCTCGTCCTTGTGCTCGTGCGCGTACGCGATCGCGTCGGCGAGGTCGGTCGCGAACTCGTCGGCGAGGCCGGCCTGGGTCTGCGGACGGGTCACGGCCATGTGGATTGCGTTCGGGTACTGCTGGCCGTTGAAGCGCCAGCCCTTCGTCCGCATGTAGTCGTTGACGTGGTAGATGTCGAAGTCGTCGCTCGTGAAGCTGAAGCAGAAAGTGGGCGTGCCGAGGATGCGCAACTCAGGGTGTGAACGCACCGCGTCCTGCATCGCGAACGCGGTGTCGAAGATCGCCTTGGCGTACTTCATGTAGCCGTCGCGGCCCATGCTGACGAGCGACGCCCATGTCGACGCGAGCATGCCGCCCGACCGCGAACCTTCGATGCCCGGTGACGCGTACTTGCCGCCCGTCCAGTCGGTCATGAAGAAGTACTGGCTGTTGCGCAGCGGCTTGTCGCGGAACGCGAGCACCGACGTGCCCTTCAACCCGTAGCCGTACTTGTGCGTGTCGGCCGAGATGCTGGTGACCCCGGGGATGCGGAAGTCGAACACGGGGATGTTCGGGTAGCCGAGCTCTTGGCCCCACGGCAGGATGAAACCGCCGAGGCAGCCGTCGACATGGAGGCCGACACCCCGCTCGAGTGCGAGTGCGGCCAGCTCGGCGATCGGGTCGATGGTGCCGTAGCCGTAGTTACACGCGGAACCGACGATCGCGATCGTGTTCTCGTCGATGAGCTTCGCGACCTCGGCCACGTCGGCCTGCATGGTCACCGGGTCGATCGGCGCGCGCCGGCACTCGATCGCGAGCAGGTGGCACGCCTTGTCGAACGCGGGGTGTGCGGTCTCGGGCTTGACGAAGTTCGGGCGGTCGATTCCCCGCGTCTGTTGCGCGAACTCGCGGTACGCGAGCACCGCGTGCAGGATGCTGCCGCTCCCGCCCGAGGTGACGAGCCCGACCGGCTCGCCGTCGGTGACCGCGTCGGCGTGGAGCATGTCGAGCGTCATGGCGATGATCTCGCCCTCGAACTTGGTCATGCTCGGGCACATGTCGCGCTGCAGCGCGTTCATGTGTGCGAAGAGGTCGAAGGCGCGCCCGAGGAACTCGTAGTGCGTGTGGTCGCCGCAGTACATCGTGCCCGAGCACTTCCCTGTTTCCCACGTCTTGTCCTCGGCGTGGGCGAAGCCTTCGAGCTCGGCGATGATCGAGTCGCGTGAGCGTCCTTCGGACGGCATGCCACGCAACACGTCGTGGGTTTCTGCGTACGGGTACGACGAGCTCATGAAAGGGCCTCACTGATCGGGAGAAGGGCAGCGTAGGCAGCCTCGAACTGCGCGTGTCGATCGGCGTAGAGGCTGCGATTGTCGGGATTCGGGGTGAACCGGCGGGTTTCGCCACTCGGTTCGCGGTCGAGGTCGGCGCGCGACGAGGTTCCGGCGCGTTCCAGCGCGAGCAGGGCCGTCGCACGCGCGATGGCGATGTCGGGCGCGGTTGGCGCCGTCACGGGTCGGTCGAGCACGTCGGCGAGGATCTGACACCACGTCTGCGCGCGGGCCGCACCGCCGACGAGCGCGATCTCGTCGATGCGTTGGTGCGTGAACTTCTCGACCGGGCGGATGAGGGCGCGGAGGTTGTGCGCCACGCCTTCGACCGCGGCGCGCACGAGATCGCGGCGCGTCGTCTCCAGCGACATGTTGACGAAGCCGCCCCGCATCGCCGCGTCGCCCTGGGGCGCCGACGCGCCGTTCAGCCACGGCAGGAACATGACTCCGCCCGCCCCGGCCGGCGCGGCGCGCGAATGTGATCTCCAGCGCCGCGAACGGGTCGGCCGCGTGGTTGCTGCCGAGCTCGTCGACGGGGTAGATCAGGTTGCGCAACACCGTCTCGACGATCTTGCCGCCCAGACCGTTCTCGGCACACACGACGTACCGATCTCCGTACGGCGCCGGCATTGCGAAGAGTTGGTTCTCGAGGTCGACGCGGAACGAGTCGAGCTGGTCGACGAGAACGCTGGTGGTGCCGATCGAGATGCCCGCCCGTCCGGGGGTGAACGCGCCCGTGGCTACGGCCGCAGTTGCAGTGTCGTTTGTCCCCGCGTACACGACGGCGGTCTCCGGCAGCGCGAGGTCGCGGGCGATGTCGGCCTGGAGTGTGCCGACCGCGCTGTCGATCGGGATGACGCGCGGCAGACGCTCGACGTCGACCCCGGCCAGGTTCACGAGCGACATCGCAAAGCCGGGATTGTCGAGTGTGCGGTTGTCGCCCAGTTGGAACATGTACGTGCTGTGTTGGGTCGCGGTGACGCGGCCGGTGAGGCGCGCGGTCACGTAGTCCATCGCCTCGACGTACGCCTCGGTCCGCTCGTGCAGATCGGGTCGGTCGTTCTGCAGATAGAGAATGTGCGCGAGCGAGATGCCACCGCCGACGGGTGGGATGCCGTGCCGCTCCACGAACGTGCTGAACGCAGTCTCGTCGCGGGCCATGATCCGGTAGCAGTGATCGGTGCCGCGCTGGTCCTGCCACATGAGCATCGGCGCGATCGGCCGGCCCGCAGCGTCGATCGGCACGACCGACGAGTACTGGCTGCACACGCCGACGCTGGTCACGCCCCGGGCCGCCGCCGGATGCGCCACCGTGACCTCGCGCACGGCCGCCACGAGCGCGACCCACGTGATCTGAGCGTCCTGTTCCGCGATCTCGTCGGTGCGGGTGATCAGCAGGGGCCGCTGGGCGCTCCCGACGGTCGTGCCGTCGTCGCGCACGAGCGCGACCTTCACGTTCGTGGTCCCGACGTCGATCCCCAGCGCATTTGCCATCCCCGGAATCATGCCGTTCTTGGGAGTCGCGCCGGATCCCGGGATAGTTCGACTCTCTAATGGTTTGGTATCTTGGACGCGATGCCGTTTTCCGACTCCGACCTTCCGCGCGCCGCCCGGGCGCTGACGTTGGCCGCCCGCTCCATGGAACGGGCCGCGGCCGCCCGGGATCTGACGCTGGCCCAGTTCCGGGTTCTGACCCTGATCGCGGCGGGCGACGAGCGCTCGACGCTGCTGGCCGACCGGTTGGCCGTGGCCAAGCCCACCATCACCGCGGTCGTCGACGGCCTGGTCGAACGGGGCTTGGTCGGCCGGGAAGCGGTGGCCGGCGATCGGCGATCGATCCGGGTGTCGCTCACTCCGGCCGGGCTGGTCGCGCTCGCGCGCCGCCGAGGACGAGATGAGCGAGACGCTGATCCGGATCTTCGAGCACGCCCGCGAGCGCGACGCGTTGCTGGGCGCGCTCCTCGATCTCGACGACGCGCTCGCGCTGAGGATGGAAGCACGCCTGCGCGCCGAGCGCGGACGCGAGGTGACCACCTAGATGGCCGACCTCGTGACCACCGAGAAGATGAAGAAGCAGGGTTGGATCCGCCGCCTCGTCAGCTACATGAAGCCGCACAAGAAGAACGCGTACGTCGCGTTCGGCGTGGCCATCGGCGGCCAGCTGATCCAGTCGTTGCTGCCGCTCGTGCAGAAGGTCGTGATCGACGACGTCATCACGCACCACAAGCGGCCGCTGGCGCCGTGGCTGACGCTGATGATCGTGATGGGCGTGTTCACGTTCATCTTCGCGTACCTGCGCCGTTTCCGGGGCGGCCGCATCGCGCTCGACGTTCAACACGATCTCCGCACCGCGATCTTCCGGCAACTGCAACGCCTCGACTTCGCCCGCCACGACGAAATGTCGACGGGTCAGCTCGTCAGCCGCGCGTCGTCCGACGTGGCGTTGGTACAGGGTTTCCTGCAGTTCCTGCCGATCGGCGTGGCGAACATCCTGTTGTTCGTCGTGTCGCTGACCGTCATGTTCATCCTGTCGGTACCGCTCGCGTTGGTGATGCTCGCGGTCGCGCCGCTCTTGCTCGTCACCGCGATGAAGCTGCGCACGTCGGTGTTCCCGGCGAGTTGGGACGCGCAGCAGAAGGCGGGCGACGTCGCCAACGTCGTCGAGGAAGACGTCACCGGCGTCCGCGTCGTGAAGGGGTTCGGGCAGGAGTCGCGCGAGCTCGACCGCCTGGCCGAACGCTCCGAGCTGATGTTCGCGTCGCGCGTGCGGCTGGTGAACATCCAGGCTCGCCTGCAACCCGCGATGCAGACGATCCCCGCGTTCGGTCAGGTCGCGGTGCTGGCGCTCGGCGGCTGGCTCGCCTTGCACCACGAGATCTCGCTCGGAACGTTCTTCGCCTTCGCGTCGTACATGCTGCTCATCGCGCCGCCGGTCCGCCAGCTCGCGGCCATCCTGACCGTCGGTCAGCTCGCCCGGGCCGGCGCGGAGCGCATCTACGACCTGCTCGACTCCACACCGCACGTGCAGGACAAGCCCGACGCCGAGGTGTTGCACGTCGAGCGGGGTGCGGTCGACTTCGACAACGTCACGTTCGGATATACCTCGACCGAGCCGGTGCTGCGCGACTTCACGCTGCACGTTGCCGCGGGTGAAACCGTCGCGCTCGTCGGTGGCTCGGGCTCGGGCAAGTCGACGGTCGGGCTGTTGTTGCCGCGGTTCTACGACGTTCACTCCGGTGCGATCAAGATCGACGGGCTCGACGTGCGCGACGCGACGCTGCAGTCGTTGCGCGGCAGCATCGGCGTGGTGTTCGAGGACTCGTTCCTCTTCTCCGACTCGATCACCGCGAACATCGCGTTCGGGCGCCCCGACGCGACCGCGGCCGAAGTCGAGACCGCGGCCCGCGCCGCCGAAGCCCACGAATTCATCATGCAGCTCCCGTACGGCTACGAGACAGTCGTCGGTGAGCAGGGCCTGACGTTGTCGGGTGGTCAGCGGCAACGCGTCGCGCTCGCGCGCGCGCTCCTCTCCGACCCTGCGATCCTGCTGCTCGACGACGCCACGTCGTCGGTCGACGCCGCGCATCGAAGAGGAGATCCACGCCACGCTCCGCCGGATCGCGAGCACGCGCACCACGTTGCTCATCGCGCATCGGCGTTCCACATTGACGTTGGCCGATCGGATCGTCGTCGTAGACAAGGGTCAGGTCGTCGATGCGGGCACGAACGAAGAGCTGACCGAGCGCTGCCAGCTGTACCGATTGTTGCTCTCCGGCCCGGGCGACGACGCGGAAGGTATCGACGCGATCGAGGAACAGGTCGTCGACGACACGCGCGTCAACGGCATCACTCCGTCGGCGTGGCGCGGCCTCGAAGAAGAGGAACTGCGCAGCGCGCTCATCGCCGACCGTACGCGCACTTCCAGCCCGGCCTCCATGCGCTTCGGCGGACCCGGCGGCGGTGGCGGAGGCGCGGGCGGTGGCGCGGCCTGGGGCGGCGCGCTCGCGCCCACTCCCGAGCTGCTCGCCCAGGTCGACGCGCTCGAACCGGCCGATGCCGACCCGCGCGTCGACGTCGAGTTCGAGTCGCGGCCCGCGCCCCACTTCACCTTCCTCGGATTCTTACGCCGCTACCGCCTCTGGCTCTTCGTCGGGATGTTCCTCGTCGCGCTCGACGCGGTGTGCACGCTCGCGGGCCCGTTGCTCGTGAAATACGGACTCGATCACGGGGTCGCGCCCGTCCCGCCGGTGCGCGCGCTGTGGATCGCGACCGCCGTGTTCCTTGCGATCACCCTCTTCGACTGGTGGGTGATGTGGGCCGAGGCGCGCGTGATGGGGCGCATCTCGGAGCGGCTGCTCCACGCGCTGCGCATCAAGATCTTCGCCCACCTGCAACGACTCGGTGTCGACTACTACGAGAACGAGATGGCGGGCCGCATCATGACCCGCATGACCAGCGACGTCGACGCGCTGTCGCAGCTGTTGCAGAACGGTCTCGTCAACGCGCTCGTCAACCTCGTTACCTTCCTCGGCGTCGGGGTCGCGCTCGTGTTCATCAACCCGCGCCTCGCGCTCGTGAGCGCGGTGATTCTTCCGCCCCTGTTCGTCGCGACCTTGTGGTTCCGGCACCAGTCGACGAAGGCGTACGAGCTCGCCCGCGAGCGCATGGGCGCGGTGAACGCGAACCTGCAAGAGGGTTTGTCCGGTGTGCGCGTGTCGCAGGCGTTCGTGCGTGAGGAGCGCAACCAGGACAACTTCGAGGAGATCGCCGGTGGGTACCGCGACGCTCGGGTGCGGGCCCAACGCCTCGTCGCGATCTACTTCCCCTTCGTCGACTTCCTCTCCGACATCGCGGTCTGCCTCGTACTCGGCGCGGGCAGCGTCTACGTCGCAAACAACACGCTGACCGTCGGCGCGCTGATCGCATTCCTCCTCTACCTGAACCTCTTCTTTGCGCCGATCCAGCAGCTGTCGCAGGTCTTCGACTCGTATCAGCAGGCGCGGGTCGCGATCGACCGGATCACCGAACTGCTCGAGACCCCGACCTCGTTGCCGCCGCCCGTGAACCCGTTGCCGGTTCCCGCCCTCACCGGCGACGTTCAGCTCGACGACGTGCATTTCCGCTACCGGAACGCGACCGCGGAAGCGCTGCGCGGCATCGATCTGCGGATCGCGCCCGGGGAGACGGTCGCGCTGGTCGGGGAGACCGGCGCGGGCAAGTCCACGGTCATCAAGCTGGTCGCCCGCTTCTACGACCCCACGTCGGGACGGGTGGAAGCCGACGGTGTACCCGTCAACGAATACGACCAGGTCGCGTTCCACCAACAACTCGGCGTCGTTCCGCAGGAGGCGTTCCTCTTCTCCGGCACGATCCGCGACAACATCGCGTACGGCCGCGACGCGTCGACCGACGCCCAGGTCGAGACCGCGGCGCGCGCGGTCGGCGCGCACGAGTTCATCGCCGGCCTTCCGGGCGGCTATCTGCAGTGGGTGAGTGAACGAGGACGTTCGTTGTCGTCGGGCCAACGCCAACTCATCGCGTTGGCCCGCGCGCATCTCGTCGACCCCGCGATCCTGTTGCTCGACGAGGCGACCTCCAACCTCGACCTGCAGACCGAGGCCAAGGTGCAGGCCGCGATGGGCGTCGCCGCCCGCGGCCGCACCACGATCCTCATTGCGCACCGCTTGCAGACGGCTCGTCTCGCCGACCGCATCGTCGTGATCGACGCCGGCCGCGTCGTCGAAGACGGCCACCACGACGACCTGCTCCTCCGCCGCGGCGCCTACGCCCGGATGTGGGCCGCCGCCGAAGGCGAACCCTCCCCCAGCGCCGCCGCCAACTAGCTAGCGTCGGCGCGATGCCGGGGATGCCTGCGGATCGGTCGGGTCGCACGTGGTGGCGCGACGGGGTGCTCTACCAGATCTATCCGCGCTCCTACATGGACACGAACGCCGACGGGGTCGGTGATCTGCGGGGCATCACCGAGCGCCTCGACCATCTCGCGTGGCTGGGCGTCGACGGGATCTGGCTCGACCCGATCATGGTTTCGCCGAACAAGGACTGGGGCTACGACGTCGCGAACTATGTCGACGTCGACGGCGCGTTGGGAACACTGGCCGACGCCGACGCGCTGATCGAGGCCGCGTCGCAACGCGGAATCCGCGTGATCCTCGACCTCGTCCCGAACCACACCAGCGATCAGCACCCGTGGTTCGTCGACGCCAAGTCGGCGCGCGACGCGCGCGCACCGCGACTGGTACGTGTGGGCCGATCCGAAGCCCGACGGTTCGGTGCCGAACAACTGGACGATGGCGTTCGATCCCCGCCAGCCCGCGTGGACGTTCGACGAGGCGAGCGGGCAGTACTACCTCAACCAGTTCCTCTCGTCGCAGCCCGACCTGAACTGGTGGAACCAAGAGGTCCGCGACGCGTTCGACGACGTCCTGCGGTTCTGGTTCGACCGTGGCGTCGCCGGCTTCCGCATCGACGTGGCGCACTCGATCATCAAGGATCGTCAGCTGCGCGACAACCCGCCCGCGACGAAGGCCGATCACTGGTACGTCCAGATGATGGGACAGCGATCGGTGTACAACGCGTGCCGGCCCGAGGTGCACGATGTGTTGAAACACTGGCGCAAGATCGCCGACTCCTACGATCCGCCCCGCGTGCTGATCGGCGAGACGTACGTGCTCGAGCCGGAAGCGTTCGCCCGTTTCTACGGCGACGGCGACGAGCTCAATCTCGCGTTCAACTTCATGTTGTTGCACTCCGAGTTCCAGGCCGCGCAGCTCCGCGACGCGGTCGAGCGCGCCGAGGGACTCCTGCCGCAGCACGCGTGGCCGGTGTGGACGGGTGGCAACCACGACAACCACCGCTTCCCGACGCGCTGGTGCAAGAACGATCCCGTGCAGGCGCGCGCCGCGCTCGTCATGCTCATGGGCCTGCGGGGCACGCCGTTCCTCTACTACGGCGACGAGATCGGCATGATCGACACCGACGTTCCGCCCGAGCGCATCCTCGACCCCGTCGGCGTGTTCCACGGCGCGCGCATGGGCCGCGACGACGAGCGCACGCCGATGCACTGGTCACCCGACCCGGGCGCGGGATTCTCGGTTCCGGGCGTGGAACCGTGGCTTCCCTACGGCGACTACGCCGCGGTCAACGTCGCCGACCAACGCCACGATCCCGACTCGATGCTCTCGCTGACGCGCGACCTCATCGGGCTGCGCGACGCGTTGCCCGAGCTGCGCGACGGTTCGTACCGCACCCTCGTCGGTCCGAACGACGACGTGTGGGTGTGGCAGCGGGGCGAGCGCACGGTCGTGGCGTGCAATCTGTCGGCCGCGCCCGTCGACATCAACGCGGTCGGTCCCGGCGCAATCCGCGTCTCGACCATCCGCGCCCGCGACAACGAGCGCGTCGACGACGTACTTCATCTCGCCCCGTTCGAAGCGGCGATCGTGTGGCGCGACTGATGCACGCGGCCGCGGGTGGTGACCGCGCGTCGACGGGTCTCGCGCCCTGGTTGGTGGTGCGCGATGCCGGCTCCGCGCTCGCGTACTACAAGGCCGCGTTCGGTGCGGTCGATCTCGAACGCTTCGAGGACGACGCCGGCGATCTCCAGGTCGCGCAGCTCTGGATCGGCGGCGCCGAGTTCTGGATCCAGACCGACCCTGCCGCCGATCCGGACGGCGGCCACGGATCGATCCGCCTGATCCTCAGCGTCGACGATCCCGACGCGGTCTTCACACGAGCCCTCGACTCCGGCGCGACCGAGATCTCGCCCGTCGCCGAGGGAAACGGCTGGCGGGTGGGCCGGGTCACCGATCCGTTCGGCCACCAGTGGGAGATCGGCCGCCGGCTTACGACTTGACCGGTAACGGCAAGTGCGCGGCGTTGCGCCGTCAGCTCGGGTGTGCGGCGCACCATTCGAGGAGGGTGTCGGCGCTCCACGCGTTGATCACGTTGTCGGCCTTCACCCCGCACTCCGCGGCGCGGTCGGTGCCGTAGGCGTGCCATTCGAGCTGTGGCGCGGCGTGCGCGTCGGTGCTGATCGCGATCTTCACGCCCGAGTCGACGGCCTTGCGCAGGATCTCCTTCGGCGGGTCGAGCCGTTCGGGCCGGCAGTTGATCTCGAGCGCGGTGTCGAACACGCGGCACGCCTCGACCACAACGTCGGAATCGAACTCCGACTGCGGGCGACCGCGCCCAACGAGCAGCCGACCGGTGCAGTGACCGAGCACGTCGACGTGCGGACTCGCGACCGCGGCAACCATGCGGCGCGTCATCGCGACCGAATCCATGCGCAACTTCGAGTGCACGCTCGCCACGACGACGTCGACGCGGCCGAGCAGCTCCTCCGAGCCGTCGAGCGCGCCGTCGTCGAGGATGTCGACCTCCACACCCGTGAGGATGCGGAACGGCTTCATCTCCTCGTTCAGCTCCGCGACCACGTCGAGTTGTTCGCGCAACCGATCGGGCGGCAATCCGTGCGCAATCGTCAACCGGGGCGAATGATCGGTGAGGGCGAAGTACTCGTGCCCGAGCGCGCGCGCCGCTTCGGCCATGGTGCGGATCGGGTCGCCGCCGTCGGACCAGTCGGAGTGCACGTGCAGGTCGCCCTTCAGCGCGCGCGCAGTTCTTCGCCCGCCGAGCTCCCGGGAGTTTCCGCGTGTTCGAGCAGCTTGGCCAGATAGGCGGGGGTCTCGCCCGCCAGCGCTTCGGCGATCACCGCCGCGGTCGTGTCGCCGATCCCGGGCAGATCCTGCAGCCGACCCGCGTCGGCCAGGAACCGCAGTTCCGACTCCGGTACCCGGGCCACCTCGCGCGCGCGCGGCGGAATGCCTGTTGGCGATGCCCGGGTGCACGCCCGCGGATGAGGAGGTCGGCGATGCGCTCGAGAGCCTCGACCGGCGTCATCCCCCGAAAGTACCCCCGGCACTGCGCCGAAGACGCCCTCGTATACTCGTCACGTTCCGGAGGGCTGACCGAGTGGCCGAAGGTGCTCGCCTGCTAAGCGAGTAGGGGGTGATAAGTCCCCTCGAGGGTTCAAATCCCTCGCCCTCCGCCAGTGTGAGAACCGGAAATGAACCGGGAAATGAGGACCGCGAGATGAAGATCGTCTCGCTCCTGCCGTCGGCGACGGAGATCGTGTTCGCGCTGGGGCTCGACGACGATCTCTGCGGCGTGAGCTTTGAGTGCGACTATCCGGCCGCGGCGCGCGCCCTGCCCCACGTGTCGGGCACCTCGTTGCCGACCGACGGTTCGCTCACGCCCGCCGAGATCGACGCGCGGGTCGTGGCGACGGTGCAGGCCGGCGCGTCGCTCTACACGCTCGACAGCGAGCTGATCCGCGCCATCGGTCCCGATCTGATCCTCGCCCAGGATCTGTGCCAGGTGTGCGCGGTTCCGTCCGGCGCGATCGAAGCCGCGCTCGATGTGATCGGGTGTCGATCCGAAGTGGTGTCGCTCGATCCGCATCGCCTCGACGACGTCATCGCTTGCGTCGGGATCGTCGGTGCGGCAACGGGAACGACGGTGCGCGCCGAAGCGGTGATGACCGAGCTCCGGCATCGGGTCGCGGCGGTCGAGCGCCGCGTCGCGGCACTCTCCCGCCCGCGCGTGCTGGTGCTCGAGTGGGGCGACCCGCCGTTCAACGCGGGGCACTGGGTACCCGACATGGTCAGCGCCGCAGGCGGCGAACCGGTGGGCGCGGCCGCGGGCGAGCATTCCCGCCGTCTCGACTGGGACGAGATCGCGGCGACCGACGCCGAGGTCGTCGTGTTCATGCCGTGCGGCTTCGGGCTCGCCGACGCGATCGCCCAGGCCGCGCCGCTGCTCGAGCGGCCCGAGTTGCGCGCGGCCGATCGCTTCTTCGCGGTCGATGCCAACGCCCACTTCTCCCGGCCCGGTCCGCGGGTCGTCGACGGAGTCGAGATTCTCGGCGAGTTGTTGCACCCGACATCGGCCACGCCGCCGGAGACCAGCGCCCGCCTTCGTTAACTCATTGGGTTGACTCATTGGGTTGACACATTGGGCTCAGCCACGCACGGCGCCGGTAAGTTCGGCGGATGACCGACGACTATGCCGCGGCGTTTGCCGCACTGGGTTCTGCAACGCTGGGCGAGAGTGGCGGGCGGCCGATGGCGCCTCGGCTCCGCCCCGTTTGGAAGGGCGCGCGGGTCGAGCGCGCCGGCCTTCCCCGTCACCTGCAGCACCGCCGACAACCTCGCGATCCACGTCGCCGTCGCCGAAGCCCCCGCGGGTTCGGTTCTCGTCGTCAACGTGGGTCATGAGCAGGCCCGCGGTTACTGGGGCGAGGTGCTCACGACCGGAGCCGAGGCCCGCAACATCGTCGGGCTCGTCATCGACGGTGGCGTGCGCGACGTCGACGCGTTGGAAGCGCACGGCTTCCCGGTGTTCTCCACGCAGATTGCGCTGCGCGGCGCGACGAAACAGGAACCGGGCTGGACGGGCGCGCCGTCGATGGTCGGCGACGTCGAGGTGTCACGCGGCGACTGGATCGTCGGCGACGCCGACGGAGTCACCGTCATTCCCAACGCCCACCTCGACGACGTGCTGGCCGCGGGGCGCGAACGCGTGGCCAAGGAAGAGAAGTTCTTCGAGGAGTTGCGCGCGGGCAGCACGACACTCCAGTTGCTCTCGCTCGACGATTCCCCCGTCGAACGGGGCTAGTCGACGCGTCAGTCGACGCGGCGCATGAGGTTGCGGTCGGAATGCTCGACCACCGCGCCGAACCGGGCGTGTTCCACCGTGGTGAGCTCGTCGTACGCCCATGAACCGTCGTCGTTGATCGTGACGGTGCAGCGGTAGTTCGACGTGCGCGCCGCGGTGGCGAGGAAGCGGTTCGAGAGAACGCCGTAGGTCTCCGAGCCACATTCGGCGTGCATCGTGAAGCTCTTCGCGTCGGCATCGGCGTCGGCGCCCGCGAGAACCAGGCTGCCGCGCGGCACGACGAAGCACCGGAACACCTGGCTGTCGGCCGCGTCCCAGAGCCAGTAGCCGACCTCGGTGTGGAACGGGTTCTCTTCGGTGCCGCGCCACGCCGCCATGCGGTAGTCGAGGCCGTACAGCACCTGCGTTCCGTTCTCGACGGGCCCGAACGGCTTCATCGAGGTCTTCTCGCGGTACGGCGTGTCCTTGACCTTGCCCTCGGCGTTCGCGTATGCGAAGTCGCTGCCCTGATCACCTTCCCACTCACCGATCAGCGCGGCGAGCGGTCCCCATTCGGCGTTGTCAGTCATGCGCGGATGTTAGGGAACGTTTACAGCAGGACGACGGACCGGAGCACCTCGCCGCGCTCCATCTTGTGGAACGCCTGCTCGACCTCGTCGAGCGCGATCGTCTCTGACACGAACTTGTCGAGGGGGAAACGGCCCTGCAGGTAAAGGTCGATCAGCGTGGGGAAGTCGCGCGTCGGGGAGGCAGTCGCCGTACCAGCTCGGCTTCAGCGCGCCGCCCCGGCCGAAGAAGTCGATCATCGGGATGTCGGGCAGCTCCATGTCGGGCGTCGGTACGCCGACCTGCACCACAGTGCCCGCGAGATCGCGTGCGTAGAACGCCTGCTTCAACACCTCGGGCCGACCGACAGCTTCGATGCACAGATCGGCGCCGTTCCCGTTGGTGAGCGCGCGGATCGCTTCGACCGCATCTTCCTTCGACGCGTCGACGGTATGCGTCGCGCCGAAACCGATCGCCCATTCGAGCTTCCGCGGATCACGGTCGACGGCGATGATCGTGCGCGCCCCGGCGAGGCGCGCGGCCGCGATCGCGGCGTCGCCGACTCCACCGCAGCCGAACACCGCGACCGAGTCGTCGCGCTGCACGCCACCGGTATACGTGGCCGCGCCGAAGCCGGCCATCACCCCACAACCGAGCAGCCCGGCCGCGGTGGGATCGGCGCGCCCGTCGACCTTGGTGGCCTGGCCCGCGGCGACGAGCGTCTTCTCCGCGAACGCACCGATGCCGAGCGCCGGGGAAAGCGGCGTGCCGTCGGCGAGCGTCATCTTCTGCTGGGCATTGTGC
This sequence comes from uncultured Actinomycetes bacterium, assembly GCA_963708105.1. GTDB lineage: Bacteria > Actinomycetota > Acidimicrobiia > IMCC26256 > PALSA-610 > PALSA-610. Next base: position 1,898,301 of record OY970186.1, on the reverse strand, counting down.
GTGTTGAAGCAGAACCAGGGGCGACCACGGCGGCATGCCCGGCACTCGCCGCAGACCGCTCGCCAGTTGAGCACGACGAAGTCGCCGGGCGCGACGCTCGTGACGTCGGCGCCGACCGCTTCGACGATGCCCGCGGCCTCGTGCCCGAGCAGGTACGGGTAGTCGTCGCCGATACCGCCCTCGCGGTAGTGCAGGTCGGTGTGGCAGACGCCGCACGCCTGCACCCGCACCTTCGCCTCGCCCGGACCGGGGTCGGGCACCACGATCGTCTCGACTGTGACGGGCGCCTTCTTCGCGGTGGCAACGACTCCGCGCACGTGTTCGCTCATGGCGGCGAATCTACGCGTCGGTCAGGTCGGCGTCACGACGTTGGTCGGCGTGCCGCCCCCGAGAACGGTCACGATCGCGCCGGTAGCCATCGTCGCCATGCGAGCCCGGGTCGCCTGCGAACCGGATCCGATGTGCGGCAGCAGGACGGTGCGGGGCGCGCTCAGGAGGCGAGGCTCTACGACGGGTTCGCGTTCGTACACATCGATGCCCGCAGCGAAGAGCCGGCCTTCGTGCAGCGCGTCGGCGAGCGCGAGCTCGTCGACCACAGTGCCCCGCGCGGTGTTGACCAACACCGCGGTGGGTTTCATGAGGGCGAGCCGGCGCGCGTCGACGAGGTGATGCGTCTCCGCGCCGCCCGGGATGTGGAGCGAGACGATGTCGGACTGCTCGAGCAGCTCGTCGAGATCGGCGACGAAACCCGGAACACCGGTCCGGCGACGGGCATGGTGCAACACGATCATGTCGAAGCCTTCGGCTCGGCGCGCGACCGCTTGGCCGATGCGGCCGTAGCCGACGATGCCGAGGGTGGCGCCGTGCACGTCGAGGCCGAGGTACTGCGTGACGCCCCAACCCTTCCACCGACCGGTCCGCAGGTCGGCTTCCGCGGTCGAGGCGAGTCGGGACGCGGCGAGAATCAACAAGAAAGCCGTGTCGGCGGTGGTGTCGTCGAGCACGCCCGGCGTATTGCACACGACGATGCCGTTGGCGGCCGCGGCGCGCACGTCGATGTTGTCGTAGCCCACTGCCACGTTCGCCACGACTTTCAGACGCCCGCCGGCCGCGCCCGCGGCGAGCACGTCGGCATCGATCTTGTCGGTGAGCAGCGAGACGATCGCGTCGCATTCACCCGCGAACGCGACGAGCTCGTCGTGCGTATACGGCGCGTCGTCGGGTTTCGGTCCGACGACTTCGTGACCGGTGAGCGGATCCAGCCCGCCGTCGGGAAGACGACGGGTCACCAACACGCGGGCCACGCGGTCAGCTCGTGTAGTCGACCGGGCCCGCGCCGTCGACGCCGACCGCGAACGCGAAGCAGTGGATGGGCGCGTGGTCGCTGACGGGCCGGAGAGAGTGCACCGCGTTCGGCGGGATGTGCACGAGGTCGCCCTGGCGGATCTCGCGGTCTTCACCGGAGATCGTCATGATCCCGCGGCCCGCGGTCACGTAATAGAACTCGTGGGTGGGGTGATGGTGCGGATCGACGAAGCCGCCGCCCGCGACCTCGAACTCGCTGACGAGCTCGAGATGCCCGCCCTTGGTGATGTCGAACATCTCGCGCGGGTTCACCAGCCACCACACCGGCACGGTGCCGTTGTGCTCGATGACCGGCTCGACGTCCTCGATCGAACGCACATCCATTTCGTGACCTCCACGCCCGCGATGCGGTACAACTGACGCCGGTGTCAGCCTAGAGGAGCGGCGGGAGAGAAGCATGAGGGTCGCATGAGAGTGGTTCGCCTCGATGCGCTCCCCGCGACGCGCGAAGCGTTCGCGCCCTTCGGCACCGTCCCGCCCGAGGAGAACGACGGCAATCCGAGCGCCGATCTCGAATTCCTCTGGAACGACGGCGCCGCGAACTTCATCGGGCACACGCTCGACGAGCTCGAGGTCGTCGACGGCTGGTTGCAGTGCGAGTTGCTCAATCGCCACGACACCCACACGCAAACCCTCATGCCGATGAGCGGCGATGCGATCGTCGTGGTCGCGCCGGGCTCGGTCGACTTCTCCGAACCGGCGCACTTCGACACGGTCCGGGCGTTCGTGATGCCGAGCCACAGCTGTGTACATCTGCACCGCGGGACCTGGCACTGGGGCCCATATCCCCTGGACGCGCCGTCCGTGCGGATCTTCAACGTGCAGGGCCGGGGATACGCCGACGACAACGGAATTGCCTGGCTCACCCGCGATCACGGAATTATCTACGAGGTCCCCGCGCAAGTCGCTCAAGTCTGAGTGACCGCGCGCTCGATGAACACTGTGAGGGGAACGGACTGGCGGCTCCGAGAGGGGGAGCTATGCCGGCAACAGTCACCAAGCTCGATCGGGAGATCGCGCTCGAGGAACGGCGAGTCGGGATTCCGACGAACCAACCACTGACGAACGGCTCGATCGCGCGCCGCCGTCTGCAGATCGCGGTCGTGCTCGGCGCGAGCGGATTCGTTGCGCTCTTTGCGGGCTTCGCGGCCGGGATCCCGGTGCGCGTGGGCGCGATCGCGATTGCCGTGCTGTTCGGGGCGTACGCAATGGAGAAGGACCGCCATCTCCGCCGGCTCGCGCTTTTGCGAGGAGACTCGATGCGCATCTCGTTCGTCATCGCGAACGAGTTGATGTCCTCGGGCGTGCTCGCCGGCGATCGCGAGCTGCTCGACCTGCGCGACGGCATCGGACGCGCGGCCGGGCGGCTCGCGGCAGGTTTGGCCGACGTCATCCCCGCCGACTGCACGCGCTTGCGGTTGCTCGGACCGTCGGGCGAGGTGCCCGTTGCGGCCGAACGCGAGCTCGCGGCGCGCCGGACCGTGCCCGACGACGCGAGTGCCGCCCGCGACGCGCTGCGGCTCCGCAAGTCGGTGCGCCAGGTGACGGCTGACGACCGGGGTGTCATCGTCGTGGCGTTGCGCCGAGGCGACGAGGTGCTCGCGCTCCTCGAAGCGGTTGCCCCGGTCGGCGACCGGTTCCGGCCCGTCGAACTGGCGCAGGCCGACGCCTACGCCCGCGGTGCGGTGGCGGCGCTTTCCGCGCACGGGTAGCGAGCGGCTCGCAGTGACGAAGTAGCGTCGCCGCCCGTGGGAGAGCTCGACGGGCAGGTAACGATCATCACCGGTGGCGCGTCGGGAATCGGGCGCGCCACCGCGGTGCGCTTCGCGGCCGAGGGCGCCACGGTGGCCGTCCTCGACCGCGACGGCGACGCCGCGCAGCGGGTCGCGGCCGAGGTCGGCGGTACGGGATACGCGGTCGACGTGCGCGACGGCGACGCGTTATCGCGGGCCGTGAACGCGGTCGCGGAGGCGACGGGCCGGCTCGACGTGTTGTTCAACAACGCGGGTGCCGGCGATCTCCGCCCGTTGCACACTGTCGACGACAAGCTCTGGCACCGGCTCATCGACGTGAACCTGACCGGCACCTTCAACGGTATGCGGGCCGCGGTTCCGCTGATGCTCGAGGCGGGGCGCGGCGCGATCGTGAACAACGCCTCGGTGTCGGCGCTCACGCCGACGCGCAACGAAGCGGCGTACTCGGCGGCCAAGGCCGGCGTCATCGCGCTGACGAAGAGCGGCGCGCTCGAGTACGGGCCGAACATTCGCGTCAACGGCGTCGCGCCGGGCCATGTGCGCACTCCCCTGACCGCGGCGTGGGAACAGTTCCCCGACGTGTTCGAGCCGGTTGCGGCTGCGATCCCGTTGCAGCGCATCGGCCACGCCGACGAGATCGCGGAGGTCGTGCTGTTCCTCTCGACGTCGCGTTCGAGTTACATCACCGGCCAGACGCTGGTGGTCGACGGTGGCATCTCACTGCCGCAAGCCGGCACGGATATCGCGCTCGCCGAATTGCTGCGCCGCTTCAGCTGACTTTCGTGGGCCGCGTTCCTAGAGCGGCTGCGCGAACCACCATTGGTGGCCTTCGGGGTCGGTCGCGCCGTAGCTGCGGACGCCGTACGGCTGATCGGTTGGCTCGCGGTCGGGAACGGCACCCGCGGCGACGGCGCGGGCGTAGTGCGCGTCGACATCGTCGACGTGCACGTGCATGCCGACGGTGACGTGACCGGTGTGGGCCGGGTTCCGGTAGTCGGGCGGGTTGCCCAGCATCAGAACGGAGTCGCCGACCGCCATCTCGCAGTGCGACAGCGTGCCGTCGGGGTTCTCGTTGCGCTCGCGGACGGTGAAGCCGAAGGCCTCGGTCAGGAAGTCGAGGGCGGCGGCGAGATCTTCGTAGAAGACGTACGGGCTGAGGGTCGGATAGCTCTGGCCAGCGTATTCGTACATCGGACCTCCCCGGATCGACGAGCGGCATTCTCGCCCGCCGAGGGCTCAGCCGACAGGGGAATTGTGCCGATTGAGGGAGGGTGTTCGATCCGGAACGCGACGTAGACCACACGACCCGCCGGTTCTACCTGCGCATCCTCGCCGTGCTCGTGATCTCTGTGGTCGGCTGTCTGGCGCTCTACCCGTCGGTGACGAGCTTCCCCGTCGGAGCAGAGAAGAAGGGTTGCCTCGCCGTCGCCGACGGCTGGCACGCGGACCATGCGGCCCCGTCGGCCGCCGACCGGGTCGTCGAAAGTGCGGCCGGCCCGTTCACCCGCCCGTCGCCCGAAGACGAGGTGATCGTCGAGCGGGTCGAGGCGTACGACGAATGGCGCATCGACGCCGGCGCGTGCATCCCCGAGAGCCGTCACCGCCTGATCCTCTCGGCCGTCGGCCTGGCGCCGCTGTTCGTCGGCTTCGCGGTCGCCGGCATCGTTCGGCGGGCCCACAAGCAGACGCGAAAGAGCCTGCATCCCGATGCCGCAGAAGTTGCGGAACCCGAACGCAGGCTCGTTCTGAAGAGCTAGTGCTTTAGACGGCTTCGAGCAGCTCGCGGGCGCCGACGTCGGCGGACGGGTGCCGCAACTTCGACATTGCCCGAGCCTCGATCTGACGGATGCGCTCCCGGGTGAGACCGAAGTGCTCGGCCACTTCCTCGAGCGTGCGCTCGCCACCACCGTCGAGACCGAAACGGAGCGTGAGAATCGTGCGCTCCCGCTCGTCGAGCACCGACAGCACCTTGGCTACCTCGTTCGGCAGCAGGCTCGTGGCCGCGTGCTCGAACGGTGCAACCGCGTTGCGGTCTTCGACGAAGTCGCCGAGCTCGGCATCGCCGTCGTCACGAACGGGTTCGTCGAGCGAGACGGTGTCGACTGCGTAACGCAGAACCTCGACGACCTTCTCCAGCGGCAGCTCGGCTTCGCCCGCCAGCTCGGCGAGCGTCGGCGTGCGGCCGAGCGAACCCTCGAGCGAAGCGCGCAGCTTGAGCAGCGCGGTGAGCATGTCGCCGGCGTGTACAGGAAGCCGGATGACACGGGCCGAGTTGGCGATTCCGCGCTGGATGGCCTGACGGATCCACCATGTGGCGTACGTCGAGAACTTGAACCCCTTGCGCCAGTCGAACTTGTCGACGGCGTGGATGAGGCCGAGGTTTCCCTCCTGCACGATGTCGAGCAACGGGAGACCCGAGCTCTGGTACTTCTTGGCGATGGAGACGACGAGCCGCAGGTTCGAGTTCACGAACTGGCGGTGCGCCTCCTCACCCTGACGGATCTCGCGCTTGAGCGAACGCCGTTGCGTGGGCGTGAGCTTCTTCGCGGTCTCGAGCCGTTCCGTGGCGGCGGTTCCGGTCTCGATCGCTTGCGCGAGCCGGATCTCGTCGTCCTTGGTCAGCAGGTTGTGACGACCGACGTCCTCGAGGTACAGGCGGACGAGGTCTTCGTAGTCGCGGTCTTCTCGGCGGGCCTTGACTGGCTTGGCCATCTCTTCACTTTCGGAGTCGAAGGAACTGGGCTTCGAGTCGGGGTAGGTGTGCGATCAGTATCGGCTGCACGCCGTCTTCAGGCGAGTGACGGACGCCTCGGGCGAGCAACGAAAGTCGGCGGGCGGGCACTATGTGCAACGCCAACCAACCGGGAGGTTGTTCCTCGAAGCTGGGATACGACTGGGGGGAGTTCGGGCTGCCGCAGCGAAAGCCGGTCCTCAATGATACCTCAGCTTCGGGGCGATCTCAAGCTGTAATATCCCGTCTGACCAGGTCAAACGCGGCGGCTGTGCCGAATCCGTCCTTACCCGACTCTGGCGGATTCAATCGGTCGCGCCGACTGGTCGGAGACCGATCCGAGCCAAATATGTATGGCTGCGTACGCCCGCCACGGCCTCCAGGCCTCGGCGCGGGCGGCGGGATCGGCGCCCGACTCGTAGCCCAATGCGTGACGAAGTCCGAGGTCGGTGGCCGGGAAGGCGTCGCGCTCGCCGAACGCCCGCATCGCCACGTATTGCGCGGTCCAGGGCCCGAATCCGGGGAGCGCCTGCAGCTTGGCCACGGAGTCGGCGAGATCCCGGCCCCGCTCGAGTTCCAGGGCACCCGACGCCACCGCTTCCGCGAGTCCGGAGACGGTCCGGGCGCGCGCTTTGGTGAGTCCGATCTGGGTGAGGTCGGCGCGGGCCAGGGTCTCGGCGTCGGGGAACAGGTGCGTCAGTCCGAGCGCGCCGATGCCCGGGACCGGCGTGCCGAATTTCTCGACGAGCCGCCCCGCGAACGTCGTGGCACCCGCGACCGAGATCTGTTGTCCGAGCACGGCCCGCACGCTGACCTCGAACGGGTCGGTCGCACCGGGAACGCGGATGCCGCGCCGGGCCCGGACCAACGGTCGGAGCGTCCGGTCGCGGGCGAGCGCGGCGTCGATGACGGTGGGGTCGGCGTCGAGATCGAACATGCGGCGGACGCTCGCCAGGAGGTGGACCAGTCCGTCGAACGCGGGAAGGTGCACGCGGAGCCGAAGCGTTGAACGTTCCGGTTCGTCCCACACCTCGATGACACCGGGCGCGCCGCCGAGTTCGACGACCCTTCGGTAAACGCCGGCTTCCAGATCGACGATCTCGACGCCCGGTGTTGCCCGCGGAACGAGGAACTCCAGCAGCGCCGACCATGCGAGCGGCGCGCGGTACGGCATGCGCAGCTCGAAACCACCGTCGGTTACGAGCCGGTCCGGCTTGCGGCGGCGGGCCCGCAGCTCTTGGGGTGTGAAGCGGAAGACGTCTTTCATGACGCGGTTGAACTGGCGCACGCTGTTGAAGCCCGCGGCCGTGGCGACGCGGGCGAGCGAAAGGTCGGTGTCGTCGAGCAGGCGCCGGGCGAAGTGGGCGCGTCGGCTGCGCGCGACCTCGGCCGGGGTCGCGCCGACGTGCACCTCGAACAGGCGGCGCAGGTGACGCGCACTCACGCCGAGCCGCAGCGCGAGCGCGTCTTCGGTTCCCACGTCGAGCGCACCGTCGGCGATGGCCCGCAGCGCGCGGCATACCAGCTCGGGGGCGTCTACCCAACCCGGAGTGGGCTCTCGGTCGGGCCGGCAGCGCAGGCATGCGCGAAACCCCGCGGCTTCGGCGGCCGCGGCCGACGTATACGGCCGCGTGTTGCGTTCGAGCGGATTTCCCTTGCACCCCGGCCGGCAGTAGATACCGGTGGTCACCACACCTGTGAACGTGTCCATGCTGCCTTTCTAAGGCATCAGAATAGACAGATCCGGACACGGCTTCGGGCTGTCCGGATCTGTCCAACGAAGAGGCGTACAACGTTCATATGACGAACGACGCAAACCGCAACGACATGGCAGTAGTCCAGTTCCCGCTCGGAACGTTCCGGGCCGCGATCGACGATGGCGTCGTGCGCACCGCGACATTCGATTCGACCCCGCAACCGGTGCAGCGCGACCGCTTCGGCGTGTACGAAGTGTTGGAGGCGTACTTCGCGGGCGACACCGGCGCGCTCGACGCGCTCGAGGTCGGCGCGCGCGGCACCCCGTTCCAACACGAGGTGTGGCAAGGGCTGCGCGAAATCCCCGTCGGGACAACCATCTCCTACGGCGAGTTGGCGCGGCGTGTCGGTCGGCCGAACGCGCAACGCGCGGTCGGGATGGCGAATGCGTCGAACCCGATCGCCCTCATCGTGCCGTGTCACCGGGTGATCCGAACCGGCGGCGCGCTCGGTGGCTATGCGTTCGGCCTCGACCTGAAGCGCTGGCTGCTGACGCACGAGGCGTCCGCGCCGACGCCGGCGCAACTATTCCATGGGCACGCGGGGGACGATCGCGGCGCCGAACCGGTCGAAGATGTCGTCGAGGCTGTGACCGGTGATCGTCAAGCCGTGATTGCGTAGGCCCACGACGGCGCGTGACGGATCGGGCGCGACGCGCACGAGGTCGGCCACCGAAGCCGCGAGCTGCAATGTTCCGCAGGGAAAGTTGACCTCGGTCGACACGGTCCCGTCGATCCATCCGTGCACATGGAGGATCGCGCCGACGTCGGGATGTTCGCGGTAGATCATCCAGTGCTCGATCGCGTCGACCGACACCCGGCGCGTCTTCACCGTCGGGCGGGACGCTCAAGACCATCGTCTCGCGTTCGGGATCGAAACCCCGCACGAGCAGAATGTGCTCGCCGACGAGCCGGAGATCGGCTTTGTCGACGCCACTCGCACTCATCCAATAGACGGGGCCGTCGGGGTCGGGCACGCCTCTGACGCCGTCGCCGAGATACCGCGCACTGACGTTGCCGTACGACAGACCGCCGATGCCGTAGAGCAGTTCGACGTGGCGCAGGTCGCGCGGCCCGAGGATCTCTTCGATCGGGAACGGCGCGGGCAAGAGGTCGAGCGCTTCCAGCGCGCGGCCGGCGCGGAACATCTGCGCGGTCTGTTCGTCGCCACCCCACAGATGCTCGGGCAGATCGGTGACGAACTCGTTGGCGATGACGAGTTGCGACGCGGCCAGCGGTTCGATGCGGCTGAACGCGAGATGCGACAGGTCGTTGTCGGGCAGACCTGGTCCCACGCCGTAGGTGCCTTGCTCGAGCGTGACGAAGCGCACCTTCAACCCGTCGGGCGTGTCGCTCACCATCACGCAGAGATTGGCCAACGCGTGGACGAGCAGCGGGTAGCCGACGCGGAGAAGCTCGACGCGGTCTTCGGGGATGCTCGGCAGTTCGGCGATCGCGATGACGAATGTGGGCGCGGCCTTACGGCGGAACGGGCGGGGCGCGTCGGCATCGATCGAGTGCAGCACGACGTTCGTGCTCGGCCCGGGCTCGTCGACCTCGCGGTACCCGGCGCCGTTCATCGCGCCGACAAGGCCGCCGACGAACCGCTCGAGCACCGCGCTGGTGCGGAGGTCGTTGCGCGCAAACGTCTGGGTGGCGTTTGCGGACTGGGTCAGGATCGCTTCGGCGGTGAGCTCGGTCACTGGTCCTACGTATCCCCGGTCCGGTCGCTCGATAGTCGGCGACGACAACGGCCCTAGTGAACCACGGGACGGGATGTCAGGTCGCGCGCCGTGGGCCGGCGACGACGATGTCCGGTAGCGTCGGGGCCGATGGCTGCGCCGAATCGACCGCGCGGCAGCCTCGGTGACGTTCCTCTGTCACGGGCATCCGCGGATCTCCGGAAGCCACACGAAGACGGTCGAGCTGACCCGCGATGCGGAGGTCACCGGCCGCGCCACATGCGTGCTCGGGGTGCGCAGCGAGCACGACGATCGGGAGATCGGGCGCTTGCGCGGTGCCGTCGAGGTCACGTTGGAGTGCGGGGAATTCCGCGATGTGTTCACTGCGACGATGAGTGCCTTCTTCATCGGCGACGACGCGTTGGTGTTCCGTCGGGGGCCGGGCCTGCGGGGCCGAACGGTTGCCTTCGACGCAACCAAGAGCGCGGCCGATGTGGACCGCGAGCTGGTGCGCTCAATCGGCGACGCGGACGCGGTCGTCAACGTGACGATCCGTGAGCTCGGAACCGGCGACCGCCGCGGCGCGCTCTTCGTGGTGTCCGTACCGATCGGCAACGACGACGATCTGTCACCGCGCGCGCGCCGCGTGCTGGAAGCGGCCGACGTCGTGTTGGCCGAAGACACGCGCCGCTTCCGCGACCTGGTTCAGCGCGCGGGTCTGCACGTCGACGCCCGGTTGGTCAGCTACCACGATCACAACGAGTCGGAACGCGTCGGTGAGGTGCTGGCGCAGCTCGAACAGGGTGCGCGCATCGCGCTGGTGAGCGACGCGGGAACCCCGTTGTTCAGCGACCCGGGTTACGTCGTCGTGAGCCAAGCGGTGGAGCAGGGGTACGCGGTGAGCCCGGTGCCGGGCGCGTCGTCGTTGCTCGCGGTGTTGAGCGCGTCGGGACTCGCGGTGGATCGGTTCACCTACGCGGGATTTCTCCCGCGCCGATCGGCAGCGCGCCAGGCGGAGATCCGGCGCCTGAGCGAGCAGGGTGATGCGTTCGTCGTGCACGAAGCCCCCCGCCGGGTTGGTGGCCTGCTCGCGGATCTGGCCGCGGTGGTACCCGAGTGGCAGCTCTGCATCGGGCGCGAGGTCACCAAGGTGTTCGAGGAGTTCCGCCGGGGAAGCGCAACGGAGCTCGCGGCCGAGCTGGCCGACGCCGACGAAGCCCGCGGCGAATTCACGATCGTTGCCGCACCGCCCGGTGGTCCGCGCCGCTCGCGGGCGAAGACGACGAGGTCGGCGCGGAGCAGCTCGACCGATTCATCCGCGCGTTGCTGGAACAGGGTGTGACCGCGAAGACGATCGCCAAGTCGCTGTCGGAGTTGCCGGGAGTCAGCCACAAGGCGGCCTACGCACGCGTGCTCGCGCTCGCCGCCCGCCGGTGACGCTCACGCGCGTCGTCGGCAAAGGACGCACCGCGCCCATGCCGCCGGCCGAGCTCGAAGCGCTACGCGCCACGCACGAGAAGTGTGCGGTCGATGTCGGCACCGGCGATGCGCGCTTCGCGTATCACCTCGCGTCGGATCATCCCGACTGGTTGGTGATCGGTCTCGACGCGCTCGACGTGCCGATGGGGGAGATCGCGTACAAGGCGTCGCGCAAGCCGGCGCGCGGCGGCCGCGCCAATCTCGTGTTGATGCGCGCCGCGGTCGAGACGTTGCCCGCGGAGTTGCACGGCATCGCGGACGAAGTCGACGTGTTGCTGCCGTGGGGTGCGTTGCTCGAAGGCATCGTGCTCGCGCGCGACCGAGGTGGTCGCCGGCATCGCGGCCATCGCCCGGCCGAGTGCACTCGTACGCATCACCCTCAATGGCGAGATCTGGATCGACTCGACACCCGCGCGCTACGAAGCACTACCGATTCCGACGCCGGAATACGTGGCCGAAAAGGTCGAGCCGGAATTTCGGCGGGCGGGAATCGATCTGGGGCCTGCTCGCTACCTGACCGCCGCGGAAGCCAAGGCGCTACCGACCACGTGGGCGCGGCGTTTGGGCCACGGCCGTTCCCATCCACGCTTTGTTCACATCGAGGGCGTGCGCCGAGGTCCGTGATCGGCGCGCAATCGTGCGAGGCTATTGAGTCATGCTCTCCTTCTTCCGCGCCATCGTGATCGGCCTGTTCCAAGGCGTCACCGAGTTGTTCCCGGTGTCGAGCCTCGGTCACTCCGTGCTCATCCCGGGACTGATCGGATGGGACGATCTCGTCAAGGCGCAAGCGAAGGAGTCGTTCTACCTAGCGTTCCTCGTCGCGTTGCACGTCGGTACCGCGGTCGCGTTGTTGATCTACTACCGCTGCCGACTGGGTCAAGATCATCGGCGGCTTGTTCAGTAGCGCGAGGAACGGCGCGTCACCACGCCCGACGCCAAGCTCGGTCTGCTGTTGATCGTCGCGACCATTCCCGCCGGTCTCTTCGGCATCGTGTTCGAACACGAGCTGCGGGTGGTCTTCGCCAAACCGATTGCTGCCGCCATCTTCTTGATGGTCAACGGTGTGATCCTGTTGGCCGGCGAAGCGTTGCGGCGGCGCGTCGCGAGCAGCGTCGGTTACCGCGGCGACGGATCCACCGGTGGGCGGAAGCTGGAGACGCTGACGTATCCCGAGGCGTTCTTCATCGGGTGCACGCAGATCGGCGCGCTGTTCGCGGGGATCAGCCGGTCGGGGATCACGATGGTCGGCGGTCTCATGCGCGGTCTCGATCATGAAGACGCGGCCCGCTTCGCGTTCCTCTTGGCCACGCCGATCATCCTCGCCGCGGGTCTCTACAAGGTCCCCGATCTCACGGGGCACCTCGGCGACGGCATCCGGTCGCAGGCGTTCGTCGGCGCGGTCGTGGCCGGAGTTGCGGCATACCTGTCGACGAAATTCCTCGTCCGTTACTTCGAGACGAAGAGCCTCACGCCGTTCGGTATCTACTGCCTGATCTTCGGCGCGTTCTGTCTCGTGTACTTCACCGTCTGATCCAGAGACGTGTCACGCGTCACTGGGAAACGCGCGACTACGAAACGACGCGCGCCATCTCTTCGATGCTGAGGTCGCCGCGGAGCACGCGGCGGAGAGCCGCGGTGCGCAACGTGTCCATGCCCTGCTCCACGGCGATGCGCTCGATGTCGCCGCTCGGTGCGCGTTCGACGATGAGGCGCGTGATGTCTTCGGTCACGGGCATGATCTCGAAGATCGGCGCCCGGCCCCGGTAGCCGGTCTTGCGGCAGTTCGCACAGCCCACGGCCGAGCGAATGTGCACTCCCTCGGCCAGGAGCGCGTCGGTTGCGCCGAGGCGTTGCAGCTGGGCGATGTCGGGATCCTCGATCGGCGCCGCGCAGGTGTCGCAGAGCTTGCGGGCGAGCCGTTGCGCGGCGATGCACGAGACCGCAGATGCAACGAGGTACGGCTCGACGCCCATGTCGATGAGGCGAATCGGCGCGGCCGCGGAACGCGTTGCGTGGAGGGTCGAGAGCACGAGGTGACCGGTGATCGACGCGTCGGCGGCGATACGTGCGGTCTCCGCGTCGCGGACCTCGCCGACGAGAATGACGTCGGGGTCGGCGCGCAACGTGGAACGCAGCGCGCTCGGGAAGGTCATGCCCGCGCGCGAGTTGATCTGGATCTGCTTCACGCCGTCGAGGCGATACTCGACCGGGTCTTCCACCGACACGATGCTCTTGTCGCGCGTGTTCACCGACGACAGCAGCGCGTACAACGTCGACGACTTTCCCGAACCGGTCGGGCCGGTGACGAAGATCGCACCCTGCGGCGCGTGGAACGCGGTGACGAAACGGTCGGCCTCGTATTGCGAGAGCCCGAGGCTCGAGAGGTCCATCGCACCGCGTACCGGGTCGAGCAGTCGGAGCACGACCGACTCGCCCGCGGCCGTCGGCACGGTCGCGATACGCACGTCGATCGGGCGGCCTTGCACGGTGAGCGAGAACCGGCCGTCTTGGGGCAGGCGGTTCTGGGAGATGTCGAGGCTGCCCATGACCTTGAGCCGGCTGACCATCGGGCGCAAGACGTTGAGCGGCGCTTCGGAGGTGTCGTGCAGGATGCCGTCGATGCGCATGCGGATCATGACGCTGCGCGACGCGGGCTCGATGTGGAGGTCGGACGCGCGGTCGGCGACGGCCTTTTCGAGCAGCGCGTTGACGAGCTTCACGACCGGCGCGTCGTCGACGAGCGTTCCGCTGCCCATCTCGGCTTCGACGTCGTAGTCGTCGGCCGCGTCGTCGAGGCTGCTCTCGATCAGGTCGGAGCGCGAGTAGGCGTCTTCGATCGCGGCGAGAAGGTGGCCGGTGTCCGCGAGCGCGGCGAGGATTGACTGCCCGGTGAGCACGCGGATGTCGTCGAGCGCGAACACATCGTTGGGGTTGGCCATCGCGACGACGACCTGGCCGCTCCAACGCTCGACCGGTAGCGCGCAGTAGCGGCGCGCGACCTCTTCGGGGATCATGCCCGCGAGCAGGATGTCGGGCGGGTGGGTCTCGAGGTCGACGAACGGGACGCCGAGGTGATCGGCGAGGGCTTGGGAGAGTTGGAAGCTCGTGACCGCGCCGATGTCGATCAGTGATTCACCGAGGCGCTTGCGGGTCGTGCGCTGGTGCTCGAGCGCATTGTCGAGGTCGTCCTGGGTGATCAGGCCGCGCTCGACCATCGCCTGGCCGAGGCGGGTGACGGAGTGCGTCTGCGACGGGAGGCGCATGAACGGGGGGAATCCGACGGGTGCCTGGTCGGAACCCGCGTCGGCGAGCTCACTTCCGGCACCCGGGCCGGCCTCGAGGCCGTCGCCTTCGGCGGGGTTGTCGTCGTCCCCGGGACTGACCCGCATCGATTCCAGGATCTGCTGGAGCCGAGCCTCGATCTCCTGCGCGTTGGAGCCGCCGAGCTCGATGTTTTCGCCCGATTGCGTGATGACGTCGAAATGCTCGTCGGAGACCACACCTGGAAATCGGCCGGTCGGGGCGATCCTGGAGTAATTGGCCGCACTCCGGCGTCGCATTTCACACGATTCCCGGTCTGGGCGATCTAACGTCCGATCCGGCCCAGGCCCCGGCGAGGAGGAACACCATGGCAACTGCCGAAGAGGTCCGCGACGCGCTGCTGGAACGCATCGCCTACCACACGGTCAGCGCCGACGCGCACGAGGTCCTGGCGTTGGCGAAGGCGTACAGCTATCTCGTCGACGAGGAAGACGACGACGATGACGATCTGGATGACGACGACGACGATTAGCTGAGCCCGGGAACTGGGAACGGCCCGGGTCTACACTGGACCGCTCCAGCGCTCGTAGCTCAATGGATAGAGCATCTGACTACGGATCAGAAGGTTGGGGGTTCGACTCCCTCCGAGCGCGCTGAAGTTGTGCAGGTCAGGACCGTTTTGCGGTTCCGGGACCTGCCCTCTCCCGGCCTGCTTGCTAACGGTTGCTAACAACTGGTCCGCAGGTCACCCGTCGCGTTGAGTTCTCGCAGTGCGCTTATCCCTTGTGGAGGAGCGGATGCGAGGCAGCGTCGTCAAGCGCGGGAAGACGTGGAGTTACGTCGTCGACGTGGGTCGCGATCCGGTCTCGGGTCGCCGGCGCCAGCGGTGGAAGGGCGGATTCGCGACCAAGCGCGAGGCGGAGACGGGTCTGGGCCGAGCGTTGGCCGCGGTCGGCGCGGGCGAGGTCGCCGATGCGGGTCACCTGACGGTCGGCGCGTATTTCGACGAGTGGCTCCTCGGGCATGTGCCGTCCCTGAAGCCGTCGACCGCGAAGAGCTATCGCGAGGTGGTGGAGTGGTACGTCAAGCCTCGGCTGGGCCGGGTGAAGCTCGTCGACCTCAACGCACTTCTCATCAGGAGTCTGTACGCCGAGCTGCTCGCGAACGGTGGGCGTCGGCGGCGCGCCGAGCTCTCGCCGGCGACGGTCGCGGTGGTGCATCGAGTCTTGCGCAAGGCGCTGAACGACGCGGTGCTCTGGGGTCTGCTGGTGCGGAGCCCGCTATTGGGGGTGAAGCCGCCTCGGCATGACCCGCCGGAGATGCGGGCGTGGAGTCCGGATGAGGCGCGGCGGTTCCTCGGTGTCGTGCTTGAAGATCGCCTGTACGCGTTGTGGGTGTTGGTGCTCGCGACCGGGATGCGCCGCGGCGAGCTCGCCGGCCTGCGGTGGGTGGATGTCGACCTAGACGCGGGTGTGCTTGCGGTGCGCCGGTCGCGGGTGAGCGTGTCGTACCTCGTGCACGAGTCTGATCCGAAGACGCGATCGAGCCGGCGCACGATCAGTCTCGACGCGCGCGTTGTCGCCGTGCTGCGCGTGCACCGCCGGCGCCAGCTCGAGGACCGACTCGCCTGGGGGGCGGCGTGGACCGACACCGGCTACGTGTTTACCAGCGAGGACGGACTCCCGGTGCATCCCGAACGGATCACGGTGCTGTTCGGTCGGCTGGTCGCGTCGGCGGGTCTGCCGAAGGTGAGGTTGCACGATCTGCGGCACACGTCGGCGAGTCTCATGCTGGTGGCCGGCGTGCATCCGAAGGTCGTGAGCGAACGTCTCGGTCACTCGAGCATCTCGATCACGCTCGACCTGTACAGCCATGTCATCCCCGGCCTGCAGGCGGAAGCGGCGGAGAAGCTCGGCGAGATGATCCTCGGCGACGGTTGACACGCAGTTGACAACGCGACTCGCGGCGGTACGGCGCCGGTCGACCCTTAACGCGCGTCTGCACGGTAGGTCTGCACCGACGTCTGCACCGAGCGAATTCGAGGCTCGATCTGCCGCGTCGCGTGTCGCGTTTTCGATCTCCAGCGCGCTTATCCGTAGTGAACCCAACAGCCAGGAGGCTCACATGTCAGCACGTCTCACCTACACCGTCCCCGAGGTTGCCGAACTACTCGGCATCTCCCGATCCAGCGCGTACGAATGCGTCCGAAGGGGCGAGATCCCGGCGCTCACGCTCGGCCGTCGCGTGGTGATCGCCAAGACCGCGATCGACGCGCTCCTCGGCACGACGCCGAGCGGGGAGCAAGAGCCCACGGTCGGCGAGCAGCGCCTGTGAGCGGGCAGACTGGAGATTGGCTCGGAGTCCGCCGTAGCGCTCCCTCACGGTCCCACGACCAAGGAGCGCGCCCATGCGCATCGACCCGCCCTCAGAAGACGAGAAGACGGCTGTGCGACGAGCTCTGCTCGCCGCGGCACGCGAATGCGGGATCAGTCTGGATAAGCCGTTGGCGCTCGCGTTGTTCGTCACTCGTGCCGGCATCGTCGCCCACGAGTTCGTCAACGAGCTTGTCCGCTCCGATCGCCATCGCCACCGGCTCACGTATCAAGTCATCGGTACTGCGTTCGGTATCACGATGCAGTCTGCACATCACCGCTTTCGCAGCCGTCGCCGGTAGCGCACGCGCTCAACACTTCACCCCTTTCAAGATCGCCACAGACTTGCCGGTTCCGCTAGCGGAACCAGCTGACGTCAACAACGGCGGCGCGTCATGAGCGGCAAGCAGCGTGAAACGCGCGCGGCCGAACTTCTCGCGGGCGTGCACCGCTCGTCGGACCCGGAGCGCGCCGCGGCACGGGAGATCGAGTGGCTCGAACGCGCAGCCGAGACCGCCGAGCGATGGCAGGTACAGGAAGAGGAGTTCCTCGCCCGGGCCATCGAACTGATGCGCCGTACGGAGCAGGCACGCGGCGCCGCGACGAGAGCGGCGACCGCGCGCGCTCGAATCGAGGATGACCGCCGACACGAGAAGCAGCGCCGCCACAAGAACGCGCTGGCGCGCGAGCGCTACGCCGAACGCCGACGGACAGAGGCAGCTCGCGTCGACAAGCGAACCGGCATGCACGCCCTCGCGATCGAGGTCGACCCCGCTGCGTACCGAGCGGTCAAGGCGGAGGCCATCCGGCGCGGGAGCACGATGGCAACGTTGATCGGTGAGATTGTCGCCGATATGCCTCGGGTCCCGGGTACCGCTCCAACTGCGGCCGGGCCGCGTTGGACTCGGACCGGTAGGGGTAGGAGAGCAAATCAGCACACTCGCGTGGATGTCGCAGATGAGATGTGGCGCACGACGCGTGCTGACGCGACCGAAGCGCATTGCACGCTGAGCCGATGGATTGGTGTCCTCGTCGAGGCATGGGCTGTCGCGCACGCGGGATGACGTCGCAGCGCATCGACCGAAATACCGGCTCTGCGCGTCCGCAACGTCGTTTCCTCTGGTGTTCCCGCAACGCCCGACCAGACCCGGACCCGGGTAGCGGCGCGCGACCCTGGTGTCCCGGCGGCACTATGTGATCATGCCGTGGATCGACCCCGAGCAGCGGATCACCACCGACTGGGTGCGCGCGTGGTTTCCGGGCCTTGACGCCTTGTGCGAGGTGACCCTGACCGACGAGGACGGGATAAGCGCCTGGCGTTGCCGGGTCCTTCCGGCTGAGCGAGACGGCGTGGCGTGGCGGCTGGCTGTCGGAATCGCCGCTCGTAAGCTGGCAACGCGACCGGACCTTTTCGCTGACTGGTTCGGAGCTGCGACGGGAACTGTCGACTTGCCAGTGTCCGCCGCTCACTTGGACCTGATGCAGGTCCATGGACTGCTTGTCGACGTCGGGACGCCGACCGAACCTGCGAACGAGTTCCACTTCTTCGGCCTGCTCGCGGAGTCGGTTCTGCACGAGCTGTTGTGGGACGTCGACCACGGCCTCGGCACTCCCGCGATCATCGAGGGTCACGACTGGAGCGCCACGGACAAGGGTGGCGACAAACTCGCCATCTACGTGCCAGACACGGGGCCGGCATTCCGCCTGTGGGAATCTAAGGGGCTCAGTTCCTTGACCAAGACGACGACAGCGGTTGTAGCAGAGGCCGCAGACCAACTGGAAGTCCGCGCTGCGTCTTACCTTGCCCGTTACACGAACACCGTTTCGCGATCCGTCGACGATGAGGACTTGGCGACGTTCGTCGCCTCGATGCCCGAACTGTGGGTGAACAACAATCCGCGCGCAGGCGTAGGCGTGGCCGTGACTACGCATGACGCCCCGGCAGCCCAGACCTGCTTCGCTCAGCTCGCCGCTCGGTTCGATCTCCCGAACGCGAACAAGGCCGGACACCTGACTCTCCTCGGACCGTTGGTGGACTTCAGGCAAATCGTGTGCAGGCTGCTGTGGAAAGGGGCTGGGCTATGGACAGGGCCCTAAACGCGCAGCTCCTGAGCGAGGCGCTGGGGACTCACGAACGACTGCCGACGCCCCAAGAACTTGGCGACCTGCTTGCGCAAGCGGAGATCGACCTGTTCCTCGGCGCTACGACCGATCACGAGCGGCTTCTCATCTCCGGTTGGTACCTGCACTCGATTGCGGGGGCGCGTTCAGATTCCAGCGATGCCGTTCGCCGTCAACAGGTGGGCCGGGTCTCGGCCCACATCTTCGACGTGTTTCTGCAGGGAGGCGGTGCTGAACTCACGGGCGACGAGCAGCTCCGGTACGCAGTCGCTGCCGAGTTCGGCTATCTCATCGGCGACCTCGCACCAAACGCAACTGCGTTGGCCTCTCAGCTTCCCGGTCCGATCCCGTCGGTAGTGACACATCCCGGACGCGCATCCCTGTACGCCGCTGCCATCCTGCTCGGTCTCGATCGTCGCCGGCTCCGTGAAACGATCGCCGCCTGGGCACAGGACCGGTTCGCCTTGTCGGCACAGTCGGATGGTGCGCCCGCCGACCCGGACAGCTCACCGCACGCGCCTGCCCTTGCGACGATCGCCGGCATCGAACACCTTTATACGTACTTGTTCACCGGTAACGCGGCAGCACTCGAAAACGCGTCGGAACAGTTTCGGCGCGCGCTCCGGGTGCCGGGCGGCCCCGAGGACACCGATTCACGCTGGGTCGCCGCTCTTCTCTCTGACCTCGGAAACGACCTCGCCGCGTCGTCCGTCTGGGCCGTCCTTCCCCCCGACAAGTCGCCGACCGCCCGTGCGCTCGTCCTATCTGACCCTGCAGTGCTGCTTTTCTGGCCACCTCAAGAGGCGTTTCTGCGCAGCGACCCGTCTCCACTCGACCCTGCGACTCGGCGGCAGGTGCTCGCATTCCCCACCAGCGCAGGGAAGACCCTCGTATCCCAGGTCATGATTCTTAGCCACATCCAGACGTCGACCGGCGACGTATGCGTCGTCGCTCCAACGCACAGCTTGTGTCGAGAGATCCAGGACGCGTTGGCCCCCCGACTGAGGCTTCTCCGCACCACGGTCGTCGACGCGGGGCCGCTCGGTTCGGGACCGATGGTTCCCGCGACGGGGCGCGTCGTCGTAATGACGCCAGAGCGCTTCTCTGGTCTGCTCCGGTTCGCGCCCGACGACCTGCTCGGACGCTTCAGCTTGTTCGTGATTGACGAAGCGCATCTGCTCGCAGAGCGCGAACGCGGTTGGGGACTTGAGGAGGCGTTGACTCTGGTGCACCATCTGACCCGAGAGACGCAGCACCGTCTCGTGCTCGTCTCAGCGGCTATGGGTGCAGGTGCACACGTCATCAGTTGGCTGACGACAGATCAGCATCCGCTCATCAAGTCGGACGACTGGCGGGGACCCCGCCGGCTGTACGCGCTGTACACGACCGAATTCGACCAAGACCCAAGCCACACGATCGTCGAGCCCCAGGTCGGCACACGACTCGAGCGACGACGGGTACCAGTCGTTGGCAAGATCCATCTCCGTCAATCAAGCGACAAGGTGGTTCACCGCAGGTTCACCGAGCCGGTCGGGGTGCACGTCTTCCGGAAAACAAGAGCGGGCGGAACTGCGACGGACGATGGGACAACATCACAGCTGGATCGCGTCGTCCCGCTTATTCATCACCTGGTCGATGGTCGCAAGACGCCGACACTCGTGATCGTCGCGACGCGCGAGGACGCTCGCAAACTCGCGTCGTCAGTTGCCGAACTGCTGCCACCCGCTCCCGAGTTGGTCGTACTCGCCGACCGGGTGCGAGCGCGCGTCGGCGACGAGCACGTGCTGCCGCAGCTGATTCGCAAGGGTGTCGCGTACCATCACGGCGCTCTTCCCACGGACGTCCAAGCCGAGATCGAAGACTCGGCGCGGGCCCGTCAGATTCGTTGTCTCGTCGCCACGGCAACACTGACCGAGGGCGTGAACCTCCCGTTCAAGGCCGTCGTCATCGCGAGCACGGGCTACGGGCGCGGCGACAAGTTCGTCGAGATCATCGACGCTCCGCGCTTGATCAATGCCCTCGGGCGTGCGGGCCGCGCGTGTCGAGAGACTGAGGCGTGGCTATTTCTCGTGCGCCATGAGTCGTTCCGCCCGGCAATGTTCGATCAGCTTCGGCAAGAGGGCGCCGATCTCCCCCTTCGCTCATCGCTCGTTGCAGACGAGGCTCTGGAGGACCTGGCCGCATTCGAGTTGCTCGTCGCTGCGGGGGTTGACGCGGCTCTGCACGACACTGGCACGTCGACGAACGAGTTTTGCTCGTTCGTATGGCACCTCGCTGAGCTCCTCGGAGCGTTCGGCGCTGAGCCGGATCTCGACGCGATCATGAGTGTGGTCGAGTCATCTCTTGCGTGGGCCCAAGCCGACGAAAATCTCCGACAGCGATGGCGGAACCTCGTCCAATCCGCCAAGCAAAGTTACGACGCGACGCCGCCCGCGACTCGCCGACGGTACGCACAGTCCGGCGCGTCGCTCGTCGGTGCCGCTGCGCTCGATGCAGTTCGCGACGCTGCGATTGACGCAGTCGCGGCGTCGCAACCGGCGAGCATTCTCGAATGGATCTCGACACTCCTTGGCGGCGGACGACTCGGTCAGCTGCTTGCGCTGCCGGAGAACCGAATTCGCGGGTTTCGGCCGTACCGCACTGCGCCCGCCGCTAACAGGATCGACGTTGATCTGGTAGCGCTGCTGCAGCGATGGGTAGCGGGCGATGAACTCGAAGCGCTCGGGACGGAGTTTCTGGAAGATATAGCGAACGTCGACTACCGAGCGGAGGCATTGAGCGAGTTCACATCCACTGTGTTCGAGCACCATTTGCCGTGGGCATTGGGTTCGCTGATCGAGTGGATCAACGAGGAACTCCAGGCAGTCGGCTCCGACATCGTCGTGCCGACGTCGATCACGTCGCATATCCATTTCGGGGCGGGCACACCGACGGCGATTGAACTCATGGCTGGTGGCGTGAGATCGCGGCGACTCGCACAGGCTGTCGCAGCTGAGCTCGGACCGCAGGTCGATGATCTGCGGTCGACCGTTACTGCGATGGGTCTGCAAGCGTGGAGAGATCAGTTCGGCGCGTATCCCGCTGAGCTCCGGGACCTTCTGACGTATGTAGGGCGCGCGCCCAAAATCATGACCGATGTACTGGAAGGATCCACCGAGTCCGTGGCGGTCTCCGGAACCGGTGCGGCAACCTCCGGCGCAGCGACGTTGCGGCTCGACCCCGAAGCATCGGAACCGGAGCCGCTGCAAGTGCTCGTTGGCGCTGCCGTCGTGGGCCATGTCGCCTCGGACTGCTACACGGAAATGCGGCAGCTGCTCGACCTCGGATTCACTCTCGACCTCCACTACGACCACATGACGCAGGCGCTTGCGGTGGGCCTTTCCAGCAACTCCGACTGACTTCCGACGGATCGCAGCCCCAGACCCGGTCGGCCTCGTCGCAGTCGGCTTCGGCTCCCCTTGTGTCACGATCCGCGCGCGGTGGCAGCTTTGTGGTTTTGTGATCGCATATCGGCGTCTGGCTCGCCAAGAGGCGATGCGATATCCTCGCCTCGGCTGTCGTACCAGCCGGCCTCCGAGCTTGATCGCCCACGTCGAAATGGCTTCGAAGGACAAGGGTCGCTGACTCGTACGCGCACGGTCATATGCCTTTTCGCGTGACTGTGGACGTGGGACACGGTCGGACGGAGCGGTCATGACCAGGAACAAGCAGGCGAAGCAAGTTGCCCGAGCGCACGCGCGAGCAACAGGCGTTTCCTATACGGCGGCCCGCCGCGTCACTGGTGCCGGCGGTGCTGGCACCCGAGGGCCCGGCGACGATCTCAATAGCGATGGCGAGTGGGACGACTTCGAGCCGCAGTCGGTTAAGGAACTCCTCAAAGGGGCTCCGCAGTCCGAGTGCGACCGGCTCATTGGCGAGACGATCCGTCCGCGCAACAACCAAGCAACGAGCGGCATCTTCGTCGACTTCGATCTGGCTCAGGGGATGAGTGAGCCCTTCGTGGACGGGTTCGACGTTGACGACGCCTCCACTGTTGTCGAAGTTATCGAGGAATACGAGGCGGGCACCCTGGCGTGCAACGTGACGACGAGCGGGACACTTACCGTGGAGGCCCTCATGGCCAAGGGTGAAGCCATGTCGGCAGAGGAAGCGGGCGAGGTCCGCGTCTACGAGGCGGACTTCAACACGCACTACTCATCCGTGCTGTTCGACCTCGAGGTTGAGGTCACCTTCCATGCCATCGTGAACCCGGAGTACGAGGGCGTCGAGGACTTCACGTTCGAGGGCGCAACCGTCCTGTAGCAAAACGACGTGCTGCTATCACTCCTGTGATGCGAGCTGCCTCGGAAATCTGAGAGGCCTCGGAGTCCTCGGCGCGCAACCACGTAGAGAGTGCGGCGATTCGGGTGCCGACCGGCACCGGTGAGGCGCGGCTGCTGCGTGAACGGATGCCGAACCCTTGAACTCGAACCATCGGACCGATGACCTGTCACCGCCGCGGCACACTCGATGCGGACCCCGCGGTTCGATCCTTTCTGGGGCTCCCCGGGTAGACGTGCCTCGACCGAGGCCACCGAAGACCGCGCATTGAGGCCCGTAGGCGTAGGGCGTCGGCGATATCTCCCTCGACGCGACTTAGTTCATCGGGTGGGCAGAAGTCGTCGAGAACAAGGACCGCCACGTTCCGCACGATCTCCCGATGAACGTCGACACGGAGGTGTTCGCGGATTCGGCCGGCGACGCCGTCATCGCGACTCGCTTGCCCGCACCGAATGATGCGGTCGTCCGCGGACAGCAAGAAATAGATCCCCGTGATCACGTCCAGACAGTTGACGTCATCTACCGGCAGGGGACCAAGCGTGTCGACCCACCATTCACCCGCGCACGTTCGGCTTGCGAAGAGTCGACCGGAAGTGAGCTGCGGGCCGACGGGAATCAAGACGACCCCTGTAGGCCTACGAGATCGTCTGCACGGTTCGCTTCGCTGAGACGGATACGCGCCTTGGAGCACTCCGTGTTGAACTCTGCGACCCAATCCGGGTCGAGGGTGAAGCCGTGCGCCTCGCACAGGCCGATGATGGCGTCGACTCGTCCGGCGAAGTCGTCGACTACGTCTGCGAAGTCTGACGCCAGCAAGGCGACCGCGTCGGTCTTCGCGTCGCGCAGCTCCTGTGCTGGCGTCACCGCCAACTCGATAGCCGGCGGCGCGGCGGGCACTCGCGCGTTCTTCGGGAACGCGTCGTCGAACCAGTCCTTGTTCGCGACACTGCCGTCCTCAACCGCACCCGTCTCGTCGAGCTTCCGTGGCGAACGACCCTCCCTCTGTGCCGCCAGAATCTCGGACACGAGAGCGACGGCGCGTGCGCGACTTCCGACTAGTGCTCGGGTGACGTTGGCGGGAATTCGACGACCCTCTCCGATCGAGCCTCGATCAGCCTCATACAGCCCCATCTCGGCGAGGAGCACCACCGCGTGGAAACCGAGCAGCTCGTCGGCGGCGGGGCCGGCGGGATCTTGCGTCGCTTCCGCGACGAGTTCGGAGAGCGGTAGGCCGAGGGATGCGGCGCCGTCCTTCGTATCCTTGACGGAGAACACTTCACCGACGCGGCTGTTGAGCCGCCCGCGTGACACGACAGCCGTCAGCACCCGCGAGCGAAGCTCGGCGTCCGGAGAGCGCAGGTCACCCTTGCGGGTGGGTTCGCCGAGTGCAGCCGAGACGAGTCGACGGTCAGCGTCGTTGGTCGGGAAGAGCATCTGGACGAGCTTGACGCGTCGCGCTCCTTCAGCATCATCCAGCGACGCCCCGGGCGCGAGAACATCCGGCGGCACGGCTCCCGAAAGGGCGGGGGCGAGGCCGGCACCGATGCGCTGGGTCCGCGCGTATGCGTCGATCACTTCGGCGCCCATCGCGAGGTACCGGGCTTCGGCCTCGAGCTCCTGGTTGCCGCGGAGATGATCTCGCAGGTTGCACTTCTGCACAAGCTCCAGCACTCGGGTTGTATCGGACACTCCGACGACCACGCGGCACTTCGCATCCGCCACGAGCGCCGCGCCTTCGAGTTGCACCTGCTCGAGCACGCGCTCGTAGCCGTGTTCGACCGAGTCGTTATCCGTGAGATCGTTGAGCACCTCGTACACGGCTGCAAGCTTGTTCCATGCTTCTGCTTGGTCCTGGATGACTACGAAGTCGCCCGACTCCGTCCTCTCGGACGGCAGCTCCTTCCCGGGTCGGGCAGCGCGCAGCGTCGCCGCGCGTAGCCCGAACATCGCCTCCTCCCACGAGATGCCGAGCAGATTCAGACGCGCCTGGGCGCGGCTGTTGCCGAGCACATTCGCGAGGGCGTACCGCACTACGTCGTGGCCCTCGACGCCGGGCCAGGCCGTGGCGTGAATGACCGCGACTCCGGCTCGTTCCTGCCCGTTGCGGGCGAGGTCTGCCTCGAGCGAATAGCCGCGCGTCGCATCGCTGTTCGCACTGTCGAGCATCGTGTTCGCGAAGCCGAGGACCTCGAACATGTGGGCCGTGGAGTCGAACCGAGACATGAGCGACGCTGTCGGAGAGCCCGAAGCGGTCGGGAGCGGTGTCGGCCACGGCCGACGCGGCGCGCCGGGGTCAGCCCACCTGTGCTCGACGCGCGTGTTGTGCCACCAAGGCACGTTGAAGGTCGGCCGGCACTCGAACTCCAGCACCCACTCATCGTCGCCGACGTCTCTCCGACGCAAGCGCTCTGATCGGATACGCGCCTCTCCGTTCTTCGCTCGTCCGACGAGATCCACGGCGCGGTCCGTGATCATCGAGGCGAGTGCTTCTGCCGCCTCGGGCGCGAGCGTTACGTCTGGTGTGGCGAGGAGCGCGGCA
Organism: uncultured Actinomycetes bacterium; assembly: GCA_963708105.1. Lineage (GTDB taxonomy): Bacteria > Actinomycetota > Acidimicrobiia > IMCC26256 > PALSA-610 > PALSA-610. The sequence continues at coordinate 1,872,923 of OY970186.1, read as the reverse complement.
ACGATACGGGCGCGATGGGCGGGATCGTTGACGGGCGGGAACGGCTCGCCAGGGGACGGCTTGGTCCGCATAGGGCTTCCTCCGGTTGTGGGATTGCGGGATCGGCGCCTAGATCCCGCCCCGGAGGGCCGCTACCTCGTTCGACCGGATCCCGGCCAAGCTCGGCGCCGACGGGTTTACCTCGCCCCGACCACCGGTCCCACATATGCGAGCCGGCATCGGTCTCGCCTCCAGCTGAAGGCGATGGGCGACGCTGTCCCGTCAGGACATGAACGTCGTGTAACCGGTCCAACGTAACACGCGAGCCGAATATTCCCCGGGCGTTTCGACGCGCCCAACTCGACGAACCCAGCCCCGATACTCGCTGCAACGTCAAGCACCACCGGAGGCAACCATCGGCGCTGCGTCAAACAGTTTCGACTCGAGCCGTCCTAGCCTCCGAGGGTGACGGTGGGCAGCGACGGGGTGCCGGGTCTTTACGACGCGGTGTTCACGCGACGGTTGGCGCGGGACCTCATCGGTCTCGATCCCGAGCTGGCCGGACTCGATGACGCCGACCAGCCGCACAGATTCGCGCAGCACGTCGGCGACGTGCTCGCCGCGCACCTTTCCGAAGTCGACGAGGCGGAGCGCGCGCGGCTCGTCGCCGAGCTCGTGGCTGCGCTCGGTCGGGCGGACGAAGAGGTCGAGGAACCTCCTCGCTTGCTCGTCGGAATTCCGACGATCGACGCGCTTGGGCTGCGCCGGCTTGCGGAGCGACCAGAGATTCCCCTCTCGACCCACGACCTCCTGGTCAACGGTCGCGGCGAGCCGCATCTCGCCGCGGAATTGAAGAAAGAGATTGCGTCCGCCGACCAGATTGATCTCATCGTTGCGTTCGTACGCTGGTACGGCGTACGCCTCCTGTTCGATGCGCTGGAGGAAGCTCGTCGCAACGACGTTCCGGTCCGTCTGCTCACGACGACGTACACCGGGTCGACTGAACGGGTTGCGCTTGACCGACTCGCGGAGCTCGGCGTTGAGGTCCGTGTGTCGTATGACACCGCGATGACGCGTCTGCACGCGAAGGCCTGGATCTTCCACCGCCGCACTGGTTTCTCTACGGCGTACGTCGGGTCGTCGAACATCACGAGGTCGGCGTTGCTCGACGGCCGGGAGTGGAACGTCCGGTTGTCGAGCTCGGCGTCACCGGCACTGTTCGACAAGATCCGTGCGACGTTCGACACCTATTGGGCGTCCTCCGATTTCGAGCGTTACGACCCCGGCCGTGACGCCGATCGACTCGACCTTGCCCTCGGACGCAGCGACAGCGCTGACGAACGGACACTGCTCTCGGGGCTGACCCTGACCGCGTGGCCGTACCAAGAAGAGATTCTCGAGGCACTCGACTCCGAGCGCCGCAATCATGATTCGTGGCACAACCTCGTCGTCGCGCCGACCGGCACCGGCAAGACGGTCGTCGCGGCTCTGGACTATCGCCGTCTGCGCGCCGGACTCGGCGGCGATCCGTCGTTGTTGTTCGTCGCTCACCGCGAGCGAATCCTCACTCAGTCGTTGCGAACGTTCCGGGAAGCGCTGAGCGACGGCTCATTCGGCGAGCTCTACGTAGGTGGAAAGAAACCCGAGCAGGGTCGTCACGTCTTCGCGTCGATCCAGACGTTGCACGCCAACGATCCAGCCAGCATCGACGCCGAAGCGTTCGATGTCGTCATCGTCGACGAGTTTCATCACGCGGAGGCCGCAACGTATCGACGCCTCCTCGACCACTTGCAGCCCCGCATACTGCTCGCGCTCACCGCAACGCCCGAACGATCGGATGGGCTCGACATCCGGCGCTGGACCGATGGGCGCACCGCGTTCAACATGCGTCTCTGGCACGCGCTCGACCGCCAACTCCTCGCTCCTTTTCAGTACTTCGGTGTCGCCGACACGACCGACCTTTCCGGGGTCCGATGGGAAGCGGGGCAATACCAGGCGGCCGATCTCGGGCGCCTCTACACCGGTGACGACATCCGTGCGCACCTTGTCGTACAGCAGCTGGCCCGAATCGTTGCGGAGCCACGCCGCATGCGGGCGCTCGCGTTCTGCCGCGACCATCGAGCACGCGCAATACATGGCCCGGTTCTTCGACGAGCGCGGTCTCCCATCGGTTGCGATTAGCGGGGAAACGCCGGAGCTCATGCGCGACGAGCTGGTCGCCCGGCTGCAGCGCGGCGAGCTCTGTGCGATCTTCACCCGCGATGTGTTCAACGAGGGCATCGACATTCCCGAGGTCGACACGATCCTTCTCTTGCGGCCGACCGAGTCGGTCACCGTGTTTCTGCAGCAGATCGGGCGCGGCTTGCGGCGTCACGACAACAAGGAGGTGTGCACGGTTCTCGACTTCGTGGCCAACTATCGCCGCGAGTTTCGTTTCGACCTGCGCCTGCGCGCGCGCTGACCGGGATCAGCCGACGCGATCTTGTCGGCGCGACGGAGGCTGAATTTCCGTTTCTGCCGACGGGCTGTCACATCGAGCTCGAACGGCAGGCTCGTGAATGGGTCGTCGAGCATCTGAAGAGCGCGGTGCTCACGAACGCGCCTGCGCTGCGCCGGGAACTCCAGATCCTGGCTACTACTGCGGAGGAACCGCCGTCGCTGTCGGTCTTTCTGGCCGAGTCGGGCGTCGAGCTCGAGGACGTCGGCAAGGTCGGCGGTTGGTCCTCACTTCGACGGGCTGCAGGTATCGAGACAAGACCAATCGCGGGGGACGAGGAGTCGCTTGCCGCGCGCGTCCGCGCCCTCTACCACCTCGACGACACCGAACGTCTCGATCGCATGCAGGAATGGCTCCAACGTGGTGAGCCTCCTGCCCTCGAGAACGAGCGCGACCGTCGGTTGGCGTGGATGTTTCTCGTGACTTTGTGGGGCTTGCGCGCCGCACCCGACAATCTCGCGAGCGCCTTGGATCCCGTATGGCGGTCGCCCGCACTCCTCGATGAACTTCGCGAGACCATCGCAATACTGCGCTCGCGCGTAGGCCGGGTGACGGTGCCATTGCCCGATTCTGACGTGCCCTTGCACCTCGGAGGGACCTACGCGCGGGACGAGATCCTCGCGGCATTCGGGCGACTCGAGCCGGGTGCCCGGTACTCGCACCAAGCTGGACCGTGGTGGCACGAGCCCGCGCAGACCTCGGTCTTGTTCATCACTCTGCGCAAGAACGAGAAGGATTACTCGCCCCAGACGCTGTACCGCGACTTCGCGCTCAGCCGCGACTTGTTCCATTGGGAGACGCAGCATTCGACGACCGTTTCATCCGCGCAGGGCCAGCGCTACCTGCAACAGCGCACTAATGGTGTGCGCATGCTGCTCGCCGTGCGCGAGGCGAAGCAGGATGCCTGGGGCGCGACCGCGCCCTACCTCCTGCTCGGACCGGCCGATTACGTGTCGCACGAAGGTGAGCGACCGATCGCGATCACCTGGAAGCTGCAAAACCCGATCCCGGCCGACATCTTCGAGACGTTCGCGCTCGCTGTGGCATGAGAGTGGCCTGCGAGAGCCGCAATACCGGCGCACGTCGCACAATCGCCGGTCGTCGTCGTACCGGTCGCGTATCGTTGTGAACCGACCCGTGTTTGTACTAGAGGAGGAGAGTTGCCGTGACGACGCCCGTCAAGAAGACCTCCCGTGACACGGATATGCGATTCGAGGTTCCGCTCTACACGTTCGCAGAAGCCGCTCGCGCGCTCGACGTGCATCGCTCGACGTTCGTGACGTGGGCCAAGGGTTACGTCCGCCGACCGCCCGGCCGCAACGCCGTGACCGGCGCACCAATCGTGACGTCGTTTGCGGCAGGGCCTCGCGAGCCAGCTGTCCCCTTCGTCGGTCTCGCCGAGGGGATGGTGCTTGCTGCTGTTCGACGCTCGGGCGTGCCGTTGCAGCGAGTGCGTCCCGCGCTCGAAGTCCTTGCTCGCGAAATTGGCATCGAGCACGCGCTGGCATCTCGGGCGCTCTACACCGACGGTGCGGAACTTCTCTTCGACTACGCGCAGCACGCTTCGAGCGAAGAGGCGGAAGCGGCGAACGAGCTGACGGTGGTTCGCAGCGGTCAGCGCGTATTCCGTGACGTCATCGCCGAATACCTGCAGCGGATCGACTACGCCGCCGACGGTTACGCGCGGTTGATTCGACTTCCTGCGTACGAGCGCGCCGAGGTGGTTGTGGATCCGACGCGGTCGTTCGGGCAACCGATCTTTGCGCGTGGTGCGGCGAGGTTGAGCGACGTTCTCGATCGCTTCTGGGCTGGCGACGACATCGAGACGCTCGTCGCCGAGTTCGGCGTGCCGGCGGCCGAGATCGAGGACGCGCTCCGTGCCGCATCCCGCCGGGCTGCCTGACCTCTTCATCGATCGCAGCCTCGGCCGAATCCAGGTCCCGCAGCTCCTCCGTGACGCGGGTCTCCGGCTCGTGACCCTCGCGGAGCGTTACGGAATTCCAAACGACGAGACTGTCTCCGACGAGCAGTGGCTGACCGACGTCGGCGACCGCGGCGAAGTCGCGTTCATGAAGGACGGTCGCGTCCGATACAACCCGCCGGAGAAGGCGGCGATCATCCGGTGCCGCGTCCGATGCTTCTGCCTCGCGCGCCGGGATCTAGCGGCAGATGAGATGGCGACGCGCTTTCTTCGCAGTCTCGATCGGATCACCGAGGTGTGCGCAGATCCGGGTCCGTTCATGTACGCGGTGCACGAGAACCGCATCGAACGGCTGGACCTGTAGGCCTCGACCGACTGGCTCGGTCCGCTCGTACGATCACGGGATGCAACACGTTCGCGTCATGATCTGCCCACGGTGCGGGGAGACGGTCCGAGTCGAAGAGAACCCGCCGACAGGTCGGCCGCCGTCATCGCCCGACGACCCCGGCGAAAGCACGATGCACACGAGTTCGCTCGAGGTTGGAGTCAAGCGCCGCAACGAGGACGGCTTCGGAACAGCGCGTGGCGTCGAGATTCGGTTCAACGGCGCGCCCGTCCATCAGTGCGGCGACGATCAGCCCGAGAGCAGCCGGCGTCTGGTGCAGGACGTGCACGAGGCGATACAGCAGATGCAAGACGAGGAGTGGTACTTCTCTCGCGTCCCGGTGGGGATTCAGTACAACGACGAAGAGCCTGCCGCTCTGCCCTACGGGTATGGCTTCGTCTCGACCAGAGCGAACACTTCGTGGTCGGGAACCTGGTGTTCGTTCTGCGGGCGCGACATCGACGAGACGGGCGCCGCCATAACCAACGCGGGTGGAACCGAAATCTGTGGGAGCTGTGCGCGGCGCGCCGCGGATGCTCTCGACAACCTGGCGGACGACGCCGATAACCGCATGATCGGGCTTCCGCCCGTCGTGTCGGGGAAACCGGCGGACGACCCGGATGTCCGTGAGATCACGCAGCTGTTCGACGTGGTGTGGTCGCCGTTTGACGACGGCTTCTTGGCCCGCTTCGTCATCGACGCCGAGACCGAGCGACTCAACTCACGCCTGAAGGAACGCTGGACGAGCACGGCGCCCTTCATGTTCTACACGGACCGGATCGAGTTCGCGTCGGACGACGAGGCGACCATCGAGGTTCGCCTCGTCTTGCGACCTCGAGACGCGCTCCGGGGGCACGTCGCGCGGACGTCGGACGGGTGGCGAATGCTGCTCGACGTCATGCAGGAGCTGGCGCGCATGGGCGGTGTCGCCTGAGCGCGACGTCATCCTCAACGGAGGTCGCTGCTAACGAGTTTGCTAACGGATTGCGATCGTTCTGGCGGGTTCACGTGTACGCACTGGACCCAACAGCGGTAACGTACCTGATCAGGAGCACTGCGGAGCACGAGACATCCGGTCTCGCAACTCGCTGAGTGCCCTACGGATCAGAAGGTTGGGGGTTCGACTCCCTCCGAGCGCGCTGAACATGACCAGGTGAGATGGTTGGCTCACTGGTGTGCGAGGAACCCGCACCCGGCTTGCATGTAGCAACCGCACCAGATCGGACCGGAATCGGTGGACGTCTACGCGTTCGTGATCGCCGTCGTCTCGATCGTCGCGTCGTCGGTGGTCGGCCTCTATGCGCCGATCCAAGCTCAGAAGCAGCAGGCGAAGGCCGCGGGCGAATCTCACGCGCGCGAAGTAGGGGCGCGTCGGGACGAGCGCGTCGAGGAGCGCCGAGCACAGACCTACAGCGCGATGCTCACAGTCCTTCACCAAGCGATGTCGGCGATGGAACGCGCGTACCCGCTATTCGGCATTCACGAGGATCCACCGTTGCTCCAGGGCGATCTCGCCGAGCTAAATGGTCGGATCTCCGCCTTCGGCAGCTCGGTTGTCGGGAGGCTGGTCATCGAATTTTCGCAACTGCAGAGAGAGTTCTGGATCGACGGCGACACGATCCACGGTCGACTCGAGCGCGAAGAGAGCCCTGGCGATCTCTACGCCTAGATCAACGAGGACCGACAGAAGGCGTTCGCCAAGTTCTCCGAAGTCGAAGCACAGATTCGTCTCGAGTTGCAGGGGTCCGACGCCTGAGCGGTCGCGACCCGGTGGTCTCGGATCGTCGCCGGCAGCGGTGGACGGGTCACCGCTGCCTGACCGCGTAGGTCAGGTGCGTCGCCAGTGGTGAGGGCTCCGCGCTGACCAGGTCCAGGGCCACGCGGCTGGCGTCCACGCCTTCGAACAGGCGGATTCCGGAGCCGAACAGCACGGGTGAGAGCGCGATCGAGAACTCGTCGATCAGGCCCGCGTTCACGTACTCCAGGATCGTTGCACCACCACCCGCGATGCGGACGTCGCGGTCGCCGGCCGCCGCGCGGGCCTGGTCGAGTGCGGACTCGATGCCGTCGTTGACGAAGTGGAACGTTGTCCCTCCGGCGCGCGCCCAGGGGTCACGCTTCTCGTGCGTGACGACGAACACCGGAGTGTGAAACGGCGCGTCCTCCGGCCACATCTGCTCGCCGGCTTCGAACATGCGCTTGCCCATCACGCTTACGCCGGTCCGCTCGAACGTCTCCCGCGCAATGTCGTTCTCGCGTCCTTCCTCGCCGCCCTCGCCGAGCTTCAGGTTCTCGCGGAAGAACCGCTGCGCGAAGAGCCACTCCTGCAGTTCCATCCACTGCTGGCCCATCAACTCTCCGAGCGACCCGGGCGCGATGAACCCGTCCAACGACATCGACACGCTGAAGAAAACTTTCCCGGCCATCAGTCCTCAACTCCCTTTCGAATGATCTCGGTGACGTAGTCGGCGAGCTTGCTCAGCGTCTGCTGGCCGCCCTCGATCACGTGGTACTTCTCGACAACCTCGTCGCGCTGCTCCTTGGTGGGGAACACGCTGCGCATCTCGATCCGCGTCGCTGCGCCCTCGGGCGCGAACGTCAACACCGACTCGAAGGCATTCGGGTCGCCGCGGGATTCACCGTGCAGCAGCGCGATCCGTTCCGGCGGGGCGATCTCGGTCCAGAGGATCCAGTCCTGGAAGTCGGTCCCGTCCGGTCCGTGCATCACGAACTCCCACTCGCCGCCGACGCGGAACTCGAACGCGCCGCGTGCTGGTGGTGAACCCCTCCGGTCCCCACCACTGCGACAGGTGCCGCACCTCGGTGAATGCTTCGAACACGAGCTCTCGCGGCGCACTGATGACCCGGGAGATCACGATCTCGCGCTCGGCCGTCGCGGATTGCGCCTGCGCTCCTTGTCCAGTCGCGCTCATCAGCTACTCCTCGTTCCTTGTCTGCTTGAGGTCTTGCACGTACGCGTCGAGCCGGTCGAAGCTCTCGTTCCAGAACTGCTCGAACCCACCGGTCCACTCGTGAACCGGTCGGAGCCCGCGGGCGTCGAGGCCGTACACGCGTTGCTTGCCTGCTTTGCGGTCTCGCACCAGTCCGACCTCCCGGAGCACGCGTAGGTGTTTGGACGCACCCGGCTGGGTCATCCGTAGCTCCCGAGCCACCTCGGTCACCGGCCGCTCGCCCGCCCGCAGCAGCACCAGGATCTGCCGGCGCTGCGGCTCGGCGATGGCGTTGAAGACGTCCGATGTCGTCGCGGCTCGTGCCATGTCCGTATCATATGCCGATATCGGAATATGTCAAGCGGGAGGAGCCGCCACCATCGACCCCACGCGTGGAGCAGACTGAACACGAGCTGACGAACTGGTGAACAATCACAGGTCGCGGCGGTGTCGGCGATGGGGAAAGCAGTTGACGGAACTTTCGCGGCGGTCGTTCCTCGCGGCATCGGCGGCCGGTGCGGCCTGGGTCGCGCTCGGCGGCTGCAGCTCATCGTCGGACAACTCCAAGGGTGGCGACGCCGGCATCGAGTGCGCCGGCGAGCACGACCTCGACGTTGCCCGACCCGAAGACGGCACCGTTCGACACCGTTGTGGTCCTCATGCTCGAGAACCGGTCGTTCGACCAGTTGCTCGGTTGGGTTCCCGGCGCGAACGGTAAGCAGGCGGGTCTCACCTACCCCAACCTGCATGGTCAGCCCGTTGCGACATACCCGATGGGGCACGACTACCAGGCGTGCGGCGACAAGGATCCCGCGCACGACTGGGAGGGAATGGTCAAGCACTACAACGACGGGAAGTGCGACGGGTTCCTGACGACGCAGGTCACCGGCGACCACTTCCCGATCGGTTACTACGAGCAGGCGCAGGTCCCGATCCTCGGCGCGCTGGCGACGAACTACACGCTGTTCGACAACTACCACTGCTCGCTGATGGCGGCGACGTGGCCGAACCGCTTCTACCAACTCTGCGCGGCAACTGACATCGACGAGACCGGTGGCTTCCCCGCGCCCGACGGGACTCGTCCGTCGAAGCTCGATCTCGCGATCTTCGACCGCGCGCACGGCGCCGGTCTGACGAGCGGTTACTACAACTGGAGCGAGCCGATGACCGGCCTGTTCCAGTCGGGTCGCTACGACGCGATCACACACCCGATCACGAAGTTCTATTCGGATGCGGCCGCGGGGACCTTGCCGAACGTCACGTTCGTCGAGCCCGACTACGGAACGATCGCCGAGTTCCTCGGGACGTCGAATGACTATCACCCGCACGGCAACATCCAGGTCGGCGAGGGTTACGTCGCGCAGATCTACGACGCGCTGACGCAAGAGCCCGCAGTGGGACCGGATGGTGTTCGTCGTCAACTTCGACGAGAACGGCGGTTTCTACGACCACGTCGTTCCGCCCGTGGTGAAGGACGACAACGTCAATCCCAACGCCGGACCGCACCCCGACTACAAGCGCCTCGGCTTCCGCGTTCCCTGTATCGCGATGGGGCCGTTCGCGCCGAAGAAGATCGAGACGAGCGGGCCGTACGAACACTGCTCGATCCTCAAGATGATCGAGTGGCGCTGGGGCCTCGAGCCGATGTCGGCGCGCGACGCCAACGCCAAGAACCTGGCCGACGCGCTCGACTTCGGAACGCGCCGCGCCCCGTTCGTGTTGCCCGCGTTCGTGCCCCCGCCGAACACGCAATGCGCGCATCCGACGATTGCACTTGCCTGAGTCGACGCGCTCCGCAGGTCAGTTCGGGATGATGTGGCGGACCTCGGCCATGTAGCGGTCGGCCGCCGCTGATGCCTCGTCGGGCGTGCTTCCGTGTTGGCGCGCGTCGATGTAGGGGGCGTACCAATCCCACCAGTCGTGCTTCGGCGCGCGCTTCTCGAACGCGTCGTGATGTTCGGCCGTCTCGTGCAGGAGCTCGGCCAGGCTTGCGACATCCATGACGTTGTCCTCTCGTGCCGCGTCGGTTCGAATCGTCAGCAGGTCACGTTCACGAAGAACTCGGTGTTCTGCGCGGTGCCCGACGTGTCGTGGAACTCGACCTTGACTCCGGTGGGGTGGCCGTTGACCAGGATGAAGTTGATCGACGGTATGTAGCCGGACAACACCGGAGTCGCGGTGTAGTAGCAGCTCTGTACATCGCGGTCGAAGAGGATCTCGTAGAGGCCGGTCGTGGGCCGGCTCGATCCCACCACCCGCGATCCGCGGACCAGCGTGCCGTCGCCGGCGATGTCGGCCGACATCGGCGCGATGAAATAACCGGTGACGTCCGCGGTGATCTGCGTCGGACCACCGATGTTCGTGAGCGTGAACACATGCGAGCCCGGTGGCGCGATGTCGACGTTGAGCGTCCCGCTGATCGTCTGCCCGGCCGCGTAGTACACGGCGACGCTCCCCGTTCCCGCGCCCTTGTACGCGTTCACCTTGATGTGTCCTGCGCCGCTCGGCGTAACCGCGAGGATGTTCATCGCGAGCACCGCGGCGTCGTTCGGGATTCCGCATCCCGTGTGGCTGCCGCCTTGTGCCGCGAACGACACGGATCCGCGCGCGTCGTAGTTGCGCGTGGTTCCGTTGCCGAACGCGCCGCCGGCGAGACGGGTGTCCATCAACACGCACGACGCGACCGGGACGTACTGCATCTCCGAGGTTCGTCCCGCGGTCTGGAACGCGGGGGCCGCGTTCGCCAACCCGGTGTTCTGGGGACGCGCCGACGAGCCGAACGCGGCGCCGGCACCGCTCAATACCGCGAACCCGAGTGCGGCAACGACCGTCCCGATCGCGACCGACTTGAGATGACGAACCATGACGAGACCTCCACCGATGCGTGCGGGCCCGGGTTACATGACCCGGCCAAAGATTCGCACAGGTGGAGGCCATCGGATTCGGCCGTCGGATCCGGCCGTGCTGCGCTCACTGCCGCAGAGACAGTGAACGCAGCACAATGCCGGTCCGGGATCTCTCTGATTTCTAGCTCGGCGGGGCGAAGAATTTCGAGCGCGATTCCGTCGGGGTCCCGGAAGCTCAGGCCAGAGCCGTAGCTGGCATCCTTGATGCCGCCGTGGGTGATGCCGAGCTCGTCGAGCTTGCCGGCCCACTTCTCGAGCTCGCTGCGGCTCGCGCAACCGAACGAGATGTGGTCGAGGCCGACGTTGTACTCGCTGAAGTTGCCGGCGGGCGCCGTCTTCTCGTGCTGGTGCAGCCCGATCAGGGTGCCGTTACCGATCAGATACACCGTGTGATGCAGCTGGGGATCGGTGTCTTCGTCGATCACCGGGTCGGCGTCGAGCAGCGCTTCGTACCAGGGCACGCTCACGGACAGATCGCGAACGGTAAGGGCCACATGGGTGAGCGGCGGGAATGTAGTCATCGCATTGCATCCTTCTCTTGGGGGGAACGCGGGCAAGCGCTCTCAACCCCGGTACGCCGAACCTGACCGAACGGTTCGCGTACAAGGCCCGGCGCGTCGGATGCTCGACGCGCCGGGCCTTGATTACTTCCTGGGCTTACTTCTTGCGCTCAGTTCTTGTGGAGCTTGTCGCGGACGTCGTCGACGAGGTCCTTCGCCTTGTCTTCCACCTTGTCGATCGTGTCCTTGGCCTTGCCGCTCGCGTGGTCGGTCTTGCCTTCCTTCTTCAGGTCGTCGTTGTCGGTGATGTCACCGGCAGCTTCCTTCACTCGACCCTTGAGATCATCCGTGTTCGGCATGACGTTCCTCTCTTTTCCTAGCGAACGGTTGTCTCTCGCGTGGTTGTCGTCGTCGGCGTGCTGCTCTCGACCACCGTGCGGCGTCCGAAGCCACCCCAACTCGCCCAGAAACCAATGGAGAGAATCGCGCCGACGATGCCGACGATCATGAGGATCACGCCGACGGTGTGGACGCTGAATCCAGTCGCTTGCGCGGTCACTGCGAAACGCATGATGGCGCCCGCCGCCACAAGCAACAGGCTGGTCGTGATGCCCATGAACTGTTCCCTTCGTCGATTCCGTCGTTTCGTTCCCGCCTGGGATACCGCGATGCGCGGGGCATCAAACGCGTACGTGTCGCGCGTCACATCACGCCTCACCAAAACCGTGCACTCATCGGACCGAGAACCAAGTTGGAGGTTTAGGCGTACTCCTGCACGACTACGGGGAGACGAGCCATGCCTACCGCCACCACCACAGTGCGGCCGATCGATGTGTCCGATGCCGACCGGCTGGCGCGGATGTTCGAACGGTTGTCGCGCGAGAGCATCTACTACCGGTTCTTCTCACCGGTCTCGCGTTTGTCGTCGTCGGTCCTCCTCCGTTTGGCCGACGTCGACCACTGCCACCGCGACGCGCTCGTTGCTCTCGAAGGTGACGAGATCGTCGCGGTGGCTCGGTACGACGGGTTGGCGGCGGTTTCTGGACCGGACGGGTCGACGTTGTGCGAGGCCGAGATCGCGGTCACCGTGGAAGACGCACGACAACGCACCGGGATGGGCTACGAGCTGACGCGCCAGTTGTCCGAGCTCGCACGCGCGTGGGGCTGCGACACGTTCGTCGCGCGCATCCTCCCGGGCAACCGGGCTGCGCTCGCGCTCGTGCGCAAACTCGCGCCCGACGTCAGTGTCAGGTTCAACGGCGGCGACTACGAAGCTCGGCTGCCACTTACGTAGCGCGAGTCACGTAGACAACATTCGCAACATCAGTGAGTCACGCGGCTTACGCCATGCGTTTGAGCGGTGTGACATTCCAACGCCGGAACGCGGGGTCGACGCTGAGGATCGCGATCGCTTGACCTCGCGACGTGACCTCCATCTTGCGAAAGATCGTTTTGAGGTGCGTCTTCACCGTGTTCTCGCTCACCCAAAGCGCTTCTGCGATGTCACGATTCTTGAGTCCTTCGGCAAGCAACATCGCAACTTCGCTTTCGCGAGCCGTGAACCCGAGCTTGCGTCCGGGCCAGCGCTGTGCGCTACTGCCGTCGAGCGCGGGACCGACGAATTTTCCTTGGGAAACCGTCTCGATCGCCGCGACCAACTCTTCGGCCGGGAGTGATTTCGACAACACGCCGCGCGCGCCGGCCGCAACTGCGGCGTCGAGTTGCTCGCTCGTGACGGACCACGTGTAGATGGCAACAGCACGCACGTGCGGATCGTGCGCGAGTGATGTCACGCGGTGTAGCGCGAGGTCTTCGTCGTCGGTGTCGAACAACGCGACGTCGACGTTGCAATCGGGGTCGTGGTTGACGTCGAGCTCGACGACGTTGATGCGATCGCGAAACGGACGAAGCATGCCTTCGAGCCCCTGTACGACCAATTCGTAATCGTTCACAAGTGCAACCCGCGTGCGTTCGTGCACCGAGTTATTCGTGCGATTGTGATTGTTGTTTGTGGTCATTCAGTCACCGCAATCTGCAGACGGATGTCGTGTTTGCGACAACGGAACTTTCGTTGCAATGGCTCCGATATACCCGCAAGACGACCACCGGAATCACTCGAATGGGTGGCGTATCGCGCACGCTGCCACAGGGGATGCTGATCGCGGCGGGTGGCCCAGTGCCACCAACGAAAGGTTTGCCCGAGCTCACTGAGTGTTGAGTCCTCGTTCGCGGCTTGAAGTCCCTGGCCGAACGTCGGATCACACACAGTCCCTGACGGCGAGTAGCACGCCCACTTCTCTTTGTGACGAGTAGCTGGTCGCGGACCATGCGAAAGGTCTTCCGCAAATATGCAAAGCGCCCGAACGCGTCCGCGGTTCAAACCGCATCCACTTGACACGTGCCGAACGCCTCCGCCACGCGTGCGCCCGCCGGCGCCGCTCCAATCGCACTGTCGGCTCCGCGCTGATGATCATGCTTGCGTCGCTGCCGATCATGGCGAGCTTCGCCGGAGGCGCCGGTGCTGCTGCACCTGCCCCCGTCAGCTTGTTCGGTGGCGCCGCCGGACCGAACACCGCCTCCCGCGACACCAACTCGGTAGAGCTGGGAGTGCGGTTCCGTTCAACTGTGAGCGGAACCATCACCGCGCTCAGCTACTACAAAGGAACCGGCGGACCGGATGACCTCAACTCCGGCCACTTGTGGAGCCGCACCGGAACCTTGTTGGCATCTGTCGATTTCGCGCCGGAAACCGATTCCGGTTGGCAACAGGCCACATTGTCCGATCCTGTCCAGATAACGGCCAATACGACTTATGTCGCTTCTTATTTCGCACCCGACGGTGGCTACGTCTCGACACACAATTACTTTGCCGACGGACCGGTGGTGAGTGGACCACTCTCGGCTTCGTCGTATCACAACGGTGTGTTCTGTTACGCCGACCTGCCGTGCTTCCCGAACCAGACGTATCTCGCGTCGAACTATTACGCCGACGTCGTCTTCGCGCCTTCAACTGGTGCGCCGGCCGACACCACGACGACCACCTCGACTACCGACACGACGGTGCAACCGACCACGACGACAACTGACGCGCCGGCCTCGACGACGTCGAGCACCACGACCACGTCGACGACGCGGCCGCCCACGACCACCACAACCACGATCCGACCGCCTTCGACGACCACCTCCACAACGACGACCACGACCACGACCCCCGCGGGTTCGGGAAGCACCTCCGGTGCTGGAACCGGTGGGAGCTACATGGTCACCGACTCGCAGTGCCCGGCGGCCGTTCCGTCGTGCGCCATGACGTTCTCCGACACCGCGCTGGATCGTGATCCGTTCTCGGGTGTGGCGTACGGCGATCCGAAGCCCGGACTCCTGACCGGCACCGACGATTCCGATCTCGACACGATCGCGTCGATGCCGGCGTGCACCGGATCGGGTCCCTTCCACAACTGCCGACCGGCGGGGTATTCGTCGGGGCGTCTCACGCTCGACGCACCGGCGAACGACAACCAGACCTACTACTTCGACAACTGTCTGATCACGAGCCCGATCCAGTTGGGTCATTCGGGTATCGCAGTGCCGGGTCTTTCGGTGTACTTCTCGAACTGCCACGTCATGATCACCGGCGACGACGGTGGCTACGGCACGATCGGGAACGCGGCGGGTGCAGGCATGCACTACATCCACGTGCTCTTCGACGGAAGTAAGGCACCGAGCACGACGCACCCGTTGTCGTTCGTGGCCGGCACCGACAACTTCGTGCACTATTCGGAGTTCTCCCAGAACACCGACCAGGCCGTGATCGACGCGCCGGTCGACTTCGAGTGGAACTACATGCACAACAGTCGGTGCGACAAGGGCACCAACGCGGCGTGCGTGCACACCGACGGAGGACCCGAGGTCTACGGCGACGCGGTCCAGCCGACCGCAAGTGATCCGATCATGATCGCCCACAACTACTTCTCGTGCTTGTGCGACAGCAGCGGTGGACCGGCCAACGTCGCCCCGTACGGCGGCGGCACGGTGCGCTATCTGTGGATCGTCGACAACAAGGCGTTGCCGACGTACGGCTCGGGTTACAACTCCCAGGGGATCATCATCGATCCGCAAACGGGGGTGGGCTCGATCTCGAACGTGCACATCACGGGCAACGCGTTCTACGCATCGACGAGTCACCCGCCGAGCGGTCTCGGCGACACCGCGAGCGGAGGCTCGTGTGGTGGCTCACTGCCGAACGTGTGCATCGCGGAGATCAGCGGCAACACCAAGGTCGGCGCCACCGGCGCGGTCACGAGTTGGCCCTAGACCTCGCGATCCCGGCCAGGATCGATCGCGGCGTGGCTTCCCCGGGGACAGCCCGAGGTCGCCGCGATCGCTCTGGCCGGCCCTCAGTCAGTTGATCTCGCCGAAGGCGAGTGCGTAGGTGATCGCAGTGATCGACAGTCCGTCGAGCATCTCGTGCTCGCGCACGATGCGGCGGAGCTCGGGCACCGGCACCCACTCGATGCGTTCCGACTCACTCGCATCGGTGGGTTCGCCGACGTAGTGCGCGCCGTCGGCGATGAACGTGTGGAACACCTGATCGCTGATCCCGTTCGTCGGGTTGAAGTACACGAGCGGACGGAGCGGGCCCGGTTGCCAGCCCGTCTCTTCGAGCGCTTCCCGCGCCGCCGTGTGCTCGGGCGCCTCGGCGGGATTCATTCCCCCGGCCGGAATCTCGTAGCCCCAGGTATCGGTGATGAAACGGTGTCGCCACAGCAACAGCACGCCGCGTGCGGGGTCGTACACGACCGTCCCCGCGGCCTGATTGGGCATGCGCACGACGTGATGTTCGAAGCGTTCTTGGCCGGGAATCTCGACGTCGACGAGCGAGAGTCGCACCCATTCGCTGTCGTACAACACCCGTTCCCCGTGGACCTGCCAGCGCATCGGGCGAGGGTACAGCCGGGCTATTCGGGCACATCGCAGCACCCGTGTGACCGGCGTCACCAGGGTGTCAGTGACAGGTGTCATCGGCTCCCGTTTCTGCGCCAGGGGCCCCGGGAACGGTCCGAAAGACATCCTCGTGCGACGAATCGTGGGGACGTTCACATGCTTGGTAGCGCTGGCGACCGGGGCGACGGTGCTGGCCGCCGGTTCCGCCTCGGCGGCTACGACGAACGGGATGACGAGCGCGGCCATCGCCGCGCACGGTCTCGGCGCCCGCCTGCCGACGCAGCGGATCGCTCCGCACGCGACCGGTCGGATCAGCATGCTCACCACGCCGCCCGCCAGCGTCGACCTTCGTCGGTGGGCGGTCACCCCGGGCGACCAAGGCGCGCTCGGCTCGTGCGTCACCTGGGCCATCGACTACGCGATGCTCGGTTGGTACGCGAACTTCAGCGGCCGCCCCGGCGCACCCTTCGCGCCGATGTACACGTACTCGCAGATCGACGGCGGCGTCGACCGCGGTAGCTACCCCGGCGACGCGCTGCGCATCGCCAAGACGCAGGGCAACGACACCCGCGCCGACTACACCCAAGGCGACTACGACTTCCGCACCCAGCCCACCGCCGCGGAACACACGAACGCGGCGAAGTTCAAGATCAAGGGTTACGAGACGTTGTTCGCCGGTTCGCAGCAGGCCGGAACGGTGACGCTGATCAAGCAGGCGCTCGCCGCGAACCAGCCCGTCGCGATCGAGATGCCGGTGCGGCACGGCTTCGACACGCTCGGCTCGAACCCGGCCGCCGTCGACGACGACATCACGAGCGCCGTCCGCGGCTACCACGAAGTGCTCGCCGTCGGTTACGACGCGGCCGGCCTGATCATCCAGAACTCGTGGAGCACGGGTTGGGCGAACGGTGGCTTCGGTCGGTTGTCGTGGCGGGTCGTGCAGAACGACGTCGTCGAAGGCGACACGATCGACGGATTCGTGACGCCCCCGCCGCCCACGCCGCCGGTCGTGGCGAAGCCCACGATTGCGGTCGTGAAGACCACCGGCGTCGGTGCCGCCGCGAAGATCTCGTACAAGGTCTCGTGGAAGGGCACCGCCGGCACCAGCGGGAAGATCTCGAACTTCTTCGCCTGGGTTCAGGTCGACGGGCACGCCTTCGGGCTGATGAAGCTCACGGCCGCGTCGGCGACGTCGGCTTCGTTCACGATGAACGCGCACCTCGGGCACCCGTACCGCATTGCGATCCGGGCCGCGGCGGGGAAGACCCTCGGCGCGATTCGTTACACCAACCCGTTCGTCCCGAAGCCGGCCAAGCCCGGAGCAACCGTTCCGGCCTGAGCGTCCTGAACCTTACGAGCGTTACGAAGAAGAGCTCCGGCGCCGGCCCATCACGATCGCGCCGACGGCGGCGATCAGACCGAGGGCACCCACGACGATCGCGATGATCGCAATGGTCTTCGCGTTGTCGACGTCGCTCTTGCTCACACTCGTCGTCGTGGCGGGAACCGAGGTGGGCGTTGTGGCCGAGCCGGAGTCGGCGTTGGTCAGCGTGAGCACGGGCTCGGGGTTGTCGGGCTCCGGCGCGCCGGCTTGGGTGATCTCCACCCAGTTGACCGTCTGGCCGTTGCTGTACGACTGAATCGTCGGGAACGCGAGCGAGTCGGCGTCGTCGGGCAGGCCGACCGACACGCGGAACTCCTGGAAGTTGCCCGGCAGGATTCCCTTGCCGTCGGTCGGGGTCCACGTGACGTCCTTGACCGCGCTGTTGACCGGGCCGTCGTCGGTCTGGATCGCGGTTGTCACGTGCACTTCGGTCGCGACACCCTTCCAACCCGGGATCGGCTGGATCAGTGCTTCCGCGATCGGGTGGTCGGTGGGGAACTGCACCACGACCTTGGTGGTGTTCGCGTTTTCCATCTCGTTGGGCACGACGAATCCGAGGACGGCGTCACTGCCTTTGGGCGCCGACTCCGGATCGATCTTCACGTGCGCCCACGCCGGCGCGGCCGCGGCAATCATCGCTACTCCGGCCGCAGCCAGGACCATTGCGAAACGTCGCACCAGTTTCCCCCTCGATGGAACAGTGAGCAGTTCGTGCACCGGTCGTTCGGACGACCGGAAAAGTTCCCGACTTTCGATCAAACCACGCGCAGCACCGTGCGAGAGCGGGTGCGCGGAGCCATGAGAAGGTACAGCAGCGTGGTCCCGACGAGCTCCAAGAGGTGGGTCGTCTCGGTGAGCGCGACAGCGCGCCCGTGCGCCACGTCGATCACCGCGGTCAGGATCAGCCCCGCCGAGAGCGCCGCCGCGAAGGGGAGCAGGCCCACCGCCCGAAGTGGTCTCCACGCCGCGAACACGAAGCCGACCGCGAGCGCGAGGTCCCACGCGCCGACCTCGTGCGCGACATGGATCGGCGCGCCGTCATCGGTCCCGAAGAACAGGCCCGGAACGGCGAGCGCGAGCTGGGCGATGCCAACGGCGACCAGACCGAGCCGCAGCGAGCTCGTCCACGGGTCGCGGCGGCGGGGTGCAACCCGGGCCGCGTCGAGCACGCCCGCGGTGATCTCGAACTCGTCGGTGGGCACCGCGTGCGCGGCGGCATCGTGGGTGATGGCCTCGAGCGTTCGGGCGCCGTCGAGGAATCGGCGGCATCCCGCGCACGTACGCACGTGGGTGTTCAATCCGGCTTCGGTCGCTCCGGCCGTTTCGCCATCGAGGAGGGCCGACATGAGTTCGCGCGCCTGTGCACATTCCATGTTGCAGTAGTCGTCGCCGACGTGCTCCTGGTTCCCGAAGGTCGTAACTTCGGCGCGCGTGGACGACGAGGAACAGATCGTGCGGGCCGCGGTCGCCGGCGATCGGGTCGCCTTGGCCGCCTTCGTCCGCGACACCCAGGATCACGTGTGGCGTTACTGCGCGTACCTCGGGCGCGGCGACGACGTGAACGATCTCGTCCAGGAAACGTACGCACGGGCGTTGCGGGCGCTGCCGCGCTTCGAGGGGCGCACGTCGGGCCGGGTCTGGTTGTTGGCGATCGCCCGCCGGGTCTGTGCGGACGCGGTGCGCACCGCGCAACGCCGCCGCGCGCTCGAGCTGCGTTGGCGGCGGGAACGCCGACCGTCGGAATCGTCGGAGACCGTCGCGATCGAGATGTTGCTCGACGCGCTCACGCCCGAGCGGCGGGAGGCGTTCGTGCTCACCCAGATCGTCGGGCTGCCGTACGCGGCCGCGGCCGAGGTGTGCCGGGTCCCCGTCGGCACGATCCGTTCGCGAGTCGCGCGAGCGCGCGAGCAGTTGCAGGCGTCACTGCGCCAGGAAGAGACGGGCTGAACCGAGCCTGGGCCGACACTCGCGCCGCCCAAACCGGGTCTGGCGTTGGGAATTGGCAAGAATGGCCGCGATGCGGATGACGTTCCTCGGGCATGTCGGCTTCTCGATGGAGACGCGCGGCGGTTCGATCCTCTGCGATCCGTGGTTCACGCCCGCGTACTTCGGGTCGTGGTTCCCGTTCCCGCGCAACGACGGGCTGGATCCGGCTGCGTTCTCCGCGCCCGAATACCTCTACATCTCACACCTCCATCGCGATCACTTCGATCGGGAGTGGCTGGCCCGCCACGTCGACAAGTCGACCCGGGTGCTGTTGCCCGAGTTCGGCGTGTCGATCCTCGAACGCGAACTGCGCGCGCTCGGCTTCGAGCACTTCGTGCACACGCGCAACGGCGAGCCGACCGATCTCGACGGCGTCTCGGTCACGATCCTCGCCTTCACGACCCCGGCCGACGGTCCGCTCGGCGATTCGCTGGTCGTGGTCGACGACGGGTCGGCGCGCGTTCTCAATCAGAACGACGCCCGGCCCGGCGATCCCGACGTGCTGCGCGCGCTCGGGCCGTTCGCTGCGCAGATCGTGCAGTTCTCCGGCGCGATCTGGTATCCGATCGCGTACGACTTTCCCTCTGAGCTCAAAGCGCGTCTCGCACGCGAGAAGCGCATCAATCAGATGGCGCGTGCCCGCCAGTACATCGAGTGGGTCGACGCCGCGCACGTGTTCCCGTGTGCCGGACCGCCTGCGTTCCTCGACGACGACCTGTTCGCATTGAACGATCTCGATCGTGACCCCGCGAACATCTTTCCCGACCAGGCTGTGTTCCTCGAGTTGTTGCGCGATTCCGGTATCGAACGGGGCGAGCTGATCGTGCCCGGATCGGTGGCCGACCTCGACGCGGGCGTGTGCACGGTGACCCATCCGGGTGCGCCCGGGGACGCCGAGCGACCATTCAATGACAAGCGGGCGTACCTCGAGGAGTATCGGCGCGACTGGACGCCGTGGCTCGCGACGGAACACGAGTCGTGGTCGCACGGTCGGCGCGATCTCGTGGGCGAGTTGGCCGAATGGTTCGAGCCGCTGTTGCGGCGCGCGCCGATCACATCGGCGGGTGTGGCCGGCAACGTGGTCATCGATGTCGGCGAGCCCGGTGCCGACGTTTGCATCGACTTCGTCGAGTCGGAAGTGCGGGCGTGGAAGGGCGAGGTCGAGCCGTACGTCTACAAGGCCGACGTCGACCGGCGGCTGATCGAAGCGTTGCTCGAGCGCCATATCGACGACTGGGTGAACTCCCTTTTCCTGTCGTGCCGATTCGTCGGCCACCGGCCCGACCCGTCGAACTTCAACGAGTTCATCATGACGTTCTTCAAGGCGTTGTCGCCGGAACGGATCGACTACGTCGAACGCTCGTACCGCGAGCGTCGGGCGCAGGCCGACGAGTTCTTCGAGCGCGACGGCTGGCGGATCGAGCGCTTCTGCCCGCACCGCCAAGCCGACCTCACGCGCTTCGGTGAGATCTCCGACGGCGTGCTGACGTGCAGCCTCCATCATTGGCAGTTCGAGCTCGCGACGGGCCGCTGCCTCACGAGCGACGACAAACATCTGCGCTGCGAGCGTGTGGCAGACTCGCCGGCATGAGCGCGTTCAATCACGTGGGGCAGTGCGTCACCGATCTCGATCGCGCCAAGCGGTTCTATTGCGAGCTCTTCGGCTTCACGCTCGAGCGCGAGATCAACCCGCCCGACGAAAGCTCCGCGGCTTTGCTGTCGCTCACACCGCCGCTCGCGATGACCGCCGTGTATCTCGTGCGCGACGGTCTGGTGCTCGAGCTCCTGCACTTTTCCGCCGCGGGGCAAACGCAACCGTTCCGCGAGCGGGCGATGAACGATCCCGGGCTGACTCACATCTCGTTGTCGGTCGACGACATCGGGGCAACCTGCGCGCGCGTCGCCGAATACG
The DNA here is from genome assembly GCA_963708105.1 of uncultured Actinomycetes bacterium. GTDB lineage: Bacteria > Actinomycetota > Acidimicrobiia > IMCC26256 > PALSA-610 > PALSA-610. The sequence goes on along the minus strand of OY970186.1, from coordinate 1,851,561 downwards.
GCGGGGAAGTGATCGAGTCGTCGAACATCGGCAACGCGGTGTTCATCCGCGATCCCGACGGACAAATCCTGGAGCTCTTACCGATGACCTACCGCGCGCACCTGGAGAGCAAGGGCTTCCACTAGGCCTCAGCCGGGTGGGCCGCTCGTTACGAGGGCTGGGGCACGCGGCGGTAGAGGCACTGCCCGCCGCCGGACGCGTGCAGTTGGCCGCCCGGCGACCAGATGCGCGCCGTCCATCCGAAGAGCCCGCCGGTGGAAATCGGCGCCGCGCCGTCGCACAACAGCCACTCTTGCCCACTGGTCGGCGCGTGGAACGCGACGTTGAGGTCGAGCGTGGGCGCCATGAACGGCAGCTGCTTCCACGCGTGCGGACGGTTCGCCGACGGCCAACTCGGCAGGTCGACGAGGATGACGGCGCGGGTCGCGTCGAGCCAGGGATCGGCGAACGTGGCTTGCGGCACGAACCGCAACCACTCCTGCCAGACCGCGCGGCGCGGTCCCGGCGGCGGCCACTCCGATTCGAATTCGAGTGGTCGCGCATCCAGGTTGTTCCAGAACGGAAACGGTGGCCCGGCGTCGTCGGGCAACAGCTCGGCCAGGCCGGGCAGATCTTGCGGGCCCGGGACGTCGGGGGGAACCGTCTCGTCGTGCTCGAGGCCCTCGACGTCGGCGACGCTCCACACCATCGCGTCGAGTATCTCGCGGTCGTCCTGGGTGATCTCGACGCGTTGCGCGGTGGCGGTGCGGCCGCGTTTGCGGGTGGAGACGCGGATGTCGATGGTGTCGAACTTCGCCACGCTCAGGTAGTGACACGAGAAGGCCGCGGGGCGAAGCTCGGGTGTCGCCGCGCCCGCGGCTCGCAACGCGCAGGCCGCGACGTAGCCGCCCATCGGGCCCCAGATCTCCCAGTCGGCGCTCAACGTGGCTTCGTAGAGCCCGTCGCCGCGCGCGCGTACCGCGGTATCGATTGCCAGATCACCCATTCGTCAAGCCTGCCCCGCGTGCGCGCGACTCGACAAACGATTTAGAGATCGAACGCGGCCTGCACCGCACCCTCGACGACGGTGCCGGCGAAGAAGTCCGGGTTTATGCCCGCGTGGAGACGGGCGGGGTTCAAGAACATGAGCTCACGGAACTCACCCTCGCCGATGATGCCGTCTTCGACGAGCTCGTACGCCTCTTCGACGGGCTGGGTCATGTCCTGCACGTCCCAGTGCGACACGTCGGAACCGAAGATCGGTCGCAGTCGTGCGCCCGCGGGGTTGATGTTCTCCGCGAACGCCCACGCGACCAGACGGTCGTCGGCCTCGCAACCGAAGTAGAAGTTCTGCACGAACTTGTCGCGCAGCTCCTCGACCGAGTGCAGCGCGGCCGCCGCGAACTCGTCGAGTTGCTCGGGCCGAGCACTCGGGCGGGAGAAGTACGCGTGGAGCTCGGTGAGGCCGGAGCGGACCCGGGCGTCGCCGTACTCGTCGAAGAGAGCGACCAGGCCGTCGACATCGAGGAGATCGGGGTCGAGGCTGCGGATGTCGTCGGCGTTGCGCTTCGACCAGTGACCGACGAGGTCGGAGTAGAGGCTGCACGCCCAACCGACGCCGCCTTCGAGAAAGCCGAACCGCAGCGTGGGGAAGCGGTGCGTCACGCCCGAGAGGAACAGCGACTTGCACAGCGATTCGTGGCTCGCGGCGAGGCCCCCGATGTGGTTGTACACGTAGCTCGTGGCCGAACGGGTCACGCGGTGCTGCTGCAACGAACTGTGGAACACGGGCGCGACTCCGAGCTCGACGCACTTGGCCCACACCGGGTCGTAGTCGTACGCGCTGTCGACGCCGAACGTGTCGAGGCGGTGCTCGTCACCGTCACCGATGGAACGACGGGCATGACCGGCGAACACCGCGGTCTTGAAGCCGAGCTCGCGGACCGCGTATTCCAACTCGTCGACCGCGAGCTTGGGGTCGAGCATCGGAACCAGCGCGCCGACGGTCGTGCGGTCGCGGTAGGGCGCGTAGAGGTTTGCGAGCGCACGGTTCGCGGCGCGGCAGCGCAGGCCGATGAGCTCGTCGTCGTGCATCTCGAGATACGAGAGCACCATCGAGGGATACAGGATCGTGAAGTCGATGCCGATCTCGTCGAGGCGTTCGTAGAGCAGCGCGGGAAGGTACGAAGTGGCCCGGTCGCGCGTGTTCTCCGTCGGCCAGCCCCACCACGACGGCATCGCCTTCCACCCGGGACCGCTCGCACCCGGGTGCGTGGCGAGCACGGTCGTGGTGTCGGTGAGTCCGGTGTTACCGACGTAGCGGTCGCGCACCTCGCGCCCGCCCATCTCCTCGAGGTAGGTGAGCATCTCCTCTTCGAAGAGCGGTCCGAGCTCGACGAAGTGTCCGTCGGCGTCGATGATCGGGTGCGAGAGACCCGCCCTGACCTCGGCTGCACTCTTGCTCATTGCGTCGCTCCCAACTCTTGCGCCCATTCGAGCAGCTTGCGGGCGGTGGCTACGTGGGCGATGTGGATCTCGTGCCCCTCGCCCTGGTTCTTGTCGCCCATCACGACGCGACCGCCCGCTTCCTCGGCCTCCCGCGTCAGTCGATCAATGTCGCTCCAGTACGCGACTTCGTCGGCGGTCGGCGTGAACGCGGCGTTGACGATCGGTACGTGTTCCGCGTTGCCCATCATCATGCCGAAGTACCCGATGTCGCGGAGCTCGGTCAGCCACGCGTGCAAGCCGTCGAGGTCGTCGTTCGCGCCGCCCCACATCCCGCTGATCGGATACCGGATGCCCGCGGCGCGGCAGTCGATGAGCACCTTCTCGCGGATGAAGAGCGTCTCGGTGCCTACTGGTGTCCAGCGGAATCCGATGCTGGCGCAGATGTCGCCGAACCGCGACACCGCGCCGCCCATGTAGGCGACGCGTTCCGACGCGGTGGCGATCTCGTACGCCAGGCGGATCGCCTGCGCGTTCTCGAGGATCGGGTACAGCATGATCTCGCCGACGGGCAGACCCATCTCGACTTCGAGGCACGTGATGATCGCGTCGGCCGCGTGAATGTCGGCGGGCCCGGTGATCTTCGGCAAGAGGATGCCGGCGAGGTTCGGTCCCATCACGGCTTGCAGATCGCGCAGGATCATCCCGGAGTCGACGGGCTGCACGCGCACGAAGTTGAGCGGTGCACCGGGCCCGGGCGCGGCCGAATCGAGGAATTCGCGCACGAGTCCGCGGGCGCGCACCCGGGTCGACTCCGGACACGGTGTGCGCGGCTCCTCGATGTCGAGGAACAAGGCGTCGGCCCCCGACTTCACGTTCTCGGCGATCCGGGCTTCTTGGTCGCCGGGCGTGAAGAGCAGGGAACGCAGCGGCCGAGCCCGGTCTTTGAGTGCAGCGTTCTCGTGGTTGCTCACGGCCGCACCCTAGAGCGCAGCCGAACCGTCGTGACTTAGGCCCGCTATGCGGGCCCAACTCACGCCAGTTCACATTGGTTATGCGACGCGGACGCGGGGGTCGGCGACTCCTTGCAGGATGTCGACGCCGGTGTTGATGATCACGTAGGCCGCCCCGAGGAACAGGGTCACGCCCGCGATGGCGGGGAAGTCGAGATCGGGGATGGCCTGCACGGTGTAGAAGCCGATGCCGGGCCAGGCGAAGATCGACTCGATCACCACCACTCCGGCGAACATCAACCCGACCTGGAGACCGGTCATCGAGAGCGCGGCGCCGAGTGAGTTTCGAACGGTGTGCTTCCACAGCACCGCCGACTCCCGTAGGCCCTTGGCACGCGCGGTGCGCACGTAGTCGGACCGGAGGTTCGTGACGATGCTGCTGCGGAGCACGCGTCCGATCGACACCGCGGGACCGATCGCGATGCAGAACGCGGGGAGGATCAGGTGCTGGATCGCGTCTTTGAACACGTCGATCCGGCCGTGTACGAGGCTGTCGACGAGAAGAAATTTGGTCGGCCCGGTCGGCGCGTTCCGGAACTTCGTCTGACCGGTCGACGGGAGCCAGTGCAGATGGTTGTAGAAGAGCAACAGGCCGAGTAGCGCGAGTAGGAAGACGGGCGCGGACGCGCCCGCGACCATTATCAACTTGAGCGCGCCGGAGCCGCGGACGCGCGCGGCCGACGCGATGCCGAGGATCAACGCGAGCACGAGCGCGATACCCATCGCGACGATCGTCAGCTCGAGGGTCGCGGGGATGTCGTTGGCGAGGTCGGTCGTAACCGGGTGGCGCGTGCGCAGGGAGTCTTGGAGGTTCCCGTGCAGGAGGCCCTTCACGTAGTTGAAGTACTGCACCGGGAGCGGCTTGTCGTAGCCGAGGCGATGCCGTTCCGCCTTCACGAGTGCGGGCGCGGCGTTGGCGCCGAGCTTGACGCGCACCGGATCGGCGGGCGTGTAGCGCTGCAACGCGAAGACCATGAACGCGAGCACGAGTAGGACGCCGATCATCCCGAGCAGGCGACTGGCGAAGAATCGGAAGGCGTCCATGGGTCCGTTGCTCCTTTAACGATCGCCGATGAGGTCGCGGGCGCCGTCGCCGGCGATGTTCGCGACCACGGCTACTGCGAACACGGCGAGGGCGGGGATCACCGCGATCCACCAGTACTCGAGCAAGTACGTGATCCCGCGGGCGCTCATCGCGCCGAGCTCCGGCGCGGGCGCGGGTGCGCCGAGTCCGAGGAAGGAGAGGCTCGACAACGTGATCACCAGTGCGCTGACGTCGAGGCTCGCGGCGACCAACGTCGACGGCACGGCCCCGGGCATGAGATGGCGGAACATCAGACGGAATCGGCCCGCGCCCGCGAGGCGCGCGGCTTCCATATGTGGTCGGTTCGCGAGCGCGCGCACCTCACCGCGGACGATGCGGGAGTACAGCGGCCACCACACGATCATCACCGCGATCAACGTGTGCCAGAGCGACGGCCCGAGCGCGGCGACGATCGTGATCGCCAGCACCGGACCGGGCAGGGCGAGGAATATGTCGGTGAACCGCATGAGGATCGTGTCGATCGTGCCGCCGGTCGCGCCGGCGACGAGGCCGATGAACCCACCGAACAACACACCGGAACCGATGACGAGCAGGGCCGCGAGCCACGTCGACTGAATGCCGAGAAGCACGCCGCGAGAAGATGTCGCGTCCGACATCGTCGGTCCCGAGCGGGAAGCCGGGATGCCCGGGCGACAAGAACGGGGCGCCCGGTGTGGCCGACGCGGAGTGCGGGGCGAGCACCTTGGCGAACAGCGCGATGAACGTGACGAGGATGAACAATCCCATCGCGACGCGATCGAGCCACCCGACCCGGCGCAGCATCTCGAACTGCGGCCGGTTACGGCCCCGCAGCTTCGGCAGCGTGACGGTGAACGGTTCCGCGACGGCCATCAGCCCACCGCCCTTCGGTCTTCGCGGTCCGGCAGTGCGGTGAGGTCGATCGCGATCTCGTTGGAGTCACCGTCGTGGACTCGGAGGCACGAGATCGTGCGCCCGTCACCGCCGAGGCGAACCGGAACCGGAACGGTCTCGCTGCAGTCGTCGAACGCGACGGGACAGCGCGGATGGAATGAACAGCCGCCGGGCGGGTCGACCGGACTCGCGGGGTCGCCTTCGAGCGGGACGTGCATCGTGTCGGGCCCGGGTACCGACCCGAGCAGGCTGCGCGTGTACGGGTGTACCGGCGCGGCGCACACTTCTTCGGCCGGGCCGAATTCCACGACGCGGCCGAGATACATGACCGCGATCCGATCGGCGACCACACGCGCAGCGGCGAGATCGTGCGTGACGAACAGCACCGACATCCCGAGCTCACGCCGGAGTCGGCCGATGAGGTTGAGCGCGGTGGCCGCGAGCGACACGTCGAGCGCGCTCGTCGGTTCGTCGCAGAGCAACAACGCGGGCGGAACGATGATGGCGCGGGCGAGCGCGGCGCGCTGTCGTTGGCCGCCGGAGAGTTGCGCGGGCTTGGCCTTGGCCACTTCGGTCGGCAGCCCGACGAGCGTCAGTGCTTCCGCGACCCGTTGCTGGCGCAGGTTGCGGCCCAGGCTCTGGTCGTGCAGGCGTTCGCCGACGAGCTCGCCGACGGTCATCCACGGCGTGAGCGACGCGCCCGCGTCCTGGAAGACGATCTGGGGCCTCGTGCCTTCCCCGACGATCACCTCGCCCGTGTCCTGTTTCATCAAGCCCGCGACGACGCGGAGCAACGTCGACTTGCCGCAGCCGGATTCGCCGACGAGCGCGACCGAGCCGCCGCGTACGACTTCGAGGTCGACTCCGCGCAGCGCCTGCAGCTTGCGCCGGCGCCGTCCGCCGCGCAGCGTGAACGACTTCGTAACGCCCTTGACCACGAGGGCCGAGTCCGAGGGGTTGCCGTAGTCGGCGAGCGTTGTCTCCTGGCGCGGCCATTCGGGCGCGGCGATTGTCATCGCGATGCGGCGTTGCTCGCCGAGTTGGATGCACGCGGCGATGCCCTCGTGCGTTCCCGCAGGCCGTAACGCGGGTGGGGCTTCCTCGCACTTGTCTTCCCGCAACGCGCACCGAGGCGCGAACGCGCAACCCGGTGGGTGCGCACGCGGGTCGGGCGGTTCGCCGGGCAACGTCGGTAGTTGGCGCTCGCGATCGGTTGTGAGCGTGAGCCTCGACTCGAGCAGACCGACCGTGTACGGATGCGCGGGCCGCATGAGTACCGACTCCGACTCGCCGAACTCCGCGAGTCGCCCGCCGTACATCACCGCGATGTGGTCGGCGAGTTGTGACGCGACACCGAGGTCGTGCGTGACGAACACGAACGCGCAGTGCAGTTCGTTGGCGAGCTGCGCGCAACAGCGCCAGGATCTGCGCCTGCACGGTCACGTCGAGCGCAGTCGTGGGCTCGTCGGCGATGACAAGCTTCGGGTTGTCGGCGATCGCAAGTGCGATCATCACGCGCTGACGCAGCCCGCCCGAAAGTTCGTGCGGGTACTGCGCGAACCGACGGCCGGGCTCGGGGATGCCGACGGCGTCGAGCAGGCGGAGGGCCTCGGTCTTCGTGCCCGCGGCCTCCATCACCTGCTTGCCGATGCGCATCGTCGGGTTGAGCGATGTCATCGGGTCCTGGAACACCGCGCCGAGGTGGTTCTTGCGCGCCAGGCGTCGCTCTTCTGCGGTCGCCGACACCATGTCGACGCCGCAGACGAGCGCGCTCCCGCTCACCCGGGGGGCAGGGTCACGGGGCAACAAACCGAGCAAGCTCAATCCGAGCACGCTCTTACCGCTTCCGGATTCGCCGACGATGCCGAGGATCTCGCCGGGCATGACGTCGAACGAGACGCCACGGACCGCGTGCAGGTCGTAGCCGCCCCGCCGGAACGTGACGTCGAGGTCGCGCACCGACACCACGGCTTCGGAGTTCGTGGCTTCGGTTACCTCGACGTCGTGGGCGGCTACCACCGTCACCCCTCCTTCAGATCCTTGAGCCGGAGCGTGTAGGCCGTCGGCAACTGGTGCACGAAACCGGTGAGCCCGTCCCGGGCCACGACGATCTCGTTGTTGTCGGCGATCGTGATGAAGCAGCCGGTCTTGGCCAGGATGTCGCCGGCTTCGCCGTAGTACTTCTGCACGTCGGCCTTGCTGATCGACGCCAGGCCCTTGTCCATGTCGGCGTCGGCGGTCGGGTCCGAACAACCGAGGTAGTTGATGCCGCCCTTGGAGTTCATGAAGATCCGGACCCACGTGTCGGGGTGCGCGGCGTCAGGGTTGAACGTCCAGAGCAACAGATCGGGTCCGGTCTGCGGGTGATTCACGAGGTCGAACACCTGGGCGATCGGCATACCGCGAACCTTCACGCTGAAGCCGATGCTCTGGAGCTTCGAGGCGAGTAACTCAGCCAGACGGGGGAGTGTGCCGCCCTCGTCTTGTGAGTAGGCGAAGTCGATCGTCTTTTCGGAGCTCGGTAGCGACTTCACCATGTTCGTCAACGTCGACGGGTCGTAGGTGTTGATGTCCTGCGCCGTGTTCAGGGGGAGTTCCTGCACGGGATACATCTGCGTCGAGACCGCGGCCTGGGTTTGGTAGATCTCCTTCGTGATCGACGCCTTGTCGAAGAACGTCGACAGCGCCTTGGCGAGGTCCCGGTTCTTGAACACGCCCTTGTGCGGGTTCGTCGCGAGCACCGTCTTCAACAGCACGGGGAACTGCTGCACCTGGAAGCCGGACTTGTTGCGGAACGACTCCGCTTCACTCACGGGCAGACCGTGCGTCATCACGTCGATATCGCCGTTCTCGAGCTGCAACTCCTGTTGCGTGACGCTCGGGACGATCGCGATCTCCACCTTCTCGAAGTACGGCTTGGGCGAGCCCCAGTAACCGTCGAAGCGAGTGAGCTCGTAACCCTGGTCGGTGGTGAACTTGGAGATGGTGTACGGACCGGTTCCGGCGTCGTGGTCCTTCAGCCAGTTCTGGGCGAAGTCCTTACCCGCGTGCGCGGTCAGGATCGCGGGGCTGACGGCCTTCGGTCCGTACGGCGCCGCGAGGTAGTCGAGGAACGCACTGACCGGCTTGTCGAGGTGCACGACGAACGTCAGCGGGTCGGGAGCGCTCGTCGAAGTGACGTCGGCGAGCATGTACGCCGGCGCGCTGTTGACCTCGGTGCGACGCTTGAAGTCCGCTTGCCACGACGTGGCCGTCTCGTCGGTTCCGTCGTGGAACTTCACGCCCGGGTGCAGCTTGAACGTGTACGTCTTGCCGTCGGCCGACATGCTCCAGCTGTCGGCCAGCGCGGGCTCGAACTCGGGCGAGTTCGGCTTGTACGCGACGAGGCCTTCGTACACCGACGTCACAACCTCGTTGCCCTCGACCTCGTAGAAGATGTCGGGGTCGGGAACCTGCATGTTCGCGTTGAAGTCCATCTTCAAGATCGCGCGAACCGACCGGTTCCGTGGAGGGCGTCCCTCCTCCGCCGCCACTGCCGGACGAGCCCGAGTTGGAGCCGGAGCTCCCGCACGCGGCCAGCACGATCGCGCCGACGGCGATGCCGGCGAACAGTCGTCGAGAACGGAAACGAGTCACAAGATCTCCTGTTGGTGGATGTCGTTCGTGGCGGTCAATGGAGGACCGAGCCGCCGTTGTTGCAGATGATCTGGCCGGTGACGTACGCGGCGGCGGGGCTTACGAGCCACGCGACGAGCGCACCGGTGTCTTCGGGGACGCAGAACCGGCCGAGCGGGATGTTCGCGAGGTACGACTCGCGCACGTTGTCGGAGGCGTCGCCCGTGATCGAAACCTCGCTGCGGCGCTCGGCGAGCACCATGTCGGTCTCGGTGGTGCCGGGGCCGACTGCGTTCACGCTGATGCCGTACTGACCGAGCTCGAGCGCGGCGGCCTGGGTGAGACCGACCACGGCGAACTTGCTCGCCGCGTACGCACCCAGATAGCGGAACGTTTGCACGGCCGCTTCCGACGCGACGTTGACGATGCGCCCGCGTGTGTTGGTGGCGATCATGCTGCGCGCCGCGGCCTGCACGCCGTGAAACGTGCCGAGGTAGTTCACCGCGAGCATGCGCTCCATGTCGGCGACGCTCGTGTCGATGATCGGGGCGAGTACCGATATGCCCGCGTTGTTGACCCAGGCTTCCAACGATCCGAGCTCGGTGCCGGCCGCGACCAGTCGGGCCGACGTATCGGGGTCGGTGACATCGCCGCCGACCAACACGGCCTGCGCGCCGGCATCGGCGACCGCGTCGGCGGTCTCCTTCGCGGCACCTTCGTTGGTGGCGTAATTGACCACGACGTCCCAGCCGTCGTGTGCGAGACAGACCGCGATCGCGCGTCCGATTCCTTTGCTCGCCCCCGTGACGACCGCGCTCTTTCCGGTCGTACTCATGCGACACCTACGAGCCAGCGGAACGGCGCGAGGTGTCGTGCGTCCTGATCGAGCAAGCGCTCCGGGTGCCATTGGATGCCGAGCGCTTCTTCACCTTCGATGGCTTCGATCACGCCGTCGTCGCTCCAGGCGGTTGCGTACAGATCGTTGCCCGGTTCGCGCACCGCTTGGTGATGGATCGAGTTGACCTTTGCGGTTCCGGCCAACGCCATCTCCGCGCCGGTACCCGGGTCGGCGACGACCTCGTGCACCGGCTCGCACTGGCGGCTCTCTTCCCAGTGATGATCGAAGCCCGCGCTCGGCAGGTGCTGGTGCAACGCGCCGCTCGACGCGACCGCCATGAGCTGCACACCGCGACAGATGCCGAGCACGCGCCGGCCCCGGGCGCGGATTGCGTGGAACGCGTCGATCTCGAACAGATCGCGTTCGGGATCGATGTCGTAGACCTCGGGCGCGACGACGCTGTCGTAGCGGGTCGGGTCGATGTCGCCGCCGCCGGTGAGCAACAGCGCGTCGGCCTGTTCGATCACTTCCATCATGAGGTCGTGCGTCTCCGCGACACCGACCGAAGCCATCACGATCGGTAGACCGCCGGCGCGTGCAACCGCGTCGATGTAACCGCGGTGCACCGAGTAGCGGTGTGCGGGCTCGCGACCGATGATGACCGCGACGATCGGGGCACTCGAACGAATGGTCGCCATCAAAAGGCGAGCAGGTAACGCTCGCGCTCCCAATCCGTGACCTGCGCGTGGTACTCGTCCCACTCCGCCCGCTTCATGCCGCTGTACGCCTCGACGAACTGCGCGGGGAAGACAGAATGCGTGAGCTCGTCGGCGTCGAACGCGTCGATCGCCTCGAGCAGGTTGCGGGGCAGGCGGGGCGCGGCGTTGGCGCCGGCGCGGTTCCAGTCGTAGGTGATGTCGTCGATCGGCTCGCCCGGGTCGAGTCCTTCGCGGATGCCCTCGAGCCCCGCCGCGAGCATGAACGCGGCCGCGAGGTACGTGTTCGCCGCAGAGTCGACGCCCCGGTTCTCCACCGCGGGCCGGTTGCGCGGCAGACGAAGCATGCACGAACGGTTGTTGTCGCCGTAGGCCGCGAACACGGGCGCCCACGACACGGTGCCGTCGGCGAGCCGCGGCTGCAGCCGCTTGTACGAGTTGACCGTCGGCGTGGCGATGGCGGCGATGGCGGCGGCGTGGCGCATGATGCCGGCGACGAACGAATACGCGAGCTTGCTCCAGCCCTTGCCCCGCTCGTCGTCGGCGTCGCGGAAGAGGTTCGCCTCGGTCGCGAGGTCGGCGATGCTCATGTTGAAGTGATGACCGGAGCCCCAACCGGTGGTGTACGGCTTGGGCATGAAGGTGGCGACGAGCCCCGCTTCCTTGGCGGCTTGCTTCACCATCAACCGGAAGAACGTGAGCTTGTCGGCCATCTCCAGCGCGGGCGCGTAGTCGAAGTCGAACTCGTACTGACCGTCGCCGCCCTCGCTGTCGAAGCTGAAGAGCCCGAAACCCGACTCGGTCAGGTAGCGCGACATGGGCTCGAGGAACGGCATCGCGTCGAGCTCGGCCTCGACGTCGTAGGCCTGCGTCGGCTTGAGCTTGGCGCTACGCGCCATGGGCACGAGGTATCCGTCGGTGCGGTCGAGCGACTCCGGCGCGAACACGTAGAGCTCGGGCTCGACGCCGAGGTTCATCATGTAACCCATCTCCGCGGCCGCGTCGAGCTGCTTCTTCAGGATCGAACGCGTGCAGTGCGCGAAGGGTTCGCGTCCGCCGAAGCTGAGGTCGGCCGCCATCCACACGAAGCGCTTGTCCCATGGCATCACGCGCAGCGTGGCGATGTCGGGAACCGCAACGCACTCGTCTTCGTTCGGGGTCATCTGGCCGAGATCACCCATGCCGCGCGGCGTGTACCGCTCGGAGCCGGCGAGCAGGTTGGGGAGGTGATCGATGGGGACGACCTTCGACTTGGCCCGGCCGGTGATGTCGATGAACGTGCCGACCGCGAAGCGCACGCCGTCGGCTGCGAGCTCCGAAGCCAGCTGCACATGTGCGGGGTCGATCGTCTTGACGGTGTCCATGGAACCCTTGCTCCTCGTGTGCGTGGATGCGCTAGTGGGGATGAGCGAGTTGGGGGCCGAGCGCGGGAATCGGTGCCGCGCCGAGCGGGGGTTTCTCGACGCGGCCCGCGCTCGACCCGTTGGGAGATGGCCGAGATAGTCAGTTCGAACAGGTGTCGACCGAGCTCGACGGTGGCCTCGGAAGGTCGCCCCGTGACGCCGTTGGTCGAGAGCGCGGGTGCGGTGTAGCGAAAGACGAGATCCGCGGTGCGATCAGGATCGTCGGACGACGACGATGCGGTCGAGATGTACGAGGTGCGGTGCAATCGCCAGCATCAGCGACGTTTCCGCGCGGTGCGCGTGAACGTCGTCGCCCTCGAGGACGCACTCGCGCGCGACCTCGGGATCGCTCCACCAATCGACGACGCCGACCTGGAGGTCAGGGCGGAACAGGCGGAGGTGATCGGTCGCGATGCCGAGCGCGGCGCTGTTGCCGAAGTGGGAGTTGACGAAGAACAGACGCGTGAGCCCGGAGGTGGCTGCCCATTCCGCGTACTGCTTGCAGACCGCGGCCAACAGCTCGGGTGTGAGCGAGAGCGTGCCGGGCAAGACCGTGCCGTGCCCGTAGCTGCACGCAACCGGGATCGCCGGGAGTACCGGTGCGCCCGTGCGTTCGGAAACGGCCTCGCACAAGGCCGTGGCGATGATGGTGTCGGTGCCGATCGGAAGGTGCGGGCCGTGTTGTTCGGTGGCGCCGACGGGCACGAGTCCGACCTCGCCGTCTCCGAGGTCGCGTTGCGCGGCGATCTCCGGCCACGCCAGTTCCGACCACGTGCGTGCCGCCATGAGACGAAGCTATGGAGCGGATATTGCACCGCTATGTCGGCAACACCGCGAGTGCGTTACTCGTTCGTGTTCGTCATCTGTATAAGTCATTCGTAAAGAATGGCGGGGGTCTGTTCGCTCTCTTTCGGTTGTTCCTCGTTGGCATCGACGGCCGCCGGTGTGGTTTGGTGCATGCGTGACGCGTGTTGATGGAGCGGATATCGATGCCGACGCGTCCTCGATCGCGGCCGCGGTTCGCCGCGGAAGTGTCTCCGCGCACGCGACCGTCGACGCCGCGCTGGACGCGCATCGATCAGCACACGACCAACGCGGTCGTCACCGTCACTGCCGCGGCGGCGCGGGCCGCCGCGGCGCGGATCGACGCGCTCGTCGCGCGCGGCGACGATCCCGGACCGCTCGCGGGGGTGCCGTTCACGGTGAAGGACACGATCGCGACCGCGGGGGTGCGCGCGACGGCCGGCAGCCTCGTGTTCGCCGAACACATCGCGACGTCCGACGCCGAGGTCGTGGCCCGGCTGCGGTCTGCGGGTGCCGTCCTGGTCGGCAAGACGAACTGCCCCGAGTTCGCGCTGACTCCCCGCACCGACAATCGGTTGTTCGGGCCGACGCGTCACCCGCAGGACCCGACGAGATCGCCGGGCGGGTCGAGTGGCGGCTGCGCGGCTGCGGTATCCGGCGGACTGGTGCCGTTCTCGATCGGCGGCGACTACGGCGGATCGATCCGGTACCCCGCCGCGTGCACCGGGATCTACGGGTTGCGCCCTTCCTACAAGGCCGTGCCCACCGAAGGGCACGTTCCCGAACCCGCGGCGGGCACACCCCGGCATCGCTTTCAAACGGTCGGGCCCCTCGCCCGTACCCCGCGTGACATCGCGCTCGGTGTTCGACGTCATTGCCGGTCGGACTCCCACGTCGGCGGCGCGCGACGCGGACCCCGGACCTCGACGTCGCGGGCGTGGTGCGCGGTGGTTGGAGTTGTGCGCCGGCAGTCGCGGGCGCGGTCGATGCCGCGGCCCATGCGTTCGGCGCAGCGGGATACGAGCTGGTCGATGTCGACCCCGAGCCCTTCCTCGAGGCCGCGGCTGTGTTCGACGCGTGGCGGGCCGGCGACGACTACGCCGATCTGCGCGCACTGGTTGCCGGTCGCGAAGGCGATCTCACGCCGCACATCGCCCGGTTGTTGTCGTCGGCGCACACCACGGTCGATGTCAGCGCGCGCTACGAGGCGGTGCGCCGCGCGGTCGACGACATTCTCGCGTCGATCCCGATCCTGGTCCTGCCGGTCAGCGCGGGCGGGCGTGGTCGGGATCGGCCGCACCGAAGTCGAGATCGGCGAACGAGCCGAGTCGATCGACATGCTGCAGTTCCTCGCTCCCTCTCGCGCGGTCACGGTGCTCGGTCTGCCCTCGCTCGCGATCCCAGCCGGTCTCGGATCCGACGGCTTCCCGCAGGGGGTGCAACTCGTGCGGCCGCGCCGGACGTGAACACGACGTTGGTAGCGATGGCCGAGGATCTGTTTCGTCCGGGCCGTTGTAGGCCGACTGCCCGCTCAGCACCAACGTTCGGCGACACGCCAGTTCCGTGCCGTCGATGGCGACCGCCGAGCCCGACGATCCAGTCGACTGGTACGTCAACGCGGCAACCGGGGCAGTTCGCTGCCGTCGCCGAGCACCGATCACATCGGTCCAGCGGCCGTTGTCGATCTGCCGCGTGGCGCACGTCGAACTCGCCGCCACTCCGGCGCCGATCGCGGAGCGCGAGGCAGTGGCATCCGACCCGCACGACCATCGCGTGCGCCGCGGTGAACACCACACCGGCGCACCGGGATCGACGCGCTCGCCACATCTCGACGTACTCGTGGCGGCCGCCGTCGCGCTCGAATTCGCCCTCCTCGACCAGGTCGCTCGTCGACGTCACTCGACCACTCCGCAGTCGTAGCCCGCGAACCCGCCGTTCCAGTCGAGCGTGTGATGCCACGTGAGCGCGGGTGCTTCATAGGTCGTGATGCCCGCGAACGCGTCGACGTCGGTGCCGACGTCGGTCGGTATCGCGCAGATCCGCGAACGCGTCGCCGGCCTGGAGCCACAGCACGCGGCCGGGCTCGGTGGGCGGCCGCCGTCTATCGGCGATGGAGCGGCGCTGCCAGGCTCCGACGAATTGGGCGCGAGCGTCATTGCCGTTCGATTCGGCTGGTCGAGGGCGGCCGGACCGAGCTTGGCCAGCAGGTGCTGGTGGAACAACGTGATCGGCTTCTCGTGGTTCTGCGCGAGCGGGCCGACGCGGAACCGGCTCGACCGCACCGTGGCCTGGATGCCCTCGCACGCGCTCACGTCCTCGAGCATGAACTCCTTCGCCGCGGCCACGAGCATCTCGACGTCGGCGCTGGGCTCGGCGCGGATGCGCACGTCGATCACGGAACGATCCGCGGCGAGCGGCTTGGCGACGTAGCTCATGAAGAACTCCGACTCGGTCGCGAACAGCGTGTTCGGGAACAGCATGTGCGCGCCGATCCCGATCCGGTCGCGATGCGTCGAGGTCCGGCGATCGGCGTGCTGCCGACGTGCGGGCGCTTGCGTTCCACGCCCGCCTTGGCGGGTTCGTAGCTCACCCAGTGCGGACCGATCGCCTCCCACTCGAACTGCTGATGGTCGTACGCGCTGAGCGATCGGGCGTGCAGATACCAGAGGTGGTACACGTCGACGTGGTTCTCGACGAACAGCTTCCAGTTGCAGCGCGCGTCGAACTGCACGCGCACCACTTCGGTCAGCCGCTCCGGTCGGTAGCTCCCGATGTGATCGGGAAAGCCGGCCAGCCACGCAGTGAAGTCCGCATCGGCCTGAGCGTTGACGAAGACCATCCCGCCCCATTCGCCGACCGAGGCGGGAACGAGTCCGCACGTCGTCGAGCGCGGCGGGATCGAACTCGTCGGGCTGCGGCACGTTGCGGAGCGTTCCGTCGAGGGCGAAGTTCCACGAGTGGTACGGGCACACGATCCCGGTGCGGGTGTTGCCGCTGTCCTCCAGCAGCTTGATGCCGCGGTGCGGGCAGAAGTCGTGGAAGGCGCGCAGCTTGCCGTCGAGGCCGCGCACCACGACGAGCGGATCGAAGCCCGCGTTGATCGTGACGAAGTCGCCGGGCTCGGCGAGCTCGTCGGTGGCCGCCGCCAGGTGCCAGGCCGCGCGAACAGCAGCTGCCTGCTCGCGGTCGTACCACTCGTCGTCGAAATACGCCCGGGGCGGCAACAGGAATCGCGTATCCATACTCCGACCGTAGAGGCTCGAAGTTTCGCGGGACGGCCGTGATATTTCGCCGGTGTGTCGGCTGACCTATCGGTTCCTGACGTGTTTCAGTGTGCGCTCGCACCGGCGATGTACGCGTCGCAGAGCTCGACGAGTCGGTCGCGGCCGAAGCTGGGTTCGTGGCCGCCGTGCACGACCTCGACCGGCAGCGCGCGTAGGCGTTCCATCGTCGCGATGTACGCGTCGATGTCGGAATCGTCGTTGCCGTCGAGGAGCGGACCGTCGTACACCGCGTCGCCGGAGAAGAGGGTTCCCGACTCCGCGTCCCAGAGCCCGATGGAGTCGGGCGAGTGTCCGGGCAGATGCATGACCTCGAACGTGCGGTCGCCGAGGTCGATGATGTCGCCGTCGTCGACCGTGCGGGTGGGACTGCAACTCTGCACCTGGTAGGTGTCGGGGTCGAACCGCCTCGGTCGGCAGTGCGTCGAGCAGATGATCGGGCAAGCTCGTAACCCGGCGGCGAGATACATCTCGACCGAGGCCGCCGGAAAACCCTTGCGGGTGAGCGCCCCACCGATCGCGCCCGGAGTCGCGAGATACGGAACTCCGGCTTTGTGCGCGAGCCGTTCGGGGAACTCGTGCAGCGAGCCCGTGTGATCGAAGTGGTAATGCGTCGCGAGCGCGAGCGTGGGTTGCTCGAACAGATCGCGCGCCGCTTCGTGGAGGCTCGCCACGCCGAGTCCGGTGTCGACGAGGAGCGCGCGATCGCGCCCCTCCACGAACCAGATATTGCAGCGCGCGAACGGGTCGGCAAACGGCTCCCAGAGCCGCCAGATCACTGCACCGACCCGTTCGCGCGCGAACCAATCCCCGATCGCTACCGGCAGCACGGCTTCACTCATCGTGTCTCCCTCATTCGGCACGCTTCTTCGGGCGAACTCATTCGAGGCGCCTGCTGTCCATGTAGGTCCGCCACCCACCATGGTGGGTGATATCGATGGCGGAGTCGAGCGCGCCGGCCGCGGCGAGGAATCCGGGTACCCACGCACCGTCGTCGAGCTCGACCGGACCGATCGCGAGCGGCGCCGCGACCCCGCCGAGGAATCGGCCGAGCTCGGCCTCGGTCGAGCGCGTACAGCTCCATCTCGATCGCGGCGCCGGCGCGGTCGTCGCGTACCAGCCCCGGCTTCGGGGGAACAGTGCCCGACAACGCGTAGAGCCGGTAGTGCGCCGCGGTCCGGCCGGCGCGTCGAGGCGCGCGCTCAGACCGGCGAGCTCGTGGTGCAGCGGCAGCCCGCGCAGGTGCGCACCCACCACCGCAACCCGCGCTGCGCCGCCGAGCCCCGGCAGTCCGTCGGGCCACGGTTCGGTCGGTACCGGAATCGACGTTGCCCCCAGCGTGCCGCCGACCGCGGCATGCAATCGGGCGGCGACGTCGGCGACGAGCGGATCCGCGCCCGCGGGCCCGATCACGGTGACACCGAACGGAAGACCGTCGCGGCGGGCCGCGCCGGGAACGGCCACCGCGCACAGATCGAGCAGGTTGACGAAGTCGGTGAAGCGCGAGAGGCGCCCATTCACGCCGATCGGATCGGCCGCAACTTCCGCCAACGTCGGCAGGAAGGGAATGGTCGGAACGACGACCACGTCGACATCGGTGAACGTGTGCTCGACGGCCCGTTGGAGTGCCATCAGTTCGTTCTGCGCCGCGAAGACGTCGGTGCCGGGCACGGCTGCGCCCGCACGCACGATGCGCGCCAGGACCGGTTCGACCGAATCCGGCTGGGCGTCGACGAACGCGCCGAACGCCGCGTGGCGGGCCGCGACCCATGGTCCGTAGAGCTGCGCGCCGG
This sequence comes from uncultured Actinomycetes bacterium, assembly GCA_963708105.1. Lineage (GTDB taxonomy): Bacteria > Actinomycetota > Acidimicrobiia > IMCC26256 > PALSA-610 > PALSA-610. The sequence goes on along the minus strand of OY970186.1, from coordinate 1,833,717 downwards.
CCGCGAAGAAGGGCGCGGTGTCGACATCCGTTCCGGCGGCGCGACTGAGTTCGCGCATGATCGCGCGGGTCTCACGGTACGCGGCGCCGACCGCGGGTTCGCACTCGATCTCGATCACTGAATCGCCAACCCAACCGACGACGCGGCGCTTCGCGCCCGGGCCCGCGCCACGCCGCCATCCGACGCGACCATGGGTCCCGGTCGTCGTAGCCCCCGATCGCGGCGAGCACCCGGAACGCGTCGGCCACCGTGAGCGCCTGCACCGATATGCAGTCGAGCCCGGGTACCGCGGGCACCACGCCCCACGTGCTGACGAAGCCGCGCGACGGTTTGAGGCCGACCGTGTTGGTGCATGCGGCGGGTACCCGCCCGGAGCCGGCGGTGTCGGTACCGAGCGCGAACGGCACGAGACCGCGCGCCACGGCCACCGCCGAGCCGGAGCTGGAACCGCCCGGGATCCGATCCGGGGCAATTGGGTTGCGCGGGGTGCCGTACGGCGAGCGGGTACCGACGAGGCCGGTCGCGAACTGATCCATGTTCGCCGTGCCGAGGACGAGTGCGCCCGCGTGCTCGAGCCGTTGCACGACGGTTGCCGATTCCGACGCCGCGGTCGGCGAGTAGTCGGCGCACGCGGCAGTTGCGGGCAGACCCGCGACAGCGATGTTGTCCTTCACGAGCGTCGGCAGACCGAAGAGCGCCCGACCGCGCGGGCCTTCGGCGGCGAGCCGAGCCGCGCGCTTCGCGACCGCGCTCTCGTCGACGAGTGCCACCACGACCGCGGGATCGTCGAGGTCGCGCAGCGCCTCCAACGCAGCACCCGCCTGCGATTGCTGGTCGAGGGTCATCCCAGCACCACCAGCGTCTGGCCCGCGCGTACCAGCGCGCCTTCGCCGCAGCGCACGGCGCGTACTCGTCCGGCGACGGGTGCGCTCACCGACACCTCGGTCTTCATTGCTTCGACGACCGCGACGACATCGCCGGATGCAACCTGGTCGCCGGCCTCCACGAGCAGCCGCCAAACGGTGCCCTGCACCGGCGCCGCCACCGCGCTCTCGCCCGGCGCGAGCGCGGGTTCGGTGTCGACCGCGGGCGGCTCCGGTACGACACTCACGTACTCGGCGACGCCGAGCTCCTTCCATCGGGCCCGCTCCCGCGCGAACGCGTCGTCGCGACGCGTGCGGAACGACTCGATCTCGGCTTCGTGTTGCGCGAGGAACGCGTGGTGTTCGGCGATGCGGAACACCGTCGGCTCGATCTGGATCTCCCCCGCGCCGTTCGCGATCGCGTCGCGCTGTTCGAGGAGTTCCTCTTCGCTGACCGGATGGAATCGCAGCTGATCGAAGAACCGCAGCAGCCACGGCCGTCCGGGTTCGAACCCCGGCGGTGAATGCCAGCGGTTCCACACTTGCACGGTGCGCCCGACGAACTGGTAGCCGCCCGGCCCCTCCATCCCGTAGACGCAGAGGTACGCACCGCCGATGCCGACCGCGTTCTCGGGAGTCCAGGTGCGCGCGGGGTTGTACTTCGTGGTCACCAGCCGGTGCCGCGGATCGATCGGCGTGGCGACCGGCGCGCCGAGGTAAACATCGCCGAGCCCGAGCACCAGATAGCGCGCGTCGAACACGATGTCGCGCACCTCGTCGATGGATTCGAGGCCGTTGATGCGCCGGATGAACTCGAGATTGCTCGGGCACCACGGCGCGTCGGCACGCACCGAGCGTTGGTAGCGCTCGATCGCGGCCTGGGTCTGGGTGTCGTTCCAGGCCAGCGGCAAATGCACGATCCGCGACGGAATCTCGATCTGATCGAGGGGCGGCAACGCCGCTTCGGAGTCGACGACGACCGCCAGCAGCGCGTCGAGCGCAACGATCCGTGGGTCGTAGCGGATCTGCAGCGAACGGATGCCGGGTGCGAGCTCGGCGATGCCTTCGATCGACGCGTCGGTCAGCGCCTGGTGCAGCGCGTGGGCGCGGACCCGAAGGTCGAGGTCGAGAACGTTGGGCCCGAACTCGACGAGGATGTGTTCGTCTCCGGCGCGCCGGATAGTCAGCGCGGGACGATCGGAGTCGGCGGCGTCGACGTGCAGAACCGCGTGCTCGGTAGGAGTTGGCGTTGTCGCGCGCGTCGGCGTACCGCGATCGGGCGAGTTGGCGCCCAGGGTCGCGATTTCGAGGTCGTGGGTTGCGACGCGTTCCCGCGCCTCGGTGTGGGTGATCGCCCGAAATCGAACGTGGTCACCGGCGCGCAGTTGGCCGAGCTTCCAGCGATCGGCCGCCGCCACCGTCGCCGGGCAGACGAAACCGCCCAGGCTCGGGCCGTCGGGGCCGAGGATGATCGGCATGTCGCCGGTGAAATCGATCGTCCCGATCGCGTATTCGTTGTCGTGGATGTTCGACGGATGGAGCCCGGCCTCGCCGCCGTCGGGCCGCGCCCACTGCGGCGCGGGACCGATCAGGCGCACCCCGGTGCGATCAGAGTGGTGGTGCACTTCCCACCGCGCGGTGTGCAGCATCGCGATGTCGTCGGCCGTGAAGAAGTCGGGCGCGGCATGCGGGCCGGGCAACACGCCGATCTCCCACTCGCTCGTATACGCGGGAATCGTGGCCGGCGCGACGGCGGCGCGGTTCGCGGTCATCGTCCCGGAGTCGTCGTCCGTATCGGTCGCGGTTCCCACGTGCAGTGTGTCGCCCGCGACCAAGGCGCGGCCCGCGTGACCTCCGAACCGACCGAGGATGAAGGTCGAAGCCGAACCGAGATACGCGGGAACGTCGAACCCACCCCGGACCCCGACGTAGGTGCGCGCGCCGCCACCGTCGACCGCGCCGAGCCGGAGCACGCCGCCCGGCGCGACTTCGAACGCGGTCCACCACGGGACGGGTTCGCCGTCGAGGTCGGCGGCCATGCGCGCGCCGGTCAGCGCGACCACTCCACCGCGCGCGAAGCGCAACGTCGGGCCGGTCATCGTGCACTCGAGCGCCGTCGCGATCGACGCGTTGCCGACGAGCCGATTCGCGAACCGGAAGGCGAGGTCGTCCATCGGCCCCGACGGGGGCACACCGATGGCCCAGTAGCCGAGGCGCCCGGGCCAGTCCTGCACGGTCGTCTGCGCACCCGCGCCGACTACCTCGACGACATCGTCGAGGGCGCCGACGTCGATGCCGTCGAGCAGCGCGGTCTGCACGTCACCGGCGCGGAAGCGTTCGTCGGCCACCGCGGCGCGGAGCAACGCGAGGTTCGTCTCGATCCCGCCGATGCGGGTTTCCTCCAGCGCGCGCGCGAGGCCGTCGATCGCGGCGCCGCGCGTATCGCCGCGCACGACGATCTTGGCGAGCAAAGGGTCGTAGTGAGAGGTCACCTCGGTACCGAGCGCGAGCCAGGTGTCGACGCGTGCGTGGGTGGGCGCGACCCACTCCGTGACCGTGCCCGCGCTCGGCCGGTAGCCGTGCGCGGGATCCTCGGCGTACACCCGCGCTTCGATCGCGCATCCACTGGTCCGCACCGAAGTCGCCAACTCGTCCAGCGGCGGAAGATCGCCGCGCGCCAGCCGCACCATCCACTCCACTAGGTCGACGCCGGTCACCATCTCCGTCACCGGGTGTTCAACCTGGAGACGGGTGTTGACTTCCAGGAACGCGTGCTCGCCGGTGTCGGCGTCGACGACGAACTCGACGGTTCCCGCCGACCGGTACCCGACTGCAGCTGTAAGTGCGACCGCGGAACGGGCCAACGCAGTGCGCGTCTCGGCCGAAAGGTTCGGCGCGGGCGTCTCCTCGATCACTTTCTGATTGCGGCGTTGCAGCGAACAGTCGCGCTCGCCGAGCGTGATGACCTGACCCAGGCCGTCGCCGAAGACCTGCACCTCGACGTGGCGGGCCGCCACGACGAAGCGCTCGAGGAAGCACACGTCGTCGCCGAAATGGCCTCGCGCCAGACGCGTGACGCTGTCGAACGCGTCGACTGAGGTCGGCACGGGAGTTGCAGCGCCGCATGCCGATCCCGCCGCCCCCGGAACGACTCTTCAACATCACGGGATACCCGATGTCGTCGGCGACCATGAGCGCGTGGTCGCGGTCGCGGAGCCCCTCGCTCCCGGCCAACAGAGGAACGCCCGCAGCCCGCGCGAACTCGCGTGCCGCGTTCTTTGCGCGCGAACGCTTCGAGATTGTCGGGCGTCGGCCCGATCCACGTCACGCCCGCGGCTTCGCACGCCCGCGCGAACCCGGCGTGCTCCGACAAGAAGCCGTAGCCGGGGTGCAGCGCGTCGGCACCGGTGTGCGCGGCTGCGCCAAGGAGGCGTTCGCCGTCGAGGTAGCTCTCCCGGGGCGCGGCTGGGCCGAGCCGGACAGATTCGTCCGCGAGCCGAACGTGCGGCGCGTGCCGGTCGGCGTCGGAATACACGGCCACCGACGGGATCCCGAGTGTGCGCAGCGTGCGCAGGATCCGGACGGCGATCTCGCCCCGGTTGGCGACGATCACCTTCGTCACGGTCACGTGGGCCCGTCCCCATCCCACACGAGGAGCCGGATCGGAGTCGGGTTCCAGCCGTTGCACGGATTGTTGAGCTGGGGGCAGTTCGAGATCACGAACAACACGTCGCGATCGGCGCGTAGCTCCACGTAATTGCCGGGCTCGGAGATGCCGTCGACGATGTCGAGATGGCCGTCGGCGGTCACCGGTACGTTCATGAAGAAGTTGATGTTCGGCGCGAGGTCGCGCTTGCCGAGCCCGTGACGCGCGAGGCCGGTCAAGAAGTTGTCGCGGCAGTTGTGCATCGATCGAGTGTGATGACCGAAGCGGCACGTGTTCGACTCCGCACTGCACGCGCCGCCGACGGTGTCGTGTCGCCCGCACGTGTCGGCGACGATCGTCGCCAACGCATTGCCGTCGGTGCTCATGAGCGTGGAGCCGGTCGAGAGGAACAGGTTGCGTTGGGCGCGGATCGTGTTCGCGGCGCTGTAGCGGTTCTCGAAATCGGCCGCGTCGTAACAGAGCGTGTCGACGGCCTGTGTTCCTTCGAGGTCGACAATGCGCAGGATCTGCCCCGCCGTGAGAATCCGCGTCCAGGGTTCGCCCGGCAGCTGCACGTCGTCGGTCACCGCGCGGGTCTGATCAAGAGTCGATTGCGAGAGGGTCATGCCGACGACCTCGCGGTCGAGACCTGGGCCCAATAGTCGTCGGTGTTGTCGAATCCCCGCCGGGCTTCGTCGGAGAACGTGCGGCACGGATCGTCGGCGGCCAACGGTTTCGGCGCGGTAACCCGAACGCGCAATGGGCCCGGTTGGTAGTGCAGATTCGGATCGAGCACGTGGGGAGTCGCCGACAGCGCGACCAACACGCGCATCTCGGCGCGTAGTTCGAGTGCGGCACCGGGCGCGCCGTCGACCGGAACCCATTCGAGCTCGCCGCCGTCCGCGATCCGCACCCGGGCGAACGGGTTGAAGCTCATCACGAAGTCGCGGCGGCTCATCCCGTGCCGACCGAGCGCCATCACGAAGTTGTCGTACGCGTTGCGATGAAAATCATTGCGCAGATCGCGGTAGGTGCCGAGCCCGTACCGAGCTTCGTCGACGGCCGCGTCGCCGAAGCCGGCCAGCGCGTCGTGACTCCCGCCCGTGTCGGCGACGATCGAGAACAGGACGCGCCCCAGATCGGAGAACAGGACACGTCCCGTCGTGAGGAAGATCTGATTCTGGATCTTCACCGTGTCGGGCGCGTTGAACCGTTCGCTGGTCTCGTCCGCGTTGTACGCGAGTGAGCGCGCAGCCCTGGCGGCCGTCGACGTCGACGATCTGCAGCTGTTGCCCGCGGTCGAGGATGCGCGTCCAGTACGCGCCGGGCGGGATCGTCTCCTCGTAGAGAATGTCGGCCGGGCTCACGTCGTCCCCCTTCGGAACGACCCCGGCACGCGCGTCGCCCCGAGGTCGGCAGACCTCCCGGGCTTTTCTCCCGCCGTGCAACAGCGTGCATGGGCACGCTGCCCGACCCCTCTCGGTCCTGACCCGCACGCGCCGAAGGCCCGAGCGGCGGAACCCTAGAGATCGAAACTGCCACCCGGAACGCTAGATACGCCGTCGCGCGCCGGCGTCACCGACCGGTAACGATCCTGGGTCGGTGAACTGACGGAATTCCCACGATTTCTGATCCGAAGAGTCTGCGAGACTGCACTGTGACCGGTACGACCTCGAAGCCAACAACCTTGCGGCCGGTCGCCGTCGCGTTCTTCGTGTTCGGCATCTACGCGGGCGGCTGGGCGGTCGCCACCATCGATGTCGCGCGGACGTTCCGCCTCAGCGACGCAGCTCTCGGCGGCCTGCTCGCGGCAGGAGTCATCTCCGCGACGGTTGTGGCTGCGTTCGGCGGTGCGATCACCGATCGCTTCGGTGCCGGTCGTTCGCTCACGTTCGCGCTCGTCGCGTGGGGCTCTCTGCTCGCGGTCGAAGCCGGCGCGCCGCATCTCCTCCTGTTCATTCCGGCGTTCATGGCGGCCATGGCGGCCGGCGGTCTCGTCGACGTCGTGATGAACATCGTCGCCGCCGATGCGCTGTCGCACGAGGCGGGCAGGCTCGTCCGCTTCCACGGTCTCTTCAACGCCGGGTGCGTCGCGGGCGCGGGCGCAACCGGCATCGCGTTGCGGCTGGGCGCGTCGTGGCGCATCGTCTGGGTCGGGATCGCGATCGTCGGCATCACCACCGGGCTCGTGACCCGCCGGGTGCGAATCCCCGAACCGGAGCGTTTCGATCACCCGTCGATGTGGCGCGCGCTCGTGGGCCTCCGCCACGAGGGCTTGGTGCCGCTCGCATTGGTCTTCGGCGCGTCGGCCATGGTCGAAGGCGGCATCGCGACCTGGGGCATCTTGTATCTCCGCCGCCACGATGGTCTCGGTGTGCTCGCCGGGGTGAGCGCGTACGTGGTGGGTGAGAGCCTCGCCACCGTCGCCCGGCTCGGCGGTGGTCCGATGGTCGGCGCGCTCGGTACGCGCCGGGCCGTCTTCTTCGGTGCGACGCTCGCCGCAGTCGGGATTGCCGCCGAGGCGCTGTGCGGGACGGCGGCCCTTGCGGCTGCGGGGCTCGCGGCGGCCGCGGTCGGCATCTCGGTCGTGTGGCCGCTGTTGCTCGCCGACGTCAACAACGAAGCGCGCCACCCGGCGCTGGCGATCGGCGGTATCACCGCGTGCGGATACCTCGGCATGGTCGCGGGCCCGCCGCTCGTGGGATTTCTGTCGCTCCTGTTCGGCCTGCAGACCGGATTGCTTGTGCTGGCCGGGATCGCGCTGTTCGTCGCGCTCGTCCCCGCGCACGTGCGCGTACCGACACGCGAGTAGCGCTCAGGACTTGTCGTTGTCCGGTGCGTCGTCCGTCGGGAAGACGTTGCTGAACGCGCGCCGCAGCAACGGGGTCTGCGCGTCGAGGGTCTCGGCGAGCGCGGAGCTGGCTTCGGGCGTGGCGGGCGCGACGAGGGGCGCGGGTTCCGGCGCGACCGCGATCTCGATCACGGGTACCTCGACAACGGGTACCTCGACAACGGGTGCTTCGACGACGGGTTCCGTCTCCGGTTCCGCGGTTTCCGAATCGGGCAGGTCGGGCACCGCGATCGGGCTGAACCCGGGGAGCTCGACGGCAGTGCGCGACACACGCCGACGCCGGGCCCGCGCGATCGATGCCCCGCGCACCGGGCGGGGTGGGCGCGGCGTCATCGTCGACGCGGGCGCGTCACCCGAGCGCGCATCTCCCTCGGCGCCGTCCTTTCGGAGAAAGTCGTGCAGCTGCCAACCGCGCGGCAACACGAGCCCGGCCGCGTGACGCGAACAGAGGTCGCCCTCGGTGCGCGCCGCGTCGTCTTCGAGCTCGACGAGCCATGCTTCACGCTGGGTTGGTTGGAAGCGCAGGGTCGCGGCGGCGGGCGCACCACAACCGGGGCGAGCGCATAGCCGCCGGTGATTCGGTCCGTAGCGCCGAGCCCAGTTCGGGCCGGAGTTCATTTCCCGGGATCCCCCTCGGGCCTACCCGAAGCGATTCCGTTCGTCATTCCACCCGCTCGCATGTCCACCGATCGCTGCCGTCTGCCCAGGGTGCCCGAGTATGGCGTACGGGCCCGGCGCCTCCGGCAACCGTGCGCCGAGAATTCAGACCGCGCCGGCATTTTGGAAGGCCCGGGCGAGCATCGGGCTGTGCGCGTCGAGGGTTGCCTCGAGCTGTTCCGCGGCCCGATCCCGGGCGCCCCGCCGGTCTTCCAGGTGCCATCCCTGCGGAGGAGTGAGCGCGAGGACGTGCCGCTCGCACAATTCTCCGGCGCGGGCCGCGCCGTCGGCCGGGGTGTCCAGCCACACGGTGAGGTCGCGGGTGTCGAACGTGAAAGTGGCGGTGGCGGTGGCGTTGCATCCGGGCCTTGCACAATGACGTCGCACGTACTGACGGTACTGCGCTTGGCGCGTGCTTTCGTGCCAGTCTGAGGTGATGGCGCGAGGTTCCGAGTCGACGAGTCGCGCGACCACTGGGTGGTGCGCGTTCCGGCATCTTCGGCGAATCTCGGATCGGCTTTCGACGCCGTCGCGCTCGCGCTCGACGTGCATCTCGAAGTGAGCGCCGACGGCGAACCCGCGCCCGAGAGTCATCCCGCGGTACGCGCGTTCCGGCACGGCGGTGGGGTCGGCCCGATCTCGGTGCGCGCCCGTTTCCCCGGCGGTCGGGGCCTCGGTTTCTCGGGGGCGGCGCGCGTCGCGGGGCTGGTCGCGGCATGCGTGCAACAGGATCGCTCGCTCCGTGCGTCACGCCCCGCGATCCTGCGGTCCGCGGGCGAGCTCGAAGGTCACTTCGACAACGTGGCCGCGTCGCTCTTCGGGGGAGTGGTTGCGGTGGCGGGAGGCCGGGCGGTCCGCATCCCGATGCCGCGGGATCTCGCGGTGGTGGTCTGGATTCCCGATCGGGAGACCGCAACCCCGACCGCGCGCCGGCAGTTGCCCGATCAGGTCTCGTTCGAGGATGCGGCGTTCAACGTGGGGCGCGCGGCCCTGTTGGTCGCGGCTCTGGCCGCGGGCGACGTCGGCGCGCTGCGTATCGCCACCGAGGACCGCCTGCACCAGGACCGCCGCCTCGCCCGCGCCCACGACACCCGCCACGCGATCGAAGCCGCGCTCGAGGCGGGCGCGTTCGCGGCCTGGTTGTCGGGCTCGGGTCCGTCGGCGGCCGCGCTCGTCGCGCCCGAGTGTGCCGACGACATCGCGGCCGCGCTTCCCGCCGGCGGCCGCACGAGTGTTCTGTCGATCGCCGAGCTCGGGGCCACCGTCACCGACCGGGGAACGGAATGACGAGCAGGGAACGAGGAAGTAGATGAGGGGGAGACGATGGATCTGAGGGAAAAGTGTGTGGTCGTGACGGGCGGCGCGGGCGGCATCGGCGCGGCCCTGGCCCGGCGCTTCGCCGCCGAAGGTGCGCGCGGCGTGGTGGTGGCCGACATCCAGGCCGAGCCGCTGGAAGCGGTGGCGCGGGAGCTCGCGAGCGGCCTCGCGGTGCAATGCGACGTCACCGACGAAGCCCAGATTCAAGCGCTGGTCGATCGGGCCGAGGATCGGTTCGGTCCGATCGACCTGTTCTGCTCCAACGCCGGCATCGTCATTCCCGGCGGGGTCGACGCGAGCGACAAGACCTGGCGCCGAACGATCGACATCAATGTCATGGCGCACGTCTACGCGGCGCGCATCATGGTGCCGCGCATGATCGAACGGGGCGGCGGCTACCTGCTGCAGACCGCGTCGGCGGCCGGATTGCTCACCCAGATCGGGAGCGCGACGTACTCGGTCACGAAACACGCCGCGCTCGGGCTGGCCGAATGGCTCTCGATCACGTTTGGCGACCGAGGCATAAAGGTCTCGGTGCTCGCGCCGCAGGCCGTGCGCACCGCCATGACCGCGGGCGTGGTCGACGGCGGGGTGGCCGGTGTCGACGGCATGCTCGAACCCGAAGCCGTCGCCGACGCGGTGGTGCTCGGACTCGCGGCGGAAGACTTTCTCATCCTTCCGCACCCGCAGGTGTTGGAGTACTTCCGGCGCAAGGCGTCGGATTACGACCGATGGATCGCGGGAATGCAACGGCTGCAGGCACGCTTCGGCGATTCGTTTTAGGTTCGAGCCGTGACCCAGACCCCGATCGCAGTACGAAACCCGGAGGCGACCCGATGGCAGGCGACGGATCGATGACGCCCGGAGTGAACGCCGCGGTCGGAGCCGTCGACGACGTGATCGACGAGGCGCGCCGGGAGCTCGAAGAACTGGTGCGCATCCCGAGCATCAGCGCCGACCCGGAGCACTTCGCCGATGTGCGGGCCAGCGCGGACGCGACCGTCGAGCTGCTGCGGGGTCACGGTCTCGAGAACGTGCGCACGGCCGGGGTCGAGGGTTCGCAGCCGTTCGTCATCGGCGAGTGGATGCACGCCGGCCCCGATCTGCCGACTGTTCTTCTCTATGCGCACCACGACGTGCAGCCGCCCGGCATCGTCGAGAACTGGCAGAGCGATCCGTTCGAACCCGAAGAGCGGGGCGGTCGCCTCTACGGCCGGGGTTCGGCCGACGACAAGGCGGGTGCGGTCGCCCATGCGCACGCGATCGGCGCGTGGCTGAACAGCGCGGGCACGCTGCCGTGCAACGTCCGGGTGCTGGTCGAGGGCGAGGAGGAGATCGGTTCGCCGACCCTGCACTCGTTCCTCACGTCGCATCTCGAGGAGCTCCGCTCCGACGTGTTGGTCCTCGCCGACGCGGGCAACTGGCAGGTCGGTGTGCCCGGCCTCACATACTCATTGCGCGGTCTCGCGGCGGCCGACATCGAGTTGCGCGCGCTCGACGGTCCGCAGCACTCCGGCATGTCGGGTGGCGCGCTGCCCGATCCGGTGATGGCGTTGTCCCGGCTGCTCTCGAGCCTCGTCGACGAGCACGGCGACGTGGCGTTCGACGGCGCCTTCGCCGGCCTTTCCGAGCCCGCGCCCAAGGAGCGGACGCCGATCAAGGGCTTCGACGACGTCCCCGAGCGTTTCGCACGGGCGTTGGGCGTGCGGCCCGGTGTGCAGCTCGTCGGCAACCCGGCGCTCGCGCTGCACGAACGGCTGTGGCTGCGACCCTGTCTCACGGTCATCGGTTTCGACGGGCATCCCATCAAGGGCTCGTCGAACCAGATCGTCGCCCGCGCGACCGCGCGCGTCAGTCTGCGGCTCGGCCCGGGTCAGGAACCCGACCAGGTGCTCGCCGGCCTGCGCGCGCACGTCGAGCGGAACGTTCCGTGGGGTCTCGAGTGCACCTTCACGCCGTTGGAAGGCGCGCCCGCGTGGCAGACCGATCCGACGGGGCCCGCGTTCGATGCCGCCGCGCCGTTCGTTGCACGCCGGCTTCGGCGTGGAACCCGTATTGATGGGCGTCGGCGGATCGATCCCGTTCGTCGGGCCGTTCGCCGACGCGTTCGGCGGGATCCCGGCCCTGCTGATGGGACCCGACGATCCCGGTTCCAACATCCACGGCGAGGACGAGAGCCTCCACCTCGCCGACTGGCGCAGCCTCATCCGCTCCGAGGTCTACCTCCTCGACGAACTGGCGCGCCTCTGATTGGTCGCGAAACGCTGCCATCAGATGGCAGCGTTTCCGATTCATGGAGTCGGTTTTGCTGCCATCTGATGGCAGGGAAACCGGTTACTTGCGGGTGGCGCGCCAGACGGTCAGGACGGCAGCGGCGAGGGTGAGGCCGACGCGCGTGAAGTCGATGACGGGCTTGACCTTTACTCCGGTCGGGCCCGCTTCGATGATCGCGACGGGCCGGCCCGCCTGGTAGCCGCCTCCGCCGCCACCCCCGTTCGACAGGCGGTCGCCGCCGAAGCCGAAGCCGCCCGAGAACTCGACCGAGGCGGCCGGGATCACGACCCGGTCGCCGATCCGGACCGGGTCGGCGAAGACCCGATCGGCGGAGACGCTCATCAAGCGGTCGAGCCCGCTGATCATCGTGGCGCGAATGCGCTCCTCGTCGGCGGCGGTCCCGATCGAGACGTCGTCATTCATCGGGGGTCACTCATCGGGTCGTTCATTTCGTCGTTCCCCTCTTGTTACGGATGAGCCGTAGTGCGCACGCACTCGCCGCACCGCCTATCGCGATCGCCGCGATCAATGTGTACTCGACGTCGCGTATATGAACGACGTGTCGTTGCCCATCTTCGTCGAGGATCTCGACGTGCGCCGGACGCGAGCGCACGTGCAGGCCGCCGCGATCGTCGCCGCCGACGTGCAGCGCGGTCGTTCGGGCGACCAACGTGATCGTGCGGCCGCCGACTGCCAGCGGTCCGGTCGTGCTCTCGCCGCGTTGCAACGTCGCCATCGTTCGCATTGTCGACCAACCTCGACAGTTGCGCGCGGACCTTGTCCGGTGAGCATTCGCGGCCAAGTTGCCGGACGCCGAATCAGGTCGCCGGGGGCCTCCAAGCCCCCGACCAGGGCGTTCGGCGTTCCGGGCCTTACGTACGTAATTGTCCGAACCGACTCGTGGTCCGCCGGAAAATGACGCGCCCGCACTAGCGGCGGACGCGAAGTCCGCCGACGGGCGGGGCGGGGTCACGAAGTGCCTGGTTTTCCACATGGTCCATAAGGACTACTCAAGGCAGTCCTGAGCCGGTTCGGGTTCCCAGAGCGTCTCACCGCCCTCCTACCTTCGACCGGGTCCGCCGAGGCAACTCCGCCCGGCAAGACCCCGTCCGACCTGCGCTGTAGCGGCGCGCGTCCTAGGAGGATCCATGGCCGCGAGGCCGCACACGCTCGAGGGTGCATCGCTCGAGCTCGATCATTTACATACCCACGATCATCAGACAGGTGCCGTTACCGACGCGTCACCACGCGGTACTCGGCGCTTCGCTCGCCTTCGGAACCGCGCGTCGTCGCGGCGTCGGCACGAGTCGTCGCGGCACACGCAAGAGTCGCGGCGCGCAACGTTGTCGTCCGTCGGCCTCGTCGGCGGCGCGCTCGCGGTCTTGTTGGCCGGCGGCGCGATGCTCTCCAGCGCGAGTGGTGCGCCCAGCGCGGTCGTCGACCCGCAGGCGAACACGGTGCGCGCGGTCGGCGGCGCTCCGTCGTTCGGACCGGCAACCGGTCTTCGCCTGAACGACCCGTTGGTCGGCATCGCCGCCACGCCGAGCGGTCGCGGCTACTGGGCCGTCGCCGCCGACGGTGGCGTCTTCACCTTCGGTGACGCGCCCTTCGAGGGTTCGGTGGCCGAGCACCCGATCGCCGCGCCGATCGTCGGCCTGGCCCGCACGCCCTCGGGTCACGGCTACTGGCTCGTCGGCTCCGACGGTGGTGTCTTCTCCTTCGGTGACGCCAAGTTCTTCGGCTCGATCGCCGTTCCCGCGGCCAACATCTCGCCGATCGTCGCCATCGCGCCGACGCCCTCGGGCAACGGCTACTGGCTCGCCGGTTCCGACGGGGCCGTGTTCTCCTTCGGGGACGCAGCCTTCGAAGGTGCGGCGACCTCCTTCCGGCACAGTGCGCCGATCGTTGCCATGGCCCCGACCTCGTCGGGCTACGGCTACTACCTCCTCGGCGCCGACGGTGGGCTGTTCTCCTTCGGCGACGCCCGCTTCATGGGCTCGGCCAAGGACGGCCATCACCTCACCACGTCCATCACGGTCCTGCGTCGCGGCGGATACCAGATCGCCAGCACCGACGGCAGTGTCGTCGGGCTGCGGCGGTGCGCCGTCGGTTGCCGCTCCGCTGGACTTCCTCGCCGGTCAACACCCGGTCATCGGCATCGCGGCTCGGCCCGGTGGCGGTGCGTGGCTCGCGACGGGATTCATCCCGCCGGTGCCGGTCGTGCTCCGACTCGCCGTCGCAGGATGCGTTCCTCAGGTGCACCCGTGCGCACGAGTCCGACACGGCGGGCGGCTACCGCGCCGTCAGCCCGGACGGCGTCTACCGCGGGGCGTACCAGTTCCTGCCCTCCACCTGGAACAACGTTGCCCGCGCCGCGGGCCGACCCGACCTCGTCGGTGTCGACCCGGCCGCGGCATCGCCGGCCGATCAGGACCAGCTCGCGCTCTGCCTGTTCCAGCACGGCGGTCCCGGACCGTGGGGCGGACGCTGTCGGGGCCTGTCATAAGGACGCTCTCCTAGACACGCTCTTCTAGAGACGTGAGATTTCGGGGCGCCGGAGAGGATCGAACCTCCCGGCGCCCCTTATCGTTGCGAGATGGTCGACGGTCCGCTCTCCCCTGATCTCGCGATCGGATCGTTCACCGATCACGGGCCGTGGGTCGTCGTGCCCGAGGAGATGACCTGGCGGCGCGACATCGAGCGCCGCCGGGAGCAGGCCGCGGTCCGAGTGGCCGCGCTGGATGGAGACGGGCCGCCTCCCTCCGCTGCGGCGGGTGGCGCTCGTCGTCGGCCGGGTCGGCAGCGCGCTCGGCATCTGGGCCGTCGGCGCCCGCCGGCAAGGGCCCGCCGTACTCCCGCAAGGATCTGCTCGCGCCGCCTGCGGATCGCGTTCGGTCATCTCGGGCCGACCTACATCAAGCTCGGCCAGATCGTCTCCGGCGGCGAGGGCCTGTTCCCCGAGGAGCTGGTCGTCGAGTTCAAGCTCCTCCGCGACCGCGTGCCGCCCGAGTCGTTCGACGACGTGCGCCGGGTTGTCGAGCTCGAGCTCGGCCGCTCGCTCGACGACGTGTTCGCGTCGTTCGAGCGCACGCCGATCGCGGCGGCGTCGATCGCGCAGGTGCACGCGGCGCGTCTGCGCACGGGCGAAGACGTCGTCGTCAAGGTGCAGCGGCCGCAGATCGCGCGGCTCGTGCGCGAAGACATCGAGGCGATGTCGTGGCTCGCGCCGCACCTCATCGGTCGCATCCCGGTCGCCGCGCTCGCGAACCCGCCCGCGCTCGATCGAGCTGTTCGCGGAGACGATCGTCGAGGAGCTCGACTTCCGCCTCGAAGCGCAGAACATGCTCGACATCGCGCGCGTCCTCGCCGAGACCGAGCAGCGCGCCACGATCGTGCCCCGTCCGCACCCCACGCTGGTGACGCGCCGCGTGCTCGTGATGGAACGGCTCGACGGCATTCCCTGGGACGACGTGCAGGCGATGCACGCGGCCGGCGTCGACACCGAAGCGGTGCTGCACGCGGGCCTGGTCTCGTTCATGGAAGGCGCGATGCTCTACGGCGTCTTCCACGGCGACCTGCACGGCGGCAACCTGATGGTGCGCCCCGACGGCCGCACGGTGCTGATGGACTTCGGCATCACCGGCCGGCTCGACGAGACCAAGCGCATGGCGTTCCTCATGCTGCTCGTCGGCGCGACGAGCGGCGACACGATGGCGCAGCTCGGGGCGCTGCGCGACCTCGGCGCGTTCCCGCCCGACACCGATCTCGAGGCCGTGTTCCGCGACCTCGGTCTCGATCGCACGATCGACCCGACCACGCTCTCGGCCGACGAGCTCGTGCACGAGCTGCAGGACCTCACGAAGAAGCTGCTCGCGTACGGCGCGCGTGCGCCGAAGGAGCTCATGCTGTTCGTGAAGAACATGATGTTCCTCGACGGCGCGATCGCCCGCCTCGCCCCCGACCTCGACATCCTCGGCGAGATCCAACAGGTGCACGCCGAGATCGCGCTCCGGCACGGCGCGCGGCTCGCGGCCGAGCTCGGCCTCGACCCGTCGGTCGCGAATCAGTTCGACATGGAAGCGATCAAAGCCGCGATGGGTGTGCCCGGCGTCGAGACGCTGACGTACCGCGAAGTCCAGGAACGCCGCGAAGTCGTACGCAAACGCCTCGAAGAGAAACGCAAACGCGGCTAGGCCAGGGTTTTCGGGTCAGGACTGCCAGACGAGGATGTCGCCGATGCCGGTCAGTAGCGCGGTGCCGGGGAAGACGCGCAGCCGCCACGGTTCGAGGCGCAGCACGGCAAAGCTCTCCGACGTCGGCGCATCCCACGCGGGGACGATCGCGGGGTCGTAACCGACGGGCGCGGGCGCGTTGACGAACTTGTCCCACACCGTCGTGCGGGTCTCGTCGTCGAAGTGCCAGACCGCGCGGCATTCGGCGATGCACGTGTCGTGGCTGTCGGTCCAGTAGCTGCACGAGATGTACGGGGTGTGCTGCAGGTGCGACCGCTTGGTCGGCGTCGGACCGGTCGCGATCCAGCCGACGAGCTCGTCACCGTCCCACTCCCACAGCGGGTGCAGGATCCGCGACCGCGGGCCGGCCCTGATGGTCGACGGTCGCGACCGAACACCACACGATGCGGTGCGCCATGGCGACGAACGCGGGCGCGACTTCTTCGAGAGCGCGACATGGCGCGAAAACGTACACTCCGCTCGTGCAGATGCCCGGGCCGAGAGCGCCTCGTCATGAGCGCCGGTCGGCTCGAGGGGCGCCGGATCCTCGTCGTCGGCGCGGGCACGCGCGCGTCCGACGATCCCGACGCGCCGATCGGCAACGGCCGCGCGATCTCCGTGCTCGCGGCGCGCGAAGGGCGCGGCGGTCGCGTGCGCCGACGTCGACCGCGACGCGGCCGCAGAAACGGCGTCGCCTCGTGGAGGCGAAGGTGCGCGGGCCGAGGTGATCGTCGGCGACGTCACGTTGTCGACGAGGCGAGCTGCGCGCGGATCGTCGACGAAGCGGTACGCGGGCTCGGGGGTCTTGACGGGCTCGTGTGCAACGTCGGCATCGGGCTCGGCCGCGGCCTCGAAGGAACGTCCGTCGCGAGCAATGGGACGCGGTGCACGCGGTCAACGTGCGCAGTCACTTCCTCGTGTGTCGCGCCGCGCTGCCGGTCATGGACGACGGCGGCGCGATCGTCTTCATCTCCTCGGTCGCGGGCTTGAGGCCCGGGACGCGCATCCCCGCGTACGACACCACGAAGGCCGCGCTCGCGGGCCTGAACCGCCACGTCGCGTTCGAAGGCGCGCGCCGCGGCATCCGCGCCAACGTCGTCGCGCCCGGGCTCATCGACACGCCGCTCGGCCGGCGCGCCACCGAGGGCCGGCCCAGGCGGGGCCGCACGCCGGTCCCGCTCGGCCGCCAGGCGACGGCGTGGGAGGTCGCGGCGCCGGTCGTCTTCCTGCTTGAGCGACGACGCCAGCTACGTCACCGGCCAGATCCTCGCGGTCGACGGCGGCCTGTCGACGCTCTGACTCCTGATCTAGCGTTCGCGATGACGTCCGCACGACCAATTCGATCGTGACGAAGTCGAGGCCGCGTTCCGCACCTACTGGAAGCTGGGTGCGGTCGGCGAGAACTGGGACGTGTGGTGCGACACGTGTTTCACCGAGGACGTCATCTACATCGAGCACATCCTCGGCAACAAGCAAGGCCGCGAGACCGTGCGCGGCGTGGATCAAGCCGACGATGGCCGAGTACGGCGAGATGTACACCGCGTACGAGTGGCACATGGTCGACGACACCGGCCGCGTCGTCGTCTACATGCAGAACCGCCGCGACAATCCCGAGCCCGGCGCGCCGCCGATCGACTTCCCGGGCATGACGGTGCTGCAGTACGCGGGCAACGGTCAGTTCTCGTTGGAAGAAGACTTCTGGTCGTTGACCGAAGGCGGCGCGACGTTCAAGGAGTACGTCGACCAGTCGCAAGAAGTTCGACAAGGACTTCCGGCACAAGCGCACGCGCCGCAACTGGGGCAACGGCCCGGACTGGACCCAAGGCGCCACCACCTACGCGGACTCCCCGGCGACCAAGAGGCTCCGTAACCCACGCGATAATATGGTCCATGCCTGAGGCACCGCAGATGCAGGCGCTCTCGGAGCGCGTGGGGGAGTGGCTCGTCGGCGCGACGTTCGAGGGGTACGACCCGCTCGGCTTCACCGGCCTGAAGACCTACGACCCGCCGCCGGAAGCGTTGGTCGGCGCAGTTGTCGTCGGCGTGTCACGCCGGGCGAAGTACGTGGCGCTGCACTTCGACAACGACCTGCGCATCATGTTCCACCTGTCGCAGGCGGGCCGGCTCGACTTCGAGGAGCCGCCGAAGAAAACGCGCCCCAAGGGCGCCGTCGTGCGGTGGCGCTTCTCCGACGACCGCGCGGTGCTGCTGCGCGAGTTCGGCACCGAACGCAAGGCCGGTTGGTGGGTGCTCGCGCCCGACGACCTCGGCCCGACCGAGAAGCTCGGGCCCGAGGCGACGAGCGACGAGTTCGCGGAGTGGTTCCGCACCGCCGACCGACGGCCGGCGCATCCACACGATCCTGCGCGACCAGCGCACGGTCGCCGGTGTCGGTCGGGGCTACGCCGACGACATCCTGCACCGGGCCAAGCTCTCGCCCTACGCGTCGGTGAAATCGCTGAAGCCCGAGGAGCGCGAACGGATGCTCGCCGCGCTGCAGGAGGTGTTGGCCGAGGGGCTCGAGCGCGAACGCCAACGCGACCGGTGGGCTGTCGGCGAACAAGCTCGGCGAGCACTTCACGGTGCACGGGAAGAACGGTCTGCCGTGCCCCGAGTGCGGGAGCGAGCTGAAGCGCGTCTCGTACGAATCGCACGAGGTCGTGTACTGCCCGACGTGTCAGACGGGCGGCAAGGTGCTCGCCGATCGCCGGCTCTCGCGCCTCGTCAAGTAGCAGTGAGCACGCGGCTCCGACTTACGTCGCGAGCTCGCTTTCCATCGCCCAGATGACGAGCTCGGCTCCGCCCGCGTCGCCGACGACGCGGAGGTCGTCGGCGTCGGTGATGCGCACCGCGTCGCCCGTCGTCAGCTCGCCGGCTTCTTCGAGCGTTGCGGTACCGCTCGCGCACGAACACGTGCACGAACGGCGTGCCGGGAATGGTGACCGTGCCGCCTGTCGGTCAGGCGGCGCGATCCAGAGCGTGGCGTCGTCCTGGTTGATGTGGATCGCGGAGTCGATGTGCTCGGCGCCCGATGCGAGCGGGAAGAGCTCGTCGGAGACGATGTCGTTGCTGATGTCGCGCTGCTCGTAGCCGGGCGGATCGCCGAACGCGTCGGGCGGGACCCACATCTGCAGGAGGTGCACGGGCTCGGTCTGTGCTCGCGTTCACTCTCGGAGTGCCGGATACCCGTGCCCGCGCTCATGCGCTGGGCGACGTCACGCGTGATCACGCCGACGTTGCCTTCGCTGTCGCGGTGTTCGAGCGCGCCGTCGAGCACCCACGTGACGATCTCCATGTCGCGGTGCGGGTGCGTGCCGAACCCGCCGCCCGGCGTCGACGACATCGTCGTTGAGAACGCGGAGCAGTCCGAAGTGCGTGTTCTTCGGGTCGTAGTGCTCGGAGAAGCTGAAGCTGTGCCACGAGTCGAGCCAGTCGATCTCGGTGTGGAAGCGCTCGTTGGCGCGGCGGACGTCGAGAGTTGTCATGCCCGTACTCCTGCCCGATTGTCCGTTAGCCGCAAACAGACTAGAAGCGGACGCCGTAGGCGTAGCCGTGTCGGTTGGTGCGGACGTTGGGGTCGCCGTCGCGCCAGGCGTCGGTGACTTTGCCCAAGACGATGACGCCGGTGGGGCAGCGGTCGACGCAGAGTGCGCAGCGGGTGCAGACGTCTTCGTCGACGACGAAGAACACGTGGTCTTTGGGGTCGTCGCCGGGTTGGTCGGCGTTGACGGCTTCGTCGATGGCGGAGGTGGAGAGCATGTGGATGCATTTCCACGGGCAGATGTCGACGCAGCCTTCGCAGAGGATGCATTCGGCTTGGTCGATGTGCAGGAATTGTTTGGGCTTGACCGCTTGGGTGAGCCACTTGGGATCGACTTCTTGGAGCACGTACGACGTCGAGAACTCCGGCATCGGCGGATTCGCATCGTTACGGGCCATGACTTCACTTTAATCCCACGTTTCGCGGGACAAATCCCCGCCCGCGGTGCGTACCCCCTGGTCGCGCCGTTGCAACGAATCGTTCGACGATTCGTTGCAACGGAGAATTGCGCGCCTATCCCTCGTCGGTCTCGTCCTCGGGATATTCGAGCTCTTGGCGGGCCGCGTCCTCGATCTCGGGCGGGCCGTCCGGCTCCGACTCCGGCTCCGGCTCCGACTCGGGCTCGGATTCGCGGGGAGGTCGAGGGTCGTTCATGCGACCCAAGCTACGCCCGTCAGTGGTGGATCACCCCGGTGTTCACCGCTTCGAACGCCGTGCCCGGCACCGTCTTCAACTGGTCGAGGTCGTCGTCGTTCCAACGGGTGTCGGCCGCGCCGCTGATGTACCACGACGATCCGTTGTCGGCGACGATCATCCCGTAGGTCTTCAACGCCTGCAGGATCACCAAAGACTCACCGTGGAAGCCGGCCAGGGAGAAGCTCGCCTTCAACCGCAACCGGAGGCCCATCGGCGGCAGCGCCGCATTCGTCGACGACGAGGCGTAGTGCGTGGCCGGGAAGATGTATCCCATCTGGCTTCTCGGCACGGTGAAGCGCACCGCGTGATTGATGTGCCCCGCCGCGACCTCGTCGTAGCGCACGAGACCGGGCAGGATCGGCAGCCCGGCCGCGTCGGCCGACGTCCAACCCAGCGGCCGCAACGCGTTCGAGTTCAGGTTCCAGTTGACGCCGACGTCGGCGTTCCAGTGGTTCTCCGCCCAGAACGCGCGCCCGAGCTCGTACAGATGACACGAACCCTGCTGGAGAACGAGCACGTGCCGGTCGCCGTCGCTCGCCGACCCACCCTCGACGGGCGCGTTCGCCGGAATCGGGAACGGGCCGGGGTCGCTCTCGTCGCCGTACGCCGTGTAGTTGATCGGAACCTTGGCCTGGGTCGCGGGCACGACCTTGTAGGGGATGCCGTATGCGCCGTCGCCGCCAAAATCCGGGTGGAGCTTGGTCTGGCTCCCCGAGCTGATGTTGGCGATCAGCGTCGCCGAATCCGAGCGGACAGGCAGCGAGTTCACCTTCTGGTTCCAGGGGTTGTCGGCCGGGAACATCGCACAGCCGCCCAGGCTCGGCCCACCCGCGGGCGCAGGCGCCGCCGTCGAGCCCCCCTTCGACCCGCCCGTCGATCCGCCCGGTGCCGGGGTCACCGACGCCGGCGGCGCCACGCAGGCCCCCAGCGCCAGTGCGCCGGTCCCGATCACCACCGCGAGAATTCGTCCCCTCATTGACACTGCATCGGCCGGCCGCCATCTTCGACTTGAACCCTGCGCCGTAGAGTTGCGCCGTGACGGTGGCCTTCATTCCGAGCCCAAAGGACGGCATCGTCCATCTGGGCCCGCTCCCGCTGCACGCCTACGGATTGATGCTGGCGATCGGTGTGCTGGTCGCGGCCCGGGTCGCAGAGAGCCGATGGACGCGCAGCGGCCGCGACGCGAAGGAGTTCAACGCGATCGTCGTACCCGTCGTGATCGCCGGTGTCGTCGGCGCACGCGTGTACCACCTCTTCACCGGATACAAGTGGAGCGAAGGCGGTGTCGTCGGCGCGTTCGAGATCTGGAAGGGCGGGCTCTCGATCTGGGGCGCGGTCGCGGGCGGACTCATCGCCGTTCTCATCCTCGCCCGCCGTCGGCACATGGACGGCCTCTTCCTCATGGACACGATCGCACCCGGCGTCGTGCTCGCGCAGGCAATCGGCCGTTGGGGCAACTATTTCAACCAGGAGCTGTTCGGCCGGCCGACGACGTTGCCGTGGGGACTGAAGATCGATGTCGCCCACCGTCCGCCGGGCTTCACGCAGTACGCAACCTTTCATCCCACGTTCCTCTACGAGTCGTTGTGGTGCCTGTTCGTCTTCGCCACCCTCTTGATCGTCGAACGGCGCTTCACGTTGAAGCGCGGCCAGGTATTCGCGTTGTACGTCGCGATGTACACGTTCGGGCGCATCTGGTTCGAGGCTTTGCGTATCGACGACGCGTCGCGCATCTTCGGCATCCGCTTCAACCTGCTCTTGTCGATCGTGCTGTGCATCTTCGGAACCTGCTGGTTCATATGGCTGGGCCGTCGACCGCAGCCCGAGGCGCCGCCCGCGCACGACGTAGCGCTGCCCTCGATACCGCGTTCCGAGGACGCCGAGACCTGAGCCGCGGCTGAGTGCGCATCGGGGAAATCCCCGATACAACCGGGCGCTCCCGCCCCCTAAGGTGACGCTCGTGACAACGACAATCCCCCCGACAACGACCGTCGCGGCGCGCGCGGTTGCGGCCTCAAAGATCTACGGAACGGGCGACACGCAGGTGCGTGCCCTCGACTCGATCGACGTCGAGTTCGGCCGTTCGCAGTTCACCGCGATCATGGGCCCGTCCGGCTCCGGCAAGTCCACGCTGCTGCACTGCCTCGCCGGACTCGACACGCTCACCGACGGTCACGTCTATCTCGGCGACATCGACCTGAGCACGCTGTCCGACAAGGAGATCACGCGCGTGCGTCGTGATCGCATCGGGTTCGTCTTTCAGACCTTCAACCTGATCCCGACGCTCACCGCGCTCGAGAACATCACGCTCCCGATCTCGTTGGCCGGGGGCAAGCCCGACGAAGCGTGGCTCAACCGCATCGTCGACACCGTCGGTCTGCGCGACCGGCTCGAGCACCGACCGTCCGAACTGTCGGGCGGACAACAGCAGCGCGTCGCGGTCGCGCGTGCGCTCGTCACGCGGCCTGAGATCGTGTTCGCCGACGAACCCACCGGCAACCTCGACTCGCGCGCGAGCGCAGAGATCCTCGGGTTCATGCAACGGGCGGTGCAGGAATTCGGCCAGACGATCGTGATGGTCACGCACGACCCGATCTCGGCGTCGTACTCGAACCGCGTCGTCTTCCTGGCCGACGGTCACATCGTCGACGAGCTCCGCGATCCCACCGAAGATTCCGTGCTCGGCAAGATGCGCACGCTCGGGGGCGAATAACCGTGTGGAAAGTCACGTGGAAAGGCCTCGCGGGCCACAAGATCCGCTTCGTACTGACGGGTCTCGCCGTGATCCTCGGCGTGTCGTTCATCTCGGGCACGCTCGTGTTGTCGGCCACGATCCAAAAGACGTTCGACGACCTGTTCGCGAACATCAACCGGGGTGTCGACTCCGCGGTGCGCGCGCCCGAAGTGCTCTCCGGCGACTTCGGCGGTGGTCAGCGTCCGAACGTGCCCGCGTCGCTCGTCGCGGTCGTGGCGAAGACCCCCAGCGTCGAGGCTGCGGTCGGCAACATCCAGGCGTTCGCGCAAGTGGTCGACAGCAAGGGCGACGCGATCGGCGGGAGCGGCCCGCCCACCTTCGGCGTCGGTTGGAACCCGAACCCGATCATCAACCAGTTCCACCTCGTCGTCGGTCATCCACCCGTGACCGACAACCAGATCGTCATCGACAAGCACACCGCCGACAAGGGCAAATTGAACGTCGGCGATCAGGTGACGGTCCTCACCACGAAGGCGCCCCGCAAATATCAACTGGTCGGCATCGCCAAGTTCGGTTCCGTCGACAGCCTGGCGGGCGCGTCGATCACGTTGTTCACCGTGCCCGAGGTGCAGCGCCTCGCGAGCGCGCCGAACCAGTTCTCCCAGATCTCGGTTGTAGCGAAGCCCGGCGTGTCGCAGGAGCAGGTCGCCAGCGACATCCGCACCACGTTGGCCGCCAACGGTCAGGGTCAGTACGAGGTCATCACCGGTAAGGCGTTGACCAAGGAGACCCAGGACTCGATCCACAAGGCCCTCGGGTTCATCACGACCGCGCTGTTGGTGTTCGCGTTCGTCGCGCTCATCGTCGGCATGTTCATCATCTACAACACGTTCTCGATCGTCGTCGCGCAACGCATGCGCGAGATGGCGCTGCTGCGAGCCATCGGCGCCACGCGGCGGCAGGTGCTCGCCTCGGTCATCGGTGAGTCGGTGGTGGTCGGCATTGTCGCGAGCGCGATCGGCGTCGGGGCCGGAATAGGTCTATCGATAGGGCTCAAGGGCCTCATGAACGCGCTCGGATTCGAGATCCCGGGCAGCGGTGTCGTGCTGCGCGCCAACGCGGTGATCATCGGGCTGCTCGTCGGCACCATCGTCACCGTCTTGTCGGCCACCATCCCCGCTCGCCAAGCCGCGCGGGTGCCTCCGATCGCGGCGATGCGCGCGGTTGCCCTCGAGCGGCCGATCAACGTGCTGCGGCGCGTCGCGGTCGGTGGTCTGATCGTCGCGCTCGGCCTGCTGCTCTTGTTCCTCGGTCTGTTCGGCGGCAGCGGGATCTCGTTCGTCGGAATCGGCGCGCTTTTGGTGCTCGTCGGTGTGTTCGTGTTGTCGCCGCTGTTCGCCCGCCAACTCGCACGTGCAATCGGTGTGCCGCTCACGAAGCTGCGGGGGATCGTCGGCAGCCTCTCGCGCGAGAACGCGGCGCGGAACCCGCGGCGCACGGCCACGACCGGCGCGGCCGTCATGATCGCGGTTTCGCTCGTCGGGTTCATCACAATCTTCGCCGCGTCGGCCAACGCGTCGATCGGCTCCGCGATCGACCAGCAGCTCAAGACCGACTACATCGTCACGGTGAAAGGCGGCGGCGGCGGTCCGCCCGGTGCGAGCGGAATCAGCCCGGCGCTCGCGCAACAGATGCAGGCCCTGCCCGAGATCCAGTACATCTCCCCGATCCGGCTCGGCGATGCCTCGATAGCGGGGAGCCGCACGTTCCTCGCCGCCGCCGACCCGACCCAGATCGGACAGCTCTACGACTTCGGTGCGGTCGCGGGATCGGTTACCGACCTGACGCCCAACGGCATCGCGGTCTCGACCCGCAAGGCCGACAGCAAGCACTTGAAGATCGGCGACGTTGTTCCGGTCAAGTTCGTGAAGACGGGCAACACGCCGGTGCCGCTGACCGTGCAGTTCATCTACAAGAACAACGGACTGGCCGGCGACTACGTGGTGTCGCTCGCGAACTACGAACAGCACTTCGTCGAGCAGCTCGACGCGCAGATCTTCGCGAAGCTGAAGCCCGGGGTGAGCGCCGACCAGGGCCGTGCCGCGATCGAGCCGCTCGTGGCGAAGTTCCCGAACGCGAACCTGCAGGACAACGCGGAGTACAAGGCCGACCAGAAGAAGCAGGTCAACCAGGTCCTGGTGCTTGTCTACGTGCTGCTGTTCCTGGCCGTGATCATCGCCTTCATCGGCATCGTCAACACGATGACGTTGTCGATCTACGAGCGCACCCGCGAGCTCGGACTGTTCCGGGCGGTCGGCGGTAGTCGCCGCCAGGTGCGTTCGATGGTCCGTTGGGAAGCGGCGATCATCGCCCTGTTCGGGACCGTGCTCGGGATCGCGCTGGCGTTGTTCTTCGCATGGGCGGTGGTCGACGCGCTGCACGACCAGGGCTTCACCAAGTTCTCGGCCGCGCCGGTGCAGCTCGTGTTCATCGTCGTGTTCACCGCGCTCGCCACGTTGGTCTGGGCGAGCCTGCCCGCCCGGCGCGCGGCCAAGCTCGACGTACTGAAGGCGATCGAACAGAACTAGGGAACTACGCCTGGTCGCGGAGTTTCGCGTCCTTGTCGCGCACCTGCTGGGCGAGGTCCGACTGGAAGCGCACCATCGCGGCGCGCAGCTTCTCGTCGTGGGTCGCGAGGATGCGCACTGCGAGGAGTCCCGCGTTGCGGGCGTTGCCGATCGCCACGGTCGCGACGGGAATCCCGGCCGGCATCTGCACGATGGAGAGCAGCGAGTCGAGGCCGTCGAGCTGTTTCAATGCCACCGGCACGCCGATGACGGGCAGTGGAGTGAGCGACGCGGTCATGCCCGGGAGGTGCGCGGCGCCGCCCGCGCCCGCGACGATGACCTCGAGGCCCCGGTCGGCGGCGGTGCGGGCATAGTCGAGCATCTCGTCCGGGGTGCGATGGGCCGAGATGACCCGGGCCTCGTACTCCACCCCGAAATCGACCAATACGTCGATCGCGCCCTGCATGGTGGGCAGGTCGGAATTACTGCCCATGATCACCCCAACGCGCGGGTTGCCCACGCCGTCGACCCTAATGGACACTTGCCGCATGCGCACACGACTGACAGAGATGTTGGGTATCGAGCACCCGGTGATGCTCGCGGGCATGGGCGGTGTCTCCTACCAACGCGTCGTGGCGGCGGTGTCGGATGCCGGCGGCTTCGGCACGCTCGGCGCGGCGACGATGTCGTCGGAGCAACTGGAATCCGAGATGCAGGGTGTGCGCAAGCTCACCGACAAGCCCTTCGGCGTCGACCTGCTCGCGGCGCTGCCGGAACGCATGGTCGACGACGCGCACAAGGTCGTGGCCGGCGGCGCGTCGTTGTTCGTCGCCGGGCTCGGTGTTCCGCGCGACGTCATCAAGGTCCTGCACGACGGCAACGTTCTCGTCGCGAGCATGTGCGGCAAGGTCCGGCACGCGATTGCCGCCGTCGAAGCCGGTTGCGACTTCGTCATCGCGCAGGGCACCGAAGCCGGCGGACACACCGGCACGGTCGCGACGATGCCGCTGGTGCCGCAGATCGTCGACGCCGTCGGCGAGCGGGTGCCGGTGGTAGCCGCGGGCGGGATCTTCGACGGTCGTGGGCTCGCGGCCGCGATCGCGCTCGGCGCCGACGGCGTGTGGCTCGGCACGCGATTCATTGCGTCGCCGGAAGCGCGTACCGTCGCCGGCTACAAGGACGCGTTGTTGCGCGCCCACGAAGACGACACGGTCATCAGCCGCGGCTTCACGGGCAAGACGCTGCGCGCCATCCGCAACGAGTGGACGCAGTACATCGAGGAACACCCCGAGGAGCTCAGCAAGTTCCCCGAGCAGATGGGTAAAGCCCACGCCGCCAATGCGCTGCACCTCGGCGGCGACGAGAACACCGTCGTGGACCCGGACAAAGAGTGCTACCCGTCGGGGCAGGGCGTCGGCGCGATCGACACCCTCGAACCCGCGGGCGACATCGTGCGCCGCATCGTCGACGAAGCCGAGCACGCCCTGGCGCGCGCCGCCCGCACCGTCGTGCGGTAACTACAACCCGGCTTTGGCGCTTTCTTCGGCGAGGTCGTGCTCGTACATCATCTGCACGAGCTCTTCGAAGGAGACGCGCGGCTTCCATCCGAGCTTCTTGTGCGCCTTCGAGGCGTCGCCGATGAGCAGGTCGACCTCGGCCGGGCGGTAGAAGCGCGGGTCCTGCTTGACGTACGACGCCCAGTCGTCGATGCCGGCGTGCTTGAACGACACGTCGAGCAGATCACGAATCGTGTGCGTCTCGCCGGTGGCGATCACGTAGTCGTCGGGCTCGTCCTGTTGCAGCATCGCCCACATGGCCTCGACGTAGTCGCCCGCGTAACCCCAGTCGCGGCGAGGAGTCGATGTTGCCCATGGTGATGACTTCTTGCAGGCCGAGCTTGATCCGCGCCACCGAGTTGGTGACCTTGCGGGTGACGAACTCGAGCCCGCGGCGCGGCCCTTCGTGGTTGAAGAGGATTCCGCTGCTCGCGTGGATGTTGTACGCCTCGCGGTAGTTCAGCGTGGTGTAGTGACCGAACACCTTGGCCACGCCGTAGGGCGAGCGCGGGTGGAACGGAGTGGTCTCGGTCTGCGGGGTCTCGTGGACCTTGCCGAACATCTCCGACGACGACGCTTGGTAGAAGCGGATCGGGTTGTTGTCGGTTCCGCCGACGATGCGCACTGCTTCGAGCATGCGCAGCACGCCGATGCCGGTGATCTCCGCGGTGAGCTCGGCCTGCTTGAACGAGAGCTGGACGAAACTGATCGCGCCGAGGTTGTAGACCTCGTCCGGTTGCACCTGCTCCACGACGCCGATGAGCGACGAGAGGTCGCGGAGGTCGCCCTCGATGAACTCGAGCGCGGGGTTCTCGCTCTGCACCATCTCGATCTTGGGGTTCGCCTGGCCGTGGACGAGCCCGAAGACCTGATAGCCCTTGGTCTGTAGGAACTGCGACAGATGACGACCGTCTTGGCCGGTGATACCGGTGATGAGCGCGCGCTTCACGGGCGGGTCTTTCGCAGCGTTTTCACGCGCAGGACGCTACTCGCGGCCGGGTTGGTATTCCGGGTCCAGCTGGCGCAGGAATTCCGCGCAACGTTCGGCTTCTTCGCGCTCGCCGATGGCCTCGGCTTCACGGCGCAGCCCGTCGAGGGCGCGGAGAAATCCACGATTCGTCTCGTACCGCCACCGCACGTAGCCCGAACCGCGCCAGCCCGACTGGCGCAAGCGGTCGAGGCCGCGGTGGTAACCGACCCGGAAGTACGCGTAGGCCTCGATGTCGTCGCGGCCGAGGCGCCCGAGCTGCGCCCATGCGTCGAGGAAGCGGGGCCACCGCGCGCACACGTCGGCCACGGCGTCGCGGCGCCCGTCGACCTGGGCGAGTGCCGCCCGCAAGGCTTCCAGCGCATCGTCGGGCTCGGGGTCGAGAATCGTCTCGGGCGGTCCGGTCGGGGTGAGGCTCACTTCGGTCATCGCGAGGGATCGTATGGGATGGCGGCCGGTATCTTGGCGGCCATGCCCGAGACCGAGGCAACGCCCCAAGCCGACGAGACTGTGGACCCTGCGGCCGAAGCGCCGGCTGACGAGACCGAGAAGAAGCCGGCCAAGCCGCCGACGCGGCTCGTGTTGGTACGCCACGCGGTCACCGCGCACACCGGTCCGCTGCTCTCCGGTCGGATGCCGGGGATCGACCTCTCGGAGAAAGGTGTCGGTCAGGCGGAAGCGACCGCGCAGCGGCTCGCGAAACTGCCGATCTCGACGGTGTACGCGAGCCCGATCGAGCGCACCACACAGACCGCGCAACTCATCGCCGCGCAGCACTCGCTCGACGTTCAGCCGCTGCCCGGTGTCATCGAGGCCGACTACGGCGACTGGACGGGCGGGAAGATCTCCGAGCTCGCCAAGACCGACGAATGGAAAGTGGTGCAGGTCGCGCCGTCGCGAGCGCGCTTCCCCAACGGCGAGTCGATCACCGAGATGCAGGCGCGTACCGTCGCCGCGCTCGACGAGGTCGTGGCGCGTCATCCCAACGAGACGGTCGTCGTGGTGAGCCACGCCGATCCGATCAAGTCGGCGATCGCGCACTTCAGCGGGATGCACCTCGACCTGTTCCAGCGCGTCAACGTTTCGCCCGCGTCGGTGACGGTGTTCGAGTTCCACGCCTACGGCGTGATGATGGTGAAGTGCAATGACACGGGCGGGCTCGACGACCTCCTCCCGGAGAAACCATGACCGACCTCATCGAATTCGATCCCGTCGACGACATCGCCGCCGGTGCGTTCGGCCGGCCCGGCGCGCGCACGTTCGTGATCCAAGCCCGCAAGGGTGGCGCGGTGTTGTCGGTGCTCGTGGAGAAGGAGCAGGTTCGCCTGCTCGCCATCGAGGCGCAGCAGTTCCTCGATCGCATTGCCGAGGAGGAGCCGGAAGAGCCGCCGAGCCTGGTCGAGGTCGAAGGCGGCGCGGTGCGCGAGGCCGAGCCGCTCTTCCGCGCCCGGCTCATCGGCATCGGCTACGACTCCGACCGCGGGCTCGTGCTGATCGAACTGCGCGAAGACGCGGCCGAAGAAGACGACGAAGATCCGCCGCCCCCGCCCGACGAAGCCGAGGGCCGTATCGCCCGGCTCTACGCCACCCGCGCGCAGATCCGCGTGATGATGCGCAACGGGGTCGCCGCGGTCGAGGGTGGGCGTCCCAACTGCCCGCTGTGTGATTTCCCGATGGATCCGGACAGGCATATCTGTCCGCGCTGGAACTGACGAACGGCCGTGCCGATGACCGTCACCGAGGCGCGGGCGCAAGAGCTCCTGCGCGGCGGCGACGTCGACGTGCTGGGTCGGATGCCGTGGTCGTCGAACGCGACGTTCCTCGTCAACCTGACCGACGGCGACGACGAACTGATGGCGATCTACAAACCGCAACGCGGCGAACGCCCGCTCTGGGACTTCCCGCGGGGCACGTTGTGTCATCGCGAGGTCGCGGCATTCGAGGTCTCGCAGGCGCTCGGTTGGGACATCGTCCCCGACACGGTGTTGCGCGACGGTCCGGCCGGTATCGGGATGATGCAACGTTTCGTCGAGCACGATCCCGAGGAGCACTACTTCACGCTGCTCGAGGAGCACGCCGACACGTTCCGGCGGATGGCCGCCTTCGATGTCGTGATCAACAACACCGACCGCAAGGGCGGTCACTGCCTACGCGGGCTTGCCAACGGACGCATCTTCGGCATCGATCACGGCGTCTCGTTCCACGCGCAGTGGAAGTTGCGCACGGTGATCTGGGAGTTCGGCGGCGAGTCGATCTCCCCCGACGTGTGCAGCGATCTGCACCGCTTCACTGATCAGCTCCGCGCGGGCGAAGTCGGCGAGACGGTGGAGATGCTCGACCGGTTCGAGCTCGACGCGCTCCGGGCGCGCACCGAACAGTTGTTGGCGATCGGCGAGCTCCCCGAAGCCGACAACGACTACCACTGCTACCCCTGGCCGATGATCTAGCCCGAGCGGGTGCGTGTCAGCGCAGCCATTGCCCGCGCGGCTTGGGCAGACGCGGGCCGGGTTCGTAGGGATCGAGGTCGCGTGCTTCGTCGGGCGCGGCGCCCGCGTTCGCGATGGCGCGCAACGCGAGCCGCGCGTCCTGGAGGGCGGCACTCCGTTCTTGGGCCACGGCTTCTGCGACCAAGCGAAGTGCGCGTTCCTCGGCGAGCTCGGCGCGCAGCGTCTCGATCTCGAGCGCGGCCTCGGCCGGCTTCAGGGCGCGGCGTCGGGCGCGGCTCGCGTCGGATCTCCTCGACGGTGTGGCCCGCCGCGGCGAGGTCGGCGATCGGGACCCGCCACGAGCCGGTGTCGAGGCCGCGGGCGGTCTCCTGGCGGTATGCACCGGGAAAGGTCCCGTCGTCGATCTGGCGGCGCAGCGTGCGCCGGTCGACGCCCGTGGCCCGGGCCGCGTCGACGAGGGTGAGGGATACGTTGTCGTCGCCCATGGGGAAACCAGCGTAACGACTCGGTGGGAGGGACATGACTTCGGGAGCTGCTTCGCCGATCGACGTGCGGGCGCTGTTCGTAGAGTCGGCGCGTGTGGTCGGTGATGCGCTCGCCGACGAGTCGGTCGGGCGCATGTGGGACAAACCGTCGGTGCTCGAGGAACAGACGATCGGCGGGTTGGCCGGACATATCGGGCGGGGCGGAGTCTGGGTCGTCGGTGACTATCTCGACGCACCACCGAGCGGCGCGCCGCGTGTCGACACCGCTGTCGACTACTACGCGCGCGTCGACAGCATGTTGACGCCCGACGACCATCGCGCGATCCGAGCACGCGGCGCGCAGGTGGCGGGCGATGGACAGGCCGCGGTGTGCGCATTGTTGCAGTCGCGTCTCGCGGCGTTGGTCGAGCGTCTGCCGTCCGAACCCGCCGATCGCGTCGTCCCCGTCGCGGGCGGTTCGCTCACCATCGGCTTCGACGAATATCTGAAGACGCGCATCGTCGAGCAGGTGGTGCATCTCGACGACCTCGCCCGCTCCGTGGGTCGCGACCCGTGGCCCGTTCCGCCGGTGGCGCAAGACCTCGTGATTCGCATCGGTATCGACATCGCCACGTTGCGCAGCGGTCCGACCGAAGTGCTCCGTTGCCTCTACCGCTCCCGTCTCGCCCCGGTCCTCCCCGTCCTCTAGACCTCGAACCGTCGTGACTTAGGCCCGCTATGCGGGCTCAACTCACGACGGTTGGGGAGTGATGGCGGCGGCGGGGTCGCGGAAGAAGCGGGAACGGGGCATGACCACGTCGGCGCCCGCGGTGCGGGCGAACTGCGGCCGCGTCGTCGTCGACGTGCGGTCCGTAACAGACGATCCGCACGCCCGGCATCTCGGCGCGGATCTCGGGGACCATCTGCGGGTCGCGGGCGAGGTCGATGATCACGACGTCGGCGGTGCCGTCGAGGGCGAACTGCACGTCGGGGATCGACGCGCTCAGGCGCGAACGATCCATCAGATCGGAGACGAGCGCGCAGACGCGCACCGGCTACGCGGTCTTCGGCGGCAGCGGCGGAACGCGTCCGGGTTCGGGCA
This sequence comes from uncultured Actinomycetes bacterium, assembly GCA_963708105.1. Lineage (GTDB taxonomy): Bacteria > Actinomycetota > Acidimicrobiia > IMCC26256 > PALSA-610 > PALSA-610. Next base: position 1,801,821 of record OY970186.1, on the reverse strand, counting down.
ACGCGAACTCGGGCCAACGCTTGCGTGACCGCCGCGACAACTTGTGCATCAAAGCGATCGCGTCGGGGTCGTCGTCGCCGGGCCGGGTCACGATGACGCCGTCGTCGAGCATCCGCTGCATGAGATCGCGGCCCGCGTCGGTGCGCACGATCGTGAGTGTCCAGTCGTTGTATTTACCGATGCCGCCGGTCGAGATGTCGGCGTGCTCGGCCGCGAAGTCGGGACACATCTTGCAGCCCTCACGCGTCCACTGGTGGCACTCCTTCAGCGGCACCTCGTGGTAGTCGCCGTTGTTCATCCAGATCTGGAACACGCCCTTGATGTTCATCTTCTTGATGTCGGCCTTCTTCAAGCCGTACTTCGCTTCGAAGAGCTCCTCGAAGATCGCGTCGTCGAACGTCTTCGAACAGAGCAGGCCGATGCTCAACGAGAGCTTGCGGGCGACCTTGCCGGCCTTGCGCTGCTTCATGACCGGCGGGATCGACGACTGACACGACATGCCGACGAGCGCGATGCGTTCGTCTTCCTTCTCGAGGTCCATGTACGCGAGCGTGTTCGCCGAGTACGTGTAGCGGCTGCCCGCCGAGGCGACGATGTCTTCGCGGGTGCGTGCGATGCCGGGAATCGCCTTCCACGTGGAGCCGTCGCCCTCGAGGTAGGAGACGAGCGCGGCGTCGATGATGTCGTGCTCGAGCGCGTAGACGAGCATGGCCGAGACGAGCCCGCCGTCCTGGCCGACCTCGTGCAGCTCGGGATCGGCGGCGCGGGCGAGGCAGATGTCCTTGAAGACGCCGCTCAGCTCCTCGGTCTCCCGGGCGCGGCCGAACATGAAGTTGTCGATCTCGGGTTCCCACGCCCGGAAGCGCGGGCAGGCGCGTGTGCACGACGTGCACGCCTTGTCGCCGTGGCTGCAGTCGCCCGGGCCGCCGTATTCCGTCTCGATCTGCAGCGGCTTGTAGACGCCGTTCTCGTCGTCGTAGCCGAGCACGTCGTGCGGGCACGCGATCACGCAGCCCGCGCAACCCGTGCACAGTCCCGAGGTGACGACCTCGGAGTAGAGGTGCTTCCAGGAGAAGGTCCAGCGTTCCTTCTTCTCGATCTGCGGTTCGGTCTCGACCATCGCGTGGAGTCTAGGGGAGGGTGCGCCGGCGTCTCCGGGCCAGCACGAGCGCGCCCGCGACGGTCGAGAACGCGCCGATCGCCGCCAGCGGGCTCGAGTTCCCGCCGGTGAACGGGAGTGAGCCGCCCGTTGTGTGCGCGGGCGGGATCGTCGACGGAACGGTTGCGGCTCCGACGCCGACGGACGTTGTCGACGTGGTCGAGGGTGCAACCGACGTGGTCGTTCCTTCCTCGCCCTCCGGCACTGTGGTGGTCGTCGTGACGACGGTCGTGGTCGTTGTGGTCGTCGTCGTTGTGCTCGAGGTCGTCGTCGTGCTCGACGGCGGCTCGTCGGTGATCGTCACGTCGTTCGACCCGGTCGCGGCGACCGTCGCGTGCGAGGTCGCGTACTCGGCGGTGACGGCGAAGTGGTGCGCGCCCGGGTCGAGGCCGGCGAAGGTCGCCGTTGTAGCTGGTTCCCGGCACGTGAGTCGTGGTGCCGCTCGGTTCGGTCGGTGACGTGGTACGAGGCGACGTGGTCGCCGGCGCGCGGGACCGCGGCCGTCCACGTGATCGGTCGCGTCGTCCCGTTGCCGCGGCCGCCGTCACGTTGGTGGGCGCGCCGTCGGAGACGATCGCGCGGCAGGGTTGGCCGCGCAGCGAACCGCACGGCGGATACGCGGCGGGGATTCCCGCGGGCGGGTTCGGGATGACCGGCAGCACGACGTTGCGACGGCATGCCCGATCGAGTGGCCGATGTCGTTGATCGACCGTGCCGTTCGCGGGAAGGTCGCCGAACGCCCAGAACGGGCGGTTGCCGCCCGGTGCTTCGACGGTGATGCGAAGTCGTGAGCCGGCGCGGAAGATGTGCGCGAACGGGAAAAGCGCGACGCGGGCGGATACGAACTTGCCCGCGGGCAACGGCTCCGCGCTGGCCGACGTGTCGGGATGCAACGGGTTGCAACGCGGTCGACGTCGGGTCGAGCGCGCGGTGCGACGCGCGCAGCCAACCGTTCTGCACGTACACCTCCTGGCCGTCGGGCCGCAGCTCGGTGAGCGTGACCTCGAGGTCGGTGTCGGCCGCGGTCGATCGCAACCAGAGATTCGAGGCTCCCCGGGTCCGGCCGTCGACCGTCGTCTTGCGCGAGCGGCGGGCTGTCGAACGCGAGTGCATTGCCGAGCGGCAGCGCGCGCCAGTCGTAGGTCGGGATGCGCGCCCCAGATGTCGGACGTGCTGCCGCTGTAATCCGTCGCGGGCTTTGCGGTCGGGTCGTAGACGTACGACGTGTACGCCTTGCCGTCGGTGTCGGCGACGGTCGGCGTGGTCGTCGCGCAACTTCTGGTCGGGCTGGAAGTACCACGACGTCGGGACCGCGTTCGGCGGCGGCCACGACGGGAAGCTCATCTCGTAGTCGCCGAACGGCGCGCCGAGGTTGGTCGGGTCGCCGGCGCCGTTCTCGAACAGAATGCGGACGGGCGGCTCGGCTTGGTACTTGGCGAGCTGCGACGCGTAGCTCTGCGTGTTGTCGAAGCGGTCGGGCGGGAGCTGCACGCCGGCGATGCCCGTCGCCTGCTTGGAAGATCGATCGGCGCGAGCGCGCGGACGGTCGGCGAGACGTGCGGAACGCGATGCGCGACGTAGAACTCGAGGAACTCGTACCAGCGGTCGAGCTCGGCGACGAGGCTGTCGACGTGCGTGCCGTTCGTACCGAACAGCTTCAACTCGCCCTTGGGTACGCCGGTGAGGTTCGGCCAGATCAGTGACGACTGCCCACCCGTCTGCTCGTCCTGCCACGCGCCGCCCATGAACATGGGCACGTCGATCTTCGGGGCCAGGAGATCGGGCGAGAGCGCGTCGGCCGCGCGACGGGCTCGCGGTACGGTGTGGGAGTCGAACTCCGCGACGAGGCTCGTGTTCTGGTGGCGCAGCAGCTGGTCCTCGGCGCACTGCTGGCCCGTCGGCGCCGCCTGCGTTCACGATTCCCTGTTCCCAACCCTGTCCGTACGGCTTCGCCGCGTCGTCGCGCTCCTGCGCCCAGTCGCGCGGGAAGCCGACGTTCGGGATTCCGCCGGGATCGGCGAGGCTGCGGTACGTGTCGGCGACCGATCGACAAGCGCCGCGATCGCGGCGAGGTGCGGCGGATCGGTCGGGCGCGACGAACGTCTGCGCGATTCCCGGGTAGGAGATGCCGACCATGCCCGGGCTTGTCGTTCAGCACCCACGGCTGCGCGGCGACGGCCTCGACGACGTCGTAGCCGTCGAGGCCCTGCAGCGGTCTCGAAGAAGTCGAACGCGCCGCCCGAGCACCCGGTGCCGCGGATGTTCACGCCGACGGTCGCGTAGCCGAGCAGTTGCGCGATCTGCGTGCTCGGTTGCGGCGCGCCCGGGTGCGACGGGTCGTAACCGGAGTACTCGATGACGGTCGGGTACGGACCCTTGGTCGGCGGGACCGGGCAGCGTCACCTCCGCGCTCAGCTTCGGTGCCGTCGCGGGTCGTGATGTATTGGAACCCGTTGACGAGATGCTGCGAGTCGTACAACGACTGCGGCGGTGTTTCCGTCTCGCGCCATCACGTGCAACGGCGGCGACACCTCGTCACCGTCGACGACCGTGTAGCCGTCGCCCGCGTCGACGTCTTTGAACAAGAAGCTGCCGAGATCGTCGACCGTGCCGGTCTCGACGACGGCTGCCGACGCGTTCTCCAGCTCCAGCGTCGCGCCGGGCGGGGCGTGGCTGACGTACACCTGGTTGACGCTGCCGTGGGCGGAGTACGACGCGAGGGTCGTGGCGTGGGCCGCGCTCGAGGCGGGCACGAGGGTCCACACGACGATGAACGCGGCCACTCCTGCCGGCCCGAACCTCCGCACCCCCCGCATGGCCGCGCAGCGTAACCACGGCCTGCACCCTTGGCACCTTATACCCTACGGGGGTATGGTTATCTCATGGCTGGATACACCGACAAGAAGGGCGCTGTGCAGCAGCGCCTGAAGCGGATCGAAGGACAGGTCCGGGGCGTGCAGCGCATGGTCGACGACGACGCCTATTGCGTCGACGTCCTGACCCAGATCTCGGCCGCGACCAAGGCGTTGCAGGCGGTCGCACTCGAGCTGCTCGACCAACACCTCGCACACTGTGTCGCCGACGCGATCGGCGAAGGCGGCGCGGCCGCCGAGGAGAAGATCGCCGAGGCGTCGGCCGCGATCGCCCGGCTCGTGCGGTCGTGAGCGTGCAGATGAACGCGTTCCTGACCCTGGGCGATATCGGCGACGGTCTCCGCGAGGCGTTCTTCATGTTCTGGGAGACGCTCTGGGCGCTCGTGCTCGGCTTCACGTTGTCGGGCGCGGTGCAGGCCTTCGTGTCGAAGCGCCAGATGCACCGGCTGCTGGGCGATCACCAGGCGCCGGCCGTCGCGCGCGCGTCCGGGTTCGGGATGGTGTCGTCGAGTTGTTCGTACGCGGCGACGGCGATGGCGAAGTCGCTGTTCCAAAAGGGCGCCGATTTCACCACCGCGATGATCTTCATGTTCGCGTCGACGAACCTCGTCGTCGAGCTCGGTGTCGTGCTGCTCGTGCTGATGGGCTGGCAGTTCGCGGCTGGCCGAGTTCGTGGGTGGCCCGATCATGATCGTCGGCCTCGCGCTGATCGGCGGGTTCGTGTTCACGCCCCGCCTCGTCAACGCGGCACGAGCCCGGCTCGACGCGAACAGCGGCGACAACGGCGACAACGGCGCACGACGCACGACCACGCGGACGACGAGTGACGACGGGGAGTCGATCACCAGCCCGGGGCGGCTGGAGCGACGCGGCCCGCGTTCACGATCTCCGACATCAGCATGCTGCGGCGCGAGTTGGTCGATCGGTTACCTCGTCGCCGGATTCCTCACGATGCTCGTGCCGGTCGAATGGTGGAACGCCCTGTTCCTGCACGGGCACGGTTTCTGGACGTCGCTCGAGAACGTCGCTGCTCGGCCCGTTCATCGCGGTCATCAGTTTCGTGTGCTCGATCGGCAACGTGCCGATGGCGGCCGCGTTGTGGCACGGCGGGATCGGCTTCGGCGGCGTCGTGAGCTTCATCTTCGCCGACCTCATCACGATCCCGTTGCTGCTCATCTACCGGAAGTACTACGGGACCGCGCTCACCCTGCGGATCTTCGCGACGTTCTATGCGGTCACTGATGTCGTTCGCGGGCCTCGCGGTCGAGGGACATCTTCCACGTATCTCGGCGCGGTGCCGACCGACCGGCCGGAAGCGGTCGTGCCCGAGCACTTCCAGTGGAACTACACGACGTTCTTGAACATCGCGTTCCTCGCGGTGCTATCGGCGTGTGATCTGGCTGGCCCGTGCCGGGCTCGAACCGATGCCGAGCGGCGGGCGGTACGCCACCGATCCGACGTGCGGAATGCAGGTCGAGAAGGCCAACGCGCCCGCGCATCTCGTGCACGACGGCGGCCGACGTGTGGTTCTGCTGCGACGGGTGCCGTACGACCGTTATCGAGGAGTCGCACGAGATCGGGACCTCGGCGGGTCGGTAGCCTTGACGCCCCGATGAGCAAGCCGATGGACAAGATCGTCGACATCCTCGCGGCCGGGCCGAGCCACTCGTTCGAGTTCTTCCCGCCCAAGACGCCCGCGGCCGAAGCGCAGCTCGAAGAGACGATCCGCGAGCTCGAACCGCTGCATCCCACGTTCGTGTCGGTCACCTACGGCGCCGGCGGGCTCGACGCGGGAGATGACCCACGACATCGTGACCCGTATCAACCGGGACACGTCGCTTACCGCGATGGCGCATCTCACGTGCGCGGCGCACACCCGCGCCGAGCTGACCGACATCGTGTCCCGCTACGGCGACGCCGGTATCGCCAACATCCTCGCGTTGCGCGGCGACCCGCCCAAAGAGCTCGACCTGCCGCCCGGCGATCTCGGGCACGCCACCGACCTCGTCGACCTCGTGCGCGAGGTCGGCGACTTCTCGGTCGGCGTTGCGGTGCATCCCGAGGGCCATCCCGGCGTCGACCGACCGCGCGGCCGACCGCCGGCGCCAGGCGGAGAAGCTTGCGCGCCGCCGACTTCGGCATCTCCCAGTTCTTCTTCGAGCCCGACGTGTGGTTCGAGTTCCTCGGCGACCTACGCGAGCACGGAGTGACGACCAAGGTGATCCCCGGGATCATGCCGGTCACGAACGTGAAGTCGGTGAAGCGCATGGCGGAGATGTCGGGTGCCGACTTTCCCGCGCGTGGCTCGAGATCCGCTTGCGTGCCGTCGAAGACGACGAGGAGGCGATGCGCGCGGTCGGCATCGAAGCCGCGACCGAGCTGTGCCAGGAACTCCTGGCCGGCGGCGTCGACTCGTTCCACTTCTACACGCTGAACCGCTCGTCGGCGACGCGCGAGATCTACGACAACCTCGGTTTCGCGACCTAGGTTCCCGTGCCGGTCACCGCGACCGACATCGCCTGACCGTTGATCGTCGCTTTCACGACCGCGTGCACCACGCCCTTGACCTTGGGCTGGAACGAGATCCGGTACGCGCAGGCCGCACCGGTGGGGAGCGACGCCGGGCAGTTGTTCGTCGCCACGAAGCCCGCGGGCACCGGCGCGTTGACGATCGTCAACCCCAGCGCGTGGCCCGACACATTGCGCACGGGGACCGTCTGCAGGGCCGAAGTTTGACCGACGGCCGTCTTCGGGAAGGCCAGCCCGACGGGCGAGATCAACAAGTCGCTCGGACCGGTGCCCTTGAACGTGAACGCGAACGTCTGCCCGTTCCAATTTCCACCGGTGCTGCCCGTCGCGGCGCCGGCGGCAGTGGGATGGAACGCGTAGTACATGTGGCAACCCGCGCCGGCCGCGATGGTCAAGCCTTGGCAGTCCTGGGATCCACCGAATTGGCCGGCGCCCCCGCCGGCGCCGCTCATGACGATGGGTGTCGTGCCGAGGTTCGTGATGTTCACGAGTTGCTGGGGTGAAGTCGTCCCAAGCGTCACGTCGCCGAAGTCGAACGCGATGGGCGAGACGAGGAAGCGCGGCGCGCCGGTGCCCTTGAACGTGAACGCGAACGTCTGCCCGTTCCAATTACCGCCGGTGCTTCCGGTCAACGCACCGAGCGCGGTGGGAGTCAGCTGGTAGTACATGTGGCAGCTGGCGCCGGCCGCGATGGTGAGGCCTTGGCAGTCTTGGGACCCGCCGAATTGGCCGGCGCCACCGCCGGCACCACTCATTACGACGGGTGTGGTTCCGACGTTGGTGATGGTGACCAACTGCTGCGGCGCGGGGCTGCCGAGCGGGACGTTGCCGAAGTCGAACGAGGTCGGCGAGATGAGGAACTGCTTCGTCCGGGCGCCGCTGATGCCGGTGCCCTTGAACGTGAACGAGAAGGTCTGACCATTCCAGTTGCCGCCGGTGCTGCCCGTCGCGGCACCGGCCGCGGTCGGGTGGAACGCGTAGTTCATGTGGCAGCTTGCCCCGGGTGCGATGGTGAGACCCTGGCAGTCCTGGGACCCGCCGAACTGGCCGGCTCCGCCGCCCGCGCCGCTCATCACAACCGGTGTCGTACCGAGGTTCGTGATCGTGACCAGTTGTTGTGGCGCAGTGGTGCCGACCGGGACTTCACCGAAGTCGAACGATGTCGGTGAAACGCGAAAGCGCGGAGTGCCGTTGCCTTTGAACGTGAACGCGAAGCTCTGCCCGTTCCAATGGCCGCCGGTGCTACCGGTCGCGGCGCCGAGTGCGGTGGGTGAGAATTGGTAGAACATCTGACAGCTCGCGCCGGGCGCGATGCTGAGGCCTTGACAGTTCTGCGACCCGCCGAACTGGCCCGCCCCGCCGCCCGCGCCGCTCATGACGACCGCCGTCGTTCCGACATTTTTCACGTTGACGATCTGTTCGGGCGCGTGGCTGCCGAGCGGGACGTTGCCGAAGTCGAAGGATGTCGGCGAGATCACGAATTGCTGGGTGTCGTTTCCTCGCAACTGGACCGTGAACGGAAGCCCGTTCCACAGGCCGGCGGTATATCCCTTCGCCGCGCCCCCCTTCGTCGGCGAGAAGGCGATCGTCATCGGGCACGACGCGCCCGCGGCGAGCGTGACCCCTCGGCACAGCTGGGTCACTTTGAACGGACCGCTCGTGACGTACGAACCGCTCAACTTCACGGCCGCGGTTCCGGTGTTGGTCACGGTCACCGTCTGGGCCGTGCCGGTCGTGCCGAGTTGCACGTCGCCGAAGTCGAGTGCGGTCGGCGACACCGTGAGGCTGGACGCGGTCGCCGCATCGGCGGCGTGGGTGCCGACGAGCGCGATCGCCGCGGAGCCGCCGAAGATCAGGGCCACCGCCGTGAGGCGCGCCGCGCCTCGGCGTAACCGACGCGGTATGCAGTCCATGCTCTCCACCGATCCCGAGAAGCCGGCGCCGCCCGATCGGCCGCCGGTCGGAATTGTGGGCCACAGCTGCGGCACAGTCAATGTTGAGAGGAGATGGCATGAGTGAGGCGAGTGAGGGTCCCGACAGCACGGCGGTACGGGTCGCCTTGTGGCGGGCGTTGCACCTCGAGGTCGATGCGCCGCCCTACGTGTTCCAGGACGTGATCGGGCTGCAACTGGCCGACCCCGAACCGGGGTGGCGGCAACGGGGCGACATGCACCCCGAGGGCACCGCGCAGTTTCGGGCGAGCATCTTGGCCCGGGCGCGGTTCGTCGAAGATCTCGTCGTCGAACGGCTCGCCTCGGGGGTCACGCAGTACGTCGTCCTCGGCGCCGGGCTCGACACGTTCGCGCAACGCCGGCCGGACGTCGCGTCCCGCCTGCAGGTGTTCGAAGTCGACCAGCCCGGTACGCAAGCGTGGAAGCAACGCCGGCTCGTCGAGCTCGGCTACGACCTTCCCGATTGGTTGCGCTTCGTGCCGGTCGACTTCGCCCGGGACGAGTCGTGGTGGGAGCGATTGGTCGCCGCGGGTTGGGACGCGGATCAGTCGACCGTCGTGGCGTCCGCGGGTGTGACCATGTACCTCACGCGTGAAGCGAACGCGACGACGTTGCGCGAAGTTGCCGCGCTCGCGCCCGGATCAACGTTCGTGACGACGTTCCTGTTGCCACCCGAGTTTCTCGATGTCGACGAACGTGCCGGTCTCGAGATGGCCGCGCGCGGCGCCGCGGCATCGGGAACGCCGTTCATCAGTTTCTTCGCGCCCGAGGAGATGCAGACGATCGCCCGCGAGGTCGGCTTTCGCGAGGCCCGCCACGTATCCGCGGCCGAGCTCAACGAGCGCTACTTCGCCGACCGCGCCGATGGCCTGCGCACCACCCGCGGCGAGGAGCTACTCGTCGCGACGACCTAGACGACAAAGAGCCCCGGCCGGATGGCCAGGGCTCTTTTCGCAGTGCGAGCGGAGGGAGTGGGATTTGAACCCACGGTGACTTGCGCCACAATGGTTTTCGAGACCATCCGATTCGGCCGCTCTCGCATCCCTCCGGGGCGAGATAGTACGGGATCAGGCTCCGCGCCTCGATCGGAAGAAGGTCGTGAGCAGTTCCGCGCACTCCGCGGCCCGCACACCGGCGACCACCGGGGTCTCGTGGTTGAGCCTCGGATCGGCCGCGAAGTTGTACAGGCTGCCCGCCGCGCCCGCCTTCGGGTCGGCCGCGCCGAAGACGATTCGTCCGACGCGCGCCGCCCACGCCGCGCCCGCGCACATCAGGCACGGCTCGAGCGTGACCACGAGCGCGTAGTCGCTCAGCCGCCAGGACCCGACGCGCCCGGCCGCGTCCCGGAGCGCGAGCAGCTCCGCGTGGGCGGTCGGGTCGTGGTCACGTTCGCGGGCGTTGTGGGCCCGCGCCACGATCTCGCCGGTCGCGAGGTTCACGACGATCGCGCCGACCGGGACGTCGTCGTGTTCCAGCGCCCGCGTCGCTTCTGCCAGCGCGGCACTCATCCATTCGTCCTCGGCACCGGGCGCGGAAGCCATCCGCGCGCAATCTACCTACGGCAGGGGCGAACTACGGCAGGAACGTGTCGAGGAAGCTGTTCGAGAAGATGCGCGACGGGTCGTACGCGTCGAGCGCGGCACGGGCGTCGGCGAACTTCGTTCCCGCGGCCTGGCCCGCGTCGATCGCGGCGGGCACGGTCGTCCCGACCATCGTCGGGTCGGACCAGCCCGCGGTCGTCGAGTAGCCCCATCCCTTCGACCACTCGGGCCGCACAGTCGCGTATGAGCCGGAGTAGTTGGAGAAGATCCACTGCTCCATCTCCCGGTAGAACTGCGGCGCGTAGGGCGTGCCGGGAATCGTCAGGATGTCGACCCACACCGCCACATCCCATTCGGGGTGGTCGGGCCGGGGTCGGATACCCGAGAGCAGCGGCGGCCCCGCGTTCGCGACGTCGACCTCGTTGTTCTGATCGAGGCCCGTGACGCGGATCTCCACCGGTCCGTTCATCGGGTACTTCCCGGCGGCCTGATACGCGGTCAGCTTCGCCTGGTACGTGGTCGCGAACTCGTTCACGACCCGCTGGATGTTGGCCCGCGATGTGATGATCGCGTAGCCGTTCGCGGTGACGCGCAACGTGGTGGGCTTGACGTAGAGCTGCGTGTTCTTGGACCAACCCCAGATGTCCCAGGTGCCGGTCGCGATGAGTCCCGCGCCGGTAATGGAGATCTGCAATGCACCGAATGTCGGCGCGAGCGACGGCACTCCGCCGATGATCTCGGCGACGAGGTTCGTCTCGTCGGAGCTGAGGTTGTCGGAGAACGAGTAGTTGTACGGGCTGGATACGGAGCGCGACAACAACGGCTTGTTCGGCGTGACGGTCCATACCTTCACCCACGGCGTGTTGGTGAACGGGAACCAGATCGCCTCGACGCGGCCGGAGCTGGACACGTAGTTCGAGAACTTGCGCGAGTACGTCGATGACGCGGGCGCGAACAAGTCCGACCACGCGATGTCGAACCAGCTCTGACAGCGCAGCCGGTAGTTCGTACGCACCTGCAGTGTCGCGGACACGATGAACGAACGACCGATGTGCGTGAGCAAGGCCTGACACGCGGCGCTGGAGCGGGCGAACGTCTTCAGCACGTACTGCGACGATCCGCTGTCCCACACGACCGCGGTGATCGACGTGATCAGGTTGCTGACCGATCCGTACGACGAACCGTTGGCGCGCGTCTCGCCGGTCGCGGGGATCGCGGCGCCGTGGCCGTTGATCGCGAGCACGCCGCCCAAGGTGAGGTCACCGGGCGCGGGGGTTGCCGTGAGGCCGTAGCCGGCCGTCTCCAGCTTCGTGAGCAACGCTTCCATCGTCACGCCGGTCTGCGCGGTGACGGTCGCGGGGCTGCCGGATGCGATCGACACCGACGTGAGGTACTGCGTCGTGTCGACGAGCATGATGTTGTTGTCGCTCGACCCGGGTGTGAACGTCAGCGGCGACCAGTTGTGCATCATGCCGCGCGGCCGGACTTTGTACGCGTTGGCTTTCGCCCAGTTGACGACGGCAACGACGTCGGCCGGGGTCTTGGGCGCGCAGGTCCAGGCCGCGTCGACGGAGATGTCGCCGGCCCAGTTCTTGTACGCCTGTTGGTACAGCGAGATGGTCGACGGGAAGCTCGGCGGGGTCGCCGCACCCGCGGCCGGGATGCGGAACGCGGGCACCCAACCGGTGAGGCCGCCGGTGATCCCCACAGTCGCCGCCCCGGCCGCAGCCCCCGCGGCCGTCCCGATGAATTTGCGGCGGGACCATTTCGTCCGGCCCGGATTGTCTCCGGGCACGCCCTCTTCACCCGCGTCGAAATCCGGCTCTCGCGATGACGTCATTGTTTGCTCCCCCGTTGGAACGACACAAAGCGATTCGGCGAATGCCGGGTGACGCTGCGAGTTCATTGTGCAAGGATCCAGTTCTCGGGTCGATGGTCGCCGGCAACGGATCCACTGCATCCGGGTAGTCCAGGGCACAGGGGAGTGAGCCATGGGCGCCGAAGACCGCGCGCGTACCAACGAGTCAATTGCCGACGATCCGTTCGTCCGTGACGTCGCGGTCGGTCTGGCCGCGCGCCTGCCCGCCATGATCGACGAGCTCCAAGCTCGACTCACGCTCGAGGATCATTACTACTCCGGCGCATCAGAACCGCTGCGCGTCGAGATGCAGCAGAACATCGCCGACCAACTGCGCCAGATCGTGCGGGCGCTCGCGGGGTTGGAAGAACTCGATTTCGATCTTCCCCGCCGGCTCGCGCGCCGCCGGGCAGATCAGGGTGTGCCGATGGCGGCGCTGCTCCACGCGTACCGGCTGGGCGGCGAGGTCATCTGGGAGCACGCGGTCGTGCTCTCGCACGGAACGCTCGGTCACGCCGCCGACCACGACCGCGTGATGAACGTGGCCAATGTGTTCTTCGCCCTCACTGATCGATACTCCGAGGTCATACGCGCCTCGTTCGAGGACACGGTTCGCGATCGGTTCCGTTGTTCGCAGCAGGCCCGCGCCGCGTTGCTCGACGCGCTCTTCGACGGCGGCCGCGAGTCACTTCCGCTCACGGCCGATGTCGCGCGCGTTCTCGACGTGCCCGAGCGGGCGCAGTTCGTCGCGGTGGCCGCCGACGTTTCCGAAGAAGGCGACGACGGGCTCGCCGATATCGAAGCGCGGCTGCGCTCGTTGGCCATCCGGTCAGCGTGGCGGCGGCGGAGTGAACGCCAGTTCGGCATCGTCGTGCTCGACGGCGACGCGCACGCGGCGTCGGAGCGGTTGGCCGAGATTCTGGTGTTCCGATCGAAGAGTCGAATCGGTTTCAGCCCGTACTACGGCGACCTCGGCGACACCGCGGAATACGCCGGTCTGGCCGATGTGGCCCGGGCCGCGCTCGATCCCCGCGACGTCGGCGTGACGCGTTTCGACGACCGCCCGTTGTCGGCGGTCGTCGTGGCGAATCCCGAAATCGCGGCGCGGGCCGCGCGTGCGGTGCTCGGCCCGTTGTTGAACATCGACCGCGGCGAACGCACCGCAATACTGGAAACGCTGCGGGCGTGGCGAGACGCCGGCGGATCGACGGCCGTCGCCGCCGAACGTCTCTTCTGCCATCGCAACACTGTTCGCAACCGACTGCAACGGATCGAAGCCTTGACCGGCCGTTCGCTCGACGATCCGCTCGGTTGCGCCGAGGTGTGCATGGCCCTTTCGGCCCTGTCACTCCTCGGCGACGACGCCTGGGCTTAGCTCAGTCGTCGGCGAGCCCGAGCCGTTCGTCAGTCCTCGGCCAGCATCGTGTAGATCTCCTTACGCGCCCGCTTCAGGATCTCGAGCATGTGCTCGACCTGTTGCGGATTGCCGGAGGCCCGCACCTGCTTGGCCGCGATGAAGAGCTGACCGACCGCGTTGCGGAAATCGCCGCCGGTGTCGTTGCGGCCGGCGATCTCCCACGGGGTTCCGCCCGCGGTTTCGATGCGCTCGGTCGCTTCGGCCCGACCTTGGTCGGTGATCTCGAAGACGCGCTTGCCGTCGCGTTCGATCGAACGCACGAGCCCTTCGTCCTCGAGCAGTTGCAGGGTGGGGTAGACGGAGCCTGGACTGGGCCGCCATGCGCCCGCAGTCTTCTCTTCGAGGCGCTGGATCAGGTCGTAACCGTGACCCGGCTCCTCGACCAGGATCGCCAGGAGCGCAGTGCGGATGTCGCCCCGGCGCATGCGGCCGCCGCGGCGGCCCCGCCCCTCGAATCCTTCGCCGTCATGTGCAGGGTCGTGGCGGTGGCCACGGTGGCCCCGCCCTTGTTCACGAAAGTCCCTCATTGGTATTGCTCCTTCACAGATCTCCCTCGAGGCGGGCGGCGCCCGGATGGCGCTCGTGCTTCCGGCTTTCGCTACATCGCAATGTAGTTCGAGGTGTCGCGATATATCGTAACTGATCGATACCGATAGCGCAAGCTCTCGGGTTTCGCACCATTTGACCTGGGCTTTCGCCCGAATTGAGGGCACGAAATCGGTGAAATCCTGGCGAGCCGGGCACGGCGGTCGATGAGTCGGTATGGGACGTCAACTCGCCTCGGTACGCCGAGCACAAGAACTTCTCCTGGCCGACCGCACGATGAAGAGCGTCATCGCCGAGCTGCAAGCGTGCTTCGGGGTGAGCTCCACCGACGCGATCGCCGCGATCGTCGTAGGTCGCTCGCTCAACCGCTTCGCCGACCCGAATCCGAACTGATCACGACGGGTCGGGCCCGTTGCCCGACCGGCCTGCCGTCGCTACCTGTCGTTGACCTTGCGACTCGTACGATCGGCCGGTGCCGCGTCGCAACGGATTGCTTGTCGCGCTCGTCGTCGCCGCGGTTTTCGCGTTGACGGGCTGCTCGAGCACGAGCCATTCGACGACGCAACCGCCGAGTTCCGTACCGCACGCCAACGGACCGACGACATCCGCGCCTGCCACGCGGGCGACACCGTCGTCGGCACCCGTGCCGGTGCATCTCGACGGTGGCCCGGTCGACATCTACGCGGCTGATCGCCCGAATGCGTTGTCGGATGTCGTGAAGCACGATCGGGCGTTGATCTACGTGCCGAACTCGTTGAGCGACACCGTCGATGTCATCGACCCGACGACCGCGCGCGATCGTCGAGCACTTCGCGGTCGGCGGGTTACCCCAACACGTCGTTCCCGCTTGGGACCTGAAGACGTTGTACGTCACGAACGATCGCGGCAACAGCCTCACGCCGATCGATCCGCGCACGGGGTTACCGGGGTCGCCGATCCCGGTCGCCGATCCGTACAACATGTACTTCACTCCGAACGGGAAGTACGCGATCGTCGTGGCCGAGCGCCTCGGGCGGCTCGACTTCCGCGATCCGCACACGTTCGCGCTCGTCCGCTCGGTGGCGGTCGATTGTCCGGGAATCGATCATCTCGACTTCTCCGCCGACGGGTCGTATCTCGTTGCCTCGTGTGAGTTCTCCGGGCGGATCCTGAAGCTCGATCTCCGCGACATGAGAGTGCTCGGAACGCGACCGTTGAATGGTGGCGACGCCAAACCCCAAGACGTGAAGCTCGATCCGACCGGGCGCGTCTTCTACGTGGCCGACATGATCCGCGGTGGCGTGTACACGGTTGACGGCGCGAGCTTTCGTGTCACTGGATTCATCCCTACGGGTGCCGGCGCGCACGGTCTGTATGTGAGCCGGGATTCGCGGTTCCTGTACGTCACGAATCGCAACGCGGGCACGATCTCGTCGATCGCCTTCGCCACCGGCGCGGTCGTGCGCACGTGGGTGATTCCCGGGGGCGGCTCGCCCGACATGGGTGGCGTCTCCGCCGACGGAAAGGTCTTCTGGGTCTCCGGTCGCTACAACCGCGTCGTGTACGCGATCGACACGACGACCGGCGCGTTGCTGCACAAGATCGATGTCGGGTCCGGGCCGCACGGTCTCTCGGTGTTCCCCCAGCCCGGTCGGTACTCACTCGGCCATACCGGTGTCTTCCGCTAGTCGCGGCGTCGGGGTCGCGGTCGCGGTGTTGCTGCTGGCCGCGGCCCTCGCCGGGTGTGCGAGCAGCAAGCACGCCGATCCCGCGTCGACCACAACCACGACGGCGGCGACGGTTGTGTCGAGCACTTCGAGCACCACCGCGCCGTCCGCGTCGACGTCGCCCGCGACTGCGCGCGCGCCGGCGGCGCTGACGCAGCGCGTCGAGATCTCACTGCCGCTCGCCGTCCAAG
Organism: uncultured Actinomycetes bacterium; assembly: GCA_963708105.1. Classification (GTDB taxonomy): domain Bacteria; phylum Actinomycetota; class Acidimicrobiia; order IMCC26256; family PALSA-610; genus PALSA-610. The sequence continues at coordinate 1,786,049 of OY970186.1, read as the reverse complement.
AAGCGGCGGCCGCGAGCACGGGCGCGCGGCTGTACGTCGTCGGTGGCTACGACGCGCAGCGCAACAGTCGCGCGACCGTCTTCGTGTTCGACGGAGTCGCCTGGAGCGCCGGTCCCGCGCTGCCGGTTGCGGTCAATCATCCCGCGGCCGCCGCGATCGGGAACGACGTCTATGTCGCGGGTGGCTTCACCGCCGACGGCAACGCGTCGGCGCGGCTGTTCGTGCTCACCGCCGGCTCGCAACAGTGGCGCGAGCTCGCGCCGATGCATCACGCCGCGGCGCTCTCGCGCTGCTCGCCGTCGCCGGCCGCTTGTACGCGATCGGCGGCCGCGATCACTCCGCGCAGATCGCGCCGGTCGAGACCTATGACCCAGCCGTGGCGCAGTGGCGCGAACTCGCGGTCATGCCGCAGCCGCGCAATCACGTCGCCGGGTTCGTCGACGGGGCACTCGCGTGCGTCGCCGGCGGCCGCACGCCGGACACGAGCGCGGCGGTCGACTGCTTCGGGGCGACCACCGCGGCGTGGCAGGTGCGTGCGCCCTTGCCCACGGCGACCTCGGGCGCGGCGGCCGCGGTGCTCGACGGTGTCACCATCGTCGCGGGCGGAGAACCCGCGTCGGAGACGCATCTCGTCGGCGTCGTCCAGGTTGCGCGAGGTGAGACCTGGAGCGCAATGCCGATGCTCGTGCCCCGCCACGGTCCGGCCTTTGCCGTCTATCGGGGCCGGCTGTTCGCCTGCGGCGGCGCCACCGCGCCCGGTTTCCACGCCGTCGCGACGTGTACGTCCGTGGGGCCCTAGGCCGGACGACGATGGTGAGCGCAGGTTGGCCGCAGGTCGTCTCCGCGCTCAAGACGACGCTCGAGGTACCGGTTCCACACTGAGCAAACCGCAGCTGGCCGAGATCCGTTCGACCGTCCAGCACGCGGCCGGGGCGAGGGTGCGCAGCTCGCGTTCGAGCGCTTCGGTATGGCGTTTGTCGATCGCGAGGTAGAGAACGTCGACCGGACCTTGGTGTCCGTGCCCGCTGGTTGCCGTGACCGGCCAGCCGCTCGCGCGCAGGGCGGGAACCAGGTCCGGGTCGGTGGGCGCGAACACGCGCACCGAGACCTGCCACGCCGACAGGTGACGATCGAAGAGACAACCGATCAACACGCCGATCGCGACTCCACCACGCGTAGGCCGCGACCTTGGCGACGTCGCCCATGTCCTGCACGACGCGCGCGATGACGGTGACCTGCACGACCGCGCCGATGAGCGCGAGCAGAACGCCGCCGCCGATGTTGCCGCGCACCGTGATCGCGACGCGCCATTGCCAGAGCGCGACCTCGACGAGCACGAGGGCCATGATTACGAAGGTTTCCATTGCTATCGGTCCGGTTCCGCGTACGAACGCGAGTGGTCGGGTGTGACCACGAGTATCCACCGCGAATCACATGCCCGACCATGACCGCGACACCGCCGGTGCTGGCCGCAACACCGGATTGAATTTCTTCGGGCCTACGGAGTGACGCCTGCGGGCGGCCAGCCGGGGAGGAGGCCGCGATCGGCGCAGAGCTTCGGCGCGTAGACCCACTTGCCCGCGAAGCGCAGCGCGTCGTCGGCACTGGCCAACCACGCGACCACCGTGCCGGTCGCGGCGGCAGGCGCGGAGCCGAAGCCGCTCTCGAAATCGTCGTCGGGGTGCTGCAGCCGACGCTTTTCGGTGATCACATTTCCCGGATCGACGTTGAAGGCGCGCACGCCTTGGTCTTTGAACTCGGCCTCGATCCCGCCCGCGACCCGACCGAACGCCGCTTTCGACGCCGCGTACACGATGCCCCATCCGCCCGCTCCCGCCGGGCCGGGCGGGTCGTGACGAGCCGATCCCGACACCATGTTGATCACGCGGCCGCGGCCGCGCTCGATCATGTGCGGCACGACGAGCTGGATGAGCCGAACCTGGTGCGCGAAGTTGCCGCGCATGGCGTTGTCGATGTCGGCCATCCGCAGGTCGAGGATGCGGTCCATGGTTCCGCGACCCTGATAGATCCCGTTGTTGAACAACACGTCGATGTGACCCCACTCGGCCAGCACGGTCGCGGGCGCGGCTTCGACGCTCGTCAGGTCGAGCAGATCCATCGGGACGATCAACGCCCGTTGTCCGCGCGGGTGATCTCGGCCGCGGTCGATTCGAGACTGCCCGGCAGCGCGACGACCGGGTCGTCGCCCCGCACCGAGTTCGGCTCGCTCGTGGAGTCGCCTTCGTGAACGGTCCGGGACGCGACGGCAACGTCGAACCCGGCGTCGGCGAGCGCGAGCGCCGAGGCCTTGCCGATGCCGCGGCTCGCGCCGGTGACGAGTGCTACGGGTGCGTCGCTCATGCCGGCATCCTGGTGCCGCCGGCCCACCGTCTCCAAGTTTCCCGCCGCCGAACGGTGCAGATTCCGCGTGCACCGCGGCCCGCGTGCGGGCAACAATCACGTTATGGAGGAGTCGACCGACGCCGCGCTGATCGCGCGGTCACTGCGCGATCCGGCCGCGTTCGCCGGTATCTACGAGCGCTACGCCACGACGATCTATCGCTATGCCTTGCGCCGGGTCGGGCCGAGCGAGGCCGAGGCGTTGATGGCGGAGACGTTCCGTATCGCGTTCGAGCAACGCGCCACCTTCGACACCGCGCGGCCCCTCGCCCGACCGTTGTTGTACGGAATCGCGACGAACCTCGTCGCCCGCTATTACCGCGGCGAATCGCGCCGCCGGCGGGCCATGGCGCGCCTCGACGTCGGCGACGCCGCTACTGCAGACGGAAGCGACCGCGTGCTCGATGCCGTGGTTGCGTCCCGCCTGCTTCCCGAGGTGGTCGACGCGATCAATCGGCTCCCGGATGCCGAGCGCGATGCGCTGCTGCTCCACGTGTGGGAAGGGCTGCCGTACGACGAGGTCGCAGTGGCCCTCGGCGTCCCGATCGGCACGGTGCGGTCACGCATCAACCGGGCCCGCACGAAACTCCGCGAACTCACGACCGTCGGCGGCGAACAACTCGTACACGCCGACGTTTTCACCACGAACAAGGAGCGTCTCATGACGACGATCACCGGAAACGAACACCCCGAAGTGCTCGATCATCGCAGCCGCATGTATCCCCGGCTCGCGTACCGCGACGAGCACGCCGCGCTCGAGTACCTCACGCGCGTCTTCGGTTTCAAGGAGCGACGCGAGGCGCGGGTGGGCGGCACGACCCCCGACGGTTACGAGATGGGCGAACACATGCTCGCGTGGTTGGAGTTCGGCGCGGGTCTCGTGATGATCGGCCCCGTCAACGAAGACGTCCACCACATCGCCAGCCCGCGCGATGTCGGGAGCGCAACGTCGATGATCATGGTCGAGGTCGACGACGTCGACGCGCACTACGCGCGCGCCGTCGCCGAAGGCGCCGAGATCACGCGTCCGTTGGAGGACATGTGGTACGGCGCCCGGGCCTACGAGGCCGCCGACCTCGAAGGCCACCAATGGCACTTCCAAGAGGCGCACGACCAGATCCGCGCCCGCGGCGGAAGTGTGCCGGCATAGGAGGGTCAAAAGCGCTGATCGAGCGGAGGGAGTGGGATTCGAACCCACGGAGGCTTGCACCTCACACGCTTTCCAAGCGTGCCGATTCGGCCGCTCTCGCATCCCTCCCGGGACGGGAGAGACTAGTGGCCCGCTCGCAGCACGTATCAGGCGACCCGGCGGCACTCGAGCGCTTCCGCTGAGAGCTGCTTCCTTCCGGACCTGACTCGGTTCACGGGCGCTCGTCGCGCCGGACCCGATACGGCGCGAGCGGGCCACTGCCCAGACTAGTGGGCATCGGTAAGGTTCCTTCCGTGGCGTCGCAAAGCCTGTACCGCAAGTACCGGCCGCAGAAGTTCTCGGAATTCGTCGGCCAGGAGCACGTCACCAACGCGCTGCGGAGCGCGGTCCGAGACGACCGCATCGGCCATGCCTACCTCTTCTCCGGCCCCCGCGGCACCGGCAAGACCACGACCGCCCGGGTCCTGGCCCGCGCCCTCAACTGCCTGCACCTGGAGCCCGACGGGGAGCCCGACGGCACCTGTGAGAACTGCGTCGCGGTCGCGAACGGCACCTTCTTCGACCTGGTCGAGCTGGACGCGGCCTCGAACAACGGCGTCGACGCCATGCGCGAGCTCATCCAGAGCGTGCACCTCGGCGTCGGCGCGTCGAGCAAGCGCAAGGTGTACATCATCGACGAGGTGCACATGCTCACCGCGGCGGCGTCGAACACGCTGCTGAAGACGCTCGAAGAACCGCCCGCACACGTGGTGTTCGTCCTCGCCACGACCGACCCGCAGAAGGTCCTGCCCACCCTCCGGTCGCGCACGCAGCACTTCGAGTTCACACTGTTGTCGCACGGGCAGCTGATCGAGCTCCTCTCCGACATCCTGGCCAAGGAAGGGATCGAGACCGATCCCGAAGCCCTCGACCTCATCGCCCGCCGCGCCGGCGGCTCGGCACGCGACGCGTTGTCGCTGCTCGATCAGGCGCTCGCGGTCGGCGGTGGTTCGATCAACGGCCAGCAGGTGCAGTCGGCGCTGGGCGGCGCGCCGTTCGAGATGCGCCTCGCGGTATTGGAAGCGGCCGCGGCCGACGATGTTGCGACCGCACTCGTTGGAGTGCACGACCTCGTCGCGTCGGGTCACGACGTCCGCCGCGTCGCCGACGACCTGCTACGCACCCTGCGCGACGCGTTTCTTCAGGCGAACGCATCCGGGCGCGTGCCGTACGACGGCGCGCCGGAAGAGTGCGAGCGCCTCGCCGCGTTGGCGAAGGACATGGGCAACGCCGCGGTCGTGCGCGCGATCGAGATCCTGGGCGAAGCGATCGTCGACATCCGTGGTCAGGCGGTGGCCGACCCGCGCCTCGTGCTCGAGGTTGCCGTCGTGCGGATTACACGCCGCGAAGCGCGAACGCGTGAGGAGACGCTCCTCGACCGCGTCGAACGACTCGAACAACGGATCGGCGACGCCGCGCCCATGACCACGACCACCACGACCGTCGCGCCGGTGGCTGCACCGCCGGCTCCGGCGCGTCCGGCGCCCGCGCCCGGCGGACCGATGCTCGCCCGGCGCGAGCGGGCCGCCAAGCCGGCTGCCGAGGCGGCTGCGTCGAAGCCGGCCCCGCCCGCGGTGGAGCCGGTCGCCGAGACGCCGGTCGCGGCCGTGCCGACCGAAGCTCCGGAGCCCGACGCCGCCGCGCCGACGTTCGCGCTCGACGACGTGATCGAGGCGTGGCCGGAAACGCTCAATCTCTTGAAGGCGCCGATCCGGGCGGGAATCCAGGACGCGCAACCGATCGCGCTCGAAGACGGTGTCATCGTCTTCGGGGTTCCGAAGGTGCGCTACGACGCGATCAACGAACGCTTCCGCAAGGAAGCCGCCGCGATCAAGGACAGCGTTCGCGTCGCGGTTCGGCGCGGCGCCCCGTTTCATGCTGCGCGCCCACGACTTCGACCGGCCCGATGCGTTCCGGCCCGCGAACGGCGAACCGGTCGACGTGACGAACGACGAGCCGCCGCCCGACGAGTACGAGACGATCGACACAACCGAGCTCGCCGATGCACCCGACGTTCCGCAGGTCGACTCCGTGGCGCGGATCGTGGCCGGTCTCGGCGCCGAGATCGTCGACGAGCGCCAGCGGGGCTGAGGAGAACCGACCATGACGAGCCCGAATCCGATGGACATGCTCAAGCAGATGCAACAGATGCAGGCCAACATGCAGGCCGCGCAGGACGAGCTCGCCAACATGACGCTCGACGCGACGGTGGGCGGCGGGGTCGTGCGCGCGACGGTTACCGGCGACGGCGAGTTGCGTCTCGATCAAGATCGACCCGAGCGTCGTCGACCCCGAAGACATCGAAACGCTCGAAGACCTCGTCGTCGCAGCCGTCATCGAAGCGACGCGCCAGGCCAAGGTGTTGCAGTCGGAGAAGCTCGGCGCGGTCACCGGTGGCATCGATCTCGAGTCGGTGCTCGGTGGGCTCGGCGGCGGCATCGGTGACCTCGGTGGTCTCGGCGGCGGCTTGGGCGGCCCGGGAGGATCGCTCAACCCGTGAACGTCTACGAAGGTGTGATGCAGACGCTGATCGACGAGCTCGGTCGGTTGCCCGGCGTCGGCCCGAAGTCGGCGCAACGCATTGCCTTCTACTTATTGAAGGTCGACGCCATCGACGCCAAGCGCCTGGCGCACGCGATCGAAGAGGCCAAGGACCGCGTCACGTGGTGCCGGCGGTGCTTCAACATCTCCGAGGGCGAGCTCTGCGCGTTCTGTCTCGACGAACGCCGCGACGACCACGTGGTGTGCGTCGTCGAGGAACCGCGCGACATCGTGGCGGTGGAGCGCACCGGCGAATACAAGGGTCGGTACCACGTGCTGCAGGGCGCGATCTCCCCGATCGAGGGTGTGGGTCCCGAGCAGCTGCGGGTCAAAGAGCTGCTCTCCCGCATCGCGGCCGAAGACATCAGCGAAGTCATCCTCGCCACGAACCCGAACATCGAAGGCGAAGCCACCGCGATGTATCTCGCGCGGCTGCTGAAGCCGGCCGGGCTGCGAGTGACGCGGATCGCGAGCGGGCTGCCGGTCGGCGGCGATCTCGAGTACGCCGACGAGGTCACGCTCGGGCGCGCGTTCGAAGGCCGCCGCGAAGTCGGCTAACGCAGCAGCAGTTGCCTGATCAGCGCAGCAGGAGTTGATGGAACGTCGGGTTGAAGCCGATGTTCCACACCCACAGCGCACCGAAGACGGCGAACACCGTCCACAGTGGCATGCGTAAGCGGGTCAGCCACGCGGGCCGGACGATCGCGACGACCGCCAACAACAACACGACGATGCCGCCCGGGTTGAACGCGAGCGAGCTTGCGATGTGGCCGTGAACCGCGGCGACCACGGCGCGCGTCATTCCGCAGAACGGGCACGGAATTCCCGTGACGGCTAGGAACGGGCACGCGAAAGGCGGATGCACCGGTAGCACCGGCCACGCCGCCGCGATCGCAACCATTGCCCCGCTCACGACGCGCAGCTCACGCACGTGGCGCTCGTGCATCGGCGCGGGCATCGGCGCGGAATACATCACGCCGAGCCCGTCATGGTCGGGCCTGCTTCGCGACGACGACGCCTTCGAGCAGGTATTCGGGATGCAGTACCGTACGGAGGCCCGACAACCTTCGGCGCACTACGCGCCGCGAGCTGTTCGGCGAAGTATTTGCGCACCGGGTAGGTCATCGACAAGCGACGGTCGAGGAACTGGTGAATCGTCGACGAGGTCGTCGGCATCGATGGCCGACACGTCCCATGTGGCGACGGCCTGCGCCGGAACGGTCGCGGGCGCGCTCGCGCCGCCGGCGACACCGGGGAAACGTTCGCGTACAACGACGGTGCCCGCGGTGAGATCGCCGAGGCGTTGGTCGCGCCGTGTCGACACGATGCTGACCACGCCGACGACGTAGAAGATGGGAAGAAAGTCGACGATACGGAAGATGTTGCGGATCGCGCTCGGCGAACAACCCGATCGGTTCACCGACGCTGCCCACGACCCGGATCCCGGCCGCCGCTTTCCCCGGCGTACGACCGCGATTCAACACTTCGAACGGCACGTCGTAGAAGAACAGCACCGAAAAGAAGAACACCCGCAGGACAGCCCGCACGATCCCCGGCGCGGATGTCCCGTAGATACCGATGACGAGTGGGATGATGATCGCGAGCTGAATGACCGTGTCGAGGAGGCGGGCGACGAAGCGAGAGCCGACACCGGCGAGCACGAGCTCGAGCGAGACGCCCTCCGGCGTCGCGATCGTCACGCGGTCGTCGAGGAGCACGTGACCAACTTAGACGAGTTCGTGCAGGACCGAACACCGACGTGGAACGAGCTCGGGCAGCTCGTCGACCGCGGCGGTAGCTCGCCCGCGCGCCTCGGCGCGGCCGGGGTCTTGCGCCTCGGCGCGTGCTACCGCTCGGTGGCCGCCGACCTCGCGTTCGCGCGCCGCCGTTTTCCCGCAGACCCGATTGTCGGTCGCCTCGAACGACTCACCGAGCGCGGTCGGCACGCGGTCTACGACGCCACCCGGCCCCGCAACACGGTCCGGGAGTTCGCGTCGCACGGCTACTGGCGCCGCGTGCGCGAGCGTCCGGGATTGCTGTTGATCGCGATCGCGTGTCTCGCGTTACCGACCGTGCTCGCGGGGTATTGGGCGTGGCGCGATCCCGGCCCCGCGAGCGGGCTTGCGCCGACCGCGTATCAGTCGGTCACCGCGCCGCGGCCCGATGGGCAAGACCTCGGCATATCCGTCGACGAACAATCCGACCTCGCAAGTGAGATCTTCACCAACAACATCCAGGTCACGTTCCTCGCGTTCGCGGGCGGCATCCTTCTCGGGCTCGGAACGCTGTACGTGCTCATCCAGAACGGCATCATGGCGGGGGCGATCGCGGGCCTCGCGATCGGCGCGGGCAACGGCCGGCCGTTCTTCGAGCTGATCCTCGCGCACGGCGTGCTCGAGCTGAGCTGCATCGCAGTGGCCGGCGCGGCGGGATTGCGCATGGCGTCGGCCATCGTCGACCCGGGAACGCGGCCGCGCATCGATGCGCTGCGCACCGAAGCGCGCGCCGCGGTCGAGATGGTTCTCGGCACCGCGGTGTGGCTCGTCGTCGCGGGCCTGGTCGAGGGATTCCTCACGCCGGCCGGCAAAGGACTCACGGTCGTGTTGATCGTCGGCTTCGGCCTGGGCGCGCTCTATTGGGGTCTGGTGTTCTGGCGCGGCGCGCCCGCGAAGGCGGTCGCTACAGACGCGCTCGCGCTTTGAGCCGGAGGTAGGCGCGCACGCACGCCTCGCCGAGCACGGCCGCCGGCGCTTCCACGACCGACGCGCCCGCGTGCTCCAACCGCGTCGCGACGCGCTGTCGTTCCTCGATCACGTCGATGGCGACAGCCGACTCGTACACGTCGTGTTGGGTCGCGGGCTCGCGGTGGAGGGCGCGCTCGAGGTCGGGATCGCGCACCGACGCGATGATGACCGCGTGTCGGCGAGTGAGCACGGGTACCGACGAGACGAGTGAACGCGCGGCCGAGGCGTCGACGAGATCGGTCAACACCAGGATGAGTGACCGCTTGCCGCCGCTCGTCCGCCGGAACGCGAGGTCGTAGTCGCTGTCGACGGCCGACGGCTCCGCGTCGAGGATCGTGCGCACCACCGCGCGTCCGCCATTGCGGCGGGGTCGGAGCTGGGCCCGCACCTCGGAGTCGAAGATCGTCACGCCGCAGCGATCGCCGAGCTCGTCGGCAACCAGCGCGACCATCGTCACCGCGTCGACCGCGGCGTCGAGCCGAGTGGTGCGCAGGTCGAGCGGCGCGGCCATCAGGCGGCCGGCATCGAGCAGGCACACAACATCACGGTCCTGTTCGACGCGATACACGTTGCTCATCGGGCGGCCGACGCGATCGCTGGCCGTCCAGTTGATCTGGCGGACGTCGTCGTCGGGTAGGTAGTCGCGGATCGACTCGAAATCGGTGCCCAGGCCGAGCGGACCGCGGGCGCGCAGGCCCGGGTCGCGGAACTGCCCTCGGCGCAGCGCAACGACGACGCGTTGCGCGGCCACGACGTCGGGATACACGAGCAGGGGCGCCTCGCCCGTGCCGGTGAACGTCCAGCGCCCGAGTCCGAGCGGACCCCGACAGCGGGCGGTGACGGGCGGGAGCACGGCCGTACCGCGCCGGTGCGCAATCACCTGGGCGTCGAGTGCGCCCGCGCCGACAGAAGGTTCGATGTCGACGTCGGCGGGGCGAGCCTGGCGGATCTCGATGCGGCCCGTCGCCTCCGCGTCGGTCTCGACCAGGAGCCGCGCCGCAACCCCGCGGGAGAGTGTGCGCGGCACCGTCCGGCGCACGCGGAGGCGGTGGTGCGCGATCACGGCGTCGACGATCGTCGCCACCACGACGAGCGCGAGCAGCGTGATGGAAACCGCGGCCGGCACCGCGAGCGCCACGATCCCGACCGCGAGCAGCGCGTACGCGGCGCGGGGCGTCGGGGTCATCGGGGTACGGGTACCGACGAGATCGCGGCGGCGACGGCGTCGTCGGCGCGGTAGTGCTCGAGCTCGGCTTCGGGGCGGAGCGTGATCCGGTGCCGCAGAACCGCGGGCGCGACCGCGACGACGTCGTCGGGGATGACGAACTCGCGCCCCGCGAGCCGGGCCGCGGCCTTGGCCGCGGCGAGGAGATGCACGGCGGCGCGCGGACTCGCGCCCAACGCCACGCTCGGAAGCTCCCGGGTGCGGCGCACGAGCGCGACGACGAAGCCGATGATCGGTTCGGCGACCGTCGTGGCGTCGACGAGATCGCGAAGGGCGAGGAGCTCCGCGGGCGTCGTGACGGCCTGCACGTCGTCGAGGGTGGCGGGCGCGACTCCGTGGTGCGCGAGCCGGAGCATCGATGCTTCGTCGGCGACGGCCGGGTACCCGACGTCGAGCTTGGCGATGAAGCGGTCGAGCTGCGCTTCGGGCAGCGGATACGTGCCTTCGTATTCGATCGGGTTCTGCGTGGCCACGACGAGGAACGGCTCGGGCAGCGGCCGGGCGATGCCGTCGACGCTCACCTGTCGTTCCTGCATTGCCTCGAGCAGCGCGGCCTGAGTCTTGGGCGGGGTGCGGTTGATCTCGTCGGCGAGAACGAGATTCGTGAAGATCGGCCCGGGCCGGAACGCGAGTTCGCCGGCACGCAACGTCATGGTGCCGGTGAGATCCGACGGCAGCATGTCGGGCGTGAACTGCACGCGCCGGAAGTCGACGCCGATGGCGCGGGCGAACGCGCTGGCCAGCAGTGTCTTGGCGACACCGGGTGGCCCTTCGAGCAATACGTGGCCGCCGACTGCGGTTCCCGCGAGCAGTACCTCGACCACGTGGTCCTGGCCGATCACCACCTTGCGCACCTCGCGCACGATGCGATCCCGGATCTCGTTCATTGCGTCCTCCCGTTGTGCCCGCCGACACGCGCGATCACTCGTCCGAAGGCGAGCACACCCGCGTCGTTCGTGACCGGCGCGAGCAGTGCCGTGATCTCGTCGTCAGTGCAACCCAGCGCGTGTGCGGCGTGCGCGATCGCGTCGTCGTCGGCAGTGGGCGCGAGCCCGGACTGCGCGGCGATCCGCGCGCGGGTCCACCGTTGCGCGGCTCCGAACGCGGCGGCCGCGTTCGTGCGTGCGTTCGAGACTGACCGACAGCGCCTGCACGTACTCGGCGCGCGCGGGCGGGAGGTCGCGGGCGACGCGATCGGGCGGGCCGAAGCGGCGGGCGCGCGACCACACGAACGCCAACGCCGCCAGCACCGACGAGTGCGAGCGCGATCTTCCAGCGCATCGGGGATCGCGGCGAAGCCCCGGCTCGTGCCGTACCCGTGCACGCCTTCCGGGAACACGACCGGTCGGCTCGCGTCGCCGGCCAGCGCCAGCGCGAACGCGGCGTTGTCGGCCGGGGCAGGAACTCGTTCTCGAGGGGCGAAGCGTCGGCGAGAAACAGGATCTGGCCCTGCCCGACCGCTTGCTCGGTCAACAGCGCCGCACCGCCACCGGTGTCGACGAGCGCGTGCCCGGCGCCGGTTGTCGACCACGAACCGGTACCCGCGGCATCAATGGTCGTTACGCCCGCGTACGACGGATCGATCTCGGTCCAAGAGGTGGAGCCTTCGGGCGACCAGGTCGGCGGATCGTCGCTGAAGTTGCGCAGGTAGAACGGCGCTGCGCCGCCGACGACCAAGCGCCCACCTTCGTCGACGAATTCGAGGAGCGCGTCACTGTCGGCCGCGGTCAGCGAGCTCGGCTCGAGCACGAACACCGTCGCGTTCGGAGGGAGCGTCGCGTCGGCGATCGGCTGGTTGAAGCGCACCACGGTGTGGCCGTATTGCGCGACGAGCGTGCTGAACGCGGCGAGTCCTGCGGGCGCGGTCGCATACGACGATCCGTTCGCGCCGCCCGGTTGGCTGCCGCCCACCGCGCGGTCGAGGCCGAACGCGAGGAGGTTCAACACGAGGATGCCGGCCACGATCACCGCCACCACGATTGCGACGCGCCGCCCGGGCGGCGTCGGGCGCGGGCCCGCGACGACGCCACCCGGCTGCAGATCGACTTCGTCGGTGCTCACCGGCGCTTCGTCTCTTCCAGCACGCGCGGCCATTCGCGCCGCGCGCTATCGGCGTCGGGCGCCTCGGCCGGCCGGCCTCCGTACGTGACTGCTTCGAACGTTCCCGCGAGATCGTCGAAGCGGCGCGAGTCGAGCGTGCGACGCACTTCGCCGGTCGTAACCGACGGGCCGATACTCGATGGCGCCGCGATCGCCGAGCCGCAACAGTCCGGCGCGGAAGCGCAGCCGGATCGCGCGCTGGAGGTCGCCGGCGCGCTCCGCGTCGTCGGCGGCGCGCTCCAACGCGTCGGCATCTTCCGACTCGGGCAACGCGTCCCGTTTCGCTTTGCTCGTGGTTGCGACGCGACTGCTGCGCCGCGCCCGCGCCCGCACGACGAACCACACGATCCCCGCGATGACAGCCGCGGCCGCGAGCAGCCAGACCTCGATCGGGAGTCGCTCGAAGAATCGCCCGATCGGCGTGAGCACGTGGTCGCCGAGCCATTGCAAGCGGACTGCGCAACGGGCGGGGCGTCGGGCTCGCGCGGAAGCGATGGTCGGAGAGGATGTGCTGCGCGCGGCTCGGCGCGCGTCGTCGGGATCGACCGGTGCGGCCCGCATTGTGCTCACACCGTGTTGGGGGCCGCGTTCGGCGCGGCCTTACGGGCGTCGTTGCGCTGGATGAGCAGCTGCACGTCGAACGCCTCGTTGCGGATCCGCAGGTCGAAGTACAACGCAACGAGCGCGGTCGCGGCGAACGGTGTCGTCAATATCCCGGCGATCGAGTTCGCGATGCTCTGGCCGATGACCACGGCGACCGTGCCGTTGTTGATCGAGAAGAGTCGGTTCACCACGGCCGAGAGGCCGCCCGCGAGCGTCAGCGTGAGCAGCTGGGTGGTGAGCACCAGCCCGAGCACGTGCATGACGTGGTTCTTGGTGAGCGTGATTGAACGGGACAGGGCAACCGACACGCCGACACCCTCGAGGATGAGGGCGGGTACGGCCACCGCGAACAACGTGATCGGCACGAGCACGCCGACGAAACAGAAGACGAGCCCGACGGCTTCGGAGAGCACGACGAGCACACTCACACCGACGACCGCGAGGATGCGGGGCCGCACCGCCCGGACCGCCTCGCGTGTCGCCGTGCCCTGGTCGATGTATGCGTCGGCGACCAGCCGCGTGCACACCGCGGTGATCACGGCCGACGAGAGGATCCCCACCACCGCGACCACGAGCACGGCCGCCAGTTGCACGGTGGCCGAGCTCGAGTCGTATTGCGGGCTTACCGAACCCGTGACGCTGAAGTTGAAGCCCGTCGGCTGCGCGGAGAGCAGCACGATCGCGCTGATCGCCTGCACCGGAATGACGACGAACGCGGCGACGCGGACGAGCTTCGTGAAGCGGGCCCGGTACAGACGCGACGGCGGAATCGAGGATCTCACCGATTCCGCGCGGGCGTAGCTCCGAGACCATCGCGCCCACGCTAGGCACCGTGGACGGAAGCTGACGCGGTTCTTGCGAGTCTGAGAGACGTTAGAGCGTGCGCAGGATCGCGGCGTCGCCTTGACCGCCGCCGCCGCAGAGTGCGGCCGCACCCACGCCGCCGCCGCGCCGCCGCAGCTCGTTGATGATCGTGAGCACGACGCGTGCACCCGACATGCCGACCGGGTGGCCGAGCGCGATGGCGCCGCCGTTGACGTTCACGACGTCGTCGCTGATCCCGAGGTCGCGCATCGACGCGATACCGACCGCGGCGAACGCTTCGTTGAGCTCGAACAGGTCGACGTCGCTCGCGGTCATGTCGTTCGCCTCGAGCGCACGCTTGATCGCACGCGAGGGCTGGTGCAGCAGCGACGTGTCGGGACCGGCGACCATGCCGTAACCGATCAGCTCGGCGAGCGGAGTGACGCCGAGCTCTTCGGCCTTGGCCTTGCTCGTCATGATGATCGCGGCGCCGCCGTCGGAGATCTGCGACGCGTTGCCGGCCGTGATCGTGCCGTCCTTCGAGAACGCGGGGCGCAGACCGGCGAGCGACTCGGCCGTGGTGCCGGGACGTACGCCCTCGTCGGTGTCGACGACGATCGGGTCGCCCTTGCGCTGCTTGATCGAGACCGGCGTGATCTCGTCGGCGAAGCGACCTTCCTTCTGCGCGGCGGCCGCGCGCTCGTGCGACTTCGCCGCGGCTTCGTCCTGCTCTTCACGCGTGATGTTGCCGACCTGGCCGACGTAGTTCTCGGTGCCCGCGCCCATGTGCACCGCGTCGAACGCGCACCACAAGCCGTCGCCGATCATCGAGTCGACGACCTCGTTGTTGCCCATGCGGTATCCGGCGCGCGCGCCCGGCAGCAGGTACGGCGCGTTCGTCATCGACTCCATGCCGCCCGCGACCACGACCTCGGCGTCGCCGTTGCGGATCATCTGGTCGGCGAGGTACACCGCGTTGATGCCCGAGAGGCACACCTTGTTGAGCGTCATCGCGGGGACCGACATCGGGATGCCGCCGTTGACCGCCGCCTGACGCGCGGTGATCTGGCCCGCGCCCGCTTGCAGCACCTGGCCCATGAGCACGTAGTCGACCTGCTCGGCGCCGACGCCGGCGCGCTCGAGCGCGGCCTTGATGGCGATGCCGCCGAGGTCCATCGCGCTCAATCCGGCAAAGGCGCCGGAGAGCTTTCCGATGGGCGTGCGGGCCGATCCGACGATCACCGAACCGGTCATGGGGCCTCCTCGAGGCAATGTGATGAAGTAGCGCAGTGTAGGGACGGGTGGTTCGGTTCCGCTACTGACCGGTAGGTTCACGTTCATGACGTCAAGAGATCGCTGCCATTCGCGAGGCCATTCTGCGGGGTGCGCCCGGCGAGGAGATCGGGGCGCTGCCGCTGCCGACGACCGTGCGCGGGCGCGCTCGTAAAAGCCGACGAGACAGGAGATGTTCGCCGGCCTCGAGTCGGCCGAGAAGGACCCGCGCAAGTCGATCCACGTCGAGGAGTTCCCGCTGCCGGAGCTGGCTCCCGACGAGGCCTTCGTGGGCGTGATGGCCTCGGCCATCAACTTCAACACGGTCTGGACGTCGATCTTCGAGCCGCTCCCGACCTTCGGTTTCCTGAAGCGCCTCGGGCCGCGAGAGCGTGTGGGGCAAGCGGCACGACCAGCCGTACCACGTGATCGGATCCGACGCCTCGGGGTGTCGTGTTGCGGGTGGGGTCGGCGGTGCGGAACTGGAAGCCGGGCGACGTCGTGACCGTGCACTGTCTGCACGTCGACGACCAGGATCCGTCCGCGCACGACGACTCGCATGATGGCGACCAACCAACGCATCTGGGGGTTCGAGACGAACTTCGGCGGCTTGGCCGAGGTCGCGGTCGTGAAGGCGAATCAGCTCATGCCGAAGCCCGCGCACCTCACGTGGGAAGAGGCCGCGTGCAACGCGCTGTGCAACTCGACGAGCTACCGGATGATCGTCAGTCACGAACGGTTCGCAGATGACGCAGGGTCAAGCGGTGCTGGTCTGGGGCGCGACCGGCGGCATCGGCGCGTACGCGACGCAGTACGTGCTGAACGGTGGCGGCACCCCGGTCGGGTGTCGTGTCGTCGGAGAAGCGCGCCGAGCTGCTGCACGCGATGGGTTGCGAAGCCGTCATCGACCGGCGGGCCGAGGACTACAAGTTCTGGAACGACGAGGACACCGAACAGGACCCGGCCGAGTGGTTGCGGTTCGGCAAGAAGATCCGCAGCCTCGTCGGGCGCGACGTCGACATCGTGTTCGAACACCCGGGCCGCTCCACGATGGGTGCGTCGGTGTTCGTCGCCAAGCGCGGCGGCATGATCATCACGTGCGCGGCCACGTCGGGCTTCAAGATCGAGTACGACAACCGCTACCTCTGGATGAACCTGAAGACGTTGAAGGGCTGCCACTTCGCGAACTACCGCGAGGCGTGGGAGGCGAACCGGCTCGTGTGCGACGCGCGGATCCACCCGACGATGTCGAAGGTGTACCCGCTCGACGAGACGGGCGAGGCCGCGCTGCAGGTGCACCACAACCTCGTCGAGGGCAAGGTCTCGGTGTTGTGCCTCGCGCCCGAAGAGGGGCTCGGCGTGACCGACGAGGCGACGCGCGAGACGTCATCTCGACCAGATCACGCTGTTCCGCCGCTTCGCGGAAGTCTGAGAGTCTGAGAGCCCGGAGGGATCATGGACATGCTGCTCACCGAGATCGACCACGTCGCGATCGCCGTCAACGATCTCGAGGCCGCGATCGACTACTACCGCGACACGTTCGGCTGCGAGGTCGAGCACCGCGAGGTCGTCGAGACGCGACGGCGTCGAAGAGGCGCTGCTCGAAGGTCGCCGACTCCTACGTGCAGTTGCTCACGCCGACGCGGACCGACTCGACCGTCGCGAAGTACCTCGCGACGAAGGGCGAGGGCCTGCACCACATCGGCTACCGGGTCGCCGACTGCGCGGCCAGGCGTTGGAGTCGGTGAAGGCGCACGGCCACCGGGTCATCGACGAGGCGCCCCGCCCCGGCAGCCGGGGCACGACGGTCGCGTTCGTGCATCCGAAGACGGCGTTCGGGACGTTGATCGAGCTCGTCCAGGAGTAACTTGCGGGCCGCGATGCCGGTTCCGCTTCCCGTCCGACGCCGACGTGCTCCTCGCAGCCGCCCGACGCGGCCGAGGCCCGGATCGATCGCGGGTGGGGTCGCGGCCGCGGTCGCGCCGGCCGGTGGGCTCGACGAGTCTTCAGCGTCTGCTCGGTCGAATCGCTCATCGAGTCGATGACCGGCTTCGTCGTTACCGGTCAGCCGGGTGCCGCGGCTCGGCCCGCACGAGTTCGCCGACCGCGCTGGCGCGGCGCAACCGCGGGTTCCGCGAGCGCATGCGTGCAGTTCATGTTGCTGTGCTCGCTCGTGCTGATTCCGTTGCCCGACGACGTGGTCGCACAGTGTCGAGGAGTACGCGTCGGAGCTGGGGGTCGACGACCCGATGATCCGCGTCGCCGAGCACTACGCGCGCGGCACCTCGGCTCGCGCTCGTCGACTTCCAACGCAGCGGCTACATGGAGGCGTGGGATCCGGCCCACGCCGCGCGCGTTGCACACGTCGTCGGAGCTCGCCGACGCATGGGACGCGTGCGTCTCCGACGCGTCGCTGGCCGAGAAGTTGGGACGCGTTGCGCGATCTTCCCGAGGGGACGCTCGGCCGCGAGGTCGTGAAGTTCTACGACGCGCGCGGGTTCGTCGTTCCCGGGCCGGCCCGGGAGCGCGCCGCCGTTCCTCGCCCAGCACGACTGGGTGCACGTGCTCGCCGACTACGGCTCGACGGTCGAGTGCGAGATCGAGGTGTTCGGGTTCGTCGCCCGGTCGAACGACGATCCCCGCGGGTTCTCGTTGCTCGCGATGGTCGTGAGCTTGTTCGAGACCGGCTACATGGCCACGGGCGCGGGGCTCTTCGAGTACGACCCGCGGTCATCTCTCGCACCGGGGGATGGCGACCCGCCTCGCCGACGCGATGCGACGGGGCGCGCTGTGCGGGTGGCACGCGCGGGCGGCCACGATCTGCTGCGCGCGCGACTGGTTCGCCGACGCCGGCGCGTCCGGTCGCCGAGGTGCGGGCCGAGCTCGGCATCGTGTCCGAAATCGGAGCTCGCGATCGCGTCGGGTTCGGTGACGGCGTGGGAGCCGGGCGGCATCTCGCCGTACCAGTACGAGTGCGGGCGCAAGGCGGCCGAGGCAGCGGGGCGCGAGTACGACTCCTACGGCGCCCGACCGGTCGACGGTCAACGACAGGCCCGCGAACTAGCCTGGCGGCCATGTCCGACACCCCGCACCCGATCGACGAGCGCCTCGAGCAGCTCGCCAAGCTGAAAGAAGAGTCGCGCACGCCCGGCAACGAGGCCTCGGTCCGGCGCCAGCACGAGCGGGGCAAGCTCACCGCCCGCGAGCGCCTCGAGCTGCTGCTCGACCCGGGCTCGTTCGTCGAGCTCGACATGCTGGCCCGCCACCGCGCCCACGGCTTCGGCATCGAGAACAACCGGCCGCTCACCGACGGCGTGGTCACCGGCTGGGGCACCGTCGACGGCCGCAAGATCTTCGTCTTCAGCCAGGACTTCACGGTCTTCGGCGGCGCGCTCGGCGAGGTCTACGCCGAGAAGATCCACAAGGTGATGGACCTCGCGGAGTCCACCGGCGCGCCGCTCGTCGGCCTCAACGACGGCGGCGGCGCGCGCATCCAAGAGGGTGTCGTCTCGCTCGCGAGCTACGGCGGCATCTTCCACCGCAACGTGCAGGCGTCGGGCGTGATCCCGCAGATCTCGGTCGTGCTCGGGCCGTGCGCGGGCGGCGCGGTCTACTCGCCCGCGATGACCGACTTCATCTTCATGGTGAAGGGCGTGTCGAACATGTACATCACCGGCCCCGACGTCGTGAAGACGGTGACCGGTGAAGAGGTCACGCACGAAGAGCTCGGCGGCGCGCTGACGCACGCGACGAAGTCGGGCGTCGCCACGTTCGTCGCCGACGACGAGCAGCACTGCATCGAGCAGGTGCGCTACCTGTTGTCGTTCCTGCCGTCGAACAACCTCGAGGACCCGCCGCACTTCGAGTCCACCGACGATCCCGACCGTTCGTGCGACGAGCTGCATCGAGCTCATCCCGGAAACCGTCGAACCGCGCCTACGACATGAAGAAGGTCATCGCCGACATCGTCGACGACGGCGAGTTCTTCGAGGTCTTCCCGCTCTGGGCGATGAACATCGTGTGCGGGTTCGCGCGTATCGACGGCCACGTCGTCGGCATCGTCGGCAACCAGCCCCAGGTGCTCGCGGGCTGCCTCGACATCGACGCGTCGGAGAAGGCGGCGCGCTTCGTGCGCACGTGCGACGCGTTCAACATCCCGCTCGTCACGTTCGTCGACGTGCCCGGCTTCCTGCCCGGCACCGACCAGGAGTACGGCGGGATCATCCGCCACGGCGCCAAGTTGCTCTACGCGTACTGCGAGGCGACCGTGCCGCGCGTGCAGATCATCACCCGCAAGGGCTACGGCGGCGCGTACGTGGTCATGAACTCGAAGTCGATCGGCGCCGACATCGCGTTCGCGTGGCCGTCGGCCGAGATCGCGGTGATGGGCGCCGACGGCGCGGTCAACATCATCTACCGCAAGGAGATCGAGTCCGCGCCCGACGCCGAGGCGCGGCGGGCCGAGTTGAAGCTCGAGTACGAAGACCGGTTCCTCAACCCGTACCAGGCCGCCGAGCGCGGGTACGTCGACGACGTGATCGACCCGCGCGACACGCGCCGCATGTTGGTCGCGTCGCTCGAGATGCTGCGCACCAAGCGCGAGCAGCTGCCGTCGCGCAAGCACGGGAACACGCCCGCTGTGACGCCCGGAAGAGGTCGCGGCGGTCACCGCGGTCACGGTCGCGTTGCAGCAGCGGGCGGGCGCAGGCGAGGCGGTGCCGGTTCGGGCGATCCGGCGGCGCCGCCGCTCAGTGCGTGGGTCGACGCATCGCGACGCTCGGCGCAGCGGGCGCTGATGCAACGGGGCCCGTGGCGCCTGTCCAGCCGCATCGGCCGGCGCTCGACGAACCTGAGCCTGGTCGCGTGATCCACGACGCGGAGCTGTTCACCGTCGGGCCCGACGAGGTCGTCGTGACGTTCCGGACCGACGACGAGCGCGAGGTCGAGACGCGGGTCGGCGACGCGGCGGTCGTGACGACGGGTCCGTATCACTCGGCGCGGGTCGTCGGGCTCGACCCGGCGACGACGTACCCGATCGACGGTCGACGGGCGCGGAGCCGTCGCCGCTGCTGCCCGGCCGAGGTCACGACGCTGGCGCAGCCGTCCGGGCGCTTGCTCGCGACGATCGCGACCGTCAACGACGTGCACTTCGGCGAGACGGAGTGCGGGCTGCTGGGCGTGCCCGAGGAGCTCGGGCCCGGTGTTCACCGTCGGAGCCCGGCGCCGATCCGTACCCCGAGGTGATGAACCGCGGCGCGATCGACGCGATCGAACGCCTCGATCCCGACGCGGTGCTCGTCAAGGGCGACCTCACCGATCGCGGAACCGAAGAGGAGTACGCCGCGTTCCTGCACGCGTACTCGCGGCTCGGCGAGCGGATGCACCACGTGCGCGGGAATCACGATGCGATGATCACGGAGACGATCGCGGCGACGGGGCCCTTTGCCGTTGAGCTGGCCGGGCGTGACCCTCGCGGTGCTCGACACGGTCCGCCCCGGAACCGATCGCGGCCGCATCTCCGCGGCCCAGCTCGAGTGGCTCGACGAGCTCGCGGCGCGTCCGCACAGCCGGTGCTCGTGTTCGGGCACCACCATCCGTGGGATCCCGCGCTCCGACGATCGCAGCGAGACGTACTTCGGCGTCAACCCCGACGACAGCGAAGCGCTGTGCGCGGTCATCGGTCGCCGCGAGTCCATCGCCGGTTACTTCGCCGGTCACACGCACCGAACGCGCACGCGCAGCTTCGCGTCGGCGCGCAACGTTCCGATCGTCGAGATCGCGTGTGTGAAGGACTATCCCGGCGCGTGGGCGGAGTACCGCGTCTACGAGGGCGGTTACGTGCAGCTGACGCGGCGTATCGACTCGCCCGACGGCGATGGCGTGGACCGAGAAGACGCGCGGCATGTTCGCCGGGCCTGTACCGCGACTACGCGCTCGGCGAGTTCGCCGATCGTTGCTTCGCCCAAGTCGTTCTGACCAGCGCGTGCCGTCCTTAGGCTTCTTCTAGTGTTCGCGGAAGACTCTCTGATCAACGGTTGCGGCCTCGGTCGGATTACGTTCGACCGGTAGTCGAATCGGAGATCGAGGAGGACGCAAGTGCGGCGGGTAAGTGTTGCAATCATGGCGGTGGCGTTGCTGTCACTCGCCGCATGCGGAAGCAGTAGCAAGTCGGGTTCGTCGGGCGGCGACACCACGACGACCGCCGCCCCGAAGACGCGGCCGCACGTCACGATCGATGCCAAGGAGTTCGGCGTACACGTTCCCGAGCACGATCCCGACCGGTTGGGTCGACGTCACGCTCAAGAACACGGGCAAGGTCGGTCACCAGATCGCGTTCGCGCAGTTGGGTTCGATTTCGTTCGCTGCGTTCAAGGCGGCCGCGTCGACCACCGACGTCAAGGCGCTCTCGGGCGTGCAGTTCGTCGGTGGCCCGAACAACGTCGATCCGGGCCAGTCGGTCACTGCGACGGTGCACTTCGACGCCGGCACGTACGGAGTCGCGTGCTTCATCCCCGACGACAAGGACGGCAAGCCCCACGCCGAGCACGGCATGGTCGGCCAGGTCACGGCCGCGCAGACCGCGGACTCGGTCGACGACCGCACCGGCCGTCGACGGCGGCAGCATCTCGCTGAGCGAGTTCACGTTCCTGCCCGACGCGTCGTTCACGGGTACGGGCACGGTGCAGATCAAGAACGTCGGCACGCAGGTGCACGAGCTGATCATCGAGAAGGAAGCGCCGGGCAAGACCTTCGACGACGTCAAGAACTTCCTGCTCGCGCCGCCCGGAACGCCGCCGCCCGCGGGTCCGCCGCCGTTCTCGTCGGCCGGAGGCATCGTGGGTCTGGGTCCGAGTCAGTCGGTGTACCAGACCATGGCACCTCGCGCCCGGCAAGTACGTGTTCGTGTGTTTCTTCCCCGACATCGCGAACAAGAACCTGCCGCACGCGGTCGAGGGAATGATCAAGGAGTTCACGGTTTCGTAGAACCGTGATTCGGAAGTGACGTCCGTGGGCCCCGCAGGCTCGGTTCTCGACGAGACCTAGCCTGCGGGGATGCCGGCGCTCGATGGTTTGCGCGTGATCGACATGGCCACCGTGTTCGCGGGGCCGGGCGCGGCCCGTCACCTCGCGGACTTCGGCGCCGACGTGATCAAGGTCGAGGCGCCCGCGGGCGACGGCGTCCGCCGCATGGGTTGGTTCCCGCCCGAAGGCGGCGACTCGTACACGTGGAAGTTGCTCGGCCGGAACAAGCGGGCGATCGTGCTCGACCTGAAGTCCGACGCCGGGCGCTCCGCGTTCTTCGCCCTGGTCGACGGGGCCGACGTGTTGATCGAGAACCTGCGGCCCGGCACGCTCGAGCGGCTCGGTCTGGGGCCGGAGGTACTCGCGCCGCGTAATCCTCGCCTCGTTGTGTTGCGGGTGACGGGCTTTGGCCAGGACGGTCCGTACGCGGCTCGGCCCGGGTTCGCCACGATGGCGGAGGCGATGAGCGGGTTCGCGGCGATCAACGGTGAGCCCGACGGTCCGCCGCTGCTGCCGCCGATCGCACTGACCGACGAGGTGGCCGCGATCGCGGGCGCGTTCGCGGTGATGGTCGCGCTGCACGAGCGCGACCGCAGTGGCATCGGGCAGGTGATCGACGTGAACCTGCTCGAGTCGATGCTGCAGCTGATGTCGGCGTTGCCGTCGGCGGCCGCGCATCTCGGTTACGAGCAGCCGCGGCTCGGATCGGGCATTCCGTATTCGGTTCCGCGGGGAACGTACCGCTGCGCCGATGATCGTTGGATTGCGATCTCGACGTCGGCGGAGTCGGTGGCGCATCGCGTGCTGACGTTGCTCGGCCTTGAACGACGATCCGACGCTTCGCGACGTTCGAGGGGCGCGGTGAACACCGCGACGAGCTCGACGCGGCGATGGCGGCCTGGGTGGGCGCGCGCCCATCGGCCGAGGTGCTGGCAGTTTTCGAAGCTGCTGAAGCCGCGATCGCGCCCGTGTATTCAATGCGAGAGGTGCTGGCCGATCCGCACGTGCAGGCCCGAGAGGTGTTCGTATCGGTCGACGGGATCGTGCAGCAGGGGCCGGTGGCGCGGCTGTCGCGTACCCCGGCCGAGATGCGTTGGGCCGGTCGCGCGCTCGGCGCCGACACCGACGCCGTGCTGCGTGAGCTCGACGGAGATGCCGCGCCCGACAATCCCTGACCCGACCTCGCCCGCCGCGCACCACCGCCCGTGCACACACCTGCCCCGCGCGCCGTTGCAACGAATCGTTTAACGATTCGTTGCAACGGAGTTTTAGGTCGGTGTCACACGGGGTCGGTAGGTTCGTGGCGTGGCAGTGCAGCGACCGCCGCAACCACCACGGCAACCTCACCTCCGCGTGCTTCCCCCGCAACCATCCATCCTGCAGGGGAGTACTCATGGCGCCCGTCAGCTATCCGATCCGCTACCGCAAGTTTCCGCACGGCCCGGCCGAGCACGCCGCCTTCAACGCGGAATGCCAAGCGCTCCTCGCCCGCGCCACCGAGCTCGACGCCGCGCAACAAGCCCTCGCGGTCGAGCTCGCCGACGTCCGCACCAAGCTCGCTGAGCTCCGAGTCGTCATGTGGCCCCGCATCGACCGCAAGAACATCGTTCACGGCTTCCGCCACACCCGGCGTGGCGGTCCGCCTCCCATTCCCCGCGCTCGAGGCAACGCGCACCCGCTCTGGGGTCGCCATCTCCGTTCGACCGCGCTGGCGATCCTGGCGCGCCGCGCCCAACCGATGACACTGCCCGACATTCATCGCGAGCTCCACCTGAACGGCTACTCGATCAAGTCGCGTGATCCCGTGAAACGCCTTGCCGACTGCCTGGCCTACGAGAGCGACCAGGGCCGCGCCCGGCATGTCGACCGGGGCACCTACGCGCTCGGCCAGCTCAACCCGGCCGCCCGCCGACGAATCGACGGGATCCCGCTCGCTCGAGCGGCGTAGCGACGAGCCGACTAGTTCGACGGTTCGGGTGCGAGCTCGACGCGATCGCGTCCCCGCGCCCGCGCTTCGTCGAGCGCGCGGCTCGCCTGATGCACCAGCTCGGCTGCGCCCAACGCGTGCGTCGGGTAACACGCCACTCCAGCCGACAACGTCAACGCGTCGCCAACCGGCGATGCGAGCAACGTGCCGCGCACGCGCTCGGCGGCCCACACCGCACCCGCTTCGGGAGTGTCTTCCAAGATCGCGCCCACCATCAGATCGCCGAGGCGGCACGCGGCGTCGCTCTCGCGCAACGTGCGGCGCACGACATCGCCGACGACGCCGAGCGCCTGCAAGCGCGTGTCGCGATCGGCCTCGCCCATCGCGTCGATCTCGAAGATGATCACCGAGATCGGCCGCAACGAACGTCGCGCCGCGGCAACCTGCTGCTGCGCCAACACTGCGAAGTACTTCTCGTCGTAGAGCCCGGTCGCGGCGTCGAACGCCTGCTCACCCCGAACGGTGCGCGCGTCTTCCAAGCTGGAACCGAGCTCCTCTTCTGCCACTCTCCGACTCGCTTCCTCTTGGAGTACCGCGTTGATCGACGCGAGCTCGCGTCGTACCGCGCGGATCTCGTCTTCGGCCTGAACGAGGCGATCCTCGCTCTGGCGGGCCCGTGCACCCAGCGCCACCCCCGCGATCGCCGCGACGACGCCGGCCGAACCCGCAACCACGGCGAAAGTGGGCGAATTGATCGCGACGCCAATCGCCCCGGCCGCGAGCGCGGCTACGCCGCCCGTGGCGGCCACGATTACTCGCGGGTCGTGCATGCGTTTCCTCATCGGCCGACCGCAGCCCCGGCCTGAGGACTCGATCGGTGCGTTCGAGCGAGTTCGGCCAGGTCGCGCATCATGACTGCGAGACGGTAATCCTTCGGCGTGTACACCCGGGCGACGCCCATCGCCTCGAGTTGCGCGCGGTCAGCGTCGGGAATGATCCCGCCGACCACAACCGGCGCGTCGACGCCGTTTTCCCGCAGGAGCCGCAGGATCTCGGGGACGAGCCCGAGGTGCGACCCCGACAGGATCGAGAGCCCCACCACGTCGACGTCCTCGTCCCGGGCCGCCGCCGCGATCTCGGCCGGGGTGAGGCGGATGCCCTGGTAGATGACCTCGAAGCCCGCGTCGCGTGCCGCGACCGCGATCTGTTCGGCGCCGTTCGAGTGGCCGTCGAGTCCGGGCTTGCCGACGAGCAGACGGATGGGACGGCCCGTCTCCTCGGTAATTGCCCGTACGCGCTCGCGTACGGATTCCATCTCCGCCCCCGGCTGCACCGCAACCGCGCCAACCCCCGTCGGCGCGCGGTATTCGCCGAATACGTCGCGCAGCGCGCCCGCCCATTCGCCGACCGTCCCGCCCGCTTTCGCGAACGCGATCGTCGCGGGCACGAGGTTCTCGGTCGTCAGCGCAACCGCGCTGCAACTGCGCGAGCGCAGCCGACACCGCATCGGCGTCGCGCGCCGAGCGCCACGCCTGGATCGCCAACACGTGTTCGGCTTCCAACGCGGGATCGATCGTCACGATGCCGCCGTTCTGGGCGACGGCCGCCAACGGCGACGGTTCCGTCTCGGTGAACGAGTTCACGCCGACGACCTTCAACTCGCCCGACTCGATGCGCCGCACGCGCTCCGCGTGCGACTGCACGAGCCGCCCTTCATCTCGTCGATCATCGCGAACGAGCCGCCGCCGTCGAGCACCCATTGCAGTTCGACCGAAGCCTCCTCGCACAGCGAAGCGACCTTGCGTTCGATGACGACCGAACCCTCGAAGATGTCGCCGTACTCGAGCAGGTCGGATTCGAACGCCAGCACCTGCTGGATCCGCAGCGACCACTGCTGGTCCCACGGCGTCGGCAGACCCAATGCCTCGTTCCAACACGGCAACTGGATGGCCCGCGCCCGCGCGTCCTTCGACAGCGTCACGCCGAGCATCTCCAACACGATGCGCTGCACGTTGTTCTCGGGCTGCTCTTCGGTCAGGCCGAGCGAGTTCACCTGCATGCCGTAACGGAAGCGGCGAGAGCTTCTCGTCGTCGACGCCGTAGCGCTCCTTACAGATCCGCTCCCACATGCGCGTGAACGCGCGCATCTTGCACATCTCTTCGACGAAGCGCACGCCGGCATCGATGAAGAACGAGATCCGGCCGACGACCGCGGGGAACTCGTCGTCGGGAACCTGGCCCGATTCGCGCACCGCGTCGAAAACGGCGATCGCATTGGCGAGGCCGTACGCGAGCTCCTGCACCGGCGTCGCGCCGGCTTCTTGCAGGTGGTACGGACAGACGTTGATCGGGTTCCATAACGGCGCGTTCTTCACCGTGTAGGTGACCAGGTCGACAGTGAGACGCTTCGACGCGTCGGGCGGGAAGATGTAGGTCCCCCGGGAGAGATACTCCTTCAAGATGTCGTTCTGCGTCGTGCCGGCCAACGACGCGTGCGGCACGCCCTGCTCGTCGGCCAGAGCGCGAGGTACATGCCGAGCAACCACATCGCGGTGGCGTTGATCGTCATCGACGTGTTCATCTCGCCGAGCGGGATGCCGTCGAACAGCGTGCGCATCTCGCCGAGGTGCGGCACCGGGTACGCCGACCTTGCCGACCTCGCCCGTGCCAGCGGGGAGTCGGGGTCGTAGCCCGTCTGGGTAGGGAGGTCGAAGGCCACCGACAGGCCGGTCTGACCCTTCGCCAGGTTCGTCCGGTAGAGCTCGTTCGAAGCGCGCGCCGACGAGTGCCCGGAGTACGTCCGGATCAACCAGGGGCGGTCGCGCTCGGCCATCGTCACCATTCTCCCGGATTCCCGGGCCGGCCGCTACCGGGGCTGTCGACCGGGGCCGCTCCGGGTGCCGGTCTACCGCTTGTACTCGTAGAAGCCGAGCCCGGTCTTGCGACCCAGCCGCTCGGCGCTAGACCATGCGGCGCAGCACCGGCGCCGCCGCGTAGTTCGGGTCCTTGAACTCGTCGTAGAGCGCTTCGAGGATCGCGAGGCTGGTGTCGAGCCCGACCAGGTCGAGCAGCTCGAGCGGGCCCATCGGGAAGTTGCAGCCGCCCTTCATCGCGGCGTCGATGTCGTCGCGGGTCGCGACGCCGGCGTCGAACAGCTTGGCCGCGTTGTTGAGGTACGGGAACAGCAACGCGTTCACGATGAAGCCGGCCTGGTCCTTCACCTGCACCGCGTTCTTGCCGCACGTGGTCGCGAACGTGGTGGCGGTCTCGATCGTCTCGTCGCTCGACGTGATCGCGCGCACCACCTCGACCAGCGCCATCATCGGCGCGGGGTTGAAGAAGTGGACGCCGCAGACCTTGTCGGGCCGGCCGGTGTTCATCGCCATCTCGACGACGGGCAACGTCGACGTGTTCGTCGCGAGCATCGTGTGCTCGGGGCAGATGCGGTCGAGCTCGGTGAAGAGGTGCTTCTTGGCCGCGAGGTCTTCGACGATCGACTCGATGACGAGGTCGCAGTCGCGTCAGCTCGCCGAGGTCGGCGACCGCGCGCGACCCGGCCGAGCACGGCGTCGCGCTCGTCGGCTTCGAGCTTGCCCCGGTCGACCTGCTTGGCCAGCGACTTCTCGAGCCCGGCGACCATCGCGTCGGCAGTGGCCTGCGCGCGGCTGCGCAGCACGACCTCGAAGCCGGCCTTGGCCGCGACCTCGGCAATGCCCGAGCCCATGATCCCCGAACCCACGATCCCGACCCGCTTGACCGTCATCTTCCGTCCTCCTGTGTGAAGGCCGAAAGGCTACCGGCGAGTAGGGCCAGCGGTGAGCCGAGTGCGGCTCGCCCCGTCGCGACGATCGTTCGACGTTCGTTGCAACGGCACGTGCGTGCACCGGGGATCACAGCCGCTCGTGACGCACGTGACCAAGGCAGCCGGAACCGTCGCCCTCGTCGGCGGCGACGAGTGGACCGAGCCGTGCGCGCGCCTTCGACCGGCGCCTGCTCGAGCTGGCCGGGCACCGACGAGGTCCTCGTCCTGCCGACCGCGGCCGCGTTCGAGCACCCCGACCGGGCCGTCGAGCGGGCCACCGCCTACTTCGAGGGCCTCGGCGCGCCGCGTCACGGCGCTCCCCGTGCTCAACCGCCGCGACGCCGACGCCGACGCCAACATCTCGCGCGGTCCGGGTTGCCCGGTTCGTCTACCTCGCCGACGGCTCGCCGCTGCACCTGCGCTCGGTGCTGAAGAGCAGCGCGTTCTACGACGCGATCGTCTACGCCTACGGGCGGGGCGCGGTGATCGCCGCGTCGGGCGCGGGCGCCACCGTGCTCGGCGATCCGATGGTCGACCCGCGCGGCGGCGCGTACACCGTCGGGCTCGGGCTCGTCCCCGGCCTGGCGATCTTCCCGTACCACGGCCGGGCCGCCGACCACCTCCGCGAACGTTCGGTCGACCTGCTCGCCAAGGACGCGGTGCTCGTCGGTGTCGACGAGCAGACCGCGCTCATCCGCACCGGCGACGGCCCGTGGGAGGTCATGGGTGCAGGCGGCGCGACCGTCTACCGCAAAGGCGCGAAGGCGAAGACGGCCAAGTCGCGGCGCCGACGGTCGACCTCGCCGTCGCCACGCCCGCCGCTACTTCTCGGTGATCGTCACCTTGAACATGTAGAGCGGGATCGTCGGCGTCGGCGTCGTCGGTCGCTCGCGGTCTGGTTCGGATTGCCGAGTCGAGCCATCTTGGCGACGCGTCCATCGCCGCTCGTGATGTTGCCGAGCGCGGAGTAGAGGTATGGCGGTCCGCCGAGACCTTCGGCGCCGTTCGTCGGACAGCACAAGGAAGAACTGCGACCCGGTCGTGTTCGGCCGCACTGTTCGCCATCGCGACCGACCCGGCCGGGTACCCGCCTTGTCGGAAGCTCGGTCGACCGTGTGTAGCCCGGGCCGCCGCTGCCGTTGCCCTTCGGGATCGCCACCCTGGATGACGAAGTCGGTGGCGACGCGGTGGAACTTCAGGCCGTCGTAGAAGCCCTGCTTGGCGAGGAAGACGAAGTTGTTGACGCCTCTTCGGCGCGTCCTTCGGCGTCGAGGGTGATGCGTAGTCGCCGCACGGTCGTCGTGAAGTCGCGCGACGTAGGTCTTGTTGGCGTCGATCGTCATGCGGCGGCGCCGTCTTGAGATTCGTCGGCTTCGTCGTGGCCTTGGGAACGGTCTTGCACGCAACCCGCGGGGTAGACGGCCGCCGCCGCTTTGGCCGTCGTGGACGTCGGCGGGCGCGACCGTGGTCGAGGTGGTCGGGCTCGCGTCGACCTTCTTGTTGTTCTTGCGGCTCACCAGAGTGACGACGAGGATCACGCGAGCGCGAAGACGACGACGGCGATGCGCGCCATTGCGGATCGTCCGGTTCCGCTTCCGCTTCTTCACCTCGGCCTCGCGCGCCTCGTGCGCGGCTCGGGCGTTTTCCTTCTTGCGTTGGCGTTTGTCTGCGACTCGGCACGGCCGCTGAATGTACAGGGCGGCGAATCCCTTCCGTGGTTCGCCAGGCCCACCGGTAGCCTGGGAGGCCGTGGGTCTCCTGGTTCAGAAGTTCGGCGGGACGCTCGGTCGCCGACCCGGATCGCATCCGGGCCGTGGCCGATCACCTCGTCCGCACGCGCCGTGAGGGCAACGATGTCGTCGCCGTGGTCTCCGCCATGGGCAAGACCACCGACGATCTCGTGCGCCTCGCCAACGACGTCACCCGCCAGCCCGGCGGCCGCGAGATGGACATGTTGCTGACGGCGGGCGAGCGGATCTCGATGGCGCTGCTGTCGATGGCCGTCGAAGATCTCGGCCAGCCCGCGGTCAGCTTCACCGGCAGCCAGGCCGGCATCGTCACCGACACCGATCACGGCAAGGCGAAGATCATCGAGGTCAGCGGCGAGCGCATCCGCGAAGCGCTCGCCGAAGGCAAGGTCGCGATCGTCGCCGGGCTTCCAGGGTGTGTCCACCGCGCGCGACATCACCACACTGGGCCGCGGTGGTTCCGACACCACCGCGGTTGCGCTCGCGGCCGCGCTCGGCGCCGACGTGTGCGAGATCTACACCGACGTCGAAGGTGTGTACACCGCCGACCCGCGCATCGTGCCTTAGGCCCGAAAGCTGGCGCGCGTCTCGTTCGACGAGATGCTCGAGATGGCGGCGACCGGCGGGCGCGTGCTCGCGCTGCGTTCCGTCGAGTTCGCGCGCAATCACGGAGTGAAGGTGCACGTGCGTTCGAGTTTCACGTGGGCGCCGGGAACATGGATCACCGAGGAGGACGCGGTAGTGGACGCGATCGAAGCGATGGAGCAGGCGATCATCTCCGGGGTCACGCACGACACCGGCGAGGCCAAGGTGACCATCGAGCAGGTGCCCGACCGTCCCGGCATCGCGGCGACGATCTTCCGTGACCTGGCCGAAGCGGGCATCAACGTCGACATGATCGTGCAGAACGTGTCGAGCGCGGGCCACACCGACATCTCGTTCACCGTGCCCCGCCCCGACGTCGAGCGCGCGTCGCGGTGCATGGAGAAGATCGTCGTCGACACCGAGTCGAGCGGCTTCGCCACCGACGAGCGCATCGGCCGCGTCTCGCTCATCGGCGCGGGCATGAAGACGCATCCCGGTATCGCCGCCAAGATGTTCGAGACGCTCGCCAAAGAAGGCGTCAACATCGAGATGATCAGCACGTCGACGATTCGGATCTCGTGTGTCGTCGCCGAAGAAGACGTGGAGCGCGCGGTGCAGTCGTTGCACGCGGCGTTCGGTTTGGACAAGGAGTAGTGTCGTGCGAGTCGGTTTGATGGGCGCCACCGGGATGGTCGGCACCGAGATGTTGCGGATCCTCGAAGAGCGCGTCGTTCCCCGTGAGCGAGTTGCGCGCCGTACGCGTCGCCGCGTTCCGAAGGTCGCAAGCTGCGTTCGCGGGCGGCGAGGTCACGTGCGAGGTGTTGCGGCCCGGATGCTTCGACGGGCTCGACCTCGTCATCGTCGACGTCGACGAGCCGATGTCGGAAGAGTGGGCGCCGCAGGCCGCGGCCGCGGGCGCCAAGGTGATCGACAAGTCGTCGGCGTTCCGCATGGACCCCGACGTTCCGCTCGTCGTCGCCGAAGTGAATCCCGAAGACATGCAGCAACATGCCGAAGGGCATCGCGTCGTGCCCGAACTGCACGACGATGATCCCGGTCACCGCGCTCGCGCCGCTGCACCGCGCCGCGCGCATCGACCGCATGGTCGTGTCGACGTACCAGTCGGTGTCGGGTGCGGGTCAGGTCGGGCTGCGACGAGCTCGACGCGCAGTGGACGAAGCTCGACGGCCGGTCCGAGGAGCTGCGCTACTCCGGGCGCCAGTCCGGTTTCCTCGTGCAGGGCGAGGTGTGGGACAAGCCGATCGCGGGCAACGTGATCCCGCTCGCGGGTTCGGTGAAGGAAGCTCGGCTACACGTCGGAGGAATGGAAGATGGTGCGCGAGTCGCGCAAGATCCTCCACGACGACGAGATCCGCTGCACGGTCACGTGTGTGCGGGTGCCCGTGTACGTCGGCCATGCCGTGAGCGCGAACGTGCGTTTCCACCGCCCGATGGACAAGGCCGAGGCGGTCGAGTTGTTGCGCGACGCGCCGGGTGTGCTGCTCGTCGACGACG
Source organism: uncultured Actinomycetes bacterium (assembly GCA_963708105.1). Lineage (GTDB taxonomy): Bacteria > Actinomycetota > Acidimicrobiia > IMCC26256 > PALSA-610 > PALSA-610. Next base: position 1,754,571 of record OY970186.1, on the reverse strand, counting down.
GCGACGGGTACCCGACCCCGCAGGAGGCGGCCGGTATCGACCCGGTGCTCGTGGGCCGGATCCGGGAGGACCCGTCGGAGCCCGGATCGATCGATCTCTGGGTCACCGGCGACAACCTGCGCAAGGGTGCGGCTCTGAACGGCGTCCAGATGGCGGAGCTCCTGCTCGGCGTGTGATCCGTGTGATCCACGGAGCCCGTGTGACGCGAGTCACGCCCGGCCGGGTCAACTCTCGGACGGCATCGGTCGACACACTGGGGATGACTGTCAGCGGCGTTTCGGCTCCGGCGACTTCGGCTGCCCCCGAGTTACCTGAGCTCGCCCGCGGTGCAACTCGCCCAGTTCCAGGAGCTCGGCGCTGTCGGGCGCTGTTCGGCGGCCGCGTTCGGGCCGAGCCCGGCGACAGCGACCTGGTCGCGCTCGACCTCCGCGGTCGTCGGCGCTGCCCATGTACCAGAAGCCCGGGCTGTTGACGGGGCTGACCCAGTGGGACGGCGGGATGAGCACCGGTTCGCAGCGGGCCGCGGCTGCCGGCCGCCGCGCCGCCGGCGAATCCCGCCCCGACTGCCCCGCCAGCCGTTCACGTTCAACCCGTTCGACCAGTCGTCCTGGGGCGTCCCGCCCACCGGCTCGACCGTCGACACGACCGCCTGAAACCCCACCCGCCTGAAACTCCGTTGCAACGAATCGTCGAACGATTCGTTGCGACGGAGAATCGTTCGAGGTGTCGATCCGGCGCGCGCTCGTTCGTCGTCAGTGTGATCCGATAGCGGTATCCACGAGGAGGACGCATGCGTTATCTCATGTTGATCTGCACCGACGAGTCCGCCGCTGGCGCGTTGAGCCAGGCCGAGGGCGAGGCGATGATGGCCGAATACGCCAAGTTCGGCGAGGAAATGGGCAAGCGGGGCGTGCTGCAAGGCGGCGAGCGCCTCCGCCCCACGACCGACGCCACGACCGTCCAGGTCCGCGACGGCGAGATCCTCACCTCCGACGGTCCGTTCGCGGAGACCAAGGAGCAGATCGGCGGGTTCTACCTCGTCGACGCAAGGACCTCGACGAAGCGATCGAGATCGCGGCGAAGATCCCCGGCGCGAAGCAACGGCACGATCGAAGTGAGGCCGATCTGGGAGATCTGAGCCGCGTCGCCACCGAGGTCGAGGCCGCAGTCGATGCCGCGTTTCGCTCGGATTGGGGTCGCGTCGTCGCGACCCTCATCCGAGTGACCGGCGACTGGGACCTCGCCGAGGAATGCGCGCAGGACGCATTCGCGCGCGGCCCTCGAGCGCTGGCCCCGCGACGGCATCCCGCGCAATCCCGGCGCCTGGCTCACGACGACCGCGCGCAACCGCGCGCTCGACCGTCTGCGCCGCGCCGACGACCGGGGCCGCCAAGTTGGAGGAGGTCGCCATGATCTCGCGCCCTGATCCGTTCGGCGCGCCCGACCACGACCATGACCATGACGACGACGGCAACGACTACCACGGCGACGTCAACCGCAGCCTCGACGACAGCGGTGTCGACGACGACCGCCTGCGCCTCATCTTCACGTGCTGTCACCCCGCGCTGTCGCGCGAGGCGCAGGTCGCGCTCACGCTGCGCACGCTCACCGGGCTCACGACCACCGAGATCGCGCGCGCCTTCCTCGTTCCCGAACCGACGATGGCCCAACGCCTCGTGCGGGCCAAGCGCAAGATCCGCAACGCCGGGATCCCGTATCGCGTGCCGCCCGGCGTACCTGCTTCCCGAACGCACGGGCGCGGTTCTGGCGGTGCGTCTACCTGTTGTTCAACGAGGGCTACGCCGCGACCGCGGGCGCGGATCTGTCCGCGTCGACCTGAGCGCGGAAGCGATCCGCCTGGCGCGCACGCTCGTGGACCTCATGCCCGACGAACCCGAAGCGATCGGCCTGCTCGCGCTCCTGCTGCTCACCGACGCCCGCCGCGCGGCCCGGCTCGACGACGCCGGCGACCTGGTCCCGCTCGAGGAACAGGACCGCACGCGCTGGGATGCCGAGCGCGATCGCGGAAGGCGTCGAACGGCTCGACGCCGCGCTCCGACGCGGCCAACCGGGTCCGTACCAAGTGCAGGCCGCGATCGCCGCGTGCCACGCCGCGTGCGCGCGACGCGACGCGCGACCGACTGGGTCGAGATCGCCGCCCTCTACAGCGAGCTCGTGCGCATGGTGCCGTCACCGGTCGTCGAGCTGAACCGCGCGGTCGCGATCGGGATGGCCGACGGACCGGAAGCGGGGCTGCGTCTCGTCGACGCGCTCGACGCGACGGGAGCGCTCTCCGGCTACCACCTGCTGCCCGCGACACGCGCCGATCTGCTCCGCCGGCTCGACCGCCGCGCGGAAGCCGCCGCGGCTGTATCGCGTCCGCACTCGCGCTCACGACGAACGAAGCCGAACGCCGCTACCTCGAACGCCGGCGCGCTGGCGCTCGCGGTTCCCGGCTGATCCGCTGACGCCGAGTCGCGCTCGATGCGGCCTGACGGTCTCGATCAGATACGACAGCCCGCATAGTTCGAGCAGCCGGTGCACGACGCGCGACGGCGAACGCACCGTGAGCTCGCGATCCTGGGCGTGCAGCGAGGCGCGGCTGCGTACGAACGTGCCGATCCAGGCTGCGCCGATGAAGTCGACGTCGCGCGAGGTCGACGACGACATCGGAGTCGTCGTGCGTGATCGCGTCGTCGAACGTCTCGAACAACGAATTGAGCGCGGCCGCGTCGAGCTCGCCGCGCAGTGCGACCACTGTTGGCGCGGTTCGAACGTACGCGCATTCGCGACACGGTCAGCTCTGGTCGCTCGAGGACGACGCTGTACGCTACGAGAAACGGTTGTAGACATGCAGACTCCCGGGCAGTTGACGCAACACTCAATTGCGCTACCGGGGTCTGGAGCAACGCTCCCGGACCCTGCCCATCGCTCGCCGACACGCCGCCGAATGGCCGTGAGCAAGGGTCCCGCACGGAGAAGGGTTTCTCGCCGTGTTACCCATGACGGTACACCCGTTCCTGGACTCAGTGTCAAGCGAAAAATGCGATTCCAAAAGGGTGTTTCTGTCAACGCTGCGGTGACGCGGGGGGTGCACAGTGACTCCGTGCATCCCGTCGAGCCGGGCTTTTTCGAAGGTTGCCCGGCCGCGAGCATTGCATACGCCTGGATGCGGGCAATCACCCACGGCGACCACGAACAGGCGTGGGCGCTCCTCGATCACAACCTGCGGCTCGCGTATGCCCAAGCCTGGATCCTGCACACGTTGGGCCGTGATCCCGACGACGTTCTCGCCCAGCGCCTGGCGGTCGACTCCTCTACGGAACCGGCGTGGACCACGTTCGTGCGCTTGAACGGCGACTACTGGCGGGCCGCACACAAAAGCTGGGAACTACGGAGCTGGAACTCGCACTACGACTGCGAGACGCTCGGCTCGTTCGCCCGTGTCGCGTTGGAGATCGATCCGCCCGACGACAACGGTGGTGTCGGCCTTGGCATCGATGCGGCGACCGTCGTCGAACTGCCACCCCAGCACTTCGTCATGCACTGCAGCGACGTGTGGCGGATTGCGGGCATCGGCCAGTTCCTGACCATTCCCGGATGGCCGCCGACGACCCAGGCGCTCGCCTGAGCGAGGGTTCAGGCGGGCTCGACGACCAACACGAACTCGAGCTCACCGGAGTTGCCGACGCTCGCCGGGCCGCCGCTCGGGTTGTCGATGTTGTAGTCGGAGAACGTGATCGGCTCGTCGCCGTGGATGAGGATCGTGTTGCCCTTGCGCTCCGCGTCGAGGGTGAACGTCACGTTCTTCGTCGTGCCGTGCAGCTGAAGCGTTCCCTCGGCGGAGAAGGTCTTGCTCACGCCGTCGGCCGGCACCGGGCCCAGATCGATGGGGCTCGTGAGGGTGAACGTGGCGGTCGGGAAGTCGGCCGTGTCCATGATCCGGCCCTGGAACTGGCCGTCCCGTTGGCTGCGGTCGCTCGTCACCGTCGTCATGTCGACGACGAATTTCGCCGCGGTCAACTTCGTGCCCGCGATCGTCAGGGATCCGGTGACGCTGTTCGTCTGGCCCGTCGCGGTGGCGCTCTGACCGAAGAGCGTTTCCTTCACGCGGTAACGCACGACGGAGCTGTCGGAGATCTTCCACGTACCGGCGAGGGGCGCGCGCGTCGTGTCGGCCGCAGTGCTGGGGACGGCGGTCGTGTCGAGCGAGAGCTTCGCGGCGGCGGGTCCCTTGGATGAAGTGGAAGTACACGAAGGGGCCGCCGACCACCAGCACGAGCACGACGACGGCCGCGCCGATGATCCAGCGCAACGGGCGCTTGCTGGGCTTGGGCTTGCGGTCGTCGGCCACGGGTTTCCTGACGTCGGGGGGAAGGCGTCCGGCCCTGAGCCTGTCCAAATGGACTGTGCGCCAACTGTGAACTTCCTTTGATTCGCCTAAAGCCTCACTCGGGCACGTACACGAGCAGCCGCTTCGGGCTCTTGGCCGACCGAGAACGCCCGATCGCCGTCGAAGATCTCGCCGTCGGCGGCCAGGGTGGTCTCGTCGCGGTCGGTCGTCACCGCGACCGTCGGAACGAGCTCCCGGCTGTAGATCTTCGAGCGGGCCAGATTCCCGGTGAGGAGCGCGGCGACGAGCCGCACGCGCGCCCAGGGTGCAGAGCCGTCGACGATGCGTACGTCGAACACGCCGTCGTCGAGGCGCGCGCCGGTGCTGGGCGCGAAGCCGGGCGGGTCGTACGCGCCGTTGCCGATGAAGATCATCCAGATCCGGCGGGGCCGGCCGTCGATGGTGATCTCCGACGGTTCGTCGTGGCGCAGCACGCGAACGAGCGCGATCGCGAGGGCGGCCCATTTGCCGATTCGGTCCTCCAGCTTCTCCCGTTCCTCGACGAGCTTGGAGTAGCTACCGAAGCTGGCCGTGTTCACGAACACATGCTCGTCGATGAGGCCGACGTCGATGGCGACGAGCTGACCGCTCTGCACCGCGCGGATCGCGTCGTCGACGGAATCGAGCCCGATGTCGCGGGCGAAGTGGTTCAGCGTTCCGCCGGGCACGACGACCAAGGGACAATCGTGTTCGAGTGCGACGCCGACCGCGGTGTTGATCGACCCGTCGCCGCCCATCACCCCGATCGCGCGCGTGTTCGTATCCGACGCCGCCGACTGCAACGCGTCCTCGAGCTCGCCCGCGTCGTCGAGGACGATGATCTTCGCAGCCGGGAGCGCGGCGCCGAGCGTGTCGGTCGGATCGTCACCGCGCCCGGATCGGGCCGCGGGATTAACGACGATCGTCAGCCCCGAGCCGTCGGCCGACGGTTCGCCGACGACGCGGCGAACTGCGGCGGAACCGGCGCGTGCGGTGGCGGGCGAGTAGTCCGCACGGGGCCAGACCTTGACGGTCGCGGCCGCGACCGCGACCCCGATCGCGCCGCCGAGCAACACGTCGCCCGGATAGTGCACACCGTTGTAGACGCGCGAGTACGCGACGGTCGCAGCCAGCGCGCCGAGCGGCACCGCGAGGATCGGTGCTTCGATCGCGGCTGCCGTCGCGAACGCCGCGGCCGACGCCGCGTGACCCGAAGGCATCGACGACGACACGGGCCGCACCCGCAGCCCGACGAACGGGAACGCCTCGAGCGGCGGCCGGTGGCGCGGCAGCGCACGCTTGAGCACGCCACTCGTTATGGCCGACGTCGCGCCGATCGCGAGCACGCCGCCGCAGACCGGCGCGGCGCCCGCGTCACCGTCAAGGGCCCCGAGCCCGGCGGCGAGCGCAAGCCACAACAGCGAATGGTTCGCGGCGGTCGAGACGCCCGGCATCGTCGCGTCGAGAACGGCGCCCGACGACCGCTGACGCGCGCGAAGGCGCGCTCGTCGAGACGTTGCAATTTTGCGGACGGCGGCGGGCCACGTGACAGTCTCCTCCGAGGGCGATCAGAGGAGATACCCCGTGCCGGGCGGGGACAACCACCAGTCGACCGGCCCGCGTCGGCGGCTCAAACGGACGGACGGACGCGTTTCATTCTTCGGCGGCGCGGTCCGACGACCGCCAGGATCGCGCCGGCAACGATGAAGAGCTGTGCGAGGGCCGAGAGAGCGCGCGACGCGGCGCCGGTGAACGGCAATCCATTCGACCCATTCGGCGGTTTGGGGTCGATGAGCTTCTTGGTGTGCTTCGGTGCGGCACCGACCGTGATCGTGACCGTGGTGGTCGACGTTCGCCCGAGTACGTCGGTGATCGTGTACGTGTAGCTGTCGGGCCCCGAGTATTCGGCTGCGGGCGTGTACGTAAAGCTGCCGTTGGCGTTCTGGGTCAGCACGCCGTGCGCGGGTGTCGTGTGTGCAGTGACGGTGATGCCCGTACCCGTGTCGTTGCCGAGCACACCCGCGGCCGCGATCGTGAGCGGGGTTTGGTACGCGACCTGATAGGTGTCCGTGTTCGCGACCGGCGCGGCGGGCGGGCGCACGACGATCGTCACCGTGGTCGTCGCCGTCCGCGTGAAGGTGTCGGCGATCGTGTACGTGTAGCTGTCGGTCCCGGCGTAGCCGGCTGCGGGCGTGTACGTGAAGCTTCCGTTCGCGTTCTGCGTCAGCGTCCCGTGCGCGGGACTCGTATGCGCGGTGACGGTGATGCCTGTGCCCGTGTCGTTCGTCAGGACACCCGCTGCGGCAACGGCGAGCGGCGTTCGGTACGCCGCGGTGTAGCTGTCGGGTGTGGCTGTGGGTGCGGGCGGCGCGAACGCAATCACGTTCAGGGGCGCGGTGGCGATTGCACTGGGGAAGTAGGTCCAGGTGTCGAGACCTTTGACGTCGCCGAACGATCCGGTGCACGGGACGTTCGTGTTGCCGCCGGTGTCGGCGCCGTAGCCGCGCTGGCCGCCGCTGCTGTCGTATCCCGTTGCCGGGTCGCTGTGATTCGTAGGCGCGGGATTGAGGCCGCACAGCGTCGTGCCCGGTGTGCCGACGTCGGATCCCGTCGAACCGCTCGTGTGATACCCGCGGTCGTCGTAGAACGCGGTCGTGCACGCCGCGTTCCCGAAGGGACAGGTTCCGCCGGGCGGATTCGTCAACGTGATCGTCGGTCCGCCCAGCGTCGAGTTCTCCGCGTCGAGAAGGGGAAAGTGGTACTCGCCCGCATGGATGTCGGCCCGGAACTGATAGTTCGATCCCGCCGGGAGCGCGTTGCCGCTGTTGTCCTTGCCGTCCCACGGCAACGAGTGCGCGCCGGCGGTCTGCGAGGCGCGCGAGCACCCGGTTCAGCGGGTTACCCGGATCAAAGTCGGTTCCGTCGCGGCTGATGATGATCTCCGCAATTCCGTGCGTCGTCGTGGTGTAGTGGAACGTCCCACCTTGTCCGACCGTCGACGTGTTGCCGCCGACATTGCCGGTGAACGACAACGAATGGATCGCGGGTGCAGCCGGCGTTGTGGGGATGCCCAGCGCGGCGCGCGTCTCCGGGGCGAGCGGGCTGAACGAGATCGGGTACTGGGGTGGCGCGAGCGCGACGTTGCCTGCGAGGCCCGTGAGTTGACTCGAGTTGGTCGTGCCGACGACATCGTGGTCGAGCGGGCCGGAACCGTCGGCGTCGAGGAAGCCGAGCTCGTTTCCGTAGAGCGCGAAGCCGTTCGGGTCGAGGCCACGGGTCTGCACCCGATAGATGAATCCGTCCTGCGTCGTTACGTAGAACGTGATGTTGATCGGGCGCCCGTTTCCCGCCGTCGACGCGGCCAAGGAGCTTGCAAACACCCGGCCGTCGATGTCGGTGGCCGACGTGTCGTTGGCCCGAATCGTCACGTCCCACGCCGCGACCGTCGCGAGTTGCGATGCATTGAAGTTGTTGGCCCCCGCGAGGTTGATGTCGCCGAGCGCGCCACCGTCCGTGTCGACACCATCGCCGTTCGGACCGTAGAAGACGATCGAGTAAATGCCGGTCACCGGCGCGGCGTAGTGGCACGGGACGTAGCCGCTCGGGTTCCCGCCGCCCGTCACCGCTTGCGGGCCCGCGAGCTCCAGCGCCCGCGAAGTGATCTCGCCTTGGGCCGCGATGCCACTCGCCGTGCGCTCGTCCGAACACTTGAAGCCGTTCGTTCCCGTCGTGACGGTCGGGAGCGGCTCGGCGTTCGCATCGGTGACGACGCCGGGATTGAACACGGTGATGTCCGCGCTACCGACGCCGACGGCACTCGATCCGAGATCGATCGTCTCGCCCGCAGTCGTGTACGCCTCGAGCAGTGTGCGCCGGCGGACCTGCGTGCTGCCCGCGGGGCCGTAGAAGCTCGTGCGCCATTCGATGTTCGCGCGACAACTCCCGCTCGCAGAGTTGGGCGTGCATGCCGCCGCCGACGGATACAGCGTTCGCGATCCTTCCGCGGCCGCCGGCGCCGACGCGCCCGTCAGGATCGTGGCGAGGCATGCGAGCGCCAACGTCCCGCGCCCAATCGCCCGCCCCGCAACCAAGACCCCGAGGCTACGGCGCCTGTGTCCTTCCGGCGCGGACCTTGCGCGAGCTCGGCTCGAGCGCATCGGCGAGCACGGAACTCTCTGCCAACACCAATTTACCGCCACACGGGGGGCTTGATGCAAGGACCCGTTGTGTGTTGTCAATGCTCGCCGGCGGCTGAATCGTTCAGCCCGCATCGGCGGCGGAGGACTAGCGATGACGGATCACGCAGTGGTGATCGCGGGCGGCGGCCCGACCGGGATGATGTTGGCGGGCGAGCTCGCGTTGGCGGGCACTGATGTCGTCGTCGTCGAATCCCGCGCCACGCAGGATCTCGACGGCTCGCGCGGGCGGCCTTCACTCCCGCACCATTGAGGTGCTCGATCAGCGGGGGATTGCCGAACGGTTCCTCGCCGCGGGGAAAGTCATGCCGGCCGGCTATGACGTCAGCGACTTCCCGACACGCCACAACTACCTCCTCGCGCTCTGGCAGCGCGACTTCGAACCGATCCTCGCGGATTGGGTGAACCAGCTCGGCGTTCCGATCCGGCGGGGCTGTGCGGTGGTCGGCTTCGAACAGGATAAAACGGGGGTCGAGGTCGCGTTGTCCGACGGACCGTCGATCCGGGCGGAGTATCTCGTCGGGTGCGACGGGGGTCGTAGCGCGGTCCGCCGGACGAGCGGGATCGACTTCCCCGGTTTGGATCCCTCCGCGAGCTGGATGATCGCCGAGGTCGACATGGCCGAGCCGCCGCCGATCGGTGTGCGACCCGAAGGCGGCGGCATCGGCCCGGTCAATCGGGAGACGGGCGGCGGCCCGTACGGCGTCGTGCTGCGGGAACGAGAGATCGAGCACGCGTCGGAGCCGACCTTGGCTGATCTGCGGGAAGCGCTCGTCGCCGTGTACGGGACCGACTTCGGTGCCCACAATCCGACCCGTCTGGCGCGGTTCACCGACATGACCCGCCAGGCCGAGTCGTACCGCGCCGGACGCGTGTTGCTCGCGGGCGATGCCGCGCATGTACATCCGCCGCAGGGCGGTCAGGGCCTCAACATCGGCGTGCAGGACGCGGTGAACCTCGGCTGGAAGCTCGCGCAGGTCGTCAATCACACGTCAGCGGAGAGCCTCCTCGACACGTACACCCCGGAACGGCATCCGGTCGGCGCCCGCGTGCTGCGCTACACCAACGCGCAGGTTGCGCTCAGCACTCCGGACGACAGGCATCCGGCGCTGCGCGACACGATGACCGAAGTGCTCAGCATGGACGAGCCGCGCCGGCGCAACGCGGGGATGCTCTCCGGTCTCGACGTTCACTACGAACTCGGCACCGGACACCCGTTGCTCGGGCGCCGCATGCCCGACCTCGACCTCGAAACGCCCGACGGTCCGACGCGTGTCTTCACGTTGCTGCACGCGGCGCGGCCGGTGTTGTTGAACCTCGGTACCGCGGGCGGCTTCGACATCTCGCCCTGGGCGAGCCGAGTGCGGTTCGTCGCCGCCACGTACGACGGCGCGTGGGAACTCCCGGTCATCGGTACGGTCGCCGCGCCGGCGGCCGTGTTGATCCGCCCCGACGGTTACGTCGCGTGGACCGGAGATCTCACCGACCCGGCACTACCGTGTGCACTGACGACCTGGTTCGGCGCGGACAGCACGGTGCACGAGAACCGTCCGCGGTGACGGCTGCGTTCGTGGTCGACTTCAGCGCGCCGATCCCGCGAAGGCCGCGCGCAACCACGCTGCCGATGTCGTCGAACGCGGTAGTCGCGGCGGGCAATCCGAAGTTCACGAATCCGTGTGGCTGTCCGGGATAACAGACATCCTCGACCTCGACACCGTCATCTCGCAGCCGCGCCGCGAATGCGCGCCCCTCGTCGCGAAACAGGTCACACCCACCGTGCGCGATGAACGTGCGAGGTAGTCCCTTGACGATGTCCATGTGCAACGGTGCCGCGAACGGGTCGTCGTCGATGTTGCGCTCGCCGGCGTAGGCAGCCCAATACATGTTCATCTGCCTGCGACTCACGACCAGGCCCGAATACGCATCTCGCGATTCATACGCTGCCGCCGCATTGTCGAGAACCGGGTAGATGAGGACCTGACCCGCAAGCGTTACGTCGCCGGCGGCCAGAAATCGCGCCGACACCGCGGCCGCGAGATTGCCGCCCGCGCTTTCGCCGGCGAGGGCAACGCTCCCAGGCGGAGCATCGAACCGCGCGGTGTTTGCGAGCGCCCAGCGGGTCGCGGCTTCGCAGTCGTCGAGGCCGGCGGGATACGGGTGCTCCGGCGCGAGGCGGTACCCGACCGAGACGACGACCGCGCCGCTGCTGTGCGCGAGCTCTCGAGCGACGTTGTCCATGAGCCCGATGCTGCCGATCATCCACCCGCCGCCGTGGAAGTAAACGACGATCCCGGGCGGCGCGGCGTCGCCCGCGTAGATCCGAATCGGCACATCGCCGACGTACTCGTCGCTGATCCGGGCGATCGGACGGGTGGGCGCTGTACCGGACTCGCCGCGCGCGAGGGGGAGGAATTCGGGTGGGAAGTCGTCGATGGGGGTGGTCTCGAGCGGGTGCGCGCCCATCCAATCGGCCACCCACGAATCGAGCGTTCCTTCGTCCGCCATCTCTTCGTCCGTCATCGCCTCATCCTCGCAGTCGTCCGCCTCGCCGACGAGCGTTCACGGCGTCGGGGCCGCGGTGAAGTCCATGCGCAGGCGGGTCAGCAGAGTGCTCTTGATCCGCCAGTCGCCGTCGACATTCGCATAAGCCTCGTGGTAGTGGCCGAAGCCGTGCAGTTCCGAGCCGTCGGGCCAGCGCAGCATGTCCTCCATCGCCCATACCCCCGTTGCCGTCGTCGGCGACGTGACGTCGATCTCGGGCATGTGACAGTGATGGACGGTGACAACGTCGCCGATCGTCGTCGCGGAGGAAGGTCATGAAGTTGTCCGCGCCTGTCACGACGCCGCCGCCTGATGCTGCGGTGTCGACCTCGACGTCATCGGTGAAGACCTGACGCATCGCCGACCAGTCCTTGGCGTCCATGGTGCGGCAGTACCGCGCCTTCAGCTGCTTGATCGCTTCGATGTCGTCCATCAGACCTCCGTTGCGATTACTTGAGTCCGTGGAGGACGGTGACCACGAGTCGCGTTACTCCGCTGACGAGGAGCGTTGCCGCAATCGCGGTGAGAAGGATTCCGGCGATCCGATCGAGCATGTCGCGCGCCCGAAGCGACGCGCGCCGATGTGCATGCGCCGACGCGTACAAGGTGATTCCGGTCACTGCGGCGTACGCGAGACCGGCGATGGTGAGGAGTCCGCGGTCACCGACACCGTGGGACGTCGCGGCGAAGCCGACCAGGACGGCGAACGTTGCCCCGCCGATTGTCAGCGGAAACGTAAGCGGCAGCAGCAGTACTGATCGCCAGCCGGCGTTGATGTCGACATCAGCGTTGTCCTCGTCGGTGCCGTGTCCGCCCGGATGCATGTTGAGCATCAGCGGCACGGACTCGAACATGAGCGCGATGCCACCGGTAGCGGTGAGCGCGGCCGTCGAGATGCCGAGCACGTCGAGCAGTACTTCGCCGACCCAGATCGCCGCGAGAACGAATACGACGACGTAGAAGAAGAGCCCCAGCGCGAGCCGGCGCTGTTCGGCAGCCTGGTAGCGCCCGACGATCGGCATGTACGAGGGCAGCGCGGCGAGCGGGCTGTACAGCGTGAACAGCGTGATGAACATCAAGACCGCGTTGTCGGTCGCGCTCATTGCGAGAAGACCGCCACGATGGAAGCATAAGTGTCACATGTCTGCGGCGCGCGGTTCGAGGGCCCGGACGGCTGCGCCGGATGGTCATAGTCTGCGATCCAAGTGGGGCGAGGACTATGAGGACCGCGGTGCGAAACTCTCTGCGATGCCAAGCGGCTCGACGCTTTGCGGGCGTCGTACTCTTGCTCGTCGGCGTGGCGGCTTGTGGGAGCGGGCGCGCCGTCGAAAGCGAAGCTGTCATCCCGCGCGATCCCGGGAATCTGGTCGGGACGCATTGGATTCTCGTCGCGACCGGCGATTCCGACCCGATCCCGGCGCAGACACCGTTCACGCTCGATATCGAGACCGGAACGGCGTCGGGCACCGGACCGTGCAATCGATTTCATCTCCCGTTCACCCACGAGGGCGACGACGTCACGACGGGCGCCGTCGCGTCCACCTTGGTCGTGTGCACTCCGGTGTTGAGTGCGGCGGAACACAAGTTCTTCACCGCGCTCGAGGCAGTCGATACTGCCGAGAAGGAAGGAACCGAGAACCAGCTCGTTCTGAGCGGCCCGCATAGCGTGCGCCTCGTCTTCGACCGTGCCGACACGACCGCGGACGACCTCGCCGGTCGGTGGGACATCGTCAACTATGCGGCGCCTACCGCGCTGCAGTCACCCGTCCCGCGGCACCGAGCCGACACTCGACTTCGGTAGCGATCACGCGTTGACCGTTGAGACCGGGTGCAATGTCGGTCACTCGACGTGGGAGCCGAGCGGCCGCGCTCTCACGATCTCGCCGCCCCGATCGACGCGGAAAGCCTGCCTAACCCCGCTCGGCGTAGAGCAACAGGAATCCAATATCTTCGCCGTGCTGCCGCACGTGGCGAGTGTCGACTTGGCCCGCGAAAACGCGGTGTTGCTCGCCGCGGACGGTTCCGCACTCTTCGTTCTGGAGCCGCACTCGTGAGCGAGATCGAAGCGAACGACTCGGGCGGCGGCGTGAAATCGGTGGTCGCGAAGGTGACACTCCCGACGCTGACCGCGATGGTGGTCGGGTCGATGATCGGTGCGGGTGTGTTCTCGCTCCCCGCTCGCTTCGGAGTCGCGACCGGCGTCATCGGTGCGGTCGTCGCGTGGACGATCGCCGGGCTCGGCATGCTGATGCTGGCGTTCGTCTTCCAGACGCTCGCGGTCCGTAAGCCTGAACTGGATGCGGGCGTGTTCGTCGTACGCCAAAGCCGGGTTCGGCGACTACGTCGGGTTCAACTCGGCGTTCGGCTTCTGGGCGAGCGCGTGCGTGGGTAACACCTTCTATTGGGTGTTCATCATGACCACGATCGGGAGGGCGTTCCCGGCGCTCGGCGAGGGCGACACGATCCTCGCGGTCGCGCTTTCATCGGTCGGTGTGTGGACGTTCCACTACCTCATCTCGCGCGGCGTAAAGGAAGCCGCGACGATCAACCGCATCGTCACCGTCGCCAAGATCATCCCGATCCTCGTGTTCATCGTGGTCGTCGCGGTCTCGTTCAAGGCCGGTGTGTTTCACGCAAACTTCTGGGGTGGTCAACCCGCATCGTTCTCGACACCTGTACGAGCAGGTGAAGAACACGATGATCATCACGACGTTCGTGTTCCTCGGCATCGAAGGTGCCAGCGTCTACTCGCGTTACGCCAAGAAACGCGAGGACGTCGGCAAAGCGACGGTCTTGGGTTTCCTGAGCGTGCTCGCGATCTTCGCGCTCGTCACACTGCTGTCGTACGGCGTCATGCCGACCGAACAACTGGCGAACGACCCGGCAGCCGTCGATGGCGAGTGTCCTCTCGTCGGTCGTCGGGAGCTGGGGCTCGACGTTCATCAGCATCGGCGTCGTCGTCTCGGTACTCGGCGCGTATCTGGCCTGGACCTTGATGGCCGCCGAGGTCATGTACATCCCGGCGACGAACGACGACATGCCTCAGTTCCTCAAGCGACTGAACAAGGCCAACACGCCAATCGTTGCGCTGGTCCTGTCGTCGGCGCTCGTACAGGTATTCCTGGTCATCACGCTGACGTCGAACGACGCATTGAACTTCATGCTCGATCTGTGCACGAGCCTGGCGCTGGTTCCGTACTTCCTCGTCGCCGCGTACGGCCTCAAGATCGCGATCACCGGGGAGAGCTACGAACCCGATGACGCGACCCGCCGCAAGCATCAACTGATCGCCGCCGTCGCCAGCATCTACACCTTGTTCCTGGTCTACGCCGCCGGGGCCAAGTTCCTCTTGCTGTCGTGTCTGATCTACGCGCCCGGCACACTTCTGTACGTCCGAGCCCGACGCGAAAACAACCGTGCCGTGTTCTCCCGGGCCGAACAGGTGCTCTGCGGCGCACTCGTTCTCGGCGCGCTCGGCGGCGTCGTGGGGCTCGCGACCGGCGCGATCACGATCTGACCCGCAGTCCCGTCCGATGAATCGAATTGCAGGAGCCTGAACGCCATGACCGACACAGCAAGCGCTTCCTACGGCGTGCATTCGGAGGTCGGACGTCTGCGCAAGGTGCTGGTGTGCTCGCCCGGGCTCGCCCACGAGCGGCTGACGCCGACGAACTGCGACGACCTCTTGTTCGACGACGTGCTGTGGGTGCAGAACGCGCGGCGCGACCACTTCGACTTCGTCGACAAGATGCGCGACCGCGGCGTCGAAGTCGTCGAGCTGCACGAAGTGCTCGCCGAGACCATGGACGATCCCCGCGGCGCGGGCCTGGCTGCTCGACCGCAAGATCATCGCCAACGAGGTCGGCATCGGTCTCGTCGCCGAGACACGGGCGTTCCTCGACGAGCTCGACTCCGCAACGCTGGCGCGGTTCCTGATCGGCGGTCTGTCGACCCGCGACCTGCCCGAGGAGTTCCGTCCCGAGTACCTCGCACTGGCGCGTGAATCCACCGGCGTGAACGAGTACCTGATGCCGCCGCTCCCGAACACGCTCTACACGCGCGACACGACGTGTTGGATCTACGGCGGAGTCACGCTCAACCCGCTGTACTGGCCCGCCCGGCACGACGAGACCCTGCTCATGAAGGCGATCTACGAGTTCCATCCCGACTTCATCGGCTCGACGGTGTGGTGGGGCGATCCCGAACAAGAACTGGGCCCAAGCGACTCTTGAAGGTGGTGACGTGTTGGTGCCCGGGAACGGCGTCGTCGTCATCGGCATGAGTGAACGCATCTCGCGGCAGGCAATCACGCAGGTCGCGGCGGCACTGTTCGCGAACGGTGCGGCCGAGCAAGTGATCGTGGCGGGGATGCCGAAGCTGCGCGCCGCGATGCACCTTGACACCGTGTTCACCTTCGCGGATCGCGAAGTCGCCACCGCCTACCCGGACATCGTCGACGGCATCCACGACGTTCACACTGCGCCCGAGCGACAACCCGACCGGAGTCGAAGTGACCGACGAGTCACGCGCGTTCGTCGAGGTGACACGTACCGCGCTCGGACTGGACGACCTCCGCATCGTCGAAACCGGCGGATCGCTATACGACAGCGAGCGCCAGCAATGGGACAGCGGCAACAACCTCGTCGCGATCGAGCCCGGTGTCGTCGTCGCGTACGACCGCAACACCCACACCAACTCGCTGCTGCGCAAGGCCGGCGTGGAAGTGATCACGATCGTCGGTGCCGAACTCGGCCGCGGCCGCGGCGGCGGGCACTGCATGACCTGCCCCATCATCCGAGACCCCTTGGAATAACTCGGTCCGGCGCACACGGTTCGACTAGTGCGAGGATCGTCGGGTGCGTGATCCAGTGAACCCGCCGACGATGGCGACTGCCGAGCGGTCGTCGGCCGAGTCCGTGTTTCGTGTGGGTGCCCCCAACGTGCTGGTGGTCGTGTTGGATGATCTCGGCTTCGCGCAGATGGGCTGTTACGGCTCGGATCTGTTGACACCGAATATGGACCGACTCGCGGCGCGCGGGTTGCGGTTCACGAACTTCCATACGACGGCAGTGTGCTCGCCGACCCGAGCGTGTCTTTTGACGGGCCGCAACCATCACCGCGTCGGCATGGGAATGCTCCCCGATCTCCCGACGAACTTTCCCGCGTACTCCGGTCGGATCCCGCCCGCCGCCGGAACGCTTGCGCAGATATTGCGGGCCAACGGGTACGCGACGTTCTGTGTCGGGAAATGGCATCTCGTTCCGCGCGATCAGCGGGTGACCGGGCCCTACGACATGTGGCCGACCGGGCTCGGCTTCGACCGCTACTACGGGTTCCTCAATGGTGAGACCAATCAGTGGACGCCGAACCTCGTGCGGGACACGAATCACGTTGAACCACCCCGCGGACCTGACGAGGGCTACCACCTCGACGCCGACCTCGCGGACAACGCGATCGCTTACCTTCACGAGCTCCGCCTCTCGCACCCGGAGCGCCCGTTTCTGCTCTGGTACGCATCGGCGGCTCCGCACGCCCCGCACCAAGCGCCGCCGGAGTGGATCGACCGGTTCCGCGGTCAGTTCGACGACGGCTGGGACGCGTGGCGCGCAGCAACACTCGACCGCCAGATCGCGCTCGGGATTCTGCCCGACGACACTGCGTTATCGGACCGACCGCCGTGGATCGAGGAATGGTCGAAGATCGACGCACCGCGCCGTCGGCTTTACGCGCGGATGATGGAAGTCTGCGCCGCTTTCATCGCGCACGCGGATCATCAACTCGGGCGCGTGCTCGATCATCTCGAGACGAGCGGAGATCTTGACAACACCATCGTGGTGTTGGTCTCCGACAACGGCACCTCGGGCGAAGGTGGCCCGAACGGCACGTACAACCAGTTGGGTCACTACATCTCCGACGAACCTGACGACGTCGTCGACGAACTCGCGCACCTCGACGATCTCGGCGGCTTTCATTCGAGCGGGCACTACCCCTGGGGGTGGGCCCTCGCCGGTAACACGCCCTTCCGGCGTTGGAAGCGGTACACGTTCGAGGGCGGCGTGCGCGACCCGTTCATCCTCGCGGTACCGGGTGTCACGGACGCCGGCGGCCTACGCGACCAGTACTGCCACGCGACCGATGTACTTCCCACCGTGCTCGAGCTCTGCGAGATCGAGCTACCCGACCAAGTCGCCGGCATCGAACAGATGAGCTACGACGGTGCGAGCCTCGCGGCGATCGTCGCCGACGCGACCTCGCCCGAAGCGCACACCACCCAGTACTACGAGTGTTGGGGAAGTCGAGCGATGTACCACGACGGCTGGAAAGCCGTTACGGATCACGTCAATCAACTCACCGCCGCCGAACGCGAGCAGATCTCGGGCAGCCACGACTTCGCCACCGATACGTGGTCACTGTTCGACACGAGTACCGACCCCACCGAATCGCATGACCTCGCGGCCCAAGAACCCGGCCGACTCACAGACCTGATCGCGCGCTGGTACGCGGCCGCGGACGAGAACCAGGTCTTCCCCCTCGATGACGGTGCCGTACATCGCATCGCCCATATGCACGTCCCCTGGACCGCGCGACGAACGACCTTCCGGTACTTCCCCGGCGACAAGGTCCACGAGATCGCGGGCCCGAACATCGCGGGCGGATTCCGCATGATCGCGACCTTCGATGGCACCTTCTCGAGCGCGCAACCTTCGGTGCTGTGCGAACAGGGGGATTGGATCTCGGGCTGGGCCTGGTATCTCGCCGACGACACGGTCAACTGGTGCATCGCCGGGAAGGGTGGTGCGCACATCGTCGCCGCGCCGCTACCCCCGACCCCGCGGATACTCGTCGCGGACGGCACGCTCGTCGACGGCAACCTCGAGGTCTCTCTCGCAGCGGACGGCGTCGAACTCGCCCGCCGGAAACTGAGCGTGCACCCCCCACTCGCCTGGGCGCCCGACGGAGCCTTTCTCACCGTCGGTTACGCGCGGCCGTTCCCCGTCGCCGAGCAATACGTGCCACCGGCTCCCGCGCCATCAGCTCTCGTCGACATCACCATCCAGGTCGGCCGGCTTCCACCCTTCGACCTCGACGCCGAGATCGCGCGCATCTTCCGTCACCAATAGAACAGCCGGCTCCGGATGTCGGTTCAGGGTTGGGACAGGATCAAACCGCTTGTCGGTACGCCGGTGCCCGCGGTGACCAAAGCGTGCTCGACGTTCGCGACCTGGTTGCAGGATGTGCCACGAATCTGGCGGACAACTTCGGTGATGCCGTTCATGCCGTGGATGTACGCCTCGCCGAGTAGCCCGCCGCTCGTGTTGATCGGGAAGTCGCCGCCGAGCGAGAGACGCTCGACGGTCGCCCAATCCTTCGCCTCCCCGGGCTTGCAGAACCCGAGCTCCTCGAGCTGCATGAGTACGAACGGCGTGAAGTGGTCGTACAAGAACGCGGTCGACATGTCAGCCGGAGTCAGGCCTGACATCTCCCAGAGCCGCCGGCCCACCACACTCATCTCGGGCAGCCCGGTGAGGTCGTCGCGGTAGTAGCTCGTCATCATCTCGCTGTCGAACGTCGCACCTTGTGCCGCGCCCGTGATGACCGCAGGTGGCTGCGCGAGATCCCGAGCCCGTTCGGCCGACGTCACGAGAATCGCGACACCACCGTCGCTCTCCTGGCAACAGTCAAGCAAGCGCAGCACCGGCTCGATGATCCAGCGCGACGCCTGGTGCTCTTCGAGCGTGATCGGTCGCTCGTAGAACCACGCGCCCGGGTTGGTCGCGGCGTGAAACCGGTCGACCACGGCGATCTTGCCGAAGTCGGCGTTGGTCGCGCCGTAGGTCTCCATGTAGCGCCGCGCGTGTAGCCCGACCCACGCGGCCGGTGTCATCAAACCGTATGGCCCGTACCACGACAACCACAACGGCATCGTGGTGATCCCGCTCATCGCGCCGAAACGGTTACCCGACCGCTCGTTGAACGCGCGGTAGCAGACGACGTTCTCGGCGACACCGGTCGCGACCGCCATCGCGGCCTGCATCACGACCGCGGCCGACGCGCCACCGCCGTACGGCACACGCGTGAACATGGCGAGCTCGCGCATACCCAAACTGCGCGCCACCTCCATCTCCTCGCTCGTGTCCATCGTGAAGGTGACGAGCCCGTCGACGTCGGCGGGATCCAAACCCGCGTCGTTGATCGCCGCGAGCACCGCTTCGCACGCGAGTTGCAACTCGGTACGGCCTGACTCCTTGGAGAACTCGGTCTGGCCGATGCCGGCAATGGCGGCCCGGCCCGCCAACGGGTACGCGGTCATGACACAGGCACGCTGAGCCGAGCAGTCCCGCCGACATGCTCACCCAGCTCGTTCATCGCTCGCAGCGCGACGTCGATGACCGCCAGGTCACCGTCGCGCGTCACGCCCGTCACCTCACCGGTGTACGTCAGCGTGTGGCCGGGATGCACAGGCACGCCGAGCCGGATCGCGAGGCGCTGGATCATCGCGTCGGGTCCGGCCCAGTCGGTGAGGAACCGACTGCAATACGCCGTGTCGGTCAGGATGTTCATGAAGATGTCGGGCGCGCCCTGCTGGTTCGCGTAGTCGCGGTCGTGGTGCACCGGCATGAAATCGCGCGACGCGATCGCACCGGCGACCACGCGCGTCGGCGTCACCTCGATCACCATCGCCGGGATCGCGTCGCCGACCTGCGCCGCCATCACTCCATCACCGGTGTGAACACGGGGAGCACCACGCCGCCGTCGAACTCGTCGAACCGCACCGCGACCGCCATCCCTATCCGCGTGTCCTCGGGCGCCACGTCAACGACGTTGCTCACCAATCGCGTTCCTTCCTCGAGTTCGATCAACGCCACGATGTAGTCGTCGTCGAGGAACGGGAACTGCGGATGGCGCGGCATCACGAAGCTGTACACCGTGCCTTTGCCGGACGACTCCAGCGTGTCCCAGTCGAGACTGTGACAGTCCGGGCACATCGGCCGAGGCGGATGACGCAACGCGCCGCACGCCGCACAACGCTGGATCAACAGGCGCCCGTCCTTGACGCCGGCCCAAAAGAACTGGGAGTCGGCGGTCATCGACGGCGCGAGACGCATGCTCATGAGAGCGCTCCTCCCGGCTTGAACTTCAAGATGCGGAACGTCTGGCGACCGACGACCTCACCGTCCGGGTCCGTGTACGTGGTCACCCAGGTGATGAAGTGACCGGCCCCGATGCGCGTTTGCTTCTCGGGTGAAACTGCGTCGAGAACCGTCGTGGCCGACACGATGTCGCCCAGTCGCAGATAACGGATGATCTCGAACTCGGAGTTCGACGCGAGTGTGCCGACGTAACCGGCTTCGTCGAGCACATTGAGGATCGTGGCGCGTCCGCCTTCGACGGGCGAGCCTCCGCGCTCAGCCATGCCGGTGATCTTGGGTGTCGCCATGGTCCAGGTCTGAAGCATCAGCGGCGGCGCAACGATCTCACCGAAGCGGGAGCGGGCCGCGGCTTCGGGATCGGTGTACACCGGATTGGCGTCCTCGAACGCCGCCGCCCAGTGCCGAATCATCGGCTGGTTGACCGGGTCAGGCGCAAGCGTCGGCCCACCGTCGCTCACGGGCTGGCCCACCAGCGCCTGAAGCCGGTCCTCGAACGTGCTATCGGCCATCTCCTCGTGACGCTCCCTCTTGAGGCGGCTCAGGGATGATGGCGCGTCGCACGCGGCGGTGGTTCTCGTAAGACCGCCATGGTCGGGGTGCCGGGATTCGAACCCGGGACCTCAGCGTCCCGAACGCTGCGCGCTAACCAAGCTGCGCTACACCCCGTATGGAAGGTGCGATCCTAGTCGTCGGGCGCTTCGCGGATCGCAGCCAAAACGGTGGCGGCCAGCTCGGGGCGGCACACGAGCAGGTCGGGAAGGTACGGATCGGGCCGGTTGTACACCAGCGGCGACCCGTCGAGGCGCGAGGTGTGGCACCCCGCGGCGGCCGCGACCCCGACCGGCGCGGCCGAGTCCCACTCGTATTGGCCACCCGAATGTGCGTACACGTCGGCGTGGCCCTGGAGTACCGCCATCGTCTTCGCGCCCGCCGAACCGAGCGGTACGAGCTCGGCGTCGAGCACGCCCGCGAGGTACTCCGCGAGCTTCGGCGGACGGGTGCGCGACACGAGGAGACGCATCTTCCCGTTGTGCGCGGGCGCCAGTGTGGGTGCAGGCACGGTTGCGAAGACCACATCGTCTTGCGCGGGCAACGCGACCGCGCACGCGTGCGGAGTTCCGTTCACGACCAACGCAACGTGGACGGCCCAGTCGGAGCGGCCGGCTTCGCCGAACTCGCGCGTGCCGTCGAGCGGGTCGACGATCCACACTCGTTCCCGTTCGAGGCGGATCGGGTCGTCCTTCGACTCCTCCGACAACACCGCGTCGTCGGGGCGGGCCTCGGCCAGGCGGGCCAGGATCAGGTCGTTGCTCTCGCGGTCGCCGTCGTCCTTGGTGGCACCCTCGGCGCGCCGGCGCACGAGCAGATGCCCGGCCTCGCGCGCGATGTGCGGCCGCGAGCTCGTGGTCGTCCATCGGGAGATCGGCGGTCAGCTCGCGGCCGGAAGCATCTGCTTCGCGGCGCGGCGCAAGACGCCGGCGTCGACCGGCTTCACGAGCATCAGGTCGACGTCGGCGCGCCGGGCGATGAACTCGTCGGCTTCGCGATCGAGCAGCAACAAGATGTTGGCCCGGTCGAGGCGGCCGCCCGACTCCTCGAGGCGCAGGTCGATGGCCACCGCGACGCCGCCCATGTTGCCGATCTGCATGTCGAGCACGACGAGGTCGGGGTCGACGCTCGCCGAACGCGGCCGCGCACGTCCTGGCCTCGGGTCACCTCGACCACGTTCTTGCCCGCGGCCGGTGAAGGCGGCGCGTACTTGGTCGCGCACCCACTTGGCGTCGGCGGCGACGAGGATCGTGGTCATCGGGCCGAGATCGTATCGAAGAGCAGCGCGCCGACCTCGCGCAACGTGGCGAAGTCGTGCACGTCGTGGGCGAGGTAGGGCACGTACGCGAGGGCGGTCTCGGGCGCCGATCCGGGCCCGCATCTCCTCGAGGTGGTCCCGTTCGAGGGTTGCGATCCCCCGGAAGTCGGCGAGGTTGTCGTAGAGGGCGCCGCGAGCCGGCGCGGCCGGCGCCGTGTCGGGCTCGGCGCGGAGCGCCACCGCTGCGGCCCGCAGGCCCGCCGGGGTTTCGTCGCCGAACGACGGGATGCACGCGGTTCACGATCAGCGCCTGCACGGTCTGGCCCGCTTCCGCCAACCGCTCCGCGAAGTACGTCGCCTCCTGCATCGCGTCGCGGCGGGGCGAGCTGACGAGCACGAACGCCGTCGACGGATCGGTCGAGCAACGCGCCGACTACTTGCGCGCGCGTGCGGAAGCCTTCTTCCATACCTTCGAACGCGCGGAAGAACGCGACGACGTCTTCGATCACCTCGGACCCGACGACGCGCGCGACCGTGCGCAGAAACGTCTGCACGGCAACGCTCGCGACCTTGAGGTACGCGCGCGTCGGCATCATCAACAGTCGGAACACGCGGTTGTCGAGGAGCCGGGTGAGGCGCTTCGGCGCGTCGAGGAAGTCGAGGGCGTGACGCGTCGGGGGAGTGTCGACGACGATGAGGTCGAAGTTCCCTTCGTCGTGCAGCTCGTGCAACTTCTCCATCGCCATGTATTCCTGCGTGCCGCCGAGCGCGCCCGAGACGTTGCGGTAGAACGTGTTGTCGAGGATGCGCTGCGCCTGTTCCGGCGTCGTCGGCATTGCGCGTGACGAGCAGATCGAACGTCGACTTCGTGTCGAGCATCATCGCCGATAGCCGACCTCCCGGAACCTCCGCATCGGCCGCCCACAGTGCGGGGTCGATCTCGGTCGGGTCGTTCGTGAGGTGCTCGATCCCGAGCGCGTCGGCGAGTCGACGGGCGGGATCGATCGTGACCACGCACGCGTTCCGGCCGCGCCGCGCGCCTTCGAGCGCGAGCACCGCCGCGGTCGTGGTCTTGCCCACGCCGCCGGTCCCGCAACAGATGACGACGCGCCGGTCGTCGACGAGCTCGTCGATGCGGATCGTCACAGCCGCTCGATTCCGCGCGCGAACGCGTCGGCGAGCAGTGTCGAGTTGCGGGCGTGTGATGTCGGGATTGAAGACGAACGGCAACACGATCTGCGGCAGCGGCAAACGCTCGCGGAGCCGTTCGATCTGTTCGTTCTGCAACGCGTGCCGCTCTTCGAGGAACGCGGCCGCGTGCGCGAGGTCGTCGGCTTCGCGTTGCGAGACGAAACGGTTGGTCACGCGCGCGTCGGCGAGGATCGCGTCGGCGTTGGCCGTCACCCCCACGGGCAGCGGTTGAAGCAGCCGTTGACGACCACTGGACCGAGCGCGACACCGGCCCGGTCCTCGATCGCGAACGCGGTGTCGACGACTTCGCTCACCGGCGTTTCCTCGGCGAGCGTGACGAGCATCACCTGACACCGGGCCGGATCGGAGATGAGGCTCACGACGTCCTGGGCCTGTTTGCGAATCGGGCCGACGCGCACCGCGTCGAGCAGGCCGCGCGCCGACAACAAGAACGTCACCGCGTGACCGGCCGCGGGTGCGTCGACGATGATGAGATCGGCCGTGCCCGACTCCTCGATCGACTTCACCTTCCCGAGCACGAGGATGTCTTTCATGCCGGGAACCGCAGTTGCCACCACGTCGAGTGCGCCCGACGCGGCCAGGCGCTTGGAAATGCGTTTCATCCCGTGCGTCACGAGATAGTCGACGAGCGCGGCATCGGGGGTGAGGAACCGGGCCCGGATGTCGGGGGCGAGATCGATCTCGTCGTAGCCGAGCGCGGGCGCGCCGAACATCGACGGCAAACCCGACTTTCCCTCCACTTCGACCACGAGGACGGAACGACCGGCGCGAGCGGCGGTGAGCGCCAATGCCGCCGTGACCGTGGTCTTGCCGACGCCGCCCTTGCCGGCGACGATCACGACGCGGGAGGTCGAGCAGAATTCGGCGACCTCCATTGCTCCATCGTACGAGGCGCGTGCTACGACTGACTCCGTGCGGTGGCGTCGGCTACTCCTGGGTCTCGGCGCGGTTGCGCTGATCGCGACTTCGTCGTGCGCGGTCGCCGGCGCGCAGACGGTGAGCCCGGGCCGCATCGACGTCGTCCAGGTCAACGGACTCATCGATCCCTCGAACGCGGCGCTCATTCACGCGTCGATCCGCGACGCCGAGCGCGCGCATTCGACCGTCGTCGTCTTCCAGATGAGCGCGTCGGGCGCGGTCGACGTCGACGTCAACGCGTTGCTCGCCGACTTCTCGAACGCGACGATCCCGGTCACGGTTTGGGTGGGCCCGTCGGGCGGCGGAGTGCGGGGCGCATCCTCGTTGCTCGCGCGCTCGGCCGACTTCGCCGCGACCGCGCCGGGCGCGCACGTCGGCCCCGTCAATCCCATCCGCTTCGACGACACGTCGTTCACCGTCGACACGCCCCTCAAAGTCATCACCGAAAAAGCGTCGACGCTCCTCGAGTTCATCGGCCTGCTCGACGGACGCACGCTGCAGACCGCGGCGGGCCCGGTCAAGCTCAACACGATCAAGGTCGTCGAGTTGAACGGCCGCCAGGTGCGGGAACCGTCGGGGCAGGTCAACTTCCGCAAGCTCGGGCTCAGCGCACAGATCGCGCACACGCTCAACGCGCCGTGGGTCGCGTACTTCCTCTTCGTCGCCGGACTCGCGCTGATCGTCTTCGAGTTCTTCTCCGTGGGAGTCGGTGTTGCGGGCTTCGTCGGCGCGGTCGCGCTCATCGGCGCGACATTCGGCTTCTCCCATCTACCCGTGGCGCCGTGGGCGATCGCGCTGTTGTTACTCGGGATGATCGGCATGTCGATCGACGTTCAGGCGGGCACGCTCGGTCCGTGGACATTCATCGGCGCGGGCGCGCTCGTGGCCGGTTCGATCTGGCTGTACAACGGCTCCGCGCACCTCGACCCGGCGTGGTGGCTCCTCGTGCTCGTCATCGGGGGCACCGTGCTGTTCATGCTTTCCGGCATGACGGCAATGGTGCGTTCGCGGTTCTCGACGCCGACGATCGGTCGGGAAGAGCTCGTCGGGGAAATGGGCCACGCGGAGGCCGATGTCGATCCCGACGGCGTCGTTCGGGTCCGCGACGCGCTGTGGCGCGCCCGCACGAACCGTTCCACGCCGATTCACGCCGGCGACGCGGTGCGCGTGGTGTCGATCGAGGGAATTGTTTTGGAGGTCGAGCCCGAAGTCGGTGGTGCACGCGATCATCGTGAGCGGCGCCGAGGCTCCTGACCTGGCCGTTTGTCTTGCCTGCAGGCCGCGGATACGTTCCGAATGCCCGGCCGAACGCCGGTGCCGCGGGGTATGGAGTAGGGCGTGGCGCTCAACATCGTTCATGAAACTTGGCATCTGAAGGCCTCCTGTCGGGGTCCCGAGTCGACGCTCTTCTTTCCGCCGTCGGTGGCGGAACGGCGTGACGATCGGGAGCTGCGCGAGATCAAGGCCAAACAGATCTGCGCGGAGTGCATCGTGCGGCCGGACTGCCTTGACTTCGCGTTCCGCGTCCACGAGCCGCACGGCATCTGGGGCGGGCTGACCGAAGCCGAGCGCCGGCGCCTGCTGCCCGAAGCGTAGAAGCGCCTGCTGCCCGAAGCGTAGAAGCGCCTGCTGCCCGAAGCGTAGAAGCGCCTGCTGCCCGAAGCGTAGAAGCGCCTGCTGCCCGAGGCATGAGCCGGAAACACCTGTATCGCGCCTGACAGGCGAGATTTCCGGGCCACGTAGACTTCCTTCATGGAGAGGGTCCGCGACGCCGCCACCGTGATCCTGGTGCGCGACCGTCCCGATCTCCACGTGTTCGTACTGCAGCGCAATGCCGCGCTCGTGTTCGCGCCGGGCGCCACGGTGTTCCCCGGGGGTGCCGTCGATCCCGTCGACATGCAGACCGCGGCCGAGCTCGGCGTCGACGAATTCCGCGCCGCCGCGGTCCGCGAATGCATGGAGGAGTGCGCGATCCCGATCGATCCCCACGGCTTGGTGGAGTTCGCCCGCTGGATCACGCCCGAGGGTGCGCCGCGCCGTTACGACACGCGGTTCTTCGTCGCCCGCGCCCCCGACACCCACGAGGGAATCCACGACGGCAGCGAGCTCGTTGCGTCCGCGTGGATGCGACCCGCCGACGTTCTGCACGCATTCGCGGCCGGCGACATCGATCTGATCCTGCCGACGCAACGCAGCCTCGAGGTCCTGGCGCGCTTCGATCGGGTCGACGATCTACTGGCCGAGATGCGCGAGGCGCCGTGCCCGACCTGACCCCCGAATCGCCGAGCGCGCTTTCGCCGCTCGTGCGTCGTGTCGTCGCGAACAATCCCGGGCTGATGACCGGTCCGGGAACCAACACGTACCTCGTCGGTATCGACGAGGTCGCGGTCATCGACCCCGGTCCCGACCTGGGCCGCCACATCGACGCGATCATCGGTGCGTCGATGAAGGAACGCGTTCGCTGGGTTCTGCTCACGCACACGCATCCCGATCACTGGCCCGCGGCGGAGAAGATCCGCAAGAAGACGGGCGCCAAGATCGCCGCGTTCTCACCGTTTCCGAAAGCCGACGAGGTGACGATCGAGCTCGATCTCGTTCTGGCCGACGGCGACACCATCGACGGCACGGAGTTCCGGCTCGAAGCGCTGCACACGCCCGGGCACGCGCCGAATCATCTCTGCTTCTGGCTCGACGAAGAGCGCGCGCTGTTCACCGGCGACCACGTGCTCAACGGCACGACCACAGTCGTCAACCCGCAGCGGGGCGGCGACATGATCCAGTACCTCGCGTCGCTCGATCGGCTGCGCAAGCTCAAGCGGGTCTCGAAGATCTGTCCCGGCCACGGCGACGTGATGGAAGACCCGACCGCGGTGCTCGACGAATACGTCGCCCACCGCAAGCTGCGCGAACGCCAGATCGTGAAGCTGCTGAAGGCGAAGCCCGCGACGATCCCGAAGATCGTGCAGACGCTCTACACCGACACGCCCGACGGCCTCATCGAGATGGCGCAGAAGCAGGTGTACGCGCACCTGCTCAAGCTGAAGACCGAGGGGAAGGTCTCCGGCACCGGCCTGAAGACGAGCTGGACCCTCACGTAGCCCGCGCCACCACAGCCCAGGCTGTGAGATCTCTGAGGCGGGATCGGCCGGATGGGCCGGACGATGTGGTGGCCGAGTCGGATTCGCCGTACCGTTGCGACTAGCGGCGTGTGCTGCCGATGGAGGACTGGTGACCCACTCGACCGACGCGCTGCTCGTTGCCGACCGCGTGCGCAAGACATACCACACGGGCGCGGAAGAGGTCGAGGCACTGCGCGGCGTCGAGCTCGTGGTGCACGAAGGCGAGTTCGTCTCGATCATGGGACCGTCCGGGTCGGGCAAGACCACGTTGCTCAACTGTTGTTCCGGCCTCGACGACATCGACGGAGGCCGAGTTCTCCTCGACGGCGTCGACCTGCACGCGCTGTCCGACGCGCGCCGCACTGCGAACCGCGCGTCGTCGATGGGTTTCATCTTCCAGGCGTACAACCTCATTCCCGTGTTCAGCGCGGTCGAGAACGCCGAGCTGCCGTTGTTGCTGGCCGGTGTCGACGCCAAAGAGGCGCGTCGGCGCGCGTCGGAGACACTCGAGCGCGTCGGGCTCGCGGGCCGCTTGAAGCATCGGCCGGCCGAGTTGTCAGGAGGCGAGCAGCAACGCGTCACGATCGCGCGCGCCCTGGCCGGTCGACCGCGCGTCGTCTGGGCCGACGAGCCCACGGGCGCGCTCGACTCGGAGACGGCCGATCAGGTGATGGATCTGCTGCGCGAACTGAACGCCGACGGCCTCACGCTGATCGTCGTCACCCACGATTCCGGAGTGGGCAGTAGCGCGAACCGCGCCATCAAGATGCGCGACGGGCAGATCGTGAGCGACGAGCTGGTGAGCGACGACCTCGTCGTGGTCGAGGTCGTCCCGACGCACGCCGGCTGACGTTCTCGTGATTTTCGTCGCGCTGCTGTCGCTGCCGTTCCTGTACGTACTGATTCGCAAGCCGGTATTGCGCCGGCTCGCGCTGCGCAACGCCGTGCGGCGGCCGCGCGAGACCGCGCTGGTGATCCTGGGCTCGCTGCTCGGCACCGCAATCATGACGGGGTCGTTCGTCGTCGGCGACACCTTCAACGCGTCGATCCGGCGCACCGCGTACGAACAGCTCGGGCCCGTCGACGAGATCGTGTCGGCGAACGGCATCGGCGCGGCCGCAATGCTCGACGCGCGGCTGACCGGAATCCACGACGCGAACGTCGACGGCACGCTCACGTTGACCACGACGAGCGCATCGGCCGCCTCCACCATCGCGCCCGTGCGCGCCGCGCCCAAAGCGCAGCTGCTCGAGACGGACTTCGCTGCGGCCCGGGCATTCGGGGGCGACGCCCACGCCACGGGCATCTCCGGGCCCACGCCCGCGCCGGGCGAGGCGGTCATCGGACGCGATCTCGCCCGCGCCCTGAAGATCGGCCCGGGTGCCGCCGTTGACGCGTTCGCGTACGGTCGCACACTGCACCTGCACGTCGCGCGGGTCCTGCCCAAGTTGGGGATCGCGGGCTACTGGTCGGGTGACGAGACCGCGTCCGACAACATCTTCGTCGCGCCCGGGACGATCGCCGGGCTCGTCGCCGGAGGCGTCTCGCGGTCGACTGCACCGCCGCAATCGCTCGTGCTCGTGTCGAACACTGGCGGCGTGGAAGCGGGCGCGACGCGCACCGCGGCCGTCGACGACGTTCTCGCGGCGCGGCTGCGAGGTGTCGCCGCGAGCGTGAACGATCGCAAGCAAGCCGTACTCGATCATGCCGAACGCAGCGGTCAGTCGTTGTCGCGGCTCTATACGTCGCTCGGAACGTTCGCGGTCCTGGCCGGCATCCTCTTGCTCGTCAATATCTTCTTCATGCTCGCCGACGAACGAAAGTCGGAGCTGGGGATGTTGCGCGCCGTCGGCTTACGTCGTTCGTCACTCGTCGGCGCGTTCGCGACCGAGGGTTGGTGTTACGCGGTCGTGTCGGCGATTGCGGGGACGTTCGTCGGGCTCGGGCTCGGCCGCGCGCTGATGGCCGCGGCCGCCAAGCTGTTCGCGCGGCCCGGTGACGACACGAGTATCTCGCTGCACTTCGCGTTCAAGTGGGCGAGCGTCGAACGTGGGCTCGTGATCGGATTCATGATTGCCATCGCCACCGTCGTGCTGGCGAGCGTGTGGCTGAGCCGTTTCAACATCATCCAGGCCATCCGCGACATCACCGAGCCCGCCCGGCGTAAGCCGCATCGGCGTTCGAGCTACGTCGGCAGCGCGGTGGCGGCGCTCGGTGGAATGCTGACGGTGTTCGGGCTTGTCGGCTCGTCGTTCCTCGCGCTGATGCTGGGTCCGGTCGTAGTGCTGGTCGGGCTGGCGCCGATCCTGGCGCAACTGTTCCCGCGTCGGGCCGTGAGCTCGACGGTCGGCGCCGCGGTCCTCATCTGGGCGGTTGTGTGTGTCCCGCTCGCGATCGCGCTGAACATGTCGTTCGACGTGCTCGTGTTCGTGGTCCAAGGACTCGTGCTCGTCGGCGCCGCGGTCGTGCTCACCGCGCAGCACCAACAGGCCATCGGGCACGGGATCGGGCGGGCGGCGAAGCGATCGTTGGCCGTACGCCTCGGACTCGCGTATCCGCTGGCGCGCCGCTTTCGCACGTCGATGACGCTGGGCATGTTCGCGCTCGTCGTGTTCATCCTGGTGCTCGTATCGGTGTTCGCATCGATGTTCGCGGGCCAGGTCGGTCAGCAGCACGCGCGACGCGTCGGGCGCGTTCAACGTGGTCGTGCAATCGAATCCGACGAACCCCGTTTCGCTCGCCGCGCTCGCACACGAACCCGACGTACGCGCGGTCGCGCCGCTGTCCACGCTGAACGTGCAGATCACCTCGGCGCCGAGCCTCACCCAACCGCGGGAGTGGACCGCAACCGGTTACAACTCCCAGTTCGTTGATCACGGCGCGCCCAAGCTCGACGACAAGGGTGCGTACCCAACGGACGCCGCCGCATACCGCGCGGTGCTCGCGTCACCCAACCTCGCGATCGTCGAGGCGTCGTTCCTCGCGTCCGACGGCTCCGCGAGCAACGTCGTGAAGATCGGCGATCAGTTCACCGCGCAGGACGAAGCCAGCGGTCGCTCGCGTACGTTCACGATCGCGGCCATCAGCACTCCCGACGTTGCGGGCAACGGTGTGCTCCTCGGGGCCACGGCCGCGCACGATCTGTTCGGCGTGCGCGGTGTCACGAACCGGGCCTACCTCGACGTGCGCGACCCCGCGGCGTTCGCCTCCGCGTTCGCCGGGCGTTACCTGGCCAACGGCGGCAAGGCCGAGACGCTGCACGGCATCGTTCAAGACGACATGGCGGAACAGCAGCAGTTCTTCTTGCTGATGCGCACGTACCTCGCACTCGGGCTCGTCGTCGGCATTGCCGGTATCGGTGTGATCATGGTCCGCGCGGTGCGCGAGCGGAAGCGTCAGGTCGGCGTGCTCCGTGCGCTGGGCTTCCAGGCCGCGGCGGTGCGCGCCGCGTTCGTCGTCGAGTCGGCGTTCGTCGCGGTCGAGGGTGTGCTGATCGGCACGGTGCTCGCGCTCGTGTGCGCGTGGTCGATAACCCTCAGCGACGCGTTCGGCTCGTCCCTCGCGTTCCGCGTGCCCTTCGGTGCGATCGGGCTGCTCGTCGTCGGCACGTTCGTCTGTGCGCTCCTGGCCACCGCCGCCCCCGCCCGGTCCGCGGCCCGCATCCGCCCCGCCGTAGCCCTCCGCCTCTCCGACTAACTCCCGAAAACCCTGCCATCAGATGGCAGCAAAACCGACTCCATGAGTCGGAAACCCTGCCATCTGTTGGCAGCAAAACCGACTCCATGAGTCGGAAACCCTGCCATCTGATGGCAGGAAAACCCGCTCCACGCGCTCGGTTTTCCTGCCAACGCGGCGGGGGGTTGGGTCAGTCGGGGGTGCGGGAGAGCCAGTCGCGCCAGGCGCGGAGGAAGTTGGCGAACAGGACGCGGCCTTCGTCGCCGGGGGGTGGCGGCCACCACGCGCGCCACGCGGTGTCGACGTCGTCGAGCGTGGGGTCGGGTTCGCCGAGCAGACGTTGACGCGTGACGGCGGCCGCGACCCGACGTT
Source organism: uncultured Actinomycetes bacterium (assembly GCA_963708105.1). Lineage (GTDB taxonomy): Bacteria > Actinomycetota > Acidimicrobiia > IMCC26256 > PALSA-610 > PALSA-610. The sequence continues at coordinate 1,723,207 of OY970186.1, read as the reverse complement.
GCGTGGCGGCATCGAGCGCGAGCTGTTCGCTGACGGTCTGGATGACACCGGCGACGAACCGGGCGTCCTGCACCACGAGCGCGATGCGCATGTTGTCGGCGTCCGCGCCCCAGCAGCCGCGCAACGCCTTCTTGAACCGGCGCTCGTCGAACCCCCGGCGCAGCGTGCGCTGCCGTTGCCCCCAGACCGCGGCATGACCGTCGCCACCGAGGACGGTGTCGACCAACTGTTCGAACGGATCCTTCGGGCTCACGCGGCTACGCGGCGAACTTCATCGCGGAGGCCCGGCGTCGACGCGGGCGAGGTTCTCGTCCGCGTCGCCGCGCCACCAGCCGAGCGTCTCGACCCACCAGGTGAGTCCGGCGCGGACGTAGGACGAAACATCGTCGCTCGGTGTGGTGCCTTCGATGGCGACGTCGAAGGGCGAGTCGTCGGCGCGTTCACTGCGCACGTAGGCGACGATGTCGGCGAGGGCCTCGGGCGGCATCGTCTTGCCCCGCCCGTACCCTTCGTGCACGGCAAAGATCCCGTCGTAGCGCGCCGCGTCGCCGGAACGGTCGGCGCGGGCCACTTCCCGCCGATCCAGATCGGCAGGTGTGCACTCGCGAGTGCGGGTCGCATCGGCGGTGAGTCGATGTGAAAGTGCTGACCTTCGAACGCGAACGCCTCGCCCGTCGACAGCCCGGTGATGATCTCGAGCGACTCGTCGAGTTGATCGGCGCGCGTGCGCACGTCGGGGTCGAAACCGAAGGCCGCGTGCTCTTCGGGCCACGCGCCCAGGCCCGCACCGAAGAGGAAGCGTCCACCCGAGAACGCGTCGATCGTCACGCACCGCTTGGCCACTTCCCACGGCAACTCGCGTGGGAGCGGTGAGATCATCAGGCCGAGCTTCATCGTCGATGTCGCGGCGGCGATTGCGCCGATCGCGATCCACGGGTCAACCGTCGGGCGGTTCTCGCGGTACAGCAGATGGTCCCAGAGGAAGAAGCCGTCCCAGCCGCGGGCTTCGGCTGTGCGCGCGAGTGTGCACAGCAGTTCGACGTCGGCGAAGACATCGGCGTTGGGGACGCCGAGCGCGAAGCCGGTCACGCCAGCTTTTGCACGAGCTCGAACATCCGTGCCGTGCAGCCCGCCATCTCGACCGGCGGAAGTAGTTCGGTGACGATCCGCTCCGCGATCGCGTGCAGCTCGCTCGCGGCCGGCGTGTCAGGGTGCGCGAGCACAACCGGTGTTCCGATGTCGCCGTCGCTCGACACGGTCGGCTCGATCGGCACCGCGCCGACGAGCGGCGCGCCGGTGAGCGCGGCGAGGCGCTTGCCACCACCCGAACCGAAGATCGCGTGCCGGGTGCCGTCGGGGGCGACGAACTCGGTCATGTTCTCGACGACGCCCAAAACCTTCAGGTACGAGCGCCGCGCCATGTCGGCGACGCGCGCCGCGACCTTCTGCGCGCCGAGCGCGGGGGTTGTCACGACGAGCATCTCGGTCTGCGGCAGCAAACGCGACAGCGCCATCTGGATGTCGCCGGTGCCGGGCGGCATGTCGATCAGCAGGTAGTCGAGGTCGCCCCAGCTGACGTCGACGAGGAACTGCTCGAGCGCCTTGGCCAGGATCAGGCCGCGCCACATGAGCGCGGTGTCCTCGTCGTCGACGAGCAGACCCCATCGACACGACGCGCAACAGCCCGGCCCCGACCGGCACCTCGGCCGGCGCGATCTTGCCTTTGCCGTCGGCGGCCTTGGCGCCCGCGAGCCGCCCCTTCACCCCGAGCATGCGCGGGATCGAGAAGCCCCAGATGTCGGCGTCGAGGACGCCGACGGTCAGGCCGCGGGCCGCGAGCGCGGCCGCGAGGTTGGCGGTGATCGACGACTTGCCGACGCCGCCCTTGCCGCTGCCGACCGCGATGACCCGCGTGGTGGCAGGGACCTCGGTGATCGGTGCCGACTGCGAGGCCCGCAAGCCGCGCCTTCTGCATGAGGGCCGACCGCTCTTCCTGGGTCATCTCGTCGTACTCGACTGTGACCTCACCCACGCCGGGCAGGCCCGAGACCTTGGAGCGCACGTCGGTGCCGATCTGGCCCCGGAGCGGGCAGGCGGCGGTGGTCGAGCGCGACCTTGACCATGACGTCGCCGTTGGGCGCGACCCGGACGTCGTGAACCATCCCGAGCTCGATGATCGAGGCCCGCAGCTCGGGGTCGAGGACCCCGGCCAGCACGCCCCGAACGTCGTCGGGAGTCGGTACGCCGACCGTTTGCGCCGGGTTTTCGGGGAGGATCGTCGGTTCACTCATGGTGTCTTTTCTACGGGTCGCTCGCCTGTGTCTCAGCCAGAGCGGCTTCGCGAGGAATGGCAGTGACTCCGCTGCCGCTCCTAATAAAACACGCCGGGACCTTGAAAATATGCCCGATTGCAAAGTACCGTCAAGGAATGGACCTGTTGGCGGTCTTGAAGGCACTCGGCGACGAGACGCGCTTCTCCATGTATCAGGAGCTCGCAAGCTCCACCGTCGGCGCTCACCGCGACCGAGCTCGCCGAACGCCTCGGCCTGCACGCCAACACCGTCCGGCTCCACCTCGAGCGCCTGCGCGAAGCCGGCCTCGTCGACGTCGAGCCCGTGCACCGCGGCACGGTCGGCCGGCCCCAGCACGTCTACTCCCTGGCGCCGGGCGCGCCCGGCCTCGGTCTCGACCCGCCGAGCTACACACTTCTGGCTGGGATGCTGGCCATGCTGGCCGAACGGGTCGGTGCCGACGCGGCCGACGCCACCGCCGCGGGCCGTTCCTGGGGCGTCGAAGCGGGCCGTCGTACCAACTCGAAATCGTGCGTGAAGGCGTTGTTCAGCGAGATGGACCGGCTCGGATTCGACCCCGAGCGGGAGGTCGCTGCCCGGCGGCAGCACCGACATCGCCTTCCTGCACTGCCCGTTCCGGGAGCTGGCCGAGGCCTACCCGGAGCTCGTCTGCAACCTGCACCGGGGCATCTGCGAAGGCGTCGTCTCGTCGGTCGGCGGGGGAAGGATCGAGGAGTTCTCGACGTTGTACGACCGCGACCCGTGCCGGGTCACGGTTTCCGTCGAAGTATCCTGACCACAGTTCCGAATTCGGCCGTCGAATTCATGCGCTCACGGAGGCCCAGATGATTGCCCTGACCGATACCGCAACCACCAAGGTCAAGGAATTGATTGCGGCCGAGGGCCAGGCCGAGCTCTACCTGCGGGTCGCGGTGCGCCCCGGTGGGTGCTCCGGCTTGTCGTACGAGATGTTCTTCGACACCGAGAAGGCCGCCGACGACATCGTCGAGTCCTACGGCGACGTCCAGGTCGTGGTCGACCCCGCGAGTGCGCAGCACCTCGTCGGCGCGTCGCTCGACTACAAGGACGGCCTGCAGGGCGCGGGTTTTGCGATCAACAACCCGAACGCGCAGCGCACGTGCGGTTGCGGCCAGTCGTTCTCCTGACCTTCATTCGCGAACTGCGTCGACGGCCCCGCTCCGGCGGGGTCGTTTCGCGTCCGGGCCCGGATCGGTGTGCCGAGTACCGTCGCCGCGATGCCCGTTTCCGTTCGCGCTGAACGGCGCACCGGTCGCGGTCGATGCCGACGTCGAGCGCGGCGAGTCGCTGCTGAACGTCCTGCGCGAACGACTCGGCGTCGTCTCGGCCAAGGACGGCTGCGCGCCGCAGGGGCAATGCGGCTGTTGCACGGTGCTCGTCGACGGCGAGCCGCGTGTCGCGTGCGTCACGCCTGCATCGCGCGTCGAGGGGCGCGCGGTCACGACCATCGAAGGTCTCGACCCGACGACGCGCGGAACGACGCCGCGGCCGCGTTCGTCGCGACCGGGGGATCGCAGTGCGGTTTCTGCACGCCGGGGATCGTCATGCGCTTCGCCGGGAACGCGTACGCGCGATGTCGACCGCGCGCTCGCCGCGCATCTGTGCCGGTGCACGGGTTGGCTGACCGTGCGCGATGCGGTCGACGGACGCCCCGGACACGGACGATCGCGCACCCGAACGTGACCTCGCCGCCGCGTCGCGCCGGGCCGTGCTCGAGGCCGGCGGCCCGCAACACGTCGATCTCGTCGGTCCCGCTCGGCGGCGCCGCGTTCGCCGACGACACTGCGCCGCGCGACGCGCTGGTCGCGGTTCCGCTTCCGCCCGGTTCCGACGTCGACGCGGTCGAGGCCGCGGGCGTGCGCTGGGTCGTGGCGGAGTCGTTGCTCGAGGCGCGTGCCCGAGCGGGCAAGGTGCAGGGCCGGCGCACAACCGTCGACGACGCGTGCCGCCGCTGCTCGATCGCATGCCGCCGTGCCCGCCGGCCGGCGTGCAGCTCGCGACGCAGTGGGTCGAGCCCGCGTACCTCGAGCCCGACGCGTCGTGGTGCGCGCCGGGCGGAGAGCCCGCGTCGCCGCTCGCGAACGCGGGCGCGTTCGGTGGCAAGGTGCACTCGGCTGCGCCCGCGGCGGCGCGCGAGCTCGCCGACCATTTCGGGCAGACGGTGCGTGTCGTGCTACGCGCGCGAGGACGTCGTGCGGCTCGGGCCCGAAGCGGCCGCCGATCGCGGCCGTGGCGGTCGCGCACCGCGACGGCGTAGTCGAGATCGACGGCGTGGTCGCGCGCGGTGCGGGCGAGCCGCGGGTGTGGCCGACGCCGGACGGGATCGACGTGCGGGCGAAGTGGACCGAGGTCGACGTACCCGGTCCGCCGGTGAGCTCCGACCTGCGCGCGGTCGGTCTCGCCGAACAGGCCGTGCTCGTCGCGGGCGCGCTCGGCCGCGACGTCGACGTCGTCACCCCGAGCGGCGCCCGCGCGAGCGCGAGCGTCGCGGTCGACCGGCGGCAAGGTCACGCACGTTGCCGTCACGCTCGCGGCCGGTGACCCGCTCGACGAGATCGTGCTGCGTTCGTACGCGATCGGCGCCGCGCACATGGCGCTGGGCTGGGTCACGAGCGAAGGGCTCGCAGTCGACGCCGACGACCGGCGAGATCCACGACCTCACGATCCGCTCGTTCGGCGTGCTGCGCCCGGCCGAGACGCCGCCCGTCACCGTCACGCATCGTCGACGATCCCGCGCCCGCCGCGCGCGCGTTCGACCGACGCGGTGTTCGCCGCCGTCGCGGCGGCGACGTGGAACGCGCTCGGCCGACCCGTTACGTTTCCCGCGCCCAGGAGGTGACCATGCCGGTCGAACCCGTTCCCACGCCCAGTGCCCCGCCCGCGGCGGGTCCGTACTCGCCCGCGGTGCGCGCCGGCGACTGGCTGGTGCTCGCCGGTCAGGTCGGGCTCGATCCTGCGACCGGCGCGATGGTGACGGGTGGCGTCGAGGCGCAGGCGCGCCAGGTGCTGGCCAACATCGCTGCGGTCCTGGGCGACTGCGGCGCCGCGCTCACCGACGTTGCCAAGACCACCGTCTTCGTCACCGACATCGGCCAGTTCGCCACGGTCAACGCGGTCTACGCCGAAGCGTTCGGCGACCACCGCCCCGCCCGCTCGACCGTCCAGGTCGCGGCGCTCCCCGGCGGCGCCGAAGTCGAGATCGAAGTCTGGGCCTATCGGCCCCTGATAGCACCGCCCCGGCATTCGCCCCACCCGCGTTAGGAGCAAAACCGGCGCCAGACGCCAGTTTTCGTGCCAGCAGTTGGTACGTTTGCGGGCGTGGTCGGTGTCGTTCTGATCTTGCTGGTGATCTTCATCGTCGGGCCGATCGGGCTGTTCGTCGTCGGCGGGGTCTGGTCCGCGCTCGACCGGCTGGCTGCTGTCGGCCGACGCCGACGACCGCGCCGCCGATAACCCGAGCTAGCTCGACCGAGCGGTCTAGCCCTCGCGTGGCGGCGTGGCGCCGGGCCAGCGCGACTGACCGAACCGGTAGCCGACGGAACGCACCGTCTGGATCAGGTTCGCGTTCTCTTCGCCGAGCTTGGCCCGCAGACGGCGGACGTGGACGTCGACCGTGCGCGCGCCGCCGTAGTACTCGTAGCCCCACACCCGCGACAGCAGCTGCTCGCGGGTGAACACCTTGCCCGGGTGCGTCACGAAGAACTTCAGGAGCTCGTACTCCATGTAGGTGAGGTCGAGCGGCTTGCCGCTGCACCGCGGCCTGATACGTCTCGAAGTTCAAGACGAGGTCGCCGTACGACGCGACCTCCGGCGAACCGGCGCGTCCGGCGCGGAACATCAGGTGGCGCAACCGCGCCTCGAGCTCCTTCGGGTGGAACGGCGTGAGGCAGAAGTCGTCGAAGAGGTCTTCGCGGTGCTCGAGATCGTGCAGCTGCGCGCCGGTGATCAGCAACAGGATCGACTCGACGCGCGAGTCGCCCTTGCGCAGCGTGCGGCACAACGTGAACGCGCCTTCGGGATCGTCGTCGGCGCACACGACCGCGCCGGTCCAGCCGTCGACCGGTTCGTACTGCATCGCGATCGCGGCGTTGCCGACCGACTTCCACCGAACGCCCGACAGGTCGAGCGTCTGCGCGAGCAGCGGCGGCGCCGGGTCCGGAAAGACCAGCAGTAGCTCGTTCAAGACGTTTCTCACCTCAGTCCGACCGATGCCTACAGCGTCCCGAGATAGCGAGCGATCTCGAACGGTGTGACGTCGGCTTTGTAGTCGGCCCACTCGCGCCGCTTGTTGACCAGGAAGTTCTCGAAGATGTGGTCGCCGAGTGCTTCGGCCACCAGCTCCGAATGCTCCATCGCGTCGAGCGCGTCGCGCAAGTGATCCGGGCAGCGACCCGATGCCGACTCGCGAGCCGTTCCTCTTCGGTGAGCGCGTAGATGTTGTCGGTCGCTTCGGGCGGAAGTTCGTAGCCCTCCTCGATTCCCTGCAGGCCGGCCGCGAGGATGAGCGAGAACGCGAGGTAGGGGTTGCACGCCGGGTCGGGCGCGCGGAACTCGATGCGCGACGACTCGTTCTTGCCCGATCTTCGACAGCGGCACCCGCACCAACGCGGAGCGGTTGTTGCGCGCCCAGCACTTGTACACGGGCGCTTCGTAACCGGGGATCAAGCGCTTGTACGAGTTGACCCACTGGTTCGTGATCGCGCAGATCTCGTCGGCGTGCACGAGCAGACCGGCGATGAAGTGCTTGGCGACCTTCGACATGCCGTATTCGTCGCCGGGATCGTGGAACGCGTTGACGTCGCCTTCGAACAGCGAGACGTGCGTGTGCATCCCCGAACCGAACGCGCCGGTGATCGGCTTGGGCATGAACGTGGCGTACACGCCGTTGTCGGCCGCGACTTCTTTGGCGATCAGCCGGAACGTCATCACGTTGTCGGCCATCTCGAGCGCGTCGGTGTAGCGCAGGTCGATCTCGTGCTGGCTCGGCCCGTTCTCGTGGAACGAGTACTCGACCGGGATGCCCATCGCTTCGAGCCGCAGCACGGTCTGCTTACGCAGGCGCGACCCGAGGTCGTGCGCGGTGAGGTCGAAGTAGCCGGCGTTGTCGAGGGGCTCGACCATCGCCGCCGGAGCGGAAGTAGAAGAACTCCATCTCGGGCCCGACGAAGAACGTGAAGCCCTTCTCCCGGGCCTTTTCGAGGTTGCGCTTCAGCACGCGGCGGGGATCGCCCTCGAACGGATCGCCGGAGAAGGTCGAGATGTCGCAGAACATCCGGGCCATGGCGGTGTCGCCGTCGTCGGTCGGGAGCAGCTCGAAGGTGTTGGCGTCGGGCCGGGCGAGCATGTCGGATTCCTGGATCCGGCTGTAGCCCTCGATGGTCGACCCGTCGAAGGTCATGCCCTCTTCGAGCGCGGTCTGGAGCTCGGCCGGGGTGATCTCGACCGACTTCAAGAACCCGAGCACGTCGGTGAACCACAGGCGCACGAAGCGCACTCCGCGCTCCTCGACGGTGCGCAGCACGTACTCGTTCTGGCGTTCCATGTGGAGAGTTTACGGGGCCTCGCCTAGGGTCTCCGAGGCCGGGTGGGGGCGGTAACAGAGCGTTCACAATCGGGCAATGGCCGGGAAATCGCGCAGCTGAAAGCTGCCATGGCACAAGCGGGCGGAAGTCGCGCCCTGGAGATCGGAGCGAGCAGTGGCCATCAAGGCGGAGTACATCTGGATCGACGGTACGGAGCCGACGCCGCGTCTGCGTTCGAAGACGAAGATCCTGGACGACGCGAAGAACCTGCCCATCTGGGGCTTCGACGGTTCGAGCACGAACCAGGCGCCGGGCAAGGCCTCGGACTGCGTGCTGAAGCCGGTCGTTCTCGTGCCCGGACCCGATCCGCGGCGGCGACAACCTCCTCGTGATGAGCGAGGTGCTTGCTCACCGACATGACGCCGCACGTCGACGAACACGCGGGCGTTGCTCGACGCCGGTCGCCGAGAAGTACGCGGGCCAAGAGCCGCTGTTCGGCATCGAGCAGGAATACACGTTCTTCAAAGAAGGCCGCCCGCACGGTTTCCCGGTGCGGCGGCTTCCCCGCGCCGCAGGGCTTCTACTACTGCGGTATCGGCGCCGATGAGGTGTTCGGCCGCGACGTCGTCGAGACGCACCTCGACGCGTGCCTCGCCGCCGGCCTCGGCATCTCCGGCATCAACGCCGAAGTCATGCCCGGCCAGTGGGAGTTCCAGGTCGGCCCGCTGTCGCCGCTCGACGTCTCCGACCAGTTGTGGGTGGCGCGCTGACTTGCTCTACCGCATCGCCGAAGACTTCGGCATCACGGCGACGCTCGACCCGAAGCCCGTCAGCGGCGACTGGAACGGCGCCGGTGCGCACACCAACTTCTCGACGAAGTCGATGCGTGAGGGCTACGACCCGATCATCGCCGCGTGCGAGGCGCTCGGGAAGAACGCGGCCGAGCACGTCGCGCAGTACGGCGACGGCATCGAGTTGCGGCTGACCGGTTCGCACGAGACTGCGCCGTGGAACGAGTTCAGCTACGGCGTGTCGAACCGCGGTGCTTCGGTGCGCATCCCGTGGCAGGTCGAGATCGACAAGAAGGGCTACATCGAAGACCGTCGGCCCGAACGCCAACATGGACCCGTACGTCGTGACCCGTCTCATCACCGAGACGTGCTGCAGCGCACGCTGGCGCTAGTCCGAGTACCCGAACACGAGCGGTTCGTCAAACCGATCGGGGCGGCGCTACGGCGCCGCCCCGATCACGACGTCGGACACGGGACAGAGCGGTCGACGGTCGAGCTTTCCCAGTCGAGCGCGAGGTCGCGCATCGGGTCGGGCTCGTACATCGTCGTCGTCGTTGAAGTCTTCCCAGCAGATCCGGGTGCGGTGCGCGGCGATCGCCGCCGAGCGCGATCGGGACGACCCAATTGAAGACCGTGAACGCCTCGGGCGTGTCCCATCGAGGTGCCGACGAAGTGCGCGAGCGCGATGCCGGTGAACGTCGTGCGCCCAGATCAGCGTGATCGAGCACGTTGACGCGATCGGAACGCGCGGATCGTCCCATCGGCTCGACCGCACGTGCGGCCGCGTGTAGTGCTCGACCGCGGGCGTGAACGCGAGCGACGCCGAACGCGATGATCGCGAAGCCGAGCGGCCGACAGCGCGCGGCCGTCGTGCGCGAGGAAGCCGGTGTTCGGACCGGTGCAGCGCGGCCGACGACCGCGAGCCCGCCGAACCAGACGATCGCGCCGAGCACCATCACGTTGCGCGAGCCGGACTCGCCGCGTGAGCTCGTCAGCGAGCAGGGTGACCGCGGTGATGAGCGCGCCGATGCCGGCCCACAGCGGACCGCCGCCGTGGGCGCGGTCGACGACGGCGAAGACCATCCACGGCAACAGTGCGGCGTAGGGCTCGTCGCCCATCGAGAGCCTCCCGAACACGGACCGACGTTCCGCGATCCGAACGGTACTCCGGTCGTCATCGGTATCCGCGAAGCGATGAACCGACACCGCGTAATCCGTCGTCCGGACCGGAACGGGTCTGCCGCCCAGGTCGAGAATCGGTCGCGAGAGTGCGAGCCCGGCGGCGCGCGCAATCGCGTGTCGTAGGCCGTCGATGTCGTAGCCGCGGCCGAGTTGGAATCCGGCGATCAGGACGCCGTCGGCCGCGACGTGGCGGGCGCAGCCGGCGACGAGCGCGGGCTGGGTGCCGGGCGCAGTGAAGAGCGGGACGTTGCCGGCGAGCAGCGACGACGTCGAACACGCCGGCCGAGATCGAGGGTCGTCAGGTCGTGCTCGTGCCATTCGATACTCGGGCGCGTTCGCGCGGGCCGTTGCGAGCATCGACGCGTCGACGTCGACACCGACGACCTCGACGCCCGCGGCGCGCGAGCTCGATCGCGACGCCGCCCGGTCCCGCACCCGGCGTCGAGCACCGACGCGGGGCTCGCAGCCGCATCACGAACGTCGGCCTCGCCGTGCACGTCGACGCCGCTCGCGGCGAGCTCGTCGAACCGGCGTTGGTACTCGTCGCCCTCCCACTTGGTCACGGCAGCGCCCACCGAGTCATCGGGATCGAGTGTCGCGCACCGCGACCGGCCCTCGTATCCTGGGCCGATGCCGCGCTTCCGGGTGGCCGCCGCCCAGCTGAACGTCGTCGTCGGCGATCTCGAAGGCAACGCGGCCCGCATTCTCGAGGCCTACGAGCGAGGCCGAGGCCGCCGGTTGCGACCTCGTCGTGTTCCCCGAGCTCACCGTCACCGGCTACCCGCCCGAAGACCTGCTGCTGCGGCCCGCGTTCGTCGCGCAGGCGGTCGAGACGCTCGACAAGATCGCGGCGCGCACCGCGCGGGCCGCGGCGGTCATCGGCTTCCCCGAGCCCGGGCCGCGACCTCCACAACGCGGCGGCGGTGTGCGCGAACGGCCGCGTGCTACGGCGTCTACCGCAAGCAGCTGCTGCCGAACTACGCGGTCTTCGACGAGCAGCGCTACTTCGTCGCGCCGCGCGAGCCGCTGCCGCTGTTCAACATCGCCGGAGTGCAGGTCGGCGTCTCGATCTGCGAAGACGCGTGGAGCCCGACCGGTCCGATCCTCGCCGAGGCCGCGGGCGGCGCCGAGCTCATCGTCAACCTCAACGCGTCGCCGTACTACGCGCAACGGCTCGTCGAGCGCGAGACGATGCTCGCGACGCGTGCGGCCGACGCGTCGGTGCCGATCGTCTACGCGAACCTCGTCGGCGGCCAGGACGAGCTCGTGTTCGACGGCGCGTCGCTCGTGTTCGACGAGCAGGGCGCGCTCGATCGCGCGTGCCAAGCAGTTCGTGGCGGATCTGCTCGTCGTCGACCTCGACGTGCGTCCCGCGTTCCACAAGCGCCAGCTCGATCCGCGCGGTCGGGTCGAGGCGCTGCCGCTCCCGGAGATCCCGGTCTCCGAGCGCCGTCCGCCCGACGCGCGCGTCGCCGCCGCGGATCGAACCGATGCTCGAGCCGGTGCACGAGGTCTACGAGGCGCTGGTGCTCGGCACGCGCGACTACGTGCGCAAGAACGGCTTCACCGACGTGGTGATCGGGCTGTCGGGCGGCATCGACTCCGCGCTCGTCGCCGCGATCGCCGTCGACGCGCTCGGCGCCGAGCACGTGTCGGGCGTGCTCATGCCGTCGCGCTACTCGAGCGACCACAGCGTCTCCGACGCCGACGCGCGCTCGCGACGAACCTCGGGATCGAGACGTTCACCGTTCCCATCGAGCCGCGCACGCGGCGTTCGAGTCGATGCTCGCAGCCGATGTTCGAAGGACACCGATGCCGGGTCTGGCCGAGGAGAACGTGCAGGCGCGCATCCGCGGCAACGTGCTCATGACGATCTCGAACAAGTTCGGCTGGATGGTGCTCACGACCGGCAACAAGAGCGAGATGGCGACCGGCTACGCCACGCTCTACGGCGACATGGCCGGCGGCTTCGCGGTGATCAAGGACGTTCCCGAAGACGCTCGTCTACGCGCTGTGCAACGACCTCAACGAGCGCGCCGGGCCGCGAGGTGATCCCGCGCACGGTCATCGAGAAGCCGCCGTCGGCGGAGCTGGCGCCCGGCCAGCTCGACTCCGACTCGCTGCCGCCGTACGACGTGCTCGACCCGATCCTCGAGGGCTACGTCGAAGACGACCTCTCGGTCGTCGAGCTGATCGCGCGCGGCCACGACGCCGATCTCACGCGCCGCGTCGCGCGCATGGTCGATCGCAACGAGTACAAGCGCCGCCAGGCCGCGCCGGGTGTGCGGGTGTCGCCCAAGGCGTTCGGCAAGGACCGCCGGCTCCCGATCACCAACCGCTGGCCCGGTTGAGCAGTGGAGCCGGACGCGTGAGCGGGCACGATCCCGCTCACGTGGGAGACCGCGCGGCCGCTCGTCCCCGAGCTCGCGTTGATCGCGGCGACGATCGCGTACGGCGCGACGTTCAAGCTCGTGCAGAACGCGCTCGACGACGTCACGCCCGTCGGCTTCATCCTCTTGCGGTTCGCGATCGGCGCGGTCGTGCTGCGTCCCGTTCGCGATCCGGAACGGTTGGCGCGGGCCGTCGACCGCGCGCGCGTCGCTGCGGTTCAAGGACTTCCTCGTTCGCGGTGCTCGCGTTCGGTGTCGTCGGGTTCGCGGGCTACTGGTTCCAGAACGCCGGGCTCGAGCGCACGACCACGTCGAACTCCGCGTTCATCACGGGCCTGTTCGTGGTGTTCACGCCGCTGCTCGAGATCGCGTGACGCGGCGCCGCCCGTCGCTGCAACGTCGTCGATCGCGGTCGGTGTGCGCGGTCGTCGGCCTGTTCCTGCTCGAAGGCGCGACGTTGCGCCTGCACTCCGGCGACGCGCTCACGCTCGCGTGCGCGTTCTTCTTCGGCGTCTGGATCCTGATGGGTTCGTACTTCACCCAACACTTCGACCCGTTCGCGCTCACCGCGGGTCAGCTCGTCGTGCTCGCCGTGCTCGCGGTCCCGGTCGTCGCGGTGTCGGCGGACTCGGCCACGTCACCGACGCAGGTGCTCGTCGCGGCCGCGATCACCGGTGTGTGCTGCAGCGCGTTGCGTTCACACTCCAGCTGTGGGGGCAGCGCTTCGTCGAGCCGGCACGGGCCGCGGTGATCCTGCACGTTCGAGCCGGTCGTCGCCGGGATCATCGGCTTCTGGGTCGGCGAGCGCCTCGGGGTGTCGGGCTACATCGGCGCGGCGTGATCCTGCTCGGCATCGTCATCGCCGAATCGCGGTCGTGGCGGGCCGACCGGGCTGCTTGACCGTACCGGTCAAGCACCGGTTGACCGATCGGTCAAGGCGCGATGACGAATCGCCCCGATGACGGAAGCACCGAAGCCGCGCGCGCCGTTCGCCCCCTGGGACCGCCGCGAGCTGCCCGGGCTCTTCACGGTGAGGAGTCGGCGCGCCGGGTCGGCAACTACAAGTGGGCCGAGATGCGGCTGTTCGAGGTGCTCGGCGGCTGGGTCGCCACGGTTCCCGAGCTCGACGTGAAGCTCGTGCTCGGCCGGCACACCTACCACCACGCCTGGCACGCGGAGCTGTGGCACAAGCGGCTGCCCGAGCTGCGCGAGATGAACCCCGACCGCCTGACCGTGCCGCCGAACGACGAGTTCGTCACGTTCATGGACGCGGTCCGCGAGCCCGAGGCGCCCGAGCACACGATCGAGAAGCTCGTCGGCGTCTACCGCGTGCTGATCCCGCGGTTCATCGCGGTGTACACGTACCACCTCAACGGGACGAGCACGATCACCGACGCGCCGACGATCCGCTCGCTGAAGTTCGCGCTCCAGGACGAGTTCGAGGACTGGCGCGACGGCGAGATGCTGCTCCAGTCGCTGATCGATACGCCCGAGAAAGTGGAGCGGGCCGGGCCGCCGCCAGGCCGAGCTGGAGAAGCTGTATCTGGCGTCGGGCGGCATCGCCGGCCCCGGTAGCCTGGGCGAACGGTGCGAGGAGGTCGGCGTCTCATGAAGAAGATGCTCCCGGAATCCGAACTGGCCCGCGACGAGCGCTTCGTGCGCACGAAGATCGAGGATCGCATCTTCGACCCGCGCGGCCCGAAGGTCGCGCAGCGCAACACCGGCCCCGCCAAGATGGGCATCGACCGGCCGGCCGCGGGCGAGCGTTCCCGCTCGCTGATGCACGGCATCTTCGTCGGCGAGATCCAGGCGCTCGAGGGCGCGGGTCGCACCTGTTTCGACTTCGACGACGAGACCGCGCCGTTCCAGCTGAAGCTCGACATGGCGCGCCAGTGCTGGGACGAGTCGCGGCACTGCGAGATCTCGATCAAGCTCGGCGACCACATGGGCACCGAGATCGGCGAGTACACCGAGTCGACGTTCCTCTTCGCGGCCGCGTGCAACCCCGACCCGGTCCTGCGGCTCTGCGGCGTGAACCGTGCGCTCGAGGGCCTCGCGATCGACGTGTTCAGCTCGATGAAGGAGTTCGGCGACGAGTCCGGCGACCCGATCCTCGAGTTCTGCGAGGACTGGATGCTCGCCGACGAGGTCACCCACGTGAAGATGGGCTCCGACTGGCTGCGCCGCCTCACCGAGACCGACCCCGAGCGGCGCGAGCGGGCGCTCGAGTTCCAGCGCACCGTCGACACGATCTTCAACCTCGGCGGCTTCCGCGGCGAGGACGACGAGAACCCGATCCAGCTCGCCCGCGACTTCCGCCGGCTCGCCGGCTTCACCGAGGACGAGAACGACTCGCTCGCCGCGCTCGCGCGCGAGTCGACCGAGCAGGCCCGCGAGATGGCGGAGGCGGCCACCGCCGCGCTCGACGCGTCGGCCCAGGGTTCGTGAGCCGACAGTTCGGTTCGTGAGCACGATCACCGTCACGCCCGATCCGTTCACGCTCGTCGCGTACGACGCGGCCGAGATCAGCGGCGCTGCTCGAGGAGGCGGCGGCGCTCGCCGGTTCCCGCCGACGTCGACATCGTGTTGAACGTCGACGAGGAGCTGTTCGCGCCGCTGACCGGTCACATGTCGGACGTCGTCGACGGGCGGATCGTGCTGTGGATCTCGGGCGGCAACTTCGAGGACAACAAGCGGCCGACGCACTTCTCGGCCGACCAGGCCCGCACTCGACCTCGCGGTCATGGTGCTGCGGGCCAAGGACCGCCTCTCGGACGACTTCGCCGCCGCCCCGCTCGACGCCGAGCTCTCCGGGGCGAGCGGGCGGCCTGGGACGCCTACGCGGTCGGCCGGGCGGGCCGCCTCGGCCTCGACGTGCGCCGGCCGCGTCAGCTCTACGACTTCCGCCTCCAGCACGGCTTCACCGACGTCGCCGACGCCGCGTTCGACCGCTGCTGGAACGCCGAGCACATCACCTGGGACGGGCATCCGGGAGATCTGCAAGGAGACGGGCGCCCTCGACCGCGGGCCGTCGAAGGTCCCCGTCGACCTCCTGCGCAACAGCTAGCCGACCTCACTCGAGGTCGCCTTCAGCTCGAGGTCGTAGGCGGAGATGGCGTCGTAGAGGTCGATCGCGGGTTTCGTCGCGACCGCGCTGCATCGCGGCCTGCGCCATCTCGGTCATGAGCGGGGAGTCGAGGTGCGCCTGCACCGTTGCCGCGGCCGACTCCCACTTCTCGATCACCAGGAAGCGCCCGCCGTGGTGACGGATGCCACAAGATCGACGTTGCGGCACCCCGGCTCCTGCCGGGTCAGCACCACGTAGCGCGAGAGCGCGCGCGAGCAGCGCTTCCTCGGCGCCCGGGCGGGCGTCGAAGGTGCAGGTCAGCACCGCGATCTCGACCGGGGCCGCGTCGGCACCGGTCGGCTCGGTGTCGTTTCGGGGCTCGACCGGACCGGGCACCGTCGCCTCTGTCCGGGCCCGTGGGACCGCTTGACGGGGTGGTTATCGTACAGAGCACGGGGTGGGGGCACGGAGCCGGCGGGGCTACGGGGTGTCGGTCCGAAGAACTTCTGATGACGGCTGTCCGAACGAAGGATTGATCGGTTGGCGAAGGAGCGAGTCGAGCGGGACGAGGAAGACCTCGTCCGGCTGTACCTGACCGATATCGGGCAGTACCCACTGCTCACCAAGGACGACGAAGTCCGCCTGGCGCAGCAGATCGAAAAGGGCAACGCCGCTCGCGAGCAGCTGTACGGCCGCCAAGGGCCTCACCCCGGCCAAGAAGCGCGAGCTGCGCCGCGGTGCCCGCCACGGTGACGACGCCCAGCAGACGTTCGTGCAGTCGAACCTGCGGCTCGTCGTCTCGATCGCCAAGAAGTACCAGGCGTCCGGTCTTCCGCTGCTCGACCTCATCCAAGAGGGCAACCTCGGCCTGATGCACGCGGTCGAGAAGTTCGACTGGCGCAAGGGCTTCAAGTTCTCGACGTACGCCACGTGGTGGATCCGCCAGGCGATCACCCGCGGCATCGCGAACACGGGTCGCACGATCCGCCTCCCTGTACACGCCGGCGACACGCTCGCCCGCCTGCAGAAGGCGCGTTCGCGCCTCGAGCTGAAGCTCGGCCGCCCCGCGACGCTCTCGGAGCTCTCGGCCGAGGTCGAGATGCCCGAGGACAAGGTCACCGAGGCCCTGCGCTTCGCGGCCGAGCCCCTCTCGCTGTCGGAGCCGCTGCGCGAAGACGGCGACGCCGAGCTCGGCGACATCGTCGAGGACCGCTCGGCCGAGTCGCCGTTCGAGGTCGCCGCCACCGCGTTGCTGCCGGCCGAGATCGAGAAGCTGCTCGCACCGCTCGACGAGCGTGAGCGTCAGATCCTGGCGCTTGCGCTTCGGTCTCGACCGGGGCGAGCCCCGCACCCTCGAAGAGGTGGGCGAGTACTTCAACCTCACCCGGGAGCGCATCCGCCAGATCGAGGCCCGGGCGATGTCGAAGCTGCGGCACCCGAGCGCCGACACCGGCGCCCGCGACCTGCTCGCGGTCTGAGCCCTTTTCCGACCATGTTCGTCCTGACGCCCGGGCTTCGGCCCGGGCGTTCGGCGTTCTGCTCAGAAATGTGAAACTCGCAGCGGCGGGTCGAGCGTCTGGAAGTCGTGCAGACGGTCGCCCCATTGGCAGTCCGCAACGAGGTGCTGCTCGACCGGCTGTATCGCACCCACGCGCCCGCGGCGCTGCGGTTCGCGCTGATGCTCACCGGTGAGCGCGAGTTGTCCGAGGATCTGGTGCAAGAGGCGTTCGTGCGGGTCGCGGCCAAGCTCGACACGTTGCGCGAGCCCGACGCGTTCGCCGCGTACCTCACGCGCGCCGTCGCCAACCTCGCCAAGTCGCACTTCCGTCACCAACAGGTGGTGGCGCGGCACGAGCGGACCGTCGACCTGACCGCGCTCGTCGTGCATCCCGTCGACGTCGTGGCGAGCGACTCCTTGCTCATCGCGCTGCGCAGACTCCCGATGCGCCAGCGCGCCGCGATCGTGTTGCGCTACTACAACGACGCTTCGCACGAGGACATCGCCCGCATCCTCGACATCCCGCTCGGAACCGTGAAGTCGCTGCTGTCGCGGGGGACTCGCCAAGCTGCGCGAGGGATTCCGCGATGCGTGACGTGCTCGAGGAACGAGCTCGCGAATCGCCTGCGCGAGCTGGGCGACACCGTCGCCGACGAGCTCACGCCGCCGGTCGACCTCGAGCTCCAGGTGCAGCGCTGGCGCCGGCACACGCGTGCGGCCCGTCTCCGCGTGCTGCTCGCGGTCGCGGCAGTGGTTGTCGTGGCCGCGGCGACCGCGGCGGTGGTAGCGAAGTCGGGTGGCGGCGGCGGGGTTCGCATCGAGTCGTCGTCGACGACCCATCCTGCTGCGCCTCCGGTCCGAGACTCCTTGCAACCGGGCACGGTCATGTTGTCGTCGCGACGACCGGTACGTGATCTCGCTCGACTCGTCAGGCCATCAGACCGCGACGATGGTGACGGCACCGAAGGGCAGCGCCGTGACCTACGCGCGCGTCACGGCCGACCACCGCGCCATCTGGTACCTGGCGACGAAGGCCGGCACGCAGGCGTGCGGCGAAGTGGTGCGCGCCAACATCGACGGCAACTCGTCGAAGATCGTGACCAAGGCGATGGCCTTCGACGTCAGCCCCGACGGAACGCGACTCGCGCTCTACGGCGCCGGCGATCTTTCCGACGGTCAATGCGCACCGGTGAAGGCCGGCGCCCAGGGTGAGATCGCGGTGGTCGACGTCGCGACCTTCGAGACGTCGACGCTGCCGATCGGTG
The DNA here is from genome assembly GCA_963708105.1 of uncultured Actinomycetes bacterium. Taxonomy (GTDB): domain Bacteria; phylum Actinomycetota; class Acidimicrobiia; order IMCC26256; family PALSA-610; genus PALSA-610. The sequence continues at coordinate 1,705,162 of OY970186.1, read as the reverse complement.
CGGTAACCAGCCTGCGGTGGTCGCCCGACGGCTCGTACCTCGCGGTCACGAGTTGTCCGGCGCAAGGGTGCGCGGGAGTAGGGCGTATCGACGTTCCTTCCGAACTGGGCGCGCCGCTCGCGCTGAGCGGCACCGACCGCGTGTTCTCGCCGAATTCCGTGAAGTCGGAGACGCTGGCCTTCGGACCGGGCGGACTGTTCGCGTTGGCCCGGGGCGTATCGGCGCAGACGATCGAGCGTTACGACCCGGCAACCTCGGCTCGACCCGTGTCGATCTTCGCGGGCGCCGACCACTGGTCGATCGCCGAGATCGTGCCGACGCCGACCGCGATGTACGTGGTTGCGACCCCGGTCGCCGCCGTGCCCGGCACACGGCCCGCGCTCGGTTCGCCCGGCCTGTATCGCCTGGTTGGTGGGCGCCTGGTGCTGGTTCGCACCCTCGACGGACCCGGGATCCTCACGCCCGTGGCACCGTTCGCACCCGCCGGCTGACTCCGAAGCCCCTATCCACGGGGGTTCTACGGGGCCGTTCGCGGACGGGCCGTTTCTTCTGGTGCTATGGAGGTTCGGCGCCGGAGACCAAACCGCGGGACCCGGCCGAGCGTGTTAGGTGTCTAGGCATGGAAGAAGGCCAGGAGGCGGCGCCGGACCGCTCCTTGGATTTCGACGACACGTTCAGGCGGTGTTTTGGTCCGATGGTGCGTTCGCTCGCGGTTGCAGCCGGTGACCGAGAGGTTGCTGCCGACTGCGTGCAGGACGCGTTCATGCGCGCGTTCGTTCGTTGGAGCCGGGTCTCTCGGCTCGATGATCCCGTCAGTTGGATTCGCCATGTCGCCGTCAACCGGATGCGTGATCACTTCCGCAAGCTCGAGCGCGGCGGACGGGCAATGGGCCGCTTGCGTTTGGAACAGCCGATGGTTGCGGCCGCGCCTTCGGAGCCGAGTGAGCTCGCGGCCTTGTTGAGCGAGCTCCCGACCCAGCAACGCATCGCGGCCGCTCTCTTCTATGTCGAGGATCTCAGCGTCAGCGAGATCGCGGATGCGATGGCCCTGAGTGAAGGCGCCGTGAAGTACCACCTGCACGCGGCTCGGGCCACGTTGCGCGGCGCCTTGGAGCCGCAGTCATGATTCCCGACGACCCGTTCGAGAGCATCGATCGCGCGTTGTCGAGCGGGCTTTCCGCGCTCGCACCCAATGTCGCCGGCGACGACGAAACGCTCGCCGCGCTGCGCCCGCGCTTTCGCCGGGCGCGCACGCGGCGCCGGGTCGTCAAAGCCGGCGGTCTGCTCTCGGCGTTGTTGGTCGTCGGCGGCGTTGCCGCGCTCGCGGCACCGCAGTCGCAGCACACCCACGTTTCGGTCAGCTCGCCCTCGACCACGACACCGACGCCGAAGAAGCGTGCGCACAAGTCCGCGCCATCGACCTCCACCGTTCCGCGCACGGTGCCGACGAGCACGCCCACTACGGCCTTGACGCCGACCACGACGCGCCCGAACCGCGGCGTCGGCTCGTCGAGCGGTCCCGGGTCGTCGAGTGGTCCCGGGTCGTCGGTCACGCTGCCGGCCCCGGTCGTCACCACCGTCCCGAGTCCGGGGCCCGGGCCCAGTCCCACGACGGGTGGTGGGCACAGCCCCGGTGGACCGCCCACAACCATCCCTTCGCCTTCCCGGCCGCTGTTCGGCACGGTGTACCACTCGAAGGGCGGAACGATCACGTTCAACTTCGTGAACGGTCGGCTCCGGCTGCTCGACGCCTCGCCCTACGACGGCTACTACAAGGACGTCTTCCGGGCGTCCGACCACGAAATCGACGTGAGATTCTGGCGGGGCGGAGAAGTTCGTTCTCGCATAGATGTGCAGGTCAAGAACGGACGTCTCGTCCGGACCGACGCACTTCCGCACTGAATTTCACGGTCTTCGTACCGATCGCCAAACCCAACCGGCGGCTGCGGAGTGTTTCCCCCGTTCGTCGGTTCCCAGAACGATCGCCGCCCCAATGTGGGCAGCGACACCTGACCGGGAGCTTGCCGGCCGGCCGGAAGCACCATCCACCCGCCCAGCCTCCGACCGGCCGGCAAGCCCTGTTCTTTCCACCCGATCCGACCTCAGCGCAGGCCACCCGAGGCGATGTCCGGGCGAGCCCGCTAAGGTCGGATCGACGTCGTCAGCAGGAGGTTGGTCGTGAAGAAGTTGCTGTTGCTCCTCGTGCTCGTCGCGCTCGGTGCGGTCATCGCCAAGAAAGTGCGCGAAGCCTGAGTTCTCGAACGTGAAGGGCGTGTGTGAGGAGTCGCAACGACTTCTCACACACGCCCTTTTTCATTTCGTCGCCGAGCGCTTGCGCAGCCACACGTACACGCCAACCGCGGTCCCGGCCGCGACGGCGACGCCGCCGACCGCGAGCGTCGGACCCTTTGGCGGAACGGGCACGCGGTCGCGGAGGCGGACGGGGCGCTGGAAGTAACGGATTCCCAGTCGCGTTCACGCGCGATGCGCGCCAACTCGCGATCGGGATTCACCGCCACCGGATTGCCGACGAGCTCGAGCATCGGGAGATCGGTGATCGAGTCGGAGTACGCATACGACGACGCGAGATCGAGGCCTTCGGCTACAGCCATCTCGCGGATCGCGTCGGCTTTGTGCGCCGCGTACGCGTAGAACTCGAGCTCGCCGGTGTAACGCCCGCGTTCGTCGAGCCGGGCGCGCGTCGGCGATCACGTCGTCGACGCCGAGGTATTCGCCGATGGGCTCGACCGTCTCCGCCGGTGACGACGAGACGATGACCGTCTTGCGTCCGGCCTTGCGGTGCTCCTCGATCAGCTCGAGCGCTTCGGCGTAGATGATCGGGGTGAGCACGACGTCGAGCGTCTCGCGCACGAGCTCTTTCACGTGCTGCTGATCCCAACCCTTCGTCAACGCGAGCATCGCTTCGCGCATGCGTTCCATCTTGTTGTCGTCCGCGCCGACGAGCAGATACACGACCTGCGCGTACAGCCCGCGCACGATCGTGCGCTTCGAGATCAGGCCGTCGCGATAGAAGGTTCCGCCCAAGCGCCATGACCGAGCTCGTGGCGATCACGGTCTTGTCGAGATCGAAGAACGCGGCTTCCACGAGCGCGAAGCCTACGTTCCGGAGTTCGCGTTCTCGTCGGACCCCTTGAACTCCAGGCGTCGCACACCTAACGTGCGCTCTTCCTTCCCCCTCGCCTTCCCCGTCGAGTTGTTGCGCACCGCGTGCACTCGCCGGTGCGCCCCGACGTGGGGAGACGTTTCCATGCTCGTGTGCTTCTGGTCGCCGAAAGGCGGCTCCGGCACTTCGGTGATCGCGGCCGCGTCCGCGCTCGTGCTCGCGCGGGAAACCGACGCGCGCATCATCGATCTCTCCGGCGATCAACCTGCGGTGCTCGGCCTCGCGCACGATCCCGTTCCGGGACTGCTCGACTGGATGCGGGCCGGGCCGGGCGCGCCCGCCGACGCGCTCGAACATCTCGCGGTCGACGTCGCGCCGCGGCTCGACGCTGCTCCCCGCGGGCGACGTGCACGGCGCCGCCCGCCGATGCCCGAAGCGGGCGCCGCGCTCGCGGTCGCGCTCGACGCCGACCCGCGTCCCGGCGTGTGCGACCTCGGTCGGCTCGACGATCCCGCGGCGCCGGCGTTCGCCGAGGTCGCGGGCGTCGGCATCGTCGTCGTGCGCGGTTGCTACCTCGGGCTGCGGCGCGCGGTTCGGCATCCCGCGATCACCGACGCCATCGGTGCGATCCTGATCGACGAGCACGGCCGGTCGCTCGGCGCGCCCGACGTCGAGGACGTGCTCGGCCTCCCGGTGCTCGCGACGATCCCGGCCCGCACGTCGATCGCGCGCGCGGTCGACGCCGGGTGTGCTGCCGACCCGGCTGCCCGACAGTCTCGGCCGACCGCTCCACCACGCGCTGCTCCGCGTCGGCTGCTTCGGTGACGAGCAGGCCGCGTGAGCCGCGCGCGCGGCTGACGCGGCGCTCGCGATCCGGGACGGCGATCTGCGCGACACGTTGCATCGGCGCCTGCTCGACGCGCCGTTCGATCCCGGCGCTGCTCGACCGGCCCGAGCTGCGGGCCCGGCTCGCGCGCATGTTGCGGGAAGAGGCGCCGCTGCTCGCGGTCGCGACCGCCGATGTCGTGCTCGACGAGCTGGTCGACGACGTCGGCGGACTCGGGCCCGCTCGAACCATTGCTCGCCGATCCGTCGATCACCGAGATCATGGTGAACGGCCCCGATCGCGTCTACATCGAGCGCGCCGGCCGCATCGTTCCCGGTCGTCGTGCGAGATCGATGCCGCCACGATCGTGCGGGTCGTCGAGCGGGTGATCGCGCCGCTCGGTCTGCGGCTCGATCGCGCGTCGCCGATGGTCGACGCCCGGCTCACCGACGGCTCTCGGCTCCATGCCGTGCTGCCGCCGCTCGCGCCCGACGGTCCGTGCGTGTCGATCCGGCGGTTCGGTGCGCGCGCGGTTCCGCTCGACGGCGTTCGGCGTCGAGCCCGACGCGGCGCGCGTTCTTCGATGCGCTGGTCCGCGCCGGTTGGAACATCGTGGTGTCGGGCGCGACGAGCTCGGGCAAGACGACGTGCTGCAACGCGCTGGCGCGTGCGATCGACCCGACGGAACGGATCGTCACGATCGAGGAGACGGCCGAGTTGCGGCTCGAGCAACCGCACGTCGTCCGCCTCGAAGCGCGGCCCGCGAATGCCGAAGGAACCGGCGCGGTCAGCGTGCGCGAGCTCGTGCGGAGCGCGTTGCGCATGCGTCCCGACCGGATCATCGTCGGCGAGGTCCGCGGGGGCGAGGCGCTCGACATGCTCCAGGCGTGCAACACCGGTCACGACGGCTCGCTTTCGACCGTGCACGCCAACAGCCCGGACGATGCGCTCGCTCGCATCGAGACGCTGGCGCTCGGCGCCGACGTTCTCCTGCCGTTGCCGGCCATCCGGCGCCAGCTGATGTCGGCGATCGACGCGATCGTGCAGGTGCGGCGCGGGCCGCGACGGGCGGCGCGTGATCGTCGCGGCTGGCGGAGCTCGGCATGGGACGCGGCGCCGACCACGCGCGCGCTGCTCGACGCGCCAGACGAGCGGCTGGTTGCCGTGCGCGGCGCCGGTCCGGCCCGCCCGGCGCACCGAGATCGACCTCGACCGGGAGTGGCACGCGTGCATGGTCGTGATCGTCGGCGGTCGTCGGGTTGCACGCTCGCGCTGTTCGTTCGCGCGGCCGCGCGCCGGTACGCGGTCGCGGATCGGCTGCGATCGGATCGCGCCCGCACGAGCTCGGCGGATGCCGGAGTGGCTGCGCGCTCGCGTGGAGCACGCCCTCGACGCCGCCGCGATCGAGGTGGCGCGCGGGTCGCGCGCTATCGACGTGGGCGTGGTCCGACGCTCGTCGCCGGGGTGGTCGGGCTCGGCTTCGGCGGGCCGCAGATCGCGGTGGGGTTGGTCGGGTTGGTCGTCGTCGGCGCTCCCGGTCGGGGTGCTCACGATGCACGAGCGCCGAGCGCCGCCGCATCGCGGTCGCGGTACCGGAGACGCTCGAGCTCGTGGCGTCGGAGCTGCGGTCGGGCGGCACCGTCGCGACCGCGATCGGGGCGGTCGCGGCGCGGCGAGAGCGCGCTCGCCCCTGACATGGCTGCGCATCGATACGCGGGTACGGCTCGGCGCGTCGGTCGGTCGAGGCATTGGCCGCGTGGTCGGCAGGAGCGCGGCGTCGCGGGGGTCGACGCGTCCGCGGGCGCGCTGGCGATGTGCTCGACGGTCGGGGGTCGGTCCGCTGACGCGCTCGACGGCCTGGCCACCTCGTTGCGCGATCGCCTCGGTGTCGCGGCCGAAGCGCGCGCATTGTCGTCGCAGGCGCGGATGTCGGCGTTCGTCGTCGGCGGCGCGCCCGTCGTCTACATCGCGTGGTCGGCGGTGGTCGATCCGCACGCGTTGCACGTTCTCACGGGCACGCTGTTCGGGCGGGTGTGCCTCGTTCGCGGGTCTGGGTCTGGAAGGCGCTCGGCGCGTGGTGGATGCGCAGCATCGTGCGCAGCGGGAGTCGATCGTGATCGGCCTGCTCGCAACGGCCTGGGGCGTGATCGCGATGCTGCCGTTCGTTCGCGCTCGCCCGCGGACTCGCGGCCGCCGACCGTGCGCAGCGCCTCGCGCCGCGGCGCGGACGCGGTCCGCACCCGGCGCGGCGCGCGGTCGCGTGGGCTCGGGCGCGGGTCGCGCAGTTCCCGCCGCTCCGCACGCTCGGCCGCGTGCTGCGCGGTCCCGGGCGATCGCGCCGGCGAGCGGCGCGTCGACGACGAGCTCGCGCGCCAGGTTGCCGTGGCGGTCGATCTCGTCGGGGTCGGTGTCGCGGCCGGGCACACTCCGTATCTCGCGGTCGCAGCTCGGCGCCCGCTGGTCGCCGCCGCTCGTCGCATCGCGAGCTCGACGCGGCCGTGCGGGCGTGCGCGATCGGGTCAGTCGTTCGACGATGCGTTACGGGAGATGGGCCGGCGATCGCCGGCGACCCGTGGGCTCGCCGACACGTTGCGGACGAGCGCGCGGCTCGGGTCGCCGGCCGCGCCCGCGCTCGTCGCGGCTCGCATCCGAACTGCGCGCCGACTTACGGCGCCGCGCCGAAGCTCGGGCCCGGACCGTTCCGGTCCGCCTCTGCTTCCCGCTCGTGGGCTGCATCCTGCCCGCCTTTGCGCTCCTCACCGTGGTGCCGGCGGTCGTCGCCGGCATCATCCGCTGACGCGGCCCGCCTTCCCCGCATTCGTTTTCGCACGCGTCGCGTGCGTCCGTCGACCTTGGGAGGTCGTACGTGTTGCATTGATCTCCAACGCCCTGCTGCTCGTTGCTTGCGCCGCACCGATCGTTCGGAGTCGGGCCAGAGCACCGCCGAATACGCGCTCGTGATGATCTCGGCCGCCGCCATCGCCGGGCTCGTCCTCACGTGGGCGAAGCACACCAACCTCATCGGCGGCCTGTTCGACACGGTCGTTCACGGCCTGCTGCATCATCTGATGTCGTTCCCGTTCGCGGGTGGTCGGGACGCGCGCTCACGCGCGCGTTCCGGCCAACGCCACAGAAGAGGCCAACGAGAGGGTGGTCAGGCAACCGTGGAGTTCGCGCTCGTCGCTGCCGTTGTGCTTCGCGATGCTCATGCTGCTTGTTCCAGGTCGCGCTCGTCGGCCGCGACGAGATCCTCGTCGTGCACGCGGCACGCGACGCGACTCGGGAAGCCGCCGTCAGCCGACGATCCCGCACCCGTCGCCGCGGCCGCGCACGCGCGATCTCTCCGGCGCGGCCGTGCGGATCGTGCGCCGGGGGCCGGTCGGCGATCCCGTCGAGGTTGCGATCACCTACGTATCGCACACCGCACCTGCCGCTCATCGGTGCGCTGCTTCCCGACATCACGTTGCACGGTCACTCCGTCATGCGCGTCGAGACCCCATGAGGCGCTCGGGGTCGCGCCGTATTGATCGAACCGAACGGGGCAACGTCAGCCTGCTCATGATGGCGGTCGTCGGGTCGCGTTCCTCCTCTGCATGGCGCTGGCACACCTGGGCGGCGCGGTCGTCGAGAAGTCGCGGGCCGAAAATGCCGCCGACGCGGCCGCACTCGCGGCGGCCGACGGTCTCGCGCTCGGTCAGCCTGTCGCCGCGGCGTGCGTTCGGCGCGGCACATCGCGTCGGCCAACGGCGCCCGATTGCTCACGTGCGACCTTCGCGGACGCGGGTGTGATCGTGGTGGTGGGCATCGCCGAAGCCCGCGCCCAAGCTCGGGCCGTGGCTGACGCGTTAGTTGGCCGATAACCGCGCGAAGCCGGTCGAGAGCGGGCGAACGGCGCGGAAAATCTTCTGTCTCACCGATCGCGGCAGGCCTCAGTAACCACACTGCTCACAGTGGTGATTTCCGCCACGTCGTTGCCCGTTGGCATCACGTTCCGCTCAAGGGTCCGAAAAAGCGGGCCGATCTCAGCCCCACTGCCCGGTATGGAGGCCGAGCGGCGACCCAAGGAATCACCACCATGTCCATGAAGACCAAGCTCTTCGCAGCGGCGGCGGCAGCAACGCTCGTCGCTGCGGTCAGCGTGGGCACGGCCTCCGCTGACGACCACAGCAACAACAGCACCCCCGGGTTCACGATCAACGCCGGTACCGGACCTCGGTTCGACACCGCGGTCGCCGGCGGCACGATCTACCCGACGGTTGGAAACTTCAACAACGTCACCATGAACGGCACGCCGCAGCTCACCAGCGCTGTGATCGCCCCGTTCACGGTCATCGACGACTCGGGCACCGGTGCGGGCTGGAGCGTCTCGCTCCTCGTCCCGAACTTCACCGACGGCGGCACCCCGGCGAACATCGTCCCGGCGGCGGGCGTCGAGATGAACGCCCCGGTCGTGGCTGCGGGCAACGCCGACTCGCCTGATGGGCGGCGTCTGGTCGAACCCGAACGTCGACTTCACCACGGCGAAGAAGATCGTCGATGCCGACCCCGCCGACCTGACCCACAACGGTGGTGCTCCGATCGGTCCCGACGGCACTGACAAGGTGGCCGGCATGGGTACCTACCTGGTCTCGCCCCAGATCCTGAAGCTGGTCGTCCCGGCGAACGCGGTGGCGGGTGCGTACACCATCGACGGCGACGATTGCCATCGTGAACACCCCGTGATTGCCGATTAGGTCGGGCTAGGAAGCGCCGGTTCGGGCCCTGGGCTCGGGCCGGCGCCTCCGCCTATCCGAACAGCAATACCCGGGAGGCATCGAGATGCGGCGGGCACGCCGTGCGGTCGTCTTCATGGCGACCGCTTTCATCGTGTCGGCGGGTGCGATCGCACCGGCCGCCGCCGGCAAGTTCGGAGACGTCGTCGGCGGCGACGCCGTCGCCGGGCTCGCAAGTCTCGCGCCGGGCCACTTCTACCTGCTCGACGCGAATCCCGGTGCCACGATCACCCAGAGCATCCGGGTGAGCAACCCCAACGATCATCCGGTTACCGCGATGGTCGAGGCGGTCGACGCCATCACCGGCGAGCTGACCGGCGTGCAGCTCGGCCCAAGCCCGGCAGCGCCAAGGCGCTGACCTCGCGTTGGATCGTGGTCTCGAGTCCCGCAGGTCACGCTCGCACCCGAACGAAGCGCCGCGACATCCCGTTCACGGTGCACGTGCCCGCCGACGCCGACGCCCGGGCAGTATCTCGCCGGCGTCAGCGCCTCGGTACCGCTGTCGGCCGCCGACACCGCGGCGAACAAGGCCGCGGCCGGGCAAGCCGGTTTCTCGATGGCAGTCCGGTTCCAGCGCGGCAATCGCGGTCGAGATCGACGTGCCCGGTCCCCGGGCGCCGAAGCTCGACGGTGACGGGCGCGGAGCCCAAGGCGACGCCCGGACGGCGTCGATCTCGGCATCCACATGGCCAACGTCGGCAATGCGTTCGCGCACGGGACCGGCGTGATCCGGGTGGCCGACACCAACACCGACTTCTCGTTCAAGATCGACACCTTCGTCTCCGGGACCGCGATCGTGTACCCGATGCAGTGGACGAAGACCGTCGTGCCGGGCACGCACCACGTCGAGGTCGACCTGACCTACGAGGACGGGCGCCGCACCAGTTGGAGCGGGACCGTCGTCATCGCCGGCGACGCCCAGAGCCAGCTCGAGAGCGCGCTACGGAACGTGACCGTGCAGAAGCACGGATCAGGGCCGGCTCCTGCTCTTGATCCTGGCGGGCAGCACTCTTCGTGGTCCTGGTCGGTGCGGCGTGTTCTGCGGCGGCGCAGCCGGGTCGGACGCCCTGTCAACTATCGGGCTGTTTGACCGATGAGACCCCGGTCGTCGGCGCTCCGAGCGCCGCCGCCGGACACCGGACATGAGGCGAATCATCGCGCTCCTCGCGGGCGTCGCTGCTGTGTTCGTCGCTGTGGCGCAACCCGTCGCCGCGGAACCCGGCGCGCCCGCGACCCGACGCGAACGCGAGTCGCCGAGGCCTCGGTTCCTGCTGACGCGGTCGGGCCTCTCGCTCGCGCAGGTCGCAGGTTCGGGACTCGCGGTGACACTCGACGCCGGCGCGTCGGAAGAGCACGACCTCGTCATCTCGAACCACACCGCGAACCTGCGGCTCACGGTGAAGCTCAGCGCAACCGACGCGACCGGCAACCTCGGCACCGCGGCCGCGTCGTGGCTCGCGTTCGGCGACGACGAGGTCCAGCTCGATCCGCACGTCGCCACGACCGTTCCGATGACGATCGCGGTTCCGCACGACACGCAACCCAGCGTCCGCGCTCGCGCACGTGAGCGCGACCGTCGAGAGCGCGGTCGCCGCGGCCGACGGCAGCTCCGGTCGCGGGCACGCGCCACGCAGACGTTCCCGGTGTCGATCGTCGGTGCAGGGCACGCCCACCGCGCAGATCGCGATCGCCGACGTGCATCGCGTCGACAAGGGTTCGCGCCACGAGCTCGCGGTCGTGCTGCGCAACTTCGGCGACCAGGGCGCGCAGGTGAGCGGGCACGTGCGTGATCGCCGGCGATCAACCGCAGACGTTGCCGTTCCACGCCGACCTCGGCGCGAGCCGCGACACGACCGTCGACCTGCCGTGGAACGCCCCGCCGGTCGGGCACCGCGAGCGACATCGCGGTCGATCTCGAGTACGGCGGCGGCAACGTGGCGTCGTGGTCGTCGCGGCTCGGAGGCGCGCCGACCGATCTCTCGCCCGTCGACGGCCGCGCCGCCGACCGACTGTCGGCCGATACCGCGGCCGGCACGACGCCGACGGCTCGGATCGGGCGGGCCGCCAAGCCGTGGTGGAAGCAACCGTTCGTCGCCGCTGCTCGCGATCGCTCGCGCTGCTGGGCGCGGCGGTGTGGTTCGGATTCGAGATGCGTCGCCTCGCCGGCGCCGGCGGGACGGGCGCCGGGATCGGTCCCGTCGGATACGCGGCCATGCCGCCGGGCTGGTCGCCGACGATCGAGCGAGGAATCGATCGACCTCGCCAAGCAGCTCGTGCGCCTGACCGACGTCGTGGTGCAGCTCGTCACCGCGCATCGCGAAGAGACGCATCGCGACGAACAGGACATCGTCGACAGCCGGGCGCGTGCCCGCAGCCCGGGCGCCGACCTCATCGAGCCGGAGCCGGTCGCGGTCGTGCAACCGGATCCGGCTCCGCTGGAGCTCGTGACCCCGAGCTTGTTCGAACCGGAAGAACTGCAGTCGGCGCGCGCCGGACCGGCGCCGCCGGGCCGCGGTGCCGGTTGCGGAACTGTTCAACCGCAGGAAGTACAACCCCAGGAAACACAACCCGAACTGCGCCCGGCGTCTCAGACGCCGGGCGCCCCGCCGCGTCCGGAGCCGGTCGTCGAATCGCTCGTCGAGCCGGTCGTCGAGCCGGTCGTCGAGCCGGTCGTCGAGCCGGTCGTCGAGCCCGCGATCGAGGCGCTCGTCGTGGCGGAACCGGAGCCGGACCCCGAGCCGGACCCCGAACCGGAACCTGAGCCCGAGCCGGAACCGATCCGCAGGCGGAGCTCATGGAACGATTGTTGGAGCTCGACCGTGAGCGCCGCCGGCTGCGGGACTGGATGGACGCCGAAGAGTCGGGCGTCTCCATCGAACCGCCGCTCGTGCGGCAGCCGACCGACGACTAGACGGCTAGGACGAACCGCGTGTCCTACCGGGCCGGGCGCGCCTTGGGCGTCGACGCGCTCACGTTCGGGCGTCATCATCCCGAGCAGCGCGACCGCGGCCCGCTTGTCGAGGTACTCGTTCCAGTTGCCGCACTTCGGCGACTGCACGCACGACGGGCAGCCGTCGTCGCACGAGCATGCCGCGATGAGGTCGAGCGTGGCGCGCGCGTGGCGCGCGGCGGCGTCGTACGCGAGCTCGGCGATGCCCGCGCCGCCGGGATAGCCGTCGTACACGAAGATCGTCGGCTGTCCGGTCTGCGGGTGCAGCGCCATCGAGACGCCGCCGACGTCCCAGCGGTCGCAGATCGTGAACAGCGGCAGCATCCCGATCAGTCCGTGCTCGGCGGCGTGTACCGCGCCGATCACTTCCGACGGATGCGATGCCCGGCGGCTTCCAAGACCTCGTCGGCGGGATCGTGTACCAGCACGCGCGGGTCACCAGCGTCGCGCTCGGGAAGATCGAGCTCGCGCACTTCGATGACGGTGTTCGTCGAGATCTGCTTGCGTTGGAACGCGACGACCTGGTTGCGGACCTCGACCGTCCCGAGGTGCACGATCGCGTCGCCGAGCGGCGCGAACGCGTCCTCGCTCACGATCGTGATGTCGGTCGTGGTGCGGGCCTGCGTGTATTCGTCGGCGTCGTCGAACGGCTCGAGGATCGCGATGTGCTCGTCGCGGTCGAGACGGTCGACGCGGTACTGCCGGCCCTGGTGGAGGTACACCGCGCCCGGATGCGCGACCGAGAACACGCGCGCGTCGTCGACGGTGCCGATCGTGCGCTCGCTCTCGAGATCGAGCAAGCCGGTACTCGACCGACGACCCGCTGCGCAGCCCCACGTCGCGCGCGGGTGACTGCGCCGCCCGACCAGTACATCGCCCCGCTGCGCGGCGTGAGCGTGTCGGCGTGCACGAGATCGCGCACCGCGTCGTCGAGACCCGGCGCCGAACCAGCGCTCGTCGTCGGGAGTGCAGCGGCAGCTCGTGCGCGGCGCACGCGACCTGGGCGCGCATGATGAACGGGTTCTGCGGATTGACGACCGCGCGCTCGGGCGCGCGCCGGGTCAGCTCGGTCGGGTGCGCGGCGTACCACTGGTCGAGTTGGTCGTCGCCGGCCACGAGCACCGCGGCCGAGCGCCGTCCGGTGCGCCCGGCCCGGCCCGCCTGTTGCCACATCGACGCGAGCGTGCCCGGGAACCCGTTCAGGACCACCGCGTCGAGGCCGCCGATGTCGATGCCGAGCTCGAGCGCGTTGGTCGCGGCGATGCCGAGCAGCCGGCCGCTCGACGAGCTCGAGCTCGAGCGCGCGCCGCTCCTCGGGGAGGTAGCCCGACGCGATACGCGGCGACGCGGTCGGCGAGCTCGGGCGCGACGCCCGGCGAGGCGACGGCGCGCGTACTGCGCGACGACCTCGGCGCCGCGCCGGCTGCGGGTGAACGCGAGCGTCTGGTGGCTCGGCGCGCACGAAGCGCGTCAGCAGCTCCGCGGTCTCGATGTTCGCCGAACCGCGCGCGCCGGAGTGCGCGTCGAGCAACGGGCGTTGCCAGCACGCGAGCACCCGCTCGGCGCGCGGCGACGCGTCGTCGTCGATCTGCGTCGACGTCGAGTCCGCACAGCGCGCTCGCGAGCTCGCCGGGATTGCCGATCGTCGCGCTCGCGAAGAAGAACGTGGGATCGGAGCCGTAGTGCTCGCACAATCGGCGCAGGCGGCGCAGCACGTGCGCGACGTGGATCCGAAGATGCCCGCGCAGCGTGTGCAGCTCGTCGACGACGACGTACTGCAGCCGCATGAGGAACGTGGCCCACGCGCTTGTGCGACGGGAGGATCCCCATGTGCAGCATCTCGGGATTCGTGAGCACGACGTTGGCGTTCTTGCGCGCCCACGCGCGGTCGTCGGCCCGCGGTGTCGCCGTCGTAGGTGACGGCGCGCAGCCCGGGAACGAGCCACGAGCGCAGCGACGCGCAGCTGGTCCTGCGCGAGCGCCTTGGTGGGGAAGAGCAGCAGCGCGGTGTCGCGGTCGCTCTTCGACGACCGACGACACGATCGGCACCTGGTAGCAGAGCGACTTTCCCGACGCGGTTCCCGTGGCGACGACCACGCTGCGCCGATCGCGCAGGGCGTCGATGGCCGCCGCCTGGTGCGCGTACAGTCCGGTCGATGCCGCGGGCCGCGCATGCGTTGCGCGACCTCGGGATGCAGCGGGAGCGTCGGTTCCGCGTAGCGGGCGGGCCGCTCGGCGAGCACCTCGCGGTGCACGCACCGCCCGATCAGCTCGGGATCGGCCGCGAGCTCATCCAGCGTTGCCCGTGCATCCACGTATCCGCCGGCCTCGGCCATCAACCGAGGGTACCGACCACGTGCGCCAAGTACGGGTTACTGCAGCGCGAGCGACCAGTACTAGTGCGGGCTTTCAACTACTCCGTCGTCGCGGAAGTCGGCGAAGAGGCCGGCGGCGCCGCCACCGAGGCCGAGGCACTGACCGCCGACGTACGGGATCGTGATGTTCTGGATCTGGTCGGGGTTGAGCGAGAACGCCACCCGGCCCGAGGCGGTACAGGTCTTTCATGCCGATGCCGTCGAGCTGGGCGTGCCGGCCGAGCAGCGCGAGCAGCTTGAACTCGCCCGGCGCGTTCTGCATCTTGAGCTCGGAGCTGGCGCATCGCGTCGAGGATCAGGATCCCCTGGTTGTGCGTACGGACGATGTCGCTCGTCGGGAAGTCGTGGCGGTCACGCGAGAACGAGAGCGCCTGCGTGCCGGTCATGTGGTTGCACGCCCGGGCTGAAGTACGCACCCGAGTACGTGTCGTGCATCTCGGTCGGGACGTTGACTGTCGACGCCGCCGACCCCGTCGACGAGGCCGAGTGAAGCCCGCGAAGTCGACGTCGACGACGTACGAGATCTGGATGCCGAGCAGGCCGCCCACGTCGTTGGCCTGTGGCGCGCGGACCTTGCGTGTTGCCGACGTTGATCTTGTCGCCGTTCCAACACGTGTCGCGCGGGATGTCGATCATCGTCGCCTGGTGCTTGGCGGGATTCACGCCGAGCACGTGCAACGCGTCGCCGCGCGCGCCGCCGACACCCGGGCGGGAGTCGTTGCCGACGAGCAGGATGAAGAACGGCGCGCTGGGTCCGCCACCGACGCGGTCGGCTGCCGGTGAGCGGGTGCGAGCTTCTCGACGCGTCAGGTACGTGGCGCCCGACGCGAGCGGCACGTGCACGCCCGCGATCCACGCGCCGAACGACGCCGACGCAGCCGAGCACGAGCGCGGTAGTGACGCCTGCGAACGCGATCAACATCCGCTTCGTGTTGCGACGTCTTCGCGTCACGGCGTCGCCCCTCCGGTTGCGGTCGAGGTTGCGGTCGTGGTGGTTGTGGCCTTCGGTCGTCGTTCGCGACGCGGTCGACCCGGTACGCGGTGACGAACCACGTCTTGCCCGGCTGGCCGAACGTCAGCTCGACGTGGCGCGTGGATCGTCAGCGGCCCGGTGCCGCTCGTGCGCTTTGATCGTCGACATCGAAGTCGGTCGCGACGTACATGAGTCTCGCCGAGCGTTCCGTCGAGAGCCGAGAGCGTGACCGGCGTCGCGGTGGTCGAACGATCGTCGACCTTGCCGACGCCGAGATCGGTGAGCGCGCTATCGTCCTTACCGGTCGCGACCGCCTTCACGCTCGCGTCGAACAGTGCGGGGTAGCCTGTGCCGAGCTTACCGCGCCGTTTGAGCGGGGCGAACATCGGCGTCGTCGATGTACGCCTGGGCGATGGCCGAGCACGGCCTTGCCGGTGGCGCGTGGGGATCGGTGTCGCCGGGCCGGCACTCTCGACGTCGACCTGCCGACCTTCAAAACGGAGGTCTTCACCGCCAGACCTTCGGTGTGGTGGTCGGCGTCGACTCGGCCTTCGGCTTGCCGCCCCCGCTCGAGCACGCCGCGAGCGCGAGGGAGAGGGCGACAACGAGCGCGCCTGGAACAGCTTTGGAAACGGGATTGCGCAGCAGCACGGGTGTCATCTTCGCATCCGCGCGGCGCTAGCCTCGGAACCTGAACGCGGAGGTGCCGGCGTGTGGCATGCGGAAATTCATCGAGAAGTTCACCAAGCCGGTCGACGAGCAAGACCGCGAGCAGCTTGGTGAGCTGGTGCAGCGAGCGCGGCGGCTACACCGCTCGATCGGTCTGAAGCTTCGACAGCCCGTCCGGGTCGCGGGCGAGATCCGCTCCGTGCGCATCGTGCCGCGCGCCGGCGCCGCGTCGCTCGAAGCGACCGTGCAGGACGGTCGCGGCACGTCACCGCGGTGTTCCTCGGGCGCCGCAAGATCGCCGGCCTTTCGCCCGGGCGCCGGGTCCTGCTCGAAGGCGTCGTGGCCAACGACCGCAAGCACGTCGCGGGCGTCACGAGTCAAGACAACGACTGCCTGATGTACAACCCTGTGTACGAGCTGTCTCTAGGGCTGCCGGCAGCTTCGCCCGGGATCGACGTTCTCAGCCGCCTGTAAGGATCTGGCGGACGTCGTCCTCGGAGTCGCTCGTCACCATCGCGAGCACTTCGTCGCCGGACTCGAACACGGTGTCGCCGCGCGGCATCACGACGTGTTCGCCGCGCACCACCGCGACGATCGTCGCGTCGCGCGGGATGTCGAGGTCGCGGATCGCCTTGTCGACGACGGGCGCGTTCTCGGCGAGCGTCACCTCGACCAGCCGGACGTTGCCACCCTCGAACTGCAGGATGCGCACCAGGCGGCCGACCGAGACCGCCTCCTCGACGAGCGCGGTGATGAGGTGCGGGGTCGACACCGAGAGGTCGACGCCCCAGTTCTCGTTGAAGAGCCACTCGTTCTTCGGGTGGTTGACGCGGGCGACGACGCGCGGCACGCCGAACTCCTGCTTGGCGAGCAGCGAGATGACGAGGTTGTCCTCGTCGTCGCCAGTCGCCGCGACCACGACACGTCGCAGCGTTCGAGCCCGGCGAGCGCGCAGCGACGCCACCTCGCAGGCGTCGGCGACGATCCACTCGACGCCCTCGGCCGCGTGGGGCTGGACGCGCTGCACGACGTCTTGGCTCTGCTCGATGCAGCAGCACCTCGTGGCCGGTGGTCACGAGATCGTTCGCGATGAACACGCCGACGTTGCCGGCGCCTGCGATCGCGACCCGCATCAGTCGCCGCCTCCCGATTCGATGTGCTTTTGGAGTTCGTCGAGCCCGTCCATGTCGGAGACGAACACGAGCACGTCGCCTTCTTGGCCGATGAGATCGGAGGTGACGACCTGCGCCTTGCCGAAGCGGGTCACCGCGGTCAGCCAGAACCGGCCCGGACGGTTGAGCTTGGCGAGCTTCTGACCGATCGCCTTGGCCGGGATCGTCCGCTCGACGAGGCCGATGCGGCCGGTCGGGTCGACCCAGTCGTGGCTGGTCTCGCCCGGGCAGCAGCCGCCGCAGCACCTGGTCGGTCGTCCACGCGACGGTGGCGACGGTCGGGATGCCCGAGGCGTTGGTAGATGAGGGCGCGGCGCGGGTCGTAGATCCGGGCGACGACGTGCTCGATGCCGTAGGTCTCGCGGGCGATGCGGGCGCAGAGGATGTTGGAGTTGTCGCCGTTCGTCACAGAGGCGAAAGCTCCGGCCTCTTCGATGCCGGCCTGGCCGAGGTGGTCGCGGTCGAAGCCGAAGCCGACGACGGTCTTGCCGCGCGAAGTCGGGCCCGAGACGACGGAAGGCCCGGGCGTTCTTGTCGACGACGGCGACGGAGTGTCCGGCATGCTGCAGCGCGCCGGCGAGCTCGCTGCCGACCCGACCACATCCGATGACGACGACGTGCAAGACCGGCCTCCCGTCCCAAGCAGTGATGGCGGATGCTACGGCGTTCGCCGGGCAATTGAAGTGAAACCGGGTACGGGTTCGGCACTACCGGCGATGGCATGCTGGCGGCGGGACAACGACGGGCGTAGACGGGACGACTGTGCTCGACAGCTTCAAACGTGTGCTCGTGGGTCGCCCCCTGGCGAGCTCCGAGCAGGAACACCAACGGATCAAGAAGATCATCGCGCTCGCGGTCTTCTCGTCCGACGCGATCTCCTCGACCGCGTACGCGACGCAGGAGATCCTGCTCGTCGTCGCGGTCGGTGGATCGAGCCTCGCGCTCGGGCTCTCCAAGCTGGTACCGATCTCGATCGTCGTCGCGTTGCTGCTCGCGATCGTCGTCACGTCGTACCGCCAGACGATCTTCGCGTATCCGAGCGGTGGCGGTTCGTACGTCGTCAGCCGCGAGAACCTCGGCGCGACCGCGGCGCAGGTTGCCGGCGCGTCGTTGCTCGTCGACTACATCCTCACCGTCGCGGTGTCGGTCTGCGCGGGTGTGCGCGCGATCACGTCGATCCCCGCAGCTGCATTCGCTGACGAACGAACGCGTGCTGCTCTGTCTCGCGGCGATCGCGTTGATCACGGTTGCGAACCTGCGCGGCATCAAGGAGTCGGGCCGCATCTTCGCGTTGCCGACGTATCTGTACATCGTCATGCTCAGCGTGCTTGATCATCTTCGGCCTCGCGCACGAGTTCAGCCTGTTCGGTCTGCACCCGTTCCCGACGATCTCCTTTGCCGACGTGACGAAGAACCTCACGCCTGCGCAGAGTCGCCGACGACGCAGAAGAACTTGATGATCGGTGCCGAGACCGTCGGAACGCTCGGATTGTTCCGGCTGTTACGCGGGTTCTCGTCGGGTGCGGTCGCGCTCACCGGTGTCGAGGCGATCTCGAACGGCGTTCCCGCGTTCGAGCGGCAGGAGTCGAAGAACGCGGCGATCACGCTCGTGTGGATGGGCGTCATCCTCGGCACGCTGTTCCTCGGTGTGTCGGTGCTCGCACACCACCTGCAGCCGATCCCGCTGGAAACAGGTGAGTCGGTGTTCTCGCAGATGGGCCGCACCGTCTTCGGGCAAGGGATCCTGTATTACGTCCTGCAGGGCGCGACGGCCGCGATCCTGACGCTCGCCGCGAACACTGCCTACGCCGACTTCCCGCGCCTCTCGTCGATCATCGCCCGCGACGGTTATCTGCCCCGGCAGCTCGCGAACCGCGGCGATCGGCTCGTCTTCAGCAACGGCGTGCTCGTGCTCGCGGTCGCGGCGAGCACGCTCGTCGTGATCTTCGGCGGCAACGAGTCGAAGCTCATCCCGCTGTACGCGGTCGGTGTGTTCACGTCGTTCACGCTGTCGCAGACCGGCATGGTCCGACATCACCAGAAGGAGCACGAGCCGGGTTGGCGCCGCAACATCGTGATCAACGCGGTCGGTGCGATCTCGACGTTGATCGTGACGCTCGATCATCGCGATCGTCGAAATTCACCGAGGGCGCGTGGGTCTCGATCGTCGTGGTGATGCTGGTGATCGTGTTGTTCCGCGGCGATCCACTCGCACTACGCGACGGTCGCCAAGAGCCTGAAGGCCGACGACGACTTCAAGCCGCGCCGCATGAACCACACCGTCGTGGTGCTCGTCGGCACAGTGCATCGCGGCGTGCTCGAAGCGCTCGCGTACGCGGAGCTCGTTGCACCCGACGCGCCTGCTCGCGGTCACCGTGGTCTCCGACGAAGAGGAGCAGGAGCGGATCGAGGAGCAGTGGGCCGCGCGCAAGATCGACGTGCCGCTCGAGATCGTGCACTCGCCGTACCGCGAGCTGTCGCGGCCGATCCTGCGCTTCATCGACGAGCTCGACGCCCGCTACGAGAACGACATCATCACCGTGGTCGTGCCCGAGTTCGTCGTGGGCTCGTGGTGGGGCCAGCTGCTCCACAACCAGAGCGCGCTGATGCTGAAGGGCCGTCTGCTGTTCCGCAAGGGCACGGTCGTGACCTCGGTCCCGTATCACCTCAAGTAGACGACCTCGCCGGGTACGACATAAGCGCGACAGGTCCACGATTGACTTTTGGGTAGGCGAAAACTTAGATTGCCAGCCATCGAAGCTGAGATGGAAGCCCTGTCCAAAACCGATCGCGAGGCGCTGAAGGCCATTTACCGGCTTTCACGGGACGGCGACGCCCACACCGGCGTGCTGGCCGAGCGCCTCGGCCTTTCGCCGGGCACGGTGACGGCCACGATCAAGCGCCTGGCCGATCGCGGCCTCGTCGACCACAAGCCCTACAAGGGCGTCGAGCTCACCGACGACGGCCGACGGGGCGCGCTCAGCGTCCATGCGCCGGCACCGGATCGTCGAGCGCTTCCTCGCCGACATGCTCGGCTACGCCTGGAACGAGGCCGACCGGCTCGCGACCAGCTTCGAGCACGAGATCCCCCAAGAGGTCGAGGACCGGATCTTCGTCGCGCTGCACCGGCCCGAGACCTGCCCGCACGGCTTCCCGATCCCCGAAAAGGAGACCGCCGAGCTGCCGGTCATGCCGCCGCTCTACGCGCTCGAGCCAGGTGACACCGCGGTGGTCGCGGTGCCAGGCTCCACCGATCCCGAGATCGTCGCCTTCCTCGACACGCTCGGCCTTCGGCCGGGAGTGACGGTGGAGGTGAAGGAGAAGCATCCCTTCGACGGACCGCTCGTGCTGCGGGTCGACGGCAAGGACCGCACGCTCGGCGCAACTGTCGCCAATCAGGTTTACGTCCAGAAGTCCGCCTAGTCACTTGGGGAAGAAGAAATGACGCACGTACTACTGGCCGCCGAAGGCGGCTATCAGACCTTCTCATCTGCACGGAGGTGAGTGGCTGATCTTGATCGGCTCCGCACTCACCGCGCTGCTCGCCATCGGAGTCGGGCTTCTTCCTGATGCGAGGCGTGCTCGCCGAGGATCAAGGCACCGAGAAGATGAAGGAGATCGCCAAGGCGATCCAGGAAGGCGCGATGGCCTACCTGAAGCGGCAGTTCAAGACGATCGCGCGTGATCCTCGATCCCGCTGGCGATCATCGTGTTCTTCACGTCGACGCACGTGAAGACAGGCTCGCGCACGGCCGGCGTCGCGTTGTCGTTCGCGGCAGTCGGGCGGTTTCCGCACCGGTGCGTTCATCCTCGGCTGCTTCTTGTCGGGACTCACCGGCTTCATCGGCATGAGCCTCGCCGTGCGCGGCAACGTGCGCACCGCGGCGGCCGCACGTAGCGGATCGATGCCGGCGGCGCTCGAAGGTCGCGTTCCGCACCGGCGGTGTCGCCGGCATGTTCACGGTCGGACTCGGTCTGCTCGGTGCGACCACTGATCATCATGATCTTCCAGAACACGAGCTCGGCGATCCTCGATCGGGTTCGGTTTCGGTGGTTCGTTGCTCGCGCTGTTCCTGCGAGTCGGTGGCGGCATCTTCACCAAGGCGGCCGACGTCGGCGCCGACCTCGTCGGCAAGGTCGAAGCCGGTATCCCCGAAGACGACCCGCGCAACCCGGCCACGATCGCCGACAACGTCGGTGACAACGTCGGTGACTGCGCGGGCATGGCGGCCGACCTGTTCGAGTCGTACGAGGTCACGCTGGTCGCGTCGATCATCCTCGGCGTTCCCGCGTTCCAGGCGATCTTCCCGCACCAGCCCGCACTGTGGGCGGCCGGGGCGTTGTTCCCGCTCGGCGCGCGCGCCATCGGCGTGCTCGCGTCGATCGTCGGTGTGTTCGCGGTGCGCGCCACCGACAAGGACAAGTCGGCGATGGCGCCGATCAACCGCGGCTTCCTCACCGCCGGCATCCTCACCATCATCGGCACGCTCGTGTTCGCCTTCGTCTACGTCGGCAACCCGAAGGGCGGTTCGATCTCGAACGTCGGTTGGCGCATGTTCGGTGCGGTCGTCGGCGGTCTCGTGCTCGCGCAGATCGCGTCCCGTATCACCGAGTACTTCACGTCGACCGAGACCAAGCCCGTGCAGGAGATCGCGGAGTCGGCGGCCACCGGTGGTCCGGCTACTGCGGTGCTCTCCGGTATCGCCAGCGGCCTCGAGTCGTCGGTGTGGGCGATCATCGCCATCGCCGGTGCGCTCGGCGTTCGCCATCGCTGCTCGGCGGCGGCGACATCCAGTTCTCGCTCTACCTCGTTGCGCTCACCGGTATGGGCATGCTCGCCACGACCGGTGTCGTCGTGTCGGAAGACACGTTCGGTCCGGTCGCCGACAACGCGGCGGGCATCGCCGAGATGTCGGGTGAGTTCGAAGGCGAAGCCGCAGCGCATCATGGTGAGCCTCGACGCGGTCGGCAACACCACGAAGGCGGTCACGAAGGGATTCGCGATCGGCTCGGCGGTCATCGCGGCGGTCGCGTTGTTCTCGTCGTACATCGAGACGATCAAGAACCAGTTGCCAGGACTCGAGAACGTCAGCGGCAACGACCTCTTCACGAACCCGCTGACCGCGATCAACGTCGCCGAACCCGAAGACGTTCATCGGTCTGCTGATCGGTGGATCGATCGCGTTCCTGTTCTCGTCGTTCGCGATCCGCGCGGTCGGTCGTACCGCGAACGTCGTCGTGCAAGAAGTGCGGCGCCAGTTCGCCGACGGCAAGATCATGAAGGGCGAGAAGCGTCCCGACTACGGACCGGTCATCGACATCTGCACCGCGGCGTCGCTGCGTGAGCTCGCCACGCCGGCGCTGCTCGCGGTGCTCACGCCCGTCATCATCGGCTTCGGCATCAACTACTTCGCCCTCGGTGCGTTCCTCGCCGCGGTGATCCTCACCGGTCAGCTGATGGCGAACTTCTTGTCGAACTCCGGTGGTGCGTGGGACAACGCCAAGAAGTACATCGAGGACGGCAACTACGGCGGCAAGAACAGCGATGCCTACCGTGCCGCGGTCATCGGCGACACGATCGGCGACCCGTTCAAGGACACGGCGGGCCCGGCGCTCAACCCGTTGATCAAGGTGATGAACCTGGTCTCGCTGTTGATCCTGCCGGCGGTCATCTCGCTGCGGACAACTCGGGCGCCCGGTTCAGCATCGCGGGCGTCGCGCTCGTCGTGTTGATCGTCGCGATCCTGTTCTCGAAGCGGGGCGGCGCGACGCTCAAGGCCGACGGCCCGACCGAAGCGACAGAACGCGCAGTCGCAGTCGGTAACTGAGCTAGTACGAAGCACTCGAACCGGCGTCGAGTTAGGTGCCATATACGCACCGAACTCACGCCGGTTCAGTTTTGCTGCGGCTTGAGTGCGCTTGTGTTTGCGGTACTCGAGGAACGGCGGGATCAACGACAAGCATGATGATCACCGCGACGATCGGGTAGATCCACTTGTCGATGTCGATCGACTTGCCGAGCCAGTAGCCGAGCAGGCTGATACCGACGGCCCAGATCGCGGCGCCGATCACGTTCGCGATCACGAACTTGCGCAGGGCATCTGTCCGGCACCCGCGAGCATCGGCACGATGGTGCGCACGAACGGGATGAAGCGGGCGAGCACCACCGCACGCGGGCCGCGCTTGTCGAAGAACACCTGCGCCCGTTCGAGGTACTCGGTCTTGAAGAAACGGGCGTCGGGCTTGAACAGCCGGGTGCCGTACCGGCTGCCGATCAAGTAGCCGAGCTGCGCCGCCGAGCGACCGCGGCGAGGAACGACCCGATGACCACCACCGCGAGGTTCAGGTGGGGGTCGCCGGCCTTGGTCGTGGCGGAGAAGGCGCCGGCGAGGAACAAGATCGAGTCGCCCGGGAAGCGGCGCGGGGATCAGCCCGGACTCGACGAACACCACGAGGATGAGGCCGATCGTCCCGAAGGTCTCGATCAGGATCTTCGGGTCGAGCCAGTTGACGGCGATCAGCACGGCGGGCACGTTAGACGTTCCACGTAGAGTGGTTGAGATGGCCGCGCATATGCGATGATCTGGGCGGACCGTGGCACCGATCGCCGGAGGTCGACGGGCTACGGTCCGCGACCCGAGGTGCCGATGCGGACGCATTCGACGGCCCAAGATCGAATCAGCTCGAACAAGATGGAGAAGCAGTGGCGAAACCGCTCGTGATCGTGGAGTCCCCGGCGAAGGCGAAGACCATCGCGGGCTACCTCGGTAGCGACTACACGGTGAAGGCGAGTGTCGGGCACATCCGCGACCTCCCGCGCAGCAAAGAAGAGGTCCCGGACGACAAGAAGGAGACGCACGGCCGCCTGGCCGGCATCGACCCCGACGACCACTTCGACGCCTGTTACGTCGTGCCGGCCAACAAGAAGAAGGTCGTCGCCGAGCTGAAGGCGGCGCTCAAGGGCGCCGACGAGCTCATCCTCGCGACTGACGAGGATCGCGAGGGCGAGGCCATCGGCTGGCACGTGCTGGAGGCGCTCGAGCCCGCGGTGCCGGTGAGGCGCATGGTCTTCCACGAGATCACGCCCAACGCGATCCGCGAGGCGCTCGCCAACCCGCGCGATCTCGACATGAAGCTCGTCGAGGCCCAAGAGGGCCGGCGCAAGCTCGACCGCATCGTCGGGCTGGGAGACGTCGCCGGTGCTGTGGCGCGTGTTCGGCCGCGGGCCAGGCCGCGTCGGCCGGCCGCGTGCAGAGCGTCGCGGTCCGCATGGTCGTCGAGCGCGAGCGCGCCCGCATGCGTTTCCGTTCCGGGCAGTGGTCCGACCTCGAAGGAACCTTTGTCGCCGACGACACGCCGTTCCGCGCGTCGCTCGTCGAGCTCGACGCGCAAGCGCGTCGCCGAAGGCCGCGACTTCGACGCCGCGACCGGCGCGATCTCCGCGGCGCGTGTCAACGACGTCGTGCTGCTCGACGCGGCGCGGCGCGCAGGGCTTGGCCGACCGCCTGCGCGATGTCGCGTACCGCGTCACGAGCACCGAATCCGATCCGTTCACCGAGAAGCCCGCGCGCGCCGTTCACCACGTCGACGCTGCAACAGGAGTCGGGGCGCAAGCTGCGCTTCACCGCGGCGCGGACGATGGCGGTTGCGCAGCGCCTCTACGAGCGCGGCTTCATCACCTATATGCGTACCGACAGCACGAACCTGTCGGAGCAGGCGGTCGGCGCGGCGCGTACCGCGATCCGCGAGCAGTACGGCGCAGGAATACCTGCCCGCCGAGCCCGCGTACGTTCCGCAACAAGGTGAAGAACGCGCAGGAGGCGCACGAAGCGATCCGCCCCGCCGGCGATCGCATTCGCACGCCCGCAGCAGTGAACGCCGAGCTCGACGGCGACGAACGCCGCCTGTACGAGCTGATCTGGATCCGCACCGTTGCGTGCCAGATGGCCGACGCGCGCGGCCGCAAGATGACGATCCGTCTCGGCGCGACTTCGACGCAAGGCGAGACAGCGCGACGTTCCGCGCGTCGGGCAAGGCCTACGACTTCCTCGGCTGGCGGCGCGCGTACATCGAAGACGTCGACGAGGGCGACGAGGTCGAGTCGGAAGCGCGTCTTCCCGCGGTCGTCGAAGGCGCAGCCGTTACGTGCACGGAGCTCGCGTCGGTCGGTCACGAGACCAAGCCGCCCGCGCGCTACACCGAAGCGAGCCTCGTGAAGGAGCTCGAAGAGCGCGGCATCGGTCGCCCGTCCACCTACGCGGCCGTCATCGAGACGATCCAGGCCCGCTCGTACGTGTGGCGCAAGGGAACCGCGCTCGTTCCCGCGTGGACCGCGTTCGCGGTCACGAACCTGCTCGAGCGACACTTCGGCCATCTCGTCGACTACTCGTTCACCGCGACGATGGAAGAGGCGCTCGACGTCATCGCCCGCGGCGAGGGCGAAGCCGAGAAGTGGCTCCACTCCTTCTATTACGGCAACGGCACGCCCGGTCTGCACGAGCTGGTCGACGACGAGCACCTCGCGCTGATCAACCCGCGCGGTGTCAGCACGATCCCGATCGGGACCGACGACACCGGCCACGAGATCATCGTGCGCGTCGGCCGTTACGGGCCGTACGTGCAGCGCGAAGACAACGAGACCGCGTCGCTGCCGCCCGATATCGCGCCCGACGAGCTCACGGTCGCGCTCGCGCTCGAGCTGATCGCCAAGCAGTCGGAGGGCCCGCGCGACGCTCGGCGCCGATCCCGAGACCGAGCTGCCCGTGTTCGTGCTCACCGGTCGGTTCGGTCCGTACGTGCAGCTCGGCGAGCAGCTCGAAGGCACGAAGAAGAAGCCGAAGCGGGCGTCGCTGTTCGCGACGATGACGCCCGAGATCGGTGACCCTCGACGAGGCGCTGCAGCTGCTGAGCCTGCCGCGCGTCGTCGGGACCGACTCCGAGGGCCGCGAGATCCTCGCGTCGCCGGGCCGGTTCGGTCCGTACCTGAAGCGCTCCGACGCCGACACCCGCAGCCTGACCGCGGAAGACCAGCTGTTCACGATCACGCTTGCCGAGGCCGAGGCGCTGTACGCGCAGCCCAAGATGCGGCGCGGTCGGCAGCAGAAGCCGCCGCTGGCCGAGCTCGGCGAGAACCCCGACAACGGGCAGCCGGTGCGCGTGCTCGAAGGTCGCTACGGCGTCTACGTCACCGACGGCAACGTGAACGCAACCGTGCCGCGTGGCAGTCGATCCCGCCGAGCTCGACGCTCGACGAGGCCGTCGGCCTGCTGCGCGCCCGGGCCGAGGCCGGCGGCGGGAAGAAGAAGGCGCAAGAAGGTCGCGAAGAAGGCGGCCAAGAAGACCGGCCAAGAAGGTCGCGAAGAAAGCGGCCGCGAAGACAGGCGACGAAGACGGCGGCCAAGAAGCCGGCGAAGAAGGCCGACCGCGGCCGACGAGAACGCGGCGGACGAATCCGACACGTCCCAGGACTGACGGGCCGGGCACCTAGGCTGACCGACGCGTGAGCGACCAGCAGGCGCCGTTCATACCGTCCGCCGCCCGACCAGGATCCGATTCCCCCGGCGCCGTGGCGGGTGTTTCGCACGCCCGGGATTCCCGCTGCTGTTCGGCGCGCAGTTCGTGTCGAGCCTGGGCGACTGGACGGGGCTGCTCGCGATCCTCGCGATCGCCGCCAAGGTGTCGACGGTCGGGCACCGGGATCGGTCTCGTGATGATCGCCCGCATGCTGCCCGGGCTTCGTGCTCGCGCCGATCGGCGGCGCGCTCCTCGACCGTTGGAACCGCAAGACGGTCATGGTCGACGCTGCGACATCGGCCGCGCGGGACTGCTGCTCGTGTCCTGCCGTTCTGGGACAACCTGCTCGGGCTCGTCGTCATCTCGTTCCTCATCGAGATCCTCACGCTGATGTGGGGTCCGGCGAAGGACGCGACCGTGCCGAACGTCGTGAAGGATCCCGATCAGCTCGCGTCGGCGAACTCGTTCGGGCTCGTCGCGGCGTACGGCACGTTCCCGCTCGGCGCGGTCGTTCTACGCGGTCCTCGCCGGCGTCTCGAAGTGGCTCGGCGACATCCACTACCTCGGCCGGTTCCACCAGTCAGTCGATCCTCCCGATCTGGGTCGACGGGCTCACGTTCCTCGTGTCGGCGCTGCTCATCTCGCGGCTGCGGCTCGACGAGAGCGAGACGCGGGTCGCGATCAAGCGTGTCTCCGCCTCGCAGACGTGGCAGCGACATCGTCGACGGCCTCAGGTTCATGCGCTCGAATCCGCTCGTGCGGGGCGTGATGATCGGCCTGGCCGGCGGCCTCATCGGCGGCGGGATGATCATCCCGCTCGGTCACGCTGTTCGCGACCGACGTGCTCGGCGGCGGGTCAGTCGTGCGTTCGGAATCCTGATGATCGCGTTCGGTGTCGGCGCCGCGATCGGTGTCGTCACGCTGTTGATGGTGCAACGCCGCTTGCCGCGCCAAGCCGGTGTTCACCACCGCGGTCGTCGACGACCGGCGCGGCGATGGTCGCCGCGGGCGCGGTCTCGTCGCTGACGCCCGCGCTCTTCTCGTCGCGCTCGCTCGGCGCGGGCGCGGGCTGCGCGTACGTCACCGGGTTCACGGTGTTGCAGGAGAGCGTGAGCGACGACATGCGCGGGCCGCACGTTCGCGACGCTCTACACCGTCGTGCGCGTGTGCCTGCTGCTCTCGCTGACGATCGGACCGTTCGTGGCGAGCGGGTTCGGATCGTTGTCGAACGGCCGATCACCGACGGCTCGGTGAAGTTCGGAAGCGTGCACCTCAGCCTGCCGGGCGCGCGGCTCGCGTTGTGGTTCGGCGGCCTGATCACGATCCTTTCCGGTGTCGCGGCGCGGCGCCGGATGCGCATGGCGCAAGCGCGTCGACACGCCGCAATCGTGACCCGCATCGTGACGCTCCGTCGGGCGGTTCATCGTCGTCGAGGGCGGAGAAGGCGTCGGGAAGTCGACCCAGGTCGAGCGGCTCGCGCACGCGCGTTGCGCGTCGAGGGCGCGAAGTGGTGGTCACGTACGAGCCCGGCGACACGAAGACCGGTGCCGAGCTGCGCGCGGTGCTTGTTGCACGCCGACACCGCGCTCGATCCCCGCGCGGAGCTGTTGTTGATGCTCGCGGATCGCGCGCAGCACGTGGCCGAAGTGATCCGGCCCGCGCTGGAGCGGGGCGCGATCGTCGTGTGCGACCGGTTACGAGCCGTCGACGCTCGCGTACCAGGGCGCGGCGCGCGGGCTCGGCGTCGACGAGGTCGAGCGGCTCGAGCGAGTGGGCCGCGGCCGGGGTCGAGCCCGACGTCGTAATCGTGCTCGACCTGCCCGACGCGATCGCCGAGGCGCGGGTTTCGGCCGACCGCGACCGCTTCGAACGGGCGGGCGCCGAGTTCCACGCCCGCGGTGCGGGCCGCGTATCGCGAGCTCGCGGCGGCGCGGGGCTGGGCGATCGTCGACGCCGACGGGACGCCCGACGAGGTCGCGGCCCGGGTGCTGGCCGCGGTCGCGCGCGCGTCGTTCCGTAGGCTCGCGCGCTGTGGACACGATCGTCGTCGGTCAGGAGCGCGCGCTCGGCGCGTTGCGCCAGGCCGCGGCCCGACCCGGTCACGCGTATCTGCTCGTCGGGCCGCGCGGTTCGGGGATCGAGGACGCGGCGCGCGAGTTCGCGGCGATGCTGATCGGTGTCGCCGACGACGAACGCGGCCGCCGGCTCGTGATGCGCAGCGTGCATCCCGACGTCGTGGAGTTCGAGCCGGGCGCGGCGTCGTACCGCGTCAAGGACGACGTGCGCGAGCGCATCCTGCCCGAAGCGGCGCGCGCGCCGATCGAGGGCGAACGCAAGGTGCTCGTGCTGTTCGAGGCCGAGCGGCTGCGCGGGAACCAGAACGAGTCGGCGAACGCGATGTTGAAGACGTTGGAGGAGCCGCCGGACCGCACGGTCGTGGTTCTCGTCACCGGCGCGCCCGACGACCTGCTGCCGACGATCCGGTCGCGCTGCCAACGCATCGACTTCGATCCGATCGCCGACGACGACGTGCGCGCCGTGCTCGAACGCGAGGGCGTCGCGGCGTCCGACGCAGCGCACGCTCGCCGCGCTGGCCGGCGGACAGCTGGCGCGGGCGCGTGCCCTCGCCGGTCGGCTCGGCGCGTTGCGCGCCGCGTTCGCGTCGGCGCCGGCGCGCGTCGACGGCTACGGCGCGACCGCGTTCGCGATCGCGCAGGAGCTCGACGCGCGTGGTCGACGAAGCCGCGGCCGCGGTCGAGCGCCAGCACAAGGAAGAGCTCGCCGAGTTCGACGCGGAGATGGAGCGTCTCGGCTACTCCGAACGCGAAGCGCAACGGATGCGGCGCCGGATCGACGAGCGCCACAAGCGCGAGACGCGCCGCACGCGCATCGACCTGCTGATCGAAGGCGTGACCGCGATCGAGTCGGTGTACCGCGACGCGCTCGCCGCGCCCGCGCCGCGCGTTGAACGCCGATCGGCCCGCGCTGCACGTGACGCCACGCGCCGCCGCGGCCGCGCTCGACCGCGTGCCACGAAGCGCGGGAGGCGTTCCTCATCAACGAGAAGGGCGTGATGCGTCTCGTCTGCGCTGCTGATGGCGCTCCCGGCCGCGGGGTAGACGCCTGAGGGCGTCGGATACACTCTCCAGCTTCGCCGGGGTAGCTCAGTCGGTAGAGCAGCTCACTCGTAATGAGCAGGTCAGGGGTTCGAATCCCCTCTCCGGCTCCACTGCTATCGCAGGTGGGAGCCGTCGCGACGCTCCTGTCAGCAAGACGCCCTCAGCGTCCATCGCGGTCCATCGCGCGCGCCGGCGAGGAAGTGGTCCTCGATCGCCGCGGCCGCGGCGCGATCCGCGTGCGGTGCGACTTGCGCGTAGACCGCGAGCGTGAGCCGCGGGTCGGAGTGGCCGAGGCGGTGCTGGGCGGTGCGGACGTCGACCCCCGAGGTCACGAGGACGGTCGCCGCGGCCCGGCGCAGGTCGTGAAATCCGAGCCCGGCCAGGCCGGCTCGCTTGCACGCAGGCACCCACACGCGGTCGTGGAAGTTCGCGTAACGCAACGGGCCGCCCTTCGGGCCGGGGAAGACCCACGCGTCGGCGTCGGCGGCCGTGAGACCGCTCCGGGCGAGATGCTCGGCGAGCAGCGCCGCGAGCGCAGGTGCCATCGCGATGCACCGGCGCGCGGGCTGCGCTCTTCGGCGGCCCGATCACGACGCGGCCACCCGCCTCTACGACACCTTCGGTGACCGTCAGCAAACCGTGCAGCAGATCGAGCGAGCGCACGCGCAACCCCGCGCACTCCGAGAAGCGGAGCCCGGTAACCGCCGCGAGCTGGACCATCGGCCGGTACGCCGACCCGACCTCCGCGGCCAGGCGCTCGAGCTCGTCGGGCGTGACGACGTGATGCGGCGACGGCTCGGCCCGCGGAAGCTTCACCCCGCGACACGGCGACCGCACGAGCACGTCGGCCGTTACCGCGGCGGCGAAGACCGCGTGCACGACGGCGTAGTACCGCCGAACCGTGTTCGGCTTGTACCGCAGGGCCCACGGCGCGACCAGACGTTGGATATCGAGCGGCGTCACGGAGCCGAGCTCGCGGTGACCGAGCTCGGGCAGGATGTGTCCCTCGAGGATCTGGCGGTCGGCGATCTTCGTACGGGGTCGCTTCGTCGCGTCCCGATCGAGCCAGCCCCTCGACCACACCGCCAGAGTCGTTGTCGCGGCACGGGGGTCGGTCCACGCGCCTCGGTCCATCGTCGCCCGCTCGCCTCGCTCGAACTGCTGCGCGCGGCGGAGCGTCGGGAACGTGCGCATGTACGGGCGACCGCTCGGGTCGCGGAGCCGGACGTCGTAGACCGTTCCTCGTTGCGTCGTGCGTCGCTCGATGCTCATGCCGGGTCGCTCACGGTAAACGCTGCGAGCGCCATCATCAATCTGCCCGCCGTCTCTCGACGAACGTGTGCAGCGCGTCGACGGGAACCCGGACGGATCGACCGATGTGCACGACGCCGATCTCGCCGGCGGCGACGAGCTCGTACATGGTCGTGCGTCCGACCGACAGCGCGCGGGCCGCGTCGATCATCGTGAGCAACAGCACCATGCGTTCGTCGTTGGCCCGATCCTCTGGTTGGTTCGTCTCGTTGGTTTCGTTCATCACTACGGATAAGCGCGCGCGAGTGGTCAAACGCGACAAGGAAATCGCGACCAGAGCGAGAATCACACACGTTGCATCTCGATGCTTCGTTGTCGCGTTTCGGTCTGCACGCGCGCTTATCCGAGTTGATGATGTCGATCGGGAAGTTGAGCGCGGGCAGGAGGGGTACTACCTCGCTGGTGTCGCGGATGGAGTCGAGGACTACTACCTCGAGGCGGGTGAGGTCCCCGGCCGTTGGCTCGGGGCCGGCGCGACTCAGCTGGGTCTGGCCGGTGACGTTGACGACGACGCGTTCCGTGCGGTGTTGTCGGGTGAGGATCCGTCCGCCGGTGTTCGCCTACGTCGCACCAATGCCCGGTTGTGTGCGTTTGATCTGACGTTGTCGGCGCCGAAGTCGGTGTCGTTGCTGTGGGCGCTGGGCGAGCCGGACACGGCGAAAGCGGTCGTGGCTGCGCACGAGGCGGCGGTCGATCAGGCGATCGGGTATCTTGGAGCGGGAGGCGGTGCGGTCGCGGCGTGGGCACAACGGTGTCGAGTCGGTTGCGGGTGGTGGGGTGATCGGGGCGGCGTTTCGGCATCGCACGAGCCGGGCCGGTGACCCGCAACTCCACACCCACGTCCTGGTCGCGAACGCGACGTTGTGTGAGGACGGCGTGTGGCGGGCGTTGGATGGCCGGCTCCTGTACGGCCACGCCGGCACGGCCGGGTTCTTGTACCAAGCAGCACTGCGCGACGGGCTGACCCGGTCGTTGGGGGTGTCGTGGGAGTACCCGGTCTACGGGCAGGGTGAGATCACCGGTGTGGGCCGTGACGTGCGGCGCGAGTTCAGCCAGAGGCGGATCGAGATCCAAGCAGCCGCCGCGGAGGCGGGCAACGATTCGGTGCGGTCCCGACGTCGGCTCGCGGTCCGGACCCGCACCGCGAAGGACTACCACGTCGACGTCGAACAACTCCGCGCCGATTGGCGGGCGCGTGCAGACCTGCACGGCCTGTCCCGCGACCGCGTCGAAGCGCTCTGCTCCACTCAACCAACGTCTGCACCAACGTCTGCACACTTGTCTGTACCGGAGACGCCACGGACGGCCCTGGACATCGACGACCGGTGGCTCGCACGGCTCATGGAATTCGAGGACGGCACCTTCGATCGGCGCGCCGTCGTGCGGATGGTCGCCCACCAGTGCCCCTTCGGCGCGACGATCACCGCCATCGAGGCTCGCGCCGACGTGTTCCTCGCGAGCGACCAGGTGCAAGTGGTCGGGGTCGCGTTGACCGGCGTGCAGTACGCCACGGTCGAGCACCTCGAACT
Organism: uncultured Actinomycetes bacterium; assembly: GCA_963708105.1. Lineage (GTDB taxonomy): Bacteria > Actinomycetota > Acidimicrobiia > IMCC26256 > PALSA-610 > PALSA-610. The sequence goes on along the minus strand of OY970186.1, from coordinate 1,672,829 downwards.
CGAACGCCGCGTCCTCCACGAGATCGAAGCCCGCCGCGACGGCAACTACGGCATCTGTCGGCAGCCCGCTAACGCGGTTGTCGAGTCTGCCGGGTTGAGTGCGGAGCAGACCGCAATGGTCGCGGCACTCACTACGAACGGCGCCGGTGTCTCGGTCGTGGTCGGCGCGGCCGGAACCGGCAAGACCCACGCGCCGAAGGTCGCACGGGAGGTGTGGGAACGCGACGGGTACCGGGTGATCGGGTGCGCGCTCGCGGCTCGCACCGCCGCCGAGCTCCAAACCAGCGCCGGGATCCCGTCATGCAGCCTCGACCGGCTCCTCGGCGCACTCAACAGTCGGGAGTTCGACGGCCTCGGCCGACGATCGATCGTCGTCGTCGACGAAGCCGCGATGATCGGCACCCGCAAACTCGACCGGCTCCTCCGCCACGCCGACCGGGCCGACGCGAAAGTCGTCCTTGTCGGTGACCACCACCAACTCCCCGCCATCGAAGCCGGCGGCATCTTCGCCGCCCTCGCCCGCCAACCCGACGCGATTCACCTCACCGAAAACCGCCGCAACCGCGACCCGATCGAACGCGGCGCGCTCGCCGAACTCCGCAACGGTGACACCGCCCGCGCGCTCGGGATCCTCGCCGCGCACGGCCGCGTCCACGACCACCCCACCAAAGCCGCCGCACGGGCCGAGATGGTCGCACAGTGGCTCGACAAAACCCTCGATGGCGACAGTGCGTTCATGCTCGCCGCCACCCGCGACGACGTCGCCGCCCTCAACCACCACGCCCGCGCCGCCCTCCAAACCGACGGGATCATCGGACCCGATGAACTCGACGTCGACGGCCGCCGATTTGCGGTCGGGGACTGGGTGATGACCCTCACCAACGACTACCGGCTCGGTGTCCTCAACGGACAACGCGGCACCATCACCCACATCGACCCGCGTCGGGGCTCGGTGGCCGTCGCGTTCGATGACGACACCACGACCAAGACGCTTCCCGCCGCGTACCTCGACGCCGACGGGCTCGATCACGCGTACGCGATGACCGTGCACAAAGCCCAAGGCCAAACGTGTGACTACGTGTACGTCCTCGGCGACGAGCACCTCTACCGAGAAGCCGGCTACAGCGCCCTCACCCGCGGCCGCCACGAAAACCGTCTCCACACCGCCCACCCCGACCACGACACCGAAGCGCATCACGAGCCCGAACCCGAAGACGGCTACACGATGATCTGCCGAACCCTCGACCGCTCCCACCAACACGAACTCGCCCTCCACAAGGCGACCGAACACGCACGCGAGCAGCAGCTCGGTCCCCGTAACACCGGGCGGGGTCTCGGCGGCGGCATCGAGCTATAACACATGTGTTATCGTGGCGGGGTGTGGACGGTCGTGTTCCACCCCGAAGCAGAAGCCGAGCTCGATGCACTACCGGTCAAGGAACGGGTCGCAGTGATGCACGCGGTCGAGAAACTCGCCGCGGTCGGCCCCTCGTTGCCGTTCCCGCATCAGAGCAACGTTAAGGGCGCGGAACGGCTCCGCGAACTTCGACCCCGAGGCGGTCGGAGCCCTTGGCGGCCGTTGTACGGAAGAGTGGCAGACACGTTCGTCGTCGTTGCGGTCGGGCCGGAAGCGCTCGTCGACCCGCGGCGGTTCCGACGCGCGGTCGCCGCCGCGACGAAGCGGCTCGACGAGATCGAAGCATGAGGAGACCGACGTGAAGCTCGACAAGATGCGCAGTAGTGACAAGGTGATCGCACGCGAGCTGAAGGACCCGCACGTTCGAGCAGAGTGGGACCGAACCGCGGTCCGCGCGCGCCGTCGCGGCGCGCCTCGTGGAGTACCGCGTCGAGCATGAGCTCTCCCAAACCGCGCTCGCTCGGATACTCGGAATGAAACAGCCAGCCGTCGCACGCCTCGAGGCCGGCGAACACAACCCGTCCTTCGACACGCTCGCCCGCCTCTCCAGCGTGCTCGGCATCGAGTTCCACATCGCGGTCACGCCAGCGGGCGTCGCCATCTGACCCAAGCGCGGGATGCACTGACGCTCCGCCACACCGATCCGTTGGCGTAAATCGCCGGATCCAGTCGCCGGCGCGCGCGATCGATCGATCTGTACTAGATCGTTGTCAATCGCCGCCTGAGATTTTGGACGCTCTGAGCCCACGCGCCATCTGCGACTTCTCTCCATAGCTCGGGAAGTTCCGAATCGTCCCCGGCGATGCGGTCAACGGCGGCCACGGCCAGCTCGCGCTCGCTATCCGACACATCGACGGCGTGTGTGCTCGCCCACGCCGCGACCGACTCCGGTAGAGAAGGATTTGGTTGACCGTGAGCGGCTGCGACAACCTCAGCGGCCGCAATACCAACCGACCCGTCGACGGCTTCGAGGTAGCCGCTCGTGTCAACCACCGACTGAAGCGCGCCGCGAACCACGCCGAAATCGGGCGCAACTTCGAGGTCGTAGACCCAGTCCGCTGCGTCATCGTTGTCGAACGGCTCATAGCTCCATGCGCCCACTGTGGTGTCCTCTCACTTCCCGTCGGCGCGCCGCTCTCCTGCCTGGTTCTGCGCCATGTCGATCACCGTCTGTTCCAGTCCGAGAGCAGTTTCCAGATCGGCGACCGACGCGAGCTCCTTGACTGTCCACCCTCGGGCAGCGTGCTCCGCAGCCCGGCGGTCGAGGTACCGAGTTCTCCCGACGAAGCGGAATCTGCCCTGTGAATCCCGGGCGGCGTAGACCGAGATCGGCATCGGTGGCTTGACCATGCGACAACGCTACGTCCAGGGACGGCACATCGGAACCAAACCGAGCACCTCGCATGAGCGTCCGCGAACAGGCAATCTTGCTGGGTGCAAAGCCAACCGGACCGGCGTGCTCGCGAGATGCGTCAGCTCGTACTGATGCGCGATCGCGTCGAGGCTTTCCGCCGCGGTGAGTTGTACCTGGGTCGGCTCATCGCAGACCTTGAGGGCCTGCTCGAAGCTCGGGAGCTTTCAGGTGACCAATGGACTGACGATTTCCGATCCGCGTGGGGAGGACTGGAGATTTCCTATGCCGTCGCGCTTGACCGCTCGACCCCGGTTCCTGACTGCACGGACCCTGCGATCGCAGATGACCTTCATGATCTCGACGCTCTCATAGCCTCCGCCATCGAAGATCTGAAATGAACTCGCAGTCGATCGGGCACTCGCCAACAGCGCGCAAGATCGAGCATCATGCGCTCGCGGTGTCCGAGAGCGAGGCGCGCGAACTCGCCGAAGCCGAGGTCGCGAAATCTCAATTGCCGGGCGGATGCACAATCGTCGGATCAGACGAGTTCGAGGTCGGGTGGGTGTACTACTACGACTCGAAGCTTCATCACGAGACTGGCGACTTCCGCTACACGGTCGCCGGTAACGCGCCGATTCTTGTCGACCGCCAGGACGGCTCCGTGCACCACACCGGTACGGCACGACCTGTCGCCGAGTACATCGAGCGCTACAAGGCACGGGACCCGGCCGACGAGCGTTCCTGGCACCCTTAGCCGCGCCTCGACTGGCGATGGGTCATGATGCCGAGATGGTCGACTTCGGGTGCGAGTTCTGCAAAGACGATCAGAACCGGCTCTACGGTCACGTCACGCAGATAGGGAGCGACGAGGTGCGGCGCCGGATTCTCTTGAAGTGTCCGCGGTGCGGCGCGTTCTACGAGAACGCCCCCGCGGGCTCGGACGAGACTCGGCGGCTCAGCCCGGACGAAGCGCGGGAGCTCTATCCCGAAGCGCCATAGCTGGGTGAAACCGGGTTCGTTGTTGGTCGCGGGTTCTCGGCCGCCGACTTCCTCGAGGCTTTTGACGTCGGCCGACGTACCAGTCATCCCGCATCCATCGCGCGTTCATCGCGCGGCGTAGTCATTCGCCCCCGTTCGTGCTTGTCGGCGCATAGCGATTGACCTGCGCTTATGTCCGCTCGGGTTCGCCGTCGTCCGCCTCGGAATGATCTCGTAATGAGCAGGTCAGGGGTTCGAATCCCCTCTCCGGCTCTCGGCCCAGCTGGCCAGGACGGATGTCGAACCAGCTGCCCAGAGCCTCGCCAGGCGCCCGATCGGCGGAGCCATGGCGACGGGCGACGACGCGACATCGTCGTTCCGTGCGCGCTCGACTCATCGTTGGGCGAGAGCAGTGCGAAATCACTCGCGCGGGATGAGGAATGCCGCCCGCTCGGCGCGATAGTCCGGAGGTGAGGCGCGCATGGGTCGTCGCTGCCATTCCCCTCGTCGTCTGTCTGAGTGCCCGGCCCGCCGCCGCGCAGACGTCGACTGTCGTGGTCACCCTGTCCGACGGCGCGCCGTTCGTCGGCGAGATGGTTACGGCCACGCTCACCTGCACTCCCGAGCCCGCGGCAACCGGCCTCGTTACGAACCAGCGGCTGCTCGTGGAACCGGCGACTGCTAATCCGTCCGACGTCGTGTTCCCTGTTGGTGCGGCCGGAGTATCTGTCGTAAACACTCCCCTCACGTTCGAGGCGCCTGGGACCTACCAGCTCACCGGCCTGTGCAACGGCGCGCCCGCGTTCTCGATGACCACGCTCGAAGTTGTCGTTGCGGCCGCACCGCCGTCGACAACGACAACAACAACGGCGTCGACGACAACAACCTCACTCGCGCCGACGACTTCCACGACGGTCAACGTGTCACCGCTCACGTCACCGATTCCGAATGCGACGACATCCCCGGGCCCGGCGTCCGTGAGCGGCGTCGGCGGATCCGGCCAATTGCCGAACACGGGTGGCGCAACAGATCCGTTGGCGATTCTCGCGGTTGGCGTGGTTGCGCTCGGTAGTGCGATCGCGTTCGCCCGTCCGCGCCGATCGCAGTAAGGCGCGCTAGGCGCCGCAGCGAGGATCGTTCGCCCGGGGCCCACAGAACGGCGCGCTCGAGCCGGGGAACGGCACCAAGAAGAGGAGATCATTCTTCTCGTCGAGCGATGCGCTGATCGGTCCGAGCGGCAGGGTCGCAGCATCACTCGTCGTGAGCACGGTGCCCGCCGCGGTCTGGGGCCCGGTCGCATGCAGCGCGAAGGTCGCATGGCCGCCGTCGGTGATGACGTTTCCGACCCACGTGTCGCAGGGCGGCGCGTCCTGTCCGCAGACGCGGTAGGTACGCCAGTTCATGGTCGCGTCGCCATCGGGAGTGATGTGCAGATCGACCCCGTGGCGTTCCCACGCTCCGGCCAAGACCCCGACGGGTTCGCGCACGGTCGTGCTCGTCGCGACCGGACCTTCGACGCGGACGCGGTGATCGCCACCCGGGCACGTCGCCAGGACGCCGACGCCGAGTGCGACTACGGCCACGACCGCCGCGCTCGCCACGATGCGACGCCGCCACTGCAGGGCGCGACCGCGATGCACTGCCCGCTCGTACAGCGCGTCTCGGTGGTTCATCCAGTCGTCCATCACGCCTCCTCGAACTGCATGTCGGGACCGAGGCTTGTGCGCAGCGTTCGCAACGCCCGGTGTACCGATTGCTTCACGGTGCCCGCGCTGACGCCCATCGTCCGCGCGACATCGTCGACGCTCAGATCCGCGAGGTATCGCAGCGCGACCGCCTCGCGTTGGCGACGCGGGAGCCGTTCCAACGCGTCGACGAGCGCCAGTCGTAACACCAGCGCATCATTTGGGTCCGCGGCGTCGAGCGCGGGTTCGATGCGTCGGCGACGCGTGGCTTTGATCGCGAGGTTCGTAGCGACGCGCGCTACCCACGCGTCCCGGTACTCGTAGGTGCGCACCCGTCGCCAGTGTGCATACGTCCGGGCGAGCGCCTCGGCCGCGATGTCCTCCGCGAGCGACGCGTCGGCCGTGAGTCGCCGGGCAACGGAATAGGCCCGACCAAAGAGCCGATCGAACTCGTCGTCGAAATTCGGCTCCCCGTTACTCACCACACTCTCTCAATCCCCGGCCGTGCCATTTGGTTGACACGCTCGCGGCTGAGTCTTCAGATCGCCGCCGCTCAGGCGGGTGTGACGCGCGGGGAACCGTTCGGGAACGCCTGCGCGATGACGCGGCCCGACTCCGGCAGTGTCGGCGCGTGCACCGGCGCGAGGACCGCGCCCACCAGCATGTCGACCAGGTTCTCGACGAAGTCGGGGCCGGCCACGTGCTTGCGACTGAAGCTCGGATCGTCCTCGAGTCGCGCCCGGTCGGCGCAGATGTGCACCGCACACTGCGCCATCACGATCATGCGTTCACCCGCGAGCGATGCCGGCATCTGCTGCACCAGGATCTCGTAGAGCATGCGGCCGGCGCGGATCGCCGGCTCCGGCGCGACCGCCAGCATCTCCGGGACCTCGAGATCCGGTTGGGCGCCGAGGTCGGAGATGATCTGCACCCACGACCGCTCCCGCGGGCCCCGCGTGAGGTACTCCGCGCTGGGGCGGGCGAGTACGTCGACCAGGCTCCGTGGGTCGCCGGCGCGGTCCTCGGCGATCATGCGGTCGTAGAGGACTTGTTGGATCGTCGCGATCTCCGGCATGTGCCGCTCCACCAGCGCCTGTAAGAGGCCGTCGCGGTCGCCGAAGTGGAACTGGACCGCAGTGGTGTTGCGAGCCCCGGCCGCCAAGCGGATCTCCCGCAGCGAAACCGCGTTCACTCCCCGCGACCCGTACAGGTGCTCGGCCGCGTCCATGATTCGGTTTCGGGTCGACTCGCCGCGGCTGGTCACACGGGCGGAGTGTACGAGCACGTTCTCCTCGGGGAGAAGCCCGGCGATACCGCCCGAGTGGCCGGGTCGTGCCTCGGAGCCCACTTTGTCTGAATCAAGATACTTGACTTAGTTCGGCGGACCTGGAAATCTCTGCCAGTCACGGCACCGGGGGCGCCCCGATGTCGTCCGCGGGGAAATACGAAAGTCCCGGCGAGCGCCGGGCAATACGGGGGAGATCTTCATGACCGGTTTTCCGGCCAGGCGGCTCGCGTTTCGATGGGCCTCGATGCTGACGGCGACCACTGTGATCGCGGGAGGCCTGCTCGCAGGCGCAGCACTTCCCGCCGCTGCATCCAGTGGTCCGTTCTCGCAGAACATCGTGACCGTGCACCAGACGCCGAGCGTGATCTGTCGCGCGTACGGCGGAGTGCTGAGTGCGAACAGCGAGGCTGACCAGTACCTCGGTTTCAGCGTCACGTACCCGACCGACGTGCACGCCGGCGACACGTTCAACATCAAGATCCGGCCCGACGTCTCCGGCTTCCCGGAGAAGCAGGCCACTGGGAACAGCCTGGCGCCGCAGGCGACCGTCTACAACGTCTGGGGTTCTGCGTCGGGCTACCAGCTGCCCGCCGGCCTCACCATCAATGGCGTGACGCTTGGCCCGGCGGACGGGAGCGTCGGTACGAACCCCGACGCGGGTTATTACGTCAACAACGCCAACGTGCCCCAGGTGACGAACGGGTTGAACGTGGGCCCGGATCCGGCCTTCGACCCGCTGACGCTCGCCCCGTCGAAGCTCATCGCGATCCCCGGCGTCGCGCCCGACGCGTACTGGAACACGACCACGAACCGGGTGTACACAACGCTGCTCGGCACCAACGCGGCCGGCAGCAGCAGCGCCGGTGAGTTCCACGGTGGTTCGATGCTTCAGGGTCCGACTGTCACCGTCAACGTGACGGCGACCGCCAACCCGGTAACGAACTTGGCCGTGACGCTGGCCGGTTCGCTTCCCGCCGGAAGTTTCACGGGCTCGCAGCCCGGCAACTTCCCGGCGCCTGTGAACGGAAGTACAGGCGGCAGCCTGACGAGCACCACCGCGACCACACCGTGGTCGTCGACCGACGGCAAGCGTTGGGTCTACAGCAACGGCGGCCAGTGGACCGACCCGACGTACACGACCACTGCGACCGCGAATGCACTCTTGACCGTCTCGGCCGCGGCGGCATGCGCGCCGGGCTGGGAATCGAACACCGATACCCCGACGGAGCCGAGCTACTACCTCGGCGTGAACGCGATTCCGAACGGCACCTCGCCGCCGTTGAGCAGCACGGCCGTCGACGGGATTGGTGTCAACGCGCCCTTCGATGGCGCGCACTACCTCACCGGCCAGAGTGTCAACGCCGACTACTCGTGCCAGGTCTCATCGCAGGTCGGCAACTACGACACGTGCGTCGGTGACCTGCCGGACGGCTCGGCGATCGACACGTCGACCCCGGGTAGCTACACGTTCACCGTCAACGCGACGGACACGAACAACGATCCCGTCTCGAGGACCGTCAACTACACGGTTGCCGATCCGCTCCCGCCGGTTGCCAACGCGGGTGCCGCGCAGACCGGGAAGCTTGCCGGCGCAGTGGTGACGCTCGATGGCTCGGGTTCCACCGACCCGAACGGGCCGCCGGCAATACCGCTGACGTACACGTGGGCCCAGACACCCGGCCCCGGCCCGACGGTGACGCTCTCCGATGTCCATGCCGTCAAGCCGACGTTCACAGTCGCGCCGGTGACCACTTCCACCGGTGACACGTACGGGTTCTCGCTGACGGTCTCCAACGGCTTCCTCAACAACACGGCGAGCACGACGGTCACATCGGCGGCCAGCACGCCGACGGTCACCGTTGCGAAGTCGCGGCCCGGAGGCGGCTCGACCTTCTACGAGGGCGACACGATCACCCTCGCAGCCAACATCACGAACCCGGACGGTACGAGCCCGGCGGACTACACCTACGCCTGGTCCCAGGCCGCAGGTATCACGACCGCGTTGTCGAACGCGACCGCCGCAAACCCGACCTACAAGATCCCGCCGAACGGGACGGCCGCGTCCGCGAGCGGTACCGGCGCGACGAACTGCCCGACGTACAAAGTCATCGTCACGAAGACGAACACCGGGAAGTCGTCGGCATCGGCGACCCTCGCCAGCTACGGCAGCACGCTGCCGACCACCCCGGTCGCCAATGCCGGCGCGAATCAGAACGCGGCGAACGGCGGCGGAGTGGTGACCTTGAACGGGTCGGCGTCCGCGCAGGCGCAGGGTCACTCGCTCAGCTACCTGTGGACGCAAACTGCAGGCCCGGCCGTGACCCTGTCCGACGCGACCGCCCAGATGCCGACCTTCACGGCGGCGCCCGGCAGTTCGACGACGACGCAGTACACCTTCTCGCTGGTCGTGAAGGACACGCAGAACGTGTTGACGACCGGTGGCAACACCAACACCTCGACCGCCGCGACGACGAACGTGTTCGTCGTCCCCGACCATGACGTCGCAACTGCGACGGGGACGCCCGCGACCACGGTGGCGGGTACGACCGTGACGCTCGATGGTTCCGCGTCGACCGACCCGAACCTCGCACCGTTGACCTACACCTGGACTCAGGTCAGCAACGGTGCGCCGACCGTCGCGTTGTCGAGCTCGACCGCGGCCAAGCCGACCTTCGTCACGCCTCCGGCCACGTTGTCGGCCGGGTACGTCGCGCAGTTCAACCTGACGGTGACCAACGGCGGCCCGAACCCCGGTGACACCGGGTCGACGGTGACGCCCGTGTCCATAACGGTGGCAGCTTCGACACCGACGGTTGCCGCGCCCACCAAGGCGCGCGCAGGCGGCGGTACGACGTTCGTCGTCGGCGACAGCGTCACGTTGAGCGTCGGTATCACCAACCCCGACGGAACCGCCGGGACCGACTACTCGTACGTCTGGGTGCAGTCCACCGGAATCCCGACGGCCTTGTCGTCGACGACCGCGGCGAACCCCACGTACATCATCCCGCCGCAGAGCAACGGGACGAGCGCGTGCACGAGCGGAACCTCGAGCACCACCGCGAACTGCCCCGAGTACAAGGTGACGGTCACGAAGATCAACACCGGTAAGGCTTCGGCGCAGTCGGCCTCGCTCGCGAACTACGCCGCATCCTTGCCCTCCCGCCCGGTGGCCAATGCCGGCGCCGCGCAGAACGTCAAGGTCGGTACCGCGACGGTAACGCTCGACGGATCGGCATCAACGCAGGCGCAGGGCCACCCGATCACGTACACCTGGACGCAGACCGGAGGCACGGCGGTAACGCTGTCGAACGTCCACGCGTCGCAACCGACGTTCACCGCGCCGGCCAACCCGACCACGTTGAACTTCTCCCTGACCGTCGTCGACTCGCAGAGCGCGATCGCGGGCTCGGGAACGAACGGCAACACGTCGACGGCCAGCACCACGAGCGTCTCGGTGACGACCTACACCGCACCCGTCGTCTCGGCCGGCTCGGACCAGTCGATCCTCGTCAGTGGCGGCGTGACCCTTGCGGGTTCGGCGTCGCAAGCCGATGGTCACACGCTGAACTTGACGTGGACGCAGACGGCGGGCCCGGCGGTAACGCTGTCTGACCCGACCGCGGCACAGCCGACGTTCACCGCGCCGACCAACGGTCCGGTCGACCTCTCGTTCACGCTGACGGCCGTCGACACGCAAAACCCCGACAGCGGTTCGAACACGGCGAGCGCATCGGTGACCGTGCACGTCACGAACACCGCGCCCGACGCCGACTCCGGATCCAACCAGTCGGTTCTGGTCAACACGCCGGTGACGCTGGACGGTTCCGGTTCCGTCGACATCGACCCGGGCCAGACCCTCAGCTACGCCTGGCTCCAGACCGCCGGCACTGCGGTGACACTGTCGGACCCCAGTGCGGTGCAACCGACATTCACTTCGCCCGGAGTCACCGGAACGTTGACGTTCCAGCTCACGGTCGACGACGGTCACGGGCTCACCGGGACCTCGAGTGTCGACGTCGACGTCTTCGACACGCCGCCGGTCGCCAACGCCGGAACCGCGCAAACGGTCCTGGTGGACACGCCGGCGACGCTGGACGGGTCGGGATCGTTCGACCCCGACCCCGGACAGACGATCACGTACACGTGGCTCCAGACCTCGGGTACGTCGGTGACATTGTCGGACGCGCACGCGGTGCAGCCGACGTTCACCGCGCCCGCAGTGAACGGGACGCTCACGTTCCAGCTCACGGTCGACGACGGGTTCGGTTCCACGAACACCGCGACCGTGACCATCACGGTCGGCAACGACAACCCAGTTGCGAATGCCGGGCCGGACCAGTCCGGGATAACGCCCGGTACGACGGTGCACCTCAACGGTTCGGGTTCGTTTGATCCCGACGCCGGTCAAACGGTCACCTACTCGTGGCTGCAGGTCTCGGGCCCGGCGGTGACGCTGTCGAGCGCGACGGCGGCCCAGCCCACATTCACTGCCGGAGTCGGTCCGAGCACCTCGATCTTCCAGTTGATCGTGAACGACGGCTTCGGTGGTACCGACGTCGACACCGTCACGATCAACATCACCGGAACGCCGGGTCTCGACCTGTCGGGCGTGTTGACCGGTGTGGTGCGCGGTCACCTGGCGTCGAGCCCCTTCCGCCTTGCCGTGAAGGACGTCTCGACGCTTACGGAGACGATCACGCAGGCGAACATCGACACGCACGTCACCGTCAACGGGATTCCCGTTGCGCCGGGCAGCGTCGTGGTCACGGCCAAGTCGGTGAAGCTCACCACTGGGAAGTCGTCGATCTTCCTCGTCACCTGGAACCACGGCGCCTCGACGCTCAACGCCGGTGACGTCATCGTCGTCCAGGCGTGCATCGATCTCGTCGGCGACTCCGTCCCCGCGAACAACTGCGGGACGGTCTCGGCACCGAGCGGCACGACCGATCTGACGATCGCGACGTCGGTCACCGGTAACGCGTTCCACCACACGCAGACGTCGAAGCGGATCGCGGCGACGTTGGTCAACGCGGGCACCGCGAACGTCACGGCACTGCGGAGCAACGCAGTGACGATCACCGTGACGGTCAACGGTGGTTCGCCGCAGTCGGTGACAGCGACGGGTACGACCGTGACGCTGCTGCCCGGCCGCAAGAAGGTCTACTCCGGTGTGTGGGTTCCGCCCACGGCGTTGCACATCGGCGATCACATCTCGGTGCAGACCTGTGTGAACGTCCCCGGCAATGTCGCCACGGGATGTTCGACGGTCACCTACACCGTGACCTGATACCACGTTCGGATCCAAGCGCGACGGATGCCGGCGAGCCGACAGCGGTCCACCACCGCATATGTCGGCCCGCCGGCGATCGCGCCGCCGCCCAGCCCGTACGGCCCGCTCGTGGGGCGGGTGGGGAGAGATGCGAGCGGGCCGGATCGTGCGGGCAGTGAGCTCGAACCGGCGTGACCGTGGCATCCATGCAATGCCACAGTCACGCCAGTTCGCCTGGGGTTAGAGGGCGGCCAAGACCGGGGCCAGTGCGGTTCCGACCTGCGAGGTCACCGGGGCGAGGGCAGTCGCCGCCTGTTCGCAAGCGGCCGTGATCTGCGCGTTGTTCTGCCACGCCGATGCGCCTTCGACGCACAAGAGCCCGGGCGAGCCCAACACGAGGGCCAACTCTTGGGGGTTCACGCCGCCGGCGAGCGTGCTGCACACGGTGAGCAGTGCCGTCGGATCGCCGCCGGCCGACTTCACCGCGTTCGCGATCTGCGTACACGCCGAGTTGAGCGCGGCCGCGACCGGTGCGGGGATGGGGTTGGCGGGCGGCGCGGGCAGGGTGACCGGCGGCAGGCTGGGAAGGCTCGGTGCGCCGCTACCGGACGGGGGCGTGACCGTTGCACCAACGTTGACGCTGACGGATCCCGAGCCGGTCGACGTTCCGCTCGTTCCGCTCGTTCCGCTCGTTGCGCCGGGCGCGGACGGGCCGGTCGTCGGAGTCGTCGGTTGTGTCGTTGCGGTGGTCGGCTTGGTGGTGGGTGTCGTCGACGGCTTGGTCGTTGTGGTCTTCGGCTTCGTGGTGGTGGTCGTCGTGACCTGGTCGGTGAACAAGATCGCGGTCTCGACGTGGTACGCGGGTGCGCTCGGGTTGGCATCCGCGACGACGAGTGCGCACTTGTGCGTCTTGTCGCAGAAGCGCGCGTTGGTGCCGAACTTCTGACCGCTGGTGGGCAACGTGTACTGCGTGTCGAACGTGCCGTTCGACTGCCACGCCTTGACGATGGCGAGTTTGCCGATCTCGTTCGCGCCGGCGCAGTCGTTGGCGCCGGGGTTCGCGATCGTCTTGCCGGTCGCGTCCTGCAATCCGCAGATCGTCGCCGCGACCGAGCCCGAGCCCTTGGGCAGGTTCGAGCCCTTGATCTCGACGGTCTGGCCGTACTTCAGTCCGGTCGTTTTCGGGAGCACCTGCATCGACGGCTGGGCGGCGGCGCCTTGCGCGCTGCCCGCCCAGATCCCGCCGGCGATGGCGAGTGGAAGGGCGAGGAGCCCTACGACCAGGAGTCGTTGCCGACCGGTATGTCCGTTAAGAGCCATGGAAAACCTCTCTGGAGACGGGCGATGCGACGACTTTCCGTTTGCCAACCCCGTCCGGATGGGAAATTCTTTGATGTGCACCCGAAGAGGCTGATCCCGGCCGCGTTCTCGCTGGCCGTCGTCGGTGCGATCGCCGGATCCTGGATGTGTGCCGGTGCCGCGTCGGCGCTCGATCTCGGTCCGGTGTCGGTGCCGGTGACGCTGCCGCCGCCCGTCGTTGCCTTGTTGCCGACCATCGGACCGGTACAGGTGACGACCCCGCCCGGAACTCCGCAGCTCGGTGTGTCCGTCGCGACCTCGCCGACATCCGGCGTCTCGGTCGGCGCGACCCTCCCGCCCGCGATCGGGCCGATCCCACTTCTCCCCGGTGTCCCGCACTCGGTTCAGGTCTCCGTCGGTCCCGGTGGAGTCGGCGTTACGAGCACACCATCCGGCGGCACTTCGACCGGTGGCACGTCCGTGGCGGGGACCGCGCCGACGGCGCCCGGGCCCGCGTCTCCTGACGGCGCGCCCGCGTCGGCGTCACCGGTCCGGGGACCGGCGCCGGCAACGATCGGCCCCGCGCAACCGTTGCCCGCTGGCGCACAGGGCAACGACCCGCGCGGCTCTGCGGTTTCGTCCCCGGACGCGCAAGCGATACCCGGCGCGGTCAGTGCCTCGTTGCGCCGGCCCGCGCCCGGGGGAGTGTGGCGGCTCTTGCGTGCCGTGACGAGCGCGCACACGCTTTGGATCGCCCTAGCGGTCGCGCTGCTCGCGGCGCGTTGGGCGATGAACGGCTTCGTGCGTGACGCCCGGCGCCGCCGGCCTCGCCGGCCGCACGTCAGCTCGGTCTGAACGCCGGGTCAGTTGGCGGGAAGCACCGCCCGTGCGATCACCGCGCCGTTGCGCAGAAGTTGCACCGCGGTCACGCGCTCGGGATGGTCGACAACGAACGCGATCGCACCCCCCGTCGGCGAAACGGGCCCGAGCAGTGTCGTTCCACCGCGACTCTCGAGCCCGATGCTGACCGGACCGGGATCGGTGAGCCCGTAGACGGCCGAATTGCCGTCGCGGCCCAGCGCGACGCGCCCGTGACCGCCGTTGAACGGTGCGGTCCGTGTACCGGGAGCCTGCAGGAGCGCTTCGATGTCGCCGCGCTGGGCGCCCGCGAGCGCGATGTGTCCACCGGTCTTGGCCGGCCCGGACGACGAGTTGCTCACGATGACGCCGATGACAACAGCCGCCGCGACCGTCGCCGCAACGAGCGTCACGACGCGCAGGCGCAGCCGGCGCCGCGCCCGGGCCGTGTCGAGCGTGGACACTGCGGCCGGGCGACGCGCGAGTGCAGCGGCGACGATCCGGTCCTCGAGCTCGGGCGGCGGTGTCACCGTCGGAATCGGCATCTCGCTCAGCACGTCCCGGTAGCCGTCGGCGAGATCCTCGTCGACGTCCTGCTGGTCGGCGCCCGCGTCGAGGGCCCGCGCAATGGCGCGGTCCTCGTCGTCCCAGGTGTCGCTCACGGCGAGACCTCCTCGGCTTGGAGCGCGGCGCGCATCTTCTGCATGCCTGCTCGTATGCGGTACCGCACGGTGCCCTCCGGCTCGGCGAGCGCGACCGCGACATCGCGATACGAAAGCCCGCCGAAGTACGCCATCTCGATCGCGACGCGCTGGTCGTTCGGAAGTTCGGCCAGGACCCGGCGCACCGCCGAGCTCGAGGCGGCTGCTTCCGACGCGTTCGCGGGATCGGCGCGCGCCTCTTGAACGTGCTCGCGCGCGGCCGCCTCGAGCCGGCGGCGCTGCGAGCCCTCGGCGCGCAGGCGGTCGACGGCCCGGCTGTGGGTCATCGCGAGCAGATAGCTCCCCAACCGGCCCCGTCCGGGGTCGAACCGATCCGGATGCTCCCAGAGGCGGACGAAGACGTCTTGCATCACGTCTTCGGCGAGCGCGGCGTTGCCCAGCACACGCAGCGCCAAGCCGAGGACCCGCGGGGCGTGCTCGCGGTATGCCTCTCGCAGCGCGCTCTCGTCGCCCGCGATGAGCCGCTGCGACCAGGCACGGTCGGGCGATTCCGCGGGCGCCTTTGCGTCGGACAAGTTCGCGCGCACCTCCGGCCGCCGGGTGGATCGTCGAAGCGGCGCGGCGGATTGTAGGTGTGCGTCATGGTTGCTCCCGGGTTGTTCGCCGCCTTTCCGGGCCGCGGGCACAAATGGACGGGTTTCTACGTCGAATTTCTCCAGCGCTCGATCCGGCCGGGCAGCCCGTCCGCAAAACTCGCTCGGGAAGGTCGTGCGGGACGAGGCCCGAATCGAGGGGCGCGAATCTACGGCGGCCCGATCACCAGCAACGGTTCGCGCCCGACGTTGATCTGCCGCGGCGTGATGTGCACGGCTGCGAACGCGCGCTGCCATGCCGTCTTCTCGACCGGCTCCACGTGCGACCGCACGATGTACAGACGACTCCCGGGTCCGGCGGCTCGCCAACGCGCGAGCGCGGTCTGCAACCCTTCGAGCACCGCCGCGTTGGTGCGCGACGGCAGGTACATCGCGTCGAGGCCGCGCACGTGGGCCCGAAAGCCTTGTGCGGAAGCGTCGGAGATCGTGGTGATCGCACCATGGGGCCAGTAGTACGAGAACGCGAAACTGCCGGAGTCGTTCACGAGTATCACGTCGTGCGGAGTCATGTTCGCGGCGACGTACGCGGCTTGGGCGCGCACGTCTTCGGAGAGGATCTCGAGCTTCCCGACGTACGGCAGGAAGTTGAGCGCGAACATCCACGCGAGTGCGATCGCGGCGCCGACGGCAACGACGCGGTTGGCGCGGTAGACGAGCTGCAGGATCCCGAAGACGCCGATCGCCAGCACGACCATGGACGTCACCAACAAGAAATGCGACGTGCGCAGGTCGAGATACGGATAGCGGCGCTGCTTGGCCACGACCGCGAGCTCGATCCACAGCACGGGAATCGCGATCGCGATCGCGGTTGCGTGGAGCCGCGCCAGGGTGACGATTCCGGCGAGCACCAGAACCACGAACACCGCCTCGGGCATCCCGATCCAGCGCTCGATGGCACCGAGCCGCGTCCACGTCACGACCAACATGTGCCACGGCGAGCCGCGCAGGTAGTAGTGATCCCAGTAGGCGCTGAGGGCTGCGTTGGTATTGGGCGACACCACTGCCGCGAAATAGATCGCGAGCGCGAGACCGGCGGCCGCGCCGAACGCGGCGACCTCGATGATGCGGCGGCGTTCGCGCCGCAACAGCGCCGACGCAAAGACCCCCGCGAACGCGGCCACCGACACGAACACCGAAGTCGAGCTGAAGGGGAAGACCGCGACCGACGCGGCCGCGAGCCACCACACCGGCGCCCGACGATCACCATGCCGACGATCGCCATCCCGACGATCACCATCTCGACGATCGACGCGCGCGGCAACCGTAAGAACGATGAGCGCGCAGAATCCGTCGCACGTGTATTGCTTGAGATCGTTGCGCGCCAAGGCGAACGGGGCGAGCATCGTCACCAGCGCCGCGATCGTCGCGGCGACGCGCGCCCGGTCTCGCGAGGGCCACGCCAGGGCGCGGACGAAGACGTAGGCCAGGCCGACCGTTCCCGCCGACAGCAGGAGTACGACCAACCGCCCCCGTTGCGTTCCTGCGCCGGGAACGAGCCGCAACAGCGCGACGAAGCCCACGGGTGTGCTCGAGCTCAGGCGGGGCAGCCGAGTCCACGGAACCCGGGTGAGGTCCGCGACCCACGCTTCGTCGAGCCAATACGGGCGCGTGAGCATGAGGTGGATCGGATGCACGAAGAACGTCGCCGCGCCGACGATCGCGACGATGAACCAATCGAAGCGGTCCCACCGGAAGGCCTGCGCAGATTCCCCGGGGCCGCCGGAGTCGTCGGCTTCGGCGACACGCGGCCCGGGCTCGTCGGCGCGGGCGGCCACCGTTTCCACCGGAGGATGATCGCATACGGGGGGCCTGCCCAAGACCCGCGCCCGGTGGGCGTGCAGGCCCGTCCCGGTAGGCTCCGCCCGGGCGGTGACCATTCCTCACGCACGACCACACGTGCGCCGACGCGACGAGACGACTGGCGCCTGAGATGCAGACGAACGCCGACGATGTGAAGGTGCTCTTCCTCGCGGGCAAGGGCCGCAGCGGCGGCACGTTGCTCGCCAACTTGTTGGGCCAGATGCCGGGCTTCTTCAATGTCGGCGAGCTGAACCGGCTCTGGGACTCGGGTCTGGTGCACAACCACCGTTGCGGATGTGGCCTCCCGGTTCAGGAATGCGAGACGTGGGCACCGATCCTCGACGAGGCCGATCGATTGCTGGCCGGCACTGCAATCGCGCCGCTGGCCGACGCGCACATCGATCGCGATCAAAGCGCAGTCGTGCGCTGGCCGCGTGTTCTGCGCTTGCTCCGCGCGCGTGTCGAAACCCGCGCCCGTTGGGAGCCGCTCAACCGTTATGCGACGGCGTCGTCGGCCGTGTACCGGGCGATCTCGACGGTTACCGGCGCGACGTGTCGTCGTCGATTCGTCGCGGCTTCCGTTCGAGCCCGCGGCGCTCGGTCTCGTTCCCGATGTCGACGTGCGTATCGGTCATGTCGTGCGCGATCCCCGCGCCGTCACGTTTTCCTGGAAGCGTTCGCGCGTCTTCACCGACCGCGACACGGTGGAGCATCTCCCGCGATTCGGCGCCACGTTCTCCACCACGAGTTGGCTGGCGCGCAATGCGGTTGTGGAGCTGGTCCGGCGCCGCCGCCCGGGAATCGTCGTGAACTACGACGATCTCGCCCGCGACCCCGCGGACGTCTTGCGGGATCTGGCCGCGCTGGTCGGCGAAGATCCGGGCAGTCTGCGCTTCCTGTCCGCCGACTCGGCCACTCTCGCTCCGACGCATTCCGTCGGCGGAAATCCCGTGCGCATGATCAGCGGTGCGGTTGCCATCGAACCCGACGAGGAGTGGAGGTCCGAGATCTCCGGCCGCGACCGGTTCGTGACCACCGCGCTCGCGCTCCCGCTGCTCCGGCGCTACGGTTTTCCGATCCGCAGCGGCCCGCACTCGATCACTCCGATCGCGCCGACGACTCGTCGATCCGGCGCCCCCGCCGCGTGAGTACGGCGCCCGCCAACGCCCAGTCGTCGTCCGCGCTCTTTCGGATGCCGACCCTGTCGACGAACGCGTGGCTGCGGTTCGACGAGATCCGACGGGCATTGCGCGTCGCCCAACCGGAGACCGTGCTCGAGATGGGTGCGGGCGAAGGCGGACTCGGCGCGTGGCTCGCGCGCGGCTACCAGTACACGGGCATCGAGCCGGACGCAGAGTCGCGGGTCATGGCGCACGCGCGTCTGGCGCACGTCGGCCGCGGCCGTGTCGTCGAAGCTCTGGCACCTACGAACGGTTCCCCCGACGAGCCCGGGTTCGATCTGGTGTGTGCGTTCGAGGTGCTCGAGCACATTTCCGACGACGTGGGCGCGCTCCAACAGTGGCGCGAATACCTCGTTCCCGATGGTTGGATTCTGCTGAGCGTTCCCGCCCACGCCGCCCAGTACGGGCCGAGCGACGAGCACGCGGGTCACTTTCGCCGCTACGAGAAGAAAGAGCTCGCCGAACGTCTCGGACAGCGCCGGTTTCCGGGTCGAGGAGCTGCGCAGCTACGGCGTCGGGCTCGGCTCGGTGTTGCAGCAGGGCCGCAACGTGCTGGCCCGGCGCCGGGCAACGAACGCGTCGCCCGCGGAGCTGACGTCGGCGAGCGGCCGCTATTTCCAACCGCACGCGCGGTCGGCCGCCCTCACGTGTGCGGTGATCGCGGCGCCGTTCCGAGTGGTGCAACTGCCGTTCGCCGGCTCCGATATCGGCACCGGCTACGTCGTTCTCGCCCGTCGATCGCAGTGACCCCGAAGCGGTCGCTGATCCGGCGGGTCCTCGAGTACCGGGCGCGGCCGCTTCCGCGTCGCGCCCAACTGATCGTCGTCGTCTCCACGATCGTCCTGTTGACCGGCGCCAGCATCTGGGGTTGGCGTTCCGCACACCTCTCGTTCTCGACGATCAACTGGTGGGCGATCGCGGTCGCGTTCTTCGTCGCCGCGCCCGCGACGCTGATACTGAAGATGCTCGAGTACGACGCGACGGCCCGGTTGCTCGGGTTCCGCGCCACTGTGCGCCGCGCGCTCGAAGTCTCGATCGTTTCTTCGGCCGCGAACCTTCTCCCGATACCCGGTTCGCTCCTTGTTACGACGCACTCGCTGTCGGAACAGGGCGCCACCTACGGCACCGCGGCGTACGCATCAGCCATCCCGGGCCTGGCGTGGCTCGGACTCGCCGGCCTGATCGGTGGGGTCGCGATCATGATCGCGGGCAACGCACCGGTCGGCGTGCTGATAACTCTCGGCGGGGCCGCCGCCCTCATAGGCGCCTATGAGATGTTTCGCCGGAGCGCGCCCGCGCGGGGCCGTCCACAGCTCGCGGCGCGCATCGTGGTGATCGAGACGTCGTGGATCTTCCTGAGCGGATTCCGGCTCTGGTTGGTCCTCGAGGCCATCGGTGTGAAGTCCACGACCGCGCAGGTGCTCGCCCTCGCGGTCGCGGGTGCGATGTCGGTGGCGATCGGATTCTTCCCCGGCGGCCTGGGCGCCCGCGAGGCGCTGATCGCGCTGCTGAGCCCGATCATCAAGCTTCCGCTGTCGGAGGGCATCGTGCTCGGCGTCATCGACCGGGTCGTGTGGATCTCGTTCCTCGCGCTGGCGGCGATTGCGATTGCGATTCCGCGGGCCCGGGCCCGATCCCATGAAGCAGCCACTCGGGCCGACGCCGGGTTGACGGAACCGGGCGACGCGTCGGCGACCGCGGTTTGCAGCGCGTCGCGACGGGCAACACGCGCAAGAGGTGTGACGAGAGGTCTCGGCTGAGCGCGGCGTCGGAGAAGTTGTCGACGAACGCGGCTCGGGCCCGGCGTCCGGACTCAATGCGCGCGTCGCCGCGTAGCGTGCGGATCGCCTCGGCCAACGCGTGCGCGTCACCGACCGGAACCGTCACGAGTGCGTCGCCGAACGCGGTTCGGATCGCGGGCGTCGCGGCCGTGATGATCGGTCGTCCGGCCGCCGCGCATTGGAAGACCTTGTTCGGCACGACGCGCCGCGCCTTTCGGGTCGTGCCGAACACGCCGAGGCACACCGACGCACGCCCGATCTCGCCGGCGAGCTCCGCCTCCGAGACCGGCGCCGCGAAGTCGACGTTGTCGAGCTCGAGCTCGAGTACGAGTTCCTGCGCCGCCGCGCGCTGTTGCCCGTCGCCGACGAACCGGATCCGGCGCCCGTCATCGGCCAGCAACGCGGCCGCCCGCGCGACGGTCTCGAACCCGTGCAGCGGGATGTACGTGAGATACCAGAGGATGTCGGCGTCGTCGCCGGGATCATCGACGGGCACGAACACCGACTCGTCGGCGCCGACCCAGAGGACCGCGAAGTGATTGCGGTTCCGGCGCGTGAATCGGGAGAAGAAGTCGGCGTGCTCGGGGGTGTCGACGACGATCAGGTTCACGCTCCAGCACGCCAGCGTGTCGACGGCGCGGGTCGCGAGCGCGAGCGGCGAGTGAACCTTGCGCAGATTTCGGTCGAGGATGATCGTGTCGTACAACGAGATGAACACGTCGAGCGCGGTCGGTATCCGCCGCATGCGCGCGATGAGCCCGAGCACGCAGGCATCGACGTGCCCGGGATACAGGAACACGACGAGATCAGGCCGCTCGCAGGTGAGGAGATGCCACGAGAGTCGTGCCAGTGCGACCAAGACGCGCGGCAACATGGCCAACGCCGAGCGCGCCGTCCTGGTCGCGCGGTCGTCGTCCCAGGCCGGGATGTTCCGGACCTCGACCTCGGCGCCCAGTTGGTCGAGCAGCCGGAGCCATTGCCGGGCCCGGGGCATGCGCGGATCGAAGGTGCCGATCACGAGGACGCGGCGACCGGACATGCTGCGATCCGGGGCGGGAGGCGTGGAAACGCGTCGCCGGGAAGCTACCTGCGTCATATCTCCTACTACGGCCGGGGCCTGTGAGATTGATGAGCGCACGCGCTTTGATCCTGGAGCGCCCCCGGATTCAGGGCGCGTCCGAACAACACTCTCACCGAGTGGTGTAACCACCCGGTGGGGGAGCGCAAACCTCCGCTAGTTGCGGGGCTGGTTCTTGCGGCGGGCGAGCACGAGTGCCAGCGCGCCGGCGCCGAGCGAGGCGAGCCCGACCATCGGCCCGCTCGAGGAGCTGCCCGTGAATGGGAGAGACCCCGAGCCCGACGACGTCGTGGCGGCCGAGGTCACGTTGGTCGAGGCGGAGGTCGACGTCAGCGGCGCGGTCGTGGTCGTCGTCGAGACCGTCGACCCCTGCTCGGTGATGGGCGTCGAGGTCGTGGTGTCGCCCGAGATCGTCGTCGAGGTCTCGTCCGTCGTGGTGGTCGACGGGACTGTCGAGTTCTGGGTCGCTCCCACGGTGGTGGTCGTCGTCGGCAGCCCCACCGTCGTCGTGGTGGTCGGCGCTTCGGTGGTTGTGGTGGTGGGCGCTTCGGTGGTGGTCGTCGTGGGCGCTTCGGTGGTTGTGGTGGTGGGCGCTTCGGTCGTGGTCGTGGTCGGCGCTTCGGTGGTTGTGGTGGTGGGCGCTTCGGTCGTGGTCGTGGTCGGCGCTTCGGTGGTTGTGGTGGTGGGCGCTTCCGTCGTGGTCGTCGTAGACGGCACCGTGGTCGTAGTCGTGGTGGTCGTCGGCGCCCATGTGGTTGTGGTCGTCGTCGGGCTGCAGTTCGAATGCAACTTCACCGTCGTGGTGTCGGTTGCCTTCACGCCGTCGAGCCACGACGCGTTCACGGTCAACGTGACAATGCCGGTGATCCCGGCGGGAATGGTCGTGGTGGCCGAGGTGCTCCCGCTGTCGGGAACATTCGCGCTGTAGCCGTCGACGCTGAACGTCTGACCGTTGATGGTCGCGGTCGCGCTGTCGATGTGCATCACCTTGTCGGTCTCGCTGTTACCGATCGTCCACGACACGACATGCGCGCCGTCGGAGCAGACCGACTCGCCCGAGAGAACAGGGTGGTGCGCCCAAGCCGCGGTGGCCGTGCCGATGACGAACAACGCCACGACTGCCAACGACGCGGTGACTGCCACTCCTTG
This sequence comes from uncultured Actinomycetes bacterium, assembly GCA_963708105.1. Lineage (GTDB taxonomy): Bacteria > Actinomycetota > Acidimicrobiia > IMCC26256 > PALSA-610 > PALSA-610. The sequence goes on along the minus strand of OY970186.1, from coordinate 1,650,377 downwards.
GCGTCGGGCCGATCCACTCGGACCCTTGCGCGCGAGCCTTCCCACAATGCCTCCCAGCAATGTTCCGCCGGCTGGTTTCACTGCCCGCTCAGCTACCAGCTCCAGCCAGAAACGTACTCACAATGGGTGGCCGCGTGTGCGATGGGTGACCACAATTTCACAAAGCGATATGCACGACTCGCGCCACTGAACTCCCCAGCGTTTCCGGGGCGTTCTCAACCGATTCTTGCTTCGCTCCAAGACTCGCCTCACGTCCGCCGACGATCGTCGCGACATGCGAGAGCTCCGAGCCGTCCCGATATCGCAGAGTGTGGAGGACGAACCGCGTACGGCGTTCATCGGTGTCGCCGCGATGCCGGTTGGCGCACTTTGGGCGGTTGGCGAGCCGACGCCGAGGCCGACCGCGCTCGAGGTGTCCGCGGTCCCGACCGTCGACATCGTCGTCCCCGTCTACAACGAGGAGCGCGCCCTTGCGCCGAGCGTGCGCCGGTTGCACGAGTTCCTGACCGCCGGGTTCCCGTTCTCCTGGCGGATCACCATCGTCGACAACGCGTCCACCGACTCGACCTGGGCCCACGCCGAGCGGCTCGCGCATGAGCTCCCCGGCGTCCGGGCCGTGCATCTCGATCGCAAGGGCCGGGGCTTCGCACTGCGTTCGGCGTGGAGCGCGAGCGACGCCGATGTCGTCGCCTACATGGACGTCGACCTCTCGACCGATCTCGACGCGCTCCTCCCGCTCGTCGCGCCTCTCGTCTCCGGTCACTCCGACCTCGCGATCGGCTCGCGGCTCGCACCCGGTTCGCACGTGGCCCGCCACCCGAAGCGCGAGCTCATCTCGCGCACCTACAACCTGATCCTGCGCGCGGTGCTCGCGACACGTGTCCGCGACGCGCAGTGCGGATTCAAAGCGGTGCGCGCCGATGTGGTTCGGCGCCTGTTGCCTTCGATCGAAGACGACGGCTGGTTCTTCGACACCGAGTTGCTCGTGCTCGCCGAACACAACGGTTTGCGGATACACGAGGTCGCGGTCGACTGGGTCGACGACACCGACAGTCGGGTAAACGTCGTGTCGACTGCGATCGGCGACTTGAAGGGAACGGCCCGAATGGCCGTTCGGTTGGCGAGCGGGCGCGGACGCGTCGACCTCGGTCCGGCGGCGCGCGCGCCCCTCGCCAACGACTTCGGCCGACGCTTCGTCTCGTTCTCGCTGATCGGTATCGCGAGCACCGCGGTCTCGTTGATGTTGTTCATGGCGACCCACAACGCGATCGGCGCGATCGCGGCGAACGTGTTCGCGGTCACGGCCACCTTCGTCGCGAATGCCTGGGCGAACGCGCGCTACACCGAAGCGTCGGATTCGACCGCGCTGGGCGACGGCGATCGCGTTCTTCGCGGGATCGCTGGCCGTCACGACCGCCGCGCTCGTGTTGGTCGACGCGATCACGACGAACCTCGCAGTACAGGTCGGGGTGCTCGTCGTGACCTGGTCGATCGTGGCGGTTGCCCGCTTCTTCGTGATCGGACGTTCCTCGTGATCGGGAATTCGGTGATCGGGAATTCGGCGACCGGGAAGTCGATCGTGCGGCGCACGATCGCGCCAGCGGCTGGCGCGGCGGATGTCGCGCTGCCTTGTCGTCTCGGTCGGCACGACCCTGCTGAGCGCTGGAGTCCTCGTGGCCCTGGCGCTGGGTGCGGGCGTGCCGGCCGGGTCGGCCAACGTTGTCGCGGTCTGCTGCGGCATCGCACCGTCGTACTTTGCGAACCGTCACTGGGTCTGGAGCCGCCACGGGCGCAGTGACTTCGCTCGGGAGATCGTCCCGTTCTGGGTGCTCTCGCTCGCCGGTCTGGTCGCGTCGACGATCGCGGTGTCGGCCGTCGCATCGACTGCTGCGCAGTGGTCGACATCGGCGCGCGTACTCGCCTTGCCGATCGCCAACCTCTCGGTGTTCGGCGCGCTCTGGCTCGTCGCAGTTCGCACTGCTCGACAAGGTCTTGTTCAAGAACGGTTCCGGAGGAGTTCGTTCCATGAGCATCATCAGCCCACCTCGTGTGGACGACCTCCCCGCGTTCGACGCGTTGCCGCCGTCGGAAACTCCCCCCGACCGACGGCGGTCGCGCGTCGAGCGGCTCTGGCGCGGACCGGAGACCGGACGCGGCGTGGGTCCGGCCCGCGCTGATCGTCCTGCTCGCGGTGACGGCCGCGCTGTATCTCTGGGACCTCGGCGCGTCGGGCTGGGCGAACTCGTATTACTCCGCCGCGGTGCAAGCCGGGACGAAGAGTTGGAAGGCGTTCTTCTTCGGATCGACCGACGCCGTCGAACTTCGTCACGGTCGACAAGACGCCGGCGTCGCTCTGGGCCATGGAGATCTCGGCGCGCATCTTCGGTGTGAACTCGTGGAGCGTCCTCGTACCGCAGGCGCTGGAGGGCGTCGCCGCGGTCGGGATCTTGTTCGCGACGGTCAAGCGGTGGTTCTCGCCGACGGCGGCACTGATCGCGGGCGCGGTGTTCGCGTTGACCCCGGTCGCGGCGCTCATGTTCCGGTTCAACAATCCCGACGCGCTGCTCGTGCTCCTGCTCGTCGGCGCCGCGTACACGATGACCCGAGCCCTCGAAGACGGCCGCATGCGTTGGCTCGTCGCCACCGGCGCGCTGGTCGGATTCGGCTTCCTCGCCAAGGAGCTGCAGGCGTTCCTGGTGCTGCCCGCGTTCGGGATCGTGTACCTGCTCGCCGGCCCGCCGAAGCGTTTCGTGCGCCGCATCGGCCGATGTCGTGCTGCTCGGTCTCACCACGCTCGTCGGCCGGCGGCTGGTGGGTCGCGATCGTTGCAGTCTGGCCCGCGTCGAGCCGTCCGTACATCGGCGGCTCGCAGAACAACAGCTTCTGGAACGTGCTGTTCGGTTACAACGGATTCGGTCGGCTCACCGGCAACGAGTCGGGGAGTGTCGGAGGTGGCGGCCAGGGCGGCGCCGGCAACTGGGGCCCGACCGGCATCACGCGCATGTTCAACTCCGCGTTCGGCGGTCAGATCTCGTGGCTGCTGCCGGCCGCGTTGCTGCTGTTGGTCGGCGGGTCTCGTGTTCACCGCGACGCGCGCCGCGTACCGATCGCACGCGCGCCGCGCTCGCGCTGTGGGGCGGATGGCTGGTGTTCACCGGCCTCGCGTTCTCGTTCGGCCAGGGCATCATCCACGAGTACTACTCGGTGGCGCTCGCGCCCGCGATCGGTGCCGCTCGTCGGCATCGGCGCCACGACGTTCTGGGCGCGGCGCGACAACCCGTTGGTACGCGTGCTGCTCGGCTTCGTCGTGGCGGTGACCGCGTTGTGGGCGTACGTGCTTGTTGAACCGCACGCCCACGTGGCTCCCGACGCTGCGCAGCGTCGTGCTCGTCGGCGGCCTCGCGCTCGCGGTCGTGATCGCGATCGCGCCCGCGTCTGCGCGGACGGATCGGTGTGGCGGTCGCGGTCGTGGCGATCGCGCTCGGTGCCGCGGCGCCCGCCGCGTACACGTTGTCGACCGTCAAGCAACCGCACACCGGCTCCCTCCCGACCGCCGGACCCGCGAACGCCGCCGGTGGTCGGCGGTGGCTTCGGCGGCCGGCGCGTCGCGCGCTTCGCTGGAGGGACACGGCCCGCGGTCGCGCCCGGCGGTCGCCGGCGGACTTCCCGGTGCCGGCGGCATGTTCCCGGTGGCGACTTCCCCGGTGGCGGCAACTTCCCGGGCCGGGGGCGGGCACCGGTGCCGGTGGGGTGGGTGGCATCGGCGGTCTGCTGAACGGTTCGACAGCCGAGCGCGGCGTCACCACGCTTGTTCGAGGCAGAGCACCGGGCTATCGCTGGACCGCGGCGGCCATCGGCGCCAACAACGCGGCCGGCTACCAGCTGGCCTCGGGCAAGGCCGTCATGGCGATCGGCGGCTTCAACGGCACCGACCCCACGCCGACGCTCGCCCAGTTCGAGCAGTACGTGAAGGCCGGGACAGGTCCACTACTTCATCGCCGGTGGTGGCGGCGGCGGCCCGGGCGGCTCGGCCGCGAGCACCTCGAGCGCCATCACCCAGTGGGTCGAGCAGAACTTCACCGCCCAGACCGTCGGCAACACCACGATCTACGACCTGAGCACCGGATCTCCAAGTGAGCCGCCGCTGACCGACGGGGTGCCGGAGCGGCAGAGCCGCCGGGTACCCTGCTGACCATGGCCGACCCGGCAGGGTTTGCAGATCAGGCGATGCCGTACATGTCGGCCCTCTACGCGGCCGCGTTGCGCATGACGCGCAACCCGAGCGACGCCGAGGACCTCGTCCAGGAAACGTTCCTCCGCGCCTACCGCGGGTTCGAAGGTTTCCACGAGGGCACGAACCTGAAGGCGTGGCTCTACAAGATCCTCACGAACACGTTCATCAACCAGTACCGGGCCAAGAAGCGCCGGCCCGAGCAGGTCGACCTCGACGACGTCGAGGACTTCTACATCTTCCGCCGCCTCGGTGGGCTCGAAGCCGCCGAGGCGACGCGCACGCCCGAGGCCGAGGTGCTGGAAGGCATCCCCGACTCCGAGGTGAAAGAGGCGCTCGAGTCGATCCCGGAGCAGTTCCGGATGGCCGTGATCCTCGCCGATGTCGAAGGCTTCTCCTACAAGGAGATCGCCGACATCCTCGACGTGCCGATCGGCACCGTCATGAGTCGTATCCACCGAGGTCGGCGGGCGTTGCAGAAGAAGCTGTGGGACTACGCCGAACGGAACAACCTTCGGCCTCGCGTCGAGTCCGCGACCGGGGGGTGACGGACGCCATGGATTGCCAGGAGACGCATCTACGCGTCTACGAGTATCTCGACGGTGAGCTGACCGTCTGGAAGCGGCTGGCGATCACCCGCCACCTCGACGAGTGCCCGCCGTGCGGCGAGGCGTTCACGCTTCGAGTTCGACCTGCGCCGGGTCGTCGTGTCGAAATGCACCGAAGACGTCCCGGCCGAGCTCAAGGCCCGCATCGCCACGGCGCTGGGCATCGTCGACGCAGCCTCCGAGTAGCAGTCCCGTACCGACGGCCCCGAGTGACGCGGTGGCCCGCCAGCTTCTACGATGAAGTTACGGCTTCCTACGGTGACAGAATATCCGGGTCGAGGAGGATCGGTGAGGGCGTCCACCATCTGTGCCGATCATCGTCGGGTTCATCCTCGGCGCTGGTCGGCCTCGTGCTCGGCATTCACGTGTTCGCCGTGCCGCAGTGGCGGCAAGCTGTGGTTCTACTGGATCGCACCGCTGCTCGCGATCGGCTTCTTCGCCGTCATGGTCGCAGCTGGCGATCAGGTACTGGGTCAAGGTCGGGCGGCTCGAGACCAAGGGTCGCCCCCGCAAGTGATCGAGCCCGGCGACGGTGAAGGGCGGGCGCCCGATCCCGTCGACTGGGCCACGGCACGCCGCGTGGCCCGGTTCGTAGCCGGCCGCGACCCGCTCGCCGACTCGTACCTCGCGGCGTCGCTGCAGACCGACTTCGACGCGCTCACCGTCCGCGCCGAGGATCTCGTCGCGGGCTACACCGGCCTGCGCGCGCCGGGTCACGCGACGGCGCGGGTGCTCGACCGGCGCGACTGGGTCGAGTCGAACATCACGTCGATGCGCGCGCTGCTCGACCCGTTGATGCAGCGCTTCGGCGAACGCCTCGCGCACAACCCGTTCGCGCCGGTGAGCCGGCGGGTCGCGGCAACCGAGATGGGCGGGCTGCTCGGCTACCTGGCCCAGCGCGTCCTCGGCCAGTACGACCTTCTCGTTCCCGACGGTCCGGCCACGATCAGGGCGGTCCGAACGACGGCGCGCCCGCGCTCACCACCGACGCCGTCTACTACGTCGGCGCCAACATCCTCTCGCTCGAGAAGCGCTTCGCGTTCCGCCCCGCCGACTTCCGCTTGTGGATCGCGATCCACGAAGTGACGCACCGCGCCCAGTTCACCGGCGTTCCGTGGATGCGCGAGTACTTCCTCGGGCTGGTGCGCGAGGCCCTCGAGCTCGTCGACCCCGACCCGCGGACGATGTTGCGCGCGATCTCGAGCGCGGTCGAAGAGGTGCGCGCCGGACGCAACCCGCTCGACGAAGGCGGTCTCGTCGGCCTCTTCGCGTCGCCGAACAACGCGGTGTGCTCGGCCAAGGTGCAGGCGCTGATGTCGGTGCTCGAAGGCCACGGCAACGTCGTGATGGACGATCTCGGTCGAGAGCACGTCGCGGGCCAGGAGCGCATGTCGCGGGTGTTGTCGCAGCGGCGCAAGATCGGCGGCATCACCGGCACGGTGCACAAGTTGCTGGGCATCGAACAGAAGATGCGCCAGTACGAAGTCGGCGAGCGTTTCGTGCGGGGCGTCTACGAGATCGGCGGTCGGCCCGCGTTCGACGCGGTCTGGCGTGCGCCCGAGAACCTGCCGACGGTCGCCGAGCTGAGCGAACCCGCCGCCTGGCTCGCCCGCGTCGACACCGCACGGGTGTGAATCTCGACCGACGCGGCTCGACGACGCTCGGCGCGTCGGCGCGCGTGTCGTCGTGGCGTGTAGCGGCGGCGCCGACTCGCTGGCGCTACTCGCGGTCGCGTGCGATCACGGTCTCGACGTGCACGCGGTCTACGTGGATCACGGGCTCCGCCCGGGAACCGGGCCACGACGCGCACACGGTTCGCGACGCCGCCGCGCGCTTCGGTGCGCACCTTTCGTACGGAATCCGTCGACGTCGGTGTCGGGCCGAACCTCGAGGCCCGGGCGCGCGACGGCGCGGTACGCGGCGCTCGAACGGGTGCGCGCCGACGTTCGGGTGCCGAGGCGATCCTGGTCGCGCACACCCGCGACGATCAGGCCGAGACCGTCCTGCTGCAGATGTTGCGGGGCGCGGGTGCGACCGGGCTGGCGGGGATGGCGCGCGCCGTCGGGGTCACATCGTCCGCCCCTTTCTCGGGTTCGCCGCGCGCAGACCCACGAGCTGTGCGCCCGGCTCGGGCTCGCGCCCGTGCACGACCCGATGAACGACGAGCTGCACCATCGGCGCGTGTGGTTGCGCCGCGAGGTCATTCCGCAGCTCGAGCGCGGCGCGGATCGCGATCTCGATCGAAGTGCTCGCCCGCCAGGCCGATGCTGCTCCGCGACGACGACGAGCTCCTCGACACGCTGGCGGCCGCGCATGCAGCGCCGACGACGCGGCCGCGGTCGCGGCGTTGCCGCCCGCGCTCGCGTCGGCGGGTCGTCCGCCGTTGGCTCGCGGTGACGCCGTCCCGCCTTCTGGCGACCGTCGAACGTGTGCTCGCGGTCGCGCGCGGCGACGCGCGCGCCGCCGAGATCCCGGGCGGCGATCGGATCGAGCGGGTCGGCGGTCGCCTCGTGCGCGCGTCGGTCCCGGCGCGTCGCAACCCGGTGCGTACCGGTGCCGCTCGAGCTGCCGGGCCGGGCGCGATTCGCCGACGTCGAGATCGAGGCCTGGATCGAGCACGGTCCGCCCGGTGGCGTGGCCCGACGGCCGCGAGCCGGGCGGTCTGCGACGCCGATCGTCGTCCCGGCTTCGGTGGTGGTGCGGCGGGCCGAGCCCGGCGAACGGTTCCGGCCCCTCGGGTCGCAGCGGCTCGAAGCTGCTGCACGACGCACTGGCCGAGGCGGGCGTTGCCCGGCCGACGCCGCGCGGTCGTCGGCGCCGGTGGTTGCGGCTGCGGAACCCGTGTGGGTCGTCGGTTACCGTATCGATCATCGTGTCCGGGTCACCCCGGCACCCGGCGCTTCCTCTGGCTGAGCGGAGCCTGCGCATGAAGCTCCAAAGTGCGTTCCCAGCATGAACGACCCGAACATCGGTCGGATCGTCGTCGACGAAAACGAACTGCAGCAACGCATCCGCGATCTCGGCAAGCAGATCGCGGCCGACTACGACGACCACCCGCCATTGCTCGTCGGCATCCTCAAGGGTGCGTTCATGTTCATGGCCGATCTCGCCCGGGCCGATCGACCTGCCCGTCGAGTTCGACTTCATGGCGGTGTCGTCGTACGGATCGGCCACGCGCACGAGTGGTGTCGTGCGCATCATGAAGGATCTCGATCTCGATCTCACCGACCGCCACGTGTTGATCGTCGAGGACATCGTCGACTCCGGTCTCACGCTCGCGTACCTGCAGCAAGAACCTGAAGGCGCGCGGCGCGGCGTCGCTCGAGGTGTGCGCGTTGCTCGTCAAGGACGGACTCGCAGAAGGTCGAGTCCGAGCTGAAGTACGTCGGCTTTCGCATCCCGCCCGAGTTCGTCATCGGGTACGGGCTCGACGTCGACGAGCGCTACCGCAACCTTCCGTTCATCGCCGAGTACACCGGCGCGATGGAGCAGCGGTTACGTGTGACGCGACAGAGTCGTCCGGGTGTCGACATCGAGCGGGTGGAGCGGGCCGTACGCGAGATCCTGATCGCGATCGGCGAAGATCCCGACCGCGACGGCTTGCAGCGCACGCCGCATCCGCGTCGCGGAGATGTACGCCGAGATCTGCAGCGGCCTGCACGAGGATCCGTCGCAGCACCTCACGGTCACGTTCGAGGCGAATCACGACGAGATGGTTCTCGTGCGCGACATCGCGCTGTACTCGATGTGCGAACACCACCTCGCGCCGTTCCACGGACGCGCGCACGTCGCGTACATCCCCGGCGACGACGGACGCATCACCGGGTCTCTCGAAGCTCGCGCGTCTGGTCGACGGGTTCGCCAAGCGGCCGCAGGTGCAGGAACGGCTCACGACGCAGATCGCCGACGCGATCGTCGACGTCCTCCAGCCCCGCGGCGCGTTCGTGATGATCGAGGCCGAGCACCTCTGCATGTCGATGCGCGGCGTGCGCAAGCCCGGAACGCTCACCCTGACCTCGGCGGTACGCGGCCTGTTCAAGGACAGCGCGGCGACCCGGGCCGAGGTCATGTCCCTTATCGGGCCTTCCGTCGGCCGATCCTGAACCCGCGGAACCCGCAGGCAGGGCCCGAACGGTTCGCTAACCTCCGGCCGTGACCGCCGCCCCCCGACTCCTCGTCGCCGATCTGCCGCGGCGGGGCATCATGGGGATCGTGAACGTGACCCCGACTCCTTCTCCGACGGTGGGAGCTACCTCGATCGCCGACCGGGCGGTCGCGCACGGACTGGCGCTGGCGGCCGCCGGCGCGGCCGTGATCGACGTCGGGGGCGAGTCGACGCGGCCGGGAGCGGATCCCGTCGACGCCGAGCGAAGAGCTCCGCCGGGTGCTGCCCGTCGTGCGGGCGCTGGCCGAGCGCACTCCGACGTCCGCGTCAGCATCGACACCACGAAGGCGCTCGGTGGCCGAGGCCGCGGTCGACGCCGGCGCGGTGATGGTGAACGACGTGTCCGGTGGCGATCGCCGACCCCGAGATGCTCGGCGTCGTGGCCGACGCCGGGCGCGGCCTACGTCGTCGATGCACATGCGCGGCACGCCGCGACGATGCAGCGAGACGCCGAACTACGCCGACGTGGTCGGCGAGGTGTCGCGACGAGCTGCGGGCGCGGGTCGACGCGCGCGATCGCGGCCGGTATCGACTCGCGCGCGGTGCTCGCCGATCCGGGCATCGGTTTCGCCAAGACCGCCGAACACAATGTCGCGCTGCTGCGGGCGCTGCCCGAGATCGCGGCCCGCGTCGGGATGCCCGCTGCTGGTCGGCACGTCGCGGAAGTCGTTCCTCGCCCGCATCGTCGGCGACGAGTCGGCGCGAGGTCGACGACGACGCGACCTCGCCACGACGGTGTGGTGTTTCGAACAGGGCGCGGCACTCGTGCGCGTTCACGACGTCGCGGGATCGCGCCGCGCGGTCGAGCTGCTCGAGATGATGGAACGCGCGACCCCCGAAGGCCGAGGTTGGCGGCGTGACAACGGGCGGCCTCCGCGGACGTTGGGCCCAGGGCCTGCAGCCGCGTTATTTCACGTGGGTGATCAAGGATCGGCTCGGCGCGGGTGAGCGGCCGGGCGGCTTCGCCCGCAACCACCGCAAGGTGCGGCGCCAAGAAGAGCTGATCTGGCTGAACGTGAACGGCTTCACGCACGTTGTGTCGCTGCTCGACTCACCGCACAACCTCCACGCGTACGACGAGGCCGGCGTGGCCTACGTGCACGTGCCGCTCGGTCCGCACGACGAGCTTGCGCCGCGCCTCTCGTCGATCTACGCCGCGCTCACGAAGCTGCTCGACGATCCCGCGGAACGCGTCTACGTGCACAACGAGGAGTTCGGCGACCGGGTGCTCGGCGTGCTCGCGGGCTACCTGCTCCACGCCGGGCTCGTCGAACACGGCCCGCACGCGGTGTCGGTGATCGAGAAGCTGACCTCGCGGAGCCTCGGATCGTCGGGCCGCGAGATCGTCGCGGTCACCGTCGACGATCTTCTGTAACGCCAGCCTGCCGTAACGGCGCGGCGTTGTCAGGCGCGCACGATGCGGACGGTGTCGGTCGCGCCCGCGCGTTGCCCGGCGACGCGGAGACGATCGCGATGAGGTCGCCTTTGCGCGCGATGCCGCAGTCGCGCGCAGCCTTCGACCGCGTGGCGCAGCTGCGGATCGTCGGCCGTCGTCGGACGTCGCGGCGAGCGGTTGCACACCCCACACGAGGCACAGCCGCCCGAGGACTCTCGGGCTGATCGGAGATACCCGCGATCGGGACCGCGGGCCGGAACGCGGCGACGCGGCGCGCGGTGGTACCGCTCTGCGTCGGGCACACGATCGCGGCGACGCCGAGGTCTTCGGCCGCTTGCACCGACGCGTGCGCGACGGCCCACGCGACCCGGTCGTCGTCGACCGCGGCCGCCGCGCCCTGCGGAGTCGTGCGCACGTGCGGCCACGCTTCCGCGGCTTCGGCGACCTCGCTCATCGTGCGCACGGTGTCGGCCGGGTATTCGCCGACCGCCGTCTCCTCCGAGAGCATCGAGCGCGTCGGTGCCGTCGAGCACCGCGTTCGCGACGTCGTTGACCTCGGCCCGGGTCGGCAGCGGCGAACGGGTCATCGACTCGAGCATCTGGGTGGCGGTGATCACCGGCTTCCCGGCCATGTTGCAGAACCGGATGATCTCCTTTTGGATGAGCGGCACCCGCCGGGCCGGAACCTGGATGCCGAGATCGCCGCGGGCGACCATCACCGCGTCGGCCGCGCCGACGATGCCGGGCAGATGGTCGAGTGCGACCGCGGTCTCGATCTTCGCGACGAGCATGCGGCCGGTGTCCCGCGCTTCGGGAGCCGGGCGCGCACACGCCTCGACGTCTTCGGGACGGCGCACGAACGACAAACCGACGAAGTCGGCCTTGATCGAGATCGCCATGCGGAGCGCGACCGCGTCGGTCTCGGTGAACGACTCGACGTGCGACTTCGGCGCGCGGCACGTGCATGCCCTTGCGCGAACGCAGCACGCCGCCCCGCACGATCTCGCACACGACGTCGCCGTCGACGATGCGGTCGACGCGCAGCACGATCGCGCCGTCGGCGAGGAAGACCTCGTCGCCGGGGCCGACCCATCGCGCCAGCTCGGGCAGCGTGGTCGAGACGCGGTGCGTGTCGCCGACGACCGGCGTCGGCGGTGAGCGTGAGCTCGCTGGCCGATCTCGAGCTGGATCTCGTCGTCGACGACGGGCCCGGTGCGCATCTTCGGACCGGGCAGGTCGACGAGCACGCCGACGGCGCGACCCGAGCTGGTCCGCGATGTCGCGTGCCAACGCGGCGCGTTCGCGCGTGCACCTCGGCGCGTGCCGTGCGCGGCGTTGAGTCGCACGACGTCGGCGCCGGCGGCGAGCAGTGCACGCATCGCTTCGGGCGAGCGAGGTGGCGGGCCCGACGGTCGCGACGATCTTCGTGCGCCGCATACCCCCGGACTATCACGCGGACTAGCGTCGACGCCGTGGACCACATCCTCATCTCCGGCATTCGCGAGATGGGCGTGCACGGTGTGCTTCCCGAGGAACAGGCTCGCCCGCAACCGTTCGAGGTCGATGTCGAGCTGCTCGTCGACGTCCGGCCGCAGCGGGAGCGAGCGACGACCTCGCAGGACACCGTCGACTACGGCGCGGTGTGCGAAGCGGTGAGCCGCGTCGTGGTCGCCTCGGAGCCTACCGATTGCTCGAGCGGCTCGCGTCGCGCATCGCCGAGGTCTGCCGGGCCGATCCGCGCGTGGTCGGCGCGATCGTCGAGGTGCGCAAGCTGCATCCGCCCGTGCGCGACGCTGCTCGACTACGTCGCCGTGCGCGTCGAGCGGTGAACGACGGCGATCACCGGGCGTACATCGCGCTCGGGTCGAACCTCGGCGACCGCGCCGCGCATCTCCAGTTCGCAGTCGACGAGCTGGCCGCGGCCGCCGGCGTCGAAGTCGTCGCGGTGTCGCGGGTGTACGAGACCGCGCCCGTCGGCGGCCCACCCCAGGATGCATTCCTGAACGCGGTCGCGGCGATCGACACCGACGCTCGCGCCGCACGCGCTGCTCGCGCTCGCGCAGCGCATCGAACGTGACGCGCACCGCGTGCGTCGTCGAACGCTGGGGGCCGCGCACGCTCGACGTCGACCTGCTGCTGTACGACGACGTGCGGCTCGACGATCCCGACCTCACCGTTGCCGCACCCCCGGATGTGGGAGCGCGGCTTCGTGCTGGCCCCCCTGCGCGACGTCGCGCCCGACCTGGTCGACGCGCGTCCGCGGCCTGGGAAGGGCGTGCGCGAGGCGGCGGTAACATTGCGTCCTGCCATGGCGGAACGACAGCGCACCGTCGCCCTGATCGGTCCGGGCGCGCGGGAACGACCATCGCGCTCGGCTCTGATGGAACAGGGTTGGGACGTCGCTGGCGGTCGCCGGCCGCGCGCCCGACGCGCCGTCGACCACCGTCGGCGGCCGCGTGCCTCGCGTCGCAGCCCGACGCTCGTCTCGGATGTGGCGCGCGGAGCCGCACTCGTGATCGTCGCCACGCCCGACCGCGCCATCGACCAGGTACTGCATGACCGCGGAACCGGCGATCGAGCCGGGCGCGCTCGTCGTTCACCTCGCCGGCTCCCGGGGCCTCGACGTGTTCGCCCCCTTGCTCGAACGGCGCACCGGCGTGCGGGTCGGCGCACTGCACCCGCTGCAGTCGTTCCCCTCGACCACGACCGGGCTCGAGCGGCTGCGCCGGTGCGTGGGCCGCGGTCGCCGGCGATCCGGCCGTCGCCGAGATCGCGCGGTCGCTCGGGTTGCGCCCGTTCGTGCTCGCCGACTCCGACCGTGGGCGCTATCACGCGGCCGCGGTCGTGGCCTCGAACCACCTCGTGGCGCTGCTCGGTCAGGTCGAACGACTCGCGGCGACCTGCGCGGTTCCGTTCGAGGCGTTCGGCCTCTCGTGCTCGGATCGGTGCAGAACGCGTTCGCGCTCGGGCCGGCCGACGCGCTGACCGGGCCGGTGGCCCGCGGCGATCTCGCCACGGTCGAGCAGCACCTACGCGACCTCGATCCGGCCGAGCGCGACGCGTACCGGGCCCTGGCCCGGGAGGCGGCGCGCCTGACCGGGCGGCGCGACACCGGCCTCGACCGGCTGCTCGGCGACCTTCGCCACCAGCCCGGTATCCGGCGACGACGAGTAACGCACCCGACTCAGCCGATACCGCGCTGCGAAGAGCAACCATTTGCGGCCTGGCCGTGGGCGTATTCCTTCGCCGCTACCATCGACATGTCAGACCCGCCAGTCCGGACCTGAGAGGCCGGAACCGAGCGAGGCAGCACGATGCTGCATATCGAGACGATTTCCGAGCTCCGCGCCGCGTGCGAACGCGCGCGGGCCGCAGGGCCAACGGGTCGGGCTCGTTCCCACGATGGGCTTCCTGCACGAAGGCCACCGCTCGCTCATGCGCGCGGCCCGCGACGCGTGCGATTTCGTCGTCGTCACGATCTTCGTCAACCCGCTGCAGTTCGGCGCGGGCGAAGACCTCGACCGCTATCCCCGCGACCTCACCGGCGACCTCGCGCAATGTGAACGCGAAGGCGTGCGACGATCGTGTTCGCGCCGTCGGTCGCCGAGATGTATCCGAGCGGTTCGCCGCTCACGACCGTGCATGTCGACGGGCTGACCGCCGACCTCTGCGGCGCGGCGCGACCCGACCCACTTCGACGGTGTCGCGACGGTGGTCACCAAGCTGTTCTCGATCGTCGGGACCGTGCGCGGCGTTCTTCGGCCGCAAGGACGCACAGCAGCTCGCGGTGATCGCCCGGCTGGTCGAAGACCTCGACCTGCCGGTCACGCGTCGTGGGGTGCCCGATCGTGCGCGAAGCCGACGGGCTCGCGCTGTCGAGCCGCAACGCGTATCTCTCGCCCGAGCAGCGCCGGGCCGCGCTCGTGTTGTCGCGCGCGCTCGGAGACCGCGGCCGTGCGGTCGTCGTCGGGGCGAGCGCGATGCCGCCGCGCTCGTCGACCTCGTCCGGGGCCTGGTTTCGACGGAGCCGCAAGTCGTGCTCGAATACGTCGAAGTCCGCGCCGCGCACGACCTGACGCCGGGTCGACGTGGTCGACGGCGACGTCCTGCTCGCGCTCGCGGCCGCGGGTCGGCGAGACCCGTCTCATCGACAACGTCACACTTTCGGTGCGCGGATCCGACGTGCACGCCGATCTCGGAATCCGAGAGTGCACCGTTCCGCTGAACCAGGCGTGCAGCGAGGGAGCGATGCACATGAATCGCTCGATGATGAAGTCGAAGGTGCACCGGGCGACGATCACCGGCGCCAACCTCGAATACGTCGGCTCGATCACGCTCGACCGCGCGCTGATGGACCTGGCCGACATCCGCGAGTTCGAACAGGTCGCCGTGCTCGACATCGACAACGGCGCCCGCTTCGAGACGTACGCGATGGAAGGCGGTCCGGGCGACGTCATCATCAACGGCGCCGCGGCCCGGCTCGTGCAGCCGGGCGACCGCGTGATCGTGATCACGTACGGCAGCTACGACGAGGCCGAGCTGGAGGCGTACGCGCCGCAGATCGTGCACGTCGACGAGGCGAACCGCCGATCGACGCGGACGAAGCGGTGCAGCGCGCCGGATCGAACCTCGTCTGGATGCGCGACCATCCCACCCGGCACCTAGGCTGACGCCCATGTACGACGTCCTCGTGTTGGGGAGCGGCGTCGCGGGGCTGACGACTGCGCTCCACGCGGCGCGCCGGGGCCTTTCCGTGCTCGTGCTGACCAAGGGTGAGCTCTCGCACTCCGCCACGCGCTACGCGCAGGGCGGTGTGGCGGCCGCATTGGCCGCGCCCGACACGCCCGATCTGCATCTCGTCGACACGCTGACGGCGGGCGCCGGCCTGTGCGACGCCGACGCGGTGCGCATCCTCGTGACCGAAGGTCCCGACCGGGTGCGCGAGCTGGCGCTGCTCGGCGCGCACTTCGACACCGAACCGTCGCCCGACGGTCCCGAGCTGCTGCTTCGCCCGCGAAGGCGGTCACTCGCTCGCGCGGGTCGTGCACGCGGGCGGCGACGCCACCGGCGCCGAGATCGAGCGCGCGCTGGTCGAGGCCGTCAACATCAGCGACGCGATCGAAGTGCGCGAAGGCTGGTTCGCGATCGAGCTCCTCGTCGAGCGCGACCGTTGCGCCGGCGTGCTCGCGCTTGCGGCCCGACGAGCAGGTCGAGTTCGTACGCGCCACCGACGTGGTGCTCGCGACCGGCGGCGTCGGGCAGTGCTTCGCGGTCACCACGAATCCCACGCTCTCGACCGGCGACGGCATCGCGCTCGCGCTGAAGGCCGGGCGTCGCGTGCGCCGACCTCGAGTTCGTGCAGTTCCACCCGACGGCACTGCACACGCCGTTGATGCCGCGGCCGCTGCTCTCGGAGGCGCTTGCGGGGCGAAGGTGCGGTGCTGCGCGACGTCGACGGCGTCGCGTTCATGGCCGGCCTGCACCCGCTGGCCGACCTCGCGCCGCGCGACATCGTCGTCGCGGGCCGTCTACGAGCGGATGCAGGCGACCGGCCAGGACCACGTGTGGCTCGACGCGACGATGATCGACGACTTCGAGCACCACTTCCCGACGATCTGGTTCTCGTGCCTGCGCGCCGAACCTCGATCCCGACCGCAGGAGTGGCTGCCGGTCGCGCCGGCCGCGCACTACCTGTCGGGCGGTGTCGTCACCGATCTCGACGGTGCGACCACGCTCGATCACCTCTGGGCCTGCGGCGAGGTCGCGTGCAGCGGTGTGCACGGCGCGAACCGTCTGGCGTCGAACTCGCTGCTCGACGGGCTCGTGTTCGGGCGGCGCGTTGTCGAGGCGATCCTCGCGGGCAAGGAGACCGCGGAGTCGACCGGCGCGATGACCGGCGTGCTCGATCTCCCGCGGCAGCGTGCGCCCGGAAGCCGATCCCGTCGTGCTGCCCGAAGGAGCGCGTCACCGATCCCGAAGCGGTGCGCGGCGCATTGCAACGGGTGATGTCGTCCGACTGCGGGGTCGTGCGCGACGCCGACGGCCTGCAGATCGCCCGCGACACGCTCGGCGACCTCGCCCAGCTCGCCGACGATCTGCCCGCTCGGAGCATCGCCAGCTACGAGGTGATCGACCTGCTGCGCGTGTCGCGGGCGATCGTCGCGTCGGCGACCGCGCGCACCGAATCGCGCGGCGCGCACACGCGCCGCGAGTTCCCGGAAGCCGTCCGACGCGCATGCTCGGCCGCTTCGTGTCGCGCGGCGACGCGGCCCCGGTGTTCGTCGCTCTGCCCGGCGTCGTCGCCGCGAGGTCGACGATGACCGTCGTTCGACCCGCCCCGTTCCGTCGTGCGCACGCTCGTCGAGGACGCGCTCGCCGAAGACCTCGGCATCCTCGGCGACATCACGTCGCTCGCGTGCATCGACGACGACCAGCAGCGCGAGGCCGTCTTCGTCGCCCGCGCCGACGGTGTGCTCGCCGGCACCGCGCTCGCAACCGAGACGCTATCGCCAACTCGACGAACGATGTGCAAGTCGAGTGGCAGGTTCACGACGGCGAATCGATCGCCGCCGGTGCGCACCTCGGCCGGGTGTCGGGCTCGCTGCGCACGATCCTCACCGGCGAACGCACCGCGCTGAACTTCCTGTGTCACTGCTCGGGCATCGCCACGATGACGCACCGTTACGTCATGGCCGCGCACGGCCAGGTGCGGGTGCTCGACACCCGCAAGACGCTCCCCGGGCTCCGCGCCGTTCAGCGTGCCGCGGTTCGTGCCGGCGGCGGGTTCAACCACCGCGACTCGCTGAGCGACGCGGTGCTGATCAAGGACAACCACGTCGCCGCGACCGGGATCGCGAAGTCGATCGAGCGGGCCCGATCGACGTGGCCCGGTCGGCATGATCGAGGTCGAGTGCGACTCGCTCGAGCAGGTCGTCGAAGCGCACGACGCCGCGGCCGACCGGGTGCTGCTCGACAACATGACGCCCGGAGCAGGTGCGGGAAGCGGTCGCGCTGCTCGAAGGCGTGGCCGCAGGTCGAGGTGTCGGGCGGCGTCACGCTCGAGACGATCGGCGCCTACGCCGATTCGGGCGCCGACTTCGTCTCGGTCGGCGCGCTCACCCACTCGGTGCCCGTGTTCGACATCGGGCTGGACATGTTGTGAGGACGGCTTGTGAGGAACGGCTTGTGAGGAGCGGTCCATGTTGTTGACGATCGACGCCGGGAACACGCAGACCGTCGTCGGGCTTGTTCCGCGACGCGGAGCTCGTCGACCACTGGCGCATCGCGACCGTCGCGGAACGCACCTCCGACGAGCTCGCGCTGATGGTGCAGCAGTTCCTCGGGTTCCACGGGTTCTCGTTCGAGAACGCGATCACGGGCGTGGCGATCTCGTCGGGCGTGCCGCGCGTCACGGCCGAGCTGCGGCAGATGACCGAGCGCTATTTCGGCTTCCCGGCACTGGTGCTCGAACCGGGTGTTCGCACCGGCATGCCGATCCTCTACGACAACCCGAAAGAGGTCGGTGCCGACCGCATCGCGAACGCGGTCGGCGCGTACGACCTCTACGGCGGACCGTCGATCGTCGCCGACTTCGGAACCGCCACGACGATCGAGGCCGTCAGCGCGAACGGCGAGTATCTCGGTGGCGCGATCTTCCCCGGCGTCGAGATCTCGATGGACGCGCTCTTCGGTCGGGCGGCCGGTCTGCGCCGGGTCGAGCTCGTCGAACCCAAGCACGTCATCGGGAAATCGTCGGCGGAGTCGATCCAGTCGGGCATGATCTACGGATTCAGCGCGCAGGTCGACGGGCTCGTCGATCGCTTCGTGGCCGAGCTCGGGCCGTGCGAAGTGATCGCGACCGGCGGCCTCGCCGAACCGATCATCCCGCACTCGCGTACGGTCGCCGCACTTCGAGCCCTGGCTCACGTTGTTCGGCTTGCGCATCATCTTCGAACGGAATCGCTGATGGACGACGAATTCGCGGCGCGGCTCGCCAAGGTCGACGAGATCCGCGCCCGAGGCGACGATCCCTATCCGGTTCGTTTCGATCGCACGCACACGCTGCAAGAGGTACGCGAGAACTGGGACGAGAAGATCGACGCGGGCGCGTCGACCGACGACGTCGTCCGCATCGCGGGCCGCGTGCTGCTGAAGCGTGCCCAGGGCCGGCTGATCTTCGAGAAGGTGCGCGACGGCTCGGGCGAGCTGCAGCTCTTCGTCAGCCAGGGCGTGCTCGGTGCCGACGCGTTCAAGCAGTTCGCCGACGAGATCGAACGCGGCGACTGGGTTGGTGTCGAAGGAACCGTGATGAAGACCAAGCTCGGTGAGCTCTCGGTCAACGTCTCGTCGTACCAGTTGCTGTCGAAGGCGCTGCGGCCGCTGCCCGAGAAGTGGCACGGTCTTGTCGATACCGACACCCGCTACCGCCAGCGCTACGTCGACCTGATCGCCAACGACGACGCGCGCCGCGTGTTCGATATCCGCTTCGCGACCATTGCGGCCATGCGGCGATTCCTCGCCGAGCGTGGATACATCGAAGTAGAGACGCCGGTGTTGCACCCGATCTCGGGCGGCGCGACGGCGCGGCCGTTCGAGACGCATCACAACGCGCTCGACGTCGACGTGTTCCTACGCATCGCGCCGGAGCTCTACCTGAAGCGGCTGATCGTCGGCGGCTACGACCGGGTGTTCGAGTTCGCCCGCGTCTTCCGCAACGAAGGCCTGTCGACTCGGCACAATCCCGAGTTCACGATGCTGGAGCTCTACGAGTCGTTTGCCGACTACTACGACATGATGCGGCTGCTCGAGGAGATGATCGCCGACGCGGCGCGCACCGCAACCGGCGGCACGGTCGTCGACTGGGACGGCGCGCAGATCGATCTGACCCCGCCCTTCCAGCGCCGCACCCTCATCGATCTCGTACGCGAACACGCGGGCGTCGACGTGCATCCGTCGCAGCCGGTCGAAGAGCTCCGCGAGATCTGCGACCGCTTCGAGGTGCCGTGGGAGCCGTCGTGGGGCTCGGGCAAGCTCATCTTGGAGATCTACGAGAAGACCACCGAGGGCAACATCGCCGCGCCCACGTTCGTGTGCGACTACCCGCGTGAGGTCTCACCGCTCGCCCGCACGCATCGCGACGATCCCACGCTGACCGAACGGTTCGAGCTCATCATCCACGGCCGCGAGCTCGCGAACGCCTTCAGCGAGCTGAACGACCCGATCGACCAGCTCCGGCGGTTCGAGGCGCAGGCTTCGATGAAGCAGCTCGGCGACGCGGAGGCGCAGGACATCGACGCCGACTACGTGCGCGCGTTGGAATACGGCCTGCCGCCGACCGGTGGGCTCGGTCTCGGTGTAGACCGTTTGGTGATGTTGCTCGCCGGTGTCACCTCGATCCGGGAAGTGATCCTCTTCCCGCACATGCGCCCCGAGGTCGAACGGCCGTGACCACGCGCGTGCTCGTCACGGGTATGGGTGGCGAGCTCGGTACGCGCGTCGCGCAACTCATCGAAGCACGCGAGTGGGCGACCGAGATTGTGGGCGTCGATTTCGTCCCACCGCGGCGCCGATTGCGGCGCGCCGAGTTCCGTCGCATCGATCCGCGTGATCGCGATCGGTTGTCGTCGTTCGTGGAGGAGTACGCGCCGCAGGTCGTCGCGCATTTCGGTGTGTACGAGCCCGCGTCGCGCATGACGCCCGCGTCGGCGGTGGAACGGACCGAAGCGTGCACGAACGCGACCTTGAACGCGGCCGCCTCCACCGGGGCACTCGAATACGTCGTACTGCGTAGTGGCCTCGAGGTGTACGGACCGCCCACCGGGCGGGTGTCGGTGCCGGACGAGGACGCGGTCCCCGCGCCGACCACGCCCTACGGCCGGTCGCTGCTTGCCGTGGAAGCGGCGGCCAAGGGAGTTGCGCTGCGCTGTGGCGTACCGGTCGGCGCGCTGCGCTATGCGCCGGTGCTCGGTTCGCACGTCCCGAGCCCGCTGGGTCGGCTGTTGCGCCTCCCGGTCGTGCCCGTCAGCGCGGTCTCCGACCCACCGTTCTCGGTGTTGCATCCTGACGACGCGGCCCGGGCGATGGTCGCCGCGATCGAGCACCGGCTCGACGGGCCGTGCAACATCGTGGGCGAGGGCGCGGCTACGCCGTGGCAGGCGACGCGACTCGGCGGCCGCGTTCCGCTCCCGGTTCTGCCGGGCTTGTGGGGTCCCGTCGGGCGCGCGTCGGAAGTGATGGGTGCGGCGCTGGCCGCGCACGTCGTCGATCTCATCCGCCACGGTTGCACCGGCGACGCGAGCCGGGCGCGCGACGAGCTCGGGCTCGGCGATCTCATGCCCACCCAGGACGTGCTGCGGGAGCTGTTCGACTGGGCCGACGTGGTTGCGATCGCCCGCGCCGGCGAGCAGGCCGCGTGAGCGCCACTCCGGGTACGAGCCCCACGACCAGCCCAACGACCGACGTGCTCGACGCCGACCGGATCGCACGGCCCGAGCCGTTGCTCGACGCGTTGCGCCGGCGCGCCGCCGGTCGGTATCCGGTCGACCCGTTCGGTCTCGATCCGCAGCTTTCCGACCTCTGCGTTCCGTTGTTCGACGCGACGATCCGCGTGCGCGTCTCGGGCGCCGAACACATCCCGACCACCGGTCCCGCGGTCATCGTCTCGAATCGGGGCTTCGGGGTTGCGGAACCGGCCGCGCTCGCCGTGGCGGTGCAGCGGGCGAACGGTCGGCGCTTGCGCGTTGTCGGTGCCCCCGACGTCCCGTTCTTCGGCCGGGCCACGCGGCGCCTCGGCGCGATCTCGAGCAGCGGGCCCGACGTGGCTGCCGCGTTGCACGCGGGCCACCTCGTCGGCATCCCCCTCGCGCCCACGTGGCTGCGCACGGGCGCGGGTGATGCGCCATTGGCCGTCGCGCGGGCCCTCACGTTGGCGCCCATCGTCCCCGCGGCGGTGCGCGGCGTGGGCCGTTTCGGCCCCATCATCGGCTCCTGGGCCATCACATTCGGGCCGCTCGTGACCCTGGCGGATCCTTACGACCCCGACGATCCGCTCGCCGCCGCGCGTTTCACCGAAGCCATGCGGCGCGCGGTGGGTGCGCTGCTCGCCGCCGACTGACCCACAGCTAGCCTCGGGCCATGTCGGCGACGGTTACCGACGATGGCGTCCACATCGCGTACAGCGCGTGGGGCCGACGCGACGGAACGCCGGTGTTGTTGATCCAGGGCCTGGGCGTCGACCATCGGGGCTGGGCGCTCCAACGGGGTGCATTCGGCCGTCATCACCGTTGCGTCGCGCTCGACAACCGCGGCACCGGGCGCTCCGATGCCCCGCCCGGCCCGTACGACCTCGTGCGCATGGCGGCCGACGCGATCGCGGTGCTCGACGCGGAGGGAATCGAACGCGCGCACGTGATCGGCGCGTCGATGGGCGGTGTGATCGCGCAGATCATCGGCGTGATGTATCCCGACCGCGTTCGATCGCTCACCCTCGCGTGCACCGCATGCCGGCATCACGAGTGGCGCCGCGAACTGCTCGCGGAATGGGCTGCGGTCGTGGACGAGCAGGGCATGTCCGGCCTGATGCAGGACGCGATGCGTTGGATGATCGGGCCGCGCGTGCAACGCCGCTTCGGCGTGTTCGTCAACGTGCTCGCCCGAGTGCTCGTGCAGACGAAGCCGCACGCGTTCGTCGCGCAGGTCAATGCGATCCTCGACGCGAGCGACGAGTTGCGCTTCGCGCTCCCGCAGGTGAAGGCGCCGACGCTGATCATCACCGGTTCGCAGGACACGCTGACTCCGCTCGGCGATGCGGAAGAGCTCGCGGAGCTGATCACCACATCCCGCCTCTACGTGTTGCGCGGCGCCGCGCACGGCCTCATGGCCGAAGCACCGAACGCGTTCAACGACGTCGTGGTGAAGTTCCTCGACGAGATCGATGCCGCCGCGACCATCTCGAACCGGGAGTCTGCGTGACAAAACACGACCTCGTCATTCGAGGCGCGAGGATCATCGACGGGACCGGGGCCGATGCGTTCACCGGCGACATCGCGGTCGACGACGGCGTCATCGTCGAGGTCGGCGTGGTCGATGCCGGCGGGCGGCGCACGCTCGATGCCGACGGCCTCACCGTCACGCCCGGCTTCGTCGACATCCACACGCACTTCGACGGGCAGGCCACGTGGGATCCGCATCTCACGCCGTCGTGCTGGCACGGCGTCACCACGGCCATCCTCGGGAACTGCGGCGTGGGTTTCGCGCCCGTGCGCCCGAACGATCATCGCCGTCTGGTCGAGCTGATGGAGGGCGTCGAAGACATCCCCGGGACCGCGTTGTACGAAGGCATCAAGTGGGGTTGGGAAACCTTCCCCGAGTACCTCGACGCATTGGAGCGCGCACCCCACGCGATCGACGTCGGGGCGATGGTTCCGCACGCGGCGGTGCGCGCGTACGTGATGGGCGAGCGCGCCCACGACGACGCGACCGAGCGCGATCTCGACGAGATCCGCCACATTGTCACCGCGTCGCTCGACGCGGGCGCGCTCGGGTTCTCGACCGGGCGCACGGCCGGACACCGCGACATCCACGGGCAACCTGTGCCCGGTACCTACGCCGCGCCGGCCGAGCTCGCGACGCTGCTGCGCGCCATGCACGACGTCGGTCACGGCGTGTTCCAGATCGTTCCCGCAGGCATCGGCGGCAAGGACAGCGACCCGACCGGCGACATGAACGCGGAGCTCGCCTGGATGATCGATCTCGGCGTCGAGACCGGTGTTCCGATCACGTTCCTCGTCATGCAGGACGGTCGCGATCCCGACGGCTGGCAGCCGTGGATCACCGCGGTGCACGACGCGAACGGCCGGGGCGCGAACATCCGCCCGCAAGTGGCGAGCCGGTGCTTCGGGGCGCTCCTCGGTCTGCAGTCGCGGCTGAATCCGTTCCAGTACAGCGCCGCGTACTCGACGGTCGCGCACCTCCCGCTTTCCGAGCGCGTGCGCCGGATGCGGAACCCGGAGCTGCGCGCCACGATCATCGCCGAAGCCAAAGCGTCGACCGATCCCGTGGTGAGCCTCGACCGGCTCGTGCCCTCCACGTTCAAGCGCCTGTTCCCACTCGGCGACCCGCTCGAGTACGAACCCGCGGCCGACGCGAGCGTCGCCGCGATCGCCGAACGTACGAACCAGGACCCGTGGGCCGTGATGTACGACCTCTTCCTCGGCGCCGACGGGAACGAGTTCCTGCTGTATCCGATCCTCAACTTCGGGCGCGGCAGCTACGACGGCCTCTACGACATGATGCGCGATCCGGTCACCGTGCAGGGCCTCGGCGACGGCGGCGCGCACTCGGCGATCATCTGCGACGCGAGCATGACCACTTACCTGCTGACGCACTGGGCGCGCGACCGGAGCCGCGGCCCGCGCCTGCCGCTCGAGCTCGTGGTTGCGCGGCTCACGTCGGCGGCTGCCGATCTGTACGGGCTGCACGATCGCGGTCGGCTGCAACCGGGCCTGCGGGCCGACATCAACGTCATCGACATGGACGCGTTGAAGCTCTGCTATCCGGAGCGTGTCACCGACCTACCGGCGGACGGCCCGCGGCTCATCCAACGCTCCGAGGGCTACGTCGAGACGATCATCGCGGGCGAGACCGTGGTGGCGAACGGCGAGCTCACTGACGCGCGTCCCGGCCGCCTCGTGCGCCAACGTTCCTAGCGCGCAGTTCGGGCGCTCGTCAGCTGGAGCGCGACACGAGTCCGTCGACCAGGGTGCGCAGGCGATCGCACACCTCGGCGTCGAGCTCGGACGCGCCGGCCAATGCCTCGGAGGCCTTGCTCGCGTGAGTGCGCGCGACGGTCATCGCCGCGTCGATCACTTCGGGCGTGGCGATGAGCTCGACCGCGCGCGTCACCTGCGGCCACTCGAGCTTGCGGCCGAGCAGCGAACGCAGCTCTTCCGAACGCGTGATCGCGTAGATGACGGGCAGCGTGTAGACGCCTTCGTGCACGTCGTTGCCGGCGGGCTTGCCCAGCTCGGCCTCGGTGCGGGTGACGTCGAGCACGTCGTCGACGACCTGGAAGCACAACCCGAGGTGGTGGCCGAACTGCGTCAACGCGTCGAGGCTGTCGGCCGACACGTTGCTCACCATCGCGCCGATCCGTGACGCGGTTGCCATGAGTGACGCGGTCTTGCCCTCGATGGAGGAGAGGTACGACTCTTCGGTGCGGGTCACGTCGAAGAGGTGCTGCAACTCGAGCACCTGGCCGCGGCACAGCTCGCCGATGGTCGCGGCGAGGAGCGCGGCCACGTCGGCGCCCAGCGACGCGGCCAACGACGACGCCTGGGCGAGGAGGTAGTCGCCCGCGAGGATCGCCACGATGTTCGACCAGCGCGCGTTCACCGAAGGCACGCCGCGCCGGGTCTCGGCCTCGTCGATCACGTCGTCGTGGTAGAGCGAGCCGAGATGGACCAATTCGACCGCCGCGCCGCCGGTGACGACCTCGGGGGTCGCGGGCCCGCCCGCGCCGGCCGCGGCGTAGCCCGCGCACAGCGCGAGGGTGGGTCGGAGCCGCTTGCCCCCGGCCGCGAGCAGGTGGCCGGCGAGGTCGCCGAGGAACTGGTCTTCCGCGCGGACCGACGCATCGAGGCGGTCTTCGACTCGCACCAGGTCGGAGGGGAGCGGCGCGAGCCCCACGTCGTCGATCAAGGACAAGTCAGTACGACTCCTTCGCTGCGGCGCGCCCTGCGGCGACGGCACGGCCCGGAGGCTACGGCGCAGCCGTCGGGAGGGGGTCGATTCGGGACAGTTGGGAATGATCCGTGCGTCGCGAGCGTAGAGAAAGAGCTACAACGAGGTAAGTCCACCAGCGCAAGTCCACGGAAACGTCCCCCGAAACATCCCAAGCGTGCCGGCCGGGCGCCAAAGAAGCGGTCCGATTCGGCCGATAGAATGAGCACAGCCGGCTGGCTCACCGAGAGGCGGTTCATTTTGTTCGAGCGCTTCACCGACCGAGCGCGACGGGTCGTTGTCCTCGCCCAAGAGGAAGCGCGCCTGCTCAACCACAACTACATCGGTACCGAGCACATCCTGCTCGGGCTGATCCACGAAGGCGAAGGAGTGGCCGCCAAGGCCCTCGAATCGCTCGGCATCTCCCTGGAGGCCGTGCGCGCCCAAGTGGAAGAGATCATCGGCCACGGCGGTCAGGCACCGTCGGGCCACATTCCGTTCACGCCCCGCGCCAAGAAGGTGCTGGAGCTCTCGCTGCGCGAGGCGCTGCAGTTGGGCCACAACTACATCGGTACCGAGCACATCCTCCTCGGCCTCATCCGTGAGGGCGAAGGCGTGGCCGCGCAGGTACTCGTGAAGTTCGGTGCCGACCTCAGCCGTGTTCGCCAGCAGGTCATCCAGTTGCTGTCGGGCTACGCGGGCACCAAGGAGTCCGCGGGTTCGGGCACCGGTGCACCGGGAGGTGCGGAGAGCCAGCCTTCGGGTTCGCTCGTGCTCGACCAGTTCGGGCGCAACCTCACCCAGCTCGCACGCGAGAAAAAGCTCGACCCGGTCATCGGGCGCGAGCGCGAGATCGAACGCGTGATGCAGGTGCTCAGCCGCCGCACCAAGAACAACCCGGTGCTGATCGGCGAGCCCGGCGTCGGCAAGACCGCGATCGTCGAGGGTCTCGCGCAGAGCATCGTCGAGGGCACCGTCCCCGAAACGTTGCACGCCAAGCAGCTCTACACGCTCGACCTGGGCGCGTTGGTTGCCGGGTCCCGTTACCGCGGTGATTTCGAAGAGCGCCTGAAGAAGGTGCTGAAGGAGATCCGCACCCGCGGCGACATCATCTTGTTCATCGACGAGCTGCACACCCTCGTGGGTGCCGGCGCGGCCGAGGGCGCGATCGACGCGGCCTCGATCCTGAAGCCGATGCTCGCCCGAGGTGAGTTGCAGACGATCGGCGCCACGACGCTCGACGAATACCGCAAGCACCTGGAAAAGGACGCCGCACTCGAGCGTCGCTTCCAGCCGATCAAGGTCGAAGAGCCTTCGGTGACGGAGACGATCGAGATCCTGAAGGGCCTGCGCGAGCGTTACGAGTCGCACCACCGTGTCTCGATCACCGACCAGGCGATCGTCGCGGCCGCGAACCTCGCCGACCGTTACATCTCCGACCGTCACCTTCCCGACAAGGCGATCGACCTCATCGACGAAGCGGGCTCGCGCCTGCGCATCCGTCGCATGCAGGCGCCGCCGGACTACCGCGAGCTCGAAGACGAGATCTCGAAGGTCCGCAAGGAGAAGGAAGCCGCGATCGAGGCTCAGCAGTTCGAGCGGGCCGCGTCGTTGCGTGACCGTGAGAAGTCGTTGCTCGAGCAGCGCGCCGGCAAGGAACGCGAGTGGCGCGCCGAGGGCGTCGACCTCTTCAACGAGGTGAACGAAGAGTCGATCGCCGAGGTGCTCGCACTCTGGACCGGTATCCCGGTCTACAAGCTCACCGAGGAAGAGACCGCCAAGCTGTTGCGCATGGAGGAAGAGCTCCACAAGCGCATCGTCGGTCAAGAACGACGCGATCAAGGCTGTCTCGCAGGCGATTCGTCGCACGCGTGCCGGCCTCAAGGACCCGAAGCGTCCGAGTGGATCGTTCATCTTCTTGGGCCCGTCCGGTGTCGGCAAGACCGAGACCGCGAAGGCGCTCGCCGAGTTCTTGTTCGGCGACGAGTCCTCGATGATCCAGCTCGACATGTCGGAGTACATGGAGAAGCACACGGTGTCGCGGCTCGTCGGTTCGCCGCCCGGCTACGTCGGTTACGACGAAGGCGGACAGCTCACCGAAGCCGTGCGGCGCAAGCCGTTCTCGGTCGTCCTGTTCGACGAGATCGAAAAGGCCCACCCCGACGTCTTCAACGCGTTGTTGCAGATCTTGGAAGACGGCCGGCTCACCGACGCGCAGGGTCGTACCGTCGACTTCAAGAACACCGTGATCATCATGACGTCGAACCTGGGTACCGCCGACCTGAAGAAGGCGGCGCTCGGATTCGGTCGCGCCGATGAGCACAGCACCTACGACAAGATGAAAGACAAGGTGCACGAGGAGCTCAAGCGCCACTTCCGGCCCGAGTTCCTCAACCGCATCGACGACGTCATCGTCTTCCACCAGCTCACCACCGAGGAGATCACAGAGATCGTCGACCTGCTCATCAAGCGGGTGGTCGGCCAACTCGAGGCGCAGGGCTTGAGCTTCGTGCTCGAGAACGACGCCGAAACTCCTGTTGGCGCGGAAGGGTTACGACGCGGCACTGGGTGCACGGCCGTTGCGCCGGGCAATCCAGCGCATGGTCGAAGACCCGTTGTCGGAGAAGATCCTGTGGAAGGAATTCCACGCGGGCGACACCATCGTCGTCGGCGCGGAAGGCGACGAGATCACCTTCCGTACCGTCGAAGGTGTCAAGGCGCCGGCCGAGCCGCCGCCGCCCGTGGAGCTCGCGGGCTCCGGCCCTTCCGAGTAACGATCCGGACCCGCGTCGACGACCGGCGGTAACACGTTGGTCGTCACGCGGGTTCATCGAATTGGCGCGGTCCTCGGCCTGATCGTTCTGATCGCGCTGCTCGCGGGTTGCAACGTCACGACGCGCGTCGACGTCACGATGCACGCCGACGGATCGGGCGTGCTGAAGACGACCATCACCGTCGACGGCCCGACCGTGCAGCAGATGGGCGGCGCCAACGCGCTCGCGCAGACCGTTCCGCTCGACGACCTGAAGACCGCGGGCTGGACGATCTCACCGTGGGCCCACGGGACAACCGGTTCCGAGTCGGTCGTGCTCTCGCACCCGTTCGTCAACCAGGCCGACTTGAGCCGGCGCATCGTCGACCTCGCGGGCCAGAACGGGATCCTGCAGGACCCCACGCTTCACACGCACGCGGGGTTGGTTCAGCTCGCGCGACGCGTTGAGCATCGTCGTCGACGTGCGTTCGCCGTCGCTCGACATCGTGCACGACAAGACGCTCGCCGCGCGATCTGCGCGCCGCGGGCCTCGACCCCGCGCTGTTGGAATCGCAGATCGCGGTGCAGCTGAAGACCGGGTTGCACGTGGTGTTGGTGGTCCATCTGCCCGCCGGTCGGACCGTTACCTACGACGCGGTGCCCGGCACCGTGAAGACGGTGCGCGCTTCCGACGGCGGCACCAACTGGGACCACGTCGTGAAGTTCGGTATCGGGGTGGCGTTGGCGCTGATCGCGGGGCTGTTCTTCTTGGCCGCGGGCGTCGGGGCGAGGCGTAATCGCCGCCGCAATTCCCAACGGGTGGCCCGGAGCACGCCGCCCGACCGGGCTCCCTTGATGTAGCGCCGAGCCGTTCTGACGGCGCGCCGATTGGCGCAGGCCGCGGCTACGGTCCGGGCATGACCCGAACGTCTGTTCGCACGAGCGTCTTCGAATGTGCCACCTGCGGCGCCCAGTCGCCGAAATGGCTGGGGCGCTGCACCGAGTGCGGAACGTGGGGATCGGTCTCCGAATCGACCCTGCCCCCGGCCCGCGTCTCCGCCGGCCGCGCCGCATCCGGCGCCGGCAGTGCCCTGCGCGCCGTGCCGGTGCCCGTGCCGATCGGCGAAGTCGTCATCTCCGGTGCCGCACCCCTCCCGACCGAGCTCGCCGAGCTCGACCGTGTCCTGGGCGGCGGCCTCGTCCCGGGTTCGGTCACGCTGATCGGCGGCGAGCCCGGCATGGGCAAGAGCACGTTGTTGATGCAGGCGCTCGGCCAGATCGCGGCGCGGGGCGCCCGGTGCCTGCTCGTGTGCGCGGAAGAATCGGCCGCGCAGGTCCGCGTGCGCGCCGATCGGTTGGGAGTGCTCGCGCCCGAGCTCTTCGTGGTCTCGGAAACTTCGCTGCCCGCGGTCATGGCGTACGTCGCCGCAGGTCGAGCCCGTGGTGCTGGCCATCGATTCCATCCAAGCCGTGCACGATCCCGACGCGCCGGGCGCAGCGGGCTCGGTCACCCAGGTGCGCGACAGCGCCCAGGAGCTCGTTCGCCTCGCCAAGGACAACGACATCGCCACCGTGTTGGTCGGCCACGTCACCAAGGACGGCACGCTCGCCGGGCCGAGGGTGTTGGAACATGTCGTCGACACCGTGCTCTCGTTCGAGGGTGATCGGCATCACGCGCTGCGCATGCTGCGTGCGTTGAAGCATCGTTTCGGTGCGACCGACGAGCTCGGACTCATGGAGATGACCACGCACGGGCTGGTGCCGGTCAACGATCCGAGTGCACTCTTCCTCGCCGACCGCCGGGTCGGCGCAACCGGTTCGGTCGTGACCGACGGTCATGGAGGGGACGCGGCCCCTGTGCGTCGAGGTGCAGTCGCTCGTCGCGCCCACCGGCGCGCCGATCCCGCGGCGGATCGCGCAGGCCTTCGAAGGGAACCGGCTGTCGATGCTCGTCGCGGTGCTGCAACAGCGGGCGGGCATCGGGCTCGGCGGCCACGACGTGTACGCGAGCGTGGCGGGTGGCGTCCGGGTCGCCGAGCCGGCCGCCGATCTCGCGGTCGCGCTCGGCGATCGCGGGTGCCCGCAACGACTACGCCGTCGATTCCGACACGATCGTCATCGGCGAGATCGGGCTCGGCGGCGAGATTCGCCAGGTGCCGCAGGCGCCGCGCCGGCTCACCGAGGCCCTGCGGCTCGGGTTCCGCCGCGCGATCGTGCCGCTTTCCACACCCGACGTCCGGGGTGTGCAGCTCTGCCGGGTCGGAGATATCCACGAAGCTCTGGTCGCGACCGACCTCCAGCGTCGGGGTAGCCTCAGATTCGGTTCCGACCGGGAGGATCTGTTGGCGCAGGGCCGATCGGAAGTTCTCTACGCCGCGCTGCGGCTCGTGGCCCCGGGCACACCGTTGCGCGAGGGCATCGACCGCATCCTGCAGGCGAAGATGGGCGCGCTCATCGTCGTCGGAGACGGTCCCGCGGTGTTGAACATCTGCTCGGGCGGTTTCCTGCTCGACGCCGAGTTCACCCCGCAGCGCCTCTCGGAGCTGGCCAAGATGGACGGCGCGATCATCCTCGCGTCCGACGGCACGCGGGTCGCGCGCGCGAACGTGCATCTCGTTCCCGACCCCGACATCCCGACCAACGAGACCGGCACCCGGCACCGCACCGCCGAGCGCGTCGCCCGCCAGATCTCGGTCCCGGTGATCACCGTCTCCGAGGAGATGGGCGTCGTCTCGGTCCACTACCAGGGCAACAAGCAAACGCTCGATCGCACACCGCGTGTCCTCGCCCGCGCCGACCAGGCGCTGCAGATCCTCGGGCGCTACAAGTCCCGGCTCGACGGCGTGACCGAGCGCGCTGTCGGCGCTCGAGGTCGAAGACCTCGTAACGGTCCGCGATGTCGTCACGGTGTTGCAGCGCGCGGAGATGGTGCGGCGTATCGCGGAGGAGATCGAGGGTTACGTCGTCGAGCTCGGCCTCGACGGTCGCCTCGTCGAGCTCCAGCTCGAGGAGCTCACCGGTGGTGTGCGCGCCGATCTGCGCCTGGTGGGCAAGGACTACTTCGTCGAGTCGCCGGAATGGATGCTCGCGCAGGTCACGGCGCGCCTCGCGCACATCTCCGACGACGAGTTGCTCGATCTGCGGGTCGTATCTTCGGTGCTGCACCTCCCGACCGAGCTCGATCTCGATTCGTCGCTGCAGCCGCGCGGCTATCGCCTGCTCAGCAAGATCCCGCGGCTTGCCGGAAGCGATCGCCGGTCACGTGATCGAACGCTTCGGCACACTGCCCAAGGTGATGCGCGCCAGCCTCGTCGATCTCGTCGAGGTCGAAGGCGTGGGCGAAGCCCGGGCGCGGGCGATCAAAGACGGCTTGTCCCGCGTCGCGGAAACGTCGATCCTCGATCGCTACGCCTGACCAAGAGCTGCGCTTCGTCCGCACGGGCTCGCACTAGGTTCGGGCGATGGCAGCACTTCGCGAAGGCTCTGTTCTCGACGTCACCGTCGAACCGTGCGTCCTCGTCGTCGACGGGCTCGATGTCGCCGCCGTCCATGCCCGCCCCGACGGCATGCCGCGCGCCGGAGTTGTGCTCCACCCCGACGTCGGTGGGCTCCGGCCCCTGTTCGAGGACATGGCGCGCCGCCTGGCCACGCACGGCTTGGCCGTCTGCGTGATGGAACCGTTCGCGTCGTTGCCGGAATCGGCCGCGCGCGTCGGTCGACTCCCGTCTGGCCAATGTGCAGTGATCTCGTCGACAGCCAGCAGATGGACATCCTGGGCGCGGCCGCGGATCTGCTCGTCGTCGAAGACGACGTGAGCTCGGTCTCGATTCTCGGCTTCTGCATGGGCGGCCACTACGCGTTCAAGGCCGCCGCGCTCGACCGCTTCGACGCCGCGGTGGCGTTCTACGGAATGCTGCGCACGCCCGAGGCGTGGAGCGGCCCCGGTCATCGCATCGAGCCGCTCGACGTAGCCGCGGAGATGGCGCCGACCCTTGCGTTCTTCGGTTCCAATGATCCGTGGACGCCGGCCGCCGACATCGACGCGTTGCGCGCCGCGTGGGCCGGACGAACCGACTGCGAGATCGAGGTCGTCGAAGGCGCCGAACACGGCTTCGTCCACGACCCCGAAAGCCCCAGCCACCTACCCGAAGCCGCCGCCCAAGCCTGGGACCGGACGCTCAAATGGATTGGCGCAACCTGAGTTCGCGCGGCGAGCAGAGCGATGGGCGAAGCACGAGCGAGCTCGCTCGCCGGAGTCAGCCTCGTCTCGCAATCGCGAGCGCAGCGAGCCGCTCAGACCAGGATGCGACCAGGAATCAAACAGTCGCGCGGATTTCGAGTTCTTCGCGGTTGACGATCTGGTAGCGGCTGCGGCCGGAGATCTCGAGCCAGCCGAGCTTCACGAACAGGGCGATGGCCTTGTTCACGCGTTCGCGGGAGGCGCCGACCATGCCGGCGAGCTCCTCTTGGGTGAGCGGCATGCGGAAGTCGTCTTCACCGTCGGCGAGCTCGAGGAGCCGCTTGGCGGTGCGGCCGGTCACGTCGAGGAACATCGCGTCGGCGAGCGCTTCGTCGGTGGCGCGCAGGCGCCGGGCGAGGATGCGCACCACGGCCCACAGCACTTCGGGGCGGCGGATGAGGACCTCGCGCACCTCGTCGAACTCGACGGCGATCAGGTGCGCAGTGGTGAGCGCCCGGGCATTGGCCGAGCGCACGCCGGAATCGAACATCGACATCTCGCCGAACAACGCGCCCGGGCCGAGGACGGTGAGCACCGACTCGCGGTCGTCCGAGGCTTTGGCCACGATCGCGATGCGGCCCGAGAACACCACGTAGAGGTGGGTGGCGGGTTCGCCCTTCTCGAAGATCGTGTCGCCGCGCCGGTAGCGCGCGAGGGCCGTGCGCCCTCGAAGCTGCTCGAGCAGCTCGGGGGGCAATGTGCCGAAGAGGTCGGTCTTGTCGAGCACGGGCGTGCGTGCCGCCATGTCTCCGCGTCCTGTCTTCGCGGGAGGCTATCCGAGGTCGCTCGGGGCCGCCCGTGTGTTATCGGTCACGTCTTTCAGATCACATTCAACATCGGCGCGATTTCAGCGTCGCCCTGAGTCGTTCCTGGCCGTCAAGACGCCGCCTCCGGCGCCGATGGAGAAAAGGATGTTCGTAGAAGGCATTCGTCTCTTCGTCGTGGTTCTCGGGACTGCGGCCGGCTTTTGGGCGGCCCGTACCTTTGGTGCCCAGGCTCAGGGCCTCGGCGGCATGCTGGGCTGCCTGCTCGGCTACGTCAGCGGCGGCATCCTCGGCCGGGTCCTCGACAAGGCCCTGGGCGTCGTCGAACGCCGGGTCGATCGCCGCTCCCCGGCCCGGTTCGTGGCGGGCACGCTCGGCGCCATCGCCGGTTCCGCGCTCGCACTCGTATTGGTGTTGCCGGCCGCATTGCTCGTCCCGATCCCGATCGCGGTTTCGCTGGTCGGTCTGGCGTCGTGGATCTTCGGCTACATCGGTTACCGACTCGTCGCCCGCCAGAGCGAAGCGGTGCTCGAGCTCCTCGGCCTTTCGACCCGCCCGCTCGTTCGGGCCCAGGCCTTCGATGCTCGTGACGGTCTGCTCGTCGACTCGTCGGTCGTGATGGACGGCCAGTTGCTGCCGCTCACGCGCGCCGGTGTATTGAGTGGCGATCTCATGGTTGCCCGGTTCATGCTCGACGAAGTCCAGGGCTTCGCCGACGCGGCCGACGATGTGAAGCGACGCCGGGCCCGGCGCGGGCTCGAGACCCTCGACCTGCTGCGCCAAGAGGGCAACGTCCGCCTGTTCGTGCTCGACGACGAGCTTCCCGAGATCGACGAGGTCGACGCCAAATTGATCGCGCTGGCGCGCCGGCTGCAGCTCCGCCTCCTGACCAACGACGGCCCGCTGGCGCGCAACGCGCAGCTGCAGGGCGTGCCCGACCACGAACCTGCGCAAGCTCGCGCAAGAGCTCACTCCGAGCATCGGCCCGGGCGACTACGTCCGCGTGGCGCTGACTCGCGAGGGCAAGGAGACGGGTCAGGGTGTCGGTCATCTCGACGACGGCTCGATGGTCGTGGTGAACGGCGGCAACGAGCTGGTGGGCGGGCCGGAAGTCATGCTCCAGGTGACGTCGGTCGTTCCGACCGCGGCCGGGCGCCTGCTCTTCGCCCGCGTCGAAGACTGAATCGCTCAATCGCCGCCTGCGTCTCGGGCACGCGGTTCGCCTGCTCGCGTCGGCCAGACTGTCGCGGTGCAGACGTGGGCGATCGTGGTTGCGGCCGGGGGCGGCTCCCGCTTCGGCGCGGCCAAGCAGTTCGCCCGCCTCGGTGGAGTGAGCGTGCTCGACCGTGCGGTCGGAGTGGCCGGCGAGTCGTGCGACGGTGTCGTCGTGGTGTTGCCCGCCGCGAGTGAGTGGACGCCGCCGGCCGACGTACGCGTTGCGACGGGGGGCGCGACGCGTTCGGCTTCGGTGCGCGCCGGGCTCGCGTGCGTACCGGCGGAAGCCGATGTGGTCGTGGTGCACGACGCGGCGCGTCCGCTCGCGACACGCGCGTTGTACGCGCGTGTCGTTGCCGCGGTGCGAGCCGGTGCCGATGCCGCGGTCCCGGGCCTGCCCGTCACCGACACGGTGAAACGCGTGCACGACGAACGCGTCGTGGAGACGGTGCCGCGCGACGATCTCGTCACCGTGCAGACCCCGCAGGCCTTCCGGCGCGCCGCGTTGGCGGCCGCGCACGTCGACGACGGTGTGGGCACCGACGACGCCGCGCTGGTCGAGGCCGCGGGCGGAACAGTGGTGGTGGTCGAAGGGGAAGCGCGGAACCTCAAGCTGACGCGTCGCCGCCGATCTCGAGCTCGCGCAGACCCTGATCGAAGGAGTGCACGGTTGAGGACTGAGTCATGACCAGTCGAGTCGGCCTGGGATTCGACGTGCATCCCTTCGGCATCGCGCCGCCGCTGGTGCTCGGGGGAGTGACGATCGCCGACGCGCCGCGCCTCGCCGGTCACTCCGACGGCGACGCGGTCGCGCACGCGGTCGCCGACGCGCTGCTCGGACCGGCCGGCCTTCCCGACCTCGGCAGTCTCTTTCCCGATACCGACGAGCAGCTCCGCAACGCGGACTCGATCGGATTGCTCGGCGAGGTTGCCGTGCGGGTCGCACAGCGCGGCTGGTGGATCGAGAACGTCGACGTCACCATCGCCGCGGAAACCCCCCGCCTCGCGCCGCATATGGAGGCGATGGCGGTGAATCTCGGCGCCGCGCTGGCGCCGCTGCACGAGCCGCCCGGCGTCACGTCCGGAGACGGGATCGCGGTGTCGGTTCGCCCCAAGCGCGGCGAGGGGCTTGGCGCGATCGGTCGGGCCGAAGGCATTGCGGTCTGGGCGGTCGCGCTCCTCTCGCGCGACCTGAATCTCTGCGAGCCCGGCGGGGCGCTCCGATTAGCCTCGGCGGATGCTGCGGCTCTACGACACCGCGCGACGCGCGAAGGTCGACTTCGTTCCCGTTGTCGACGGACGCGTGTCGATGTACGTCTGCGGCCCCACGCCGTACGACGTTCCGCATCTCGGGCACGGCCGCAAGGAGGTCGTGTTCGACACGATCCGGCGCTACCTGGTGTGGCGGGGATTCGCGGTTACGTACGTGAGCAACGTCACCGACATCGAGGACAAGATCATCGCCCGCGCCCGCGAGGCCGGCACGACCGAAGCCGCGCTCGTCGCGCGCTTCGAGGGAACGTTTCGCGACGCATTCGACCGGCTGAACGTCTTGCGCCCCGACGACGAGCCGCGCGCGACCGAGTGGATCGGGGAGATGATCGACCTCATCGCGCAGCTGGTCGCGAACGGCCACGCGTATGTCGTCGAGGGTCAAGGCGTGTACTTCGAGGTCGAGTCGCTCGCCGACTACGGCTCGCTCTCGCATCGCACGCATCGAAGAACTGCTCGAGAGCGCGGGCGCACGCGTCGACGTCGACGAACGCAAGCGCGCGCCCGTCGACTTCGCGCTCTGGAAGACGGCCAAGCCCGGCGAGCCCTCGTGGGATTCGCCGTGGGGACCGGGCCGGCCCGGTTGGCACATCGAGTGCTCGGCCATGTCGTTGAAGTTGCTCGGTGACGGCTTCGACATCCACGGCGGCGGCAGCGATCTCGTGTTCCCGCACCACGAGAACGAGATCGCGCAGGCGGTCGGCGCGGGCCACACGTTCGCCCGCTACTGGTTGCACAACGGCATGTTGAACGTCGACGGCGAGAAGATGTCGAAGTCGCTCGACAACTTCGTCACGCTGGGCGAGATCCTCGATCGCTACGACCCGCGCGCTTTCCGGCTGCTCGTCCTGCAGACGCACTACCGCCGGCAGATGGAGATCAGCGAGAAAGAGCTGTCGGATGCGGCCAAGGCGCTCGACCGGCTCGACGGGCTGGCGCGGCGCGCGCAGGCCGAAAAGCTGCCTAGTGCCGCGGCCGTCGAGCTCGCGCCGTTCCGCGACGCGATGGACGACGACTTCGACACGCCGGCCGCGTTGGCCTACATCTTCGAACTGGTGCGCGACGCGAACAGCGCGCTCGACGAAGGATTGTCCGAGACCGCAGCGGTCGCGTTCGCGACGGTTGTCGAGCTCGCGGGTGTGCTCGGGTTGCGAGCTCCGGGCCGCGGAACAGGAAGCCGACGCCGAGGTCGACGCGCTGGTCGAGGCGCGGGAAGCGGCGCGTCGGCGCCAAAGACTTCGGCGAGGCGGATCGGATCCGCGACGAGCTCGCCGCGATGGGGATCACGGTCGAAGACACACCACAAGGACCCGTGTGGCGCCGCGAGTGAACAAGGGTGCCAGTCCGAGCTCGGCGGTGACCAGATCGAGGGCCGGCGCGCCGTGCTCGAGCTCTTGCGGGCCGGTACGCGACGGCGCGCGCGTCGTGTACCTGTCGAGCACCGTTGGGCGCGACGAACTCGTGCAGGAGATCGTCGAGCGCGCCGCGGGATCGCTGCGCATCGTCGCACCGGAGCGCGTCGAGCAGATGGCGCGCACCGAAGTGCATCAGGGTGTCGTGGCCATGGCGCCCGCGTTGCGCGCCGTCGACATCGACACGTTGCTCGAGGTGAAGCGCGCGTTCATCGTCGCGATCGACGGCGTCACCGATCCG
This sequence comes from uncultured Actinomycetes bacterium, assembly GCA_963708105.1. Taxonomy (GTDB): domain Bacteria; phylum Actinomycetota; class Acidimicrobiia; order IMCC26256; family PALSA-610; genus PALSA-610. Next base: position 1,613,363 of record OY970186.1, on the reverse strand, counting down.
CGCAACCTCGGCGCGATCATGCGCTCGGCCGAGACTGCAGGCGCAACGGGGATCGTCCTGCCTCGGCATCGATCGGCGCGGATAACGCCGGTGGTCGCGAAGGCGGCGGCGGGCGCGATCGAATACCTGCCGGTCGCGTTGGTCGGCGGCATCCCGGCCACGATCGAGCGCGCCGCGCGCTCGGGTTGCTGGTCGGTTGGGCTCGACGAGAGTGGCGATCGCAGCCTGTTCGATCTCGACCTTGCCGACCAGCCGATCGTGTTGGTGCTCGGTTCGGAGGGCAAGGGCCTCGCCCGCCTCACACGCGATCGCTGCGATGTGCTCGTGCGGATCCCGATGCACGGACACGTCGCCTCCCTGAATGTCTCCGCCGCGGCAACCCTCGCGTGCCACGAAGTTGCCCGCCGACGCGGCTAGGACCCGCCATTGCGTGCGGCTAGGACCCGCCATGTCAAGGGTAAGGCCGCAAACGGGCCGGTAGGCTGCGCAATCACGCCGGGTTAGCTCAGTCGGTAGAGCAGCTGATTTGTAATCAGCAGGTCGTCGGTTCGATCCCGACACCCGGCTCGCGCGGAATGGCCGTCGGTATCAGGACTACGGTTCGTATGGGCGGGACGCGTTGCCGAACGACGAAGGTGAGTGTTTCGCACTCTCCAGGGTCGGGAGACTGACATGAGTCATCCGGAAGCAGGCGCGCCGGAGCGTACGCGCGTCGCACTCGTGAACGACTACGAGATCGTGTTGCGGGGACTCGAGGCGATGTTGCGCCCGTACGCCGACCGGATCGACGTCGTCGAGCTCGACGTCGAGCGCAACCCCGACTCAGTGGTCGACGTCGCCTTGTTCGACACCTACGGGCATCCGCGCCTCGGTCTCGATCGCGTCGCGAGCCTGGCGCACGATCCGCATGTCGGTGCGGTCGCGGTCTACACGTGGTCGTTCACCGCGGAACGTTTCGACGCGGCGCGCGCCGCCGGCGCCCGCGGTGTGCTCGCAAAGTCCATGTCGGCCGAGGCGCTCGTCGACGCGATCCAACAGATCGCCCGGGCCGAGGAATTCGTCAGCGGACATTTCGGTCGTACCGTCCGCCAACCGTGGCCGGGCTACGAGCTCGGGCTCACGTTGCGCGAAAGCGAGGTCGCGTTGTTTCTCGCGCAAGGACTGCGCAACCGCGAGATCGCGTGCGGCCCTGTGGGTCAGCGAGAACACGGTGAAGACGCATTTGAAGTCGATCTTCCAGAAGACGGCGGTGACATCGCGCGCCGAGGCCATCGTCCGCATCTCGCGCGACGCGAGCTTCAGCCCGAAACGGCACGACTACCGCGGCGCCGTTGATCCGACGAAGCGTTCACTCCGAGGCACGCATCCCAAGCGCTGACGTCCGGAGATGCTTGTATTTGGTACCCGGACAGAGCAGGATCGCGTGCCGATGAAAACATCAGAGCTGTCCGCGCACGAGCGTGCGCTGATCGATTTCGAGCGAGAATGGTGGCAGCTGGACTCCCGCAAGGATGTCGGGATCCGCGCCCGCTTCGAGATGTCTGCGAGCAGCTACTACCGCGCGCTGAACGGGCTCGTCGATCGGCCCGAAGCGATGCAGCTACGACTCGCTCACCGTCCTGCGCTTGCGCAAGCGGCGCGAGCAGGCACGACGCGACCGCATCGAGGGTCGTCGTGCCGATCCCGGATCCCGGTGACCCCGCGCGGGACGGTCGAGCGGGCAGAATGGTGACATGAGTCGTCCATCGGGGGGCAGCGGCGAAATCGCGCGGGGCGCGAGCGCCGCCGCGGCTGAAGGGCGCGGCGCTGATCGGCCTGGCGGTCATCGTCGGCGTGTTCCTTGCTGCAGCGGGTCGACACGAGCAAGGCGAACCCGGGCTCGACTCCGGTTGTCACGGTGAAGACCACCACGACCGTGAAGCACGCGGAAACATCAAGCACCACTACCACCACGGTGCCCGCGAGCCCGCCCAAGACGCCCGCCGAGCTCAAGTTGCTCGTGTTGAACGGCGGCGCCGCGACCGGCGCGGCCAAGAACCTGCGCACCACGCTGCAACAGGCGGGCTACACGAACCAACCGCAGGCGAACACCTGGACCGGGCACACCCAGAACGGCAAGAGCATCATGTGCAAGTCGGGTCTGGCGCGCGAGGCGGTTGCGCTCTCGCAGCAGACCGCGTTGCAGGGCGCCAAGGTCGTCGACTTCCCCACACCCGCGCCGCCATTCAGTTCCGACGTCGACTGCGTCGTCGTCGTCGGCGCGTAGCGCTCTTCGTCAGCGCGCCGCGCTGAGCAACCGGTTGCGCAGCGGGCCGCTCGCGGCGTCGATCACGGTCCACGCCATCGCCAGCGCGGCCTGGGCCACGGCCTGGTCGGCCGACGCGTTCATCGCGGCCTCGGTGAACTCGGGCTGGTGATTCACCGCGCCGCCGGTGTCGATCGCGATGCACGGATGGATCGACGGCATCGCGAGCGAGACGTTGCCCATGTCGGTCGAGAACGTCGCCGCACCGTCTTGTGACTCCGGGCGACCGACCGCGGTCGCGTTCGTCCGGTACATCTCCGCGAGCCCGTGATCGTGTTCCATGTGCGCGTAGGGCGGGCACACATCGGTGATGGAGAGCGTCGAGCCTGTGGCCAGTGCGCCGGCTTCGAAGCAGTGCTCGACACGCGGCACCAACTGCTCGAGATCGCCGAGCGTGCGGGATCGGGCCATCCACGTGCCTTCGGTGTGCGCGGGCACCACGTTGGTCGCGTCGCCGCCGTGGGTGATGATGCCGTGCACCTGGTCGAACGGGCGCAGGTGCTGGCGCAGCAGACCGATTGCGACCTGGGCGACCGTGAGCGCGTCGGCTGCGTTGATGCCGAGCTCGGGTGCGATCGCCGCGTGCGACTCCCGGCCCTCGTAGTGCACGCGCATGTGGGCGACGGCGCTGACACGCGGGTAGACGTCTTCCATCGGCGTCGGGTGCACCATCAGCGACGCGTGCACGCCGTCGAACGCGCCGCGTTCGAGCATCAGGATCTTGCCGCCTCCGCCTTCTTCGGCCGGCGTGCCGATGATCGAAAGCGTGATCCCGAGCTCGTCGACGAGCGGCGCGAGCGCGAGCCCGGCGCCGACCGCGCTCGCGGCGATGATGTTGTGCCCGCAGGCGTGGCCGATCACCGGCAGCGCGTCGTATTCGGCGCAGATCGCGATGTGCAGCGGCCCGTTGCCGACGCGCGTGCTGAACGCGGTCGGGAGATCGCAGATGCCGGTGTCGATGGCGAGCCCGGCGTCGGCAAGTGCGCCCGCCGTCCACGCGCTCGACTGCTCCTCTTCGAACTTCAGCTCCGGATGCGCGTGAATGCGATGGCTGAGCGCAACGAGTCGCTCGCCTTCGCGATCGATAGTGGTGCGGGCGGCGGTTTTTGCGTCCATGCGGGTAGCGTCCCACTGTGATCGATGCCGACGCAACGGTTGCCGCGCTCACGGCGCAGCCCGACGCGCACCGCGCTGCTGCTCGACTTCGACGGATCGCTGTCGCCGATCGTCGAACGCACCGAAGATGCGCGCCCGCTGCCCGAAGCGCCGGCGGTTCTCGCGCGCCTCGTCGCGTGTCTCGGGCGGGTCGCGATCGTGAGTGGTCGCCCTGTCGGGTTTCTGGCTCGGTATCTTCCGGTCGACGGGATCGAGCTCGTCGGTCTCTACGGCATGGAACAACCGATCGACGGCGAGTACGCGGTCGATCCGCGCGTTCGGCCGTATCTCGTCGCGGTGGCTGCGGCGACGGCCGAGCTCGAAGCGCAGATTGCGTCCGAGCTCATCGAACGCAAGTCGGGGATCAGTGTGGTCCTGCACTGGCGGCCGGCGCCGGAGCAGGCCGACGCGATGCAGGCACTCGCCCACGAGGTCGCACAGCGGCACGGGCTCGCCGAGATGCCGGCGCGCATGGCGGTCGAGTTGCGCCCGCCGATCGACGTCGACAAGTCGGTAGCCGTACGCGCGCTGCTCGAAGGCTTCGACCACCGCCGCGTTCGCGGGCGACGACTACGGCGATCTGCCCGCCTTTGCCGAGCTCGGTCGGGCGCGGGCCGACGGCCGCTTGGAGAACGCCGTGCGGATCGGGGTCGTGTCGGCCGAAGCGCCGCCCGAACTGAAGTCGGCGGTCGATCTCGTGGTCGACGGTCCGGCCGGCCTGCTCGCGCTACTGACCCGCGTGGCGGACGAGATCGGCGAGCCAGTCGGCGGGTGACCGCATCGTCGCGAGGGCGCGCAGCTTCGTCGGCGCGGCTCGCCCGTTCGTCGAGCGGCATCGACAGCGCGTCGTCGAGCGCGCCCGCGTTCTGTTCGATGTCGTACGGGTGCACCGCGAGCGCCGCCGACTTGCAGCTCCTCGTACGCGCCCGTCTCGGGCGAGAGGCACAGCACGCCGTCGCGGCGGTTGACGACCGGCCCTTCTTTGGCGACGAGGTTGAGTCCGTCGCGCAACGCGTTGACGAGCAGCACGTCGTAGCGCTGCATACCCGCGATCGAACGGGCGAAGTCGTCGCGGTCGTCGAGCAGGATCGGGAGCCAGTCGCGCGTTGCCCAGCGATCGTTGACGCGAGCCACGACCTGTTCGACTTCGTTCTCGTAGGCGAGGTACTCGGCGAGGCCCTGGCGCGACGGGTACACCATCGCGACGAACACCACGCGGCCGCGCAGGCCCGGGCGGGCTTCGAGCAACCGGTCGTAGGCGAGGAAGCCGCGGACGATGTTCTTCGACGGCTCGATGCGGTCGGTGCGGGCGATCACGAGCCGGTCGCCGACCGCGTCGGCCAGTGCTGCTGCCGCGGTCCGTGTCGTCGGCCGACGCCGGCGACCTCTTCCAGCGCCGCGACATCGGGCCCGAGGCTGGCCGCGAACGGCGGCGGAATCGCGGCCCGGGGGCCGAGCGCGGCTCGAGCCGATTGCCGGTACGCCTCGCGCCCAGCGTTTCGTGTGGAACCCGGCCGGGCCCGAGGCGAGCGAACGGCAGATGTCGGCGCCGATGTCGGTCGGCAGGAGCGAGAAGTCGTCGGGCCCGGCGAACGGCGTGTGGGTGAAGTGCACGACCCGCAGGTCGGGTCGCTGCGCTCGCAGCTGCCCGGGCACGAGCGTCGAGCTGGTAGTCCTGCACGAGCACGATCTCGCGTTCCGCGGCGCTGTTCCGCGACAGCGTCGGTGAAGCGACTGGTTGACCGCGACGAACGCGTCCCACGCGTCGCGGAAGCGCAGGTCGAAGCGGGGCCGCCGGATGCGGTCGAACATCCCGTGGTGCAGGAACCACAGCACGCCGTTCGCGACGACCTCGTAGTGCATGCGGTGCTCTCTCGGGATCGAGATCGAGCAGCCGCACGCGGATGTCGAGATCGCCGGTGATGCCTTGCTGCTCGCGCGGCGCCGTCGTCGTCCGACATCGCGGCCGCGACCCATGTCGGTCGGCGCCTTGTCGGCGAGCAGCGGACTCAGCGCGCTCGACGATGCCGCCCGCGCCGCGGTTCGCGACGAGGTTGCCGTCGTCGTCTCGGCCGAACTGATACGGGCCGCGGTGCGAGACGACGATCACCGGGTCGGCTTCCGTCACTGCAGCTCGCTGTAGAGGCGCAGCCAGTCCTCGAGCTCGCGGGTCGAGAGGAAGTTGCGGCGCACGAACTCCCGCCCCGCGGCGCCCATCTCGGTCGCGCGCTCCGGTGCGCGCAAGAGGTCGGCGGTGCGCTTGGCGGCGGTCTCGACGTCGTCGACGAGGATAACCGTTCACGCCGTCCTCGATCTGCAGCGTGATCCCGCCGCAGCGTCCGCCGATGACGGGCCGGCCCTTCCAGAGACCTTCGCTCACCGTGAGGCCGAAGCCCTCGCGGAACGACTTCTGCATCACGACGTCGGCCGAGCGTTGGAACGCGTTGATCTGCACGTTGCCGACCTGTTGGATGTTCGAGAGCAGGTGAATGTTCTCGTCGCCGGCCCGCGGCCTGGTCGGCCATGTCCCAGTAGTGGAAGCCCTCGGGGTCGTCGGTGGCCATCGAACCCGCGAGCACGAGCTGCACGTTCGGGAACTCTTCCTTCACGACGCGGTACGCCTCGATGACGCCGATCGGGTCCTTCCACGGATCGAACCGGCTCACCTGCACGATGAGCGGATCGTTCGGCCGCACGCCGTACTGCTTCACGATCTCGGTCATGAACGGATCGGGAAGGTCGAGGTTCTTCACCGAGAGCGGATCGATGCACGGCGGCGCGATCGTGATGCGATCCTTCGGCATCGAGTCGGGAACGAACTGCGGCATCGTCCACACCGACGCGTCGTAGTGCTCGACGAACGGACGGAAGAATTCGAACACCTGCGGGTTCGCGTCGGTGAGGTCGATGTGACAACGCCAGATCCACTTCGTGCTCTCCGGCGCCACACCGTGTCCGCGCGCGTAGTCGCGCATCGCGGCCGGCTGCGGGTCGTGGATCACGACGAAGTCCCATTCGCCTTCGAGCTGCAGCGCGTTGTCGAGCACGCGTTCGAGGTAGATGTGCTCCATCTGCGACGTCCACTCGACGTCGGCGCCCTGCAGCGCGTTGTGGACGGTCTTGGTCACCGCGAAGAACTCGTCGCTGCCGTGGATGACGTGCCATTCGGCATCTATTCCCACGTCGCGGAGCAGCGCAACATGGGTTGCGAGCAGCTCGGCCACGCCGCCGCCGTACGCGGTTGCGTTGAGGTGCAGCACCCGGGCGCCGCGTAGCGGCTCGGCGAGGGCCCGGATCCGCTCGAGGGTTCCGGGTTCGACGACCTCGGCGTAGTCGTCGAGGTGCTTGTCGAGCAACGGGACGCGTTCGAGCAACGTGGGCTCCCGGGGGCGACGCGGACGGCGGACAGGCGACAATCTATTCGCTGTGACCCATGTACCCTGCCCGTGACCCGTGCGCCCATGACCCGTGTCGTTGTATGTCCCGACAAGTTCCGGGGCACGCCTGCGGGCCGACGAGGTCGCGGCCGCGATGGCGGCCGGTGTGCGCGGGCCGGTTTCGACGAGGTGCGTCGAGCTGCCGCTGGCCGACGGCGGCGAAGGAACGCTCGACACGCTGCTCGCGGCGCGTGGCGGATCGCGGCGCACGACGCGCGTGACCGGACCACTCGGTGATCCGGTCGACGCGGAATGGGGTGTGCTTGACCGGCGGCCTCGCGATCATCGAGATGGCGCAGGCGAGCGGACTCGCGCTCGTGTCGGGTCGGAACGATCCGCTGCGCGGCGAGTACGCGCGGAACCGGCGAGTTGATCGCGGCCGTGCGCGCGCAAGGTTTCAATCGCGTGTCGTCGCCGTCGGCGGGAGCGCGACGACCGACGGCGGACTCGCCGCGGTCGAAGCGTTGGGTTGGTCGTTGAAGGGAATGAAGGTCACGGTCGCGTGCGACGTCGAGACCGCGTTCACCGACGCGGCGAATGTGTTCGGACCGCAGAAGGGTGCGAGCGGCGCGCAGGTGTCGTTGCTGACGCCGGCGTCTGCAGATGCTCGCCGACCAGTACCGCATCGCGCACCGGGCGTCGATGTCACGCAACTCGACCGGCGCGGGCGCGGCCGGCGGCCTCGCGGGCGGCCTCGCCGCGATCGGCGCGGAGCTCGCGCCCGGCTTCGACGTCGTCGCCGAAGCGGTCGGGCTCGAAGCCGCGCTGGAAGGCGCCGACCTCGCGATCACGGGCGAGGGCAAGCTCGACCGTTCGAGCCTGGCGGGCAAGGTCGTCGGCGGCGTGCTCGCGTGGGCCGACGATCTCGACGTCGCGAACGTCGCGATCATCGCCGGTCAGGTGACCGACGACGCGCGCGCCGATGCTCGCGGACCGAGCCGGACGTTCAAGTGCTCGCGCTCACCGATCGCGTCTGGCAGTCGAGCGAGACGTACTCGCGCACCGCGCTGCTCGTGGAAGAAGCTGCTATCGAGGCGGCGAGAAACGCGCTCGGTACGCCGGCACCGTGATCATCGGCGGTCGCTCGCGGACCTCGACGGGCTGCGCGGTGATCGCGCCGTCGGGTGCGGCGCGCAGCAGCTCGACGAACGGCGCGCGTCGCCTCGGGTAGCAGTCCGGCGCGGCGCAACGCGGTGGCCATGACCGCGAGCGCCTGCGGACCGAGCTCTTCGAGTGGGACGGTTGCGGTGTTCGCGCACGTCGAGGTCGACCTGCGCGACGGTGTCGCGGCCGAACCGCTCGACGACATCGACGAGCAACCCGAGCTCGACACCCCAACCTTCGACGAACGGCACCACTTCGAGCGCGCTGCGCCGCGCCGCGTATTCGCCGCCGAGCGGTTGCACGATGTCGGCGAGCTTGGGGAACAGCAGCGACAACAGCGGGCGCGCGACGAGCTCGGTGACGCGGCCGCCGCCGGTCGGCGCGCCCTCGAACGAGCGCGTGAAGTACGCCTTGACGAACATCGTGTCGGGCTGCGCGAGCAGCGGCGCGCACAGCCGCTCGATGTACTCGCCGCGGAAGTTGCGCAGATCGGCGTCGATCCAGCAGATGATGTCGCCGGTGCACGCGTACAGCGACTTCCACATCGCGTTGCCCTTGCCCGAACCCGGGCCGGTCTCGGGCAGCACCGATGCCTCGGCGACCACGCGGGCCCCGGCCTGCGGTCGCGACCGCGGCGGTGTCGTCGGTGGAGCCGTCGTCGAGCACGACGACCTCGGAGACGAAGTCGAGGCGCGACGGCCTCGGAGACGATGGCCCCGATCGTCGCCGCCTCGTTCCGCGCCGGCAGGCACACGGACACCCCGGGGCGGTGCTGCCTCCAGCCATGGAAGCAGGCTACGGGAACCTGATAATCTTCCCGGTCAACGCGCTCATCGAGAGCGGCCGAGGGACAGGCCCTTTGACGCCGCGGCAACCAGCGAGACCAAGGCCACAGCCCGAAGGTCGGAGCCAGGTGCCAATGCCTGACCGATGAGCAGCCAAAGAGCGGCCCCCCGAAGTGGCAGTCGCTCGAGGCGCTCGGAGCGCGTCGAGAGAAACGGGAGACGCTCCGATGGTCATGGCCGCTTGTTCATGTACAAGGTCTGCGCTGCCGGGAGTGCGGTCGCGAGTACGAGGCCGCACCGATCTTCACCTGCGAGTGGTGCTTCGGCCCGCTCGAGGTCGCGTACGACTACGACGCGATCGCCAAGTCGGTCAGCCGCGAGAAGATCGCGGCCGGCCCGCTCAGTCTGTGGCGCTACTCCGACCTGTTGCCGGTCGAGCCCGATCCCGCCGTCGACCTCGGCACCGGGTTCACGCCGCTCGTGCGCGCCGATCGCCTCGCGGCCGAGCTCGGTCTCGGCGAGGTGTGGATCAAGAACGACACGCGCAACCCGACGAACTCGTTCAAGGACCGCGTCGTCTCGGTCGCGCTGAGCAAGGCGCTCGAGTTCGGGTTCAAGGTCGTTCGCCTGCGCGTCGACCGGCAACCTCGCGAACTCGGTCGCCGCGCACGCGGCGCGCGCCGGGCATGCGCAGCTACGTGTTCGTGCCGTCCGATCTCGAGCAGGGCAAGATCGTCACGACCGCGGTCTACGGCGGCAACCTCGTGGCGATCAAGGGCAACTACGACGACGTCAACCGGCTGTGCGCCGAGCTCGCCGGCATCTACGAGTGGGCGTTCGTCAACGTGAACATGCGGCCGTACTACGCCGAGGGTTCGAAGACCCTCGCGTTCGAGACCGCCGAGCAACTCGGCTGGACGGTTCCCGACCACGTGGTCGTCCCGGTCGCGAGCGGTTCGCTGCTCACCAAGATCCGCAAGGGTTTCGACGAGCTCTACAAGGTCGGGCTGCTCGACGAAGAGCCCGTCGTGCGCGTGTCGGGCGCGCAGGCGCTCGGCTGTTCGCCGGTAGCCGAGGCGTTCATCGAGAAGGCCGACACGATCAGGCCGGTGAAGCCGCGACACGATCGCCAAGTCGCTCGCGATCGGCAATCCCGGCCGACGGATACTTCGCGCTCGACGTCGTGCGCACCACCGGCGGCGGGTTCGCGGCGGTCACCGACGACGAGATCGTCGACGGCATGCGCCTGCTGGCCCGCACCGAGGGGATCTTCGCCGAGACCGCGGGCGGCGTGACGGTCGCGACGCTGAAGAAGCTCGCGGCCGAGGGCGTCGATCCGGCCCGACGAGCGGGTCGTCGTCTACATCACCGGCCACGGGCTGAAGACGCTCGAAGCGGTTTCGGCCGACGAGCGGCCCGACCGCAACGATCGCGCCCACACTCGACGCGTTCCACGAAGCGTTCGACATCGAGGAGTCGTAGCATCGATCGGATGAGCGTCACCGTTCGGATCCCCACGCAGCTGCGCAGCCTCTCCGGCGAACGCGGCCGAGGTGCAGGTCGAGGCGAGCACCGTCGCCGAGGCGTTGAAGGCGCTCGAGAGCGCGTACCCCGGCTTCGCCGAGCGACTCTTCGACGAGACCGGCGGACTGCGCCGTTTCGTGAACGTGTTCCTCGCCGACGAGGACATCCGCTTCCTGCAGGGTGTCGACTCGCCGGTCACCGACGGGCAGACGCTGAGCATCGTTCCCGCCGTCGCCGGCGGCTGACGCTTCGTTCCGCACGTGGGCGCGTGCCCGACGATTGAAACGGAACGGCTGATACTGCGGCCGTTCCGCGAGGACGACGTCGACGCGTACACCGCGGTGTTGCAGGCGCCGCAAGTGCGCGCGTCGTTGCATCTGCCCGACGACATCGGTCGCGAGCAGGCGTGGCTCGGCATGGCGCAGTGGCTCGGTCAGTGGGAGTTGCGCGGCACCGGCCAGTGGGCGTTCGAGGAGAAGGCGACGGGCGCGTTCGTCGGGCGCGCGGGTATGCACTTTCCCGAGCGGACCGACTGGCCCGGCATCGAGATCGGCTGGACGCTGCATCCCGACCATTGGGGCAAGGGTTACGCGACCGAAGCCGGCGCGGCAGCGGTCGATACGCGTTCGCGCACCACGACGTCGACGCGGTCTACAGCGTGATCCTGCGGAGAACACACGCGTCGCAAGCCGTCGCGCGCCGCCTCGGCTTCACGCCGTGGGAAGAGCGCGTGCTCACAGCGTTCCCAGCCAGCCCCACGTGATCTGGCGCCTACACCGCCGTAACCGGGCGCCGACGGTCAGCCGGCGCGACGGTCGTCAGGCGGAGACGTAGAGGGATTCGGCGACGCGCTTGGGGACGCGGTGTTCGCCGGTGTCGGTCTTCACGGTCACGCCGTCGGCGTCGGTTCGACGACGGTCGCGTCGCAACCGGGCAACAGGTGCGCGCCCGCGATCAGCACCAGCGCTTCGTCCGACATCTCGAGCCGTTCGCTCGACGCGGGCGATCGGTGACCGGACCGACCTCGGCGTCGGCGAGCGCGATCGTCGGGCGCCGACGGCGCCGCGTGCAGCGAGCCCGGGATCGGGTTGCCGTGCGGGCAGGTGGCCGGGATCGCCGAGCAGCAGCACGAGCTTCTCCTCGACGTCGGCCGAGATCGCGTGCTCCCAGCGGGCGGCCTCGGCGTGCACCTTCTCCCACTCGAGCCCGATCACGTCGACGAGCAGGCGCTCGGCCAGGCGGTGGCGGCGCACGATGGTGGTGGCGAGGCCCCGGCCCTTGGTGGTGAGGCTGCAGGCGGCGGTCGCCGGCGAGCTCGACCCAGCCCCCGTCGACGAGGCGGCCGACCGTCTCCGAGACCGCCGCGGCCGAGAGCCCGAGCCGCTCCACGAGCCGGGCCCGCATCGGGACGACGCCCTCCTCTTCGAGGGAGAGGATCGTCTCGAGGTACTCCTCGGTCGTGTCGTGCAGCTCGGCCACGGGCCCAGGTTATGGGGAACGCAGGCCCGTCGTGGGCCGGTCACGGGCCGATTCTTCGGCTTGCACTCGCGGCGCGTCGAGTGCCAACATGGGTTAGCACTCGGCTATCCTGAGTGCCAACCATCCGCCCGTTCCACGCAGCCAATGCCGGCTGCCCCAGGGGGTTTTTTCAATGCCCAAGCAGATCGCCTACGACGAGCACGCCCGCCGGGCGCTCGAGGCGGGCATGAACAAGCTCGCCGACGCAGTGCGCGTCACCCTCGGCCCGCGTGGCCGTAACGTCGTCCTCGAAAAGAAGTGGGGCGCACCCACGATCACGAACGACGGTGTCTCCATCGCCAAGGAGATCGACCTCGAAGACCCCTTCGAGAAGATCGGCGCCGAGCTCGTCAAGGAAGTCGCCAAGAAGACCGACGACGTCGCCGGTGACGGCACGACGACCGCCACGGTGCTCGCGTGGGCGATGGTCCGCGAGGGCCTGCGCAACGTCGCCGCCGGCGCGAACCCGATGGTCCTGAAGGGCGGCATCCAGCAGGCAGTCGCCGCGGCCGTCGAGTCGATCAAGGCGCAGTCGAAGAAGGTCGACACCGACCCGGCCGCCATCGCCAACGTCGCCGCCATCTCGGCGGCCGACAAGGAGATCGGCTCGATGATCGCCGAGGCGCTCGAGAAGGTCGGCAAGGACGGCGTCATCACCGTCGAGGAGAGCCAGACCTTCGGGATGGAGCTCGACCTCGTCGAGGGCATGCGCTTCGACAAGGGCTACATCTCGCCCTACTTCGTCACCGACCCCGACCGCATGGAAGCCGTCCTCGACGACGCGCTCCTGCTGTTCGTGTCGTCGCAAGATCAGTGCGGTCAAGGACCTCCTTCCCGTGCTCGAGAAGGTCATGCAGTCGGGCAAGCCGCTGGCGATCATCTCCGAGGACGTCGAGGGCGAGGCTCTGGCCACGCTCGTCGTCAACAAGATCCGCGGCACGTTCAAGTCGGTTGCCATCAAGGCCCCCGGCTTCGGCGAGCGGCGCAAGGCGATGCTCCAGGACATGGCGATCCTCACCGGCGGCCAGGTGGTCTCCGAGGAGATCGGCCTGAAGCTCGAGAACATCGGGCTGGAGCTGCTCGGCAGGGCGCGCAAGGTCGTCGTCACCAAGGACGAGACGACCGATCGTCGAGGGTTCGGGTGCCGAAGAGCGACGTTCAGGGTCGCATCCAGCAGATCCGCAACGAGATCGACAACACCGACTCGGACTACGACCGTGAGAAGCTCCAGGAGCGTCTCGCCAAGTTGTCCGGTGGCGTTGCGATCATCAAGGTCGGCGCGGCCACCGAGGTCGAGCTCAAGGAGAAGAAGCACCGCATCGAAGACGCAGTGCAGACCACCAAGGCTGCGGTCGAAGAGGGCGTCGTGCCCGGCGGCGGTGTTGCGCTCGTGCGGGCGCAGGCCAAGGTGCTCGAGCTCGCGGCAACGCTCGAAGGTGACGAGGCGACCGGCGCCAAGATGGTCGCTCGTGCGCTCGAAGAGCCGTTGAAGCAGATTGCGGTCAACGCCGGCATGGAAGGCGGTGTGATCGTCGAGAAGGTGAAGAACCTGAAGGGCGCACACGGCCTGAACGCGGCGACCGGTGAGTACGAGGACCTCGTCAAGGCCGGCGTCATCGACGCCGCCAAGGTGACCCGCTCGGCGCTGCAGAACGCAGCCTCGATCGCGGCGCTGTTCCTCACCACCGAGGCCGTCGTCGCCGACAAGCCCGAAGAGAAGGGCGCCGGCGGTATGCCGGGCGGCATGCCCGGCGGCGGCATGGGAGACATGGACTTCTAAGTCCTCCTCCTTTGCGGAGAGTTTCACGGGGCGCCCTTCGGGGCGCCCCGTTCTTCGTTCCCGCCCGTTCGAGTTGACCTGGGTCACACGAGCCTCCGGTGGTCGACTTTCGCCACTCTGAGTGAGGATCCGCCGCGGGGCGGCGGTAGCATTCCGCCAGGATTTCGGGGGGCCACGGAGGGGCGGGGATGGCGGAGTCGCGGCGCGTGCTCGCGGCGTTCGGGGTGGGCATCGCCGCCTTCGGCGCGGCCGTGCTCGGCACCGGGTGCGGCGGTTCGAACTTTGCCGCGCGGTCGGCGGCCGCGCCGCTGGCGCCCGTCGCGCCTGCTCCTTCGGCATCTTCGGTTCCGATCGCGCCCAACGCCGCGTTGCAGGCCAAGGTGCAGGCCTCGGTGGCGCGCACGACTGCCATGCGGTCGGCGCGGGCGTCGATCTCCGTGACGCTGACGGGACTGGGCGACGCCACTGTCTCGACGGGCGCGTTCGACATCGCCGGTACCGGGCTCGTCGACCTGCGCACGGGCAACGCCGACCTCGCGCTCAGCGTGCCGCGCTTCGACCGCGTCAGCGGGGGCGGCGCGGTCGAGCAGCGCATCGTGGGTGGGGTCGTCTACGCCAAGTTGCCGGTTGCCCTGCTACGCCAGGCCGGTCTGCCCGCCACCGTCCATTGGCTCCGCCTCGATCCCCGCGCGATCGGTGCCGGGGGACCGGCCGACCTTTCGCAGGCACAAGCCGATCCGGCGCGGGCGCTCGGGTTGCTGGCGGCGGCGTCGGCCGCGGTCCGCGCCGACGGATCGGAGTCGGTACGCGGCGTGGCCTGCCGGCAGTACTCCGCGTCGATCGACCTGTCGGCGGCGCGCGGCGCGCCGACTCTGCCTACCGCGGTGCGTACAGAGCTCAGCCAGCTCGACACCGTGGTCGGCGCGCACCGCATCGACCTCGACGCGTGGCTCGACAGTGCCGGGCGTACGCGCCGTGTCGTCGTGAGCATGCCGCTGGCCGGGCTGGCGACGAAGGCCAATGCGGGCGTCGGTCCCGACGCCATGATGCGGGTGCAGGCCGACTTCTACGGCTTCGGGGTGCCGGTGGCGGTTGCGGTTCCCCCGCAGAACCAGGTCCGCCCCTACAGCACGCTCCGCCTCGACGCCGCCGCGGGCTGAGTCTCGGGGGCTAAGGCGCGGAACGGTGGAATCCGATATCTGACGGGTGACGACGAAGCGATCTTTCGCGCTCCCCGGTGTGGTGTTGGTTGCGGTGCTCGCGGTTGCCGGCTGCGGCGGTCAACAGTTCCCGACGACCGCGGCGCATCCCGCACCGAAGAGCGGCAAGGCGGCCAAGCCGACGACACCACCGACGCCGAAGGCGCGTCTGCTCGCGGCGATGCAACACACGACGGCCGAGAGGACCGCCCGCATCGCGATGCACATGTCGTTCGACGTCGGTCCCGACAACGCGTTCACGCTCGACGGCACAGGGCTCGTCGACCTGACGAACCAGAAGCTGGACCTCACCGCGAAGACGAAGTCCAGTGACCCGGACGACGATGACGAGACGCTCGAACTGCGCATCGTCAATCGGATTGCGTACACGAACGAAGACGGGGACGGTCAGTGGACGAGCGAGCCGTTCGACGGCGAGGCCGAGACCTCGGCGGTGCCCGACCCGACGAGCTACGCGGACTACCTGCAGGGAATTTCCGACGACGTCCGCGTCGACGGCCATGAAACGCTCCGGGGTGTCGACACGACGCGATACATGGCGACGGTCGACCTCGGCCGTGCGCTGACCCGGACGGCAAAGACGCCCGCCCAGAAGGCGCTGATGCAGAACGCGGTGTCGCTGTTCGGCAACCTCGAGATACCGGTCACCGCATGGGTCGACGGAGCCGGACGTCTCCGCAAACTCAACCTCACGATGAACCTGTCGGCCGCCACGGGGAAGCAGCTCGGTGCCGACGCCGGTCTCCAAGCGAAGATCGGCATCACGATGGAGTTCTACGACTTCGGGGTTCCCGTCGCGGTAGCCGTTCCCCCGGGTGCGATCAGCGCCAAGATCGCCGACGCGGATCACGCCGCCCAGTCGGATCTCCGGAACGCGCTCACCGCGGAGAAGACGCTCTACACCGACGATCAGATGTACAGCACCGACGCCCCGACGCTGAAGCAGATCGAGCCTTCCCTCGCCTGGGGCACCAAGCTCCCGGTGGCGATCGCGGACGCCGACGGTGAGCCGGCGCAGGTCGTCTGTATGTCGGAGCGTTCGGCGAGCGGGACGACGTTTGCGATCGCCGACATCGCGACCGGTCTCGTCTCCGGGACCTATTACGCCAAGACCGCGTGCCCGGCGGTGGTCGACGAGCAGACCGTCTCCACCATGGGGACGAGCTGGTAGGCGGGGTCGGCCCATCCGGTCGGTCGAACGGCGCCGGGTACGCTCGCACCCGTGGAAACCGTGTCGCCGTCGGTCGGTTGGGGTGTTCTGCACCTGTACTACCGGGTCGATCGCGAGCGGGCCGAACACGATCCCGGCGCGGCCAAGCACGTGCGTCGACGCGTTCGCCGCGCTCGAAGCCGACGGTCACCAGGCGCTCGCGCTGGCGATGCTCGGGCACAAGGCCGACCTCGGTGTCATCGCGCTCGGTCCCGACCTGGCCCGGTTGCAACGCTTCCAGAACGAGTTGCTCGCCGCGCCGCTGGAGCCCGTGTACTCGTACGTCTCGCTGACCGAGCAGTCGGAGTACGGCGCGACCGAAGACGAGGAACGAGCCCGCCTCGAACGCGAAGAGGGCGTGCGCGGTGACGAGCTCGAGACCCGGCTCACGCGTGTGGCGCGATCGCATCGCGCACTACCAGGAGAACCGCATGCACCCGCGGCTGCCGATGAAGCAGACGTGTTGCTTCTACCCGATGTCGAAGCGGCGGGCCGTCGACGCGAACTGGTTCGAGCTGCCGTTCGACGACCGCAAGGAACTCATGGCCGCGCACGCGCGCGTCGGCCGTACGTACGCGGGCCGCGTGCTGCAACTCATCACCGGCTCCACCGGCATCGACGACTGGGAGTGGGGCGTCACGTTGTTGGCCGACGACCCCGCGGCGCTGAAGGAGATCGTCTACGAGATGCGTTTCGATCCCGGTGTCGGCGCGCTACGCCGAGTTCGGCCCGTTCTTCACCGGCCTCGTGCTCGACCCCGCCGACGCGTGCGCGCGCGTCGGGCTGCACGCGGGCGATGGCGCCCGATGACCGCGCCGCACCGACGCGATCCGGCTCTTCGTCTCGATCCCGGAAGACGCTCGTCGAGCGCCCGATGATCTACGAGATGATCAAGCGTTTCGATGTCGTGCCGAGCATCCGGCGCGGCGAACGTCGAGGCGCACTCGGCGTGGGTGATCCTCGAGCTGTCGGGTCCACACGACGCGCGCGATCAGGCGATCGCGTACCTCGAGAGCCTGGGCTGCACCGTCAACCGCATGGAAGGCGACGTCGTCGCGGGCTGATCGCCGTGCGTCCCGTGCTTCACGTCGCGAGCATCTCCCACAGGGTGAACGCCACGTACTCGACGCCGTCGTGGATCTCGGTGCGTCCGGCGCGGCGCAGCTCGGCGACGCACGCGTTCGTCGCCTCGAAGCCGATCATGCGCTTGAAGTCCGCGACCGCGACGAGCAGCGGACCGTCGGCGTCGCCTTCGCGCAACAGCGCGTCGACCTCGAGCACCGGATGGGCGGGGTCGTGCGGATCGATGCACGCGCAGTGGTAGACGATCCGCTCGAAGACCGACAACGCCCGGAGCCGCACGCGACGATGTTGGCCGATGCCGACCGCCTGACGACGACCCCACGGCTGCCGATCCCACCGCGGATGACCCGGCCCAAGCCGAGGCCGACGGCCGTGTCGCTCATGGCCGAGGGGGCCGCAGCGTCTGGTCGAGGGCGTCGCCCGGCTCGGCGCGGTGTGGGTCGTGCGGGCCGTGACGGGGCTCGTCGACGCCTGGGGTCGGCTCGATGCCGCGGCCCGCAGCGCAGGCGATCGCCGCCGCGGCCGAGGCCGGCGCCGCGAGCGCGGCCCGGGTGGAGGCCGAGCTCCGGGCGCTGTTCGCGCTCGACCCGGCCGCGCAACGGGCCACGCCGCTCGAGATCATCCGCTCGCTCCGGCGGGAGGCGAGCGAGGTGCTGCGCGGCCGCGGGTGTTCCCGAGGTGGTCCGGGATCCCTTCGAGACCCGGGCCTTCCCCGACGACGTCTACGGCATCGTCCTCAAGACCCCCGCCGAGCTCGGCGACGACGAGCTCGGCGGCGCGCTCCTCGGCGTGGGGCCTCGGCAAGGCGAAGGTCCTGCGCGCCCGGGCGCGAGCGAACACGCCCCGGCCTCGACCCCGGTTCGAGCTGAGGCAGAGTGGTAACAATCGGGTCTCTCGCCGGAACACCTTGCCGACAGTCTCGAACCGTCAGGGAAGTGACTCGGTGAAACTCGTCGTGGCGATCGTCAAGCCGTTCAAGGTCGATGACGTGAAGGCAGCGATGCAGGAGTTCGGCGTGCAGGGTCTGACGGTCACCGAAGTGCAGGGCTTCGGGCGCCAGCGCGGTCACACCGAGGTGTACCGCGGCGCCGAGTACGTCGATCGACTTCGTGCCGAAGGTGAAGCTCGAGATCCTCGTCGAGGACGAGACGCGCCGCGCTGGTCGCGGAGAAGATCGTCGAAGCCGCGCGCACGGGCAAGATCGGCGACGGGAAGGTCTGGATCCTGCCGGTCGAAGGCCTCATCCGCATCCGAACCGGAGAAGCCGGCTCTGACGCGCTCTAGCTCGGTGCGCGAACTGATCTCGGCACGGCTGCGCGATGCCGCGCGCCGCGCTGACTCGCCGACCCGTCGTTGCGCGGGCGCGCCTTCGGCGCGGCGCTGGCCGACGCGGTCGACGCCGCGCTCGTCGAGGCGTTCGCGCGCATGCTCGACGCACCGGGCGATGTCGCGCTCGTCGACGCTCGGTTCGTACGCGCGGCGCGAGCTGTGCCCGGGTTCGGACGTCGACGTGTTGTTGGTGCACAACCTGCGGGCCGGCGCAGCGCCGACACCGTGCGGGCGATGACCGAACAGCTCTGGTACCCGCTGTGGGACGCGGGCTTCGTCACCGGCCACGGGGCGCGCACGGTCAAGGAGTCGGTCGCGCTCGCCGACGACGACCTCGACGCGCTCACCGCGTTGCTCGACGTGCGCGTCATCGCCGGCGCGCCCGAGCTCGCGGCCGAGCTCGAAGCGCAAGGCGCGGGAGCTCGCGGCGCGCCGGCACGGTCGGGTGCTGCCCGTGCTCGCCGACGCGGTCGATCTCCGGCGCCAGCGCCCGGGCGCGATCGCGGAGATGCTCGAGCCCGACCTCAAAGAAGGCGCGGGCGGGCTGCGCGACGTGCAGTCGTTCGACTGGGGCGGGCTGGGCGTTGGGCGCGCCCGGCGGCGACGGCGACGTTGATCGAGCGCGACTTCCTCACGCGCGGCCGACCTCGGCCCGCGTCGAGGCCGGCCGCGAGCTGCTGCTCGACATCCGCGTCGCGTTGCAGCGCGTCACCAGCTCGCATTCCGATCGGCTCGCGTTGCAGGAGCAGGACGCGGTCGCCGCGCAGCTCGGTTTCGCGTCGGCCGACGCGCTCGTGCACGATCTCGCCAGCGCGTCGCGCGAGATCGCGTGGATCGCGGGCGACGTGTGGTCGCGCGTCCGCGACATGCTCGACGGTCCGCGGGCGAACGACGTGCCGCCGGCGACTCGGCCGATCGCGGAGGGCGTGTGGCTGCGCGACGGCCGCGTGCACATCGACACGCGACCCCGACGGCTCCGTCCCGCCGTTGCGAACGCTCGGAGGCCGCGTGCGCGGCGGCCGAGAACGCGGTGCCGTTCGATCGCACGTCGTTGACGCGGCTGCAGGCGACGGGCGAGCCGACCTGGGACGTGTGGCAGCGCGCCGCGTTTCGTGCGGCTGCTGCGCTCGGGCGACGACGCGGTGCCGGTGTTCGAGGCGCTCGATCACGAAGGGGTGCTCGCGCGCCTGCTGCCGGAGTGGGAGCACGTGCGGTCGCTGCCCGCAACGCAACGCGTACCACCGCTACACCGTCGACCGGCACCTGCTCGAGGCGGTCGCGCAGTGCGCGCGGCTGCTCGACGCGGGCGACGTGCAGCTCGCACCCGGGCGCGAGCCCGACGTCGAGGCGGTCGTCGCGCGCGCGTGCCGCCGGCCCGAGCTGTTGTTGTTCGGGCGCGTTGCTGCACGACATCGCCAAGGGCATGCCCGGCGACCACTCCGAGGTCGGCGGAGCAGACGGCGGAGCAGGTCGTGCGGCGCATGGGTTTCGACAGCGAAGCCCGCGAGATCCTGCCGTGGCTCGTGCGCAACCACCTGCTCATGGCCGAGGTCGCGACGCGCCGCGATCTCTCCGACGCGTCGGTGGCCGACAACGTCGCCGCCGCGTGCTCGGGCGATGCCGAACGGCTCCGGCTGCTCTACCTGTTGACGATCGGCGACTCGCAGGCGACCGGCCCGGCCGCGTGGAGCCCGTCGAAGGCCGCGCTCGTCCGCGACCTGTTCGTGAAGGCGGCGACCGCGATCGAGCGGGGCGAGGCGAAGGCAGTCGCCGCCGACCGGCGCGAGGCCCTGCACGAGCGGCTCGGGCGCGAACGGGCCGGCGACGTTCCTCGCGCGTCTGCCCGAGCAGTACGTGCTGGCCTTCGACGTCGAGACGATGTGCATGCACGAGGAGCTGCTGCGCGACTCGCCGACCGTCCGCTGCGAACTCGATCGACGGCGGCCACGTCGTCGGTCACCGTCGTCGCCGGCGACCGGCCCGGGCTCCTGGTGATGCTGGCCGGCGCGCTCACGGTGTGCGGCCTCGACGTGTTCAGGCCGCGAGCCTGTTCGGCACCACCGACGGTTTCGCGCTCGACGTGTTCCGGGGTGCCGATCCGTTCGGTCGGGTCGCCGACGACGACGGCGCGCGGCGTCGCGCAGACGATCGAGCGCGCGCTCGCGGGCGAGATCGACCTCGCGGCGCAGGTCGACGAGCGGCGCCGCGCCTACGCGCCGATCACGAAGCCGGCGCCGCGCCGAAGTGCACGTCGACGTCAACTCCGACGAGTCGGAGACCGACACCGTCGTCGAGGTGCACGCCGACGACGACATCGGGCTGCTCTACCGGCTCGCGTCGGCGTTCACCGAGCTTGCGCTCGACGTGCGGATCGCGAAGGTGGCGACGCTCGGGCAAGCGCGTCGTCGACGTGTTCTACGTGCGCGATTCGCGAGGCGCGCAAGATCGACGATCCCGACGCGGTCGCGCAGCTTGCGGGCCGCGCTCGTCGAGCGCATGACTGGCTAGGGTTCGGTCCGCATGAGCAACCTCCGGAGTTCGCCGAATCCGCCGCCGACATGCTGCGCTGGGCCGAGACGCTTGTCGGGCATCGCGCGCACCGGGCTCGGGTTCACGCAGAGCCTCTACGAGCGGGAGCGGTTCGAAGAGGTGCTGAAGGTCGCGGCCGACATCCGCGCCGCGGCGATCGACGAAGCCGAGTCCGACGTGCTCTTCGACGAATGGCTGAGCACCGTCGGCGAAGGCGTCGCGGGCTACGTCACGCCCAAGGTCGCGGTCGCGGCCGTCGTCGGCAACGACCGGGGCGAGATCCTGCTCACCCAGCGCGCCGATTCCGGCTGGTGGCTGTATCCGGTCGGCTGGGCCGATGTCGGCTACTCGCCGTCGGAGATCGCGATGAAAGAAGTGCTCGAGGAGACCGGCATCGAGTGCGAAGTCGTCTCGCTGATCGCGGTGCTCGACGGGCTGCGCCTCGGCTTCGCGCGCGTCCCGATGTATTCGATCGTGTTCCACTGCCGCATGACCGGCGGCGAGTTGCAGGGCCATCCGCTCGAGACGAGCGCGGTCGGTTTCTTCGCCCGCGACGCGATGCCGCAGCCGCTCGCCGGCGCGCATCGCTGGCTCGATCTCGCGTTCCGCGCGATCGACGGCGAGACAGGTCGACACCTGGTACGACCCGCCCCGCGAACCCGACCTGGCGCGGCGAGGCGTAAGTCGCTCACGTCGTGCAATTGGTCGAGCGAGCAGCGCGACGATCGAGACCTTGCCGTTCGCGCGTTCCCACGCGTCGCCGATCGCTTCGTGGTCGACGAGGCCGGTGCGGTCGGGCGCGAGCGCGAGCGCGGCGGTCGCGAGGTTCGCGAGCCGGGCCGGCTCGATCTCGTCGCCGTAGGCGGGGAAGGCCTCGAGCCCGTC
The DNA here is from genome assembly GCA_963708105.1 of uncultured Actinomycetes bacterium. GTDB lineage: Bacteria > Actinomycetota > Acidimicrobiia > IMCC26256 > PALSA-610 > PALSA-610. The sequence continues at coordinate 1,591,499 of OY970186.1, read as the reverse complement.
CCAGAGGCCCGCGAGCGGCCGGACTTCGTCGCCGAGGCGGAGCGCGTGCGGGATCGATGCCCTGCGGTGAGTTGGGCGACGACCGACTCCCAGATGTCGTAGTGCGAGCAACCCGGCGGGCAGCTGGTAGCCGGAGACGGGATGCAGGCGGAACTCGAGAATCATCGCGTCGTCGTCGGCGTCGGCCAGGCGCCGTTGTCGGGCTCGTCGCCGACGAGCCAGGTCTGCGAACCGTTCACGTAGCTGTCGACGGGCGGTCCGAGATGCTCGTCGAGCGCGAGCACCAGCTCGGGCGAGATCTTCCATACGGCGGTCGGTACGAGATCCACCCCGTAGACCGTAGCCACCGTGCGCTCTACGATCGGCCCGGACATGAGCCAGTACGACCGCCTCTCCTCGCTCGACGCGAGTTTCCTGCACCTCGAACGGCCCGAGTATCCGATGCACGTGGGTGCGGTGAGCGTCCTCGAGGGCGCGTCCGTTCTTCGACGCCGACGGGCGGTTCCGCATCGACGACGTGCGCGATCTCGTGCTTGTCGCGGCTCCCGCTCATGCCGCGGTTCCGCCGCCGGCTCATGCACGTGCCGTACGAGCAGGGCCGACCGATCTGGGTCGACGACGACCAGTTCGACATCACGTATCACGTGCGCCACACCGCGCTGCCCCGGCCCGGTTCGTGGGAGCAACTCGTCGCGCTCACGACGCGCGTCCAGGAGGGACTGCTCGACCGCGAGCGCCCGCTGTGGGAGATCTGGATGGTCGAGGGGCTCGAGGGCGGCAACGTCGCGCTCCTGCAGAAGACGCACCACGCGTTGATCGACGGCGTGTCGGGGGTCGACGTCGCGACGTTGTTGCTCGACATGAGCCCCGAGTTCGTGGCGCCGGTCGTCCCCGAGTGGACGCCCGAGCCCGCGCCCGAGCGCGTCGCAACTCCTGCTCGACACGTTGCGCGAGCGCATGACCGAGCCGGCGGAGATCGTGCGTTCGATCCGTTCCGATGTTCGCGGGCCGCGGCGCGCGCTCGAGCGCGCGCGCGAGCTCAGCGCAGTCGATGAGCACGATGGTGACGCGCGACGCGATCGCGCCGCGCACGTCGATCAACGTGCGTACCGGTCGGCACCGGCGCCTCGCGGTCGTGCGTATTCCGCTGACCGAGGTGAAGGAGATCCGGCGCGGACTCGGCGGCACGGTGAACGACGTGGTGCTCGCGGGCGTGTCGGGCGGGCTGCGCCGGCTGTTCGTGCACCGCGCCGACGACACCGAAGACCTCCAGCTGCGCGTGCTGTGCCCGGTGTCGGTGCGCTCCGACGACGAGCACGGTTCGCTGGGCAACAAGGTGTCGGCGATGTTCGTGAACCTGCCGGTCGACAACCGGCCCGCGGTCGAACGGCTGCAGGCGATCTCCGCGCAGACCGCCGATCTCAAGGAACGGCGCCAGGCGGTCGGCGCCGAGATGCTGCTCGGCATGACCGAATACGTCGCGCCGACGTTGATGAGCCTGGCCGCGCGCGTCGTGCACCGCCAGCCGTTCTTCAACCTGATCGTCACCAACGTGCCCGGGCCGCAGCAACCGCTGTACATGATGGGCGCGCGCTTGCTGGAGGCGTTCCCGATCGTTCCGCTGACGCGGAACCTGTCGGTCGTCGTCGGCATCTTGTCGTACGACGGCACGCTGCATTTCGGGCTGTGGGGCGACCGCGACGCGTGCGCCGACATCGAGGTGCTGGCCAGCGGTATCGACGACGCGTTCACGGAGCTGCTGAAGATCGCGCAAGAGCGGGGGAAGTCATGACCGAAGTCTGGGAACACGACGCGTGGGAGTTGGCCGACGCGGTCCGCGCGCGGCGAACTGCGCTCGACCGAGCTGCTCGACGTGTTCATCGAGCGCATCGAGAAGTTCAACCCCGAGCTGAACGCGTTCTGCTATCTCGACCTCGAGAGTGCGCGCGCCACGAGCCGCGGCCGATCGACGAAGCGGTCGCGCGTGGCGAAGATCCCGGGGTCTGGGCCGGCGTGCCGATGGGCGTGAAGGAGCTCGTGCAGGTGGCGGGTTGGCCCGACACGCACGGCTCGCTGTTGTACCGCGATGCGGTCGGTACGCGCGACGACACCGAGCCCGCGCGGCTCCGAAGGCCGCGGGCGCGGTCCTCGTCGGACTCACCACGTCGCCCGAGTTCGGTTCGACGAACTGGACGCGCACCTATCTGCACGGCACGACGCGCAACCCGTGGAACCCGGAACGCACGCCCGGCGGTTCGTCGGGCGGTTCCGCGGCCGCGGTCGCGGTCGGGCATGATGCCGATCTGCACCGGCAGCGACGGCGGCGGTTCGATCCGCATCCCGTCGTCGTACAGCGGCCTCTTCGGTTTCAAGACGAGCTTCGGCCGCGTCGGATACGCCGGCAACTTCGACAGTGCGCTCACGTCGGTGCCCGGTCCGATGTGCCGATCGGTGCGCGACGCGGCGCGGTACATCGACGCGGTCGCCGGCCCGACGAACAACGATCCCACGTCGTTGCCGAAGCCGGTGCGTTCGTACGAGGACGCGATCGTCTCCGGCGACGCGGTCGCGCAACTGCGCGGTAAGCGGGCCGCGTGGTCGTCGACGCTCGGCTTCGCGGTGTGCGATCCCGAGGTCGAGAAGCTCGCGTACGAAGGCCGCGCTCGCGCTCTGTGCCGACGCGGGGATCGAGCTCGTCGACATCGACGTGCAGCTGCCGCGGTCCGGGCGGCGCGTGGGGACTGATCTCCTCGCTCGACACTGCCGCGAACTACCTCGACGCGGCGCGTGGCCACTGGGACGACGTCACGCCGGTCTCGCGTGCGAGTCTGCAGGCGGTCGACGCCATCAACTCCGAACAGCTCATGCGTTCGTTGCGGCGCCGCTTCGAGTTGCTTGGACGCGATCGGGGTCGTGTTCGACCAGGTCGACCTGCTGCTGACGCCCACCACCGCTACCACCGCGTTCATCGCCGAAGGTCCGCCGCCGCTCGAGATCGGCGGCCAGAAGGTCGGCGGGATGGGCTCGGTCCCGTACACCGCGCCGTTCAACATCTCGGGCATGCCCGGCGTCAGCATCCCGGTCGGGTGTGCGACCGACGGGCTCCCGGTCGGGCTGCAGGTGGTCGGCCGCCGCGACGACGAAGAGGTCGTGTTGGCGTGCGGTGCAGTGGCCGAGGCCAACCGGCCCTGGGTCAAGTTCGCGCCGCTCGCGTACACCTGATCGGCGTCGTAATCGGCGCGCTCGAAGACGAGCGATACCCTGCCGACCATGACCGATACCCAGCCGCGCGCGCGTCCTCCGAGGCAGGAACAGGAGCCCGCGTCGGAGGAGGTCACCGAGGTCGTGCCCGGCGTGTTGCGCATGCAGTTGCCGATCTGGATGCCGGGTCTCGGGCACGTGAACATGTACGGCCTCGCCGACGACCGCGGCCTCGCGGTCATCGATCCCGGGCTCCCGGGCCCGCAGTCGTGGAAGGCGTTGAAGCAGCGGCTGAAGACCGCGGGCTACCGCGTCAAGGACGTGCACACCGTCGTCGTCACGCACTCGCATCCCGACCACTTCGGCGGCGCGGGCCGCATCGCCCGCGAGGCCGGCGCCAAGCTCGATCACGCATCACGCGTTCTCCACGTGGACGGTGAAGGGCCCGAGCCCGCAGCGCGCGCTCTCCGAAGGCGAAGCGCGGCGCGTCGAGATCGAGGCGGCGGCGTACGCGCAGAGTGTCGACGTTCCGCCCGACGAGCTCCCGACGATCAACGATCCCGACGTCGTGCGCGACGACACCGAGGAGACGGAAGCGACCTCGAGCCCGTGGGGCGCGACCACGCCGTGGGGCACGACGAACCAAGGACCGCCGCTCAAGCGGCGCTTGATGATCAAGGCGATGCGGGTGTTGTTCTCACCGCCCGAACCGACCGATCGCGTGCATCACGGCGAACGCATCCGGCTCGGCGATCGCGACTGGTTCGTCGTGCACACGCCGGGTCACACCGTCGACCACCTGTGTCTCTGGGATCCCGGAGTCGGGCACGCTGCTCACCGGCGATCACGTGCTCCCGTCGATCACGCCGCACGTGTCGGGTGTGCGCAAGGCCGACTCGCTGAAGTCGTATCTCGCGACCCTCGATCTCGTCGGTCAGCTTGCCGGGCGTGAAGATCGGCCTGCCTGCGCACGGGCATCCGTTCGCCGACGTTCCGGGCCGCGTCGAGGCGATCAAGGAACACCACGCCGAGCGGATGGAGCAGCTGCGCGACGTCGGGCTCGCGCTCGGGCCGGCCACGGTGGTCGACCTGTCGCACGAGCTGTTTCCCGAAGCGTCACTGGGGCACGATGGCCGAGAGCGAGACGTTCGCGCACCTCGAACACCTCGCCCACTCGGGCGGCGCGGAACGGTGGGAGGAGAACGGGCATGCTCGTTTATCGGATGGAACCGGCCCCGGAGTCGACATGACCGCAACCGACACCGAACTCGCCAACGAATCCGTCGATCTCCTCTCGCAGCTCATTCGCAACGAGTGCGTCAACGACGGCACGCCGGAGTCGGGATTCGAGTCGCGCAGCGCCGACCTGCTCGCGCAGTACCTCGGCGACTCGGGTCTCGACCTCGAGCGCTACGAGGCGCAACCCGGCCGCGAGAACCTCGTGGCGCGGATCGAGGGCACCGATCCCGACCGCGCCCACGCTGTTGCTGATGGGCCACACCGATGTCGTGCCCGCGAATCCCGACGGTTGGCGGCGCGATCCCTTCGGCGGCGAGGTCGTCGACGGCGACGTGTGGGGCCGGGGCGCGGTCGACATGTTGAACCTCACCGCCACCATGGCCGTTGCGTTCCGCGGGCTCGCGCGCTCGGGCTTCCGACCGCGGGGCACGCTCGTGTATCTCGCGGTCGCCGACGAGGAGAACCTCGGCACGTGGGGCGCGGAGCACCTGCTCGACCACGAGCACGACGCGGTGCGCGCCGACTACGTCGTGACCGAGGCGGGCGGTTTCCAGATGCCGACCGCGCGCGGTCCGCGGCTGCCGGTGATCGTCGGGCGAGAAGGGCTCGTACTGGTGTCGCATCACGGTTCGCGGCACGCCCGGGCACGCGTCGCAACCGTTCCGTACCGACAACGCGCTCGGTCACCGCGGCCGAGATCGTCAAGCGCCTCGCCGAGTACCGGCCGCCCACCCAGATCCACGAGACCTGGCGGCGATTCATCGAGGGCGTCGACTTCGGCCCGGAGTGGAACAAGCACCTGCTCGACGAGGCGACGCTCGCCGACTTCTGCGAGGAGTTGCCGATCGGGCTCGCCCGCCAAGCGCACGCGTGCACGCACACGACGTTCGCGCCGACCGTCATCAGCGGCGGCACGAAGACGAACGTGATCCCCGACGCGATCGAGCTCGAGGTCGACATCCGCACGCTGCCCGGCCAGCGCAGCTCCGACATCAAGGCGATGCTCGAAGACGCGCTCGGCGATCTGATCGCGTGCACGGAGATCACGCCGTTCGACGAGAACGAGTCGACGTCGTCGCCGACCGACACGCCGCTCTGGGACGCGATGGGCCGGGTGTCGTCGGCGTTGGTCGACGGCTCCGCGCTCGTTCCGTTCCTGACGGTCGGCGCCACCGACGCGCGCTTCTTCCGGCGGCACGGGATCGGTCGCGTACGGGTTCGGGCTGTTCAGCCGCAAGCTCTCGTTCGACGACTACGCGTCGATGTTCCACGGCAACGACGAGCGCGTCGACATCGAGTCACTCGTGCTGTCGACCGCGCCTCTGGGACGGCCTCGCCCGCGACATCCTCGCCTGACCGCGCCCGAACCCCGCCAACTGTGGACACCCTCACGTACCGACGCGGTACGTGAGCGTGCCCACTGATGGGTCTTGGGGGGCTTATTCGTCGGGTTGATCGCGGAGGTAGCGCTCGAAGTCCTCGGCGAGTGATTCGCCCGACGGGAGCTCGTCCTCGTCGAACCAGTCCTCGTCGTCGTCATCGTCTTCGTCGTCGACCGCGATCTCGTCGTCGGTCTGCCATCCAACCGGGACCGTCGTCGGCGGTGTCGTAGCGCGCCTCGAGCCGTTCGACGTACGAGCTCACGTCGGAGTCGCCGGCGACCACTTCGGAGACCGAGCGTTCCCAGGCGCTCGCCGCGATGTCGAGGTCGGTGAGATCGAGACCGAGATCGAGCAGATCGCCGAGCCGGTCGAGCAGCGCGCGGGTGGCCTTGGGGTTCGGCGGGGTAGCGACGTAGTGCGGAACCGGCGCCCAGATCGACGCCGACGCGAACCCGGCCCGCCGCACCGCGTCGTGCAGCACTCCGACGATTCCCGTCGGTCCTTCGTAGCGCGACCGCTGCATGCCGAGCCGCGCCGCGAGCACCTCGTCGGTGGCGGAGCCGGTGCACTTGATCGGGCGCGTGTGCGGCGTGTCGCCGAGGAGCGCGCCGAGCGTCACGATCGTCTCGCAGTTCGTCGTGCGCGCGACGCCGATGATGTCGTCGCAGAACGAGCGCCAGCGTCAGGTTGGGCTCGACGCCGAGCAGCAGCACGAGGTCGCGGCCCCCGCCCGGCAGGGATCCGGCCGACAGCGCGAGCGACGGCCAGTTGACCGTGCGCACGACGCCGTCGACGAGCTCGACCGTCGGGCGCGCGGCCTGGAAGTCGAGGTACTCCTCGATGTCGAGCGCCGCGAACGGCCGGGCGTTGCTCGCCCGTACGAGCCAGCGCACCGCGTCGGATGCGGCGTCGGCCGCGTCGTTCCAGCCCGAGAACGCGGCGATCATCGCCGGTCGGTGCAACGACGGCTCGACGCTCCAGCGGACGGTCACGACGCTCACCTTAGGTCCGGTTCCGGGGCTAACTCTCGCGTCGGACCACGGGATTGCGCAGCGTCCCGACGCCCTCGATCTGATCTCGACGACATCGCCGTCGACCAGCCACCGCGGCGGTGTGCGGGCCGCGCCGACGCCGGCCGGCGTGCCGGTGAGGATGACGTCGCCCGGTTCGAGCGTGCAGCCCTGGCTGATCCAGGCGATCAGGTACGGCACCGAGAACACGAGCTGCGAGGTGTTCGACGACTGCAGCACCTCGCCGCTGACCCGGGTCTCGATCGCGAGCCCGCCCGCGAGATCGATCTCGTCGAGCGACACGAGTTCGGGACCGAGCGGACAGAACGTGTCGAACGACTTCGACCAGCTCCACTGACCGGTCGTGTACTGGTGATCGCGCGACGACACGTCGTGGCCGACGGTCACGCCCGCCACGACGTCGAGCGCGTCTTCCTCGCGCACGTCGCGTGCCCGGCGACCGATCACGACCGCGAGCTCGCCCTCGTAGTCGGGCTGGATGACGTGCGGCGGAACGACGATCGGTTCGCCCGGTCGCGATCACCGAGCTCGGCGACTTCACGAACAACGTCGGCGCTTCCGGTAAGCGGCCGGCCGGTCTCCGCCGCGTGATCGCGGTAGTTCAGGCCGACTCCCCAGATGAGGCGCGGACGGCGGAACGGCGACCTCACTTGCCAGTGCGCCCGCGTCGTGCAGCCGCGCGATCTCGGCGTCGTCGACACCGAGCTCGCGGAAGACCTCGTCGGTGTGCTCGCCGACTTCGGGCGCGCCCCGCCGGATCTCGAGACCCTGGCCGTCGAACTGCATCGGCGACGACGAGAGCCGCGCGGTCGGGTGTCCGGGATACGCGGGCATGTAGCCGTTGGCGATCACCTGCGGGTCGTTGATCACCTCGAGCGGCGACGCGATCGACGAGAAGATCGTGTCCTCCGCCGACAGCCGTTCCTTCAGTTCCGCGAGGGGCAGCGACGCGATGCGCTCGACGAGGATCGGGTGCAGCTCGGGCGCGCGTTCCTGACGTTGCGCCGCGGTCGCGTAGTCGGGATTGTCGAGCAACTCCTCGAGCCCGAGCGCGCGGCATCGTCGGGGCCCAGTGCCGTTCGGGATCGAGCATGTTCAAACTGATCCAGCGTTCGTCGGCAGTTCGGAACGATCCGACCAGCACGCTGCTGAGGCTCTTGCCCGCGACGTGGCGCGGCGGTTCCGACGCCGAGGATCGCAGTCGGAACGAGGTCGTTCGACAGCGTCCACACCGCGGCGCCGAGCAGCGACACGTCGACGACGGTCGGCTCGCCGGTGCGCTCGCGCTTGAACAACGCGGCCGCGACTCCGCCCGCGAGGTACGCGCCGCTCGGCGCGTCACCGAGCGCGCCGCGGGGCTGCACGAGTTGACCGCCCTGCGGGCGTGAGCATGTGCGCGAGGCCGCCGCGCGCCCAGTACGAGACCGCGTCGAAGCCCCCCTGGTCGGCATCCGGCCCCTCGAGGCCTTGCCCGGAACCGATCGCGTAGACGCACTTCGGGTTCACGGCCCAGATGTCGTCGGGGTCGAGCTTCAGCTTGGTGCGCGCCGACGGCAGGAAGTTGGTGATGAACACGTCGGCCCACGCGATCAGCTTGTCGAGCGCGGCGCGGCCCTCGTCGTTGCGCAGATCGATCGCGACGCCCCGCTTGTTGCGGTTGAACTGCTCGAACAGGAAGTTGAAGTCGCCGGTGTCGGTGACGAATCCCATGCGCCATGATCAGGCGCAGCGGATCGCCGGTCGGTCGTTCGACCTTCACCACGTCGGCACCCCATTCCGCGAGGATCGCGGCGGCCGACGGCACGAATCCGTGCTCGGCTACCTCGAGAACCTTCACACCGTCCATCACGCCCATGGCGTTTCCCTTCGGTTCGGCGGCATCCGTTCGGCGCCGGAGTCTCGGAGTCGATTCGTCGCGCGGTCAGCCGCGCAACGCGGCGATCGACGAGCGCGAACACTGGTCGAGCGCGCCCTGCACCATGACTTCCACGAGCGAACCGATGTGGTCGAAGCCTTCGCCGACGGTCTTGCCCATCAGGTAACGCGCGTGAATGCCTTCGAGAATGATCGCGAGTTTGTACGCGGCGAGCGCTTCGTAGAAGTCGAGCTGGCTGACGTCGCGACCGGACCGGTTCGCGTACCGCTCCACCACCGTCGTCGCGCGGCAGGAAGCCGGCCTCGGGCGAGATGGTCGCGCCGACGTTGCCCGTCTGCTCGTTGTCGCGCACGTAGTAGAGCAAGTAGAGACCGAGGTCGGCGAGCGGATCGCCGAGTGTCGCCATCTCCCAGTCGAGCACCGCGACGATCGCGGCCCGGATCGTCGGGCGCGAGCATCGTGTTGTCGAGGCGGTAGTCGCCGTGCACGATCGTGGGCGGCGGCGACACCGGGATCGCGGCGCGCAGCCGGCGGGCGAGCTCGTCGACGGCCGGCAGCTCACGCGTCTTCGACCGCTCCCACTGTTCGCCCCAACGGCGGACCTGGCGTTCGACGTACCCGTCGGGATGCCCGAAATCCGACAAGCCGGCCGCGTCGTAGTCGACTGCGTGGATCGCGGCCAGCACGTCGATGAGCTCTTCGGAACAACGCCGGGCGTCGGCCTGCGTCAACTTCGCGACGTCGCCGCCGGTGCGCAGGATGTTCCCTTCGATGAGCTCCATCACGTAGAAGGGCGCGTCGTTGACCGCGAGGTCGTCGCAGAACGCGTTCGTCTTCGGGACGGGCACCTCGGTCGGCGCGAGCGCGGTGAGCACCGTGTACTCGCGCGCCATGTCGTGCGCGGTCGGGAGCACGTGGCCGAGGGGCGGCCGCCGCAGGACCCACTTGTTCTGGTCGTCGTGGATCGCGTACGTGAGGTTCGAACGACCGCCCGAGATGAGCGTCGGCGGTCAGTTCGCCACCGGTGGCGCCCTCGACGTGCGCGGCGAACCACGGTCGGAGGCGTTCGAGATCTACTCCCGGCGGCGTGTCGGTCACGGCCGGGAGGTTACAGAGCTGATGTCGTCCCCGGCCTGCTGCCTCGCCTCAGCGTGAGGGCGAGGTGCGAGAGCGTTGTGCGCCGGACGGCGGTTACGCGATGCGGGACTCGCGCGGCGCGACCGGCTCGCCGTTGCCCCGCGGGTAGCGGGCGACCCGACCGACCGGCATGTCGACACGGAATCCCGCGGCGGCACGCTCCTCTTCGGACTCGGCACCCCAGAACCCGTACTCGCGGTGCTGACGGGCCCAGTCGCGGCATTCCTGCAGCGCGGGACAGGCCTTGCACACCGAGCGGGCCTGCGACTCGCGCACGACGCGCGCTTCGGGGCGCTCGCCGGCAGGCGCGAAGAACAGGCGCGTCTGGCCCTGGCAGGCGGCGTCAGCCGCCCAGGTCAGCGGACCGGTAAAGATAAACGTGGACATCATTTCGGCGGTCATGGGCTCCCCTTCACGACCGAGCGATTGACGGAGCTCGGGAGCCGGGCGGGGGGACGCCGGCTCCTCGAGCCCCTGTCGAACAATCACTAGTGAAGCACGATCACAAGGCCATCTGTCAAAGACGCCGAAACGATAGTATCCATCGGTAGTACCGATAGATCTTCGGAGGGCCCAATCATGGACGTGCGGCAGCTCGAGGCATTGCTGGCGGTGGCCGAGGCGGGGAGCTTCACCACGGCCGCCGATCGGCTGCACACCGTGCAGTCGAACGTGTCGGAGCACGTGCGCCAGCTGGAAGCCGAGCTGGGCGTACAGCTGCTCGTGCGGGGCCGGCGGGGGACCGTACCGACCGAGTTCGGGGTGCGGGTGATCGAACGGGCCCGCGCGATCCGCAGCGAGATCGAGGCGCTCCACAAAGACCTCTCGATGTTGCAGGGGCTCGAGACCGGACACGCGACCCTCGGCGTCGTCGGAACGGTGAGTCGGCTGCTCGTGCCGATGGTCGTGGCCGAGATGCGCAACACCGCGCCCGGCGTGTCGCTGCGCCTCACCGAAGGCGCGTCGGAACGGCTCGCAGGTGAAGTCGCCGAACGCCAGCTCGCGAGCGCAGTCGTGACCGAGCCGGTCATCGATCCGCGGCTCGTACGTCGAGCACCTCCGCGACGAGGCTCTCGTCGCGCTCGTCCCGTCGGGCGTACTGCCCGATGCGCAGCGAACCGATCGCGCTCGCCGAGCTCGCGACCGAGACGCTGATCCTGCCGCCCGAGGGCAACCCGTTACGCGACGAGGTCGAGACCGCGGCGCGCGCCGAACGGGTCGAGTTGCGCGTGCAGATCGAGGTCGAGGGCATCCGGCTCATCGCCGACCTCGTCAGTGCCGGCGTGGGCGTGTCGATCCTGCCCGAGACCGCGGTCGCGCTCGATCATGTGGGCGTGCGTCAGCTGCGCATCGCGCGGATGCCACCGCGGCGCCTCGCGCTTGTCACTGCGCGCGGCGTGCAGCTCTCGCTCGCCGATCAAGCCGTGCACTACGCGGTCCGCCGCATCGTCCGCGACGAACCCAACCCCGTCGAACTGTCGTGAGTTAGGTGCGATATACGCACCTAACTCACGACGGTTCGTGAATGGGGACGAAGCGGGTGCCGATGACGGTGCGTTCTTCGGCCAGGCCGACGACTTCGAGGCGGTCGACTGCCGGCGGCGCGTCGGCATTGGTCTCGAGGCGGATGCGGCCGCCGCGCGGCCACACGAGATCGACCGACGTTTCCGTCTCTGCTTCGACGTCGCCCTGCAAGATTCCCGCGAAGAAGCTCAGCGCGGACGGGCAACGACGGTGTGCGCAACACGACGCGGCGCAACGTGCCGTGGCCGGTCGGGGCCGCGGGTTCGGTCCACCAACGCGGGCTCGTGTTCGGTCCGTTCTCGGCGACGTAGTCGAGCATCTCGACGCGCGTCTCGGGATGCCCGTGCGCTTCGGCGAGCTGCACGACTGTGCCGTGCGCTTCGCGTGGCATGAGGAACGCTTCCCGCCATTGGGGATCGGAGAGATCGATGTTGACGGGATGGAATCCCGCGCCGCGCACGCGTGCGATCGCGTCGGCGAGGTCGGGGACCTTGAACGTCAGGTGATGCGGGCCGGCATCGTGGCGGGCGACGAAGCGGGCGAGGAAGTCGTTCTTGTCGACCGCCCACGGTTCCAGGAGCTCGACGGGCATGCCGTCGCCGGTCGCGCGAACCGAGCCACACCTGCATCGGGCGGAAGCCGATCGCCTGGCCGCCGAACAGGATCGTGCCGCCGAGCTCGCCGGTGAGGAACTGCAGCGCCGGCGCGGTGTCGGCCGCGGCCAGCGCGATGTGGTCGAGGTCGTAGCGGTCGGGCATGCCGGGGGAGGCTAGGTGGCTACGGGCTGTAGCCGGGCACCGTGTCGGCGGCCGCCGCGACCGGTCCGAGATGGCGCCAGTCTCCGGTTCCGGCGCGCGTGAACCAGTTGGCGAGGAACCAGCTCACGGTGAGCACGAGGAGCCCGCCGACCGCATCCAGCACGTAGTGGTTCGCGGTGATGATGATGACGACGAAGGTCAGTACCGGATAGCACCACGCCATGATCTTCAACGCGCGGTTCTTGAGCCGGGGCGCGAGCGCGATCGCGCACCACGTCGACCACGCGATGTGGACGCTCGGCATGGCCGCGAACTGATTCGAGATCTTCTGCACGCCGCCGGAGTCGAACGACCAGAACGCGGGGTCCTTCAACAGCGTGTCGACAAAGCCCGGGAACATGCGGGGCGGCGCAAGCGGGTACAGCGAGAAGCCGACCAGCGCGAGCAGCGTTGCGATCGCGATCGTGTTGCGAAAACGCGGATAGTCGTCGGAGTAACGGCGGTACAAGAAGATGCCGGCGAAGATCGTGACGATGAAGTGGAACGAGCCGTAGTAGTAGTTCGCGAACAGGATCAGCGGGCGGGAGTGCAGCGCCCAACGCTGAAACGTGCGCTCGTGGTAGATGCCGAGGTGCCGTTCGAGCGACATGATCTGGCGGGCATGGTCGAAGGCGTGCGCGGGTGCGGCTGCACCGCCGTGCACATTCCGGATCGCGGAGTACACGACGTAGAACACGAGGATCGCGAGGAGCTCGACCCACCAGTAGAGGACGTGCCCGTCGGAGAGGACGCGGCCGCCGCTGAAGCGGGAGCGACGCTCGACCTCAGCAGTCATACGGGATCCTTCGCGGTCGGGACAGGTCGGTTTCGGTTGCCGACCGCGAAGGCCGGCGCACCCAGCATGCTCACCGCGATCATGCATCCCCACCACAGCAGACCCGCCGCCGTGGCCTGCGCGTTGCTGACGCCGAACGAGCGTAGGAACAGTACCAACGCGCCCTCGCGTACACCGAGACCACTGAACGAGATCGGGAGGACCTGCAGCATCAGCACCGCGGGTGTGAACGCGATCACCGCCGGGATCGGAACGGGCAGGTCGAGGGCGCGGAAGATGAGCCCGAACAACAACACCTGCGAGCTCTGGAAGACCAGGGTGGCGAAGAGGATCGGCCCGATGTGTCGGGGTTCGCGGCGGAGCCGTTCGACGCCGAGGTGCACGGCGCCGATGAACCGCGACCAACTTTCTCTCTTCGCGTAGCGGCCCGCGAGGCGCGGGTGGCCCGCGAGAATCAGGATGAGTGCCAACACCGACACCGCCGCGAGTGCGATCAGCAACGCGAGCCACGCGTGTTGGTGGTCGAGCAACGACGGATCGATGGCGAAGCCGAGGAACACGAGCAGCGGCAGCCCGATGAAACCGGTGAGCCGTTCGAGCACGACCGAACCGAACGACACCTCGGCCGAGCCCACGGTGTTCGACGCACGCGCAACGCGCACGACATCGCCGCCGATAGTTGACGGCAGCACGTTGCCGACGAGCAGGCCGACGAGATAGTGCGAGAAGAGTGCGGTCAGCGGAATCCGCACGTCGAACAGCAGCAACACTCGTTGCCAACGCCACGCCGACAACACGACACCCACGAGCGCCGTGAGCACGGCCAATACGAGCAGCGAGATCGTGAGGCCGTGGTGCTGGTCGGGGATCGCGTCGCCGACACCCGACGCCTTCGACGCGACGAGGGCCAACAGGGCCACGCTCACGACGACTCGCAGCGCGAGTTTCGATCTTGGTCCGAGGTGTCGACGGCCCGGGGCACCCTCCGTCATCGCTCCGATCCTACGGTGGCTGGCGTTGGACCGGCGTTTCGGGTGAGATGGGCGGATGCGCATCACGACGAGTGACGGTGTCGGACTGGCGGTCGAAGTCGCGGGATCGGGCCCGGGCCTGCTCCTCGTCCACGGCTTCGGCGGCGCGAAGGAAGACTTCGCCGATCACGTGCCCGTGCTCGCACGCGACAACACGGTCGTGATCTTCGATCATCGCGGTCACGGCGCGAGCGACAAGCCGACCGATCGCGACATGTACTCCATCGACCGTCTCGCGACCGACATCTTGGAGGTCGCCGACGCGTGCGACTTGCCGCGGTTCCGTCTGCTCGGGCATTCGATGGGCGGCATGGTCGGACGCCAGATCCCGTTGCGCGCCCCGGAGCGCGTCGAGGCGTTGATCATGATGGACACGTCGGCGGGCCCGATCCCGGGCTTTGATCCCACGCTGATGGATCTCGCGGCCGACGTAGCGTTTACCGGCGGCAAGCAGGCGCTGAAGGAATTGCTCGACATGGCCGCGGTGTTGGAGACGCCCGCCTACAAGCGGACGCTCCTCGATCGTCCCGGCTACCAGGCGTTCGAGGATCGCAAGTGGAACGACCTGTCGGAGATCATGTGGGGCGCGATGGCGATCGCCCTCGCGTACCAACCCGACGACCTCGCCGCCCTCGCGGCCGCGGTGAACTTCCCGATGCTCGTCATCGTCGGCTCGCAAGACGCGCCGTTCTTGACCGCGTCGCACGCGATGGTCGACGCCATCCCCGGCGCACAACTCGTCGTCATCCCCGACGCGGGGCACTCGCCGCAGTTCGAGAACCCCCCGGCGTGGATCGACGCGCTCACGAAGTTCCTCGCCTCGGTACCGACTCCCGCGTCCTAGAGCTCGAGAGTCGGGCTCAGGCCCGCGAAACCGGCGCGGCGGAGCGCCTTGGCCTTTGTGCGAACCAACACGTCGCGCGGCGCCGCGCACACGCGCGCCGCCATCGCTTCGGTGGCGTCGCGCAGCGCGTCGGGCTCGACGACTTCGCCCACGAGGTGCAACGGCGAGTGCTTCGTCCGCGTCCATCTCGCGTCCGCCGATCGTCAACTCACGCGCGACGGCGCCGCCGACCAGGTCGTGCAGCGGTCCGTACACGACGTCGCCGAAGGTGCGTTCCGGATGCGCGAACCGCGCGGTGGTCGAAGCGATTCGGAGATCGCAGAGCACGGCGAGGTCGAAGCCCCCCGCGAGCGCGGGACCGTTCACCGACGCGATCGTCGGCAACGGGAACCGCAGCACCGTGTCGTGGTAGCGGTCGCTCGACGCCCAGAGCTCACGCATGAACGCGTCGTCGTCGGCGGCACGCGTGAACTCCGACAGGTCGAATCCGGCCGAGAACACCGGGCCGTTCCCGGTGATCACGACGCACTTCATTGTCTCGTCGCTCGCCAACGCGTCGAGTGCGTCGCTGATCGCGTCGCGGAGCGCGACGGAGAGTGCGTTGCGCTTCTCGGGTCGGTTCAGGAACAGGACTGCGTGGTCGTCGAGACGTTCGACTTCCAGTAGCTCGGTCATAGCTCCGATTGCGCTCGCTCGATGAAGCGGTCGCGCACCACGACGACCCGGGTGATGCGCCCGGCCGCGACCAGACCGCGGGCGTCGGTGACGGCGACCCGGAACGTCAGCCGCCGGCCCTCGACGCTTTCGAGCGTTGCCTCGGCGGTCACTTCGGAGCCGACCGGGGTGGGCGAGAGGTGCGCGAGCTGCACCTCGTAGCCGACCTACGTCTTGTCGGGGCCGAGCTTTGTCGCCGAGGGCCAGCACGCTCGCCTGCTCGACCAACGCGACGAGCCGGGGTGTCGCGAGCACAGGTACGTCGCCGCTGCCGATCGCGAGCGCGGTGTCACCCTCTTCGACCTTCAGCGTGATCGAAGCTGTGAGACCGGACGCGACCCCCATCCGCTTACCATAGGCAGCCCGGCGCCGACTCGGCATGTTGGCGCGACCCGTCGCTCCGATCGGACAACTCCGGTCAGATTTTCGAGGCGCACATGACTGCTCCCCTGATCGAACACGATGTGCTGCAGGCCACGCTCGACCACGCGCTGAGCGGCGGCGGTGATTTCGCGGAGGTCTTCGTCGAGGATCGGCGCTCGTCGAGCGGTCGTTTCGACGACGGTCGGATCGAGGAGCTCGTCTCCGGTCGCGACCGGGGCGCCGGCCTGCGCGTCGTTCGGGGCGATACGACCGGCTTCGCGCACACCGCCGATCTCTCGCCCGAGGGACTCCTGCAGGCGGCCGAGGCCGCGGCCGCCGGCGCGGCCCGGGGTGGAGGCGGCGGCACGCGACACGGTCGCGCTCCGGGCGACCGCGACCAACCCGATCGACGCGAGTGTCGTCCTGCCCGAGACGGTCGAGAAGCGCCGCAAGGTCGAGCTGCTTGCCCGCGCCGACGCGGCCGCGCGCGAGACCGGGAGCGCGGTCACGTCGGTCACTGCGTCCTACGCCGACGCCCGGCGCCGGATCCTCGTCGCCAACTCCGACGGCCTCCTCGCCGACGACGACCGCGTCCGCACGCGCATGTCGGTGCAGTGCGTCGCGACCGGCGACACGGGCATGCAGACCGGCGTACGAGGCGCCCGGCCGCACGATGGGCTTCGAGCTCTTCGACACGTTCGTGCCCGAAGACATCGGGCGGAAGGCCGCGCAGCCGCGCGCTGACGCTGCTCGACGCGGTCCCGGCGCCGTCGGGTCGGATCCCGGTCGTGCTGAAGCGGGGCGCGGGCGGCGTGCTGTTCCACGAGGCGTGCGGCCACGGCCTGGAGGCCGACCACATCCTGAAGGACGCGTCGGTGTTCAAGGGCCAGATGGGCGCGCCGGTCGCGTCGCCGCTCGTCACGCTCGTCGACGACGGCGGCTACGCGCACGAGTGGGGCACGCTCGCGATCGACGACGAGGGCCACGCCGCGCAGCGCAACGTCCTCATCGAGAACGGCGTGCTCACCGACTACATGTGGGACGTCGTGCGGGCCCGCAAGGAAGGTCGGGCGCCGAGTGGGAACGGCCGCCGCGAGAGCTATCGCCACCTGCCGATGCCGCGCATGACGAACACGTTCCTGCTCGAAGGTGAGACCGACCCCGACGACATCATTCGCAGCGTCGACTTCGGCATCTACGCGGTGCAGCTCGGCGGCGGCCAGGTCGATCCCGCCACCGGCGACTTCGTCTTCGGCATCACCGAGGCGTACCTGATCGAGAAGGGCGAGATCACGCGCCCGATCCGCGCCGCGCAGCTGATCGGCAACGGTCCCGAGGTGCTGCGCATGGTCGACGCGGTCGGCAACGACTTCGACACGTGGACCGGCATGTGCGGCAAGCAGGGCCAGAGCGTGCCGGTGTCGTCGGGTCAACCGACGGTGCTCGTGCGGGAGATGACGGTCGGCGGGACCGCGGCGTGAGTCGCGACGACCTGCTCGAGATCGCCCGGAGCGTCGCGCGCGCCGCACGCGACGGCGAACAGGTCGAGGCGTACGTCGTGCGCACCCGCGACACCGACGTCGAGGTGTTCGGCGGCGAGGTCGAGTCGCTCACGACCGCGAGCGTCGAAGGCGTCGGCATCCGCGTCATCGCCGGCGCACCGCCAAGGTCTCGCGTGGGCCGGATCGCTTGCGACCCGATGTCATCGAGGAGACGCTGAAGGAAGCGCGCGACAACGCGGGCTTCGGCGAGCCCGACGAGTGGTACGGCCTCGCGTCGCCCGCCGACGTCGAACGGCGTCACGCCGCGCCCGATCTCGACCTGTGGCGCGAAGAGCTCGTGTCGGTGCCGACCGAGGAGAAGGTGCGCATCGCGCTCGACCTCGAACGGGCGACGAAAGCGGCCGACCCGCGCATCCGCAACGTCGAGTCGGCGAGCTACGGCGACGCGCTCGCCGAGGTCGCGCTCGCGAACTCGCTCGGCGTCGAGTCGCACGACGCGGCGCACGACGTGTTCGGCCTCGGCGGTCGCGCTCGCCGACGACGGTTCGGGCACGCAGTCGGGCTACGGGTTCGTCGCCGGGCCGCACGCTGTCCGATCTCGATCTCGACTCGATCCCGCGCGACGCGGCGACCCGCGCGTGCCGGCTGCTCGGCGCCAAGCCCGTCGCCGGGCCGGCGCATCCCGGTGATCCTCGACCCGCTCGTGACCCGTTCGGTGCTCGGCGTGCTGTCGAGTGCGTTCAACGGCGAGTCGATGCTGAAGGGCCGTTCGCTGTTCGCCGGGCCGCGTCGGCGAGAAGGTCGGTGCGCCGTTCGTCCAGCTGATCGACGATCCCACCGACGCGCGTGCGCTCGGCGCGTCGCAGTTCGACGGCGACGGGATCCCGACGCGGCGCAACGCGCTGATCGTCGACGGCGTGATGCAGGGCTTCCTGCACAACGTGTACACCGGCCGGCGTTCGGGCTCGGGAACGACCGCGAGCGCGACGCGCGGGCATCGGATCGACGCCGGGTGTCGGTGTGCGCGCCTTGCGGCTCGAGCCCGGTCCGACGTCGCCGGACGAGATCATGCAGACGGTGGGCGAAGCGCTCTACGTGCAGTCGGTGAGCGGACTGCACTCGGGTACGAACCCGATCAGCGGCGACTTCTCCGTCGGCGCCGACGGGCTCATGGTGCGCGACGGCGCGTTCGCGGAGCCGGTGCGCGAGGTCACGATCGCGTCGACGTTGCAGCGCATGCTGCTCGACATCACCGAGGTCGGCAACGACCTCACGTTCCTGCCCGGCGCGGTCGCGGGCATGACCGTGCTCGTCGGCGAGATGACGATGAGCGGCGCGTAAGCCCGACCGGGACTAGCGTGCCGCGTCGGTCGAGGATCGCTTCGAGCTCGGCGAGCGCGCTCTCGGGATCGAGCGACGTGCACGGCTTCCATGCCGAACGCGCCGCGCCGCGGCGACGTTGTCGGCGTTGTCGTCGAGGAACACCGCCTCGCCGGGTTCGATGTTCATGCGCGCGCACGTGAGCTCGTAGATCTCGCGGTCGGGCTTGCGCATCCCGACGTGGGACGAGTCGACGACTTCGTCGCACAGCTCGTCGATCGGGAACATCGCGCGCCAGTTGTCGCCGAACTCCTTGACGTTGTTCGTGAGCAGTCCGATGCGCAGCCCGCGGCGCTTGCAGATCGCGCATCTTGTGCACGACCGTCCAGTGCACGCCCGGCGCGGTCTGCTGCCAGAAGCGTCCGTACGCCTCCATGTCGATCGGCTGCCGATGATGCGCGGCGCCTTCTCGACCATGCGCTCGAAGTAGGTCGCGATGTCGAGCTGACCCTTCTCGAGCAGGTGCCAGTCGGGCTCGTCCTCGATCTCGCCGTGTTCTTCGGCCGCGTCGGGATCGGCGGCGATCGCGTCGGCGACGGCGCGGCCCTCGACGCCGATGTACGACGTGTCGCCGAAGAGGAGCCGCAGCAGCGACCCCTTCGGGTAGCCCTCGGCTTCCTCGAACGCGCCGATGCCCACGAACAGAGGACTCGAGATCACGCCGCCGAAATCGAAGATGACCGTGCTGATCGTCACGGCGGGCAAGTTACCGGCCCGACGTTCCTGCCGGTACCGGTCACATTCGCGCGCCTCGGCGGGTCATAGCCGCGACACAGCGTTTTGATTGCTCGAGGAGGGCAGGAGTCATGCAGGAAACCATGAGGATTGCGGTGGCGGGCGCCACCGGCCGCGTCGGCCGACACGTCGTCGATGTGCTGAAGGAACGGGGCCACGAGATCGTCCCGATGTCGCGCTCGTACGGCGTCGACGTGGTGACGGGCGCGGGATTACCCGACGCGCTGCATCGGGGTCGACGGGATCATCGACTGCAGCACCGGTCCGTCGCCCGAGCAGGGCGCGGCGACCGAGTTCTTCACGACCGCGGCCGAGAACCTGCACGAGTTCGGCGCGCGCGCCGGCGTGCGGAGGTTGGTCGTGGTGTCGATCATCGGCACCGACAAGTTCGTCGGCGGTTACGGCGCGGCGAAGCTCGCGCACGAACGGACTGCGTTGGCCGGCCCGATCCCGAGCCGCATCTTGCGGGCCGCGCAGTTCCACGAGTTCGTGGGCCAACTCGTCGACTGGGGTACGCAAGGCGACGTTGCCTACGTGGCGAAGATGCGCACGCAGGTGGTGGCGGCGCGCACCGTTGCCGAGGCGCTCGTGGCCCTCGTCACCGATCCCGGGTTCGCGCCCGAAGTGCCGAACGAGGTGGTCGCCGAGATCGCGGGACCGCGCGAGGAGAACCTGGTTGATCTCGCCCGCCGGCTGATGGCGCACCGCGGTGACGCGCTGGCGTGTCCAGGGCGCGAGTGACCCCATTAACCCCGACGACGCGTTCGAACGAGTCGGGCGCGCTCCTGCCGAACCCGCACGCCACTCTCGCGGGCCCGACGTTCGCGGAGTGGCTCGAGACTTCCGACTGAGGCGCGCCGAGTGTGCCGCGGTCACGACGCCGGTGCGGGGCAGCACGCGCTCTGCGCCGGCGCCAGCGCGAGCGAGATCTCGCCGAGTGACGCGGCGTAGGCGACGGCGCGGGCTTCGGCTTCTGTCACCAACAGCGTGATCCCGGAGCCGCTCGTATCGGTCGCGCTCGCATTGTCGGAGTCGCGCGCCGTCAGTCGTACCGGTGTCGGACGAGCCCGCGCCGTTGAGCGCGAGCACCGCGGGCGCCGCTCGCAACGACCACGGCGCGGCCCGGCGGCCCGGCGATCGTGGCGAGCGACGGGTCGTAGGTGGCGAGCACGTCGACGACCGACCCGAGGCGGCGGTTGGAAACCGTCTTTCACCACAACGTGCACCGCCCGCCGTCCGACGGGAACGACGCCGTTGATGGCCGATCCGTCGGCGGCCAAACCGGAGCCGGGTACGAGATGACGAGCGCCGACGACGTCGTCGCGGAGCAGCGCGACCGCAACGACGCGCCCGACCGCGGCGCCCGGGTCGTGGAGCGCGTCGGGCGTCACGGTCGTCGACGGGCGGCGCACGGTACGGAGGTCGGCGGCCGCCGACTGTGGTGCCGAGCGGAAGATCACGCGTCGCCAACACGACCGTGATGTCGGCGCCGAGATCATGGGCGCGGCGGTGCAGCGATCCGAGATCGCCGGTGACGACCCGCACCGTTACCAACATCACGAGGAGCGCGGCGGCCCACGCGAGCAGTACACGAGGTGAACGACGCATACGGCTTCCCTTCGAAACGCGAGTCGCGACGTCACACATCGCGGTACGTGTGAGCGGGGAAGCGCGGGAAGCGGCGAGAACTTCGAGAGAAACGCGGCGTCGATGACGCGAAGTTCGGCTGAGGTTATCGAGGAGGGTTCGCAACCCCAAGTGGTTGGGAATGATGGGAATGTCAGCGGTCCGCCGAGGGTTGGATCACTTGGCTCCCCCCGGCCCCGGCGCCCACGTGGCGCCGTGCGAGTCCCCTGGCCTGCCGGTCATCGCCCGCCCGGACCGGCGGGTCGGGGGTACTCGCCAAGTCGGTAAAGCAAGTCAGTCACCGAAGTACGGCAACCGAACTGCAATCTCCCACTCTGCTGCGTTCCCTGATTCGGAAACGAGAATCAGTCGAAGGCGCGGAGTGGGCCCACCGCGTCGGCGCAGCCGCACCCGGTCGGTTCCTCGGGCAACCGGGGGATCAGATCGTCGAGCAGCGCGCGGACGCGGTGCAGGTTTCGCTCGAAGAACGCGAACACCTGGTCTTGGGAAACGGGCGCGACTCCGGCGTCGTGTTCGACGCCCGTGTCGTAGTCGGTGACCGAGCGCGATGCCCGCGTAGTGCATGCCGAGCTCGCGTGCGAGGTACGCCTCGGGATACTGCGTCATGTTCACGACGTGCCAACCCTCCGACCGGAACCATCGCGATTCGGCGCGCGTCGAGAAACGCGGACCGGGGATCACGACGACCGTTCCGTCGGTCGTGCATGCGCACGCCGACGCGCTCGCCCGACTCGACCGCGTGCCGGGCGACGACTGCGCAGTACGGATCGGCGTAGGAGACGTGATGGGTGTCGCCCGCGTCGTAGTACGTGTCGGCGCGACCCCAGGTGCGATCGACGAGTTGGTCGAGGACGACGAAGTCGCCGGGATGGATGTCGGGCGACAGCGATCCCGCCGCGCACGGGCCGATCACCTGGCGCACGCCGAGCATGCGCATCGCCCAGAGATTGGCGCGGGCGGGGACGCGCGCCGGCGCGAACTCGTGGTCGCGCCCGTGGCGGGGAATGAACGCGACGCGGCGGCCGCCGATCTCGGCGATCGTTACGGGCGCGCTCGGGGGCCCGAACGGCGTGTCGAGGACGACCTCTTCGACCGGGGCGGCCGATCGGTGCCGGCGCCGAAGCTGTAGAAGCCCGATCCGCCGAAGACGCCGATCTCCGCTTGCATGTGCGGCGTCGCCGGGCGAGCTACGCGCTCTTGGCTTCGGATCCGCTCGACGACCCCGACGATCCGTCGACGACTTCGAGGAGCCCGACTCCGACGACCCGAGGACCCGGACGAGCTCGGAATCCGAGCCCGAAGAGCCGGAGCCCGAGGAGCCTGACCCGGAGTCGGACGACACGAAGACGAGGAGGACGACTCCTTCGACTGCTCCTTCGAGGCGCCCTTGGACGACGAACGGTTGTCGGTCTTGTAGAAGCCCGAGCCCTTCAAGACGATGCCGCGCCGCCGAGAGCACCTTCGTCAGCTTGCCGCCACAGTCGGTGTGCTTCGTGAGGGGCTTGTCGGCGAACGACTGGAACGCCTCGATCTGCTCGCCGCACTTGGCGCAGCGGTACACGTATGTCGGCATGGACACTCCGTCTGTCCGGTCGCCGGGGATTGGCACTCGACGCCTACGAGTGCCAATCGTACATGTTTCGAGAGCGCCGTGCTCCGTGCGCGTGGTCGCGGTCGAGCCGTTCGGTTCCGGGCCGGTCGTGCGACACAATGGCGGGGCATGGTTGCCATCGCCCTCCTCGTCCCCGTCGCCTGGCTGCTCGGCACGTTCCCGAGCGCCCTACTCGTCGCCCGAGCGCACGGCCGCGACATCATGGAGGAGGGTTCGGGCAACCCGGGCGCGTCGAACGTCGGTCGTCTCCTCGGCTGGAAGGCCGGGGCGGTCGTGCTGCTGCTCGACTTCGCCAAGGGCGCGATCGCGGCGGGCGCGGGCATGGTCATCGGCGGCCGGGCCGGGGCCTGCGTGCTCGGCGTCGCGGCCGTGATCGGCCACACGTACCGCTCTACCGCAAGGGCGGGAAAGGGCGTGGCCGCGGCCGGCGGAGCGCTCGTGGTGCTCTATCCGCTGATCGTGGTCGGGCTCGCCGTGATCTGGTTCGTGGTCGCCCGGGTACTGCACAAGGCGTCACTCGCGTCGCTGATGATCACGATTCTCTTCCCTATCGCTGTATTCGCCCTCGGCTTTGACCGATGGGAAGTTGGTGTCGTCGCGGCGCTCGCGGTGCTCGTCGTGGTCCGCCATGCGGCGAACATCCGTCGGTTGCTCCGGCGGGAGGAGAACGATCTGGGCGTCGCGTCGCAGCTACCACTTGAGGAGGCGGACATGACACGGGTGCGCAAAGCGGTGATCCCCGCCGCCGGTCTGGGCACACGGTTCCTCCCGGCGACGAAGAGCTCGCCCAAAGAGATGCTGCCGGTCGTCGACAAGCCCGCGATCCAGTACGTCGTCGAAGAGGCGGTGAAGGCCGGCCTCGACCGACATCCTGATCATCACCGGTCGGAACAAGCGGGCGATCGAGGATCACTTCGACCGCAACTTCGAGCTCGAGCACTTCCTCGACAACGCGGGCAAGCACGACCTCTTGAAGGAAGTGCAGTTCGCGTCCGACCTCGCCGACATCCACTACGTGCGCCAGCGCGATCCGCTCGGGCTCGGGCACGCGGTTTCGGTCGCGCGTCATCACGTCGGCAACGAACCGTTCGCGGTGCTGCTCGCCGACGACCTCATGGTCGACGACGGCGCGTTGTTGCGTTCGATGCTCGACGTGCACGAAGCGCACGGTCGCTCGTGTCATCTCGTTCTCGGAAGTGTCTGCCCGAAGAGATCTCGTCGTACGGCTGCATCGATCCGAAGCCGAGCGGCGAGTCGACGGCATCGGGACTAACCGAAGACGTCGTCGAGATCCGCCGCGTCGTCGAGAAGCCGCCGCGCGACGAAGCGCCGTCGAACCTCGCGATCATCGGTCGCTACGTGTTCACGCCCGAGATCTTCACGATGCTCGACCGCATCGAACCGGGACGCGGTGGCGAGTTGCAACTCACCGACGCGATCGAGATGCTGCTCGAGCAGCAGAGTGTGTTCGGGTGCAACTGCCGGCGCGGCCGCTACGACGTCGGTCAGAAGATCGACTTCCTGCGGGCCAACGTCGAGCTCGCGCTCGACCGCACCGACCTCGGTCCCGCGTTCGGCGAATGGCTGCGCGAATACGTCGCCACCCGCTGGACCGAAAGTGACGGTCGTCACCTCCGTCGTGGATTGATTCAAGGACCCTTGCCAGATCTCACGTTCCGTGGTTCAATGTGTACGTAACGGGGTCGCCCGGGCGGGCGAAATGCAATGCCGGGAGGCGGCAACCGTGTGGCAAGTGCGTTGACACGCAATGGGCTGGCGTGACTCCGCGCACCCTGGGGAAGCAAAGATCCGTCGGCTGAAGTTGGTCGCTGCGCCGAGCGGGGAGCGAGAGCGAACCCACCCCCGGGGGGCCACGCAGGCAAGCTGCGTAGGCCCCACACACAAGACACGCACGCGAGAAATGTCGTGGGGTGCGCCCCGACCAGGGCTTCCAGTCGTGAATTTCTCCGGCCGCCCCTACACTTCCGGCCCATGCCTCCGGAGTTCACGCACCTCGATCCGCTCGGCCGGGCCCGAATGCTCGACGTAACGGCCAAGGAACCGAGTCATCGCCGGGCCGTGGCCCGCTGCCGGGTACACATGGCGCCCGAGACCGCGTCGGCGATCGCGTCGGGCGCGATCACCAAGGGTGATGTCCTTGCGGTCGCACGGGTCGCCGGGATCCAGGCCGCGAAACAGACCCCGCACCTGCTGCCTTTGTGCCACCCGCTGCTGGTCGGAGCGGTATTGGTGAACTTCCGCCTCGAAGACACCTATGTCGAGGTCGAGGCGAATGTCGACACCGTCGATCGCACCGGCGTCGAGATGGAAGCGATGACCGCGGCGGGTGTCGCGGCACTCACCATCTACGACATGTGCAAGTCGATCGATCGTTCGATGACCATCGGTGATCTCGCGCTCTGGGAGAAAACGGGCGGACGCTCCGGGACATGGCGGCGTCAATCCGACGAAACCGACGAGTTCGGTTTCTAACTGCGCGCAGCTTTCTTACAACGGGGTCTTACAGCGAGTCGTCTGTATTGCGCCGCGTTATGCATGAATCGCGACGCGTTACGAACGCGACACGAAGAGTAGGAGTTGTCGGGACGGTGCAATCTCGCGAGACTGCACCTCGCGACGATCCACCACTCGTTCGTCATCCGTTGTTACCGTTCACGACAACAAAGGTGGTCGAGAGGTCTTGACACTCGTGGTCCTGGTCATTCTCGCTGCACTTTGGGCGGTCGTGTTGTTGCCGCCCATGCTGCGATCCCGTGCGGAGCGGGCAAACGATTCGATCGGTGATTTCAATTACCGACTCGATGTGCTCGGCCGAACCAATGGCGCGTTGCGCGCCGCCGGCGCGCAGCCACGGGTGTCGCCCGGACAGCGCGCCGCAAAGCGTCGGCGCGATGTGTTGCGCACGTTGCTCGCGGTTGTCGGTGGTCTTGGTCTTCTCGCGATGTGGACGCACATGACGATCGTGTGGGCGTTGTTCATCGCTTCCGCATTGGCCTTCGGTGCGTTCTGTGCGCTGTGGGCGTATGCCCGTTCGCTCGAGATGGAGCGCGCCGCGAAGGTGCGCTCGATGCAACGCCAGCCGGCCCCCGACTGGGTGCTGCGGCGCGCCGGCTTCGTCGTAACGGTCTTGGCGCGAGCACGGCTCGCGCGGTCGTAGGCTCGGCGCGTGGATCGCGGTTCAGAGATCGCCGCGCTTGGTGAGTCGGCACGGGCCGCATTCGAAGAGAAGCACCGCGCCCGCGAGATAACGATCACCGCGTCGCGTCAAGCAATCCAACGCTGCGCGGCATCGATCCGTTCGACGCATCGCGGTGAGTACGACGCGGCCGAAGCGCTCGCGCGCGAAGCACGCGACTTCTCGCGGCGGCCGACGACGCGGTTTCGAGTCAGGCCGACGTGCGCACCGGCGGACCACTGAACGACGCGAAGAAGGAACTCGCCGAAGCATGGTTGACGCTTGCGCTCGTGCGCGACCTTCCGTTGCCCGGACCGGCCGAGCTCGGGATCGAGATCGCGCCGTACTGCAACGGCCTCGCGGAAGCGGCGAGCGAGTTGCGGCGCCAGTTGCTCGACCAGCTGCGCGCGGGCGAGATGGCGCGGGCGGAGACGCTGATGCGGGCGATGGACGAGATCTACTCGCTGCTCGTCACCATCGACTATCCCGACGGCGTGACGGGTGGGCTGCGGCGCACGACCGACGCGCTGCGGGCCGTGCTGGAACGGACCCGGGGCGACCTCACCACGGCGATCGTGGCGGCGAGGCTGCAGACCGCAATCGAGTCGGCCCAGCGCGCGACCGGCGGGTAGCCCTTTTGGTAGTCTGCATCCTCCTTCGGGGGTGTAGCTCAGCTGGTAGAGCGCTACGTTCGCAACGTAGAAGTCGACGGTTCGAGTCCGTTCACCTCCACCATGGCGGTCTTACTCCAACCCCCGACAGATAGGGCGCCCACGAGTAGATCAGCCTTGGACTGCGAGTCCCTGGGAGACGTGCTGGAATCATCGGCGTCCCTCCTGGTGTCTCCCTCCTGACTTCGAGCGCTTGCCTCGACCAGCTCGACAAATGGCTCCGCGAAGATGCCCCCGGTCACCCCTTCGTCATCGATGTAGAGCTTCTGGAAGATCGCTTGGTTGAGCAGACGGCGCTCTTTCGGACCGGCTTGTCGGTATAGCTCCTGCGGATGTTCGAGGAGCGTGAGTGCTGATTCGATCAGGGCTGCTCCGACCTCGAGCGTGTCAGCGACGCGGTCGAGCTGTTCTTCGATGTTCTCCTTGTCGCGCTGGATTTTGAGCAGCCGAGCTCGAAGTTTGTCCTTTGGCATCGAGCCCTCGGCGGCGAGATCGAGCAGGTTCTCTTCTTGTCGATCGAGCTTTGCGTGCTGCACCGAGAGCCGGTGCTTGAGCAGCTTCGAGACACGCGCCTGGTCGCCGAGCGTTTCGTTCAGTACTTCTCGCACCGTGGCCGCGAAGCCCGGTGCGAATCCAACTTGGGAGTAATGCCGCACCACAGCGTCCTCGACAGCGTCGACACCCAAGTAGCGGCTTGGACACGTGTGGTCCTGTTTGCGCCGGCAGAAGAAGTAGAAGTATTCGATGCCGCGCCTTCCGACGGCCCGTTGTACGAGCATTCGGGTCTCGCGGTGCTCATCGTGGCACTGTCCACACCAGATGCTTCCCTTGAGGTAGTGATGATGAACGCGTTGGCGTTCGCCGCTGCTCGCCTTCGTATCGAGGACGGCCAGCACCCGGTTGAACAGTTCCTCGGTTACGAGGGCCTCGTGCCGGCCGGGGTATTCGACTCCTTGGTACACGATGGAGCCGAGGTAGTAGCGGTCGCGCAGCATTACCTGCAGCTTCGATACTGAGACCGGCCCGGCCGGATACCGACTCGGGCGTGTGCGTAGCCCTCGGTCGGTGAGCGTGTCGGCGAGCTGTTCAAGGGTGTATTCACCCGTGGCGTACAGCGTGAACGCGAGACGCACGTATGGCGCACGTTCCGAATCGATCGCCACCGTTCGGATCTCGCGTCCCTCGAATCGGTCGCGGACGTTCTCGTAGCCGAGAGGTGCTCGGCCAAGCGTGCCTCCGCGACGCGCTTTCTCGCCCATCTTGTATCTGATGTCGGCACCGTCCTCCGCCGAGCGGAACTCGTTGAACGCCGCCAGGATCCCGTGCATGAGTTGTCCGACAGGCGTTTCGTCGATGCTCTCGGTCGCCGATACGAGTGAGACACCGAACTTTCGCAGGCTCATCAGTACGAGAGCATCGTCGACGCGGTTGCGATTCATTCTCGAAAGCTTGTAGACGAGGACGTAGTCGACATCCCGGTCGCGTCGTATCCGCTCCAACATTTCCTGGAACGCCGGTCGCTTATCCATTCGAGTCCCGGAGCGACCCGGCTCGATGTACTCCTCGATGATCGAAACCCCCATCTGCGCAGCCTTGCGCTCGCAGGACTGGCGTTGCGCAGGGATCGATAAGCCTTCCGGGTCGTAGTCCGTGTTGACCTGAGACGTCGTACTTACGCGGAGGTAGAGCACGGCGCGACGCGTCGGATGAGTGCTGTCGATCTCGCCGACGACGACACGTGGTGCAGAGTTCGTTACCGGTGGGTATGGGGACGGCGTCATCATTCAACCTCCAACTTGGACAACGGCCGGAAGTACCGCGTTGGATCGGTCTCATCCTGGGCGGTCTTCGGCATCGTCGCCCATCGCCTCACCTCAGGAGCCATTCCGAGCAGCCACAGGCGCACTGAAAGGGCCCGCGTGGAAACACCGAACCGGACCGCGACGTCGTTCAACCGATGGCCTGGGACAAACCATTCGCGCTTGATCCACCTCTCCGGCATCAGCACGCACGCGGCGAACTGATCGGCGGCGCGCTCGGCCCGGTAGGCGGCGACCGGATCCCCGATGGTGTCGCCGTAGAGCAGGTCGCGGGTTGGGTGATCGAGCACGTGTTTGAACTCGTGCATCAGGCTGAAGCGACGACGTGACATCGCTTCACCGCTCTTCAGCGTGATGACCCACTGTCCGTTCTCCCAGTGAGCGCTGCCGGACGCCGGCAGGTGCGCATCGAGTCGAATGTCGATGTTCGGTAATTCGGTGATGAGCTCATGTGGCACCGGCGGCGCCGGGACGTCGAGGATCACCAACAGCCGCTCCGCCTGGATTTCGGCCACCCGCAAGGCCTCGAGGAAGGAGGTTGCTTGCCGCGGGACAAGCGCGCGCAGCGACGTCAGCGCGTCGTCCTTGCCACCCGCCTTGTTCATTTTCCGCCTGTGCCCCTCGTCGGCTTTGCGGCGCGAGGTGTCGGCGTTCGAGGTTTTTCATCCTCACCCAGCGCGGGTCCATCAAGGTCGACGCCACTGCGTCGTGCCAGCCGCTGCGCGTAGGCGCCGATACGGTCGATATCTTCGGGCGACAGATCTCGATACTTCGTTCGCAAGTAGGGACGAAGCGACGGTAAATCGGGAACCGGGTATCCAGCCATGCCATGCACGCGACCCGCATCAAGACCTAAAGCTCGAGCGATGCGTTGCAGTTTGTCGGGCCTCGGTTCGGCGAACTGCCCTTGTTCGATGCGCACGATGGTGCTGTCCGGCACGTCCGCCCTACGCGCCAGCTCTCGGGCTGAGATGCCCAAGGCTTCGCGTGCTTTTTTGAGGTGGCGCCCCAGCTTCTGTGCTTGGTCTGGGTTCATGTCGAGGTTCTCCGCTTTCGCTGAACTCATTTTACCACGACGCTGCGTGAACGCAGCTTGTCGTTGACCATTCCACAACATGGGAATAGAACCTGAGTTCGCACGTACATCCGTTCGTGTATCGTTGGCCGCGACGTCGGAAATGATGGAACCAGGAGCCGGTCGATGATCTACATCACGGGCGTCCATCTTGCTGCCGGCAGCAGCAGGGCCGAACACATCGATTCGGTGTGGTGGCTGCAGGTCGACGGCAAGAGCAGCACGATGACGATCGCGAAGCCGATCGAGTTCATCGACAACGGAGGCGTCGCAAACGTCGGCGGACCCGCCGGGCCCGTCGCGGTGCAAGTCGTCCGTCCTGACGGACGACAGCCCTACATCCGCACACATGCCGACGGTCAGTGGACCGACAACCTGCTGAACCTGCCGAAGTTCTGACTCAATTCGTTGCATCACAACCTCCCGTCGAACAGCCAAATGCCGACTGCGTGTTCGACGCTGGTGATGTCTCCGCTGAGTTCGAGGTCGCGGGCGAAGGCGTCGATGTCGACGCGTACGTACGGCTGCAACATGTCGGGTACGGCTTCTTCGACGGCTTGGATGTAGCCGAGGTCGTCGAGTAGCTCTTCGGCGTACTCGCTCATCGATCCCCATTCGCCGAGGTAGGCGTCTTCGAACCGGGCGAGGTCGCCTTCATCCTGGTTGCAGCGGTCGGCCCAGGCGCCGAAGGCTTGCCCGTGTTCGACGATGCCGCGGGCGACCCGCGACACCCAGTCGAGCGAGTCGTACTCGCCGACGTGGTAGTGACCGAAGCCTTCGAAGTCATGGACGGCGAACTCCTCCGAGCCAGTCGGTGATCGTTCGAGCATCGCTTGTACGGCTTCGCCAAGTTCGTCGGGTTCTTGTGCTGCCGGTATCCATTCGCCGTGCAAGATGCCGGCGTTGTAGTCGGAGAGCGAGGCCACGTAGATGCGTGGTCCGTCTTCGCGGAGTACCTCGCGTTCCTCGTGTTCGTTGCCGGTTGGTTCGGGTCCGGCTCCCGGTTGTGGTGGTAGTTCCATAGTGATGCCTCCTTTCTTGTTGACTGCTGCGCGGCCCTGCTGTTGGTCGAATTCCCGCGCAGCGGGTTGATGTCGTCTGCGGTCAGTCGAAGTCCCAGCGGGGACGACCGCGCTCTGCCGATCGTGGGCAGTGTCCTTCGAGCCGATCGCCGCGAGCGCCGGGATGTGGGCGGTTCGTCGATCGGACGTGATCAAGCCACGGGCAGGTCTGCGCAGTTCGTCCGGACGAGACATCCTGCGACGCGTCATCGCTCTCGTCGAGCGCCGGATCGGTGCACCAGATTTCGAGCTGCTCATAGGTGGGTTCTTCGAGCCGCGGCTCTTCTCCCCATCCGCTGTTGCCGGTTGATTCGGGTCCGGCTCCCGCTGATGATGGTCCTTCGATAGTGAACCTCCTTTCGTACTTACGTTTCGCCTCATGCGACCGCCGCTGTTTCGCTCTCGTCGTCGCGGCGCTGAGCGCGGGCCCGTTCGATGCGCTTCTCGGCCAGCTGGGCAAAGGCCGGGTTGAGCTCGATGCCGAGCCAGTCGCGCCGGTTAGCTTCGGCGGCGATGGCGACCGTGCCCGCGCCCATGAACGGGTCGAGCACGAGCCCGGGCTGCGTCGGCGCACCGCAGCTACAGCGCGCTTCCACTCCACCGAGCACTGTCTGTTGGCCGATGGCGCGTGCTCGTGTTCGTTCCCACGGCACTCCGCACACCGCGCAGACGCGCTCCGGACACGAGGCGAGTACCGGGCGACGGATGAGATCCGTCGGGAACATGGCGTGGTGGACGCCTCGATCAGTGCTGGTGGCGTAGGTCCAGACGTCACCGGGGTTCTTGCCGAGCGGATGGCCGACGAGGCCGCGTGCCTTCATGGCATGCAAGCCGACGTTGCTGCCGGCCAACGGGCCCGCCCACTTCGGACGTCGACCGCTGGCGGCGCGTCGGGCCTCCGCAGCACTTGCACCGCGGCAGGCTGGAGCGGTGCGGCTCGCGGATGGCGTCGAGGTCGAAGTAGTAGTGCTGCGATCGCACTGCTAGGTAGAGGACCTCGTAGGTGCATGACAAGCGATCGCGCACACTCGTCGGCATCGGGTTGGTCTTCGCCCACACGACCTTGTTACGGATCACCCAACCGTCTTCGATCATGGCCAGCGCCAATAGCTCGGGGGCGAATAGCAAGCTCTTCGGTCCGGCGCCGTCACGCCAATGATGGGAGTAAGTGTCGCCGAGGTTCAGCCACAAGCTGCCGGTCGGCTTCAACACGCGGGCTATGCCCTGCACCACGAGGCGTAGCTCGTCGACCCAAGCGTGGACGTTCGACTCCAGGCCGATCTGACCGCGCTGGCCGTAGTTGCGAAGCCGGAAGTAGGGCGGGCTGGTGATCACGCAGTCGACCGACTCCGCCGACAGCTTGGGCAGGTGGTCGCGGACGTCGCCGACGATGAGCTGATTGCGCAGCGCCCTCATGACGTACCCCCGACCGCCTCACCGACGAGAACATCGAACGCCTGGGTGTCGGCCGTGACCATGAACACCTCGGCGGTGAGCGACGAGCTGCGTGCGATCGCATCGCGGAGCTTCAAGGCGCGGTCTTGGTTGTGCATGATCCACAGGACGCTGGGAAAGACGTGGTGGAGGTGTTGCTCGGAACCGGCGCGGTAGTAGTCCTCGTAGATCCGGCACTTGGAGAGCAGCCTCGGCAGGCTCTCGGTGCCGAGGTCGACTTCCACGAAGTAGCGGTACTCGAAGTCGCCCTTGGCGGTGATCACGAACAGGTCTGGGCGCAGGGTCGCCAGGCCGCGGGCACCGAGCGGTCGCCAACACTCCGGCTCCGTCTGCACCTGCAACAGCTCGAGATCGTGCCGCCGATCGGCCAACGTCAACTCGACGACCAGCTCGGCGATCGCGAGCGTGTGGGCGACGAACGTGGCGGTTGGCTCCCGGAACCGTCGGCGCGGTCCACCGAGCCCCAACACTCGCTGCCCGACCGGACCGAGGCCGTAGACAAAGCTGGCGCTACCGGCGCGCACGCCACCGACCCGACGATCGAGCCGGACGAGCAGCCGGTCATCGACCAGTCGCTCCAAGACCCGTCGCGCCGTCCGAGCCGCGGTCAACGTCGTGGCGTGTTGCTCGACGCCGAAATGAATGCGTTCGATCTGTCGACCGCTTATCAACTTGAGCGAGGCGACATGCCCGATGACCGCGAGGTCACGCTCAGACAGTCGCTCGCGGAGTTGGGTGAGGCCTCGAGTACCGAGGCGGCCCCCGCTCACGATCCTCCCCCTTCACCCTCATCAGTCGGCGCCGCAGACATGTAGGTACAAGGGAGGGAGGCGGGGACGTTGATGAGCGCGACCGGTAGCCAACCCCCGCGCTGATCCCCGACCAACACCTGATCAATCGCCGGACAGCTCGCTCTCTCCCCGCCGCCGACCCCCGCCGCAAGGGAACGAGAAGTACGAGAGAACGTCCGCGCCCCTAATCGCCACCGCACACCGAGTGAGCAGGCCAAACGCCGCGGTCGCGTCGACGCCACCGGGTAGGCGACCGGGTAGTCCGTATCTGGGGCACGACCGGGAGTTCCGGGCACTCGCGCGTCGAGTCTGTAGTGCGGCCGGCTCACGTTGAACCTCGCTTGCGCCTACCGATCTTTCCTTCGGCGGTCGCGCTGCCGTCCGCCCCGATAGCCACTAGCTGCGCGTCCGTTTCGGCGCGGTCAACGCCGTAGCGGTCACGGCTCCGACGGCGGATGGCCTCCGGATCACTCGACGCGGGCCGTAGCTCGCGGGTGACGCCGGATGCGTATGGCGTGGCTCGGCCGTCGGCGAGCAGCGAGGCGTAGACCTCGTAACGCCCGAGGCTCTGGAAGTCGAGCGCGTCGAGCTCGTCGGTGGTGCGGGCCATGATCGCCGCGTCTTCGGCGCTCAACCGGAAGCAGACCTTGCTCCGCGCGTTGGCGAGAGCGGCCGACCGCGTAGTCGGCGGTAGCTGGCTGAGTGATTGGTTGGCGAGCACCAACCCGAGGCCGAGCGCCCGCGATTGAGCCAGCAGATCGGCAAGGTCCACCGGTGCATGGAGCAGCGTGTGCCATTCGTCGAGATACGCGACGACCGGCGTGCGCTTGTCAGGCGCTACCCGTGCTCTCGTTTGGGCGGCGAACCAGAGTTGCGACACGACGAGGCTGCCGAGCAGCTGCGCGGCTTCCGGGCCGATAACGCCGCTACCGAGACTGACGAGCAGCACCTTGCGTCCGGTGAACACCTCGCGCATGTCGAAGCGAGGCGCTGTCTGTCCCAAGATTCCGCGCAGTGCAGGCCGAGAAACGAGAGGACGGAGCTTGTTCATGGCTGGCGCCACCACCGCCGATGCCTCAGCCGACGACAACGACTTGAACCAAGCGAAAAACGGCTGCAAGCCGAACGCATCGGTCGCTTCCTTCGCAACCGATGCACGGAAGCGTTCATCGGTGAGGAGCATCGGCAGCGCGCACAGGGTCGGAGACGATGACGATGCAATAGCGCGAAGACCGGAGTGCAGGATGTCCGAGCTACGCGGACCGAGATCGGTGTAGAGCCCGCGGAAGACCGCCATCAGCTGATCGACAACCAGCTCGCCGGAAGAACCGGCGCCAGCCAGCGGGTTCAGACCGACAGGTTTTGAATCGCTGGCGTCGAGCACGACGATGTCGTCGAGGCGGTCGCGGGGAATCCGCCGGAGGATGTCGTCGATGAGATCAGTCTTCGGGTCGACCACAACCACACCCCGCCCGGCGGTGATGTCCTGGACGGCGAGCGAAGCAATGATGGTTGACTTGCCGGTGCCCGTCGGACCGAGCAGCAAGGTGTGCATGAGGGCGTCGCGTACGTCTTGCCCGAGCGGGCGACGCGTGCTCGGGTCGTCGCCGTCGCACACGATGCGGCCGGTCTTGGGCAACAACCTGGACGCGGGCACGCGCTTCGAACCGACGCGTTCGATACCTGGATAAGCAGCATCGCCGAGCGGCCACGCCAAAAGACCGAGCAACTCACCCACGTTGATCGCCATGCCCCATCGGCGGGGCGGTCGAGCTTTCGTTACAAGCGCAGCCTTCGTTGCCCGTGCGCGGAAGTGTGCGCCGGGACCCTCGGCGACGCGGAGCGCGCCCGCGACTTGTCGAAGAAGACGCTCGGCGCTTGCAGGATCGGAGATCGAAGTCGCCATGCGGCACGTGGCACGGAAACCGTGGTCGCCGACCTTGTCGCGCAGCTCGGTCTGTGCACGCGGCATCGAGCGGTTCGAATCGCCCTAGTAGCGCGTCGCGTACGAGTTGTGGGGTCGATGGCAAACCGGTTGAGCGACGACCGACGTGGATCGGCGTCAACCGCGGACCGATCAGCCACTGCATTACGACGGTGCCATTGCCGATGCCAGCCAGCGCTGTCGCCAGAGATCGTGCGACTTCGTCGGGCGCATCCCGGCGCAGCGAGCGCTCTCGGGTCGTCAGCCGCAGTTCAACCGCACGCGTCAAGACGATCGCCTCACGCACACTTTCGTCGGCGGGCTCGAGCAGGGTGCCCGGCAGTAGCGATGTGATGGTGCGCGCAAGATCCTTCGCGTCACGACCCGCGATACCGAGGTGGTGTGTTACGCCGCTCCGTGATGCTCGAGCCTCAAAGACGATGACCGTCGGACGAGGCTGCGCAGCCAGTTGGCGAAGCAGCGATACAGCGTCGCCGGGTTTGATCTCGCGGGGCCAGTGCACGTCGAACCAGACCTCGGGGGATAGCTCGCGGTGCAGCAACGGCAGCACACCGAAACCGACCAGCGCGGTGCTTCCGAGAGCGCCGGCGAGTTCCAAGCCGCAGCTCACGCAGCACCCCGGTGGCTCTTCTTCACCTTCTCGTGATCCGCCTGTGCTTCGGCTTCGGCCTGGGCCATCGCTAGGGCGATGAGTGCCTCACTCAGCTTCTTCAGGTCGGGTGGATCGCGACGAACGGCACGCACGGAAATGTGACGTTTGGCAGGCTTATCCCCTCCCCGCTTGTGTGATTTCGATGCCATTTGCCGTCCTCCTTTCTCGTTCCTTGCGTGTCCAAAATGCTGCGCTAACGCAGCATCCTGGTTCAGTTATACGCTGCGTACACGCAGCACTACAAGCAAGATTGTGCATTCCACAACGGCGACCGGAACACACGTCGCGAAGGCCACTGTCACCAACCGCGACGCCCAAAGTCCCCCAAAGTCAGGCGATATATCCCGACGAGCGCGATCACGACCACGATCGGGACCACCAGCTGTCGGAGCAGCCACCACGCCGCATAGGCGACGAGCGCAGCAATGAGCAATGTCGCCGCCGCCTTTGTCACAGTGTTTGTCCATCCCGGGATGTCCTTCATAGACGGTCGTCGCAATACCCGGGACGGCCGACCATCGTGATTGC
Source organism: uncultured Actinomycetes bacterium (assembly GCA_963708105.1). GTDB lineage: Bacteria > Actinomycetota > Acidimicrobiia > IMCC26256 > PALSA-610 > PALSA-610. Next base: position 1,555,494 of record OY970186.1, on the reverse strand, counting down.
AGTTCTCGTACAAGGTCGCTGGCGCACGGCAGTAGCTACGTCGAACGGTTGCAAGTGCATGGGACTTCTCGGGAGATCGCGAGTTGGTAGCCGCGATTCAGTTCGTCAGATCCCTCGATCCGCTCTTTTACAAGGGTGCATCGCATGCAGTGCATTGGCCTGACATCAGATGCCGGTGCCGAAGGCGCAACGTCGAGAACGAGCACGTCGGGTGTCGCTGGACCCGCAGTTGTCATGAAACAGAGTTTACTCCGAGTCAGAGATAACTACAACTCCGTCCCGCCGCACGACACAGTTCGGCGAGTACGGGGCGACGGCGCGTCGAATCGTTCACACTCCACCCGCGTCGACGAGATCGCCCTGCGTCGCCGGGGCGAGGAGACCGTCACCTGGCAATTTGCGCCTAGGTCAACAGGGCTGAAGAATCGCCACCTTGTGCCGGGCGGCGTACGTAGGGGCACCCATGGGTAGTGAGCGCGCGCGAAATCTCGATGTCTCACCCCATCGTTACCGTGGTCTCGTCAGCATCCGCTATATCGACAGCGCGTGTCGGTAGCGTGCGCCCGAATATGGCTCCGAAATTCCCTCTCCGATTGGCGCCTACGATTCGTGGTGGCGCAGCCACGGAGGGTTGACAAGTCCGGCAAGATCCTTCACAATTGCACAAGGACTACTACGACTTATGGAAAACAACATCGAGAACCCGTCAGCCGACTGGCATCAATACTGCGCCGAGGTACAACGCGGCAAGGTCGCAGTGCTTGGAGCTTTGCATGCGGCAAGCCCGCAGGCGGAGAACGACGTGCAGACCTATGCGATGGCGGAAACTCAGTTGTGTCGGCCTCGCATCGCGAATGCCATCGCGTCACTTCTCGACGAGCGCAAGATCATTGAAAAAGATGACACGCTCGCTGTAGTTGCTGAGCAGTAACTTTCGCATCTACCCTCGTGGTCTGCCTCGGCTGGCGCCGAGTCGCATTGGCGCTAAGGGCTGCGGGTATTCATGTCAGAACGAAACGTCCGGATCCTCGGGGGCGCGGACAAAGAGGACCCCGATGACACACGCACGTGCTACGAACGCGACCGCGACCGCATCCTCTATAGCTACGAATGGAGACGCCTCTCAGGCGTCAGCCAAGTGGCCGCGGTCGCTGAAACGCACCTGCTGCACAACCGCCAGATGCACTCCCTCAAGGTCGGCCAGCTCGGGCGTCGCTTCGCCGAGCGGCTTGTACGCAAGGCTGCTGGCGATGAGCGACAAACCGAGATCCTCCGCGAGTGCGGGGGAATCGACCCCGACGTAGTCGAAACCGCTGGATTGGCCCATGATCTTGGCCATCCGCCCTTCGGACACGCGGCGGAGGAGGCCCTCGACGAGGTCTTCGCCGACTGCGGCGGCTACGAGGGCAACGCGCAGAGCTTTCGAATCGCTACGAAATTGTCCTCACGCAAGGAAGACGAAGACGGCCGGCCTCAGAAGGGGCTCGATCTGACGCGGGCTTCCTTGAACGCAATTCTGAAGTACCCACGGCTTCGACCGGCGACGCGCGACGACGAAGGAGCGGCAACCAACCCCCCGGACTGGTACAACCGCGCCACGTTCGCGAAGGCGGGCGTCTATCCGAGTGAGCAATTCGAGTTCGATGAGGCTCGCTCGGCGCTGCCCGAGGCTGTGCGAGACGTGCGTTCGCCGGAGGCGATTCTCATGGACTGGGCCGACGACGTGTCCTACGCCGTCCACGACGCAGAAGACTTCTTCCGAGCAAATCTCGTGCCTCTGCATCGCCTTGAATCCGACCTTCACCTGATACAGGCTCATGGCAATAGCCACCACGCCAAGAAGCCCGGATTCGAAGCCGACAAATTCGCCGAGGCTTTACAACACCTGCTGCGTGCGACCACCGTCAATCGAGCATACGAAGACGGACGGTCTGATCGGGCAGCGCTACACCGCTTCGCGTCGAGAGGCATTACACGCTACGAACGAGCCATCCAGCTGATCCAGACGCCGCCATACGTAAGAATCAACAACGCAGAACAGTACGAGGTTCTAGCTCTCATGGAGCTGACCTGGTTCTACGTTATTGATCGCCCGGCACTGTGGTCGATTCAGGAAGGACAGCGCCGCATCGTGAGAGAGGTGGCGACGAAGCTACGAGAGTGGTCTCATGACAAGGCGTACCTCGCGAGATTGCCGGGTCGTCTTCGCGACCTTCTCGGTGCATCGAATGAGGATGAAGGAGACATAGCGATAGCGACGACAACGGGCGGCCGCGAGTGCTGGCATCACGGCCGCGCCGTAGCGGACTACCTCTCGAGCCTGACTGAGCCTCAACTCCTCGATCTGCACACTCGACTTACCGGGAATGCAACTCGGTCGATGTTCGGAACTTGGATCTAGGGCGTCGGTCTGCTTGCCGAATAGTCCTGACAGAAACGGTCGCCGCGTGTAGACATCGCGGGCATTCCAGCTCCGATCAGGGCGCCTGCGGCTTGTCTTCTCTCCAATTCGAATACGGGTTGAAGGCGAGCTGATCGTTGTAATAGCGCGAGTCGCCGGTTACATCGGCGCCGCACCATTCCGGGATCTCAAAGGACGCGTTCGGCTCCTTGAGCTCAATCTCAGCCAGCACGAGCCCGTCATTTCTTTCGTGGAATACGTCAATGTCCCAGCCCATGCCGTCCGGCCCGACCGCGGATAGCGCGTCTTCTCAACGATCCAATTACCGGCGGCGAGAAGGGCGGTCTCGCCTCCGGTTGTCAAGACTTGCTCTTCTTCGAGCCGCGAGATTCCGCGTCGGGGACCCTTGACCGTGAACTGGTACGTGTCCAGGGTCGGATACGACCGCACCCGGACCGAGAAACCCGGGGCGCAGGGAAAATATCCCTGAACGATCGAGGTGCCTTCTTGAGTTGCATTCACGATTGACGTGTCAGCTACGAGGAATTTCCGCTCATGTTCAAAATCTTGAGGCTTCACGTGTTCGCTCCTTTGCGACCGCGAGTTTTTCGAGGCGGCTTCACGTCGTTTGGATGTCCGAACACTGCTTCGACCAGACGCCGAGCGATCAGGCTGCCGTGGTCGGGTCCGTGCCGCAGGACAGCTTGCAGGACGGAAATGACGAGGAGTTCGCCGACACCTTCAGCCGCAAGCGCGTGTGACACAGCGCCCGTCCGCATTCCACGTTCGAGCAAAGACTGACAGAACGCACCCGGACGAGTCAGGTCATCCAGGGCATCAGGCAACGGCTCTCGCATGTACGCCTCTGCGACGAACGCGCGTAAGTACGCGCGCGCTAGCGCCGGCTCTGCTTGCGCAAGTGTTGCGAGACGCATCAGGAATGCGCTCAGGACTTCGGTCGAAGCAATCGCAGCGTCAGCGTTGTCCCGTTCAGCGTCTGTTTCGATCGGTCGGTAGTGCTCGAGGAACAGCGAGGCCACTACTGCCGCCTTGTGCCGAAAAACTTGATACAGGGTTGCTTCGCCGATGTTGGCGGCCTTGACGATGTCGGCCACTCGCAGATCGTCGTAGCTGTTGTCCTTCAGTAGCTGATGCGTTGCGGTGAGAACCTGCTGCCGGGTTCGATCGCGCCGCGTGCGACCGGCCCGCTGGTTGGGTGTCAACAACTCCATTCCGAAACTCTATCGCATGGTCTGCCCCGAGACAGGTCTGCCTCCCATTCGGGTCAAACCTTGACTTGTGGTTAACCACTAGTCGGAGTAACCTCTGCTTCGTGACGGAGTGCACGACCCGCTACCGCTGGCTCGGGGTGGACACGCCGCCTCCCCGCACCCCAGTCAGGTTGGGCCGTCGTGGAAGCGCGCCGCTGTTCGCGCACTCCCGGGAACCCAATTCGCCAAGCCACTCACAGGCGCAGCGATCGGAAGGATCAGCATGAGCAGCCCAGTCGGACCCGGACAACGATTGCTACGAGCTGGCGGTGTGGTGCCGTCGAAATCGACGAGAGGCCGCTCTCCGAATCGTCCCTGGATCGAACCGGACCGTCAAGCCGTCGTCGAACGCGGTTCGGACGGACCCGTCGCCGGAGGTTCGAACAGACGAACGACAGCGCGGCAGGCTTCTCTGGATCACGATAGGAGCGCTCGCGTTCGGCGCCATCCTCGGCGGCTTGCTGACGATGACCTCGCATGCGGGCTCGAACGCTGCTATCGCCGACTGCGCCGATCGACAGGTCGAAACGGATCTGTCGTCGTCAAACCGCAGCCCGCTCGCCGAGCGCTTCGCGGTGGACGTCGTCACGCAAACGATGCTGTCGGCATTGGTCTGCGATCGGCCAGCCGATGCCTTCGGCGTCGCTGGCGGAGGCGAGGTCATTCCTCTGGTAACGAGTGATGACCTCGCGCCGTACGCGCCCAAGGGCCCCAACCGAGCAGTACGCCTTGGGCGACTCAGCTCGAACGCGGAATCCAAGATCGCCGAGCTCGTGGCTGCACGTCTGCACGCCGCGTACCAGACCGACGGTTCGTCCGCGACGTCATCGATCGGCGCGCTGTACGCGGTGGCTGCGGAGCACGCGGCGCCGAAGACCGATCTCATTCTTCTGTCCGACGGCGTAAACGAGGACACGCAGGTCGACCTGAACCGTCCCTTGCAGCTCGGCGAAGGTCAGCGTCTCGCGGATCGCATCGCCGTCCCCGCAATTCGTAACCAGCTCACGACAATCGTCGGCATCGCACAGGTCGACGCGTCCCGAGCCGTTCCCGGCCCATCTTGGCCGGCGGAGATCAACGGCTTCAACGAACGGCTCTGTGCGCGGACCCGAGCTCAGCGCTGTCGCTTTTTCTCGGTGGCCTCCGTTTCTGACGTACTGGCCCTGTAGAGCATCGACTGCGAATGGGCTTCCGTCGACTGATCCCCTTTTGGCAGCAAATAGGAGAACACGATGATGAAGACACCTGCAAACGCAAACGACCCCCTCGGCGTCAATCCCGCAGCGACGGCCGCCGAGGTCCGCTCGACTCCTGTCCCGGTATCCGATGACGACTTACGCGATGACAAAGGCAAGCGCGTCGTGCCCAAGGACACGCGCGAGGAGACCCGAGCCAACCGGCTCGGGGACGCCGCACGCAGCGCGACAATCGCCGAAGCTGTCGATGGTCAGATCGCACCAATTCGCGCGCGAGCAGCGGGTCTGCGCGAGCAGCGCGAGGGAGCCAACCCACGACGTGCCATCGCGAAGCAAACCTTTGACCTTCTCTCCAAGGCATGCCTGGCCATGGCGGCTGTACCCAACAGCACGCTCGACCCCAGGCGCAAATTTCTTGCGACGGCGCCGAAGCCCGGATTTGTGATCGGTGACACAGCGGTGATGGCCGTGGTGCTGACGCGGTCGGGCGCGGCGACCTGGCTCGCCATACTGCTCGGCTGCTCGATGGCGTTGTCGATCGTGATGGTCGGCTCGCAGCTAGGGCACGTGCTCGCGGTCAGCTATCAGCGCCGCGAGCGCGGTCCGGCCCCTGACGACTGCCCGACCGGGCACCGCGATCTATACGACGACGGGCGGGCGGGCGCCGACCTGGATCGATGGATCATTGTTGGCGCCTCCACGACCGGCGCGTTACTCATGGGTGTCACGCTCATTGGGGCTGGCCAAGGTGACCCAGTGTCGCTCGCTTTCGGTTTTGGACTCCTCTCCGCATTGACCTTCGGCGGCGCGACCGCGGCCGAGGCGTTCGGTACCAACGCAGCGGCCGAGCGACTCCAGGGTCTTCAGACTCAGTGCGATTCGGCCCGCGACGAACTGTGCTCACTCGAAGGTCTCGACTACGACGTCGCGCACCAATCGGAGCTCGCCGACGCGTTGCTATTCGGCGCTCAACACCGCGGCATCGCAGCCGCGCTCACAGTCGAGGCTGATGCGGATCGGTCCCCCGACTCGCCCCACGTGTTCGGTTACTCCCACACTGAGTCAGTCGCCCGAGTCGTCCCAACAATGCCCGCAGACCTAGCGCCCATGAGCCAGGCATCATCGACTCGTTCCCGTCCTGCACTGTCGAATTACGCCGCGTTCGATCCGTTCGTCGATCGCGCCGTAGGTACAAACGGCAAGGCCAGCAAGAAGGTGACGCCTTGAAAAGCGCACCGGACTCGGCACGCGTGCCTGGCGTCGGGTCCCTCGCCATCGGAGACGTCACGATCCCGACCGCCTGGTTTTCAGGGGCCGCGCCGGTGTTTCAACCGACCGTCTTGACGAACGCTCGCGCTCTCGATCGAGGAGCCATCCGGCGCCAGCTTCCGGTAGCACCGTCCCGCGTGAAATGGCACCTCCGCGTCTCGACCTTCGATCTGACATCGCCCAAAGAACTCGTCGCAACCAGGCTGGATCAACGCGGCCTCCGGTCCGCCGAACGCTCCCTACTGGCTCGATCGCCTGGCGGAAGCTCCAACCTCGGTCCCAGCCTTCAATACGTCGAATCGGCCGGTTTCGACGGTCGGCGGCTGCTCGTCGTCCTATCCGACTTTGAGCTCTTCGACCGCAACCCGGCGGAGGTCCTGGACGAACTGGTGGCGAGCTCGGCCGACACCGTGCTCGCACTTGTTTTCCGATCATCGCCGCCGGCTGCATTGATCGACACTCGCGTACGCGTGGCGCGGATCGACCCAGAAACCAGCGTGCCCGCTCAGATCGCGCAGCGCATCGTCGAGGCAGCCAGTGCAGCCTTGGCACAACGACAGATGCCCGAGCGCAACGAGAACGCCCTAATCGACGTGCTCGATGACGAGTCGGGATCCATGTGGTCCGGTAACGACGCATTCTTCCTGCGCCACGAAGCAGCGCTCATCGCCGTCGAACATCTCAGCGCACGCCGACCGCCCGCGACGAGAAGACGCCACCGATGAACCGTGCGCGCAAACTTCTTCCGTGCCTCCTGGCGATTGCGGTGGCTAGCCTCACCTGCCTTGCGACCCTCGATCTCCTCGCCGACTCAACACCCGCGGAGCAGCGGCACCGGCAGAGCCGCCGGGGCGCCGTCTGCAGACACCATGGTGGGAACGCATCACCGTTATTCCACCCGCTCCCCACACACGGACCACAACATACGTCGTGCCTGCTGACGTTCTGTTTGACACCAACTCGGCGACGATCGACACCGCCGGACGCGATCAACTCATCCGACTCGCCGACACATCGCTGACCACCGCGAAGAACATCGTCATTGCCGGAGCGACAGACAGCCGCGGGACACGGGCGACGAATCTGCAACTGTCCGGCGCTCGAGCCGACGCCGCTCGGTCGATACTCATCACGGCCGGTATCACACCCAGCATCATCCACACGCAAGAATGGGCGGACGATCACCCGGTGGCGGACGAGCACGGACCAGACCCTGCGACGGCCCGAGCGCGCAATCGCCGCATTGAGATAATCGTCACTACGTAGGCGGTTGCGTCTGAGCTTTAGGTCACTGTCGGCGAGGCCGCGACGGGGAACCCGCCGTGTGGCACGAAGCATCGACACGGAATGAACAAAGCAACTACGAGTAGCCCATGAGCAACCGCACGTACCGCGTCCGTTCGCGCCAACCTAAGCCGAAAGCGGCGCCGCCTACCGGTGTCCCTTATCCCAGCAGTCCTTGCAAACGCTCGGCGAGGCCACGCCGCCGTGCTTCGCTCCGCATATCTTACAAGTCAGGACTGTGTGCGACGCCATGCGGACCTCCGTGCATTCTTCGCTAACAACGCCCGTCGTTGGCGCGACGTATCGTCGCCGACCGACGCTTCTCGACGCGAGTACTATCGCGCCCCCGTAGGTTGCAATCCGCTGGGATGTTGCGGCGTCCACCTCGTATGAAGCGCCCACCTTGCGCCCGTTAACGAGCATCCAGACGCAAGCCGGGCCCCGACCTCTGGTTCAGCCGCCCGCTTTCGCGATAGCTGTCAGAGTATCCGCGATGGCGAGAGAGATCTTGAAACCAAGCTCATCTTCGAGCCAACCAAACTGACCGTTGGCATTGCATTCGAGAAACCAAATACAGCCATCCGGAGTCTCTATAAAATCAAACGCACCAAATCGTAGGTCAAGCGACTCTAGGTAGTGAAACACATCTGCTTCTCGACGACGGGAAAAGTCTCGGCGCGGAACCTCACGCCGGTGCCTAGTTGATGCCGTCGCCAGTCATCCTTCGCGTCGCTGTCAGTATAGATTGCTGCATCAAACGACTGGTCTCCAACAATCGTGATACGCCACTCACGAGCCTTCGGAAGATATGACTGCCAGAAGCCCGGGAACGGGTTGCCGTCTTTGGGAAGGAGTGCGTGCTCCTCGAATCGCGTCGTGTACACCATCCGGAGGGCGTTGTCCTGATAGAGCATGCCGTACGAAGGTTTGTAGATGACATCGTTCCGAAGCTGCGATTGAAGGACCGCCCAATCATTTGTAACGACGGTATACGGGATCTTGAACCCGATTCTCTTCGCTGCTACCAACTGAGTGAGCTTGTGCTCGGCATGAAGGATGCTAGTAGGACGACTTAACCACGCTCGCGCGGGCACGTTCTCCCACAGGGAGTATTGAACCATCCGTCGTTCGTTGTCCAAGCTCAGCTGCAGGGATTTGTCACTCTGCTCGGGAGCGAACAAAGTCGGCCGTCGATACCAGGCGGAACCGACGCGAGCGAGGACGAGTTCTGCGCCGTCGTATCGCAGCACAAGCCCGCGCTGACGAAACCAGAGGTCATTCCGCCGCAGCCAGCGAAGAGGTCGAGGACCGTGGGTACCCGGCGCGGCATGCCCCGCATTCTTACATGCTTGTCATTCGCCGGGGCAAACAAGTGTTCGCAAGTAGCTCGGGGGAAGTGTCCATCTCCCTGCAGATGCGAACATGCGTTCGGAGATTCTGCTAGGCTCCGGGCAGCCGACACGCCTGATCGACGTTACGGTTGACAAATCGGGTGTAAATCGACACCATGGGGTCCTCGTATGAGGTTGTCGGCTTCCCCCGGGGGTTCTCGTGACTGATGACATCGAAGCGCGACTGGCGGAGGCGTTCCCGGACCAGTTCTTGCGGGCCAGCCTCCAAGCCGTTTTCGTGGCTCGCCGACTCGCTTGGGAGTACTGCAACGCGACCTACGCCTTCACCGAGGCGGACAACGTTCGGCCGTGGATGGCTCGAGGCAACCTCGAAGGTCTCCTGCGAGACGTTGCGGGGAGGTTCGAGGGGATCGAGGCGTCGGTGGTCAAGGCCTCCAACTGGAACCACACCGAATGGCGGAGCGGCAATCTCGTCCTTACCCAAAACTCTGTCGCCACGCCCTGCGGCAGGATCGACACGTCCGAGTATCGGACGACGCTGGCTCAATTCAACCGGCCGCTCTTCGACGGCTTCGGCAAGCAAGATGTTCCGGTCGACGCGCGGCTGCTCGCCCTGCTCTTGCACAGCCAGAACCGCCTCGACCGCGGCGAGGGCCAACGGTACGCATATCTCGCCGGTTCCGCGTACATTGCGTTCCCGGCGTCGGACCTGAAGGGCTACCTGCATCGGATCAATCTGTTCGAGCGGTTTCCGGATGTTGTCGAGGCCCAGATGCCGAAGGAGTGGGACGAGGAGGCTCGAATCCGCTTCATGTGCCACGCGTGTCGGACTGGTACGGAATGACTGCTGGCACGCCAGGATTTGTTGGCGCGCGCCTGCGTGAAGCGCGCGCCGTTCGCGGTGTCCCGCGGTCGGGCTCGCCGAACTCGCCAAGATCAGCCGACAGGCGATTTCGCAATACGAGAACGGGAAGAAGTCACCGAGCCCGGACGCGTTGACGTCCATCGCCAGCGCGCTCCGCATGCCGGAGTCTTTTTTCACGCGGCCCGAACCCGTCGTCGAGCGCGGTCCGATCTTCTATCGCTCAATGGCGGCGGCAACAAAAGGGGCACGCGAACGCGCCGAGGGCAAGTTCGCGTGGTTGATCGAGATCGTTGACTATCTAACTGAGTACGTAGCTTTGCCCGAGTCGAACTTCCCCGATCTCGGGTTTCCCGAAGACCCGCTACTTCTGACCGATGACGAGATCGAGACAGCCGCGTCGGACGTTCGGCGTCACTGGGGCTTGCACGATGGCCCAATCGGCAACGTCGTTCGTCTGCTGGAGAACCAGGGAGCCGTGCTCGCCCGGGATGCTTTGGGTGCGGCCACGCTAGACGGCCTTTCGGAGTTCGTCGTGTCCGAAGGACGGCCATTCGTCCTCATCGGAACAGACAAGGGAACTCCGGCTCGGTGGCGGTTCGATGCCGCGCACGAACTCGGGCACGTTGTCTTGCACGCCACGCTGAAGCGCGAGCGGTTGAAGCGGCCGGAGGAGTTCAAGCGAATCGAACAGCAAGCGCATCGGTTTGCGAGCGCGTTCTTGTTGCCGCTCGGCCCATTCCTCGACGACTGCTTCGCGCCCAGCCTCGATGCGATGCGCGCGATGAAACCGAAGTGGAAAGTCTCGATCGGCATGATGATCATGCGAGCGCGTAACGCCGGAATGATTCGCGGCGAGCAAGAACGCGCGTTGTGGATGAACTACGGCCGCCGCGGTTGGCGACGCGAGGAGCCCTACGACCGCGAAATGGAGATTGAGGAGCCGAGATTGTTGCGGCGCGCGGTCGAACTCATCCTGAGCGAAGGGGCACAGACGCCAGACGATGTTCTGTCGGCGTTGTCCCTGCCCGCCGCCGATATCGAAACCTTGACCGGTCTGCCTGATGGCTTCCTGTCGGGCGACTTCACCCCGATCGAGTTTCGACCCGCGAGCGTCGAGAGATCGATTAACCCGACCACAACGCCCGCGTCGGTGATCCAACTTCCACGTCGTTCGCGGAAAAGCTGAAGCGATGTCGCGGAGCCCCCGTGAGCGAGCGGGGCTCCGTGGTTCATGGGCAGCGAGCATATGCTCGACGTACGACAGTTTTGATGTCTCACCCGGGCGCGATGCTGCGCGCCATGCAGAACCAACCTGATCTCATCGCTCGTCTCGTCGCCTTCGTCGTGGTCGGAGGCCTGACCGGATTCGTCGCCACCAAGCTCTTCGGGCCGAAGGCTGGCGCCGCCGTCGGTCTCCTCGCGTCCGGCGCGCACGAGAAGTTCGACGCACCGGTTGCCGTGTGGCTCGGCCAACAGGGCTTGTAGGTGTCGGGCGAGGTTGTTGTCTCACCCCCCTGCGAGAATCGCCATGCGATCCTCACGCGTCCGGATCGTGCCCCGCGGTCTCGGAAGAACGAGGTGTCATGTCCACATCGATCAGCATCAACGCCACGACGTTCGCCAAGTTCTGCGCCGCGACGGGTCCGGCCCGCATTACGGCCGTGCGCGAGGCGAAGCCGAAGTACGACAAGGGCTACACACAAGGCCCGGACTATTGGAAGCCGTTCCGCGAGGGCTTCGTCAGCCTCATGCGACGGCGTGCGACCCCGACCGAGTTGAAGGCTGTTCTCAACTCCGAGCACGTGCGACCGGAGTGGGAGGCGAACTACGCCGAAGCGATCGATGGTGCGATCAAGTGGATGGGGCGCAAGAACATCGTGCTGCAGCGGTGCACCACGGCCGAGTGGTCGTCGGGCGATCTCACCGTCAAGATCAGGCCGGAGTTCGCCGCGTTGATCAACGACCAGCTACACGTCGTGAAGCTCTGGCTTGCGGCTGGCGATCCGCTCACGAAAGCGCGTGCCGACGTGGTGTTGCACTTGCTCGACACGACGCACGGCCGAGGCATCAAATCCGGTGCGACCGTGGCTGTGCTCGACGTCATGCGCAGCAAGATGTTCACGCCCACGCGGGCCGTTCGCGGCATCGACGCACTGCTCCGGGGAGAGGCAGCATCGTTCGTCGAGATCTGGCGCTCCATCTAAGGGCGTAACGCCTCGAAGACGGCCTAGGCGTACCGTCCGCATGCGGGTCGCGCTGCCGTACGCCTGGTCCCCACCGGCACGGTGGCGTGACCCGAGCACCGTGACTTCTCGGCTCGAAACGACGGCCCAGGGCAAAGTGTCACACCTGCCTTGTACCGTCGATCTCGATGGAGACCGTCTCCATCGAGGAGTTGATCACGATGCCGAAGAATCCCCCCGTCCATGTCGTTCCCCGTGGTGACCAGTGGGCCGTAGAGCGTGAAGGTGCCGAGCGGGCCAGCTCGCTCCACCCGACGCAGGCCCAAGCCGAACAGGCTGGCCGCTCGACAGCCCGCAACGAGGAGACCGAGTTTCTGCTGCACGGACGCAACGGTCAGATCCGCGAGCGTGACAGCTACGGCAACGACCCGTATCCCCCGCCTGGGTGATCCACTGCGGTAAAGCCGCTCAACCGATGTTCGCCCGTGGCCGAGCCCGGCCACGGTGCCTCGCGTTGCCCGTAGAAGGAGAACCGGAATGGCAACCCGCCAACAGATCGCCGCTTTCGTCGAGTGGTACTTCACCGATATCCCGAGAGCGAATGTCGCTGCCCATGAGGACGGCTACCGACTCCGAAAGACTGCTACGGAGTTTGCGAAGCAACTGGGCTCAACGGTCGAGTTCGAGGCGCTGAACCTCGGGCAGTTCTTCGGTTCGCCCGATGGTCAACTCATCCGGGCTGGGGTCGCGCTCGTCTTTCCCGGGTACCTCGCCGGAGACATCGACCTGATCGTTGACGCACTCACGCTTGCGGCCAAGGCTCAGGCTCGCAACAAGCGAATCGCCGTGGCGCCGCTCATCGGCGTCGCGGTCGTGGGCGTCGGCAAGCTGATCTACGACGCGAACGCTGCGTAGGAGGTTGCTCGCCGAAAGGGTCCGGTGCATGAATCATCAATCCTGCGGGGCCGTCGAAGCGACGAAGTAGCGTGACCATAAGGGTGGCGCTACCAACAACAGCGGCGCAAGAATCTCGCCATGCCGACGGAACATGACTGCAAGTGCGCTGCGCTCCCTGCGACATGGCCAAAGTGCGGCCTACAGACGCAGGCGACCTGGTCGCCAGGATGCGACGGCCGGGCGCTTGACGCAGCCATTCGGCACCTCGGCTTCGATACGCGGCTGCAGTTCGTCGAATGGGCAGCCTCCCAAGGTGAAGTCCCAAGCAGCTGAGGCGCCGACTCGGCCCGTTCGAGTTGCGCACTCCAATTCAGCGCTTCTTCGTAGGCCTCTTCGCCTTCTGCTTCGTCGCGGTTCCTTTGCGCTTAGCGGCGCGCGCTGCCCTGGCCTTCACAAGATTCTGCGCGAGCTTCGCGCGGGCTTCGGGCGACAACGGACGGCGCTTCTTCGCAACCTTCTTCACCGCCCGTTTGGTCGTCTTGCGGGGGCCACTTGACGCGGCCGGGCGGCCCACCGCAGGCACAACGTTGGCAACCTCGACGCCATCCCCGCCGAGATCTCTGGCGACAATCGCCGCCTGATATGGGTTGGCGGCTACCACAATCTCCGTCGTAGTGCGCCTCAGTGTGACTCGATAGCGGGGCATGGTGATTCCTTCCAGCGGATGAACGGCAACACGGTAGTACGGAGTTCCCGCAATGAGGCGCACTCACAGCCGAGAATCGGGTGGCACACAAAGGGCCTGCATCAATGATCGCGGCAGACGTCTGAGAAGCAACCGAGGCATACCGGACGAGGCGAGTCCCCGGCTATAGACCGAACATCTTCGCGAACTCCGTCACGGGTCGCGGCCGCCGTCCGCTGCCGCGGCCCGGTCCGATTCCATCGAGTTCCCAACTCGGCTTCGTTGTCCCTCGTAGGTTCAACAGATTCGGGTTGCGATCCGCGGCCACGCCGATCAGGTACTGCTCCAACTCTCGAATCGCCCTCGGACTCGAACGCCTTGTGCGTTCTTCCTTGATGAGGAAGAGCACCAGGGTCCCATGCTGACCGAGGATCTCACCAAGCTTCAGTCGGTTGGCTGGCGAGAAACACTCACCTTCGAACGACTGCCGCGCGGTCATTCCGACATACACCGGTGTAATGCCTCGGCCGTGACGCATAGCGAAGACATAACAACCCTGACTTGAGCAGAGATCGGTACCGTCATCCCACCAATCATCAAGGGCCAGGTTGTCGACGTGGCGACCGTTGTTCGTGCGCACCGGCACGTCGAATGGCCCGTGAATCGAGAACCTCATGCCGCGCCGCCTCTCCGTCGGACAAGCAACGGTATCTGGCCCGGGCCCGCACTAGGCGTGTCCGGACCGGCGACACCCATCGACGCGACCCGGGAATGTGTTGCGGCGAGTCTCGGGACGGCTCACTTCCGGAGGTCGTCTCGGAGTTCGACGACTAGTGCGACGAGATCTGTCAGTGTCCCGTCGCGCGCTACGCGACGCACCGTGTAACCGAGCGCACGATCGTCCGTAATCTGATCTCGCGCGAACGAGACCGCGCCGTCAAGGTTCACCCCACGGTCTCGAGGTGCACTATTGGGCCTCCGGTCCGCTTCGTCATCGCCGCTCTGGAGTTTGCGGCCACGTCGGCTGGTGGACCGAGCTTCGCCGGGAGGAGACGGAGGCGGTCTGAGACTATTACCCGAGCCGCGTGTCTTGAGCTCCTTCCTCCGCTTGATGAGGAGGGTCTGACCGAGAGCCGTTTGAACCCACTGCCATCCGAAGTCACCTCGCGGCGTCTTCGTCACGTCGGCGTTCAGTTCCGTGACTGATCCAAGCCCTTCGACAGCAAGCTTTCCGTCTTCATCATGTACGAGCGCGTCCGCCTGAGTGTGCGGTGCAGACCAGGTCAACAAGTCGGGGTACTGGTGGTGATCCACCGGCGCCGCGCGAGAGATGTGGACGAGCCGGTCGGCTTCACGACTCAGGTACGGCGAGTCAAGCGGCTCAGAAGGCGGCTGCTCGGTGGGATAGCTCGCGCCCAATAGTGCGCCGGCCATCGTCGCGATCGTGTCGGTGTCAGAACCCAATGCGTTAGCCGCAGTGACCATCGCCTCATTGACGTTCGTCGAAATCGCGGCGAGAACAACCGCAGCTACAGCGGTCAGGATCCCGCTACCACGCCGATCCGGCAGATCGAGTTGGAGTTGTTCGTTGATCGCCCGGTAGCTCTCGAAAACGGTGATGCAGGAGGCGGCGCTGAATGCTAGGTCGAGAGTGTCAGACAGTTCGTTGATCGTTGCCCGCCACGTTGCCTCAAACGGTTGGTTTGACTCCCGCTCCCATAACCCAAGCCATGTCGATCCCAGCGCTGGATCTTCAAGGATGAGACTACGTACGTCTCCGACCTTCGAAACGATGTCCTTGCATGCGCGCTTGTCGGGCACTGATCCGTGGCGCATGCAGTACGCCAATGTCGCCGCGTGAAAACACGCTCCCACGATCGCGCGGGATGGCCGTGCGTGCAGATGCAGTCGAAGATGACATCGCGGAGGTGGTCGCCGTCGAGGTCGGCACTTGCCCAGACGTGAGGTTGGATTCGCATAGCGGCGCCATTGCCGCCCGCAGACGCCCATCCATCGAACGCGTTGGCGTACCAGGGCGAGTCCGACTTGGCGAGGTTCGCCGCGGCTGCCTTCGACGCTCGTCCTCCACCGAGTGCGTAGGCGGGCCATACGGGTAGTTCGATGCGAGCAAAGGACTCGACGTCAAAGCCGTGGGGGCCGATCGCGCGACTCACGGCCATGCGCAGTTGCGTGTCGTCGGACCAGCAACCCGCAGGAAGTTCGACATCGACACCGCCGCGTCCGCCGACGCGCCGAGTCCACGCCATGAGCCGGTCCAAAGGGGCCCCCTTGGTCCGCCGAAGTAAACCTCTCTTGTCGACGAGCTCGCTTATGAAGCCGAGCGCGTCGCCGTATGCGGCCCAGAGCATCGAGTTGCGCGTGCGTGCGATGCGCTCATCGCCATTCGCGAGTGCGAAGAGTTCCGCCTGGTCTGCGCGGGTTTGCGCGCCCGTCATTTGAAGGCCTCCGGTTCGATCTTGATGTTTGCGGCATGCGGGAAGTGACTCAGGCTCGCCTGCACGGTCTCCAGGGTGTCTTCGTCGCCCACCACGATGGTCTGCAAGTGTTCAAGTGGGAGCCGATACGGGTACAGCACTTCGGCCTGCGGATCGGTCGTTTGGTACGTGGATCTGCTGGCACGGTTGCGCCGCGACCCATAGTGCCCCCAAGGAACCAACGGGGCGAAGAGCTGGTCGAAGCCCTCTAAACCGCTGGCGCGATGAGCTACTTCGTACGCGTTGTTCGTGGTGCAGAAGACGACACCGGGGTCGCCGAGGATCTCCGGACCGAACTCGAGTATTACCCACTCATCGTCGGGATGTTGGCGCCTCGAGAACGCGAACATGTCGGAGTTGATCGAGGAGACGGACATATTGACGTAACCGTGCCAGATGAGGTCGCGACTACGGTCGGCCGCATTCGCCTGGTACACGTGCTTCAGATGCTCCTCGAACGGCAAATCACTACGGGCCTTGACCGCGGAGTCGTGAAGGATGCCAACCAGCCCGCGGGTGCGAGTGAAATGGACGACCTTGGTGATGCCCCTCGCAATGGCTGCATCGACCACCCCCGGGCACCAAGGTTCGTTGCCAGCATCGACCAGCGACTTGGGCGCAGCCTCGGAGGCCCAGTTCGCCGTCATCACGCCGTGACCAGCTCGTAGGTGGACGGATCCAACATACCGACGAGAGATGACTCCTCGCCAGGTTTGTACCCGACCATCACGGACTCGCGCGCACGTCCGACCGCCATCGCAAGCATCCGTCGCAGACGATCAAGGTCGGCGTCGCCATCGTCGGGACCGTGGGGTGTCACCTGCTGGCTAAGCCCCGGGATGAGAACGTGATCGAACTCGAGGCCCTTCGCGGAGTGGATGGTGCACAGAGCGACGACCTCGGGGCCGGTAGGCCACTCGTTCTGACGGGTGAGCTCGCAGAAGAGCAGACCTCGCGCCCGCAACACTTTCCGCGCCTCATCAAACCAGCCGCCACCCCGCGGCTGGAGTATCGCGACGGACTCACGGTCAAGATCCGCAGTCTGTTCCAAGCGGTCGAGCATGACCTTGAGCTGGCCGCTGTACTTTGCGGACACCACGATGGGCTTGGCTCCCGGCCGGTGACAGGCCGAGAAGTCCGGCAAAGTTCCGTCGTCCTCTGTGGGAAGACCGTCCACAAGCGGGAGCGCGAACGCGGCAATCGCCGCCGTGTTTCGGTAGTTCTCTCGGAGCCGATGGATGATCTCGGGGCGGGCGCTGATTCCGACCTCTGACCAGTTGAAGTACTGGGGATAGATCCGCTGCACCGCGTCGAGCACGAACGTGGTGCTGTGCGCATCTTGGAGATGCTTGAGCACACCTCGGATCTGATTGGCGGAGAAGTCCTGCGCTTCGTCCACGATGACGATGTCGTAAAGCAGACCGAGCTGTTCTTCGGCGGCGAGAAGCGCGAGATCGTTCCAGTCGATGACGCCGCGCGTCTTCTTCGCCTCGTCGTACGCCGGCAGCACCTGGCTAAGCAGCGCCTCGCGCAACGGACGGTCGACCCTCGGCGCGATGCCACGACCCTTGCGCTCGACCGAAAGGTATGCCGCGAGATTGTCGGGCGTGAACCGACCGAGGATGTACTCGATCTCGTCGACAAAAAACTCGTGCCGTTTGCTGCTGGCGAAATCATTAAGCAATGGCCGTAAGATGGCTCCAGCCTGCTCACGACCCAGAATGTCGACGTTCGATACGAGCGACCGAGCCCAGCCGCTGAATGTCGCCACCTCAAGGTCCAAAGCATCGTCGCTCGGTGTCGAGGTTCGCGCCAGCTCAGCGATGTATCCCGAAAGCGTGCGGTTGAAGGTCAACACCAGAACCCGCACGGGATTCGCATGGCCGTACCGTCGTCGACGGTTGAGGCGGACGGTCGTCTGCTCTCGGAGACGGAGCAGAGCGACAGTCGTCTTGCCGCTGCCGGCGGCTCCTCGGATGAGTCGGAAACCCGGCTTCACATCCGCGAGCACTTTCATCTGCTCCGGGGTGGGCGCGACGGACGACAAAATCCGCATATCTGGACTCCTCAGTTGTCGAGCCCACTGCCTGGACCCAAGTGGCAGGCACGTTACCGGATCGCGCGGCCGAGATCACTCCCCATCGGCGCCTTCGTGGTGAGCGACGTTGGCGCCTGTGTCGGAAGCCTTGTGGGGGCCCGTTCCTATCCGACCGCGTCGGATTCCCGGCCAGACCGGGGGCGCGCTCGCGACCCAACGGGGTGACCGCTCGTACTCTGGGATACGCCTCGCGGCTGTCGCTCGATACGGGAGCTGCCCCGACCCGCCGAGCGCCCTACTTGTGCGACGGCTGCGGCCCCGGGCGCGGCTCGGGACGCGGACGGCCTCTCTCTTCCGGCCTCGTCGGATTCGGTCGCTGCGGCTGCGGCTGCGGCGCCGGGTTCTCCGCCATCAGGGGCGCTCTTTCCGCGGTGGGTTACCCGAGCCGGTGATGGCGCGAGTTGGATTCGGACGCTCGACCTTGCTCTTCGGCGCGGGATCCGCCGACGCCTTCGGCGGCTTCGCCTCAACCCTTGGCGGTCGCTTGTCGGTCATGTCCGCGCCACCCCGATCCGAGTGTGTTCCAATCGAGAGTACAGCGAGACAGCGACAAGCTCAGCGACCGAGGCCATCGCGCGTGACACCAGCCGAGAACCAGGCCGCCATCTATGAGCTCGCGTATCGAGAAGGGATACGCGTCCTCGAGGACCAAGTTCGTACGCTCGAGCAGCTGCGCGTGCGAATGGTTGCGATTCTCGGTACCACGACAACCGTGACCGCGTTCTTGGCGGGAATCGTCCTGAAGGCACAGGGAAAGGACCGCGACCTCATCTTCCATATCGGCGTGGCAGGTGGTGTTCTTCTGTTCGCTGGGGTGGTATGGAGGTGCTACGTCGCGTTGCGACCTAAGTACGTATGGCGGTTCAACCTGTCACCCGCCACGATCGTTGACGGCTGGGCCGACCATGAACAACCAGCCACACTGGCCGAGACTCACCGCGGTCTGGCCCTCGTGCTCCAAGAGAACATCGACGAAAACCAGGTCAACCTCAACTGGATGCACAAGACGCTCTTGTATCAAGCTCTCGTTCTGTTGATCCTCGACATAGCATGGTGGGCGTGCCTGACCGCGAAGGTGGCGTGACCGACAACGATCGTGCGGAGCCGGCGCAGAGCGACGCCAAGAGCGACTCGTCGGATCGGCCTGTCGAGCGGCCGAACCCGACCCGCAGAGTTATCGAGAGCGAAAAGCCAAAGCGCTGACCGGCGCCCGCGTCGCTCCCCAAGACTTGACGGACTCGGTCGCCCCGGCTGAATCCGGTTCGAAAGCTGTCCCAAGAGGTGTGCCCGATGGGACTCGAACCCGGAGGTTGCACTGATCTACAGGCCGCGGCCGCGAAATGTCGCACAACGTACATTCAGCGACACGAGTCGACGGCGCTTGTGAGATCTTCGACGAAGTTCCCTGGCGCAACCGACGACACTGCGTTGGCGGTAACAAGGGGTCGCAGGACGACGATCAGAACAGTTAGAAGTCCCAGGAACCACCGTGCCCTCCGTTCGAGGGTCTAGGCCGGGCGACCCGCGAGCAGTCCGCGTGCGTTTGGGCTCTCACACGGAAATTTCGGAGGGCTTCGAGGTCCGGCAAACGCGAGTGCGTATCGACGGTGTGGCTTTCATGTGTTCGCTCATGCCTATGTCGCGGGACTACCGGTAGTTCCGAGACATGTTCAACAACGACTAAGCGCGTCAGTTCCGCAACTAGCGGGCGTGCTGCGCAAGGAGCCCGCGGAAGCAGATTTCCGTAACATAGTCAGTCGTGGCCGACGGAAGGTCAATCGGTCGCGATACTGCGCGATGCAATGCGGTGTTGGTAAGAAAGGCCGCGACATCGCGAATAGATTCGGTGCTGCCTACATAGAAGGCCTCAAGGTCGTCCTTGCCTTCTTCTATAAGGGGCGCCAGTAGACCCGGCAGCGGCACGATCGTCCGTGGGTCAGCTGGATCCTGGTAGGTGGGTGCGCCGTGTTCGAGGCTGTAGCTCAAGACCGCATCCAGCAGTGCCCCAGTCAGGCCTCGGTGCTCGTGGGCCAGCTCAATTATTCGGCCCAGGTGACGCCGAATGCGTTCGGACGTATGCAATCGTCGGTCGCTCTCCAGGGCCATGTGAAGCCTCGGCAGGAATCGCGTCCAAATCGCCGCGGCCAGTCCTCCTCGGCCGCCGAAGTGAGCGATCAAGGTGCCCCGGCTCACTCCGGATGAGTGTGCAACCGACGTCATCGTCACTCCGTGCCAGCCCTGCTCGTCGTAGACCTTGCCGGCCGCGGCGACGATCGCAGTCCGCTTCGTCAGATCGAGATTCGACCCTTGTGGCAGCGGCGCAAGGCGTTCGAACGGGTCAGCCTCATCGATGGCGTGAGTGGCTTGGCTGACAGTGATCGCTTCGAAGAGTCGAACGACTGTGTCCGCGAAGAGTTCAACGTTCTCGCCGTCGGCGTGCGCGCGATGCTGCAGAAGCAGGCCGTCCGTGAGCGCAGTGATCACCTTCGTGATCCGCGAAATATCGAAGCCCTTGGCTGGGCGTCGTTGCGTGGCGGCAAGCAGATCGGCATAGGCAGGCTCGTAGAGGGTTCTGAGATACGCGTAGTGGTCGCGCATTGCTCCCGCTGCCATTGGATCGCTAGGAGCGCACGCGGTGGCGAGGTACATCAGTGTGTCCTGTGCGGGGTTCGGGGCGCCGTGAATGCTGTAGCCCAGGAAATCCTCGGCGGCGACCTTCGCCAGTCGGTGTAGTGCGTCATCGTCGCCGTTTCGCAGGTCGCGTGCCGTCTCGCGAACGCCGGCAGCCGATCGCTTTGTCACCTCGGCCAGCTCGGGTGTCAACAAACTGCCGAGCAGGACGGCTGGGAGTCTGTCCGGGTTGCCTCCGACGTGGTACGTGACGCTGGCAGCCGCTACGCCTGCCGCGGCAGCGAGTCGTCGGTTGGATAGGAAGGTCAAGAGGTCATGAAGGGTGACCTGACTGAGCAGACCTTCGGCTGCCTCGACGATGGCGCCAATTCCGGGCCGTGGTTGCCGTTCCGTACGATCGTTCATAACTATCCGTTCGCTTGGTCGAAACTACGCCATTTTTCAGTCTTGCAATCCGTCCCTCGCTGCTTACACTGTACATGCGTCCAATTCGAGGCTCAAATGAGCCTCGATGGGTCGCAGCACGACAGCCGAAGGGAGGTGACCCGTACTGTGAAATCAGACCCCGGTAACGAGAGCAGTCAGAGCGTCGAAGACGCCCAGGCCGAGGCGGCGGCGCAAGCGGCCGATGACGCCGACTACGCCGACAGCAATCAGGACGCCGACGATTGATTCTCTGAAGCGAGCCTGAGATTGGGGGTGCGGCACCCGGGCGCCGTACCCCCGTCGGGGATAACCGTGGCTCGGATCTTGTCTCGCTCGCCACCATTCGTAGCCCGTCACCACCGCGGCCATGACGATGCCGTCATCGATCGAGGTTGGCCGCGTCGCGCCGGGATTGCGCAGTGCTTGTTCGCAATCCAGCATCTACTGCTGGCGCGACGGCGAGCTGCGAGCACTAGCTTCCAATGGTCCTCGCGGCTGCCACCGACAGTCTTCGCACAGGAGAATTGCGGTCGCCGCGCTCCAGGAATGGCGATCACGCTCAGATTCCCCGATATCCCGACGGGGCAAGCAACGACGGTCTCTTGATTCATGCCAATAGGCTTGCGGTCTCTCGCCCGACGGCAGTATTCCTCGTTGGCGACCGAGTCTGACGGCGCTGTGAAAATGTGGCGGGGTAGCGACAGTGGATTCAACCAACGAGGCTCCGTGGAGGCTAGCGGCGGGTCGCGCCGCGTCCCACAGCTCTGATCATTGGCGAGAGTTCGCATCGATCGTGGCGGCGGGCAGTATCGGAGCTGTGCTGATCGCGTCTGGGAGTGTGATCGCTGCAGAGCAGCCTATGGGCGCCAAGCTGCTACTTGCACTGATGCTCTGTGCGACGACCGCGGCCTTTACGCTCGCCTACTACTCAATCCAAATCGGTGAGCTCAGCATCGGCGGAATAGTGAATATCTGGGACGTCGTGGCTGCATTCGGCGTTGCTGCCGCTCAGTTGGGCATGCCACTCTGGGTTGCGCATGTCGCTCGCGGCCCGAGAATGACACTTGCGAGCGACATAGCACGGCAAGGGGCGCCGTGGCTCCTCTTTGGAACAGCGTTTGCAGCGTGTGCGACGTTGGGAAGCGCGAGAGCCGCTGCAAGGCGACGACCCAGCCTCACATCTGCCCCCGAGTGGTGGCAGAAATTCGAAGCGGAGCAACGGTCAGACCGCTGGTACTCGGCACTGACGTCCGCCTTCCTGTTCGCTAGCTGGATCGCCTCAGCCGTTCTTGCGGCTCATGAGCCCTACCTCGCTCAGGTCTTCCTCGTGGCGGGAGCCGTCGGCGCACTCGTCGCGTTTGTGCTGGGGATCCGGTCGCAACATATGACTGCTAAGGGTCTAACTGCCGGCATCGGGACCTTCCATCGCGACGAGATGTTCGGCGTTGACGGATGCTGATCTAGGTGTTCGCGTCACGTCTTGCGTTCGCCTTTGACGCTCGCCGCTGTTGTCCGGACGCCTTCCAGAGTGTTCGGTAGCTGTTCGGTAGCCGCCGAAACGGCGTGTGGAGACGCATGGACGCTGGAAGTCGGCACTACTGTCACCGTCGAGCAACCGCCCGTCCGAGCGGCTCGGCTGAGAGTGAGTAGATCAGAGTGAGCTCAAGCCTGGCTCCACAGGAGAACGTCGCTCGTGACGCAAAGTACGAACGGAGTTCGCCTTGGTGAACCCGCGCCTCTCTGCCTCGATGTGCGTCGGCGTCGCGCTTCTCATGTTGACGGCGTGCTCGCCCCCGTCGCATCCGGCTGCACATCCAACGACCGCCAGCACAGAGCCGAGTACCACATCCCTTGGCAAGGGAGCGTCGACGTGCACGATTGCTGCTGCAACAGTGTCTGATCTTCGTGGTCTCGTTGAACAGGCACCCGCCGTTCTTACTAGTCAGGCGATCCAGCAAGCGACTACGGCAGAACTTGACCTACAATCGCTCAGCAGGACAGATGCGCGAGATTTGACGGCCGACGCCGCGCATGTCGCGGCGGATCTCGCCAATCTCGTTTCCTTGGCACGACGGGATCCACGCGGAACATCCGCTGCCACTCGACGGAAGGCCGCTTCCATTGCAGCGGACTACGGAGTGCGCTCGCGTCGCCTTCAGGCGAATATCAAAGAGCGCTGCGAGCCTTAGAGGTCAACTGCGTGGTAGTACATCAGGCCGCCTGCAGGTTCGATGCAAATGAGCTTGTAATGAGCGTAAGCGGGCGCGCCCTCATTTGCGCGAGCAACTCTCGTCCTGCACATCGTGTCGCCTGCGACAAACAGCGTCCTGACCTCCTGGCGTAGCCCGGGAGGCATTGATGAAACGGGTTCACTTGTGAGTTCATGCGGCAGCACAGCCGGAGAAACCCACCTGTCGGTGCACTGGGCGACGTCGGCCCCGCAGTTACTAAAGACGGAGAGCCACGGTTCGGTTATAGCTTTGCTCGACTCAGGATCGACAACTGCGAGGACGGTGTAGTCGTTGTCGGTTAGAATACCGCTATCGGTCTGAAAGGCTACGTGTCGGATGACAAACACATTCGGCGCGAGCGCACCGTATAGATCGTTCAGCGCGGCGTTCCTATTGTTCACCAGACTCATTATGGCGATCAGAATCGCCAATATGAGAACAATGTTCCTGCGGGTGTGTGCCGAACTAGCTGTCACTCCTTATTCTACGCACGTGAACCGAAATCTCCCAATGCTTTTATAGCTTCCCGGACGCGTGGATGGTGAACTGACGGGCGCCGAGTAGTTGATCGGCCCACGCTGGCAGCGTCAGGAGATCCGTAAGAGCCTTCTCTGGGTTGAAGGATCCATCGGCTTCCGCTCGAAGAAGGTCAGTCGGAAAGAAGTCGTACGTATCGAGAACGCTGTAACAGTGTGCAGTCGTGCGCGTTGCCGTGAATGTCCGCAACGACAGATACATGTCGACATCAGATTTAGGTGTCGGATACTGGCCGCTCTCGTGCTCTGAAAGTGTGGTTGTCGCCCACTGAGCGAAGTCAGGTCGACTGCTGAAGAAGGACCAGTCGATGACGACGGGCGCGCCGTGGCCTGATTGGTAGTGCTCGAGGAGTTCCGTGGCAACGGAATGGCCGTTCGCAATGGGAACTCCGCTAAAGGAGTCGCACGTCTCTGTCTCGACCTGCGGCCGCGGGGCGCTCCCACCCTGGACCGGAGCACCTACCGGCGGTGTAGGCGCCGGTTCGGGCGTCTGAATTTCGCCGACTGGGGCTGTCCACTCGACATGTTGCGACTCTGAATGACCCGCAATCACCCAATGGTCTGGACCATCGGCTGAAAGACATTCCGACTGCGTAGAGGCAGATCCAGAGCTATCGGTGTCCAACGAGAACGTTCGGAAACCTTGGGAACTCACGCTGTCATAACACGTTACGCTCACGGGAGCGCTAGCCGGGTAGTTGGTCAGCGAAATCGAATACCAGTAGCCGACGGTCGCGGCGGGTCCCTTTGCAAGTGACACGCTCGGAGTGGGCGTTGGCGTCGGTGGCGGAGGGGATGGAGCAGGAGGTGGTCCGCAATCCGGGATACCCCAGTCCGTGTTATGGGTGTACGGCAGATGGCCGGGCACGTCTCCGTTCCAAAACGTGTTTGCCGCCGCATAGTACTGATCGTTCCACGGCGACGTGGCGATTCGATACCAATAACCGTCCGGATTGACCGAAGCTATGTATGGATCGTGCACCTTGCATGACACGGTAACGGATTGATTCGCACCGAGACGTGGCCCAATCCCTGATGCATTGTGATAGTCCGTAAATGTGTTTGCGCCACGCGAGCCTTCTTGTTCTGTGTAACTTCCTGCAGATGCCTGCGTTGCGGGAAGCATGACGACGAGGATGCAGGCCACAACGACCACGAGTGCTTTGTCCGTACGCATCGACGCTCCTTCGCCTGGTCGAGCGATAAAGCAGACTGAATACTGGTCCCGTACGACCCAGTTCTATCGCGTTCGGATGCGCAGTGCCATGAAGCGTTCGGCAGCCTCACCCACGGATCCGGCTTGAGACGTCTCCCGGCGATGACGAGATCTCCGCGAGCCCTCGGCGCGTCGAGCTGTCGGACGGTTCGAGTCGCTGTGTGTTGCTACGTTGCTTCTCGAAGACAGTGAGTTGAGGGGGAGTGATGCCTTTGTCGTCAATTCCGGAAGCCGCGTGTTGCGGCTTCGCTCGCGTGACGACCTATCCACCCCTGCCTTACCCAGACGTGGTTCATTTCGACTGGCGGGTTGCGGACGGACTCTTCGCCGAGGTAGCTGTCACGCTTGCGTCGATCGCGTTCGTGATTGCCGCCGTCGTGTTCTCCCGGGACGACGCTGGGCGACGAGAACGCGAGAACTGTCTGATCCTTCTCGTCGTCGCGGCGTTCGCCCTGATCATCGCGGGCTATCTGTACGGCGAATCCGCCGGCGACGCTGCCGTCCAGTATCGGCTGTTCATTTCGCTCCTCGCGAGCATTCCGTTTGCCGTCGGCGCCGTCGCGATGTTTGTTGCCTTGCCGTGGCTATCGGCAAGCACCAGTCGTCGGACGCGCGGACTGCTGCAGATGGTGTCACTTCTAGTTCTTGCAATAGCGACCGTAGCGGTATGGCTCGGCAACGCAACGGTTGATGCGTCGTTCTTCGGAGTCCACGTGCGCGGCACAGTGTGGATTCAGTTGGCGTTGTTCGCGGCGTTCCTCCTGGCTGGCGTTGTCGTGCGTCTTGGCTTCCGAGCAAAAGCGGCGCGCGGGTCTGTCGCTGTCACACTGCTTGCTATAGGAACTGCCGTTGTCGTCACCGCCATGGTTGCCATCTTTATGTCTCTCGGCTTTGGATCGGGTGCAGACAGCCTCGCAAGATGGGTGCGTGACATTGAATACGTCCGCGTCGGCGCGTGGGCTCTTGTCGCCGTCGTTGCACCTAGCGCGTTTCCGACCCTCGGCGACATCCTTTCGGCCGCACGCGCCGGCCCCTCGGGTTCAGCTGCCCACTCGGGGGTCCGCAGTGATGACGCTGCGTCCGACGACGGTGTAAGCGACCGAAACCTGCGGACGATGACGGTTACGAGCGTCGGGCTCATCATCCTCGCCTACCTTGCCGGCAAGCGGTGGGGTGCGTCGCGTCGCCCGCACTGACCGCGTATCCGCATAGAGATAGAGCCCGCTCGACGACGCGAGGAAATTCAGAACGCTCGAGGCGGCCGCTGCAGAGCGGAATCGGGAAGCCTACGGAGCGACCGCCGAGAGTGGAATCCGCTTCGCCGTGTCGGGGACTTGCACGCCGCCGCCGATGCCAACAGTGATTGGTCCGTCGACCCAGTTGGAGGAGGTGCTCTTGATGACTTGTGTCTGATCGAGTCCAAGAGAGAGATCCCCGGGGACAGCCGGATGACCGTTCGGGTGCGCGGGTGTGACGATACCTAGGAGGATTAGGTAGCCATCGACCGTGACGGTCCCCCCCGGGTGGCAGCCGGCTCCCCGCAGTCGAGCCCAAGGAATTGCTGTGGTTCCGTATAGCTCGGTGAGGTGACACCCAGGCATTGAGCCCCCGCGCCATAGAAACGCCGATGCTTGGAGCCATGGCCCAACGTTGGAGCCGCTGGCGTGCTTGAGGCTGATCGCCCAGAGCGAGGCTTTGACCTCTTGGGCGAGCTGCTGATCGGTATTTTGCATCTGGAACTCGAACGGCGCGACCAGGTCACGCTCTGGATCAACGTGTCAACCGACGCGCGAGATGGCTGGTACGACTTCGCAGAGCGGCACGGCACCAATGTCACGGCACTGCTTGAGGCAACTGGGTTGGCGCTCGGCAGGAACGCCGGGCGCGAGCGCCGGCAACTTCCGGCCCGGCAACGTGAGTTGCTGGTGCAGGCGCAAGAGATCGCGAGCAGCCGCAGTAGCCGTCAGAGGCGGCAAGAGTCGGTCGAGCTCCCGAGAGACGGCAGCACGTCACCTCGAAAGCGGGCGGCCGCGCGCTACTTCTTGGTCGCGGTGTGTTTCGCTTTCGTCGGAGTGGCCTTTTTCTTGGTTGCCTTTGCGTTCGCGGCCCGAGCGGCGCGCGCCTTGACAAGATTCTGCGCGAGCTTCGCGCGATTCTCCGCCGACATCGGCCGACGTTTTTTCGCGACCGTCTTCGCGAGTTTGGTCGCCGCGCGGCGACTAGTCGCTACCGGTGGACGGCCCACCGCCGGAGTCACGTTGAGGACCTCCACGATGTCGCCTCCGAGTTCGCGCGCCACGATCGCCGCCTGATATTGGTTGGCGGCTTCAACTATCTCCGTAGTCGTCGCTGTCAAGGTGACGCGGTAGCGGGGCATAGGGCGATCCTTCCAGGCGTAGAGGCGAGAGTCGAGATAGTACGGCTTTCCCGAACTCGAGGCGCGAATCCCCGGGATCGCTAAAGCGTCCGACGCTGCGTACGAACACGGCTGCGCCGATGTCTCCGTACTCGTCCCCTCTTCAGCGATGCTGCGTTGCTTATTCTCCTGTAAACGACTACCACGCGGGAAGGCGTACCGCGCGCGGAGTCCTTCCTCAGCGGCATCGAGAGCCGAATGGCGATTCACAAATAGGCGAGTGGGATTCCGATCGGCGAACAGTCCACGCGACACTCCGCCGAGAGTCACCCTCCTCTTCGGGATCCTGTTCGCATTCTCGATGACGGCTTTGGCCGCGGTCGGCGCCGCGACTCCGAAGGCGCGGCTCGCTCTTGGCGAGTCGCATGCGCGTCTGATTGGTGCTCGAAGCGATCGGCGGTCGATCTCCACGGCTTGGTCCCAATCCGAGGCTCGACCTCACGTGCGATGACAAGCGCACGCGGTCTGCGAGGTTGTCTCAGCGACGGAAGAACCCTCTTCTTACCGTTGCGACGGATGAGCGTAATGGTTTTGCGCGGGTGATCGTGACCGCCGCCCTCGGAGACGGCGTTGGCCCCCGCGGGGTCGAAAATGCTCCTAAGCGTGCTCGCCGGCGATCGTGCGACAGCGTCCTTGTATCGATAGTGAGCGAGGATCGAGACGGGCCACTGAATCAATACCAGACGTACATCGCCCGAAGGTTCTCTAACCCATCGCAGTGGGTGCTCAAGTAGATCGGATTCTCCCGGCAGCGATGCGAAAGTATCGGACGAATTGCACCGTCGGCGACGTGCGTCGCTATGCGGCGCTGTCAGTTCGCTCTTGCTTAATCTGTTCGATGTAACGCTCGAGTGCTTTGACCCTGTCTCCTCCGGCAAAGAGATATCGGTCGTAGGTGTCCTGCAACTCCTCAGGAGTCGGAGGCTCCACATCGATATAAGAATAGCCTGGCGAACCTTCGGTCAGCCCAGCTATATCGGGATCGAGGTCGGCATCGTTCGACTGATCATTAGGGGCTTCCATGACACTCCTATTGTAACATGCCAGCGAAAGTAGACGCGTATTTAGTCAGTATTGCCGCTAAGCCCTTGCAGTACTGTAACTGAGTTTCTGTTTCAGGCGGTACTTCCAGAGTGACACACCCGATACCTTCGCCGGCAGCCGTACTGATGACGATCGCCATCGCTTGGCCGTAGCGCTCGTACAGCTTCTGAGCGTCTTGGTATTCAAGGTTCCGACTAAGCCTCGGTGACGCTGTTTTCCAACCGGTGCTGTCCCGCAGGGCAGTTGCGTACGGCGAAGTGTCGAAGTTGACAACGTGAATGCGATCGGGCTCATTGTCCGCCACGCATTGCCCAACGAGGCCGATCCCCTTGCGGTATTCGATGTCGAGCTGAGGCAGCGGCTCAATGCGGTCGGCTGCAACGCGTCGTAGCTTCGGGCGGAGCGCCCTGCGCTGTTGAACCGACAGACTGAACTTGTGCTTGAGGGCCCGCCGCAAGGGGAACGGAAACATGTGCCGGTACCACGCTGGAATTTCCCAAACATGCAGGCTGAGCTTCGTCGGGTCGCCTGGATAGTCAGATGACTTGATGCACTCGAGCAGCGCTTGCCGGAGCGCTCCAGTGACGTTTCTGTCGACAGCTTCACGTTTCCAGTGGAAACGAGCATCGAGTGCTGCATAAACCTGGATTGCTGCGGCGATTCCGACCACCACCGCCGCGCCCAACAAGGTTGAATCAGCGTGCTTGCCCGTTGCCAGAAGCACCGTCGCAACGATCAGAGTGAGAGCGAAGATGCTCCGCAGGACCCACGCCATAAGCCCGCCAAGATTAGAACGCAACCGAAGAGTCGGAACGGTAAGACGGCTCTGTGCGAGTCGTCAAGCAGGAGTGCGTGTCCCTAACTGCGTCCGACGGGGGGCCACGGCTCGGCGAGCCAGCGGGGCGGGGATCACTCGGTGCTTGAGCAACGTCTACTCCCGGACGTTCTGGCGTAAAGGAAAACCTCCAGAGTGGCGCGCCGCCCTGCGTCCAGAGCTGCTCGACGGCTCCCGGAATCTCCTTACCCTCGCTGATCTGGCTTTCCGCATCGATACCGGCAGCCATCTCTCTGGCTAGCGGAAACTCCGCAAGAGCGGCAACCACAGAATCGTGCTGCAAGACGAGGCGATGGGATATCCGCTGATCAACCTGGTCGCGGCCGTCTCGGCACGCCGCCTTCTGGAACGTGTACCAGAAGGTGTCGCGGTCAACGCCAAAGTGTTGTCCCGACTCGGGCGAGTGACCAACCCTGCTCGTAGAGCCGACGGAGCTTCGTCGAGGTGCTCGACGATCACACCCCGCCGCCGTGGGGCGCCGGCTTGTTCGACGTGCTTCATGACCGTCGCCGGTCAACGTCAGCTGGGGAGAGGCGGACGTGCCTGTCCTCGGAGCGTCTCGGCTGCGGCTTTCGTCCGGGGTGGCGGCACGCAGCCATTCACGATCTCCCGGTCAGGTCGTACCGTCCTACCGCCGATGGCGGCGGCAACGTTTGGGTGCGACTTCGGTGCGGTCTTTCCGCAATGCGCGCGCGTATGGGGTTTCGGACGGTAACTGTTCAGTCGCTATTCGTCTGAGGATCCGCGACGCGTGGCTGTTGCTGGGATAGATAGTTGCTCGCTGCAGTGATCAGTGCCCTGGGGGTGGGATTGTGCAAGATCTGGTTCTCTTCCAATCGCGATCGTCGTGGCGACGTCCGATTGTGATTCTTGTGGTCATCACGGTGGCCTTCTCCTGGATCGCCGCGCGGCAGTCGGTACCTTCGGCGGACAACTCGGACTCGCTCTCGCTCTCCTCAATGGCTTCGACTGTCGCTCATGAGGTCACGAGTGGAGCGACGACGCTGGCTCATGGAATCGGCGCCGCGGTTGACAAATCCGTCGAGCGTGCGACTTCCGAGGCGCGAGGTGGAGGCTCTCGCTTCGCAAACCGAGCCGCTTCGGTGCTCGGGGCCGCGACCCTCGGATTCTTGGGCGCCGCGAGCCGCGCCTCGGCGGCGACAAGCAGCGGGACGGACCCCGATATCAATCCTGCGGCGGTGTCGACCTTGGCGGGCGATGGTGTCGATCTGACAACCAACGGGACCGGTACGAGCGCCGAGTTCACCTACATGGGTGGCGTTGTTGTCGTTGGCGGGTACGCGTACGTGGGCACTCTTGGATCGATCCGAAAGGTCGATGTCTCGACGGGAGCGACAACCAAGTTGGCGGGCGACGATTCCGCAACGGGATGCGTTGACAGCGGCACGGCGGGGTCTGTGCGATTCGGCCAAATCATTGATCTCGCGACCGACGGAACGTCGCTGTATGCGACGCAGGTCGATTGCGGGACTGGCTTCACAGACCTGATTCGAAAAGTCACAATCGCGTCCGGCGCGACGGCGACCCTGACAGCTACCACCGGCGGGTCGGGCACGATCACCTACGCGGGCGGGTACCTGTACACCGGAACGAATCCGATCGTGAAGATCGACGCCTCGGCCGGTACCGTGGCGAACCCGACATTCGCCTCTCTTGCGGGCGGGTCGACGCCGCGCTCCATCGTGAGCGACGGAACCGACTTGTGGGTCCCGTCGTCAACCACGGCTGGCTCTGAGATCGACAAGGTGACGCTGTCCGGCGGCGCGGTGTCGACGTTTGTCGCGGCGGCCGATTCGTCTTTGGCATCGAGAGCAGTCGAAGCTGCTGGGGCATCTCTGTACGTCATGGTCACCGGTAGCGTCGTGCTCGGCCAGACGCCTGTAGTTCTCCGGCGGTACGCGGAGGCCGATGGATCGTCATCGAACATCGCTGGAGCGGAGTCGGGCTACCAGGACGGAACGGCGACGGACGCATGGTTCTCAAGTGCCGTTGACGGAATAGCCAGCGACGGGTCGAGCCTCTTTATTACGGACGCGGGCAACTTCCGCCTAAGAATGGCGGACCCTGGCGCCGCTCTGCCGTCGGCGTTGCCGAGTTCTGCGACGACCAACGTCTCAATGTCGCTCGCGACGATGACGACGTTCGCTGGCAACAGTACAGACCAAAACATCGATGGAACCGGAACGTCGGCGAGCTTCTCGAATCCGTTCGGGGTTGTTGTGGTCGACGGCTACGCGTATGTCATGACACAGTCTGCAATAAGGAAGGTCTCGCTTGCTGACGCGTCGGTCACCACTTTCGCAGGCGATCCGACGACTCAGGGCTGCGTGGACAGTTCCGATCACGCGGAGGTGCGTTTCACAAATGACGTCACACGGGACGTACTAAAGACGGACGGTCACTATCTGTATTCGCTGTCGCAGTGTGGACCTCCGAAGTATCTGCGGCGCACGTCATTGCTGACGGGTGCGACCTCTACGGTTGCAGAGCTCGATGCCGCGGGCTTTACGGTCGGCCCAGGAGGACTCATCTACTACGTCGACGGAGTAAGCTCCGACGTATATAGCTTCGATCCGAGTACCGCCGTGTCAACGGTTATTGCGAGTACTTCGGCCAGCCCAGCGACTGAGATAGCCGCTGACGCCGATTATCTCTGGGTATATTCGGGAGTCGATACCTACCTCAACGCGACTTTCGATATTGATCGAGTTGCGATCGGTGCGGGACATGCGGTCACGAATATTCTCGCCAAGACAACGGTTCCAGCGAGCCCGGAACCGGACGCTCCAATCGGCGATCTTGAGCTGATGTCTGCCGGAAGCTATCTGTATGGAGCGGTCGAAGTCCGTGACGACGCGTCACCCGACAACCTCGAATCGGACGTCATCGAGCGCTTCTCGAAATCCGACGGGTCGTACACGCAGATTGCCGGTTTCGGGCGACTGGAAAACGTCGATGGGACCGGCCGCGGAGCACAGTTCGGAGGAATCGTCGGTCTCGCGTCGGACGGGACCAATCTGTGGGGTGTCGATTATCGCAACACACGGCTCCGAAAGTTCGAGAGTTCGGTGTCGACTGATTTGGAGAGTCGTGTTCCGAATCCGAGCGAATGCACCTGTGGCACTCGCCAGTACGTCGATCCTGTGGACGCGGGTTCCGGAAACTACTACGAGACGGTTACCGATCTAACGATTCCGGGGCGCAGCCCGGCCCTTGAGGAGGCGCGAACCTACGGCTCGTTGAACGCGTCGTATGACGGTCCGTTTGGGTACGGATGGTCATCGAGTTACGACATGCGTCTGCAGTTGGGCTCCGGTACTCCCGCCTCGACGGTCGATGTTGTGCAAGAAAACGATGCGTATGTGAGCTTTACGTGGAACGGCTCGGCCTATGTCGCACCGCCGAGAGTGTTTGCCACGCTTACATACGACGCTGGAAGTGGCACGTATACATTTACGCGTCGAGCACAGGAGGAATTCGTCTTTGATTCGACGGGTCTCCTGAAACAGGAGATTGCTCGCGATGGATTCGCTGGGAGCCCAGGTGTGGGCGTTCCGGCCGCGTACGCGACCACGCTTGCCTACTCGAGCGGTCGGCTTTCGACGGTAACCGATGCGGCTGGCCGTACCCTGACATTTAGCTACGGCGGAAACGGCAAAGTGTCCGGTATCGTGGATTCGACTGGGCGCTCCGTTGCGTACGGCTACGACGGTTCGTTCAATCTCACGGACGTCACGGATGTCGGAGGTGGGAATACTCACTTCACTTACGACGGCAGTCATTTGCTATTGACCGCACGTGACCAGCGTGGGAACACGGTTCTTACGAACACGTTCGACGGTTCTGGGCGCGCGCTGACGCAGACCGACGGCCTCAGCCGAACGACAACGTTCGACTACACCACGATTCCCGGCTCGACAATAGTGACGGACGCCAATGGGAATGCGACCTTGGACAGCTTCACGAATAACCTCGTCACGTCGGAAACGAAGGGCTACGGATCCGGTCATGACGAGACATGGACGTATACGTACGATCCAACGACATTGGGTGTCGCGACAGTGACCGACCCGAACTCACACGTCACCAACTACACATGGGACGGGGACGGCAATTTACTGACGAAAACAGACGCGTTGAGCCACACGACCGCTTACACGTACAACACGTTCGACGAACCACTCACGATCGAAGACGCAAACTCCGTTACCACGACCAACACGTACAACGGTGCCGGCGAGCTGACGTCTACCGCGACCCCATTGGTCGGGGCCGGCACGACGCAAACGACGACGTACACCTACGGCGATTCCGCTCATCCGGGGGACGTGACGTCGATCACCGACCCCCGCTCAAAGGTCGGTTCCTTCACGTACGACAGCTCGACCGGTGATCTGCTGTCGCAGACGACACCGACAGGTGACAAGACCACGTACACATACAACTCGGCAGGCCAGCGGCTGACGATGGTGGCGCCTGCTGGCAACGTGTCGGGCGGCACCCCGGCGACGTACACGACAACGTACGTGCCTGACGCGTTCGGACATGTGACGAGCATCACAGATCCGCTTAGTCATCAGACCCAGCAGGTGTATGACGCGGACGGCAACCTGCACCAGGTCATTGATCCACTGACCCAGACGTCGACCTACACCTACGATGCGGCGAACGAGCTCACTACGATTACGCGACCGGATACGACGACGTTGCAGACTTCGTATTGGCCGGATGGGTCGCTCGAGACCCAAACCGACGGGGCGGGCAAAGCCACGAGCTACGCATACACACAGCTCGGGCAGCTGTACACGACGACGGATCCGAAGGGTCGTGTCACGACCGACAGTTACGACCCGGCCGGCAACCTTGAAACGGTGCTCGACTCGGAGGGTCGGACCACGACCTATGGGTACGACAACGCGGACCGGCTGACGAGCATTTCCTACAGCGATGGCACCACGCCAAACGTGGCGTACACCTACGACGCGGACAACCAAGAGCTGACCATGGCCGACGGTACCGGCACCACGACGAACGTCATTGACTCGCTGCACCGGCTCAGCTCGCAGCAGGACGGCGCGGGGGACACCATGGCCTACGGCTATGACCTCGCCAACGACGTGACATCGATCACGTATCCGGGCTCGAAGACCGTGACGAAGGCGTATGACGACTCGGGCCGGCTCCACACTGTCACAGACTGGCTGACTCCGTCTAACACAACTACTTACGCGTACGACCATGACTCGAACCTGACCAGCGAGACCTATCCGAACTCAACTGTCGCAACGCTCACGCCCGACGCGGCCGACGAGCTCACGAACATCTCGGACACGAAGTCAGGGACGCCATTCGCGAGCTTCGCGTATACGCGGAACGGCTCTGGCCTGGTGACAGGTGTGACGGCGACCGGGATCGGTTCGAGTGAGAGCTATGGCTATTCGGCGCTGGATCAGTTGAGCTCGGTGAATAGCTCGAACTACACGTTCGATTCTGCCGACAATCTCACGGGGATGCCGAATGGGACCCACCTCATGTACGACGACGCGAACGAGGTGTGCTGGACCGCGCCGACAACGGGCGCGAGTTGTGCGAGCCCGCCGGCTGGCGTTCCGACGGGCACTGTCGCGACGACCTATAGCTACGGTGCAGATGGGGAACGGACGGTTATGACTCCACCGACCGCTCCTGGGTCTCCGGCAGGTCCGATTGTCCATTACGGCTACGACCAGGAGGATCGGCTCACGGCCGTCGCCGGCGCGGGCTACCAGACGGATGTGTTGGCGTCGAACCCGATCGCGTTCTGGCGGCTCGGCGAGACCACCCTGAGCAACCTCTCCCCAGCCGTCGATAGCTCCGGGAACGCTCGCCCGGCGACCTATAAGAACGCTTCCGGCACCGCACCGACGAGCGCGGCGGCGGCATTGGCGACGGATCCCACGAAAGCCGTGACATTCAACGGAAGCACTGACTACGTCGACGCCGGCAACCTCGACGTCGCCAACCTGTCGACGTATACCGTCGAAGCGTGGGTCAAAACGACATCGACCGCGAACGCATGGGTCGTGTCAGCAGGGTCGTCGACCTCAACCGCGCCGACCGCCGGCCTTGAGACGATGACATCGGGAACCAAGGCACGATTCGTGATCCGAGACGCGGCCAGCAACGCCGTCGGAGTGACCGGAAGTACCACCATCAACGACGGCAACTGGCATCACATCGTCGGCGTCCGGACGACCGCGACATCACCCAACAACACGACACTGTCGCTCTACGTCGACGGAAAACTCGACGCGACGGCCGTTGCCGGAGCGGTCGGAACCGTCACCTTCAACACCAGCGCCATCGGCGCAATCAACTCGAACGGCAGCCGCACTGCCTTCTTCGCGGGCAGCGTCGCCGATGTTGCCTACTACACGGCAGCCCTGAACGCGACCACGGTCAACCACCACTACCAGGCCGGGAAATCCAACTACGCCGGATCAACGCCCGTGGACGCGCCGAACGCGTATTGGCGGCTCGACGAGAGTTCCGTAACGAGCGCCACTGACTCGTCCGGCCATGGAAACACTGGTACCTATGCAGTCAACGCGGGGAGCGTGGCTGGAGCACTTGCTAACGAGACGCCGAACAAGGCCGTCTCGTTTAACGGGACGAGTCAACACATGGACCTCGGCAGTGCCGCAGTACCCGGCTCTTCGACGACGTTGACGATGGAGGCATGGATCAATACCGGCGTGACCACATCGGTGCCACTGGACTTCCTCTCCGAGGGAAACAGCGCCTCGAACACGCCCTATGACCTGATGTACCTCGACGGCTCGACACACAAGCCCATCTTCACAATCCACGACAGCGGGAGCGGTGTCGTCTTGATCACCGGAACGACCGCTCTGAACGACAGCACGTGGCATCACGTGGTCGGCGTGCGCAATGGCTCGAGCGTCGACCTCTACGTGGACGGTGCTCTCGTCGCCAGCGGTTCAACCACGTTCGCTTCACAAACGGTCAGTCGGACCACAGTTGGTGCGCTTGGACGCATGGGCACCACCGACACGAATCTGTTCTCGGGCAGCATCGACGAGGCCGCGTTCTACCCGACCGCGCTTAGCGCCGCAACGATCGCCCGGCAGTACTACAACGGCACGCACAGCGCGCCAGTGGAGGCGTCGTACACCTACAACGGCGACGGGATGCGCACCTCGAAGACCGTCGATGGCAACACGACGAACTTCACCTGGGACGGCGCGGAAGGTCTCCCGCTGCTCGCATCCGACGGAACTACGCAATACATCTACGGGCCCGGAGGCACGCCACTCGAACAAATCACAAACTCAACGCCTGTCTACTACGACCAGGACCAACAAGGCTCCACCCGAGCCCTAACCGACCAGAGTGGGAACGTGCTCGCCACTTACACCACCGACGCGTTCGGGAACCCGACCGCGACCACCGGCACACCACAAACACCCCTGCGGTACGACGGGGAGTACCGCGACGCCGAGACTGGATTTGTGTATCTAAATGCTCGGTACTACGACACATCGACATCTCAGTTCATAAGCGTCGATCCTGAGGTTGCGTTGACTCGCTCGGCATACGGGTATTCTCAGTCCGATCCTCTTAACGAGAGCGATCCAACCGGCCTCGAGCCAGATGATCAATCGCAAGGTCCGGAGAGCACCACCGAGACCGTCGCGAAGGCGAACCGCGACCATAACGCCGAACTCGGTTGGGACATGGGCCGGGGCCGCATACTGCCCAAGCAGGGACGGTTTCCCTATGAACCAAAGAAGGGCTGGCACGGGCAACCGAGGAAGAATCCTGGCGGACAAGGTTGGGTCGACAAAGAAAACCGCGTGTGGCAGTGGGATACGGTACACAAGGATCATTGGGACGTCACGACGAGAGATAAGAAGGGCTACTGGAAGATTGGCACCGACGGATCAATAATTGAGTTCGGTCGGACGACCGTAGGCGATAGCCCTGGTTTCAACTGGATACCCGATCCGAGTTATAACGTCGCCGTTGGCGCAGGTGTACTCGCAACCGGTTCCCTTGCTGGGGCCGCTGCATATTGGTTCCTGGAAAGCGGCGGATGGATGGCAACGGATCTGAGCTACAACAGCTGTTAGCGAGGGGCGCAGAAGACGCGCTCGATCGCTACTTGCGTGCCCTTGACGGGAGACGCATCTCCCGGCCCTCGATCTCGTCGCGGCAATACGGTTCGCGAGTTCTAGTTGAGATGTCTGCGATCCAAACGACTCGTTCCTGAATCTCCGCTAGATACCCGGCCCAGTCGACACCCGCATACCTGCGGGGACAGTGCCGAACGCCTCGATTGTGGCTCTTCTCGTGGGGAGACGTCATCCCAGCGAGTGGGATCATCACCGTTACCGAGTGGATACCTGTCTGGTTCTCCAGACACGAGAGCGCTGGCGCGGGATCCGCCAGGCGCGAAACGCAGCAGAGCGCCGGGTCAGGGAACGGCTAGCGCGGGCTTTCGCGGCGCGATTTGACCGTCGGGCACGTATGAACCGGGTAGGCACTGGTGACCGAGCTCACCACGATATCGACCATCCGGCTCCGCAGGTTTGCGGAACACGATGATCGAAACGCGACCGGGTTCACCGTTGTACTCGCCTTGGCGAGCGATCTCGGGCTTTAGATGCGAGTCGTTCGTGTCTACCCACTCGCCACAGCCCTCGCAATAGAGTCCCGTTGTTGGATTGTCCATGCGGATAGTTTGCCGCGGGTCGCGCATCTTTGCCAGACCGGAGAACCGTTCGGCCACTAAATCGTAAGGCGTGACTCGTCATAAGGTGGCCTCCATCTGGGTGGTTCATCGCGCTTGGCTGGAGCTCGCCACGCTGCCCATCAGCACCATGCCGGTCGTTGCCTCTCGAAGCGAGATCACTCGCCGACTCGGATCCAGCCGCCGACCACGGCGATCGCGATCGCGTACGCGGTCGTTTCATTCACTACTGCGCGGTCTCCCATCAGGGCTAGCGCCTCATCAAGCGTGCAACTGGCTTGGACGCTCACCATGCCCATCGCCTGGGCGGGCTTCGCTATAACTCACGCCGACGGCGACTCGCCTCGGCCTGCTTGCGCGCACCCGTCGAGTTCACCCGGTACGTCATCATTTGGGTGCTCACGCCGTACTCGATAGCGGCTTGCCCCATCGGTGTTTGCGCCGTCGCCACGACGAGCGCGGCCTCTCGTGGCACGAGCAAGCACCCCGATAGCCAAGCCGCCTCTTCCTCGTCCACCGTGGCGTAGTCGCGACACCCGTTGATGATCGTGTGGCGCGGTTCGTGCAGCAGCAGGCCGTGCGAGAGCTCGTGCGCGACGTCCGAGTTCTGGCGCGCATCCGAGTTCGTGTCGTTGAAGATGACGACGCGGCGGCGGCGCGGCCACTCGGGGAAGATGGTCATCGCCGAGAGCACCGCCGGTCGCGCCTGCACGTATCGGATCGCACTGGCCAGGCCGTTGCCGTTGTCGCTGAGTGAAGAGAGGGGGTGGAGCGGTATGTCGAGGTGCTTGGCGAGATCCCGCGCGTCCAAGGGTGCGTGCGCGGCGAGTCCCAGCTCCGCTCGGACCGCCGTGGCGATCGATTCACATTCGCTCTTGAACCCGCGCTTCACCCCGTACCCCGGTCACCGTGGTTGTCGGAACTGGTCGTACGCCGCGCGGATGATGGTTTCGAGAGCCTGCACGCCCTTATCGTCGAGGTTGGGGTCGCTGCGCAGTGCAGTGGGGAGCAAGGTGAGGAAGCCACCGGCGTGCTGCATCTTCGGCACGGCCACGAACTGGTCGGCGGCGAAGCCTCCCCATGCGACCAGCCGCGCGAACGAGTCGACGTCGGGGCGCTTGCCCTGACCGAGTCGGGTCAAGGTCGACTGGCTGACCCGCGCCGCGGTGGCCACCTCTTTCCAATTCAACCCGCGGGTGCGGCGTTCACCGTCCAGCGTCTCGTAGAACGCGTCGCCGTCGAAGGCACTTCTCTCGGAGTTCCCGTCGGTCCGGTCGGGGGCTTCGTCGGCCATGCGCGCCTCCTGTGATTGCAGATGTGAAATCGGCCGTCACTTCTGCGCTACAATTGCGAGGGTGAGGGCCGGTTCGAGTTTAGACATCGGTCGGCCGTCGCACCGGCATCCGAGAATCGACCCCGGGGAGGGGTGACCATGAGCCAGACCGAATCGAACGCCGCCGACGACCACCGCCCGGTCGACACGATCACCGTCAAGGTGAACGACGACCCGGTAACTCTCACCGACAAGCACCAAACCGGCGCCAGCATCAAGGCGTCGGCCATCGCCCAGGGCGTGCCGATCCAGCAGGACTTCGACCTCTCCGAGGTACTGCCCAACGGCAAGCAGAAGCCGATCGGCGACGACAAGAAGGTCGAGGCCAAGGACGGCGACGAGTTCTGGGCCATCCCCGGCGACGACAACTCGTGAGTCGGCGATGAAGGAGGCAGTCGTGGCGGCTGTTGCCGCGATCACCGAGGCGTATGGCGCGGACAAGGTGCGCGTGGTGCCCGACGATCAGGGGGGCGCGTGGATCGAGATCGCCGATGTTGAACTCGGCGATCCGTACGCGCAGGACACCACGTTCGTCATCTGCTTGTTGCCCTTCACCCTCCCGGTCGCCGACGTCTATCCGCTGTTCGTGCGCCACGACCTGACGCGTTACGACGGCAACGGGCTGGGCGATGCCTTCGGTGCCACCGAAGTGAATTGGCCCGGCGATCCTCAGCCGCGTCCGGCGACTCAGGTCTCGAGGCGCACGCGGCGCGGCGAGTTCACGTTGCAGACGCCGTTGCAGAAGATAGAGAAGGTCCTCGACTGGGTCAGGACGCGCTGATCGCGATGGCCGACCAGTACGAACTACGCATCACCGAGTCCGACTGGGCGCTTCTGCATCGCCACCACTTTCCCGGCGATGGCGACGAGCACGGTGCCGCCCTGCTTTGCGGCGTGGCCCGCTCCGACCGCGGAACCCGGCTGCTCGTGCGCGAGGTCGTCCTGGCCCGCGACGGCATCGACTTCATCCCCGGCACCCGTGGCTACCGCCTACTCACCGGCGAGTTCGTCACGCGCATGATCCGTCGGGCCAAAGACGAAAAGCTGGTGTACCTCGCCGTCCACAACCACGGCGGGACCACATCCGTCGCCTTCTCCGTACCCGACATCGAGTCCCACGAGCGCGGCTACCCGACACTGCTCCGACTGAGCAAGCAGCCCGTCGGCGCGCTGGTTCTCGCCCAACGCGCCGTTGCCGGCGACATCTGGCTGAGCGACGGCAGCCGCACCGAACTGCATCGCACCGTTGTCGTCGGCTCTCGATTCGACGTACTCACCGCCGAGCCCGACACGTCGGATCCCGTGGTCGCCGCGCGCTTCCATCGTCAATCGCTGCTCTTCGGTCCCGCCGGGCAGGCCATTCTCGGCGACGCGAAGGTCGCGGTCGTCGGTGCCGGCGGTGTCGGCATGCTCCTGGTGCAGACGCTCGCACGCTTGGGGGTCGGGCATCTTGTGGTGATCGACCCCGAACGCGTCGATCCCACCAATCTGCCGCGGCTTCCGGAAGCCACGCGGCTCGACGCGATGGAGTACATCGACCGCGACGGCGCGCCCGAAGCGATCCGACGACTGGCGCGCCCGTTCGCAGCGCGCAAGGTCCGTGTCGCGCAGCGCATCGCCCGCCGCGCCAATCGCGAGATCAACTTCGAGGGCATCGTCGGCGATATTGCCGACGATGACGTCGCTCGGCGCATCACCGATTGCGACTTCGTCTTCCTCGCCGCCGACACGATGCTCGCCCGGAGCGTCGTCAACCAGATCGCCTACCAGTACCTGATCCCCACACTCCAGATCGGATCGAAGGCGGTGGTCAACAAGCAGACGGGTCAAGTGCTTGATGTCTTCGCGGTCGTTCGGACACTGGGGACGGCGCCTGGTTGCCTCGCGTGTGGTGAGCTCATCGATCCGGTTCGACTCTCGGAGGAGGCGCTTGGCGATCCGGTCCAAGTTGCCAACCAGCGGTACGTCGACGACCCCGATGTCCACGCGCCCAGCGTCATCACCTTGAATGACATGGCATCAGGATGGGCGGCGAACGACTTCATGCAGTTCATGGTCGGGTTCGGCCGTCCTGCCGGCGGATTCCGCATACTACGGACAAGGCCGGTGAACGACTCCGCTCCGCACGTGACCGTGCAGGAGCTCGAGGCCGACCCGAATTGTTATGTGTGCGGTCGGACCGACCAGGGCGTTCGAGGGCGTGGCGAAAACCGCGAATTGCCGACGCGGGTCCGGTCGTGAAGAAGTGCGCGTTGCCGCGTCGAACATCGATACCTGACCGAACGCTGATTGCCGTGGTTAGAAGTTGGGCTAACCCAAGGTCAGGTCGGTCACCTCAACGCCAGGCCTGTGTAGACACGATGGTGTCGCGCCTGCCGGCGCGCCTGGCTTCAAACAGAAGAGCATCATCCTCGCAGTGCTTCGATCGTAAGTGTTTTGTCGATCTTCGCCAACCGCGGTCTGTTTGTCGCGATTTCTGATCGTGCCTCTGAGGCCTCTGTCGTTGACAACGATGTCGTGTTCGTTGATGCTGCGTTGCACACGGATCGGTCGGGGCGGCACGGACGCGTTACAGCAGAGGATGACGCGTGCGCGTTCGTATTCAGTGGATGTTGTCAATCGCGCTCGCGATCGTTTTGGTTGCGCAGGTTCCCGCATCGGCAACCGCGCCCGATAACCCGGCCTCGCCGCCCACGGGATCGTCGCAGCCGACGAACAAGGCATGTGGCGTGAAACCGCTTTCCGACCCGCCGCTGTGGGAGCAGTCGCTTCCGCTTGCGACGGAGTCGTCCGCGTTGTCGGCGTCCGATCCGGGGTGTGTGCGCGAGGTCGCTCGTTCAGCGTCGAGCGTCGTGTGGCAGAACCCGAACCGGACGCTAAGCACCAGGATGTTCTCGTCGCCCGTGAACTACCAGGCGCCGGACGGTTCCTGGCAAGCGATCGATACGCGGCTCGTACCGGATGGCAAAGGCGGCACGATCAACAAGGCCGGACCGTTCTCGGTCGATCTCGCGTCGAGCGCGGCGGATCCGTCGTTGGTGCGTATGGGCGTGGGAGACGCCTCGTTGTCATTCGGTTTCGATGGTGCGCTTCCGTCGGGTGGTAGCGGCGCGAACCTGCGTCCGGCCGCAGTCAGTGGCTCCGTTAGCGGGGACGCGCAGGACACCGTGACGTATGCCGACGCGCTGGCGAATGTCGATGTGCGTTTTCAGGTGTTGGCGCAGGAGCTCAAAGAGGCAATCGTGCTGAACCGTCCGCTCGACACGGACGTGTCGCCACAGTTTGCGTTTACGGTCGCGATGTCGGGCATGTCCGCGCGGACGGAGGATGACGGCACGATCCAGTTTGTCGACTCGAAGTCGTCCAAAGTCCTCTTCACGATCCCGCAGGGTCTGGCTGTTGACGCTTCGGGAGATATGTCCGAGCAGAGGTTGCCTGCGACCACGGCAGTGTCGGTCAGTTTGGTCGCTAGGGCGGACGCATCGGTAGCGACGCTGGTCGAGTCGGTAGATCCGGCCTGGCTGGCGGATCCGGCGCGCGTATATCCGGTCACGATCGACCCGTCGTTGACGATGGGCGGGTCAGGTGACGCCTATATCAGTCAGGCTAATACCAGCCTTGATTGCACCGGTTCATGCCAACTGGCGAGTGGTCGATATTACGACTGGGCGGGGTACTTGTTTGGGTCAGTCCGGTCACTGATCCAGTATCCGGTCAGCGAGCTCGACG
Organism: uncultured Actinomycetes bacterium; assembly: GCA_963708105.1. GTDB lineage: Bacteria > Actinomycetota > Acidimicrobiia > IMCC26256 > PALSA-610 > PALSA-610. Next base: position 1,512,328 of record OY970186.1, on the reverse strand, counting down.
GGATGAGTATCCTGTCGGCGACCTGGCATGGTGATGTGGTCACAGTCGGTGGCACCGCGCCGGTAACGACCACGTTGCATCCGATCAGCAGCTCCTGGTCGCCAACATCAGTGAATTGGCTGACGCAACCGAGCGTGCGTACCGATACTGCGACCATTTCAAGTACCGCGGCGGGGTGGAAGACGACCGACATCACCGCCTGGATGCAAGCCTGGACCACCCCCGCGTCGCCGTGGGACCAGGATGGCATTCGTCTCGAGGGGGCGTCGGGAACCCTGATCGACATCTATGGATCGCAGGACCCGATTGCGCCGACGTATATCGACGCCAATTTCGACGTGTATCCGACGTTGTCCAACTTCACTGCAGGAGGTCGCTACCAGTCCGGGACAGTCAACGACAGCACGCCCCAGCTCTCAGCTCAGATCACCGACACCGACTCGGCCGGCGGATTAACCGGTGCGTTTCAGCTCTGGAATTCGACTCATACGACGATGTTGCAGTCCGGCATCGGAAGTTCGGTCGCTAGTGGCCAGAACACAATCTGGTCGGTCCCGACGGGGCTCGCTGACGGGGCATATGAATGGCGCGTCGACGGCTCTGATGGCAGTGCTACGTCTGCGTGGTCGGCTTGGCAGACCCTGACGGTCGATACGGCGCCACCGAACGCTCCGACGATCACCGTCAGTGGCGTCACTCTGAACACCTGGGTGACCGCGGGCGGGGCCTCTGTCGGCCCACACTTCACGGGGAGCGGGTCCACCGATGTAGACGGGTTCTTCTGGGGTATGGATGTCGGGAACAACCCGACGAACTGGGTCCCGGCGACCGCGAACGCGGCTGATGTGACGCAGGCCATGACGTGGGGCTGGCACGACATTGCGGTCGAGACGGTTGACAACGCTGGCAATATCTCGAGCTTGTCGCACTTCACGTTCGGCTGGGGATCAGGGGGATTCACGACCCCCCAACATGATTTTTCCACCCAACAGCAGGTTCCCGTGCAGGTCGATGCGCCGTTGACGTACACCGGGGTGCGGTTGGAGTGGCGTCACGGCGACACCGAAGGGTGGAGTGCGGTGCCGACCAGCGACATCTCACCTTCCGGCCTCACGTGGCCCTCCCCCTTGACTGCGGGTACGTACTTCGCTTCGTCGCCGACGCTCCTTTGGAATGCAGCATCCACCGCTGGCTTTGAGGACGGCTCGCTCGAACTTCGCGCCGCCTTCTACCCATCCTCTGGCGGACCCACTTACATCACGGACGCGCCCTCGATCCCAAATATCGAGGTGGATCAGATCAACGGGGGATCGGCATCTGCGTCCGCAGGCCCAGGCACAGTCAATTTGATGAACGGCAACCTCGAACTCTCCGCTTCGGACGTCTCGCTCGCCGGGGGAGTTGTCTCTCGCACATTCGATTCCCGTGACCAGTCCACGAACGACGGCGTGTTCGGCCCAGGCTGGAAGTCGAACATTGCGACAGGCTTCTCATCGCTGGTTGAGAATCAAGCGACGCTCACCGGGCCATCGGTCGTCGTGTATGCGGGCACTCGTGAGACCGACTTCACACAGCTCACCAGCACCGCCTATCCGTACACTTACGCGGCCGAGGATGGATCCGATGAATACACGCTCACGAAGACTTCCGCGAGCGATTTCTCGCTGACGCTTCTCTCTGGGCAAACCTACGTCTTCGAGCACCAATCGAGCACTACGCCCGCGAATCGGTACGAGCCGACGACTGTGACCAACACAGTCACCCATGTGAGCACCCAGGTTTCTTGGTCTTCTACCGGGGTCACGGTGCCGACGACGATCGTCGGGCCGACCCCTCCTGGGCTCTTCACGGGTTCGTATAGCTGCGAAGCGCCACCGACAGGTACGTCACTCACTAACGAGGGCTGCACGACTCTCACACTCGTCTACGCGACGACCACTACGGCGACCGGCACCGGTTCGTCGCAATGGGGAAACTACGCGGGCCAACTCAAGTCCGTGAACTACACCGCGTGGAACCCGGATCTCGGGACACCGGCCATGCAGACCGTCAGCGTCGCGTCCTATCTCTACGACAACTCCGGCATGTTGCGCTCTGAATGGGATCCACGAGTCAGCCCTCCGCTCAAAACGACGTACACCTATGACGCCTACGGGCACGTGTCCGACGTGTGGCCAGCAGGCGTCAACGCGTACCACCTGACCTACGCTCCCCTAGCCGGCCCGCCGGCCGAATCAGCATCTACCGGTCGGCTGTCGACAGTGTCACAGGTTGTTCCGACCTACCTGGGATCCCAGACGCCGATCACGACGTTCGTGTACGGCATTCCTCTGACAGTTGCCTCTGGCGGCGCGTACAACATGGACTCGTCCACAGTCGCGAGTTGGGGCCAACTCGACGATCCGAAGTACGCGACAGCCGTCTTTCCGCCAGACGAGATTCCGTCCGGAAGTCCGCCATCGGCGTACACCCGGGCGACGATTTACTACATGGATGCGGAAGAGATGACTGTCAACGTGGCGGAACCGGGCGGCAAGATCGGAACCAGCGAATATGACACTGTCGGCAATCAGATTCGTTCTTTGTCGCCTGCAGACCGCGCTGAAGCGATCGCTACTGGAACGACGACCGCCGCACATGCTGATGAGTCGCGGCTGATCGACTCGCAAACTATCTACGACGGCTCTGACATGAACGTGACAGACACCCTCGGTCCTGCTCACCTCGTTCAGCTTCCAGGCGGCGCGTCAGTGCTGGCTCGACAACACGTTCACAATGCCTATGACGAGAACGTACCGTTCGACCTGATTCCGAAGGAGCCGTTCGATTTGCTTACGACTCAGACCGAAGGTGCCGCCCCCGTCGACGGTTCAGCCGAGCAAGATGTCCGCACGGTGCAAGACAAGTACGATCTACCCGGTGACGAGGACGGTTGGGAACTCGGGACGCCGCTGCAATCCATTGTCGACCCGACTGGCCTTAACTTGGCGACAACGTCGACGTATGACATCACTACCGGCAACCTTATAACGCACATTCAGCCGGAACATCCTTCGGGGACGGACGCGCACGAAACCGACTATGTGTATTACACGGCGTCAACGAATTCGCTTGACGCTGCGTGTGGCAATAAGCCCGATTGGGTCAATCGGTTGTGCCGCAGGGGACCTGCGGCACAACCGGGCACGATTACCTCCGCGCTACCGGATATCCCGACTAGCTACGTGTCCGCATACAACATGTACGGTGAGCCGGAGCAGTCGACCGACTGGGATCTAGCAGCCACTCCTTCTCCAGTCTTGCTTCGAACAAGCGACCTCGGCTACGACACAGCCGGCCGCCGGATCAGTCAAACAATGTCCAGCGCGGTCGGGACAGCCGTCGACACCATGACTATGTCGTACGATGTGAACACGGGCCAGCCCTATCAGACAATCGACGCGGCGGCTTCGCTAACGATCACTCGCACCTACAATGCCGTGGGCTTATTAAGCACGTACCAAGACGCTGATAGCTATACAACGACATTCAGTCACGACCAGTTCGGGGACGTTCACAGCGCAGCTGGCGTAAAGGGAACAACGACCTACGTATACGACACGTCAGTCGACCCGCGCGGTCTGCTTACTTCACTGACGGATACGGGAATAACAGGATCGTGGGGTACAACGTACGATGACAACGGTAACCCGCGTACTGAGACCTTCCCCGGCGGAAACTTCTCCTCGACCTATTCGTACGACGAGACCGGAGAACCGGTATCCCTGACCTACACCGGCACTCCCGGCACGCTATGGCCGTCCTTCGCTGATGGCTACAACATCCACGGCGAACGAGTCAGTGACGGTGCCCCGCTCGGTGGTGACACATACGATTATGACGCTGACGGCAGACTAGTTACCGCCGACCAGCCCGGGCTCCTGGGCTGCACGGAACGCACTTACGGCTTCGACGCCGACACCAATCGCACCAGCCTTCAGACTGTCAGCAGCAGCCTATTCGGCTCGTGTCCTCCGAGCGGTTCGGGCGTGACCGTCTCTCATACGTACGACGCCGCCGATCGAATCAACGACACTGGAACCAGCTACGACGCGTTGGGCCGCACACTGACTATTCCTGCCACGGATGCGCCGAGCGGGTACGCCACCAACCTCAGCTACTACAGCAATGACCTGGTGCACACGACGGTCGCCAACGGTACGACGACGACGTTCAGCCTTGATCCCGACCTCCGCGACCATACCTGGTCGGATGGTACGAATACGCACACCAACCATTACGCCGGGGACGACAGCGCGCCGACGTGGACGGCTGAAAACGCGAGCGGCACCAGCTGGACACGGAACGTAGGTGCCAACGGCCTGGCGGCGACCGTGGATCAAAGCGGTGTTGTCCAGCTCCAGCTTGCAAATCTCCACGGCGATATCTTCAGCACTGTCACGCCGACCGAGACCGATTGGGTGAACGGCCTCTTCGCAAATGGAACCGTCACCTACACCGCGACCGATGAATATGGTGTTCCCGAAACGACCGTCGGACAACCCGTCGGAAATCGATATGACTATCTCGGTACGCAACAAGTCCAGCGCGACACGAACAGCGGGCTGCAGCTCATGGGAGCGCGGGTCTACAACCCCACGACTGGACGGTTCCTCCAAATGGATCCCGTAGAGTCCGGCAGCGCCAACGCGTACGACTACAGCTTTGGCGACCCCGAAAATAACGCTGACCCAACCGGAGACGCGGCGATAACAGGGCACCTCCACCAAGGAGCCTGGGGGCCGTGGACTCGCACATCAGTACAGACCATTCAATTTCTTGATCTCGAGTCCATGGACAACATTGACGTGCCGGTCGGAGGTGGCGGCGCAGAGTATGATCAACGAATGGTGGCCTGGTTCCAATGGAACTGGACCTACAGCGCTCCGTACACGAGCTGTGGATCTCCGCTCACTCGGAAGCCAATGTGCGTGCCACAACTCAAGGCCGGATCGATGATCCACTTTTTCACTTACTATTGGGTAGTCGAAACAGAATTCAGAGTTGTCCCCATCGGGATCTTGGGCGACGGCGAGCCAGTCATTCTCCCGGGCACGCACGTCATTCCGGCGGCAAACCAGTACGCCGTGTACCCGCAGGGTGGCTTCGCATGTCCTGCGTATGAAAACGGAACGATGTCACAAATCGCGGCTCAAGAGCGATGGTTCTTCGCCTTTTTCCTAAGCAATGGATTGGGGCTCGGGTGTGTAGTCCAGTAACGTTATAGCTGCGTGCAAGCAATTAGTGCAGTCGAGTCGCGTTGCCTGACCGTTTGGGACCGAGGTTGCTTGCGGCGGGCTTGTAGTCTGTCAGCGCCCCATTGCTTCAAGACCGGGGTTATTCTCCTGCGGGCTCAGATCTCGCATTTGGTCGGGGATGAACGTCGCGAGCCCTGAACTTGGCGATGCCCCAAGCGGGCAATACTTGGCGACCAGATCGCGCTTTACGAAAAGGATTCGCAGCGACGCTAGCTGTGTATGTTTCGCACCGTCGGGCGGTCTCCAAACTGGACCTGTCCGCCGAAATCAGGCAGAATATTCTTCGTGCCGATATCAAAGTCTCAACGTCTGCGCTTCGCGACCATGATGCTGATTGCGATCACGGGTTTCGTGGGGTGCGGAGGCTCCTCACCATCGTCGCCGAGTTCGGCGGCCTCAACTGTGACGAGTACGACCGATCTCCCGCCGCAGAGCATCTCTACGAGTGAATCGCTGCCCGCTGGCGTAGTTACGACCGTTGGTCAGATGCTTCTCGCGCAGGCGACTTATCAAGGCGTGCACTGGTTTTTGTCAGAACATAACGACGCTACGATGGGGACTTGTCGTGCGCTCGATACCAGCCCACCGCTCATCACCGCAAAGATCAGGTCCGCGGGGTTCCCTTTTGTGCTGGGTCGAAACAAATTCGAATGCTCTCGTTCCGAGTTGAAACTCCCGTCAGATGATCAACCGACTTCCGACACCTCGGCTATCGACATCGTCGCTTTGGATCGAGGCGTCAACGACGAGTTTTCCGTCGTAGCCGGAGTTACCGCTCCCGGAGTTCAGACTGTGACGTTTGCTTTCCCGACCGGAACCAAGGTAACGCTTCGCCCATCGCTCTCCGACACCTTCGTGTTGATCTCGCGGCCTGCCAGACCGGACCCGAAGTCGTTCAGCGCGCAGTGGCAGGGCGGAGGTATCACGTGCTCCGGCCCCATCGACGCGGGTTCGAATGTCGGATGCACACGCGCGACGTAGACGCGACAACATAGTTATCACGTAGATGTAGGTGTCGGTCGCGGGTCTTGGGTCTGAAGTTCTGGCTGATCGCGATGATCATCGGCAATTCGGTGCGATCCGCCCGGCCGCCGTTTTACCGTTCGGTTGGTGCGTCGTCGCCACGAGATTCAGCGCGTTGTCTTTCCTGCGAAGGGCTTTTTATGCATCTCATTCGGCGTCGGTATTCAACGACTGGATGCGAGGAAGCGATGCTCAAAGCTCCAAAACGGTTCGACTGGACCGGATTCGTTCTCAATCGGAGCAGCGCCTACGCATTCGGCCGACGTGTCGGCGCTTCTGCGCTGAGCCGAGTCGCTGTCGACATGCAAAGTTCGATCGATGACTCCCATTTCGCTGGCCCGTTGAATAGATCGTCGTTGTCGGATCTGAGGCTCCGACCCGGCGTCGTTGACGATAGAGCTGAGCCGCGTTGACTTCGCTTAGACGGTCGAATCTCCGATGGCCGGCCTCATTCGCCGCGATCGCGCCGCTTTGTGGCGCGTGTTGACTTCACCGGAGTGTGTGTGCTGTGAGAGAGCCCGATCCTCCGTCATTCGTGCTCCGTGGGCATTTCCCCCAGATCGTCCAGCGCAGCGAGACGCGCCCGTCTTCCGCTCGATCTGACGGCGAAGATCGTTAGCGCCCCCACGATTGCGGAGGCGACTGCCCTCAGAACGCCGCCGAGTCGGTACGACCAGTTGAGTCCGACGACCGCGAGAAACGTTGTGCTCTGATCTGTTTGAGGAAACTGACTGTGTACGGTGAGCGAGTACGATGCCGCGTAGACGGCGCATACGAGCATGAGAACGCCGATGCTTTGCGCGACGGTCAAGACGCCTCGAGAGCGTTGAGTTGGTGTGTTGGAGAGCAGTAGCACCAGGACCGCGACAAGCGCGAACAGCCCCACGAGCGCGCTCGCGGATTCAGATACCTGGTACACGCGATTGCTGAGCGACGCGCCCGTGTCCCCAAATACCGTGACCACTTCCGCAGCGATCGAGAGCACGGCGACCGCTACGAGGCCGCGTGCAATTGTGATCCAGGTGTCTGTCGCATCGTCGTGGGCCATGAAACATATAGTGGCAGACGGTTGGGTGCTTCGGATAATTCCTGAGTGCGCACTCGAGCATCTTCTTTGGTCGAGCAGAAGTTGCACTGGGGCCGACGTTCCGCGCGACGCGTGCGCGCAGTGGCAGATTGGCTCCGAGTCAAGAGTCGGAAGACCCTGGCTGCGGCTCCCTGCCAGCACGACTCCCACCGACGGGAGCCGTACGACGGCATCCGTCCACCACTCGATTGCGCTCTGACCTCGGTAAACGTCGCCTGTTCCGCAGCAGCCTCAACCAGACACACAACCGGGGATAGAGCACTCATCCCTCCGCCACGGGAGCGACTGCGAGGCACACCTCGGGCGAGTTGGCAGGCCTGCGCGCTTGAACGCCCGGCGCACGGTCTCCGCGTCGATGCCGAGATGTTCGCCGACCTTTTTGAGGGAGCAGCCCTGCTCGTAGGGCCGGCGGCCTTCGTCGAGGTGCTCGAGGATGACGCCACGGCGTCGTGGAGCAGCACCGGTCCGTTCGACATGCTTCATGACCGTGGTCCGGCTGATCTCGAACGGGCCCGCCAGCTCGTTGATCTCCTTGCCAGCCGAGTAGAGCTCGATCAGGCGATCAACGTCGAGGGGGGAGAGCCGGACCTGCTTCTGCTTGGAGGGCCTGGGCTGCGGCTTTCGTCCGGTTGGCGGCGAAGCCAGGATCCGGAGCAGCTTCTCTACCTGGTGTTCTTGGTTGGAATAGCATCCCAGGAGCTCCACCAACTATAATAATTGGTACATCTGTTACAGAGTGCCGCACCACCCGATCGCCGCTGGTCTTCTGATCAGCGGTTTTGTGTTCTGACCCCCGTTAGCGCGGTTGGAGTCCTTTCAGGTTGTGTGCCCCATCTGCTGTCGAGCCCACAAGGGCCCAACAGATCGAAGCGCCTGGTACTCGGTCCCCTGTAGTGCCGATCACAACAGATGCGGCACTTGCTATTGGGTGGCTGCCTTGAGCTGTGCAAATGCGGCCCGGAACACTTGCCAGCAGATATCGACCGTGTGCTGGTCGGGACTGAATCTCTGGGACATCTGGTGATAAGGATGGATGTAGTTGCGAAAGTCTCGGAGCTCGTGACTGAACTTCTTGACGTCGAGATTGAGCAGCTCGAGTTCGGTTGCCACGTCAATGAGCTGAGCGAGCTTCCAGTCGTAGATCTTGATCGGCGTGCCAGCTCGATCCTTGGGAGCTGCGCGCGCACGCATGAACGGCACGACATCCTTGGTTGCTACTGCGATCAGGATGCCTTCGAGTGTGCTGCCCAGCAAGAAGATTGTCCCGAGTGGAACCTTGTCGCGCGGACATGCCTGCGCTTCATCCACTCTGCTCTGGAGGAACCCGCTGATGACCGCATCCACCTTGAGGTCAGCTATGGCGATGCTGTCGGCGAACTGCTGACCCAGAAAGATCGACTCATCAGAACTTGAGGAGTTCGCAAGATCCTCGAGGTTCAGCTCTAGCGGGGACGCACGCGTAAGAATCGGTCGCGCTCCCACGAAGCTGATCCCGAATTCATCCATGGCGAGAAGGTCGTTCATGCTTGTGGCCGCGAGCTTGAGCTGGCCGCGATCTGCCTTGTACTCACGCAGATCGACGAGGCGCAGTATGACTCGCTCCAGCTCAGGCGGAGTAAGCCGCTTGAGCACTGACAGCGTCCACCACTTGCGCGTCGTACCGTCATGGACCGCGTCAACCCCCGCGCTTGAGAAGAAGCGAGTCAGGTAGGAGGAGCTTCGGTATACAGGAAAACGCTCGTCGTTGTCACCGCAGATGAAATCGGCGAGCGAATCGAGCGTGGCCGGGTCAAGTGTTTGACCCAGATGTAGTTCGTCATCTGCCATTCCTATGGCTCGCCCTTCCGTCAACCGCCGCCGACGGAAATGTTGACGATCTTGAAACTCACCAGTTCGCGGAAGAGGTCGACACCCTTGTCGCCGAGCTTGTCCTTCTCGAAGCTGATGTAGCCGATTCCACTGAAGTTGGACGCCAGGGTCACGTCCTCTTCCTTGAAAATGATGATCCGATTGTCATATAGCACGGAAGCAGCGCCGAGTTCATGCACGACGTTCTCGCTTGGGCGCCAGATCACGTTGTCGTCGTCATCCTTGAATCTCTCGTCTGCCGTGAAGATCAGGATCGCGGCACCGCATTCGCGCATTGTGTCCGCCACCTTGGTCGGGATCGGTCGCCCGGCGTTCGGTTCCCTCATCGCTTCTTTGTGCGGGATTCCGTACTCATCGAGGATCTTGATTAGCTGATCTAGCGGCTTTCGGTTCTTACCATGACCGAGGAAGATTGCATTCGGCCGTTTCGGTGGTGTCGCGGGCGCCTCAGGCGGCGCTGCAGAACTGTCTCCATCGGATTCGTCCACAGTCTCGTCGAGTTCATCGACCTCCGGAATGACGGATGCCGAAGCCTTCGTAGGGGCTGATCCCTGAGGACGCTGCACGAAGAAGCTGCCATTTACATCTCTCAAGTAGCCGTATGTCTTCAGTCCGTCGACGAGGAGCTCATACGTACGATCGGTCCGATCGAGAGGCACTCCCATTCCGTGAAGAACGTTCTTGGCGACCTGTGTCGATGCCGGCAGCTTGCTTCCCTGGTATTTGGCAACGAACTCCTTGATGATTCGTGGACGTTCGAACGCTTCGCGCGTAGCTAGCACGTCGTCGCCGTCTTCGGTAGGAGCAACCACGCGGCGCCCAAGGTCGGTCAGCGCAATCTCTGCAGCGTTGTAGCCGCCGGTCGTCAAGCCGAACGCGATCGCGGCGCCGGCGAGCATTCGAAAGCTGCCGGATGTCGGAGCAATGCCCACGGCGACGCCTACGTCGACGGGGGTCGTGGGCTGCATCCCGTAGTTATCCCGGATTGCGACTGGGATCCGAAGCGCCTCACTCAACTTCACTGACGGCATGTCCGCTTGGCTGACTTGGACCCGCCTCGGCGAACCGGGGGACGCTGTTTGCGATGCTGTCTGCGACTTGTTTGCCATGTTTGGAGTATAGCACGTTTGACCAGGACTTTATGCCGAGTGAGCACCGTGACCATGGGTCGCGCAAGGTTGTTGTGCCTACAGACATCCCGAAGAGCACAATTCCAGGGGAGAGAGAAAGGAGGAGAGATGGCGAAACGAAAGCCTCGAGCCAACAATCCCAACGTTCTGCCCAAGAGTGCGTACCGCCTGCCGAGCGGCAACTACGTCGTCGAGCGTTCGTGGGGACCACCGAACAGGCGTGGTCGCCGGCTTCGGATCACGGCAGTGCATCGCGGTCAGCCGGACGCGAACAAGCTGGCGCAAGTACTGCTCGACATCGTGACCCAGCAGATGCTGGAGCGCGACCAGCGAGAGTCGACTGACCAACAGCCGAAAATCGAGAAATAGATCCTCCACCTCGACCGTGCGAGTCGCGCCTCGGCACTCCCATCTTCCGGAACGTGTACCAAACCGTGTTGGGGTCGACGCCGAAGTGCTGACCGACCTTGGCGAGGGACCAGCCCTGCTCGTAGAGACGACGGGCTTCTTCGAGGTGCTCGACGATCACGCCACGTCGGCGTGGAGCGCCGGCTCGTTCGACGTGCTTCATGACCGTGGTCCGGCTGATCTTGAAGTCGGTAGCGAGCTCGTTGATCTCCTTGCCAGCCAAGTAGAGCGCGATCAGCTGATCGACGTCATCGGGCTCGAGCCGGACTTGGGCTTGACGTTGACGCTTGGGCTGCGGCTCTTGTCTGGTTCTTGGTGCGTTGAGGATCCGGTGCAGCTTCTCTACCTGGTGTTCCTGATTGGAATAACGTCCCAGGAGCTCCACCAACTATGACAATTGGTACATCTGTTACAGAGTGCCGCACCACCCGATCGCCGCTGGTCTTCTGACCAGCGGTTTTGCGTTCCTACCCCTGTTGCAGCGGTTGGAGTCCGCCAAGGTCGCGCGCTTCATGTGCTGTCGTCTCGACAACGCCCTTACAGATGGAAGGGGTCAGCACTCGAGCCCGCGTAGTGCCGATCACAACAGTTGCGGCACACCCGTATCGTTCTTGTTTCTCGACGTCAATTTAAGCGGGCGTATAATGAAGCCTAAGGAAAAATGGCGGGATGAGAATTCAAAGAGTACGAGTCCGTAAATACAGATGTCTGGAAGACCTCACTATTGAGGTTCCTGACTACATGGCACTCGTCGGGGCCAACGGAAGCGGGAAATCGTCGCTGCTGTACGCCCTCAACTGGTTTTTCAACGGCACGGTGCCGGCTGCAGATGACGTGCACTCGACGACTGTTACTGAGGCGGCTGGTATCACACATGACGAGATCGATGTAGAGGTGACCTTCGGCAATCTCACGGACGAAGACCGAGCCATTCTGGGGCAGTACGGCCGAGGCACGACGGCAAGCTTTCGCCGGACGTGGAATGCCATCGACCAGAAGGAGAAGCTCCTTGGGAACTCTCAACAAGGCCCGGGATTTGCGGCGATTCGTGCACCCGCAGTCAGGGCCGACGAAGCACGAGCACTTTACAACGCTGCCCGGGAACAGTGCGATGGCCTACCGGCAGCGACGACCGTAGTCGCAATTAAGGCCGCCTTAGACGCATGGGAAGCTGATCCGCAAAACGCCTCGCAGCTCGAGGAAGTCGAGTCCGGTGACGCTACTCACATGTTTGGGATAACTGGCGAGCACACCCTCGCGAAGCGTGTGCGCTTCGTTCTGATCCCCGCTTCTGCAGATCTTGCAGGACAAGTCGGGACGACCAATCGTGGGTCTGCTCTCCAGGAGCTCATCGGAAGTTTGATGTCCGGTGCCGTGACCACAGCGCGGGTTAAGTGGGAAACAGAACACGCGAGCGAGATCGCATCACTCGAAACTGCGATCAAGACGGCAGTTGATGGAGCCACGAAGGTTCACACGGAACGCGTGAATGCGCTTCTCTCCGACCTCGTCCCCAAAGCGAGCGTGGAGTTCACATCAGAACCACCCGCATGGTCGTTGAAGGGTGATGGATCAGTTCTCACTGACGTGACAATTGACGGCGAACGGAAGGACGTTTCGCGTCAAGGTCATGGCGTCCAACGCGCCGTGATGATCGCGATGCTGCAGGCTCGAGTACCTGACGAGGCGCTGGTCAAGGCGCAGCTGGAGCAGTCGGGGCTCGAAGAAGAACAGGTCAACGAGCAGCTTGCTTCCGAACTCGCCAAGCTTCCGGCGCTCATCGTGGCGATTGAAGAGCCGGAGATCTATCAGCATCCGGTCCGGGCGCGACACTTCGCACGAGTCCTCGCGCTCCTCGCCAACCGAGCAGACACGCAGGTCATGCTCGCGACCCACAGCCCATACTTCGTACTTCCGGAGCAATTCGCGTCCCTCCGAAGGTTCACGCTCGAACGGGGCTCTACCTCAGTTGCATCCTCGTCTATAGCCGAGATCGCAACGGCCGCGGGCAAACCCGAAGACGCCGTTCTTCGCACAGTCGAGAAGGAGCTTCCGCGCACCTTCTCAGAAGGCTTCTTCGCAGATGCAGTCGTGTTCGTCGAAGGCGATACCGATCGCGTCGTCATCGAGACAATCGCTGAACGACTCGAACAGCCCCTGGACGCCTTAGGCATCGCAGTCCTGGCGATTGGGGGACAGGGAAGCATCCGGATTCCACGAGAGATTCTCAACTCACTGGGTATCAAGGTCTACGTGGTCGCTGACACCGATTCGCTCGGCGCCGCTCGTGGAAACACCGATGATCCTGCGAAGCAGCAACAGGCAGACCAGACCCATGAGGCCAGCACCAACGCGCTACTCGAATGGCTGCCAACTTCGACCACCTTGATCGGCGCCGAACCATTCACGTATAGGTCCGAAACCACAGTCACCGACGCATGGACACTTTTCCACGACGATCTCGAATCTGAACTCGAAGGCTGGCCGAGCTTCGCCGCAAAGATGCAAGAGCTCAACTCGCCCATCAGGTCGAAGAATCTGGCGGCGTACCACAACGCCTCATCCGACGCGCTACTAACCGACATGCCCGAAAGCCTCAAGGCCCTAGTCGAAGCGATCGCGAATTTCGGATAACCGTCTGTCAGCACGTGTCCTTCTTTCCGGTGGGAGAAAGGAGGAGACATGGCGAAGCGAAGACGAAAGTCTCGCGCCGGCCACCCAATCGGATTGCCGAAGGGCGCCTATCGGTGGCCAAACGGCGACTACGTCGTCACGGGAGCGTGGGGACCTACCAACAAACGAGGCCGAAGCATCCGTGTGCGAGCAGTCCATCGCGCCGGCGCCGGATGCCAAGAAGATGGCGCAGGCACTGCTGGATATCGCGACCCGGCAAGTGCTTCAACGCGAACAGAGCTCAGTCGCCGACCAACAGAAGAGCAAGACCTAGGCGCTCAGCCGAGTCCGTGCGAATCCCGTCTAGGGATTCCCAGCTTCCGGAACGTGTACCAAACGGTGTTGGGGTCGACACCGAAGTACTTGCCGATCCTGGCCAGTGACCAGCCCCGCTCGTACAGCTTTCGGGCCTCGTCGAGGTGCTCGACGATGACACCACGACGTCGTGGAGCGCCGGCTCGTTCGACGTGCTTCATGACCGTGGTCCGACTGATCTCGAACTGCGTGGCCAGGTCGTTGATCTCCTTGCCGGCCAGGTAGAGCTCGATCAGGCGGTCGATGTCGGCAGGAGAGAGCCGGACCTGCTTCTGCTTCGGCCGTCCCGGCGCCTGTCGCTTTTGTCCGGTCTGCGGTAAACTGAGAATGCGTTGGAGCAGCTCTACCTGGTGTTCTTGGTTGGAATACCGTCCCAGGAGCTCCACTCTCGAAGCCCGGGGGCATGGCGAATGCTGTTGACGCCCCAGGTATTGCAGCCGTTCTCACGTGTCAACCGTGCTGCACCTTTCTGTGTCGAGACGTCGCCACGGTCAGGCGACTGACCAGTATCAAGGGCGAGTCGGGCGAATCCATCGCCCGTGGCGACTGGCAGGATCCGCTCAACGTCCTATGTCATCGAACACGCTCCGGAGCTCGACGGCACGATGCCGCATTGACACCCGCCTCTCTCCACGTGCGACGTGACGACCGGAGGGGGTCCTGCAAGCGTCGATCTTGCAGATGCGGCCGTCGTTCACCACCGTCACCTCGATGCCGGTGGGGATCGTCACGTAAAACTCATCGGCATAGTGGGGCGGTGCTACGCGTCTCCAGACGGGCCGTATGCGCCGGACCCGCGCCAAAGCCGTGGCCATTTCGCCTGGCGTCTGGAATCGTGCGTCAGGGTCAGATCGCACGGCCTTTTCGATCACGCGGGCCAACGGGGCCGGAATGTGTGGAGCAAGGTCACGGACTCGTTCGTAGCGGTTTGCCTCGATTGCGTTGTTGTCTGCGAAGGGGTTCGTGCCGGTGACCATGCGGTATGCGGCGCATCCGACTTGATAGATGTCAGAGCGCACATCCATAAAGCCGTGCGCGAGTGCTTCCGGCGGTCGGATGGCTGAACCGCCATCGACCGTTGACCGACCGTCGGCGTCCATGGCGGAGACAACGCCGAAGTCCCCGAGGCACGCATCATCCGAGGTCCGAAGGAAGATATTGCTGGTCTTGATGTCGCGGTGGAGCAGGCCACGCGCGTGGCACGTAGTCAGGCCCGTTAGAACATCTCGCAGCAGCCTGATGGCGAGCGCTCCGTCAATGCCGAATGGTCCAAGATGGTCCTCGACGGAACCGCATGCGGCGACATCGGTCACTAGGTATGGGATGTCGTTGTGTATGTCGGCGTTGATAACCCCGAGGACGCACGGCGAACTCGCCGTCGTGAGAGCTCGCGCTTCAGTGACCGCCGTAGCAAGCTCGGTGCTTCCCCGTTCGAGAACCTTTAGCGCGACCTCGCGGCCGAGGTTCATGTCTTGGGCGCGAAAGACAACCCCGAAGTCTCCGCGCCCTAGCTCTTCGATGCGCTCGTAGCGTCCTGCGAAGGGAGCAGTCACCTAATAAGTGTAGGTTTGATTCGTGCGCGCGATTGGTGTTCACGTGACAAGCAGCAAGGGCCTTCCATCGTTGTGTTACATCGTTGTCGACGACGATGACGACGGCACAAAAGTGATTTCCGAGGACGGCTGGTCGGCCGACGCCCAGGCGTCTGACGGGCAAGCACTCGCGGCGCTTGAACGCTGGCTTGCATCGCGGCTTCCCGACGACGCGGCCGACGTGGTCGCCGTCAAACTCGCCGACTACTTCGCAAAGTCGCGCATTGACAACAACGTGATCGCGCGTACGCGCGTGGAGGGCGTAGTTCTCTCAGTCGCCGACCTTAGCGGGGTGCCGGCGACCATTGCGTTGGTAGGGAAGCAGATTGCAGATGCCCTCGGCGCAACCGACAAGAAAGCGGCGATGACCGCTATTTCAGATATGTTCGAGAACATTTCAGATGTTGAAGCGGCGGCGGTCGCCGTGGCGGCAATACGTTCGCGTTAGCGGCGCAAGCTGACGACGTCGGTTTCTAGCTGCGCCTGCCTTTCGCCTCTGGCGTCCAAAACGACCGCCGCGGCGACTGGATTAGATCCGCGTGACTCGATTTCGCGAACAGATTGGCTGATCGAGGCGCCAGTAGCGACGATCCCGTCGACGATGAGCACACGTTGAGCGTCGAGGCGTGGGCCAGATCGCGAGTAGAGGTGGAGGCCATTCGATCGGTCTGCCACCGCTGCGGCGCTCAGGCGTTCGCCGACGAGGGAGGCGCCGTAGAGGCTTTCGCATTCGAGCCGCTCTGCGATGCTCACGACCCGTCGCGATATCTCCAGGAGCGCCTCTGAGTTTGTGAGCCGATGCTCAAGCTCGTCGCCGAGCGCCGCAGCGCCTAACAACCGATCCCCCGTGTCGGCGTGAGCGAGGCGTGCCGCTTCCGTGACGAGTTCCTCGAGCGGATCGGCGAAAGGCACGGTGCGACTGTTGTCATCCTGCGGTGTCATCACAAGTCCTATAGTACATTGTAAATTCTGAATTCTAGTATCAGCTCGGAAGCCCTCGGTGATCGTCTCTTCGGTCGAGCGATGCGGCTTCCGATCGCGCTCTGGGTGCGTGCAAGGCCAGAGGGAACGTCCTTCTTCCTCAAGGAGGCCGCCGACGGGTCGGGTTACGACTCCGCAAACGTCGCTCAGGAACTTGCACGACTCGTCGAGCTTCGCATGTTGATGAGACACGAAGCGACCCCTGGCGATCGTCGTGTCTATTTCACTCCGCTCGAGACTCCGCTCTGGTCCATCGTTGACGCTGCGCGGGTCGCAGTTGGTGCACAAGGTCGATGACGCGGACGTGATGACGGTCGTGATCTGCTCGGAGGACGACCGGGACGGCTCGGCAACTTCCGGTACACGACGTTTCACCGATCAGGGCACGCTCGTGAGCACGCCTTGCCGGCGAGCGCCGATCGCATCAACGCGCTCCGACGCTTCGGCGCTGCCATGCCGCTGTACCCGCGGGCCGGGCAGTCACTTAGCTGCTCCTCGCCCGCGAGACTGAACCGGTCGATCCGTGGTTGCGGGTACCTGGAGTAGTGTTCGTGAATATACGAACATACGTTCGCTATCGGGGATGACGTGCCATGCGTGAGTGGAAGCCCCACTCATTCGAGAAGATCTCGATCTTCTCTGACTACATCCAGACCTTCGCCACGGCGGCTCAGTCGGCTCCGAACCGGGTATATATCGACGCGTTCGCGGGCGACACGATCAACGTTCTCTCGACGACGGGTGAACAGTTTCCAGGGTCTGCCGAGATCGCGCTCGACGTTTCGCCGCCGTTCACCTACGTCGCGCTGTTCGAGATGCGCCGCAAGCGCGCCGAACAACTGCGCGCTCTGCAGGCCGCGCGGCCGGGCCGCAACATCGAGGTTTTCGAGGGCGACTGCAACGTGCTAATGCACGATGCGCTCGCTCGCTCGTCGCCCAAAGCGGCGACGTTCGCCTTCCTTGATCCCGACGGTATGGAGCTTGACTGGAGGACGGTCCAGCTTCTCGCCGACCACAAGCGCGGCAAGAGCCCGTACAAGGTTGAGATGTGGATATTGCTCTCGACCAGCGGTCTGCAGAGAATGCTCGGGGACTTCGCGAGGCCCGAAGACGCCGCCACAAACGAGCACCGGGTTGCGCGGCTCTACGGATCGTCGGGACCTTGGGAGCGCATACGACAGGCGAGGCGTGATGGTGAGATCACTCCCGCCGATGCCCGGCAGGCGTACACGTTCCTCTACATGGACCGTCTGTCGGCGTTGGGCTACCAGTACCTTCTCGCGCGTCCGATCCGAAACAGCCGTGGTGAGTTGTACGTGATGATCTTCGCGACGGATCATCCGGCAGGTAGCTCAATCATGAAGTGGGCACAAGAGCGACCGCGAGTGGTCAAGCGCGCGCCAGCACTATTTGACGTGCCGGAAGAGCGCCCGATGTACGAAGATCTGCACGCTGGCTGGCGCGACGAGCTCGGCTTCGACCTCCCCGGCTGGCGGGATATCCAATGGTGAGCGTCGGTCCTCAGCGGAAGGAGATCTAACCGTGGCTGCGAGTTCGATCGAGTGGACCGAGGTGACGTGGAATCCGACAACGGGTTGCAACAAGACGTCACCCGGGTGCGACCATTGCTATGCACTGACCCTCGCACGCCGGTTGAAGGCGATGAGACAAGCGAAGTATCAGCGCGACGGAGATCCGAGAACCTCGGGACCGGGATTCGCGTTGACGCTTCACGACGATGCTCTCGTCGCCCCCTATTCGTGGGCAGCGCCGCGCACCGTGTTCGTGAATTCGATGAGTGATCTATTCCACCCCGACGTGCCTCTCGAATTTCATCTCGCAGGTGTTTGCCGTGATGTCGGACACGCCGCAACACACGTACCAAATCCTCACGAAGCGCTCTCAGCGACTGTCGAAGCTGGCGCCGAAACTCGATTGGCCGGACAACGTCTGGATGGGCGTGTCCATCGAGAATCAGGACTACGCGTTCCGGGCTGACCACCTTCGTACCGTGCCGGCGGCCGTTAGGTTTCTCTCACTCGAGCCACTTCTTGGACCAGTGCGTATCTCGCTGGACGACATCGGATGGCTCATCGTTGGTGGAGAAAGCGGTGGTGGCGCACGGCCGGTCGAGGGCGAGTGGATCCGAAGCATCCGCGACGACTGCGTCGACGCGCATGTTCCGTTCTTCTTCAAGCAGTGGGGCGGTCGAACCCCGAAGTCGGGCGGGAGAATGCTCGACGGCAGGGTCTGGGACGAATATCCGGTGCCGCCGCGGCAGCCGGTCGGCGCCCGGTAGTTACCGCTGGACTTGGACCACTTCGAGATGTTCGACAGTGCACGGTTGGTCTACGGCCCGCTCGTTCCGTCTGATGCCCACGACTTTGCAGAACTTGCAGATCCTGAACTCTGGATCTGGTTTCGAACGCATGCACCTCCTGCTGGATTGATGAACGCGGGTGTAGTCACGCGAGCTTTGGCGCCGCCGGCTTGCCCCGCTGATGTCGTTCGGTGGATTCAAGCGACGTCCGAGTTGGGCGGGAGCAGTTGGGCGATTCGGTCGGTCGATGGTGACGCTGTTGCGGTTGCTATGACCGTCGAGGGCGGAGCAGAAGCAGAGGTTTCGCTCGTGGTTGTTCTCCGATCCCAATGGGGCGCCGCGTACGGGGCGGAGATACTTGTGGCATTGCGTACTTACCTCGTGGACTCGGGCGCGACTCTCGTTCGTGCCCACATTCGCAACCGCAACGAAGCCGCCATGACGATCGCGGATAGGGCGGGGTTCGTCGTGTCAGGTGGCACCGATGGGCAGGGAATGGAGACCTGGACCTACAACGCGTAGCGGGTGTCACGCCACGATGCCGTGCCACTCTCGTACCCAAGCATCGGAGATTCGTGGTCGATAGCTCTCGATCGCGGTCAATGCCAACGGTCATCTCGCTGCTCGTTCGCGCTTCGCGGGTGATCGAGTATCAGTACGAAGGAACGCTCGCGACGTAGAAGTCTTCGGCTCGAGCCGCCTCACCTCCGGTGCGGTGTTGTTTCGACGACGTTTAGCCGGGCGAGCGCGCGGATTCTGGTTCCGCTCTATGAGGTGTCGTCGTCGCCGCCGGCTGACTAGAGGCCGAGCGCGTCGGGCGGGGCCGCGAGCTCGCCGCCGGTCGCGAGCCATCGTCCGAACACTTCTTCGCCGTCGCGCGGGTTGTAGACGTCTTCCTGGTACGAGAACTGTCCGTCGCCGGCGTACTCGAGGATGGTCACGCACCCGAAGCGGTACACCTCGTCGCCGCCTGCAGGATCGGGCAGTACCTGCCAGGGGTAGTACACGGCACGGTTGCCTTCGATCGCGACCCACTCGACGGGGAACGTCATCATCGGCACTGGAGCCATCAGCTCGATGATCTTCGAGCGAATCGCGTCGCGGCCCACGATGAGGCCGAAGTTGTGCTCGTTCCAGACGCAGTCGACCGTGTGGAGATCGGCCCAACGACTCCAGTCGCCCGCGTCGCCGGCCGCGACGATTGCCTCGTACGCGGCCATGATCTCTTCGCGCGAAAATTGTTGTGTCGTCATCGCGCGAGTTTGCCTTGCCGCGCCCGCCGGTCCAAGTCAGTCGCGGCGCGTTGCGAGGTAGCGGCGTCGGCCTCGTTCCCCGATGCGGTTCGCGACCGGTAGCAGCTTGGGTGTGAGTGCGGGGAACGTGTTGAGGAAGCGCGCGGTCAGGCTGTCGGAGTACGGCACGTAGTTCTCGAGTCGGTGGTGTTCGAGCGCCCGTTCGTACGCGTCGGCGACGGCGTCGATGCTTTGTACCGCGCCGAGAAAGTTCAGCGCGCTCCCACCTCCAGTCGCTTCCTGGCGAAGCATTCGGGTGTCGACCGCGCTCGGATAGATGCCGCTCACGTGCACTCCCGTCGAGTACACCTCCGCGTTCACCGCCGCGAGGAAGGCGCGCAGCCCGGCCTTGGCCGCGGAGTAGGTCGCGGAGGTAGGCAGCGCGAGGATGCCGCCCATCGAGACGGTCGCCAGCACGTGCCCGCGATCGTGCTCGAGGAACTGCGGGAGCACGGCGCGAGTGAGATGCATCACGCTGCGCAACATCACGTCGAGCTGGAGGTCGATCATGGCCGGATCGATGTCGACGAGGTCGCCCGGCGCGATCACGCCGGCGTTGCAAACGACCACGTCGAGGGTGTCGCGCCACGTGGTGGTGAGCTCGGCGACGAGCGCCGCCAACTGCGCCGCGATCGGCGAGGTCGGACTCGATGCTGACGGTGCCCGCG
The DNA here is from genome assembly GCA_963708105.1 of uncultured Actinomycetes bacterium. Taxonomy (GTDB): domain Bacteria; phylum Actinomycetota; class Acidimicrobiia; order IMCC26256; family PALSA-610; genus PALSA-610. Next base: position 1,491,673 of record OY970186.1, on the reverse strand, counting down.
CCGATGCGATCAGCTGCAGTCCGAAGTTGGTCGGCGTCGCGGTCGATGGCGATGACCTGACATCCGCGTCGGTGCAGGCGGGTCGCGACCTCGAGTCCGATGCCGCTCGCCGCGCCGGTGACCGCGGCCGCCGATCTCCGGTCGTTCATCGGACTACTGCCGCGGCCCGATGAAGGAGTGAGCGCGCCGCGCTCCGACCTCCGGCGGATTGCGAAGGCATTGGCACTCCATCGAGTACGTACCCACTCACTTCCGCGATCGTCCGCGCAAAGGTGTCGACCTCGACATAGTTCGCATGGCGTTCCGAATTCACGTAGTGGTGCTTGCCCTTGAGGTCGGGATGGTGGTTCGCCTTCAGTTCTGCGAACCGGCGTTGCACCACGGATCCAGGTGCGGCCGTCGCGTCGGCGACGATCAGTTCCGCCATCGCGTCGAAGTCCGCGTACGCGGCCGACGCGAACTCGACGAAGCCGAGTACGGCCAGGTTGGCGTGGTTCCGGGCGAACATGCCGAGGTAAAGGTCGGGCCGACCGGCGCGCATTTCGAGAATCCCGTCGTCGAGGTACGGACACGCGTGGTGATAGCCGGTCGCGGCGATGACGAGGTCGATCCTTTCGTGCGTGCCGTCGGCGAACACAACGTCGGGCCCGTCGAACGAAGCGACGTCGGGCTTCGCGATGCAATCGCCGTGACCGAGGTAATGCAGTATCTGCGTGTTCAGCAGCGGATGCGACTCGAACACGCGGTGGTCCGGCTTGGGCAGGCCGAAGCGCGTGAGGTCCCCGTTCATCAACCGAAGCATCCCGCCGAACCGCGCGCACCTCGAGCCAATGCGGCAGCTTGGGTCCGTTGTGCGCGAACACGTCGGAGGGCGTACCGAAGATGTGCTTCGGGATGAAGTGATATCCGCGGCGCACACTCAAGAACGCCTGGTCGGCCGCGAACGCCGCGTCACACGCGATGTCGACGCCGGAGTTGCCGGCCCCGATCACAAGAACGCGTTTGCCCGCGAACTCGCTCGGGTCGCGATACGTGTTCGAGTGGCGGATCTCGCCGTCGAACTGACCGGGCCACATAACGACGTTCGGCTCCCACGTCACGCCGTTCGCGCCGACCAGGTAGCGGGCCCGAACGCACCGGCCGTCGCTCAGCTCGAGTTGCCAACGCCCGTCAGTGTCGAGCGCGGCACGCGTGACACTCGTGTCGAATTGGATATGACGACGAAGGTCGTAGTGATCGGCGTAGGAACGGATGTAGTCGAGGATCTGGCGGTGGTTCGGGTAGTCCGGGTACTTCTCGGGCATCGGGAAATCGGGGAAGCCCGAAAGCGTCTTCGAGGAGATGAAGTGCGCGGACTCGTACATCGGCGAGCCGGGCGCATCGATGTTCCAAATGCCGCCGACGTCGGCATTGCGTTCGAACACCGTGAATGCGGCGTCGGTCGCGGCGAGGCGACGGGTCACACAGAGCCCCGCCGGGCCGGCGCCGACAACCGCCACATCGAGTAGTTCCTGTTCGGGCACAACCGAAGCGGGCACCGCGACCTCCCTCAACGTGAGACTCCTTCACGTTAGGAACGTGAAGGTAGCTCACGTCTTGGCTAGTGTCCAAACCATGCCTGCCGAGCGCCCGATTCGTCGCCGCCCGGAGCAGGCGCGCAGTCGGGAACGCGTCGACATCATCCTCTCCGCCGCGACCGCGCTGATCGCCGAGCAGGGGATCGAACCCCCGTCGATGACCGATATCGCCGAGCGGGCCGGGATGGGCGTTACCGCGGTCTATCGCTACTTCCCGAACAAGCAGTCGATCCTGCGCGAGCTGTCGCTCGGTGTGCTCGAGCTCAATCAACAGATGTTCGTCGCGCCGCTCGTCGACGCCGATGTGCCGCTGCAAGAGCTCGTCCGCGACTCGATCACTGCGTACTGGCACCTTCATCGCGACGAACCGTTCCGCCTTCGACTGCGAGTGGCGATTCAGGCCGATGCAGAGCTGAGCGCGCTCGATCTCGCCGACAGCCGACACAATGCCAACGTGTTCGCGGGACACGCGGTCGAGCTCGGCCTCGTCGACGACCGCGCCACCGCCGAGCGCGGCATCTTCCTGATCCTCTCGTTGCTCGACAGCCTCATGCTCACCGCGATCCAACTGGAGCCCGCGGCCGCCGAGACCATGGTCCAGGATTTCACGACCATGGCCATCTCGTTCCTAGCCGAAGTGAGCGGGCGCTGAGCCGAGCGCCAGTGCCGTTCGGCGGCGACCGTTGGTTCCGTGTACGGCGCGCACCTACGCTTGCCGGACGGCTGAGAAACGCCGGTGCGTCCGAGGACGGAGCCACGTGTGATTCTTCGGTTCGCGAGTTGTGAACTGGACTTGGGCCGGATGGTTCTGCGACGCGACGGCGCCGAGGTGCGGGTCGAGCCCCAAGTGTTCGATGTGCTGGCGTATCTCGCGCTCCACCGCGGCACGGTGGTCCGCAAAGAAGAGTTGCTCGACGAGGTCTGGGGCGACCGCTTTGTGAGCGAGTCGGCGCTGACCACGCGCATCAAGTCGTTGCGCCAAGCGGTGGGTGACGACGGCAGCCGTCAGTCGGTCATCCGCACGGTGCACGGGCGGGGCTACGAGTTCGTCGCGGCAGTCGAGGTCGTCGATGAGCCCGCGCCCGAACGACCGACGGCGTCGGTGGTCGGTGCCCGTCTGCCGGTCACCGTGCAACCGCTCATCGGTCGCGAATCACTGATGGGCCTTCTCGTCGAGGCCGCGGTCACGCATCGGCTCGTCACGCTGGTCGGACCCGGAGGTGTCGGCAAGACGGCGCTTGGTTTCGAGGTCGCGCGCAGTGTCGCGGCCCGTTACGCCGACGGCGTCATCCTGGTCGAGCTCGTGCGCGTCGTCGACGAGAACGCGACGCTCGACGCGGTCGCAACCTCGATCGATGTGAACGTCCGTCGGAGCAGCTCGATCGAGGACGCGATCCTGGAGATGTTGCGCCCTCGCGAAAGCCTGCTCGTACTCGACAACTGCGAGCATCTGATCGAGCCGGTGGCCGCGTTGGTGTGCAGAGTCCTGCAGGAAGCGCCGAGAGTTTCCGTGCTCGCTACGAGCCGCGAGCCATTGGCCGTGCCGGGTGAGCACGTGTGGTCGGTCGAGCCGCTCGCGACCGCGCGCGGGCGACGAGGTCGATCCGCAGCCGACCGGCATTCCCGCGGTCGCGCTGTTCGTGGAGCGCGCTCGGGCCGCCGATCCTTCGTTCGTACTCGACGAGACGACGGCGCCCGTCGTCGTCGAGATATGCCGGCGCCTCGACGGCATTCCGCTCGCGATCGAGCTGGCGGCGGCGCGCGCACGGACGCTGGGCGTCGCCGAGATCGCCCGTCGCTTGGACGAACGATTCGGACTCCTGAAGGCGATGCGCCGCGGGAGCGACCCGCGGCATCGCGCGATGCACGACACGATCAGTTGGTCGTACGACCTGCTCGAACCCGACGAGCAGGAGCTGTTCACGAATCTCTCGGTGTTCGCCGGGTCGTTCGATCTCACCGCCGCCGGCCGCATGTGCAGCTCCGGGGACGCGCTCGACCTGCTGACGCGGCTCGGGGAGCGATCGATGCTGACGGTACGCCGAGACGTCGGTGGCGGAGCTCGCTACGAGCTTCTCGAAACGCTCCGCGACTACGGCCGCAAACGCCTAGGCGACGAACGAGCCGCGGAGCTGTACGCCGACCACGCATCACACTTCGCCGCCGAAGCCGCGACCGTGGCGCGCGACCTCCACGGACCCGCGGAAGTGGTTGGTGTCGAGCGCGCCGAGTCGGCGTTCCCCGATTTTCGATCCGCACAACGCTTTGCCCTCGACGTCGGCGCGTTGGACGACGCGTTCGGAATCATTGCGTCACTGCGCGACTTCGCGATGCGCGCGATGCGTTACGAGGTCTTCGCGTGGGCCGACACCGCGTGCCGCGTGCCGGGCGGTCTCGACCACCCGCTCGCGCCGACGCTGACCGGCATGTACGCCTACGGCGCGTGGGTACGGGGCGAGTTCGACCTCGCGGTCGAGCTGGCCAACGAGACCCGTCGGCTGGAGGAGGCGCTCGATGCGCCTCCGAGCGGTCTCGCGGAGCGGGTTCTCGGAAACGTGTTGTACATCGTCGGACGCAGCGACGAAGGCAACGTGGAGTCGGCCCGTCAACTCGAGCTCGCCGAGGCTTCGGGCGACAAGTCGCGGTTGGTACACGCGTGTTACATGGCCGCCGTCGCTCTGAGCTCGGTCGGCGATTACGACGAAGCAGCCGCGTTGGTACGCCGCGCGGATGTTGAGTCGGCGAAGACCTGTTCGCCGACCGACCTGGCGTCGGCCGCGGTCGCGGAAGGCTTCTCGGCCCGATTACCGGAAGATGCGCTGGAAGGATTTGCCACCGCCGATCGGCTCGCCCGCTCGGCCGGCAACCGCTGGATGAGCGCCTTTGCGCGCACCGAAGTGAGTGGGCTGCTCGTGCACCGGGGCGACATCAACGAGGGTTGCGCAGGCCTCGCGGAGACCGTCGGGCTTTGGTACCGCGCCGGCGAATGGTCGCAGCAATGGCACACGCTGTCTCGCTGCATGATCGCGTTGCATCGCATCGGGCAGACCGAACTCGCAGTCGAGCTCCTGGGTGCCATCGAAGCTCACGCGATGCTCGCCGTCGCGCCGATGTCGTCGACGCTGCACGATGCCGTGCTCGTGACGCGCGATCGGCTGGTCGAAGAGGTCGGTCCGGATCGCGCTGATGAATTGCAGTCAGCCGGCGGAGCTCGACCCGTCGAGGAGATCGTCCAGCGCACGCGCACGGCGCTGTTGGCCGGGTCCGGCTGAGGTCGCGCCGAGGATGACCTCGTCGCTCAGATGCGGCGGCGACGACCGGGAGTGATCGCCGCGCCGACAACGGCGGCCTTGGCGACCGGAGCCGGGCCCGGGGTGACGGCTCGGGTTACTACCGCGGCTTTGGCGATGGGGGCGCGCACGACTCCTACGTGTCCTCGGCGTCCGGGTGCGATCGGCATGTCAGGCTCCTGAGTTTTCGAGGGCGATCTCGGCTTCGAGCGCCGCGAGGATCGCGTCGGCGGGAATGCGGCCGTTGGCGATGAGCTGGCCGCCGGCGCGCCGAACGGCAGCTGCGAATGGGGCGGCCCAGAGGTTCTCGTACACGACGACGCCCGCGACACTGCCCGGGCTCATCACGGCCGCGAGGAGTTCGATGTCTTCTTCGGCGAAGAACTGTGCGAGCTCGGCTTGCAGGGCCTGGAACGGGCCGAGGTCGTCGATGTCGGAGAGCTCCATGACTTCGACGCCGCCGTCGTCGTCCTTCACGAGAATGAGCACGTCGATGACACGGATGTTTCCCGAGTCGACGAGCGCGACGAGCTCATCGGCGACCTCTCCGGTGAAGTACTGGGCTCCGGCCGGAAACTCGACGATGACGTAGTCGACGGGTGCGAGCTCCGATAGCGAGTCGTCCGACATGTGCGCTTTCCCTTCATTCAAATCACAGATTGATCCGTGGCCAGGCCATCAGGATTCTTCCGTGTTGCCGCGATCGCGACCTCATCCGCGCCGGGTGATTGCGTAGCGCGTGCATGGGTGATGTCCTCGAAGACATGCGCGAGTACGTTCCCAGCTGATGAGTCCCGACGAGGCAACAGTGAGCGAAACGACCGCGGTCGACGCCCCGCCCGACGTCAGCCGCGAGAGCAGACATCGGCCCCGAAGGATCATCGCCGCGGTTCTCGCCGTGCTCGCGGCACTTATGAGCACGATCGCGGTCACTGGCATTTGGCTCAAGCGGACGACGTTCGACACGGATCGCTGGGTCGCAACCGTCGGGCCGATCGCGGACGATCCGCAAGTGCAGACCGCGCTCGCGGCCTGGGCGACCGATCAGATCTCGCAAGTCGTCGACGTGAAGGGCTTGCTCGAAAGCGCGTTGCCGAAACGGGGCCAGGTGCTCGCGGGCCCTCTCTCGAGCGCGGTCGACGGGTTCGTGATGCAACAGGTCGAGGCCTTCTTCGCGAGCAAGGAGTTCCCTGAGCTCTGGAAGAACGCGAACGCCACGCTGCACGAGCACGTTCTCGCCGTGCTGAAGGGCAACGGAAAAGCGTTCAAGACGCAGGACGGCAAGGTTGTCATCGACCTGATACCGGTGCTCGTCGAAGTACTGCAACGCATCGATCAGCGCACAAACGGATTGCTCTCTCAGCATCTTCCTGCGCTCAACGAAGACCTCACTCCTGACCAGGTACGCGCCAAGATCTCGACCGCGCTCGACCGCCCGATTCCCGACGACTTCGGCACCATCGCCGTGTTCGACGCGAGCCAGCTGACGGCAGTACAGCGCGCGGTGCAGTGGTTCCAGCAAGGGGTCGTTGCGTTCGTCGTGCTCGCGGCGCTGTTGATCGGCGGGGCCGTGCTCGTCGCGCCCGATCGGCGCCGGATCGCGATCTGGCTCGGACTCGGCGCGGCCGTTTCCTTCGTGACTTTCCCGCGCTGGGCCGCGCGATCGGAAAGCAGGTCCTCTCCGGGATCGTCCTTCCGCGGAACCAGACCGCCGCGCAGGACATCGTCCATCAAGTCTTCTCGAGCTACCGGACATTGACGGCGATCTGTATCGCGCTCGGGCTCGTCGTTGCCGCCACCGCGTTTCTCGCCGGACCGTCGCGGGCCGCGATCTCGGTACGCGACCAGTTCACTCGAGCATCGTGGTTGAGTGATCACCGCGGGGTGGCGGAGGTCGGCGTACTTCTGGTCGCGGCGGCCGTGGTTTTGTTCGCCGACTTGACCTTCGCGGGCATCGGGCTGATCCTGATCGTGGTCGCGATCCTGGAGCTCGTGCTCTGGCGGTTGCCGTCCGCGCCATCCGGCCCGGCCGCGCCGCCGACCCTCGAACCCAGCTAGTCGCCCGGGACGTACGGCGTCACGACTTCGAGTCGCCCGTGAAGGGTGGTGTGGCGCTCGGATTTGCTGCTGCCGACCGTGCGTTGAGCGCGCCGCGCGCGGCTCCGAGGAGTAGGCGAACGACGACCGCGACGACGATGAGGTCGGCGATCATCTGCGCCATGACCGCGAGCCGCGCCGCGTCGGTGTGCGGGGTGATATCGCCGAATCCGACGGTCGAGAACACCGTCACCGCGAAGTACAACGCGGAGATGCGAGTCAAGTGTTGGCCGAATGCCGCGGGCGCCGACATTGACATTGTCAGGTACGACCACGCGAAGACGACGAGGAACAGTGGAACGATCAGTGCCATCGCGATCGTGGCGCGCAGCATCGGGTGCCGGCTGCGGATGATCGCCCGTACTTCGTAGGCCAGGACAGCCGCGAAGAACACCACCCCGACCGTGACTCTCACCAAGATGCTGGCGTGCTCGCGCTGGCTGATCGGGAGTACGAAGTACGCGGTGACGATGAACGCAGACTCGACTCCGGCCCGCAACAGGGCGAGCGCGAAGTGGCGGCGTGCGATTCCCTCGGTGCCGGCGGGAAACATCTCCGAAACGGTAACCGGACGGGCGCCGAGATCGACGCATTAGCGTGCAGAGGTGAACCGCGCCGCGGCCGCGTCTCGGTGGGCGACCCTACGCGATGGCATCACGCGGCTGGTGCGCGCCATCCGCGACGGCGACGAACAGATGGTCGAGAGCGCCGTCGTCGCGTTGAGTCAGTCGCGGCGAATGTTCGCTCCGCTCGCGTTCGTGGTCGGCGCGTTCATCATGTTGTTCGACGGGCTGAAGCTACTGGTCACGAATTGGCGACTGACCGTGGTCCAGATTCTGCCCGCCATGTGGATATGGCTCGCGACAGCCGATCTGAAAGCGCATGTGCTGCACGGCCGGGGCTTCCACCATCTGAACGGAGCGGTGCTACTGGCCGCGACGGTCCTCGTCATCGCGATCACGGCCGCAAGCTTTTATCTCAACGCCGTTTTCGCGTTCGCCATCGCCGCGCCCTCCGCCCCCGGTCATCCGACCGGCCTTCGCGCGCGTCCGGGCCCACGCCCGATTCGTCCTCGGATCCGGGGCCGTGGTCGGTATCGCACTCGCGGTCTCGACCTTGGTGCTCAGCCGGTGGGGAACCCGGTGGTTCGGTCTCGCGACCGGAGTCACGATCGGCATCATGACCTTCTGTTACGTCGCGGTCCCGGGCCGCCTACTGGGAATCAAAACCGCGACGCATTACTCGCGGCGCGACAAGCTCGCCGCGAGCGCGATGGGCGGCACCATCGGCGCGGTGGTCTGCACGCCGCCGTATGTCCTCGGCCGGGTCGCGGTGCTGATGCTCGGCTCCTCGCTGCTCCTCATCCCGGGCCTGATCCTGCTGACGTTCGCCGTCACGGTGCAGGCCGGCGCGACCGGCGCCGTCAAAGCGCTCAAGATGAGCGCCAAGATCGTCGCCGGTCGACCGCTCGAATCCGATGAATCGGCGCCGGTGATGCCCGAGGCGTAGCCCGGTTTGGTGCACACTTGCGCCGTGGGAGTCGCCGCGGATGTCCCGGGCCGCGCGGTCGGCACTTCGATCGCCGGGCCGCCGGACGCCGATCGGAGGCCCTTCGGCCCCACCGGGAGGTTGCGCCTCTTCGTCTCCGACCGGCGCGCGTCGCGAACCCGGCGCGCCAGCGATGTCCTGGTGCTCGCGGAGTGCGTGCTCGGCATTCTCGCGTTCGGGGTCATCGCCCGCCCGCCCGCCGCGATCGAGAGCTCGCTGATTCGTTTCTTCGCGGCGTTTCCCGACTTCTTGAACGGCATCTGGAGATTGGGCTGGACGCTGATCGTCGTCTGGGCGCTGCTCCTCGTGCTCGCGGCTGTGATTCGCGGACAGGTCGCCGCGCTCCGCGACATGGTCTCGGCTCTGATCGTGGGCGCCGCGGTAGAACTCCTCACCGCGCACGCGATCGGCGCGCACCTTTCGTTCGTCGCATCGCTACGGGCCGCCGGTCCGCCTACGCAGATACCGTCGCTGCGAGTCGCGCTCGCCACCGCCGCGATCATCGCGATCCGGCCGTATCTGACGAGACCGTTCCGCCGGGTCGGGCGCTGGACCATCGTGTTCGGTGCGTTCGCCGCGATGCTCCTCGGCGTCACGACTCCATCCGGCATGTTGCTCGCGTTGTTCGTCGGCGCGGGTGCCGCGGCGGTGGTCCATCTGGTCTTCGGTTCCGTCGCCGGACGCCCGAGCTTGGAGCAGGTCCGGTTCTCGCTCGCGCAGATGGGCGTGCGCGCGACGAAACTCGAGCCCGCGGCGCGTCAGAGCTCAGGAGTGTTCGAAGTCCTCGGTATCGACGAGTCGGCCGGGCTCGTCGTGAAGATCTACGGCCGCGACGCGTACGACTCTCAGGTCGTGGCCAAAGCGTGGCGCGCGCTCTGGTATCGCGACTCCGACGCGACGTTCACGCTCACCCGACTGCAACAGGTCGAGCACGAAGCATTTCTGTTGCTCCGCGCCGCGCAGCAGGGCGTGCGCGTGCCGAGCGTCGTCACCGCCGGGAAGACCCCCGACAACGACGCGCTCCTCGTCTTGCACGCCGAAGGAATGGCGTTGCAGGACGTTCCGCTCGGTCGAATCTCCGACGAACTGCTCGAGCACGCGTGGCAGGCGGTCACGCTGCTGCACGATGCCGGGATCGTGCACGGCAACATCGATGGCCGACGGCTTGCGGTCACCGCGGGCGGCGACATCGTCATCAGCGATCTGACAAGTGCTCGGGTCGCAACGACGGACGATGGTCGGCGCTCTGATTTCGCGCAGCTGTTCGTCGTAACCGCCCTGGCCCTGGGCGAAACGAAGACGGTCGAGATCGCGACCGCCGCGGTCGGCGCGACGGAATTCGTTGCCGTGCTTCCGTACGTACAGGATGCCGCGCTCGGCTCGGAGCTGCGGAGGGCCGCCAAGGCGGCCGATGTGGATATCGACGCGCTCCGCACGCGCGTCGCGGCGGCAGTCGACGTCGAACTCGCGGCGCCGGTTCGCCTGCGCCGGGTGACGCGTAGGGGCATCATCGGGGTTCTGCTGTTGGCGGTCGCCGCGTACGCGCTGCTCAGCTCGTTGAGCGGTCTCGACCTCCGCGAGCTCGCCGATCAGATCCGCGACGCGGCGTGGGGCTGGCTCGTACTCGGCCTCATCATCGGCCAAACGCCCCGTTTGACCCAGGCCGCGTCGACCCGCGCCGCGAGCCCGAAGCCGATTCCGTTCGGGCCGATCGCGGTGCTGCAACTCGCCATCTCCTTTATCAACCTGGCGGTGCCGTCGACGGTCGGTCGGGTCGCGGTGAGTGTGCGGTTCTTTCAGCGCCAGGGACTCCGCGCCGCGACCGCACTCTCCATCGGCGCGCTCGACAGCGTCGCGGGCTTCATCGTGCAGATGACGGTGTTGCTCCTCGCGTTCGCCACCGGCTTCGGCGCGCTCGATCTGCAGTTCAACCGCAGCTCCTCCTCGGGCGGACATCGCATCATCGTCGCGCTCGTCCTGTTCGTTTTGCTTGCGGTGGCGACCGTCGCCTGCGTCCCGCGCTGGCGGCACGCCGCCGTGAACGCCATCCGCGATGCCGCCTCGCAGGTGCGCGAGACGGTGACGTCGCTGACACTGACCCAGGTCGCGCAGCTTCTCCTCGCCAACGCCGCGACGGAAATCCTCTTCGCGTTGACGCTCGGGATAATGCTCGAAGCGTTCGGCACGACGGTTCCCCTCGCGACGCTGCTGGTTGTGAACGTGTCGGCCGCACTTCTGGCCGGGATCATGCCCGTGCCGGGGGGCATCGGGGTTTCCGAAGGCGCACTCATTGCCGGTCTGGTCGCGGGCGGAGTGAGCGAAACGGTGGCGTTCGCCGGCGTCATCTCCTACCGACTGGCGACGTTCTATCTACCCCCGATCTGGGGCGCGTTCGCGTTCCGATGGCTGGAGCGCAACCGCTACCTCTAGCGAACAAGCCTCCTTCACCCGGTCTGGGTGAGCCTTCGCGTCGCGGCCGAGCCGTACGTTCGAAGTCGACGAACGGCAGGAGGCGACGATGGAAATCGGACCGGTTGAGTACGCGGTGTTGACGTTCCCCGGGAACAAGTTCAACGGCGGCGTGGTGCCCGCGCTGGCGCGGCTGATCGACAGTCGGACGATCCGGCTCCTCGATCTGCTGTTCGTCGGCAAAGACGAAGACGGCACCGTTGCCGTGTTCGAGTACGACGAGGTCGATGAGCTCGTCGCGTTCGGGACGCTCGACGGAGAGGTCGGTGGCATCCTCTGTGCCGGCGACGTCGATGTCGTTGCCGAAGGGCTGGAACCGAATTCGTCGGCTGCGCTCCTGGTTTGGGAAGCGGTCTGGGCGACCGAGTTCGCCGCCGCGGTTCTCGACTCGGGCGGCGCCCTCGTCGACAGCGGTCGGATTCCCGCCGAGATCGCCCGCGTCGTGTTCGCGGACCTACCCGCAGCCGTTTAACCAAGACACCTAGGAGGGCTACGTGCTCCGTCGTCGACCATTAGCTCGTGCCGCGATCCGTACCACCGCAGTTGTGGGTACCGCCGCCGTGGTGGGCGGCGCGGTCGCGCGCCGCGGTCAAGCCCAAGCACCCGAGCCCGCGCCCGCGCCGGCGCCGCAACCCGTTGCCGCCGCGCCGCCGGCGGTCGGGCCTTCGCAAGAGGCGATCGAACAGCTCACCCAACTCGGTGCGCTGCGCGAGCAAGGCATCCTGACCGAAGAAGAGTTCGCCGCGGAGAAGGCCAAGATCCTCGGCGCATAGGCGGACGGAAGTCACCCCGGCGATTCGTCCGCGACACAGAGGATTGTGCAATGGCCAAGCCGTTCAATGGCACTGTCAACATCGATATCCGGGACTCGACGCCCGACTGGGCGCCGTTCGAACCTCCGAAGGCGCCCGCCGGCGCGCCGAACGTTGTCTACATCGTGCTCGACGACGTCGGCTTCTCCGCGCTGAACTGTTACGGCGGCCCGGTCGACACACCGAACCTCGACCGCATTGCCGCCGACGGCCTGCGTTACACGCAGTGGCACACGACCGCGTTGTGTTCGCCGACCCGTTCGTGTTTGTTGACGGGCAGGAATCACACGCGCAACAGCATGGCGTGCATCACCGAAGCCGCGGTCGGCTTTCCTTGCGCGAGCGGGACGATCCCACCCGAGAACGGAATGCTGTCCCAGATCCTCGGTGGGCTCGGCTGGAACACCTACGCGGTCGGCAAGTGGCACCTCTGCCCCGAAGACGAGATGAACCTGGCGTCGACGCGCCGCAACTGGCCGACGGGGCGCGGTTTCGAGCGGTTCTACGGCTTCCTCGGCGCCGAGACGAATCAATGGTTCCCCGACCTGGTCTACGACAACCATCCCGTTGACCAGCCGAAGTCTCCCGAAGAGGGCTACCACTTCACCGACGACATCACCGACAAGGCGATCGAGTTCATCAACGATGCCAAGGCGATCGCGCCGGAGAAGCCCTTCTTCTTGTACTACGCGCCGGGTGCATGCCACGCGCCGCACCACGCGCCGCGCGAGTGGATCGATCGTTACCGCGGCAAGTTCGACATGGGCTACGAGGCGATGCGGGAGATCACGCTCGCGCGGCAGAAGGAACTCGGGATCGTTCCGCCCGATACCGAACTGCCGCCCGTCAACCCGATCGGAACGTCGGCGACGCGGACCGGGCCCGGCGGCCTGCCGTTCCCGCCGCTCGACGACACCCTCCTATGGGATTCGCTCTCCGACGACGAGAAGAAGCTCTTCGCGTGGATGGCCGAGGTCTACGCCGGCTTCCTTTCGCACGTCGATCATCACATCGGTCGGCTGCTCGACTATCTCGAAAAGATCGGCGAACGGGAAAACACGCTCGTGCTCGTCGTGTCCGACAACGGTGCGAGCGGCGAAGGCGGCCCGAACGGTTCGGTGAACGAGATGAAGTTCGGGAACGGGATCCCCGACGACATGGCATCGAACCTCGCGCTCATCGACGAGCTCGGCGGAACGAAGACGTACAACCACTATCCCAACGGCTGGGCGATGGCGTTCAACACGCCGTACAAGATGTGGAAGCGTTACGAGTTCAACGGCGGTACGTGCGATCCGTGCATCGTGTCGTGGCCGAGCGGGATGAAGGCGCGCGGCGAGATCCGCGAGCAATACCACCACGCGATCGATCTCGTTCCGACAGTCCTCGACGCGCTCGGAGTCGAAGCGCCCGAGACCATCGGCGGACACGTGCAAAGCCGGTTCGACGGCGTGAGCATGCGCTCCAGCTTCGATAACGCGGCCGCGCCGACGACACACACGACCCAGTTCTATTCAATGCTCGGCTCGCGCGGGATCTGGCACGACGGCTGGAAGGCCATCACCACGCACCCGACGCTCAGCGGCTGGAGCAATTTCAACGACGACGAATGGGAGCTGTACCACACTGATGTCGATCGATCGGAGCTCCACAATCTCGCGGCCGAGCAGCCCGACAAGTTGCGGGAGCTGGTGAACCTCTGGTTCGCGGAGGCCGGCGCGAACGAGGTCTTCCCGCTCGACGACCGCGGCGCGCTCGAGATCATCCTCACCCCGCGACCGGTGCTGAGTCCGGCGCGGAATCGCTACGTCTACTACCCGGACATGGCCGAGGTTCCCGAGTCGCAAGCGGTCAACGTTCGCAACCGCTCGTACACGATTGGCGCGCAGGTCGACATACCGGGGCCCGGCGCGCAGGGCGTGATCTTCGCGCACGGATCACCGTTCGGCGGCCACGCGTTGTACGTCAAGGACAACCGACTGCACTACCACTACAGCTTCGTCGGCATGTTCGAGCAAGAGGTGGTCGCCACCGAAGATCTACCGACCGGCGACAATCTCGTCCTCTCCGCGTCGTTCGACAAAGACGGCGAGGATCCGCCGGGCGTGGCCACGGGTGTGTTGTCGCTGTACCACGCAGACAAGAAGGTCGGCGAGGCGCGCATCCGAACACAACCCGGCAAGTTCATGCTCGCCGGCGAGGGTCTGTGCATCGGGCGAGACAGCGGCGCCGGCGTCACCGACTATCCGGGTACGGCGCCGTGGCGCTTCACCGGCGGAACCATCCATCGTGTCGCGGTCGATGTCAGCGGCGAGCCGTACCTCGACCTCGAACGCGAAGCCGTCGCGATGATGATGCGGGAGTAGCGGACCGATCCGATTCAGTTCCAGCTGAGGATCACGAAGAGGCTGTTCCCGATCAACCAGAAGCCCGCAACGAACGACACGATGATGATGACCTGGTCGGTGTGCGTGTCGATCCATGCTCTCGTCTTGGCCAGGAACTCCTGAGTTTCGACGGGCTTGAAGCCGGCGAACAACTCCATAACGAGATACGTACCCGTCGCGATCAGGCAGAAGAGAAACAGCGCGAGGTAGTCCTGCCAGTGAGAGAGCTTGGCCTGGACGATGACGGCCACGCCCGCGGCGACGAGTCCCCACGGTTGCGTGAGCGGTCCCAACGCAATCGCGAACCACGGCGACATGTTGTCGATGCCGGTCTGCCACTTCGGGGTCTTCTTCGGCGGCTTGGGCTGACCGAGCCTGCGCCGCCGGCGAACCGCGATCACCAACAGTGCGGCGCCGATGATGATCTTGACGATCAACGCGGCGATCGACGGCGCCGTGTTCGACTTCGGGGGGTTGTTCCCCGTCAGTGCCACGGTTAGCGCGACGACCACCGCGAGCGACGCGAGCCAGCCGAAGATGAACCCCGCGCCCTTCCTGACCCCGTTTTTCGATGCGAGCACGAGAAGGAACGCCGTCAACGGAATCGGCTCGAGCGAGATCACGAGACCGATGATGATGAGGTTCAGGAGCAACATACGAGCCGCAGGCTGGCCGGACCGGCGCATACTCGGCTTCACCCTGTTCGGATGATTCGGTTGCCGGCCGGAAGCCCGATAATTCCCCGTGAGATCAGGACTGATCGAGGTACGGAGGCTCGCCGTGAATGACTTCGCGATATCGACGATCGAGGACCGCAGGGCCCTGGGTAAGGCGGCCCGCGAGCAATCCCCGAACACGGCGCACGCGGAGTGGGTGCCGTCGCCCAACCGGCCCGACCCCGTCGCTCTCCTCGAGGAGCAGAACTCGGCTCGGGAGCCCGATCTGGTTCCGGTGCGTATGGGCCGCATGCTCGTCTCCGCGTTCACCTTCTACCGGGGCGCGGCCCGGATCATGGCCGCCGACCTGAACGGCACCGCGACCGCAGGGCTCGACGTACAACTTTGCGGCGACGCTCACCTCTCGAACTTCGGCTTGTTCGCGTCGCCCGAGAGAACGTTGATGTTCGATCTGAACGACTTCGACGAAACTCTTCCCGGACCGTTCGAATACGACGTCAAGCGCATGGCCGCGAGCTTCACGATCGCGACGCGCAACAATGGATTCACAGAAGACGACGCGCGCGCGGTCACGCGCGCGTCGGTCGCGGCGTACCGCGAGGCGATGGCCGAATTCGCGGCGATGAGCACGATGGCCGTCTGGTATGCGCATGTGTCGGAGGACGATTTACGCCGCACGGTTACCACCGCGATCGCCGACGTCAAAGGGTCTGACAAGAAGCGGCTGAAAAAAACGGGCGAGCGGACCTTGGACAAGACGACCGAGAAGGCACATACACGCGACAGTCTCGATGCGCTGGCGAAGCTCGGTGAGTTCGTCGACGGCCGCTATCGCATCGTGAGTCAACCGCCGATCGTCGTTCCTGCCCGAGAGCTGAGCCCAAGCCTCGGCCTGTCCCCGGACGAAATCCGGCACACGATCGAGACTCAGTTTCACGCCTACCGCGCGACGTTGCGCGACGATCAACGACAACTCCTGGAACGGTTCGAGATCGTCGACGTCGCGCGCAAGGTCGTGGGTGTCGGCAGCGTCGGCACGCGGGCCTATATCGGCCTGCTGCAGGGGCGCGACGAACATGATCCGCTCTTCCTGCAGGTGAAGGAGGCGACGGCGTCGGTCCTGGAGGATCATCTCCCGAAGAGTCGCTACGACCAACCCGGCGAGCGCGTCGTGCAGGGACAACGCCTGATGCAGGCGTCGAGCGACATCTTCTTGGGCTGGACCAAGAACGTCGAGACGAACCGGTTCCTGTATTGGCGCCAACTGCGCGACATGAAGGGTTCGGCCGTCGTCGAGAACTACCGCCCTCCGGGTCTGGCCCTCTACGGGCAGCTCTGCGGTCGCACCCTCGCTCGAGCGCACGCGCGCTCGGGGGATCCCGTCGCGATCTCGGCGTATCTCGGGAAGAAGGGTCGCTTCGACGACGCGATCGTCGAGTTCTCGCAGCGCTACGCCGACCAGAACGAGAAGGACTATCAGGCGCTGCGCGCCGCAGTGGACTCCGGAAAGATCGAGGCAACGTCCGGCGTCTGATACTGGTTCGTGGGCTCAGTCGAAGAAGTGTTCCGACGACATCGACTGATCGATCGGGAGGATCTGGTCGTAGAACTCCTCCCACGGGACGACACCGTGTTTCGCCTGCATCGCGTGTTGTAGGACCATGGGCGAACAGGTGGCGCGGTACGGGAGTCGCTCGGCTTCCGCGTCGGTCGCACGTCGGCTCCGCCGGCGCGTGTAGTCGACGACGTTGATGCAATGCGGGCTTCCGGCGGCTTCCTTGTACGCCGGGAAGATGACTTTGTCCGTCACCGTGGCGTTGCCCACGATCGGCCAGTCGCCCGATTTGATTCGCGTGGTCATGATGATGCCGAGGAGCGCGACCCGATCCGTGACCAAGTCGTCGATGTCCGGAGGGTTCGAACGCGGGTACGCCCGCTCGAAGGCGGCGAAGTAATACGTGTAAGGCTCGGCGGCGACGATTTGGGCGTAGCCGACGCGCTCGTCGTCGATCGGAATGCAGACAATGTCTCCGAGAGAGATCTTCACCCGCTTCGACATTTCGGTCAGCCCTTTTGCACGACGAGACCGAACGACGTGTGCACGATGTTGTAGGTCTCGGTGCGGATGTGCACGTTCGTGTAGGGCTCGATGTCGACGTGCAGGTCTTCCGGCGTTGTGCCGAGCGCGAACGTCGTCTTCATGCGATGGCCCTGCTTTCGCAGGCGCGCGGTGAGCTCTTCGAGCTGCTTGCGTTGGTACAACACCGTGTGGCCGTCACTCAAGGTCGGACCGTCGGGATCGACATTGAACTCGGTGGTGTGCACGCCGATACCGCCCGGCTTCAGACACGCCAACTGATTCTCGAAGAAGTCGATACCGCCTTGTAGCGAGCCGAGGTGCTCCAACGCACACGACGACCACGTGAAGTCGAACGAGTTCAGGTCAGCCGGGATCTCTCGCATGTTGACGGGACGGAACGTGACGCTGCGTTCGAATACGTCCGGTGGGCACAAGCCCTCTTCGTTGAGATCGGCCAAGCGGTCGGCGTGTTGTCCCGTGTCTCGCCACTCCTCCGACTTCGACTCCGCGGCCGGCAGGTCAGTCGCGACGATCTTGCAACCTTGACTCGCGGCGTACGGGGTGATCGGTTCGCGTCCGACTCCGAAGCCGAGACCGACGCGTCCCGGTCGGAACATGTCGGCCGACTCGAGCACCTGAAGGATGTAGCACCACTCCCACAACTTGCGGTGCTTGAGCACGGGCAGCTGGAGCCGTCGGCACCATTCCGCATACTCCGGCGATTCGATCTGGCCGAACGAACACGCCTGCGAGATCGGATGCTGCATCGTGGGCACGCGGCGATACGAGATCCCGTGGGTCGCGCGCCACGACAGCCTCGCGACGCGCCCCGGAGCCGACAGCACATCCATCGGCGGAATCGTACGAGAACCTCGCCATCGCTTCCTCGATCCGTCAGTATGCGGAGCGTGACAACCGAGCCCCTCCTGCATCTGATCGACGCCGCGCAGTGGCGAGTGGCGCTCGACGCGGGTTCCGTGGTCGACGCCTCGCTGCGGACCGACGGCTACATCCACTTGTCCGAACCCGAGCAGGTCGTGGGCTCGGCCGAGCGGTACTTTCCCGGCCGCGACGACCTCGTCGTCCTCGTCGTCGATCGCGCTCGCCTACGCGATGAGGTGCGCTGGGAGTCGGCCGCGCCGGACGCGATGCGTTTCCCGCATCTCTACGGACCCTTGCCGGTCAGCGCGGTCACGAGCGTCTTGCCCTACCGACCGGGACTCGACGGTCTGTTCGTGCCGCCGGTCGGGATCCCGGCGGTCGACGACGATCTCGCACGCGCGACCGCGTTCGAACTGAGCGCGGCGGTACGGCGGGCCGCCATCGTGTTGCCGATCGACGGAGGCGTCGCATGCCTCGATCCGCGCGTGCGCGCCTCGTGGGAACACAACTCCTTGTGGTTCACCGGCGACCCGGACGTCGCCACCATCGTGAGTGAAACCGACCGCGTGCTCGCCGACTACTCGCACCGTCGCATCTTCACGTACCGCCCGCCACCCACCGGCTTGGGTTGGGCCGTCGAGGAGCTGCGCCTCCAGGTGCTCGACCGCACCGCGCCCGATCCGCCCGTGCCGGCCGGTCGGGTTGTGTGGGTGACCCAGGAAGTCATGGCCGGGTTGTGGGAGCCGAGTTGGCGGCGGGACCACCCGGGTATCGACGACGAATCCGTCCACGATCTCGTGCGGCGGGAGTCGTTCGCGAACGCGCATCTGCGCATCGTCGATCTTGCGGTGCTCGGCGACGACGGCGTTCCGGTTGCCGGTACGCAGTTGCGGATCGACGGCGCGACGGCCGCGGTCGAAGCGGTGATGACCGCGCCCGACGTGCGGGCAGGGGCACGGGAACGCACTCGTCGGCGACGCGATCCGGCGGGCGCGCGCGGCGGGTTGCGACCTCGTCTGGCTGTTGGCTCGCGCCGACGACTGGCCGCGTCATTGGTACGAGCGCTTGGGTTTCGTCGACGTCGGCTCCCGCTGGGAGGCGGTGCGGTCGTGATTTCCGTCAGCCGGACGGCGGGGCCATTCGGATGAAGCCGGTATATCGGTAGAGCGTCTCGTAGCCCATGCGCGCGTAGACGCCTTCGCCCATGTGCGACGCCTGCAGCGAGTTCGCCCGTGCGCCTTCGTCGAACGCCCGATTCGTTACTGCTCGCGCGACGGCGTCGCCGAGTCCGGTGCCCCGCGCTTCCGGGACCGTACCTACCCAGTACACGCCCGCGATCGTGTGCGAAAGGATCGTCTGCGCGGCTGCGACCGACGCGTCCTGGAAGTAGGCAACGACGGATAACACGTTCGGCGCAGTGAACGGACCGACCTGGAGGCCTCCGTCCAGGATCACGCGCGCCGGCAATCCGAGTGTCTGGTACGCGGTGTCGTTCACCGCGAGGAAGTCGTCGAAGGTCTTCTGATCACCGACCCATTGCAGCCGCGCGCCATCAGGCAACGGACGGTCTTCGACTCGCGCTCGGCAGATCATCTCAGGTTGGTTGACTGCCGCGAAGAGGCCCGCGGCTTCGGCGGCGGCGCGCAGATCGTCGTCGGCGCGGCAGTCGCCGCGCACGGCGATGCTGTAGCTGTGGCCGCGTGCTGCGAACCACTCGTCGGCGGCCGCGACCACCTCGGCACCTGGCACCGTCTCGTCGATGCGCCACACACCGTTGTAGGGGAGAGGAAACGAGCTGTGGCCGGCATAGAACAGCATGCCGTCGTTCTCGTAGATCGTGCCGCCCCGGCCCGCGGCGCGGGCCATTTGACGACTGAACTCCATGTAGTTCAGATGTCCAAGCTGCGCGAGTGTGTCGTCGTCCACCTCCGGCATGCGGCGATCGTACCGAGCGGCTCGCGCAGGTTCTCTCACTACGCCGAGACGCTGACGGTCGCGTCCTCGACGACTACGGGACGACGTGGAACTCGATGCGGTAGACGAGCGTGTCGTCGTCGATCGGGCCGGAATGCGCAGCGCGGTGGCGCAGCGTCTCGCGATCCTTCTCGCCCGAACGCCGCACGTCGGCCGGCGTCACGCTGGAGAACGGAACGAGCTCCATCGAGTCGATCTCGATGTGCGTTTCGCCCGACGCGTACCGACCGCCGACCTTCACCTGCGGGCGACTCCAGAGCCGGAACGACAACGTGATCCGGCCCGAGGCCACACCGTCGCGCAACTCCGCGCTGAACTGCATCGACCCAACGCTAGGACCACTTGCGCGGGCGGCCGAGTTTCGCTTGCCGGTCGGTCATCGGGCACTATTCGGCGGTGACGGCGGGCGAAGAGAACGAGGGCGCGTTCTGGACGCGCGCCTCGGCGGCTTCGCGCTTCAGTCGGGCGATGGGCGGAGATGAAGAATCCGCGTGGGAGCGTTTCCGTAACGACACCGCCGCGAGCGGTCGGGTTTGGGTGCGCCAACCCTGGCTGCCGATTCTGACCGTCGTCGTCTGGCTGCCGCTTTCGGGCGCCTGGGCTCCGGAGTTTCGGTTCGGCCCACTGTTGCCCGTGTTCGCGTTCGCGCTCGGCTTTCTCGGAATGCAGCGTGAGTGGTACGCGATGGCGTTTTCTGGAGCCCGACCCTCGGCGCGGCGCATCTGGTCCCGGAGCTGGCGGTACTTCGTCCGATTCCTGCCCGTCGCCGTTGTCGCACTCGTGGCCTTTCCCCTCCTGATCGGCGGAGTGGTGGTTCCAATCGTGCTCCGGCTCGGGTCCGCGTCCGACTTCCACACCGAGCTGTTACGAATCGAGATCACGGTGGCCGCCTGGTCGTTCCTGCTCGACTTCCTGCTGACGTTCGTGATGCCCGCGCTCGTGTTCACGACCGCGAACCCGTTCAAGGCATTCGCGATCGGGATGCGATACCTGCGGCACGCGTGGAGTGCCGTCAAGTGGCATGCACTCGTGCCACCCACAGCCGTCATCGTTGTTGGCCAGATCATCAGCGGTCACCAGACCGCGGCGATGTACGGCGTCACGCTCACACTTCTGGGCGCGATGCTGAACCTGCTGTTCAAGGGTGCACAGGTCGCCGCCTACCTCGTTCACGCCGACGAACTCGGTGTGACCATCGACGACCGCGCGTTGAACGGCGCGCCGTAACTGCGCGCCAACCGGCGCGACCTGACGACGAGCGCCCGACCGCCCGCGGTTACGCGTCGAGACTGGCGACGGCCGCGAGGATCGCTTCGAGGCTGGCCTTGGGGTGCGACACCATCGACACGTGTGAACCGGCGATTTCGCTGATCGTCGCGCCGGCTCGCTCGGCCATGCTGCGTTGCGTTGCGGGCGGGATGACGCGGTCTTCGGTGCCGATGACGGCCCAGCTCGGGATCGTCTTCCACGCGGCATTCTCGGATGGTGTCGTGTTCGCACCGAGCGTGATCGGACGTTGACTGGCGATGATCAGCCACCGGTCGGTCTCGGGGAGATCCTGCGCGAACGAGTCGTGCACCGTCGACGGCTTCAGGAACGCTTCCGCGTCGCCTTCGGGACCACCGGGGTAGCCGACGATGTCGAGGACGGTCGTGGGATCGGCAACCGCGAGCGCGGAGCCCGAACCACCCAGGATCTGGAAGACGGTCTCGCCGACTTCGGGGATGAACGCGTCGACGTAGACGAGCGCTTTCACGTCGCCACCACCGGCGCCGGCATTCGTGATCACGAATCCGCCGTACGAGTGGCCGACCAGAACGACAGGACCAGTCGTCCGCTGCGTCAGGAACGACGCGATGTACGCGGCATCACTCGCCACTCCGTGCAGGAGATTGGGGGGAGTGAGGACCGTGAAACCTTGGCCTTGGAGCTCGGTCGAAACGGCGTTCCAACTCGATCCGTCGGCCCATGCACCGTGCACGAGAACAATCGTCGGCTTCGGCATGTGTTTCCCCTCTCGCGGCCAGGGGCGCCCAGCTCGGTCGCGCGACAGTAAGACCGCGACCTCCGAACTACCAGTGAACAGTGCGTTTCGTGGCACGCGCTTCGGGGCAGGGCGGCGCTCGCCATCCTGCCGTGCAGCGGCGAGTTACATACATTTGCATCCGTATGTAAATGTGTTACGTTCATCGGCGATGACTGGATCTGAGATCGCCAATCCGTGGGCGCGAACCAGCGAACGCCTCCGCGCTGCGCTGCACCTCACGGTCGTACCCATCGCGATCACGTTCTCCGCCGAGACGGACAACGTGACCCCACCGTTCGCGGATCCGTCCGAACCGATGCCGACACCGACCGACGACGGCCGAACCGGTCGGGTTCCCGCGGGCTGCGTGTTCTGGGTGCACGCGCTCGACCGCACGTTCAGCACGCGCCCCGAGGATCACGGCAACTGCAGCGTCGGGAGTCTCACGCACGGGCTGATCGATCTCGAGACTGCGGCGCAGCGCGCCGATGTCGGCGCTCTCGTCGAAGCGGGATGGGTCGCGCCCGAGATCTTTTCGCAGATTCCCGTAGTGAAGATGCGGCCGGAGACCATCACCTACGGTCCGCTCGCAGAAGCGAGCGCCGCACCCGACGTCGTGCTGTTGCGCACGAATGCGCGCGGCGTGATGACGATCGGTGATGCCGTTGCCGACCTTGTCATCGAAGGCAAGCCGCAATGCCACATCATCGCCATCGCCAAAGAACAGAACCGTCCCGCCGCAAGTGTCGGCTGCGCGCTGAGTCGGGCGCGCACCGGAATGGGCGTCGACGAGATGACGTGCGCATTGCCCGGTGGGCGGGTCGACGCGATCGTCGCCGCCATCGAGAACGCGGCGTGGGTCGACGCGACCGTCGCGCGTTACGCGGCGGCCGACGCCGAACGGTTTGCGGGGCTCTCGTGAGCACCAGCTTGCCGCCGCTGTCCGACCGCAATATCGGCTGGCTCCGCTATCTGCATCGCAAGGCGACGACACCCGACAGTTGGGAACGGGCGGGCCATCCGCACGCGCACTGGGACAACCTCAGTGACGCGCCGATGCTCTGTTACCACCGGTTCGACCTCATCGACTCGACGTATGCGGTCGCGCTCATGGCCGACCGCACTCCGGCGTGGCGCGAGGTCTACGAGCAGATCCTCGACGAGCTCATCTTCCGTCACACCGGATGGTGGGCGGCGGAGGACTGGCTGACGCAGATCGGCGACGACCCGGAGCGCGCGAACTATCCGGACGCGTATCGGATGCTCATTCCCGCGTCGCAGTGGGGGAACTACAACGCGCCGGGCTGGACCGCGAACGGCATCGAGCCGTGGGGCCTGCAATGGGATCCGATCGGCGCGGACGGCAACCTGTTCTTCAAGGGTTTCTTCCTCGTCATGCTCGGGCTGCACCGCCGCGTGACCGGCAACGCGCGCTGGGATGCACCGTTCGACATCGTCCGCGACGGCGAGCACACCTACACGTGGTGGCACACCAAGATCGCCGAGCACCTTGCCGCGCAATGGCGCGCCCATCCCGAGGGCTGCCATTGCGAGAACACCAAGATCTGGCCGTACTGCCTGGCCGGCGCCGGCTTCGGCCTCCAGCTCGCCGATCTCGCGTTCGGTACGGAGCACCACGAAGCGTTCGACATCTGGTGGGAGCACGCACGCCGCGAGTATTTGCATCTCGACGGTGACGAACCCCCGGAGATGGTCACCTTCTACTACGACCCGATCATCGACGAACATCTCGAACTTCCCGCGATCGGCGGTGCCATCCCTGCGATCTACCTTGCGCCGCAAGTTCCCGACGAAGCGCGCCGGCTCTGGGATGCCGCCCGCGCGCAGATGGGCATGCTCGAGGTGGCTGGACCGGTGCCGGTCATCGGACCGCGCTTCACCGCGATGGCGTTGCTCCTCGCGCGCAACTGGGCCGTGAACGACTTGGCCGACGCGCTGCAGACCGCGTGCGACGAGCACTACCCGCCGAGTTGGGATCGCGATCGCGGCGAGGTCACCTGGGACTTCGATCTCGGCGAGGAACACCCGCGTGGGCAGTACAACGCGATGATGGCCGCGGCCGAGGTGATGACCGAAGGCGCGTGGTGGCGGCTCGGCAACGTCTCCTCCGCAGAGCGGTTCGCAGAGCCGACGGTCTGCGATGTCGACTTTCCGACGGTCGCGCTCGACACGCGCAGAGTGGGATCGCGACGCGCAGCAGCTCGAGCTGGCTCTGCAACCGATGAATGACGCCGTCGTCGGACAGCCGACCTCGATGCGCGTCACGGGTCTTGACGATCCCGATCACTGGCGCGTCGCGTCACCGCAGGGCGCGCCCGCGAGCGTCGAGGCGCGCGCCGGTGACCTGATCATCCATACGTCGGTCGGCCGTCATTCGCTCGTCGTCGGGCGATACTGAGCGGATGCCGAAGCGCCAGCCGGTCATCGAACGCACATCCGTGGTGGGGGAACGCCGCACGCAGGCCGATCGCACCGCGGGAACCCGCGCCACCCTCGAAGAGGTCACCGTCGACGTGCTCGTCGAACACGGGTGGGCCGCCGTCACGGTGATCGAGGTGTGCAACCGCGCCGGCGTGAGCCGAGGCGCGTTCCACCACCACTACCCGAGCCTGTCGAACCTGCTCGCTGAATCGCTCCGCCGCCTCTACACGGAGATGCGCGGCAAGGATCGCCCGACCGCAACGAGCCTGATGCAGTTGTTCGACGCGACCTGGCGGCAGATCGGAGACCCGCGTTTCAAAGCGGTGCTCGAAGCGTGGCTGGCGATGGCGAACGACCCGAGCCTCCGAACCGAGATCGGTCCGGTCGTGGCCGAGTTCGCGACCCTGGTAAGACCCGAGAACGTGGCGCCGTCGGTTCTGAATGCCAACGACCGCGCGCTGTACCTCATGGCCCGGGAGACGATGTTCGGCCTCGCGCTCGGTCGCGCGACAAACGGCGGTCGGGCGGTCGGCCACGAAGCCGTAGTGATCGCGCAGCTGCGCAAAGCGATCAAGGCCGCCAGCGCGAAGCCCCGACGTTCGGTCAGTCGAGCTTGACGAGCGTCAGAAGTCCATCTGGAGTGATTCGGCCTCGTCGGCCAGTGACAACCAACGGGTCTCGGCGGTGTCGACGCGGCTCTGGCTGGTCGCCAGCTTCGCGCTGAGCCGCGCCAACTCCTCGTGGTTGCCGCCCGCGGCGACGAGCTCGGCTTGCACCTTGTCTCGCGCCGTGATCGCCTCCGCCAGCTCGCGATCGGCAACGCCCAGCTGTCGGCGCAGCGTGCTCGGGCTCTTCTTCGACACGGTCGCCGGGGGAGTCGGCGCACTCTTGCGCGCGGGTGGCGCGGTGGTGGTGGAGCCCGCGGATCGCGGTGTGCCCGCCGCCTGCGCGGCGCGTTGCGCGAGCCAGCCGGCAACCCCGCCCCGCACCACCGCGGCGCGCCCGTTGTTGTCGATCGCCAACACCTCGGTCACCGTTCGATCGAGGAACACCCGGTCGTGGCTGACCACCACGACGATGCCCGGCCAGTCGTCGAGGAACTCCTCGAGCGCCCGCAGGGTGTCGAGGTCGAGATCGTTCGTGGGCTCGTCGAGCAGCAGAACATTGGGCTGCTCGATCAGCGTGAGCAGCAACTGCAGCCGCCGGCGCTCACCACCCGACAGCGTGTTGATCGGCGCGAACTGCGCGTCGCCGTCGAACCAGAACTGGCGCATGAGTTTCACGTCGTCGAGCGTGGGCTCGCGTTTGTCGCCGGCCACCGCGTCGCGCACGCGCTGGTTCAGATCGAGGTCGCGGCCGAGCTGGTCGTAGTAGCCGATCTTGACCGTGCGCCCGACCTCGACCTTGCCCTGCGTCGGCTGCAGCCGGCCGGCCATCAGATCCAACAGCGTGCTCTTGCCCGTACCGTTCGGACCGACGACGCCGACGCGATCGCCGGGCTCGAACATGTGGTCGAACGGCTTCAACACAAGAAGCGATCCGGAGTCGCCGCCGTCGCGGGCGCGCGGCCACGAAAAACCGACACCGTGGATCTCGACACCCTTCGATCCCAAACGCGTACTGCCCAGCGAGAGGCCGATCTCGCCTTCCCGCGCGCTCGCCTGCGGGCCCCGCGCCAAAAGTGCATTGGCGGAGTCGATGCGCGCCTTGGGCTTCGACGTGCGCGCCGGCGCGCCGCGCCGCAACCACGCAAGCTCGCGACGGGCCAAGTTCTTCCGCGTCTGCTCTTCGGTCGCAGCCTGCACTTCGCGTTCGGCGCGCGCCGCGAGGTATGCCGCGTAACCCGATCCTCCGGTGCGGCCCTGCGGAACATGGAGGTAGGACGCGCCGCGGTCGATCTCGAGGACCTTGTTGGTCACGCGGTCGAGCACGTGGCGGTCGTGGGTGACGAGGAGCAGGCCGCCCGGAAACGCCGCGAGCCATTCTTCGAGGTACGCGATCGCGTCGAGATCGAGGTGGTTCGTCGGCTCATCGAGGATGAGTGCGTCCCACTCTCGGGCGAGCAGCGCCGCGAGGGCGACGCGCTTCTTCTGTCCGCCGGACAACTCTTCGGTCGACGCGTCGAGCACGTCGCCCATGCCCAGGCGCGAGAGCATCGCTTCGCCTTGCCATTCCTGCCGATCGAGGCCGTTGCATACCGCGGCGCGCACGGTTCCGGCCGGCAGCACCGGGAGTTGGGGGAGCGAGCCGACGCGCGCGTTGCGGCCGCGGCGCACAATCCCTGCCTCGGGCTCGCGCTCGCCACTCATCATGGCGAGCAGCGTGCTCTTCCCCGAGCCGTTCAGACCGACGACGCCGATGCGATCGCCGTCGCTCAGGGTGAGCGACAGATCGGTGAACAGCGGGCGGTTCGGGCGGGATGCCGTCAGGCCCTGTGCGTCGATCAGAATCACGGCTCAGGTTACGGCCTGCCGCGCGGACGTGAATCACAGCCGGCTCTTTGTTCTTCGACAGAACTCGAAGTCGCGTTCGCCGTCTTCCTAGCCTGAGGCTCGTTGTGCGGAGATGTCTCGGCGTAGTGCTCGCCGTTTGCCTGATCGCGGCGTGTTCGGGCGGATCATCGCCGGCGCGTTCCGCGCCATCGTCGCCGACGACCGGCGCGGCGCCGAACCCGTCCACCAGCACAACCGCGCCGAGTGTCGTGCCCGAGCTGGCCCGGGTGTCTC
This sequence comes from uncultured Actinomycetes bacterium, assembly GCA_963708105.1. Classification (GTDB taxonomy): domain Bacteria; phylum Actinomycetota; class Acidimicrobiia; order IMCC26256; family PALSA-610; genus PALSA-610. Next base: position 1,464,686 of record OY970186.1, on the reverse strand, counting down.
GCGTCACCGCGCTCGGCGATTCCGTGACGTACGGAACGGCATGCCAGTGCACTCCCTTCCCGCAACTCCTGGCTTCCGACGTTGCGCAGGTCACCGGTCATTCGGTCGAACAGCTCAATGATTCCGTCCCCGGCTATCACAGCGAGGATGTGCTGGATCAGCTCGCCGACGGCGCGAGCGCGATTGCACACGTCAAGAGCTCCGACACCGTGTTGATCGAGATCGGGGCGAACGACATCGAGATCACACCCGCCTGCGGGACCGACATCTCGTGTTACGAGATCAAGCTGCCGCAAGTCACGCAGAACATCAATGCGATCGTCACTCGTGTCCGCCGGCTCGCGGCGAGCAACGTCACCGTTGTCCTGCTCGACTACTGGAACGTATGGCTCGCGGGGAAGTACGCGCAGGCCCGGGGGCCGGCGTACGTTCAGGCGGCGGATGTTCTGACGGATGCGCTGAGCGACGCCATCCAATCGATTGCGTTGTCCACGGACTCCGTCTACGTGAACCTGCGGACCGCGTTCGGCGGCCCCGACAACGACCAGGACGAGACGCCGCTGCTCGCGAGCGACGGCGACCACCCGAACGCGGCCGGACACGCGCGTATCGCCCAGGCGATCGTCGAGAGCTTGAAGACGGGGCCGCCGGCGTAGCGCGCTCTTCGGCCGCGCAGTCCTTAGTGTTCGGCGGAGTGTTGGCCGAAACCCCCATCGACGACGGTGACCGATTGCCGCGGATCGCCGAACCGCGGGTCGTCGGCGGAGTGGTGCTGGGCGCGGTTCTTGCGTTTCTCGCGGCACCGGCCATCGCGTCGATCGTTCAGCGCTTGGGGCCCGGAGCCCTCACCGTGCGATCGCTCGGAACGGACTTCCCTGATCTCGGACATGCGTCTGCCGTTCACGATCCGGGCCGGCGCGGTGACCCTGCTGTTGGCCGCGGGGACCGCTCTGGTCGCGGCGCGCGTTCCCCAGCCCGCCGTGCGCTCGAACCGACTGGCGATGGCCGCTCTACTCCTGTTGGTCGTCGGCACGGCGTTGCTCTACGGCTGGTTCGGCTCACCGCACAACGCGTCTGCTCACCAACGCGCGCTGGCATTGGGTCGACATCTATTTCGATCGCCGCGAGAACTGGTACTACACGCTCGTCAAGTTCCCGCACATGTTGTTCTACAACAAGCCGTATCTGTTGCAGGCGCTGAACGGTGCGTTGAACGTGTCCCTGATGTACGCGATCGGACGATCCGCGTTTCGAAGTTCGCGTCTCGTCGCGGTTCTGCTTGCCCTGAGCTTCCTCGCGTCATCTCTGATCCTGCTGTTCGCGAACACCGCCGAAGACGTGCAACTGAACCTCGCGGTACTGCTGCTCGCGCTGCTCCTGTACGTGCGCCGATCGACGCCGTGGTTGGGGGTCGTGCTGCTCGTCGTCGTTCTCGGTCGACCACAACTCATCGGTATATGGGTCGCGTTCGTGTTCGCCGAGCTCCTGGCCGGCGAAAGCAAGCCCGGGCTCGGGCGGATCCGTTCGGTGCTCGCCGACCGTTTCGTGACGGTGAATCTCGGTGTCGCGGTTGCGCTGTTCGCCGCGTGGGACCTCTTCCTGGTCGTGCGTAACCAGAATTGGCTGTTCCACAACGGGGTCGTGATCGACAACTTCCTCACCTCCCTCAAGCCGATCTCAGTCGACGGGTTCACGATCGGTCGGTTCAGCGGTGCCTACGTGTTGCACAGCTTCTGGATGTATCCGCTCGTACTCTGGATCGCCGCGGGCGTGGCGCTGTTCCGAGTGCGCGAACTGTCGGTTGTCTCGCGGCGCACGCTGGTGTTCGCGTTGCTCGTCGTGTTCAGTGGGCTGCTCGTGTCGGAAGCCGAGCCGCTCTCGTATTACAACGTGCGATATCTCGCGTACGGCTTGCCGTTTCTGATAATCGCCGCGTTCTCGGTGTTCGATCTCCCTCGTGCGCCGGATCGACGACCGATCTTCGGAGTCGCCGGCCTCGCCGCGGTCTTGTGTCTGAGCGTGACGACGACGCGCTGGGTGGCGCTCGATCAACGGCGCACGCTCCTTGCTGCGCCGATCGCGCGCGCCGACGCACATCGATCGAGGATCGCGTCGATGATCGGCGCCGAGGCCGCGGGAACGACGGCACCCGACATCGACACGCGCAACTACATCGTGTACCTGCTCCGTCGCCCGATCGCCGACATCCCGTATATCGGTGCGGGCGGTGACGGGTTCCACGGCTTCGTGTTCACGACTACGTCGACGGCGCCCATCGGCACATCGGTCTGGCAGGACGGACCACTCGTTCTCGCCCGACTTCCTTGACCGGAATCGGTGACCGGGTGGTCAGCGCCGACGCTTCGCGAACTCGACGATGGTGTCGAATTCGGCGTCGGTCAGCGGGAGCACCGACAACCGGTTCCCCTTCGCCAGCAGGCGACACTGCCCGAGCTCGGGAAGCGGGCGCAGCTCGTCGAGAGAGACGAACGGCAGCGCACGAACGGGCGCCACGGTGACCCAGTCCCAACGCGGATCGTCAGGCTTGCTCGCGGGGTCGTAGTACTTGCTCGTCGGATCGAACTGCGTGGGATCGGGTTCGGCGGTCTTCACGACCTTGCAGATACCCGCGACGCCGGGCGGCTTCGCGTTCGAGTGGTAGAAGATCGCCTGCTCGCCCCGCTTCATCTCGCGCAGGTAGTTGCGCGCTTGATAGCTGCGGATGCCGTCCCAACCTTCCCGTTTCGCGGCACGAGGTCGTCGTAGGAGAAGACGTCGGGTTCGGACTTGACGAGCCAGCGAGCCACGTCAGCGGATCAGGCCGAGGCCCTGCTGGCAGTGCGGACCGCCCCAGTGCTCGACGACCTTGCCGTCGCGCATACGCAGGATGCCGGTTCCGTTGATCGTGACCGCTTCGCCGGACGGCGGTACGTCGTAGAACGCGGTGCCGGTGTGCGTGCCCTTTACCGTCCAGTTCGAGACGATGATGTCGTTCGACTCGACCAACAGATCGACGCTGAACGTCATGTCGGGGAACGCCGATTTCACCTGCTGCCACCACTCCTGCTCCTGGCCGCGCACGTCGTTGCCGACCTGCTCGGGGCTGACGCGTTCGGTGACGTGACTGACGAAGTCGTCGGACCAGTACTCGAACACCGCGTCGCCGTCGCCCGACTCCATCGCGGCGCTGTACTTGGCCAGTATTCGCAGATTCTCTGACATGTGCTCCGCTCCCCGAGATCACGCAGTACGCAAGACAGTAACCAAATCTCGACGTGCACGACCGTCCGTTGCCGATCTCGTAGTTCCGACACCGAGTGACACACCCGATGCGTACAATCCACCCCTAAGCGCAACAGGAGACCGGCACAACGTTGAACCACATCGAGGTACTTGAAACCGAGTTCTACACGATCAACGAGGCTGCGCGGGCCACTTCGTGTGCCACCCTCGACCCTTCAGTGGTGGCTTGAGGGTCGCGGCAAATATCTGCCGTGATTCGTCCCGAACGTACGGGCTCGAAGAACGTCACGTGGGGAGAGTTCGTCGAGGCTGGCTATCTCCACGAGTACCGACAGAAGTCGGTCCCACTACCTCAGCTTCGTCAGGTTGTGGAGCGACTGCGCGACGCGTTCGGTGTTCCGTACCCTCTTGCACATTTCAAGCCGTTCGTGGGTGAGGGCCGTCGCCTCGTCCTCCAGATCGAGGATGAGTCGGATCTTCCGACCGAGTTTCGTCTGGTCGTCGCAGTCTCATCCGGCGAGCTCCTTTTGACTTCGCCGGCTGAGTCCTTTCTGGAGCGTGTGGAGTTCAGCACGGATGACGAGCAATGGGCGGAACGTTTGCGTCCCGCTGGAAAGTCATCGCCCGTCACGATCGATCCTGCGCAGTCCTTCGGCGCACCGACTGTGCGAGGAATTCGTACTGAGACGCTCGTTGAACTCGTCGAAGCTGGCGAGCCGATCGATGTCGTTGCTCAGGATTACGGCGTTGAGCCTTCCGAGGTGAAGGCCGCGGTTGCTTACGAGTGGGCTGCGGCCTGAGTGCCACTTCGATTTCATTTTGACGCTGACACGATCGGCCTCGGCAAGGTCATTGCGCCGCTGCGTGCTGACGTGACCTACCCGGGAGAACCCGGCGGAATGGTTCGCAAGCGGTTCCGGCCGCCGTGTCCGATAGTGGATCCTGGCGCTCTGGATCGGGACTGGATACCGATCATCGCGCGCGAGGGACTCACCGTCATCAGTCGCGACAGGCGGATCGAGCGAAGACCGGCGGAACTCGCTGCCGTGCAACAGCACGGCTTGAAGTTGATCGTCATCACGGCGAAAGAGCAGCTCCGTCTGTGGGATCTACTCGAGATAGTTGTGGGGTAATGGCGCGCGATTGAACGGGTGCACGAGGACATGCCTGGCCCGTTCATCTACACCCTCACGCGCTCGCCTACGGAGGCTCCGATAGTGGTCGGCTAGGACCCACTCGGGCCGGTGGCGCGATGCGACACTGTCGACGGTCGGGTCGGCAGCCCCAGTCGGCCGACGAGCCACGGGTAGGCGTCGCGGAGCGCGTGCTTCCACGTGCGGAAGTTGTGACTCCCGCCCGGGATGAGGTCGAGGTGGACTTCGACATGTTCGCGTTGGGCGGCCTCGGCGAGTTGCGTCGCGACCACAACGTGGCCGTGCTCCGCAGTTCCGGCGGCCGCGAATCCTCGCACGCCGTCGGCCGCGTCGACGTCGAACCACGCGTTCGGGTCGTGCGCGCGGTCTTCGATCTCGGAGCCGCCGTACAACACGCGCAGCGTCCGCTGTTCGGAGCCGAGGTTCGGTACCGGATCGCCGGAGAAGTCGCCGAAGGTTGCGAACTCACCGGGATGGCGCGCGACCAGTACGAGTGCGCACGTGCCGCCCTCGGACGCGCCGACGATCGCCCAGCGTTGAGCGTCGGTCGAGGTCCGGAAACGCTTGTGCATGAACCGCGGCACGTCGACCGTGAGATAGGTCTCGGCCCGGCCCCGGGGACCGTCGACGCATTCCGTGTCGCCGCCGATGCTGCTGTTGCTGTCGGGGAACACCATGATCGGCGTGTATCCGTCGTGGCCGCGCGCCCAGGCGTTGGCGAGTGTCAACGCGCCCCCGGCCCGCATCCAGTCGGTCGGCGCGCCCGGAGTGCCCGTGAGCAGCATCAATACGGGCAGGTGTGGATGCGAGTGCGAAAAGTACACCGGTGGCAGCCACACCCACGCGGGCCGGTGGCGAAAGTGCGAGACGGTCGCCGGGATGTCGATCTCGCTGACGACACCGCGGTCGGTGAGGCGAGGCGACAGACCGTCGATGGTTCGCGCGTCGACCTGACCCGGTAGCGGCGCCCCGAGCGCGTCGCCGATCGTCGGCAGGTAGGCGTAATGCGCGTTGATCTGCAGTGCGCCGAAGACGAGAAAGGTCGGGACCGCGGCGAAGGCCACGGCTCGTCGCCACCAGTTGGCCACCGGCCATTGCCACAACGCCGCGCCGAACGCGAACAACGGCAGGGCTACCCAAGCGAGAAACGAACGCGGAATCGTGTTGCCGAATCGGGCGGGCACGTCGATGATCAACGCCGCGACACCTACCGCGCTGAACGCGATCCCGGCGATCACGATCCAGTGCCACGGCTTGCGCTGCCACCACGTGACTCCGAACCCGAGCGCGCCCCACGCCGCGATCGAAACCACCGCGGGCACCCAACCGTGTAACAGCGACAGGCGCAGGAACATCGACATCGGGATCACGTCATCGAAGATACGGACCGCAGGGCGTGAAACATGAGCAGCCCCATGTCGCCGACACCGGAGATTGACGCGGCGTTGACCGCGGGTTGACCCGAAGCGCGACAGCCGCGCCGAGTTCTAGCCGTCGACGACGCGCAGGCCGCGGCGGAGCGCCACCATGAGCTCTTGATGCGCACGGCGCGATACGGCGGCCGACGGTACGGCGGCCGAACCGTGGAACGTTCCGGGGAACGAATGCAGCTCGACGGTCACGCCCGCTTCCATCATGCGGAGCGCGTACAGGATTCCTTCGTCGCGGAGTGGGTCGAACTCCATCGTCGTCACGTACGCGGGCGGGAGGCCGCTCAGGTCGGTAGCAAGCGCGGGCGACGCGTACTGCGAGATCTCGCCCGGTTCCGGGCCCAGGTAGTAGCTCCAACTCAGCTCCGCGTTGCCGCGGTGCCACATCGGCGTGTCGACGAACGTACGCATGCTCGTCGTCTCGAGCCGGTGATCGAGCTCGGGAATGCCCAGGAACTGGAAGCAGATCGCGGGCCCGCCACGATCTCGGGCGAGGAGCACGGTCGCGGCCGTGAGTCCGCCGCCCGCGCTTTGTCCGCCGACGGCGATGCGCTCGGTGTCGACGCCCAACGCCGACGCGTTCTCGTGCATCCAGACCAGCGCGGCGTAGCAATCTTCGAGCCCGGCCGGGAACGGGTGCTCGGGCGCGAGGCGGTACTCGACCGCCACGACCACCGCGCCGAGATCGCGCGCCACGACGGTTGCGAAAGCGTGCTCCATCTCGATGTCGCCGACGACGAAGCCGCCGCCGTGGATGTCGAGCAGCGCGGGCCGACCGGTCTCGGGTGCCGCGCCCGCGGGCGAATACACGCGCACGAGAACGGCGGACGCGCCCTTGGGTCCGGGGATCTCGCGGTCCTGGACGTCGACGCCGGCCATCTCGACGTTGGCATTCATCGAGCCGAGGATCGCGGCCAGCCCGGCCCGCGACTCTGCGACGTCGGCGAAGTCGCTCTTCGGCAGCATCTCGACGATGGCGGTCAACTCGGGGTCGAATGCGTAGGTCACGCCGTCACTCTTGCACGCCGGTCAGCCCGCGGTCACGCCCCGGTCGACCGCGAGGATCGCGCCGTGCACGCTTTGCGCTTCGTCGGAGGCGACGTACGCGAACATCGAAGCGATGTCGTCGGGCGATCCCATCGGGCGAAAGCCCATGTACGGCCGCATCAGGCTGCCGTCGACATCCTCCGGGATGTGGAAGTTCTCCGACAGCGTGGTCAGGATCCCGCTCGGCGCCGATCGCGTTGACCCGGATCTTCGTCTTGGCGTACTCCATCGCCAGCGCGCGGGTGAGTTGCACGACCGCGCCCTTCGTCATGCAATAGACCACCGTGTACGCCTGCCCCATGACGCCCGCGTTCGACGCAACGTTGACGATGTTGCCGTCGGTCTCGAGCAGGTGCGGGATCGCGGCCTGCGCGGTGAAGAAGTATCCGTCGACGTTGACGCCCATCATGCGGCGGTACTGCTCTTCGGTCACGTCGGTGACGTGATCGGCGCGAGCGATACCCGCGTTGTTGCCGAGAACGTCGAGACGGCCGAAGGTCTCGACACACGTGGCCACCGACGCCTGGCACTCCGCGGGCTGGGAGATGTCGCCCACGCGGATCTCGAACGTTCCGCCCGCGCCCGCCACGAGCGCGGCGGTCTCGGCCAACCCTTCGGCGTTGACGTCGTGGCCGAACACCCGGGCGCCCTCGGATGCCAAGCGCACCGCGACCGCGCGCCCGATGCCCGACGCCGCGCCCGTGATCGAGCGCGACCTTTTCCTCGAACCGACGGGACTCGCTCACGGGCACTCCTAGCGACGAAACGAACTGCGGAACCGAACGCAGCACGGTCTCACGTCGTACGGATCATCGCCAGTCGGAGCGGGTCACGAGGCTGGGTCGGAAACGTAGAACTGGGCGGCCCATTTGCGGAACGGGAGGATCGGACCGTCGCCGTCGGCGAGCGCCGGGCTCGCGATGTGGATCTTGTTGTCGAAGATCACGTTGTCCTCGGCCATCTGCTTGCTGCAGGTCGCGGACGAGCGCCTCGCCGACCCGCCGCGTCTTCTCGAGCGCGTCCGCGTCGGTGCCGAGCTTCTTCACCTTGTAGACCTTGATCGACTGCGTCCACTCCCAGTCGATCGGGGTTGTGGTTCGCGAGGAACACCGTGTCGATGATCCCGCTGAAGCGGGCGACGGACGAAGCCCGGTCCCCAACTGTCGGTGTCGATGCGGCCGGGCTGCGGGCCGCGCGGCGTCGCGAAGTCGACGCGGGCGCGAAGGTGGTTGCACCAACCGTCGTACGTGATGCTCTCGATCTCGGGCACGGTCGCCGCGCCGTGCACGGTCTTCAGGTGCACGAAGTCGGGGCCGTTCTCGGCGAGCTCCTGCCACGGGCACCGCACGTTCCAGTCCGCGACGATCGGGTCGGTCCATTCGTCGGTTGCGTACTCGGGAAGCTCCGGGATCTCCCACAGCGGCGCCTGGCTGCGGATCGGGGTGATACCAGAACATCACGAACCCGTTGACGTCGATGGTCGGATACGAACGCACCCGTGCCTTCGCGTTGGTTCGGTCGCTGTAGGGGATGCGGGCGTTGCGGCCTTCGCCGTCCCACTCCCACCAGTGGAACGGGCACACGAGGTTGCAACCTTCGACTCGTCCGCCGAGCGCGAGGTTCGCGCCGAGGTGCGGGCAGTACGCGTCCATCACGTGCGGTCGGCCCGTCGTCGTCGCGCCAGAGCACGAGGTCGCGCGCGAGGAAGCGGATCGGCTTGACCTGTCCCGGTGACGAGGTCGGCGGTGTCGCACGCGCGGTACCACGAGAACGGGAACGAGGAGTAGTAGGGAAAGCGCTCGCGGGCCGTCATCGTCGTGGATTCGTAGTCACCCTGCTTCGCCATCACCTGCAACGGCGTCTCGCCCGCGAAGTCGCGAATCTTGGTGGTGGTCGTTCGGCGCGGATCGGGGCTCGTCATGTCTCCCGCAAGCACGGTTCGGGTCGCCAGCTCCAACTCGTCGGCGATATCGGCGGGTGCGCGGCCGCCGGTGACGAGTCCGACCATGTTCGGCGAACAGCACGTCTTCGAGGATGCGCACGATGGCCGCGCGATCGCCGAGGTCGGTGTCGCCCAACGCGAGGTCGATCCATTGCCGGGTCGACGCTTCGAGCGCGCTCCGCGCGTGCGCGACCTCGGGCGAGCCCGCGATGTACGCGCGCGCGTCAGTGCGATGTAGAGCGTCGGGCGCCTTCTCGACGTTCTGCACCGCGCGCCGCAGCGTGGCCACCGCGCGGTCGACGGGTGATCGGCCCCGACGCGGGCGGGCCGCGAGCGTGTCGGTGGTGTGGCCGACGAGCCCGACGAGCACGTCGACGAGGATGTGGTCCTTCGACGAGAAGTAGAGATAGGCCGTCGGCGCCGAGACGCCCGGCGCGCGCCGCGACCGCCCGCATTCCTACGGCTTCGTAGCCACCTTCGGTCGCGAGTTCGCGCGCTGCGGCGAGGAGCCGGCGGCGAGTGGCGGCCTGCGTCGCCGAGAGCGGGCGGACGACGACCTCGGCGCCCGCGCTCGTGCTCACGCGCTCGAGTCCGCGCCGTGTAGTGCGTTCCAACGGATCGGCACGTGGGCGTAGCCGTCGATGAGGTTCGAGTGCACGCGGGGGAGCGTGTCGACCGGAGCCGCGACCTCGAGGCCGTCGAAGCGCGACAGCAACGCCTCGAACATGATCCGGGCTTCGAAGCGGGCAAGGTTGGCGCCGAGGCAGAAATGCGGGCCGCCCGCGCCGAACGCGACGTGATCGTTGGGCGTGCGGGTCAGGTCGAGGCGGTCGGGATCGTCGAACGCACGCCCGTCGCGGTTCGCCGACGGGTAGACGAGGACGACCCGCTCACCTTGGGCGATGTCGCGTGCCGCCGATCTCGGTGTCCTTTGTTGCCCGACGCGTGAACTGCATGACCGGGCTGACCCAGCGGAGGAGCTCCTCGACCGCGCTCGGCAGCAGTGACAGGATCGGCGCGCAACGCGGCGAGTTGTTCGGGGTGTTGCAACAGGACGATGCAGCCCGGTCGTGATCAGGTTGCGCGTCGTCTCGCTACCCGCGTTCTGCAAGAGCATGAAGAACAGGTCGATCTGCAGCTGGGTCAGCGTCTCGCCGTCGACTTCGGCGGTGAGCAACACGCTCAACAAGTCGTCGCGCGGCTCGGCGCGGCGTTGTTCGCACAGGCCGTCGGCGTAGACGAACATCGCGGTTGCGGCGTCGGAGCGCTCCTCGGCCGTCACCGTCTCGTCGAACCCGAAGGTGAGCTCGGTCCAGCGGAACACCTGCTCGCGCTCGTCCTCGGGGACGCCGACGAGATCGGCGATGACGTGCAGCGGGAGCCAGAGCGCGATGTCGGTGACGAGATCGCACTCGTTGCGGCCCGCGAGCGCGTCGACGATGCGGTCGACGCGTTCGCGGACACGATCTTCGAGTTGCGCGACGCGGCGCGGCGTGAAGCCCTTGTTGATGATCTTGCGCAGCTTCGTGTGCGATCGGCGGATCCTGGCTGATGAGCAGTTCGGCCATCGCCGCGTCGCCTTCCTCGGGCATCTCGGCGTCGAGGAACGGATTCGGCGCGTTGCTGAACGTCGTGGAATCGCGCGAGACGCGTTGCACGTCGGCGTGGCGGGCGATCGACCCAGTAGCCGCGCTTCCAGGTGGGGTGATCGTGGTGCGACACCGGATCGTCGGCGCGCAGTGCGCGGAACGTGTCGTGGGGGAAGCCGTGGGCGAAGGTGGTGGGATCGTGGAACACGACGGTGATCCTGCCCAAAAACTTTACACGTGTCCAGAAGTATGTTGGGATGCGGCGATGGACGCCGAGCAGCTTCCGGGCCGACGCCGTGACCTGGCTCGCGGCGCACGCGCCGGCGCATGCGAGCCCGGCTCGACGGGGCCGCAACCGACGCGGAGCACTTCGACGCCGGCCGGGCCTGGCAGCGGGAGCTGTTCGACGGCGGGTGGGCGGGCATCGCCTGGCCGAAGGAGTACGGCGGCCGCGGCGGCACGCCGGAGGAGGCCGCGATCTTCGCCCGGGAGCAGGCGCGCTTCGCGGTGAGCGCAGGCTTCGTCGCCTCCACGATCGGCATGGTCGGTCCCGTGCTCCTTCGCTACGGGAGCGACCGAGCAACGGGCGCGCTACCTCCGCCCGCTGCTCCGGGCCGACGAGGCGTGGTGCCAGTTGTTCAGCGAACCGGGCGGCGGGCAGCGATCTCGCGAACCTCGCGACGCGGGCAGTCCGCGACGGTGCCGAGTTCGTCGTCGAACGGGCAGAAGGTCTGGACGTCGAACGCGCACCTGTGCGACTTCGCGATCCTGCTCGCCCGGACGAACCCCGACGTGCCGAAGCATCGGGGCATCACGTTCTTGCTGCTCGATCTGCACACCGCCGGGCGTCGACGTGCGACCGCTCCGACAGATCACCGGCGCTGCGCACTTCAACGAGGTCTTCCTCACCGACGTGCGCGTCCCCGTCGAGAACGTCGTCGGCGCGATCGACGACGGGTGGGGTCCGGCGCGGGCGGTGCTCGCGCACGAAGCGTCGGTGATCGGCGGTGGGAACGCGGCGGCGCTCGGTTACGCCGCGCTCGTCGTCGCTCGCACGCGATCGCGGCCGGGCTGATGACGTCGTGATGCGGCAACGATTGGCGCAGGCGTTCACCCGCGAGGAGATCGCTTCGGTACATGCGCCTGCGGCTGCAGGCATCGGGGCCGGCGCGACCGGTGCTCCCACGAGCGCAGGCCCGATCATCGACGGTTCGGTGATCAAGGTGCTGTGGTCGGAAGCCCGACGCGAGCGGTCCGAGCTCGGCGTCGCCCTCCTCGGCGCGTCCGGGTCACTGGTCGACGAGTGGCCGCTGCAACTGCTCGAGCAGTTCTCGGGAACGATTGGCGGAGGTACGAACGAGGTGCATCGGACGATGATCGGCGAGCGCGTACTCGGGTTGCCGCCCGAACCGCGCGTGGATCGCGACGTGTCGTATCGCGAGTTGGCGGGTCGCCGTGGTTGACGAACCGGAGTCGTACCGGATCAACGACGACATCGATCAGGTGCGCCGCGAGCACGACCGGCTGCGCAGTGCTTGGCCCGCGTCGCCGACCGCCGCTCGCACCGCGCGCTGACCGATATCGGCATCGCGCCGGGCTGGCACTGCTGCGACGTCGGGTCGGGCGCGGGCACGATCGCCGCCTGGATGGCGGAACAGGCCGGCCCGACGGACGCGTCGTATCGATCGACGTCGACACGCGATTCCAACCGCCGAGTGCCGGCATCGTCGAGGTGTGCACGCGGCGACATCACGCGCGACCCGATCGGCGACTCCGAGTTCGACGTGGTACATGCACGCGCGGTGTTGCAGCACCTTGCGTCTCGGGAGGCCGTGCTCGACGCGATGATCGCGGCGGCGAAACCCGGCGGCTGGGTCGTGGTCGTGCGACGTCGACTGGATCCAGTTCGACGCGCAGGTTGTGCCGGAGCCGTTCGCGACGCTCTCGCGCACGCTGCGCGATCTCAGCGCGAGCGCGCACGGATACGACGGCACCTGGGGCCGGCGGCTCGTGTCGGCGTTCGGTCGGCACGGGCTCGTCGACGTGGAGGCGTGGGGCGAGGTCTGGACCATGCACGGCGGAACCGATTCGGCCGAGTGGTACGTCGCGGCCCTCGACCGCGCCCTCGACGTGCTTCCGGCCGACGTGTTCCCGCCCGGCTTCGAGCCCCGCGACGCGATCGCGCAAGCGCGCGATCCGGATTTCGCGATCCTGTCGCCGATCTCGGTGATGGCGTACGGCCGAAGACCGGAAAACTTGGCAGCGCCGGGCAGAATGAGCGGATGCCGACAATAGGAAGTTGGTTCGCGCCCGGGCCGACGACCCGCGCGACCGGGTTGCGGTTCGAGGATGCGTCGTGGACATGGGCGGAGGTCGTTGCGCAGGCCGCCGCAGCGCGCCGCGTTCCTTCGGGCCCACGCGCCGGCCGGACGCGCCGTTCCACGTGGGCGTGCTGCTCGACAACATCCCCGAGTTCTGGTTCACGCTGTGCGGGGCGGCGCTGGCGGGCGCGACCGTCGTCGGCATCAACCCGACCCGGCGGGGCGCCGAACTCGCGCGCGACATCGCGCACACCGACTGCGCGTTCGTGCTGACCGAGACCGTCTCACCTCGGCCTGTTCGAGGCCGCCGGCGACGGTCGACCGCGGGCGTGCCGATGTACGTGGTCGACGACCCCGCGTGGCCGAACGTCGCTCGCGCCGTTCGCGGGCGCGCCGTTGCCCGAGGTCGACCCCGCGCCGACCGATCCGTTCATGTTGATCTTCACCTCCGGCACGACGGGCGCGCCGAAGGCCGTGCGCATGGGTCACGAGCGGCTGGCGGCCTACGGCGGCAAGCTCGCGGAGATGTTCGGCCTCGGCCCGGACGATGTGTGTTACTCGGTCATGCCGCTGTTCCACTCGAACGCGGCGGTGGCGGGCTTTGCCAACGTGCTCGCATCGGGCGCGACCGGTGTGCTGCGCCGCCGCTTCTCGGCCACGAACTTCCTGCCCGACGTACGGCGCTACGGCGTCACGTTCTTCAACTACGTCGGCAAGCCGCTGAGCTACATCCTCGCGACGCCGAGGAACGCGCCGACGACGCGGACAACACGCTGCGCATCGCGTTCGGAAACGAGGCCGCGCCGCTCGACATCGACCGCTTCGCGACAGCGTTTCGGCTGCGTGGTCGCCGACGGCTACGGCTCGACCGAGGGCGGGCTGAACATGAGCCGGATCCCGGAGACGCCGAACGGTTCGCTCGGAGTACCGGTGGCGCCGATCCGCGCCGCCGATGCTCGATCCCGAATCGGCGATCGAGTGCCCGCGCCGCGGAGTTCGATTCGGTGCCGGTCGGCTCTGAACGCCGACGTCGCGATCGGCGAGATCGTCAATCCCGACGGCGGCGGCGGCTTCGAGGGCTACTACAACAATCCCGGAAGCCGACGCGGAACGGGTGCGCGACGGCGTGTACTGGACCGGTGACCTCGGCTACCGCGACGAGAACGGGTTCTTCTACTTCGCGGGCCGGTCCGGCGACTGGTTGCGCGTCGACGGTGAGAACTTCGCGGCCACACCCGTCGAGCTCGTGCTCGCCCGTTATCCCGGAGTCGTGCTCGCCGCGGTGTACGCGGTGCCTTCGGTCGACGTGGGCGACGAGGTCATGGCCGCGCTGCTCGTACGTCGCGGATTCGGCGTTCGATCCCGACGTGTTCTCGGAGTTCCTTGCCGCGCAACCCGATCTCTCGCCCAAGTGGATCCCGCGGTTCGTCCGCGTGACCGAGAGCCTTCCGTCGACCGCGACGCAGAAGGTGTTGAAGCGCGTTCTGCGCCACGAACACTGGGAATGTGGCGACGAGGTGTGGTGGCGGCGAGAACGCGAGCCGGGCTTTGCCCAGCTGCGCGGAGATGACGTCGACGCACTACGCGCCCAGTTCGCGGCGCGCGGCCGTGAGCACCTCCTCGGGCACAACTAGGTCATCGGAGCACCCGGCATGCACATCGCCACCACGGTGCCGACGGCCGCGCCCTCCCGGTCGGGGGAACTGTTCGCCGAGCTCGAACGCATCGGGTACGACACCGGATTCTCTTTCGAGGCCAAGCACGATGCGTTCCTTCCGCTCGCGCTCGCCGCGCAGACGACTTCTTCCCTGCGGTTGGGAACGGCGGTCGCGATCGGATTCGCGCGCAACCCGATGGTTCTCGCCAACGTCGGCTACGACCTGCAGGAGATGAGCGGAGGCCGCTTCGTGCTCGGACTCGGGTCGCAGATCCGTCCGCATATCCAGAACCGGTTCAGCGAGGTCTGGTCGCAGCCCGCGGCGCGCATGCGTGAGCTCGTGTTGGCGGTGCGCGCAATCTGGGATTGCTTCGAAGGCGGGTCGGAGTTGCGCTTCGACGGCGACTTCTACCGCCACACGCTGATGACGCCCGCGTTCAATCCGGGACCGAATCCGTACGGTCCGCCACCGGTGTTCGTCGGCGGCTTCGGCCCGCGGATGATCGAGGTGGCGGGCGAGGTTGCCGACGGCTTGATCGTGCATCCGTTCAACTCGCGCCGTTCCCTCGAGAAACTCGTCCTGCCCGCGCTCGCCGGGGCCACGGCGCGGCGCCGGGCGGTGCGCCGGCTCCGGAGATCGTCTGGGTGATGATGGTCGTGACCTGGACGACCGACGAGGAGCACGAGATCGCGTTGCGCTCGGTCAAGGATCAGTTGGCGTTCTACGGGTCGACGCCCGCGTACGCGCCCGTCCTCGAGATTCACGGTTACGGCGAACTCCACGACGACCTGAATCGTCTGTCGAAGGCGGGCCGCTGGGCGGAGATGGCCGCACTCGTTCCCGACGACTTCGTCGACGCGATTGCCGTGGTCGGGCCGCGCCGGGAGATCGCGGCCGCAGATCGTCGGCGCGCGCCCGCGGCATCACCGATCGGGTGAGCCTGGTCAACAATCGGAATCCCGATGCCGCGCTCTTCGCCGACATCGTCGCCGATCTGCGCGCGCTCGAAGCGCGCGACTTGCCCGTCGGCTAGCTCGCGGATTGCGCGCTATTGGCGTCGGTGTTCGACATGGAGACGATCGTGCAACGGTGCACGAGCCAGCCGCCGTCGATGATGAGGAACGTCGCGGGCCCGAAGGCATCCGCGAGGCGCACCTCACATCGCGCCGGCTCGCACTCGCCCCGGATCCGCACGTCGGCTCCGCAGTTCTCGCACTTCATTGATATCCACCACCAATGGGAATTCGCGGGCGCGGGTTACGCGGTCGGGTCGAACCCGTCGGTTGCGCCTGCGCCGTAGGCGTCATCGATCGCGGCGCTTGATCTCGGATCGATAGAAGCGTCGGTGGCCGCCCAGGGTCCGGATCGAGTTGATCTTTCCGGAGCTCGCCCAACGGGCGACCGTTTTCGGATTCACTCGGAAGAGACGACCGACCTCGGCCGGTGTCAGCAGTTCGTCGTCAGCCATCACTATCGCGGCCTTGCATGTTGTCCTCGAGATCAGCTGGGGGGTTCTGCGTCGCTCGGCGACGCTCTCGGCAAAACGTCGTTGTCGTACCGAACTGGGACAGTTTCCGGGAGTGGGCTTCAGGTTTCCGGTGAGTAATCTGTGGGCTTACTGTGCATCGGTGAAGACGTCCGGAAAGAAGCGCGGCCGGCGCGGCGTTGCGGTGTCGTGTGCTGCGAGACGATGAGGGTGTGACCGCGCCCCCGAGGAGTCAGCGACTTCCGAGGACGCGCCATTCCCTACCGAGGACGCGCCGTTCCCGACTGAAGATGCAATGGCCGCCGTCGACACGGTGCGCATCGATCTGAAGACGCGTCGGTGGCGCAGCATGTTGCTGGCCGGCATCGCGATCGTCGGTCTCGCGGTGGTCGGCATCACCGGTCGTTCGACGCTGTCGCAATCGTTGGCCACATTCGGTCATCTCAACTGGGCATGGGTGCCGTTCGCGGTCGTGGCCGAGCTCGCGTCGATGGGCGCGTTCGCACGCATCCAGCGCCGGTTGTTGCGGGTCGGAGGCACCAAGCTGCAACTGCGCTCGGTGCTCGCGGTGACGTACGCGGGAAACGCGATCTCGGTTTCACTCCCGTTGGCGGGGCCCGAGCTCGCAACGGGATTCATCTACCGCCGGTACGGCCGCCTCGGGATCGATCCCGCGGTTGCGGCGTGGGCGTTGGCCGTGTCAGGCGTGTTCTCTTCGCTTGCGTTCGCTTTCGTGTTGGTGGGCGGCGCGATCGCGTCGAGCAGCACAACTGCGTCGACGGCGGGTTACGTGGCCGCGGGCATCGCGCTGCTGCCTGCGGTCGTGGTGATCGTCGCGCTGCGATACGGCGCGGCGCGGCGCTTGCTCAATCGGATGGTGGTGCGCATCATTCGCGTTTCCCGCCGGTTGTTCAAACACCCCGGACCGGATGCGGAATTCGCGCTGGAGCGTTTCCTCGATCGGGTCGGAAGTTTGAGTCTTCCGCGGTTGCAGTACGTCGAGGTGCTCGCGTTGGCGGTGTGGAACTGGGTCGCCGACTGTCTCTGCCTCGCCTTTGCCATCAAGGCGACGGGTGTGCAGGTGCCGTGGCAAGGGCTCTTCCTCGCCTACGCGGCGGCGATGACCGCGGGCAGTTTCGGCCTCACGCCGGGCGGGCTCGGCGTGGTCGAGGTCGCGTTGTCGGCGGCCCTGCTCTCGGCGGGGATCAAGGGAGAGGCGCTGGCCGCGGTGCTCGTGTACCGCCTCATCAGCTTCTGGCTGGTTATGTCGGTGGGCTGGGCGATCCTGGCGCTACTCGGCCGGAGCCACCGATCCCCGGCTGTGGACCCGGCCGACCCCTGACCGGCTGCACCGGCACGCACAGGTTCTCCGCGCACTCGGTCCGGCGAAGGCGCGATATCCCGTCCGGTCGGTGCGCGGTGTGCGGAAGACCGGCGTGGACTTCGAAGCTGCGCCGTCCCGGGAGCGAGCCGCTCGCCTGGCGCGGGGCGCGGCCGCGGTCGCGTCGCAAGCGAACTGCACGATTACCGAAGCCGTCGCGCTCATGAACGCCCGGGCCGGATACAGCCACACGAGTGTCGAGGTGGTGGCGATCGCCGTGCTCGTGGGCGACATCCGCTTCGACACCGCTACGGAGACGCGCGGCACGCGTCGCGACGCTGTGTCTAGCGGACTCGGATCACCGAACGACCAACCGTTTGCCGGCGTTCCATTGCGTCGAGCGCGTCGGGGAGCTCGCCGAACCTGACCTCCTGGCCGACGATCGGTCGGAGCGTGCCCGCCGCGAAGAGATCCAGCAGTTGGGCGTGGAGTTTTTCGCCGTCGTGATGCGACGGGAAGTTGAACCCGCCGGTCATGCGCTTGAACACGACGGGATCGTCGACGTACGCGTGGCACACGCCGACGAGGGAGAAGTTGCCGAACAACACGGGCCGCGGCACGAGGCCTTCGTCTTCGAGCTCGATGCCCGACGCGAAGCCCGCGAGGATGTGGCGTCCGTTGAACGCCATGCACCGGAACGTGTTCAGTGTCACCTCGCCGCTGACCGCGTCGAACGCGACGTCGACGCCGCGGCCGTCGGTGGCGTCGAGTACCGCGTCGGCGAAATCGGTCTCCCGATAGTTGATCGCGAGATCGGCGCCGAGCTCGAGGCACAGCTTCGTCTTCTCCGCCGAGCCCGCGGTGGCGATGACGCGGGCGCCCGCGTTCACGCCGAGCTGGATCGCGGCCGAACCGGCTCCACCCGCGCCCGCATGGACGAGCAGCGTCTCACCGGCCTGCACGCGAGCACGTTCGTAGAGCGCGAGCCACGCGAGGTGGAACGGCATGAAGATGGCAGCCGCATCGGGTTCCGGCATCTCGACGGGCATCTCGAACGCCATTGCCGCGGGCGCGACGACATACTCCGCGTACCCACCGAACGCACCCGACGGAATCGCGACGACGCGCTTGCCGAGCCACTTGTCGAGCCCGGTGCCGCATTCCTCGACGATGCCGAGCACTTCCATGCCCGGGATGTACGGAACCGGCCGCGGAACGGTCTTGTAGCGCCCGTGGATCCCGTCGAGGTCGTTGAAGTTCAACGTCACCGAGGTAACCCGGATCTTCAGCTCGCCGTCACCGGCGACCGGCATCTCGACGTCGTCGAGTTGCAGGACTTCGAGCGGTGCTCCGTACTGATGAACGCGCCACGCTTTCACATGCGTCAACTTACGCTCTCGCGGCGTCGAGCACGCTTGTCACGGCGTCAGCTGGGCGAGCGGCGCTATGGTCCGCGGCGTGCGAGAGGCGCCCACGATCGTTCTCATCGGCGCGGGTAGCGCGTCGTTCGGGTTGACGATGCTGCACGACCTCTACGCCGACCCGGTGTTCACGGGCGCGACCGTGCGGCTCGTCGACCTGGAACCAACCGCGCTGGAACGCATGGCCGGGCTCGCCGGCGCGCTCGAGGCGGCAACCGAACGCGGCATCACGATCGAGCGCTTCACCGATCGCGTCGATGCGCTGCCCGGCGCGGACGCAGTAGTCGTGTCGGTCGAGGTCGACCGGCTCAATCGTTGGCTCGCCGACTTCGAGATCCCGCGCCGCTACGGCGTCGATCACCTCTACGGTGAGAACGGCGGCCCGGGCGGCCTCGCGCACGCGCTCCGCACGATTCCGCTCGTCGCGTCGATCGCCCGCGACGTCGAGCGGCTCGCGCCCGACGCGCTGTTCGTCAACTTCACGAATCCGGAAGGCCGCATCTGCACGGCGTTCCGGCGCCACCTCGACCAACCCATCATCGGGTTGTGTCACGAGGTGAAGATCGCGAACGATCGCTTCTCCCGGTTGCTCGGCCGCCGCATCGACACGCGGGCCGCCGGTCTCAATCACTTCACGTTCCTGCTCCAAGCTTGGGACCGCAAGACCGGCGCCGATGTCACCCCGCAGTTGCACGACGCGGTCGACGGCCTGGAAGACGGCGACGGCGAGACGTTCGCGTTCGTCAAGCATCTGCACGACCGCTTCGGCGCCATCGTCGCGACCAGCGACAGTCACGCCGGTGAATACTTCGCCAGCGCGACGGAGTTCGCGGCACCGCTCGATATCGCGGCTCGGCAGCACGCGATGCGGTCGATGATCGACGAGGTGATCGACGCGATCGTCGCCGGCAGCTTCGATCTTGCGCCGTTCCTGGATTGGGTCACCGACGACGCGTTGCGGCCAATCCTGCGCGCCGCGATCTCGGGCACGCCGGAACGCCTCGCGTCGGCGATCCTGCCGAATGACGACCTCGTGCCCGCGCTCCCGCGCGACAGCGCAGTGGAGGTGAGCGCAACCGCGACTTCGCACGGCATCGTCGGCGACTGCACCGACGATCTACCGACGGCTATCGCCGGTGCGCTGCACGCCGAGGTGACGATTCAGCAGCTCGTCTCCGACGCGGCGTTGCTCGGGTCGCGCGACGCGGCCCTGCAAGCGCTCGAGCTCGACCCCGTGGTGAACTCGGCGCGCGTCGCCGAACAGATCCTCGCCGACTACGAGGTCGCGCACCGCGACCTCTGGCCCGCACTCCACTGAAAGCTAAAGTTCGCGGAGCGGAGCAGGAAGCCGCGGCGCAGAGAACACGAGGCGAATGTGACCGACTACGACCTGGTCATCGTCGGAGCCGGCAGTGGGAACATGCTGCCGAACGACGAGATCGCAGGGCTGTCGATCGCGGTGGTGGAGACCGACCGTTTCGGCGGCACGTGCCTCAACCGCGGTTGCGTTCCTTCCAAGATGTTCGTGTACGCGGCCGATGTCGCGGCCGTCGTGCGCGACGCGGGCCGGTATGGAGTCGAGGCCACGTTCGGGGGCGCAGACTGGCCCGCGATCCGCAATCGCGTCTTCGGCCGCATCGATCCGCTGCACGAACGGGCCATCGCGCACCGGCGCCGCGCCGGCGCGCATGTGTATCTCGGTCAGGGCCGGTTCGTCGCGCCGAAGGTTCTCGAGGTCGACGGCAATGTCCTGCGCGCGCCGCAGTTCGTCGTGGCGGTCGGCTCGCGGCCGCGGGTGCCCGAGATCCCGGGCCTCGACTCGGTCGCGTTCCACACCTCCGACTCGATCATGCGCATCGAGCAATTGCCCGCGTCGCTCGTGATCCTCGGTGGCGGCCCGCTCGCGGCGGAGATGGCCCATATCTTCGGCGCGCTCGGTTCGCACGTGACGATCGTCAACCGGGGCGACACGCTGCTCGCGAGTCACGACGAAGAAATCCGGCGCCGTTTCACGGAGGACTCTTCCGACCGCTTCGACGTGCGGCTCGGGGCGCGCGTCGATCGCGTCGGTGCGACGGCGACGGGGGTCGCAGTGGAGATCACGCGTGGCTCGGCGACCGAGCGCATCGAGGCGGAAACGTTGCTCGTCGCGATCGGGCGGGTGCCGAACAGCGACCACCTCGATGCCGCCGCGGGCGGCCTCGAAACCGACGAGCATGGTCATCTCCTCACCGATGCGACGGGCGCCACCAGCGTGGCCGGCGTTTGGGCGATCGGCGACGCTGCGAATCACGCGCAGCTGAAGAACGTCGCCAACGCCGAGGCGTGTGCCGTGCAGCACAACGTGCTTCATCCCGACGCGCCGATCAGCATGGAGACGCCGGTCGTCCCGAGCGCGGTGTTCGCCGACCCGCAGGTTGCCGCGGTCGGCGCGACCGAGCAGGAGCTGCGCGAACGAGGTGCGTCGTACATTGTCGGCCGGCGCAACTACTCCGACACCGCCTACGGCTGGGCCATGGAGGACACGAGGAGCTTCGCCAAGGTGCTCGCCGATCCGGCGAGTCGGCTCCTGCTCGGAGCCCACATCGTCGGCCCGCAAGCCTCGATCCTCGTTCAGCCGCTCGTGCAGGCGATGTGTCTCGGCAACACCGTCGACGAGATTGCGCACACCGTGTTGTACGCGCACCCCGCGCTCAGCGAAGTCGTCGAACAGGTCGTGCTCGACCTCGACGCGCCGCGCCCACCCGCCTGATCACACGCCGCGCAGATGACGTAAACGCGCCGCGAGATGCCCGTGGGCGCGGTGCGACCGCGACTTGACCGTTCCCAGCGCGATACCCAACCGTTTCGCGATCTCGACCTGCGTGAGCCCGTCGAGATGCTGGAGCCGCACGACCGTCGCCTCGTCGGGCGGCAGCTCGTCGATCGCGCGGCGCACGCGCCACACCGTGTCGAGCGTCTCGATATCGGGAACCGCGACTGTCGCCACCGACGGGTCGTTCGTGACCGCGTCGGTGAGCGAACGCGTGGCGCGACGGTTCTCGTACCGCAACAGATCGATCGCGGCGTGCTTCGCGATCGTCGTCAACCAACGCGCCGGATCGCGGTCGACATCGATCCGGTCGGCCGCCCGCCAGGCCTGCACGAAGGTCTGTTGCACTGCGTCCTGGGCGAGGTCGTCGCGACGGAGCACGCGATGCGCGACCGCGTACACGAGGCGGCCGTAGTCGCGATACATCGCGCGGACCGCACTTGGCTCACGGCGCCGGAACGCTTCCAGCAATTCGGATCGCGCGACAAGGTCTGCTTCCACCGCAGCCATCTCATGCACCCGCTCCGCGCGTAGTCGTGGTCGCGCTCGTGCCCGCGTAGTCCGCGAGGCCGTCCGCGCATTTCTGCAGGAATCGACGAATGCTGCGTTCGACGATCCAGCCCGTGCCGCGCACGCGCGGGAAGAACGTCGACTGCCAATGGATGCTCGTGCCCCCGCCGACGGTCTCGGAGAGCTCCACTTCGCCGACGTAGTCGCGCACGGGCAGGCCCGAGAGCGACGAATACGTGAACCGCGAGTGGGGTACGCGCTCGAGGATCTGGTCGCGTCCGGTCGTGCG
The DNA here is from genome assembly GCA_963708105.1 of uncultured Actinomycetes bacterium. Lineage (GTDB taxonomy): Bacteria > Actinomycetota > Acidimicrobiia > IMCC26256 > PALSA-610 > PALSA-610. Next base: position 1,442,463 of record OY970186.1, on the reverse strand, counting down.
GCCGAGCTTGAACACGCGGATCGCACCGACACCCTCCGGCGCCGAGAGGCCGGGGCGTTCGAGCTCGAAGCTCTCGATCGGGCTCCAGCGCGGCCAGGTCGGACCGTCGACGAGCAGGTCGTAGACGGTGGCCGCGGAGGCCGGGGTCAGCGCCGTGACATCGATGTGGCGGCGTCGCATACTGTCTCCTCCTGATGTACCACTTGGTACGTGTACCAGATGGTACATTTGAGGGGTAGGCCCGTCAAGCGGATTTGCGGGTCGAGCACAGGTACGAGGAGCCCAAGTGACCGAGACCGGGGATGTGGCCAAGGAGCGGCTGCTCGCCGCGGCGATCGACTACGTCGCCCAGAACGGCGTGGCCGATCTCAGCCTGCGGCGCCTGGCCGCGGCCATCGGCACGAGCCATCGCATGCTCATCTACCACTTCGACTCGAAAGAGGGTCTGCTCGTGGCCATCATCCGTGCGGTCGAGGAACGCCAGCGCGAGATGCTCGGGTCGTTCGACGTCGATCCTTCGCTTTCGCCGCGCGAAGTCATGTGGGAGATGTGGCGTCATCTCTCCGACCCCGCGCTCTGGCCCAACGAGCGCTTGTTCTTCGAGATCTACGGCCAGGCGTTGCAGTCGCCGCGCCAACACCGTCGACCTCCTCGACGACATCGTGGAGTCGTGGCTCGAACCGGTCGCCGCGATGCGACTCGCGCAGGGCGCGCCCGCGGCCGTCGTTGATGCGCAGGCGCGCCTCGATCTCGCCGTCACGCGCGGCGTGCTCATGGATCTGCTCGCGACGGGCGACCGCGCCGCGGCCGACGCCGCGATCGAGCAGTACGCCGCGCTCTTCGAAGCGTGGCTCGAACAGAATTCCTGAGCGCTACCCGCGGTTCAGCTCGGCCACTTCTTCGCGCGTGAGCTGCAGCGTTCCGGCCGCGACGTTCTCCTCGAGGTGCGCGACCGAACCCGTCCCCGGGATCGGCACCATGACGGGCGAGCGCGCCAGCAGCCAGGCGAGCGCGACCTGACGCGCGGTCGCGTCGTGCGCGGCCGCGATGCGATCGAGCTCCGGGTGGTCGACCTTCCCACCCCCGAGCGGTGCCCAGGGCAGAAACGCGATCTCCTCGACCTCGCAGCGGTCGACGAGCTCGTCGGAGCTGCGGTCGGCGTGGCCATAGCGATTCTGCACCGACACGATCGGCGTGATCGCCAGCGCCTCCGCGAGCTGCGCTTCGCTCACGTTGCACAGTCCGATGTGGCGGATCTTGCCCGCGTCCTTCAGCTCGACGAGCGCGCCGACCGAATCGGCCAACGGAACCGCGGGGTCGGGACGGTGGAACTGGTACAGCGGGATCTGTTCCAACCGCAACCGGGCCAGGCTCTCGTCGCACACCGTCCGCAGGTGCTCGGGTCGGCCGTCGGGACTCCACTGGTTCGGCCCGCTCCGCAGCAGGCCACCCTTTGTGGCGATGACGAGATCGTCGGGATAGGGGTATAGCGCCTCGGCGATGAGCCGCTCGCTCACATCGGGTCCGTACGCGTCGGCGGTGTCGATCAGGTTGACGCCGAGCTCGACGGCGCGGCGCAGCGTGGCGATCGACTCGTCGTGATCGGCGGGCTCGCCCCAGATCCCCGTACCGGTGATGCGCATCGCGCCGAAGCCCATCCGGCGAATCGTCAGGTCTCCGCCGAGACCCCAGGTTCCGGCACCGTTCGCGAGGTCGATCGCGTCGCTCATGAAGTGTCCTCCGTATCGCACTGGCGTGTTGCGACCGGTCTACCCCGAATGCGAACCCTTCAAGGTCGCGTCAGGTGCGAAGAGGAGTGGCTCGCAGATGGAGCCACCGTGGCCCGAGCAATCGGCGCGATGACCCGACGGAGCGCGGAGACTGATCCGGAAGCGACAGCGGAGCCACGGGCACCCTCGCGAAGCCGCTCTGCCCGAGGCGCAGCGCGAGCGACCAATAAGGAAGGCAAGCACACCCGGCGCGACTTCCACCACGTCGACGCGTCCGTCCTCCGCGTCGACCCGCTCACTGTTCGCGCCGGGTGTGTTGCCTATACGGCGACCGGGGAAGCGATCCGCCGGGCGCCGTACTGGAGGGCGAGCCGTTGCCGGTTCGCCAGGGTTTGCATCATCGCGTTGGCGATGGGCTTGGTCTTGGTGAGCTGTTGGAACTGGCGCCGGGTCGAGAAGCGCACGACTGTCTGTGCGAGCGCCACGACGGTCGCCGGCTCGAGGCCGCGGTCGACGATGGCCGTGTCGCCGAAGAACATCCCCGGCTCCAACACGTCGCACTCGACGCCGTCGACACTGACGGCGGCCCGGCCGGTCTCGATCAGGAAGAACCCGCGGGGCCGGTCGCCTTCGCGTACGAGGATGGCGCCGGCCGGCACGACGAACTCGTAGCTCAGCCGCGCGACCTCGGCCAGCTCCTTGTCGGTGGAGCCCTGGAGTGCCTCGAGCTGCCGTAGCCGCTCTATCGAAGGCTTCCCTCGCAGCGAGACACTCACGGTGGGCTCCTTTGCTTCGTCGAGATCGGCTCGGATGAGATGGGCGACCGGCGCACCCGCTCGGGGGGATCCACAGGTGAACCGGTCTGTGATCAGTTCTACGCAGGGCCTGTTACATCTCCGCTAAAGAACTGCGGACTTGCCGGGGGAGTACGCTTTGGGCGCATTCGCGCGCAGGGGTGGGGACCGGCTGAGAGTGCAGTCGTCAGGCGTCTGCGGCGGAGGCGAGCGTGGAGTTCCGGGTTCTCGGGCCGCTCGAAGTCCACGAGGCGGGGGCGCCCCTCCCGCTCGGAAGCGGGCGCCGATTGCGCACGCTGCTCGCGCTGTTCCTCGCCCAGCCCAACCGGGTCCTGTCGAGCGACGTCCTGATCGAGAGCCTCTGGTCGGATGATCCGCCGCCGAGCGCGGCGACGGCGCTGCGGGTGCATCTGACCCGGCTGCGGGCCCGCTTGGAACCCGAGCGATCGCGCGCCGCGCCCAGCGATCGGCTGGCGACCGAAGGCGCGGGCTACCGCCTCCGCGTCGAGCGCGACGAGCTCGACTCCTTGCGTTTCGAGCAGCTCGTGACGCTCGCCCGGCAGGCGAAATCGCGCTCGGTTTCCACCACCGCGTTCGCGGAGGCCGAGGGGCTGTGGCGGGGCGGGGCGTTCGCCGATCTCGACGACGTCGACGTCGTCCGCGCCGAAGCGCTCCGCTTGCAGGAGCTGCGCGGCGAACGCGATCGAGGAGAGCTTCGACATCGGTCTCGCGCTCGGCGATCACGCTGCGCTCGTCGGCCGCATGCAACGCGTGGTCGACGACTACCCGTTGCGCGAACGGTTGGCGGGACAGCTGATGATGGCGCTGTACCGCTCGGGCCGCCAGGCCGAGGCCTTGCGCGTGTACACGCAGCTACGCGAACGGCTGGGCGACGAGTTGGGTATCGAGCCCGACGTTGCGTTGAGTCGATTGGAAACCGCGATCATCCGGCACGAGCCCGAGCTCGAGCTCGAACTGGATGCCCTCGGCCGGGGTGCGGCGGGGACCGGCGCGACCCGGGCCGGGTCACGCGCGCCGGCCCGAACCGCGGCGGTGCTCGTGGCGAGCACCGCCATCGACGCCGATGTCGCGGCTTCCGACGGCATCCAGGTCGGGGCGCGGCCGCGGGCGAAGCCGCGTTCGCATTCTCGGCCGGCGCGGACGCGGTCCGCTGTGCGGCCGAGCTTCTCCGCCGCGACCACCGCGCGACCATCGGCCTGAGCGTGGGCGACTGGGCGAACGCCGACGCGCCGGCCATGGCTGCGATCGTGCGCGAGGCGTCGGGGCTCCGTTACGTCGCGGCGCGCGGCGGTGTCGCGGCGTCGGAGGCCGCGGTACTGATGGCGGGCCCCGACCCGGACCTGCAGTTCGACGCGCCGGCGCGCGTCACGCTCGAGGACGGCACCACCGCCATGGTCGCGGCCGGACGGCTTCCGGCGCGCGTCGAGTCGGAACCCGTCGCGCCGCTGCCGGCGCTGCTCGTCGACGAGGATCATTTCCGTTTCGCGGGCCGCGCCGCGGAGCTCGAGCTCCTCGAACGGGGCCGTCGGTCGGTCGAAGAGGGCGCGTACCGCGTCGTGCTCGTCTCCGGGGAAGCCGGGATCGGCAAGACCCGGCTCGCGGCCGAAGCCGCGCAGCTCGGACACTCGCGTGATTGGACCGTGCTCTACGGGCGGTGCGACGAAGGTGTTCGTACCCCGTTCCAACCGTTCGTCGACGCGCTCGACTACTTCGTCGCCAACACTCCCGACGATGTGTTGGCGAGCCGGCTCGGTGCGCATGCGGGCGAGCTGACGCGCCTGTTGCCGATCTTGAGCACGCGCATCGCCGACATCGAGGCGCCGATCAGCTCCGATCCCGAGACCGAGCGCTATCAGATGTTCCAGGCGGTCGCCGACTGGCTGCGCACGAGCGCGCGGCGCCAGCCGATCATGTTGATCCTCGACGACCTGCAATGGGCCGCGCCGCCGACGCTGTTGTTGCTCCGTCACCTCGTGCGCATCCCCGATCTCGAAGGCCTGCTGCTCGTCGTGACGTATCGCGACACGAAACCCGAACGGGGCGACGAGCTCGACGAGGTGCTGGGCGACCTCTCCCGCGTGCGCCGCGTCGATCGGTGCGAGCTCGTCGGTCTCGATGTCGGCGCGGTGTACGACCTCCTCGTGCGCAACGCGGGTCTGCCCGAGGAGCGCCTGACCGAGGAGCTGGCCGGGCTCATCCACACCGAGACGGCGGGCAACCCGTTCTTCGTGCACGAGCTGATCCGCCATCTCGCCGAGCCCGGTGCTCTCGTCCAGCTGCGGGAGCGAGGCGTGGTCGGCGAGTCGCTTCCGCCCAGCGTGCGCGACGTCGTGACCCAACGACTCGCGCGGCTGCCCCCCGAAGTCGAGGATCTGCTCATCACCGCGGCCGTGGTCGGTCGGCACTTCGACTTCGCGCTCCTGCGGGCCGTCAGCGACGCCGACGAGGACGCGGCGCTGTATCTGCTCGATCGGGCGCTGGGCGCGCGTCTCGTGCAGGAGACCGGCTTTGACCAATACCGGTTCGCGCATGCATTGGTGCAGTCGGCGCTGTACATGTCGCTGAGCGAGACGCGCCGCGTGCGGCTTCATCGCCGCGTAGGTGAGGCCCTCGAGACGCTGGGCACCGATTCCGACGATGCCGACGCGCGGCTGCCCGAGCTCGCGCACCACTTCCTCGAGTCCGCGCCCGCCGGGGTCGCCGACAAGGCGGTTCGGTACGCCGTGCAGGCGTCGGACGCCGCGCTGCGCAGCCTCGCGTTCGAAGACGCCGCGAACCTGTGCCGACGCGGGCTGGTCGCGCTCGAGTTCACGGGTTCCGGCGGCGGTGGTGTCGTCGACGCCGCGGACGAGTGCGACCTCGTTCTGCGGCTCGGCCGCGCCGAGCTACGTTCCGGCCAGGCCGGCGCGCGCGGCACGCTGTTGCGGGCCTTTGCGCTCGCCCACGATCTCGACGACCGTACGCGCATGGCGCAGGCGGCGCTCGCGGTCAACCGCGGGTTCTTCTCCCGCATCGGCCGGACCGATCACAAGCTCGTCGACGCGCTGAACGTTGCGATCGCGGCGCAGCCACCCGCCGACAGCGCGGTGCTCGCCGAACTCCTGGCCACGCTCGCGTCGGAGCTCGTGTGGGCCGACGACGGTGAGCAGCGTTACCAGTTGAGTGACCGCGCGCTCGCCATGGCGCGCCGGGTCGGTGACCGGCGCACGATCGCGAACGTCCTGTTGCTGCGCAATCTCACCATCGGTTCGCCCGACACGCTCGCGGCGCGTGTCGCCGACTGCGACGAGCTGCTCGCGATCGCGGAAGAGATGCACGATCCCGCGCTCGAGTTCCAAGCCGCATTCCACCGGAGCGGCACCGCGATGGAGGCGGGCAACGTCGAGGCCGCGAACGCGATGGTGGAACGGGCCGGCCTGCTCGCCCGCGAGCTCAACCAGCCGAGCTTGCTGTTCCACACGAGCATGATGCGCACGTCGCGCCGGATCCTGGAAGGCGCGCTCGACGAGGCCGAGCACGGCGCGTACGCCACCTTCGAGCTCGGCCAGCGGGCGAACCAGGGCAGCGAAGCGCTGATCTTCTTCACCGAGCTCCTGCTCGAGATCCGGCGCTGGCAGGGCCGCTTGGCCGAGATGCTGGCCGACTTCCGCGAGCTGGCCGGAGTGCCGGGGATCGACTTCGGCTACTCGCTCGTGCGTTACCAATACGACGCGGGTGAACGCGAGCAGGCGCTCGCGGACTATCACGACGCCATGCTCCGCCAGCCGCTTCCCCCGCGGCGCGATCTCCTCGGAGGTGCAACCTTGTGCAACCTGGCCTACCTCGCCGCACGCGCCGGCGATTCCGCTCATGCGCGCCCGCTCTACGAAGCGCTTGCGCCGCTCGCGGGATCATTCGCGAACACCACAGTGGCCAAGCCGGTCGCCGAACATTTCCTCGGAGTGCTGGCCACGGTCATGGGTGACGACGAGGTCGCCGACGAGCACTTCGCCGTGGCGGTCGTCGCCCACGAAAAAGCCGATGCGCCGCTCCTCGTCGTGGAGACCCGCGTGGAATGGGCGCGCCTGCTCTGCGGAACCGGCGCCACCGACCGCGCCGGCGAATTGCTCGCCGAGGTCGACGAGACGGCCGCGACCTACTCGGCCGCGTTCCTCGAGCGCGCCACCGAGGAGATCAGGGCCGGACTTCCCACAGACCCGGATCCGGCGCGTTCGCGGCCGGGCCCGGCGTAAGGCGCAGCGCCGGATCGAGGGCTGCTACCGACCACGCGGTCGAGCCGTCGGGTTGATCGGCGATGAACTGGCGCAGCAACTGCGTGGTCATGTCGCCGAGTCGTGGGCGCATGACCCGGCCGCGCGCGATCCAGTCGGCGGCCGACCCGAGCGGCCCGAGCGCCCCGAGCATGACGCGCACCGGGCCGGCCGGCGCGACGTCGAGCATGTTTGCGGCGTCGTCGCCGAGGAAGCGCCGGATCGCGGCGGGCGGCAACGGCCGCAGCGCGCGGGGGAGAGCCTTCTCCTGCATATCGAGCAGCGCCCGCGTCAGGATCTGACCACTCGGACTCGGTGCGGCTTGGCGCCGGAAGATCGCGTCGCTCAACAGCTGCATCTCGAAGTACGTCAGCGGTTCCAGCTGCTTGTTGAACGGATTGCGGCGCAGCAGGTCGTAGTCGATGCCGAGAAGATGCCCGACGACCAACCACACATGTAGGTACGCGTCGCGATCCTCGACCGACACTTCCACGCCCATTGTGGTCAGCGCGTCCATGACCACGACGGTGAACGTCGAGAGCGTGCCCAATAGGTCTTCCTGGTTGATCGGCGTCTCGTTCCAGTCGGAGTGCCACGGTTCGCGTTCGGCGAGCATCTCGCGTATCGCGGCGTGAAATCCGCGGACGGTCAGCGTCGTCGTGTAGCCCGGCGTCCCCGGTCGGAGACCGTTCGGGTCGGGCGTCATCACGTCGAACAGCAAGCGCGCCGTCTCCGCGATCCGGCGGCTCACGTCGGAGACGAGCTCGGCCGTGGCGAACAGCACGCGTGCGCCCGCGCCGCGGTGTACGCCCGCGGCAGCGAAGCCGAGAACAGCGCGGACGCGATCTCGATTGTGTGATCGCGGAAGAACTCCTGGCCTCGGCGGAGCTTGTCGGGTTGCACCCACTCGGGATACTCGATCGTCGGCTGATCCCGGTTGAGCATCTGGAAGGGCGCGCCCCGCAATACGAATCCGTGCGCAAACTCCTGCGGATCCTCGTTCTTGATCCGGTTGCGGTCGAGGAGCTCGTCGGTGCGCGCGTCGCCGATCTGACGGAGCTGGTCGAGTCGATCGTCGGTCAGTTGCAGTTCCAGCAGCCGCTTCTCTTCGAACGCCGGAGCAACCCGCAGGTTCGGATTCTGCTGTTGGGAGCGGAACAGATTGGAGATGAAACTCATCCGATCGGTGAAGCGGCGCCAGTTGCGCGCGCCCCCGCCCTGGATCTGCCCGTCGGACTGGTCGAACGCGTCGAAGAGTCGGTTGACGGCCGGGTCGAGCTCCAGCACGTTCTCGGTTCCCGGTGCCGGTCTACGACACGCGGGGAGGTCGCAGCCCAAGCGCAGCGCAGTGGGCTGGCCGCTGTACAGGGGCGCATCCCAGGTGAGCACGAAGCGGGTCAGGAACGCGGCATACGCATCCGACATCCATTCGAACACCGCCCACTGATGACGCAACGCGCGGCGTGTGCCCGTGTGGCGGACGCCCATCAGGTGCGTGCCGATCGCATCGTGCTTGTCGACGCGGAGATCCTTGACCAGGCTGCCGGGATTGAAGTCGAGCGCGACCTCGAAGAACGAGTCGACCCGCCACTGCTCGTACGCGCCGATCAGGATGTTTCCCCGCAACACGTGCTGGGCCTTCTGCGCGGGATCGGTTTCCCACCACGCTTCGTAGTACGAACCGAAGCCGTCGCGGAGCCACTCCGGATAACACGGCCGGAAGAAATCGTTGGCCGCGAACGCCTTGACGTCGGCGCGGTACGCGGCCCAGGCGTTCGCGTCGCGCGCGGTCTGGCCTTCGAGCCAGGCGACGAAGTGCGCGACGTTCCACCCGATCTCGTGAAAGACCATGCGGTTCCCGAGCGCGAGGACGGTCGGCATCGCGCCGTCGTCCAGGCTGCGGAGGCGCTTTTGGATCTGCACCAGCGGCCCCGACACGCTGGCCGGGAGTGCGCACTCGCGCAGCACCTCTTCGAGCCGAGGATTGACCTCGTCGAGGCGTAGGGCTTCGCCGATGGTGAACGCCGACCAGCGCGCGAACGTCGGCCACGATGCGTTCTCGCCGAGTCCCTGGGCGAGGCGCTGCGAGAGGTCGTTGTACGCGTAGCTGACCCAATGCAGCCGGTAGAGGTCGTCGGGCAGGCAACAGATCGCCTCGACGGCGTCGACGTCGATCGGGCGTTCGGTACTGAGCTCCACGTGTCGCTCCTTCAACTCTGACCAACCCGCGCTGATTCGAGGCTGACGATCCACGCTCGAGCCCAGAGCAACCCGACCGGTGCTTCGTCGTTGGCCGAAGCGCACCGAACGAGTGCATCGGTGAGCGCTTCGGTACGAGGCGCAACGCTAACGCTCGGCTCCGTCGTTTGCGCCATGATCGGTCCTGCTAATTTGTGTTGTAGTCGGCGGGCTTCCCGCACGATCGTGTCGCGGAGATCGGTGCACTCCGGGGCGTAGGAGGAGTCGTCGACATCGCGTTCGATTCCTTCCGCGGCGCGCTGCGTCGCGGTCGAGATCGCGAGTGCGCTCAGCCACGGCTCGCGCTCGGCCTGTTCCACGCCCTGCTCGGTCGCCAGCGTCTCCAGCGCCACCAACGCGCGATCCCGGGCGCGGCGTGCACCCTCTACGTCGAGCTCCGAGCCGCTCGGTCCGGAGGGCCCCGCGAGCCGGCCGATCGCGTCGTCGAACAGCTGCGCGTCGGCGGCAGCCAGGTCGTCGAACGTGGCGCGCACCACACCGCCTGCGCCGCGCGGCCACAACACGAATCCGACGACGAGACTGACCAAAGCGCCGAGCGCGACATCCTGGAGCCGCACGAGGCCGGTTCGCCAGCCGTCGGGCACGACGAGATTGAACAGGTCGACGACGAGCACGGTGAAACACGCTTGGCCGACGACGAAGTTGACCGCCTCCGGTGTGTACGTGGCCAAGAAGACGAGCACGGGGAATGCGATCCAGAGCGCGACGGTGTTGCCGCCGACCAGCACGATGAGTGCCGTCGCGAGCGCGAAGCCCACGACCGAACCCGCGACCGCGAGCGTTGCGGTACGGCGGGTCCCGAGCGCGGTCGAGCGCAGAACCGTCAGCGTCCCGAGCACGACCCAGAACCCGTGCTGCACGTCGAGGGTCTTGGCCAGCAGCATCGCGGCCGCCAGGCCGACCGCGGCGCGTAGGGCGTTGCGGAATCGCACCGAGCGCAGATTGAGGTGGGCCCGCGCCGCCCGTTCGGCCCGCGTCTCGGTCGCGTTCGACGGCGCGCGCGATGGTGCGGGTGCGACGCGCCATCTCGTCGACATCGCCTTCGGTCATCCCGATCACGATGTCGCCGTTCCGGGCGAAGGTGATCGTGAGCAGCGCGAGCCGGCGAATCGAGAACGCACGGTCGAACTCGTCGACCAAATCCGCGGCGCGGCCCTCCGCGAGCGTGGCGCGGGCCCGATCGTCGAGCGCAACGCGGTGCGCCTCCCGGGCGCGCTGCAGCGCGGTCGTGTCGACCCCGGTCGGCTGCGGTTCGGCGAGCGCGAAGGCAGTCGCGGGAGCGTCTCGGCAATGCGGCCGCGGAGTTCGTCATCGCCGGCCGCCGGCGCGATCGTGCCATCGACAATTCGTCGGCAAAGGGTGGCGATCAGCTTGATGTCGGCCGTCATCATCTTGAGCCCGCGGTCGGCGCGAGCGGTGCCGATCGGGCGGTATTGGATCCCCGTGAGGGCGTGGAGGGCAGCTTCGGCCCGATCGAGGGACGCGGGAGCGCCCGCGGCCCCGGTATCGAGAGCGCCCGCGGCCCCCGTATCGAGAGCGCCCGCGGCCCCGCTATCGAGAAGGTGGGCGGCCGCGCCCGCCATGTAGGCCACCGTGGTCCGGGCCCGCCGCCGTTCGCGGCACGGCCACAACCCGACCGCGGCGATCGCCGACACTCCTGCGCCGATGAGCCATCCGATCTCCCGGCTGCCGAGTTCGGAGCGGGCGCCGAAGCTCGCGGCCAGGACGAAGGCCAGGATCGCGGCGTTGGCACCCGCGTCCCAATAGCCGCCGAGCACCCCCGCGAAGATGATTGCGAACACGACGAAGAGGGTCGTGATCACGGTCAACGGCGTCGAGGGCGCGACGACCGTCCCCAACGCCACCAACCCGGCGCCGACGACGGCCAGGGCCGCGTACGCCAGGAAGCGACGCGGCGGCGTGCCGCCGAAGTTCGCAAGCACGAGCGCGGCGAACGCGCCGAACGCGGCGAAGAGCGCGGCGGTGGCGTCGTGCAGTCCGTACCGACCGAAGGCGAAGACCGCGGGCATGACGATCGCGGCGCGCACCGCCGTGCGCAGATTGAGTGCGTCCGGATCGTGGAACTTGCGGGTCAGGCGGCGGAGATCGATCACCGGCGATCGGCGCGCTCCGCGACGGCCAGAGGCGCCATGGGTGCAACCTACTCAGCGCGCGCCGATTGTCCTGTCGATTGCCCTATGGATCGCCCAGCCGATTCAATGCTGGTCGTGACCGAACTCGGCGAGAGCATCCATGAACTCGAGGCGGGTCCGCTCCGCGTTCGCCTGAGCGGAGCCGGCGAACTGCGCATCGGCTGGAACGAGCCCGATTGGTTCGGTCCCGCGACCTTCGGCGCGCCGGGTGCGCCCGCGGCGCCGGTCGTCACGGCTTCCGCCTCGGGACTGCGTGTGGAGTCGGATTGGATCGTCAGCGAGCTCCGGACGCTCGCGGCCGAGCCGGTTGTCGTCATGCGGATCGAGGCGCTGCGGTCGCGGCGCGACATCGGCTCGGGCGACTTCGCCACACCCGCCGTCGCGTGGCACTTCGATCCCGGCGCGCGACTCGCGGATGGCGCGCCCGACGACATGCACGCCTTCGGGCATCAGTACACGGAGTTCGCGCTGCCGGTGTTCAGCGACGCGGCGCTGTCGCGCTGGCGGCTTCTCCCGATCCGGCCCGCGGTCGTGCTGCCGCTCGGCCTCGTCGCGCCCGACGGCCGCACCGTGTTGCTCGCGCCGCTCGACGCGTTCCACGAACAGGTCGTCGGGGTTCCGGCCGGCAAGGAACAAGCGGGAACCGGCTTGCGCGTCGGTTGGCACGGCGATGTCGACGAGGTGCCCGCGGGATTCGCCACCGAGCTCGCGATCATCGCGGGCGACGGTCCGCACGACTGCTTCGCGCGTTGGGGCCGGCTGTTGCGCGCCGTGTCCGGCGTTCCCGCCGCGCCGCGTGACTCCGATGCGCTCGGTACACGGTTGTCGTACTGGACCGACAACGGCAGCGCGTACTGGTATCGCACCGAGGGCAACCTCGATCCGGCGTCGACGGTCGTCGCCGCGGTGGACGATCTCGAAATGCGGGGCGCACGGGTTGGCGCGGTGCAGCTCGATTCCTGGTGGTATCCGCACGAGGTGTTGCGGCCGTTCGACACCGACGAGTGGGTCGTGCCGCCGACGGGCATGGTGCGTTGGGAACCGCGCGCCGACGTGTTACCCGATGGCGTCTCCGCACTGCACGAGCGGCTCGGGCGTCGGCCCCTCGTTGCGCACTGTCGTCATCTGTCGTCGCAGTCGGACTACGGCGCCGAGCTCGCGATGTGGGTCGATGGCGATCGTGCGCACCCGCAAGGCCCCGAGCTGTACGAACGGCTGCTCGACCAAGCCGTCGCGTGGGGCGTGCAGGTCTTCGAGCACGACTGGCTCATCGAATGCTTCCTGGGTGTGCGCGGGCTGCGCCGCGCCGGGCCGGGCCGCGGCGTGGCAGGAAGGTATCGACGCCGCGCTCGGCGCGCGCGACCTGAGCGCGCAGTGGTGCATGGCGTCGCCCGCTGATTTCGCGCAGGCGAGCCGGCTGCGGAACATCACGTCGATCCGAACGAGTGGCGACCACGGCTACCTCGTCGGCCCCGAACTGTTATGGGCGTGGTTCCTGCACACCAACGTGATGGCGCGTGCGCTCGGACTCTGGCCGTACAAGGACGTGTTCCACTCCACACCCGAATTCGGAGACGCGCGAGGTCGAGGCGTTGCTCTCCGCGCTTTCGGCCGGGCCGGTCGGCGTGGGTGACCGGATCGGTGAGGCCGACATCTCGTTGATCCACCGGACGTGCCGCGCCGACGGGGTTCTGGTCCGGCCTTCGGTGCCGATCGCCGCGACCGATCGCGCCGCGTACACCGCGCCGGTGTGGTCGGGGGAGCTCATCGTCGGCAGCACGCACACCCAGCACCAGGCCGGGCGCTGGGGATACGTGCTGGTGGCCAACGTGGGATCCGAAAAGGCAACCGGGCAAGCGCGGATCAGGTTCGCCGACTTGGGCGAGGACCGACCGGCGACGGATTCCGTCGCGGTGTTCGACTGGCGCGCCGCAACCGTCGCGGTGATGCCGGCGGCCGGTGCGTACGACGTCGAGCTCACCGCTGCGGAGTGGGACTACCGCGTGCTCGCTCCGGTACTCGCCGAGGGCATTGCCGTGATCGGCGATCCCGCTTTGTACACGACCACCGGCGACGCGCGGATCGCCGACGTTTCCGTCGACGGTGCTTCGGTCGTTGTCACCGTGCTTGGCGCGGGGGAGCGGGTACGCGTCTGCGGATGGTCGCGGCGCGCGCTGCACGCGCGTTCGTGGTCACCGGCGGCCGGCGACTCGGATGTCGAGTCGAGCTTCGATCCTGAATCCGGAGTCTGGGAGATGACCGTCGCGATTCCCGCCGCGGGCTGGACGAAGCTGCACCTTCGCCTCGACTGAAGCCAGGTTCAGCCTCGACGGGTCCGGCCTCGGAGTGCGGCGAAGCAGAGCGACATGCTCAGCACGCCGAGCAACGCGATCGCCAGCAGGGCCTTGCCGATCGAGCCCCAGATCCAGCCCTGGGTGACGAGCGAACGTAAACCCTCGAGCACGTACGTCACCGGGTTGAGTCCGGCAACCGGGTGCAGCCAGCCCGAGAGTTGCGACCGGGGCACGTACGACGACGTCAAGAACAAGAACGGGAAGAACAGCAAGAAGATCGAGTTCACTGCCGCGGGATTGCCGGTCTTCGAGCGCGATCGCGTAGCCGAAGCCGGAGAACGCGAGGCTCCACAGCGCGGCGATCATGATGAACACGACGACGCCGAGCAGGCCGGTCTCGAAGCGCACGCCGATCGCGAATCCGAGTGCGAGTACGGGAATGGTCAGAGCCATCGCCACCGTCACATCCGCGACCATGTGCCCGAGCAGGATGGCGAGCCGGCTCACCGGCGTCATCAGCAGTCGGTCGAAGTAGCCGTTCTGGATGTCGAGAACGAGCGCGGGTGCACGCGAAACGCCGGTTACGCCGAGCAGGATCGCAGTCGGCATCTCGAACGCCTTGTAGTCGAAGCCCGATCCGGTTACCCGCGTCAGTTTCGAGAGCGTGGCGATGTTGACGACGAAGAAGAACAGCGCGATGAAGATCGGCGGCATCACCGCTTCCAGGTCGCGCGGGACGCCGCGCAGCGCGCGCCCGGCGATCGCGCTTACGTCGTGTACGAGGCCGGCCGGTCGGGCCCGCAACGCGTCCGCCGTGGCAGTCGACGCGACGACATCGGTCGCAATGGTCATGGCGTTGTCTCCTCGTTCTCGCCGCGTTCGATGTGGCTCCCCGTCAGATCGAGGAACACGTCGTCGAGCGTTGGAGTGCGCAGCGTCAGGTCTCGCACCACGACGTCGCACTCGTTCAACGCCACCGCAACCGGGCTGATCGCGGCGGAACCGTTGTCGGTTGCGATGATCAGCTCGTTGCCGTGTGCCTCGACACTCTGCACTCCGTCGAGCTGTTCGATCGCGACACAGAGCGACCCGGCGTCGCCGTCGACGCGCGCAATGATGATGTCCGATCCGACCGAGTGCTTCAGATCCTCCGGCGTGCCTTCGGCGACGATGTGGCCCCGGTCGATGATGCCGACCCGATCGCACAGCTCGTCGGCCTCTTCGAGATATTGCGTCGTCAGAAAGATCGTCATGCCCAACTGGGTGTTGAGCCGCCGCACTTCGGCCCACACTGCGGTCCGGCTCACGGGGTCGAGCCCGGTCGTGGGTTCGTCGAGGAAGAGGATCTCGGGGTTGTGCACCAGCGCGGCGACGAGGTCGAGGCGCCGCCGCATGCCGCCGGAGTAGGTCGAGATCGATCTGTCGAGCGCGTCGGTCAGATCGATGAGCTCGCCCAACTCCTCAACGCGCTTGGCCATGGCCTTCTTCGGGAGTCCGTAGAGCAGTCCTTGCAATCGCAGGAGCTCACGGCCGGTCTGCTTCGGGTCGAGTGCCGCGTCCTGCAACGCCACGCCGATGTGCAACCGCACCGCGCCGGGTTGCGAGCCGACGTCGAAACCGGCGACGGTCGCCGTCCCGCCCGTCGGCGCGATCAGGGTGCACAGCATGCGCACGGTCGTCGATTTCCCCGCGCCGTTCGGTCCGAGGAATCCGTAGATCTCGCCCCGGCCGATGTCGAGATCGATGCCGTCGACCGCGACGAAGTCGTCGAACTCCCGCGCGAGCGCGCGCGTGTTCATTGCCGAATCGCCCACGAATGAACAGCTCCTCTGGTCCGTTGCGGATGAGACCGTGTTCTACCCACGAACTCATCGCCGGGGAGAGGATTTTCCGTCGGCGAGATCGGCTACCTGGCTATTTCGCTTTCTTGGCGGCGGCCTTCTTCGGGCGCTCGGCCGCGGGAACGAGCACGACCGGGAGGGTCGTGCGGTTGATGACCTTGTGCACGGTTCCCCCGACGACCAGATCGGCCAAGCCGGTGTGGCTCTTCGACCCCAACACCAGCATCGACGCCTTGGCTCGGGTCGCGGCGCGGATCAGCTCGATCGCGGGATCGCCGCGCAGCAGTTGCGTGGAGTGTTCGACTCCCGACTTACGCAGCGGCGCGCACCAAGTTCCGTCGAGCAGGCTGCGCAACTCGTCCATCATCTTGTCGGTGTCGACTTGCAACGCCGATAACGACCACAGCCCGGATCTCGGTACCACGTGCACCGCGATCACGTGCGCGTCCCGCGACTCGGCCTGGGTCGCGGCCCACACGGCCGCGGCCAACGAGCCCTTGTCGCCGTCGAGCCCGACAACAATCGTCTCCATGCCGGCTCGCCTACACCGCTCGGGGCCGCGGGCGCATGACTGCGCCGATGAGCCACAAGAACGGGAACACGATCCCGAGGATGAACAACACCCAGTGCCCGTTGCGGATCGTCATGGTTCCCAACACGACGAGTAGCACGAGATAGATGATTCCGCCTCCGATGACCCACACCATGTGCTGATCCCTTTCCTACGCGACGGGGCGTGCCCAGGGTGGATGGCCGATCGGGACGGCACCTCACCCGCGCCGGGTGGGGTGCACGGCTTCGGGACGGCGCCTCGGCCTCGCAGCCCTCGTAGGCTCGACGCTCGTGGCTGTCGGCGAGATCCAATACGCCAAGCGCGGTGACCTGCACATTGGCTACCAGGTGCAGGGCGATGGCCCCGTCGACCTGCTCGCGATCTCGAACGGAAGCCTGACCGAGATCGACCGCGACGACGAGCCGCGCCTGCAACGCTTCGATCAACATCTCGCGTCGTTCACCCGGCTTATCCGGTTCGATGCGGCCGGCTTCGGGCTCTCGGATCCGCCACGCGACGGATCGAGTTTCACGCTCGACGCTTGGATGCAAGATGCGATCGCGGTGCTCGACGCGGCCGGATCGACCCAGGCGGCGGTGTTCGGTGTCGGCGAGGGCGGCCTCGTCGCGATCGAGTTGGCCGCACGATTTCCGGAACGCGTCTCGGCTTTGGTCCTGATGCACGCGTACGCCCGGCTCGCGGTCGCCGAGGACTATCCGTGTGGACTGCCGCAAGACCTCTTGGACAGTTTCGTCGAGGCCGTGGCCGACCCGAACTACGCGGGCGACCCGGTCGACGATCTCGGCCTGATGGCACCGAGCCTCGCCGCCGACACCGAATTCCGCTCGTGGTGGAAGCGCGCGGGCGAGCGCGTGGCGGGTCCGGCGATGGCGCACGCGCGCAATCGTCTGGCCATCTCCGCCGATGTGCGCGCCGATCTTCCGGCGATCGATCGGCCGACGCTGGTCCTGCACCGCATCGACAATCACTTCATGACCGTCGGCTTCTCCCGTTTTCTCGAAGCGAACATCGCCGGGGCGCGTCTGGTGGAGCTGCCCGGCCGCGACCATCTCGCGTTCGTCGGTGACACCGACGAGTTGCTCGGGGAGATGGAGGAGTTCCTCACCGGGGCGCGTGCTGCACCGCCGGCCGACCGCGTGATGGCGACGGTGTTGTTCACCGACATCGTGCAGTCGACCCAACGCGCGGCCGGGACCGGTGATCGGCGTTGGCGCGAATTGCTCGACGATCACGACCGCATGGCGGCGCGCGAGATTCGCCGCGGCGGCGGCCGACAGGTGAAGACGACGGGCGACGGGATGTTGGTCACCTTCGACAGCCCGTCGCGCGCGGTCCAGTGCGGGTTGGCATTGTGTGCCGGTGCGCGCCGGCTCGGCCTCGAGGTGCGCGTCGGAATTCACGCCGGTGAGATCGAGCGCCGCGGCGACGACATAGCCGGGATCGGTGTTCACATCGCGGCGCGCGTGCAAAGTTACGCGGCGCCCGGTGAAGTCTGGGTCTCGCGCACGGTGGCCGATCTGGTCACGGGGTCGGGGATCGTGTTCGTCGACCGGGGCGAGCACGAGCTCCGCGGCGTTCCCGGGCCGTGGCAGTTGCTGTCGGTGCCCGGCTGATATCACCCTGCGGCGCATGATGCGCGGCGAGAGTCGGATTGTTATGAATGAGCGGTGAGTCGCGCCGGTTCGACCGGCGGCGCGAACGGTGTGGGCCGGGTGGGAAGGGAGTACCGCCGTGCGGCGGCCGCTGCGTCCCCCGTGGAGTCACGCCCGAATGCGGCGGACGTTCATCGTGTGGTGGATGGCGCTGCTGGCGCTCGGCGCGTACTCCCTCTTCGCCCGCGAGTCGCCGTCGGGTTCGATCACTTCGGTGCCGTCGGCCGCGGTCGTTCGGGCGCCGGCGCCGCGCAACGTCATGCCGCTCGCGAACGCGGGGCTCGCGCCCCTGATTGCCCCGACCACTGCCACGCCGACGACGCGCCCCGCGTCGCGCGACGCGCCACGACGAAGACCGCGCCGACCACTGTCGCCACAACCACGTCGACGACCGCGCCGCGCGCCATCGTGCTTCCCGCACCTCCTCCGCCGCCCCCGCCCCCGCCTCCGCTGCCGCTGCCGACGCCCGAGCAGCGCTGCGTGTCGGCCGTCGCCACAGTGGCCTGGCCGTCGGCGTGGCCGGTTGTGTGCACGGGACCGCGCGCCGGCCTCCTCGGCCTGACATATCGCGGGACCGGAACCCAGATATTCATGCGCGTGGGTCTGGCGAGCGCGACCTACTTCGAGATCGCCCTCCACGAGGCCGGCAACGCGTGGGACTTCGCCCGCCTCGGCGCGGCCGGACGCGCCGCGTGGTGCTCGGCCCGCGGTTGTGACGCGGCGACGTTCTTCGAAGGCGGCGTGACCGGGCCGGGCTGGGTGGAAGCCGGCGGCGCCGAGGACTGGGCGGAATCGTGGCAGGCGTGTCGCGGCGCGCCGTACGACCGCTCGTACATCGGGCTCGGCCCGCCTACCGCGACCCTCTGCGCGCTCCAACGCACCCTCGTCGGAGCCCCCTAACCCCCCAAACCCCTCCAACAGTTGGCAGGAAAAGTGGCGCGAGGCGCTGGAATTCCTGCCAACAGATGGCAGTGAAACCGACTCCATGTGTCGGAATTCCTGCCAACAGATGGCAGTGAAACCGACTCCATGTGTCGGAATTCCTGCCATCGTGGGGGTGCTGCGAGGATACGGGGATGACCGACGACGACATCGACGTGGCGGGTGCGTGGCGGGAGTTCTGTGCGCGGTTGGGCGTCGTCGGCGACCGGTTCGCGCGCGAGCCGTTTCCCCAATCCGGGACCGACCAGGCGCTGTGCACCCGTCACCTCGCTCGCCAATTGGTGATGGCTCTGCAAGCCGAGATCGAGCACGCCGATGTCATGAGTCCCACGTTCCATCGTTACGAGGAACCGTGGGTGCAGTGGGGCGGACCGAACCCCGACAACGTGTACACGCGCGCCGCGATCGACCCGACGGCCACGTACCGCGTGACAGGAAATGTCGCGCGGTGTGCGAGCCGCGCTGTTTTCGCTCGTCGACGGCGACATGCACCTCGGCCGTTACGGCGTGTTCTCCGAGTGCACGCTGGCCGACTTCGAGGTTGCGGCCGACGGCACGGTCGAGTTCTGGATCTCACCCGAACCCCGGGCGGGCAACTGGATCGAGTCGCACGCGGACGCGCGGCTTCTGCTCGTACGGCAATACCTCTGCGACTGGGAGCACGACCGTGCTGCGACGTTCACCATCGAGCGTCACGATGCGACCGGGGTTGCGCCGAACGCTCCGACCGCGTCCGACGTCTCGAGCGCGCTCGAACGCGCCGCGACCTGGGTCGAGAACTCGATCGACTATTGGTGCACGTACGTAGAGCGCGCCCGCGACGCGTTGGCCCACAACACGGTCGCGCCGCCGTCGACACCCCGGGTGGCGCGCCGACCATCGCGTACGGCGCGGGTTGGTGGGATCTCGGCCCCGACGAGGTCTTGCTCATCACGACCGAAGTTCCCGACGCCGACTACTGGGGTTGGACCGTGCATCATCGCTATCGCCTCGACTCCGGCGACTTCCCCAATCGTCAGACGAGTGTGAACATGGCCCAGGCGTTCGTCGACGACGACGACCGCGTTCGGCTCGTCGTCGCCCACGACGATCCCGGCGTACGCAACTGGATCGACACCGAGGGTCAGCCGGAAGGCATGCTCGTGTACCGCTCGATCGGCACACGTTCGCGTCCGGTTCCCGACGTGCAGGTGCTCTCGATCGACGCTCTACGCCGACACCTTCCGGCCTCGACCCCGGTGGTCGATCCGGTCGAGCGGCGCGGGCAGCTGGCGCAGCGGCGGGCGGCACTCCTCGCCCGCTACGTCTGATCATGGTGTGGTCGCCCGAGCCGCGCCCGCAGTGGGTGACGGAGCTCAACGCGTTCGGTCGTCAACTCGGTTCGCCGGCCGCGCTCGTTTCGCTCGACCGCGACTCGCTGCTCGACACCGCCCGGACGCTGACCGGCCTCGAGGACTTCGGCGACGACGGGAATGTCGGCGACAACGGGAACCTCGCCGACGACGGTTGGCAAACGGGTCTCGAACGCTTCGTCACCGCGCTCGAAACCGAAGCCGACCTGCACCTGCTCGGCCGGATACTCGCCCGCAACGAGATCGTCCGCGCGCTGGTGAACCGGCTCGAGATGCAGGCAACGTTCGGCGCACATCCCGAGATCGGAGATGTCGCGATCGAAGCGCCGGTGCTCGTCGTCGGTACCGGGCGTTCGGGTACGTCGATCCTGCACGAGTTGCTCGCGCAGGATCCCGCGCATCGCGTCGCGCGCACGTGGGAGTTGCTGCACCCGTGCCCGCCGCCCGAGCGGGCGACGTACACGACCGATCCGCGCATTGCCGCCGCCGACCAGGAGTACACGTTCTGGCATCTGATCGCGCCCGAATATCAGACGATGCACGAGAACGGCGGCGACGTCCCGAACGAAGATCCTTTGATCGACATGTTGCGCTTCGCGTCGGATCACTTCATGGGCTCGTATCCGGTTCCGAGTTACGGCCGTTGGCTCGTGCGCACCGACTTCACGCCGATGTTCCACGCGCACCGTCGTTTTCTACAACTGCTCCAGTGGCGATGCCCGGGGGAGCGGTGGGTGTTGAAGTCGCCGTCGTACCTCGCCAAGTTGCCGCAGTTCTTCGCGGAGTATCCCGATGCGCATGTCGTCCTGACGCACCGCGATCCGTTGCAGGTGCTGCCGTCGTTGGTGAGCATCATGGCGACACTGCAGTGGATGCACAGCGACACGGTCGATGTGGGTGCTGTGGTCAAGAGCGCGATCGGCGGAACCGCGATCGCGATGGACCTCGTGATGCAGTGGCGCGGCGACGGCACCATTCCCGACGACCGGATCATCGACGTGCGTTTCGACGATCTCGTCACCGACCCGTGGCGGACCATCGGAACGGTTTACGAACGCATTGGTGCAACGCTCACGAGCGGAGCCGAGGATCGCATGCGCGAATACCTCGCGGCGCGGCCTCGCCAACGACACGGCCGTCACGACTACGAGTTCGCCGACACCGGCCTCGACCTCACGGCCACCCGCGCCCGCTTCGCGGAATACCAGGCGCGCTACGACGTGCCATCGGAGTTGTGACGGCGGCGGAATGGCCCGACATGCGAAAGGCCGCCCCTTCCTGGCGGGATTTCGGGGCGGCCTTCCTGTTATCTCGATGAGGGGCGCTGGGAGGCGAGAACCCTCAACTGCGACGATACGGAGAAATACCGAGGCTGCCGTCATCCCGTGGGGGTGTTCTCGCCCGCACCGCCGGTGAACCGCGGCTTCGACAACTGGGCCTGGGCGGGGTCGCGTTGCTATCGTTTCCCGCATGGGTGGTCTCCTCGTTGCCTTCATCTGCGCGATCGTGCTCTCGATCGTCGTCGGATTATCCGTCCGCTTCTCGTAGACCGGTTGCGACGACCAGTTGCGGGGCCCGACGCGTCAGAACGCGCCGGGCTCACCTCGCGCGGGTGATTCGAGGCGCGGCCGCGACCGGTTGGATCGGGTGGGCCGACCCTGGCGCGCCTGAACCGGAGCACATCACCATGGCAACGCTGACCGTCTGGAAGTTCAACGAACCGGGCGGTGCGGAGCGCGCCGCAGGAGTGCTCGAAGGACTGCAGAAACAGGAGTTGATCAAGATCGACGATGCGGCAACGGTCGCCTGGCCCGCCGAACGGAAGCGACCGCGCACGAAGCAGCTACACGACCTCGCGGGTGCGGGCGCGCTCTCGGGTTCGTTCTGGGGATTGCTGTTCGGCTTGTTGTTCTTCGTACCGCTGTTCGGGATGGCGGTGGGCGCGGCGTTGGGTGCGATGAGTGGATCGCTCGCCGACATCGGTATCGACGACGACTTCATCGATTCGGTCCGCAGTGAAGTGCAGCCCGGAACGTCGGCGCTGTTCGTGATGTCGAGCGCGGCCGTGCCCGACAAGGTGCGAGCCGCGTTCGCCGACGAGAAGGCCCAACTCATCCACACGAACCTGAGCGGCGAAGAGGAAGCGCGCCTCCGCGACTACTTCTCCGAGGCCTGACCGTTGCGGTTGTACAGCGACGCGTTGAGGACGGCCGACCCGACGGTGAGCCGGCCGACGAGATAGGCCCAGCCGAGGATCGCAACCGCGGCGCCGATGGGGCCGTACAGCGCCGACGACGTGCTGACTCTCCGCGTGACGTAGTACACGGTGAAGAGGTGGAGGATCTGCACGCCGAAACCGACGAGGAGCGCGCCCGGGATCAACGCAGTCCACGGCGCGTCGCCGTGCGGGAGCAGCAGCGACAACCAGAACCAGATGCCCGCGTACGCAACGACACTGAGCAGCGCCACGACGAGGCCGGCGAGCCGATGGGAATGGTTCAGGCGCGACACCAGCGAGATCAGCGCGCTGACGCCGACCGAGCAGCCCACCACCACGAGGCCGGCACGCCACGCGCGCTTCAGCGGCGCGATCGGCTTCTGCCAGGCGAGCGCGTGGGCGATGCGCAGGGCGCGGGCGAGTGCCTTCGACGTGCTGTAGAGCGCGACCAAGCCCAGCAGCAGCGCGATCCAACGTCCTCCGCTCGAGACCCGCGCCGACGCGCTCACCGACTGCGCCGCGAGCCCGCTGATACCGACTTGCTTGGCCACGTTCTGCGCACCCTGGCTGTCGGCGTTGGCGGCGAACCCGAGCGTGGTGACGAACACGAGAGCCAGCGGCAGAAGAAACACGAACGTGCGGAACGCGATCGCGCCCGCCATGATCTCGCCGCCTACGGCCCGGTCGTGTTCGTACCGCGCGCACTGCGGCGCGCGCCGCCGGGACCTTCTCCTCGATCTGGGTCGCGCGGTTGCCGAGGTCGGACCGAGCGTTCTCGACTCGAGCCCGGGCGCGGCGGTACTTCGACTCCCGCTCGTCCGCCGTCGGATCGACCACGACCCAGCGTGACCCGCCGTCCGGCTGTGCCGAATCACCCGCCCGAGGTGAGGCGACGACCGGCGTGCCGACGGAACTCTGACGCAATGAGCGCCTGCTGTGGACCGTCGCGTCCCGGCCCCGAAGCGGCGAGTTCCGACGCGGGTACCGCACCGGGAAACACCCGGGTCTCGGCTCGGATCCCGGACGGGTCCGAGGTCGAAACCGCCGAGATTGCCGGCGGCGTCTTCAACATGGGAAGCGCGGACCGTTGGGCATACCCCGAAGACGGCGAGGGGCCCGTGCACGAAGTGCAACTGTCGCCGTTCCGCATCGACATCACGGCGGTCAGCAACGCGCGCTTCGCCGACTTCGTCGCCCGAACCGGTTACGTCACCGACGCCGAGCGCTACGGCTGGTCGTTCGTGTTCGGTGGGCTCTTGCCTGATGACTTTCCCGAGACGCCGCGCGGTCGCGAGCGCGCCGTGGTGGCGCCAGGTGTTCGGGGCCAACTGGGCTCACCCGGAAGGTCCGCAGTCGGACGTCGACGAGCGGGACGATCATCCCGTCGTGCAAGTTTCGTGGCGCGATGCCGACGCGTTCTGTCAGTGGTCAGGCGCGCGTCTGCCCACCGAAGCGGAGTGGGAGTTCGCGGCGCGCGGCGGCCTCGACGGCGCGGCGTTTCCCTGGGGCGATGAGCTCCTGCCGAACGGCGAGCACCGCATGAACGTGTGGCAAGGGACGTTCCCGACGCAGAACACTTCCGACGACGGCTTCGTGGGTACCGCGCCGGTCGCGACGTTCGCGCCGAACGGCTTTGGCCTCTACAACATGACGGGAAACGTGTGGGAGTGGTGCTCCGACTGGTACGACCCGAACTACTACGCGGTCTCGGCGCGCGTCGATCCAACGGGCGCACCGGGCGGCACGCATCGCGTCATGCGCGGAGGTTCGTACCTGTGTCACGCGAGCTACTGCCGTCGCTACCGGGTGTCGGCGCGCAGCGGTAACGGCCTCGACAGCACCACGGGCAATCTCGGTTTCCGCTGCGTGTACGACCTGTGACCGACACCGCGCCCACTGCTCGCGGCTGGTTCATCTTCTCGTCGCTGCGCGGCTATTCGACGAAATGGCTACGCGGCGACGCCGTTGCCGGGCTCACCGTGTGGGCCGTGCTTGTCCCGGAATCCTTGGCCTACGCGACGATTGCCGGTGTTCCGCCGGTGGTCGGGTTGTACGCCGCGTTTCCCGCGCTCGTGCTGTACGCCGCGTTCGGTTCGTCGCGTCACCTGATCGTTGGTCCGATGTCGGGAACGGCCGCGCTCTCGGCCGGCATCGTCGCGACATTCGCGCGCGGCAACTCGGCCGAGTTCGTTGGTCTCACCGCCGCGCTCGCACTCGTCACCGGAGTGCTCGCGGTCGTTGCGGGACTCGCGCGGTCTCGGCTTCTTGTCGAGCTTCATCTCGGAGCCGGTGCTCAAAGGATTCATCGTCGGCCTCGCGTTGACGATCATCGTGGGTCAGGTCCCGAAATTGCTCGGTGAGGAGAAAGGCGAGGGCAACTTCTTCGAGAAGTGCTTCGACGTGATTCGCCACCTCGATCAGGCGAACGGGACGACGATCGTCGTCGGGTTCGGTTCGCTCGCGCTCGTCCTCGCGTTTCGCAAGTGGTTGCCGAAGCTGCCCGGTTCACTGATCGTCGTCTTGCTCGGGGTCGGTGCGGTCTCGCTCTTCAACCTCGATCAGCACGGCGTCGCGATCGTCGGCAGCATCCAGTCGGGCCTGCCGCGTCTCGGCCTGCCGCAACACGTGCCCGCGGCGAAGAACTACTACGAACTGATCGGCCCCGCGGTCGGCCTGTTGCTGGTCGGGTTCGCCGAGGGTCTCGGCGCGGCCAAGACGTACGCGACGCAACAGGGGTACGAGATCGACGCCAACCGTGAGCTCATCGGGCTCGGCGCCGCGAATCTCGGGTCGGGGCTTGCGTCGGGGATGGTTGTCAACGGGAGCTTGTCGAAGACTTCGGTGAACGGTGGTGCGGGCGCCAAATCGCAGGTGTCGGGACTGCTCGTCGCGGTGATGACGGTCATCACATTGCTCTTCCTCACCGGACTCTTCGAGAAGTTGCCGGAGGCGACCCTCGGCGCGGTGGTCATCGCGGCGGTGATCGAACTGGTCGACGTGGACTCGTTGCGACGGTTGTCGCGGGTCTGGTCGAGCCGGTTGGCGCAGATCTACGGGCACGCGTCGCGTGCCGACTTCGCGGCGGCGATCGCGGCAATGTTCGGTGTGCTTCTGTTCGACACGTTGCCCGGATTGTTCATCGGGATCGGCGTGTCACTCCTCTTGCTGTTGTACCGATCGGCGCGTCCGAACGTGGCGACCCTCGGCCGGGTCGCGGGTCAAGCCGGGTTGTGGGAAGACACCGCGCGCCACTCCGACGTAGAGCAAGAGCCGGGCGTCGCAGTGGCGCGGGTCGAGTCGGGGTTGTTCTTCGCAAACGCGGATCATGTGCGGGAGCAGCTGCAGAAGTTGGCGCGCGTCGAGGGTACGACCGCACTCGTGATCGACGCCGAAGCGGTTCCGTTCATCGATGTGACGGCCGCGTCGATGCTGGCCGAGCTCGCGGCAGACGTTGCGCCGAAACGGCACGACGCTGATGCTCGCGCGCGACATCGGACAGGTGCGCGACGTACTCGACCGCACCGAAGCCGACGAGAACACCGCGATGTACGACACGATCGACGAGGCGGTCAGCGCGGCGCGCGCCCAGCGGCGATCTCCACCCGACTCGTGATCGCGTCGGTTCCCGGGCGAGGCAACCGAACGTTACGCCGGCCGAACGTCACCCGGTTCGGGTGACCACCGATCGGGCCAAGAAGCCGACGATGGTGGCGCTCACGCATGTGAAGCCGCATCGGAACACCGCTCGAGGAGAGACCGACCATGGCAACGCTGACGGTATGGAAGTTCGAGGATGCGGACGGCGCGACGCGTGCGGCCGCGAAACTCGGTCAACTACAGAAACAGGATCTCATCAACGTGCACGACGCGGCCGAGGTCTCGTGGCCGATGGACAAGAAGCAGCCGAAGACGAAGCAGCTGAACAACCTGGCCGGCGCCGGTGCGCTCGGCGGCGCGTTCTGGGGCCTGCTCTTCGGATTGCTGTTCTTCGTACCGCTGCTCGGTATGGCGGTCGGCGCGGCCATGGGCGCGCTCGGAGGGGCGATGACCGACGTCGGCATCGACGACGACTTCATCGATTCGGTTCGGGGCCAGGTGACTCCGGGTTCGTCCGCGCTGTTCCTGCTGACCACCGACGCAGTCGTCGACAAGGTCAAGGACGCGTTCATCGACGAGAAGGCGCACCTCATCAGCACGAACCTGTCCGACGCCGACGAAGCCAAGCTCCGCGAGGTCTTCGACGACTCGTAGCCAGCCGGATTCGAGACCCGCGCCGTGTGGGATGCGATAGGTCAGATTCTCCCGAGCGCGATCGGCGTCGCGATCAGCCCCATCCCGATCATCGCGGTGGTGCTTATGCTCGTGACGCCGCGGGAAGGGTCAACGGGCCGGTGTTCGTCGCGGGCTGGCTCGTCGGACTCGCGGTCGTCGGCGCAATCGTGCTGGCGATCGTGGGCCCGGCCGAGTCGGGCGACAGTGGCTCGCCGTCGAACGGCGCCAACGTGGCGCAGATCGTGTTCGGCGTCCTGATCCTGCTCGTCGCGGTCGGGCAATGGCGTAAGCGGCCGCGCGACGGCGTGAATCCCGCGCCGCCGAAATGGATGAACGCGATCGACGGATTCACTCCCCTGAAGGCGGCGGGCGCGGGCGCGTTGTTCGCGGGACTCAATCCGAAGAACACTCTCCTGGCGGTGAGCGCGGGGGCGACGATCGCGCAGACGGGGATTGCCGGCGGTCAGCAGGCGATTGCGTACGGCGTGTTCGCACTCATTGCGAGCATCGGCGTGGCCGCACCCGTCGTCATCTATTTCGCGATGGGGAGCGCGCCAAAGCACTGCTCGACAATCTCAAGGACTGGATGGCCGCGAACAACGCTGTGATCATGTCGGTGCTCTGCCTCGTCATCGGTTTCAAGCTGGTGGGGCAGGGAATCTCGGGCTTCTGAGACCTCGGTGACCGAAACCGGAGCGCGGTGGGGCGTGACGCGGATCAGTTCGTTCGTTCCCGCGCTGGGTTGGCTCCGCAACTACGACCGGCGCTTGCTCGCGCGCGACGTCATCGGAGGGTTGAGTGCGGGCGCGGTCGTGATCCCGCAGGCCATGGCGTACGCGACGATCGCCGACCTTCCCGTGCAGGTCGGGCTCTACACGTGCATGGTTCCGATGGTCGTGTACGCGCTGCTGGGCGGCTCGCGCACGCTGTCGGTCAGCACGACTTCGACGGTTGCGGTGTTGACCGGTTCGACACTGTTGGCCGCGGGTGTCGCCGCGGGCAGCTCACATCCGGAACGCACGCTTGCGACGTTGACGATCCTGGTCGGCGCGATCTTGATCGCGACGAGGGTGTTCCGGTTGGGGACGATCATCGACAACATCTCCGAGGCGACGCTGACGGGGATCAAGGTGGGCGTCGGTCTCACCGTCGCGGCCGGTCAGCTCGCCAAGCTCGTCGGAGTGCCCGGCGATCCCGCCGCGAACACGTTCTTCGCGGAGCTCCGCACGGTCTTCGATCAACGGGCCCAGGTGAGCGCGACCACGGTCGTGTTCTCACTCGTGACGATTGTCGTTCTCCTCGTGACCGCGCGTGTCGCGCCGCGCGTTCCCGGGCCGCTCATAGCCGTCGCCGGCGGCATCGCGCTCGTCGTGTTCGCGTCGCTCGATCAACACGGGGTCGCGCTCGATCGCGCCCGTACCCTCCGGCCTGCCGCTACCGGTCGCGCCGACGTTCGACAACATCGGCGCGTTGCTTCCCGGCGCGTTCGCCATCGCGATCATGGTCTTCTTGGAAAGCGTCTCGGTGGCGCGCGCCGTCCGGCGCGGCGAACGAGCCCGCGATCGACAACGATCAGGAGCTCAGTGCCGCCGGTGTTTCGTGCCTGGCGGGCGCCTTCTTTCGGGCCATGCCGTCGGCGGGCGGCTTCTCGCAGACCGCGGTGAATCTCGGCGCGGGCGCGCAGACGCAGCTGAGCGAGCTCGTCACGGTTCTGCTCGCGGTCGGTTGCGCGCTCGTGTTGGGGCCGGTCCTCGGCAATCTCCCGCAGGCGACGCTGGGTGCGATGGTGTTCGTCGCGGTGATCGGACTGATCAAACCGGCCGAGCTCGTGCGGTTCTGGCGCCTCAGTCGCACCGAGTTCTGGCTCGTGGTCATCACCGCAGCCGCCGGGCTCGGGTTCGGTCTGTTGCCGGCGGTGTTCGTAGGAGTTCTGTCGACGCTCTTCCTCGTGTTGCGCGAGCTCGATCGGAGCGGGCTGACCGAGTTGCAGCTCACGACCGACGGCGCCGATCTGCGTGTCGCGGGATCGCATACCGATGCGATACCGGGACTCCTGGCGCTGCGGCTCGACGGTCCGCTCTACACCGCGAACGTCCGGTCGGTGAACCGCAAGATGCTCGATGCGGTCGACGAGCGCGCCGGAGTCGAGGTCCTGGTGCTCGACACCGCGGCGCAGGGGCTGCTGTCGATCACCGTGATCGACGAGGTAGGGATGCTCGAACACGAGCTTGCCGCGCGTGGTGTGCAGCTCTGGGTCGCGGAATTGCCGCCGCGCGCGCTGGCGACCGCCCGGCTGACTCCACGCTGGCAGGAGCTCGTCGACGACGGGCGACTCTTCCCGACGACGCTCGGTGCGGTGAAGGCGTACCGCGACGCGCACCGCTCAGATGGTTGATCGCCGCCTTCGGTGAGGGCGCCGGTATCGCCCGTTTCGGGTGAGGCGGCGGGCGGGCCTCCGAGCGCAACCTTCGGACGTCAGCGATTCGCAGGGGCGATGGAGAGGTCATGCTCGCATACGACTACCCGCTACTCGGGATTTTCTGGAGTGTCCTGTATTTCTTCTTGTTGGTGATCTGGTTCTTCGCCGTCGCGTCGGTGATCATCGACATCTTCCGTGATCACGAGCTGTCGGGCATCGCCAAGGCCCTCTGGTTCCTGTTCGTGCTGTTCCTCCCGCTCATCGGATTGTTGACGTACCTCATCGTGCGCGGCCCGAAGATGCAGAACCGCGCGATGAAACAGGCCGAGGCGCAGGACGCGGCCTTCCGGACCTACGTCAACGACGTAACGGCCGGGGGATCGACCGCGGACGAGCTCACCAAGCTGGTCGACCTGCGCGAGCGCGGTGCGCTGACCGACGCCGAGTTCGAGAAGCAGAAGGCGGTCCTCCTGCGATGACGCAGACCTCGACGCCGACGCGGCTCACCGACGACGAGCTCGGACACTTGCTCGCGCTGGCGGACGAGTCGGACAGCGTCGAACTGAAGTTCACTGTTCCCGACTCCCATCGACGGTCGACGGTCCAGGCGTTGCAGATGGATCCGCTCGATTCCCAGGTCCGGCTCGTGTACTTCTTCGACACCCCTGATCTCGCGTTGGAGCGGGCCGGGCTCGTTGTGCGCGCCCGGCGCATCCAGGGTCGGGGCGACGATTCGGTGGTGAAGCTCCGGCCGGTGGTGCCGCACGAGCTCCCGGCCGGTATTCGCAACGCCGACAACGTCGCAGTTGAAGTCGACGCGCTGCCGGGTGGATTCGTGTGTTCCGCCTCGATGAAGCAAGCGATGGCCAAGGCGATCGTCCGCAAGACCATGGAGGAGGGTCGGCCGATCCGCAAATTGTTCTCGAAGGAGCAGCGCGCGTTCTTCGCCGCGCACGCGCCCGACGGCCTGACCCTCGACGACCTGCGTCCCCTCGGTCCGATCCTGGTGTTGAAGTTGCGCAAACCCGCGACGGCCGAGATGAAGCGCAAGCTCGTCGGCGAGCTTTGGCACTACCCCGACAACACGATGATCTTCGAGCTCTCGACGAGAGCCGCGCCGCGAGACGCGTTGCGGGCCGCGGCGGAGGCGCGGGCATTTCTTTCCACACGTGGCGTCGACCTGACGGGCGAGCAACGCACCAAGACG
The DNA here is from genome assembly GCA_963708105.1 of uncultured Actinomycetes bacterium. Classification (GTDB taxonomy): domain Bacteria; phylum Actinomycetota; class Acidimicrobiia; order IMCC26256; family PALSA-610; genus PALSA-610. The sequence goes on along the minus strand of OY970186.1, from coordinate 1,412,485 downwards.
AAGACCGCGCTCGAGTTCTTCGCCCGGGAGCTCGACCAGGGGACCGCGCCACCGATCGCGCCCTGATCGACGTGTGCGGAACAAGCGGGTCACAAGGATCCTTCGATCCGAACGCAAGCTCGAAGACCGCTATGTCTTGTCGGCGGGGCTGATCGTCGCGTGCATTGCCATGTTCGCGACCGCGGGAACCAGCGCGCTCGGAGGCCTCGTGACCGTCGCGCTCGAGGGCGTCACGCTGGTAGTCATCCTGCGGGCTTCGCAGGTTCAGGCGCGAACCGTAGGTATCGCCGGTGCCGCGACGGTCGCCGCGCTTTTGCTCGTGACGGTGTCGTGGGCGGTCAACGGCCGGGTCGCCGACGCCGCGCCCGGGATCCTCGGTGCCGCGCTCGCCCTCGTTGCGCCGGTCGCCATCGTGCGGCGTTTGTTGAAGCAGCCCGAGATCGAGTTCGCCACCGTCGCCGGCGCGATGTGTGTCTACCTTCTCGCCGGGCTCTTCTTCGCGCTCTTGTACTGGTCGATGGGCGAGCTGGGTCACGGTTCGTTCTTCGCGCAGCAAACGGGCGCGAGCGGTGCGGACTACGTGTATTACAGCTTCGTCACCCTCACGACGCTCGGCTACGGAGATCTCACGGCCCGCTACGACGTCGGCCGCATGTTCTCCATCCTGGAAGCGTTGTTCGGGCAGGTGTATCTGGTGAGCATCGTCGCCCTGCTCGTGTCGAACATCGGACACGCCCGGAGGACAACATGACCCAGATCGAGTCCGACGCACCGGCACGCCGTGCCGCGGTGGCGGCGCTGGACTGCGGGAACACTCATCGTCATCAGCTGTGTCCTCGCGCCGATCAGCGTGATCGCGGTGTGGTTGCGCAACGAGCTGCTGAGCACCGACCGGTACGTCGCGAACGTCACTCCGCTCGCGGTCGGATCCCGTGATCATCAACACCGTCGCGACCAACATCACCAATGCGTTGTTCGATCAGGTGAATGTCGAGCAGGCCGCCAAGAACGCGCTGCCGGCCAAGGCCGGGTTCCTCGTCGATCCGCTCGTCTCGTCCCTGCACGACGTCGTGTTCCGGGCCGCGGTGTCCGTCTTGTCGTCGGACGTGTTCGAAACAGCCTGGGTCGCCGCGAACCGGCTCGCGCATGATCAGTTGCGGAAGGCATTGACCAACCAGGGGAAGGTCGTCTCGAACCAGAACGGGAAGGTGGTGCTCGACCTCTCCTCGCTGACGACGGAGGTCAGAGCCGCGCTGCAACAACACGGCGTCTCCGTGTTCGATCACATTCCTGCCGAGCGGCTCAACTTGCGCATCGAATTGATGGACGCGAAGCAACTCGACTCCGCGCAACGCGTGGTCCGGCTCCTCGACCAACTCAGTTGGGTGCTCCCGATCGTGGCGCTGGTATGCCTCGGGGCGGGCTCGCGCTTTCGTCCGACCGCCGCCGGTCGCTCTTGCGCTGGGGTATCGGATCGGCCTTCGCGCTGGCCGTGATCGGCGTGTCGATCCAGCTCGCGCGCACGCTCTACCTGAACGCCGTCACATCGCCGTCGTTGCCGCGCGCCGCCGCGGCCGCGGTGTTCGACACCCTCGTGCGATTTCTCCACGACGGCGTGCGGCTGTTCATTGTGATCGGGCTCGTCGTCGCGCTCGCGGCGTGGCTGTGGGGCCCGTCGGGCCTGGCCACCAAGGTGCGGGCAACCGCGCGCTCGACGGTCGGGCACGCGGGCGACGCGGCCGGGTCGCACGGAGCGGGCTTCGGTGCGTTCGGCGCGTGGGTCTTCCTGCACCGGGGACAACTCCGGATCGCCTGCCTCCTGCTCGTTCTGCTCATCCTCTTGCTCTGGGATCATCCACGCGGAGTCACCGTCGTTGCGCTCGGGATTCTCTTGGTCTTGTTGATCGGAGTCGTCGAGTTCGTCGCGCGGCGCGTCGTCGGCCGAACACGCGGCGTCGCGACCCACCTGAAAAGCGCGCTGGTACAGGTTTTTCGCGGCGAAAATCGGGCTGAATTTCCGGTTGCGGGTGAGGGATGAGTCCATCGTTTCACCCAAATCACCCGGGCTGGGGTGATGTCGCCTCACCTTCGCGAGTTCACACTCTCCTGGGGCAACGATGCGGCGCTGCGACCGTGCAGGGGGACGAAATCATGACCGTGATGCTTCCGGTAGGAACCAGGACGTGTGTTCCGCGCCTGCCGACACCTTGGCTGCGGAGGCCGCGGCTGAATCGCCGGATCTCCGACCTGCGCTCGGGCGACGTCATGCTCGTCGCCGCGTTCGCGGGATCGGGCAAGACGACGTTCCTTGCCGACTGGTTCACGAACGACCGGCTCTGCGACGGCGCGTGGCTGACGCTCGATGCCCGCGACAACGAGCCGGGCCGGTTCGCCGGGTTGATCGCGCACGCGCTCGGCCTCGATGCCGTGGCCGGGAGCAACGCCGCAGTCGGCCGCGGTGACGCACTCGTGCTCGATCGGGTGTTCGAGAAGCTGCACGCCCGGTCACGCCCCGCAGGTACTCGTCCTCGACGACGTGCACGAGCTGACCGCGAACGAGTCGCTGCGCACGCTCGAACATCTGGTGCACAGCGCATCACCCGGACTCGACGGTGGTCGTTTCGACGCGAGCTGACCCGCCGCTGCCGCTCGGGTCGCCTGATCGTCGAGGGTCGGCTCCACCAGATCCGCATCGACGAACTGGCGCTCACGCCCGCAGAAGCCGACGCGCTGTTCGACGCGCACGGATTGTCGCTGACGAACGAGCAGGTGACCTCGCTGCACGACCGCACCAGCGGTTGGGCGGCCGGGGTGCGGCTCGCCGCGCTCGGCGCTGGCCGGCGAGCAGCGATCCCGTCGCGCTTCGTCACCGACACGGTCGAGTCCGACGCGGTGATGTCGGAGTACCTGATGCAGGAAGTGCTCCAGCGTCTTCCCGACGACCTGCAGCAGTTCTTGTTGCGCACGAGCGTCGCGCAGCCGCTGACCGTCGAGCTCGCGACTGTCCTGTCCGACGATGCCGACGCGGAGGCGAAGCTCGCGGAGTTCGAGCGCGCGGGTCTCTTCGTCACGAGGGCCGACCGGCCCGTCGACGGAGTACCGGTTCCACGCGCTGTTCGGCGCGTTGCTGCACGCGGGGCTGCGCCACGCCGAGCCCGCGCTCGGAACGCACGCTGTCGCAGCAGGCCGCGGATCTGGTTCGATCGCGCACGACATGCCGATCGAGGCCGAGCTGCACGCGTTCGCCGCGGGCGACTGGTCAGCTCGGCGAGCTCACTGGCCTGCCGACGCTGGGTGCAGAGCGTGCTTGCGGTGGGTCGGTCGGCGGAGTGACGATCGCTGTTGCCGCCGAGCGCGCCGCGGGCCGACGTCGCGGAGTTCGTCCTTGCTCGCCGCGATCGACGCCAGGTCGCACGGCGATCGTGCAACGCGACCCTGTGGCGCACCCGCGTCGATGCGCTCTCGATCCGGGTGCGGAGAATGCGGTGACTGCGGGTCGCCCGTTTGCTGCTCGATGTCTTGTACGCGCGGGCGTTCGGGATCGATGCCCGTGGTCTGGCGGCCTGCCGCACGCTGCGCGACGCCGAGCTCGAGACCGAAGCCGATACCGCTCTGCTGCATGCCGTCGTGCGCCTGCGCGAAGCCGAGATCATGCTCGAGACCGACGACGACGAGGCGACGCTGCGCGCCATCCTCGATGCCCGACTCCGAGGCAGCCGGAACGCGGCGCCGTGGATCGTCGCCGAATGCGATGCGCTCATCGGTCTCATCGCCTCGGTGCGGGGCCGTCTCGATGTGTGCGACACCTTGTTTCGCGCAGAGCGGCGACGCCGACGACTCCGGTATCGTGACCGGAGCGCATCCGACGTGCCGGATACGCGTCGCCTGGCGCGGGTGCTGTGCGAAGCGCAGCGGGGACGGCTGCAATCGGCACGCGCGTTGCTCGTCGCGGAGAGCGCCCGCATCGTCGTCGCCGCACGCGGTGCGGCTGGGTCTCGAAGAAGCCGCCCATCGCCTGGAGCTCACGACCGAGCGCCAACGCCGCGAGGTGGCGCCCGCTTCGGCCTTCGGACGTTCGTGCGCATCGCGCTCGGCGCCATCGACGACGTGTCACAGCGATCGGCCGAGCACCAGGTGGCCGCGGCACGCGCGCTGTTCGCTGAGCCGGGCCAGAACGCGCAGATCATCGAGCTGCTCGGGCACTTCGACCAAGGCAGCGAGCAGCACTCGCATCTGCGCACGCGAATCGAGGCGCTGACCCTGCTGGCGATCGCCGCCGATCGCACCGACGATTCCGCGCTCGGCACTCTCCGCGATCCGCCGGGCGCTGGCTCTCGCGGAGCCCGCTGATCTGCGCGCGCCCTTCCTGGCGTACGCGGTGCCGCTCGGCGAAGTGATCGACCGGTACTGCTGGCAGTTGGCCGGCGAGAACCGCTACGCGGTGGTGCTGGTCGACGATCTCCGCCGTGAGGAGATGCCGGCGTTCCTGGAGCCGCTCACCGATCGGGAACGGGCCGTGCTCGACTATCTCCCGACGATGATGTCGAACGCGGAGATCGCCCAGCAGATGTTGGTCTCGGTCAACACCGTCAAGACCCACCTGAAGGCCGTGTACCGCAAGCTGGGCGTCGTACGCCGGCGGGACGCAGTTGTCAGGGCTCGTCAGCTCGAGCTGCTGTAGTTCCGCGGGCGTCCGCCGCCGTTCGTTCTCGGGGACGTCGACGAGCCGACGCACCTCGACCAGCTCGAGTCCCAGGGCCTCGATGCGGCGCAGGACCCCGTGCAGCGCGGCACCGTCGTCGACGGTGCCCTCGAGCACGGTGTCGACGGGCGCGGTCGATGGTATTGAGGTCGAGCTGTTCGAACTCCGACGCCATGGTCGGGGTCAGTCGGCCTCGTAGTCGAATCTCATATCGGTGTCGTGGCACGCTCGCACTCCGATGCAGACTCGTGCCGAGCGTGCCGCTCCGGAGCGTTCCGATCGTCACCCGACCAGGGTGAAGTTACGGATCACGCCTACGGGCCCTAGCGCAGGAGGCGGAGCACGCGGGCGCGCTCGACGGCGGCGGACCGCGGAGTCGCTGTCGAGCTTGCGGTACACGTTGTGCATGTGTGTCTTCACGGTGTTCAGCGAGACGTGCAGCGCCAGCGCGATCTCCCGCGCCGAGAGCCGGGTCGGCAGATAGGTCAGGACTTCGAGCTCCCGGGTGCTGAGCCGCGTCTCGGTCGCGCCCGCGCCCTCCCCGTCGATGATCCCGAGCCGGCTGTTCGTCTCCAGCCGCAGCCGCACTACGTAGTCGGCTTCGTCCGGGGTCTGGCAGAGCACCGGAAGGCGCTCGACGAGATCGGGCGCGATCTCGCCGATGGTGCGGATGAAACGCTCCCGGCTCCCGATGCGCAGCGCCCGCCGGAGGTGGTGCTCGACCCGCGGCTCGTCACCGCGCGCGGCCGCGATGCGGGCCTGTACGAGTGATGCGGTCAAGAGCCGGCGGGGTGTGTCGCAGCGCATCGCCGCCGCGTGTCGTTCGGCGGCGTCCGGTTGACCGTCGGCCAGCTCGAGCAACGCCGCGGTACTCGACAGGCCGCCGGGGAACGGGGGCGATCCGAGCATTGTTCGCGCGGCATCGGTTCGGCCGATGGCGAGCAGGCACAACATCGTCGAACGGGCGATCCAGCGGTCGACCGCCGCGCTCTGCGCGCGCGCCGAGTCGTGCCGCATCTGCAGCAGGATCTCGAGCGACTCCGACGGATTGCCCTCGGCCCGCAGCAGCTCGGCCTGTGCGAGCCGCGCTCGGATGGCGAACACGCCGGTCGGCGGCCCGGGCACCGACTGCGCCAAGGTGTCGAGCACTGTCCGCGCCGCCGCGAGCTCGTTTCGTTCGCGCAGAAGCGACGCGTACACATGATGCGCGGCGCGGACCGTGACGTCGCCGCCCTCGCCGAGCTGGTGCGCGCGCTCGATGGCGCAGGTCGCCCATTCCGAGGCTTCCCGAAGCCGTCCGCTCGCAAATGCCGCGGCGGCGCGGGCCGAGTCGCGGAAGTGGATGTCGCGCCGATCGATGGCGCCGAGCGGCAGGCGCTGCAACGCGCGCCGTGCTTCCCGGGGCCGTTCGAGCCACCGGTAGCCGTGACCCAACCAGATCTGGAGTTGGCACGGACCGAGACCGGTCTCGAGCCGGCGATCGTGTGCGACCGTGGGCTTGGTCTCGAGGATGGCGGCGGCGCGTTCCAGCTGGACGACCATGCCCTCGACGTCGCCCGACCCGACGCGGATCAGGGCGCGCAACATCGCGGCGCGGAACGCCGCCGGGTCGTCGGGCTCCAGCCGCAAGATGGCGTCGACGTTGTCGAGCACGTCGCTCGACGCGATCAGCTCGTCGACACCGACGAGCGCAGTCGCGTAATCGAGGAGATGCCACACGTCGGTGGCTCCCATCGACGGATGGATGTTCGCCAACAGCGGCGCGCACGAGCTCGTCGCGGTTCGCGTCGGACGCCGCGAAGCGGGCTTCGGGGAACAACCGTGCGGCGTCGGTGAGGTTGCCGGCCGCCAGCCAGTGTTCGACCGCGGCGGTGGGATCGTCGCGTTCCTGATGCCACCGCGCGGCCGCGGCATGGATCGCGCGGGCGCGATCGGGATTGCGGGCGTCGAGCTCGTCGCGCAGCATCGCGCGGAACTGAGGTTGGTACCGGTACAGGCCGTACTCGTCGGGGTCGCGCGACACGAACACGTTGTTGCGCTCGAGCTGACGGAGGAGCTCGGCCGAGTCGGCGCGTCCGGTCACGTGTTCGCACAGAACGGGAGAGAGCGTCGTCAGGCACGCGGTCTCCATGAGGAAGCGCTGCACACTCGCGGTTTGCGGGGTGAACACCTCCTCCAAAAGGAACTCCCGGATGTCGTCGGCCGGCGGTCTGCAGGCCCGGTGGGCCGCGGTCAGCAATTTCGAGCCCGGTGATCCAGCCGTCGGTGCGCGCGTGAAACCCGGCCACGTCGACATCGACGATCTCCTCGATCTCGACGACGCGGGTGGTCTCTTCGAGAGTGAACTGGAGATCGTCGTCGCCGATCTCGGTCAGATCACCCGCCGCCCGGAGCCGCCAGAGCGAAAGCGCCGGTTGTTCCCGGCACATGACGATCAGGTGCATCCACTGCGGCACGAGGGCGACGAGATCGGCGAGGCTGTTGCGCCCCTCCTCCGACGTGAGCACCTGAACGTCGTCGAGTGCGAGGAACGCGTCGCGCTGTACCGACATGCGGCGGAACTGATCGAAGCGGAGCTCACCGAAATGGCGGAGTGCGACCTCGACGCTGTTCCAGAACGTGGGCGCGGCGTTGTCGTTGGCGGAGAGAGTGATCCATGCTCGATCGCGCTCGTCGATCGTGGTCATCCAGTTCGCGACGAGAGCGGACTTACCGCAACCCGCTCGTCCACTCACAACGGTGAGTCGCGAGCGCACCGCCGCGTTCAGACGCGCCGTCGAGGTGGGGGCGAGAAACGTACGAAGAGGGCGGCGGGGGGGCGACGAACCTCGACGCTCGACGTGCCGACGACACCGGCATAGGCACCGTTGACACTCCGAAGACTCCACGCTCAACGCTCGCCATGGGGGGCTCCCCCTCCGCCGGGCAGAACCTTGGCCGCTGCGTCGGGCCGCTACATCATCCCCAGGGGTGAAATCCTTCCGCTCCACCACCTCTGACAACAGCAACTACTTTCGACCGCTACTCGAGATGCCCGGCGAGCCCGCTCTCATAAGCGGCAATGACCGCCTGGGCGCGGTCGCGCACGGCCAACTTCGTGAACACATGCTTCACGTGTGTCTTCACCGTGGCGAGCGAGATCGAGAGCTCGGCCGCGATCTCCTGGTTCGAGCGACCGCGCGCGATGAGCAGCAGGACTTCGCGCTCGCGCTCGGTCAACGTCTCGACGCTCGCGCGTCGTTCCACCGACCAGCGCCGCGAAGCGCTGAATGAGGCGTTGCGCAGGAATCGGTGCGGGCAGCGCGTTGCCGTCGGCGACGAGACGCACGGCGTCGGTGAGATCCTCGGCGCGTGCGCGCTTGAGCAGGAAACCGCTCGCGCCGGCTTCGAGCGACGCGGAACACGTAGTCGTCGAGCTCGAAGGTCGTCAGCACGATGACCCGCGGGCCGTTATCGGTGACCCGCGAAAGGATTCGCTCCGTCGCCAGGATTCCGTCCTCGCCCGGGAGCTGCACATCCATCAGGATGACGTCGGGTGCGAGCTCTTCGATGCAGCGGTACGCGTCTTCGGCGGAGTCACTCTCGCCGACAACCTCGATGTCGCTCTCGGCATCCATGATCACGCGCAACCCGATGCGCGTCGCGACGTCGTCGTCCACGATCAGAACTCGGGTCGGCACGTCAAACCTGTTCGAGGGGGAGCTCGGCGATGACCGCGTAGCCGTTGTCGCCGATCGGTCCGGCAACGAGGCGGCCGCCGAGCACGGCGACGCGCTCGCGCATTCCTGTCAGCCCTCGTCCGCCGCTACCGGTGGGCTTGTTGACGGCGCGGCCCTGGTCGGAGACGGTCAAGAACAACGTATTCGACGCAAATCGCACGTGAACTTGACGTGCGCGCGTCGATGGCGTGCCGGGCGACGTTTGTCAGCGACTCCTGCACGATCCGGTATGCCGATCCGTCGACCAGCCGCGGCAGCGGGCGAGGCGGTCCCTCGACGATGTACTCCACGTGCATGCCGGCCTGCACCAGTCGGCCGACCAGCTCGTCGAGATCGGCAATGCCCTTGAGCGGCGCGTAGTCGGGCGACTGGTCGGTCGAGTCCGAGCGCGACATCGAGATCGCGGAACGCGTCGCGGCCGACGTCTTCGAGCGTGGCGAGCAACTCCTGGGCTTGGTGGGGATTCCGTTCGAGCACCCGGCGCGCGCCTGCCGCGGAAAGGATGATGACGTTCAACGCGTGACCGACGATGTCGTGTGTCTCGCGCGCGATGCGCCGGCGTTCCGTGACCGCGGCCTGCATTGCCGTCAGGTCGGCGCGCACGCGGTCGATCTCGTGCCGGCGCAGCTTGCGTTCCATGCGGGCCCGTTCGCCAACCGTCACCGCAAGCGTCAGCGCCGCAGAAGCGTCACCGCGATGAACCACTGCGTGTCGATCGAGCGCGCCTTCCGGGCCGCGGACTGCGATGAGCGTTTCGGCATGTCCGCTCGCGACCGCCCAACTCGCACCCATTGCCACGCCCACGCCCGCAAGGCCGGTGGCCCACGGACCGCCGCGCAGCGCGGCGAGGATCAGAACGGGAAGGGCGAGGTAGGCGAACGACTCGTGCGAGTAGAGCGCGGGCACCATCGTGACGACGAACCCCGCGACCACGAGGGCGGCGATCTCGAAGGACGAGGCGGAGCTGTCGTAGAAGTCGCGGCGCCGCCACGCGAGGATCGGGGTCGCGATCACCAGCACACCCAACGCGTCGCCGAGCCACCACTCGGCCGCGGTCGAGGGCAGGCCTCGCCCGGCGCTTATGTTGATGACGAGGCCGCCGATGAGGCCGCCGACGAACGGTCCCGCGATGACGGCACAGATCACGTACCAGAGGAGGAACCCTCTGGGCTGCGTTTCGCGGTGTCGTGAGACCCTGCCGACGAGGCTCGCGCCGACGAACGGCTCGACGACATTCGCCGAGCGCGAAACCCAAGGCCATGAAGACGGTGAGGTGGTTGTGCTCGAGGTCGACGACGACCTCCGCGATCGCGACCGCGACCAGCCAGTACGGCCAGAGCCGGCGGGGCGTCGAGAGCAATACGGCGAGCGTGATTCCGGCCGCGGGGAAAAACGACGCGCCGGAACCGGGCACGCTGAGATATCGATAGCTGAGCATCGCGCCGGTCGCGTAGAGGCCACCCACCGCTACCGCTGACGCGAGAATCCGCGACGTCCGCATAAACCCCCTCTCGAGAGGTGGCCACGCGTTCTCGACTCTGTTCTCGTCCCTTCCCGCGTCAAACCGTAACCGACAGTGGCGGTACCTGTCACGAGAGTGGCAGAAGTGATCTCACCCGTTCCGGGTGCGCTCGGGCTCGGGGCGCGGTTCTCGTTGACGGGCACGCGGTCCTGCGCTTGGCTGATGACGGCACGGAGTTCGCCCGGAGTCGGCCGTCAGCGGAGGCCCAATGGTCGCGGAATCGACCGATCGACAGCGACGTCCTTGGGTGCCGGCGGTCGTGATCGGCGCGGCCGCGCTCGTCGGCGTCCTGATCGGTGGCCTCATCGTGTGGGCCGTGGGCTCGGACGATTCGTCACCGTCGACGGCATCGGTGTGCGACGCGAGCTCGGTCGCGCACGACACCCTGCCTTCGATCGTGACGATCACCGCCGCGAATGGCCGCTCGGGGGGGACGGGGTCGGGGGAGGTGATCCGCTCCGACGGCTACATCCTCACCAACAATCACGTCATCGCAGTCGCCGCGAACGGCGGCACGGTCTCGGTGCTCTTCGAAGACGGGAAGACGGAAGCGGCGACGATCGTCGGCCGCGACCCGATTGCCGACCTCGCCGTGCTGAAGGCGGACCCGAACGACAACGCGCCCGTCATCCCGTTCACGTCCTCCGACGACCTGAAAGTCGGCCAGCCCGTCATCGCGCTCGGCGCGCCGCTCGGCCTTTCGAGCACCGTGACGAGCGGTATCGTCAGTGCGCTCAACCGCACCGTCGATGTTCCGGCCGACAACAATCAGGTCGCGGTACTCGCGTCGGCGATCCAGACCGACGCTTCGATCAATCCCGGTAACAGCGGCGGCGCGCTCGTCAACTGTTCGGGCCAGCTCGTCGGTGTTCCGACCGCGGGCGCGACCGCGGGCGGTACCGGCAGCATCGGCCTCGGGTTCGCGATCCCCTCCGACATGGCCAAAACGATCTCCGACGCGATCATCGCCAACGGCTCGTTCACGCACTCCTACATCGGTGTGCAGGCGAGCCCGGCGCCGAGCGGGCTGTACGTCGAGGCGGTGTCGGCCAACGGTCCCGCGGCGAGCGCAGGTCTGCGCGCGGGCGACGTCATCACCAAGGTCGACGGAACCACGGCCTCGACCGTGTCGCAGCTGATCGCGGTGACGCTGACGAAGAAGGCCGGCGATCAGGTCGAGGTGGAGTACACGCGCAACGGACAGCCCGCGACTGTCACGGTCGCCCTCGGCACCGACCCCGGCCCGAGAACGCGCTAAGGAACCTCTTCTATTATTGGTCGCTCGCGCTGCGCCTCGGCCAGAGCGGCTGCGCGGGTAGTGGCCGAGGCTCCGCTGCCGCTCCTACTTTTGGTAGAAGCAGGGGCTGGTGGCGCCCTTGGGGATTCCTTCGTAGGGCTCGGCGATCTCGGCGACGGTGGGGCCGTGCAGCGCGGCCAGCGGCGCGAGCTTCTCGAGATCGAAGCCGTACACCTCGGCCGCGTTGACCGCGAAGATCTGGTGCAGCTCCGCGGGATCGACATCGTGGAACGCCCGCCGGATGCTCTCCCGGGAGAACGGTGTCGCGCCTTCGTGGTGCGGATAGTCGCTGCCCCACATGTACTTGTCGATCCCGATCCGCGTGCGCGACTTCCCGTCGGAGCGGGCTCGGGAAGCTCGCGCCGATCCAGCAGTTGCGGGCGAAGTACTCGCTCGGCTTCATCGGTAGCGCCGACGCGGGATCGAACCCGACTTCGCCGGTGCGGCCCATCGACATCGCCATGTGCAGGCCGTCGAGCTGACGGATCGTTTCCGGCACCCAGCCCGCGCCCGACTCCGTCATCACGAACTTCAGCCCGGGGAAGCGCTCGAAGATGCCGCCCATGATCATGAACCACAGCGGGCGGTGCGCGAAGTACGGCGTCTCGATCACCCACAGCACCTGCGCGAACGGATACTTCCCGTGATCGGGGATCCCGGTGCCGGAGTGGCTGTTCACCGGCATGCCGAGCTCTTGGCACGCGTGCCCAGATCGGGTCGTAGCTCGGGGTCGTACACGGGCGGAACGTCGTACTGGTCGGGCGGGAGGTTCGGCACGAGCACTCCGCCGCGCAGGCCGTGCTCGCGCGCCCAGTGGATCTCTTGCACCGCGTCGTCGACGTTGTTGAGACAGATCTGCGCGATGCCGGCGCGGCGGTCGGGTGCGAGCGCGCAGAAATCGGCGAGCCAACGGTTGTGGGCCTTGATGCCTGCCCACCGCAGCTCGTACTCCGCGTTCGTCGGCGGTCGTGCGATCACCACGCCGGTCGGGAAAGAACGGCGGGATCGTGTTCGGGAACAGGACCTCGGCGACCTGGCCGTCGGCCTCGAGGTCGGTCCAGCGCCGGGCGTCGTCCCAGTTACGGGTACGGCGAGTCGCCTTGGAGGTCGCGGTACGGGTTCTTGTACGCGCCGCGCCACTCGTCGTAGGCGGCGTGGTACTTCGCCTCGAGGTAGTCGCGATACTGCGCAGTCGAGCCGCCGCCGTGGCAGTCGGCCGAGATGATCGTGTAGTGGTCCGTGGGTGCGCTCGGCGCGGCAACGGTCAACGTCGTTCCTTTGGATCATTTCCCGGGGCGGTTCAATTACATCCGCGGTCGAGGTCAAGCTGACACGCGTGTCACATTCACGGTAGCGCGCGTATCTCCGGCGCCGCCGGGCGAGTTCACACGCGTGTCATCGAGCTGCGCGTTCAGCACCGCGCCCAGCAGCACCACATAGACGGCGAGGTAGGTGCCGACCATGCCGATCACCGTTCCCGCGAGGGCGCCGTATACGGCGGTGTATCGCGTCGAGAAACGGAGATAGACCGCGAAGCCGGCGACGACCGCGCTCAGGCCGATGCTCGTCGCGACCGAGCCCGGGAGCAATCGGCCGACCCGAGTCGACCCGATCGAGAGGCGATACAGCGCGGCGGTGATCACGGCGATGAGGCCCAGCGCCAACGGCACACCCACGATCACCGCCAGGAACACCGGGACGTGGTCGACGACGATCGCGGCGGTGGTCGACAGGAGCGCGGCGACGCCGAGCCCGAGAACGCCGAGGATCGCGCCGATGAGGGCATGGCTGCGGGCGCGCACGTAGTTCTCGGGGCCCAAGCCGTACGAGACCCTGACCGCGCGCTCGAGGTTGTAGATGCCGGCCGACGCGCTCCACAGCGCCAGCACGATCGACACCACGAGACCAATGGTGAGGCCGCCGCGGTTCGCGGTGACGACCTTCTGCAGCTGATCGGCGAGTGTGGCGCCGAGCGACTGCGGGCCGTTGTTCGCGAGCCCGGCGAGGTTCTCGGCGACGTGTTCGGGGCTCACCACCAACCCATAGATGCTGACGGCCGCGATCGCGGTCGGGAACACGCTGATGACGAGCCAGAACGCGGCCCCGGACGCGGCCAGCCCGACCTGTTCGGTGGTCTGCTCGCGTAACACCGCTTGCAACACGGCGCGGGGGCGGACCCGAGCACCGTCACGAGCAGAGTCCGCCATCGCTTTTGTATACCCGAACGAGGCGCGGTTACCGGGGGCGTCGGTCGGGTAGCTGTTTCGCGTTCGAGTGATGCCGTTCGTGTTCCTGCGATGACAGTGATGGGAGAAGCAGATGGACGTCTTGCGTACGGTCGCGCATCCGATGCTCGGCGCGATGTTCGTCTACGGTGGACTCGATTCCGCGCGCCAACCGCAGGGCAAGGTGTCGAAGGCGGACTCCGTCGTCGATGCCGTAACCGAGACGTTGGGATTACCCGGCGACACCGCCACCTGGGTTCGGGTCAACGGCGTCGCGCAAGTCGTTGCCGGTACCGCGTTGAGCTTCGGGAAATTCCCGCGTCTCGCGGCACTCGTGCTCGCGGGATCACTCGTACCGACAACGCTCGCCGGCCATCGGTTCTGGGAAGAGTCCGACGCCAAGGCGCGTGCCGGGCAACGCATCCACTTCCTGAAGAACCTCTCTTTGTTCGGCGCGCTTCTGCTTGCGGCTGACGACACGGGCGGCCGGCCGTCGATCCCGTGGCGAATTCACGAAGCTGTCGACAATGCCCGTGACGCATTGCCTTTGCCTCTCACGTAGATCTGAGTAGTGCGCACACAAATCTGAGCAGTGCGCACACAGTTTTTGGTACTCGCTTTGTCGCGAAGGTGTCGCGAACTGCGCGCCGTTTGTCCTTCACGCGCGCAACTCGTTCTGGTTGGTTGAGCAGGCGCTCGCCCGGCGGGCGTCGTCGATCGCGGTTGCGGTCTGCGTCTGTTCCGAAACAGCAACTCCTGGGAGACAACAGTGCTACGAACGAAGAAGAAAGTCAGGCTGTGTTGCATGGTGGTCGCCGGCGTAGGTGCGCTGTCGATCGGTGCAGCCGCGAGCGCGATGGAACACGGTCCCCTCGGAGGCCTCGACCCGACCGCCAGCGCGCTGAACTTGTCGCAGTGGTCGAAGGTCGACACCCATCAACGCTCGAAGGCCAACTCCGGCGGCAATGACGCACAGTCGTCGGTCGACGGTACGAACTCCAACAGCCAAGGGGCCGACGGCTCTGCTCACGGTGGCTACATCGGCGGCGAAGGCGACGGTGACAGCTCCGGTAACACCGCCGGGAACACCGGTGGCAGCGCAACCAACGGCAACACCGGAACCAACTCCGGCACGTCGATGGCATCGAGTGGATCCGGCGACGCGACCTCCGGTAACACCAACTCGGCCAGCGTGACCCAGTCGAACTCCGGTGGCGTCACGACGAGCTCCGACTCGTCGGGCACCACGATCAACGGCGACGGCCACGGTCCTGACGGCTCGTTCACCGGTGGAATCCTCAACGTCGACCAGGGGTCGAAGGTTGACACCCACCAGTCGTCGAAGGCGAACTCCGGTGGCAACTCGGCATCGTCCGAGGTGACCGGTACGAACTCGAGCGAGCAGAACGGCGATGCCCACGCGAGTGGCGGAAGCATCGGCGGCGGTGGCGACTCGAGCGGTAACTCGACCGGAAACACCGGTGGCACCGCTTCGAACACCAACGCGGGCTCGAACACCGGTTCGTCGACCGCGACCGTGACGAGCGGCTCGGCATCGTCGACCAACTCGAACTCGGTGACTGTGTCGCAGACGAACAGCGGCTCGGTCTCGACGACGTCGAACAGCAGCAACACGACGATCAACCACTGACCTCACGTCACTGACGCACGGTCAAGTGCCAATCAAGTGATTGTCGTTTCGGAACCTGGGGAGGGGCCCACGGCCCCTCCCCACTTCCCGGGGAGCAAAATGCCGACGAGCAACGTGTTCGCGACTACAGCGAAGGTCACGGTTCGAGCACTCTTTCTCGTGGCGTTCGGCTTCTGCGCCTTACTGCTTTTGAGCGGACGCGCGCACGCACTCGGCGATGATCCGCCGGCTGCGTCCGCCAGTGGATCGACAACTCCCGATACCGCGCCGGCCGCGACGATCGATACGACGGACTCCACGCCGCCGCCGACTGTGCCGCAGAGCGAGCCGACGGCACCCACTCCGGCCGGTGCGGCCGGTCCCGACGACACGAACACGCAAGGCGCCACCGTCGTAACGAGCGGTACCAGCACCGCAAACACCGGATCCAACGACGCGGTCGCGACCGCGCCCACAACCCCCGCTTCCTCGACTTCAAGCCCGCCCGCGACGACGACCGGCACCGGGGCGACCACCGCGCCGACGGCGAACGCAGGCGCGACGACGGGAAGTTCGACCGCGGTCGGCGACCAGAGCACCAGCTCCATCAATCAACAGGTCGCCGCTTCGACAACCGGCAACGCGACCGTCGACATCCTGCAGATCGCGCTGGTCGTGAACGTCGGGATCGCACACTCGACCTCCGGAGACAACGCCGCCGGCGCGAGCGCCGGGGGCTCCGCGCTCACCGCGCCCGGTTCGGCCGGGGCGAACAACACCACCGGCCTTGCGCAGGCGACCGGCGACGCGGCCCACACTTCGATCGTGCAGGGCGCGATCGTGACCAACGGCCAAGCGAGCAACCAGACGAGCACCGTGCTCAACATCGGGATCGCGATCAGCAACACCGGTTTGAACATCACGATCGCCACGGTCGGCCCCTCGAGCGGCGCCACCGCCGATGCCGCATTCGCCGGCGTGTCCACCGGGAATTCATCGGCGACCGGCGACCGGGCGAACTCCTCGATCAATCAGACGGCGTCGGGCAGCGCTTCGGGAAGCGCGGTCGTGTCGATCGATCAGCGCGCAGTTGTCGTGAACTTCGGCGTTGCGATCTCGAACACCGGCGCGAACTTCAGCCTCGCGTCACTCGACGAGAGCACGCTCACACCCGAGGAGCAACAGATCATCGCGGCGCTGCTGAACAGTCTCGTGCCGATCCTCTTCGGCACGCAGTCGGCCGCGCCCGGAAGCTCGACGGCAATCGTGTCGACCGGCGGCGCGAGCGGCGTCGGCAACGCAACGACAACCACGATCGCGCAGTCGGCGCAGGCGACGGCGAGCGGCAGCGAGAGCGCCACGGTTGCGCAGACCGCGCAGGTTGCGAACTTCGGGATCGCGCTCGCCAACAGCGGCTTCAACGCCAGCCTCGCGGGCTCGTCGACCGGTGGAGCCCAAAGCGCAACCCAGCTTGCGCAGGCGGAGTCGTCGTTGGATTCGTTCTTCGCGAACCTCACCGACCCGAATTGGCTGCAGAGTGCGAACCCGTTCGCCGCGTTCGCGCAGACCGTCGAGATCGACGGTGTCACGTTCGATCTCGGCGGCTCGCTGAGTGCGAACGACATGTTCGTCGGATTCGACAGCTCGTTCGCGCCGGAGGAGAACGCGCTTCCCAATGGCGTGCATGTTCGCCAGGTGAGCGGCGTGCTGAACATCGGCATCGCCACCTCGGACAGTGGAGACAACACCGTGGTCTCGTCGGTGACCTCCACGGGATCTTCCGCGGGTGCAAACGTGACGACGGCCGACCGCGCCGGGCGCATGATTCTCCCGAGCCGTCTGGTCGGAACCACGACGCTCGTGCGGCGCGGAATGATCCTGGCCCAGCGCGAGGTCACGCCGACGCAGCAGGTACTCGCCACGGTCGTGACCAACGATGCGACGTCGGTCGGCAACCGCTCTACCGTCGACCTCTGCCAGTCGTTCAACGACACGGTCTGCGACCCGCCGGTGAAGAGCGTGCCCGTTCCGCCCGCGCCGCCGGCCCAGCCGCCGGCCACGCCGCCGGCCACGCCGCCCGTGATCACTGTCGTGGCCCCGACTGGGTCTGCGCCTGTCGTGGCCCCGGTCGTTGCGCCCGCGGCGCAACCCGCGGCTGCGACCGCAACCGGCGGCACGTTGCCCTTCACCGGTTCCAGCTCCACCACCCTCGCGGGGTGGGGTGCGGTATTGCTTGCGGCAGGCGCGGTTGTGAGCCGCCGCCGGCGTCGGACCCTCGGCTAACCCGTATTCGCCGCCGCCGCAGCGGTCTCTCGGCGCACCGGCGCGTGGAAACCACGCCGCGCGTGCGGAAAAGTTGGTTAACAGAGCCCCGTCCGGGGTACTCGGCGTTGTGGTTGGGTGGAGACCGCCGGGGGGAGCCGACGGGTTGTGCTCCGAGTTGCTCGGGCCGATCTCGCGCCGAACCGGCACATTGGAACGGGTCACTGTCTTGGGCGGATGAAGCCAGGGAAGCGTACGAAGCAATTCGTACCCGGCCGAAGGGTTCTCAGTTCAGCCATGGAACGCGCCACCGGCGATTCTGCTCCCGCGTCAACCGTCGTTCTCGCGACGAGCCCCGAACGAGCGTTGCCTCTCGCTCGGGCGTTCGCGGAATGCGGTTGCGCGCCGATGCTCGCGTTCTCCCGTCTGCAACTCGCGAGCTTCGGTGACTACGCCGACATCGTCGTCGCCGACGAGCTCATCGATCCGTGTGCCGAGACGCTGCGGGTTGTCGGCAAGAGCTCGGACACCATTCGTATGTTCTTGGCGCAGTGCAGTGATTCGGAGACATTCGGCGTGCACGCGCATCTGAGTCTGGAGATGTCGCCGACGCGCGTCGTCGCGCAAGCGCTGGCCCTCGTCGAGCTGCGGCACCGGGCGCCGTCGCTCGACGGTCCATTGTGTTGGGGGCCGCTGCAGCTCGACGTGTCGAAACGCGAGTCGAGATGGCGCGGTGGCCGCATCGATCTCACCGCCACGCAGTTCGAGATCCTGGCCGCGCTCGTTCGCGCCGGCGGGCACGTGCTGACGAAGTTGGAATTGCAGCGCGAGGTGTGGCCCGATTCGGTTCCGGACGACGGCGAGCGGCTGATCGCGCACATCCGCCGGATCCGCGCCCGCATCGAGAGCGATCCGTCGCGTCCGCAATTCCTGTTGACGGCACGCGGGGTCGGCTTCCGGCTCGCCGATCCGAGCGCCGAGCCGCGTCGCAATCTCACCCTCGTGTACGGAGAGCCGCCCGCGTTCCCGCAGAGCGCGGGCCGCACGTCGTAGCCGATAAATCGACGCGGGCGCCGCGACCTCTTCTTAGGATTCGCGCGTGCCCAACGATCTCGCGAGTCCGATCCTCCATCTCTCGCTGCCGGTGCGCGAGCTCGCGGAGAGCATCGACTTCTATGTGGATGTCATGGGCTGCGAGGTCGGGCGCGTTCGCGATTCGTTCGCCGACGTGTGGTTCTTCGGTATGCAGGTGACGCTGCACGAGGTGCCCGACCAGGTCGAGCCGCCGCGGGAACACGGCGTGCGGCACTACGGGGCGACGCTCGACGCCGCCGCGATGGACGCGATCCTGCAGCGGATAGCCCGGCGGCGCGTAACGGTTGTCAGCAAGCTCGCGACCGACAACGCAGGCACCCCCCTCGAGCAGACCAAGATCAAGGTGCTCGACCCCAGCGGCAACGTGATCGAGCTGAAGACCTATCCCGATCCCGAGGCTGCCCTGCACGCTTGACCCGGCCGCTTGACCGGGCCGTGGGCGGCTTGACTTAGAGTGCGCTCTAAGGCATACGGTCGACGAGTGACCAGCCTTTCGATCGCGGCGACCGCCGAACGCACCGGCGTGTCGCCCCACACGCTGCGGTATTACGAGCGCATCGGGCTCATCGATCCGGTCGGCCGGGACGAGTCCGGGCGCCGCCTGTACCGCGACGAGGACCTGCTCCGGGTCGATTTCCTGCGCAAGCTGC
The DNA here is from genome assembly GCA_963708105.1 of uncultured Actinomycetes bacterium. Lineage (GTDB taxonomy): Bacteria > Actinomycetota > Acidimicrobiia > IMCC26256 > PALSA-610 > PALSA-610. The sequence continues at coordinate 1,393,383 of OY970186.1, read as the reverse complement.
GTTCCACGGGCATGCCCATAACGCGCATGCAGGAGTACGTCGAGCTCATCCGCCGCGGGCCGAGCACCGAACGGGCGCGCCTCGAGTTGTTGGAGGAACACCGCCGGCACGTCCTGCACGACCTCGAGCACCTCAACGACTGCCTGGGTGCCATCAACTTCAAGATCGATCTCTACCGAAAGAGCACCGCATGACGATTCCCACCCGCACGCTCGGTCGCTCCGGTCTGTCGGTTTCGGCCGTCGGGCTCGGCTGCATGGGCATGAGCGACTTCTACGGCACCGGCGACGACGACGAGTCGGTCGCCACGATCCACCGCGCGCTCGACCTCGGCGTGACCTTCCTCGACACTTCCGACATGTACGGCCCGTTCACGAACGAACAACTCGTCGGCCAGCGCGATCAAGGGTCGGCGGGACGAGGTGACCGTCGCAACGAAGTTCGGCATCGAACGATCGGCGACCGACCCGACGCACCGCGCCGTGCGCGGCGATGCTGCGTACGTGCGCCAAGCGTGCGACGCGTCGCTCGCCCGACTCGGCATCGACACGATCGATCTGTACTACGTGCACCGCACCGATCCGAAGACGCCCGTCGAAGAGACGATCACCGCGATGGCGGAGTTGGTGACGCAGGGCAAGGTGCGTCATCTCGGTTTGTCGGAAGCCGGTGCCGACACACTGCGGCGAGCAAGCGCAGTGCATCCGATCGCGGCGTTGCAGAGCGAATGGTCACTGTGGAGCCGCGACCTCGAAGCCGAGATGGTCGGTGTGGCGCGCGAGCTCGGCGTCGGCATCGTTCCGTACAGTCCGCTCGGCCGCGGATTCCTCACCGGCCAGATCACTTCGATCGACGATTTCGCGGCCGACGACTTCCGCCGCCAGAGCCCGCGCTTCCAAGGCGAGAACTTCGCCCGCAACCTCGACCTCGTCGATCAGGTGCGCAAGCTCGCGGCGGAGAAGGGTTGCACGCCCGGCCAACTCGCACTCGCTTGGGTGCTCGCGCAGGGCGACGATGTCGCGCCGATTCCGGGAACGAAGCGGGTGGCGTACCTCGAAGAGAACGCCGGCGCAGTCGACGTGGTGCTGACCGCGGCCGATCTGGCCGCGATCGACGCCGCGTTTCCGAAGGACGCCGCCGTTGGCGCGCGCTATCTCGATATGAGCCCGATCGAACCCGTCACTCCGAAAGCCCCCCTCTCCCCGAAGGAAGTCGCATGAAAATCGGACTGCACATCGTCACCTGGGACTTCCCGGGCGGGCCGACCGCGATCGGTTCCACGCTCGGCCGCGTCGGCGAGGCCGCCGAAGAGGCGGGGCTCACCCACCTCAGTGTCATGGACCACTTCTTTCAGATGGACGCGCTCGCGCCCGCGACCGAACCGATGATGGAGGGCTACACCACCCTCGGGTTCTTGGCCGCGCGCACCGAAACGATCCGCCTCGGTCTCCTCGTAACCGGCGTGACGTATCGCTATCCGGGATTGTTGGCCAAGACCGTCGCCACCCTCGACGTGCTCTCGAACGGTCGGGGCGAGCTCGGGATCGGTGCGGCGTGGTACCAGCGCGAGCACGAAGGTCTCGGTGTGCCGTTCCCGCCGATGGCCGACCGCTTCGAGATTCTGGAAGAGGCGCTGCAGGTCTGCTTCCAGATGTGGAGTGACGACGACGGCCCGTTCACGAGCAAGCACTTCCAGCTCGCGGAGACGATCTGCAATCCGCATCCGATCAGCAAGCCGCGTCCGCCCGTGCTCATCGGCGGCAGTGGTGAGCGCAAGACGCTCCGCTTGGTTGCGAAGTACGCGCAGGCGTGCAACTTGTTCTCGACCGGCGCCGACGAGGTGGGCCACAAGCTCGACGTGTTGCGGGCTCACTGCGAAACCGAGGGCCGCGACTACGACACCATCGAGAAGACGATGCTCTCGCGGAGCGATCCGTCCGATCCCGATGCGGTGGTCGAGGAGATGCGCGTGTTCGCCAAGCTCGGTATCGACACGGTCATCTTCGTGCCCAGCGGCGATCCGGTGGCATTCACCCAACGCCTGGGTGGCGACCTGGCGGCGCGCCTCGAAGATCTCTAGGCGGACGATCTCTCTCGGCATCAGGCGAGTCAGAGCAGTTCGTCGAACCAGTCCTCGCGTTCCAACCGCATGTGGAAGTCGAGGGCGTCGTCGGGCGTCAGCAGGGGGGCGGTCGCGGTCGTTCGGCGCTCCACCAACTCGGCCGGCATCCGCCAGCGTTGCACCGGCACGCCGACAGCCACGAGCGCACCGATGGCGCCGCGAACCGACTCCTGCTCGGACGCGTGCGGGGTGACGAGCCCACACTCGAGGCAGCGGAAGCAGTACGACCACTGGCCGTTGTCGACGCAGAGTCGCAGGGTCACCTCGCCCAGCTCGACCAGGACGATGCCGCAGTCTCGGCACTCGACTCGCACGTGCGTCCGTTTCGACATCGCTTGGTAGATACCCAGCGCGCGGCGGGAAAACCCGGTTCGGGGCCCTCGCCGGACCCCTTGATCGATATCTGAGGGCCATCATCGCGTAGCGTCTCGACCCTGGAAACCGACGGCGACTCCCCGGTGAAACTGTCGCGCTTCGAGCGCGGCCGTCGCCTCGCGGCGCGGGCTCCCGTGCCCGAGGGCACGTTCGCCGTCGGCGCGGGACTCGTCGTGTCCGGAATCGCCACCTACGCGTTCCAGATCCTCGCGTTCCGCGGCCTGAACAAACTCGACTACGGCGCGCTCAACACGCTCTGGGTCGTCGTGTTCGTGTTGGCGCCCGGGATCTTCTTGCCCCTCGAACAAGAGGTCGGCCGGGCGATGGCCGCGCGGCGCGTGCACGGAATCGGTGGTGCACCGATCGTCGAGCGCGCGAGTGCGCTCGGCGGGGCGTTCGCGGTAGTGATCGCGATCGGCGTGATCTTCGCCGCGTTCACCACTTCGCTCGTCACGAAGTTGTTCGCCGGGCATGCCGGCCTCGTCGTGTGTCTCGTCATCGCGCTGTTCACGTTCGGGATCGAGTACCTGGCGCGGGGCGCGTTCGCGGGAACCGGGAACTTCGGCGCGTACGGGGTGAGCATGGCCGCGGAGGCGTTGCTGCGGCTCGCGCCGTGCATCCCGCTCGCGCTGCTCGGTGCGACGAACCCGGTCTGGTTCGGGCTGTGCCTCGCGATTCCACCGCTGATCGCCACCGCGATCGCCTTGCGCGGGCGAACGGGAATCATGGTGCCGGGTCCACCGGCGCCCTACCGAGAGATCTCCACCAATCTCGGGTACCTGCTCGGCGGGTCGCTGTTCGCGCAGCTGCTCGGCTACGCGCCGTTCATCGGTGCGACGCTGCTCGCCACGCCGAGTCAGCGCGTCGCGGTCGCCGACTTCATCGTCGGCCTCTTCTTGTCGCGCATACCGATCGTGCTGTTCCAGGCCGTGCAGGCCGCGCTCCTTCCCGGCTTGACCCAACTCGTGAGCGCAGGTCGCGCCGACGAGTTCCGCGTCGGCGTACGGCGTCTGGTGGTGCTCGTTGCCGGCATCGCTGTGCTCGGCGTGATCGCGGGTTGGATCGGCGGGCCGTTCGTCGGCCGCATGCTCTTCGGGACCAAGTTCAACCTCGGCAGCCGCGACGTTGCGTTGCTCGCCACCGGCAGCGGCCTGTTCATCATCTCGCTCACCATGTCGCAGGCGTTGATCGCACTGTCGGGGCATGCGTTCACGATGTACGCGTGGTTGGTCGGCCTGATCACCTTCGTCGTGTCGACGGCTCTCATCAGCCACGAGCTGTTCCTGCGGGTCGAGCTCGGCTCGATCGCCGGCGCACTCGCCAGCCTGGTGATGATGTCGGCGTTCTACATGCGCCGCGTGAGTAGGGGAGTCGGGCCCGGAAAGCTCTCCGATTTCATCCAACAACTGGGGTACGAACCGCTCGAGATCTGACGCGTTTCGGAGTTCGGGGCCCTCGGGTACGGGAGCAGTCGTCACTGCCGTACAGACGAGGAGGCGACGCCATGCCCCGCGGTTCTTCACCCAAGCGCGAACGCCAGTACGAACACATTCTCGATGCCGAGCGCGATCGCGGCGTGCCGAAGAAACGGGCCGAGGAGATCGCGGCCCGCACCGTCAACAAGGCCCGGGCCCGCACCGGTGAGGCCAAGAACCCCTCCCGATTGTCGAAGACCGACATCTCCTCGCAAAAACGCGCCGGCTATCGCCGTACCCACGGCGGATCGGGCCGCACGCCGCGACCAGCTCTACGAAGAGGCGAAGCAGAAGAACATCCGCGGCCGGTCCCGCATGACGAAGGCGCAGCTCGCCCGCGCCGTCCGCTGACCCCCGCAACGATCGAACCGGCGTGACTGTGGCATCAAATAGATGCCACAGTCACGCCGGTTCGTGTGAAGACGCGAGAAGGTGCCCCGGGTGGGACGGGAGGCAGCCGGGGCACCTTCTCGTTGCGGGCCGGGAATCGGATGAGCCGACTCATGAACACGACCCTGTTCGAAACAGTCTCTTTCCCGGGGGTCGACCGGTCTATGCATCGATCGCCGACGAGTCGCGGAATTGTCACGCGCGAACGTTGTTGACTGCGCTGACCAGGACCGCGCGGGTGGATCGTCGGTCCGAGAACGTGCGGTTCAGCGGCTCGCGCGTCCGCGTACCGCGCCACGCCCACCAGATCAACGGGATCTGTAACGGGAGGCGGGCGAGTGCGAGCGCGAAGTCGGACGCGGAACGCGACCGATAGTCGACGGCCATCTGCACATTCGCGGGAAATACCGCCACGAAGAAGATCGCGGCGAGCGTCGCGGACGTGCGGCGCGTCGCCGGACGCGCGACCCCGACCGCGAGCCCGAGTTCGGCGATGCCGCTCAGCGAGGTCCAGAAGCGCCGTGACCCGGGCAAGACATGCGGGACGATCGAATCGAAGGTGTCGGGGGCGACGAAGTCCGCGACGCCGGCGACGGCGAGGAGTCCGGCCAACCCCAACGCCCACGGGTCGCGGGCGCGTGCACCGGCGACCGGGACCTCGGCCTTGATCTCGATCTCGCCCATGCCCACGCGCTCATGCTGCCAGGTCTACGGGCCCGGCCGGGCGCGATGCAGCGTGCGGGCAGTGGTCGCGGCAGCGATGACGAGCGGAACGACCATGACCGCGATCGCGACCCGCGTACTCGCCACCGTCGCGATGATCCCACCCAGGGCCGCGCCGAAGGGCTGACCACCCCAGGCGACCATGCGTGCGACGACGTTGACGCGACTGAGGAGCGCGTCGGGAACCGTCGTCTGGCGGTAGGTGATCCCGTTCAGGATCGCGAGCTCGGTGCCAGCTTGCCATAGCAGCCAGATCGGTAACGCCACGACGAACGAGGTGGTGAACGCGAGCGCGAGCATGGCGACCGCCGCGCCCGTCAGCGCGTACGTCGTGAGGCGCGGTGGTGTTCGGCCGTGCGCGATGCGGGGCAGCGCGAGCGCGGCCGCGAGGGCGCCGACCGCGCCGACGGCGACGAGAACGCCGATCCGTGCGTCGTGATCCGACAGCCCGAGTTGGCGGACCGCGTACGGAACGGTGAGTCCGAGCAGCGCGCCGAAGCTGACGCTGTTGCCGAAGCCGGCGAGCGTGAGCGCGCGCAGCACGCGTTGTTCCCACAGGTAGTGCAGCCCCTCGGCAACGGTTCGGCGAAGTGACTGGCGATCGGAGTCGCCATCGGGCTCGGCTTCGGTTCCGGTTGCGGCGTCGCCGATGTCGGCGCTCGGCGCGCGGTTCGGGTGCGTCGAGAACGGCCGACGGATGCCGCGGATGAGCAGCGCCGAGCCGAGATAGGAAACGGCATCGATCGCGAGTGCGATCGACGGCGACGCGCTTGTCGCGATTACGGCACCGACCGCGGGGGCGACGATGAGCGCCAACGAGTCGTACGTCCACATTGCCGACGCGGCGCGCACCACCCGCTCGCGACCGACGAGTGACGGCACCGCGCCGAAGTTCGCGGCGTCGAACCAGACGAAGCAGGTGGCGAGGCCGGCCGCGACGATGACGAGATGCGGTGTCGTCAATACGCCGAACGCGTCGGCGACCGGGATGCTCCCGACGATGAGCGCGGCCAAGACGTCGGCGGTGAGCATGATCCGCCGCCGATCGTGCCGGTCGGCGATCGCGCCCGCGAAGAGCCCGAACAGGAGGTACGGCACCGTCTGCAGAGCCGCGAGCAGCGCGGTCAGGCCTGCGGAACCGGTGCGCTGGTACAAGGCGATCGGGAGGACAACGGTCGTGAGTGCGGTGCCCGTGATGCTGACCGCGTGGGCGGCGAAGAAGCGGCGCCATACACGGTCGTCCCAGAGGGTGTCGGATCCGCTCACGCACGCAGACTGACACGCGGTTGCGGTCCGGTGACGCGCTCGTCACGCCTCACGCTCAGCCTCGGGGCATGCCGAGTCCTTCTGCGCGCCGTTGGCCGTTCCGTCTCGTGGCCACGGTTGTGTTCGCGCTGGTGGTCTTCGGAATGATCAGTCTGGAACAGGGCGCGCAGGCCAAAACCCGGAACGATCTCGCGACCCGCTTCTCGGTGCGGGGCACCACGGCGGCGTCGTTCGTGCAGTCGTACACCGGCTTCGTGTTGGGTCGGGAGACGACGCTCGCGGAACAGGAGCTGTCGGGCCCCGTCGTTTCCGATGACGCGTTCCACGACTTTCTCAAGGACTTCGACTTCGGTCCCACGGTGTTACTCGACTCGGCCGGAAACGCGCTCGATGTTGCCCCGTTCGCGCCGCAGTTGATCGGTACTCAGCTCGGGAGCAAGTACAAACACCTCACGTCGGCATTGAAAGGCACGCCCACGGTCTCCAACATCGTTCCGTCAGCCGCGCAGAGGGTCCCGATCGTCGCGTTCGCGGCACCCTTCGCCACGAAGTACGGGCGCCGGGTCGTCAGCGGCGCGTTCGATCTCGTGACCCAGCCCATGGGCCTCTACATGCAACACATCCTTCCGTACACGAACAGCGCGGTCTACCTCGTCGACGGTACGGGGAAGATCATCGTGGGGAGCTCGAAGGCAACAGGCACGTTGGGCAAGGTCGACCCGGCGCTCGCCCGGTCAGTCGCGCAGAGCGAACGCGGAACGTACAAGCCGAGGACCGGTGTTCCGACGCAGTTCGCGGTCTCTCCCGTGACCGGCACTCCGTGGCGACTGGTGCTCGTGGTCTCGCGTTCGACCCTCTTCTTGCCGATCAGCGCGAGCAGCCGCATCCTGCCGTGGATCTTCCTCGGCGCGTTCGTGCTCGCGGCGGGCGCGTTGCTGGTGCTGTTCGTGCGCAACCGTGAAGCGCGTGCACTCGCCGCGCGCGACGCCGCGCACCGATCCGTTGACGGGCATCGCGAACCGGCGCTCGATCCAGGAATCGTTGGCGCGCTTGATTCGCGATCGCCGCCGACACGATCCCGAGCTCGGCGTGTTGATGATCGACATCGATCATTTCAAGGCGGTCAACGACACTCACGGGCACGACGGCGGGGATGTCGTGCTGCGCGACGTGGTGAAGCGCATCGCCGGCTGTTTGCGGACCGACGACCAGGTCGGACGCTGGGGCGGCGAGGAGTTCATCGTGCTGCTGCCGGCCACCGATGTCGCCGGGACGATGATCGTCGCCGAGCGCATTCGCGCCGCGGTCGCCGACGGTCCGGTCGTGCTGAAACGGGGAAGCGCCTCGGTGACCGTGAGCATCGGCGGCGCGGTCACGACCAGCGCCGACGACGTCGACACGGTCGTCACCGACGCCGACATCGCCCTGTACCGCGCCAAGCAAGAGGGCCGCGACCGCTGGGTGGTCCCCACCGAGGCATCCCGAACGATCCTCGGAATGCCCATCCGCTCGAACTGACCCGCCGCCGGAATTGCTCCCAACAGTTAGGAGCAAAACCGGTCCCACGCGCCGGAATTCCTCCCAACTGTTGGGAGCGAAAACGGCGCCACGCGCCCACCTTCTGCCGCAACTGTTGGCACCGAAAATGGGGGTCCGGGCTGCGAATACGGCATGTGCCCGATGTGGGGCGGGGGGTCTTAGCCCGATCATGAAGATGCACGATCAGGCCAGGAGAGCGTCATGTTCGAGAACCCGGAAATCACACGTCACCTGGTGAAGGGCCGAGTCGACGAACAGCGGCGCGCCGCCAGCAAGAGCCGCCTCGCCCGGCGGGGCCGGCGCGCGGGCCGCTCGTGGCCGCGGATCCATCGCCTGGGCGGGATCCCCCGTCCGGGGCGGCGGCGCCGGGAACGCGCCGCGGGCTGTCTGGACCCCGCATCGGCGTGAGCCCGGTCCCTCCATGGGAACGCAGCCGGTGAGTCCGCACCCGGTGAGATCCCTTGGCGAAATTGGGGCCGGCGGCGATCGGGGCTGGAACATACTGAACGCCGTGCCTACCCGCGTCTCGAGCTCTCGATTCGTCGGTCGCCGGGCCGAGCTGACCCGGCTCGTTGCGTGCTGGAAGGCCGCCGTCGCCGACGAGCGCGCCGCAACGGTGCTCATCGGTGGTGAGGCAGGGGTCGGAAAGTCGCGCCTCGTCGCGGAGCTCGCGGCCCGGGTCTCCGAACCCGATGGTGCACGGGCGCCGGAGTCGGCGCTCGTTCTCGTCGGCCAGTGCTTCGACCTCGCCGACCGCGCGTTGCCGTTCGGTCCGATCGTGCAGGTGCTGCGGACGCTCCACCGCACGCTCGACGACGCCATGCTCGACGCGATCGTCGGCCCAGGTCGAGAAGAGCTCGCCGCGCTCCTCCCCGAGCTGCACGCTCCGACCCGCGAAGGTGTCGGGGTTGGCGTGCTCTTCGAACAGATCCTCGGCGTCTTCGAGCGCCTCAGCGAGTCTGTTCCCACGCTCCTCGTCATCGAGGATCTCCACTGGGCCGATCGATCGACACGCGAGCTGTTCGTCTATCTGGCGCGCAGCCTGCGCAACGCGTCGCTGCTACTCGTCGGCACCTATCGCTCCGACGATCTTCATCGCCGGCATCCGCTCCGCACGTTGTTGGTCGAGCTCGACCGTTCCGGTGTGGCGGGCCGTATCGATCTCGAGCGGTTCGACCGCGACGAGGTGCGCGAGCTGATCTCGGGCATCGTCGGGCGCGAGCCGTCGATCGAGCTCGTCGACCGCACGTACCTGCGCTCGGACGGGAACGCGTTCTTCGCCGAGGAGCTGCTCGCGGTCGAGGACGAATACGGCGCTTCGATGTCGCCGACGCTGCGCGAGATCGTGCTCGCCCGGGTCGATGCGCTTTCCGAACCTGCGCAGCAGCGCGCTGCGTTGCGCGGCAGTCATCGGGCGTTCGGCCGATCACCGACTGCTCGAAGCGGCCGCGGGAATGCCGCTCGACGATCTGCTCGCGGGCGTACGGGAAGCGGTCGCGCAACAGATCCTCGTCACCGACGCCGACGGGCTCGAGTACCGCTTTCGTCACGCGCTGGTCCGCGAAGCCATCGAGGACGACCTGCTGCCCGGCGACAGAGTTGCGCTGCACACGCGTGTCGCCGACGCGCTCGCCGAGCACCCGGAGTGGCTCGAAGGCGGAGTCGATCAGCTCTACGCCCAGCTCGCGTGCCATCGCGACGCGGCGGGCGACGCGTCGCGGTGCGTTGAGCGCCGCGTTCGATGCGGCACGCGCGGCCGAGCGCATCTACGCGTACGGCGATGCGCTCGAACACGCGGAACGCGTACTCGCCCTGTGGTCGCACGTCGCCGATGCCGAGGCCCGTACAGGGATGCGCCATGTCGAGATGCTGCGGTACGCGGCGGCGCAAGCCGAGATGTCGGGGAGCGCCGACCGCGCGCTCGACTACATCCGGGCGGCCCTCGACGAGGTCGATTCCGAAGCCGACCCGGTCGTCGCCGGCCTCTTGCACGAACGCTACGGCCGCTACCTGTGGACGTTGTCGCGCGCCGTGGACCGACATCCTCGAGCATTGCCGCGAGGCCGTACGGCTCGTTCCCCCCGAGCCGAGCGCGGCGCGCGCCAAGGTGCTCGCAACCCTCGGTCAGCAACTCATGCTCGCGGGCGGCGGCGACGAGGCGATCGCAGTGTGCACGCAGGCCATCGAGGTGGCGCAAGCCGTCGGCGAACCGGTGATCGAAGGTCACGCGCACAACTCCTTGGGCGCAACGCTCGCGGGGATGGGTCGCCGCGACGAGGGCCTGGCCGAGTTGCATCGGGCCCGGGAGCTCGCGCTCGAGACCGAGTCCTGGACCGACCTCGCGCGCGCCGCGGTGAACGAGGGCGGCGCGCTGCAGACGATGGCGCGCGACGAGGAAGCACTGGCACTTTCACTCGAAGGTGCACGCATGGCGCGCGCCCACGGGCTCGACCGCGCGTTCGGAATCTTCTTGCGCCTCAACGCGATCGAATCCCTCCGCGTTCTCGGCCGATGGGACGAAGCCGACGAACAGCTGCGTGAGGTCGAGAGCGCCGACCCGCTCGGCATCGACGCCTGGCGCTCGGCCGCGCAGCGCTGCCAGCTGGCCGTCGGGCGCGCCGACTTCGTCTCGGCCCGCTTCGAGGCCGACCGCCTCGTCGCGCTCATGGGTCCGGTGGGCGCGCCTCGCGATCATCTGGCCGCCGACCACGCGTTCGTCGCGATCGCGGGTTGGAGCGGCGCCGAGGCTGACGCGCTGGCGCTCGCACTCCAATCCGAACGCGAAACCGAAGCGATCACCGACGCCAGCTTGTGTTCCGATCTCAGCATCGAGGTAATCATCGACGGGCTCGCCGCGGGCGCGTCGTTGGCGGCGCGTACGCGCGAGCCCGAGGCGCACGCCGCGGTATTGAACGACGTGCGCGAGCTGGGCGGCCAGCTCGACCACGCGGTGCGCAACGATCGCTGGCAGGGTGGGCAACCCGGCGCGCTCGATGCACTCAACGCGCACATCGCGTCTGAGATCGCCCGTGCCCAGCTGACCGACCAGGGGCCCGAATGGTTGACGACGGCTGCGCTGTGGTCGAACTACGGCATGCGACCGCGTGAGGCGTACGCGCGGTTCCGGGCCGCGGAGGCGTTCGTGCGCAACGACGATCGCGACTCCGCCACCGAGAGCGCCCGCGCCGCGTACGCGCTTGTGAACGACATCGGTTGGGTCTGCGTGCGCGACGCGATCGCGAGCCTGGCTCGCCGGGCCCGGCTTGATCTCGGTGCGACCGCCGAAACGGTGGCGTCGCCTGCCGACCAATACGGGCTCACCGCGCGCGAGCTCGATGTGGTGGCGCTGGTCGCCGAAGGTTGCACCAACCGGCAAATCGCCGACGCGCTGTACATCTCCGCGAAGACCGCGAGCGTGCACGTGTCGAACATTCTCGCCAAGCTCGGCGTGAGCAACCGGGGCGAGGCCGCGGCAGCGGCGCGCCGGCTCGGGCTCGACCGCAGCCCGATCGGTTCCTAGCCGCGGCTCCGTTCGCGCGCCGCCTACTCGGTGCGCAGGGCAACCGCGGCCGCCGTGCGGGACGCGCTGCGCGCCGGGAAGTACGCGATGAGATTGACCGCGACGATCACTGCGGGCACGAGGAGCAGGATGAGCACGGAGATCGTGGCGCCAGGCGTCACCCCGAGTCCGTTGGCCATCGACCGCCAGATCGCGTTGCCGAGTAGCAACCCGAGCGGGATGCCGATCGCGAGCCCGACGACGGCCAACGTCGTCGCCTGCCAGGCGATCGTCGCGCGCACCTGGCCGCGCTCGAACCCGAGCGTCTTCAGGATCGCCAGCTCCGGTCGCCGGCGTCGCGTCCCGGCGACCAGCGCGTGCCCGACGGCAATGAGGGCGAGCAGCGACAGCAAGCCCGCGAGCGCGAACGGGAACGCGTTGATCTGCTGCAGGCGCGCGATCTCTTGCGGTACCACCGGTCCGGCCGGCGGATTCAGGCCGAACGTGGAGACGATGTGCGTGTCGACCGTGGCGCGGTCGGCGTGCGGTGCGAAGCGCAGGAGCAGGTAGCGCGTGAAGTTCGGGTCGCCCTTTCCGACGATGGTCTCCAGACCGGCTTCGGTGAACCACGCGCCGTCGGCCAGTGGTTGAGGATCGCCGATTTCGGGGAACACCGCCCGACCGACCACGCGATAGACCACCGGTCCTTTCTGGCCCTGGGTCTCTACGGTGTCGCCGATGTGCTTGTGAAGGGCGTTCATCGTTGTGGCGCCGAGCGCGACTTCGGTCTGGGTAGTCGGCGCCCGACCCTCGTTGATCGCCGGCGCGATTGCGCCCACGACCGGTGTGAACCCCCATCCGGTCAGTGCGCGCCCGCCGAATTGGATGTTCTCGTAACACACGGCGGCAACCGCCGTGACGCCGGTCTGTTTGGACAGGCCGTAGTCGGCTTTGTTGCAGGTGCGCACCGTTATGGTCTCGGCCTTGTAGTCGAACGTCCAGCCGTAGAGGCGCGGCGTGTTCGCGAGATGGCCGAGGCTCATCGCGAAGACGACGACGGCTGTAACGCCGAGCGCGCCGAACACCGCGCCGAGGAAGGCCGACCGCAGAGGAACGGCCCGTTCGCCGGTACCGGGCTGGACCGCCATGCGGAGACCCGTCGTCAACGTCGGCGGTGCCCCCGTCGCCGCCGCGAAGTCGACTCCCCGAGCCCCGAGTCGACGCGGTCGCCGCGACTGGTCGAGGGCCGGCCGACGCGTGGCGCGGAACGCCACCGCGGCGCCGACGAGCATGACCAGCCCGGCGATGGCCAGGAAGCCGAGCGCGAGAACGAACCAGTCGGCGTGCAGACCCGGGTTGGGGTCGGCGCGGCGCGCGACGCCGAGCGGGAACAATGGAGACGCGAGGAACGCGCCGACGACGGCGATCACCGAGCCCGCGGTTGCGATCACGAGTATTCGTGCGCCCATGATCGCGACGCGTTGCCGTCGACTGACGCCGAGGGCGCGGAGCGTCGGCTGTTCGGCCCTTCCCGCCGAGAGCTCCCGATTCACAACCGTCGCAATCGCGACGAGACCGGCGATCGCGGCAATCGCCGCGAAGATGTAGAGCGCGTCGGTGAGCACCTTTATCGCGTCGCCCGCGCCGGCGCTGTCGATGGCGAGGCTCTGCACCGCGAAGCCCGGCTGCTTGCCGAAGATGCGGGTTGCCGCAGCCGTGACGCGGCCGACGTCGGCTTGGCCCTTCTGCGTACGGATCCGCATCGCATAGCCGCCGAAGTTGCCGATGACGTTCTGGTACTTCGCAATGAACGCCGGCGTAAGCAGGACCACGCCGCCGGCCGCGCCGCGCAGCCCCAGGTCGAGCGGGCGGCGCACGATGCCCACGACCTTGAGTGTCACCTTCGGTCCTACGGGGTTGCTGTAGTTGCCGGTTGCGAGCGCCCGGCGTACCTGTGCGATCGTGAACGACGTGTACTTCATGGTCTGTCCGACGTGCAGATTGATGAGGCCGGCGAGGCCCTCGCCGATCGTGATCTCGTTCGGTGCGGCAGGGTTCGCGAGCCGCCCGGAGATCAGGCGGGGCCGGTCGACGGTGGTGCCCATCGTGGAGTCGACGGTCGCGCCGACGGCCAGCGATTGCAGCCGGGAATCGGTCGGTCCGAGGGCGAATAAGCGCACGACGCCCACCGCCGCGACGCCGGGCGTGCGCTGGAGTTCGCGCAGCTGTTCGGGCGTGAACGGCCCCAGGTTCAGCTCGACGCTGGCGGAGTGGCTGTAGTCGTTGAACCGGCGCAACGCGGAGTTGCTCCGGCGCGCGCCCGCCATCGTCGACAAGACGACCGCGCCGATGAAACCGACGAGGATCGCGATCGCGAGTGTCGTGCGCCAGCGGCGCCGGAACTCGATGCCGGCAACCATGCGCACCGCGCCCACGTCAGCGACTCCGCGCGCCCGGCGGCGCGTTCGACGTGTCGTCGGACGAGGGCGGTTCGGCGCGCACACCTCATGTTGGCCGACAGTCGCGTTCGTGTCACACCCGCGAACACGAGCGTGCGCGTGGTGCTAGCACCCGCGCCGACATTGGTGGTCCTCGCCTTGTGTAGAGGACGCGACGCGCGGTCAAATCATCGACGTGACCGTCGCGTGGTTCGAGTTCCGGGTCGCGTGCCGGAGTCGATGGAAGATCTGGACCGCGATTGGCCTGCTTGCAGGCCTGGCGGCGGGCATCGTGCTGGTCGCGGTCGCGGGCGCACGCCGCACGGACTCCGCGTTGCAACGCGTCGTCGTCGACCAACACGTCTTCGATGTCGACGTGAACCCCAACAATGGCGCGCTCACAGACGCACAGTGGCGGCAAATCGAACAAGCCTCGCAAGTCTCCGAATTCGCGCAGAGCTTCGCCGCGCCGATGGTGCCGATCGAAGCGAACGGCAAGCTCGACACGGGTTGGTTCGATTCGGTGCGCGGTGGGCTGACGCTCGAGAGTCCCGACGGCGCCGAGCTGCACACGATCGATCGGCCGGGAGTCGTCGCGGGCCGCATACCTGCCGGCACCGAACCTGACGCGCTGGTGATCAACGAGACGGCTGCCCGGCTTGAACATCTCCATGTGGGTTCGACGATGCATGTCGGGTTCTTCGACGCCCAGCTCGCCGAGTCCGGGAGCCCTGATGCGCTGAAGACGCTGCCCGCCGAGGCGACGCTGACGGTCGTGGGCATCATCCGCCCGCTCGACGATGCCACGCGCGCGGCCGACGACCCGCGCCTGACGCCGATGCTCTTCTTGACGCGGGCCCGATCCCGGCAAATCGCGCATCTCGGCTACCTGTTCGGCGGCTTGCGGGTCCGGCTGCACTCAGCGGGTGAGCTCGCGGCGTTCGAACAGACCGCGCGCCACATCGCGGGCGCGAACGTGCTCGAGTTCGAAGAGCTCAGCGGTACGCGGGAGCGCGCGAACCGTGCGAACCGGCCGTACGTGCTCGCGTTGTGGGCCTTCGCGGCCCTGGCCGCGCTCGCGGGGGTGGCCGTTGTCGCGCAGATCGCGGACGCGCCAACAACGACTCGAAGCCGAGGCGCGCTCCACGTTGCGCGCGCTGGGCCAGACCCGGGCCGACTTCGTGCGGACCGCCGCGTTGCGCGGTCTGTTCATCGGAGCTGTCGCGGCAGTCGTCGCGGCGGTCGTCGCGATCGCGGGTTCCACGCTGATGCCGATCGGCCCGCTACGCGCGCTGGATCCGCACCGTGGCGTCGACGTCGACGTGACGGTCCTGTCGATCGGCGTCATCGCGGTGGTGCTCCTCTTGACGGCGCATGGCATGTTCATCGCGAGCCGGCGCGGGGCCCGGGCATCGGTCGGCCGGCATCGCCTGTCCGACGCGGTCACCGGCCGGTCCTCGTCGCCGACGGTCGTCACGGGGGTGGGATTCGCACTTGATCCCGGTCGAGGCGATGCCGCCATACCCGTCCGATCGACCGCGTTCGGTGTCGGGCTTGCGGTGAGCGCGCTCGTGGCGACGATCGTCTTCGCCGCGGGGCTGACCCACTTCACGACGACGCCGAAGATGTACGGCTGGATCTGGTCGTACCAGGTCGAGCCGGGCGGTTCGGTGACCGCGGCGACGCTCGAGCACGCCGCGTCCGGCCTGAAGTCCGATCCGCGCATCCAGGCCGAGGCTGTCGGCGCGTACGCGCAACTCACGATTTCCGGCAAGACGATCGGCGCGGTCGCGGTGCAGAGCGGCCACGACGTGCCGATCGCGGAGACGCTGAACGGGCGCGCGCCGCAGACGCCGGACGAGATCGTGCTCGGCGCGCAGACCTTGCGTTCGTTGCACCGCGGAGTCGGCGACACCGTTGCCGTGAACATCGGCGGCGTCACGCGTCCGTTCCAGGTCGTCGGGCGCGCGGTGTTCCCTCGCTTCGCGCCCTATCCGGCTTCGGAGCCGACCGGCCTCGGGGTTGGGGCGGCGATGACTCTCGACGGCCTCACCCGTTTCGGCCCGCTCGACGACTCCGCGCGCTCGCCCCTCGCCGCCGGCCCCTTCGTGCTGGTCGACGCCAAATCCGGGACGAGCTCATCGGTACTCGTGCGCCTGGCCTTCCACGGCGACGCCGACGCGGGCCTCGTGCTCGGCGCGCAACGCCCGAGCTTCGTGGAGAGCTACCAGCATCTCGAACGCACGCCGCTCGCGCTCGCGGGCCTGCTCGTGGCGCTCGCGGATCGCGACGATCGTGCACCTGCTCGTGAGCCTCCTGCGCCGCCGCCGGCGCGACCTGGCGCTGCTGCGGGCGCTCGGCTTCACGAAGTCCCAGCTCCGGACATCGGTGTTGGTGCAGGCGACCACACTGATCGCGCTGACCCTCGTGGTCGCGATCCCGCTCGGGGTTCTGGCCGGCCGTTTGCTGTGGCGGCTCACGTCGGAGTGGCTCGGTATTCCGGTGCACGTGGTCGTTCCGCTCGGCCTCGTAGGGCTCGTCGCGCTGCTCGCCCTGCTCGTGGGCAACCTCGTAGCTCTGATCCCCGCCGCGGCCGCGGCGCGGGTGAATCCGTCACTCACCCTGAGAAGTGAGTAGGGAGAAGTGAGTGGGCCCGTTGTGAGTGGAGCCGAGACGCCGACCGGGGATGCCAGCACACCCGCGCCGCCGGGGGCGCGCACACTTGCCGCGCCGGAAGCAGGGGAGTCGAATAGGAGCGTGCCCGAACCGCGGATCACGGTATTCCTCGCCGACGACTCGTTGTTCGTCCGCGAAGGTGTGCGGGCGCTGCTCGCGCTGCAACCCGACCTCGAGGTGGTCGGCATGGCGGAGGACTACGACGGCGTCCTGCAGGGCACCGACGACACCGAGCCCGATGTACTGGTGACCGACATCCGCATGCCGCCGAGCTTCCAGAGCGAAGGCATCGAGGCGGCGCGCATCGTGCGGCTCAAGCATCCCGGCACCGGTGTGGTGGTGCTGTCGCAGTACGACGAGCCCGAGTACGCGATCGCGCTGCTGGGCGACGGCGCGGCGGGCTACGCGTATCTCCTCAAGGATCGCGTCGGCGACGGCGACCAGTTGGTCCGAGCGGTCCGCGAGGTCGCGACCGGCGGGAGCATGCTCGACCCCGCGATCGTCGAACGCGCTGGTCACGCCGGCGCGCGCCGACGGCGATCTCAACGACGAAGAGGATCGTCTGCTGCAGTGGATCGCCGAGGGCCGGCCCGTGAAAGCGATCGCGGCCGCGACGAACCTCGCACCGGAAGCGGTCAACGACGCGATCGAAGCGCTGTTCCTGAAGCTCGCCAAGGAGGCGAGCGCGGGACAGGAGAGCGCGCTGCGCCGGCTGCGGTTGTTGCAGAAGGCGATCGTCGACCGCGAAGAGCAGGGCGAGTCGCTGAGCCGCTTGCTGCCGGGTGGGCTCGCCGAGAAGCTGCAGCGTGACGGGCGCAACATCGGCGAGACCGAACGGCTTGACGTGACGGTGCTGATGTCGGACGTCCGCGGCTACTCCGCGATCGCCGAACACAGCGACCCGACCGTGTTGGCCGGTCAGCTCAACGAGCACCGGTCGGCGATGAACCGCGCGGTGCTCGACAACGGTGGAACGGTCATGCAGTACGTCGGCGACGCGGTGATGGCCGTGTTCGGCGCGCCGTTCCCGCAGCCCGACCACGCCGATCGCGCGCTCGCGGCCGCGATCGAGATGCACGTGAACCAACGACGCGCTCGAACGAGGCAGTGGCTGCGGCGATCGCTCGAACCGTTCGGGCTGGGCATCGGGCTGTCGACGGGCGAGGTCGCGGCCGCGCTGCTCGGGTCGGAAGAGCGGGTGGAGTACACGCTGGTCGGCGACATCGTGAACCTGGCCCAGCGCCTGCAGGATCTGGCGCGGCCCGCGGGGACGACGGTGCTGTCGGACGCGACTGTGGCCGCGTTGCGAACGCCGCCGCGCCTGGAAGCGCTCGAGGAGCAGAAGGTGAAGGGTCGGGAGACTCCGGTGTTCGCATACCGGTTGTCGAATCAGGACGCCATCGCGGCGTCACGAACGGAGGGGGAGCGTGACCACCAACGATGTCGGCGAATACGTCTGCCGGGTGACGGGCGTCCGCAAGACGTTCGAAGCCGAGCTCGCGCCGGTGCGGGCCGTGCGCGGTGTCGATCTCGACATCGCGCCGGGCGAGTTCGTCGCGATCATGGGCCCGTCGGGTTGCGGCAAGTCGACGCTGCTCAATCTCATCGCCGGCCTCGATGTCGCCGACGACGGCGAGATCACGATCGCGGGCGAGGTGATCACCGGGCCGAGCGAAGACGACCTGGCGCGCATGCGCCGGCGTCACGTCGGCGTCGTGTTCCAGTTCTTCAACCTGCTCGAGGGCATGAGCGTGCTGGAGAACGTCGTGTTGCCGGCGGTGATCGCGGGCGCCGAAGCGCAAGCCGGCCGAGACGCGGGCCGCGTGACCTGCTCGACCTGCTCGGTCTGGGCGACAAGGCCAAGGACGCGCCGGGGCTGCTCTCGGGTGGTCAGCGTCAGCGCCTCGCGATCGCGCGGGCGCTTGCCAACGAACCGACGCTGCTGCTCGCCGACGAGCCGACAGGCGCGCTCGACACCGACGGTGGCCAGGAGGTGCTCGAGCTGTTCAAGCGGCTGCACTCCGACGGCCAGACGATCATCATGGTGACGCACAACGAAGAGGTCGCGGCCGCGGCCGACCGCATCGTTCGCATGCGCGACGGTCGGATCGAATCGACGTCGCCCGCGCACTTCGACGAACCGGTCGCGGCCGCGCCGGCGCCGGACTGAAGCGCGGTGCACTCGGGATGATCGTGATCGTTGTCGCGGTCTGGGCGGTCGCGCTCGGCGTCGTGTTCGGCCGCCGCCGTCCCGAGGGCATCCGGTCGCGCGTCGCACGTAGCGCCGTTGCGCTCCTGACCGGCGGCGCGTTCGTGACCGCAGTCGGACTGCGCAACGCGGTGAGCTCGTTGCCGCTCGCGATCGCGGTTGCGCGTCTGCATCGTGGCCGCGATCGTCGTGTTCCGCGCCGCAGTACCGCGTCGGCCACCGCGGCCGACCGGGCTCGACTGCTCTGGGTCGGTTGGGGCGTGTCGTCGTGGCCGGCGTCGTGGGCGCGGCGTGGCTGCTCAACGCGCTGCTCGGCTGGCCGGACGACCTCGCCGCGTTCTCGATCGGCG
The DNA here is from genome assembly GCA_963708105.1 of uncultured Actinomycetes bacterium. GTDB lineage: Bacteria > Actinomycetota > Acidimicrobiia > IMCC26256 > PALSA-610 > PALSA-610. The sequence goes on along the minus strand of OY970186.1, from coordinate 1,374,321 downwards.
CCGTCGCTCGTCGTTCCGCTCGCATTGCTGCTCGGATCGTTCGAACGACTCGTCGCCGCCGTCGACCGCATACTGGTGTTGCTCGATCGAGGCGGGCGGGATCGTGGTGATGGTCGGGGTCGTGTACCTGCTCGTGGTGCTCGGGTTCGGCGACGCACCCGACCACGCGCAGCGGCGCGTGCTCGGACTGTCGATGATCGCGGCCGCCATCGCGTCGCTCGGGTATGCGCTCGCTGCGCGAACCGGCTCGCCGATTTCGCGAACCGCCGCGTCTACGGCCGCCGCCAGCGCGCCCGACGAGGCGCTGCAGACGTTCGGCGCGCGCATGTCGCGGTCGATCGCGCTCGACGAGCTGCTGCTGCAGCTCGCGGAGTCGCTGCAACAGTCGCTGCGCCTGCGGGCGGCCGAGGTGTGGACGGGCACCGACGGCCTGCTCGAGCGCGCCGCGGCCGTGCCCGATCGCGGGCCCGCGCCGGGTCCGGCTCGACGCGGAAGAGCTCCCGGTGGTGGCCCGGTCGCACGTGTCGGGGAACGCGTGGATGCAGGTGTGGCTGCCCGGCGTGCTCGGCCGAGCACGCGAGCCGGGTCGTGCGGGTCGCGCCGATGGCGCACTCGGGCGAGCTGCTCGGCCTGCTCGTGTGCGCCCGCGCCGAAGGCGATGCCGCGTTCACCGAAGAAGAAGAGCGGGTGCTGACCGAGCTCGCCCGCCAGGTCGGGCTCGCCCTGCACAACTCGCGGCTCGACACCGCGCTGCAGGCGTCGCTCGACGACCTGCGCGTCGCCAACGACGAGCTGCAGCGCGTCGCGAGCCCGCATCGTGGCCGCCGCCGACCAGTCGCGCCGCCAGATCGAACGCAACCTGCACGACGGCGCGCAGCAACACCTGGTCGCGCTCGCGGTGAAGCTCGGGTCTCGCCCGCCAGATCGCTCGAGGCCGATCCCGCCGCGGTCGCGACGTTGCTCGAGGAGCTCCGCGGCGACGCGCAGGCGACCCTCACCGAGCTGCGCGAGCTCGCGCACGGCATCTACCCGCCGCTGCTCATGGACCGCGGCCTGCCGCGAGGCGCTGCGGGCCGCCGCGAACCGCGCGCGTGCTCCCGACCGAGGTGGCCGCCGATGTCGGCCGCTACGACTCCGAGGTCGAGGCCGCGGTGTACTTCTGTTGCCTCGAAGCGATGCAGAACGCGGGCAAGCACGCGGGCGAGGGTCGCGCATCACCGGTCGATCGTACGCGACGGCGGATGCCGAGCTGTGCTTCGAAGTCGCCGACGACGGCGCCGGCTTCGACGCGACCAGCGACGCGCACGCAACGGCCACGGCTTCGTCAACATGGCCGACCGCCTTGGCGCGATCGGCGGCGCGCTCGAGGTCGACAGCGCGCCGGGCCGGGGCACGCGCGATCCGCGGCCACGTCCGCCCCCTCGTGCACTGACGCGGTTCCGGGACGAGCAATCCCGACGCGAGGGAGCGCTCAGCCGCGGTGTTGCTGCCAGAGCTCGCGCACGAGCGCCGGTCCGAAGTCCTCTTTGTGGACGTACGCGATCGCACCGACAGTCGCGGGCGTCGGCGGGCAGGTCGGCCTCGGAGTACGTCGACAGCAGGATGACCGCGACGTCGCGGTTCGCGCGGCGAGAATCCGGCGCGTCGCCTCGATGCCGTTGATGCCGGGCAGGTTGATGTCCATCAGCACGAGGTCGGGATGTTGCGCGGCCGCTACCGCGACCGGCCGTCTTCGCCCGACTCGGCCTCGGCCGCGACCTCGAAGCCGGCGGTCATGCCGATCACCGTCCGGGCGACGGCGCGGAACGGCAGCTGATCGTCGACGATCAGTACCGAAACCGTTTTCGTCGTTCCGTCGGTGCACTCATCTCGTCTTCGATGATGTCACCTCCTCGTCGTCCGGACCCAGGGTGCAGCCCCGCCGGCGGCCGGGGTGGTGCTAGCTCCCCTGCCCGGCCAGGAACAGCAGTACGGCCTTGACCCGGCGGTGCGTATCGGGCTCTTCGGACAGGCCGAGCTTGGAGAACAGTGAGTTGATGTGCTTTTCGACCGCGCGCTCCGACAGGAACAGCGCCGCCGCGATGCCGGCGTTGTTGCGGCCCTGCGCCATCTGCTCGAGCACTTCGCGTTCGCGCGGCGTGAGTGCTTCGAGCGGCGACGCCGGGCGCTTGAGCCGGGCCTGCACGAGGCGTCTCGACCACGACCGGGTCGATCACGCTGCCGCCGCGCGCGACTTCCTGGATCGCGTGCGACGATCTGGTCGGCGTCGGAGACGCGTTCCTTCAACAGGTAGCCGCGCCGGTCGGAGCCTTCGTCGAAGCAGCGCGACCGCGTACGCGGGCTCGGCGTACTGGCTGAGCACGACGACGCCGATTTCCGGATGCGACTCGCGCAGGGCACGGGCGGCCGCGGATGCCCTCGTCGGTTCCGGTCGGCGGCATGCGGATGTCGGTGAGCACGACGTCGGGCGTGTCGGCGTCGGCGGCCGCGAGCAGCTCGTCGTAGGTGCTGCACGCGCCGACGACCTCGTCTCCGCGCACGTGTTCGAGCAGCTTCATGATGCCCTCGCGCACGAGCAGATTGTCCTCGGCGACGAGAACTCGCAGTGTCATCGCTCGAACGATATCTGCGCTCAGCGGTGGCGGTGCAACGCGAGCCGGGCCGCATGCCAGCCGCACATCCCGTGGACGCCGCCGCCGGGCGGGGTCGACGAGGAACAGAGATACAGGCCATCGACCGGAGTGGCCCAGGGATGCAGCGAGAGCCGGGGTCGGGCGAAGAACTGCCGCAGGTCGGCCACACCGCCGTTGATGTCGCCGCCGATGTAGTTCGCGTCGTAGTTCTCCATGGCGACCGGGTCCATGACGTGACGCTCGGCCACACAGTCGCGGAACCCGGGCGCAAAGCGCTCGATCTGCGCCTCGATCGCCTCGGTGCGGTCGACGGTCGAGCCCGCGGGGACATGGCAGTACGCCCAGGCGGTGTGCTTGCCCGCCGGCGCACGGGTCGGGTCGAACAACGACGGCTGCGCGAACAACACGTAGGGGCGTTCCGGGTTGCGTCCCTTCTGCACTTCGTCTTCCGCGGCGATGATCTCCGGCGCAGTGCCGCCGATGTGCACCGTTGCCGCGCGCCCCACTTCCGGGTTCGACCACGGCACGGGCACGTCGAGCGCCCAGTCGATCTTGAACACGCCCGCGCCGTACCGGAATCGTCCCATCGACTTTTTGAACCGAGCCGGGAGCCGGCCGTCGTCGATCGCGAGGAGTTGGCGGGGCGTGAGGTCGAGGAGCGTCGCCGCGCCTCAGGCAGCTCGCGCAGCGAGGTGACGCGGTGATTGCACTCGATCGTGCCCCCGCGTTCGACGATGATCGCCGCCAGCGCGTCGGCGATCGCGCCGGATCCGCCCTTGGCCATGGGCCAGCCGACCTGATGCGCGAGCGCGCCGAGGAAGAGCCCGTAACCCGCGGTCACCGGTGCTTTGAGCGACAACATCGAGTGCGCGGCGAGACCGCTGACGAGCGCGGCCGGCTCCTCGGTGGTGAAGCGCCCACCGACGCTCTGCGCGGAACGGATTCCGATGAGTCCGTAACGCGCGAGCAAGAGCGGATGGCGGGGCGGGAGGTCGAGCGGTGAGAGCAGCGCCTCGACCAACGAGTCGCCGGCGCGCACGAACGGTTCCAAGAGCTTGCGGTACGCCCGGGCGTCGGGTCCGAAGCCGTTCGCCGTGACCGCGAGCGAACGTTCGAGCATCCCGACGCGATCACCGTCGAGCGGATGCGCGAGCGGCGCGTTGGGATGGACCCACTCCACGCCGTGCTCGGCGAGGGGCAGGGCGCGCAGCGCGGGCGACGCGATCGCGAGCGGATGGATCGCCGAGCACACATCGTGCACGAAGCCGGGCAGGGTGAGCGCCTTCGAGCGCGAACCGCCGCCGATCTCCGCGGCCGCTTCCACGACGAGGACACGCCAGCCCGCGCCGGCCAAGACCGCCGCCGCGACCAGCCCGTTGGGCCCCGCGCCGACGACGACCGCGTCGTAGGGCGAGGCCCCCGTTCCCGGAACTGTCAATGCGCCCGACCGTCGCGGAGTTCGCGCAGCAGGGCGTGGTCGATCTGGGAGACGTCGGCGACCGCGACCCTCGATTTCGTGAGCGCCCGCAACGTCGCCGTGCGCCGGCCCTCGGGTTCGATGATCGCCCGCTCACCCAGGATTGCGCCGGGACCGACTTCGCTGACGGCCTCGCCGTCGACTTCGACCGCGAGCACGCCGTCGAGCAGCAGGAACAACTCGCTCCCGAGCTCGCCCTGTTGCATCAACACTTGGCCTTCTTTGATCGTGCGCACCTTGGGCTTCTCGCCGTTCTGCATGATGTGCGTCGGAGAGGTCGCGCTCCAGTGCAGTCTCGACGGCCGTGACGTACGTAGGCGAGTCGGTCTCGCCCCACGGCGTCTCCTTGCCGAAAGAATGCCGCCACCATTCCTTGAAGTCGGCGAGGCCGGCCTTGGCCACGAGTTTGCCTTCGTGGTCGTAGACCCAGTGCCGCGGGAACGGGCTCGCGCCGACGAACTCCCATTCGGCGCGGCCGTCGGTGTGCAGCGTCAGCGCGAGTGTGGTCCACACCGTCGGCGCTTGCAGCTTGACGAACGGCGGCCGGTTGACGTGCCGGGGCGCAGGTAACGCGAGCATGGCCGCCGAAGGTCTGCACGAACTTGACCGAGGTCTCGCCGATCTCGGGTTCGGCGCGCAGCTCCTCGAACTCGACGGCCTGGAAGCGGGCCAGGTCTTCGAGCCGACCCGTACCGTCGTGGCGCCCATCACGCTGCCGCCGTGGTAGCCGCAGTCGGCGATGCGCCCGTCGTCGACATCGATCCACGCGTGCAAACGGTTCGCGAACCGGAACCGATCGTCGCGCTTCATGTCTTCGAGGTCGTAGAGAGCGTCGGGCGGCGGCTCGTCGTAGTGCGTGAAGCCCGATTCGAAGACCGCCTTGTTCAGACCCGGCACCGCATACGAAGGGATCCACGACAACGTCGTGACCATGTGCTCGACCCGCATGACCAACTCCTGTTCACCCGCCGCTCCGCCAAACGCTGCCCTGACGGTAGAGCGCAGCCGAAGGTTTGACCACCCGGCTACCCCGTCGATCGGCCGGTAGTGGTAGCACCCGGGGGCTTATTCGCGCGACCCCCGCATTGGCGCGAACGTGTTGACAGGATCTGTCGATCAAGGAGATGCCGCGCATGTCGGACAAGCCGAGCTACCTCGGGCTCCTCAATGCCATCGCCATCGCCGAGGGCCACGCCCACGCGTACCTCTCCGCGTGGGCCGAGACGACACCGAGCGCCGATGTGCGCGGCGTGCTGTTGAAGATCGCGGCGCGCGAAGGCGAGCACGCCAGTTCGTTCTCCCGGCGCATCAACGAATTGGGTTACGAGGTGCGGCGCAAGCCCGACGCCGACTCGCCCGACGGCGATCGCGCGATCGCTGGTCACCTCCGACTGCTCCGACCTCGAGAAGATGGAAGCGCTCAAGCTCCACCGCCTCGACACCGGTGACAAGCCCGACATCTTCGACGACTTCTTCAAGGATCACACCATCGACATCGCCACCGGCGAGTTGCTCGGTCGTTACATCGCCGAAGAGCGCGACACCGCGCGCTTGTTCCGGCAGTGTCACGCGCAGTTGAAGGCCGTGGCCGGTCGCGCGGCCGATCCGGAAGGCGATCGCATCGCGGCACTCGAGCGCAAAGTCGATGCGCTCTGCAGCACAGTCGAGGATCTGTGTCAGGCGCTCACGACGACCGCCGCGTCGAACGGCACGCACGCCAAGGCCAAGGCGAAGTAGCGGCGTCGCTCACGCCCGGTCGGGGAGAAGAAGCGGGAGTTGGCGCGCCCCGAGCGCGGTGAGTACCGCCAGGACCGCGCAGACCGCGAAGGCGAGCGTCAACGCGTCGCCCGCGCGTCCACGACAATGACGCGCCCGCGGCGACGATCGCGCCGATGAACCCGGTCCCGAGCGACTGGCCCGAACGTGTCGCTCAACTGCATCGACGCAGTGGCTGTTCCTTCGGCTCCCGCAGGCGCCTCGGCGAGCACGGCGAGCGAGATCGTCGAGTACGACGATCCCCATCCCGAGCCCGCCGATGCCCCATGCCGAGCACCGCGAGTGCGGTCGGTACGTCGACCGTCGGCAACCGCGATCATCAGGCCGATTCCGCACGCGATCATGAACAGCCCGCCGCGCACGAACCGCGGCGGTCCGACGCTCGGTGCACAGTCCGTGCTTGGATCCACGAGCCGGTCGTCCACGTGAGCGTCGCGGCGGTCAGCGCGATCCCGCCGAGCAGGCAAGCTCGCGTTCCGCGCGTCGATGAACGTGAACGACGACGTACGCGTCGGTGCCGAAGAACGCGAACGTCGTGAGCCCGCGCAATGCGACCGCGGCCGGCAGGCCGGGCGCGAGGCGCACCGTTCCCGCGGGCACCAGGTGCACGAACGCCCGCACGCCGATGATCGACGCCGATCACGACCACAGCCGGCGTCACGACCAGACGATGCGCCGACGCGCCGCCCAGTACGAGCGCCGGCGCCGACGACGCAGCACCAGCGCGCCGAGCCGGCGATCGACGGGTTCTTCGCCGCCCGGTGGGCCGAGCGCCTCAACGCCGCGTGTCGTCATGACCGCCGCGAACGCGACGAGCGGCAAGAGACCGAGGAACACCCAACGCCAACCGAAGGCTTCGGCGACGGCTGCGCTGATCGCCGGCCCGACGATTCCCGGCAGCACCCACGCGGTCGACAACACCGCGAACATCCGGGGTTGCATTGCGCTCGGATACGCGCGGCCGATCGCTACGTACGCGACGGCCGGGATCGCGCCCGCACCGATGCCCTGCAGGAAGCCGCGCACGACCAGGACACCATGTTCGGCGCGAGACCACCGCGCGAGCAGCCCGATCGCGAAGAATACCGAGTCCGATCATGAAGGGCCGCGCCGGGCCGACGCGGTCGGCGTCGTAACCGGCGGCAACCACACCGAAGAGGCTGCCGAGGAAGAACGCGCTGAACACCCAGCCGATCAGTCTGATGTCGTGCAGGTCATCGTCGATGACCTTCAGGATCGTGGCGACCGCGAGGCCCTCGAATCCGACGAGCGTGATGGTGAAGACCAGACCCAGCGTGAGCACGCGCCGGCCGGGCGTGAACACCCCGTCGTAGGTCGTCGCCTTGGCCTCCATGCCCCCATGGTGCCCTGCGCGCGGCGAAGGGGGCGTGCCCAACGCCACCTGCGGATGATCTGCGGTCGCGAAAATCGATCGGGCTCCCGGTGCGGAACCCCGATAATGAGACATGGATGTCGTCGACGACGAACGTGGAGGCCGGCTGCTCGTTTGGGGCCTGAAAGGGATGGAGGCCGGCACGATCGAGCAGGCCCGTAAGACCGCGCGGCTGCCGTTTGTGCGTTCTCACCTCGCGCTGATGCCCGACGCCCACGTGGGTATCGGTGCCACGATCGGTTCCGTCATCGCGACCGACGGTGCCATCGTGCCCGCAGCAGTCGGCGTCGACATCGGGTGCGGCATGATCGCCGCGCCGACCGAGCTGTCGTCCCGCGACCTTCCCGACGACCTTCGCGCACTTCACTCGGCGATCGCGGAGGTGATCCCCGCCGGTGTCGGCCAGGGGCACGCAACGGGCGCGCCGCGATCTCCCGGACTGGTCGATCAAGGACTCGCAGCCGCGGATGGTTCAGAAATCGGACAAGCTCTGGCAGCGCGCCTGCTCTCAACACGGAACGCTCGGATCCGGCAACCACTTCGTCGAGGTATGCCTCGACGAGACGGATCGCGTGTGGCTGTTGCTCCACTCCGGTTCTCGCGGGAGTCGGAAACGAGATCGCGAAGCGTCACATCGACGGGGCCAAGAAGCTGATGAAGCGTTACTTCATCGAGCTTGAAGACCCGGATCTCGCGTACCTCGTCGAGCGCACGCCCGAGTTCGACGAGTACGTGCACGACATGCTGTGGGCTCAGGACTACGCGCGAACGAATCGCGAGGCGATGCTGTCGGCTCTCGTCGGCGCGGTCGGTGCGATGATGGGCCGTGACATCGCGTGGGGCCCGGCGGTCAACTGTCACCACAACTACACCGAGCAGGAGCACCACCACGGCCGCGACCTTTGGGTGACCCGTAAGGGTGCCATCCGCGCGCGGTCGGAGATATGGGAATCATCCCGGGTTCGATGGCGACCGGCTCGTACATCGTCGAGGGACTCGGCAACGTTCCCTCGTACACGTCGGCATCGCACGGCGCCGGGCGGGTGATGTCGCGCGGGCAGGCTCGGCGCGAGCTCGATCTCGAAGGTCTGGAAGCAGCGATGAGCGGCAAGGCGTGGAACCAGAACGCGGAGTCGCTGATCGACGAGGACCCACGCGCGTACAAGCCGATCGACGAGGTGATGGCCGCGCAGGCGGATCTCGTGCGCGTCGTACATTCGCTGACGCAGATCCTCAACTACAAGGGCACCTGACCGCGGATCGAGAAATTCGGCCCTGGGCTAGCGTCCGAGGTGATCTTCATGCCCTCCGCCCGAGTTCCCGCCGCAGTACGGCGTGCGGCTGTCGGCGGGATCGTCGGACCACTGGTGTTCGTGGGCACGTGGGTGGGTGCGAGTGCAGTGCACGCGCACTACTCCGTGCTCCACGACCCGATCAGTGATCTCGCGGCCGTGCACTCGTCGACCCGCATCGCGATGACAACGGCCTTTCTCGTCTTCGCGGTCGGTCTTGTCGCCTACGCCTGGGCGCTGCGGGCGATTCGCTTCGGGCCGGCCTGGATCACGGCGGCCGCGACCGGCTGCGCGACCGCGGCCGTGGCCGCGTTCCCCCTGCATCACTCCGCGACCGTCGACCGTATTCACGGTGTCTGCGCCGGCACCGGCTACGTCACGCTCGCCGCGACGGCGTTGCTCATGGGCGTACGGCTCTGGCGCCTCGGAGTGCACGCTTGGGGGCGGTTCGCGGCAGCCGCCGGGATCGTGAGCTCTCTCGCCCTCGCACTCACCCTTGTCGGCTCCTACGAGGGCCTGTTCCAGCGCATCGGGCTGACCGTGGGCGACGCCTGGATCGTCGCCAGCGCCGTCGCCATCCGCGCCGGGCGGTTCGAGAAGACCGCTTCGGCACACGTTCGTGCTACATCTTGACGGGGTAACTGGGAGCTGCAGATGTCTTTGTCGTGGATACACCAATCGAGTCCCGGCGAAGTCCGGCCCGCCGAATGATCCGCCGCGGCCGCCGACGAAACGCAAGCCCGCGCCGCGGTGGATGCACACGCTGTGGCTCGCCGGCATCGTCATCACGTTGCTGTTGCTGTTCACCCCGAGTGCGAAGACGAAGGCGACATCGATCACGTACTCCGATTGGCGAACGAAGATCAACGCCGGTCAGGTGAGCACCGCGGTCATCGACCAGTCGGGCAAGGTGACGGGCGAGCTGACCGACAAGACCAAATACGAATCGCGCGATCCCGACCGCGTTGAACGACGACACGATCACGGCCCAGCTCACGGCCCACAAGGTCACGACGAGCGGCACCGCGAGCTCGACGAGCTTCTGGAGCGTCATCGGTGGCTTGTTGCCGCTGTTCATCCTCGTCGGCGTGTACTTCTGGATCAGCCGCCGCGCCACGCGTTCGCTCGCGGGCGGCGTCATGGGCATCGGTTCGTCGAAGGCCAAGGTCTACGACCAGGACCGACCCAAGACCCGCTTCGTCGACGTCGCCGGTTACGAAGGTGCGAAACGCGAGATCAGTGAAGTCATCGACTTCTTGAAGAACCCGGGGCGTTACGCGGCGGCGGGCGCGGTCGCGCCGCGCGGCGTGTTGATGGTCGGACCGCCCGGTACCGGCAAGACACTGTTCGCGCGCGCGGTGGCCGGTGAGGCCGACGTGCCGTTCTTCGCGCTTACCGGCTCGAGCTTCGTCGAGCTGTTCGTCGGTGTCGGCGCATCGCGCGTGCGCGACCTGTTCGCGCGCGGCGCGCAAGGCCGCGCCCGCGATCATCTTCATCGACGAGGTCGACGCCATCGGTCAACGCCGGGGCGGCGCGTTCGTGTCGAACGACGAACGCGAACAGACCCTCAACCAGCTGCTCGCAGAGATGGACGGGTTCGATCCGACGGCGGGCGTCGTCGTGCTCGCGGCGACCAACCGCCCCGAGACGCTCGATCCCGCGTTGCTGCGGCCGGGTCGTTTCGACCGCCAGGTCGAGATCCCGCTCCCGAACCTGCTCGAACGCACCGCGATCCTGGCCGTGCACGCAACGGGCAAGCACCTCGGCCCCGACGTCGACCTCGAGCGTGGTCGCTCGCGGCACGCCCGGTTTCTCCGGCGCCGACCTCGCAAATCTGCTCAACGAAGCCGCGATCGTCGCCGTGCGCGCCGGACGCGACGCGATCTCGGCCGCCGACTTCTCCGAAGCGCGCGACCGCATCTTGCTCGGTCGGCGCGAGGCGACGAACGCGCTGCTGCCGGGCGAGAAGCACGCGGTCGCGGTGCACGAGTCGGGGCACGCGCTGGTTGCCGCGCTGTCACCGAATGCCGACCCGGTCGCGAAGGTCACGATCCTCCCGTCGGGACAGGCGCTCGGTGTCACCGAGCAGCTTCCGACCGACGAACGGCACCTCTACAGCGAGAGCTACCTCAAGGACTCGCTCGCGATCCGCCTCGGCGGTAGGGCGGCGGAATTGCTCGTGCTCGGCGAAGCGTCGTCGGGCGCGTCGAGCGACCTCGCGGGCGCCACCGACCTCGCCACGCGGATGGTGCGCGAGTACGGGATGAGTGAACGCCTCGGGCCGATCGGGTTCGCCAGCGGTTCGCCGATGTACCTCGGCAACGAGCAGGTCCACAGCCGCGACTACGCCGAAGCGACGCAGCGCGTCATCGACGAAGAAGTCTCCGATCTGCTGAAGGAAGCGGAGAAGCGCGCGATATCGCTGATCTCCGAGCATCGCGATGCGCTCGATCGTCTGGTCGCAGACCTCATCGCACACGAGACCGTCGACGGCGACGCGGTCAACGCCGCGCTGCAGGGCGGCGCGCCGGCGACGGGACCGGCCGAGAGCGGCGGCCCGCTGCGTACGCCGCAGTTGCAAGCGCGCTCCGTGCCGCCGGCGTCATAACCGGCAGTGGTCGCAACCGCTCGGTGGCGCCCCAAGTCCGTATGATCCGCGGGTGACCATCCCGACCCGGACGTTCCCGTGTCCGGAGCCGCTCGACCTGGAGCTGACGTTCGGGCCGACGATCCACGGTCGGGGTGACCCGTCCAGTCGCATCGTCGGCGACAGTTGGTGGCACGCACTGAACACGCCCGCCGGCGCCGCCACCGTTCGCGTACGCGTCGATCGCGGCTCGAGTTCCGTCGCCGTGGGCGCCTGCGGACCGGGTGCGAGCTGGGTGTTGGAACACGCGGCCGACATCGCCGGGGTAAGCGACTGCCCCGCGGAATTCGTGCCCGACGACCCGTTCGTGGCCGGGCTGCATCGGCGGCTGCGCGGCCTGCGCTTCGTCCGGATCGGTTGCGTCCTCGACATCGCCGTCTCCGCGATCATCGAACAACGCGTGACGAGCGTGGAGGCGCGTCAGTCGTGGCAAGGGCTCGTGCGCCGGCATGGTTCGCCCGCGCCCGGTGGTCACGATCTCGTCGTCCCGCCCACCGCCGCGCAGCTCGTTGCGCTACCCGACTGGGAATGGCGACGGCTCGGAGTCGAAGGGCGGCGCTCCGGAACGGTTCGGCGCGTCGCCGCAGAGAGCACGCGCCTCGATCGCGCCGCCGCCATCGATATCCCCACGCTCGATCGCCGTCTACGCAGCCTGAATGGTGTCGGGCCGTGGACAGCCGCGCACGTGACGCATCTGGTTTCCGGTGACTCCGACGCGGTCCCGGTCGGCGACTGGCACCTCCCGAACCATGTCGCGTTCGCGCTCGCGCACGAACCCCGCGCCGACGACGCGCGCATGCTGGAACTGCTCGAACCGTTCCGACCGCATCGGGCGCGGGTCTGGCGGCTCATCATGGCCGGTGCACATGGCCCGCCGCGCCGCGCGCCGCGAGCGCGCATCCACCGTCTCATGCAAGCCGAGACCCGGCGCGCGCGGTCGTTCTAACTACCCATTCGCGCGGCGGAGGCGTTCGGCCATCACCGACAGGACCTGGAGCGCGAAGGTCGGGTGTTCCTGCACCAGGTAGGTGAAGTGCTTGCGGTCGACCGGCACGACGCGGGTCGCGGTGGCGGCCTTGGCGGTCGCGCTCCGGGGCGAGGAGTCGATGAGCGCCATCTCGCCGAGGATTCCACCCGGCCCGATCTCGTCGATGACCGTCCCGTTCCGGGTGAGGTCGATCCGGCCTTCGGCGACCGCGAACATCGTGTCGCCCTCGTCGCCCTCCAGGAACAGCACGGCGCCCGGTTCGAGGGAGAGGCTGTCCTGGGCGTTGCGAAAGATGTTGATCTCGGTCATCGGCGCCGAGTTTGGCTCTGCGGGACCGGGCCGAGCGGGTGCCGAGTACGACTGTTCACCTCCTGGCTACTCCTGGTTCGCGGGTGCCTCGGGACTGCCCGCCGGGACGGTTGCGGCTAGACCTGGGGATGATGGATCCCGACGAGCACGCTGCCTCCGGCCCCCGGCTCGTCCACGTCGACACCGATTTCGCGGGCGATCCCGACGACGCGTGCGCCCTGGCGATGTTGTTGGGCTGGCCCGGGGTCGAGATCACGGGCATCACGACCAACCTCGACGCCGACGGCGGGAGGGCGGCCTGCGCCGCGCACCTGCTCGGCCTGGCGGGGCGGTCCGACATCCCGGTGGCGGCGGGCGCGGCGTGTTCGATGACGACGCAGCTCGAATACCCGTCGACGATCGACGATCCGCGCCATTGGCCCGCCGGCATCCCGCGCGAGGCCGCCCGACCGGGCGCGGCCCAGGACCTCCTGGCCGCCAGCCTCGAACGGGGCGCCACCGTGATCGCCATCGGCGCGCTCACCAACCTGGCCGCGCTCGAGACGAGCACGCCCGGGAGCTTGACCGGCGCCGACGTGGTCGTGATGGGCGGATGGCTCGCCCCGCCTGCACGCGGGTATCCGCAATGGGGCCCGGAGATGGACTTCAATATCCAGTCCGACGTCGACGCGGCGGAGATCGTCCTCGCCGCGGCCACGACCACGCTCGTGCCGCTCTCGATCGCGATCCAGGCCCAACTCCGGCGGGCCGAGCTCGACCGGTTGCGCGCCGCGGGCCCGATCGGTGCGCTCCTCGCGCGCCAGTCGGAAGCGCAGCGGGACGACAACCAGTTCGCCGTGCTCGCGGCCGCGCACACCGCGCTCGTGCGCGACCTCGTCAACTTCCATTGGGACCCGGTCACCGCCGCGGTCGGTGTCGGTTGGTCGGGCGCACGGGTCAAGCAGATGCGGGTACGCACGCGCGTCGGCGACGACGACGGCTTGCTCTACTTCGAGAAGCACCCCGACGGTCGCCCGACGCGCGTCGTCGCCGGGATCGACGCGCACGACTTCACCGAGCGCTGGCTCGACTGCATCGAGGCGATCACGACTTCGGCGTGAGGCCTACTTCGCGGTGAGGTTCGCCGCGACCGGGAGACTGACCCCGATCTTGGCGAACGTGATGCTGCCGCCGAGTCGAGGTTGCGCGTAGGCGACCGTCGTCGCGACGAGTTGCAGCGTGACGTGCGCGCCCGCGTGCGCGGTGTAGGCAACCACCTCGAGCGGCACCGTGGTCGTGTGCGTCTTGCCGTCGAGCGTGACTTGAATCGGCGTGATCTGGTTGCCGAGCACGATCCCGGTTGCGTCGTCGACGATCTGTGCGAACACGCGCGTCGGGCGCGCTCCCGCGGGCGCGGTTCCCGAGTACGTCAGCGTCAGCTTCGGCGCGCCGACCACGACCGCCGGCGCGGGGAAGCTGACCTTCACGTTGACCGCGTTCGTCGCCTGCGCGGGCGTGATCGAGCCCGCGATGCCGGCGAGCGGATCCTTGCTGCCCGCCGCGGGATGGGCCGGACCCGAGCCGCCGGTCGCGACGTACTGCAGAGTGCCCGCGCCGTTCGCAGTGATCGGCGTACCGGTCGGCAAGGGATAGTCGCTCGCGGTGTACGTGGTGCCGTTCTGATCGACGAACTCGAAACGCGGTCCGGTGGCCACCGCGGTGTCGCTTCTTCACGTAGCGGTTGAGCCAGCGCGATGGTTTCCGTGCCGACCCGCGTCTGATCGCCCGGGTTCGTGAGGCACACGCCGTGCCCGCCGCAGAACCACAACATCGCCGACGGAACGTTTCCGGCCCGCAGGATGCCGTAGTTCGTGATGCCTTCCTGCAACGTGAACAGGTTGTCGGCCGTGCCCTGCACGATGAGCGTGGGGATCTTGATCTGCTTGACCAGATCACCCGGCCCACGCTGACTCGAACCAGAAGAGGTCGTCACCGCTGATGACGCCCGTCGTCTGGCTCGCCGTGTTCGCCGACGTGATGTGCGGGTTCACCGATCGGCCTGCGGTCGCGGATGTGAGGAGTCCGCCCCAGCCGGTCTTGGGCGTGTTGGCCTTGTCGAGGCTCGTCACCAACGAATGCCAGGCGATCATCGGGACGATCGCGTCGACGCGACAGTCCTCGGCCGCGACGATGAGCTGAATGCCGCCGCCGTACGAGCCGCCGGCCATGCCGACGCGCGGGTCGGTGGGCCCGTCGAGCTGCGCGATCGGTTGCGTCGCAACCCAGTCGAGCATCTTCTCGACGTCGCGGCCCTCGAAGTTCGCGCTGTCGGTCTCGACCGTGCCGGTCGACTTCCCGAAACCGCGCGGGTCCCACGTCAACACGTTGTACCCGTCGTGATTGAGGGAGCCGATGCCGACGGAACCGAACAGGCCGACCGTCGTCGTGTTCGTGTCGCCCGACTCGCCCCAACCCGGCCCCATCAGGATCGTCGGTTCCGGATGCGCGGCGGTAGCGGTCGGCGCGGGGAACCAGTGCATGCGGATCTTGGCGTCGTCGAACGATGTCAGTGTCCAGTCACTCGCGATCCCGGGAACACGCGTCGCAACGGGCGTGCCGGTGTCGGGCGAAACGCAGTGGGCCGGCACCGTCGTTGTCGGCTGGCGCGCCGTCGTCGACGAGCCGCCCGGCGCCGCGCTTTTCGACGCCGACGACGAGCAGGCCGCGAGCGCACCGGCCAACAGCACGATCCCGATCGCGTGTCCGCGATATTTCATCGATGGTTCCCCCCGGCTGAAACGTGGGAATTTATCGCTCGGCCGGGCAATTGGGCTCGCGGCCGGGTAGTACTGCGGTAGTAGTGGGCGGGACGGTTGGGTAGACCGTGGCCGGGCTCGCGGTCCAGACTCCGTAGCGCGCCCTCTGAAAACGCACCTCCAAGTGCGCCCCCCGAAGTTAAAGGACGGCATCCATGGCCCAGAGTGCGGGACTCCACGAACCCGAAGACCGGCTTTCGACCGACACGATCGACCGGCACCGGGCCCTGACCTCGATCCAAGAGGAGTTGGAGGCGGTCGACTGGTACGCGCAGCGCGTCGACGCGACCACCGACCCCGACCTCGCCGCGGTGTTGGCGCACAACCGTGACGAGGAGAAAGAACACGCGGTCATGACGATCGAATGGCTGCGCCGCGCGCGATGCCGTGCTCGATCGGCACCTGCGCACGTATCTGTTCACGACCGGATCCATCACCGAAATCGAGACCGAGGCCGAGGCGGGCGGCGGAAGTCGGCCCCGCGGCCGCCGGGATCGCTCGGCATTGGCAGCCTGAGAGGCACACGATGAACCACCTGCTCCGTTCGTACGCACCGATAAGCGACGAGGGCTGGGAACAGCTCGACCAAGAGGTGCAGCAGCGCTTGTTGCCCGGGTTGGCCGCGCGCCGCCTCGTCGACTTCTCCGGCCCGCACGGCTGGGAGCACTCGGCCGTCGACCTCGGTCGGATCGCGGCTGTCGACGCGCCGGTCGCCGAACTGCAGGCCGGCCAGCGCCGCGTGCTCGGCCTCGCGGAGCTGCGCGCGCCGTTCACAGTTGCGCGCTCCGAGCTGCGCGACCTCGACCGCGGCGCGGTCGATCTCGACTTCTCGAGTGTCGACGACGCCGCGAAGCGGATGGCCGAAGCCGAGAACACCGCGGTGTTCCACGGGTGGCCGGCCGCGGGCATCGTCGGCATCGCCGACGCGTGCGAGCAGAAGCCCGTTGCCGCGGGCAAGAAGTACGCGGACTATCCGCAGTACGTCGCCAAAGCGGTCGAGACGTTGCTCTCCGTCGGCGTAAGTGGCCCGTACGGGATCGCGCTCGGGCCCGATGCGTACACCGGTGTCGTCGAGTCGACCGAGCACGGCGGCCTGACGGTTTTCGATCACCTGCGCGAGATCCTCGGGGGCCCGATCGTGTGGGCGCCGGGTGTCGTCGGCGCAGTCGTCGTGAGCTTGCGCGGCGGCGACTTCCTGTTCGAGTCGGGCGAGGATCTCTCGGTCGGATACGAGCACCACGACGCGGAGAACGTGTACCTCTACATCGAAGAGAGCTTCACGTTCCGCGTGGCCACGCCCGAAGCCGCGGTGGTGTTGAAGCCCTGACGTGAACGAGCTCCTCGCCTGGGTTCCGTTCGCATACGCGATGGATCGTCTGCGCGGACGCGTCGAGGGTCTCACCGACGACGAATATCGCTGGACGCCTGCGCCCGACATCAGCCCGATCGAGTGGCGACTCACGCACATCGCCGACACGCTCGGCGAGGAACGAAACTGGTTGTGGTTGGGGCGCGAGTCGTTACCCGTCGGCGCGGTCGAGGTCGTCGACGGCGACGCCGACGAGCCGCCGTCCGCGGCCGGGGGACTCGCCCGCCTGGAATCGGCGTACGCGGCGTGGGTCGCGCTCGTCGATTCGATCGATGCCGACGCGGTGTTCCGTCCGCTTGGTCCCGCCGCCGGTCCGTATCACGGCGATCTCGTTATCTCGTTCGTCATGCACATCTTCGACGAGCTGGTGCACCACGCGGCCGAGGTCGGCCTGATGCGCGATCTGTATCGCGCCGCTCATTGAGCCGCGCAAATCCCGCGGCCGTGGATCGCATTGCGATCCGGTAACCACCATCAGAGCAAGTTGATACCGGGTATCAGCTTGAAGATGATGGTGAGGATGCCGAGAACAAGACCGGTGACAGCAAGTCCCTTTCCGCGCGGTGGATGACCCACCGCGCCTAAGCCGATGCTTGAGAAGATGACGGCAAGCACTCCCATCAACAGCCCGATGAAGATGCCAATGAGCGGAATCAGGCTCAAGGCCGCGCCAGCGATTCCGATGGAGCCGCCCGTTGTAGCCATCGGATTCGTCGGGCGCTGCGGACCAGGCGCGTACCCGAACCACTGCTGAGGTTGTGGCGGCGCGGCGTACTGCGGGTGTGCTTGCGGTGGGTACCACTGTCCATCGACTGCCTGCCACCAACCGCTTGCTTGCATCTCCGCTGGAGAATGCAACGCGGGCGGTTGAGGCGCGTACCAAAGGCCGTCCGATGCTTGCCACCAGCCTGGTCCTTGCGGCCCGCTACTCATGTGTCAATCATTGCTCACCGCTGCTTGGATGTGAGCACCGAAAGCGAAGCAATGCCTAGGCTTCACAGATGCCCCGCGAGATGCCTGGCGACTTACTGCTTCGTCCGGTGCCCCTCATCGCGCTTGGGCTTCTGGTGCTCAATGACCAGGTCCTCAAACGGACGTTCGCCAACGATGTGACCGGCAAGCTGTCGGACATCGCCGGGCTTGTCTTCGTTCCCCTGCTCATCGTCGCGATTGTTGAGCTGGCGCGAGCCGCGTTCCGCGTCGAGTGGCGAGCCACTACGCGAACCCTCGCGGTGTCTGTCGTATCGCTAGGCATCATCTTCACCGCAGCGAAGGTGTCACCCACGACGGCGCACCTGTTCGGAGACGTCCTTGGTGCGGTGCGCTACCCCGTGCGCGGCGACTTTGACCGCGTGGTTATCGCGCACGACCTGTCAGACCTAGTGACGCTGCCAGCGTTGGCGATTGCGTGGCTCGATGGCTCGCGGGCTATCCGACTGCGGAGGTCCGCGTCACATTCGCGATCTTGCACACGAACTTCTTAGTTCGTAGCTCGGCCTTGAGCGACGGAGCATCGGTGCTTGTCTTCTGGCCCGCGGCGAGGTTCGACACGGTCGCATCGCCTGTGTCTAACTGCGTTTTCCCGTCCGGGGAATCGAAGGCAACCGTGATGATGTAGTCCGAAGACTTGGACGAGTGGTTGAGGACTTGGAGCGTTGCGCTCGGGCCCTCAAACTCGTTGGAGGAGAGCGCACACTTCGTGATGGTCACGTCTGCCGTAGCGGGGTGGCTGCCGCTACTACTCGGGGCGCTGGCACCCGGCGACGAACTGCTCGACTTTGAACTACCCGACGCTGCCACTGCGGCAACACCGCAAATGACTACTGCCACGATTGCCAACCGACGAAACACAATGCCCCCGCCCTGTTCTTTGTATTGGGCCGAGAAGCTACACCAATCGAACGACAAGGCGAATTGACTACGGGCTTCCCCGCTCGCACAACCCAGTATCCGCGTGCCACACGGGAGGCTGACTCCAGGGGAAGCCTCCTTGCGCTGCCGTCTGAGCGTCCTGCGCATCGTGATCGCAGTCGCCCTTGTTCTCGTTCGCCGCGGCGGTGTCGTAGGTCCCGTCGCCGTTCATCGGGACTTGCCACGTATCCCCGTGGTAGGTGACGGAGCAGTATTCGCCTGCGGGGTCTGCGTTGATTCCTTCGTAGCCAGTGTTGTCGGGTTCCGTCGTTGTGATTGTGCCGTGATGCTGCGGACACGTCGTCCGATAGGCAGCGTTCATCGCGTCATTTGCTTGTGCCTGCGCTTGAGCTTGTGCTTGTGCCTGCGCTGCGGCTTGCGCCTTCGCTTGCGCGGCGGCTTCCTGGTCGCTCAGGTTTTGGTCGCACGACTGAATCACGTTGTCAGCGTCGGCGCGCGCTAACGCCGCGCGTGACGCCGAAGGCTGACCGAGGATTGCAGCACGTTCGCTCGCGTAGTCCTGGTCAAGTTGTGGGTTGCCCTTGGTGTCACCAGTCGCCAAGTAGTGGTTCACCAGCTGGCCGAGGTCGGCGCATTGCTGATGCTGCGCCGGTACAAGGTTCTGGTCCTCTACAACAGACGTTGAGGTACTCGGGCTTCCTATTGTTGTGTGGCCGCTCTCGTTGGAGATGTGCCTAGCGATAAGCACCATTCCTCCAACTGCAACAACCGCCGGTAGAACGACGACAAGAAGCACCGAAACGAACCGACGAGTGCGGGGCTTTCGAGGCGGTGTAGAGCCCGGAGGCGGCGCGTCAACAAGCCACCGAGTTCCATCCCACCACCGCTGCGGACCACTACCAGAAGGGTCGGGATACCAGCCTGGCGGCGCGGGAGGCCGAGTCATCGGAACGCAAGCCTAAACGCGCGAGTCGACCGCGCCGCGTCGAGCGAAGCTATCGGCTAGGCGAACGCGTGACGACCCCGCCAGAGATAGGCGAGGCCGTTGCGCAGTTGACCTAGTTGGTGTCTTTGTTCAAGGATGGAGGCTGCTCGGCTACGCCTTTGTTGGCGCTTGAAGAAGGTCAAGTAGGCACAGTCCTCAATGTTGCCACTGCAGTTCCCGGTAAGCGGCATCGACTCGTAGCTGACCATCTCCCAGCCCTCGGCAGCCTTCTCGTGAGGTACTCGCGACTTCGCACGGCTTCCGAGACGAGTTTGCGAGTTCGATTGAGTCACGCAGTTGTCCGCTGCGAATCGCTCCGCGGAATCGCATTCGGTAGCTGACCAGTGTGTTCGGCGCGGGCGGAGCACTGAACTGGCGCACTCGATCGGTGGTGGCAAACCCGCGGAATCCTCCACTGGTTCATCTATTGGTGATACGCCATCTCTCGATATACCGGACTTGGTGGCGGGAGGCCTCGGAATGGAACACAAGATCATTGGAACAACGATGCCCGTTCTCGAGATGACCCTCGAGTCGGGGGAGTCGGTTGTCGCCGAGGGCGGCGAGCTGTCGTGGATGACGAGCTCGATCGAGCTGCACACCGCGGCTTCCGGCAAGGCCGGGGCGAAGGGCATGTTCGGCGCGGTGAAGCGCGCGGTTGCCGGCGGCACGCTGTTCATGACCGAGTACACCGCGGCCGGCCGCGCCGGTCTCGTCGCCTTCGCAACGAAGGTCCCCGGCCAGATCAAGCCGCTGGAGCTCGACGGCACGCAGCAGTACATGGTTCACCGCGGCGGTTATCTGTGCGGTCTGCCGAGCGTCGTGCTCGAGATCGGCTTCCAACAGAAGCTCGGCGCGGGCTTCTTCGGAGGCGAAGGGTTCATCCTGCAGCGCGTCTCCGGCACGGGTTCGGCGTGGATCGAGCTCGACGGTGAAGTCATCGAGTACGACCTCCCCGCGGGCGAGGTGCTGCGCGTGCACCCGGGTCACGTCGGATTGTTCGACGCTTCGGTGTCGTTCGAGATCGAGCGGGTGAAGGGCATCAAGAACATGTTGTTCGGCGCGGACTCGCTGTTCCTCGCCAAGCTCACCGGTCCGGGCAAGGTCTTCCTGCAGACGCTTCCGATCGCGAACCTCGCCGCCGCGATCGCGCGTTACCTGCCGAACGACTCCGACGGCAACGGCGGCGGCGGCAACAAGATCTCCCTCGGCGGCTTCAGCATCGGAACCTCCTGACCGAGCCCGCTGACGCGCGAAGATCGTGGACGTGGCTACGCAGGACGACGTCCGGCGCATTGCGCTGTCGCTGCCGGAGACGACCGAAGACGACGATCGATTCGCCTTCTCCGTACGCAACCGCGCGAAGCCGAAGAAGATCGCGTGGGTCTGGCTCGAACGCATCCACCCGAAGAAGGCGCGGGTGCCGAATGCCGATTTCGTCGTCGTGCAGACCGCCGACCTCGACGACAAGGAAGCGCTCCTCGCGTCCGATCCGAAAGAGAAGAAGTTCGTCCGTGATCCGCACTACAACAACTACGCGGGCTTGGTCGTGCGGCTCGCGGCGGTCGATGCCGACGAACTGGCCGAGCTGATCACCGATTCATGGCGCGCCCAGGCGCCGCCCGAGCTCGTGCAGGAGTTCGACCCGTAGTCAGTGGTGGAACGGTGTGCCCATCACCTGTCTCTCGACGCTCTCCGGAATCGGGACGGGCAACGCGTCGAGGAACTTCAACGCCTTCGCGATGTCGTCCAGCAACAGGCGCGTCATGTCGATCGACACTCCGTTGCGGAAGACGACGCGCAGAACGGTCATGTCCTCGATGTCGGCGGGCATCGGATAAGCGGGCACCTGCCAGCCTCGCTCGCGCAGCTTGGCCGAAAGCGTCGTGCAGATCCCAGTTGCATTGGTTGCCGGCCTTCATCGTCCACGTGACGAGCGGCATGTCGGAGCCGTCGGTGAGCACCTCGAACGGATCCATCTTCGCGAGCTCGGTGGCGAGATAGTGGGCGGCCTCCTTCGACGCCTGCATCACGCGTCGGTAGCCCTCGCGGCCCGAGCCGCAAGAAGTTGTAGTACTGCAACAGCACCTGCGCGCCGGGCCGGGAGAAGTTCAGGCCGAGCGTCGGCATGTTTCCGCCGAGGTAGCTGACGTTGAAGATCAGCTCCTCGGGCAGGAGCTCGCGGTTCGCCCACAAGACCCAGCCGAACCCGGGGTACACGAGGCCGAACTTGTGCCCCGATGCGCTGATCGAGTGCACACGCGGAACGCGGAAGTCCCACTCCAGGGTCGGATCGAGGAACGGGGCGATGAATCCGCCCGACGCCGCGTCGATGTGAATGGGTATGTCGAGACCGGTCCGTTCTTGCAGATCGTCGAGCGCGGTCGGCGAGTTCCTTCACAGGTTCGTACACGCCGTTGTACGTGACGCCGAGGATCGGTACGACGCCGATCGTGTTCTCGTCGACCGCGGCGAGCATGCCTTCGGTGGTGAGGTACGGCTTCTCCTTCGTGATCGGCACGTAGCGCGGCTCGACCTCGAAGTAGTTCGCGAATTTCTCCCACACGACCTGCACCGAGGAGCTGAACACGATGTTCGGCGTGTCGGTCGATTTCTTCGCGGCGCGTCGCGCGATCTGCCAGCGGCGCTTGAACGCGAGGCCCGCGAGCATGCACGCCTCGGACGACCCGATGGCGGAGGTACCGATCGCGGCGTGCGGATCGGGAGCGTTCCAGAGATCGGCGAGAATGTGCAGGCAGCGTTCCTCGATCGCCGCGGTCTGCGGGTACTCGTCCTTGTCGATCATGTTCTTGTCGAACGATTCCATGTAGAGCGCCTTCGCGTCGGGCTCCATCCATGTGGTGACGAACGTGGCGAGGTTCTGGCGCGCGTTGCCGTCGAGGAAGAGCTCGTCGTGGATGATCTGGTACGCGGTCTCGGGCAGCATCTCGTCCGTCGGGTATACGCCAGCGGGGTATCGAGTGTTCCGAGTTGCGGGCGAAGAGCGGATTGACGGAGATCTCGTCGGAGGCGTCCTCGCCGTGATGTTCGTGTGCCATGTCTCGACCTCTCTCTATTCGACTGCGGGTGCGCCGAAGAGCGGCTCGCCCGGGCTTCTGATGTCGGCATTCGGGATGCCGGCCGGATGTTCACGCCGCACACGATCGATGCACTCGAGCGCGATGTCGAGATGTGCACGACGGCTTTCGTCGTAGAACTTCTTGGCCTGTTCGGCGAGCTTCGGTGAGCCGTGCAACGGCTTGTCGGAGATCGCGAGCAGGGTTGCACTCGGGATGCGATAGCGGAAGCCGTTCGCGGCGATCGTCGCCGACTCCATGTCGACGGCGACGGCGCGCGACTGCTCGAACGTGTGCTCCATCGCCGCGATCTCGAGCTCCCAATTGCGGTTCGCGGTCGTGAGCACCGTGCCGATGCGGTAGCGGGCCTGGTGCGAATCGAGCGCGTCGAGCAGATACGAGTTCAAGCGATGGTTCGGGATGACGGGAATCGTCGTCGGCAGCGCGTGGTCGAGGATGTGGTCGTCGCGCAGGTACGAAGTGGCGAGCACGTAGTCGCCGATGTCCTGATGATTGCGCAGTCCCGCGCAGTGCCCGATCATCAACATCGCGTCGGGGCGCAACACTGCGAGGTGGTCGGTGACCGTCTTCGCGTTCGACGGGCCAACGCCGATGTCGACGATCGTGACGCCGTCCTGGTCAGGTGTGCGGTGGTGCCAGGCCGGCATCTGCACCCCCGCGCGTTGCGGTCCCTCTGCGTCGGGAAAGCGCGCGCGGAACTCCTCCACATGCATCGCGTAGTTCGTGAAGAGCACGTAGCGCTGGAACGACTCGGCGGGCGTGCCCGTGTAATGCGCGAGCCGTTCCATCGACAGCGCCATCCGCTCCGGCGCGAACAGGAAGAGCTTCTTCGCGCGCATCTCCCAGACGACCTCGTCGAGGGCGCGGAACAGCGCGGGGTCGTCGAGCGGGGTCGCGGGCCGCGACGCCCGGACGGTGATCGTCGCGCCGAGCGCAAGCAATGCCGCCAGCTCACGCTCGAGGTAGCGGCGAATCGTCCGGGGCCGGGCGAATTCTCCGGTGATACGGGGGTTGTGCCGCGACCACGGCCGCACAACCTCTATGACGGGATACCAACCGTCCGCGTCGATCGCCTCGCACGCGTCGCACAGGTCGACGACAGCGGTGCGGATCTGTGCGGCTTCGAGTCCGCTTCCGTCGATGGCGCGTTCGATCATCGCATCTCGCTTGGTAGGTCGCTAGTTTGGGGGGCGTGGCGGAGATCGATCTGACCGACCGGGCCGACCCGAGCGAACCGGCGCCGGAGCGCGAGATCCTCACGTGGGAGCGCTTCGGAAGCGCCACCCGCGAGCTCGCCACCGAGATCGCAGCCGATGGTTTCCGGCCCGACGTTGTGTTGGCCATCGCCCGCGGCGGTCTCACCGTCGCCGGCGCACTTGCGTACGCGCTCGCGGTCAAGAACTGCTTCGCGATGAACGTGGAGTTCTACACGAGCGTGGAGCAACGCCTCGAGCGTGCCGGTCGTGCTCCCGCCGACCCTCGATGTCGTCGACATCCGCGGCTTGCGCGTGCTCATCGCCGACGACGTCGCCGACACCGGCAAGACACTCGAGCTCGTCCGCAAGGAGATCTCCGAGCACGTGGCCGAGGCCCGTACCGCGGTGCTGTACCACAAGCCCTGGTCGATCATCGTGCCTGAGTACGTGTGGAAGCACACCGACCGTTGGATCAACTTCCCGTGGTCCTGCCAAGACCCCGTTGTGGCGGTCGAAAACCGCGACGCCTGAGACCCGACCAACGTGTCGCGTCCAGTCATCATTGATACCGACGGCGGTGTCGACGACGCGGTCGCGTTGTGGTGGGCACTGACTGATCCCGCGCTCGACGTTGTCGCGATCACCGTTGTGTGGGGCAACGTCGACATCGACATCGCGGTATCGAGTGTGTTGCGCGTCGCGCACGCCGCGGGCCGGTCCGACGTTCCGGTCGCCGCCGGGGCGCGTGGCCCGCTGCTGCCCGCGCCCGACCTGCGCCCGGCAACCTTCATCCACGGTGACGACGGTCTCGGCAATACAGCCGGCCCCGAGGCGCCGGGACGGGTCGTCGACGAACCCGCCGTCGACATGCTGGCCCGGCTGGTGCGCGAACGGCCCGGCGAGGTGAGTGCTGGTGACCCTCGGGCCGCTCACGAACATCGGCATCGCGCTGCACGAACACACCGACTTCGCGGGCAACGTCGACGAGCTCCTGGTGATGGGCGGCTCGGCGCGGCCGCGGCGGCAACGCGCTGCCGTGGGGCGAAGCCAACATCGCGCACGATCCGATCGCCGCGCAACGGACGGTGCTCGCGCCCTGGGCGAAGCCCCCGTTGCTCGTCGGGCTCGACGTCACGTTGGTCGCCACCTTGCGCCCCGACGAGTTCGAACTGCTGGCCGAGCACCGCAATGCGGCGGCGAAGTTCCTCGACGCGCCGCTGCGCTTCTACCGCGAGTTCGGTTCGACCTTCACCGCGCCCGACACACCGTGCCACGACCTGCTCACGGTGCTCGCGCTCTCGGATCCCGCGATCATCGACGACGCGCCGTTGCTTCCCCTCGCCGTCGACTGCGGCGGCGACGCGGCATGGGGCACTACCGTCGTCGACTTCCGCGCCCCGTTCTTCGCCGCGCTGGAAGGCTCGATGCAGTCGGCCGCCGACGGGTTCGCACCCTGGCGCATCGCGCTCGGCGTCGACGTCGACCGCTTCCGCACCGCCGTCCGCACCCTCTTCGGCGCCTAGCTCAACCCTTCCGCCCACCCGCCAACCCCCCACCCGCGTTGGCAGCAAAACCGACTCCATGTACCGGTTTCGCTGCCAACAGATGGCAGGGAAACCGACTCCATGTACCGGTTTCGCTGCCATCTGATGGCAGGGTTTCCGGGTCACGGGGTTTGTCCGACGATGCGGCGGTAGGCGACGGGGTCGGTCGCGCCCTCGGTGCACAGGATCAATACTCGTCGGTTCTGCACTTCGGCGAGGCCGGCTTCGACCGCGGCGCGTAGACCGGCCAGCGCGGCCGCGCCGGTCTCGCCCGCGACCACACCGATCGCGGCGAGGTCGCGCATCGCGCGTTCGGCCGCCGCGTCGTCGACGGCGACGAACACGTCGGCGCCGGTGGAGACTGTCGGCCAGGCAACGATCGAGACCGTGCCGCAGTTGAGCCCGGCCATGATCGAATCGTGCGGCCCCGGAACTTCGACCGGGTGGCCCGCCGCCGCGGAGTGCAGTCCGCACGCGGCCGACAACGGTTCGACCACGATGATCAGCGCGTCGGCGGCGAAGTGCTGCACGGCCGCGGCTGCGAGCGCGCCCACACCCATCGGTACGACCACGACTTCGGGCGGCGCGCCCGCGAGCTGTTCGTCGATCTCGGCGAAGATCGTCGCGTACCCCTCGATCACCGTACGCGGGACATCGGTGTAGCCCGCCCACGACGTGTCGG
Organism: uncultured Actinomycetes bacterium; assembly: GCA_963708105.1. Classification (GTDB taxonomy): domain Bacteria; phylum Actinomycetota; class Acidimicrobiia; order IMCC26256; family PALSA-610; genus PALSA-610. The sequence continues at coordinate 1,348,265 of OY970186.1, read as the reverse complement.
ACACAACCAGCACGTCGTCGGCCGCGAGCGCAGCAGACGCGCGCACCGCGTCGTCGTATGTGCCGTCGACGACCGTGACGGCCGCGCCCTCGCTCTCGATTCCTTCGATGCGGGCCGGCACCGTGCCCGCGGGAACGAAGATGCGCGCCGCGTACCCGAGCCGGTTCGCCATGTGGGCAACCGCGCGGCCGTGATTGCCATCGGTGGCGGCGACCAGCGTGAGTGGGCCGAGGGGCGCGAGCGCGCGCCGAAGATCGGCGAACGTCGTCCACTGCGGCTCGTGCGCGAGCCGGCCGACGAGGAGTCGGTACACCGCCCACGACGCGCCGAGGATCTTGAACGACGGCAGCCCGAGGCGCGCCGATTCGTCCTTGACGCTCAGGCGCGCGAGCCCGAGCTGGGCAGCCAGCCCCGGCGCGTCGACGAGCCGCGTCGGCGTATATCCCGGAAAGCGGATGTGCAGCGCGGCGGGCTCGGCGTCGGGGCGGTCCGGGCTCCCGTCGTGCCGGCGGCCGGGATTGACGAGGAGCACAGGCGCAGCTTGTCGCATCGAGGTCGACCCTGGAACCGATTTCACGCGAATGCAATCCATTCGCGTTGACATTTTGCGAAAACGGAGCGGACGCTGGCGGGAATGATTTCGTTCATCCTCGCATCGGGCCCGGCCCGGGCCCTGCCCACCTGCACCCTGGGACAATGACCACGGAGCACATGAGCACCGCCCGCGCGCTCGAGTACTTCTGGCACCCGGTGTGCACCCGCGCCGAGATGGAAAGTGCGGCGCCGCATCCGCTCGCCGTCCGCCTCCTCGGGCGCGACCTCGCCATCGCCGATGTCGGCGGCTCGGTCATGGCCGCGGTCGACCGGTGTCCGCATCGTTCGACGCGCCTGTCGATCGGCACCATCGAGAGTCGAGAGCTTCACGGTGGCGGCATCCGCTGCGCGTATCACGGCTGGCGCTATTCCACGACGGGGGAGTGTGTCGAGATCCCCGCGACCCCGGCCGGTCCGCTGCCGGTCGGTCGTTGCCTCGAGACGTTCGAGGTCGCGGTGGCGTACGACCTCGTGTGGGTGCGTTTCGACGACCGGGCGGGCACGAGCATCCCCGCGAACCCGGCGTGGGACGACACGACGATGCGCGTGCTCATGGGTGCGCCGTACACGTGGCCGACCTCGGCGCTGCGCCGCGTGGAGAACTTCGTCGATCTCGCGCACTTCGCCTGGGTCCACGACGGCACCCTGGGTCGGCGCGACGACCCGGTTCCGCCGATCCCGGTGGTGACGCGCGTCGACGGGGAGCTCCGCTTCCACTACGACCCGCCGCCGATGCAGCCCGAGCACACGGCGCTCTACGGCCACTCGCGCTACCGCATGCCGATGCCGGGCACCGTCGACATCGAATTCCATCTCGACTCGGGCGCCCGCCGTCGGCTCTGGATGACCGCGTCACCCGTCGACGACCAGACCTGTCGCGCGTTCTGGTTCGTCTCCCGCGATGACGATCTCGAAGGGCCCGATTTCGAAGGGGCGGATCTCGAGGCCAAGGACGCGGAATACCTCGCGTTTCAGCAGGTGGTCCTGGACGAGGACGAACCGGTTGTCTGCGGCCAGGATCCGCCCGAGCTGATCCTCGACCCCGGCTTCGAGATTTCGGTGCGAACTGACCGGGTATCCATCGAATACCGACGTTGGCTGCGCGAAATCGTCGACGCGACCGTGGAAAGTCCGGATGCCTTGCGTAGCGTGTTGTCCGCGTCGACGTTGTCGTCCCCTGTTTGAGGAGCCCCCCGATGGACTACACCGAATATTTGCGCCGGTTGCCGAAGGTGGAGCTGCACTGCCACGTGGAAGGCACGTTGCGGCCGCAGACGGTTGCCGATCTGGCGGCCAAGCACGACATCACGCTGCCGACCACCGATGTCGACCGCATCTACGACTACGACACGATCTACGAATTCCTCGAGATCTTCCGGCTCGTCAACTCGACAGTGATCGACCAGGCCGACTTCGCGGCGCATCGCGTACGAGTCGCTGGAGGACGGCGCGAAGTCGGGGAACTTGAAGTACCGGGAGATGTTTTTCAATCCCACGCTGCACACGACGCGTGGGGTCGCGATGTCGACGATCATCGACGGTCTGATCGACGGTTGCCGTTCGGCCGAGGAGGACTTCGGCGTTCGGTGCCGCCTCATCGCCGACGTGTATCGCCAGGACTCGCCCGCGGTCGCGTTGCAGATGACTCAGGAAGTGCTCGCGAACCGGCGCGACGAAGTGATCGGACTCGGCATGGACGCGGCCGAGGCGCCCGATCCGCCGGAGCGGTTCTTCGAGGCGTTCCGGGTCGCGGGCGAGTCGGGTCTGCACCTCACGAGTCACGCGGCCGAGGACGGACCGCCGAAGAACATCTCGACGTGTCTCGACCTGCTCGGTTGCGAGCGGATCGATCACGGCTACCACATCTTGGAAGACGACGCGGTAGTAGAGCGCTGTGTCGAAGACGGCATCCACTTCACGTGTTGCCCCACTTCGACCGCGGCCGTGTACGGCTGGTCCGATCTCACGACGCACCCGATCAACGGGATGATGAAGGCGGGCCTCCTTGTCCACCTCAACTCCGACGACCCGACGATGTTCCGCACCGACATCGGCAAGGAGTACGTCGACTTCGTCGGTCAGAACGAGTATCCGCCCGAGGTTGCGAAACACCTCGTGCGCAACGGGGTCGACGCGTCGTGGCTCGACCCGACGGAGAAGGCCGCGCTGCACCGCCTGTTCGACGACGAGATCGACGCGCTCGACAAGGAACTCGCGCAGTGACCGAAGGCGCGCTGGGGAACACGCACCCTGCGCTCCGGCGCGCCTGGCATGCGGTGGCCCGTAGCTGCGAGGTCACCGACGTCCCCCGTGCGGTCCGACTGCTCGGTGAGGACTGGGTCGTGGTGCGGCTGCCCGACGCCGCGGGCGGCTCGCGTGTCGCGGCGTTCGTCGATCGGTGCCCTCACCGCTTCGCCCCGCTCTCGGCCGGTTCCGTCGACGGCGAATTCCTGCGCTGCGGCTACCACGGCTGGTGTTTCGACGCGGCCGGGAGTTGTCGCGAGATTCCTTCGCTCGGCGCGACCGGAACACGTGCCGCCCCGCGCGGTCGCTACGACCCCGGGCGGTCTCGCCGAGCGGCACGGCATGGTGTTCATCGCGCCCGAACCGCCCGTGACGGAGTTGCTGGAGATCCCCGAGGCCGACGACCCGACCTTCATGCACGGATCGCTCGAGCCGGTTTCGGCGCGCGTCGGTGCGGGGTTGATGATCGACAACTTCTGCGACATGTCGCACTTCCCGTTCGTGCATGCGGCGACGATCGGGACCCCGGAGTCGTCGACGTTCGACATGACCGTCGAGCGGCGCGGATTCGGCATGAACGCGCGCAGCCGCCACCCGTTCCCGAACCGCGAAGATCCCGGCGTTGGCGCGGGGATCCGGCCGCTGTTGCAGGAACGCATACTCGAATACCGCTACTGCGCACCGTTCTCCATCTGCCTGCGCATCGACTACGTCGAGGCGGGCGGAACGAACGTGCTCGATTTCTACGTGCAGCCCGAGGACGACGACAACTGTCGCATCTACACGACGGTGCACCGCAACGATCTCGACGGTGACGAGGATCGCATGGCCGAGAGCATTGCGTTCGAACGCAAGATCCTCGACGAGGACCTCGGCCTGCAGGAGCGTTACCGCGATCGTCGCCTACCTCTTGATCCGACAGCCGAGGTGCACGTGAAGGCCGACCGCATGACCATCGAGCTGCGCCGCATATTGGCCGAGCTCGTGTCGTGTGCGACCTAGCGACGACTGACGACTGACGACTGACGACCGACGACTTACGACTGGAGAATCGCATGCACACCGATGCCGTCGACCCCACGATCCGCGCCCGCGCCGTCGCGGCTGCGCAGGGGTCGGCTCCGTTCGATCTCCTGCTGACCGGCGGGACGGTCGTCGACGTCGGATGCGGTGAGCTGCGCGCCGCCGACGTAGGCATCGTCGGTTCCCTCATCGCGAGCGTTCACGCGCGCGGGTTCGCGCACCGACGCTCTCGACGCGATCGATTGCACCGGCCGTTTCCTCGCGCCGGGCTTCATCGACATGCACGTGCACTTCGAGTCGTCGATGCTCACGCCCGGCGGCTACGCGGAAGCGGTATGCCCGCGCGGCACCACCACGGTGTTCGTCGATCCCCACGAACTCGCGAACGTCGCCGGTGTCGCGGGGGTTCGCTACGCGGTCGAGGCGAGCCGCGGGCTGCCGGTTCGGTTCATCGTGCAGGCGCCGTCGTGCGTTCCGCCCCAGCCCGGCCTCGAACTGTCGGGTGCCGACCTGTACGGGCCGGAGATCACCGAGATGCTCTCCTGGGACGAGGTCGGCGGTCTCGCCGAAGTGATGGACATGATCGGCGTGCTCGGAGGAGCCGACCGCATGGTGAACGTCGTGGCCGCCGGGCTCGAGAGCGGCAAGCTCATCTCGGGGCATGCGGCCGGGCTCACCGGACCGGTGTTGCAGGCGTACCTCGCCGCGGGCATGACCTCCGACCACGAGATCTTCACCGAACCCGACTGTCTCGAGAGGTTGCGCAACGGCATGACGGTCGAGCTGCGCGGGATGATCGACGAGATCCTGCCCGAGATCATCACCGAGGTGAAGAGCCTCCCGCTCACGCCGACGCATCTCGTCGCCGCGACCGACGACCTCTTCGCGCTCACACTCCTCAACGACGGCGGTATCGACCACTTGTTGCGCAGGCTCGTCGCATACGGTCTCGATCCCGTGCTCGCGTTGCGTTGCGCCACCTACAACGCCGCGTACCGGTTGCAGCGCGCCGACCTCGGCCTCGTCGCCTCGGGCCGGCGCGCCGACATCGTCGTGCTCGACGATCTCGTCGACTTCGTCGCCGCACACGTGTTGTTCGACGGCGCGCTCGTCGCGTCGCAAGGGTCGATGGTTGTCGATGTGGTCGAGGGCCCGAGCGATCCGCCGTTCGACACGATGAATCTCGAGCACCTCGAACCCGCCGACATGTTGTTGCGCCTCGACGCGCCCGACGGCTGGCACCGCATGCGCGTGATCGCCGACTCGGTCATGACGCGTTGGGACGAGAGCGACGTCTCGGTCACCGACGGCTTCGTCGATCCGCCCGACGGCGACATCATCCAGGTCACCGTGCATCGCCACGGCCGCATCACACCCGTCCCGTATTCGGCGCTGCTCTCGGGTTGGGGCAACTGGACCGGCGCGATCGCCACGACCGTCGCGCACGACACGCACAACCTCGTGGTGTTCGGCCGCGATCCGCACGACATGGCCCTCGCCGCGAACACCGTGATCGCATTCCGGCGGTGGGCTCGCCGTGACGCGCGCCGGTGAAGTGCTCGCGAGCATCGCGCTGCCGATCGCGGGCATCCTCTCGCCGCTACCCGCAGCCGATGTCGCGGCCGCGCAGAAGACGGTTCAGGACGCGGCGATCGAGATCGGGCTGTTCGCGCCGATGCTCAGCCAACCGCTCTTCCAGGTGATGCTGTCGTCGCTCGCGTGCCTGCCCGGTCCGCACGTGACCGACGTCGGGCTCATCGACGGCACCACCGGCGAGATCGTGCCGACCGCCCTCATTTCTTAGATCGTTATTTCTTAGATCGCTGTCTCTGAGATCGTCGGCCGCCTACGCGGCGGCGATCCACTTCGCGATGCCGGCCCGGGTCTTCTGCTTGACCTCGGTCGGGCGCGCCCGAGGCGTCGATCGAGCACGTTGCGATGTGCGCGAGGGTGGCGTCGTCGAGGCCGAGCGTGTTGCGCACCAGCTCGTACTCCTCGAGGAGGTTCGGCCCGAAGAGCAGCGGATCGTCGGAGTTGAGGCTGCAGCGCACGCCCGCTTCGAGCAGCGCCGGGAGCGGATGCGACGCGATGTCGGGAACGACCGCCAGCATGAGGTTCGAAGTCGGGCACACGTCGAGGCAGACCGGCGAGTCGGCGAGCCGCCGCACGAGCTCGGGGTCTTCGATCGCCCGCACGCCGTGTTGCAGGCGGTCGGCGCCGAGCGCGTCGAGCGCACCCTGCACCGAGGCCGGGCCCGTCGAGCTCGCCCGCGTGCGGAACGCTCAGCAGGCCGCCGGCGCGGGCGATGGCGAACGCCTCCGCGAACGGCTCCGGCGGGTGCCCGGTCTCGTCGTTGGCGAGCCCGAAGCCCACCACGCCCCGGTCGGCATACTTCACCGCGATCGTTGGCCTGATCGACCGAGTCGGCCGGGTCGACGGTGCGATCGGCGGCGACGATGATGCCCACCCCGATGTCGTTCGCGCGGGCCGCGTCGGCGGCAGCACCGAGAATGATCTCGAGCGTCTCCGACCGGCGGCCCGATGCGGGCGTTGTGGTGGGGCAGGTACACCGCGGGCTCGATCCACACCGCGCCGTCGCGCGGCCGCATCCTCGATCACCTCGCGGGTCAGCCGTGCGAGCGCGTCGGGCGAGGTGAGGATGGCGCAGGCCGCCTGGTACATGCCGGAGAACGCGGAGAAGTTGCCGAATCCCCGGATCGGGCGGCACCTCGAGGCCCGCTTCGGCGGCCACCTCGTGCAGCGTTTCCGGGCGCATCGCGCCTTCGAGATGGATGTGCAGGTGGGCTTTCGGAAGGTCGCGGAGATCGCGCATGACGCCGATCATGGCATGCCTCGCGGTCGCATTCGGTCGGCGCCGCGGCGGGCGCCGAAACGCTGCGTTAACGATCGACGTACAGCGCCGAAACTCCGCGCCTTCTATGGTGCCTTCAACAAATCGTTGAGCGGGCTCCCAGGGCGGTGTCGGGGACCAGAATGGGGAGGCGTCTGTGTCCGACGAATTCGATCTACGAGAGCTCTCGCTGGATCGGCGGTCGTTCCTGCGGCGCGGTGCCGCGGGCGGTGTCGGGATCGCGTTGCTGGGGACGGGCGGGATGTCGGCGATCCTCGCCGCGTGCGGTAGTTCGTCGAAGCCGGCGGCGACGGGCTCGTCGACCGACCGTCGCGGGTGGCGCGGCCGGCCGATCTCGGCGAGTTGATCTTCCAGCTCTCGTGGATCAAGAACGTCGAGTTCGCGGGCGAGTACATCGCCGACAACGAACGGCTACTACAAGGACGCGGGCTTCTCGAAGGTCACGCTGCTTGTCGGGTGGCCCGACCGTGCAGCAGGACTCGGTTGTGCAGGGCGGTAAGGCGTTGGTGTGCATCTCCGCGCCCGACATCACGAGCGCGGCGATCAACCAGGGCGCCGACCTCGTCACGATCGGCGCGCAGTACCAGAAGAACCCGTTCGCGGTCATGAGCCTCGCGAGCAAGTCCGATCCACACGCCGCAGGACATGATCGGCAAGAAGATCGGCGTGCAGGCCACGAACGAAGCGGTCTGGAACGCGTTCTTGAAGGCCAACAAGATCGACCCGAGCAAGATCACAAGGTGCCGGTGCAGTTCAACCCGTCAGCCGCTCGTCGACAAGCAGGTCGACGGTTGGTTCTCGTTCGTCACGAACGAGCCGAACCGCTGAAGGCGCAGGGCGTCGACACCGAAGACGTTCCTGCTCGCCGACTACAAGTACCCGCTCGTCTCGGAGACGTACGTCGTGAAGAAGTCGAGCCTCACCGACGACAAGGCGCGACGCAGGTCAAGGCGATGCTCGGTCGCCGACATCAAGGGCTGGCAGCAGAACCTGAAGGATCCCGACCCTCGGCGCCAAGCTCGCCGCGAACGTCTACGGCAAGGACCAGAAGCTCACGGTCGAGGAGCAGACGCTCGAGTCGAAGTCGGAGAACCTGCTGATCGCCACGGCCGACACCAAGGCGAACGGGCTCTTCACGATCACCGACGCGCTGATCGACGAGAACATCAGCACGCTCGCGCTGGCGGGCATCACCATCACCAAGGACAAGTTGTTCGACATGTCCGTCCTCGCCGAGGTGTACTCGGAGAACCCCGAGCTGAAGACGTTCACGACCGCGTGACGATGGCGACGACCCACACCTTGACGGGAAGCGACTCCGCGACGAACGATCTCAGTCGTGATCAATGACGACGGCATCTCGCTGCGGCAAGCTCGGGAAGGTCTTCCGCTCGCGCCGGTCGGAGGTCGTCGCGCTCGAACGCGTCGACCTCGCGGCGCCCGCGGGTTCCTTTACGACGTTGCTCGGGCCGTCGGGGTGTGGGAAGTCGACGATCCTGCGGATCCTCGCCGATCTCGAGGCGCCTACGAGCGGGCAGGCGCTCGTGCACGGCGAGGATCCCGCGGCGGCCCGGCGGAACCACATCTCGGCATCGCGTTCCAAGAGGCGGCGTTGCTGCCGTGGCGATCAGTCGATCACGAACATCAAGCTGCCGCTGGAGCTGGCCGGCATCAAGGCGTCGGGCGACGTGATCGACGGGCTGATCAAGCTCGTCGGTCTCGAGGGCTTCGAAGACGCGCGGCCCGCGCAACTGTCGGGCGGCATGCGCCAACGGGTCGCCATCGCACGCGCGCTCGGTTGTCGACCCGAAGATCCTGTTGCTCGACGAGCCGTTCGGCGCGCTCGACGAGATGACACGCCAACGGCTCAACCTCGAGCTGCAGCGCATCTGGACGGAACGGGCGTGCACGACGCTGCTCGTCACGCACTCGATCTCCGAAGCGGTCTTTCTCGCCGACACGGTGGCGGTGATGAGCCCGCGACCCGGTCGTATCACGGCGGTCGTCGACATCGACCTGCCCCGGCCCCGCTTGCCCGAGATGTTGCGCGATCCCCATTTCCACGAGCTCTGCGACCAGTTCAGCGAGCTGCTCTTCGGGCACGGTCAGGTGCCGGGCGAGCACTGATGGCCACCGTCACGGCCGGAACCCGACCGTCATCCACGCAGGAGTCGTCGGCGTGGCGAGGCGGTCTGATCGGCGTCGTCGGTCTGCTGGTGGTGTGGGAGATCGTCGGGCTCGTCTTCTTCCCCGGCCGGAACGGGGCGGTTCCGCCCCCGACGCGCATCATCTCGCACATGATCGACGACGGTTTCGCGTTCTATTGGAACAACGCCCGCGACACGATCTACGAGGCCGCGGTCGGTTGGTTCTGGGGCAACCTGCTCGCGATCCTGCTCGCGTTCTCGTTCCTCATCGCGCCGTTCCTCGAGCGACCGCTGACCCGGCTCGGCGTGGTGTCGTACTGCCTGCCGATCATCGCCATCGCGCCCATCCTGTCGATCACGTTCCATGGCCAGGCGCCCAACATCATCCTCGCCGCGCTTTCGGTGTTCTTCACCACGTTGATCGGAACCCTCGTCGGGCTGCGTAGTGCCGACAAGACCTCGCTCGACATGATCCATGCCTACGGCGGCGGCGCGTTCAAACAGCTCACGAAGGTTCGGCTGCGCGCCGCGCTCCCGAGCTTGTTCGCGGCGTTGCGGATCGCCGCGCCCGCCGCGATCCTCGGCGCGATCATCGGCGACTTCTTCGGTGCCGACCGCGGTCTCGGTGTTGCAATGATCGCCGCGCAGACGGCCCTCGAGATCCCGCGGACCTGGGGCATCGCGATCGTCGCGGCCGGGCTCGCGGGCGCGGCCTACGGCATCACCGCGTTCGTCGGCCGCTTGCTCACCCCGTGGGCGCCGAGGGGGCCGCGGGCGTGACCGCCACCGACATGATGGAGATGGCGGTCGCGGTACCGCCGGTACCGCCGCCGGCGCGGGGCGAGAACAAGTTGCTGTACTTCGGGCGGCGCCTGGTCGCGTGGAGCGTCTCCCTCGTCGTGCTGCTCGGCTTCTGGCGACTGTTCCTCATCGTCTTCCACGTCGACCCGTTCGTCGGTAAGACCCCGATGAACGTGTGGCACTTCCTCACCGCGCCCTCGACCGCGGCCGCGCCCAGCAGCGAGCCGACGCGCGGCAACCTCTACCCGGCGTCCCTCACAACGCTGAAGGACGCGTTCATCGGCCTCGCGGCGGGAACGATCGCCGCGCTCGCGTGCTCGATCGTGTTCAACCTGCGCCGGTCGGTCGAGCAGAGCGTGATGCCGATCGCGATGGTGTTGCGTTCGGTTCCGCTCGTCGCGATGACACCGCTCATCACGCTCATCTTCGGGCGCGGACTCTTGGGCGTCACGGTCATCGCCGGCATCGTCACGTTCTTCCCGACGCTGGTCAACGTGACGCTCGCGCTACGGGCCACGCCCCAGGCGTCGATCGACCTGTTCCGCGCGTACGGCGCCGGGCAGTGGAAAACGCTGCGCAAGGTACAGCTGCCGCACGCGTTGCCCGCGATCTTCGCGTCGCTGCGTATCGCCGCGCCGCTCGCGCTGATCGGCGCGTTGCTCGCGGAGTGGTTGGCGACCGGGCACGGACTCGGGTACCTGATGCTCCAATCGTCGTCGCTGTCGAACTACAACATGCTGTGGACGGCGGCCGCGCTGGTCACCGCGTACTCAATGTTGTTGTACGCGTCGATCAGTGGCGTCGAGAAGCGCGTCCTCGCCCGCTTCGCCGACATCCCCGCGTAGTTCACTTCGTGACATCTCTGTTTTGAGTAGGACCGTAGAGATGCCCGCGGCGAGGTTGCGGGTCGCGGCTTTAGCGATCAAGAAACCCGGCCAACTCAACACTCGCACTCCCTTTCCGTTCGGACGGCTGACCGTGAGTCGAGACGCGGTCGTGGTCTCGCTGGCGTTTGGCCTCAGCCACCGAAGGTTGGACCGGCGGAACATTGACGCCGTCATACGCACGCCTGATCAGCGCGCGCTGCGGGGCTGGAGCATCGCGTTTCGCCAGGTCGACGGACGCTACGCGCGTCTCGTCGTGGTTCGTATCCGGGCGCTGAAGGTCTTGGAAGCGTACGGAGGGAAGGTCGATCCCGCGGCGCCGATCGAGATAGCCGACTTCATGAACGGCCTGGCCGACGCGTAGTAACCGGGCTCGCCGGATGGCAGCCGACGTTCACGTCGCCAGAGTCGCCGTCAGCTCTGATACGAGCTCGTGCGGGCGGCGCGTGACCTTCTCCCAAGTGGCGAACACGATGCGGAAGCCGAAGCGGGCCGGCACGCTCCACTTCTCGTTGTCGTGCTCGTAGTCGCTCGGGTCGTCGTGCCACCGGCGGCCGTTGGTTTCGAGGATGGTGCGGCCCCGTTCGAACGCGAAATCAAAGAGGTAGCGGCGGCCCGCCCACACGAGCGGGTACTCGCGGACGAATCCGGTGAGCCCGTGCGCGACGAGCAGTCGACGGGTCTTCACCTCGAGGGTTGATCGGGCCGGATGCACCGGATCGAGCTCGTCGAGGAGACGGCGCAGCGCGGCGACGCCGGGTCGACCCGCGCCGGCAAACTGCGCAAGGTACGAACGTAAGGACGGCACCGACGTCAGCGCTCTCCGCCGCGCGTCCTCGCACGCGATCTCGAAGTCCTCCGACTCGAGCGCCGCGCCCAGCGCCACCAACGTCGCCTCCACGCCCGTGACCCGCACCCCGCGGTACCGGCGGGGGCGTAGAGCAGGCCAGTTGTCGGTGTAGTGAACGGTCACCTCGTCGGAGCGAACTCGGCTCGACCGCGGCACGACGATTTCCGGCAACCGCGGCTTGACCCCTTCGAGCCCGTAGTGCGCGCCCGCGGATGGGCCGGCGGCCGCGGCTTCGGGCCCGGCCCAGAGAATTGCGGCTCTCAAGGACTGTTCGGTCGAACTCGGCACCGCCGTCATTCGATAGGTATCGGGCAGAACCCGCTCGACGACGTTCGAGGCGTGAAGCCCGGCGAGTTGCTTGCGCGTGACGCCGATCGCAACGGCTTCCTGTCCGCCGAAACACCCCGAACCGGGATGCGCTGAGCCGCGAAAGAAGCCCGGCCGCCGATTCATGTGCCATTCAATGCCCCCAGAGGGTACGCACGGGCACATGAAGGCCCGATCGCGGACGGGGGAAGGCGCGGGGCGGTGGGAGTCGTTCGGGAGGTTAGCGGCGGGCGTTTTTTACGAAGTCGGCGAGGCCGTGTTTTTCGGCGGGGCGGGTGCCGCCGTACCAACCGCCGCGGATGTGGCGACGGATACCGCCCGCGCCGTCGTCGGTGGCGCGCGCCGCGCTGTGCCACAGGTCGGAGTGGTGCAACAGCACGTCGCCGCGATCGCAGTACGCGGCGACCTCGCCGGGCACCTTCTCGAAGCCGAGCGGCATGTCGTCGGTGCCGCCCAGATGTGAGCCCGGTACGACGCGCAGGAATCCGTTCTGCGGCGACGTCGCGTCGAGGTGGATCGTGAACGCGACCGACGGCCACCAGTCGAGGTTCGGTCCCGACTGCGCGTCGGAGTGCCAGCCGATGCGCGAGTAGCCCGAACCTTCGCCCGGCCGCGCGTCCTGGTACACCACGCCGAAGCGGTCCTCTTCGAGCAACCACGCGTCCGCGCCGATCAGGCGTTGCACCGCGTCGACCACGACCGGATGCGTCACCGCGGCACGCGCCCGCGCCGACACCGGAGTGATCTCGCACACGTAGTGCGCGAACGGCTCGCCGTCGATGACCGCGTCGGGATCGTCGAGGATCACCGTGCCGCATGCCTCCGGGAACTCGCCGGCGACGAGCTGCCGTTGCAGTTGTTCCAACTCGAGCTGCAACGCGTCGAGGTCGGCGTCGGCGTAGAGGCCACGGAGGATCGTGAAGCCGTCGCGGGCAAAGGCCGCACACGTGGCGTCGAGCTCGTCGGGACCGTAGCCAGCTCGGGTCATACGCACTGCCTCTCCGAGATCAGGTTGGCGGCGCGCCCGGCCGCCGAGCAGCTTCTCCCGCAACCACACTCCGGCGACGACCGCCTCGTAACGCGCCGGGTTGTCGGGCCCGACACACGTCGGGATGCAGTCGACGACGAGCTCGGGTGGGCAATCGAGGAAGCGGGCAATCGAGCGCCGGCGCACGGGACCATCTTGGTCGGCGGACGGCGGCAGCACCCGATGCAGCGTCGAGGTCCAACGGTTGTTCGTCCAGCGCTCGAGCATGTCGCCGAGGTTGCACACGAACGTTCCGCGCGGCACCGACACGTCGTGCCACTCGCCGGCCCGGAACACCTGCAGCCCGGGAACGTCGTCGGCGAGAAGGATCGTCAACACGCCGTAGTCGGTGTGCGCGCCCATGCGCGTCTGCCCCGGCACGGGACTCGGCGAACCGGCCGCCCGCTCGTAGTTGATGGCGCGGGTCGTGAGCACCGCGTCGTCGAGCTGTTCGACGAACCACCCTTCGGGCAGCTCCAAAGCGAGCGCCATCGCCCGTAAGAGTAAGTCGGCGACGTCCCGGACCGCGGTCTCGTACGCGAGCCACGTCGACTGCAGCCCGGGTGGTTCCGGCGGCCACACGTTGGGCGCGTAGAACTCGCGCACCCGGTCGTAGGCAGGTCCGATCGCGTCCTCGCGCCCGACGTTGAACGCCTCGAACAGGTCAGGTGGCGTCTCCTCGCCCCGGCTGTACGCGAGCCCTTCCTTGCCGAGCTCGCTGTAGCCCCGGTTTGCACTCTCGTCGGCGACCACGAACCGGCGCTTCTCGCCGAGGGGCAGGTCGAAGAACGCACCGAAACCGTCTAGCACCGCGTCGCAGAGACTCTCGGGCACGCCGTGACCGGAGACCAGTAGGAAGCCGGAATCGCGGCACGCGGCGTCGATCGCGGCCGCGACGACACCGCGATCGTGGGGCCCTCCGAGCCGGAACGGCTCGAGGTCGACGGGGTGAACTGGGAGCGTGGTCCGCACCTCTTCCATGGTCGCCAACCTGTCGCGAGCGGCTGTTGCGGTCGTATCACGGGAGTGTGAACGATGTCCCTGCGACTTGACCAGTCGTGGCGTGGTGGGCGACGGTCGTGACCGTGACTCAGGCGTCCCCGACCGGCCCCGCACGCTGCGACCTGTTGGTCCACGGCGCCGATCTCGTGGCGACCGTCGACGACGAGCGGCGCGAGCTCGCGGGTGGCTGGGTCGCGATCACGGATGGTCTCGTCGCCGCGGTCGGCGCGTCGACCGAGCCTGCGCCCGCCGCGGCGCGGGTGCTCGACGCGACCGGCTGTCTGGTCACGCCGGGTCTCATCAATACGCATCACCACATCTACCAAAATCTCACGCGCAGCTATCGGCCCGCGGTCAACGGCACGCTCTTCCAATGGTTGACGACGCTGTATCCGCGTTGGGCATTGCTCGATGAGGAGGCCGCGTACGTGTCGGCGTGGATCGGCGTCGCGGAGCTCGCGCTCGGCGGCTGCACGACGACGACCGATCATCTGTACGTGCACCCGCGCGGCGCGCGGCGATCTGATCTCGGCCGAGATCCGGGCCGCGCAAGAAGTCGGGGTGCGCTTCCATCCGACGCGCGGTTCGATGAGTCTTTCGCAGAAGGACGGCGGCCTCCCGCCCGACTCGGTGGTGCAGGACGACGACGAGATCCTCGCCGACAGCGAACGGCTCGTCGGGCTGCATCACGATCGGGAATGGGGTGCGATGGTGCGCATCGCGCTCGCGCCGTGCTCGCCGTTTTCGGTGACGCCCGAACTCATGCGCGGCGACCGCGGAGCTCGCGGAACGCCTCGACGTGCGTTTGCACACCCATCTCGCCGAAGACCCCGACGAGGACACGTTCGCGGAGGAGACGTTCGGGCGCCGCACGATCGAGCAGTTCGAGGACGTCGGGTGGGGGAGCAATCGCGCGTGGGTCGCGCACTGCATCTACCCGAATGCCGACGAGATCACGCGGCTCGGGAAATGGGGAACTGGAGTAGCGCACTGCCCGAGCTCCAACATGCTCATCGGGGGCGGCGGCATCGCACCGGTTCCCGAGTTCCGCGCCGCGGGTGTGCCGGTCGGGCTCGGTTGCGACGGTTCCGCGTCGACTGATTCCGCGTCGCTGTGGATGGAAGCGCGCAACGCGCTCTTGCTCGGCCGTTTGCGCAAGGGTCCGACGTCGATGGGTGCGCGCGACGCGCTCGAGATCGCGACGCGCGGCTCGGCCGGTTGTCTCGGCCGCGAAGGTGAGTTGGGTCAACTCGCGCCCGGCGCGGTCGGCGACCTCGTGTGCTGGCCGCTCGAAGGCATCGCGTTCGCGGGCGCGCTTACCGATCCGATCGAAGCGTGGCTGCGGTGCGGTCCGGTGTCGGCCCGGCACACGGTCATTCACGGCAACGTGGTCGTGGAGAACGGCTCGATCACCGCGCCCGGCGAGGTCGACATGCTGCGCCGGCACCGAGAGATCAGCGCACGGATCCAGGGGGTGTCGCCATGATGGACACGATCGCCACGATGACGAAGACCGTCGTGCTCGTGCGCGGCGGCCGCGTGATCGATCCCGCCGCGGGACGCGACGAGATCGCCGATGTGCTCATCGAGGGTGACACGATCGTTGCGGTCGCGCCGGACCTCGAAGCGCCCGCGGTCGCGGCAGGTTGTCGACGCGCGCGGATTGGTCGTGACGCCCGGGCTCATCGATCTGCATGTGCACGTGTATCCGGGCCTCGGCGACTTCTGCCTCCCGCCCGATCAGGTCGGCGTCGACAGCGGCGTTCCCACAGTCGTAGACGCGGGCACGAGCGGCGCAGCCACGTTCGGGCTCGCGGCGGAAGTGGATCGACGACCCCGGCGTGCGCACGCAGGTGCTCGCGCTGATGGATCCCTGCCAGATCTACTTCGCCACCAAGGACTTCATCTGTCACAAGTTGGAGATCGCCAACGACCTCCGAAACCTCGACCTCGATCTCACCGCGGCCGTGCTCGAGGCGAACAGTGACGTCGTGGTCGGTATGAAAGTGCGTGCGTGTTACGTCGACGACCCGAACGTCTCGCCGTTCCTCGACGCGGCCAAGCAGGTGGCCGGCGACCGCCCGATCATGGTGCACCTCGGGCGCTTCCCGTTCACGCCCACGATCCCCACGCCCGTATTGCTGCGCGCCCTCCGACCCGGCGACGTGATCACGCACGCGTTCCGCGGCGCGTCCGGCGTGCTCGACTCCGACGGCAACGCCGGCGCGGAGCTGCGCGACGCGATCGAGCGAGGAGTGCAGCTCGACGTGGGTCACTCGGGCACCGACTTCCGGTTCGCGACGGCGTGCACGCTGTTCGAGCAGGGATTCCTGCCGACGACGATCTCCACCGATCTCAACGTGTTCAACGTGGATCATCCGGTGGTGTCGCTTGCGCAGACGATGAGCAAGATGTGGGCGCTCGGTATTTCGTTGCCCGATGTGGTCGCGATGACCACGTGCAATCCTGCGCGCGTGATTCACCGGGAGGCCGAGCTAGGGACGCTCGCACCGGGTCGGGTCGCGAACGTGAGTGTGCTGCGGATCGACGAAGGTGAGTTCGAGCTCTCCGACGGCTTCGAGACCATCTCCGTGAATCAGCGGCTCGCGCCGGTCGGTTGTGTGCGCGCCGGTACGTGGATCTCGGCTGCCTAGCCGTCATGCAGCGTTAGTGTTCAGCGGGATGGCGGTGACCGACGTGCTCGACGTCGACCTGATCGCGTTCGAACAGGGGAGCGACGCGGAACGGCGCGCGGTCGTCGACGGGGTGATGCGCAGCCTCGGGACCGGTTTCGTGTTCACGAGTCACGACATACCGAGTGATCTGCTCGACGACGCGTACGCGCGGCTCGCGGAGTTCTTTGCACTCCCGGTCGCGGAGAAGGAACGGTGGCGCGTTCCCGAGAGCCACGGGCAGACCGGTTACACGGGCCTCCTCGTCGAGACCGCCGCGACCAGTGACCTCGCCGACTGGAAGGAGATGCTCAACTGGGGCGAGGAAGTGCCGCGCCACCACCCGCTGCGCACGCGCTACCCGCACCGCTACCTCGACCAGGCGCTGCCCGAGGATTCCGTGCCTGGGATCCGCGCGGTGTTGGTCGAGTTCCATCGTCGACTGCTCGATCTGCAGACCCGCTTCCTGCGCGTCGTCGCCGCGGGCCTGGGTGTTGCCGACGGCTACTTCGACGACATCCTCGCCGACGGCTCGCACCTCACCCGCGCCATCCACTATCCCCCGATGACGCACGCGCCCGCGGGGGAGTACGTGTGGGCCGACGCGCACACCGACATCAACCTCGTCACCGCGTTGCCGCGCGCGAGCGGGCGCGGCCTGCAGTTGCACACATCCACCGGCTGGCACGATGTCGTTCCGCCCGACGGGTACGTGGTCGTGAACTCCGGGATCATGCTCGAGCGACTGAGCAACGGCCGCATTCCCGCGGGCGTGCATCGCGTCGTCGCCGACGCGGCGTCGGCCGCCGATCGTTACTCGGTTGTGCAGTTCTGTCACCCCGCGCCGTGGTTCGCGCTCGACCCGCTGCCCAGTTGCGTCGACGACGAGCACCCGCTGCGGTACGGCACGATCGAGTCGGGCGCGCTCCTCGACCGTGTGCTGTACGACATCGGTCTCATCGGCCCCGACTGACCGGGGCGCGAGTGCCCGACGCGGAGCCCACTCTCGACGACGTCCTGCGCACGGTGAACGAGCGCGTCCCCTACCTCGGCGTGCGCACGACTCCGGGCCCGAACGACGAACGCGACTGGATCGGTTGCGCCGCGCTCATTGCGAACGGTGACACGCTCGAGACCATCGTCCGCGATACGAATGCGGGATTCGAGACCGACGACGATGCGGTCGCGGCATCGCTGTTTGCCGAGGCGTACGCGTTCCGGGTCGCGGGCGACACGTTGGCCGCGTTCGTGCTCGGTCTCCCCGTCCCGAACACCACGCCCGCGGCGACCGCCGTCCGGCTCGACAAACCCCGGACGTCCGCCGTCGCCTACCTCGACCCGCGCGTGCATCTCGCCGACGCGCGCACCGTCGCCGCGGAAATCATCGGTGCGCACTTGCAGCCGTTCGTCGCCGCGGTGCACGCGGAGTTCCGGGTCGGCGAGCGCCTGCTCTGGGGCAACGTCGCGGCCGCGTGCGCGGTCGCGTTCCGCGCCGTCGAGTCGAGCCCGATGACGCCGGCCGTGGAGCGGAGTGCGCTACGAGCGCGAGCCGACGAGTTCTTCGTTGCGTCCACGCAATGGTTCGACGGGCTCGGCTACTTCACGATCGTCGAAACCGCGCGTCGCACGGGTTGGTATTGGAATCGCACGAGCTGTTGCCTGTGGTTCCGCACCGCGAGCGGCGCCGTGTGCGACAACTGCAGCCTCATCGACCCGACCGCCCTCTACGAACGGCGGGTCGACGAGCTGCGTGCGTAACGATTGCGAGCGTTAGCTCGCGGCGCCGATGCCACCACCGGGCGGGATGATCGACTTGAGCTCGATGTAGTGCTCGAGGCCTTCCTTGCCGAACTCGCGCCCGATGCCGGAAGCCTTGTAGCCGCCGAACGGGGCGATGAAGTCCATCGTGTACTGGTTCACCCCGTAGGTGCCGGTGCGGACCCGCCGGGCGATGTCCATGCCCTGGTCGACGTCGGCGGTCCACACCGAGCCGGCCAGGCCGTACTCGCTGTCGTTGGCGATGCGAACGGCGTCCTGCACGTCGTCGTAGGGGATGACCGCGAGCACGGGGCCGAAGATCTCCTCGCGGGCGATGCGCATGTCGTTGTCGACGTTGGCGAACACCGTGGGCTGCACGTACCAGCCGCTGGTCGATGCCCGACGGGCAGGCCGTTGCCGCCGACCGTGACGCTTGGCGCCCTCTTCCTGGCCGAGCGCGATGTACTTCTCGACGCGCTCCTGCTGGCGCTTCGGCGACGAGCGGACCGATCTCGGTGGCCGCGTCGGCGGGGTCGCCGACCGTTCAGGCCGCCGACCATCGTCGGCGACCGCGTCGACGACCTCGTCGTAGCGGCTCGCGGCTCGCGAGGATGCGGGTCTGCGCGACGCACGCCTGGCCGTTGTTCATGAGCGACGCGATCTTCAGGCCCTCGACGGTGGCCGCGAGGTCGGCGTCGTCGAGGATGATCGCGGCCGACTTGCCGCCGAGCTCGAGGCTCACCCGCTTGAGCTGCTCGCCGCAGATCGACGGCGATGCGCCGGCCGGCCGCGGTCGAACCGGTGAACGCGACCTTGTCGACGCCGGGGTGGCGCACGAGGTGCTCGCCGACCTCACGGCCGGCGGGCAGGATCGACACGACGCCCTTCGGGATGCCGGCCTCGTCGAGCAGCTCGGCCATCAGGTACGCGTCGAGCGGCGTCTCGGGCGCGGGCTTGATGACGATCGTGCAGCCGGTGAGCAGCGCGGGCGCGAGCTTCGCCATCGTGACGAACTGCGGCACGTTCCACGGGCACGATGCCGGCGACGACGCCGACCGGCTCGCGAGCGCACGATCACGTCGGTGCCGAGCATGCCCGTGCGGGTCTCTTCCCACGGGTACTGCGGCGGCGATGCCGATGAACGTGTTGAGCATCATCCACGCCGCGGGCGCCTGGCCGAGGTTGGAGAACGTGATCGGCGAGCCCATCTCCTCGGTGATGATCGCCGCCATGTCGCCGAGGCGGCGCCATGTAGGCGTCGGCGAAGCGCTGCACCGCGGCGATGCGCTCCTCGGGCGACAGCCGCGGCCAGTCGCCGTCGTCGAAGGCGGCGCGGGCGACCGCGACGGCACGGTCGACGTCGGCGGTCGATGCCTCGGGGACCCGGCCGACGACCTCTTCGGTGTGGGGCGAGATCACCTCGATGACGTCGTTGGTCGGCCGGGTCGACCCACTCGCCACCGATGTAGAGCTTCTCGTGCACCTTCATCGAACGCACCTCCGCGATCTTCTGCTGCTTCGGCCGAATAGTAGCGGCCGCCTTCTCAGGCCCCGGCTACGCCGAATGGTCTCCCGATCACTCTCTCACCGGGCCATTTCCGTGGGCAATCCGGAGACATTTTTCTGGTTTCCGCCGATTCTCTTGACGAAGGAGGGGTGAGGCCGGGTACTCACCCGCCTCGGCTTCGGCACGAATCGAGTTCTGATGACGAGCAATTCTCCCGTTCTCCGCTTGCTCTCCCTCCGGCGCAGCGGAATCGCCCTGCTGACCGTCGGGCTGGCGAGCGTGTTGACGTTCGCGTTCTCGAGCCCCGCAAACGCGGCGATCGTCGCCAAGGTTCCGCTCGGAACTGCCGGCGCGTACTCCGTGCTCGGTGGCCAAGGCGTCACGAACGTCGGCAACACGACCATGCACCAGAACCTCGGTACATCGCCGAACCCGGCCATCACCGGATTCCCGCCGGGTCTCGTCATCGCACCCGGCGTGGTCGACAACGGCGACGCCGCGCAGGCGCAACTCGACCTGACGAACGCGTACGACAACGCGCACCTGCGCCCGACCCTCACCGGCACGACCGGTGCGGATCTCTCCGGCGTGCAGCTCGTCGGCGGCGTTTACGCGGCTACGGCCAAGGGCCCGCTCAGCCTGACCGGCGCGCTCACGCTGAACGGGCAAGGCGACCCGAACACCGTGTGGATCTTCCAGACCAACTCGTCACTCACCACCTTTTCGGGCAGCGTCGTGAGCCTGATCAACGGTGCGCAGGAGTGCAACGTGTTCTGGCAGGTGCTGAGCACGGCGGTCCTGGGCAGCGGCTCGACGTTCGTCGGCAACATCCTCGCCCTGCAGTCGATCAACATGCAGGCCGCGGTGACGGTGCACGGTCGCGCGCTCGCCCGCAACGGTTCCGTCACTCTGATCAACGACCACTTCACCAACCCCACGTGTGCGACGTCGCTTACCCCGCCCACGACTACCGCGCCCGTTACCCCGACCACGGCGGTCAGCCCGGCCTCGACGATCCCGGGCGGCGCGCCTGCGCCCGGAGCCGGTGCGGGTGCCGGCGCCGGCGCGACAACCACCACGCTCGGGCTCACCGTCGGAATCCTCGGACCGCCCCGCACCGGGGTTGCACCGTTGTCGAAGAGTCACTTCCCCTGGTCGGCCCTGATGATCATCGGATTCGGCGGCGCGACGGTGATGGGACTCGTCGTGAAGCGTCGCGTGCACTTCGCCCGGCGGTGACGCGCTCCGTTCCGGCGCTCTGCGGTGGCGCGATCTCGATGCTCGTGCTCGCGGCGTTCCTCGCCGTGTGCTCGGGGTCGAGCACGCCCGAGGCGACGCCGCCCGCGACGGTAGTGACGACCACCACTGTTCGGCCCCGGCGCGTGATCGCGCCGCGCATCGTGAAGGCGCTGCCGATCCCGGCCGCGCTCGTTGCCGCGGGCTCGAACGTACGCGCCGGACCCGTTCCCGTACCGCTGCAACTCGAGATCCCGTCGATCGGCGTGACGACGCCGGTGCTCGGCGTCGGGGTGACTTCGGGCGACGTGATGGACGCGCCCGAGGGTCCTATCCACGACCCTGTCTGGGAAGAAGCGTTCTGGTACCGCGGTAGCGCGGTTCCGGGTGCGATCAGCACCGCGTTGATCGCGGGCCATGTCAACGGTCCGCGCGGCACGCCCGGGGTGTTCGGTTCGATCGGCCTGTTGAAGCCGGGCGGCCTCATCGTCGTGCACGACACGCGGACCGGGCTCGACGTTCGGTTCGTCGTCACGCATTCGGTGAGCTTCACGCTGGACCAGACGACGGAGAAGTCGGTGCTCACCGAGATCTACGGCGCGGGACCCGTTGCCGGCACGACGCCGCAACGGGCGAAGGACGGCCTGTCGCACCTCACGCTCGTCACGTGCGCGGGCGCGTTCCAGACCGGTATCGGAACCCACGACCACCGCCTCGCGGTCTTTGCTACCCGCATCAAATAGTTCCCCGCACCCGGAAACCCTGCCATCAGATGGCAGCAAAACCGACTCATGGAGTCGGAAACCCTGCCATCTGATGGCAGGGAAATCGGCGTGTGGAGCGGAAAACCCTGCCAACAGTTGGCAGCAAATGTGGCGCGTGGCGCTGGTTTTCCTGCCAACGTGGGATCCGGACGGGGGTTTCGAACGTCTGGAAGGGTGTGGATCCGAACGCGGCATGTTCGACAATCGCGGTTGCGCGTCGGGGTCCATGTCGGTCAGCTCGCGCAACGGATCCCGGGTGGGATCGGCCGCGTCACCGAGATGCTCTGTGCCGAGCTCCCCGAGCGCGCCGACGTCGTGGCGTTCTCGTCGTGTCCGCGGCGCGCGCGGGCCGGCACTCGGTGACGCGGTCGAATTCCATAGCCTCGGACCGGGCGCGCCGCGCTGGCGTTACGAGCTGTGGAATCGCTATCGCCGCCACCGCATAGATCTCGATGTCGACGTGTGTCACGCGCCGAGCCTCGCGGTTCCCCCGGTCAATGTGCCGCTTGTGGTGACGATCAACGACGTCGCGTTCCTCCGCCATCCCGAGGCCTTCACTCCGCACGGCATCCGCTTCCACGAACGTGGTCTCGCGATCGCGCGTCGCGAAGCGGCCGCGATCATCGTGCCGTCGGCGTTCACGGGCGAGGAGCTCGAGCGCGAGGGCTTCGACCGCGCCCGTATTCATTGCGTCCCGCTCGCGGTCAGCGCGCCGGGGTCTTCCGTCGGCGGCGACGTGCAATCAGCTGCGGCGCGCGGCGTGCGCGGTCCGTATCTCCTGACCGCGGGCACGGTGGAACCGCGCAAGGATCTGGCGACAGTGGTGCAGGCGTTCGAACGCGTGCGCGCCCGCTGGCCCGAGCTCTCGCTGGTCGTGGCCGGCCCGCGCGGCTGGCTTTCGGCGCGCGCCGCGAGCGAGTTGGAGCGGCCGGGGATCGTCATGGTCGGGCGGGTCTCCGATGCCGAGCTCGACGCGCTGTATCGCCGGGCGGAGATGGTCGTGTGCGCGTCGCGTCTACGAGGGCTTCGGCCTCACGGTGCTCGAGGCACTCGTGCGGGGCCGGCCGGTCGTGGCTTCGGCCATCGGTGCGCACGTGGAGCTCGTCGGCGATGCGGCGCGGTTGTTCCCGGCCGGCAACGCGCGCCGCGTTGGCCGCTGAGATCGAAGCGTTGCTGAGCGATCCGATCGCGCGTGACGATCTCCGGCGCGCGGCACGAGACCGAGCCGCAGGCTTCGATCTCGCGACCACGATCGAAGGTCACCTCGCGGTGTACGAACGCGCCGCGTCCGGTGCTGCGTGAACCGGTGACCGAAGTCGGCTAACCCAGGCCGGATACGCGCGCGAACACGAGGTCTTCGGCGCGCGCCGTCCGGATCGACCACGAGACGGTCAACACGATCGCGCTGGCTGTGATCGCCATGCTCACGATGCTCCGCACCGCGACGAACGTCGTTGTCGGCAGGCTCACGAGGAGCGTGAAGGTCGTCGCCGCGCTCGAGCAGGTGCACGATCGCCCACAGCAGCGTGAGTCCGCTGAACAGGCGGACGACTCCCGGCCGTCCCGCGATCTCCGGCGCGAGCGGGCAGAAGTCGGAGGCCATCCGGGCGATCATCGGCCGGCCGAACATCAACGAACCGAAGAAGACGAGCGCCAGCGCGAGCGTGGTCGCGACGGGCTGCAGGAAGTACATGAACGTTCCACTGAGGATGCCGACGATCGTTCGTACGGTGAGTCCGATCACCGCGAGTTGCAGGATGCCCGGTATCGCCGTGCCCACTGATCAGCCGGCGCAGCGACCGCGCCGTACGACCACGCCAACACCGCGAGCATCGCGGGAGTGGGGCCCAGTGTGGTGAAGAACACGTAGAACAACACTGCGGGAATTACCGTCGCCTCGATCAGCGAGGGGAGCGATCGGCGCCCGACTGCCTGCAGCACGCGCACCTTCGAGAGCGCATGGGAAGCGGACCGTTCGCCCGATGGCGCGGCAACCGAGCATCGGCCGCTCGACATCGTCGGCGACTACGGCGACTGCCCCATCCATGCTTGCGCGACCGATCCGAGCCCCGGTCGGCGAACCATCTGCCCGGCGAAGAAGCCTCGCCGTGGATTGTATTCGCGTCGACCTAGTTTTCGCGACGCGTGCCCTTGCGTGTGGCCTTCGGTCGCGGAACGCGCGACGCGGCTTCGGGCGCGCGTTCCGACGAGGAGATCGAGCACCTCACCCACTGTGCGCTTCCGATCGCGTCGGGTCCGGGCAGCGGCATGTGGTGTTGGATCGAATAGCGATTGCGCCGGCCGTCGCGTTCCTTCAGCACGTATCCCGCATTGGCGAGATCGGTCACGATTGCGTACGCGCTGCGCTCGGTGATGCCGAGTGCTTCGGCCATGTCCCGCAATCGGAGGCCGGGATCGTGCGCGATGCACAGCAGGGCGCGGGCGTGGTTGGTGAGGAAACTCCACTGCGCCACGGGTAAATACTAGCAATGGGATTCCGGTATTGCGGTGCTAGTCTTGGCGTAGATGCGCTATCTCTACAAGGCCGATGACGACAGCTCCTTTCGCGTACGCCCCCGGGCGCCGCGACTTCTTCCGCTCCGGCGACGATCGTGCTCTGGGCGCACGACTCCCACGGTTGGCTCATCGCGGCCGCGTCCGGCGAAACGCTGGCGCACCGAACCGGCGACATCTACTACGGCGCGTCGACGGCGAACGCTTGTATCGCGTTTCCGCCGAGAACGATTCCCTCGATACCGGCCTGGATTCGGGCGCGCCCGCGTCCGACGCGAGCCCCACAAGGCGAGCATCCACCCGGGTCGCGCGCCCGCGTCACTGATTCCGCGCGGCCTTTTGCGCGTCCGTGCCACGGCCGGCGCGGATCGGCGGTCGGACCCGACCGGGTAGGATGAACATCACTCTTCTCGGCTACCGACGCAGCGGCGCTCGAGTCGCACTCTCTGCTGCATTCCGCGCAAGCAACGGGACCAAGGAGTTCGTGTATGAACGCCGATCGCGGCAACATCGAACGCAACGTCAATCGGCTCGCTATCGAGCGCACCGCGTTGTTCACTCGCTCGGGGACCAGCTTCGGGCTGTCACCGGCCGATCAAACTCGTTTGAAGACCGTTGAGCGCGAGCTCGACGAATGCTTCGGCGCGCTGCGCGAGATGCGTGCGGTGCGCGACGCGACGCGATTCAGCCGTGAAGACCCGGTCGTCCGGCGCGCCATCGTTCGCAACGGCGTTACGCCCGCGCCGACGCGCCGCGCCAACTGATCTGACTCCAGGCCTGAGTCGCCGAGGCTGATTCAGCCTTCGAACAGTCCTTCGAATTCGAGCGCGCCGTTGCGCACGCGGCCGTAGAGCAACCAGTCGCCGCGGAACATGCCGTGTTCGTACGGCGAACACGCGATGTGCGTACGGGCACCGCCGGTCGTGCTCGGCATGAATCGAATCGTTTCGAGCCCCGCCTTCAGGCCGGGCCCGGAGAGGATCGGCGCGCGGAAGAGTCCTTCCACGAGCACGCGCGCGGTGTCGTACGCGAGCACCGGGATCGCGTTCGGCCAGAACGGCGGGTCTTGTCCGTAGCGCTCGACGAAGCGTTCGTGGAAACCGGCGACGAGCGGGTTGCGCTCGTCGAACTGATCGACACCGACCCAGCCCTCGAACTTGTCGAAGCCCATCAGATAGAACATGAACGCGGTACCCATGATGCGGGGCGGGTCCCAGTCGAGTTCGTCGAGCGCGGCGCGGAGCAAGCCCTTCGCGGCGAGCATGCCGTAGCCCATGTACACGAGCGCGTCGGCGTCGACGCGGCGCAGGTTCGCGAGATTCGTCGCCAGGTTCTCCGGGCTCTGACTCACGGTCTCGACCGCGGCGATGCTCACGCCCCGGCGCCGGCATTCCTGGCGGAAGAAACGGAAGTACTCCTCACCGTTCGGTGAGATCTCGCTCAACACCGCGACGCGATCGTGACCTTGGCGCTGCAGCCACGCCACGACGAGCGCGGCGTCACCGCCGCAGTCGCCGTTGCCGAGCCGGAAGCAGTAGTCGCCTTGCAGGCGTTCGGTGCCGCACCAACTGATCAACGGGATCTGCAACTCGTTGGCGAGGGGACCGACGGTGATCGCGTTGTCGGAGCTGTACGCGCCGGCCACGCCGATGCAACCTTCGTCGACGAGATAGCGGAACCCGTCGGTGGCGTTCTTGGCCGAGCCTTGGGGCAAGCCGTTCTCGGGATGCAGCACGAACTCGACCGGGCGGTCGAGCAGTCCGGATTCGGCCGCCTCGTCGAACGCGAGCCGGTGGATCCGGTCGTAACCCCCGTCCGGGCCGTCGAGCGCCGAACCCAGCCATCCGATCTTGATCGGTTCCACTTCGAGCCTCTCGTCGGTTCGCCGGAATCCCGGCGAAAGACCGCAACGTGCTTCGGTCAAATCTTGTCGAATCCCGTCGGGCGCATCTTGTTTAGGTCGCGTGCCATCACGCAAGGCCGTCTCAGGCCGATCACAGGTGATGTGTCAAATACGCACATACACCCCCGCTAGCGTTGCTCCGTGCCGGTGACGCAATTGCAACGCCTGCGCGCGTCGGCACCCGTGCTCGCGGTCGTTGTCGTCTCGGGCGCGCTCGGAGCGACGGTTTCGTGCTCACCCACGGGCGTGTCCGTGGTCGACCACGTGCTGTCGGGATTGCTCGCGGCCGCCGTTGCGTGGGCCGCGACCGCGGCCGCGCCGTACACGCTCGGCATCGGCGCGCTCGCGCTGCTGGTCGCGGGCGGGAACCTGCCGCTGCATGTGCTCGGCATCTTGTTGGTCCTCGCGCTGTACGAGCTCATCACGCGCGATCGGCTCACGCCGTTCGCGGCCGCGATCATCGGCGCGGTGATCGTGCAAGGCCTGCTGCGCCTGCCGGGCTCGGCCCCCGAGCGCGCGTCGGCCGCGGTAGCGGCGGTCGGTCTCGTGCCGATGTTGGCATCCGGCGCGTGGCGTGCGTCGGCGGGCCGGAACCACCTCCGGCGCCGGGTCTTCGGGACCGTGTTCGTCCTCGGTTCCGTGGTGTTGATCGGCGCCCTGTACGTCGCCGCGCACACTGACGAGATTCTCGACGAAGCCCAGCACGACGCCCGCGCCGGCGTGGCCGCGTCGCGCGAGGGCGATCGCAAGGCTGCGGCCGCCGACTTCGATCTCGCGGGGGGCGAGTTCCGCCGGGCGCGGCACTTCGCGCATTCGTGGTGGGCGTGGCCCGGCCGTGGTGTGCCCGTCGTCGCCCCGCAGATCCACGCACTCGACGTCGTGTCCGATGTAGGTGCGCAAGCCGTCGACGTGGCGCGCGATGCACTGACCCGCGTCGATCCCGACAAGTTGCGGTTCACGAACGGCCGCCTCGACCTCGACACCGTCGCGGACTATCAGGCGGTGTTCGACAACGCTGCGAACAAGACTGAAACGATCCGTACGCAACTGCACGAGATTCCCGACGAATGGCTCGCGCCGCCGGTCGAACACGCCATCCTCCGGTTCGAGAAGGTCGTGGAAAGCGCG
This sequence comes from uncultured Actinomycetes bacterium, assembly GCA_963708105.1. Lineage (GTDB taxonomy): Bacteria > Actinomycetota > Acidimicrobiia > IMCC26256 > PALSA-610 > PALSA-610. The sequence goes on along the minus strand of OY970186.1, from coordinate 1,321,012 downwards.
GGCGACAGCGCGCGCACCGCCGACGACGCGCTGAAGCTGGCGCCGTCGTTGCTCGGAAAAGACGGGCCCAAGACGTACTTCGTCGCGTTCGTCACGCCCGCGGAGGCGCGCGGTTCGGGTGGCCTGATCGCGAACTACGGCATCCTGCGCGCCGATCACGGCCGGATCCACCTCGACAAGGTCGGTCCCGCGCCCGCGCTCGACTTCCTCGGTGTGGTGCCGAAGAAGCTCACCGGTCTCGTCGACTATCAGGCTCGCTACGACAAGTACGGCGTCGCGAACACCTGGGAGAACGTGACGATGTCGCCGGACTTCCCGACGGTGGCGCAGGCGATCAGCCAGTTGTATCCGCAGTCGGGCGGCACGAAGATCGACGGTGTCATCGAGGTCGGCCCGGAAGCTATGGCCGGGCTCTTGACGCTGACCGGTCCGGTCCACGTGCCCGGGCTCTCGTTCGCGCTCGACTCGCAGAACGTCGCGAAGTTCCTGCTGCACGACGAATACACGTTGGTCGCCGATCAGAACGAGCGCGCCGATCTGCTCGGCAACATCGCGCGCTCGACCTTCGACAAGCTCACTTCCGGCACGTCGGCGCAACCGACCGAGATCTCCCGGATCATGAGCCCGGTCATCCGCTCGCAGGGGATGGCCTTCTGGCTGAGCGACCCATCGGGCCAGAGCTTCATCGAGCGCATCGGTGGCGACGCGGCGGTGCCGCCCGTCGACGGCCACGACTCGTTCGGGGCCACGCTGCAGAACGCGGCCGGGAGCAAGGCCGACTACTTCATGCACCGGTCGATTCACTACGTCACCCATGTCGACGGGAAGACGGGTCATGTCGACGCGCAGGCGACGCTGACGTTGCGCAACGATGCGCCCTCGAGCGGCGAGCCCGCCTACGTGATCGGCAACTCGAACAACCTGCCCCTCGGCACGAATCGAACCATCGTGTCGCTCTATTCGCCGTTCGCGCTGAAGAACGCGACCATCGACGGCCAGGCCGTTGCGCTGTCGACCGAGCACGAGTTCGGGCGCAACGTGTGGTCGAAATTCGTCGACGTGCCGCCGGGCGGCACCGTGACGATTGCCGTGAGTCTTTCGGGCAGTGTCGACCTTGCGGGTGGTTCGTACCAGTTCGACTATCTCCCCCAGGTTCTGCCGAACCACGACTCGGTGGTCGTCGACGCCGACTTCACCAACGCGCGGGTGGCCGACGCGACCTCGGATCCGGGGGCCGTTGTGTCCCGTACCGCGCGCACGGTGACCGTCAAGGTGCCCGAATCGGGCGGTCGGTGGCATCTGAACGTGCGGCTCCGGCGCTAGACCCGGCGTCAGACCCGCGTCTCTTGGCCGGATCGGTGCTCGGCGCCCCCGGCCGCTGACCCGCCTCGAACCTGGGTCGTAGCTATCCACCGGCCGATTTCGGGGCGTCGGCGACCGGAGTTCGGGCCCGCCCTTGGGTTGCGCCGTGCGACCTGCTACATTGAACGCAGGGAGTGTTCTCGGGAATGCCCTTCGGGCAATGGATTCCGGGAACATTGGATGGAGTGGGCTTGGGAGGCCGAGAGATGTCTGTACGCACGTCTGCACGCAGGATGGGTGCCGTCCTGGCCCTCTCGACGATGGTGGTCATCGGCACGGCCGGTGTTGCCGCAGCTCGCGACTACCCGCCGAGCTCGGTCGACGTGAAAGCCGCGTCGGTTACTCCGGCGGCCGCCGCGACCTCGACCGACCCGACCACGGGTGGCCTGCCGTTCACCGGTGGCAACGACGTCGAGCTCGTGTGGGTCGGTGTCGCATTCGCCGGCGCCGGTGCGCTCGCAGTCGCCAAGACCCGTCGCAGCCACAAGCGCGCCTGACGCGTAAGGCCGGTCGGCTCGCGCCGACCCGCATTAGCTGACGTTTTGCATGCGCGCGCGTTACGACGCGGGCGTGATCACCATCGGGAAGTGCTCGATCGAGCGGATCCCCGATGTGTACGCGAGCGTGTGATCGGCGACGACCGAGTACTCCGGGATGCGCCGGTGCCACTCGCGCAACGCGATCCGCAGCTCTTGGCGCGCGAGGTGTGATCCGAGGCATCGGTGGATGCCGCCGCCGAACGCGATGTGACGGTTCGTCTCCCGGTCGAAACGTACGACGTCGCCGTCGGCGAACTCCACCTCGTCGGTGTTCGCCGAACCGAGCATGACCATGACCTGGTCGCCCTTGATTGATCGGGCATCCGCCGAGCGTCGTGTCGCGGGCCGCCACTCGGGCCACACCCATGACCGGCGTCTCCCAGCGCAGCAGTTCCTCGACCGCGGCCGGGATCTTGGTCGGGTCGTCGACGAGCTCGCGCCGGTGCTCGGGATGGGCGGCGAGAAACGCGAACATGCAGTCGAGCGTGGCCGTGACCGTGTCGAGGCCCGCGATCAGGAACAAGAAGCAGATGTCGAGGATCTCGGTGCGGCTGAGCTTCTCGCCGTCTACCGACGAGTCGAGGAACTGGCTCAGGATGTCGTCGCGCCGCTCGACTTCGCGCTCGTCGAGCACGCCGTCGAAGTACTCGTAGATCGAGTTCGCAGTCGCGGTCTGCAGTTCGTGCATCTCGTCGCTGCCGTACGCGGTGCCGGTGACCGCGTCGGGCCGGATGATGCCGTCCTTCATCGCGAGGAAGCGCGGCAGCTCGTCGAGCGGGAGGCCGAGCAGGGTGAGGAACACCTGCGACGGGAAGGGGACCGAGAACTCCTTGGCGAAGTCGATCTCGGTGCGCCCCGACGAATCCGTCGATGAGGTCGTTGACCAAGCGGGTGACGGGCTCCTCGAGTAGCGCCATCTGGCGCGGCGCGAAGATCGGATCGAGGACCTTGCGGTACTTCTTGTGATCGGGCGGATCGATCTGCAGCGGGATCAGTGGCCGGATGTTCTTCAAGTCGACCGCCGACATGTTCGACGAGAACGTCTCCGGGTCGCGGAACGCTTCGTCGATCTCCGTCTTTCCGCTGAGCACCACACCCACGCCTTCGACGGGCATCACCGGCATCGTCTCGCGCAGCATCTTGAACATCGGCTGCGGATTGGCCGCGGTCTCCGGGTCCATCCCCGCAAACGGGCTCTCGTCGCCACCAGTCGATTCCGTCACCTCGGTCATGGCCCGAATGTTACGGCGCGATCGCGAACGCCCAATCCGGTCCGGTAGGCCGGTCTACTGGCCAAATGCCGCAAGGCCGACGATCGGCGCGCTCGGCACGTGGTCGGCGAGCGAACCGAGGAACGGCGAGCTCGAGTAGTCGAACACGCCGCCGTCGGAGGCGCCGAGCAGATACCCGTTGCCGAACGCGACCATGCCGACGATGGGCCGGTTGAGGCGGACCGATCCGAGCGAACCGCGGAAGGGCGCGTCGCCGAACGCGAACACGCCGCCGTCGGAAGCGTCGAGCCAATAGCCCCGGCCCGTGGGCGTCGGCACCAAGCCGATGATCGGTTGGTTGAGGCGCGTCGCGCCGAGCGATCCGTGGAAGCGGGCGTCGCCGAACGCGAACACGCCGCCGTCGGAAGCGATCATGTAGTAGCCGCGGCCGGAGGCGGTCGGCACGGAGTCGATCACGGAGCCGTTGAGGTGGACGCCGCGCAGGTCGCCGTACGACTTTGCATCGCCGAACGCGAACACCCGCCCCGCCGACGTGAACACCCAATAGCCCTTGTCGGTCTTCGTCGCGCTGATCGACGTGGCCTGTTCGCCCGCGGCCAGGGCGGGCGCGCTCCCCAGCAGAGGCGCGTCGCCGAACGCGTACACGCGTCCGGCGCGGTTCACGATCCAGTAGCCGCGCGCGGTGTGCGTGGGAGTCAGGTGAACGGCGGTGGCGTCGTTCGGGTGGCCGTACGCCTGCGCGTCGCCGAAGCCGTACACCGAACCGTCGGCGCCGAGCATCCAATAGCCGTGGTGCAAGGTCGGGAGCACGTAGGACCAGCGCGCGAGGGCCGGTGTCTCTTCGGCGATGCCCGACGGGTCGACCGCCTGGATCGAGAGCTTGTGCGCGCCGGGCGCCACGCTGACCGTGTGCGGCGACGCGCACGGTCGCGGCGCGGCGTTGTCGAGCGAGCAGCGGAATGTCGATCCCGCGACGTTCGCCGTGAACGCGAACGTCGCGCTCGCGGTACCGATCGTGGCCGCGGGTTTCGCGGTGACGGTCGTCGCGGGGCCCACGACCGATATCCGCACGTTCGCGATCGTGTGCTCGTCGGTGCGGCCGCCGTTCGCGCCGGTGAAGCCGACGAACACCTTGGAAGGGAGGGTGACGGGAACATCGGTGAGTGCCACCACTCCACCGACCTTGACGGTGGCCAGACCATCGGCGATCTGGACGTCGATGTGGGTGCGGCGGTAGCCGGTCGGCGGGGTCGCGCCGATGTCTTCGAGGGCCGGGATCGCGGCGCTGGTTGCGATCCAGTGCAACAGCGTGGCGCCGGGCGCGCTCGGTCCATCGCTGACGCCCACGAAGTTCGCGGCGGGGTCGCCCGTGTTCTTGTTGGTGTCGAGCGCGAACGCGAAACCGGGGATCCCGGTGAAGCCGAGTCCGCCGCCGATCGCACCGAGCGCGGCGGGAGTGGTGTGCGCGGCGTCGGCCAGCACGAGGGCCATCCCGTCCGCGCCCGATCCGCCGCCGATCCACGTGTCGAACCCGACGTGCAGGTACCGGCTCGGCAGGCTCTTCGGATAGAACGCGCTGCCCGCGACCGATGCGGTCTTCGGCGGGGTCAGCTGCAACGAGCCCGCGCTCGGAACCGCGGTGCGTTTCGCGGTTCCGTTGAGCTTCCAGGTGGCATCTCCGGGCGGTGGTGGCTCACCGTTCTCCACCACGTGCGCGGTGAACGTGACGTTGCGCACGCCGAGGCCGTCGGCGGGATTGAGCGACCACGAGTCGGTGAAGGTGCCGAGTTTGGTGGCGACGAAACGCACGGTCTCGGTGAGCGTTCCGCCCGCGGGCAGCGGCGTGCCTTCCGACAACGGCGTGTACGCGTAGAAGCCGACGAGCTTGGCGGGCGGCTTCGACCGCACGAACGTCGCGCTCAGTCCGCCGGAGTTGTGCAACGTGAACGTCGAGTCGGCGAGCGTTCCCAGCGGAACGTTGCCGAGGTCGATCGCGAGCGGAGTGATGCTGACGTTGGCGCTCGTCGCGACGACCGCAGTGAGGTCGACGGTCTGGTCGCCGCCGTCGGAGTGCACCGTGAACTCGTCGTCGTACTCCTGCGACGGCGCAGCTCGCGCCGGGCGCGAACGTCACGTCGATCCCGATCGACGCGCCCGCCCCGATCTGACTCCCCGCGGCGGGCACGCCCGCCAACGTGAACGGCGCGCCGGGCAGATCCGTGGCGCCCACGTTCAACGGCACCGCGCCCGCGTTGGTCAGTGTGACCGTGCCGGACAACGGACTCCCGCCCGGTGTCGTCCCGCCCAGGCTCAGCTGCGCGGGCGACGCGACGAGGAGCGCGGTCGGCGACGCGGCTACCGCGGTCGCGGCGATGTCGACGGGCCCACCGGTGGTATCCGCGTGCAACGTCGTCGACTTCAATCCCACCGATGTCGGCGTGAAGGTGATGGGAACGGAGATCGTGTCGCCGGTAGCCAGCGACACCGGTGTCGGAGGCGTCGAGGCTGCCAGCGTGAACTGCGGATCGGTGGAACTGAAACCCGTCACCTGTGTCGGTTGGCGGGCCGTGAACGTGGCGGTCGCGTTCGACGAATCGCCGACCGCAGTGGCCGTGAACGACGGCGGGGGCGCGGTGAGCGGCGCGCTGACCGGCGACCAGTACGAGTACACGTGGCCGTCGCGCGTCGCCACGTACACGTGCGAGTCGTTGACGATCGGGGTGGAGTACTTCGACGCGGTACCGATCGCGCCGCTCCACAGGAGCTTGAACTCACCGTTTTGCGGGACCGGGTCGTACGCGCGCAGCTGCGCGTTGGCGCCGGTGCCGTCGGGCTCCCACACGACCCAGAGCAGCGAACTGCCCGACTCGACACCGTTCGACGTCACGATCGGCGCGCCCGACCCGTAACCGAACGTGTCGCTGCTCGACGCGGCGAGGCTCAGGGTCGGGTTGCCGTTGCCGTCGACGCCGTACTTGTACGCGCGCAGGAATCCCGACGAGCCGCTCGTCTGACCGCCGGCGCCGTTCGCCGTCACCTGGTACACGTAGCCGCCGTCACCCGGCCACACCGCGGAGCGGCTCCAGACGCCGCCGTTCGGCCCGATGCGATCCACCGCGCCGTCGCCGCCGCCGGGACCTTGCAGGTATCCGCCGAGGTTGTCGCGGTCGAGCAGATAGACGTAGCCCTCCTTGCCTTCCATGACGAGGAGATGCGGATGCGACGCGGTGCCGAAGTACGCGTCGGGCAGACCGACGGGGCCGCCCGATCCGAAGTCGAGGTCGTTGTCTTCCAGTGCGGGGCCGTCGTAGGGCGCGAAGAAGTCGACGGGCTTGAGCGTGCCGTTCGGCTGCACCACGAGGCGCGCCACCGCTTCGGCGAGATCGTTCGGCGGTTGGTTTCCGGGCCACGGACCGGTCAGGTCCCAGCCCCCGTTGCCCGTCGACAGCAGGATCTGCCCGTCGCCGTCCGACATCAGACCGGAGCCCGCCTGCCAGATGCCGCCCCCCGACACGTCGTCGCGCTCGTCGCTCCACATCGTGGTGATGGAGTGCGTCGTCGTCGAGAGGCCGATGACCCAGCCGTTGTACGGAGTGAGGTCGCAGCTGGAACCGAACGCGGCGTACACGACGCCGTCCATGAGCAGCAGCCCGGGTCGTTGGAGGATCGTGCGCGGGCTGAAGAGATGCGACGCGATGTGCGGCGCGTTGTCGGCGTAACCCTGGATGACGATCGGCCAACCCGGTTTCTCGGCACCGGTCCCGACATCGATCGCCTGCGCGACGTATTCGCTCGCGCCCGTGGTTCCGCTCACGTATTGCTTGTCGAGGAAGTAGGCGATGTTGGTCGCGGGATCGACGACCGGAGTTCCGGTGATGCCGATGTGGGGCGCGAGATCACCGCAGCCGATGTCCGATGCGTTGAACGGCGCGCCGAATGTCCGCTCCCAACGCTTCGCGCCGGTGAGCGGATCGAGGCCGTACACGTTGTCGTCCTCGGTCGCGACGAGCAGGGTGCCCTGCGACACGATCGGTTGCGCGTAGACCTGACCGTCGACGGCGGCATCGAACAGCCGACCGAAGGTGGGGCCGGTGACGGTCGCGGGTGTGAGCGCGGTTTGGTCGGGATACCAGCCGTTGCGCAACAGGTTGTTGCTGTTCATGGTCACGTCGGCCTGCGCGGGCGCGGGGTGCGATGCCGCGATCGGAACCAGTGCGGCGCCGAGCAGCACGGCGATCCCGAGGAAAATGAGCCGCGTCCGACGGGCGCGTGAATCTCGCGCGTGTGACGGTGTTCTTCGCTGCGACTCCGGCACGTATCCCCACCCTCGAACGATCCGGGAGGTTAACGATTCCGTGCCGGATCGCGGAAATGCGGATCAGTGGCGGCGCGCGGCCCGCTCTTCGGTCAGGCGGTCGACGATGCCGGCGAAGTCGCGTTGCACCGCGTTCTGGCCGCCGAGGTCGAGCGGTGTTTCCGGACGTTGGCGGCCCCAGAGTTGCGGGACCGACGCGATGACCGGGATTCCGCGCAGTTTGCGGTCGATGTCGCGCTCGGTCAGAAGCGACCGGGTGCCGTCTTCGTCGCGGCCGGTCAGCACCACGTGCGCGTCGAACGAGGTCGGCGAGGGCACCGTTGTTCTTGGCCGCCGCGATCGCGTTCAGGTAGCGCAGGACGCCGCCGAGCGCGGATGCCTCGGCCGTGACCGCGACGAGCAACACGTCGACGTTGCGGAGCATCGCCCGCTCCCAGTCGAGCGGCCCGAGCCCCACCGCGAGCGGCGCGTCGATCACGACGTAGTCGAACGCGGCGCGCAGGGGTGCGAGCATCGCGCTGGTCTTGGAGTGGAGGAGCGGGACGAGCGCGCTCTGGGGAAGTCGGGTCGGCAGAACGTGCAGGCCGGGCGGGTCGATCCGGGCGATGATCTCCGAGAGCGGCCGGCGCCCGTCGCGCCAGGTGAGGTCGTTGGCGACGTCGAGCAGCGTCGGTCCGTCGATGTCGAAGCGGATGCCGACGTCGCGTGAGTCGAGGTCGGTGTCGACGACGCAGACCGAAGAGCCCTCGCCCGCGACGCGTCGCCGCGAGGTGCGCGGCCAGGCTGGCCGCGAATCCGCGCTTGCACGTGATCGCGCGCGGCGCCGTCACCGCGATCGTGAGCGCTCGGTCGGTCCGCGCGCCGCTGGCGCGCCGGTGCTCGACCCCGCGGCGTGACCCGAGCCGATGATGTCGTCGCGCGAGAACGCAAGCGACCGCGACGGCGGCGCCGCCGAACGCCACTGCGCGGTCCGAGCCGCGCCGAACGCGCGTCGCGGATCATCGGACCGGCTCCTTCCGGGCGACGGGCGAAGCCGTGGGGGCGGATACGAACGTTCGCGAACGACGCGTCGGCCGGTTCGGAGTCGTAGGCCGGCGGCGCGGGCGGAGCGCCGAACTCGTTCGTCGTAGCGGCGGCCGTACGTGAACCGGGAAGAGTGAGCGAGAACGTGCAACCGCCGCCGGGTGTCTCCTCGAGCGCGAGCTGCCCGTCGACGACCTCGGCCAGCTGGCGGCAGAGGTGGAGCCCGAGGCCCGGTCCCGCCCTGGCGGCGCGTCGACGACTGGTCGAGTTGCACGAACTGCTCGAACACGCGCTCGCGGTCGCGCTCGGGGATGCCCGGTCCGTGGTCGACGACTTCGAAACGCACCGTCGACCCGCACTCCGAGTCGGTCTCCGAAGGTGAACGGTGCGCGTTCAGCTCGATCGGCGCACCCGGCGCGTACTTCGCCGCGTTCTCGACGAGGTTGAGCAGGATGCGCTCGACCTTCGACGGGTCGGAGACGATGGTGCCCGCGCCGTTGGTCGACCACGCGAGGCGGCCCGGTGTCCATGGCGGCCGCGGTCGCCGCGCGCAACCTGGGCGAAGAGCTCGGCGATCTCGATGCGTTCGTGGCGTGCAGTTGCACGTCGGCGTGCTCGGCCGCGGCGACGAGGAGCAGCTCGTCGATGAGCCGTTGCAGCCGACCGCCTTGGTCGACGGTCATGTCGAACAGCTGGGTGCGCTGTTCGTCGGTCATCCGGCCGTCGAGTCGTTCGAGCGTGTGGACCGAACCGAGCATCACCGCGAGCGGCGTGCGCAGCTCGTGCGAGACGGCCGCGACGAAGTCGCTCTTCTGGCGGTTCAGGTCGACCTGGCGGGCGAGGGCGACCTCGCGTTCCTCGTGCAGGAGCGCGTTCGACACGATGAGCGCGGCGTTCTGCGCGAACGCGGCGAGCGTCTCGACGCGGCTCTTGGCGCCGGCGTTGGCGGCGCCGTCCCGAAGCACGATCAGCACGACGTAGCGACGATCTGCGAGCCCGTCGTTCTTCGTGCGGTCGACGCCACCACGACCGCGCACCCGGCACCGGGCGCGATGCGCGCCAGCTCGGGCGCGCGGACCGCGTCGACCTCGCGGTCGCCGACTCGCGCGGCGAGCGCCGACCGCGTAGCGCAACGGTGTCGGGTGCGGCGAGTCGTTCGCCGTCGTCGTCGGCGTACGCGCCGCGCCACTCGCCGTCGGCGTCCGGTCGCGCAGCACAGCGGCCGCGATCCCGGTGCCGAGGGAGCGGGTCTCCGCCGCGAGCGCGCGGAGCGCGTCGTCGAGCGCGACGCAGGCTCGCGGTGCGCGCCGACGATTCGTACAGCCGTTCGAACCGGAGGTGTTCGTCGCGCTGCGACACCGCGTACATCGGCGTTCAGTGCGACCGCGGCCGCGATCGGAGCGAGCAACAGCGGAACGAACGGTCCGTGCGCGGCCAGGTCGAGCACGACGAGCCCGACCGGCGCCGACGTGAGCGTCGCGAGCAGGCCCGCCGTCGCGGAACGGACGAACACGTTGTGGAAGCGCGTCTCCTCCACGATCGAGAGGACCGCGGAGGTAGAGACGACGTCGAGGATCGAGAAGCACAACGCCGCGCCGAGCGCCGCGCCCCACGCGGCCGCGGTCGTGCACGTCGTGGTTCGCCGAAGCGCCGCGAACGCGATCGCGGCCGCCGTCGTCGCCGACCAAGCGGTTCGAGACGTTGAACGCGACCTTGAGCGGCGCGTGCCGCTGCACGAGCATGTTCACGCCCTCGCCGAGCGCGGCCGCGATCGCGAGACCGATCGGGCCGGCCACGAAGAAGCCGACCACGAGTACCGCTTCGGCGAGCGTGAACGTGAAGCGGTGCCGGTGGAACTCGAGCGACATGGCGAAGAATCCGGTCAGCGCGAACGCCAGCGCCAGCGTCGCGACGACCCAGAGCCGGCCGACCGCCATAGCCGCGGCTGTGCGCGACCGAGCCGAGCCCGACGGCCAACAACAGCTGCGCGCCGATGAGCGCGCCGTACGCGCTGCTCGAGTCGTTTCGGGCGCCGGCGCGGGCGTCACGGTCATCCCCAGCTGTGCGACGGCCAGGTCCGCTGTCCAGCGGCTCGACGTCCATCGGCTCGAGGTCCAGCGGCTCGAAGTCCACACGGCGGCGGTCCAGCGGCTCGAGGTCCAGCGCGACGACGCCCATTCCGCGTCGGTCCACCGGGTGGCCGTCCAGACGTGCGGCGGTCCAGCGCGACGATGTCCAGCGGCTCGAAGTCCAGCGCGACGACGTCCACGGCATGCCGTTCGTCGAGGCCGCGGCCCAGGCCGTGGAACGCGACGGGGATAGTGCTGCCACCAGCCCGGGCGCGGCCGTCGGCGCTGATCGGCGCGGCCGAGGTCGACCTCCGGAGTCCGGCCCGCGATGTCGGCGCGCACCGTCGACCAGCGCGCCCTTGATGTCGTCGGGGGTCGCCGCGGGGTGATCGGCTCGACAGCACCGCGGCCGCGCCCGAAGTGATCGCCGTGCTCATCGACGTGCCGGTGCCGCGGAAGTAGACGCTGTCGACGCGGCCCTCGGGGTGCGTGACGTCGACCGTCGATCCCGGTGCCGCGCAGCGACACGACGGAGACGCCGGGCGCGACGACGTCGGGCTTGGCGTAACCGGCGGAACTGCTCGCGGCCCGACCAGCTGGGCACGACGTCGTCGTGCGTGCGCCGCGGTACCCGCGGTGTCGGCCGCGCCGACGGTGATGACGTAGGGGTCGCTCCCGGCGACGTGACGTGACCGGCGCCGTCGTTGCCGGCCGAGACCACGACCGTGATTCCCGACGCCCACGCCGCTTCGACCGCGGCCGACAGTGGGTTGAACTCGTACGGCATCGGCGCGTCGACGCCGAACGAAAGGTTCAGGACGCCGATGTCGTACGTGTCGCGGTGGCTGACGACCCAGCCGATTCCCGCGATCACTCGCGCGACCGTCGTCGAACCGTCGGCGCCCGCGACCTTGACCGACACGAGGGTCGCGGCCGGCGCCACGCCGAGATGGCGGGTCGCGTGCGCCGGCGCTCGCAGTTCCGTCGCCGGCGATGAGACCGGCCATGAACGTGCCGTGTCCGTAGTGGTCGATTCCGTCGCCCTCGCCCGAGAGGTCGGGCCCGCGTACGAGGCGCTGCCCGTGCAGGTCGGGCGTGTCGGCTGACGCCGGTGTCGACGAGCGCGACGGCGACGCCGCGGCCCGCGGTCGGCGACCAGTCCGCGCCCGGGTCGAGCGCGGCGATCTGCGTGTCGACACTCTGCGCGTCGTTCGCGCGGCCGGCCGGTGCCGCGTTGAACGACGCGCCGGTCGGGTCGCAGCGTGGCGTCCGGCATCACCTGCAGCGTCGGGTTCGGCGGCGAGAGCGGCAAGGCCCGTCGGCTCCGATCTCGGCCGAGACGCCGTTCGACGAGCGGGAGTGCGAGCTCGACGTTCCGCCCACGGCCTGCACCGCGGCGTCGTGGCCGAGCGACGCTCGCGGCCTCGACGATGACCGCTTCGGCGCGGACCTCGGCTTGCACCGACGGGCGTCGCGTGCGCGGCGGGCGCGACCGCGAAGCGTGGCGGTCACGAGGACGAGCGCCGCACCCGGGAGGATCGGCGCGGAGACAGCGCGCGCGCATCAGACGTCACCGAATCCGAGGGCGTGGTGCGCGAACCGGGCCAGGTCTTCGGGGTTGAAGGGCTTGGTCATGTAGTAGTCGGCGCCCGACTTCCAGCCCTCCCACACGTCGGAGTCGGTCGCCTTGGCGGTCAGCAGGACCACCGGGATCACCGCGGTGAGCGGGCTGCGCCTTGAGCGCGCGCAACACGTCGAAACCGTCCCGGCCCGGCATCATCACGTCGAGCACGATCAGGTCGGGCAGGAGCCGCTCGGCCTCGCGCAGCGCGTCGTCGCCGTCCTCGACGGTCGTGACCTCGAAGCCCTCGGCCTGGAGGTTCAACAACACGATGGCGCGCATCCCGGCGTCGTCGTCGGCGAAGAGGACACGCCGGCCGCCGCGGTGCAGTTCGGGGGGAGGGAGAGAGGAGCAAGCGCCATGCGAGTCCTACGGCCGTCACGGGCCGGGCGCTTGACGGCCGGACGCCCCCGGTCCGTCTGTGAGACGAAGATCACATGTCGGCGCGTGTCGATGCCTCCGGTCGCCCGTGAAAAGGGTCACGTGGGGCGGCCGCGGGTTGGGTCACGCCTTCGGAATGCCGATGTTCGTCAGCGATGGCGGTTGGCACACGGCGTATGCATGACGACTTCGCGGCCGGAGGCAGATCGCTGACCGTGTCGACGGTCGTGGGCGTCGAGTCGGCGGTCGGCGACGTGTGGCGCGCGCAGGTCACCTACGTCAGTGATCGCCTCGTCGGGCTACGCGGCTGGACGATCGTCGACGGCCGGTTCCGCGAACGCGACACCGTCACGCTGCTGATCGGCGAAGGTGATCGGCTCGTCGCGGGCAAGGCGCAGGTACTCGCGGCCAGCGGTTCGCTCATGCGGATCGTCCGCCGCGACGCGTCCGAAGAGACCGAGCGTCGGTTGGCGCCGCGGCTTGCGAGTCGACCTCGTCGCGATGGTCACGATGAGCGCGTCGAGGTCGGGCTCGTGGAGTTCGAGACCGACGTGGTCGACCTGTCGGCGTCGGGCTGTGCGGTCCGGACGGCGGGGTCGCTCGCGGTCGGAACGCCGCTCGCGATCGATCTCGAGCTCGCGGAAACCGCGGTCAGTTCACCGGCGTCGTGGTTCGCACCTGGACCGTCGGCCGCGCCGCCGAACGCGGGTATCCAGTTCGACCCGATGCCCGCGCCGCACCACCCAACTCCTGAACCGATTCCTCGTCGAGCAACTGCGCACCACGGAGGACTAGGGCGCCACCAACGCAGACGAGTCAGGCGCGCTCGATGTTCGATGTCGCCCTGGTGTTGGGCAACCCGCACGAGCTCGGCGCGGGTGCGGACCCCGAGCTTCTGCAGCACGCGGGCCCGGCGGGCTTCGACGGTCCGCAGGCTGACGCCGCACAGCCCCGCGATCTCCGCGTTCGTGTGCCCGAGCACGAGGTAGCGCAGAACTTCGCGCTCCTTCGCCGTCAGCGAACCAACGGTCGTGCGTTCCCGGGCGTCGCTGTCGGCCTCGGCGCCACGGCTGTCGGCCGTGGGTCGTCGTGCCCCCGACGCGCACCGTCGACTGCACATACGGCACACCTTGGGCGACACTGCGCAATCCCGACAAGAATTCCGTCGGCCGTCGCCGTCTTCAGCGACGAACCCGCTGACCCCGACCGCGCCGATGCTGTCGAGCGGGAACTGATGCTCGGCATCGGTGAGCACGAAGATCGCCGCGTTCGGGTAGCGGCTACGCAGCCCGCCGACGACCGCGTTGCCCCGCATATCGGGAAGCAGTGCGTCGGTCACCACGACGTCGGGACCGACGTCGAGGGCGACGGCCTCGGCGAGGCTGCCGGCCTGACCGACCACTTCGAAGCCCGGCTGCTGTTCCAAGAACGCACGCATTCCCTCGCGGACGATCACCTTGTCGTCGACGAGGAGCAGGCGGATCGGGTTCGCCGCCTGCTCCGAAGTCGACATGTCCGAAAGCTCCGAACGCGTCCATCGCCCTTGCCGTCGTCGTCGCCGAAATGACCATCACGATCCCCCCGCCCCCGAGCCCGTCAGCTGTTCAGGAGCGGACGGACGTGGATGGTGTCGATGCCGTTCTCAGGCAGGACCTCGACGTCGACCGGGATGCCCTTGTCGAGCTCGCTGTCGGTGACGGTGCAGTCGAGCGGCATCGACGTAGTCGGTCGAGTCGAGCATCTCGAGCGTCGCCTGGCGGATGCCCTCGACGACGTCCGGCGGGAGGCCGTTCGAGGATCTCCCGGATCCGTGCGGTCATGTCGTCTTCGAGGCCGAGCGCCTCGACCATCTTCACGAGCGGATAACCCTCGGCGTGCATCTGCCGCACGCTGTCGCGGAAGTCTTGCTCGGCGAGCGCACGTGTTCGCCGCCATCACGAGCGCGTTGGTCGGGATCATCGGAACCGGATTCGACGGTCGTTCTGCCATGAAGCTCCCCGGCTCGACCGCAGATCGGGACTGACGTGCGGCTCGTCCTCCGCGTTCCTACGGCAGACCCGTAAACGGCTCGTAAAACCCGGGTGACCAAGCGGGGCCGAGCCGCCGATGCGGCCGGCGAGCAGCTACACCTGTCATGGGCAGAGGTGTACCGTCGCAAAAAGGCCGTGGACCGCGGGGGCGCCGGTGGAGCTTCGAATCCTCGGTCCGACCGAGGTCCGTCATGACGGTTCGCCGGTCACGCTGCGCGGCGCCAAACCCCGCCAGCTCCTCGTTCTCCTCGCCATGCGCCCGAATCGGCCGGTTCCCGCCGAGGAGCTGATCGAGGAGCTCTGGGACGGCGAGCCGCCTCCCAGCGCCGCGACCGCGCTGCGGGTCCACGTCGGTCGTCTGCGCCAGGTGCTCGAGCTCGCGCGCAACCCGAGCGCGCCCAGCGGTCGGCTGCCCGCCGGGTCCGCACGGATATCTGTTGCGGGTCGAACCCGACGAGCTCGACGTGCAGCGCTTCGAGCGACTGCTCGTGCTCGCCCGGGAGGCCGACGCGAACGGCGATCGCGAGCTCGGCCGTGCCCCGGCTCACCGAAGCGCTCGACCTCTGGCGCGGCGCCGCGCTCGCCGACGCCCGTGATCTCGGCGCGACGCGGGCCGAGATCGCCCGGCTCGAGGAGCTGCGGGTCGTGGCGATCGAGGAGCTGGCCGACGTACGGCTCGCGCTCGGTGAGCACGCGCTGGTGATCGACGCGCTCACCGCGGCCATCAAGGAACATCCGCTGCGCGAGCGGCTCACCGAGAGCCTCATGCACGCGCTGTACCGCAGTGGGCGCCAGGCCGAAGCGCTCCGGGCCTACGCCGACCTCGCGCACCGGCTCGACGAAGAGCTCGGACTCGCAGCCGTCGGCTCGGCTGCGCCGCCTGGAAGAAGACGTCTTGCTGCAGCGGTCGACGCTCGACTTCGTCGCGCCGCGTTCGATGGCGCACCTGTCGGCGCCAGCGCGGTTGGTCGAGCGCCCGCTTCATCGGGCGGCGCGACGAGTTCCGCGACCTCGTCGAGCTCTACAACGAGGCCCGCACCGCGCCGCGTCGGGCCACGCTCGTCGTCGGACCGCCCGGGTATCGGCAAGACGACGCTGGTCGAGGAGTACTGCGCCCGGATCCGCGTGCCAGGGTGCAGTTCGCCGCTCGTCGGTCTCTGCGACCCGAACCCGGCCGGCGACTACCAACCGGTCGCCGAGATCCTGCGCGCGCTCGTCGACCCGACTCGACGAGGCGGAACGGCACGAGCTCCCGCCCCTGCTCCGGCTCGTGCTGCCCGAGCTCGTCGACGAGCAACCGCACGGCGACGTCACGCGAACCCGAACGCGCCCGGTGCGCACCTCCAACTGTTCGACGCGATCGCCGCGACGCTCGAGCGCCTGGCCGAGTCACCGATCGTGCTCGTGATCGAGGACCTGCACTGGGCCGACCGCCCGACGCTCACGCTCTTGCGCCACCTCTTGCGCCACCCGCGGCCTCGACCATCTACTGGTCGTCGCGACGCTTGCGCGACGACGAGTCGATCGGCGAGCGGGCCGAGCTGATCGAGCATCTCGCGCCGCGCGCCAACACCACGATCATCCGGCTCGACGGCTTCGGCGACCTCGAGGTGCGCGCCCTGATTCGGTCCGCGGCGATGCCGGAGACGATGCCGGAGATCATCGACGCGTCGGGCGCGCTGCACGACATCACCGGCGGCAACCCGTTCTACCTGCGCGAGCTGTTGCGCGAGCTCGACGAGGAGCCGGCCGAGCGACGGTGGCGACGATGATCTCGCCACCACCCTCGCGACGATCGCGCCGGCCGGCGTGCGCGCCTTGGTCGATCGTCGCCTCGACCGCCTCACCGACCGCGGACGCGAGGTGCTCGAGGCCGCGGCGGTGCTCGGCCGCGACGTTTCCGTCGATCTGCTCGCGGTCATGTGCGAGCTGTCGCCCGCGGTCGTGTTCGACGCGCTCGAGGAGAGCCTCGCGGCTCGGCTGCTCGTCGAGGACTTCGAGGACGTCGACGGCTATCTCTTCCCGCACATGCTGACGCGCAACGCGGTCTACGCGGCGATCACGCCCGCCGAGCGGATGCAACTGCACCGGCGGGCAGGAGAGGCGCTCGAAGCAGTCGGGTCGATGTCACGGCGCGCCGACTCCGTCGAGCTCGCCCGGCACTTCGGTGAGGCCGTGCCGCTCGGTCGGGACAAGATCGCGCCCGAGTACGCGGAGCGGGCCGGCGACGACGCCGCAGCCGCTTCGCGTTCGCGGAGGCGGCCCGCTGGTACGAGCAGGCGGTCGGCTCCGCGACGAACGGGAGTGCCGAGTCGATCCCGGGACACGGGTCGGATGCTGCTCGCGCTCGGGCACGTGCAGGCGAACGACGGCCGCCGCGACAACCGCGCGCGAGACGTTCCTCGCCGCGGCCGAGCAGGCCCGCCGCGCGGACGACGACCGCGCTGTTCGCCGACGTCGCGCTCGCGGCCGACGGTCCGTGGATCTCGGCGTCCGGAGTTCCGCTCGGACGCGCTGCCGCTGCTCGAAGAGGCGCTCGTCAGCCTCAGCGACGAAGACGTGTCCCGCCACGTCGCAGATCCTGAACGGCGATCGCGTCCGACCTGTACTACAGCGACCCCGAGCGCGAAGGCGAGCTCGCGCGCGAGGCCGTCGCGCTCGCCGCGAACGCTCGACGATCCCCACCGCGGGCGCACCGCGCAACTCGCCCTGCATCGCTGGTACACGCACCGGCCCGCCGCGCGTGCGCGAGCGGCTACGCATCGCGTCGACGCGCCGCGGGATCTTCGACGAAGCACGACGACGGTGACCGCGCGAGTTGCAGCTGCTGGTGCATCGCGTCGCTGCTCGCCGACCTGATCGAGAACGCGATGGTCCGCCGAATTCGACGCCCGCCTCGACGCATACGAACGGGTGGCGGCGGAGTTCGGCAGTCCGCGCGACATCTATTGGGCGAGCGCGCTGCGGGCGACGCAGGCGACCTGGCACGGCGACCTCGTCGCGGGCGAACAGCTGGCGCGCGGCGCGGCCCTGCGCGGGTCGCCGAGCTCGAACAGACCTCGGCCGGCGCGCTCATCCTCCAACGGTTCGTCGTGCGCTTCCAACAGGGCCGCCTGGCCGAGGAGTCTCCGGCGCTGCGCAGGTCGGCGGCGCGCGGGTCGGTGTTTCGCGCCGGGCGCGCGCTGCTCGCGGTGGCGTTCGCGGAGACCGGTCAGGCCGAACGCGGCCGCGCCATCGCGCGCGAGACGCTCGGCGCCGACGGCGACGGCGCTTCCGCTACGACGTGTTCTGGCTCGCCGGCGGTCGCGCTCTTCTCGGGTGTCGCCGCCGCGGCCAGCGACGTCGAGCTGCTCGCGTCTCGTCGCCGAGCTCATGAACCCGTGCGCCGACCATGTCGTCGTGTTCGGAGTCGGCGGTGCGGTGCTCGGCACCGGTCACCACTGGCTCGGTGCATCGCGAACGCCGCGCTCGGACGGCGAGACATCGCGCTCGAGCACTTCGCCGAGGCCGACGGTGATCGCGCAGCGGATCGCAGCTCCGTACTGGGTCGCGGAGGCGATGGTGCGACCGTGCGCGTGCTCTGCACGGGCGGTGGACTGCCGGTGACGCGATCGAGATCGGCGGCTCGGTTGCCGCGGCGCACGTGCGATCGCGGAACCGAGTGGCTACGGCCGCGTGCTCGCGCAGACTCGAGCGCTCGTCTGATCCCGCACCGCGTACGAATGTCTGAGCCGCGCGAGTACCGGCAGCGAGCGGCAGGACCCGGCGACTATCGCGCGCTGGCGATCGCACCCGTCGGCGACGTTGGCGCAGGATGCGACGTCGTTCGCGCTCCGAGGCGCCACCCCACACACCTTGTTCGATGTGGTGCAGCAGTGCGTACTCGAGGCACGGCCCCTTGACCGGGCACTCGCGACAGACCGTTGCGCGGCTTCGACTCCGAGGCCGTTCGACGGGAAGAACTCGCGGGTGTCTGCGCCGCGGCAGCTCGCCTTCGAGCATCCATGCGTATTCGTCGGGAATCGTCGTTGCACGGCGGCCCTGTCCTGTCGACCGTCGGGTCGCTTCGTGGATCGGGAGAGCTCGGCCTCGGTCGGCCCCCTGCGGGGCGGGGTGCGAGAGAACCGACCGAGATCCGAGACCTACAAGCAGTATCCACGCCGATTGAAAGGCGCCTGTGAACGAGGTGAGGAAAATGTGAGGCAACGGCCGGGACTGTGTCCGGAACGTGCCTGGTTGACGCCACTGTGCATTGCGGAGGGGGTTATCAACAGGCAAGTCACATGCTTGTCCTCTTCTTTCGCACAGGCCGATTCGGCGGACAATCGCGGATGCGATCGCGCTCCGAACCCGACCTCGCCGATCCCGATCTCGTGCTGGGCGGAGCCGATCTCGCACCGACTGGCAGGAGTTCGCGGCGTGCGCGCAGCATGCGGGCGGGTCGACTTCTTCCCCGCCCGGGGCGAGTCGGTGCGCGACGCCAAGGCGGTCTGCGCGGGCTGCCCGGTGAGGAGCGAGTGCCTCGACTTCGCGCTGCGGCTGAAGGTCGCGCACGGAGTGTGGGGCGGCCTCAGCGAACGGGAACGCCGAACCTTCGCCGCGACCGTCACCGCGGCGCGGTACGCGCGTAACTCTGAACTTCGCCGACCGAACTTCGCCCGCTGAGTTCGTCGCGCGTGACGATCCCGAGCGCGACGATGCCCTCTCGTATGCGGGCGAGAGGGCATCGTCTAGGGCTTTTCCGCCGGAGGTGGAAGGGTCCGGCGTTTGCGCCCCGTGCTGAAGTTAGCGACTTCTGCGCCGTCAGGCACGACCGAGCCCTCACAGTCGTTCAGCGCCGCGCTCGCCACGCAGGAGGCGACGGCCGGACTCAACGGCAACGCGGCACGCGTTTGGTAACCGGTGAGTCACGGACGGGATGAGACAGAGGTCACCGTGGAGCGCGTTTCCTCAATGGGGAGCTGACGATTTCCGATGCTCTGTTTCGGACCGCGTCCCCTGCGTGGTCCGAGAAATCTGGCTCAAGGGTCCGGCCCTCGCACCCATGCGAGGGCCGTTCCTGTAGTGCCCGGTAGTGCGGCCGGAATAGTCGGCCGGACTATCGATGCCGGAGTCGGCGGCGACGGCGCCGGAGTACGCGTACGTCGATCACGAGCAGCGCGGCGACGACGAGCGCGAGCGTCAGCGAGACGCGGTTGACGGCGATCACCACCAGAATCACCAACAGCGCGATCGCCAGCGCGGCCAGCACGCTCTGCGGTCGGCGCCGTTGGGCGACGAGGGCGCGCTCGTCGCGCCGCGCGGCGCGCAGATGTCGGCGCCGGGCGCGCGCCGACGGGGTGGTCGAAAAGCCGCGGTAGGAATCGTCGATCTTCTGCGCGAGGGCCGCTTCGCGGTAGCGGTCCTTCCGCGTCAATGCCCCGATACCGCTCCCGGCGCGATGCGATTCCTCGCGACTCAAAGGGCCCTTCACGGCCGCAACTGTAGAGACGCGGCGGGGCGAAAACGCGTTTGCCACCAAAGTCGGGCCTTTGGATGGGACACTGGCCGCCGTGAAACGGGTATTGCGCTATGCCGTCATGCTTCCCGGGCTCTTGTACCTGTGGGCGCTCCTCCCCGTTTCGTTCCGGCCTCAGTACACGGGGTCGCCGCTGCGCAAGCCCGATGCGACCGTGAACGTGGATATCAGCGCGGCCGGGTCGGCGGCGATCTCGACCCAGACGGTCGCGGCCGCGGCGTCGGGTGCGGGGCTGACGAAGCTGTCGAACAGCCGCCTGAAACAGGCCTGCGAGCCGCCCGGGCTCCTGAAGCCCATCGTGCGACCGGCTCAGCAGGTCGTGGTGCGGTACCTCGAGAACGGGCAACGTTGTGGCCGAGAAGCGCTACGACTGCACTGCGTACGTCTGATATCTGCGGCACCCGCAGCTGAGGAACCACGAGCCGACAGGCGGCCCCGAAGCGTGTGACGGCCGGGTCACGCGGTCGTCACACGCGCCCGGACGACGGTGGTGGCACGGACCCGCACCGAGCGAGACCCCGAGATCGCGCCGAAGGTCTTGGTCTCTCATGGCAGTCGCAACGACCGCACCCGTCCCCAGTGCCGAAGACATCCTCCGCCGCAACGCACTGGTCGAAGAAGCGATCCCGCTCGCCAAACTGATCGTCAGCACGTACTGCCGGGACCATGGGATCTTCGGTCTGCGCGAGGAGATCGAGGCCGAGGCGCTGGCCGGGCTCTTGAACCTGGCCGACACGTACCGGCCCGAGTCGCCGTGGCTGAAGTACGTGAACCGCAACCTGAAGTTCCGTCTCATCGACGCGATGCGCCGCCGTTCGGGCCGCCCGAGCGGCAAGAACTACGAGCGGCGATCGAACATCAACGACGCCGACGTGCTCGACCTGCGGCTGGAAGCGATCGGCGAGGGCGATCCCGCGTTTGCCGAGATCGAAGCGGCCGACGCCTTCGCGTACGCGACGCAAGCGCATGCCGCGAACGCACCCGCTGGATCATCTCCCAGCGCATGGCGGGCGTGAAGATGGACGAGATCGGCACCGACGCTCGGCATCTCCGAGTCGCGGGTGAGTCAGATCCTGTTCGAGATCCGTCCCGAGTTGGAACGGGTCCTCGTCGGTCAATGACCGTCAGCCGCGCCGGCCACCCGGGTCGGCCCGGCGCTCGCCCGTCGCCCGACGTTCGCTCTCGCTGCGGCGGTCGTGCACGGCGTTCAGGTCGTGGTCGCTCTGACGGCGCCCGAGCGGGGTCACGAGGTCGGAGATCTTGCGAGGTCGGGTCGAGGCTCAGCTCGTCGTTGAGCAGCGTCCGGTAGCGCTTGAACTGCCCGAGCGCCTCGGTCTGGTTGCCCTCGGCGAGGAACACGCGGATGAGTGCGGCGTGCGAGGTCTCCCGGAGCGGCTCGCCGCGGATCGCGGCCTGCGCGGCGGCGATCGCTTCCGCCCAACGACCCTTCGGCGGCGAGGTTGGCGGCCATGGCCTCGAGCGCGTGCAGCCGCAGCTGACGCCACTCCGCGGTCTCGATGAGGACCCAGTCCTCGTACCAGTCGGGGAGCAGGTCGGCCGACAGCGACGCCACCGCGGCGGCCGTGGCCTCGGGCGCGAGATGCGGCGCGTTCGGTTCGAGCAGGCGATGAGCGAAGCGCCTTCGACTCGCGGATGTCGACGAGACGCCCGACGCGAGGTTGAGGTCGAGGTCGGCGACGTCGACCGCGTCGCGGGCTTCGCCGCGCAGGCGCGTCGAGCGCCGAACGCAGACTCGCCGACGCGTGCTGTTCGCTCGAGTCCGGCCACAGCGTGCCCGCGATCATGAGTCGGGTCACGGATCGGTCGCGCAGCGCGAGCAGCGCGAGCAGTCGTTGCGAACCGCTCGGCAGTGCCGACGCGGTGTCGCCGGCGCGGAACTGGAAGCTGCCCGAGGACCGAGAGCGTGAGATCTTTCCCGGTTCCCCGGACGAACGCGACGTCGAGCTTCTCCGTCATGGTGTCCTAGCGATGAGGGCCGGGCCGGGAGCGGGCCGACCGAAATGGAATCCCTGGCCGAACTCGCACCCGAGCGCGCGCAATGCGAACGCCTGGGCTTGCGGTCTCGATGCCTTCGGCCACGACCGGATGCCGAGCGCGTGCACCGAGCCCGACGATGGCGCGGACGATCGCGGTGCGGGCCCGGTTCGGAGCCGAGGCCGGCGACGAAGCTGATGTCGATCTTGAGCTCGTCGACGGGCAGCGACGGCGATCGTCGGCGAGCGACGAGTAACCGGTTCCGTAGTCGTCGAGCGCGACGCGCACCCCGAGCGCGTTGAGCGCGTCGAGCGGCATCGCGTGCCGCGCCCATGTCGACGAGGATGCTGCCCTCGGTCATCTCGAGGATGAGGCGGCTCGGCTCGAGCCCGGTCGCGCCGAGCGTGACCTCCACCTGCTCGACGAAGCCCGGTGCGCCGAAGCGCTCCGGTACGACGTTGACGCAGATGGTCGTCGAGTGACCGGTCTGGGCCCAGTGGCTCGCCTGCCGGCAGGCCTCGAGCAGAACCCAACTGTCGATGTCGGCGCCGATCGCGCTGCGTTGCGCGATCGGCGAGGAAGTCGCACGGCGCGAGAAGTCCGCGCCGCGGGTGCTGCCAGCGCACGAGCGCCTCGTAACCGACGATCGCGTCGGTCTGGAGCTCCACGATCGGTTGGTAGTGCAGGCGGAGCTCCCGATTGCGGATCGCCCGCGACAGGTCGCTCTGCATCACGCTGTCGCCCAGCGGGATCGCGGGGCGCAGCGGGGCGAAACCCGAGTCGACGAGCGGCCGCGTCATGGGAGCAGGACGCCTTGGCCGTACTGGCAACCGCATTCGACGAGGAGTGCGGTCTCGAGCTCGGTCTGGATGCCTTCGGCGATCACCGAGAGACCGAGGGTGGTGCCGACCTGTACCAGTGCCGCGACGACATCGCAGCCCGCGGGATGGATGTCGCCGTTGGTGGTGAGGTTCGCGACGAACTCGCGGTCGATCTTCAAGAAGTCGGTCGGCAGTTGTTGCAGTTTCGGCAACGGGGTGTGCCCGGTCCCGAAACCGTCGACGCCGACGTGCACGCCGAGCGCCTGGACGGCGGCGAGCTGAACCGCGGCGGC
Organism: uncultured Actinomycetes bacterium; assembly: GCA_963708105.1. Lineage (GTDB taxonomy): Bacteria > Actinomycetota > Acidimicrobiia > IMCC26256 > PALSA-610 > PALSA-610. The sequence goes on along the minus strand of OY970186.1, from coordinate 1,297,813 downwards.
GCGGTTCGCGCGCATCAGCGTGCGCTCGGTCACCTCCAGCCAGAGCCGATCGGCTTCCACGCCGGTGTCGGCGAGGATGCCACCGACGAGATCGACGAGTCCGGGTTCGGCGAGCTCGCGCGCCGAGAGGTTGACCGACATCCATCCGGGCCAACCCGCGTCGCGCCAGCGGCGCGCTTGCAGGCACGCGGCGCGCATCGCCCACGCGCCGATCGGCACGATCGTGCCGGTGTGCTCGGCGATCTCGAGGAAGTCGCCCGACCGGAGGAACCCGCGTGTCGGGTGCTCCCAACGCAGGAACGCCTCGACGCCGACCACGGTGTGCCGGGCCAGTTCGTGAATCGGTTCGTAGTGCAATGCGAACTCGCCGCGTTCGAGTGCGGGGACGAGCTCGGCTTCCAGCTCGAACCGGCGGCTCGCTTCTTCGACGAGCACGTCGTCGAAGCGGTGCCAGTGCGCGCGTCCCTCCCGCTTGGCGCGGTACATCGCGGCATCGGCGTTGCGCAGCATCGTCAGCGGTGCAACGGGCTCGTCGTCCTTCCCGTCGATCGTCGCGATCCCGATGCTCGCGGTAACGAGGCACTCGTGTGCGTCGATGATGATCGGCCGCTCGATCGTGTCGCGGATGCGCGACGCGATCGTGACCGCCTGTTCGACGTCGTGCAAGCCGTCGCACACCACGACGAACTCGTCACCGCTGAGGCGGGCAACCGTGTCGGACTGTCGCTGCAAGCGCTCCAACCGTGCGCGCGACCTCGATCAGCACTCGGTCGGCGAAGTCATGGCCGTAGTTGTCGTTCACGAGTTTGAAGTCGTCGAGATCGACGAAGAGCACGGCGAGGAGATCGCGCGACCGAGCCGCGCGCGAAAGCGCGACTTCGAGGCGTTCCATGAGAGCGAGACGGTTCGGGATGCCGGTCAAGGGGTCGCGCAGGCGTCCGTTCGAGCAGCTCGGCGTTCTCGGCCTTGCGAGCACTGACGTCGCGTGCGTTCGTCACGATGCCGTTGACATCGGGATCGTCGAGCAGGTTGCTCTCGATGGCTTCGAACCAGTGCCAGGTCCCGGCGCGGTCGCGCATCCGGAGCTCGATCGGCGGCAGTTGCGCGCCGGCGTGCGCCGCGCCCGCCAGCAGGTCGTCGCGTGCCTCCAGATCGCCGAGATGGATCAGGTCCCGTTCCCGGGTTCCTTCGAGATCGCCGGGTTCGTAGCCGAGGGCGTCGTGCACCGACGGACTGCAATAGGTGAGGATCCCGCCCGCGTCGCGCACCAACACGATGTCGCGCAGGCTCGCGAGCAATGCCCGCAGTCGTGCCTCGTCCCCGTCCCCGGTGAGTGGCGCTACGGACCGGCCGTGCCGTCCTCGAGTTGACTCCCCGCGAGTCGATTGCGGCATCGCGTCGCTGCTCCTTGCCGAACGAACGGAAGTGAGCGAGTCGCGGGGTCTCGACGAGGCGCAGGTGAGAACGTACGACGCCGCTCTGCGCAAGTAATCAGCTACTAACCGCAATTTGCGGAGATAGTCCGCATGAACGGCGCCGCCGACCTCGGTCCGCGCTCAGCGTGTGACGGTGTCGTCACGCTCCGAGAGGAGTGTCGCGGGCGATGCCACCGGGAGGTCCGCTTCCGCAGGGCCCGAACGTTCGCATCGGAGCACCGAATCATGATTCGCAAAAAGGCGCCGCGCCGTAAGACCTCGGTCGTCCTCCTGGCGGCGGTCGCCGCCGGCGCCGTGGCCGTGGCCGGGTTCGTCGTCACCAACGTGGCCAAGAACGGGTTCTCGAACACGTTTCGTAACGCATCCGCGACGCACCCTTCCTCGAGCGTGGCCGGATCCTCGAACCTTCCCTCGACGAGTGTCCCGTCACCCGCGACGACGGGACCGGCGACCACCGGCCCGACCACCACGACGGTGCCGGCCGTAGCTGGTCCGCAGCTGTGGTCGATAGTCCGCCAGCCGAACGGCGACCTGACTGTCGTGCGCGGTCGCGCCGCGACGGGACTGCACGCCAACGCCGTGCTGCAGAACGGCGCCCGGTGCTCAGCGTCGAGCCCGACGTGCATGAAGGCGCGTTGGTGACCGGCGGCGAGAACGACCCGATGCGCGCGCAGCAGTGGGCACTCGACCAGACGTCGTTCGAATCGGCGTGGTCCGCGACGCGCGGCGCGGGCGTGATTGTCGCGGTCATCGACACGGGTGTCGACGCCGCGCACGAAGATCTCGGCTCGGTCGTGCTCCCGGGAATCGACTACGTCGACGCCGCGCACGACGGCCGCTACGACCCGGACGGCCACGGAACGCACGTCGCCGGAATCATCGCGGCGCGCGTGAACAACGGCCGCGGCATCGCGGGCGCCGCACCCGGAGTGCACATCCTGCCCGTGCGGGTGCTCGACGCGACGGCAGCGGCGTGTCGTCGAACGTCGCGGCCGGCATCATCTGGGCGGCCGACCACGGCGCGCGGGTCATCAGCATGAGTCTCGGCGGCGGACCGTCGCCCGGGATGCAGATCGCGATGCAGTACGCGCTCGCGCAAGGGTGCGGTCGTGCTCGCGGCCGCGGGGAACAACGGCGCCAGCGGCAACGCGCCCGTGTATCCGGCCGCGTATCCGGAAGCGATCGCGGTCGGCGCGTTCGACCAGAACCTGACGCGGGCGCCGTTCTCGAACACCGGCAGCTACGTCGACGTGAGCGCGCCCGGCAACGACATCCTCTCGACGTGGTCGACGTCGCCGACGAGTTATGCGGTCGCGAGCGGGACCTCGATGGCGACGCCGTACGCGTCGGCCGAAGCCGCGCTGATCATCGCCGAGAACCCGAAGCTCACGCCCGGCCGCGGTCACCTCGATCCTCGAGTCGACCGCGCGCGACGTCGGGCCGCCCGGCGTCGACCCGCAATTCGGGCACGGCCTGATCAATCCGGCCGCGGCGCGTGTACGCGGCGATGCCGAAGATCCCCGGCTACGGCACCAAGGGCGACGGGTACTGGATCGTCAGCCCGCTCGGAGGTGCGTGCGTGCGTTACGGCAACGCGCAGCTCTACGGCAACGTGACTCGGCGAGCGGTTCGGCCACGGTCGGCATCGGCGCGCACGGCGACCGGGTCGCGGCTACTGGTTGGTGGCCGCCGAACGGCGCGGTGTCGGCGTTCGGCGACGCGCACTTCTACGGCGGCATGAACCGACGTCGGCTGAATGCGCCGATCGTCGGTATGGCCGCGACGCCGTCCGGCCACGGCTACATCCTGCTCGGCGCCGACGGCGGCATCTTCACGTTCGGCGACGCGCAGTTCCACGGGTCGACCGGCGGCGATGCATCTGAACGCGCGCGTGCTCGACCTCGCTATCACCGAGAGCGGAACGGCTACTGGTTCGTCGCGGCCGACGGCGGCGTCTTCTCGTTCGGCGACGCGCGGTTCCACGGATCGACCGGCGGCATGAAGCTGTCGGCGCCGGTCATGTCGATGGCGAGCGCGCGCCGACGGCCGGGGCTACTGGCTGGTCGCGTCCGACGGCGGCATCTTCGCGTTCGGGGTGCCGTTCGAGGGCAGCTTGCCGAGCACTGCGGCCTGACCGGCGGCTCGTATGCACCGACGGTGCGCATGCGGGCGGTGCCGTCGAGCGACGGCTACTACCTGCTCGGCCTCGACGGCTCGGTCGCGGCGTTCGGGACCGCGCGCTTCTTCGGTTCGGCCGACGCCGACGGGCGCGGTCGACTTCATGCTCAGCCGTTGAACCGTGCGGGCTCGGTTGCGGACTCGTCACGGTCTCGTTACGCGCGCAAGCAGACACTGTCGGGTCGTTCACCGGCAGCGATCCTCCGGCGACCGCCCGAGTGACTCCCGTCGATGCCGTCTGAGGCAACCTGAAACTGATCCCCGACGAGCCGGCGGGCCCCGCCGCGCCCGGGGTGGATCCGGGCGCGGTCCCGACGAGACGACCGCGGAATCGACCCGGGTGCGCCCGCGGTCGAGGCGCCGATGACACCGCTCGGCGCGTCTGCTCGTCGAGCGGGGCGATCTTTCGGGCCAACAGCTCCGCGACGCGCTGGGCGCGCAGACGTCGGGCGGCAAACGGCTCGGCGAGATCCTCGTCGAGCTCGGCGTCATCTCCGAACGCGTGCTCAGTTCCGCGCTCGCCGAACAGGTCGGGCTCGAAGCAGTCGACCTCTCGCGCGCCCGGCCCGACATCGCGATCGTCGGCCTGCATGACCGAGGAGGAAGCACGCGGCCCTCGGCGCGCTGCCGCTGCGCAAGGTCGGCGGCCGGATCGAGGTCGCGATCGCCGATCCGCTCGACCGCGAGCTGCAGGCGAAGCTCATCGCGCTCTTGCACACGCCCGGTGCGGCTCGCTCGTCGCGCCGCCCGCCGACGTCGCCTACGCGATCGACCGCGCGTACCTCAACCAGGCCGAGATCAGCGGCGCGCTGAAAGAGTTCGCGCAGCGCACCGAGGAGCGCGGCCGCCACGTCGGGCACGAACGGCGCCGGAAGTCGCGGTCGACGAGAACGCGCCGATCGTCAAGGTCGTCAACCTGATCTTCGAGCAGGCCGTGCGCGACCGCGGCTCCGACGTGCACATCGAACCGCAACAGGATCGGGTGCGCGTGCGGGTCCGCACCGACGGCGCGCTGCACGAGGTGCTGTCGCTTCCGATCTCGATGGCCACCGCCGCTCGTGAGCCGCATCAAGGTCATGGCCGACATGAACATCGTCGAACGGCGCCGGCCGCAGGACGGCCAGATCGAGATCACGTGTCGAAGGGCACGACCTCGACGTGCGGGTGTCGACGACGGCGACCGTCTTCGGCGAGAAGTGCGTCATGCGACTGCTCGACCGGACCCGGCGCGCTGCTGACGCTGGCCGAGCTCGGCATGTCGGACGAGACGCTACGCGGAATACGAGCGGCTTGATCAAGTCGCCGTACGGGATGGTCATCTGCGCGGGACCGACCGGCGTCGGGCAAGACCACGACGCTCTACGCGACGCTCGCGGAGATCGACCGCGAAGAGATCAACATCATGACGATCGAGGATCCGGTCGAGTACGTCTTCCCGTCGATCAACCAGATCCAGATCAACCCGCTGGCGGGCGTGACGTTCGCGAACGGTCTGCGCGCGATCCTGCGCCAGGACCCCGACGCGATCCTCGTCGGCGAGATCCGTGACGTCGACACCGCGCGCATCGCAGTGCAGGCCGCGATGACCGGGCACTTCGTGATGTCGTCGTTGCATGCAACCGACGCCACGAGCGCGCTCCACCGGTTCATGGACATGGGCATCGAGCCCTTCCTCGTCGCGTCGTCGCTGCTCGGCGTCGTCGGGCAGCGGCTCATCCGCAAGATCTGCACGGACTGCATCGCGGCGTACTCAGCCGACGTCCGGAGGAGCGCGCCTTCTACGACCTGTCGCGGGCGGGCAGCGCCGACAAGACCGATTTCGTGCACGGCAGCGGCTGCAACGTGTGCGGCCAGACCGGTTACTACGACCGCATCGGCATCTACGAGGTCTTGCCGATCACCGACGACGCTCAAAGAGCTCATCGTGGCGCGTGCTTCGCTCGCCGACGCTGCGCGACGCGGCCGCCGCAGTCGGGATGCGCACGCTGCGCGACCAGGCCGTCGATCTCGTCGAGACGAACGTCACCACGATCGCCGAGGTGCTCCGCACCGTGTACGTGCTCTAGCTCCAAGGCCAAGGACAAGCAGTGTCACGATTCCGCTACACCGCCGTCGCCGCCGACGGCACCAAGGTCAAAGACGAGATCGACGCGATCAGCGAGACGTTCGCGCGCGACGAGCTGCTCGAACGCAACCTCGAGGTGCAGAAGATCAAGCGGGCGCGCAAGAGCCTGCTGTCCATCGAGGTCACGAAGCAACGGGTCAAGCGGGCCGAGATCATGAACTTCTCGCGCCAGATGGCCGCGTTCGTCGCAGCCGGCATCCCGCTCACCGACGGCCTGCAGGTGATCGCGCGGGTCGAGCTACCAACCGGCATTGGCAGGAGGTGCTCGGCGGAGGCGAGTCGAGGCGATCTCCCAGGGCACGCAGTTCTCCGACGCGCTCGCCCGCAACGCCGAACCTCTTCCCGCCGTATTACCTCGGCATCATCAAGGCCGCGGAGACGACCGGCCGCCTCGACCTCGCGCTCGTGCAGGTCTCGAACTATCTCGAACGCGATCTCGACACCCGCAGCCGCATCAACCAGGCGCTGGCGTACCCGATGGTCGTGCTGGGCATGGCGTTCGTGACCGTAGCGGTGCTGGCGGTGTGGGTGTTGCCGAAGTTCGCGACCTTCTTCAGCGGCCTCGGCGCGAAGTTGCCCGCTGACGACGCGCATCCTCATCGGGATCGCCAACTTCACCAAGACCTACTGGTGGCTCTACGTCGTGTGGTTCGCGGCGATGGGTGCCGTCGGAGTCTGGGTGTGGAAGACCGAACGCGGCCGCCGCATCCGCAACCGGGTGACGCTGCGCATCCCGCTCGTCAAGGTGATCGTCCTCTACTCGGTGGTCGAGCGCGTCACGCGCATCCTCGGCGCGATGTCGCGCGCCGGAGTTCCGCTCCCCGACGCAATGGCCGCGGCCATCCGCGGCGCGAACAACAGCGTGTTCGAAGAAGGTCTGCAGAGCGCGCAGGTGCGCATGCTCGAAGGCGAAGGACTCGCGGGGCCGATCGGTGATACCGGGCTGTTCCCGGAAGCCGCGATCCAGATGATGCGCGTGGGCGAGAACACGGGAACGCTCGACGTGCAGCTCGAGAACGCGTCCGACTACTACTCCAAAGAGCTCGAGTACAAGCTCAAGAAGCTCACGACACTCTTCGAGCCCGCGGTGATCGTGGTCATGGGTGTCGTGGTCGGCTTCGTCGCCATCGCCCTCGTGCAGGCGATGTACGGCATCTATTCCGCGCCTTCGCTGAGCAACATCAAATGACGCTCACGTGCAAGGGGGTGGTTCGCCACGGTTCCGACCCCTGAGCCAGTTCCGTCGATTCGTTCGTCATACCCGGCAGCAATCGTGCTGCCCTTTCAGGAGGCTATTGAAGTGCGAAGTCCCAGCCAGATCAGTTTCGAAGACAAGAACTTGCTCGAACGAGGGTTCACGCTCGTCGAGTTGCTCGTCGTGATTGTCATCCTCGGCGTGCTCGCCGCGGTCGTTGTGTTCGCCGTCGGCGGCATCACCAACACGAGCAAATCGAGCGCGTGCACCATCGAGGTGCGCACGATCAACACCGCGACGCAGGCGTACTTCGCGCAGAACAACGCGTATCCCGGAACGACGACCACCACCGGGCCGCAGGTGATTGTCCTGCTGCAAACTGCGAAGTTGCTCGCATCCGGAACTGGAAGCGCGTCGAATTTCACCCCGACCTACTCGAACCTCACGGGGATCTACGGCGCGACCTGCCCGTAACCACACTTGTCGGTCTCGGGAGGAGTCGCAGCTCCTCTCGAGAGTGGCACCACGAAAGTGACTGCGATGACGATAATCGGCGTCAAGGTCGATTCGATCGAGATCTACCTGAAAGAGGTCATCCGCCTCGGCGGGACCGACCTGCTGCTCACGCCGGGTTCGCCGGCACGCGTCCGCGTCGACAGCCGGCTGGTACCCATCAAGGGCGCGCCGGTGCTGCGCGCCGCGAGTTGCGCTGAGATCATCGGCGATCTCCTTTCGCCCGACCTCCTGGAGAAGCTGCACGCCGAACGCGACCTCGACCTCTCCTTCGCGTACGCCGACACACATCGCTTCCGGGCGAACTGCTTCTTCCGCAGCGGTGATCTCGCAATGTCGGTGCGCGCCATCCCGCTCGCGGTCCCGACGCCGGGGGAGATCGGCATCCCGCACGATGCTCGCGGCGGCGTGCGACTTCAAGCAGGGCTTCGTCCTCGTCACCGGCCCGACCGGATCGGGCAAGTCGACAACCCTCGCGTCGCATGATCGAGCACATCAACGTGCGCCGTCCGGTGCACATCCTCACCATCGAGGACCCGATCGAATACACGCACCAACATCGGGTCGCCGCGATCGACCAGCGGGAAGTCGGTGTCGACACGCAGTCGTTCGCCCGCGCCCTCCGATCGGCGTTGCGGGAAGACCCCGACGTCATCCTCGTCGGCGAGATGCGCGACCCGGAGACGATTCAGTTCGCGTTGACGCTCGCCGAGACCGGTCACCTCGTGTTCGCCACGCTGCACACCAACGACGCGTCGCAGTCGCTCGATCGCATCTCCGACGTGTTCCCGCCCGAACGCCAGACGCAGATCCGCGTGCAGCTCGCGGCGTCGCTCGCGGCCGTGGTGTCGCAGCGGCTCCTGCCGCGTATCGGTGGCGGCCTCGTCGCCGCGTTCGAGCTCCTCGTCGCGAACGACGCGGTGCGCAACCTCATTCGTGAAGGGCCGCACGCACCAGTTGCGCAACGTGATCCGCAGCGGGCGGTCCGAAGGCATGATCACGCTCGAGACCGCGCTCAACGAGCTCGTTGCCGACGGGCCAGCATCTCCTACGACGACGCAGTCGCGCAGTCGATGCGGCCCGAGCGAGATCGTGCACCGCGGCGCCGACGTATTCGCCGGGCGCGTCTGCACTCGCGGATTCGGCGTAGGTCGCGGTCAGTGGTATCGCGGCGGGGTCATGTCGGCGGTGACACCTGGAACACGGGCGCAGCGCATGCTTCTCTTCGGCGCCTCGCAGTTACCAGGTCAGCCACCGAGCAGGAGGCAAGCAGACATGAACGACCGGACACTCGCGGGGCCCCCGTAAAGCCCGTCCCTGTGGCAGTGCCCGCGCCGTCCGGCGCGAACCGTCACGACATCCGGACGAACATCTCCCGTTGGGTGCGGGTCACCTGCCCGGCGTGCGGCGTCGTTCGGGTTCGTGCCGACCGGGTCGTGGTCCGCAACTGCGTCGACGACCAGAGCTGGTCGTACCGAGCACGTTGCTCCGGTTGCGACACCACGTTCGTCGGGACACTCCTGCTGCGCTCGCGCTGCCCGCGGTCGCCGCCGGGCTGCGCGTCGAGACTGTGGTCGCTCCCGGTCCCGAGCTTCCGCCACGCCGGCTCGCCCATCGCAGGCCGTCGACCCGCTGGAGCTGCACCTCGCCCTCCTCGAGCCCGACTGGTTCGAACGAGCTCTCCCGGGTTCGCTCCAGAACGAGCGCTAATCGACCGTCGAAATCGATGCTATCCCGAATACGGGCATAACCGCATCGGCATAGGTCACGGCCGTCGTCAGCCACCGTCAAGGGGAGTGGCTGGGCGCCCGATATCGCACGCGTGAGCGGGACCCCTCTGAGTGGCGCCGCGCGGGCGGCGTGCCTCGACCAGGTCATTCGTGCGCAGTGGCGCAGCTCGCTGCTCGGCATACCCGCGTCGACGCTGCTGGCCGTGATTCTCGGAAGTTCGGTCCCGGCGTCGCGGCGTGTCGTGCTTCGTCGTGTTCGTGTCGGTGCCGACGTCGCCACGATGCTCGCGGCGACCAGCTATCTCCGGCGGCGCCGCCGAGGCGAAGTCTTCTATCGATATACGCCCGCGCTGGTGTGCGGGATTCTCGTGTCGATCGCGTGGGTCGTCGCCCGCGATCTTTGCCCTGCCCGGACCGCAGAGCGTCGACCTGCGCGCGGTGTACCTGCTGTTCGTGCTCGGTTGCTCGGCCACCTACGTCGTCGGCACTGCGGCGCGCCGCCTCTACTTCTACGCCACCGCAGATTCCGATGCTCGTTCCGATCGCGATCGTGTTCATGTCGTCGAGCGATCGCGTGACGCGCCTGCTCGGGATTCGCAGTCCCGATCTATTTCATCGTGATGACCTCGCTGCACCACGAGGTACACGGTGTGGTCGTCAGCGAGCTGCAGCTCCGCGAGATCAACGACGACGCCAACGCGCAGCTCCGCGAGGCGAACGCCGAGCTCACCCGGCGCGCACTCCGGGACGAGCTGACCGGGCTTGCGAACCGCGCCGCGTTCGTCGACCTGCTGCAGTCGCGCGGTGGGCGATGCCCGGCGCGACGGCACGATCGTGGGTGTCCTCTACTTCGACGTCGACCGGCTGAAGGTCGTCAACGATTCGCTCGGGCACGCAACGGGCGACATGCTCCTGGTCGAGATCGCGCGAGCGCGTGCACGCGCATGTTGCGGACCAACGACGTGCTCGCCCGCCTCGGCGGCGACGAGTTCACGATGCTGCTCGACAAGCTGCATAGCAACGGTGAGGCGCTCGTCATCGCGGAGCGGGTCGCGGCAGTCTTTCGTGGAGCCGTTCCAGGTCGGTGATCGTCTGATCAACGTGTCGGCGAGCATCGGCGTGGCGACGAACCTCGACACGACCGACGACGCCGGAGACGCTGCTTTCGTTCGCCGATGCCGCGCAGTACCGGGCCAAGCAGACCGGTCGCGAACCGCATCGAGGTCTTCGACATCAAGCTCCGCGCTGCGATCGAGTCGCGGCTCGACGACGAGCACGCGCTGCGCGGCGCGATCTCCGACGGTCGGATCGTCGCCTGGTTCCAACCCGAGGTCGACCTGCGGACGGGGCTCTTCGTCGGCGCGGAGGCGTTGGCCCGCTGGGACCATCCCGGAGCGAGGCGTGCTCGACGCGTGGAAGTTCGTGCCGCTCGCCGAGGAGACCGGACTCGTGTTCGCGCTCGACGACGCGATCGTGGCCGAGCGCGGTCACGACACGCGCGCGAGCTCGCGGCGGCCGGGCTCGGCGACGACTTCCGCATCTGGTGCAACGTGTCGGCCACGCACCTGACCCGCGGCAAGCCCGCGCAGCAGCTGGAAGAGTTGCTGCAACGCACGGGTTGCGACCCGAACCTCATCGGCCTCGAGATCACCGAGACTGCGGTTCTGCCCGACGTCGCGGCCGCGGCTCGTGAGATCGCGGCGGCGCGTGACCTCGGGGTGAAGGTCGCGCTCGACGACTTCGGCACCGGTCACTCGTCGCTCACGCTGTTGCGCTCGCTCACGATCGATCGGGTCAAGATCGACCGCACCTTCATCTCCGACTTCACGCGCGATTCCCGCGACGCGGCCATCGTCCGCCGGGTCATCGGGCTTGCGCAGGACCTCGGGCTCGACGTGGTCGCCGAAGGTGTCGAGACACCCGGAGCAAGCGGGCTTGCTGGTCGAGCTCGGCTGCCCACGTGCGCAGGGTTACCTGTGGGCCAAGGCGCTGCCGATCGCCGAACTGCGGGCCCGCATCGACGCGCAGGGCAACGCACCCCTCACGACACCGCGGATCGCGCCCGCGCCCGGCCCGGGCCCCGTCGTCGCGGGCTAGCGTTCTTCCCAGTTGACAGGGGAGGACGCCGTGGCCGAGGTGCAGGATTCGAGCAAGTACACGATCATCTCGGTCGACGGTCATGCCGGCGCGGAGTTGTACGAGTACAAGCCGTACCTCGCGTCGCGTTGGCACGACGAGTTCGACGCGTGGGCCGCCGCGTACGTCAACCCGTACGCCGACCTGCAGGCCCCGACCGCGTACCGCAACTGGGACAGCGAGCGGCGCTTGAAGGAGACCGAGGCGCAGGGTCTCGCGGCCGAAGTGTTGTTCCCCAACACCGTGCCGCCGTTCTTCGCGCAGAGCCACCTGACCGCGCTCGAGCCGACCGCGGCCGACTACGACCACCGTTGGGCCGGGCTGCAGGCGCACAACCGTTGGATGGCCGACTTCTGCGGGGCCGCACCGGGCCGCCGCGCCGGGCTCGCGCAGATCTTCTTGAACGACGTCGACGACGCGCTCGCCGAAGTGCGATGGGGCAAGCAGAACCTCGACGTGTTCGGCGGCGTCTTGTTGCCCAACGTGCCACCCAACTCCGCGATCGCGCCGTTGTGGGATCCCGTGTACGAACCGCTCTGGGATCTCTGCGAAGAGCTCGGCGTGGTTTTGAACGTGCACAGCGGCAGCGGTCTGCCCGACTTCGGCGACGCCGAAGCGGCGCGGGCGATCATGCTGATCGAACTGGCCTGGTTCTCACACCGCGCGGTGTGGCATCTCATCTTCGGCGGCGTGCTCGAGCGCCACCCGAACCTGCGGATCGTGCTCACGGAACAGGGCACGAGTTGGATCCCGCGCGGTATCGACACACTCGACTGGTTCCACCGCCGGATGACACACGGTGGCGCGGCCGAGGCCGTCTTCTTCGGCGCGGTCGCCAGTGCGATGTCGTTGACGCCGAGCGAATACTTCCAGCGCAACTTCTGGGTCGGCGCGAGCTTCCTGCGTCCTTCGGAGAGTGCGTTGCGTTACGACGTCGGTGTCGACCGGATCATGTGGGGCGCCGACTATCCGCACTCCGAAGGCTCGTACCCGTACACGACCGAAGCGTTGCGCGCCGCGTTCGCGCCCTGCCCGCCGGCCGAGACGCGGATGATGCTCGAGACCACCGCGGCCGAGGTCTACGGCTTCGACCTCGACGCGCTGCGCGTGATCGGTGACCAGATCGGTCCGACCGTCGCCGAAGTCCTGCAACCCCTCGACCCCGCCGACTACCCCTCCGACTCCACCTGCAACGCGTTCGACGCGGAGCAGATCGTCAAAGCCTGGTAAGGAGCGACAGCGGAGCGTCGGGCATCACCCGCGCAGCCGCTTTGGCCGGCACGCAGCGCGAGCGACCAATAAGGATCGTTAACTAACCACTCCACTTCACGTGGTATTCGTCCTTCCACCACTCGGCCCGACGGAGTTCTTCGGGCGTGGTGACGAGGGCGGGATCCTGGCCGAGGTCCTTCGGCGTCGGTCCGACGCGTTCCGCGATCGGGCGCAGCGCGTCGAGATTGAAGCCGTAGCACTTCGCCGCGGTCTCGCCGAGGAGTTGGCGGGCGTCGCCGATCGGCACGTCGCCGAAGTCGCTGCGCAACCGCGCGATCGTGTGCGGCCACGTACCTTCCGGATGCGGATAGTCCGTGCCCCACATCGCCACGTCGCAGCCGATGCTGTGCCGGCGCCGGATCTCTTCCTTCGACATCGTCGACGCGCCCACGAAGATGTTCGTGCCGAAGTACTCCGACGGCAGCTTCGACAGGATGCCCTTCATCAGCGCGGCCATCTTCTTCGTGGTGTGGCCGCCGCCGAGATACTGATCCCACTTCCACTTCATGTCGGCGACCCAGTAGCAGGCGCCTTCGGTGACGACGAACTTGAGTCCGGGGAAGCGTTCGAACGCGCCACTGAAGAGCAGATGTGAGATCGGTCGGTGCGTCCACCACACGACTTCGGCGAGGTAGATGCCGATGAACTCGTTCATCTCTTCACGTGGCGCTTCGCCCGAATGGGTGTGCACGGGCAAGTTCGCGGCTTCGCACGCGGCCCATACCGGGTCGTACGACGGGTCGTTGTACGGCGTGTGGTGGCGCCACATCGTGGGGATCATGATCCCGCCGATGCCGGGCTTGTCGGCGAGCCACTCGATCTCCGCGACCGCGCGCTCGACGCTGTGTGTGATCGGCACGAGGCCGATACCGGCGCGGCGCTCGGGGCTCTCCGCGCACAGGTCGACGAGGAAGCGGTTGTGCGCGCGCGCGCCGCGAACGCGAGCTCGGGGTCTTCGATCATTCCCGCGGAGAGGCCGGCACCGAACGGTGGTGATTCCATGCCGGTGATCGCGTCGGCGTCGGGGAAGATCACCTCGGCCGCCACACCGTCGGCGTCCATCTCCTTGTCGCGTTGCGCGGGGTCGTACGCGCCGCGCAGGCCTTCTTCGTGGGTGGTTTCCCACTCGTTGATGTAGTCGTAGTTCAGGATCATCTGCTGGTCGCGGTTCGCCTGCCGCTCCGCGAGGAACTCGTCGAACTGCGGGATGTAGCGGCTGTCGAGATACGGCCGGTATTCCTCGCAGGGCAGGCCCGCGTGCGCGTCGGCGGAGATGATCGTGTAGCGCTGATTCGCGTCGGCCGTGCCGCTCATTTCTTGTCCCGCTTGCCGAGCACCGACAAGTCGTCGTAGCGCTGGTGCACGTAGGGGAGCAGCCAGTCGGCGGGGACGCGCTCGACCACTTCCGCTTCCTGCGTGGTGGCAACCTGCGCGAACTGCATCGAGACGATGCGCCCGACCGGGATGTCGGCGATCGGGTCGAGGGGCGAGTCGTGCAGGGCGAGTGTGCCGTCGATCGTCCGGCCGTCGCGCGCCTCTTCGCGCCGGCGCACGTGTACGAGCGCGGGTTCGGTGTCGAAGCCTTTGCCGTCGGGCGACGGGCTGATCTTGAAGTAGAAGTCGACCTTGTCCTTGACCGGGATGTCGACGGCCGCGCCGAGCGTGCCTTCGACCGCGGCCAACGGGAAGCCCATGCGATCGAAGCGCGCGTTCACGTGATCGTCGGTGATGTCGATCGTGACCCCGCCGATCTTCTTCGGCTCGCCGAATGTCTCGCGGCCGCCGACCGTCGCCTGCTCGGTCGTCATCGGCATGAACAACGCGTACTCGCCTTCGACGCGTCCGTGCCGAGCGCGCACGCCGAACCAGCCCGCGCCGAAGACCGGGATACCGGTGCCCATGTCGACGGTCGCGAACCGGATGCGCGCGAGCGCCTCCGACGGTTCCAGCGGCGGCGGGAGCACCGCGCGGATCGCGTCGAGATCGGTCTCCCACACGACGGTGACCGCCGTCGACCAGATCTTGGCGGAGGTCGCCTCGACCTCACGGTTCCGTTGCTGTTCGGGTGGGCGCGCGCCGTATCGAATCGTCATGGCCCGAGTCTTTCACGGCTCCTGCAGCCGGTGGAAGGGGCTCGGCCGGGTTGGGCCGGGGAGGAGCGCCTTACGGGTGGGTGCAGTGGTCGACGGCGGCCTCGGTGGCCACTTCCGCACCGTCGAAGTCGGCGAGCGTGCTGATCCGGAAACGACCGTCGCGCTCGGTCTCGGTGCGCATCCGATCACGGCGCTGCGCGTAGTAGTGCGCGCGGGTGTAGTTCTCCGCCGTGGGCGCGTAGCTCGCCACCAGCACGCGGCGCGGGCGGTTGCCCCGGTTCGCCTCGCTGTAGTGGGGCGCCAACCCGTCGATGCACACCGCGTCGCCCGCCTCGAGCTCGGCCGAGAACCAGTCGAGCTCTTGCGCAACGTCGCCGCGGACGACGCCCCGATCGTCGACGGCGAGCACTTCGTCGACGCCGCCCGCCAGCCAGAGACAACCCGACTCGAGGCTGCAGTCGTCGATCGCAACCAGTATCGAGATGACGCGCCCCGCGCCGGGATACGCGACCTTGTCCTGATGCGGACTGAACCCTGCGCCGCCGGGCTGTTTGTAGTTGAGCTTGTCCTTGAACGCGGTGACGGGCTCGCCGATGTTCGGGCTCGTCGCCGCGATGTCGGCAATCGGTCCCGACACGAGCGCGGCGATCCCCGGATGACACGCGGAGACGTTCTCGGTCCGACAGATGCGCGGACCGCGTTCGGTGTGTTCGGCGTAGTGCCCCCACACGTGCGACCCCGTCGGCCACGCCTCGATCTCGTCCGTCCACGCCTGCAGCGCCGCGAGCTGCTCGCCGTCGAGCAACCCCCGCCGCACAACGTCCGTCGCGTTCACGTCCACGCCCCCAAACCTACGCCCCACCCCTCGAACTGTCGTGAGTTAGGTGCGTATATGGCACCTAACTCACGACGGTACGCGGATTAGGGGGTGGTGAAGGCGGCGATGCCGACTATGGGGGCGGCGGGAGGGTTGCCGCCGAGGCTGCCGACGAACGCTTTGTTCGAGAAGGAGAACACACCACCGTCGGACGCGACCATCAGGTAGCCGTTGCCGTACGCGACGAGTCCGTTGACCGGCTTGTTCAACGCGACGTTGCCGAGCGAGCCGCGGAACGGCGCACCGAACGCGAACACACCCCCGTCGGAGGCGACGAGCCAGTAGCCGTGATTGTCGGGGGTCGGGGAGAGGCCGACGATCGGCTGGTTGAGGTGCGCGCCGCCCATCGAGCCGTGGAAGCGGGCGTCGCCGAAACTGAACACGCCGCCGTCGGAGCCGACGAGGTAGTAGCCGCGGCCCGTCGGTGTCGCGATCGATGCGACGATCGGTCCGTTCAACTGCACCGCGCTCATGTCGCCGAAGAAGTGCGCGTCGCCGTACACGAAGACGCGTCCGCGGTTCGTGAAGAGCCAGTAGCCGTCGCCGGAAGGTGTGCCCGAGATGGTCGACACGACCTCGTTCTGCGCAAGCACCGGGCGGCTACCGCGGATCGCGGCCGTACCGAACGCGTGCACGTTCCCGGCGGTGTCGACGACCCAATATCCGGTGCCGTCGGACCGCGCCGCGAACGCGACCGCGGGCGACGCGGTCGAGCCGAGGTCGGGCGCGTCGCCGAACGCGTACACGTGACCGTCGGCGCCGAGCATCCAGTAGCCCGAGCGGGGCTTGGCCACCACGACGTTCGAGACGACGAAGCTCCGACTCACCGTCGGCGCGGCCAGGAAGGTTGCATCGCCCGCTTGGTCGGCCCGGATCGTGCAGGTTCCGGCAGTGAGCAGCGCCACCTTCGTTCCGCCCGCGCCGCTCGTCTGGCACACCGCGGGCGTCGCCGTGGTGAACGTGACCGCGAGGTGCGACGACGCGCCGGCCGTCACCGTGATCGGCGCGTGTCCGAGCTTTTGGCCCGCGAGTGCGGCGAACGTGATCGTCTGCGCGATCTTCGCAACAGTGAAGCTTTGCGTCACTGTGGCGGCCGGATTGAAGGCGCCGTTGCCGGCTTGGTCCGCGGAAACGCGGCACGTTCCCGCGCTGACGATCGTGATCGTTGCACCGTTGCTGCCACTGCTCGTGCACACGCTGGGCGTGCTGGTGGAGAACGTCACCACGAGCCCCGACGACGCGGTGGCCGCGACGGTGATCGGAGCCTGGGTTACGGGCGCCGTCGCCAGCGCGCCGAAGGTGATGGTCTGATCGGTCTTGCCCACACCGAAGCTCTGCAGCACCGACGGCGCGGCGTTGTAGGTGGTGTTTCCGGCCTGGTCGGCCTGGACCGTGCAGGTGCCGAACGCGATGGGTGTGATCGTCGTGCCGTTCGTACCGCTCGCGGTGCACACCGTCGGCGTGGTCGTGCTGAACACCACGTCGAGCCCGGACGACGCCGTGCCGGACACGGTGATCGCGGGCCCAACGGGCACATTGCCGAGCGGACCGAACGTGATCGTCTGGTCGGCCTTCGTGACCGTGAAGCTCTGCCCGACCGACGGCGCCGGGTTGTAGGTGGTGTTTCCGGCTTGATCGGCCTGGACCGTGCAGACGCCCGGCGTGAGCAGCGTGACGGCGCCACCGCTCGTCGTGCAGACGGTCGGGGTCGACGTCGAGAACGTCACCGTGAGCGCCGACGACGCGGTCGCCGCGACCGTGAACGGCGACTGCAGCACGCTGCGATCCGCGACAGCATTGAACGTGATCGTCTGGTCGATCTTCGTGACGGTGAAGTTCTGCTGCGCGAGTGGTGCGGCCGCGAACGTCGCGTTGCCCGCCTGGTCGGCCTGGACCGTGCACAGGCCCGCCGCGACGAGCGTGATCCTGGCGCCGTTCGTGCCGCCCGAAGTGCACACGCCGGGCGTTGTCGTCGAGAACGTGACGTCGAGGCCCGACGACGCGGTGGCCGATACTGCCACCGGCGACTGGAGCATCGTCCGCGGGCTGAGCGCGGTGAACGAGATCGCCTGCTGCGCGCGGGTGACGTTGAAGGAACGCTGTACGGGCGTGGCGGCGTTGAAGGTGGCGTTACCGGGTTGATCGGCTTCGACCGTGCACGAGCCCGCGGCGATGAGCGTGATCGTCGCCCCGTTCGTGCCGCCCGACGTGCACACGTTCGGTGTCGTCGTGCTGAACACGACGGTCAGCAACGCGGACGAGCTCGCGCTCACGCTCACCGGCGACTGCAGGATCGACGTGTCGGTGAGGGGGGCGAACGTGATCGCCTGCGAGGTCCGCCCCACACCGAAGCTCTGCTGCACCGACGGCGCGGCCGCGAAGATCGCGTTACCGGGTTGGTCGGCCTGCACGGTGCATGTGCCGCCGCCGACCAAGGTGATGGTCGCGCCGTGCGTTCCGCCTGCGGTGCAGACGGTCGGTGTCGTCGTGGTGAACACGACCGCGAACCCCGTCGGCGACGCGGTGGCCGTCACCGTGACTGCGAGCTGTCCGAGGGACACGTCGGCGAGCGGCGGGAAGCTGATCGTCTGCGCGGCTTTGGTGATGTTGAAGCTCTGTTGCACGGGCGTGGCCGCCGCGAACGTGACGTCGCCGGCCTGATCGGCCTGCACCGTGCAGATGCCCTCCGCCGCGGGCGAGATGATCGATCCGTTGACTCCCGAGGTCGTACACGTCGCCGTCGTCTTCGACGTGAACTGCACGGTCAGCCCCGACGAGGCCGTCGCCGCCACCTGAAGGCCCGGATCGGCGAGGGTGCGATCGGGCAGCGTCCCGAACGTGATCGTCTGCGGCGTCGTGCCTGCCGCGCCGCTCGCCGACCAGGACGAGAGCGGCGCGATGAATGCGCTCGCGGACAGCGCGAAGGCGAACAGCGCGGTACGGCGACGACGGAAAGGCGTTGTCGCGTTCGGCACCGCGCGGACGGTACACGCGCTCGGCGCGCGACCGTGTCTTTCGGAAGTTGGGAAACGAACTAGCCGCTGATGCCGGGACGCTTGTCGTCGCGCTTGGCCTGCTTGTCGGCGCGCTTCTCCTTCAAGCGTCTTGCCGGGCTTCTTGCTGTTCGACTTCTTGGGTGACTTGTCGGCCATAAGGTCGAAGGGTAATCCGTCGGCGCACGGGGTGCGCGCGCGAGTACCGGGCACAGCAATCGGGAGGCGGCAATGGGAGGGCGGTTCGCTCGCGACGACGAGGTCGCGGCGTGGCGGGAAGACGGATGGGTCTTGCTCGACGGTCTCGTCGACACCGACGAGATCGATGCCGCCGACGCCCGATCTCAAGTACGCGTTTCCCGACCCGGAGAAGTTCCACGCCGATCCCGGAGCGCTACTGGCCGCCGGGCCGGAGCACCGCCGAGCTCCGGCGCGGCTATCCCGAGATGCCCACCGACCGGGCCCGCGTTCCGGCCCGAACAGCATCGCTTCTCGCAGCCAATTCCCGTTCTACGGCAGCGGCAACCTGAGCCGGCTGTGCGTGCATCCCGTCGATCGTCGACTTCATGGAACGCGCGCTGGAGTCGGACGATCTGCGCGTGTACCAAACGCAGATCAGCGCGAAGTACGCGGGCGACGCGAACTTCGAGCAGCCGATGCACACCGACCGCAACCACTCGTTCCTGCCGCCGCGCATGGAACCGCCGTGGTGGCACGTCGAGTCGTTCCTGTATCTGACCGACGTCGACGAGGGGACCGCACCGACGCATCTCGTCCGGCGCCAGGATTCGCGTCGGCCGTTCGACCGAACTGGATCTTCATGCCCGACGGCGATCCCGAGATCTACGCCGCGCGAACGCGCCGCGATCGGGCGCGCGGGGCTCGCTGCTCGTCTACCGGCCCGACGTGTTCCATCGCGGGACCGACCTCACCCGGCCGGGTAGCCATCGCTTCTTGTTGAACGTCAGCTACAAGGTCGCGGGCAACGACTGGATCGGGTACCACTCGGTGCAGTCGAACGCGACGCATCCGTCGTGGGTGCAGTTCGTCGAGTCGTCGACGCCGCGCGAGCTCGAGTTGTTCGGGTTCCCGCCGCCCGGTCATCCGGTGTGGACGGCAGACCTCGTCAGCGCGACGAGCGAGAAGTACCCGCAGCTCGACGTTGAGCCTTGGCGACGCGCGCTTCGTCGATGACGGCGGCGGGAACCGGGCGCAGATCGCGCACGATGCCGACCCAGCTCAGCGCGCGCAGCACGTAGTAGGTCACGTCGATCTGCCACCAGCGGAAGCCCTGCCGAGCCGCCCACGGGTAACGGTGGTGGTTGTTGTGCCAGCCCTCGCCGCCCGTCGCGAGTGCGACGAGCAGCGTGTTGCGGCTCGTGTCGTCGGTCTCGTACGCCCGACGGCCCATCACGTGGGCGACCGAATTCACCGTGAACGTGACGTGCCACAGCAGCACGGTCGACGCGAAGAACCCGATCAGCAGGCCGCTCCAACCGCCGATCAGGAAGCAGATCGCGCCGAGCGTCCAGGGCCCGATCCAGTCGTGCTTGTCGATGAAGCGCAGCTCGGGGAAGCTTGGCGAAGTCGCGGATCTGGCTGCGGTCGGCCTCGTTGTACTTGTCGCAGAGGATCCAGCCGACGTGGCTCCACCAAAAGCCGCGCTTGGGCGAGTGCACGTCGCGTTCGGTGTCGGAGAAGCGGTGGTGGTTGCGGTGATGCGCCGCCCACCACAGCGGACCCTTCTGCGACGCCATCGTGCCGCCGAACGCGAGCACGAACTGCCGACACGCGATTCAGCCGGTACGACTTGTGCGAGAAGTACCGGTGGTAGCCCGGCGGTGATGAAGAACATCCGCGTCGTGAACGTGACGAACGCGAGGATCAGCGCGGTGCGCGTGACGCCCGTGAAGATCGCGAGGAACGGCAGCAGGTGCAACAAGAAGAACGCGAGCGACGAGCCGAACGTTGAGCTTGTCGTCGGCCTCGCGGCCGATGCGCGTCGGCGTGACCGCTCGGGCACGCAGGCGTGCCTCGGTACCGTCAGCGATGAGTTCACGCCGCTCCTTGACGCGAGATGCTTCGACAGAAACCGAGGTGCCTCAGCAAAAATATGTCGGCGGAAGCTATTCGGACAGGCGCGCGGTGAGGAGCGCCATCAGCTCGGTCTTCTCTTCGTCGAACGCCTCGAAGCTGATCTGCGCCGCCGTCGTACTGCTCGTGCATCGCCGCGATGCGCTCGATGAGCTCTTCGGTCGTGGCCGAGTTCTCGTCGAACTCGACGACGTCTTCGTCTCTTCGTCCGGTGACTTGTCCTGGCGCCGCTCGCGCTTGGCCGTGGCCTTCGCCTGCTTGGAGCGCTCGCGCTCTCGTCTTGTTCGAGGTCGTTCGCCGAGTTGCCATAGTCGTCTCCTCATCCGGCGGCGAGAGCGCTGGGCCCGCCGGCGCGCGCTCGCAAGATGATTGAAAGTGTCGTCAGCCGATCGTGGAAGAATGGCGGTGCGAGGCCGAGATCGCCCACACAGCTGCCTGAACAGCCTAGGCGCTCGGCACGCGAATTCTCGGACAGGCCGCCGAACGGCGTCCGGCGGGATGCGGTGGTCAACACCGCCTGTGGGTACGAGAAGGCGCAGGTCAGGCCTGGTGACGCTCGCCGCGCTGCTCATCGATCACCCCAATATCGGCCGACGAGCCTCTGCTGCACGGTCCGGACTCGCGCTGACCGCGGGCGAGGCCCGGACCGCGGCGCGGGCGGTGGCGGACATGTTGCGGGCCGCGGGCGTCGCGCCCGGTCAGGCGGTCGCCGTCCAGCTCCCGAACGGTCCCGACGCGATCACCGCCATGTTCGGCGTCTGGCTCGCGGGCGCGGTCTTCGTGCCGGTCAATCCGCGCTCGCCCGAGCCGCGAGCTGCAGAACGCGCTCGACGCGACCGCGCCCGCCGGCCGCTGCATGTCGGCGCGTCGGGCTTCGACGGTCGGGTGTCGCCGGTTGGAGCTCCGGGCCGACCCACAGACCTACGACCCCGAGGTCGCGTTCGTCACGTGGACGTCGGGCACGACCGGCACGCCGAAACCGGTGCTGCACACCCACGACGAACTACCTCGAGCTCCTCGACCGCGTGCTCGGACCGCTGCGGCGGCGACGGGGCGGCCGACGGCGCGCCGCGCGCGCCGAGCGCCGAATCTCGTGCCGGTGTCGCTCGCCTCGAATGCCGGGATCTACAACGTGCTGTTCGGATTGCGGGCCGGCGCCGAGATCGTGGTGATGGACGGGTTCGATCCCGTCGTGTTCGCGGAGCTGGTCGCCCGCTTCGCGATCCGTTCGACTGTGCTGCCGCCCGCGGCGATGGCGATGCTGTCGGACGACGCGCGACGTCACCGACCTCGCGCCGTTGCGTTACGTCCGCAGCATCACCGCGCCGCTGTCGCCCCTGCAGGCGCGGCGGTTCGCCGACAAGTTCGGCGTCGTCGTGTTGAACGGCTACGGGCAGGCGGAGATCGGCGAGGTCATCGGCTGGACTGCGGCCGACGCGCGCGAGCACCCCGACAAGATCGGCGCGGTCGGCCGTCCGCATCCCGGAGTTGCGCTCAAGATCGTCGTCCCCACCGGCGCCGAGACCGACACGGGCGCCGACGCCGGGACGGAAATCGGCGCGTCTCTTCGTGCGGCCGCCTTCCACCGCGGTCGGCATCGATGCCGACTCGGGTCGATGCCGAGGGCTACGTCGACACCGGCGACCTGGCGCGCATCGACGCCGACGGGTTCGTGTGGATCGAAGGCCGGGCCGGCGACGTGATCAACCGCGGCGGGAACAAGGTCTTCCCCGAGCACGTCGAGGAAGTGCTGCGGCTCGTCGAGAACGTGACCGACGCCGCGGTCGTCGGCGTTGCCGACGACCGGCTCGGCGAGGTGCCGGTCGCGTACGTGGTCACGCGCGCCGAGGTGACCGACGCCGAGCTCGTCGCCGCGTGCCGCGCGCACCTCGCGCCGTACAAGGTCCCCGTCGCCTTCCATCGCGTCGACGCGTTCCCGCGTAGCGAGGTCGGAAAGGTCCTGCGCCGCGAGCTCGCGGCGCGCGTCGAACACTCCGGCTAGGGAACGGTCCGACTAAGGAAGGTCTACGGGAGGTCGCGCGACGGAGCCGCAGGCGGGTCGTTGAGCTCCGACGCGGCGTTGGCGACGCGGTCGCGCACCCACGCCAGGCTGTCGGGGCCGTTCGCCATCGCCGCCTCCCAGCCGCTCATGACCGCTTCGACGGCCGCACGGCCGGCGACGGTCCCGAGCACCTCGACAGCCAGGTCTTCGTCGGTGACCTTGTCGACGCTCTCGCGTCGCCGAACAGCGTCGCGTCTCGAGGTGGCCCAACGGGTCGCGCATCGCGTAGAGCTCGCCCGTCACTTCGACCCACGACACCTGCGTGCGGGCGCCGCCTTCGTGCCAGTCGCTCCCGAACTCGAGCTCTTCGGAGTGCCGGCGGCGGGGATCGGCGCCATAGAAGTCTTCGATATCCACCGGGCCATTGTGGCGCGTCGAGAGTACGGTCCGGGCATGGTCGAGCACCGACCCCTTCGCACCGGCCCGCCTCGGCCCGGTTCAGCTGCGGAACCGGATCGTCAAGGCCGCGACCTTCGAGGGCCGCACGCCCAGGCGGGTCGTCACGCCTGAGCTCGATCGATTTCCACCGCCGGTTCGCGGCGGGCGGCGTCGGGCATGACGACGGTCGCGTACTGCGCGATCACCCGAGCCGGGAGCGACCGACGGTCATCAGATCGTGCTCGACAACCCCGAGGTCGGCGCCGGTCTCCGCGAGCTCACCGACGCGGTGCACGCCGAGGGCGCGGCCGTCGCCGCGCAGATCGGCCACGCGGGCCCGGTCGCGAACCCGATGGGGACGAAGTCGCCCGCGGTCGCGCCGTCGCGGGTGTTCAGCCCGCTCGGGATGCGCCGCACGCAAGCAGTGACCCCGACGACATCGCCACGATCGTCGAGCAGTACGCGCACGGCGCGGCGGTGCTGCGCGACGCGGGCTTCGACGCGATCGAAGTGCACATCGGGCACGGCTACCTGTTGAGCGCGTTCTTGTCGCCGAAGTTGAACAAGCGTTCCGACGACTTCGGCGGCAGCCTCGAGAACCGGGCCCGCTTCCCGCTCGACGGTCGTGCGGGCCGTGCGCGAAGCCGCGGGCTCTGATGTCGCGGTGACCGCCAAGATCAACATGACCGACGGCGTACGCGGTGGCTTCTGGCTCGAGGAGAGCGTCGCAGTTCGCGCGGATGCTCGAGGCCGACGGGTCGCTCGACGCGCTCGACGCTCACCGGCGGCAGCTCGTTCGAGAACCCGATGTACCTCTTCCGGGGCGAAGCGCCGGTCGCGGAGATGGCCGAGATGTTCCCGGGCGTGCTCAAGACCGGCATCAAGCTGTTCGGCGGGAAGTTCTTCAAGGAGTACCCGTTCGAAGAGGCGTACTTCCTGCCCTACGCCCGCCAGTTCCGGGAAGCGCTGTCGATGCCGCTCGTGTTGCTCGGCGGCATCAACCGGCTCGACACGATCACCCATGCTCTCGACGACGGATTCGCGTTCGTGCAGATCGGCCGCGCGCTGCTGCGCGAGCCCGATCTACTCGTCGAGATGCAGAAGGACCCGAACCGCGAATCGTTGTGCATCCACTGCAACAAGTGCATGCCGACGATCTACACCGGCACCCGTTGTGTCTGTCGAGTGCCTAGGACGTAGCGGCTCGAGCTCCGATCTCGGTCGGGCTGATCTCGAGGTAATCGCTCGAGGTTCCGGTGCAGGTTGACGATGCGGCACTCCTCGGTCGGCGACACCATCAGGTGCGTGAGGCCGGGTTGGTGCAGTCCCCGCTGGCTGCGGGCGAAGTTCGCGAAGTCCTGGTTGAGGACCAGGCCGATCGGGAGCTCGCCGCTCGGGTGCGAGTTCGATGTCGAACGGCTTCGTACGCGGCCGCGTGTCGGCCGGCGCCACCCGGTCGAACGAGAACGCGTCCATGTACGCGTCGTCGGGCGCTCGCGCCCGGCCGCGCCCGCACGACCTGCATCATGTCGGCGAACACCAGCACGGTGATGTTCGGGAACAGGTTGTACTGCGACATGTCGAGCAGCTGGCCGTCGTCGAGTGTCGCGAACCAGTCGTGACCGGCGTCGACGCCGCGCGTGCTGCACGATCTCCGCGATCGCAGTCGCGCATCGTGCCGCCGCTCGGGACGGCGGGCGCGGGGCCGGCGTCGCGTTGCTCGGGTTGCCGACGCGCACGCCCATCACCTCGACGAACGCCTTCCCAGACCGTGCTGGTCGTCGGGCCGGTCGCGCAGAGCGCGGTGACGGGAGCCCGTACGACTGCGCGAGCTTGCCGTGCCGGTCCCAGACCTCTGCGGGCCGTTGACGTCGTCGCACATCGGCAGCATCTCGCGGTGGATGCCCTGTACGTGGTACGTCTCGCTGAACCCGTCGATGAGCGTCTTCCAGTTGCACGGCGCGGCGATCGACACCGCGGCGGTGCACCGGAACTCGTCGACCCGGGCCCACGCGGCGTCGTCGGGCACCGGCGCCGAGGAAGTCGGCGAGGGGCTCGGCGTCGGCCGTCGAGGTTCACGAACACGAGCGGTCCCCACGTGTCGACCCGGACCGGGAACGACGCCGGAGTCGGCGGCCTCGGCGCCGAGCTCGCCGAACTCGCGCCGTGACGGCACCTCGCGCAGCTGCCCGGCCAGGTCGTACGACCAGCGGTGGAACGGGCAGCGGATCTCGGTCAGGCCCGCGCCGGTGCCCTCGCAGAGCGCACTGCCCGCGGTGGCGGCACGCGTTCTGGAAGGCGCGCAGCTCGCCGTCGTCGCCGCGTACGAGCAGCACCGAGAGCGGCCCGATCCGGACCTCGTGGAAGTCGCCCGGACTGAGCGACGTGGTCGACCGAGCACGCGAGCTGCCACACTCGCGGCCAGAGCCGCTCGTTCTCGAGCGCCGCGAACTCGCGTCGACGTGTAGCGCTGCAGCCGGGATCGTGACCGCCATCGGGCCACGGATGCCTACAGCGGCCGCGAGCGGGTCCGGCACGCGTGTTCATGTGGTGTTCGCGACCGGATTACTGCCGGATTGCTGAACGTTCGCGAAGGCCTGCACCGATTTCCGGATCGACACACGTGCACAATGTCCGTACGCTTCGGCCCGTCATAGCGACCTCGGGGGAGAAAGAATGCGGCTGCGTTGGTGCGTCCTCGCGACGGCTTTGGTGCTCGTTGTCACTGCGTGTGGTGGCGGCAGTAGCAAGAGTGGCAGCTCGGACACGGGCAGCGGCGGTCTCGGCGGTGGCGGCGACCAGCTCGTCGACGCCGACCACGACCGGCGCGAACTGCACACGTCCGCTGAAGAGCACCGAGGTCGGGGTCACCCCCAAGACGATCACCGTCACGGTCATCGCCGACGTGAACAACGCCATCCGGCCCGGCCTGTTCAAGGGTTCGTGGGACGGCATGAAGGCCTGGGGCGACTACATCAACTCGATCGGCGGCCTCGCGTGCCGCAAGGTCGTGGTCAAAGAGGGCGACTCCAAGCTGAGCCCGACCGACGCCGACGAACGCGGTCGCGGCCGCGTGCGGCGACTCGATCGCGACTCGTCGGCACCACCGCGCTGTTCCTGCAGGACGTCACCGCCGATGAACAACGTGCAAGGACAAGGCCGGCAGGGCGACGGGTCTGCCCGACATCGCCGAGCTGCAGACCGAGGCCGCGCAGCAGTGCTCGCCGGTCTCGTTCGCGACGCTGCCGACCGGTTCGTCGTGCCCCTACAGCGGTACGGGCCCGCGCACGTTCCACGTCGGCTACACGCAGTACGACTACTACTTCAAGAAGTACGGCGCCGACCGCGCTGCACGGCGTGTTCGTGATCCCGAAGGACCTGCCGTCGACGATCGCGTCGACGATGCCGATCTTCCGGGCCGAGAACCAGATGGGCATCAAGAGCGACGCCGAGTTCGGTGAGAGCGGCACTGCGATCCAGACCGACTACACCCAGGTCGCGCAGGCGCTGAAGTCGCACAACTCCACGTACGCCCGCAACGGCGCTCGACTACAAGGGCACCGTCCTCGATGCGCAAGGAAGCGCAGGTCCAGGGCGTGAACACGGTCAAGGTCTGGGACTGCTCGGTGCAGTGCTACGACAAGCGCCTCATCTCACGAGGGCGGCAGCGCGGTCGACGGCCAGTACGTCTGGCTGAACTTCCTGCCGTTCGAGGACAAGGGCTCGAACGCCGACCTCGACGGGTTCCTCAAGTACGACAAGACGCCCGACGGCTTCGGCGCCCAGGCGTTCATCGCCGGTGAGATCTTCGCCCGGGCCGTCAACGACACGATGAAGGCGAACAACGGCGACCCGAACTCGATCACCCGGGCCAACCTGCTCACCGCGATCCGCAACATGCACGACTTCGACGCCAACGGCATGGCGCCCAAGATCGACGTCGGCCGCCAGATCGGCAGCACGTGCCTCGTCGGCATGCAGGTGCAGAACGGCAAGTTCGTGCAGGTCGACCCGGCCGAGCCGGGCACAGTTCGACTGCGACAACAACAAGCCGGCGCTGGCGCTGACGATCGACGCGGCCAAGGAGTACCACGGCTAGAACGAGCTCGTCGTAGATCGGTGTCGAAGGAGAACTGGCGTGTCGCAACGGTGGTCGAACCTGCTGGTCTGGGCGGGGACGATCGTCGTTCATCGTCGTCGTCAGCAAGGCGGCGTGGGCCGGTAACCCGGTCAACGGGACGAGCCTGATCGAACCTCTTGGTCTTGGCGCTCCCGCTCGCGGGCATCATCGCGATGTCGGCGAGCGGGCTCGTCGTCGTGTACACGACCACGGGGATCTTCAACTTCGCCCAGGGCGCGATCGGGATGTTCCTCGCGTACGTCGACTGGGAGCTGACCGTTCGACCACGGCTGTCCGCAGGTGATCGCTCTGCCGCTCGTGGTGCTCGTGATCGCGCCGTTGCTCGGCGTCGCGCTCGACCGGACGATCATGCGCCACCTCCAGGGCAAGCCCCTGGTCGTGCAGCTCATGGTCACGGTCGGGTTGATGTTCGCGTTCATCGGCCTGGCCAACATGATCTGGAACCAGAACGACGCGCACTCGATGCCGGCGCTCTTCGAGGGCCGCGGCTTCCACATCGGTCAGGTGCTGCTCACGTGGCACCGGTTCATCACGATCATGGTCGCCGTCGGCGCTGGCGATCGGCCTGCGGCATCCTGCTGTTCCGGACGCGCATCGGCATCGCGATGCGCGCGGTCGTCGACAACCGCGAGCTCGCCGCACTGGGCGGCGCCCGGTCGGCGGTGCTGTCGAGCTTCGCGTGGGCGCTCGGCTGTTCGCTCGCCGCGCTGGCCGGCATCCTGCTCGCGCCGGAGACGGCCGACATGTCGACCACCACGCTGACGTTCCTGATCATCACCGCGTTCGCGGCCGCGGTCGTCGGCCGCTTGCGCAGCCTTCCGCTCACGTACCTCGGCGCGCTGATCCTCGCGCTGGCGACGCAGTGGATGGGAGCGTTCCTCAAGTTCTCCGATCGGTGGACGAACGTGCCCGACGCGTTGCCGACGATCATGCTGTTCATCGTCCTGCTGCTGCTGCCGCGGGCCGAGATCCAGTTCGCGCGCATCAACCCGGTCGGCGGGTCGAACGCGTCTCGTCGGTGCGCGACACCGATCGATCGGGATGGCGCGTGCTCGTCGCCGTTCGATCGGCGCTGCTGAGCCGCGTTCTTCTCGAGCACGACCCACCAACATCAACCGCATCGCGCTCGGCATGTGCACCGCGCTCGTCGCGCTCTCGCTCGTGCCGCTCACCGGCTGGGCCGGGCAGGTGTCGCTCGCGCCGCTCGCGTTCGCGGGCATCGGTGCGGTCGCGTATGCCGCGGCTCGGCGGCGCGCACGGCAGCATCTGGGCGGTGTTCCTCGCCGCGCTGGTCACGGTCCCGATCGGCGCGCTGCTTCGCGTTCCCGGCCATGCGCCTGCAGGGTCTCTATCTCGCGCTCGCGACCCTCGCGTTCGCGGCGATGGTCGAAGAGGTGTTCTACGCGCAACCGTTCGCGGTCGGTCCCGGCGAGCGTCACCGTCGACGCCGGTGCACATCCTGGGCATCGACTTCTCGTCGCCGAAGTCGTTCCTGCATCCTGGTCACGGTCGTGTTCGGGCTATGCGGGATCGGTGTCGTCGCGCTCCGGCGCAGCGCGTTCGGGCGACGACTCGTCGCGTTGCGCGACAGCGAGGCCGCGTCGGTGACGGTCGGCGTGAACGTCCTCGAGACCAAGCTCGTCGGTGTTCTCGCTGTCGGCCGGCATCGCCGGATTCGCGGGCGCGTTCTTCGCGATGACGTTCGGCACGCTGAGCGGCGCGCAGGGTTTCGAGATGATCGCCGGTCTCCCGATCGTGCTCGCGCTCGTCATCGGCGGCGTCGGGTTTCGTCGCGGGCGCGTTGTTCGCGGGCGTCTTCGGCCTGGTCTGCGTCATCGTCCAGAACGACTGGCACATCTCGCTGTGGATCGGGCTCAGCTACCTCGCGCCCGGGCTCGCGGTGCTCGGCATCATCCAGAACCCGTCCGGCGCGGTCGTGCCGATCGGCGAGGGCTTTGCCCGGCTGCTGCCGTGGCGGCACGACGCCGCGGCGCGACTACGAGGAGATGACCGCGGCCAACGCGGAGCCCGAAGTCGGCGAGCTCGGCCTCGAGCGCCCGTTCGCGGAGGCCGACGTTCTGCTCGTCGACCGCGGGCTCGGGATCAGCAACGACGTTCCGCGCGCGGTGCGCACCGGCGTCGGGAGCGGATGACATGGCGCCTGCTCGAGATCGAAGAGGTCTCGGTGCAGTTCGGCGGCTCGCTCGCGGTCGACGACGCGTCGTTCTCGGTGCCCGCGGGCTGTGTGACCGGGCTCATCGGCCCGAACGGCGCGGGCAAGACCACGCTGTTCAACGTCATCACCGGGCTGCAGGCGCCGACCGGCGGCCGCGTGCTGCTCGACGGCACCGACGTCACGCGGCGGCGCCCGTACCGGCGCGCCCGCCTCGGCATCGCGCGCACGTTCCAACGGCTCGAGGCGTTCGGCAGCCTGACCGCCCGCGAGAACGTGCTCGTCGCGCTCGAGATGCGGCGCCGCTGGGCCAAGTCGCGCTACGACTCCGGCACGGTCGCCGACGAGCTGCTCGAGCGCGTCGGCGCCGCGCAGGTCGCCGACACGCGCGTCGAAGCGCTCCCCACCGGAAGCGCGCGCTTGGTCGAGCTGGCCCGCGCGCTCGCCACCGATCCGAAGGTGTTGCTGCTCGACGAGCCGTCGTCGGGACTCGACGAGCAGGAGACCGACGCGTTGGGCGTGCTGCTGCACGAGCTCACCGCCGACGGCCTCGCGCGTGCTCCTCGTCGAGCACGACATGCCGCTCGTGATGGAGGCGTGCACGCACATCAGCGTGCTCGACTTCGGTCGCGTCATCGCGCGAGGGAACGCCGGCCGAGATCCAGGCCGATCCGTCGGTGCAGCGCGCGTACCTCGGCACGGCGAAGACGGCGCCGTGACCTTCGCTCGAAGAAGACCTCGTTCCGGTCGACGCCGCGGGCCGTCGATTCCGGTGCTCCAGCTCGCCGCGGTACGCGCCGGCTACGGCCGCATCGACGTGTTGCACGGCATCGATCTCGACCTCAAGGCCGGGCGAGGTCTTCGCGCTGCTCGGACCGAACGGCGCGGGGAAGTCGACCACGCTCGCCGTCGCGTCGGGGCAGATCACGCCGAGCTCCGGCGGCTTGTTCCTCTGCGGCCGCGACGTCACCGGCGCGCACGCCCGACGCGCTGGCGCGCGCCGGCGTGTGCCTGATCCCCGAAGGTCGCGGCATCTTCCCGAACCTGACCGTGGCCGAGAACCTGCGCATGGCCACGTACACCGGGCACTCGTACAGCCACGTGCTCGAGCGTCGCCTTCACGCAGTTCCCGCGGCTCGGTGAGCGCCGCAAGCAGACCGCGGGCACGATGTCGGGCGGCGAGCAGCAGATGCTCTCGATGGCGCGGGCGCTCGCGACCGAGCCCGCCGTCCTGCTGATCGACGAGCTGTCGATGGGCCTCGCGCCGATCATCGTCGAGGAGCTGTACGACCACGTGCGCCGGATCGCGGCTTCGGGCCTGTCGATCCTGATCGTCGAGCAGTTCGCGCACGAGATCCTCGGGCTCGCGGATCGGGCCGGGATCATGCTGCACGGCCGCTTGTTGCACACCGGTCCGCCGGCGAGCATCGCCGGGCGAGCTCTCGGACGCGTATCTTGGCGCCGATCACGCGGCCCCGCCCAGTGATTCCCCGAGTCATTCCGAGTGAGGCCGTCCCGATGAGGAGATCCCAGTCATGACTGAGCGAGCAGACCGACGCGGGCGGCACGATGTCGTCGTCCGCGCCTGGCCGAGTTCGAGGCCGAGGTCGGGAAGCTGAAGGTGACGGGCGGCGGCGCGAACCCCGAGCGACTGGGATCGCAGTGGGGGATCGGCCTCACGATCCTCGGCTTCGTCATCGCGATCATCTCGTGGTGGAGCGCGCTCGACGCCAAGGGCGACGGCGCCGCGGTCAGCGCGCTGCGAGCCGAGATCTTCGGGATGATCGGCGTCGGGCTCGCGCTCGTCGGCATCATCATCTGGCTGCGCAACTCGCTCACGCGTTACCTGCGCTACTGGATCATCCGCCTGGTCTACGAGCAGCGCGAGCAGACGGAACAGCTCGTCCAAGCCGTCCGCGACAACAAGTAGCAATTTTTATTGGTCGCTCGCGCTGCGCCGCGGCCAGAGCAGCTGCGCGGGTAGTGGCCGCGGCTCCGCTGCCGCTCCTCAACCATTTTTATTGGTCGCTCGCGCTGCGCCGCGGCCAGAGCAGCTGCGCGGGTAGTGGCCGCGGCTCCGCTGCCGCTCCTCAACCATTTTTATTGGTCGCTCGCGCTGCGCCGCGGCCAGAGCAGCTGCGCGGGTAGTGGCCGCGGCTCCGCTGCCGCTCCTTACTAACTGAATTGGTACGACGAAGAGGCCGGCGGTCTGGACGATGAAGCCGTCGATCACCTGGGTGACCTGAACGCTCATCTTGTACTTCCCGGACGTCGTGAAGGTCGCGTTGTTCGTCAGGAAGTGATTCGGTCCGGCTTTCACGAGATTGCCCGGAACCGTGGTCGAGCCGTCGAAGCTCTGGAACGTCGCGGCGATGTTGCGCACGGTGAGGTCGGCGCCCTTGGGTGTGAGCGTGTACACGTGCATCTCGTTCACACCGGTGTGTGCGGGGTCCACCGTGACCTCGATGATCATCGCCCCGTTACCGGTACCCGCGCTCACCGATCCCGAGAACAGCTTCGGTGAGAGCGCGCTGCGCGCCGGTTGCGCGTTCACCAGAATCGCAGTGACACACAGCACCGCGAGACCGAGTGCGACCTCGCCCGCGACCGAGCGCCGTAGACCCTTCACCGTGCGTTCGTCGATGGCGGCGATTGCGCTGTCGGGCGCGTCGACGGGCGCGGCCCGGCGCTTACGAACGATCGAACGACTCACGGCAGCCAGCGCGATCAGCAACACGACGAGCCCGAGCTTGATCAGCAGGATGTGGCCGTAGCTCGTCCCGGTGTAGCCGACCAGTCGGAAGCCGACCTGGCGCCACGACGCGAACAGGCCGCTCACGATGAGCGCCACAACGCACCAGAACGCGAGCCGGGAAAACGTCGACAAGGCCGAGCGCAACCCGCCGCTGAAGCCGCCGCTCAGCGTCGCGACGAGGAGCACGGCCAACCCGCCGAGCCACACGCTCATCGCGAGCACGTGCACCGTGTCGAGAGGTACCGCGAAGATCGTGAAGGTCCCCGTGTCGGCGTGACCGGCGAAGCCCGGCGTTCCCGCGAGCAGGATCGCGACGACGGAGCCCACGCCGATCCACCATTTCGGTGCGGTGTTCCGCCGGTCGATCTCGGGCATGAAGAGCAACAGCGCGAACGCGACGACGAGTAAGGCGAGCCGGATCTCGGTGACGTGGCCGAAGCGCGTGTTCAACACCGCGTGCACGACGGTCCACTTGACCGCGTCGCCGATGCCCGCGCCCGCCGCGTACGGGCCTTGCAGCATCAGGGCCGCGATCGTCGAGATCACGAGGATGAACCAGCCGACCCAAACCGTCTTGCGGGTGGAGCTGCCGGCGCTTGGTTCCCGCCCGCGATCAACACGAGGAACACCGCGCCGCCGATGAGCAGCGCGAGGCCGGCGAACACGCCGGTGCGCGCCACGGCGAACAACACGCCGACGGTCTTGCTGCTCGCGGCGTTCGTCTCGGTCGCGCACGCGTTCACGCTCGGCGGGGG
This sequence comes from uncultured Actinomycetes bacterium, assembly GCA_963708105.1. Classification (GTDB taxonomy): domain Bacteria; phylum Actinomycetota; class Acidimicrobiia; order IMCC26256; family PALSA-610; genus PALSA-610. The sequence continues at coordinate 1,264,907 of OY970186.1, read as the reverse complement.
GCCGGTACCGATACGGAACGAGTACGAGCCCGACACGGGATGCGAGTCGGCGGAGATGACCCGCCACGACACGAGGTACACGCCGGGTGCGAGCTTGGGGACCGTCACCACCACGGTGTGGTCGCTGCTGGGCGAGTGACCCGGCGCGCCGGTGGTGATGCGTGCGCCGGAGCAGGTGTAGATGCGGATGGCGCCGAAGGAGACTTCGACGTTCTCGTTGAACGTCAACGAGACCTGCGCGGGCACGGTGGCCGACACGCCGTTCAGCGGCGGGTCCGCGCTCTTCAAGATGGCGTGGGCCCAGGCCGGGGCGGCCGTCGCGACGAGCATGATCCCCGCGAAGACGCCGGCACGACGCCGAGCCGAACCAGGCGTCCTGCTCTCATCCGGCGTTCAGACTACGACCCCGCGCACCCTGCACTCTGTGCATGCCCGGCCCCTGATCCGGCCGGCGCGCGTCGTAGCGTGGGGCCGTGCACCGATGGTTGGCCCTCCGGATCACCGCGGTCGCCGTGGTCGCGGCCGCGCTCGTCGGTCTGGCCGCGGCGCCCGCGTCCGCGCACACCATCTCCGGGCCCAAGCCCACGAACTACCGCAGCCACATCGTCGCGATGGCGCCCGAGATCCCGGGCATCACCGCACGTGTCGTCGATCTCGGCAACAAGTTCGAGATCACGAACCGCACCTCGACCGAGATCACCGTCCTCGGCTACCAGGGCGAGGCCGTATCTCCGCATCGGGCCGAACGGTGTCTTCGAGAACCTGCACTCGCAGGCCACGTACATCAACAAGACGAAGCAGGGCGGATCGGTCCCGCCGAACATCGACACATCGCCGTATCGGCCACACCGGAGTGGAAGAAGATCTCGAGCGGGAACAGCGCGCGCTGGCACGACCACCGCATCCACTGGATGAGCGCGCAGCCGCCGCCGCCGGTCGCGGCGGCCGCCCGGCGCGTTCGAGCACCTCTCGCAGCAGACGATCGACTTCAAGTACAACGACCAGCTGGTGCGGATCGCGGTCGCGCTCGACTGGGTACCCGGTCCGAGTGGGCTGGCCGTGGGTACCGGCAATCGTCGTGTTGTTCGGCATCGGTCTGGTCGTGGCGCTGACGCCGAGGTGGTGGCGCGTGCTGGCGGTGCTCCTCGCGATGCTCGTGCTCTCCGACATGGCGCACGCGATCGGCTTCGAGATCCCCCGACCCGGTAGCAACGTCTTCGAAGACGGTGCAGTTCTTCGGCGGCAGCTTCGTCTCGATCGCGGTCTGGATCGCGGCGGTACCGACGATCATCGCGTTGCGTGCGACGCCGCGTGGAGGCGCTGTACGGCGTGGTCTTCGTCGCGCTGCTCGTCGCGCTCATCGGGGGCGCGACCGACCTCTCCGCGCTCTGGAAGTCGCAGCTGCCCGATGCGGGGCCGCCCTGGCTCACGCGCCTCGAGGTCGTGTCGCGCTCGGTCTCGGCGGCGGTCTCGTCGTCGGCGCGCTGGTGCGCATGATCCGCAGCCGGGCCGCGACCGAGCGCGCAGACGGCGGGGGGCAGTGGCTTTCGCTGCTCGTCTCCGGGCTCTCCGACGCAGAGCTGGCGCGCATCGTGGGCGAGCTCGACGCCGACGACGTGCTCGAGGTCGCACTCCGCGAGCTCGCGACGCGGGCCGCGCCGGTTGCGCGCCGCGTTCGCGGCGGGCGCGCTGACGTTCGTGGTCACCGACTACGAGGAACCGATCGTGTGGTCGCTCGTTCGCCGATGCCGCGTCGGCCGCGTTGCGCGTCCGGGCGCGGTCGCGCCCGAACCGGCGGCCGTCGAGATCCACGCCGCGTTCGCGGCGGTGTTGCAGCTCCTCGCGGGCACGGTCGCGCTCGACGACGCAGTGCGGCGCGGGATCGCGGTCACCACCGGCGATCCGGCGCTTCCTCGCCGCGATCGCGCCGTATCTGCCCGAAGACGCGGTCCACTCACCGCGGTCGAGGATCCGGCGTCCGCTTCTTGAACCGTTCGAGGCGGGCCTGCAGCTCGGCGGCGCGGTCGACGCTCGCCGTCGTCCACCGGTTTCGTCGTCATCGTCGTCGTAACCGCCGCGCCCGACCGCGCCGACCGCAGCACTACGGCCACGACGATGCCGAGCGCCACGAGCGCGATGCCCGCGATGGTCGCGGTCGAAGAGCCCGAGGAGCTACTGGGGTTCGTCGGGCGGCGTCGACGCCCGCGTAGACGAACTGGTCGAGGACGCGGCTCGTGCGGGCTGTTGAGGTCGGGGATCGAGCGGGCTACGACGGTTCCCGCGGCGTCGCGTTGCACGACGGGGATGCCGAATCGCGCCCGACACGGGCGCGGTCACGCCGAACGAGAAGTACTCGCACGTGAACGGCCGATCGGGCCCGCCCCGGTAGCGAACCGTCGTGCCGGTTGCCGTCGGGCGCGGGTGATCGTCCAGCCGGCCTTGCGGATCCACCCGGTTGAGCCGGAGCCCGCTCGGGATCGTGATCTCGACGTCGGGCACGGGTGCGCTCTCGACCGTGACGCCCGACGTCGATCGTCGCGGGCTGTGCCGACCGGGATCTGCGACCGCGATCGGGCAGATGTGGGCCGCGGCCGGGAGGACCGTGACCGCGAGGGTCCCGATGGTCGCAAGCGGTCGTCGACGCCGACGGCCGCAAGCGTGAGGACCGCCAACCGACGCACGCGGCGCACGCTATCTCCGGGGTCGTCGTGTGTCGACCCCGACCGCCAACCCGACCCCTGCCGGGTGTTGTCTTTCTGTACGCTCGATGCGTGCGCATCAGGTTGGTCGTCCCGATCTCCGTGTCCCTCGCCCTCGTCCTCGCGGCGTGCGGGGGCAGCTCCGGGAAGCCGCCGCCGGCCCCTCGACGCAGGCGGGCCCGACCACGACGGTGCACGTCGCCAAGGTCGCAACGAACGAGCCGTCGATCTCGGCCAAGATGGTCTGCGAGCCCGAGGCCGTGAACGACATCTACGCAGCAGCGCGACCGGCGTCAAGCCACGCCCGTTCGAAGCCGACCTGGGTCAACCACGTCTACTCGTGCGACTACATGTACCCGGGCGGCGCGAAGATGACGTTGTCGGTCAAGGAAGTCTCGAACGAAGAGCAGACGACCGCGTACTTCGACGATCGCTGGCCACCAAGCTCGGCAAGACCCAGAACCTCCTCGGCCTCGGCCAGGGCGCGTTCCAGGTGAAAGACGGTTCCGTCGTCGTCCGCAAGGACTACAAGGTCCTGCTGATCGACGTGACGAAGCTCCCGCCGCAGTTCGGTGTACCGCCCGCATCGCGCGGCGACGTGGCCATCAACGTGGCGGAGACGATCATGGGGTGCTGGAGCGGCGCGTAGCCGGCAAGTCCGCGCCTACGGTGTGGGCGCCCGAAATCTCTACGCCGAATTTCTGAGCGGCCGGATCGACAATCCGTTAATCGCGCGTACGGATCCACTCCAACTCACCGCGGACCGGCGTATCGTCCAAAGCGACGTCGGGACACGACGACACGGGACCTGGCGGCGTCCCAACCCACCGCTCAGACACCCGGCCATGCGTGGTCGGACGCCCGCTCACCTCCGGCCGACCGGCCGGGGCGGACGTGGGTAGTCACAGGAGGCAATTGAAGTGTCCTTCGTCATCATCGTCCTCGTCGTGATCGTCATCGCCTTCGTTGGTGATCATGGCGTTGCAGTCGTTCCACACGATCGGCCCGGTCGAGGTCGGGCTGGTCCAGAAGCGCTTCTCGCTCAAGAAGCTGCCGGCCGACAACCCGATCGCGTTCCACGGCGAGGCCGGCTATCCAGGCCGAGCTCCTCACGCCGGGGCTGCGGTTCAAGCTGTGGCCGGTCTTCGGCGTGAAGAAGTTCCCGTGGGTGCAGGTGCCCGCGGGCGAGATCGGTGTGGTGATCGCGCAGGTCGGCGCGCCGTTGCCGATCGGCGCCAAGAGCGCGGCGTACAAGCCGGAGTTCGGGAACTTCTCCGAGCTCGAGGACGTTCATCAACGGCGGCGGGCAAAAGGGTGTGCAACGCCCGGTGCTTACGCCGGGAACGTTGTTGCCGATCCATCCGGTCGCGTTCATGGTCGTGACGTCGCGCAAGGTCTACGGACTTCCGGTGTCGCCCGACGTGTCGGAGCGCGCCAAGGCGACGGGCGGTGTGTTGCGGCCGGACTCGTTCGGACTGACGTCCCGAGCAACTCCAGGTCGTGGTGATCGCGCCGCGCGGACCGCAGGACATGATCGGCATCGTCACCACCCTCGAAGGTCCGCCGTTGCCGTCGGGCGACATCGCGAGCCGACTCGGTGGCTACGACGACATCGCGCGCATGGAACAGGCCGCGCGAGGCGTTGCAGGACTCGCGAGGTCATCGAGGTGTTGTTGGGCTCGAAGAACGACCTGCACAACAACTACCAGGACTTCCAGAAGTTCCTGGAGGCCGGCGGGCACATCGGTCTGCAGCACGACCCGCTGCTGTACGGCGCGTATCTGTTGAATCCGTTCCTCACTCGCGTCGAGATGGTCCCGATGCTGATCGTCAACCAGGGCGAGGTCGCGGTCATCAAGGCGTACGTGGGCCTGCCGACGCTCGACACGTCGGGCGAGGAGTTCAAGTTCGGTTCGATCGTGCATCCCGGTCACCGCGGCATCTGGAGTGAGCCGCTGCGCACGGGCAAGTACCCGATCAACCCGCGCGTGTACGCGGCGGAGATCGTCCCCACGTCGATCCTCACGTTGAACTGGGCCGAGGCCGTTTCGACCGCGCACAACCTCGACGCGCACCTGTCGCCGATCGAGGCCAAGAGCCGCGAGGGTTTCGTGTTCAAGATCGATCTGCAGGTGCAGATCCACGTGCCCGACACGCGTGCGCCGAAGGTCATCTCGATGGTCGGAACGATGCAGAACCTCGTCAACGAGGTCTTGCAGGCCGCGGTCGGCAACCACTTCCGCAACACGATCCAGAACCTGGAGGCCGTGCGTTTCATCGAGACCCGGCCCGAGGTGCAAGCCAGCGCGCTCGACGCGATCCGCACGTACCTCGCCGCCTACGACGTCGAGACGCGCGGTGTCTACATCCAAGACGTCGACTTCCCGCGACGAGCTCGTCGAGGTGCTGACCAAGCGCGAGATCGCCAACCAGGAAAAGACGACGTACGCGGAAGAGGAACGCGCCGAGATCGCGCGTGTCGAACGCGAGAAGGCGAAGGGAACGGCCGACATGCAGGCCTCCCTCGCGCAGTCGGCGGTCGGCATCGAGATCAAGAACAACGAGGCGCAGGCGCGCGAAGCGCAAGCCCGTGGTGAAGCCGCGTTCGTACGGCTGACCGGTGAAGCCGAAGCGTCGAAGACACAGGCGATCGGTCTGGCCGAGGCGAAGGCGACCGAGGCGTTGGGTCTGGCCCGCGCCGCCGGTTTCGAGGCGCAGACCGAGGCGCTCGGTCAAACCGCGACCGCGCTCGTCGCGGTGGCGAACGCGGTGGCCGAGGGCCACATCACGATCGTGCCCGAGGTGCTCGTGGCCGGCGGCGGCGGTGCGATCGAAGGCCTGGCCGCAACGCTCATGCGCACGCTCGGTACCGGTGGCAACGGAAACGGTCGGGGCCACGGCCACAAGCCCGACCTGCCGGGCGAGACGACGGTCGACATGCCCGTCCCCGTCGACCCGTCGCCCGCGGGTGACACCCCCGCGGGCGACGTACAACCGGCTTAGACAGCCGGTCTAGATAAGTAGACAGAACGAGTTAGCCGGCGGCGACGCAGCGACCGTTCACGATCGTGCCGAAGCACGGTTGCGTGGTGGTGGTCGTGGGCGGATCGACTGTCGTCGTCGTGGTCGGCGCCACGGTCGTCGTTGTCGTCGGTGCAACTGTTGTCGTGGTCGTCACCGGCGGCTTCGACAACACCGGCGGCTTCGCGGTCGTCGTGGTCGTCTTGACGGTGGTGGTCGTCGTGGGCTTCACCGTGGTCGTCGTCGGCTTGACCGTGGTGGGCGTTGTGCCCGGACGGCAGAACACCACGCCGCGGTGGTGACGGAAGAAGAAGCGCCCGTGGTGGTGGCCGTGGTGACGACCGTGATGCACCGGGACCGGGACGCACACCACATGGGGCGCCGGGACCGGTGCCGGGTGCGCGTTGGCGGCACCGGCGCCCGAAGTCGTGGCGAGGCCGATGGCCAACACCGAAGCGCCGGAGACGCCTACGACGGTCAGGGTCGCCAAGCGGCGCCGGAGCCCGCCTCGGCTGCTGAGAATTTCACGCATGTTCGCCAACCTTTCCGATCACCCGTCGTCGAAGCCTCGATCGGCGGATGGTCCCGGCGCACGCCAACCCTTGGCGTGCGCGTGGTTGCCCCTCAGCGTGTGTTGTATTGCCTTGCAATTGATACTTCGGGTAACGGCAGAACCGGGTCCGAATCTTGAGCGATTGGATGATCTTCGTCACGTTGTCGAGCCGCGTTGTGCCGCGGAGACCTGGCTCGTAGCATCCGCGCCACTATGACCGACACCCCGTATTCGCGTGTTCCCGCAGCCGATCCCGCGGCCTTGGGTTTCGATCCGGTCGCGCTCGACGCGCTGTTCGCCCGGGTCCAGGTCGACGTCGACGCGCAACGACTGCCGTCGTGCCAGATCGCGTTGGCCCGCAACGGTGAACTCGCGGTGTGGCGCGCGTTCGGCGCCGCGCCGGTCGAGTCGCGCTACGTCATGTTCTCCGCGACGAAGGCGGTCGTCGCGGGGGCGATGTGGATCCTGATCGGTGAAGGACTCGTCGACATCACGTTGCCGGTCGCGGCGTACATCCCCGAGTTCGCGGCGAACGGGAAGGAGTCGATCACCGTCGAACAGGTGATGCTGCACACGTCGGGCTTTCCCCGCGCGCCGTTCGGTCCGCTCGAGTGGGACGACCGCGAGCGCCGCCTGGAGCGCTTCGCGAGTTGGCGCTGTAACTGGGAGCCGGGTTCACGCTTCGAGTACCACCCGACGTCGGCGCACTGGGTGCTCGCGGAGATCATCGAGCGTTGTACGAACACGGACTTCCGCACGTTCTTGCGCGAGCGCATCCTCGATCCGCTCGGGCTCGTCGGCCTGCAAGTGGGTGTCCCGGTCGCGGAGCAGGGCGACATCAACGATCTGGTCCGCACGGGCGCGTCCGCGACCCCCGACGAACTGGAAGCCGCGATCGGCATTCGCAAGCTCCCGCTCACCGACGTCACGCCCGACGCGCTCGATTTCGTTCAACGAACCCGCGGTGCGCGCGGTCGGTGTGCCCGGCGGCGGCGGTGTGTCGACCGCGGCCGACCTCGCGCTCTACTACCAGGCGCTGCTCGCCGATCCGATCGGCATCTGGAAACCCGAGGTCCTGGCCGACGTGACCGCGGACGTGCGGAACCACTTCCCCGACTACATGGGCACGCCCGCGAATCGTTCGCTCGGGCTCGTGATCGCGGGCGACGACGGCTTGGCCGGTGCGCGCGGCATGGGCCGCACCGTCTCCGCACGCGCCTTCGGCCACAACGGCGCGGCCGGACAGATCGCGTGGGGCGACCCCGTGACGGGTGTGTCGTTCGTCTACCTCACGAACGGGCTAGACCTGCACGAGATCCGGCAGTGGCGCCGGACGGTTGCGGTGGCGAGCCGCGCCGGTTCCTGCCTCCCGGCCTAGCGCTCAGGTGCGCGCGTCAGCTTCCGATGTGACCCTGAGCGGACGCCGTCGGCGCACCGGCAGGGGGAACGATGAAGACACGTTTCGTAATCGTGATTGCGGTTTGGGCCGCGCTCGCGGTCGGAGTCGTGACCCTGTTCGAAGCGGCCGCGGTTCCGCTGGCCGGTGCCACCGTGCTGGCCGGCGCCGCGTTCGCGGGGCGCGCCCTCCTCGGTAAGCGGTCCCGACGCCGGGCGCAGCCGTGGGCGGTCGCCGGTGAACCCCAGTTCCCGCCCGGACCCCGCCGGGTCCTGCTCTCGGAAACGGGCTTGGCCCTCTCGCAGTCTCGGTCGCGCTCCCGCGCCTGACCCCCGGTAGTCGGAGGTCCTACGATGCCGGTACAGACGCTCCGGGGGGATCGCATGAAGGCTCGCATCGGTATCTCGAAGATCGCACTCGGACTCGGCGTGCTCGCGATCGCCACCGCCGGGTGCGGTAGCTCGAGCAACAAGTCGTCGGCCCCCGCCACGTCCACCACCGCGAAGCCGGCCGTGAAGACCGTCGCGGCCAAATCGCCGTGCGAAGAGGCGGCCCCCACTCCGGCATCCCCGGGTGAGGTCGGTGCCGGCGCAGGCGGTAGCGCCGCGGTCAACAGCGCGGCGTCGGTCGCGGCCGAGGAGCACGGGACTCGAGGCAAGGTTCCGCAGCTTCCGTTGACGGCCGCGGAGCAGGCCGCCTTGAACACGCAACTCGCGCAGGCCCGCAATGTCGTGAAGGAGTTCCCGACCGTCGCGCAGGCCGAGGCCGGCGGCTACCGCGAGTCGACCGTGTACGTGCCCTGCATCGGCGCGCACTACACGAACATCGGTTACGCATCGAACTTCGATCCCGCGCACCCGTCGGAGCTGTTGTACGACGGCACGAGCCCCGACTCGAAGATCGTCGGGCTGAGCTACCTGGTGTGGCACCACGGCGGTCCGCCGCCCGGCTTCGCGGGCCCGAACGATCGCTGGCACCAGCACAACGCGAACGGCGGCCTCTGCCTCAAAGGCGGTTTCGTGATCGCGGGCGAAGAGTCGACGCGCCAGCAGTGCGCCGACATGGGCGGCTCCAAGACGCTGCTCACCGACGTGTGGATGGTGCACGCGTGGGTCGCGCCCGATCATCTCCTGCGGCTGGGGAACGTTCAGCGGCGAGTGCCCCGAGCTCGGCGGCAAGCTCGGCGGTACGGCCTTCGACGGTCCGTACCCGAGCAAGTTCTCCTGAGCGTCTCAGCCGGACGAACTTCAGCCCAGAGGCGACCAGGCGGAGCTGCGCAGCAGCCGGCTCTCCCAGTCGTCGCGGACCTCGAGCGCGTCGTGCATCCACGTGCCGGGGCCCTTTACGTGGCCCGGTAGTTCGCGGGTGAACAGGCCGGGCAGGCGCTCGGGGAAGTCGACGCGCTGCCACAGGATCACCTCGCGCCGGCGCGGTGCACCGAGCGCGGCCTGGAACACCCCGAGCAACGTGAGCAGCGAGCGTTCGGAACGCTGTTCGAGACTCGGCGCGTAATGCGTGCGCGCCTTCTCGAGGTACGTGTCGAGCATCGCCTCGTGCGGCCACGCGCTGTCTTCCATGTACAGCACCGGCTCGTGCTCACGGCCGTCGGTCGGGACCGTCGCGAGGTCGAGGTCGTGCATCGGCGACCAGTCGAGGGGGAGGAGCAGCTTGCCCTTCACCTCGTGGCGCATGCCGTCGACGTCGGCCGCCCAGCTCCGCAGATCGCCCGACTGCACCCGCAGGGCGAGCCGCTCGTAGGCCGCGCCGTCGGCGAGGGCTGTGATCGCTCGTGTGGTGATACGCCCGGCCGGTGCCGTGCGCGAGCTTCAGGTAGTAGAGGAGCCGCGCGTCGTCGTCGTCGGCGAGCGCATTCATCCACCCTGCTGCGGAACGCATCCTCGAACTCGTCTTCGTGACGACCGGCGACCGTGTGGACCTCGTGGAGAAGCAGCATCCGGTCAGCCTGCCATGCGCTCCAACAAGAAGTCGATTGCGTGCGTGAGGGTCGCGACGTCGGCGGGCTCGATCGCGGGGAACAGCGCGATCCGGAGCTGGTTGCGGCCCAGCTTGCGGTACGGCTCCACGTCGACGATCCCGTTGGCGCGCAGCGTCGCCGCGAGCGCGGCGGCGTCGACCCGCTGCGTCGAAGTCGATGGTTGCCGTGACGGGGCTGCGGTCGCGCGGCCTCCTTGACGAACGGCGTGGCGTAGGTGTGCGCGTCGGCCCAGCCGTAGACGGTTGCGGCCGACGTGTCGCACCGGCCGGCCGCGAATTCGAGACCGCCGTTGTCGAGCATCCAGCGCAGCTGGTGGTCGAGCAGGTAGATCGTCGCGAGCGCAGGCGTGTTGTAGGTCTGTTCGAGCCGCGAGTTCTCGACCGCGATCGACAGGTCGAGCGTGGCCGGCGTCCAGCGCGTGCCCTGGATCTTCGCGATGCGTTCGAGCGCGGCCGGAGAGCACAGCGCGAACCAGAGCCCGCCGTCGCTGGCGAAGCATTTCTGCGGCGCGAAGTAGTAGACGTCGAAGGTGGCGGGATCGATGCGCATGCCGCCCGCGGCCGACGTGCCGTCGATGACCACCAACGCATCGCCTGCGGGGCGGTGGACGTCGACGATCACACCCGTCGAGGTCTCGTTGTGCGGGTACGCGTACACGTCGCCTTCGACGGTCGTGGCTCGCACGGGTGTCTCGCCCGGCGCGGTCTCGAACACCTGCGGCATCGTCGAGGTGCGGCGCGTCGCGCGTCACCTCGCGCGAACTTCGAAGAGAACTCGCCGATCACGAGGTGCGTGCTCTTGTGTTCGACCAGACCGAACGACGCCGCGTCCCAGAACGTCGTGGAGCCGCCGAGGCCGAGCAGCACCTCGTAGCCGTCGGGGAGCGCGAAGAGCTCGCGCGATGCCGCTGCGGACGTGGCCGACGACCGAGCGCACGCCGTCGCGGCGATGGCTCGTGCCGAGGAAGTCGTGGCGCGACGCTCCGCGAGCGCGGCCACCGCCTCGTTCGCGGACCTTCGACGGTCCCGAACCGAATCGGCCGTCGCTCGGCAACAGCTCGGGGGGCAGCTTGATGGGGGGTCGGGCGGCGGGGCTCATGGCCCAACTCTAGGGTTCAGGCCAGCGCCAGGACCTCGTCAAATCCGGCGTGCAGGCATCCGGAGCAACACGTCGGGGTCGGGCACGGCCTCGGTGTCGATCACGACGCCGACGCAGCACGTGTCGCAGTGCGAGATCAGGGCGACGTTGAACGCCGAACCGGCCGGCGGCGCGAACGCGTAGAGCCGTTCGACCCTGGCGCCGCCGACGTACACCGGGACCGGTGCGCCGGGGATGTTCGAGGTCACGAAGTCGCAGCACTTGAGCATGCCGCCGAACAGCGCGGTGGTGGTGGCCGTGGGCAGCCGGTTCAGGATCCCCGCGAGCGTGCTCGTCATCTGCAGCGCGGGTTCGGCGCGCCACTCCCGCACGAGCGCGCCGACCGCCGCGATGCGGACGCGCGGGTCGTCGATCGATGTGGGAACCGGGAACCGGGCCGGCGCGAAACGGTTGCCGCCCGCATCGTCGTCGTCCTGGCGCAAGTTGATCGGCAGCGTCATGCGCAGCTCGATGGGCGCGGCACCGTGCCGTTCGTGGTAGCGGCGGACCCCGCCGATCACCGCGGCGACGAACACGTCGTTCAGGCTCGCGTCGGTGGCCTTGGCGACGCGGCTGCAGGTCGTCGAGCGGAACGTCGAACACCTCGAGCCGCCGGCCGAGACCCCGACCCAGCATGATCGGCGACATCGGGCTCGTTGCGGGCGCGAGCGTGCGCGCGATCGAACGTGTCGTGCGCACGGCCTGTGTGGCGGTCCCGATCGGATCCTGGATCGCGCCGGCCGTCGCCCGTGCACGACGCTCATCGGTACGCGCTGCGCGATACCCATCGCGCGCCGGCGACTGTGCGCGACGGAGTGGCGCATGACGTCGAACATGCGCGTGTTCTCCGGTGCGAGCGCGGCGGGAACTTCGTGTTCCGGTCGTTCCGGCGCATCGCGGGTGAGATCGACGAAATGCGCGAGCAGCTCCATGCCGCCCACGCCGTCGGTGACGGAGTGGTGCACCTTCATCGCGAACGCGGCCCGTTCACCGTCGGGTCCGTCGAGCCCTTCGAAGAGCGTGAACTCCCACAACGGCCGGGCGCGGTCGAAGCTCGAGGTGGCGATGGGCTGCAACGCGTCGAGCAGGGCGCGCATCGTGCCCGGGCCGGCGAGCCGCGTTCGGCGCAGGTGGAAGTCGAGATCGAATGTCGACTCCGCCATCCAGCGCGGCGGCGCGATGCGGAACGGCGGAGACACGACGCGCTGGCGCAGCCGCGGGATGAAACACGTCGTGCGGTCGATGCGCCGGCGTACCCGATCCCAGTCGGGCACGGAGTCGAGGAGCGCGACCGCGACGATCGTCGACCGCAGGATCGGGTCCTTCTCGATGTTCCACATGAGCGCGTCCTCGTCGCTCATGTGATGCGCGAACCGTGCCGCTTCCGCCATGTGGCCCCACTTCCGCGACGGCGTTCGAGTACCACGAACGTACCCCGGAGCGGCCCGCCGGTCACCCGCTTCAGACCGATTCAGCCGGCGATGTTGTACACGACCACCACGTCGACGCTCAGCTGCTGGGTGCCGGCCTCGATCGGGTACCGCGAGGTTGGCGGCCGAGGCCGCGAAGCCGCCTTGGTCGTAGGTCTGCGGAGTCGACACGTTGGAGCCCGTGTCGTCGATGGTCTTGATCGAGCCGAGCTTCACGCCGGCCGCGGCCGCGAACTCCTTGGCCTGCGCGAGCGGCGTCGTTGATCGCGTCGGCGCGCGCCTTCGCCAAGCCGGCGCTCGTGTTGTCGATCGAGAACGTCACGCCCTGCAAACGGACGTCTTGGCCCACGGTGAGCGCGGCCGCGTCGATGACCTCACCGGCCTTGGCGAGGTTGCGCAGCTTCGCGGAAACGGTGTTCGACGCGGAGTAGCCCGTCACATGGAAGTTCTTGTCGAAGTTCGGGCGACACGTTGAGGTCGACGGTCTGAATGTCCTTTGCCGCGACTCCCTGCGCCTTCAGTGCGGTGATCAACGCGTTGGCGCGGTCGTTGTTGCGTTGGAGTGCGGCCTGCGCCGACGGGTCGCTGGTCTGCACGCCCATCGTCACGGTCATGACGTCGGGAGTGGCCTCGACCACGCCGTGACCCGAGACGTTGACCGTCGGCCCGTTCGCGGTCGGTGTGGTCACTGCGGTCAGCGCCGCGGACGCGTCCGGCTTCGAGCTGCCGCTGCTGCACCCGGCGACCCCGATCACGGCCAGGGCCGCGGTGGCGGCGACGGTGACCTTGGTGAGCGTGCGCTTGGTGAGAGTGCGCATGGCGGGTTCCCTTCGTCGGCGTGTTCCTGTTGACGCGTCGGGGTTCCGACGTCGCGGCCGGGCCCGGCGGTTCCCGTTAGGGTCGGTTCCGTGCGCAGCCGGTACGTGATCGCCAACGGGATCCGCCTCTATTGCCTCGAAGCGGGCCCGCCCGACGGACCGGTCGTGCTGTTGATGCACGGCTTTCCCGAGCTCGCGTATTCGTGGCGGCATCAGGTCGCGGCGTTGGGCGCGGCCGGCTTCCACGTGGTCGCGCCCGACATGCCGGGTTACGGACGCACCGACAAGCCCGACGTCACCTACGACTGCGACTGGATCAACGCCTGCATGGTCGGCGTGCTCGATGCGCTCGGGTGCGAGCGCGCGGTCGTGGCCGGGCACGACTGGGGCGGGCTCCTCGTATGGATCATGGCGCGCCAATATCCGGAGCGCGATCGCGGGCGTGATCGGAGTGAACACTCCCGACCTGCCGCGTACGCCGGTGCCGCCGGTGCAGTTGTTGCGCCAGATATTCGTCGACACGCCGATCTACATCATCCAGTTCCAAGAACGCGGCGTGGCGGAGTGGATGCTCGGATCATGGGGACGCGGTGTCGACGACTTCGTCGAGATGATCTTCGGCGCAACTCTGAAGAACGCCGACGCGTTCCCGCCCGAGGTGCTCGACGTCTACAAGGACGCGTTCCGTCCGGTCGGCGCGCTCGACGCCGCCGATCGAGTACTACCGGAACATGGATCGCAACTGGGAGCTCACCACGGAGATCGCGGATCGGACCATCGACATTCCCTGCCTGATGATCTCCGCGGCCGACGATCCGGTGCTCACGCCCGCGATGACCGCGGGCATGGAGGAGCGTGTGCCCGATCTCGAGCGCGTCATCATCGAGAACTGCGGTCATTGGACCCAACAGGAACGGCCCGAGGAGACGTCGGCGGCGATGCTCGCGTACCTCCGCCGCCTGCCATCCTGGCGCTGACGAGTGCTCACCATCCCGGCATCGAGGAGTTGACGCCATGCCTATGCGAGAAGACTGTCGGCACTTCGAGAGCCGGTCGTATCCCGGGGGTGAGGTCGCCCGGTTCTGCGTGCTCGACCTCGCGCCCGAAGCGCCGTGGCGGTGCCCGGAGAACTGCCCGTCGTACGAGCAGACGCTGATCGACGGTTCGTTCGTGTCCGCGCCGTTGACTCGACCCGACGTGGAGCCGGAACCGGACGAGAAACCGGAAGACATCCAGGACCTGCTCGACGACGCGGAGATGATCGTCGACGCGGCCGAGCCGGCGGCGCTGCGCGATCTCGGCCGAGGTGCGGGATCGGGTTCGGGCCGGAAGTGGTGGCAGTTCTGGAAGCGCGGCGGCGGTGGTGGTGCCGACGGCAGCGACGGGCATCTCAGCACTCGCTAGCTTGCCCGGGTGCCTGAACCCTCCACTCCCGGCGCCGCGAACGGCGGCACCGCGTCCGACGATCCCATTGCGCAGTACGGCGCGCTGTTCGAACGTGAGGGCACGCGCTGTCATCCCGACCCCGCTGGCCCGCGGGCCGTGGAGCCCGAACGCGTTGCACGGCGGCGCGCCGAGTGCATTGTTCGCGACGGTGTGCGAGATGCACGATCCCGGTCCCGCCGCGTTCGTCGCGCGGCTCACCGTCGAGTTGTTACGGCCCGTCCCGCTCGCGCCGCTCGAGTTGCGCGTGCGCACGATCCGGCCCGGCCGAAAAGTGCAATGGATCGAAGCGATGCTCTGCGACGAAGCCGACCACGAGGTCGCGCGCGCGATGGCGCTACGGATTCGCTCCGACGACGTCGACACGAGCGGCGCGGTGCACCCGCAGATCGACGCACCGCCCGGTCCCGACGCGGTCGAGAATCAGAAGTTCCCCTTCGGCGAGGGCGCGGTCGGATTCTGGAACGTGCACGACGTACGTCTGGTTGTCGGCACGTGGCTCGAGCCGGGGCCAGGGGTCGCGTGGTTCCGGCTGAGGTGCCCGGTCATCGCCGGTGAACCGATCTCGCCGATCGCGCGTGTCGCCGCGGCCGCCGACTTCGGCAGCGGCGTTTCCAATCCGGTGCGACTCACGAACGCCAACGCGATCAACCCGGAACTGACCGTGCACGTGCATCGTCACCCGGTCGGCGAGTGGGTGTGCCTCGACGCGGGTGCGTGGGCGCAGCCCCACGGGGTGGGCATGGCCGATACGCGTTTGCACGACGAGCGCGGCGTGATCGGTCGGGGCGTGCAGTCGTTGCTCGTCGAGCCCGCGGCCAAGTTGCCGATGCACGTGCGCCGCGTTGCGGAGTAGCCGCGACGTTCTCGGTCGGTCGGGCTAGTCGTCTTCCGACTTGCGTTCCACGTCGGTAGCCCAGAGCTCGAACTCGCCGTTGCGGTAGACGAGCGCGGCGGGGCGGCCGGCGAGCGGGGGCCGGAGATCGCCGCGGCTGCGGTCGACGCGGACGGAGATGGTGCGACGGCCCGACGCCGTGAGCATCGTGACCCGGTCGGACCCGCCCCACTTGAACGCGGAGGCGGGCATGGCCAGGCCCTGGTACTGCGAGAACTTCTGCTGCTTGCCGGCCCGGCGGCGCAGCGATTCCTCGACCCGGTCGGCGATGGGGCGGACCAGGGTGTCGGGCAGCTTCGAGCGCTCGACCTCGGTCTTCACGATGTCGCGCAGCGCGGTGCCGTCGAAGGCGTTGCCCTGGAGGGCAGCGGCCCGGGCCGCGTTGCTGGTTCGGTTGACGCGCTCGAGCGTGGCGATCAGCAGTTTGTGCTGGTCGGCATCGGGCAGGAGCTCGACTTCGTCGACAGTGGCCATGACGGCAGGCATCGTAGCGACGGGTGTCGACGCGTCCGCCGAAGCAACCAACAGTGGGCACGCTCACGCACCGCAGCGGTACGTGAGCGTGCCCACAGTTGGCGGGGTCGGGGCGATTCGCCGGATTCCGGACAGCTACTATCCGTGTTATGCGGATGTCGGATGGGGTCGAGTGGGGCGTGCACGTGTGCGTGTTGTTGGCCGCGCTGCCCGACGACTCTGCGCTCCCGGCGGCCAAGCTCGCCGAATACCACGGCGTGCCCGCCGCCTACCTCGCCAAGCACCTACAAGCGCTCGCGAGCGCCGGGGTGTTGCGCACCGTGAAGGGTGCCCGGGGCGGCTACCGCTTGGCCCGGCCGGCCTCGGAGATCACCGTGCTCGAAGTCGTCGAGGCGATCGACGGTGAGGAATCGGCCTTCCGCTGCAGCGAGATTCGCCGGCGCGGCCCCATGGCGATGCCCGCGCGCGAGTACACGAAGGCGTGCGGCATCCACAGCGCGTTCAATCGGGCCGATCAGGCGTGGCGGGCCGAGCTCGCGTCGACCACGATCACCGATCTGTTCTTCGGCCTCTTGGAAGATGTCCCGCGACCCGCGCTCGAAAAGGGCGCCCGCTGGGTGCAGGAGAGCGCCCGCTAGCGGCCGGCGCGGGGGCGCTTGCCGTGGTTCGCCTTGTTCCGGCGGGCCTTCAGCTTGCGTTTCTTCGTCTTCTTGCTCATAGGGAGGTGGAGGCTACTTGATTCGGGCTTTCGGAGCCGCCTCGGTACTGGCCTCTGGCATTTCGCCAGGTGCCAGAAAAGATGAGCGAGCACGGGAGGCTCCGAATGGGTCAAGTGACAGGTGGCGGGACGAAACGCCGCCAGAGGCAGCAAGCGCCGCCGACAAGGCGCACGTTCCTCGAATGGGTGCCGTATTGGGAGAACGAGCTGGGCGCGCGCGGCGCCCGACCTCGAACCATCGTGAACCAGCGGGAGGCGCTCCGCCGGCTCGCGAAACATTTCGGTGACGTAGACGCCGCGTCCGTCACGGACGCGCAACTGCTCACGTGGCGGGACTCGATGGTCAAACGTGGACTCAAGCCCACGACCATCAACACGTACAACCTGACGGTGAGCACCTTCTACAACTGGCTCGCGGACGAGGGCGTTATGGCCGAGTCACCGATGCTCTACGTGCCGTTGTTGCCGGTGGTCGAGTACGCGCCGCCGCCGGCAATCGGCGCCGAGGCGCTCAAGAACCTGGCGAAAGGTGCAACCTCACGGCGGAGCGGCCGTTCGGCGTTCGAGGCGACACGGGACCCCGCAATGCTCTCGCTCCTCCAGGACACGGGGCTACGGGCCACCGAGTGCGCGGGGCTACTCGTGGAACACGTGGACCTTGCCGCCCGGCAGGCGTTCGTACACGCAGCCATAGCGAAGGGTGGGTACGAGCGCACGGTTACGTTCGGATTCCAAACGGCACGGTTGTTGAACCGCTACGCGATGGTTCGCGAGGGCCATCGCTTCGCGTTCTTGCCGGAGCTGTTCATCGGGCGCGGCGGCGCCGCTGTCCTATTCAACCGTTGCCGGGCTCATACGTTCCGCGGCTAAAGCGGCCGGTGTCACGGGCGCCCGCGCGCACCTCTTTCGTCACAGTTGGGCTCACGACCTCAAGGCGAA
Organism: uncultured Actinomycetes bacterium; assembly: GCA_963708105.1. Taxonomy (GTDB): domain Bacteria; phylum Actinomycetota; class Acidimicrobiia; order IMCC26256; family PALSA-610; genus PALSA-610. Next base: position 1,247,388 of record OY970186.1, on the reverse strand, counting down.
CGGTGTCGAACTCGAAGTGCTTATGAGTCTCGGCGGATGGCGCACGACCGAAATGCCGATGCGCTACGGCCGGGCCGAGAAAACGAACCGCGCGATAGCCGCATACGAGCGGATGGGTTCACCCGTTGACCGCGCGAGCACGACGAGAAGGCGGGGTGCGTGATGCTCTATCCCAAGGACGTGGAAGACGAATATGGCGAATACGTGGATTTCGTGCCGTCATGGGACTACGAGGAGTACCGCGGGCCACTCGTAGGCACCGTCTCCGAGATTGAGGAACGACTCGCGGTGGCAGGCGTTCCCGAGGCGGAACGCCACGGGTGCCGAGAACTACTCGCGGACCTCATAGGCGAAGAGCACGCGGAGTACATCGACGCGTGGACGTGCCGGCTCGCGTTCGACCAAGAACTTGGCGAGTTTCTCGAACGGCTCTCCGACCATGGCGGTCGCGAATAGGCACCGGGGGGTTGCAGAGACGCTAGGTTTTCGTCTCGACGTCGGAGCCCGGCGTTGTCGACTGCGTACACGGCCCCGTCAATCCCGGCGGGGTCGTTTCGCGTCGGCGTAGGGTTCGCCCTCGTGTCCGTGTTGCAGTTCATCGCATCGCTCGTGCATTCGCTCGCGTGGCCCGCGGCTGTCATCGTTGCGGTCCTCGTGCTTCGCCACCAACTACGAGCGTTGTTGGCCGGGCCAGTGCGGCGGATGAGAGCTGGACCGTTCGAGATGGAGTGGGAGCGCACCGCCAAAGAAGTGGAGGCGGTACTTCCGCACAACCGGCGGGAGTCGCCATCCGCGCCCACCGGCGACCTAATGCGCGAGCTGGCGTCCCTGATTGAAGGGGCACCACGCGAGGCCATCGAGAAAGCGTACGAACGATTGCTGGAGGCGCTTTGGTCGCACTACCCGCAAGCGGCGCCAGATGACTCTGACGCCGTGGAGATGGCGCGTATGGCGTTCTCGCACGACTACATATCGAAGGACAGCGTGCGTGCCGTCGAAGGTCTCACGGCAATGCGCAATCTCACCCTCTACCGTCCAGCGACCGAGGTGACGCCAGCGCGCGCTGGCGGAGTACGTCGCGATAGCCGACGCAACGCTGTACGGGCTCAAGCCGCGCGACGAATAGCCAGCGGCACTCAGGCTTTGTTGGAAGCGCACTGCGGATTTACGCACCTGATTTCGATGCTCCGCAATGCCTCGGCCATGCCGTCGCTCTCTGGCAGTTCGTACTTCTCTTCCATCTCCGAGCCGCATTCCGCGCACGTTCCCGCCGGCCGTGTTTCCATGGGCGGTCAACCTAGGCGCTCACGCGTGATGGGGCACTTGGTACACGGAGGTTCCATAGTGGAACCATGAGCCAACGCCAAACCACACAAGTGTGGTTATGTCGTCGCATGGTCGCTCTTGCTGGCATCGACAGCAGCATCACGGTTGGTGGCCCGTTCGTAATGGTCACCACCACGCCGCAACCGTCCGGGTCGAATGCGCCCGTTGCTAACGAGCGCACCATCTCCGCCGTGACCACGCCCACGAACCACGGTGAACCTCGGCGTTACCGCCTGGCGGTACCGCTCGTGTTGGTGCTCGTGGTGTTCACGCTGGCGGTCGTGCTCGCACTCGTGCCGCCAGTTCTTGCCGGCAATCGGTGGGCGTGCGCCGCCCTCGGTGCCTACTTCACCGCGCTCTCTCGAAACATTCGGGCGATAGGCGACCTCGTTCGCTCGATGCTCGGAGGCGAACGATGAAACAAGGCTAGGAGCCGCCTCCGGCGATGTAGCCGACCGGTGGCACGTTCTTGTTGAGCCGCGAACGCACGGTGTGACCACTCGTCAGGCGAACGTGTGCCTTGCGCTCCGGGTGGCGCACGCCTTCAAGTTCGGCGGCCGGGCACCACGTCTCATATTGCGCATCCAGTTTCAACCGAGCCGGTAGGGGCCGCTCGGGATTCATTAGGTGAACGTCACCGCCGGGGCGCTTGAACCAGACGTGACCGATTTCAACCTCCCGAGAGCGGGACAAGCGACGGTGAGATTGCTGGTATCCCGCGAGGCGGTCCGCAACCCAACCAAAAAGAGCGGCAAGCGGCACGGGCCTCACGCTACGCGCCGTGCGGAGTGCGAATAGGCACCGGGCGCACGAGCGAGAGAGGCGAGCGAGCCCCGTCAATCCCGACGGGTTCGTTTCGCTTATCGTTCGCGACCGTGGCTACCGAAACCGAAAGCGACGACGGCGCGGATACCACACCCATCGAGTACGACGAAGAAGCGTTGCAGAAGCATCGTGACTGGTTGCTTCTGGTTGACCACACGTCGTCGCGCGACTTTGACCGCGTGTTGACGACGCTCGCAAGCAGCGCGCTCGCAGTCTCCCTCCTCTTCATTCACGACGTAGCGCCGCACCCCCAGGACGTTGCGTGGGTCGTGATTGCGTGGGTGTTCTTTGCGGCGAGCCTGCTCGTCATCCTGGGTTCGTACTTGACGAGCATGATGGCTACGCACAAGAGCATCGAAAACATCGACAATCGCGATGAAGGCACCGACCCGTACGCAACGACCAAGAGTGGCGAAGCCACGAAGTGGCTCAACTCGATATCAGCCGGATTGCTAATAGTGGGCGTCATTTCGCTTGTAGTATTTGCGGGGCTTAACGTCAACCGGGAGGCATCGCCCAATGGCTCAACCGCCTCGACCACAACCACAACCGTGGCCCATGCCGCCGGGCCCTGAACCGCTCGGCCATCGGCCGGCGCCGCCTCCGAAGCCGCGACCGCGGTAGTGGCTGAGAACAAGGGCGGGGGCTCGGGAACCGACCGCGGCGGTAAGGGAAAGCCGGCACCCGCTGAGTCTCCGAAGAAGAAGACAGGTGAGCGCGGGCACTCACCCCAAAAGCCTGGAAAGCCAAGGCCAAAACGGTGAAGCTGTAGTCGCCGGTCATTGTGGTGGCTTTTTTTTTGGTAGGGCTCAAGGCACCTAGGTCCAGCATCAAAAATCTCCCCCTCAAATGGCGTCAGACGGTCCCAGGTTGCGCCAAGGGCCGTTAAGGCGGCCCGGAATGGCGCCGGCCGTCCTGGGGCCGTGTAGGGCGTCTCACGGCAAGCCTTGGCGGCACCTCTTGGGCGCTCGGTTTCCGGCGTGTCTGCGGAGCAGGGGTGGACCTTGGATAAGCACCGCAAGCCGGAAAGGCGAGAGGTGCGTTGCACTTCCAACACGAGAGAGGGTGCCTCCCCCGCAACCGAACGAGTCGCGAGGTCGGAGGCACCGACCGAGCGCGTTCTGTTCAACGCGTCGTGAGTGTTATTGAGTGTTCTTGTGTGTTAGTGGGGTCTACGCGCCCTCCCCTTTGACCTCTGTTCGCCCTCCCCCCGAGGGTGAGGCCGTGACATTGGCGCCCGGTTCCTTCATCATGCTCTCGACGTGTGCTCCGGCAATCCACACGGTTGTCCACGGTGGGTGTGGACGTTCCATGGAGGGAACATGGCTCAAGGGTTCGCGCGCGACGTGTGGCGCAAACAGCTCACGGGGATGAAGCTGACGCCGGCCGCGTACAAGGTCGGGGTTGCGCTCTCCGAATACATGCACTTCCACACGCTCGAAAACGCGTGACCCGGTAATGCCCTCCTCGTCCAAGACACCGGGCTCAACGAACGCACGGTGCGGCGCGGACTCTTGGAGTTGCGCGGTGCCGGCGTCGTCGTGCGGACGAGCAAGGGCGGTTGGACCGCGGACGGCGGAACGAAAGCCTCCACGTACCGCGGCGTGATGCTGGCGCCCGCCGCGCCTCGACGTACAGCCGCCGCGTCACGTGCCGCCGCGCTCGAACGGCGAAGCAAAACGGCGTACGCGTGCGACGACGAGGCTTCGCTCACGGCGGAGGAACGCCGCGGTGAAGCGAAACGGTCCTACCAAGGGGAGACCGAATCCATGAACGAGAGCGAACGATGCGGAGCGACAACGCGGAAGGGCGAACGTTGCCGACTGCCGGCGACCGAACCGGGCGGCGGTTGCCACCGCCATCCGCCCGTTTGCCGTTACCGGTGTAACGATTGCGACCTTTACGTCGGGGTGTTCGAGAACGAGGACATAGACCGGTTTCTCTCGGAGCACTATGGCCACGACGCCCTCATGTTGGAACGTGGCTACCCGCCGCGCGCGATGGATTGGGCGTGCGTGACGCGGTAGAGCATTCTCAAGATTTGCTCTTGACCGCTGGCAGCCGAGTTCCGCACACTCTTCGCAACGGTTCCGACTCGCCCGGTTATCCACGGGCACGTCGGGGAGACTCCGAGGGCATTGGCCCGCCGTCCCGCCGCACCAACCCGGCACCGCTAGCAAACCGACCATTTCGGGCTAGCGCAAGGACGTTGCCGATGCCTCCCGTTCGTTCCTCTCTGTTTGTCGATACGCACTCCGGCCACGTAGCCGAGTGCCGCCTCATCCTCGGACCGCTCGCAATCTTCGAGTTCCATCCCCGCGCGTGCGGCGGTTCTCTGTCGTGCGAACCGCGTCTATCGGCCGCCGTTACGTCGTGTGGCGGTGCCTCCTCATGGAGTCGGTCGATGCGTGACGTTCACTACCGCGCCGCCGAGGGCGACCTTGCGGGGCGCACGCTGACGATTCGAGCGGTGCCGTTCAACCGCCCCGCCCTCGTGAGTGATTTCGGTGGTCCCAAGTATTTGGAGGCCATCGACCCGCACGCGTTCGACGCGGCGGAGCAAGCGTGGGTGTACGAGAACCACGGCCACCTTTTCGGCAACGACCCGGTAGGCATCACTGCCGACGTGGAGCCGCGGTGGACGCCCTCTACGTACGAGCCATGTTCGCCCGGACGAAAGCCGGTGATGCGGCCTTAGCGCACGTGCGCCGGACGATGGCCGCCGGCAGGAAAGTTGCCGTCTCGGTTGGATTCCGTTCCACCGAAACTCGGCCGCAAAAGACACGAGGCGGCCGGCCGGTACAGGTTCGAATGAAGGCGGACCTACGCGAAATCTCACTCGTCACAGACACACGTTTCAAGCCGCTCTACCCGGACGCAGAAGTGCTCGCGCTTCGAGCGGTATCGACCGCCACACGTCGCCCGGTGCGTACGTCAACCTCCACGGAAGGAAACAAGATGGCACCTCGCCACAAGAGCGGCTTGGAGGCCACCCTCTCCGCCGCCGTCACCAAGGAACAGCTCGCACGCGTGCAATCGGTTGCGGACGCGCGCGGGGTCCCGGTTTCAACACTCGTGCGCTCCGCGGTCGAACGTGACCTCGACACACTCGCGGGTCCCACCGGCTCACCGATGCGCGTGGGTGAATGGGCGCTCGAACTATGGCGGGCAATGGGCCGCGGCCAAGAGACCGCCGCGCGCGACGACGAACGGGCGGACCAGCTCCGCGCGATGGCGTCGGTTGCACTTGCCGACGTTCCGGGCGTGGTGCCGAGGCCGATTGGTGGTGAGCTGATTCCCGCTTTCGTGGACCGTGACCGCAACGTTGTTCGCATCTCGAACGGCGGACGCGGACCGCTGCCGTTGCCGTTGAAGGGCCAGCAGTTCACGCGCCCGCGCGTCACCGGCGGTACTCAGGTGAACGTCCAGACAAACCAGTTCGATGAGGTCGCCTCGCGGAAGATGACGATTGCCGCGGACGGTCTCGACAAGTCTCGCCTCGCCGGCTACGTCGGCGTTTCCGAGCGTGTCATCGACTGGTCCGACCCAACGTTTGTCGAGGCCATCTACGAGGACCTCGCCGCCGCGTACGGCGCAACCACGGAGCAGCTCGCGTGTGCGGCCGTTGCCGCGGCCATCACGACGAACACGGTCACGCTTTCGCTCACCGCCGACTCGGACGCAATCACGCTTGCGGTTGCGACCGCGCTCGGCACCGCGTACGACGCGGCGAAACAGCAACCGGACGTGCTCTTGTGCGCGGCGGACCGGTACGCGTACTTGCTCGGTCTCACCGGCGACGACGGCCGCCCGGCGTTCCCCGACGCGGTATCGCAACGTTGCCGCTCGTTCCCTCGGTCGGCTTCGATGACGGATTCCTCGCGGTCGCGTGTTCATCGCTCGTCGGTACGTTCGAGTTGGTCAAAGGGCCGCTTGCGAGCGTGAGCAAGGGCGACCCGGCACCGGTCGAACAGTTGCCGGACGGCTTCGTCTACTTGGGCGGCGGAGTTGCCGTGCTCGAAGCAACCGCCGGCTACCGGGGCGATTTCGTAGCGAACGTTCGCCCGGAGGGCGTTGTTGGTCTCGCTCCGGCTTCGTAGGGGTTTCGCCGCGGCGCGGGTGCCGTCCTTCCATCCAACCACCCGCGTCCGTCGAGTCGATGGGGCGCCCCATTCCCACTTCCCATCCGGTGCGTGGGGCGCTCTTTCGACCTCTCTCCGAAAGTCGCGCGCGGCGCGGTTCGCCTCCGGTGTGGGCGATGACCGCGGAACGCAGCGAGGGGCGATGAGCACCGTCCGGGTCTCGGGAAGTTGGCCCGGCGGTGCTCTCGACCTCATCTCTTCCCGAGAACGCGAGCAAACCGATTGGAACGTGGCATGAGGTGTGACGATTGCGGCCAACGTAGTAGCGACGAGATTCGCTCTCCCGATGACTACGTGCGCGCGAAGTTCAACAAGCGCCGCGGGCAGGGCTAGGAGCTTCGCAGCGTCTTGCCCGTCTTGGCTTCGAGGGCTTGCCGCTTCGCGGAGCGATTGCGGGCTTGACGTAGAAGTGGTCAAACAGCCCGTCGAGCACGTCGAGTGTCCACTCGGCCTCGCCCGTCTCCACGTCAACGATGCCCATTTGGTCTTTCTCCGGGTGCGCGGAGAAGTTGCCGACGACGCGCACGTAATCGAGATTGTCGGCAAGTTCGGAGGGAAGGCGGCCGGCGTCGAGCACCTCCTGAATCTCCTTGAAGAGCGTGCTGGCCGTGACACCCCCGGCATCACGCAAGACGTGTTGCAGGCATCGGCGCGACAAAGCGGCGGACGCCTTTGCGCTCACGGGAAGCACTGCCGCAGCCTCGTCGTAGTCCGAGCGAATGGCTTCCGGAACCTCCGCCGGCGCGGGCGGGCGCGCCGGTTGCGCGCTTGGGTAAATGAGGGTCCTTTGGCCGTCGTGGTTGACGAGCCAAACGATGTAACGCTGACAGCCATCCGCCGGGCACTTAGCGGCCTCGACCGCGTGGAAGCCCGCCGAGTCGCTACCGAAACCGAGCGACAAGCTCCTGGTGGTTTCGTGGATTGCGTGTTCGCAGTGCGGGCACTTCATCGCCATGCGATGGCATCGTACGGTCCCGTGCTCTGTGCCTGACGGGCGTTCGAGCTTGCAAGGGATACCGACGTGCGGGCATCGCAACGGCGAAGACGCACAAGCGGCGGTATCGCTCGGAGGAGGCGTCTTCCCGACAGCCCATGTGACCTGGGCTAAAGTGTCGGGAGCGACTCCGAAGGTTTCTTCGTCTTCTTGCTCATAGGGAGGTGGAGGCTACTTGATCGGTAGCCTGCGGCCCGATGGAGAACCTCGGACTCGTGGGATTCACCGGTGCCGGCGCGAACCGTTTGTTCAGCGCCCTGACCGGGCTGCCCGTCCCCAGTGAGTACGAGGCCGCGGTCGGTGTCGCCAGCCTCCCCGATGCGCGCCTCCTGGCCCTCACCGAGATGGCGAAGTCGAAGAAGACGGTCGCGGCCGGATTCGAGCTCTCCCACCTTGCCCTGCCGCCCGGTTCCAAGCCGGGAGAGGGCCTCGGCGGGAAGGTCCTGGGCACGCTGCGCAACTGCGACGCGATCCTCATCGTCCTGCGCGCCTTCGCCGACGGTGGCGTCGCCCCCGATCCCCAGGGCGATCTCTCCGCGCTCGAGCTCGAGCTGGTGATCGCCGACATCGCGAGCGTCGAGCAACGCCTCAACAAGCAGCGTCGGGCGGCCAAGAGCGGCGACAAGGAGATCGCGGCCGAGGTCGTGGTGCTCGAGAAGGCGTTCGCGCTTCTCTCCGACGGCACTCCCATTCGCCGCGGCTCGTTCACGCCCGAAGAGTTGGCGCACCTCGCGCCCGTCTTCCTGCTCACGACCAAGCCGTTGCTGCTCGTGGCCAACACCGGCGAAGAGCTCACCACCGAGGTCGCGTTGCCCGAAGGCGACGACATCCTCGCGGTGCCGATCGACATCGAGGCCGAGATCGCGGCATGCGCGCCCGAAGACCGGGCCGAGATGCGCGAGTCGTACGGACTCGGTCCGTCCGCGCTCGACGCGGTGGCGCAGGCCGCGTATCTGTTGCTCGGTCGCCGCACCTTCTTCACCACCGGCGACGACGAGTCGCGCGCGTGGACCTTCCGCTCGGGGGCCAAAGCGCCCGAGTGCGCAGGGGTGATCCACAGCGACCTGCAACGCGGCTTCATCCGGGCCGAGGTCATCGACTGGCAGGAGCTGCTCGACATCGGCTCGTGGGCCAAGGCCCGCGAGCTCAAGAAGATTCGCGTCGAAGGTAAGGATTACGAGGTGCGAGACGGTGACGTCCTCGAGATCCGGTTCAACGTATAGGCCGCGGGCATGACCTGGCTGGTACGCGACGACGACGTTCTGGCGGTGGCCGAGGTCGCGGCGACGCGAACCGAGCGGCGCCGCGGACTCACGGGGCGGCCCGACATCGAGGGCGCGCTCGTGTTGCGCCCCTGCCGCCAAGTGCACACGTTCGGGATGCGGTTCCCGATCGACGTCGCGTTCTGCGACCGCACCGGAGTCGTGCTGCGCATGAGCACGCTCGAGCGGCGCCGAATGTCGGTCCCGGTCTGGCGCGCCGCGTTCGTCATCGAGGCGCGGGCCGGGAGCTTCGAGCGCTGGAAGCTCCAGCTCGGCGACGTCGTCGAGATCACCGGTTAGGCGCACCGGGCCCCGACGGGAGTCGGGCACAATGAAGGTCTCCATGCCGCGCTTCTACGTCACCACCCCCATCTATTACGTCAACGACGTCCCGCACATCGGCCACGCCTACACGACCGTGGCGGGCGACGTGCTCACGCGTTGGCGTCGGTTGTGGGGCGACGAGGTCTTCTATCTGACCGGCACCGACGAGCACGGCCTCAAGGTGCAGCGCGTGGCCGAAGCCCGGGGCGTGACGCCCAAGGAGCTCGTCGACGAGACCTCGGCCAAGTTCCGCGCCACCTGGGACAGCCTCGACATCGCCTACGACGAGTTCATCCGCACGACCGAACCCCGCCACTACGCCGCGGTGCAGCAGTTCCTGCAGACGATCTACGACGCGGGCGACATCGAGCTCGGAACCTACGAAGGCATCTACTGCGTCTCCTGCGAGGCGTACTACTCCGAAGACGAGCTCGTCGACGGGAAGTGCCCGATCCACCTCGGTCCGGTCGAGCACGTGGTGGAGCAGAACTACTTCTTCAAGCTCTCGCGCTACACCGATCGGCTGTTGGCGTACTACGCCGAACACCCCGACGCGGTGCAACCCGAGGCGCGGATGAACGAAGTGCTCGGTTTCATTCGCGGCGGCCTGCAGGACTTCTCGATGAGCCGCACGTCGATCAACTGGGGCGTTCCGCTCCCCTGGGACACCGAGCATGTCGCGTACGTATGGGCCGACGCGCTGTTCAACTACTGCACCGCGGTCGGCTACGCGACCGACGAAGCGCGCTTCGAGAAGTGGTGGCCCGTCGACTACCACCTCGTCGGCAAGGACATCCTGCGCTTCCACGCGGTGTACTGGCCCGCGATGTTGATGGCGGCCGGCCTGGAACTGCCGCGTTGTGTGTTCGCGGACGGTTGGCTGCTCGTGGGCGGCGAGAAGATGAGCAAGACGCGCCTCAACCAGATCGCGCCGGCCGACCTCATCGCCGATTTCGGGGTCGACGGTTTCCGCTATCACTTCATGGCCGACCAACGCTTCGGGCCCGACGGCGACTTCTCCTACGAAGCGATGGTGCAGCGCTACAACTCCGACCTCGCGAACAACTTCGGCAACCTCGCGAACCGCGTCCTCAACATGGCGATGAACTACTGCGGTGGCATCGTCCCCGCGGTGCGCGCCGACGGTCCGTTGCGCGACTCGGCTGCGAACGTGTTCGCGGGCCTCTCCGACTCGTTGACCCGCCTCGATTTCGCGAGCGGATTCGGCGCGGTCTGGGATCTCATTCGCGCCACCAACGCGTACATCGAGGACTCCAAGCCCTGGGAGCTGAACAAGCAGGGCGACGCGGGTGCGGTGGCAGCAGTGCTCGGCGACTGTCTCGAGTCGCTACGCGTGATCGCGCTGTTGGCGTCGCCCGTGATCCCGAACGCGGCGGGCGAGTTGTGGCGGCGCCTCGGACTCACCGGTCGGCCCGAAGACGAACGGCTGCCCGATGCCGCGGCGTGGGGCCGATTGCCCGCGGGCGTCAAGCTCGACAAGGGCGAACCGCTCTTTCCCCGCAAGGACACGTGAGCGCGGTGTGGGTCGATTCGCACTGCCATCTGCAGCTGGCAGGCGGCGACGAGCATGTGGCGAATGCGCGCGCGGCCGGGGTCGAGTGGATGGTCTGCGTCGGCACCGATCTCGAGACGTCGCAGGCCGCGCTCGACACTGGCCGACATGCATCCCGACGTGTACGCCGCGGTCGGGTTGCATCCGCACGATGCGTCGAAGCTGGGGTTGCAGTGGGACCAGCTCGAACCGCTCGCCGTCTCCGACGTGTGCAGTGCGATCGGGGAGTGCGGGTTCGATCTCTTCTACGAGCACTCACCCCGCGACGAGCAGGAGACCGCGTTCCGGTTCCAGATCCGGTTGGCGAAGCACACGGGGAAGCCGCTCGTGATCCACTCGCGCGACGTGTGGGACGACACGTTCCGGGTCCTCGACGACGAAGGCGTACCCGAACGCACGATCTTCCACTGCTTCACCGGTGGTCCCGAAGAAGCGCGGTTGGCGTTGGCGCGCGGTTGCTACCTGTCGTTCAGCGGGATCGTCTCGTTCAAGAACGCGGAGGCGCTGCGCGACGCGGCCCGCATCACCCCCGACGACCGCGTCCTGGTCGAGACCGACTCGCCCTTCCTCACGCCCGAGCCCTTCCGCGGGAAACAGAACGAACCCGCGCTGGTGGCGGTCGTCGGCGCCGCGCTCGCCCGCGCACGCGGGGTCGAGCCCGAGCAGATCGCCGCGCTCACGCGGGCGAACGCAATGCGGGTGTTCGGCATCGACCGGTGAGGCCCTCGGAGATCCACGAGCTCTTGGCGCGCCACGGGGTCAAGCCGTCGAAGGCGCTGGGCCAGAACTTTCTCGCCGACCCCAACACCGCGCGCCGCATCGTCCGGCTCGCCGATCTGCAGCCCGGCGAGCGGGTGGTGGAGGTCGGTCCCGGTATCGGTTCGTTGACGGTCGAGTTGGCCGCGGCCGGCGCGCACGTGTGCGCGATCGAGCTCGACCGGCACCTCGTTCCCATTCTCTCCGAGGTTGTCGCCGGCCTCGACGTCGAGGTGGTCGAGGACGATGCAATGCGCGTGAATTGGCACGCCCGGCTCGGCGACGATCCATGGGTCATGGTCGCGAACCTGCCGTACAACGTCGCCACGCCGCTCGTCGTCGGTGTGCTGGAAACCGCACCGATGATCAAGCGCATACTGGTGATGGTGCAGCGCGAGGTCGGTGAACGGATGGCGGCGAGCGCAGGCGACGACGCGTACGGCGCCATGTCGGTGAAGGTCGCGTACTACGCCCGCGCCACTGTGGTCGGCACGGTCTCGCCGAGTGTCTTCGTCCCGAAGCCGAACGTGGAGAGCGCGCTGGTGCAGTTGGTGCGCCACGAGACGCCGCCGCTGGAGGTGCCCGACGTCGACGCGTTGTTCGACCTCGTGCGCGCCGGTTTCGCGACGCGCCGCAAGATCCTCCGCAACACACTGCAGGGCCGCGTCGATGCCGAACGCTTCGCGGCGCGAACGTCGATCCGCAGGCGCGCGCCGAGACCCTCTCGCTGGACGACTGGGCGAGGCTCGCGAATGCCTGACGTCGTTCCGGAGGCCGTCGTCGTCGACGCGTTCGCCAAGCTGACGCTGTCGCTGCACATCACCGCGACGCGCGCCGACGGCTACCACGAGCTCGACGCGACGATGGTGTCGATCAGCGAGCCGCACGACACGCTCACGATCACGCATGCCGACGCGATGTCGTTGACGGTGAGCGGTCCGTTCGCCGCGGATGTGCCGGCCGACGCGTCGAACCTCGCGTGGCGCGCGGCCGAGGCCTGCGGCGCGACCGTCGCCATCGCGTTGCGAAAGGAGATTCCGTCGGGCGCGGGGCTCGGCGGGGGATCGGCCGACGCGGCCGCGGTGCTCACTGCCTTGGGCGGCGACCCCGCGCTCGCGGCGACGCTCGGGTCCGACGTGCCCTTCTGCCTGCGCGGTGGATTCGCGGTGGTGCGCGGCATCGGCGACGAGTTGCTGCGCGCGGAATACCTACCGCTGGCCATCGTGGTGGTGACGCCCGCGTTCCGCTGCTCGACCGCCGAGGTCTACCGCGCCTGGGACGAGCTCGGCGGCCCGCACGACGACGTCAACGACCTGCGCACCGCGGCCGAGCTGGTCGAGCCCCGGCTGGTCGAGTTCCGCGCGGCGGTGGAAGCCGCGGGTGAGGCCAACGCGATCCTGGCCGGGAGTGGCTCGTCGTACGCGCTGGTGTTCGAACACGAGAGCGCCGCGGAACGGGCCCGCACCCGCATCGCCGCCGAGGTCGAAGCGTCGGTCTGGCTCGCCTCCACGACCCCCGCCGGCGTAGCGGTGGCGTAGCGGTGGGTTGAGTCCGGACGCGAAACGGCCGCCCCGATGGGGCGGCCGCTGCTTACTTACCCTGCTGACGACGTTGCCAGCGGGTCTTCTTCAGCAGCTTCTTGTGCTTCTTCTTGCGCATGCGCTTGCGGCGCTTCTTGATCAGCGATCCCATGACGGAGAGCGACGCTACCAGACGGCGTCACGGAGCCTCCCAGCGAGGTCGGATTGCGTCCGTTCCGTCGGTGGCTCGTCGGTAGATTGGTGGTGATTCGGGGGTGGTGTAACGGCAGCACAGGGGCCTTTGAAGCCCTTAGCGAAGGTTCGAAACCTTCCCCCCGAGCTCGACAACAAAAAGGGAGTTGGCATGAAGCAGTACCGCCCCCTGAGCGCAGTCGTACTCGCCGCGGGGGAGGGCACGCGCATGCGTTCGGGAACGCCCAAGGTGCTGCATCCCTTGTGCGGCCGGCCGATGGTGCTCCACGTCGTCGACGCGCTGGCCGAGCTCCCTCTCGAGCGGATCGTGGTGGTCGTCGGTCACGCGGCGGAACGCGTCACCAAAACCCTGCACGATCAGCTCGTCACCGAAGTGCCGGTGGAGTTCGTGGAGCAACGGGTGCAGCGCGGCACCGGCGACGCGGTGAGCGTTGCCCTCACGGTCTTCGACGATCTCGACGCCGAGGACGACATCCTCGTGCTGCCCGGCGACGCGCCGCTGGTGCGGGCGGAGACGATCGCCCGCCTCGCGACCGAGCACCGCGTCCAGGACGCGGCTGCCGCGATCCTCACCGCCACCGTCGACGATCCCACCGGACTCGGCCGCGTCGTACGCGGCAAGGACGGGCGGGTCGCGCGCGTCGTGGAGCACGCCGACGCCACCGACGAGGAACGCGAGATCACCGAGATCAACACGTCGATCTATTGCTTCCGGCGGGGCTTGCTCGCCCCCGCGTTGCGGCGCCTGAGCCCCGAGAACGCGCAGGGCGAGTACTACCTGACCGACGCGATCGCGGTCTTGCGCGACGCGGGCCACAACGTCATCGCCATGGAGGCCGATGATCCCCGCGAGGCGATCATGGTCAACGACCGCGTCGAGCTGGCCCAGGCCGAGACCGAGCTGCGCCGGCGCATCAACCGCGGTTGGATGCGCGCCGGCGTCACGATGGTCGATCCCGCCCGCACCTATATCGATGCCACCGTCGAGCTGGAGTCGGATATTCGCCTGCTGCCGGGCACCATCCTCGAAGGGCGCACAGTCGTGGGCGCGGGTTCGGTCGTCGGGCCTGACTGCCGCCTGACGGATGTCGTGGTCGGCGAGGGTGTGCGCATGTCGAACACCGTGGCCCGGGAGTGCGAGATCGGCGACGACTGCGAGGTCGGTCCGTTCGCTTTCGTACGCCCCGGTACGCGTCTCGCCACGGGCGTGAAGGTCGGCACCTACGTGGAGATCAAGAACTCCGAGATCGGCGCGGGCACGAAAGTGCCGCACCTTTCTTATGTGGGTGATGCCGACATCGGGTCGGGCGCGAATCTCGGGGCCAGCACGATCACCGCCAACTACGACGGCGAGAACAAGCACCGCACCAAGATCGGCGACGGCGCGCACACAGGTGTGCACACATCGCTGGTCGCGCCGGTCGAGCTCGGCGACGACGCCGACACGGGTGCGGGCTCCGTGGTCACCCACGATGTGCCCGCCGGCCGCCACGTGCGCGGGGTGCCGGCGCGCGACACCCGGTCGACGCGCGAGGATGGCGGTTGATGGAAGTCATAACGAAGAAGCGGCTGGTCCTCGTAGCGGGCCGGGGTCACTCGGAACTGTCGAACGAGGTTGCCGCGCACCTTCGGGTTCCGCTCGGCGAATGCGTGCTTTCCACGTTCGCGAACGGTGAGATCTACTGCCGCTACGGCGAGAACATCCGCAGCGCCGACGTGTTCGTGTTCCAGACGCACGGCGGTTCGATCAACGACCTGCTCATGGAGCAGCTCATCATGATCGACGCCGCGAAGCGCGCGTCGGCGAAGCGCATCACGGCGGTGTGCCCGTTCTACGGATACGCGCGCCAGGACCGCAAGGCCGAGGGCCGCGAGCCGATCACCGCGCGTCTCGTCGCCGACATGCTCACCGCCGCAGGTGCCGATCGGGTTGTCACCGTCGACCTGCACACCGGGCAGATCCAAGGCTTCTTCGACTGCCCGGTCGACCACCTCACCGCGGTCCCGGTCATCGCCGAATACCTGAAGAAGAACGTCGAGAACGACGCGGTCATCGTCGCGCCGGATGCCGGTGGCGGCAAGCTTGCCCGCCGCTTCGCCGATCGGTTGAGCGCCGACATCGCGTTCATCGACAAGCGGCGCCCGAAGGGAACGCACAACGTCGCGGTCGCGACCGAGGTCGTCGGCGACATCAAGGGCCGCACGTGCATCATCGTCGACGACATGATCGACACCGCCGGCACCGTCGTGAGCGCCGCGAATCTGCTCATCGACCGGGGCGCGGTCGAGGTCTACATCGCGGCCACGCACGGGTTGTTGTCGGGGCCGGCCGTCGACCGCTTGAAGAACGGACCCATCCGCGAGGTCGTGGTCACCAACACGGTGCCGATCTCCGACGAGAAGCGTTTCGACACACTGCGCGTGCTCTCGATTGCACCGTTGCTGGCCGAAGCGATCGACGCCGTGTTCGAAGATGGCTCCGTGAGTGAGCTCTTCGGCGGCGACAACATGTGAGGTCGGTACCTGTGCGGCACGTATCCGCGCTCCTCGGCGCGCTCGTGTTGACGTCGGCCCTCGCCGCGTGCAGCTCGTCGAAGTCGACGTCCGGGACGGAATCGGGTTCCACCGTGGCCCCGATCACGATCGCACCGTCGGCCGCCGCGCCCGAGCCGTATCCCGCGCCGAGCAATCCGATGGTGCTGGCGAAGAAGGCCGGCCTCGTCCCTGAAGACGCCGAACAGCTCCAGTACCACGTGCACGCGCACCTCGACGTGTTCATCAACGGCACGCACATCCGCATTCCTGCCGGGCTCGGCATCGACATCACCAACCCGCGCGTGCACAGCGGCGCCGTCGACGGCGCGACCGGCTACGGCGGCATCGTGGTTGCGTGCGCGCAACCGTGCATCTCGCCGCTGCACACACACGACATCACCGGCGTCCTGCACACGGAGTCGTCGACGCACAAGGACAACACGCTCGGCCAGCTGTTCATCGAGTGGAACGTCAAGTTCGACGCGAACTGCTTCGCGACCTACTGCAAGCCCGCCACTTCGGTTGCGGTCTACGTGAACGGAAAGCTGTTCAGCGGCGATCCCCGGACCATCCCGTTGGCCAACTTGACCGAGATCGCGGTCGTGGTGGGAACGCCGCCGGGGCAGATCCCCAACTCCTTCGACCAGAACCTGATCTAGGCCCGGAGCCCTCTCACCAGGGGGGATTCCCGCGGACCCACCCGGTTGCGCGAGAATCTCTCGTTCACCACTTTTCTCACGAGGATTGACGCGCCATGGCTGACGCCACGCTCATTGCAGTTCGCCGCCCCGCGGCCGGGAAGCGACCCGCAGGTCGCGTGCGCCGGGAGGGCCTCGTTCCGGCCATCGTGTACGGCCTCGGCACCGACAACGTGTCGGTTTCGGTCAACCAGCGCGAGCTGGTGAAGATCCTCTCCGGCGGCAGCGGCATGAACACGCTGATCACGTTGAACATCGACGGCACCGAAGAGCTCGCGATCGCCCGCCAGCTGCAACGCCACCCGGTGCAGGGCACGGTGATCCACGTCGACTTCGTGCGCGTGCGCGCCGACCAGACGATCCAGGCCGAGATCCCCGTTCACCTCCACGGCGAGGCCGAAGGTGCGGTCCGCGGCGGAATCCTCGAACAGCTCGTGCACACCCTTACGGTCGAGGCCAAGCCCGCCGACTTCCCGCCGTCGATCGAGCACGATGTCAGCGCGCTCGAGATCGGTGGTCAGGTCTACGTCCGCGACCTCGTCGTGCCGAACGGTGTCACGGTGCTCCAAGACGGAGACGACCTCGTTGCGCAGATCTCTGCGCCGCGTGTCGCCGAAGCCGCCGAGGGTGCCGAGGGCGAAGGCGCGGAGGGCGCAGGTGGCGAAGGCGCGGCCGCGCCGGCCGAGGCGCCGTCCGGGGAGTAGCGGGTCCTGGTGCCCGTCGACCTCTTGGTGGTCGGGCTCGGCAATCCCGGCAACGAATACGCACACACGCGGCACAACGTCGGCGCCGACGTTGTCGAGTTGCTCGCGCGCCGGCACGGCGGCAAGTTGCACGGCACCAAGGGTCGGGCGCGCAGCGACGAGGTGCGGATCGGGTCGCACCGTGTCGCGCTCGGCCATCCCGCTCACGTACATGAACGACTCCGGTGAAGCCGTCGCGGGATTGATGCGACGCCTGGGCGTCGAGCCGGAACAGATCGTGATCGTGCACGACGAGCTCGACCTCCCGCCCGCAGTTCTGCGGGTGAAAGTCGGCGGCGGGCTCGCGGGTCACAACGGTCTGCGCTCGATCAAGCAACACCTGCACACCGAGGAGTTCATGCGGGTGCGGATCGGGGTGGGCAAGCCGCCGTCGAAGGAACGCGGCGCCGACCACGTGCTGTCGAAGGTCTCCAAGCGCGACCGCGAAGCGATGGACGTCACGCTCGAGGAAGCCGCCGACGCGGTGGAACTGATCGTGAGCGACGGGGTGCAGGCCGCGATGAACCGGTACAACGCCCGCACGCCCGAACCGGGCTGAGAACTGCACGACGGCTGAGAACTGCGGAACGAGGGCGCGGGTCTACGCTGAGCGGACCCGGGGCGCGTCCGCGTTCCCGGGTAGAACGCGCGCCCATGCCTGCGACCCTTGCCGGTCTCACCACCCTGTTTGCCGACGACCCCGTTGTCGCGGCCGCCACCGGCGGTCTCGCGCGCTCGGTCGCGGTCCCCGAACCGGCCCGCGCGTTGTTCGCGGCCACGATCGCCCGGGCCACGGCCCGCCGGCCCGTCGTGCTCGCGGTTCCGACCGCGCTCGAAGCCGAACGCATCACGGTGGACCTGCGCGAGTTCCTCGGCGACGACGCGGTCGAGCTGTTCCCGGCGTGGGAGACCCTGCCGTTCGAGCGGGTCTCGCCCGCGACCGAGACGATGGGGCGTCGGCTGCGTGTCATCTGGCGGCTGCGCGTCGGCGGCGATCACCTGCCGCGGGCGATCGTCGCGCCGGTACGCGCGCTGGTCCAGCGCCTCGGTCCGCACGTCGAGGATGTCGAACCCGTCGTGGTGCACAAGGGCGCGGAGATCGACCGCGACGAGCTCGTCGCGCAATTGGTGACGATCGGCTACCGGCGCGAATACCAGGTTGAGGCGCGCGGCGAGGTTGCGGTGCGCGGGTCGATCGTCGACGTGTATCCCGCGACCGCCGACCATCCGGTGCGCATCGACCTCTGGGGCGACGAGGTCGACCGCCTCTCGCACTTCTCCGTCGCCGATCAGCGTTCGTCGGCGGAGGTCGACGAAGCGTGGATCTTCCCGGTGCGCGAGCTGTTGCCGACCGAGGAGGTGCGGGCGCGGGCGCGCGAGCTCCTCGTCACGCAACCCTGGGGTCGGGAGCAGTGGGAGCGGCTGGCGGAAGGCAACACGTTCGACGGCATGGAGTCGTGGCTGCCGTGGCTCACCTCCGACGAGCGGCTCCTGCCCGATCTGCTGCCCGCGTCGGCGCTCGTCGCGATCGTCGAGCCCCGCCGGCTGCGCGACCGCGCTCAGGAATTGCTCGACGAAGAGGCCGCGCTCGCGCAGACGTTGGCAATCACATGGGGCGCGAACGTCGACAACGACGACACGCCCCGGTTGTCGCTCCCGTTCGACCGCCTGCTCGCGCACACGAAGGCGCAGCCGGTCCCGGTGCTCGCGGTTCCCGACTCGCCGGAAACGCCGATCCTCGCGGCCAGCGCGTTCGATCCCGTCGTCGGCGACTCCGACGCGCTCGCCCAACGGCTCAACGCGCTCAAGCGCGAGGGCTTCAAGGTGTTCATCGCGGCCGAGGGAACCGGCAGCGCCGACCGCATCGAGCAGATCCTCGGCGACGAAGGTGTCGTCGTCGATCGCATCACCGACATCCCCGATTCGGGCGAGGTGTTGCGCGCTCCCGGGATCCACATCGTCGTGGCGCCGTTGGATCGCGGCGCGGTATTGCCGACGCAACAGGTCGCGCTCGTCGCGGAAGCGGATCTCACTGGCCGGCGCCGCGTGCACCGCCGGGCGCGCGGCGCGCGCGAAGGCCTCGACCACTACGAAGGTCTGACCGTCGGCGACTACGTCGTGCACCGTGTGCACGGCGTCGGGCGCTATCACGGCATGGAGACCAAGGAGATGTTCGGCGTCACCCGCGACCGCCTGGTCGTGGAGTTCAAGGGCGGCGACCGCGTCTACGTCGACTCCGAAGACATCGGGCTCATCCGCAAGTACACCGGCGGCGAAGAACCGAAGCTGTCGAAGATGGGCGGCGCCGACTGGGACAAGACGCGGGCCAAGGTGCGCAAGGCGGTGCGCGACATCGCGGGTGAGCTCGTCGTGCTCTACCGGCGCCGGCTCGCGACCGTCGGTCATGTTTTCGGTCCCGACACGCCGTTCCAACACCAGATCGAAGAGGCGTTTCCCTACGAGGAAACTCCCGACCAGGCCAAGGCGATCGTCGAGACGAAGGCCGACATGGAACGGGCCGTCCCGATGGACCGGCTGATCTGTGGCGACGTGGGCTACGGCAAGACCGAGGTCGCGTTGCGCGCCGCGGCCAAGGCCGTGTTCGACGGCAAGCAGGTCGCGATCCTCGTTCCCACCACGTTGCTCGCGAGTCAGCACGGCCAGACGTTCCGCGAGCGGTTCGCGAACTACCCCGTGCGCGTCGAGGTGTTGTCGCGCTTCCTCACCACCAAGGAACAGAACGACGTGGTGAAGGGCATCCGCGACGGCACCGTCGACATCGTGATCGGCACGCACCGGTTGCTCGGTGCCGACATCGCGTTCAAGGACGTCGGGCTGCTCGTAGTCGACGAGGAGCAGCGTTTCGGCGTGCAGCACAAGGAGCGGATCAAGGAGTGGCGCGCCAACGTCGACGTGCTCACGCTCACCGCAACGCCGATTCCGCGCACGTTGGAGATGTCGCTGACGGGCATCCGCGATCTCTCGTTGGTGAACACCCCGCCCGAAGATCGCCAGCCCATTCTCACCTACGTCGGCGAGTTCGACGAGCGCGCGGTGTCGGAAGCGATTCGCCGCGAGTTGTTGCGGGAAGGTCAAGTGCTGTTCGTGCACAACCGCGTGCACGACATAGCGCACGTGGCCGACGACGTGCGCCGCCTCGTGCCGGAAGCGCGTGTCGCGATCGCGCACGGTCAGCTCGACGAGAACCGGCTCGAACGCGTCGTGCAGGAATTCTGGGACCACGAATACGACGTGCTGGTCTGCACCACGATCGTCGAGAGCGGACTCGACATGCCGACGGTCAACACGTTGGTGGTCGATCGGGCCGACATGCTCGGTCTCTCGCAGCTCTACCAGCTGCGCGGTCGCGTCGGCCGCCGGGGCTCGCGGGCGTACGCCTACCTGCTGTATCCGCCCGACCGTTCGCTGAGCGAGCAGGCGTATGAGCGGTTGAAGACGATCGGCGAGTTCACCGACCTCGGTTCCGGGTTCAAGATCGCGATGCGCGACCTCGAGATCCGCGGCGCGGGCAACCTGCTCGGCGCGGAGCAGTCGGGCCACATCGCCGCGGTCGGTTTCGACCTCTACGTCGAGATGGTCACCGAGGCGGTCGGGGAGCTCACCGGCGAGGTGCCCGAGCATCCGGCCGAAGTGCAGATCGATCTGCCGGTCACAGCGCACCTCCCGGCCGACTACATCGCGCGCGACGACGTGCGTATGGAGGCGTACCGGCGCCTGGCCGCGGTCACCAGCCAAGCCGACGTCGACGACGTACGGGCCGAGTGGGAAGACCGCTACGGACCGCCGCCGCCGCCCGCCGCGGCCCTGCTCGACGTGGCCCGCCTGCGCGCCGCGTGCCTCCGGCTCGGCATCCGCGCGGTGTCGGTGCAGAAAGGCACTGCCCGTCTCGACGGTTGGCATCTGCTCAAGTCGCAGGAGGCCCGACTGCAGCGGATGGTGGCGCGGGTCCGGATCCTGCCCGACGCGGTTGTCGTACCCGTCACCGCCTCGGGGGAGATCTCGATCGCCCAGGCTTTGCTCAGGTTGCTCGACGCGATCTCGCCGCCCCCGGCCGACGATCCCGCGACCCCTGCGGGGGCGGTGGAGCAGACCGGGGGAACGGAGACGGCCCAGGTAACCTCCGCCGGATGATTGCTCGCCGCTTCCGCCTCCGCCGCCTCGCGGTGCCTGTCGTCGTCGGAGTGATGGGGCTCGGCCTGGCCGGGTGTTCGAACAAGAGCACCGATGCGGCAACCGTCGAGTACCACGACGCCACCGGCGACCACACTGTGCACATCACGCGCGACCAGCTCACCGACGAGCTGACGCACCTGACTTCGAACGACCAGTTCGTCCAAGAGCTGAAGTCGACCGGCAACTTCCCGAACGTCGACGGAACCGGCTCGACCGACCAGCAGCTGTCGAGCCTCTGGTTGACCCAGCTCATCAACCAGGTTGCGGTCGACGCGGAGTTCGGGAACGCGAAGCTCACCCTCACGACGGACGACATCGGCGCGGGTACCACCGACGAGGAGAGTCTGTTCACCAAGGCCGTCTTCGACGCATTCCCGAAGGCGTACGCGACGACCCTCGTCGACCGGGGGCGCGCACCCGCGCGCTCCTCAGCTATTTCGAGACGTGTCCGTCGGGTCGCTTCGTCTCGCACATCTTGTTGAAGACGAAGGCCCAGGCCGACGCCGAGCTCGCGCTGATCAACTCCGGCCAGGTCACGTTCACCGACGTCGCCAAGGCGCAGTCGACCGACACGACCTCGGGCAAAGTCGGCGGTGCGCTCGGTTGCCTGAGTCCGGGTGAGTTCATCCCGGTGTTCGAGGACGCGGCGCAGGGCGCGCCGCTCGGCACCGTGATCGGACCCGTGCACAGTCAGTTCGGGTACCACCTGATCGTGGTGCGCAAATGGACTCCCGCCGACGCCGCGACGTACGGAGGTCAGGCGCTGGCCCAGGCCGCCAACGCGGTGGTGGCGGCGCGCATCGAAGCGATGCACGTCACGGTCGACCCGCGCTACGGAACCTGGGGGAAGAGCGCGCCGGACGCCAACGGCAACACCGGGTTCACGGTGATTCCGCCGACCCCGGCGAACCCGCGGGTGTGCCGGGAGGCGGGCGACACGTGCGCGGGGCCGACCACGACCACCACGACCACCGTCGCCCCCGTCCCGTCCGGGTGAGCAAGCCGCGCGTCGTCGTGGTCGGGCTCGGTCCGGCCGGAGTCGATCTGTTGTTGCCGGCCGCGCGCGCCGCCCTCGAACGAATCCCGGTGCGCTACGTGCGCACTGCGCGTCATCCCGCCGTCGACGACCTCGCCCGCGAGGGCATCGTGCTCGAACCGCTCGATCTCCTCTACGACTCCGGTGACGATCTCGACACGGTGTACGCGGCGATCGCGGCCCGGGTCGTCGAGCTGGCGCACGAGAACGGAGAGGTTGCCTACGCGGTTCCGGGGAGCCCGTCGGTGGCGGAACGCACTGTCGTGCTGTTGCGCGGCGCGGGCATCGACATCGAGATCGTGCCCGGCTTGTCGTTTGCCGACCTCGCGTGGAATCGGCTCGGTGTCGATCCGATGACCGGCGCACGCGTCATCGACGCCGCGCTCGTTCGCGGTCGACTCCGCCGGCGTCGCGGGTCCGATGCTGCTCGCGCAGTGCGACACGCGTTTCGTGCTCTCCGACGTCAAGCTCGCGCTGCTCGAAGTGCTCCCCCCCGACCACGAAGTCGTGGTGCTGCAGGGCCTCGGCCTGCCCGACGAGCGGTTGGTGCCGGTCGCGCTGGCGGAGCTCGACCAGGCCGTGGAACCCGATCACCTCACGTCGGTGTTCGTCGACACCGGTGACGTCTCGGTGGCGGGCGAGCTCGCGCGCCTGCTCGCGTTGACCGAACGGCTGCGCGGCCCCGGCGGCTGCCCGTGGGATCAGGCGCAGACCCATCACTCGTTGCGCCGGCACGTGCTCGAAGAGGCCTACGAGGTCGCGGCCGCGATCGACGAACTCCCCGCCGCCGCGCCGGAGGGCGACATCCCGCCCGGCGCGTACGACTCGCTCGAAGACGAGCTCGGCGATCTTCTCTTCCAGGTGATGATCCACTCCGTGCTCGCGTCGGAGGCCGGTGCGTTCACGATCGCCGACGTGGCGCGCGGTGTGCACACGAAGCTCGTGCGTCGCCACCCGCACGTGTTCGGCGATGTCGAGGCCGACACGCCCGACGCGGTGATCACGAACTGGGAGCAGATCAAAAAGGGTGAGAAGGGCCACACCTCGCTCGTCGAGGGCATCACGCCCGGGCTGCCCGCACTGATCTACGTGCAGAAGCTGTTGCGCAAGGCCGCGTCGATCGGCTTGGTACCGGATTTCGCGCCCGACGGGCGCGACGCGCTTTCCGACACCGCCGATGAAGACGCGCTGGGCCGCGCGCTCGCCGCGCTCACCGTCTCCGGCGCGGAAGCCGGTCTCGACGGTGAGTCCGCGTTGGCCGCGTGGGCCGGGCGATTCAAGGCGCGCTTCACGCGTATGGAAGAGCTCGCGACCGCCGCCGGCATCGATCTCTCGCAGGCGGACCCTGCGGTCGTCGCCGGTCTCTGGGACCGCGCCGCCGAACCGGTCCCCGGTCCTTAGTCGCCGCCGTTCAGGCGTCAGAATGCTGCGCTCGAGCCGGAGAAGGCTGCGCGCGGGCCGGCCCGGACCGGCGCCGAACGTGCGTTCGCTGCCACTGGGAGCGCGAGAGCGTATACATTCGCAACATTGGCCCCAGGAGTTTTCGTGAGCATCATTGACGACGTCGCCGGCCGGGAGATCCTCGATTCCCGCGGCAACCCGACCGTCGAGGTCGAGGTCGAGCTGATTTCCGGGGCCCGGGGCCGGGCCGCGGTACCGAGCGGCGCCAGCACCGGCGCGCACGAAGCGGTCGAGCTCCGCGACGGTGGTGACCGCTTCGGCGGCAAAGGGGTTGCCGACGCGGTCGGCAACGTCAACGGCGAGATCCGCGACGCCGTCATGGGCATGGACGCGGCCGACCAGCGCGGGCTCGACGCCACCCTGTTCGCGCTCGACGGCACGGAGAACTCGGGCCGCCTGGGGGCCAACGCGATCCTCGGCGTTTCACTCGCGGCGGCCAAGGCCGTCGCCGAGGAATGCGGCCTCTCGCTCTATCGCTACGTCGGCGGTACCAACGCGCACGTGTTGCCGGTCCCACAGATGAACGTGTTGAACGGTGGCGCGCACGCCGACAGCAACGTCGACATCCAGGAGTTCATGCTCCTCCCCGTCGGCGCGGTGAGCTTCTCCGAAGCCTTGCGTTGGGGCGCGGAGACGTATCACGCGTTGCGCGGACTCTTGCGTGACCGCGGGCTCTCGACCGGTCTCGGCGACGAGGGCGGATTCGCGCCCGACCTGCCGTCGAACGAAGAAGCGCTGAAGCTGTTGCTCGCCGCGATCGAGGCCGCGGGCTACGAACCCGGGCGCGAGATCGCGCTCGGCCTCGATGTCGCCGCGTCCGAGGTGTTCGACGCGGGCAACTACGAGTTCGCGGGCGAGAAGCGCACGTTCACGAGCGCGGAGTTCGCCGACTACCTCGCCGATCTCTGCAATCGCTACCCGATCGTCTCGATCGAGGACGGCATGGCCGAGGACGACTGGGACGGTTGGGCCACGCTCACCCGTCGCCTCGGCGCGGAGGTGCAGCTCGTCGGCGACGACATCTTCGTGACGAACTCCGAGCGCCTGGCGCGGGGGATCGATGCGGGGGTGGCGAACTCGATCCTGATCAAGGTCAATCAGATCGGCTCGCTCACGGCGACCCTCGACGCGATGCAACTCGCCGGCACCGCCGCGTACACGTGCGTCATGTCGCACCGCAGTGGTGAGACCGAGGACTCCACGATCGCCGACCTCGCCGTCGCCACGAACTGTGGGCAGATCAAGGCCGGCGCGCCCGCCCGCAGCGACCGCGTGGCCAAGTACAACCAGCTGCTGCGGATCGAACAGGAGCTCGGCGATGCGGCCGAGTACATCGGCCATCGGGCCCTGAAGGGCAAGGCGCGCGGATGAGTCGCGGCGCCCGGGCCCGCTTGGCGTTGGCTGCGCTCGCGTTCGTCGCGATCCTGTTCGTGTTCGTCTTCCCGACGCGGTCGTACCTGAAGCAACGGAGCCAGGTGGCGTCCGCGCAGCACGACGTGAACGTGCTCCGCGAACAGAACGACAAGCTGGCCGCGCAAGCTCAGCTGCTGCAGGGCCGCGCAGCCATCGAGCAGATGGCCCGCGAGCAGTTCCACTACGTGCTGCCCGGCGAGCAGGTCTACGACGTCGTGCCCGGCGCCCCGACGCCGTCCGGCACGACCTCCACGACCCTTCCGTAACGCCGGCGCGGGTCTCCCGTAACGCCGGCGCGGGCGCTTCGTCGCGCCGGCGACCCGATCCGGGCTCGGGTTCCGTATGCTCGGGCCGTGGCCACGACGGATTCGCCGACCGAGCGTGACGTAGAAGTCCTGACGCAGCTGCTGGGGCGGGTGCCGCGGGCCGGTTTCGAGGTCGTCGTGCGCAATGCGCAGGGCGATCCGGTCGTCATCCGCAACGCACCGCTGCTCGACGACGGCACGCCGATGCCGACGCGCTACTGGCTCGTCGATCCCGACCTCTCGTTGCGCGTCGCCCGGCTCGAATCGTCGGGCGGGGTGCGCGCCGCAGAAGCCGCGGTCGATCCCGAAGCGCTCGGCTCCGCGCACGCGCGCTACGCCCGCGAGCGCGACGCTGCGCTCGCACCCGATCACGTCGGCCCGCGCCCGAGCGGCGGCGTCGGCGGTACCGGGCGCGGGGTCAAGTGCCTGCACGCGCACCTCGCGTATCACCTCGCCGGCGGCGACGACCCCGTGGGTCGGTGGGTAGAGGAGAACCTGCAATGACCCGAGTGGCCGCCGTCGACATGGGAACGAACTCGACCCGTCTGCTCGTCGCCGACGTCGACGGGCACGGTCGCGACGCCAAACTCGTGACCCTCGATCGCCGCACACGGATCACGCGGCTGGGTCAGGGCGTCGACCGTGATCGAACTCTGCATCCCGACGCGATCGAACGCGTGCTGACGGTGTTGCGCGAGTACCGCGGTGTCATGGACGAGCTCGGTGTCGAACGCGTCCGCGCGTCGGCGACGAGCGCGGCGCGCGACGCGAGCAACCGCGACGCGCTGTTCGATCCGACCGAGGAAATTCTCGGCATCCGCCCCGAGCTCCTGCCGGGCGAGGAAGAGGCCCGCCTCGAATTCCTCGGCGCAACCAACGGTCTCTCCGAGCCCGGCCCGTACCTGCTCGTCGACGTGGGCGGTGGTTCGACCGAGCTGATCGTCGGCACCGACGAGCCCGAAGGACTCGTGTCGATCGACATCGGCTGCGTACGGCTCACAGAGCAGTTCCTGCACTCCGACCCGCCGACGGCCGAGGAACTGAGTCAAGCGGTGTCGGTGGTGCGCGACCAGCTCGCCGATGTCGGGCGCACGTTGCCGGGCACGTTCAACGCGTCGACGCTCGTCGGTACTGCCGGAACGGTCTGGACGCTTGCGGCGATTGAACTCGGTGTCGACGCCGAACGCAGCGATCTCATCGACCACTTCGTGCTCACCCGGGCGGCCGCGGAAGAGGTCTTCCGCACACTCGCCACCGAGGCGATCGACCAGCGCAAGCACAATCCCGGCCTGGAACCGGGGCGGGTCGACGTCATCGTCGGCGGCGCGATCGTCGTGGTGAGCGTCATGCGGCACTGGGGCTTCGACTCGCTCCTCGTCTCCGAGGCCGACATCCTCGACGGCCTGGCTCGCGACTCGGCCTGATCGGGCAAAAACACCCGCTTTACTTGTCCGGCGAATTGCCGACATAACGGGTGTGGACGTCGAAGTGTTCGAACAAGCACTCTCGCAGCTGACCCTCGACGACATCCTCTCGATCGCCGCGGATCTGCACTCGGTGCGCACGTCGACCGCCGACGAAGTCGCGGCGACGCGCGCCATGCTCATGATCGAACAGACATTGCGCCGCACGCATCGCTTGCACGACGGCGCGGTCGCCGCGCTCGCCGCCGCGACGAGAGTGCAAGCAGTCGCGCAGGATGCGAGCCTCGATCTCCCCGACACCGCCGTCACGTGTGTCGCGCGGGCCGCAGCCCTCCTCGCCCGGGGAATGGTCGTCGGCGACCACCCCGGCATCGACGACGCGCTGCACGTCCTCGGCCGCGGCTGGCATCGCCTTCCCTGCCTCGCCGAATTCCAAGCCGCCTAGATCTCCCACCCCTCGAACCGGCGTGACTGTGGCATCTATTTGATGCCACAGTCACGCCAGTTCGGCTTGGAGTGGGCCGGTAATGTCCGGGCGTGGTTCATTCCGATCGGTTGCTGCTCGGTCCGGGGCCTTCGAACCCCTATCCCGAGGTCATGGAAGCGTTCCAGCGTCCGGTGCTCGGGCACCTGGATCCCGACTTCCTCGTGGTGCTCGACGAGATCGCCGACCGGCTGCGGCTCGTCTTTCGCACCGACAACGCGCTGACGCTGCCCATCAGCGGCACGGGTTCGGCGGGCATGGAAGCCTGCTTCGTCAACCTGCTCGAGCCGGGCGACACGGTGATCATCGGTGTCAACGGGGTGTTCGGCGAGCGCATGTGCGAGGTCGCACGGCGGGCCGGCGCCGAGATCGTGCGCGTCGACGCGCCGTGGGGGCGCGCCATCGACCCGCAGCGGTTGCTCGACGCGCAGCGCGCCAACCCGCACGCCCGGGTTCTCGCGGTCGTGCACGCGGAAACGTCGACGGGCGTCGAGAACGACATCGCGCCGCTGGCCGCACTGCAACAGACCGACACGCTGTTGTTGGTCGACACCGTCACGTCGCTCGGCGGCATCCCGGTGGATGTCGACGGTTGGGGCATCGACGCCGTCTACTCGGGCACGCAGAAATGCCTCGGCGTGCCCCCGGGACTTTCGCCGGTCAGCTTCTCGCCGCGGGCCGTCGATCGGATCCGGGGCCGGTCGCAGCCCGCGCAGTCGTGGTATCTCGACCTCGCGCTACTGGCCGACTACGTCGGGACCGCCCGTCGCTATCACCACACCGCGCCCATCTCGATGCTCTACGCCCTGCACGCGGGCCTGGGTGTGGTGCTCGAAGAAGGCCTCGACGCGGGCCAAGCCCGCCACCGCCTTGTGGGCGGGACCCTGCAGGACGCCCTGCCCGGACTCGGGTTCCGGCCCTTCGCCCAGGAGCGGCTCCTGCCCCAGCTCACGTCGGTCTGGCTGCCGGACGGTGTCGACGACGCAAAGCTGCGGGCCGAGCTGCGGGTCCGCTTCGACATCGAGGTCGGGGGCGGGCTCGGTGAGCTGGCCGGCAAGGGCTGGCGCATCGGGCTAATGGGTCATTCGGCTCGCGAACAGTCGGTGACCACGCTGCTCGGGGCTTTGGGCACGTTGCTATAGAGGGTCTTGGGTCGCCCCGGCGGACCGCCGACAACCCTCACGGTGAGTCGTTACACGCAAGAGCTGCTGATGCTCTCGGCCCAACCCGCGGCCGCGGAGCAGGTGCTGCGCATCGTTTCGGATCCTCGGACGGGCGCGGCCGACGTCGCGCGCGTCGTCGAGACCGATCCCACGCTCGCGGCGCGGGTCATGCGCCTCGCGAACAGCCCGTTCTACGGTTCGCCGCGCCGCGTCTCGAGCACCCGCCACGCGACGGTGATGCTCGGCTTCGACACCGTGCGCGCCCTCGCCGTCAGCGCCGCGTGCAGCCTCCTCGACGGTCGCGCCGAGCTCGGGCCCGACGGTTTCTGGCGCCACGCGATCACGACCGCGTCGGCCGCCTCGGTCATCGCGCGCCGGGTCGGCCTGTCGACCGCCGACGCGTTCTCGGCCGGACTGCTCCACGACCTGGGCGCAGTCTTGTTGTACCGCCGCGACGCCGACGCGTTCGCGGCCGCAACCCAATCGCCCACGGTCTCCGACCAGGTCGCGGCCGAGCTGGCCGCGTTCGGTGTCACGCACGCCGACGAAGGCGCGGCCGCGCTCGACGCATGGGGATTCCCGGAGCCGTTCGTCGAAGCGATCGCGCTGCACCAGCACGGCGTGGAAGAACCCAAGCACGCGCTGGGGCGGGTGTTGCGGGTCGCGGAAGCGGTCGCGCTCGAACACGCGCCGATGCCCGGCTATCCGACCGCGCCCGACCTCGACCGGCTGTTGCTCGCGATCAGCCTGCGGCCCGACGACTTCGACGCGGTGACGCGCGAAGTCGACGGTCAGCTGGAGCGCATCGCGGATCTGCTCGGGGTCGAAGCATGAGCACGCGCGACGAGACCTTCGCCCGGCTCGACTCGATTCAGGTGCGCAGCCTGGAACGGCTGCAGGAAGCCGGCCCGGATCGCGCCCTGCTCGTCGAGCTGTTGGAAGCCGCGTGCCTGCTCGAGTTGGCGAAGATCGACACCACGCGGGTCGACCCGACGAGCTACGTGCAGCACGTCGTCGACGTCATCGCGCAGATGTATCCGGTGAACGGTGTCGGCGCGAACGTGTCGGTTCCGGGCCGGGAGCCGATCGATGTGCACGCCGGCGAGCGGCCGTCGGGCGACGTCCGGTTTCCGCTGCTCGGCGACGGCGTCACCCTCGGTGTGCTGGTCGTCGGCGCGCCGAAGGCCGACCTCGGCCCGTCGGATCAGTTCTTCCGCCGTGTGGCGGAGCAGGTCTCGCAGGGCTTCGCGAGCGTGTCGCATGCGGAACAGCTCCGACGGGAGGCGGCGACCGCAACTGCGTCGCGCGTCGCGTCGCAACTCCCGGACGAGCACATCGTCGACGGTCTGGAAGAGCTCGCGCTCGCACTGGCGTCGTTCCCCGCGGTCATCGCGGCGGAGCTCGTCATCGATCACGTGGCCGTCGGGCCGCCGCTCCGCTTGCGCTCGGGCTACTGGGACGCCGACGGGAATCCACACTCCGTCGACAGCGTCACGCTCGACCTGGGCGCGGCGGGTCGGCTCACCGCGCGCATCCGTTCGGTCGACGAATCGCCGCCCGACGAGCTCGCGGTGCAAGGCGTCATGGAGTACCTCGCGTGCTCGCTCGATCGCATCGCGACCACTCAGGCGCTGCGCGAGCAGGCCGAGACCGAACCGCTCACCGGGCTCGGAAACCGGCGCCGGCTGCAGCGCGCCCTCGACCAGCACTTGAGCCGGGCCTCGCGTTACGGGGAACGGGTCGCGCTGCTGTTGCTCGACCTCGACCGGTTCAAGGCCGTGAACGACGAGCTCGGTCACGAGACCGGCGACGCGGTGATCGTGGAATGCGCGGAGGCGCTCCGCGACCGCACGCGTGCGTACGACGAGGTGGTGCGGCTCGGCGGCGACGAGTTCGTGGTGCTCGCGCCCGTCCCCGACGTGCTCGACGCGCGCCGGATGGCCGAGAACATGCGCGAGCACATCGCGTTCCGGTGCAACGCACTCCTGCCCGCTGACTGGGGCTTGACTGCGACGATCGGCGTGGCGGTGTTCCCCGACGCGGCCGTCGACCCGGAGTCGTTGCTGCGGGCCGCGGATATCGCGCTCTACCGCGCCAAGGACTCCGCGTACGAAGGAGTGGTCGTGGCCGAACCCGCGGTCGCCGATCTCACGACGCGGGCGACGCGTCCGCGGCGGGGTCTTTTGCCCCGGTCGCGGGAATGAACAACTGCTCGCGATAGAAGCGCAGCTCTTCGATCGACTCGCGGATGTCGTCGAGCGCGCGGTGTTGCTCCGACTTCCCCGGTCGCTTGCTGTAGATCTCGGGATACCAACGCCGGCAGAGCTCTTTGAGTGACGAGACGTCGATGCTCCGGTAGTGCAGGTACGTGTCGAGCTCGTGCATGTAGCGATCGAGGAACCGGCGATCGGTACCGATGCTGTTGCCGCACAGCGGCGCGACTCCGGGCGCGGGCACGTGCGTGCGCACGTAGTCGAGGGTGCGGGTCTGCGCGACGGCCAGCGACACTTCGGACGCGCTGATCGTGGGCAGGAGATTCGACTTCGTGTGCATCTTGCGGACGAAGTCGTCCATGCGGCTCATCGTGTCGGCGTCTTGGTAGACGACGATGTCGATGCCGTCGTCGAGCGCGTTCAGATCGGAGTCGGTGACGATGCACGCGATCTCGACGATGGTGTGCTGTTCGACGTCGAGACCGGTCATCTCGAGGTCGAGCCAGACGAGGGGATCGTCAGCGGCGCGCGGGGGCATGAGCGGCACGCTATCCGGCGGTGGACCGCCGTGGTCGCACGGGTGGACCGGCTCCGGCGCACGGGTAGACCGGCTCCGGCGCACGGGTAGATTCGGCGATCGATGGCCGAATCCCGCGTTGTGTGGCGCCCCGACGAGACGCTGATGCACGACAGCAACGTGGCGCGCTTCATGGCGGCCGAGGGCATCGCCGATTTCTCCACGCTGCTGGCGCGTTCGATCGACGAGCCGGAGTGGTTCTGGGACGCGGTCGTGCGGTTCCTCGGGTTGCCGTTCGCGGCGCCGTATACGCAGGTGCTCGACACCTCGGCCGGAATCGAGTGGGCCACGTGGTTCGTCGGCGGCCGATTGAACGCGGCGTCGATGTGCCTCGATCGCCTGCCGGCGGATCGGCCCGCGGTGATCTGGGAGGGCGAGGACGGCACGACCCGCACGCTCTCCGGCGCGGAGTTACGCGCCCTTACCGATCGCATCGCGGCCGGCCTCGCGGCACGCGGGGTCGGGGTGGGTGACGCCGTCGGACTGTTCATGCCGATGGTGCCGGAAACCGCAGCCGCGCTGTTCGCGATCGCCAAGCTCGGTGCGATATTTCTCCCGATCTTCTCCGGTTACGGCGCCGACGCGGTCGCGATCCGTCTGCGCGACGCCAACGCGGTCGCATTGGTCACCGCCGACGGTTTCACGCGGCGGGGCAAAGTCGTCCCGATGAAGGAGACGGCCGACGCGGCGGTCGCGCAGGTGGCGAGTGTGCACACCGTCATCGTCGTGAGCAGTGGCCGCACCGACGTTCCGTTGCAGGAAGGTCGCGACATCCGGCTCGAGGATCTGCCCGCGGCATCGTTCACGGCGCGCGTCGTCGACAGCGAGCATCCGTTGTTCGTGGCGTATACGAGTGGGACGACCGGGCGGCCCAAGGGCGCGGTGCACGTGCACGCGGGCTTCACCGTGAAGGTCGCGGAGGAGGTTGCGTTCCAGACCGACCTCCGGCCCGGCGAGCGCCTGTTCTGGCTCACCGACATCGGCTGGATCATGGGTCCGTGGGAGATCATCGGGACGCTGGCCGGGGGCGGCACGCTGTTGATGTACGACGGCGCGCCCGACTATCCCGGGCCCGATCGGCTCTGGTCGTTCGTCGAACGGCACCGAGTGAACGTGCTCGGTGTTTCGCCCACGTTGATCCGTTCGCTGATGGCGCACGGCGACGAGCCGGTTCGGAGTCACGATCTCTCGTCGCTGCGCATCCTCGCGTCGACGGGCGAGCCGTGGAACGACGGGCCGTGGCGTTGGTATTTCGACGTCGTGGGCGGCGGCCGGTGCCCGGTGATCAACATCTCGGGCGGTACCGAGGTGGGCGCGTGTTTCCTGTCGCCCCACGTCGTGGAGCCGCTCTCGCCGTGTTCGTTGGGCGGCCCCGCGTTGGGTATGGCAATCGACGTGTTCGACGACCAGGGCCAGTCGGTGCGGGGTCGGGGCACGGTCGGCGAGCTCGTGTGCACCAAGCCGTGGCCGGGCATGACCCGTGGCGTCTACGGCGACCCCGATCGCTATCTCGAGACGTACTGGTCGCGCTATCCCGGTGTGTGGTGGCACGGCGATTTCGCCAGCGTCGGCTCCGACGGGCAATGGTTCCTGCATGGCCGTTCCGACGACACGATCAAGGTCGCGGGAAAACGGCTCGGCCCGGCCGAAGTCGAGACCATCGTGGTTGCCCATCCCGCGGTGTTGGAGGCGGCCGCCGTCGGCGTGCCCGATGCCATGAAGGGCGAAGCGTTGTGGGTCTTCGCGGTGTTGGCGCCGGGTGCGATTCCCGACGACGCGTTGCGCGGCGAGTTGACTGCAGCAGTGGTCGACGCGCTCGGTCCGACGTTCAAACCCGCGGCGGTACGGTTCACGACCGCGCTGCCGAAGACGCGTAGTGCGAAGGTGTTGCGGCGCGCGATCCGTTCGATCGTTGCCGGGGGTGAACCCGGCGATCTGTCGGGGCTCGAGGATCCGAGCTCGCTCGATGCGATCAAAGCTGCGATCGTTGGTATTTCCGCTGGTATTTCCGCTGGTGTTTCCGGTGCTGTCGATGTCGGAGGGAAGTCGTCGTGACGGAGTTGATCGGCTCGCGCGTGATGCTGCGACCTCTTCGTCCCGACGACTGGGATCAGTGGCGCGAGGTCAGGATGCGCTGTCGCGTGTGGCTCGAACGCTGGGAGCCGCGTCCCGACGCGGGCAGCATCGATCCCGCGCTCGACCGTGAAGCGTTCCGTTCGCGGTGCGGGGCCTGGGATCGCCAGCGGCACTTCGATGCCGCGTACGGCTTCGGTCTGTTCTTGCTCGACGGCCGGTTCGCGGGCGAGGTCAGTCTCGGCAGCGTGCAGCGCGGTCCGTTCCAGATGGGCTACGTCGGCTACTGGATCGACGAGGCGCTTGCCGGGAGCGGTTACGTTCCCGAAGGCGTCGTGCTGATCATGCAGTACGCGTTCGACGTGTTGCAGTTGCACCGGCTGGAAGCGGCGATCGTGCCCCGCAACACCGCGAGCCGGCGGGTCGCCGACAAACTCGGTCTACGCGACGAGGGAACTGCGGTGCGGTTCCTGCAGATTCAGGGCGTGTACGAGGATCACATCCGGTTCGCGATGACGATGGAGGAGTGGCGCGAACGCGGCCACGTCCTCGTCGGCAAGTTCGTCCACCGCTAGTCCGGCGTTGGTCAGCTCGGGGTCTTGAACCAACCTTGGCCGAGGCTCCAGGCCTGGCGGGTTACTTCGGTGGCCACGGCGGCTTCGAAATCGGGCTGGAACGGTGCCTGGCGGAGCGTGGCCTTGACGGTGTCGAGCAGACCCATCGGGGCGCGGGTGGCGCGCGCCGCGAGCGTGCGCGCCGCGTCGAGGAGCTCCGCGTCGGGATGACATGACCAGGCAAGGCCGATCTCGGCCGCGCGCTTGCCGTCGACGGGGACGCCGAACAACACCATCGCCGCCGCGGCCTGTGGGCCGATGGCGCGCTCGAGCATCCACACGTGGCCGCCGCCGGGGTGGAGGCCGATCTTGACGAAGCGGGTGTCGAAGCGGGCCGATTCGCCGGCGAGGCGAACGTCGCAGGCGAGCGCAAGGTTCATGCCCGCGCCGACCGCGGGTCCGTTGACCGCGGCGATGGTGGGGAGCGGCGAGCGCAGCACTCGGAGAAAGCCTTCGTAGATCGAGGTGACGCTGCGCCGTTCCTCGTCGGTCTTGGCGTTGGCCAGCGCGCCGAGGCTCGAGACGTCGGCGCCGGAACAGAACGCAGGCGCCTCGCCGGTCACCACGACCGCGGCCGTCGAACCATCGGCTTCTAGGGTGTCGAAGGTTGCGACGATCTCGTCGACCATGCGCGCGGTCATCGCGTTGCGTCGCTCCACGTCGACGAGCGTGACCACCGCGACTCCGTCGCTCGTCTCGACTCTCACGTTTTCCATGCGGTCAAACCTACGCGTTCGCGCGGTGCCGGCGTTTCAGTCGGGGCGGACCACTGCGGGCGAGTGGCGGAAGAAGTCTTCGACCTCGCGCTCGTAGCGGTAGAGCGGCTGGCTGTCGCCGATCGTCCCGGCCAGGCGCAACGCCTGCGCGAACGCCTCGACCGCGGTTGCGGTCGTGTACCCGTACCGGAATCCGGCCCGCTTGTAACGCTCGTTGTCGATCGAGCGGCCGTAACGCAGCAGGTCCATCGCCTCGGGCGGCAGGTCCCACAGCCCCATCAACCGGGCCGGCTCCGAAGCCAGGTTCGTGAACGCGAACGGCAGCGCCACCCGTCGCTTTCCGACGATCGCGGAGATCTCGCTCCACGGGAGATTCCCGTCGGCGCCGACGTTGTAGACGCCCGGGATGTCGTTGTTGATCGCGTACATCAGCGCGTCGACGACGTCGTCTTGTTGGATGAACTGCAAGCGGGGATCGAAGCCGAGGATCTCGGGCACGACGGGACGGCGGAGCGCGGCGCTGAACGGCGTGTCGATGTCGACGCCGAGGACATTGGCGAAGCGGAGCAGGCTGACGTCGACGTGCGGGTTGTCGTCGGCGAAGTCGCGTACGAACGCTTCGACCTCGAGCAGCGAGCGCTCCACCGGCGTGTTCGCGGGCCCGCTGCGCGCCATGTCCTCGCGGAAGAAATACGGATCGGCCTTGTGCGCGCCGTACACGAGCCCCGAGCTCTTCAGCACGACCTTCCGCACCGGGCTCGACGGCGCGCCCGTGGCCGCGAGCAGATTCATCGTTCCGATGACATTGATCTCGTGCAACGTCCGGCTCGTCGCGCGCGTCGAGTCGACGACCAGGTGGGTGTGCACGATCGTGTCGACCTGGGTGGCGCGCACGATGCGCGCGAGGATCGAGTGCGACGAGTCGGTGCGCACGAACTCGGTGCGTTCGAGCGGTGTACGCGGATCGCGGGTATCGACACCCACCACGACCTCGACGTCGGGTCGCTGTTCGAGCGCCTGCGCGACGCGACCGCCCCAATACGTCGACAGCCCGGTGACGAGCACGCGCATCGCGCCGACCTCAGCCGAACCACACGCTGCGACGCTTGCGCAGCATGTCGTAGAGCGCGTCCTGCACCATGCGGCGAATCCGTTCCGACTCTTCCATCACGCGGCTGCGCGAATAGCGATCTTGATTCGGCGAGACATCGAAGTGCACGGGGGGAAGCACCCGTATCCGGAACTTGGCGGGGAAGTACGCGACGATTCCGGCCGGGCCGAACGCGAGCATGTTCGCGGTGATCGGGAAATAGGGAAGGTTCAACACCTTCGCGAGCCGGTTGCTCTTGAACAGCACGGGCATCGTCTCCTCCGCGCCCATCACTGCGATCGGGATCACGGGAACGCCGGCGCGGATCGCGATCTCGACGAAGCCGCCGCTGTCCGAATCGGCGCAGGCGGTACCGATCCGCGTACACCTTGCCCGTGGCCTTCGTGCCTTCCGGGAAGACGAGAACCAGGCGTTCTTCGTCGTGCAACAACCGGTACGCGTTGTCGGGATGCGCGGCGACGCCGCCGCTGCGTGACCAGACCGTGCCGAGCACGGGCAGAGAACGGAACAGGTTCTCGGCGAGGCCGTAGACCGGACGGCCGAGGTCCTTCTCGATGCCGTGCATTATCGAGGGCGCGTCGGGCGGGATCGCGCCCGTGCGATTCGCAACGAGCAGCGCGCCACCTTCGGCGGGCAGGTGTTCGAAGCCCTCCCACTCGACCCGGAACCAATGCTTGTAGATGGGGTCGAAGGCGCGCCGCGTCAATGCGCGGAAGTGTTCGCTGCGGCCCCAACGGTCGACATCCGACCGGCGCACCTCGCGCGCGGGCGGCGGCTCCGGCCGAGCCAGGGGGACGAGCTCGCGACCGATGCCGGAATCGACGTCGGTGAGGTCGACGTCGGGTCGGGCCGGCGCGATCGGCGCGCCGATTTCCCGGGCGATCTCCAGCCCTCGTTCGCCCGCCCGCTCGGGTCCGTCGGTCACCTTGGAAGCCTAGGCGGGGATCGTGGGCTCGGCCGCGGGTCGAAGCTGTCTCACCCTCGGTATTCAATACGGCTGATGGATACCGCACCGCCGCTCCGGTTTGCCGAGCTCGCCCGCCGCATCGGCGCGGCCGCGCGTGCGGCGGGGCTCGTGGTGCCGGCGTTCCGGACGCCACCGCGCCGCGCCGGAGTGGCGCGCACGATCCGCCGCCTTCCGGGCGGTCCGGTCGTGGCCGTGCGTTCGCGATCGCGCCCTACCGCCGATGTCGTCGCCGACATGGTCGAGGGTGTCGTGGTCGCGAACGGCTTGACGGCCGACGCGGCCCGCCGGGTGCGCGAGAGCCTGCTCGGCGCGGTGGTCGGCCCGGCAACGGTCGGCCCCGAGTCGGCCGCCGCCTGACCGGTGCGGTCGGACCTGTTCGACTCGTCAGGCCCGTCGGTTACCGGGGTCCGTGTCGGTCGCCTACCGTTGCGGCACCCGGCCCGGGTGGCGTAACCGGCAGACGTAGGCGGCTTAAACCCGCCGGCCCTTCGGGGCGTGAGGGTTCGAGTCCCTCCCCGGGCACTTGGTCGGTCGCGTCTCGCTTGTCGAGTGCAGGTTCTCTCTCTTATCCTTGCGTCGATGTCGACTCGTTCCCGAACGCCCATCATCATCGCCAGCGTGATCGGGGTCATTCTCCTCGTGCTCGGCATCGTGTACCTCGTCACGCCGGCGGCGCATCTGCCTTCGTGGCTCCCGGGGCACCTGCCGACCCGCACACTGCGGAACGGTCACGTGATCCACCCCAAGGCCCACATCGGGCGCGGGGTTGCGTTGGTGGTCGCGGCGATCGCGGTCTTCGCGGCGACCTGGTGGTACGCGTACAAGTACGACCCCACCGCGTCGGCGACCCCGGCCACCGCCGAATAACCCATTTCACTGCCATCTGATGGCAGGGTTTTCGCTTCATGGAGTCGGTTTTGCTGCCATCTGATGGCAGGGTTTCCGGTGTGGCGGGGACTGCGGTAGAGCTGTTCGCGGCGCTTGTCGCCAACGGTCCGAACCCGGCGACGTGAACGTCGGGCTGGAGTTTCGCGGCGCGGCGGTGACGACGCCGACGCGATAGCTGCGCTGCACGCCGACAGTTGGCGTCGGAACTATCGCGGCTCGTACTCGGACGCGTTCCTCGACGGCGACGTGTTCTCCAATCGGCGTACGGTCTGGGCCGAACGCCTCACGCCACCGCGCGTCGACACGTTCACGATCGTGGTGGAAGCCGACGGCGAGCTGATCGGCTTCGCCCACTCCGTGTTCGACTCGGATCCGGTGTGGGGTGCGTTGCTCGACAACCTTCACGTCACCCACGCGTGGAAACGGAGCGGGATCGGCGCGCAGCTCATGGGCGCGACGGCGCAGGCCGTGCTCGAGCACCGGCCGGGTCAGGGTCTGTACCTATGGGTATTGGAGCCCAACACCGCCGCGCAGGCGTTCTACGCGGCCCGTGGGGGTGAACGAGTCGGTCGCGAGTTGCGGACGTCGCCCGCGGGCGACCGGATTGTTGCGCTGCGTTACGCCTGGGCCGACCCGAGCACTCTCCTCATCGACTGACGCCATACTCGGCTGCGTCACTCGTCGCCGGTGCCGGCGCGGCCGTGTTTCCAATAGCCCCGCACGGTCGTTTGCGCACGGGGCAACGCGAGTTCGTCGAAGAGATAGCGGCGAATGCGTTGCACCGCCGCCGCTTCGCCCGCCACCCACACGCGCTCGTCCGGTGCGATCGCGGCGACGCGCACCCCGGCGACGAGCGCGTCACCTGGCGCCGCGCCGGCGGGAAGGTCGTACCACTGCACCGTCGCGCGTGGTGCGCGGGGAGCGCGAGGCGCCCGTCGGGCGCGCCGACCTCGATGTGGACCTGAACCGCGACCGACTCCGTGATCGACTCGAGCAGCTGACTGATCGCGGGGATGGCGGTCTCGTCGCCTGCGAGCAAGAACGCGGTCGCGTCGGGGTCGATCGTGTAGCCCCGGCCCGGGCCGGAGAGCGCGGCCGCCGCGCCCGCGGCGACGGTCGCCGCCCAACTCGAGGCCGGACCCGCGCCGTGGATCACTGCGTCGATGTCGAGCTCGAGCGCAGTCGCATCGAAGCGGCGCGGCGTGAAGGTGCGGATGACCGGGCGTCGGCCGTCCGGGAGCAGGAACTCGTTGCCCTTCCATTCGGGAATGACGAGCTCCGCGCCGGGCGCCGGAAGCAGCAGACGCACACTGGCGGCCGGCTCCTCGATGATCAACCCGTCGAGCTCCGGGCCCGTCAGCGTGATGCGAACAAGGCGCGGCGCTGACCGGCTCGGCGCGCTGCACGACGACGCGGCGAAAGCGGGGTGGCTCGCGCCGCAGCCGTATCGCGTCGGTCGGATCCGAATCGGAAGGCACGGCTCAGCCTGTCACGGTGTTGCCCGCGCGCGAGGATGACCGCCGTGCACCGACCGTGACGCAGCTCGCGTTCTGCTCGTCGCCGACGACGGCGCCCTGCTCCTGCTGCACGGCTGTGATCCGGCCGAACCCGAGCGCGGCACATGGTGGTTGGCGCCGGGCGGTGGGCTCGATCCGGGCGAGACGAGCGAGGCCGCGGCGCGCCGCGAGGTGCGCGAGGAAACCGGCTTCGAAGTCGACGAACTCGGACCGGTGGTGTTTCGCCGGACGGTGACGCTTCGACTTCGAAGGCGTCCACTATCACCAGCGCGAGCAGTTCTTTTGCTTTGCGGTGTCCACGGTTCGTCGTCGACGAGAGCGGTTGGACCGATGTCGAGCGCCGATCGGTGCTCGGTCACCGTTGGTGGA
Source organism: uncultured Actinomycetes bacterium (assembly GCA_963708105.1). Taxonomy (GTDB): domain Bacteria; phylum Actinomycetota; class Acidimicrobiia; order IMCC26256; family PALSA-610; genus PALSA-610. Next base: position 1,207,952 of record OY970186.1, on the reverse strand, counting down.
CGCACGCGGAGCTGACGGCGACCGACCGACACGCTGCACCCGCCGGAGATCCCGGCGATATTGCTCGACGTGTTGGCGCGCGGACCCTCGGCGGGTCGGCTATCAGCTGATCGGCGGAACGGGCTGCGGCGGCGGCGGTCCGACGTATTGCGCGCTCGGTCGGATGAGCCGGTTGTCGGCGGCCTGTTCGAGGATGTGTGCGCACCAGCCGATGACGCGGCTCGCCGCGAACGTGGGCGTGAACAACTCGCGCGGGATGCCGCAGCGGTCCATGACGATGCCCGCGTAGAACTCGACGTTGGTGTACAGCTTGCGGCCGGGCTTCAGCTCATCGAGCACCCGCACCGCGGTCGCTTCGATGTGCCGGGCGAGCTCCATCTTGTCGCCGCCGAGTTGAGTCGGCGACGTCGCGCAACATCAGCGAACGGGGTCGTCGGTCTTGTACACGCGGTGGCCGAAGCCCATGAGCCGATCGCCGCGCTCGACCGCGTCGCGAAGCCAGGGCTCGGCGCGGTCTGGCGGTGCCGATCTCGTCGAGCATCTGCAGGGCTCGGCTCGGCGCGCCGCCGTGCAGCGGGCCTGACAGCGCGCCGATTCCGCCGACGACCGCGGCTCCGAGATCGGCGCCGGTCGAGGTGATGACGCGCGCGGTGAACGTCGACGCGTTGAAACCGTGGTCGACGGTCGAGATGAGGTACTTCTCGACCGCGGCCGCGTGCTCGGCGGTCGGTACCTCGCCCAGCATCATGTAGAGGTAGTTCGCCGCGTACGCGAGGTCGTCACGCGGCGCGACCGGTTCGAGCCCGCGGCGCAGGCGCCACAGCGCGCAGATCAAGCGTCGGCACGACCGCGCAGGTCGACATCGCGTTGTCGCGGAGCGTCCTCGGCATCGATGTCGAGCGACGGCCGGAAGCCGAGCGCGGCGCCGTACTGCGACACCGCGGTGCGCAGCGCGTCGAGCGGTACGAACACCTCGCCCGCTTGCGCGATCTCGGGGAGCACGTCGGCGACCGCGGGCGGAATGACGCGTCGGGGGCGAATGGTCGGCGGCGAACGCCTCCCGCTCGTCGAGCGTGGTCGGGGAGCTGCCCTTCGAACATCAGCTGCCAGACGTCTTCGATCGGGCGCGTCTTCGCGAGATCGACGGCGTTGTACTGGCGGTAGTGGTAGAAGCCCTCGAGGCCACGAACGTCGCCGACGGTCGTGTCGGCTACGACGACGCCTTCGAGACCCTTCGGAACCTCGTGCGCCTGCGCGTCGGCGGGTTGGATCATCGCGACGCGCATGAGGTCGCGCATCGACACGATGCCGACGAGCTTCTGGCCTGCGACCAGACCGGGACCGTCGGCGTCGACGACCGGGATGTGCCGGTAACCGCGCTCGGCCAGGCTCGCGAACGCGGCCCGCGCCTCGACGTTCGGGCCGATCGTGTCGGGGTCGGCCGTCATCCATTCCGACACCTTCGCCGTCGACGCGTCGGAGCCCGCGGCGGCCAAACGGATCATGTCTCGTTCGGTCAGTATGCCGATGGCGCGGTCGTCGTGATCGATGACGACCACCGACCCGACCTTGTGCTCGCGCATGCGTTGCGCGACGACGGCGACCGTCTCCGCGGGTTGCGCGGTGACGACCGGATGACTCATGAGATCGCCGACAGTTCGTTCTGTAGCCACGGGCGGATTCTACGACGAAATTCGAGCTATCCCAGGCCCCGCCTCGGCACTGCACGCGCCGGTTTACCCAGGGTTCACGCGGGGGGTGGCGCCGCGGTTCCGTGCCGCCCGGCGCCCGCCGCGAATCGGCGCCGCGCCTGCAGCCGCTTCGCCCGAACGCAACACGCGTAAGCCGTGTTCGAGCCTCGACCTGAATCGCGTCGTCGAGGGCGAGGCCCCATTGCGCGTAGCTCGACGCACGGTCCTCACGGAGGCACAGCTGCGGGAGCGCGGCGAGTTCCGACGGCGAGCTCGATTGCGTGCTCGAGCGCGGCGCCGGGCTCGGTGAGGCGGTTCGCGAGACCCATCTGCAACGCTTCGTCACCACTGACGCCGCGGCCGGTCAGGATCAGGTCGAGCGCGTGGGAATGCCCGATGAGGCGCGGGAGCCGGATGGTGCCGCCGTCGACGAGCGGTACTCCCCACCGCCGGCAGAACACGCCGAACACTGCGTCGCGCGCCGCGACGCGCAGGTCGCACCACAGTGCGAGCTCGAGGCCACCCGCGACCGCGTGACCTTCGACCGCGGCGATCACGGGCTTGGCGAGAAGCATCCGCGTCGGACCCATCGGGCCGTCGCCGTCGGGTCGAACGGTGTTGCCCGCGTCGCCGCCGATCGCCTTCAAGTCGGCGCCCGCACAGAACGTTCCGCCTGCGCCCGTGAGCACTGCGACATCGTGCGCGTCGTCGGCGTCGAACGTGCGGAACGCGTCGGCGAGCTCGGCCGCGGTCGCACGATCGACGGCATTGCGCACGCCGGGCCGGTTGATCGTGACCACGCTGACGCGCTCCACGTGTTCGATCGTCGACGTTCATGCGGAGTCCGTTCTCGACCTCGCGCCGGGCATCAAGGTGCGCACGTTCGTTCAGGGACGCGACGGACCGCACACCCGTGCGTGACGCGATCATCCGCGACAACGACGTGTAGTGCGGCTCGAACCAGAGGTGGCGCTCGAGATCGAGTGCGATCGCGAACGCGACGTTGATGACGCCGCCGTGGCAGACCGCCACGACCCGTCGTCCGCGGTTGGCCGCGACGATCTCGTCGATGGTCGCGGTGACCCGCGCCCGGAACGTCGCGGCCGGTTCGGCGCCGAACTCCTCCCAACGACCTTCGTACATCGCCTCGAGGTGCGGATCGTTCGAGGCCTTGAGCTCTTCCATCGGGATGTAGCTGTCGGATTGGGCGTCGTACTCCGACGAGCCCCGGCACGACGACCGGTTCGAGTCCGTGCACGCGGGCGATCGGTTCGGCCGTCTCGATCGCGCGCCGCTGCGGACTCGTCAACACCAGATCGATGATCTCCGGCGCGAGCCACGCGGACAGCCGTTCGGCTTGGTCGCGACCGCGCTCGGTCAGGGCCGGATTCGCGGGCACGCCCCGGCCCGGGGCGATCCGTTCCGGTTCTCCGTGCCGCACCCACAACAGGTCCATGTTCGTCCTTGTTCGTCGTTGTTCGTCGTTGTTGATTCAGCGAAGGGGAAAGCCGAGCACGGACTCGAGCTCGGCGAGCGCGTCGTCGGGATCGACGACCTTGATCGTGGCGATCCCCATGTCGCGCGCCGGTTTCAGATTCATCCCGAGGTCGTCGAGGAACACGGCCTCCGACGCGAGCACGTTCAGGCGCACGAGCGCCAACGTGTAGATGCGCGGATCGGGCTTGCGCAGTCCTTCGACCGCCGATTCGACGATGACGTCGAACAGTCCGGCTTCTCGCAGCCCATTCGGCGTGGAGCGGCGCTTCTCGTCGGTCCAGTTGTTCGTGAGCGCGGCGGTGCGCAACCCCTGCGCTCTGATCAGCTTGATCGCGCGCGTCATCTCGGGACGCGGGCCGAGCGACGGAGCCGATCGAGACCCATGAGGCGCCGCGCGTCGAGACGGAACCCTGCGTCGAGTGCCTCGGCTTCGAGCGCCACGACGAACTCGTCCATCGTCAGCTCGCCCCGCTCCAACGCGGCCCAGGCACCCGTCTCGCTGCTGCGGCGGATCAGCGAGCGCATCGTCCCCTTCTTGAGGTCGTTGCCGTGGTCGTACGCGTCGAATGCCTCGAACGGCGAAGGGAACACGACCCCACCGAGGTCGAAGATGACGGCGTGATACGCCATCAGCCGTTGTTCCAGCTACGACCGTCGCCGGCGGGGACGGGATCGACGAGCACGCCGGGGTTGAGGATCGCGGCCGGGTCGACGGCGGCTTTCGCGGCGCGCAACGCGGCCGCGAACGGGTCAGGGCGCTGGCGGTCGTACCAACGGCGGTGGTCGCGGCCGACGGCGTGATGATGCGTGATCGTCCCGCCGTACTGCGCGATCGCGCCGCCGGCGGCGGCCTTGATGGCCTCCCACTGCGCGAGCTGTTCCGGTTCGGTTCCCTGCGCGAGCACGGTGAAGTACGGCGCGGGACCGTCGGGGTACACGTGGGTGAAGCGGCAGGTAACGACCGCGGGCCACGCGCCCGCGGCCTCGGCCGTGTCGAGAACCGCCCTGCGTACGCCTTCGTGCAGGGCAGGGAATGCATCCCACGTACACGCGGTCTCGAACGTCTCCGAGATCGCGCCCAGGCCGACAAGCGCGTCGCGGGTGTACGGCGCGCGGATGAACGCGTTGCGCCAGGAACCAGCCGCGCCTTCGCGCTCGCCTTGGTCGTCGGAACCGTCGCGCACGGAGATCGCGTCGGCGGCGACCATGCCTCCGTTGTCGCGCACACATTCGACGGCTCGTTCGATCCATGCGCCGAGTGGATGGTCGGCCGACTCGAACGCCAACAGCAGGAGCGTGGCGCCGGAATCGTCGGCGCCGGTGAGCCCGGCTTCGGTCGGATCCAACACCCGGCAGTTCGCGGGATGCAGACCGCCTTGCGAGATGGCGCGGGCGGCTTCGGTGGCGCCTGCGAACGATCCGAAGCGCGCGGTGGCCGACGCGTGGAACGTCGGTCGGTCCTGCAGCCGCATCCAGGCTTCGGTGATGATGCCGAGAATGCCTTCCGACCCGAGGAGCGCGTGGTCGGGCGACGGTCCCGCGCCCGATCCGGGCAGCCGCCGGCTTTCCCAGATGCCGAGCGGCGTGACCGCGTGATCGATTCGACGAAATCGTCGATGTGGGTGTGCAGGGTTGCGTAGTGGCCACCCGATCGGGTCGCGAGCCAACCACCCAGCGTCGAGAACTCGAACGACTGCGGGAAGTGGCGCAGGGTCAGTGCGTGCGGCCGCAGCTGATCTTCGAGCGCGGGGCCGTAGATGCCGGCCTGGATGCGCGCCGCGCGCGATACGCGATCGACCTCCAATACACGGTCGAGGGCGCGGATATCGATGCTGACCACGCCGCGATAGTCGTCGTCGATGTCGCACTCGACCCCGCCGACGACCGAAGATCCGCCGCCGTACGGAATCGCCGCGACGCTGTGCATCGGAGCACCAGTCGAGCAGCGCCACGATGTCGGCTTCGTCGCGCGGAATCGCAACGAGTCGGGGGGCCGCGAGAAGTCGCGGTGCAGCGCGCGCCAGATGTCGCGGAACGACTTTCCGTAGGTGTGATCCGCGCGCTCGAACGGATCGTCGGTGCAGATCTCGGCGAGCACCGATGGCGGTGCGATCCGCGGCGTCCGCAACGAGAGCTCGGCGATTGTGGGCGGGGTGATCGGCTCGCGGGGTTCGCCGCCGAACCGGGCCGCGAGCGTGGCCCCGAGCTTGCGTTGTTGCGCGGCCGACGGGCCGACGCCTTCGACTCCCCATCCCCAGAAGCGACGCGCGGGTTGCACGGGCGGACCCTAGACCGCCCGGCGGCGTGTCCGGCCTGGTCAGTCGAGGTCGGCGTCGCGCTTGTCGACGAACGCCTGGCGGAGCTCGTCGCTGTCGCCCCAGAGATTCAGCTCGAAGGTGAAGCCCTGCTCGAAGCGGTACGAGCGCTTCACGTCGACCGGATCGATCATGTTGAGCGATTCCTTCGCCCGCCGCATGACGATCGGGCTCTTCTTCACGATCACGGCCGCGATCTCGAGCGCGGTGTCGAGGAGCTCGCTCGCGGGGCACGACGCGTTCGATCGTGCCGAACGCCAGCAGCTCGGCCGCGGTGACCGTCGAGCCCATGAGGAACATGGCCCGCAGCTTGTGCTGCGGCACGAAGCGGGCGAGGTGGGTCGCGACACCGAGCGCGCCCCGGTCGACCTCGGGCAGCCCGAAGGTGGCGTCGTCGGAGGCGATCACGATGTCGGCGTTGCCGGCGAGACCGATGCCGCCGCCGACGCAGAAGCCCTGCACCGCGGCGATGACCGGGACCTCGCAGTCGTAGACCGCGCCGAACGCCTCGTAACAGCCGCGGTTCACGCCGATCAGCGACTCGTTCGTCGGATCGGCCGCCAGCTCCTTGATGTCGACGCCGGCCTGGAAGCCCTTGCCCTCGGCCCGCAGGATCACGACGCGGGTATTGCGGTCGCGGCCCGCAGTACGGAGTGCGTCGGCGAGCTGGAACCAGCCCGCGACCGGCAGCGCGTTCACGGGCGGGTTGTCGATGGTGACGATGACGACGTGCTCGCGCGTTTCCGAGCGGATCATGCGCGGAGCATACTTCCGGGCATGGTTGCCGACCGGCCGGTCCGAGCTTGTGGCACGCGACGCTGCCCGCGATCGACCGCGATCCTCGACCCGCGCTCGGCGCCGATGTCGATGCCGACGTCGTGATCGTCGGCGCCGGATACACCGGGCTGTGGACGGCGTACGCGCTGATGCAGGCCGACCCGACGCTGCGGATCGTGGTGTGCGAGCGCGAGACGGTCGGCTTCGGTGCGTCGGGCCGCAACGGCGGTTGGTGTTCCGCGCTCTTCGCCGGGAGCCGCGACGCAACCGCGCGCGCGCACGGACGCGACGCGGTGGTCGCGATGCAACGGGCGATGTTCGACGACGCTCGACGAGATCGAGCGCGTCGTCGGCGCGGAGCAGCATCGAATGCGACTGGGCGCGCGGCGGCACGATCCAGGTGGCGACACTGCCCGCGCACCTCGCCCGGCTCGCGACGGAGCTCGACGACCATCGGTCAGTGGGGCTTCGGCGCCGGACGACTACCGAGAGCTGTCGCCGGCCGAGTCGAGTGCGCTGATCGGTTGCCGGCCCAATCTCGGCGGCCTCGTTCACTCCGCACTGCGCGGCGATCCATCCGGCCAAGCTGGTGCACGGTCTCGGCGCGTGCAGTCGAGCGAACAGGCGTGACGATCTACGAGCACACGCCGGCTCTGGCCATCGAGCCGGGTCGGGTCCGCACACCGCGCGGCACGGTGCGCGCCGAGGTCGTCGTGCGCGCGACCGAAGCGTTCAGCGCGGAGTTGCCCGGGCTCGAGCGCGCGGTCGCGCCGGTCTACTCGTTGATGATCGCGACCGAACCGCTGCCCGAGGCGTTCTGGGCCGAAGCGCGGCTCGATACGCGTCCCGACCTTCGCCGACTTCCGCCACATGATCATCTACGGGCAGCGCACCGCCGACGGCCGTTTCGCGTTCGGTGGTCGCGGTACGCCGTACCACTTCGGCTCGCGGGTGCGCCCGGAGTTCGACCTCGACCCGCGCGTGTTCGACGCGCTGCACGCGACCTTGCGTTCACTGTTCCCCGCGCTGGGCGATGCCGCGATCACACACCGCTGGGGTGGCGCGGTCGCGGTGCCGCGCGACTGGTATCCGTCGGTCGGCTTCGATCGCGCCGCGGGCATCGCGTGGGCGGGCGGCTATGTCGGCGACGGCGTGAGCACGACGAATCTCGCGGGCCGCACGATCGCCGATCTCGTACTCGGACCGCGACACCGATCTCGTGCGGCTTGCCGTGGGTCGGTCACCGATCGCGCGAACTGGGAGCCGGAGCCGTTGCGGTGGTTGGGTGTCAACGCGTCGCCGCAAACTCGTCGAGTCCGTCGACCGCGCCGAAGCCGCCGGCCGCGACCCCAAGATCCGCGCCCGCATCGCCAAGCTCGTCCTCGGCTAACCCCCGAGTAATGCGAACTGGCGTGACTGTGGCATCAAATAGATGCCACAGTCACGCCAGTTCGAATTTCTGGCTCAATCGAAGTCGGGCATGGGGGGGAGCTGGCGTTCGACGAGTGCGTCGTAGCGGACGCGCAGTTGGTCGGCGTAGCTCGGCTTGGTGGGCACGAGGAACTGCTCGGTGCGGATCGCGTCGACGATGATCTCGGCGACCTCCTCCGGCGGCGCGCCGAGGTTCGTGGTGAGATCGGTCAGCGCCTGTTCGACGAACTCGGCGTCGTCGGAGCGCGTGGCTGCGAACGCACTCCGGTCGGTTCCGGCTCGACGACGACGATGCGCGTTGTCGACCGCGGCCGGAACGACCGCCGACACCTTGATCGGCGCGCCGATCGCGCGGAGGTCGTGCGCGAGGCATTCGGTCGCCGCCTGCGCCGCGAACTTCGACACCGTGTACGGGCCCGAGAACGCGTTCGTGCACATGCCGGCCATCGACGTGGTGTTGACGATGTGCGCCGGCGTTCCGGCGGCGATCATCCGGGGAACGAAGGCGCGGATCGCGTGCAGGATGCCCCAGAGGTTGACGCCGAGCGTCCAGGAGAAATCGGCAGGCGGCCGTTCCCACATCAAGCCGCCCGCGAACACGCCCGCGTTGTTGCACAGCACGTCGGTCGACGCCGAACGTCTCGTACGCGTGCTCGGCGAGGGCGTCGACGTCGTCGTATTCCGAGACGTCGGCGACGAAACTGCTCGTGCCGTCGAGCCCGGCGACGGTTTCGGCCAGCGCCGTCGGCCTCGATGTCGGCCGCGACGACCCGCATCCCCTCGGCCGCGAATCGTCGTACGAGCGCTCGACCGATGCCGCTGCCGGCGCCGGTCACGACCGCGACCTTGCCGTGAAGTTGTTCCATCGGCGCATCGTGGCAGAGGATTCCCGCCATGAGCGAGCGCACCGAGAAGCTGGTCACCGAGCTGACCCTCGACGAGAAGGCGGCGCTGGCGGCCGGGGTCGACCTCTGGCACGGCCCGGGCGTCGAGCGGCTCGGCATCCCGGCCCTGAAGGTCACCGACGGCCCGAGCGGCGCGCGGGGTGAGCAGTGGTCGGGCCGTCCGTCGGCCAACTTCCCGTGCGGAACCGCGCTCGGCGCAACGTGGAACCCGGAGCTCGTGCACGAGGTCGGCCAGCGCCTCGGGGTCGAGGCGCGCCGCAAGCAGGCGCACGCGCTGCTCGCGCCGACCGTCAACATTCACCGCCATCCGCTCGCGGGCCGCAACTTCGAGTGCTACTCCGAGGACCCGTTCCTGTCGGCGCGCATGGCGGTCGCGTACATCACGGGCGTGCAGTCGCAGGGCGTGGCGTGCACGGTGAAGCACTTCGTCGCCAACGACTCCGAGTTCGAGCGCATGACGATCAGCTCCGAGGTCGACGAGCGCACGCTGCGGGAGATCTCGCTCGTGCCCGTTCGAGGCCGCGGTCGTGGAGGCGGGCGTGTGGGCGCTGATGACCGCGTACAACCGCGTCAACGGCCCGTACTGCAGTGAACACGCCGAGCTCATCGCGATGCTGCGCGACGAGTGGGGCTTCGACGGCCTGGTGATGTCCGACTGGTTCGGCACGCACAGCACGGTGCCCGCTGCCAACGCCGGGCTCGACCTCGAGATGCCCGGTCCGCCGCAGTTCTTCGGCGACAAGCTCGCCGACGCGGTGCGCGCCGGTGAGGTGTCGGAGTCGGTGCTCGACGACAAGGCGCATCGCGCTTGCTGTCGTTGATCGAACGCACCGGCCGCCTCGACGACGAACCGGCCGACGAGGTGTGCATCGACGACCCGATCGACCGCGCCAGTCGTGCGGCGCGCCGCGGCCGAGAGCTTTGTGCTGCTGCAGAACGAGCGGGCGGCGCTCCCGCTCGCGCCGGACGCTGAAGACGCTCGCGGTGATCGGCCCGAACGCCGACGCGATGGTCATCCAGGGCGGTGGCAGCGCCCGCGTGACCCCGCATCCGCCGGTCTCGCCGCTCGCCGGTTTGCGGGCGCGCTTCGTCGGGAGCGGGAGTCGAGGTCGCGCACGAACGCGGCTGTTACAGCTTCAAGCGCACGCCGATCCTCGAGAGCGCCGATACTCCAGCGATCCGCTGCACGTCGAGTACTTCGCGGGCCGGGAACGGATGGGCGAACCCGTCTACGTCGAAGATTCGGCGCGCGGGCTGTTCACGTTCATCGGGCCGGTCGGTAACGGCGTGCCCGACGAGTTCTCGCTGAAGGTGCGGGGCACGGTGGTCGCGCCCGAGTCGGGGGAGTGGACGTTCACGCTCGTGCAGGTCGGGCGGGCGCAGCTGACGATCGACGGCGAGGTTGTCGTCGACAACTGGCATCCCGCCGGGTCGCAGCGATGCGTTCATGGGCTTCGGTAGTGGCGAAGCCGCGGGCACGATCGACGCTGAACGCGGGCGAGGCGCACACCATCGAGGTCGAGTTCGTCCCGCCGCGCGGTCTCGGCGGTCTCGAGATCGGCTGCCGTCCGCCGTCGCCGCCCGACCTCATGGACCGCGCGGTCGCGCTGGCGCGCCGCGCCGACGCGGTCGTCTGCGTCGTCGGGACCGACAACGACTGGGAGACCGAGGGTCACGATCGCGAATCGATGGCGTTGCCGCCGCCGCAGGACGAGCTCGTCCGCGCCGTCGCCGCGGTGAACGCGAGACGGTCGTCGTCGTGAACGCGGCTTCGCCGGTCGAGATGCCGTGGGCCGACGATGTCGCCGCGATCGTGCAGGCGTGGTTCCCGGGCGAGGAGTGGGGCAACGCGCTCGCCGACGTCCTGATCGGGTGACCTATCGCCGTCGGGCAAGCTGCCGACCACGATCCCGGTGCGCATCGAGGACACGCCCGCCTTCACGAACTATCCCGGCGAGCGCGGCCAGGTGCGTTACGGCGAAGGCGTGTTCGTCGGCTACCGCTGGTACGACACGCGCGCGCATCGAGCCCCGCTTCTGCTTCGGTCACGGGTTGTCGTACACGACGTTCGAGCTCGGTACGCCGACGTGGGACGGTGCGGCGGTGCAGGTGCGAGTCACGAACACCGGCAGCGACGCGTGGCGCGGAGACGGTGCAGTGCTACGTGCACGACGCGGAGGCGTCGGTGATCGCGTCCGCAACAGGAGTTGAAGGCGTTCGCGAAGGTCTGGCTCGATCCGGGCGAGTCGCGCGACATCACGCCTCGCGCTCGACGATCGCGCGTTCGCGTTCTGGGACGTCGCGGCTCACGCCTGGACCGCGGAACCGGGCGACGTTCGAACTGCGCCTCGGAACGTCGTCGCGCGACATCGCGCACCGCCTCACGATCGAGCGTGCGTGATGGCGAACCGACCGACACTCACGATCGGGCTCGCCAACTTCGGCGGCGAGTTACGAGCCCGGGGAGTGGAGCAAGTTCGTCGACCTCGGCCGGGCCGCCGACGACGCCGGGCATCGACCGGGTCGTCGTCGTCGACCACGTTGTGATGGGTCCGCACACCGAGAACTACCAGTGGGGCAAGTTCCCGGTGCCGCCCGATGCGCCCTGGTTCGAGCCCCTGACGATGCTCACCGCGATCGCGGCGGTGACCGAACGTGTGCGCCTCGCAACCGGCATCCTCATCGCGCCGCTGCGCCCGGCCGCGTTCCTCGCCAAACAGGTCGCGACGCTCGACCAGATGTCGAACGGGCGCGTCGATCTCGGCGTCGGTACCGGGTGGCAGCGCGAGGAGTACGACGCCCAAGGACTGTCGTTCGAGAACGCGCGGGCAGTTGCTCGACGACTCGCTCGCCGCGTGCCGCGTGCTGTGGCGCGACACGCCGGCCGAGCTCGAGTCGCCGACGTTGTCGTTCCACGACATCTACTGCATGCCGAAGCCGTTGCAGTCGGGCGGCGTCCCGATCTGGATCGCGGGAACGTTGCACGGTCGCAACCTGGCGCGGCTCGTCGAGTTCGGCGCCGGTTGGATCCCGATCATGGGCGAGACCGTGGACGGCATCGCCGCGGGGGTAACCAAGATCCACGAAGCCATGCGCGGCCGCGGGTCGCGATCCGTCGGTGTTGCAGGTGCAAGCGCCCGTACGTATGGCGATGGGTGCCGACAAGCGCCCCGATCTCGACGCGAGCATGGCGTCGGTCCCCGATCTCGTCGCCGCGGGCGCGACCGACGTGATCGTCACCCTGCGCGCTTTCGCCCGGGATACGGCCGCGTCGCCGGAAGCGCTGACCAGGATCCGGGCCGCGTTCGATGCGGCCACCGCCTGACGTCGGCTCCGCCGCTCGCCGCTTCGGCGCCGACGCCCGTAGTCTCGGCGCTACTTCGACCGAGGAGCCTGAAAATGACCGACAAGACCGCGTTCAGCGCCGACGAATGGCACGCACTCACCGACGCGCCGCTCCTCGTGACGCTGGCGATATTCATCACGGGTGAGCACGGGCCGATCTCGATGGTGAAAGAGGCCAGTGCGAGCGCGCATGCGATCGCGCGGCCGGACATCTCCGGTACCGCCGGCCCGCTCATCGCCGAGATCGCGAAGGACGCGGAGAGCAAAGAAGCCCGCCACGACATGAAGGAACACCGCGGCAAGACGGCCGACGAAGTCGTCGGACACGTGTTGACCGATCTTCAGCCCGCAAAGGCGGCGCTCGCCAAGCTGCCGGCCGACGAGGCCGCGCAGGTCGGCGCCTGGCTCGTCGCGATTGCCAAGACCGTCGCGACTGCGGCCAAGGGCATCAAGCCTGAGGAGCAGGCCGCGATCGACAAGATCGCCGCACTGTTCGGCGTAACCAGCTAGCCGGCGGCGCTCGGAGGACGACCGGCGCGTCGGGAGGTAGCGTCCCGAACGTGCTGACGCCGTTCGACGACTATCCGATCCACCAGACTCCGCTGCCGATCGCGCACCCCGCGAGCGGCGACCCGAACCACTACGACCGGTTCTGGTTCAACGGCTACACCGAGAGACTACTACTTCGCCGCGGGCATGGCGGTGTACCCGAACCGCGGGATCATCGACGCCGCGTTCTCGGTCGTGCACGACGGCGTGCAGCGCTCCGTCTTCGCGTCGGGCCGCATTCCGGCCGACCGAAGCGAAGACGCGCATCGGTCCGTTGACGATCGAAGTCGTCGAGCCGTTGCGCACGACGCGCGTGCGTTGCGATGCAGCCGATCTCGGCATCGACGCCGACGTCACCTTCAGTGCGCGCACAGTTGCGCTGGAGGAGCCGCGCCAGACGCTGACCGCGGGAACGAAAACCGTCATGGACTCGACCCGCATGACGCAGTGGGGAAACTGGTACGGCACGATCATCCTTGAAGGCAAGGAAGGGATCCTCGCTCGCGAACACCCTACGGCACGAAGGACCGGTCGTGGGGTGTGCGCCCGGTCGGCGCGCCCACGCCGGCCGCGCCCGAGAACACGCTGCCGCAGATCTTCTTCCTGTGGGCGCCGATCAACTGGGACGACTGCTGCACGCACTTCCTCTGCTTCGAGCGCGCCAACGGCGACCGCTGGGTCGGGAGTCAAGCGGTGCTCGACGTCATCGGTGAAGGCGACCCCACGTGGAATGCCGACGAGCGCATTCACCATCTCGCAGGCGCGACTCACGAAGTGCGTTGGGCGCCCGGACTACGCCGTTCCGACGGCGCGACCCTGCGGCTGCTCCGCCACGACGGCCACGAGGAACGCATCGAGCTCGAGCCGTTGCTCACGTTCCGCATGCGCGGCCTCGGTTATACGCATCCCGAATGGGGCCACGGCCATTGGCACGGCGAGTTGGCGGTCGGTTCGGAGAAGCACAACGTCGAGGAGCTCGACAACGTCGACCCGTGGAACATCCACATCCAGCAGGTGATGCGGGCCCGCTGGGGCGACAAGGTCGGCCTCGGCGTGCTGGAGCAGCTCGCGTTCGGTGAGCATCACCCGAGCGGCCTCACCGGCCTTCTCGACGGGTTTACACCAGTCCCGTGACGTGGGAGTCGTTGACCGTCACGACGTGACCGTCGGGGTCTCGAAACGTGAAGCTGGCGTGACCCTCGCGGGCGATCGCCGACACGTCGATGCCGTCGGTGGCCATCGTGTCGTGCAACGCGTCGAGCTCGTCGGCCATGAGGTCGAACGGCGCGCCCCGGCCGTCGGTTCGGGCGTCGGGGTCGAGGATGAGTACCAGGTGCGTCCCGCCCCGCATCTCCAGCTCCGCCGCGTTGTCGGTCGGGCGCACGTCGTGAACCGGCCGCAATCCGAGGTCGCGGTAGAAGGTGAACGACCGCATGATGTCGTGGGTTGCGAGGGCGACGTGGCCGACCCAGAGCGATGGTCTGGCGTCTTCGGCTTGGACTGGCGACGTGGGCTCCACTCCGTGCAGTGTGACAGGTGATGAGCACCATGAACACTGCAGGCCCGAACATCCTCCTCGTCGTCTCCGACCAGGAACGCCAGCGCGGCTGGCTGCCGCCGAGCGTGCAAGCTGCCGTGGCGCGATCGCCTGCGTGCCGGAGGGCCTCGAGCTCACGCGGCACTACACGCACAGCTCGCCGTGTTCGCCGTCGCGTGCGTCGCTCTTCACCGGTCAGTACCTCGCCCAACACGGCGTGGTCGACAACGTGATCATGCCCGAGCACAAAGAGCTCGATCCGTCGGTTCCCACGATCGGTTCGATCCTGCGCGACGCGGGCTACCGGTCGAGCTACATCGGCAAGTGGCACCTCTCGCAGGTCGGCGACGCCCGACATGGCGGCGTACGGATTCGCCGACTGGGAAGGCAACGACCGCCACTTCATGGGTTGGGCCGGAACCGGCGTGCACTTCGACCCGATCATCGCCGCCAACGCCGCGTCGTGGTTGCGCGCGAACGCGGTCGGTGCGACAGCAGCCGTGGTTCCTCACCGTCGCGCTGGTGAACCCGCACGACGTGATGTGGTTCCCGATCGACCAGCCCGGCTACGACCAGCTGCCACCCCGATGAGGTGCGTCGCGCCCGCAAGGTTCTCGAGTGGGCGAAGTGGAAAGACGACGACGTCCTGCCGGTGTTCGACACGAGCTACGACGAGGTGTGCGACGACGCTCCCGCCGAACTTCGGTGACGACCTGCTCGACAAGCCCGCCGCGCAACGGCAGTGGCGCTGGGATCAACAGCACGGACTCTGGGGCTACATCGATCCGAGCGACACGAAGTCGTGGCTGCGGCACCTCGACTACTACGTGAAGTTGCAACGCATGGCCGACGAGTCGCTCGGCACGGTGCTCGGCGCGCTCGAGGAGTCGGGCGCGTACGACGACACCGATCGTCATCTTCACCTCCGATCACGGCGACATGTGCGGCTCGCACGGGCTGCGTTCAAAGGGCCCGTTCGTCTACGAAGAGATCATGCACGTGCCGTGCTACATCACGCGCGCCGGGCATCGACGCAAGCCGGGTACACAGTCGGACGCGCTCGCGACCCATGTCGATCTCGCGTCGACGATCTGTCGCGTTGGGTGGCGTCGACCCGGATACGCAGCCGTCGCTGAAAGGTGTCGACCTGTCGCCGGTGCTCGCCGATCCGACGGCGAGTGTCCGCGATCACGTGCTCGTTCGCGCACGACACCGCGCACACCGACGAGATCAACCACACGCGCTACGCGATCCGCGGGTTCTTCGACGGGCAGACGAAGTACGCGCGGTACTACGGCGTCGGCGGCGGCAAGCCGGGCACGGGCCTGTGGGGCAAGGATCCCGGGCACAAGCTGTTCGACGTCGATGCCGACTTCGTCGACCAGGAACACGAGTGGTACGACCTGACCGAGGATCCGCACGAGCTGGTGAACCTGGCGCGCGACGGTGGCCGCCGGCCCGAATTGCACGACAACTACCAGCGGCTCCTCGAGTACGAAGCCGCCGAATTCAGCGCTTGAGCCTCAGCTCTTCAAGATGTATTCGCTCAAGCGGGTAGTTGCGCATGGTCGTCGGGGTCGTACGAGCAGCTTCGTGCTGTCGAGCATGACCCGGATGTTCTCGCCGAGCTCTTCGTTCGAGACCGGCACCGAAGAAGGTGTGCAGGTTCGTGACGTGCTCGACGCTCGGCCACGACTCCTCGACGATGGCGCGGTACGTCGGGCGCGCCGGGTGTGAGTCGGGCGCACGACCGCGTTGCGCACGTAGCGCGCGCGGGGTTGCATGTCTTCCGACATCGGCGACTGGTGCCGTACCAGTGCCCGTAGAACGTGTCGTCGTCGACGCCCGCGGGCTTGTCGAAGATCGTCAGCGTGATGATGCCCGGCGATCGGGTTCCGTCGGGCCAATCTCGTTTCGGACGTGTGTTCGTTGTCGCCGTAGTCGCGATACATCGACTCGGTCACGAGGTAGCCGGCCACCCGGGTTCCGGCCGCGCGCAGGAGGGTCTTCGTACGGCTCGCGCGTCGTCGTGGGCGTCGAGCCAGATCGAGACGCACGCGCGCACGGGCAGCTCGTCGCCGGGAACCGGGCACCATCGACTGCATCTGCGCGTGCTCGTCGTCGAGATCCATCTGCAGCGCGTGCGGCCCGAGCGCGAGCAGCTGCGGCGCGAGGTCGTCGAGGAACCGGGCCCGCAGCGCGGCGGGGTCGATCGACGGACGTTCCCAGATCAGGTAAACGAGCTTCTCCATAGGGCGCCGAAGCTACGCCCGCCCCGGCAGGCCGTACGCTGCGGGCATGAGACGGAGAACCTCGAACGCGCCGTTCGCGAGTACGCGATCGGTGCTGGCGAACGTCTCTCCCGAACAGCTCTCGAACCCCACTCCGTGCCAGTCGTGGCAGGTGCGCGATCTGATCAACCACTTCGTCGGTCTCAGCGGTTGGTGCGCGGTGACGGTCAACACCGGCGCCGCGCCGCCTCCGCCCGAAGGCGACTTCACCGCGGGCGACATGGTCGCGACCTACGACGAGGGCATCGCTCAAGCCGTCGACGCGTTCGGCCGGCCGGGCGCGGTCGACAGATGCTGACGTTGCCGTTCGGTGAGATTCCAGCCGCCGTCTATCTGGGCATCGTCGACGACCGACGTGTTCACTCACGGCTGGGACCTGGCGCGTGCGACCGGCCAGTCGACGGATCTCGATCCCGAGCTGGCCGAGGAGTTACTCGTCGGCGCACGGCTCTTCGTCCAGCCCGCCTTCCGTGGTGCCGACGGCGAGCGTCCCTTCGGTCCCGAGCAGCCGGCCCCGCCCAACGCAACGAACGCCGACGTCGCTCGCCGCGTTCCTCGGCCGGCACGACGTAGACCCGGCCGCGCCGCAGCTATTCGCGCGACGAGGTCGCGCACCTCGTTCGACGTCGGGCACCTCGCCCCGCGTCGCGTAGGCCTCGGCGCGCTCGGGGATGTGATCGGGCTCGTACAGGTAGTTCGCCATGATCCCGAACGAGCGCGCTCGGCCCGTTCGGCGACGGCGTCGGCCATCCAGTCGATGCGCTCGACGCTGGCCCCGTTGGTGAGATGGAAGTTCGCGACCGGATCGGCGACGACGGCCTTCAACCGCGATCGTGAGGTACCGCGCACACAACGCCAGCAAGCGGGGCCGGACCGCCTCGTCGACATCCCATTCCGGATCCGACAGGCGGGCGAGCACGCGGGCCGGCTCGGCCGGCAACAGACTCGCGCTCGCGCCGCGCGCAGCGCGCCGCCGTCGTGCCGCCGAGCTGCCGCTCGACCCACGCCCGGAATCCGGGGATCGGCGAGAGCGTCACGAAGCGGCGGAGTTGGGGAAGGTCGAGCCGCGAGCGCCTCGACGACCTGTTTGATCAGCGCGGTGCCGAGGTTCACGCCCGCGAGGCCAGGCTGGCAGTTCGAGATCGAATAGAAGACCGCGGTGTCGGCCCGGTCGAGGTCGAGCTCCGGCGCGCGCGCGTCGAGCAACGGCGGTAGCTCGGTCGCGATACCGACCGTCAGCGCGATCTCCACGAACACGAGCGGCTCGTCCGGCATCGCGGGATGGAAGAACGCGTAGCAGCGCCGGTCGGAGTCGAGCCGGTTCTTCAGGTCGTCCCACGAGTCGATCGTGTGCACGGCCTCGTACGCGATGAGCTTCTCCAGGAGCGCGGCCGGCGCGTCCCATGTGATGCGGCGCAACGTGAGCAGCCCGACGTCGAACAGCGTCGCGAGGTGCGCCTTCAGCTCGCGGTCGAGATCGGCGAGCTCGGCATCAGTCGTCCCGCGACGCCGCAACACGTCGGCGCGCAGGTCGACGAGGAACTTCACGCCGCCTTCGAGCCCGGTGAACAAGCGCAGCAGGCGATCGGCCGCGGGCGGAACGCAGCGCGTCCGCGCAGACGCGCCGCTCCGCCGCGCCCTCCGCCGACTCTGCGCCGTGTCGGTCAACGTGCCGTCGACGGCGTCGTCGACCGCGTTCGGCGTCGGTCCAGAAGTCGTGCGCGAGCATGCGGAGGAAGTTGCGCCGGCCGTCGTCGGAGAGGGCCACGTACGCGTCGGCGACCGCGGCGGCCTCGGCCCGCTGCGTCATCGTGTCGTGCAGGCGCAACAGCTCCGTGATCACCTCGCGCAACCGGGCCGCGTCGCGTTCGGGCAGCCCGGGCGCGAGGTCGAGCGCGGCCCGGCCCGGCGCGCCGCGCAGCCCGCGCCGCCGCAGCCGATCGAAGAACCGGCGGGACGCCATGGAATCGGCGCTTAGCGACAGCTGCCGCCGGGCACGGTCACCGTCTCGGTGTCGCGACCCGAGCGCAGCAGCGTGCCGGGCCGGGCGTCGGTGAACTCGCCGTGGTCGACGATCTCGGTGCCGTTCACGATCACGTGGTCGATGCCGTCGGCGCCGCCGTAGAGGCGCGGCGCGCCCGTCGGCAGGTCGAAGCGCATCCGCACCTCCTGCGCGCCGACGGTCTCGGGATCGATCACGACGATGTCGGCGTGCCAACCCTCGACGCAGCCGGCCCCGCTCGGTGAGGCCGTACAAGCGAGCGGGCACGTCGGTGAGGAGGTTGATCGCTTCCTCGATCGGCATGAGCCCGCGCTCGCGGACCGGGCCGCCGAGCATGCATCGTCGAGTAGTTGAACGACGCGAGGAAGTCGAGGTGCGCGCCGGCGTCGCTGGCACCGACGACCGCGCGACTGTCGCGCCACACCTTCATCCGCATCTTCCCACGTCTCGTCGTCGTCGGGCCGGATCGGGAAGCCGAAGCCGGTCATGAGATCGTCGGCGACGACGATGTCGCACAGCGCGTCGAAGTCGTCGACGCCGCGCGCCTTGGCGATCTCCGCGACCGTCTTGCCCTCCCATTGCTTGTTCTCGGGTGCGAACGTCTCGTTGATCACGTAGATCGACCAGTTCGAGACGTTGAATCCCGTCGTCGGTTGCAGCGCAGCCTCGCGCAGCGCGGCGCGACCCTCGGCCGACGCGAGCATCGCCTTCTTCTCGTCGTGGGGAAGCGCCATCGGCTTCCCCCAACCGGGGATCGGTGTCGAGCAGGAAGCCGCTGTCGAAGCAGATGCGCGGCGACGGCGAGAACGGCACCGTCAAGCGCGATGACACGCGCGCCGCGCTCGGTCGCGTAGTCGGACGCGGCGAGGTTGTGCTCGGTGATCGCCTCGCTGCCCTTGCCGACGAACAGCACGTTCCAGTTGACCGGTCGGTTCGCGGCCAGCGACATGCGCGTGAGCAGGTCGGGCGCGAACTCCTCGAACATGCCGACGCTCGGGATGAACTCGAGCGTCGTGCCCGGGTGGTCGCTTGACCACGCTGCACAGCGCGACGATCTCGTCTTCGGTCGCGTAGCGCGACGGCACCATGTCGCCGGCCGCGTCGTTGTGCGTGCGGGCCCAACTCGACGAGAAACCGAGCGCGCCCGACGCGAGGCTCGCGTCGAGGAGCGCGCGCATCGCGTCGAGATCTTCGGGCGTCGCTTCGCCCTGGGTCGCGCGCTCGCCCATGGCGACGCGGCGGATCGTCGAGTGACCGACGAGGAAGCCGGCGTTCGGCGCGAGCGTGCCGTCGATGCGGTCGAGATATTCGCCGAACGTCTGCCAGTCCCACGGCACGCCTTCGGCCAGCGCCGCGAGCGGCATGCCCTCGACCCGGGCGAGCATGCGCATCAGGTAGTCGCCGTGCTCGGGCCCGAGCGGCGCGATCGTGAAGCCGCAGTTGCCGCCGATGACGGTCGTCACGCCGTGCAGCGGCGACGGCGACAGCGTCGTGTCCCAGAACACCTGGGCGTCGTAGTGCGTGTGGATGTCGACGAACCCGGGCGCGACGACCTTGCCCGTGGCGTCGATCGTGCGGGTCGCCTTCTCGTCGATCGATCGCCGATGGCCGTGATCCGGCCGTTGCTGATCCCGATGTCGGCGATGCGGCCGGGCGTACCCGTGCCGTCGACGACCGTTCCACCGCGGATGATCATGTCGAGCATGACCCCACTATTGTCCAGCCGCCATGGGTGATGCACTTGCCGGCCGGGTTGCCCTCGTCACCGGGGCGTCGCGTGGGATCGGCGCCGCGATCGCGCTGCGGTTCGCGGCCGAGGGCGCGGCCGTCGCGACTGGTCGCCCGCAGCCTCGAACCGGGCTCGGGTGGGCATCTCGCGGGATCGCTGCAGGAGACCGCCGACGCCATCGTCGCCGCGGGTGGTGTGGCGCGTGCCGATCGTCGCCGACCTCTCCGACCCGAGCTGCGACCGGCCCGCGATCGTCGCCGGCCGCGGCCGAGGCGCTCGGCCCGATCGACGTGCTCGTCAACAACGCGGCCGCGTGCTTCTACCTGAGCATCGACGAGACGTCGGAGCGCCGGCTCCGCGTCGCGTACGAGGTCAACGTCATCACGCCCGTACCTGCTGACGAAGGCGGTCGTGCCCGGCCATGCGCGAGCGCGGCGCGGGCTGGATCGTCAACATCACGAGCGCGATCGTCGACACCGATCACCTCGACAGCCCGCAGCAAGCGCGCTCGTCCACCTACGCGCCGAGCAAGGCCGCGCTCGATCGGCTTGACGGTCTCGTTCGCGACCGAGCTGCAGGGAACCGGTATCGCGGTGAACGCGCTCGCGCCCGAACGCGCGGTCGCCACCGAAGGCGCCACCGCGGTGATGGATCTTCCGCCCGAGTGGTGCGAGCCGGTCGAGCTGATGGCCGACGCCACGGTCGCGCTCGCAACGTGTGACCCCGAACGACGAGAACGGTCTCGTCGTTCGTTCCGGACCGTATCTGCGGGCGCAAGGGTTGGCGTCGTGACGGTCGCGCTCGTCACCGGCGGCGGCAGCGGTATCGGCGCAGGCCACCGCGCGCCTGCTCGCCGACGCGCGGTGCGCAGGTCGTCGGTCGCCGACGTGAACGAAGCCGCCGCGCAGCGACGTCGTCGACGAGATCGGCGCCGCGGCGGCTGCGTTCGCGGTCGATGTCGCCGACGACGCGTCGGTCGAGGCGATGGTCGCGTTCGCGGTCGAACGTTCGGCGGGCTCGACTGGGCGTGCAACATCGCCGGCATCGCGCCGGAACCGAAGCCGTTCATCGACCACTCCTACGCCGACTGGCAGCGCACGATCGACGTCAACCTGAGCGGCGTCTTCTTCTGCATGCAACACGAACTGCGGCAGATGCTCGCGCAGGGCCGGGGCGGCGCGATCGTGAACATGTCGTCGGGCGCCGGCGTCGTCCCCGCGCCGGGTCAGCCGCAGTACACCGCGGCGAAGCACGGCGTGCTGGGTCTCACCAAGCAGGCGGCGCAGGAGTACGCGGCGGCCGGGATCCGGGTCAATGCGGTGCTCCCCGGTCAGACCGAGACGGGGCCGATGCGTGCGTACCTCGACGCGATGCCCGACGGCGGCGAGCGCATGTTGCGCCGCCTCCCGATGAAGCGCATGGCAACGCCGCTCGAGATCGCGCAAGCGGTCGTGTGGCTGTGTTCTGACGAGGCGAGCTACGTCAACGGCGATTCTCTGGTCGTCGACGGGGGCCTCATCACGCGCTGATCCGGGCCGTTCCGCTTCTATCGGTGGGCAATCGGTAAGGGACCGCGGCCGGAACAGGCAATAGCTAGCTGGTCGAGTGTCTTCCCGGGTCGCGCTCGCAACTGCCCTTGCGCTCGCGACCGCGCTGTTCTACGCGATCAGCAACGTGGTCGAGCTGCTCGAGGCGGAGAAGGTCCCCGACGAATACTCGATGAAGCCGGGGCTGTTGTTGCGGCTCATCAAGGAACCCGCGGTGGCTGCTCGGTCTGCTCGCCGACTTCGGCGGATACATCTGTCACGCGGCCGCGCTCGGTCTGGCGACGGTCGTGTTCGTCGAACCGATCCTCGCGATCGGGATCCTGCATGTCGCTGTTCATCGGCTCCCGGTTCGCGCACCGTCCAGTACTGCGCATCGACTGGATCGCGGCTCGGGTGTTGTCCGGCGGCCTCGCGCTGTTCCTCTACGAGGTGTCACCGACCGGTGGGCGCTCAGCTCGCGGGGACACGCGAATGGTTGATCGCGGGACCGAGCGCGATCGCGGCCGTCGCGATCTGCTTGGCCGTCGGCGGCGCGACGCGCGGCCGGCCACGCGCCGCGCTGCTCGGTGTCGCGGCCGGTATCGCGTTCGGAGTTTCCGCGCTGCTGACCAAGGCGCTCGTCCACTACCTCGGCGACGGGATCTTCGCGTGGGTGCCGCACTGGGAGCCGTACGCGCTCGCGGTCGCGGCCATCGGCGGCGTGATCATCGCCCAGAGTGCGCTGCAGACCGGCGCGCTCGGTGCCGCGGTCGGCTCCATCGAGTCGATGAGCGTGATCTCGGGATCGCTGTTCGGATTGTTCCTGCTCGACGAGCGCGTCGGCGCGCACGGCTTCGTCCGAGATCTCGGCGGTCGTCGTGTCGATCGTCGCGATCCTCGGTGGCATCCTGCAGCTGTCGCACGCCGAGGAGCGCGTGCTCGGGCATTCGTCGGAGCCCGCGGGCTCGACCGAGCTAGCCCCGGGGCTCGGTTCCGACCCGGCCTAGGCACCAGTTCGCCCACAACAGACCGAATGCCGGTGAGCGCGACCTGACCGAGGCCGTAGAGCGGGCTGCGCATGATCCTAGTACGTCACGATCGAGATCACCGAGCAGATGCAGTAGATGACCACGAAGGTGATGCGGCCCTCGTGCGTCAGCAGCAACCAGCGCCCGGTCGCGCGAATCCGCGGCATGACGCCCTTCTCGCTGCCTACCGCCGGTGATGCCACTGTGCCGGATTCTACGCGCGCCCCTCGGGGCGGAGATCGGCGGGCACCCAGGCCGGGGGGCGCTTCTCGATGAACGCGGTGAAGCCCTCGATCACCTCGTCGCCGTGCACCGATTCGTCGAACGTGATCCGGTCGACGATGCCGTAGCGGGCGTTCATCAACCGTTTCAACGCCACCCGGGCGCGGGGTGCCGCGTACAACAGGTCGCGCACGACTTCTTCGGTCGTCGGGATCAGCTGCTCGTGCGGCACCACGCGCGCGACGAGTCCGTGGCGTTCGGCTTCCGGTGCGGTCAGTCGACGACCGGTGAACAGCATGTCGCGCGCGATCGCGATCCCGACGTGTTCGGGGAGGATCGCGGCGTGGTACGCGTCGGCCACCCCGCGCCGCAGCTCCGGCGCACCGAACGTGGCGCGGTCGCTGGCAATGGCGATGTCGGAGAGCATCGCGATCAGCAGTCCGCCGCCCATGCACAGACCGTTGACGGCCGCGATCACGGGCTTGCGCGAGTCGCGGATGGAGTCGAACGGGACGGCTCCCGTACCGAGCAGCTCACCGATGTTGATGTCGCCGTCGTCGTGCTGACCGCCGAGCTCGCCGCCGGGCGCGAACACGTCGCCGGTACCGGTCACGACGAGTGCGAGCAGCGAACGCGACGCGTTGACCCGGTCGACGGCGCGCCGGATGCCGAAGTACATGTTCGACGTCAGCGCGTTGCGGCGTTCGGGCCGGTCGATCGTGACCCACGCCGTCGTGCCGCGCTCCTCCCAGCGCAGGAAGCGGGAACCGAGGTCGACATCGTTGGGCATCCCCTTGGTTAGCCTTCCGGAGTGGTTCGGTTCAACCCGTACAGCTACGAGTTCCACGACGACCCGTTCCCCGTGTACCGGCGGCTGCGCGACGACGCGCCCTGCTATCACGACGACGAGCTCGGTTTCTGGGCGCTGTCCCGCCACGCCGACGTGGTCGAAGCCCTGCACGACCCGGCTACGTACTGCTCGCGTTTCGGCATCACGCTCGAGTCGGGAAACCCGCTCCCGATGATGCTGACCACCGATCCGCCCGATCACACCGCGCTGCGCCGGCTCGTGAGCCGGGCGTTCACCCCGCGCCGCGTGGCCGACCTCGAACCCGAGATCCGCAAGCTGTCCACCGGCTATCTCGATCGTCTCGGCGGCGCTCGACGCGGCCGATCTCATCGGCGACTACTCCGCGCTCCTCCCGATGGACGTCATCTCCCGTCTCCTCGGTGTGCCCGACGGCGACCAGGATCAGCTGCGGTCGTGGAGTGACGCGCTGCTGCACCGCGACGAAGGCGACATGGACGTGACGCCCGGCCGGGATCGACGCCGCGTACCAGCTCTACAAATACTTCTCCGCGTTCGTAGCCGAGCGCCGCGCCGCGGACGGTTCCGAGGACGATCTCGCGGCTGCCCTCGTTGCGGCCGAGAGCGACGGCGAGCAGCTCACCGACGATCAGGTCGTCGGGTTCTTCTTCCTGTTGATCATCGCCGGCAACGAGACCACGACGAAGCTGCTCGGCAACTGCCTGCTCGCGATGCAGCGCTTCCCGGCCGAGCGGTCCAAGGTGGTGGCCGACCCGACGCGCATCGGCGATGCCGATCGAGGAGATCCTGCGGTTACGACGGCTCGACGCAGGTGATGGCGCGCACGCTCACGCGCCCGGTCGAGCTGCACGGTCAGACGATGCCCGAGGGCGACAAGGTGTTGTTGCTGCTCGGCTCCGGGCAACCGCGACGAGCGGGTCTTCGACCGCCCCGACGTGTTCGACATCGATCGCGCGTGGCCTGACGCACCATCTCGCGTTTCGGGCACGGCATCCACGTGTGCCTCGGGGCCGCGCTGGCGCGGCTCGAGATGCGCGTGAGCCTCGAGGAGTTCCTCGGTCGGCATCCCGCGCTACGAGATCGACGAGACCGCGCTCGAGCGCGTGCATTCCGGCAACGTGCGCGGCTATTCCCGAATGCCGATTCGCCTGTGAACGAAACGTCGGTTGCCGGTGCCTCCGAAGCGATAACTGCGCTCGTCCACGAGTATGCGTTTCGGCTCGATCGTGGTGATCTCGACGGCGTAGCCGCACTGTTCGCCCACGCCGAGCTGCGCTCGACGCGCAACGATCACGTGCGGCGCGGCAGCACCGAAGCGCGCACGCTCTACGACCCGGTGATCATCTACGACGACGGCACGCCGCGCACGATGCATCAGATCACGAACGTCGCGGTGACCGTCGACGGCAGCGACGGCGACGGCGCGGTCGTACTTCACGGTGCTCCAGGTCACGCAGTCTCGGTCTGCACCCGATCCTCGCCGGGGAGTATCGCGACCGCTTCGCGCTTCGCCGACGGCCAGCTGGCACTTCACCGAACGGGTCTTCGACCCCACGTTGCTCGGTGATCTCTCCGAACACATGCGCGCTTGATCACCCGCCAACGGCATCCGGCCGACCTGGCCCGGCTCGGGCTCGGGCTCGCCGTCTTCGGCGCGGGCGCGGCGATCGCGCGCATGCACGCCCCCAGCCGGGTCGAGCTCGACATCTTCCGCCTGGTGAACGACCTGCCCGACGGGTTCCGCATCCCGTTCGAGACGGTGATGCAGCTGGGCACGCTCTACGCCGTTGTCGCGGTGACCGGGCTCGCGTTGGCATTCCGGCGCTGGTGGATGGCGCTCTCGGTGTTCGCGGCCGGTGTCGGCGCCGATGTCGTGGCGCACTACATGCGCGATCTCGTGCAACGGGGTCGGCCGCTCGACCTGTTGCAACACGTGGTCGTGCGCGGTCCGCGCATCACGGGCTACGGGTACCCGTCGGGGCACACGACGATCGCGGCCGCGCTCGCGGCCGCGGCCACGCCCTACCTCCCGCGTCGCTTCCGGCGTCTCACGTGGGGCGCGGTGCTGCTGGTCGCGTTGGCGCGGGTCTACGTCGGCGCGCACCTTCCGCTCGACGCGATCGGTGCAATCGGACTCGGCGCCGCGGTCGGCGCGATCGTCAACCTCGCGATCGGCACGCCGTGTCGCGTCGTCGACCCCGCGCTTGTGCAGCGGGTGCTCGCCGCGGGTCGCTATCCGGTGCGCGAGCTGACGCCGATCGCCGACCACGGCCGCGACGCGACACCGTTCCTCGGGACGACCGATAACGGCACCCGGGTGTTCGTCAAGGCGATCGATCACGAGCGCCGCGACGCCGATGCCCTGGCCGCCGTCGGCCGCTACCTCGCGTACCGACACGTCGAAGACGAAACTCCGTTCGCGACGGCCAAGCAGCGGGTCGAGCACGAGGCGCTGCTCGCCTCCCTCGCGGCGCACGGCGGGGTCCACGCCGCGCTCGCCGCTCGCGATCGCAGCCGAACCCGACGGGCCGAGCGTGCTGGTGCTCGCGGCCATCGACGGGAAGACGATCGGCGAAGAGGACGCACCGAAGAACGCCACTGCTGCGAACGGCTCGCCGACCGACGTGCCGGACTCGGTCGACGACACCACCCTCACCGCGCTGTGGAGCGAGGTGAAGTGTCTTCAGACATCGCGCATCGCCCACCGCCATCTGAGCCTGAACAACGTCATGATCGATCCCCAGGGTCAACCGTGGATCGTCGACTTCGGCTACGCGGAGGCGGGCGCCAGCGATCGCGCGCTGGCCCAGGACGTGGCCGAGTTGCTCGCGTCCGTCGCGTTGGTCGTGGGTGCGGAGCGCGCGGTCGACTCCGCGGTCGCCACGCTCGGGAAGCCGGTCATCGTCGCCGCACTCCCACTCATCCAACCCCTCGCGCTCGCGAGCAAGACCCGGCACGCGCTCCGTCATCACCACGGCCTGCTCGACGACGTGCGCAACCGCGCCGCCGACGCGGTCGGCGAGGAACACGTCAAGGTCGAGCCCCTCACCCGCATCCGCCTGCGGTCGGTGATCACGCTCGCGTGCCTGCTCGTCGCGACCTACCTGCTGCTCCCGCAGATCGGCGAGTTCCACCAGACGCTGAACGCGGCGCGCCATGCCGAGAGCGGTTGGCTGGTGCTCTCGCTCCTCGTGTCGGGTACGACATTCCTCGCGGCCGCACTGTCGTTGTCGGGCGCGGTTCTCGTGCCGCTTCCGTACGGCCGCACGCTGGTGACGCAGCTGGCGAGCAGCTTCAGCAACAAGATCACGCCCGCCGGCATTGGCGGACTGGGTGTGAACGTCCGCTATCTCGAGCGCAGCGGCGTTTCGAAGGGCGACGCGGTCGGCGCCGTCGCACTCAACGGCACCGTCGGTTTCGTCGTGCACATCGGCGCACTGGCGGTAAGTGCAACGCTGCTCCGGCACATCGGGCTACCGAAGGTTCATCTGCCCAACGGGTGGCTGCTCCTCGTGCTCATCGCCGTGGTGTTGTCGCTGATCGGCGTGGTGTTGGAGACGTCGTTCGGGCGCAAGCACGTCCTGCTGCCGACCGAGCGCACGACCCGCGACCTCTTCGCCGTCATCCGCCGGCCAACCAAGGCCGTGCAGATGTTCGGGGGTGCGTTCTGGGTGCTGGCTTCGTACATCGTGGCGCTCGGCTTCGCGCTCGCGGCCTTCCACGCCCACGCCTCCTGGCTCGACGTCACTGCGGTCTACCTGGGCGGCAGTGCCGTGGCCTCGGCCGCGCCGACGCCGGGCAAGGTCGGGGCGGTAGAGGCGGCCCTGATCGCCGGACTGACCGGCGTGGGTATAGCAAGTGGACCGGCAGTGGCGGGCGTATTGGCGTTCCGGCTCGCAACGTTCTGGCTGCCGATCATTCCCGGTTACCTTGCCTTCCGAAGCCTGACGAACCGGGAGCTGTTGTGAGCCCGAGCCGACCGAACCTGAGTTCGAGGAGAAACGCGTGACGAATTCACCGACGCTCGTGGTGCTGGGTGCATCGGGCGACCTCGCCGCTCGATTGCTGTTCCCGGCGTTGGCTTCGCTCGAATGCCGCGAACGGCTCGACGATCTCAAGATCATCGGCTACGCGCGTCAGGAGTGGACGACCGAGCAGTTCCACGAGAACCTGCGTGCCGCGTTCGACATGCACGCCTGCGACGTCGACGAGAAACACGTCGAGAAGTTCATCGAGCGCATCGACTTCCACGGCGGCGACATTTCCGTCGCGTCGCTGAAGGGTTTGAAGTCCTCGCTCGACGGTCCCGCGATCTTCTACCTCGCGCTCCCGCCCGGAGTGTTCGCCGATGCGGCGGAGAAGATCTCGAAGGCCGGGTCTCGCCGACGAGACCAATGGTTTCCGCCGGCTCGTGATCGAAAAGCCTTTCGGTACCGAACCTCGAGACCGCGCTCGCGTTGAACGAGAAGCTGCATAGTTGTTGGCGCGAAGACCAGATCTTCCGCATCGACCACTTCCTCGGCAAAGAGACCGTGCAGAACATGCTCGTGTTCCGCTTCGCGAACCGGTTCATCGAGCCGGTGCTCAACTCCGGTCATGTCGACGAGATCCAGATCACCGTCGCCGAAACCCTCGGTGTCGAAGGGCGTTCGCGGTACTACGACGGCATCGGCGCGCTGCGCGACATGGTGCAGAACCACCTGATCCAGATGATGACGTTCGCGACGATGGAGCCCCCGGCGCTCTGGGACGCGGAGATGATCCGCGACCACAAGGTCGAGGTGTTGAAGTCGGTGCACAAGGTCGATCCCGAGATCGACGCCGTGCGCGGCCAGTACACCGCGGGCCTCGTCGAGGGTGAGCCCCGCATCGGCTACCGGGCCGAGCCGGGCGTCGACCCCACCTCGCACACCGACACGTTCGCGGCCGTGCGCCTCCATGTCGACACGTGGCGTTGGGAAGGCATCCCCGTGCTGCTGCGTTCGGGTAAGCGACTGGCGGCCAAGGCGCACGAGGTCGTGTTCCGTTTCCGGGAGCCGCCGACCGCGTCTGTTCCGCCACACTCCGCTCGAGCATGCCGACCCGAACTGGCTGGTGTTCCGCATGAGCCCGTCGGAGTGCACCGAGCTCGTGGTGCGCACCAAGCAACCCGGGCTCGAGCTGGAGTCGCGGGAGTCGGTGCTGCGGGCCGAGTACGCCACCGCCGACGACCGCGAAGCGAGCGCGTACGAGTCGCTGCTCCTCGACGTGTTGCAGGGCGACCACACGCCTTTCTTGCGGTTCGACGAGGTCGAGTGGTCGTGGCGGATCGTCGAGCCGATCCTCAACGCGTGGGAGCACGGCGCGCCGGAGGACTACGTGGCCGGCAGCGACGGGCCGCCCGGCCAGCACCGTTTCTTGGGCGCAGGCCACTACTGGCGCCCCCTCCACAACCCCACCTCTTGATTTATTCCGACATTCCTGCTTGAAACGATCACCTCCGTCGGGGACGATTTCACCAGTGCTTGGTGGGTAAGAGCACGAGTACGGGTGACATCGCCATCAGGAGGTGGCCGTGCAGGTTCAAGAACGCCCCGCCTAGCCCGGAGCCGACACCGTCGGCACCACCGTTCGGCCTCGCCGCCGCCCTCGCCGGTTTCCTCGGTACTGATCTGCCGATCGGGATCGAGTGTTACGACGGCAGCCATCTCGGCCCGCCGCGACTCGTCGACCCGGCATCGTCGTCCGCTCGCCGAAGGCGTTGCGCTATGTGCTCACCGGACCCGGCGAGATCGGCTTCGCCCGCGCGTACGTCGCCGGTGAGATCGAAGTCGAGGGCGACATCTTCGAGGCGCTCGCGCTCCGCGACAACCTGCCCGACGTGAAGGTGACGCCCCGGGAGTGGCTCGCGCTCGCGCGCGCTCGCCGGAGTCGACGGCCTCAAACCGCTTCCGGCCGCCGCCCGAAGAGGTGCGGGTGCGCGGGCGCCGGCACAGCAAGGAGCGCGACGCGGCCGCGATCGCGCACCACTACGACGTGTCGAACGACTTCTACCGGCTCGTCCTCGGACCGTCGATGACGTATTCGTGCGCGGTGTTCGCGCGCGCCGACACGACGTTGGAGGCGGCGCAGGCGGCCAAGTACGAGCTCGTGTGCCGCAAGCTCGGGCTCCGGCCCGGCCATGCGTCTGCTCGACGTCGGGTGCGGCTGGGGCGGCATGGTGATGCACGCGGCCCGCGAGCACGGTGTGCACGCCGTCGGCGTGACGCTCTCGACGCGACAGGCGGAGTGGGCGCGCGACGCGGTTCGCGAGGCCGGTCTCGCCGATCGGGTCGAGATCCGGGTGCAGGACTACCGCGACATCGTCGACGGCCCCTTCGACGCGATCAGCTCGATCGGCATGTTCGAGCACGTCGGCGCGGCCAAGCTCGACGAGTACTTCACGGAAGCTGTTCACGCTGCTCCGGCCCGGG
The DNA here is from genome assembly GCA_963708105.1 of uncultured Actinomycetes bacterium. GTDB lineage: Bacteria > Actinomycetota > Acidimicrobiia > IMCC26256 > PALSA-610 > PALSA-610. The sequence goes on along the minus strand of OY970186.1, from coordinate 1,177,826 downwards.
GGTCGACTGCTCAATCACGGCATCGCGCGAGCGCCCGAGCTCGTCGCGCCGCGTTCTCGCACCGAGGCTTCATCGACCGCTACGTGTTCCCCGACGGCGAGCTGCACGAAGTCGGTTCGGTCGTGTCGCGTATCCAACGCGCCGGGCTTCGAGGCGCGCAACGTCGAGGGCCTGCGCGAGCACTACGCGCAGACGCTGCGGCACTGGGTCGCGAACCTGGAAGCGAACTGGGACGAAGCGGTTCGCCTCGTCGGGGCGGGCCGGGCGCGGGTCTGGCGGCTGTACATGGCCGCGTCGGCGTGCAACTTCGAAGCCGATCGCAACCACATCTACCAGGTGCTCGCGGTGCGCAACGGCGATCACGGCCGCAGCGGCATGCCGCTACGGCCCGACTGGGAAGCCGAACGCGAGCACGCCGGCACGCAGAACTGACGGGCGGTTCGGGTCAGGCCTTCTTCTCGTCGTGGCCGCCGAACTGCTTGCGCATCGCCGACAGCATCTTGTTCGTGTAGTCGGCCGAGCCCTGGGAGATGAAGCGGTCGAACAACGCGGTCGCGATGACGGGGGCGGCGACGCCCTCGTCGATCGCGGCGGTGACGGTCCAACGCCCCTCACCGGAATCGCTGACCCGGCCGCTGAACTCGGCGAGGTCGGGCGACTCCTGTAGCGCGGTCGCGGTGAGGTCGAGCAGCCACGAGGCGACGACGCTGCCGCGGCGCCACACCTCGGCGACCTTCGGGATGTCGAGGTCGTACTGGTAGAGCTCGGGATCGGTGAGCGGCGCGGTCTCCGCGTCGGCGGTGCGCGTCTCCGCGCCGACGTTGGCGTGATGCAGGATCGTCAGCCCTTCGGCGTACGCGGCCATGAGCGCGTACTCGATCCCGTTGTGCACCATCTTCACGAAGTGGCCGGCGCCGGCCGGTCCGCAGTGCAGGTAACCCATCTCCTCGGGCGCGGGATCGCCCGGCGCGCCCGGGCGTGCGATCGATCGTGCCGATGCCCGGCGCGAGTGCCCGGAAGATCGGGTCGAGCCGCTGCACCACCGCGTCGGGCCCGCCGATCATGAGGCAGAAGCCGCGCTCGAGCCCGAAGACGCCACCGCTCGTGCCGCAGTCGACGTAGTCGATGCCGCTGCGGCGCGAGCGCGTTCGACCGCGCGATGTCGTCGACGTAGTGCGAGTTGCCGCCGTCGATGATCGTGTCGCCGGCCGAGAGGTGCGCGGCGATGTCTTCGACGACCGCGCCGGTCACGCCGGCCGGCACCATCAGCCAGATCGCCCGCGGCGGCGGCGAGCTTCGTCGCCATGTCGGCGACCGAAGTTGCGCCGACCGCGCCGAGCGCCGACGAGCGCGTCGACCGCGGCGGTGTCGTGGTCGTACACGACGCACTCGTGGCCGGCGGCCATCGAACGCCGCACGAGGTTCGCGCCCATGCGACCGAGTCCGATCATTCCGAGCTGCATCTCAACTCCTGTTCGGTTCAGAGGTCGTGCGGCCGCGTGCTCGGGCTCCGCGCGCGAGCGCGGCGCCGACGATGCCGGCGAGGTTGCCGAGCTCGGCGACGCGCACTTCGCAACCGGGATCGACGCCGATCGAGGAACTTGTCGGCGTGCTTCACGATGCCGCCGCCGATCACGATGAGCTCGGCGGCCAGACGATCTCGTGCAGCTGCGACGAGGTAACGGTCGAGGCGACTGGTCCACCGCTTCCACGGAAGATCCTCGGCCACTCGGGTCGCGTCGGAGACCCAGGTCGTCGACGAGGTGGTCCGTCGACGAAGATGTGCCCGAGCTCGGAGTTGGGGACCAACGCGCCGTCGTTCAACAGCGCGGTGCCGACGCCGGTGCCGACCGTCACCATCGACCACGAGTCCGCGTCGTGTCCGCGCGCCGCGCCGAAGCGCGCTTCCGCGATGCCGGCCGCGTCGGCGTCGTTCAGCACGACGCACGGCCGGTCGGTCGCGCGCGCTGAACGCGTCTGCGGCGTGCGGCGCCGATCCACGACTTGTCGATGTTGGTCGCGGTACGCACCACGCCGTTCATGACGACGGCCGGCATCGTGCAGCCGATCGTCGCCCGTGCCGGGAAGCTGGCGACACCAGACCGGCGACACGCGTGCGCGATCGCGTCCGGGGTGGCCGGCTGCGGCGTCTCGACCCGGATCCGGCCCGTGGCTTGACCGCTGTCGAGGTCGACCAACGCGGCCTTCACGCCGCTGCCGCCGACGTCGACACCCACGAGCGAGTTCGCGCCGCTCTCCATGGTCATCTGCGATGAACCTACCCGCTCGGCAGCTAGTTTCCCGGCAGTGCCGGTGCTCGAGGACTACGCGCTCCTGGGCGACCGGCGGACCGCCGCGCTCGTCTCGCGGGCGGGCTCGGTCGACTGGTGGTGCGCGCCCCGCTTCGACGCACCCGCGTGCTTCGCCGGCGCTGCTCGGGTACGCCCGATCACGGCCGCTTCCTGATCGCCCCGAACCGACCGCCGACGTGCGTCACCGACGCGTGCGCTATCGCGCCCGGGACGATGGTGCTCGAGACCGAGCACACGACGGCGACGGGCAAGGTCCGGGTCGTCGACTGCCTCGCGCTCGGTACACGCCCGTCCGCTGCTCGTGCGCCTGGTCGAGGGACTCGAGGGCAGCGTCGACATGACGGTCGAGCTGATCGTGCGGTTCGACTACGGCTCGATCGTCCCGTGGGTGCGTCGCGTCGACGATCGTTGGCGCGCGGTCGCCGGCCCGGAGGGTCTCGAGCTCTTCACGCCGGTGCACCTGCACGGTCACCGGACAGACCTCGGTCGCGGACTTCACGGTCGCGGCGGGAGAGCAGGTGCCGTTCGTGCTCGGCTGGTTTCCGTCGAACGAACCGCGCCGCGTTCACCGACGACGCGGCGGCCGTCATCGACGACACGACCGCGCACTGGGATCGTTGGTCGGCGCGCTGTCAGTACTCGGGCGAGTGGCGCGAGCCGGTGCTGCGTTCGCTGCTCACACTGGAGGCGCTGACGTTCGAACCGACCGGCGGCATCGTCGCCGCGCCCACTACTTCGTTGCCGGAGACCGATCGGCGGTTCGCGCAACTGGGACTACCGATACTGCTGGGTGCGCGACGCGACGCTCACGCTCGAGGCGTTTCTCATCGGCGGCTTCCAACACGAAGCGTTGCGCTGGCGCGAATGGCTGCTGCGCGCCGCGGCCGGCGATCCGCAGACGCTGCAGACGATGTACGGCGTCGCGCGGCGAGCGCCGGCTGACCGAGCTCGAGCTCGACTGGCTGCCGGGCTACGAAGGCTCGGCGCCCGGTCCGCACCGGCAACGGCGCGCACTCGCAACTGCAACTCGACGTGTACGGCGAACTGCTCGACGTGTTGTGGCAGGCGACGCGCGCGGGCACGCCGCCGAGCGCGAACACGTGGTCGCTCGCGCAGCTGCTGCTCGAGCGTGTTGGAAGATCGTTGGCGCGAACCCGACGAGGGCATCTGGGAAGTACGCGGTCCGCGGCGCCACTTCACGCACTCGAAGGTGCTGTGCTGGGTCGCGTTCGATCGCGCGATCGCGATGGTCGAGCAGGCCGGCTACGAAGGCCCCGTCGATCGGTGGCGCGCGATACGCGACGAGATCCACGCCGAAGTGTGCGACAAGGGCTACGACGCCGAGCTCGGCGCGTTCACCCAGTGCTTCGGGATCAGCGAAGCTCGACGTGTCGATGCTCATGATTCCGCTCGTCGGATTCCTCCCCGGCGACGATCCCGCGTGTGCGTTTCGACCGTCGACGCCATCCGGCGCGACCTCACCGACGACGGTTTCGTGCGCCGCTACGACCCCACCGACGACGAGTCGATCGACGGCATCGGCGAACCCGAAGGCGTCTTCCTGCCGTGCAGCTTCTGGATGGTCGAGGCGCTCGCGCTGGCCGGCGAGCACGACGAGGCGCGGCACGCTGTTCGACCGGCTCCTCGACGATGTCGAACGACCTCGGCCTGTACTCGGAGGAGTACGACCCGAAGGCGCAAGCGGTTCCTCGGCAACTTCCCGCAGGCCTTCACGCACCTCGCGCTGGTCGCCGCCGCGCACACGCCCCCTCGCCCCCGGAACGCGTCGCCGCAACCCGCAATCCCGCCCAACAGTTAGGGCGAAAGTGCGCGGGCGCCGTTTCGGTGCCACGTGGTCGAAGTGGCGGACGGGCGGAATTCGGCTGACGTAATCTGCGGGCATGGCGCTCGTCACGAACATCGTCAAGCGGATCGTCCGCGCAACGCCTGCTGTTGCTCGTGCACGGCTACGGCGCGGACGAGCAGGATCTCGGCGGTCTGCTGCCCTACCTCGATCCCGACGGAGTGTTCGCGGCGGTCATGCCGCGGGCACCGATCGCGGCGCCGGGCACGCCCGGATACATGTGGTACGACATGACCGGCACCGGCGGCGGCGACATCACCGAACAGTTCGTCGCCGCGCTCGCCGAGCTCGACGCGCTGGTCGACGAGCAGTGCGCGGCGCTCGGCTTCGATCGCTCGCGAAGCGATCTTCGCCGGTTTCTCGCAGGGCGGCGGGCTCGCGCTCGCGCTCGGTCTGTTCGCCGCGCCCGACGGATCGGCGAAGGTGCGTCCCGCGGGTGTGCTCGCGATGAGCCCGGCCGCGATGACCGGTCCGATCGACGACGGCGCGCGCGACGATGCCGGTGCTCGTGCAGCACGGCACCGACGACCCGCTGATTCCGGTCCAGCGATCGCGCGATCTCGCCCGCGACCTGCGTGAGTTCGGTGTGCCGACCGTGTACCGCGAGTACCCGATCGGGCACCAGGTCGCGATCGAAGGCTTGCGGGACGCGCACGCCTGGCTCGGCGAGGTCGTCGTCGGTGTGCGTCCCGACGAGCCCGTCCCCGACGATCCGATCGAGATCGTGCCGTCCGTCACCACCGCGCAGTGGGAGAGCGAGGTGCTGCGCAGCGAGTTGCCGGTGATCGTCGATTTCTGGGCGCCGTGGTGCGAGCCCTGCCGCCAGGTCTCGCCGATCGTCGAGACGATCGCGGTCGATGCGGAAGTCGTCGTACAAGGTCGTGAAGGTCAACATCGACGACGAGCCGCGGCTCGCGCAGGAATACGACGTGCAGAGCATCCCGATGATCGGGTTGTTCCGCAACGGTCGGCTCGAACGGTCGTCGCTCGGCCTGAAGGCCCGCCCGCAGATCGAGGCCGAGCTCGGGATGCTCGTCATCCCCTGACCGATCTGACGAACGGTTACGGCGCGAGCAACCGCGCGCCGAGCGCGTGGGTGCGCGGCAACGCGGCGCCCGCCGCCACGATGCCGGGCGGCAGCGAAGGTGACGTTCCGGCAATGCCGATGACGTCGTTGACGCCCTGGTTGGAGACGTCGCCGTAGGAGTGTGCGTCGCCGAAGTTGAAGATGCGCCCGCTGCGAGTTGCTTCCCAATAGCCCTTGCCGTCGGGAGTGGCCGACATGCCGGCCATCTGTTGTCCGGCCGCGGTGCCGTAGTTGTGCGCGTCGCCGAACGGGTAGAGCGCGCCGTTCGCGCCCAGCAGCCAGTAGCCCCGGCCCGAGGGCGTCGGCGTCATCTGCATGATGGGTGCGCTCAACGCCCGCCCACTCAACGAACCCTGGAAGCGCGTGTCGCCGAACGCGAAGATCCCGCCGTCGGAGGCCACGAGCCAGTAGCCCCGGCCGGTGACGGTCGAGGCCATGCCGACGATCGGCTTGTTCAGGTGGATGCCGCCCGTCGAACCGTAGAAGCGCGTGTCGCCGAACGCGAAGATCCCGCCGTCGGAAGCGACGAGTCGGTAGCCACGGCCACCGGGCGACGTCGACATCGCGACGACGGGCTTGTTCAGGTGGATGTTGCCCGTCGAGCCGTAGAACGCGGCGTTGCCGTAGGAGAAGATCCCGCCGTCGCGCGCCAGCAGCCAGTAGCCGTCGCCGTTGGGCGTGGTCGCGAGCGAGATCATCGGTTGCGACAGATGCAGGTGCGTGGCGTCGCCCTGGAAGACCGCGTCGCCGAACGTGCCGACCTCACCGCGGGCGCCGGCGATGTAGTAGCCCTCGGTGCCCGCGCCGGAAAGCGCCACCGACTTCGCGCCTTGCGACGTGGAGAGGGTGATCGTGGCGCGCCGCGTTCCCAGGCCGGTCGGCGAGAAGAACGCGGTGACGGTGCATTTGGCGCCGGCCGCGAGTACCCGCGCGTGGTTGCCGTTCATGCACGTCGTCGATCCGAAGAAGTCGAAGAGGTTCGCGCCGCCGGCGGAGACGTTCGAGATCGTGAGCGGCGACGCGGTGCCATTGATCAGCGTCGCGGTCTTGGAGTCGCCGAACGTGCCGACGCGCTGCGACGGAAACGCGAGCGAGGTGGGGGAGAGTTGTACCGATCCGAGGCTTGCGAACGCGGGCGCGGTGGGCGTGCAGGTGAGATTGGCGACGACGGTGCCGAACCCCGAGAGCGTCACACTGACCGAAACCGTGGTGGCGGTGTTCGTGAATGTGGCGAGCGGGCCCGCGTGCACGACGTGCCAGGTCGAGTCGGGCAGAGCGACCGTCTGCGTCAAGGGCTGGGCGACGCCGCTGACGACGTGCAGCGTCATGTTCGCGCCCGTGTGCAGGGTCTGGGTGGCCTCGGTCGTGTTGGTTCCGGTGACCGTGACTGCGAACGAGACCGGCTCGGTGGCACCGTCGAGCACCACCCCCGCGTCGACCGCGGGCTGGATCTCGGAGCCGGGTACCGAGACCGAGACGGTGGTGGCCTTGAGCGTGATGGTGTTCGCGGCGCCGGCGACCGCCGTCCCCGTCGTATCGAGGTTGATGGAGATGGGCTGGGAGGGCAGGAGCGCCGGTATCGAGGTCGCCTCGCACGGGGTGGACACGGGTGCGGCCGCGGCCGAGGTGGCGGCCGAAACCGTGAACCCGGCCACGGTGAGTGCAACCGATGTCGCCACGGCGAGCGCGCTTACGTGGTGTGTGCGTTGCCGTAGAACGCGTCCGTGCCGGTCCATCGTTACCGCCCCCGCTACTGGCCGCACTACCGGCCCCGCCACTGCTGCACCCCCGTGCGTGGCGCCAGGGTAGCGGGGCGTCGGGCGCTCCCACCAGGTCGAACCGGGCGAGAAATGCCGGGTTAGTGGCGCTTGATGGCGTCGGAGACGTCGCGCAGGGTCGCGGCGATCGCGTCGGCGATCGAGGTGCCCGCCGTCTTCATCTCGTCCCGCATGGCCGGGTCACGCAGCGTGTCGCCGATCGTCGTGAATCCGGCGTCGAGGGCTTCGGTGAGCTGGTGCAGGGCGTCGTTGACCTTGTCGCGCTCCGTCGGCCCCGAAGCCGGCGTTGGCGTCGAAGCGGGTCTTCAGGTGTCGCCCGAGGTCGCCGAAGCGTTCACCGACCTCGTCCCAGCGTTCCTTTGCCTCGGCCATGAGGCGAACTCTAGGGCCGGGAACCCGTCGAGACGAGGTCAGGGCGGTAGATCGTCGAGTAGCGCACGAAGGCGCCCGTATGCGGAGCCTCGATCATCTCGCCGCCGCCGACATAGATCCCGACGTGGTGGTTCGACGGCCCGGACGAGCCGAAGAACACGAGGTCGCCCGGCTGCAGGTCGGGAATCGGAACCTTCGGGAACGACTCCCACTGCGACTGCGATCCGTGCGACATCGAGACGCCGCCTTGCGCCCACGCCATCATCGTGAGGCCGGAGCAGTCGAAGGAGCCCGGTCCCGTGCCGGCGTACTGGTAGGGCTTGCCGATCTGGGCCTGCGCGTAGGCGATCGCCGCCCCCGCTCCGCCGCTCGGCGCGGGCAGGTTGGCGGGTGCGATCCCGATGTCGGCCACGTTGCGGGAGAACGAACCGCCGCCGCCGCCACCACCGTTGTTGTTCGCCGCCGCCTGCGCGGCTGCCTGCTGGGCCACCCGGGCGCGCTCCGCGGCCTCTTGCGCCTTTACCCGCTGCGCCTCGATCTGGTTCGCGAGGTTCTTGATGTCGGACTTGGTGGAGCTCAGCAGCTGCTGGATCTTCTTGTTGATCTGCTCGACCTGGCGCCGGGCCGCGTCGGCCGCGTTCTGGCGGTCCTCGGCTTCCTTCTTCTGCTTCTCGAGGTCGGCGGTCTGGTGCTGCAGCTGCTCGTCGAGGACGGTCAGCTGGCCGATCATGCGGTCGTCGGTCTCGGCCGCCGCTTCGCCGTATTTGGCGCGGGAGCCGAGCTCCTGGACGCTCGTGGCGTCGATTCCGATCGGGTCGCCGCTGCCCTCACCCATGTAGAGCAATGCGGCGCGGCCACCGAGGCGCGTCCGCAGCCCGTTTTCCTGGTTCCGGGCCTCGGCGATCGACTGCTCGGCGTTGGCGATCTGGCGATTCGCATCGGCGACGGCGCTCTGCGCCTGCAGGTACTGCTCGTCGAGCGCGTCGGCGCGATTGCTGTTGGCGTCGATCTCGGCCTGCAGGTGTTTCGCCTGTGCAGTTTTGCTGGCCAGGTCGCTCTGGGGCGTGGCGCCCGCGGGACCCGCGATTGCCGTCGCTCCAAGGGCCAACCCGACCGCGAGGCCCAGCGTCGTGAGGTGGCGGGCCCGAAAGCGTCCGCCACCGCGGAAGGGGCTAGTGCTCCGCCGCGACATGGGCGCAGACTCTAGACAACAACTGCCGCCAATCGTCACATCCACAACGTTTGTGCAGGTCACAGAGCTGCGAACTCTGCAGATCGTGCACGCTCAGGCCATTCTCAGTTGGAAATCGGCCATCCCGGAGTGGGACTCGGGTCGGAGGAGCCCGAGATGATGGGCGACGTCCAGTGTTCGTGGCGGGCGAGCTCGTCGGCCACCTTCTGCCACTCGCGTCGGGCTCCAGCCCTGGGCACAGCTCACGAGGGTGGTGTCCTGGCGCAGGTGCACGAACGCGGGCAGGCGCTCGAGGCCGAGGCTGTTGACGAACGTGCGCTCCGGATCGCACCACACGAGCAGTCTTGTCGAGGTGTTCGCCGAGGATGCGCTTGGCGATCGGCGCGGTCGTCGGGACGCAGATGATCGTCCGCACGTCGCTGTCGCCGAACGTGCTGAAGATGCGATCGACGATCCCGAGAAAGCTCGCGCCTTCGGGACGGTCGGGCAGCACGACGATCGCGAGGTTGAAGACGGTCGCCCAGTCGTCGAGCGTGCGCGTCTTGCCCTGATAGCTCGTGATCGGCAGCAACGGATCCGGGTTCTTAGCCATTGAAACGTGAAGCTACTCGGATGCCGTGCCTGGCCCGTGAACGATCGCAGTCTTAGGCTCCGAATTCATGGGAGACATCGTGCGGTTCGCGAGCAACGGCGACATTGCCGAGGGCTACCTGGCGGTGCCGGATTCCGGAAGTGGTCCGGGCGTCATGGTCGTGCAGGAGTGGTGGGGACTCGTCCCGCAGATCCAGCGGGTGTGTGATCGATTGGCCGACGAGGGCTTCGTCGCTCTCGCGCCCGACCTCTACCACGGCGAGATCGCCGAGCACACCGAGATGGACAAGGCGGGGCACTTGATGTCGACGCTTCCGATGGAGCGCGCGGCGCGCGACATGGGCGGCGCCGTCGACTATCTCTCGCGCTCACGACGGCGTCCCCAGCGAGAAGATCGGTGTCGTCGGTTTCTGCATGGGCGGGATGCTCGCGTTGTTGGTCGGCGCGCAGCAGGGCGACAAGATCGGCGCACTCGCGCCGTACTACGGCGCTCCTTTGGGTGACGATGCGCCCGACTGGTCGGGTCTCACCGCGCCGGTGCGCGGCCACTTTGCCGGCGACGACGCGTTCTTCCCGCCGACGCCGTACGCGCGCTCGAACAGCAACTCAAGGCGATGGGCAAGGACGTGGTGTTCGAGATTCACCCGGGCGCCGGGCACGCGTTCACCAACGAGGAGAACGTGCTCGGCACCTACGACGCCGATCTCACCGCGAAGACGTGGGCCTCGACGATCGCGTTCCTCGCACGTGCTAGCGCTGGGTTGAAGCGCCCGGGTCAGGCGCCGAGCGCGCGCAGCATCGCGGGCGGGATCTCGTCGCGGCCTTGCGCGAGCAGCTGCGCGCGTTCGATGTTGATCGTGTCGCGCGGGTTGCGCTCGGGCCAGCTGTCCCACGGTCCCGGCGGGATCGCGCCCGCGACGCAGTAACGCAGGTACTGCTGGAGCTCGCGCACCTCGGCTTCGCCGCCGATCGGGCCGTGGCCGGGCACGATCGTGTCCGCGAGTTCGGCGACCGCGTCGAGCACGTCGGCCCACATCGCGCAGTTGCCCTGGAACGCGAGCGGCGTGACCCCGAAGAAGCAGAGGTCGCCCGCGAACAGCACGTCGACGTCGGCGACGAGCGCCATCACGTCGCCTTCGGTGTGCCCGGTCGCGGGCAGCACTTCGATGCGCGGCGTGAGCTCGGCCGCGTCGGTGACGAGATGGGTGACGGGCCGCGTGCCGAGCTCGGCGAGCTCGTCGAACTCGCTTCGTGAACGCGGGCATGAACGACTTGTACGCGTCGATCGGCATCTCGCCGTCGAGCAGCTCGCTCGTCTGTGGCGAACCGAGCACCGACGCCATCGGGAACGCGCGGGTGCCGCCGACGTGGTCGACGTGCGCGTGCGTGAGCAGCAGCCGGCGCACCGGTCGGCCGAGGCGTGGCGACGGCGTTCGCGAACGGCTCCCACTGCGAGCGCACCATCAGCGTGTCGATCACGGTCAGGCCGTCGTCGTCGGCGACCACACCCGCGTTGCTCACACCCGATTCGCCGCCGGGCTGGAGCCAGACCCACACCCCGTCGGCGAGCTCGTGGAGGGTGAGGGTTGGGATCGTCACCATGGAGCGCACGGTACCCTTCCGCCCATGTCAGAACGCAGTCGTTACCTGCCTCGCCGCTCGTGCCTGTCGATTCCGGGTTCGAGCGAGAAGATGCTCGCCAAGGGCCCGAATCTCGGCGCCGACATGGTGTTCCTCGACCTCGAAGACGCGGTCGCGCCGCTGGAGAAGCCGGCCGCCCGCGACAAGATCATCCACGCGATCAACACGCTCGACTGGGGCGAGACGGTGTTGTGCGTGCGCGTGAACGCGTGGGACACCGAGTGGACGTACCGCGACGTGATCGCGATCGTCGAAGGCGCGTCGGAGCGGCTCGACGAGTTGATGTTGCCGAAGGTCGAGTCGGCCGCGCAGGTGCAGGCGCTCGACATGTTGTTGACGCAGATCGAGAAGTCGACGGGGCGGCAGTCGCGCGTCGGCATCGAGGCGCAGATCGAGACCGCGCGCGGGTTGATCAACGTCGACGAGATCTGCGGCGCGTCCGATCGGCTCGAGACGATCATCTTCGGCCCGGCCGACTTCGCCGCGTCGACGGAGATGCCGGTGCTCACCGGTGGCGTGCAGATTCCCGAGTACCCGGGCGACCACTTCCACTACGTGTTCTCGCGGATCCTGATGGCCGGGCGCGCCAACGGCTTGCAGGTGATCGACGGACCGTTCCTCAAGATCCGTGAGCTCGACGCGTTGCGCGAGTACACGATGCGACCGCGCATTCTCGGCTACGACGGCAAGTGGGCGTTGCACCCGGATCAGGTGAAGGTCATCAACGAGGTCTTCACGCCGACGCAGGAACAGTTCGACCGCGCCTTCGACATCCTCGACGCGTACGAGAAGGCCACCACCGAGGGCGACCGCAAGGGCGCGGTGATGTTCGGCGACGAGATGATCGACGAAGCCAGCCGCAAGATGGCGAACAAGTTCGTCATGCGCGGCGAGCGCGCCGGCATGTCCCGCAGCGCCGTCTAACCCGTCGCCCGAATTCCTCCCAACAGTTAGGAGCAAAACCGGTCCCACGCGCCGGAATTGCTCGCAACTGTTGGGCGCCGACGTGCGTGGCGGCTTCGGATGAAGCGCGTCGGTCGTGCCGACGTAGTTGTCTCACCTCACTGTCATGATGTGTGAGTGGCAGTCATGGAGGACGTCCGAAGTTGCGGGTTGGTCGACGCGTTGGGTTTCGTCGAGCGCGTGTTGGGCGAGTTCGCGGATCGTGATCCTGCCGATGTGTTGTTGCGGGATGTGACTGCGGTGTGGGCGGCGTATGACCGTGTGGAGCGGCGCGCGGCTGCGGCGAAGGTGTTGTTGGGTGCGCGGGTGGATGAGGCGGGGGAGTGGAAGCGGGCGGGGGCGCGTTCGGCGGCTTCGCATTTGGCGAAGGTGAGTGGGACGTCGACTGCGAGTGCGCGGCGGGGGTTGGAGACGTCGGCGCATTTGGCGAGGTTGCCGGTGTTGGCGGCGGCGGTGCGTGCGGGTGGGTTGTCGGCGGCGCAGGCGAATGAGATCGCGCCCGCCGCGGCCGCGAACCCCGACGCGCAAGAACGGCTGATTGGGTTGGCGGGCGAAACGAATCTCACGGAGTTGCGCGAAGAGTGTTTGCGGACGAAAGCGGCCGCGGATCCTGATCCGGATGCGCGGCATCGGCGGATCCACGCCGATCGGGGACTGCGGTCGTTCACCGATGCGGAGGGTGCTCGGCATCTGTCCGCGGTGGGGACCGTGGATGCGTTGGGGGCGTTCGAGAAACGGTTGGAGCCGATCATCGACGGGCTGTTCAACGCAGCCCGCGCCGCCGGGAAGCCCGAACCGCGGGCCACGTACGCGTTCGACGCGTTGATGATCCTCGGCGCGACGCCGGCCGCGGACACCGCGGCGGCTGACAGTTTGCCGGCCGATCCGGTGGCGAAGGGGCGTTCGGCGAAGGAGCGCTACCTCGCGTTCATACGGGTCGATCTCGAAGCGCTGACTCGCGGCGCGGTCGACGGCGACGAGGTGTGTGAGATCGCCGGGGTCGGTCCGATCCCGGTATCGGTCGCACGGGAACTGTTGGGTGACGCGATCCTGAAACTGGTGATCACCCGCGGTGTCGACGTAGTCAACGTCGTGCACCTGGGCCGCGGCGCGACCGCGGCGCAGCGGATCGCGTTGTTGTGGGCGAAACCGAAGTGCGCGGATGTCGGATGTTCGAGCATGTTCGTGCAGATCGATCACCGTGAACCGTGGGCGGAAACCCACCACACCGTGTTGCACGAGCTCGATCCGCTCTGCCCGCACCACCACAAGCTCAAAACCGATCAGAACTGGTCGCTCGTACACGGCAAAGGCCGCCGGGCGTTCGTCGGACCCAAAGACCCCCGCCATCCCCGCAACCGGCCTCCGCCGCGACCACCTGCGTCTGAGGCGGGTTTACATCCACCGACCGATCTCGGTGTGAACGCGCATCCATTCCGTGAGGGCGAACCAAACGGCGATGACGACGAGTGCGACCGTCAGTCCGAGCGGTCCGCTGACGCTGGTGCGCCAGGCCACGAGAAACGAAGCACCGAATGAGTAGTACAGGTTCGCGTTCTCATGCCGTGTCGGTTCGACGCGAGGCGAAGCCCACCGCCGGTTTCCGACCGACATGAGGACCGCAATCCAGACGAGCGGAAAGACTGCCCACGCCGGATAGCCGACTGCAACGCCGATGGCGGTTGCGGCAACCGCAAGGAGTCCCGTGCGCCATTCTCGCAACGCCTGCACGGCCTCAGACTAAATCCGCGGTCCAGCGGGGAGCGTCAGTGATCGGCGAGGGCGTTTTCGGTGAGGCGGCGGGCGATGACGCGCAGGCAGAGGGTCTCGTCGGCGCCTTCGAAGATCGAGAGGACGCGGGCGTCGACGAAGAAGCGCGACGCGGGAACTCCTCGGCGTAACCCATGCCGCCGTGGAGCTGCATCGCTTCGCGGGTGACCCACTCGGCCGCGCGGCACACGTACGCCTTCACCATCGACGCTTCGAGCGTGCCCTCGCCCGCGGCCATCTTGCGGGCGACGTCGTAGGAGAACTGGCGGCCGGCCTGGATGAGGAACGCCATGCGGGCGAGCTTCGCCTTCGAGAGCTGGTAGTCGAACACCGGGCTGCCGAAGACCTTGCGGTCCTGCGCGTACGACATGCCCGGCTTCGAACGCGGCCTGCATCAGGCCGACGGCACGCGCCGCGGTTTGCAGCCGGCCGTTCTCGAAGCCGGCCATCTGGAAGTAGAAGCCGCGGCCGAGGCCGTCTTCGCCGCCGATCAGGTTCTCGGCGGGAACGAACCAGTTGTCGAACGCGACCTCGTAGGAGTGCATGCCGCGGTAGCCGATCGTGTCGATGGCGCGGCCTTCCATCTTCCCGCCGCGGCCGTCGTCGAACGCGAACGAGTGACCCTCGGCGCGGGGCTTCTCGACGATCATCACCGAGAGGCCGCGGTGCGACTTCGACTTGTCGGGATCGGTGCGCGCCAAGCAGCATCAGCACGTCGGCGCGGCCCGCGAACGTCGCCCACGTCTTCACGCCGGTGACGAGCCAACCGCCGTCGGTCGGGGTCGCCGCGACCTTCACGCCGGCGACGTCGGAGCCGTAGTCGGGCTCGGTCACCATGATCCCGACCATCAGCTCGCCGCTCGCGATGCGCGGCAGCCACGTCTGCTTCTGTTCCTCGGTGCCGCCGGCGACGAGCGCGCGGGTCAGGATCTCGGGCCGGGTGACGAGCGAACCGCCGATGCCGAGCGACCCGCGCGACAACTCCTCGGTCGCGACGACCATGCCGATGTAGTCGGACTCGCCGCCGGTCGCGAAGCCGTCGTACTCCTCCGGCACCGAGAGCCCGAAGCCGCCGATCTCGGCCAGGCCGGAGATGATGTCCTCGGGCACGTCGGCGTTCGTGCGGTGCACGTGCTCGGCGACGGGGCGGATCTTGTCGTCGGCGAAGCGCCGGAACGTGTCGGCGACGAGCTCGAAGTCGGCGCCGAGATGGGTCGGGCCGGTGCCGTGCTTCGCGCACTGGTCGGCGAGCGCTTCGAGGAACTCGGGCGCGCGGTGCGCGGCGACGAAGTCGTGCGCGGGCGCGAGCGTGGCCGGATCGACGCCCCAGAGCTGCTTCCGGCCGATCGAGGCGGGCCGACGATGTCGCTGACGGCGTCGGCGACGAACGCCCGGGCCAGCATCGACTCGACCTCGCCGTGCTCGGCGTAGCGCGCACATGACCCGGGCCGCCTCGACCGCGGCGGCCGCGTGGGCGAGGTCGTACGCGACGACCTGGTTCTCGTCGAGCTTGGCGACCGACAGCTTGCCGTCGGCGAGGCTCGCCTGCGCCAGGTTCGCACACCGCGGCGTCGACGACGGTCGCCGCCAGATCGACGGCGGCCGCGGCCGCGTGTCCTGGTCGGTGCTCATGCGCGCACGATACCGACCCCGGGCGGGCACAGCCGCATGCGCGGCGGCCGCGGCTCGACGCCAGGGCTTCGCGGTGGTCGTGGGTCGTGTCGTGGGGTCGCGACGTCGGTCGGTGGGTTCGTCGACTTGGGCCCGGTGGTCGGCGGGCGTCGCGACCGGCACGGTCGGGGTCGCGAACGTCGTGGGCGATTGCGACACGGCGGTCGGTGTCGACGTCGGGCGGGACGGTCGACTCCGACGGCGGGCGTCGTCGCTCGAGTCGAATTGCTGTTGCCGGACGAGTGGTACCGCGACCTGCGGCGTCGACGAGAAGCCCGGCACGAGCTCGCCGCTGCCGTCGGCGAACGTCCACCCGATCGGGTCCTGCAGGTCGGCCTGCTTGGTCATGTTCCAGCGCGCGTCGATGAGCGTGAACACGGCCCGGGCGAGATACTCGGCGCCGTCCTCGGTGAAGTGCATGCCGTCGGAGATGCGGGCGGTGATCTCCTTGCCGTTCTCGTCGAGGATCGTCGCGCGAGTACTTGCCGTCGGTGTCCGAGAACAGCTTGTACGTGTCGAGGTACACGACGTCGGGCGCCCGCTTCGCCGCCTCCTGGCGCATCAGCTCGCCGATCGCCTTGGCGCGCCTCGATCGAGGTTGTCGGTCGCCGAGCGTCGGCGGCCCGAGCCAGAACACCGTGCGATGGTGCGGGCCGACGAGCAGGTCCATCATCCGCGCGACCTTCAGGCGGTACGCCGGTCTCCCAGTCGGGGACGTTGTCGCCGTTGGCGTCGACGCTGTTGACGATCGGCGTGTCGTTGGTGCCGATGATGAACACGACCGCGTCGGGATTGTCGGACGGCCATCTGCTCGGTCGGCGCGCTCGTACCAGTTGCGGATGTCGTTGCTCCACAACCCGCTCGACGACCTTGTAGTCGATGACGGTCTTGACGACGCCGGTGGCGCCGACCTGGTCGCCGAGCGCGGGACCGAACGAGCCCGCGAGCGAGTCGCCGCCGACTCCAGAGCTTGAGCGGATGCGGCGTGGTCGAGCTTGCGCAGCGGTGCTGCCGGCGGCACGGTCGGCGACGCCGCGCCGTTGCTCTGGCCGAATCTGCGCGGCCGTGTCGTCGGTCGGATCCGACCGCGTGCGCTTGCGGATCGTTCGCGTTGAACGCGTAGGCGCCGGCGCCGCGACCGCGCCGGCGATCGCGACCACGACGACCGCGACGATCGCAGCGGGTGCGCCGGCTACGGCGCGCGACGAGCCGGGCGCGACGACTGCTTGCGTCCGGGTCGGACGTCTCGGAGGGGGGCGTTCGAGTCATCGCGGGTCCGCGGAGATGGTAGTGGCCGACCGCGGCGGCAGCTACGCGGTCTTCTCGTCGGCTCGTCATCGGTCGCTCGGCTGGCCCAGCTGGGTTCGGTACAACTCGGCGTAAACGCCACCGCGGGCCAGGAGTTCGCTGTGTGTGCCCGGTCTCGACGATACGTCCGTCGTCGACCACGACGATGCGGTCGGCGTCGACGATCGTGGAAAGTCGGTGCGCGATGACGATCGCGGTGCGGCCGCGCAACGCCTCGTCGAACGCCCGCTGGATCGCGAGCTCCGACTCGGAGTCGAGGTGCGACGTCGCCTCGTCGAGGATCACGATCGCCGGGGTTCTTGAGCAACAGCCGCGCGATCGCGAGGCGTTGCTTCTCGCCGCCCGACATGCGATAGCCGCGCTCGCCGACGACGGTGTCGAGACCGTCGGGCAGCGACATCGACGAGGTCCCAGATCCGCGCCCGTTCGAGCGCTTGGCTGCAGATCCGTCGTCGGTCGCGTCCGGCGCGCGCGAACGCGCAGGTTGGCGCGGATCGTGTCGTGGAAGAGGTGCGGGTCCTGCGGCACCAGTCCGATCGCGTCGTGCACCGATTCGAGCGTGAGGTCGCGGACGTCGTGCCCGTCGATCCGTACCGCGCCCTCGACGGTGTCGTAGACGCGCGGCACGAGCATCGCGATCGTGGTCTTGCCCGCGCCCGACGCGCCGACGAGCGCAACGGTCGCGCCGGGTTCGATCGACGAGCGAAACGTCGCGCAGCGTCCAGTCGCTCGGTTCGTCGGCGCCCGGGCGTTCCCGGCGCCTCCAGCGACTCGAGCGACACCTCGCGGCCCGGCGGGATGACGGAACCACACGTGGTCGAGCTCGATGCGGCCCTGCGGGTCGACGAGGTCGACCGCGCCGGGCCGGTCGGTGATCGCGGCCGGGAAGTCGATGACCTCGAACACCCGCTCGAACGACACGAGCGCGGTCAGCACGTCGACGCGGGAGTTCGTGAGCTGGGCGAGCGGTTGGTAGATCAGGCCGACGTACAGCGGCGAACGCGGCGAACGTGCCCGACCGTGATCGTGCCCGAGACCGCGAGATTGCCGCCGACCAGATAGACGATCGCGGTGCCGATGCGCGGTCACGAGGCCGAGCGCGACGAGCAGGATGCGGCTGTACATCGCGGTCGTGATGCCGACGTCGCGCACCTTGCCCGGCGCGCGCCGCGAACTCGTCGCGTTCACGATCGGGCCGGCCGAAGAGCTTGGCGAGCATCGCGCCCGGCGACGTTGAATCGTTCCGCGGTGATGTTGTTCATCTCCGCGTTCTGCTGCATGCCGGCGCGCGCGAGCTTCTGGATGCGCGGCCCGAGCCGGCGCGCCGGATAGATGAACGCGGGCAGCGCGAGCAGCGTGAGCAGCGTGATCGCGCCAGCTCGAGCCTGAACATGATCGACGAGCGTCACCGACGAGCTGGATCACGTTCTGCAGACACGGTGCCCGAGCGTGTTCGGTCACCGCTTGTTGCGCGCCGACGACGTCGTTGTTCAACCGCGACTGCAGCGCGCCCGTCTGCGTGCGGGTGAAGAACGCGATCGGCATGCGCTGCACGTGGTCGAAGAGCTTCGACGCGCAGGTCGTAGATGAGCCCTTCGCCGATGCGGGCCGAGTAGTAGCGCTGCACGAGCGAGAGCGCGGCGTTGAGCGAGCGCGAGGCCGACGGCGCCGAGCGCGATCCACATGACGAGCGTGCGGTTCGTGGTTCGGGATCGCGTTGTCGATGAGGACTCTGCACGAGCAGGGGCGGGAGCGCGGTGGCGATCGACGCCGAGGATCGACCGCGACGATGAACGCGATCAGCGGGCGCAGGTACGGGCGGATGTAGGTGCCAGACCCGGCGCATGACGACCCGGTCGATCCGGCGTTGCCGGATCGCCTCGTCGCGCTGAAAACCCATGATCGTGCGGTGATCCATCATCGGCGGTCGAGGGTACCGGCCTCGGTGTCGCGAGCTCGTCGACTCGACCGGTGGTCTCGGCGCTGCCGCTTCTAGAGTGCTGCCCATGACGACCGGAACCACGACCGAGTACCGATCCCGAGGTACGCCGCGAGCTCATCGAGACCGTGCGGCGGTTCATCGCCCGCGAGGTGATCCCGGTCGCGACCGAGATGGAGCACGCCGACACGTATCCCGAGGCGATCGTCGAGCAGATGAAGGCGCTCGGGCTGTTCGGGATCACGATCCCCGAGGAGTACGGCGGGCTCGGGCTCGACCTCCTCACCTACATCGGTGTGGTCGAGGAGCTCGCGTACGGCTGGATGTCGTTGTCGGGCGTCGTGAACACGCACACGATCGCCGCGCACCTGATCGTGCACCACGGCACCGAGGAGCAGAAGCAGCGCTGGCTGCCGCGCATGGCGACCGGCGAGATCCGCGGCTGCCTCTCGCTGTCGGAATCCGACGCGGGCAGCGACACGCGCAACCTGTCGTGCCGCGCCGTGCTCGACGGCGACGAGTACGTCGTGACCGGCACGAAGATGTGGGTCACCAACGGCGAACGCGCCGGGCATCGTCGCGCTCGCGGTGCGCACCGACGAAGGGCATCTCGTGCCTCATCGTCGAGAAGGATCCCGGCCCGACGTTCGGCGGCATCACGGTGAGCCGCAACATCGGCAAGCTCGGCTACAAGGGCATCGAGACCGTCGAGATGACCTACGACGGGCACCGCGTTCCGGCCGACGCGCTGCTCGGCGACGCGGGCCGCGGGCTCGGCTACATCCTCGGCGCGCTCGAGGTCGGGCGCATCAACATCGCGGCCCGCGCCGTCGGTGTTGCCGCGCGCCGCGTTCGACGCCGCGCTCGCGTACGCGCAGGAGCGGCGCACGATGGGCAAGCCGATCGCCGAGCACCAGGCGATCCAGATGAAGCTCGCCGACATGGCGACCAAGCTCGAGGCGGCCCGGCTGCTCACGCGCAGCGCGGCCGAACGCAAGCAGGCGGGCGAGCGCGCCGACGTCGAGGCGGGCATGGCGAAGCTGTTCGCGAGCGAGACCGCGTTCGAGATCGCGACCGAGGCCCTGCGCATCCACGGCGGGGTCGGCTACTCGACCGAGCTCCCCGTCGAGCGCTACTACCGGGACGCGCCGCTGATGATCATCGGCGAGGGCACGAACGAGATCCAGCGCCTCGTGATCGCGCGGGGCCTGCTGGCACGCGCCTCGGGCACAGCCGCCTCGGTAGCCTCGGGTCCATGACCGTCTACGAGCGCCCGTTCGGACGCTACTTCGAGGATTTCGAGCCCGGCGACGTCTACAAGCACTGGCCGGGCAAGACGATCACCGAGTTCGACGACCACCTGTTCTGCATGATGACGATGAACCACCATCCGTTGCACACCGACGCGTGGTTCGCCGAACGCCAGACCCAGTTCGGCAAGAACGTGGTCGTCGGCAACCTCGTGTATTCGCTCGTGCTCGGCATGTCGGTTCCCGACGTGAGCGGTGTCGCGATCGCCAACCTCGAGGTCGAGTCGCTGCAGCACAAGAAGCCGACGTTTCACGGCGACACGATCTACGCCGAGACGAAGGTGCTCGCAAGAAGGAGTCGCAGAGCAAGCCCGACCGGGGTGTGGTGTCGGTCGAGACGCGCGGCTTCAACCAACGCGGCGAAGAAGTGTGCTACTTCCGGCGCAGCGTGATGATCCCGAAGCAAGTCGGCGGCACAACCGCGGGAGCGGCCGTACGACATCGCCCGAGTAGCGTCGTGACCGAGATCGAGCCGCCGGATCCACTGCCCGAACTTCGGTTAGCCCGATTTCGGCTCGCTCGCGTACCGGACGGCTTCGACCCGTGACCGAGTTCGCCCGCCGCCGCCACGCCGCCGCCGGGCGACGCGACGCCGCTCGGCGCGGCAGTCCCGACGTCGGCGCCGCGCTTTCGTACGGCTGGAACGAATTCCAGGCCAACTCGGGCCGATGCATCATCGTCGTGCTCGATCCCGGTCGCTGCGCAGCTCGTCCTCGTCGATCATCGAGCGGGTGTTGGTCCACTCGATCGCGCGGTGGTTCCTGCTGCAGCTGATCGTCGGGCTCGTCGTGGCATGCGATCGCCGGTATCGGTGTGCCACGCGCATGGCGCTGATGATCAGTCGCGGGTGAGACCGCCCGATGTCGGCAAGGCGTTCCGTTACGAGCGCCTGGGCGAGTGGATCCTGTTCTCGGTCGTCTTCGGGCTCATCGACGGCATCGGGCTCGTGCTCTGCGTGATTCCCGGGCTGCTGTTCCTCGCGTTCTTCGGCCTCGCGCCGTTCTACTTCCTCGATCGGGGCATGGGTATCGGCGAGGCGTTGGGCGCGAGCCGGGAAGCGGTCGTAGCGCAAGGGCCTCGCGTTCCCGGTGCTGTTCTCGATCATGGTCGGCGTTCTCGGGCTTCGTCGTCATGCGTCGTCGGAGCACTTCGTCACGCAGCCGATCGCCGCACTCGCGTTGGTGTTCCTGTACCGCTACGCGATCGGCGACCCCGTCGGTCCCGACGTCGAGCCGCGCCGCGGCGTAGTCGTCCGTGGCCGGCGCCGACTGCCTGTTCTGCGCGATCGTCGCCGGCGACTGCACCCGCGCACTTCGTGCGTCGACGAGCCCGACGTCGTTGCGTTCCTCGACATCCGTCCGGTGTTCAAAGGTCATGTCCTCGT
Source organism: uncultured Actinomycetes bacterium (assembly GCA_963708105.1). Classification (GTDB taxonomy): domain Bacteria; phylum Actinomycetota; class Acidimicrobiia; order IMCC26256; family PALSA-610; genus PALSA-610. The sequence goes on along the minus strand of OY970186.1, from coordinate 1,156,644 downwards.
GTGCCGCGCGAGCACGTCGTGACGTTGCCCGAGTTGTCGACGCCGCTGCTGACCGCGGTGTTCGTCGCCGTGCAGCGCTGCGCGACCGCGGTCGTCGACGGTCTGGGCGCGCAGGGCTCGTGGGTCGCGGAGAACAACATCGTGAGCCAGGCCGTGCCGCACGTGCACGTGCACGTGGTGCCGCGCACCAAGGGCGACGGTTTGCGGGGCTTCTTCTGGCCGCGCCAGAAGTACGCCGACGACGACGAGATCGCGGAGTACGCCGACTCGCCTCCGTCGCGCGCCGCTGACGTAACACGCGCCCGTAGAGGCGCGTGGCGCGGCTCACTCGGGTTCGTTGGCGGCCTCGACCGCTTTGCGGACTTCGGAGAGCCGGTAACGCCGGTGGCCGCCGATCGTCTTGATCGCTCGTAGCCGACCGGTCCGCGCCCATCGCGTCACCGTCTTCGGATTGACGCGGAACATCTCCGCGACCTCCGAAGGCGTGAGCAGTCGGTCGTCGCCAGATTCTTCGCCGGGCATCATCGTGTCGTCCGCCCATTCCCCGCTCCTCCGGGTCCGCCCGCCCGGATCGCGCCCATAGTGGCAGAACTTCGGGAAATCAGCGCCATCGAGAGCGCCATTGGACACGTCGCTTTCGGAGTGCGCTTAGCTTGCGGTCGCTGGCCCGGGCTACGTTCGCAGTCGACGAGATGTGCCCCCGATCCCCGCCAGGGATGGGCCATCTCTTGACGATGCCCCCGCCCCCGCACGGGGGCATCGTCGCGTCACGCTGCCGCGACGCAGCCAATCTACTGTCCTCTTCGGGACACGGATTGCCCTCCCAGCCCCGAAGTCCCGCTTTTGACGATGCCCTCTCCCGTCCCCCCGGTCGAGGGCGTCGTCGCGTCCGGACCCGTCTCGCCGAGCTCGGGCAATCGCGACTTGCAATCCGAAGCTAATGTAATGATGTAATCGAAGATATGACAACGAAGCAGAACGAGCACTGCACACGCTCGAAGGCTGGTTCGCCGGCCGTCTGCCCGACGATTGGTTCAGCCGGCCGCCGCACCGTCACCGCCGATCGCGAGGAGATCCTCGTGGTGGGCACGCTCGCCGAGCCCGAGTACCCGAAGGCGCCGACGCGGCCGCGATCGCGGCCGCCCGCCGGGCGCGCGATTCAACGCTTCCGGGAAGACACGCGCGAGCAGCGCATGCGCATCGCCGACGAAGCCGAGGCCAGCACCGGCCGCAAGGTTGCGTGGGGCGCGCGCTGCGGCGACGAGGAGAAGACGTTCACCGACGCTCGCCGTGCCCGGTCATGACCCGACTCCGGATGCGCGAGCGCCAGACGCTCGACACGCTCGTCGGCGCGGGCGTGGCGCGTTCGCGTTCGGACGCGCTCGCCTGGTGCGTGCGCCTCGTCCACGACCACGAAGGCGAGTGGATCGATCAGCTCCGCGACGCGCTCGTCGCCGTCGAAGAAGCGCGGGCGACCGGTCCGCAGCCCAGCTGACCGAAACCGCGGCTGTTCGCTTAGCTGAGGACGCGCTTCTTGAAGCCGTCGATGCCGAGCTTCAAGAACACGATCGTGAACCCGATGATCGCGACGTAGACCGCGCCACACCGCCATGTGCGGCACGCCGTTCGTGAGCGAGAGGCGCATGCCTTCGCTCACGTAGACGAGCGGATTGACGAGCACGGCCCACTTCAACCAGGGCAGCGGGGTGAGGCTCTGCCACGGGTAGTAGACCGCGCCGAGGAACGTCATCGGGATCACGAGCAGGCTGAAGATCAGCGGCACCTGCCGCGGCTCGACCCGGGTGCCGATCGTGAGACCGAGGGCGGCGCACATCACCGCCGCCGAGCGGCAACAGCGTGATCAGGCAGAGCCAGTGGACGCTGAGGTGCACCGGCGTGGCCGGGACGAACGTGGCGAGGACGAACACCACGAGCGCGGCGATGATCGCCTGGATCGCACCCGACGCGACCTTCTCCAACGCGACCGCCCACACCGGCATCGGCGCGAGCACGCGGTCTTCGATCTCGCGGGTGTAACCGAAGTCCTGGACGAGCGGCAGCGCAACCGACTGCACGCCCTGGAAGATCATCGAGCTCGCGATGACGCCGCCGACGAGCAGCGTGGAGAACTCCGCCGCGCCCCGGGCGCCGCCGATGGCCTGGCCGATCTTCGGGAACACGTACGCGAACACGAAGATCAAGCAGCAGCGGCTGCATCACCGTGCGGCCGAGGAACATCCAGATCTCTTTGCGCAGCACGGCGAGGTCGCGGAGCAACAAGGCGCCGAAGGCGCGCCGCGACGACGTGCGCGGCGACTTCACGCCGTTGCTGTGGACCGCCGTGGCCGTTGCGCTATTCACGGAGTTCCCTTCCGGTGAGATCGATGAAGACCGTCTCGAGCGTCGTTTCCTTGACGCCGACGTCCTGCACCGCGAAGCCCTTGTGGTCGGCGTGGGTGATGATCTCGGGCAGCGTGGCGCCGCTCGGCCCGCAGGTAGACGTAGACGGTGCCGTCGACGACGCGCGCCGAGTCGACGCCCTCCATGCTCTGCGAGCTCGACGGCGAGCGCGTCGAGGTCGCCGGCCGCGTGCAGCCGGACCTCGGTGTCGGCGCCGATCGACTTCTTCAGCGCGGCCGGCGTGTCGAGCGCGAGCAGGCGACCGTGGTCGATGATCGCGACCCGCTCGCACAGCTGGTCGGCCTCTTCCATGTAGTGCGTGGTGAGCACGATCGTCTGGCCGCGTTGGTGCAGCTCGCCGATCACGTCCCACAGCGCGAGGCGGCTCTGCGGATCGAGGCCCGAGGTCGGCTCGTCGAGGAACAGCACGTCGGGGTCGTGCATGATCGCCCGCGCCACCATGAGCCGCTGCGCCATGCCGCCCGACAGCTCGTTGACGTTGGCGCTGCGCCCGATCGGCGAGGCGGAACTGCTCGAGCAGCTCGCTCGTCCGGTCGTGTGCCTCGCCTCGCGCTCATCCCGAAATAGCGCCCGTGGAAGTACAGGTTCTCGGACACGTCGAGGGCCCGGTCGAGGGTGTTCGTCTGCGGCACCACGCCGATGACCTGCTTGGCGGTGGCGGGCCGCGCGACCACGTCGATTCCGCCGACGAGCGCCTGTCCCGCGGTGGGGATGACCCGGGTGGTCAGCATCCCGACAGTGGTGGTCTTGCCCGCGCCGTTCGGGCCGAGCAGGCCGAAGATCTCGCCCCGGTGGACCCGGAGATTCAGGTTCTCGACGGCCTTGAGCGGGCCCGGCCCGGCCGTCGAAGACCTTCGTCAGGCCCTCGGTGACGATGACGTCGCCGTCGGAACCGGCGTTTGCGTCGGGCTGTGTGTCTGGAGAGCTGCGCGTCGACCGCCATCGTGGGGCTACCTCCGGCGAGTGACGCCGACTGACGTCGGATGCGGCGCGCTGTTCAAATTCGTTCCGGCATGACTATTCTCCCCGGCCATGTCCGGGGGGATGCGCGTCGTGTTCAACGGCGTCCGAGGCTCGACGCCATGCTGCGGGCCCGAGTACGCGCGTTTCGGTGGCCATTCGTCGTGTGTCGCGCTCGAGACCGACGACGCCCCGCCCATCCTGTTCGACCTCGGTACGGGCGTACGCGCCTACAGCGATCGGTGCGAGGGCGAGTTCCACGGCACGGCGCTGTTGTCGCACCTGCACTGGGATCACGTGCAGGGCCTGCCGTTCTTCACGCCGCTGCACAACCGCGGCGGCCGACGCTCGACGTGTACGGACCGCGCCAGGACGAGGGGCCGCTCGGCGAGGTGTTCGCGCAGATGATGCGGCCGCCGTTCTTCCCGATCACCCCGAACCAGCTCGGCGGCCGACGTGCGTTTCCACGGCACCGGCGAAGACGACTTCCCGATCGGCAGCGCCAAGGTGCGGTCGCGTTGGGTGCGCCACGTCGGCCCGACGCTCGGATTCCGCGTCGAGATCAACGGCCTGTCGGTCGCGTACGTCCCCGATCACGGCCCGGGATGCACTCCCGAGTACGCCGATGACTACATTCCGCACGAGATGCTCGAACTGTGCGACGGAGTCGACGTACTGATCCACGACGCGCAGCACACGCCGGCGGAGTACGAGCCGAAGCGGCACTGGGGTCACTGCACCGTCGACTACGCGGTGCACGTCGCGCGTGAGGCGGGGGCCCGCCAGCTTGGTGCTGTTCCATCACGACCCCGCGCACAGCGACGACGACATCGACGCGATCGAGAAGGACAGCCGCCGACTTCGCCGCGCACATCGGCGCCCCGACGGTGACCGCGGCGTACGACGGCCTCGCAGATCGAGCTGTCGCGTTCGGTAGCGGGTTCGATGGCCGCACCGGGTCGTGGGCCGAACCCGGAACTGCATGAGCGCACACCGACAGATCCTGGCGCCCGATGCGGCCGCCCTCCGTACTGTTCTCGGGCACTTCGCCACCGGCGTGGCGATCATCACCGCGATGGACGGCGACGAACCCGTCGGCATGGCGTGCAACTCGTTCACGTCGGTGTCGCTCGACCCGCAGCTCGTGTTGTTCTGCGCGGCGAAGTCGTCGTCGACGTGGCCGCGCATCCAGGCCGCGCAGAAGTGGGCGGCGAACATCCTGACGAGGACGGCGAAGAGATGTGCCGGCTGTTCGCGCAAAAGGGCGCCGACCGCTTCGCGCACATCGCGTACACGCTCGGCCGCACGGGCGCGCCGGTGCTCGACGACGCGCTAGCGTTCGTCGACTGCGAGACCGTCGCCGAGCACGACGCCGGCGACCACGTGATCGTCGTCGGCCGCGTCGTCGAGCTCGGCTACGCGACCGAAGGGCAACCGTTGCTCTTCTACCGCGGCGGGTACGGGCGCTTCGAGGTCTGAGCTGCCTGGATCGATCCGACGTCGCGTCACGGCGTTGCGCCGGATGCGATCGGCGATGTGGAAGCCGGTCGTGGCGACCACGATCGCGATCACCGCTTCGGCGATCGCGAGGATCCAACCGACGAGGCCGATGCCGAGCACGAACGCCAGGCTCGCGACCAGCAGGATCACCGCGGCGAGCGCGTCCTGGGCCCGCACGGTGTGAACCGGACGCGGTCTCCGAGATCGGCCGCCCGTCCCGGTACCCGTGGTGCGATCCAGCGTTCGAATACCGCGTGCAGCGCGTTGGCCTTGGGACCGACCAGAGCGCGCCGACCGCGAGCAGCACGCGCGAGCACCGGAACGAGCCACGGGACGCGGAAGACGAAGGCGGCGAGCAGCGCGATGCCGACCGCGCCTTGCGCGACCCGGTCGGTGCGGGCGTCGACCGACATCGACCGGCTGATTCACCGCGCAGGCTAAGCGAGACCTTCTTCCAGCCCGTTTGTGTGCATTCAATCGCTTCGGCAACACCAGTTCTCATCGAGCCCCACGTTGCGTCTGGCGCCCTTCCCGAAACGCACACGAGCTCGCTACGCTGAGTGTTCAAGGGGCGACGTCGGGGGGAGTGAGCGTGCGTCGTCGACACTCGGTTCTGGGTGACAACGGTTTCGCTTCGAACGCGGCCGCGCTCGCCGGCATGGGGGGCTCGGCGGTCCTCGCCGGCGTCGCTCGACGTCAGCCGGATCCGCGAGGCAACCCGGCGCCGCCGGCTGTGGCGCCTGTGCTTCTGGCTGACGCCCGTCGCGCGCGTACCTCTACTACCGGATGCTCACCGACGACTACATCCGGTTCGGCCTGCCGCATCTCACCACCGACCAGATCCAGATCCTGTTGCCGGTCGGGCTGATCGTGGTGCTGTGCCATCGTGCTCGATCGTCCCGATGATGTCGATGGGCAAGTCGCCCCACGTGCGTACGACCCGAGCGAGATCTCCACGACGCTCGACGACGTCGTCGGGCTCGGCCCGGTCAAGGACGAGGTCGTCAAGACGCTCAACCTGTTCCTCGGCTACCAGACGTTCCGCAAGGTGATGGGCGGCAACCCGCGCAAGGGCGTGCTGTTCGAAGGACCGCCCGGCACCGGCAAGACGTACATGGCCAAGGCCATGGCGCACGAGGCCGGGCGTGCCGTTCCTGTTCGTGTCGGCGACCGCGTTCCAGTCGCAGTACTACGGCGCGACCGGCCGCAAGATCCGCAACTACTTCAAGGCGCTGCGCAAGGCCGCGGCCGAAGAGGGCGGCGCGATCGGCTTCATCGAGGAGATCGACGCGATCGCCGGCGCGCGCAGCGGCATGCGCTCGGTCGCCGTTCGACGGCCGGTCTTCGCGTGCCGACCGCCACGGACGGCCGATCGAGCGCAACTCCAGCGAAGGCATCTCCGGCGTCGTGAACGAGCTGCTCATCCAGATGCAGTCGTTCGACACGCCGGACGGCGAGCAAGCTCACGCAACTGGTGGATCGACACGCTGAACCGGCTCCTGCCGACGCACCGGCGCATCGCCAAGCGCGTGCCCGAACCGTCGAACGTCCTGATCATCGCGGCGACGAACCGGGCCGCCGATCTCGACCCCGCGCTGTTGCGTCCGGGCCGCTTCGACCGCTCGATCCACTTCGACCTGCCGAGCCGGTCCGGCCGGCGCGAGATCATCGACTACTACCTCGATCGCAAGGCGCACGTCCCCGAGCTCGACAAGGAGGAGCGGCGCGACGCGCTCGCGGCGATGACCTTCGGCTACACGCCGGTGATGATCGAGCACATCTTCGACGAAGGCTCGTGTGGGCGCTGCGCGACGGCCAGACGGCGATGAACTGGGCGCACGTGCAGCAGGCGAAGATGACCGAGGAGATCGGTCTGAAACAGCCGGTCGAGTACACCGACGAGGAGCGGCGCACGATCGCGACGCACGAAGCCGGTCACGCGACGGTCGCGTACCTCGTCGGTCAGAACCGCAAGCTCGAAGTGCTGTCGATCATCAAGCGCCGCGACGCGCTCGGCCTGCTCTCGCACAGCGACGGCGAAGAGAAGTTCACGCGCACGCGTTCCGAGCTGCTCGGGATGATGAAGATCGCGTTCGGCGGCATGAGCGCCGAGGAGCTGTTCTTCGGCGAGTCGGGTACCGGTCCGTCGAGCGACCTCGTGCACGCGACGCGGATCGCGGCGCAGATGGTCGGGTCGTTCGGCATGGCCGGATCGCTCGTCTCGTATCGAGGCGATCGAAGTCGGGACCGTTCTCGCAAGGCATCGTCGGCAAGGTGCTCGGCAACGACGACGCGCGTGCCGCCGTCGAGAAGCTGCTCGACGCAGGCGAAGGCCGACGTGCAGACGATGCTCGACGACAACCGCCATCTCGTCATCGCGCTGCGCGACGAGTTGCTCGACAAGTCGGAGCTGGTCGGCGACGAGATCGTCGACGTGTTGCGCGAAGCGGAGTCGCGTCAGCGTCTCGGAATGGGAACGGAAACCGGTTCGAAACCGGCGACGAATCCGGGACGCCGCCGCGTGGATGATCTGACCGGGCGGGTCGTGATCGTCCCGCAAGCCGACACCGCGGCGGGCGCGGCAGTCGCGCGGGTGATGTGCGAAGCCGGCGCGTCGGCGGTTCTCGTGCGGCGACGGGTTCGCACGCCTCGGAGCGGTCGCGGCCGAGATCCACGGCGACACCGGCGCGCCGATCGTGATCTTCGCGGGCGACATCGCGCGCGACGAAGCGCGCGCCGTGCTCGCGGAGATGGTGTCGGAGTTGTTCCCGTGAGCCTCGTGCCCGGTTGCGGGTGCGAAAACCTGACGGGGGCGTCAGAGACGCGCTGATAGCCTCGCTCGAGGTGGACGACGAAGGCGAGACGAAACAACAGAAAACCGCACGCGAGCAAGCGGAAAAGGCTCGAAGGCGCGCAGACCCGCAAACGGGGCTGGCGCCTGATGAAGGAAACGGTCGGCGCCGCACCCGAAGCTCATGCTCCTCGGCATCGTCGCCGGGCTCGTGTGGGCCGCGGCGCGCGTCGCGGTTCCGCTGCTCGCGGGCGCGGCGATCGACCACGGCATCGCACAGGGCGACATGGCGATCACGCTCGGCGCTGACCGCGGCGATCGTCGCGGTCGGTGCGGTGCAGGCGGTCGGCACCGGGTCTGCGGCGCTACGCCGCGTTCGGTCTCGGCGTGGCGCGTCGAGACCGACATCCGCATGCGGCTCGTCGCGCATCTGCAACGCCTGCACTTCGCGTTCCACGACCAGGCGCAGACCGGCCAGTTGATGGCGTACGCGAACACCGACATCCAGCAGATCAACAACGTCGTGCTGCTCGTGCCGCTGACGATCGCGAGCACGATCCAGATGGTCGCGGTCGTGGTCATCCTCGTGCTGCGCAGCCCCGGGCTCGCGCTGTTCGCGCTCGGCCTGCTGCCGTTGCTCAACTTCTCCGCGACGCGCTTCAACCACCGCATGTATCCGGTCGGCATGCAGCTGCAAAAGGAGCTGTCCGACGTGTCGGGCGTGGTCGAGGAGAGCGTCACCGGCGTGCGCGTGGTGAAGGGCTTCGGCGTCGAGCGCATGCAGCGCGACCGCCTCTCGACCGAGGCCGACAGCGTCTACGACCGTTCGATGGACCAGGCCCGCCTGCGCTCGAACTTCATGCCGCTCATCGACCTGCTGCCCGCGCTCGGTCTCGTCGGCATCCTCTGGTACGGCGGCCACCAGGTGCTCGCACGGCAACCTCACGGTCGGCGACATCGTCGCCGCGAACCTCTTCGTCGTCATGCTCATCTGGCCGCTGCGCATGATCGGCATGCTCGTCGGTCAGCTGCCCGCGTTCGGCGGCGGCCGCGGGCCGGATCGACTCGATCCTGGCGACCGATCCCGCGATCGAAGACGACGCCGCACGCGCGGGCACTGCCCGACGGCCCGGGCGCGGTGCGCTTCGAGCGGGTCACGTTCGGTTACGGGCAGCGGCCCGGCCGTGCTCGACGGCTTCGACCTCGACATCGACGGCGGCGAAGCGGTGGCGCTCGTCGGGGCGACCGCGTCGGGCAAGACGACCGTCGCCCGGCTGATCCCGCGCTTCTACGACGTGCACGCCGGGCACGTGCGCATCGACGGCGCCGACGTGCGCGAGGTGCGCCTGCGCGAGGTGCGGCGCTCGGTCGGGCTCGTGTTCGAAGACACGTTCCTGTTCTCCGACAGCGTGCGCAACAACATCGCGTTCGCCGATCCCGAAGCGCCGAACGAAGCGGTCGTGCGCGCGGCGCGGCTCGCGGGCGCCGACGAGTTCATCCGCGAGCTGCCCGAGGGCTACGACTCGATCATCGGCGAGCACGGCTACTCGCTGTCGGGCGGTCAGCGCCAGCGCATCGCGATCGCGCGTGCGGTGCTGGCCGATCCGCGCGTCCTGATCCTCGACGACGCAACGTCGTCGGTCGACCCGTCGAAGGAACACGAGATCCGCGCCGCGCTGGCCGAGGTGATGCAGGGCCGGACGACGATCATCATCGCCCACCGGCCCGCGACGATCGCGCTGGCCGATCGGGTCGTGCTGCTCGACGGCGGCAAGATCGTCGCCGACGGAACGCACGAACGGCTGCTCGCTACGTCGCCGCGGTACCGCGAAGTGCTGGCGCGGGCCGCGCTCGAGGTGCAGCAGAGCGGGGCCGAGATCGACGAGTCGACGAAGAGCTGCTCGACCTGCCCGGGGTGGGCGACTAATGGGCTGGTGGGGCGACAACGTTCCCGAGGAGACGCTCTCGCGCGACGAGGCGACGCGCGTCGTGCGCCGCCTGTTCCGCATGCTGCGGCCGCAACGCGCGCTGATCATCATCACGGTCATCATCCTGATGGCCCAGGCCGCGGCGCTGCTCGCGGGCCCGGCGTTGGTCGACGCACGGCATCGACGCCGGGCTCCTGCACAAGAACGCGGCGGGCAAGGTCGTCGGCGACGCGGGCGCGCTCAACCTGTCGGTCCTGATCTACCTCATCGTTGGCGTTCGCCGGCTTCTTCCTCGGGCGCATCGCGATCGTCTTCGTCGCGCGCATCGGTGAAGGGTTCCTGCGCGACCTGCGCAACCGGCTGTTCGGCCACATGATGAGCCTCTCGCTCGACTACTTCGAGACGCGAGAAGACGGGCAAGATCGTCGCCCGCATGACCTCCGACATCGACGCGATGGAGGAGCTCGTCTCGCAGGGCCTCGTGCTCGTTCGTGCAGAACACGTTCGTGTTCGTCGGCGCGGTGACGATCGTGCTCGATCGTGTCGTGGCAGCTCGCGCTCGGCATCCTCGTGATCGTGCCGCCTGTCTACTTCGGCAGCCGCTGGTTCCGGCGCGTGTCGAACCAGCGCGTATCTCGAGGTCCGCGACCGCATCTCGACGAACCTGACCACGCTGCAGGAGAGCCTCGAAGGCGTGCGCGTGGTGCAGGCGTTCGGCCGCGAAGACGCGTTCGTGCGCAAGTTCCAGCGCACGAACGAAGACCAGTACGAAGCGAACATGGAGACCGTTCGCATCTCGTCGAAGTACTTCCCGATCATCGAGTACGCGGGCGTGGTCGGCACCGCGGTGATCATCGGCTACGGCGGCTGGCTCACGACGCGTGGCGTCGTGACGGTCGGCACCGTCGCCGCGTTCGTGCTGTGGCTCAACAGCCTGTTCGAGCCGATCAACCAGTTGAGTCAGCTCTACAACACCGTGCAGTCGTCGGCCGCGGCGCTTGAGCAAGATCTTCGGTGTTCTCGACACCCGGCCCACCGTGCGCCAGCGGCAGGCCGCGATCGACCTGCCCCGTTCGGGTGCCGTCGATGTCGACCACGTCACGTTCGCGTACGGCCAGAACGAGCCGGTGCTGCACGACGTGTCGCTGCAGATCGCCGACGGCGAGCGCATTGCGCTGGTCGGGCCGACCGGCGCAGGCAAGTCGACCCTCGCCAAGTTGATCGCCCGTTTCTACGATCCGGTCGACGGCGCGGTGCGCGTCGGCGGCGTCGACCTCCGCGACGCGGAGTTCATCTCGCTGCGCCAACGGATCATCGTCGTCCCGCAGGAGGGTTTCCTGTTCGCGGGAACGCTGCGCGACAACGTGCGCGTCGGGCGGCCCGAAGCAACCGATGCCGACGTCGAAGAGGCGCTTGGCGGTGCTCGGACTTCTCGACCGGTTCGCGGCGTTCCCCGAGGGGCTCGAGACCGAGGTCAGAGAGCGCGGCTCGCGGCTGTCGGCCGGCGAACGTCAGCTCGTGTCGCTGGCCCGGGCCGCGCTGGCCGATCCGTCGGTGTTGGTGCTCGACGAGGCCACCTCGAACCTCGACCCCGGCACCGAGCACGCCGTCGAACGCGCGCTCGAGCATCTGATGCACGGCCGCACCGTGGTTGTCGTGGCCCACCGACTGTCGACCGCGGCCCGTGCCGACCGGATCGGTGTCGTGTACGACGGGCACCTCGCCGAGCTCGGTTCGCACGACGAGCTGGTCGCCCTCGACGGCCACTACGCCGAGCTGTACCGCGCCTGGGCCACGCACCAGGCGACGCCCGAAGTCGCGTAGCGCTACCGTTCGCGTCATGGTTGCTACTCCGCTGGTCTACGACCCCTACGACTACGAGATCGATGCCGACCCGCATCCGATCTGGAAGCGACTCCGCGACGAGGCGCCCGTCTATTACAACGACCGGCTCGATTTCTACGCGCTGAGCCGCTTCGACGACGTGCTCGCCGCGCATCTCGATCCGGCGACGTTCAGCTCCGCGCACACGACGGTGCTGGAGATGATGGGTCCGGATCCGGATCCGTTCATGACCTCCATGATGATCTTCATGGATCCGCCGCAGCACACGCGCTATCGCAAGCTCGTGAGCCGCGCGTTCACGCCGCGGCACATGTCGGCGCTCGAACCGCGGATCCGGGCGCTCGCGGGCGGGTTCCTCGACGATCTCTCCGGTCGGGCCTCGTTCGACTATGTCGCCGACTTCGCGGCCCGTCTGCCGGTCATGGTCATCTCCGCGCTGCTCGGCGCGCCGGAAGAGGACGAGCCGCAGCTGCGGGAGTGGTCCGACGAGATGTTGCACATCGATCCGGGTGAGGTGATGGGCTCGAAGATGTCGGGCCTGCAACACTCGATCCACTACGTATTGGCAGGCCATCATCGACGACCGGAGGCGCGCGCCCCGCGACGACATCATGAGCGAGCTCATGACGGCCGAGCTCGAAGAGGCCGACGGTTCCACCCGGTACCTCACCGAGGACGAGATCCACGCGTTCATGGGTCTCATCTCCGGCGCGGGCAACGAAACCGTGGCCCGGTTTCTCGGTTGGTCGGCGGTGGGCCTCGATCGCTTCCCCGACCAGCGCGCCAAGCTCGCCGCGAACGCCGGGCTGATCCCGAACGCGGTCGAGGAGATCCTCCGTTGGGAGGCGCCGTCGGCGATCCAGGGTCGGTGGGTGACGCGCGAGGTCGAGATCGGCGGGTCGACGCTTCCTATGAACTCGAAGGTAGCGCTGCTCACCGGCTCGGCCGATCGCGACGAGCGCATGTGGGCCGACCCCGATTCGATCGACGTCGAGCGCGACATGAGTCGCCACGTGGCGTTCGGCTACGGCATCCACTTCTGTCTCGGTGCAGCGCTGGCCCGTCTCGAAGGTCGCATCGCCTTGGAGGAGACGTTCAAGCGGTTCCCGACGTGGAACGTCGACCACGACAACTGCGAGATGGTGCACACCAGCACCGTCCGCGGCTACGCCAAAGTCCCGATCACGACCTAGGCCGCGGCGTTCACCGACTGCTCAGCCGAGATCGCCGCGGTGGTGGAGGAGCTCGTGCGTCGTGTGGATCGCGATCCATTCGACGGAACGTTGCGCGGGCTCGGGGTAGTTGTAGATGCCGGTACGCATCCAGCCCGCGTCGTCGAGACCGTCGAGGAACGCGGCGAGTTGGTCAGCGGCCGCGAGTAAGCTCTGCCGCCACCGCCGCGGGATCCTGTTCGTTGTACCGATCCTCGACGACGCGTTCGTCGCGGCCCATCGGCACGAACACCGGATCGATCTCCCGCTGCGCAAGCTCCACGCGTTCGGTCTGCACGCCGAGCATGTCGCGCACGTGGCACGCGTATTCGAGCGGCGACCACACCTCGGGCGCGGGACGTTTCCGGACCGCGTCGTCGTCGAACCGGGCCAGCTTGTCGACGAAGGCCCGCGCGTCCGAGCGCATCCACGGGGTGATCTCGGCCCGGCCGATCGAGTACGTGAAGCCGCATTGCGGAACAGGCGTCGGCTAAGGCCCGGTAACCGACGAAGTCGAAGATCCGCTCGTCGTCGACAAACGGTGCCGGTGCCGCCGACAGTCGGTTCATACCCACGCCGAAGGTCGTTCCCGCCGGCGCGTGGAATCGCGATCTCGTCGAACCCGTTGGCCTCGAAGCGGGCGCGTACGCCCGGTGTCGCATCGGGCGGTCGGCGATGTCGAGTCCAGATCAGGTGCGCGTTCGGCGCGCACAGTGTCGAGGCGAGATCGATCGTGTTCATCATGTCGGCGTCGGAGATGTTGCCGAACACGCCGCACACCAGCACGAGATCGGCCGGTACCGCGCCGGCGTACGACGCGGTCGTACCGGCGTCCGCGCAGAGCACGTCGACGGCCGCGGGCGCGTGGGCGCGGGCCCGTCGCCGCGAGCTCCGGATCGAGCTCGACGAGCCGGCCGGTCACATCGGCGCGCGCGCGGATGATCGGTCGAGCACGCCGAGGATGTCGCGGCCCTCGCCCGCACACATGCTCACGACCCGGATCGGACCGGGCGGGGCCGCGTCGAGCGCGACCCGGATGTACTCCTGCACCTGAGCCAGCCGCCGCGTCAGCGGGTTGTCGGCCCGGTCGTACGCGGTGTGCCATTCGTGCCAGTCGTGCGCGGCGTTCGTCATGGGACAGAATCATCGCATGACTTACCGCGTCGTTCAGTGGGCAACCGGGATTGCTCGGCAAAGAAGCGATCAAAGGCGTGCTCGCGCACCCGGAGCTCGAGCTCGTCGGGTGTTGGGTGCACAGCGCCGACAAGGTCGGGATGGACGTCGGCGAGATCTGCGAGCATCGGTCCGATCGGCGTGAAAGCCACGAACAGTCTCGACGAGATCTGCGCGCTCGACGCCGACGCGGTCGTGTACTCGCCGGTCATGGCCAGCACCCGCGACGTCATCCAGTTGCTCGAGTCGGGCAAGAACGTGGTGACGCCCGTCGGCTGGATCTACCCGGCCGACACGCCCGGTGTCGCCGCGCTCCAGGCCGCGTGCCTGGCGGGCAACGCGACGCTGCACGGCACCGGGCATCAATCCCGGCGGCATCACCGAACGATTCCCTTTGATGTTGTCGGCGCTGTGCCGCGACATTCGCCACGTGCGCGCCGAGGAGTTCTCCGACATCCGCAACTACCCGACCGACGATGGTCGTGCGCGAGGTCATGCTGTTCGGCAAGGAGCCCGAGGTCGCGGCGAAGAGCCCGATGATCGAGATCCTCGGCCACGGGTTCATGCAGTCGATCGACATGGTCGCGGCCGAGCTCGGCTGGACGCTCGACCCGGAGAAGATCTCGAAGCACGAGTACGCGGTCGCGACCGTCGACATGGACACACCCGTCGGCGTGATCGAGAAGGGCACCGTCGCCGCGCAACGTTTCACGTGGCAGGGCACGGTCGGCGGCATGCCGGTGATGACGGTGCGCGTGAACTGGTTGATGGGATCGGAGAACCTCGACCCGCCGTGGACGCTCGGCGAGCAACGCTTCGAGGTCGAGTTCGACGCGGAACCGCCCGTGAAGACGATCTTCCACGGCCTGCACCCGCCGGTCATCGGCGAGCACGCCGAGATCGGACTCATCCCGCCCGCGCGAACACTGCGTCAACGCGATCCCGTACGTGGTCGAAGCCGACCCCGGGATCAAGACCTACCTCGATCTCCCCCTCCTCGCCGGCCGCGCCACCACCAAATAACCCCGAACCGTCGTGAGTTAGGTGCGATATACGCACCTAACTCACGACGGTTCGAGGGCTGGGAACTAGAGGCGGTCGAAGGGGATGGTGAAGGCGGGGGATTCGACGCCGCCGTCGACTTCGAAGATCTTGCCGGTCACGAACGACGACGCGTTCGACGACAGGTAGACCACCGCGGCCGCGATGTCGGCGGGTAGGCCGACGCGTTGCATCGGGGTGTTGTCCTCGAGTTGCGCCCGCACGGAATCGTCCGACAGCACGTGCGCGAGCGCGTCGGTTTCGATCCCGCCCACCTCGATCGCGTTGACGCGGATCTTCGGTGCGAGCTCGGGTGCCATGGCACGCGTCATCATCGACAGCGCGGCCTTTGCAGTTGCGTAGGCGGTGAAGCACGGCTGGACCATGCTGGCCGAGCGCGACGAGATGTTCACGATTGCGCCCGCACCCGCCTCGACCATGTGCGGCACGACGAGTTTGCTCAACAAGAACGCGGAGGTGACGTTGAAGCGCAACGCCATCTCGAACGAGCGCTCGCTCGTGGCCATGAACGGCCGAGGCAACGAGCCGCCCGCGTTGTTGACAAGGATGTCGACGCGCCCGAGCTCGCCGACGGTGCGCGACACCAACTCACCGAGTTGGTCGGTCACCATCACGTCGGTCGCGACCGCGAGCGCCCGGCGGCCGAGGCCGCGCACGATCGTCGGCGACCGCGTCGATGTCGGATTGCGTGCGCGCCGCGCACACGACGTCGGCGCCCGCTTCCGCGAGCGCCCGGGCGCACCCCGCGCCGATGCCCTTGCCCGCGCCCGTAACGATCGCGACGCGGCCGTCGAGCCGGAACTCGTCGAGGATCATCGGATGTAGCTGCGGTGGTCGAAGAATCGACTAGTTGGCGAGGGCTTTTTCGATCGCGCCGACGATGTCGGCGTTCTCGGGCTCGACCATCGGCGAGAAGCGCTGCGAGGATCTCACCGTCGCGCGACGATGAGGAACTTCTCGAAGTTCCAGCGGATGTCGCCGGTGTGACCCTCGCTGTCGGCCTTCGGCGTGAGCTGCTGGTACAGCGGGTGGCGGCCGTCGCCGTTCACTTCGATCTTCTCGGTGAGCGGGAACGTCGACGTTGTAGCTGGTGCTGCAGAACGTCTTGATCTCGTCGGCGGTACCCGGCTCCTGGGCGCCGAACTGGTTGCACGGGATGCCGAGCACGGCGAAGCCCTGCGCGCCGAAGCGCTCGTACAGGTTCTCGAGCCCTTCGTACTGCGGCGTCAGACCACAGAAGGACGCCACGTTGACGAGCAGCGTGACCTTGCCCTTGTCGTCGGCGAGAACGCCGGCCTTGCCGTCGATCGAGTTGAGCGGAACGTCGTACACCGACATCTGTTGGCCCCTTTCGAGTGTGCCTGACCGCACCCTATGGCAGGAGGGCGAGGGCCTGCACGGCGCCCGGCCGGCGATGACGATTTCAGCCGAGCAGCTGTTCGAGCAGGTCGACACAACCGAGTTGCTCGCACGCGGCCGTCGCCCGCTTCGTTCCGCCCAGCCCGATGTGCAGCGGCTGCCACTTCGAGCCCATGCCCGCGGTCGACGCGGCCGACACCCACGAGTAGACAGCGAACAGGCGGTACTGATCCCACGCCGCGTCCGGGATCGAGGTCGATGCCGGCTCTCGGCCGAGCAGCTCGCAATAGCGCTCGAGCAATGCCCGCTCGTCGGTCGCCGCGCACCGCGGCCGGGCATCGAGTTGCACAACACGTAGGCGACATCGCGCAGGCCGGGCGAGCGGCCGATCATGGCCCAGTCGAGAAAGCCGGTCCGATCGCCGCCGTCGCCGATTCGCGTGTCGACGATTGCCGGATCGACGAACAGGTTGCCCATGTGCGGGTCGCCGTGGACGAAGGTGCGCGGCCCCGAGTTCCACAGCGCCACGATGTCGTCGGTGCGGGCGAGGTAGATGTCGGCGAGACGGTGGAACTCCTCCGGGAGCTGATCGCCGACCGTGTCGACCGCCATCTGCACGAAGGTCGCGCCGCCGCCGGCCGCGCCGGTGCCCTTGCGGCGCGAGCCAGGCGAGATCGCCGCCCGCGTCGAAGCGGGGCGACTCCCAGAACCGGCGCGTGCAGCGCGGCCATCTGCTCGACGATGTCGCGCGCCCGCCACGCGATGTCGTCGTCCTTCGGATGCGGGAACCGGCACCCGTTCGCCACGAGGTCTTCGAGCACCATGACGTAGCGCTCGCCTTCGGTGTCGGCGAACCAGACGTTCGGGATGCGCATCGGGATCTCGGGCGCGATGTCGCGGTAGAAGCGGGCTTCGGCGACGCCCATGCCGACCGACGTGACGAACTCGCGCTGGCGCTCGTCGAAGGGCGCCAGCTTCACGAACACGGTCGCCGGGACGCCGGCCGGCGTCGCCCGGTCAGCGCGACCCGGGCCGCGACCGGTGGTGCCGGAGCTGCTGGTCGAGCACGTCGGCGCGCGTCGACGTCGAGCCCGAGTGCGGTGGAGAACCACTCCGGCGTGAGGTCGGCGACGTCGAGCGGCAGCACGGGCGTGAGGCTACGCGCGTGCCGGTAGCTTCTGCTGCCGTGGCTACCTCGCGCATGAACCGGCAAGTGGTGCTCGCCAAGCGGCCGGTCGGCATGGTGACCGAGTCGTGCTTCGACACGACGGAAGTTCCCGTCCCCGAGCTCGGCGAGGGCGAGGCGCTGCTCGAGGTGCGCTACCTCGGCATCGACCCGACGATCCGCGGCTGGATCAACGAGCGCGGCAACTACATGGCGCGGCGTTGCGATCGGCGAACCGGTGCGCTCGAACGGCGTCGGCGTTGTCGTCGAGACGAACAACCCCGACGAGTATCCGCTCGGGCGCGCGTTCATGCATCTCACCGGCTGGCAGCAGTACTGCGTCGTGCAGGCGAATCCGTTCCCGCCGATCACGATGGTGCCCGAGGACGTCGACCTCATCGACGTGCTCGGCATCCTCGGTCACGTCGGCATCACCGCGTACGTCGGCACGCTCGAGGTCGCCAAACCGCAGCCCGGCGAGGTGTTCTGCGTGTCGGCCGCCGCGAGCAGCGTCGGTTCGGTCGCGGGTCAGATCGCGAAGATGAACGGCGCGCACGTGATCGGCATCGCGGGCTCGCCCGAGAAGTGCGCGTGGGTCGTCGACGATCTCGGCTTCGACGCGTGCATCGACTACAAGCGCGAGGACGTCGCGGCCCGGCTCAAGGAACTCGCGCCGCAAGGGTGTCAACGTCTTCTTCGACAACGTCGGCGGCGAGTTGCTCGACACGGTGCTGCGCCGGCTCGCGATGCAGGCGCGTATCGTGTTGTGCGGCGACATCTCCACCTACAACCTCGACGGGCCCGCCGCCCGCGCTGCACAACATCCGCTACCTCATGGGCAAGCGGGCGCGCATGGAGGGCTTCAACACCCTCGACTACTGGGACCACTACACCGAGCGGCCGGAGCAGCTCGCCGAGTGGCTCGCGGCGGGCAAGATCAAAGCGCGGGTGCACGAGCTCGAAGGCATCGACCGCGCGCCCGAAGCGCTGGTGCGCCTCTTCTCCGGCGAGCACCTCGGCAAGCTCGTCGTCCGCCTGTAGGTCGTCGCGGTCAGGAGTCTTCGAGATCTGACGACCGGGTAGTCGTCGGGGCGTCGGTCGGCGACGCGTCGGTTCGGCGGATGTCGTCGGCCGGCGAACGTCGTCGCCGGTAGGCCTCGGGCGTCGTCGGTAGCGGCTGTCGACGCGGCAGGTGCACTCGGAACGTCGATCCTTGTCCCGGTGCGCTCTGCACTTCGGCCCGGCCGCCGTGCGCGGCCGCGATCGCGGACGACGATGGCCAGGCCGAGACCGGCGCCGCCGCTCGAGCGTGTGCGCGACGGGTCGGAGCGCCAGAACCGTTCGAACACGCGGTTCGCGTCTTCGGTCGCCATGCCCGGACCTTCGTCGGCGACCTCGATCATCGCTTCGTCTCGTCTCGGTGACGACGCGCACGTGCACGGGAGTGTCGGGCGGCGTGTGGCGGTTCGCGTTCTGCAACAGGTTCCCGAGCACCTGGCGGATGCGGGCCTCGTCGCCGGGCACGAAGACCGCGCCGTTCGGCGAGAAGTCGATCGGGCGGTCGGGCGCGACCGCGCGCGCGTCGTCGACCGCGTCGCGCGTCAGGCGCGTGAGGTCGACGGGCTTGCGTTCGAGCGGCCGGCCCTGGTCGAGGCGCGCCAGCAGCAACATGTCGTCGACGAGCGAGCCCATGCGATCGGCTTCTTCTTCGATGCGCCGCATCGCCTTGGCGAGGTCTTCCGGGCGATCGGCCGCGCCGCGTCGGAACAACTCGGCGTAGCCGCGGATCGAAGTGAGCGGAGTGCGCAGCTCGTGCGACGCGTCGCCGACGAAACGTCGCAGCCGACCTTCGGACGCGGCGCGTCGCGGCGAACGCGGTTTCGATCTGTTGCATCATCTCGTTCAGCGCGAGCCCGAGCTTTCCGACCTCGGTGTGCTCGTCGACGATGTCGATGCGCCGCGACAGATCGCCGGCCGCGATTGCGCCCGCCGTCTCCTGCATGTGCTCGAGCGGCCGCAGCCCGAGCTTGATGACCCACCACGCGAGAAGCGCGAGCACCAACAGCACCGCCGAACGTGACGATCGATCTCGACGACGAACAGGTGGTGCAACGTGTGATCGACGTCCGACAGTGGGATCGCAACGATGAGCGTACGCCTGCACTCGCTCGCCCGCGTCGGGCCCGCTGAGAATGCGGAAGAACTGCGGCTGGGCGACGCGCGACCCGGTAGTGCGGTGAGCTCACGGTGAACGTGGTCCCGGGACGCATGGTCGGCCGGAAGCATCGGCGCGTCTTCCTTGATCACGCCCTCGTTCGTGCCCAGGATCTGCGCCCGTGTCGGCGGCGCGAACCTGGGCCCACGTGCCGGGCGGCAGGAATGCGCCCGAGAGATTTTCGGTCGGGGCCGCGGTCGAACGCGGAGAAGAACAGGTCAGGGGTCTGGCGACGCCGAGGTCGACCTGGCGGTTGACGCGGCTCACGAG
The DNA here is from genome assembly GCA_963708105.1 of uncultured Actinomycetes bacterium. Lineage (GTDB taxonomy): Bacteria > Actinomycetota > Acidimicrobiia > IMCC26256 > PALSA-610 > PALSA-610. The sequence goes on along the minus strand of OY970186.1, from coordinate 1,136,744 downwards.
ATCGCCGCGAGTTTGGCGATACGTAACGCCACCCGCGACGGCGAGGCCGACCGCGGCGAGGACGACCAGGCCGAGCAGGAGCCGGACGCGGAGCGTCATGAGCGCTCAGCTTCTCGGGTGGGGTCCGCAGTGTGTAGCCAACACCCCGAATCGTATGGATCAGCGGCGGACCGAGCTTGTCGATCTTCTTGCGCAGGTAGCTGATGTACGTCTCGACGACGTTGGCGTCGCCGTCGAAGTCGTACTCCCAGACGTGGTCGAGGATCTGCGACTTCGACAACGCCCGCCGGGCGTTGAGCATCAGGTAGCGCAGGAGCTTGTACTCCGTAGGCGTGAGCTCGATGCGGGTGCGCCCGCGCCACACCTCGTGGGTGTCGTCGTCGAGCTCGAGGTCGGCGAACGTGAGCCGCGCCGAACCGTCGCCGTTGATCGACGCCTGTACGCCGCAGCACGGCGCGGACCCGGGCCACGAGCTCCTCGAGACTGAACGGTTTGGTGACGTAGTCGTCGCCGCCGACCGTGAGCCCCTTCACCTTCTCCTCGGTCGAGTCCCGCGCGGTCAGGAACACGACCGGTACGTGATGACCGTCGGCTCGGAGCCGCTGCACGACGGCGAAGCCGTCGCGGTCGGGGAGCATGATGTCGAGGACCATGAGATCGGGGCGGAATGCCGCCGCCGCCTTCAGGGCGTCCGACCCGGTACTTGCCACCTCGACGTCGAACCCTTCGTACCGCAGAGCGGTCGCGACGAGGTCGGTGATGTTCGTCTCGTCGTCGACGACGAGGACGCGTGTATCAGCCACCCGTTCATGGTTACACCCGATTTTGTGCGATTGCTGTGCGCGTCCTGAGCGGGTCTCACAGCTTTCGTTCAGGCACCCCTCCGCGGGCCTTCGGCGCCCGTTCATCTGCCACTCACGGCGCGATTCTCGCGCGTTCCCAGGCTGGTCCCAGGCGGGGAACCGAATATGATCCACCGGATCGCTTTCGGAGGGACGCAAATGGTGCGAAGTCGGTTGGTGATGGGCATTGCCGCCGGTACTGCGGTGGCAGTGGGCGCCGTCGGCGGTGCGCTCCTCGGCGTGCCCGGGCTCTCCGGAGCCCAACCGTTCCCGCAGGCCGCGACCCAGGTTGCGGCAACCAATGCCGCCAAGCCCCACGCCGGGCCGGGCCGGGGCGCCCTCGCCTCGCCGCTGATCGACGGCGGCCGCCAAGGCGCTCAACCTCACCCCGCAGCAGCTCCTCCAGAAGCTGAGCGACGGCAAGACCACGATCGCCGATGTCGCCAAGCAGCAGGGCGTCGACATCAAGACGGTCATCGCGGCCATGACGAGCGCCGACAGGATCGCATCAACAAGATCGTCAACAAGCCCTGGCCGCAGTTCGGTGGGGGCAAGGGCAACGGCTCCGGTAAGGGTGGACCTGCGACGGCTCCGGGCGCTCCCGGTGCTCCGGGTGGTGCGGCCGGCCCGGCCGGCGGGCGCTTCGGGTTCGGCTTTGGTCTCGGTCGCATCGAGAACCTCGCGCTCGACCCGGTTGCGAAGGCCCTCGGGATCACGACCGCCGAGCTGAAGACCGACCTCGCCAACGGCCAAACCATCGCCGACATCGCGAAGGCGAAGAACGTCGACGTGAACACGGTGATCAACACGCTGGTTGCCGCGCCTCCGCCAAGATCGACGCCGCGGTTACCGCCCATCACCTCACGGCCAGCGCAGGCCGACAAGTTGAAGACGGCGTTGACCAAGGGCATCACCGACTTGGTGAACAACGGGTTCCCGAAGGGCCCGAAGAGTGGCGGACCGTTCGGCGGCATGGGGCACGGACGGTTCCGTGGTCCGAAGGGCGGATCCAACACGCCGCCCACGACCGCCGCCGCGCCGACCGCCTGACGCGTTTCCGGAAGTTCGCGTACCGGCACTTCTCGTTGGTGACGCCGCGCGCCTTAGATTGCGCGGCGACACGATCGCGATCGAGGAGCCTGCGATGCCGGAACGCACGAGCTACGCGTCGGGAACACCGAACTGGGTCGACCTGGGGACCACCGACCAAGCCGCGGCGAAGGACTTCTACGGCCCGCTGTTCGGTTGGACGTTCGTCGACAACCCGGTCGACGACACGAACACGGTCTTCTACACGATGGCTTCGCGGAACGACTCGGTTGTCGCGGGGATCGGGCCGCTCGAACGCGCCGCGACGGTGTCCCGCCCCACTGGAATTCCTATGTGAGCGTCGACGACATCGACGCGACCGTGGCGAAGGTCGCGGGCGCGGGTGGCGCCGTGATTGCACCGCCGTTCCCGGTGGTCGACGCGGGGCTCATGGCCGTGATCCAGGACCCGACCGGCGCGCTGCTCATGCTCTGGCAGGCAAAGGATCACATCGGTGCGGGACTCGTGAACGAGGCGGGCACGTTCGCATGGAGCGAGCTGCTCTCGCCCGATGTGCCGAAGGCCGCCGCCTTCTACGCGGCGGTGCTCGGCTGGGGCGCGAAGCCACAGGGTGATCCGGTGTCGTATACCGAGTTCACGATCGACGGCGAGAGCATCGCCGGGCGCGATGAATCCGCCGATGCCCGGCATCCCGCCGAGCTGGGGCATCTACTTCGCGACCGACGACACCGACGCGACGGTCGCGCAGGCACAATCGCTCGGCGGCTCGCTGATGGCGGGGCCGATGGACATCGAACCGGGTCGCTTCGCCGTGCTCGCCGATCCGCAGGGCGCGGTGTTCAGCGTGATCAAGATGAGCGCCGCGTGAGCGCAGCACACGTCGTTGCTCGTCGACAAGGCCCGCGCGCTGCGGCCGTTGATCGAAGAGAACGCGGCGCGCGCCGAAGCGGAGATCGTCGACGACGCAAGGCGGTCGTCGACGCGCTCGCGGAAGCAGAGCTGTTCTGGATCCTCGTGCCCCGCGAGCTCGGAGGCGCGGAAGCCGGCATCGAAGATGCGCTCGCGGTGTTCGAGGAGCTGGCGTACGCCGACGGCTCGACGGGCTGGTCGGCGATGGCGAACGTGACCTCGTCGTGCTTCGCCGCGATCTACACGAGCGACGAAGCGGCCAAGACGATGTTCAACGCCGACGGCCGGGGCATCCACGCGGGCATGCTCGGCCCGGTCGGCAACGCGCGGGTCGACGACGACGGCTTCGTCGTCACCGGGCGCTACCAATTCGGTTCCGGCTGTGCGCACGCCACCTGGTTCGGTGCGGGAACGCAGGAAGTCGACGCCGACGGCGAACCGTTGAACGACGCGATCGGCCTGCCCGCGCTTGCGGGTCGTCTTCCTGCGGCCCGAGCAGGTCGTGTTGCGCGGCAACTGGGACGTGCTCGGCCTCGCCGGAACCGGCAGTTACGACTACTCGGTCGACGAGCAGTTCGTCGCCGAGGGCTTCTCGTTCCCGCTGCTCGCTGCGCGTCCCGCAACGGGGCGGTCCGACGTACAACATCGGCCTGTTCGGCATCGTCGCTTCCGGCCACGCCGGCTTCGCGCTCGGGGTCGGCGCCCGCGCGCTCGACGAGTTGCTGGCGCATCGTGCCGACGAAGCAGCGCATGGGCCAGTTCACGCCCGGTGTCGGACGAGCAGCTCTTCCAGCACGACTTCGCGATGCACGACGCCGCGCTGCGTGCGGCGCGTGCGTACGTGTTCGACGTGTTCGGTAGCGGCCGAGGCCACGCGCGGTCGCCGGCGGCGCGCCGTCGCTCGTGCAGCAGCAGCGGATGCGCCAGGCGACCACCTACGCCACGCGGGTGGCGGCCGACGCGGCCCGCTTCGCGTACACGTGGGCCGGGACGAGCGCGCTGCGCAACGGCGGAACGCTGCAGCGCTGCTTCCGCGACATCCACGCGGGCACGCAGCACGTCTACGTCGACAACAACACGCTCACCGCGTACACGCAGACGCTGTTGATGTAGCGAGTAGGAAGTCGACCGCGCGTCAGCGCTGTTCGAGCTCGCGGCGCACGACTTTGCCGGTGCCGTTGCGGGGAAGCTCGTCGACGAACTCGACTTCGCGCGGCACCTTGAAGCGGGCGAGGTTGGCGCGCACGTATTCGCGGACTGCTTCGGCGTCGATTGCGGCGCCGGGCCGGGCGACGACGAACGCCTTGAGGCGCGCGCCGAACTCGGGATCGGGGACGCCGATCGACGGCCGCTTCGACGACGTCGGGATGGCGCGCGATGACGTCTTCGACCTCGTGCGGGAACACGTTCTCGCCGCCGGAGACGATCATCGTCGTCGTCGCGGCCGTCGACGAACAGGCGGCCGTCGGCGTCGAAGTGCCCGGTGTCGCCGGTGTGCATGAATCCGTCGACGACCGCCTTCGAGCCGCCGTCGGTGTAGCCCGAGAACGTCGAGCGGACCCGCGCACGAAGATGCGCCCGTTCGCGCCCGGCGCGACCTCGTGGTCGTCGCTCGTCGAGCAAGCGGACGCGTGTGCCGCGCGGCGGCCGGCCGGCGGTGGTCGGGCGCGGCGCGGAGGTCGGCGGGCGTCGCGACCGACACCGACCCGACCTCGGTCGAGCCGTAGAGGTTGTGGATCACGTCGCCGAACGCGTCCATGAAGCGGAGTCGCGAGATCGCCGGGCAGGGCCGAACCCGAGAGCGGGACGAATCGCAACGACGACGTGTCGTAGCGCGGCGCGCACGTCGGCGGGCAGCTCGAGCATGCGCAGCAGCATCACCGGGCACCGCGACGAACACCTCGGCGCGGTGCCGCGCGATGAGTGCGAGCGTGTGCTCCGGATCGAACTGGCGCTCGAGCACCATCGTGTCGCCGAGCAGCAGGCTCGTCGTCGCGTTGGCGAATCCCCACGTGTGGAAGCACGGCGCCGCGATGACCATCGTCTCGTGGGCGCGGTAGGGCAGTCGTTCGAGGAGCGCGATCGCCGGCGCCGACGTGCGGCGTGTCGGCGACGAGCGCGCCCTTCGGCGGCCCGGTCGTGCCCGACGTGAGGATGATCGTGCGGCCCGGGTTGCGCGGGACGATCGAGCGCGGGACCGTCGGCGTGGCGGCGCGGCGAGGTCGTCGAGCGTGCGGCGTCGTCGTCGGCGGCTCGTCGTCGGGTCGGTCCAGGCGAGGAGGCGGGGCTCGATGCCGGCCGCGTCGCCAGCGCGGTCGAATTCGTCGTCGTGGACGAGGAGCACCGCCCGCTCGCGCTGCATGACGCCGTCGACCTGCGGCGCGGCGAAGCCGGTGTTGAGGTACAGCGCGTTGGCTCCGAGCTTGGCCAGCGCGCCCGTGATCTCGAAGAAGTAGCGGTGATTGCGGCACAGGATGCGCGACCGTGTCGCCCGGCTCGCACCCCGGTCTCGATCAGGCCGCGGGCGATCGGCGTCGGTGCGGGCGTCGAGCTCGGCGAAGGTCAGCGGCCCCGTTCGTCGACGAGTGCGGGGCGATCGCCGTAGCGCGCCGCGCCCAGCGCGAAGACCGCGGCGAGCCCCGGGCCCCAGTGGCGGACCGCGTCGCGCCATGCGCCAGAGCCGGTCGGGTCGCTCGGGCCGCAGCACCCCGGACCGCACGAGCGCAGTGGTCGCGCGGGCCGACGCCGGCGAGCTGGTCGACGGGGCGCACGGCCGATCTACGAGGCCGATCGGCGGCAGCGAGCCGATGCGTCGCGGTCTGTGACGCAGCGGTGACGCGGCCGGGCGCATGGTTCGTGCCGTGACCGACGTCCGAGTCGCGCGTACCGCCGAACCACCGGCGGGTGCGCGACGAGTCGTCGCGCGCTCGTGCCGTCGGCCGACAGCCCGCTGCTCGCAACCGCACTCGCACGCAGCTTCGAGCTCGTCGCGGGCGTTGCGCTTTCGCGCTGGCCGCGACCGCGGTCGTGGTCGTGCTGGTCCCGAGCTCGTCGCCGCGTCGCGGTCGGCTTCGCGGTCGAGCTCGTCGTCGTCGGGCATCGCGCTGGTCGTGCTTGCGTTGTTGCTGAGCCGCCGCAGCGCCCGCGCGGTCGAGCAGCCGCTCGAAGTGCTCGACGCCGCGCTCGCCGCGATCACGGCGGGTGATCTGACCGTGCGGGTGGAGCTCGACCGGCGCCGCGGCCGAGATCCAGTTCGTCGGCGAATCGGTGAACACGATGGTGCGCGAGCTGGCGCGCCTGCGCGTCATCGAGATCGAACGGACCAAGGACCAGCGTGTGCGGCGCGAGCTCGCCGAGGTCGTCCACGCCTCGCTCGATCGTCGACCACGTCGTGCAGCGCGCGGTGGAGGTCGTCGGCGACGCGCTCGACGTCGACCGGGTGCACATCCGACTGCTCGACCGATGAGTGCACGGCACGGCTCGCGGCCGAGTGGCGCCGCACCGACGACATCGCGTCGCTGACCGCCGATCGCGCCCGTCGACGAGCTGTATCTCGCTGATCCATCTGATCGGCGTCACCGACGACGCGCAACGCGGTCGTCATCGACGACACGCGCGACGTCGGTTCGCTTCAGCGTCGAGCAGCGCCAGGCGTTCGACGAGCTGTCGATGCGCGCCGCGCTGAAGTATCCGATCGTCGTCGGCGCGCGACGTCGCCGGCGTGCTCGTCGTGAGCGAGCAGGGACCGCGCGGCCGTGGATCGGAGAGCGAAGTCACGCTGATGGAAGGCTTCGCCCGCGAGATCGGGCGCGCGCTCGATCATTCGCTGGCGTTCGAACTGCAGCACGAGATGGTCGAGCGGCTCGGCGTGCTCGACCGCTCCAAGAACGAGTTCCTGTCGGAGGTTTCGCGCGAGCTGCGCGGCCCGCTCGCCAGCGTGCTCGGCTACATCGAGTTGCTCACCGACGAGTCCGCCGAATCGGTGACCGACGAGCAGCGCCGCATGCTGGGCATCGTCGAGCGCAACGGCGAGAAGCTGCTCGTGCTGATCTCGAACCTGCTGACGATGTCGCGGATGGAAGCGGGCGAGTTCGAGCCCAAGCTCGGACCCGTCGATCTCGCGGCGGTGCTCGAGCGCGTCGCGCGGCGCGTCGCGCCCGCCGTCGACGAGGGCGCGCTCGAACTCGACGTCGATGCTCGAGCCCGGCGATCTCGATCTGGTCGCGCGACGAAGAGCAGATCGAGCGCGCGCTGCGACAATCTCGTGGCGAACGCGGTGAAGTTCACGCCCGGCGGCGGCCGCATCGACGTCTACGGCGCGGACGCGGACGGCGCCGAGGTCGTCATCGACGTGCGCGACACCGGCATCGGTATCGCGGTCGAACGAGCAGGCCGAACTGTTCACGCGGTTCTTCAGCTGCCGACGAGTCGCCCGGCGCCGCGAAACCCTCGGTACCGGCCTCGGGCTCTACATCGTGAAGCAGATCGTCGACGGCCACGACGGTCACGTGAGTGCACGTGTCTGCGCCGGGTCGCGGCAGCACGTTCACGATCCGGCTTCCGGTCGAACGCGAACGGTGGTCTCGACCGGATCAGGTGGCGCGGCACCGTCGCCGCAACCGACGGAATCGAAGGAGCCGACATGAGCCTGATCTTCATCGTCGACGACGATCCCGATGTGCGGGAGTTGGTCGAGTACAAGCTCGTGCAGAACGGACACGAGGTGCTGTCGGCGACCAACGGCCAGGACGCGCTGCGTCTCGTCCCGGACGCGAACGCCCGATCTGCTGCTGCTCGACGTCATGATGCCCGGGCCTGTCGGGTTTCGACGTGCTCGAGCCAGCTGCGGGCAGCCGAGGCCACCAAGACGCTCCCGATCATCATGCTGACGGCCAAGGCCCAGCAGAACGACGCGGAGCGCGGCTTCACTCTCGGGGCCAACGACTACGTGTTCAAGCCGTTCAGCCCCCGCGAGCTGATGAGCCGGGTCAATGCCCAGCTCGTCCACGTGGGGTAGCAGCGGTGCGTAGCGTTTCGCCCATGGCGATGGACGTTCCGAGGGTCGGCGCCGACGCGAGCATCGACGAGGTCGAGGCTGCGTTCCGCGCAGCCGGTTGCGTTGTCGTCGAGCGCCTTGTCTCCGACGAGACCATGGACCGCATGCGAAGCCGATCTCGAGCCGTTCCTCGACGCAGACGCCGGCCGGCGGCGACGAGTTCACCGGCTTCAACACGCGCCGCACCGGTTCGTTGCTCGCGCGTTCGCGCGAGTTCGGCGCACCTCGCCGCGCATCCCGCCGTTGCTCGGCGCGCTCGACCGCGTGCTCGGCGATCACGCGACGAGCTATCAGCTGCATCTCACGCAGGTGATCGAGATCGGTCCCGGCGAACCGGCGCAGTACGTGCACCGCGACCAATGGGCGTTCGACTTCTTCCCGTTCCCCGCGGGCTTCGAGGTCGAGTGCCACACGATGTGGGCGATGAGCGACTTCACCGAGGAGAACGGCGCGACGCGCGTCATCCCCGGCAGCCACCACTTGGCACGACAAGCTCCGCCCGACGGTCGGACGAGACAGTGCCGGCGGAGATGCCGAAGGGCTCGGTGCTCTTCTACCTCGGATCGCTGTACCACGGCGGCGGCGCGAACCGTTCGGCGCACGCGCGGCGCGGGGTGAACGTCGGGCTACACGTTGTCGTGGTTGCGCCAGGAGGAGAACCAGTACCTCGCGTGCCCGCCCGAGGTCGCGCGCGACGCTGCCCGAGGATCGTGGCGCGGCTCGCGGGCTACCGGCGCGGCGCGTACGCGCTCGGTTACTACGGCGATCTGCGCGATCCGTACGACGCAGTGCGCGGCGAACACGCCGAGGGTACCGCAGAGCTTCCTGCCGACGTCCTGATACCAGGGCGACAGGTGGCGGCTGACTTCTACGCTCGCGTGGAACCGGTCGTGTGGCTCCGGGGTGTACTGAAGGCTCCCGCGCCACCGACACGGGGCCTCTGGGGGCGGAGATCACTTGGCGGACACCATCGAGTCGACGACGGGGGCGGCCGCGGTGGTGCCGGCGGCTGTGACCGAGCCGAGCGCCCGCGTCGGACGCTCGCGTTCGCGTTGGCCGCGCTCTTCGTCGGCGTGGTGATCGCGGTCGATCCGCACGGTCTGGTTCCGTCCGGGCCGGCGCGCTGGACGGTGACCGCTGGTGATCATGGGGATCGCCGCGTTCCTGTTGTTCGTGCAGCCGGTGCGCGTCGAACGCGTCACCGGGCGTGCTCTGGCTCGTGTTGCTGGCGGTGCTGTTCGTCGCGGCGATCCGGGGCGTCGATGCGTTGCACGCGTGGATCGGCACGCCCGATCGCCGGCTCGGTTGGCTCGCGTGGTGCACCTTCCCGTTGATGTTCCTGTGCGGCCAGGCACTCGACCGCGCCGCGCGATCGGCGCGTCGTGTTGCGCGGCGCCGCCATTGCGGCGGGTGCGCTGGGAGTGTGGTGCGCGTTCGAACGCGCGGGCTGGTCGCTGATCGACGAGTCGTTCGCCGGGCATCGGGTCGGTGGTCCGTTCGGACAACCCGCCTACGTCGGCGCGGCCGCGGTGTTGCTGGTTCCGCTCTCGCTGGCGGTTGCGTTCGATCGCAGTGAATCTTGCGTGCGTGGCGCGGTCGTCGGCGGCGTTCGGCGCGCTCGACGAGCGCGGCCGCGTTGTTGTTGTCGCAGACGCGTGGCGCCTGGTTGGGGTTTGCGGTGGCCGGAGTGTTGCTCGCGGTCGCGTCATCCGCGGGTCGTGCGCCGGCGCTGGCGCGAGATCGCGGTGGCGATCGTCGCCCTGGTCGTTCTGTTCGCGGTGACGCCGCTGGGCGGCCGGTTCGTCGATGCGTTCGAGCTCGGGCACGGCACGACGCAGGGGCGGTTCGACGACTGGAAGGTCGGCGCGCAGGTCGTCGAGCACCATCCGGTGTTGGGTGTCGGGCCCGAGGGGTATCGGGTCGTGTTCCCGCAGGTTGTGTCCGCGGAATACGTGCGCCGCCACGGAACCTCGGTCGTTCCCCGATCGCGCGCACAACGGTGTGATCGACGTCGCCGTCAGCGGCGGTGTCGCGGCGGGGTTGCTGTACGCGGCGTTGCTTGTGGTGCTCCTGCTCGCGGCGTGGCGCGCACTGCGGGCGCGCGACGTGACGACGATCGCGCTTGCATGCGCCGTCATCGCGTACGTGGTGCAACAGCAGTTCCTGTTCCCGTTGAGCGAGATCGATCCGCTGTTCTGGGTCGTCGCCGGCATGCTGATCGCGACGCGCGTCCCGCGACCGGCTCCGCGACCGGCTCCGCGACCGGCTCCGCGTATCGCGTCAGTCGAGTGATTCCGGTGTTGGTGGTCGCAACTGTCGCGCTGGCGGCGGTCTTCGGTGTGCGCGAAGTCCTCGGCGATCGACTGCTCGAACGCGCCGCGCAGGCGCCCGGCGCGAGTCGTTCTCGCCGACGCGGATCACGCGACGCGCTTGCGCCCGGATTCGATCCGCAACTGGTACGCGGCGGCGCGGATCGCCGAGCGCGGACCGGCACTCACCGATGTCGACGCGGCCGTCAAGCGGGTCGATCAGGGGTTGCGGCGTTCGCCGCGCGATCCCGCCTTGCGGTTGCTCGACGCCGACCTGCTCACCGAGCGTGCGGTCCGCTCGGGCCTCGAGGACGACCGGGTGCGCGCCCGGTTCGTCGTCAGCGGTTATCTCGCGGATGCGCCCAACGAACCGGGGCTGTGGCTGGACCGGGCCGCCATCGCCCACCTCGACCACGATGCCGCGACCGAGCGCGCGGCCCGGGCCCGGGCGGCCTCCCTGGCGCCCGCGGAGAAATCGTGAACCCCAGGAGCGGGCCGGAGGTGTATGGCCCGATGGAATTGCATACGCACGCAAGAAAGCCGGGTCCGGATTGCCGGTCACCGGGCCGGATACGGGTTCGACGACGCCGACGACATCCAGGTGTTGGCGGAGTTGACCGACCCCGAGAACAGCCCGCCGCCGTCCGCAGCCGAACGGCCGGACGGCGGTGAGGCGTTCGCCGAGTTCTACCGGAGCGACTACGCCAACATTGCCCGGGCGTTGAGTTACACGCTCGGCGACGTCGATCTCGGCCGCGAAGCGACCGACGAGGCGATGGCTCGGGCGTACGCCCGGTGGGAGAAGATCCGCGACTACGAGAGCCCGGCGGGGTGGGTTTATCGCGTCGGTCTCAACTGGGCGTACTCGACGCGGCGGCGTGTGCATGCGCGCGCTGCCGTTCGTCGAACACGTCCGCGCCGCGGAACCGCCGATCTCCGACCCCGCGATCGCCGACGCGTTGCGTCGCCTCGACGTGAAGTTGCGGTCGGTCGTCGTGTGTCGACTCTTGCTCGACTGGTCGGTCGAAGAGACCGCCGCCGCGTTGCGTATCAAACCCGGAACTGTGAAGAGCCGGCTTCATCGTGCACTTGCTTCATTGGAACGCTCACTCGGACACATGAGGTCTTGAACATGGAAATCGAACAGCAGCTTCGCAACGCGTTGCAGCACGACGCGGCGGAACTCGTCACCGTCGGACCCGGTCCGGAGCACGCGCGTCAGCGCGCGTTCGCGGCGCAAGCGCCGGATGCAGTCCGGTCTGGTTGCGTTCAGTGCAGTCGCGCTCGCGGGGGAACGCTCGCGGTGATCGAGACGCGTCCGGCCAGTCCGCGCACCAACATCTCGCCCGCCGCGGCGCAGCCCCCGGCCGCGCCGCTCGCGTGGAAGACGGTCGACGGGTACGTGCAGTTCCAGTCGCCGACGGTCACCGGTAGCGACGGCGTGACGTACGCGCTGTCGACCGCGCCGGGCGTTACCGGCAACTCCAACTCGCCGACGGATCTGTACGCGACGCGTGACGGCGTGAACTGGACGCACACCGCGCTCGGCTCGCAGCGGATCGCCGACCTCTCCGAGACCGGCGGCGTCCTGTACGCGGTCAGCACCGGGCCGGCCGCGCAAGGCGGATACGAGCTCTCGACGTCGTCCGACAACGGCGCGAACTGGAGTCCCTCGGCGGTGCCGGTGCAGTTCACGACGCCCGCGTCGTCGGTGTCGTTGATGAAAGCCGACGCGCTGCAGGTTGCGCACGGTGCGCACAGCACGATCGTCATCGCCAGCGAGTCGTACTCGGTCGACACGTCGTCGTTCACTGCCGGTCACGACAACTATTCGCCGGTCACCACAGCCGACGGCATCCAGATCGTCGACGAGTCGGGATGTCTCAGCGAGAAGATGGCGTCTGCCGTCCGCGCGCAGAAGGCCGCCGCGGGACTCGTGACGACGCCGACACCCTGCAAGGGCACGGTTGTCTCCACACATTCGTGGAGCGAGCTCGGTATCACCGATCCGGGCGCGCTGCAGCAACAAGAGGCACTCGTAAGTGATGGCGGCGGCAAGTGGCAGCCGGTCTCGTTGCCCGCGAGTGCCGACACGATCGTGCAGGATGTCGCGGCGACGCAGAACGGATTCGTGATCGTCGAGCAATCGACGAACCGGTCCGGCGCCATGCAACTGCTCTCGTCCGCCGACGGACGCACCTGGACGCCGCTCGGCGGCGCCCCGGCGTTCGACAGCGTGTCGATCTCGGGTAACCGCATCATCGGCGTCAACTTGCAGACGGCGGGAGTTTCGGTGTCCAACGACGGCGGAGTCACGTGGACCGCAGCGACGAACGTCGACGGACTTCCGGGTGTCGCGGTCTCGGGATCGGACCGGCCGACGCAGACCGACGTCGAAGCGGGCCCGCTCGGGTTCGCGGCGCTCGTCAACGTGAGCGTGTCGAACCGGTCGGAGGCGTACCTGGCGTACAGCACCGACGGCATTTCGTGGCAGGTGACCGACCTGGCGAGCAAGGGTGCGCCCACCGACGGCAACTGGGGCGACCTGAGCGTCGGCGCCGATCACATCGACGTTGCGTACCAGGTTCCCGCCGATGGTCCGCAAGGTCCGAACACGGCGACCAAGCTGGTCACACTGGTCGGAACGCCGAAGGCGTAGGCATCACAACTTGGTTACCGGGCTCGTCGCCGGTACCATCACTGGTCCGCCGCGGGGTGGAGCAGTCTGGTAGCTCGTCGGGCTCATAACCCGAAGGTCGCAGGTTCAAATCCTGCCCCCGCCACCAACGAGAATGCGATGAAGGCCGGTGCGCAAGCACCGGCCTTCTGCGTATGGTGCCGAAAACGGTGCAGGGAGCGTCGATGACACCTTCATTGACTGCAAAGCCGGCGTCAGAGCCGGACGATGGTGCGTCACGAGCAGAGAAGAAGGTGGCGATCGTCACCGGGGCGTCGCGAGGGATCGGTGCCGGCATCGCGGCCGCCTTCAACTCGGCGGGTTACGCGGTAGTGGGAACCGCGCTTTCCGTGGAGCCGTCCACAACACCGGACGTGCTGATGATCTCGGGAGACATTGCGCGAGCCGCGACCGCCGAGCTCGTGGTCCGGCAGGCGCTCGATCGGTTCGGTCGGATCGACACGCTGATCAACAACGCGGGCATCTATATCGGGAAGCCGTTCACGGATTACACCGTCGAGGATTACATGGCGATCACGTCGGTCAACCTCACGGGTTTCTTCCACATGACGCAGCGGGTCATCGCGCACATGGTCGCCCAGGGGGGAGGTCACGTCGTCAATGTCAGCACCAGTCTCGTGGAGCACGCGGACGCAAGGGAACCGTCGGCCCTCACCTCCCTGACCAAGGGCGGGCTGGAGGCGGTGACGCGCGCTCTCGCGACCGAGTACGCCGGCCGGGGCGTGCGCGTCAACGCGGTGGCGCTCGGCGTCATTGAAACCCCCGAGCACGATCCGGCTTCGTACCGTGAGCTGGCCGAACGACATCCGTTGGGACGCGTCGGCGAGGTCGGCGACGTAGTCGAAGGGGTTCTCTACCTTGAACGCGCCACGTTCGTCACCGGCGCGACACTCCGTATCGACGGCGGCCGCGCGGCGGGAGGCTGACCGGCGTACTCGAGCCCGAACTCGCTGCTCGCGGTGCAACGCGTTCGACCGAGTGCGACAATCCTCTTGGGGACGAGGCTGAGGAGAGCTGGATGAACAGCGGCCGGGAGCTTCCTGTATGAACGATTACGACGTCATCGTGCTGGGCGGCGGTGCGCCGGGCGAGCACTGCGCCGGGGCCATCGCGGCCCGTGGGCTTCGAGTCGCGGTCGTCGAGCGGGAGCTGGTCGGCGGCGAGTGCTCCTACTGGGCGTGTATCCCGTCCAAGTCCCTGTTGCGTCCGGGGGAGGCCGTCCAGGGCGCCCGCGACGTTGGTGCCCGCGCAGAGGTGAACGTGCAGTCGGCGCTGGACTGGCGGGACTACATGGTCTCCGGCTATTCGGATGCGGGACAGGCGAAATGGCTGGCGGATCGGGGCATCGCGCTGGTCCGGGGCGCAGGCCGGCTCGCCGGGCCCGGCGTCGTCGACGTGGACGGCACCCGCCACACGGCGGAGCATGTCGTCATCGCGACGGGTGCCGATCCTTTCGTGCCACCCATTCCGGGCCTCGACGGCTTGGTCGGTGTGTGGGGAACGCGCGAGGCAACGTCCATGAAGACGATTCCCAGCCGCCTCATCGTGCTCGGCGGTGGCCCGGCCGGTGTCGAGATCGCGCAGGTGGTCCAGCGGCTCGGTGGTCAGGCCGTGCTCGTCGAGGGCGCCGACCGGCTCATCCCGCGAGAGCCGGCCCCTCTCGGCGCGGCTTTGACCGAGGCACTGCGACGGGACGGGATCGAGTTGCACCTCGGAGTCCAGGCTTCGGGGGCCTCGCAGGACGGCGACGACTACGTCGTGAAGCTCTCGGACGGGACCTCGGTACGAGGAGAGCGACTGCTCGTCGCGACCGGCCGTCGTCCTCGCGTCGAAGGGATCGGGCTCGAGACCGTCGGTATCGAGGCCAACCCACACGGTGTCGTCGTGGACGAGTATCTGCCGCGGGCGACAACATTTGGGCCATTGGAGATGTCAACGGAATCTGGCCCCTGACACACGTCGGCGAGTACGAAGGCGACGTTGTGGCGGCGAACATCGCCGGCGAGAGCCACCCGACGAACTACGAAGCCGTGCCTCGCGTCACGTACACCGATCCGCAGGCGGCCGCCGTCGGTGCCGCGGAGGCTGAATACAGCAGCACAACGCGCCTGGCCGACGTGTCCAGGACCGCGACGTACACCCACCTTTACGCCGAGTCGAACGGATTCTTGACCCTGCTCAGCGACGGCACCCGGTTGACCGGCGCGTACGCCCTCGGGGCCGAGGCCGGCGAGTGGCTGCAGCAGGCGACGCTCGCCATACGCGCCCGCGTGCCGTTGGAGGTGTTGAGCGACGTGATCCAGCCGTTCCCGAGCTTCTCGACCATCTTCGATTCGGCTTTCAAAACCCTACGGATGGAGATCGCCAAAATGCCACTGCCTATGCAGCCCATGCAGGCGCAGATGGCACGGCTCTGACGGGCGGAGCAACCGGGGGCGCGATCCCTCATCGTGGCCGAGTTGCCTTCCGACGCGTCGCTACATTCGGAGGCGTGAAGTCGCGACAGAGTCCCGGTGGCATCCTCGCGGGCCCGGTTGGCCCGCGCGAGCGGCTGGCGACCATGTACCCGATCGTCGATGCCCACGTCGGGATGCGCGTGGCGCATCGCGGCAGTCGGTTCGGCGGCACGCTGCAGTCGGTTCGGTCCAACGAGGTTTCGATTGCCGGAAACACCGGACTCGTCCGGCACTTCCCGCTCGAGCCCGGCGCGTTCATCGTCGACGGCGCGCCCGTCACCCTGCGGCGGGCGCCAACGAACACCACGGCGGCACCTCGAACCGCGTCGGGTTCGGTGGCCGTTCCCGGTGCCCGAGCCCGAACCGCACGCGCGTCGCGCATCGTCGTCGAAGGCATCCATGATGCCGAGCTTCTCGAACGGGTGTGGGGCGACGATCTTCGGATCGAAGGTGTCGTCGTCGAACGACTCGACGGTCTCGATCACATCGAGGCGTTCCTCGACGATTTCGAACCCGGACCGTCGCGTCGACTCGGCGTGTTGGTCGACCATCTCGTCTCCGGCAGTAAAGAGGCGCGCGTTGCACAGCGCTGGTCGAGTCCGTACGTGTTGTTCACCGGCACCCCGTACGTCGACGTGTGGACGGCAGTTCGGCCGCGGGTACTCGGCCTCGAACGTTGGCCCGAGATCCCGAAGGGTCAGCCGTTCAAGGAAGGCGTGTGCGCCGCGCTCGGCTACGACCAACCGCGCGACCTCTGGAACGATCTGCTGGCGAGCGTCACGAGCTACAAGGATCTCGAGGGCAGCGTCGTCGGTGCGGTCGAGCGATTGATCGACTTCGTAACCGCCACCTAGGGCTCGCCGAGCGTTGGCTCAGATGAGCTCGAAGATCTCGTGCGCCACATTGCCGCCGTCGCCAACCGCGCCCTTCGACACGAGGCGCAGCCCGTTGACGAACGCGTAGCGCTCGTCACCCGACTCGAATCGGACCGTCGAGAAGATGGGGCCCTTGCCGAGCTGTTCGGCCCAGTTCGCGCGACCGTCCAGGTGCACGAAGACGCGAGCACCGTCGTCGGTTTCGATCAACACACGAATATCGAGCGTGACTTCTCCGTCATCGGCGACTGCGAGCCAATCGGCTCCGCTGTTGCCGATCATGCGTCCCCGCACACGGGGACCGACGAGCTCGACCTCGAGGAGCTCTTGAATGATCCGCTTGCCCGCCGACGTCGTTCCGAGCATGTAGAGCCCATCGGGGTCGGTTCGAATCGTCAGGGTGGCGAAGTGACGGGTCTCCAGCGTCTGCATGGTCCGACTCTTTCACGTCAGTACCCGGAGCCGCCGGTTTCACCCTGGTGCGACGCCCATGGCAACGGGCGAACGTTGGCCGTTCGGGGCGTGTTTCCGTCCGTTTGGCGGCGGCATGTTCGGTCGGTTCGTCGCACGATGAATGCATGACAACTCCTTCCTTCATCGCCATTCTCGACTTCTCCACCGCGGCCGCCGACCGACCGATGGCCATCGCGCAACTCGAACGCGAGCAGCCCATCGTCGAGCGCGATGCCCGGCTGCGTGGCCTTCCGCGTCTTCGGCGGTCGCGAAAACGATACGGACATCACGGTGCTCCACGAGTGGGTCGACCAAGCGTCGTTCGCCGAGTACCTCGCGTCCGCGGCGTTCGCCCGGTCGGGTGAGTTCCTTCGCCCGATGATGACGGGGGCGCCGACGAGCCGCCGATTCCAGGTGGAGTTGGTCGAGACGGTTGCGTGACCCGCGATAGTGGATGGCGTGCAACGCCCCGCGTTCAGCTTCGTCCGCGACTTCGAGCCGGCCCCGCCGCAACAGTTGTGCGTCGACCGCCACTACCTGCTCGTGGCCTCTCGCG
The DNA here is from genome assembly GCA_963708105.1 of uncultured Actinomycetes bacterium. Classification (GTDB taxonomy): domain Bacteria; phylum Actinomycetota; class Acidimicrobiia; order IMCC26256; family PALSA-610; genus PALSA-610. Next base: position 1,119,540 of record OY970186.1, on the reverse strand, counting down.
GAGTGCTGCGGTTAGAAGTCGACGGCACCGGCTGGTCGCTCCCACCGGCTCGGGCGGCGCTCATCCGGGCCGGTGTGGCGATTCACGTCACGATCCCGCAACCGGCCACGACCGCGTCGGTCCTCTTCAGCACGACGTTCGTGTCATCGCCACCATCGGAACTTGCGGTCGTCGATCTCACACCGTTGGCTCGCACGCTCATCGCCGAATGCTCGCAATGGGGTGACGAAGATGAGCCACTCGACGACTACGCCCTGGCGATGTTCCGAGCCTTGGCCGCGGCGACGTGGGCTCTTGCCGAGCAGCCGAGCCCGGCGCACATGCCCACCGGGCGGTCAGTGGAGGTCAGGCGGGCGCTCGCCATCACCACCGATCGGCTCGCGGACGATGTTCGCTTCGTCGACATCGCGGGCGAGGTCGGCCTGGCGTCGCGGTCCCTCGCGCGCCGGTTCGAGCAGGAGCTCGGGATGACATGGAGTGCCGCGCGGCGCCGACTCCGCGTGCTGCGAGCAATCGAGGAACTCGCCGGGACCGAGCACTCGGTGACCCGGATCGCCGTCGACGTCGGCTACTCGTCGCTCTCGGCCTTCCAGGCCGCGTTCCGCGAACTGATCGGACAATCGCCTTCGGAATACCGCGCCGGCTTCGCACCCTGAATCGCCGTCGCGGGCGTTCCGCTCATTCCGTAGACAACATGCGCGCTCAGAGATCGTCGATCGGCGGCTCACCGTCGAGCCAGTTCCACTCGCTGTCGAGCATGAACTGGGTCGACCAACCGGCCGGCGCTTGCGGCCACTCCCGGAACAGGATGAGCGACATCACAACCGCCTCGGCTGCGGCCGAGGTGCGCTCGATGGCCAACACGCGCACCAGGTCGACGAAGTCGTCGGGACGATCGGGCGCTTCGGCAACAGTGCGCAGCAACCACTTGTGGTACGGGTACAGCACGCGGTTGTGGGCCAGCACCAAGCGGCAGGCGAACAGCGCCAACCGACTTGCCGCCCACCCTGCGAGGTACGGGTCGTCGCGCTTGGCCGCTTGGCCCACGTACCACTGCGCAGACTGGACTTGCGCGAAGAACCGGGCCATGCGCGCTCGACACCGGCTTCGGGATACGTGGCCGCCGCGTGCACCAGCGCATCGATCGACGGGTCGGTCGACCAGGCCACGATCGCGCCGAGGAGCGCGGATCGGGCCGGCTCGCTGCCGCGCTCGACGAGGGCTTCGAGGAAGGCGCGGTCGACGAACTTGGCATCGACATAGCCGCCCTCGTAGTCGCAGAACTCGGTGGAGAAGAACGTGAGCTCGCCACTTGCTCGGCGCCGGGCGAACGCCGCGTCGGTGACGACCAGGTACCCGTCGACGTCGCTGTCGGCGCCGGCGCACCCCTTGGTCAGCGAACCGCCCACCACCACGGCGAGCACCTCGTCGTCGGCGGCGGCCGCCTCGGCCCAACGCTCGATGGTGTCTCGATGATGTTGCTGCACGGTCCCTCCCGGTCGACGCGATCATTGCAGGCGCCCCGCCCTGCGCGACCGGGTTGCTTGACTCTCCCCTTGGGGAAGGCCGCACACTCGACGGGTCGGGCTGTCCGGCTCGACGACGAGGGAGTATCGGTGGTGGAAGAAGTCAGCATCGGCGAGTTCGCGCGGCGGTCGCGTCTGTCGGTCAAGGCACTCCGTCTCTACGACGAGCTCGGTGTACTGGTGCCGGCGCGCGTTGATCAAGGGTCGGGCTATCGCTACTACGACGTCGCGCAGCTGGAAGCCGCGCGCGTCTGGTTGCGATGATGCGCCAGCTGAACATGCCGCTGGTCGCGATCAAGGAACTCCTCGTGTGCGATCCGGCCGATGCTGCGGAGCGGATCGCCGCGCACTGGCGCGAGGTCGAGACAGCACACGACGCGCGCCGCGAGCTCGCCGACTACCTCGTCAACCGACTGAGCGGAAAGAGGTCCGTGATGTACGAAGTCGCCACGAGAGAGATACCCGAGCGGAGCGTGCTCTGCCTGAAGCGCAACGTCGACGAACAGGGCGCGTGGGCACTCGGTAAGGAGTTCATCGCGATCCTGCGCGAGCGACCGCTGCCGAAGATGAACGGGCGCGAAGGCGCGATGTTCTCCATCTACTGGGGTGAGGTGAGCGCCGACAGCGACGGCCCGGTCGAGTGGTGCAAGCCGATCCCGGAGTCGGACGCGAAGACGCTGGCGTCGCACTACCCGGAGTTGAGCTTGCGCACCGAGCCCGCCCATCGCGAGGCCTACGTCGCGCTGCCGAACGACACGATCCCGGCCGGCCCGGGTGGGAACCCGGGAGTGCATTGGCAGCTCGCGTCGGAGGCGTTGCATGCGTGGGCGGAGGAAAACGGCCTCAACCCTGAGGAACTTGCACTCAATCCCGAGGATCTCGGAGTTCGGATCACGTACCTCGCGAGCGAGCTCCCAGTTACGGAGACGAGTCCTCCCTATTGCGACTTCGCGGTGCCGTTCGCCTGATCGGGCTTCTCTCTAGTGTGAGTGGATGTCGCCGCGCTCGATCGCCACGAACACGCATGTCGACCGCGCCGGACTCGAGGAGTTTCTGCGCACCCGTCATCATGTCATCCTGCTGACGACCCGGCGCGACGGCTCGCCGCAGGCGTCACCCGTCACCGCGGGCCTCGATGGTCAAGGTCGGCTCGTGACGTCGACGTATCCGGAACGCGCCAAGGTTCATAACGCACGGCGGAGTTCGGCGGGCGCGGCCGTCGTGCTCTCCGACGAATGGAATGGCCCCTGGGTGCAGCTGTCGGGGACCTTCGACGTGTTGGACCTTCCCGACGCGCTCGACGCGTTCGTCGACTACTACCGGTCGATCTCGGGCGAGCATCCCGATTGGGACGAGTACCGAGCCGCAATGCTGCGCCAAGGCAAGAGCCTGCTGCGGCTGACGATCGAACGATGGGGCCCGATCGCAACGGGCGGCTTCCCGGCCCGGCTCCGCGAGGGCTAGTCAGGGTTGCGCGGTGAAGACGTGGGCGACGGCCCCGCGGCTGAACACAGTGGTGTTGATCGGTTCGATGGTGAGCGGTGCCTTGAAGAGTCGCTCGCCCGCGCCCAGGACGACCGGATGGATGACGAGGCGGTACTCGTCGATCAAGCCGGTCTCGACGAGTGATCGGGCGAACCGTGTCCCGCCTTGTGCAAGCAGGTATCCGTCGGCGCGCTCCTGCTTGAGCCGCGTCACGGCTGCGGCCAGGTCGCCGGTGGCGATTGTCGTCTCGGCCCAGTCGGCCGACGTGAGCGAATTCGAGAACACGACCTTGGGGATCTCGTTCATCGCCGCGGCGATCGGCCCGGGAGCGGCGGGCCAGTAGTCGGCCCATGCCGCATAAGTGTTCGCACCGATGAGATGCGCGCCGGCGTTGCTCAACGTCTCGACGATCCAACGAGCGCCGTCGTCGGAGCGTCCCGCCGCGGCCCAGTCGCTGCTCCCGTCGTTTGGTGCGACGTAGCCGTCGAGGGAGACGGACATCTTCAGGACGAGTGAGGCCATGCGCGTTCCTCCGGAGTGACCTGGTGACCACGACATCAGTCAGACGCCCCGCGCCCCGCAAACTCATCGGTGCCGTCGAGCGGCTTGACATCCGATATCCGTAAGCAGATACTAACCGTTAGTGGCTACTTACCATCAAGCGGGGATGAATGCGCTGGGCGACGGGACGCGGCGTGCCATCTTCGAGGTCCTGGCCGACGGACCTCGGACCGTTGGCGACATCGCCACGCGCGTTCCCGTCACGCGCCCCGCGGTATCGCAGCATCTCAAGGTGTTGAAGGACGCGGGTCTGGTCGTCGACCGACACGCGGGCACCCGGCGCATCTACCAAGTGAATCCGGAGGGCGTCGCGATGCTGCGCGAGTACCTCGACAGCTTTTGGAATCGCACGCTGGTCGCGTTCAAGCAAACCGTCGAACAGGAAACCGAGGAGGAAGCGTGAGCCAAGACACTGCAAATACATCGGTCCGATCGTCGATCGTCGTCGATACTCCGATCGAGCGGGCGTTCTCGGTGTTCACCGACGGCATCGGCACGTGGTGGCCGGCCGACAATCACATCCTCGAGGGCGAGCTCGCGAAGATGGTGTTCGAACCGCGGGTGGGCGGCAATGTCTACGACGTCGCGGTCGACGGCAGTGAGTGTCGATGGAGTCGCGTGCTCGCGTACGAGCCGCCGAGTTACTTCGTCATCAGCTGGGACATCAGCGTGCAGTGGCAGATCGAATCCGACCCGAGCCGGACGAGCGAAGTCGAAGTGCGATTCGTCGCGGAGGGACCGAGTCGAACGCGTGTCGAGCTCGAACACCGCCATCTCGACCGGCACGGTGACGGCTGGGAAGGAATGCGCGCCGCTGTCGGCTCACCCAACGGTTGGCAGGGCGGGCTCGAACAGTTCGCCGCGCACATGAACGGCTGAACGCGCGTCAGTGCGTCGATGCCGGACACGGTGCGGAATGGTGACGCCACGTTGTCCTGGGCCTGCCATTCGCCGTACGCGTTCGTCTCGTGCAGGAAGAACGGCGCCATCTGTTCCCAACCTTTGTCGGCGTCCTCGGCGAGCGCGATGACGCGGTTCTCGCCGATCACGCTCGGAACCGGATCGGCGCCGCCGAGCTTCTGTACTTCGTCGCGGTAGAACTCTCAAACTGCGGGGATCGACGGAATGAATCCGTCCGCGATTCGTGCGGCCCGGCGGGCGGCCGGTTCGCTGCTCCCCCCGAGCAGGATGCTCGGCCCGCCGGGACGGAAAGGACGAGGGGTGATGCACACGGTGCGACCGCGGTACTCGAACGGTTCACCGGTGAAGGCGGCCTTCAGGGTGGTTACGGTTTCGCGGACCCGTTCGGGGCGTTCGTTCATCGCGACGTCGTACATCGCGAACTCGTCGCGCACGTAACCGCCGGCGACGATCACGTCGACGCGGCCCTTGCTCAAGTTGTCGAGGGCGATCAGGTCTTCGGCGAGGCGCAGCGGATCGTAGAACGGCGCGATCAGCGCGGCGATCATGAAACGCACGTTCGTTGTGCGCGCCGACATCGCGCCAAGCATGGGAATCGGCCTCGGGAGGTACCCGTCGGGCGACGTGTGGTGTTCGGAGACGGCGATGCTCGCGCAACCGAGTCGGTCGGCCCATTCCGCGATGTCGAGCGCGGCCGCGTAGCGGTCGGCCATGTTGGTCCCGGCGATGTCGGGGTTGCGGAAGTCGAATCGGAGCCCGAAGTGCAAGGCGCTTCCTTTCAGGCGATGTTGCTCTTCGAGTCCGATCACGAAGTCCGGTGGCAGCACGGAAAGTATGTCGAATAGTTGTAGGGGATCGGTGTCAAACCTGTCGCGATGTACCGGCAGCCGAGGCGTTCCATCGAGAAATCCTGCCCCACCACGCACGCCAAGGCGTGTCGACTGGGAAGTTCTACGGAGGCGATCCCTCCTACCGGAGTGCGACGGTGAGTTCGTCAAATCCCACCGGTAGAGAAGAGGAACCTCATGTCCGATCAGCCCACAGTCGTGCTCGTCCATGGCGCATTCGCCGAGTCCGCGAGCTGGAATCCCGTGATCGAGCGGTTGCAGGCCCGCGGTCTCGAGGTTGTGGCCGTTGCCAACCCGTTGCGCGACGTCGCGGGTGACGCCGCCTATCTACGCGACGTGATCGCGGGGATCGGAAGCCATGTGGTGCTCGTCGGGCACTCCTACGGCGGCAGCGTCATCACCGAGGCGGCGGCCGGCAACGAGTCGGTCCTCGGCCTCGTGTACGTGGCGGGATTCGCTCCCGACCACGGCGAATCGGCCTTTCAACTGTCGAGCCAGTTTCCGGGCAGCACCCTCGCCGACGCACTCGTGGCGTATCCGGTGTCGTCGGGCGGGAACGAGTTCGCGATCAAACCGGATCTGTTCCACCAGCAGTTTGCCGCCGACGTTTCGGTTGCACAGGCGGCGCTCATGGGCGCGACGCAACGTCCCATCACCGCCGCAGCTCTCTCGGAGGGCCTCCCTGCGAGTGTGCCGGCCTGGAAGCGCATCCCGTCGTGGTTCGTGTTCGGCGACGCGGACGTGACCATCCCGCCTGCGCTGCATCGTTTTCTTGCCGAGCGCGCCGGTTCGGTGGCGACCAATCAAGTCGCGGGTGCATCGCACGCGCTGAGTGTGTCGGCTCCCGATGCCGTGGCGGAAGTGATCGTCGCCGCGGTCGACACGGTCGCGGCGGCGCCGGCGTCGTTCTAGCCAGACGCGTGCGGAGTTCCATTCACTCTCAGAGGAAGGGCAGAGGCCATGACCACGACGTCACCGATCTCGCGCGCGGGTATCACCACGCTCGCCGATCTTCGATCGCATCTGCAATGGGCGATCGAACTCGAACACGCGACGCTGCCTCCGTATTTGTGTGCGCTCTACTCCCTCGACCCGGAACGCAATTCGGAGGTCGCCGAAATCGTGCGCAGCGTGTTCGTCGAAGAGATGCTGCATATGACGCTCGCCGCGAACTTGCTGAACGCGGTGGGCGGGCGGCCCCGGATCGACACGCCGGAGATGCTTACGCCCTACCCTCGATCGTTGCCGCACGCGAACGGTTCGTTCGAGGTCTCGTTGTTGCCGTTCGGCCCGGAAGCGATCGAGCTCTTTCTCAAGATCGAGCAGCCATCCGCGGTCGACGCAGATCCGCAGAGCGACGACTACGAAACGATCGGGCAGTTCTACGACTCGATCGAACGCGGCCTGCGCGAGCTCTGCGCGCGCCTGGGCGAGGCGAACGTCTTCGGCGGCGACCCTCGACGGCAAGTCTCCGACGCCGACATCCGGGGCGGCGCCGGGAAAGTCATCGTGGTCGACAGCCTCGCGACCGCGCTCGCGGCGTTGGGTGAGATCGTCGTCCAGGGCGAAGGCACGAGGGGCACCGAAGTCTGGGATCGAGACCAGGAGATGTTCCATCCCGAGCACGACGAAGTCGGGCACTACTTCCGGTTCCAGGCGCTCAAGCTGGGACGGTGTTATCGCCACGGCGACACCGTGGAATCCGGGCCCTCCGGTCACGCGGTCACGATCGATTGGGCGGGCGTCCGTCCAATGCAGCCCAACCCCCGCGCAGATGATCACGCGCTCGGGAGCCGGATCCGCACCGCGGAGGACGAGTTCAACATCGCCTACTGCACGATCCTGGAATTCCTGGACCAGACCTTCGACGGAAACCCACCGGCGATTCAACTCGCGATCGGCGCCATGTTCCGGCTGAAGCACAAAGCCGACCCACTGATGGTGATCCCGACCGAAGGCGGGCGCACGGCCGGACCCACGTTCGAATACGTCGCCCCCGCGGATCGCCACGAACCATGAGCGGGATCAGGGTGCGCATGACGGCGCGCGCCACCGATGAATCGCACCGCGCGTCGAGTCAACTGGAGTTGTTGTTCGACCTGACGTTTGTCGTCGCGATCTCGAGGATGACGTCCGCGCTCGCGGACCGGACCGCGAGCGGTAGCGGACTTCACGCGTCTGACGCCCTTCCTGCAAGTGCTCTTCCTGATCTGGTGGGCGTGGATGAACTTCACCTGGTTCGCGTCGTCGTACGACACCGACGACGTCGCCTACAGGTTGCTGGCCCTGTTGCAGATGGCGGGGGCGCTGATACTCACAGCCGGAGTTTCGGCCGCGTTGAACAAGAACGATTTCGTCGCCGTCATCGTCGGCTATCTCATCGTGCGAGTGGGTCTGATCGCACTGTGGTTGCGTGCCGCAATCGAAGACCCGCCGAGTCGAGCAACGGCGCTGCGCTACGCGGCAGGGATTGCCAGCTTGGGATGCGCATGGGTGCTCTTCCTCGTCGTCACGAACGCGGGTGCGGGCTCGCACGGCTCTCGGCCTGCGGTCTTTGTCAGTCTGGTCGCACTCGAGCTTTCGCTGCCGCTCTGGCTGGAGCGAACGCGGCGGGCGAGCTGGCATCCGCATCACATCGCCGAACGCTACGGACTGTTCGCGATCATCCTTCTCGGGGAAGCCATCTTCGCCGCTTCGTCCAGGGTCGACACGGCGATCGAAGGTGGAGGAGTCAGCCGCGGGTTGGCGACAGTCGCGGCCGCGGGACTCGTGATGATCTTTGCACTCTGGTGGCTCTACTTTCTCGAGCCGGCCGACGAAGGGTTGACGCGCAACCGCGATCGGGCATTCCTCTGGGGCTGCTTCGGCCAATACGGCGTGTTCGCGGCGCTGGCGGGTCTCGGTGCGGGGCTCGCAGTCGCGACCGAACAGACGGGAACTCGGATTCGTGTGTCGCCCACCGCGGTGAGCTACGCAGTCGCGATTCCGATCGGAGTGTTCTTCATCATGACGTGGGCGGTCTCGGTGATCGTCGGCGGTCGGTCGATGATCAAACCGCTCGTGATTCTCGGCGGCGCCGCCGTCGTCCTGCTGCTGCCGCTCTCGGCCGACATCATCAGTGCAACGGGCGTCGTTGCGGCGATCGCGGCGGTGTGCGTTTCGATGGTCACGGCAACGATTCTGAATGGCACAACCACCCGGTCTCCGACGCCCGACCGGTCGCGCTCGGCTGTCGCATAACTGCGAAAGGACTTACTCTTGCGCGCGGGCACAGCCGACCGAGAAGGGGCTTGCGTTGGACGAACCCCGGACCGCGCGAATCTCCGATCCGCCATTACTCGGCCGGCGCCGCGAGTGCGCGCAGCTCGACCACGTGTTGGAAGGTGTGCGCGCCGGTCAGAGTCGCGTGTTGGTCGTGCGCGGTGACGCAGGAGTAGGCAAGACCGCGCTGCTCGACTACTTCGTGGCTCACGCAGTGAACTGCCGCGTTGCTCGAGCGGCGGGGGTCGAGTCGGAGATGGAGCTTGCGTTTGCCGGGTTGCACCAACTCTGTACGCCGATGCTCGAGCATCTGGCAAGTCTCCCCGCTCCGCAGGCGGACGCGCTCGGCACCGCGTTCGGATTGAATGCCGGCGCCGCGCCCGATCGATTTTTGGTGAGTCTGGCCGTTCTCGGCCTGCTGTCCGAAGTTGCGGAGGAGCAACCGCTCGTCTGCGTCGTCGACGACGCGCAATGGCTCGATGGGTTGTCCGCGCAGATACTCGCGTTCGTTGCGCGTCGTCTCTTGGCGGACGCCGTCGGTCTGGTGTTCGCGGTGCGCGAGCCGAGCATCGACGACGCGTTCGCGGGACTTCCGGAACAAGTCGTCGGAGGACTCAGCGACAGCGATGCCCGCGCCGTTCTGGACGCCGCCGTGCCCGGGCGACTCGACGCGCGCGTCCGAGATCGCATCGTCGCCGAAACGCGCGGTAACCCGCTCGCGTTGTTGGAGCTGCCGCGCGGATTGTCGATGGCGGAGCTCGCGGGCGGGTTCGCGCTTCCGTACGTGCAGCCGCTCACGAGCCAGATCGAGCAGAGCTTCCTTCGCCAGTACCAGGCACTCCCGGTCGAGACGCAACGACTTCTGCTCACCGCGACCGCACAAGCAGTGGGTGACGTGGACTTGTTGTGGCGCGCCGCGAAGATCCTCGGAATCGATGCCGATGCGGCGGAGCCGGCCGAGTCGTCGGGGTTGATCGAGATCGGCACCCAAGTGCGTTTCCGGAATCCGCTTGTCCGCTCCGCCGTATACCGCGCCGCGAGCTTGCGGGAACGGCAGGCGGTACATCGCGCGCTGGCGGAAGCGACCGATCCTGACGCCGACCCTGATCGTCGCGCCTGGCACCGCGCGCAGGCCGCCGCCGCGCCCGACGAAGCGGTGGCCGACGAGCTCGAGCGTTCGGCCGGTCGGGCTCGAGGCCGCGGTGGCGTCGCCGCGGCCGCCGCGTTTCTACAACGCGCGACCGAATTGACCCCGGATCCGGCTCGGCGCGGCGCGCGGGCGATGGTTGCGGCCCGGGCCAAGTTCGAAGCCGCCGCACCGGATGCGGCGAACGAGCTCCTCGCGATCGCGGAGACCTGCCCGTTGGATGCGCTCCAGCGCGCGCAACTCGCACAGTTGCGAGGCGAGATCGTGTTTGCCCGTAAGCGCGGGAGCGATGCGCCGGCGTTGCTGCTCGAAGCCGCGAAACTGCTTGAACCACTCGACGGGTCGCGGGCGCGCGAGACCTATCTCGAAGCGTTGGGAGCGGCGATCTTCGCCGGGCGTCTCGACACCGGTTGTGGAGTGCTCGAGGTCGCGGGGCAGGCGCGCGTCGCGTTCTCAGACTCGCCCGCGACGCGCTCCACCGACCTCCTCCTGAACGCCTTGGCGACGCGATTCACCGAGGGTCCCACGACGGGAACGCCTCTGCTTCAGCGCGCACTCGCCGGGTTCTGTGGAGACGACGGCCGCGGCGACGACGGCCGCGGCGACGACGACATGCGGTGGCTCTGGTTGGCGTGTCGCGTCGCACTGGATCTCTGGGATGACGAAACGTGGCATCAACTCGCCGCCCGCCAGGTTCAGCTCGCAAACGATGCCGGCGCGCTGAGCGCCATTCCGATCGCGGCGACATACCGCGCGGGAGTGCATGTGCACGCGGGCGAGTTCGCCGCGGCCGAGGCCCTGTTCAGCCAGGCTGACGTCACTGCTGATGCAGCCGGCATTGCGCCGCTGAGGTCGTTGACGCTCGTGGCTTGGCAGCGGCCGCGAAGCGGAGGCATTGAAATTGCTCGACTCCGGCGTACGAGACGCGAACGCTCGCGGAGAGGGCAGAGCGATTGCGTTGGCGGCGTGGGCGAAGGCGGTGCTCTACAACGGACTTTCTCAGTACGAGACCGCGCTCGCCGCGGCCCAGGAGGCATGCGAATACGACGATCTCGGACTCTTCGGCTCGGGCTTGATCGAGTTGATCGAAGCCGGTGCCCGCAGCGGCGCCGCGGAAGCGGCCGCGGCCGCGCTCGGCCAACTCGAGGAACGGACCCGCGCCGCCGCTACGGACTGGGCGCTCGGCGTCGAGGCTCGGTCACGCGCGCTGCTGACCGACGGCCCCGACGCGGAATCGCTTTACGTCGAATCGATCGATCGTCTCGAGCGCACTCGGATCGTGGTGCACGTCGCCCGGGCGCATCTGGTATACGGGGAGTGGCTGCGGCGCGACCAGCGTCGAGTTGACGCGCGCGACCAGCTGCGCGCGGCCCACGAGATGTTCGCGTCGATGGGCGCCGAAGCTTTCGCCGAGCGCGCCCGCCGGGAGTTGCTGGCGACGGGAGAAACGGTCCGGAAGCGCACGATCGAGTCGCGCGACCTGCTCACCGCCCAGGAAATGCAGGTCGCCGTGCTTGTTGCCGAGGGTCATACGAGTGCCGAGGTCGGCGCGCAGCTCTTCATCAGCAGACGCACTGTCGAGTATCACCTGCAGAAGGTGTTCACGAAGCTCGGCATCAACTCACGGCGAGCGGTCGGCGGTGCCCTACGAGCATTGGATCGGGCGACCTAGGGAATCGCGGGCTCGGCGTTCGTCGCCCGATGGGGCGACGCCGACTGGGGGGTCTTACGGAGGCGACTGATGCTCCTTCGGCGCGACCGTGGTCGCGTCAACCAATCTTCGGTAGGAGCGGATTCATGAGCACGAAAGTTGTAGTCATCGGCGGCACAGGACTCATCGGCGCAATGCTCATCGACAAGTTTCGTGCCAACGGTCACGACGCGGTGCCGGCCTCACCCGACACGGGTGTCAACACGGTTACGGGCGATGGCCTCGCCGATGTCCTTCGGGACGCGGCGGTGGTCGTCGATGTGTCGGACGCACCTTCGTTCGATGACGCGGCGGCACTCGAGTTCTTCGATACGTCGACTCGCAACGTCATCGAGGCCGAACGGATGGCGGGCGTCGGCCATCACGTGGCGCTGTCGATCGTAGGAACGGAACGTCTGACCCAGAGTGGATACTTCCGCGCCCGGATCAAGCAAGAGCAGCTGATCAAGGCATCCCCGATTCCGTACTCGATCGTCCACGCGACGCAACTCTTCGAAGGCATCAATGCCATCGCCGACGCGGCGACCAGCTGCGACACGGTTCGCGTCGCGCCCGTGCTCATCCAACCGATAGCCGCTGACGATGTCGCGCGCGGTGTGCCGGGTGTCGGTCGGGGAGCCGCTCAACGGAGTGGTGGAGGTTGCCGGGCGCTTGTGGTTCCGCCTCGACGATCTGGTACGACGCGACCTGAGCCGACAGAACGACGCCGCGCCAGGTCGTGACCGACCCGCGCGCCCGCTACTTCGGTGCCGAACTGAACGAGCGAACGCTCCTACCGGACGACGACGCCGAACTCGCAGCGACGCTTTGCAACGATTGGCTTGCCCGTTGCGCGACTGCGAGCGGAAGCACACGTACATGAAGCTCGAGCGGTACTTTCCGGAGGGCGTTCCGAGCACGACGAGCGGCCGCGACGCGTTGCTTCGCGTGCGTGTGTCCGATGATCTTGAATCGAGCGGATATGTAGCGGTCTATTCGGCGACGGGAACCCAGCTCATCGTGCGGCGTAGCGAGCTGCTACGCCTCGAGCAGCCGGAAGCATGATCGTCGGAGCGATCGCGGAAGTGGAATTCTCAACCCGTCGTCCAGGGCCGGAGTTTTTCGGGGTTCCGTACGACCCAGATGTGTTTGATGCGGTCGTCGACTACGTCGAACGCGAACACCGTGACCGTCACGCCGTGTTGCTGGGCGACCAGGCCGGGTTGACCGTTGACCGTGCGCTCGAGGAGCGTCGTGTTGCCCGTGGCGCGCTTCGCGATTTCCATCCAGGCGCTCGCGATCGGCTCGCGACCTTCGATGGGGTGCAGGAACGTGAGCGCGAGTCCGCCGCCGTCGGCGACTGCAGTGGCGTCGGGGTCGAGCAGGCCGATGAGCGCGTCGATGTCCTTGGCTTCCCATGCCTCCTTGAAATCCTTGACGACGGCCGTCGGTCGGGGTGCCAGTGCGGAGGGCTGCGACGCGCGGATGCGGCGTCGGGCCGACGTCGCCAGCTGACGCGACGCCTCCGGGGTACGGCCGAGGATCTCGGCCACCTCTACAAAGGGGTACCGGAAGACATCGTGCAGGATGAACGCGACGCGCTCGGCCGGAGTCATCGCTTCGAGGACGACGAGGAACGCCATGCTGATCGACTCGTCGAGCGTGACGTGGTCGGCCGGGTCGCCGGCGCCGCCTGACCGCGCCGCGTTCCACTCCGTGACATCGGGCAGGGGCTCGGGGATCCACTCGCCCACGTAGCGCTCACGCCGCACGCGTGCCGAGCCGAGCTGGGTGAGGCAGATGCGGCTCGCGACCGTCGTGAGCCACGCGCCGGGATTGGCGATGGCGTCTTGTTCCGACCGCGACATCGAACACCAGCGGACGTAACTCTCTTGGACCGCGTCTTCAGCCTCGGACAACGAGCCCAGGAGCCGATAGGTGAGATTGATCAGCTGCCGGCGCTCGCGCATGATCACGCGTAGCCCGGGATCGAGCCCGTCGAGCCCGTCGAGTCCAACTCCGGATCGGGTGCTCATGGTGCCTCCGACTTCTGGTGGTCGCATTCTCGTCGCTGACCCGACCACACAGGGCACCGGAATGTGAGGTCCGCGGTTACGTCACATTCCGACGGCCCGCGTCGTCGGGTTACGCAGTCGACCATCAACCCAGGAGGTCCCATGACGACTGCTATTCCGGCAACATCCTTCACCGAGCCCGCGCCCGTAGACCGGCTCGAGCGCGCCGGGTCGGCGTTGGCGGCACACGGTTTCGCCGTCGAGATCCTCGAGAATGCCGCGGCTGCGCGTTCCCGCATCGCAGCATTGATACCCGAAGGTGCACGCGTGCTCACCGCGGCCAGCGAGAGCCTCCGCCTCTCCGGTATCGACGACGACCTCAACGAGAGCGGGCGCTACGAGGCGCTCAAACCGAGAATCCTGGCCATGGATCGCGTGGCCGAGGCCGATGAGTTCCGTCGCCTCCTCGCGAGCCCCGACGTCGTCGTGGGCAGTGTCGCCGCGGTCACCGAAACGGGTTCGCTTGTGGTCGCCTCGGGCAGTGGAAGCCAACTGCCGGCCTACGCGGGCGGCGCGGCGCATGCGATCTGGATCGTCGGCGCGCAGAAGGTCGTTCCCGATGTGGGCACCGCGCTGCGTCGCATCGAAGAGCACGCGCTCCCGTTGGAGAGCGCGCGCACCCAAGCGGCTTATGGGTGGGCGAGTGCGGTCAACCGCGTTCTGATCCTCAACGCGGAATTCCAGCCCGGTCGCGGCACCGTCCTGTTGCTCCGCGAGGCCATTGGATTTTGAATCCACCGTTCAATCGATGGCGCGCGCGACGCCTTGGACGACTCGAAGCCGACCGCTCGACAGGCCGCGGGTGAGATTGGCGGCCTTGACCGCGAAGTTCTCGATGAACGAGTGCAGGCCGAGTGGGCCGGCGGCGTTCGACAAGAACGTCTCCATGAATGGTGCGGCCTCTTCCGTCAGATCGTTCCAGTGCACGACACCGAATCCGGCGGTTTCGATCGCGGCTCGTAACTGGTCGGCCGACACGAGGTGACTGAGCTCGGGCTGATCGGCCCAGGGGAGCGGGTAGTCGAGCGGGCCCGGTACGCCGTCGGTGACATCCCAGATGGCGAGCCGACCTCCGGTGACGAGTACCCGGCGTGCTTGTGCATAGAGGCGGATCTTGTCGGTCACGTTCATCTGGACGTGTTGGCTGACGACGACATCGAAGCTCGCGTCGTCGAACGGCAGTTCGGTGACGTCGCCTTGGTGAACGGAGATCCGGTCGTCGATGCCGACAAGGCGATTGAGCCAGCGCGCCGTTTCGCAGTACTCCTCGGTGAGGTCGATGGCGGTGACGTGGCAACGGAATTGGTCGGCGAGAAAGCGGGCCGTCCCACCGATTCCGCTCCCGGCATCGAGCACCGCGTCGGCGTGAGTGATCTCGGCAAGGTCGGCGAGTTGGCTCGTGGCGATGCGACCCAGCGTGTGGAAGTCCTCGACCATGGCGAGGTCGGCGGGTTGTAGATGATCGAGGTCTTTGCCGGCCGCGATCAGGGCCCGCTCGATGTTGCTCCGGGAGAGACCGGTTGCGTACTGGCTGTCGATCTGAGGAGTGTGCATCTCGTGTTCCTTCGGGTCACCGATGCGTGGTTACATCCTTGAGGAGTTGCGCGAGCAGCTCGGGCTGGTCCTGTTGCGGGTAGTGCCACGCGTTGGGCACAACACGCAACGACGCGTTGTCGAAGAGGCTCGCAATCTCGGCCGCGAGCGCCGGATTCAGATACGGATCGTCTGCTCCGAAGATGATCGAGACCGGGGTAGCGAGGCGCGAGAGCACACCGCTTCCGATCACTGCGTCCTGGCGGTCGAATGCGTCGATGATGTCTGCGGTCCACGTGCGGATAGCCGCGAGTGAGTCAGGTTGGTCACCGTTGCCGAAGAACTGCGGCAGGATCGATCGAACCGCCAGGCCGTCGGCGTCGAGACCACCCAACCCGCCCCACGGTGCGGCGGAGTACTGCAGCAGCCACAGACGCTGACCGTCGTCGTCGACCATGGCATCCGCGAGCGACGTCAAATTCCGGATCGGAGAACAGCCGGGTTATCTCGGGCATTCGCAGCGAGGGCAGTCGTCCGAAGATGGTGTTGAGTAGCACCAGATGCGCAACGCGTTCGGGGTTGGCAAGTGCGAACTCGACGGCCTCGGGACCGGACAAGTCGTGACCGACCAGCACCGCGCGGTCGATGTCGAGCGCATCGAGGACGGCCGCGATTTCAGAGCCGTGTTCGTCGGGTGCGAACTCCGCCGGATCCGGACGATCGGACCGGCCGTACCCGAGAAAGTCGAACGCCACAGTCCGCCGCGGCGCGAGCTGCGGCAGGAGATTGTCGTAGATGCGGTGATCGTCGGGGAATCCGTGGAGCAAGACGATCGGCGGGTCTTCGCCCGCAATCTCGCGCACGAAGACGCGGCCGTGCGGCGTGTCGACGAGTCTTCCGTCGGTGAACACATCTGTGTCAGTCATGGGGTGTCCTTTCACCAGGATCTATTGCGCGGGTGAAGCCATGGCGCCGGTAAGTGCTCCGACGAGCTTCTTGGCCGCGGCGCGGTTGCCGGCGGTCGTGAGTCGTTGGGCGGCGCGCTTGTCGCCCTTCGACGCCGCGAAGAAGTCACGCAACTTGCCCGTGATCGTCGCGGTGGGCGCGGCCGCGTTGGCGTCATGGGTTGCGTCGGTCGCGACGAAGTCGTTGTCGCCGGCGCGAAACGTGAACTGCTCGTCGTCGATGTCGAGCAGGTACGACGTACCCGCGTCAACGCGTCCGTGCGGCATGTTCGCCGCCAGGGAGAGCACGAACCACTGCGGCTGCACCGCGTCGTCGGCGCCGATCCGCGTCAAGCGGCGGGCGCCCCAACGGGCGAAGGCGTCGAGCACGGGCTTGAGTTCGCGGCCCCCCTCCGTCAGTTCGTAGACCAGTGCCGGAGTCGGCGCCGGGACGCGAGTTCGTTCGATGATGCCCTCGGCTTCGAGGTCTCGCAGTCGCGTCGCGAGCACGTTCGTCCCGACGCCGGGAAGGCCCTCGAGGAGATCGGTAAATCGACGGGGTCCAAGGAGCAACTCCCGAACGACGAGGAGCGCCCAACGATCCCCGACGACATCGAGCGATCGAGCGACGCTGCAGAACTCACCGTAGGTCTTCATGGTTCGTACTGTAGGGCCATGCTTCTTCTTTAGCAAGTAGCACTTGTTTTTTAGAAGTAGACGGCGTACGTTGCGGTCATGACTATCGGCGCAGATTCGGCAGTGCGGGTGCGTGGTTTGGTGAAGTCGTACGGAGGTGAGCCGGCCGTGCGGTGCATCGACCTCGATATCCGGCGAGGCGAGATCTTCGCGTTGTTGGGTCCGAACGGCGCGGGCAAGACCACAACGGTCGAGATCTTGGAGGGCTACCGACAGCGTGATGGCGGAGACGTCTCGGTACTCGGTTGTGATCCCGGTCGCGACCGCCGCCGGCTGAAGCCGCAAATCGGGATCGTTCTGCAATCGACGGGCGTCGAGCGATACCTCACGGTCGCGGAGACGGTCACGATGTACGCGACGTTCTATCCGCATCCGCGACCGGTCGACGAAGTCATCGAGTCCGTCGGTTTGACGGGCAAACGCAACGAACGAGTGATCCGACTCTCCGGTGGACAGAAACGACGGCTCGACGTCGCGATCGCGCTCGTCGGCGATCCCGAACTGTTGTTCCTCGACGAACCAACCACTGGTTTCGATCCGTCGGCTCGGCACGAAGCTTGGGAGGTCATCAAGAACCTCGCAACATTGGGCAAGACCGTCTTGTTGACCACCCACTACATGGACGAAGCGCAGTTCTTGGCGAACCGAGTCGCGGTCGTCGCGGGCGGACGTATCGTCGCCGAGGGTCCACCCGCGTCAATCGGTCATCGCGATCGGGCGCAGGCCCGAGTTCGTTTCCGTCCGGCGTCCGGCATGGCGCTTCCCGCCGGACTTGGGGGCGAACCGACGAACGACGGGTTCACCGAACTGCGCGTCGACGACGTCGTGCAATCGCTACACGAACTCACCGGCTGGGCGCTCGACCACGGTGTCGATCTCAGCGGTCTCGAAGTGACGCGCCCCTCGCTCGAGGACGTCTATCTCGCGCTGACCGAGACCGACGCGCTCGGGGGCGATCGCATGAGCGCACTGCGCCTCACCGCCTCCCAGATCCGCTACGTCAACAAAGCGTTCTGGCGGAACCCCGCCTCGGTGTTCTTCACGTTCGCGTTCCCACTGATGTTCTTGGTGATCTTCACCTCGCTCCTCGGGCACAGCACCCTGCACATCGGCACTCGCACCGTGAAGAGCTCCACTTACTACGTAGCGGCGATGGCCACCTTCGCGGTGATCACCTCCTGCTACAACAACATTGCCGTCTCGATCACGTCGCAGCGCGACGCCGGAGTGTTGAAACGCACGAACGGGACCCCGCTCGCCGCGGGCTCATTCCTCGGCGCGCGCATCCTCCATTCGCTGCTCATCGCGATCGTGCTCGTGGTGATCACGACAACCTTCGGTCACGTCGTGTACGGCGTCGACATCCCGAGCGGCTTCACGCTGATCCGCTTCCTGGTCATGCTCGCGATCGGGGCCGCAACCTTCTGCGCCCTCGGCCTCGCGCTCACCGCGATCATTCCGAACGCCGATGCCGCGCCGCCCACGGTCAACGCGACCATCCTGCCCATCTTGTTCCTGTCGGGCATCTTCATCGCGTTCGACAACACCACGCCCGCGTGGATCCTGTGGGTCGCCCGCATCTTTCCCGTCCGCCACTTCGCGGTCGCCATGCAGGCCGGATTCCTCGGCGGCGCATTCCATTGGACCGACGTGCTCATCGTCGCCGCCTGGGGCATCGCCGGTCTCGCGCTCGCCATCCGGTACTTCAGCTGGGAACCACACGCGGGCTGAGTCCGTCCCGAACTCATTCGTAGGTAGGCGACGGCGCGGTGGGAAGTGTCACCGTTACACGGAGGCCTCCGGCGGGCCGCGGCGTGAGAGTGAGAGTTCCGTCGTGTGCGTCGGTGATGCTCTCGACGATTGCCAATCCGAGTCCGACGCCGGCGTGGTCGGTGCGTACGCGTTCGGTACCGCGGCGAAACGGTTCGGCCAGAGTAGAGACCAGTTGGGGCGTGAGCTCCGAGCCGGTGTTCTCGACGGAGAGCACGACGCCCGTGGGCTGGATGCCGGTCGTGATCCACACACAGCCTTGTTCCGACAGATTGTGGACGATCGCGTTGTGCAACAGGTTCGTGGTCATCTGCAGAAGGAGCGCGTATGAACCCTCGGTGGGAGCTACCTCGCCGGAGGTCTGGATGGTGACGCCGCGTTCTTCCGCCAGGAGAAGGAGTGTTTCCGTGGCTTCTTCCGCGATGAGGGACAGGTCGACGTGCTCCCGAGCGAAGGATCGCTGGTCGGTGCGGCTGAGCACCAGCAACGCTTCGGTGAGGTCGATCGCGCGAGTGTTCACCGCGTAGAGGCGGTCGAGGAGCTCGCCGGTGTCGCGGCTGGGATCCTTGCGGGCGACGTCGAGCAGCGACTGCGTGATCGCCAGCGGGGTGCGCAACTCGTGCGAAGCGTTCGCGGCGAATCTCTGCTGCTCGGCGACGTGTGCTTCGAGCCGGGCGAGCATGGCGTCGAAGTCGTCAGCGAGCTCGCGAAACTCATCGCTGTGACCCGGGAGCCGGATCCGGTGCGAAAGCGATCCGGCCGCCGCCGTGCGCGCCGCATCGGTGATGCGGGCAAGAGGCGCGAGCATCCGGCCCGCGAGAATCCATCCGCCCAGGAGACCGAACACCAGAAGGAACGCACCCAAGGCCACCGCGGCCGGCGCGAAGTTGCGCAAGAGCATGCCTCGGCCGGGCGAAACGAACACGCGCGTTCCGTGGACGATGATGGTCTCGCCTCTCGGCACGTAACGCAGGAGGAACGCCCACACCGCGCCGAGCAGCACCGCGCCCGCGATCATGAGAAAGCCGGCGTAGCTGAGGGTGAGTTTGAGCCGCACGCTCAAACCGGGGGCTCTATCCACGGTCTCTTCTCTCACGTTCGGGTTCCGGCGTCTCGATGCGGTAGCCGACGCCGGCAACGGTTGCGATGATTGCCGGCTCGCCCAGGCGTTTACGGAGGGCCGAGACGGTGATGCGCACGGCGTTGGTGAACGGGTCGGCGAACTCATCCCACGCTTGTTCCAGGAGCTCTTCGGTGCTGACGACACCGCCTTCGGCCGCGACGAGGACTCCGAGCACCGCGAACTGCTTGCGCGTCAGTGCGACGTAGCGCCCGTCGCGGTAGACCTCGCGCCGGAACGGATCCAATCGCACACCGGCGATCTCGCGCACCGGCGGCCGGTTGTGTGCGCGCCTGCGGTCGAGTGCTCGGATTCGCAGCACGAGTTCTCGGAGCTCGAACGGCTTCGTGAGATAGTCGTCGGCACCGAGCTCGAATCCGGAGGCTTTGTCGTCGAGCCGGTCGGCCGCAGTGAGCATGAGAATCGGCATACCGCTGCCGGAGGCGACGATGCGTTTCGCGATCTCGTCGCCGCTGGGCCCGGGGATGTCTCGGTCGAGGACCGCGATGTCGTAGGCGTTCACGCGCAACAGTTCCAGCGCGGTGTCGCCGTCACCCGCGATGTCGGCCGCGATTGCTTCCAGGCGCAGGCCATCGCGGATGGCTTCGGCCAGATACGGCTCGTCTTCAACGATCAGTACACGCGTATTCCGATGCTAACGAGTTGGTGCATATCGCCGGCATATCGAAAACCGCAGACACGCAGGCAACACCTTGCGGTCTTGACTGGCGCCGTGTCGTACCGCGAAACGCCGCATCTCGGAATCACCGTCTACGGCTGCGAGCAGGACGAAGCGGATCTCTTTCACGAGCTCGGTCCGCGGTTTGGCATCGCGGCCACGACGACGAGCGAGGCGGCGTCGGAGGCCGCCGTCGTTGCGGTGCCCTGGAACCGATGCATCAGTGTGGGTCACAAGGCGGAGATCTCGCGCACGATGCTGCACGCGCTGCACGAGCGCGGCGTCGAGTACATCTCGACGCGAAGCATCGGCGTCGATCACATCGACCTGGACGCCGCGGAATCGTTGGGGATCAGCGTCGGAAACGTCGCGTACGCGCCCGACGGTGTCGCCGACTACACCTTGATGCTGATCCTGATGGCGATTCGCCACGTCAAACGGGTTGCGCGCTCTGCTGAACGACACGACTTCCGTTTGGGCGGTGTCCGCGGGAAAGACCTGCGCGACATGACGGTCGGCGTCCTGGGTGTCGGAAGTATCGGCCAAGCCGTCATCACGCGGCTGCACGGATTCGGATGCCGCGTGCTGGCCTACAACAACGACCGAGCCGCGGCCGCAGCGGCGGACTTCGTGTCCCTTGAAGAACTGCTACGCGAGAGCGACGTCGTGACGTTGCACATGCCGCTTAACGCCGACACCCACCACGTCATCGGACGCGAGCAAGTCGATGCGATGAAGCCGGGTGCATGTCTCGTCAACACCGGGCGCGGAGCACTCGTGGACACCGATGCGCTGATCAGCGCGTTGGAAAGCGGGAAGTTGGGCGGCGTTGCGCTGGATGTACTCGAAGGCGAGGAAGGCATCTTCTACTTCGATCGCACGAACGCACCTGTCGACAATCCATTTCTGTTGAGACTGCAACAGCTTCCCAACGCGATCGTCACACCGCATACGGCCTATTACACCGAAGGCGCGCTGTACGACACCGTCGAACAGACGCTCATGAACTGTGTGAGCTTTGAAAGGGGCCGGGCGAGTGCAGAGACTCAAGATCGCAATCCTGTTCGGTGGGTGCTCGGAAGAGCATGACGTGTCGGTGAAGTCTGCGATGGAGATCGCGAAGAGCATCGACACGAGCAAGTACGAGCCGATCTACATCGGTATCGCACGATCAGGAACGTGGAGGATGTGCGACACGCCGGGCGCGGCATGGGAAGACGGCGACGGTCGACGAGCCGTGATCTCACCCGACAGGGACACACACGGGTTGCTCGTCGGCACAGGCGACGAATCCCGCGCCGTTCGCGTCGACGTGGTGTTTCCGGTCTTGCACGGCAAGATGGGCGAAGACGGGGCCATACAGGGCCTGCTCGAGTTGTCAGGCATTCCCTACGTGGGCTGCGACATCCAGAGCTCGGCGATCTGCATGGACAAATCGTTGGCGTATGCCGTCGCCCGCCGCGCAGGAATCGATACTCCCGAGTTCTGCGTCCTCGACAGCCCCGATGCGGTCGTCCCGGACGCGCTCACGTATCCCGTGTTCGTCAAGCCCGCGCGCTCCGGCTCGTCGTTCGGAGTCACGAAGGTCGAGTGCGTCGATGAACTGGCTGCTGCGCTCACGGCGGCCCGACAGTACGACCGCAAGGTCGTGATCGAGCAGGCAGTTGTCGGCACCGAGGTCGGCTGTGCCGTGTTGGGAAACGGTTCCGAGCTCTTGGTCGGAGAAGTGGACCAGATCACGTTGCGGCGCGGCATCTTTCGCATTCATCAAGAAGCAACGCCGGAAGCGGGATCCGAGAACGCGGTGATCACTGTTCCTGCGGATCTGCCGACGGCGAAACGCAACGAGATATGGGAAACCGCAAAGTGGATCTACGCCGCACTCGGCTGCCGCGGTCTCGCCCGAGTCGACATGTTCTTGCGGGACGACGGCCGAGTCGTGCTGAACGAGGTCAACACGTTGCCGGGGTTCACGGCGTACAGCCGCTATCCCCGCATGATGGCGGCGGCCGGTGTGAGTCTCGCCGAGGTGATCGATCGCTGCATCTCATTGTCGATGGCGGCGTGAACATGGAATCGGGATTCGTGTTCTTGGACGAGGTGCTGCGTGGAGTTCGCTGGGACGCCAAGTACGCGACCTGGGACAACTTCACGGGCGTGCCTGTGGACGGATACGAGGTCAATCGGATTGTCGGTTCGGACGCGCTGGCCGATGCACTGCACGACGCGCAGGCTGAAGCGGCGACTCTCGGTTTCGGCTTGGTGCTCTGGGACGCCTACCGCCCGCAACGTGCGGTGAATCGGTTCTTGGAGTGGTCACGGCAGCCGGAGAACGGACGCACCAAGGCTCGCTTTTATCCGAACATCAACCGCTCCGAGATGATTGCGAATGGGTATGTCGCGCCCAAGTCGGGCCACAGTCGGGGAAGCGCCGTCGACCTGACGCTCTACCGTCTCGACACGGGACAGCTCGCGCCAATGGGCGGAGGTCACGACTTCATGGATGAGCGTTCACATCACGACGCGAGAGAAGTCACGGGTATCGAGGCGCAGAATCGCCGCGGCTTGTGTTCCATCATGGAACAGTCCGGGTTTGAACGGTACGAGTGCGAATGGTGGCACTACGTGCTGCGGGACGAGCCGTACCCCGATACCTATTTCGACTTTCCCGTTCTCTAGGCACGCGGCGCGACGAAGCGATTGCGGATGGTTCCGACGCCGCCCGGGTGCTGGTGACGATCACGTTGCCCGGAGCAAGGGTTCCCTCGACCCCGCCTGCCGAGCTGTGTGAATACTTGCGGCATAGCCGCACTTGAGTCCGACCCGCCAGTTTATGTCGTGAGCAGTTGACGCGGGCTTAGGGTGCTTTGAAAGGCTCGCCTTCAACAAACTGGGAGGCTTTGATGGCAGTTTGCTCGCGCTGTGGTGGCTCCGGTAGGTGCCAGGTCTGCGACGGCCGCGGCAAGCAAGGATCCGTTATCTCGTCCGACTGTATGGCGTGCAGCCCTAAGGGCAGTGGTCGTTGTGATCGTTGCAAGGGAGCCGGCTCAACCTGATCCGAAGCGACCTGACGACATCCGACTGAGAGCGTAGGCGTGAATCGGTCGACGAGATCAGAGGAGAACATATGAAGCTGGTTATACATCGCAGTCAGGCAGACAAGAAGGGAATGCTCGGAGGTCACAAGGGAGTCGCGTTCACGCTCGCAACTCGACTCGAACTCACGAGCGAAGAGCGCGAGCTTCTCGACCACTACAAGATGTGGGAGTACGCGCTCTTTCATCGCAGTCAGCTGCCGGTCACAATCCGTCAGCTTGCCGGAGGCGATAACCAGACGCTGGATAACGTCGAAATACTTCTAGAAAACGAGAATGTCGTAAAGCGAGCTCTTGATCAAGTACCACCGCTCTTCGCAGTGCTGCGATCCTTCGGAGGCGACGAGATCATCCCCTACCCGCGCGCAATGACGGATGAAGACGACTAGTTGTGTGGAATCAGGCTGGTGAGTAGCGAGATGATCGGGAGCAGCGGCACTCCGGCGGGACTCGCCTCTCATGGCGCCGGCGACGCGCGTGTTGGCACTGGGCGTTCTTGGCACCGGACGACTGATTGGGCATAGTAGGTAGCTGATTGACGTCACGCTTATAGCGAAGTTACTGTCGTGCCACACTGACGCGCGTCTTGCGCCAGGTGGAAATCGCGACTCTTGAGGTGGCAACGATGGCATGCGCATGTGAGAAAGAGCGGAAGTCGAAGTGCGCCTGGTGCAAGGAGGCAGAGGCACACGGGATGAAGAAGTCGGAGCATAAGTGCCAGTGGGGGTCCTGTTCCTGAAGCGTGGTGATACTGGTGTGAGCACCTTGACGTGCGCGGAGCGCAGACGAGGGCAGTCCGAGTGCGGTCCTGGGCCTGCGGAAGCTAGGCGCCCGCTCGCCCGAACGGTGTCCGCCCTCTAGTCCGGTGCGGCCGCGCTTCAGGCTTTGGAGCGCTCGCTTGAATACATATTGACCGGTTGGACGAACCATGTCCGACACCTGGTGGTGGCTTGGGGCGCGATAACCGTTCAGTCTCCACGAAGCGAATGGTGCGAGTGAGCAGAAACTAAGGACGTCTCGTGCAACTGTCGACCGAACACAGACTTGAGGAATGCATTCGCATATTCCAGGAGTCGGTAAAAAAACGACCATTGAAGCTTCGGGCGTTTCCGTTCGTGTGTTCCGCACCCCAGGTACGCGGTGACAGGGCGAGCATTTCCGCGAACTTTCAGCTCGGTGAGCCGCACGGCGTCGTCACGATGCAGTGCGCGCGCAGAGATGGCCTTGTGATCGTTCAGCTCGATACAGCGGGAAATCTACGCGGCAAGATCACCGCGGGCAGTCTGGCGAAGCACGTAGCCTCCAAATTGCGGTAGGCGTGTGTCGACCCGGCCTTGGGGGCCGTGTGGTGGTCGACGTGTCTCGGCGACGATATAACTGTCCCTGATGAGAGCGCCTTGCTTCTAGCGGAGCGTTCGAAACGTAACTACATTTCGAACGCTCGAAAGTCTCCACTGTCGTGTGGAGAGGCGTGCAGAGCGTTCCTTCGATGTGAAGGAGACGCAACCCGGCGGAAGTCCCGCAACGATCAGGAGACACAACGAGATGGCAAAATCCAAGTGCTGTGGCGCTGCGCTCGAACGTCGCAACGACGGCAAGCTCTATTGCTCCGAGTGCGGTTCGCTCCAAGGTTCCTAGCGTCAGGCGGCACGCATGGCGCTCTTCGGAAAAAAGTCGGCGACCCAGCGAGCCACGGCGTCTCATTCGCCCAAGAACGTCGCTGCGATGATGGAGCGGTTCGGTCGTCACGAGTTCTACACGCCAGAGAGTTCGGACGATCCCGCCGCCGTTTGGTCTGAGACGCAGGAGCCATTGCTGGCGATCGCATCGCACGACGCCGACCGGTTCCTGGAGCTTGTTGCCGACGCTGTAGTCCCCGTTGGGGGATGGTCTGCATACGGAGGCGCGCACACCGCATGGAACCTCTTGAATCCGCCGGTCCGTGAGCTTCCGGCGTACCGCGCGATCGTTGATGCGTCGCTAGAATTCTTGCGTTCGAACGGCGTGCCACCGATGAGAGTCAACCGTTACGAATGGGAGCACTGGCTGTCGAACGGCGGGACGGTCAATTCATGGCTGCCGCAATTGCCCATCCCTGCGGCCTCCGCCTCGCGAATCACGGATCTGACGGCAGGAGAGACAAGGAAGGTTGCGCAGCTCTCCGCGTATCCAGATTCCAACGTGATCTTTGTCCGATTGGATGACGACGGTCGCTATACAGCGGTGATCGATGCGAAATGGAGTGGCGACGATCCCCGCCGGGTTCAGAACCCGTGGAAATCCGCCGGTTCGCTCTATGACCTGTATGTCGACCTCGGTCTCGGATTTCAAGTCCCAACCTTTTGGGCTGAGCCCGAGTTGATGCCGTACTTCCCGCTCCCGCGTCCAAGGATCTAGTCGTCTGCTTGTCAGAACGTTCGAAAGGTTGACGTGGCTCTCTTCCGTAGGTCTTCCGAGCCTCAGCGTAGTCCGCGCCTAACTGTCAACGGACGCCCCCAGGCGCGTCCCGAGGCGCCCGGTGCTGTGCAACGGCGCGTCAGAATGTTCATTGAATGTGAACGTCGACTCTCGAGTGACGCCCTGGCGAAGGAAGGGATGATCGGTCCTCCACTCGGCGACGGCCGCGGACTCGAGAACCTCGTTGGGCAGATCGCTCCATTGTTCGAGGCTGAGTTGAGCCTTGTGCGCTGGGTCGCGTTGAGGGGAGCGCTCGCCGAGATGTTCATCAGAGTCGTTGACCGCGAGAGTGCCGCCCGATCGCCCGCCGACCTGGAGACTGTCATGGGCCTGGAGTGGGTCAGCGACTCCAATGGCGACTCATATGCTGACCTCGTCGAGCCCTGGAGAACCGACTTTTCGCCAGCGCAACGTAGTGCTGCTCTTGGCATCGCTAGCTCGGTCCTCATTCGGGCTGAGGACTACCCCCGATACTCGGCATTGAGCGTGCAGGCTGTCAACGATGACCCACAGTGCAGCCTTATGAACCGCGCCCTCGCTTTGGACACGATTGCGTGGTCGGCCGTCGCGCTACTGAGACTTGGGGTAGCCCAACAGCTGTTCTCGCAAGTGCCCGAACCTGATGCGCTGGACGAGCCCGGTTGGTACCCCGAGCCTCTGTTCACGAAGTCTGAGCGCTATTGGGACGGTTCTGATTGGACGGCCGCATGTCGTGTTCTCGAGCACGGAGGGTATCGGGAGGCGAGCGTCCCGCTGGCCTAGAACCGTCGACGTGTGCTGACTCGAACACTGCCGACCTGGCCGAGAAAGGCAATTGATATGGCGAAACTCATCGCGACTCGGAACAAGCAGCTTCAAAGTGTCATCGCCCCGCCCGCGATTTCGGTGGATGGGGTCGATCGAGGTGGCTTGCGGTCGGGCGGTCGACTTGAGGTCGACCTCTCAGCCGGACAACACCGCTGGTCGGCACGGGTGAAATCGTGCTGTTCGACAACTGCTCCGGCAAGGAAACCGAGATCGAAGTCTGGTTCTCGACATTGACCAGCCGCGGGAAAGGCGTCATCAAGAGCTGATCCTGCAACTCTCGACAAACGACTTGCGCCCCCGGCAACCAAGGTGAGGCCGCGAGGAATCCCGGATGGTCCAAGTGCTGGCGGCAGTGTGACGCCCCATCGACGAGTCTTTCGGAACGCCTGGGCGTGTGCTCGTCGATGAAGCCACGTCCCAGGGGTTCCTTCGGATCGCGGTGTCGGTCGACACCTGTCGATGGCGCATCCGGAATCGACTGGCAGTAGAGGTGTCTTTCGGTCTCTGCCGGGTTCTCGACGGTGTGCAGGTTCTGGTTTCACCGCACGACACAAGTGACGTGAATCGGAAATGTAGCTATCACGTCCGTACCTTGTTGATCGGGTGTCCTCTCCGGGCGGGCTCGTCCGTCCATATGACGAGTGGCGATTGCCATTCCGAGGAGAAACGAGGAGACCAATGACGAGCAACAGTTCCACGATCGCGACCGACGCCGACCGGCAGGCCGTTCTCGACGTCCTGAAGCGGGGCTACCAAGCGTGGGAAGCGAACGACGCGGTGGCGTTCGTGGCCGAATACCTCGATGATGCCAGCGTGGTCATGCCCGGCGCCTACAAGAAGGACCGTGCCGAGATCCGGAGCACGATGGCCGCAGGGTTCGCCGACAGGCTGAAGGGATCACGCGCGATCGACAACCCCCTCGACGTCCGATTTCTCAACGACGAGACCGCCGTCGTTGTGAGCGACGGCGGGATCCTCTTTCCGGGCCAGGACGTCGTTCCGAGCGAGGCGATGGTGCACGCTACGTGGGTGCTCGCCAAGCGCAACGGAAGTTGGTTCGTCGCCGCGTACCACAACAGCCCGGCGAATTAGGACGAAGGAGTCACCGTCATGGCGATGTATCTGGCGCTGTTGTACTACGACCGAGACGACTACTGGGAGCAACACCCCGAGCTCTCCGAGGAGTACACGGAGTTCGCGCGACGTGCGACCGCGGCCGGGGTCATGCGCGGCGGCGAAGCGCTGCACGCGGTGACGATGTCGACCACCATCACGGTCGCCGGAGGTAGGGGAGGCGAGGTGATGCTGACCGACGGTCCGTATGCCGAAGCGAAAGAAGTCCTCGGCGGCTACTTCGTCTTGGAGACGGCCGACCTCGACGAAGCGGTCGCATGGGCCGTGCAGATCCCGGCCGCGTGGACGGGGAAGATCGAGCTCCGACCGATCGCGCCCATAACCCACGTCTTCTAGTCCACTCCGTTGCGCGCCACCGATGATGCCCTGGTCGAGGTACTGAAGGCGGAAGGTCCGCGCGTGCTCGCGACGTTGGCGCGACAGTTCGGCGATTTGACCGTGGCCGAGGACGCGCTTTCGGAAGCGACGATCGCCGCGATCGACACCTGGCCCGAAGCCGGGATTCCCGACAGTCCACGCGCGTGGCTGACCGTCGTCGCGCGGCGCAAGGCGTTCGACATCGTGAGAAGGGAGTCGGTCCGGGCCGCCAAGGAGACCGCGGCGTTCCGCTGGGGAACCCAGACCGACGCCGACGATATCGACGAGGTGATCGCGGCCATGGAGTCGGAGAGCGCGTTGCGCGACGACATGCTGTGCTTGGTCTTCACCTGTTGCCACCCGGCGCTCGCCCGTGAGGCTCAGGTCGCGTTGGCGCTGCGCGCGCTGGCCGGGATCGAGGTCGCGGCCATCGCACGCGTTTCATGGTTCCCGAGGCGACGATGGCGAAGCGCCTCGTACGCGCCCGGGCGAAGATCGCCACCGCGGACATTCCCTACGCCATCCCCGGCGACGCGGAGCTTCCCGACCGGTTGGCCGCGGTGCTCGCGGTTGTGCACCTGATCGCGACCGAGGCGCATGCGCCGACCGGCGGCGACACGGTGGCGCGGGTCGATCTCGAAGCCGAAGCGATCCGCCTGGCCCGCTTACTGGTCGAGTTGATGCCCGACGAGCCGGAGGTGCTGGCGCTCCTTGCGCTCCTGCTGTTCACGTCGGCGCGCACGCCGGCCCGCACCGACGCGGCCGGCGACGCGATCACGCTGGCCGACCAGGATCGGACTCTCTGGAATCGAAGCTCGATCGTCGAAGCGTCGGCATGGCTGTCTCGCGCGGTCGCGCGTTCGGGAGGCGGGGCGGGACCCTACGAACTCCAAGCCCATCTGTCCGCCGCGCACTCGACCGCGCCGAGCTGGCAAGACACAGATTGGGATCGCATCGTCGGCCTGTACGACTTGCTCGGCACGATCACTTCCAACCCGGTGGTTGCGCTCAATCGAGCCGTTGCGCTCACCGAACGCGACGGTCCCGCCGCGGGACTGGCGGCGTTGGAGACTATCGACGGCCTGGAACGCTCGTACCTCTGGCACGCCGCGTTGGCGGACAACCTGCGTCGGCTCGGCCGCACGAACGACGCGGCCGAACGACTACGCACGGCCGTGAACCTCGCTCCGACCGAAGCAGAACAGCGCCTTCTGCAAGCCCGCCTCCGCGCGGTGCTTCCCGAAGCCACGTGACGCTCTGAGGGTTCGGGCGTCTGCCTACGCTGTTGGCGTCATGAGCGCGAACGAGAATGTTCTCTTCGGTCTTGGGTTGGAGACCGGCGTGCACCAAGTACGCGAGATGCTCGAGCACGCGCGACTTGCCGACGACGCGGGTCTCGACATCGTCAGCCTTTCCGACCATCCTTACTTTGCCGAGCGCATAGATGCGTACGCGGCGTTGGGATTTGTCCTGGGCGCAACCAGCAACATCACCGCCGCGGTGATCATGACGAACTTGCTGAGTCGTCCCGCTCCCATACTCGCAAGGACCGTCACGGGACTGTCGACGGTCTCGCGGGTCGATTCGTTCTCGGAATGGGTGCCGGCGGCCTCGAAGAAGAGATCGTCGCGCCGGTGTCCCGCGCCTGTCGCCCGCGGCTCGAGTACGCGGACTCGAAGAGGCGATCGCGGTCGTGCGCGCGCTTTCCGGTGGCGGCGATCCCTTCACGTTCGCGGGCGAGTTCTACCAAGTCGCCGAGCTCACACCTTCAGCCGCGCCGACACCACCGATCTGGGTCGGCGCGCTGGGTCCGAAGACGTTGGCCGTCACTGGTCGCGGCGCCGACGGATGGATTCCGGGACACCTCGCCGACTGGCGCAGCGCGCCGGTTGCCGAGTCGCGGCCCGTCATCGATGACGCGGCCGTTTCGGCCGGGCGCCAGCCCACCGACATCGACACCATCTACAACGTGTCAGGACTCATCACCCCTGATTCGCTACGGGCGACGCGCGACGACGAGGGCCGCTGGATCGGCGGCAGCGTCAGCCAGTGGGTCGAGGAACTGACGTTCGCCGTGCTCGAACACGCAGCGGCCGCATTCATCTACCTGCTCGCGCCCGGCGACGTGATCAGCGACGCGACATTGAACCTCTGGGCTCACGAAGTCGTGCCCGCCGTCCGCGTAGCAATTGCGTAGCGCTGATCCGCCCTGCGGGCTCACAGGTTCTTCGTAATCGTAGGGTGGTAGCACCACGGGGTAGGCGTGGGTGCCCACCTTGGCAGTGGGAGATGGTGGGCCCAGACTCGATGTGACGCGTGGGATCCCTCGAGGTCGGCGGTGGGTTTGGTGAGGCAGGAGTTGCGGGTCGTCGGGTACCGCTTCCGCGCAACGTTTGGTCGGCGTGTCGGTGGCCTGCTCGCGATCGTGGTGTTGATCGGGTTGACGAGTGGGATTGCGCTCGGTGCGATTGGCGGAGCGCGGCGCACGCAGTCGTCGTATCCGAAGTTCCTGGCGAGCACCGACCCGTCGGACATGACGTTTTCCGTGAGCGGCTTCGCGGCGAACGCGCCGGTGCTGACCGCGGAGATCGCGCGGCTGCCGGGCGTGAAACGCGTCGCGAGCATGGACTCCCCGAACGTCGTTCCGGTGACCGCGTCGGGCGCGCCTGGTCCCGGTGCGCAGGCCCAGGTCTTGTGGGTGGGAAGCACGAACGGCGGCTTGTTGCGCCAAGACAAGCTCGCGCTGGTCCACGGTCGGATGTCCGATCCGAACCGCGCCGACGAGATGGTCATGACCGCGAGCGTGGCGCGGAGCTCGGGGTGCATCTCGGCCAGACGATGCAACTCGGTCTCTTCGTGAGTCAGTCGGATCCGACGGCGCGTTGGCGTGTGAACGTGACACTGGTCGGCATCGTCGTGCTCAACAATCAGGTCGTCCAGGACGACATCGACAACTCCTACGGGTTCGCGGTCTTGACGCCGGCGCTGTTCCGCGAGTTCGCGGCCGACTCGCCGGCCTCGGCGATCCCCGTTTCGTACGACCTCCAACTCGACCGGGCCGCGCTCGGAGTGCCCGCCGTGGAACGCGAGCTCCTCCCACTGGTCCCGCGTGACGTGTCGCATCAGTTCCACGCGACTGCGCCCGTCGTGACGCAGGTCGAAGAAGCGGTGAAGCCCGAGTCGATCGCACTGGCCGCGTTCGGTGCGATCGCGGCCCTGGTCGCCTTGGTCATCGTGGGCCAGGCGATTTCTCGACAAATACGCGTGGGCAACGAAGACCGCCGGTTGTTGCGCGCGCTTGGCGCAGGGCCGGGCATCACCGTCGCCGACAGCGTCATCGGGGTTCTCGGCGCGGTCGTGCTCGGTGCGCTTGCTGCGGTCGGCGTCGCAGTTGCGCTCTCCGCAATCGCGCCTATCGGTCCGGTGCGGCGCGTGTATCCCGCGTCGGGCATCGCGTTCGATTGGACCGTGCTCGGATGGGGGTTCGCGATTCTCGTCGTCGTGCTCGCAACGTGGGCGTTCGTGGTCGCGTTCGGCCAAGCGCCACACCGTCTGGTTCGGAGAGGCGGCCCGAAACGCGTTCGCGCCTCACGCGTCGCGGGTGCAGCCGCGAACGCAGGCCTTCCGACGCCGGCGGTGACCGGAATCCGTTTCGCGATGGAGCCCGGCTCGGGACGAACCGCGGTACCCGTGCGCTCCGCGTTGGTGGGCACGGTCGTCGCGGTCGTCATGTTGGTCGCGACGCTCACGTTCGCCAGCGGATTGCGCACTCTGGTCACGCATCCCCGGCTGTACGGCTGGAACTGGAGCTACGCGCTCGACCCGAGCGCCAAGGTCCCCCCGCAAACCGACCGGCTCCTCGACCACGACCCCGATGTCGCCGCCTGGTCGGGCGTCGACTACACGGTCGCCGACATCGACGACCAAACCGTCCCCGTCCTGCTCGAGAACGCCAAGCCAACCGTTGCGCCGCCGATCCTCACGGGGCACGGCCTCGACGCCGACAACCAGATCGTGATCGGCGCGGCAACCCTCGCCCGACTGCACAAACACGTCGGGAACGTCGTCGAGGTGAGTTACGGCCGCCCGGAGGATGCGCCCGTGTACGTTCCGCCGACGCGTGTCCTGATCGTGGGGACCGCGACCTTCCCCGCGGTCGGTTATCCGAGTCTCATCGCCGATCACACCTCAATGGGGACGGGCGCACTCGTGTCCGAAGATGTTCAGCCGCCCGCGTTCCGCAAGGCGAAGCTGAACTCCGACCCGACGCTCAACGGACCGGACTTGGTATTCGTGCGCATCGCGCGGGGATCAATGCCCGCCAAGGTCGAGCGGATCTGCAACGCATCACTGTCGCCACCGACAAAGCGCTGGCCGCCGATCGCAAGGCCGCGGGCGACGACCTCACGGTGATCGGTGTGCAACGTCCCGCGCAGATCGTCAACTACCGCAGCATCGGTTCGGCGCCGGTCCTCCTCGCCGCGGGCCTCGCGCTCTGTGCGGTACTGGCTCTCGCGCTCACCCTCACCGCGTCGGTCCGACGTCGCCGGCGCGATCTCGCGCTACTCAAGACGTTGGGCTTCACCCGCCGGCAACTCGCCGCGGTCGTCGCCTGGCAATCGACGGTCGCGGTCGGCATCGGAGTCGTGATCGGCGTACCACTCGGTATCGCCGCGGGACGCTGGCTCTGGGACCTCTTCGCCCGCGATCGACGCCGTGCCCCAGCCCAACGTTCCCGCCCTCGAGATCGCGCTCGTCGCGATCGGGGCGCTCGTACTCGCGAACCTCATCGCCGCGATCCCCGGACTTCAAGCTGCGCGCGACGCGCACAGCCGTACTCCTCCGCGCCGAATGACGAACGGCGGGCATCGACCGCTTAGTGAAGGTGCCGTTGCCAATCACGCGGCACCTTCCCGGCCGGCCCGGGGGTGGGCTGGCTGAGCGGGTGGTGCTCGGGCGGCGCGAGCGGCGGACCTTCGGCCATCTGGTCCGAGTGGTAGTCGTAATACCAGTCTTCGTCGGGTTCGAAGCTCCTGATGATCCAATGACCGGTCGCGTGGGCGTGGGCACTCGCATGTTGCGAGGGCGATGAATCGCAACAGCCGATGTGGCCGCACTCAACACAGCGGCGCAGATGGAACCACCATCCGTCGGTGGCCAGGCACTCGACGCAGCCGTCACCGCTAGGAGCGACGTTCGGATCGATCTCGGTGCCGGCCATACGTGAAAACGCTAGCGCGGATATCCCGGAACCGGGCGCGGTGCCAGACGTGATATCGCGTTGGTCGTCGTGCGAGATAGGAGGCGCGACCCAACGACCCACGACGTCTAGGAGAAGGAGACCGTGATGGCTCGAGTTCTGTACACGGCTGAGGCCACGGTGACCGGCGGCCGCGCCGCCGGTCACGGGCGCACCAGCGACGGAATGTTGGATGTGCAGTTGCGCACGCCCAAAGAGATGGGTGGCGAGGGCGACGGCACGAACCCTGAGCAGCTCTTCGCGGTCGGCTACGCGGCGTGCTTCGAAGGCGCGCTTGGCGTAGTCGGTCGGCGCGAGCGCGCCGAGGTCGGTGACGTATCGATCGACAGCCGAGTCAGCCTCCTGCCCACCGAAGACCGCGGCTTCACGGTGGCCGTGGAACTCGACGTGACCCTGCCGCAGGTTCAAGATCCCGAGCAGGCGATCAGGATCGTCGCGGCCGCACACGAGGTCTGTCCGTATTCGAACGCGACGCGCGGCAACATCGACGTCGTGCTCACGGCCAACGGCCATCCGGTCGGGCGACCCGAGTCTCCACGTGATGGCGCCGCTACCGCTTGACGCGCAGTAAATGACAGTGATGTCATTTGGCGATGGACAACGCGCTGAATCGAGCCCTGGTGCACGCGATTCTCGAGCACGCCGAGGACTACCCGTGGGTGCTGCAGGAGATTGGGCTCCTCGGCTTACGGCTCGACGACCAGCGGGAGTACCGACTGCACGTGTGGGACCCGAGCGCGAGTGAGGGTGAACCTCCGATTCACGACCACCCGTTCGACTTCACGTCGACGGTTATCGCGGGCGAGATGACCAACACGCGCTACGAGGAAGATCCCCTCGGTCTCGAGTACCACCGCGCGCGCTACTCGCTGCCGAACGAGGACGACCGGAGAGTCGACACGGTCCGACTTTCGGCAATCGCTACGACGTATGCGGCGGGCCAGCAGTACGAACAGCCGGCGAGCGAGCTTCACGACAGTCGGCAGGTTCCCGGCACCGTGACGATCATCCAGCGGACGTTCACACCCGAGGCGTCCGAGCTCACCGTGTGCAACCGGGAAGAACGGGCCTGGGTCTCGGGGCAATCGCGCCCCGCCCCGCGTGATGAGGTGAAGCGGATCACCGCGACCGCGCTCGAACTGTTCTCGTGAGGTAGTTACCGCCTGCTGATCACGACGGCGGACGCCAACCTTGGGCCAGCGTCGTCTGGCCCACCTCGATCAGGTAGCCGTCGGGATCGCGGATGTAACAACGGATTTCCGTGTCGTGTTGCTTGGGTGGCGTCAGGAATTCGGCGCCCCGCGCGCTCCACTCGGCGTACACAGCTCCGATGTCAGCCACGCGAATATTGAGGAAACTGCTCACGCGGTCCGGGTCGCGCGGTGTCTCGAGCGTCACGGTCGGCTTGTCGTCCGTCGGACCGCCGCCCACGTTGATGATGACCCAGGTGTTGGCCAGCGCGACGTAGGTCACCTGGTCGCCCGCCTCGCCGGAGATGACAGTCCGGCCGCCCAATACCTCGGTGTAAAAGCGTCGGGACCGCTCGACGTCATCGGAAACGATGAAATGAGCCGCGACCATCTCGTCGGCGATGTTGCTCATGACGACCTCCGTTGTATGCGCGTCTGCGGTGTTTCCGAATTGAGACACGATGCGAAGGAAATTGGAAGCTGATCGACAAAGTCGGGCCCGACAGTTTTCTCAGTCGTGGCGTACGATCCTCAAGCTCGACGGTCGTTCCGGACATGTCGACGGGGGAGGCATCGTGGGGACGGCAAGGTTGCGCGCTTCGGCGCTGGCGCTCGTGGCGGCGATGGTCGTGCCGATCGCGCTCATCGCCGCGCCGACTGCCGCACACGCCGATACTTCGTCGACCGTCTCGAACTATCCCGCCCCGTACAACATCGCGTACGTGTGCGGTATCGCAACCGGCCCCGATGGCGCGCTCTGGTTCACGAACTTCCACGGCGACTCGATCGGTCGCATGACGACTGCCGGCACGCTCACGACCTTCACCGGTACCGGGATCTCGTCGCCGTGTGGCATCACGACCGGTCCCGACGGCGCGCTGTGGTTCCTCAACACCGGCAGCAACACCACGGATGCGTCCATCGGCCGGATCACGACCGCGGGCGCGGTGACGAACTACACGGATCCCACCATCGCGAGCTTCTCGCAGGAGTACCCGGGCAGCATCACGACCGGCCCGGATGGTGCGTTGTGGTTCACCAACTCGAGAAACGACTCGATCGGTCGGATCACCACCGGCGGAACGGTGAGCAACTTCACCGGCACCGGCATCAACGGCCCGCGGGCGATCACCAGCGGGCCCGATGGCGCGTTGTGGTTCACCAACAACGCTTCGATCGGCCGCATCACGACTGCCGGCGCGGTGACCACGTTCACCAAGACGGGCGTCACGGACCCCATCGGGATCACGGCCGGGCCCGACGGCGCGTTGTGGTTCACGAACGGCGCCAACGCGACGGGCTCGATCGGTCGTATCACGACCGCCGGCGTCATCGCTCTTCACACCAACGCGGCCATCCAGGGTCCGACCGGAATCACCGCCGGGCCCGACGGCGCGTTGTGGTTCACCAATATTTCGAGCAACACGATCGGTCGGATCACGACGAGCGGGACCGTCAGCCATTTCGACGACAACTTGATCAACGGTCCGGTGGGCATTGCGCCGGGCCCCGACGGCGCGTTGTGGGTCACCACCTACGACTCCGTCTGGCGCGTCTCGACGGCGGGTTCGTTGATCCGGTACCGCGCGCCCGGGTCTCAGGAGCCGCTCGCCATCACCGCCGGTCCCGATGGGGCGGTGTGGTTCACCAACTTCGGCAACGATTCGATCGGCCGCATCGACCCGACGACCGGGGTCCAAGCGAGCTACACGGGCACCGGAATTGCTTCTCCGAGCGGCATCACGGCCGGACCCGACGGTGCGTTGTGGTTCACGAACAACGGCAGCGAAGCCGACGGAGAACAGGACTCGATCGGGCGGATCACCACGGCCGGTGTCGTGACCAGTTACCCCGACGCGAGCATCTCGAGTCCGAGCGGGATCACCGCGGGGCCGGACGGCGCGCTCTGGTTCACCAACACGGGCAACAACTCGATCGGGCGGATCACGACCGCGGGCGTGGTGACGAACTACACCGACCCGAGTATTTCGAGCCCGAACGGGATCGCCGCGGGACCCGATGGCGCCCTGTGGTTCACGAACGGCGGCAACAACTCGATCGGCCGGATCACAACCGCAGGCGTGGTCACGAACTACACGAGCATCTGGGTCTCCACGCCGGTTGGCATCACGTCGGGCCCTGACGGCGCGTTGTGGTTCACGAACATCGGCAACAACGCGGACTGGGTCGGCCGCATCACGACCGCGGGAACGATCACGCACGTGAATGCGGTGATCGCCAACAGCATCAGTTCCGGGCCGGACGGGGCCCTGTGGTTGACGGACCAAGCCGACGGGCTCGTCGGGCGCGTCACCACCGACGGGATCTTCACGTCGTACTTCGATCCGACGATCAACCGGCCCTACGCGATTGCGGCTGGCGCCGATGACGCCATGTGGTTCACGAACTTCGGCAACAACTCGATCGGCCGCATCACCGTGCCTACGACCGGATTCACGGTTCCCGATCCGCCGACCGACGTGTCGGCTACGGCGAGCGACCAATCGGTGACGGTGTCGTTCACGGCGCCCGCGAACGACGGCGGTTTGGTCATCACCGGGTACTCGGTGTCGTGCATCTCCTCCGACGGTGGCGCTTCCGGCTCGTTCGCCGGACCGGCGCTGACGCTCATCGCGGTGGGCAGCTTGACCGATGGCCACACATATACCTGCACGGTCACCGCGACGAACGCCGTTGGCCCGAGCCTGCCGTCGGCGGCCTCGAACGCCGTCGTACCGTTGGGACTGCCGGATCGCCCGACGGATGTTGTCGCGACCGCGGGCGACGCGTCGGTGTCGGTTGCCTTCACGCCGCCGGTGAACGACGGCGGTTCGCCGATCACCAGCTACGGCGCGACGTGTCACTCGACCGACGGTGGCGTAATCGGAAACGCGTCGGGCGCGACGAGTCCCGTCGTGGTGTCAGCTCTGACGAACGGGCATCTGTACTTCTGCACGGTGACGGCAACGAACGTTGTGGGCGCGGGTTCGGTGTCGGAGCTGTCGACGGGTGTTGTCCCGGGCGCGTCTGCCGCCCAGGTTCCTGACTCTCCGACAAACGTCTCCGCCACGTTTGCGACGGCGTTGGGCAACACGTCGGCTTCGGTCTCGTTCACGGCGCCCGCGAACAACGGCGGCGCGGTGATCACCGGGTACACGGCGAAGTGCCTCTCTTCCGACGGCGGCGATCCCGGTTCGGGCTTCGATGTGGCGAGTCCTGTTTCCGCGATGGGTCTGACGCTCGGCCATACCTACCAGTGCACGGTCACGGCCGCGAACGCGGTGGGTACGAGTGCTCCGTCCGCCGCGTCGAACACCTTCGGCGCGGCGACGGTTTCCGTCGCACCGGCGAACCTCATCGCGACCCGGGGCGACGGGTCGGCATCGGTGTCGTTCACCGCGCCGACGAACACCGGCGGTTCGGCCATCAGTCAGTACACGGTGTCGTGCACGTCGTCGGGCGGCGGCGCTTCCGGCTCCGCATCTTCGGCGACCTCGCCGATCTCGGTGTCGGGCCTGACGAACGGCGGAACGTACCAGTGCACGGCTACGGCGACCAATGCCGTCGGTACAAGCGGGCTGTCGGGCCCGTCGAACGCGTTCGTACCCGCGACCGTTCCCGCGGCACCCGGTGCCCCGCTTGCGGTCTTGCACGGAACCACCGGAGCCAAGGTGTCGTGGAGTGCTCCGTCAAACGGCGGCTTGTCGATCACTCGTTACGTCGCCGCACGTTCCCCGGGCAGCGCGACGGTCACCGTGTCGGGTTCGGCAACATCGGCGACCTTCTCGAACCTCGCGCCCGGCTCGTACAAGTTCCGCGTACGCGCGTCGAGCGCGATCGGTGATGGCGCGTGGTCGGACTGGTCGAACACGGTGAAGATCGCGTCGTCGCAGCACGGCCAGAGCGGGCCGTCCCGCTCCGGGTACTGGATGCTCGGCCACGACGGGCATGTGTACGCGTTCGGTGCCGGCGCGTTCGGGAGCGCGCCCGGCGGTGCGGTGGCAATCGCGCCGCGTCGCGACGGTGCGGGTTACTGGGTGACCGACGCGCTCGGAAACGTTTCTCACTTCGGTGCCGCCGGAGATCACGGCGGCCATCCCGCGCTGCGGGCCGGCGAACAGGTGTCGACGATCTCCGCGACGCCGTCGGGGAATGGCTACTGGCTGTTCACCAATCGCGGCCGCGCGTTCGCGTACGGCGACGCGCACTTCTTCGGTGACATGTCGGCCGCGGTGCTGAACGGACCGATCGTTGCTTCGGTCGCGACGCCCACAGGCAAGGGCTACTTCATGGTCGGATCCGACGGTGGCGTGTTCAGCTTCGGCGACGCACGGTTCCACGGATCGACGGGCAACCTGCACCTGAACAAGCCGATCGTCGGCATCTCGGCAACGCCCGACAACCGCGGTTACTGGCTGCTCGCGTCGGACGGAGGCGTGTTCGCGTTCGACGCCCCATTCCGCGGTTCGATGGGAAGCGCCGCGCTGAACAAGCCGGTCAACGGGCTCGTCGCCTTCGGCAACGGCTATCTCGATGGTCGCATCCGACGGGGGAGTGTTCGACTTCTCCAACAAGGCGTTCCTCGGCAGCCTCGCGAGCAACCCGCCGACGGCGCCCATCATCGGCATCGCCGCGTACACCACAACCGGCTGACCCGTCTGGCGCCGGCTGCGCGCGGCCGTGGGCCGCGCGCCGCCTTCCTCGTTTCTGACCCCGGCGCGGCCCGTTAGAGTGCGCTCGCGGTTCGTCGACGTTTGTCGCCGAACTGTCGGAGAGGGCGTCAAACCATGGCGACCGGGATCTTGCTCGGCCGGGAAGCGGAGCTCGATCAACTGGGCGGCCTGATCTCCGACGCACCCAAGCAGGGTGCAAGTCTCGTGATCAGCGGGGCGCCCGGTCTCGGAAAGACGGCGTTGCTGG
The DNA here is from genome assembly GCA_963708105.1 of uncultured Actinomycetes bacterium. Classification (GTDB taxonomy): domain Bacteria; phylum Actinomycetota; class Acidimicrobiia; order IMCC26256; family PALSA-610; genus PALSA-610. The sequence goes on along the minus strand of OY970186.1, from coordinate 1,080,064 downwards.
CCGCGGTCGCCGACCAAGCGGCTGAGCTCGGATGGTTGGTGCTGCGAACCGCGGGCATCCCGTCGGAAACGAGTCTTCCGCTCGCGGCGCTGCACAAGTTGCTGCGGCCGGTGATGAACGACGTCGACCGACTCGCACCGTCGCTGCGAGATGCGATCCTCGGCGCGTTCGGCCTGCGCGATACCGATGCACCGCAGATCTACCGAGTGGCGTTCGCAGTCTTGGACCTGGTTGCCGAGCTTGCGACGCACCGACCGGTGGTGGTGCTGGTCGACGACACCCAGTGGATCGACCGTTCATCGGCTGAAGCGTTGGCGTTCATCGCCCGGCGCGTCGACGCGGATCCGATCCTCGTCCTGTTGGCGACGCGACCGGTCGCCGACGACCCGTTCGCGGAGAGCGGGCTATCGGAGCTCGTGCTCGAACCCTTGAGTGATATCGCGTCCGGTGCGTTGCTCGACTTCGCCGACGCGAAGATGAGTGCGCGTACGCGACAGTCGATGCTCGCCGCGGCCGCGGGGAATCCGCTGGCGCTGCTCGAGCTTCCGAAATCAGTGACCGACGCCGACGTCGACACGTTGTTGCCGACCCCACTCCCGATGACCGACCGCCTCGAGCGAGCATTCGCGGCTCGGGCATCGACGTTGCCGGCCGTCACGCGCGACCTTCTGCTGTTGGTCGCGTTGAACGACTCCGGCAGCATCGCCGAAGCTCTGGCCGCGTGTTCGGCGTGGCGGTCGGTAGACACGGAGATCGACGATCTGGACCCGGCCGTGTTGAGCGGCCTCATCGAGCTCGACCGAACTGCAGTGCACTTTCGCCATCCACTGATGCGTTCGGCGATCTACCAGTCGGCGGGACGCGCGGCGCGACAGGCGGCCCATGGCGCGCTGGCCCGGGTCATGGCCAGCGATCCCGATCGGGCCGTGTGGCATCGGGCCGCGTCGATCGTGGGCGCGAGTGAGAACGTCGCCGCCGAACTCGATCTTGCGGCGTCGCGTTCGCAACAGCGCGGCAGCATCCCGGCCGCGGTCGCCGCGCTGGAGCGCGCCGCGAGTCTCAGCTCGTCGGAAGTTCTGCTGGGTGGTCGCCTGGTTCTCGCGGCCGAGCTCTCCTACGAGATCGGTCGTACGAACCTCAGCGAGCGGTTTCTACGCGACGCCGGGGCGATCGAGCTCGGCCGGCACGATCAACTCCGTTGGGAGGCCGTTCGGGAGCGCTCCGACGCGGTCATGCTCGGCGGAATCCCGCGCATCGACGCGTTGATCGAGTTTGCCGAACAAGCACGAGCCGAGGACGACCCCGACCTGGCGCTGCGATTTCTGCTGCGCGCCGCGACCCGATGCTGGAGTCTCGACTTCGGCCCGGAAGTCGAGCTGCGCGTCGATCACCGCCACCGACGAGCTGGACCTCCCGGCGACAGATCCTCGCCGACTCGTGATCCACGCGTACGCCGCCCCGTTGCGTTGCGGCAACGAGGTCATCGACATCCTTACGCCGCGCCCGCCTCAACCGGGCGAGGATCCCAACAACCTGTTGCTGCTGGGGCACGCGGCCGCGTGCGTGGGCCGCGTTCGCGCAGGCCGAGGTCTTCTGTTCCGCCGCGGCCGAGGGATTGCGCGAACAGGGCCGTCTGGCGCTACTCGCCCAAGCCCTGATGTTGACGGCGTGGGCGGCGCTTCGTCGGAGCCGTTGGCATGTCGCCGCGCCCGCGGCCGAAGAGTGCGTGCGGCTCGCCGAGGACACGCGTCAGCCCGAGGCGCAAGTGTCGGGTCTGGCGGCGCAAGCCATGATCGCCGGCATTCGCGGCGACGAGGAGACCATGCTCACGCTGGCCGCGCGGGCGGAGCAGATCGGTGCCGCAAACCGCGCGTCGATCGGCCTGACGCTCGTGCAGGTCGCACGGGCCACGTCGGATGCCGGCGCCGGACAGCCCGCGAACACGTTCGAGCGCCTCTGGCGGATCTATCAAATCGGTGATCCGGTCCATCAACGCATGCAAGCGTGCTGGGCCATCGGCACGCTGGCCGAGGTCGCCGCGCAGAGCGGACAGATCGCAGCCGCGCGGGCGGAGTTCGCGAAGCTCGAACCGCTCGCCGCTCAAACCGCGTCCGATGGTGTACAGATCGCGATGCGCTATGCCCGCGCACTCCTGGCCGAGCCCGCCGACAGCGAAGGCTACTTCCTGGCCGCCCTTGATGCCGATCTCAGTGACTGGCCGTTCGAGCACGGACGACTCCTGTTCGCGTACGGGACCTGGCTGCGGCGCAACGGACGCGTGACGGAGTCGCGCAAGCCGCTACGGCGCGCGTGCGAAGAGTTCGATCTGCTGGGAGCGCTCCCGTGGGCGGAGCGGGCCCGCGTCGAGCTCCCGCGCCGCGGGCGAGAACCGGTCTGTCCCGGCGGGCGACGCGCGCGACGCGCGCGAATCGCTGTCGCCGCAGGAGATGCAGATCGCTTCTCTCGTCCTCGAAGGCTTGAGCAACAAAGAGATCGCCGAGCGTCTCTATCTCTCCCCGCGCACCGTCAGCGGCCATCTGTATCGCATGTTCCCGAAGCTGGGAGTCACGTCGCGGGCCCAGCTCGCGAAGGCTCTCGGCTCGTCACCCCGCGGCTGAGCCGAGGCCGGCTTCCAAGACTCGCGTGGGATCGAGTCATTTGACGCGAGTCAAGCGGTACCTGTCATTCGTACGCTCCGCACCACCAAGCGCACGACATGACCCGAGGAGCCCGCTGTGACGCAATCCGATTCCGCTCTCCACACCGATGTGTTCGAACGAACGATCAACGCACTCGACGCCAACTTCGGGGCCGCGCCCCGCCGCCGAGCTGCGCACGCCAAGGGAGTGGTCGCACGCGGTTCGTTCACGGCCACCCCGGAAGCGAAGTCCGTCAGCCGGGCCGGGCACCTCGCGGGGGAGCCGGTCGAGGTCGTCGTGCGCTTCTCGAACTTTCCCGGCGGGGCGTCGCATCCCGACGCCGCGCCCGAGTCGAATCCGCGAGGGCTGGCAGTGCAGTTCCGGCTGCCCGACGGTTCGACGACCGACCTCCTGGCCCATTCGATCAACGGATTTCCCGGTCGGACCGTCGACGAGTTCGCCGACTTTCTCGAAGCGATCTCGCCCAACGGTCCCGGACCCGAGGCGTATCTCGCCGAGCACGACGCGGCGCGTTCGTTCGTGCATGGCATCCAGACCCACGGCATGCCCGTCAGCTACTCGACCCTGAACTATTTCGCGGTCGACGCGTTCATCTTCCATGATGCGCTCGGTACCGCACGCGCGGGCCGCTACACGTGGGTGCCGGAAGCAGGAGTGCAGAAACTCGACGAGGTCGAGACCGCGAAGGTCGGGCCGAACTACCTGGCCGACGAGCTCGCGTTGCGGTTGGCTACGGAACCGGTCGTGTTCACGTTGCAGCTCGCGATCGCCGAACCCGGCGACATCACGAACGACGCGAACGCGCAGTGGCCCGCCGATCGGCGACAGGTTCAGTTGGGGACGCTGCGGCTCGACCGCCTCGTGGTGAAGAGCGAGGTGGCCGAGGAGGGATTGTTCTTCGACCCGGTGCGCCTGGTCGACGGGATCTCGCTCTCGGACGATCCGCTGCTCATCGGCCGTACCCGCACGTACCCGCTCTCGCTCGGGCGCCGTCAGACAGACGTGTGATTGCGCACGATGGATTTCGCGGAGATCATCCAGACAATCGGAAAAGCGGTCGAGGCCGTCGGAGTCGGTGTGATCGTGCTCGGGGTGCTCGTTTCCCTGGGCGCGCTGATCCGCTCGATCCAACCGACCGGTGATCGACCGGCCGCGAACATCGAAGCGCGCCGCAGCGTCGGGCAAGGGATTCTTCTCGGCCTCGAAGTGCTGGTTGCCGGCGACATCATCCGCACGGTCGGCGTAGATCCGTCGTTCCGATCCGTCGGCATCCTCGCGGTGATCGTCGTGATCCGAACCTTCCTTTCCTTCACCATCGGAGCCGAGGTGACGGGGCGGTGGCCGTGGCAGCGCCCAACCCCGTCACGAACCGATGCAGCCTCGGTAACACCCACGTTCTCGGCCAATGGTCGAGACGTACTCGTCTGATTTCACCGTCATCAACGTGAATGCGTTGATCGAACAAGGAGACGCAATGAGCACGGAGACCACACAGGCCAGCAAGCCGCCGATGATGCTGATCCATGGTGCATGGCTCAGCAGCGCGTAGTTGGGAGAACTACGTCGACTACTTCACCGCGGCCGGCTACGCCGTGACCGCCCCCGAATGGCCCCGCAAGGAAGGCGATGTCGAAGAGCTGCGCGCCGACACGGACGAGTTGGCCGGCCTTGGCATCCAAGAGATCGTCGACCACTACGCGGCGCTCATCGAGAAGCTCGATCAGCCGCCGGTGCTGATCGGTCACTCGTTCGGTGGCCTGTTGGTCGAGCTGCTCCTCGACCGCGGACTCGGCGTCGCGGGTGTCGCGCTCGATCCGGCCGCGCCGAAGGGCGTGTTGCATGTTGCGTTGTCGTCGTTGAAGTCCGCGGGCCCGGCGATCAGCAAGCCCGGCAACCGGCACGGTGTGGTGACGCTCACCGCGGACCAGTTCAACTACGGCTTCACGAATACGTTCACCCCCGAAGCCGCCGCCGCCGCGTACGAGCGCTACGCCGTACCCGAGACCGGGCGGATCTTCTTCGAGAACGGCTTCGAGAACTTCACGCTGCACTCGCCGGCCGAGGTCGACTACAAGAACTCCACGCGGGCTCCGCTGTTGATGGTCGCAGGAGAACACGACCACACCATTCCGCCCGCGACGGTGAAGGCGAACTTCAAGAAGTACAAGCACTCCGACGTGCGCACCGACTACCTCGAGTTCGCGGGCCGGGCCCACCTCCACATGGTGGAGGACGGCTGGCAGGAGATCACCGGCGCCATCGGCGCCTGGTTGGACGACGTGCTCACGCCGGCGGCCGCGGTGGTCTGACGCGAGAACGCTCCCGGCGCTGGGCGAATTGGGTCGGTCCTCGGACTTTTGTGGCTCAACCCAGTGTCGGGAGCAGTCGATGTCGGATATCGCGAGTCTTGTGCGGAAGGATTCGGTGTGACGGTTGGTGCAGCGGGAGCGAGTGGCGCTCCGCAGCTACAGACGAGTTGGACGCGCGCCGAGGCCGCGTGCGCGGCTCGCCACCGGGGTGACACGTACTACGCGCTGACTCATCCCGCACCGAAGCCCGACAGCTCTACATCGACTTCGACATCAACCGATCCGAGCGCGACCGCCGGTCCGAGCTCGAAGGCTGCTGCGAGCTCGAAGGCCGGTCCGAGCTCGAAGGCCGACGCCGGGGAGCTCGCACCCGGATTCACACTGCATCTCTGACCGCGGCGGCAACTGGCTACCGCGAGGTCCATTCCTCGTAGCGACCCGCAGGCTCGAAGCCGAGCGATTCGTAGAGACGTTGGCCCATCTGCGTCGATTGCAGGCTCGCGGTTCGCGCACCGCGGTCGAACGCGTCGGCGAGCATGTGCTCGACGAGTGATCGGGCGAGGCCGCGGCGCCGCCAGTCGGGCAACGTCTCCACTGCGTAGATCCCACAGTCGTTGCCGTGGACGAAGCTCCAGCCGGCCGCGACCGCGACATCATCTTGTAGCATCGCCCACGCCGTCAGTCCGGGCGCCGTCTCGGCCGGGCCGAGCTCGGCCATGGGTATGGGTTCATCGTCGAGACTCGCGACCGCGGCGACGGAGGCGGGGACGACATGGTCGTGACGACGATTTCGGTTCGTCAAGGTCGTGTCCATGACCAGCGTTGTCGTGTCGCGCTGCAGGTTGCCGACCTCGCGCACGACGTCGGGTGCATCCAGTGCGGTCGCGGGGCTCGGTATCCACAACGCCCAGGCGTCGACTTGGGCCTCGGTGTAAACGGCCGCGATCTCCGTCGCGACGTCTGCCGCGCCGGCGCGCGCGTCGAGCGCGATCGCGTTGTTCAACGGTGCCCAGGCGGGGAACACGGCGGCGATCGCCGCGGACGAGTTCGTGATCCGCGCGCCGGCCGAGTTCTGTCCGAGGGCGCGCCAGCACGCGACGAGAGTGTCCTGTCCGGCGAGGCTGCGCCCGGCGGTCGACACGGCGTTACTCGTCGCGGTCGCGGAAAGCCCTCAGTAGCCGGTCGCGCAGATCGGCGGGCATCGCATCGACATCGACCTCGTCGAGGGCTCGGGTTTTGATCACGGTGAGCCGCATCTCTTGCAGGTACTCACGGCAGTGCGGGCAGTCGGCGAGGTGGCTCTCGATGAGCACGACGACTGAGTCTGGAAGCGCGCCATCGAGGTAGGCGGTGACGTCTTCGACAAACTGTCGACACATGTAGGCAGCCGCGGCGCTCATGATTCTCGCTCCACATCGTAGTGAAGCTCGAGCGACCCTCGGACCTTCGACCGCGCCCGATGCAGCAGCACGCGCTGGTTCGCGTCGCTGACTTCGAGCGCCTCGCACACCTCGGCTGCCGACCACCCCAACAGATCGCGCATGGTGATCACTTCGCGTTGTTCCGGCGGAAGGCGATCGATCGCGGCGCGGATCGTTGCGAGCGTCTCCGCGTCGACGGCGCGTTGCTCCGGCTCCGACCACGGGTTCGGCGGCCGCTTCCAGCCGCCGCGCTCACGAAAACCGCGGCGGAAGCGGCGCGGATCCACGGCGGGCTCCTCTTCGAGCACGGCGGTGGTGGCAAAGGGAATCGAGCGGTTCTCCTTGACGCCGTGCGAGCGCGCGATGTTGACGAGGATTCGGAACAACCACGTCTTCAGACTCGAGCGTTGTTCGAAGCGATCGATCCCGTCGATCACCGCCAACCATGTCTCCTGCACGACCTCGACGGCGACCGCGTGACTCGGGACGTATTGCTGCGCGAGCCGAACCAGCGACGCGTGGTAGCGGTCCAACAAATACGCGAACGCATCCGAGTCGCGCGCGGCGAGGGCCTTCACCAAGACGTCGTCGTCGGAGAAGTCGAGCCGGTCCACCGGCCGGATCGTATGCGCGCGGTCCCACCGAGCACAGTCGGCCGGGACCAGATTTCGTTACAACTTCCCCAGTGCGCAAGATCGACAAAGAAGTTGTAACGGATCGGGAGCTCGACGCACTGCATCACGACCAATGACCAACTCCTCTCGGAGGTAGTGCATGAGATCCCTACGCCGTATCGCTGCGGCTTCCTCGCTCGCCGTCGCCGTAGTCGCCGGATTCGCGACGCCGGCCTTCGCCAATTCATCGAGTCATTCATCCGGCGATCGATTCGAGCGCGGCGCCGACCACGTTGTGTTCGTGCAGACCGACAACCCGTCGGGCAACGCCGTCGTCGCGTACGACCGCTCCGACAACGGCACCCTCTCGCTCGCGGGGACCTATCCGACGGGCGGCAAGGGAGGCGTGCTCGCCGGCTCCGTAGTCGACCATCTCGCTTCCCAAGGTTCGTTGACGTACGACGACCAACACGGGCTTCTCTTCGCAGTGAACGCGGGGAGCAACACGGTGTCGACGTTCTCCGTGAACGGCGACCGGCTCAAGTTGCGCCAGGTCATCCCGTCGTTCGGTGACTTCCCCGTGAGCGTGGCCGTCGACCAGAACCTCGTGTACGTGTTGAACGCACGTGCCGGCGGTTCGGTGCAGGGTTACGGCATCTTCGGGAACGAACTGTTCCCGCTGTTCTCACACCGCGCGCTCGGTCTCGACACGACCGCGACGCCGGAGTTCGTGAACACGCCCGGACAAGTTGCATTCTCTCCGGACGGCTCGCGCCTCATCGTCACGACCAAGGCGAACGGAAACAACATCGACGTGTTCCGCATCGGCTTCTTCGGCTCGCTGTCGCAGGCCGTTGTGAACACCGAAGCCGGCACGGTTCCCTTCGCGGTCACGTTCGACGGCGCGGGCAACCTCGTCGCCACCGAGGCCGGAACGAACGCAGTCGCGACCTTCGCATTGCACGGCAACGGAACACTCACGGCGCTGCACAGCGTTGCGACGAACCAGGCCGCGACGTGCTGGATCGTCGGTGCGAACGGCAACTTCTACGCATCGAACGCCGGTAGCGGATCGCTCACGCAGGTCCGGTCGGGTTCGGGCGGCGCGTTGACTGACCTCGGCAACACGACCACCGACGCCGGTTCGGTCGATGCCGCAATCGGTGCGCATGGTCACTACCTCTACTCGCAGACCGGCGCCAACGGCATCGTCGACGAGTTCCGGATCAACAGTGACGGTTCACTGACCGAAATCGGCAGCGTTACCGTGTCCAACGCCATCGGTGGCGAAGGCATCGTCGCCGTCTAGCCGAGCTATGCCGATGTCGGCCTCGCATCGAGGCCGGCATCGGCGTAGAACTAAGGGACCGCGAACAGGAGGGCCGAGATGGCCGACGAGTACCGCAAGGATCCCGAGGCGATCTCCAAGCTCGACGAGCGCCAGTACGCCGTGACCCAGGAAGCGGCGACCGAACCGGCCTTCGACAACGAGTTCTGGGACAAGAAGGAAGCGGGCATCTACGTCGACATCGTGTCCGGGGAGCCGTTGTTCGCGTCGGTCAAGAAGTTCGACAGCGGCTGCGGATGGCCGAGCTTCACCCGTCCGCTCGAGCCCGCCAACGTTGTCGAGAAGACCGATACGACCTACGGGATGAAACGCACCGAAGTCCGGTCGACGCACGGCGACAGCCATCTCGGCCATGTCTTCGACGATGGACCGGCCGACGAGGGCGGTCTGCGCTACTGCATCAACTCGGCCGCGCTGCGCTTCGTGCCCTACGAAGAGCTCGATGCCGAGGGGTACGGGAAATACAAGAAGGTGTTCGAGAAGCCCACGGACGCCAAGGAGGCAGTGAAATGAGTGAGCGCACCGAAAAGGCGATCCTGGCCGGCGGCTGCTTCTGGGGCATGCAGGACCTGATCCGCAAGCGCCCCGGAGTGTTGTCGACGCGAGTCGGATACACCGGCGGCGACGTCGCCAACGCGACGTATCGCAATCACGAGGGACACGCGGAGGCGATCGAGATCACGTTCGATCCCGACGTCACTTCGTACCGCGACCTGCTCGAGTTCTTCTTCCAGATCCACGACCCCACCACGGTGAATCGGCAAGGCAACGACATCGGCTCGAGCTACCGCTCGGCGATCTTCTACGTCGACGACGAGCAGCGGCGCGTCGCCGAAGACACCATCGCCGATGTCGAAGCGTCGGGGCTCTGGCCGGGCAAGGTCGTCACCGAGGTCGTTCCCGCCGGCCCGTTCTGGGAAGCGGAACCGGAGCACCAGGACTACCTGGAGCACTACCCGAACGGCTACACGTGCCACTTCCCGCGCGGGATGGGTCTTGCCGCACCGCAAGGACGCCGTCGCCTAGAGAACGAGGGCGATCTTGCCGCGTACGTGACCGGTCATGAGTTCGCGGTGTGCGGCCGCGGCATCGGCCAAAGGGAACGTCCGCGCGACCACCACATGCAGTGATCCCGCAGTGACGCGGTCGACGAGCTCGAGGCGGGCGGCGCTCCTGATCTCGGTGCCAGGGTCGGCGCCGGGCGCGCCGCCGAGCACCTTGATCCCGGCCTGGAACGCGGCGGGGGTGCCGACGATTGTCGTGAAGCGCGCGGGATCCGTCACGAGAGCCTGGGAAACGGCCAACGCTTCTGTGGTTCCGACCGCGTCGATCGCGGCGTCGACCCGATCGGGTGCGAGGGCACGAACGCGTTCGAGGAGGCCGGGTCCGTACTCGACCGGCTCGGCGCCGAGGTCGCGCAGGAACTGATGGTTCGTCGGGCTCGCGGTCGCGATGACGCGCGCGCCGCGGTCGACCGCGATCTGAATGGCCATGATCCCAACGCCGCCCGCGCCGCCGTGCAAAAGCAGCACGTCGCCCGTGCCGACCTCGACCGTGGTCAGCGCATGGATCGCGGTTGCGCCGGTGAGCATGAGCGCAGATGCCGCGGCCCATTCGAGGTTGGTGGGTTTCGGCACCAACGCGCTCGCGGGCACGACCAGTCGCTCCGCGTAGGCGCCGTCGATGCGGAAGGCGATCACTTCGTCGCCGACCGCCACCGGTCCGCGCGGCCCGATCGCGTCGGGTCCGACCGCTTCGACCACGCCCGCGGCCTCGGATCCGAGGTGGAGGGGAAATGCCGGCGGCGGACCCATGCCGCCGCCGTAACGTTTGAAGTCGACGGGATTGACGCCGGCGGCGCGCACGGAAAGCACGGCCTCACCGACCCCCGGGCTCCGATCGGGTTCGTCGACGAGCTCGAGTACTTCCGGCCCGCCCACCGCGGTGGCCACCACATGCAACGACATGCTTCGCGCAACGCGCGCCCGGCGGCCGGTGTTCCCGCAACGGGGCTCGCAACGCAGGTTTAGGCCCGATCTAAGGCGGGTCGGGCCGGAACTGAGGCGGCCTAAGGCGCGGTCGGGTCGGATCTGAGGCGTTCCGCGGCGCAGGTGTGGGCGTTGTCCCGATGTCCGATCCCCGGCTTAGGCGCATCGTGAAGGAACACCGCCCGAGAGCGCCAATCAGGAGACCGCCGTGCAATCCATGCCGATGAACACACCCCGCCAGCTCGTCGCCGATCGTCAAGCCGCACTCGCCGCGACCGCGCGCCGCGGTCGTCTGCACCTGTTCTTCCGGGCGAACCGTCGTCAGGCCGTCACGCTCGACCTCACGGCCTTGGAGAACGCCGACGCAACCGAGATGCCGCCGACCACCGTGCTGGCCACGCGTCCCGACGCCGCGCCGGAAACGGGTCGCATCAATAAGGTGGCATGACGCCGGACGGGTCGGCGACAATGGACCCGGTGGCACCGAGGGTCTCGAGTCCTGCGTTCATCGGACGGGCCGGGCCACTGCAGCGCCTCGAAGCCGCGGCCGCCCGCACCGCGTCGGGCGAAGTGACGGCGGTCGTCGTCGGCGGCGAGGCCGGAGTCGGCAAGACCCGGCTCCTGCGGGAGTTCGCAACCCGCATGCCCGGGTGGCGGGTGCTCACCGGAACGTGCATCGATCTCGGCGATGCCGGCCCTCCCTTCGGGCCGATGGTGGAGATGCTGCGGGCTCTCGTGCGCGAGGACGGCGCCGGTGCTATTCGCGCGCACGCCGGTCCCGCGGCGGCCGAGCTCGCGCGGCTGGTGCCCGAGCTCGAGGCTCCGGGTATCGACACCCAAGGTGACGCATCCGGCGGCGCGAGCCGCCTCTTCGAGGTCGTGCTCGGCTTGTTCGAGCGACTCGCGCTCGACGAACCACTGCTCCTCCTCATCGAGGATCTGCACTGGGCCGATCGATCGACGCGCGACCTGCTCGCGTATCTCATCCACCAACTGGGTGTGGCCCGCATCGCGATCGTCGCCACATTCCGCGCCGACGAGCTCAGCCGGCGCCATCCGCTCCGGCCGTGGCTCGCCGAGCTCGAGCGCAGCGGGCGGGCCGAGCGGATCGATCTCGAACGATTCGACCGCGACGATGTCGCGGCACAGCTGCACGGCATACTCGGCGAGAACCCGAGCCCCGACACGGTCGACGCGATATTCACCGCGCTCCGACGGCAATGCCTTCTTCACCGAGGAGCTCGTCGCGGCGGGCGGAAACTTGAACTCGGCGCGCCTCTCGTCGACCGAGCTCCCGCCGTCGTTGCGCGATGTGCTGTTGGTGCGCGTCGAGGCCTGTTCCGACGAGACCCAGGAGCTCTTGCGGCTCGCGGCCGCGGCCGGTCGTACCGTGCACCACGGACTGCTGGCGACGGTGGCGCATCGGGACGACGCGCAGTTGCGTGAACAGTTGCGGGAGGCGATCGCACAACAGTTGATCGAACCCACCGGCGAGCACGAGTACACGTTCCGGCACGCGCTGCTGCAGGAGGTGTTGTACGACGAGCTGCTCCCCGGCGAGCGCGTCGAGGTTCATGCCGCGTATGCCCGCGCGTTGAGCGAGCATCCCGAGCTCGCGACCGGTGACCGCGCGGGGGTGTCCGCGCTGCTGGCGCATCACTGGTACGCCGCCCACGATCTTGGGCCCGCGCTCGCGGCATCGATTGCGGCCGCACTCGAAGCCGAACGCGTTGCCGCCGTCCCCGAAGCGCGCGGGCACTACGAGCGCGCGCTCAGCTTGTGGTCGACCGCGCCGGGAGATCGCGCCGATCTACCGCTCGACCACCTGGAGGTGTTGCACCGACTCGCCGACACCGCGTATCTGATGGCCGACACCGATCGGGCGCTCCACTTGATCGATACCGCGGTCGCGGAGGCGCGCGAGATCGGCGATCCGTTCCGGGTGAGCACACTGCTCGTGCGGCGCGGTCGATTCCTGTGGTTCGGCGGCGGCCCGATCGTCGCGCTGGCTACCTACGAAGAAGCGCTGTTGACGTGTCCCGCGTCGCCGCCGACCATGCAACGGGCCCGCGCCCTTTCCGCCTACGGCCAAGCGCTGATGTTGATGTCGCGCAACGCGGAAGCCGCCGACGTGTGCCGAGAGGCGATCAAGGTCGCGGCCGAGACCGGTGACCGCACGACCGGAGGTCACGCGCGGAACTCTCTCGGCACCGCGCTCGGTGGGCTCGGTCAGTTCGACGAGGGTATTGCGTTGCTCAACGAGGCGCTGCAGATCGCGCGCGACGTCGACAACGTCGACGACACTTGCCGGGCCTACGTCAATCTCTCCGAAACGCTGCTCGAAGCCGGCCGTCTCGACGAGGCCCTGCAGGTTGCGGCGAAGGCGCCACCTTCGCGCGCCGGCTGGGCTTCCACCGCGCGTACGGCAGCTATCTGCTCGCGAACGCGGCGATGATCTCGTTCCAGCTCGGGGAATGGGACGATGTCGACGACGCGACGAGCACCGCCCTCGCTTCCGATGCGCAGAGCATGGCCGCGCTCCGGGTGCACACTGTGCGCGCCCGGCTGCTACTGGCGCGGGGCGACGTTGCGGGCGCGGAACGGCATCTCGTTCCCGCACTCCAACTCGCCACGCAGGCGGACGACGTGCAGCACGGAGCGCCCGCGCACATGGCGCGGGCGGAGGTTCTCGCGGCCCAGGGCGACCGGCGCGCCGCAATCGACGCCGCGGCCGCGGTAGTGCGCAGCGCCAACGCCGCCGACGACAGCTTCTACGGCGAGCCCGCCGTGCGTCTCGGAGTCGAGATCGCGGCCGATCTCGCCGAAGACGCCCGCGCGCCATGACGACGACGGCACCGCCGAAGCACTTCGTCTGGCCGAACCGTTCCTCGCGGCGCTCGCCTGCTGGTCGAGCTCGATGCAGCCGGCACGCTCGCGCCGCGCACCCGCGGTGAGCTCGCGTCGATCGCGGCGGAACGCCGACGGCTCGACGGTGTACACGACGTTGATGCATGGCGACTCGCGGTCGAGACCTGGCAGGAGATCGGCGAGCCGTATCCGGAAGCGCAAGCGCGGGTGCGCCTGGCCGAGGCGCTGCTTTCGGCGCAGGCGCCCCGAGCCGAGATCGAGGCGCAGTTGCGGGCCGCGGCCGCGGTGGCCGACCGGCTGCGGGCGGTGTCGCTCCGGGCCGACGTCGATCGAGTGGCGCGTTGGGCGCGCGTCGACATCGATGTCGTGGCCGCGAACGCGGTCCCGCCGGGCGTAGCTGATCTCCAGGAGGAGTCGGCGCCGGTGCCGTTCGCGCTCACGCCGCGGCGAGTTGCAGGTTCTTGCCTTCGTCGCCGACGGTCGCACGAACCGCCAGATCGCGGAAGCGTTGTTCATCAACCAGAAGACAGCGAGCGTGCACGTCTCGAACATCCTCACGAAGCTCGGCGTCTCCAACCGCGCCGAGGCCGCCGCCGTCGCCCATCGAGTCGGCCTCGCGAACGACTAACTCCCCACCAACCCCTCGAACTGGCGTGAGCTAGGCGCCTATATGGCACCTAACTCACGCCAGTTCGTTTTGGGGTCATCGTTCTTGTTCGGTGGGGCGGATGAGGATCTCGTTGAGCATCACTTCGCGGCGCCGGGTCACGATGTAGGTGATCGCGTCGGCGATGTCGTCGGCTTCCATCGTCTGGCCGAACTGCGACCTGATTGCCGTCAGGATCTCGTCGCGATTGTGGCTCGCGAGCTCCGTCGCGGTGGCGCCGGGTTCGACCAACGACACGCGCACATAGCGCTTGGTGACCTCTTGGCGGAGCGATTCGCTGAACGCGCCGACGCCGAACTTGGTGAGGCTGTACACGCCGTTGCCGGTGCGGGCGAAGCGGCCGGCAACTGAACTGATGTTGACGACATCGGCAACGTGACGCGGGTCGTCCTCCGCCGCTTGCAACAGGTGGGGAGCGCGGCGTGCGTGCAGTAGAGCAGGCCGAGGATGTTCAGCTCCACCATCTGCTTCCACTCCGCCAGAGGAGCGTCGACGATGGGGCCGAGCAACATCACGCCTGCGTTGTTGATGAGCGTGTCCAAGCGGCCGAGTTCACGGACGGTCTGCGCGACGGCGTCGGTGGCCTGCGCTTCGTCGGTGACGTCGCACTCCAACACCAGAGCGGTGCCGCCCGCGGCGCGTACCGTGGCCGCGACCTCGTCGAGCCGGTCCTTTCGGCGAGCCGCGAGCGCGACTGCAGCACCCTGCGCGGCGAGCGCGAGCGCAGTGGCCGCACCGATACCACTCGATGCACCGGTCACCAATGCGACAGTTCCGGCCAACTCCTGTCGGGCTGCGGAGGTCGGGCTCGTCATCAGTTACCTACTCTCGACCGGTTCCGTGGGCAGTGTCGAGATCCGTTCTGAGCGCGAGGTCGAGCCCGTCGGATTCGTCAACCGCGGTTCGGTCTTCGCGCGCGGCGAGTTGTCGGCCCGCCTTCGTTCGGGCGAGACTCGCGCTCCTCCCGATAGCGGGCAGAGCTGAGGGGTCGCGGGCGTGGGGTCGAAGGGACCGGATGTGGCGCCTGCGGTTCTTGGCATCGCAGAGCAGCGTCTGGCGCTGGCGATTGAAGCTGCGCAGCTCGGATGCTGGACCTGGGACATGGCGTCGGGTACCACCACGTGGGACGCGCGCCTGGAAGAGATGCACGGCCTGGCGCCGGGCGGTTTCGGCGGCACGTTCGAGGACTGGGTTGGGGCCTTGCATCCCGACGATCGCGCCGAATGCATTGCGCGCGTCGAGCGCGCACGCTGGCGGAACCCGGACCGTACGTGTTGTTCCACCGCACGACGTGGGCCGACGGGACCCTCCACTCGATCGAATGCCGCGGGACGGTGCTCGTCGACGACGACGGCCTCCCGATCGGGACGACTGGTGTTGCGATCGACGTCACCGCGCGACAACTGCGTGAGACTGAGGTCGGCGAGGCGCTGGCTCAGCAACGTCACCTCGTGCAGACACTCGAACAGTCGTTGCTCCCGACCGTTCTGCCGGGCGTGCCCGGGATCAGTGTCGCAGCGCGCCACCGCGCCGCGGAAACCGAGACCGAGATCGGCGGCGACTGGTATGCGGTCGTGGCGCTCCCCGACGGGAAGTTGGGCGTTGCCATCGGCGACGTCGCCGGGCACGGCCTCGACGCAGTCGCCGACATGGCGGCCGTCCGCTTCAGCCTGCGCGCTCTCGCGCTCACTGAACCCGAGCCCGATGTCGTACTCGATCGGTTGAACCGCGTCGTGAAGGTTTTCGAAGGCGGCGCAATGATCACGGCGCTGTACGGGGTCCTCGATCCGAAGGCGTTGACATGGAGCTACGCCTCGGCCGGACACCCGCCCGCGGTCGTGCGGTCTCCCGACGGCACGACGCGCCTGCTCGACGACGGCTGCGACCCTCCGCTGGGTTATGCCGACTCGTTCCGGCTGCGCCACGCGCCGGTCGATGCCGGCGCGACCCTCGTTCTCTATACCGACGGATTGGTCGAACGACGAGGTGAGTCGATCGACATCGGCCTTGACCGCCTACGCCAAGTGTGTGCGGTCGCGCCGGCCACTGCCGACGGCCTGTGCGATTTCGTTCTCGACGCCATGGCCGACACCACGCCGAATCGCGACGATGTCGCGCTCGTTGCGATGACCTTGGACTGACTCTTCCTTCGACGGGACAACGAGTTCTGTCGACGTTTGCCGACCGTCGCGTTGGGAATCGTCGAGTCATGAGAGTCGTCGCAATCCCGCTGTTGTCGGCAGTAGTCCTCGCGGCCGTGGGCATGGTCGTAGCCGCCCGCAGTGCTCGGGCCCGGTCGCCGCGATGACTACGACGACGTCTCCGTCCGTCGGCGGCCGTGCGGCGCGGACCGAGCAGGGTTTCATGACGCGTTCTCCGTTCGTCGCGGCCGCGCACCTCGTGCTGCTGCTGGCCGCAGTGTGCGCCGCGATGGCGATACTTGCGGGCGTGGCGCTCGCGGGCTTCGTCGTGCAGCTCAGCGTGTTCGGGCACTAGGTATCGCCCAGATACGAAAGGAGTCGACATGGCAACCGAGAAGCAGAAGACGGCCACGCGGCGGAACCTCAAGAAGGCGCGTGCCGCGCAGAAGGCCTCACGCGCCGGCAAGGCTCCGGCCAAGCGAGCCGGCATGAGTACCGCCGCGCAGAATCGTCTGGACGACAAGGACTTCGCGTTCCCGAAGGAACGGAAGGAACCGCTGACGGACGCGCGGCACGTTCGCAACGCCATCGCCCGCTTCGATCAGGTCGAGGACGTGACCGATGCCGAGCGCGACCGGGCGTGGCGCCGCATCAAGACGGCCGCCAAGAAGTACGACGTCGAGATCACGGCCAAGAGTTGGCGAGAGCTGTTCAAGGGTGGCAAGGCGAAGAAGCATTAGCCGCGCCGAGTGGTTGCGCATGATCTGCGAACCCGGCGGGTACGGCGAAATCCGTGCTGACTGATCCCGAAGACCTGCCCCCGGAGCTCGAGTGGTCGGATGACACGATGCCGGGCTTCCGGCGTCGGCGTGCCGGCACGGGGTTCACCTATATCGGTCCCGACGGACACCGCGGCGACGCCGCCACCATGCGGCACGCTCGCGCGCTCGCCATTCCCCCTGCGTGGGAAGACGTTTGGATCTGCGCGGAGCCAACCGGCCACCTACAGGCAACCGGTCGCGACGCGCGCGGGCGCAAGCAATATCGCTACCACGCCGCCTATCGCGCGCATCGCGACGCGGAGAAGTTCGACCGTCTGCAGGAGTTCGGCGCGGCGCTGGGGAAAACCCGGGGCCAGGTCGCGCACGCGACCTCGCTCTCACCGGCATACCGCGCGAGAAGGTCGTGGCCGCGGTGGTGAGCCTGCTCGAGCTGACGCTGGTCCGGGTCGGAAACGAGGAGTACGCGCGCGACAACGGCTCCTACGGACTCACGACGCTGCGCAACCGACACGCCAAGTTCACATCGGGCACGCTGCGCCTCGCGTTCAAGGGAAAGCACGGCATCGCCTCCGACGTCACCGTGACCGATCCCCGTCTCCGCACCGTGGTGCGCAAGTGTCAGGACTTACCGGGCCAGGTGCTCTTTCAATACGTCGACGACGAGGGCGAGGCTCGCCCGATCTCGTCATCGGATGTCAACGAGTATCTCCGTACCGTGAGCGGGCACCCGGTTACGGCGAAGGATTTCCGGACGTGGGCGGGCACGCTGCTCGCCGCCGATCATCTCGCGGCCGAGGCGCCTCCCGAATCGGAGCGGATGGCCGACAAGACGCTCGTTGCGGTCTTGGATGTCGTGAGCTCGCACCTGCGGAACACGCGCGCCGTATGTCGAGCGAGCTATGTGCATCCGGTCGTCATCGATTGGTATCGCGACGGATCGTTGCCCGACCGTTGGCATGACGCGGCGACGACCGGGAGTCGCCGGCTCCTGGTCGAGGAGCGCAAGCTGCTCGCGCTGCTGCGCTCGCGAAACGCGCGCCGCCGACGCGCGGCCGCGTGAGGTCGGCTCGCGTCTCCTGCACGGCTCGCCGCTAAACCAGTTTGATGTGAGTGGCGCCGGGTATCGAAGTCCGCGTACGCGCAATCGTGCGTACGCCAACCGAGAGAGAGGGACGCCATGAACGATCCGATCGCCATCCTGAAGGCCGATCATCGCGAGGTTGCGGCGATGCTCAAGGAGTTGGCGGACAGCAAGCCCGGCGCGAAGCGGCGCAAGACCACCGACAAGGTGACGGCCGCCCTCGAACTGCACATGGAGATCGAGGAGAAGCTCATCTACCCGTTGGTCGCCGAGCGCGTCGGCAAGGACGAGGAACAAGAAGCTGAGACCGAGCATGGCCTCGCCCGTGACGGCCTCGCGAAGATGAACGAGCTCGTCGACGAGGGTGGGTTCGGCGCCACGGTGGCCATGGTCACCGCCGGCATCAAGCACCACGTCAGAGAAGAAGAGACCGAAGTGTTCCCCGAGCTGAAGTCGAAGCTCGAGCGCTCGGAGCTCGCTGAGCTTGGCGACGAAGTGGTTGCCGCCAAGCGCACCCGCCGCGCTCGCGCGGCGTAGAAATCTCCGAGAATCGCCGTTTGACGGAACGGCGAGCGGGTACGACTTCTGCGGTTCCGACTGCTCCTAGGTCGGGCCGATGCCAAGCCTAGATTCGCGCCGGGACGTACGCCCCGCGTCGTCCCGGCGCGAACCGGCCTTCGGTCGGGCGGGTGAAGGTCAGTGCACGCGCTTGACGACGAGGGCGATGTCGTCGAGCTGGGTTTCCGGTACGAGTTCGCGGATCAGTTGGTCGGCGATGTCCTGCACCGAACCCGCAGCTATGCGCAGCACGCATTCTGCGAGCCGGTCCAGCCCGGTATCGATCGTTTCCCCCGGCCGTTCGACGAGACCGTCGGTGTACATGACCAACAGATCGCCGGGCTCTACGTCGACGCGCGCCTCGGTCCGCACCGGGTCACCGACTGCGAGCGGCGTCGCCAACGCCTGATCGAGCCACACGCCCTTTTCGCCGACGAGCAAGGGCGGCGGATGCCCGGCATTCGCGTACGTGATCGTTTTCGCCGGCAAGTCGACGATCGCGCACACGACAGTCGCGCAGAACGCGGCCGGCATGGTCTGCGCGAATCCATGCAACGACGTGATGACGTCGGCCGGGCTGCGGCCTTCGGAGAGGAGTGCTCGGCTGACGTTTCGCAGCGCACCCATCGCGGTTGCGGCCTCGAGCCCGTGACCGACACAGTCGCCGACGATCAACGCTCGCCGTCCCTCACCGAGATCGAGTACTTCGTACCAATCGCCGCCGACGGTGAGGTTGCTGGCCTTCGGCAGGTAGCGCGCCGCGACCGTCGGAAGATCCGATGCCACGTCGAGCATGGCGTGTTGGAGCGTGTTGCTGATGTGTCGCAGTGCGCCGAGCTCGGCCGAACGCAGAAGCGCGGCGGTCATCGACGCGGCGATCGTCTGGCGGACCACTCGAACGAACCGTTGATACTCCTCGTCGAACGCGCAATGCGCGTTGAGCCCGACGACGATGACCGTTTGCAGATCCGGGTGATCGATGCCGAACGCGACGCGCCGGGCCGGCAGGCCGGGAAGCCAGTCGGTGTCGAGTACCACCGGCTCGGCCGCGGTCGCGGCTTCGCGTATGCGAGCGCGGTCGCCGGCATCCGACAGCACCGGTCCGACGCTCGCGATGCGCACGACGGTTTCACCTACGATGAGGTTGATCTCGACAGCCGTTATCTCGTCGCCCGCCTGCAGCGAGTTGACGGTGCCGTCGGCAACTGACTCGATCGTGGTTGCACTCACCAGCCCCGAAGCGAGCGAGCCGATACACGCCAAGCGGCGGCGGTCGACGACCTGGAGAGTCGTCTCGCTGGCGACGACAAGGAGTCCGGCGGACGCGATCGGTCTCGTCATGGATGGGGCTGTAGGAGTACGTGAAGAACGTCTCTTCGGAGTAGCCGTTGCGCTCGATGAGCAAGCGTTGATCGGCCGCTCGCACCGCCTGGCCGTCGTCGAGAACCGTCGAGAACAGCGGACCGATGTCGTCCCAGATCTCCGCCCACGTGTCGCGAGCGCTCCCGCCGAGCGCAGCCGGATGTTTGTCGCTGCCGAGGATTGGGCGGAATGCATCGTTGTAGAGCTGGGTGTATTCGGGCCCCCACACGATCATCATGGGGAACTCCGACGTCAGCATCACTTGCGCCAGCAGCCGTAGCTGGTCGGGCCACGCCTCGATCGGCCCGAGCGGAGTGGTCTCCCACGGATACGCCAGCACGGCCCGAGCCGCGGGTCCGTCGCCCACCCGAGCCAGGCCGCGGCGCGCGGCCTCGGCCGGATTGCGTTTCTCCGTCGTCAAGCCCGGAGCGTATCGGCCTCCGCAAGGGCTCCAGGCCCGCGGCCGCGGACAATCGTCGGTCGCGAAGGAGCCTGGCCGGTCGCGGCCGGCACCGTTAGCGTTTCGCAGATGACGCATCCCGCGGAATCCGACACGCGGCGCGGCATCCGCCGGGCCCGTGAGCTGTTCCCCGCGACCGAAAACCTCGCGTACTTCAACACGGCTGCCGTCGGACTGGCGAGTCGCGCCCTCATCGACGCGTATCGCCACTTTGCCGACGAGTGGACGACGGCCGCACTCGACTTCGCCGCATGTGAGGCCGCGGCCGAGCACGCGCGTGCGCCGTCGCGAACCTGATCGGTGCGGACCCCGTCGACCTCGCGCTGATCGCATCGGTGTCCGCCGCGGCCGGACTCGTGGCTGCGCAGTTCGGGCCGGCGCGCCCTGGGCAGAACGTCGTGATCGGCGAGCGCGAGTACAGCTCGAATCATTTCCCGTGGCGGTTGCTCGCCGACAAAGGCTATGAGGTTCGCCAGGTTGGTTTTCGCAATGGCGGCCTGGAGCCCGATGACATCGCGCGGTCGGTCGACGCGGGTACCGCGTTGGTCGCGTTCAGCGGCGTGCAGACCGCGACCGGACATCGTTCCGACACTGGCGCGATCAGCGCCATCGCGCGCGCAGTCGGCGCAATCGTGTTCGTCGACGGCTCGCAACTCGTCGGCGCGTTGGCGGTCGCCGATGATCTGGCCGCTATCGACGTGCTGGCGACCTCCGATCACAAGTTCCTGCTGCACGCGGGCCGGGGTCTCGGATACTGCTATCTGTCGCCGCGCCATGCAGGATCGGTTCGCGCCCATCAATGCGGGCTGGAAGGCGGGCCGCGTTCCGTTCGACTCCTTCTTCGGCCCGAGCATGGACCTCTCGGACACCGCGTCGCGGTTCGACAACTCGATCAGCTGGGTCGCGGCGGTGGGGAACGTCGCCGCGGTTTCCGTCTTCGCCGAATTCGGCGCGGACGCGATCTACAAAAGAAACCGCGAGCTGGCGACCATTCTCCGAGACCGACTCGACGAGATCGGATGGCACCCGGTGGCTCTCCCGGAGAGCAACCGCAGCACGATCGTGTCGGTGCCACTGCGGGATTCAGAACCCGCCGCACTGTTGAACCAGCTGCGAGAACGAGGTGTGGTCGGCTCGGCCCACGACGGGAATCTGCGGCTGGCCGTCAACTTCTACAACCACGAGGACGACTTCGATCAGCTTGCCGCCGCGCTCCGCGGGCTCTGAAGTTAGGGTCCGGTCATGGCGCGAGAGGTCGTTACGGGATACTGCTGGCCCCAATCCGTAGGCGCGGGCGAGCATGTCGGTCTGCACATGTCGTCGTCGGGTGGCCGACCGGTCCGCGTCGAGGTGGCGCGGGTCGGCGGACAACGCGACGTCGTGTTCGCGTCGGCGGAAGTCGCGACCGACGAACACGCGACACCGAAGGACGCGGCCGCGAACGGATGCGGCTGGCCGGCCGCGCTGACGCTCGACGTCGATCCCGCATGGCGATCGGGTTACTACGAGGTCGTGATGGAGATCGACGTCGGCGACAAGATGCGGCGCGACTACGCGTTCTTCGTCGTACGTCCGGCGGCCGGTGCACGCATCGTGCTCGCGCTGTCGACCAACACGTGGAACGCGTACAACGACTTCGGCGGCCCGAATCTCTACACCGGCGGCACCCACGTTGCGATGCAGCGACCGATGTCGGCGGGCTATCTCTACAAGCCGCCCGGCAAAGGACGGCGCGTGACGGGAACGGGCGCGCCCGATCCGCAGAACGCCGCGCACGTGGGCTACATCCAGCTCAATCATCTGTCGGGCTACGCGGGGTCGGCGGGCTGGCCCGATTGGGAGCTGCCGTTCATCGAATGGGCCGAACGCGAAGGCTTCGAGATCGGTGTGTGCACCAACGCCGATCTCGAGGAGCATCCCGAGGTCCTGGCCGACGCGCACTTGTATCTCTCGGTCGGTCACGACGAGTACTGGTCGCGCGGCATGCGCGACACCGTGGAGGCCTTCATCGCGCGCGGTGGAAACGCCGCGTTCTTCTCGGGCAACACGTCGCTGTGGCAGGTGCGCATCGAAGACGACGTGATGGTCGGCTACAAGGCCTTCTTCAAGGACGACCCGTTACTCGGAACGCCGCGGGAATCAGAAGTCACGACGTTCTGGTCCGATGTCATCGTCGCGCGTCCGGAAAACCACATGACGGGCGTGTCGTTCACCCGCGGCGGCTATCACCGCATCGGGCGCAACGTGACCAACGGCCTCGGCGGCTACACGATTCACCGCGCCGGCCACTGGATCTTCGCCGGCACCGGGCTCGGCTACGGCGACGTACTCGGTGCGGGCGCGACCGTCGTCGGTTACGAGTGCGACGGCTGCGTGTTCACCTATCGCGACGGGCTGCCGTATCCGACGGGCGAGGACGGCACACCGGCGACGCTCGAGATCCTCGGCACGTGCCCGACGCAGCACTTCACGCGCGAGACCGCGCCGCGCCCGCCCAAGCCGAACGAGCCGAGCGAGTTGGAGTACATCGCGTCACGCGTGTTCGGGTACGCGTGAGCCCGAGGCGATCGAGCGCATCCGCTACGGCCACGCGGTGCTCGGTGCGTACACCAACGACGCGGGCGCGACCGTGCTGACGTCGGGCTCGACCGATTGGGCCCACGGGCTCGCGGCGCGCGACCCGCATATCGAACAGATCACCCGCAACGTGCTGACCCGACTGGGCTAGAGGCTGGGCGGCGGGAATGACTGAGCCGGCCGCACCCGGATCGGCGTGGGCGCCCTTTCGGCGCCGCACCTTCGCCGCGATGTGGTCGGCGCAGTTCGTCAGCAACGTCGGCAGTTGGATGCAGACCGTCGGCGCGCAATGGCTGATGTTGACGCTGACGAGCTCGGCGACGTTTCTCGGACTGATCCAGACCGCCTCGACCCTGCCGGTGCTGCTCTTCTCCGTACCCGCGGGTGTCATCGGTGATCTCGTCGATCGCCGCCGGTTCCTCATCGTCGCGCAGGCCTTCATGTTGCTCGCGGCCGCCGCCCTCGGCGTGCTCGCGCTCGCCGATCTCGTGACGCCGTGGGTGTTGCTCGGGCTCATCTTCGCGTTGGGCGTCGGGCAGTCGTTCACCTCGCCGACGTGGCAGGCGCTGCAACCGGAGCTAGTCCCGGCCGAGGAGCGCCAGCAGGCGATCTCGCTCGGTGCGGTGAATCAGAATCTCGCCGCGCGGTCGGTCCGGCCATCGGCGGACTTCTCCTCGCCGCGACGAGTGCGGCGGCGCTGTTCTTCGTGAACACGGCGAGCTTCGTCGCGGTGATCGCCGTGGTCGTGGCGTGGCGCGGAGTGCGCATGGCCAACGCGCTCCCGCGTGAACACGTCGGTGAAGCAACGCGGGCCGGCGCGCGTTACGTCCGCGAGAGTCCCGCGCTGCGGGCCGTGCTCGTGCGCACCGTGCTGTTCGCGTTTCTCGCGAGCTCCATCTGGGCGTTGCTGCCGCTGACCGCACGCTCCCAACTTCATCTCGGCTCGGGCGGCTACGGGCTGCTTCTCGGTTGCGTCGGGATCGGCGCGCTGGGTGGCGCGGCGTTGCTGCCCCGTTTCCGTGTCATGTTGCCCGCGGGGACGCTCGTCACGATCGGCTCACTCGCGCTGGGTTGCGTCACCCTCGTCCTCGCCTACGCCCACGTGGCCGCGTTCGCCGCGCTGGCGCTCGTCGTCGGCGGCATCGCGTGGATACTCGTGCTCTCGACGTTCAATTCGGTCTACCAACTCACCTTGCCGGCGTGGGTCAAGACGCGCGGCTTGGCCTTTTACCTGATCGCGTTCCAGGGCGGCATGGCAGTCGGAAGCGCGGCCGCGGGACTCGCCGCGCAACAGGCAGGCCTGTCGCGCACACTCGCGGCGGCGAGTGCGGGGCTCCTTCTCGGGCCGCTCGCGGCGTTGCGGTACAAGTTCCAGGCGATCACGCCCGACGATCTCCTGCCCGCGGGCGACTGGCCTGCGCCCCACCTCGTAACGGCCGACGGCGCGGACGCGACCGACGGAGCCGACGCGCCCGCGGGCCCGGTCATGGTCAACGTCGAGTACTGCCCGCGTCCCGGTCTCGAGCAGCAGTTCCTCGCCGAGCTCGAGGCCGCGCGGCACAGTCGGCGCCGGACCGGCGCGATCTCGTGGCGGATCTGGCGGGACGCGGAGAACCCGCAGCGCTTCGTCGAGCAGTTCGTCGTCGCATCGTGGCAGGACCATCTCCGCCAACACGAGCGCGTGAGTCAACGCGATCAGGCCCGACTCGATCACATCGTCGAACTGACCGACCCCGCGTATCCGCCCGTTGTGACCCATTGGCTTGCGCCTGATCGGGAACCGCGGGCGTTGATCAGTTGCCCGCGGTGACGACCTTCAGATCCGCGAACGACTCCTGGATGAGGTCGGAGAGCGCACGGGGTTTGGTCTCGGTGACCCACCGTTCGAACGCGATCTTGAAGACTGCGATCCCGGCTTCCGCGGTCAGGCTCGCAGTCGGGGCTTTGACACCACGGGCCCGCAACGCCTCCGCCATCGCGGCCGCGAGCGACGCGAGCTTGATCAACTCGCGCTCGCGTAGCTCCGCGTTCGCGGCGATGACGGCCTGGCGCTGACACGCGAACTCGCGGCGTTGCCCGAGAAAGCCGGCCGCGGCATCGAGGGCGATGGCAACCACGTCGATCGGGGCCGCGGAATCGGGCGCGTCGGCAACGGCCTGCACGAGTAGTTCCTGCAGCGCGCTCCCGCCCCCGAACAGAACTTCGCGTTTGTCGGTGAAGTAGCGGAAGAACGTGCGCTCCGTCAGCCCGGCACGCGTCGCGATCTCCGCGACGGTCGTGTTCTCGAAACCCCGCTCGCCGTAGAGCGCGAGCGCGGCCTGTTCGAGCCGACCGCGGCTGTCGGGTTGCCAGCGCACCATGGTGCAAGGGTACTCCCGATGACAGTGACTGACATCCTTGGTGTAGGGTGATGGCAGTAACTGACATCGCTCGTTCGCGGAGGTCTCCCATGCGTGTTTTCGTCACCGGCGCGTCCGGCTGGATCGGTTCGGCCGTCGTCCCCGAACTCATCGACGCCGGCCATCAGGTAGTCGGGCTCGCCCGTTCGGATGCATCCGCCGACGCGCTCGTGGCCGCGGGCGCGGAGGTGGAGCGGGGCACGCTCGACGATGTCGACACACTGCGCGGCGCGGCCGCGAAGACCGACGGAGTCATCCATCTCGCGTTCAAGCACGACATCGCGTTCTCGGGCGACTTTCAGGGCGCAGTCGACGCCGATCGTCGCGTCATCGAAACGTTCGGCGACACGCTCGCCGGTTCCGATCGGCCGTTCGTCATCGCTTCCGGACTCCTCGGCCTCGCGCCGGGCCGGGTCGCGACCGAGCGCGACGGACGGGTGCCCGACCCGGCGTCGGCGCCGGGCGCCGGTCCCGCGGGCCGGCTCGCCAACGCGCAGCTCACACTTTCCTTTGCCGACAACGGCGTGCGCTCGTCGATCGTGCGGCTTCCACCGACGGTGCACGGCGACGGCGACACCGGTTTCGTCGCCAGCCTGATCGGCATCGCCGCGCGAAAGGGTGTCTCGGGTTACATCGGTGACGGTGCCAATCGTTGGCCCGCGGTCCACCGCTTCGACGCGGCGCGCCTCTTCCGCCTCGCGCTGGAGAACGCGCCCGCGGGTTCGGCGTTGCATCCCGTCGCCGACGAGGGCGTGCCGATCCACGACATCGCCGAGGTGATCGGCCGGCATCTGAACATGCCGGTTGTGTCCGTCGAGCCCGACGCCGCGGCCGAACACTTCACCTGGATGGCGAACTTTCTCGCGCTCGACAGTCCCGCCTCGGGCGCGTTGACTCGCGAGCTGTTGGACTGGCAACCGACCCAACCCGGCCTCCTGGAAGACCTCGATAAGGGCCACTATTTCGAACTGGCGTGAGTTCGGTGCGTATATGGCGCCTAACTCACGCCGGTTCGAAGGGTGGGGTGGTGCTACGGAGCAGAATGGACGGGTGCCGACCGAGGAACGATCGATGCCGCTCCCTCGGCCGCAGGGCATCGCCGCGACGATCTCGGCGGCACGCGGGCTGACCGGAGATCCGTGCCCGACGCTCGATGCGCTGGGCCGCGAGCTCGGTCGGACCTTCGAGATCGTTGCGGGTCCGGTCCGGATGGTGGTGATCGGCGATCCCGGGCACCTGACCGAGATCTACGCGACGCCCACCGACGCGTTTCGTTGGGGCTTTCGGTTGAACGTGCTGCGCTTCTACGTCGGCTCCGGTTCGATGATCGTGTCGGACGGTGACGATCACCGGCGTCGGCGAGGCGCGGTGCAGCCGGGTTTCGCACGGCGTCGGCTCGACGGTTGGGCTCCCATGATCGTCGCGGAGGCGGATCGGACGATCGACGAGTCGATCCTTTCCGTGCCCGGTGTCATCGACCTGTTCCCGATCGGACGTCGACTCGTGCTGCGTGTCGTGATCAACGCGCTGTTCGGGACGGGGTTCGACGCGCGTGCGGAAGAGATCGCGGCGTTGATCGAGCCCGCGAAGACCTACCTGGAACAGCCCGCGCTGCGTCAGGTTCCGCACCCGTTCCCGTATTCGCGCCGCGCCCGCACCCGGGCCGCGCGTGCGTCGTTCGACGCGATCATTGATCGCGAAGTTGCGCGGCGCCGGGCCGATCCCACGCCCGACTCCGGCGACGTCCTCGACCTCCTGCTCGAAGCCGACAGCGCGGCGAAGCCCGGGCTCTCCGACGCGGAGATCCGCGATCAGGTCGTCACGCTGATCGCCGCGGGCTACGACACCACGACGTCGTCACTGGGCTGGACGTTGTTGCGTGCGGCCGGAGCGCCGGGAGTGTGGGAACGCCTCCGCGCGGAAGCCGACGTCGTGTTCGCATCAGGCGCAGTCGGCCCGGCCACGCTGCAGCAGCTCCCGTACGCGAAGGCCGTCGTGCGCGAGGCACTCCGACTCCATCCGGCTGGAGTCTTCTCGCCCCGTGAAGTCACGCGCGACATCACGATCGGCCACGACGCCAACCGTCACACCATCCGCCGCGGTTCCGTCGTGTTGCTTTCTCCGTACCTCTCCGGGCGCGACCCCAACGCGTGGCCCGAGCCGTTGCGCTTCGACCCCGACCGGCATCTCGCGCCGGAGGGCCAAGCCGCGCCGATGAATCCCGCGTGGGTGCCGTTCGGTCGAGGCCCGCGGCAATGCATCGGCTTTGCGCTCGCGGAGATGGAGCTCATTCTCTTCGTCGCCCGCTTTGCCCAACGCCTCGACCTCGAACTCGCCTCGACGAGCGTTCCTCGTCCGTACGGAATGGTCGTGAACCGACCGGTCGGCGGTGTTCGAGCCACAGCCCATAGACGAACCGGCGTGAGTTAGGCGCCGTATACGCACCGAACTCACGCCGGTACGAATGGGGGTGGGGGGCGGGAAGTGAGAAACTGCGCGCGTGACCGAGGCGGGGCAGGGGATCGCGGAGGTGCGCCTGTTGGGTGGCGTCCACGCGCTGCCGCGCCGACGGCTCGGTCGTCGACCTGCCGAGCGTGAGTCAACGCCGGTTGCTCGCCGTACTCGCGTTGCACGCGCCTCGACGGCTGCGCTCGGAATGGCTGGCCGATCTCCTCGCGATCACGCCCGGCGCGTTGCGCACCTCGGTCTCCCGGCTGCGTACCGCGGTCGGCGACGTCGGTGCTGCAGACGGCGAGCACGGGGTACTCGCTGGTCACCGATGTCGATGCAATGCAGTTCTGCGCGGCCGTTGCCGACGCGGCCGAGTCGACCGACCGCTTGCGCGCGCTGGGGCGCGCCCTTGCTCGCTGGAGCGGTCCGATCCTCGAGGAGTTCTCCGGCGAAGCGTGGGCCGACGGTGAAATCGCCCGCGTGACGGAGCTGCAGGCGGGAACAGTCGACGAGTATGCCGACGAGCTGATCTCGGTTGGGCGCTCGGCGGAGGCCGTTGCCGCGCTCGAGCGCCAAGTGACGCGTCCATCCGTACCGCGACCGCTCACGCGCGCTGCTGATTCGTGCGCTCGCGAGCGCCGGGCGCCAAGCCGACGCGTTGCGCGCGTTCCAGCACTATCGATCGCTGCTGATCGAAGAGCTGGGGACCGAGCCCTCGGCGGAGGTCGTGCGCACAGAACGCCGCGTCGCCACCGGCTGGGACGGCGTCGAGTCCGAGCCCGCATCGGTGTCCGACGAGGGGTCGCGGGTCGAGGTTGTCGAGATTCCGTTGCCGAGCGCGCTCATTCCGCACGGTGTCTTCGTCGGGCGCGCCGCCGAGCTGGGGGTACTGGCCTCGGAACTCGCCGCCGTGGCGACGGAGGGTTTGCGCGCGGTGTTGGTCAGCGGTGAGGCAGGCATCGGAAAATCGATGCTCCTGGCCGCGTTCGCTCAGCGCGCGGTCGCGGACGCGTCGGCGACGGTGATCTACGGGCGCTGCGACGAGACCGGGGTCTCCCTCCAACCGTTCATCAGTGTGTTGTCGGCGTGTGTCGAGCACGCGCCGCTCGACGTCGTGACCGAACACGTCGCCCGGTGTGGCGGCGAGCTCCTACGCATCTGCCCGATGCTGTCGACGCGTGTCCCGAGCTCGCCCGCGCCCACGGCATCCGACGACGAGACGGCGCGCTTCCTCACGTTCGAAGCCGCCGTCGACTTGCTGCGCCGGATCGCAAATCGGAGGCCGTTGGTTCTGGTGCTCGACGACCTCCAGTGGGCCGAACCGACCGCCCTTGTGCTGTTGCGCCGGATTGCCGTCGGTCTCGCCGACGCGCCGGTGCTGCTGGTCTGCAGCAGCCGGGATCTCGCCGATTCTCAGTCGGACGATCTGCGGCTCGCGTTCTCCGATCTCGAACGCGGCGAAACCCGCCGCCTGCCACTCGACGGCTTCGACGCCGGCGAACTGGCCGAGCTCGTCTCGAGCGTGCCGCACGAGTTCGGCGCGGAGACGCAACGCGTCGTCGAGGCGTTGCGCGACGAGACCGCGGGCAACCCGCTCTACGCGTCGCAACTCATTCGGTACTGGGTCGAGTCGGGACGGAGCGACACGGAAATACCACAAAGCCTGCGCGACGTCGTGTGGATCCGCGTCAAGGCGCTCGGCTCCGACGCGGCCGAGGTGCTCGCCACCGCGTCGGTGTTGGGAATGGAGTTCCGCGCCGACGTGCTGGAGCAGGTCGCCGACCGGCCCGAGTCGGTCGTGGTCGACGTACTCGATGGGGCGGTCCGCGCCGGTTTGCTCGTCGACGCCGGCCCGCTCCGCCGATCGATGCGTTTCGTGCACGCGCTCGTCGCCAACGCGCTCTACTCCGAACTGGGACCGGCCCGGCGCGGGCGCATTCATGGGCGGGTCGCGCACGCGCTGGAAAAGGATGCCGAGGCTGCGCCCGCCGACGTTGTGGTGCAGCTCGCGCGCCATTGTGCGCTCGCGGGAATGACGGCCGACGCGCAACGCTGGTCGACGCGCGCGGGCGACGATGCCTTCGATCACCTCGCCCCGACCGAAGCGGCCTACCACTACCGCGTCGCGCTCGACCTCGCGATTGTGCTCGATCGACCCGACGCCGAACGCGCCGATCTCCTCGTGCGCCTCGGCTCCGCGCAGCACCGTTCGGGCGATGCTGCCGCGCTCGGAACGCTGGAGGAGGGCGCCCAGCTCGCCGCGCCGGAGCGGGGCCGATGACGTGTTGGTCAAGGCGGTGCTCGCCGCCGATCGGGGCTTCATGCGGTACGAGGGCGCACCGGAGTTTCTGGCCAGTATCGAAGCCGCCGTGGTCGTAGCCGACCGATCCGACACCCAGAACTACGCCCGACTACTCGCCCTCCTCGCGCAGACCCTGTCGTACACGCGCGACGACGATCGCCGATTCGCGCGTCGCCGCGAGGCACTCGATCTCGCCGACCGCGATCCCGCGCTCTTGGCGCGCGTCGGGCCCGCGGTGCTCAACAGCATGTGGGCCCGCGGCAGCGACGAGCTCAGCTCTCGGATCGCGGCGCGCGCGATCACGGCGGCCGAGGCGTCGGGCGATCCCCGCCTTGAGTTCAGCGCACACCTGTCGGCTTACAACGTGGCCATCCAGTCGGCGGATCATGTCGCGGCGACGCGTAGCCTCGCGAAGATCCGGTCGGGTGCGCGGTCGCTGGGTGAACCTCGCCTCCGCTGGATCGCCGCGCTGGTCGACACCTTCGACGCGACGATGGCGGGCCGACTCGCGGAGGCCGAGGTACGGGTAGCGGAGATGCTCGAATTGGGGATGCAGATTGCGGCGCCCGACGCGTTCGCGCTGTTCGCGGGTCAGTTCTTCGTCCTCGCGACGTTCGGTGGACGGCACGACGAGCTTTTTCCGCTGGTCGAACAGACCGCACACGACAACCCGACGATCGTTCCATTCGCGCTCGCGTACGGGATCATCTGCGCGGCCGTCGGCCGCGAGGAGATCGCGCGGACGATCCTGCACGACGGGATGGCGAACGACTTCGCCGAAATTCCGGTGAACGTGTTCTGGATGACCTCGGTCATCGGCTACGCGATCCTCGCTATCGAGCTCGACGACGCCGAGGCCGCGCTCCAGTTGTTTCCGTTGATCGAGCCCTTTGCCGGGCAAGTCGCGTACAACGGCGCGACGAGTCAGGGACCGATCGCGGCGTACCTCGGCAAGCTCGCGTCGCTCCTCGGCTGGCACGACGTCGCCGAGGACCACCTGCGCGTCGCGCTCGAGATCGCGACCGCATTCGGCTGGACGTACCATCGTGCCACGACGCTGTTCTCGCTGGCGCAGGCCCGGCATCGCCGATTCGGAACTCTCGACACCGAAGGCCGAGCGTGGCTGACAGAAGCGGGGGAGCTGTGCCGGGCCGGCGGCTTTAAAACCTGGACGCCGCGCGTCGACGCGCTCGAACGCGAGAACGCGCGGACGTAACGCCCGCGCGTTCTCCCCGCGTCCG
Organism: uncultured Actinomycetes bacterium; assembly: GCA_963708105.1. Lineage (GTDB taxonomy): Bacteria > Actinomycetota > Acidimicrobiia > IMCC26256 > PALSA-610 > PALSA-610. The sequence continues at coordinate 1,048,835 of OY970186.1, read as the reverse complement.
CGTCAGGGCTGGATGTGATCGATCTCGATCTCGGTTTCCTGCGGCGGCGTGGTGAACCCACCGTCGACACCGGCCTGCAACGTCGGCAGCAGCGTGCCGTCGCGGAACTTCTCCCAGGCCGCCTTGGAATCGTGGATCGCGATGATCGTCCAGCCACCGGGCGCCGAGCCTGCCGCGTGGTAGATCTGGCCCGGAGGCAGTGAACCATCGGCCGGATGAACGGCCTTGCGTGACGCTTCGTACTGCGACTTCGTGCCGCCGGGGAAGTGATGAATGATGCCGAATGCCATGTCGTGTTCCTCTCGGGGTTCGTTGTTCGGGGTTGCGGGTCAGGGGACGAGTTCCGCCGCGGCCGACGCGGCGATGATCTGCTCGAGCGCGGCGTGGTCGGGGAGCAGCGGCGCGTCGAGCGTCGGCAGCTCGCGCACGTGTCCGAACGCGCGCTCGATGAACTCACCTTCGATCACCGGGCTATGACAGCTCGCGATCGTCGTGATGTCGAGGCTCTGCACGCGGTCGACGTACTGGTTGAACTTGTTCGTGTCGAGCATCGTGAGCCACGGGCTCACCGCGCCGAGCGCGAACATCCACATGCCCTCGTACCAGAACGCGGGATCGAGATCGGCGATTGCATGACTCGGATCGGTGAGTGGAGTCGCGAACGTGTCGACGGCCCAGTACACACCGGTCGTCGGATCGAACAGGCCGCGGTAGTTGGCGAGTCGAACACCGGCGGCCGTACCGCAACCAGCGTCCGGTCACCGGCGCTGAACGCTTCGCCATCCATCACCCAGAGACAGCGCTCGAGCGGAAAGTCGAAGCAGTTCGTGTGGCGCTCGACCATCGCCCAGTTGCATACGAGCTTGGCGTTCAGGCACGCAGTCAGCGCCTCGTCGAGGTTGCCGGTGTGGTCGACGTCGTCGTGCGACAAGAAGATCCAGCGCACGTCTTCCGGTTCCACGAGGCTGAACACGTCTTCCAGCCACTGCTTGCGGTTCGCGGGTGTGCCGGTGTCGACGATCACCGGTTCGGCGCCCAGGATCACCATTGAGTTGATGTACACGTAAAGCGGCGCGCCGGTTGCCGGTTGCACCTGATGGATCATGTAGGTGTCGGCCGCGACCTTGGTCGGAGGCACGTAGGTGGTCGGCGCAACAGGTGTGAACGTCATGCCACGACGATGACGGTTCGGGCGCGTCGTTTCCGCGTCACCCCCGGATTGTCGGTGATGCGCGAGTGACGCGGCCCACCCCGCATGCTCCGTCCGTCATCCGCGAGCAGGAGGAACAGCGATGGAGACGGTTCTGGTCTTTCACGAGGTCGACGATGTCGACCACTGGGTCAAGTCGACCAGGCGCGAGGAGTTTTTCGGCCCCCTCGGGATCACGGCGCGCACATTCGTAAGCCCGGACAACTCGAACCGCGTCGGGCTGATCGTGTCGACGCCCAGCCTCGATGAGCTGCAGGCGAGCTTGCAGACCGACGGTGCGGCCGAGGCGATGAAGTTCGACGGCGTCCGGCCCGAGACGATGGTCATGCTCGTTCAGTCGGAAGGCAAGTAGTGAACGAACCGGCGTGACTGTGGCATCAAATAGATGCCACAGTCACGCCAGTTCGAGTGGTGGGGTTGTTAGGAGGCGAGGGCGGGCTCGATCTCGGTGGGCTCGTCGATGATGTCTTCCTCTTCGGCTTCCACCTGACTCTGACCTCGCACGAACACGAAGACCGCGCCGACGACGAGCAGCGCCGCGCCGATGTACATCGCGTACTGGCTACCGACCATGAACGCATCGCGGGCTGCGCTCGCCAACGCGCCGCCGCCCGAACCGGCCTTGTTTGCCACCGCGATCGCGGCGGCCGGGGCTTCGTGTGCGGCGGCGGCGGCCGCGGGCGGGAGACCGTGCAGGTTCCCGTCGATGTGGCCGCGGTAGCCGGAGTTGAACGCGCTCCCGAGGATCGCGATCCCGAACGCGGAGCCGAGCTCACGCGCGGTGTCGTTGACGGCCGACGCCACACCCTGCTTGGCCCGGGGGAGCGAACCGACGATCGCGTTCGTCGCGGGTGTCATCGCGAGCGCCGTGCCGCCACCGATGACCAAGAGCGCGAAGAACATGTGCCAGTAGCTCGAACTGACCGACAGCGTTGCGACCATCACGAAGCCGACCGCGCTGATCGCCAGACCCAAGGCACCGATGATCCGTTGGCCGTAGCGCTCGGCGAGCGTGGCCGCGACCGTCGACAACGGCATCATCACCAGCGCGACCGGCAGCAGCGCGACCGCGGACTTCAGTGTCCCGTATCCGAGCACCAGCTGGAGGTACTGCAACGAGATGAAGAAGAAGCCGAAGATGGCGAAGAACTGCAGGAACAACGATGCGGAACCGGTTGCGAAGCCGCGCAGTCGGAACAGTCGGGGATCGAGGAGCGGCGTGGGCGTCTGCAGTTCCCAGCGCACGAACAAGAGGCCGGCGACCACGCCGCCGATGATGCCGACGAGGGTCACGGGATCGCTCCAACCGCGGCTCGGTCCTTCGATGATGCCGAGCACGAGTCCGCCGATCGCGAGCACCGACAACACAGTGCCGAGCGGGTCGAAGCTCACCGCTTCGCCTTCGCGCGTCTCCGGGACCGCGAAGATCGTGGCGACGAGTGCAACCGCGGCGATGATCGCGCTCATGACGAAGATCGAACCCCAGTACCACTGCTCGAGCAGCGCACCACCGGCGAGCATCCCGAGGATTCCGCCCGCGCCCGCGAACCCGGCCCACACGCCAACCGCGCGTGCCCGACCTTCGGGCGGGAACACGCTCGTGATCGTCGAGAGTGTTCCGGGCATGATCAGCGCCGCGCCGACACCGGTGAGCACGCGCCACCCGATGAGCGTTCCCGCACTCGTGCTGAACGCGGAGGCCACGCTCGCGAGGCCGAAGAGGGCGATGCCGATGATCAGCGCCCGGCGCCGCCCGAACCGGTCGCCGATCGCGCCGGCCGGGAGGAGCAGCGCGGCGAGGGCCACCGTGTAACCGTCGACGATCCACTGGGTCGCGGTCTGCGACGCGCCGAGCGCGGCGGTCAGGGTCGGCACCGCAACCGCCATCATCGACACGCCCGCCACGACGAGAACGAGGGCGAGGCACATGGTGACGAGCACCGCGGTGCGGCGCCCGGGCGAGATCGCCGGCGCCGCGTGGACCGGTCCGTGCGGACGAGCTGAGCCCTCCGGGCGAGGGTGAGGGAGCGGTGTTGATCCCGCGGCGGTGGAGAGCTGAGACATCGGGGGGACCTCCGGGGGAAAGCGTCGTTACCGGAAACAGGTAGTTTCGGAAATGGTCATTGCAGAATGACGTGCTACAATACGGAAGTCAAGACTTCCGGAAGGAAAACCTCTCGGAATTTAGGAAACGGATCTACGATGTTCGACGTGGCCAAAATCGAGCTCGACGCGCCTGGTGAAGAAGCGGGCGCCCGCCCGCGGGGCCGCCCGCGGGCTGCGGATCGCGAACCGCTGATTCTCAGCGCAACGAACGAACTGCTCGCCGAAGTGGGCTACGACCAGCTCCGGGTGCAGGACGTTGCCGAACGGGCCGGCGTGGGCCTGGCCACCATCTACCGGCGCTGGGCCACCAAGCAGGATCTCGTGATCGCGGCGATGCACGACGAGAAGACCGGTGTCGAGATGCCGGAGACCGATGATCCGCGCGCCGATCTCGAGCTGATCCTGCGCGAGATGGCGAACGAGCTCGCGGGCCCGAAGTCGTGCCTGCTGATCGGCTTCGTCTCTGCGTTGCGCACCGACCCCGAACTGGGCCGGGCCTTCCGCGAGTCTCTGCTCAGCGTCATGCGCGACCGCATGCGGCGACCGATCGCCCGGGTCATCGGCGAGGACGCGCCCGATCTCGATGTGCGCGCCGATCTCGCGCCTGCGCTGTTGATGTTCCGCACGCTCGTCGACGATCGGCCCGCCGATCCCGACGAGCTCGCGCGGCAGTTGTGCGCGCTCGTGCTCGCGCCCGCGTCGACCTAGGGTCCACTGGGTATAAGTCCTCTCGAGGTTGATCCCCGAAGGAGCGACGATGCCCGAGAACCCGAGGCCCGCGACCAACACGCCCGCGACCACGACCAACGCCGGGATTCCCGCCGAGAGCGACGAGCACTCGCTGACGGCCGGCCCCGCCGGTCCGATCCTCTTACAGGATCACTATCTCATCGAGAAGATGGCGCAGTTCAACCGCGAGCGCGTGCCGGAACGCGTCGTCCACGCCAAAGGTGGTGGCGCGTACGGCGTGTTCGAGGTGACCGGCGACATCAGTGGTTACACGAAAGCCGCGGTGTTCGCGCCCGGCACGTCGACCGAAGCGCTGCTGCGGTTCTCTACCGTTGCCGGCGAGCTCGGGAGTCCCGACACGTGGCGCGACCCGCGTGGTTTCGCGTTGAAGCTGTACACGACCGACGGCAACTACGACATGGTCGGCAACAACACGCCGGTGTTCTTCGTGAAGGACCCGATGAAGTTCCAGGACTTCATCCGCTCGCAAAAGCGCCGCGCCGACACGCACCTGCGCGACAACGACATGCAGTGGGACTTCTGGACGCTGAGCCCTGAATCCGCGCATCAGGTCACCTATCTCATGGGCGACCGTGGCATTCCGCGGCAGTTGGCGGACGATGAACGGGTATTCCTCGCACACCTATATGTGGTTGAACGACGCGGGGGAGCGCTTCTGGGTCAAGTATCACTTCAAGACCAATCAGGGGATCGAGTTCTTCACCCAGGACGACGGCGACCAGATGGCGTCGATCGACACCGACTTTCACATCCGCGATCTCCGGGAGCACATCGACGCGGGCGACTTCCCGAGCTGGTCGATGAAGGTTCAGGTGATGCCGTACGCCGACGCGCCGGCATATCGCTTCAATCCGTTCGACCTCACGAAAGTGTGGCCTCACGGCGACTATCCGCTCATCGACGTCGGCACGCTGACGCTCAACCGCAACCCCGCGAACTACCACACCGATATCGAGCTCGCCGCGTTCGAGCCGTCGAACATGGTCCCGGGTGTCGGTCCGAGCCCCGACAAGATGCTGCTCGGTCGGTTGTTCTCGTATCCCGACACGCACCGCTATCGCATCGGGCCGAACTACATGGACCTCCCGGTCAACCGGCCCCACGCCGTCGACCGCCATTCGTACGCCAAGGACGGTCCGATGCGCTACGAGAACCCCGGCGATCCGGTGTACGCGCCGAACTCGTACGGGGGTCCGGCGGCGCGCCCGCCGCAGATGCTCGCGGGTTGGGAAGTCGACGGTGACATGGTTCGCACCGCGACCGACCTGCACGCCGAAGACGACGACTGGGGTCAGCCGGGAACGTTGGTGCGCGAGGTGTTCGACGACGCGGCGCGCCAACGGCTCGTTGACAATGTCGTGGGTCATCTCCTCAACGGTGTGAGCGAACCGGTGCTGGTGCGCGCCTTCGAGTACTGGCGCAACGTCGACAAGTCGTTGGGCGATCGCGTCGAGCACGGCGTGCGGGACAAACAGGTTGCCGATGCCGCTCGATGAGATCCCGCACAACTTCGTCACCGCGCGGCTCGAAGACGTCGTGCGTTGGGGTCGGCGCAACTCGGTGTTCCCGGCCACGTTCGGTCTCGCGTGTTGCGCGATCGAACTGATCGGTACGGGCGCCGCGCACTACGACCTCGCGCGCTTCGGCATGGAGGTCTTCCGCGCCAGCCCGCGCCAAGCCGATCTCATGATCGTCGCGGGCCGCGTGTCGCAGAAGATGGCGCCCGTGCTCCGTCAGGTCTACGACCAGATGGTCGAGCCGAAGTGGGTCATCTCGATGGGTGTGTGCGCCAGCAGTGGCGGCATGTTCAACAACTACGCGATCGTGCAGGGCGTCGATCAGATCGTTCCGGTCGACGTGTACGTACCCGGGTGCCCGCCCGGGCCGGAAACCCTCATGCACGGCATCTTGACCCTGCACGACCAGATCCGGACCGGCGAACTGTTGCGGCCCCGCGATGTGTCGGGCCGCGATGGCCGGCAGGAACGGGAACGGGAACGGGCGCGCGAGCACATCGTCACGACCGCCGAGCTCGCGGTCGAAGAGACGCGTCTGCGGCGCTCGACGTCGGAAGGCGCGCAGGAGCTCAAGCCGGAGAAGAACGCCCGCGAGGTCGTGATCACCGGCGACGGCATGTGGCCGGATGATCCGCTCGACAACACGATGATCGTCAACATGGGCCCGCAGCATCCGTCGACCCACGGCGTGTTGCGCCTCATGTTGGAGCTCGACTCCGAAGAGGTCGTGCGCATCAAGCCCATCATCGGTTACCTGCACACGGGGATGGAGAAGACCGGCGAAGAGCTCACGTATGTGCAAGGCGCGACCAACGTCACGCGCATGGACTACGTGTCGCCGTTGTCGAACGAGCTCGTCTACTGCATGGCGGTCGAGCGGCTGCTCGATGTCGAGGTTCCGACGCGCGCAACGTGGATCCGGATGCTGATGATGGAGCTCAACCGCATCGCGTCGCATCTGTTGTTCCAGGCGACCAACGGCCTCGACCTCGGCGCGCTGTCGATGATCATCTACGGCTGGCGCGAGCGCGAAGAGGTGTTGCGCTACCTGGAGTACGTCACCGGGCTGCGGATGAACAACAACTACATCCGTCCGGGCGGTGTCGCAGCCGACCTGCCCGACGGTTGGGCGCCGCGCGTGCTCGATCTGTGCGACCTGGTCGAGCGGGGTGCGCGCGAATACGAGGAGCTCCTCTCGGAGAATCCCATCTGGCGCGAACGTACGGTCGGCGTCGGAATCATCTCCACCGAAGAATGCCTGGCGCGCAGCATCACCGGTCCAATCCTGCGCTCGACCGGATTCGCGTGGGATCTCCGCAAGGCGCAGCCGTATCTCGCCTACGACGAGGTCGACTTCGACATCGTCTATGCGACGAGCGGCGACGTGTTCGATCGCTACCGGATCCGCCTCGCGGAGATCTACGAGTCGATCAAGATCGTGCGCCAGTGCGTGGAGAAGATGCCGGCCGGCGACTACCGGCTCCAGGACAAGAAGCTCACGCCGCCGCCCCGGGCGCGGATCAACGAGTCGATGGAGGCGTTGATCCACCACTTCAAACTGTTCACCGAGGGCTTCAAGGTTCCCGCCGGAGAGACCTACGTGGCGATCGAATCGCCGCGCGGCGAGATCGGTTGCTACATGGTGAGCGACGGATCGGGGAAGCCGGTGCGCATGCACATCCGGGGCCCGTCGTTCTACAACCTGCAGAGCATCGAACCCATGGGTACGAACAGTCTCGTCGCCGACGCGATCGCGATCGTTTCGAGTGTCGATCCGATCCTGGGCGAGGCCGACCGCTGACAGTCAGGCTTAGCTGACGGCCGCGATCGCCTTCCGGATCACCTCGGTGACCTTCTGCGGCTGCGAGATCATGATCACGTGCGAGCCTTCGATCTCGGTGATCTCCGCTCCCGCGCGCTTTGCCATCGAACGGATCACGTCGGCCCCGGCCGCGGTGTCGCCGGTCGCGACGACAGTCCACGACGGAACGTTCTTCCACGCGGGCGGGCCCGACGGTTCGGAGAACGCCGCCTCCGCCGCCGGTCGTTGCGTGGCCGCCATGAGCGCGGTCTGTTTCTCCGGGAGGTCGGCGGCGAACGCGGCGCGGAACTGCGCCGGGTCGATGGTGAGTTCGGTCGCGGTCTGCGTGCCCTGACCGGTCGGGTATTGCTGCGGAACCAGCGCGGAGTTCAACACGCTGTCCTTCGAACCCGCTTCGACCTGACCGAGAGTCTCGCCGTCGTCCGGCGCGAACGCGGCGACGAACACGATGCCGACGACGTTTTTGGCATTGGTCGCCGCATTGCTGATCACCGCGCCGCCATAGGAGTGACCGACCGCGAGCACCGGGCCCGGGATCTGCCCGAGCAGGCTCGCCAGGTACGCGCTGTCGCTGGCGATACCACGCAGGCCGACTGAGGGCGCGACTACGTGCACGCCGTCGGCCAGCAAGCGCTCGGCGACACCGTTCCAGCTCGACGCATCGGCGAACGCGCCGTGCACGAGGAGGACAGTCAGCGGGGCGGCATTGGACGAGGTCTGAGACATGCGAGCTCCTTCGGGGAGAGTCTGGGTGAAAGGCTTAGGTGGGGTTCGAGACGGGGGCGTCGACGAACGTGGCGAGCGGTTGTCCCACCTCGACGATGTACGTGGAAAGCATCCGGCCGGTATCGGGGCCGACGTCGAGCGCGTTGTGCGGAGTGCGCGGGTCGATCAGGAATCCGTCGCCCGCGTTCAGGGTGAGTGTCGGCGCGTCCTGGATCATCATCTTCACGGTTCCCGCGACGATGTAGCCGACTTCTTCGCCGGGATGGATGTGCCAACCGGATTCGACGCCGCACGGGATCTCGGTGACCACCTGCACGATCTCGCGTCCCGGAATCGACGAGCTGCGATGCTGGACCTCGGTGCGCTTCAACTTTCCGGCGAGCGCATCATCCGACGAGGCTGGCGACATTGCGGTACCTCCGATTGAATGTGTTCGTTCCTATTCGCGACAGCGGGCGCGCGTGATCACCCAACCGGGGTGAATGGTCGCCGCCGCGTCCCGTGTACAGCAAACGCGTTGCGCGCGCACGACCGAAAGGAACGCATCATGACCGTGAAGCAGCACCTCCGGGAAGCGTTCCAGGGGCGGCCCGAGGAGATGCCGAGTCTCGGCGGCGCGACCGGCTGGCTGAACTCGGAGCCGCTGACCACCGAGGGATTGCGCGGCAGTGTCGTCGTGGTCGAGTTCTGGACGTACTCGTGCATCAACTGGCTGCGCACGCTTCCCTATGTGCGCGCCTGGTCGGAGAAGTACCGCTCCCAGGGCTTGGTGACCATCGGTGCGCACTCGCCGGAGTTCTCGTTCGAGCACGATGTCGAGAACATTCGCCGCGCCGCGCGCGACATGAACATCGAGTATCCGATTGCGATCGACAGCGACTTCGCGATCTGGCGCGCGTTCGGCAATCAGTACTGGCCTGCGCTCTACTTTGTCGACGCGAAAGGTCGGATTCGCCATCATCACTTTGGCGAAGGTGAATACGGGCCGTCGGAACGGATGATCCAACAGCTGCTCGCGGAAGCGGGTCACACCGATGTGGATCACGAACCGGTTCCCGTAGCCGGCGTCGGGGCGGAGGCCGCCGCCGACTGGGACAGCCTGCGTTCTCCGGAGAGCTATCTGGGCTACCAGCGCGCCGAGAGCTTCGCCTCGCCGGGAGGGTCCGCGTCGAACGTCCCGGCCGAGTACACGGTGCCCGACGAGCTGCGGCTCAATCGGTGGGCCCTCTCCGGGAACTGGACGATCCGCGGCGAGGCGGCGGTGTTGAACGCGGCGGGCGGGAAGATCACCTATCGCTTCGAGGCGCGCGATCTGCATCTCGTCATGGGCGCCGACGCGCCCGACGCCGCGGTCCGTTTCCGAGTGCTGATCGACGGCGAACCCCCGGGCGCGGCGCACGGAGTCGATGTCGACGACGAAGGCAACGGTGTGGTGCGCGAACCGCGGCTGTACCAACTCGTCCGCCAACCCGGCCCTATCCGGGAGCGCACGTTCGAGATCACATTCCTCGACCCCGGTCTGCAGGGCTACGTCTTCACGTTCGGCTAGAGGTAGGTATCGGTTGGTCCTGCGGGATGAGGTGATCCTTCGGGATCAATCCGCGGGAGACCCAGTTCCGCTTGTCGGCCCATACGAGCATCGGCGGCAGGATCACCGAGCGCGCTCAGCAGTGCAATCGCGACGTTCATCGCCACGATCTGACCGAAGTCGTGGAGGAGGGGCAGCGATGACGTCGCGATGACGGCGACGCCCGAGATCGCGGTGAGCGCCGACACGATGAACGCCCGGCCCGTCCGCGACGCGGTGTCGTCCATGGCTTGCCTCGGACTCGAACCGCGGCGGCGTTCTTCGACGAAGCGCAACAGCAGCAGCGACGTGAATTCCGTGCACGCCGCGACGACGAGTGGCCCGCCGACCGCCGTCATCGGGCTCAGCTTGAGGCTGAAGGCGTAGGCGAACAACGACGACGCACCGACCGCGACCAATACCGGAACCAGCGACAGCAGCGCGCGGATGATGCTGCGCAACCGGACGGCCAGGAACAGGAACACGAAGAGGATGGATATATAGGTGAGGATGACGCGGTTCGCGTTGAGGTTGTCGAGCAGCCCGACGCCGACTACCGCGAGACCCGACGGAGTGGCGCGCACTCCCGCGGGCGGCTGCACCGTGGCCCGGATCTCGCGCACCACCGTCGCCCGGGCATCGAGGCCGCTCGGGCCGGTCCGGAAGATGATGTTCATGGCGGTGGCCCACGCCGCCACCGTGGAGAGCTTGATGTCGTTGGGCGCGACCGCGTACGCGGCCTTGACGTCGGCCGAGGTCGGAGTGAGATGGGGCGCGCCGGGGACGTCGCTCAGCTCGCTGACCGTGCTGACGAGTCCCGACGCGGTCAGCAACGTGTCGGGGAACTTCTGGAGGTGGGTGCGGGTGAAGTCGTCGACGAACTTCACCGTGGGCTGGCTGAAGACGTTCGGCGACTGGACGTACACGCCGAGCTCACTCGACGAGTGCACCTCGCGGTCGAGCACGTTCAGGTTCTTGATGACCTGCGACTTCTGGTTGACCCACTGCGTCGGGTCGGTCTGCAGGACGAGCTTGCCCTCGACGAGGAGGCCGCCCGCGAACACGATGAGGGCGAGCAAGGCGAGCGCCGGTGCGATGCGGTCGGTGAGCGACCCCAGGCGCACGGTCAGGCGCCCGAGCTTGCCTTCCCGGAAGTCGCGGCCCTTCGTCGGCGACTTGTACTCCCGGATGCCCAGGATCGCCAGCGTGGCGATGATGCTGTTCACGCAGATCGCGATCACGCCGATGATGAGCAGCAGGCCGAACTCGCGCAACATCGGGACCTTGGCAAAGCGCAGCGCGGCAAACGCGAGTACCGCGTCGAAGGTCACAACGAGGAGGGCCGGTCCGAGGTTGCGGGCCGTCTCCTGGATCGGATGCGGCGCCGCGCGCGATGACGACCTCTTCTTCGACGCGCGCGTGCATCTGGATCGCGTAGTCGATCCCGATTCCGAGCATCACCGGGAAGCCCGAGATGGTCACGATCGTCAGCGGGATGCCGAGGTAGCCCGCGATACCAAACGCCCATATGACGCCGATGAGGACGATGCCCAGGGGCAGCAGCCGCCACCGGACGCCGAACAGCAACACCAGGATCAGCGCCATGATCGCGATGGCGATCAAGCCGAGCGTGGCCATGCCGCCGGTGAGATAGTTGTTCAGGTTCTCGAGCAGCGCCGGCGCACCGGTGGTCGTGATCTCCGCGTCCGCGAAGTGCAGCTTCTGCGTCTCGGCGGTCACGAAGTCGGCGGTCTTGCCTTCCTGCTTGATCGACTCGTTACCCAGCAGGCGTACGACCATTTCCGCGTGCCGCGCATCAGGGAAGAACGGCAGCAGGGGAGTACGGATCGGCTTGGGCGCTTTCGGCTGCGGATTGTCGTAGAGCAGGAAGTCGAGATACTTCGGGTTGTCGATCGTGCGTTGCGCGAGCGGCACCGCGTTGATGCGCGTGATCGTTGCGAGCGCCGACTTGCTGCGCGCGGCCTGGCCCGCGGTCGACTTGTCGCGGGCGATGTCGCCTTGGAGAATCTGGCCCGCGACGCTCTTGGTGACGTCGCCGCCGGGACCCTTCACCAAGTTGTCGTTCCACTGCAGCGCGGTGAGCGGCGTCACGACGTTCAACACCTGGCCCGAGGCCTTGATGTTGTTCGCCACCGCCGTCCACTGCTTGTTGTTCGCGGCGGTGAACAATTCGGCGACGGTATGGCCAGGGTCCATCGTGACGAGCGTGACCATGGCCTCGCCGCCGAACAGGTTCTGGTAGGCGACACTGTCCTTATAGACCTGGTCGCTCTTGTTGAGATAGTTGCTCTGGTCAGTGGAGAACTTCAGCTTGGTCGTGCCATAGCCCAGGCCGACCGTTACGAGGCCCCCGATGAGGAGCACCGTGATCCAGTGCTTCCCGAGATTGAGGCCGAGCCAAGACCAGAACTTGTCCACGCGCCTCCATCGGTCCGAGGTCTGCCGCGAATCTACTTCCATGCGTCATCTCGTGTTCATGGGTCCGGGCCGCCTGGAATGGCAGGACGGAGTGGCTCCGGAGCTCTCGGGGACGGGCGACGCGCTGGTCCGGCCGATCGCGGTCGCAACCTGCGATCTCGACTCGGCCGTCCTCTCGGGGCGCGCACCGCTCCCGGGCCCGTTCGCATTCGGGCACGAGTTCGTCGCCGAGGTCGTCGAGGTCGCGCCCGACGTCGTCGGTACGCGGCCCGGCGACGTCGTGATCGTTCCGTTCCAGATCAGCTGCGGACAGTGCGACCGCTGCCGACGGGGACTCACGGGCAGCTGCGCAACCGCGGGCGCCGGCGCGGCGTACGGCATGGCACCGATCGCGCGCCGGGAATGGGGTGGCGCGTTCGCCGATCTCGTACGCGTCCCCTACGCCGACGCGATGCTCGTCTCTTTGCCGGCGGGGATCGAACCGGCGTCGGTCGCAAGCGTCTCCGACAATGTCCCCGACGGGTGGCGCGCGGTCGCGCCCGCGCTGCGCGCCGAGCCGGGTGCACCCGTGTTGGTCGTGGGTGGTGCCGGCGATGTCGCGTTGTACGCGGTGGCGGCCGCGGTCGCGTTGGGAAGCGAGTCAGTCGACTACGTCGACACCGACGAACGGCGGCTGGCCGTGGCCAACGAGCTCGGGGCCAACGCAACCGCGCGTGCGGCCGACGGCTCGGCGCTGGGCCGGTACCGCATCACCGTCGATCACAGCGGCGATGAATCGGGCCTGCAGAGCGCGATCCGTTCGACGGAGGCCGAAGGTACCTGCACCTCGACCGCGATCTACTTCGCGGGCGCGGCGCTGCCGTTGCTCGAGATGTACACCCGCGGCATCACGTTCCGTACCGGGCGCGTCAACGCCCGCGCCGCGATCCCCGAGATACTCGAGCTCGTGTCCGCCGGCCGCCTACGCCCCGAGCTGGTCACCGCCGAGGTCGTCGACTGGGACTCCGCCGATACCGCGCTCGTGGATCTCTCGAGCAAAACCGTCGTTACGCGCAAGCGCGCCGCGAACAGCTGAGCCGGCGCCGCAAAGAACCCGTTGTGACGGGCCCCAGGCGCGCAAGAAACGCGTAAGTAGGGGTGACCGGGGGAGCTCGCGGGCGTACACCGGTCTGAGAGAGACATGCTCGCAAGGGGGTTCACCGATGACGACATCGTTTGCACCCGAGTGGTGGGAGGCACCCCCGACCGCGGCGATGTTGCACGCCGCGGCCACACATCTCGTCTCGTTGTTCGATCTCCTCGCGTGCCGCTTCGAGCCGTTCCCGTTCGACGAGCAACTGCCGCGCATCGAGCGCGGGCGCATCGTGCTGCCCGCGGCCGAGCCGGGTGTCGCTCCGTGGTCGGGTTCCGACGGCGTTGAGCTCCCCGTTCGCCACGCCGGGCTCACGCTGGGCCGCTTCGTACTGGTCGCCGCGACGCCGACGACCGGAGTGGGTTTCTCCGCCGCGGTACGCGCCGAGGCCATCGCGTTCGCGGCCAAACTGAGTTTGCCCGTCGCCGAAGCGCTCGTGTCAGGACCCTTCCCGCATCACGTAGCCGAAGCGCCTGGTACTCGTAGTCGCGAGCCCGGTCGGCAGATTCACGGCGCCGGGGGTGGCTGACCGGTTCCTGGCATTATCTAGCCCGTGCCTGGCGACGACCCGAATCCGGCCCTGATCCTCTCCGAACGCCGCGCGCTCGGGGCGGCCGACGCGACCGCGGCGCTCCTCACGCTCAACCGGCCCGAGCAGCTGAATGCGATCAACGTCGAGATGCTGCACGCGCTCGACGCGGCTATCGATGCCGTCGCCGCCGATCCGCAGGTTCGGGTTCTGCTCGTCACCGGCGCGGGTCGGGCGTTCAGCGCGGGCGGCGATCTCAAGAGCTACATCACACTGCAGCGCGACCGCGAAGCCTTTCCCCGTTTCGTGACCGACCTGCACCGGATCTTCGGCCGACTCCGCCAACTCCGCGTGCCGGTGGTTGCGCTCGTGAACGGCACGACCGCCGCCGGTGGCCTCGAGCTCCTGCTCGCCTGTGATCTCGCCTTCGCGGCGCGCTCGGCGCGCATCGGCGACGCGCACCTCAACTTCGGTCAGATGGGCGGCGGGGGAGTGCTCACGTTGCTGCCCCGCATCATCGGGATGCAGCGCGCGAGTCAACTGCTCTACTCCGGCGCGCTGCTCCCGGCCGAGACCGCGTGCGAATGGGGCATCGTCGCCGAGGTCTTTGACGACGATGCGCTGCTCGCCGCGGGCCTCGAGTTCGCGAACGGCGTGGCGACGAAGAGCTCGTTGGCGGTGGCCAACGCGAAGTACGTGATGAACACCGTGTGGGCGGAGTCGGGTTCGGTCGAAGCCGGCCTGCGCCTCGAGCGGGAGCGCAACGCGTATTACATCCTCACCTCTGACGACGCGCAGGAAGGGCTCGCCGCGTTCGCGGAGAAGCGCGAACCGAGATTTCGTGGCCGCTGAACCGGTCGACGTCGATGCCGCGTTCTACCGCGCCGGGCTCGCCGAGGGAAAGGTGTTGCTCCAACGCTGCGACTCGTGCGGCCGTTTCCGATTCCCGCCGCTGCCCACGTGCCCGTACTGCGGGAGCCGCGCGGTTGCGATCGTCGCGGCGGCCGGTACCGGTCGGGTCTACTCGTGGGTGACAGTGCGCCAGGCGCTCACGCCCGCCGCGGTGAGCGAGGTTCCGTACGCGGTCGCAGTCGTGGAGCTCGCCGAGGGTTGTCGGGTACTCGGGCGGCTGCACGACATCGACGGTGTCGCGTGCGAACAGCCCGTACGGGTCGTGGTCTCGTCCGGCGCGGACGAGCCCTATCTCGAGTTCGTACGGGTCGACGCGTGATGGACAACGCGTGACGGAAGGTCTCAATGTCGCGATCGCGGGGGTCGGGTACACACCGTTCACGCGCGCATCCGGTCGGAGCGTGCTCGATCAAGCGGTCGACGCGTGCGCAGCCGCAATCGCCGACGCCGGCCTCGATCGCACCGAGGTCGACGGCATTGCGAGCTTCATGGTCATGCACGATTCCGTTCCCTGCGTCGCGGTCGCGACCGGGCTCGCGTCTGCCGGGGCTGCGGTATTCGCTCGACGCGCAGCTCGGCGGTCAAGCCCCGTGTTACGCGGTCTGGCAGGCGGCCGCAGCCGTCGCCACCGGCCAGGCGAAGAACGTGCTCGTGTTCCGCGCCATGAACGGCCGGTCCGCGGCGCGGGTCGGATCGATGCGCTTCCCCGGGCTCGGCGAGCCCTATCGCCACGCGGTGGGCTACGACGCGTACCTCATGTATGTCGCGATGTGGGCCCGGCGCTTCCTGTTCGAAACCGGCCAGGACGAGCAAGACCTGGGCGCGGTTGCCGTCGCGCAACGGGCGTACACGATCGCCAACGAGCGCGCCGCGAAGCGGCGGCCGTTGGATCTCGCCGCATATCTCGGGTCGCCGATGGTCGTCGACCCGTTCCGCGCCGACGACTGCACGACCGAAGTCGACGGTGCGTGCGCAGTGCTCGTGACCTCGCTCGAGCAGGCCCGCGATCTACGGAACCCGCCGGTCGTGGTGGCGTCGGGCGCGTACCGCGCCGGTGTGCGTCCCGGTCTCGACATCGGTGACCACCTCCTCTGGGACGACTACACGCGCAACTACACGTCGCTCCTCGCCGACGAGCTGTTCGGCCGGGCCGGCGTCGCCCGCGCCGATGTCGACCTCGCCGAGATCTACGACTGCTTCACGAGCACCGTCTTGATGGGCCTGGAAGGACTCGGCCTTTGCGGTCGCGGTGAGTCGGGCGCGTTCGTGCGTTCGGGGGCTACGGGCATCGCGGGCTCGTTGCCGACGAACACCCACGGCGGCTTGCTCGCGGAGGGCTATCTCCACGGCATGAACACGGTCACGGAGGCCGCGCTGCAGGTCGCGGGGCGCGCGCCGGCCAACCAGGTAGCGAAGCACGATGTGTGCGTGGTCACGTCGGGCGCGCTGATGGACGGTTCCGCGTTGGTACTCACGTCGGATCGCTGATCGCCGTGGACGACATCGTCACTCCGCCCGCCCGTCGTGCGCAATACCTCGCGGCCGGGCTCTGGGACGACATGAACCTCGTCGACCGGGTTGCCGACGTGGCGCGTGCACATCCCGACCGCGTCGCAGTGGTCGACACTCAAGGCGGACCGCCCCACACCTATGCGGAGCTGAACGACGACGCGTCACGCCTCGCCGGTGCACTCGGCGCGGCCGGTCTCGGCGCGGGAGATGTCGCGTCGGTGCAACTGCCGAATCGCTACGAAGCGGTGGTGTGCGCGCTGGCCATTCAGGGCTGTCACGCCGTGGTCAATCCGCTGCTCCCGAACTACCGGCGCAAGGAAGTCGAGTACGTCTTTGCCGCGGCCCGGCCCAAGGTGGTGTTCACGCCGGCCGTGTACCGCGGTTTCGATCATCGTCCGTTGATCGCGGCCGCGGCCGCGACCACGGGTATTGCGCCCGTGCACGTTGTTGTCGGCGACGCGCCCAATGCAGAGGTCGCGACCGATACCGCAGGAGTCGTCTCGTTCGCCGACCTGTTGTGCGCCACCGATCGGCCATCGGTCACCACTGGCCCGCCGGCGGCCGCGGTCTCGGAGCTGATCTTCACCTCTGGAACCGAAGCGCAACCCAAAGCGATCATGCACACGGAGCAGACCGCGAACTTCTCGATGCGCGCCGCCGCGGCCGACCTGGCGGTGACCGCGCGGGATGTCGTGTGGATGCCGTCGCCGGTCGGGCACTCGACCGGCTTCAATTTCGGGTTGCGGTTCGCGCTGTACCACGGGTTGAAGTTGGTGCTGCAGGACACGTGGGATCCCGTCACCGCGATCGAGCTGATCGAACGGGAAGCCTGCACTTACACGCTCGCGGCCACGACGTTTCTGCAGGACCTCGTCACCGAGCTGGCGCGCCGCGACGAACGCCTCACCGGCTTCCCGCGGTTCGGGTGCGGTGGCGCGCCGGTTCCGGCCGAGCTGGTTCGGGCCGCGGCGGAGCGCGACATCGGCGTGCTGCGTCTTTACGGCTCGACCGAAGTACTCGTCGCGTCGTGGTGTCGCACCGATTCTCCGCTCGACAAACGCCTGCACACCGATGGCGCGCCGCTCACTCGCGTCGAGATGGAGATCCGCACCGAGGCGGGCGAGGTATGCGCGCCGGGCGAACCCGGTGAGCTCTTCGTGCGCGGTCCCAACACCTGCGTCGGATTCTTCGACGATCCCGAGCGGACCGCGAGCACCTTCGCCGACGGTTGGGTCCGTTCGGGCGACCTCTTGACGAAGGATGCCGACGACTACCTCACGGTCGTCGGGCGCAAGAAGGAGATCATCATCCGCGGCGGTCTGAACATTGCGCCCCGGGAGATCGAGGACCTGCTCGTGCAGTTTCCCGAGGTCGTGGCCGCGGCCGTCGTCGGCCTCGCCGATGCGCGGCTCGGTGAGCGTTCGTGCGCGTGTGTCGTGCTCGCCGACGACGCGCAGCTCGACTTCGAGACCATGGTCGAACGGCTCAAAGCAACGGGTCTGGCGACCTACAAGCTGCCGGAGCAACTCGAGGTCATCACCGAGATCCCGCGCACGGCATCCGGCAAGATCCAAAAACACGTGCTGGTGGAGCGGCTCGCGTGACCCGATGAGTCCCCGGCGATGAGTTCTGATGTTGGTGGACGTCTATATATCGACGCATCGATAGCTCGATACCTCGACATCCGGCAACGAACAGGCGGACGTGATGACTCTCGTAGACCTTGAAGGCTCGGCGGCCCGGATGAGCACGCTGGTCGGCGGCATTTCCCGCGCTCAGCTCGACGCGCCGACCCCGTGTGCCGACTACACGGTCGGCGGCTTGCTCGATCACATCGACCGGTTCGTGCTCGGATTCACCTCGGCCGCGACGAAGGCCGACGACGAGTGGGCGTTGCAGAGCCCGGCCGGCGACGCGGCGCAGTTGTGCGCGGGCTGGGACGCGCGCATCCCCACGAACCTGACCCGCCTCGTCTCAGCCTGGCGCGTGCCGAGTGCGTACGAAGGGATGACTCGGGCGGGCGGCGTCGACCTGCCCGGCGAAGTTGCGCCGGTCGTCGCGCTCGAGGAGCTCGTCGTTCACGGTTGGGATCTCGCACGCGGCAGCGGTCAACCGTTCGCCTGTGACGATGCGTCACTCGAGACGGTGAGCGGATTCTTCGCGATGTTCTCCGGAGACAACGAAGCGGAGATGCGAGGCGAGGCGTACGCGGCGCCCGTCGGAGTCGGCGCCGCGGTTCCGTTGCTCGACCAAGTCGTCGCCCTCAGCGGCCGCGACCCGAATTGGACGGCCTGAACGGGCGTCCGCGAGATCGGGTGTCGATTTGGTGTCGTCGCGTTCGTCGTGAGGTGAACGCGCCGCAGGGGCGCGCCGACAAAGGAGCACACTGTGCCGCACCCCGTCGTTCACGCCGAGATCCGTTCGAAAGACCCTGACACGACCCGCGCCTTCTTCGGCGAACTGTTCGGTTGGACCTACCCGCAGGAAGGCGCGTTCCCCGGGTACACGTTCGTCGACACGGGCGTCCCCGACGCGTTGTACACCGCGATCAGCCCGCTCCAGGGCGACGACGACATCGTGACGTTCTTCATCGGTGTCGACGACATGGCCGCCGCGCTCGCCGACACGAAGCGGCTCGGCGGTCGCGTCGTGCAGGATGCGGTCAGCGTCCCGGGCGTCACCTTCGCGCTCATCGCCGACCCGCAGGGCCACGTCGTCGGGCTCGCGCAGCAGAGCTGAATGCGCGACTGCCGCGGACTATCGGTCGGGATTCGCGCGCACCGGGACGAGTTCGGGGAGGGGGTCCAGCGGCTCGGTGCGATACGGCTCGCGCCGGCCGCGGATCCCGAACAGATGCTTGGTGAGTACGAGGTAAACGAGGATCACGATGTTCACCGCGAACGCGCCGAGGCGCACGAAGGTGACGCGTTCGAGGAGCTCGTGGATCTCGAGCGGAAGGAACCCGGCCGTGGTGAGCACGGTCAGGTATTCCGCCCACCGCTGCTCGAGCCAGAGCCCGACCGCCTCGACGCCCGACACGATCGCGTAGATGCCCGCGAACATCGCGAGCACCAACAGCGAGTGCGCCTGGATGTGGCCCAGGCGCGTCAACAGTGCGGCGATGAAGCCGTGCGTACTCGCGCCACCGTTTCCGTTCTTCGCACTGTCGAGTGCGTTGACCACGCCGTTCGCCCAACCGCGGAACGCGTCGAGGTTCCATCGCAGCACCAACGCCGCAACCGCGACCGATGCGAACGCAACCGTGTGCAGCGCGCGATCAACCGCGATGAAACGAACCACGATCGCTTCGCGCAAGGCCCGACCGCGGCGCGGGCGCGGCAACTCCTCGACGCGGTCGACCGCGACTCCGGTCGTGGCTTCGGGCGCGGGCGCGACGACCCAGTCGCGGCACCGTAGACACAGCACGAGCCGGCGGCCGTCGACGGTTTCCCGGGCCAGCACAACGTGGCGAGCTTCGTACGGGAGTACGACGGCGCCGGGCAGGACATGGCCCCGCCACGAGCACACCAGCAACTCGGGCCGTCGAAGCGGGTGCTCCACCGTTCGAGTGTACGTCTCGAGCGTTTCTGCCCTCGGTGCTCCGGATCGGCTATGACAAACCCGTGCCCGACACCCCGAATCCCAATCTTGCGGTTGATCCCGTCGAACCAGTGCGCGAGCGCGACGTCGAACATTTCGACGACACGGCCGATGTCGTCGTCGTCGGGTTGGGTTGTGCGGGCGCATCGGCGGCGATCGCGGCGTCGGAACGCGGGCTCGACGTGTTGGCGATCGAACGCCAGGGTGCGGGGGGCGGAACGAGCGCGATGTCGGGCGGCCTGATCTATCTCGGGGGCGGCACACCCGTGCAGCAGGAGTGCGGCTTCGACGACGACGTCGAGACGATGTACACGTTCCTCGTCGCGGCGACCGCGCCGCACGGGGTATCGGAGGCCACCGACCGGCCTGATCTCGAACGACTCCGCATCTACTGCGACGAGTCGGTCACGCATTTCCATTGGCTGCGCGATCACGGCGTGCCGTTCCGCGCCGCGTTCTTCGACGAGCCGAACCGTGAGTCGGCCGACGACAGCGGGCTCGTGTTCTCGGGCGGCGAGGACAGCCGGCCGTTCTGTGACCTCGCCCGCCCCGTGCCGCGTGGCCACAAGCCGCAGTACACCGACAGTGCCGGAAACTTTTTGATGCAGCGGCTCGGCGCCGCGGTCGCGGCCACGACCACGCGTATCCAGGTCGACGCCCGCGCCGATCGGTTGATCACCGACGACGACGGCGCAGTCGTGGGTGTGGCGGTCCGGCGCGACAACGAGACCCGTTACGTGCGCGCCCGGCGCGGTGTGGTGCTGGCGACGGGTGGCTTCGCGTACAACGAAGCCATGCTCGGCGCGTACTGCCCCGACGCGATGCGACCCGACTCGGCGTGGCGCATCGGCACCGACGCCGACGACGGGCGGGGCATCCGTCTCGGTCTCGGCGTCGGTGGCGCGCCGTTGCGACTCGACGTCTTCGAATGCGCGCTTCCGCTCGGACCTCCGCACCGCTTGTGCCGGGCGATCCTCGTCGACCGGAGCGGACGCCGCTTCGTCAACGAAGACACCTACACCGGTCGCATCGGTTGGAAGGCGCTCATGGAGCACGACGGCGACGTGTTCATGATCCTCGACGAAGCCATCTACGAGCGCAACCTGCTCGGCCTGCGGTTCTCGTACGCGGCGGAGTCCGCGGAAGAGCTCGCGCGCGACATCGGTCTGCCCGAAGCCGAGTTCGCGGCAACGCTCGCGAACTACAACGAGCACGCGGCGCGCGGTGAGGATCCCGAGTTCGGAAAGCTGCCGCCGTTCGTGCAGCCGATCGGTACGCCGCTCGGCGCGATCGACCTCGGTATGGCGCGGGGCGCGATCTACGCGACTTTCACACTCGGTGGGCTGCGGGCCGACATCGACGGCCGTGTGCTCACCGCCGACGACCGCGCGGTCCCGGGCCTGTTCGCAGTCGGTCGCGCGAGCGCGAGCCTGGCCGCGGGCGGCTACGTCAGCGGTATCAGCCTCGGCGACGGCACCTTCTTCGGTCGCCGCGCCGGCGCCGCTATCTAGGACACGAGGGCGGGGGCGAGTTCGCGCCATTCGGCGCGGGGGAGCTCGTCGTCGGCGCGGATCACCTGGATGCACACATGATCGGCGCCCGCGTCGCGCATGCCCTGAACGCGACCCGCGATCGCGTCGGCATCGCCCCACGCGACGATCGCATCGACGAGTCGGTCGCTGCCGGCATCGGCGAAGTCGTCCTCGGCGAAACCGAACTCGAGCAGGTTGTTCGTGTAGTTCGGCAGGTTGACGTACGTAGCGGTGTGGCGCCGGGCAGTCGCCCGCGCCGTCACGGGGTCGCGCTCGAGCACGACCGCGAGCTCGACCGCGATCAACGCGTCAGGGCCGAGGATCTCCCGTGCCCGGGCGACCTGTTCGGGCGGTACGAAGTAGGGGTGCGCGCCCGCGGAACGGTCGCGCGCGATCCCGAGCATCTTCGGTCGGAGTGCGGCCAGCACACGCTGATCGACGGGGAACGGCACCGCGGCCGCGTCGAGTCCGTCGAGGTATTCGGTCATGCGGGCGAGCGGCTTCGAGTAGCGCCCGGGATTGCCGTAGTCGATCAAGGGCGCGTGACTCACGCCGAGTCCCAACAGGAATCGGCGCTGCCAATCGGCACTCCACGCCTCCCGCCGTTGCGCGACCTCCGCGGGTTCGTGCATCCAGATGTTCAAGATGCCGGTCGCCACCACCGCGCGATCGGTCGCGCCGAGGAGAACCTCGATCGAGCCGAGGACGTCACCGCCCACGTCGGGGATCCAGAGCGCGCTGTACCCGAGTTCGTCGAGCTCCGCGGCGGCGTCGGTGATCGCGCCGGCCTCGCCGTAGCGCAGGTGTCCCGACCAGATTCCGTTTCCCGTGAGTTGCATTCGAATGCTCCGATCTCGCCGGTCAGCTATCCACGGCGAACACCCGCCAGGTGTGAGGTATGCCCTTCAGCACGTGTTCGCCTCGATCCGAGAACTGGATCGCGGAACCGACCACGAGATCAACAACGGTGCGCGAAACCAGCACCTCGCCTTCGCCCGCCAACGCGCAGACGCGCTGGCCGAGGTGCACGGCGAGACCGGCAACGTCGTCGCCGACGATCTCGACCTCGCCCGTGTGGATCCCGGCCCGGATGCCGAGGCCCAGCTGACGGGCGCCGTCGCGGATGGCGCACGCGCACGCGATCGCACGGGCCGGTCCGTCGAACGTAGCGAGGAAACCGTCGCCCGTGGTCTTCACCTCGCGCCCGCGGAAGCGATTCAGTTGTCGGCGCACGAGGTCGTCGTGGCGGCCGAGGACTTCGCGCCACCGCACGTCACCGAGCTGTGCGGCGAGCGTCGTGGAGCCGACGATGTCGGTGAACAACACCGTCGCGAGCACACGCTCGTTGCGCGGCTGCGAACGCGACCCGGTCACGAACTGTTCGATCTCGTCGAGCGTTGCTTCGGGGTTCCCGACCCAATAGAGGTGGTCGGCACCGTCGAGTTCCACGAACCGCGCGTCGGCGATGTTCGCGCCGACGTACCGCCCGTACGACAGCGGCATGTAGAAGTTGTCGCGGTGATGGAGCACGAGCGTCTCCGTCGAGATCGACGGCAGCACGGCGCGCACGTCGAGGGAACCGATGACCAGTTGCATCGCGGTGGCCGCGCCCGGGCTCACCGAACCCCGTTCGAGGCGGGCGAGTTGGGTGTGGAACGGCGTGTTCTCCACCTGACTCGGTGCGACGACCGTGATCCAGTCGATGCTTCCGGTTCCCCACAAGCCTTCGAAGCTCCGCATGACTTCGTCGACCATCTCGGGCGGGATTGCGTCGTAGCCCTCGTCGGACGCGAGGCGCGGCGTACGCGTCGACGAGGATGAGCCCGGAGCAGCGCTCGGGAAAGGTGGCGGCGAGCAGGATCGCGATGAGCCCGCCGTCGCCGTGCCCCAACACGATCGCCTCGGTGGAACCGGCCGCGTCGAGCACGGCCCTGGCGTCGTCCATCCAACGTTCGAGGGTGGGGAGATCGTTCAACGGCGCCGGGTCGGAGAGGCCGATGCCGCGCATGTCGAAGACGATCAGTCGGGCGAAGGACGCGAGGCGCTGCAGGAACTGTGCGATGAGCGGGTCGTCCCACTGGCTCTCGAGATGGTTCCACCACCACGGGATGAAGATGAGGTCGACCGGCCCGTCGCCGATCGTCTGATACGCGATGTGCGCGCCGTCGTCGGTCTTGGCGTAGTGCGTCTGCGGCGCGGGCATGCGTCCCCAGTCTGCCCGAACCCGATTCGGCGGTGGGCAGTTGCAGAGCGAGCGGGCCGCGCCCGACTGCGTTGTCGGGCACGGCCCTGCCATCGGGCGATTACTTGCGCAGTTTGCCGTCGGGGGATACGGCGAAGAACGCAGCGCCCGTGCCTTGACCGTTCACGTCACCGGCGTGGGCGTCGCCCGAGAACCGGTAGAGCGGCCACTTGCCCGCCCGCAACTGATGGGTTCCGTCGGGTCGCGTCACGACCGAGAAGAGCTTCGCGTCGAGGCCCGCGGGCAGTGACGTGCCGGGGACGAGGAGCGGCGGCCACGCGACCGCGCAATCCGTGACGCATTGGAAGGAACCGTCGGCGTCTTTCGTGAGGCCGTAGAGCGTGCGGCCGTCGCTGTTGGTCAACACCTTCCCGAGTGACGTGTCGCCGGTCTTCACGATGGCCGCGGTCGTCTGAGGCGCTCCGACCGCCGCCGCGCCGACCGGTGTCGCGGCATGGGACGAGGAACCGCCACTCCCGCAGCCGGCCAGCGCGAACGCGCCGGCCAGTGCGAGCGCGGACAGGCCGTAGATGCGCATGGAAACTCCCTCAGCGTTCCGATGATGGACTCGAGCGCGGGGTACGTGCTCGGGTACCGATCGGTTCGCGGGCAGGAGACGAATATCGTGCGCCTCCGCTAGCTTTCGTGGCGCATGAGTCTCATCGGAGAACCGCCGTACGGGTCCGACATCTACACCGAGCCCGACGGTGATCCCGACACGTTGGCGAACCTCGGGCCGCTCGCGCCGATGGCCGGGATCTGGGAAGGCACGAGCGGTGCCGACGCGCATCCGGTTTTGGAAGGCACGGAGCGCAACTCGTTCGTAGAGCGCTACGAGTTGCAGCCGATCGACCGCCAGACCAACGGCCCGCAACTCTTCTACGGCTTGCGCTACCACACGCACATCGTGAAGCCGGGCGAGGTCGAGACGTTCCACGATCAGGTCGGTTTCTGGTTGTGGGAGCCCGCGACGAACACGGTCACGCTTACTCTCGGGATCCCGCGCGGTCAGGTGCTGCTCGCCGGTGGTCCGGCCGCGCCCGACGCGACCGAGTTCGAGGTGACGGCTGCGGTCGGTTCCGAGGTGTACGGCATCTTGTCGAACCCGTTCCTCGATCAGGCGTTCCGCACGCTGAGCTACCGCATGCACGTGACCGTGCACGACGATGGCACCTGGTCGTACGAAGAAGAGGGTGTGCTGCAGATTCCCGGCCGCGACGAGCCGTTCAGCCACATCGATCGCAACACGTTGACGCGTGTCGCCGCGCCGACACCGAACCCCTTGGCCATCGCGGCCGCCGACGCGCCGGTCGTGACTCCCGACGGCAGTCTCGGCATCGGTTCGTTGAAGTAATTCTTCTTTGGTTCTCGCAGTTTCCTCTGCGTTTATCGCTACTATTCGGCTATAGTCGAACGTATGTTCGCTACGCTGGAATTGTTGGCGAAGCGGCGCCGGGAACTCGATGCCGCCGAAGCCGCTTGGGTACGCGAGGTCGGTGCGTTCGATCGTTCCGGCGATTGGCAGATCGACAAGCACTGGAGCGCAGCGTCGGCGTTGCGGCACGCGTGTCATCTCTCGCACGGTGTCGCACGGGCGTATGTGGACCTGGCGCGCAAGCTCGAGAAGTTGCCGCTGGTCGACGAAGCGTTCGCCGCGGGCGATATCTCGGCTCGGCACGCAATGGTGATCGCAGCCGCGTTCACGCCTGCTCGCGCGGCAGAGATGGCGTCCGTCGAGGGCGCGTTGGTCGACGCGGCGCGGGAGTTCACGCCGTACGAATTGGGTGGGCTCGTTCGCCACGTCACCGACGCAATCGACGGTGATGGTGGTGCCGACAAGGATAAGGATCAGCTAGCCCAGTCGACGTTGACGTTGTCGAAGTCGTTCGACGGCATGCTCACCCTCGACGGCCGCTGCGATCCACTGACCGGCGAGATCATCACGACTGCGCTCACCGCGCAGATGGCCCGCGATTTCCAGGCCTCGGATGAACGTTCTACGGGGCAACGACGCATGGACGCGCTCGGCGCGATCTGCCGTGCGGCGCTGGCGCGGGGCGACGTCGGCGAATCGCACGGCATCAGGCCGCAGGTGAGTGTGGTCGTGAATCTCGAGGAGCTCGACGACATCAGTCCCGAGGCGATCGCGGCCGCGTGGGCGGAACGGCGCGAGCACGGGTTCTTGTCGAAGACGACCGTGGAGTTCTTGTTGTGCGACTGCGAGCTCACCCGGATACTGGTCACGGGCACGTCCGAAGTGCTGGACGTCGGCCGTGCGCACCGGGAGCCCTCCGCGGCGCAATGGAAAGCACTGGTCGCCCGCGACAAGCACTGCCAAGCGCCGGGCTGCACTCGCGGGCCAGAGTCGTGCCACGCGCATCACATCGTGCACTGGATCCACGGCGGTCGTACCGACCTCGCGAATCTCCAACTGCTGTGCTGGCATCACCATCGGCGTCGCCACATCGACGAGGACAGAGCAAAAGCCAGAGCCGCCCCGGATCGTCGCAATCGCGCTAGCGATTGTGTCAGGGCAGGGGAATGCTCTGCGGGAAGCGGAACTCGTCGTCGGGATCCCACTTCTTCTTGACGTCTTTCAAGCGCTTCAGGTTCGATCCGTAGTACGCGTCGAGCGAGTTCGCGAGGGTCGGGTCGATGTAGTTCTGGTACGCGGCGCTCGACACGTACGGCTGCAGCGCCCGCCCGTATTGCGCGAGCCACGCCTGATGCGCACTCACCGTTGCCGGTGAGTCGGTGGTGTTGTAGCTGACGCTGTACTGCGCGCAGCACAGCGAGTCGCGGTGCACGAACGCGGTGGCGTCGGCCGCGACGCGGTTGATGGCGCCGCCGTACGCGTCGAAGGCGATCGCGCCGGGCTGCCCCGACTGGATGCGTTGCGTGATGCCGCCGACGATGGTCTGTATGCCTGCATCCGAAGGCACCTTGTCGACGAAACTCGATCCCGCGATGCTCGGGCTCCGACCCAGTTGCGCCTGCGCGTTTTGCCCGACCGTGTGGCATTGCGCTTGGCTCAGCTGCGCGCAGCCGGCCTCGACGTACATCGCGTGCGCGAGCGGGATCGTCTCCAAGAACCGCGTGCTCGGTGTCGCGCCGGTGCTCGTGACGAGTTGGGAGATCAGTGGCGCAACGCCCGACTGCGGCCCGACCCAGATCCCACCGACCTGGAGGATGGGACTCGGCGTGCCCGTCGCGAGGATGCAGTTCGACCAGAGTGCGTCGGGCGCGTTGTCGATCCAGCCCATCCATGCGGGCAGCACGTCGGCCGCGGCCGACCACGGCCACTTCAGCGTGAAGAGCGCGACGTCGCCCGTCGGGAAGGTGTTGAAGTCGAAGGCGGTTGCCACGCCGAAGTTGCCGCCGCCGCTGCCCCGGCACGCCCAGAAGAGGTCGCTGTCGTCGGCCGCGTCGGCGTTCACCACGCGACTGTCGGCGGTGACGATCTGCACGCCGGTCATCGCGTCGCATGTCAACCCGTACTGCCGGGCCACGACGCCGATGCCGCCGCCCAGGGTCAAACCCGCGATGCCGACCGTCGGGCACGAGCCGCCCGGTATCGAAACGCCGTGACCGTTGAGGCTCGTATAGAGATCGATCAGCTGCGCGCCCGCACCGACGGTCGCGGTGGTTCCCGAGAGGTTGACCGTGTTCATCGTCGAGACGTCGATGACGAGCCCGGTCGTCGTCGAGTAGCCCGCGTAGCTGTGGCCGCCACTGCGCGCGGTGAACGGCAGGTCGTGTTGCCGGGCGAATGCGATGCAACGCTGAACGTCCGACGGGTTTGCGCAGTACGCGATCGCGCCGGGTCGGACGCCGTCGAAGCGCGGGTCGTACAGCTGCAGATCGGTCAGGTACGTCGACGCGGCCGGGAGAACGAGATGCCCCGCCATGCTGTTGGCGAGCTGACTCCACGGGACCGGTTCGGCGACGGTGGTGTTGGTCGATCCCGTCGACGCGGTCGAGCCCGACGACGCGTGCTTGCCCCGGTCGGTCGAGCAACCGGCCAGCGCGGCCGTTCCGATCGCGAGCCAACGCAACACCGTCCGGCGGTCGACGTAGCCGTCATCGATCACTTCGCCCCCCGACGCTTGCGGCTCTGCATCTTCTCCGGCGCGCCGCGCGGCGACAAGCCCGCGAACACGAGATCGGCAATTTCGTGACTCGTGGACGTCGGATCGAGATCGTCGGCCATGTTGGACGCGACCCAACTCAGGATCGGCGACACGAGCACACTCGCGGCGAGGCCGAGATCGATCTCAGGACTGATCTCGCCCTGCGCGACGCCCCGCTCGAGAAGCGCGATCAGGACCGCGCGGCGCGGTGCGACCACCTCGTCGAAGTAGCGGCGGTGCAGCTGCGGAAACTGGTCGGCCTCCGCGTTCAGCGCCCGCAGCATTTGCCCGGCGCGGGGATCGACCGATCGTTCGATGATCACCGCGAGCAACTGCGCGACGTCGTCGCGCACGCTGAGTCCGGCCAATTCGGGGAGCGGGCGATTCAGGGACGAGAGCACGTCGAGGTACAACGCGTCCTTCGTCTTCCACCGGCGGTAGAGGGAATTGCGGGATACTCCTGCGTGCTCGGCGATCGCCACGAACGAGATCCCGGAAAGGGTCGCGCCGGCGCGCACGAGATCGAGCACGGCGTCGATGAGCGCCGCGTCGGTACGTTCGTCGCGTTGGCGGCCCGCGGTACGCGGCGCGGCAGCTGGGGTACGCGCGACATGGTCGGGGAGACGCCCCGGACGGACCATGGGTAAACGATACAGGACTGTTGCGTTTCGTGGGGGATCGATCTAGGGTGTGCACCTAGATACGGAACAAGGCTGTTCCGTATCGACTTCGGCTTGGGGGAAGGAAAAGTGCGATGACGACTCAGCAGCCGGCTGCTTCCGGGTGGGGTGCGCCCCCCGGACCCGCCGACCCGAAGCGCTGGATCGCGTTGGTGATCCTGTCGAGCACGCTGTTCATCATCGTGCTCGACAACACGATCCTGAACGTGGCGGTCCCGACGATCATCCGGGAGTTCCACACCCAGGTCTCGTCGATGCAGTGGGTGATCTCGGGCTACTCGCTCGTGTTCGCGTCGCTGTTGATCAGCTTCGGTCGGCTCGGCGACATCGTCGGTCGGCGCAAGATGTTCTTCATCGGCGCGTCGCTGTTCGCGGTCGGGTCGTTGATCGCGTCGCTGTCGCACTCGGTGGTGCAACTGTTCATCGGCGAGTCGCTGATCGAAGGCATCGGCGCGGCGATGATGCTGCCGGCGACGCTGTCGATCCTCTCGGCAACGTTCCGCGGCCGCGAGCGCGGTGTGGCGTTCGCGGTGTGGGGCTCGGTCGCCGGCGGCGCGGGCGCGCTCGGCCCGTGGATCGGCGGAATCCTCACGACGTACTACTCGTGGCGTTGGGCGTTCCGCATCAATGTCGTGATCGCGCCGCTCGCGATCATCGCCGGCATCTTCTACGTCCACGAGTCGAAGGACGAACGGGCGCACGGGCCTCGACTATCCCGGGCGTGGTCGCGGTCACGATCGGTCTGCTCGCGCTCGTGTTCGGCATCATCGAAGCCGGGCGCTACGGCTGGTGGAAACCGATCGGCGACCAGACGATCGGCGGTTGGAAATGGCCGCTGGATTCGGTGTCGATGGTGCCGGTGGCGCTGTTCGATCGCGGTGATCATGCTCGCCGTGTTCGTGGTGGTCGAACTGCGGCGCGTCGCGAGCGGGCAAGCCGGTGGTGTTCGACTTCACCGACCTCGTGCACCGCGGCTTCCGCTACGGGCTCATCAACACGACCGTGCTGGCGATGGGCGAGTTCGGCGCGTTCTTCGTGCTGCCGATCTTCCTGCAGGCCGGCCTGCATCTCACCGCGGTCCGCAGCGGTACCTGGCTGCTGCCCGCCGGGCATCATGGCGTTCGTCGGCGGCGGTATCGGTGGCCAGCTGAGTCGTCGCTACGGGCCGAAGTACGTCATCACCATCGGCCTCACGCTGGAAGCGCTCGGCATCTGGCTCTACGTCGCCGCGTTCTCGTCGTCGACGACCTTCTGGGACTTGCTGCCTGCGTTGATGTTGCACGGCATCGGTATCGGGTTCGCGACGAGCCAACTCACGAACGTCGTGTTGAGCGACATCCCGCCGCAGAAGGCGGGTTCGGCGAGCGGCGCGGCGGGCATGGTGCGCCAGGTCGGCACCGCGCTCGGCATCGCGCTCATCGGCGCGATCTTCGTGTCGCAGGCCACCACGCACGTGCGCCACGACCTCGCCCAGGCGAACGAGATCCCGCCCGCGCTGCGCGAGCAGGTGGTGACGGGTGTCGGCGACGGCATCGGCGGTGGCGCGCCGCCCGGCGCGTCGAACACGCCGGTCGGCCAGAAGGTCGAGGCGTTGGTGTCGAAGGCCGTGACGGAAGCCGCGCGATCCGGCGGTCGCGTTCGCCGGAGCCGTTGTGACGCTCGGCGCGATCATCTCGTTGCTGGTGCCGAACATTCCGGCCGAGCACGAACCGGCACCGGCCGGCCCGGGCGTCGAAGGCGGTTCGTGGGAGTACGAACCACCCACGCCCCCCGACCCCGAAGCCGAGCCGGAAGTCGAACCAACCTCCGCGTAACCCCAAATCTCGAACTGGCGTGAGTTAGGTGCGTATATGGCACCCAACTCACGCCGGTTCGGATTTGTTCAGAGTTGTTGGAGGGCTTGGGCGATCGGTTCGAGGACGGCCGCGGTGTGCGGGACGGGGAGATAGACGATCCCGATGTCGGCGCCGGCGGCGATGAACGCCGCGGCGTGGTCGGCGACGCCGCTCGCACCGGTGGCCGGGTCGTAACGCAGGTTGACCGAGCATTCGATGGTCGCCGGGTCGCGGCCGATCTCGGCGCAGCGCTTCTCGAGGATCTCTTTGCTCGCGGGCCAGTGTTCGATGCCCGAGGTGGAGTTCCACTGCTGCGCGAAGCGCGCGACGGTGCGCAACGTGCGCGTCGGCCCGTTTCCGCCGATGACGATCGGCGGATGCGGCTTCTGCACGGGCTTCGGTTCGCAGCGCGCGTTCGTGAGCTGCACGTACGTTCCCGCGAAGTCGCTGTGCTCTTGGGTGAGCAGGAGAATGAGCGCCTCGACGCCTTCGTCGAAGCGATCGAACCGTTCCTTCAGCGGCGGCAACGTGATGCCGTACGCGTCGCACTCCTGCTGATTCCAGCCCGCGCCCACACCGACGTCGAGCCGACCGCCGGAGATGATATCGACGGTCGCGGCCATGTTCGCGAGCACGGCCGGATGGCGGTAGATCATGCCGCTGACCTGACAACCGATACGCACGCGCTTCGTCGCCTGCGCCATGGCCGCGAGCATCGTCCACGCCTCGAGGCACGGCCCGTCGGAGTCGGAGAAGATGGGGTAGAAGTGGTCGAAGTTCCACGCCGACTCGAACACGTCGATGTCGTCGGCGGCCTGCCACACGTCGAGCATGGCCGACCAGGTGGTGTGTTGCGGAGCGGTCTTGATCCCAAAGCGCATGACCGCACCCTATTGCTCGACTATTGGTCGACGGGCTCACCGATCTCGCGCAGCGCGGTGGCGAGCGCGGCCCGGAGCTTGCGGGCGCTCTCGGGTTTGAGATGCCCGACCAACCCGGTTCCCTGCCCGCCGAGCTCTTCGACGGTCAGCTCGATCCGCGGGTCTTCGCATTCCTCACAGTCGTCGAGCACCGCGACGATCCAGGTGATCTGCACGCGCTCGGGATCGCCCGCCGGGTGGTCGTCGGTTCCGTAGTCAGCCAGTTTTTTCATGCCCCGAGTCAACCACGCGTTCGTAGGTCGCCAGGGCGCTTCCGTGCGCGTCGAAGAGCGTCAGCGCGTCGCCGGTGACGTCGATGCGGGCGGTCGATTCGACCACCTTTCCGGTCGGCACAGTCGGGATGCTTCCGCCGCGTGGCTTCGCGTACCCACAGGCGATCTGCGTCTGGTAGCCGAGACTGACGAGGTGGAACGCGTTGCTCGGCCCCAGTCGGTACGTGGCGCGGATGTCGTTGCAGCCGTCGGAACCGGTCACGTGGGTGGTGTCGAACGTCAACGTCGGCGGATGGGCGAGGCTCGTCAGCGGACCGACGTAGCCCGCAATCGATATCGGCTGCCAGACCCCGGTGATGCTTGTGGCCGAAATCGATGCACTGTTCGGGCCGCGGACGGAACCGATGATCTCGGCTGCGACGCGACCATCACGGCCGAGACCGATCCACACCGGGATCGCGTGTGTGGCGTCGATGGGTACGTCGACGACGAGGCGTTCCGGATCGTCCCGCGGATCCGGGTACGCGACCGCTGAGTTCGCGACCGGGACCTGATTCGTCAGCGTCGTCGTTTGCCACGGTTCCGGGTCGAGAAACGCGAGTCCGTCACCGTAGGGAGCAATGAGTGTGGGGCCGTGACAGGCGAGGTGCGCCAGGTGCAGGGTCACCTGATCCGGAGGCGGGGTACACGACGGAGGGTCGGCGCGCTCGTCCCACTCGGGCGGCACGCGGCGGGTCACGCCGGAAAGCGTGACGAGTTTCCAATCGTTCGGCACGGTGGCGCGATATGTGACGGCCACGAGCTTCGACGAAGGTGCCAGCGTCTCCAACACCCGTCCGGTTTCCGGTCCCTCGACGCCGATCGTCACGTGTAGATCCGGAATTACGTACGTGTTCGGATGAGTGGCGTCGAGTGCGTAGAGCGCGTAGCCGTCGATCGTCCGTGTCGGTTGCAGTTCGTGTTGTGGCGCCTCGGGTCGGAGCGTCACGTAATTCGTGGGTCGGCCGGGTGGGCAGAGCTCCAGCGGCGAGCCGGCGATGTTCACCGCGCCCTTCGACTGGGGCAGACATCCGGCGCCGCGCACGGTCCACGAGTTGGGCACGTAGATGCGGACGTCGCCGTAGTCGACGGGAATCCAATTCGGAGGAACATCGAGGCCGAGGTGGGCGCGCGATGCGAGCGTCTGTCACCGACGCGGGTTGGACCGTGACCGTGGAAGTCGTGCTGCGCTTCGTTTCGAACGCGAACGCAGTGCTTACCGCGCCAGCCAACACCACGAACGCGAGCGTGCCCGTCAGAGACTGTCGAACTCGGCGGCGACGCCGGCCCTTCGCCTCGATGACGTCGACTGCTGTCGGCGCGGCCGGGGGATTGTCGACGAGCTCGCGGCTCGCGATCTCGATGTCACGCATGATCAACTTCCTCGTCCAAGTTCTGGTCGGCCGCGCGCATCCATTGCCCGAGGCGATCGCGCGCTTGAGTGAGCGTCGACGCGGCCGTACTGCGCGTGATTCCCATCACGTCGGCGATCGACTGCTCCGGCAGGTCGGCGACGTACCGAAGGACGACGGCGAGGCGCTGTCGTTCGGGGAGTCGCCGCACGAGATCCCACAAATCGGAATCGGTGGTCGGCACGAGCGGCGGTCGTTCGGTCGACACCTCGCGCTCTCGGGCGCGGCGTCGCAACGAACGCCGCAGCTCGTTCAGTGCGACGCGGTAGGTCCAGCCGCCGGGTGAGGCCATCTTGCGGACCCGTCCCCAACGGGCGAAGGCCCGGACGAACGCCTCGTCGGTGGCCTCCCGGGCCACGTCGAGCTCGCCGGAAAGTGCGCACAAGACGCCGAGCACACGCGGATGCTCGGACTCGTACCAGGTACTGAAATCGGAGGTGCCGGATCCCGCGTCTTCCATCGCACCCCAATAAGTCCCGATGCACCGGGAATGCTCAGTGGACGACGGTCAGTATTGCGGACTTCCGCGCAATCCTCGCCGGATCGCCCGTTCCACTGCGGACAAGTGTTTGTCGGGGCCGTCGATGTCGAGTTGGCCGCCGACGGGAGACAGTTCCGGTTGCGCGATGACGTGCGGTGACGAGCCGAGATGACGATTGCCGGCGTGCACCAGGAACGGGTGACAGAGATACACGTCGCCGGCGCGGCCGGTCGCAAACGCGAGCGGCAAGGCGTCGAGGTCGGGTACGGCGGCCGCGACAGGTGCGGACGGCACGCCCGCGTCGCCCGCCGCGGCGAGCAGTCGCGCGACGCGGAGGTGAGAGCCGACGCGGATGCGGGTCGGCGCGTCGTCCGGGCCGATGTCGGTGAACAGGAAGAGCATCAGGAGCGCGCGGTCGCGCGAATGGATGTTCGCCCAATAGGTGCCGTCGGGCCCGGTGAACGAACCGTCGATGTGCCAGCCGTCGTCGTCGGGTTCCTGTTCATGCGCGAAGCGGATCGGGAACGTTCCGAGACCGCGGCGAGGCACCCAACGCGCGGGCCCGACGAGAGCATCGAACGCACTGGTCAATCGCGCCGAGTTGACGGCCGCGCGA
The DNA here is from genome assembly GCA_963708105.1 of uncultured Actinomycetes bacterium. Classification (GTDB taxonomy): domain Bacteria; phylum Actinomycetota; class Acidimicrobiia; order IMCC26256; family PALSA-610; genus PALSA-610. The sequence continues at coordinate 1,014,893 of OY970186.1, read as the reverse complement.
AACGGCTCTTCATTCGATCCGAGGAGCCGCACCGTCGGTGCGGGCCACGTCGCGGCGACGGCCGGATCGAACCCGGCGTGCTGCACCCGAATGTCGGCGTAGAGGAGCTCGCAGCCCGCCCGCGCCAGCTCCCGATCGAACGCGTGCTCGACCCGCACGAATCCGTCGGTGACGAATCGCTCGACGTCGTCGGCTGCGGGCGTGTCGGGCGCGGTCATCCGTTCACTGTGCCGCGTCGCGTGCGACGCGCGCCTTGGAATTATCCGCTGCGGAACGATGTACGCGTGAATCGCAGTGATGAGCCCGTCCTGCTCGTCGAGGCGCATGAGCGCGGCCAGCCGTCCGTGCGAGAACGCCACGACGCCCGGCTCTCCTTCGAACGCGATCGGTACCAGTCGCGTATCGCTCAAGGGTCCGAAGAAGCCGAACGCGCGTTGCGCAACCGATGCTCGGCCTTCGGCATGACGCACCGGGCCGTGCCCGAGCAGGATCGCGTCGCCGACGATCTCCGGATCGAGCAACGCCATGAGCTCCGAGATGTCGCCGCCCTCGCACGCGGCGATGAAGCGCTCGGTGACAACGCTCGGACGCGTGACGGGGTCGTCGAGCGTGTCGGACGAGTGGGGCACCTGATCGCCGGACCGGATCGACTTGCGGGCCCGGCTCGCGAGTTGGCGGCAGGCACCGGCAGTGCGGCCCACGACCTCGCCAACCGCTTCGAACGGGAGACCGAACACGTCGTGGAGCACGAACGCGGTGCGCTCGGGTGGGGTGAGGCGGTCGAGAACGATCGCGAGCGCGAGCTGCACCTGATCGTCGAGCGTCACTCGGTCGGCGGGGTCGTCAGCGCGCTGGTCCGGGTGCGCCGATATAGCCGTCGTCGATCACGGCACCGGCGACCGACTCTCGCCGTGCGTACGCCGACCGGATCCGATCGATGCAAAGCCGGCGCACGACCACTGCGAGCCAGCCGCGCGGATCGTCGATCTCGGCGAGCTCGATACGCGCCAGACGCCCGAACGCGTCCTGCACGACGTCTTCGGCTTCGGCGCGATCGCCGACCATGCGCGTCGCCATGGCCACGAGGTAGCCGTGCTCGGCCCGCCAAACCTCGTCGAAGCTCCGGTCGTCGTGACCGTCGGCCGGCGTCGGCGTTGTGTGCATCGTCGAATCAGAGTCCATCGGTGGCGCTCCCGAGTGAGACGGTACCCATCTTCATTCGACGAGATAGCGCCCGCGTATGTGACGCGGCCGCGAACGTCACACTTTCCCGGCGTTCCTCGTCGGTAGGGCATGACCAACTTCACGTCACTCCGGCGGCCCGGGCCGTCGATCAGCGTTCGCGGACTCGCCAAGACCTGGGCGGGCGGGGTCGAGGCGGTACGAGGTATCGACTTCGATGTTTCGCCCGGTGAGGTATTCGGATTGCTCGGGCCCAATGGCGCGGGCAAGTCGACAACCGTCGGGATGCTGACCACGACCGTCGTGCCGACCGCCGGGCACGCACAACTCAACGGCTTCGACGTTGCGACGGAGCCGATCGCGGCGCGTGCCGTCAGCGCGGTCGTGTTCCAGGACGCGGTCGTCGACAAAGCGCTCACGGGCCGGCGCAATCTCGAGATCCACGCGCGCCTCTGGGGTGTGCCGATCACCGCGGCCCGTAGCCGCATCGCCGAACACAGTGCCGACTTCGGCCTCGACGAGATCATCGACCGTCCCGTCGGTACCTACAGCGGTGGGCAACGACGGCGCCTCGAGATCGCACGCGCGCTGCTCTCGGATCCCGAGGTCTTGTTCCTCGACGAACCGACAGTGGGTCTCGACCCGCGCATCCGCTACGAGCTGCTCGATCTGATCGCGGCACTGCGCACCCGTTCCGGCACGACGGTCTTGCTCACCACGCACTATCTCGACGAAGCCGAACGACTGTGCGACCGCATCGGGATCATGCACGCGGGCGCGATCGTCGCGCTCGACTCACCGGCCAACCTGCTCGCGGAATTGGGCGAAGCGGTGCTCGAGTTGCATGTCGACGGCGATCCCACCGTTGCCCTGGGTCGCTTGCGGGTCGCAGGAATCGCGGGCCCGGATGCATTCGCAGTCGGCTCGACATTGACCGTGCCCGTTCGTGGGCGGTCGGCCGGCGACCTCGCGTCCGCCGTCGCCCGACTCGATCTGACGACCCGCGGCGTCAGCACGCGTCGGCCGACGCTCGACGACGTCTATCTCCGTTTGACCGGCGACCGTCTGGCCGCCTGAACCCTCGTCTACCGCTCTCGAAGGAGAACCATGTCGACCGCAACTGTCCCCGCCGTCGCGCGCCCGCGCTCGGAGCAACTACTACGTCGCAACATCGCGGCACGAAGAGCCGGAGCGCGCTCGTCACGCTCACCGGGCGTCGACTCGCCCTCAGCGCGCGAACACCGCGCGAGATCTTGGTTCCGCTGTTGACGCCGGTGCTCTTCGCGTTGGTGATCGCGCCCGCACTCGCGTCGATCGGTCCGAAGATCCCCGGCCTCGACTACATGAGCTTCGCCGCGGTGGGAACCGTTGCCCTGCTCGTGCCCCTCAACTGCATGTTCGCGGGCGTCGGTGTGATCGTCGATCGCGAGAGTGGCGCGCGGCGAGATCTGCTGGCGGCGCCGATTGCGCGGCCGCTGATCGTCCTCGCAAACCTCGTCGTCGCGCTCGCGATCACCGCACTCCAGGTTGCCGTGCTCATCTCGGCCGCGGTGCTCCGCGGCGCGGCGTTGCACAGCTCGGTGAGCGGCATCGCCTGGTTCCTCGGGGCGGCGACTCTCCTCGCGATCGGGATGTACGGCGTGAGCGAGACGCTCGCCAACCGCATTCCGACCTTGGAAGAGTTCACGGCGTGCTGCCCGTATTGGCCATCGTGCCCTTCTTCTTCGCGGGCTCGTTGTTCCCGATCACCGCGCTCCCGGGCTTCCTCACCGCATTCGCCCGCGTTCTCCCGCTGACGCACGCGCTGGCGGTAATGCGCTACGGCCTGCTCCACAACTCGGCCGGTCTGCACGACATCTGGGGCATGAGCAACGCGACGACGATGGCGGCGCTCAGCCTCGGAGTAGTGGCCGCGTTTGCGGCGTTGCTCAGTTTCGTCGCCGTCCGCACGTTCACTCGGGTGTCGGTGCGTTGACCGGAAGACCCGCCGCTCTCCACGCTTGAAAGCCGCCGATGAGATCCGTGGCGTTGCGCAGGCCCAACTGCTGCAACGACAGTGCGGCCAGGCTCGACGCGTAGCCCTCGTCGCATACGAGGATCACGGTCTGATCGTGCGCAGTTATCTCCGGAATGCGGTGCGCGCTCGAGGGGTCGAGGCGCCACTCGAGCACGTTGCGGTCGATCACCAACGCGTCGGGAATGAGCCCGTCGCGCGATCGGAGCTCGTAGGGCCGGATGTCGACGATCACCGCACCGTGCGCCGCCGCAGCTGCGGTCTCGGGCGCGTCGACGCGGCGCAGCGCTGCGCGGGCGTCGGCCAGGAGTTCGTCAACCGTTCGCGACTCGGTCATCGGCTCCCAACGTATCCATGAGGCCCGAGTCGAGGGCGCCCGCGGCGAGGGTGATCGCCTCCTGCTGCAACACCCGCAGCTCGGAGTCGGGCGTCAGCTCGTAGTGCTGCATGGTGGCCAACGGCGGGGAGTACACATGGATGCTCGTGGCCTCGACCGCCGACTCGTTGGCGATCTCGTGGATGTGGTTGGCCGACATCGGGCGATGATCGAGCGCACGCAACGTGCGCCGCAGCGGACGGCCGACGCCGGCCGGATTCGGGCGCTGCTCGACGAGATCGCCGTTGACGACGTACAACGCGCCGGCCGAACCACCGTGGTCGTGCAGCGCGGTACGGCTGCCGGCGCCCCAACGAATCAACCAGATGTCGTGGCTCGCGTGCAGTTGGACGCGGAGCGATGTTCGCTCGCCGGGTTCGGGCGCATCGACCAGCGCGAAGTCGGCGAAGTACGCGAAGTCGATCGCGAGCGCGGAGAGCAGCCGCGGTGGGAGCGGTGCAACACCTTGCGACACTGCGGTTTCGATGATCTGCACCGTGAGTTCCTTCTCGAGATCGTTCTGGAGAATGCACAAGGAAAGTCCTGAGCGCGGTGGCGCGGAACGTGTAGCGCCTCTCTGGGGGGATCCGGGCTACTTCGTCCCTGCGCCACGCGCGCTCACGGCGGCGGTTACGAGAACGCCGCCGCAACTCAGTCGCGGACGCTTATGCGCGCGTACAGAGCTCGTCGAACCCGAGCCGCGTCGACTCGCCCCACTGATCGTTCATCGATCGGCGTGCGGATTGCGGTTCGGATCGGGCTGCACGAGAATCAGCATAAGTTCTAATCCTGACCTGTCAAGTCATATTTCAGGACCGACGACGAGTCGGCGTCGGCGTGCGCGACGAGGTCGGCCAACGACGCGCGGTGTATCGCTTCGGCGGCGAGCGTCTGCAACTGATTGCGAAGATCGTCGATGAAGGGCACGGGCAGATCGGCGCCGTTCATCAGCGACGAGAACGGATCGCGGGTTCCGACCGCGTTCAGCAGCTCGTCGAGATGTATGTCGACGGCCGGCCGCGCCAGCTGATAGCCGCCGTAGTACCCGCGCTGCGCGCGCGACGATGTCGGCCGCGCGCAGCTCACCGAGGATCTTCGACAGAAACCCCTTGGGCACGGCCGCGGCCTGGGAGATCTCGAGCGCCTTCATGCGCACGCCCGGCGCCGCGCTCGCGAGCGCGATGCATGCCCGCAACGCGTAGATCGACTTCGCCGACGGCCACGCGACACCGCGGCCGTCATGTCCGTTTTCCAGCGGTGTCGCCGTCGTCATCGCTGCCCGCTTCCGGTTCCATCTTGAATAGCAAGTAAGTGGATCGATATAGTGTAGTTTATGGATGGCGAGGCAAACAACGGACTGCCCGCGGCGCTCGAGGGCTACGCCCGCGGCTGCAGTCGAGACCTTCTTCGAGAAGGCGGCCGCCGCTCGGGTGCGCCTGGAGGCCGTGATCGCAGCGGCGCAGGCCCGGCGCGAGCACGCGATTGCCGCCCAGGTGCGAAACCGGGCAATTGCCCAGGACGCGCACCGGGAGATCGCGGAGATTCGAGCCGAGGCGGAAGAGCAGGCCGCGCAGATCATCTCGGCAGCGCGCCTCGAAGCCCAACGGGTGCTGAGTGCAGCGCGGGAGCAAGCGGGCATCGCCGAATCCGAAGCCGACGCGCTCACGCTCGATGACGACCTCCCGTCGCCACCGCTCTTGGTGTCGGTTGCCGGTGAGCGCGACGACGACTTGACCTTCGCCGCGTTGGCCCGCTCCGCCCGCGCCGATGCCGTCAACGCTGTCGCGGGGCCCGACGAGTACTTCGACTTTCTCCGCGGCGCGCAGTCCGGCGACGCATCGGTGGCGGAGTAGATGACGGCAATGCCGACCGAGATCGTTCCCGCCTACGACGTGCCCGACCTCGACGCGATCGAGATCATCCCGGCCGCGCAGGTGCGGCCGCTCATCGAAGCGACCCGGCGCGAGTTGCAGATCTTGGAGCGCACCGCCGCCGACGCGATTGCCGCCGCCGACGACGCCGAGGAATGGGCGCGCATCGAGACCAACGACGGTTCGTCGTCGACCTGGTCGTTGATTCGGCTGCACCGTGAGAACCGAGACGAAGCGCAGCGCGATGCGCAGGTCATGATCGAGCTCGCGACGCGACACGCACAGCACCTGCTCGCCGACGCGCAGGCCCAGGCCGACGAAGTCCTCGGTGCGATGCTCGGCGCGCCGGTAGTGCCCGAACCGCCGGCACCGGTTGCCGTGGCCGCGCCGCCGGCACCGATCCTGACTCCGGTTCCGGAACCGGTGGTCGAACCCGAACCCGTCGAGGCCAAGCCGGTCGCCCGGAAGCCCGCGGCCGCCAAAGCCGTTGCCCCGAAGTCCGTGGCCCGCAAGACCACGGCGCGTAAAACCGTTGCCCGGAAGCCCGTCGGGCCCGCAGTCGTCGAGACCGCAGTGGCCGAAGTGAAAGTGGCCGAGGCGACGGTGGTCGCGGAGCCGGTCGTCGAGCCGGCCGCGATCGAGCCCGCCCTCGTCGAGCCGACGGTGGTTACGCCCAAAGCAGTTGCGCCGACAGTGGTTACGCCTGCAGTCGTCGTTCCGGAGCCGGTTGCGTTCGAGGCAGCTCCTGTTCCGGCGCCGGCCGTTGTCGCCGACACTGCTTTCTGGCCGGTCGAGACGAGCGAACGCCGCCGCTACTCGCTGCCGATCTCGGCCGTGCTCGAAGCCGCGGCGGTGTTGATGATCCTCATCTTCATCCTGCTCCGGCTGAGCTGACGCGCCGGGCGGGGGGCGAGATGTCGAAGCGCACGGCGGCGACGATGGATTCGATGCTTCGCGCGTCGGTATCGGCCGTCAGCGTGAACGAGACCGAGAACGCGCCGTTGCCGGTCCCGGGTTGCGCGCGCGAGCAATGTCGCGGTCGGGTTCGATCCGGGCGCGACCACCAGTCCGCGCGTCGAGCGCGCGGTCGCGTCGATCGCTCGTCACGCACGCGACGACGTGGCGCAAGTGGGAACCGCTGACCGCTACCGCGAGCGCCCAACCGGAGTTGGTATCGCGCCCGTCGACCACGACCACTCCGCGGACCTTGGCGCGGAACTGCGAGCGAGGCGCGGTGCGCACGAACGTCACCGTCTTCGGCGCATCCAGGATCGTCAAGGGCGTGCGCGGAACGCGTACGCCGATTGTCTGTTCCGCCGGGCCGACGGCGCCGCTCGAGCCGTCGGCCCCGACGTTCGAGTTCCCGACTCCTGTGAGCCGGACGACGGCGCGGTCGCATCGGTTCGCGGCGCCGCGGGTATTCGGTTCCGCGGTGGCCGCCGACGCGCTCGCCAGTACGGCGGCGGCGACAACTCCCACGAGCGTGCGGTGCAGTTTCACTGCACGTATTCATCGTCAGCCCCATCGGCGCCTTGAGTCGCGACCGACGCGCCGGGAGCAGTCGTGACCGACACGCTGATCCGGCACGAGGAACCGGCGCCCGCGCCCAAAGCGCGTCAGCCGCGGATCGTCACCGAGGTCCCGAGCCAGGTCGACCGCTGGTTCAACCGGATCACGCTCGCGTCGGGGATCACCGTGCTCGTGCTCCTCTTGCTCGTCGGTGTGTTCCTGCTCGTGCGCAGCCGATACGCGCTCGATCAGGTCGGCATCATCCACTTCCTCACGAGCTCGGCCTGGCGCACCGACGTGAAGCCAGCCGACATCGGAGTAGTCGGACTCCTCTCGGGCACGGTGTTGGTCGCGGTCATTGCGGTCGCGCTCGGCCGTGCCGCTCGGCACGATGAGTGCGTTGTTCATCAACGAGTACTCGTCGCCGCGTCTGCGTAGGTACCTCACGTGGCTCATCGACCTGCTCGCCGCGGTTCCGGCGCTGATCTTCGGCCTGTGGGGATTTCGATTCCTCACCCCGCAGATGGTTCCGCTGTCACGTTGGCTCACCAACAATCTCGGATGGATCCCGATCTTCAAGACCGATGCCAACGCGTCGTTCGTCGGATCGATCTTCATCGCGGGAGTGGTGGTCTCGCTGATGGTCACGCCGATCATCGCAGCCGTCGTGCGGGAAGTGTTCGCGCAAGTTCCGGCGGGGGAGAAGGAGGCCGCGCTCGCGCTCGGCAGCACGCGGCTGGGGAATGATCCGTGCGGTCGTGTTGCCCTACGGCCGGGGCGGAATCATCGGTGGCGCGATGCTCGGCCTCGGCCGCGCGCTCGGCGAGACCATCGCCCTGGTGTTGCTCTTGCCGCAGGTACCCGAAGTCAGCGGTCGCATCCTGCAGAACGGCGGCGCGACGATCTCGGGCTTCATCGCAGAACGCGCGGGCGCCGACAAGTTCACCACCTCGGGACTCATGGCCGCGGGCCTGGTGCTGTTCCTGATCACGCTCGCGGTCAACCTCATCGCGTCGGTGGTCGTGTCGCGGAGTCGGTCCGGCGCGGGAGTCGACCTGTGACGGTGACGACACCGGTCGGTCAACCCGCGGGCGAACCCGCACCGCGCGTTCGCCGCCCCCGGCGGCCGCGCGAGGTCACGCAGACGGATGTCGTGACGGCCGTTGCGTGCCTCGTCAGCTCCGTGTCGTTCTTCTGGGTGTTCTTCTACCGGTTGACGGGCGGCATCGGCTGGTTCGGGTACGGGCTCGCGGTGTTCGTGGGCTTCCTGGTGTTGTTCTACGTCGTGACCGCCGACCGCCTCGGTTCGGTGGTCGCCGCCGATCGGGTCGTGACCGCGGCAATCGCCACGGTGGCGGTCGTGCTGTTCGTCGCCCTGGTGACGATCATCGGCTACGTCGTGATCAAGGGTCTCCCGGCGTTGAGTTGGCACTTCTTCACCCGCGACCAGAGCGGCGTGACCCCGCTGCAACCGGCCACCGCGGGCGGCGCCTCGCACGCGATCGTCGGCACGCTCCAACAGGTCGCGCTCGCCCTCCTCTGGTCGCTGCCGTTGGGCGTGCTGGCGGCGGTGTTCCTGAACGAGTCGCGGAGCAAGTGGCGCCGGCCGGTTCGGATATTCGTCGATGCGATGAGCGGGCTGCCGTCGATCATGGCCGGTCTGTTCATCTACGCGGTGCTGATCCTGCCGAACGCGGGCCACGCCGGGTTGTTCAGCTTCAACGGGTTCATGGCGAGCCTGGCGCTCTCGATGACGATGCTCCCGACCATCACGCGCACGGTCGAAGTCGTTCTCCGCCTCGTTCCCGACGGCCTCCGCGAGGCGAGCCTCGCAATGGGGTCGTCGCGGACCCGCACCGTCTGGTCCGTTGTGTTACCGACTGCGCGCACCGGCATCACGACGGCTGTCATCCTCGGCATCGCGCGCGTCGTCGGCGAGACCGCGCCGTTGATCCTGACCGCGTTCGGCGCCCAGCTCATGAACGCCAACCCGTTCAAGGATCCGCAGGAGAGCCTCCCGCTGTTCGTCTACAAGAACATCCGCTCGCAACAGCCCGCGCTCATCGCGCGCGGCTCGGCGGGCGCGCTCGTGCTCCTCTTGCTCGTGCTCATCCTCTTCGTGATCGCGCGCATCGTCGGCCGGGACCGGTCGGTGCGCAGCGGCCGCCGCCGGCGCCGTCCGGCGACCCTCACCCCGAGTGGGACCTCATGACGCACTACGACACCTCGGCCGCGACCGACTTCGATGCCGATCTCGACACTGATCTCGACACCGAGGCGGTACCGGTCGTAACCGCGGAGCCGCCCGCACCCGCGCGCATCGAGCTCATCGGTGGTCCGCCCCCGGGCGCGGCCACTCTCGAAGCGCGCGACGCGTGCGCATGGTTCGGTGACCACCTCGTGCTGGAAGGTGTCGACCTCCTGATGCCGAGTGGTGCGGTCACCGCGCTCATCGGTCCGTCGGGTTGCGGTAAGTCGACGTTCCTGCGCCTGCTGAACCGCATGCACGAGCTCGTTCCGGGCGCGGCGCTCGATGGGGAGATCCTGCTCGACGGCCACGACATCTATCTCCCGGGCATGCGCGCGCAGCAGGTGCGCATGCGGGTCGGGATGGTGTTCCAGAAGCCGAACCCGTTCCCGGCGATGAGCATCCGCGACAACGTTCTGTCGGGACTCAAGCTGACGCGCATCCGGTGCAACGACCGTGACGCGCTGGTCGAGGAATCGTTGCAGCGCGCCGGGCTGTGGCGCGAGGTACGCGATCGACTCGGTGAGCCCGGCGGCGGATTGTCCGGTGGCCAACAGCAGCGGCTGTGCATCGCCCGTTCGCTCGCGGTGCAGCCGAACGTGCTGCTCATGGACGAGCCGTGCTCGGCCCTCGACCCCACATCGACCCGCCGGATCGAGGAGACGATCGAAGAGCTGCGCGGGCTCGTCTCGATCGTGATCGTCACCCACAACATGCAACAGGCGCAGCGCGTCTCCGACACCTGTGCCTTTTTCCTCGCGGCCGAGAACGAGCCCGGTCGAGTCATCGAAACCGGACCGACCGACATCATGTTCTCCGCGCCGAGCGACCCCCGCACCCTCGACTACGTCAGCGGGCGGTTCGGATGATCGGCAATCGGATGTTGCGCGTATTGGTCGCGACGGTTGTCGTCGGTCTCACTGTGGCGGTCGCCGCGCCCGCCTCCGCGGTCGCGCCCGCACGAGTCAACGGTGACGGATCGTCGTACGTTGCGCTCGCGATCCAGCAATGGGTCGCCGACGCGCAAACTCGAGGGCTACCGGTCAACTATCTGCCGACGAGCTCTCCAGATGGTCTCACGTCGTACGCCGACGGCCTGATCGACTTCGCCGCCACCGAGGCCGAGTACTCCGCGCTCTGACGGCAACGGCAGTTCTCCGGCCGACGGGCGCGGCTATCAGTACGTCCCCGATGTCGCGGGCGCGACGGCGGTGATGTACCACGTGCAGGATCGAGCCGGGAACGCGGTCAACTATCTGCACTTGTCGATGACGACGATCGCCCGCATCTTCATGGGCGACATCACGAACTGGGACGATCCCGCGATCAGCGCCGACAACAAGGGGCTGATCCTTCCCGACAAGCCCATCAACGTCGTGTATCGCAGCGGCCAGTCGGGAACCACCGGCACCTTCTACGACTTCGTCGCGCACGCCGACCCGTCGCTCTTCGCGTCGTGGGCGGCTCGGTATCACCTGCCCACCGCGGTGCGCATCATCCAGCTCGACGGCACGCCGAACTTCGCACCCAAGACGCAAGCGTTCGGCGGCTCCGACCAGGTCGTGCAGTTCATCTCGAGCAGCGACGGCATGTGGTCGATCGGGTACGACGAGTTCGGTTACGCGCTCAACTACGGCGCCGACACCGCGTGGGTGAAGAACGCGTCGGGGCACTGGGTCCAGCCGTACGCGCTGAACATCTCGGCCGCGCTCGACTCGGCCCGGCTCCGGCCCGACCTCAGCCAGGAGCTGTCGGGCGTGTACGCGAGCACGAACCCGCTCGCGTATCCCATCTCCGCGTACAGCTACCTGGTGCTGCAGTGTGGCAAGTCGGCCGATCGCGCCACGTGCAAGGGCGCGTACCCGAACCCGGGAGTTACCGAGACGCTCGCGCGCTGGATGCAGTACATCGAGTGCGACGGGCAGGTGAACATGGCGGCGATCGGCTATTCGCCGCTGCCGCCGAATCTCTCCCAGGAGATCTCGAACTCGATCGCCCGGCTGCAAGGTGGCGCGCCGCAACAGTTGAATCCGGCGAACTGTTCGAATCCGCGCTTTCACGGCACGCTCGGACTCAAGGCGGTGAGCCCGCCGGATCCGTTGGCGAACGTGCCTGCTTTGACACCCGGCACCACGGCTCCGGGTTCGGTCGGTCAGTCGGGCAACTCCGGAAACGGCGGAACGAACTCGGGCAACTCGAACTCGTCGGGCCGCGCCTCGAACCGGGCGAACAACGGGAACCTCGGGAACACGCCCTGCCCGACGACAACGACGAGCACCACCACGACGACCGTCGCACCGAAGACCTCGACCACCAAGCCGAAACCGAAGAAGCCGAGCGGGTCGACCACAACTACGACGACGATCCCGAAGCCCGTGTGCGCGGCTGTGAACTCGGCCGGGCGCACCGGTGCCGGTGTGATCGGCGCGCACACTGCGGCGGCCGGTGGGGGATCCGGCGATCTCCGCGCCGTCGCGCCGGTTGCGTACGACCGTCCGGGGGTACCTGCGCCGTCGCGTTGGCCCGCGTGGGCGCTCGCGATCGCGGTTGCCATTCCGCCGGTTGTCGCCGGTTCGCGTCGCTTGTGGCGCCGGCGCGCACGTGGGGCCTGAGTCGTTCACGAGGGGCGTACGGGGGGCCGGTGATGAACAGTCGAGAACGAATTTGTGCAACCGAAAAGGAATTCTCTAGATTTCCGATCGACAAAGTCGGGTTTCGTGTTACGTTCGCAAATACGGGAGGCGCGTGCGCGTGGGAGGGGTCGACCTCGCGTTCGCACGACAGAAGGAATGGTTGTGAAAACGACGTGGTTTAGGAGAACACTCATCGCGGGCACCGCACTCGGTGTAGCCGCCTCGACATGGATAGCTGCGGCCCCGCAAGCGCATGCCGCGACCGATCAGATCGCGGCAGAAGGTGCAGACGTCACCGGTCCGGTGATGTCGTCGATCCTGCAAGGCACCGGCGCGATCAACGTACAAACGCCGAATCAGCTCGGCAGTGCCGAAGTGACGGTTCCCGGCGACTCATTCTGTAACTCGGTTACCTATAACGCGACCGGTACCGGCACCGACGGGTCGGGCAATCCGAAAATCGTCGGCTGCGCCCGCTGCGCAGCAGGGTGTCGACGCACTCAACAACAGTGTCGGCAAGAGCTACCCCGCGGCGTTCGCCTACACGGGTATCTCGTCGTCGGTCGGCGGTTGCATCGACATCGCGCGGTCGTCGTCGTTGAACAAGACGCCGGCGATCCTCGAGAACTACGCGTTCGCAGTCGACGCCGTCACCTGGGCGAGCCCGAGCCTCAACGCTCCCGCGTACCTGTCGCTCCAGGACCTGCGCGACATCTGGAACTGCAACATCAATGACTGGAGTCAGGTTCCCGGCGGAAGCCCCGGACCGATCATCCGCGCGTTGCCGTTCTTCGGTTCCGGCACTCGCAAGTTCTTCATCAACAACGTGCTCGGCATCACTGCCGAGACCGCCTCGACCGGTTGGACCCCGCCCACGAGCGGTGTCATCCCGGCCGGTCACCCGGGTGCGGGTACCGCGATCACGTGCCCGGCGGCAATCGGCGCCGGAAACAGCACGGGCATCGGTGCGCAGAGCGACGGCAGCACGCTGTCGAGCGCCGCATTCCGCGTGAACCTGCAGGACTACATCATCCCGTACTCGGGTGGTAACTGGGTCCAGCAGGCCACCGGCGCGGGCAACCCGACCGTCGACATCCGCGGCGGCGTTCGCCCCGGTGCGCTCGTCGGCGCGGCACCCTCCGGCACGTTCCCGGCGGCGTACGTCGTGCGCTGGACCGGAACTGCGTGGCGGCTCAACGACGGCACGATCCTCGGCTCCAACGAGACGGGTGCGCGTGCGCAAGCCGGTATCACGAGCCCGGGTGTGTTCTCGACGACGCTCACCGGCGCGGCGGGAACGTTCCTTCCGACCGATGTCGGATTCAACCTGCAGGGTTCGTTCGTCAACGACGGCACGGCGATCACCGCGGTGAACGCCGACGGTTCGTCGGCGACCATCACGCCGCCGACCAAGGCGGCGGGCACCGGAACGCTCACCGTTGGTTGGGCGGTCGTGAGTGAGAAGAACCCGAACATCTCCGGCGCCGGTACGGGTCTCGGCACGCAGTACCCCGGGATCCGGTTCGTCTACAACATCATCCGTCCCGACGAGCCCAGCTACGCAGCCGCGCGGAACCTGATCGGTTTCGACGACACGACTGCCGCCGGCACGGTCAGCGATCTCTGCGACGGCACCGACTCGGGGATCATCTCCGACTTCGGATTCATCCCGCTGACGAAGTTGGACCCGACCGGGCCCGGCGTCGGTAACGACCAAGCGGTGACCTGCCGCAAGCAGTAGCGAACGGTGCGGGGGGCAGTCGCGCGACCCCGTGTTTGCCCCCCGCACCTTCCCCTTTTCACAGATTCGTCCGGCAGCTCCATACCGAGCGCCAACATCTTCTGGAGGACATCGTGTTCAACAATGCAAACGCTCCACCGAGGTCGGAAAGCGCGGTTCGCGCTTCTGACCGGAGTGCTGAGCCTCGTGACGGCGGCGGCGTTCGTAACGCCCGCGGCCGCGGCACCGGCGATCGGGCCGGTTCCGGCAACAACGAACGGCGTGACGCTCACCGCGTCACCGACTACGGGTTTGAGTGACGGATCGGCCGTCACGTTCACCGTCAACACCACCGGCGCGACAAAGCTCGTCGGCAACTTGACCGCGCACCTCTGCCTCGACGGTTTCACGTCGTACAGCACGGGCACGTTCGGTTACAGCGGTTCGTCGGCGACGCGTTGCATCTACGACTCCGGTACTCCCGGGCCTCCCGGCATCGTCTCGGGTTCGCTCACCGGCGCCGACTACGAGAAGACCTTCGGCCCGTTCGCGGGCACGGAGTCGACGTCGGGCTCGCTCACGTTCCACGTCGGGACCGGTTCGGTCCTGTGGGGCAACGCGACCGGCGAAGGTCCGCTGACGTTGACGGCCGACTCGACGCACCCCGTCGACCTCGTGCTCGAGGTGAACCTGGCCGGCGACAGCACGCCGACCACGTACTTCATCCAGCCGTTGAGCGTTCGCGGGTCCGCTCAGCCAGCCCGATCCGCCGGCCGGAGTGGCCGCAACTGCGGGTGACGCAACCGCGCACGTCTCGTGGACTGCACCGGCGAACACCGGCAACGGCACGATCGACCACTACGTGGTGACGGCGACGCCGACGAGCGGTTCCGACGTCACGACGCACACCTTCGACGTCGGGAACCGCGTTGTCGGCGAACATCGCGCTGTCGAACTTCTCCACGTACAACATCACGGTGCACGACCACATCAGCGCCGGGCCGAGCCCGACGAGTGTGGAGTCGACGCCCGCAGTGAGCGTCAGCCCGCTGCCGCCCGCGCCGACCGGAGTATCCGGAACCGGTTCATCCGGCAGAGTCACCGTGTCGTGGACCGCGCCGGCCTCGACGCAGACCGGCCTGACGCAATACCAGATCACCGCGACCGGTGGTCCGACACCGATCGTCGACCTGACGGGTAGCACCGCAACGTCGTTCGCGTTCACCGGGCTGACCAACGGCACGCCGTACACGTTCGTCGTCCGCGCCGACTACGGACCTGGTGCGGCCGGACCGTTCGGCACACCGTCGGGCACGTCGGCGGCCGTTGTTCCGTCGAACCTCGAGATCGATCAGCTCATCCAGGTCACCCGACCCGAAGGCGCGCTGATCCTCACGCAGAGCTGTGACCCGAGCTTCCCGACGCCCGTTTACCCCACTGCTCCGGCCGTGGCCGGTACGCCGGGTGCACCGGGTCCCTGCTCGGTCGATCTCGGCACGGCTTCGCTCGTGACGACCGCGGGTGTTCCCGGTCCGGGTTACCCGAGTGTCGGTTCCGGCCAGTTCTACAAGGCCGACGGCGTCATCCACCAGGTGACTGTGGCCGACACTCGTGACGGCGACGCAGGCTGGAACGTCAACGGTGTCTTGGAGACGCCGTTCACCTCGGGCTCGCAGCACTTCAGTGCCGACGAGCTCGGTTGGCAGCCGGCCGTGACCGACAAGTCGGCCACGTTCGCAACGCCCGACGATCCGGGTGGCTACACGAACGCCGCAACTCCGGGTGCCGCGGTTCTGCCCGCAGTGCTCGGCACCGACCACGCGCTCGGTTCGTCGCAGACCTTGGCGTCGGCGGCGGCGGGTGGCGGACTCGGGGTCGCACACCTCGACGCGACGTTGCACGTCTTGATCCCGATCTTTGTGCAGCACGGTCAATACACCGCCGTGTTGCAGATCACTGCCATCTAGCTCGTCATGGTTACTCATGCTCCGTAAGTCCATCTATCGATACACGAATACCCGGTCTCGCCGGCGCCTCGCGTGCCGGCGAGCCGGCGCGTTCGTCGGCCTGTGCGCGGCGCTGGCCGTTGCTCTCGGTGCGGGTGCTGCGACTGCGGGCGCCGCGCCCGTCACCCGTCGCGCCGCAACAGGTCCAGAGTTGGGCGTTGACGCCCACGGGTACGAACCCGAACGAGCCGGGTGCGCGGCCGAACTTCTCCTACACGTTGGCGGGCGGCGGTTCGGTCACGGACTCGCTCACGGTCTGGAACTACAGCAATGTGCAGCTGACGTTCCACGTGTACGCGACCGACGCGTTCAACACCGCCTCCGATGGATTCGACTTGATCCCCGGGAGCGAGAAGCCCAAAGACGTCGGCTCGTGGATTCACATCAATCAGAACTTCCTGACGCTGCCCGCGTCGTCGAAGGCGAGCATCGGCTTCACCGTTCGCGTACCTGCGAACGCCACCCCCGGCGACCACGCGGGCGGCATCGTCGCCGCGTCGGAGACCGGTTTGTCGGGCTCGTCGGGCATCGCGCTCGATCGTCGCACCGGCACGCGCGTGTACCTCCGCGTGTCGGGCGCGGTCACTCCGGCTCTCGTGGTCGAGCACCTTTCGAGCACGTACCACGCGTCGATCAACTCGCTCGGCGGCACGCTCGACGTCGTCTACCGGGTGCGAAACAACGGCAACGTCCGGCTCGGCGCGCACCAGAGCCTGACCGTCCGCGACGTGTTCGGGAAGGTGGCCACACGCAAGCCGGCTGATCTTCCCGATCTGTTGCCCGGCAACGCCGTAACGGTGACGGAACACCTCACCGGTGTGGCCGCGACGTTGCGCGTGAGCAGCAAGGTCACGCTCACACCGTTTGTACCGAAGGACAGTGGGCAGGCCGTTCCCGCCAAGCTGCATTCCTCGACTGCGAGCACGAGCGCGTGGGCCATCCCGTGGACGGTTCTCCTGGTTTTGCTCGCGCTCGGCATCGTGATCTTCTTCCTGCGGCGCCGCCAACGGCGCGCGCCCGTGCCGACGGGCCCCGCGGTTCCGCCCGCGCCGACGCCCGCGTCCGTTCCGGCCGGCGCGGCGAGCGGAGCGTCGACATGAGGCGCGCGGCGCGGCGCGCATCGTTTCTCGGTCTCGGCGCGGCCGCGGCGCTGTTCCTGTTCGCGGCGTCCGTCCCGGCCGGGGCGGCGCCGACGACATCGGGTGCATCAGAGCCGTCGGTGCAGGTCGGACCGAACCCGGCCGCGCCGGGCGACAGCGTCACCGTGCGTCTGGCCGGATGGTCGTCGGGCACGGTCACAGTCGGCATCTGCGGCAACGAGGCGCGCCGCGGTTCGGAAGACTGCGCGCTCGTCGGCGACGAAGCCGTCGCCGTTCGCGGCTCCGCTACGACTGCGGTCGACCTCACGATCGTCGCGCCGCCCGTCTCGTGCCCGTGTGTCGTACGCGCGAGCGACGCGGCCGGCGACCTCGTGCGCACCACGTCCATCCCGTTACTGGGGGTCCCCTCCGGACCGGAGCTCGTGCCGACCGGGCCCGCGGCGCGTCAACGCGTCGACGTGCACACGGAGATCGTCAGCGCAGGCTCGTTCGCGCATTCGGTGTCACGGGTGCTCGGCGGTCCGGCCGCGAAGACGCTCGTGGTGACGCTGCGCAACGAGGGTCGGTATCCGATTCAGAATCTGCGAGTCGTCGCCGCGATCGGGCGCAACGCATCGAGCGGATCGCCGCTCGCGGTGCGTCCCGTCGACGTCGTCGAACCGGGCGCGGCAGGTGACCATCCGCGTCCCGGTCTCGCTTTCGGCGCCGGCCTATGGCCGCTACGACGTGGTCGGCACCGTCTACGGGCTCGCTGCGCCGGCCCAGTTCGACGCGACGACGAGCAACGACCCGTGGGCGCTGGAACTCCTCGTGCCGCTGAGCCTGCTCGCGGTCGCGCGCGTCCTCCGGCGGCGAGAGCGCGCGCGGTCGGTGACGGTGACGGCCCGGAACAGACGAATCGAGCCCGGCTCTGGACGCGAACGCGCGTGATGAAGCCCGTGTCGGCATGAGGGAATGGATCCAAGGATGAGAGCAGCACGGATGATTCGCAAACACCCTGGCGCATTCGCGGCGCTGTGCCGCGATCGCCGCGGTCTCGGTGCAGTTCGCGCCGGTTGGCGCGGTCGCACCGACCGGTCCGTCGCCCGCGACATCGAACCCGGTGACGCTGACCGTGTCGCCCGTCGTCGGCCTGACGAACGGCGCCCCCATCACGTACACCGTGACCACGAGCGGCAGCGACACCCTGGTCGGCACGTTGACGGCACACATCTGCATCCACGGGTTCACGGGCTACACGAGCGGAAGCTTCGGTTACAGCGGCATCAACGCGACGCACTGCGTCTACGACTCCGGCAGTCAGGGCCCGCCCGGCATCGTGACCGGTGGCCTCACGGGCGGCGACTACGAGAGCACGCACACGTTCGGTCTGGGGACCACGACCTCGGGACCGCTCACGTTCCACGCGGGCACCGGTTCGGTGCTCTGGGGAAACGCGACCGGAGAGGGGCCGCTGAACATCGAATGCGACGCCGCGAATCCGTGTGATCTGGTGCTCGAGGTGAACCTGTCGGGCGACACCACGCCGACGACGTACTTCGTGCAGCCGTTGTCGTACGGCGGGGGAGCGGCGCCGACCACGACGACGACCGTTGCGCCCGTGACGACCACCACCACCGTTCCGCCGGTCACGACCACCACAACGACTGTGCCGACGGGTTCGACTACCACGACGACCGTGCCGGTCGGTGCGACTACTACGACGACGGCGGCGCCGGTGACCACTACGACAACGGTCGCACCCGTCACGACGACAACGACGGTCCCGCCGATCACGACGACGACCACCGCGCCCGTCACGACCACGACGACGAGCGCACCCACGACGACCACGACGGTCGCGGGCGCGTCGACGACAACCACGACCGAGCCGGCCGCAGTGACGAGCACCACGTTCGCGGCGACAGGTTCGACCGTGACGACGAGTACCACCGTCGAGGTGGCGCCGTTCGTCGACCCGACCACTTCGTCGGGCAGCGGTTCCGGCTCCGGCACGCTGCCGTTCACCGGCGGCGCGAGCCGCGACCTCGTGTCGGTCGCGTTGCTGTTGCTCGCGGCCGGTCTGCTTCTCCTCGGTCAGTACCACCGGCGGCGAAATCCCGGTCATGAGGGATAAGACCCCCGGCCCGCGCCGGTCCCGTATCCACGTGCGTCACGGTGGCGCGATCGCGGTCATCCTCGCGATCGGGTTCACCGCGACGTTCGCGGGCGCGGGCCACGCCGACAACCAGATTGCCGATCCCGGCTGGGTGGTCGCGCCGGCCACCTCCACCGCGAATCTCGTCGACGGGCAGGTCTTCACCGTCAACGTGAAATCGCGTACCGATGTCGCGGTCAACGAGGTCGACATCCGCGAGTGCCGCTCCGGCGCGACGTACGCGACTGCCGCCGATGTGTCGCCCGACGCGGGCAACTGTCCGCCGCGGCCGGTGTCGACCTCGGCCGACTCCCTCGTGACCCGCGGCGCGAGCAATGGTCTGGCCTTCCTCGCGCGCACGGCCGACGGTGCGAACATCCAGTTCCTGATCGGCGAAGGCGTCGTGCAATGGACCAACGCCAAGGGCAACGTGAGCCTGTCGTGCGATCCCAAGGATCCGTGCGCGCTCGTGGTGGAGGTCAGCGCCGGACCGCAACCCGTGTTCCAGACCATCACGTTGAACTTCGCCGATCCGAACCCCCTCGGCGCATGCGGAGGCTCCGCGCCGGGCGCGTTGCACAGCGGAGGCTCCGACGAGATGGCGGATGCCTACGCCTTGTGGACCCGCGCCGATTGTGTGGCTTCGCACACCGGCGCGCCCACGCTCGCGGCCTTCAGCGACGAGCGCGCCGCAGTCAGCGGGTTCACCACCGGACTCGACGACATCGCGTACACCGCGGCCGGCTACAACTCGACGGTCGGCGTCGGGACGACACCCACAGCGCAACAACGACCCGCGGTTGCGATCCCGATTGCGCTGAACGCGTCGGTCATCGCGGCCGGCGGCGGGCAGCACCAACTCGTGAACGGCATCCCGCTCGGCGACAAGACGCGGTATCCCGACGGCTCGCTGGCCCTGACCGCGGGCGAGGTCGGCGCGCTCCTCGGTGGGGGCGAGCCGTGGATCTCGCGGCTCGATCTGTCGTATTCCGGGGCGATCCTGAACCGCAATCCCGCGTTGCAAGGCATTCTCTATGCGTCCGACGCGGACGTCCAGGCGCCGTCCCGCACCCTCGCGTCGACGTACTTCATGACGAGGTACCTCTCGGCGATCGCGCCGACGGACTTCATCGATCCGACGGTCTCCGCGGCACACGCCCCGGAGTGCGACACCGAGCCTCGGGATCGCGAATCCTCAGTTCAACGAGATCACGACGTATACCGGTCGGCCGATCCTGCAGAAGGTCGTGTTCCCCGAGGCGGTCTCTGCGCCCGACGGCCCGGTTTGGGCGATGACCGATCTGGAATCCGCGCGTGCGCTCGGCATCACGCCGGTCTCGTTGCAATCCGCGAACGGATTCGTGGCACCGACCGAGGCGACGATGGACGCCGCAGTCGCGGCTGATGAAGCCCGACGCGCACGGCCTGTTGGTCCCCGACCCCAGTGCGATCGCCAAGGCGGTGCCTGCGGCCGGCGCGACCGCCGCGTACCCGCTCACGTACGTCATCTACGCGCTCGTTCCCACGCAACCGTTGTACGACACGAACACGTGCGCGCTGCGCACCACGTCGCAGCTGTTGCTCGCCAACTGGCTGCGCTACGTGACCGGCACGGGACAGACGAACCTGCCGGCCGGCATGGCGCCGTTGCCGAGTGCGCTCGCCGCCCAAGCCAAGGCCGACATCGCCCAGGTCGGTGCGGCGCCGGTGACGGGCACTTGCGCCAAGTTCATCCACAACGGCGGGAAGCCGCCGACTACTACCACCACTACGACGGTGCCGGGCTCGCCGACCACGATTCCGGGTGGAGGCACCGCGCCGATCTCCTCGACCCTCGGGAACTTCGGCGGTTCGTCGGGATCCGGCGGCGGCTCGGTCGGCTCTAGTGGTTCGTCATCCGGGCCGTCGGTCGCGCTCACGAACATCCCATCCAGTGGGAAATCGGGTAACCCGGGCCCGACGCGACCCATCGAGACGATCGCCGCCATCCCACCCTTCGGCGGTCACCGCACCGCGGGCGCGTTCGACGGAGCGCTCGCGCTCGTCGGCATCGCGCTCATCACGTCGCTGGCCGCGTGGATCACCGCCGGCGGCGAGATCGGCGGCGCCGGGGTGTCGGCCGCACGCAAGGCGGGCGGTGGCCTGGATGTTCGGCGCGTCGGTTCACTCGTCGTGCTGTGGGCCGCGGTCGGGCTGACTGCCGTGGCCCTGGTGTTGTTCCAACTCGGGCCCATGCTCCAACAACGTGACCAACGCGCGTTGCTCGCGAACTACCGCGTTACCGTCGGCCACGCCGCCGCGGCGGCGGACACGCCGGTGGGCCTGGGCGGAAACGTCGCCCCGACCACCGCGCCCGAGGTTGGTACGCCGGTCGGGATCGTGGAGATCGGCGCGCTGAAGACGCAGGCGGTCGTGATCGAAGGTGTGCAGCCGTCGCAGACGAGTCGCGGTCCCGGCCACGTCCCGGGTACCGCCGGTCTCGGTCAACCTGGCAACAGCGTGATCGTCGCCCGCCGCAACGCGTACGGCGGCACCTTTGCCCATCTTGGATCGCTCGACAATGGCGATCGGATCGCGGTGACCACCACGCAAGGTCAATCGGTCTACGAGGTCACGAGCGTGCAGCACGTCGACATCTCGGGGTCGACTTCGACGCCGGCCGGCGGGTCGAACGAGGCCGACGCGTCGACGGCCGCGGGCGGCATACAGCTGACGCGCGCGACGGTCGCGCCGAAGCACGCCAAAGTCTCGGTCGCTTCGGTCTACGGGCCGACGCCCGACGACCGCTTGACGCTGATCACGTCGGGCACCCGGGCGCCCTGGGACGACGCGCAGGCCACCGAGGTCGTGGCGAAGTTGCTCGACAAGCCGTACCCGGCCACGCCGCAAGGGACGCGGAGCACCACCGAAACCGGTCTGCACGGCGACGGCAGCGTGTGGCCCGCGGTGGTACTCGCGCTCCTCGCCTTCGGAGCGGCGCTGGCGGGCGCTGTCCTTCTTTATCGCCGCATGCGGTTCCGCACCGCGTATCTGCTGACGATCGCCCCGCTCGTCGCGCTCACGGTCATCACCGGCGAGACCGTGCTCCGACTCCTGCCGGCGTGGACATGAGCCGGCGCATGCGCGTTGTCGTGCGGTGCGCGATCTCGATCGTGTGCGCGCTCCTGACCGCGGCCGTGTTTGCGAACATGGGCGCGGCCGGCGCGGTCGTCGCACGCGACGGCAATGTGGTCGTCCGGGTTGCACCGACATCGCGCGTCGCCGACGGGCAAGCAGTCGACATCACTGCAGTGTCGGCGAAGGGTGTCTCGATCTACCAGATCCAGGCGCACCTTTGTACCTACGGGAATTCGATCCGCACGAACTTCGACTTCGGTTTCCAGGGTCAGCGTTGTGTCAACGTCGCGCTCGGGCACGGCGATGTCGAACAGACGATCGAATACGGCGGCGGCGTCAACGCCGGCAATCTCGACACGTTCAAGGTCGGCGCGGGGTCGGTGCGCTGGGTCAACGAGCTCGGTTACGACCAGGTCATCGATTGCGGCCCCGGTCATCCGTGCGATCTCGCGATCCGGGTCCAGATCACCGACAACACGCTCTTCTTCAGCGTGCCGCTCTGCTACGGACCGACGTGTCCGCCGGAACCGGCCGATCCCGTCGTGCTGATCCCCACACCAACCACGACGACCACCACTGTGCATCCCCCCGCGAACCTGACGACACCGACGGCTCCGAAAGTCGGTGCGGTCGTCGGATCGTCGCGATCGGGCGGCGCGGGCACCGGTAGCGCGGCCTCGGAGCGCGTCGGCGCGCCGAACCCGAAACCCGCCGCGATCTCGCGACCCGCGGCGGCCGCAACCGCGCCGGCGGTATCGGCGGGGGCCGCAGCCGCGGCCACCCCCGGGACTCACTCGGCCGACGACCCGCCTGCCGATCACGGAATGTCGGAAGGCGCGCGCGTCGCATGGGCTGCGCTCGCCGGCGCGATCGGGAGCGCGTGGCTGGTTTCGATCATCCTGCGGGGGAGTGGCCTCGTCGTTCCGCTTCTGCAGGGTGTCCGGCGCCGGCGCTTCAGTCCCGCAACCTCGCTGTGACCGTCCGGTATTTTGCGAATCGACGTCAGGAGCACGTGAAGGTGAAGAGCATGAAATTCGCGCGGGCGGGCATCGTGCTTGCAGCCATCGGTGTCACGGCGGTCGGGCTCGGGGCGTGCGGGAGCTCGAGCAAGCCGTCGTCGTCGAACCCCTCCACCACCGTCGCGCCGACGGGCGCGTCGACTCCCGCGACGGGGGTAACCCAGGAAGGGGACGCGCGGATCACGACCTTCGTGGTCCCCGCGTCGGTGCAGTGCGGCGCGGCGTCGAAGACCACCGTTCACATCGAATACGGCGTCAGCCACGCCGCCCGCCAGGAGATATCCGTCGACGGGCTCACGGTTCCGGGGGTCGACGCGGCCACGGGGACGGTGGACAGCGCCGGTCCACTGCGACGGCGTCGCGCACACCGTTGCGCTGATCGCGTTCGACGCCAAGGGCGCCCGTACGGCGCAGGTGAAATATCTGAATACGCTGCTCCCGGGGTGACCCGTCCGGGGTCAACGATTTGGGAGACTGCGCACATGACGCTTGTGCACCGGGTGTTGTTTCCGACGCCGATCGGATCGCTCGACGAGTACGTGAAGGCCAGAGGTGGAACGGGTCTCGAGAAGGCGCGTGCGCTCGATCCCGACGCGCTCATCGCCATCATCGAGGCCTCCGGACTACGGGGCCGCGGCGGCGCCGGGTTCCCGACCGGCCGCAAGTGGCGCACCGTGCGCGACTACTGCTCCAACTTCGAGCGGACCACGGTGGTCGTCAACGCCGCCGAAGGTGAGCCCGGTACATACAAGGACCGCACGATCATCCAGAACGATCCGTATCAGGTGATCGAGGGCGCATTGATCGGCGCATGCGCGGTGCGCGCCGATCAGATCATCATCGGTACCAAGCACTCGTTCACCGTCGAGGTCGCGCGCCTGCACTCGGCCATCGCGGAATGCAAGGCCGCGGGCTGGTTCGACGGCGTCGAGATCGAGGTCTTCGAAGGACCGAACGAATACCTCTACGGCGAAGAGACCGCGCTGTTGGAGACGATCGACGGTCGCTACCCCTTCCCGCGTATTGCTCCGCCGTACCGGCGGGGTGTGCGCGAAGTCGTGGAGTCGACGGACGACATCGGCACCCGCAGTGGCCTGTCGGCCCACGTCGAGATGGCCGGTCCCAACTCCGACACCGACGCGCCGCCCGCGCTCGTCGACAACGTCGAGACGTTGGCCAACGTCGCGCGCATCGTCGCCCGCGGTGCGGACTGGTTCCGCACCGAGGGCACCGCAGAGTCGCCGGGAACCATCGTCTGCACGGTGACCGGTTCCGTCGTGCACAGTGGCGTCGCCGAGGTGATCATGGGAACGCCGCTGCGGGAAGTGATCGAGGCGATCGGGGGCGGGGCCCGTCCCGGCCGCACGATCCGCGCGGTGCTCCCGGGCGTCTCGACGTCGTTCATCGACGCGGCCGCGCTCGACACGCCGATGAGTTACGAAGCGCTGGCCGCCATCGGCAGCGGCCTCGGCTCGGCGGGCTTCGTCGTGTTCGACGACCAGGACGACCTCGTCGGGGTGGGCGCGGGCGTGGCGCGATTCCTCGCGGTGGAATCGTGTGGTCAGTGCACGCCGTGCAAGAAGGACGGCCTGCGCATCGCGGAACTGCTCGAGGAGACGGTCCGCGGCGAGAGCGACGAGTTCAAGCTCGCGGAGCTACGCCGCCGGATCGCCACTGTCGCCGACAGCGCGCGCTGCTCGCTCGGGATACAACAACAGGTCGTGGCCCAGAGCCTCCTCGACATGTATCCCGAAGCCGTCTCGGCGCACACGGAACGGCGGGTGCACCACAGTCAGCCTCGGGCCGTCGCCGAGCTCGAGGGCATCGCCGACGGCGTGGCGCGCATCGACGAACGCCACGCGCAGAAGCAACCCGACTGGACGTACGACGCGGTCGACTCCGGGAAGTCGCCCGCGGCGCGGTTGGGCGAGCACCGCGAGCCGCTCGAGCTCGACGAGTAGCTACCAGAGCCGAGTGAACTACAAGAGGTTGTAGCCGAGGCCCGAAAACGCGCCCCGCATGCGATCCTCGCCCTCGGGCGAGTAGCCGAACCGTTCCATCAGGAGATAGCCGAAGCGCCGGTGTCGGCCGATCATCGCGATCGCGCCGACGATCTCGAGGCGAACGGTCAACACGGTGCGGGGCAGGAACAGGCGCCGACCGAATGGGAACCGCAAGAGCAGACCGTCGCCGCTGATCGTGAACTTCCACGGCAGCCAGCGGCCGTGCACGAACGCGATGACGACCAGCAGCGTCGTCCACTGTTCCGTGTGGCGCCAACCCAGGAACAGCACCAGGACGGCCAAGGCCAACAGCACCTTCGGCCACCACCGTAGAAACACGTTGTGGAACTCGAAGACCGCGTCTTCGTCCATCCCGCAAGGCTAGTTCCGTAGCTTTGCCGACCGGTTTCGGCGCGCGTCAGAGTCGCGCCAGTTTGTAGAGTGCGCCGGATGCGGCTCGGAGCGAACGACGTGCTCGCGGTGCTCGACGCCGTCGGTGACGTCAACGCGCTGCAATCCGAAGACGAGTTCCCGCCGGTCGCAATGGACGTTGTGAGCCGGCTCGTGCGCGCCGATATGACCTCTTACAACGAGGTCGACCCGGTGGCCGGGCGTGCGGTCGCAATCGCGGAGCCGCCCGACGAACGTCTGCGTGAAGGCCTGCTGGTTCTGGGGCGGCTCGCCAACGAGCACCCGATCATCCGGTACAACGTGGAGACCGGCGACGGATCGGCGCACAAGATCAGCGACTTCATGACCATGGCCGAGTTCCACAGCTCGGCCATATATCGGGAGCTGTACGCGCGTTTTCCGGTCGAGTATCAGATGGCGATCACCCTGCCCGCGGTGATGCCGCACATCGTGGCCATTGTCGTGAACCGGGGCGACACTGAATCCGATTTCGACGAACGGGATCGCGCGGTGCTCGACATGCTCCGGCCGCATCTCGCGCAGGCCTACCGCTTCGCACGCGAGCGCGAACGTCTGCGGGCCATGCTCGATGTCGTCGGCGGCGTATTGCGGGCCGACGGCACCTACGCGATCGCGCTGGAAGATCCGCCGCGGGAGCTCACGCCCGGCGCGCTGGTGATGCTCTACCGATTCTTCGGCCGTCCGGGAGTCGCCGACGCACTCCCGGGTCGGGTCTCTCGTTGGCTCGCGACCCAGCGCACCCGCCGCGACCTCGTCCGCCCCATCGTTTCCGAGCGCGACGGCCGGCAGGTGATCATGCGCTTCGTTCCCGGCGGACCGATCGACGCGCTCCTGATCAACGAGCGTGCGCCCCGCACTCCGGCGCGCGAATACCAGACCCTCGGACTCAGCCCGCGCGAGGCCGAGGTGTTGTCGTTGCTCACTACCGGCGTGACGAACGCGGCGATTGCCGAACGGCTCCACGTTTCGCCCGGAACTGTGAAGAAGCATCTCGACAACGTGTACCGCAAGCTCGGCGTGCAGGGACGCGTGCAAGCGGTCGCGGCTGCGCTCGAGTTGCTCGCCGGGCACGAAATACGCCGATCGGGGTATTGAGCACGACCGGGCCTCGTCCTAGCTTCCCGAACGACGGCGACGGGCCCGAGCGGGAATGGCGCGCCCTTGCGGGACGGGAGTTGCGGTCCGCCTCCGGCCCGTTGCCGTCCGGGTCTTTGAGCGGCATTCCCCTGAAGCGCGGGGGCGTTCTCTCCCTGAAGCGCGGGGGCGCGCGACGACGCCTCCGGCGGCTATGGCAATGCGTGAACCGGAGGCGTCGTGGCGGACGTCCGCACGTAGAGGGGGTTGCGGGCGCCGTGGAGATTGTCGGCGCCACGGACCCGACTCTGAAGCGCGGACTCATGATCTTCCAGCCGGGCCCGAGACTTCACCTTTGGCGATTCGCGGCCGACGAGTTGAGGTGAATCTCACACAATGTCCCTATGACGGCGCCAAAGTGGAGGTCGAAGTCTCCTCCGGGGGCTCCCTCCTGCTGACCTGTGTCGCGTGCGACGCGGTCTGGGAGCGGCACGGCGCGTGGACGGGCCGCGTCCGAGAACCCGATCGGGAAAAGCTGCTGGCCGCGCGACTTCACGGTCCCGCGACGGGCAATGGTGCAACGGTGATGGCCGGCGAGCCGCTGCCGATGGTTTTTGATCTCGACGTTTGACGAACTCCACGTTTGAGTCCCTGCGCTATTGGAAAAAATTCCGCGACTCTCTGTAGGGGTTCGAATCGTCGGTCGCGCATGGTTTTCCCTGATTGCGACCTCGCGCGGGTGGAGCCGCGACGGAGGCCCGGCGACTCGCCTGCCGAGAGCAGGTTTTCTCTGCACCGGTGGGAGTGGTGCGAGTCGTTTACCGTGGTCCCAGTCGACCAATGAAGGGAATCCCCCATGCCCCGTTATCGAGTCACGTTGAGACGATCGTCAGTTGAGATCGTCGAGGCCACGAATCCATATCAAGCTGCAATTGTCGCCCGTGATCTGTTCGGCGACAGTGTCGAGGTCGCCGACGTCTCTCCGGCGGTCGGCCGCCCGGCGGCGAGCTCCGGTGGCGGTGCCGGCAAGCCCGCGAAGGTCGCGAAGAAACGTCGCCCGCTTTCCCCCGAGGCACGCGCCAAGCTCGCGCAGAACCTGGTGAAGGCACGGGCCGGCGCGGGCCGCGAAGGGGAAGGCCGCCAAGCGTGCGGCCAAGTCCACAACGGCCAAGAAAGCTACGAAGCGCGTCGCCAAGAAGCGCTGAGTTCACGCATCACATCCGGCCGATCCGCCGCTGACGTGCCTCGCGCCGTCACGGCGGAGCCGGCCGCGGTGGTTTCGGCCGGTCCGATATCCGGTCCGATATCCAGTCCGATCCGACGAGGGACTGTGACCGGGGCCACATTCTGCGCCGGCGTCCGATATGACCTCGGCCACAGCGTTATGGGCGCGTCTCAGTAGCTCGCCGTCGCGCTCCGATGCTGATCATCGATGTTGGAGCTCCGGCTCAAGGCCGACCGGAAGCGCATTGGCGCGATGCGCGCCGCGATTACCGCGAGTGCCGCCGGGCGAATGCCGGCGTTGCCCACGGCGAGGCCGTCGCGCAGCTCGCGGCGGAGCTCGTCACCGGCGACGAAGTCGGCTCGGGACGGCGTGTGCTCGTGGTGGTCACCGTGCAATCCGACGTGACGATCTTGATGGTGCGGGAGACCGGCGTCGCAACCCGCGCGCTGGGACCGGAGCGGGAGCGGCTGCTCGGCGGCCTCACGACGTGTTGGTCGACGATCTCCGGTTGCGACGACCGAACGATCTGGGCCGAGGTCGCGCGCTCGCCCGAGCCTGAGGAACCCGCGGCGCTCACCGTGGCCTGCGCCGCGCCGCCGCGTCCGGAGCGCGTGCCACGTCGGCGCCCGCGTCGTTCCCGCTCGGTCTTCGCGTCGCCCAGGCGTGCGGCTACCGTGCGCGCCGTGACCACCGAAAGCCCCATCAACACCCTGCTCGGCCGCGTCGGCGGCGGCCTGTTCCAGCAGGCCTTTGTCGTCGATGACTTCGCCGGCGCGCAGCAGGCGACCCGCGCCACGTTGGGTTGCAGTGAGTTCGTCACACTGCCGGCGACCGACATCGAATACGACTTCCGCGGCGGGCGCACCACCTGCGCGATCGAGATCGGGTTCGCGCGCAGCGGCAACATCCAGATCGAGTTGCTCTGTCCGGTCCGCGGCGTCGGAATGCACTCCGAGTTCCTCGCGAGCAACGGGCCCGGCGCGCATCATCTCGGCTTCCTGGTCGACGATCTCGACGTCGAGGTCGCGGCGGCCAACGCGCTCGGGTTCGAGCGGCTGCAGGGTGCGACGTTCGGTGCGCTGCGGTTCGCCTACCTCGACACCTTCGACGAGTTCGGGCTCTACGTCGAGCTCGTCGAAGATCCCGAATCCATGATGATGGCGTTGATGCCCTGGCGCTGACGCGCGCCTACGCCTGACCGGTCACTCCTGATCGAGGCGCGCGATGCGGTTCGACGCGCTGCGCATCTCGCCTTCGAGCCAACTCGTGAGCCAGAAGTTCGCCCGCCCGTGTTCGGCGAGCAGCTGCTCGTGTGCACTCCGGTATGCAGTCAGTGCGCCTCGATGCTGCGCGTCGATCGCGAGTACGAGCTCGCACAGTCGCACCGCCGCGAGGGCGTCGGTCGAGACGAGGGTCTGGGCGCGTGCGGCAACCGCATCGGTTCCCCCCGCCAGATCGATCAGCTCCGCGGCCGCGAACTCGGGCGCCGCGCCGTAGAGGTCGAGCGTCGAGTGCTGGTGGTACCAACCCGCGTACGACTCCCAGATCGCGCGTGCGCTCCAATCGATGCGGCCGTACGCCTCGCCGACTTCCAGGTGCTCCGGCAGCGTGATCTCGCGCATGGCCGTCCACACGTCTTTGCCGTCGTTCATCGCGGCAACCGTGGCGTCGTGCACGTACAGCGTCGCGTCGCGGATGCGTTCGCATTCGGCGCGAACGGTGGCCGCACCGCGCACCGGTCCGTGGTGGCCGAGCAGGAGCATCTCGGCGTCGAGATCGATGACCGTCTGCACGGAATCGACGAAGGCGAGGGCGCTGCGCATGCGGTCGCCGCGCATCGTGACGAGGTTGGGGAAGTGGCCGAACAGCGCGGAGAACATGTTGCCGACGAGTGCGACCCCGTCGTCGGGGAGCCAGACGACGAGCGAGTCGATCGTCTCGCCGCCGGGCACGCTGATGAGTTCCAACCGGCGGCCGCCGCACTCGATCAGGTAGCGCGTCGTCGAACGTCACGTCGGGTTCCGCGGGCTTGGCGAGCGGCGGGAGCTCGACTTCGTCGCCGCGTACGAAATCGGGTTGGCCCATGACGGCCGCGAAGAACGGCAGGGATCGGCGGATGCGCAGGCCGTGTATACGGACGTCGTCGGCCTGGCAGGTTGTGATATTGGATTCCGCGACGAGAACGGTCGCGTCCTCGCGGAAGCGATCGATGCCCCCGATGTGGTCGGTGTGGCTCTGGGTGAGCACGATGTAGCGCGTCGGCGCGGTCGTGACCGCGTCGTAGTTGCGCTTGTGCGTGCGGCCCTCGAACCACATCCCGGTGTTCACCACGACCCGGCCGTCGTCGGTGGTGACGAGGTAGCTGCTCGACATGCCGGGCGAGCACCAAATGCCGTGGCCCATGTCGATCGCGGCAGGCGCCGACGCCGGTCCGACCGCGAAGAAGTCGGGCTGGTTGCGTACGTAGTCGCTGGTCACGTGATCTCCACGGCTGAGTCGGCTCGGCAATGGACGCTATCTGACATCGTGCCAAGATGAGTCGTGAGTCCCGGGCCGGCGAGCAGCGAGTTTCCCGACGAGTTCTTCGCGCGGGGCGACGAAGGTGACGACACGCATTTCTATGCGTTCCCGCGCTACGTCACCCACATCGACGATGGCGCGATCGCCGCGGTCGGCGCGTTGTACGACGAGCTCGATATTCGCGGCGAGGTACTCGATCTGATGAGCTCGTGGGTATCGCACTTCCGGGCGCGTGCCCGACGCGCTGACCGTGCTCGGTATGAACGCCGACGAGCTCGCCGCGAATCCGCAGGCGCAGGCGTGGGTCGTGCACGACCTCAACGCCGAGCCCGCGTTGCCCTTCGCCGACGATGCGTTCGATCACGCAACCTGTTGTGTCTCGGTCGACTACCTGACGCGCCCGGTCGACGTGTTCCGCGACGTGGCGCGGGTCGTACGTGCGGGCGGGGTGTTCGTGTGCACGTTCTCGAATCGGCTCTTCCCGACGAAGGCGATCAGGGGCTGGCTGTATTCGCAGGACGCCGCGCACTGCGAGATCGTCGCGTCGTATTTCGCCAACGCGGGCGGCTTCGAACCCGCGACCACCCGCCAATGCGACACCGCGCTCGGCGGCGATCCGCTGTACGCGGTCTGGGCCCGCGTCCTCTAAACCCCACCAACAGTGGGCACGCTCACGCACCGCCGCGGTATGTGAGCGTGCCCACTGTTGGGGAGCTGAGGGGTCAGGTCGGGCGGCGGGCGGCGACGATCTGGAACGACAGCGGGAAGCGGGACAGGCCGCCGGGCAACCGGAACTGCGCCATATGTTCGTCGAGCGCCCGCCGCGCGGCCGGGATGTCGGGTGCGGCGACGCCCGTCGAGAGCAACTGATCGTCGGTGGTCGCCTCTTCGGGCTGCTCGACGGCGATGTCGAACGCGGTGCGCTCGATGCCGGAGAACCCCGCGTCGCGCAAGATGCCTTCGGTGCGGGCCGGATCGGCCAGTGCGAACGGGCCGGTCGGCGCCTTACCCGGCGCGGGCGGCGGCGGGGGAGTAACGAACGCCGAGAGGGCGGCTCCGACGTTCCACGGATTGCGCGCGGCCGCTTGCCAGCACGCGAACAGCAGGCGTCCGCCGGGCCGCAGGTGGTGACCGATATTGCGGAACGCGGGGACGGGCTCGTCGAAGAACATCACGCCGAACTGGCTGAACACGACATCGAACGGCGCACCCGCCACCGAGTCGTACTGCATATCGGCGAGTCGGAACTCGACGTTCCCGGCGTTCGCGTCGCGCGCCCGCTCCGCGGCGAGCTCGATGAGGCGATCGGAGATATCGGCCCCGGTGACGCGGCCCAACGGCCCGACGCGTCGCCCCGACTCGATCGTCGCCTTGCCGCCCCCGCAACCGACGTCGAGGGCGTTCTCGCCCGGCGCGAGTGCCACCGCATCGAGCAGATAGGGCGTCACGACCTCGGTGAACCGCTCGCGGCGCAGCCAGATCTCGATCCAGCGATCGTCGTTCCACCGCCGGCGTTCGACCTCGTTCGTAGTTGCGCTCGGCGGGTCGGTCGGCGGATCGGCCATGGCCGCGCACGATAGTGCCACCGTCAGATTCGAGGCAGGAAGTAGATACCGCTGCTTCATCCAGGAGACACGCCGGCGATCAGCGCATGGACCAGGGTGGATCCAGTGGGTGACTTGCTCGACGCCTATGAGCCGATCGACGCGTGGGACGAGATGTTCGACGCGGAAGGCGAAACGCGTCTCGACTACCGCGCCCTCTACGAACATGTACAGACCCTGTCGAAGCAGGACTTCGACGAGCGGTGCGTCACCCGCGACCGTGTGTTCCGCGACCAAGGCATCACGTTCGCGCACTCGGGGGAGGAGAGGCCCTTCCCGCTCGATCTCGTTCCCCGTGTCATCTCCGCGACCGAGTGGTCGCTGATCGAGCGGGGTGTCGCGCAGCGCGTACGCGCCCTCGAACGGTTCCTCGACGACGTCTACGGACCGGGCGAGATCATGCGCGCGGGGATCGTTCCCCGGCGCCTCGTCGTCACTTCGTCGCACTTCCATCGCGCCGCGTCGGGCGGCATCGCGCCGCCGCGCGGTGTGCGCGTGCATGTGGCCGGCATCGACCTCGTGCGCGATGCGGTGGGAAAGATGTGCGTCCTGGAGGACAACATCCGGATCCCGTCGGGGATCTCCTACGTGGTCGAGAACCGGCGGGCGATGACCCACGTGTTCCCCGAGCTGTTCGCCGCGCACCGCGTGCAACCTGTCTCCGACTATCCGTCGCGTCTCCTGCAGACGCTGGTCGCAACCGCACCGCGCGGTGTCGACGATCCGCGCGTCGTGCTGTTGACGCCGGGCGTGCACAACGCGGCGTACTTCGAGCACTCGTTCCTCGCGCGCCAGATGGGCGTCGAGCTCGTCGAGGGCCGCGACCTCGTGTGTCGCGACAACGTGCTCTACATGCTCACGACCGGCGGCGAAGAGCGCGTCGACGTGGTCTACCGGCGCGTCGACGACGAATGGCTCGACCCCCTCCATTTCGACCCGACGTCGATGCTCGGGTGCGCGGGCATCGTCAACGCGGCGCGCGCCGGCAACGTCACGATCGCAAACTTCCTCGGCAACGGTGTGGCCGACGACAAAGCCGTGTACCCGTACGTGCCCGCGATGATCGAGTTCTATCTGGGCGAGCGGCCCCTGCTTTCGAACGTCGAGACGTTCATGCTCGAAGACGACGAAGTGCGATCGTGGGCACTCGACCGTCTCGATCAGCTCGTCTGGAAGCCGGCCGACGGATCGGGCGGCAAGGGGATCGTCATCGGTCCCCGCGCCGACGCCGAAGCGCTCGAAGCCGTGCGCCGGGCCGTCGAGGCCGCGCCGCGATCGTGGATCGCGCAGGTACCGGTGGCGCTTTCGACCGCGCCGACCTATGTCGACACCGGCATGCGACCGCGTCACCTCGACCTGCGGCCCTTCGCGCTCAACGACGGCGAGAACATCTGGGTCGTACCCGGCGGCCTGACCCGGGTCGCGCTCAACGAGGGCAGCCTCGTCGTCAACTCGAGCCAGGGCGGCGGCTCGAAAGACACGTGGGTGCTCGCGCCCGACGGCGCGGAGATCGAGCACGAAGCGACGGATCTCGACGGCGAGATCGAGTGCGAGCCGTTGGCCCGCCAACCCTTCGACATGTTGGTCGGCGCCCCCGAGCAGGCGGCCCAACAACAATGAGTCCGCGCCGGCCGAACACCTACGAGACGCGAACGCCGTGCTGAGCCGCATCGCGGAATCGCTCTACTGGCTCGGCCGCTATGCGGAACGGGCCGAAGCGACGGCGCGCATCCTCGACGTCTACTCGCACGCGTTGTTGGAAGACCGCGTCGGAGGCGAGGAGTCGGCGTGCCGGCGCCTCGTCGAGGCGATGGGCGCGGCCGAAGCGGCGTCGCTCATGGAAGTCGAGACGAACATCGAATCGTTGGTCGGCTTCTTCGTCGACGATCCGCGCTTCGCAGGATCGGTCGTCCGCTCGCTCGAAGCGATGTGGGAGAACGCCCGTGGCGCGCGGGAAGCCATGTCGTCGGAGATGTGGGGCAGCATCAACACGACCCACAGCGCGCTCGACGCCCGGCGGGGCCGCTCGATGTACGCGCAGCACGGGTTCCTCGCGTGGGTCCGCGACCGTGCCGCGATCGTGTCGGGCCTCGCCGACGCCACCATGAGCCACGACGACACGTGGCGCTTCATCGTTCTCGGCCGTTCCCTGGAGCGCGTCGACCTGACCGTGCGCCTGCTGTCGACCCGGCTGGGCGACGCGTGGGGGAGTGCCGGTTGGGTCGCGACCCTGCGGTGCTGTGCCGCGTACGAGTCGTACCTGCGTACGTACCGCCGCGGTGTCGAAGGCTCGAAGGCGCTCGAGTTCCTCCTGCTCGACCGGCTGTTCCCGCGTTCGGTGTTCCATGCGCTCGGCGCGGCGGAGACAGTGTTGTTCGATCTCGATCCCGGCTCCGATCGCCACGGCGCGGGCAGCGAACCGCGCCGCGTCGTCGGCCGGGCGTGTGCCGATCTCGAGTTCATCCGTGTGGCCGAGCTCGAGCGATCGTTGCCCGAGCACCTCGCCCGCCTCGAACGCGCGTGCTCGCACTCGCACGACGTCATCGCCAAACGGTTCTTCAACAATGCAGTCGCGATCCGGTGGAGCGCCTGATGGCCTGGCGGCTCTCGATCGAACACGTCACGAGTTACGAGTACGAAGGGGAGGTACTGGCGTCGTACAACGAAGCGCGGATGAGTCCGGCCCGTGACGCGACACAGATGGTCCTCGACCATCGCGTCGACGTGCGGCCGAGCGTCCCGGTCATGCACTACGTCGACTACTGGGGCACCGAAGTGAGCGCTTTCGACGTACACGAGCCACACGATCGGCTCATCGTCGCGTCGCGGTCACTGGTCGAAACCATCGCAGCAATTCCCGATGTCACCGACACCGATTGGGAGGTCCTGTCCGATGAAGACGTACGCGACCGCTTCTACGAATACCTTCACTCGTCGGTCCATGTTCCTGTCGACGACGCATTCCGCGAGACCGCGTCGGTTATCTCCGAAGGCCGTACCCCGCGCGAGACCGTCGAGGCGGTCAGCACGTGGGTCCGCCAGAGGCTCGCGTACGAGACCGGCGCGACCGACGTCTCGACGAACGCGCGGGCCGCCCTCGAGCTCGGTCGTGGCGTTTGCCAGGACTTCGTCCACGTCGCGCTGGCGTTGTTGCGGGCGGCCGGAATCCCGGCGCGGTACGCGTCGGGCTACCTGCATCCGGATGCCGATGCCGCGGTCGACGCGGCCGTGACCGGACAGAGCCACGCCTGGCTCGAAGCGTGGACGGGGTCCTGGCAGCGCATCGATCCGACCAGCGGCGCCGAGGTCGGAGAGCAACACGTGCTCGTCGCGCGCGGCCGCGACTACGCCGACGTCTCGCCGCTCAAGGGTGTGTACAACGGCCCGGCCGCCCGTTCGAGCGAGGTCCGGGTGACGATCCGCCGCGTCGCCTGAAGACACGCCTGATCACACTTTGACTTTGGCGGCCTCGGCCAGGATCTGGGCGCGGTCGCCGGGTAGGAGATAACCCTTGGCGATGGCCGCGTCGGTCGCCTTGGTGAACTGGGCGAGATAGTCGGCCTCGGTGGGATAGAGCCGGGCGAGCGTCGCCCCATGAACGGCTTCGTGCTGCCGAACAAGCGCACAGAGCGTCTTCGTTCCCTTCGGTGCATCGCCCGAGAGTGTCGCGACCGGCACGTTGTTCGCGCCGGTACGCACGCCGCCGATGGCGTTGCCCATCGCGTCGCGTTGCACTGACGGGCGCGCCGCTCGACGAGCGCGACGTCCATGCGCGGCGCCGCTCGGCGGCGGCGTGCTCGTGCGGACCCACGTGTTGAGCTGAGTCGAGCGCCGGCCGCGACGAGGTAATGCGTCGGCGCGGTGTTGACCGAGCCCGTGCAGCCGAGCACGGTCGTGAGTATCGAGGCGTCTCCGCCGACGATGTAGGCATCGGCGTGCGCGGCGCCCGCGATGTCCCACAGGCGGATGTTTGGCCCGGTCGGGTTGGCGGGCGTTGAAATATTGCAGCTCGGCTTCGTCGGTCTCGGTCTCGAACAGGAACACCGGAACGTCGATGTCGTCGCGGATCTGGACGCCGCCGGCGATGCGCTCGATGCGCCGGCGCCGCCGCCCGCGAGCGGGGTCGCGCCGCCGCCCCGGCTGTATACGAAGAAGCCGTCGAAGATCCGCGCGACGGGCTGGATCGCGTCGATGTACGTGGTCATTTCAAAGGCCGATTGCGACTCGCCGATGGCGAGTACGCGCGCCGGTCGCAGCCCGTCGAGCTCCTTGCTCGCCGCGGGGCGCGAGCGCCGCGCGCAACTTGGGAGTAGATGTCGAGCGCGTACTGGTCGCCCGGATGGTGCAGCGATCCGTAGCGGGCCGGATCGGTGCCGACGAGCCCGCCCGCGGCGATGGCGCCGACCGGGAGAAGAGCTCCGCCGCCCGAAACGCCGACCTTCTGCACTGAGACTCCGACCCACCCGTATCCGGCGCGTGTCAGCTCGTTGCCTGCGTACGCCAAGACGGGATCGGTGTCGGAGCCGGTGGTGACGTTGAACCACTCGACGAGCAATGTCCCGTTGAATTTTTGCGCGCTGGTCGGCACGCGCACGATGATGCGCGTGCGGTAGCGCCGCAGTGCTCTGGGCGGCGACGGTCCACTTGCCGTCGCTTCCCTGCGCGCCACCGCTCTTGTACGACGGTTGCGTTCCCGGTCGCGAAGTACTCCTTGTTCGAGTAGCCGAGCTTCGCCAGGTCGAGGGGCACGGACTCGGTCAGCGCGATGCCCTTGCCGCCCGTGATCGGTCCGCTGAGCACGGCCGCCGGACCGGGCGCCATCGGTGCGCGCGTCGTCGGCGTGGTCGTGCCCACGGGCGCGGTCGTCACCGACGGGCTGGTCGTGTGCGACGACGACGAACACCCGGCCAACACCAGGATCGCACCAAGGGCGCAGGTAACGGTGACGTGTATATGGCGGTTCATCTGGCGGAGTCTGGCATGCCGGCGTCGTAGCGTGGGGGCGATGGACGAAACCGAGATGCGCCGCCGGTTCGCCGCGGCGCAGGTCGCGCGGCTGGCCACCGTGACGCCGGAGGGGCGGCCCCATCTCGTTCCGTGTTGCTTCGTGCTCGTCGACGACGACGTGTACTCCGCGGTCGACGCCAAGCCGAAGTCGACCAC
Organism: uncultured Actinomycetes bacterium; assembly: GCA_963708105.1. Lineage (GTDB taxonomy): Bacteria > Actinomycetota > Acidimicrobiia > IMCC26256 > PALSA-610 > PALSA-610. The sequence continues at coordinate 977,940 of OY970186.1, read as the reverse complement.
GGCGCTCCGGCGGCTCGACAACCTGCGCGCCCATCCGGAGGCCGCGCTCCTGGTCGACCATTACTCCGACGACTGGTCGACGCTGTGGTGGATTCGGGCCGACGGAGACGGCCGCGTCCTCGAAGCCGGAGCCGAGCACGACGCGGCGATTGCCCAGCTCACGCGCAAGTATCCGATCTATGCGACCGACCCTCCGCCGGGTGCGGTGATCGCCATTCACGTGCGCACATGGCACGCGTGGTCGGCCCGATCCTGACGATTTCGGGCCGGAGGCGCGTCCGGTGCCGCGGTAGCGCCCCCTACGCTGGAAGCGGTGACCGACGACGCCGATTCCGATCTCGAGACCATTCCCCTGCGGCCGTGGACGGGGTCGCACGGGCCGGCCGGGCCGCCCGAGTCGCCGTACGACTTGTCCTCTGCGTCCGAGCCCTCGGAGCCGTCGTCACCACGTGGTGGCCGCGACTCGCTGATTGCGCTCGTCGCCGCGATCGTCGTGGTTTCGTTGGTCGTCGGCTTCGCGGTGGCCACACTCATCCTGAACGGGCGCGACTCCGACGCGAGCAGCTTCTCGACCGATCCGAGCGTGACCACGCCGAACTCGATCCCGAACTTTCCGTTCCTGCCCCTGACGCCGACAACGACACCGACGACGACACCGCCGTCGAGCACACCGCCGTCGAGCACATCGCCTTCGACCACACCCCGGCCGGCCGATCCCGACGAAGCGTTTCTCGGTGGTCTGCTCGTGCAGCAAAAGGATGTTCCGGTGGCCGACATCGTGCAGCTGCTCGATCAGGGAACTGATCTCGGAGTCGCCACCCTCGACCTCTGCAACGGCACGTTTCCGAGCGAAGCGTTGCGCACCGCACGCCGCCAGGTCGCGGTGACCGACGACACACGAGCACGGTGCAGTTGAGCACCGAAGCCGTGTTGTACGGCGCACCGTCGGGCGGCGCACAAGCGCTCACGCGAACTGAAGTCGGTCACCTCGCATTGTCCGTCGACTCCCGTTCCGAGCCCGGTCGGTGAGCGCACGGTTGCGACCGACTTCGGGCCCGCGCCCGATGCCGCGTGGCCGCACACCGCTTCACGTCGATCGTCTGGCCTACGACTTCGTCACCCTCGACGCCGAGCACGGCGACTCCGACCGCACTCGTTGCCGTCTACCTCCGCCGCGGCCGGGTGCTGATGGGCATCTACTTCCCGCAGCCCGACGGACCCGCAGGTTGCCGTCGAGCCGGGCGCACCACGATCCCCGGCATCGTCGGCGTCTTCGAAGCCCGCATGGCCAAACTCCCCGCGTCCATCGTCAACGGCTGATTCTCTCGACCAAAAGTGTCGACGATGTCGGGCATGCAACCGGCGCCGGCCCGGGCCCTCTGGCAATGCATCGAGCCGTATCACGCGGTCACGTACTTCACCGAGGAAGCGCGTACCGCGTTCGAAGATGTCGGGTTGCGCGGTTTCTGGCGCGGATACTTCGCCGGACGGGCCGCGCCGCTGGGCAAGGTCGGCACCGGCGCGGTGGTGGCGACGTTCTACGGATTCCATCCCGACTTCGTCGCGCGGGCGATCCCTGCGGTCTGGGACATCGTCGAATCCGGCCGACGCAATCGCGGCGCGCCAGGTCGGAGCCGAGCGCGCGCTGCGTCGCATCTTCGACGTGGAGGTTGCGGGAATCGCGCGCGCCGGCCCGACTCGTGTTGCAGGCGACCGACGGCTGCGACCCGTTCGCGCGTCCGCTGTTCGCCGCGAATCACGATCTCGAATGGCCGACAGAACCGCACCTTGCGCTGTGGCACGGCTGCACGTTGCTGCGTGAGCATCGGGGCGACGGTCACATCGCGTCGTTGTACGCGGCCGATGTCGATCCGTGCGAAGCGCACGTGCTGCGCCTCGCGGTCACCGGAGTCGACCGCGCGACCATCGCCCCGTTCCGCGGTTGGGACGACGACGACTGGGCGGCCGCGACCGAACGGCTTGATCGAACGGGGCTGGCTCGACGCCGACGGTCGCGCCACTGCGGTCGGCATCGACGCGCACACCGCGATCGAAGCCGACACCGATCGCATGGCCGAAGGGCCGATGCGTGCGCTCGGCGAAGACGGGCTCGCCGAGCTCTCGGCATCATGCGCCCGTACGCGGCCTTGCTCGCGTCGACGGGAACGATTCCGTTCCCGAATCCGATCGGTGTGCCCGCCCGCGATCGGCCGACTGACCTCATCGTTGCTGGCGCAAACATGCGCAATTTTTGCGTGAACGTTGACTTCAGCCGCGCCGCGAATTCACCGTTACTGGCGTATGCTCCCGCCACCGGTCCGGCGATGCCCGACCCGGTGTCTGGCGACCCTCCTGTTACCGGGGCTGGTGGGAGCACGACCGCTGCACCACCGCTTCCTGAGAACTGAGACGCCATGACAACGTTGCTGGATCCGCCTGGCCCTTCTGCCCGCGCGCCGAAACGCCGCCGAGCCGGCGAGTGTGCGCGCCGGCCGTCTGGTGACCGGTCTCCTCATGATCAGCCCACCGATCGCGCTGGCGATCGCGGTGCCGCTCCTGTGGGGGCACGCGATCACACTGCTCGACCTCATCCTCGCCGCCGTGTTCTACGTCGTCACCGGCCTCGGCATCGCGATCGGCTACCACCGCCTCTTCACGCACCGCAGCTTCAAGTCGGTCCGGTGGCTGAAGATTCTGCTCGCGTCGACGGGCTCGATGGCCGTCGAAGGTTCGGTCGTCGGTTGGGTTGCGATCCACCGCCGCCATCACGTCTTCAGCGACAAGCCCGGCGATCCGCACTCGCCGCACGAATACGGTCCCGGTCCCGGCGCAGCAGTTCCGCGGCTTCGTCCACGCGCATGTCGGATGGTTGTTCAAGGTCGACCCCACTTCGGCCGAGCGGTACGCGCCCGACCTGCTCGCCGACGAAGACACGATGATCATCAGCCGGCTGTTCCCGATCTTTGCGATCGCGTCCCTCGCGGCGCCGTTCTTCTTGGGCTGGACGATCACCGGTGCGCTCAGCGGCGCACTCACCGCCTTCTTGTGGGCGGGCCTGGCGCGCATGATGCTGCTGCACCACGTCACGTGGAGCGTCAACTCGATCTGTCACATGTTCGGGAGCAAGCCGGCAACGCAGAAGGACGAGAGCACCAACTTCGCGCCGCTCGGCATCATCTCCTTCGGTGAGGCGTGGCACAACTTCCACCACGCGTTCCCGCGTTCGGCGCGTCACGGCGCACTTCCGCACCAGGTCGACCCGGCCGCCGCGGTCATCCGCCTCTTCGAGCGGGCCGGATGGGCCACCGACGTGCGTTGGCCGACCGAAGCGCAACTCGCAGTCTGCAGTTCGGGCTAGAGCTGTGTGTTTTTCCCCCGACGCCGACGCGGTTGTCGGGGGAATCGTGGTTGTCATCGGCGCGGACGCGCTACGCCACGTGCGGGAGCCGAAACAGATCCTGCTCGCCTCGCTGCCGTTGTTGTTCGGGCTGCACCAGCTCGACGAGGCGTTCGTGTGGTGGGGCCTGCAGGGCCGCGTGTCGGAGTCGCTCGAACGGATCGGGATCTGGGTCTACCTCCTGTTCGCGTTGGCCGCGTTACCGATGCTGGTTCCACTCGCCGTCTTCGCGATCGAGCGTTCGCCCGGCCGCAAGCGCTTGATCGGCGCGTTCGCGATACTGGGAATTGCGGTGGGTGTGTCGCTCGGGGTTGCGTTGTTCCGCGGTTCGGTGAACGCCGCGATCGCGAGTCATCACATCGCGTACGACGTCGAGCGCGTTGCAGTCAGGGTCGCGATCTCACGGGGTTGTACGTCGTCGCCGCGTGCGGCGCACTGGTCGCGTGCAGCTACCGCGACATCTCCGTGCTCGGGGTGTTGAATCTCGTCGCGGTACCGATCCTCATGTGGCTGACCGTCAGCGGATTCATCTCGTTGTGGTGCTTCTGGGCCGCGATCGTGAGTGTCGTGATCGACTTCCACCTCCGCCGCGCGGCCGCGCGCTACGGATAGGTCACGCGCTCGTGTCGCAACGCACGTAACGTGATCGCATGCGGGTTCTCGTAGTCGGAGCGGGTGGAGTCGGAGCGGCGATGGCACAGGCCGCGGCCGAATCCGACGTTCTCGAACAGGTCGTCGTCACCGATCTCGACGTTCGCGCGCGCGCCGGTCGCGGTCGAGCGCTGTTCCGATGCGAGATTCGTCAGCGCACGCGCTCGACGCGTCGGATGCCGGCGCGATCTCGGAACTCGCGCGCCGCGAGCGCGCCGATGTGGTGGTCAACGCGTGCGATCCGCGACTCAACCCTTCGATATTCGCAGCCGCCTTCGACGCGGACTGCCACTACCTCGACATGGCGATGACGCTCTCCGAGCCGCATCCCGAACGGCCCTACGAGGTCCCCGGCGTGCTCCTCGGCGCCGAGCAATTCGCGGCGACGAGCGCTGGAAGGAACGGGGACTCCTCGCGTTGGTGGGCATGGGCGTGGAACCCGGCCTCTCCGACGTGTTCGCCCGGTACGCGGCCGATCACCTGTTCTCGGAGGTCGACCAGGTCGGTGTACGGGACGGCAGCGACCTCGTCATCGACGGTTTCGACTTCGCGCCGACGTTCTCGGTCTGGACCACCATCGAGGAGTGCCTCAACCCGCCCCTCGTGTGGGAACGGGAGCCGGGGTCTGTTCACGACCGCGCCGTTCTCCGAGCCGGAGACGTTCGCCTTCCCGGCCGGGATCGGACCGCTCGAATGTGTCAACGTCGAGCACGAAGAGGTGTTGTTGATCCCGCGCCACGTCGTCGTGCCGGCGCGTCACGTTCAAGTACGGGCTCGGCGACGAGTTCATCGAAGTGTTGCGCGTGTTGGCCAAGACGGGTCTCGCGTCGACCACGCCGGTGCGCGTGCGCGGTGTCGACGTGTCGCCCCGCGATCTCGTTGCCGCGGTTCTGCCCGACCCCGCGTCGCTCGGCGATCGCATGCACGGGCGTACGTGCGCAGGTACGTGGGTGACGGGCACGGGCGTCGACGGTAGCCGCGCGAGGTCTACCTGTACCACGTGTCCGACAATGCGGAAACGATGGCGCGCCACGGCGCGCAGGCCGTCGTGTGGCAAACCGCGATCAACCCGGTGGTCGCGCTCGAGCTCATGGCCACCGGTGTGTGGAGCGGCACGGGCGTCCAGGGTCCCGAAGCCTTCGACGCGGTCCCGTTCCTCGACCGCCTGCGCGCCCGCGGCGAGGAATGGCACCTCGACGACCGCCGGTCGTCGCCCGCGTAGGGTTTCGCCATGGATTGGCATCTCGCGCAGATCAACATCGCCCGGCTGCGGGCACCGATCGACGACCCGCTCGTCGCGGCGTTCGTCGCCGGCCTCGGACCCGTGAACCGGCTCGCCGACGAGAGTGCCGGTTTCGTATGGCGCCTCCAGACCGAGGACGGGAACGCCACCGCGGTGCGCCCTTATGCCGACGAATTGATCATTGTGAACATGTCGGTGTGGGACTCGCTCGAGCACCTTGCCGACTTCGTGTACCGCAGCGCGCACACGGAATTCTTGCGGGGCAGGCGGGCCTGGTTCGAGCGGATGGCCGACGCGCACGCGGCGTTGTGGTGGATCGCCGCCGGTACAGAACCATCCGTCGAGGAGGGCGCGGCCCGGCTCGAAATGTTGCGTTCGATCGGACCGTCGACCGACGCGTTCACGTTCGGCCACCCGTTCGCGGCGCCCGGCACCGTCCAGGTCGACGTCGACGATCGCAACACCTGCCCGGCCTGAGCGCGCTAGGCGCGGAGGTCTCTCCATAGCTTCGCGACGAAGCGCGGGAGATACGGATCGAGTATGGCCGGCGGCGCGCTCAACACCTCGGCCCGCGGCCACCAGCGGCAGTCTCGGAATTCTCCGGGATCAGGTGTGAGATCGTCGTCGACGTCTCCGGCGACGGCGTACCAAAGGCTCACGTCGACGTGACCGCCGTCGAGCCCTTGCGTCAGCGTCTGGGTAACGAGCAGCGGGTTGCTGGTCAGACCGGTGACGAGGGGCGCGGCGATACCGAGTTCTTCGGCGAGCTCGCGCGTGACGGTGACGCGCGGGTCTTCGTCGGGCTCGACGTGACCGCCGGTGGGGATCCAGAGCTGCGCGTTGCGATGGTCGACGAGCAGGATCGCGTCAGCCTCGACGTCGACGAGCGCGAAGTACGCGACAAGGTGTCGCGGCGGCACGTCGGGCGAGCGGCGGCGGTAGATCTCGGCCCCACCGCGCATCCACGCGAGGGTTTCCGTACGGTCTCGATGTTCCGTGGCATCGAGCGGCGAGATCGCCTCGACCGCGGCGATTGCGAGGTCGCGGGCGGAAGGCTGCATGCGGGGCGGCACGCTAGCCGGACGAACCGACCGATGTGTAAGGCTGGGCTTATAAGGCTAGACTTACTATATGCAGGACGACGCCAACCTCGACGCGGATGCGAACCCCGACATTCGTGAGGTCGCGGCCGCGCTGCGGGTGAGCATCGGGCTCTTCGTGCGCCGCCTCCGCCAGACCGGCCCCGACGGCGAGCTCACCTTCCCGGAAACGTCGGCGCTGGCGCGCATCGACCGGTGCGGACCGACCACCGCCACCGCGCTGGCCAAGCTCGAACAGATCAGCCCGCAATCAATGGGCGCGACCCTTGCCGCCCTCGAAGCACGTCAGCTCATCGAACGAATCCCCGACCCGGCCGATGGCCGGCGCGTCGTCGTCTCGGTGACGGAGTCGGGGTTGGAGGTGTTGCGCAGCCGCCGCAACGCGCGCACCGACCTGTTGGCCGAGGCGCTCTCGAGCGGCTTCAGCAAGGCCGAGCTCAAACGCCTTCTCGGCGCCGCGCCGTTGATCGAGCGCCTCGCGCAATCCATCTGATGGCGAACTAGTGGCCATCGAAGAGAGCGACACGACGACCATTCCGGTCGACCACGAAGCGGGCTTCGTCCGCCGCACGTTCATGTCGTTGCACTCGCGGAACTTCCGCCTGTTCTTCATCGGCCAGACCGTTTCCAACACCGGCAACTGGCTCACGATGGTGGCGCTCACGCTCCTCGTGCTGCACCGCACCAACAGCGGTGTTGCGGTCGGCCTGCTCTCGGCGTGTCAGTTCGGGCCGATTCTGCTGCTCTCGGCGTGGGCGGGCGTGCTCGTCGACCGGTTCAAGAAGCGCAACTTGCTCTACGTCACGCAGATTCTCGAGATGGCGCAGTCGTTCGTGCTGGCCGCCCTCGCCTTCATGCACAACGCTCCGCTGTGGTCGTTCTTCGTCACCGCCGCCGTAGGTGGTTGTCTCTTGGCGATCGACAACCCGGTGCGGCGCTCGTTCGTCAACGAGATGGTGCAGGCCGACGAAGTGCCGAACGCGGTCACGCTCTACAGCGCGATGGTGAACATCTCCCGCATCGCGGGGCCACTCATCGCGGGCCTACTCATCGGGACAGTCGGGTACGGATGGTGCTTCACTCTCGACGCGATCTCATACGTGACGGTGCTCGTCGCGCTGGGCATGATGCGGACGGCCGAGCTGCGGCTGATCCCCGTTACGCCGCGTGCTCCCGGCCAGATCCGCGCCGGCGTGAGATACATACTTCACGTGCCCGAACTCTGGGTGACGTTCGTGATCCTGCTGATCGTCGGGACGATCAGTTACAACTTCAGCGTCGTGTTCCCGCTGTTCGTGGTGAAGGGACTGCACGGCGGTACTTCCGGGTTCACGATCGTGTACGCGGCCTTCAGTGTGGGCGGACTCGTCGGCGCGCTCGCCGTCGCCCGGCGTTTGACGATCAGCATTCGAACGGTGGTGTCGGGCGCGGCGTTGCTCGGTGTGTCGATGCTCGTGTTGTCGATCGTCCCGAACGTGTGGCTGGCTGTTGTGGTTGCGCTCGCCGTCGGCGCCGCGAGCGTGGCGTACATGACGGCCACCACGGCCATCGCCCAGATCCGGACCGATCAGCAGATGATCGGCCGCGTGCTCGCGATTCAGACGGTGCTGCTGATCGGTACGACACCGATCGGCGGTCCGATCCTCGGTCTCATCTCCGACGCGATCGGCGCCCGCGCCCCGGTCGTGATCGGCGGTATCGGCGCGCTGGGCGCGGCCGCGTTCGGCCTGATCGCAGCCCGCCGCATCGAAGCGAAGGCGAAGGCGCTGGCCTGACCGCCGGCACGCGGCCAGACTGCGCGCATGTCATGTGAGATGTGCGAGCACGCCGTGCAGTGGGAAGCAGGCGACGATCCGTTCGCGATCGCGCGCCTCTCGACCGGCTACGTCACGTTGGCCGCGACGCAGCATTTCCGGGGCTACACGTTCTTCATCGCGAAGACGTGCGTGCCGGAGATCTTCGAGCTGCCGTCCGACGAGCGCGCGACGCACCTGCACGAGATGACGGAGGTCGCGCGCGGCGTTGTACCGCGCGTTCAATCCCCGCAAGATGAACTACGAGGCGCTCGGCAACAGCGTGCGGCACCTGCACTGGCACCTCGCCCCGCGTTACGACACCGATCCGCACCCCCGCGGACCGATCTGGGAAGACCCCGAGTTCATGCGCATCTTCATGCAGCGCGGAACTCCGCCCGACGAACACACTGCTGAATCCCGCCGCGCGATCCTCCGCGAGCTCCGCGCCGCCGACGTGAGGATCGAGCGCGAATTCCTCGATGCTTAGATCCGCGCCCACGCCTCGGTGAGGACCGTCCGTAGTACCTGTTCGATGTAGTCGAACTCGGGTTGGCCGATGATGAGCGGCGGTGCGAGTTGGATCACGGGATCGCCGCGGTCGTCGGCGCGACAGATGAGCCCCGCGTCGTACAGCGCGCGGGAGAGGAAGCCGCGCAACAGGCGTTCGCTCTCGTCGGCATTGAACGTGGTCTTGGTGGCCTTGTCCTTCACGAGCTCGATGCCGTAGAAGTAGCCCGCGCCGCGCACGTCGCCGACGATCGGTAGATCGCGCAGCTTGTCGAGCGTGGCTTTGAACGCACCTTCGTTGGCGCGCACGTGCTCGAGGAGGCCTTCGCTCTCCATGAGGTCGAGGTTCGCGAGCGCGACCGCGCAACTCACCGGGTGGCCCGCGAACGTGATGCCGTGCAGGAAGGTCTTGTGGTCGCGCAGGAACGGTTCCACGAGATGCGGGCGGACGATCATGCCGCCGATGGGGGAGTAGCCCGACGTCATGCCCTTGGCCATCGTGATGATGTCGGGCTGGTACTCGTAGCGCTGCGAACCGAACCAGTGCCCGAGCCGGCCGAAGGCACAGATGACCTCGTCGGAGACGAGCAATACGCCGGTCTCGTCACAGATCTCCCGCACCCGCTGGAAGTAGCCCTCGGTCGGGGGGAAGCAGCCGCCCGAGTTCTGCACCGGCTCGAGGAACACCGCCGCCACCGATTCCGGGCCCTCCATCTCGATCGCCAGCGCGATCGCTTCGGCGGGATCGATCGGCGCGGGCCGGTACGAGTTCGTGTTGACGACGCGCACCGCGCCCGGAACGAGCGGTTCCCACGGGTGCTTGATCGCGGGCACGCCGGTGATCAACAGCGCGCCCATCGTCGTGCCGTGGTACGCGATGTGGCGACCGATCACCTTGTAACGATTGGGCTGACCGATCGCCTGGAAGTACTGCCGCGCCAGCTTCCATGCGGACTCGACCGCTTCGCTGCCCCCGGTCGTGAAGAACACCCGCTCGAGATCGCCCGGCGCGAGGGTCGCGAGCCGTTCGGCGAGTTCGATCGCACCGGGGTGCGCGTAGCTCCACACCGGGAAGTACGCGAGTTTTCGGGCCTGCTCGGCCGCGGCGTCGGCAAGCTCGGTGCGGCCGTGACCGACCTGCGACACGAACAGGCCCGCGAGCCCGTCGAGATAGCGCTTCCCGTTCTGGTCGTACACCCACGCACCTTCACCGCGCACGATGACGGGGATGTCGGTGTCGGAGCCGGGCATCGGCGTGAAGTGCATCCACAAGTAGCGGTCGCGCGGCGGCGTTGAGCGTGTCGTGGTCGTGCGAGGTGGTCGTCATCACGTTCCCCAGGAATAGGTCTGCTTCTCGAGCCGCAGGTAGACGAAGGTCTCCGTCGAGCGGATGCCGGGGATCGAGCGGATCTGTGTGTTGATCACTTCGAGCAGGTGCTCGTCGTCGCGGGCGGTCAGCTCGACGAGCAGGTCGTACGTGCCGGAGCAGATGACGACGTAGTCGATCTCGTGGTTGGCGCTCAGCTTCGCGGCGAGCTCGCGGACGTCGCCGTCGACCTTCACCCCGACCATCGCCTGGCGGTGGAACCCGACCCGTAAGGGATCGGTCACTGCGACGATCTGCATCACTCCCGCGTCGAGGAGCCGCTGCACCCGCTGACGCACGGCGGCCTCCGACAGCCCGATTGTCTTTGCAATCGAGGTGTAGGCGCGGCGACCATCGCGTTGCAGCTCCCGGATGATCTGCATCGCGACGTCGTCGAGGAGCGGACCGGGTGTGCGAATATCGTCGTCAGAAACCTGTGCCACAACGAACTACTTGCGTCGACAGCTGTACATCTGCGGATAATAGCGTGAACGGGCCGAATCGTCCCGCCCGTCCCGCCGAGAGGGGTTCCGATGGAAGTCGTGCAGAACGTGGTCAACGGCAAGCCGGTCGACGCCCGAGACGGCGCCACGACCCCGCTGGTCGACCCGTGTACCGGCGAGACCTACGGCAGTGCGCCCCGGTCGAGCGCGGCCGATGTCGACGAGGCGTTCCGCGCCGCCGACGCGGCCTTCGACGGCTGGCGGTCGTCAACTCCGTCGGAGCGCAGCCTGGCGTTGTTGCGCATGGCCGACGCGCTCGATGCCGACGCCGACCGCTTCGTCGACGCCGAGTGCCGCAGCACGGGCAAGCCCCCCGCGCTGATGCTCGCCGACGAGATCCCGCCCGCGGTCGACCAACTCCGTTTCTTCGCGGGTGCGGCGCGCATGCTCGAAGGGCGCAGTGCGGGTGAATACTTGGCCGGACTCACGTCGTTCATCCGCCGCGAACCGATCGGTGTCGTCGCGCAGGTGTCGCCGTGGAACTACCCGCTGATGATGGCGATCTGGAAGATCGGGCCCGCGCTCGCGGCCGGCAACACCGTGGTGTTGAAGCCGGCCGAGAGCACGCCCGAGACGACGACGATGCTCGCCACCCTCGCGGCCGAGTTCCTGCCCGCGGGGGTCTTCAACGTCGTGTGCGGTGATCGCGACAGCGGACGCGCGTTGGTTGCGCACCCGACCCCCGGTTTGGTGTCGATCACGGGCAGCGTGCGCGCGGGCATGGAGGTGGCCGCGGCCGCAGCCACCGACCTCAAGCGCGTGCACCTCGAGCTCGGCGGCAACGCGCCCGATCATCGTCTGCGACGACGCCGACCTGGAAGCGGCCGCCGCGGGCATCGTGGGCGTGGGCTTCTACAACGCGGGCAGGACTGCACCGCGGCGACGCGCGTGCTGGCGTCGGCGGCGATCCACGATCGTTTCGTCGACATGCTCGTGACCGAAGCGCGTAGCAAGAAGGTCGGCGGCCTCGACATGGCCGACGCCGATCTCGGTCCGCTGAACAACGAGAGTCAGCTCGAACGCGTCCAAGGGCTCGTGAGTCGGGTGCCGTCACACGCGGAAGTGTTGAGCGGCGGCGGACGGGTCGGCGACGCGGGCTACTTCTTCGCGCCGACCGTCGTGGCCGGGCTGAAGCAGGACGACGAGATCGTGCAGCAAGAGGTGTTCGGCCCCGTGATCACGGTGCAACGCTTCACTGAGCTGGCCGATGCGGTGCGTGATGCGAACGGCACCGAGTACGGGTTGTCGTCGAGCGTGTGGACGCGCGATCACGCCAACGCGATGCGACTCTCCGCCGCGCTCGACTTCGGGTGCGTGTGGATCAACACGCACATCCCGTTGGTCGCCGAGATGCCGCACGGCGGGTTCAAGCACTCCGGCTACGGCAAGGACCTCTCGATGTACGCGCTCGACGACTACACGCCGCGTCAAGCACGTGATGAGCTCGATCGAGTAGCGCGCGTTGACCCGCGGATCGCGGCGTCGAGCACGTCGAGGCCCTCTTCGAGCAACGCGTCGTCGAGGACGAGCGGCGGCAGCAGGCGCACGACGTTGCCGAGCGTGCCCGCGGTCAGCACGATCACACCTTGGCTGTGGCACGTGGCGCAGATCTGCTTGGCGCGATCGGCGTCGGGCGTACCGTCGTCGTGCACGAGCTCGATCGCGACCATGGCGCCCCGGCCCCGCACGTCGCCCACTCCGGTCGTGGCTTTCTGCGCGGCGGTGAGCCGTTCGATCATGCGCGTCCCAAGTTGCTGCGCGTGCTCGACGAGACCTTCCTTCTCGATCACTTCGATGGTCGCCAGTGCGGCCGCGCACGAAACCGGGTTGCCGCCGAACGTGCTGCCGAGGCCGCCCGCGTGCACCGCATCCATGATCTCGGCGCGCCCGGTCACGCCCGCGATCGGCATGCCCCCGCCGAGACCCTTCGCGGTGGCGACAAGGTCGGGTACAACGCCTTCGTGTTCACTCGCGAACCACGCGCCGGTACGGCCGAAGCCGGTCTGCACCTCGTCGGCCACGAACACGACGCCGTGGGCCCGGCACCATTGCGCGAGCCCGGCGAACCAGCCCGGCTCCGGCACCACGAAGCCGCCTTCACCGGCGATCGGCTCGACCACGACACACGCGACCTGGGATGCGTCGACGCTCGCCTCGATCCAGGCGAGTGTCTCGGCGAGTGCGCCGGTGCCGCGGAACGGGTAGGAGAACGGCGCCCGGTAGATCTCGGGCGCGTACGGGCCGAACGACTTCTTGTAGGGAACGACCTTGGCGGTGAGGGAGAGGCCGAGCAGCGTGCGGCCGTGGAAGGCCTGGTCGAACGCGATGACCGCGGAGCGACCGGTGGCCGAGCGGGCGATCTTCACTGCGTTCTCGACCGCTTCCGCGCCCGAGTTCACGAGCAGCGAGCGCTTCTCGTGACTGCCCGGCGTGCGCTCCGCCAACTGCTCGCACACCGCGACGTAACCCTCGTACGGCGTCACCTGGAAGCACGTGTGCACGAACTGGGCGGCCTGCTCGGCGATCGCGGCCGAGACCGCGGGGTGCGCGTGGCCCACATTCACGACGGCAATGCCCGCGCCGAGATCGATGAGGCGATTCCCGTCGACGTCTTCGACGATGCCGCCCTGGGCGCGCTGCACGAACACAGGCAGCGTCGTGCCCACTCCCGCGGGTACAGCCTGTGTGCGCCGTTCCCAGAGCGCCCGCGACCGGGGGCCCGGGATCTCGGTGACGATCTTGCGTTGCTGTTCCATACGGCCTCCCGCGCAGCAGGTGTGGCCGAAACGCTACCGGTCTGCGGTGCGGCGCAGTACCACACAGCAATGTTCCGGACTGGGTTCGAGCTCGGCGCGGTAACGCGCGTCGAGCCCGCTGACCGCGGCGTCGAGCAACGCGAGATTCATTCCGCACACCAGCTCGCGGTGTTCGTCGACGAGGTGATGGAACGGGCAGTTACGCATACGAATTTCGTCGTCGGTGCCCCTGGGCGCGTAGCCGCGGCGGGCGAGCAACGTCGTGAGCGGGTCGCCGTCGTCGTCGGCGGCGGTGCGAAATTCTGCGGCCGCGCGTTCGCCCTCGACGCGTGCGACTCGGACGAGCGCGGCGCGTGTCGTTCCCGTGTCGTCGGACTCCACCGCCGCCGCGAGGAGGCGGGCGAGGAGCGCGTCGTCGCGCGGGGGCAACTGCACACTGACCTCGGTGCGCGCCGCCGCGTAGAGCTTGGCCGGCCGTCCCGCGCCCGGACCGCTCCGACCGCTGCGACGCGCGTAGGTCACGGCGAGCAGCCCGTCGCCGGCGAGGCGATCGAGGTGGTACGTGACCAGGGAGCGGCTGAGCCCGGTGTGGGCGGCCGCTTCGTCCTTGCCGACGGGCTCGGGCTGGTCCACGACGAAGCGGTACAGGTCGCGGCGAGCGGGGTCGGCCAGGCCCGCGATCGCATCCAGTCCTTCGCCGCTCTCCTTGGGCGTCACGGGTCCACTCTATAGCAAGTATCACTTGACATTAGAAGGTAATCTAACTCTAATCTGAGTTGTCGGAATCCACTCGACCAGGAGCGACGATGCGCAAATACTCGGTTCGGCCTGCGATCACCCTGCGGGGACGAAAGTTCAAGGGCCTGCGCGGATTCGCGGGGAAGCCGTTCCATCCGCCGCTGACCGACATACCCATCGGTGCCTACATCCTGGGTGCTGCGTTCGATGTCATCTCGGTGATCGGCGGGTCGAAGCACGCGTGGTCGAGGGAGCTCTGGCACGCGGGCACCTTCGCCTTCATCGGCGGGGCCATCGTGTCGGTGTTCGCGGCGCTCACGGGCCTGTTCGATTGGCTGCGCTCGTCCGAGGCCGGCACCCAGGCGCGGCGCACGGCGAACAGTCACGCGACGATCATGCTCACGGTGACCGCGCTCGCGATCGTCAACATCGCGTTGCGCCTGAACGATTACCACACGCGCGCGTACACACCCGTCGGGATCATGGTGTTGTCGGTCGTGATCGCGGGTCTCGTCAGTTGGGGTGCCACGTACGGCGGGAGCCTGGTCTTCGACTACGGCTTCAACGTCGAGACCGCGGGCGACAGTCCGGTGTGGCACAAGTCGGAGACCGACGTGTTTCCGGGCGAACACAAGGAGGCGGAGTGACCGCTCTCGATCTGGTCAGTGATGTCGAAGTCGCGGCCCCGAATACCGAAGTAGATGTGGAAGGCGCGACCCGGGCCGCCCGGGAGTTGCTGCGTTCGCTCGGTGTCAACGTCGACACGCCCGACCTCCGCGCGACTCCCGGGCGCATGGTGGCGTCGCTATCGGAGCTGTTGACGCCGCGCGACTTCGATGCCACGACGTTCGCGAACGACGAGGGTTACGACGAGCTCGTGCTCGCGCGCAGCATCCCTTTCTCCTCGCTGTGCGAACACCACGTGTTGCCGTTCGTCGGTGTCGCGCACGTCGGGTACCTGCCCGGTGAGCGCATTCTCGGGCTCTCGAAGCTGGCGCGCGTCGTCGAGCATTTCGCGCGCGGGTTGCAGGTGCAGGAACGACTCACCGTGCAGATCGCGAACTGGCTCGACGAGACGCTCGCGCCGCGTGGAGTCGGTGTGGTGTTGGAAGCCGAGCACCTGTGCATGTCGATCCGCGGCGTGCGCAGCACCGGGAGCCGCACGCTCACGTCGCGGGTCACCGGCACCTTGCGCGACGATGCGCGGGCCCGCCAAGAGTTCTTCGCCCTGTGCCAGACGGCGAACTCTCGCTGACGCGCGGCTACCCGAGGGTCGTCGCGTCGATCGCGCCCGCGCCGCGCCTCGCCGCGAAGACGCTGTACAGCCCGCCGATCGTCAACAACGTGAGCGCGAGGAGCAACACGATGCTCGAGAGCGCGTTGATCGACGGCGAGACGCCGAACTTCAGCTGACTGAAGATGTAGAGCGGCAGGGTCGTCGACCCGGGGCCGGAGGTGAAGTTCGTGATCACCACGTCGTCGAGCGAGATCACGAACGCGAGCATCGCGCCCGCGGCGATGCCGGGTGTCGCGAGCGGCAGCACGATCCGTAGGAACCCCTGGAACGGTGTGGCGCCGAGATCGGCCGCGGCTTCCACGAGCCGATTGTCGAACGCGGTGAGGCGCGCCTTGACTACCACCACGACGAACGCGATGCAGAACATGACGTGCGCGGCGATCACGGTGGTGATGCTCAGCTCGACGTGCAGCACGCGGCGTGTAGAACGCCGTCAGCGACACCGCCATGACGATCTCGGGGATCACCAGCGAGATGAAGATCAACGTGGAATACCCGGACCGGCCGGTGAACTTGAAGCGGGTCAGCGCGAACGCGGCGAGCGTGCCGATCACCGTGGCCAGGATGGTCGCGATGATGGCGACCTTCAGCGTGTTGCGGAACGCCTGCAATGCATCGTGGTTGTGGAAGAGCGCGGTGTACCAACGGGTCGACACGCCCGTCCAGTCGGTGCCGCTGCGCGCCTTGTTGAAGCTGAACACGACCAGCACGATGATCGGCAGGAACAAGAATGCGAACGCCAGGATCGCGTGCAGCTTGAGATAGCGAGGCCGCAGCGCACTCTTCCTGCTCATAGCGCTTCGTCTCCGACTCGGTACAGATAGAAGAACACGCCGATGAGGATGAATCCCATCAGCAGCACCGACATCGCCGATCCGAGCGGCCAGTTGTTGCCGCTGGTGAATTGGTCGTAGATGGTGTTGCCGATCATCGGCGTCTTCACGCCGCCGAGGAGCTCGGGGGTGATGAAGTCGCCGACGGCGGGGATGAACACGAGCAGTACGCCCGCGATCAACCCGGGCGACACGGTCGGGATGATCACGCGGAACAGGGTCGAGACTTTGCCGTGGCCGAGGTCGTAGCTCGCTTCGACCAGTGACTTGTCCATCCGTTCGATCGATGCGTAGAGCGGCAGCACCATGAACGGTAAGAACCCGTAGGTGAGTCCGAGGATCACCGCGAAATTTCGTGTTCAAGAAGATGTGGTTGCCGCCGAGGCCGATGTCGCCGAGCAGCCGGTTCAACAGGCCGTCGCGTTGCAGGATGAACTGCCACGCGTACATGCGAATCAGGTAGCTCGTCAGGAACGGGATGATGACGAGCACGAGATACAGGTTGCGGAACCGCCCTCCGAAGCGCGCGATCCAATAGGCGAGGGGAAAGCCGATCAGCACGCACGCGATCGTCGCCACCAGCGCGTAACAGATCGACCGCACGAAGATGGGTAGGAAGATCGGGTTCAGCGCGGTGTGGTAGTTCGACCAGACGAGGTTGCCCCACGAGAACTTGACCGGGACGATCAGTCCGCGCTGGCCCAGGCTGTACGCGACCACGACCAGCGTCGGCGCGATGAGGAGGATCGCGAACCAGACGCTCGTCGGCAGCAGGAGCAGGTTGGCCGAGGCCCAATCCGGAAGGTGAGACCGCGAGCGCGCCGGAGCTTCCTCCGCCGGAGCTTCCTCCGGTGCGCTCGGGGTCTCGATTTCCGTCGTGCTCAAGCCGATTTGACCTCGGTCCAACGGTCCGAATACTCGAGCTCCGCGTCGCCGATGTCCTTTTGGAAGGGAAGCGTCGCGAGCACGCTCGCGGGCGGGTAGATCAACGGATTGCTGACGATGTCCTTGTGGATGTACGGCAGCGCCGCCTTGTTCGGGCTGCCGTAGTTCACGAAGTTCGTCAGCGCGGCGCCGACTTTGGGCTCGAGCATGTAGTTCATGAACGCGGCATGCGTTGCGCGGGTGGCCGGCACCCTTCGGGATCGCCATCGAGTCGACCCACGAGAACGCGCCCGATGTGGGGATGACGTACTCGATGTGCGCGTTGTCGACCTGAATCGTGAACACGTCGCCCGAGTAGGCCTGCGAGAGCAGCAGCTCGCCACTCTTCAGCGGGTCCTGGTAGTCCGACGTGATCTGCTTGATCTTCTTCTTCAAGTCGATCAGGTAGTTCTTGGCATCGTCGAGATCCGACGTGTTCGTCGTGTTCGGATCCTTCTTCAATGCGAACAACGCCATGGCGAACGTGTCGCGGGCTTCGTCGAGGTACGACGACTTGCCGTTGACCGCCGGGAGTTGGAACGCGTCCCAGTCGGTCACCGTGCCGTCGACCTTGGTCTTGTCGTAACCGATACCGGTCGTTCCCCATTGCCACGGGATCGAGTACTGGTTGCCGGGGTCGTAGGCCGCGTCCCGGAAGCGGGGATCGAGATTCACGACGTTCGGGATGAGCGAAAGGTCGAGCGGCTCGACCAGGTTCGCGTGCTTCATCTTCACGAGCGTCGCGTCGGTCGGGACGATGATGTCGTAGCCGGTGCTGCCGGCCGACAACTTCGCGAAGAGCTCGTCGTTGGAGCTGTAGTTGTCGTACGTGACCTTGATCCCGGTCTCCTTTTGGAAGTCAGGGATCGTGCTGTCGGCGATGTAGTCGGTCCAGTTGTAGAAGTTGAGGACCTTCGGCTCCGCCTTGTTCGGGAAGGTCGCCGGAGTTGTCGATCCGCCGCTCGACGTTCCGCTCTTGCTGCTGCCACTGCACGCGGCGACGAAGCCCGCGGCCGAGGCGAACGCCATCGTTCGCATGAAGGTTCGCCGGCTGAAATGAGGCGACGCGGTGTCCCAGACGAAGGCGAGGGATACGCGATCCGGATCGCTCATGAAGTCAGCTCCTTTTCGAGAGTGGGCTCGTCGGAGAGCACCACATTGAATTCTGGGTCCCAGACCAGACGTGTACGCGTGCCGGGGACGCCGGCGTCGCTTACGCGCTCGCTGTTCTGGCGGAAGGCCACGAGGGTGAGGCCTGCATCGGTCCGGACGACCAGCTGGGTCGACACGCCTTGGTAGACGACGTCGATGACGGTGCCCGCGATCGTGCAGAGCCGATCGGCGACCGGTTCGTTCTCCGGTGTGACCCGGAGCTTCTCGGGCCGCACCGTGAACGCGAGCTTGTCGCCCGGACTCAACGGGACGCCGGTGGGCGCGGGCACGAGCAGTCGGTCGTTCGGCGATGCTTCGACTTGCAGGAACTCGCCCGCCCGACCGGTCACCGCACCCTCGATGATGTTCGACGTGCCGATGAAGCCGGCCACGAACCGAGTCGCGGGCCGCTCGTAGATGTCTTCCGGACAACCGATCTGTTCGACCTTGCCCTGCGACATGACGGCCAGGCGGTCGCTCATCACGAGCGCCTCCTCCTGATCGTGCGTGACGTACACGAAGGTGACGCCGACTTCGCGCTGGATGCGCATGAGTTCGAGCTGCATCTGCTTGCGGAGCTTGAGGTCGAGCGCGCCGAGCGGCTCGTCGAGCAAAAGCACCGCGGGCTCGTTCACCAGCGCGCGGGCCAGCGCGACGCGTTGCTGTTGACCGCCCGACAGTTGCGACGGCCGGCGGTCGTCGTAGCCGGTCAGCTGGACGAGCTCGAGGTAGCGCTTCACCCGGTCGCGGATGTCGCTCTTGGAGACCTTCTTGCGCCGCAGGCCGAACGCCACGTTGTCGGCGACGGTGAGGTGGGGGAACAGCGCGTACGACTGAAAGACCGTGTTGACGTTCCGCTTGAAGGGTGCGACGCCGACGATGTCGTGACCCGTCAGCTCGACGCGACCGGAATCGGGCTCTTCGAATCCCGCAATCATCCGCAGAGAGGTGGTCTTGCCACATCCTGACGGGCCGAGCATCGAAAAGAATTCGCCCCGCCCGACGGTGATCGTCACGTCGTCAACCGCGGTCATATCGCCAAAGCGCTTGGTCACGCCGTAGAGGCCGACTTCGACTGGTCCTTCTGGATCGGTCACTCCACCCCCTGTGGACGTTCGCGCTGGGATTTCGGGCACCCTGGCAGATGCTGATGCACGCTGCAAGCACGATCATGCACCGAGAGTGTTGCCAGTGCATGTCGTGTGGCCGGGAATCACGCGGTGACGTGGCGGCCGCCCACTGCGCTGCGATATTCGTAGGCGCTCTCCCGAGCGCTAACTGCCGAACGGGTCGGACGGAACGCGAAGACCTCACCGCGGCCGGTGCGCGCCAGCGACTGGTAGTCGCGCCGGGCGAACCACCAGCGGCCGTCGACGCGGCGGTAGTCGTCCTGATAGACGCCGAACGCCTGGGTGGAGTGGCCCGACGCGGCGTCCTGGCGGAGCTCACAGATATAGAGGCGCGCGGTGGCCCGATCCGGGTCGCCGCCCGCGCGCGAGCGCGACCCGCGTGCTGAGCGGGACGAACTCGAAGAACTCGAAGCGTTCGACCGCCGTGCCGATGAAGTCGCCGAGCTGCTGCGGACCGGTGAGCTCGATCGCGGCGTTCGTGACGGTATCGACGCGCGACGGGCGCGTCGGCGAGGAACATTTCGTGGAAATCGGCCCAGGCCCGGCGCGTCACCGCGTCGGCGTAGGCGTTCTGGAGACGCGTGGATCGCGACGTAGTCGATGGTGTCGCGTAGTTCGTCGTCAGGCATTGGATCAGGCGCCGGGATCAGGCGCCGGGCCGCGTGAAGTCGCGGTTCGGGTGCTTGGGCGGGATCGCTTCGGCCGTGACCTTGGCCTTGCTCTCCTTCATGTCCTCGAACACGTGCACCATGTTGAGGAGGTCTTCTTCGTAGGAGAACTTGCCGTTGCCCGCGTACACGAGCGTCGATACGCCCGACTGCACGTAGGGCCGACCGTCGGCCCGCTTCCCGGGCAGCACCTGCGTCCATTTGATCACCACGAGGTCGCCGTCGATCATGAAGAAGTCGACCGGGAACTTCCAGTCTTCGAAGCCGCTCATCGCGTCGCCGAACACGGTGGCGAGCATCTCTTCGATCCCCTGCACGCGCCCCACGCGGGATCGATGAAGACCGCGTCGTCGGTGAAGTACTGCGCCAGCGCGCTCCACTTGTCGCCGCCGGCGTCGATTACCCGGCGCGTCTCCACGTAGCGCTCGACCGTCGCTTCGACTTCCTCGCGGGGATGGGGCATGGGCGGCCTTCCTGAGAATGGTTGGGTGCCGACGAATCTACGCCGTCGGCGCGTCGGCGATCACGGCGACGATCTCGTCGCCGTAGCGCTCGAGCTTCGTGGGGCCGATGCCCGTGCAGCGGCCGAGCTCGTCCAGCGACTCGGGGCGACGGTCGGCGATGCCTTCCAGGTCCGCGTCGCTCAGCACGATGTACGCGGGGACGCGGTCGCTGGCCGCGCGTTGCTTGCGCCAGGCCTTCAGCGCGTCGACGAGCTCCGGCGACGCATGGGTCACGTCGGCGCCGCGGCCCCGCATGAGCTGCGCGCGCCGGCCGTCGAGTTCGACCCGCTCGCCGTACGGGATCACCACTCGGGTGCCGTTGGCGTCCTCGAGCACCGCCGCGTCGACCCGCATCTCGACGATCGACCCCGTCGAGCCCGCGAACGAGATGGCCAGGCCGAGCTCCGCGTCGATGGTGTTGCGTCGCCCGCCGGGGTCGTGACCGCGGGTTCAACGGTGGCGCGG
Organism: uncultured Actinomycetes bacterium; assembly: GCA_963708105.1. GTDB lineage: Bacteria > Actinomycetota > Acidimicrobiia > IMCC26256 > PALSA-610 > PALSA-610. The sequence goes on along the minus strand of OY970186.1, from coordinate 956,911 downwards.
GGCGCGGGCCACACGGACGCTCTCGGGCGGGGCCGGTTCGAGGAGCTCGTCAAGGAACGGTCGGCGGGCGGTCTCGTCGGCGATCACCTTCACCGCGGTGTCGCCGCATGATGGCTACGTGGAAGATGCGGCGCTCCTCTTCGAGGTCGTCGGCGAGCGTGTGCGGCATGAGCCCGTCGTGCGCGCCGAGCACGACGACGTAAGGCCACTCCATTCCCTTCACGCGATGCACGGTCGAGAGCGCCACGCCCGCGCTGCTCGCGGGTTCGTTCGTGGCGCGCAATCGGGTGCGGAGCCACGGTTCGAACGACGCCGGGTCGGGTTCGAAGGTTGCGACTGCGATCAGCGCGTTGAGATCGTCGCGGTGGCTCGCATCGGGGGTCTTGCCCGACAGGTCGAGGGTGGCGAGCGCGGCGCCGAGACCCACGTCGTCGCGGATGCGCGTCAGGAGCTTGTCGGTAGTGGCGCCGCCGTCGAACGCTCGGCCCAACCCGTCGAGATCGTCGCAGAACATCTCGAACTTGGTCGCGGCCATGCCGGTGAGCCCGTCGATTTCCCTTCGGAGTTGCGTCATCGTCCACTGCCGTTTGCGTTCGAGCCGCTGCAAGACCTCGCGGCGCAGCGAACGACTCGGACGACGCGCCGCGAGCCGCGAGGTCGGCGCCGTGGAAGCCGGTCGAGTTGCCGGCCGCAAGCGCGAGCCGGAGGTAGGCCGAGCGCGGTGCGCGTGCCGGTGCGGTTCAACACCGCGATGCTCACGGGCGTCCAGCTCGGAACGTCGGCTTCGCCCAGGAGAAGTTGCGCGGGGAGCAACACCGAGTTCACGCGCCCGAGCACCGCGATGTCGGTCGGCGCGGCACCGGCCGCGAGCCACGCCGCAACCTGGTCGGCGGCCGCGTGCGCGACGCGCTCGGGCGCGGCGGTCTCCACGGTCAGCGCGTCGGGACCGGTCGGCGCCTTGGCGGCGACGATCGCTTTGTCGATTCGGCGCCGGTTATACGAGAGCAGATTGCGAGTAGCGGACACGACCGCCTCGGGACAGCGGTAGTTGGTCGACAGTGCGTGGTGGGTGCCGCCGGGGAAGTAGCGGTCGTAGTTGATGAGGAACTCGGGATCGGCTCCCGCATAGCCGTAGATCACCTGGTCGTCGTCGCCGACGCCGAAGACGTCGTACGTGGGCGCGGCCACCAGCCGCAGCAACAGCAGCTGCGCGGGCGTGAGGTCTTGGAACTCGTCGACCAACAGGTGCCGCGCTTCTTGTTGGAACGCACGGCGCACATCGGGCGATTGCAAGAGCACTTCGATCGCGCCGTAGATCTGCTCGTCGTGGTCGATCGCGTGATCGGCGTGGAGCTTGTCGCGGTACTGGTCGAACATCGCGCCGAAGCCGGCGACGTCGTCACGTTGCGCCTCGACCACATTCGGGTCGATGAGGCCGAGCCGCACCTCGCTCAACGCCTCCAGGTACGGCGCGTACATGTCGGTGTTAGCCCGGGCTTCACCGCCACGAGGGCTTCGATACGGCGCCGCATCTCCCATTCGTCGATGAGGTTCGTGTTGCCGGCGGCGCGGCGGAGCACGTCGTTGCCGAGGGAGTGGAGCGTGCGGATCCGACGGCGTGCGGCGTCGGGCATTGCGCCGAGGCGTTCCTGCATCGTGTCCTTGGCCCGCACGTTGTACGCGACCGCGGTGATCGATTTCGGATTCCAGCCGCGATCGACGAGCAAACGAAAACGCTCGGTGAGCACACGCGTCTTCCCGGAACCCGCGGGCGCGATGACGCGGGCCGCGCCCGTGTCGTGCACCACCGCCGCGAGTTGGTCGGCCGCGAGCTCGGCGTCGGTGGTGACCGCGCGATCGGGATCGAGCGTGCGCTGCTCGAGATTGTTGCGATGGATCAGGACGTGGCCTTCGGGAACCGCGGTGGCGCCCGCGGCGGTCCGCCGTCGCACCACGCGGGCGTGCCGTCGGCGAGGACGATGTCGGCCGCGTCGCCGATCGTCGCGCCGAGGCGTTGTGCCTCGAGTGTCGGCCCCCACGCCATGCGGCCGACGCGATCGTCGTAGTTGTTGGCCCGGGTCAGGAAGTAGAGGCGCTCGCGGCCGAATTCGAAGCGGGGGGAGAGCGCCCACGGCGCACGGCCGAGCTCCATCTCCGGTGCGCGCAGATCATCGACCGAGCACTGCAACTCCACGACAACCGGAGTGCGCTGCGACCACTTCTCGTGCAACGCGTCGAGCGCGGCCGACGGTTCGCGGAGGGTGTCGTCGTCGATCACCACCCGATCCCGCCGGCCCAGTGTTCGGGCGCGGGCGCGCCCGCCGCGACGATCACACCCCGCCCGAGGCGGGTGATCACTTCCGCGCCAGGTTGGTCGGCCACGCCCCGCATCATGCCCGAGCCGTGAGACAGCCCCAACCCCTCGAAGGCAACCCCGAACTGGCGTGAGTAGGGGGCGTATATGGCACCTAACTCACGCCAGTACGAGTTTTTAGCCGAGCTCGTTGCCGACGATCGAGACGAACGACACCATCTCGCCGGGGTAGCCGCCGAGATTGTGGGTGAGGGCCAGGCCGCGGTCGGCGTGAGCGATCGTGCGCTCGGCCGGCGCTTCGCCGCGGAGCTGCAGCCACGCTTCGAACACCATGCGCAGACCGGAGGCGCCGACCGGGTGGCCGAAGCTCTTCAGGCCGCCGTCGGGGTTGACCGGGAGCGCACCTTCGAGGTCGAACGTGCCGTCGAGCACTTCCTTCCACGCCGTGCCGCGCTCGGCGAACTGGAGGTCTTCGTAGATGAGGAGCTCGGCGGGCGTGAAGCAGTCGTGCACCTCCGCCATCGCGAGCTGCTCGCGGGGTTGGTGATGCCGGCCTGCGCGTACGCGTCGCGACCCGTGGCGGCGATCTCGGGGAAGGTCGTGTAGTCGTACTCCGGGTCGGCGTTGCCCGAGCAGTTGCCGGCGACGAGCGACAGCGCCTTGATGTAGATCGGCTTGTCGGTGTACTTCAGTGCGTCTTCGGCGCGCACGATGATCGCGGCGGCCGAACCGTCGGCCACGCCCGAGCAGTCGTAGACGCCGAGGCCACCGGCCATGAGCGGCGCGTTGCAGATGGTCTCCATCGAGACTTCTTTGCGGAACTGCGCACGCGGGTTACGGGCGCCGTTGTAGTGGTTCTTCCACGCGATGCGGGCGAGGACCTCACGCATCTGCGCCTCGTCGAGGCCGTACTTCTTGCCGTAACCGGGCGAGCACATCGCGAACATCGCGGCTGCAGTGAGCGTGCGGCCGGTGCCGTCGGTCGGTGTCTTGGCCGCGCCGACGAGCCCTTGATAGCCGCTGTCCTTGACCTTCTCGACCCCGATCGCCATCGCAACGTCGTACGCGCCGCTCGCGACGGAGTACGCGGCGTTGCGCAGAGCTTCCGACGCGGTCGCGCAGAAGTTCTCCACGTGTGTGACCGGCTTGTCGTGCAACTGCAGCGGACGGGCGAGCGCCATGCCGCTCATGCCCGACATCGCGGTACCGAGCCAGTACGCGTCGATGTCTTCCTTCTTCAGCCCGGCCGAGGCGAGGGTGGCCTCGTTGGCGTCGACGAGGAGATCGTCGGTGCCCTTGTTCCACTGCTCGCCGAAGGGCGTGCAGCCCATGCCGACGATGGCAACGCGGTCTTTGATGCCGTGCGAACCCATGTGTGTTCTCCTTCGTTCCGCCCAGTCTCAGCGGACCGGGCGGGCCTTCCAGAAGTAGTTGTGGATCTCGTCCGAGGTGAAGAGCTTGCGGAACGTCATCTCGACGCGGTCGCCCATCTGCAGCGTGTCGGCGTCGACGTCGGTGAGCTCGACCGGGAGCCGACCGCCGCCGTCCCAGTCGACGACCGCGAAGGCAACCGGCGGACTCGGCGAGTACGCGATGCGGTCGATGGTGAGCAGCGCGATCGTGCCCTGCACGTCGGCCATCGGCGCGGGGGTCATGTCGTCGACCGCGTCACCGACACGTGACACGCGTGCGGGCGGCATGTGCAACTCGCCGCTCGTACGGTCGCGCGATCCGACGAACGCGTACTTCCATTCCTCGGTACGGCCCGACACCGATGCGGAGATGCGATCGGGCTCCGGGCGCCGCGGCGGTTCGATGCGCACTTCACCGCGCCAGCTGAGGAACTTGCCGTAGGTGATGTCGGAGGCACCTTCGATCTGGGCCGCGACCGTCCGCGCCGGCGCGTACGACGCGACCGCCTTCGTGGCGCGGAACAACATGACGTCGGCGCCGTCGGCGAGCACGACCAGCGCGATCACCTGGCCGGGTTCCGCACTCTCGAGCGTGTCGGCAAGGAGCAGCGCCGCGTCCGCGCTCCCGGTGTTGCCGACGGTTGTGGCGCGATCGTCGACGAGCGCTTCCTTGGCCGTGCCGAGCCGGCCGCTGATGGCAGCGGGCCGCGCGGGCGTGCATACCGGTGACGATGACGCGTTGGATCTGGTCGGCGGCGAGGTCGGTCGCCTTCAGCGCCGCGTTCCAGGCCTGCTCGACGAGCGGGCCGTACTTGATCTCGCCGAAGCGCTCTTCCCACGCCCGCGAACGCGTCGAGCCCGGAGTGCGCCACCGCTCGAGGAACTCCTCGGTCGCGCTCGCGCCGCCGAGGTATTCGGCGATGACGGGGCCGTTGGCGTCGTCACCGATGAGCAGCGCGCCCGCGCCGTCGCCGGTGGCCGATTCGTCGCCACTGGTGGGGAGTCCGCCGCGCTGGTCGGAGGTGACGAGCAACACCGTGCCGCCACTGGTGAGCGCGGTCCGCATGGCGCCGATCGACGACCGGAGCGCGCCGCCGAAGTCGAACGCGGCCACGTCGGTGTCGAGCCGCAGTGCCGCGTGCAGGGTCGACGCGTTGTTCTTGTCGAGATACGCGGGCGACGCGGTGGAGAACCAGAGCGCGTCAGGCGCGGTGCCACCGGGGGCGCTGCGCAGCGCGAGCCGCGCCGCCTCGACACCCATGGTGGTGGTGTCCTCGTCGTAGGACGCGACCGAACGGGTTCCCTTGCCGCCGCCGCTCCCGAAGGTCTTGGCGATCTCGGACCGTTGAAGGCGCCGGAAGGGCACGTAGCCGCCGACGCTGATGATGCCTCGCATGGCCCGGAGTCTATGACGCCGATGTCAGCTCCACGAAAGCCGTGCAGGCTGTCGGACGTCGCTTCAGGTGGCGCACTGCCGGAGCCAACCGGCTTCGGAGATCTGCTGCGCGTCCACCGCGATCTCTACGGAAGCGAGGCAGAGATACGTGGACGGACCGAGGCGTATCCGAAGTTCGGGTAGCCACGAGTCGGGTCCGTTCAGGCCGTGTACCGCCTGCACGAGACCCGGGCTCCAGAACGTGTCGGAGAGTGTCTTTCCGACGTGCCAGGCGAAGAGGTCGCGGGCACCCTTGGATGGTGGCGTCGCCGGCGCGTAGGAGAAGGCGGCATCGATGGTGTTCTCGGCCGTGTTGTACGTGAACGCGGTGAGCTTCGGGTCGGCTTGCGCGCCCAGCTGCGCCGCGAGTTGCGTGCGGTCGCCGTCGAACACGGCCTTGTTGCCGGCGACGGCATCCGACTCGTCGACCCGCCCCAGCGCCGGTGTCGTCGTGGTGGTGGTCGTGCTCGTCGTGCTCGGGTAAAGGTCGCCCAGCGGTTGAACCTCGTCGTTCGGCGGCGGCACGATCGCCGCAGTTTCGCCTCCCCACACGAACGTGAGATCCGTGTCCTGCTCGTAGGACGCCTTGGCCTCGACGATGTGGCTGGCCACCACGACCTCTCCGATCTGCCCGCCCGAGTCGATCGACACGGTGAGGATCAGTGTCGACTTCGACGCCAGATCGGGGAGTTGAAACTGGATCTTGGTCGAGCCGTTCGCCTGCTTGTCGACGACGTTCACATCGGCGATGGGGTGCGTGAGGAGTTGATCGAAGACGGTGAATACGAAACCAGGCGGCATCGAGACGCTCGGGATGGGGATTTCGCGCGTCGTGCGGGCGCCCGCGTACGTCACCCAGTTGGCGCTCGGGCTGAGACCGGGTGGGCGCTCAACCGCGGAATCGATGGCGACGTAGGTCGACCCACCGACGAAGCGGGCTTCGAACGGCGGAAAGCCCGCGGGATCGTGCGCATCGGCGGTGACGACGGATGCGTCGCGATCATGCGGCTCGATCACGCCGGTCAACGTCACGAACCGGGTTCCGTTGGAGGCCATCGACCCGCGCAAGGCGGCGGCTTCAGCCGACGAAGCGCGCTTGGCCGCCGATCGCAATTGGTCGATCGGGCCGACACTGAATCGCTGCGACCCGCAGCCCACCGTGACCAGGACAACCGCGACCAGGAGCGCGCCGAGTTGCTTCATCGTGATCGGACCACGTCGACATGATGGCCCACTGCGCCACGGGCCACCGAAGCGCTGTTGTTCGCGGGCGGCTACGGCGCCGTGCGGGCGACGAGCTCCGACAGGTGTTGCAGCGAGTTGTCGAGGTGGTCAGCCGCGAACGGCGGGAACGGGAGGTACTCCCGCACCTCGGCCGGGACTGCGGACCAGTCGTAGGTCAGCGTCACCGTCGTACTCGACGGCCCGGTCGGCTCGAGGTCGTAACGCCAAGTCCATTCGCCGAAGCTGAGCTCCCCGGTCTCGGGCGACTCGTTCCCGGGCTTCCACGCGATGGCCCGCGGCTCGTCGAACACCTCGACCCGGTTGGCGATCTTGTAGTCCTTTTCGGGGTGGTTCGGGTGGTACATCGCCATGCGGAACACCTGGCCGGCCGCGGTGATGCGATCGCCGTCGAGGGAATCTCGCACCCAGCCGGTGCCGTCGATCGTCGGCATGGGCCGACGGGTCGGCCAGCACGGCGAATACCGCCTCGGGCGAGGCTTCGATCGTTGTGGACGCGTTCACGCTCTCGTTGTCATACCCGTAAGACTGCCCGCCGGGTCCGAACTCATCGCGGCTAGCCGTCGCGGGCGCGGGGTTGGGCGTCGTGTTTGTGTTGCTCGTGGTGGTGGTGCCAGCAGTAGAGCTGCAAATTTTCGAGGTCGGAGGTTCCGCCGTCGGTCCAGTGCCTTACGTGGTGCGCCTCGCAGCGATTCGGCGGTTGGGTGCAGCCAGGGGCTTGGCAGTGGCCGTCGCGGATGACGAGTGCTTTCCATTGCGCGGCGGTTGCGGTGCGGGTGGCGCGCCCGACGTCGAGGATTTCGGATTTGCCGGCCATGACGATGCGGGTGACGTCGCAGTTGCACATGATCCGCTCGAGTGTCGTGACGGAGAGGCCTTCATTGCGTCGCCGCTCACCGCGGATGATGTCCAGGAGTTCCGGTGTCGCACCGGGATGTTCGTCGGCGTGCACCACGTACGTCACATGTGGCCTCGCCCCATGCGCAGTGCCGACATCACCGTGATTCAACGATTGGCGGAACAGGTTCGTGACTGCATCGGCGCGCCGTTGGGCGGGTGTGCGGTCTTCGTCGCGGCGTAAGTCGCGCTTCATCTCGGCCGCGATCGCGGCTTCGTGGATGTCGGCCGACTCCGGGTCGAACAGCCCGTTCACGTTCAAGAGGTTGTCGAGACTCCGCGACGCGTGGTAGCGGCGCCGGTCATAGAGGTCGGCTTCGGACTTGGTGCCACCGTCACCGTCGATCGCGTCGGTGACCCGCCGGACCACTCCGTGCAAGACGCCCGGGTTCTCGATCAGTGCGACTCCGACGAGTGCGCCTTCGACGGGTGACATCTCCGCGGCGCGCTTGCGCGTGAACGACGTCGCGATCGTCCGGGCGTGTTCGACCGAGATCTCACCGCCCCGCAACGCATCTGCGACGACCGGTAGCTGTTCGAGTTTGCGGGCCAGGTGCACGTGACCGTGCGCGACGCCGGCATCCATACGACACAGTGTCCCGAGCGCGGAGCCGGCACTCGCGTATCCGTCGGTGGCCCATTCGCCGGAGTGGTGGTACTCGGCGAGCTGTTCCAGCCACGCGGCTTGTATGGCTTCGACCTCGCATCGGGCTTTGACGAGCAACTCTCCCAGAGGGGAACACATGTTCGTATCATAGGCGAAAAACATCAATAAACAAAAAGAATTCAACCATCTATCGAACGACTTCCGCACGTCAAATGACGAAGGCATGATTGTGTCCGATGCGATTGCAGGGAGAGGTGATCGAGGGTCGGCTGCGGGAGTGGGGCCATCCCGATCTTCCCGTCGAACGGGAGGTATTCGGGACGACGGATCCCGAAGCGTTGGCGGCCGTCGTCGACGATTGGTGCCGGGTGCACCTTGGCGCCGCGATCGATCGCTACGAGTTCTTCGACTCGAGCAGCGGCAGCGTGCACGGCGTTGTGCTCAGCGACGGGCGTTCCGTGGTCGTCAAGGGCCATCGCGCCGCGGTCTCGGCCGAATACCTCGCCGCGGTCACCGCGATCCAGGCCGCGTTGGCGGATACCGGATACCCCGCGCCGCGGCCACTGGCGGGGCCCATCGCCGCGGGAACCGGCCACGTCACGGCCGAAGTCATGCTTGCGCGCGGGCCCGATGTCGACGGTCACGACCCCCGAACGCGCGTCGCGGTCGCCTCGGGTCTGGCGGAGTTCATCGCGCGCGCCGAACCTCATCGCGGTCGTCTCGAACGCGTCACGTCGCCGATGGCTACACCGCAGGGCGCGCTCTACCCGGTACCGCACTCACCCCGCTTCGACTTTGCCGCGACGCAGTCGGGCGCCGAGTGGATCGACGGACTCGCGATCCGCGGCGAGAACGACTGCAAACGTTGCCCAGCGTCCGACCCGTCGTCGTCCACGGCGATTGGCGGATCGAGAATGTCTGTATTCAGGCGAACCAACTCGTCGGCGTCTACGACTGGGACAGCGTGCACGTCGCGCCCGAAACGGCGGCCCTGGCCGCGGCGGCCACGACGTTCAGCGTCGACTGGCGCCGACCCGCCGGCAAACGCTTCCCGAGTTCACCGGAGATCGGCGCGTTCGTCTCGGACTACGAAGCCGTGCGGGGCAGCCTCACCTCCGCGGAACGCGACATCCTCGCCACGACAATCGTCGTGTCACTCGCATACGGCGCACGCTGCGAACACGCCGACGCGTCACAACCCAGTTCGTTCGACGACTCGCAACGCGGACTCCTCCGCGCCCTCGGCTCCGCGCTGCTCGTCCGCGGTCTGGCCTCGCTCGACGACTGATGCTCAAGGCCGACGCGCGCGGACTGCCCGCTGCACCGCGGGGCCGAGATCGCCTCGGCCCGTCACGTCGATGCGGTCGAGCTCCAACCACGACGCGATGAGGCGCAGCTCCTCGACCAGCTCGGCCGCGACCTCGCGCCGATCGACATCGGGCTCGGTCCACGCGCTCTGCACGAGCAGTGCACCGTTGGCGCGGTCGGCTTTGAGATCGACCCGGCCGACCAACGAGTCGCCGAGCAGGAAGGGCAACACGTAGTAGCCGTACTGCCGTTTCGGCGGCGGGACGTAGATCTCGATGCGGTAGTGGAATCCGAACATCTGCAACGCCCGCTCGCGCCGCCAAACAACCGGGTCGAAAGGGCTCAACACGGCGCGCGCCGACACCCCCCGCGGCATCCGCGCCTCCGGGTGCATGTACGCGGGCCGATCCCAACCTTCGACGCTCACGGTAAGCAGCCGACCCTCTTCGATCAGCTCGGCCAACTGCGGTTTGCACAGCGTCGGCTTGAGCCGGTGATAGTCGGCGAGATCGTTGAGCGTGCCGATCCCGTGGTACTTCGCCGCGAGTACGAGCAACTCCTTGCGCGCCTCGGCCGCCGACAACGCCGGACACGCCAATACGGCCGGCGGGATGATCCGTTCCGTGAGGTCGTACACGCGCGCGAAGTCCTGCGGCCGCCGACGCGCGCTGATCCGGCCCAGATAGAACAGCGCTTCGAGCGCGCGCTTCCCGTCGTCGTAGTCCCACCACGCGCCCTTCTTGCCCACCCGCGCTTTCAAGTCGCCGGCAACCAACGGCCCCTCTTCGACAACCCGCCGGTACACGGCTTCGATGTACGGGTCTTGCGCCTCCATGTACTCCCGGAAGCCGGGCCACGGATGCGGGTGGCTCATCCGCCAACGGTGCAGCGGGTACTGCTCCATCGGGACGAGGCTGGCCTCGTGAACCCAGTACTCGAACAGCTCGCCCGCGCGCGTTGCGTCGTCGATCAGTGTGCGCGGGTGCGCGCCGAGTCGCGCGAACAGCGGCAACTCTTGGCTCCGGACCAACACGTTGACCGAGTCGATCTGGATCAGTCCGATCCGATCGAGCACGCGGCGGAGATGACGCCGATCGACGCGCCCGGTCGGGCGCGCGTCGACCGAAGCCCTGCGCCGCGAGCGCGATCCGTTTCGCTTGCGCGTTGGAGAGGGTGACTGCGCGGCGAGTAGTCAGCCGACGATCTCGGCGGTCTGAATCACCGGTGCGATCGTCGTGTAGTTCGCGACATCGGCCAGGACATCGCCCGTGCCGGCCGCACCCAGCGCCGCGTTGTACGCGTCGACGGAATCGAACGTGAAGTGGACCGCGGCGACGTATGGGCCGTCGATGCCCTTGTCGATCTCAGTCGAGACCGGGCTCCACGTCTTCACCGCGAGCGGAACGTGCGTGTTGCGGTAGTAATCGTGGTCGAAGGTTGCGCCTTCGGTGGTCGGATAGAAGACGCTGAATCGCATCATCGTGGTCGCCTCTCGTCGGTCGATCGCCAATTATGTCCGGTCCCGCCTTCGGCCGCCGGGGTGGCCGATCCCTAATCTGCACGGGATGCGGCTCGGAGACATTGCCAACGAGGATGCGCAGCAGTACGGCAAGCCGCTCGACGGCGTGCGCGTGCTCGCGGCGGAGCAGATGCAGGCGTTGCCCTACGCGACGCAACTCCTCGCCCGGCTCGGCGCCGAGGTGGTCAAGGTCGAGCACCCGGTGCACGGTGAGTCGGGGCGGGCGTCGTCGCCGGCGATGCTCGATCCCGACGGCCGCAAGGTCGGCGCCACCTACCTGCGCAACAACTTCAACAAGCGCAGCGTCGGGATCGACCTGAAGCTGCCCGAAGGTCGCGAGCTCTTCCTCGCGCTCGTGCCGAAGTTCGACATCGTGGCCGAGAACTTCAAGCCCGGAACCATGGATCGCATGGGTCTCGGTTACGACGTGATCTCCAAGACCGATCCCCGGGCCATCTACGTGTCGATCTCCGGTTTCGGCAACACCGTCGAGACGCCGTACCGCGACTGGCCCGCGTACGCGTCGATCGTCGAGGCGATGTCGGGCATCTACGACTACCGCCATCCCGACGAACCGCCGGTGACGATTCCCGTCGGCGCGCTGGGCGACATCAGCTCCGCCCTGTTCGGCGTGATCGGGATCCTGGCCGCGCTGCGCCACCGTGATCACACCGGGCTAGGTCAGTACGTCGACATCGCGATGTTCGACGCGATGGTTGCGATGACCGACATCGTCACCAACTTCTGGTCGCTCGGTGTGCGGCCCGAACCGGGCAAGGGGCTCGAGGTCATCTGCGAGGGGTTTCGCGCCGTCCGACGGTTTCGTTGTCGCGCAGATCGTGCGCGAGCACCAGTTCTGGAATCTGGGCGACCTCGTCGGGCACCCGGAATGGCGCGACGATCCGCGCTTCGCCACCCGCGCCGGATGGGCGGCCGCGTTCGAGTCGGAGATCCGGCCCGCGGTCGATGCGTGGGCGGGGAAGCACACCAAGCTCGAAGCGGCGCGCGCACTCACCGAGGCGGGCGTGGTCGCGGGCCCGAGCAACCACGCCTCCGACGTGATCGGCGACCCGCACGTTGCCGCCCGGCACATGCTCGTCGAGATGCCGCGCACCGACGGTGTCGCCGACCCGGTGCTCGTCCCGGGCAATCCGGTCAAGCTCTCGAAGATGAGCGAGGGCCCCGAGACACGCGTGCCCTGGGTGGGGGAGCACACCGCGGCGGTGTTGGCGACGGAGCTCGGTCTGACCGACGCCGATCTCGCCGGCCTCCGCGAGCGCGGCGTCATTTCCTGACTGGGCGGGGGCGGGCGTCGCTCTCGTACAATCCGGCGCATGGACTTCGATTTCTCGCCCGAACAGCGCGCCTTCGAACAAGAGGTCATCGAGTACCTCGACGCGCACGACGATCCCGATGTGTTCGACCTGACCCGCGAGAACATGGCGCAGATCGTCGACACGCCCAAGCGCCGCGCCTTCATGGCGGGCCTCGGCGAGCGGGGCTGGCTGGGCCTGACCTGGCCGAAGGAATACGGCGGTTCGGAGAGCCCGGGTGTGTACGAGTACCTCCTGAACGAACAGCTCGCGGCGCGCGGCGGACCGCAGATCGGCAAGGGCGTCGGCATCATCGGCAAGACCCTCATCAAAGAGGCGAGCGAGCAGATGAAGCAGGAGTTCCTGCCGCAGATCCTCCGCAACGAGGTGGAGTTCGCGGTCGGGTACAGCGAGCCCAACGCGGGCTCCGACGCGGCGTCGATGCGACTCAAGGCCGAGCGCGGCGAACGCGACGGCAAACCGGGTTGGATCCTCAACGGCCAGAAGACATGGACAACCTCTGCGCACTTCGCGGAGTGGTACTGGCTCGGCACCCGGACCGATCCCGACAACAAGCACATGGGCATCACGCTCATGCTCGTGCCGCTCGATCAGCCCGGCGTGACCATCAAGGGCATCTGGACGATGGGCGACGAGCGCACGAACGAGGTCTTCATCGAAGACGTGTTCGTGCCCGACGAGTACGTCGTCGGCGAGGTCAACCACGGCTTCCAGTACATCTCCCAAGCGCTCGACCTCGAGCGTTTCACCATGTTCACGTTCTCGCCGATCAAGCAGCGCCTCGACCTGTTGATCGACTACGTGAACACGACCACCCGCGACGGCGTTCCGCTCCGCGACGACCCGGTGGTGCGGCAACGCATTGCGCAGCTCGTCACCGACGCCGAGGTCGCGCGCGTGCTCGGCTTGAAGGTCGTCGCCGCGTCGATGAAGGGCGAAAAGGTTCCCGGCACTCCGCCGCCGACCGTCGAGTCGTCGAAGTACAAGCTGTTCGCCACCGAATTCTCGCGGCGGCTCGCGAGTGCTTCGATGGACATCGGTGGTCCGGGTACGCAGCTGCGGGTGCGCACGAAGACCGCGCCGATGGAAGGCCGGGCCGAGTCGACGTATCGCTACACCGTGATCGACACGATCGGTGGTGGCGCCTCGGAGATCCAGAAGAACATCATCGCCCGCCGCGGTCTCGGTCTTCCCAAGAACTTCTGACGTGCTGCAAGGGGTAACGGTTCTCGATCTCGCGTCGGTTGGTCCGGCGGCGCGGACGTCGCGCTGGCTGGCCGACTACGGCGCGCGCGTCGTGAAAGTCGGTCCGCCGCCGAAGCAATCGGGCGTGCAGATCGTCCCGCCGTTCTACGCGTACAGCGGGCACCGCGGCATGGAACGGGTTCTGCTCGACCTGAAATCCGATTCGGGCCGCGAGGCATTCCTGCGGTTGGCCGCCAAGGCCGATGTCGTGATCGAGAGCTTCCGGCCCGGCGTGATGGACCGGCTAGGCCTCGGCGACGCCGCGGTACGCGCCGTGAACCCCGCGATCGTCTACTGCTCGACGAGCGGCTACGGCCAGAGCGGTCCGCGTTCGCAATGGGCCGGCCACGATCTCAACTATCTCGCGGTCGGGGGCTACCTCGACTGCTCCGGGCGCGACGCCGAGGGCGGGCCGGCCTTGCCCGGGGCGACGATCGGCGACGCCGCGGGCGGCGGCATGCAAGCGGTGATCGCGATCCTCGCCGCGCTCGTTCAGCGAGCAGCCACCGGCGAGGGCGCGTACCTCGACGTATCGGTCGCCGACGGCGTGGTCGCGCTCATGTCGTTGTACATCGACGAGTACTTCGCGACGGGCGAGATCCCGGGTCCGCGCCACAACATTCTCACCGGGCGCTACGCGTGTTACGACGTGTACCGCTGCGCCGACGACAAATGGATCGCGGTGGCGGCGATCGAGCCACACTTCTACGCCAATCTGTGTCGCGCGCTCGGGTGCGAGCAGTGGCTCGCACACCAGACCGACGACGAGGTGCAAGACGCGATCCGCGCCGATTTCCGGGCCGCGATCGCGCAACGCACGCGCGACGACTGGGTCGCGCAGCTCGGTCCGGCCGACACGTGCGTGTCGGAGGTGGCGTCGGTTCCCGAGCTCGTGCACGACGCGCACCTGCGGGCCCGCAACGTGTTCGTCGAGGCGACCGCGCCGGCGCAGGGGGATTTCGAGCAGGTCGGTTGGGTGCTCGCGGGCATGGACCGCGCCCAACCCGGTCCGGTCGTGCGCGACGCGACCATCACCGACACCGACGCGCTCTTGGAAGAGGTCGGCTACTCGGCCGCGGAGATCGCGGCGCTACGCGAACAGGGGGTTGCGGCATGAGCGATTCCGATCTGCCGCCGGACGTCGAGAAGCTCATCGACCAGGTGCAGTACGAGGAAGCCGGTGAGTTCCCGGTCGAGCGCGGCTACGTGTACACCACGTGTTCTTCGGTCGAGAACGGGAACCCGCTCTTCTGGGACGACGCAGTCGCCGACGCGATAACCGACGGCCCGATCGCGCCACCGACGATGATCTCGGTCTGGTTCCGCCCGCACCAGTGGTCGCCGGGCCGTACCGAGCCCGCGGTACCGCTGCAGTCGCACTTCGATCTCAAAGCGAGATTCGAATTGCCCGAGGCGGTCATGACCGACAACACCATCGTGTTCTACGAGCCCGTCCGTCCCGGCGACCGGTTGCGGACGCGTCAGATCCTGCGCTCGGTCAGCGGCCCGAAGACGACGAAGCTCGGCACCGGCCGCTTCTGGGTGATCGAGGTCGAGTACCTCAATCAGAAGGACGAGCTCGTCGGCGTCGAGTCGTACACGGGCTTCGGATACCGGCGAGGTGAGTCGTGAGCTCCACCGCGACCACACTCAAACTCGGCGACGTGCAGGTCGGCGACGCGTTGCCCGAGCTCGCGTATCCGGTTACGGCAACCACGATCGTGCTCGGCGCGCTCGCGGCGCGCGACTGGCGCCCGATGCACCACGACTACGACTTTGCGGTGAACCGCAACGGCACGAAGGACATCTTCATGAACACGCCGAACCAGGCGGCGTGGTTCGAGCGCTTCCTGACCGACTGGTCCGGCCCGAGCGGCCGGCTCGGGCGCATGAAGTTCCGCATGAAGGGATCCGTGTTTCCCGGCGACACGATGGTGCTGGCCGGCATCGTCGAGTCCGTCGACACCGACGACGTGGGCTGTGGTTGGGCGAACGTGCTCGTGCGCCTCACCGTCGACGGCGATCTCAAGACCGACTGCAGCGCGCGATCGTGTTGCCGACCACCGACGACGACAACCCCTGGAAGCGCCGCGGCGACCAGTGGAAACCGTAGGGATGTAGGAGACACACGATGGATCTCGATCTCAACGAAGAGCAGGAGATGTTGCGCGAGATGGTGCGCGGCGTCTGTAGCTCGTACGCCAATCTCGAGACGGTGCGCGCGATCGAGGACGATCCGGTCGGGTTCCCGGCCGAATTGTGGAAGCAGATGGCCGCGCTCGACCTGATCGGGCTGATGGTGCCGGCCGTGTACGGGGGTTCGGAGATGAGCGCGCTCGAAGGCGCGGTCGTGTACACCGAGCTCGGGCGCGCGCTCGCGCCGTCGCCCCATTTCGTGAGCGCGGTCATGGGCGCCGGGGTGCTGTTGCGGGCCGGGACCGACGAACAGAAGCAGTCGTGGCTGCCGCGCATCGTCTCCGGCGACGCGATCGTGACGACCGCGTGGCTCGAGCCCGGTAACGGCTTCGGTGCGCGCGGAATCGAGACGCGGGCCGTCGCCGACGGCGACGACTTCGTGATCGACGGCGCCAAGTTGCACGTGCCGTTCGCGAAAGCGGCGACCGCGATGATCGTGCTGGCCCGCACCGGCGACGCCGACACCGACATCGACCTGTTCGTCGTCGATCCGAATGCGGCCGGAGTGACACTCGAGCAGCAGCTCACGATCGCGTCGGATACGCAGTTCGCAGTGACGTTGGCGGGCGTGCGCGTACCGGCCGGGGCTCGCATCGGTTCCGCGGGTACGGGTTGGGCCACGTGGAACGAGACGATGCTCGACGGTGTGATCATGTTGGCGGCGCAAGCCGTCGGCGGTGCGCGCTACGCGCTCGACATCACCGTGCAGTACGCCAAGGACCGCGAGCAGTTCGACAAGCCCCTCGGTGCGTTCCAGGCCATCTCGCACTACCTCGCCGACGCGGTGACCGCCGTCGACGGCGCGGAGATGCTCGTCTACGAGGCGGCGTGGGCGCGCGCGAACGACAAGCCCGTCGACCGGCTCGCGCCGATGGCGAAGCTGTTCGCGTGCAAGACGTTCCGCGACGTCACCGCGATGGCGCAGCAGGTGTTCGGGGGCGTCGGCTTCACCGTCGAGTACGACATCCAGCTCTACTTCCGCCGGGCCAAGCAGC
This sequence comes from uncultured Actinomycetes bacterium, assembly GCA_963708105.1. Taxonomy (GTDB): domain Bacteria; phylum Actinomycetota; class Acidimicrobiia; order IMCC26256; family PALSA-610; genus PALSA-610. Next base: position 940,407 of record OY970186.1, on the reverse strand, counting down.
TGCAGATCTCGTGGTGGGACGACCGCGCGCTCGAGGAACTGGTCGCGGGATCGGTCTTCGGGAACTAGGGCCGATTGTGGCCGCCCGGCTCGCCCAGCTCGACGATGCCGATGCGATCACCGAGACGATCGCGACCGCGTTCTTCAATGATCCACTCTGGAGCTGGGCCTTCGCCGACGAGTCCCGGCGCGCCGCGCAGTTCCGGGTGTGGTGGCGCGTCTTCGTCGACTCGTCGTTTCGCAACCGGTGGACATGGGTCACGCCCAACTGCGAGTCGATTGCGATCTGGGTGCCGCCCGGCGCGGCGGAGTTGATGCCGGCCGAAGACGACCGACTCGTGCAGCTCGTCGGTGAGTTCATCGGCGGGGAGCACGGCGACGAGGTGTTGGGCGTGCTCGATCGCTTCACGGCCGCGCACCCGCACGGCGAGCCGCATTACTACCTGAGCATCGTCGGCACGCACGACGATCACCGCGGCCACGGCATCGGTGAAGCGCTGCTCGCCGAGAACCTGGCCCTCGTCGACGCCGAGCACATGCCCGCGTATCTCGAGTCGAGCAACCCTCTGAACGTGAACCGTTACCGGCGCCTGGGCTTCGAGCCGATCGGCGAGATCTTCATACCCGACGGGCTCCCCGCGGTCACGATGATGTGGCGCGCACGAACGCTGAAGCGCGGCGCGGAGAACTACTGCGGGTCTTGCGACTGCACCCAGCGGCCGCCTTGCCAGGTCGCGCGCCAGTTCGTGAATACGTCGCCGTTCCAGTAGCGCAGGGTCGTGGCGTCGCGCCGGAACCAACCGGGCGGACTTTGGCCGGGCTTGGGAATCACCATCGGCGCCTCGTCGGCGGATGTAGTGGTCGCGACGGCGGCGGGCGTGTTGACCGCCAGGCCGCCGGTGAGCGGCTGGGCCGTCCGTATGTCGGCCGACTGGCTGATGGCGTGCAGGTCGACGGGAACGCCGGTGATCGTCTCGTCGACGGGACCGCGGCCGTCGGGGTCGAGGCCTTCGAGCTTGCGCAGGATCGCGATGCGCTCCGCTAGCGGCGGGTGCGAGTCGAACATGCTGTTGAGCTTGGCGTGACTGTCGTTGCCATCGCCGCGCAGTGGTGCGACGAGCCAGAGGTGCGCGGTCGCGCGCGACACGTGGTGCACCACGGTGTGGTCGGCCTCGAGCTTCTCGAGCGCCTTGCGGATGCCGTCGGGGGAGACGAGCTCGGCCGCGCTCACGTCGGCGAGCTCCTCGCGGTGGCGGGAGATCGCCATGGAGAGAACGCGTGCGCCGAACGCGAGCACACCCGCGAGCGCGGCGATCGCGATGAGCACGATCGCGCCCGTCGTCCTTGTCGTCACCCCAGTCGGCGAACCAGCTCGTGCGGGCCGCGATCTCCGCGACGGCCACGAGTATCCCGACGGTGGTCACCGCGAGGGTCGTGACCTGCACGTCGCGGTTGCGGATGTGCGACATCTCGTGCGCGAGCACGCCCTCGAGCTCGCGCCGCGACATGAGGTTCAACAGACCCGGTTGTAACTGCTACGCCGGAGTTCGCTCCGGCGAGCGCCCGAACGCGAACGCGTTGGGGGCGGGGTCGTCGACGATGTACACCGTGGGCTTCGGCAGGCCGGTGCGGATGCAGAGTCCCTCGATGACGTTGTGGAGCACCTTGGCCTGTTCGGGCCTGACCTCGACCGCGTGCGTGAGGGCGATGGTTGCCCGCACCGCCGACAGCCAGCCGATGATGTCGATCGACGATGGCGATCGAGACGCCGACGAGGATGCCGACGGGCACCGAGCGATTTGGACGCGAGGACCCCGATCACGGCCCCGAGCACGCCGATGAAGCAGGAATTCGTCGCCAACATCGATCATTGACGTGCGGCGATTCTGGGCGATCAGCTCGACGTGGGTTTGCGTGGACGCGTTGCTCACAAGGCCCTCATCGTCGCGGAAACCGCCCTGTGCCTGGACCTGTGCGCGGATCGCGGACGTGGGATCCATCCGCTCGCTCGCGGTCGGGCTTCCTAGGGTTTGCGGAACCGGGAAGTGGCCCCGAACGTTTATATCTCGGACCCATGGGAACGACGAAGCGAAGCGGATCCAGCACTCAGGCGGCGGAGAGGTGACGTGATGCCTCGCTCACCGACGTCGCCCGATCTGCTCGCCGGGCCCTTCCTCGTCGCGCGTGCGCGCTGCTCGTGATCGCGGGCGCTGGGCAAGGTGCGGCAGCCGCTCCCGGCACGAGCCGCGGCCCGGGCGGCGGGACTCCGCCGTCCCGAGTGCGGGAATCGTCGTGTTCGGTCTGGTCGAGGTTGGCGGCCGGGATCGGTCGGCGCCGTGTTCGGCGGTCGTGTCCGCGTTGGCTCGTCGCCGCGTGCTACGTGCTGCTCACGTTCATCGCAGTCCGCTTGCTGCGGCGCGCGCCGTCGACTCCGTGCGCCTGCCTCGGCTCGTCGACCGCGGTCGTCACGCCCGCGGCCATGTCGCGATCGACGTCGTGGGCGATGGGTGTTGCGCGTCGCCGCGACGGCCGGCGGCTCGCCGTTGAGCGGCATCTCGGGTCATTGGTTCGAAGGCGCGATCGTTCTTGGCTCTCGTGGCGTGTTGCGTGCAGCTCGCGACGCTCACGCTCGAGGCGATGGCCGAGCTCACCACGGCGATGAAGACGGGCGTAGTCGAAGGAGGTACTCGGCTGACGACGGCGATACTCGTCATCGAAGCCGCAGTGCTCGTGGTGTTGACGCTGCTGGTGGCCGGGCTCTTGCGCAGTCACGCGAGATCCTGCGGCGGCTGCACGCGCTGGGCGCGGGCCTCGATCCCGACGACCCGTCGACGGTTCGGGAGTGCCCGCGGTTCGGCCGGTCGACCTCCGCGCCGTCCGAGCCCGTTTCGCGACCGCGGTCGATCTTGCCGGCTCGGGTTTGCGCGACGACGTGCTGCACGTGCCGTCGTCGGCGTCGCGCACCGCACGCTGCTCGCGTTCCTCTCGAGTGGCTGCCTCACGTGTCAGGTGTTCTGGGAGGCGTTCGCCGACGTACGCCGGGCTCGGCCTGCCCGACGACGTCCGGCTCGTCGTCGTGACGAAGGACGGCGCCGAGGAGAGCATCTCGGTGTTGCAGCGCTTGCGCCCCGGCCGGCGTTCCGGTCGTGATGTCGAGCGCGGCTTGGACCGATTACCAGGTTCCCGGGTCGCCGTACTTCGTACTCGTCGACGGCACCGAGGGCCGGGTGCGCGGTGAAGGTACGGGCGCGAACTGGGATCAGGTGAAGAACCTGCTGCGCCAGGCCGACGACGATGCAAGCGACAGCTCGCGCGAAGTGCGGATCGATCGCGAGCTGCTCGCGCACGGCATCGCGCCGGGCGATCCGAGTCTCTACCGGACCGCGGAACAGATCGCGTCCGAGTCGAGCGGCGTGACGACTTCGTCATGACGAAACTCGCGGCGCACGGCCTCGCGATCGGGCTTCCTATCGGCTGGGAGGGGCGCATTCAACGGCGCGCGACCACGGCCGCCGCGGAACAGCACCTACGCGGTCGTGCACCTCGCCAACTTCGCGCTGCCGGAACAGCGTGACGATTTCGGGGGCGGCGTCACGCCCGCGATGCGTTCGCCCGATGTGTTCGTCGTGCTGTTCGAGTATGGGCCGGAGTCGCTCGGCTCGCCGCTGTTCGCCCCGACGGGCATTCCCCGCGTCACGGCCGACATGTTCGGCTCGAAACGGCTGCAGCGCCCACTGCCGGGGCAGCTCGGTTGTCAACGCTTCTTCACCGTGAACGGCCGACCGTTCTGCCTCTACGTCGTCGCCGGGAGCCGGGCGTCGTTGCCGCGCATCATCGCCCAGGTCAACGCCGCGCTCGCGGGGCTGGACATCGAACCGTGACGCTCACCGAGCTGCCGACCGAGGCACGCACACAACCGAGCCGACGCTTGTCGGATCGAGCCGTCGCGCGGCGTGACCGCCCGATTCGGTCGCCGGAGCTCCGTGACGCGGCGGAGCTTCCTCGTACGTACCGCGATCTTCGCGCTCGGCGTTGGTGGTCAACCCACTGCGCTATCTGCTGCGGCCGGGCACCGCGTACGCGTCGTTGTGCGGCGGCGACCCGTCGTGCGGTTCCGGCTGGACCGCGTTCTGCTGCACGGTGAACGGTGGGCAGAACACCTGCCCGCCGGGATCGGCGCCCGCGGGCTGGTGGAAAGCCGACAACTCCTCGTTCTGCAATTCCGGTCCGCGGTTCTACATCGACTGCAACGCGTCGTGCGGCGGATGCGGATGCGGTGGGAGCGGCTTGTGCGGAGGTGGCTGCGGCGGCTGCAACTGTCACTGCGCGGGCGGCGAGTGCGACGACCGCGTCACCTGCTGCAACGAGTTTCGCTACGGCCAATGCCATCAAGAGCTCGCGTGTGTGGGCCCGATCGTGTGTCGGGTCGTCACCTGCGTCGCGCCGTGGGACTTCGACGCGCACGTGCACGACCACGAGCGCAACCGCGAACGCAACCGCGTTGCACGATGTGCCGTGCCTGCACGAGTTCAGCTCGTCGGTGCTCGGCGTTCGGCGCGGCGGCCGACCACGGTGCACCGAAGGGTCCGCTCTCGGTTCCCGATCGTGGGCATCGAAGCGACTCGGAGCGGTTCCGGCTATTGGCTCGTGGCGCGTCGACGGCGGGGTGTTCTCGTTCGGCGACGCGCCCTTCCATGGATCGACTCGGCGGGCAACACCTCAACCAACCCATCGTCGACATCACGCGCACTCCGCACGACGGCTATTGGCTTGTCGCCTCCGACGGCGGGGTGTTCTCGTTCGGCGACGCGCGCTTCTTCGGCTCGACCGGCGCGATCCGTCTCAATCAGCCGATCGTGGGGATGGCGGCGACGCCCACTGGTCACGGCTACTGGTTGGTCGCGTCGGACGGCGGCATCTTCTGCTTCGGCGACGCGACGCTTCCTGGGTTCGATGGGCGGCGACCATCTCAATCGACCGATCGTGGGGATGGCGGCGACGCCGACCGGTCACGGCTACTGGTTGGTCGCGTCGGATGGCGGCGTGTTCTGTTTCGGCGACGCGCGTTTCGTGGGCTCGTCCGGCGGCATCCACCTGAACCGGCCGGTGGTCGGCATGGCCCCGACGCCGACAGGCAAGGGCTACTGGTTCGTCGCCGCCGACGGCGGGATCTCCGCGTTCGGCGATGCGCACTTCCTGGGTGGCGCGAACACCGGCCGCACGCGGGCAGCGCGACCGATCTCGCGGCCCGACCCGATGGTCGCGGCTACTGGATCGCGACCGACACGTAACTCGCTAGGGTCGGCGTATGGCCGGATCTGGCGACACGATCGTGATCCCGAACCTGCTCCGGGCCCGTTCGAGCGACGAGTACGCGCCGTTGCCGTGGTCGGCGGCCGACCGAGAAGCGATCGCACGCTTCGGCGCGGCGGCTGCAGTCGTCGCACCGCGGTTGTCGCAGTCGGCGAGTGAGTACGCGGTCGACCGACGCGGAACCGCGGCGTCGCTGCGGGCGATCGACGGCGCGCACGGCGGCGGCTTCTACGCGGTACCGGCCGCGGCCGTCGACGATCTGGACGCGGCGGAGTCGACGTTCGCCGGCATCGGTCCGGTCGTCGACGTGCAGACCCATCTCGTCGATCCCGCGCGCTGGACCGGTCCGGGCGCGGATGCGCTCGCGGGCTTCCTCCGGATGGCCGATCCCGACCGGTGGACCGACGCCATCGACCCCAACACGATCGACGGCGCGGCCTGGGCCGCGTGCGTGTTCGGCGCGTCGGAGACCGCGGTTGCGTTGCTGACGTCGACGCCCGGGCGGGCCGACGTCAACGTGTTGACCAATCGGCAGATTGCCGCGGCGCGCGACGTGGTCGAGCGCTACGCGGGAACGGGTCGAGTGCTGACGCACACGATCGTGCATCCCAATCTCGGCGAGCGCGAGCTCGACGCGATGGTCGATTGGAGCGCCACGCTGCGGCCCTCGGGGTGGAAGTGCTACACGCTGTGGGGGCCGCCGACCAAGGCGTCGCCCACCGGCGGTTGGTTCTTCGACGACGAAGAGGTCGGGTTCCCGTTCCTCGAGCGTGTACGCGCGCTCGGCCCGCGCGTCGTGGCGACCCACAAGGGGATCGGCGGCCCGATTCCCGAAGCGTCCGTCGCGGCTGCGTCGCCGCGCGACATCGGACCGGCCGCGGCGGCCTTCCCCGACATCACGTTCGTCGTCTACCACTCGGGCTACGAGCGGAATCCGCACGGTCAGGAGGGCGCCTACGACGCAGAAGCAACGACGCCGGCGGCGGAGCTTCAGGGCGTCGATCGACTCGTGCGCAGCCTGGCCGACGCGGGCATCGGTCATCACGGCAACGTGTACGGCGAGCTCGGCACGACGTGGTTCTTGATGCTGCGCCGACCCGCGGAAGCGGCGCACGTAGTCGGGAAGTTGTTGGTTGCGCTGGGCCCGGAACGCATCGTGTGGGGAACGGATTGTGCGTGGTACGGATCGCCGCAGCCGTTGATCGACGCGTTCCGTGCCTTCGTGATCCCCGACGAGATGCAGGTCCGTTTCGGGTACCCGGCGCTGACCGCCGCGATGAAGGAGCGGATCCTCAGCGCCAACGCCCAGGAGTTGTACGGCTGTGTCGCCGAGCCGCGCGTCGACGGCAGCTGGGCCGCGAACGCGGGCCCGGAACTCCGGCGGGCGATTGCGGGAGCCGAGCTTGCGTCCGGCGCCCCGAACTGACAACGATTCCGTCATCCCGACCATTCACGCGAACGGCATCGACCTCTACTACGAGCGCAGTGGGAGTGGTCCGCGCCTGCTGTTCCTGAACGGCTCCGGTTCGACCCTCGCCGGTTCCGCGCTCCTGATCGCGCCGATCGCGAAGCGCTTCGATCTGCTCGCGCACGATCAGCGCGGTCTCGGTCGTACCGAGATCCCACCGGGTCCGTATTCGATGGCCGACTATGCCGCCGATGCGTTGGCGCTGCTCGATGCGGTCGGCTGGGAACGGTGCCGGGTGGTCGGGGTGAGCTTCGGCGGGATGGTCGCGGAGGAGCTGGCGGTGACCGCGCCGGAACGCGTCGAGCGGCTGGCGTTGTGTTGCACATCACCCGGCGGCGCGGGTGGCGCTTCCTATCCGCTGCAGAATCTCGCCCAACTCCCGGCCGCGGAGCGGGCCGAGCTCGCGGTTCGACTGCTCGACACGCGCTTCGACGCCGACTGGCTCGCGTCGCATCCCGCCGACCGCGGGCTGGCCGAGATGATGGCCGCGCGTTCGCGCCGACGCCGACAAGACCACCGAAGAGGTCCGCGGCGAAGCCGAACAGTTGCAGGCTCGGGCGCGACACGATGTGACCGACCGGCTCGGGCGCATCACCTGCCCGACCCTCGTCGCGTGCGGAAAGTACGACGGGATCGCGCCGCTCGCGAACGGCGAGGCGATCGCGGCTCGGGTGCCGCACGCCGAGCTCCGCGTGGTACGAAGGCGGCCACGCGTTCTTCGCCCAGGACCCACGTGCGTTTCCCGACATCCTCGACTTCCTGGCGATCGATGCGGAAGCGGCGCGACCGTGACCGAGACCGTCGGCCCGCCGCTCGAGTATCTCCAGTCGTTCGACGGCCGGCGCATCGCATACACGGTTTCCGGTCAGGGACCCGACGTGCTCCTTGTCCACGGATTCGCGTCGGACCACACCGGCAACTGGGTCCGGCCCGGGATCTTCGACGCGCTGCTCGCGACGGGACGACGCGTCATCGCGTACGACGCCCGCGGTCACGGCGTGTCGGATCATCCGCACGAGGTCGACGCGTACGAGCACAACGCGATGGCGCGCGATGCACAAGTCCTGCTCGACCGGCTCGCGGTCACTCTGGTCGACATCGTCGGCTACTCGATGGGTGCGATCGTCTCGTCGCGTCTCGTACCCCACGAACCGCGGGCCCGATCGTTGGTGCTGGGTGGCATCGGCGGACGCCTGGCGCGGCGGACGGGGGGCAGACCGGCGCATGCGTACCGCGACCGCGCTCGAGAAGCGCGCCGGCGCTGCGAACGACGGCACCAGCGACCGCCCGATCGATCGCGCGTTTCGGCGCTTCGCGGAACGGAGTGGAAACGATCTGCAAGCGTTGGCCGCCGTGCAGCGCGCGGCCGCCGCGGGGACGCCTGGCGATTTCCGATCGATCCGGGTTCCGACGCTGGTCGTGGCCGGCGCCGACGATCGCCTGGCCGGTTCACCACAGGAGCTCGCGGAGCTGATTCCGGGAGCGGAGTCGCTGGTGATCGCCGGCAATCATCTGACCGCGGTCGGACCCGGGCTCGCGGACGCGATCGTCGCGTTCCTCGCGCGCGTCTTGCCCGTCTGACCCTTCAACCGACCGACGGATCAGTCCGCGTCGAGCAATGCGACCAGCTTCGGCGGCGCGACACACGTGTACGCGTCGACGAGGATCTGCTCGATCTCCTTCCAGTCGACCTTGCGGTCGATGCGCACGCCGATCCAGCCGCGGTGCCCGACGTACGCGGGCACGTAGAAACGATCGGGTTCTTCGTCGACCAACTGGCCCTGCACGCCGGGCGGTGCCGCGGCAGATGAGCCCGAGCCGCTGATCGTTGTGATGGTTGTCCCACACCGTCGCGAACGTCTTCTTGTCGCGGATGAAGAAGGTCGGTGCGCCGTGGCTCAGCCGCTCGTTGACCTCCGGCATGCGCAGGCAGAGGTCTCGTACCGCCTGGATCGGATCGCGCTTGGCGGCCATCGCACCAGTTTGCCCTTCTCGCCGCGGCGACGGAGGTGGCGGTGGGAATGCGAGGTCGCGGGCGTAGGTTGGGCGCCACATGGCAACCGAGAGTGGTTCAACTGCGCGCGGGCGAGTTCGGGTCGAGCCCGGCACCAAGCGGGTCCGGGTGTACGTGGCGGGGATTGCGATCGCCGACACCCTCCACCCGCTGTACGTGTGGGAGACGCCGTTCTATCCCGCGTACTACCTACCCGTGGCCGACGTCCGCACCGATCTGCTGGTCGGTACGGCGACCGTCACGCATTCGCCGAGCCGTGGTGACGCGGCCCACTTCACGGTGACGGTCGCCGGGGTCGAGAGAATCGATGCCGCGTGGCAGTACCGCGAGTCGCCGATCGAGGAGCTCCGCGATCACATCCGCTTCGACTGGGACGCGATGGACGTGTGGTTCGAAGAAGACCAAGAGGTGTTCACGCACCCGCGGAGTCCGTACGTGCGCGTCGACATCCTGCCAACGTCGCGCCAGGTTCGCGTCGAGTCGAACGGCGTCGTGCTCGCCGACTCGCCCCGGGCACTCGTGTTGTTCGAGACGGGGCTGCCGCCGCGCTGGTACGTCCCGAAAGTCGACGTGCGCATGGATCTCCTCGAGCACACCGACGAGGTGAGTCACTGCCCCTACAAGGGCCAGGCGGAGTACTGGTCGGCGCGGGTGGGCGATGCGGTGCAGGAGAACATCGTGTGGTCGTACCCGACGCCCCTGCCCGAGAGCCGGCGCGTGGCCGGGTACCTTGCGTTCTTCGACGAGCGTGTCGACATCTTCGTCGACGGCGTGCGTCAGGAACGGCCGAAGACGCGATTCAGCTGAGGGGACAACCGTGAGATTCGGTTTGGACATCGCACAGCAACGGATGCCGTGGAACGAGGGCGCGGGCGCGCCCGGTTCGCCGACGGTCTCGGTTTCGACGGCATCTGGGGCTTCCAATAGGTCACATTGGGAAATCCTCGGCCCGTTTCCTAAGCGCAGAGAGGGTTGATAGGTGACTATCTCGTCTGGTGATCCGCGGTGATCTTCATCGTCACGAAGAACCGAGTCCGCCGCCGCTACGCGGATGAATGGCCGTCGATCGTTGCGGACTTCACCGCGGCAACACGAGCCGAGCCCGGCAACCTCTTCTTCGACTGGTACCGCAGCGTCGACGACCCGACCGTGTACGTGCTCGTCGAAGCGTTCACCGACCGCGCCGCAGGCGAGGTGCATGTGGACTCGGAGCACTTCAAGGCCGCAGGGCGCGTGCTGTCCGACGTGCTCGCCGCGGTGCCCGAGATCATCAACGTCGAAGTCGCCGGTGACGGCTGGTCACGCGTGACCGAAGGCGTCGACCCCGGCTGAGCCCGAGCGTCGACGCTCGCCAGGCGTGAGCCCGGCCCGCACCCCGAACCGGTGGAAGTCGTCTTCGAGCTCGCGCACCTCGGTGGTGCAGTCGCCCCGGACCGGGCAGCCCCGACAGACGCTGACCGCGATCTGCTGCGACAGGCGGTCGGTCGCGAAGAAGAGGTTCGTGCGCCCGCGGCACGCGGCGTCGTGCCACCAGCCGGCGCGCGCGGTCTCGCCGATCATGGCGACAGCGCCATCACTGCGGCGACCGTGATCCGACTCGCCCGGTTCGTCGTCGGCGCGCACAGGCGGCTGATCGTCCCGGCCGACACGCCCGCGCGCGCGGCGATCGCCCTGCGGGTCAGTCCGGCCGCTTCGAGTTCCGCGACCCGGCCGCGAGCGTTGCCCGCAGGAATACGCGTCGCCGGATCACGTCCTCGACGGACTTGCCGCAACGCCCACACGACCCTCGCCTCGCCGAGCAGCGCGGCATGGCAGGCGTCACAACGGCATCGGTGGTGCCGCCAGCCGACAGGCGTTCCGTGCTCCACAGTCGGGACTGACGGTACGCCTTCCGCGCTCAGAACGGCAGTTATGGCGTCGACGCGACCGACACGATCCACACGATCAGTGCCACAGGGAGTAGCCCCCGAAACAGCAGCCTGCTCCCGAGAGAAATGGTCCGATCGTGTGTGCGCCCGCACCGGCAATGAGCGCAACCATTGAACCAACAAGGATCAGAAGCCCTACGCCCAGCGTGGCCGCACCGAATCTCCGAAGAGCTTCCGATCGACCCGCACGCGCCTCCACACGCACATCATGTCCGTTCCCGAGCGCGATAGCGACTGCCGATCGGCAGTTCTGCGTGTTATCGGAGGACGCCGAGGTGTGGTTTCAGTCGGTCGCCGATCGCATCAGTCGCGCTTGTCGGGAGGCGCTCGACGTCGCCAGCGCCAGTGCCTCCATCTCGGACCGTTCCGGCGATGTGCACGTGAACGTGAGGGACCGACTGCTCGGCGGCCACGCCGTTGTTCTGCCAGACGCGGACGCCCTCGGGATCGAAGGCGTCACGGATGGCCTTAGCGGCCCGGATGGTCGTGTCCATGAGGGCGGATGCCTCTTCATCGGTCAGATCGAACAGGGTCGGCCGATGGGCGCACGTGATCGCAAGAACGTGTCCAATGCCGCGTTGTTCGAAAGTCACAAGCAGCGCGGTCAGCGGTCCTCGCGAGACGACCGTGTACGGACGCTCGCCCGCGAGGTACGCGCAGAACGAGCACCGTGCTTCGAGTGGAAGGTCGAGTGGCACGCGCGCCAGATTGCCCGCTCTGGGACGGTTATGGCGAGTCGCCGTGGCGGTCGAACGCCCCGGAGGTAAAGGGGCGGGGACGGTGGATCAGTCCCCGGACGGTCGAGCGGCGGCAGATTTACGACGGCCACTCGAACTCGGGCTGGACGTAGCTGTCGCTGCTCGCCATCTCGTCGAAGTTGCCGAACATGGTCGACGCGTTGGTGAGGGCGTCGTGTTCTTCGCGCACGAAGTCGGCACGCGTCTTGCCCGCCCGTCTGCCTTCCCGAGTGTGTACGTCGAGCACCCACTCGGGGATGTCGAAGTCGCCTGCGTCGGCGTCGAGCACTTCCTCGACCGCGTGCAACCCGCGCTCGAACTCGTCGGTGGGGATGCGGTTGACGATCAGGTGCAGCAGTTCGTCCGCGTCGCGCGAATGCTGGCATTGCGCGAGCAGCACGATCGCCTTCGCGAAGAACACGTGCCCCGGCGGCAGGCCCGACTTCTTCGAGGTCGAGTTGCCGGTCACCTTCTTCCACGCCTGGTACAACGCGACGATCTCCTGCGTGACGAGACCGTGGCAGTCCTCGGCGCTGACGGTGAGCAGACGGTTCCAGCAGTAGTTCGCGTACTTCGGGAGCAACTCGGCGCACGCGCTCGCGGCGAGAACAACGTCGCCGCGACGCAGCGACTTCTGCAACAGCGACGACACCACGTAGAAGTCGTGCCCGTTCTTGGTCAGTAACGATCGGCGGTCCACCGGGTCAGTCGTTGTCGGGCGTGCGCCCGACCGTGACGTGGAACTCGGTGCCCGCGATGCGGACGACGAGCCCGTGGCTCCACTCACTGTCGAACGTGGCGACCTCGACGTGCTCGAACAGCGGGTCGACCTCCTCGCCGAAGGTCGTGAGCGCGTCGACGATTGCGTCGGTGAGCTCATCCACGCTGATACTCGCGTGACAGCTACGGTCGTTCATGTCGTCATCTCCTGGGATGTCGGCCAAGGCCGAGGGCTGTTAGCGCAGCGCCTCGGCCACTCATTTGTCATCCCGATTTTAGCCGTCGACCGAACGTCTGTTCGGGGTCCGGAGTGGTCCCCGGAAGGCCTCAGGAGCCGCGAGAGGTCCGGTCGGAAGGATCAGGTCGGATCGGTCGGGAGCGGTCCCGAAAACGTCGTAGATCGGCGGGGAGAGAGAGTCCGGGAGTGGAGTTCGCGGCGATCGAGCCGTCCAAAAAAACTGCGGCGGTCGGTGGGGTGTCAGCGCACGGGGCGCACCGACGCGACAACGACCGACGGAGGGCGACGGGCCAGTCGGTGATCCGTCTGTCGGTCGGTGGTGGTCGGGGTGGGGTCGGTCGTCGCGCGGTGGTCGCGGTCCGGTGGTCGTCGTCGGTGTCGGTGGTCGGTGGTGGTGTCAGTGCGAAGATGTGCCGTGCCTCGCCGGAAATCGCCGTACGGTCAGCGGTACCAGCGTGCCCGTGCCGAACTACTGCGCCATCGTCTGCCGTGCTCGCTGCGTCTCGTCTGCGACGGTGCGATCGCCGACAGTGCAGACCATGTTCCGCCGCTCGCACTGCACGATCATGTGAACGGTTCGGGGTGTTGTCGTCTCATGCCCGTGTGCCGACCGTGCCAGAAGGTGCAGGGCGGTCAGGTCGCGAAACTGGTGCGCCAACGTGGCCTCGGTGTCGTCGAGGTGCGTCGGTTGCCCGAACCGTCGCGGCAGTGGTGAAGGTCAGTAGCCGAGCGTGGCGTTCTCGATACGTGCGAGCACCCGCGCCGACTGCGCTTCGTTGAGCCACACCCCGTCGACGCGGACGAGCGGGGCGGCAACCTTGCGGGCCGGTGTCGGTCTGATCGTCGGCGCAGACCTGCGCTTGGCTTCGGCGTTGACGCGGGCGGCGACGATCGGGTCGCAGAGCACTTCGTCGACGAGATCGAGCGGGTCGATGTCCACGATCCGCAACCCGTCGTCGCGCCGGTACGTGTAGCGGCTGACCGCTTCGCCCGCTCTCGCCCAGGTGTCGTGCCAACGCAACGGCAGGCCGCGGGGTGCGCCACCTGCGTCGGCGATGTCGTGGCGGGCGTAGCGGATCGGACTGGTGCCGATCGAGGCGGTACGGCGCACGAGCGACACCTCGGCGATGCGGCCGTGCCCGTACTCGAGCGGACCGCAGCGGCGGCACGCAACCTCGGGGCTGAGGTGCCAGTCGTCGCCATCCAGCAGATCGGCCATGTCGTCGCGGACGGTACCGACCATCATGAGCCCGTCGATGTTCGACCGTTCGTAGTACGCGACTTCGCCGACGACCCAGTCGCGGTCGTGGCCGACGAGGATCGGCACTCGCGGCTGCGCGCGTTCGTACGCGACCGTGGGCAGGGTCCAGGCGTCGCCGTTGCCTGCGAGGTCGTGTTGGTGGATCAGTCCGCGGCTGGTCGCGATCTGCCCGATGAGCGTGAGCCCGCTGAGGGTGGTCTCCATCGCTCCATCATCGTGCGTTGTCGCCGTCAGTACCAGCGGTGCACTCGAACACGCGCAGCACAGCGTCGTCGCGAGCCCGAACGAGCGGCGGATCGTCGTCGCGAGCTTCGACGATGACGTTCCGCAAGATCGGCGTGCATTGCTCCCACTCGTCGACCGGACGACCGCCGCACAGATGCCGACGTTCGACGTACCAGTCGCAGTGCCAGGTTCGGCGTCCGCGTCGGAGCGCGGCGTCGAAGCTGTCGGCCTCGTAGTCGACCCGGAATCCTGACGGCAGGATCATCATGAACCGCCACTCGTCGGCAGGCTGTGAACGGGCCGGGTCCGGTGATAGTCGTCTATCAACCGCACCGTCGCCGTCGATCTCCGCGCTCGACGACGGCCTCCGGGCGAGCGTCTGTTCGATCTCGTCCCAGTCGTCCGGACGCCACACGCGGCGCGTCGAGCCCGCACGCGGCCAACGCACGCAGCACGGCGGCCTGCTCGTCCGAGATGCGACCGTGGTCGGTTTTCACCTCGACGAACAGAGCGACAGGCGGTCGGAGCAGCACCAGGTCCGGCCATCCCGCACTCGACCGGCGCGAGTCGAACGGATGATGCACCCACCAGCCGCACCACTTCGCGAGCGTGACGACCTGCTGCTGGAACACCTTCTCCGTCACTCCGCCACGGACCCGCGCCCCGGTCATGTGTCGCACTCCGCGGAGTAGCCGTCGTCCTTCATCGGCTTGCCGCACTTCGGGCATGGCGGTGCGCCTGCCTCCCCATAGAGGTCCGTCACATCGGTCACATCGGTCACAAGCTCGGGCGTCGTTGTGACGCTTGTGACGGATGTGTCGCTTCCATTGAGGGACACAGGCGGAGGCAAGTACCGGTCCCACACATCGGCGAGGTCATCGCGCCGGTACCCCTTCGCGGTCGCGTCGCCGACCCGCACCGTCATCGACCGCACGTCGGAGGCAAGTACCGGTCCCACACATCGGCGAGGTCATCGCGCCGGTACCCCTTCGCGGTCGCGTCGCCGACCCGCACCGTCATCGACCGCACGTCGTACCGGTTGAGGCGACGGGACAGCCCGCGCGCGTCGAGGGGCTTGCCGCGGAAGTTCCCCCACGGGGCATCGTCGAGCGCGTTCAGCCGATCCAACGTGGTCGTCGTGAACAGTGTGCTGTCATCGCCGAACACGTCACGCAGATCGGCGAGAAGACGCAGGCCCAGGCTCGTGTCGACGCTCTGCCGGTCGGCGTTGAGTGCAACACACGCGTCGCGGGCGCGTCTGCGGCCACCAGCCACCCGCCAGTTCGGCGATCGCGAGCAGGCTCTCCCACACGTCCGCGGGCCGATCGGTGACACCTTCGGGGAGACGTGGCTCGTGGACCGCGAGCGCCCCTTCGATCGTCGTGGTCCACTTCGCCAGACGGTCGCGTAGCGCCTCGCCCGGTGGTCGTGCGTGGCGAGCCCGGTACGGCTCGACGTGCTGGTCCCGACGACGGCGCTTCATTCTTAGGACGACAGCGCGGTCGGTCACGGTGTCGGGGAGGTCGCCGATCGCTGCCAACGCCAGCGCAGCGAACGCGGGGAACGACTCGACGCGCATCTTGGCGGGCTCGCCGACGCAGCGGTACGCCTTCGCACCGCGCCGATGCCCGGCATTCACGAAGCCGCGCAACTCCTCGTGGTGGTGAGCGACATGCGGGCCAAGGTAGGTGTCGGCCTCGTCCATCAGCAGTGTCGGCCGGTCGGCGGCGACCTGACGGAACAGCGCGGCGGCGGTCGTGTTGGCGAGGTGCATCGGGTTCGGCACCAAGTCTTCGAGCACCTCCAACGTACGGGTCTTCGCGGATTGCTTCTCGGGGCTGACGAGCGCGAGTCGCGGTGTGGACTCGAACGCGTCGAGGCAGTGGGCGTGCGTCGCCCACAACGTCACCGCGTGCAGGGCGTGCTCGCTCGGGAACGCCACATAGCGGCTGATGTGCGCAGCGACCGCATCGAGCAGCTGCGCGCCCGGGGCGTTGCGGTGGTCGTGCTCGGTCATGGCGTCTTCGATGCTCGGCCAGTTCGCGGGCGCATCCGACTTGTCGGCGTGCTGTTCGATGAGCGCCTGTTGTTCGTCCGGCGTCAACGGCTGCTTGCGCTTGCGTCCATCGACGTGCGGTTTCTTGGCATCGGTCATGTCGGCACGACGCGGAACGTGGAGCGCCGGCGCGCGACCATCACGATGTCGAGCAGCCGCTCGCTGCGCTCGCACAGCCGGTCGGACGTGTGGCAGAGCTCGACCGGATCGTCTGCGCCAGCGAAGGCAAGGCTGACGAGCCGGACCGCCGCGTCACGCAGGACGATCGCCTCGGCGTACTCCTCGGGTGCGGCGTACGGGGCAGCGGCGCTATCGTCCATGTCGGTCGCTCCTTTCGTCGGGCTCGGCCAGGTTTCGGTTGGTTGGGTCGGCTCCGGTGAACGGGTTTCACCGGAGCCGGTTCGCGTCCCGGCGAGTCCGTTGGTCGGCGGGGTGCGAGAGCAGCACCGCGATCTTCGTCAGGACTTCGGGATCGTCCTCGTGGGGAGGAAGGCCCGCGGCGGCGCGGGCCTTGCGTGCCGCGCGCGGACTGGCCTCGCGGAGCGCAGCCCGTTCCGCGTTGGAGATCGGCCGTGCGGTCACACCGACACCTGGGCGCGTTCGTCGGGACGGAAGCAGACCGACTCGGGCAGGTCGAAGTACGCGGCGACGAGCCGACGCAGCCGGGGCGACATGGTGCCGTGGCCGTGCAGCAGGACACGCAACGAGTCAGGCTTAGCGCCGACGCAAGCCGCGAGTTCGGCCTCGCTGACACCGCGGTGGTGCATGACTGCGACGACCGGGTGGTGCTTGTCTGGACGTGCTGACGGCATCGCACCCCCCGACGAAGAATCGCATCGGCGCACTTCCAACGATGTAACCGTTGCGACATTCGACTGCTGCACTCATGCCGTCAACCCCGCGGCGCGACGGCCAACGCGGAACATGGGACAGCATGACGTGCCGATGTCTCTTCCTGGCACTCCGGTGCAATAGCGCGTCGCGCGATGACGTGCGCGAAGAAAAATCGGCGTGGCGGCACCCCGCTCGCGGATGCGTGCCCCGGTGATAGTCGTCTATCCAGTCGGGACGATCACCGTCTCGTGCGCTTCGGTTCCTTGGGTCGCGGCGTGAGTTCGATGCGGGACTCGTCGAAGCCGACCTTGCCGCGTCGTCCGGCGCGGACTCTGATCTCGGGGAACTCCCACTGCACGACGCGTCGTTGCGCCTCGATCGGTTCGCGGTCGAAGTGGTCGAGGTTGACGGCGACAGGACGCGGACGTTCGGCGGCTTCGCGCGCGTCGGCGATGCGACGTTCGAGCCCCGTGCGTGCCGCGTCCCACTCGCTGCGGGAGATGCCACCGTTGCCGTAGTCGTGCGCGAGCGTGTCGAGTTCGTCCTCGAGCACGGTGACCGCGGTGCGCGGGTCGACGGTTTTGAGCGCGGCTTTCAAGTCGCCTGCACCGAGCGAGTCGATCACCGCGCCCCGCACCAGTTCGTCGGTGCGGGCGATCTCGATGCTCACCTTGCCGCAGTGCTCGTAACCGGCGCGGGGCAGACAGGTGTAGCGGGCACCTTGCGTGTTGCCTTTCGTGCCCATCGGCGTGCCGCACGGCTTGCCGTTGCTGAGTTCGCCACCGCAGAGGATGAGCCCGGTCAGCAGGTAGCGGCGGGTGTTGGTCGTTCCGGTGCGGCGGGTCGGGTTGTTCAACACCGCACACACGTCGTCGTACAGCTTGCGGGGCAGCACCGGCTTCCACGTCCCCTGCACGAGTTCGCCGTCGAGCTCGCGGAGCCCGGCCGTGTGCGGGTTCGTGAGCAGGTGCCTCAACGTCCGCCGCGACCACAGGTTGCCTTGCGTCGTACGGACGCCCGCGTCGTTCCACTCCCTCACGAGGCCGTGGAGCGACGCGGTGCCCTTCACCAGTCGCCGCGCGGCATCGTTTATGAGCTTCGCCTCGTGGGGGACGAGTCCGGTTCGGTCGTCCAGGGACCCGAACGAGCGAGGGCCGGTCGGCACCTCGCCGCGCGGCGGCGGCTCTTCGTGCCAGTCGGTGATGCGCTCGGACTTGATGTCGGACTCCAACTCAGCCATCAACACCGCCATCCCCAACATCGCCCGGCCCATCGCGGTGGTGGTGTCGAAGCCCTCGTTCACCGACGCGAACTCGGCGTTGGCGCGGGCGAGCCGTTTCCACATCTCGACGAAGTGAGTGTTCGAGCGAGTCCACCGATCGAGGCGGTAGACGAGCACGGTGTCGAAGACACCGGCGTCGAGGTCGTCGAGCATCTGTTCGAGGTCTGGCCGACGCGACCCGTTGAACGCGCTGCGACCCTTGTCGACGTACATGGCCACGACCTGCCAGGTGTTCTTGTCGGCGGCGTAACGACGGCACGTCTTCTCTTGGATGTCGGTGCTGATCTCGTTCTTCCGGTCCTTGCTGATGCGGATGTAGATGGCGACGCGCCGCACCGCGCCCGAGGTGACGTTGTTTCCCTTTGTTTTCATGGTTTCCAGATTAGCTCTATTGGTTCGACCACTTCCAGCCGATGTACGGCGACGGGCCCGGCGAATGCTTCGAGGGCATGACCACGCTCGCGGCCTGGAGCGGCATCACCGAGAACGTGCGGCTCGGTTTGCTCATCGCGGGGATGACGTATCGCCATCCCGCGGTCTACGCCGCGGAGGCGATCACGATCGATCACGCGTCGGGTGGTCGGCTCGAGCTCTCCTACGGCGCGGCGTGGTTCGACAAGGAGCACGTCGAGCTCGGTATTCCCTTCCCCGCGTTGAAGGAGCGCATCGACGCGTACGAGGAGGCCGTGCAGATCGTGCGCGGTCTGCTCACCACCGACGGGTTCACGTTCGACGGCGAGCACTTCCAGGTGCACGACGCCACCCTGCGCCCGTGGCCGGTGCAACAGCCACACCCGCCGATCTGGATCGGGGCATCCGGGGAGAAGCGCATGATGCCGATCGCGGCGCGTTATGCCGACGTGTGGCACTCCTGGGGCACGCCCGAATCGATGACGAAGAAGTCGCAACGGATGACCGCCCACGCGGAGGCCGCCGGTCGCGACCCGGCGGAGATCACGCGGGCGTCGTCGTTGTCGCTCGAGGACGATCTCGACACGATCGCGACGACGATCGACGCGTGGGAAAAGGCCGGGATCGGGTACCTCGTGTGCGGATGGCCGCCCGAAGGCCGCACCACGGTGGAGCAGTTCGCGCGACGTTTTCTCAGCGCACCCTGACCGGACGACCCGGCTGTTAGCGTCGCCCCGTGGTTCGTAGCGGGACGTCGAGCAACAGCTCCGACGTGCGTGAGGCCGAGGGCGAGCCCGAGGTTCCGCCGGCAGTCGTGCGCGAGCAGGCCGGCGCACGTCCGTGGGATGGCATCTGGCGCTTCACCGGTGCGTTGGCTGTTCTGACCTTCGTGGTTCACGTGCTCGCCGCGAACCGGATGCACGTCCCGATCATTCAGGGCGACGAAGCGGGCTACCTCGGCAACGCCCGCTACATCGTGTCGGGGATCGGCCGGACCCACGCCGGTTACGCGGCCGGGTACAGCCTCCTGCTCGTACCCCCCACGCTGCTCAGCCACGATCCGTTGACGGTGTACCACCTCGCGCTCGTGGTGAACGCGCTGTTGGCCGCGGCCCTTCCGCTGCTCGCGGTGTTCCTCGCCCGGCGGGTGTTTCCGCGGGCATCCACAACCGCGCTGGTCGTAACCGCGCTGCTGGTCGTGTTGTATCCGGGCTGGTCGACGATCGCGAACATGGCCCTGTCGGAGAACGCGCTCGGTTCCCACGGTGCTCGCCACTGCGTGCGTAATCGCGGTGGCGCGACAATCGACGCTCCGCTGGTGTGTGGCCGGCGCGCTCGCGCGAGTTATACGTGCGCGGTCAATCCGCGCGGCATCCTGGTGGTGGCCGCGTTCGCCATCGCGGTTGTGGTTGCGACCGAGCCGTGGAAGCGCCGCGGGCCGGCGATCGCCGCGCTCGCAGTGGCGTTCGTCGGAACGGTTGCGGGCCGCGTGCTCAACATCGCAGTAGCGGGCACGAGTCACGTGGCTGGGGTGAAGGGCGATGCCGGTGGGCAAGCGCTCAAGCCGTTGCTCCATCCGCACCTCTGGAACGACGCGGCCGCGAACATTCTCGGGAGGGTCGCGTACACGAGCATCGCGACCTTTGGCGTGGCGATCGCCGGAGCGTTGGTTCTGGCCTTCGCACTCGCCCGCCGACCGCCGGCGGCCGCGGCCGACTCGCTGTTTCCGGTCGCGGCGTTCGCGTTGCCCGCCCTGGTGCTGACGCTGGTCGTCAGCGCGTTGAGCGCGGTGCAGGTGCCGCTGACCGGAGTCGACTACCTCGTCTACGGGCGTTACGTCGACGGGGTCTTGGCGCCGGTGCTCGTCCTCGGCGCGGCATGGTTGTTCGACCAGACGCCCGCGCTCGCGCGGCGTGCCGAGGTCACGCGCGCGCTGGTGGTCGGCGCGGTCTTGGCCGTCGTGGTGTTGGCGTTCGCGCTCATCCGCCCGCCCGCGATCAAAGGTGCGGGGCTGAACATCGCCAACGTCCTCGCGCTGCGGATCTATGTCGTGCATCTGCACTGGTCGCTACCGGCGGTGCTGCTCGCCGGGGTCGCGCTCACGACGGTGGTGTTGCTCGCCGTCGCGGTCGACCGCCGGCTCGGCGCGGCGTGCATGCTGGTCTTCTTCGCGTTCTCCTCGTGGACCGCCTACAACGACTACGCGGTGCACGATTCGATCGGTCGGGCTCGGCAACACGTTCTCGTCGAAGCGATTGAACGGCTCCGCGCACTTGGGGTCGACACGTCGTGCGTACTCCGCGACAACGCCGCGCCACTGTCGTTGTGGCACATCGCCAACTACGAGTTCTTCGTGCCCGCGTCGGCGTTCCCCGATCCGACGCCGCCCGTATCCGACTGCGGCCCGCTGATCGTCTCCGCCGACGCGCGCGCCGACATCAGCTTCCCCGGCGCGCGACCGGTCTCGTTCGAAAACGACGTCCCGATGGGCTTGTGGGTCATCCTGTCCCGCGTTCCCCTGCCGGTTCGCCTGGCGATCCTGGAACAGGGACTCGTGGGTCCGGTCCCGGTCACCGCGGCTTTGCCCAATGCCGCGTACCGATCGTCGATCACTGTCGCCGCGCAGTCCATGAGCGCGTCACAACTTCGATTGCGGTTGGGCGTTGTGCACGTCGGCGCGGGGGCGCCGTGGCCCGGATCGTTCAGCCCGCTCCAGGCCAAAGGGGTCGGGCTCGTCCGCTTCATCGTGACCGTCTCCGACGCGGCGGCCAACGTCCGCTTCACCGGTCGGTGTCCCGTCCCGCGGACGATGCTGCCGGGCGAGGCAACGACGAGCGAGTGCGTTGTGAAGTTCACGAGCGGCGGCCGCCCGTCGACATTGCCAACGGGCCGGTACACCGTGCGGGTCGGCCTGATCCAAGAGGGCGTCACCGCGTTCTCGACGAAGGGCGACACGAGCACTGTCACGTTGGTCACAATTCACTAGTGCGCAGATTCGTGACGATCGCGATCGCGTTGGTGATCGCCGCGGTGGTGTTGGCCGGTGGTATCGCCATCTTCCATCATGAGACCGCGACAGTGGCGAGCGACGAGACCGCGTTGCGCAAGGTCACGCAGTGCCCGGCCGCGACGCCCGATGCGTGTGTCGGCGTGGCGGCCGAGGCCTTCGGGCTCCCGACGAGCGCGATGCCGCGCATCTCGATTCCGGTCGGGTTCACGTACCGATCGGGATCGGTCGGACGCGACGGCGCGGGCGTGCCGAACGCGGTCTTCGACTTCGTGGTCGGATCCGACACGTTCACGCTGCGAGTCGCGCCGCGCGGGTCGTTCTCGACCCAAGCGGTGAAGCAGATGGAGTCGTGGCCGGTCACGCGCGGCCACGCGGGCCGCGAGTACCGCGAGGTCGGCAATCGCGCGGGCGTAGCGTCGGTCGTCTATGTCGACCCGACCTTCGTGTACTCAGTGGATACGGCCCAAGGCGACCTCACCGCGTCGGCGCAGCTCACCCCGGCCACGCAGATCCTCGACGCCATCCACTGAGCGCGGTTGCAGTTCTGAGAATTAAATCCGGTCGAGCTCCAGCATCTTGATCGCGTTGCCGCGCAGGACCTTGTACGCGAGCTTGTCGTCGAAGTCGGCGAGCATCTTCTCGGCGTACTCCTTCGATGTGGGCCACGTGGTGTCGGTGTGCGGGTAGTCGGTCTCGAAGCAGATGTTGTCCTCGCCGACCTCGGCCAACGAGTGCAGGCCGTGGTGGTCGGCGGTGAAGCAACCGAAGATGCGGCCGTAGTAGTACGTCGACGGCGGCTCCGGGATGCGCTCCTTCGAGTGCTGCCAGCTGTCGTGCTGCTCCCACACCGTGTCGGCGCGCTCGAGCACGTAGGGGATCCAGCCGATCTGGCCCTCGGAGTACGCGAGCTTCAGCTTCGGGAACTCGATGAGCTTGGCCGAGAACAACCAGTCGGCCAGGGACGCCATCGAGTTGTTGAACGCGAGGGTTCCACCGACGCCGCCGGGCGCGTCGGGTGACGCGGCCGGGTTCGTCGACGACGAGCCGATGTGCATGCACAACGTGACACCGGTGTCGTTGCAGACGCGGAAGACCGGGTCCCATTCGCCACTGTGGATCGTCGGCAACTTCAAGTGGTGGGGGAGCTCACTGAAACAGAACGCGCGTACGCCACGATCGGCGTTGCGCTGGATCTCCTGCGCCGCGAGCTCGACGTCCCAGAGCGGCATCAGGCAGAGCGGGATGTTCACGCCGTTCGACGGCTCGCACCACTCTTCGACCATCCAGTCGTTGTATGCCTTCACACACGCGAGCGCGAGCTCTTTGTCGTTGGCTTCATAGAACGTCTGCCCACAAAAGCGCGGGAATGTGGGGAACGGGAGCGAACCGTCGACCCAGTTGCGCTCGAAGTCGACCATGCGCGCGTCGCGGTCGTAACAGCCGGGGCGCATCTCGTCGTAGGTGAGCGCTTCCATGACCATCTTCGAGCGGTCGAACTTCGAGAGGTCGCCGCCGGGCGTGGCTTCGAGGGGGATCGCGACGAAGCGCTTGTGCACATAGATGAGGCGGTCCTCGTAGTACCAGGCGTCGCCCCACAACCCCTCGGGGTCTTCGGTGTTGACGTACTTCGCGCCGGGCTTGTGCGAGAACGCACCCCAACGCTTGCGCTCGACGCGCGGGCCCTTCTCGCGGTACTTCTCCGGGAGCCACGTCTGCCATACGTGCGCGGGCTCGACGACGTGATCGTCGACACTGATGATCTTGGGCAGGTCCATTCCCTGACGTTAGCGTCAGGTCGGCGGCCGGGCCAGGGTTCCGCTCACGGACACACCTTGACGTCGATGTTCGCGAGGCCGGTCGGCGCGTACGTGTCGGGGTTGGCGCCGTCGGCGAAGCGGTCGGTGATCCAGTGCACCATGTCGGCCGACGACGGCTTGATCACGCCCGCGTGCGACTGGCCGGGGTACACCCAACGCTCGAGGTCCTGACCCAGGCTGCACAGGTGCGTGGCGAGGATCTGCGTCGACACGACCGGGATCTGCTCGTCGTTGCCGCCCTGGATCATCAGCAGCGGTACCGGGCTCTTGACCGTGAACTGCTGCGGGTCGTTCTTCTCCAGCACGATCTTCCAGAGCGGGATCGTGAACGGGTCGCCCTTCGTCAGCGACGCGGTGTCGACGTTGCCGAGCTGCTTCGACAGATAGTCGGAGCAGCCTTTGTCGAGATCGGGAAGATAGGTCATGCCTTTCGGCGTGAGCACCTGGTCGAGCGGCGCGGCGGTGTCGCCGTACGCCGCATTGAGACCGCCCGCCGCCATCAACAGGTAGTAGCGATACTTACTCGTCTTCAAGAACGAGTAGATCAGGTTGAACTGCGACGGCGGCGCACCGGCCACGACGCCTTTCATGTGGAGCTCGGGGGCGTAGGTCGGCCCGATGTGGAGCGTGTACATCGCGGTCTGGCCACCCTCGCTGTGCCCCCACACGACGTAGTTGTCGCTCGCGTGCGCGGCGGGCAGGTTGCGCGCCGCCCGCACGATGTCGATCGTGTTGCGGGCCGCGCTGTCGCCCGCGATGTACGGCAGGAGCCCGGGCGTGCCCTCGCCCTGGTAGTCGCTGGCCGTGACCTCCCAGCCCTGGGCGAGCAGCGTGTTGACGAGCGGAACCGCGTTGGTCGGGTCGAGCGAAGGCGAACAGATGTCGGCCATGCCGTTCGTACCGTGACCCCACGTCACGACCGGGTAGCCGGTGGCGGGCGCGGTGGTCTTGGGCACGATCACGAGACCGGTGACGGGAGTGGGCTTGTCGGCGACGGTCGTCGACACGTAGAGCACCCGGTAGACCGTGCCGTCGACGGCGCCGTCGGGCACGACCTCCGACTTGATCAGGGTGCCCGGCTTGGTCGGGATCGGTTCGGAGAACGAATAGAACGCCGGCAGACCCGGCGGGCGCGGGCACGATCGAGGTGCTGGTAGTGGGCGGGGCCGAGGTTGGGGTCGGGGCGGATGCCTTCGCGGACGAGGAACAGGCCGCGATGACGAGGGTGGCCGCGGTGACGGCCATCAGGAGCTTGGGAGCGCGCATCGGCGCAGCGTACGCAAGGAAGGCGTCAGGCACGGGCCAGTCACGCACCCGGCCTTCCGCGTAGGCTCCGGTCGTGGAGCTCGACCTTCCCCTGTATCGCCGTGGCGTGCTTGCGTGCCAACACCTCGAACGCGCGATCGCGGCCAAGGTGATCGACGCGGGGCGTTTCACGATCCCGCCCGAGAACATCCAACCCGCGAGCCTCGACCTCCGGCTCGGTGAGGTCGCGTATCGCATTCGTTGCAGCTTCCTGCCGGGGCAGGAATCGGTCGAGCGGCGCGTGAAGGACTACATCATCGACGAGCTCGACCTCCGCAAGGACGGCGTGGTCCTCGAGAGCAAGCGGCCGTACCTCATCCCGTTGAAGGAACGGCTGTCGCTGCCGGAGAAGGTGCGGGGCAAGGCGAATCCGAAGAGCTCGACCGGGCGCATCGATGTGTTCACGCGCGTCATCACCGATCACAGCTATCGCTTCGACGAGATTGCCGCGGGTTACGACGGCCCGCTGTATCTCGAAGTGGTTCCTTTGTCGTTTCCGGTGCGCGTGCGCGAAGACCTGTCGTTGAATCAGCTGCGCTTGTCGGTCGGGTCCGCGTTGTTGACCGACGACGACGTGCGCGCGTTTCACAACGGTGATCCGCTGTTGTTCAACCGGGGCGAGCCGGTTCCGGAATCGAAGTTGGCCTTCGGCGGAGGGTTGTTCCTCGGCCTCGACCTGCACGGCGATGCCGGGGGGTTCGTCGGGCACCGCGCGCGCGACAACGCGCCGCTGCTCGACGTGGCCAAGAGCGCGGAAGTGCCCGTCGATCCGGAACCGTTCTGGGAATCGGTGAAGCACGAAGAGGGCGATCGCGTCGTGCTCACGCCGCAGCGCTTCTATTTGTTGATGAGCAACGAAGCGGTGTGCATCCCACCGACGCTCGCGTCGGAGATGACCGCCTACGACCCCACGAGTGGTGAGCTGCGCACGCACTACGCGGGCTTCTTCGATCCCGGCTTCGGATTCGATCCGGGCGGGAACTCGACCGGGTCGCGGGCCGCGCTGGAAGTGCGCGCGCACGACGTGCCGTTCATGATCGAGCACGGTCAGCGCGTCTGCAAGCTGACGTTCGAGCAGATGTTGGAAGCACCCGACCGGCTCTACGGGCAGGGCATCGGCTCGAACTATCAGGGCCAACGCGAGACGCTGAGCAAGCACTTCGCGCGGTAGCGCCGTTTACGCGGGCTCGCTTTAGGCCGGCTCGGCCTGTTCGTTGTCGTCGCGGTTGTGCCGGTCGACGAGCGCGTCGAGAACTTCGCCGACGTGGTCGACGATCGCGAGATGCCCTTCATCCGGCCACTGCAGGACTGTTGCGCCGGGAATGCGACGCGCGAGCTCCACCGTGTGGTGCACGGGGACGATCTCGTCGGTGGTCGCATGCCAACAGCACACCGGGACCGCGATCTCCTCGACCGGAAAACCCCAGGGCCGGCCGAGCGCGGCGTAGTCGTCGACAACGCCGCTCGAACCGTGCGAACACGATTGTGTGAACAGCGCGAGCGCGGCGCGCGCGGAGGGGAACTCGGCCATCACCATGCGGTCGGGCGTCGACATCTCGAGTTGGCCGAACCACAGCGACGTGCGGGGGATGACGCGCGAGAACTGCGCGCCGATCGTCAGTGAGACACGGGCCAGTGCGGGTACGCGTTGGGCGGCGCGAGTCAGGAGCCGGTCGACGGTCTCGAAATCAGTGACCGACGCCCACACGCCGACCTGGCCCGAGCCCGAGACGATGGCAACGGCGTCGACGCGGTCGGCGCGCGCGTAGGCGGCCGCGAGCGTGTACGGGCCGCCACCGGAGTAGCCGAGGATCGAGAAGGTGTCGACGCCGACCGCGTCGGCAAAGGCCCACAGTTCTGGTGGGTAGTCGGCGACGGTTGCGCCGCGACCTTTCGGCCAGGGATCGGAATCGCCGACGCCGGGCCGGTCGGGTGCGAGCAGTCGGATACCGCGCTCGCGTGCGCGGCGATCGGCCCACGCGAACCCCGCACCGCACGCGGGCGTGCCGTGCAGCGCAACGATCGGTACGCCCGCAGGGTCGCCGTACTCGTAGTAGCCGACCACGCGGTTCGCCGCAGTACGAACCGTTCGGGTGATCGGCGATTCGGGCAGCTCGAGCATTGACGTTTCATCATGCCGTCCGCGCCCGTGAAATGCGAACGCGTTCGTTGTTTTGGCGGAGACGTAGTTGTCTCACCTCACTGCCATGATGTGTGAGTGGCAGTCATGGAAGACGTCCGAACTTGCGGGTTGGTCGACGCGTTGGGTTTCGTCGAGCGCGTGTTGGGCGAGTTCGCGGATCGTGATCCGGCGGATGTGTTGTTGCGGGATGTGACTGCGGTGTGGGCGGCGTATGACCGTGTGGAGCGGCGCGCGGCTGCGGCGAAGGTGTTGTTGGGTGCGCGGGTGGATGAGTCGGGGGAGTGGAAGCGGGCGGGGGCGCGTTCGGCGGCGTCGCATTTGGCGAAGGTGAGTGGGACGTCGACGGCGGTTGCGCGGCGGGGGTTGGAGACGTCGGCGCATTTGGCGAAGTTGCCGGTGTTGGCGGCGGCGGTGCGCTCGGGTGGGTTGTCGGCGGCGCAGGCGAACGAGATCGCGCCCGCGGCGGCCGCGAACCCCGAGGCACAAGAACGGCTGATTGGGTTGGCGGGCGAGACGAATCTCACGGAGTTGCGCGAGGAGTGTTTGCGGACGAAAGCGGCCGCGGATCCCGATCCGGATGCGCGGCATCGGCGGATCCACGCCGATCGGGGGTTGCGGTCCTTCACTGATGGGGAGGGTGCTCGGCATCTGTCGGCGGTGGGGACCGTGGATGCGTTGGGTGCGTTCGAGAAACGGTTGGAGCCGATCATCGACGGGCTGTTCAACGCGGCCCGCGCCGCGGGGAAGCCCGAACCGCGTGCGGCGTACGCGTTCGACGCGTTGATGCTGCTGGGACGACAGCCCGCCGTGGATAGCGACGCGGAGACGGACGGTTCGCTGGGCGCGCCGACGGCGCAGGGCCGTTCGGCGAAGGAGCGGTACCTCGCGTTCCTCCGGGTCGATCTCGCCGCGTTGAGCCGCGGTGAGGTGGGCGATGGCGAGGTATGTGAGATCGCGGGCGTTGGTCCGATCCCGGTATCGGTCGCGCGCGAGTTGTTGGGCGATGCGATCTTGAAGTTGGTGATCACCCGCGGTGTCGATGTGGTGAACGTCGTGCACTTAGGACGCGGCGCGACCGCCGCGCAGCGGATCGCGCTGCTGTGGGCGAAACCGAAGTGCGCGGTGGTCGGGTGTTCGAGCATGTTCGTGCAGATCGATCACCGCGAACCGTGGGCGAAAACCCACCACACCGTGTTGCACGAGCTCGACCCGCTCTGCCCGCATCACCACAAGCTCAAAACCGAACAGAACTGGTCGCTCGTGCCCGGCACAGGCCGCCGCGCATTCGTCGGACCCAAAGACCCCCGCCACCCCAGAAACCGGCCGCCCCCGTGACCCGCCGCCTACGGCGCGGTGATGCGGTAGATGGTTCCGGTGGTCCAGTCGGCGGCGATGATTTGGTCGTCGGGGGTCTTGGTGACGGCGACGGGGTTCTTGATGCCGGTGACGAAGGTCGAGACGGTGCCGTGATACGACGCGCCCGACTTGGTCAGTTCGACGCGCAGCAGTTTGCCGAGCGCCCATTCCGCGACGATCGCCGACATTCCGCCGCTCGTCGAGGTGACGATCGCAACGTCGCTCACCGCCGCGTGCTTATCGAGGACGGCGACGCTCGCAGGAACGCCGGCGCAGGCCGTGCCGCCTTGGCCGTAACACTCGGGGTTGCGCCACGCGGTTCCGGGCGCGACGACCGCGAGCGCGTCGCCGGTGGTCTTCGTACCGAGATCGTCGCGATGTCCATCGTGACGAGGAGGTCGCTCGTACCGGGAAGGTAGGTGAGGCCGACGGGCGCACGGATGCCGCTCGCGTAGAGGTGCAGCGCGGTGCCGTCGGGCGCGAACGACAGGATCGCGCCGGAGTACTCGGAAGTGGGCGCGCAGTGGTCGCAGGGCGCGGTGATGCCGAGCAGCATGTTCCCGTTCGGCGCGAGCACGATGTTGTTCACCTCGCCGACCCCGGTGGGGAGTTTGACGATCGTGCGGTGCGTGCCGAAGCGGTTGCCGTGCAGATCGCCGTACGCGTCGACGCGGTCCTTCGACGCGACGTAGAGCGAGTCGTGATACCAGAGCAGGCCGAGCACGGTATGCAGCCCGCTGATCACCTCGACCGGCGTCGCGCCGGACCGAGCGACGAGGTAGACGCCGTCGTGACCGGCGTCGGTGTACGCCGCGGTCGCGACCCAGAGTTGTTGGTCGGCGTCGAACGCGAAGGCCGACGCGTGAACCACCCCGGTGGAGTACACGCTCGCCCGTACTCCCGCCGGGCCCGTGAGACCGGCACCGATGTCGACGAGCGAAGTGGTTGTGGGTGCGGTTGTCGTCGGCGTCGCGGCGCGGGGAGCCGACGCACCCCCGCCGCAGCTCGCGGCGAGAAGGGTCGCGACGGCGACGAAACAGACGACTCGGCAGATTCCTCGCGGGGTCCTGGTCATGTTCTCGTTCGGGTGGCGCGACGTGACTCCCGACCGTGCGCGCCGGGAGTCACGTCACATGCATGGGTTCGGTTGGATGTCGATCAGGTGCTGGCGGACGAGCCCGACGTCGATCCCGACGTCGATCCCGAACCCGAACCTGATCCCATGTTGGGGCAGTTCGCGTGGCTGCCGGACGACGCGGACGGCGCAGTAGTGGCCGACGATCCCGTGCCCGAGGATGTACTCGTGCTCGGTGTCGTCGTGGAACTACTGGTCGCGGCGTTGGCGGCTGCGGCACCCCCGGCTACGAGGGCTCCGGAGATCGCCAGAACGGCGGCGGCTTTGCGGATAGGACTCATGTTGCTCACCTCCTTCGCTGCTCGTTGGCTGACACCAGTTAGCCAACGAGATCTGCGCGGAGCGTGAGAGCAAATCAAGAACGGGGAAAGAGTCAGCCCGGGAGCCGCAGGTGCGTACCGAAGAACTCGAGGAGCCGGGCCCACGCATCACCGGCGGCGGCCTCGTCGTAGCTGTCGGAGCCGTCGCGCATGAATCCGTGGCCGGCCTCTTCGTAGACGATGACCTGGCCGGGATGACGCGCCTCGACCGCGGCGATATCGGCACGCGGGATCCACTCGTCCTGACCACCGAAGAAGCACAGCAACGGGCAGTACGGGTCGTTGAGGTGCTGGGCGATGCCGCCGCCGTAGAACGACACGGCCGCGTCGACGTCGACGCCCGACACCGCCGCCAGGTACGCGTAGCCACCGCCCATGCAGAAGCCGGTGATGCCGACCGTTGCCGCGCCGAGTCCGCGCAGCCGGCTGACGACCTCGACGATGTCGGCGCGCCCGTCGGCGTGCGCGAGTTGGCCGTAGGGGTTACCGCCCGCTTCGGGGTTGCTCCCACCGAAGCGCCAGTACAGGTCGGGCGCGGCCACGGCATAGCCCTCGGCCGCGAGTCGTTCGCAGACGCGCAGCAGTTGGGGCTTCATGCCGTCGCCTTCCATCACGACGACGATCCCGGGCCACGGCGGCGGCGACGCGGGCAGTGCGCAGAAGAACGGAACGGCGATATCGGTCATCCGCGCACGCTAACGCGGCGCGTCGCCACGCCGGTACGCGGTGGTCACCTCGTTCAACCGGGCGACGAGGTCGGCATCGAGCTTCGTATCGACCGCGGCAATCGTCGCGTCGAGCTGTTCCGGTCGGCTGGCCCCGACGATGGGCGCGGTGATCGCGGGGTGCTGCAACGTCCACGCGACGGCCAGCGTCGGCAGCGGTATGCCCGCGTCGTCGGCGATCTTCACGAGCTCGTCGACGGTGTCGAACACGTTGTCGTGCCAGTAACGGTCCTGATAGGTCTGGGCCGCGTTACCGAGCGCGAAACGCGTTCCCTCGTCGGGGGTTTTCGTACGGTCGTGCTTGCCCGACAACATGCCGCCCGCGATCGGGTTGTAGGGAATCACGCCGATGCCCTCGTCGATGCACAACGGGAACAGCTCGCGTTCGAACTCGCGGAACAACAGGTTGTAGCGCGGCTGCACGGAGACGAACCGGGCGACGCGCAGTACGTCGCTGCGCCCCAGCGCGAGCGCGAGTCGGTACGCGAGGAAGTTCGAGCAACCGATGTAACGCACCTTGCCGACGCGCACGAGATCGTCAAGTGCGCCGAGCGTCTCGTCGAGCGGGACGCCGGGATCGTCGAAGTGCAGTTGGTACAGGTCGACGAAGTCGGTCTGCAACCGGCGCAGTGACGCGTCGATCGCATCCATGATGTG
Source organism: uncultured Actinomycetes bacterium (assembly GCA_963708105.1). Taxonomy (GTDB): domain Bacteria; phylum Actinomycetota; class Acidimicrobiia; order IMCC26256; family PALSA-610; genus PALSA-610. The sequence goes on along the minus strand of OY970186.1, from coordinate 909,453 downwards.
GCGGCGGCTGTTCCCCATGTCCCAGCGGTTCGGGCCCATCGGCGCGAAGCATTTCGTGGCGACGATGTAGTCGTCGCGTTTGCCCTTGAGCCAGCGGCCGACGATCTCCTCGGTCCGGCCCGCGGTCGTGAGGTCGCCGCCGAGCGGGTACGCGTCGGCGGTGTCGAGGAAGGTCACGCCCGCGCCCGCGGCTTTGTCGAGGATGGCGCGCGACGCGTCCTCGTCGATCTGGAGCCCGAACGTCATCGTCCCGAGGCAGATCCGCGACACTTGCAGGCCGGTACGGCCGAGACGAACGTGCTGCATGCTCATCTTCAGAGATGTAGCACTGCGAGGCTCACCACGCACAACGCGGTGGTCGCGAGCAGCACCAGGGCGTCGGGGAAGCGAAAACGCGCCCCGGGGAGATTCCCGCCCGCGCCGAGCCCACCGCGGGAGACGATCGCGTCGGCCAGATCACGGGCCCGGCGGATCGACACGACGATCGCGGTCGCCATCAGGTCGTGGGTCTCGAGCAGCACGCTGCGCACTGCCGCCCGCGGGCTCTCGGCTTCGGCGGGCTCGTCGTGGGCGCGCAACCGGCGGGCCGCCCCCAGGAAGCGGATCTCGTCGATCAGGAGCGGAAGGCACCGGATCGCGAGCCCGATCGCGATGATCCATTCGTCGACCGGCAACCGCAGCCAACGCAACGGCCGGAAGATGCCGCGCCAGCGCAGGCGCGACTTCGCCGAGCGGCGTCGTCCATCCGATCAGCGCGCCCGACGTGATGAGCACGACCGCGAGCACGAGGAACCGCGCCCACTCGTCGAGGCCGCCGAGGCTGATCACGATGCCGCCGATGTTCAGCAGTGGCTTCGTGGTCGACCACACGCTGAGGAGGGCGCTGATGAACAGTGCGATGAAGAACCAGTTCGGGAGGCGGGGGAACGCGCCGAGCGGTATACGGCCGAGGAGCAGGCCGAGCACAACGACCAATCCGGCCGCGCCGATCATCGCCCACGTCGGCGAGATCGAGACCATCAGCGCGAGCTCGGCCGCGACCAGCAACTTCGTTCCGGCCCACAGCCGGTGAACCACCGACGAACCGGGGACGAGCCGAAGAAACGTGAGTTCGGTGTCGCGGCGGGGTTTCTCGGTTCGTTCTCTCGGCGAGCGCAGCGCGAGGTTCATGGTTGAACCTCGGGAAGCGCGTCTTCGAGGGGTTCGTCGCGCGTGATGCGGCCGGCTTCGAGCTCGACGACGCGGTCGACCAGGCCGTCGGGCAGATCACGGTCGTGCGACACGATCACGAGCGCAATGTCGCGCCGCCGGCGAAGATCGGTGAGCAGATCGTCGAACTCGGCCCGACCGTTTGCGTCGAGCCCGGCGAACGGCTCGTCGAGGATGATCGCGCGCGGTTTCGCGGCGATCACACCGGCGAGCACGACGCGCCGCATCTGCCCTCCACTCAGCTCGTCGACGCGCCGTTGCCCGAAAGACGCGGGGTCGAGGCCCACGAGTTCGAGCGCGGCCCGGGCCGCGAATTGGTCGACCCCGCCCGCGGTGCAGACCTCGTCGAGCACTGTCGGTCGGAGCAGTTGGAGCCGCGCGTGCTGGAACGAGAGCCCGACTCGCCCGACCTGTTGGGTGATCGGCTTGTCCTCGAGAGTCGCGGTGCCTTCGCTCGGATCGAGGAGGCCCGCAAGGATCCACGCGAGCGTCGACTTGCCCGAACCGTTGTGCCCCACGACGAGGATCGACTCACCGTCACGAACGACGAGGTCGACGCCGGTGAGCGCACGGTTGGCCCAGGGCGTGTTGCGGGCGTACACGTGGCCGACGTTCTCGAGAACGATCAGGGGCGCGCCGAGGCGGATCGACGTCTGATCGCGAGCGGCCTTGACCGGCGTGTCGGTGCGCAGGCGCGCGGGCGCGACGACGACGCGCCCTCCATCCAACGTGATCGTGCGATCCGCAGCCTCGGCTTCGGCCGCGCGGTGCGTCACGTGCACGACCCCGAGCCCGTCGTCGTCGGCGAGATCGCGGAGCAGTGCGACGATCAGCTCTCGGCCCTCGCCGTCGACCATCGCAGTCGACTCGTCGGAAACGAAGAACTTCGGTTCGCGTGCGAGCGCGGCCGCGATCGCGAGCCGCTGCAGCTCGCCACCGGAGAGCGTCGAGGTTTCACGATCGGCGAACTCCTCGAGCCCGACGCGGCGGAGGAACGCGTCGACGTCGACCAGTTCCGGCTCGGCGATGCCCCACACGACGTCGTCGCGCACGCGGACGCCGAGCACCTGGGCTTCGGGCCGTTGGGCGACGATGGCGGTGCCGCCGACTCGCCCGAGTCCGACCGCTCCCGGACGCTCGATCGTGCCGTCACTCGGCGCGCGGCGTCCGACGAGCAGGCGCGACAGCGTCGACTTGCCCGAACCGTTGGCGCCGACCACCGCCACGAGCTCGGCCGGCGCGATGTCGAGCGTCACGTCGACGAGCGCGTCGTTCGTCGCGTTCGGGTAGCGGTACCGCACGTCGTGCAACCCGACCGGCAGCGGTTCGGGCGCAGTGGTGCCGACCGGCTCGGGCGAGTCGGTGTCGACCACCGCTTCACCGAACGCGCCGCGCACGCGCTTCAGTGCGGGCAACGAGAGTCCTTGCGCGAGCCAGATGCCGAACCAGATGAGAATGAACAGCGTGATCGGAATGCTGATCCACCAGTCGCGAACGACCCAGGCCACAAAGGGCACGCCCCACTCCGTGAAGCGATCCCCGAAGCTGCTGATGCGATCGCTCAGCCACTCGCTGACGCGCACCAGGCCGACGTAGCGCAGCAGTCCGACGGCCCACGCCACCAGGTGACAGATCCCGCCGCGAGATGGAAGAAGCCGGTCCACCCGTTGCGAACCTGATCGAGAACGAGCTCGCGCAGATTGGAGAACACGAACAGCGCACCGAGAGTGAGGGCCGCCGCCGCGGGCCAGATCGTGGCCAGCCCGATCACCATCGTGCGGATCCGGCCCCAGTTGCGGCGGTCGGCCGCGCCGACCAGTGCGCCCAACGCCGCGCACGCGGCCATCGACGTGAACGCCGCGCTCCCGATGACGAGAAACCCCACCGCCGACGCCGCGATCGCGCCGGTGACGACCGCCGCGCAACCGGTGCCGCGCCGCGACGACCGCGAGCGGAACGACGGCTGCGGCGAGCAGAACGCTGCCGAACGGGAGCACCTGACCGACGACCGTCAGCGCCAGTGAAACGTCGGCCAGGACGACGGCTTCCGCGAGCTCGGCCGGGCCCAGTGGGCCTCGGGCGCGCGCCGGTCGCGGGTGTTCCATCCCGACAGGTTCGCGTACGCGGGCGCCATCTCTCGTCGCGCGGCTCCAGCGGGCTCTCCGGCCGACCGATAGGGCCATCGTGGAGCGGGACACCCAGCCGACCGCGCGCGGCGGAATCGACGACTTCGACGCGCTCCTCGCGGCCGTCCAGGCCGGTCGTCCATCGGCCTGGGACCGCTGTTATCGGTGGCTCGCGCCGGCAGTGGCGGGCTACCTCCGCCTGCAGGGCGCCCGCGAGGTCGATGACCTGACCAGCGAGGTGTTCCTCGCCATGTTCCGCAACATTGCGTCGTTTTCGGGGACCGAGGCGAACTTCCGCTCGTGGGTCTTCGTGATCGCCCACCGCCGCCTGCAGGACGAGCGCCGCCGCCACTTCCGCCGCCCCGCTCCGGCCCACTTCGATCACGGCGGCTTCGATCAGCACACCGTGGATCAGCGGAACTTCGTCGGCTCCCCGGGCGCCCACACCGAGCCCGACCCCGCCGACGAGGCGTTGGCGACCATTTCGACCGATCGCGTCCGGGCACTGTGCGATCGCCTGGCCGACGACCAGCGCGATGTGGTGCTGCTCCGCATCCTCGGCGACCTCACCGTCGACCAGGTCGCCGAAGTGCTCGGAAAGAGCCCGGGGGCGGTCAAGCAGCTGCAACGGCGGGCCTTCGAGGCGCTCCGCCGGCTCATCGACCGAGAGGGCGTACCCCTATGAGCACCTTCGGCGATGACGGGAGTGAGATGCCTCGATCCCACCCCTCCGATCCCCTCGGCGACGACGCCATCGACGCCCTGCTCTCCGGTAGCCCGGCGAGCGGGAGTGATGGCCTGTCGGCGTTCGTGGACGATCTCCGGGCGGCAGCCGGAGCGGTTCCCACTCCTTCCCCTGTACTCGCCGCCGCGATCGCGGCGGGCGGCATCTCCACCTATCAGCCCCCGGTTGCTCAGTGGAGGAAATTCCGAATGAAGATCAAAGGATTCGTGGCCGGCCTCGGTCTGGCCGGAAAGCTTGCCCTCGGTGTCGGCGTGGCGGCCGCCGCGACGACCGGTGCGGGCGCGGCAGGCGTCCTGCCCGGCCCCGTTCAGCACGCGGTCTCGAAGGCGGTGGGTTCGGTCTCGCCGTTCTCGTTGCCCGATCCCGACCATCACGGCGTGCACGGCGCGGGCCACGACGCCAACGTGGCCGCGGGCGACGACTCGACCACCACGACCGTCGGCGACGTCACCACGACGACCGGCCCGTCGGGCCACCACGACGACGACAACGGTGACGACAACGGCAAGGGCGGCGGCGTGATCGTCACCCCCACCACGGTCGGCGAACACCACGGCGACGGTGACGGCAACGGCACCGCGGTCACGACGACCACTGTGGCGAACGACAACCACAACGGGAACGACGACGGCAACGGCGACGACAACGGTGGCGGCAACGGGAACGGCGACGACAACACGACGCCCACGACCGTGCACCACGGCGACGGCGACAACAACAACCCGCAGGCGATCGCGATCAGCTGCGCGGCGTCGACGACCGGCATCACGTGCACGTGGACCGCTTCGCCCAACGCCGACCACGCGTGGTACGTGTTGTTGCGCACCGGCGACGGTCACGGCCGCGTCATCACGGAAACGCCCGACGGCTCGAGCTTCACCGACACGACGGTTCTGGCCGGGAACGGCTATCAGTACCGCGTGGATTCGTTGCGGGCCGACGGTTCGGTCGACGCGCACAGCCCGCTGGTCAACGTCACGTTCGGCGGCGGCGACACGACGACCACGACGACCGTGCACCACGACGGTGGCGACAGCGGCGGCGACAACTGAGTCGACTGGAGTCGACTGCGCACGTTCGGTAACGCGGAAACGGCCACCGGAAATATCCGGTGGCCGTTTTCGCGCGCGTGGCACGAACTAGAGCGGGGGACCGACGATCAGCTTGACGCTGGCGTTGTGCTGCGTACCGGCCGAGTCGACCCAACCGACGCTGACCGAATCGCCGGGGTGGAACTTGACGAGCGCGAGGCGCAGGGCGGCGGAGTCGGCGATCGACTTGCCGTCGAGCGACGTGAGCGTGTCGCCGGTCTGGATGCCGGCCGAGTCGGCGCCGGTGTCGGCCTGGACGCCGACCACTGCCGCGCCCGAGCTCACCGGGCCCGAGCCCGCGGTCACGTCCTGCACGTCGACACCGAGGAGCGCCCGGTCACCGATGTGCACTTTGTCGGTGTCGTTGCCGGCGCGGATCACGCTGATGATGCTGACCGCGTGGTCGATCGGGATCGAGAACCCGATGTTCGACGGGGTCTGCGAGAACTGACCCGTGCTTCCGGCCGCGGCCGTGTTCATGCCGATGATCTTGGCGTCGCTGTCGACCAGCGCGCCGCCCGAGTCGCCGGGCTGGATCGGCGCATTGATCTGGATCATGCCTTCGAGGGTTTCCTGGGTGCCGCCCGGATCGCCGGCCGTCACCTCTTGGTCGAGGGCGGTGATCTGACCTTGCGACACCGCCGGCGCGCCACCTCGTCCGCCCGCGTTACCGAGCGCCACGACGGGATCGCCGACGTTCACCTTCGACGGGTCGCCGAACGTGATCGTGGGCAGGTTCGAGACCTTGTCGGTGATCTTCACCAACGCGACGTCTTCGGTGACGTCGTAGCCGACGACCTTGGCGTTGTAGGTGGCACCGGTTCCACCGTCGACCGTGACCTTGATGCTCGTCGCATCGGCGATCACGTGGTTGTTGGTGAGGATCTCTCCATCCGAGGAGATCAACATGCCGGTGCCCGGCGGCGCGTCCTTGCGCCAGCGTGGTGTTGATGTCGACGAGCGCGGGATCGACCTTCGCCGCGATCGCGTTCATGTCGAGCGTGCCGGAACCCGCGGGAACGGTGCCGTTCGTCCCGCTGTTGTTGTTGGTTCCGCCGTTGTTGTTCGTGCCGCCGTTACCGAAACCGCCGTTGCCGAAGCCGCCGTTGTTCGGGTTGGTGTTCCCGAACGAGTTGCTGCCGGCGGAGTCGAAGCTGCTCGGGCGCGAGTGGTCGTGCACTGCGATCGCCACTCCCGCGCCGACGCCGGCCGAAGCCAGGACGAGGGCGAGGGCGGCCAGCGCGGCGAGACCGCGACGCACCTTGGGCTGCGGCGCGGGCGCGGCGGCCGACGGCCAGGCCTGACCCGAAGGGGGTCCCCAGGCGGGGGGCGGCGGGGCCCAAGCTCCACCGCCGGCGTTCTGACCGTGCGCGTAGAGGCCCGGCGCATTCGGGTCGGCGCCGTACGGCGCGTTCGCCTGCGTGGGGTTCGGTTGCGTGGGGTTCGGTTGCGTCGGGGGCCACGACACCGTGTTGGGGTCGGGGCTCACGGCCGGCGCGGGCGCGGTCGGCGCCTCGTTGGCGGGGTTCGTCGGGCCAGTCGTCGGGGCCGCGGGCGGCGTGGGCGCGGTGGGCGTGTCGCCCGCTGCGTGCCAGCTGTACTGCGGCCAGGACGGGTGCGGCTCGTCGTGCGGGGTCTGATCCGATTCACTCATCGCTGCGTGCCTCGAGTTCTGGAGTTCGGAGTGAGTTGCGCGTCCGGGGTGGCGCGTCTGTCGTCGATTGTGACCGTCGGGGTTGGGAGTCCGCTGTGAGGTTGCTGGACGAATTCCTGTAATCCGACAAGCGCTCGGAACACTTTGCCCCTTCGCGATACCCACATCCGTCGCGCCAACAGCATCGGCACGTTCGCCGCCGAGCCGCAGCCGTCAGGGCCAGAGCGGAGTGGCGATCTCGAAGCCGAGCGGGCTGCCCCAGTGGTTGCGGAACGACACCTCGTGCACCGGGCGGCGCTTGGCCACTCCCCATTTTCCGGTGGGGTATCCGAACGTCACGCACGACGAGAAGAGCCAGCCCTCGTCCTTCGGGACGCCGAGGATCTCGAGCACCTGGTCGATCTGGAAGAAGAACACGCTCGTGAGCGACGACCCGACACCTTCGGCCCGGGCCGCGAGCATGGCCGACCACGTGGCGGGGAAGATCGATCCGCCGCTCGGGTCGTACTGCACGAAGCTGAAGAAGAGGAGCGGGTACTCCTCGAAGTGATCGGCGAGATGTTGGGCCGAGCGTTGAATGCTCAGCATCTCCTTGTTGTCGGGTTCGTCGGGCGCAGCGTTCGCGATCTCGAGTCGTTCCTTGTAGATCGTCGCCCACAATTGCGTCATGCAGTTGCGGTAGATCGGCCCGAGCTTGGCCTTCACGTCAGCATCGTCGACCAACATGAAGCGCCAGTTCTGCGTGTTGCCGCCGCTCGGCGCGCGTACGGCTGCGTCGAGGATGCGTTGCTGCACGTCGACCGGGATCGGATCGGTCGTGCAACGGCGCATCGCGCGCGTCGTGTAGAGCGCTTCGTACACGTCCATCGGTGTGCTCCGTTTTCCGTCGGCTGACCGGGCGTCGTTTCGACTACCAGGCGTACGCCTCGGGCGCGCGTCCGCCCGGGCCGGGGAAGATCTCGTCGAGTGTCGCCAGTGCGGTGTCGTCGAGTTTGAGATCGAGCGCGTGCAGTGACGCGCCTTCGAGTTGTTCCATCGTGCGCGGTCCGATGATCGGTCCGGTCACGCCCTTTTGGTGGAGCAGCCAAGCCAGTGCGACGGCGGCGGGCTCTTCGCCGAGGTCGGCGCAGAACTTCTCCCAGCGCTCCAGTTGGGGGCGCATCGCCTCGTAACGCGGCTGCACGCTCTTGCGGCGCGCGGTGTCGCCCGAGGTGAGGTTGCCGCCGAGCATCCCGCCCGCGAGCGGGCTCCACGGGATGACACCGAGTCCGTAGAAGCGGCACGCAGGAAGAACCTCGAGCTCGACCGTGCGCGACGCGAGGTTGTAGAGGCTCTGTTCGCTCACGAGGCCGACGAAGTGCCGCGCCTTGGCCGCCTCGTTCGCCTGCGCGATGTGCCAACCCGCGAAGTTGCTGCTGCCGACGTAGAGCACCTTGCCCTGCTGGACGAGAGTTTCCATCGCCTGCCACACCTCGTCCCACGACGCGGTGCGATCGATGTGATGCATCTGGTAGAGGTCGATGTGATCGGTCTGCAGACGCTTGAGGCTCGCGTCGCACGCGGCGCGGATGTGCCGCGCCGAGAGCCCGCCGTCGTTCGGCCAGTCGGTCATCGGGCCGAACACTTTCGTTGCCAGCACGACCTTCTCGCGCCGCTCGCCGCCCTGCGCGAACCACGTGCCGATGATCTCCTCGGTGCGACCCGCGCTCTTCTGTCCGCCGTACCGGTTCGCGGTGTCGAAGAAGTTGATGCCGAGCTCGAGCGCGCGATCCATGATCGCGTGCGAGTCGGGCTCGGTGGTCAGCGGACCGAAGTTCATCGTGCCCAGACAGATCGGGCTGACGCGGAGTGCGGTGCGGCCGAGACGTCGGTATTCCATGGGATGGCCTCCATTGCTGGCGAGCGAGGGGCGTTACTGACGGGCGATCTCGCCCGACGCTACCCCGCTTTGCTCAGCGTCGGCCCCGGGGGTCAGGCTCCCTCGATGAGAGCAGTTATCGCGTTGTTGAGTTGCGCCCTGGTCCTCGGCGCCTGCAGTTCGTCGTCGTCATCCGGGAAATCGGCGACGACCAATCCGCCGGCCGCGTCGACCGCGCCCGCCTCGAGCGCCGTCACCACCACGACGGTGGCGACCGGGCCGCATTCGATCGGCCACGTGTTCGTGATCAACCTCGAGAACAAGGACTTCGCGAATACGTGGGGTCCCGGTTCTGCCGCGCGCTACCTGAACACCACGTTGCTCGTGCACGGCAAGTTGCTCTCGAACTATTACGGCATCGGGCACGCGAGCCTCGACAACTACATCGCCGAGATCAGCGGCCAGGCGCCGAATCCGAAGACACAGGGCGACTGCACCACGTACGTCCCGTTCGTGTCGACCGGCACCGGAAGCTACGGGCAGGCGCTCGGGTCGGGCTGTCTCTACCCGGCGGCGGTCAAGACGGTTGCCGATCAACTTACGGCCGCGGGCAAGACGTGGCGCGGCTACATGGAAGACATGGGCACGCCGTGTCGTCATCCCGAGCTCGGTCAGGTCGACATGACCATCGCGCCGAAGCCGGAGGACATGTACGCGACCCGCCACAATCCGTTCGTGTACTTCGCCTCGCTGACGGGCTCTTCCGCGTGTGCGCAGAACGACGTCGACTTCAGTCACCTCGCCACCGACCTGAAGTCAGTTGCCACGACCCCGAACCTCTCGTTCATCACGCCGAACGTGTGCCACGACGGTCACGACCAACCGTGCGTCGACAGTGAGCCCGGCGGTTATGTGTCGGCCGACCGTTGGCTCGCGGCCGAGGTTCCGGTGCTGATGGCCTCACCCGCGTACAAGGCCGACGGCATGATCATCGTCACGTTCGACGAATCCGCGGGTGCCGACGCGACCGCCTGTTGCCACACACCTCCCGACCCGAACGCGGCGCAGCCCGGTGGCACCGGTCCGGGTGGTGGCCGCATCGGCGCCGTCGTGGTGTCGACGCGCGTCAAGGCCGGTACGACCGACGCCACGCCGTACAACCACTACGCGTTGTTGTGCAGCATCGAAGACATGTTCGGCCTGTCGCACCTCGGCTTCGCCGGCGCGCCCGGACTCGCGTGCTTCGGGAAAGACGTCTACGACGGTCAGTAGCGCGAGCGGAACGCCCGAACTCAGGGGTCTTCGGCTCAGAGACCGTCGACGAACCTCGTCACGGGGCCGGACAACGCGCGTTGCGCGACGATCGTCGTGACGGAGACGACGGCCGCGGTTGCCCACGGCGGAAGCTGGGGGGCGACCTGCTTGCGGACCTGGTTCGCGACCCAGGTGACTGCGACCGCGGTCGCGATGTTGGCGATCAGCGCACGTGTCGAGCTGCTCATGCCGCTAACGATACGACCGCAAGCCGGAAGGTCAAGCCTCCGCGATCAGACCTTGGACATCACCGAGTCGGAGAAACGGGTCAGATGGTCGATCTTGTCCTGCAACGGCTGGGTATCGGGCTCGGTCGTGTACGGGTAGCGGAAGCCGACGATCACGTCGGTGACGCCCTGATCCTCGAGCTTGTGCACGCCGTCGACCGAGAACGCGTCGAGCGAGATCGCGTGCACTTCGAACGGCTCCGACGCGCGCCCGTACTCGGCGCGTAGGTCGTTCACCTTCTTCACCATGTTGCCGAGCTCGGCCGGGTCTCCGCCCGCGTGGATCCAACCGTCGCCTTGGCGCGCCGCGCGTCGCAGCGCGACGTTCGCGTGGCCGCCGATGAGCAACGGGATCGGGGTCTCCGGGACCGGGCAGATCTTGCACCGCTCGAGGTCGAGGATCTCGCCGTGGTATTCGAACCAGTCGCCGCCCATCAGGCCGCGCAGCACGTCGCACATCTCGTCCATGCGCTTCCCGCGGTTCTCCCACGGAACGTCCATTGCCGCGAAGTCCTCCGGCCACGGGCTGATGCCCACACCGAGCCGGAGCCGGTCGTCACACAACACGGCGATGCTCGTCGCCTGCTTCGCGACCAACACCGCGGGCCGCACCGCGAGCTTCAGGACGAAGGTCGTGAAGCGGATGCGGCTCGTGCGCGCCGCGAGGTAGGGGATGAGCGTGAAGGGCTCGATGATGGGCTTGTTCTCGAGGAAGGCGCGGTCGCCGTCGGCGGTATACGGGTAGCGCGTGTCCGACTCGGCCGGGAAGATCAGGCTGTCGGGCACGACGAAGGAGTCGTAACCCGCATCCTCGGCGGCCTGCGCGAGCGGCGCGAGGTAGGTCGGATCACAGAAGGTCTCGGCGTAGCTGAATCGCATGCCGTGATCTTGCCTCACGCCACGGGCGGGCGTCGTCTCCGGGTGACGATTGCTGCGCCTACGGCGAGCATCCCGATCAGCGCGGCGATCACGAGCACGACGACGATCGCGGCGCGGTTCGAGCTGCTCGTCGTCGGCGCGGCGCGGGGGGCTGTGACCGTCGGGGCGGAGCTCGCGAACTCGTAGCGACCCGATCCGACCGTCATGACGACCGTGCCGTTGGTTTCCCTGGCGTTCGTCACTCCGGCGTCGCCGACGACACTGCGGCCGCTCTCGCTGACGTCCGCCACACCCCGCCCGGCGAGGTGCACGGTTGCGGTGACGTTGGCCGGGATCGTCACGGAAATCGCTTCCCGACCCGCGGGCGTGCGGGTCCACGAGATCGGTACCGATCCCCGTTCCGTAGTCACGACTCCGGTGGCTCGTGTGATGCTGGTCCTCGGAACCGAAACGTCCAGTGCCGCACCGCCGGGCGCGGTGACGCGTGCGCCGAGGATGTCGTCCTGCAGGACTGCGAGCACCGTTGAACCCCAACCGTGCGACTCGCTGTCGCCGGTCTGGCGCGCGTCCCAGCTCTCCCACGTGTAGGTGGCGCCTTCCTTCAGGATCTGGGCGTAGCCGGGCCGGTCCGGGTCGGTGAGATCCGTTACGAGCGCGGCGTCGCGATTCGCGGCGTGGAAGGCATCGAGCAACACGCGGTAGTTGACGACGCCCATCGCCGACTTGAAGCCGATGACGATATTGGCGACCTCGGCAACGTGCGCGGGCGGCACGATCCCGAACGCCAATGCGTACGCGTTCGCCTGCTGCGACACGTGCGGGCTCGGCGTCCCGTCGGCGCGCAGGCCGTCGACGAACACACCGTTGGGCCGTTCAAGGTGCAGTTGTATCGCGTGCTCCAACGCGTCGGCGCGTTTCGTCTGCGCAGCGCTCTCGATCACCGGCTTGCCCAACGCCTGCGCCAGCGACGCGACGCGCCGGAAGTCGTCGACGGCCATGACGTTGAGTGTCGTGCGGGCCGCAGTGTTCATGTCGTAGCCGTAACGCATCTGCGGCGGCCAGTCGACCATCCCGTTCGCGTAGTCGCCGCCCCCGCCGGGAAGAGTCGTGACGAGCCCGGTCTTCGGGTCGACCGCGCGTTCGAGATAGTCCGCGATGTTCTTCACGACGGGATAGAGCGCGGCGAGTTGATCACGGTCGCCCGTTGTCATCCAGTACTTCCAGACCCACTCGACGTAGTCCTCGGTCGAGTCGGGGATGTCGCGTTTCCCGTCGCCGTTCGGATAGACGGCGTTGACCCGCCCGTCGGGCCAGTACTTGGCCTGGGAGCGGGCGAAGTCGCGCAGTGCTTCCGCGGTCACCGCCCGCTCGCCGAACGCCGCCATCGTGGCCTGCGACACGTCATATGAGTCGCCGAGGAACGGGCCCTTCTCGCGCGTCGGCGTATCGAGGAACTGCTCTTGGGTGTCGTTGAGTGCGGTGTGCTGGGCGAGGTCCCACACCGCGTTGACCCCGGCATTCGACGTCTCGAAACGAGCGTCGTCGTCGATGGGAAGATCGGCATGACGTGCGGCGATGGTCACATCGGAAGTCGTGAGCACTTCGTCCGCGCCATCGACCTCGAGATATCGGAAGCCGAGATAGTCGAACGGGCGCAGTTCTTGCTTCCCCACGCGCTCGTCGAAATCCCAGTGCATGTCGGTTTCCTGGTGGCCCTGTGTGGTCGACACGCGGCCGTCGGGATCGAGCAGGTCGCCGGATACGAGTTTCACCGCGCGTCCTCCGACCCCGTTGGCAATCTCGACGACGGGTGTGGCCGCGGTGATCTTCCCGAAATCGGCGACGTAGTTGCCGTCGGCGAGGCGTCTCAGCGTCACGGGCTTCGTCGTGCGGTACACGAGGTGGGTACGCGCCGCGACGAGATGTGTGTACGGCGCCCACGGATGGCGGCCGAGCACGACCGCCGCGGGCCATCCGGTGTCGTCGAAGGCGGGCTGCTCCCAGCCGACCGGTTCGAGGCGCTCGTCGACGTGTTCGACCAGATCACCCTCGTCGTTGCGCGGGCCGTCGGGTATCCACGGGCCGGTATGCGTGCGCCACGAGCCGTCGGTCGTGATGATCTGGCGAGTGCCGTCGGCGTGATCGATGCTGATATGCGCGATGAACGCTTCCGGCGAGTCGGGGCGACCCTGGCCGGCCGTGGCCCAGTGGGTCACGAACGCGAACGCGTTCTGCGAACCGGCCCGCACGAGTCTCGTGACGTCCGTCGTCTCGTAGTACTGCTCGTCGGGATACGAGTACGAGGGCCCTTCGGCCGCCCGCGTTCCATTCACGAACAGCTCGTACTGCTGACCGGCCGCCGCGTACACGCGGGCGCGGACGACGGGGCTCGGGTCGACGGCACTGGTCTTGCGTATGAGGGCGAAGTCGTCGGCCGCAATGTCGGTGCCGTCGACCTGTACGACCTTGGGCACGGTTCCTGCGCGCCGGATCCAGGAGGCGTTCCAGTCGGCATCGGCCAGCCCGGTGTCGAAGCGCGAGTCGGGGGCGTACGGCCCGAACTGCCCGGACGCGTCCTGGGTCCGCACGGTCCAGAAGTATGTGTGGTCGGCCGCGAGCCGCAGGCCGGGTGCGTGCACGTACGACTGCTGCGCGCTGACGACCGGGCCGCTGTCGAAGAGCACGTCGTGCTTCTGCGCGGTGGGAGCGTTGCGCACGATGAGCTCGTAGCCCTTTTGCGTCTCACTCCGGTCGATGTCGTTCACGATCCAACCGAACGCCGGCGCGTCGGTCGCCGCGAGCGGGGCCGCGTCGTCGTCGACGGTGAGTCCGGTCGGCGCGCCGGGCGGATGATCACTCGACGGGGCCTGCATGGCCGACCCGGTGGTGGCGGCCGCGATCGCGACCACCGCCGCAATTGTCGCCACCCGACGCAGCCGCACGCGCGGAGTCTGTCATCCCCGGCGAGTGTTCGGCGCTCGGGATCGGGGCGGTAAGGATTGGGATCGTGCTGATCCAAATTCGCTTCCGCGACGCGATCGCCTCGGGCGCGGTGACACTCACGTTCCGGCGCTGGAAGCGACCGCAGGTCGTGCCCGGCAACACGTATCGCACCGCGGCCGGGCGGATCGTGGTCGACGCGGTCGATGTCGTGGATCCCGAACGGATCACGAACGCGGAGGCCGAGCGTTCCGGGTTCGCGTCGCGCGCCGAGTTGCTGGGCGAGTTGCGGGGTACGCCCGATCTGCCGACATACCGCATCCGGTTCCACGCCGCGCCCGGACCCGATCCCCGTTCGGAGCTCGCCGCGACCGCAACCCTTTCTGTCGACGAGCTCGCGGATCTCGAACGGCGCCTGGACCGCCTCGACCGCGCAAGCTCACATGGGCCGTGGACGATGGACGTGCTGCAGGTCATCGCGGCGCGGCCCGCGGTGCGCGCTCCGGATCTCGCGGCCGGCTTCGGTCGGGAGACCCAACCGTTCAAGCTCGACGTGCGCAAGCTGAAGAACCTCGGCCTGACGCTCAGCCTCACTGTGGGCTACCGGCTGTCGCCGCGCGGCGAGGCCTATCTCGCCGCGGTGAAAGACCGCTAGTTCACGCCTGATACACGAGGATCGCGCCGCTGTAACACGCAACCCATACGCGGTGATGAATCGGTTCGTACGCGATGCCGATCGGATGGTCGGGCACCGGGAACGTGCGGACGACGCTGAGGTCGGACGACTTCAGGATCGACACGGTGTTCGACAGGTAGTTCACGACGTACAGCGCTTGACCGTCGGAGGAGATCGCCATGCTGCGGGGCTGCGTACCCGTGGCCGTGCGCGCAACGACTTGCCCGGTTGCCGTATTGACCGACACCACGCGGTTGTCGCCGTTGAGCGTGACGAACAGCCGTGAGCCGTCGTTCGACAACACGAGGTGGCGGGGCGAGTTGCCGACGCCCCGGAAGTAGGAGAGGGCGAACGTGTTGAGGTCGATTCGGGCGACGTCGAATGTGCCCATCACCGCCACGTACGCGACGTGGCGCGCCCCGTCGATTGCAATACCGCGCGGGTACGCGCCGAGGTGGATGCGCTGCACCTCGTGCATCGTCTTGTAGTCGACGATGCTGAGGTCGTAGCTGCACCAGTTGCTGACGAGCACGTACTTGTCGTCGGGCGTGACGGCCACGTACTTCGGGACCATCCCGACCTGCGCCACGGCGTCGATCGAGAGCGTCTTCAGGCTGACGCGGTAGAGGTAGCTCGGGCTGAGCCCACCCGGCCCGCTGCAGTTGTCGGATCCTTCCGGCCCGAAGTTCTCGCCGTACATCGAGTAGTTCGTCGCGAACATGTACTTGTGCGCGTGGTCGACGGCGGCCTCGACGGGAGCCCCGCGCGACGTTCCCGGATGCCCGGTGATCCCGAACTGCGAGAGGTCGACGCTGTCGGGAATGGTCTTCACGAGCGAGCCCGACGCCGCGTCGTACACGGTCATCGTGTGCCGGTACATCATGTTCTGCGCGAACACGAGCCCGGTGCCCGTCGCGTCGACCGACTTGGGCGAGATGTTGCCGTTGATCGTGTCGACCTTCGTGAGCGTGAAGTCGGCGGCGGGGTCGTGCGGGATCGTCGTAGTGGTGGTCGGCGGCGGCGCGGTCGAGCTGGTCGGCGCGGGAGCGGTGCTGCTCGACGGCTTCGGATCGACGCTGACGCCGGAGTGTGTGGCAGCCGAGCTGCTCGACGAGTCGTGTTTGACCGCGACGATCACGACGGCGACCACGACGGCCGCCGCGAGCGCGATCCCCGCACGGATTCGGCTGCGATGCACGCGACGAGTATTGCCGGTGGGTGCGCCGTTGAGGTGCCGGTTCCTCGGCGCATCGGCCACAATGGGCGGAGCGACGCCGCGCCGGCGGGGCGCGGTACCGAACGAGGGAGTCCGGAATGGACGTGCGGTCGATCGTCGATGTCGAGCCCGAGGTCGAGCACAACGGGACGGTTCCCGTGTGGTACCTGGTGCACCCGCGCGAGATGAAGGCGATCACCGACGGCGGTTCACTCGAGCTGGTCAACGAGTTCGAGGTCGCGAACGGCGGCTACGTGTACCCGCACTCGCACCCGACGCACGAGTTCTATTTCGTGATGAACGGCCGGGGTGTCATGACGATCGACGGCGAAGACCGCGATGTCGTGCCCGGCGATCTCGTGTACATCCCGCCGGACCTCGTGCACAGCCTGCGCCCGACCGGTGGCGGAGCGATCCACTGCTTCTGCTTCGCGGTGGCCGTCAAGGATGCGCCGGAGATCGACTACACGTCACACGAGTAGTCGGAGTCGCGGCCGCGGCGCTGTGAGCTAGTCGGGGCAGGGTGTTCCGCGCAGCGTCTGCGTGAGAGTGACCGTCCCGCGCGGCAGGCCGTGCAACACGGTCCAGCCGTCGTCGGTCGAATCGGCGCAGCCGCCCGGGCGCACGGTCCAGTGGCTGGTTGCGCGCACGCGCAGCACGAGGTCGTCGGATCCGGTGACGTGCAGCGTGACGCGATCGGGTGACATCGACTGCAGGGTCGCGGGCCCGGTGACCAGGCCGCGGAAGTCGTCGACCTGCCAGACCGTCCAGTGCGCGTCGTGCCAGACCGGGCTCAGGTAGGGAAGGCCGTTCGTGATGAGCGTGCGTTCGCCGAGCGAGGAGTCGTCGAGGCGGGCGTCAGGGAGCGCGACGTACTTCACGCCGTTCGCGTGCAACCACGAGTGGTAGCTCGTCGCGTTCAGGAGCGGCGTCGAATAGAAGATCGGGTTGTACGCGATGTCGAGTTGGCGTTCCCAGCCGCGTGCGAGCAGCACGTGCGGCGCCGCGTACGCGGCCTCCCAGTGCCGGAAGGTGGATGGGATCTCGACCCGGCCGATCGGGCCGGTCTGGCTGTCGAGATACGCCAGCACCGGTTGGTAGTACGCCGCGTGCGTGGACGGATCGGTGCTCGCGAAGGCGATGCCGTCGACGGCCGGGAACCACTGCCAGATGAGGAGCGGGATCGCGACGAGTGCAAGGAGCATGCGCCGGCGGGGGAGCAGCGCGGACGCGAGCAAGGGTCCGGCGACGTACTGGTCGAGCCGGCTGACGTTGCCGCCCAGCGCCGACGGCACGAGGAACGCGACGACGGCCACCAGCGCGAAGCACGCAGTTCCCCAACGGGCCGCGGGATAGCGGCGCAGTGCCACCGCGACGATGAGGCACAGCACGAGATCCCACACCAACGCCCACGGTTCGTACGGCTCCGCACCCGCGGTCGGGAACAGAACCGCAATCGTCGCGATCGGGATGAGCGCGGCCGCGATGATCGCGAGCGCAGCCGTGCGTTGGTGGCGATTCGACGCGGCCCACGCCACCGCGACGATCGCGAGAAAGCAACCGGCGAGCGGACTCGCCAGTGAGCACAGCACTGCGAGGCCGACCGCGATGACCGCCTTGCGGTGTTGCAGCGCGTAGATCGCGCCGAGCGCGAGCGCCACACCGAACGCGTAGGTGGTGCGGCCGACGATGAGATTGATGACGGTCCCGAGCGCGAACCAGAGGCTCCCGAGCCAGGCCACCGAACCGAACGAGAACCGCAAGATGCGCTCGAAGAGAAACGCCGACGCGATGCCACTGACCGCGCCTAGCGCGAGCGGCCCGATCGGCGCGCTGATCGCGGGCGCGATGACGCTGTAACCGAGGAGCGCGTGACCGCCGAACCATTGGCTGTTCCACAACACGAAGCCGTCTTCGCGGAACAGGTCGGCGCGGAAGATCTGCGCGGGGAGGTCGGATCCGCGCCAGCCGAGCGTGAGCGCGAGGATCGTGAGCACGCCCGCGGCGGCGACAACGGCCACGCCGGTCGGCCAACCGTCGATCTGGCTGATGCGGCGGCGCGTCGGGACGACGAGGGTGCCGCCCACTACTGCGCGTCTTTCATGAGAACCGGCTCACCATTCGGACAAATCCTAGGTGGCGTCGGTCGGCCGACAACTAGCGTCGTTCGCTGTGGTCGGTCCGATGGTCGAGGCGCGTGCGCTCACGAAGCGCTTCGGTTCATTCGTCGCGGTCGACGGGATCGACTTCGCCATCGAACCGGGCGAGGCCTTCGGCTTCTTGGGCCCGAACGGGGCGGGCAAAACCTCGACGATGCGGATGATCGGCTGTGTTTCGCCGCGTTCGGGCGGTGATCTGCGAGTACTCGGGCTCGATCCCGCGCCCGACGGCGCCCAGATCCGGGGCCGGCTCGGCGTGGTGCCGCAGGAGGACAATCTCGATACCGAGCTCACGGTATGGGACAACCTCATGATCTACGGCCGATATTTCGACCTGCCCCGGGCCGAGATCCGCGAGCGCTCCGAGGAACTGCTCGAATTCGTGCAGCTGAGCGACCGGCGCGATTCCCGCGTCGATCCGCTCTCGGGCGGTATGAAGCGCCGGCTCACGATCGCCCGTTCGCTCATCAACCGCCCCGAGCTGCTCTTGCTCGACGAGCCCACGACCGGTCTCGATCCGCAGGCGCGGCATCTGTTGTGGGACCGGCTCTATCAGCTCAAGCGCAGCGGGGTCACCCTCGTCCTCACGACGCACTACATGGACGAAGCGGAGCAACTATGTGATCGGCTCGTCATCATGGACAACGCGCACATCGTCGCCGAAGGTTCGCCCCGGCGGCTGATTGCCGACAACGTGACGCGTGAGGTCGTGGAGGTGCGCCTTCCGATCGACGCCGATGTGCAGTCGGAAGTGGCGCGCCTGAAGCGTTTCGGTGACCGCATCGAAGCGCTCGCCGATCGTGTGCTCATCTACACCGACGACGGCGACGCGACCTCAGCCGCGATTGCGCTCGAGGGGTTCGACCCGGGCTCGGTGCTCGTGCGGCGGGCGAGCCTCGAAGACGTGTTCCTGATTCTCACCGGCCGTTCGCTCGAGGACTGAGGATCGTCGTGTCGACTCCGCCGATGTTCCGCGTCGTGGAACGCGAAGCGCTCGTATACGCACGGCTGTGGCGCGGCCTCGCGTTCTCCACGTTCGTCCAGCCCGCGTTGTACCTCGCGGCGATGGGCGTGGGTCTCGGCGGCCTCGTGCAGGCGCACAACGGGAACATCGACGGCCTCACCTATCTCGAGTTCATCGCGCCGGGCCTTCTCGTGGCGAGCGCGATGCAACTGGCGGCATCGGAAGCGATGTGGCCGGTGCTCGGGGGAGCGAAGTGGATGCGCCAATTCCACGGCGTGGTCGCGACCCCGATCGGTCCGGGACAGTTGTACGCCGGCTTCGTGCTCTGGACCGCGATCCGATCGATGCTCGGCGCGGCTGCGTTCCTGCTCGTGGCCGCGCTGCTCGGCGCGATCCCGTCGGCGTGGGGGATCCTCGCGATCCCGGCCGCGGGGCTCTGTGCCGCGGCGTTCGGCGCGGGGCTCGCCGCGTATTCCATTCGGGTCGACACCGACTTCACGTTCCCGTTGATCATGCGCCTCGGCGTGCTGCCGCTGTTCTTGTTCTCGGGCACGTTCTTCCCGATCAACCAGCTGCCGCACGCGCTCCGCCCGCTGGCGGCGCTGTCACCGTTGTGGCACGGCGTCGAGCTCGCGCGGGCGGCGACGACGGGGCACTTCGACGCGGTGGCGATCGTCGTGCATATCGCGTTCCTCGTCGGTTGCATCGCCATCGGTGCGTACTTCGGCATACGGAACTTCGCGTGGCGGTTGAGCTCGTGAGCGCGCCCGCGCCGGTCGCGACCCCGCCGACCACGAAGCCCGGATTCGTCCTGTTGCCGCTGGTCGCGTGGCGCAAGCGGCCGTGGCGGCTCGTCGAGCGCAACGTCCTCGCCTACCGGCGCATCTGGTACATCTTCCTCAGCGGATTCTTCGAGCCGGTGCTGTTCCTGCTGTCGATCGGCGTGGGTGTCGGCAAGCTCGTCGGCGACCTGCAGGTCGGTGGTCAACTCGTCCCGTACCGCACGTTCGTCGCGCCGGGTCTGCTCGCGATCGCGGCGATGAACGGTTCGTTGCTCGACACCACGTTCAACTTCTTCGTGAAGATGAAGTACTCGCACACGTACGACGGTGTGCTCGCTACACCACTCTCCCCGCGCGACGTCGCCATCGGGGAGATCACTTGGGCGCTGCTGCGGGGCGCGACGTACTCGGCCGCGTTCCTGCTGACGATGTGGGCGTTCGGCGACCTCAAATCGTGGTGGTCGGTGTTCGCGCTGCCCGGCGCGGTCGTGATCGGGTTCGGCTTCGCCGGAGTTGGCCTCGCGGCCACGACGTTCATGCGTTCCTTCGTCGACTTCGACTTCGTGAACATGGCGATGATCCCGCTGTTCTTGTTCTCGGCCACGTTCTTCCCGCTCGACCGGTATCCGACCGGGCTGCAGTGGATCATCCGGTTCACGCCGCTCTACCAGGGTGTCGTGCTCGAGCGGTCGCTCGTTCTCGGCGATCTGCACTGGACGTTGCTGTTGAACGTGGCGTACCTGGTGGCAATGGGCGTGATCGGGCTCCGGATCGCGTCGCGCCGGATCGGCCTCCTGCTGCAGCCCTGAGGCGGGCACCGCAGCGCATCCGAGCGGGCACCGCAGCAGGGCTCAAGCGCGGATGCGGGCAATCCGATCCTTTGTCGTGGGCGAGGATCAGGGCGGAACCGGGAAAATTGGTCCCGGTACGGAGGCACGGGCGACGACCGTCGTCGGGCAGCTCGAGCGGATGCGGCCCGCCGCGTTCGCGCACGCCCGCCGGGTAGCCGAGCTCGCGGTTCGGGTCGCCCGGCCGCGCATGTTCCCGAAGATCTCGTCGCCCAGGTCTATTGGGGCGCGCTCGTACACGACGTCGGCGAGCTGAACGTGCAACCGGCGTTGTTCCACACCGACGCGACGCTCGCCGAACGCGAGCGCATCGAGATCTGTCAACACACGATCGTCGGCGCGCGTTGGTTGGCCGGTGTCCCGGAGCTCGCGCCGCTCGCGCCGTTCGCACGTTGGCACCACGAACGCTTCGACGGTCTGGGCTACCCGGATGGCGCGACCGCGCAACAGGTGCCGCTGACGGTTGCGCTCGTCGCGGTGTGCGACGCCTGGGACGCGCTCACCGAGCCCCGCCCGTATCGCACGCCCTTGTCGGTCGAGGACGCGACCGCGGAGATGTGGCGCCACGCGGGCCGGCAGTGGAGTCGGACGTTGGTGCAGTGGACGATCGAATGCGTCGAGGACGCCTGAACTAGTACGGCAAGACGGCGACGATCGGTGCCTTCGCCTTGGCGCCGGCCGGCGACTGGAAGTTCGGCGCCGCGAACGCGTACACCTTGCCGGTAGCCGTCGTCAGCCAGTAGCCCGCCATCAGCCCCGGCGGCGATCCCCACGACGCGGGCCCGCACGTGGGTCGAGACGAGATCACCGCGGTACGGGACGCCGAACGCGTGCACGTGACCGTCGGCGGTCGCGAGCCAGTAGCCGCGACCGTCGAGCGAGCCGGTGATCGCGACCACGCGCGCCGCGCTCTTGGTCAGCTTCGCGTTGCCCAGGCTGCGCGTGTCGAACGCGGCGATCGTGCCGTCGGCGTAGGCGACCCAGTAGCCGTCGCCCGCCGCGGCACCGATTCCGATCGCCGGGGCCGCGCTTTTGCCGACGACGTGTTCGCCGTGACCGGGAACGCCGAACGAGTACACGTGACCGTCGGCGGACACGAGCCGGTAGCCGCGGCCGTCGGCCGCGGTGGCGATGCCGACGATGCGCGCCGCGGACTTGGCCAGAGTCACGCCGCCGAACGGGTGCGCGCTCGGCCGCGTAGACGTGACCGTCGGCGGTTGCGAGCCAGGCCCCGCCCGTGGCCGCGCGGGCCGCGCCGACGATGCGCTCCTTGCCGAGCGTGCGCGGCGGGATCCCGATGAGCGGTTGAGCCAGATCGCCGACCGGGTACAGCCGCGCGTCGGCGCCGACCAACTCGAGCTGACCGTGCACGGGCAGGACGGGGGAATCGACCGCGGGGTCGGGTACCGCGGGTGCCACGGGCTGCGCGACGGCCGGGGCTTGGGTGTGGGCCGCGGTGGAACCGCCGAACTCGTGCACCGCAAGCCCGATGGTTCCCGAGACGAGCAGCGCGGCGCCGATCAAACCGGTTGTCGCGGGTCCGTAGACCGCGACGCGGGCGCGCCGGACACGGATTGCGTCGGCGGTCACCGTACGTCGATCGTCGTCGCCGACTGTTGCTCCAGCTCGCGCACTTTTTCTTCGAGCTCGAGGACGATCGCGACCGTCGACGCGTTGTGTTGCGTGCGCCGCCAGACCCGACGCGCGATGCCGGGTGCGCAGTGCCCACACCGCACCGATCACGCACAGCACGGCCCCGACGGCCTGCATGGTGCTGAAGAACGCGGTCACACCAGGCAGCGTACGCGGCAGGTGCGCGCTGGAACGCGGCAAGCCGTCAGCCGATCACCGTGGCGCGGCTCGGAGGGTTGCGCCTACCGTTTCCGCTGTGATCCGGCGGCTGTTGAAGAACCTGACCGTGCTCGACCCGGGTGCTGCGCCCGAGGAGTCGGTGCAGCTCGAGTGGGACGGGTACGCGCATCTACATGGGGTCTTCGCCGCGGCCGAGATCGCGCAGATGCGCGCCGAGATCGACGCCGCGTTCGACGAACTGCCGTCCGAGCGGTCGCGTACCGACAAGGACGAGTTCCGTTACGAGATGCTCAACCGCAGCGCGGCGTGTCAGGCCGCGGTCGCCAGCCCCGAGATCCTGCGGGTGATCGAACCGCTGTTGGGCGACGATTGCCACGTGATCGCCAACACCGCATGGCGGAACCCGCCCGAGTTCACGGGCGGTCCGTGGCACTGCGATGCCGGTCCGCATGTTCCGCGGCCCGCCGACGTGCCGTGGGACGACCGCGTCCCGTATCCGGTGTTCGCGATCGCGTCGCACGTGTATCTCCAGGACTGCTCGCGCGCCGACGGTCCGACCGCGGTTGTGCCGGGCAGTCATCGATCGGGTCGGATCGCGCCGTTCGACCATGCCGGGAGCGACGATCTCACCTACGACGGCCGGCCGCCGGTGTTGTTCGAAGCGAAGGCGGGCGATGTCGTGCTGTTCGTCTCCGACGCGTGGCATCGCGGGGTGCCCGCGGGCCCGGGCGGTCGCGGCCGCTACTTCCTGCAGGCGCACTACGGCCGGCGCGATATCGCCCAACGCATCCGCACCACGGCTGACGCGAATCAGGTTTCGCCCGAAGCGGCGGCCCGCGCTACCGACGACCGGGCCCGTACCGTCATCGGACTGCACCCGCCGTTCTTCTACGACGGTTAGATATCGAGCGGGCAGTCGTCGTTGTCGTTGATGCCGAGCACCTCGAGCGTCCGACCGAGGCCGAGGAACACCGCGCAGCACAACGTGAGGTCGAGCACCTCGTCGTCGGCGAACTGCGCGCGCAACCGCGTGAAGAGCTCGTCGTCGATGTTGCGGTGGTCGGTCGCGAAGCGTTCTGCGTATTCGATGGCGAGGCGTTGGCGATCGGTGTAACCCGGCCACGTGCGCCATTCCTCGAGGTGTTCGTAGACGTCCTCGGTGACCCCCGCGGCTACGACCGACGGTGCGCGGAAGGTGGAGCATGCAGCACACGCGTTGAGTTGGGCGATGCGCATGCGCGCCACTTCGCGCTCGGCCGCGGGCAGGTTGGAGCGCTGATACGCGGTCGTGATCATGCGGTCGACCATGCCCGCCATTTCGGGGCGCAACGTCCACACCATGGCGTTGTCGCCGCCCGGGCCGTCGGGAATGTCGATGCGCGCCATCAGGGGACGATCTGCGGGTAGTAGTTCTCGGCGCCGATCTTCTTCAGGTCTTCGAACCAGCTGCTGTCGTAGGCGTCGGTGTGTCCCTGGCGGAAGGGGTCTTCGAATTGCCAGGCCTGGCGCTTGTACGTCCAGTTGGCGGGGTAGAGGCGGTGGGCTTCGCGCCAGTGCGGGATGGCGGCCGCGTGGTCGCCGGCGCGGTGCAGGTGTTGGCCGAGCTCGAACTCCGCGGCCGCGGTGGCCTCCGCGTTCGTGCGGGGATCGGAGCGCCGGATGACTTCGTCGGGTGCGAGCGCGTAGCGACTGTCGGCGTCGTTCGCGATCCAGTCGTCGATCATCTCGACGTAGATGTCGGGGTCGCTCTTGATCTTGCGCGCTTCCACCAACATCTCGGCGACGTCGGGCGGAACCGTCGACGTGTCGATCTTGCGGAACGATTCGTTCGCGGGATTGCGGCCCGGGTGCGCGGGCTCGGCCGGGCGCACGATCATGCCGTCTTCGTCGATCCAGACGCCGTTCGGGACGTTCACGAATCCGAACAACTCGTCGGACACATGCGCCTCGTCGATCAGCGACGGGTGTTCGGCGTGTGCCTTCTCGATGAAGGGCTTGGCCTCGTCGGCGTCGACGTCGAGCGCGACGGTGACGACCTCAACGCCTTGTTCCTTCCAACGGTCGCGGAGGTTCTGCCAGAGCGGGAGGTCGAAGCGACACCCGCACCACGACGCCCACGACACGAGCACGACCTTCTTGCCCCGCAGGCTCGAAAGTTGGAACGGGTTGCCGTCGGCGTCGGGCAGTTCGAGGTCCGGCGCGACGGCCGACGTCAGAACGCGGCCCGTCACCGCAGTCTCGGGGCCGAGCGCCCACAGGCCGTGGGCTTCGTCCGCGACGAGCGGCATGCCGAGGCGTTCGGCCAGGATCGATACGTCGAGGCGACCGTCGGCGAGACGGACTTCGATCGGAAGCGGTACGCACACCTCGGCCTTGCATGCGCCCTCGGGCTTGATCTCCCAGCCCGTCCGGGTTGCGAAGTCGTGCGCGTCAACGGTCAGATCATGCAGGATCACGATTCGCACGATAGACGCAGACGGAGGATCGGTTCATGCGCCAGCACCGGTACGAGTTCGAGATGCCGCACTCCGCGGCCCGGATCTGGGCGCTCTTCCAGGACTACGACCGGTGGACCGACTACGCGCCGATGGTGAAGCGCGTCGACGTGTTGTATCCCGGGGACGACGCGCACAACGGTCGCTTGCGCCGCGTGATCTACAAGATGCCGCTTGGGCGCGAGGGTTCGGCCCTCGAGCTCGTCACCGATGTCAACCCCGAGCGCGGGTACACGTACACGATGATCTCGTCGACACCCGGCAACGACCAGATCGGTCACGTTCAGCTCGAGCCGCTCGCGCCGAACCGCACGATGTTCCGTTTCGACGAGGCGTACAACATCCAAAAGGCCCCGTTCAAATGGTTCGAGGGCCCGATCTACAAGTTCATCAACAAGAACAACGAAGACTCGATGCGCCGCGCGTCAGCCTGGTTGACCGCGCACCCCGAGTACCGCGCGGACTTGATCGAAGCCTGAGCCGCGCTTAGCGCGTGTTCGGGTGGAACACGTAACGCCATTCGTCGCGCGAGCCGTCGTCGATCAGCACGTAGATGCCGTCGCGCTCCTCGACCTCGAGTCGCGGCGGATACATCTCCAGCCGGCTGGTCGACGGACCGCCCTCGCACATCACGAAGAACCGCTCTCCCCGCTCGAGCACTACGGCCTCACCGCGCTGGTCGTACCAGTCGACCGAATGCCGCGCGTCCCCCGCATACGGATAGCTCGAGTGCTGCCGCGTCATTTCACGAATGCGATCGTGGAGCGCGGTCTGGTTATCGCGTCGCCCGTCCAGGTGCGACGGGCGGAGTCGAGACTGAACGTGATCTCCGCGATGACCACGCCGCAGATGACGAAGATCCCGACGAAGACCAGCAAGAGCGCGGCGCCGATCGCGAGCCCGACGAGCCCGGTGAGATACACGTTCAGCGCGGTGACGAGCTGAGGGCGTTGGGCATCGTTGGTGAAGCGCAACGAAATCAGAGGCCACAGTGGTGCCGTCAGCAACGCCAATGCGACCAGGACAACACCCCACGCCGCATGCCGATTCGCGATGGCGATCAGGCACGCGGCCAGGATCAGCACGCCGGGTGCTCCCGCAGCGATCGCGCTCCGTCGGACACTCATAGCCATACATTGCCCGATCGCGCTGCGTGTGGCGAACACCAAAGCGAGCGATCGTTGCGCCCCGTTCATTGACCCGTGAGTACCTCTACAGGGCATTGAATGGTCAGCACTTGCGGCGACTAGCCGCCGGGGGCGCGGGTTTGGGCGTCGTGGCGGTGTTGTTGGCGGTGGTGGTGGCTGCAAAGCAGCCGAAGGTTTTCGAGATCGGTGGGTCCGCCGCGGCCGTAGTGCCGAATGTGGTGCGCCTGGCAGTGCTCCGGTGGCCGGGTGCAGCCAGGAGCGGTGCAGCCTCGGTCGCGGACCACGAGGGCTTTCCATTGTGCGGCGCTGACGGTGCGGGTCGCGCGGCCCAGGTCGAGGACTTCGGAGTTCCCGTTGACGATCGCCCGGCTGATGTCGCAGTCGCACAACAGGATCTCGATCGCGGCGGACGACAGGAAGCCGGAGTGGCGGCGTTCGGCCCGAACCACCTCGACGACCTCGGCCGTGACACCGTCGAGCTCCGCGATATCGATCACCGCGGTGAAATGCGGCCGCACACCGTGCGACTCGCCGACCTCGCCACGATCCAACGCGCTTTGCAGGAGATGGATGAAAGCGTCGGCGCGCCGTTGCGGTGCGCGGCGCGGATCGTTGGCCTGGAAGTCGCGGGCCATCTCCGCGTTCAACGCGGTGAGGATCATCTGGCCGTTCACATGATCGAAGCTGGCGCGCACATCGAGGCGGCCTTCGAGCGTTTCCGAGGCGTAACACTTGTTCCGGGCGATCTGGTCGTCGTCGTTGCCGGAACCGCCGTCGCCGTCGACAGCGTCGGTGAGGTACCGCACGACACTGCCGACGTCTTTCGGGTCGCGCGATCGGGCACATTCGACGAGCGCGTCTTCAGCCGCTGCGATCGATGCGGCCCGCTTCGCGGTGTAGGCGTTGGCGATCATCGTTGCGTGGGCGGCCGAGATCTCCCCGGCCGCGAACGCGGCCGCGACCAGCGGCAACTTCTCGAGCTTGCGCGCGAGCGTGAAGTGCGCGTGTGCGACGCCGCTCGTCATGTGACACACCGCCCGCACTCCGGCGGCGGCGTTGGCGAAGTTGTCGATGCGCCAATCGCCGGAACGGTCGTAGTCGAGTACGTCGTTCAGCCAGTCGGCTTCGGCCGCGTCGATCGCTCGACGCTTCTTCCCGATGAGCTCGCACGACTCGAACATCTGTTCGTATCGTAGCAGAAAAACCCCTTAAAACAAAGGGAAATCCCGAGCGGCGAACCGTGAATCAGTGCGCTTTACGCGCCGCGCTCGCCTGCTTCGATCGAGGTGTCGCGTCCGCGGACGCGCTCGTGCCGGGTGAACCCTTCGAGGTGTCGGCCGGCAGACGCGGATCGGGTTTCGGCTGCGCCTCGCGACCATTCTCGGCGGGCTTCGAAGTCTTCGGCGTCGAAGCCGTCTTACGCGCCGGACTCTTCGCAGTCGTGCTCTTCGGTGCCGCAGGCTTACGCGCGGGCGGCTTGCGCGGCGGTGCCGGCTTGACCGGCTTCTCGACGACGCCTTCGTCAAACGCGAGCTGATCCGCGACCGGCTCTGCGGCAGCAGCGTCCTGCGCGACAACGGGCTCTTCAGTGACGACGTCAGGCCCGCCCGACGAAGCTTCCGTGGTAGCGCCCTGATCACTGATCTCTTCGACCTGCATCTCTTCGACCGCCGCCGCAGCAGCAGCTTCCCGCGCCTTCACCTCGCGCGCCGCGTTCAACTTCGCGAGCAGATCCCGCGCCTCAGCCTCACGATCACGCTCGACCGGTTCGTCAACGACCGCTTCCGCCGCGACCTCTTCCGCCGCGACCGGTTCGTCGACAACCGCTTCCGCCGCGACCACTTCGCTCGCAACCACCGGCGTCGGCGTCGGCGCAACGACCTCGTCAACAACGGAGTCATCCCCGTCGGCCTCGTCGCGCGCACGGGCTTCGGCCGCGCGTCGCGCCTCGGTCTGGGCGATCTGGTCGAGATAGTGCTGGGGGAGCGGGTCGGTCCAGTACGAGTAGACCATCCAGGCGCCCCACAACAAGATGAAGACCTGGGTGAAGCGGGCGTGTCCGAGCACCAACGCCACGACCATCGCGCCGAGAACGGCTGCGATCAGGACCGGGATCCGGCGGCGCCGGCCGTACCACCAGCCTCCGGGCGCGCCGCCGGGCGTCGTCGTCTCCGGATCGGTGCTGATAGCCACATCATCGTTATCGGCAACGCCGAAGAGGCGCCTGAGACGAGCTCCCATGAGGATCAGAGCCCTGGCTTACTGAACCACCAGCCCGAGCTCCGCCGACGGGCGACTCGGCTGATCCGGCGTTTGGCATACCGCTCGGGACCCCACGTGCCGCCCAGGACCTCGCAGCCGCGCGTCGACCTCAGGGCGTTGTAGAGCCGCGAGGAGACCGGGGACTGTCGAGCCACGCGACGATTTTGGCACGGTCTCGTGACCGTGTCGTTACGCCCACCCGCGGAGATGCGTCCGAATCGCCACCTCCGGCCCGATTCGCAGCCGACTTCTCGTCACGCACTGTGACATCCGGCTTAGGGAGGAGCCTGGACGAGCCGACAACCCAAACCGGTGGACCTGTCGATGATGGGTCTCCACGCCACTACGGCCGGCGCAATCCGGTCGACACCAACACGGGACCGGGGCGAGGGATCGCTGGTGAAACGCAAGCTGACGATCAGGACCAAGTTGGCGGCGACCTTGGCGGTACCGCTCGCGGCGCTGGCGAGTTTCGCCGCGCTGCAGGTGCGCGACGCGTACAACAAGTCGGACGAGGTCCAATTGCAGGCCGGATCTGGCGACCTCGGCGACGGGGCCGGCCGGCGTGCTGACCGCGTTGGAGAACGAGCGCGACTACGAAGCGCTGCGCGCGATCGGTGAGCAGAATCTCGTCGCCCCGAAGGACACAAAGTTTTCGGGCGAAGGTCACGGGCAGCACCGACGTGGCGCTCGGAAACTTCCGTTTGCTGCTCGCCGACGTCGGCGGCTTGGCGGCCGGTAACTACCGCTCGGAGCTCACCCAGGTGAGTACGGGTCTCGTTGGTCTGCGCCAGCAGGCCGAGGACGACGCCTCGAAGGACATCTCCGCCGCGAACGCGCAAGCACGCGCAACCAGATCTTCGATCGCTACACGGCGCTGATCGGCGAACTCCTCGACGCCGACCAACGTTCGGGCGCGACGATCGACGACGCCGAGCTCCGCAGCGGAGCCGAGCTGCTCAACGCGATCGCCCGCCAGAGCGACACCGAATCCGGGGCCGGCATCAAGGTCGGACTCGCGGGCGATCACGCACGACCCGGTCATGGTGATCCAGGCGCAGCAGCTCGCCGACCGTCAGGCCCAAGGTGACGCCGATCTGCACGTGCGGGCCGACGGTCCGTTCGAGCGGGCCATCGTCGGTGCGCTCGACGCGGCCGACCGCAAGAAGGCCATCACGCAGCTCCAGGCCGCGGCGAAGAACCCGTTCGACCGCGAACCTGGAAGCTCTGCTCAAGATCCGGCCGACCTCGATCAACCTGCTGCGGGTCGCGCAGACGAACACGGCGGCGATCGTCTCGCAGCCAGGCGCACACCCTGACGTCGGGCGCACACAACGACGAGCGGAACTGGATCGCGATCACCGATCGGATCGGTGCTGCTCGCCATCGCCCTGCTTTGGCTCACGAACCGCTGGATCACCCGCCCGCTGCGTGCGCTCGCCGACCAGGCGACGTTGATGGCCGGGCCAAGCGCTTCCCGCCGCGGTGCAGGAGATCCTGGAGACGCCGGTCAACGAGAGCGTCGTGCAACCCGACGTCGACACCGGTGCGGGTCCACGCCGGTGGTGAAGTCCACGACGTCGAGGTCGCGCTGAACAAGGTGCAGGACAGCGCGGTCTCCTCGCGGTCGAGCAGGCGACGCTTGCGGCGCAACATCGCCGACGCGTACGTCAACCTCGGTCGGCGCAACCAGAACCTGCTCTCCCGCCAGCTCGAGTTCATCACCCAACTCGAGAACGACGAGTCCGACCCCGAGACGCTCGAGCACCTCTTCCGGCTCGACCACCTCGCCACTCGCATGCGCCGCAACGCGGAGTCGCTGCTCGTGCTCGCCGGCCTCGCGCCGCCCCGCACGTGGAGTGCGCCGGTTGCCATGGGCGACGTCGTGCGCGGCGCGCTCGGTGAAGTCGAGGGCTACCGCCGGGTGCGCCTGCGTCACGTCGACGACGCGCGGGTCGACGGTGCGGCCGCGGCCGACGTCAGTCACGTGATCGCCGAGCTCGTCGAGAACGCGTTGTCGTTCTCGCCGCCCGACGCCGACGTCGAGGTCTACGGCCGCCGCGACGACCACGGTTACGTCATCACGATCGTCGACTCCGGCATCGGGATGCACGACGAAGAGCTCGAGCGGGCGAACAGCCTGATCTCGTCGGCGAACGCATTGACGCTCGCACCGTCACGGTTCCTCGGTCACTACGTCGTCGCGCAGCTCGCCGCCCGGCACGGCTTGACGGTGCACCTCGCGGCGTCGCCCGCCGGCGGTCTGACTGCGATGGTAGCGTTGCCCGGCCGTACTGCTCGGCGTGACGAGCTCGCCGCGAGGCGCCCGGCCGCCGAGGCTTCGCGGTTCGCCCCGCACGACCGACCGACGCTGAACGCCCCGCCGGACGGACTGCCCCGGCGGGAGTCGGCACCGAGTGCACCGGCGGCGCCCATCGCGTTCCGGGCGGCCGCCGGCACCCGCCGCCCCTGCCGGCCGAGTTGTCGCCGGAGCGCCGTGCACGAGGTCGACCTCGACGCTTCATTCGACGACATCGACAACATCGACAAGGTCGAACGCGATCGATGCGTTCGGCGACGTCGATTCGTTCGACGAGATCCACATCGCGGAGCGAGTCGACGACGGCCCCGGCCGCGGTTGCGCCGGTTGCCGAATCCGCACCCGCATCCGCACCTGAGCCCGAGGCCCAGCCCGAGCCGACGCCCGCGCCGAGTGCCGAGTCGACGCCCGAACCCGAGGTCGCGCCGCCGGCCCCCGAACCGCTGCCCGCCGCGTCCGCGCTCGGGACTCGGTACGTTCGCCGACCTGCGCGGTGCGATCGTCGCCGACACCGGTCGCCCAGCCGGCCCGAACGCCGATCCGGACCCGGTCTCGGCATCCAGCCCCGGCCGCGGCGCCCGGCGCCGGTCGCCGACCCCGACCGGCCGCCGATGATCGCCCCCGACCGCCGGGCGTCGTTCGCGGAGGTCGCCCAAGCTGTCGACGATGCCGCCGGCCGTCCGGCCGAACCGGCGTCGCCGTTCTCCGAGGACCTCATCCCGCAGCGGCTGCCCAAGCGTGGCCGGCGCAGCTCGCGGTTGGAGACGCCGTGGGTGCGGCGAGCGTCACCGCCGTGACGCGCCGACGCCGCCGGCGCGTGTCCGTCGCCCGCCGCACCGCGAGTCGCGCCCGGCGGCGTCCGCCCGCAGCCGGTCGGTGCCGCACCGCTTCCGTCCCGGATGCGAACGACGCCGCCCCAGTCGCTTCTGCGCCCGCCGCCCGAGGCGAACGGCGCGAGCGTGTCGGAACCCGACGCACGGCGGCCCCTCGGCCGACGGTGGTGAACGGTTCGCGTTCTTTGCCGCCTTCCGCGCCGCGGCCGAACAGGCTCGTGAGGAAGCCGGTATCGATGATCGGAGAGGGCATTGACGGTGCAATCGGACGGAGCGAACGCTGTGAGCGCCAGCGCCGAAGTTCGCAACTTCAACTGGTTGCTGTCGAGCTTCGTCGACTCGACACCGGGTGTGACCGACGCGGTCGCGGTGTCGTCGGACGGATTGCTTGATGGCGATGTCGAGCTCGCTCGAGCGCGCGGGCGCCGAGCAACTCTCGGCGATCATCGCCGGCATGACGAGCCTCGCCGAGAGCACGGCGCGTTGCTTCGCGCTCGGCGAGCTCGAACAGGTGATCGTCGCGATGCAAGAGGGCTACCTCTTCGTGTCGTCGGTGTCCGACGGCAGCTCGCTCGGCGTCGTTGCCGAACGGCGCTGCGACGTCGGTGCGGTCGGCTACCAGATGACGCTGCTCGTCGAACGGGTCGGTGCCGCACTCAGTCCCGCGCTCGTCGCCGAGCTGAAGGAAAGCGTCCTCCAGTGAACGACGAGCTTCCGCCCCGGGCGACGGCTCAGGACTTCGTTCGACCGTTCGTCATCACGGGCGGTCGGACGCGCGCGGCCGATTCGTCGCTCAAGATGGAGACGATGGTGCAGACCGTCGGCCGACCGCGCGACGACCTCAACTTCGAGATGGCCCGCATCGTCGACTACTGCTACGAGCCGATTTCGATCGCCGAGATCGCGGCCGAGCTCAGTGTTCCGCTCGGAGTGGCGATGGTGATCGTCGGCGACCTCGTCGACGACGGCTGCCTCGAGACGACGTACAGCGACCCGGTCGAGATCGAGCTCTCGGCCCTCACGAGGATGATCGAACGTGTCCGGGCCCTCTGAATCAGCGACGGCGCCGGATCGACCGCCGACCGGCGCCGCGTGCGCGGAAGGTCACGTCGGTCAAGCTCGTCGTGGCCGGTGGGTTCGGCGTCGGCAAGACCACCTTCGTCTCCGCCGTCTCCGAGATCCCGCCGCTGACGACCGAAGCCGCGATGACGACCGAGTCGAAGGTGTCGACGACACGTCGCTCGTCAACAAGAAGGTGACGACGACGGTCGCGATGGACTTCGGGCGCATCACCGTCGACGAGCAGCTGGTCATGTATCTGTTCGGCACGCCGGGCCAGGAACGGTTCGCGTTCATGTGGGACGACCTCTGCGACGGCGCGCTCGGCGCGGTCGTGCTCGCCGACACCCGCCGGCTCGCCGACAGCTTCGTCGCCCTCGACTACTTCGAGGCCCGCAACACGCCGTTCGTCGTCGGGGTCAACCACTTCGCCGGTTCGTACCACTACCCGATCCCCGAAGTCCGCGAGGCGCTCGGTGTCTCCGACCAGATCCCGGTCGTCGACTGCGACGCGCGTGATCGCGAATCGGTGAAGGTCGCGCTGATCACGCTGTTGCAGCACGTCTACGAGATCCGCCGCGCCGCGCTGACGCGCTAGGGATCGTCGCGTTCGACGCGCACGAGGTGCTGGATCTCGACCATCAGCGGCAGCACGAAGCCGATGTACGCGCTCGTGAGCGTGGAAGTCGTGCGGCCGGGCCCTGGGTGTGCGCGCGTGCACGTCGATGACGCGCACACGGTCGTCGGTGGCCGCTCGCTGCTGCGCGCGCTCGACGATCGCATGCAGCTCTTCCAACGTCTCGACCTGCAATCCGAAGTGGTCGAGCGGCGGCGCGGTGAGTGGGGGATCGGCGGGGAGCAGGTACACGAACTGGCCGAACGCGCCGGTGTAGAGGATCAGCGGATTCCCGGCCTCGCCGGTGTTGTCGCCTTCGGTCCAGCCGAACACGTCACCGTAGAAGTCGAGTACGTCGGCCCGGCCCCGGTCGTCGAGCACCGCGGGATCCATGCTGATCGCGACATGATTGAGCGTCGGCCGCCCGCTCATGCCGAACCCGAAGCCGATCCCGGTTCCGCGCCGCCGACGTCCGGAGTGACCATGACCTTGCCCGGTAGCTCGCCCGCGGCCAGGCGGTGCATCGTGGGGAGCACCTCGTCGAGCCCGATGTCGACGGGCTCGATCAACAGGTCGAGGGGCAGGTCGCCTGACGCGAGCAGCTCGAGCGCGGGCCGGAATCCGGCCGCGTCGTAGTTGTACGCGCCGATCAGCGTCTGCTCCATCACGATCACCCGGTTGTGATTGACCGCGCGGGGGCGCGTTACCGGTTCCGACGAATACGAACGTTCCCGCGTAGTCGAGTTGATCGAGGGCCGACTCCGCGGCGGCGGCGTGGCCCGAGCATTCGAAGACGATCGTGAACGGCGTCTCGACCGGGCGGCCCATCGGCGCCCGCGACAACGCGTCGGGCGCGACCGACGGTGGTCGCGCCGACTGCCAGCGCGCGTTCGCGCCGGCCGACCGCCGGCTCCGAGACCACGATGTCGCGCACGCCGCGGCTGCGCAGCACTGCGGTCGTCAAGAGCCCGACCGGACCGCCGCCGGTGACGAGTACACGGTCGTCGGGGGTTACGTCGGCGAGGTTCACCGAGTGGAGGGCGATTGCCGTCGGTTCGGTGAGCGCGGCGGCGCGTGTCGACAACGACTCCGGGATCCGCAACAGGCGCGCGGCGGCGACAGCCTTGTAACGGCAGAACGCGCCCCGGGAGAAGTCGAGGAGGTCGGGCGGCTCGCGCTGGAGGCACACCGACGGACGGCCTCGCAGGCACGCCCGGCACCGTCCGCAGCCCGGAGTGGGATCGAGCACCACACGTTCGCCGACGGCCCAGTGCGTGACCGCACTCCCGACCGCGGCGATGGTGCCCGCCCATTCGTGGCCGAGCACCGACCCCGGCGGGCGTAGCGCTCGAGCACGAGGTGCAGGTCGGTTCCGCAGATGCCGCAGTGCGACACCTCGACCAACACCTCGGACTCGCCGAGCGTGGGAACCGGGAGCTGTTGGACTTCGATGACGCCGTCGCCGATGTACACGGCGGCGGCCATGAGATCAGTGGAGACGTCGGTCACGACCGCAGCTTCTCAGATCCACTGCTTGCGGCGGAAATACCAGAGCTGCAACGCGGTGGTGACGATGATCAGGCCCCACGAGAAGGCGTAACCCTGCGCCCAGCCCGCTCGGGAATGTGGCGGAAGTTCTGGCCGTACAGCCCGACGATGAACGTCGGGAGCAGCAGCACCGAAGCCACGACCGTCAGCCGCTTCATCACTTCGTTCTGGTCGTTGGCCACCTCGGCCTGGTGGAAGTCACGCACGCCCGCGAGCAGGTCGCGGGACAGGTCGAGGCCGTCGGTGGCGCGCAGCAGCTTGTCGTACGCGTCGGCGAAGTGCAGCTCGATGTCGCGCGGGAACAACGAGACGTCGCCGTCGATCTCGACGCGGTCGTCGAGCACGGCGCGCGCCGCATCGCGCGTCGGCGCGAGCACGCGCCGGACGTGCAGGATGTCGTGGCGGATGCTCGAGATGCGTTCGCGGATCTCCGTGGACGGCCAGTCCTTCACGTGGTCTTCGAGCTCGTCGATGCTGTCGTCGAAACCGTCGACCATTTTGAGGAATCGTTCCGCGATCTCGTCGACCACCACATGGAGACACAGTCCGGGCGGCGAGCCGTCGCGCATCGCGGCGTTGCGCGCGTCATCGAACTCGCATGCGGTGTGATCGGGCGGGGTCTTGCGCACGGTGATGAGCACGTCGAGGTTGGCGATGAGATCGACCTCTTGGAACACGACCTCGCCGTTGGCGCGCACCGACGGAAACGCGAGGACCCCGAACACGTAGTCGCCCTGGGCGACGAGGCGGGGCCGGGGCTCGTCCTCGGCCGGCGCCAGGATGTGGGTCAGCGCGGTGTCGTGAATGCCCGCCGGGAGGATGGCACGCAGCGCGGCTTCGTCGGGGTCACAGAGATCGATCCACTTTTGTTCGGCGGCCACGGCGCCAAAGCTACGCGCATCCGGAGCGATCGACGGCGACCACTTCCCAGCCCGCGCCGTTCGCCACGACGTGCAGCGTCACGCCACCCACCGGCTCCG
The DNA here is from genome assembly GCA_963708105.1 of uncultured Actinomycetes bacterium. GTDB lineage: Bacteria > Actinomycetota > Acidimicrobiia > IMCC26256 > PALSA-610 > PALSA-610. The sequence goes on along the minus strand of OY970186.1, from coordinate 873,692 downwards.
CTTCCAGTCCGGCGATCATGTCGCGTTCGTTCGTGTGGCGGGCCGTGTCGTAGGTGTCGTAATGGATGATCCGGTCGATGTCCCGCTCACACAGCAACGCCGCGTACTCGCGGGTATCGCGGAAACTGTGGATCGCCATGCTCTCGGGAAACATCTCGGAGTCGAGGCGCCCACCGGCGCGCAGCACGTCGTACATGCCGAGCTTTCCGTCGCCGCCGCGCAGGACGCGATACGTCGCGCCGGGCGTGAACGCGGGCGAGCGCAGATAGGCGTCGAGCGATGTCGTGTCGGCGCCAGTGTGGATCAACGCGCTCCACTGCTGGCCGACGTTCAGCGGGATCTCGAAGCTGAGGTGCGCGACGAGCGCGAACCCGATTCCGAACAGCGCGAATGCCCGTATCCCGGTGTGCTGCAGCAGCACGCAGAGAACGGGGAGGCCGACGATGATGACGCGCGGGCCGAGCGTGATCCAGAAGTTCCCTATCTCGGAGCCGATACCGGTCTGGGTCGTCGTGGGAGACGCGAAGACGAGCCAGACCGCCGGCAGGGCGATGAGGCACGAGAGCGCGTACCAGCGCAGCACCGCGCGCCGGTCGGGTGCGATCGTCAGATAGAACGCGACGAGCAACACGCCGATCGGCAACACGATTGCGGCGTGATTGGCCTGCCCGAGCCCGACGAGGATGGCGGCCCACGCCGGATGCCCCCGCCGCCACGCGGCCACGCCGAACAGCAGCAACATCGCGCCCCACGCAAACGATTGCTGGCCGAACAAGAGCGCTTCGAGGATCGCCGGGTTCGCGAGAACCCCGGCGGCCCACCAACCGTGGCGCAGTTCGGGAAACGCGGCGAACGTGGCGACGATGCAACCGACCACGCCGATGACGGTCCACAACGTGACCGTCCAGTTGCCGAACAACGGCCAGAAGAGCGCGGCGGTGGTCCAGTTCACGAAGCCGTACGGGTACGCGAACGCGGTCGCCGTGCGCGAGGACCGGCATACGCCACGGCAGTCGTCCGTGATGCCAGAGGTCGTGCGCGATGTACCAGACGTGCACGTGGTTGTTGACGCTGTCGGACGACAGCACGATCGGATGCCGCAGATAGAGCACCAGGATCACGATCCACGCCGCGGCGAGGAACGCGAACACGATGCCGCCGCCGGGGATCTCGGTGCCGGTTCCGGCGCGATCGTGGGCGTGCACTTGCACGCCGGTCAGCTGTGCGTGCTGGTGCAGGGCTGGTACGCGGGGCCGCCGAACAACTGGTCGAGCCGGACCGGCTTCAGACCGGCGTTGCGCAGCCCGTCGAGGATCAGCGGCAGTGCGGCGACGACCGCGGCGCGGTGCTCGGCGGTGCTGCCGTCGAGGCCGGCGTGCAGGTCGATGATCGAGCCGCCCTTCACTGACTCGAGCACCTTCTCCGCGATCTCGTTGGGGTCGTCGGGACCCTTCTCGCTCACCGAGACGTCCCACATCGCCATGCGCATGCTGTGGTCTTTGACCACCCGCGCCATCAACGGTGTGCGCTGACCGAACGGCGGCCGGAACCACACCGGGCACGTGCCGAGTTCACGGGCGAAGGCCTGTTGCGTACGTTCCAACTCGGGATAGCTCGGGTCGAGCCAGCGCCATTCGTCGTGATGGTACGAGTGGTTGCCGACCATCTGACCGTCGGCGACGAGGTCGCGCACGGTCTGCGGTGACGAGTCGAGGGTCTTGCCCACGACGAAGAACGACGCCTTCACGCCGGCCGCGTCGAGGATCTTGACGATCGAAGGCGTCTCGCTGACGTCGGGTCCGTCGTCGAACGTGATCGCGACCTCGCCCGATGTGCGGGGCCCGTGCACCACGCCGCCGCCGAACCACGTGGCGCCGACGGTGCTGGCGCCGAAGTACCCGGTGAGGCCGCTCACCAAGAGGACGAGCGTGCTGCCGAGCGCGAGCGTGCGGATGCGGTGGGTGCGGGGGAAACCGAAGCGACCGAAGCGGGAGACGACGGCCGCGACGAACACTGCGCCGACGGCGAGCCCGAGGACGACGGAGCGCGTACCGACGATTGCCGTGACGGCGAAGATCGCGAGCGCGCCGGCGATCACGATCGGGCGCGGCCGGCGTACGACCGGCGCCGCGAGTGCGGCGCCGACGCCGAAGATCCCCGCGAGCACGATCGCGCTGCCGGGGTCGGAACGTTGGGGGATGAGCCACGCCGCGACGAGCGCGAGGAACGAGCCGAGTAGGGCGAGTGACGGCCGGGGCACACAGCGGCGCAGGATCGCGCCGAGACCGAAGGCGGCCAGGGACGCGAGCACGACCGTGAACACTGTGTCGGTCGAGCGTTGCAGCGTAAGCGCGATGAGCACGCCGAGCACGCCCGCGATCGAGAGGTGCGCGACCGCGTCGGTGCGGAACGCCTCTTGCACGCGGTCGCGACGCCATACGCGTCCCGCGGCTACCGGGATGACGGCGAGGTCGATGGCCGCGTCGCGCAGGCGGGTGCGCGAGCGGGCGACCGGCACCGGCACGACGTGATCGTTGCGGACGTTGTAACCGAGCTGGCACAGCACGACGGCGACTTCGACCGTCTCGCTGTACTGGTAGCCGGAGTAGAACTCGAGCGCGTGCGCGAGCGCACCGAGGCGGAAGATGCGGTATCCGGATTCGACGTCGTGCAACGGCGCGCCGGCCCATCCGCTGGCCCACTTCGACAACACCCAGTTGCCGGTGCGCTTGAACGGCCCGTGATACGAGAGATCGCGACCGCGCGATGTTGGCGTCGAGACCCTCGGCCCTGGTCATCTCGACGAGGTCGCCGAGCACGTCGAGGTCGTGCTGGCCGTCGGCGTCGACCGTGAACACGAGGTCGTCGGGGTGCAGCTCGTGGCGTGCGAGCCGGTCGCGCAACTCGTTCAACGCGGTGAGATACGCCTCGGACATCCCGCGGTTGACTTCGTGGACGAGCAGACGGCAGTGCGGGCGGCCGAGCGCCATCCAGCGCTCGATCTCGGCCCGGGTGTTGTCGGTCGAGCCGTCGTCGACGACGACCAGTTCGTCGACGAGTGGGTAGAGCTCTTCCAGCACCGTCGCGACCGATCGGCTCCTCGTTGTACGCGGGAACCACCGCGATCCGGCGCGGTGTGGGCTCGCTCACGAGTCGGCTTGCTGCTCTCGATACCAGGCGAGAGTCTTGCGCATCCCTTCCGCGAAGGTGTGCTGGGGGACCCAGCCGATCTCTTCGCGGGCCCGGTCGCTCTGCACGATGCGGGCGCGGTAGTCGCCGGGTCGGGTCGGGCCGAACGTCACCTCGACGTCGCCGACGAGATCGCGCACCGTCTCCGCCAACTGGCGGATCGAGGTGGCCTCCGACGACTCGAGGTTGTACGTGCGGTTCTTCGCGGCGGGCTTCAACGCGAGCACGTGCGCGGCCGCGAGGTCTTCGACGTAGACGAAGCGACGCTCCTGCGAGCCGTCGCCGTCGATGCGCAGGGCCTCGCCCCGCATCGCGCGCAACAAGAACGCGGCGACGACGAGATCGCTGCGCATGCGGGGCCCGAAGGGAATGCCGTAGCGCAAGACGGTGAACGGGCGGCCGAACAGGTTCGCGTAGTCGCGGCAGAACATCTCGGCCGCGATCTTCTCCGATACGTAGAGGTGGCGGTCGGTGTCGAGGTCGAAGAGCGTGGTCTCGTCGACGACGTCGCCGTGCGTTGCCGCGTAGACCCACACCGTGCTCGACACGATGACGCGCCCCGCGTCGGCCCGCCGTGCGCCTTCGAGCACGCGCGCCACGCCCAACGTGTTCAGGGCGACGCTCTCGGCCGGGTCGGCGACGATGTCGTTCACGTCGGCCATGGCCGCGAGGTGGAACACGGCGTGCGCGTTCTTCAGGGCGTCGGTGACGGAGTCCTGGTCGAGCATGTCGACGTCGGCCCACTCGACGTTCGCCTGCGACGGCGGCTTCGGGTCGATGACGCGCACGTCGTAGCCCGCGCCGAGCAGGGCGTCGACGACGTGTGACCCGACGAATCCGGAACCACCGGTGATCGCAATCAGTTCGTTGCTCACTGGGCACCCATCTCGCGCGAGCGCGGTCCCGAGGGACTCCACGACATAGTCGGCATCGCTCTCGCTGAGCGACGGATACAACGGTAGGCAGATGTGCCGCGCGCCGATGAGCTCCGCACCCGGCAGCGCGCGGTCGGCGAAGGCGGCGAACACCGGCTGCTGGTGCAGGGGAGTGTCGTAGACCTCGCCCGAGAGACCGACGTCGAAGCGCTCGCGCATGATCTGCTTCAGCGCGGCGCGATCGATCCCGTCGGGCAGGTACGCGATGTACTTGTAGTAGTTGCAGTGCGCGTCGGCAGGAATGTGCAACGGCTGCAGGCCGAGATCGTCGACGGCCGCGTCGTAGCGCTTGGCGAGCGCCTGCCGGGCCGCGATGAACTCGTCGAGCCGACCGAGCTGCGACTGGACGATCGCCGCGTGCGGCTCGCTCATGCGCCAGTTCGCGCCGAGCCGCGTGTGGAAGTTGGCGAGGAACGAACCCTTGCCCTGATCGCGGTAAGTGTGGGCGGCCTCGACCAACGCTTCGTCGTCGGTGACGATCATGCCGCCCTCGCCGCCGGCCATGACCTTGGTCGGGTAGAAGGAGAACGCAGCCGGCGACGCCGAAGGTGCCGGCGCTCTTCCCGCCGAGCGCGCTGCCGTGCGCGTGGGCCGCGTCCTCGACGAGATGCACGCCGCGCGCCGCGGCACAGCTGCGGCGAGGGCGGGAACCGCCGGGCTGATCAGGCCGCCGATGTGGACCGCGACGACGGCCGCGGTGTCGGGCGTGATGTGCGCCTCGACGTCGGCGAGGTCGAACGCCATCGTCTCCGGGTCGCAGTCGACGAACACCACTCGGGCGCCGGCGTGAACCGCGGCGGCCGCGGTGGCGAAGAACGTGTTGGCGGGGACGATGACCTCGCGGCCCTCGACGTCGAGCGTCCGCAGGATGATCTCGAGGGCGCTGGTGCCCGAGCTCACGGCGACCGCGTGTTCGGTCGAGTGGCGCTTGGCGAACGCGGCTTCGAGCTCTCGGCCGATGGGGCCCAGCGTGAGTTGGCCGCTGGTGAGGGCTTGATCGATCCGGGCGAGGATCTCGGCGCGGTCTTCGGCCGGGAAGCACACCCGGGCAGGGGGCACGCGCATGACCCGGCAATCTATCGAAGCAAGGGCTCCGCAGGCCCGATCAAAACCCGCCCTTGCACACAACTTTGACCTTGGCGCCATCCTGGTTGCAGGCCGGTCGGCGACCTAGGTTCCGGGCGTGCCGGGGACCCGTCATGTCGTGTTCTCGGGCTGATGGCTTCGGGCAAGTCGACGATCGGGCAGCTGCTCGCGCGCGCGCCTGGATCGTGTCTTCCTCGACAACGACGCCGTGTTGCAGGACCGAACCGGGCAAACCGCGCGGGAGCTCGCAGTCAGTCGAAGGCGCGGACGGATTGCACCGCCGCGAGGCAGAGATCGCTGGTCGCGTCGCTGCACAGCCCCACTCCGGCGGTGATCGCGGCCGCGGCCGCCGCGCCCCTGGAACCGCAGGCGGCCGCAGCGTTGCATGACGCGGACGTGTTTGCGTGTACCTGCGTGTCGAGCCCGCGGTGCTGGCCGAGCGTCTGCGCCGCGAACCCGACGACGGTCACCGCCCGTTCGTCGCGGCCGACGCGCTGCGCGTTTCTGAGCGCGCAGTTCGCGGTGCGCGACCCGCGTTACCGGGATCTGGCGACGCTCGTCGTCGAGGCCGGGGTCGCCGCTCCGGAAGCGGTCGTCGACGGAGATCAGCTCGGCGCTCGGAGGATGAGTGTCTCGAACGCGGACGCGGGTCGTGAAGCCGAGCGCCTCGTAGACACGGATCGCGGTGTGGTTCTCCGCGAGCACGTGCAGGATCGGCGTCTCGCCGCGTGCTTCGATGCCGGCCGCGACCGCGCGGACGAGTCGGGTCGCGAGGCCTTGCTTGCGGGCTTCGGCGTCGGTGCACACCGCGCTCAGCTCGGTGTATCCGGCGGGATGGACGCGCTCGCCGGTCATCGCGACGAGTTCGACCGTCGTCGCCGGCGACGGCGATAGCCGAGGTACGTGCCGAGCTCGACCGTCCGTCGCGCGAACGGTCCGGGCTTCGTCCGTTCGACGAGCGCGAGCATCTCGGCGACGTCGGACGGGCCGAGCCGCACGAACGCGCCGATCGCGGTTCGCCGATCGTCTCGGTCGCGATCATCTGCAGGGAGTTCATGCGGATCGACGACTCTCCCAGTCGCGTGGCACGTGACAGCGCGCGGGCCGGAAGAGGACTGCGGCGCCGCCCGGCCCGACGAGCCCGGCCAGCGCGTCCCAGGCATCGGCCCCGACCTCGTCGGGTAGTGCGGCGAACGTCGGCGACATCGGTCTGGTAGCGCAGCGCCAGGCTGCTGCCTTCCGAGAATCGGGCCTGCGGGCCGGTCAGCGCGTGCCAAACGGGGTTGTCGAGCGGCTCCATGTCGGAGATGGTGTCATGGTGACGCTCGCCGAACCCAGCGATTTTCGACCATCTCGCCCGCATCGACGTCGACGGCTACACGATCGTCGAGGACGCGATCGAACCCGAGCTGGTGGAGACGCTGCGCGACACGATCCGGCGGTTGGAGCGCGAGCTCCACGTCGAGCCGAAGGGAACCGCGGCCGAAGGACACGCGACCCGGCGGATGTACAACCTGCTGGCCAAGGACGCCGGTCTTCCAGGCGATGCCGCTGCATCGACCAACGTGCTCCCGATCGTCGAGCGGGTGCTCGACCGCGGCTGCCTGCTCTCGGGCATGACCGCGATCGACATCGGGCCGGGCGAGAGCGAGCAACCGATGCACGGCGACGACATCGTGATGTCGCGCCACCTGCAACGCCCGCACGCGCCGATGATGGTCACGAGCGATGTGGGCGCTCGACGACTTCACCGCCGACGAACGGCGGCACGCGCTTCGTTCCCGGCTTCGCACCTCTTCGCCGGTACGCCCGACGAGCCGGCGCGCTCGACGGCTTGGAAGTGCGCGCGCTGCGAGATGAGCCGGCGGGCTCGGTGATGATCTTCCACGGATCGCTCTGGCACGGCGGCGGTGCGAACACGACGACCGACGTGTGGCGCTGCGGCGTGAACGTGCAGTACTGCCCGGGCTTCGTGCGTCAGCAGCAGAACCCGTACCTCGGCATCCCGCCCGAGGTCGCGGCGACGTTCCCCGACCGGCTGCTCGAGCTGCTCGGCTATCGCCTCTACAAAGGGATCATGGGTCACGTCGACGGCGCGAGCCCGGGCGAGGTCGTGTTCGGCGCCGCGCATGGCCGAGACCGCGTACCGCGACAGCGAAAGCCGCGGCACGCACCCGATGACCGGCGATCTCGACGCTTCGGCGCGAAGGCCCGAAGTCCTGGAGGTGCGATGGTCGTGCTTCGCGAGCGCACCGACGATGATCTCGACGATTGTGCTCGACTCGTCGCGGAGGTTCGCCGCGTCGATGGCTATCCCCCTCGTCTGGCGGACAACGACTTCGTTCGATTGCTGACCGAGCCGCCATCCCTCGTCGCGTTCGTTGCCACCGTCGACGACGACGTAGTGGGTCACGTCGCCCTGCACCGGAGCACCGAGAGTGAGACGGTGGCGCTGGCGTGTGATGCGCTGGGCGTGCAGCCGGCCCAGCTCGCGGTTGTCGCACGACTGTTCTCCGCGGTCGAACATCGGCGTGAGGGTGTCGGCCGGGCTCTGCTCGACGCGGCGACGGATGCCGCACGATTCCGCGGACTCATTCCCATACTCGATGTGTGGGTCGAGTTGCGAGCGGCGGTGACCCTGTACGAGTCCTCGGGATGGGTGCGAATCGGTACGGTGCGGTCCGCGCTCCCAAGCGAGTCGGACGACGTGGACGTCTTCGTCGCTTCGTTGCGCTACCGGCCGGACCGCTTGGAAAACTCGCGGGGGGCGTAGTAGCCGGGTTGGGTGTCGGGGCGGCCGCGCTTGGTCGTGTAGCGCCACTGCGCCGAGATCCGGCCCCGCACGGCCTGGCGCGTCTTCGGTACGCCGTGCAACCAGTCGGACTGGAAGCGACCGCCGAACACCATGAGGTCGCCGCTCGCGGGGGAGAGGTCGCGCGCCGTGGAGCGATCACGCGTGTTGCGCCGTTGGACGAGGAACGGTCGCTGTCGCGCCGAGGGTGAGGATCGCGACGACGGTGTCTTCGAGCCAGCGCATCTCGCGGTCGCGGTGCATCGCGACGCTGTCGCGCGAGTCGCGGTAGTACGCGAAGCCGAATCCGTCGAAGTGCACCTTGTACTTCGCGGCGATCGCGTTCTGCGTCTCGGCCAGGACCGGATGCCCGGGCTTGGCGATCGAGCCGCCCGCGCCCATACGCGGTTCGTCGATCCAGCGCTCGTAGCGCCAGACCCGGCCCTGGCGGAACGTCGACCGTCGCCACGACGTGGGCGTATACGTCGTCGGCGCCGCGCGAGCCAGCCCGCGTGCGATGTCGACCCACGAGGTGTCGTCGAGCTGCCCGCCGCTCGAACGGCACATCCGGGTCGATCGCGGGCGCGACGTCCAGATGTGGATCAGGCATATGTGGATCAGGCATCAGTGGATCGCGGCGTAGCAGGCGTTGATCAGGTCGTAGCTGCGGACGTCGCCCGCCAGGCCCATGTCCATCCGGTTCATGACGTAGCCGAACGTCATCTCCGCGTCGGGGTCGGCCCAACCGACCGAACCGCCCGCGCCGAAGTGGCCGAACGCGCGGGGTCCGCCGAGCTCGATCAGGCTCGACCGGAGCATGAAGCCGAGCCCGAACTGGATGTCCATGTCGAGCAGCACGGTGTTCGGACCGGTGGTGAGTTGCGGTCGTCGCGCGGCGCAGTTGCTCTTCGGTCAGGATCCGGATGCCGTCGACGGTGCCGATGCACGCGGCGTACATGCGCGCGATCGAACGCGCGTCGCCGATGCCGTTGGCGGCCGGTACTTCGGCCGCGTGCAGCGCGCGCGTGTTCCACACGTTCGGGATCCGAGTAGGCGCCGCCGGGAGCGAACAGCGCGCTTGACCGAGCGTCGTGTCGGGGCCCATGATGTCGTTGACGAACTTCGCGACTTCGGGATCTTCGGTGAGGCTCGGGTCGGCGAGGCCACCGACGAGCGGCGCGACGCGCGGTTCCTCCGATTCCGGGAGCCCGATCCAGAAGTCGAGCCCGAGCGGTTGCGCGACCTGTTCGTGGAAGTACGTTGCCGACCGCTCTTGCCGGTCACGCGCCGGATCACTTCACCGACGAGCTATCCGTAGGTGATCGCGTGGTAGCCGTGCTTCGAACCCGGCTCCCAGTGCGGTACCTGTTGCGCGAGCACGTCGACGACCGGGATCCCACGACAGCGCCTGGTCGAGCGACATCTCGACCGTCGATCCACGCGAGCCCCGCTTGGTGCGACAACAGATACGACACCGGAATCTCGCTCTTGCCTCCGGCCGCGAACTCGGGCCAGTACTTCGCGACGGGCACGTCGACATCGAGCGCGCCCTCCTGCGCGAGCTTGTTGGCGCACACCGCGGTTGCGCCCTTCGTGGTGGAGAAGACGAGGGCGAGCGTGTTCTCGTCCCACGGGCGTTTCCGTTCTGCGTCGGCGACACCGCCCCAGAGATCGACCACCTTTTCGCCGCGGTGGTACGCGCTGAACGACGCGCCGATCTCGAGGTCCTTGGCGAAGTTCGCGTCGAACGCGTCGCGCACGGCTTCGAACCCGGGTGCAGTCGTTCCATTGGTGTCGGTCATGACGGCCGGTCTACCAAACCGGGAGGTACCCCGTCGACGACCCGCGATCGCTCGCAGGGTCCGCACGCCGGCTTCGCGTTCCCCTCACATTCCCGGGCGATTCTCAACTCGGACGGGTTCCCCATTTCCGATCTCCGGAGGATGAGATGCAACACCTGAGTATGAAGAGGATCACTGTGGTGGGCACGGTTGCCGCCGCACTCGTGATCGGCACGACGATTCCCGCGTTTGCAACCACGACAACGGCCGCCCCGGCCCCCACACCGACAACATGCCTGCCCGCCGGTCACGCCGACGCGTGGCCTGCGTGGACGAACGGTCGTCCCGCGCAGGACCCCGGCGTACGGGTCTGGCACGACTCGACCGGCTGGCACGTGCGCGTGACGCACTCGGCGATGCACGATCGTGTGTTCTCGGGTGAGATCGCGACCACCGGGAAGTTGATCGGCGTGCACGCGGTCCGGCTCGAGAAGAACGACTCCCTGACGGTGGGCGCCGACGGCCACACGCTCCGGTTCCGCTTCAACAACTACGGCGGCGTCGACGGTTTCGACTTCGCGACCCACTGTGCGCCGTTCCTCGAGTTCGGCTTCACTTCCGACGCGCATCTCGTCCCGACCGGCCACATCTCGATCGGTGCGAGCAGCCGCCACCCCGCTCGTGACCCGTTCGTGATCGCCCGCACGCCGGCCACTCCGGCCGTGTAGCCCCCCGGGTGGGGTGAGTCCCGGTGACTGGGATTCACCCCACCCGCCCCTACACTGGAGGCTCCCCCCGAACTGGAGTTCTCATGACCGCGCGCGAAGACCTGCGCAATGTGGCGATCATCGCCCACGTCGACCACGGCAAGACCACCCTTGTCGACGCGCTGCTCTGGCAGTCGGGAGCGTTCCGCGCCAACCAGGACATCAACGAGCGGGTCATGGACTCGAACGACCTGGAGCGCGAGAAGGGCATCACGATCCTCGCCAAGAACACGGCGGTGAAGTACGGCGACGTGACGCTGAACATCGTCGACACGCCGGGCCACGCCGACTTCGGCGGCGAGGTCGAGCGGGCGCTCGCCATGGTCGACGGAGTGCTGCTCCTCGTCGACGCGAGCGAAGGTCCGCTCCCGCAGACCCGTTTCGTGTTGCGCAAGACGCTCGAAGCGCACCTGCCCGTCATCCTCGTCGTGAACAAGGTCGACCGGCCCGACGCGCGGATCGCGGAAGTGCTCGACGAGGTGTACGAGCTCTTCATCGATCTCGGCGCCGACGAGCACCAGATCGAGTTCCCGATCGTCTACTCCAACGCGCGTGTCGGTTGGGCGTCGCTCGACGCCGATGTCGAGGGCAGCGACCTCAAGCCGCTGTGTGAGCTGATCCTCGACCGTATCCCCGCGCCCGAGTACGACGAAGGCGTTCCCTTCCAGGCGATCGTCACGAACCTCGACGCGTCGCCGTACCTCGGTCGGCTCGCGCTGTGCCGCGTGCGCAACGGTCGTGTGCGCAAGGGCCAGCAGGTCGCGTGGTGCCGCATCGACGGCACGATCGAACGCGTGAAGATCGTCGAGTTGTTCCTCACCGACGCGCTCGATCGCGTCCCCGCCGAGGAAGCCGGACCGGGCGACATCATCGCGGTAGCCGGTATCCCCGAGATCACGATCGGCGAGACGCTCGCCGACGTCGACGATCCGCGTCCGTTGCCGCCGCTGATCATCGACGAGCCGAGCTGTCGATGACGGTCGGCATCAACACTTCGGTGCTCGCGGGCCAGGACGGCAAGAAGCTCACCGCGCGTCAGGTCGAGAGCCGGCTGCAGTCGGAGCTCGTCGGCAACGTGTCGCTGCGCGTGCTCGAGACCGAGCGTCCCGACGCGTGGGAAGTGCAGGGCCGGGGCGAGCTCCAGCTCGCGGTGCTCGTCGAGACGATGCGCCGCGAGGGTTTCGAGCTCACCGTCGGCAAGCCGCAGGTTGTCGTGCGCGAGATCGACGGCAAGCGCCACGAGCCGGTCGAGCTGCTCACCGTCGACGTGCCCGAGGACTACCTCGGTGTCGTGACGCAACTCCTCGCGCTGCGCAAGGGCCGCATGGAGCAGATGGTCAACCACGGCACCGGTTGGGTCCGCATCGACTTCCGGGTCCCGGCGCGCGGCCTCATCGGGTTCCGCACCGAGTTCATGACCGAGACGCGCGGCACCGGCATGTTGCACCACGTGTTCGACGGTTGGGCGCCGTGGTTCGGCGAGCTGCGCACCCGTCCCACGGGCAGCTTGGTCGCCGACCGGCGCGGCATGACGACCGCGTACGCGCTGATGAACCTGCAGGAGCGCGGGCGCGATGCTCATCGGGCCGGGCGTCGAGGTCTACGAGGGCATGATCGTCGGCGAGAACGCGCGTGCCGACGAGATGGACGTGAACCCCACCAAGGAAAAGCAGCTCACGAACCACCGAGCTTCCGGTTCCGACGATCTCGTCCGTCTGGTGCCGCCGCGGGCGATGTCGCTCGAGCAGGCGCTCGAGTTCATCACCGACGACGAGTGCGTCGAGGTCACGCCGAAGAACGTGCGGCTGCGCAAGGTGTCTCTGTCGCAGAACGATCGCGGTCGGGCGCGCAACTCGCTCAAGCCGCCGCGCGGCTCCCGACGAGCTAACGACTGAGCTGCTGGTGATCGAGCGCGCGAGGGTGACGAGCGTCACGAGCGACGTTGTAGGTGGAGTGCGCGGCCATGCCCGCGCCGAGTCGGCCGGTGCGGGCGCGTAGGCAGCCGCGAACAGACCGAACACCATCACGGTTCCGCAGCGCACGGCGGCCTGGTTGAAGGTCATGCCGAGTTGGAAGTGCGCGGCGCCGAACAGCATCGCCTGCAGCGACGATCGCGGGCGCGACGCCGAGCTGGCGGGTCAGCACCGGTCTGCACCAGGCCGCGGAAGAAGAGCTCTTCGACGACGGGCGCGCCGAAGCACGCGACCACGCCGAAAGCGATCGCGTAGGCGTGACTCGGGCTCGCGACCACGAACAATCCGGTGCCGCCACCCTGATCGGGAAAGAGGGTCAACAGCACGGCGTTGACCCGGCTCGCGACGACCAACGTGACGAAGCCGATGCCGACGCCGAGACCGAGCTCGTCGCGGGTCGGCACGTAGAAGCCGAGGTCGGCGAGCGTGCCACCGACGCGGCGGTGGCTCACGATGTACGCGGTCATGACGAACCCCGACCAGAGCCCGGCCACGCTGACCAACAAGCTGGGGACGGTCAGGGGGCGGACGCCGGCCGCGGACGCCATCTCGGCGAATATCACCGAGAGGGCGAGGGCGCCGAAGAACCCGAGCAGGACGATGCCGCCGCCCCGGACGTCGTCCCGGGCCACCGGCAACGCCCCCGGGGCCGGAGCGAGTTGGGGGGTTACCGCCCCCGGCGCAGTGAAGCCGGTCCAGGTGATGCCGTCCCACCAACGGGTCGGGGCGACCTGCCACGGGTCGGGGTACCAGCCCGGCGGCGGCGCGTTCGATCCCGCGGTGCGGGTCGGTCGACTGCACCCTCTAGATTTCGGCGCCGAAGCCGCCCCTACTTGTGGCGATCGCTGCCCGAGCAGGCGCCGCGCCGTCCCGCCCAGGAACAACGCCATCGCCTCGTCGTCGAGCGGCAGCTCCTTCGCCTCGCTCAACGATCGCCGCATCGGGAACCACGGCTCGTCGCTGCCCCAGAGCACGCGGCCCCGGTACGTCTTGGTGTTCATGAACGCAACGAGGTTCGGGTCCATGTACCGCGGCGCGTATGCGGTGCACGAGACATAGAGGTTCGACCACTTGCGCATGTAGTTCATGAGGAGCTCTTCGTACGGGTGCCCCATGTGCGCGACGATCACCGTCAGGTCGGGGAAGTCGATCAACACATCTTCGAGTAGCTCGGGGTGCTGCACGCGCGAACGAACGCGCGGCCCCGGGATACCGGCATTGATGCCGACCGGCAGCCCGAGCTCTTCGCACACCTGATAGATCGGATAGTGCCGCGCGTCGTTGGTCGGAACCTGCGACGCGAGCGGCATGACGCGCACCATGCAGAACGCCGGGTGTTGTGCGAGCTCGCGCAACCGCTTGACCTGACGGCCCGGGCGCGACGGATCGCCGACGCCACCGGCCACCAGGAATCGACCCGGGTGGGCCGAACAGATGTCGAGGAGCTTGTCGGTGTTGCGATCGAGACCGCCGGTGAACACGCCGGTCGCCACGCCGAGCTCGTCCATCGTCGACAGCAGCGTGTCGACGCCGGTCGGGCCTTCGTTGCTGCCGAGGTAGCCGGGGATGTTCTCGTAGCCCTCTTGCGTCACGAATTCGTGCGCCGACCGTTCGGTGACGAGGTTGACCCAGATGTCGAAGATGTCCATGGTTCGGCGACGCTAGCCGGGACAAGGTCGCCGACGGCGAGTACGGGCTACGGTTCGGTCATGCGCGCCGCCCTGCTCGAAGCGTCGGAAAAGCCGCTCTTGATCGTCGACGACATCGACATCGAAGATCCTCGAGTGGGCGAGGTGCGCGTGCGCGTCTCGCACTGCGGCGTGTGCCACTCCGACCTCTCGTTGGTGAACGGCACGTACCCCTTCGTGGCGCCGACGGTGTTGGGTCACGAAGCCGCGGGCGTCGTGGACGCCGTCGGTCCCGGGGTCACGTCGGTCGTGCCCGGCGACAAGGTCGTGCTCACGCCGGTCCCGGTGTGCAACGCGTGTTACTGGTGCGCGCGCGGGGAATACGGCTGCTGTGTGAACGCGCAGTCGATCACGACGGGCATGTTCACCGACGGGAGTACGCCGTTGTCACGGCACGGCTCGCCGATACTGCGGGGCGTCGGCCTCGGAGGGTTCGCGGAGTACGTGATCACGACCGAGACCGGTGCGATCAAAGTCGCGCCCGACACGCCCCTCGACGTGGCGTGTGTGATCGGCTGCGCGGTGCAGACCGGGGTGGGCGCGGTCCTCAACACGGCGCGCGTGCCCGAGGGCGCGACGGTCCTCGTGGCCGGCGCGGGCGGCATCGGCATCTCGATCGTGCAGGGCGCGCAGCTCGCGGGCGCAACCAAGATCATCGTCTCCGATCCGAACCCGAACCGGCGCGAGACGGCGCTGAAGTTCGGCGCCACCGACGTCGTCGATCCCGTCAACGACGATGTGCTCGGCGCGGTGCAACAGCTGACGAGCGGCATCGGTGTCGACTACGCGTTCGACGCGGTCGGCGCGGGCGCGGTCATCGAGACGTGCATCTGGGCAACACGCAACGGCGGCACGACGGTCATGGTCGGCGCGGGTGGGCTGGACCAGACGGTTTCGCTCGCACCGCCCGTCATCTTCACGCTCACCGAGCGCAAGCTGATGGGCTGCCTGCTCGGCAGCTGCAACGGGCGCCGCGACATCCCGCGCCTTCTCGATCTCTGGCGTTCCGGTCGGATCGATCTCGAGGGCATGATCACGGCCCGGCGTCCGCTCGCGGAGATCAACGAGGCCTTCGCCGACATGACCGCCGGCATTGGCCTGCGCACCGTGCTCACGGTCTAGGCCCGCAACATGGACGTGTCGTTGCCGCCGCAGCTCGACGATTTCGTGCGCGCCCAGGTGCGCAACGGGCGTTACGCCGACGAGCAGGAGGTCGTGAACGACGCGCTCCGCCAGATGCGGGCGTTGGCCAAGGCCACCGAAGACCCGACCGTGTCGGGGCTGGTGCGCAACGCGATCGGTATCGCGACCCAGGCGCAGCGCGACGTCGCCAACGTGTTGCAGATCGCCGACCGCGAGTCGAGCGTATTGAACGAGGTCGTCGGGCACGCGGCGTCGCTCGCGAGCGCAGCGGTCGACGCGGTGCGCAAGGTTCCGGGCGCGCGCGAGCTCGACCGCGTCGTACGCGGCCCGATCGACCTGCTCACCGCGACCGCGGAGCGGGGCGAGGTGCAAGCCAAGGCGATCCGCCAGAACCTCGAGGCCACGGCCAAGGCGTTGGCTGTGCTCACCGCCGTGCTCGAACGGGTCAACGGCGCGACCCGCACCGTCAACAACGTGATCTCGCCGCCTGCCGAGCAATGACGGCCGTCGAGCAATGACGGCGCGGCGCTGACGGTGAAAGAACGAGAGGTCAGTGCCGACGACGCGGCCGCGCTCCTACGGCCGAGCGACACGCTGGCCATGCCCCTCGGCCCGGGGATACCCGGCGGATTCCTGCACGCCCTCGGTCGGCGCGACGACTGGCAACAGCTCGAGGTCTTCGGCGCGTTGCTGCTCGACTACTTCACGGTGTTCACCCAGCCCGGGGTGCGGCTGCGGAGTGGATTCTTCGGGCCCGCCGAACGGGCGCTGCGCGACGCGGGCGGCAACGTCGAGTTCATCCCGGCCGACTTCCGCCGCTTCGTGACGATCGCCGAGCAGTTCGCGCCGCGGGTCATGACAACGGCTGCCACCCCGCCCGACGCCGACGGATTCATGAGCCTCTCGCTGCACGCGGGCGCCACAGTTGGCGGAGCTGCACCGCGCCGCGCTCGATCCGGACCGGCTCCTCATCGTCGAGGTGAACCGAACAGTTCCCGCGCACGCTCGGGATACCGCCGCGAGTACCCGCACACGCTGCACGTCGACGAGGTCGACGCGATCGTGCGCAACGACGCGCCGCCGTTCGTGTTGCGCCGACGACGTTCCCGACGACGTCGATCGCGCCATCGCCGCCCTCGCGCGCGGTTTCGTCACGGATGGCTCGACGTTGCAGACGGGTATCGGCGGCGTGCCGTCGACGATCGTCGAGGTTCTGGCCGAGGGCCCGGACGGCGACTTCGGCATTCACTCCGAGATGTTCACGACCGGCCTGATGCGACTGCACCAGGCGGGCAAGGTGACGAACGCGCGCAAGGGCGAGTACCGCGGGTATCTCGATCTCGACGTTCGCGCTCGGCACGGCCGAGCTCTACGCGTGGCTCGACGGGAACCCCGAGGTGCGCTTCCTGCCCGTCGACGTCGTGAACGCGCCGCGACACGATCGCGCACAACCACCACGTGGTGTCGATCAACGGCGCGCTCGCGGTCGACCTCTACGGACAGGTCGCGGCCGACCGACTCGGCGGCGGTCAGTTCTCGGGCATCGGCGGTCACGAGGACTTCGTCGCGCAGTCGGGACTCGAGCTCGGCGACCGATCGTTGTTCTGCCTGCCCTCGACCGCGACGCGTCGGCCGGCGGAGTCGCGATGTCGCGGATCGTGGCGACGCTCGTCGCCGGGCACGACGGTGACGACGCCCCGCCACCAGGTCGACGTGGTGATCACCGAATACGGCGTCGCCGAGCTGCGGGGGCGCACGGTGCGGGAGCGGGCGATCGCGCTCGCCGAGATCGCGCATCCTGATTTCCGCGACGAGCTGCGGGCCACGGCCGCGGCAATGGGTTAACGGCGCGCTCGGGTAATGGGGGAACGATGAACGAGCTCTGGATCGTGCGCCACGCGGAGACCGAGTGGAGTGCGAGCGGTCGCCACACGAGTACGAGCGATATTCCGCTCACGGACGCGGGCCGGGCCGCGGCCGCCGCGCTCGCGCCCGCGCTTGCGCGTCACGACTTCGCGTTGGCGTTGTCGAGCCCGCGGGGCCGGGCGCAGGAGACGGCGGTGTTGGCCGGATTCGCGGATCCGTGCCTCGACGACGACCTGGCGGAGTGGGACTACGGCGAGCTCGAGGGGCTCACGTCGGTCGAGATCCAAGCACGCGGTGGCGCGTTCGCGGACTGGACGATCTGGACCGGACCGGTGCCCGGCGGCGAGAACATCGACCAGGTCGCGCAACGCTTGCAGCGCGTCGTCGATCGCGTCGCGGCCGCCGACGGCGACGTCATCTGCTTCGGCCACGGGCACGCGTCGCGTGTTCTCGCGGCCGTCGCGCTCGATCTCGGCCCCGAAGCCGGCGCGCACCTCGCGCTCGATCCCGCGTCGATCAGCGTCGTGGGCTCCGAACACGACCAACCCGCCCTCCGCGCCTGGAACGCCCGCCCCGGCGACTGCTAGGTCCAGAACCAAGGACGGCAAGTACGGACGAATCGGAGGGGCTTGGCGTGCTCCCTGATTCTCGGGTCGACAGTTCCCGCAGAGGGCATGCGTTGACCCGAGAATGCGGAGTTCGGTAGTCAATTGCGATTCTCGGCGCCGTGCGTACCGCTCACGCGTACGCACGGCAACGAGAATCCCGCGTTCGCTTCGCCCGGGCGGGGGTGGGAGCGCGAACCTGCTCGATGGTCTCGATTCATCCGGTCAACGATCTTCCGTCGCTCCTCGCGTTGGAGAAGGTGAAGCCCGACGCGTATCTCGGGGGTGGTCCGGCCCTCGGATGGGGGCGTCTGTACGGCGGCCAGGTCGTCGCGCAGGCGTTGCGGGCCGCGTGCCTCACCGTCGACCCGGTCCATCGGCCGCAGTCGTTGCACGCCTACTTCGTGCGCGCCGGCGACGAGCAAGCCCGTGCTCTATGAGGTGCAGCGCGTGCGCGACAGTCGCACGTTCGCGACTCGACAGGTGGTGGCGTACCAGGCGGGCGGCGCGATTCTGAACCTGATCGCGAGCTTCCACGCGCCCGAGGACGGAACCGAGATCGATGCGGTCATTGCGCCGCACGACGTTCCGCCCCCCGAGTCGTTGCCCGATGAGCCGACCAACCTCTTGTTCGAACGACACGAGCTCACACGGCGCGCCGATCCCGAGCCGTACGGGCTGGCCTGGATGCGGGCCCGGGGGGATCTGGGCGACGATCCCGCGCTGCACGCCTGCGCCTTCGCGTATCTCTCCGACGAGTTCCCGCTTGGCGCGGCGTTGGGCGCACACCCGCTCATGCCCGACTGGGACCAGGTTTTCACCGCGAGCCTCGATCACGCGATCTGGCTCCACCGAGCGTTCCGCGCCGACGAGTGGCTCCTGTTCGAGCTGCGGGGCGGGGGAGTGGCCGACTCCCGGGGGCTCGGTACGGCGCGGGTGTTCGACCGGGCGGGCCGGCATGTGGCCTCGATCGTGCAGGAGGCCCTGGCCCGCGACCGGCGCCCGGCCTGACGAACGAACTCTCCAGCCGCAGTGACGGGGCCCATCAGCAACAACGGCCGACATCGGCCACACTCCGCGCGAAAAACTGGCTCTAGCTGATCAAGAACGCGCGCAGTGTGGCCGAAGTAACACTCGGCATGCGTGGGTCAGGCGTTAACTGGCCGGCGGAAGGCGTTCCCGACACGTCGCTCCGTACGGGTGGATCGCGAATGCTCTTAGACGAGCTCCTCGCGGAGAGGGAACGCGCCCATACCCCGCCGACACCGCTACCGGTCCTGACGGTCGACCCGGTCGCAGTACCGCCCACCGTCGACACGAGTCGCCGGGCTGTACGCCAGCGGCTGGCCGACCTCGAGAATGCGGCCGTCCGCAACTACCGCTCCGCGGAAGAGGCGCGCCGCGTACTCGCCGACGAGCACCAGCGGCTGCAGGAGGAGTTGGCGGCTCGCACCCACGCGCAGCACGAAGCTGCGGCCCTGCGCCGCGAAGTCGACCGCCTCACCACCGAAGAAGCGAAGCGCAGCGCGCAGGAACGTACCCGCGCCGAGCGGGCGGCCCGAGCCCAGATCGCCGACGAACTGAAGCGGTTCCAAGAAGAGCACGAGCGCGTCGTGCACGAGATGACCGTGCTGCGCAGTTCGCTGTCGGAGCACGACGGCCTGCTCGACGAATACGTGACGCGCCTGCGCGAAGAACAAGGTCCGCGAGCGATGCTGCGCGCCGAGCTCGATCGGGCCGAAGCGGCCCGTTCGTTGGCCGAGCGCAGCCTGCAGCGCGCGACGGAGAACGCCCGGCACGGCGCCGAGGACGAGATGATCCGGCTGGCAACCGCCGAGCAGCAACTCGCCGATGCTGCTTCGGACCGCGACCGGTTCTCGGCCCAACTCGCGGACCTGACCTCGGGCGACGGCGCCATCGGTCGCCTGACCGCACAGGTGGAAGAGCGCGACGCCGAGATCGCGAGCCTCGGGGTGCGCATCGCCGACCTGAGCGCGCGCATCGACGCGTCGGAAGACGCGGCGCGCGACCGCGATCGCCGAGCGCGATGCCGCCGTCACGGCGCAGGCCGCGGCCGAAGTGCGGCTGCAGGATGCCGAGCAGGCGCGGGCCGAGGCCGAACTGGCGGTTGCCGCGGCCAAGACGCAGATCGCGGAGATCGAGGCCGACCACCGCGGACAAGCCGATGAGAGCGACGTGCACTCGCGCGAGCTCGACAAGACTCTGGGGAAGCTGCGGCGCGAGGCACGCGATGCCTCGAACGCCTGCCGCACGGCCGAAGGGGAGTTGGCGACAGCCGAGTCCGAGCGCGACGAGTTGCGCGCCCGGGTCGCCGATCTGGAGGCCGAAAGCGTGCGGGCGCGTGCCGATGGCGACCGCCTGCGCGCGCACGCCGCGATGCTCGGAGACGAGCTCGCGGCCCGCGCGCGACGGCAGCCGAGCTGCAGGCGGCCGCGTCCGCACCCCTCGCCCGACCCGAACCCGCCGTCGTCGAACCGGTCGCGGTCGCGCCCGTCGTCGAGCCCGTGGTCGCGCCCGCGCCCGTCTCGGCCGCGCCACCGATCGTTCCGGAGTTCATCGCCGCGGCCCAGGTCGAGGCCGATCCCGACGTCGCACCGCCGCTTCCGCTGCGGATCGCCGGACGGCACACGCCCGCCCCGCCCCTGGCCCGCCGCCGCCCGCGCCGGAGCTCCGACGCCGAGGCCGAGCCGCCCACCGCGGCCGAACCGGTCGAGGAACCGGCGGTCGAGGAGACCCCCGCCCCACCCCGGTACTCCGAGGACACCTCCCGCCGCACCGCGTTGGCCGAGTTCAGCGCCCTCGCCACCAGCAACGACGACTTCAGCTACAGAAAGAGGTGAGAGAGGGCCCCAGGCACCCTCCGGGAATATTTTGCGTAGCTATTTAGCTATGCTAAGCGTATGGCAACCGACCAGCGCATCCGAAGCTCAGAACTGGCGTCGCAACTGCGTTTCGCGGTGATGCGGCTGAGCCGGCGCCTGCGTCAGCACGCGCCCGAGGACATCACGCCCTCGCAGCTCTCCGCCTTGTCGGTCATCGTCCGGGCCGAGCGTCTCACCTTGTCGCAGCTGGCCGAGGCCGAGCGCGTCCAGCCGCCCACGATCACCCGCGTCGTCGACCTGCTGGAGCAGAAGGGGCTCGCGATCCGCGTTCCGTCCGAGCAGGACCGGCGCGTCGCGTTCGTCGAGCCGACGGCCGAGGGCTGCGCGCTCGTCGACACCATTCGCCGTCGGCGCGATGAGTATCTCGCGGGTCGGCTCCGCACGTTCACCGCAGAGGAGCGCGCGCTGCTCGAGCGCGCGGCCACGTTGCTCGAACGGCTCATCG
Organism: uncultured Actinomycetes bacterium; assembly: GCA_963708105.1. Classification (GTDB taxonomy): domain Bacteria; phylum Actinomycetota; class Acidimicrobiia; order IMCC26256; family PALSA-610; genus PALSA-610. Next base: position 852,520 of record OY970186.1, on the reverse strand, counting down.
AGGACCCGTCATGACCCGCGCCAAGAGCCTCGGTCGGGCGACGTTCTCTTCGCTGAAGAACCGCAACTACCGCCTGTACTTCATCGGCCAGATCATCTCGGTCAGTGGCACGTGGATGCAGCGCCTCGCGCAGGCGTGGCTCATCCTCACGCTGACGCACAACAACGGCTTCGCGCTCGGCGTGGAGTCGGCACTGCAGTTCCTGCCGATGTTGTTGTTCGGCGCGTGGGGCGGCGTGATCGCCGACCGCTTCGACAAGCGCAAGCTGCTGTACCTGACGTCGATCGTCGCGGGCGTGCTCGCGTTCGGGCTCGGCCTCATCGTCGCGGTCGGCGCGGCGACCGTCCTGATCGACTACGTGTTCTCGGTCCTGCTCGGGTTCGTCAACGTGATCGACAACCCCGCCCGCCAGACCTTCGTGATGGAGATGGTCGGCCGCGAGGAACTGCCGAATGCAGTCGGCCTCAACAGCGTCGTGATGAACAGCTCGCGGTGGTCGGCCCGGCCATCGCCGGTGTCGTCATCGCCACGGTCGGCCTGGCGCCGTGCTTCTTCTTCAACGCCGCGTCGTACGCCGCCGTGATCCTCGCGTTGTGGCTGATGAACGCCAAGCTGCTGCGGCCGGTCCCGATCGTGCCCCGGGCCAAGGGTCAGCTCCGGGAAGGCTTCCACTACGTGTGGTCCGAACGCACGCTGCGCACGCCGCTACTGATGATGGCCGTGATCGGCACGCTCGCGTTCAACTTCCAGGTCGTGATCCCGTTGATCGCGACGAACACATTCGGTCTGGGTGCGGACGGTTTCGGTGGCCTGACCGCGGCCATGGGCGCGGGCGCGGTGCTCGGCGGTCTCGCCGCGGCATCACGGCGGGGCGTCTCGTACCGGCGGCTGATCGGGCTGACCTACGCGATGGGTGTCTCGATCCTGCTCGCCGCGGCCGCACCGACGCTCTTCACCGAGGCGATCGCGTTGTTCGTGATGGGCGCGACCGTCGTTCGCGTTCATCGCCACCGCCAACACCACGCTGCAGCTCACCGCGCGGCCCGAGATGCGGGGCCGGGTCATGGCCCTCTACGCCATCGCGTTCTTGGGCAGCACCCCGGTCGGTAGCCCGATCGTCGGGTGGATCTCCGCGGTGTGGGGTCCGCGGGCCGGCTTCGCGATCGGCGGGATCGCGGCACTCATCGCCGGGTTCGCGGCGTGGCTGTCGTTCAGTCGAATGCGCGCCGAACACGAGCAGCGCGTCGACGCGGTTGCCTTGCCGGCCGCGTAACGGCCGGCGGCGATTACTGCAGGAATCCCTCGACCGTCTTCGGGTCGCGTTCGTGAACCTGACCCGGGTCGCGGCCGAACTCTTCCTGACTGCGCCGCTGCCGCAACAGATCCCAGAGCTGGTCGAGGGTCACCTCGAGCTCGCGCAGCTGCGCCGGGTCGTGCTCGGTGCTCTGCTGCATCTTCTGTTCCTCGGCGACCAGGTGTGTGATCCGGTCGATCAGTTCGCGGTCGTCCACTGCTAACTCCCATTCGAGGCGTGCGGTTGGTCACCGTTGTACCCGCTTTGCCCGGCCCTTGCGACCTCGCGGCCCGAAAATGCGCCGGGCGGGCTCGGCTGCCGCCTGCTGTCGGCCAGGAAGTAACGTCGGCCGCCGTATCGACGTGAGGGAGCGGTGGAATCGTGGAGTTCGGACTCTTCAACAGCGCGTGCGTACTGCCGCAGTTCAACGGCGACGAGCACCGACGCATCATGGACGAGGTCGCGATCGTCAAGACCGCCGACCGTTCCGGTTTCAAGTACACGTGGGCGACGGAACACCACTTCCTGACGGAGTACTCGCACCTGTCGGCGAACGAGGTGTTCCTCGGCTATCTCGCCGCGGCGACGGAGTCGATCCACATTGGTTCCGGCATCTTCAACGTGACGCCGCCGGTCAATCACCCGGCCCGCATCGCCGAGCGCGTCGCCATGCTCGATCACCTTTCCGAGGGGCGCTTCGAGTTCGGCATGGGCCGCGGTTCGTCGACGACGGAGCAGAAGGGGTTCGGCATCACCGACCCCGACCTCACCAAGGAGATGTTCGACGAGGTCGTCGGCGAGTTCCGCAAGATGTGGAAGCACGAGGACTACCCGGGCTTCGACGGCAAGTTCTTCTCGATGCCCGCGCGCAACGTTCTGCCGAAGCCGTACTCGGCGCCGCATCCGCCGATGTGGGTCGCGGCCGGCAATCCCGCCACGTTCACCAAGGCCGCGCGCATGGGCCTCGGCGTGTTGTGCTTCACGATCGGCGGACCGGAGTCGGTGAAGCCGCTCGTCGAGCTCTACAAGAACGAGATCGGCAACGCGGAACCGGTCGGCGACTTCGTGAACGACAACATCATGGTCACCACGCAGTTGTTGTGCCTCGAAGACGGCCAGCGCGCCCGCACGCTCGGCGCCGACCTCGGGATGGGCTACCACCGCAGCTTGTTGTTGCGTTACCTCGACACGTTCCCGCGCCCGGCGGGTGTCCCGGAGTGGCCGGCGTTGTTGCCCGACCCCACGCCGGAGGAGCTCGACATGGGCATCAAGATGGGTGAAGTGCCGTACGGCACGCCCGAAGAGGTCGCGGTCGCGATCCGAAAATACGCCGACGCGGGTGTCGACCAGGTCGTGTTCGGCTTGTTGTCGTCGAGCATGGAACGTGATCTGGCGAACGAGACGATCGAGACGTTCGGTAAGCACGTGCTCCCGGTGTTCGACAAGGACCCGATGCACCGCACGACGCGTCAGCGCGAAGCCGCGGCCGCGGGGTAGCCGTGCGCGCCCCGACGTACAACCTCGCGGATCTGTGGGAGACGTTGTGCGACGCGGGCCCCGACGCCGAGTGTCTCGTCGCGCCGCCCGCGCGCCACACGCCGCGGTTCATTGGATCGCGCCGCCAATCAGATCGCGAATCATCTGATCGGCATCGGCGTGCAGCCCGGCGAACGGGTCGGCATCTACTCGCGCAATCGCGCCGAATACGTCGAGGCGTTGCTGGGGTGCTGGAAGTGCGGGGCGGTCCCGGTCAACGTCAACTGGCGCTACGTCGCCGACGAGTTGCGTTACGTGATCGACGACGCGGAGCTCGTCGCGATGATCGTCGAGGACGAATACCTCCCGGTCCTGGACGCACTGCGCTTCGACCGCCGCGTGCGCATGGGTGATTGGGAAGCGGCGAGTCCGGAGCGGGCCTTCGCCGACGTCCCGCGCTCGTCCGACGACGTGTACATGCTCTACACGGGCGGCACCACCGGCATGCCCAAGGGCGTGATGTGGCGCCACGAAGACTTCTTCTACGCCTGTTGCCTCGGGGGCTCGGTGTTCGATCCGATCACCGAGCCCGCGGAGATCGCGCGCAACGCGGAGCCGTCGTTTCGGATGAGCCCGCTGGTGCTCGGTCCGCTCATGCACGGCGGCGGGCAATGGCTCACGTTGATCGCGCTCTTCGGTGGCAACCGGGCGGTCGTCTACACCGATCGGGGATTCGACGCGGGCCGGGTGCTCGATCTCGCAGTCACCGAACACGCCACGACGGTCGGCATCATCGGCGACGCGATGGCGCGGCCGCTCGCCGAAGCGGTGCTCGCCGAACCTGATCGTTGGGACTGCTCGGAGATCATCGGGCTCGGTAACGGCGGCGCGATGTTGAGCGCGGCGGTGAAGACGCAACTCCACTCCGCGTTTCCGAACGCGGTGTTGAACGACAGCTACGGCGCGTCGGAGACCGGCGCGGCCGGGAGCGAGGTCGGCGCGAGTACCGAACAGGACCGTCCGCGATTCGCAACCGACGGGCGCACGTGGGTCCTCGATCCGGAAACGCTCGAGCCGCTCGAGCCGGGCTCGGGTGTCGAAGGCCTGTTCGCGCGCAAGGGCTACATCCCGCTGGGCTACTGGAAGGATCCGGTGAAGACCGCGGCAACCTTCCGCACCGACGCGCACGGCGTGCGCTGGGTCGTGCCCGGCGACTGGGCGACCATCGACGCCGAGCGCCGCTTCGTGCTCTTCGGACGCGGGTCGGGCTGCATCAACTCCGGCGGCGAGAAGATCTTCCCCGAAGAGGTCGAGGCCGCGGTCCGCGCCCATCCCGACGTGTTCGACGCGGTCGTGGTGGGAGTTCCCGACGATCGCTTCGGCCAGCGGGTGGTGGCGCTCGTCAAGCTGCGTGACGGTGCGCCCGAGCTCACCCTCGACGCGCTCCAGGAGCATTGCCGCACGAAGATCGCGGGGTACAAGGTTCCGCGGGACCTGCTGGTCGGCGAAGCGCCCCGCACGAACACCAACAAGCCCGACTACGCCACTGCCCTCGAGATCGCCAACAGCCGGCTTGGTTCGTAGCCGGGGGTGGGCCATGCTGGGCCCATGCAGACTCGCTCCATCGGTTCCCTCGACGCGACCGTCGTCGGCCTCGGTTGCAACAACTTCGGCGGCCGGATCGACGAGGCGGCCACGAAGAAGGTCGTGGATGCCGCGCTCGACGCAGGCATCAACCTGTTCGATACCGCCGACATCTACGGCGGGACGCGCAGTGAGGAGTTCCTCGGGCGCGCGCTCGTCGGGCGCCGTGACGACGCGCTGATCGCGACCAAGTTCGGCGGCCCCATCGACGACGAGCGCAAGGGCGGCGCGAGCGCGGCCTACATCGCGCGGGCCTGTGACGATTCGCTGCAGCGGCTGGGGACCGATCGCATCGACTTGTATCAGCTGCACTTTCCCGATCAGGCCACGCCGCTCGAGGAGACGCTGGGCGCGCTCGACGAGCTCGTGCGGGCGGGCAAGGTCCGTGAGATCGGTTGCAGCAACTTCTCCGCGGAGATGATCGAGGAGTCGGCTCGCATCAGCGCGACGAACGGTTGGGCGCGTTTCGTGAGCGTGCAGAACGAGTACAGCCTGCTGCGCCGCGGTCCCGAGAAGCAGGGTGTACTCGCCGCGTGCGCCAAGCACGACGTCGCGTTCATTCCCTACTTCCCGCTCGCCAGCGGGGTGCTCTCGGGCAAGTACAAGCGCGGCACCGCTCCGCCCGCGGGGACGCGGCTCGCGGGCATGCCCGAGGAGCGCCAGGAGCAGGCACTTTCCGATGCGGTGATGAACCGGGTCGAGGCGCTCGACGCGTGGGCGCAGGGCGCGGGGCGCACGCTCCTCGAGCTCGCGTTCGCGTGGCTGTTGGCGCAGCCGACCGTGGCGAGCGTGATCGCGGGCGCGACCAAGCCCGAACAAGTTGCCGCCAATGCGGCCGCCGGCGGACTGGTGCTCACGGACGCTGACCTCGTGGAGATCGACGCTGTGATCGCGGCCGCGAAAGGTCAGTGACGATGGAGCTCGACGACCTTTCCCGCGCGCAGCTGGCCATGCTCGGCCGCGAGTGGCTCTTGCACGGCCACCTGCAGGATCGGGTCGGGATGCCGCTCGTGCACACCGGACGCGAACGCGAGGAGATGCAACAGATCGCGATCGAGGAATGGATGGCGGCGAGCCCGATCTACTCGCGGCGCTCGCAGCAGGCGCTGAAGTTCGGGAACGGCGACGTGCCGACGATCTTGAAGAACATCCAGCTCGACATCGGCGCGCCGCATCACTTCATGGACTTCCGGTGCCGCGTCGACGACGCCAACCACGGTGAGTTCTGGCTTGCGCATTGCGGTGCGCTCCTCGATGTGGAGCCCATGGGCGAGGAATACGTGCACGGCATGTGTCACGCGATCGAAGACCCCACCTTCGACGCGACCGCGGTCGCGACGAACGCGCGGGCCCAGGTCCGACCGCTTCACCGCCCGCCGCGCGTTCCGGCGGGCCGCGAGCCGCACTGCCATTGGACGATCACGATCGACCCGTCGTTCACGCCGGTCGAGGCGCATCCGAACCTGGCGATCGTCGAGCAGGCTCGGATCGCGTCGGTCGGAATCGAAGAGTCGGCGGCCGACGCGCCGGGCGCGATCGCCGATCCGGGCGGTTGGGACGACTACTCGGGCGACTTCGATCCCGACTTCGAGCTCGAGGACCTGTCGCACCGGGCGTTGGTGATCGCATTGCAAGAGGTCGCGGTGCAGAGCCATCTGTTGTTGCGCGCGTTCGCAGTTTCTGTCGCCCAGCACTACGGCGAAGACGTGGCGCTCGAGTTGCTGCCGCAGATCGTCGACCGGGCTCGCGGGCATGACCGCGCAGCGGCTCGTCGCCGCGCTCGAGATCGAGACCCACGACGCGGCCGCGATCGCGCATCTGTTGCGCCTGCACCCGATGTTCTGGCCGCGCACCTACGTCGACCTGCGGATCGAGGTGCTCGACGACGAGCGCGTCCGGTTCGCGCTCGGACCGAGCCCGATTCTCGACGAGGCCGACGGCTTCACCTGGTTCGCCCAGCTCGGCGGCGCCGGCGATCGTGCCCTCGACGCGATCGTGCACGCGGTCGACCCACGGGCCGCGTGTTATCCGGTCGCCACTCGGGGCGACGAGCGGTTCGCCTACGAAGCGGTCATCGATCCGAACGCGAAGCCGCGGCCCGAAGCCAACGAGATCGCGCTGGCGAAGATCAGCGGCGGGGCCACGTTCGTCTTCACGCCTCGGCGTCCGGTGCGCGTGGGTTGACCCGGCCGGTCACCCCGAGTCGGCTCGCACCGACCGAGGCGACCGCGAGCGAAACCGCGGCGGCCGCGATGATCGCCGCACCCTGACCGGGTCGTAACGCGCTCGTCGCGAGGCCCAGCGACGCGATCGCCGACGGCACGCCCATCTCGGCGGCCGCGAGCAGTCCGCTCGACACGGGCAGCCGGACGATCATCGCCGCGACCACGGGCACCAGCGTGGACGCGATGGCGAGGAGCGCGAACAGGAGCAGGTCGTCGCGCGAATGCACGAGCGCGCGGAGGTCGATGCGCGCGCCGAGCACGACGAAGAACAACGGAACGAAGAACCCTTCGCCGAGGCCGATCAGCTGCTCGGTGAGCCGGCGGGGCTCGCCGACCAGCGAGACCATCACGCCGGCCGCGAAACCGGCGAGGAGCGCGCTGGTGTCGAACCGTTCCGCGATCCACGCCAGGGTGAACAGGATCAGGAGCGAGAACCGTAGGTCGATTGCCCAGTCGCGGTGGTGCGACTCGTGCCGGAGCGACTCGACGGGGCCGAGGCCGAGGATGCGGTGGATGATGAGACCGGCTACGGCCGCGCCCGCGACCACCAACACCGCACCGGCGAGCGCGCGACCGAATCCGCCCGTCGACAGCACGAAGGGAACTGCGAGGACCGTGACGACGTCGGCGATCGAGACCCATGCGATCGTCACGAGCATCGCTTCGTCGTTGTCGTGCCCGCTGATGATCGGGAGCACGATCGCGGCCGAGCTCGACGCGACCAGCACCGCCAGGATTGCGGGGCGGTGCAACCCGGTGCGTCGCGGCGAGGAGTGGCGAGACGATGATCGCGAGCGCGGTGGTGACGCCGAACACGATCAGACCGCGGCGCGCCGCGCCGCGCAGACGTTCGTCGCGCAGCGGGATCTTCGTCGCCACGATGAACATCAAGATCGCGAAGCCGATGTCGGCGAGGAACGCGAGCGTGGGTTCGGTCGCCACGATGGTGCGCGTTCCCGTGCGCCCGAAGATCACGCCGGCCAAAATCTCGCCGATCACCACCGGCGGCGCGAACTTGCCCGGCAGGAGGGCGAGCATCGGGCCGAGCAATCCGATCGCGACGACCAGCGCAAGGATCCCGTAGCTCATCTCCGCCCCACTAGCAGCCGTCCACTCAGAAGACCTCGGCTTCGAGGCCGGCCGCGAACGTGATGCCGAGCTCGTGGCAACGTTCGAGCGCGATCGTCGTCGACATCGCCGACGACGAGTACGGGTGCGAGCACCGACTTCCAGGCCAGCCCGGTGACGATGCGCTCGACGCTGCGGATCGCGCCTTCGCCGTCGTGGCCACCCTTCACGAACAGCGCGTACGGCAGCCCGCGGGTCTCCTCGAGCAGCACGTAGTAGATCCGCTCGAAGAAGTCTTTCAACGCGCCGCTCATGTACCCGAAGTTCTCCGGCGTGCCGAGCAGGATCCCGTTGCACCAGCGCACGTCGTCGGCGTCGGCATCGAAGGCCGCGTCGGACGCGCACCTCGACCTCGTCGATCTCGTCACTGGTCGCGCCCGCGACGCACCGCGTCGGCGAGGGCCTGCGTCCCGCCGGTCCGGGACTGGAAGACGACGAGGAGATGTCGGGCGGCGGCCGCGCTCACGGCGCGGACACTACTTCCGGCGCTGCTCTTGGAACGCGGCGAGATCGAACGCGAGGTGCTCGCGGACGTCGCCGACGTGATCGACGATGATGTGGCGCTGAGCGAACCGCCAGCCCCGGCCGGCCGCGAGCGAATCGGTCGCGGTAACGGCCGGTGACGATCGGCTGCAGCGGCAGTGTCGGTGTCTGTTGGAACACCACGAAGCACGAGCGGGCGGTCGCGGTCCCGCCCGACTCCTCGATGTCGATCTGCACGTTCGCGGTGAGATGGCGGGTGCGCAGCGTTCCGTCGTCGTGAACCTTGTTGGTGTTCACGTACAGCTGCTTGACCGCCTCGCCGCCGGCGATCTCGCCCTCTACGCCCTCGTTCGTGATGATCGCGTCGGCGAACAGGTCGGCGATGGCATCGAAGTCGGCCGCGTCGACGTACTCGGCGTAGCGGAACATCAAGGTGGTGATTGCGTGGTGGCTCTCCCACGTGCCCGCGGCCATCGCGTCACACTAGCTTCGGCATCCGTGACCGACTCTCCGCCGAACAACCCGCCGTTCGACCCGCCCTACGAATCCCGCGTGCCGATCGACGCTGCGTTCGACGCGACCATCGGTTTCGTCGTCGACGAGTCCGACGAGATCGGCCGCTGCGCGGGCATCTGCCCGTCCGCCCCGGCGTGTGCCAGCCGATGGGGATCATCCACGGCGGCGTGTACGCCGCGATCGCGGAGACGCTCGCGTCGATGGGTACCGCGCGGGGCGTGCTGCCGGAAGGCCGGGTGCCGCTCGGTATGTCGAACAACACGAGCTTCCTGCGGCCGGTCAGCGCGGGCACAGTGCACGGTGTCGGGACCGCGATCCACCGGGGCCGGATGAGTTGGGTCTGGGACGTCGAGATGCGCGACGACGAAGGTCGATTGTGCGCGACGTCGCGCGTGACGATCGCGGTGCGCGACTCACGGACCGAAATGAACAAGATCAAGCGTCGGTTTCTTCTCGTTCACGGAGATCACCGATCCCGAACGAGCACCACGCGTACAACGAGTGGCATCAGCTCGATCACATGCCCGAGCAGTATCCGCTCGACGGGATCGCGTACGGCCAACGTTGGGTGTCGACGCCCGCGTGCCGCGCCGCCCGTCTGGTCGAGCGAGGCGCCGCTCGACCCGATCCACTACATGACGCTGTATCTCATGACCGAACCCGTCGAACGCACGTTCCGCGAATTCATGCAGCTCGGCCGCGACCTGCACGCGGTCGGGCGATTCCATCTGCACCGCAAGGCGCACCTGTCGGGTCCGTTCCCGTTCCGCGCGGCCGCGGTCGCGCCCGCGGGTGCTGATCTCGGCCGAGGCCGTCCCGTATCGGCCGAACCTCGGCGTGTACGTGGAGGTCGACGAGCCTCGCGGCCGGATGAATCGCGGCGGTGCCGATCCGGAGCACCTCGCTGCGCTGTGTGCGCTCGAAGGAGTCGCGGGCGGGTGGTCGTTCTGCGGACGACGGGCGCCGGGTCACGGTGACGTGGCTCGATGCGCGCGCCGCTCGACGTGGCGCGGACGATCGACCCGATCGTGGAAGAGCGTCGGGCGCGATCGGGGGCGAACACCGCTGTTCGCGGGCCCGTTGGAAACGATCACGCCCTGGCAGTGGAGCTGGTTCGACGACGACCGAGACTGAACCGCAGCGCGTGTCGGGGCCGTATCCCAACGGATGACTCGGGGGAGTGGGGCCGGCCGGCGCAACGTCTGGGTGTGGGTGCAGCGCGCTCGTCGTGTCGGCCGCCGTGTTCGTGGCGTGCGGCGGCGTCGTCGAGCCACTCCGTCCGAGCACGCCGACGCCGTCGTCAGCTCTGCCCGCGACGAGCACGACGCCGACGACGCTCGCAGGACGCGAAGCTCACCGCCGCCGACTTCAAGAACATCAACACGATGACCCGCGTCGGTGATCACTTCGTCGCCAACGTCGACGGGCATCTCGCGCAGGCGTTGGCCGTCGCCCGGTCGGCCAAGGGCGGCACCTATCCGGTCGGGACGATTCTCCAGCTCTCCCGCAAGAGGCGATGGTGAAGCGCGCCAAGGGATTCAGTCCGGCGACGAACGACTGGGAGTTCTTCTCCCTCGACATCTCCGCGTCGGGCACCAAGATCCTGAGCCGGGGCGGCGCCAAGGTCGTGAACCGTTTCGGCGGCAGTTGCGCGTCGTGTCACAGCGCCGCCCAACCGCAGTTCGACTTCGTGTGCGGCACCACCCACGGCTGCGCGCCGTTGCCCATCGGCCCCGCCGTGATCGCGGCCCTCCAGAACTCGGACCCCCGCCCCAAACCCTGACCCCCCCCGGCGAACTGGCGTGACTGTGGCATCAAATAGATGCCACAGTCACGCCAGTACGAGTTGTTAGGGGCAGCGGCTCGTGCGATCGGGAGCGCGTTCCAGTCCGAGGGGGTTGAGCCGGTTGGTCCGGCGCGGACGCTCTTGATGTCGCCGGTGTGCGCGTCGATGTCGAAGACGGCCCACGCGTACGGTCCGCCGCGGGAGAGCGTCGGGCGTGATCGATCCTTCGACTTCGACCGCCCAATAGTCGGTGCCGAACAGCTTCGCTCGGGCAGCTGTCGAAGTAGGCGGAACCTCGTCGGAAGCGCTCGTGACGGCGGCGGCGATCGCGGCCGCCTTCGAGATCGGCACACAGAACTGAGGCGGCGCGGCCGTCGCTCCGGACGTCGCCGCGTGCGCGGACGTCGCCGCGTGGCTCGCCCTTGCCACTGCAGCCCGCGACAACCATCGCGATAGCGAGTGCGCTGACTGCCCGCCGCATAGATCCTCATAGTGCCCGCGCCCGAGCCGCAGTGCGAGCAACTCCAGTGAACTGGCGTGAGTTCGGTGCCATATACGCACCTAGCTCACGCCAGTTCGAGGGTTGGGCTTACGGGGCGGCGATTTGGCGGGCCCAGGTGTAGTCGGCTTTGCCGGCGGGGGTGCGTACTACCTCGTCGACGACGTGGACGGCGCGGGGGACCTTGTAGCCCGCGAGCTGGGTGCGGCAGTGTTCCTGCAGCGCGGCGAGATCGGGCGCGGCGGCTCCGGAGACGGGTTCGACGATCGCTACGACCCGCTGGCCGAACTTCTCGTCGGGCGCACCGATCACGACCGCGTCGGCGACCGCCGGATGGCCCTTCAAAACCGCTTCGACCTCTTCCGGATACACCTTCTCGCCGCCGGTGTTGATGCACAGCGAGCCGCGCCCGAGGAGGTGCACCGTTCCGTCGGCGTCGATGGTGGCCATGTCGCCGGGCAGCGACCAGCGCTCGCCGTCGATCTCGACGAACGTGCGCGCGCTGCGATCGGGATCTTTGTAATAGCCGAGCGGTACGCGGCCCCGGTCGCGAGCCGGCCCACGATGCCCGAGCCGCGCGCCACCGGCCGGAGATCGTCGTCGACCACCATCGTCTCGGCCTTGGCCGCGAACGTGAGCGAACGGTTCGGCGCGGTCACCCCGGCGCGGGTCGTGACCGCGACGGCCTGGGCGGGCGACTCCGACGAGCCGATGCCCTCGACGATGGCGAGCACCGAAGGGATCGCGGCCATCAACGCGTCCTTGGCGTCGGCGGAGAGGATGCTCCCGCCCGAGCCCAGCAGCCGCAGCGACGACAGTGTCCCAACGATCGGGACGTTCGGCCAACGCCGCGAGCAGCGGCCGCGCGCTTGCGTCGCCGACGAGATTCATCGCGTTCACGTGCTCGCGTGCGATGAGATCGAGGACGTATTCCATGTCGACGCTGCGTGCGGTCGTACAGCACGACCTTGCCGCCGCCGAGCAAGCGTGCCGATCGCCGACCACTGCCCGCTCGCGTGCATCAACGGACCGAGCGCGAGCGAGACGAACTGATCGGGCCCGGGATCGTCGGCGGGGAGAAACGGCCGCAAGCGTTGCGGCGGATTGTCGAGTACCGAGACCACGATCTCGGCGGCCCGTTCGATCGGGCGGACCGCCCGGATTCCCGCCGCCCATCGCGCCGAAGAAGATGTCCTCGTGCCGCCACAGCACGCCCTTCGGCATGCCGGTGGTGCCACCGGTGTAGAGCACGTAGTGGTCGTCGGGGGAGCGGGGCCCGAGATCGCGCGCGACCGACGCACCGGCGCGGATCGGCCGCGAACCCCGCATCGTCGACGTCGATGCAGGAACCCGACGTCGGGGCAGCGCGCCGCCACCCGCGCCGCGCGTTCGCCGACGCCACAGTCGTGGACGATCCCGACCGCGTCCGCGTCTTCGAGGAGATACTGCGAGTTCGTCGTCGACGTAGCGGTAGTTCACGTTGATCGGGACCGCGCGCAGCTTGTAGCACGCGAACATCGCCTCGAGATGCTCGATGGAGTTGCGCATGTACAGCGCCACGTGCCGCCCGGCTCGCCGCCGCGGTCGGCGAGGACGTGCGCGAGCTGGGTCGAGCGTTCGTCGAGCTCGGCGTAGGTGCAGCGATCCGGACCGCAGACCGCGGCGCCGCGATCCGGGACGGCGTCGGCCACCCGCTCGAACAGATCTGCAAGATTGAACTGCAACGCGGCCCCTCTGCTCGCTACTACAGTCCGATTCTGACATGAGCGAACTCCAGGCCCTGCTCGTACGCTCCGACGGCTTCGTGCCCAAGGAGCGCTACACCACTCGGGAGTTCACCGAGCTCGAGCACGACGCGCTTGTGGCCGCATGTGTGGCAGATCGCGTGCCGCGAGGAACAGGTCGCACTGCCCGGCGACTTCTTCGAGTACACGATCGGTACGGAGACGGTCGTCATCGTCCGCGCCGGCGACGGCGCACTGCACGCGTTCTACAACACCTGCCTGCACCGGGGTCGACGGCTCGCCGACGGCTGTGGCTCTTTCGCCGACGGCGCGATCACGCTGCCGCATATCACGGCTGGTGTTACGGGCTCGACGGCAAGCTCGTCGACGTACCGGACCGGGAGGAGTTCGAAGGCCTGCCCGACGACCTCGCGCTGGCGCCCGTGCGCCTCGACACGTGGGGCGGTTTCGTCTTCGTCAATCTCGACGCGAAGGCGGAGCCGTTGCTCGACTTCCTCGATCCGCTTGCCCGAGCTGCTGGGTGCGTATCACCTCGAGCAGATGCGACTCCGCGCGTCGCTCAGCACGATCATCGACGCCAACTGGAAGGCGGTCGTCGACGCGTTCAACGAGGGCTACCACGTGCAGGGACTGCACCGGCAGATCCTGCCGTGGACCGACGACGTCAGCATCGAATACGAGCAGTTCGGCAAGCACGCGCACTACGGACGCCTGCCCGGTGCGCGGCGCGAGCTCCGCCCGAGCCCGCGCCTGCAACTCGGTCCCGACGACTACGACGAGGGCGAGATCCTCGCCAACCTCGTGGGCGGCCTCGGCGGCGCGTTCCTCGGCGAAGAGCGCGCCGCGATCGAAGCGCTGCGCGCGACCGGTCCGCCGCCGGGCAAGACATTGCTCGAGGCGTACCAGGCGCGCCGCATGCAACTGCTGTCGGCGCGCGGTTTCGACGTGTCGGGTCTCTCCGCGCGAGCTGATGACGAGCGCCGACGACGTGTTCTGCTTCCCAAATGTCGTCGGGCCCGATCTATCCGGGCAGCGCGATCCTCTTCCGTGTCCGGCCGCTCGGGCTCGATCCCGACCGCTCGATCAAGGACACGTGGGTGCTCGAGTGGCGACGCGCCCGCCACCGCGGATGAGCGCAGGGTGAAGCCCAAGTTCTTCGAGAACTGGCGCGATCGCGACTGGGGCGAGATCACCGAACAGGACTACGAGAACCTCGGCAACGTGCAGCAGGGGATGCGGTCGGCGGGTTGGGCCGGGGCCCGGCTGAATCCCCGCCAGGAGAGCAACATCCTGCACATGCACCGGGTCATCGACACCTATCTCGCCGCCGGCAACGGCGCGTTGCGAGACTGAGGAGGCAGCGCGTGGTCGCGGAGAACCCGAAGCCCGAACCCGGCGATCACGACAAACGCGACGCAGCGCGCGTCATCTTGATCGTCATGCTGATCGCGCTCCTCGTCGCGTTCGTCATCGACAACACGCGCTACGTCAAGGTCGGCTTCGTATTCGGCGATCACAAGACACGACTCATCTACGTCTTGATCGTCACCGTCGTGATCGGCGTACTGATCGACCGGCTCTGGCAGCGCCGGCATCGCAAGGAATAGGCGCACGGGATTGGCCGGCACTCACCAACTGCCGCCGCCGCCCCCGCCACCTCCGCCGCCCGAGAAGCCGCCGCCGAATCCACTGCTGCTCGACGACGATGGCTGACTCGCGTACAACGTGCCCGTCGCGACGGTCCCGAAGTTGTTGATCGAGCTCGCGAGCAGGATGGCGTTGAACGGCGCATTGCCTCGGTACCAGCCGGTGTTGAGCTCCTGGGCGTCGAGCTGGGAGAACACCCGCGCCCATTTGTCGGTGCAGCCGAAGACGATCGCGTACGGCAGGTACTGCGAAAAGACCTCGTGTTGTTCGGCGAACTTCTCTCGCAGCCCCTGGTCGCCCTCGTCGAACAGGCGCCGGAAGCCGCGTACCCGCGAGAACATCGCGCCGCCCTTCCCGGTGCGCGCCGGCATGCGGTGCGCGGCCACGAGCAGCGTGATCGCACCCAGCACGAGGGCGGCAGGCACGAGCGCGAACGACGACCCCAGCCCGACGACCACCGTGATCCCCACCGCGAGCACCAACGCACCGATCGCGATCGCGGTGTAGCGCACGCGGGTCTTGTCCGGGCGGACGCGGTACCAGCCCTGGGCGACGACGTCGTCGTACATCGCGTTCTGGATCACTGCGAGCTCGGCGCGGAACTTGTACTTCAAGTCGGAGAGCTTCACGTCGGGCCCGGTGCCGAACAGCGCGTTCATCAACTCCGTCTCGTACGGCAGCAGGGTCCCTTTACCGGCCACCTTGGTCGCGGTCAGCTCGTAGTCGCCGTCGGCGCCGAGGTCGGTGATCGTGAGCCAACCCCGGACCGCGAGGTCGACGATCGTGGCCGTGACGTCGACGAGGTTCGCGTGCTCGTCGACGAGCGTGCCGACCTGACCGGGGAGAATTCCGTTCGGCGGGACGAATTCGACCGGACCCGCGTCTTCTCGCCCGAGCGCGACCCGTTCCTCGGCCCCGGTGTCGTTCCCGAAGGCGGCGTCGACAGCCGATCCCGCGAAGCGCCGGTCGCGTCCGGTGCGCCACGCGAGCCCGAGGACCGCGCCGATGCTCAGGAGCGCGACCGCAATCGCGGGCACGAGCGTGTTCGGCCGAACTGCGAAGGCGTCGGCGAGTGTGCGGCGGCGCACGAGGATCGGTTGCGGATCGGGCACGATTGTGCCCGGCGGCATCCCCGCGACGATCGTGAGGCCTTCGTACGGCCCGATGTCTGTCTGCGCGAACGTCGCCGAGGCGCCGTGGGTCACGGCCTGGTCGCACGACAGCGAGCTGCCCGGCGCGCCGGTGTAGCACGCGACGCTGCGTGATGTTGCCCGGCGCGGTCAGAGTCACGGTTGCCTGATCGATAGCCACCGGCCATTGATTCCCGATCGCATCCCAGAAGAGCTCCTGGTGGTCGGCGAACGTGCGGGCCGCGCCCTGCGACGTCGTAGGCGATCGTGTAGTGGTGCACGCCCGAGATCGTGACGTTCGGGTCGCCGATACGCATGTGGAGGTAGCTCCCCGAATGTGTGAACTGCACCGGCGTCGATGCGCCGTCGGCCTGCACGCTGACGTTCGTGATGCGGTAGTGCCGATCGTTGTGCGCGTCGTAGCTCTCGCTCACGACGAGGTCGCGGTAGATCCCGTGATGCGGGGTGTCGCCGAAGTCGTAGGCGATCTGCTCTTCCGTGTGCAGGTTGCCGTCCTTCTGCAGCTGCATCGCGACGGTGTAGTCCGCGATGTGCTCGCCGACGGTTTGCGCGGGCGCGCTCGGCGCGGCGACCGCGAGAAGCAACGCACTCCCGGCGGAGGCGATGAGTAGAAAGGCCGCCCGGCGCCTCACTGTTCCGACATGATCTTGTCGTATTCGGCGGCCGGATTGCGGTGTGGATCGCCGGAGACGTCGACGACGACCCGGTCGATGGCGACGTTGGCGCGGAACGGCGCGTCGTAGCCGGGACCGATCGCAGGACCGACCTCGTAGCCGCACGTCAGCCCGCCACCGGTGTACGAGAAGGTCATCGGCGTGAAGTGGGGATGTCGGCGGTACCGACGACCTCGCCGTCGAGCACCAGATCGCCGCGGCCGGTGTACTCCGCGGTCTTGGTGAAGACGAACGCGGCCTCGTGTTCGCCCGCACCGACGATGGTGTCGCTGTCGACGATGTCGCGGCTCGCGCCGTACAGGTTGTGCACGTAGCGGAGCCGACCGTCGACGAGTTGCAGAGTGAATCCGCCGAGCACGGATCCGAGTGCAAGCAACGTGCCCGCCGGCACGACGCCCTCCGGAACCGTGATCGACGCGGTGATCGAGTGCGAGCGGTTCCGCACGTTCACGGCCACCGACTCCGGCACCGGCGAACCGTTCGGGTAGTACACGTACGTCGAGCGCGACTGGCGGCGTGGTCGGGCGCGGATTCAGGATCGCGAACAGCGGGCGGTTGTCGAGGGGCAGCACGTCGTTGCGTTCCGCCTCCCGCCACCAGAGCTCGACCATCTCCGCCAGGCGCTCGGGCTCGGCCGCGGCAAGGTCGTTCGTCTCCGACGGATCGGCGACCACGTCGTACAGCTCCCACACGTCGTCGTCGAACGGAGCATCGGGGTCGAGGCCGTCGTCGTACATCGCGCCCATGGGATGGAACGTCACGGCCTTCCAACCGCGGTGGTAGATCCCGCGCGAGCCGAGCATCTCGAAGTGTTGCGTCTCGTGCGTCTCGGCGGCGCCGGGATCGTGCAGCACCGACGCGAAGCTCACGCCGTCGAGGTGCGATTGCTCGACGCCGTCGATGGCGCCGGGCATCTCGACGCCCGTCGAGCTCGAGGATCGTCGGCACCACGTCGATCGCGTGCGCGAACTGGCGCCGGGTTCCGCCGCCGCTGACACCCGGTACGGAGACGATGCACGGATCGGCGACGCCGCCTTCGTGCACCTCGCGCTTCCACCGCTTGAACGGTGTGTTGCCCGCCATCGTCCAGCCCCACGGGTAGTTGTTGTGTGCGGTGGGTCCGCCGATCTCGTCGATGCGGGCCCGCAGTTCCCGACGGCCGGCGGGCGCGCCGTTCATCAACCGGCCGTCGTTGATCGATCCCTTCGGTCCGCCCTCCGCGCTCGCACCGTTGTCGGAGACCGCGACGATCACGGTGTTGTCGAGGTCGCCGGTGTGGGCGAGGAACTTCGACAGCCGCGGCGATCTGCGCGTCGGTGTAGGAGAGGTACGCGGCAAAGCACTCCATGAAGCGCGCCGCGACCGCTTGGTCTTCGGCTTTCAGTGAGTCCCACGCGGGAACCCAGTGTGGGCGCGGCGACAGCTGCGTGTGCGCGGGGAGTATGCCGTTCGCGATCTGGCGGGCGAAGGTGTCGTCGCGCCACGCGTCCCAACCCCGCGTCGAAGTGGCCCTTGTACCGGTCGATCCATTCCTTCGGCGCGTGGTGGGGTGAGTGGCAAGCGCCCGTGGCGAAGTAACAGAAGAACGGCCGGTCGGCGTCGACGGCGCGGAGGTCGCCGAGAAAGCCGATGGCGCGGTCCGCGAGATCGGCGCTCAGGTGGTATCCGTCCTCCGGGCTGGCGGGCGGGAGCACCGAGTGGTTGTCGTGGTAGAGCGACGGCACGAACTGATGCGTCTCGCCGCCGTGGAACCCGTACCAACGGTCGAAGCCCCGGGCGAGCGGCCACGACGCGCGTGACGACGCCATGTGCGTTTCGTCGTCGGGGGTGAGGTGCCATTTTCCGACCGCGTACGTCGCGTAGCCGTTGGCGCGCAGGATCTCGGGCAGGAAGCCGTTCTCGCGCGGGATGCGCCCCCAATAGCCGGGGTATCCCACTGCGAGGTCGGCGACGCGGCCCATGCCGTTGCGGTGGTGGTTGCGCCCACTGAGCAGGCACGCCCGGGTGGGGGAGCACAGCGCGGTCGTGTGGAAGTTGGTGAAGCGGGTCCCGTTCGCGGCCGAGACCGTCGAACGTGGGGGTCGAGATGTCGGATCCGTAGCAGCCGAGTTGCGCGAATCCCGACGTCGTCCAGCACGAGCATCAGTACGTTCGGCGCGCCCGCGGGCGGCGCCGGATCGGGCGGCCACCAGGGCGTCGAGGTGCGCCAATCGCGGCCGATCACGCCTTGGAATGTCTCGCTCATGCCGTGAGTCTGCCCGGCGCGCTAGACCATGCGCATGAAACTCGGACTTCAGCTCGGCTACTGGGGTGCACAACCCAACCCGTTCTCGATCGCGCTCGCGCAAGAGGCGGAGCGCCTCGAGTACGACTCCGTGTGGACGGCGGAGGCGTGGGGCTCCGATGCGTTCACGCCCGCGGCATGGATCGGCGCCCACACCTCGCGCATTCGCTTGTGTACCGGCATCGTCCAGATCTCGGCGCGCACTCCCGCGGCGACCGCGATGGCCGCGCTGACGATCGATCACCTGACGAACGGTCGTTTCACGCTCGGGCTCGGAGTGTCGGGCCCGCAGGTGGTCGAGGGTTGGTACGGCCAGCCGTTCGGCAAGCCGCTGGCGCGCACCCGCGAGTACGTCGAGATCGTGCGTCGGATCCTGCGACGTGAGGAGCCGGTCGAGTTTCACGGCGAGCACTATTCGATGCCGTACGAGGGGCCGGGATCGTGGGGCCTGGGCAAGCCGTTGCGTTCGATCACGCATCCGCTGCGCGCCGATCTCCCGATCCTGCTCGGCGCGGAAGGGCCGAAGAACATCGCGCTCGCGGCCGAGATCGCCGACGGGTGGATGCCGCTCTACTACTCGCCGTTCCGCCAAGACGTGTACGCCGACTCGCATGAAGGCCGCGGCCGACAAGCCCGGCTACGAGGTGTGCGTGAACGTCATGGGCTGTCGTATCGGCGACGACATCGAAGAGGCACTCATGCCGACCAAGGCCGCGCTCGCGTTCTACATCGGGGGCATGGGCGCGCGCGACAAGAACTTCCACATGGAGTTGATGAGCCGCATGGGTTTCGAGGCCGAGGCCCACAAGATCCAGGATCTCTTCTTCGAGGGCCGGCGCGACGAAGCCATCCCGCTCGTGCCGACGCAGTTCGCCGACGAGATCTCACTCGTCGGTTCGAAAGAGCGCATCCGTGACCGGCTCGAGGCGTGGAAGGACAGCCCGGTCACCACGATCATCCTGAACGGCGACCTCGAGACGCTCCGCACGATGGCCGAGCTCGTCGGGTAACCGAGTGTCGCGACCGCTTACGGCGTGACGAGCGCGCCCTGGGTGGCGCGGGCGAAACGGCGGCTGACGTCGCTGAAGTCGATCACGTTCCAGATCGCCTTCACGTAGTCGGGCCGCCGGTTCTCGTACTGCAGGTAGTACGCGTGCTCCCACGCGTCGATGACCAGCAGCGGCACGCCGCCCTGTCCGGTGTTCCCCTGGTGGTCGTAGATCTGCTCGATGAACAGGCGTTCGCCGAGCGGTTCCCACGACAGCGCGCCCCAACCGGATCCCTGCACGGTCGCGGCCGACTGCGTGAGCTGCTTCTTGAACGCGTCGAACGAGCCGAAGTTCTCGTCGATCGCCGCCGCGAGCTCGCCCTCGGGGCGCTCGGCGGCGTTGGGCGAGAGGTTCTTCCAGAACAACGTGTGCAACACGTGGCCGGAGAGATTGAACGCGAGCGTCTTCTCGAGCCCGACGATGGGGCTGAGATCGTCGGCCGCGCGGGCGGCCGCGAGTTTCTCGAGCGTTGTGTTCACACCGTCGACGTACGCCTTGTGGTGCTTGTCGTGGTGCAGTTCGAGGACACGCGCCGAATAGTGCGGCTCGAGTGCCCCGAAGTCGTAGTCGAGCGGGGGGAGCTCGTAAGGCTTCATCTATTCCTCCAGAAGTTGACCTGCTGCTCGCATTGCCAAGGGCTCTTCGCCGGCCGCTTGCCGCGAACTTTCCGAGCGCGGCGATGACCGCGACCCGATCTTCGTCACCCATGCGCCGCACGACGGAGTCGAGCTCGGCGCGCCGGGCGGCCATCACGTTTTCCACCACAGAGGTACCCATGGTCGTCAGCGCGATAACCACCTCGCGGCGATCGCTCGCAGAAGGCGCGCGCACGACCAGCCCGCGCGTGACGAGCCGATTGCACATGCGGGTCATCGTCGACGCGTGGACCGCCAGCCGGTCGGCCAGGGCGCTCACGGTCTGTGGTCCGGCGGTCGCGAGCACGACCAACGACCGGAATTGCGGGAGCGTGACGTCTTCGTTCACCGACGAAAGCGACCGCGCGGTTATCGCCACCAGCGCGCGGCTCGCGGCGGAGTAACGCGTCGACAACCGGATCGGCTGTCGCATCGGGCATGTCGAGCGCCTCCGGGCTCATCGACGTGCCCCGTTCGCGTCCGGGCCTTCTGCATTCGGGTACATGGGCGTTCCACCGTCCTCTCGCCTGGTAACCGTGGGCGATCCTACGGCGAGTCCGTAGCCCCGTGCCGCCTACCCCGGGCTTGACCGGTCGGTGTGCGCCGCCTACACAAGCCGGATGGCGGATCTGGAAGCGCGGCTCGCGGAGATTCTGGCGCCGCAACACGTGTTCTTCGGGGAAGCCGTAGGAGACGACTACACGCACGATGAGGCGCTGACGGCCACTCCCGTGCGACCTCTCGCCGTGGTACTTCCCGGTTCCACCGCCGAGGTTGCCGCCGTGGTGCGTGTTTGTGACGAGCTTCGGGTTCCCATCACCGCGCGCGGCGCGGGCACCGGATTGTCGGGCGCGTGCATCCCGCGTGTCGATGGAATTGTCCTCGCGCTCGAAGGCATGAATGCGATTCTCGAGATTGACACCGAGAACTACGTCGCGGTCGTTCAGCCCGGCGTCAGCCTCGATCAACTCGACGCCGCGCTCGCGCCGTTGGGTCTCGTGTATCCGGTGTACCCCGGCGAGAACAGCGCGTCGCTCGGCGGCAACGTCGCGACGAACGCGGGCGGTATGCGCGCGGTGAAATACGGCGTCACGCGCAATCAGGTGCTCGGGCTCGAAGCCGTCCTCGCCGACGGCGACGTCATCCGGACGGGCGGAAAGTTCGTCAAGGCCACGACGGGATACGACCTGACGCAGCTCGTCATCGGTTCCGAGGGAACGCTCGCGGTCGTGACCGAAGCGGTGCTGAAGATCTACCCGCGGCCGCAGTTCAGCTCGACAATGCTCGTACCGTTCGCGTCAGTCGACGACGATCGCGGCGGGCGTGCCCGAGATCGTGCGCAGTGGTGTGAATCCACTCGTCCTGGAATACGTCGACGGTGGGGGCCTCGCCACGCTGGCCGCGAACGTCGGGCTCGACCTCGGTATCGCGGCCGAGATCCAAGACACGGCGCGCGCCTACCTGATCGTGGTGCTCGAAGAACACAACGAACGGCGGCTCGAGGAAGACACCGCCGCGCTCGCGGAGTTGGCCGGCGAGCTCGGTGCGATCGACGTGTTCGTGCTGCCACCGCGTTCCGGCGCGCTGTTGCTCGAGGCGCGCGAGAAGGCGTTCTGGGTCGTGAAGGCGCTCGGCGCGAACGACATCATCGATGTGGTGGTACCGCGGGCTTCGGTTCCGGAGTACCTGCGCGCGGTGAGCCTCATCGCAGCGGAGCACGGTTCGTTCGTGAGCGCGGCCGGCCACGCGGGCGACGGGAACATCCACCTGTCGGTGTTCCAAGCCGACGACGCGGTGCGGCACGAGCTCATGCACGCGATCATCCGGGCCGGTGTCGACCTCGGCGGTGCGATCTCGGCCGAACACGGCATCGGCAAGGAGAAGAAGCAGTACTTTCTCGAGCTCGAGGACCCGAACAAGATCGCGTTGATGCAGCGCATAAAGGCGGCGTTCGATCCGAACGGCATCCTGAACCCCGGAACCCTGTTCGACTAGGAGATCCTGATGAACGGTGCGCACGCCGTGTTGCGGACGCTGGTGGCGAACGGCGTCGACACGTGCTTCACCAATCCGGGCACGTCGGAGATGCACTTCGTCGCCGCGCTCGACGACGTTCCCGACATGCGCCCGATCCTGGCCTTGTTCGAGGGTGTGGTGACCGGCGCAGCCGACGGCTACGGCCGCATGGCCGGCAAGCCCGCGGCCACCTTGTTGCATCTCGGTCCGGGCCTCGGCAACGGGCTCGCGAACCTGCACAACGCGCGCCGGGCGCGCACGCCGATCGTCAACATCGTCGGCGACCACGCGACGTATCACCAGGCGCTCGACGCGCCGCTGCAGTCCGACATCATCGGCGTCGCGAACAACGTGTCGCGTTGGGTGCGCGAGTCGAAGGGGCCCGAGTCGGTCGCGGCCGACACGCTCGAGGCGATCGTCGAGGCCCGCCGCGGTGGTGTCGCGACGCTGATCCTGCCCGCCGACGCCTCCTGGTCGGACGGCGCGCGCCTCCTGGACGAGGTCGTCGCGTGGAACGACTCGAACATCTCGTGGTCGCCCGACGCGATCGACGACCGCGGCGAAGGCGCTGCGCAGTGGCGAGCCGGCGGCGCTCTTTGTCGGCGGTCACGCGCTGCGCGCGCGGGTCTGCGCGCCGCGTCGCGGATCGCGCAGGCGACGGGCGCCAAGCTCATCTGTGAGACCTTCCCGGCGAGGATCGAACGCGGTGCGGGCCTGCCCGCGGTCGACCGGCTTGGCTATCTCGCCGAGTTCGCGGTCGCGCAGCTCCAAGGTTTGCGGCATCTGGTGTTGGTCGATGCCAAAGAGCCGGTCTCGTTCTTCGCGTATCCGAACCTGCCGAGTGTGTTGACGCCGGAAGACTGCGAGATCCACCGGCTCGTCGCCGATAGTTCGGCCGCCGAAGTCGCGCTCGAGGCGCTGGCCGACGCGCTCGGTACGCCCGCCGACGGCTTCGTCGGTGCGCCCGCGACGCGCCCGGATCGACCGAGTGGCCCGCTGAATCCCGAGACGATCGCCAACGCGATCGGCGCGCTGTTGCCCGAAGGCGCGGTCGTCAGCGACGAGGCCAACACCTCCGGCCTCTTCGTCTCCGGCGCCACCGTGGGCGCGCCCCGGCACGACTGGATGACCCTCACCGGTGGCGCGATCGGACAAGGGATGCCCGTCGCGACGGGTGCTGCGGTCGCGTGCCCCGATCGGCCGGTGGTCAATCTGCAAGCCGACGGCAGCGCGATGTACACGCTCCAGTCGTTGTGGACCCAGGCGCGCGAAGGGCTCGACGTCACGACCGTGATCTTCAACAACCGCGCGTACGCGATCTTGAATCTCGAGCTGCAGCGCGTCGGGGCGCGCACCGACGGCAACGCGGCCGACCTGTTCGATCTGTCGCGTCCGCCCCTCGACTTCGTGGCGCTGGCGCGGGGCATGGGTGTCGAGGGCACCCGCGCCGAAACCGCCGACGAGTTCGTGGTCGCTCTCGAGCGCGCGCTCGCCGAACCCGGCCCGCACCTCATCGACGCAATCCTGCCCGCCCGGCTCTGAAGGAGCCGGCTCCAAAGGAGAATCGCCATGCCGCACCGCTTCAACCACATGGAGCTGACGTTTCCGCCCGGAGGGCTCGACGAGCCGACGCGGCGCGACATCGCCGCGTTCTACGGTGAGATGTTCGGCTGGAACGGCAGTGACGTTGTGCTGTTCGACAAGACGAACTTCATTCTCACCGGAACCGACGGTTCGCAGCACTTCATCTTGTTGGCGGAAGCGAAGAAGTACATGCAGTCGCCGGGCTACGACCACCTCGGCATCCTGTGCGACACTCGCGACGAGGTCGACGAGCTGCTCGAACGGGCGAGGCGCTGGCGCGACAAGGACGACCGCGTGCTGATCACCGAGTTCGAGAACGACCTCGTGCAGGGTCCGGTCACCGTGCACGCGTTCTACGTGAAGTACCTGCTGCCCATCCGGTTCGACGTGCAGGTCATCGAACATGCACCCGGGAGTGAGCCCGAAAAGACCTGGCAGTACGTCTGACACGAACGGCCTACGGCACGATCAGGTGGACGTCGCCGAACTCGTGCCAGAGGTAGCCCTCGGCCGACGCGGACGCGTAGGAAACGTCGAGAACGTCTCGTCCGGCGATCGCTTCGAGCATCTGCAGATGTGACGCCTCGGGCTCGTGCCAGCCGGTGAGCAGACCGTCGACCGCGTGCGCGCCGCGCTCGGGTGTCACGACGACATCGGTCCAACCCTCGCCTGCGTGCACGACGCGCCGCGCGTCGACCACCGACTCGAGCGCGCGCACCACGGTGGTCCCGATCGCGATGACCGTTCCGCCGTTGGCGCGCGTCTCGTTGATTCGCGTCGCGGTGGAAGGGGAGACGCGATACCACTCCGGGTACGGGTGCTCGTTGGCTTCGAGCGACGACACGCCGGTGTGCAACACGAGCGGCGTGACGCCCACGCCTTTGGCGACGAGGCGGGTGACGAGCTCGGGCGTGAACGGTCGCCCCGCGCTCGGCATCTCCGCGCTGCCCGGTTCGCGGGCGTACACGTTCTGGTACACGTCGAGCGGCCAGTCGCGGGTGACGTAGCTGTATCGGATGGGCCGGCCGTGAATCGCGAGGTACGTGAGCACGGGATCGGGGAGCTCGAGTGTGGCAACCCACAGCCGTGTCGACGATTCGAAACGCGTCGCGAGGTGGATCAGGCCGCCGCCGACCAACCGCAGCGTCGTGCCCGGCGGCTCGTCGAACCAGGGCTCGGTCGCGCGCCCGTTGGGTCGGCGCAGCTCGACGAGCCACAAACCGGCCGGTAGTCGTTGCGAGAGGTGCACGACCAACGGAGTGCCGTCCTCACCGAGCGCGTCGAGCGCGGCCGCGAGTGTCCCCGACGTGTTGACCACGACGAGGTCGCCTTCCGCGAGGAACTGCGGGAGATCGTGCGCGTGCGCGTGGACGATCTGCAGATCGGCGCGGTGCGCCACCATCATCCGCACCGCGTCCCGGGTGATGCCGCGTGCTTCCGGCGGCTCGGTTGCTTCGCGAACTACGACGGTGTTCATGACGAGACCGCCGACGTTGATGCGTTCGCGGAGAAGTCGGCGGCGCGGTAGCGGCCGCTCTCGGGTGCATCGTGCAGCAGGCGCCGGAGTGCAGGCACGACGGTGACCGGCTCGGGCCGGTCGGAGATGTCCTCGTCCGGGAACGCCTCCTGGTGCATCTGCGTGCGCATGTCGCCGGGATCGAACGTGTAGACGTGCACGAGCGGTTCTTCCGCGCCGAGCACGTTCCCGATCTGCTCGAGCGCGGCCTTCGACGATCCGTAACCGCCCCAGCCTTCATAGGGCTCGACCGCGGCGTCGGAGGTGATGTCGACGATCGTGCCGAAGTGTTCGCGGAGATGGGGGAGTGCGAGTTGGGCCAGCGCAATCGGCGCGATCGCGTTCACCGCGTACACGTGGGCAAGCACGTCGAGCGGGTAGTCGGCGAGCCGGGGCTGGGGCGACGGCCCGAGCACACTCGCGTTGTTCACGAGCAGGTCGATACCGCCGAGCTCGACCGCGGCAGCCACGAGCGCGGCGCGGTGGTCGGCTTCGGCGACATCGCCCGCGATCGCGCGAACGGAACCCGAGCCCGTGAGCTCGGCCTCGGCCGCCGTCGAGCGCGCCGCCGGCGCGGGCATCGACGACGAGGTCCCAACCGTCCTGGGAAAGAGACTGGGCCAGCGCGAGCCCGAGACCACGGGAGGCGCCGGTGATGATGGCCACAGGCATGGTGTTCTCCTTTTCCTTCCTTCGCATTGTGCTCCGATCCGTCGAATAACGCAAGTAGTTACTTGTGATATTGCGGGAGCTAGAAATGCGCCATGACGCAGTACGACGTGGCGGTGGTTGGGGGCGGCCTCGTCGGTACGGCGACGGCGTATGAGCTCGGCGCGCGGGGAGTGCGGACGGTGCTCTACGACCGGGCCGATGTCGGCCGCGCCACCGACGCGGGTGCGGGGATCCTGTCTCCGGAGACGACGAAACGCGACGATCCGCGCTGGGTCGAGCTGGTTCGCGCCGCGGGCGCGCACTACGAGCAACTGATCCCGCGTCTCTCCGGCGACACCGGATGGGACCGGTGCGGCATCCTCCAACTCGCGACGCGCGCCTCCGACGTTCCGCCGTGGGAATGGGTCGCGGAACGGGCGCCGGGCGCGACGGAGATCAGCGCCGACGAAGCACGCGGTGGGTTCCGGTTCTCGGCGAGGTCGTGCGCGCCCTGTATCACCCCGCGGCGGCGCGCGTCGACGGTCGGCTGATGTGCGCCGCGCTCCGCCGCGCCGCGGTCGACGAATACGGCGTCGAGGTGCGCGAGGAATCGGTCGACGACGTGCGCGCACTACCCGCCGACGCGGTGGTCATCGTGGGCGGCGCGTGGACGGCTCGCGTCGCGGAGCAGCTCGGTGTGCAACTCCCGGTCGGCCCGGTACGCGGACAGATCATCCACATGGGTGTCGCCGGCCACGACACGGGCGCGTGGCCGATCGTCCAACCCGTCTACGGCTACTACATGGTTCCGTGGGCCGACCATCGGGTCGCGGTCGGCGCCACGGTCGAGGACGCGGGGTTCGCGGCTGCCGTGACCGCGGGTGGGGTGTACGAAGTGCTGCGCGAGACGTTGCGCGTGATGCCCGGTCTCGCGGACGCGACACTGGGTGAAGTGCGCGTCGGGCTCCGGCCCGTCAGCGTCGACGATTCACCGATCCTCGGTGCGGTGCCGGGCGTCGCGAACATGTTCGTGGCGACCGGGCACGGCGCCAACGGCTTGCTGCTCGGTCCGGTCTCCGGCGCGCTCGTCGCCGATGTGGTGTGCGGTCGCGATCCCGCGCTCGACATCGCGCCGTTCAGCGCGGCGCGCTTCAGCGCTCGAGCTTGAGCGCGCGGTCGGCGATGATGTTCTTCTGCACCTCGGTCGGGCCCGCGCCGATCGTGGTGTAGCGCTGCCACACGTAGTTCCGCGCCCATAGGCCGCCGTCGATCGCGCCCGGTGCACCCTTCAACAACGCGCCGGTCGGGCCGAGGATGTCGAGCGCGAGCTCCGCGAGCCACAGCGAGATGTAGCCCCACTGCAGCTTGGCCAGCGGAACTTCGGGCCAACCCTTGTCGCCCTGCAAGACCTTCGACAGCGCGCGCGCGATCAGGAGGCGCGTCGCTTCGATCTGGATGTGCAGGGTCGCCACGCGTTCGCGGATCGCGGGGTCGCGCAACGCGTCGGGATTCTCGGCCCGTGCGGTTTGCAACAACATGCGGAGGTCCTGGGCCATCGAGATCGCCTGCCCCGCGCTGCCGACGCGCTCCTGGCCGAGTGCGCCCATGGAGACGAGCCAACCGTTCCCCTCGTCGCCGAGACGATCGCCGGTGGGAATGCGAACGTCGGTGAAGAACACCTCGCAGAACAACGAGTCGCCGGTGATCTCGCGGATGGGCCGGATCTCGATACCGGGTAGCTCCATGTCGACGATGAACGTGGTGATGCCTTCGTGCTTGACGCCCCGCGCGATCGCGGTCGGGTCGGTGCGCAGCAGGAACAAGCCCCACTTCGCGATCTGGGCGGAGCTGATCCACGTTTTCTGCCCGTTCACGACGTAGTGCGAACCGTCGGCGGAGAGAACGGCGGTGGTGCGCAGGTTCGCGAGGTCGGAACCGGCCTGCGGCTCGGAGAATCCTTGGCACCAGTGTTCGCTCGCGTCGAGAATGCCCGGCAGCCACCGCGCCTTCTGCGCGTCGGTGCCCCACGTGATGATCGACGGGCCGATCTGCACGATCCCGTTCGCGTTGTAGATACCGGGGGAGCGGTACCGCGCCATCACCTGCGTGTAGATGACTTGTTGCGCGGTGGTCGCGGCGCGCCCGCCCCATTCCTCGGGCCAGAGGATCGCCGCGAAGCGTCCCTCGTTCAGCTTGTTCTGCCAGGCCTTGCGCTTGTCCATGACTGCGCCGTCGGCCCACTGCTCGACGAACGCCGGCATCTCCGCATCGAGAAACGCTTCGAGCTCGTGCTTGAACGCAAGATCTTCGGGCGACCACGCGAAGTCCATGAGGAAGCTGACATTACCGTCAGGTGGAACTACCGTGACCGGGTGGACTTCACGTTTTCCGCCGACCAGCGCGCGTTGCGCGACAGTGTGCGCGCACTCCTTGCCGCGGAGGCGCCGCGCGACTACGTGCGACAGATGGCAGAGCACGACGACACCGGCGTCACCCCCGAGCTCTGGCGCCGCATCGTCGAACTGGGCTGGACGGGTCTGCTCGTGCCCGAGGCACTCGGCGGTCTCGGCTTGGGAATGATCGACGCGGTCGTGGTGCAAGAAGAGCTGGGCCGGGCCGTGTTTCCCGGTCCGTATTTCTCCTCCGCGATCGTCGCGACGCTGGCGGCGCGCGCGCTCGGTCTCGACGACCGGCTCACCGCGCTCGCGGCCGGAAGCGAGCGCGGAACAGTCGCGTTGGAAGAGGCCGGGCACGGCGACCCGATCGAGCGCCTGCGGGTGCGCGCCACGGGCCGCGGCGCGCAGTACACACTCGACGGCGTCAAGCCGATGGTGATGGACGGTGGTTCGGCCGACTGGGTTCTCGTCCCGGCGCGCACGCGCGAAGGAGTACAAACGTTCCTCGTTCCCGGCGCGGGTGAACACGCACAACCGGCGGCCGCGCTGGATATCACCCGCAAGTTCGCCCGTTTCGAATTCTCGGCCACCCCCGCGGTCCTCGTCGGGCCGCCCGGTGACCACGCTCACCTCTGGCGCCGCGTTGCCGACGATGCGGCGGTGTTGCTCGGCGCCGAGCTCATAGGTGTGAGCGAAGCCGCCAACGCGCTCGCGCTCGACTACGCGCAAGCGCGCGAGGTGTTCGGCAAGCCGCTGTCGAAGTTCCAGGTGACGCGGCACAAAGCCGTCGACATGCTGCGCGAGATCGAGATCGCGCGGGTCACGGTGCATTACGCGGCGTGGGCGTCGGCCGTCGACGCGCCCGACCGGGAGATCGCGGCCGCGATGGCCAAGGCGCAGGCTGCGAGCGCAGCCAACTTCGTGACTGCGGAGTGCATCCAGATCCACGGCGGCGTCGGCTTCACATGGGAGAACGACGCCCACATCTTCTTGCGCCGGGCCAAGGTTGACGACCTCTTGCTGGGGGCGCAAGGTTGGCAGCGGACGCGCGTCGCCGACGAGTACTTCGCAACTCTCTAACAGATGAGGGAACCATGAAAGCTGCCGTGTACTACGAGACCGGTGCCCCCGAAGTGTTGCGCTACGAGGACGTTCCCGATCCGGTGGCCGGTCCGGGCAGTGTCCTGATCGAGATCGCGGCGATCAGCATCGAGGGCGGCGACACCTTGAATCGCGCCGGCGGCGAGATGGCGACGAATCCGCACATCGTGGGCTACCAGTGCGCGGGGACGATCATCGAAGTCGGCGAGGGTGTCACCGACCGGTTCGTCGGCCAGCGCGTGGTCGCGACCGGACTGTGGGGTTCACACGCGGCGATGATCGCCGCGCCGTCGGTCATCACGTGGGTGATCCCGGAAGGCGCCGATCTCGTGAAGTGCGCGTGCGTGCCCGTCGCGTTCGGTACCGCGCACGACTGCCTCTTCGAGTTCGGTCATCTCACGTCGAACGAGACGGTGCTGATCCAAGCGGGCGCCGGTGGCGTCGGGGTAGCCGCGATCCAACTCGCCAAGCGCGCCGGGGCAACAGTGATCGCCACCGCGTCGAGTCTCGAACGGCTCGAGCCCTTGAAGGAGTTGGGCCTGGATCACGCGGTCGACTATTCGCAGTCGGGTTGGGTTGATGTCGTCCGCGGACTCACCAACGGCCGTGGTGTCGATCTTGTGGTCGACTCGGTCGGCGGCAAGATCCTCGCGGGCAGCGTGCAGTGCCTCGCGTACCGCGGACGCGCGATCACCGTCGGGAGCGCGGGTCGCGACCCGCAGCTCTTCGACATCTCGGTACTTGGCATGAACAACCAGTCGATCACCGGCGTGTTCCTGGGCGCCGAGATCCTGAATCCGCGCACCTACGCGATGATCGCGGGCCTCGTCGACGACGTCGCCGCCGAGCGTCTCACCGTGCTGGTCGACCGCCTGTTCCCGCTCAGCGAAGCCGCCGCGGCCCACGACTACATCGAGAGCCGCCAAGCCGTCGGCCGCGTCGTCCTCATCCCCTAAACCTCGGGTGGGGTGGGGTTAGCACCCGGGCGCGGGGCGGACTCCACCCTTGTCGGACGGCGGGCGTTCGTGGCCTGATGGTTCCGTGATCTGGCTGCGAGCACGGTCGGAGTGGCAGCGCCGTTGGGTCGCGCTCGGCGCGCTGACGGTGTTGGTGGCGCTCGTCGGCACCGTCGTGTTGACGGCGGCCGCGGGCTCGCGCCGCACGCGCAGCAGCGTCGATCGTGCCGATCGGATCACCCGGAACGGGAGCTACTACGCGGAGCTGAACGACGGGACCACGCTCGCGGAGGCAGAACGCATCGCACAGCTGCCGGAGGTCGCGGTGGCCAAACGGATCGCGCTTATGGGGCTCTTCTCGCAGAAGGGCTACGCGGTCGCCGCCGCGCCGGTCGACCCGGGTTTCGGTACCGACCTCCTCAAGTCGCGCGTCTTGCGCGGGCGCGCCGCGAACCCCGCCGCCCCCGATGAGATCGCGTTGCCCGAGACGACGGCGCGCGCCTTCGGTCTCGACGTCGGCGGGACGCTGGAGCTGGCATCGCCGAGCCCGCGGCAGTGGACGTGCCTTGGCCCGACCTCTCCTAATACGAAGTTCTGCATCGACACCGCCGCGATCCTGGATCGTGACGTGATCGACCTCACCGCGCTCGAGGGCCCACACGTTCAGCTTCGTGTCGTCGGGATCACGCGCACCCTGTTCGACGTGGGCGCGGCGTCGAACGTCGTGTTCTTCAACATCCTCACTCCGGCGTTCTTCGCGAGATATCGGACGACCGTGAAGTGGAACCCGACTGTGATGTTGCGCTACCGACCGGGCGTCAGTGACACACAGTTCGAAGCCGCGCTCTCGAAGGTCGTGCCGAGCTCGGACATCACCGACAGCAACACGTTCACCTCGGTGATTGCTCCGTTGCGCTCCACTGCGGGCGTCTTGGCCAACGGTTTGGTCGTGTTCGCGATTGTCGCGGCGCTCGTCGGACTCGTGTTGATCTCGCAGGTATTGAGTCGCAACGCGGAACGCATGGTCGAGGATCGCGAGGCTCTCCGCGTCTTCGGTGCGACGCGATTCGAGCGCGTCCTCGATACCAGCGTTCCGTTGCTGCCGGTCGCGGCCGTCGGCTCCGTGCTCGCGGTACTTGGAGCTTGGATCGCGTCAGAGTGGATGCCGATCGGCTTGGCGCGCCGCGCCGAGTTCGCGCCGGGCCGCGAGTTCGACGCTTCGGTGCTCATCGGTGGCGCACTGATTCTGGCGACCGTCGTCATGGTGTCGTCGGCGGGGGCCGCGTTCTGGGCGGCCCGCGCCCGACGATCGGTCACCCCGAAACGACCGGTGCGCGGGCTTCCGATCTTCGGAAGCGTCACCACGCGCACCGCGGCCAACATGGTCACCGAGGTCGGCCACGGCCGGCGCGCGATCCCGTTGCGTTCGGCCGTCGTCGGCACCGCGCTCGCGATGGCCGGCGTGATCGGGGTGGCTGTGTTCTCGGGATCACTCACCCGGCTGACGACCGAACCCGCCCGGCAGGGTTGGGGCTGGGATGCGGTCGTCCGCGGCTTCACGCAAGGAGATGCGGAGGTGCCCAACCCGGACACGGTCGCGAACCAGGTCGTCGCCGACTCCGACGTGCGCGCGGTGACCGAGTTGTTCTTCGACTACGAGCCCCGGGTGAAAGGACACACCGTTCCCGGCTATGCCGAGCAGTTCGTGAAGGGCGAGAACGGCTTCGTCATCGTGAGCGGTCGCGCGCCGCAGAGCATTGACGAGGTCGCGCTCGGAGTAAAGACGTTGCGGTATGCCAACGCGGCGATCGGTCGCTCGGTCGACGTCGAAGGCAAGTCGTTGCGTGTCGTCGGTACCGCGGTCTTTCCTGCGACTTCGAACAGCTACGCGTTGGCCGACGGCGCGCTCTTCACCTACGACGGAGCGCGCGCGCTCAAGTTGGTTGCCACCGGTGGTACCGACCTGCAGCTCGGCGTGACGTTGCGGTCCGGTGTCGATCGCGCCGCGGCGATGCAACGACTGCGTGCGTTCAACAACGGCGACGCGCCGACCGGACCGGTGCCGCACTCCGAGATCCAACAACTTCAAGGGCTCGACCGCCTGCCCTGGGTTCTGGCGGCGTTCCTGGTGGCCATCGCCCTGCTGGCCGTCGGTCACCTGATCGTGCTCTCGGTGCGGCGCCGGGCGCGGGACCTCGCCGTGCTGCGGGCGCTCGGCTGCACGCCGCGACAGATCCAACGCATCGTCGCGTGGCAGGCGACGATGCTCGCGATCGTCGGGACGCTCATCGGCGCGCCGCTCGGGATACTGCTCGGCCGCGCGGTGTGGACGCGCATCGCCGAGGCGTACGGAGTGCGCACGGATACCGCTTGGCCTTGGGTCGTGATCGTGTCCGCGCTCGTGGGAACGCTCGTGCTCGCCAACGCGATCGCCTGGTGGCCCGCACATCGCGCCGCCCGTCGCCCCGTCGTCGACGCGTTACGCGCCGAATGATGCGAACCGTCGTGAGTTAGGCCCGCATAGCGGGCCTAACTCACGCCAGTTTGGAACGGGTGGTGAGCTCGCGGGCGTTGTCGCGGATGATGCGCAGCTGGCTCGCCTCGTCGAAGTGCTTGACCTCGACTGCGTAGTCGAGCGGGCGGGGCATGCCTTCGATGTGCGGCCAGTCGGAGCCGAAGATCACGCGCTCCGCACCCATGAGTTCGACGACGGTGTTGACGTCGTCTTCCCAGAACGGGTTGATCCACACGTTGCGACGGAACGACTCGGCCGGGTCTTCGGTGAAGTAGCCGGGCATCTTGTGGTCGGTCGACTTCAGCTTGTTGAACAGGTCTCCGAGGAACTCGGCGCCGTTCTCGACCGACGCGACGCGCACGTTCGGGAACCGCTCGAACAACTTGTCGAACACGAGCGTGATGAGGAAGTCGTAGGCCGCGCGCTCGATGTGGAACGCCTTGACCGACGGTGCCCAACGGCCGCCGCCGCTGAAGCCCGCCGCGAATCCGTCGACCGCGTAGCCGTTGCTCGAGTAACCGCTGTCGCCCGCGTGCACGACAACCGTGATGCCGGCCTCGTTGACGCGCGCCCAGAACGGATCGTTGCGCGGATCGCTGACCGGGATCTGCCCCGACGCGGTGTGCGGCGCGGCCGGGCGCATCACGACGTGACGCGCACCGTTGTCGATGGCCCACTCGAGCTCCTGCACGGCCCAGTCGAGATCGGCGAGCGTGATGTACGGCGACGCGAAGATGCGGCCCTGGTAGTCGAGGCCCCAGTCGTCGTCGAGCCAGCGGTTGAACGCGGTGAACAGCGTGGTGACCGCTTCGATGTCGTGCTTGATCAGCTCCTCGTAGAGGATGCCGAGGGTGGGGAACAGCCACACCGCTTCGAGACCGAACTCGTCGAGCTTGGCGACCCGGGCGTCGCGGTCGCGGTACTCGGCCGGGATCGGCTCGCGCTCACGCAGGAATTCGTAGGGCTGGCGCTTGTCCGGGTTGCCCCGGAAGTAGTCGTGCATCGCGCCGGCCTTGGCGATCGGGTCGAACGTGGGATTCACCACCGTGTGGCTGACGATCCCGCCGACGACGTGGTACTTGCGCCCGTTGACCTCACACCACTGCACGCAGCGGGGCTGCATCTTCGGGTCGACGTAGCGGGTGAACGCGTCGAGCGCTTCGTAGTAGTGGTTGTCGGCGTCGAACGCGGCGTAGGGAAGGTCGCTCACGCCTTCCAGCTTAGAGGTCCGATGCGTACACTCGCCCCGTGCCCGAGATGCTCGATTTCGACGCGGCGGTCGATCTCGACTGGTCGGTGGTCGAGAAGGGCCGCCGCCAGATGGAGGAGACCGGCGCCTGCGAGCTCCCGGACTTCATCCGGCCCGGCGCGCTCCCCGAATTCGTCGCCGACGCCCGCCGCCTGGCGCCGCTCGCGCACC
Source organism: uncultured Actinomycetes bacterium (assembly GCA_963708105.1). Taxonomy (GTDB): domain Bacteria; phylum Actinomycetota; class Acidimicrobiia; order IMCC26256; family PALSA-610; genus PALSA-610. Next base: position 818,129 of record OY970186.1, on the reverse strand, counting down.
GCAGCGGGGGCCTCGGCACCGTGTACCTGGGTTTCCCGGACGAGTCGTTCCCGCTCGACCATCCGCAGCAGTGGCTCGGGCACTACGACGTCGGCGCGGTCGCGTACGACCTCTTCCCGGCCGACTCTTTGATCCGGCAGTTGTTCGAATGGGAGGAGTTGCGGCGGTTCGTGGCCGCGATCCTCGGACTCGACACGATCTATCCGTACGCCGACCCGATGGGCGCGCTGAACCTGGCCGTGATGGGTGAGGGCGACGAGTTGCAGTGGCACTTCGACCAGACCGATTTCGTCGTTTCGCTCGCGCTGCAGGATGCGGACGAGGGTGGCGACTTCGAGGTCGCGCCGTTCATCCGCACCGCCGACGACGAGCGCTACGCCGACGTGGCGCGCGTGCTCGCCGGCGAACGCGACTCGTTGACGGTGCAGCCGATGACCCCCGGCACCCTGTTGGTGTTCGCGGGGCGTAACTCGATGCACCGCGTCTCTCCGATTCACGGCCCGACCGACCGGCTCGTCGGTCTGTTCGGCTACGACACCAAGCCCGGCACCATGAGCAGCGAACTCCTCAAGGCCGTGCGGTACGGGCGCGTCGAATGATGCAGTACAGGCGCGTCGAATGATGCAGTACAGGCGCGTCGAATGATGCAGTACAGGCGCACCGGATGACGTTCTCGATCGGTGAAGGCTTCGCGGGCGAGGGCGTGAACGCCGCGCACATCAACACGATGCTCGGCGCGAAGAGCGGACCGGTCGGGGTGGCGTGGTCGACCGCGCTCGCCACTCCGCGCGCCGGTCACGCGGCGTTCGTCGTGGTGGCCGCGCCGAACGTGCCGGTGAAGCCGATGACGTTGTTCGTCAACAAGGCGACCGTCGACGAGCCGAACCCCCGCCACGGCATCCTCACGTGGGGGGCCGCGCAGGCGGGAGTGGCGGCGGGCGTGATGAACGCGCACCGCAAGGGGGTTTTGCGGGGCGAGGACGCCGACGACCTCGTGCTCATCGCCGCGGTCTGGGTGAATCCCGCGGCCGACAACGAGGAAGCCGTCTACGAGAACAACACGCAGGCCATGCTCGCCGCGCTCACCGCGGGCCGCGACGATCTCCCGTCGATCCGGACCATTCTCGACGTGGGGGAGCCCCGCAACCCATACTTCCGCGCATGACCAGCACTAGGCGCGCATGACTCCCGAGCAAGCGGGCCACGAGCTCCGCGAAGCCGTCGTGCGGATACCGGGTGGGTTCATGACCGACTCCACCACCTACGTCCGCGGCGCCGAGCTTGGGTTCGAGGGTGCCGACTTCTATATGGCGGGTCGGGGCGGCGCGCTCGGCGACGTTCCCGCCGATGTCGTGGTTGCCGCGCTCGTGTTCTTTGCGCCGGGCAGTGTGCACGCGGCGTGGGAACGATCCGCGGCCGTGATGCCGCGCGAACAAGCGGCGCGCGAGTGGGCCGGAGTGGCGCACGCGTGGGCCACGGCCCATCTTCCCGACGAGATCGACTGGCAGACCGCCGCCGCGCTGCTCGGGCGGGTGGTCAATGCGGCGCCGGTCGCGGGCGCGCCGGTGTTCGCGGGCTGGCGGGGGCTTGACGAGCCCGACGACGTCAAGGCACTCGCGTTGCACCGTTTGAACGCGTTGCGCGAGCTGCGCGGCGCGTTGCACGGCGCCGCGGTGCTGACGGTCGGCCTTACACCGGTCGAGGCGATCGTGGTGCGGACCCCGACGATGCTCGGGGTTTTCGGCTGGCCCGAACCGCACCCCGACCCCAAGCCGTTGCACGATCGCTGGGGACTGGCCGAGGCGCGTACAGACCGCATGTTCGGCCGCAATCTCGCGGTTCTCGACGACGCCGAGCGCGCGGAGCTGGTCGAGATGCTGGCGCCGCTGGCCGAGCCGCCCGCCCCGCCCGAGCAAGCGAAGGAGGGCTGACCGATGACCTGGCTGCGCGAAGTTGCACCGGGCGCAACGCCACTCGACCGTGTGTTCGGTCTCCGACCCGAACGCGTACGCGCGCTTCGGTGAACTGCTCGACGGGCTGGCCGACGCGGGCATCGACGACGTGACGCTCGCTGCGTGCCAGGCCCGGATCACCGCGCTGTTGCGCTTCGAATCCGATCCGACCGCCGCGTTCGAGCTCGACCCGGCCCAACGCGCCGCGGTCGGCTACGCGGAGCAGTACGCGCTCGATCCGCACGGGCTCCGCGACTCCGACTTCGACGCGTTGCACGAGCACTTCACCGACGCGCAGCTCGCGACGCTGACGCTGGGGGTAGCCATGTACGACGCGCTCGCGCGCTTCTCCGTTGCGCTGGAGGTCTGATGGCGAGAGTCAGGTCACCCAAGGGCGGGCTCACCCCGTTCGACCACCATCCCGAGTCGTGGGACGCGTTCAACCGTTACTACGGCACGCTCTGGTCCGACGGCGTGGTCGACGATCCCACCAAAGAGGTCGGTCGGCTGCGCAATGCGCGGCGTCACCGGTTGCGGAATCTGCAAGAACCTGCGCTTCGCCACCGCGCGCGAGCAGGGCTTGGAAGAGGAATACGTTGAGCTGATCGACGACGGCTACGCCGACAGCGCGTTGCCGCCGCGCTGGAAGCTCGCGGCCCGTCTCGCCGACGCGCTGATCGCCGACGCCCGCGTCGACGCCGACCTGCGCGCCGCGCTGCTCGCGGAGTTCACCGACGAAGAGATCGTCGAGCTGACCGCGACGATCGCAACCGCGATCGCGTTCTCGAAGGCATCCGTGGCATTCGGCGCACCCGAGGAGATGCCGTTGATCGTCGTGCCCACGCCGCAGATCGACGGAGATGTCGTCCGGTGAGCTGGGTTCGATGAGCGTCGCGGCCGAGGATCTCATCCTCGTGTCGGTCGACGATCACATCTGCGAGCCGGCCGGAATGTTCGACGCGCACGTTCCCGAGCGCTACCGCGACCGCGCGCCGCGCGTCGTCGACGAAGCCGACGGATCGCAACAGTGGTTCTACGGCGACATCAGGGGCCGGAACCTCGGGCTCAACGCGGTCGCGGGCAAGGCGCCCGAGTTCTTCAACGTCGATCCGCTGCGCTACGAGCACATGCGCCCCGGTTGCTACGACGTGCACGAGCGGGTCCGCGACATGTCGGCGGGCGGCCAGCTCGCGGGACTCAACTTCCCGAACTGGACCGGCTTCTCCGGGCAGGTGCTCAACCAGGGTCCCGACCGCGACACCAACCTCGTCATGATCAAGGCGTACAACGACTGGCACGTCGACGAGTGGTGCGGCGCGTATCCGGAGCGCTTCATCCCCTGTGGCATCCTCCCGCTGTTCGACGTGCACGAGGCGGCACGCGAAGTGCATCGTCTCGCGGCGAAGGGTTGCCACGCGGTGACGTTCTCGGAGAACCCGGCCGGCCTCGGCATGCCGAGCATCCACACCGACGAGTGGGACCCGTTGTTCGCGGCGTGCAGCGAAACGGCAACGGTGTTGTGTTGTCACGTCGGTTCGTCGTCGAAGAGCGCGTCGACATCACCGGACGCGCCGCCGCCGGTCCCGATGAACCTCTCCTCGGTGATGGCGATCTACACGCTCGGCGATCTCTTGTGGGCCGACTTCTGGCACCGGTTCCCGCAGCTGCGCTTCGCGCTGACCGAAGGCGACATCGGTTGGATCCCGTATTTCCTGTGGCGCGCCGAGCACACGCTCGCCCGGCACAACGGCTGGATGGGCCACGACATGCCTCAAGGTTTGTCGCCGACGGAGCTTTTCCGCGAGCGGATCCTGTGCTGCTTCATCACGGATCCGGTCGGGGTGAAGCTGCTCGACGAGTTCAACATCGACAATGTCTGTTGGGAGAGTGACTACCCGCACTCCGACAGTTCGTGGCCGGGCGCACCCGAGCGCTGCGCCGAGCTCTTCGCCGAGCTCGAGCCGGACGTGGTCGGCCGCATCACCCATCAGAACGCGATGCGGCACTACCAGTTCGATCCGTTCGCCCTCCGCCCGCCCGAGCGCTGTACGGCCGGGGCACTGCGGGCCGAGGCGCCCGATGTCGACCCGGTGACCCGGACCGGGCGCCGGGCCGACGAACGCGACCTCGCCACCTGGCAACGCCTGACCAACCGACCTCGGGTCTGAACGGACTCTCGTGCGAACGATTCGCACCTGAGCCGCTGACGCCGGGCTGCATAAGCGGGGTTACACTGACCTCATGCTTGGCGAAATCATCGGGCCCGACATCCTGATCGTGTTGGTCGTCATCCTCGTGCTCTTCGGTGGCTCGCAGCTCCCGAAGCTCGCGCGTGGTCTCGGCTCGGCGCAGAAGGAGTTCAAGAAGGGTCTCGAAGAGGGTCACACCGACGAGGACGACTCCAAGAAATCCGAGAAGTCAAAGTCCGACTGAGCGAGCGGTCGTACCGCTCGCATTTCGCGACCGACTGACACTTCCGACCGGCGGCGATCTATTTCGCTTTCCAGCCGGCGGGCGGTGGATCGGCGCGTTTCGCCGCTGCACCGAACAGGCGCGGAATCTCGCGCTGATAGTCGGCGGCGGTGAATCCGTTCTCGGCGCGGGCCGTGTCGCGCACCGTCCACGTCTCGACGTGTTCGACGGTTCCGCCCCGCACCTGGAAGGTCTGGCCCGAGATCCAGCCCGCGTCGGGTGACGCGAGGTACGCACCGAACTCGCCGACGTGTATGGGGTCGCGCGGATCGAAGCCGGCGTCGGTGTCGGTGTCGGTGTCGGCGTCGGTGTCGGCGTCGGCGCGGCGGGCCATGCGCCAACCGATCTGCGCGAGGCGCGTGTTCGCGCCGGGCATGATCGTGTTCGCAGTCACACCGTGCGGCGCCATCTCGGTCGCGATCGCTTCGGTGAACGCCTGGATTCCGGCCTTGGCCGCGACGTAGTTCGACTGACCGGCGCCGCCGTAGAGAAGCAACCCGGTTGCCGTGTTGATCAGGCGGCCGTAGCTGCCGTTGTTCGCCTTGGACTCGGTGCGCCAATGCCGGCACGCAGCGCGCGACACCACGAACGTGCCGCGCAGGTGCACACGGATCACGTCGTCCCATTCCTCGTCACTGAGGTTGAACACCATGCGCGGCCGGCCGAAACCGGCGTTGTTGATGACGATGTCGAGCCGGCCCCACGTGTCGAGGGCCCGCGCGACGAGCGCGTCGGCGACGGCCGCGTCACCGATGTCGCCCCGATGTGCCATGCCCGCACCACCCCCGAGCGCGATCTCCGCGACCACCTCGGCCGCGGGATCCTCGTCGGTGGCGGTGCCGTCGGTCGCGACCCCGGCATCGTTCACCACGACCCGCGCGCCGTACGCCGCGAGTCGCAGGGCATAGGCCCGCCCGATCCCGCGCCCCGCGCCGGTCACGATCGCGACCCGATCCGTCAGATCGATCACCCGAGTCCTTTCAGCACCAAATCCGGGCCATACCCGTACCCGAACGATAGGAGTGGCATCGGAGCCTCGGGCACGACCCGCGCAGCCGCTCTGCCCGAGACGCAGCGCGAGCGACCCATAGAAAAGCGCGAGCGACCCATACGGACCGCGAGAACGACCGTACCTGACCTCCACCGGTACACTTCTTCCTCCTTATGCAGAGCACCGTCGAACCCGTCGAAACCCCCGTTGGCGACGACGAGGAAAACGCAGCTCCGGACGACTCTCCGGCCGGCGTCGCGAACAAGGTCAAGCTTCACATCGTCGTGCCCGCGACCGAGTTCGAGCAGGCGATCGACGCGGCCTTCCGCAAACTCGCCCGCGAGGTCCGCATCCCCGGCTTCCGCCCGGGGAAGGCGCCCCGCAAGCTGCTCGAGGCGCGGCTCGGCTCCGACATGGCGCGCGAACAGGCGCTGCAGGATTCGTTGCCGGAGTACTACGTCGAGGCTGTCACCGAGCACGACGTCGACGTCATCGCGCCGCCCGAGATCGAGATCACGGCCGGCCAGCAAGACGGCGACGTCGAGTTCGATGCGGTCGTCGAGATCCGTCCGCAGGTGAAGTTGCTCGGCTACGACGAGCTGCGCGTCGAGGTGCCGTTCCAGTCGATCTCCGAAGCCGACGTCGACTCGCAGGTCGACGCGTTGCGGGATCGGTTCGCCGACCTCGCCGACTCCGATTTCCCCCTCGTCGACGATGCCTACGCAACCATCGACATTGCGGGCTCGATCGACGGCGACGAAGTCGAGGGCCTCACGGCCAGCGATTTCTTGTACCGGGTCGGTTCGGGAATGGTTGTCGACGAGCTCGACGATCAACTGCGCGGCACCAAGCCCGGCGCCATCCTCGAGTTCACGAGCTCGTTGCCCGAGCGGTTCGCCGAGTACGCGGGCCAAGACGCGAAGTTCCGCGTCATCGTGAAGGAAGCCAAGCAGAAGGTGTTGCCGGATCTCACCGACGCGTGGGCCGCGGAAGCGAGCGAGTTCGAGACCGTCCAGGAACTGCGCGCCGACATCCGCAAGCGTGTCGAGACCATGCGGCGCCTGCAGGCCCAGATGGCGTTGCGCGACAAAGTGCTCGAAGCGGCCGCGGATCTCGTACCGATCGAGGCGCCGCCCACGCTGATCGACACCGAGACGCGGCGCCGCGTCGAAGACCTGGCCCACCGCCTTTCGCATCAGGGCGCGAGCCTCGAGCAGTACCTCGAGATGACGGGTACCGAACCGCAGGCGTTCATCGACGAGCTCAGGGTGGGTGCGGCGCGTGCCGTGCTCGCCGATCTCGCGCTGCGCGCGGTCGTGACCCAAGAAGGCATCACTACGAGCGACGAAGAGGTCGACGCCGAGGTGAATCAGCTCGCCGAGCGCACCGAGCAGAAGCCGGCCAAGGTCCGACGCGAGCTCGAACGGAGTGGTGCGCTGGAGGCGGTACGCTCTGACGTTGCCCGTGGAAAAGCGCTCGAGTTCCTCGTGGATCACGCAACCGTGGTCGACGAGGAAGGTAACGAGATCGACCTGACCGTGTCAGACGACGAACTTGGAAACGACGAACTGCACGCCGAAGCGCACGACCACGACCACGACCACGATCACGATCACCCGCACGATCACGAACACCCCCACGATCACGACGAGAAGGAGTCCGAGGCGTGAGTATCCGCAACGAATACGTCCCGGTGCCGCGATTCATCCAAGACACCCCCCGCGGCCGGATGGAGTGGGATCCCTACTCGCGGCTCGCGAACGATCGCATCATCTTCTTGGGTACGCCGGTCGACGACAGCGTCGCGAACTTGTTGATCGCGCAGCTGCTCATCCTCGAGTCCGAGGACCCGGAAAAAGACATCATCATGTACATCAACTCGCCCGGCGGCGAGATCACGGGTCTGTTCGCGATCTACGACACGATGCAGTACATCAAGCCCGACGTGCAGACGTGCTGCATCGGTCAGGCTGCGTCGGCCGCTGCGGTGCTGCTCGCATCGGGTGCGCCGGGCAAGCGGTTCATCCTCCCGCACGCCCGGGTGCTCATCCACCAGCCGCACGGTGGTGCGTCGGGTCAAGCGGTCGACATCGAGATCCAGGCCAAGGAGATCGTGCGCATGCGCGAGCTCCTCGACGAGATCCTCGCCTTCCACACCGGTCAGGCGCTCGATCGGGTGTCGAAGGACACCGACCGTGACTTCATCATGAGCGGCATCGAGGCCAAGGAGTACGGCATCGTCGACGAGATCCTCACCAATCGTGAGCTCGCCGCGGTACCGTCGGCCGAAGGCACGAGCTAGGTACTCGAGGACCCAGGGGGAAAGGGGCTCTTCCGGTGGCAAAGTTCGGTGACGGTGGCGACCTGCTGAAGTGTTCCTTCTGCGGGAAGAGCCAAAAGCAGGTCAAGAAGCTCATCGCGGGTCCAGGTGTCTACATCTGCGACGAGTGCATCGATCTCTGTAACGAGATCATCGAAGAAGAGCTGTCGCAGAGCACCGAGGTGCACTTCGATGAGCTGCCGAAGCCGCGTGAGATCTACGAGTACCTGAACGACTACATCATCGGCCAGGAGCAGGCGAAGAAGATCCTGTCCGTCGCGGTGTACAACCACTACAAGCGCGTGCAGGTCGGCGCGTACGGCGACCCCGACGTCGAGTTGCAGAAGTCGAACATCTTGTTGATCGGCCCGACCGGCTGCGGCAAGACGCTCCTCGCGCAAACGTTGGCCCGCATGTTGAAGGTGCCGTTCGCGATCGCCGACGCCACTGCGCTCACCGAAGCGGGCTACGTCGGCGAAGACGTCGAGAACATCTTGTTGAAGCTCATCCAGGCCGCCGACTACGACGTCAAGAAGGCCGAGACGGGCATCATCTACATCGACGAGATCGACAAGATCGCCCGCAAGGCCGAGAACCCGTCGATCACGCGCGACGTGTCCGGCGAGGGTGTGCAACAGGCGCTGTTGAAGATCCTCGAAGGAACCACCGCGTCGGTCCCGCCCCAAGGTGGGCGTAAACACCCGCACCAAGAGTTCATCCAGATCGACACCACGAACATCCTGTTCATCTGTGGTGGTGCGTTCGCCGGCCTCGACCGGATCGTGGAAGCCCGTATCGGCAACCGCGGCATCGGCTTCGGCGCCGACGTGCGCAAGAAGAACGATCTCGAAGAGACCGGCCGCTTCTTGGCCGATGTTCTCCCCGAAGACCTCCTGAAGTTCGGCCTCATCCCCGAGTTCGTCGGTCGTCTGCCCGTTGTGGGCGTGGTGCACAACCTCGACAAGGACGCGCTGATGCGCATCCTGATCGAGCCGAAGAACGCGCTGGTGAAGCAGTACCAGAAGTTCTTCCACTTCGACGACGTCGATCTCGTCTTCGGCGACGATGCACTCGATGCCATCGCCGACGAAGCGTTGAAGCGTGGAACCGGAGCGCGAGGCCTGCGTGCGATCCTCGAAGAGGTGTTGCTCGAGGTCATGTACGACCTGCCCTCTCGTACCGACGTCGTGAAGTGCGTCGTCGACAAAGAGGTCGTGCTGCGCAAGGTCACGCCCACGTTGGTGACCGAGGACGAGTCTCGCCGGCAGCGCGTAACCCCGGTTACGCGAGCCGGGCGGTGTAGCGGCCGGCACGCTCTTCCACGATCAGGTTCAACTCGTACGCCTCGCTGAGCGTTTCACTGTTGACGATCTCGGCGAGCGGCCCGTTCGCGAGCGTGCGTCCGTTCTTCAGTACGAGCGCGTGCGTGAACGCGGGCGGGATCTCCTCGAGGTGATGGGTGACGAGCACCATCGCGGGCCGATCCGGATCGCGCGCCCAGACCGAGAGATCGGCCACCAGCTCCTCGCGGCCGCCGATGTCGAGGCCCGCGGTCGGCTCGTCGAGCAGCGCGACCCCAGGTTCGTTCATGAGCATCCGGGCCAAGAGCACCCGCTGACGCTCGCCCGCCGAGAGAGTGGGGAAGCGGTGCGCGGCGAGGGCGTCGCAGCGCCACTCGTCGAGGAGGGCGTGGGCCCGGGCCCGATCGGCGTCGGTGTACTGGTGCCACCAGGGTGCGAGCGCGGCGTAGCGCGCGGTCATCACGACCTCGACCGCGGTCATCGACGGTTCGAGCTTGGCCGCGAGCGCGGGCGACGAGAACGCGATCCGTTCGCGCAGCGTGCGCACGTCGGTGCGGCCGAGCCGTTGTCCGAGCACCTCGACGGTGCCGTGCGACGGGTGCTGGTACAGCGACACAATCCGCAGCAGAGAGGTCTTGCCCGCGCCGTTCGCGCCGAGGATCACCCAGCGTTCCGACGGCAGCACCGCCCAATCGATATCCGTCAGGATCGTCGTGTCCTCGATGACGAGTCCGACGCCCGCGCACTCCAACACCGGACTCCCGCTCACGGCGGCGAGACTAGGTGATGGGTAATGACGGGTTGCTTGCTGTAGCGGCCGCTTCGTGTCAAGGTCGCATCGATGGCCCTCGATGACGCGGTCGTACAGCCGGCACGACCACACAACCGGTTTCCGTGCTTCGACGGGGTGCGCGCGCTCGCCGCGCTCATGGTCGTCGTGTACCACGCGGTCTTCTTCAACTCCGCGTTCTTGACCCGGGGCGGCGCATTCCTCGGCACGCTCAACGCGGGCGTGTGGATCTTCTTCGTCACGTCGGGCTGCCTGCTCTATCTGCCCTTCGCGGCGTCGCACCTCGCGGGCGCGCCGCCCGTCGACCCGGGTGGGTACGCGACCCGCCGCGTCGCCCGTGTGTACCCCGCGTACTGGTTGGTGCTCGCCTTCTTCACGTTCATCGTGCCCCGGATCAACATCTACGGCCTGCACGGTTTTCTGTTGCACGCGTCGCTCACCCAGACCTACGTGCACATCAACCCGTTCGTCGACGGCTTGCCCCCCGCATGGAGCCTGGTCGTCGAGATCTCCTTCTACCTGTTCCTTCCGTTCTACGCGGCGCTGATCGGTGTGCTGGTGCGCAAGTGGCGGCCGCTCGCGGTCGAGCTCGTCGGCTTGGCCGCGCTGTTCGTGATCGGCATGATCGCCATCACCGCGATCGCGCGTCGGGCTCGACGCGCCGTGGGTGACCGTCCTGCCCCAACACCTCGGCGCGTTCGCGCTGGGCATGCTGCTCGCGGTGCTCAGCTCGCAACGTTTCGACGAACGCACCACCGCCCGTCTCGATCGCATCGGCCGCCCGGCGTGGATCTGGTGGACGGGCGCGCTGGCCGCGCTCGTCGCGATCCCGGTCGGGCTACGGCTCGATCCGCTCGCCGCGCCGAACGCGGTCCAGGCGGTCGGGATGAATGTTGCGCAGATGATCGTGGGCATCTGCATCGTCGTGCCGGTGGTGCTCGGACCGCAGGATCACGGGCTCATCCGCAAGGTCTTACGGTCGCGGCCCGCGGTGTATCTCGGCCTCGTCAGCTACGGCATCTATCTTTGGCACTGGTACATCCTGCGTATCGTCGCCGACTGGTTCGGCTGGCCGCTCTTCCACGGAAACTGGTTCGTCGTGCTTCGTAGTCGCGCTGCCGATCGTGATCGTCGCCGCGAGTGTGAGTTGGTTCGCGCTCGAACGACCCGTGCTCCGCCTCGCGCATCGGGTCGCGCCCGGGTCTCGCCGGCCGAAGCGCCCGAACGCGCCGGGCCGGCGCGCGGCAACGACTCCATGACCGAAGACTCGACAACCGACGACTCCACACGCGCCGACCGACGCTTCGGGTGGGCGCTCGCAAGTGTGGCGCTGTTGGCCCTGGCGCTGCGCGTCGAGTACGTGCTCACGGCGCGCCGCAACTTCCATCCCGGCGGCGACGCGTACTTCTACCACGCCGGCGCGAACCTCCTCGCGGACGGAAAGGGATTCATCTCGCCCTTCTACGTCTCCGCGCACGTGGCCGCCGCCGATCATCCGCCGCTCTATCTCCTCTACCTCGCGTTCGGCTCGCTGCTCGGCCTGCGCAGTGTGACCGCGCACTTGTTGATGTCGTCGGTGCTGGGCACGGGAACCGTCGTACTGCTCGGGTTGCTGGGGCGCCGGGTCGGGGGCAACGTCGTGGGCGTCATCGCCGCACTCATCGGCGCGCTGTACCCGAACATGTGGGCGCCCGACGTCGGATTGCTCGCGGAGACCGTCAGCATGTTCTTCGTCACGCTCGCGATCCTGCTCGCGTATTGGTACCGCGACCGTCCGAGTTGGCGACGGCTGGCGCTCGTCGGCCTCGCGTGCTCACTCGGCGCGATGGCGCGCTCCGAGATCATTCTCTTCATCCCACTGCTCGTGCTCCCGCTCGCGCTCGCGACGCGCGACCAATCGATGCGCGATCGGCTGGTGGCGTTCGGCGCCGCACTCGCGGCGGCCGCGATCGTGATCACGCCGTGGGCCGCCTACAACCAGACGCGTTTTCGCCATCCGGTCGTCCTGAGCGCGCAGTTCGGGACGCTGATGGCGTCGGCGAACTGCGATTCGACGTACTACTACGGGCCGCTTCAGGGATACTTCGATCGGCAGTGCTACCTCGCGGCGGATCGAAAAGCGGGCGTCACCCCGTCGGGCGACGAGTCGGTCGAGGACATTGCGGCGCGCGGCGTCGCGTTCGCTTATATCCGCGGGCACCTCGCGAAGTTGCCGTCGGTCGAGGGGGTCCGGCTCCTGCGCATCGTCGGGCTGTATCACCCGCAGCAGTACATCGCGGAGGACAGTTTCCTCGAGGGCCGCAGCCCGTGGGTCTCGCGTTGGGGTACGTACAGCTTCTACGTGCTCGCGCTGTTGTCGATCGCGGGGGCGTTCGTGGTGCGGCGAGCGCGCCGGGTTCCGCTGTGGCCGCTGCTGGTTCCGATCGGGGTCGTGCTCATCACCGTGCTCGTCACGTACGCGAGCACACGCTTTCGCACAACCGCGGAGCCGATGCTCGTCGTTCTCGCGGCGGTTGCGTTGCACGCCGCGTGGCGGCGCGTGCGGGGCGGCGCCGAATCGATCGACGGGGGTGAGACCACTCAACGAATTGGTCTACCTGTCGCCCCGCCCCTCACCCAACCAGTCGCCGAACCCGTCGCTCAACCGGCGGAGTGACGGTAGGTGCCTCCTACAATCGGGCGCATGGCCCAGATCCCCGAGAAGCCGTCGTTGGAGGGCCTCGAAGCGCGCTGGTCCGAGGTCTGGGAGAACGACGGGACGTACCGCTTCGATCGCCGCCATAACCGGGCCGAGATCTTCTCGATCGACACGCCGCCGCCGACGGTCAGCGGCTCGCTGCACATGGGATCGGCGTTCGGCTACGTGCAGACCGACTCCATCGCGCGCTACCAGCGCATGCGCGGCCGGCACGTGTTCTATCCAATGGGCTGGGACGATAACGGCCTGCCCACCGAGCGGCGCGTGCAGAACTATTTCGGCGTGCGCTGCGAACCGCACCTGCCGTACGACCCCGAGTTCACGCCGCCGGAGAAGCCGGGCAAAGACGTCGTGCCGGTCTCGCGCCCGAACTTCCTGGAGCTGTGCGAGCGGTTGGTCGCCGAGGACGAAGCCGCGTTCGAAGAGCTGTGGCGCCGGCTCGGGCTGTCGGTCGACTGGAGCCTCACCTACACGACCGTCGGGCATGCGGCGCGGCGCACGAGCCAGCGCGCGTTCCTCCGCAACCTGGCGCGGGGCGAGGCGTATCAAGCGGAAGCGCCGACCCTCTGGGACGTCGACTTCCGGACCGCGGTCGCGCAGGCCGAGCTCGAAGATCGCGAGATGCCGGGCGCGTATCACGCGCTGTTGTTCCACAAGGCTGACGGTTCCGGCGATGTCGTCATCGACACCACGCGGCCCGAGCTGCTCGCCGCGTGCGTGGCCGTGGTGGCCCATCCCGACGACGCGCGCTTCCAGCCGTTGTTCGGCTCCGAGGTGATCACTCCGCTGTACGGCGTGCGCGTCCCGATCGTCGCGCACCACCTCGCCGATCCCGAGAAGGGAACCGGCATCGCGATGATCTGCACGTTCGGCGACACCACCGACGTCGTGTGGTGGCGGGAGCTGCAGCTGCCGACGCGCGCGGTCCTCGGTGTCGACGGGCGGTTCAAAGCGGAGCCGCCCGACGTGCTGCCCGCGGCCGGCGCGGCCGCGTACGCCGCGATCGCGGGGCGTAACGCCAAGCAGGCGCAGAAGATCGTCGTCGAGCAACTGCAGGAGTCGGGCGAGCTCCGGGGCGAACCCCGGCCGATCACGCACCCGGTGAAGTTCTTCGAGAAGGGAGAACGCCCGCTCGAGATCGTCACCTCGCGCCAGTGGTACCTGCGCAACGGCGGCCGCGATCTCGACCTGCGGGCCGAGCTCCTCGCGCTCGGGACGAAGCTGCGTTGGCACCCGCCGACGATGCGGATCCGCTACGACACCTGGCTCGAGGGTCTGAACGCCGACTGGCTCGTAAGCCGGCAGCGTTACTTCGGGGTGCCGTTCCCGGTCTGGTACCGGGTCGATGCCGACGGCAACCCCACCGACTTCGAGAACCCGCTCCTGCCGACCGAAGACGCGCTGCCCGTCGACCCCTCGACCGACTGCCCGCCCGGGTTCACCGCCGACCAGCGCGACCAGCCCGGCGGATTCGCGGCCGACCCGGACGTCATGGACACGTGGGCCACGTCGTCATTGACCCCCCAGATCGCGACGGGTTGGGTCGACGACCCCGACCTCTTCGAGCGCACATTTCCGATGGACCTGCGGCCGCAGGGCCCGGAGATCATCCGCACCTGGTTGTTCGACACGATCGTGCGCGCCCGGCTCGAACACGACGCGCTTCCGTGGGCCGACACGAGCATCAACGGCTGGGTTCTCGACCCCGATCGCAAGAAGATGTCGAAGTCGAAAGGCAACGTCGTCACGCCGATGCCGTTGCTCGAGGAACACGGCGCCGACGCGCTGCGGTACTGGGCGTGCAACGGCCGGCCGGGTGTCGACACCGCGGTCGACTTCGGTGTGATGAAGGTCGGGCGCAAGCTCGCGATCAAAGTGTTGAACGCGTCGAAGTTCGTGCTCGGCGTATCGGGCGAAGCGGCCGAGGACGTGAACGAGGTCGTCACCCCCCTCGACCGTTCACTGCTCGCCGCGCTGGCCGATCTCGTCGACGACGCAACGGTCGCGTTCGACTCTTTCGATTACGCGCGTTCGCTCGAACGCTCCGAACGATTCTTCTGGTCGTTCTGCGACGACTACGTCGAGCTGGTCAAGAGCCGCGCGTACGGCGACGCGGGCGACGCCAAGGTTCGTTCGGCCGCGGTCACATTGCGGGTCGCGTTGTCGTGTCTTCTGCGACTGTTCGCGCCGGTCATGCCGTACGTCACCGAGGAGGTCTGGTCGTGGTGGCGCGAGGGTTCCGTGCATCGCGCGTCGTGGCCGAGCGGCGCCGAGCTGCGCGGCAGCCGCAGTGACGGTGGTGCCGACGGCGACGGCGCGGGCGGCGACCCGCTCGTCTACGAGGTCGCGGCCGATGTGCTCACCGAGGTCCGGAAGGTGAAGTCCACCCAGAAGGTGTCGCTCGCGGCGCCGGTGGCGCGCGTGTGCGTCGTCGACAGCGCGGAACGGATCGCCGCCCTGCTCGCCGCGGCCGACGACGTGCGCGACGCGGGCAAGATCGGCGCGCTCGAGACCGAGGTCGGCGCGGCCTTCTCGGTCCGTGTCGATCTGGCGGAGCCGCAGTCGTGAGCAATCCCGCCGGTTTCGACGGCCCGGCTTGGCTGAGCTCGCACGTCAACCTCGAGAGCCTCAACGTGCCCGCGGGCAGCCGCCGGGGCCCGCCCACGCTGGAGCGCATCTCCACGCTGATGCAGTACCTGGGCTCGCCCGAGGTCGAGTTCCCGGCCATCCACATCACCGGTACGAACGGCAAGACCACGACGGTGCGCGTGTTGACCGAGCTGCTCGGCGCGCTCGGCATGAAGGTCGGCGCGTACACGAGCCCGCACCTCGTGCACGTCAACGAACGCATGTCGATCGACGGCGTACCCATCGACGACGACACGTTCGACGAGATGCTCTACGCGGTCTCGCTCGTCGAGCAGTCGGTCGGTGTCGACCCGTCGTACTTCGACGTCGTGACTGCGGCCGCGTTCCGGTGGTTCGCCGACGAAGCCGTCGACGTTGCGGTCGTCGAGGTCGGGATGGGCGGCACCTGGGACGCAACCAACATCATCGACGGCCGCGTCGCGGTCGTCACGAACGTGAGCCTCGATCACGTCGACTATCTCGGCCCCACGCGCGAACAGATCGCACAGGAGAAGTCGGGAATCGTCAAGGCCGACTCTACCCTCGTCCTCGGGGAGACCGACCCGGCCATCCAGGCGATCTTCGAAGCGCGCGCGAACGGCCGCGTGTTCCGGCGCGACGTCGACTTCGGTGTGTCGCGCAACGTGTTGGCGATCGGCGGTCGGCTCGTCGACCTCCGCAGTCCGGGTGCGGAGTATCCCGACGTGTTCCTGCCGTTGCACGGCGCGCATCAGGCCGACAACGCCGCGATCGCGTTGGCCGCCGCGGAGAGCTTCGTCACCGCGCCGCTGCCGTTCGATGTCGTGGCCGACGCGTTCGCGCGGGTGCAGTCGCCCGGTCGGCTCGAAGTCGTGCGCCGCCAGCCGTTGGTGTTGCTCGACGGCGCGCACAACGTCGCGGGTGCAGAAGCGTTGCTCGCGCGCGCTCGACGAGGAATTCAGTGAAGGCGTACGCACGCTCGTCGTCGGTCTGCTGCGCGAGAAGGATCCGCGCGAGATGCTCGCCGCGCTCGGCGTCGCCGACCTCGAGGGTCGGCTCGTGGTTTGCCGGCCACCGACGCCACGCGCGATGGAGACGTCATTCATCGTCAAGGCGGCGATCGATCTCGGACTCCGCGAGGATCGGATCGAGGTCGAGGACCGGGTCGAGGACGCGGTGAGCGCGGCGCTGCTCGCGACACCCACCGACGGCCAGATCGTGATAACGGGTTCGCTGTACGTCGTAGGCGCGGCCCGCTCCGTGCTCGTTCCCTGACCTCGGTACAACCGTTTCGCGACCCCGTTTGTCCAGGGTGGGGGGCTCGGTCCTAGGCTTCACCTCTTATGGCTGACCGCACCCTCGTTCTCTGTAAGCCCGATTGTGTCGAGCGCGGCCTCGTCGGCGAGATCATCGGCCGCCTGGAGCGCAAGCAACTGAAGATCGTCGCCCTCGAGTTACGAACGCTCGACGAGGGCACTGCCAAGCAGCACTACGCCGAGCACGACGGCAAGCCGTTCTTCGGCGACCTGGTCGCGTTCATCACCCGGTCGCCCCTCGTCGCCATCGTGGCCGAGGGTCCCGATGCGTACAAGGTCGTGCGGACGCTCATGGGAACGACGAATCCGCGTGAGGCCGCGCCGGGCACGATCCGCGGCGATCTCGCCATCGAGCTGACGGAGAACCTCGTGCACGGAAGCGACGGTCCGGAGTCGGCTGCGCGCGAGATCGCGCTGTTCTTTCCCGGTCTCACCGGGTGAGTTCCCGCGACGGTTGGCAACAGAGTCGGGCCGGTTACCCCGCGGGTCGCGGGGGGTGGCAATCCAACCGGCGGACTCCTAGCCTGGGAGAGTCGTCCCGCCGTCGGAAGCTGACCTCGGTGAGCGAGCCCTTCTACTCAGGATTACTCGGCCGTGACATGGCGGTCGATCTCGGAACTGCGAACACGCTGGTGTACGTGCGCGGCCGCGGTGTCGTGCTCGACGAGCCGTCTGTGGTCGCGGTGAACGCGCGCGACGGTCGTCCGCTCGCGGTCGGGATCGAAGCGAAGAAGATGATCGGGCGCACGCCCGACCACATCATCGCCATCCGCCCGTTGAAGGACGGCGTGATCGCCGACTTCGACATCTGCGAGAAGATGCTGCGCTACTTCATCCAGCGCGTACATCCCCGCAAGTGGGCGAAGCCGCGCATGGTCATCTGCGTGCCGTCCGGCATCACGGGTGTCGAGCAGCGCGCGGTGCAGGAAGCCGCGCAGCAGGCCGGCGCGCGCAAAGAGGCGTACATCATCGAAGAACCGATGGCAGCCGCGATCGGCGCGGGTCTTCCCGTGCACGAACCCGCGGGCAACATGATCGTCGACATCGGCGGCGGCACTACCGAGGTTGCGGTCATCTCGCTGGGCGGCATCGTCGCGAGTGAGTCGATCCGGATCGTGGGCGACGAGCTCGACGAGTCGATCATCAACTTCGTGAAGAAGGAGTACTCGCTCGCGTTGGGCGAGCGCACCTCCGAGGAGATCAAGATCGCGTTGGGCAGCGCGTTCCCGCTCGAGACCGAGTTGTACGCGGAGGTGCGCGGGCGCGACCTCGTGACCGGTCTCCCGAAAACGATCGTCGTGTCGACGGAAGAGATCCGCGACGCGATCGAGGAACCGGTTGCCGCGATCGTCGACGCGGTGAAGGTGACCCTCGACAAGACACCGCCCGAGCTCGCGGCCGACATCATGTCGAACGGCATCGTCGTCACCGGCGGCGGCGCGCTCCTGCACGGACTCAAGGAGCGCTTGACGAGCGAGACCGGCATGCCGATCGTCATCGCCGACAATCCGCTCTTGTCAGTGGTGCACGGTTCGGGCCAGTGCCTGGAGAACTTCGACGTCTTGAAGCACGTCCTGATCTCGTCCGCCCAGCAATAGCCGGACCGGTTCTCGAAGATGCCCGGTGCTCGACGCGCGAGCCGACGACGCTACGTCCTGCTCGTGATCGTGCTCACGTGCCTGACGCTCATCACCCTCGACAGTCGCAATGGTCGCTCCGGCGCGCTCGGCTCCGTGGGCGGTCTCGCGCACCGGATCGTGTCGCCCGTACAGGGTGCGGTCGACAGCGTGGCCCGGCCCGTCGGCGACTGGTGGGACAGCGTCACGAACTCGGGCAGCCTGAAGAAGAAGAACCGCGCGCTCGAGCAGCAGGTCGCCGAGTTGAAGGGTCAACAGGCCGCGGCCGCGGAGGCCATTCGCGAGAACGCCGACCTGAAGCGGCTGTTGAAGTTGTCGAACTTGTTGCTCGTCGACCACGTGTCGGCGTCGATCGTCGGCACTACGTCGGGTTCGGGCAACTTCGATCCGGTGCTCACCATCGACAAGGGTTCGGAGTCGGGGATCGCGATCGACGATGCCGGTGATCGCGCCGGAAGGCATCGTCGGTCAGGTGACCGAGGTGTGGAACGGCGGCGCGAACGTTCAGGTGTTCAGCGATCCCGACTTCGCGGTCGGTGTGCAGACGCCGGGTCATCCCGGTTCGCCCGCGACGACCGGCATCGCATCGGGCTCGGCCGGTACGCACGACCTCACCGTCGAGTTCGCGGCGGGCACGAAGGTGCGCATCGGCGATCCGATCGTCACGTCCGCGCAGTCGACGTTGTTCCCCGCGGGCTTACCCGTTGGAACGATCACGAGCGTGACGATCCAACCGGGTAACACCGGCGTGAACGCGACGATCAAGCCGTACGTCAACATCAGCGAGTTGCAACACGTCACCGTTCTGTTGTGGACGCCCGGTACGCCCGGTCCGGTGTTGCCCACCACGACGACAACCGCGACGACAACCACGACCCTGCCCGGCTCGACGTCGACATCGAGCAGCACTACCTCGACGACCACGCACCCATGACGCGCGTCGCTCGGTTGGCCGCGCTCGTCTTCGTCATCGTCGTGATCCAGGTTTCGGTTTTCCCGCACATGCGGTTGTTCGGTGTGGTTCCCGATCTCGGTCTGCTCCTCGCGCTGGCCGTCGGTTACTACGACGGGCCGGAAGCGGGCGCCGTCGTCGGTTTCGCGGCCGGCTTCGGTTTCGATCTCTTTCTCGCGACCCCCCTCGGCCTCAACGCGCTGACGTACGCGATCGTCGGCTACGGCATCGGAGTGCTCGAGGCCGGGCTGTTCCGGTCGCCGCGTTGGCTGCCGTCGTTCCTGGGTGCGGTCGGGGGCCTGGCCGGGGGCCTCATATTCATCGGAGTGGGCGTGCTCGTCGGCGTCGACTCCGTCAAGGGTGTGCACGGCGTCGTGACCATCTCGTGGGCCGCCGTCTACGACGCGATCCTCGCCCCGTTCGTGTTCCTGCTGGTCAGGCGCGTGCTCGGGACCGGCGACCGCGTGCGCGACGCCTGGTCGATGCGGTGAAGGGGCCGACCGGGAATTCGGGCAGTGCCCCCACTAGCGTTACTGCCGTCTCGATGAGCCATCCGACTGCATGAGCGATAACAGCCGCGTCCGAGTGAGCATCGTTGGCGTCGTAATCGTCGCCTTGTTCGCGTCGCTTTTCGCGCGCCTGTGGTTCCTCGAGATGGGCCCTGACCAGAAGCTGGGTGCCGCGGTGAGCACGCTCGCGACGCGCACGATCCAGACCGAGTCGCCCCGCGGCGAGATCCTCGATCGGAACGGCAAGATCCTCGCCCAGGATGTCGCGGCGTGGGCGGTGACCGTCGATCGCAACATGCCGTCGAAGACGGTCGATCAGGTGCTCGGCCAGCTCGCGGAGATTCTGCAGGTCCCGGAGAAGACACTGCGCTCCAACTACGACAGCGTGCGCCAGTCGCCGCTCGAACCGGCGGTCGTCGATCTCGAGGTCCCGCTCGCACAGCAGCTCGCGATCCGCGAGCACAGCGAGGACTACCCGGGGGTCAACGTCACGGAGCTGACGGTTCGTGAATACCCGTACGGCGAGCTCGCGACGCAACTGCTCGGGTATCTCGGCGAGGTCGACTCGCTGCCGCCCAAGCAGGTGAAGCAGCTCGAGGCCAAGGGCTACCAACCCGCCGACCTGATCGGCCGCGACGGGGTGGAGGCCGCGTACGAATCCGTGCTGCGCGGCAAGCCGACCACCGAGACGGTGCAGGTCGACCCGACGGGTAAGCAGGTCGGCCCGCCGATCAGTGTCGATCCGGGACGGGTCGGCGACACCGTCAAGCTCACCATCGACATCAACGTGCAAGCCGCGGCCGAGAACGCACTGAAGCAAGGCATCGACAACGCGACGCACGACAAGGACCCGCGCTTACTCCCGACCTACACAACACTGCACCCCACTGGCGGCGCGGTGGTGGTGTTGAACGTGCACGACGGTTCGGTCGTGGCCATGGCGAGCAACCCGACGTATCCGTTGTCGTGGTGGAAGGGCGGTATCTCCACCGATCACTTCGCGCTGTTGAGTGCGCCGGGGGCGCACAACCCGTTGCTGAACCGGGTCACCGAAGGCCAGTACGCGCCGGGCTCCACGTTCAAGCTCGTCCCGTCGATCGCGCTCAACCAGTACAACGTGTTCCCCGCGTCGTCGTTCTACGACGACCAGGGGCACGCCACGTTCGAGAACACGTTCTTCCAGAACGACAACCTCGAGGCCAACGGCGAGGTCAATCTCTCGAAGGCGCTCACGGTGTCGAGCGACGTGTACTTCTACAACGCGGGCGACAGGTTCTGGAATTACTGGCACCTCGGCAACACGACCACAGGCCTCGGGATACAAACCGTGGCGGGCCAACTCGGGTTCGGGAAGCCCACCGGTATCGAGCTCAACGAGGCGTCGGGGACGATCCCGAACCCCACGTGGAAGCAGGAGTTCTCGAACGCCATCAACAAGACCAAGGCGGCCAAGATCGAGAACGGCAAGTGGACGCCGGGCGACAACATCCTCGCCGCCGTCGGCCAGGGCGCCGACTTCGTCACGCCGCTGCAACTCGCGAACGCGTACGCGACCTTCGCCAACGCGGGATCGAACCCGGGCCCGACCGGAAACACCGGAACGGTGTGGACCCCGCACGTCGGCCAGCTCGTGACGAACCCGAACACGAAGCAGGTCGTGCAGATCATGGGTGCGCACGCGCAGGGCACGATCACGATCCCCAGCTTCGTGTACGGACAGATGGCGGCCGGGTTCGCGGGCGTCGTGTCGAACCCGCTCGGTACCGCATACGCGGCGTTCCAGGGTCTGGCGCTGCCCGGCGGCGGGATCGTCTCCGGCAAGACGGGTACCGCGCAGATCACGGGGACCGCGCCCACGTCGTTGTTCGCTTCCTACTTCCCGGCCGACGGCCAGGAGTACGCGACCGTCGCGGTCGTGGAACAGGGTGGGCACGGCGCAGAGACCGCGGCGCCGATCGTGCGTCAAGTCATCGAGGCGATGAACGGCCTTCCCGTCACGCCGATCGGCACCGCCGCGCCGGGGAAAGACTGATGGCTACCATCGCCGCCTCCACCACGCGCCGCCGCGGCGAATCCGTCACCGGGCTCTTCGCGCATCTCGATCTCGCACTGCTCACGTTGCCGATCGCGATCAGCGTGCTCGGTCTGCTCATGATCTACGACGCGTCTCGTTTCGAGACCGCGCGCGCCGGACTCTCGCGGCTGTACTACGTCGAGCGCCAAGGTGTCGCCGTCGTGCTCGGGCTGATCGCGATGGGAGTCGTGATGTCGATCGACTACCGCCGCATCCGCGACGCGTGGCCGGTCTTCTATCTCGGTGTTCTGCCGTTGCTCGCGGGCGTGGTGGTGCTCGGCCGCAACCACGGCGGCGCGCAAGCGTGGTTCCAGGTCGGGCCGTTCCAGTTCCAGCCGTCGGAGCTCGCCAAGGTCGTGATCATCGTGGCGATCGCGGGCTACTGCCATCAACACCGCGGCGATCTCGACGCGTGGCGCGTAGCGGTGGCGATCGGATTGGCCGGATTCGTCATGGCGCTCGTCTACGCCCAGCACGACCTCGGCACGATGCTCGTGATCATGGTGTGTGCCGCCGCGGTGCTGGTCATCGCCGGCCTCAAGCCGGTGCACATCGTCGTACTGCTCTTACTCGGGGGGTCACTCGTCGGCGCAGCCGTGGTGACGGGCAAGGTGCAGGCGTATCAACTCGACCGGCTGACGAACTTCGCCGACCAGTCGACCGGAAACAAGTCGGCCGCGCAGTTGAGCCCGACCCAGCTGAACCTCAGCGTCTCGAAGGCGGCCATCGCCTCGGGTGGGCTCGAGGGCGCGGGCTTCGGGAAAGGCCTGCGCACCAAGAACGGCTTCGTGCCCGAGCAGCACACCGACTTCATCTTCACTGCGGTCGGTGAAGACCTCGGCTTCGTGGGCGGGGCGGTCCTGTTGTTGCTGTATGCACTCCTGGCCTGGCGCCTCTGGCGAATAGCCCTGTTGTCGTCCGACTTCTTCGGCACCCTCGTGGCCATCGGTGTGCTGGCGATGTTCGCGATCCAGATCTTCGAGAACGTCGGGATGACGATGGGGATCATGCCCATCACCGGCATCCCATTGCCGTTCATGTCGTACGGCGGCTCCGCCGTCATCGCGTCGTTCGTCGCCATCGGTCTGGTCTTGAACATCCATATGCGCAGATTCTCGTAAGCCTCGACCGCGCACAGTGGTGACCCGTGCTCGGGGCGCGCCCCGGGCTACACTGCTCGGAGATGTCAGACCTGTGGCCGCGGATAGAACCGCTGCTGGCCCGGGTTGAGAAGCCCGCTCGCTACATCGGTATGGAGATGGGGACGGAGCCGGGCAACCTGGCGCCCCGCCATGGGAGCGGCCGGGCGGCCTTTCTCCTGATCTATCCCGACACCTACGAGATCGGGCTCCCCAACCAGGGGCTTCAGATCCTCTACGAGTTGCTCAACGAGCGCGAAGACTCGGTGGCGGAGCGGGCCTACGCGCCCTGGACCGACATGGAGTCGTCGATGCGGGCGGCCAAGGTGCCGCTCTTCAGCGTCGACACGCACCGGGCCGCGGCCGATTTCGACGTGCTGGCCTTCAACCTGTCGGCCGAGCTCGTCTACACGAACCTGTTGAACCTCGTCGATCTCGCGGGCGTGCCCGTCCGCAACGAGGATCGGGCGCCGTCGCACCCGGTCGTGATCGCCGGCGGTCACTGCACGTACAACCCCGAGCCGCTCGCGGAGTACGTCGACGCCTTCGTCATCGGCGACGGTGAGGAAGTCATCTCCGAGTTGGCCGAGGTCATCGGTGCGTGGAAGCGCGGCGGGCGCGCGAGCCGCGAAGCCGTGTTGCGCGATCTCGCCACGATCCCCGGCGTCTACGTCCCGTCGCTGTACGACGTCGAGTACGAGGGGCCGGTCGTCCGTTCGA
Organism: uncultured Actinomycetes bacterium; assembly: GCA_963708105.1. Classification (GTDB taxonomy): domain Bacteria; phylum Actinomycetota; class Acidimicrobiia; order IMCC26256; family PALSA-610; genus PALSA-610. The sequence continues at coordinate 794,651 of OY970186.1, read as the reverse complement.
TCACGCCCCGCTATCCCGACGTTCCCGCGGTCATCGACAAGCGCACCGTCGCCGACCTGGCCGAGTGGCCGTATCCCAAACAGCAGCTCGTCCCGCTGGTCGAGGTCGTGCACGACCGCCTGAACGTCGAGATCTTCCGGGGCTGCACCCGCGGGTGCCGGTTCTGTCAGGCCGGGATGATCACGCGCCCGGTCCGGGAACGCCCCGCCGAGCAGGTCCGCACGATGGTGAAGGACGGCCTGCGCCGTACGGGCTACGACGAAGTCGCGCTCACCTCGTTGTCGAGCGCCGACTTCTCCGGCATCGAAGGCGTCGTCGCCGATCTCGTCACGAACCAGGAAGGCACCGGCGGCGTCAGTGTGTCGATGCCGAGCCTGCGCGTCGACGCGTTCACCGTCGGTATCGCGAGCGAGCTGCAGAAGGTGCGCCGGAGTGGGCTCACGTTCGCGCCCGAAGCGGGAACGTGGCGGCTCCGCCAGGTGATCAACAAGTTGATCATCGAAGACGATCTCTACTCCGCGGTCGACGCCGCGTACTCGCAGGGTTGGCGGCGGGTGAAGCTCTACTTCCTCACCGGCTTGCCCACCGAGATGGACGAGGACACCCTCGGCATCGCGAACCTCGCCAAGAACGTCACCGACATCGGGCGCAAGTACACCAAGCAGGCGAGCTGCACGGTGTCGGTCGGCGGGTTCGTGCCCAAGCCGCACACGCCGTTCCAGTGGTTCGGGCAGAACGGTGTCGACGAGTTGCAGCGCAAGATCACGTTGTTGCGCAACGCGGTGCGCGGCACCAAGGCGCAGGTGAAGTGGCACGACCCGCAAGCCACCTTCGCGGAGGGCATCGCGTCGCGTGGCGACCGGCGGATCGGCCGGGTCATCGAACGGGTATGGCGCGCGGGCGGAACGTTCCAGGAGTGGAGCGAGGGCTTCTCGCTCGAGCGCTGGATCGACGCGATGCACGCCGAAGGCCTCGATCCCGACTGGTTCGTCACCCGCCACCGCACCCGCGACGAGATCCTGCCGTGGGCGCACATCGCCGCCGGCCTGCACCACGACTTCCTCTGGGACGAGTGGCAGAACGCCCTGGCCGAGCATGGGCTCCCCGATTGCCGGTGGACGCCGTGCTACGACTGCGGGGTGTGCACCGACTACGCCCTCGAGCACGTGGTGGCTTCACCGCTGGCGCCCGCGGGCGGATCGCAGGGCACGGGCCAGGACCTGAGCGGGTCGGGCGCCGACGTTCCCGTGCGCTTCCTGGGCACGAAGGTGTCCCCGACCGTGACCGCGAAGGTGCCGTCATGAGGGGCGGCGCTGCGAACCCCGTCCGGCTTCAGTACACGAAGCTCGGCAAGGTCCGCTGGATCAGCCACCGCGACGTGGCCCGGGCGCTGGAACGCGCCTTTCGCGTCGCCCAACTCCCGCTCGCGTTCTCCGAGGGCTTTTCGCCCCGGCCGAAGGTGAGCTTCGGGTTGGCGTTGTCGACCGGGCACGAGAGCGACGCGGAGTACGTCGACCTCGTGTTCGCCGAAGAGGTCGAGCTCGAGACGTTGCCCGCGAGGCTCACTCCTGCGTTGCCCGAGGGCATCGCGGTCGTGGGTGTGCGCGCGCTCGCCGATCGGGCCCCCGCTCTGCAAGAAGCGGTGACCGCGGTGGAGTGGCGCGTCGACGTCGCCCACACCGACTTGACGGAGGTCGACCCGGCGCAACTGCGCGACCGGATCGATACCGCTCTGGCAATGCCCGCACTGCCCACGACGAAGCGGCGCAAGGGCCGCGACGTGATCGAAGACGTGCGGCCCGTTATCCGTCGCATCATCGTGTGCGACGAAAGCTCGGCGGCCGGTCTTCCGACTGCTGTCGAGATGGAACTCACAACGCAACCGCGCGGCGCGAAGCCGGGTGAGGTGCTCGCAGCAATTGGCGACTTCACCGAGACCCGGGCGCGGCGTACACACCAATGGATCGAGCGCGACGGCGCGCGGCAGATGCCGCTCGACGCCGACACGCGCCCGCGTGTGCCTGAGGCATACGCGTCATGAGAGAAGGCATCGATGACCGACCTGAATCGTCTGCAGGACGAGACGCACGGCGAGCCGCGTGTGGAGGCCGACGCGCCGAGCGCGTCGGCTGACGCCGGCCGCGCCGCCGCGCCGACCGCGGACACAACCGACGGAAACGCAACTGAAGCAAGCGCGCCCGAAGCAAGCGCTGCAGGCGCTACCCGAGCCGATGGCGAAGCCCGGCCCGACGGTGAAGCGCCGCGCAAGAAGCGCCGCCGCGGAACCCGGGGTGGGCAAGGCCGCAAGAAGCCGGGCAGCACCGCGGGCGGAGCCGCCCGGACCGGCGGCGCGGGCACGGCTCGCGATTCCGATGGCGAAACCGATGATGACGACGATGCCGACGACGACGCCGGTGACTCACTCGTTGGCAGCGAGGACTGGACCGCGGAGAGTGCCGATCGCGGGCTGACCGACGACGACATCGGCGAACAGGCCCGGGAGGACGCCGGCCTGACCCGGCCCGCGCCGGCTCTGCGCCCGAAGATCGGCGACAGCCGTCCCGCGCCCGCGGCGGGGACCGCCAATGGTGACGAAGCCGACGGCGCGAGCTCCGGCAGTCGCAACGCCGACGACGGACCCGCGCTCGGGCCCGACGGCCAACCCAAGAAGCGGCGCCGGCGCCGCGGTGGTCGGGGCCGGAGCAAGGGCGGCGGCCAAGGCGGTCAGGGCACCCAAGCCCAGGATCCCGAACAGACCGGCCAGCGCCGGGCTGCGGCGCCCACCCAGTCGGCAGCGGTGGCCAGGGTCGGGGCGGAGGCGGTTCGGGCCGGGGTGCGGTCCAGTACGTCGACGCCGGTGAGCTCGGCGATGTCGATGTCGACGGCACCGCGCTGCTCGACTCGCTCGACGAGGAAACGCTTTCCCGGCGCCGGGGCACCAGTCGCAAGGGCCGCCCCGCGGGTCGGTACCTCATGGTCGTGCACGTGCGCCCCGACGGATTCGCGCACATCGGCGTGCTCGAAGGCCGCCAGCTGATCGAGCACTACATCTCCACGCCCACCGACGAGAACACCTCGATCGACGGCAACATCTACCTCGGCCGCGTCCAGAACGTGTTGCCGGGCATGGAGGCCGCGTTCATCGACATCGGTACCCCCAAGAACGGTGTGCTGTACCGCGGCGACGTCGCGTACGACGCCGGCGATGTCGAGGGCGGCGAGAAGGGCGAGAAGCCGCGCATCGAGCGGGTGCTGCACAACGGCCAGGCCATCACCGTGCAGGTGACCAAGAACCCCATCGCGCACAAGGGCGCGCGCCTGACCCAAGAGGTCAGCCTGGCCGGGCGCTTCGTTGTGATGGTTCCGGGCCAGCCCCAGACCTACGGCATCTCGAAGCGCCTGCCCGACGACGAGCGCAAGCGTCTGCGGCGCGTCCTCGACCGGCTGCGCCCGGCCGACGCCGGTCTGATCGTGCGGACCGCGGCCGAAGGCGCGACCGAGGAAGAGCTCGAGCGCGACATGCTGCGCCTCAACGCGCAGTGGCAGCAGATCTCGACCATCGCCAAGAAGGCCAAGACCGGCAGCCTGCTCTACAAGGAGCCGCAGCTCGCGATCCGGCTGATCCGCGAGGAGTTCACGAAGGAATTCCGCGGGGTCGTCATCGACGATCGCACCATGTACGAAGAGGTCAACTCCTACATCGAGGCGATCGCGCCCGAGCTCGCGGAACGCGTCGAGTTCTACGACGCCGCGGCGGAGAACCTCCCGGTGTTCGAGAAGTTCCACGTCCACGAGCAGCTGCACAAGGCGCTCGACCGCAAGGTCTGGTTGCCGTCGGGTGGATCGTTGATCATCGAGCGCACCGAGGCGCTGACGGTCATCGACGTCAACACCGGCAAGAACGTCGGCACGTCGAACCTCGAAGAGACCGTGTACCGCAACAACCTCGAGGCCGCGGAGGTCGTGGCCCGGGAGCTGCGCCTCCGCGACATCGGCGGCATCATCGTCATCGACTTCATCGACATGGAGATCCGCCACAACCGCGAGGCGGTGGAAGAGGCATTCCGCCAGGCCCTGGCCCGGGACAAGACCCGCACCCAGGTCTTCCCGATCTCCGAGCTCGGCCTGGTCGAGATGACGCGCAAGCGGGTCTCCGAAGGCCTGGTCGAGGCGTTCTCGTCGACCTGCCCGCACTGCAACGGCCGCGGGTTCGTGGTCGACGAGTCACTCCTCGAATAGCACCTTCCGATCGGCTCCAAGCGGCCCGTGGGTGGCCTTACCAGGCCGTCCGCTATCCTTTCCCGGTTCCGAGAAGCACCCTGAAGAGGCATCGCGCATGTACGCAGTCATCCACACCGGCGGTAAGCAATACCGCGTCACCGAGGGCGATCGGCTCGACGTCGAGCGCCTCGATGGCGACGAGGTCACGCTGCGGCCCGTGATGCTGGTCGACGGTGCGAGCGTGCTGGCCACTCCGGCCGAACTGGGCGCCGCCACGGTGACCGCCCGGATCGTCGGCGAGGCCAAGGGCCCCAAGATCAAGGGCTTCACGTACAAGAACAAGTCGAACGAGCGCAAGCACTGGGGTCATCGTCAGCACTACTCGACGATCGAGATCACCGGAATCACGAAGGGCTAGGGGAGAAGACCATGTCGAAGAAAAAGGGTGCAGCCTCTTCCCGTAACGGTCGTGACTCGAACTCGCAGCGGCTCGGCGTCAAGCGTTACAGCGGCGAAGTCGTCACGGCGGGCACGATCATCGTGCGCCAGCGCGGCACGCGCTTCCACCCCGGCTACAACGTCGGGCTGGGCAAGGACGACACGTTGTTCGCCAAGGCGAACGGCGTCGTGAAGTTCGGTACCCGGCGCGGCCGCAAGCTCGTCGACATCGTTCTCCACGACGCACCCGTCGCCGTCTAGTCGAGGCGGGGGGCGAGGCCTTCGGGCAACGCTTCGGCGTGCACGACCGTGAGGGTCTTGGTCGTGCGCGTGATGGTGACGTAGAGGAGTCGGAGCCCGGCTCGGTCCGCGTTGACGAGTTCCGCGGGCTCCACCACGATCACGTGGTCGAACTCGAGGCCTTTGGCGCTGGTGGGGTCGATCACGGCGATGGGCGCGTCGAGCGCCTCGGACGCGGTCGACACTGCACCGACATCGGCCAGGGCGGCGACGATCGCCGGGTGCAGCGCCGGCGGCGCGATGACCGCGACTGCGCCGGTGCGCGCCGAGCGCGGCCGCGCGTGTGCTCGGCGGTGGTGGCCACGAGATCGGCGCGCGTGGTGTCGACGAAGTTGGGATACTCGCCCGTGCTGCGCACCGACCGCGACGGCGCGACGGTGGGAGCCGCGACCGCGAGCAGCCGTGAGGCAACGTCCATGACTTCCGACGGCGTGCGGTAGTTGATGCTGAGCGACACGTACGCGCGTGGCGTTGTGGGTCGGGAGGTGCGAGAGCACGTCGTCCCAGTTCGCGACCGCGCCGGGCTTGCTGGCTTGCCCGGGATCGCCGACCAGCGTCATCGAGCCCGACGGGCAGCGCCGAGCCAGCATCCGCCACTGCATCGCGGTGAGGTCCTGCGCCTCGTCGACCAGGACGTGGCCGAAGGTGCGGGGTTCGAACGACGCCTCGACGACCGCGCCCGGATCGGAGCCGTCGCCGAAACGGTTCGCGAGGGTCGCCGCGTCGGCGTAGCCCCGCAGGCCGAGATCGTCGAGGACCCGTTCCGCGGTGTCGTACGCGTCGCCGCCCCGACCGTTGCGGCGCCGGACGGCGGGCCGGGCCGCCTCGACCGGACCGAGCAGCGAGTCGGCTTCGTCGACGAGGGCGAGGTCGGCTTCGGTCCAGGGAGCGCGCGAGACGTCGGGGTCGCGGCGGCGGTGCAGCAACTCCTGCTCGTCGTCGTTCAACATCGTGCCCGAGGCCGACCGAACCAGCGCCCGGAAACCGAAGAGGTCGTTCACGAGCTCCGCGCCGGAGAGCACCGGCCACATGCGTTCGAGCGCCTCCTTCACTTCCGGGCGCCCGCGCAGCCGCACGCGCAATTCCTGTTCCCAACCCTTCGGGCGGCTGTTCGCCGCGCGCGAGTGTTCCCGCGACGCTGACGTCGAGCTCGGAGTCGCGGTCGAAGAGGCTCGTGACGTTGTCGGCAGGCCCGGAACCGATGCCGCGCTCGCGGTACGCGCGGATCGCCGCGTTCTTGTAGCGCGCGACCAACAGGTCGGAGAGCCGCCGCGCCACGTACTGGCGGTTCTCGTTGTGCGTGTTGCGCCGCCGGCGGGTTCCTTCGATGACGCGGGCGGTGTCGGTGCGCGACACGCGCACGCGCAAACCGTCGATCAGGACGAAGAGATCGCGCGCCAGCGGGCGTTCGCGGTCGGTGACCGCGCGTTGGATGACGCGGGCCATGCGCGCGTCGCCCTTGAGCTCGGCCGCGGCGCGCGGTGTCGGTGGCGACCACCCGCATGCGCGGCTTCAACCCGGAGATGGTCGAGAGCTGCACGTCTTGTTCGCCGAGCGACGGCAGTACCTGCTCGATGTACCGCAGGAACACCGGGCTGGGCCCGATCAGCAGCACACCTTGATTCGCGAGCCGGCGCCGGTGCGTGTAGAGCAGGTACGCGGCGCGGTGCAGGGCGACCGCGGTCTTGCCCGTTCCCGGCCCGCCGCCGACGACCAGCACGCCGTGCACGTCGGCGCGGATCGCTTCGTCTTGTTCGGCTTGGATCGTGGCGACGATGTCGCCCATGCGGCCGGTGCGGTTGCGCTCCAGCGCGGCGAGCAACGCGCCCTCGCCCGAGACCCCGAGGCCTTCGTCTTCCACGGCATCCTGGTCGAAGACCTCGTCGTCGAGGGCGGTGACCTCGCGGCCCTTGCGGGTGATGAGGTGGCGGCGCCGGACGACCGACATCGGCTCGACCGCGGTCGCCCGGTAGAACGGCTCGGCCACGGGGGCGCGCCAGTCGACGACGAGGGGAGTGTGGGCGTCGTCTTCCACGGCCAGGCGCCCGACGTACCAGCGCACGCCCCGCTCCAGGTCGAGGCGGCCGAACACCAGGGGCGAGTCGCCGATCTCGAGCTCGGCCAGCCGGCGCTGGGTCACGTCCCAGGCGATATCCCGCTCCAGGCGGGCCTGGTGGGTCCCGCCTGCGCGCACGTCGGCGTACGCGGTCCGGACCCGTTCGGCCGCCGCCCGCATCGCCTCGAGCCGCGCATAGGCCGCCGTCACATAGGCCTGTTCGGCCGCCAGCTCCGGGTCCGTTTGGGGGTCCGCTTGGTCTTGCAAATCGCTCCCCTGGAATCGTCGAGACGAGATTTCAGGATGGGTCAGCTTAGTCGTTGAGGCTGGGCGCCCGGATCGGGCCCGGGGCCCGCGTCCTAGGCTTTGGCCATGCCTGGAGCCGTACCCGAGGCGTTGCACTTCACGCCCGACGCCGAAGCGAACCGGTTGCTGGCCGCCGAACCCCTGGCCGCGATGATCGGCATGCTCCTTGACCAGCAGGTTCCGATGGAATGGGCCTTCAACGCCCCGCTGCTCTTGAAGCGGCGCCTCGGCGGGCAGCCGCTCGACGCGGCCGCGATCGCCCGCATGGATCCCGACGATCTCGAGGCGATCTTCCGGGAACGCCCGGCGCTGCATCGCTATCCCGGCTCGATGGCCAAGCGCACCCATGCCCTGTGCGCGTTCCTGGTCGACAACCACGGCGGTCGAGCCGAGGGCGTGTGGGAAGGCGCGGCGAACGGCGACGAGCTGTTCGCGCGGGTGGTCGCGTTGCCCGGCTTCGGTACGGCGAAGGCGCGCATCTTCGTCGGGCTGCTCGGCAAGCGCCTCGGCGTGCGCCCGCCCGGTTGGGAAGTGGTGGCCGCCGACTGGCCGTCGATCGCCGATGTCGACTCGTTCGAGCGCGTACTCGAGATCCGCCGCAAGAAGCAGGCGATGAAAGCCGCGGCGAAGAAGGCTTAGGGCGAGACCGAGCTCACGGATTTCGCGACGCTGGCGGTGCTCGAACCGGCGCGGGCGACGAGCTTGTAGATGTGCGTGTGCCCGTCGCAGGCGAAGTATTCGAGATGCGTCTGCTGACCACTCGGGAAGCTCGAGAACTTCGCGCCGTCGATCAGGAGATCGACCGAGGTGGCCCCGGTCGCGATCCACGAGAGTTGAATCTCGGTCGGCGAGTTGCAGACCGGCGTCGACGGGCTGATCACGAACGAGCCGATCGTGACGCGGCTCCTCGTCGTCGTCGGAGGTTCGGTGCCGATCGTCACCGCCGGCAGCGACGTCGACGCCGACGCGGTGGTCGTCGGGGGTTCGGTCCCGATCGTGATCTCCGGGACCGACGACGACACCGAGGACGACTCGGTGCTCGTGGTCGGATCCGTCTTCTTGTGTCCGCTGCTGCAGCCCGTGAGCGCAATGAGAACGAGGGCAGGGGCGAGAACCAGACCGAAGCGACCCACAAACGGAGGATATGGCCCCCGGGCTCCGTATCCTGGTCATTGCATGGCCGGCTTCGTCGATATCGCACAGAGCAACGTGAAGGGTGGCGACGGCGGCGCGGGCTGTGTCGGGTTCCGGCGCGAGTCGCACGTGCCGAAAGGTGGCCCCGACGGCGGCGACGGTGGGCGGGGTGGCGACGTTTGGCTGCGCGCCAATCGCAACGTCGCCTCGTTGCTCGCGTTCCGCGACCATCCGCATCGCAAAGCGGGCTCGGGTACGCACGGCAAGGGCCAGAAGTTGCACGGCAAGGGCGGCGGCGATCTCGTCGTCGATGTGCCCGAAGGAACCGTCGTGCGTTCGATGGACGGGGAGCTCCTCGCCGACCTCCTCAATCACGGCGACACGTGGCTGGCCGCGCGCGGCGGACAAGGTGGCCGCGGCAACGCGCGGTTCCTCTCGAACGCACGGCGCGCGCCGAGCTTCGCCGAGCAGGGCGAGTACGGCGAAGAACGTTGGCTGAAGCTCGAGCTCAAGCTGCTCGCCGACGCCGCGCTGGTCGGCTTTCCCAATGCGGGGAAGTCGACGCTCATCTCCGTGGTCAGCGCGGCCAAGCCCAAGATCGCCGACTATCCGTTCACCACGCTCGAACCGCATCTCGGCGTCGTGCGTTGGCAAGACCACGAGTTCGTGCTCGCCGACATCCCCGGCCTCATCGAAGGCGCGGCCGAGGGTCGCGGTCTCGGCCACCAGTTCCTGCGCCACATCGAACGGGCGCGCGTGTTGGTGATCCTCATCGACCTAGCGCCGGTCGACGGTCGTTCGCCCGCCGAACAGGAACGGGTGCTGCTCGACGAGTTGGGTCGGTACCGGCCCGAGTTGTTGGAACGGCCGCGCATCGTCGTGGGCAGCAAGGCCGACGTCGCCGCCCCCGACATCGCGTTCGACGGCATGCGTATCGCGAGCGTGACCCGGGCCGGGCTCGACGAGTTCCGCGGCCAACTGGCCACGCTGATCGAGGATGCGCGCGAGGCCGAAGGCAAAAACGAGCCGTACGTGGTGTTCCGGCCCGAAGAACAGGGTTTCTCCGTGCTGAGTGAGGGCCCGCGGCAGTGGCGGGTACAGGGCCGTCCGGCCGAACGCGCCGGTCGCGCTCGCCGACCTCACGAACCCCGAAGCAATGGCCTACATCCAACAGAAGCTGCAACGGATGGGCGTCGAGAAGGCTTTGGCCAAGGCCGGCGCGGCCGACGGAGATGTCGTGCACATCGGCGACCACGAGCTGATCTACGAGGAGCCGGCCTAGTGGGCTCGGTTGCCGTCGTGAAGATCGGCACGTCGTCGATCGCGAAGGAGTCGGGCGAGCTCGACGGCGACGCGTTGGCGAAGCTGGCCGGCGATCTCGCGACCGCGCGCGCCGCGGGCTTCGACATCGTGCTCGTGATGTCGGGGGCGATCGCCACCGGCATGCCCGCGCTGGGTCTCGAACGGCGCCCGACCGATATCGGAACGCTGCAGGCGATCGCGGCGGTCGGACAACCGTTGTTGTTCGAACGGATGAACGCGCTGCTCGGTGCGCACGGAATCGTCGCGGGGCAGGTGTTGCTCACGCCCTACGACTTCGCGCACCGCAACCAGTATCTGCACGCGCGGGCCACGTTGCAGCGCCTGCGCGAGTTGGGTGTGCTCGCGATCGTCAACGAGAACGACACCGTCGCCGACGACGAGATCCGCTACGGCGACAACGATCGGCTCGCGGCGCTCGTCTCGCATCTCGTCTACGCCGACACGCTCCTGTTGCTCACCGACATGGGCGGGGTGTTCACCGCCGATCCCCGGCTCGACTCCGATGCATCGCTCATCGAGGAGATCGTCGAGGTCGACGACGCGTTGAACGCGCCGCGGGTGGTGCCGGGACCGAGCGCGGCAGCGGTGGCATGGCGAGCAAGTTGGCCGCGGCGAAGATCGCGTCGTGGTCGGGTGTGCGTGCGGTGATCGCGTCGGCGAGTGTGCCCGAAGTGATCGCCGATGCACTGGCCGGGCGCGCGGTCGGCACATCGTTCGCGCCGCGCAGCACGCGGCTGTCGTCGCGCAAGCTCTGGATCGCGTTCGCGCAGGGTTCGGTCGGACGCATCTCGGTCGACGCGGGCGCCCGGCGCGCGCTGGTCGACGGCGGGAAGTCGCTCCTCGCGGCGGGCGTACGCGTGGTCGACGGTGCGTTCGAGCCTGATGCGCCCGTCGAGATCATCGGTGACGACGGGCGCGTGTTTGCCAAGGGCCTGTGTCGCTACAGCGCCGAGCAGTTGCGCGACGTCGTGGGCAAGCGGACGACCGACCTGCCGCCGGGATCACCCGAGGAGGTCGTGCACCGCGACGACCTCGTCGTGCTGCCTTAGATACCCGCGACCACCGAATCGGGGAGCGGGTTGCGGCCGTCGAGGTGACCCACCGATCCGTACGGGCGGAAACGGATGAACGCCTCCTGGTGGTGGAACGGTTTGGCCCGACCCTTGGCGATGGCGTCGTTGTGCGCGTGGCCGGCGCTGAACGCGTAGGCGCGGCTCGCGTCGGACGACTCCCACAGCGAGCAAGTCGCGACGAACGGCGGGCGCACGAGCGCGCTCGCCCACTTGAGTCCGGACGCGTCGGCGAACGCGGCTTCGGCCTTTCCACTGGCGCGCAGGAAGGCCGGTAGCCGGTTCACGCGCGTGCGGCCCATGGTCAGCACCGCGACCGGTCCCTCGTGCTCGACGTTGCGCGCCTTCGGTACGTCTTCGGGTAGGCCGGGCCACGAACCCCACGTGCGCAACGGTTCGAGGCGGACATGCCAGCCGCCGGCGAACGTCTGCGCGATTGGTGACTCGGCGAGAAATCGATCGATCGCCGCGTCGTCGTCCCAGAACGCGATCAACGCGGCGCGGCCGAAGATGGGTTTGGTCAACAGCGAACCGCCGAGGCGCGCCCCGAACGCGAGCTGCGCGTTGCGCAGACCCGGCGCGGTGAGCTGCGACTTGCGCTGCGTAACGGTCGCCAGCGTGCGCCGCGGACCGAGGTCGGCGATGTGGACGGATGCGAGCATGACGCCTCCTCCGGGCGATGGGCCGGGTACGCGCCCCGGGCTCTTGCACCGCCGCGCCAGAGTCTTGCGTCGTCTGTTCCGCGGCCTCGTATCCGGGAGCTACCGGACGAAAAGGCCAAGACTTGACCGTTCGGTCAAGGGGTAACCTGGGCGGATGACCCCCGTCATGGAGCTCGGTCGCCGGGCCAAGGCCGCCAGCCGGCTGCTCGCGGGGGCGCCGACCCCGGCCAAGAACGGGGCCCTGATCACCGCGGCCGATCTGCTGCTCGAGCGGGCGGCCGAGATCCGCACGGCCAACGAAGCAGACCTCGCCGCGGCCGAGGCAGCCGGCATGGGCGAAGGCCCGCTCGACCGGCTCCGGCTCACCGATACGCGGCTCGAGGGGATGGCGAACGGACTGCGCACGGTCGCGGCGTTGCCCGATCCGATCGGCGAGGTGCTCGACGGTTGGCGCCGGCCCAACGGGCTCGAGATCGTGCGCACGCGGGTGCCGCTCGGGGTTGTGGCGATCATCTACGAGAACCGTCCGAACGTCACCAGCGATGCCGCGGGACTGTGCGTGAAGGCGGGCAATGCCGCTCTCCTGCGCGGTTCGTCGTCGGCGTTGCGTTCGAACATCGTGGTGGCGCAAGTGCTGCGCGACGCGCTCGTCAAGCACGGTCTGCCCGACGACGCGGTGATCCTCGTGGAGGACACCGCCTACGCGACGGCGACCGAAGTGATGCAGCTCACGGAGTACGTCGACTGCCTCATTCCGCGCGGCGGGCCCGCGCTCATCCAGAGCATTCGCGACAATGCCAAGGTCCCCGTGATCATCGACGGCGACGGCAACTGCCACGTGTACGTCGACGCGGCCGCCGACCTCGACGCCGCGCTCAAGATCGTCGTCAACGCGAAGACGCAGCGACCCAGCGTGTGCAACGCGGCGGAGTCACTCGTCGTGCACGCGGCGGTGGCCGACGCGTTCGTGCCGCGCGTCGCCGACGCGCTGCACGCGCAGGGAGTCGAGCTCGTCGGTGATGCCGAAGCCCAGCGCCGTTCGGCGCACATCGGCGTCGCGGCCGACGACGACTTCGGCCGCGAGTTCTCCGACCTGAAGATGTCGGTGGTCGTCACGCCCGATCTCGACGGCGCGATCGCGCACGTCACTCGATACGGCACGGGGCACACCGAAGCGATCCTGACCCGCGATCTCGACGCGGCGCGCCGCTTCACGCACGAGGTCGACGCGGCGGCGGTCGTGGTGAACGCGAGTACGCGTTTCACCGACGGCGAAGAGTTCGGCTTCGGCGCCGAGATCGGTATCTCGACGCAGAAGTTGCACGCCCGCGGCCCGATGGGCCTGCGGGAACTGACCACATACAAATATGTCATCTGGGGTGAAGGGCAGGTACGGGAGTAATGGGCGAACGGTTCGCATCCGTCGACGCGACAGCCACGCGGCTGCGGGAAGTCAATTATCTGTCCGACTCGAGCATTGCCGGCGTGGTGTTCCTCGCCGACCGGCTCGGCAAGCCCGTGCTCGTCGAAGGGCCCGCGGGCGTCGGCAAGACCGAGCTCGCCAAGGCCGTGGCCGAAACGCTCGGCGCGCGCTTGATTCGCTTGCAGTGCTACGAGGGTCTCGACGAGTCGAAGGCCATCTACGAGTGGAACTACAAGAAGCAGCTGCTGCGCATCCAGGCCGATCGTGAGCACGAGCGCGACTGGGAGACCGTCGAGTCCGACATCTTCTCCGAGCAGTTCCTGTTGACCCGCCCGCTCCTCGAAGCGATCCGGGCCGACGAGCCCGTGGTGTTGCTCATCGACGAAGTCGACCGCGTCGAGATCGAGACCGAGGCCTTGCTGCTCGAGGTGCTCTCCGACTTCCAGGTCTCGATCCCGGAGCTCGGCACCATCACCGGCAAGCAGATCCCGATGGTGTTCCTCACTTCGAACAACACCCGTGAGCTGTCGGAGGCGTTGAAGCGCCGCTGCCTGTTCTTGCACATCGACTACCCGGACATCGACCGCGAGAAGGAGATCGTGCGGGTGCGCGTGCCCGAGGTCGACGACGCGCTGGCGCAACAGATCGCCAAGGTCGTCAACTCGATTCGCAACATCGACTTGAAGAAGTCGCCGTCGATCTCCGAGACGATCGACTGGGCCCGCACGTTGGTGTTCCTCGGCCGCAACGAGATCACGCCCGAGGTGCTCGGCGACACGCTGCACGTGTTGCTCAAGTACCAGAGCGACATCGCCAAGGCCCGCAAGGAGCTCGGCGTCGACGCGCCCGCGGTCATCAAGAAATGACGGCTCTGCCCGCCGAGCCGCACATGCTCGACGTGTTGCAGGGTTTCGTGCACGAGCTGCGCACCGCGGGCCTGCCCGTCTCGATGACCGAGAACCTCGACGCGATGCGCGCCATCGAGTACGTGCCGCTCGACGACCGCGCGTCGTTCAAGGCCGCGCTCGGGGCGACGTTGGTGAAGAACGCCGGCCACTACCGCGTGTTCGACACGGTGTTCGAGGTGTTCTTCTCGATGTTCTCGCCGGGCGTGAACGCGGAGGGCGAGGCGGATTTCGACGCCGAGACCCAGGCCAACTTCGAAGAGCTGCGCGCCGCGATGGATCAGGGCGGCGCGATGAGTCAGGTGTCGAACGAGGAGCTCGCGCAGATGCTCCTCGACGCCCTGATGCGCATGGACCAGAACGAGATGCGTCTGCTCGCGGGAGCCGCGGTCGCGCGGTTACGCGGGCATGGAGCCGGGCCGACCGGTCGGCGGCGCGTATTACCTCTATCGCACGCTCCGACAGCTCGACGCCGACGGTCTCGTCACGAAGATGATGGCCAAGGCGCAAGAGGGTGAGCAGATCGGCGAAGGAGCGTTCGACGAACGGCTCGCCAAGGAAGACTTCGAGGGCCGGCTCAAGGTCTTGAAGGAGATGATCGAGGCCGAGATCCGCAAGCGCCTCGTCGCCGACCGCGGGGTCGAGGCGATGGCACGCACGCTGCGCAAGCCGTTGCCGGAAGACGTCGACTTCATGCACGCGTCGCGCGAAGAGATGCAGATGCTGCAGAAGGCGATCTACCCGCTCACTCGGGCCCTGGCCGCGCGCCTCGCACAACGCCGCCGCCATCGTCGGCGCGGGCAGCTCGACTTCCGTCAGACGGTTCGGCACTCCATGTCGTTCGGTGGCGTTCCCGTCGAACCGAAGTTCAAGCGCCCCCGACCGTCGAAGCCCGAGATCATGGTCGTCGCCGACATCTCGGGTTCGGTCGCATCGTTCGCGCGGTTCACGTTGCAGTTCGTCTACGCCATGCAGAGCGAGTTCTCCAAGGTGCGCTCATGGGTCTTCATCGACGGTGTCGACGAGGTGACCCGCTTCTTCGACGAGTCGCAGGAGTTGAGCGAGGCGATCCATCGTGTCAACACCGAAGCCGATGTCGTGTGGGTCGACGGTCACAGCGACTACGGGCACGCGTTCGAGGTGTGGCACGAGCGACACATCCGTGAGGTGACGAAGAAGTCGTCAGTGATCCTGCTCGGCGACGCGCGCAACAACTACCACGTGTCGCAGGCCTGGACCGTGGCCGAGATGCAGAAGCGCGCCCGCAAGGTGTTCTGGCTCGATCCCGAGCCGCGCGGCTACTGGGACACCGGCGACTCCATCGTGTCGGAATACGCGCCGTACTGCGATGGCGTGTACGAGGTCCGCAACCTGCGCCAGCTGCAGAAGTTCGTCGCCGACGTGGTCGAAGCCTGAGCCGGTCGCGGCCGGTCGCTCCCGGTCAGGCGGATTTGGGTCGGCGGATCATCGTCCACACCGGCGGGACTCCCGTGACTTCCGTCTTGCGCATGAGCTCGAAGGCGTGGCGCGGTAGTACGCGAGGTTCGCTTCCTTCTGCGTCTCGAGGTACGCGGTGAGTCCTTGCGCGTCGCATGCGTCGAGGACGGGCTGGATGGCCGCGCTCCCCGCGCCGCTCCGCTGGTAGAGCGGGTCGGTACCGAGCAGGCTCAGGTAGTAGTGCGGTTCCTTCACCTCGTGGTGCACGCCGTCGAGCGCGGCGAGCAGACGGAATGCGCCCCCGAGCCGCCGGCCGGTGCGCGACGAACGCGGGCGCGCCACGCAGGTTGGTCATGAGCTCGCGCCGGACCGAACGCGGGTAGGTGCCGGGCGGTAGCCACGCGGCGGTCGCCGCGATCTTGCCGTCGGTGCGTGCGACCCACACGTCGCCGAAGGGAGCCGCGTCGGCGAGCGCGGCGTGCATGTACGAGAGCAGGCCTTTGCTCTGCGCGACGAGGTCGGGCAGGAAGTAGCCGAACAGCGGGTCGTCGTAGAACGCGCGCGCCAGCGCGGCGATGACCGCCGAGTTGTCGGCGGGATTCAGGCGGTCCACGTCGAAGGTTCGGGCGGCCATGGTGCGAGCGTACGCTGGATCGATGCCGGCGACGGAAGACCCGGCGACGGCACCCGTCGCCCTGACCAGCCTGGGCTGGGACGCGGATTTCGCGGCGGCAGCCGCGGCGTTGTCCCGTCCCGACGCGGTTCCCGGACGCGTCGCGCGCGTCGACCGCGGGTGGGCCACGGTGCTGACCGCGGCCGGTACCGTGCGCGCCCAGCTCGCGGGACACACCGTCGCAACGGGCGACTGGATCCTCGTCGCGGACGGCAAGGTGGCGGCCGCGTTACCGCGTCGTTCGGCGTTCGTCCGCGGCGACGCAGGGGAAGGCCGGGCGCGTCGCCCGCAGGTCGTGGCCGCCAACGTCGACCTCGTATTCGTGGTGCAGGCGTTGAACAACGGCCCGAACATGCGGCGGCTCGAACGCGAGCTCGTCCTCGCATTCGAGAGCGGTGCCGTGCCGATCGTGGTGCTTTCCAAGGCCGATCTGGTCGATGCCGACGCAGTAGAGCGCGCGGTCGAGTTGGCGCGCGGTGCGGCCGCCGGAGTGGAGGTCGTGGCGACGAGCGCGGTCACCGGCGCCGGGCTCGAGCGGCTGCGCGGATTTGCGCATCCCGATCGGACCATCGCGCTCATCGGTGCGTCCGGAGTGGGGAAGTCGCGGCTCGTGAACGGGCTCGTCGGCGACACGGTGCAGGCGGTCGGGGAGGTGCGCACGAACGATCAGCGCGGCCGCCACACCACCACCGCGCGCGAGTTGGTCGCGCTGCCGGGCGGCGGCTGGCTCGTCGACACGCCCGGTCTGCGTTCGGTCGCGCTGTGGGATGCCGACGACGGCCTGAGCCGCGTGTTCTCCGACATCGAAGCCCTCGCCGCGCAGTGCCGGTTCAAGAACTGCTCACACGGACCCGAGCCCGACTGCGCGGTACAAGCCGCGATCGCCTCCGGCGCGCTCGACCCCGCGCGCTACGAGCACTACCAACGCCTCGACAAAGAGCTCGACGAAAACGCAAGATGAAAATTGGTCGCTCGCGCTGCGCCTGTGCCAGAGCGGCTTCGCGAGTATTGGCACAGGCTCCGCTGTCGCTCCTTTAGCCCAGGATTGGGCCGACGCGATCGGCGATGCCGCTGTCTAGCCCAGGATTGTGCCGACGCGGTCGGCGATGCGGGCGAGGGCGAGGAGTTGGCGACGTTCGCGGCGGCGGAACGGGTGTCCGTCGCGGCCGACGAGCAACACGACATCGCCGTTCGGGAGGGGCGCGACCGCAAGATCGTCGGGGCCGGCGTCGCCCGCGGCGACGATCGGCGACGCGGCGGTTCCCGCGGCGAGTGCTTCCAGTACCGACGGATCGGGGACCTCGGCGCCCGATGTCGCGAGCGCGACGTTGCCGTGCAACATCACCGCCCAGTCGGCGGAAAACTCCTCGCGCACACTGTCGACGAGGCGTTGCGTGAGCTCGTTGCGCGATGTCGCGCCGGAGAGGTGTTCGACCGATTCGAGCGCGTCGAGACGCGGGTCGGGGAACGTGGCCACCTCACGCCATTCCTCGACCGATGCGCCGTCGACCTCCTCGATCTCGCGGACGAGCAACGAGACGAGATCGCGATCGGGGAGCAGCACGGCGAACTCGTCGACGGCGACGTGTTCGCTGCGTTCCAGCACGTCGATACCGACGATGTCTCCGCCGATCGCGCCGATACGTGACGCGACGAGACCGAGTGCACCCGGTCGATCAGGAAGCCAGACGCGCACGACAAGACTCGGCACCCCGAAAGGTTACGACGCGCTGACGGCCGGAGGAGCGTACGCAACACGCCGTTCACAGGGCCTTCTCGTACACTCGCCCGGTGGAGCGCCTCGGGATCCTCGGCGGCACGTTCGACCCGGTTCACGTCGCACACCTCGCCGCCGCGGCCGCCGCCCGCGACCAGCTGGAACTCGCCCGGGTCCTGGTAGTGGTGGCCGGTGATCCCTGGCAGAAGAAGGGCCGGGTCTGCGCCCCGGCCGAAAGCCGGTTCGACATGGTTGTCGGCGCGATCGAAGGCGTCGAACGCCTCGAACCCTGTCGGCTCGAGATCGATCGCGCGGGCCCGACGTACACCGTCGACACGGTCGACACCCTGCGCGCCCAGATGCCCGAAAGTGAACTGTTCCTCATTGTGGGCAGTGATGTCGCGGCGTCGATCGACGGCTGGCACCGGGCCGACGAGCTCCGGGGCGCGGTGACGCTCGCGCTCGTCGATCGGGAGGACGTCGCGCCGTCGACCCCGCCTCCGGGCTGGCGCACCGTTCGGGTCCACATGCCCAGGCTCGACGTTTCTTCGACCGATTTGCGGCGCCGTATCGTGGCCGGCGAATCCGTCGACTTCCTCGTTCCACCCCCGGCGGCGCGGTATTCGGTCCCGCGGTCTCTACACTGGCGTCTGATGACCCGAGCGCCTGCGACGACCCCCAAGCGTCGTCGTAAGCGCGAACGACTGGCCGAGTTGGCGGTCGTGCTGGTTGCCGCGATCTTGGGACTGGTAGCGGCGCACTTCGGTACGCGACGCGCGTGGGAGAACACGCACCGCGTCCTCGCCGAGCACGGCCGCATCGTCGGTTCCATTCGTCGACCCGCAGAGGATTCCGTGACCGAAGCTTCCCGCACCGATGTTCCCAGCACGACCAGCACCGAACGGGCGCGCCTGGCTGCGCGCGCGGCCGACGACAAGAAGGGCGAGGACATCCTCGTCCTCGACGTCGCCGACATCATGGGGATCATCGACGCGTTCGTGATCACGCACGCCTCCAACCCGCGCCTCGTGCGCGCGATCGTCGACGAGGTGAAGGCGCAACTCCTCGAGCGGCGGGCGTGAAGCCCCGCGCCATCGAGGGTCTCGACGATCTCACGTGGGTGCTGCTCGACTACGGCGACCTCGTCGTGCATGTGTTCTTGGAAGAGACGCGCGAGTTCTACGGGCTCGAGCGATTGTGGGCCGACGCGGCCCGGATCGTCTGGAACGGCGCGGCTGCCGTCTGAGTCGGTCTAAGTCGGTCTGATTCGTGCGATCGACAGACGACCGTCAGCGCGTGACAGACTCCCTCGGTGAAAACCCCGAGTCGCATTCTCGCCGTCGCCACCGTTGCCATCGCGCTCGTCGCGTCGGCGTGCAGTAGTTCGTCGAAGTCGACGGCGAATCCGGCCGGTCCGACGACAACCGCCGCTCCGGCGAATCCCGCGCCCTACGCGGTGAAGGGATCATTCGGGGTCGGCTTCACCACGTTGCATCTCGCGGGCGGACGACGCGTCGTCGTCTGGTACCCCGCCGATCCGTCGACCACGGCCGGACACCCGCAGGAGACGATCGACCTCGCCAGTCTCTTGTCGCCCGCGCTGCAGGCGAAGATCCCGGCCAAGGATCGCGTGCTCTACAAGAGCGATGCGTTCCAGGACGCGCCGCCGGCCACCACGCCGGGCAACTATCCGTTGGTCGTGTTCAGTCACGGCTACGCGGGCTATCCGGAACAGTCGGTGTCGCTGACGACGCATCTCGCGTCGTGGGGGTTTGTCGTTGCCGCGCCGGATCACGTCGAACGATCACTCGACGGCCTACTCGGTACCGCGTCCGCCGGAGTTCCGAAGTCGACCGACGTTGCAGTACTGCAGGCCACGCTCGCGCTCGTGGAGAAGGCGTCGATGAGCGCCGGCGTGTTGCACGGTCTGGTCGACCCGCAGCGCGTCGTCGCCGCGGGCCACTCCGCCGGTGCGGGCGCCGCGTACGAGTTCGCGTCCGTCGATCCGCGCGTGAAGGCATGGATCTCCTACTCGGTCGGATTCGGCGGGCAGACCGATCCGCGCGCCCGAGCCGCCGACGAAGCCCGGGATGGTGATGCTCGGCACGACCGACGGCGTCATCCCGCCGGCGCAGACTGTCAAGGTCTACGACGGAATGAACGACCCGAAGTACCTCGTGCAGATCGCCAAGGCGGGCCACCTCGTCTTCTCCGACATCTGTCTGATCGGGCGCAGCGAGGGCGGCGTCATCGGCATCGTGAAGGCCATCAACCTGCCCATCCCGCCGGCCTTGTTGAAGCTCGGCTCCGACGGTTGCACGGCCGATCACCCGCATCCCGAGACGGCGTTCCCGGCCATCAACCAGCTGAGCGTCGGGTTCTTCCGGTGGGCTCTGCACATCGATCCGCAGCCCGTCGGGCTCAGCACGGAAGCCGTCGCCGGACTCGGTGCCACGGTCACGGTGACCCACTCGCCGTAGCCCACGAATCGCCGTAGTAAACTGCTGTTCGGCGATGGGACTCGCCTTTAACCGCCTTCATCGGCTGATGGTCCCTACTGATCGACAAACGTCAATCGTGTAGGGAACCGTTCGTATGCCGGCTGCGGTGCCCTCGACGGATGTTGTTTCGAATCCGGCGAGGAGACAACGGTGAGTGCCGAGGGGTTGAGCGCCGAGGAACCGTTCGCGCGGGTCGTCTATCTCGTCAAGTGGATCGTGCTCGGCGCGATCGTCGGAGTGCTTGCCGGAGTCGCGTCGGCAGTGTTCCTGAAAGCCCTCGACTGGGCCACGCGTACGCGCGAGGCGCACGGTTGGTTGCTGTTCGTGCTGCCGTTGGCCGGTTTCGTCGTGGGGCTCGCGTATCACTACGGCGGTGGACGGTCGAGCGAGGGCAACAACCTCATCCTCGACGAGATCCACGAACCGAAGGCGTGGGTACCGCGCCGCA
The DNA here is from genome assembly GCA_963708105.1 of uncultured Actinomycetes bacterium. Lineage (GTDB taxonomy): Bacteria > Actinomycetota > Acidimicrobiia > IMCC26256 > PALSA-610 > PALSA-610. The sequence goes on along the minus strand of OY970186.1, from coordinate 774,037 downwards.
TGGCGCCGCTGATCTTCGTCGGAACGATCATCACCCATCTGTTCGGCGGATCTGCGGGGCGCGAGGGCACGGCGATTCAGATGGCGGGGAGCATCACCGACACCGTGTTCCGGTCGCACCGGATCTCGCCCGCCGATCGCCGACTGCTGTTGATCGCGGCGATCGCAGGCGGTTTCGGTTCGGTGTTCGGTGTCCCGATCGCGGGATGCATCTTCGCGCTTGAAGTGCAGTCGATCGGACGGATTCGTTACGACGCGCTCGTCGCCGCGCTGTCGGCGAGCATCGTCGGCGACATTGTGGTGCGCGGGCTGGGAGTGCATCACGAGGCGACACCGCAGTTGGCGAAGGTCGACATGACCGCGCCGTTGTTCGCGAAGGTCGTGCTCGCCGGTCTCGTCTTCGGCGTCGTCGCGTTCTTGTTCGCGGAAGTGACGCACCGCGTGCACGGGATCTTTGCGAAGACCGTGCACTGGGCGCCGGCGCGTCCGCTCATCGGCGGTCTCCTGATCATCGGGCTCACGTACGCGGTCGGAAACCGCGACTACCTCGGTCTCTCGCTCCCGCTCGTCTCGAAGGCGTTGGCGGGCGGTGCGGGCGTTGTCTTGTTCGCGTTCGCGCTGAAGCTGTTGTTCACGTCGGTCACGCTCGGCTCCGGCTTCGTGGGCGGCGAAGTGACGCCGCTGTTCGTCATCGGTGCAACGCTCGGCGCAACCCTCGGCCGGTTGCTCGGCATGCCGATCCCTCTGCTCGCGGCGATGGGTTTCGTCGCCGTGTTCGCGGGCGCGGCCAACACACCGATCGCGTGCACGGTCATGGCCGTAGAGCTCTTCGGCGCGGGCAATGTGGTGCTGTTCGCGATCGCGTGTGTGATCTCGTATATCGCCAGCTCGCATCGGGGTATCTACTCGAGCCAACGGGTCGGCACCCGCAAGCACTCGCGCTCCAGTGAGTTGCCCGGCGAGTCGCCCGGTGAGTCGCCCGACGAGCCGTCGCCTTGACTCGTTAGATTCTCCTGTCGTATTATGACGGCATGGGAACCGCCGGGGCACCCGTTGTGGAAGATGCGTTCGGCGTGCTGGCCCACCCGATTCGCCGCGAGCTGCTGCAACGGCTCGCACACCACGAAGGCCGGGCCGGTGACCTCGCCGATCGCCTCCCGGTGAGTCGCTCCGCGGTGTCGCAACACCTCCGGCTCATGCTCGACGTCGGGGTGGTGGCCGAACGCCGGGACGGGCGGGAGCGCTACTACTCGTTGCGCCGAGAGGGACTGGCCGCGGTCGACGACTGGCTCGCCGGCCTCGACGATTTCTGGGCGGCTTCGCTGCAGCGCCTCCGCGAACACCTCGACGGTGAATCGTGATCGAGGCCGACGGAAGCATCGTGCACGAAGTGCGCTTCGAACATCCGGTGGAACGGGTCTGGGCGGCAATCTCCGAGCGCGACGCGCTCGCGCAGTGGCTGATGCCGAACGACTTCGAGCCGCGCGTCGGTCATCGCTTTCACTTCGACAGTCGTCCCGGACGCGGCTTCATCCCGGTCGAGGTGCTCGAGCTGGATCCGCCGCGGCGCCTCCGGATGCGCTGGGACCTCGACGACACGCCGACATTCGTCACGATCACGTTGCGCCCGGACGGCGCGGCAACCGTCCTGAATCTCGTGCACCGCGCGTTGCCGAACGACCCGCGTCCGTCCTTCGACGCGGGCTGGGCCGAGAAGCTCGACGCGTTGACCGCAACGTTGAGGGAGAGCTCATGAAAGTCGTACATCACGTCGTCGATCTCGACGTTCCGGTGACCGCGGTGTGGTCGGCGATCACCGAGGAACAAGGTTTGGCCGGCTGGTGGAGCCCGCGTGTGAAAGCGCCGTCGGCCGAGGTGGGGGACCGCCTCGAGTTCACGTTCACCGCCGCCTTCAGTCCCGTGATGGAGATCGTCCGCGCCGACGAAGACTCCGAGCTCGTCTGGAAGTGCGTCGGCGGGCACGAACCGTGGCGCGACAACACCTTCCGGTTCCAGCTCTCGCTGCTCGGCGACGGTCAGGTGCGCCTGCGGTTCTGGCAGGACTACGCGGTCGAGGTCGATGACGACGCGTACGGCTCGTACAACTTTCGTTGGGGCTACTACCTGAACAGCCTGCGCCAGTTCTGCACGACAGGAGAGGGAACGCCGTATGCGGATGGACCAAGACAATGAGGTACCGCTGACCCGTTTGCCGAACGAGTCGGCGGCTTACGTCGAGGCGCGCGGCGGAACTTCTGCACGCCGAGATCGAATTGATGCAACACGGCGAGCGCGTTGCGCAGATGCGGCGGGCCTTGCCGGCCGGTCCGGTGGTCGACGACTACGCGTTCGTCGAAGGGCCGCGCGGCCTCGACGTGGCGACGCGCCGGTGGCGACGGTGCGGCTCAGTGAACTGTTCACGGCGCCCGACCGCGCGCTTGTCGTGTACCACCTGATGTACGGCAAGGCGCAGACGGAACCCTGCCCGATGTGCACCCAATGGGTCGACGGTTTCAACGGTGTGGCGCGGCACCTGGCCCAGAACGTCGATTTCGTCGTTGTCGCGGCGGCGGATCCCGAACCGCTGCGCGCCTTCGCCCGCGATCGCGGGTGGGATCGGCCGCGTCTGCTCAGCTGCGGCGACAATACGTTCAAATACGACCTGCTGAGTGAGGAGGCCGACGGCGTCCAGGACTCGATGGTGTCCGTGTTCGTCCGCGATGCCGACGGCAATGTGCGTCACACGTACTCGATGCGACCGTGGTTCTCGTCCGAGATTCGCGAGCGGGGCATCGACCTGCTGTGCGCGACATGGCACGTGCTCGACCTGACCCCACAGGGCCGTGGCGACTGGTACTCGTCGCTCGACTATTGAGGTGCGAGATGACGGACTATCGCAAGACGATGCATGTGAACGCCGATCCGGAAGCGCTCTTCGCCGCACTCACGACCCCCTCAGGTCTCGCCGCGTGGTGGACGGAGGTCGACGGATCGGGTGACACCGGCGGTGAGCTCCGGTTCTCGTTCGACCCGCCGGAACCGCTGTTGATTCATGTCGATCGGGCCACCCGGCCGACGTTCGTGCAGTGGACCGTCGACGAATGCAGCTTTCTTCCCGACTGGGTGGGCACGCATCCGACCTTCATGATCACGCCGGTCGATGGCGGCGGGTCGGAGCTGTATTTCCGCCATCACGGTCTTACCTCGGAGTTGGACTGCATCGACATGTGCACGCGCGGCTGGGACCACTTCATCGAGAGCTTGCGTGTCTACGCCGAGACCGGCCGCGGCATGCCGCGGCGGAAGTCGCGCCGATCAGTCGCGCCGCGTGTAGCGAGGCGAGATGTCGCGCCACAGCAGTCGTTTCGGACCCTTGCCGGTCGTCGCGCGGCGGCTTAGCGTCGGCTGAGTACCCGTTGAGGAGAGGGGCCGAGATGGCATTCGTTCAGATGATCGAGTTCCGGACCGACAACATCGACGAGATCCGCAGGCTGGAAAACGAGTGGGCCGCGCAGGGGACCGGTGACACGACGGCTCGGCGGGGCATTCTCTGCGCCGACCGCGACCAACCGGGCCGATACCTCGAGATCGTGTTCTTCGACTCGCACGAGTCGGCGATGAAGAACTCCGAGCTCCCGGTCACGGCCGAGTTCGCCGAGAAGCTCGCGGCCGCGTGCACGGCGCCCGCGACGTTCGTCAACCTCGACGTCGTCGAGGATCGCGACTACTAGCACCAGGGCGGCGCACTTTCGTGCGCCGCCCTCGCAATGCAACTCAGCGGAGTGACGCGAACGACGCCCGCATCTCCGAGGTGAACAGCTCCGGCTGTTCCCAGGCCGCGAAGTGCGTGCCTTTGTCGAGCCGGTTGTAGTGGATCAGGTTGGGATACGCCTTCTCGGTCCAGCTGCGCGGCGCGGTGTAGATCTCGTTCGGGAACACGCTCACGGCCGTCGGAAGCGTCACACCCTTGGGTGCGAAGAACGCGAGCTTGCTCTCCCAGTAGAGGCGAGCCGACGACACCGCCGTCTCCGTCAACCAGTAGAGGGTGACGTTGTCGAGGATGTCGTCGCGGGTCAGGCCCTCCTGGGCGCCGTCGAAGACGCGAGCAATGAGCGCGTAGCTCGCGTCGTCGTGGTCGAGCATCCATGCCGCGAGCCCGATAGGAGAGTCCATGAGTGCGTACAGCGTCTGCGGACGCAGTGCCATCTCTCCCGCGTAGCCGGTTCCCTTCTTGAAGAAGAAGTCGAGCTGATCCCACGCGTACTTCTCGTCGGCCGAGAGCCCTGTCGGTTCGGGTCCGTGGGCATCGATGAGCTTCCCGATGTCTTCGGGAACGGCGGCCGGCATGTTCGTGTGGATGCCGACCAATCCGGCCGGGAGCTGCAGGGCCAGTTGCTCGGTTACCGCGTTGCCCCAATCGCCGCCTTGCGCGACGTACTTGTCGTAGCCCAGGCGCGTCATCAGCACGCTCCACGCGCGCGCGATGCGGATCGGATCCCAACCCAGCTCTCTCGGGATCCCTGAATACCCGTGACCGGGCAGCGACGGAATCACGACGTCGAACGCGTCGGCCGCGGTACCGCCGAACGCGGTCGGGTTGGTGAGCGGCTCGATGACCTTGAGCTGTTCGATGATCGAGCCCGGCCAACCGTGCGTGATGATCATCGGCAGCGCACCCGCATGTTCCGAACGAACATGAATGAAGTGGATGTCGACGCCGTCGATCTCGGTCACGAACTGGGGGAGGCTCTGCAACTTGGCTTCGCACTTGCGCCAGTCGTAATCGTTCGCCCAGTAACGCGCGAGCGCTTGCATCGTTTCGAGGTTCACGCCCTGTGATCGATCCGCGACCAGTTCGCGGTCCGGCCACACCATGGCGTTGATGCGCCGGCGCAGGTCGGTGAGCTTCTCTTCCGGGACGTCCAGCACCTGGAACGCGCGAATCGCGGTCTTGGCGCCGGTCGTCGGTTGTGTGCCTTGACTCATGAGCAGCTGTCCCCTTTCACTGAGATGGATGGTTCAGGCGTAGCGGTCGACCTCCATGACCGCATCGGCGAAAGGTTGTGGAGCTTCCTGCGGGAGGTTGTGCCCGACGCCACCGGTGATGTTCCGGTGCGCGTACTTGCCCGAGAACTTCGGGGCGTAGACGCTCGGGTCGGGATGCGGCGCGCCGTTGGCGTCGCCCTCGAGGGTGATGGTCGGCACGGTGACCACTGGTGCCTCCGCGAGGCGCGTTTCGAGTTCGTCGTATTGCGCTTCGCCTTCGGCCAGGCCGAGCCGCCAACGGTAGTTGTGAATCACGACGTCGACGTGGTCCGGATTGTCGAAGGCGGCCGCGCTCCGATCGAAGGTCGCGCTGTCGAAGTTCCACTTGGGCGACGCGGTCGTCCAGATGAGCTTGGCAAAGTCGCGGCGGTTCTTGTCGTAGCCGGCTTTGCCGCGTTCGGTCGCGAAATAGAACTGGTACCACCACGCCAACTCCGCTTGCGGCGGCAGTGGTGCCATGTTCGCCTCTTGGCTGCCGATCAGGTAGCCGCTCACCGAGACCGTGGCCTTGCATCGTTCGGGCCAGAGCGCGGCGACGACGTTGGCGGTGCGTGCGCCCCAGTCGAAGCCCGCGAGGATCGCGGAGTCGATGTTCAGCGCATCCATCAGCGCCACGGCGTCGGCCGCGACAACTGCCTGCTGACCGTTGCGCGGCGTGTCGTCCGAAAGAAAACGCGTCGTCCCGTAGCCGCGGAGGTACGGGACGATGACGTGGTAACCCGCGGCGGTGAGTATCGGTGTGACGTCGGCAAAGCTGTGAATGTCGTAGGGCCATCCGTGCAACAGGACGACCGCTTGACCGTTGCTTGGCCCCGCGTCGACGTAGCCCACATCGAGGGTTCCCGCGTTGATCTGCCGCAAGTCTTCGAGCATGTGGTCCTCCGGCGTTCGGGACCGCTCTCCGCCGGGCAGAGTGGTCGCGCAATTGGCGGTTGCATCTTGGCCCTGAAAGCCCTGGCGTACAAGACCCGCGCCGGGTGATGTTGCGCGCGCGTCCCGAGTCGGAAAGCTTCATGCAAGGTCAGCGCGCGTCGCGTCCGCGTTACGTCCTCAACTCGTACGCCGACCCCGGTGCGACCGCGTTCGGAGCGTGGCCGCGCTTCCATGCTCGGGTTGGTCGGGGTGCAGACCGGAGGCGTGGTTTCCGTAGATCTCCGCCAGCGGGCCGCCGGTCACACCGTGCGCGACGACGCTCAGCACAACGGTGGCCGAGACCGCGGCGATCACCCGATTGGCGTCGGCCGGATCGAGGCTGTCGAAGGCGATGAGCGCGAACACCACCGACGCGAGACCCGCGCGGCCCGAACCAACCGATGAACGCGATGGTCGCTCGATCGAGCCCTACCCCCGCCAGGGCGATCGCGACGGGCACCATCCGCACGACGGTGAGTGCGAGAACCGCGAACACGACGTCTTGCCACTCGAGATGTTTGAACGCGGGCACGATCATCGCCGCGCCGAACACGAACCACACGAGCAGCGAGAGCAGCTCGCCGACGTCGTCGCTGAAGGCGAGAACGTGTTCGTCGGCCGCGGGTGTGATACTGCCGAACGCGAGCCCACCGACGAATGCTGCGACGAATCCGTTGCCGCTCGCCTCGATGGTCAATGCATACGCGACCACGGCGAGGCCAAGCACCGCGAACTGGCGAAACGCGGGCGCACTCCAACCCCGTTTGTTCGTCACGTGCATGAGCAGGGCGCCGATGATCCCGACCGCGATGCCGATGCCGGCACCGACAAGTAGGTCGAGCGCGGCGCCGCCGACACCTTCGGTGTGCGCGAACTCGGCCGCGACCGCGCCCGCGACGAAGAGGTTCACGAACGGCGTGGCGATGCCGTCGTTCAGTCCGCTCTCGACGTTGAGCACGCGGCGGATGCGGGCCGGCACTCGTTCGTCTTGCATGATCGACGCGCCGAGCGCGGCGTCGGTTGGAGCGACTATCGCACCGATGAGCGCCGCGACCCACAAGCCGGCCTTTCCGAAGAGCAGGGCTGCGCAACCGCCGCCGAACAGGATCGTCAGCGGCAACCCGATGGCGAGCAGGCGAGTCGGCACCGCGAGGTCGGCGCGCAGGGCCCGGACGTTCACCCGCGATGCGTCGCCGAACAGGACCAGCGCCAGGGTGATCTCTGCGGTGCTCCGCAAGGTCGCCGTGCTCAAGTGGACCTCGAGCAGAGCAAGTGGTTCGTGGGCCACCGCGAGACCCAACACGAGGAACGCGATCGGGGCGCTGATGTTCAGCTGCTCCAATCGCGCCGAGAAGAGGCCCCACAACACGAAACAACCGGCGACGACGGCGAGTGCCTCGGCATCGAGGCCGTGTTCCATTGTGGGCGCCGCCTTCGCCGAGCGTTTGCTACGGGATACAACCTCGCATTCGTGCCTGACCGTGGCCTCACTCGATTCGGGTGAGGCCCTCGCTCCGACGCGAGCGCTTACGGAGTCGGCTCCGCTTTCGGGTCGTTCGGCTGCAGCACGGGAAAGGGGTTGGGAGTGATCCGGGCGCGCACCGCTTCGGGCGCGCTGAGGTCGCCGCCGACGTGGCCGACGCTGAAGATGCGTTCGTGTCGCTTGCGACCGACCATCGCCCAGAACCATCTCGTCAGTGCGCCGACGCGGTTCCCGAATCCGTTGAGAAACGTCAGATGGACGAACAGCCAGACGATCCACGCCGCGAATCCACTCAGGCGCAGGCCCCGGAAGCTGCAGATTGCTCGAAATCGGCCGATGGCGGCGACGCTGCCGACATCGCGATAGGTGTACGGCTTCGTCTCCTGGCCGCGGAGTCGGCGCACGATGGTGTTGGCGGCGTGCAGACTTCCCTGCATCGCGACTTCGGCGACGCCGGGCAGACCGTTGAGCGTGACCATGTCGCCGACCGCGAACACCTCGGGGTGACCGGGGAGTGTCAGGTCGGGCAACGTCGCGATCCGCCCGCTGCGATCGGTCTTCGCGCCGGATGCTTCGGCGAGCAGCGCCGCGAGGGGCGATGCCTCGACGCCTGCTGCCCAGACGACGACGCGCGCGTCGACGTGCTGGGTTCCCGTGCTGGTCTCGACGTCGATTCCTGTGGCGTCGATGCCGGTCACGCCGCGACTCCATGTGGAGTTCGACTCCGAGCTTCTCGAGCGTGGCCGCCGCGGACGCGGAGAGTTTGTTGCCGAATGTGGCGAGTGGTTGCGTGCCGCCGTCCATGAGCAGGACGCGCACGGTCGCGGGGTCGAATGTACGGAAGTTTCCGCGCAGGCTTCGGGTCGCGAGCTCGCGTATCTGACCCGCGATCTCTACGCCGGTCGGTCCGGCGCCGACTATCGCGAAGGTCAACCACTTCTTTTTCTCGATCGGGTCGGCTGTCACCTCGGCCATCTCGAACGCGCCGAAGATGCGGCGGCGGATCTCGAGCGCGTCGTCGAGCGTCTTCATGCCGGGTGCGTACAGCGCGAGCTCATCGTGACCGAAGTACGACTGCCGCACGCCGGCCGCCACGATCAGGCTGTCGTACGGCACTTCGACCGGATCGTGGAGCGGGCTGGTTGCGAAGACGACCCGCCGGTCGAGATCGAAACCGGTGACCTCGGCCAGCTCGACGCGGATGTTCTTGTAGCGCTGCAGCGAGTCGCGCAGCGGAACCGCGATATGACCCTCCGAGAGAACGGCGGTGGCCACGTGGTAGAGGAGTGGTTGGAACAGATGATGGTTGCGTCGGTCGAGCAGGACGACGTCGACCGGCTGTCGGCCGAGGAACCGGCAGGCGGGTAGGCCGCCGAAACCGCCGCCGACCACCACGACCCGGTGCCGCGCCGACGGTCCCTCATGAGCTGCGCTTGGTGACGTCACTGGAACCGCCGGCTAGCAGGGCTTCTACCAGTTGCGAGGGTATTTGGAGGTTCCGCCTTTGTGATCACCCCGGCCAGGTGATGCGGACCGAACGCCACTCCCAGACGATCGTTGATATGCCCGAACAGCACTACGACGTTGTGATCATCGGGAGTGGAGCGGGCGGCGGCACGCTGGCGTGGAAGCTGGCACCGTCGGGGAAGCGGATACTGCTCCTGGAGCGCGGGGACTATCTGCCGTGGGAGCGCGACAACTGGGACACCGTCTCGGTGTTCACGCGCGCGAAGTACACGACCACCGAGCAGTGGGTCGACGGCGACGACAAGGAGTTCACTCCCGAGCAGAACTACTACGTCGGCGGCAACACGAAGTTCTACGGCGCGGCGCTGTTCCGGTTGCGGCCCGAGGACTTCGGTGAAGTCCGTCATCACGGTGGCATCTCGCCCGCGTGGCCGCTGACGTACGACGATTTCGAGCCCTGGTATGCACAGGCCGAGGCCCTGTATCACGTCCACGGGAAAGCGGGGGAGGATCCGACCGAAGGCGCGCGCAGCGGCCCGTATCCCTATCCCGAAGTGCAACACGAGCCGCGCATCCAGCAGCTGCACGACGATCTCGACAAGCTCGGGCACCACCCTTCGCACCTCCCGCTCGGCGTGATGCTCGATCAGGACGCGAACGGCGACGCGCTTCACTCGAGCGCGTGCATCCGCTGCGATCGGGTCGACGGTTTTCCGTGTCTGGTCGGAGGCAAGGCCGACGCGCAGACCGTGTGCGTGGACCCGGCGCTCGAACACTCGAACGTCGACCTCATCACGAACGCACATGTCGAGCGCCTCGAAACCGACGCATCGGGACGGCAGATCAATGCTGTGGTCATCACGATGAGCGACGGCACCGAGCAGCGCGTGTCGGGCGATGTGGTCGTGGTGGCGTGCGGAGCACTCAACTCCGCGCTGCTCCTGCTGCGTTCCGCCAACGAACGGCACCCGAACGGACTCGCCAACGGCTCCGACCAGGTAGGTCGCAACTACGTGCGGCACAACAACCTGGCACTCATGGCCCTCTCGAAGGAGCCGAATCCCACGCGTCTGCAGAAGACGCTCGCACTCAGCGACTGGTACCACGCGAGTGACGACTGGGAGTTCCCGATGGGTGCGATCCAGATGCTCGGCAAGAGCGACGGCGAGATGCTGCGGGGTAAGGCGCCGCACTGGGCCAAGTGGGGGGCGAAGCTCACGCCGGGCGCGTCGCTCGAGATGGTTGCGCTCCACGCGGTCGACTTCTGGCTCAGCTCCGAGGACCTGCCGCGTCCCGAGAACCGGGTGACGATCGACAACGGCCAGGTGCGGCTGACGCTCGACCCGAACAACAACATCGAAGGACTGAAGCGCCTGCGCAAGCGGTTCGATTCGATGCTCAGTGACCTCGGGATGCACGAACAGACCCATCACCGCAACGTGTACCTCTACATGGGTATGGACATCGCCGCGACCGCGCATCAAGCCGGCACCGTGCGCTTCGGCTCCGACCCCGCGACATCGGTGCTCGACCTCGACTGCCGCGCCCACGAGCTCGACAACCTCTACGTCGTCGACTCGGGATTCTTCGTGTCGATCGGCGCCGTCAATCCAACCCTCACGATCATCGCCAACGCGCTGCGCGTCGGTGACCGCATCCTCGAACGATTGGGATCCTGATGGACGCTCCCCAACGCGGCGACGTGTTCGTGATCTTCGGGATCACGGGCGACCTCGCCCGAGTCATGACCTTCAGGTCGTTGTACCGTCTCGAGCGCCGCAAACTCCTCGACACGCGCGATCGTGGGTGTGGCCGTCGACGACTGGACCGTCGAGCAGCTCGTCGAACGAGCTCGCGGGGTCGATCATCGCGACCGGCGAGCAACTGGATCCGGCCGTCTTCGATCGGTTCGCGGCGCGGTTGTCGTATGTGCAGGGCGACTTCGCCGATGCCGGTACCTACGAACGCATCGCCACCGAGATCAAAGACGCCGAGCGTCCGGTGTTCTACCTCGAGGTACCGCCGTTCCTTTTCGGCACGGTGGTGAAGGGGTTGTTCGACGCCGGGCTCACGAAGACCGCGCGGTGGTCGTGGAGAAGCCGTTCGGCCACGACCGCGAGTCGGCGCATGCGCTGGCCGACGAGCTACACCAGTACATCGACGAGTCGCAGCTGTTCCGCATCGACCACTACCTCGGCAAGATGGGGCTCGAGGAGATTCTCTACCTTCGGTTCGCGAACACGATGCTGGAGCCGGTGTGGAACCGCAACCACATCGAGTCCGTGCAGATCACGATGGCGGAGAGCTTCGGTGTCGCGGATCGCGGCCACTTCTACGACCCGGTCGGGGCGCTGCGAGACGTGGTCGTCAACCATCTCATGCAGGTCGTGTCGGCCGCGGCGATGGAAGCGCCCGCCGGGGGCGATCCCGCGACGATCAAGGACGCCCAGACCGCGGCGTTCCGCGCGACGCTCGAAGCCGACCCCGCGCACTATGTACGCGGCCAACACGAGGGCTATCTCGACATCAAGGGTGTCGCGCCCGACTCGACCACCGAGACCTACGCCGCGCTTCGGCTCGAGATCGACAACTACCGCTGGTCCGGAGTTCCGTTCTTCATTCGCACGGGCAAGTTGCTGCCCGTCACCCAGACCGAGCTGCGGCTCGTGTTCAAGAAGCCACCGCGGCTCGGCTTCGAACTACGCGACCCGGATGCCGATGCCAACCAGCTCGTGGTGCGGCTCGACCCGTCGACGGGCATCAAGTTCCAGCTCGAGGCCCGGAAGGCCAGTGGCGTGCGGGCCGAGGAGATCCACCTCGACATGTTGTTCTCCGAGGAAGGCGGTGAGGGCGCGACGCCGTACGAAGTGCTCCTCGACGCGGCCATGAACGGCCAGAGCACGCGCTTCACGCGTCAGGACGGCGTGGAGGAGACCTGGCGCATCATGCAGCCGCTGCTCGACGCGCCGCCGCCGGTGCAGCCGTACGCGCCGGGTTCGTGGGGGCCGCCGGCCGCCGACCATCTCGTCGCCGGGCACGGCCGGTGGCACGAGCCGTGGATCGATTCGACAACGGAGGGGAAGTAGTGGAGCCGGCTACCGGCGACGGCCAAAGCGCGGCGGCGCCCTCGCCGTTCACGCCTATCGCCGACTACGCGTTCTTGTCCGACTGCCACACGGGCGCACTCGTGGCGCCCGACGGCGCGATCGACTGGCTCTGCGTGCCGCGGTTCGACGCGCCGAGCGTCTTCGGCGCGCTCCTTGACCGCCAAGGCGGCTTCTTCCGCTTCGGTCCGTTCGGCATCAACCACCCCACCGCGCGCGCTACGAGCCGGGCACGAACGTGCTCGTGACCACGTGGAAGGTGCCGTCCGGTTGGGTGGTCGTGCGCGACGCGCTCACGCTTGGGCCCTGGGACCACGAAGACAAGATCACGCCGCACACCCGCCCGCCGGCCGACGACGATGGCGAGCACACACTCGTGCGCACCGTCGAGTGCGTGGAAGGTCGAGTCGAGATGGAGCTCGTCTGCGAGCCGGCCTTCGACTACGGACGCGAGACCGCCGAGTGGACCCTTGTCGACGGTGACCGTCACACCGCCGACGCGACCGGCGCGGGCGTGACGATCCGGCTGCACACGGATCTCGCGCTCGGCATCGAGGGCGGCCGGGTGCGAGGGCGACACGTGCTCGAGGCGGGTGAACGCGCGATTCTGCTCGTTGTCGTGGGCGGAAGAATTCGCGGGCCCGACCGACGCTGACGACGCGGCGATGCGGATCGCCAACACCATGCGGTTCTGGCGATCGTGGTTGGGTCGCGCCCGGATACCCGACCATCGCTTCCGCGACCCGATCCAACGTTCGGCGCTCGTGATCAAAGGGCTCACGTACATGCCCACGGGCGCGACTGTCGCCGCGCTCACCACCTCGCTGCCCGAGACGCCGGGCGGGGAGCGCAACTGGGACTACCGCTACACCTGGATCCGTGACACCACGTTCACGCTCCAGGCGCTGCACTGGCTCAACCTCGATTGGGAAGCCGACGAGTTCATGCAGTTCATCGCCGATGTTGAGGCGACCGAGGACGGCTCGCTGCAGATCATGTACGGCATCGACGGTCGCCGTGATCTCACGGAGAGCACGCGCGATGACCTCTCGGGCTACGCGGGCGCGCGTCCGGTCCGGATCGGCAACGGCGCGTTCGACCAGCGCCAGAACGACGTGTTCGGCGCCGTGCTCGACTCGATCCACCTGCACACGAAACGCGCCAAACGCCTACCCCGCGGACTGTGGCCCATCGTGGAATCACAGGCCGAATGCGCGACGAAGGTGTGGCGCGACGCCGACCAAGGCATTTGGGAGGCGCGCGGCGACCCGCGGCATTACGTGTCATCGAAGCTCATGTGTTGGGTGGCGCTCGACCGGGCGGAGAAGCTCGCCGGGCTCCGGGGCGACGACGCGCTCGCAGCAAAATGGCGCGCGGTCGCCGACGAGATCCGCAGCGACATCCTGGAACACGGCGTCAGCGAGGCCGGAGTGTTCCGCCAGCACTACGAAACCGATTCGCTGGATGCGTCCGTGCTGCTCGTCGCGATCTTCGGGTTCTTGCCCGGTGACGATCCCCGACTGCGCGCAACTGTCGCGGCGATCGCGAACGATCTCACGGAGAACGGCTTCGTTCTGCGCTATCGCACCGGGGAAACCGACGACGGCCTCTCGGGCAAGGAGGGCACGTTCCTGATCTGCTCGTTCTGGTTGGTGTCAGCCCTGGCGATTGTCGGCGACCTCCAGTCGGCGCGTGACCTCATGGAGAAACTGTTACGCATCGCGTCGCCGCTCGGCCTGTACGCAGAGGAGTTCGACGCTGACACCGGTCGGCATCTCGGAAACTTCCCCCAAGCGTTCTCACATCTCGCACTGTTGGAGGCCGCGGCCCGCATCATGCTCCCCGAGCTCGTGGCCGAATACTGACTCGAGTGGACACCGGGTGACGCGAACTGGAACCAGATGAACTCGGCGATCCTCGCGGTCGACTCGGTGAAGTGGGCGCGTTCGCAGATGGCGTTCACGCTCGGCTTCCACATCATCTTGGTCCCGCTCGGCGTTTCGTGGGCGTTCATGACGCTGATTGCGAACTATCGAGCGGTGAAACACGACGACGCGGCGGCGTTGCAGCTCGCGCAGCGTTGGTCGAAGTACATGGCCGTGACCTTCGCGGTAGGCGCAGTCACGGGAACGGTGCTGACGTTCGAGTTCGGGCTGCTGTGGCCGACGTTCATGGGGCGTTTTGGCGCGGCGTTCGGTATCCCGTTCACGATCGAGGGGTTGTTCTTCTTCACGGAGGCGATCTTCGTCGCGATCTACATCTACGGCTGGCGACGCTTGAAGCCATGGGCGCATTTCTGGACCGGCGTGCCGATCGTGGTGGCCGGAATCGGCGGCGCGGTATCCGTCGTCGCCGCCAACGCCTGGATGAACGAGCCGCAAGGCTTCACTCTCAACAGTGCGGGGAAGATCGTCAACGTCGATCCGTGGAAGGTGATCTTCAACAAGGCCTTCCCGTACGAGGCCGCGCACATGCTCGTGGCCGCGTACGTGGTGGGAGGCTTCCTGATCGCGTCCGTCTACGCGATGGGCATGTTGCGGGGCCGGCGCGATCGATATCACCGCCTGGGTTTCATCATCCCCTTCACGGTCGCGGCGATCATGACGCCCATTCAGATGGGTGTCGGCGATTCGCTCGCCCGGTTCGTCTACAACGAAGAGCCGGCCAAATTCGCGGCGATCGAGTTGGTACCGAAGACGAGCAACGACGTGCCGGAAACGCTGTTCGGCCACATGAACTCGAACGGCACCGTGACCGGCGGGATCCGGATCCCCGATCTCGCGTCGTGGCTCTCCGACCCCAGGACCGGAAAGAACACGATCGTGCTGGGGCGGGTGGCGAACCCGGCGCTCGGTGCGAACGGTGCCGCGGCAGTGAGTCCGGTTGCGAATGGGCCGACGATCGCGCAGGCCAATGTCGTCCACCTCGCCTGGGACATCATGGTCGGACTCGGCACACTGCTCGCGTTGCTGTCGGCGTGGTACGGACTGAGCTGGCTGTTCAAGCGCGATTACCCGAAGACGAAGTGGTTCTTGCGGATCGCGGCGTGTACCGGTGTGCTCGCCGTAATCACGATGGAAGCCGGTTGGGTCGTCACCGAAGTCGGCCGCCAGCCTTGGATCGTGCACAACTACATGACGGTCACCGACGCCGCGACGACGAACGGAGGCGTGTGGCTCGTCTTCCTCATCGTCATCGGGATCTACGCCGTGGTCGGGGCGACAACGATTCTCGTGTTGCGCGGGATGAGTCGGCGCTGGCGCGACGGCGACATCTCTGAGTCGGAGGTCCCGTACGGACCGAGCGATCCCGGCATTCTCGCCGACGACGCGTCGCCGCGGGTGCCCGTCGGATGATCAACGCAACCGCGGTGGTGTTGTTCTTCGGGGTCACGGCCTACGCCTTGTTCGGCGGCGCCGACTTCGGGGCCGGCATCTGGGACCTCGTGGCCGGCGGTTCGGAGCGCGGCGAACGGCCGCGCGCTCTCGTCGATCATTCGATCGGTCCGGTGTGGGAAGCGAACCACGTGTGGCTGATCTTCTGCCTCGTCGTGTTGTGGACCGCGTTCTCCGAAGCGTTCGCATCGATCACGCTCACGCTGTTCGTCCCGTTGACCCTCGCCGCGCTCGGGATCGTGTTGCGGGGTTCGAGCTTCGCGTTCCGAAAGGCCGTCACCCGAACCCGTGATCGCCGCAACTTCGGCGCCGCGTTCGCGCTGTCGTCGGTCATCGTCCCGTTCTGCATGGGCGCAGTCGCGGGCGCGATCGTGTCGGGGCGGGTTCCGTCGGGCGGGAAGGCCGGCGACCTCTGGTCCAGTTGGATCAACCCGACGTCGGTGGTCGGTGGACTGCTCGCGATAGCCGTGTGTGCGTACCTGTCGGCGGTGTATCTCGTCTGGGACGCGCATCGCCTCGACGATCACGACCTCAGCGAATACTTCCGTCGGCGCGCCATCGGGGCGGCGGTCGTATCCGGTGTCATCGCGTTCGTCGGGATCTTCGTGTTCCACTCCGACGCGAAATACCTCTTCGACGGCCTCACGTCGCGTGCGCTACCACTCGTGATCATCTCCGCGATCTGCGGTCTCGCTTCCCTCGGTCTGCTGCTGCGCGGCTCCGCCGCTTGGGCGCGACTCTTTTCCATCGGAGCCGTCGCGGCGGTGGTGATCGGCTGGGGAGTAGCGCAATGGCCGTACATGCTCCCCGAATCGCTGAAGGTTTCGCAGGCGGCGGGGCCGTCGGGGACGCTCGAAGCGGTGCTCGTCGTGTTCGGGCTTGCCGCGGTGACGATCGTTCCCGCGCTCGCGCTCCTGTACGTACTCGACCAGAAGAGCCTGCTTGCGGGCGAAGGCGCGACCGAGAACCGCGCGTGATCAACACCACACACTCGTGCGCGAACTGACATCATTTCCGAACTATGCCTGAATCGGTTCACATCCACGCCCCGCACGAGATCACCGAAGAGTCGCACGCCGTCTCGCGCCGCGAACGCACTCTGGAGTTCGCCGCAGTGCTCTTGTTGTCGATCGCGACGGTGTGCATCGCCTGGAGCGGCTATCAGGCGGCGAAGTGGAGCGGAGAGCAGGCCCGCCACTACGGCGAGGCGAGCACCGCGCGGGCGCTCGCGAATCAAGCCGCGACCCTCGGCGGCCAACAGCGCATCCAGGACCTACTGAACTTCAATCGGTGGCTCGAGGTCACAACCGACGGCAATACGAAGTTGGCCCAGCTCTATGTGCGTCGCTTCCGTCCCGAGTTCGTTCCCGCCTTCGAGGCGTGGCGGGCCAACGATCCCATCAACGACCCGAAGGCGATTGCGAGCCCGCTGCTCATGCCGCAGTACAAGCTGGCGAACCTCGAGAAGGCCGACCAGCTCGAAAAGCAAGGCGACGTCAAGTTCGACGAGGCGAAGGACGCAACGGAGCACGCCGACTCCTACATCTTCGGCACAGTGTTCTTCGCGGCGGTGCTCTTCTTCGCCGGGATCTCCATGCGCTTCAAGTGGTATCCGATGCGCCTGACCGTTCTCGTCATGGCCGCGGTCTTCCTCACGTACGGCGCGGTGCATCTGGCGCGCCTGCCGACGCTCTGAGGTTGTCGTCGCCGGTTCATCGTGACGCCTCGATCTTGGCGATCGTCGGAGTCGCGCATACGGCCGCGGGCTGGTTGTTGGTCAGGGAACAGATCGTGGCGGTGAACGTGTTGGCCGCGCCGAGGGCACCTTGGGCGATGGCACTCGTCGGGTCGGAGAGCGCGGTCGCGATCTGGTCCGCCGTCTTGCCTTGCAGTACTGACGGGTCATAGGTGGCGCCGCCGGAGACGAACTTGCCACCGAAGTCGATGAAGGGAATGCCGCTGCTCGACGCCGAGGTGCCCAGATACGGAGCTCGGTCGTAGGTCGCAAGTATCTGTTGCTGCGCGCCGGTCGGCGTGTCAAGGGTTGCGTAGCCGTCGCCTTGCTGTTGGTTGCTCTGCGTTTCGACGCCGGTGAACGAGATCCATCGACTCTGATACGACGCGCCGTGAAACGAGAACGTCTGCGTGTTCGGGAACACGTCGGTGCCGGAGGAATGGGTCGTCTTCAGATTGGTGAAGGTGCCGAAGCGGGAGAGCGCGATGACCATCGGCCAACGTTCCGTCGCGGAGTACGGACAGTATTCGGCACCGATGTACAGAATCTCGGGCTTGCCGTTTTGTGTGAGCGCGGGCGCGGTGATCGGCGAAGGTGCCGGATTCGCGGTCCCGGCACCGACGGCGGCGAACGCTTGCGTTGGTACCGACATGGTCTTCGTCACGAGCGCCGCGGGAGCGAGTTGGTCACTCGCCGCGGTTTGAGACCCCGATCCGAACGCCACGATCGCGGCGATACCGATCACGATGACCAGTCCGGCGGCGATCCAAGGCGTTCTCGTTCTCTCGACCCGTCGCCGCCTACCCGCGCGCCGGCTCGGCGTCGCGCGCCGCGGTTGCGGGCGGGTTCGGGATGCTTGCTGTTGCTTGTTCACGATTGCTCCTGAAGGACTCGGATGACGCGGCGACGATGGTCATCGTGATGATGAACACGAACGCGCTCAGCGCCATGAAGGGCAGGGAGACGAAACCGAACTCCCACACGTAGCGAACGGTGCAGGGTTCCGTCAGCGTGCAGAACGAAGAATGTTGATGGGGAAAAGCCTGCAGTTGGGTTTGGTACACCGCAAAAAGCGCCCCGATCGTCGCGACCGGCACGACGTACCACGCGATCCCTCGATCACGACGCAACGCCGCGACCAACAGGACGATCACGAGCGGGTACATCGCGATGCGTTGGTACCAGCACAACTTGCAGGGGGTGAAGTGCGCGACCTCGGAGTAGTAGAGGCTGCCGAGCGTCGTCACCAACGCGACGAGCCATGCCAGCCACAAACCGATCCGCCGGACATCGTCGAACAGCGACAACATCGCTCGATCCCGCCGCCGGCGATTGAAGACGGCGAGGCCGACGACGGTGATCGTTGCTCCCCAACAGGCCAGCGCCAACAGCGCGAAGAACACCGAGACCTGGGCAGTACTCAAAGGGATCGCTCTCCTCGACGCGGGAGCCGGCACGCGGCCGACCCGCTCTCACGCCGCGCGGCGCGCGGCGATCAGACGTCGAAGAGAACGCGCGGTGGGCGGAACAATCCGCCCGCGAGCAGACGGTCCAACGACGAGCGAGTCAGCACCCGTCGCCGCCGCCACACGCCGAGTCCCAAGGCCGCCGAACCGACGGCAACCAGCACCGCGGCCGCGACACTGATGCTCGAGCCCAGCGCCGCGCCTCCGCCACACCCGGCATCACGGATGCATGGATTCGATGCCGGTCGTTCGGTTTGGCCAAGCGTTTGCGATCCGGCGCCGCAGGGATGGGCACAGCCGGCCGCCGCTACCGTTGCCGACCCCGCGCCGCTCACGAAGACGAACACGACGAGTCCTGCGCATACGAGAGCGAGGACCCGGCCGAGCACGACCAAAGGATAGATCCGCCCCGGTCCCGCCCACCGTCGCGCTCGCGGCCCGTTGTCCGGCCCGACGACGCGGACCGGGCAAAAAACAAACCCTGGCCGACTGTCGTCGGGCCAGGGTTTGAAGAACCGAAATGGTGGAGGCGATGGGGATCGAACCCACTACCTCTTGCATGCCATGCAAGCGCTCTACCAACTGAGCTACGCCCCCGTGGGTCAGCCAAGATACCAGCCCGGTCCGGCGACCCTCGGCCGGTAGCCTCGGCGCGTATGGCCGACGACGAATTGCCACAGCGCTACACGCCCGCCCTCGCCAACGAGATCGAGCACAAGTGGCAGGACCGTTGGGACGAAGACCACGTCTTCTACACGCCCAACCGCACCGGTCTGCTCGCCGACGACCCTCGGCACATCGCCGGACGCCCGAGCTTGTTCGTCCTCGACATGTTCCCGTATCCGAGCGGCGTCGGTCTGCACGTGGGCCATCCGCTCGGCTTCATCGCCACCGACGTGTTTGCCCGCTTCCAGCGGATGAACGGTTTCAACGTGCTGCACGCGATGGGCTACGACGCGTTTGGCTTACCCGCCGAGCAGTACGCGGTGCAGACGGGGACGCACCCGCGCACCACGACTGAACAGAACATCACCACGATGAAGCGGCAGTTGCGCGCGCTCGGCCTCGGCCATGATCCGCGCCGCGGGCCCGCCACCACCGACGTCGACTACTACCGCTGGACGCAGTGGATCTTTCTGCAGATCTACAACTCGTGGTACGACGAAGACGCGGGCCGGGCCCGTCCGATCGCCACGCTGGTGCAAGAGTTCCGCGCCGGCCGCTTCGACACGCCCGGCGATGTTTCGTTCGACGATCTCGACGCGTCGGCGCAGCGGGAGCTCGTCGACTCGTACCGCATGGCCTACGAGACCTACGCGCCGGTGAACTGGTGCCCCGGACTCGGCACGGTTCTCGCCAACGAAGAGGTCACCGGCGACGGCCGCAGCGAGCGCGGCAACTTCCCGGTGTATCGCCGGCCGCTGAAGCAATGGATGTTGCGCATCACCGCGTACGCCGACCGGTTGCTCGACGATCTCGACGCGCTCGACTGGACCGACTCCATCAAGTTGATGCAACGGAACTGGATCGGCCGCTCGACCGGCGCGTCGGTGCGCTTCGCGGTCGAGACCCACGAGGATGTCGGCATCGAGGTGTTCACCACGCGCCCCGACACGTTGTTCGGCGCCACCTACATGGTGTTGGCGCCCGAGCACCCGCTGGTCGACGTCATCACGCCGAACCAGTGGCCCGACGATCAACTTTCGAACGACTTCGCGAGCAACGCGCTCGACGCGTGGAAGGGTCTTTTCGGCGCAACCGATCCTCCGCCCGATGCCGTTACGCGCTACCGCGAGTTCGCGGCGGGCAAGACCGACCTCGAGCGTCAAACCGAAACCCGGGAGAAAACCGGTGTGTTCACCGGCACGTTCGCGATCAACCCCACCAACGACGCGCGCATCCCGATCTTCGTCGCCGACTACGTGCTGATGGGTTACGGCACCGGTGCGATCATGGCCGTGCCCGCGCACGACGAGCGCGACTTCGAGTTCGCCCGCGAGTTCGAACTGCCGATCGTCCCCGTCATCCGTCCGAACGACGACTGGTTGGCCGAGCACAACGCCGACCCGAACGACGCGGCTACGTGGTCGGAGCCGTATGTTGCCGACGGTGTCGCACAGAACTCGGCGAACGAGCAAGTATCGCTCGACGGGTTGCGCGTCGCCGAGGCCAAGCGCGTCATCTCCGAATGGTTGGAGCGCGCCGAGATCGGGGAGCCCACGGTCACGTACAAGCTGCGCGACTGGCTGTTCAGCCGGCAGCGCTACTGGGGTGAGCCGTTCCCGATCGTCTACGACGACGCGGGTCCGATCGCGCTGCCCGAAGAGATGCTGCCCGTCGTGCTGCCGGAAGTCGCGCGACTTCGAACCCGTCACCTCCGACGATCCCGATGCATTGCCGCAGCCGCCGTTGGCGCGCGCCGCGGATTGGGTCGAGGTCGAGCTCGAGCTGCCCGGTCCCGCGTGGGCGGGGTACGGCGAGGGTTCACACGTGTACCGGCGCGAGACGAACACGATGCCGAACTGGGCGGGATCGTGCTGGTACTACCTGCGCTATCTCGACCCCACCGACGACCAGGCGCTCGTCGACCCCGAGGTCGAAGCGGAGTGGGCCGAGGGCAGCCGCGGCGACGGCTCGGCGAAGTCGGGGCTCGTCGACCTGTACGTCGGCGGGGTCGAGCACGCGGTGCTGCACCTGTTGTACGCGCGCTTCTGGCACAAGGTGCTGTTCGATCTCGGCTACGTCTCGTCCATCGAGCCGTTCCAGCGTCTCGTCAACCAGGGCTACATCCTCGCGGCCGCGTACGTCGACGAGCGCGGTGCGTACGTCGAGGCCGAGCAGGTGGAAGCGCGCGACGGCAAGTACTACTTCGAAGGCCGCGAGGTCACGCGCGAGTTCGGGAAGATGGGCAAGAGCCTCCGCAACGCGGTCGCGCCCGACGACATATACCGCGACTACGGCGCCGACACGTTGCGCCTCTACGAGATGTTCATGGGCCCGCTCGACAAGGAGCGCCCGTGGAGCACGGCCGACATCGTCGGGGTGCATCGCTTCCTGCAGCGCCTGTGGCGCAACTTCGTCGACGAGGCGACGGGCGACTCCCGCGTGAGCGATGAACCCGCCGACGACGAAACGCGGCGTACGCTCCACCGCACCATCGACGCAGTGCGTGGCGACATGGCCGGCTTGAGCTTCAACACGGCGATCGCGCGATTGTTCGAGCTCAACAACCACCTCACCACCGTGCTGCAAGGCGGCGGTCGGTTGCCGCGCGAGGTCGCGGAACCGATGGTGTTGATGGTCGCGCCGTTGGCGCCGCACATCGCCGAGGAGCTGTGGGCCCGGCTCGGCCATCCCGACACGATCACCTACGAGTCGTTCCCCGTTGCCGATCCGGTGTGGTTGGTCGAGGACCGGGTCGAGGTGCCGGTGCAGATCAACGGCAAGGTGCGGGCGCGGATCGAGATCGCGGTCGGCGCCGATGCCGCCGCGCACGAGGCCGCGGCGCGGGCCGAACCGCGGATCGCGGAGTTGCTCGACGGCGCGACCGTCCGCAACCTGAAGGTCGTGCCCGGCAAGATCGTGAACTTCGTTCTCAGCTGATTTCGCGGCGTATTTCCTTGGGGCATTCGCGGGCGCCCTTTTCGGCGAGGCCCCGGCGCGGTAGCGTGCGTTTGCTTCTCCCGAACTTCCCCCGCTGGCTGTCGCGCGCCCGGAGGCCGAGTTGGGAGACGAGATCCCGCGTCCGTTTGCGGAGCCCGTGCGCGCGGAGTGGGCCACGCGTTGGCACGAGTTGCGAGGCGATCGCCGCGTCGGCGCGGCGCTGCTCGCGTGCGTGGCCCTCGCGGCTGCGTTCGCCTGGTTCCGTGCGGGCGCGTCGTCGTCCTCGGCGTTACCGGCCCCCGCGTCGACCAGCTTCACCGACGCCACCAATGCCGGGACCACAACCACGCGCGTCGCGACCGGCGTGGTGGTCGACGTGGTCGGCGCCGTGCGGCACGGGGGAGTGGTACGCCTGCACGCCGGGGCGCGCGTCGTCGATGCAATCGCGGCCGCGGGCGGGGCAACTCCCGATGCCGACGTCACCCGTCTGAATCTGGCGGCTGTTCTCGTCGACGGAACGCGCGTCGCGGTTCCGCGTCTCGGTGCCGCGGCGCCGGCCGTCGACCCGACTGCTGTGAGCGGCGCCCCGGAGTCCGGCGCGGGCGGCGAACCCACGCCCGGCACGCCCGTGGATCTCAATACTGCGACCGCGGCGCAGCTCGATACGTTGCCGGGGGTCGGGCCCGCGACCGCCACCGCGATCATCAACGACCGCACCGCCAACGGGCCCTTCAAGTCGGTCAACGATCTGGGGCGCGTGCGTGGCATCGGCGACGCCAAGCTCGATCAACTCCGACCGCTGGTCACGGTCTGACATGGACCTCGGGCCGCTCTTCGTGGTTGGTGCGCTGATCGTCGGACTGCTTGCGGGCGAGCGGTCGGGGATCGCGGCCGCCAACGGCGCGTTGATCGTCGGGGTCGGCGCGCTCGGCGCGTCGTGGTTCGCTCGGCGGCCGTGGCGGGGTGTGTTGGTGGCGGCCGCATGCGCTCTCCTCGGCTTCGCGGTGATGGGCCGGGCGCTCGACGGGCAGGCGCGCTCGCCGTTCGCGGCGATGATCGACCGCCGCGCCGACACGACCGTGCACGGCGTCGCCACCAGCGATCCCGACGGCCCGACGTACGAGGCGAGTGTGCTGGTGCGAGTCGACGCCGGCGCGGGCACGCATCGCACCTTGCTCGTCGATGCCTCGGGCGACGATGTCGCCGCGCTGAGGGTGATCGAGGCCGGCGACCATGTCGTGCTCGCGGGCCGGTTGGAACCGCTCGGCACCGGCGCATACGCCGACCGGGCCCGCTGGCGCCACGCCGTCGGTCGGCTCGAGGGAACGCGGGTACTGGCCCTCACCGCGCCCGGCGGTCTGCTCGCGATCGCCAACACGATCCGCACCGAGATCCTCCGCGGCACCCGGCCGCTCGCGCCGACCACCCGCGCCCTCGTCGCGGGTTTTCTCCTCGGCGACACGCGCGGCATCCCTCCGCCGATCATCGACGCGTACCGCAACTCCGGCTTGTCGCATTTGCTCGCGGTCTCGGGAGAGAACGTCGCGTTCGTCATGGCGTTGGCCGCGCCGCTGCTCCGGCGGCTCCGATTGGGGCCGCGCACCGCGGCCGCGCTCGCGATCGTTGTGGTGTTCGCGGCGATGACGCGCTTCGAACCGTCGGTGTTGCGCGCGTCGGCGATGGCCGCGATCGCGTTGCTCGCAACCCTCGGCGGTCGACCGGCATCGGGCGTACGCGTGCTCGTCTACGCAGTTGTGGTGTTGCTGCTCGTCGATCCGTTCCTGCTGCACTCCGTCGGGTTCGCGCTCTCGTGCGGAGCGAGCGCGGGGATTGCGCTGTTCTCCCGCCCGATCGGGAGCCGACTGCCGGGGCCGAGATTCCTGCGCGAACCGTTCGCGGTGTCGATCGCGGCGCAGGTCGGCGTACTGCCGGTTCTCCTGTGGGTCTTCGGGACGTTCCCGCTGATCACGCCGGTCACCAACCTGTTCGCGGCGCCGGCTGCGGAGGTGCTCGGCGTATACGGCTTCTTCGCGGCGGCGGTGGCCGGAGTAGCGCCCCGGCTCGGCCCGCTCCTGCAACAGCCGACCGCGCTCCTGGTGGGATGGATAACCGGCGTGGCGCGGTCGGGCGCGGCCGTCCCGTTCCAGATCGATGGTCGCGGCGCGTTGGCCCTGACCACCCTGGTCGCGGCGGGCGCATCGGTAGCCTGCCTCCGTGCCCGTCGAGCCGTTCCCGAGCCTGCGGCTGGGTGACCGCGTCATCGACGTACGCAGTCGCACCATCGTGATGGGCATCTTGAATCGCACCCCCGATTCGTTCTACGACCGGGGCGCGACCTGGGACTTCGACAGCTTCGTCCGGCGGGCCGAAGCGCTCGTCGTCGACGGTGCCGATCTCCTCGACGTGGGCGGGGTGAAAGCCGGTCCCGGCCCGGAGGTCGACGAGAACGAAGAGCTCGATCGCGTCGTTCCGGCCGTCGAGGCTTTGCGAGCTCGCTTCGATGTTCCGCTTTCGGTCGACACGTGGCGGGCGTCGGTCCTCGATGCGGCGTGCACGGCCGGCGCCGTTGTCGGCAACGACATCTCCGGTTTCGGCGATCCCGACTATCTGCGGGTCGCGGCGAAGCACGATGTAACCGTCGTGGCCACCCACATCCGATTGCGGCCCCGCGTGCCCGATCCCGAACCGCACTACGACGATCTCGTCGCCGATGTCACCGCGTTCTTGCTCGACCGCGCGGCACGCGCGGAGGCTGTCGGTCTCCGCCCCGAACAGATCGTTCTCGACGCGGGTCTCGATCTCGGGAAGAGCCCGACACAGAGTGCGGTCCTACTCCGGGAGAGCGCGCAACACGCGACGCTCGGCTTTCCGCTGTTGTTGTCGGCCTCGAACAAGCGCTTCATCGGCGAGCTGCTCGGACGCGAGATCGACGATCGGCGGGCCGAGTCGCTCGCCGCCGTCGCGTACGGCGTCGCGCACGGCTGCCGGATCGTGCGGGTGCACGACGTGAAAGGAACGGCGCGCGTGTGCCGGACGATCGAGGCCTTGCTGTGAGCATCACGTTGGTGCAGGGTGCCGATCCGGTTCTACGCGACCGCGAGGTGCAGCGTCTCGTCGACGAGCTGCTCGGTGGCGACGACCGCTCGTTCGCGCTCGATGATCACACGCTCGCGAGTCGGCGACGAGCGGGCGATGCCGCGGCCGACGCGGCCGATGACGACGACGACGCCCGCGGCTCGGAAGGCTCGACGGAGCTGCCCGCGTTCGCGGCGCTCACCACCGCGTTGCAGAGCCCGCCGTTCATGACCGCGGCGCGGGTCGTCGTGGTGCGCGACATCGGCAACGCCACGACGGAGCAGGCGCAATGGCTTGCGGAGTGGATCAACGACCCGCTCGACGGCGTCCACCTCGTCCTCGTCGTCGGCGGAGGCCGCGTGCCGACCGTGCTCGACAAGGCGGCCAAAGCCAAGGCCGAGGTGACGGGGCCGGCCGCCGATCAGACCGGTGACGTGCTGCAGCGGGAGCTCCGCGACGCGCACATCAAGCTCACGCCCGAGGCGTCGAAACAGATCGCCTCGCACTTCGGCGAGGACGCGGGGCGCATCCCCGAGCTCGTCGAGCTGTTGCACTCCACGTTCGGCGACCGGGCGTCACTCACCCTCGACGACGTCGAGCTCTACCTCGGCGAGGTCGGCACGGCCGGTCGGTTCGACCTGACGAACTTCGTCGACCGCGGCGACGTCGGGTCCGCGCTCGAGACCCTGCACCGCATGCTCACCTCCAGCAGCTCCGCGCAGCCCAAACCGCTGCACCCGATGCAGGTGATGGCGTCGTTGGTGTTCCACTATCAGCGCTTGTTGCGGCTCGACGACCCGTCGATCGTGACGAAGGAACACGCCGCGGCCGCGCTCGGGATGAAGAGTGCGGGCGGCGCGCGGTTCCCGCTCGAATCGTCGAAACGGCTCGGCACGGACGGGCTCCGGGAGGCGATCGGGCTCCTGGCCCAAGCCGAGCTCGATCTACGGGGCGCGAGTGGGCTCGATGATCGAACCGTGATGGAAGTGCTGGTCGCGCGGCTCGCGGCGCTCAGCCGGCGCTCGGCGCGGCGTTAGCTCTTCCGAGCTGGAGAAGCGAGAAGGAGAGGTTCGGCTCAGGCGCCGGACTTGGCCGCGCGCTTCATGAGGCGCGACGCGCGGCGGGCAGCCGCATTCTTGTGAATGACACCCTTGGACGCGGCCTTGTCGATGCGCTTCTGCGCGGCCTTCACGACCGCCGCGGTGTCGGCGTCGCCGCTGCTGATGGCCTCCGTCGCGGCCTTGACGCGCGTCTTCAGCTCGGAGCGGACGCCCTTGTTACGGACGCGGCGCTTCTCGTTCTGACGATTGCGCTTCTTCTGCGACTGGATGTTGGCCATGCGGGCAAGCTCCGAACCTGTTCGTGAACCGGGTGAGGCTACCAGAACCCCCCCTGCGCCCCCAGATTTCCCCGAAAACCCTGCCATCAGATGGCAGCAAAACCGGCGCGTGGTGCGGGAATTCCTGCCATCTGATGGCAGCAAAACCGGTTCATGGAGTCGGAAACGCTGCCAACGTGGGTCAGGGGGAGGTGAGGGCGTGGACCTCGGGTGCGGTGGGCAATGCGCTGCGGGCGCCGACGGCGCGGGTGGCCAGTGCGCCGGCGGCGGACGCGAGGCGGAGGGCCGCTTCGATCGGAACGCCGTCGGCGAGGGCCCAGGCCAGGGCGGCGTTGAACGCGTCGCCCGCGCCGGTCGTGTCGACGGCGTCGACCACGAACGCGGGCTGTTCCACCGGCTCGTGTCCGGCGCGGTGCAGAACGCTGCCCGCCGCGCCCCGGGTCACGATCACCGCCGGGGCCAGCCCCACGAGGTGCTCGATCCCGCCCAGGCGTTCGCACTCGTGCTCGTTCGGCGTCAGTACCGCGCCGGCCGGTGCCGCCCGGGGCGGCGCGGGATTCACGATCACCACCGCGTCGCGCTCCCTGGCTGCACCCACCGCGGCCTCGACCGTGGCGACGGGAATCTCGAGCGAGCACAGCACCACATCGCCGCGCTCGACCGCTGCCAGCGCCGCGATCGCGGCCTCGACGGTGACCAGCCGGTTGGCGCCCGGCGCGACCGCGATCGAGTTCTCGCCGTGAGCATCCACGGTGATGACGGCCACGCCCGTCGGCGCGTCGGTGGAGGTCGCGAGCGCGGAACAGTCGACGCCCCGGTCCTCGAGATCGGCGCGGGCCATGCGCCCGTGGTCGTCGTCGCCGACGCACCCGACGAACCGCACCTCGGCGCCCAACGCGGCCGCGGCCGCGGCCTGATTCGCGCCCTTGCCCCCCAAGACGGTGAAGAACTCGCCGTCGGTGACCGTCTCACCCGGCGCCGGTAGCCGTTCCCCGTGCCACACCAGATCGACGTTCGCCGACCCCAGAATGACGATCACTATGGCTCCCTCGCTATGCCATCCCGGCTCCGCCATGGCTCCGCTCGTCCGCACGCCGTCGGGACACGGTCAGAAGGTAGTGGGTGCCGGAACGGCGACGCGGATAAGCGACAATGGACGAATCGTGACTGCACTCGACCGCATTCGTTGCCTCAGCATCATCGCCCACATCGATCACGGGAAGTCGACGCTCGCCGACCGGCTCCTCGAGATGACGGGTGCCGTCGACGCGCGCGACATGCGCGCCCAGTACCTCGACACGATGGATCTCGAGCGCGAACGCGGCATCACGATCAAAGCGCAGAACGTGCGGGTCGAATGGAACGGCTACATCGTCAACCTGATCGACACGCCCGGCCACGTCGACTTCGGCTACGAGGTGAGCCGTTCGCTGGCCGCGTGCGAAGGCGTCATCCTGCTCGTCGACGCGTCGCAGGGCATCGAAGCGCAGACGCTCGCGAACTGTTACCTCGCGATGGAGAGCGACCTCACCATCGTCGCCGCGCTCAACAAGATCGACCTCCCCGCGGCCGAGCCCGACAAGCGCGCCCAGGAGATCGAGCGTGTGCTCGGCATCCCGGCCGGCGACGTGCTGCGCATCTCGGCCAAGACCGGCGAGGGTGTCGACGCGCTGCTCGACGCGGTCGTGGAACGCATCCCGCATCCGCAAGGCGACCCCGACGTGCCGTTGCAGGCGCTGATGTTCGACTCGATCTACGACGCGTATCGCGGTGTCGTGTCGTCAGTGCGCGTGTTCAACGGCGTGCTGCGCAGCGGTTCGCGCCTGCGCTATGTGAACGCGGCGCAGGATCACGACGCGGAAGAGATCGGTGTACGCCTTCCCGTTCTCACCCCGGTCGCGACCCTCGGCCCGGGCGAAGTGGGCTATCTCATCGCGGGCATCAAGGATGTCGGCGAGGCCAAGGTCGGCGAGACCGTCACCGATTCGCACCGCCGCGCCGACGCGCTCGCCGGTTACCGCGAGCCAAAGCCCATGGTGTTCTGCGGTCTGTATCCGGTCGAAGGCGACGAGTATGCCGACCTGCGCGAGGCCCTCGAGAGATTGCGGCTCAACGACTCGTCGTTCACGTACGAGCCGGAAACGTCGGGCGCGCTCGGGTTCGGGTTCCGCTGCGGTTTCCTCGGCTTGCTGCACATGGAGATCGTCCGCGAACGCCTCGAGCGCGAATACAACCTGTCGCTCGTCGCGAGCTCACCGAACGTCGAGTACCGGCTGCAGCGCACCGACGGCACCATCGAGATCGTCGACAACCCGTCGGCGATGCCGTCGCCGCAGGAGATCGAAGCGATCGAAGAGCCGTACGTGCGCACAACAATCCTGACGCCGAGCGAGTTCGTCGGAACGTTGATGGAGTTGTCGCAGAACCGGCGGGGCGTGATGGAGAAGATGGACTACCTCTCCGAGGATCGCGTCGAGCTCGTCTACGTGCTGCCGCTCGCCGAGATCGTGCTCGACTTCTTCGACCAGATGAAATCGCGCACGAAGGGTTACGCGAGCCTCGACTACGAACCCGTCGGCTACCGCGTCTCGAACCTCGTCAAGGTCGACGTGCTCCTCAACGCCACCGCGGTCGACGCGTTTCCGCGATCGTGCACCGCGACAAGGCGTACGAGTACGGCAAGAAGATGGTGTCGAAGTTGCGCCAGCTCATCCCGCGCCAGCTCTTCGACGTCCCGATCCAGGCCGCGATCGGCGGGCGGATCATCGCCCGCGAAACGGTGAAGGCGAAGCGCAAGGACGTGCTCGCGAAGTGTTACGGCGGCGACATCTCGCGTAAGCGCAAGCTGCTCGAACGCCAGAAGGAAGGCAAGAAGAAGATGAAGCAGATCGGCCGGGTCGAGGTGCCCCAGGAGGCCTTCGTCGCCGCCTTGCGCCTCGACGAGTGACCCGGGCGCCTCGACGAGTAGCGGGACGTACCCGGAAAGCCTGCACCTGGCAGCCAGAATGTCCGATGGGGAACCATCTCGTCATCGGAGGCTGCAGTGATACCCAAGTTCGACCCGACCGTTCCGCATAGTCCCGTCGTTCTCAAACAAGTCGAGAAGCGCGCCGCGAGCGCGCAGTTGCGCGTCGCCGACGCCATCACGGCCTTCGCGGGCTCGATGATGTTCGTCTACATCCACATCGCCGCGTTCGCGATCTGGATGCTGGTGTTCGAAAAGTCGCCCTGGCCGACGCTCACGCTGATCGTGTCGCTGGAAGCGATCTTCTTGTCGACGTTCGTCATGATCGGCCAGAACCGCCAGGCCTCGTTCCAACAGGCCAAGGCCGACCACGACTACTCCGAGGAAGAGGCGTTGCTCAAGGAGAACACCGACCTGAACGCGGACCATCCACCAGCTCACCCAAGAGCTGCACGATCGGGTGTTTGTCGCGCCGGGATCGCCGCCGGCTCCGCAGCCCCCGACGACCGCCAGCGAGTGACCGCGGCGCGCACGCGCAGGTCGAACAGGAGTGCAACCGCGGCGACCGCCGCGCCCACCACTCCGTCGAGCCAGTAGTGGTTGCCGGTCACCACGACAACGATCATCGTGGTGATCGGGTGCCCGAGTGCGAGCCAGCGCCACTTGCTCGCCAGGCACACCACGATGCTGACGCCGATGATCGTCGCCCACGCCACGTGCACCGACGGCATGGCCGACAGCTGGGCCGGCCCCGACTTTCCGAACGCGGGGTACACGGTCTGGCCGTACAGGGCGGGCGTATCGGCGATGTGCAGCCCCGGAACCAGACGCGGCGGCGCCACCGGGATGAGTTGGATCGCCAGGCACCACAGTGTGGTCAACGCGACGACGTTGCGGATCGTGGGATAGCGATCACGGTGCCGGAACCAGAGCCATACCAAGAAGATCCCCATCGACGGGATGTGCACCGTCGCGTAGAACACGTTGCACGCCTGAATGAGCACGTCGCTCTTCAGGAAGAGGTGCTGCAGCCCGTGTTCGCTCGGCAGATGTAGCCAGCGTTCGAAGTCCCAGATGTGTTGGCCGGCGTTGATCGCGCCGTTGACCTTCAGTACGGAGATCGTGCCGACCTCGCGCCACAACGCGTACAGCACGAGCACGATCGCGAGCTCGATCGTGAACGGCGCGATACGTTTGAGCCAACGTTTACGCGACGCCGCGCGGCCACGCCCGCACTGCCGACCACAACCCCCGCTTCGGCCGCGTAGTTCCACGGGAGCCAGCCCAGGCTCACGACGCGCGCTCCGATTCGGCGTACTCCGATTCGGCGTACTCCGATTCGGCGCGCTCGTACGCGTCGACCACATGCGCCCGCAGGAGATCGATCGCCCGCGCGAAACGCGGTGTCGGGCGCCCACGGGTCGAGCTCGACCCACCCGTGCTCGGCCAGGTCGGGTTCGTGGTGCGGCGCGCCCGCGAGCGCGCCGGCGGGAAGCCGGCTGCGAACCGCGATCCAGGCCGAACCGTCGGCCACCGCGATCGCGCGGCCGCTCGGGTGATGCACGACCGGACGGCCGGCGACGAACCGGCGCCGCGCATCGCCGATCGGTCGGGCCACCGTCGCCAGCCGACGCAGGAGCTCGGGGCTGCAATGCAACTCCGCGCCGGGTGGGTCGGGCTCCCATGCCGGGACCGGCTCGGTGTGGTCACCCACCAGCCCCGAGAACAACTCGGGTTCGATCAACACGGCGTCACGCGTCACGGGGAAGACCGAGCACCTTCTCGCCGAGAATGTTGCGTTGCACCTCGCTCGTTCCACCACCGATCGTGAGCGCGCGGGCGTAGAGATATCCGTAGCGCCAACCAACGGCATCCGGTTCACCGTAGGGGCCGACATCGGCGCACAAGCCGAACGGCCCGGCGAGATCCATCGCCGCTTCCATCACGTGCTGTCCGTGCTCGTCGGAGAGTGCCTTGCGCACCGACGCCTCCGGACCGGGCTCGAGTCCGCGCACGCGCGCCGACACTGTACGGAGACGAATCAGGCGCAGAACCTCGGCTTCGCAATACAGACGGGCGAGGCGCTGGCGCAGCAACGCGTCGCGCGTCCCGCCGTGATCGCGCACCAGTTGCAACACGTCGTCGGCGGTCGGGCCGCGGCCCCAGAGCGCGCCTTCGCCCGACAGCGAAACGCGTTCGTTGCCGAGCGTGACCTTCGCCAGGCGCCAGCCGTCGTGCTCGTCGCCGACGATGTTCTCCGCGGGAACGCGCACGTCGGTGAGGAACACTTCGTTGAACTCGTGCGTGCCCGTCATCTGCACGATCGGGCGCACCTCGATACCGGGCGCCGACATGTCGACGACGAAGTACGTGATGCCCTGATGCGCTTCCGCGTCGGGATCGGTGCGGGCGAGGAGAATGCCGAACCGGGCGACGTGCGCGAGCGTGGTCCAGACCTTCTGCCCGTTCACGACGTATTCGTCGCCGTCGCGCACCGCTGACGTCGACAGCGACGAGAGGTCGCTGCCCGCGCCGGCCTCACTGAACAGCTGACACCAGAGCTCGGAGCCGTCGAGCAGCCCGGGGAGGAAGCGCTGCTGTTGGGCTTCGGTCCCGGCGACCAGCAGGGTCGGTCCGGCCCAGCCGATCCCGATCGGGTTCATCGGCCGTGGAACCCGAAGCTCGCGGCCCGCGGCGTCGAGCTCGAGCTGCTCGGCCGGGGTCGCGTCGAGGCCCCAGGGCTCGGGCCAGTGCGGCACGACAAAGCCGGCGCGGGCCATCCGGGAGTTCCAGTCGGGCGGAAAAACACCCCCCGGAGCCTCCGCCGCGACGAACGCCCGGAGCCGTTCAGCCGGAGAAAGCGCGTTCGGACGGGCCACGGGCGCGAACCTATTTCATCCAACCTCCCGATCCGCCCCGAACACCTGGTATGCGAAGCGGGGCCCGCGGGTCGGCCACGATGTCGGACGCGCAACGAAGCGTCGCCACCGACGGCAAGCTGGCGCGGGTCATGGCCGAAGGCGATCGGCTGGCGCTGGGAGAGATCTACTCCCGGCACGCGGGCCCGTGTTTCGCGCTCGCGCGGCGCGTCCTCGCCGATCGGGTGCTCGCCGAGGAAGTCGTGCAGGAGGTTTTCCTGCGCCTGTGGCGCATGCCCGAGCGCTTCGACGCGGCCCGCGGATCGATGCGCTCGTTCCTGTTCGCGCAGATCCACGGCCGGTCCGTCGACCTGCTGCGTGCCGAAACCGCGCGCCGGGCCCGCGAGCAGCGCGAGGCGTTTCGCAGCCCGACCGTCGACGTCGATCTGGAGCGCGCGGTCGCCGAGCTCTCCGAGGGCGAAGCTGTACGGCGCGCGCTCGCCGGACTGTCGGAGGGCGAGCGGGGCGCGATCGAGCTCGCCTATTTCGGCGGGCACACCTACCGAGAGGTCGCCACATTGCTCGAACTGCCGGAGGGAACCGTCAAGAGCCGGATCCGCTCCGGCCTGCTCCGGCTGCGAGCCGCGCTCATCGACGCGGGGGTGAACGAATGAACGGTCCCGCCGCCAACGACCCGGAGCTCGACGCCCTATTGGGTGCGTACGCGCTCGACGCGCTGGAGCCCGAGGAACGGTTGCAGGTCGAGCAGTATCTTGCCGCCAACCCCCGCGCCCGCGACGAGGTCGACGAGATGTTGGAGAGCGCGGCTGCGCTCGCGATGGCTCCGATCGACGACGCGACCGCGCCGCCGGAACTGTGGGAACGCATCTCGACGACGATCGACGACGACATGGCCGACGCCGCGCCCGCGGGCGTCGGTGGCACGGCGGCTGTCGACGAGCTCGCCGACCGGCGGGTGCGCTGGAGCGAGCGCAACGTGCGCTGGATGTCGCTGGCGGTGGCCGCGGTTGCGGTCGTGGTCGCGTTGCTCGGCGCGCAGGTCATCTCGTTGCATCGCCGGCTCGACGACGCGCACGGCACCACTCAGAAACAGGTCGCGGCCGCGTTCGTACGCGCCGGTCACGCGGCGGGCGCGCGGCAGGTCGCGTTGTTGCCGTCGGAAGGTGCGGAGGTGGCGCGGGTCGTCCTGTTGCCCGACGGCAGCGGTTACGTGAAGAACGACGGGCTCGAACGGCTCGATCCGGATCAGGTGTACCAGTTGTGGGCGCTCACGGGAGATCCCACCAAGCCGGTCGCGATCTCGGCCGCGGTGCTCGGCTCCGACCCCAACGCGGCTGCCTTCCAGACCGCCAAGGACGTCCACGGCTTCGCGCTCACGATCGAGCGCGCGCCCGGAGTGGGGCAGTCGACCCAGCAGCCGGTTGCGACCGCGAGCGTCTCGTAGTCCGTTTCGCGCCGCGTTCGTGATCGCCCCGTGACTCGGGGCGGCGCCGACCGCGCGACCATGGGCCCGTGCCGACCGCTGCGCCTTTCGGCGTTTACGTCCACATCCCGTTCTGTGCGTCGCGCTGCGACTACTGCGACTTCGCGACCTGGACCGATCGCGACCACCTGATCGACGACTACGTGGGCGCGTGCGTGACGGATCTCGACCGCCGCCGCGCCGCTGGGATGCCCCTCGCGTCGAGTGTGTTCTTCGGCGGCGGCACTCCGTCGCTGATTCCGGCTGATGACCTCGCCCGCGTCCTCGACGCGATCCCGCGCACCACAGATGCCGAGGTGACCGTCGAGTGCAATCCCGACAGCGTCGATCTGGCCAAGCTGCGGACGTATCGCGGCGCGGGCGTGAACCGGCTGAGTTTCGGGGTGCAGTCGATGGTTCCCCACGTGCTCGCCGCGCTCGGGCGTACGCACGATCCGGAGAACGTGCAGCGCGCGGTGGAGTGGGCGCGCACCGCCGGCTTCGAACGCCTGAACCTCGACCTCATCTACGGCACGCCGGCCGAGTCGCCCGCCGACTGGCGGCGTTCGCTCGACGGCGCGCTCGCGCTCGGCGTCGACCACATCAGCGCGTACGCGCTCACGGTCGAGCCCGCGACCGCGCTCGGCCGGCAGGTCGCGGCCGGCGCGCCTGCGCCCGACGACGACCTCCAAGCCGATGCCTACGCGACCGCCGACTCGGTACTCGGCGCGGCCGGCCTCGAGTGGTACGAGGTCTCGAACTGGGCCCGGCCCGGCGAGGCGTGCCGCCACAACGAGCTGTATTGGACAGGCGGCGAATACGCGGCCATCGGGTGCGCCGCGCACGGCCACACCGACAACACGCGTTGGTGGAACGTGCGGACGCCCGAGCGCTACATCGCCGCCGTCGAAGCCGGAACCTCGGCTCGAGTGGGGGAGGAGAACCTCGACGCCGAGACCCGGGCCGAAGAGGCGTTCTCGCTCGCGCTCCGCACCCGGTCCGGCGCGGTCGTCGGCCCGCAGGCCGATCCGGTCGTCGCCGAGCTCGCCGAGGAGGGTGTGCTCGAGCGAGAAGGGAAGCGAGTCGTACTCACGCGGCGCGGTCGGCTGCTCGCCTCTGATGTGACGGTCCGCCTGCTGCTCGCGGGCGCCGCCCCGCCCGGCTCCGGAACGACCGCGCCCGGTGCGGCCGACAGTCCGCCCACGGCTCTGGCACTCGGTACCATTGAGTGCTAACGGCGGCGAGGGGTACCGGATATGACCGAGCTTGACGAACGCAAGGCCGCAGTGCTGCGCGCGATCGTCGAGCAGTACGTCGACACCGCCCAGCCCGTCGGTTCGCAGACGGTCACGAGCACGACCGGCCTGGGCGTCTCGGCGGCCACGGTCCGCAACGAGATGTCGATGCTGGAGCGCGAGGGCTACATCGCCCAGCCCCACACGTCGGCGGGCCGCGTTCCCACCGATCGGGGCTACCGCTACTACGTCGATCATCTCGCCGGGGCCGGGCAGCTGCAGGCCACCGAACGCCGGCGCATCGTCGAGTTCTTCAGCAGCGCCACCTTCGCCATGGACCAGTTGCTCGCCCAGACGAGTCAGCTCCTCGCGGGCGTGACCGCGCACGCCGCGGTTGTCGTCGGCCCCGAGCTGCAGGCGGTCGAAGTGCGGGCGGCCAACCTCGTCCTGCTCCAACCGCGCGTCGTGCTCGCGGTCGTGGTGCTCTCCAACGGGTCGGTCGAAAAAGAAGTCGTCGTGTTCGATGCCGACCTCTCCGACGACGATGTCTCCGACGCCAGCGCGCGGTTCGCGCGCGACCTCGGCGGCCGGCGCTTGTCGGATGTCGCGGCGCGGCTTGCCGATCAACCCGACGTTCGCGGCGCGGCGAAGGGGCGGGGCGCGGGCAAGCGCCCGACGACCGTCGACGAGATCGTCACCGCGGCGCGCCTCGCGCTCGAGACCCGGCTCGAACAACACCAGAGCGAGCCGCTGTACGTCGGCGGCGCGAGCCGCCTCGCGGCGGAGCGCGACTCGTTCGTCACGACGAGCACCGCGCGCATCCTCGAACTGCTCGAACAACACGTGGTGCTCGCGTCGTTGATGCGCGAACTGCTCGGCCCGGGCCTCACGGTGAGCATCGGTTCCGAGAACACCAGCCTCGACCTGCGCGAGTGCTCGCTCGTGCTCGCGCCGTATCTCGTCGAAGGCGAACCCGCGGGAACGGTCGGCGTTCTCGGCCCCACCCGGATGGACTACCGCAAGGCGCAGGCCGCGGTGGCCGCCGTTTCCCAACAGCTCGGCCGCCAGCTCTCGCGATGAGCGCAAGCGAATCAAGAAGCATGAATATGAGCCCGGCATGAACTACTACGAAGTGCTCGGCGTGTCGTCCGACGCGACCGACGACGAGATCAAGAAGGCGTTCCGCGGGTTGGCGCGCAAGTACCACCCCGACGTGAACCACGACGACCCCACTGCGGTCGAACGCTTCAAGGAGATCAACGAGGCGTACGAGACGCTCTGCGATCCGGAGCGCCGTCGCCGCTACGACATGTTCGGGCCCGAAGGCGCCAACGCGGGACCGTTCGGTTCCGGCGGCGGCTCGTTCGATGCCGGCGCGTTCGGCCTGAACGACCTTTTCGACGCGTTCTTCGGCGGTGGCGGCGGCGCGCGCCGCGGTCCGGCCGGCGCAGCGCGCGGCCCCGACGTGGAGACGGTCCTGGATCTCTCGTTGTCCGATGTCGTGTTCGGGGCGCGCAAGACGCTCGTGGTGCAGATGCTCGTCGAGTGCGAGCAGTGCTCGGGCTCCGGGTGCGCGCCCGGCACGCATCCCGATCGATGCCCGACCTGCGACGGCAGCGGCGAGGTGCGCCAGGTGCGGCGCTCGCTGCTCGGTCAGATCGTCACCGCGGGCCCGTGCGCGGCGTGCGGTGCGAGCGGCCAGATCATTCCCAATCCGTGCGACGCGTGCGGCGGTGCGGGTCGCGTCACCGGTCGGCACTCGATCGAGGTCGACGTGCCCAAGGGGATCGACGACGGTCAACGCCTGCGTCTCACCGGTCGCGGCGCGGCGGGGCCGCGCGGCGGTCCGGCCGGCGATCTCTACGTTGCGGTGCGCGTCGCCCGCCACCCCGATCTCGAGCGCCGCGGCGACGAGCTCTGGTATCGCCTGCCGATCTCGATCGTGCAGGCCGCGCTCGGCACGCAGCTCGAGATCGAGACGCTCGACGGCACGCGCGAGATCGACGTGGCCGCCGGTACGCAACCGGGCGCGTTGATTCGCCTGCGGGGCATGGGCGCGCCGTCGTTGCGGACGTCGAGGCGCGGTGATCTCGTCGTCGAGATCCGCGTCGACGTTCCTATGCGCCTGAACGACGAAGAGGCCAGCTTGCTCGCGCAGTTCGCCGAGTTGCGCGGCGAGAAGGTGAGCTCGGTCCACGAAGGGCTCCTGGCCCGCATCCGTTCCGCGTTCAAGCCGTGAACGCGCGCGCGGCGCGCGAACCGGCCGACACGAATGCGGTGGCCCACGTGTTCGTCGACGTGCTCGACGATCGCTGCGTCATCGACGGCCCCGACGGTCATCACCTACAGCGCGTCCGGCGCCTCACCGCGGGCGAGTCGGTGACGGCTGCCGACGGCACGGGCGCGTGGCGGAGCTACGCGGTCGTCGACGTCGCGACCGGGCGCCTCACGCTCGACGTGCGCGGCGAGATCGAGGCCGGCGCGGAGCCGACGATCCCGGTGGCGCTGGCCGTCGCGCTGACCAAAGGTGGTCTCGACGACGTCGTCGCCGCGGTCACCGAGCTCGGGGCCATACGAATCACGCCGGTGCAGACGGTCCGCACGGTCGTGCGTTGGGACCGGGCCCGGGCCGAGCGCGCCGTGACCCGGCTGCGTTCGGTGGCCCGGGAAGCCGCCATGCAGAGCCGCCGCCCCCGGATTCCGGTGGTCGACGATCCGGTCGAGCTTCCCGAACTTGTCCAAGTCGCCGGACTTCTTGTCGCCGCGCGCGAGGGTTCGTCGCCGGCGCAGCTCGAGACCCCGAATTCGGGCTGGACCGTGCTGGTGGGGCCGGAAGGCGGGCTCGCGCCGGAAGAGCTCGAAATTCTGGCCGGAACGCCCAAAGTGGCGCTGGGCGCCTACGTTCTGCGCGCCGCGACCGCGCCCATCGCGGCCGTCGCGGTGCTCACCGCGGAGGGCGACCGCCGTCGGTAGTGGTCGGGGTCGGCGTGCGGAGGGAGTGGCCAGTGTGATTCCGCCTCCGTCGTGTGGCCTCTGTTGGAAGCGATGGGAAGCATGACTTTCACGGAGCGTGCTGTTAACATGAATTCACCGCACTCTGCGCTGTCCGCAGGGTACGGATAGGCGGGACCCGGCAGACGCCGGGTCTGGGGCGAGGGAGCTCGAGTTGGCGAACACTGGAGCGCGGGTCGGCGAGAGATTGCGGGCCATCCGGCGTCAGAAGGGCTTGTCGCTGCACGATGTCGAGGCGCGTTCGAGCCTCGAATTCAAAGCGTCCGTCCTGGGTGCATACGAGCGGGGGGAGCGCGCTATCTCGGTGCCGCGCCTCTTGCGGCTGGCCGAGATCTACGAGGTTCCGGCGGATCAATTGCTGCCCCGGGAGCTCGACGGCGAGATCAGCCTGGTCGAGACCGGCGCCAGCAACGGCATCGATCCCAACGCCAAGTTCACGATCGACCTCGTGCGCCTGCACGAGCTCGACGATCCCGACGCGCACATCCTCGATCGCTTCGCAACGTCGTTGCAGCGCGAACGCCAGGACTTCAACGGGCGCATGTTGACCATCCGCCGCTCCGACCTCCGGGTCCTGGCGTCGTGCATGGGCCGCAGCCTCGAAGAGCTCGGTACCCGGCTCGAGCAGCTCGGCCTCCGGGCCGTCGCGGCTGCGGGCTGACTGATCGGCCCGCTCGAGCCGATCGACCCGACCGACCAGATCGAATCGTTCACATTCGGGGGAAGCCGGGCGGTCCCGGCTCGACTACCCTCGCGCGCACCTTGGCACGCTCGCACGCCGTCAGCCCCGTTCCGGGAAGGTCCGCGCCCCGAACCGGCAGCGACGGCACCGAAAGCTCCGGCGCGTCCGTGAAGATTCTCGTGCCCGGCAACCATCTGATGGTCGGGCTGCTCGGCCAACGCGACGAATTGCTGCGCCTCGTCGAGGGCGAATTCGCGGTGCGCATCCTCGTGCGCGGCAACGAGATCAACATCACCGGCAACGACGCCGACGAGGTCGACCGCGTCGGCCGGTTGTTCGAGGAGATGGTGATCCTGCTCGAGCAGGGCCACGAGCTCGACCGCGAGAACCTGGGTCGATCGATCGAGATGATGAAGGCCGACCAACGCCCGACCGATGTGCTGACCACCGAGGTCGTGCGCGGGCGCAAGACGATCCGTCCGAAGACATCGGGCCAGAAGCGCTACGTCGACGCGGTCCGCGACAACACCGTCACCTTCGCGATCGGTCCGGCGGGCACGGGCAAGAGCTACCTCGCGGTCGCGCTCGCGGTGCAGGCGCTACAGGCCAAGGAAGTCAACCGCATCATCCTCACCCGGCCCGCGGTCGAGGCCGGCGAGCGGCTCGGTTTCCTGCCCGGCGACATGCTGCAGAAGGTCGACCCTTACCTACGCCCGCTCTACGACGCGCTCTACGACATGGTCGAGCCCGAGGTGGTCGTGCGGCTCATGGAGCGCGGAACCATCGAGGTCGCGCCGCTCGCTTATATGCGCGGCCGCACGCTCAACGATTCGTTCATCATCCTCGACGAGGCACAGAACACCACGCCCGAGCAGATGAAGATGTTCCTCACGCGCCTCGGCTTCGGCTCGAAGGTCGTGGTGACCGGCGACGTCACCCAGATCGACCTGCCCGAGGGGCGCGGTCGTTCCGGGCTCATGCAGGTGCGCGGCGTGCTCGAAGGCATTCCGGGATTGATGTTCGTCGATCTCGGTTCGCGCGACGTCGTGCGCCATCGCATCGTGCAGGACATCGTCGACGCGTACGAACGACAGCAAGAATGACGGAAAATGGAGCCGTGATGGAGACCGACTCGCCGTCGGTGTTCGGTGCCGACGAACAACACGATGTCGAGGTCGATGTTCCGCGCTGGGTGCGCCTGGCTCGGCTCGTGCTCGACAGCGAGCGCGTCAACGAGCGCTACGGCAGTGACGTCGAGATGTCGCTGATGTTCGTCGACGAGGACACGATCGCGGAGTTGAACGTGCGCTTTCTCGGTGGCGACGGCCCGACCGACGTGCTCTCGTTCCCGCTCGACGAGGAACTACCGCCCGGTGGTCGTCAACCCGACCAGGGCGGACGCGGCCCGGGCTCGCCGTCGGATCCGGGCGATCCGCCCACGTTGTTGGGCGACGTCATCGTCTCGCCGACCGTCGCCGGTCGCCAGGCGGTCGAGCGGGGGATTCCCGCCGAAGAGGAGATCGCGCTCCTCGTCGTGCACGGCGTCCTGCACCTGCTCGACTACGACCACGCCGAACCCGAGGAAACCGCCACCATGCGGCGCCGGGAGCAGGAGTTGCTCGCCCGATTCCGCGAGGTCGAGCGCGAGGCGGACGGGGCCTAGGTCCATGGGACGCGGCACACCCCCAGATACCGTTCGTCCGTCTATGCGGGCTTCGGCATGAACGCGATCGCGATCGTCGCGGTCGCGCTGCTCTGGACGTTGTCGGGTGTCCTCGCGCTCGCCGAGACCGCGTTCACGCGCGTCAACGGCATCCGGCTGCGGGCGCTCGACGAAGACGGCGACAAGCGCGCGCGCGGCGCGTGCTGCGGCTCCTCGAGCATCCCGAACAGACGCTGAACAGCATCCTCCTGCTCGTCTTGGGCTGTCAGATGATCGGCGCCACCGTGCTCGGAACGGTGCTCGAACCGTCGCTCGGCGCGGCCGGTATCGCGGTCGGCATCTTCGTTGAGATCTTTGTGGTGTTCACGCTGTTCGAGGTCGTACCGAAAACGTTTGCGTTGCAGCACAGCGAACGCACCGCGCTCGCGATCTCCCCGCTGTTGGTGTTCGTCACGCGGTTCTGGCCGCTGCGGATGCTGTCGCGCGGCTTCATCGGATTCGCGAACGTGGTGCTGCCGGGCAAGGGCATGCGCATGGGCCCGTTCACGACCGAGGCCGACATCCTCACGATGGCCGACGTCGCCGCCCAGGAGGATTCCATCGAGCCCGAGGAACGCGAGCTCATCCACTCGATCTTCGACTTCGGCGACACGGTCGTGCGCGAGGTGATGCTGCCCCGCACCGACATGGTGGCGGTCGAAGCCGACGCCACCGTCGACGAGGCGATCGCGACCGCGATCGAGGCGGGCAAGTCGCGCCTCCCCGCCTACGAGGACACCCAGGACGAGATCGTCGGGCTCGTGTTCTTGAAGGATCTCGTCGCCCGCAGCGGTACGGGCCAGGGTGCGGAACCGGTGCGTGAGAGCCTGCGGTCGGCGCACTTCGTGCCGGAGTCGAAACGGGTCGCCGAGCTCCTGCGGGAGATGCAGACCGAGAAGTTCCACATGGCGATCGTCGTCGACGAGTACGGCGGGACGGCCGGTCTGGTCACGATGGAAGACCTCCTGGAGGAGATCGTCGGCGAGATCTCCGACGAGTACGACCTGCCTGAACCGGAGGTCGAACGCCTGGCGAACGGCGCGCTCCGGGTTCCGGGCCGCACCCCGATCGACGAGGTCAACGAGCTGCTCGACGTCGACCTCCCCCAAGACGAGTGGGACACGGTGGGCGGGCTCGTGTTCAACACGCTCGGTCACGTCCCGATCGAGGGCGAGTGCCTGCAGGTCGACGGGCTCGAGTTCTGCGCCGAGCGCATCCAGGGCCGCCGCATCGTCTCGGTGACCATCACCCGCATCCCCGCACCGCGGGGCGAAGAGGCGTCGGCCACCGCCGATCGCGGCGAATGACCACGCCGCCGAACGAACCCCGCGATCCCGACACCGATTCCGACACCGACGCCGAGTTCCTTTCCGGCTTCGTCGCCCTGGTCGGACGGCCCAACGTGGGGAAGTCCACGCTGTTGAACCAGATCGTCGGGCGCAAGGTGTCGATCGTGTCGGATCGCCCGCAGACCACGCGCACCCAGGTCAGGGGAGTGCGCACCACTGCTGCGACCCAGATCGTGTTCCTCGACACTCCGGGCGTCCACAAGCCCCGCACACTCC
Source organism: uncultured Actinomycetes bacterium (assembly GCA_963708105.1). Taxonomy (GTDB): domain Bacteria; phylum Actinomycetota; class Acidimicrobiia; order IMCC26256; family PALSA-610; genus PALSA-610. The sequence goes on along the minus strand of OY970186.1, from coordinate 731,911 downwards.
TGGGTGAGCGCGCCAACGATCGTGCACTCACCACGTTGGGCGAGGTCGACGTCGTGTGCTTCCTCATCGAGGCCAACGCGCCGATCGGCCCGGGCGATCGATTCGTCGCCGCCCGGCTGGCCGAGGTGCGCACTCCGGTGGTGTTGGCGGTCAACAAGGTCGACGTCGCGTCTCGGGAGCAGATCTTCGACCATCTCGCGGTGGCATCGGGAGAGCTCGGCGACTTCGCCGCGTACGTCCCCGTATCGGCACTCGAAGGTGAAGGTGTCGACGCGCTGCTCGGCGAGCTCGAGTCGCGTCTGCCGCCCGGCCCGCACTACTACCCCGACGGGGTGATCTCCGACCAGCCCGAATCGTTCCTGGCGGCCGAGCTCGTGCGGGAGCAACTGCTCGCCATGGCGCGCGAAGAGCTGCCCCATTCGATTGCCGTCACCACCGATGAGGTGGAGGAACGCGAAACCGCCGACGGTCCGCTCCTCTACGTGCGCGTCATCATCCGGGTCGAGCGTGACTCACAGAAAGGCATCGTGATCGGGCGCGGCGGCGCGGTCCTGAAGGGCGCGGGACCGCGGCCCGGCTCGAGCTGGAGGCCCTGCTCGGGATGCGTGTTCACCTCGAAACGCGGGTGAAGGTCGATCCCGATTGGCAGCGCCGGGCGGGCTCGCTGGACCGCCTCGGTCTCTGAGGAAAACGGCGAGGGAAACGGGCCGGTTTCGCTTGTGATCATGCGCGTGTCACCACCGCGCGGTCGGCGTGCCAGAGTTAGTTTCCGAGTATTGACCGCTGTAGAGTCCGGCCGTTCTCATGCTGAGACTCTTCGCCGAGAGAGGCTGATGTTGGACCGTACGCACCGGTTCCGGCGTGCAGGCGCGACTGCTGCCGTCGCGATTGCCGTCGTCATGCTCGCGGGCTGTGGTGACAAGACCGGGCCCAAGAACAACCAGAACGCGTTGCGGCCCGCGGGTCCGTACGCGCGCCAGATTCTGCACCTGACCGAGCCCTTCTTCTGGGTTGCCGTCATCGTGGGTCTCGGCGTCATCGGTGGCACGTTCTTCGTCGCCTTGCGCTTCCGGGAGAAGCCGGGCGAGGAACGCGCGCCCAAGCAGATCCACGGCAACACCGTGCTCGAGATCAGCTGGACGGTGATCCCCGCCGTCATCCTCGCGATCATGGCGGTCCCGACCGTCGCCACGATCTTCAGCCTCGCCAAGAAGCCGACCGGTCCGAACGTCGTGCACGTCACGGTCTCGGCCCGGCAGTGGTGGTGGCAGTTCACTTACACCGACGCGGGCAACAACGTGGTGACCGCGAACGAGATGCACATCCCGGCCGGGCAACCGGTCGTGTTGTCGCTGCAAGGCCCCCCGCCGTGCTCGCCGGCGCCGTGTTACAACAACGGCGTCATCCATTCCTTCTGGGTGCCCGCGCTGAACGGCAAGAAGGATGTCGTGCCCGGCCGTTCGCAGTTCCTCAAGCTCGAGGCCGACAAGCCCGGCGTGTACCAGGGCCAGTGCGCCGAGTACTGCGGCCTGTCGCACGCGAACATGCGCCTACGGGTGATCGCGCAGTCGCCGGACGACTACAAGGCCTGGATACAGAGCCAACTCGCCCAGCCGGTCTCCGAGGCCAAGCTGCTCGCCGGGGTCAACAGCGATACGTACGGATGCGCGAGTTGCCACAGCTTCCAGTCGGCCAAGCCCGGCGCGGTCGCACCGAACCTCACGCACCTCGCCGACCGCACTGCGTTCGCCGGCGACATGTATCTCACGAACTACGACAACCTCTGGCAGTGGGTCTACGACGCGCCGTCGCGCAAGCCCATGGGCGATCTCACCCAGCACATGCCCAACTTCAGTGCGTTTGCGGCGCATCCCATGACCCAAGCGGAGGCGAAACAGATCGCATGCTTCCTGCTGACCAATACCGCCACGAATCCGACAACGCCCGCGGAGTGTGTAGGTAAATGACGACTGTCGAAGACGCCACCGCGTTCGTCCATGCGCCCGAGAAGCGCATCCGGATCCTCGAGCGTCCGCGTACGACGACCGGCCCGTTCAGTTGGGTCACCACCGTCGACCACAAGAAGATCGCGATCATGTACGGCACGCTCGCGATCTTCTTCTTCTGCGTGGGTGGTATCGAAGCACTGTTCATCCGGCTGCAACTCGCGCAGCCGAACGGCACGATCCTGAGCGCGGCGCGTTACAACGAGTTCTTCACGATGCACGGCACCACGATGGTGTTCCTGCTCGGTATGCCGATCGCGGCCGCGTTCGGTAACTACCTCGTCCCGCTGATGATCGGCGCCCGCGACGTCGCGTTCCCGCGGCTCAACATGTTGGGCTTCTGGGTCTTCGCCTTCGGTGGCATCTTCTTGTACTCGTCGTTCGCGCTCGGCGGCGCGCCCGACGGTGGTTGGTTCGGTTACGCGCCGCTCACGAGCACGCCGCTCGCCAACGGCTACCTGCCCGGTCGGGGTACCGACTTCTGGACCGTCGGGCTCATCATGCTCGGCATCGGTTCGGTGGCCACCGCGGTCAACTTCTTGGTGACCATCCTCAACATGCGCGCCCCGGGCATGACGATGATGCGCATGCCGGTGTTCGTGTGGATGATCCTCGTGATCGCGTTCCTCACGCTGTTCGCGATGCCGCCCGTGACCGCGGCGCTGATCATGGTCTTCATGGACCGCAACTTCCATACGAACTTCTTCAATGCCGCGGCCGGTGGCGATCCACTGATGTATCAAAACCTCTTCTGGATATTCGGCCATCCGGAGGTGTACATCCTGATCCTCCCAGGCATGGGCATCGTCTCCGAGATCCTGCCCGTGTTCTCGCGCAAGCCGCTCTTCGGTTACTCGATCGTCGTGTTCTCCGGTATCGCGATCGGCTTCCTCGGTTGGGGCGTGTGGGCGCACCACATGTTCGCGTCGGGTCTCGGCCCGGTTGCCGTGTCCGCGTTCGGCCTCTCCACGATGCTCATCGCGATCCCGACCGGCGTGAAGATCTTCAACTGGCTCGCCACGGTGTGGGGCGGCGCCGTTCGTCTGCGAACCCCGATGTTGTTCGCGCTGGGCTTCATCGCGCAGTTCACCATCGGCGGCCTCTCGGGTGTTCTCCACTCGATCGTCCCGAGCGACACGCAACAGACCGACACGTACTTCGTGGTGGCGCACTTCCACTACGTGTTGTTCGGCGGCCTCGTGTTCGCGGTGTTCGGCGGCTTCTACTACTGGTGGCCGAAGATCTTCGGGAAGATGCTCAACGAGAAGTTGGGCAAGCTGAACTTCTGGCTCATGGTGGTCGGGTTCAACCTCACCTTCTTCCCGATGCACTTCCTCGGTTTCGAAGGTCAGCCCCGCCGCACGTACACGTACCCGTCGGGCATGGGCTGGGACACGCTCAACCTGCTCGCCACGATCGGCGCGTTCATCATCGCCACGTCGGTGCTCGTCTTCTTGGTCAACGTGATCTTCACCGCCCGGCGGGGCGAGAAGGTCGGCCACGACCCGTGGGACGCGCGCACGCTCGAGTGGAGCATCCCGTCGCCGCCGCCGGAGTACAACTTCGCGGTCGTCCCGGTGGTCACGAGCCTCGACGACTACTGGCACCGTAAGTACACCGAAGACGACGAGGGTCGCCTGGTCAAGTTGCCCACGGGCGGCGCCGGCGACGAGGAAAACCTGATCCCGGCGAACTTCGATCCGCACAGCATCCACATGCCGTCGCCGTCGTATTGGCCGCTGATCTTCGCGCTCGCACTCCCGATCATGGGCTACGGCTTCGTGTTCAAGAACTGGTACCTGCTGGCGGCCGGCGTCGTGGTTGCACTCTTCGGTCTCAACGGTTGGGCGATCGAGCCCGGCACCGACCCCGAAGACGGAACCTCGGACCACTCGAGCGGAGTGCCGATCGGAACCGCCACTGCAGCGCCCGTCGGAACCTCGACCGGAACGGAGGTGCACTGATGGCCCAGGCCGTAGTCACCGCCGGATCGGGAGAGCTCGAGGAGCCGGGCGCGATCGTTGCGCACGGTCACGACACCAACACGGGTGTCAGCAACTCGAAGCTCGCGATCTGGTTGTTCTTGTCGTCGGAAGCGTTGTTCTTCGGGGCGTTCATCTCGACCTACTTCCTGTACCGCGGGCGCGACGCGCAGTTCCTGAAGGGCCCGACCCCCGACAAGCTCCTCAACATCCCGTTCACGTCGGTGACGTCGTTCATCTTGTTGATGAGCTCGCTCACGATGGTGCTCGCGCTGGCCGCCATCCAGCGCGGCGATCATCAACGCCTGCGCATCTGGCTGCTCGCCACCTGTTTGTTCGGCGCCACGTTCGTCGGCGGCCAGGTGTACGAGTTCACCGAGTTCTACCGCAAGGGCCTGCACCTCAGCACGAACATGTTCGGCACCACCTTCTTCGTGCTCACGGGTCTGCACGGCGCGCACGTGACGGTCGGAATCATCTGGCTTTTGCTGCTCTGGGGCCGATCAATGCAGGGACGACTACCGACCGAGAAGTCGGAGGCGATCGAGATCGCCGGCCTGTACTGGCACTTCGTCGACGTGGTGTGGATCTTCATCTTCACTGCGATCTACCTGATCCCGACGCACTGAGGACGCTGGCATGACCGAAGGCACCGATCTGGTCACGATCTCCGACGAGACCCCCGCGGTCGAGATCGGTGGCGAGCTCGTTCCGATCGCCCCGGCCGGCGTCGTCGCGTCCGACGGGCACACCCACCCGGGTCCGCGTCAGTACGTGCTGATCGCGATCGTGCTTGTCATCCTCACGGGTGTCGAGGTGGCAACGTCGTACCTCGAAGGGCACGTCAACTCGAACCTGCTCATCGTCGCCCTCGCGCTCATGGCGTTCGTGAAGTTCTTCCTCGTTGCCGCCTGGTACATGCACATGAAGCAGGACTCGCACCTGTTCCGGCGGCTCTTCGTCGGCGGCATCATCCTGGCGTCGTTCGTGTACGGCATCTTGTTGTTGTTCTTCTCGAGCACGGTCCTGAAGTCGTAGCGAACCGTGCTCGCCGACGTCGCCTTTCCCGCCTGGGCACCACACCCCGAGGTCTGGCTGCTCGTCGCCGCGATCGGCGTGGGTTACGCGGTAGCGGTGAAGCGCCTCGGTCCGCGGCTCGCGCCCGTCGGATCTCCGGTGGTCACGCGCTTTCAGATCAGCACGTTCTACGCGGGACTGCTCGCGATGTGGGTCGCCTCCGACTGGCCGATCCACGACCTCGCGGAGAAGTACTTCTTCTGGGTGCACATGGTGCAGCACACGTCGTACGCGATCATCGCCGCGCCGCTGTTCCTCATGGGCACGCCCACCTGGTTGGCCCGCTGGATCCTGTCGCCCCGCTGGTTGTTGCGCACGGTCCGTTATCTCTCGCGCCTCATCCCGGCCACGCTCCTGTTCAACGCGGTCGTGATCTTCACGCACATCCCGGCCGTCGTCGACGCGTCGTTGCACAACGGCCTCCTGCACTTCGGGTTGCACACGCTCTTGCTGCTCTCGTCGCTGATCGTGTGGATGCCGCTGCTCAGCCCGCTGCCCGAGGTGCCCCGGCTCCAGCCGCTCGTGCGCATGCTCTTCCTCTTCCTGCAGTCGATCGTGCCGACCGTCCCCGCGTCGTTCCTCACGTTCGGCGATCACCCGCTCTACAAGTTCTACGAAACCGTTCCGCGCCTCTGGGGCATCTCCGCCCTCGACGACATGCGCTTTGCGGGCCTCATCATGAAGATCCTGTGGGGTTTCAGTCTGTGGATCACGATCACCGTGGTCTTCTTCCGCTGGCACAATGCTGAAGACGTGGGCGGACCCCCGGCCCGGCGTGTGACGCGCGACCTCGACCGCGAGCTGATGGAGTTGCAAAAGCAATGACGAACACTCCGACCGACGAACACGACACCGAGACCCCGCCCGAGGCGGAGGCGGCTACTCCGGTAGTCGCGCAACCCGCGCCGGCGGTCGTGCTCGAGACCGAGCCGACCCCGTTCTGGCAGCGCCGTTACGTCGAGCGTTACCTCGTGCCGCTCTTGATGCCGATCGCGGTCGTGATCGGTCTCGTCGCGTACATCCTCAACATCTCGCGGCTCTTCCTCGCCGGCCACGGCCACATCGCGATCTTCGTCGGCTCCGCGATCCTGATCATCATCCTCGTCGGCGCCACGTTCTTGTCGGCCGAATCGGGCCGCATCCCCCGCTCGACGATCACGCTCATCGGCGCCGCGTTCATCTTCGTGATCATGGCGGGCGGATGGTTGGTGGTCGGTCACGCGCAGCCCGAAGCGACGGGCCCCACGTCGTTGCCTTCGACGTTGAAGACGACCCAGCCCGACGTCAAGGTCACCGCCGCGATCGGCGGCAAGCTCGCGTTCACGCCCAACGTGCTGACGGCCAAGACGGGGCTGGCCAAGATCGACGTCAACGTCGCCGGCGCCGGCCACACGTTCAACCTCGAGGACCCCACCACCTTGTGGACGTCGTTGGCGCTCAACACCGCGGGCACCACCGACTCGGGCATCGCGTACTTCGGCAAGCCGGGCAGCTACACGTTCTTCTGCGCCATCCCGGGCCACGAGGCCGCGGGCATGAAGGGCGTCATCAACGTGACCGGCCCGCCGATGACCCTCGACGAAGCGGTCGCCGCGGGCAAGAACCCGCCGCTCGCGGGCTAGGGAACCCGAACCGTCAGCGCGTCGCGAACCGCTTCCATCGTTCCCGGGAGCGGTCCGACGCGTTCGCCGTCGGCGTAGACCTCCATCGGGATCGACGCGTCGAGCGACTCGAGCTGCACGACCTTCCCTTGCAGCGCGGTGACCTTCGGGTGACCCACGTGGGTGCCCTTGAACACCTTGGGGAAGTTCCAGAGGAACTCCGGCCGCGACATCGCGCCGACGATCGTGACGTCGAGCAGGCCGTCGTCCATACGGGCGCCGGGAGTCACGTTCATACCGCCCGCGTACGCGGGGCCGTTCCCGACCGCCACCAGCCAGGCCTGCACCTCGCGGGCCTCGCCGTCGACGGTCACGCGGAAGCGGTGGGGTTTGTAGACGGCGAGGGTGCGCAACACGGCCGCGACGTAGAGGCTCGTTCCCGAAAGCTTGCGGACGGTGTTCGCCCAGCGGTTCGCCTCCGCGTCGAAGCCCGACGCGGTGACGCACGTGTACCAACGCCCGTTCACGCGGCCGAGGTCGACGAGCTTGTCGCGCCCGTGCTCGATCGCGTCGAACGCGTGCAACGGTTGCTTCGGGTCGTACCCGAGCACGCGGGCGAAGTCGTTACCCGCGCCGGTCGGCACGATGGCGAGGCGCCGGCCGGTGTCGGCGGCAACTCCCGCGACTTCGGTGACGAGGCCGTCGCCGCCGCACGCGACGAGATCGTGCCCTTCGTCGGCGGCGACCCGGGCGAGCTTGGTCGGCGCACCCGGTTCGGGCGACACGTGGAGCTCGATCCCGGCCGCGAACGCGGCTCGCTCGAGCTCCGGCAGCAGCTTCTGCGTCCGTCCCCGACCGGCAACTGGGTTCACGATCGCGGTCCACGGCACGGCCGGAAGCTAGTGCGTCGGCGCGGGTAGCGTCCGCCTCGTGTCGGTGCCCGATCGCTCCCAGCTCGATACGTCGCGGATGCCCACACACGTCGCCGTCGTGATGGACGGCAACGGTCGGTGGGCCCAGCAGCGTGGGCTGAAGCGCACCGACGGGCACGCCGCCGGTGAAGAAGCGTTGTTCGACACCGTCGACGGCGCGCTCGACATCGGTCTGCAATGGCTCACCGTCTACGCGTTCTCCACCGAGAACTGGCGCCGGCCGCTCGACGAGGTTCGCTTCCTCATGAACTTCAACGAGCGCCTCCTCGTGGCTCGGCGCGACGATCTCAACGAGCGCGGTGTGCGGGTGCGGTTCATCGGACGGCGCGGCGGCCGGGTTCCGGGCCGGGTCCGGCGCCGGATCGAGGAGAGCGAGGAGCTCACCCGCGCCAACCGGCGGCTGACGCTCACCTTCGCGTTCAACTACGGCGGCCGGGCCGAGATCGTCGACGCGGTGCGGACGATCGCGCGGGAGGCGGCCGACGGGCGGATCGATCCCGGCAAAATCGACGAGCGCACCATCGCCCGGCACCTCTACGCACCGGACATGCCCGACCCCGACCTCCTGGTCCGGACGTCCGGCGAGTTCCGGATCTCGAACTACTTGTTATGGGAGCTGGCTTACGCCGAGCTCGTGTTCACCGAAGTGCTCTGGCCCGACTTCCGCGCCCAGCACCTCGTCGACGCGATCGCCGAGTACCAACGCCGCGACCGCCGCTTCGGCGCCATCTAGAAGAGCCCCAACAGTGGGCACGCTCACGCACCGCACGGGTATGTGAGCGTGCCCACTGTTTGGTAGAGGTGGGGCGAATTACACTGGTGTAATGCCGGGGCTGTATCGGGACGAGGGGATCGTCCTGCGGACGATCAAGCTCGGCGAAGCGGATCGCATCGTCACGGTGCTGACCCTTGGCAACGGCAAGGTGCGCGCCGTCGCCAAAGGGGTGCGCAAGACCTCGAGCCGGTTCGGCGCCCGGCTCGAGCCCATGACCAGGGTCGCGCTCCAGTGCTACCGGGGCCGCGAGCTCGACGTCGTGACCCAGGCCGAGACGCTCGAGGCGAATCGCGTGCTGCGCGAGAACTACGCCCTCCTCACCCACGCGATCCCGATGCTCGAAGCCGTCGACCAGGTCGCGCAGGAGCACGAACCGAGCCCGGCGCTGTATCGCATGCTCACCGGCGCGCTGCGGGCCCTCGCCGATCTGCAGAATCCGGTCGTCACCTCCGCGTTCTTCTGGAAGTTGCTGTCGCTCGAAGGCATCCACCCGATGCTCGACAACTGCGCCCGCTGCGGTGGCGCGCAGAGCGGTGATGACGCCGAGCTGATCGCGTTCGATCTCGACGAGGGCGGAACCCTGTGCCGGGCGTGTTCGCGCGGCGGCGGTTGGCCGCTGTCGTACCCGGCGCTCGATCTGTTGCGCCGCATGCTCGGCGGCGGGTTGAACGGTGTGTTCGCACAGCAGCCGGGCCCGGAGACGCACGAGGTCGAACAGCTCGGAATCCGTGCCGTCGAGCACCACGTAGAGCGCCGGTTGCGCTCCACCGCACTCCTCTAGCGGCCCGCCGGCGCTCCTTTGGGCCGGGAAAACGAGGGGCTGCCGACTAGCCTGGTATCCCTATGGCACCGGCTGGCGACCCCAAGTTGATGGATCGAGTCGTCAACCTCGCGAAGCGTCGCGGGCTCGTCTTCCCGTCGTCCGACATCTACGGCGGGTTCCGCTCCACCTGGGATTACGGGCCCCTGGGCGTCCTTTTGAAGCGCAACGTCAAAGAGGCGTGGTGGCGCTCGATGGTCCAGCTCCGCGACGACATGGTCGGTCTCGACTCCGCGATCCTCATGGCCCCGAAGGTCTGGGAGGCGAGCGGTCACATCGCCACCTTCACCGACCCGCTCGTCGACTGCCGCAACTGCAAGGAGCGCTTCCGCGCCGACCAGCTGCCGGAGTCGGGCGCGTGCCCCAACTGCGGCGGCAAGGACACGTTCACCGAGGCCCGCAACTTCAACCTGATGTTCAAGACCCACGTTGGTCCGGTCGAGAGCGACGCGTCGGTCGCGTACCTCCGGCCCGAGACCGCGCAAGGCATCTTCGTCAACTTCAAGAACGTGCAGACCACGACGCGCAAAAAGCCGCCGTTCGGTATCGCACAGATCGGCAAGTCGTTCCGCAACGAGATCACGCCCGGCAACTTCGTGTTCCGCACGCGTGAGTTCGAGCAGATGGAGATGGAGTACTTCGTCCCGCCCGACGACGCGCCGAAGTGGTTCGAGTACTGGGTTGCCGAGCGGTACCGCTGGTACCTCGACCTCGGTATCCCCGAGGATCAGCTGCGCATCCGTCCGCACGATCCCGAAGAGCTGTCGCACTATTCGGCCGGTACCAGCGACGTCGAGTTTGCCTACCCCTGGGGGTGGGGCGAGCTCGAAGGCATCGCGAACCGCACCGACTACGACCTCACCCAACACGCCAAGTTCTCGGGTGAGGATCTCTCCTACTTCGACCAGGAGAGCAACGAGCGCTACACGCCGTACGTGATCGAACCTGCGGCGGGCGCCGATCGCGCCACGCTCGCGTTCCTGCTCGCCGCGTACGACGAGGACGAAGCGCCGACGGGCGAGGGCAAGGTCGAGAAGCGCACGGTGTTGCGCCTCGACCCGCGTCTCGCGCCGATCAAGGTCGCGGTTCTGCCGCTGTCGAAGAAGGACACGCTGCTGCCGCTGACCGACGAGGTCGCGGGCGCGTTGCGGCCCCACTTCCAGATCGATGTCGACCTGGCCGGCGCGATCGGCCGCCGTTACCGGCGCCAGGACGAGGTCGGTACGCCGTTGTGCGTGACGATCGACTTCGACACGATCGACGATCGCGCCGTCACCGTCCGCGACCGCGACACGATGGCACAAGAACGTATTCCGCTCGACCGCCTTGTCGGCGAGCTCCGAGACCGCTTGGGTGTGGCTTTCTGATGGACGACTATTACTCGTTGCTCGGGATCGACGCGGACGCGTCGGTCGACGACATTCGCGGCGCGTACCGTGAACGCAAGGACGGGCTCGACACCGGTAGCGACGCGGGCCGCGCCGACGCCGCCAAGCTCAACAAGGCGTGGAACGTGCTGTCCGACCCGTACCAGCGCGGTCGCTACGACGAGCAGCGCAACGGCGACGGCGACGGTGGAGCCGACGCCGACGGCGACGGTGCCGACGACACCGCCAGCACGAACGGTTCGGCCTCGAAGACGCCGGCCAAGCTGCCGGCGAAGACCCCGGCCAAGTCGAGCTCGGCTTCCAAGTCGACCTCCGGGGCTAAGGGTCTCCGCGCCACCGCCAAGGAGTCGCGCCAGGAGCGCGCCCGTGCAACGCGGGCCGCGCGCGAAGAGCGCCTGAAGACCCCCACGATCACGCTGCCGCCGGGAACGCATTTCCCCAAGCCGAAGCAGCGCATCATCGCGATGGTCATCGATCTCCTCGTGCTGATCGCGCTCGTGAGCGGCAGCCAGATCGTCGCGCAGAGCATCGCCAAATCGCAGAAGCCCGACATCGTCCACCAGATCAGCCAACTCAACGACAAGATCAGCCAGGAGAACAAGGACAAGAGCGCGGCCGACAAAGCGGTGAGCGCCGACAAGAAGGCGAACAATCCCGCGCAGCAGGCGATCGACCAGAAGAAGTCCGACGCCATCAAGGCGCAGATCACCGCCGACGGCAAAGCCCACGACAAGCTCGCGAACAAGCTGAATCCCTACTTCCTCGGGATGATCATCGTCGCGTTCATCCTCGGCTTCTTGTATCTCGCCATACCCAGCGCGCTCACCGGGCGCACGCTCGGTAAACGCACACAGCACTTGAAGACGTTGCGCGAAGACGGATCGCCACTCGGTTGGCGCGCGTCGATCGTGCGCTTCGGGATGATCGTGCTGATCACGTTCACCCTCTATCTGTTGTTACAGCAGTTCGCCGCGATCATCGTGTTGTTCGGTGTCACCTTGTGGCACCGCAACGCCAACATGCAGGGCTTGCACGACCGCTTTGCGCACACGATCGTCGTCGACGACTCCGAAGTCGGAAAGGTCGATTGATGTCGGAGCAAGCGCCGGAGAAGTTCGTCTACGCGTTCGAGGAGGGCGGCCGCGACCAGAAATACCTGCTCGGGGGCAAGGGCGCGAACCTCGCCGAGATGACGAATCTCGGGTTGCCGGTTCCGCCCGGATTCACCATCAGCACCGACGCGTGCAAGGCGTACATGGCGCTCGGCGACCAGCTTCCGTCCGGTCTCATGGACGAGGTCGCCACCGCGCGCGATCACCTCGAGAAGAAGATGGGCAAGCTCCTCGGCGACGCCGTCGATCCGTTGCTCGTATCGGTTCGTTCCGGCGCGCCGTTCTCGATGCCCGGGATGATGGACACCGTCTTGAACCTCGGGCTCAACGACGATTCGGTCAAGGGTCTCGCCAAGCAGACGAACAACGAGCGCTTCGCGTACGACTCCTACCGCCGCTTCGTGCAGATGTTCGGCAAGATCGTCCTCGACATCTCGGGTGAGTTGTTCGAAGAGGCCTTGCACGACCTCATGGAGAACAAGGGCGTCACGCTCGACACCGACCTCACCGCGGCCGATCTCGCCGGGCTCGTCGAGACGTTCAAGGCCATCGTGAAGGCCGAAGCCGGCGTGGAGTTCCCGACCGATCCGCAGGAGCAACTTCGCTTCGCGGTCGAGGCCGTGTTCAAGTCGTGGAACGGCCGCCGGGCCAAGGACTACCGGCGCATGGAGAAGATCCCCGACGACCTCGGTACCGCGGTCAACGTGCAGACGATGGTGTTCGGCAACAAGGGCGACGACTCCGGCACCGGAGTCGCGTTCACGCGCAACCCCTCCACCGGTGAGAACAAGGGTTACGGCGACTTCCTGAAGAACGCCCAGGGCGAAGACGTCGTGGCCGGCATTCGCATCACCGAGCCCCTCGACGCGATGACCAACGAGTTCCCCGAGCCGCACAAAGAGCTCATCGGGCTGATGAAGCAGCTCGAAGACCACTACCACGACATGTGCGACATCGAGTTCACGATCGAGCAGGGTCGCCTGTTCATGCTGCAGACGCGTGTCGGCAAGCGCACCGCCGCGGCCGCGTTGCGCATGGCTGTCGAGATGGTCGACGAAGGACTCATCGACAGGACCGAAGCGGTGTTGCGCGTACAGCCCGCGCAGCTCGACCAACTCCTGCACCCGCAGTTCGACCCGAAGGCGAAGTTCACCGTTCTGGCCAAGGGTTTGAACGCGTCGCCGGGCGCGGCGGTCGGTCGGGTGTACTTCACCGCCGACGACGCCGAAGCCCGCCACGAAGAGGGTCAGCACGTCATCCTGGTGCGCCCGGAAACGTCGCCCGACGACCTGCACGGCATGATCGCCGCGGAAGGCATCCTCACGTCGCGCGGCGGTCTCGTCTCGCACGCGGCGGTGGTTGCGCGCGGCATGGGCAAGCCCGCGATCTGCGGTGCGGAAGCGGTGAAGATCGACCTCGCGGCGCGCACGTTCACCGCGGGCGGCACGACGGTGCGCGAAGGCGAGATCATCTCGATCAACGGAACGACGGGCGAGATCGTCGCCGGCGAAGTGGCCGTCATCACGCCCGAGCCGAGCGGCCCATTCGACGTCATCCTCGGTTGGGCCGACGCGCTGCGCACGCTCAAGGTGCGCACGAACGCCGACCTTCCCGAAGACGCGCGCAAGGCCCGTGAGTTCGGTGCGGAAGGCATCGGCCTCTGCCGGACCGAGCACATGTTCCTCGGCGACCGGCTGCCGATCGTGCAGCGCATGATCCTCGCCGACACGCCGGCCGAGGAAGCCGCCGCGCTGGAAGAGCTGCGCGCGCAACAGGAGACCGACTTCGAAGGCATCCTCGAAGCGATGGACGGTCTGCCGGTAACCGTGCGGTTGCTCGACCCGCCGTTGCACGAGTTCCTGCCCGACCACGAAGAGCTGATCATCAAGCAGGCGCGCGGCGAGATCACCGACGCCGAGCTCAAGCTGTTGAAGGCGTCGGAGTTCTGGCGGGAATCGAACCCGATGCTCGGCACGCGCGGTGTGCGGCTCGGCATCATCAAGCCCGGCCTCTACCGCATGCAGGTGCGCGCGCTCATGCAGGCCGCGGTCACGCGGCGCAAGGCGGGGGGCAACCCCATCGTCGAGATCATGATCCCGCTGATCGTGAGCGAGCCCGAGCTCAAGCTGCTCGAGGTGTGGACGCGCGAAGAAGCCGAGAAGGTGCTGCAGGAAGCGGGCATGCAGATCGACTACCTCGTCGGCACGATGATCGAAACGCCGCGCGCCGCGCTGGTGGCCGACGGCATCGCAACCGTCGCCGAGTTCTTCTCGTTCGGCACCAACGACCTCACGCAGATGACGTTCGGGTTCTCCCGCGACGACATCGAGGGTCGCTTCATGAGCGAGTACCTCGAGTACAAGCTGTTGGCGGCGAACCCGTTCGAGACGCTCGACGTGGAGGGCGTCGGCCAACTCGTGCGCATGGGCGTCGAGAAGGGTCGCGCCGCCCGTCCCGGCATCAAGCTCGGGATCTGTGGCGAGCACGGCGGCGATCCGGCATCGGTCGCGTTCTGTCACGAGGTCGGCCTCGACTACGTGTCGTGCTCGCCGTACCGCGTCCCGATCGCCCGTCTGGCCGCCGCGCACGCCGCGGTCGGCGCGGGTGGCCCGGGCACGTCGGCCTGAGCGCGACGTTCTGATCGTGGCGGGGGCGGCGACGAGTCGAAAACCGGAGCTTCGGCTCACGGCGGCGGAGATCACGGAGTTCCTCGACGACGTCTTCCCCGGCGTCATGGAACGGTTCGCGATCGAAGAGGTGCAGCCGATCCGCGCCCGCGTGCGCATGCGGTTCAGCGAGTTCCAGCTCCGACCGGGCGGCACGATCAGCGGCCCGTCGTTGATGACACTGGCCGACACCGGGCTCTGGGTCGCACTGCTCGGCATGATCGGTCGGGAACCGTTGTCGGTCACGTCGCATCTCGACATCGATTTCCTGCGCAAGCCCGCGCCCGCCGACGTCATCGCCCACACCACGTTGCACAAGCTCGGCAAGCGGCTCGCCGTCGGCGACGTGATCATGTATTCCGCTGGTGAAGACATGCCGTGTGCGCGAGCATCCGTCACCTATGCCATCCCTTCCGTCCGCCTCGATCCGCCGGTGGAGTAACGGCGACTACGTCGTCACCACCGATCCCGCGCGCGTCGATCTCGAGCTCGTGCACCGATTCCTCTCCGAGGAGTCGTACTGGGCGCAAGGGCGCACGCTCGACGAACAGGCGCGCGCCAACGCGGCCTCCACCTGTTTCGCGGTCGTGCACGAGCCGACGGGGGAGCAGGTCGGCTTCGCGCGCGTGTTGAGCGACGACGTGTCGTTCGCATGGATCGCCGATGTGTTCGTGCTCGACGCGCATCGGGGGCATGGAGTTGGCGTGTTCCTGATGGAGTGCGTCGTCGACGGGTTCGAACACTTGTCGCGCCTCGTGCTCGGCACGCGCGACGCGCACGGCGTGTACGCCAAGGTCGGCTTCCAACCGATCATCCGCGTCGACCGCTGGATGGAACGCTGGCGCGACGACCCCAACCCCTGAGCGGTGGCGGACCTGCGGCCGCTTCGACGAGCGGCGCACACACCTTTTTTCGAGTGATAGCACCGGTGATAGCGCCGGTGCTATCACCCGCGCTATCGCTCTTTTCGCGAGTGCGTTCCCGCACGCATGTGGGCTCGCGAGTCCTTCGTTTGTGTGCACCCTGCCGGACCTGATTCCTTCGTCGGAGCCGCTCTGGTTCTGTGACGAAGCCACAGCCGCGGACCACGTCAAAGTGGTGCTGCCGTTCGGTGTCTCACCGGGTCGGTACCCTGCAAACATGCAGGTGGACCACGATCTGAACGTCGACGAGCCCGTCCCGGAGCAGGAGCTCGTGCGCCGGGCGCACCCGGGGGCCGCGGCGTTCGTCGGGCGAGCCGTGCAGCGGCGCGAGGCCCGCGAGGCCGCGCTCGACGCCACCCTCGCACCCGGGGCCACTCGACCGGTCGGCGCAGGCCGCCGCGCCCGCGACGAGGAACCCGATCCGTATCGCCTGTGCTTCGAGCGGGATCTCGATCGCATTAAACACTCGCATCCCTGGCGTCGGCTCGCGGGGAAGTGTCAGGTCTTCATCGCCCCGCACGACGATCACCTCCGCACCCGGCTCACGCACGCGGTCGAGGTCGCGCAGGTCGCCACCGGCATCGCGCGCGTCACCGGTTTGTGCGTGCCGCTCACCGAAGCGATCGCGCTCGCACACGACTGCGGGCACGGCCCGGCCGGGCACGCGTCGGAAGAAGCGTTCTCGCCGTACGTGCCCGGTGGCTACGACCACGCGGTGTACGGCGCCGACGTCACGCTCGCGCCGCTCAACCTCTGCGCGGAGACGCTCGACGGTGTGCGCAACCACTCCTGGCGCCGGCCCGCGCCGTCCACGCCCGAAGGCGAAGTCGTGGCCTGGGCCGATCGCATCGCCTACGTGTGCCACGACTTCGAAGACGCGGTGCGCGCCGGGATCCTCGCGGCCGACGATCTGCCCGAGGAGATCGCAGCGGTGGTCGGTCGGCGCGGGTCGCAACAGGTCGGCGTGTTCGTGCACGCGGTGCTCGATGCCGTCGACCGCACCGGCCGGATCGGGATGACCGAACCGGCCGCGGGCGCACTCGCCGCGTTCCGCGCGTTCAACTTCGATCGGATCTACCTACGGCCCGCGGCCCGGCGCCAGGCCGAGAAGGTCGTCGGGCTCCTCGGCGGACTCGTCGACTTCTTCGTCGACGCACCGTCCCGGCTCCCGGCCGCCGCCACGGGCATGCACGCCGACCTCGGGCCGGGCTCACTCGAGGCCGCGGCGGTGGCGGTCAGATATGTCAGCGGGATGACCGATCGCTACGCGCTGGGCCTGGGCGTGGAGCTGCTCGGCTGGCGTCCGGAAGACCTGCCGCGGGGCGTGTGAGCCCCGCCGCGAGCCCGTAGCCTGCCAGGCAATGGGCATTCTCGACGACGACATCGCGCGGGTGCGGGAAGCGACCGACATCGTCGCCCTGGTGCAGGAGCACCTCTCGCTCAAGCGCGTGGGTCGCCGGTTCCAGGGACTGTGCCCGTTCCATCAAGAGAAGACCCCGTCGTTCTCGGTGAGCCCCGACAAAGGCGTCTGGCATTGCTTCGGCTGCCAGAAGAGCGGCGACGCGATCACCTTCGTGCGCGAGGTCGAGCATCTCGATTTCGTCGAAGCCGTGGAACGCCTCGCGGGCGCGCCAACATCACGTTGCGCTACGACGACGCGTCGTTCTCGGAGGAGCGCAAGCGCAAGCAGCGTCTGCACTCGGCGATCGAAGCCGCGATCGCGTACTACCACCAGCGGCTGCTCGAGTCGCCGGAAGCCGGGATCGCGCGGCGTTACATCCGGAGCCGGGGTTTCGACGGTGACGCCGTGCGCCGGTTCTCGCTCGGCTGGGCGCCGGAGGGCTACGACCCGCTGAGCGCGCACTTGCAGAAGTCGAAGTTCGGGCGCCAGGACATCGTCGACGCCGGGCTCGCGTTCGTGAACCGCGCCAACAAGTTGCAGGACGCGATCCGCGGCCGGCTGATGTTCCCGATCTGGGACACGCGCGGCGACCCCGTCGGCTTCGGCGGCCGGACGCTCACCGACGACGGGCCGAAATACAAGAACACCGCCGAGACCGCGATTTACCACAAGTCACGATTGCTCTACGGCCTGAACTTCGCCAAGGGGGAGATCGTCGCCCAGGGTGAGGTCGTGATCTGCGAGGGGTACACCGACGTGATGGCGTTCGCGTTGGCCGGCGTTCCCACCGCAGTCGCAACGTGTGGCACCGCGCTCGCCGACGAGCACTTCATCACCTTGAAGAACCTGGCCCGCAAGGTCACGCTCGCGTACGACGCTGACGCGGCCGGCCAAGCCGCGGCCGAGCGTTGCTATCAGTGGGAGCAGCGTTTCGAGGTGCAGTTCCAGGTCGCCGATCTTCCCGCCGGTCGCGATCCCGCCGACGTGTGGAAGGACGATCCGCAACAGTTGGTCGCCGCGGTGAAAGGTGCCGCGC
The DNA here is from genome assembly GCA_963708105.1 of uncultured Actinomycetes bacterium. Lineage (GTDB taxonomy): Bacteria > Actinomycetota > Acidimicrobiia > IMCC26256 > PALSA-610 > PALSA-610. The sequence continues at coordinate 714,191 of OY970186.1, read as the reverse complement.
CGTTCCTTGAGTTCCGTCTCGAACGGTTGTTGCGCGCGGCCGACATGTCGTCGCTCGAGAGCCGGGCGCGTGTCGCGCAAGAAGGTGTCGCGCTCATCGCCGAACACCCGAGCGATCTCGTGCGCGACCAATACGTCATGAAGCTCGCGGGCCGGCTCGAGATCGAACCCGATCGCATGCGCGAAGCCGTCGGCCAAGCGCGCGCCAAGCCGCACGTCCGCGCCGCGAGTGCGGCCGATCCCGCGCCTCGTCCCGTCGCGCAGTCGGTTGATCGGCGTGAGCTCGACGCGTTGCGTTGGGCGGTGCAGGCGCCGGAGTTGATGAGTGGTCGGCTCGACGTGACGTTGTTCGTCGATCCGCTCGCGCGCACTGCGTTCGCGGGGCTCACCGAATTGCCGTGGCACGAATGCCTCGAACGCTCGACGCCCGAGGTATCGGCCCTGTTGCAACGGCTCGCGGTCGAGGATCTCGACGATCGCGGACCGACCGAAGAGCTCGCGACACGGGTAGTGGTCAACCTGGTGGAAGCGTCAAGTCAGCGACTTCTCACGTCGATGTTGAGGCGTGACGACCCCCGTATCTCGGAGTTGAAAATGCTGCTCGACTCGCTGACGAACGCGCGCGGATCGGAGCATTGGGAAGCGGCAGAAGTCGTGGCCGAGCAGTTGGTAACGTGGATCACCGATGACGCAGACGCCGACGGAGCCTGATATCAGCGGGTCCGGCACCGGACCCGAAAGCCCGTCCGACGCGAGCCCCGCCGACGCGACCGCGGTCGACGCGGCTCCCGCGCCGGTTGCCGACGCGGCCGCCGAAGAGACGAGCGCGGTCGACGATGTTCTCGCGCAGGTGCGCGAGCGCGGCTTCATCACGACCGGCGAGATCTTCGCCGCGTTTCCCGATCTCGAGCCCGACGCCAACGAGTTGCGTGAGCTCTGGGAGATGTTCGAGTCGCGCGGCATCAAGGTGCTCGACGAGATCGCAGAAGAGCTCAAACTCGAAGACGAACGGCGCGGCGCGCAAGCACCCGCGCCGGCGCCCGCGCCCGTCGCGCGCCGCCCCGCAGAACATCGACCGAGCGCGGCCCCGCGTCCCGGCGCCGGATCGCGCGGCGTCTCCTACGACGAACCCGATCCCGATCTCGTGTCGGTGCGCGCCGCGGCGCGCCCCACGCACACCGAGAGCGGAAGTTTCGATCCGGTCCGGATGTACCTCAAGGAAATCGGCAAGGTGCCGCTCCTCACGGCCGAGCAGGAAGTCACGCTGGCCAAGCGCATCGAAGCCGGTCTGCTCGCCCGCGACAAGCTCAACGGCGTCGACGCCGACGGCGAACCCGTCGAGATCAGCGAGAACCAGCGCTCGAGCCTGCACGCGGTCAAGCGCGACGGCGAGCTCGCCCGGCGCCAGCTCACCGAGGCGAACCTGCGCCTCGTCGTGTCGATCGCCAAGCGCTATGTCGGTCGGGGCATGGCCCTGCTCGACCTCATCCAAGAGGGCAACCTCGGCCTGATCCGTGCCGTCGAGAAGTTCGACTACACGAAGGGTTTCAAGTTCTCCACGTACGCCACGTGGTGGATCCGCCAGGCCATCACCCGCGCCATCGCCGACCAGGCCCGCACCATCCGCATCCCGGTGCACATGGTCGAGACGATGAACAAGGTGCTGCGCATCTCCCGCCAGATGTTGCAGGAGCTGGGGCGCGAGCCGACCGTCGAAGAGATCGCGGCCAAGGTCGAGATGACGCCCGACAAGGTGCGCGAGATTCAGCGCATCGCGCAGGAGCCGGTCTCGCTCGAGACGCCCGTCGGCGAAGAAGACGACAGCCTGCTCGGCGACTTCGTCGAGGACCCCAACGTGATTGCGCCCGCAACCGCGGCGGCCACCGCGTTGTTGAGCGAGGCGATCGAAGAGGCGTTGCAGGAGCTGAACGACCGGGAGCGCGCGGTGGTGCGACTCCGGTTCGGCCTCGACGACGGCCAGATCCGCACGCTCGAAGAGGTCGGCAAGGAATTCGGCGTGACCCGGGAGCGCATCCGCCAGATCGAGTCGAAGACCCTCGCCAAGTTGCGCCATCCCACTCGGTCGCAGCGGCTCCGCGACTACCTCGAAGAGTCGTAGGGGCCCCGAGACCCGCTGATATCCTCAGGCGCCTTTCCGGGGTAGCTCAATCGGCAGAGCAACGGACTGTTAATCCGTAGGTTGAGAGTTCGAGCCTCTCCCCCGGAGCCATTTTGTTTTCCGGTGTCAGTGTCACATCGGGGCGGCTCTGAGCGTCCATAGCGTGTGACGGCGGGGGCGGAGCGCGCAGGCGCAGTCGGGAGCGGGGCCCGGGTGGCGACAGCAGAGCGGTGGGGCGCCGACGAGGTCGAGCAGCTCCGGGAGTTGTACGGGCCGCTGCGGCGGTTCGCGGCGGTGGTGGGGAGCTACGACGTAGATCCCGACGACCTGGTCCAGAACGCGCTGGCCAAGGTGTTGGCCCGCGACCCGGGCGACATCCGCGAGCTCGGTCCGTACCTGCGGCGCACGATCGCGAACCTCGCCACCGACGAGCGGCGGCGGTCTTCCCGCACCAGCGGTGTGCTGCGCCGGATCGGTCCGGACGACACCACTGCCGATTGTTATCCCAGTGACCTCGACGACCTACTGCGCGTCGCGCCGCGGGTGCGCGCGTTGTTGTATCTCGTCGAGATCGAGGGACAACCCGTGGCCGACGCGGCCGAGGTTGTCGGTATGTCGAACAGCAGCGCGCGGGTCGCGCTGATGCGCGCCCGACGGCGGCTGCGCAGTGAGTTGACCATGGAGGCCAACGGTGAGTGACACGAACGACGCGTTGAACGACGCGCTGAACAAACTCGCGGGGCGCGGTACGGCACGCGGCTTCGACGACGTGCTGGCCGGCGCGACCGAGTCTGCGACGCGCGCGCAGGCCGAGCGCACGTCGGTTGCGGGAAGCGGCGACGACGATCTCGACGTCATCCCGTTCGTGACCGAGGAGCCGGTGGCGCGCCGGCGGAGGCCGTTGGGCACGGCGATCGCAGCCGCGGGAATCGCGGCGTTGCTGCTCATCGGCGGGCTCGCGGTGAGCGCGGTTGTCGGGAACAGTGGTTCGGGTTCGGGATCGGCCGAGGGCGCGGTGCGGCAGTTGGCCGACGCGATCTCGCACTCCGATCCCTTGGCGGCGGCTGATGTGATGGCGCCGGACGAGGTGCGCTCGCTGAGCGGAACGATCAACTCGGCCGCCAAGAAAGCTGCGGAAATCCAGCTCGTGAAGAGCGCGGGCGCGCCGCTCGCGGGTGTCGACTTCGACGTCTCCGGTCTGAAGTTGACGACGCAGTCGCTGGGCGACGGGTACGCGAAGGTCACCGTCGACGGCGGCTCGCTGTCGGCAAGCACGCACAAGGCGCAGTTCTCCGCGTTGATGCAGAAGGTCCTGCGCGACACCGGCGACAACTCGGTGCACTACGACCTCGCGAAACTGGTCTCGGACAACAACCTGCCGACGTTCGTGGTCGCGGTGCGCGACGGCGGTCATTGGTATGTGAGTGTCGCGTACACCGCGCTCGAGTACTGGCGCGAGTACAACAAGCTTCCGGCCGCCGACTTCGGTTCCGGCGTCGACGCGAGCAAGACGTTGGGCGCGGCGACGCCCGACGCGGCCGTGCAAGATGCGATGCACGCGCTGCAGGCCCAGGACTGGACGAAATTGATCTCGCTCGCGCCGCCGAACGAGATTCCGGTGTACGACTTCCGCGCCGCGATCGCCGCGGAGCTCTCGGCGACGCACACGACGAGCAAGCCGTCGTTCACCATCTCGTCGATGACAACCGACTCCCAGGTCGACGGCACCACCGCCAAGGTCTCGTTGCACGCGAGTGGTACGACGAGTGACGGGAAGTGGTCCGTCGACGGCGGTTGTTTCACTGCGCCCGAATCCGAACCGCTCGGCGGGCCGTGCGGTACGGGGATTCTCGCCCCGGGATTGTTCGGTCCCGTCACTACGGGAGCCGACAAGGGTTCCGAGATCACGGTCGCAGAAGAAAACGGTCGGTGGTTCGTCAGTCCCGTCGGCACGGTGCTCGACGTCGTCGACAATCTGATCACGCAGCTCGACGAGCGTTCTCTGTACATCACGTTGAACATCCCGAACGAGATCCCGCCCGACGGCACGCTCACGCTGGGGCAGCCGGTCGTGTTGCACGCGGGCACGAGCCAGAACCCGCAGGTGCTGACCTTCGCCGGGCACAAGGGCGAGAACCTCCTCGGGCTGGCGACCTCGAACGAGAAGACAACTTCGCAAACTCCCTTCTCGGACTACGGCGAGGGGAACGTCCGGGTGTTCGCGCCCGACGGTTCGGAGCTCGACGAAGCGGCGGGCATGCTCAACGGGTCGTCGCTCACGTTGCCGGCCGACGGGAACTACACCTTCGTCGTCGACGCGTTTGCGGTGCGGGGCGTCGACGTCACGGTGACGATCTGGGACGCCGCCCATGCGCCCGCCGCGGCCAAGGTGCAGAACGACGGTGGGCAATCGTGCACCTACACGATCGGCGGCGAAAGCTGCTCGAGCTTGGGCTCGGGCCCGTTCTCCGGGTCCAGCTGCGAATACCTCCAAGGTCCTACGCCGACGTTCCCGCCCGGCGTGAGCATCAAAAGCTGCGGGGTCACGGGTGGGGGGACGATCGAGTCGGGGAGCAGTGGAAGCAGCCAGTCGGAGACCAATGCGACCGCCACTCCGATTGCGCCACAGGTGACGGACACGTCGGTGGGCAGCGCGGCGACCGCGGTGGCGCCCGGTGGATGAGGGCGCGCGTCGGCGCGCGCTGTTCGCGGATGGGTGCTATCTCGTCGGTGGCGGCGCGCTCGTCGCGTCGGCGTTCCTGCAGTGGATCGCGCGCGGCGCGGGGAGCGGGTTGCGCGGTCATGAACTCGTCGACGCGCTCGTCGCGCTCGGGAATCATGTACCCGCGCTGTCGGCCGGTCGGCTGACGATCGTTTGGTATCTGGTCCCCGCGATCGGTGCGGCGAGCTGGATCGCGTTCGGTGTGTTCGGCACGCGCACGCGTGCGGCACGGATCACCGCAGTGGTCGCGTTCGTGGTGGCACTCGTCGCCGCGCTCGCGTTCCGCAGGCTGGCCGGCGGCGCAGATCTCGGCTGGGGCCCGAAGGTCGCGTTGGCCGGGGGAGTGCTGTTGTGCCTCGGTGCCTGGGCGCCCGACCGCTTGCTTTCGCCGAGCACCGCCCGCCGGCGCGTACGCTCTCCCGTCGCGGGCCTGTAGCTCAGTGGTCAGAGCAGGGGACTCATAATCCCTCGGTCGCTGGTTCGATCCCAGCCGGGCCCACCTCGACCGCCAACCCCTCGAACCGGCGTGACTGTGGCATCTATTTGATGCCACAGTCACGCCAGTTCGTTTTTGGTGCGCGGATGTCTTGGCGCGTTTGGTCCTACGTACTGGGTTACGGTCACCTGCGGAGGGGGTTGCGCTTCTACCGCACGTCGGTTAAGCCCCCTACCAAGTCGGCTGATTGGGTCGGGGGGATGCACGATGTCGGTTCGTCGTCGGTTCATTGCCGCGTTGGGCGCAGTCGTGCTCTCGGGCACCGCGCTTGTCGCCGTCGGGGTAGGCCCCGCGACCGCGGCCTTTCCCACCGCCTCGCACATTGCGTGCGGCGACGTCGTGACGACGTCGATCACGCTTCACCACGACCTCGCGTGCGGGTTCACCGTCTCGGGGCCGTTCTCGAGCCCGCCCATCGTCGTCGACCTCAACGGTCATCACGCGGGAATCGTGACGGGGTGCGGTGATTTCGTCGTCGAGAACGGCAGCATCGCGGGATCGGATTCCGGCCCGACGCCCGGGTGCCAGGGATCGGTACGCGTCTTCGAGCACCTGACGATCACGGGCGGCGGCTATTTCTGCGTCGGCTGTTTCGACACGTTCCGCGCCGACCACCTCAACGGAGTTGCGTTCGGTGGTGACCAAACCGATGTCGACTTCGAACACAACGTCATGCGCGGGTCGTCGTTCAGTGCGGTCGAGACCGACATCACGATGTTCGCCAACACGATCACCGGTGCCGGTACTGCGGTGCACCTCGATACCGGCGCGGCCAACGTCAGCATTCGCGGGAACCTGTTTCGCGGCAACGCGATCGGTGTGCAACTCGGCGCGGGTGTCGGCGGCGACATCAGCGGTAATCGCTTCGTGTTGAACTCCGGCGACGCGGTGGAGGTCGGCCCGGGTGCCGGCGGTTGCTGCAGTCGTGCCGTAACCGTGCGCGACAACTTGCTCCTCGACAACGGTGGCGACGGCATCTTGGTCGGTCCGCTCCCGACACCTTCGGAATGTGCGTCGGGTGCGTTCGGCGTCACGCTCACGGGCAACGTCGCGATCGGCAACGGCGGGCTCGGCATCGAATCGGTTCCGAACGGTCCGATCGCAGTGTGCGACAACGAGGTGTCGGCCTCCGTGACCGACGGTGGCGGGAACCGGGCGAGCGGGAACGGGAATCCGGCGCAATGCGTCAACGTCGTCTGCCGCGCCGTTCACGGGCAAGTACGTGGTCACCATCTCATCGACGGCCGACACATCGGTTGTCGGCCGGCCGCTGGTGTTCGCGGCTGCGGTCACGGTCGTCGCCAAGCCCGATGCTCCGCCTAACGGAATGTTCCGATTCTTCGACGGTGCGAAGTCGCTCGGCACACAATGGTCGACCAACGGTCGCGCAACCATCACAACGACGAAGCTCAAGGTCGGTACGCACGCGATCACTGCGACCTTCACCAAAGCGGGATCGTCGAAGTCGGTGTCGTCGGCGGTTCTGACGGAGGACGTCGAGTCCACCCCCTGAGGTGAACTCCCGCAGTAGGCCTTGACGAAGGTACGCAGTCCGCATCTAGTGTGAGCCGCGCACGCGCCTGACGTTCGACGTTTCGCGTGCCGGTGGAGCACATACGCGGGTGTCCTATGGCTGGCGGGTCAGAGGGAGCGGTCTGATGCGGGTGAAGATCGGCGCGGTCATTGCCGTGGTCGCGTTGTTGTGCGCGGGCTGTGACTGGACGCAGTTCGCGGGCGGCGCGAACCATTCGAACTCGATCTATGACGACGGGCTGACGACTGCGACGATCGGTTCGCTTGTCAGCTCCACGTTCGCGAACGTCACAACGACAGCACAGGTCGTGACGGCGAACGGTCTCGTCTACGCACAACGTGACGGCGCACTGACCGCGTACGACGCGACGACGTCGGGTGTCGTTTGGAGTGCCGCGCTTCCGTCCGGAACAACGGGTGGTGACGCGCCGGCCGTCGACCCCGGATCGAACACGGTGTTCGTCGTCGTAGCCGGGGCTTCGAATCTCCTGCTCGTCGGCTACGACGCCGCGGGCGCGCGGAACTGCAACGCGCTGACGCACACGTGCAACCCCGTCTTTATCGCCACGCTCGGCAGCACGCCCGGTTCGGCGACCCCGCCCGTGATCGACGGTGGGAAGATCTTCGTCAACGGTCCCGGCGCGCTCTACGCCTTCGACGCGGCCGGGCAGACCAACTGCGGCGCCTGGCTCGGCATGCAGGCCTGCAGCCCGCTGTGGGCCAGCTCCACCAGCACCTCCGTCGCCGGCATCGGCCCGACCGTCGCCAACTCTTTCGTCTACGACGCGGTCAGCAACGGCGGTGCGTTGGGGGCCTTCGACGAGGCGACGGGCAACACACTCTGGACGGGTGCAGTTGCCGGATCCGCGGTCACTGCGTCGGCGAGCATCTCGAGCAACGGGACCGTCTTCGTACCTGCGGGCAACGTCATCGACGTGTTCGCCGGAGCCGGTTGTGGCGCGGTGTCGTGCGCGCCCGCCTTCGCGCTCGCACGCCGCGCCGGCGACGCGTCCGGGCAGTTCTTCTCGACTCCCGCGACCGACGGTGCAACCGTCATCGCTACGAACGGAAACGGCTTCGCGTACGCGTGGCCGCAGATCGGATGCAGCGCGTCGACCTGCGCGCCGCAAGCGGCCGCCGCGGTGAACACGCCCGGCGCGGGTTCGGTCGGATACGCACAATCACCCGCGGTGACGAACGGCGTCGTGTACCTGCTCGCGCAACGCGCGGTATCGGATACGGATCACTTGAACGTCGTCGCGCTCGACGAGGCGACACTGGTGAGCAAGGCGAGTTGGGATCTCGGTACTGGCGGCCTGGCCGCGGGCCTCACGAGTGTGTCGATCGCGAACGGTGTCGTCTACGCGCCGAGCTCGGCGGGAGTGTTCGTGCTCCACCCGCCCGCCGCGCAGCCCCTCGCCTCGTTGTCGATCTCGCCGTTGACGCTGCGCCCGGGCTTCTCGCCGTCGACCTTCGACTACGTCATCCCGTGCGCGGCCGGTACCAACAACGTCACCGTCGACGCGAGCGCGGTAGTAGGTGGATCGGTGCAGCTCGTCGCGCCGAACGCAACCACCGCGGCCGCGACACAACACGCCGATCTACAACTCGTCGAGAACGAGCCCATCGTCTTGCAGGCCACCAATACGAACGGCGTTTCGGTGCAGTACTGGATTCGCTGCCTGCCGCACGACTTCCCGATCGTCACGGCCACTCCGCATCCCGCGGCCGGTAGCCCCACGCCGGGCTGGTATCTCACCGGCAACCTCGCGCTCGGCCCCAACTACGGCGCCTACGCGATGATCCTCGACCAGAACGGCACGCCGGTCTGGTACCGGCGCTCGAGCGGCGCGCTCGACGTCACACCGATGGGCACCAACACCCTCGCCTACATGTCGATCGCGACGACCATCGGCTTCGGTATCGACCCGAGCGTGACGTTCGGCGTCGACAACCTTTCGAGCGGCGCGACTTCCATGATCGCGACGGTCGGCGCGCCGACCGACCTGCACGAGCTCGAGACGCTGCCGAACGGCGACCATCTGCTCCTGTCGTATCCACTCAAGACCGGCGTCGACCTGACCGGCCTGACCGGGACGCCTACGCCGGGGCCGAACTCGACGATCGCCGACTGCGAAGTCCAGGACGTGAACGCGCAGGGCCAGCTCGTCTGGAAGTGGGACGCGAGCGATCACTTCGACGCCGCGACGGAGTCCACACTGTCGTCGCCCGAGACCGTCAACGGCCAGACGGTCTACGACGTGTTCCATTGCAACTCGATCGACGCCGACGCGTCCGGCAACCTTCTCGTATCGGCGCGCAACATGAGCGCGGTGTTCGAGATCCGACGCAGCGACGGCAAGGTGTTGTGGAAGATGGGCGGCACGCCCGTCAACAAGGACGGCGCGGAGATCATCCACATCCAGAACTACAACCGCACGAGCATCAGCGCGCAGCACGACGCGCGCTGGCAGCCGAACGGTGACGTGAGTGTCTTCGACGATCAGACGTACGCGGCCGGTCCGGCGAGCGCGACCGAGTTCTCGCTCGACCTCGGCGCGGGTACGGCCACTCCGGTGTTCGAATTCTCCGCGCCCAGCGGGTTGAAGAGCGCGGCGACCGGCAGCTTCCGGCGCTACAGCGACGGCCATTCTGTGATCGGGTGGGGTCTCGGGATCACCGTCGACGGCAACCTGATGAGCGAGATCGACGCGAGTGGCAACGACGTGCTCGACATGTCGTTCCCGGCCGGCAACGCCGCCTATCGGGTGATCAAGGCGCCGACGAACGAGTTCGACGTCAACGTGCTCCGTCTGACCGCGGGAGGCTGATCGCGCCCCCGTAGAAGGCGCCCAGGAGCCCACCGAATATCAGCCCCAGCACTCCGGCCAACACCTCGTACTCGGCGAGTGAGCCGCCACCGCCGAAGATCGCATGGACGATCAAGCCGATGACGATTCCGAGGACGGCGCCGCCGACCGCGCCGAGGAGCACGCCCCGAACAACGGGCTTCATCGGGTCGTCCAGTGAGGTGTCATGCAGGGATGCTCGCGGCCTGCGGGTGACCAGTCCTCACCCGCGCCGGATGACTGCGGCGCCGGGCCGCGTTCAGCTCACGCGTCGACGGAGCTGTCCGACGTTGCCGCGACCGGTTCGGGATACAGGGTCTCGCCGTCGGGCGTGCGGGCGAAACGGCCCGCGTCGCGGGCGTGCACGGGGTCGTCGGCCGGCCACGGCCAACCGCCGAAACCGGTAGCCCGGTAGTCGGCGAAGGCCTGCGCGATCTCGGTCTGGTCGTTCATGACGAACGGTCCCTGTTGCGCGACGGGCTCGCCGATCGGGCGGGCTTGCAGGACGAGCGCCTCCGCGCCGTCGGGCCCCGCGGTGACCGTCACGTCAGCGTCGACGCGCAACCGCACGCCGGTCGCGGCGGTGAGGTCGTGCTCGCCGATGCGCACGCTGCCTTCGAAGACATAGAGCACGCGCACCGTGTCGGGTCCGGCCGCGGGCGGCATAGTCCACGTCGATCCCGGCTCCATCGCCGCGTGCCAGATTGCGAGGTCGGCTTCGGCGCGCGACGCCCACGAGTCGGGCGGAGGCGGCGGCGGACGCAAGCCGTCGAGCTCGCCCGCGATCACCGTGATCTGCGCGGTCCGGCCGTCGACGTCGGTGACGACGTGGCGCGGGAGGTCTTCGTTCCACAGCATCGTGAAGTACGGGTCGACCATCTTGTCGGCCGCGGGCAGGTTCAACCAGATCTGGAACAGCTCGAGCGGGTTCGGACCGTCGCGGTCGACGAGCGGGAACATCTCGCAGTGCACGATGCCGCGCCCCGCGGTGAGCCACTGCACGTCGCCGCGCCCGAAGCGCGCGGTCGCACCCAACGAATCGGAGTGATCGATGAGGCCGCGTCGCACGAACGTGACCGTCTCGAAGCCGCGGTGCGGGTGTTGCGGGAAGCCGGGGATCGTCGCGCCGTGGTACATGCGCCAGCCGTCGACGCCCGCGAAATCCATGCCGATATCGCGGCCCGCGAGCGGCGCGTCGGGGCCCATCTGCTCGTTGCCGGCGGGGTAGTCGTCGACATGGTGCACGCAGAAGAGGAACGGGTCGACCGTCACCCATTGAAATCCGAGCGGGGCCGTCTCGAGTACCGGATCGTCCATACCCACAAGGCTAGATGACCCGAAATCGGCTCCAGTCCTTGACACTTCCTGGGGCCTTTGCTGGACACTTCCTTGAAATTGCCCGGCCGGCTTACGAAGTAACGTCGCAAGCTCTGCGGATCCCGTTCCGCACTCATGGAGGAGGCCCGGTGCTCACTCGCTTTCGTCGCAACACTGCCATCGTCGTGCTGGCGTTGTCGGTAGGTGCGCTCACCGCGGCCTGCAACCCCGTTCTGTTCACGCCGAGCGGCGGTGCGACGAACACGTGCCCGGCCGGCAACTGGACGCTCAGCTCGGAGTCGATCACCACTCCGCTGTCGACCTTCCTCGGCGACGCGACGATCTCGACTTCGGGATCGGGCGTGAAGCTCGCCATCAACTCGGCGAACACCTGGACGCTCACCGCCGACCAGACCGTGCACGTTGCGATCACGACGCCGAACGTCGACCTGACGGGAACGGTCAAGGGCACGGTGAACGGCACCTACTCCGGCACCGGCTCCACGATCACCTTCGCCACCACGTCGATCACCGGCACCGTGCAGTACTCGGGTACCGCAATGGGTCACTCGATCTCGGGCTCGGTTGCGCTGCCGACGCTCGGCAACGCGGCCCAGCTCTGGGCCCTCCACGGCTCCGCGACCGTCGCGTGCAACAGCGACAACTCACTGAGCCTGACGTTCCCCGCGTTCGGCCTGCACCTCCACCACTAAGACCTGCGAACTGGCGTGAGTTCGGTGCGATATACGCACCCAACTCACGCCGGTTCGAGTTTTAGGTGGGAGCGAGGAGTTTGCGGGCGAGGGCTTCGTCCTGGGCGAGCGTGAGCGTCGACTCCACCGAGACGAGGGTTCCCTTCGGGCCCAACGCGACCACACCGCCGGCCTGGCCGTCCTTGGTGATCGCGAACGCCGACGATCCGAGCCCGTGGATGGCCGTGATCTTCCGCCCGCCGCCGCCCGCCGCCGTCTTGGCGGAGGCGAGGTCGGCCGCGGTGCCGGGCCCGACCTTCACGTAGACGATCGAGCCGTTGTCACTGGCGAACTGACAACTCACCTCGGGCGGATCGGCCAGCGACGTCGTCTCGGCCGTGCCGCCGAGAACCGGGCTCACGATCTTCTCGAGACTGGTGCACGTCTTCGACGAGTGTGTCGTTGCGGCTTCGGGAATCGAGCTCGGCTCGCCGTTGGTGACGCTCGCGGTTGGAAGCGACGTGGCGCTGTTCGACGTTCCCGACTTCGACGAGCTGCACCCCGCGAACACGGCCACGCCGATGATCGCGACCGCAACGAACGCGCGTCGTTGTTTTCCGCTCGACCTGATCGACATCGATGCTCCCATGGCGCCGAGGTACTACCGGATCCCGACGGGGCGTTCGCCCTTGAGTGTGACGCGGTGCATGATCCGGCGTTCGGTGCCGTAGTCGTAGACGCCGTAGTGCATCGTCGTGCGGTTGTCCCAGAACCCGAGCGAACCGGGTTGCCACCGATAACGCACGACGAACGGGAACTGGGTCATGTGGTCGTAGAGCATCTTCAACAAGGCGCTCGCTTGCGGACCGTCGAAACCCTTCAGCCCGACGGTGAACTGCGGGTTCACGAACAGGTTCTTGCGCCCGGTTTCCGGATGCACGCGCACGACGGGATGTTCGACCGGCCACAGTTGTTCGACCGCGCGCCCTTCCCATTGTTGACCCGCGCCCGACGCGATCTGTTCCGCGTAGTACGGATCGAAATGCACGCCGACGAGGTTGTCGCAGAGTTCCTTCATCGGTTCCGCGAGCGTCGTCGTACGCGGCGCGGGTGTCGGCGAACATCGTGTCGCCGCCCGTCTCCGGCAAGGTCACCGCGTACAAGAGGGATCCGGTCGGTGGGCGCGACATGAAGGTCACGTCGGTGTGCCAGAAGTTGGTGCGATCCTTGACGCTGTCGATCGGCAACACGCTCGCGTTCTCGGGCAGCGACGGTTCGACGGGATGCCCCTCGGTGATCTCACCGAACTGCGATGCGAACGCGGCCTGGGTGTCGGGCGTGAGGTGTTGGTCGGGGAAGAACACGACCAGGTGCTCGAGCCACGTGGCTCGCACCGCGGCCAGAGTGTCGGCGTCGAGCGGCACCGAACAGTCGAGGCCGCGGATCTCCGCGCCGATGGTCGGCGTCAACCGCCGGATGTCGAGCTTCACGGTTGTCGTCACCGAGCACCTCACGAGAGTCGAGCGCCGCACAGCGTACGACGAGGCGGACCGCCGGCTCCCGTCAGGTCGCGCTCGTCTGGTCGCGCTCGTCTGGTCGCGCGCGGCGGGTCGGTAGCCTCGCCCTGGTGGACCAGCCGGTGGCGTGTTCTTTCTGTGGGGCGACGAAGCTCGACGGCCGCCGCATCGTCGTGAGCGGTCCGGCCGGCGGCGCGATCTGCGACGAGTGCCTCCGGGCCGCCACGCTGGCTCGCGATTCCGGCGAATCGCCCGACGATTCGCCGGAGCCGGCGCCCGAGGATTCGCCCGAGGAATCGGCTACGGACCCGACGTGATCGCGATGGTGGCCTGCGTGCAGTAGGCGCCCGCCATCGAGTTGGCCGGCACCGTGAGCCGCACGATCTCGGGGGCGACGTCGAATACGCCCGCGCCGGCACCGGCCGCGGCGGTGATGATCGGTTGCGGGGTGGTGAAGTCGGTGAAGCCCGCGGCGGTGACCCCGGTCATGTCGGTGGTCCCGTCGCCGGCCGTGACCACCGGCGGATTCATCGAGACGTTCGCGCCCGCGATCGACGCGGTCGCGCCGGCCGCGCACCCGGGGCCGGTGCCGTTCTGAAAGTTCGGTACGAGCAGCGTGACGTGCCAACCCGCGAGCGCGCCGGAATCGTCGTCGATGACGAACGGCGCGATGCTCGCCGACGTCAGTTGGTCGGTTCCGTTCAGCGTCACCGGATTGAAGTTGCTCACCGTCGGCAGGCCCGCGCCGCCGTCGAAGGCCGGGGGATCGGCGGGCGCGCGCGTTGCGGTCGCGACCGCGAGGCATCCCGCCGCGATCGCGGCGCCGGCGATCTTCGTGCGTTTGCGGTGATGTGAGTGGTTTCGCATGTCGACTGACCAATTGGCTGGCCTCACATCGGCCTCGCCGCAGTACGGCTGAGCGCAGATCGGTCGTATGCCCACCAAATGTCCGCGGTTTCGCCACCGGCAGTGAGATCCGGCGCCTGGCCCGCGAACGCTGGGTGGGCGAATCCACGATCGCGGGGACTGGAGCCTTCGGCCCGGCCGGTACTTTCACCGCCATGCCGCCGTTCGCCGAACCCGCCCTTTCCGCCCTGCACGGGTCGGTCGAACGCCTGCGCGCGCTCGTCGAGACCCTCGACGCCGATCAGCTGCGCACGCCCGCGTACCCCTCCGAGTGGACCGTCGCCGACACGTTGTCGCACATCGGCTCCGCGGCCCGGATCATGTTGGGTCGCCTCGATGCCGACGCGGCCGGCATCGAGCTCGCCGCGAACTTCGCCGAGCCCATCTGGGCGGAATGGAACGCGAAGTCGCCCGAAGCTCAAGCCGCCGACGCGCTCGTCGCCGACCGCGAGCTCGACGAACGGCTCGCGGCCCTCACTCCCGACGAGCGCGGCTCGTGTGAAGGTTGCGTTCGGTCCCGTGGAGCTCGACTTCGCCGGGTTCGTCATGGCGCGACTCAACGAGCACGTGTCGCACGCATGGGATGTCGAAGTGACGTTCGACCCGAATGCGACGTTGGCGCCCGACGCGGTCCGCCTCGTCATCGACAACCTCGAACTGATCGCGCGCTTCGCGGGTCGGCCGACCGGCATCGAGCGCGACATTCACGTGCACACCGTCGACCCGGAGCGCGACTTCTTGCTCTCGCTCGGCGTGGAAGCGGTCGCGCTGACGTCGTCGGAACCCGCGCCCGTGCCCGACCTCGAGCTGCCTGCCGAAGCGCTCATCCGTCTCGTCTACGGGCGTCTCGATCCTGCGCACACGCCGCCGATCGCCCAGTCGGCGGAGCTCGACGCACTGCGCCGCGTCTTCACCGGACTCTGATCCCGCCCACACCGCGCCACTAGCGTCTCGCCCGGTGACCACTGCATTCGTTCTCTCGGGCGGCGCGAGCCTCGGTGCGGTCGAGGTGGGAATGCTCGCCGCGTTACGCGAGCGTGGGATCACACCCGATGTACTGGTCGGCACCTCCGTCGGTGCGCTGAACGGCGCGTGGCTCGCGGGCCATCCCGATGCGCCGATCGAGGATCTCGCCGACGTGTGGAAGGGACTGCACCGCTCCGACGTGTTCCCGTCGGATCCGCGGCGCAACCTGCTCGCGCTGACCGGTCGGCGTCGGAGTCTTTTCGACACTGGTCCTTTGCGGTCGTTGATCGCTCGGCACGTCGCGTTCGACCGGCTCGAGGACGCGCCCATCCCGTTGCACGTGGTGGCCGTCGAGGTGCTCACGGGCCGGGAGATTCTGTTGTCGTCGGGGCCGGCCGTCGATTCGATATTGGCGAGCGCGGCGCTGCCCGCGGCGTTCGACCCGGTCGAGATCGACGGCGTCGCGTACATGGACGGCGGCGTCGGCAACAACACGCCGATCTCGCACGCCGCCACGCTGCCCGTCGACAAGATCTGGGTGCTGTGCGCGGGCCATGCGTGCGCGCTCACCGAGCCGCCGAACAACGCGCTCGCCATGGCGTTGCACGCGCTCAGCTTGTTGTTACACAAACAACTCGTCGTCGATGTGGAACGCTACGAGCCGCGCGTCGAACTACACGTGCTGCCGCCGCTGTGCCCGCTCACGGTGTCGCCGGTCGACTTCTCGCACTCCGGAGAGCTCATCGACCGCGCGTACTCGGCGTCGAGTCGGTGGCTCGACGAAGATCACCCGCCGATCGGCCAAGCGGAGTTCCTCGCCCCGCACGCCCACGACACGCCGTAGCCGCGTCGCGACACACCCGGCCGGTTCAGGTAGATGTGGCCGCCTGTACGAACCGGACGCGGTCGTCGTCGGGCGTGGTGGTGCGCCAACGTCCGGTCGACGCCCGCCACTCCTGGCCGTGGAACGACACGGTCGTGACCCGCAACTCTTGTGCATGGCCGACGAGCCAGCTCGCGACGGTCCAGCCCCGTTGCACCGTGAACGACGCGTCGAGCGACGACACGCCGAGCTCGTTCCCCAATGTGCGGACGACTTCGGGCGCGGGCGCCTTCGAGTGCGAGAGCGAGAAGCGGCACGTGAGCGCGGCCTGGGTCTCGCCGGTCGATGCCATCGCGAGCGCGCGGGCTTCCGACTCCCATTGTGCGTATGCGGTCGGTGCGGCGCTGCGTTGCACTTCTTGCGCGGCTTCGGTGATGGGCATGGTCTGCCAGCCGTTGATGCGGACGAGCGCGCGGTAGAAGGCGGCCGCCGAGTAGCTCGGCGTCATGATCTCGGTGGGCGTCCCCCAACCCTGCGACGGGCGCTGTTGGAACAGCCCGAGGGAATCGCGATCGCCGTAGTCGAGGTTGCGCAGCCGCGATTCCTGCAGCGCGGTCGCCAGCGCGACCGTCACCGCGTGGTCGGGGAGCCCGAGACGCTTGCCGACGGCCGCGATCGTGGTGGAGTTCGCGGCTTGATCGACGTCGAGTGTGTACGTATCGGTCCCGGCGCTCACCTCGCACGAAGGCTGAGGTGCAGTGTGATGCCGGAAGGAGATCACCACCACGATCGCAGCTGCGATGAGCGTGACGACGACGACACCCGCGCCGATCCGCCGCAGTGCGGTCGTGACGGCCATCCCTCGAAGTTAGTCGCCGTCGCGCGGAAATACGGGCGCGTGGGCGCACCGTCACGCGGCGGGAGGTTGCGATGCGCGCGAGCGTCCCGACCAGGAATCAGGGACCGCGAGGCGCAGGACGTCGGTGCTCTGCGCGATGGTGCCGCCTCGCCGATACGTCTCGATCGCATGCACGAGATCGGTGCGGATCCAGCGGCGCACGGGTCGCCACACGATCGCGAGCGCCAACACGCTGAGCACGACGACGGCCGACATCAACACGACGTCGGGCATCGACGAACCCGACGGCTGCACGAGGATCGACAGCACGACCGAGGCGATGATCGTGTAACCGCGTTCGATGCGGCGACCGACCGTCGCGATGATGATCAGGCCCCACAGCGCATACCAGGGCAGCACCACAGGCCCGAGTGCGACGACGAGCGCGAGCGCGAAGCCGCACGCGCGCACCGTGCCGATGCGGGGCGCACGCCAGAGCAGATAGGCG
Organism: uncultured Actinomycetes bacterium; assembly: GCA_963708105.1. Classification (GTDB taxonomy): domain Bacteria; phylum Actinomycetota; class Acidimicrobiia; order IMCC26256; family PALSA-610; genus PALSA-610. The sequence goes on along the minus strand of OY970186.1, from coordinate 696,906 downwards.
ACGCCGACGACCGTGGCCACCGCGGCCAAGGTGCGGATGATGTTGAGGACCTCGGTCTCGTGACCGGTGACTTCGGAGATCCAGTGCGCGAGGAACGTCGTGGGGGTGAGCAGCGTTCGGTTCGTGCCCGGGATGCCGAGCGCGCCGATCCAACCCCATCCGAGATCGCACGCCCAAGAGATGAGTCGCGAACGCGATCACGCCCGCGCCCGACAACTTGGCGAACAGGGCGACCCGACGATCGGCCGGCGCGGTGGCGCACTGCGTCGAGGATGATGAAACCCGCGGGGATGATGGCGGGCGCCTTCATCGTGGCGGCCAGCATGCACAGGAGCACGCCGAGCAGCGGCCGGCTCCCGACGGTTGCCACCGCGAGCCCGGCGACGATGAGGCCGATCATCAGCGCGTCGTTGTGACCGCCGCCGATGAAGTGGAACAACACGAGCGGGTTGCACACGCCGAGCCACACTGCACGTGCCGGGTCTTTCCCTGCGGCCCGTGCGAGCGGGGGCAACGACACGGCGATCAGCACGACGCCGACGATCTCGAACAGACGCAGGATCATGATCGCGCTGACGACGCTGCCGCCGGAGAGATCGACCGCGGCGTGCGCGAGGCGCAGGAACAACGGCCCGTACGGCGACGGCGTTGTCCGCCACGCCTGGCTCACCGGCGAGAGGAACTTCGACGCGCCGAGCGCGGCCGGCCCGAACTGGTACGGGCTGATGCCGCGCTTCACCATCAGGCCGTCGGCCGCGTAGCTGTAGAGGTCGCGACTGAAGATCGGCGGGCCGATGAGCAGCGGCGCGCTCCACACGCACGCCATTTGTAGAGGGGTTTGACCGCCGCGCCGCGGCGCAGCAACAGCCCGAGCACGATCCACGCGCCGAGCACGAGGATCAGCCCGAGCGTCATGGTGACCGCGCCGAGAACGGTCGCCGCGGTGCCCTTGGGAACGATCGCGAGGATTGCCCGCTCGACCGACGAACCGGTCGGGCCGGTCGGGCCGACGGCGACGCCGGAGACGGTGATCAGCACCATCCCGAACGCGCCGGCCGCCCCGAGGGCGAGGACCACGCCTCGGGGCCACTGCGTGCTCGCTCGCCCGGACGCGCTCCGGGGCTCGATCTCGTCCGCCACCAAGCCATCATTATGGTCCACCCCGAGCTTCGAAACCCGTCTCGGTCCGGCGCTCAGGCAACTCTCGGGATCACCGTCCTGGTGTCTCCGACGGGCGTTCCGCGCCAGCTTGGCTCAGCCGATCTGGTCGGTCGTCGGCCGGGCGCCCTGCATCGACGCGAACGAGGCCGGGACGGGGTACTTCCCGAGCACGAAGTTCAGGATCGCGGCGTGCTGCATTTCGACGGGCTCGATCGTCGCCGCGGTCTTGATCCCGGCCGGGGCCGACACGACGCTGATCGCTTCGAGGTAGGTGGCGGCGGCAACGTTCTCGAGCTCCAGCGCGAGCGCCGCGAGACCGGCCGCGTCCTTGACCTTGGCGAACGCGGGGTCGACAACTGCCGTCTTCACGGTCGTGTCGACGCCGGTGACCATCGGCGTGTTCGCGCCCGCGAGAACTGCGTTCCACGCTTCCGCGTGCTGTTTGTGTTGTCCCATCACGGTCTGGGCGAAGCTGACCACCGTGGGCGGCACCGTGCCGAGCTTGCCCGCGGTCGCGGCACTGATGCCGGCGCCGTAGGTCTGCACCGCGAGGTTTTCGAGCGACGCGGCCAACGCCACGACCGCGAGATCGCCGGTGAGCTTGTTGCTACTCGTCGGGGCGGCTGTGGTGGGGATGGTCGTGTTGCCGGACGCAGTCGACGACTTGCTGCTGCTTCCGCACGCCGCGAGCGCGAGGCCGCCGAGCGCCACGCCGGCACCCATCAGGAAGCCGCGCCGGCTCGGAGCAATCTTGGCTACTCCCGTGCGGATCTGGTGGTGCAACTCCGACCACTCCTGGAGCGCTTCCTTCATCACCGGGAGAGTCGCCTGGTGCTTGTCCTCGAGATCGGCGGTCATCGACCGGAGCTCGTGCTCACTGATCGCGATCGGATCCTGGCGGTCGGCGCTCACTTGACGGCTCCTTCATCGGCCGGGCGGGCCTTGTCGTAGGGGAAGAACGCGTCGGGGAACGCGACGGAACCGGCCGCGGCCGGCAACTTGTCGAGCGGCGGCGGCAGCGTGATGTATTCGGGGTGACCGGCCGCGACGAGTGCCTTGACCGCGTTCAACACGGCGACGTGTTGCGCCTCGACACCCATGATGCTGGCCGTCGTGTTGCGGGCGTTCTTGTCGGTCATCGTGGTGACGAACGCGACGTACGTCTCGGCCGCGCCCATCTCGAGCGTGATCGCGAGCTCGACGAGCGGCACCGGTCCGGTGAGGCCGGGCTTCGCCTGGTTGACGACGTTGAGCAGAACCGGATCGGGCTTCGTCTGCGGAGTCGCGCCCAGCGCGCGGGTCGCCGCCGCGAACGCTTCCATGTGATCCATGTGCTGCTTCTTGGTGGTCGTCGCGAACGTCTGCACGACCTTGGGCAGCGAGCCCGCGAACGGAAGATGCAGCGCGGCGTCGTAGGTCGCGATCGCGAGGATCTCGATCGACGTGGCCGTCTGCAACATCTGCACGTCGGCGGTCTGGTCGGCGAACGCCGGTCGCGCCATCAGTGTGAGCAGTGCGCCGCCCATGCCCGCGGCGACGAGGGCTTTGCCACCACCGATGCCGTGCGCGAGGAGCTTGCTCCGCTGTTGCCCGGCGTCGACATCAGTGTCGACGGTGCGTTCGCGGCCGACCTCCACCAACTCGTCCAACGCGGTGCGCGTCGTGCGCATCGCGTCGTGGTGCAGATCCTGCGACTCGTCGATCAACGCGCCGATGGCGCGATCGTCCACACTCATTTGATTCCTCCGGTGTCGCGGAACGCGAACGAGAGGTATTCGGTTCTGGTTGCGGTCCCGGATGACGCACCCCGCGCGGAAATCATTTCCCGGCGGTCACGCAGGTTCCTACGCTTCCGTGATGCGAGATCTCCTCGCCGATGCCCGCACACAACTGAACCAAGTGTTTGCGGGTCGACCGGTGATCCTGGCAGGAGGAGTGGCCGCGGCGGCCACGCAACCAATCGAGCAATTGCGCGGCCTCGGTGCGACGCGATTTCTCGTGCTGGCGACCGGCGACGGCACGGGAGTGCTGCCCGAAGGTGCCGACGTCGTGCGCGACGCGCTGTTCGCGCCCGAAGTGTCGGAACCGGAGGATGTCATCGAGAGCTTCCGTGCGGAAGAGCAGAACATCGCCGATCCATCGAGTGCGGTTCTCGACGCAGTGCACCGGTTCGATCCCGAGAGTCGAGGGATTGTTCTCGTGCCGCCGTTCCTCGATGTGCGCGCGCTCGGCGACCGGCGCGCGTTCGGGGCTCGGCGCTCGGAGTGGGTCGCGCTCGAGGACAAGACGACGATCGACGAGTTGTTCGACGCGGCCGACGTTCCGCGCCCCGCGTCCACGATCGTGGCGGCGGAGCCGTCGGCGCTCGACCGGGCCGCGACGCAGCTCGACCGCAGTTCGGGGACGGTGTGGTCGGCCGATGCCCGCGACGGGTTCAACGGCGGCGGCGCCTACGTCCGCTGGGTGCGAGACGTTGGCGATCGACGCGAGGCGAAGGCGCGGCTCCTGCCGCATTGCAATCGGATCCGCGTCGCGACCTTCGTCGAGGGTGTGCCGTGCAGCATTCACGGCTTCGTCGTCGACGACGGCGTGGCTGTGTTCCGACCGGTCGAGCTGGTGACGCTGCGCGCGCCGACCGCACCTCGGCTGCGCTATTGCGGCTGCGCGACGTACTTCGATCCGCCCGCCGCGACGGTTGAGGTGATGCGGGGCGCAGCGGCGCGCCTCGGTGAGCATCTGCGGGCGCGGGTCGTGTACCGTGGCGCGTTCACACTCGACGGCATCGCGTCGGCCGACGGTTGGGTCGCGACCGAATGCAATCCGCGGTTCGGTGCCGGCCTCGGCTATGTCGGTACGGTGCTGCCCGAGGCGACACTGATGATGTTGCACTACGCCGTTGTCGAGGGCGTTGCCGACGTGCCGAGCGCCGACCTTGCCGCGGTTGTGCGCGCGGCCGGAGACGGGCGGCGTTGGGGTGGAGCGTGGACGACCGTGACGCGCCGCTTCGACGAGACGTCGTCGTTCGGTCTGGTCGGAGGCGTCAGCGGGTTTCGCCGGGCCCGCGACACCGAAACGCCGGACGCGACCCTTCACACCGGGCCGTCCCGCTCCGGCGGCTTCGTCCGTCTCGAGCCGGACGCCACTCGGACGCGCTCCGGACCGTCGATTGCGCCGCTCGCAGTCGCCGGCTTCGCGTTCGCCGACCAGGAGCTCGCGCTCGACCTCGGCCCCCTAAACCTCCCAACAGTTAGGAGCAAAAGCGGCGCGTGGAGCCGGATTTGCTCCTAACTGTTGGGAGTAATTCCGGGGGGTTAGTCGAGGTTGGCGCGGTGGCGGACGATCTTGCCGAGCGCGGAGAAATCCTCGCGGCCGTAGCCCGCGTCGACCGCGGCCGCGAGAACCGGGCGCACGAGATCGGCGCTCGACGCAGGGACGCCGACCCGCGCCGCTTCGCGCAGCACGAGATCGACATCCTTCGCCATGAGCGCGGTCATGAAACCGGGCTTCCAGCCGTTCGACGCGGGGGTGTCGGGGCGGGCGCCCTCGAACGGGATGCGCGTGCGGATCGCGTTGCAGTCGCCGGTCGTGTGCGTCAGTACCTCGTGCACGACCCCGAGATCGAGCCCTTCTTTCACTGCGAGCGCGCACGCCTCCGACACCGCGAGCATCTGCGCGGAGTACACGAGCTGATTGCACAGCTTGACCAGCTGGCCGAAACCCGGTCCGCCCGCGTGGACGATCAACGCCGAGAACGGTTCGAGCGCGGGCCGGGCGCGCTCGAGCACCGCCGCGTCGCCGCCCACCATCACCGTGAGGATCCCGCGCTCCGCGCCGATGGAGCCGCCGGACAAAGGTGCATCGAGGTACGCCGCCCCCGTCGCGGTGACCCGTTGGTGTTGGGCGCGCTCGACTTCGGGATCGATGGTCGACGTGTCGACGACGATCTTTCCCGCACCGAGCGCGGGGAGCGCGGCGTCGATGACCCCGACCACGTCGGGCGAATCCGGAACACAGAGAATCGTCAGTTCGCTCGCGGCCACGACGGCTCGTGGGTCGGCCGCCTCGCCGCGCGCCGGCGGCTACGGCCGCGTCGATCGGCGGCCGGCTCCGGGACGCGACCGTCACGTCGTGGCCGGCGGAAAGGAGGTGACGCGCCATGGGGAGCCCCATGGCGCCGAGCCCGATGAATCCGATCTCCATGCGGGTCGACGCTACTTGCGGCTACCTTGCCGCGTCATGGCTGGTTCGTTGTTGTTCGCCACGCAGGTGTCGCCGTATCACGACGGCCCCGCGGGTGTGCACGGCGTGCTCGACCAGGGCTCGGTCGGCGTTGCCCAGGTCGCGGAGATGCACGGGCTGCGGGCCCGGCGCGTCGACGACGTGCGGGATGTCTCGGTCGACGAGATCCGCGCCGCGAGCGCGCTCGCCCTCTTCACGATCGGCGAAACGCCGTGGAGCGCCGAACAGCAGAACGTGATCCTGGAACGCGTACGCGCCGGCGACCTCGCGGTGTGCGCCATCCACTCCGCCACCGACTCCTGCTACGGCTGGGACGAGTACGGCGACCTCGTCGGCGCGCGCTTCGACGGGCACCCGTGGACGCAGACGTTCGTGGCCGACGTCGTGGATTCGTCGCACCCGGCGTGCGCGCATCTCGGCTCGGAGTGGCGCTGGCACGACGAGGTGTACCAATTCCGTGACCTTCGTCCTGACGCGCGGGTGCTCCTGCGCGTCCGCGCCGGCGAGCTCGACCTGACGGCTGCCGGTGCCAAGATCCCCGCGTTCGGATTCCCGTTGGCGTGGTGTTTCTCGGAGGGACAGGGCCGGGTGTTCTCGACCAGCCTCGGTCACTTCCCGTCGGCATGGGAATCGCCCGCGTACCTGCGCCATCTCGCGGGCGGCCTGGGCTGGGCGCTCGGCGCATCGGCGTGAGCGATCGCGGCGAAGTGAGCAAGCGGCGCAACTTCTCCAACTGGGCGTACTGGCGCCTGAACCTCGAGCGCAGCACCGCCGCCGACGCGGCGCGGCCGATCGATGACGATGCCTGGCGCGCGCGAGACGCGAAATCGCCTCGCGGAGATGCTCGGCCCGCACCCCACGCCGGTACCACTCGACCTCGAGACCACCGAAGAGGTCGACTGCGGGACGTATTCGCGTGCCCGGATCGTGTTCGACGTCGAGGACACGATGTCGGTCCCCGCGTATTTGCTCGTTCCGCACGCGCGCCGCGACGCGCCTCCCGGACCGGCGGTGCTCACGATCCATGGTCACGGACCGGGGAAGGCGTACGTGTGCGGTATCGAGCCCGGCGGACCGGGCGACGACTACGCGCATGTGCTCGCGACCCTTGGTTACGTCGTGCTCGCGCCCGATCTGCCGCGGCTTCGGGGAGCGCGCCGACTGGATGCCCCCCGAGAAGTACCACTGCGACTGGGATCTCGTGTGCGCCACGATGGCCGGGATCGTCCCGCTGGAACGCAACCTCTGGGATCTGGCAGCGCCGCGCTCGACGTGCTGTGCGCGCACCCACTTGTCGACGAATCGCGTGTCGCCGCGGCCGGCTTGTCGTTCGGCGGTACCTGCACGCTCTTTCTCACTGCACTCGACGAGCGCGTACGCGTCGCGATCGTGTCGGGTTACCTGGCGTCGTGGCGCGCCGCGCACACGGTTCCTTGGAACATGTGCGGCTCGCAGGTCATGCCCGCCCAGTTGGGCGCGATCGAGCACGTCGACATCGCGGCCCTGATCGCACCCCGGCCGTTGCTGGTCGAGTCAGGGAGTGACGACGCCATCTTCCCGGCCACCGCCGCGCGGGAGACCGTCGCGCAGCTCCGGCCGGTGTACGAGCGCTCGGGCGCGCCCGGCGACGCGTTGCAACACGATGTGTTCGAAGGCGATCACCGCTGGTACGGAATCACCGCGCCGGCCTTCTTGGAGAGGTGGCTGTGACCACGATCGACGACCGTCTCCGCGCATTGGGCCTGGACTTGCCCGGCCCGTATCCGCCGCACGATCCGCTCGACTCGATGGTCGTGCACGGCGGCCGGGCGCGCACGTCGGGGCAGCTACCCCGCAACCACGACGCCCAACTCGTGAACCCGGGTGTCCTGGGCTCGAATCTCTCGGTCGAAGAAGGCGCGGAAGCCGCGCGCTGGTGCGCGCTGAACGCGCTGTCGGTCTTGCGGGCCGGGCTCGGTTCGCTCGATCGCATCGAACGAGTACTCACCGTGCTCGGGTTCGTCGCGTCCGCGCCGGGGTTCGTGCAACAGCCCGCGGTCGTCGACGGTGCGAGCGCGTTGTTGTTCGAGGTGCTGGGCGACGCGGGCCGGCACACGAGGTCGGCAATCGGGGTCGCCGCGCTCCCCGCGGCGGGGCGGTCGAGATCGAGGTCGAGGTCGCGCTGCGAGACTGATGGCGCGATCGACCTCCCCGTAATCGGCCCCGTGATCTGCCAACTGGTCTGGCCGGGCGGGATCGATCGCTCGTAGGCTCGGCCGATGGGAGCGAACATCACGGTCGTCGGCGGCGGTAGCTACCACTGGGCGCCGCGGCTGCTCGCCGACTTTGCGAACACTCCGTCGCTGACGGACGCGCACGTCGTGCTCCACGACCTCGACGCCGATCGCATGAAGCTCATGCAGGATCTCGGCACCCAGATCGCGGCCCGACGCGGGATCTCGTTGACGGTCGACGCCGAGGGCGATCGCAAGCGCACGCTCGCGGGTGCGGATTTCGTCATCACCGCGTTCTCGGTCGGCGGCTTCGACTCGATGCAACACGACATCGAGATCCCGCAGCGATTCGGGATCCGCCAGCCCATCGGCGACAGCGTCGGACCGGGCGGCATCCTGCGTGCACTCCGGAGCGTGCCCGTGCTGCTCGATATCGCCCGCGACGTCGAGGCGGTCGCGCCCGACGCGTGGCTCGTCAACGTGACGAATCCACTCACCGCGCTGTGCCGTTCGGTCACGCGCGAGACCAACGTCAAGACCGTCGGGTTGTGCAACGAGTGGGTCGGCTGTTCGTGGATCCTGAGCTTGTTGTTCGACTGCGGGATGAACGATGTCGATCCCATTCTCGGGGGCGTGAATCACTACCCGCTCGCCACGTCACTGAAGGTGAAGGGCGACGACGACGGTTTTGTGCGCCTGCACGCGCTGATCGGTGATCCCGCGCGCGCCGCGGTCGAGCCGATCTGGATGGATCCGCCCGAGAAGGCAGGCTGGGTGAAGGTGTCGCCCGCGCCGCACTGGACGAAGCTCGACGTGATCGAGAACAACCGGGTGCGGTTCGAACTGTTCCGCCGCTTCGGTGTGCTGGTCGGCTCCGGCGATCACCACTCGGTGGAGTTCATGCCGAGTTTCGTGCACGCCGACAACGACTACGGCAGTGATTGGCGCGTGCATCACTACGGGATGCCGGGTCATCGCCGCGACGCCGAGGAGGATGTCGAGTACTACGAAGAGATGCGCGACGCGCCCGACGTGACGCGCATGCCGTCGGGGGAGCTCGTCGCGCAGTTGCTCGACGGAATGGTGACGGGTCGCGAACAGCACCTGCCGGTCAACCTGCCGAACGAAGGCAATGTGACAAACCTCGACGACGGCGCGGTCGTCGAGATCATGGGCATCGCCGACAACACCGGTGTGCGCGGTCGCGACAAGACAACGGTGCCCGGCATCATGGGTGAGTTCCTGCGCCGTATCAACGTGGTGCAGGAATGGACGGTCGAGGCCGCGATCGCCGGCGACCGCGAGCTCGTGTTGGAGGCGATGCTCGCCGACCCGATCGCCGCGCAGCTCCCGTACGAGAAGATCATCGAGATGACCGACGAAATGCTTGCCGCGACGGCCCGGTGGCTCCCGCGCTTCGACGCGTAGGATCGCCACCATGGCACCGCGGATCGTCATCATCGGTGGCGGCAGCTACCAGTGGGTACCGAAGCTGCTCGTCGATCTGGTCAACACGCCGTCGTTGGCCGAAGCCGAGATCGTCCTGCAGGACATCGACCCCGCGCCGCTCGAGCCGATGGCCGACTTCGTGCGCCACGTCGTGGGCCTGAAGGGTGTCGGCATGACGGTGTCGACCACGACCGATCAGCGCGCCGCGCTGGCGGGCGCCGAGTACGTGGTGGTGACGATCTCGACCGGCGGCTTCCGGAGCATGCGCCACGACCTCGAGATCCCGGAACGTCACGGCATCAAGCAGTCGGTCGGCGATTCCGTCGGCCCGGGCGGGATCATGCGGGCGCTGCGCAACATTCCCGTGTTGGTCGGCATCGCGCACGACATGGAAGAGCTCTGCCCCGACGCGTGGATGCTCAACATCACCAACCCGATGACCACGCTGTGCCGGGCGATGACGCACGAGACGAGCATCAAGACCGTCGGGCTGTGTCACGAGATCGCGGGCGCGCAGTTCGCGCTGTCGACGCTGTTCGACGTCGGGTTCCTCGATCTCGAGTTCGAGATCGTCGGTGTGAACCACCTGCCCATCTTCACGTCGTTGCGCGTCGACGGCGACGACGGGTTCGCGCGACTGCGCGCGCTGATGGACGACCCCGACGGCTTGGGCGCGGAACCCATTCGCATTCCGGCTTCGTACGGCGAGGAAGCGCAACGCCTGGCGTCGGGATTCTGCAAGCGCGATCTCCTCGAGCACCACAAGGTGAAGCTCGCGCTCTTCGAACGTTTCGGCGTGTTGCCCGGCGCCGGTGATCGGCACTTGGTCGAGTTCTTCCCCGGCTTTCTGACCGAGGAGTCGGAGTGGGGCAAGCGCTGGGGTGTCTCGCTCACCACGATCGAGGATCGCGAAGGCGACGCCGCCGGCCACCAGGAAGAGCTGGCCAAGATGCGCGCCTCGAACGAGGTGTCGACCATGCCGTCGGGCGAGATGGTCGCACCGATGATCGACTCGTTCCTGCGCAATCGTCCGCACGCGTTCCCGTTGAACCTCCCGAACGCGGGCCAGGCTCCCGACCTTCCACCCGACGTCATCGTCGAGTCGATGTGCGTCGCCGACGCCGACGGTCTGCACCCGCGCGATCAAACGCGACTGCCGCCGGTGCTGGCCGAGTGGGTGCGCCGGATCTCCGCGGCTCAGGAAGCAACCGTCACAGCCGCGCTCTCGGGCGATCGGGAGAAGGTCGTGGAGGCGATGTTGCTCGACCCGCTCGCGGGCCGGATCGACTTCGATCACGTCGAAAAGATGACCGACGAGATGTTGGCCGCCACCGCGCAGTGGCTGCCGCAGTTCGCGTGAGTCGCGTTGTCGCGTTCGGTGAACTGACGGTGCACGTCGACGACGTCGACGAGATGGTGCGCGACGCAGCCGTCGACGCGGCCGCCGCGATCCGCGCCGCGATCATCGAGCGCGGTGAAGCAAATGTGATGCTCGCGACCGGTAACTCCCAGCTCGCGTTCCTCGTCGAGCTGGTGCAGATGCCCGACATCGCCTGGGATCGCGTCGCGCGCGTTCCACATGGACGAGTACGTCGGGCTCGCGGCGACGCACTCCGCGAGCTTCCAGCGTTACATGCGTGAGCGCGTCGCCGCGCAGTTGCCGTTCATGGAGTTCAACTATCTCGCCGGCGACGCGCCCGATTCCGAACAAGAGGCGTTGCGATACGAGGCGTTGCTGCGCGCCCATTCGCTCGACCTCTGCTGCGCGGGGATCGGCGAGAACGGCCATCTCGCGTTCAACGATCCGCCCGTCGCCGACTTCGACGACCCTCGCGACGTCAAAATCGTTGCGCTCGACGAGGCGTCGCGCCGCCAGCAGGTTGGAGAAGGGCACTTCGCGTCGATCGCCGACGTTCCGACCCGCGCGATCACCGTGACCATTCCCGCGTTGCTGCGCGCCCATCGCGTGCTCGTGATCGTGCCCGAGGCCCGCAAGGCGCGTCCCGTCCGCGAAGCCCTGTACGGGCCGATCTCCACCGCCTGCCCCGCGTCGATCCTGCGCCGGCAGCCGAACGCGACCCTCTACCTCGACCTCGAGTCCGCAACCCTCCTCGAACTGGCGTGACTGTGGCATCAAATAGATGCCACAGTCACGCCAGTTCGCAGGGTGGAGGGGTTGCGCGGTGAGGGTCGCGGTTGTGGGGGGTGGATTCGGGCGGCGGGTGGTTGCGCCCGTGTTCGACGCGACCGAGGGGTGCGAAGTCGTGGCCGTGGTTTCCGCACGCGACGACGACGCGGTGCGCGCGGTTGCGACGCGCGCCGATGTCGATCTGGTCAGCGTGCACTCGCCGCCGTTCCTGCATGCGCCCCACGTGCGAATGGCCCTCGCGGCGGGCAAGGCGGTGCTCTGCGACAAGCCCTTCGCGCTCGACGCCGACGAAGCTGCCGAACTCGAGGCCGAAGCCCGGGCCGCGGGCTTGGTGGCGCTGTGCAACTTCGAGTTCCGCTACGCGCCGGAGCGGGAGGTCCTGCGCGACCTCGTCACCGACGGCGCGCTCGGCACCATCGAGCACGTACAGATGGTGCGGCTCTCGGCCGGCACCCGGGTGCCGCTGCGCCCCTGGGGTTGGCTGTTCGATCGACAGCTCGGCGGCGGTTGGATCGGAGCGTGGGGTTCGCACGCGATCGACACCTTGCGTTGGATGTTCGCGGCCGAGGTCACCGATGCGCAGGCGCTACTGCGAATCGACATTCCGGAGCGCCCCGACGACAACGGCGACGTGCACGTGTGCACGGCGGAGGACGGTTTCAGCGCCGCGCTCGTGCTCTCCAACGGCGCGACGGTCGCGATCGACAGTGGCTTCGCCGCCGCGGTGAACCTCGCGCCGCGTTTCACGGTGTTCGGTTCCGAGGCGGTCGCGGAGTTGGTGGGGGAGTCGCGGTTGACCATTCGGCGCGCCGATGGAACCCGCCGGACGATCGACCTGCCCGCCGCCGACGCCGCCGACGCGCACCTCGTGCCGATGCGCGCCTTCGCCGAGGCCGTGCGCGACGCGGTCGAGTCCGGTGAGACTCCCGCTTCCGTACCGACGTTTGCCGACGGGCGCGCGTGCGACGCGGTGCTCGACCAACTGCGCGCCGCACCGTTCGCGCGCGCGTAACGATTGAAAAAGAACGGTGACTGATGCCGGGGCGCGCTGGTCTAGTTTCGGCGCATGCCCAGCGACTTGATGTTGAAGACCATGAACGGCCTCCACCGCACGCTGCTCAAGGCCAGCGGTGGTCGGTTCGGCTGGAAGGCCTCGGGCATGCCCGTCGTGGAACTCACCACCACCGGTCGCAAGAGCGGCCAGCCTCGTTCGGTCATGCTGACGTCGCCGGTGCAGGAAGGCGACACGATCGTCGTCGTGGCCTCGCGGGGCGGCGACGACCAGAACCCGGCCTGGTTGCTCAACCTGCGCGAAAACCCCGATGTCGAAGTCGCATTGCAGGGCGCGCCCAAGCGCCCGATGCGCGCCCGGATCGCAACCCCCGAAGAGCGGGCCCGGTTGTGGCCGCTCGTGACTGCCGACCACAAGAACTACGCGCAGTACCAAACCAAGACGACGCGCGAGATCCCGCTCGTGCTGCTCGAACCCGCGCCGTAAAGGCGCGCCCGACTACGGGTTCCGGCCGAGAAACGCGAGCAGCTTCTGCTGGTCGTCGGCGCCGGGCGGCGGTTGCACCTCGGGGCCGAACGCCTGCGGGCCGCGCATCGCGTCGCCAAATCCTTCGGCTTGCACGCGCACATGGTCCAGATCCTGGGGCGCGATGCCCTCGTCGAGCCCGGTCGCGTGCGCAAGGTCCCAACCGTGCACGACGAGGTCGAAGCACAGGAACCGGTCGACGGCGTTCTCGAAGCTCATGCGGCCCATGCCGCCGTCGAACTCTTCGGTGGCGCGGGCCGGGTCGTCGAGGTCGGCCTGGGTCACCGCGCGCGCCGCGTTCCACGCGACGAGTGGATCGGCGTCGACCGAAGGCATGTCGTCGGGCATCGATCGTCCGACCAAGCCCTGGAACATGCCCTGCGTCGTGATGACGTGGCGGACGACGTCGAGCGCGGTCCACTCCGGGCACGGTGACTGCTCGGTCCAGCGGTCGGCCGGAACCGCCGCGATCTTCGCCGCGAATTCGTCGGCCAAGCGGTTGTATCTCTCCGAAATCTCCGTCATCTCGCCACCTGTACCCCTTCGAAAGCGAGCGCGAACACGCGGCGCCAACCGTCGCCCGTGATCTGCAACGAATCGAGTTGGCGCTCGGCGTCGTCGCGCGTGGCCTCGGCTTCGTCGTCGGCGAGAGCTTCCAGAATGTGGGCCCGGGCCAGGGCGGCGATGGCCTGCTCGAGCCGGGCGTCGGTGGCGGTCGCGATCGCGTGCGCGGCGTCGGCGCTGCCCCGGCCGTCGCCACTGCCCGTCTGCACGTGCACGAGGCTCTCCGCCCACAGCGCAATCATCCGGTCGGAGTACGTGCCGCCGGTGCGTTCGTTGAGTGTCTGCAGAACATCGCGGGCATCCTCGCACCGGTGCGCGACGGCGTAGGCCAGGGCGAGCCGGCAGCCGAGCGCGAGCTTCGGTCCGTCGTCGGTGGCAACGGTGTACGGACTGGCGAGCACCTCGATCGCGCGTTCGACGTCGCCGAGTTGCAGGCGGGCCAACCCGATCGCGGCGGCGGCATCCGCGGCGCCGAGTTGGTTGGCGTCACCGACGTCGACGACCGCGAGCGCGGTTGCGGCCGCCTCTGCGTTCCCTCGTTGGAGCTCTACCGACGCTTCCACCATGTTCGGGATGAGCCGCATGTTCTCGTCGGGCCGGGTGCGCGCCACCTCGTAGTAGCGCGCCAGTGCCGCCTCGTACGCGTCGTCCTGGCCGAGCTCGGCGTGGGCGCGCACCACCGAGGCCGTTGCCATGACCTCGCCCCACGGATCGGCGAGCTCCTGGAACAACGCGATCGCGCTGTGACCCCGCTCCGTGCACTCGTGCGTGCGGCCGCTCCACAGCGCGACGTTCGCGAGCAGGACGTCCATCATCCCGACGGCCCAGCGGTTGCCGGTCTCGCGCCCTTCGATCGCGATGTGCTCGGCGATCGCGGCGGCTTCTTCGAGCCGACCCTGGTTGTAACGGACGAAGGCGAGGAGCCCGTACGCCCAACTCAGACCGCCCCAGTCGCCGAGCTCGCCGAACAGGTCGGCCGATTCCTCGAGCCGGTTCTCGGCGCGCGGGATGTTGCCGTGCGAAAAGGAGATCCAGGCCAGGTTCTGCAACGCCCACGCCGCGCCGCGTTGGTTCGCCGACGATCGGAACGAGCCGAGTGCTTCCGAAACGAACCGCTCGGCCTGGTCGAGGTCGCCGCGGAAGAGATGTGTCATGCCCAGGCCGCGCAGCACGCCCGCGGCGCCGGATTCGTCGTCGAGCTCGCGCCACAGCGCGAGCGCGTCGCCGAAGGTCTCCTCAGCGGCGTCGTACGCGCCGGCCGCAGCTTCGCCGTCGCCGATCAACGTGAGGGCGATTGCCTCGCGCCGGCGGTCGCCGACCGCGCGCGAGTCCTGGAGCGCGGTGATTGCATCGGCGCGCGCTTCGTCGAGGAAGCGGCGTTGCACGCGTGCCCGCGCCCGGCCCAACAAGGCCGTGCGGTGCTGGTCGGTGTTCTCGTCGCCGAGCAGGGCAAGGGCGCGGTCGTGGTGGCGCTCCGCCGCGAGCCATGACTCGACTGCTTCGTCGCGTTCGGCGGCCTGCATCAGCGTGTCGACGGCCTGGGCGCGCACGTCGGTCGGCACTCCGTCGACCAGGCCCAACTCGTCGACGAGCTCGGCCGCGGTGGCGAGATGATCCGCGGTCTGGTCGATGGTCTGTTCGCCCTTGGCTGCGAGGACGGGCGCCACGACCGCGTGGCGCCGGGCGCGCTCGGCTTTCGTCAGGGTGCCGTACGCGATCTCGCGGATCAGCTCCGACTTGAAGTGGAACTCGTCGTGGTCGATCGCGAGGAAGTCGCGCTCGACGAGGCTGTCGAGCAGGCGCCGGGCGTCGGGCCGGGCCGCGAGTGCGAGCACCGCCGCGACCGAGCCGTTGCCGCCGACGATGGCGCAGTCTTCGAGGAGCGAACGTTCCGATGTTTCGAGCGCGTCGAGGCGGGCCGCGACCAATCCGTGCAGCGTGGCCGGCAGCTCGTGCAAGCGGTCGCTGTCGCGGGTCTCTTGCACGAACGCGACGAGCTCCTCGACGAAGAAGGGATTTCCGCCGCTCCGTTCGAGCAGGAATTCGACCGTCTCGTTGTCGGCCTCGCCGCAGAACAACGCCCGCACGAGCGCGGCGGTGGAGTCGCGGTCGAGCGGGTCGAGATGCAACGCGAGCTCGTTGTGCTTGCCCGGCGCGGGCTTCCAGCGCTCTTCCAGGCCGGGCCGCGTGGTAGCGACGAGCACGAACGGCCGGTCGTGCAGCCGCGCCAACATGCGGTTGCACAACTCCAGGGCCTCGTCGCTGGCCCAATGCAGATCGGAAAGCGTTAGCACGAGCGGCGCGTGGTTCGACAGCGCTTCGAAGAACGCGATGGTCGACCGCAGCGCGTCGTCGCGCGCGGGTGGGGTCGACCCCCGGGCGCGCCACGCCGTCCATCAGGTACAGGAGGCCCTCGACCATGCGCTCCGTCTCCGCGGCCTCGGCCGGCAGCTCGAGCGCGGCGGCGACGCGCTCCTGCACGCGTGCGCGCGAGCTCGACGTCGCCGTTGGAGTCGCCGTCGCAATCGCACGCACGCGGCGCACGGCTTCGGCCACCGCGACGAACACGTTCGCGTCGCCGTAGGGGATGCATTGGCCGGTCAGCACTTCCGCGCCGAAGTTCTGCGCGGCGCGCACGCCGAGCTCGCTCGCGAGGCGGCTCTTGCCGACGCCCGCGTCGCCCGACAACAGCACGAGGTGCGCGCGCTGCTTGCGGCTCGCCAGCGCGACGACCTGTTCGAGTGTGGACACTTCGGCATCGCGCCCGAATAGCGGTGCGTGCTCGCTCGCCCGGCGCCGGCCCGGCGGCTCGGGCGCTTCGATGGCGCGGTACGCCTCGACCGGCTCCTCGCGCCCGCGTAGCCCCTGCGGTCCGAGGTCTTCGTAGCGCACCACCGTGCGCGTTGCCGCGTGCGTGGCGGGCCCGACGATCACCTGACCGGGCTCGGCGATCTTTTGTAGGCGCGAGGCGGTGTTCACGACGTCGCCCATCACCGTGGGGTCGCCGCCCGCCCGCATGGCCCCGACCAACACCTCGCCGGTATTGACGCCCACGCGCATGCGCACCCGGATGCCGAGATCCGGGGCGAGCGCGGCCAGCGTGTCGTGCATGCGCAGCGCGGCGCGGACGGCGCGTTCCGCGTCGTCCTCGTGGGCGATCGGCGCCCCGAACAGGGCCACGATCTCGTCGCCGACGATCTTGTCGAGGCGGCCTCCGAAGTCGACGATGTCGACGACCAGGGCGTCGAAACAGGCGTCAACCAGGCGTTTCACCTGCTCCGGGTCACTGCCGGCCGACAGCGCGGTGAAGCCGACCAGGTCCGCCATCAACACGGTGACGAGGCGGCGCTCGTCGGTTGCGGCGATCAGACGCTGTCCGCACTCCGAGCAAAAGCGTGCACCTTCCGGTACGGGCAGGCCGCACGCCGGGCAGGTCATCCGGTCACGATACCGGCCTGGGCCCGGCCGACGACGCCCCGAATCGGGCCTTTTGCGTTCAGGTCGACCACCGCAGTGCCGACAATCGAGAAGAGCTTCGGGGAGCGGTGACATGCAGAGGTGGCATCCAAGCAATACGAGTGGAGACGAGTCGCGGAGCCGGTCGGGTCTTGCGCCCATCGCGTCCGTGACCGGCCGCGACGACGGCGCGGACACCACGCTGCTCGACCTCCTGCCCCATCCCGCGTTCGCGGTCGCGGTCGACGGCGGCGACGAGTTCCGTTTCATCTACACGAACGACGCCTACCGAGAGCTGCTCGGCGGCGACTCCGCGACGGCGCGACCTGCGCCATGTCGTGCCCGCCAACGCACTCGTCGCGCACATTCGAGCCTTTGCCCGGGCCGCACGCGAGTGCCGCCCGATCGCGTTCGAAGCGGAGTGGGGAGCCACACCGCCCCGGCGCGTTGCCGTCGACGTCACCCCGCTCGTCGACGCCGACGGCGCCTGCGTACAGCTCGTCGGCGCCGCGTACGACGTCAGCGAGCACCGCCGGATCGAAGCCGAGCTCGCGCACCGCACCCGGCACGATCCGCTGACCGAGCTGCCCAACCGCGTGATGTTGATCGAGTGGTTGCAGGACGCGCTCGACGCGAGTCGTGACGACGCGCGCGTCGGCCTGGTGCTGCTCGACATCGACCACTTTAAAGTCGTGAACGACAGCCTCGGCCACGAGGCGGGCGACGAGTTGCTCGCGACCGCCGCGAGCCGGCTGAGTCGCATCCTGCGCGGCGGCGACCGCCTCGCTCGGCTCGGTGGTGACGAGCTCGCGGTGGTGTGTCACAACGTCGTGGAAGTCGACGATGTTCTCGCACTCGCCCGCCGGTTGCGCGCCGTCTTCGACCAACCGTTCTCGCTGCGCGAAGACGAGGTGTTCCTCGGCGCGAGTGTCGGCGTGATCGTGTCCGAAGGCCAAGACGACACGCCCACCCGCCTGCTCCGCGACGCCGATGTTGCCGTGTTCGCGGCCAAGGAACTTGGTCGGGGTCGGGTTGAGCTCTTCGACGAAGCCATGCGCGACCGTGCGGTCCGCCGGCTCGAGATCGAGAGCTCGCTGCGCCGGGCTCTCGTGCGCGGTGAGTTCCGCGTGCACTATCAGCCCGTCGTTGCATTTGCCCGTTCCGAGATGATCGGTATCGAAGCGCTCGTGCGGTGGGAGCACCCGGAGATGGGTCTGCTCGAGCCCGCCGACTTCCTCGAGATCGCGGAGGAGACCGGCCTCATCGTGCCGATCGGCGCGTGGGTGTTGCACGAAGCGTGCTCGCAGACCGCGCGCTGGTGCGCGGAGCTCCCGCACGAATCGCCGCTCTCGGTTGCGGTCAACCTCTCCGCCCGCCAGCTCACCGATCCCGAGCTCGTCTCGATCGTTGACTCCGTGCTCGCGGCGACGCGCCTCGATCCCGCGCTCCTGACGCTCGAGATCAACGAGGCGGTATTGGTCGAGAACCGCGAGGTTGCGGCCGACGTTCTGCAGCAACTCGCGGCGCGCGGCGTGCGCATCGGCATCGACGACTTCGGTACCGGTCAGTCGTCGCTCGCGGACCTGAACGTGTTGCCCGTGCACGCCTTGAAGATCGATCGGTCATTGATCGAAGGTCTCGGGCGGCGCCACGAGGACGCGGCCATCGTGTCGGCAATCGTCGGCCTCGGCCACGCCCTCGACTTCACGGTCACCGCCGAGGGAATCGAGACCGACATGCAGCTGCACATGCTGCGCAACCTCGGCTGCGACCTCGGCCAGGGCTACTACTTCGCCCGACCCCAGCCTGGCCAGATCGTGCGGGCGCTTGTGCACCACCGCTTCCGGTGGAGCGAGCGCATCAGCGCCTGACGGCTAGTTCCCGTCTCCCGAATCGGGGGCGGCGGTTTCGTCGGCGACGGGGGTTTCCCAGGCGCGCAGGATGCTCCAGGCGAAGATGCCGGTGCTGTGCCCGTCGCTCCAGTGGATGCTCAGGCCCCAGCCGCCGATCAGCTCCGCGTCGAGCGCGGTCAGCTTCAGCAGCGACCGTGGCTTCGGGCCCACGATGAGGCCCTGCTCCCGCAGGCCCCGACACTCGGCGCACGGGCAGTTCCGGCGCAGCGCGTCGAGGGTGAAGTGCGAGACCGAGCCGTCGGGCCAGTGGAGGGTCAGACCCGCGTTACGGTCGAGCTCGACATCGGTCGGAGCTTCGGAGTCGGGCAGGTCGAGGGGCACCGCGCGAGTGTGGCCCAAGTCGGTGCCGAGACGTGAATAGGGGTTGAATGGGGCGTATGGCGAAGCTCTCCGAGCCCGAGATCACCTCGGCGCTCGCCGCCCTCCCCGGTTGGTCGCGCACCGGCGACGAGATCGAGAAGACGTTCGAGCGGGCGAGCTTCGCCGACGCGATCGTGTTCGTCGTGCGCATCGGGTTCCTCGCCGAGGCCGCCGACCATCATCCCGATCTCGACGTGCGCTGGCGCCGCGTACGGGTCGGGCTCACGACCCACGATTCCGGCGGCTTGACCGCCAACGACACCGCGCTCGCGGGTCAGATCGAAGGAGTCGCATAGTCATGCCGCTCGTCGTCGCGCTGGCCATTCTCGGGCTCCTGCTCTTGTTCATGTGGATCTCGATCGGCCGCGAACCGGGCCCCGGACCTTCCGACGTCGCGATCGCGTACGAGCGCGCGTGGGACGAGCTCGATTTCGACCTGCTCTACGACCTCTCCGCGTCCGAGCTGCGCGACGGCCTGCGCCGCGACCAGTTCATCGCAGCCAAGAAAGCCGCGTACGCGAACAGCGGTAAGAGCTCGCGTATCGGTGCGCGCATCACGGTGGAAACCGCGGTATCGGGTCATCAGGCTGCGCTTGTGGTGACCAAGGTCGAAGCCGACGGCGGCTCGGTGCGCAACAACGTGATGCTCGACCACACCGCGAACGGGTGGGTCGTGATCGGGTATTCGCTGCGGCCCGACAGCGAGACCGCGCCGCCCGCCTCGACTTCGTGACGTCTCCCGACGCGCTGCTCGAGTTGTTCGCGGATGCTGCGCGGCGGTGAACCGCGCCGTCGCCGCGATCGACCCCGCCGACCTGCGCCGGCGCACCGATCGCGACGGTCAGTACGCGCTCGATCTCGTCGCCGATGCCGAAGCGTGCCGTGTACTCGAACGGGCCGCGGTGCGGATCGTGAGCGAGGAGTCGGGCGTGCACGAACGCGCCGGCGCGACCGTGACCGTTGTTGTCGACCCGGTCGACGGCTCGACGAACTGCTCGCGGCGCCTCCCGTATTGGGCCACCTCGATCTGCGCGCTCGATGCCGATGGCGCATTGGCCGGCCTCGTCGTGAACCAGGCGACCGGCGTGTGCGTCACTGCAGTACGCGGGCAAGGCGCGTTCCGCGATGGCGTGCGCATCCACGCATCGACCGCGAAGACGATCGAGGAGTCGATGATCTACATCACCGGTGCCCCGGAAACGTGGCTGCCCTGGAAGCAGTTTCGTTCGCTCGGCTCGGCCGCGCTCGGCTTGTGCGAGGTCGCAGTCGGCAGCCTCGACGGGCTGCTCGACGCGGGCGGATTCCACGCGCCGTGGGATTACCTCGCGGGCTACCTCGCGTGTATCGAAGCGGGCGCGGTCGTACGCGACGCGGCAGGGACGCGATCTCGCGATCGACGACATCGGTGCGCGCCGCCAACTCGTCGCCGCGGGAACCGTCGAGCTCACCGATGCATTGATGGCGGGGCTGGCATGAGCGCGCTCGACTACCGCGAGCTTCTCTCGGCCGCCGACCGCGCCGCGCACGCAGGCGGCGACATCGTGCGCAGTTACTTCGGCCATCTCGAAGGTGTGCGGGAGAAGTCGCCCGGCGACTGGGTGAGTGAAGCCGATCTCGCGAGCGAGCAGGCGATCCGGGAGTTGCTCACGCGCGATTCCGGCCTGCCCGTGTTCGGCGAAGAGGCCGGCGGCGAGGATTTCGACACCGGTTGGCTCGTCGACCCGCTCGACGGAACGTCGAACTTCGTGCACGGCTTCGACGCGGTCGGGGTGTCGATCGGCCTGATCGAAGACGGTGTGCCGGTGGTCGGAGTGGTGCACGCACCCTTGCTGGCCCGCACGTTCTGCGCGGCCAAGGGCCTTGGCGCCTTCCGCGACGAGCGTCCGTTGCGGGTCAGTAGCAGGGCGCCGGCCCAGGGGATTGTGGCGACGGGCTTCCCGTTCCGGCACAAGGATCTCCTGCCCCGGTACGAGGTGGCGCTGGCCACTGCTCTGCGCACGTTCGAGGATCTGCGCCGGGCCGGGGCCGCCAGCCTCGACCTGTGCTGGACGGCCGAGGGCGTGTTCGACGGGTATTTCGAGCTCAATCTCGGGCCCTGGGACGTCGCCGCGGGCGGGATCATCGTGCGGGAGGCCGGGGGAGTGGTGACCGACTGGGCCGGCGACGACCGGGCCTGGCTCCGTTCGGGCAACATCCTGGCCGCGCCGCCGGCCGTCCACGCCGCTCTCCTTGAGATCGCGGCGGCTACCAGCCGATAAACCCCCAGGTCAAAAAATCATTTGACGCACCTTTCGGATCATGGTCCGATGAACGCTCGAATGTTGGACGCAGGAAAAGGCGAACCGAGCATGAATATCCGCACGTATGCAACCCAGGCCGCCGTATTGGCCGGGAACGCGCGCGTGCGTGCATTCCAGCCGTGCCCGGTCTCGGCCGTCTTTGCGCCCTGGTCGCCGCTCTCGCTCGGTACGGCTACGGCCATGAAGCACGACGGCCGGCCCCGACGCCTCGAGGTGTCCCATCCGTAGCAGCCGCTACCAGGGAGCATCCACAAGGCCGTCGGGGCAACCCGGCGGCCTTTCTCTTTGTCTGGCCCCGAATCGCCAAACCAACGCCCACCGCCCGCCCACCGAGACCCAACCCACTACCAGCCCAGCAAGACGCAACGAAGACGACGACGAACACAACGAGAAAACGGGGAGTGATCGGCGATGTTCGCCATCCAGCCTTTCGAGACCGACGAGACCATTCAAGAACCAGACTGGCAGGAGCTCGCGCGCTGCAACGACGGGACCGGCTCGATGACCGAGCTGTTCTTCTCCGAGCAGCTCGACGACATCGCCGCGGCCAAGGCGTTCTGCCTCGAGTGCCCGGTGCGGTCGACCTGCCTGGAAGGCGCCCAGGAACGGCGTGAGCCGTGGGGCGTCTGGGGCGGCGAGCTGTTCGTGAACGGCAAGATCGTCGCCCAGAAGCGCAAGCGCGGGCGGCCGCGCAAAGTACGTCCGGAGGAGATGGACGTACAGGTCCCGCAGGCGCAATCCGCCTGAGGAACCCTGAGATCGCCTGGGTCGCGTACCCGGGCGTGCCGGTGCCGCAGAGCGCGGGCCGGGACAACGAGACGTGAGCGGCATCCCCCCGCTGCTCACCGATGCGAGTCCCGGCCTGCGAGCGGCAACCGGAGATACCGTCTGCGGAGCTCAACGGAGCTTTCGACGACGGGATCGAGGACGGGCCATGGAATCGTTGTGCGACGAGATTGCGGCCCTGCGGGACACGCTCCCGAAGATCTCCGTCGACGAAGCGATCTCCGCGTTGACGCTGAGCGGTAACAACTCGGCCGACGTGATGCAGATCGTCGACTATGCGTTCGACATCGTCGGCAAGCTCAGCCGGAACATCGCCGCACAGTGGACGGCGATCGAGATCGTCGCCGCGCGCGTCGACGCCCGCCCGTGAGCGTGACCTGACGTGACGGCGGCGGAGCGACCGGCGCTGCTCGTGTCGGCGTGTCTGTTGGGTACGGCGTGCAGTCACGAAGGCGGGGATTCACGGCGCGCCGCAGTGGAAGCGCTCGCGGACACGCATCGTCTCGTTCCGGTGTGTCCCGAGGTCTGCGGCGGTCTCTCGACGCCACGGCCCGCGGCCGAACGGCAAGGCGAACGGGTCGTGAACGTGAACGGCGACGACGTCACGGACGCCTACGTTCGGGGCGCCCGCGCCGCCGTGGAGCTCGCGCGGGCGACCGGTGCGCGGCGGGCCGTGCTCAAAGCCCGTAGCCCGTCCTGCGGCAGCGCGGAGATCTACGACGGCACGTTCTCGCGCACGCTCCACGCGGGCGAAGGGGTTACCGCGGCGGCATTGCGCGTGGCCGGCATCGAGGTCGTGTCCGAAGACGATATTTCCGAAGAACACGCGTAGCGCACCGGTGCGGCTGTTCGACTGGTTCTTTCGCGACCGCCGTACGGGCCGGATCACGATCGCCCAGTTCCCGAACGTGACGCTGTGGATCTTCATCGCGACGGTGGTGTTGCGGGTCTTCGTTACGGGCGGCACGCCGCGGACGGTCGTCGACTGGATCGGCGCGGTCGCGCTCGGCTGGTGGGCGGTCGACGAAGTTGTGCGGGGCGTGAATCCCTTTCGCCGGGTGCTCGGCGCCTTCGTCTGCGTGCTCGTGGTCTCCGACGTCGTCGGGTTGCTGCGTTAGGCGTCGGGCGCGGTCGCGCGGCGGCGCGGAATCTCGGCCCAGAGGTCGACCGATCCGTCGTCGCGGCGGCGGCGACCGAAGCCGATGACGAGCCGTTCGATCAGGCGCTCACGGATGTCGAACGGACCGTCGCGTAGCTCGACGTTCCGGTCGCAGCGCAACCGCACACTCGTCATCAACGCGTAGGTCGTGACGGTGAGCTCGACCGGTTTGGTCACGTCACATTCTCGGGCAGCGGAGATCAACTCGTCGACGACGGCCACGACGTCGCCGACATGCTCGCCTTCGATGTCCTGGCCCTCGAGCCCGGTGCGCACCGTGCGCCGCGCTTCGCTCAGCTCGGTCTGGCGCGCGTGCGAGGTGTACTTGAGCACACCTTCGTTTAGCGCACCCGGGTGCGTGCGCCCGATTGGGTCGGACGCGCGATCAGGGCGAGAGCGTGCGGGCGACCGAAGAGAGCTTGCACGTGACGGGGCCCTTGGCGTTGACGGTTCCGGTCACGTGCCAGATCGCGGTCGCGTTGGGCTGGACGCTCGAGACGGCCGCGACGCCGTCGCCGCTCGCGTTGCCGGAGGCGTCTTTGAACTCCACGTGGATCGCGTAGGCGCTGGCCTTGCTGCTGTGGTTGACGATCTTGCCGGTTGCGGTCGGATGCCCGCCGCCCGGGTCGGCCGTGCACGCGGTGATCGTGACGTCCTTCTTGGCGGCCGCCGATTTCGACGACGAACAGCCCGCCAGCGCCAAGACCGTGAGCAATGCCGGGGCTGCGAAACGCAAGAGTGTTTTCATCGAGGGGTCTTCCCCCGATGCCCGCCTCGCCAAGCCTCCGCCCGCCGCTCGGTACCATGCTGGTCCCGTTCCGGGGCGTTTAGCTCAGTCGGTAGAGCACCTGCCTTACAAGCAGGCGGTCGGCGGTTCGAGCCCGCCAGCGCCCACTTAAGCCACCCGCTTCCCGGCGATCCGCTCGGCGACTCCGAGCAACCGGACGACCTACCGCGCGTCGACAAGAATTTGGTGCGCTTGCCTCCGCCGTGTCTACGCCGTCTTCGAGATCCTTCTGGTTCGCGGCGCGTGCGGCGGCGAAGGTCCGTAGCGCGGCGACAGCAACGGCCAGGCACGCAAGTCCAAGCAACAGCCCGGCGAAGACGTCGCTCGGATGGTGCATGCCGCGATACACGCGACCGAAACCGACGAGAAGGACGATTGCCGTCGCGGCGACCGCGCTGATCACTCGGGCCAACCACTTGTCGGTGCGACAGGCGACGATCACCGCGATCCCGATGAAGATCACGGTCGCGGCCGCAGTGTGCCCCGACGGGAAGCTCGACGTCGACGGCGTTGCGTTCAACCGAGGCACGTTGGGACGCGGACGGGAGACCACGAACGTCACGGAGAGAAACACCGTGATCTCCAGGAAGAGCGCCAATACCAGAACCGCGGCTTCCCGGAACCGGCGGCGTAGCGCCAGGACGCCGGCCACGACGGCGGCAATGGCGACCGCGGGCAATGTATTGACCAAGGACGTGGCGTCTTTGGTCACGTCGTTCCAGTCAGTAGTGCGATGCCGCGCGAGCGTCTGATTGACATGTTCGTCCCATCGCCCGACGGAGCCGCTCAACGCGTGCATCAACAGAAGCCCCATGCCGAGCATGACAATCGTGAGCACGACGTACCCGCCGATCATCACGGTGGCCGCAGCTCGAGCCGGATGCGTCGAGGCGTGCCTCGCGCGATTCGCCGTCGCGCTCGGCGTGAGCAGTGAAACCTGTGGTGTTGTCACGGTCGTCCTCCGGAAGGGTTTTCCCCCACCCGTCCGTGGGCAACACCTAAAGAACGAAGGGAGTCGCGTGTGGCTGTGATACTCGTCGTTCTCGCGAACGTGTGCGTTGCCGCGCTGCTGGTCGGCCTGCTCGTGTGGCGATTACCGAATCTTGATCCCGCTGCCCCGCGTGCGACATCGGCCACCGTCGTCGACGAGGTCGCAAGCCATCCCCGCCTGCGCGCGCTGATCAGGTCGCGCGTCGATGTCCGCACCGCTACCGGACTGGCGCTCACGATCGCGCTGACGATCGTGCTGTCGGGCGTCATCGCAATCGGGCGCGCTGTTGGTGATGGTGCAGCACAACGCCGGCTTGGCGCGCTACGACCTCAGCGCGGCGCGATGGGGTGCAGCCCACGCGACGGTGGGTTCGACCCACTTCCTGCGCGACGTCAGCCTCTTCGGAGGAACGCCGCTTATGATCGTGGTGGCGGTACTGGCCGCGGGCGTCGAGTTCAGGCGCACGCGGGCCCGGGCTGTGATCGGATTTATCGCTGGTAGTGGTCGTCGGCGAGCTGATCCTCCAGAACGTGACGAAGCTGATCGTCGATCGGGCGCGGCCGGACATCCACCGCCTCACCGGCTTCTCGGGTTCGTCGTTCCCGTCGGGCCATGCCATGACGGCGGCCGCCACATTTGCCGCGGTCGCGCTTCTGCTCGGCCGCGGTCGCTCGCAGCGAGCGAAAGCCCTCCTCGCGGCAACGCAGCCGCAATCGCCGTAGCGGTCGCGACAACGCGGGTCTTCCTCGGCGTGCACTGGATGACCGATGTGCTCGCCGGACTGGCGATGGGCTGGGCCTGGTTCGCCATCACGTCGATTGCGTTTGGCGGTCGCGTGCTGTCGTTCGGTCAACCGGTAGAGGTCGCGGAACGGGCCGACGCCGCGCTGCCCGATCCGGTCCCGGAGGAGCCCGCGAGTCACCTGATCTTGGTGACTCAGAACAGCCGCTTGACCGGCGCGACGAGTGCTTCGCTACACGCGCTGCACCGTCGAGCGATCTTTCCAGCGACCGGGCTCGAGGCGAATGCTCCGCGCGAGATCCTCGTCGAACTGTCGGTCGAGCGTCGCCACGAGGTCGCGTCGATTGCGACGACGTTGATCTCCTCGTCGAGGCTTGTGGATCGCGCGTTGAGATTGGCCGAGCCGATGTTGGCGACAATGCCGTCGACCGTCATGATCTTCGCGTGCAACATCGAGGGCTGGAACGCCCATATCGTCGACGCCCCGCTCGAGCAAGGTCTGTACGCGCGCTTCGCCCGCGAGTTGCACGAATCGCTTGTCGGCGTGCGGGCCCGGGAACGAGGAGCTCGACCGCCACGCCGCGCTCGACCGCGTCTGCACGAGACGTTCGATGATCTCGGCGTCGGGAACGAAGTACGCAGTCGTGATGCGGAGCCGGTGCCGCGCGACCTGGCAGAGCGTGCGGAACAGCGTGAACACGTCGCTGTGGCCCGTCTTCCGACGCGCCCCGTACGCACTGCGCGATCACCGATGCCGGCCTGGGGCTGTTCGGGAAAGCGGTCGACGTCGTGTCGTCGAACAATTGCTCGTCGGTCTCGGCCCAGTTGTCGAGAAACGCGGCGCGGAGACCGTCGACCGACCGGACCGCGTGATCCGGAAATGCGTGTCGCGCCATTCGGACGCGTCGCGCGCATTCGCCGAGCCACTCGTCGGCGATACCGACGCCGCCGACGAAGCCGATCGCCTCGTCGACGATCACGAACCTTGCGGTGGGTTCGATGGTTGATCTCGTTGGGCCGGAACCGCCGAAGCGGACGGAACCAGCGAACGACGACGCCGGCCTCCTGCATCGTCGTCACGAGGGATCGTTCGATCGGCTTGGCGCCCCACGCGTCGAGAAGCACGCGCACCCGGACGCCGGCTCGTGCACGCTCCGCCAGTCCGTGCGGCGAACTCCCGACCGATGGCACCCTCCCAATAGACGAACGTGAGGAAGTCGATCGTGCGCGTGAGCGCCGCTCGATCGCGTCGAGCATCGCGGGGAAGATCTCGTCGCCGTTGCGCAAGACGTCGACCTGCGTTGCCCTCGGTGGCCGGAACCCCGATCACGCCTTCGATCACCCGGCGAAACTCGCTCCGCCGTATCGGATCTGGGTGCGGCATCCGGGGTCGGACTCGGCGCGTCGGCAAGCCGTCATCGCGACTGCGCTCGTCGAGCGCCGGCGCCTTCCCCCTGTTACCCGCCGGATTTCCGGTTCGGAGTGTTCGACCTTCTCTGGGTCCTGGGGTTCGCGATTCCCGGCGCGTACCGCTTCGAGTTGCGCCGCGGTCGCGCCGCCGAACAGCAGCGCGACGGCCGCCAGGAACGCCCACAGCAACAATGCGACCATGCCCGCCAAGCGGTCCGTACGTCTGACCGAACGACTTGCTCACCGAGAAGAACGTGCCGAGGCCGATGGTGACGACGAGCCAGAGCGTCGTCGAGACGGCGGCGCCGAACGCCAGCCACGACAGACGCCGGTTGGTGGCGGCGCGGCGAGTAACGGAAAACCATCGTCGTCGCCGCGGTTGCACGAGCGCGACCGCGAGCGGCCAGCGTGCGACGCCCCAGACCCGGTTGAGCGCGTGGTTGTCGATCGAGTTGCCGATCGAATGCCCGAAGGCCAACAGCGCGAACGCGCCGATCATCGAACGCGCCGGCCGTCACGGCCAAGAGCGAGTGCGAGCCCGTACTTCTGCGAGCGTCGGACGGTCCTGTTCGACGCCGTAGATCCGGTTGATGCCTCGTTCGACCTGTCCGAGCAGCGTGCTGCCGGTGACGAGCGTGCCGACGCAGCCCGAACGCCAAGCCCGCCCAGCGGTGCGACAGGCCGGCGTGGTTCGCTTGCACGACGGCCTGCGTCAGCAGCTGGCCGGCCGGTCCGGGGAACACCGCTTTGATCGTCCGCACGATCACGTCGTTCGAGCCCTGACCCCGTGCGCTGGCGAAACCGACGAGGGCGATCGTCGCCTGGACGAACACGAGAGACGTTGCGTACGCGAGCGAACGGGCGTGGCTGAATCCGTCGGCGACACGTAGGCGAACGAACGCGTCGCGCAGCAGTCGGCGGCGGCCCCGACGACTCGAGAAGTCGTCGGGCGTCGTCGCCGGTGAGCTCCCAGGTTTCCGGGACCGGGGTCGCGGTACTCATGCGCGACCGACTCGGGCACGCAGACCGTCACCGCGGCCGGGCCGCACCTTGATGCGCAGACGCGCCGTCGGCTTCCGGTCACCACCGTCGAGCTCGTAGGCGATCTTCTTCGACGAACCGGATGTCGAACGCCTTTCCTTTCGACGACCTGCACGAACGGCGACTTCTCCGCCTTGCCGGCAACGGTTCGGGCCAAAGTGCGCGACCACTGCCACGCGCCCTTGGCGGTCACGACACCGATCTCCAGCAGGCCGTCGTCGGGACGCGCGTCGGGGAACGCGGCGATGTCGCCCATGATCTTGCCGACGTTTCCGATCAAGCACGCAGCTCGTCTTCCCGTTGAACCACTTCTGCCCGTCGACGCGAATGCGCGTGCCGATCGCGCGGCGCGCGCGAAGTTCTTCGCGCCCGTCCAGATGTACGCGGCGCGACCGAATCGATTCTTCAGGGCGCCGTCCGCGTCGCGGATCATCAGCTGCGTCGAAGCCCGGCGCCGGCCATCACCGCGAAATGCTCGCCGTTGATGACGGCCGACATCGAACTGCGTGCCGGCCCCCGTGCAAGCCGATTCGACGGCGGTCGTCGAGATCCTTCGGGATGCCGAGATTCGTCGCGAAGAGTTCGCAGTGCCGGCCGGAAGGATCGCGACCGTCGCGTCGGACCCGGCCAGCACGTCGATGCATCGCTGCACCATGCCGTCGCCGCCCCAGACGAACACGAGATCCGCACCGCGCAGTCAACGCCTTGCGCACTCGCTTCGGCGCCCTCTTCGACTTCGGCACCTCGAACCACAGTGGATCCGACACCCCCGCCGTGTTCAGCATCGAGCGCAGCTCTCCGAGCCCGCCGCCGAGCGACTTTCCAGAGTGTGCGACCACGGCAACTGATGTCACGCCGAACCCCCAGGACACCGGCAAATGCTGTGAACGTCCTCCCCGCTCCTACCACGCGCCAAACGGACGACGTGCGTGTGTTCGGCACCGAGTCAAGCTCGGCGGCGTGCCGCTCGTAACTGGTGCGGCCTACGGAGGAGAGCGGTGATTCGGTCTTCGCCGCGTTGCACGGCAAGGCGGTCGGCGACGCGGTCAAGGAGCCAGGCGCCGACCGGGAAGACGATCGCGAACAGGACCCATCTGCGCATGGTCCGGAGGTACCCAGACCGAAACATCCCGCAAACCCGCTGCCGTTCCTCGTCGGTTTAACGCGGGTTCGGGCGTGGGGAGGTCTACCGCGGGTTTCAATTCCGGTCGGCGTTGCGGGGTGTGTCGAGGGTCGCGAGGCTGATTTCCGTCCATGCCGTGAGCGCGCGTTCGTCGTCGAGGTCGAGTGGTGCCGCTCCGAAAGTCCACGCCGTGCGTCGGAGCGCGACGAGCGCGCCGAGGAGGACGACGGCGGTTGCCTCTGGGTCGTTGGTGTCGGGTGCAACTGCGACGATGAACGAGGCGGCAGTGCGGTAGCTGAGGTCGACGATGTCGGTCTTGACGTCGGCGACGATCTCGCGCATGCGTGCGCTTTCGTGTTCGAGTACGCAGGTGAGGTCCTTGAGCCGGTCCATCTCGCCGAGGAACCAGCGTCCGAGGCCCGTGACGATCGTGCGCAGCACGGTGGCGTCCGTGCCGAGTGCATCGATGGGGACGTCGCCGATCTCCGCCGCGCCGGCTGCAGTGTTGTCGAGGTAGGTGCGGACCGCCGCTTCGAGGAGCGCTTGCTTGCTCGAAAAGTGTTTGTACAGGGCCCCGCGTCGGGTTGGAGGCCGACCGCGGCCTCGATGTCGCCTACGGCGGTTGCTCGGAAGCCCCGCTCGGCGAACAGCGCCATGCCCGCTTCGAGGAGCCGTTGGCGCGTCGGTGCAGGCTCTGCCATGCTGCCAGGGTAATCCGCTGATTACCATCGATGATGACCATCGAGGATGGCCCCACATTGGCTGCCAAACTCCGATACGTCGACCCGACCCGACCCCCAGGTGTGATCGGTCGGGCCTACGCCGCTCTCGCCGCGACCCGGGTCGCGCGGTTCATCTCGCGACACGTCAACTGGAAGTTCGACCCGGTTCTGTTGCGGGTTACCCGCGGGCGGTTCGCGAGCACGCTCGTCTTCCCGACCGCGGTGCTCGAGACCCGAGGTGCGCGGAGTGGTGCACTGCGACGCAACGCCATCATCTACTTCCACGACGGTGATCTCGTGACGATCGTCGCGTCGAATGCCGGCGACGCGAGACATCCGGCCTGGTTTCACAACCTGTGTGCGCATCCGGACGTCACCTTCGGTGAGATCCCGATGCACGCGACGGTGGTGCACGACGAAGGTGAGCGCGAAGACTGTGGCTGCTCGCGGATCGTGTCTTCCCCGCGTTCGCGAACTACCGCCGCCGCGCGGCCCGCCTCGACCGAACGATCCCGATCGTCCAACTCATGCGACGCGACGCAGACCGGGTCGAAGAGTCGGCCGAATCCGGACGCATGGCGCCGTGAGCTGCACCATGGTCGGTATCGCTCTCAGCTGGCCGCGCTCCGTCAGCCGCGCAGCAGGAAAAAGCCGGTGGCAATCGGCTTGCCCTTCATGTCGATCAGCCCTACAAGGGTGTCGTCGTCAACCTTGCGGAAGTAGTCGATCCACGGCTGCTGGTCGTAGACCATCGCGGCGCTGGATGTGCCCCGGAACGCGAGCTCGCGCAGGCGGGCCACGCCGAAGTCAGCGGACGCGACGAGCGAGCCGTCCTCGGCGCGGCACACGATCGGCTCGGCGTCGTCACGGGTGAGGAAGCGCTTGCCATACAACTTGGCTATGCCGAGGCCCTCGCGCCGCGGCAACGGGCCAGGCTCGGGCTGGACCGCGATGGGGTCGCGGGGAGTCCTGCCGAACGCGACCGCGCGCCACAAGCCAAGCATGGCGTCAACCGAGACCGGGTCGAGCTGGCTGAAGAGCTCGAGGAGCTGTTCGGTATCGGGAGCCTCTGTCCCATCGAGAATGGCGGCGAAGGCTTCTGCGGCTGGTGACGTGATGGCTTCGTCGGTCATATCTCGCCTCATTCGCGCCCGGTCCGTGGTGCAGGTGAGTCCTACCAATTTGAGGACACTGTATACGCAGGGAGAAACGCAAGCCGTTGGTCGATCGTCGGGCCCTCCGAGAGGGGGGAGATACCCTTCGTCGATGGCTTCGACGACCCGGAATCCGCCCGTCGACGCGGGGCGTTCGGGTGCTGGTTCGAACGCGAAGCGGGCCGCCCTGGTCGCAGACCGAATCATCGAAGACGTGATTGCGTTGGGTTGGCCGGTGGGCGATGTGCTCGGGTCGGAGGCCGACCTGCTGGAGCGCTACGACGTGAGCCGCGCCGTGTTACGCGAGGCAGTTCGACTTGTTGAGCATCAGCAAGTCGCGGCGGACGTGTCGCGGTCCTGGTGGCGGTCTCGTCATCACCGAGCCCACGGTCGAAGCCGTGATTGACGCGGTGGTCGTGTACCTGCATCGCGTCGATGCGCAGCTCGACGAGGTGTTCGAGGCGCGCATCGTTTTGGAGGAGATCGGTAGTGAGCTAGCGCCAGACCGCGCAACCGAGAGTGACCTGGAGTCCCTGCGCTTGTTCGTCGATGGCGGCGACACCACAGCAGCGGAGGATCCGCGAGCGCTGCACTCCCTCGTGGCGTCGATAACCGGAAATCCCGCGCTCGAACTCTTCGTAGAGGTACTCAACCGAGTCTCGCTCTTGTACTCGCGAGACTGGAGGAGTCTCAAGAGCAGTATGGGTAAGGACACCGAACATGCCCATGCGCAGATTGCAAAGTCGATTCTCGCAGGCAACCCCGGGCTAGCGCGGCACCGGATGCGTAAGCACCTCGAAGCCGAGGCCTCCTACCTACGCCGGCGGCGTTCGACGCGACAAATGCTGCCGGAAGACGTCATGGCGAATGACGGTCGAGCGGTCAAGCGCGCGGAGATCGTCGCGCGCGGCATTACACGAATTGTTGTTGCCGACGCGATGCAACCCGGCGAGCTCATCGGCACCGAAACCGAGCTCATCGAGCGCGAAGGGGTGAGCCGAGCTGTGTTCCGGGAAGCAGTCCGCCTTCTCGAACATCAGCACATCGCGGTATGCGACGCGGGCCGGGCGGAGGTCTCTTCGTTGTAGCGCCGAGTGTGAAGCCCGCCACCGACATCGCGGCGATCTATCTAGCGCGCCGTGGGATGCACCTGCGTGATCTGGCTGAGCTACGAAGCGGGGTCGAGGTTGCCATCGTCGGGATGGCCGCTGCTCGTATCGACTCCGAGGGGGCAGAGCGCATGCAGGACGCATTGAAACGCGAATCGACCAGCTCCGAAGCCGAACGGGCCGAAGTCGTTCATGACTTGCACGCCGCGATCGCAGCTGCTGCGCACAGCCGAGCACTTGAGCTCATTTCGCTCGTCCTCATTCGGCTCAGTCGGCTCTACCAAATCGAACGGCTCGCGGACCGCGTGCGCAAGCAGATTCGTGCGGAGGTGCATCGGACACACGAGGGCATCGCCGCCGCCGTCGAATCGGGCGATCAGGACCTGGCGCGTCACCGCATGCGACGCCACCTCGACGCGCTCGCCGCGGTCATGCGGTAGAAGGCCTCGCCCACCGCCCATATCAGTACACTCATCCTGGCATCGAAGGAGGACCAGGTGGTACTGAAGATCGACCTGCGAATCGAGGTCGATGTCGACCTTGCGGGTGGCGAGCAGCTCTCGACTGCGTTGACCGTTGTCGCTCCCGACCACGGCGACCTGTGTGAGAGGCCGATCGTGATGTTCGGGTGGCCTGGAGGCGGCTACAACCGGCAGTACTTCGACCTTCAGTTGCCTGGGCGCACCGGCTACAGCCAGGCCGAGTACCACGCCGCTCACGGATGCATCTTCGTCGCGTGTGACCACATCGGCGTCGGCGAGTCCAGTATCCCGGCGGCCGCCTTCAACCATGCTCAGATCGCGGCGATCAATGCAGCCACCGCGAAGGCGGTGCTCACTCGACTCGAACGCGGCACGATCGACGAGCGACTGCCCGCTGTGGTGGGTTCAGTGGTCGTTGGTATGGGCCAGTCCTACGGAGGGCTGCTCCTCACGGTCCTCCAAGCCCGACACCCCACGTTCGACGGTGTCGCCATGCTGGGATGGAGCGCGATCTGCACGACAGTGTCCACCGGCGACCTTCCCGTGTCCGAGCTGCTCGCCCGGATGGCGTCGAACAGAGGCGTTGATCACCCCTTCCGGCCGGTGTTCCACTACGGCGACGTACCCGACGACATCGTCGCTGAAGATCTGATCGGCTTTCCCACACGAGCAGACGGCAACGTTCCCGCATGGTCGTCACCGCACATGCCCGGCGGGCCGAACCTCGCCCCCGAGCGAGGACCACTCGGACCCAACGTCGTCGTCGACGAAGCTGCCGCAATCGATGTGCCCGTCCTCATCGCGAACGGCGAAGTCGATGTTTGCCCGGACCCTCGCACCGAACCCGCTGCGTATTCGTCATCGACGGACATCACGACGTTCGTGCTGCCGCGGTCGGGTCATATGCACAACTTCGCCGGCACCCGAGAGCGCCTCTGGCACCGCCTCGAAACCTGGGCGCAATCGATCGCTTCAGAGAAGGCAGAAGCGACCACCTGAACCCGAACCGGGAGATCGGCCGATCGGGCCGACTCGGTCGAGCGCGGCGAAAAGAGGATACTGTTCATTGCCAAGCGGCGACTCGGAGAAGTTCGAGTCGCTCACATCGAGACGGGGGATCACCATGCGTTCGACTGTTATGGAAACGACGTCCGGAGCGGTCTCCGGAATCATCGAAGGTGACTCCATCGTGTTCCGACGGCATTCCGTACGCCGCAGCGCCGTTCGGTGATCGTCTCTGGCGCCTTCCGGAGGATCCGGAACCATGGGACGGCACAAGGGATTGTTCCGAGTTCGGGCCCGTCTGCCCGCAACCCGTCACCGAGATGGCGCTCCTAGGAATGGAGTCAGAGGTCCAGGGCGAGGATTGCCTGCGTGTAAACGTGTGGGCCCCCGCGGAACCCTCCGACGCGAAGACTGCCGGTGATGTTGTGGGTTCACGGCGGCGCGTACCTGTTTGGCTCGGGTTCCGCACCGGGAAATCACGGCCACACCTTTTCGCGTGACGGCGTTGTGTTCGTGTCGTTCAACTACCGGCTCGGCGCGCTCGGTTTCCTGCACACAGGAGCCTGCGTCCCGGACGGATAGTGGATCGGGGAACTACGGCATCGCGGATCAGGTCGCCGCGTTGCGTTGGGTCCGCAACAACATCGCAGCTTTCGGCGGTGACCCGGACAACATCACGGTTTTCGGGGTGTCGGCCGGAGCGAACTACACGCAATCGTTGGCCGCATGCCCCCAAGCCCGCGGACTGTTCCGGCGCGCCATCAGCCAGAGTGCAGGAGGTACGACGCTGTGGGGGTTCCCGCCCGAACGTCGCGGCCGCGATCGCCGAAGCTTTCTTCGAGCAACTCGGCCTCGGCGTAGCGCCCGGAAGTCGACTTCGTCGGCTCTCACGCCTGAGCAACTTCTCGACGCCCAAGCAGCGCTGCTCGCAGCGCTGCGTGAAGGAACGTACGACGAACGATTCGGAGACCTGACCGTCCCCTTCTACCCGGTGAACGAAACCGACTACCAGCCGCGTTCTGTGAACGATGCTCACGACGCCGGCGACACCGCGTGGGTCGACATGATCATCGGGACGAACCGCCACGAGATGACGCTCTTCAAATTGATGAAGAGTTCGGAGGACCCGAGGTCACGTCGCCGCGCGTCTTCGAACGGCGCGACTGGGAAGACCGCGTCAAGACGCGTTTACCGCGAGACCGAGCCCGAAGCGATCCGACGAGCGGATCGAGTGGACGGTCGAGGGCGACCGCGGGTTTCGTATCCCGAACCTTCGCGCGGTCGAGGGACGGGTCCGTAACGGCGCCCGCACGTGGCTGTACGAATTTGCGTGGGAGTCACCTGTATTCGACGGACGGATCGGGCCGGACACGGCATGGAGTGGCCCTTCGTATTCGATGACATGTCCACCGCCATTGGCCAGTTCCTGTTTGTGGCGCCGAACCGGCCGAGCTCGCCGCGACGATGCACGAGACCTGGCTCAACTTCGCTCGCACGGGAGTACCGAGCAGCGCAGGTCTCGCCGAGTGGCCCGAGTACGACCTCGAGACTCGGCCCATTGTTGTCTTCGACGAGCACACCCGAATCGAATACGACCGCGACGCCCGCCGGCGGGCCGCATGGGACGGCGCTGATATCTACCACCACCTCCCGAGTACAACCCGCTGACGAAGTGGCAGCTCCTCTCTTTTGAGGATACTCTTTAGGGCTGCGGCGGTCCGCGACCCGAGGAGTCGATCTCATGACGACGACATCAGCCGAGTTCGAAAAGGCGACCGACTACCA
Organism: uncultured Actinomycetes bacterium; assembly: GCA_963708105.1. GTDB lineage: Bacteria > Actinomycetota > Acidimicrobiia > IMCC26256 > PALSA-610 > PALSA-610. The sequence goes on along the minus strand of OY970186.1, from coordinate 661,270 downwards.
GTTCAGAGAAGAGGACATCGAGCGCGCCAAGGCGATGGTCGGTCGCTGGTCGCCTTCGCCCGCGCGACGAGCACCTCACGACGCGCCACGCATGACGCGATGCGCAATTTCGCACGCGGCTACGGCGACGACAACCCGCTCTTCACGTCCGAGGACTACGGCGACGGCGACGCGCTGGGGCGGCGCAGATCGCACCGCCCATGATCGGCATCGCCCTCAACCGGCCGCTCTACGGTGACCCGCCCGATCGATCGGTGAAGCGCCCGTCGTTCCGCGGCATCCACGTCTTCGTCTCGGGCAGCACGTGGACTGGTACCGCCCGCTGCTCGAGGGCGATCAGCTCTTCAGCTTCGGCGGCACTGAGTCCGTCGTCGAGAAGAAGTCGGAGTTCGCCGAGCGCTCGGTTCTCGTCACCTACGCCAGCGTGAAGATGAACCAACGGGCGGAGATCGTCGCGATCTCGCGCACGCTCGCGATCCACACCGAGCGCAAGACGGCGCGCGAGAAGGGCAAGTACGCGGCGATCGAACCCGCGACCTACACCGACGAAGACATCGAGCGCCTTGACGCGATCTACGCCAACGAGAAGGTGCAGGGCGCCGAGCCGCGTTGGTGGGAGGACGTCAACGTCGGTGACGTACTTGACGCCGATGGCCAAAGGCCCGCTTACCACGACCGACATGATCGTGTTCCACGCCGGCGGCTACGGCTTCGTTCCCTACGCGCCGTGCTCGAACCGCATCGCGTACGAGAACCGCCACCGCATCGCGCCGTTCTACGTGAAGAACGAGTACGGCGTTCCCGACGTCGCGCAGCGTGTGCACTGGGATTCGTCCTGGGCTCAAGCGATCGGCAACCCGATGGCGTACGACTACGGGGTCATGCGCGATTGCTGGCTGTCGCACTTCATGACCGACTGGATGGGCGACGAAGGCTGGCTGATCAAGCAAAGCAGCGAGATCCGCAAGTTCAACTACATCGGTGACACCCATGTCCTTACCGGAGAGGTCGTCGACAAGCGCATCGAAGACGGCCTCCACGTCGTCGACATCGAGATGCGCGGGACGAACCAGCGCGACGTCGTGACGTGCCCCGGCAAGGCAACGATCGCGTTGCCGAGCCGGGAGGGCGGCCCGGTTGTACTGCCGACACCGCCTGCGGATCTTCAGTCCCAAGCGATCGCGATGATGGATCGGCATCACGAATTCGTGGAGGAGCGTCGGGCCAAGGGCGGTGCGTGACGCCCTCCGACGCGCTCGCGGCCGAAATCCAAACCTGGATCGATGCCAACTGGGCCACGTCCCTTTCGGTGCGCGAGTGGTGGGAGCGCCTGGTCTGTGCCGGGTACGCGTACCCGACATGGCCGAAAGGGGTCGGCGGATTCGGGTGCGTCGCGTGCGGACGCACGCGTCGTCACCGGCGTGCTCGCACGCAACGGTGTCGTCGCGCCGCCAGTGGGACACGTCGCAGCAACTCTCGCGGCGCCGACGCTGCTCGAACATGGAACTGCGTCGCAGGTCGAAGCGCTCGTCCGCCCGATCGCTACTGGCGCGGCCGCGTGGTGCCAGCTCTTCAGCGAGCCCGGTTCGGGCTCAGATCTCGCGAGCATCGGTGCCCGCGCGATCCGAGACGGAGACGAGTGGATCGTCACCGGCCAGAAGGTATGGAACTCGGGCGCTGACACGGCCGACTTCGGCATGCTCCTCGCGCGTACCGACGTCGACGTTCCCAAGCATCGCGGAGTCACGTACTTCGTCGTAGACATGCACCAGCCGGGGATCGACGCGCGACCGCTGCGCCAGATGAACGGCATGAGCTCGTTCTGCGAGGTCTTCCTCACCGAGGCCCGCATACCGGCCGGTCAGGTCGTCGGCGAAGTGAACGGTGGCTGGCAGGTCGCGCAGACAACCTTGTTTCACGAACGAAACTCGGTCGCCGGCGGCGGCACGCCGGGGCTGTTCCCCGCACGATCGGGCTCGGCCGGCGACCTCGACAGCACGGTCGGAGAAATCATCGAACGAGCGCGCGCGATTACGAAGGAGCGGCGCAGCTCGATCCGCAGCGGTGCAATTCCCGCGAAGGTGATGATCGAGCTGGCCCAGCAGTACGGCGTCGCCGACGACGCGGCCCTCCGCCAGGAACTCGCTCGACTACGTGTCCCAGATGCGCGTCGAACGGTTGGACCGTTGCAGCGATTGCGGCCGCAGGCGGTCGACTTACAGGCGCCGACGGATCGATTGCCAAGCTCACGACGTCGCGAATCTGCCAGGACTCACGCGATCTCGCCTATCGCATCGTCGGCGCAAACGGTCTGCTTGACCGGACGTGAGTCACCCCTCGGCGGCGATCTCCAGACCGTCGGACTCGGCGAGCCCCGGAACGCGCATCGGCGGCGGCACCGACGAGATCCAACTCAATGTGCTCGGCGAACGCGCACTTGAGCTCGCCTCGTGAGCCCAACGAGCGACCGCGACGTTGCCTACCGCGACCTCAAGGTCGGCACGCAACGTTCTTGAACGTCAGGCTTTGCCGTCCGGTGGCGTCGTGGCGCGTTGTAGCCGTTCGCGTCATGGCGCTCGCGGACTGGATCTGGTTCTCCGCTTCGTGCGCGAAGAGGTATCGCCGGCGCTCGACGTCGTCCTCGGCCTGGTTGAGGTTCTCCTTGACGAGCGCGAGCACGGGCCCGGGTGTGCGGACCAACTTTCGAGCGACGTCCAACGTGTATTCGCGCAGTTCCGCCGCGGGCACGACCGCGTGCACCATCCCGAGCGTCGAGCGCGCGATTAGCTCCGATCTTCTCGTTGAGGAGATAGAGCTGTCGAGCGCGTGCCGTTCCCACGATGCGCGTCCAGAAGAACGATCCTCCGTAGTCGCCCGACAGACCATTGGGGGAGAAGTTCGTCGCGAACACCGCGTCGTCAGACGCGAAGCGAAGGTCGCACGCCGCCGCCAGGCTGCAGCCGGCCCCCACCGCCGGGCCGCCGACCATCGCGATGGTGGGCTTCGGCATCAGATGGAGCAGCATTGCGGCGTGCGTATCGTGACGCGCCAGATCACCTTCCAGCGCGTCGACCGGAACGCCCGATTTCCATGCCCGGCGAACCCCGCCCACCGTCTTTGACGTCGCCGCCGGAACAGAACCCGCCCTGCTGACCCTCGGGCGCGGCGCCGGTCAGGACCACGACCTTTGCGTCGGTGTCGGCCGCCATCTTCCGCACCGCGCCGTCGAGCGCGGCGACCAACTCGCCGTTGAGTGCGTTACGTCGTTCCGGCCGGTTCAGCGTGATGGTCCCGATCCGATCGACAACCTCGGTCAGGACCACGGGAACGGGTTCTGTCACGCTCACGCCATTTCTCCCGGCTCGCTATTGAGGGTACTGTATAGCGCGATGGCAAACGGGGGCTCCGCGTGGTGCAGCTGAACTTGACGGACGAGCAACTGCTGTTCCACGAGACGACCGTACGCTTCATCGAGACCGAGCTGCCGCTGGCCGCGACGCGATCGCTGCACGACGATCCGATCGGATTACGAGCGTTCCTGGCTGCGCAAGTCGGCGACCTCGGATGGTTCGCGATGCTCGTTCCCGAGGCCGACGGCGGCGGCAGCGTCAGCGGCGAGGGACTCCTTGATGCGGCGATCATCGCCGAGGAGATCGGGCCGCCACGTGCAACCGGGTCCGTTCGTCCCGATGAATGTGGTGGCCGTCCGCATCGCGGCGGCACGGTGACGCCAACCACCGCGCCGAGCTGCTTCCGCCGCTCATCGCGGGCGAGTCGGTCGCCACCTGGGCGTTCGCCGACGCGACCGGCGAACTGGGATTCGCGGAACTGGCTTGGCCATCGAACGTTCCGGCTCCGAACTCGTCCTATCGGGTACGCCGCGGTTTCGTCCAGGACGCGGGATCGTCGGACCTGATGCTGGTCGTCGCGACGTTCGACGAGGCGCCGGTGGAGATCCTCGTTCCGACCGCCGCCCCAGGGGTCCAGCTCCGGCCGCTCGCGTGTCTCGACCTGTCGCGGCGCTTGGCCCATGTGCAATTCGATCGACGTGACCGTTCAACCGGATGCGGTGCTCGCGGGCGCCGACGCGGCTGCTCTGGAGTCGCAGCTGCAAATTGCTCTTGCATTGACCGTTGCCGACACCGATCGGCGCGATCGACGCGCTGTTCGCGATGACAGTGGCGTACTCCAAGGATCGGATCGCGTTCGGCCGACCTATCGGATCCTTCCAGGCCCTGAAGCACGAGATGGCGGATCAAGCTCTGTTCCTCGAGACGTGCAAGGCCGCCGCGGTCGCGGCGGCGCGCGCAGTGCAGTCGGGCGACGAGCGCGGTGGGCGAGATCGTCAGCATGGCCGCCGCATATGTCGGCGACATCGGGAACGACCTCGCGCAGGAGTGTCTGCAGATTCACGGCGGCATTGGATACACCTGGGAGCACGACCTCCATCTTCTGATGCGCCGCGTGCGATCGAACAGCGCGCTCTACGGCGAACCGACATGGCACCGCGAGCGTGTGTGCGCCGCGCACGATGCGGCCGAGGGAGTCGCACGATGACCGCCCTGGGCGCGACGACCGACGACCTCGACGCGTACCGAGCCGAGGCACGCGGCCTGGCTCGCGGACAACCTGCCGACGCGCACTCCCGGTGCCGAACTTCGCTCGGCCCACGCGATCTCCCCCGAGCACGTCGCCGCAGGACCGCGCGCTGCAGAAGGTGGTGTACGAGGCCGGGTTTCTCGGCATCTCGCTCCCCGCGGAATACGGCGGCCGCGGGCTCTCGCAGAAACACCAACGGATCTGGGCCGAAGAGTCCGCTCGCTACACCGTCCCGGCACCCGGCGGAATCGCCAGCCATGTAACGCTCGGGATAGTCCTCCCGACGATCCTCGCGCACGGGAGCGAGGAGCAGAAGCGCACGTGGATCCCGCGCATGTTGAGCGGTGACGAGATCTGGGTGCAACTGCTTTCCGAACCCGGTGCCGGTTCCGACCTCGCCGGTCTTCTCACCCGCGCCACGCGCGACGGCGACGTCTGGGTGTTGAACGGTACGAAGGTCTGGTCGTCGGGCGCGTTGAACGCCGACTTCGGCATATGCCTCGCCCGCACGAACTGGGACGTTCCCAAACACCGTGGCCTCACCTGGTTCAAAGTGCCGCTCACCGACGAACGGGTCACGGTGCGGCCCGTGCGCGAGATCAACGGAAGCTCGGAGTTCTGTGAGGAATTCCTCGATGATGTCGTGGTCGATGACGACGCCGTCATCGGCGATGTCGACCGCGGGTGGCCGATCGCCAACACGATGCTCGCGGTAGAACGAAGTGCGGGCGCGGGAAACACCGCGAGCATCCGATCGGCGACGACACGGTCGGGTCTGGCGCCCGACCTCGTAAAGCTCGCAGGTGCGCGCGCGGCCGACCCTGCAACTCGACAACTGATCGCGCAGAGCTCACATCAACGACTTCATGGAAGGCCAGCTGACCGCGCGGATCACCGAGTCGATGATGAGCGGAACGGCTGATGCTTCGGTCGCCTCGTTCATCAAGCTCTCTATGGGAATCAACCAGCCGGCACGTGCCGCGATCGGCATGGAGATCGGCGGCCGGGGCGGGATCGCGTGGGCCGACGAAGGCGCGCCCGGCAACGTCGCCGCGGTGAACTTCTTGAACGGCCGGATCATGGCGATCGCGGGTGGGAGCAACCAGATCCAACGCAACATCATCAGTGAACGCATCCTCGGGCTTCCCCGCGAACCGACGGTCGACTCGGACCGGTCTTTTCGCGAAGTGCTCGCCGACGCCAAGAACTGGGGCGGGAAAGGATCGCGTCGGTGAACAAGCACTCGATTGCCAAGGAGACACGAACATGACCGAACCGGTCCTTGTGCGCGAGCAGCGCGACACAGTCCTCGTCCTGCGACTGAATCGGCCCGACGCGCGGAACGCGCTGAGTGGAGAACTGGTCAGTGAGCTCGGATTGGGCTTCCTCGAGGCCGAGCGCAACTCCGAGATCCGGTGCATCGTGCTGACGGGCACCGGCGACCGTGCGTTCTGCGCAGGCATGGATCTCGCCGACTTTGCGAGTGGTGCGACGTCGTCGAATGTCGATCCGGAGGGAACCGCAGCATTCGGCCGCTTCATGGGTGGCGGCTTGACAATCCCGATCGTCGGCGCGGCTCAGGCGACCGCCGTCGCGGGTGGCTTCGAACTCTTGTTGGCGTGCGACGTCGTGGTCGCGTCCGAGTCGGCGAAGTTCGGTCTTCCCGAGGTGAAGCGCGGACTGTTCGCGGCGGGCGGCGGCATCTACATCGGCAACCGCATTCCCCTCGCGATCGCACTCGAGCTCGCGCTGACCGGCGACCCGATCGACGCGACCCGGGCGCTCGCACTCGGGCTGGTGAATCAGAGCGTCCCCGCCGACGAGGTGCTCGAGTCGGCCGTCACCTTCGCCAAGCGCATCGCCAAGAACGGGCCCCTCGCGCTCCAGGCGACGAAAGAGCTCGTGCGCTCCGGTGCGACGGATACCGACGCGGCGCGAAAACTGCAAGCCGAATGGCAGCCGAAGGTCTTCGGAAGCAACGACGCCAAGGAAGGCGCAACCGCCTTCATCGAGCGCCGTGATCCCGTGTGGACGGGCACGTGACGCGCGTCGATACGCGCATCACTTGATCAGCGGGTCGCGCGGAAGTCCAAGGATGCGCTCGCCGATCTGATTGCGCTTGATCTCCGACGTTCCCCCCGCGATCGACAACGCGCGGTTCATGAGCACGAGCATCCCGGTGATCATTCCGGCGCCGTCCAAGAACGCGGTATCCGAGCCAGTCAGCGCGCGGAGAATCGCGGTCGCCTCGTGGCCGTTCTCGGAGAGCACCAACTTGGTGACGTTGCCTTCCGGTCCAGGTCCGCCTCCGGCGAGCGCGCGGTGTGCGCTGCGGAGGTTCAGCACTTCCATGGCTTGCGAGGTCGAGATGTAGCGACCGACGCGCCCGGCCCCGTCCGGAAGGCGGTCGGGATGTGCGTCGAGCGGTGCGATGAGCATGTCGACCGGCCGCGCCAGGCCGCCCTGTCCGCCACCGATGCTCACGCTCTCGTTGCCGAGGGTGGCGCGGGCGACGGTCCAGCCCCCGTCGATCGGCCCGACGACATCGTCGTCGGGAACGAACACGTCGTTGAAGAAGACTTCGTTGAACTCCGATCCGCCGGTCGGCATCCGGAGCGGCCGGACCTCGACGCCGTCCGCCTTCATGTCGATGACCATCGTCGTGATGCCGGCATGCTTCGGGACGTCGGGGTTGGTGCGTACCGTCGCCAGACCGAAACTGCTGACATGCGCGCCGCTGGTCCACACCTTCTGACCGTTGATGCGCCAACCGCCGTCGACCTTCGTCGCCCGCGTCTTCACCCCGGCCGCGTCCGAACCCGCGTCGGGCTCACTGAACAGCTGGCACCAGATGACGTCTTGGCGCAGCGCAGGCTTGACCCAGCGTGCGACCTGCTCTTCGGTGGCGTGTTGGATCAGCGTGAGGATCACCCATCCCGTGATCCCATAGGCCGGGCGCCGGATGCCGGCCTCGGCGAACTCCTGCTCGATCACGAGCTGCTCCACCGCGCTCGCGTCGCGGCCGTACGGTGCGGGCCAGTGCGGCATCGCGTAGCCCGATTCGATGAGCTCTGATGAGACCGTGGCGGCATCCAGATCGCGCACGCGCGCCACGAACTCGCGCACGGTGTCGCGAATGGCTTCCGCCTCCGGCGGCAGGTCGACCGAGCGGGCGCGACGCACTCCCTGCCGCACGAACTCGGTGACCTCGCCGGCCGCCGCGTCGGTGTCGACGATCGACTCGATGACCGTCGCGCGCCTGAGATAGAGGTGGGCGACGTGTTCCCAGGTGAAGCCGATGCCGCCGTGGACCTGGATGTTGAGCTGCGCGTTGTTCTCTGCGCCGGGAATCGCGAGCGCGGCCGCCATCGCGGCGGTGAACGACAGTTGGTCGCCACCCGCATCCGCGGCGCGCGCCGCGTCCCATACCGCGGCGGTGGCGAGCTCGGTCGCGACCAGCATGTTGGCGCAGTGGTGTTTCACTGCCTGGTAGGTGCCGATCGGCCGACCGAACTGCTCGCGCACCTTGGCGTATTCACTGGCCATCTCCGTGCATTCGAGCGCGATTCCCGCCGCCTCCGCGGCGTAGAGCAGACGCCCCATGTCCACCAGGACTCGGCGGCCGCCCGCAATGACCTCCGCGGGTGCACCGTCGAACGTGATCCGCGCCGCCCGCCGGCCCGGATCCAGGTTCTTCGGGACGTCGACGTTCACTCCGGTTCCGGAGCAGTCGATAATCGCGACGTCCTCACCGACTGGCACCAGCACGATGTTCGCCAGGCCACCACCGACGACGACGCCGGCCGTGCCGCGGGCTTTCCCGCCGCGCAACTCCACGTCGCCCTCGAGCGCTACCGCGCCGACGGTTGTGCCGACCGCGAGACCGGGAAGGAGACGCGTCTGCAGTTCCTTGGTTGCAGCCGCGGCGATGACCGCACTCGCGATCACGCTGGGGACGAAGGGACCGGGCGCAATCGCGCGGCCGAACTCCTCGACGACGACGACCAACTCCGAGATCGAGTAGCCCGAGCCGCCGTGTTCCTCGGGAAGGTGTAACCCCAGCCAGCCGAGATCCGACAGCTCGAGCCAGAACGCGGGGAGCGCCTCGTCCTCGGCGTCCAGCAGCGCGTGCGCAGATTCCCGAGCGCCGTGCTTTCTCAAGAACGACGCGACAGTTTCGGAGAGGGCACGGTGGTCATCGGTGATCGCAATGGGCATACCTAAAAAGTACCCTCTATTATGCGCGCAGACCAATAGGAGGCGCTTCATGAAGCTCGGTGCTGCCGTGGGTATGCGCGACGACCCGGCCGCGTTCGCGCGGTACGCCAAGAACCTCGAGGACGCGGGCGTCGACTACCTCTGGGCGGGCGAGGCGTACACCGCGGATGCCGTGTCGACGATGGGCTTCCTCGCCGCGGTCACCGAGCGGGTCCAGATCGGGTCGAGCATCCTGCCGATCTACACGCGCACCCCAACTCTCCTCGCCATGACCGCGGTGGGGCTCGACAAGCTTTCGGGGGGCCGCTTCAACCTCGGCCTCGGCGCCTCCGGGCCCCAAGTCGTCGAAGGCTTCCATGGCGTCGCGTACGACTACCCGCTCGCGCGGACTCGCGAGATCGTCGACGTGTGTCGTTCGGTGTGGCGCCGCGACCGTCTCGAGCACGAAGGCGCCCACTACCGCGTGCCGCTGGCCGAGGGCACCGGGACCGGATTGGGCAAAGCGCTGAAGATCATTGATCAGCCCGTACGCGAACGCATTCCGATCTACATCGCGTCGCTCGGCAACAAGAACGTCGAGATGACCGCCGAGATCGCCGACGGCTGGTTGCCCCTGCACTACTGGCCCGATCGGGCCGACGTGGTGTGGGGTCCGTCGCTACAGGCCGGTTTCGCCAAACGCGACGCGGAGCTGCCGCCGCTCGAGATAGTCGCCGGCGGTCCATTGGCGATCGGCGACGATGTCGATGCACTGCGCGACAAGTCCCGTCCGGCGCTCGCGCTCTACTTCGGGGGCATGGGCGCGCGGGGCCGGAACTACTACAACGACGTGCTCCGCCGGTACGGATACGAGCGGGAAGCGGACGAGATCCAAGATCTCTACCTCGGCGGCGACCGCAAGGCCGCGGCGGCGACGGTGCCGCAAGAAATCGTCGATGGCATGTCGCTCGTCGGCTCCGAGTCCTTCGTCAAGGAACGGATCGCCGCTTATCGCGATTCGGGGGCGACGATCCTCAACGTGCAGCCGATCGGGCCGAACGGTCTACGCGACGTCGAGACGATCGCGGGCTGGTTGGCTTAACTCGGCGCGGGAAGCAGCAGAGTCTCCTGCAGCAGGGTCGCGCCCAGCCGCCCGGATCGATCCCGGAGGGACCCTTGATACACGCCGCGCCCGGCGCGTGCCTTCACCGGTCCGAGGTCGAGGAGCACCCACTCGTCTGCTCGGATCGGGTCCTGGAACCACATGGCATGGTCGATGCTCGGGCCGCCGAGGCCGAGCACGGCGCGATCCTGCTGACCGAAACCCGAGCCCAGATCGGAGAGGTACGTCAGCGCGCCGATGTGCACCAGCGGGTCGTCGCCGAGCGGCGTAGCGGATCGAACCCACACGCAATCGGTGAACACATGATTCGCGAAGTCGGTTGGCGTCACCTCGCGCACATCCAACAGGGAGTTCCAACCCCCGACCGGCGTGGCTTCGGGCGGCGGAACATCCCGGCGGGGGAGCGCGTCGACGACGGCACCCGACCGTTCGCGATGAAAGGATGCGAGCATCGAGAAGATGACGGCACCGTCCTGCACTGCCACGACGTGCCGCGCCGAGAACGAGCCACCGTCGCGGTCACGGTCGACGCGCAAGAGCACGGGCTGATCGGGACGGCCGGCGCGCAGGAAGTAGCCGTGGAACGAGTGCGGCACCCGACCTTCTTCAACCGTCGCCGCCGCGGCGAGCAACGCTTGCGCGGCGACCTGGCCGCCGTAAAGCGTGGTGCGGCCGCCGTGGTCGGCGTTACAGGCACGGAACAGGTCGCTTTCGAGCGGCTCCAGCTCGAGCAGAGAGGGAAGATCGGACACGAGCGGCGCGTTCGGGTCCACTAGGCGCGATCGCGGCGTTCGAAGCGCTGGGCCGCGTCGCCGAACGGTCGGAGCCGAAGGCCCATGAATTCGGGCGTTCGTTGCGCCCAGCGCAGTGCTTCGTCCTTGGCCATGTCCTGTTGCAGTGCGAGAAACCCGAGCGTGGTGCGCACGCCGGCCGGGGGCATGGCTGCGATGTCGACCGCCAATTGCAGCGCCTCGGCCTCGAGTTCGTCGGGCGCGACGGATCGGTTGACGAGGCCGATGCGCGCCGCTTCCATACCGGATACCTCGACGCCGGTGAGGAGGAGCTCCTTGGCCTTGTCGATACCGACGAGGCGACTGAGACGCACTGCCGCGCCCCACTGGCCGATGCCCAGTCCCGTCGTCTTGAGATGCCAGTCGCTCAGTCGCGCGGTGTCGGCCGCGATGCGCAGATCGCATGCCATCGCCAGCTCGAGTGCACCCGTTGTGCAGAACCCCGCGATGACGGCGATCGAAGGTTTCAGCAGCGCGTCGATGCGGTCGACGACCGCAACCGGATCGGCGGGGGGAGCGTCGCCGGCGCGGCCGCCTCCCGCGACCTTGAGATCGGCACCCGCACTGAACCACGGTCGACCGTCGGTTCGCGGGGCGCCGGTAAGTATCCATACGCGCACGTCGTCGTCGCGCTGAATGAGATCGAGCGCGTCATCGAGCTCTTTGAACAGACCGGGATTGAGCGCGTTCGCCACTTCGGGACGGTCGAGCACAACTCGCACGACGTGCTCAGCCGCATGTTCGTAGCGAATGAACTCGTACTCACGGGCCGGGCTCACGCGCTACTTCGGCGCGAAACGCTGACCGGCATCGAGCCGGATCGTCGACCCGTTGAGCATCGGCGTTTCCACGATGGCTACGACGAGACGCCCGTACTCCTCGGGTCGGCCCATGCGCTTGGGAAAGGCTGCATCCTTCGTCAGCGTTGCCGCGAACTCGTCCGGGATCCCCTTCGTGATGCCCGTACTGAAAAGACTCGGCGCAATGGCGACCGCGCGGATGCCGAGGCTCCCGAGATCGTGGGCCATCGTCAGCATCATTCCCGCGATCCCCGCCTTCGCCGCGGTGTACGCGACCTGACCGATCTGCCCCTCGAACGCGGCGATCGACGCGGTGTCGATGATCACGCCGCGCTCGCCGTCCTCGGGCTCGTTCTTCGCCATGTACGAAGCCTGGAGGCGGTTCAAGTTGAACGTGGCAATCAGGTTGAGCTCGATGACCCGGCGGAACTCCGCGAGCGGATGCGGACCGTCCTTGCCGAGCGTGCGCGCCGCGGTACCACCGCCCGCGGTGTTGACGGCGATGTGGACGCCGCCGAGCGCGCCGGCCGCATCCTCGAGAGCACTCTCGACGCTCTCCTCGTCGGTCACGTCGACGGGATGGAAGGTGCCGTCGAGTGCGGCCGCCACTTCCGCGCCCGCCGACTGCGGCAGGTCGAGGATCGCGACCGACGCGCCGCGCTCGTGCAGCAGCTCGGCCGATGCGCGGGCCATGCCCGACGCGCCGCCGACCACGACTGCCTTCTTGCCCTTGATCTCCACTAGGTCTCCCTCTCGCCCGCGGGTGTCTCGCGCCAGTACTCGTCCCGCACGATCCGTTTGTAGAGCTTGCCGGTTTCCGTTCGCGGCAACGCAGCCGAGAAGTCGACCGAGCGCGGGCACTTGTAGTGCGCTAGACGCTCGCGGCAAAAGTCGATCAGTTCCTGCGCAAGCTCATCCGAGGGTTGCGTCCCGTTGGTGAGCTCGACGACCGCCTTGACCGACTCTCCCCACTCGGAGTCGGGGACGCCGATCACCGCGACATCGCGCACGGCGGGGTGCGATGTCAGAACTGCCTCGACTTCGGCGGGGTAGATGTTCACGCCGCCGCTGATGATCATGTCCTTGGCGCGGTCGCGGAGGAAGAGATAGCCGTCGTCATCGAGGTAGCCGACATCGCCCAAGGTGAATGCGCGGCCGCGATGAACCGACGCCGTGAGCGTGGGATCGTCGAGATACTCGAACGTCGGAGCTTCCGGCTCGAGAAACACGTTGCCCGTCGTGCCGGCCGCGAGCTCGTTGCCGTCGTCGTCGAGGATCTTGAGCTTCATGCCGCGCACCGCGCGACCAACAGTCCCGGGTCGCTCCAGCCAACGGTGCGGTTTGGCGATCGCCGCCGCCCCTTCCATGCCGCCGTAGGTCTCCCAGATAACGGGGCCCCACCAATCCATCATCTGTTGTTTGACGTCGATGGGGCACGGCGCCGCGGAGTGGACCACGACCTCGAGACTCGACGTGTCGTAGCGCGCCTTTACCTCGGCCGGGAGCCGCAGCAAACGTACGAATTGCGTCGGCACCATGTAGGCGGTCGTAACGCGGTGGCGCTCGATGAGCTCGAGCGTGCGCTCCGGATCGAACTTGCCCATGATCGCCAGCGCCTGGCCCGTGTTGAGCGCGCCGTTGTAGAAGCTCTGACATCCGCCGTGATGCATGCCCGCGGAGACGAGATGTACTCCCTGCATCGGCTGAAACTGAACGCGTGGGCGAACAGCTTCATCTGATCCGCGATCACGGACGGGTCGCCTGCAACGTGGCCCCGACCGATGGCTTTTGGAAGTCCCGTCGTACCCGACGAGTACGAAATAGGTGTGCCGAAAGAGCGATCCGCGGGAAGCGCCTTCGGCTGACCCGACACCAGATCCTCGTAGGTGACGAAGCCTTCGATGCCGCCGCCGACGCAAACTCGCAGCCGAATACTTGGCGCGGCCGCCACCTCCGCGGTGTCGGAATACTGGTGATGGACAACCACCGCGGCCGCGCCGGAATGATCAAGGATCGAGCGGATCTCGGCCCCGGACAATTGCGGATTCAGCGCGATTGCGCGCATCCCCGACTCCTGCAGTGCCATCTGCCACCACAGCATGTCGACGTCGTTCGGAAGCGCGTACGCGACGATGTCGTCGGTCTCGAGTCCCTGCGCGCGCAGCGTGTGCACGACCTGATGCGCGCGACCGACCAGGTCGCCGAAGTCGAGGACGAGACCCGACGGACACTCGACGACGGCGGGCTGCGTAGGCTCGTCTTCGGCGATCCACCAGGCGCCGAGTCGTCTGTCCCACGCGTGCCGCACGGTAAAAGAGTATACCATTCATCCCCACCGCCGCCCCTGCCGAGGAGCCTCGAAAATGGGTCTCGAAGCCATCACCTTCGAGGTCGACGACCATGTCGCGACCATCACGCTTGATCGGCCGGAGGCGTTGAATTCGTTCAACGACGCGATGGCCGCCGACATGACCTACGCGTGGGAGACCATCCGCGACACCGACGACATCCACGTGGCCGTCTTACAGGCCAACGGCGAACGCGCCTTCTCGACCGGAGTCGACATCAAAGGCGGCGGAACGTGGTTCACCAAGACCAACGTCTGGAACAGCTTCGATCCCGGCGCCACACTCTCGCCGAAGATCCACCACCGGGTTTGGAAGCCCGTCGTGATCGCCTTACACGGAATGTGCGCGGGCGGCGCGCAGTACTTCCTCAACGAGGCCGACATCGCGATCTGTTCCGATGACGCGGTGTTCTTCGACCCGCACGCGAACGTGGGGATCGTCTCCGCGCTCGAACCGATCGGCATGCTGAAGCGCGGTGTGCCCCTCGGCGACGTGATGCGGTGGGCCCTGATGGGGAACGAAGAGCGGATCACCGCGGAGACGGCACTGCGCATCGGCCTGGTGACCGAGGTCGTGCCTCGCGCCGAACTGCGAGCGAAAGCCCGGGAGATCGCGGTGTCGATCGCCGAGCGGAATCCGAAGGCGATCCAGGGCACCGTGCGCGCGATCTGGGAATCGCTCGACCTGACCCGCACCACCGCGATACTGAACGGCCTCGCGTACACGCAGATCGGGAACTCCCCGCCGTGGATGCCGGGCGCGCGGGAAAAACGGCCGACGACCTATCGATAGGTCAGACGAGCTCGCGTAGGTCGCGCTTGCGCACCTTTCCCGCAGCGGTCCGCGGCAGTTCGTCGACTACGACGACGCGCGTCGGTACCTTGTGGACGGCGAGGCCGGAATCGCGCGCGTAGTTCGCGATGTCGGCGAGCACCGGCGCCTCTGTACCGGACACCGGCACCACGAACGCGCACACTGCTTCACCCCACACGTCGTCGGGGGCCGCGCAGACCGCGACCTCGGCAATCGCGGCGTGCCCGGCAAGCGTCTCTTCGACTTCCCGGGCGGAGATGTTCTCGCCACCCCGGATGATGATGTCCTTCACGCGGTCGGTGACGACGAGGTAGCCGTCGGCATCGAAACGCGCCAGGTCTCCCGTGCGGAACCACGTGGAATCGAAGAAAGCGTCGACGTCAGCGGTCGAATCCTGGTAACCGAGGAACTGTTTGGGACCGCGCGCGACGATCTCGCCTTCGTCTCCGGGTCCGACATCGTTGCCGTCCTCGTCGATGAGGCGCACCTCGTTTCCGGGTGCGACCCGGCCATCGGTGTCGCGTCGTTTTTCGGCGGGATCATCCGGACCGCCCGCACTGATCGCGGGGTGTTCCGTGCTCCCGTAGGTGCGCCACGAAACGATGCCGAGCGCCTCGGCCCGCTCGACGAGCGCGGGCGGAACTGTGGCGGCCCCAACGAGGAAGCGATGCAGAGACGAGATGTCACGACCGGAGCGTTCGGCCTCGTCGAGAAGGGTCGACAGGAAGAACGGAGTGCCCGCGCTGACCGTGAGCCGGTAGGCCTCGATGAGCTCGGCGGCTGCTCGTGCGCTCCAGCGATCCATGACCACGGTCGTGCCGCCGGCAACAAGTGGGCGTAGGAGTCCGAGCAGCGCGGCGACGTGACCGGCCGGAAAGGTGCACAACATCCGGCTCGCGGCGTCGACGGGGACGATCGTGAGCCCGAACAGGAGCGTCTCGTGGCTGTGCCGAACGCCCTTGGGCATCGCGGTCGAGCCCGAGGTGTAGAGCACGCATGCGTCGCGGGTCGGATCTGGTCGCGCGCCGGTCGGAAGGGCGGATTGGACGAGCTCGTCGAGCGCCATCGCGTCCGGAGGCGCCTCCGGACCGATACTCACCACACAACGAAGACCGAACGCGATCCGGTGCGTCGCAACGTTCTCCGCCAGGTTGCGATCCCGCCAGCGCGAAGCGACGATTGCCACTTCGGCACCGGTCTCGCGCACCGCGTGCGCGATCTCGTCGTTCGTCGCCGTGACTGTCATCGGTACCGCTACGGCACCGACGTTCCAGATCGCCACGAGGACCTCGGTGCTCGCCGCGTCTGCAGGCGCCTGGAGCACGATCCGATCGCCGGGACGAGCTCCGGCGCCTACCAGCCGGCGCGCGACCGTGTCGGCGTGCGCCGAGAGGTCGGCGAGTGTGACCGTCACGGCGTCGCCTCCAGCCGGTGCGAACACGATTGCGTCGTCACCGTGTTGAGCCGCGCCCTGGGCGATCGCTTGGCTGAGCGTTAGATCCGGATACCAGCCGGCGGCGCGCCAGGCGGCGCGCTGCGCATTTCGCCGCGGAGACCGCGCCGTCGGGCGTCACCATGGAGAGCGGAAGAGTAGCCTCATTTACACTACGCTTCGCCCGATGGCCATCGCGACGTGGGTGTTCGACGTCGATGGCTGCCTCATCGACTCCCTTACCGGCACGTCGTTGCGGCCCGGAGCGACGACGCTGCTCGACTCGCTACGCGAACACGGCAACGCGGTTGTGTTGTGGAGCGCGGGGGGAGCCGACTACGCGCGCGATCGGGCGGTCGAACACGGCATCGACGCACTCGTCGACGCGTTTCACTCGAAGTCCGCCCGCGACTCCGACGGTCGCTACGTGACGGACGCCTTCCTCGACCGGCTCGACCTCGCAGTTTTCGTCGACGATCGTCCGGAGGACCTGCCGATCGGGGCGATGATCGTTGCCGTCTCGCCGTATATCTCGTACGACCGTCACGACCGGGGATTGGCCCGAGCGATAGACGGATCGGGCATCGATTTCACATGCGCTCGATGATCACTGCGGGCGCCATTCCACCCGCCGCGCACATCGTCACGAGCGCGAACTGACCGCCACTCCGTTCCAGCTCATCGAGCGCCGTCCCGATGAGCAGGCTGCCCGTCGCGCCGATGGGATGACCAAGGGCGATCGCGCCCCCGTTGACGTTGATCTTCGACCGATCGATGTCGAGATCACGGATGAACTTCTCGGTCACGACGGCGAACGCCTCGTTGACCTCGAAGAGGTCGATGTCGTCGATGCTCATCCCGGCCTTGGCCAAGACTTTGCGAGCCGCCGGTACGGGCGCATTCAGCATGAGGGTCGGGTCGTCGCCGATGTTCGCGGTTGCGACAACGTGGGCCCTGGGCGACAGGCCGTGTGCGGTGGCGTACTCCGGGCTGGTGAGCAGAATCGCGGCGGCGCCGTCGACGACCCCCGAAGAGTTGCCGGCGTGGTGGACCGGCGTGATGTCGAGACCGGGATAGCGACGCAAGACGAGTTCTCGGTACGTCGTCCCTGATTCGTCGAGCGGCATATCGGCGAGCGCGCCGAACGACGGGGAAGCGCACTCAGCGCCTCGGCCGTGGTGCCCGGGCGCGGGTACTCCTCGCGGTCGAGTGCGACGGTGCCGTCGGGATGGAGGACCGGAACGAGGCTCCGGTCGAATCGCCCCTCCTTGATCGCGATTTCGGCGCGTCGCTGCGATTCCGCGGCCAGCTCGTCGAGCGCTGACCGATCGATGCCCTCGATGCTCGCGATTGCGTCGGCCGCGACGCCTTGGTTCGTCTGCGGGTGCCGATCGCGTAGGCGTTCGTTGCCGTTGTCCATGAACGGAGAACGATTCTTTGACGAGTTTGCCTTGTACGAAGACATCATCTCCGCGCCACCGGCGATGACGACGTCTTCCATTCCGGCCATGATCGTCGCCGCCGCGAAATTCGCGGACGTGATTCCGGACCCGCAGAAGCGATCGAGCGTCACTCCACTCGCGGTGATCGCGTAGCCGGCGTCGAGCGCGGCCATGCGTCCGAGATCTCCGCCCTGCGTCCCTACTTGCATGCTCGTTCCCCAGACGATGTCGTCGACATCCGAAGTGTCGAGCGCGTTGCGCTCCGCGATTGCGGCGAGCACCGTCGCGCCGAGCTGTTGCGGATGGAGCTCCGCGAGGGCTCCCTTTCCGACCTTGCCGATCCCGCGTGGGGTTCGGCAGGCGTCGATGATCCAGGCCTCGGTCACGGGTACCTCTCGTCGTTCAGTCGTCGGAATGAGCGTCGGCGCGTCCCCGCACAAGCACGCGCCAGGCAGCGAGAACAGTATCCTCTTCACCGATTGGTCAGCCACGCCACTTGGAGGTTGGATCGTGACTCAGCCGTTTGCCGGTGTCCGCGTTCTCGAAGTCGCATCCTGGACCTTCGTTCCCGCGGCCGGCGCCGCGCTCGCAGACCTTGGTGCGGATGTCATCAAGGTCGAACCACCGAACGGCGATCCCCAGCGCGGTCTCATGAACCTTCTTGCGCGCGGTGGGCGGTGCAGGAGCCAATCCGTTCGTCGAGATTCCGAACCGAGGCAAGCGCAGCATCACGCTCGATCTTGCGAGCACTGCAGGACGCGATCTGCTGCTCGAGCTCGCCGGCACATCCGACGTCTTCTTGACGAGCTACCTCCCCGACGTCCGCCGGAAGCTGAAGATCGATCTCGACGACATCCGCCGGGCCAACCCGCGCATCATCTACGCACGCGGCTCGGGTTGGGGCGCGCACGGACCGATGGCAAACACCGGCGGCTTCGACCTCGCCGCGGGTTGGGCGTCATCCTCGATGGCCTTCAAGATGACGAGGCCGGGATACGAGCCGATGTTTCAGCCCGCCGCCTTCTTCGATCTTCACGGCGCGAACACGATTGCCGGGGCGATCGGCGCCGCGTTGTACCACCGGGAACGTACCGGCGAGGCAACCGAGATCGACGTGTCGTTGTTGGGCGTCGGCATGTGGGCGCTCAGCCCCGACATCATGGCCGGGCCCGCCGTCGGCTCACTGCAATCGCCGCCCCGGGCCGCGGCCCCGAATCCGATCGTCAACTCGTACCCGACCGCCGATGATCGCTGGCTTTACCTCGTGTGCCTGCAGGCCGACCGATTCTGGCCCGAGCTGTGTGAGGTCATCGGACGCGTGGACCTCGTGAAAGACGAACGGTTCGCAGACATGGCCGGACGCGCGCAAAACGCGGCCGCATGCGTGTCCGAGCTCGAAAAGACGTTTCGCACCCGGACTCTGGCTGAGTGGCGCGGCGCAGCTCGAGGGGTTCACCGGAGTCTGGTCGCCGGTTCTCACACCCGCCGAAGTGCACGATCTGGTCCAGGTGGATGCGAACGGTTACCTGCCCGAAGTGGCCGCGGACGACGGTTCCGCGTTTCGATTGCCGGCGCCTCCGATGCAGTTCGGCGGCGAGGCGCCCGTGCCGCAAGGCCCGGCACCGGAGGTCGGGCAGCACACCGAAGACATCCTTCTCGAGCTCGGCCGCGACTGGGATGCGATTGGGGAGATCCGCGAGTCCGGCGCGCTCGGCTGAGGTCGACCTCGTCGAGGCGCGACGGCAATTGAGTATGCTCTATAGGGTCCTCGATGGAGGAGGGAAACCCGCATGGGGCTCGTCCTCAAGCCTGGAGCGCGGCTCCGATCCGTTACGTGCACGACCGAGGTCGTCGTCGTGCGCGCCGCGCAGGACGCCGATGTTCGTTGCGGCGGCAAGCCCATGGTCGACCCTGCGGGGACCGCAGTCGAAGCCGGCCGGCCGGTCGCCCCATTCGACCAGGGAACTCAGATGGGCAAGCGCTACGCCGACGATGCCGGCCTCGAGGTGCTCTGCACGAAGGCCGGCGCCGGATCCCTGTCGATCGGCGACACGCTGCTCGAGATGAAGGGCGCCAAGCCCCTTCCCGCGTCGGATTAGACCCACGTGCACGTCGGCATGGTGCTGGAAATGGCGGCGGACGGTCTCGATCAGCGCCTCGCGCTCGGACCGCTCGCCGATGGCGTTTCCTTCGCCGAACTCGGCCATCGATCGCGCCGAGCCGGGACGATCCTGGCCCAAGCAATTGGTGATCGCGTTGTTCTCGTTGACGAGAACTCGACCGCCGTTCCGATCGTGTTGTTCGGCGCGGCGATCGCCGGCAAACCGTTTGTGCCGGTGAACTACCGACTCGCCGACGATCGACTACGCGCGATCGTGGCGCGCGCGGTGCCTGCCGTCGTCATTGCCGGCGACGGAATCGCGGCCCGACTCGTCGGCGTCGACGGGCTGGTGGTCATTGAGCGCAAGGAGTTCCTCACTCAGGTTGAAGACGACTCCGTCGAGGAGTCGCCGGGCTGGGATTGCGACCCGGACTCGACCGCAGTGCTGCTCTTCACCAGCGGAACGACGGGGGAGCCCAAGGCGGCGGTGCTTCGCCATCGCAACCTCGCGTCCTATCTCGTTCAGACCCTCGAGTTCGGAGGTGCGGGCGAGGACGAAGCCGCGCTGGTCAGCGTTCCGCCGTACCACATCGCGTCGATTTCGTCGGTGCTGTCCACCACGTACGTGGGTCGGCGTGTCGTGTATTTGGAGGCGTTCGATCCCGCCGTGTGGGTCGCGATGGTGCGCGACGAGTCGGTGACGCACGCGATGGTGGTACCGACCATGCTCGGGCGCATCCTCGACGTGATCGAGTCCGATCAGCTCGGCTTGCCGTCGATGCGATCGCTCGCGTACGGCGGCGGACCGATGCCGCGGCAGGTCGTTGAGCGGACGATGACACTTCTCCCACATGTCGATCTCGTCAACGCGTACGGATTGACGGAGACATCGAGCACGATCGCCCTGCTCGGTCCCGACGATCATCGTGAGGCCTTCTCGAGCGACGATCCAGAAGTACGGGCCCGTCTCGGATCCGTTGGCCACCCGATAACTGGAGTCGAGGTGTCGATTCGCGATGCAGACGGCATCGCCGTCGCGGAAGGATGTAAGGGGGAGATCTGGGTGCGGGGCGATCAGGTCTCCGGTGAGTATCTGGGTCGCGCCGACGGTTCCGTAGACGGCTGGTTCATGACGCGCGACGTGGGTCATGTGGACGGCGCGGGGTTTGTCTATGTGCACGGGCGATTGGACGATGTCATCGTGCGTGGGGGCGAGAACCTGTCACCCGGCGAGATCGAAGTGGTTCTCGCGTCGCATGACGCGGTCGACGCGGCTGTCGTCGTCGGGATCCCCGACGTCGAGTGGGGCGAACGTGTGGTCGCCGCCGTTGTTCTGCGTCCCGGCGCGGCGGCCACCGAGGATGAACTTCGCGACCACGCGTGCGCGGCCCTGCGTTCCGCGTGCACGCCCGAACGGATCAAGTTTGTGGACGAGTTGCCGTTCAACGAGACCGGAAAACTGCTCCGGCGCACGGTACGTGACGAACTCGAGGCCGACTTCGGAACGGCGAACTAAGGATACTCATTGTGGCACCGAGCCCCGCTCGACCGGTACGCTCGGTTCGACATCCTTGCGGTCCGTTTCGGACTGCCCGGCGCAAGGGGACCAGGCATGTTGCCCGAAGAGACGCAACTGATCTCGGTCGACGATCACGTGATCGAGCACGAGCGGGTGTGGACCGACCGCCTCCCCGCGAAGTACCTCGACGTCGGCCCGCGGATCGTTGAGCTCGACGGTGGGATGCAGGTCTGGTCGTTCGAGGGAAACTTGGTTCCCACCATCGGCCTCAACGCCGTCGCCGGGAAAGAACCCAAGGACTTCGGGGTGGATCCGGTGCGCTTCGACCAGATGCTGCCCGGCTGTTACGACATCCACGCGTGTCTCTCGGACATGGATCTCGACGGAGTGCACGCGGAAATGTGCTTCCCGTCGTTCCCGGGCTTCGCCGGCTCGACCTTCCTACGTGCTCAGGACAAAGCGCTCGCCACCGTGTGCGTGATCGCGTGGAACGACTTCATCATCGACGAATGGTGTGCGGCTGCGCCGGACCGGTTCATCCCGATGGTCATGGTCCCGTTCTGGGACGTCGCGGCGTCGGTTGCCGAAGTCGAACGCACCGCGGCCAAAGGCGCCAGGTCGATCACGTTCACCGAAGCGCCGCACCGGCTCGGGCTCCCGTCGTACCACAGCGAACACTGGGACCCGTTCCTCGCGGCCGCCCAGGCTGCAGATATGCCCTTGTGCCTTCACTTCGGCACGGGCGGGGCGCCCGAGACTGCGCCCGACGCCAACTTCGCGGTCGCGATTGCGTTGTTCGGCATGAACTCACAGTTCACCGCGGTCGACCTTCTGCTCTCGCGTCTCTTTCACGCGTTCCCGCGTTTGCGCGTCGCACTCTCGGAGGGCGGCATCGGCTGGATCCCGTACGTGCTGGAGCGCCTCGATTACACGTGGGAGCGACACCGTTGGTACACGGGCGTGAACGCCGAGGTTCGGCCCTCCGATCTCTACCGCGACCACATCTTCGGTTGCTTCATCGCGGACAACGCCGGCATCGAGAACCGCCACCAAATCGGCATCGACAACATGATGTTCGAAGGCGACTACCCCCACAGCGACAGCAATTTCCCCGCTTCGCGCAAGAACCTGGCGGATGTCTTGAAGGACGTTCCCGACGACGAGGCCGTGAAGATTGCCGAGACCAATGCCCGGCGCGTTTTCAACTTTCCGCGCTCGGCTTGATCGAACGATGACGCCGGAGCAATGACCGCAGGAATGGAGTCGGCAATGCCCTGGAACTTCGAGCTCTTCATCGATGGCGCGTGGACCTGCGACGAAGCCGTCGGCTCGATCGACGTCATCGATCCCGCGACCGAAGAAACGATCGGGACAGTTCCCGAGGCGTCGGCCAAGACGGCCGTGCGTGCAATCGAAGCGGCGCGCCGCGGTTCGACGAAGGACCGTGGCCCTGGATGAAGCCGCAGGAACGTGCCGCGAAGCTCGTTCGTATGGCGGAGATCCTCGAGTCGCGCGCTCGACCTCCGCGACCTGATCGTCGCCGAGACCGGCTCGGCGGGATTCATCACCGACGCGATCCAGTGCGCAGGTTCGATCGGGATGTTGCGATCAAACGCGTCGATCGTCGAACACACCTTCGACTGGGTCGAGAACAGCTTGCCCACCGGCGGTCCCACCGGGGTCGGCGGGAGCGCAATCATCCGCGAGCCCATCGGCGTCGTGGCCGCGATCACGCCGTTCAACTTTCCGTTCATGCTCAACCTGGTGAAGGTCGCACCTGCATTGGCCGTCGGTTGCACGGTCGTCCTGAAGCCGCACCCGTGGACGCCGCTGGACGCGATGGCGATTGCGGAAGCCGCGGCGGAGGCCGGGATCCCGCCGGGCGTCTTGAACGTCATCACCGGTCACGGCGATGTCGGCGACGAGCTCACATCCAATCCGATGGTCGACATGGTCACGTTCACCGGTTCGACCGCGACGGGTCGCCGGATCATGGCGTCGGCGGCCGGAACGGTGAAGAAGCTGCAGCTCGAGCTGGGCGGAAAGAGCGCGCAGGTGATCTTGGGCGACGTTTCCGAGGACTACGCGCGCACGATCGGGTTCGGCATGGTCGTGATCCATTGCGGACAAGGTTGCGTCCTGCAGACGCGGGTCTTGTTGCCCGAGCATCTGCTCGACGCGTACAAGGAAGGCGTCGAGGCAATGCGTCCGTACATCACCATCGGCGACCCGCGCGACGAGTCCACGGTGTTGGGCCCACTGATCCGCGAGCAACAGCGTCAGCGCGTCGAGGGCTACGTGCAATCCGGCCTCGACGAGGGCGCGGAATTGCTATGCGGCGGCAAACGTCCCGACTCGATGACGAAGGGTTTCTTCTACGAGCCCACGGTGTTCGTGAGTCCCAACAGTTTGCGCATCGCCCAAGAAGAGATCTTCGGCCCGGTGCTCACGGTCGTGCCGTACTCGGGCGAAGATGACGAAGCAGTACGGCTCGCGAACGACTCGATCTACGGTCTCGGCGGCGGCGTTGTGTCGGCGTCCACGTCGCGTGCATTCAATGTCGGCCGCCAGATCCGCGCCGGAAGTGTTTCAGTGCAGGGCGTCGGTGCGGAGCCACTCGCTTCGGTCGGACCAGGCGCGGGTCAGGGACCGGGATGGGGCGCGTACCCGAAGGGCATCGGCCAGGCGGGCGCGTTCGGGGGCTACAAACAGTCAGGCCTCGGTCGCGAATGGGGTCGGCACGGCCTCGAGGACTTCACCGAAGTGAAGCAACTCACGTGGAGTTGAGCGGAGGAAGGTCATGAGCGGCATCGATGCGTTTCGCTACGACGGCAAACGTGTGCTCGTCGTCGGCGGATCCACCGGCATGGGGGCGGCTGCCGCGCAGACTGCCGCCGCGCTGGGCGCGGAGGTCGTGGTCATGGACTACGCGCCCGTTCCGTATCCGGTGAAGGAATCGGTGCAGGTCGACTTGCGCGACCCCGCGGCGATCGACGCCGCGCTCGATCAGGTTTCCGGACCCGTCAATGCGTTGTTCTCCGCGGCCGGTGTCGCCGACGGTACGCCGGGCATCATGAAGATCAACTTCATCGCGCACCGGCACATCATCGATCGCCTCGTAGCCGATGAGTCACTCGGCCGGGGGAGTGCCGTGTGCATGATCTCGTCCGTTGCCGGCCTCGGTTGGGAACCGGCGCTACCGACGCTCATCGAGTTCCTCGCGACGCCCGACTACGCGGCCGCCGACGCGTGGGTGCAGGCCCACGAGGGCACTGACAACTACATGTTCAGCAAGCAAGCCATGAACTGCTATGTCGCGCGGCAGGCGTATCCGCTCATGGCGAAGGGTGTGCGTATCAATGCGATCTGTCCGGGGCCTACCGACACTCCCCTGGCACGTGCCAACGCAGACATGTGGCTGGGGTTCGGCCAGGACTACCGCGACGCAACCGGCCTGTCACACCACACGTCGGAACAGATGGGCGACACGATGGCTTTTCTCAACAGCGAGGCCGCGAGCGGCATCAATGGAATCAACCTTCTCGTCGACGCCGGTCACGTGATGTCGTCGTTCACGGGCGCCTACGAGCCGGGCGAGATGCTGATGAAGATGCTCATGGGCCGCGGCTGAGTCGACGAAGCCCGAGATCTGGTGCGGCTACGCCAAGGACGTGGGTTCGAACACCGGAACGAATACGTCGCCGTTGGGTTCGAACAACACCCGCACCGGCATTCCGCACTGCAGTGTCTCGACATCGCAGTTCACGATGTTCGTCGGGATCCGCAGGTCGTCCTGCTCGTCGAGCTCCACGATTGCCACCACGTAGGGCGGAGCAACATCGGGATGGAACTGCTGGAAGTTCACCGTGAACGTGAACAGGGTTCCCGCGCCGCTGACCGGTGCGAACTCGAGCACGCCGTCGCACACCGCGCAGCGCGCGGTCGGCGGATGGATCCAGCGTGCGCACGTTGCGCACCGCTGTATCAGCAACTCGCCCTGCGCGCCTCCCGTCCAGAACGGTCGGTTGACGTCGGTAAGAACGGGAAGGATGCGAGGCGATGTCGCCTCGATGATTCGCTCAGCCACGAATACGACCCTAGATCACCCGACTGTCGAGGAGAACCGAACTGATGATCGACATCCCTGAGAAGCGCTCAGTCATCTCCGGCGTCGGTATCTCGCGCATCGGCCGAAAGACTGGGATTCCGGGTCTCGAGCTCACTGTCGAATCGGCGCGCGCGGCGATCGCGGACGCCGGGCTCGAGTCATCCGACATCGACGGCATCGCGACGATGGGGGATACTCCACTCGCGCACGCTGCGGAAGCGCTCGGCATCGTGCCCGGATACACCGGCGGCGGCTTCGACACCGGCGGCCTGCTGTCGCCGGTGATGGGCGCGTGCTTCGCGGTCGCGACTGGTAAGGCGCGACACGTTCTCGTGTACCGAACCGTGCAGATGATGGGTGGATCCATCGTTCCGCCGAATGCGGCCCCGAAAGCACCCCCGTTACGGGGCGGGGCCGACGATGCGCCGGCCATGCGCAACGTGATGGGAGACATGGGTCCGCTGCTCGCGCACCACGTGTACTCCGCTGCCAACTGGCTCGCAATGCACTGCCGACGACACATGCACTTGTACGGCACGACGAAGGAACAACTTGGCTGGCTCGCGATCAACAGCCGGCGCAACGCGGCACTGAACCCACTTGCGGTTTACCAAACTCCCATGACCATGGATGACTATCTCTCGGCGCGTCCGGTCTCCACGCCGTTCGGGCTCTTCGACTGCGACGTACCTGTCGATGGCTCGATCTCGTTCGTGGTGTCGTCCGCCGACTACGCGGGCGACGCTGCGCATGACGCGATTCGCGTCGAGGCGATCGGCGGCTCACCCGGCGCCGGCGGATGGATCCACCGGCCGGACTACCCGAAGATGGCTTCGGCCGATGCCGCGGCCCAGATGTGGGCTCGGACCGAGCTCGGTCCGCGCGACGTCGACATCGCCGAGCTCTACGACGGCTTCACCTTCCTCACGTTCGCGTGGCTCGAAGCGCTCCGCCTCTGTGGCGACGGCGAAGCCGGACCGTTCGTCGAAGGCGCGACGCGCATTGCGCTCGACGGCGACTTGCCGCTCAACACCTACGGCGGTCAGCTTTCCGCCGGTCGTATGCACGGCTACTGGATATTGCACGAAGCGTGCCTGCAGCTGCGCGACGACGCGGGTGCGCGTCAGGTGCAGACTCGGCCTGAAGTCGCCGTGGTTGCCAATGGTGGAGGTCCGATAGCGGGTTGCATGCTGCTCGTTCGCTGACGAACTGCATCGACCAATCAACGGAACGAAAGCGTCGCCCTTGTAGCCGGCGACGGGAACAGTACACTCATCTCCTGCGGCAGATGCCGCGCAGAACCGTACGTGTGGCCAGGTTTTCGGGGGAAGTGCGGCGTGACCGTTCACATCAACTTTCTGCTTCTCGGTCTCGGGAACGGTGCGGTGTTCGCGGCCCTGGCGCTCTGCCTGGTGGTCACTTACCGGAGCTCGGGCGTTCTGAACTTCGCCACCGGCGCGATTGCTCTATACGGCGCGTATACGTATGCCTTCCTGCGCAATGGGCAGCTCCTCGATCCCATCCCGGGCCTGCCGCAAACTGTGAACTTGGGCGGACCGCTGGGCTTCTGGCCGGCGCTCGCGATCACCCTGGTGATCCAAGCCTTACTTGGCGCGCTCTTGTACGTCTGCATCTTCCGGTTCTTACGCAACGCGGTTCCCGTAGCGAAGGCCGTCGCCTCGCTCGGTCTGATGCTTGCGCTCACGGGTCTGCTCGCCCAACGCGGCGGCAGCACCGAGGTGCTCGTCGGTCAGATCTTTCCGAGGCAACGAATCGCCATTGGCAACGTGAGCATCCTCGGCGACCGTCTCTGGTTCGCGGTCACGATCGTCGGCGTAGCACTCGTCCTCGCCGCGCTGTATCGGTTCACACGATTCGGGCTTTCAACGCGCGCGGCCGCAGAGACCGAGGTCGGCGCGCTCGTGAGTGGGGTGTCTCCCGAACGAGTCGCGGTCGTGAACTGGGCCATCGGTGCGATGGTTGCCGGACTTGCCGGCGTTCTGATCGCCCCGCTCACGCCCTTGGTTCCCCTCACGTACACCTTGTTTATCGTGCCGGCGCTCGCCGCGGCTGTGCTCGGTCAGTTCACGATGATCATGCCCGCGGTCGCGGGTGGTCTCGTGATCGGCATGCTGCAATCTGAGGCCGTGTTCCTACGCTCGCAGCATTCATGGTTCCCGCAGAACGGATCGGCCGAGTTGATCCCGTTGATTCTCGTGCTGCTCGTGCTCGTTGTGCGAGGCCGACCACTCCCGAGCCGCGGCACCCTCATTCAACAAACTCTGGGGCGCGCACCGCGGCCACACGGGCTGCTGCTCCCCGCGGTCGCCGGTACCGTCGTCCTGCTGGTCGCCTTGTTTGCCACGAGCGGGAGCTACCGCGGCGGGCTCATCTTCAGTCTCATCATCGGCATCGTGGCCTTGTCGTCGGTGGTGGTCACCGGTTACGCGGGTCAGGTTTCGCTCGCGCAATTGACGCTGGCCGGAGTGGCTGGGTTCCTGCTCAGCCCGCTGACCACGAGCTGGGGGATCCCGTTCCCGATCGCGCCCGTGATCGCCGCGCTCGGCGCGACGCTCATCGGCGTCGTGGTCGGCCTGCCGGCTCTTCGTATTCGCGGATTACTCGTCGCGATTGTCACCCTCACGCTCGCGACCGCGCTCGAGGCGGTGTGGTTCCGCAACAACAGTTTCAACGGAGGCAGCGGCGGCGACCCGGTCGTGTCACCGCGGCTTTTCGGTATCGATCTACGGATCGGAACGGGTGACGCATATCCGCGCATCGCGTTCGGGGTGCTGTGCATCGTGGTGCTCGTTGGGGTTGCGCTATGTGTCGCGAGACTGCGCACGAGCCGATTGGGGTCGGCCATGCTCGCGGTGCGCGCCAACGAGAGGTCGGCGGCGGCATCCGGCATCAGTGTGGTGAAGGTCAAACTGATCGCGTTCGCCATCGGCGCGTTCATCGCCGGAATCGGGGGTTCGCTCCTCGCTTATTCGCAGGGCAGCGTCACCTGGGATTCGTACAGCGCCTTCGCGGGACTCGTGTTGTTCTCGACCGTCTACCTCGTCGGCATCACTTCGGTGGCCGGCGGAGTCCTCGCCGGCGTCCTCGCGTCGGGCGGGATCTTGTTCGTGGCCGTGAATCGCGTCGTCAACGTGGACAACTGGTTCGGTGTGGTGACCGGACTCCTCTTGGTGTTCACTGTTATTCGCAATCCCGAGGGTCTCGTTGGACCGATGCACGTTGCGCTCGAGCGGCGCCGCAACCGAGTCGACACGGGACACGCCGGGGCAATCGCGACGGAGGTTGCTGCACCGATCGAACGACCGTCGGGAGCTCACCTGGCTCCGACGCTCCTGGCGGTAGACGACCTTCGAGTCCAGTACGGAGGCGTCGTCGCGGTTGACGGCGTATCGCTCGTGGTCCCCGAAGGAGCGATCGTCGGGCTGATCGGGCCGAATGGCGCGGGCAAGACGACGATGATGGACGCGCTCGGAGGGTTTGCTCGGTACAGCGGGTCGGTTTCCCTCGACGGTGACGCGCTGGATGGCTTGACTCCTCATCGCCGTGCGCATCGCGGGCTCGGTCGCACCTTCCAAGGAATCGATCTGTACGAAGATCTCTCGGTCGGCGAAAACGTGATCGTCGGCGAGTACATCTCCGGCGTGCGCCGATCTCACGCTTCCCCCTCGGAGGCGGACGCCAGCCAAGTCGACACTGTCCTCGCGCAGCTGGGACTCCTCGCCGTGAAGGAACGAAGTGTCGCGGAATTGTCGCAGGGTCAACGCCAGCTCGTGTCGGTGGCGCGTGCTTTGGTCGGACGACCGCGACTACTGCTCCTCGACGAGCCCGCGGCGGGTCTCGACACGACCGAGAGTGAGTGGCTTGCCCAGCGGTTGCGTGCCGTTCGCGATGGCGGCGTGACCATTCTGCTGATCGACCACGACATGAGCCTCGTCCTGGCCCTTTGTGATCTCATCTACGTGCTCGACTTCGGTGCTCTTATCGCGTCGGGCACTCCCGATGTCATTCGGGGCCACGAAGAAGTTGCCAATGCATACCTCGGCGAAACGCACGCAGCGTCGATGCCGTCATGACATCGTTGCTCGATTGCGACCTCACCGTCGGCTACAACAGTCTCGCCGTTGCTCGCGACCTCCGCATCTCGCTCAACGCAAACGAGATTCTCGCAGTGCTCGGCCCCAACGGCGCGGGAAAGACGACTCTGCTGCTCACGCTCGCAGGATTTCTTCCGCCCGTCTCCGGCACGATCTCGATCGACGGTCAGGTGGTCAAGGCCGGCTCCGCGCGTCGTATGAATCGATCCGGGATCGTGCTGGTTCCTGACAACCGCGCGTTGTTCACGCAGCTCTCCACTGCGGACAATCTCGCAGTCGCGGTTCGTAAGACCGGACCGTCGATCGACGAGATCCTTGATCTCTTTCCGGCTCTCCGGCAGCGGCGCAAGGTTAGAGCCGGAATGCTCTCGGGCGGCGAGCAGCAAATGCTGGCTATGGCACGCGCGCTGATGCAGCGGCCGCGGTACTGCTGGTTGACGAGATGAGCATGGGCCTCGCTCCGATCATCGTCGAGGGCCTGATGCCCGTTCTGCGGCGTGTCGCAACGGAGACCAAGGCCGCGATCGTTTTGGTGGAGCAGCACGTTCGGCTCGCGCTCGAGGTCGCGGACCAGGCCGTCGTCGTGGTCCACGGCGAGATTCGGTTGCGCGGAGATGCGACGACCCTCAGCGCAGATCCCGCCGCGCTCGAGGCGGCGTATCTCAGCGACCTCCCGGTCTGAACCCATCGCTCGGCAGTGCTTGCGTTGTCGGCCTTCCGATGAAACAGTATCCCCAATTGCCTTTGGCAAGGGGGAGCCCGGTTCGCAGCGCGGAAGCTGTTGCTTGTCCGGCATTTGCATGAGGAGACGACGGTGCACGAACTAGCAACCGCGACGAGAGCCCGCAGCCGAGGCCGGCTGGCATGCGTTTTGGGCGTGGTCGCGCTTCTTGCTGCCGCGTGTTCGAGCAGCAGTAAGTCCGGCGCGCCGAGCGCGTCGAATGCGGTGACGACCACCACAGTGAACCTGGCCGCGCTCGGTACGCCGAAAAAGGCGACCGGCACACCGGTACTCGTGGGCACGATTGTCGACAGTGGTGGGTCTGGCACGCTCAACGCACAATCCGATCTCAGCGAGACCGGGGTGAAGCTCGCGGTCGATTACGCCAACGACTACCTCGGCGGACTCGCTGGGCACCCGATCCAACTCGTGGTGTGCCAAAACCAGGGCACGCCCGCAGGCGCCACCGACTGCGCGAACCAAATGGTGCAGAAAAAGGTTGCGGCCGTCGTGTGGCCATTCACCGGGCAGGGCTCGCCCGTGCCGATTCTCACGGCTGCGAAGATCCCGGTCGTCGAAACCTCTGGTACATCGCAGGCCGAGCTGACAACGCCGGGAGTGTTCTCGATAACGGGCGGCTTCCCCGGAGTGCTCGGCGCGTTCGCTCAGTACGCCAAGGAACACGGGGTGAAGAAGTTCGCGATGCTCACCATCGATGTTCCCGAGGCAACGCAGGGCGCGACCGCGTTAGGCGGCATCGTCTTCAAGAACGCCGGGGTGGGCTTCCAAGTGGTTCCGGTCGCCCCGGGCACGCCCGACATGTCGCCGCAACTCCAGGCTGCAGTTTCCGGCGGAGCGGACGCGGTCGGCGTCACCGGCGACATCACCTTCTGCACATCGTTCTTGAAGGCCTACGACACACTCGCGCTGACGGTGCCGAAATACGTCATCGCCGTTTGCAATGATCAGGCTGTCATCAAGGCTTTGCCGACGGCGCTGAAAGGAGCCGTGACGGCAACTACCACGGGCAAAGATTCTGACAATGCCTTGTATGCCGCGATAGTCACGAAGTACGGGGCGGGCCAGAACATCGATCCCGATGCGACGAAGAGCGCGGGCGTAGCGGCCGGCGTGGGCGCCATGATCGACTTCGTCCGGGGCGCGGCGGGCCTCACCGGCGAACCGACTGCCGCCAGTGTGCTCGCGCAATACAAGAAGGCCCAGGGAACGATATTTCTCTCCGGTGGCCTGAAGTTCAACTGCAACGGCACCGCCATTCCACTGCTCCCGAACATCTGCTCCGCGCAATTCCAGATGGCGGTCTTGAACGCCGACGGCACCGTGCAGAGCGCGTCGTCGGTCGATGCGAGTGGCCTGTTCAAGTAGCGAGCGACGCACTACCGCGTCGGTTCCAGACGCTATCGAGTTCGGCTTCTCCCCCGGAAGCCGAACTCGGCAGCGGCCGGTGACAAGGGGTTGGCTCAGACGCGAACCGGGAGCTTTTCCCAGCCCCTCACCGTCGAGGTGTGGGCCTGCACGGCGTTGTCCCAGTCGATCTCCCACGTGGGGAATCGCTGCAGAACCTCGTCGAGAGCAACGCGACCTTCGAGGCGCGCGAGCGCGGCACCGAGGCAGAAATGAATGCCATAGCCGAAGGCGACGTGGTGATCGATCTTGCGGTGGATGTCGAACCGGTCGGGATCGGGGAACTCGCGCTCATCGCGATTGGCCGACGCCGTGAGCACGAGCATGATGCTCCCCGCCGGCACCGTGTGTCCGTGGTGCTCGACATCGGCGATGACGAAGCGAGCCTGCACCGGTGACGGCGATTCGTAGCGCAGCAGTTCCTCGATGGTGTTCGGAATCAGGCTGCGGTCCGCGACGAGCTCGGCGCGCTGGTCGGGGTTCTCGGCCAGGACTTTGCCGGCCCAGCCGATGAGGCGGGTCGTGGTCTCGTTGCCGGCCGCGGCGAGCAGGCCGACGTAGTTCAGAATCTCCTCCCGGGTGAGCTTGCGCATTGTGCCGGTCTCGTCTTCGAACTCCGCGTTGAGCAGGTCGGTCATCAAGTCGTTCGACGGATTCTGCGTACGCCAGTCGATGTAGTCACCGAAGCCGCTACCGTCGAGCGCGCCGAGCTCGAGCTCGTCGCTCGCGACGCGGTCGCCGCTCTCGTCGATGCGCATGCTTGCGTCGATGCGGTCGCGGATCTCGACCTGATCCTGTTCGGGAATGCCGAGCAGCATCCCGATGGTCCGCATCGGCATCTCGGCGGCGAGGTCGGCGATGAAATCGAACCCACCCGAGCCGACGAGCGGGTCGAGCGTCGCCGCGCAGAACGCGCGCACCTGAGGTTCGATGGCGTTCATGCGCCGGGGCGTGAACACGCGACTCAGCAGTCCGCGGTGCGCGGTGTGAACCGGGGGATCCTCGAACAAGATGATCCCCGGCGGCATCTCGACGCCGAGTTGGAGGACGGCCTGGATTGCCTCCAACACCGAACCCTTGCCCGAGATGTATGTCTTGTTATCGCGTTCGCACGCCTCGACGTCGGCGAAGCGGCTGAGCGCGTAGAAGTCGTGC
The DNA here is from genome assembly GCA_963708105.1 of uncultured Actinomycetes bacterium. Classification (GTDB taxonomy): domain Bacteria; phylum Actinomycetota; class Acidimicrobiia; order IMCC26256; family PALSA-610; genus PALSA-610. The sequence goes on along the minus strand of OY970186.1, from coordinate 628,581 downwards.
TTCTCGTTGTAATAGAGCGGCGTCTCGTCGCGAAGCCGGCGGAACGTGGGATACGGATCCGTGTCGATCTCGAAATCGAACGGGTCGTAGTAGACGTCGGTCGACGACGCCATTTCGTCTGCCATTGCGTCTTCTCTCCGTGGGCTTGAAAGCGACCGACCGGATGGCAAAGAGTAGCCTGATTGATCTCGGGCGGCGTGCTCCCGATCAACGTCAGCTCGCCGACTTGTCCATCGATGACTCGCGGATGGCGTCCACGAGGCCCCACTCGTGCGCGGTTCTCGCATCGATGGTGTCGCCGGTGAGCGCGAGGTAGGCCGCACGATGACGGCCGATCCGCGCGGGCACGCTGACGGTTCCGCCCGCGCCGGGTATCAGTCCGAGCGCGACCTCCGGGAGCCCGAAGCGCGCGTCGGGCCGCGCAACGACGTGACCGGCGAACGCGGGAAGCTCGACCCCGGACCCCATGCATGTTCCATGGACGACGACCTCGACCCGTTCGGCGATCGACGCGATCATCCGCCCGACGCTCCGGCGCAAGCGAATCACGTGTGCGTTGCTCGGATCCGCACGTGCGCCGAATTCGTCAAGATCTCCGCCCGCGCAGAACGTCGCACCTTCGCCATCGATGAGCACGCGCAACATGGGGTCGGATGCCGCGACGAGTAGCGCTTCGTAGAGCTCGTCTCGCATTCTCGTGTTGAACGCGTTGCGCACTTCCGGGCGCGTGAGGGTGATGTGCAGGCAGTCATCGCTTCGTTCGACGCGGACCGTGGGAGAGTCGTCCGGGGGGCGACTGCGCGGCGCGCGTACTTCCCGCCACGCCGCGAACTCCGGTCCGGCCTGCAGCATCGAGTAGACAGCCGACTCGGCGACGAGGCCTTCGGCGACGGAGCGTTCGCCGTTACCACGCAGCAGCAGTGCGAGGGCGGCGGCCGCTCGCGGGTTTCGCATCACCGTTCCTTCGATGCGCGCGCAGGCGTCGCCGTCGGCAACGACGTCTACGAGCGCACCTGCGGCCGGAGTCGTGGCATTGCCGGAGTCCAAGCCGACGACGACAACCGGTAGGGCGCGCATACGCATCACGCCGTCCTGGAGTTCGTCGGAGGCGACGTCGTGAAGATCGGTGAGGTCGACGACGAGAAGCGGTGGATCGAGGTCGAGCAGGTTCTCCAACGCGACCGGCACAGCGAGCGCAGAGAGCAGACTGTGACCCCTGACGACATCCACCATGCGGTCGACTGTACGGCGAGATGTCAAGCTGTTGCTGATGCGAGAGATTGATCCCGACGTGCTCAGCTCGTGGGCCGAGAGCGGGGTCATGGCGCTCACGGGACGGAACGGGCAGCGCCCGTTGGGCCCGCCGGAGCCGCTCGTACGCGGACTCCGGCGCGTCGGCGTCGCGCTCGAGAACCATGCACAGCGACTCGGAGCGGAGCTGGGTTTCGAGCCGCTCCACGCGCTCGGTGCGCGCGCCGCGTACTCGAGACTCGAGCGCGGGGGTGACGTGAGTTGTAGCGGTGCGACCCGTCTGGTCCGCGCAGCCGACGGTTGGATCGCGGTTTCCCTCGCGCGCGAGGACGACGTCGCGATGGTTCCGGCATGGTTGCACCTTGACGCGGCTCCTACCGATCCATGGTGGACGATCGAGACGCGCGCCGCGTGACCTCTCATCGGCGCAGATTGTCGAGCGCGGAACGCTGCTCGGCTTGCCCGTCGCCGCACTCGGCGAGGTGATGCCTGACCGCGGCCGGCTCAACGGAGTTCGTACGACTCCAGTAGAGCGGGATTCGCGCAGACGGCCACGCGACCACCCGCTCGTCGTCGACCTCTCTTCGCTCTGGGCGGGTCCGCTGTGCGGCCATATGCTCGAGCAGGTCGGTGCGCGCGTGATCAAAGTCGAGTCAGTGTCCCGACCCGACGCGGCGCGGACAGGGCCGCCGGAATTCTTCGACTCTCTGAACTGTCGTAAGGAGAGCCTGCTACTCGATTTCGCCGTGTCGGCCGATGTCGAATTGCTGCGGCGTTTGCTCACCCGCGCGGACGTGGTGATCGAGGGATCGCGGCCACGCGCGCTCGAGCAGCTCGGCATTTGTGCTCGCGAAGTGCTGGGTCTCGGCCTCTCGGTCTGGGTGTCGATAACTGGACACGGACGTGACGAAGCGGCCCGAGACCGCGTCGCGTTCGGCGACGACGCGGCGGTGGCGGGCGGCCTGGTCGTGTGGGACGAGCACGGTCCGTGTTTTTGCGCGGACGCAGTTGCGGATCCGCTGACGGGAATGACCGCGGCGGTGGCCGCGCTCGACGCGCTTGCGTCGACGGACCACGAGCAGGGAGTGCTCGTCGACGTTGCGATGTCGGCGGTCGCGGCAGGGTTCGCGGGACCGACGCTCGCGGTTGCGCCGGAGATCGAGGCGCGTAAGCCGGCCGCGCCGACCGTCACGACACGCGCGTTCTCGTTGGGCGAACACTCCGAAGCTATTCGCGCCGAATTCGCGGGACGTCCGTGAGCTCGATCGTCGTCCGGAACGCCGAGGTGGACGGCAACCTCACGGATGTTCGCATTACCGGCAGAAGGATCGAGGCGGTCGGGCCCGGACTGGTCGCCGACGACGCCGACGACGTGATCGATGCCGACGGCGGCGCGCTGATTCCCGGGCTCCACGACCATCACGTACATCTGCTTGCCACCGCAGCCGCGGACGGGTCGATAACTGTCGGGCCACCTCGAGTGACGAATGCCGAGCAGCTCGCGGTGATGCTGCGTGCGGCGGGGGAAACCGCGCCGCCGGGATCGTGGTTCGCGCGGTTGGCTACCACGAAACGGTCGCGGGCGAGCTTGATCGCCTTGCGCTCGACGCGATCGTTCCGGATCACTGTCTGCGCATCCAACACCGATCGGGTGCGCTCTGGATGTTGAACACGCGCGCGCTACAAGCTGTGGGCGTCGAGAGTACGACCGGTCGGCTATATCGATCCGACGATCTTCTGCGTGAGCGCCTCGACGACGCTTCGCCGCCGGCGCTCGCACCACTTGGCGCACGGCTCGCGTCCTACGGCGTGACGGGCGTGACCGACGCGACCCCGAGCTCGGTCGCGAGTTCCGTGCGGCTCCTCGACCGCGCGGTTGCGGACCGCGCGCTGCCGCAGTCGGTGGTGGTGATGGGTGGAGTGGCGCTGGCGGGCACCTTTCCGACCGAGGCCGTCCGTTGGGGTCCGGTGAAGTTCGTAATCACGGATCACGCGCTGCCGTCGTTCGACGACGTCTGCGCGGCGATCACGACCGCGCATCGTCACGACCGACCGATCGCGATCCACTGCGTCACCGAGGTCGCACTCGCGTTGGCGCTGGCGGCCTGGATCGCGACCGGCGTGTTGGATAGCGACCGGATCGAACACGGTGCAGTTGTCACTGCGGACGCCGCGGCGCGCATCGGCGAGCTCGGTCTCACGGTCGTGACCCAGCCCGGGTTCATCGGGTCACGCGGGGACGACTACCGGAAGGATGTCGCGCCCGAAGACCACGCGCACCTTTACCCGTGCGCGTCCCTTGAACGCTCGGGCGTGCGCGTCGCCGGAAGCACCGACTCGCCGTACGGAGACCTCGACCCGTGGAAAGCGATCGAGAGCGCAATCGAACGTCGCACGAAATCAGGTTCGGTGCTCGGCGAGAACGAGCGCGTCACTCGCGGCGCGCGCTGGAACTCTTCCTGACGGCGGCGGTCGACCCCGGCGGGGTACCGCGCGCAGTCGAGCGCGGCTCACGCGCGGACCTTTGCCTGCTCGACCGTCCCCTCGCCCGTGCACTCGAGGCGCCCTCGTCGCGCTACGTCGCCTGCACGATGATCGACGGACGCGTTGTCTTCCGGGGATGAGACTGAGCATTGCGACCAGGTTCCGACGGATGATCCCCAGGATTTGTGATGCGTCGCGCTCCGGAGACGGGTTGGTCTGGCTCGACGGAACTGGATCAGGCAGTCTTCCGACGTGCTCGGACACCTTGGCCTCAACGTTCCCGATCTCGACGTCGCGCGGTCTTATTACGGCGCAGTTATGCCCCTTGTCGACTTCGAGCTCTTCTTCGACGCTCCCGACGAGTTCGCGTATATGCCGGCAGGCGGGAAACGTGGGACGTTCCTGTTCTTCTATCCCGCGTCCAGTTCGGAGCCATACTCGCGCAGCAATGTGGGGCTTCAGCATCTCGCCTTCGCGGTTCCGACGCGTGACCGTGTGAAGGAGGCGCACCGCGCTGCCCTCTCTCTCGGAAGTCAGGAGGTTCACGCTCCTCGAGACTGGCCCGAGTATCCGTCTCCGTACTTCGCCGCCTTTTGGCTGGACCCGTTCGGATTCATGCTCGAAGCCGTATGTCACCACGACCGGTAGCGGTACGAACAAACCGCAGCGCGTGACACCACTTCAACCATCGCGCAATCTGTAAGCGTTCGCGATTCAAGCGCGCCCTCCCGCGAGTGGCCGGATAACGCGTCACTCGCACCCACTTCGCGCGACCAATGGCTTGCCTTTCTTCCGGCGTATATAGTGTCCTCAAATTCGTAGGACTCACCGGCAGCACAGACCGGGCGCGAATGAGGCGAGAGATGACCGACGAAGCCACCGCGCTCGGATCGGCAGATCGGTCCTGACGACTTCTCGAGACTCTCACCCTGAGCACAAGGAACGCGCACCATGATGCAGAACCCTGACAAGGAAAGCGTGTACGAACCGGCCGAGATCGAGAGCATCGTGAGGGAGTGGTTCCGCTCGTATTCGGAGAAGGACTTCGACGCGCACAACGCTCTGATCCACGACGACGCGGTTGTCATCTATCCGGAGATGTGTTTCGTCGATCCGGATCTCAGCGCCGGCAGGGACTTCCTGGTGAAGACCCTCGAGAAAGACGAAGCGAACTTCATCGACCTCAAGCAGACGATCACCAATCTCTGGATCGTTGGTAACACGGCTTTCGTCGAGGGCTACTTCAGCGGCAACAAGCTCGGAGGCACGATCGCCGACGACGCCACGGGCTCGGAGATCAAGCTCCGGTTCCTGCACCACATGGATATCGAGGACGGCAAGGTCAAGCTGATGCACGCGTTCTACGACACCGCCCTGCTGTACCAGGTCCAGCTCGGCTTACAGGGTCCGACCCGGGAGAACCCCGTCGCGCCGTGGATGCTGGCCATGGCGTCAGGGCAAAAGCCGGCTGTCTGAGTGTTCGGCGGCAAGTCGCTGGCACCCGCAGGACCACGCGCAGCTCTATCCGTGCGGGTCGCTCGTAGCGGGCGGTGTCCGCGTCGGCGGAGGTACCGACGCGCCGTACGGTGACCTTGACCCGTGGAAAGCAATCGAGGCCGCGATCGAGCGGCGCACGGAGGCGGGCGTCCTGCTCGGCGGGAACGAGCGCGTGTCACCCAGCCGCGCGCTCGAGCTCTTCCTGACCTCGGCCATGGAACCGGGAGGTGCAGCGCGCGCCGTCGCCCGAGGCGCGCCCGCGGATCGTGCCTTCCCTGCGTTCGCGAACTACCGCCGCCGCGCGGCCCGCCTCGACCGAGCGATCCCGATCGTCCAACTCACACGACGCGACGCAGACCTGGTCGAAGAGTCGGCCGAATCCGAACGCATGGCGCCGTGATTCGCTGCGGCTCGCCACCGCGTGGATCGATCACCAGTCGTTGCTCGTTTGATCGGCTGAGGCGCCGGTCATGGTGGAGTTTTCTCTACCTCGAAGACACCCACTGCCTCCATTTTCCCGACGCCTTCCTCTGCGTACGTTGAACGCGTAGGAAGTCGTGAGCGGCGAGGAAGCCGCGGCAGCGGGAGTCGGTCATGAGCAAACGTGAGGCGTTGCGGTTGTCGTCGGTGACACGGATTTACGACGGCACTTCGAGTCCCGTCGTCGCGCTCGACAACGTTTCGCTGTCGCTGGCCCGCGGCACGTTCACGGCCGTCATGGGACCATCGGGATCGGGCAAGAGCACGCTCCTGCAATGTGCAGCAGGGTTGGACGTGCCGACGGAGGGTCACGTCTTCGTCGGCGGCGACGAGATCCCGCGAGGCGACGAGGCCGCGGTGACGAAGTTCCGGCGCAGCCGCATCGGATTCGTGTTCCAGCAGTACAACCTCATCTCGTATCTCACAGTGATGCAGAACGTCGTGCTGCCGATGCGCCTCGCCGGGCGCCGAACGAACCGCAAACGGGTCAGGGACGTCCTCGGCCGATTGGGCATGGGCGACCTGGGCGACCGCGTACCTGCCGAGCTCTCCGGTGGTGAGCAGCAGCGCGTGGCGATCGCGAGAGCGTTGGTCACAGAACCCGACCTGCTGTTCGCCGACGAACCGACCGGAGCGCTCGACACCACTACGGGTCGTGAGGTGCTGCGCCTGTTGCGCGAGGCCGTTGATCAGTTCGGCCAGTCCATCGTGATGGTTACCCACGATCCGGTCGCGGCCGCGGCGGCCGACACGGTCGTGTTTCTCGCCGATGGTGCGATCGTCGGTCAACTCACAGAGCCGACGGTCGCGGCGGTGGCGGAGCGGATGACTCACCTGGACGAGATGGTCGCCCAGCGTGTGTCGGTCGGGGGAGTGCGGTGAACGGTCTCGCGCTTGCATCCCTTCGTCGTCGCCCCGGCGGAAAACTCGCCGGCTTCCTCGCGGTGTTTCTCGGGGTGACGATCCTCATGGCCTTCTCGTCGATGCTCGACACCGCGAACGGTTCCAATGTCAGTGCTGCCAATCGGACGGCGTTGACGATCATGGCGTCGGTCGTCGGCGGCTGGGGAGCAGTCATCGTCGCCTCGGCGATCGTCACCACGTTGTCCGTCACTACCCGGCAACGCGCCGGCGAACTCGCGTTGTTGCGGAGCATCGGCGCGACACCGAGGCAGGTCGTGCGGCTCATCATGTCCGAGGTCGGACTCATCGGAATCGCGGCGGCGATCATCGCCGTGCCCGCTGGCTTCGGCGGTGGTCAGGCCGTGTTGCGCGTTCTCAAGTCGACGAACCAAGTCGACGCCGCGGTTCGATTCCATTTCGGAGCCGCGGCATTGAGCATCGGCGTCGGCTTGAGTTTTCTGGCCGCGTTTATCGCCACGTGGGCCACCGCTCGGCACGCGGCGCGGCGCACTGTGCAGGACGCGTTGTCGACGGCGGCGACGGGCGGTCGGCGGATCGGCACGAAGCGTCTGGTCGCCGGCGTGGTCGTGCTCGGCGCTGGGATCAGCTGCGCGATCGCAACTGCCACGGTGATCGACGGCACCGCCCTGCAGTCGCAGGCCGTCGCCGCGGAAGGCGCCATTCTGTCGTCGATCGGTTTTGCCCTGTTGGCTCCGGTGATCCTGTCGGGCGCGACTCGCCTGCTCGGCCCGGTGCTGCGCGCGGTCGGCGGCGCTCCGGGTCAACTCGCTGTGCTCGACATTCGCCGGCGCACCGTCCAAGCATCGACACCGCTGATGCCGATCGTGGTGTGCACGGCCGTCGCCACCGGAACGCTGTATCTGCAGTCGATCTGGAGTTCGGCGCAGGGTGTCGCGCACATCGTCGCATCCGCCGACGACAAGAACACCGAGACGCTGAACTATGTCGTCGTCGGGATGATCGTGCTCTTCGCGGCGGTTATGTTGGTCAATCTCCTCACTGCGGAGATCAGTAACCGGCGCCGGGAATTCGCTCAGCTCCGTCTCGTGGGCGCGACGCCGCGGCAGGTTTCCCATGTTGTCGGCGTCGAGGACATCCTGATGCTCGTGACCGGGTTGTCGTTTGGTTCACTTGCCGCTCTGTTGACGATTGTTCCTTACAGCCTCGCGGTGAACGACCGTCCTGTCCCGCACGGTTCCGCCGTATTGTTCGTCGCGGTGCTCGTCGGTGTCACACTCCTGACGTTCGGTTCGAGCCTGCTCGCCGCGCACCGGGCGACGCGGGCCGTGGCGATCGAGGTGCTTCACGGAGTGGCCGCGTGACGACGAATGCGAACGCGGCGGCGATTCCGTCGGTTCAATGGCTCAGCTGGGGGAGATGGCTGCGGAGCGAGGCCGTGTCGTCGGTCGTGGCCGCCGTCGCGGTGCTGCTCGCCTGGCTGTTGTCGGGCCGCGGCTACTTCTGGCCGCGCTGGGTGTGGTTCGCGTTGGCCCTCCCGCTGGCCGCGCAGTATTCGCTGCGGCTCGTGTTGCCGCGGTATTCGGGACGCCAGCGGTGGTTCGCCGCGCAAGCCGCGTTGACGGTCGTCTATCTGGCCATGGATTTCGCCATCTGGGCGCTGTCCGGGGGCGGGTTCTTCTGGCCGGTGTTCAGCTCGACGGCGGTGCTGTTGCTGCTGGGCGCCAACGCGTGGACGATGTCGCGGGCGCCGGCCGGTCGAGAGCAGCAACTCGTCGAGCGCGTCAACTCGCTGAGCCGTACGCGCAGCGGTGCACTCGACGTGCAGGCTGCAGAGCTGAAACGCATCGAACGCGACCTCCACGACGGCGCGCAGGCGCGGATGGTCTCGTTGGGAATGAATCTCGGCCTCGCCGCCGAACTGTTGGAGACCGACCCGAAAGCAGTGGCCGCGTTGCTGGCCGAAGCCCGTTCGACAACGCTGTCGGCATTACAGGATCTGCGAAACGTGATGGAGGGAATCCAGCCGCCGGTACTCGCCGATCGTGGGCTGGTCGGGGCGCTACAGGCGTTGGCGCTCGATCTTTCGCTGCCGGTGACAGTGACGGCGCCCGCGGAGTTTCCGACGCGTCTCCCGGCTCCGGTCGAGTCGGCGTTGTACTTCGCGGTTTCGGAGTGCCTGGCCAACATCGTGAAACACAGCCGGGCGACGCATGCCTCGGTCACGATGGCGATGTCGGCCGACGTAGCAACGGCAACCGTGACTGACGACGGTGTCGGCGGGGCACGACTGCAGACGGGGTCGGGTCTGCGCGGCATCGCCAGACGGCTGGAAGTGTTCGACGGGACCATCACCGTGCACAGCCCGAGCGGGGGACCGACTGAGATAAGCATGGAGGTGCCATGCGAATCGTCATCGCCGAAGACCTCGCGCTACTCCGCGACGGACTGACGCGACTGCTCGAAGCGCACGGCATGGAGGTCGTCGCCGCGGTCGGCGACGCGACGGAGATGCTGGCGGTGCTGGAGCACGAGTCGGTGGATCTCGCGATCGTCGATGTACGGATGCCGCCGTCCTTCACGAACGAGGGTCTGGTCGCGGCCATTGAGATCCGCGCGCGATCGTCGCGGAATGCCGGTCGTCGTGCTCAGCCAGTATGTCGAGCAGCTCTACGCCCGCGAGTTGCTGCGATCGGGCGACGGTGCGATCGGATACCTGTTGAAGGACCGAGTCGCGGATGTCCCTGCGTTCGTCGAGACAGTCCGCCAGGTCGCGGCCGGAGCGACAGTGCTCGATCCGAAGGTCGTTGCGGCGATGGTCTCGAGCCGCGAGCGCAATGGTCCGATCAGCCGGCTGACACCGAGGGAACGCGAAGTGCTCTCGCTGATGGCCGAGGGTCGTTCGAATGCCGGCATCGCCGCGTCACTGGTCGTCACCGAGAACGCCGTCAGCAAGCACATCAACAACATCTTCACGAAGCTCGATCTGCCGACGGCGAGTGACGACAATCGGCGCGTGCTCGCCGTGTTGCAGTACCTCCGACGGTTCCGACGGTTGACGGCATCCCGAACTGTGCGAACAAGCTGGGGTCGCCGAAGAGCGAGATCCGAGTGAGGTGCGTCTGCGTCGTCGCCAACACGACGATGGCGAAGGAGTGATGAATGCCGTCGGCGCCCAGCCGATACGCCGCGCAGCCGAGCTGGCCGTTGGCGCGCAACGGGATCAGCCGCCAGTCGCCACGCTGACCGATGGCCGAAGCGGCGATGAACGGCACACACGTCGCCTTGCCGGAGAACCACCTCGAAGAACCCGTCATCTCGAGCACGGCATCGTCCGCGAGTAGACGCTCGATCTCCGCCATGTCCGAGCGTTCGAACGCTTCGACATATCGATCGATGACTCGGCGGGCACCCTCGTCGGTCGGTTCGACAATCTGGTCGTCGATCAATTCGTGATCGGCGAGCCGACGCCGGGCGCGCTGCAACAGGCTCTTGACGCGCGACCGTCGACACACCGAGGATCTCGGCCGCTTCGTCCGCCGACCAGCCGAGCACCTCACACAGGATCAACGCCGCCCGTTGACGCGGGGAAAGCAATTGCAGCCCGCCGACGAGCGCGAGGCGAACGGTCTGCCGCAACGCGATGACCTCGGCGGGATCGCCGAACTCGTCGATGACGAGATGGTCGGCGACCGGTTCCAACCAGTCGACATCTACCGTCGACGGCGCGACAGCCAACGGGTCGGATGACGGCGCGCCCAGCCCGGACGGCAGCGCGCGGCGCCGGCGCTGCTCGAGAGCGGTGAGGCACACGTTCGTCGCGATCCGGTACAGCCAGGTCCGCACCGATGATCGTCCCTCGAAGCGGTCGAAGCTGCGCCAGGCGCGCAGATAGGCGTCCTGCACGAGATCCTCGGCATCGTGCACCGAGCCGGTCATCCGGTAGCAGTGGGCGAAGACCTCCCGCCGGAAGGGTTCCGTGGCCTGCTGGAAGCGATCGTGGTTAACAACTTCTTCATCCATGTGACGGTGTTGACTCCCCGAGCGACCAAAAAGAATCGGTCATTACCCGATTCTTTTCCGATCCCATGCGAGTCGATACGGGTCATGAACCGACTCAACGAAGCCACCCTCAGGATCGTCGACTCGCGTCACGTCTCGATCCTCGCCACCACCAACCCCGACTGCCAACCCCAGACTTCCGTGATCTTCGTCAAGCAAGACGGCGACGACATCCTGTTCAGCACGATCAAGGGCCGACGGAAGACGACGAACATGCTCCGCGATCCCCGCGTCAACCTGCTGTTGTACAGCTTCGACCTCAATACCTACGCCACAATTTCCGGCACCGTTCAGCTCGTCGACGACCCGGACGCGTCGTTCCACCAAGCGATGTTCGACATCCACATGGGCGGCGCAACGCCACCACCCGAGCCGGGCGCGGAGCGCGTCATCGCGCGACTCACCCCGACCAGGATCTACAACGAGCCGGCATACGCCGCGGCTGCGGAGTTGTCCGAGGGTTAGTTCTTGACGCGGTAGCGGAGGTGCACGACACCGCTGTCGAACCGGTGCTCGTCCCGCAGCTCCAACTGCGCGCGGACGTCGTGCGGGAACGCCGGCTTTCCGTCACCGACGACGACCGGATGAACGAAGAGCCGGCACTCGTCGACGAGCCCCGCGTTGAACGCGTGCCCCGCGAAGATCGACCCGCCGACGGTCAAATCGCTCGTGGCGGATGCCTTCATCTCGCGGACCGAATCGGGATCGAAACGACGCTCGAGCCGCGTGTTGGCGGTTGAGACGTCGGACAGTGTCGTCGAGTAGACGATCTTGTCGGCCGCTTGCCAGACGTTCGCGAAATCGGCCCTGAGCTCCGACCCGGCGACCAAGCTGGGGTCGGTCTCCCACACGGCCATCGTTTCGTACAAGCGCCGTCCGTACAGATAGGTGCCGACGGGGCGCAGGAAGTCGGTGATGAAGGTGAAGACATCGTCGGCCGGCGGGGTGAAATCGAACCGGCCGTCCGCGTCCTCGATGTAGCCGTCGAGGGACACGTTCGTCGCATAGATCAGCTTGGCCATGGTCTATAGGCTTCGCGCGTTACGGGCGACGACCGAGAAGCCTCACCGCGACGGTCCACGAGTAGCGTGACGTCCGTGCGCACGAAGCTGCTCGTCGTCGCGGCCACGGTTGCGGTCTGCGCGGCGCTGGGCCTGCCATCGACCGCGCTTGCTGCGACATCTCCGGCTGCCGCCCCGCCTGCGCTTTCCATCGGTGGGGACTTCGCCGGTTTCGTGACCGGGTTCGGTACGGCGTCCGGGCTCGCGTCGATCAGCCTTCCGCACATGACCGCGCCGCTCGTCGGCGTGGCGTCCACACCGGACGGCAAGGGATTCTGGGCGGTCGCGTCCGACGGTGGTGTGTTCGCGGGCGGGACCGCTCGATTCTTCGGTTCGGCCGGTGGATTTCGCTTGTCCCAACCGGTCGTCGGTATCAGTCCCACGCCGTCCGGCCACGGGTATTGGTTGGTCGCGGCCGACGGCGGGATCTTCAGCTTCGGCGAAGCGCGCTTCTTCGGCTCGACCGGCTCCATTCGGCTGAACCGGCCGATCGTGGCGATGATCCCGACCCGATCAGGACGCGGGTACTGGCTCGTCGCCGCGGATGGCGGCATCTTCAGCTTCGGCGACGCGCGCTTCTTCGGCTCGACCGGCTCCATTCGGCTGAACCGGCCCATCATCGGGGGCATCGCCTCGGCAACGGGACGGGGCTACGAACTCGTCGCGCGTGACGGAGGCGTGTTCGCGTTCGGAGACGCCAAGTTCTTCGGCTCCGGGACAAAGACCGGTGAGACGTTCGTCGGACTGGCGCCCGTGCGCTCGACCGGGTATTGGCTCCTGGCGGCGCTGGGAAACCTGGTCCCGTTCGGATCCGCGCGCCCGGCGTCGTTCTCCGCGCACGGCCGTCAGATCGTCGGTGTCGGTGCCCTCCCGAGCGGCAACGGCGGATGGGTGGCAACGATCGTCGAGCAGCCGCATTGGCAGACGATCGGTACATCCGTGCAGGGCAGACCGCTGCGCGTGTTGCGCGTCGGCGACGGTCCGCGTCGCATCTTGTGGATCGGCGGGACGCACGGCAACGAACGTGAGGGGAGCGTCGCGACGGCGGATCTCCCGCAGGCGTTCACCAGCTTCGGGCCCGCCGACACCGTCACGCTGTGGATCCTCCAAGACGAGAACCCGGACGGGAGCGCGGCGAACACGCGCTACAACGCGAACGGTGTCGACCTCAATCGCAACCTCCCGGCTGCGGACTTCGACGCGTCGGACCCGCGCAACGGCGGCCATCCGTTGAGTCAACCGGAGTCAGCGGCGCTCTACCGCCTCATCAACTCCATACAACCCGACGTCATTCTCTCCGCGCACGCCGACTCCACTCGGCCGCCGTATGTCATCAACGACGGTCCGTTCGTACCGCAGGTCTCGGTTTTCCCCGAAGTCGTCGGGATGCCGGTGACAACGTCGGATCAGCTGAATCACGCCACTCCGGGTTCCCTCGGCTCGTGGTGGGGTCACGACCGACACAAGTCGGTGCTGACCATCGAATACGCGTTCGGCAGCGACCCGACCCGCGACTGGGAGATGACCGAAAACGCGATCCTCGACGTGATGCAAGGTTTGTGACGCAATAGCTGGAGGAGCGCGATGACATCGCCCGACCCATGGATCGCAGCGTCCCGCGCCGATCTGCTCGCGGGGGTGCAGTCGCGAACGGTCGTCGATCCCAGTGACGGAAAATCGGGATCGGACTTCGAGAAAGTGACCATCGACGGTCAGCCGTATTTCGCGAAGACGCTCGGTTACCGCACCGACTGGATCATGCGCATCACGGGCGATCGTGACCTGCGCACGTTGAAGATCTGGCGGGCGGGGATCATGCACGACGTTCCGCCCGAGATCGACCACGCGGTGGTTGGCATGGCCGCCGACGGCGAGGGCGAAGACGCGCTGCTCACGATCCTCATGCGCGACATCGGTGCCGGCCTGTTTCCCGAAGGCGACTCGACGATCTCCGCCGATGACAATCTCGGTTTGATCGAAGCCATGGCCGCGCTGTCGGCTCGGTACTGGGAATGGCCGGACGACATCGGACTGACGACGCTCGAGGAACGGGTTCGATTCTTCGCGCCGGACAACATCGCGCCGGAGGCCGCGGTCGCGGATCCGCCGGGACCGATCCGTGTCGCGGTGCAGGGCTGGCCGCGCCTTGCGGAGCGCGCACCCGGACTCGCCGAGTTGCTCGCGGCGATTCACGCCGAGCCCGCCGCACTCGCCGACGCGATGCGCTCCACGCCCGCGACGTTCCTGCACGGCGACTGGAAGATGGGCAACCTCGGCCGTCATCCGGACGGCCGCACGATCCTGCTCGACTGGGCGTATCCGGGATCAGGACCGGTCCTTTGGGATCTGGCGTGGTACCTCGCGCTGAACAGCGCGCGGCTTCCGATCTCGAAGGAAGCGACGGTCGAGGTGTTACGCGATGCGCTCGAGCAGCGCGGCGTGCGCACCGACGGCTGGTTTGATTTGCAGCTCGACCTCTGCCTCCTCGGCATGATCGCCTGCTTCGGGTGGGAGAAGGCGATGGGTGATGACGACGAGCTGCGTTGGTGGCAGGAGCGCACGTGGCGCGGTGCGCGTCACCTCGCGGGCGAGTATCCGTCGTTACCGGCGTGAGTGCCGATCACTACCAAGGCGCCGCGGCCGGATGGGCCAGTGGCGCGACGCTCGTGTACGCGCCGATCGCGAGGCTCCTCATCGGGCGGCGGCCGTTTCCGCTGACTGATGCAACCGTGCTCGATGTCGGTGCGGGAACCGGGGTTTGCGAGGCGCCGCTGCGCGCCGCGGGTGTCGCGACGGTGGTCGGCGTCGATATGTCGTACGACATGCTCGCCTGGAATCGAACGAGCCGACCACCGGCGGCAGTCGCCGATGTCGTGCGGCTGTCCTTTCGGGATTCGTGCTTCGACACGGCGGTTGCGTCGTTCGTGCTCAACCATCTCACTGATCCCGTCGCCGGCCTGGAAGAACTCTCACGGGTGGTTCGGCCGGAGGGCGCACTGCTCGCGACGGTGTTTGCCAACGCGTCGTCGAGCGAGAATCGCGACGCGGTTGACCACGTCGCACAAACGCACGGCTGGTCGGCGCCGTCGTGGTACACCGACGCTCAAGAGTGACGCGATACCCCTCCTCGGAACGCCGGCGCGCATGTGTGCCGCGGCGACCGATGCCGGCCTCGTCGGCATCGAGGCCGACGAGGAGGATGTCGATATCGGGATCGCCGATCCGAGCGCGCTCGTCGACTATCGCTTCGGCCAAGCGCAGTTCGCCGAGTGGCTGGCCTCGCGGAGTTCGAGCGCGCGGGTCGACGCCCGCTCCGCCGCGATCGACGCGATTGCCGAGACGATGCAGCCCTACCAACCGCGCGTCGTGTTCCTCAGTGCTCGCACCCCGTCACCGGCGTAGTCGGTCGCGTAGACGAAGCACGCCTTCGCGAAAGCCGGGACGCTGCATGGACCAGCGTTGCGCGTCGAGCTCGATCCGCATTGTCTGATCGGGATCTTCGGCGACGAGTTCGGCATCCAGGCTGGCCTTCGTCCGGCGAACAAGCTCCGGATCTCGCCGCGCCGCTACCGACGCAAGCTTGACCGCGGTGTCGTGCAAGTCGTCGGCCGGAACGCACTTCCAGGCCAGGCCGGTGCGCGCCGCATCCTCACCGTCGATCGCCTCGCCACAAAGAACCAACGCGGCCGCGGCTTGGCGCCCCATGCGTTCCGCGAGCCGACGCAGATGGCCGCCGCCGGGATGGATGCCGACGTCGAGCCACCGCGGATCGAATCGCGCCGATGGGGAAGTGACGATGACGTCGCAGGCGAGCGGCAGGTTTACGCCGGCCCCGATGCATGCGCCCCCGACCGCGGCAATCGTCGGTATCGGGCAGCGGGCCAGGGCCAGGAAACCCGAATACAGGTCTTCGAGGTCGGCCTTCGGTTCCAGGAGTTCGTCGAGCGAACCCCCGGCACAGAACACCGGGGGTGCAGCCTCGAGCACGAGCGCGCGGGCCCCGTCTCCGACGACCTCTTGCACGGCGGCCGTGAGGTCTTGAACGAGCTCGTAGCGCAGCGCGTTCCGGTTCTCCGGGTCGGAGAGCGTGACAACGGCTACGCCCTGGTCGTCGATGTCGCCGTGAACCGTGCTCATCGCGGCGCAGGATACGCCGTCGCAGACGTGGCCAAAATTCGCATGCGCTACGACAAGGTTGCGATCAGTCCCGGAAGGTCGGCCATGCGGTCGAAGACGATGGTTCCCGGTCCTTGTAGCGCCGATGCCGGAGTAACGCCGCCGGCGTAACCGAAGCCGCGCATTCCACGCGGCGCGGGCGGCCTCGACACCTGAACTGCTGTCCTCAACGACAACGCACTCGCGCGGTGCAAGCCCCATCTCCGCGGCCGCGTGGAGGAACAAGTCCGGCGCGGGTTTGCCGCGCCCGACCTCGGTAACGCTGAAGATTCGTCCTTCGAATCGGTCGAACAGATTCGTGAGCCCAAGGGTGAGTCGCATCTTGTCGTGAGTACCGCTCGACGCGACGCAGGTGGGAATGGACAACGCGTCGAGGGCGGTGACGATGCCGTCGACGGCCCGCAGTTCCGACCGGAACGCGGCGTGCAGATGTCGTTCGTAAAGCTCCTGCCAGTCCGGAACACGACGACCGAGCACGGATTCGATTTCACCCAGCATGTAGCTATCACTGCGGCCGACGAAACGCTGCACGACCTCTTCCTCGCTGATGTCCCATCCGAGGGAAGTGATCAGCCTCGACTCGACGCGAATGGCCAGCCGTTCGCTGTCGACGAGTACGCCGTCGCAGTCGAAGATCACGAGCTCGACCCGTTCCGCGCTCTGATGAGCTTTTGCCCCACGTTCCACCGATGCGACGCTAGCGAAGCTCGAGCGTCGTACGGAACGCGTCGAGACTGTGCTGCGCGGCGATGACCCATTCGCTGTAACTGTCGCCGCCGAGAAATGGTCGCTCGAGGCGCGCGACGGCCGCGGACTGCACCGTAGGAGCCGCGCTCGGCGTGACCGCGAGCGCGTCACACACATCGCATTCTCCGGATTCGAGCTCCAGGTGGAGGCGACTCGGACTCGTGACGATTCGCGTCGCGGGGTTGAGGGCGTCTCGGACCATCGAGACCGTGACGTTCAACCGGTTGGCCGCCTTCTCCGGGTCGATGTCAGGCCACAGTGCCGCGATCACCGCCTCTCGGGTTCGCCCCTCGGGGCCCGCGAGCGCGAGCAGCGCGACGAGCTCGACCTCGTAGCGCGTGCGAAACACGACAGGCGCTCCTTCGACGCACACCTCCGGTCGGCCGAGCAGCGTGATTCGTACCGGCGCGCCGTGGAGCAGCATGCGCCACGCGACATGGGCTTGATGTGGACGGGCGATTGCTCGGGCGCGTCGCACAAGTCGTTCGCGGTTTCCACTGTCGATGCGCGCGAGTTGCAAGTACGCGCGCGCAGTCAGGAACTGCGCGTCGCACGGGCCGAGGCGGTCGATGCTCTCGCGCAACGCGACGACCGCGTCTGCATGCCTGCCCAGGCTGCTCAGACAGGTCCCGAGCTCCAGCAGACCGCGTCCTCGTTCCAGCGGATTCTCGACGGTCCGCAACATCTCTTCGGCGGCGGCAACGCTCGCGCTCAGCTCGCCCTTCTCGTGCTGGGCGACTGAGTACGCGGCGAGGGCCCACCGCGACCACCACAATTCGTTGACGCGCTCGAAGTAATCCATCGCCGCGCACGCGTCGCGCAGGCTCCGCTCCGGGTTCAATCGCGCCGAGACTTCAGCTCGGATGGTCAGGACGATCGCGGTGTACCACTCGTTTTGGATCTGTTCCGCGTACTCGAGCGCGAGGTCGAAGAGCGCTTCGCCGGTCTCGTACTCCTGCTCCGTATAGGCGACGGTCGCCAGCGCGGCTTCGATGAGCGATGCCTCGTAGCGATCCATCGGATCGGGGATGCGCCGCAGTGCCTCTTGTCCGGTGCGCGCCGCGGCACCGGCGCGCTCGAAGTCGCCCGTCCACCACTGAAACAGCGCGAGGTATACGGACGAGATCGCCTCGACACGCGCGTCGCCACGCCGGCGCGCCTCGTACATCGAGCGTTCGGCAATGAACCGCGCACGCTTGAGGTCGCCGCGCACGTACGCGGCCAGGCAGAGATGCACACCGCCGAATCCGCTTACCGGCCCTTCGGCATCGAGGGCAAGGGAACGTTCCCACCAGCGCTCGGCTCCGTCGAGGTTGCCTTCCCCGAGATCCTCAAGACCTTCGAGGAAGCACGCCCATGACAGTCCCAGCGCATTGTCGGTGTCATCGAAGTGCGCGCGTGCCGCGGCAAGAACGTGACGGCCGCGGTCTCGGTCGACGGCACAGATGGCCACGCCGGCCGGCAACGCGGCCCAGGGATGGTTGGCGTAATCAAGTGCGGCGAGCCGGCGCGCGTACGGAACGAGTCGGTGAACGAGATCGGACGCGATGATCTCGGCGGCACCGCGTTCGAGCGCATCCAACTCGTCCGCCGGCGCCGGCGTCGACTCGAGACAGCGCAGTAGTTCGTCGACCGAGAGCCCCGGCTTGGGGGGCCCGGCGGCGGCCAGTGGGGAACGTCGCCCGGGCGCCTCCTCGATCGTCATCTCACCGTCCTGGCGTCGTGTGGCAATCCGGCGTTCTCACAGCCAATTTAAGGTCGCGTGAAGGTCGCTCTGTCAACGTCAGGTTGTGGCGGGGCGGGGAATGAGAATGCTTCGAGCGTCCGCGGGGGCGTTGGTCGCGATTACGTGCGTTGTGGTTGTAGCGCCGACGGGTCGAGCCGCGGCGCTCGACCCGTCGGTCCCGGGTTCGGTAACCGGCGTGACGTTGCGCCCCGCGGCCGCGGGCGTCGAGGTCTCGTGGACCCCGCCCGCGGACGATGGCGGTTCGCCGCTGACAGGTTTCGTCTTGACGCCGTCGGTCGGCGTCGCGGTGATCGTCGAGCGCGGCCCAGTCCGACGCGGTGGTCGACGAGGCGCCGGGTACGACCGTGACGGTTGCCGTTGTTGCGACGAACAGCGTCGGATCGTCCGCGGCCGTCACCTCGCCGCCGAGCACGGCGGCCGCGCCCGGCGGACTCGTGCGCGCCGTTGCCCCACGGCGACTCGTCGATTCGCGCGTCGGCCTCGGAGTTTCGCAGGGCCGGATGGCGCCCGGAGTCGAGCGCGTCGTGCAGGCCACCGGGCACGCCGGAATTCCGACGACGGGTGTGTCATCGGTGTTCGTAAACGTGACCGCGCTCGATGTCGCGGCGACCACGACGTTGCGAGTCTGGGCGAACGGTGCGCCTGCCCCGGCACTTCCGACCCTTACCGCGCTCAAGGGCGACACCGTGACGAACCTGATCGACGTGCCCGTCAGCGCGGCCGGCCGTCTACTCGTACGCGACGGTGCGGCTGCGACCGATGTGGTGCTCGACGTGTCGGGTTACGGACTCACGCCCACGGCGGCCGGTGCGTCGCGCAACGGCATGGTCACCGAGGTGGCTCCGACGATTCTGCTCGACACGCGCACTGCCACCGCCACGCCCAAGGCGAGGCTCGGCGCCGGGAAGTTCCTCGACGCGCAGGTCACTGGTAAAGCGGGCGTGCCCGCGGTCGGCGCGTCGGCCGTGATGCTCGACCTCTCTGCGTTCTCGCCGACGGTCGTCACCGGGCTCACGGTGTATGCGCCGGGCACGCTGCCGGGGACGCAGAACCTGTCGGTGTTGCCCGGAACGTCGCGCACCAACCTCGTTCTGGTGCCGGTAGGCGCGAGCGGGAAAGTGCGTATCGAGAATCAGCACGGCACCGTCGACGTGAAGCTCGATGTCGTCGGCTGGGTCTCGAACGGGACGATCGATGTTTCGGCCGACTCGGCGAACCCGGAATCGGCGGAGCTTCTCGTCGACACGTCGACCGGAGTCGGCGCGCCGAAGGCAAAGCTCGCAAAGGGCTTGGACTTGACGATCAACGTCGCCGGTCACGCGGGCGTGCCCGCAAATGGTTCGACGACGCCGGCGATGGGCGCCCTGCTGTACGTGGGGCTCAGCACGACGGCGTCCGCGTATCTTTCGGTGGGCCCGGCCGGAGTGACGCCGTCGTCGGTCGCGAACGTGGTCGGCCGCGCCGGTCAGGTCATGGCGAACACCGTCTTCGTTCCGTTGTCGAGCGACGGCCGCATCGTGATCCACAACAGCGCCGCGTCGGCGGTATCGATTGACGTACGGGTCGAGGTCATCGCATGGCTGGGTGGCTCGGTACTCCTCGATCCGCAGACGCGTGTCCTTGACGCGGCTACGACCACGGCGATCACCGACCTCACCGACACGACCGTCACCTTCTCGACCGCGACGGGTTCGGCGGCTTCGTTGCATGTCGGGAACGTCATCGTCGCGCCGGAAACCGACACCACGCCGCAAGGGTTGCTCCGCATTGTGACCGCCGTCGTTCCCTCGACGGGATCGGTGATGCTCTCCACCACTACTGCCGGGATCGCGGACGCGATCCGCAACGGCGATTTCACCTCCGGGCCGCCACCCACCACTCCGCCCGCGCTCCCCGGCGCCGCGCATCCGCGCACTCCCGCGACCGCGCACTCGTTGCTCAGCGCGGGCGTGAGTGTGAGCCAGTCGTTCTCCGAGGATCTCCTCGGGGGCGGGGAGTCGTCCGGCTCGGTGACGGCTTCGGGGGAGTTCGCCGCGTCGCTGACTGCGTCCCTCGACGTGCATATTCACTACTGGTCACTGTCGGCTGAGGTCGACCTGAACGCCGCGGCGTCCGAATCGTTCGATGCGTCGCTCGACGCCAACTACACGGGTAGCTGGAGTCACGACTGGACGGTTATCCCCGAGGACGACTTCGGTACCTACGACATCCAGATCGGTCCGATCCCTATTGTGGTGACGCCGTTCGCGAAGTTCGACGTCCACGCCACGGGCAGTGTTTCCGGCACTGCGAGCATGGGGATCCACCAGTCGTTCGGCGCGTCGGTCGGCATGAAGATCACCGGCAGCGGTGTCGCACCAACGCACACGCTCGACGACCCGGCCCCGACGTTCAGCGGCCCGAGCGTGTCGGCGTCGGCCACCGCGAAGATCTCGGGAGACCCGACCATCGGGCTGCGGTTCGACGGCGTCGGCGAAGCGTCGCTCAAGCTCGAGCCGTATCTCGAGCTCAAGGCCGCGACGTGCAACGTCTCGCTCCACGCCGGCCTCGACCTCGGGTTCGAGGTCGGCCTCGAGATCGAACACGTCGGCAGCGTCGACTACTCGCCCACGCCGGTCAACCTCGGCGACGCGACCCTCGCGACCGTCGACATCCCCGGCGCGTGCACACACTGGACCGGCACCGTGTCGTGGCACGGAACCATGACCCAGGCGGTGAACAACATCCACTCCACGGTCGACGGCAGCCTCCAAGCGAACGGTTCCCAACCGTCGATACTGACCGAGAGCTCGGTGTTCACCGGCAACATTGATTGCCCGGACCAGCCCACCGACACCATTACCGTGACGGTGAACGGTGCGGCCGGTGTGTTCGACCCGCAGATCTTCTGGCAGTCCAACCCGGACGGGTGGCGCACCGACACCTGGTACCTCGCCTCGGACTTCACCCCGAACTTCCCCGGAACCGTCGCGAGCGACGCCGGATGCACGCCGTCGACAACGGCGCGTTACGGCATTGATCCCGCCACCGGATTCAACGTGGCGAATGCCATCGACGACGCCTTGCTGCACAACACCGCGCCGGACGGCTCGCTCACGCTCATGGGTACCTTCGTCGACACCGACGATGTCGGCGGCGACGGGGGCACGCTCACGATCACCTACAACCTCACCCGCGTCCCCCCGGGCTGAGGTCGACGCTCGCCGAACGGGAGTTGTGGTGAGCTAGGGCCGTGGAACTACGAGAAGCAATGCGGTCTACTCCGGCGACGCGCGAGTTCACCTCCGAGGCGGTCCCGGACGAGCTCCTCTATTCGATTCTGGAAGTCGCCCGGTTCGCGCCGAGCGGAGGCAACCGCCAAGGCTGGCACGTCGTGGTGTTGAAGGATCCGGATCTGCGTGCGCGCATACGAGACCTCTACGTCGTCGCGTGGCGCGAGTACATGGCTCACGTCATGCAGGGTCTGGTGCCGTTCGCGCCGCTCGACGAAGGTCGATGGACAGGGCCGGCAATCGACCTGGACGAGGCGCGCGCCCGACCCGCGCCGATGGAGTTTTCGGATCATCTCGATCGCGTGCCCGTGCTGTTGGTTCTCGTCGTCGAGCTCGCGGCACTGGCCGTCATGGACAACGGACTCGACCGCCAGAGCATCGTCGGCGGCGCGTCGGTCTATCCGTTCGCGCACAACATTCTCCTGGCCGCACGCGATGCCGGTCTCGGCGGCGTGATGACGACGGTGTTGTGTCGAGAGGAGTCGGCGGTCCGCGAATTGCTAGGTATCGCCGAGGGGCACGCGGTGGCCGGACTCCTCGCGCTCGGCCATCCGGTCAAACAGATCACGCGACTGCGGCGGGACCCGGTCGAAGCATTCACAACGATCGACCGCGTCGACGGCGAGCCGTTCACCGCGTGAACTCCGTCGACGTTCCCTGCCGACGTCCGCCCTGGCGTCACTACGATCTCTGATGATGTCCGGAGCGCCCGAGCGGTTTGCGCAAATCATCGAAGCGACGCTGCGGGATGTCTTGTTCGACATCAAGTTCCTGGGCGACTTCCTCAACAAGCCCGGTGACGGCGACTTCTATCTCGTCGACGTGCGCGTCGAGCCCGACGGTCTCGTCCTGAATTGCGGTTCCGGCACCGCGATCACGATCGAAGCACCGACGCAGATCACCGCGGAGGACGGGACGGTCCGCGTCTTTGACGCGGCGCGGGTCGAGCTCTCGGGAAACGGTCTTCTCGCGGCCGTCGCAGTGCGGGGCGACGAGATCGTCGAGCAACTGTCGACTGGTCGGGAACGGCGGTTCTCACGAGCATCGATTGCGACGCCACTGGCCGAGCTCGTTTTCGCGCACAAGGCGCCCGCGGGCATCCGCGAAGGTCGCAGTAGCGTCGACATGAGCACTGTGGTCCTGCTCGGCGAGCCGCCCGCCGTCACATAAGTTCGACGGTCGCGTGTCGAGCCTCCCGTGTTCATGCGGGTTGGAGGAACGTCACGGGGCGAGTGCGGCGGGCGATGACGGCGGGCAGAACACTGGCCAGCACTGCGACGATCAACGCCAGGGGGATGACGGCCAGCGTTGCGAGCCAGGGGATCGTGACGGTCCGTGCGACGCCGACTTGGTCGGCGAACGCGAACCACGACCAGCGTCCGAGGATCAGGCCGACGGGCACGCCGATGAGGAGCGCGACGGCGGTCAGCGCGAGTCCTTGCCAGCACGCCATCGCCGCCACCTGCCGCCGCACGAAGCCGAGCATCTTGAGCACGGCGACGTCGCGCTGCCGCCGCCGTGTCGACGTGACGAGCGCGTGTACGAGCGCGGCCGCCGCGATCAGGGCGAGGAGCGCGATGAGTATGACGCCGGTCGTGTGCACGCGTCCGTAGGCGACGACGTCGCCCGGAGGCTGTGCGCCCACGACGCAGAATCGACCGGGACAGAGTGGCACCGTCCCCGCGAGCTCGCGGTTGAGCTGGGTCTGAAGCTCGGTCAACGACGCTCCGGGCGCGGCCTGCAGTAGGTACACCGAGTAGCGGGATCGAGGATCGTTCGGGTCCGCACTGTCGACGCCCGCCTTCGTGGCCGCCGCGTCGGTGAGCATCGCACCCTGTCCGAGATCGGTGGGCGTGAAGATGCCGGCCCCGAGTCGGGGGAACACCGCGCGACCCGACGATCCGCATCGTGTCCGGAGCGCCGTTGAGCTCGACCTTGACCTGCTGTCCGATGTGCACGCGGGCTGCGCGCATCGTCTGCGTCCCCAACACCAGATCGTGTTCGCCCTGCGGCGCGTGACCGGCGAGCATCTCCGGCGCGAGGTTGCCCTTGAGGACGTCGAGCGTCACTGCGGGCACGTCTTGGCTGCCGAGGTGAAGATCGAGGTAGTTGCCGCCGCCCACGCCACTCAGCGCGGGATCCGCAACGAGACGCTTGGTTGCGGCCGCGGGCGCGGGTTCGAACCCGAACCCGGTCGATGCCGTCCACGACCACCCGTAGCTGGAAGGCGTGCGCACGAGATGGTCGAGGTTGGCGGCGAACGTCGTGACCGCCACGACCGCGACGACGGCCAAGGTGATGGTGACCAGTGCGCCGCGTACCGGCACCGCGGTGCGACCTCGACCCGGTTCGAACGCCATGCGCACTCCGACGACCGAGGTGGGAGCCGCGCCCGATAGGGCGAGCGCCCGCGCAAGCGCCGACGGTCGATCCCGACCCGCGGGCCCGGTCAGCGACGACAATCCCGTGTTGGCCTGCCGCCACGCAGGCACCGCGCCCCGCGTGAGGAACACCGCGCAGACGACGACGAAACCCAACGCCAGGGCCGACGCATCGATCGCCAGGCCGGGAGAAGGCTCGGTGGCGCGCGCCGGACCGAACGGGAACAGGGGAGACAGCGCGATCGCCACGCCTACGGCACCGACGGCGCCGAGCACCGTGACCAGCACGACGCGGCTGAAGGCCAGGCCGAAACGCTGGTGCCGGGTCAAACCCATCGCGCCCAACAGGGGCGAGTCCGTGCCGTCGATGAACACCTGTCGCGACAGCGATTGACCGACGACCACGATCGCGACCAGCGCGACGACGAGCGCGAACAGAGCGAGCGCCAACGCTTGCGGTCGAACCGCGCGCTCGGCGGCGACGGTGTGGTCGCGCTCGGCGGTGAAGTACACAGCGTGGGGATCGATGTGTTGGGCGCGGGCGTATTGATTGACTGCGGCCTGGAAGGCGCCGACGTCGGCGCCGGGGCGCAACCGCACGGCCGTCCCCACGTTGCTGAGTGACGCGGCGCGGGCGTCGACGAAGGCCTGAGAGACGTAGACGTGGGGTTGGTCCTCGAGCACGGTGGTCGGATTGATGTCGCGCGCGACTCTGCCCGATGCCCGTGACCGTCAACACGTTCACCTGACTGGGCCCGTGGTAATCGGGCACCGCGTCGTTCACCGCGTCGAACCTGTCGGAGTCGAGGGTCACGACCGAGAAGTGGCTGCCGACGCGCAAGTGGTTATCCGCGGCGAATCGCGGATCGACGAGAGCTTCTCCGATGCGGCCCGGATCGGGCAGGCGTCCCGACTGCAACACGGGCCGCTCGACGCGCGTCCCGTAGCCGTCGGCAACAGCACTGAGATCCTGCTCCGTGCTCGCCGCAGTGAGTCGGTCGCCGTCGTAGGCGAGCAACTGGTAAAGGCGTGCCGAAGCTGCGACCTGCGGAAGACGATCAATCGCGTCGAGGCGCGGATTGTGCCGGTCGTTGAACGTGGTTCCGTCGGGTGCGGGCAACTCGATCTCGGCGTCTTGCTCGGAGACCGAGCGCAGCAGCCGCGGATACGACGACGCGGTGCGGCGCGCGCCGGCCGCGGCCGCCAACGCAACTCCACTGGCGAGCGCCATGAGGACAGCGAGGCCGATCCAGGCCGGCGCGCGCCGTCGGCTCTCCGCTCGCAACCGGTATTTCAGGACGCTCACGTCGACGACACACTCATGGTTCTCACGCTGTTTCGTGCCGTGCTCACCGACAAGGGTGGTAGCACGACCCCGATTGTGATGTTGTCAGGCGAGTCTTGCCATTGCCGCGTTGTGTTCGCGCGCCCGCCCTAGTTTCGGACGATGCACGGACGGGGCGCGAACCGGGCTCGGCGAAGTATCGGAAGGTTCGCCGTATTTGCCGGAGTCATGGTCGCGATTCTCGGCGTGTTCGCGGGCGCCGCGTACGCGTTGAAGGTCAGTCCGGTGCGCTGTCGATAGCGCTCGGCACGACATTGCTGCTCGGCCGCCGCGCTCGCACCCAGCGATAGCGGCTTGCCCGCAACTGTCACTCGACGGGTTGGACGCATGGACGGTCCGGACCGGGCATGATGCGGGTCGGAGACGAGGACCGAACTTTGACGACGTTTCGTGAGCGGCAAGCGATCGTGCTGGACCACAACGTCCAGATCATGCGCGACCACCCTCGGGGCGGTCGTGTGCTCCCTTGGGCGTATGGGTTCCTCGCGGCATCCAATCTCTTGAATGCCGCCGTACGCGCAGTGCGGTTGGACTGGTCCGCCCTCTATTGGACGGCCTCGACGCTGCTGTTCGGTGCGCTCGCCTGGCGGTGGCGTAACGCGCGTGGAGATCGCGGCCGCGATGCCCGCCGTCGAACGGGTGCCCGCCGCGCCACTGACGGCTCACCAGAGAGTCGGGGCCGGCGTCGTCGGCGTGGGCGTTCTCCTGCTCGTGATTTCGGCGATCGCCGTCGCCGCCGGCGCCGGGGTCAACGCGGGCATGGCCGTGTTCCTCGCGGGCGCGATTGTGTGTACCGCCGGTTACTCCCTGCGCCGCTGACCGTCGGGGTCGTAGCCGGCGAGGTGGGCCGCGGCCACTCGCGGGCTCGAGGTGCGTACCCTCGATTGCAGCGCGAGGTGTCGCATGGTTGCACTTGTCGTCGTTGTGGTCGTCGTCGTTCTGGCAGTCCTTGCGTTCTTCGCCGCCGTCATCGAACGCAAGCGGCGCCGACCGGGGAGTCGGATCGAGCGAGCGCGTCGATGGCGAGGCACGTCCGGGCCGCAGTAGCGCGCTTCGGCGCTAGCGTTCGAGCGTGGCAGATCTCGCTCCTGGAGTGATCGTCTTTCTCGTGGCGCTGTTCTTGGCCGTCGTCGGCGCGACCGTCCTCGTGGTCGCCGTTCGACGCGGAATGCTTTCGGAGCGGCCGCCCGACGGCGACACTCCACCCGAGCCCTAACCGTCGAACTGCGACGCGACTCCGCGCACGTCGCCATCGGTGTCGCGCCACACCGTGACATTGTCGAAGCCGTTCGCCGCGAACGTCGGGGCGAGACTCCGGTCCTGATCCCCACCGACCTCGATCAGCAGCCAACCGCCGGGCCGCAGCAGGCGTGATGCCGCCGCGATGACGCGGCGCACGACGGTCAGCCCGTCGGCACCGCCGTCGAGCGCGCGATGAGGTTCGTGACGCTGTACGTCGGCAGGCAGGAGCCGGATGTCGTCCGTCGGGACGTACGGCGTCACCGCCGTGACGATGTCGAAGGTCGCGTCGCCGCGGATCGGCTCGGCGGCGTCGGCGACGACGGTCAAAACGCCGTTGCGGCGGGCGCAGGCCGCGGCCCGAGCATCGATGTCGACACCGATGACCAACGCGGTCGGGACTTCTGCTTTCAGGTGTGCGGCGATCGCACCGGCGCCGGTGCAGATGTCGACGACCCGACCGCGTTCCGGTAACAGCGCCGCGGCGCGCCGAGCCAGTTCCTCGCTTTGCGCGCGCGGTACGTAGACGCCCGGCAACAGCTGCAGGACGCGCTCGCTGAACCGAACCTGGCCTGTGATCCAACCCGGCGGTTCGCCGAGTTCCCGGCGGCACAGCCACGCGTCGAGCGTGGCCGCGTCGGGCGCGGCGGTCATGAACAGGGCGGCCTCCTCCGCAGCCGCGACGCAGCCGGCCGCGACCAGTCGCTTGGTGACGACATCGAGGGTGAGATCCGCGGCCAACACCATAAGAGTCTTCCAAACATGGGCGTGCGTGCTACTCGGGCTTGTCGCCGCGCAAGGTCACGCGCTGGATGACGCGGTGCTGGCCTTCGAAGTCGCCGACGACACTGTGCTGGGTCACACGGTTGTCCCAGAAGCCGATGTCGCCCGCGTGCCAGTGGTAGCGCACCGTGTACTGGGGTTTCGTCGAGTGCGCGTAGAGGAACTGCAGGATCGCGTCGCTCTCGGCGCTCGTCAGACCCTTGATGTGCGACGTGAATCCGGCGTTGACGAACAGGCTCTTCCGCCCGGTCTCGGGGTGCGTGCGCACGACGGGATGCTCGACGGGGTCGAGGCTCTTGTACTGCTTGCCTTCCCAATCACCGCCGCCGTCTTCGCGCGCATTGAGGATCGCGCCGAACGCCTGCCGTCCGTCGTGCACTGCGACGAGTCCGTCTAGGAACGTGCGCAGCGGTTCGCTGAGCGCGACGTACGCGGCGTGCTGGTCGGAGAACAGCGTGTCGCCGCCCGCGGGCGGGATGACGACCGCGTTGAGGATCGATCCCAGCGGCGGTCGTTCGACGAACGTGACATCGGTGTGCCACGAAAGGCCGTCGTAGCGGTCGACGACGTCGCCGTACGTCGCGCGGAGCTGCGCCGCCTTCGTGTAGTCGATCTCGAACACCTCGGGATGGCCGTCGATGCCGGGGAGAACCGGGTGCGCCGGAGTGGGCTCGCCGAAGTACGACGCGAGCGTGACGTGTCCTTCGGGGTCGAGATGCTGGCCCGGGAAGAAGATGACCTTGTATTCGAGCAGGAGCTCGCGAATGCGCGCGACGACGGAGTCGGCGAGCGGTTGGGCGAGATCGACGCCGCGGATCTCCGCGCCGATCGTCGCGGACAGGGGAGTGGTGCGGAGTTCGACGAAGTCGGAAGTGATGGTCACGATGGGCTCCTTGTGGTGCTGAAGGGATTGGGTGCGTGTCGTTGTGTGCCTTCGACGGTGTCGTCGACCCCGAGCTCGGTGAGGAGGCGGCGACGAAGCGCGTCGAACGCGGGGTCGGTACGCAGCCGGGGGCCGTCGATGTCGATCGGGAGGTCGAGCGAGATGTTGCCGTCGGTTAGGACCGCGACGCGGTCGGCGAGGAGGATGGCTTCGTCGACGTCGTGCGTGACGAGCAGCACCGCGGGCCGGTGCCGGGCACACAACTCGGCGAGCAGGGCGTGCATACGGATGCGCGTGAGCGCGTCGAGCGCGCCGAATGGTTCGTCCAGCAACAACAGATGCGGTTCGCGCACCAGTGCTCGTGCGAGCGCGACGCGCTGCGCCTCTCCGCCCGACAACGTCTTGGGCCAATCCCGCTCGTGTTCGGCCAACTCGACCTCACGCAGGGCGGCTCGCCCGCGCTCGCGCACGTCGGCGCCGTGTAGTCCGAGCACCACGTTCTCGAGTGTGCGCGCCCAGGGCAGGAGGCGCGCGTCCTGGAACACGACGGCGCGCCGCGCCGGAACTGTCGCCTGGCCGGTGAATCCGTTGTCGAGGCCGGCCAGCGCGCGCAGGAACGTGCTCTTGCCGGTTCCGCTGCGGCCCAGGAGCGCGAGGAACTCGCCTTCGTGAAGTTGGAGGTCGAGCCCGTCGAGCACGACCCGCGTTCCGAAGGTGCGACGGATTCCGGTCGCGTTCACGACGAACGCACGGCCCGGCGGCGTATCCCCGCTGAGTTTTTCTGCCGTGAATGCTTCTCGGCGTTCGACCGTGCTCAGCGACTGGCGCGCCATTGCAGCGTCCTTCCTTCGACGAATCGGATGAGCGCGTCCGAGGCGAGACCGAGCGCCGCGTACACGGCGAGGCCGACGACGATGATGTCGGTGCGGAAGAACTCCTGGGCGTGGATCATCAAATAGCCGACGCCGTTCGTCGCGTTGATCTGCTCCGCGAACACCAAGATGAGCCACGCGACCGCGGCTGCGAGTCGGAGGCCCACCAAGAAGCCCGGGAGCGCGCCCGGCAACACCACGCGACGGATGGTGGCGAATCGGCCGAGTCCGACCGAGCGCGCCAGTTCGAAGTGGCGAGGGTCGATCGCCCGGATCGCGGCGAACGTGTTGATGTACACGGGGAACACGACCCCGAGAACGATGAGCGACACCTTGGCGCTGTTGCCGATGCCGAACCACAGAACGATGAGGGGCTGGAGCCCGATGATCGGCAGGAAGCGCAGCATCTGCATCGGCGCGTCGACCGTGTTTTCTCCGAGGCGGGAAAGCCCGGCGACCAACGCCAGCGCGGTCCCGAGGGGTACGCCGATCGCGAGCCCCTCGAGCACGCGCTGCAGCGAAACCCAGATCGCACTGGGCAACGTGCCGTCGTGCCACAGGTGCCAGCCGCTCCGCACGACGGTCGCGGGACCGGCGAGCGTCTGCGCGTCGATGAGACCCGTCGTGCTCGCGAGCTGCCATGCGCCGATCACCAGCACGACGCCGAGGAATCGCTCCGCGCCCGAGGCCAACGGCGCCAGCTCCGGGTCGGGCGGGGCGCGTCGGTTCCCAGCGTGACGAAGTCGTGACGATCGTCGTCGGTGCGAACGCCGATGCTCATCCCGCACCCGCTTGGCGCACGACATCCGCGTAGCGATTGTCGAACTCCTTGGCCGCGTCGAGCTTGTCGGGGATCTCGCCCGACGACTGGTAAAGATCCGCGAGCTGCTGTTGTGCGGGAAGCAGATCGCCGGAGAAGGGAATGACCGACGTCGACCCGAGCTTGGCCAGCAATGCCTTGCCCGCGGCCAACGTCAGTCCGTACTTCTTGACATAGAACGCCTCGACGAACGGATCAGGGTTCGCTTTGATCTTGGCCAGGGCCTTGCCGAATCGCAGGATGTAATCGCGCAGTGCGGCGGCCTTGGCCGGGTTCTCGATCGCGGTCGAGTTCGCGATCAGGAAGCTGACCCGCGCCGTGAGGTTGTCGGGTCGGTCGACGATCTTCGCGCCCGGGTTCGACTTCAGATACGCCGTGTCGAGCGGTGCCACGAGCACCCCGGCTTGTACCGAACCGCCTTGCAGTGCGGCCGAGATCTGCGTGATGGGGAGATCGACGGCCGTGATGTCCTTGAGCTGCAGTCCCGCGCCTTGCAGTCCTTGCAGGATGGTTGCCTCCGCCGACGTTCCCTTTTGGAACGCGACCTTCTTGCCCTTCAGGTCGGCCCACCCGTTGATGTTCGAGCCCGGTGCCGCGACGAGCTCGGCGCTGCCGTGTTGGCTCGCCCATGCCGCGACTGCGACGACGTCCTGGTGTGCGGCCTGGGCGTAGATGAGCGGCGTGTCGGCGACGAAACCGGCATCGATCGCCCCGGCATGGAACGCCTGCAACATCGGTGGCCCGCCGATGAAGCCGGCCCACTGCAGCTTGTACGGAAGGTTGGTGTCCTCGCCCGCGACGTGCAGGATCGTCTGCAGGTATTCGAGTTGGTCGCCGACGCGCAGTGTCGTGCCGCGCGGCACGCTTACCGGGACGGTCGGCGTAGAGCCGGCCGATCCGTTCGAGCGCGCATCGGTGGCCGCGGACGCGTGCGACGAACCGCTCGAACCGCAGCCACTGACCGCGATCGCCAGGGCCGAGACTCCGAGCGTGGCAGCGGCAGTTCGGCGGCGGTGTCGGCTTGATCGTGAGACACGGTGGAAGAACATGGGACCTTCCGTTCGGAAGCGCGCGATGGGCGCGCGTCGAGAGGGGCGTGCGGGGGGACGGACGCATTGCGCGGCGCGAACCGCGTGTGTGCGTCCGGCAGGGGTATTGCGCGGAGTCGTGCTCTCGGCGTCTATGCGCGCGTACAGAGCTCGTCGAACGTCTCGCGCGTGAACTCGCCCCAGGAGTCGTTCATCGAACGGGAGAACGTCGGCGTCATGCGCGGTCCGGCCACGTCTCCACCATACTCCACAAATATGATGCGTCAAGTCGGGAATTGCGATACGTTGGTCTCATGGCTGCCGACGACGACACCTGGATGCGCACCGACGCCACGCCTGCGACCGTGACGCCACTCGAGCGCGGACTGGCCGCGTACGTCGCGTCGACGGTAAATGGCAGCGACGCGAATCGCCGATGCGCTGCGCCGCGCGCTCGTCCGACTAGACGCCCCGGAATGGTTGTTGGACAACGTCCGCGCCGGCGCCGGTTGGTGGAGCGTCGCGGACGACGATCGCCTCGACGCGATCGTGGGGTATGCCGCGCAGTTGGCCGGTGAACCCGCGCAGATCGACACCGCCGACCTCGATCGTCTGCGCGCGGTCGGCCTGACCGACTTCGATGTCCTCGACCTGAACTATGCGGTCGACTCTTGCAACGCCGCCGCCAAGGAGCAGCAATGACTATTCGCGAAGAAGTCCTCGCGGCGAACGCCGACTACGTCGATGGGTTCGGTGCGAGGGGCGAGCTTGCGCTCCCGCCCGCGCGGTTTCGCGATCCTGACGTGCATGGACGCGCGACTCGATCCGGCGAAATACGCCGGGTTGAGCGAAGGCGACGCGCATGTCATCCGTAACGCGGGCGGGCGCGCCAGTGACGACGCGATCCGCTCGCTTGTCATCTCGTACAAGCTGCTCGGGACGCGCGAGTGGTTCGTCATACATCACACGAATTGCGGTATGGAATTCTTCACCGACGAAGTCATCCGCGGGCTGCTGGCCAACAGCTTGGAGACCGCCGCGCTCGGGCCCGACGGGTTCACCGACGTCGGTCCGGGACCGGGTTCGGCCGAAGCGAGCTTCATCGACTGGCTCACCATCAGGGACAATGCCGAGAGCGTCGTCGACGACGTCACTCGCATCCGTCTCCACCCCCTGGTGCCGGCGCGGATCCCGATCTACGGGTACATCTACGACGTTGCGACGGGCCGCCTGGTCGAAGTGCCGGCCGCTACCGCGGCGGGAAAGGTTGTCTGAAATGACGCTCGACACCACCCGCCAGAAGCTGACCATCGCGCCCGTAACCAGCGTGATCGGCGCGCACGTCGAAGGGATCGACCTGCGCGAGCCCCTCGACGCCGAGACAGTGGCCGAGATCGCTGATGCGTTGACGCGCTGGAAGGTGCTCTTCTTCCGCGATCAACCCATCTCGCACGACCAGCAGATCGCCTTCGCGCGCAACTTCGGCGAGCTCACGCCCGCGCATCCGATCCACCGCGGGCACGACGAGAAGCCGGAGATCTTCGTCGTCGAGTCGGAGAAGGCCAAGGCGCAGTTCGGCCACGGGCAAGAGGCGCCGAGATTCGCACCGCCACGCCGCACGGGCCCGGATTGGCACACCGACATCACGTTCGTGGCCAACCCCGCGCTCGCTTCGATCCTGCGCGGCGCGGTCATCCCGGCCTATGGCGGCGACACGCTCTGGACGAATCTCGTTGCCGCGTACGAAGAGCTGTCGGCGCCCGTTCGTGATCTCGTCGACCATCTGCAAGCCGTACACCGTTGGCACGGATACAACGGCGAGACCCGCGCTGGTTACGACGCGAACCAGCCGCCACCCGCGGCTGTGCATCCGGTGGTGCGCGTGCACCCCGTGACGGGGGAGCGCGCGCTCTTCGTCAACCCGGTGTTCACGCGCTACATCGTCGGGCTGACCGATCGCGAGAACAAACAGATTCTCGACCTGCTCTTCGATCAGATCGCCCGGCCGGAGTTCACGGTTCGGTTCCGCTGGGAGACCGACAGCGTCGCGTTCTGGGACAACCGCTCGACGGCGCACCTCGGACCGGTAGACCTGGCGCTGAGCAATCTCGATCGCCGCGTCGAACGCGTGACGCTCACCGGCGATCTTCCGGTCGGTCCCGACGGCTTCGAGTCGGTGTCGCTCCGGGGCGATCTCTTCAGCTGACAGGCAAGCGTAAGTCAACTATTTCAGTGGACTTCCGTCTACACTGCGCTCGTGGCGGGGCCGTGGTTGTCGTATCTGATCTGTTCGACGCCGCGGAGCGGCAGCACGCTCCTGTGCGAAGCGTTGACGAACACCGGCATCGCGGGCCGGCCCGAGGAGTACTACCAACAGCGGAAGAAGACCGGTCTGCCCCGCCGGCCCCGCGAATACTTCGAGGACGCGGAGACCGACGAGATCGTGGAGATCCTCGGCGACAAGACGCGCGTCGACGACGAGCCGGGTGCGTTCAACTCGCAACACTTCGACGACTACCCGCAGTATTTCGCCTGGACGATCGAACAGGGCACGACGCCGAATGGTGTGTTCGGCGCCAAGGTCATGTGGGGCTACTTCAACGGCTTCATCTCCGGCTTGCAGGAGTTGCCGGGCAGGGCCGACGTACCCCGCGCCGAACTCCTTCCGTCGGTCTTCCCGAATCTCCGCTACGTGTCGGTCGTCCGGAACGAGAAGGTGCGCCAGGCCGTCTCGCTCTGGAAGGCGTTGCAGACCTGGACGTGGCGGCGCGATCCGAGTGATGGCGAAGTCGTCCACGGCGATCTGCGCTACAGCTTCGACGCGCTCGACCATCTGGTCCGGACGCTGGAAGCAGAAGAGACCGCATGGGTCGACTACTTCGCGGAGTGCCGAGTGGAGCCGTATGTCGTCGTGTACGAACGGTTCGCGCAGGACCACGAGGGCGTCGTGTCGGAGATCGTCGACTACCTCGGGATCGATCGGCGCGACGCGGTGCCGTTCCGTGCGCCGGAGATGGCGCGCCAAGCCGACGAGATATCGGAGGAGTGGATCGCTCGTTACTCTGCTGAGGCGCAGAACCGGGCGACCGAACCACAACACTGAGGCTTCGAGGACGACCTACATGCCGTATCCGAACATTCTCTACCTGCACTCCCACGACACCGGCCGCTGGGTGCAGCCGTACGGGTATCCGGTTCCCACCCCGAACATCCAACAGCTGGCCGACGACGGCATCGTCTTCCGGCAGGCGTTCTGCGCGGCGTCGACGTGTTCGGCGAGCCGCGCGTGTCTCCTCACGGGCCAGTACGCCCACGCGAACGGCATGCTCGGGCTCGCGCATCGCGGTTGGTCGCTCAACGACTACCGCCATCACATCGTGCACACGCTCCGACCGCTCGGATACCACTCGACGTTGATCGGCGAGCAACACATCTCGAAGCGGCCCGACATCATCGGCTACGACCGCGTCATGAAGATCGACACCACGCGTGTCGACGACGTCACGCCGGCCGCGATCGAATTCCTCAGTGCTCCGCCGCCCCAGCCGTTCTTCCTCTCGGTCGGGTTCTTCGAGACGCACCGCAATTTCTTCACCCCCGCGCCCGACGCCGAGAACTCGGTCCGACCGCCGGCGAACCTGCCCGACCGTCCGGATACGCGCCTCGACATGGCGTCGTTCGTCGAGAGCGCCCGGTCGCTCGACCGCGGTGTCGGCGCAGTCCTCGAGGCGCTCGAGGCGCAGGGCTTGGCCGACAACACACTGGTGATCTGCACCACCGATCACGGCATCGCCTTTCCCGGCGCGAAAGCGACGATGACCGACGGCGGGATCGGCGTGTTCCTCATCATCCGCGGCCCGGGCTTCCCCAAGGGAAAGGCGGCCGACGCGCTCGTGTCGCAGGTCGACATCTATCCGACGATCTGCGAGCTCGTCGGAATCGACGTTCCCGACTTCGTCCAGGGCCGGTCGCTGATGCCGATCATCGACGGCCGGGCCGAAAGTGTGCGCGACGAGGTGTTCGCCGAGGGCACGTATCACGCGGCGTACGAACCGCAGCGCGCGATTCGATCGCGAGAGTGGAAGTACGTGCGTCGTTTCGACGGTCGCACCACGCCCGTGCTTCCGAACGTCGACGACAGCGCGGGCAAAGAGATCTGGATCGAGCGGGGCTGGCCGGAATGGTTGCTCGAACCGGAACAGCTCTACGACCTCGTGCTCGATCCCAACGAGACGCGCAACGTCGTCCATGACCCACAGAACGCGGCCGTCGTCCACGACCTGGCCGGCCGGTTGGAAGCGTGGATGCGCGCGACCGGCGACCCGTTGCTGAACGGCCCGGTGCAACCGCCGGACGGTGCCGAGATCAACGACCCCGACCAGCGATCAGCCGGAGATCCCACGACCTTTTTCGGCGAGTAAGCCTAAATGGACGTGCGCGCGCGTCGAAGAATGCTGCTGCACCGCCGGCGTTGGGACCTTTGGCACTGCGCGATCGGGATTCGAGTCTCTGGCAACGCGGGGCGCGTCGACCTTCAATGAGAGGCGAGACCCGGAGGGACCGAATGAACGACGCTCGACTCGACCAGCTTTCCGAAGAGGACTGCCTCCGACTGTTGCGGCAAGGCGCCGTGGGCCGTATCGCAGTGCTCGCCGCGGATGGTCCCATCGTCGTTCCCGTCAACTACCGATTCGTCGAACCGTCGTCGGGTCCGCTGATCGCGGTGCGCACGCGTCCGGGCAACGTGATCGAGCGGGCGCCGGCGAGCGTCGCGTTCGAGATTGACGGCATCGACTCCGTCCGCCACGAAGGTTGGTCCGTGCTCGTTCGCGGCGACGTGCTTCACGCCGAGCCCAACTCGGACGAGTTCCGTGCGCTCTACGACTCCGACTCCTGGCTCGCCGACCGTGACTCGTGGCTGCTCATCGACCCGTGGGCGATCAGTGGGCGCGAGCTACGTGGACCCGAGCCAGTCTGGCAATTCCGACTGGGTGAATACCTCTAAGCGCGGGGCGTCACGCCGAGTCGGGGAGTCGTCTTCCGGTCACCTGCTCGGCGGCGATCCGCACGTACTGTTCGCGCTCGCCGGCCGGCCAGTCCTGCCCGAGTAACGACTGCGCGTGGAGCAGTGCATCGGTGTCGCGAATCTCGTGCGCGTGACCGCGGACGAGCACGCTCCAACCCGGCGAAGCGTTGTCGACCTCGAACACCACCTGTGTCTCGAGGAGGGCGGCGATGAGCTTCGTGCCGGGGGCGGTTCGGAAGACGACGTCACGGTCCATGACCGCGTAGTACACGGGAAAGATCGAGAGCTGATCGGCGAGCCGGACACCGACCCGGCCGAGCGTCCGGCTGTGCAGGAACGCGTAGCACTCGGTTTCGTCGAGGACTTGGAGGCCGTAACTCGTCATGGGTTCAGTCTTTCCCCGACCGAGCTGATCGAGCAGGGTCTGCAGGCCTCGTTCCGAGGGTCCTTCGTCCTTCGCATCCCCCGCATCCCTCACATGACGAGGACTGCGGCTCCGGTGACATCGTCGTGGGCTAGGTCGCGGAGCGCTTCGTTCGCGCTCTCGAACGGATACTCCGTGGTCGTCGTATGAATCGCGGCTTGCTCGGCCTTGACGAGAAACGCACGTCCGTCGGCGCACGTGTTCGCGGTCACGCTCCGAAGTGTCTTCTCCTGGAAGAGGTGTCGCTGATAGTCGAGCGGTGGTACGTCGGTGAGGTAGATGCCGGCGACCGCGAGCGTCCCACCACGATCCAGTGCTTCCAGGGCCGGCGGAACGAGCGTGCCCGCGGGCGCGAACAGCAGCGCCGCGTCGAGCGGTTCCGGGGGTGCGTCGGCGGCTCCGGCGGCACTGATAGCTCCGAGCTCGCGTGCGAGTTGTTGGGCGGCCGGTGATCGCGTGGAAGACGTGGACGCGCAAGCCATCCGCGATGGCAACCTGCGCGATGAGGTGCGCGGAGGCGCCGAAGCCGTATATGCCGAGCCCGCCGCGCGGTGGGCATTCCGATTGTTTCAACGCCCGGTAGCCGATGATTCCTGCGCACAGGAGCGGAGCCGCGTGGACGTCGTCGAACGTCGTAGGTAGCGCATACACGTAGTCCTCGTTCGCGACGACGTATTCCGCGTATCCACCGTCGAGATCCCAGCCGGTGAAGAGCGGGGCTACACAAAGGTTCTCGCGCCCGGTCGTGCAGAACCGGCAGACGCCGCAGGTATGTGCGAGCCACGGGATCCCGACCCGATCACCGACCGCAAAGCGGTGAGATTCCGTACCCACGGTCTCGACGATGCCGACGACTTCGTGACCGGGGATCACCTTGGGGCGGCGGGGCGCAAGATCGCCCTCGGCCAGATGAAGATCCGTTCGGCATACCCCGCACGTCAGTACTCGCACGGAGATCTGACCAGGACCCGGCGTCGGTATCTCGCGCTCGACGAGCTCGAGCGGGTGCTCGTCGATCGGGCCCGGTTCGTTGACCACCCATGCCCGCATCGTCTCCGCGCTCATATACGCAACTCCCGTTCCGGCCCAGGCTACGCGCAGGCGGAACGGGAGTTGTCGTTGACGAACGAGCGGTCGGCTCAGCCGACGAGGACCGGCGCGTCGGCGGGAGTGACGTCGACAGCGGGGCTCGACGGTGCCGACACGACGTGCATCGTCTGACGCTTGTGGGCGAAGTATCCGAGCGCGAGACCCAACAGCACGACGATCGCACCGATGGCGGCGGCAATCCCGACGAGGAACGCGATCTCGCCGACGACCGACCAACCCCACGCGTACAGCAGCAGACCGCGAAGGGTTTCACCGCGGAACAGCGTTTGCGTCTCGGCGGCCAGCGCGGCGTCGTTCGGGTGGGCCTGGGCCTGCGCGCTCGACCTGTGAGTACGTCTGGCCTTTGCCGATGCCCTTGAGGTGCACGGCGATGAACTCGTTCGTGTACGCCTTGGCCTTCGGGCCACTGTCGACGGTCTGGCCGGCGTATTGCTGGAGGCCGGGGAATTCCTTCGGGTCGAGCGCGGCGCTTCCCTTGGCGGGGAACTGAATCTGCTGTTGCGACAGCTGGTCGTGCACCATGTTGTGCGCGAAGCCGGAGCCCCAGAGAAGGAGTCCGCTCCCGACGGACAGAACGAGGAACAGCACCGCCCCGATGATCGCGAGCGTCGGCACCGTCTTGAGCCAGTTCTTCATATGCATCGTGCTCCCGTTCGTCGAGCCGCGTAGTGCGGCGCGTTCCTGTTCATCGTCGACGAACGGCAGCGTCGGGGTCAGGGCCGATGCGCCACGATCGGCAGGGCCGAAGCGCGCCGCAGTTCGGGACTTTGGTCCCTAGGAGGCGCGCCGACGCCGGCGGTAGCGTTGCTCGGAGGAGGCGTGGTGACCATTCGGGTGTTCTTGTTGGACGACCACGAGATTGTTCGGCGCGGGGTACGAGAGTTGCTCGAGGCGCAGGACGACATCGAGGTCGTCGGCGAGGCCGGTACCGCTGCCGAAGGCGTCGCGCGCATCCCGGCAACGAAGCCCGACGTGGCGATCGTCGACATGCGCTTGCCCGACGGCAACGGCGTCGAGGTGTGTCGCGAGGTGCGCTCGATCGACGGCGCGATCCAATGCGTGATCCTCACCTCGTTTTCCGACGACGAGGCGCTGTTCGACTCGATCATGGCCGGCGCGGCTGGCTACCTGCTCAAGCAGATCAAAGGCATCGACCTGGTCGACGCGGTCCGCCGCGTTGCGGCCGGCCAGTCGCTGCTCGATCCGAGCGTCACTGCGCGCGTTCTCGAGCGCCTGCGTACCGGACCCGAGGAAGACCCGCGTCTGGCCCGCCTGACCGATCAGGAACGCAAGATTCTCGCCCTCATCGCCGAGGGGCTGACGAACCGCCAGATCGGCGAGCGCCTGTTCCTCGCGGAGAAGACGGTGAAGAATTACGTCTCCAACCTGTTGGCGAAGCTGGGCATGGAGCGGCGCACCGAAGCTGCAGTCTTTGCGACGAAGATGTCGGCGAAGCGCAACCCGGATTCGTGGAACGGATAGCCGGCCGGCGCAAAGGTCAATAGGGCCCGGAATCCGCACGCAACGGGACTCGCCAGTCGACCTGCGTGCCTCCGCCCGGGGCGGTGGTGATCAGGCATTCTCCGCCGATCGTCGCGGCCCGATCCCTGATGTTGGGCAATCCGTTTCCGGCGCCGGGGTTCTCGATGCCGACTCCGTTGTCCCGGACCCGCAGACATACTCCGGAACCGTCGACCGAGAGCTCGATCACGACCCGCGACGCGTGCGCGTGCTTGGTGACGTTGCTGAGTGCTTCCCGAAGGGACGCCAGGAGGTGATCGCGCAGCTCGTTGGTCAGGACGGTGTCGATTGGGCCGTCGAAGTGCACCGTCGGTTCGAAGCCCAGGACGCGCGCCGCCTCGCGTGCGACCGCCAACACCTCGTCGCGGGCGCCGTCGCCTGATCGCCGATGCGCGTGTAGGGCGAAGATCGACGAACGGATGTCGCGAATCGTCGCGTCGATCTCGTCGATTGCCAGTTGTATGCGCTCGGCCGCGGGGTCGTTTGCGGCGCGGGTGAGCGCGCCCTGCAGCGAGAGGCCGACCGCGAACAACCGCTGGATGACCGTGTCGTGCAGATCCCGCGCGATCCGCTCGCGGTCATCGACGAGTGCAAGCGCCTCGTGCGCGCGCTGCAGCTCGTCGTCAGCGGCGCGTCGTTCCGACACGTCGCGGATGATCACCACGACCAGCGGACCGTCGGCCGTATCGAGCGGACTCAGGCTGATCTCGACCGGGAACTCCGCGCCCGATTGTTTCCGCGCGCGCAGGTCGAGACCACTGCCCATCGAGCGGGTCCGGGGATGGGCTGCGTACTCCGCGCGTCGCTGCTTGTGCACGGGGAGAGACTCCGCCGGGAGCAGGGAATCGACAGACATTCCTACGAGATCGTCGTGCGCGTATTCGAAGAGTTTTTCGGCCATCTGGTTGACGGCCACGATGGTGCCGTTTGCGTCGACGACGGCGATGCCGTCCGGGGCCGCGTCGAGGGCCCGTCTGAGCACCTCGTCCGAGAGCTTGGAGTCGGATCGCACGGTCCCTCGAACGTCGGTCGGCACAAGTACCGCACGGATTGGTCTTTCGGCCCTGCTATGCCTTCCGCGCTCGGGTCGACAATAGGCACGATGAGCAACCCCCGCGCCCCGCTTGCCTTTCCGGAAGCGGTCCTTTCACTCACGGAGACGGAGTGCCGCGACCTGCTCCGGGCCGGAACCTTCGGCCGCGTGGGCATGACGAGCGGTGGTCTACCCGCCATTGTTCCGGTTCGTTACGTCTATGGCGACGGCGCGATCACCTTCTGCGCCGACGCAGGCACGAAGTTACGCGCCGCGCAGAGTGGCGACGTGCTGGCCTTCGAGATCGACGCGTACGACTACGACGTCGGTGCGGGTTGGAGCGTTCTCACAGTGGGCCGAGCGTCGGTCCTGAGTGCCCAGTGCGAAGCGGGTCAGCACGTGCGGCTGTTCTGCGAAATGATCACCGGGCGGCGATTTCCTCGCTTGGAGTCCGAGTCCGCACCGCAGTTCGGCGGATCGCCGGCGGCCGGACCGGGTTTAGCGTGAGCGCGGTGGCCGAGTATCCCGCGACCTGGGAGAGCGACGTCGTTCTCGCCGACGGCGGAACGGCGCGGATCCGACCGAGTCGGCCCGACGACGAAGCGGGCCTGCTCGGGCTCTACGAGCGGCTGAGTGACGATTCGATCTATCTCCGTTTCTTTTCTCCGGTGCCGCGACCGACGGCCGTACGACTCGAGCGCCTCACGTCGGTCGACTACGTCGATCACATGGTTCTGGTCGCGCAGATCGGGACCGACATCGTCGCGGTCGCGCGCTACGACCGGATCGAGCCGCGTGAGGCGGAAGTCGCATTCGCGGTCGCGGACGACGAGCAGCGCCGTGGGCTGGCCACGTTGTTGCTCGAACATCTCGCCGCGATCGCGCGCGCCCACGGCATCGAGACCTTCTGGGCCGACACGTTGCCGGGAAACTCGAAGATGCTCAGCGTTTTCCACGACGCGGGCTGGATCGCCGAGAGCCAGTACCTCGACGGCACCGTACGCGTCCGCTTCGCGATCGCGCCGACGACGGCGTCGATCGGTGTCGTGGAAGCGCGCGAGAGCCGAGCGGAATCGGCATCGATCGCCCGGTTGCTCGCGCCGCGCTCGATAGCGGTGATCGGTGCCGGGCGGCGTGCCGGCAACATCGGACACGAGATGTTTCGCAACCTCCTCGAATACGGATTCGAGGGCCCGGTCTACCCGGTGAATCCCACCTCGGTATCCGTCGCCGGCGTGCGCGCCTACGCGAGCATTCTCGAGGTTCCGGACGCCGTCGATCTCGCGATCGTCGTGGTGCCCGCGGCCGACGTGCTCGATGTCGCACGCCAGTGCGCGGAGAAGCGAGTGCGGGGACTCATCGTCGTCTCCGCCGGATTTGCCGAAGAAGGCGCCGATGGCAAGGCCGCCGAACGGGAGCTGGTTGCGTTGGCGCGTAGCAACGGCATGCGGCTCATCGGGCCGAACTGTCTCGGCGTCGTGAACACCGCGTCGGCGGTGCACATGAACGCGACGTTCGCGCCGGCGCGGCCGATCGCCGGCAACGTTGCGTTCCTGTCGCAGTCGGGCGGGCTGGGCATCGAGCTGATGAGCCGGGCCGGCGATCTCGGCATCGGCATCTCGCAGTTCGTCTCTGCCGGCAATAAAGCCGATGTCAGCGGTAACGACCTCCTGCAGTACTGGGCCGACGACGCACAAACCGACGTCATCCTGCTCTACCTCGAGTCATTCGGTAATCCCGGGAAGTTCGTCCGGCTCGCGCGCAACCTGGCGCGTACGAAGCCCATCGTCGCGGTCAAGAGCGGACGCACCGCGGCGGGGAGTCGCGCCGCGTCGTCGCATACGGCCGCGCTCGCGTCGTCCGACGTTGCGGTCGACGCGCTCTTTCGCCAAGCGGGAGTCATCCGCGTCGACTCTCTGGATGAGCTCCTGTCGACCGCGATGGTGCTCGCCCATCAACCCATTCCGGCCGGGCGGCGGGTGGCCATCGTCGGCAACGCGGGCGGTCCCGGGATCCTCGCCGCCGACGCCTGCGCGGGTGCCGGTCTCGAAGTCGCGGAGCTCGCACCTTCGACCCAGAACGCGCTACGAGAGATTCTCGCGCCGGGCGCCACGGTCAAGAATCCGGTCGATCTCGTCGCCGGTGCAACCGCCGCTCAATTCGAAGGCGCACTCCGGATCGTGTTGGCCGACCCCGCGATCGACGCAGTGTTGGCGATCTTCGTCCCTCCGCTCGTGACGCGGGCCGACAATGTTGCGCGCGCGATCGCGAGTGCGGCGGAGATCGACCAGGACAAGCCGCTGCTCGCGTGCTTCCTCGGCCGGGCCGGCGTTCCCGAATTGCTGCGGGGGAGCGAGGGGCGCCGCACGATCCCGTCGTTCGCGTTCCCCGAGTCGGCCGCTCACGCGTTGGGACGCGTTGCCGATCTCGGCGATTGGCGCCGCCGGCCCCCGGGTGTCGTTCCGGATCTCGACGGTATCGACCTGGTCGGCGCGCGCGAGATCGTCACCGCGACATTGAGAACCGAACTCGAAGGATCGTGGCTCGACGAGCCCTCCGCGTCGGCGCTGCTCGACTGCTTTGGCATCCCGGTTGTTTCATCGCGCGAGGTCACCGATAGCGCGGCAGGCTCGCCGCGCGGCGCAGGACGCTGGATTTCCCGTTGCGCTGAAGGCGGTCGCGCCCGGGCTCGTGCACAAGAGCGACGTCGGCGGTGTTGCTCTCGACCTGCGCGACGCAGCGAGCGTGGCCGCCGCATTCGACGCGATGTCGCGCTCAGTTGGTCCGTCGATGACTGGTGCGATCGTGCAGCCCATGGTCGCGGCCGGCGTCGAGGTCATTCTCGGGGTCACCCACGATTCGTCGTTCGGACCGTTGGTACTGTTCGGCCTGGGCGGAGTCACCGCGGAGCTGCTTGCCGACCGGGCGCTGCGGCTCGTACCGGTGACCGACGAAGATGCCCACCAACTCGTGCGCTCGCTGCGCGGATCGCCGCTGTTGTTCGGATACCGGGGTCGACCGGCCCTCGCCGTGGACGCGCTGGAAGATCTGATCCTGCGGGTCGGAGTGCTCGCCGACGAGATGCCCGAGATCGCGGAGATGGATCTCAACCCGGTCGTGGTGTCGCCCAAAGGTGTGCTCGCGATCGACGTGAAGATCCGCGTCGCACCGGCCGACGCTCGACCGGCACCGGGCCTGCGTCGCATGCGAACCTGACTGGGCCGCCCGCACGACGCATCTGCGCAGATGTCAGTAGCGGGATGAGCTCAACCACAGTTGGTTAGGGCGCGGCGTCGGTAGATGACGTTGATCAGTTCGTCTCGGGCAAGGCCCCGGCGAGCGCGGGGATCGTTGCTGCCACCGCGGCGGTCGTGGGCGGCGTTGTCGGCGTAGTCGCGGCAACGGTCTGCGGGCGTGTGCGCGCGGCCGGCACGGTGGTCGCCGCAGTTGACGCCCGTTTGGCGGGTGAATCATTCCTCGCGACGACGGCGACCGAAGTCCGTGGTCGGGCCTCGTTCGGTGCGCGGCTCTCGTGATATGCGACCAGCCCGACCATGGCAACGCAGGCGGCCGCGACGGAAGCGATCATCGGCCCCATGCCGCGCCCGCGACCCTCCAGCGACGCCATATACAGAGCCTCACACAGGTCGAGCAGGCCCGCAACGGTCTCCGGGCACCGGGCGGTCGTGTTCCAGCGCCGTTCACCCCCGCGACGGGTGAAAACGCTCAGTGGATCCAAGTCGGAGAGTCGGCGAGATATTTGGTCGGTGGCCGACGCCAACGCAACGGGTAGTCACCGAGTTGGCCGGGCGGCGCGACCGCATTGACCGGACCATCCGGGCCGTCGAGTTGTACGAGCCCCGACGGTGGGTCGTCGGAGGCGGGCGCGGACGGCAGCGGCTCGTCGTGACTCGCACC
The DNA here is from genome assembly GCA_963708105.1 of uncultured Actinomycetes bacterium. Lineage (GTDB taxonomy): Bacteria > Actinomycetota > Acidimicrobiia > IMCC26256 > PALSA-610 > PALSA-610. The sequence continues at coordinate 584,539 of OY970186.1, read as the reverse complement.
CGTCGCGGTGAGCCACCCCGCGGTCCGCGCCAACGAAAGTCGACGGATGTGGGTACCCCCGTCGGCGCGCTGGCGGCGTAGCGCGTCGAGCGCGGCGGCCGCGGCGAGGTAGCCGGTGCCGTGATCGAGTAACTGACACGGCAGCGCACCCGGAGCCGCGCCCTCGGCCGACTCGCCCATCGCGATTCCGGTCGGGCCCTGCACGACACTGTCGAACCCGCGGCGCCCGGCCCATGGTCCGGTGTGACCCCACGCCGCGAGGTACACGACGACGAGCCCGGGATGACGTTCGGCGAGCGCGTCGGCATCGAGTCCAAATCGATCGAGGCTGCCGGGCCGATACCCGCACACCAACACGTCGGCTTCGTCGAGCAACGCGTGCAGCGTGGCGAGCCCGGTCGACGACGCGGCGTCGAGGGCCGCACTCCGTTTGTCGAGGAGCGTGTCGGCGATGGCGCCGGGCGCAACATCGGGATACTCGGGCGGATCGATGCGCAACACGTCGGCCCCCAGCGCGCCGAGATAACGCGTGCACACCGGCCCGGCGATCACCCGCGTCATGTCCAGGACGCGAACGCCTCCCGCGGGAAGGTCGGGCGCGCCGACGCCGACAGCTGCGCGTGCAGGCGCGTCACCGACGCGTTGATGGCTGACCAGCGGCTCCGACGCCAGCGCGCGTCCTTGCGGATGCACCTGCCATTGCGTGGTCGTGCGCACCGCGCCCGCCACGCCGCCCGCTTCGACGACGCGCGCTTCGATGTCGTCCGCGGTCAGCGCCTGCGTCACCGACGCGATCGCTTGCGGGTCGTCCGCGGTTTCCAACGCTCGGAGGAGCGCGGCCTTGTGCCAGGGATAGTTCGCGTGCGTGCGGACCCAACCGTCGGAGGTCGGCCAGAACCGCGAGAGGGGCGCGAACGCCGACGCAGCCGCTCGTCCGGGCCGCCCGAAGTACCGCTCGCTGACAACCGCCGCGCCGACGTGGTCGCGGTCGACGCTCACGGTTGTCGCGTCCGGCCCGGCGCGGAGCGTGGCCGCGGCCCGCAAGGCAGTACCGACACACGCAACCGCGGTGCCCTCGACCTGGAACCGCGAGGGCAGACGGCCGGTCGAGCCCGTGACGATCAGCGGCGGCGTTTCGGCCGACTCCGGTACGAGCGCCGTCCACGCCTCGCGTAGGAGATCGTCAACGCCGCCGCTTAGTTGCATGTCGTCTTTACGGCGTGGCCGGCGAGAAGGTTCGCGAACCATCTGCGCACGTCGGGCGCGGCCTTGAATCCGATAAGGGCGTGGCTCGCGTTTGCCTTCGTGTCGTAGGCGACCCGTTCGCCGTTGGCGCAGAGGTTGTGCACGTAGGCGTTCGTCGTCGCGACATGGACGAGCCGATCGTTCTCTCCCTGCGCAACGAGGATCGGCACACCGATGCCGTTCGGGGCGGGGACGTTGTTCTCGAGCCAGGTCTTCCAGGGCTCCACCTGGCTGGGATCGGCGGCGAGATAGTGCCCGATCAGCGGGTCGGCGAGTTTCTGCAGGTCCTTGGTGCCCGGGAACGAACACGTTTTGGCCATCGCGGGGGTCGCCGCCGCGCCCGCAGGAGTGAGGATCGTCGTGAGGTGCGCGTCCGGGGGGATCGTCCCGTCGGGCTCGCGGCCGTAGACCTGTTGGTACGCCTCGAACGCGTACGCGCCGAGTCCGACGCCGAGGAAGTCGACGACATCGTCGCGGAGGAGTGTGCCGAGCTCTACTGCGGGCGCGGCGACCGCGAGGCCGACCAAATGCAACTCCGGTGCGTAGTGCGGCACGGACCGGGCCGCGAAGAGCGCGGCCTGCCCACCTTGCGAATGACCCCACAACAGGAGGCGATCGCCGGCATGCGCGTCGGGGATCGCGCGGGCGGCGCGGGCTGCGTCGATGACACTGTTTCCTTCGCTCGTACCGATGAGATACGAATCGGGGCCGGCCGCGCCCATACCCGGGTAGTCGGTCGCGGCGATCACGTCGCCGTCGGCCAGGAATCCGTGCAGTCCTTCGATGAGCACGAACGGGTCGATGAAACGTGACGGCGCGCAGGCTTGCGCGGCGCCGGTCGTGGGGTGCGCCCACGACACGATCGGCCGGCCCGCCTTCGGCGCGCGCCCGGTCGGCGCGAGAACCGTGCCCGACACCGCGATGTCGTTCCCGTGAACGTCGCGGGAGTGATACATGATTCGCCACGCGATCGATCCGTTGGGTGCGCCGAGCAAGCGCGTGCTGCGAATGAGTTGACCGGGTGCGCCGGGCAGCAGCGGATCGGGGACTTTGTAGAACGAGTCCTGGGTGAAGTGTTCGACGGCGGATTCCGATGCCCGCCGCGCCGTACTGCACGCACTCAACGCCGCGCTGAGCAACGCGACGGCGACGAGCGCGCCGAACTTCCCGGTCGAGGCCGGCAAACGGCGGCCGGTGCGTTGCTCGATTGCGCCCGTAGCGCTCCTGCCGATCCAACCGAGAGCCAGGTAAGGCTCCGGTAAAACTTACCGGCCGCGCTCCCTCCCTGGTGGTGCGGCGGGATCATGATTGCGCCGTGTCCGAGCACGAGTACGAGCTGGTTCGGTCCAATCCGGGCGGCAACGCGCGGCTCACCGGCATGCTGGGCGCGCTCATCTTCGTGCTCTTGTTCCTCGAGGGATTGACCATCGTGCGCGTCCAGCGCCTCATCGTCTGGCACGTGTTCATCGGGGCGATGCTCGTCGCATTGGTCGGCGGGAAGATCGCGACCACGACGTATCGGTTCGCGCGGTACTACAGCGGAAAGAGTGAATACGTCGACAAGGGTCCGCCACCGATTGTGCTCCGACTCCTGGGCCCGGTCGTGACGGTGACGACGCTTGCGGTCCTCGCGACTGGCATCGCGCTCGTCTTGGACTCGGGGGACGCGCACATCCTGGGGATCGCGCACAAGGCGAGCTTCATCCTGTGGTTCGGGGCAATGACACTCCACGTGCTCGGTCACGCGTTGGCAACGCCCGCCCTGGCCCTGGCCGACTGGACCCGTTCGCCGGGCGCCCGGCTGCGAGGTGCTCGCGCTCGTCGACTGGCGATCGGCGGCGTCGTGCTCGCCTCAGTCCCGCTCGCGGTCGTCTCGCTCGAATGGGCACACCACTGGCGGCGCCTGCACGGCGGCTAGGCGGCACCGTCCGGCGACGTCGGCAACGCGACCATCGCGTCGATTCCACCGGCTGCAGACGATCGCAACTGCGCCGTCCCGCGCGACGCCTCGGCCAGGCGCCGAACGATCGCGAGCCCCAGTCCGGAACCGCCGGCCGCCGCGTTGGGTCCCCGCCAAAAACGGTCGAAGGCGCGATCGATGTCGTCCGGGTCGAGCCCCGGGCCCTCGTCGACGACGTGCAGTGTGATGGATCCCGGCGCGGGTTGGACCGACACGACGATCTCGGTGCCGGCGGGCGACGCGGCCAGTGCATTGTCGATGAGATTGTCGACGAGCTGCTCCAATGCTCCGGCGATCGCATAGGCCGGTGCCCGATCCGGGAGATCAGCGCGCAGACGCACCTCTTTCTCGGCGACCGCCTCCTGCCAGAGCTCGACCCGCTCGCGCGCGACTGCGGCTACGTCGACTGCGACCGGTTCCGGTACCTTGGCGTCGTCTTGCGCCAGCACGAGCAGTCCGTCGACCAGCCGGCTCATCCGAACGACTTCGGCGCCGGCCGCGTCGAGCGCGGCGCGGTCACGTTCGGAGCCGTGCGCGGCGAGGTTCTCGAGCCGCAATCGCAACGCGGTCAACGGTGTGCGCAGTTGATGCGACGCGTCGGCGACGAACCGTTTCTGGTCTTCGAGAACCCGCGTCAGGCGGTCGGCCATGCGATTGAACGTCGATGCGAGGTGGCGCAGTTCCGGTGGTCCCGCGTCGCGGCCGATGGTGACGCGGGCCGACAGGTCGCCGCCTGCGAAGCGGTCGGTTGTCGACTCGAGTCGGTATATGGGACGCGTGATGCTGCGCGCCAACAAGAAACCGGCGACGAGCACGGCCAGCAGGATTCCGCCGCAGAGGAGCGCGATCTGCTCCCACATCAGGCGAACCCGGGCATCGAGGGTTGCCGTACCGAACGTGACGCGGACGGCACCGATCACCTTGTTCTCGGCGGTGACCGGTGTCGCGGCGTAGACCGACGTGGTTGCCGCCCCGAGAGCATCACCGGTTCCGCTCGCCCGGTGTCCCTGGAGTGCGAGCTTGATCTCGGGCCGGGACGAATAGTCGAGGTGCTGCGTCGGGTGGTCGGTGTCGGCGAGCGCGACGCCACGCGCGTCGACGACGATGATGTGGCCGCCGGTCTGGGCCGCGTAGGCGCGCAGGTTCTCGATGGGAAGTGGTGCGCGGGCTTCGAGGGCATCCTCGACCCGCGCCGACACCGTGTCGGCGTCGCGTTGCGCGTCGAACAACAACCGATCCTGCTCCCGATGCGCAAACGTCAGGCCGAGCGGGATCGCCAACAGCGCGAGCCCGAAGACGGTGACCGCGAGATACGTGAGGACGAGGCGCCGGATCATTGTCGACGCGTCAGCGGGTTGGATCGGTGTCGGGCGCGTCGAGCCGGTAGCCGACGCCTCGAACCGTGACGATCAATGTCGGGTCGCCGAGCTTCTTGCGCAACGACGCGATATGAACGTCGAGCGTCTTCGTCGGGCCCCACCAGTGTTCGTCCCAGACCTCCTCGATGATCTGATCCCGCCTCACCACTGCGCCGGCGTCGTCGGCGAGCCGACTGAGAAGGTCGAATTCCTTCGGGGTCAGCGCGACCTCCGTTCCTGCGACCATGACGCGCCGCGCCCGGCGATCGATGGCGAGCGCGCCGAGCTGTTGTACGCGTGGATCTTGGGGCGTGGCCGTCGTCGACTGTGGGACGCGCCGATGCACGGCTCGGATCCGCGCGACCAGCTCGCGGAAACCGAACGGCTTGACAACGTAGTCGTCGGCGCCGAGCTCGAGCAGGGTTACGCGGTCGAGCTCATCACCGCGGGCGGTGAGCACGATGATCGGGGTGTCGGAGTCACGGCGGATCGATCGGCAGACGTCGGCACCTTCGACGTCAGGAAGGCCGAGATCGAGAAGCACGAGGTCGGCGTCGGCTACGAGCTTCAGGGCGGCGCCGCCGGTGCGCACGGTCGTGACGTCGTATCCCTCGCGCTCGAGGCCCTCCACCAACGGCACAGAGATCGCGCCCTCGTCCTCGACGAGCAGTAAGCGGATACGCGGCGACGGTTCGGTGGGCATCGGCGGTTTCGAAGAGGCGATGGTCGAGCGTAGGGCGGCGGTCGCGGATCAGCACGATGCCCGGTAGCGGGCGAATCCGGGTGTCGTGACGACAATGCCCTCGTCGGTGATGCCCATCGCCTCGTAGCCGACACGCGTCGCCAACCACGGCAGGCCCGCGTCGGGCCCGAGCGCGACCACTGCGGTGGCGTACGCGTCGGCGATGGCCAGGTCGGGACCGACCACTGTGACCGACGCGAGGCCGCTCGCGGGCCGCCCGGTTCTCGGATCGATCACGTGGTCGCCGCGCTCGTACCGCCCTGAGGTCGCAATTGCGACGTCGGACACGACGAGCACCGCGGCCAGCCGTTCTCGCTGCCACGGGTGTTGGATGCCGATCCGCCATCCCGGATCCTGCTCTGCACGGTCCGCGTTTCCGGCGACCATCACGTCGCCCCCCGCATTGACGGAGAAGTGTGCGTGTCCCGCCGTGCGCAGCATGTCGGCCGCCCGCCGCGACGGCCCAACCTTTGACGTACCCGGACGGATCGATCGGTGCGCGACCAGGGCGCGGCTCGACTTCCGGGTGCGCGCCGAACGCGATGTCGAACGCGCCGCACGACTCGCGGCGCATCGCTTCGCACAGATCGAGGACGGTTCGGACCTCCGGACTCGCGTCGGTCAGCGCGAGATCGCCCGCGGATATCCGCATGATCTCCGTGTCGTCGTGCCACGTACTGAACAACGCGTCGACGCGCGCGAACCAGGTAAAGCACCCGTCGACGACATCCCATACGACATCGTCTGTGTCATCGTCGGATTCGCAACCGTCGGGAATCTCGATGCCGATGACGGTTCCCCATTGTTCTTCGACGCGCTTCATGCTTTGTCGAGCGCGCTCTGCAGTGACTGCGCGTAGCCCGTGCTCGTGTACGTAGCACCGCTCACGATGTCGATCTGCGCGCTCTGCGCCTGCAGCGCCTCCTGTTGCAGTATCGGGCCGGCTTGTTGGCTGAGCTCGGCCGAGTGCTGGCGATCGGACGGCAGTTGGAGTGCGGTGACGCCGACGATCTGCTTGCCCTCCAAGGACACCTCGACCTGGACGGTGCCGTAGCGATTGTCGACGGGATCGCCGTCGATGGTGCGCGTCGTCGGCGCGGTCGTGGTGGGCGTCGTCGTAGCGGGGGCCGCGGTTGTCGGAGTCGTCCCGCCGGATCCCGAGCTCGTCGCCGAGGTCTTCGGCGCGGTGGTCGTAGTTGTGGGATTCGGTGGTGCCGTCGCGGCGGGCACCGTCGACTTCAGCGCCGACTTGGCGGAGGACGAGGCCGGCAGGCCGGGCGATGATTTGAACGACGCGAGCGCGATGAGCCCAAGCAGCGTGGCGACGACGGCGGGGATGACTCGACTCATGTGGGGTCCAAATCGCTGTGCGGGTCAGAGCTGGAAACGTTCGAAGTGGATCTGCCGGCGCGGCACTCCGAGCCGGGCCAGCCGGCGCTTGACCGCGTCGATGAACGGCGGCGGCCCGCAGACGAAACAGTCGCGCGTCGCGATGTCGGGAACGCCTCGTTGCAGTGCAGGCACGCTCAGCTGGTCGGTGTTGTCGTCGCCGATCTCCGTCCCCGGGATGACATGGATGCGGATGTTCGGCGCGGCCGCGAACCGTCCGAGTTCCTCGGCGAAGGCAATGTCGTCGTTCGTGGCGACGCGGTAGAGCAGCACGATGTCGTCCTGGGGCCCGAACGCGTCGAGCAGCGCGCGCAACGGCGTGATACCGATTCCGCCCGCGATGAGCAACACTCGGCGTCGACTCCGGCGTTCGGTGGTGAAGGTGCCGTACGGGCCTTCGGCGAGCACGCGCACGCCCGGTCGGATGCGTTGCAATCGGGCGCTGTGGTCGCCGAGGTCTTTGACCGTGATGCGCATGTAGTCCGCGGTCGGCGCGGCCGAGAGCGAAAAGGGATGGGCCTGCCACCATCCATTAGGCGTGACGAACCGCCACAGGAAGAACTGACCCGGGAGCGCGCCCAGTGCGTCGAGATCGCGACCGCGTATGTGGATCGACACCGTTCCCGCTGCTTCGTGCCGGACCGAATGCACGCGGAGATCGTGGCGCAGATTCAGGCGCACCGGTTCTACGACCCGCCACCAGATGACCGCGCCAACTACGAGGAGGTAAAGACCGATCCACCAGACCCGGGCCACGCGGTCGTTGCTGAAGTCGGTGCCGACCGCGAGTTGATGCGCGAAGGTGAGCGCGACTGCGAGATACGCGTAGAGGTGGACGAAGTACCACGTCTGGCGGGGTAGCTCGCCGGCGCGCCCGGCACCGGAGGTGACGCCGACCGCGAGGAGCAGCGCAAAGCCGACCCACGCCATCAACACGTCGGGATAGTGCGACACGAAGTCTCGGGTCTGCGCCCACAGCGATACGTGATCGCTCTGCCGCGTATCCAAGCGTGGTGAATGCCACGTGCGCCGCGACGAGCCACACCGTCGCGATCCCGTTCCAACGATGCCAGACCGCAAGTCGATCGAAGCCGATGGCGCGTTCGAGCCACGCAATCCGCGACATCAACAAGAGCTCCATCAGCACGGCGTAGGTCGCAAGGAGGGCGGTGACCTGTCCGAGCGCGATCGCGAATCCGCCGGGGCCGGAGGCGGCCGCGATCCCCCCGTGGCGGAGCCACAAACCGATCGTCACCCCCACGCCGACGAAGGCGACCCAGGCCACGGTCCGGGCCCGTCCGATCGCCGAGGCCCGTCCGTTCGGCCGGCTCTGCGGGGCTCGGGCTGCAACGGGAGCAGCCGAAGGGGGAGTGACCGTGGTGGTCACCGGTCGGCACCCGGGGTCGGAAATCTCACCTCCCCAAGTTCGCCAGGTCGGTTGTGGTCGCCCTGTGACCCGGATTAGAGCTTGGACAAACCCAAAAACCCCACGGGAGCGGCAGCGGAGGCGGTCCGATCACCCGGCGCAGCCCACCTTTCGGTCCGGCGCAGCGCGAGCGACCAGTAAGCGAGGACTGGAGTGAGTCCTCACTCAGCTATAGTGGATGGCCGTGACGATTCCGGCGACTGTGACCAAGACGAAGCGGGCCTCGGCCCTGCCGCCCGACGAGCGGCGGTCGATGATCATCGCCGCGACCCTCCCGCTGCTGCTCGAGCACGGTGACCGGGTGACCAGCCGCCAGATCGCCGAGGCGGCCGGGATCGCCGAGGGCACCATCTTCCGGGTCTTCGCCGACAAGGACGAGATCATCGCCGCGGTCATCGAGACCGCCCTCGATCCGGAGCCGCTCGAAGCCGGCGTCTGACCGACATCTCCGCACGACCTCGACCTTCGAAGATGCGCCTGCGCGGCCGTCGATCGTGATCATGCAGCAGCGCGTCATCGACATCTGGCGCCTGGTCGTCGAGCGTCGCGCCCGCAGTTCCACGAGATGGCGCGACGCCCGATGGCCGACAGCGACGCGCTCGACGCGGATGTTCGAGATCCGAATCGCGCCGACATCATCGCGTCGAGCCGATCGTCGGCGGCGCGGCTGCTCGCGCGCGCTCACGTTGTCGACGACGCACCCGATGCTCGCGGGCGAGCCGAGCTCGCCCGAAGAGCTCGCTGCAGCTGTTCCTGCACGGTGTCGGCGGCAGGAGGTGCCGCTCGTGCTGACCCGCCTGCTGAAGTCGCACCTCGCGCCGTACAAGCGGCGCGCTGCTGCTCGATCGTCGTGTTGCAGACGGTGCAGACCTCGGCCGCGCTGACGCTGCCGACGATCAACGCGCAGCATCATCGACAAGGGCGTCCTCACGGGCAACACGCACTACATCTACACGTGGGGCGCGATCATGCTGCTCTTCACGCTCGTCGCAGGTCGTGTTCTCGGTCGCCGCGGTGTACTGGGGCGGCAAGGTCGCGATGAGCTTCGGTCGCGACCTGCGCAAGAACCTCTTCCACAAGGTCACCGACTTCTCCGCCCGCGAGGTCGGAACGTTCGGTGCGCCGTCGCTGATCACCCGCATCACGAACGACGTGCAGCAGGTGCAGATGCTCGTGGTGATGGCGGCCACGATGGCCATCGCCGCACCGATCACCATCGTCGTCGGCGTGATCCTGGCCGTGCGCCAGTCGATCGGCCTCTCGATCATCCTCGTGATCGCGATGCCCGTCGCGGCCATCGTGCTCGGCCTGATCGTGTCGCGGATGGTGCCCGCGTTCCGGCTGATGCAGGAGCGCATCGACCAGGTCAACCGGGTGCTCCGCGAGCAGATCACCGGCATCCGTGTGGTGCGCGCGTTCGTGCGCGAGCCGCAGGAAGCGCAGCGGTTCAGCGAGGCGAACGGCGAGCTGACCGAGGTGTCGCTGCGGGCCGGCCGGCTGATGTCGTCGATGTTCCCGACCGTGAACCTGCTCATCAACGTGTCGAGCGTCGGCGTGTTGTGGTTCGGTGCGAGCCGGGTCGCCTCCGGTCAGATCCAGGTCGGCACGCTCGTCGCCTACCTCTCGTACCTGGTGCAGATCCTGATGTCGGTCGTCATGGCCACGTTCATGATCTCGATGATCCCCCGTGCCGTCGGTGTCGGCCGATCGCATCCAAGAGGTGCTCGACACCGACCCGAGCGTCGTGCCGCCCGTCGACCCGGTCCGCGAGCTGCTCGACCCCGGGCGCGCTCGAGTTCGAGCGACGTCGGCTTCCACTACCCGGGCGCCGAGCACGCCGGTGCTCGAGCGACGTCTCGTTCTCGACCGCGCCCGGGCAAGACGACCGCCGTCGTCGGCAGCACCGGCGCGGGCAAGACCACGCTCGTCAACCTCATCCTGCGCCTGTTCGACAGCACCGAGGGCACCGTGAAGGTCGGCGGTGTCGACGTGCACGACCTCGATCCCGACGTGCTGTGGAACACGATCGGCCTCGTGCCGCAACGTCCGTACCTGTTCTCGGGCACGGTCGCGAGCAACCTGCGCTACGGCAAGCCCGACGCGACCGAAGAAGAGATGTGGGAGGCGCTCGAGGTCGCGCAGGCGACCGACTTCGTGCGCCGCATGCCGGGTGGCTTGAACGCCCGCATCGAGCAGGGCGGCACCAACGTGTCCGGCGGTCAGCGCCAGCGGCTCTCGATCGCGCGGGCGCTCGTCCGCAAGCCCGACATCTACGTGTTCGACGACTCGTTCTCTGCGCTCGACCTCACCACCGACGCCCGGCTGCGCGACGCGCTCGTTCCCTACACGCGCGACGCGGCCGTCATCATCGTGGCGCAGCGCGTGTCGACGATCGCCACCGCCGACGACATCCTCGTGCTCGACGACGGTGTCGTCATCGGGCGCGGCACGCACGACGAGCTGATGGTGAGCTGCCCGACGTACGCCGAGATCGTGCAGTCGCAGATCGGCGAGAAGAGCGCAGCGGCATGACGCTCATAGACGACCAGGAAGAACAAGAGAGCGAGGAGACTCGACCTCGCGGCGCCGGAGACACGCGCCGCGGGCCGTTGGAACTCCGCCGGCGTTCCCGGCGAGCGCTCGAAGGACTTCAAGAACGCGGTGCGCCGCATGATCCGGATGCTCGGCCCGATGCGGGTCGTGCTCGGGATCGTCTTCGTGGTCGCGGTCGCGAGCGCCACGCTCAACGTGTTCGGCCCGCGGGTCCTCGGGCACGGCACCGACCTCATCGTCAAGGGCTTCACGACCCACCACATGGACTTCGCCGCGCTGCACCACGTGCTGTTCCAGGCGGTCGGGCTCTACGCGGCGTCGTCGCTGTTGTCGATCGTCGCGTCGTACATGCTCGCCGGCGTCATCCAGCGGCTGATGTTCCGGCTGCGCTCCGACGTCGAGGACAAGGTCAACGTCCTCCCGCTCAGCTACATCGACAAGCAGTCGCGCGGCGACCTCCTGAGCCGCGTCACCAACGACATCGACAACGTCGCGCAGAGCCTGCAGCAGACGCTGAGCCAGATGCTCACGTCGGTGCTGTTGCTCATCGGTACCGCGGTGATGATGTTCACGATCTCGCCGTTGCTCGCGGTCGTCGCGCTCACGACGGTGCCGGTCTCGGTGTGGGGGATGCGCGCGATCGCCAAGCGCTCGCGCGCCCAAGTTCATCTCGCAGTGGAAGAGCACCGGGATCGCTCAACGCCCAGATCGAGGAGACGTTCACCGGGCACGCGGTCGTGAAGGCGTTCGGTCGCCAGCGCGAGGTCGAGCAGCGGTTCCGCGAGACCAACGACGAGCTCTACGAGTCGTCGTTCGGTGCGCAGTTCATGTCGAGCCTGATGCAGCCGTTGACGATGTTCATGGGCAACCTGCAGTACGTGATCGTCGCCGTCGTCGGCGGTCTCCGTGTCGGCGAGCGGCGCGATCACGGTCGGCGACATCCAGGCCTTCATCCAGTACTCCCGCCAGTTCTCGATGCCGCTCACGCAGGTGGCGTCGATGATGAACGTCTTCCAGTCGGGCATCGCCTCGTTCGAGCGGGTCATCGAGTTCCTCGACGCCGAGGAGCAGAGCCCCGAGGCCGCCGCGACCGAGAACCCGCCGCCCGTGCGGGGCCGCGTCGAGTTCTCCGACGTCACGTTCTCCTACGACCCCGAGCGGCCGCTGATCGAGTCGCTGTCGCTGGTCGCCGAGCCCGGCCAGACGATCGCGATCGTCGGACCGACCGGCGCGGGCAAGACCACGCTCGTCAACCTCATCATGCGGTTCTACGAGCTCAACGGCGGTTCGATCACGCTCGACGGCCGCGACATCTCGTCGATCCCGCGCTCCGAGCTGCGTTCGAAGATCGGCATGGTGCTGCAGGACACGTGGCTGTTCGGCGGCAGCATCCACGACAACATCGCCTACGGCAATCCCGACGCGACCGAGGAGCAGATTCTCGAGGCGGCCCGTGCCACCTACGTCGATCGCTTCGTGCACTCGCTGCCCGAGGGCTACGACACCCTCATCAACGAAGAGGCCGACAACGTCAGCGCCGGGCAGAAGCAGTTGCTCACCATCGCCCGCGCGTTCCTCGCCGATCCCGCGATCCTCATCCTCGACGAGGCCACGAGCTCGGTCGACACCCGCACCGAGGTGCTGATCCAGGAGGCGATGAACGCGCTGCGCAAGGATCGCACCAGCTTCGTGATCGCGCACCGGCTCTCGACGATCCGCGGCGCCGACGTGATCCTCGTGATGGAGAACGGCGGCATCGTCGAGCAGGGCTCGCACGACGAGCTGCTCGCGCACGACGGCCCGTACTTCCGGCTCTACAACTCGCAGTTCGTGGCGCCGGTCGTCGACATCGACGACGAGCTCAACTCGGTCGGTGCCCACGAGGCTGCGCCGGCGGGCACCTCCGACTGACGTTCGCAAAAGCGTCGGTACGAGAGCTCGATCGCTCCGAACAAGGCCGCAAAGATCGCTGCCGTAATCACTGTTCCTCCGTGCGGCTCCGCCCCGAGCCGTTCGGATGATGCCCCGGTGCGCGTTGCGTCACACATCGATCGGACCGTCGGTCGTGGGACACGCCCGAACGCCCGGACGCCGGGTCCGGCGACCGAACCGAAGGTCGGGCTACGGAAGGTTCGCGCTGCCGCCGCCGACGGCGACGATCTCGAAGTGGCGGGTGTGCGCGAACAGCTCGTCGGGCGCCTGCGGCCGACCGAGGTGGTAGCCCTGGGCAAAGTCGCAGCCGAGCTCGACGAGCTGTTGGTACTGCTCTTCGGTCTCGACGCCTTCGGCGATGACCGACAGTTGGATGTTGTGCGCGAGATCGATGATGCCGCGCACGATCGCGAGGTCGCGCGGGTCGCGCCCGAGCGGAGCGACGAAGCTGCGGTCGATCTTCACGACCGTCACGGGCAGATCCTTTACGTACGCCAACGACGAGTAGCCGGTCCCGAAGTCGTCGACGGCCAGGGTGATGCCGAGGTCGTGCAAATCCTGCAGACGGCGTTGCTCGCCGGTCGCGTCGACGGCCATCCAGCTCTCGGTGAGCTCGAACGAGAGCCGGATCTCCCGGGGATCGACGCCTTCGGCCGCCAGCAGCCGGGCGACCTCTTCGACGAAGTTCTGCTCGGCGAGCTGACGGGGCGACAGGTTCACGCTCAGGTGGAGGTGATCGTGCGCAGCCCGATTGCGGTTCCAGCCCGCGACGGTTGCGCACGCGGTGGCGATGACCCACTGGCCGATCGGCACGATCAGACCGGTGCGTTCGGCCGGCTCCAGGAACTCGGCCGGCGCGAGCAGACCGCGCTCGGGGTGGTTCCACCGCAGCAGAGCTTCGACGCCGACGATGCGCCGCGATCGCATGTCGACGATGGGTTGGTAGTGCAGGACCAGTTCGTCGCGCTCGAGCGCGTGCGCGAGGTCCGACTCGATGCGCACCCGATGCCGCGCCGCGCGCCGCGTTCCCTCGTCGAAGAAGCGCACCTTGCCCGAACCGCCGTGCGCCTTGGCGAAGTACATCGCGGCGTCGGCTTCGCTGAGCAGGGCCTCGATGCTGACCATGTCGTCGTCGACGCTCGCAACGCCGATGCTCACACCGACGCTGAGCAGTTCGCCCGCGAGGTCGAAGGGCTCTTCGAACGCGCGGCGGATGCGCTCGACGATCAGCCGGGCGGTCTCCCGATCACCGACCTCCTCGCACAGCACGACGAACTCGTCGCCGCCGAAGCGGGACAACGTGTCGGTGGTGCGCAGGATGTCGGAAAGGCGACGCGCGACCTGCTTCAACAACTCGTCGCCGGTCTGGTGCCCGAACGTGTCGTTCACGAGCTTGAAGCGGTTGAGGTCGAGGAACATCACGATCGGCGGGTTCCCGCCCCGCCGCCGCATCACCTCGATCGCGTGATTGAGCCGGTCGACGAGCAGCTGCCGGTTCGGGAGACCCGTCAACGAATCGTGCAGTGCCTGGTGCGCGAGTTGCGCCTCGACCTTTTCTTTGGCTTCGCCGGTGGTGCCGGCCATGCGAATCGCGATCGCGAGCACGAAGGCACCGAGGAAGCCGATCGCTTCGGCGTGACTCGTCGACATGAACGTGGGCGCCCAGCCGACCAGCACGAGGCTCTGACCCACCGCCACACCGGCCAACGACCAGACCGTCGCCGCGCGCCACGTGGCGGCACCCGATTGCTCGAGGTCGGCGAACACGGCGAACGCATACGCCATACCAAGCTCCGGCCCCCACCCCGACATGTAGATGACGGCGGTCACCGCGGCCGCGTGCGCGCACACTCGCAGGTGTAGTCCGAAGGTTCCGGGTTTGGCGTCGGCCCAACGCTCGACCATTCGACTCGAGAAGCCCGCGCCGACGATCGCCGCGACATACGCCCACACCGGTGCGTCCGCGACCACATGGAATTCGCGCAACACCAACAAGATGACGAGCGCGAGCGGCCCGACCCCGTACGCCATCATGCGCACGGCCCGGCTATTGGGCGCGCGCCGCTCGGCGGCACCGTCGTGCGCCTCGGGATGCTTGGCCGCCGGGAGCGGGGACGCGGCGGCGACGAGCGGCGCCGAATCCGGGATTGCGTTCACGGCATCTGCATCGACTCGGCCCTAAACCCGCTTGACAACTCGACGGGGCAAGTTGCCCGCGGAGGGTCAAGGGGTCGAGCACGGCTGAATTCGGGCGGATCGGCCAACCCGGCTGCGCCCTACTCCCACGCGGCTTTATTGCCTCAGCCACGCTCTTGCGGCCGCCGATAGAGCAGGATGTGCGGCGAGAACCCGATGTGCGGCAGTTCGCGCGTTCTGCGCTCGAAGGCGCCGACGTCGGCTTCGTTGTGTTCCGTGCCCTCCGAGACGCCGACGGCCTCGACTGGGAGGTCCTCGACGCGAACGAGTTCATTCGCCGCAACTGGTTGATCGCGCCCGGACAGACGGCCGGGGGCCGGATGTCGATGCACCCGGACGCCGTGCATCGCAATCGGATCGCCATTTCTCGAAGCCGCACTGACGAGCGGGACCCGCATCGAGACCGACCACGAGGTCTACCTGCCGTCGGGTGCGAAGTCGTGGCGGCGCGTGATCGCGATCCCCGTCGACGACGACGTCGTCGTGATGATGACCTACGACATCGGCGAGCTCGTCGATGCCCGCAGCCGCGCCGCCGCGCTGTCGCAGCACAGCTCCGACATCGTCGCCATCAGCCGCCATCGACAGACGGCCTCATCGTGGGTGTCGCCCGCGGTCGAGGCGATGCTCGGCTATCGCGCCGACGACAGTCGTCGGAACGCTGCGCGGTCGATCTCGTCCACCCCGACGACGTCGCCGCGGTGTCGAGCGCTTCACTCGGCGTCGCCGGGGACACGAACCAGACGCCGACCGTCGAGCTCCGCCTGCGCGCGTCCGACGGCGAGTACCTGTGGTTCCAGTGCTCGGTCGCGAACCGCCTCGACGATCCCGAGGTGCGCGGGATCGTCCTGAGCATGCACGACATCGACGCCCGCCGCCGTTCCGAGGACGCGCTGCGGATCTCGGAGCTGCGGATGCGCAGCATCCTGGAGACCGCGGCCGACGCGATCATCACGAGTGACGAGACCGGTCAGCATCCTCGAGTTCAACCAGGCCGCGGAACGCATCTTCGGCTCGCGGCTCGACCGACGTCATCGGCACGCTCGTACACCGACCTGCTGCCCGGTCCCGGCCGAGAACGGCGATGTGGGTGCGCAAGGCGATCGGCGCAGTTCCGGTCCGGCGTCCCGATGGAGATCGTCACCACCCGCGCTCGACGGTGACCGAGTTCGAGGCGCGCATCTCGATCTCGCGCACCACGATCGACGGCCGCACGCTCACGACCGCGATCGTCCGCGACGTCTCCAAGGAGAAGGAAGCGACCCGCGCGCTCGAACAGCGCGGGCCTCTACGACGAGCTGACCGGTCTCGCCACCCGCAAGCTGCTCATCGACCGCCTCGAAGAGGCGATCCGCCGGGCTCGGCGCCGCCGCACGATCGTCGGGGTTCTGCATGCTCGACCTCGACCGGTTCAAGCACGTGAACGACAGCCTCGGTCACGACCGTCGGCGACGCACTCCTCGTACAGGTCGCCGAGCGCCTCCGGTCGGCGGCGGGCGAAGCCAACACCGTCGCCCGCCTCGGCGGCGACGAGTTCGTGGTGCTGTGCGACGAAGCGCGCGACATCGACGAGATCTCCGACCGCGCCGGTCGCATCGACGAGGTGCTGCGCGCCCCGTTCTTCCTCGACGACGACGAGGTGATGCTCACCGCGTCGATCGGTATTGCGGTCTGGAACGGTGGCGAAGAGCAGCGCCGACGAGCTCGTGCGCCACGCCGACGCGGCGATGTACCGCGCCAAGGATCGGGGCCGCGGCCGGATCGAGCTGTTCGACCAGCGCATGCAGACCTTCGTGTCGGCGCGCCTCGACCTCGAGTCGGCCCTGCGCCGCGCGATCGACCGCGACGAGCTGGTCTCGTACTACCAGCCGATCGTCGCGTTCGCGTCCGGTCGGCCCACGCACCTCGAGGCGCTCGTGCGCTGGCAAGCGGCCCGACGTGCAACTGGTTCCGCCCGACGAGTTCATCTGGCATCGCCGAGGAGACCGGGCTCATCCACCCGATCGGCGAATGGATGCTGCGAACGCGCCGCGCACGACTGCGCGCGCTGGCAGGACGTGGCGCCGGGTGTGGGTGTCTCGGTCAACGTTTCGCCCCGCCAGTTCGACAGCCCGTCGGTGGTGGAAGCCGTGCAGAGCGCGCTGCGCGAGATCGGGCCTCGCGCCGGAACTGCTCGGCCTGGAGATCACCGAGTCGGTGCTCGTCGACGACGCCGACGAGACCGTCGCGCTACTCGACCAGTTGAAGGCGCTCGGTGTGCGCATCGCGCTCGACGACTTCGGTACGGGCTACAGCTCGCTCACGTATCTCCAGCAGCTCCCCATCGACGAGTTGAAGATCGATCGCTCGTTCGTCGCGGTGCTCGAAGACGAGAGCTCCGACCTCGTACTCCTGCAGATGATGATCCAGCTCGGGCGGGCCTTCGATCTGAAGGTCGTGGCCGAGGGGATCGACACCGATCGCAAGCTGCGCCGGATCCAGCGTCTCGGCTGTCACTTCGGTCAGGGCTACCTGTTCGCCCGCCCCGCGCCCTTCGAGCAGGTCATGCGCCGCTTCGAGGAGACCGAGAGCACGCCCGGCCCCGAGGGTGTCCGCCTCGGTGGCAGCGGCGCCACGCTCCGCCCCTAGCCGCACCGCGCCCGCGCCGGTGGGAGCCTCGGCCGCGGTGGCGTCGTGCGATCATGCCGCCGTGCGACTCGTCCTGCTCGGTGCGCCCGGTTCCGGTAAAGGCACGCAGGGCAAGGTCCTAGCCGACCGCCTCGGCGTCACCCATGTCGCGAGCGGCGAACTGCTGCGGGCGCATGTGGAAGCGGAGAGCGAACTCGGTATCGAGGTCGCGGCGCGGTCTGGCGCGCGGCGATTTCGTGCCCGACGAAGTCGTGCTCGCGGTCGTGTGCGAAGCGGTGACGGCCGCGTGCGCCGACGGGAACGGATACATCCTCGACGGCTTTCCGCGCACGCGCGCCCAGGCCGAACACGCCTACGAGCTCGCGGTGCCGAAGGGGATCGCGGCCGAAGTCGCGGTCTACCTCGCGCTCCCCGACGAAGTCGCGCGGGAACGACTCGCCGGACGCGCAGAAGGCGGACGCCTCGACGACGCCGACGCGCGAGGTCATCGAGCACCGCCTGCAGTTGTTCCACGACAACATGCGCCCGATCCTCGACTTCTACGACGACGCGACATCCTCGTCCCCGTCGACGCGCGGCCAGCCCGTCGCCGCGGTATCGGACGAGATCATCGCCGCCCTGACGCCGTAATACTTTTCAGCACCATTGCTGCTCGGCGACGACGGGGTCGCTCGGGATGTGCAGCCTCGTGTAGCTCGTGCTGTGCCAGATGTTCGAGAAGAACCGGCCGACGGTCATCTTCGCGTCGACCGCATCGAGCAGCCCGGGGATCGGTCCGCACGTGAGCGCCCGCCGCGCGGCCGCGTCCTTCGGATCGCTCGTCGTTGCGCCGAAGCGCGCGTCGTACCACGCGTAGTCGATCTGCTTGCGGTGCCCGGCCGGGCGGCCCGGAACGGGCGCCGTGCGCGCGGCGAACGGCTCGGCCAGTCCGCCGATGTCGACGACGAATACCCGGCGCCCGGCGTCGTAGGCGGGAACGCCGATCGAGCCGAGCGTGAGCACGAATGCGTTCGGGTCGAGCCCGGGACGAGGGACCTTGTCGGTGACCCGGAAGTATCCGCGCACACCCTGGTCGTACAACGCCGCGGCCTGGTTTCCGTTCAGGCCGAACTGCGTATCGACCGGGTGGAGCGTGGCGCCCGACGCGGTGCGGAAGTCGCTGATCGGGCTGAGGAATCCCGAGTGCGGATTCGGCGGCGGTCGGAACGCGACGATGCTGACGATCGCCCACACGGCTGCGACACGCGTTCACGCCGACCACAAACGGCCGTCCGCCGTTGGCGGAACGCGACCGACGCGGGGAGCGCGAGCGCGAAGAAGGCCGGCAACAGCAGCCGACCGTGCATGTAGTCGCCGCCGATGCCGGTGATGTACAGCGCGTGCGCGAGCCCGGCCGCGAGCATCGCCGTGGTTGCGATCGCGACGCGGCGGTCGCGGTGCGCGAGCATCCGGTACGCAATCGTCGCGGCGACGAGTATCGCCGTGAGCCACAGCCGGTACGGGCCGATGAAGTTCCGCGCGTACGCCCATCCCTGGCCGAGGTGCAGCCCGCCCGCGTCCTTGGCCAGCGCCGTGGTGGGTACGAGTGTGGCGTAATAGCCCATGCGGAAGATCTGGTACGCGACGGGCAGTGCGAAGATCGCGACGAGATCGAAGACGAGGCACCGCGGCCGGACGAGCACGAACCACGCGACGAGGAAACAGATCGTCATCAAGCGTGAGGTCGGGGCGCACCAGCGGTCCGAGCCCGAGCAGCACGCCGAAGAACGCGCGTTGGCGGCCGTTGATCTCGTCGGTGCGCGCCACGGAAACCAGCACGTACCACGACGCCGCGATCCACAACCAGACGAGGCCCATCTCCAGACCCGACGTGGAGAAGTCCCAGACGACCGCGACCGAGGCGACGAGGATCAGGCCGACCGGGACGACGAGTCCGTCCTCGCCCGCGTGCAGACGCCGCACCGCCTTGCCCGCCACGACGAACGCGGCCACCGCCGCGATGAGGCTCGCGAACAGCGTGATCCATTCCATGCTCGTGAACGCGCCGAAGATCGCCCGCCCGATGACGAGCACGACGATCCACAACGTGCTCGTCGACGCCTCGACCCGCTCGCCGGCGTTGAAGACCGGACCGTGCCCGGCGAAGATCTGGTCGACGATGCGCAGGTTGATGAAGGCGTCCTCGTCGAGCCAGCGATGTTGCCAGCCGCCGATCGCGACGATGAGCGCGGGGATGTACGCGGGCGCGGCCAGACCGAGCCGCTGCCAACGGGACGCGGTCGGCGCGGCGGGTTCGTCGTCCGGAGGGGCGAGAACCGTCGTCATCCGGCCGTACCGGTCCCCGAGGTCACCGGCAGAGATTACGGGAGCCGGGGCCTGACCGACGGGCGGAACTAGGTTGCCCGCCGTGACCCGCTTCGGGCGTCTGCTGCTCGTGATCATCGCGGTCGCATTCGGTGTGCGGGTCGCCTACGTCGCGATCGCCAAGCGCGGGCCGTGCCCGGTGGTGCTCTCCGACGGCACCCACGCCGGGAACTCGCCGAGCAGCTGCGAGAAGGGCGACGAGCTCTTCTACAACGCGGAGGCGAACAACGTCGCCGCGGGCCACGGTTTCAACGAGCCGTTCACCGCGATCCTGCATCCGGGCGAGAAGTCGCCGCCCGCGGCCGATCATCCACCACTGACCGTTTTCGTGTTGACCCCGGTGTCGTGGCTCACGGATCACGCGCCGGTGTCGTGGATCATCAAGGAACCCCTGCACGACCACGTGCGGGAAGATCGTTACGCGATGGTCGTGCTCGGCACGCTGCTCGTCGGGCTCGTGGGATTGCTCGGCCGGCGGATCGGGGGCGACACCGTCGGTCTCGTCGCGGCCGGCATTGCCGCATTGAGCCCGAACATCTGGGTCAACGACGGCTTGGTCATGTCGGAGACGCTGACCATGCTGACGGTCACGGCCGCGTTGCTGGCCGCGCTGTGGTGGCGCGACAAACCAAGTTGGCGGCGAGCCGCGGCGTTCGGCGCAGTCTGCGGGCTCGCCACGCTCGCGCGTGTCGAGTTCGTACTGCTGGTGCCATTGCTCGGAATCGTGTTCGCGTTGACACTCCCGCGGCCGTGGTCGGAGCGGTGGCAGCAGGCACTCGTGGTCGTGGTCGGCGCGCTCGTCGTGATCACGCCGTGGGTCGGCTTCAACCTGGCCCGGTTCAACGACCCGACCTTCGTGTCGACGAACGACGGGCTCACGCTCGCGGGGGCGAATTGCGCGGCCGTGTACTACGGACCGGCCACTGGTTTCTGGTCGTTGTCGTGTGGTGCCGACACGGGAGCCGGCGACCAGTCGCAGGTCTCCGCCACGTTGCGCCGGCGCGGCATCGACTACGCCAAGGATCACGCCGGGCGCATCCCGGCCGTGGTGCTCGCCCGCGTCGGTCGCACGTGGAGCCTGTTCCGGCCGCTCGACATGGTGAAGCTGAACGCGGGCGAGGATCGCGAACCCTGGGTGACGCGCCTCGGGCTCGTCGTGTACTACCCGACGCTCCTACTGGCGATCGCCGGTGCGATCGTGCTCTGGCGGCGCCGGGCGCGGGCCGCATTGTGGGTGTTGTTGGTACCGCCGATGATCGTCACGTTGAACACGATCGCAACGTACGGCCAGACCCGATTCCGCGCCGGCGCCGAGCCCGCGCTCGCCCTGCTCGCCGCGGTCGGGGTCGTCGCCATCGTGCGCGCCGCGAACCTGCGATTCGGGAGTGCGCGGAAGTCGGATCCCGACGAATCGGACACCGGCGCCGCCGACGGGCCGGAATCGGACGCAGGCGGATCGGCGCCCGAAGCAGTGCCCACCGCGTGCCGACTGAGCAAGCCTTTGTAGTAATACCGGGGCTCGCATGACCGTCACCGAAGCGCGCCCGCCGAGCTCTCGCGAGGGCACGTATGTCGGCGGCCTCGACGGGCTGCGCGCCATCGCGGTGGCCGCGGTCATCGTGTTCCACTTCGCACCGTCGGTCCTGCCCGCGGGTTTCCTCGGCGTCGACGTGTTCTTCGTCGTTTCCGGGTTCCTGATCTCCCGCCTCGTCGTGCGCGAGATCGCGCACACGGGCACGGTCGGCCTGCGCACGTTCTGGGCCCGGCGCGCCCGCCGCCTGTTGCCCGCGCTCGCCACCGTCACAGTGGTCGTGCTCGTGGTGGCCTCGATCAAGTTGACGAGCACCGAGATACACGATCTGCGGGCGCAGGCGCTCGGCACGTTGTTCTACGTCGCGAACTGGGTGCTGATCTTCGGCAAGAACAACTACTTCACGAGCATCGGTCGGCCGTCGCCGTTCCTCCACATGTGGACGCTCGCGGTCGAGGAACAGTTCTACGTCGTGATGCCGCTGGTGCTGTACGCGGCGCGGGGCTGTGGTGCTACGGCGTCCGTTCCGGGCCGCAGGCATCGCGTTGCTCGGCGCAGTCGCGTCGTCCATATGGATGGCCATCCTGGTGTCGCCGACCGGCGACCCCACACGCGGTTACCTCGGCAGCGACTCCCACGCGATGGGTCTGCTCGTGGGGGTCGCGCTCGGCTTGATCGCAGGATCGGGCGCGCCGTGGCTGCGCTTCACCGAATGGGCGCGCACCGACGATCGCGATTCGCGCGGGTCGCGCCGTGGGCCGCGGTCGCGGCGCTCATCGCGGTTCTGGTGACGATGCGCGTCGCGACCGACCGCACGATCGCGCTGTACCGCGGCGGCTTCCTCGTATTCGGGTTGGTGTGCGCGGTCATCGTGGTGATCCTGGCCGTGATGCCCGACGCGCCGATCTCGAAGTTCCTCCGCCATCCCGTGCTCGTCGCGATCGGGCTGCGTTCCTACTCGCTCTACCTCTGGCACTGGCCGGTCCGCGTGTTCCTGACTCCGAGCTCGGGACTCGACGGGTTCGCGCTCTTCGCGGCGCGGCTCGTGATGTCGGTCGTGTTGGCGGAGCTGTCGTTCCGCTTCATCGAGCGGCCGTTCCGCGTCGGTCGCGTCGCGCGTCGAACCGGCAGCCGCGGCGCGATCATCTACTACGCCGCGCTCACGTTGATTTCGGTGATCCTCGTCACCACCGTCGCCGCGCCGCAGGCCCTGCCGCCGACCGACCTGGCCAAGATCCGGGCCATCGGGGGCAACGCCGATCCGAAGGCGCTGCGCGTCGACACCTTCGGCGATTCGACCGCGCTGGTCTTCGGCTTGGCGGGCGCGGTGCACGCCAAAGAGCTCGGCATCTCGGTGGGCGGCGACGCGCAGCTCGGGTGCGGGGTCGTGCAGACCGATCACGTCTCCGGCGGCCGGATCATCGGGAGCCCGGCGGTATGCGCGGGCTGGCGGGCGCGCTGGACCGCGTCGTTGCACGCCGACCCCAACGCCCGGCCGATGTTGATGACGGGCGCGTGGGAGATCCTCGATCAGGACGAAGGCAGCGGCACCGTCAAGTTCGGCACGCCGGAGTGGACGCAGCTCATCTCGTCGTCGGTGCGCAGCGCGCTCGAGGTGCTCACCGCCGACGGCCGCACCGCGTACCTGTTCCAGGTCCCGTGCTACGGCTAGGGCGACGTCACCGACCCGTTCCCGGAACGCAGCGACCCGCGCCGCATCGCCGCGCTCAACCAGATCTTCGTGAATGTCGCGCACTCGATGGCGCAACGTGAAGATCGTCGACTGGCGCACGCTCGTGTGTCCGGGCGGCCATCGGGCCGAGGAGATCGACGGCGTGCACATGTGGCAGTCCGATGAGCAGCACCTCACCGACGCCGGCGCCGTCGTGGTGTGGAAGTGGTGGCTACCCCAACTCCACGCGGGCTAGGAGCGGCAGTGCAGCGCGAGCGACCAATACTTAACGAGTAAAGCGCCTCTTCAGGACGCGGTCCTGGAAGCCCCACCACGTGACGAGGGCGAGCTCTTCGACGCCGACGCTCAACGACATCTTCGAGTGCCCGCGGACGCGGTCGGTGAAGGTGATCGGGACCTGCGCGATGCGGCCGCCGTGTTGCCACACGCGGTAGCAGAGCTCGATCTGGAAGCCGTAGCCCTTCGAACGCGTGTTCGGAGAAGTCGGCGGTCTTCAAGATGTCGGCGCGGAACGCGCGGTAACCGGAAGTGGCGTCGCGGATCGGGATGCCGAGCACGAGCGTGGCGTAGCGGTTGCCCCACTTCGAGATCGTCCGCCGGTACCACGGCCAGTGGGGGATGGATCCGCCGGGCACGTAGCGCGAACCGATGGCGGCGTCGGCGCCCCGATCGAGCTCGATCAGGAGCTTGGGCAGCGCGGCGGGGTCGTGCGAGAGGTCGGCGTCGATCTGCACGACGACGTCGTAGCCCCGGTCGAGGCCGAGGGTGAACCCGGCGCGCACCGCTTCGCCGATGCCGACCTTGCGGGGCCGGCGCAGCACCTCGATGTGCCCGAGGCGGCGCCCGACCGCTTCGGCCAGGTCGGCGGTGCCGTCGGGGCTGTTGTCGTCGACGACGAGGATGTCGGCGTCGGGCGCGGCCGCTCGGGCCCGCTCCAAGAACTCAACGATGTTCTCCGATTCCTGGTAGGTCGGAGTGACGACGAGGGCCCGCACAGGGTCGCGAAATCTATCTCGCGAAGCCGCCGGTCAGTGGCATTTCCGGTACAGCTGGTACAGGTCGAGATACGTGCCGACGTGGCAGAAGTCTCGGGCCAGGACCTGCTTCGACGTGTCCGGACCCGACTTCGCGGAATCGTTCGGCTCCGTCCAGTCGTCCCAGATCGTTCGAGAGGATCACGATGTCGGCCGAGGCGAGGTCCTGGGGCATCCGCGAGTCGTTGGCGTTGGCCACGCCCGGGTCCATCTCGATGTAGTACGTGGCCGGCACGAGGTCGGGGAGCATGTAGTAGAGGTACGCGTCGCTGTACGGCGTCTTGCGCAGGTTGACGGGGCCGACGAACAGCCGCTGACCGGGCTTCGAGATGCGGGCCGCCGCGGCGATCACCATGTTCGCGGCCGCGGCGCGGTCGGGCTTGCCGTAATAGAAGATGCGGCCGTCGTGTTCGATCTTGTACGACGCGCGGTGGATGCCGAACGTCTGCAGCGAGTAGTCGGCGTACGTGCTGATCGTGAACGCGGGTAGGACGAATGTGAGCAGCGCGAGCATCGACGCGCCCGCGCCCGAGCGCAACGCGGCGCGTCGGGATCCGGGGCGCCCGGCGGCGGACGAGCTCGAAGATCGCGATCGGGACGAACGCGAACACGACGCAGCTGACCCACGCGAAGTGACCGGAGTCGACGCGTTGCATGGCCTGGGGCAGGATCCCGACCCCGAACAGGCCCATGACGAAGAGGATGCGGGCGCGTGATCGACTGCGGTTCGGCGCGCGTCGCCTGCCAGCCCTGCCACAACACGAACGCGATCGCGCCGAGCAGGATGAAGAACCACAAGAAGAGCTGGTGCGGGCCCGCGAGGCGCGGGGAACGGCCACGAGATGTGCGCGAGCGCGCCGGCCCTCTGCAAGAAGCCGTCGAAGTGCCCCCACGACGGCGGGATCGGCAGCTCGTCGCCCGCCGCGGAGCTTGAAGACGGGGTCGATCACCATGCCCTGGAACGCGTGCCCCGGTCCGGCGGTCGCGAGCTGGATGACGTAGGGGCGCACGCCCGACGCCGAAGCCGAGCACGACGCGTTTGCACGCGCGCCCGGTCCATGCCGCGGAGCAGTGCGATCGACGAGAGCCCGACGCCGAGCACGAGGTCGAGCCGGAACAGCACCGCGAGCCCGAGCAACACGCCGGCGGTGATCGCCGAACCGGCGCGCGCGCCGTTCGTCGGTGGCAGCCCGCGCTTCGATACCGGCCGCGAGCCCGCACACCGCGAGGCCGACCCCGCCGACCCACGCGAGCGCGGTGAAACCGAACGGGATGATGATCAGACGCGGACGTGACCGCGGCGGAGACCGCGAGCGATGCGGCCCCAGCGCCGAGCGAGCGCGTAGATGCCGAACACGATCGCGAGTTGCTGCAGCAAGCCGAAGAGGCGCTCGCTGAGCAGCGAGACGCCGAAGACCTTGAACACGCCCGGCCAGCGCCCAGAGGCTTCCCGGCCCGTAGAGGTGCAGGAAATCGCGGTTCGGGATCGCGCCCTTCAGGACCTGCTCGGGGAAGACGAGCATGAAGCCCTCTTCCATGGGCGGTCCCGGCGAGCGCAGCAGCCCGCGCAGCGGGATCGCGAAGACGAGCGCGACGATCGCCGAGCGCGAGGGCGTTGCGGCCCCGATCGTCGAGCCGGAAGCGAAACCGACCACGTCGCACGGCGGGCGCGTCGACGACGGACTCGACCTGGGGCACACGGGAAAGCTAGGCGAGGAGGGGCGATTTCTCGGGACAGGGCCGGAGCGGCAGCGGAGCATCCGAGAACACCCGCGCAGCCGCACTTGGCGGAGGCGACAGCGCGAGCGACCAAGTAGCGTGCTCGGCCGTGCCTACCGACAATCCCATCGCCGAGACCGCACCGGCGGCGAATGTTGTGGTGACGGGCGCGGCGGGTTGGCTCGGGCCAGAACCTCGTGCGCGCGCTGGCGGCGCAGCCGGAGCGGCGCCGGATCCGGTGCCTCGTGCACGAATCGGCCGACGCCGCGCTGCTCGAGGTCGTCGACCCGCGGATCGAGGTCGTCGTCGGCGACGTCCGCGACCCGGCGGTGATCGACGCGCTGTTCGAGGGCGTCGGCGGCGCGTCGGTGCTCCACGCGGCCGCGGTGATCCATCCCGCCGCGGCAGGTGCGCGAGCTCTTCGACGTGAACGTCGGCGGCACGCAGCTCGTGCTCGACCGGGCGCGGCGCACCGGCGCGACGCCGCTTCGTGCACGTGTCGTCGAACTCCCCGTTCGGCGCGAACCACGCCGAGCGACCGATCGCTTCGACGAGGACTCGCCGTTCGAGCCGTACATGGCGTACGGCCGGTCGAAGCTCGAGGCCGAGCAGCTCGTGCAGCGCAGCTACGACCGCGGCGACCTCGCGACGGTCATCGTGCGGCCGCCGTGGTTCTACGGGCCGTTCCAACCCGAACGCCAGACGCAGTTCCTGTCGGCGGTGCGGCAAGGGCCGCTTCCCGCTCGTCGGCCCGGGCACCCAGCGCCGATCGATGGTCTACACCGGCAACCTCGTGCAGGGCGTGCTGCTCGCCGAGACGCGTCGAGGCCGCGGCCGGCAACGCGTACTGGATCGCCGACGCCGAGCCCTACGAGCTGCGCGACGTGCTGCAGACGGTGCGCGACGCGCTCGCGGCCGAGGGGCTCGCGGTGTCGACGCGGCGCGCCGATCCCCGTTCCGCGGATCGCGGGCGTGGTGGCGGAGAAGCTCGACGGCGCTCGCGCAGGCGAGCGGCCGCTACGTGCAGGTGCTGCACGTGCTCGGCGAGCTGAAGGACACGATCGCGTGCGACATCTCCCGGGCCCGCAAGGAGCTCGGCTACGAGCCCGAGGTCGCGCTGTTCGACGGCATGCGGGCCAGCGTGCGCTGGTGCCTCGACCGCGGCGACCAGCTCTGATGGGCACTGTGACGCGATCCCTGCTGATCACCGGCGGCAGCGGCTACTTCGGCATCGTGCTCGCCGAGCAGGCGCTCGCCCGCGGCGACGCGGTGCGGATCTTCGACCTGAACCCGCCGGGTCCGAGCGCTCGCGGGCGCCGACTTCGTCGCGGGCGACGTGCGCGATCGCGCCGCCGTGCGCGCCGCGTGCGACGGCGTCGACGTCGTGCTCCACAACGTCGCCCAGGTGCCGCTCGCCAAGGACCGCGCGCTGTTCGACGCGGTCAACGTCGGCGGCACCGCGAACGTGCTGGTCGCCGCACGCGACGCGGGCGTCGCCAAGGTCGTGCACACGTCGTCGAGCGCGGTGTTCGGTATCCCGGAGCACAACCCCGTCACCGAGACTCGCCGCTGCCGCCCGCTCGAGGCGTACGGGCGGGCCAAGCTGCGGGCCGAGTTGCTGTGTCACGACGCGGTCGCGGCCGGGCTCGACGTCACGATCGTCCGGCCCCGCACCGTTCTCGGCCACGGCCGGCTCGGCGTGATGGCGATGCTGTTCGAGTTCGTCGCCGACGGCGCGCCGGTGTTCGTGCTCGGCGACGGCGACAACCGGTACCAGTTCGTGCACGCCGAACGACCTCGCCGACGCGTGCCTGCGCGCCGGGGATCGGCCCGGGGCCGACGGTGTACAACATCGGCGCGCTCGAGTTCGGCACGATGCGCGAGACGCTGCAAGCGCTCGTCGACCACGCGCAGACCGGTTCGCGCGTGCGCTCGCTTCCCGTCGCGCCGGCCCGGTTCGCGATGCAAGACCTCGGCCGCGGCTCGGGCTCGCGCCGTTCGCGCCGTACCACTGGCTGCTCTACAGCGAGTCGCTGTACTTCGACGTGTACGAAGGCGCGGACGGAGCTGGCGTGGGAGCCGAAGCACTCGAACGCGTCGATGGTGATCGAGTCGTACGAGTGGTTCCTCGCCCACCGCGGTGGCGGGCAGCAACTCGACCTCGGCGAGGGCTCGCGTTCGCACCACCAGTCGCCGGTCCGGCTCGGTCTGGTGCGGGCCCTCAAAGCGCTGCCGTGAACCGTTCCGCCGACAGGTGCGGCCGTATACTTCCGGGTCCGTGGATCCTGCACTCGAAGTCGACCCGCTGGTCGACGAGACCGTAGATCCCGACATCTCGGGCCTACCGGACGAGACCGACGGCGCGACACCTCCCGATCGCCGGGCCCGCCGGATCACTGCGCTCCTCTTCGCCGCGTTGCTGGCCGTGCTCGCGTTCCCGCTCGTCGTCGCGCTCGTCCAGCTCCGGCGCCCGCACTGGTATCCGCTGCTCGACATGGCGCAGACCGAGATCCGGGTCCGCGACATCTCCGGCGGGCATCCGCCGCTGATCGGCCTGGCCGGCCGCATCGGGCCGTTCGGTCCCGACGGCGGGAGTCATCCCGGGCCCATCGAGCTTCTACGCGCTCTGGCCGGTGTGGAAGTTGTTCGGCGGCTCGTCGTACGGACTGTTCGCGTCGACGGTCGCGCTCGACATCGTCGCGATGGGTCTGTCGCTCTGGATGGCGTTGCGGCGCGGCGGGCGCGGGTTGCTGCTCGGGATCGCGGCCGCGCTCGCGTTGCTGACGCGCGCGTACGGCGCGTTCCTGCTGACGTTGCCGTGGAATCCGTACCTGCCGGTGCTGTGGTGGTTCGTGTTCCTGCTCGCGGTGTGGTCGGTGCTCGCCGACGACTCTCGCGATGCTGCCCGTCGCGGTGTTCGCGGGCACGTTCTGCATGCAGACGCACATCTCGTACCTCGGCCTCATCGGCGGGCTCGTCGCGGTGACCGTTGTGGTGCTCGCGGTGCGGCGTTCCGGCGCCGGCGCGGCGACCGCCGAGCGGCGGCGGCGATCGCTGAGCTGTTGGTGGGGCGGCATCAGCGCGGTGCTCGGCGTGCTGTTGTGGATCCCGCCGGTCATCGACCAGTTCGCGCACTCGCCCGGCAACCTCGGCATCATCCGCGACTACTTCAGCAATCCGCCCGATGCCACGATCGGCGCTGCACCGCGGCATCGGCGTGCTGCTCGCGCAGCTCGATCCCTGGAAGCTGCTGACCCGCACGCTCGTGCACGACGGCGGCGCGCTCGAAGTCAGCGGTTCGCGGATCCCGGGTGCGGTGCTGCTCGTCGTGTTCGCGGTCGTCGGTGTGCGTCGCGTGGCGGCTCCGGCACCGAGTCCTGCTGCTGCTCGACGGGGTCCTCGTCGTGGCGCTCGCGCTCGGCTTGATGTCGTCGGCGCGCATCTTCGGAACGGTCTGGTTCTACCTGCTGCTCTGGGCGTGGGGACTGGTCGCGCTGATGCTGTTCGCGATCGGCTGGACCGCGGTCGAGTTCGTCCGCGCGCGTGACGGACGCGGCGGCCGGCGACACGGCGGCTACGGCCACGGACGCGAATGGGCATCGTCGGTGCGCTGGTGCTCGCGGTGACGCTGGTCGCGGCGTCGTGTTCGCGGTCCAGGCATCGAGCGTCACCGTGCAGACGCCCCGCCTCAACGAGATCGCTCGGCGCGCTGGTCGGCCCGACGGCGGCCGCGCTCGACCAAGCTCCAGCACGCGGCGTGCACGGGCCCGTACCTCGTCACGTGGCTGCCCGACGCGGAAGCGATCGGCTCGGCCGGTTTCGGGCTGTTGAACGAGCTCGACCGGCGCGGCTTCGACGTGCGCGCCGAAGAACCGTTCCGTCCCGGCGCGACCCGCTACCACGTGATCGACGCGCGCCATCCCACGCTCGAAGTGCACCTCGCGACCGGGCCCGACATCGCGAACTGGCAGCACGACTCGCGCTTCACGCAGGTCGCGTAGTTCGATCCGCGCACCGACGCCGAACGGGCGCGAGTTCGATCAGCTGCACGCGCAGGTCGTCGGCGAGCTGCAACAGTCGGGGCTCGGCGAGCCTCGTGCCGCAGGTCGACAACAACCTGTTCATGCTGGCGCTCGCGCCGCAGGTGCCGGAGCGCGACCCAGCGCGTTGATCTCGCAGATGCTCGACCTCAGCATGCCGATGGCGGTGTTCATCGGTCCGCCCGGCACGCGACCGATCCGCGGCCGGCAACGGAGCGGTGCGACGTCGACCGCGCGCGAGCGGCGCTGGTTCCGTGCCCACGCTCGCCGCGGTCGTGGTCGGTGCGCTCGTGCTGCGGGTCGTGTACGTGATCGCAGTACCGCGCGCAACTTCGATCCCGCACGGCGACGCGTTCTTCTACCACGCGGGCGCGAACCTGCTCGCCGAAGGTAAGGGCTTCATCTCAGCCGCTGTACTTCGAGAAACTCGGCCTCGCACCGCGCCGCGGCCGAGCACCCGCCGCTGTACATCGTGTTCCTCGCGATCCCGTCGGTGCTCGGGATGAAGAGCGTGATGACGCACCTGCTCTGGTCGTGCGTGCTCGGATCGGCGACCGTCTGGCTCATCGGCCTGCTCGGGCGCGCGGTCGGCGGTGCGCGCGCTCGGCATCGTGGCCGCGGTGATCGCGGCGCTGTACCCGAACCTCTGGGCGCCCGACGGGCAACTGCAGGCCGAGACGCTCTCGATGTTCGCGACCGTGCTCGTGCTGCTTGCTGGCGTATCGCTACTGGAAGCAACCGAGCGGGCTTCGCCTCGCGCTGGTCGGCGCGGCGTGCGCGTTCGGCGCGCTCGCGCGCTCGGAGTTGATCCTCCTCGTACCGCTGCTCGTCGTGCCGCTGGTATGGATGACCCGCGATCACGGCCTGCGCCAGAAGCTGCAATGGCTGGGCTTGTCCGTGCTGGCCGCGGTCGTCGTGCTCGCGCCGTGGACGATCTACAACTCGACCCGGTTCGTGCATCCCGTGTTGTTGAGCGCGCAGTTCGACGCCGCTGCTCGCGTCGGCGAACTGCGACTCGGTCTACTACGGCGAGCTCCAGGGCTACTTCGACATCAACTGCGCGTCAGGCCATCTCCGACAAGGCCGGTCTGACGCTGAAGGACGACGAGTCGCAGGAAGACGTCGTGTACCAGCGCGCCGCGATCGACTACATCAAAGGGCACGTCAGCCGATCTGCCGCACGTCGAGGGGGTGCGCCTGCTGCGCATCGTCGGTCTGTACAAGACCTCGCTGTACGTGCACGCCGACTGGTTCGTCGAGGGCCGCAGCCCGTACTGGATCTCGCTGGTCGGGCCTGTACAGCTTCTGGGCTGCTGGCATTGTTGTCGATCGCCGGTGCGGTGATCCTGCGCCGCCGGGCGAACGCGCCGCCGCTGTACCCGTTGCTCGCGCCGATCGTGGTCGTGATCGCTGACCGTGCTGATCACCTACGCGAGCACGCGCTTTCGCACGACCGCCGAACCGTCGTTCGTCGTGCTGGCCGCGATCGCGATCGACGCCGCTGCTGTGCGCGGCGTGCTGCGCGGGGCTACGCGTCGGCGAGGAACTGATCGGTGTTGCGGGCCACGACCGCCATGATCGGGCCCTGCGGGTTCACGCCCGGCGCTTCCGGCAGCAGCGACGCGT
The DNA here is from genome assembly GCA_963708105.1 of uncultured Actinomycetes bacterium. GTDB lineage: Bacteria > Actinomycetota > Acidimicrobiia > IMCC26256 > PALSA-610 > PALSA-610. The sequence continues at coordinate 553,103 of OY970186.1, read as the reverse complement.
CGTTCACGCGCAGGTTGTCGTAAGCCCCACACCCGGCCGAAGCTGTCGGCGCCGGTGCGGTCCCGGTTCTCGCCGATGCGCACCGTCGACGTGAGATGCACCGTCATCAGGTTGGCGCGGTTGCGGGTGAGTGCGTCCCACCACTGCACGAGGTCGTCGGAGCCGCGGGCAACGACGCCGCCGGTCACCGACGGGTAGAGCTCGGTCGCGCCCGCCGCGAGCAGCACCTCGCCGAGATGCACGAGCGCGCGGGCCAGGCGGCTCATGTCGCCTTCGGTCAGGTTGTACGTGACGAGCGGCGAACGGAAGCCGGGGAGCGCGACCACGCGGCCCGAACCTTCGCTGCGGATGGCGGCGTAGTAGACGGCGACGTGCTCCCAGTGCGCGAGCGCGTCGGCGTAGTCGGCGTCGGAGTCGGCCAGGGCGAGGGCGACGTGGCCGCGGCGGCTCGCGGAGCCGCCGATCGTCAGACCGGGCGCGAACTCGGTGACGCGGTGCATCGGCACGTCGCCGTGGTCGATCGGCGACGTCGAAGCGCGCCGCGATCTTCACCGTCGGGTGCATCTTGAGGCCGCGGCCGATGTTGCGACGGATGCCGCTGCGCTGCAGGAGTGCAGGAGTCTGGGTTGCGCCCGCGCACACGAACACGTGCGCGGCTTGCACGAGCAGCGGGCGCGGCGATGCCGTCGGGGAGGGTCTGCACGCACGACGCGCCGACGATGCGGTTGCCGTGGCGCACGAGCCGGGCGACGCGGCAATCGGCGATGACGCGTGCACCGGCGCCGATGGCGCTCGGGCAGCATGCGTGCGCGCCATTGTCTGCTTCACCGCCCGACCGTTGGGCTCGTAACGGAACACCCGGGAGAACTCGACCGAGCGCCAGCCCGAGCTTCGTCGCGCCCCGTTCGAGCACCGCCGACGACGCGGGCGGCGCGCCGGGCAGGTGCGACACGCCCAGCTCGCTCTTCGATGCGCGTCCGCGTAGCGGTCGAGCGCGTCGGTGCCGAACTCGTCGATCCGGTACTCGCGCTGCCATTCCTCGGCGAGCTCGGGCGGGAGCCGGTGGTACAGGCCGCTGTTGATCTCGGTGCTGCCGCCGACGCAGCGGCCCTTCGGCGTACGCGATCGCGGGCCGGCCCGAGCGCCGCGCACGAACCACCGTGGCGGTACTTGGCGACCATCTCCTGCAACGAGAAGGGTTCCAGCGCGTCGGGATCGACCCACGGACCCTCTTCGAGGATCGTCACCGTCACGCCCGGCGCGGGCCAGCGTGGCGGCGGTGACCGCGCCGCCCGCGCCCGACCCGATGATCAGCACGTCGGTGTCGATCGTGTCGATGTTGCGCCCCGAACTCATGGGTGTGAACTCATGCGGGTTGACTCGCAGGTTCGGGCGCAAGCTCGTTCTCGGCGAACAGCACGAGCGATTCGAGCAGCCGCACGTACTGGCGGATCGGATCGATCTTGCTCGTCTTCCAGCGCGTCGATCTGCGCGTGCAGGCGCCGGCCGTCTCGGTCGCCGCCGCGGTTGCTCGAGCCACGACCAACCGCCGAGGACGATCGACTCCGCCGCTACGCCGGCCCGCAGGTGTTCGGGCATCGACTGCAGCGTGGTCGCGACGTACGACTCGACCGCCGAACGCGTGGCGGCGATCGAGGGTCGGGCTCATGAGCGTGCCGACCACCTGCCGCTCGAACCAAAGCACGATCGGAGCCTACCCAGTGGTGCCCGGGCGCTACGGATCGCGTCGCGCGCGTCGGCGCAGTCGGCGCCGACGCCGCGTCGAGCGCCACCGCCGCCAGGACGAGGATCGCGGGTTCGGCCGCGATGCGAAATCGCTGCTGGCCGTACGTCGAAGCCGCGACCAGCGTGACCGTCACCGCGGTTGCGGCGAGGGGCCAGAGCAGCCGACGGCGGCGGCGGAGGAGGAACCGCGCCGACGATCGCGAACGGTGCGAGCACCCAGTACATGAACGTGCCCCGCAGCTGCCAGGCGCGCGGCCGGCCTTCGAGCGACTCGAAGCTGACCTGCTGCACTGCGGCGAGTACAGACCCCACGTGCGCAGTACGCGCACCGCCGCGACCTTGGGCAGCGATGCCGACGTGATGGCGGGCGTAGCTCGAGCCCGGCCCGGGTGTCGGCGTTCGCCGCCTGGGCCTCGTCGAAATGCGGATCGGCGATGTCGAAGCCCTGCGAAGCACGCCTGACCCTGCGGGACGGCTCGCTGGCCGGTACCGGAACCGGAGCTGGAGAACGTCTCCCGCCACAGACCGAGTTGCGGGCCGCCGTAGGTGGCGTCGCAGTTCGCGCCGTCGATGAGCGTCGAGACGTTGTTCGAGACCGGCACGAACGCGTGGAACCGCACCGCGTTGCGGATCGTCCACGGCGCGACGACTGCGACCGCGACTCCGAGTGCGATCGCGACGCGGCCGATCCGCGCGCGGGTGGTGAGCCCGCGCAGGAACAGGCCGAGCGGAATCGCCACCAACAGATGCCGAGCAGGACGCCCTCGGCCCGCGTCAACGTCGCGAACCCGATCGCGGCGCCGAGCGCGACGAACTGCGAGCGGGCTTCGGATCGTCGTAGGCGCGGTACGCCGCGAGCAGCACGAGCGTGACGACCGCGACGTACAGCGACTCGGCCATGAGCGTCGCTTCGCTCAGGAAGAGCATCGGGTAGATCGCGGCGAGCGCGGCCGCGATCAAGCCCGACCGTCGGAGTCGCCACCCGGCGGCCGAGCAGCCCGACGAGTGCGACCGTGCCCGCGCCCAGGAACGCGACGACAGATGCGCTGTTGCTCGACGAGTGCCGCACCGAGCCGGGCCGGGATCGAGAGCAGCGCGGGGAACAGCGGCGGGTACTCGGCGGTCGGCCGGCTGGACGTGCAGCAACAGGTTGTCGAACGGTCGGATGTAGCCCTGCCCGTGCGCGAGTTGCTCGGCGAGGAGGTGGTAGGCGCTGGCGTCGCCGAGCCGCGGGCACCTGCGGCGCGACGACGACGATGAACACGATGCGCACGACGACCGCGACGCCGGCAATCGCCGCCGAGTACGAACGTGAAGTTGCGGGTCGCGAAATCGGGTGCGTCGGTTGCCGTCGAGATCGGCGTCGATGTCACGCTCTACGGTCACGTCGGCTCGTCGGTTTCGCAAACCGGCGCCCGGCAGCAGATCGGCCCGCCCGTGCGCGGCGAAGATGGTCGCGAGCGCGGTCGCATCGGCGGCGGTCGAATGCTTCGTACGCGAGGTCGCGGTCGCGGTCGCCACCACACGGTTCCGGGCGGGGCCGTCCACGCCGACGGCGCGCAACGGCGCCTTGTCGACCTTGTCGGCGCCGACAACCGGGATCGTGTCGACGACGCGCACGAACCGGGGCGCCCACTTCGTACCGAGATCGCGTTGCTCGTCGAGGAAGGCGGCGAACTCCTTCGGCGTCGAACGCCCGCCCGGCCCGCAGCTCCAGCGCGGCCATCACCTGGTCGCCGGTGACCGGGTCGGGAACGCCGTACACGGCGACCGCGGCGACGTCGGGATGCCGGCCGATGATGCGCTCGACCGGCGCGGCCGCGAAGTTCTCGCCGTCGACGCGGATCCAGTCGGCGGATCGGCCCGCGAAGTAGAAGATGCCGTCGGCGTCGCGGTAGCCGAGGTCGCCCGACCAGTACCAGCCGTTGCGGCTGCGCTCGGCCGTCGCCTCGGCGTTGTCGTAGTAGCCCTCGAACACGAGGCCGGGATCGCGCCGCACGATCTCGCCGATCGCGAGCCGCGGCGTTCGTGAGCCGCCCGTGCTCGTCGAGCTCCGCGGGCGGGCATTCCTCGCCCGTAACGGGGTCGACGACCGCCACGTCGCCCGCCGCGGGGCGGCCCAACGCGCCGGGCCGCGCGTCGCGCACCGGCGAGATGATGATCGCGCCCTCGCTCGATCCGTAGCCGCCGACGAGCGGGATGCCGAAGCGGTCGCGGAACGCGTGCGCGTCGGCTCGGCGACGATTCCGGCGCGAGTGCGAACTTGACGCGGTGGTCGCGGTCGTCGTCGGCCGGGGGTGTCGCGAGCACGTACGAGAGCGCGCGGCCGACCGTGTTGAAGTACGTCGCGTTGACGGCCCGCAGGTCGGCGAGGAACTCCGAGGCGGAGAACTTCGGCGGCGCAAGGCGATCGTCGCGCCCGAGGTGAGCGCGGGTACGAAGTTCGACGCGAGGGCGTTGCCGTGGAAGAGCGGCATCGGGCAGTACAGAACGTCGTCGGGGCCGAACGGCATGCGTCCGCCGATGCTCGCGAAGCGGCCCTGTGTGCCCCGCACCGCTTTGGGTGCGCCGGTCGAGCCCGACGTGAAGATCAGGACGAACAGCGTCTCCGGCCGGCGGCAGCTCGGCGGGGATCGTCGCGTCAGCCTTCGCGCGTCGATCCACTCCTGCCACGTCGGCGACTCGATGTCGACGATCCGGTCTCGGCCGAAACCGAGCTCGAGGCCCGTCGAGCAGCGGCCGGTACGCGGCTTCGGTGACCACGATCTCGCAGTCGGTGTGGCGGATGTCGTGCGCGAGCTCCGCGCCGCGGCGGGTCGGGTTGATGCCGACGACGGTCGCGCCCGCCAGCGCCGCGCCGCCGAGCAGGAACACGTACTCGGGAACGTTGTCGAGGAGCACCCCGACGTGGAACGGTCCGGAGCCGTGTCGGCGCGCGCAGCACCGCGGCGCGCACCGCGCATTCGTGCGCGACCTCGGCCCATGTCCACGTGCGGCCCTCGAAGAGCAGGCCCGGATTCGGGTCGTCGGCGCGCGCCGCGACGAGGTCGGCGATGGTCAATGTGCTCATTGACACGGGCTCATCGACAGACGAATGGCATGCGGGTCGCGCCGCGCACGAGTGTCGACTGCGACAGCTCCGGCTCGGCCGTCGACCACGTAGTCGGGGAAGCGCGCGAGGAGCTCCTCGAGGAACACGCGGGCTTCGAGCCGCGCCAGCGCCGCGCCGACGCACAGGTGCTCGCCGAATCCGAACGCGACGTGCTGCGTATCGAGGGCGCGGGTCACGTCGAAGTCGCCCGCCGTCGGACCGAACGCGTCTTCGTCGCGGTTCGCCGACGCGTAGAGCATCACGAGGAAGTCGCCTTCGGCGATCGCCTGCCCGTGCAGTTCGGTGGCACGCGTTGCGGTCCGGCCGAACACCTGGATGGGTGTGACCCAGCGCAGGCACTCCTCGACCGCGACGCGCGATCCGCTGGGGTTCCCGGGCCAGCAGGGCGCGTTGCTCGGGATGTTCGCGCAAGCGTGTACGTGCTCCCCGACACGAGGTGGCGGGTCGTCTCGTTGCCCGCGACGAGCAGCGCCAGCAGGTAGCCGACTGCCTCGCGCGGTCGTGACCGGCTCGCCCGTCGACCTCGGCGTGCACGACTGCGGACGCGATGTCGTCGGTCGGCTGTGCACGCCGCGCTTCGACGTGGCCGATGAGGAATTGGAACAGCGCCATGAGGTCGTCGAGGCGCTCGCCGGGTCTGTCCGGCGAGTCGATCGCCGCATCGGACCAGCGCCGGAACTTGTCGCGGTCGGCCGCGTCGATGCCGAGCAGCTCGGCGATGACCAGCACCGGAAACGGTGCCGCGACCGCTTCGACGAAGTCGATCTCGGCGCCGGGCGGCACCTCGTCGAGCACGGCGCGCGCCACGGAACGGATGCGATCTTCGAGCGACCCGACCGCACGGGGCGTGAACCGGCGCGTCACCAGACCGCGCCAGGGTGCGTGCTCGGGCGGGTCCATGTGCAGGATCGAGCCTTCGATCACGCCGCCGTTGCGCAACGGATCGTTCAGCAGAACGCCGCGGCCCGAACAGAAGCGCTCGGGGTCGCGGCTCACGGCGCGCACGTCGGCGTAACGCGCGACCGTCCACGAGTTCGGCGCGTACTCGCGCACGGGCGCGTCGCGCGCGCAACTGGGCGAGCTCGTCGTAGTAGCCCGGGGCGGTGAAGGTGCCGACGATCTCCGGATTCAGGCTGATGGAGTCGAGGCTCATACGAACGACTCGCTTCGTCGAGGCCTTCGTCGGGCCAGGCGCCGGTGATCGTGGTCTGGAAGTTGCACCAGCCGTGGCCCGCCGCCGACCGGATCGTCGACCCGGAGCACCGCGTCGCGGATCTGGTGGAAGCGGCGCGCGGTGGCGGGTTCGGTGCAGTCGGCGACGTGCTCGCCGTCGACGTGCGCGGGCCCGCGCCATTCGCCGTGGTGATGACCGTCGAGCCCGAAGTACAGACCCCCGCCGAGATGGAAGCCCGTGTCGCCGAGCGCTTCGACCGTGATCGGGCCGGTCGGTGCCGTCGGCCATCGTGAAGTGCAACGTGCCGCCGAGCACGCGCCGGTTCACCGGGTCGAAGCGCAGCTCGGGCCGCAGCGCGGCGAACGCGCTCGACCCGCCCGTCGGCGTGCTCGACCCCGCCTTCGACCATCGTCTCCTCGTAACCGAACGCGCGGATCAATCGGTGTTGGTGATGGATGGCGTAGAGCGTGCCGTCGGGCCGTTCGAGCAGCATCGGGCTCCACGAGAACCGGAACGACAGGCCGGGCGGCAGACTCGCCGCTGCGGCCCACGCCCTCGACGTCGGTCGGCGGTAGGCCGACGTCCTGGCGCACGCCCCACGAGTGGTCGCGCGTCGTGAACCAGGTGTCGGGCGTGATCTCGGTGCGCGCGCCGTCGACCTCGACCCAACCCGATGCGAGTCCGATCTGGTGGTAGCGCAACACGTCGACGTCGAGGCGCGTGCCGCGCCGCGGCGAAGTGCGCGGTCGCGGCGCTCGAGCCGCGGGGGAACGACGGACGTCGAAGATCCACTCGAACGCGATCGGGCACCGCGTCGTTCGCCGCGCACGCGAAGCGCACGCGCTCGGTACGGCTCGACGATCTCGTAGTCGATCGGTCCCACGCCGATGCGATCGGGTTCGTCGCTCGAGCCGCCGGCTCGCGCGAACCGTCCACTGCTCCTTGCCGCGCGACACGCCTGCGTACCCGTCGAACACGTTGCGGTTCGTGTACTTGCCGACCCCGAACGCGACCTGCAGCGAGCCGTCGCGCGCGGCCGCCATCGCGCAGACCTTTTCGGTCCACGATCGATCGGCCTGCGCGACGCGTGCGTGGGTCTCGACGATCTGATGGCTGAACGTCTCGTCGGTGGCGACGAGCGTGCCGTCGTCGGTCGTCATGGTGCTCCTCGGGCGTGAGTTTGTAGCATCCCGCCCGAGTATGACAACCCTGGCCCGCCGAGACGATGCCGAGCTCGCCCGCGGGCTCACGGCATGGTGCGCGAACCGTTGGCCCGCGGCCGGGTACGAGATCGCCAAGGTCGAGCCGGCCGAGCACCGGCTGGACCAACGAAACCCTGATGGTGACGTTGCGCGATCACGAGGCGGTCCGAGCGGCGCCTCGTCGTTCGCCTGCCGCCCGCGATTCCGACCTGGCCCGTCTACGACCTCGGCGGCCAGGCCCGGGTCCTCGCACGCGCTCGCCGCCGAGCGCGGTTCCGGTTCCGGCGGCGGTCGCGTTCGAACCCGACGACCGAATACGCTCGGCGCACCGTTTCTCGTGATGTCGCACGAAGACGGACGGCCCGGACCGGAAGTGCCCGCCCTCGACACCGTGGGTCACCGAGTCGGCGCCCGAACTGCAGCGACGCGTGCACGAAGCGTTCGTCGACGATGCTCGCCGCGATTCATCGCGTCGACTGGAACGCGGCCGCTCGCGGTCTCGCCGAACCTGCCGGAGCTGATCGTGTGCTGCGGGGCGGAGAGGGCGAGCTCGCCCAAGAGGTTGCGTGGTGGGTCGAGTACGTCGACTGGGCCGGCGACGGAAATCCGACCGCCGCGCTCGCCGACGCCGCGGCCTGGTGCGCGAGCACAACGCCACCGGCGGAGTCGCAACCGCCCGCGTCGTTGTGTTGGGGCGACGCGCGCATCGGCAACGTGTTGTTCGCCGACGATCGCTCCGTCACCTCGGTGCTCGACTGGGAGCTGGCGGTGATCGGCCCCGCGGAGATGGATCTCGCGTGGTACATCGCGCTCGACGAGCTCACGACCCGTTTCGTCAAACAGACCGTGCCCGGCTTCCTCGCGCGGCCCGAGATCATCGCCCGCTACGAGACGGCGCTCGGGCGGGCGGTCGTCGACCTCGAGTGGCACGAGATCTTCGCCCTGGTGCGTTCGACGGCCATCAACGACCGTCAGGCGCGCCTCGCCGCGGCGAGCGGCGTCGAGTATCCCGGCGTGGCCGGCGACGGCAACCCGGTCCTGCGCTACATCGCCCGGCGTATCGAGGCTTTCGCCACCCACGACTGAGGTGCGAACCTCTCTCGTGACAACGACCGGGGGGAAGCAATGACCGACGCGCTCGTGCACCCGGACTGGGTGCGGCGCTTGAACCTGTTCGGCGATGTCGTCGGCGATCCGCGGCTGCTGGTCGGTCTCGATCCCGACGAGCTCCTCGCGACCGCGCGGGCTGCCACCGGACTCGACGACCTCGGCGAAGCCGAATGGCCGGGCTGGACCGACACGTTCCGGCGCCTGGTGTCGTCGATCGACACCGAGGCGCAGCTCCACACGCTCGGCCGCATCGTGACCCGCGGCCGAAGTGCTGAAGGTCGCTGCAGACCTGGCTGCGCCTGCAGCGACGAGTGGGCGCACGCGGCCGGCGATACTCGCGGAACCGATCGACGCGCCGTTGTTCGTCGTCGGTCCGCCGCGCACGGGCACGACGATCCTGCTCGAGTTGTTGGCCCTCGATCCGCAGCTGCGCGCGCCGCTACGCGTGGGAGGCACTGCACCCGCTGCGCGACGAAGGCGATCCCGAACGCCGGCGCGAGTTGTCGGAGTGCGAGCAGGAATTCTGGGCCGACATGCATCCCGAGTTCATGACGATGCACGAGCTCGCGAGCGATCTCCCGTGCGAGTGCGTGCACTTCTTGATGTACGACTTCGCCGGCCCGTACTGGAGCATGCTCTACGACACGCCGAGCTTCACCGGCTGGCAGCTCGAAAACCTCGACACGCTCGGCCGCGTGTACCGCCTCCACCGGCGCATGCTGCAGACGTTCCAGAACGACTCGCGCCAGAACGATTCGGGGTCCGGAACGAGGCGCTGGCTGTTGAAGTCGCCGGGACATCTGTCGACACTGCCCGCGTTGTTCGCCGAGTATCCCGACGCGCAGGTGATCCACACGCACCGCGATCCGCGCAAGTTCATCGCGTCACTCGCGAGCCTGCTCGCGGTGTTGCGTTTCATGCGTAGCGATCGTGATGCTCGGCTCGAGCTCGGGCCGATCATGGAGCTGACGTACCAGTTCTTCCTCGAGCAGGCGATCGCCCAACGCGAGAACGGCACGGTGCCGAACGACCAGATCGTCGACACGCACTTCCTCGAGCTCATGGCGGATCCGGTCGCGATGCTCCGCCGCGTGTACGACCAGCTCGGGTACGACTGGCCCGAGGGACACGACCGCGCCATCACCGCGTATCTCGACGCCAAGCCCAAGGCCAAGCACGGGGTGCATTCGTACTCGTTCGCCGACGTCGGTCTCGACGACGACCACGTGCGCGCGACCTTCGCCCACTACGTCGATCACTACGGCATCACCGAGGAGTAGCGCCATGCAGCTCGACCACCTCATCTTGTCCGTCAACGACCGCGACGCCAGCGTGCGCTTCTTCACCGAGATCATGGGCTTCGCGAACGACGGAGAAGACGGCCCGTTCGCCGTCGTCCGTGTGAGCCCCGACCTCACCTTGCAGGTGGCGCCGTGGGGGACCGACGGCGGGGAACATCTCGCCTTCGCCCTGACCCGGGCCGAGTTCGAGGCAACCTTCGAGCGCCTCCGCGCCGCGGGAATCCCGTACGGCGACTCGTTCCACGACGTCGGCAACATGCAGGGCCCGGGCAACGAGGCCGGGGCGCGCGGCATGGCGCCCACGCTCTACTTCTTCGATCCCAACGAGCACCTCATCGAGATCCGCCACTACGACGCATAACGGACGAACGCGTGACGTTTGCAGGGGAAACGAGTCTGACGGACACCTGTTGTCAGGGAGCGTTCAGGTTCGTGTAGCACGGCCGACACACGCGCGACCAGGACGCGTCATCCTCGGCGAACAGAGGGGCAACAAGTGGCCCTTACGTTCGCCTACATGATCACTACCTTGCGTATGAACCTCAAAGAACGGGAGCGCCAGAAGGCGTTCCTGGCCTATTTCACCGGGAAGATGATCGGTCTCGCCCTCGTGGTGCTGGGGATATGGGCCGTGACGTGGTACTTCAGCACCAAAGCGGGCGCCGCCATGCTCGGGCAGACGACGCCGGCACTCAAGCCGGACGACATCGTGAACCCGTTGAACACCACGTGGACGCTGGTCACCGCGTTCCTCGTGTTCTTCATGCAGGCCGGGTTCATGTTCTTGGAGGCCGGGTTCGCACGGACTCGTGAAGTCTCGAACGTCATGATCTCGTGTATCGCAGACACATGTCTGTGTGCACTGCTGTTCTGGGCGTTCGGCTTCGCGTTCATGTTCGGTTCAGGTAACGGCTGGATCGGGCACCAGTACTTCTTCCTGCACGGCGCGCCGACGACCTACGGGTCGACGGGCGTGGCGTTCCTGGCGTTCTTCTTGTTCCAGTACGCCTTCGCCGACACGTGCAGCACAGTCACCACCGGTTCGATGGTCGGTAGAACGGCCTTCGGCGGTGACCTCCTCTACAGCGTGGCGGTGAGCGGGTTCATCTACCCGATCCTCGGCCACTGGGTATGGGGTCCCGACGGCTGGTTGGCCACGATGAAGACGCCGTTCCACGACTTCGCCGGCTCGACGGTCGTCCACTCGATCGGTGGATTCGTCGCACTCGCCGGTGCGATCGTGCTCGGTCCTCGTATCGGTAGGAAGTTCAAGCGGGACGGCGGAGGAATGCCGCCCGGTCACGACATGGCCATCGCAGCTGTCGGTGGTGTCATCCTCTGGTTCGGTTGGTACGGATTCAACCCCGGCTCGACGCTGTCGGCCATGGACTTCGAAGGCATCGGCCGAGTTGCGACGAACACAACGCTCGCCGCAGCCGCTGCCGGTCTTGTCGCCATGTTCGTTGCGTACCCACGAGCGCATAAGTGGGATACGGGTATCTCGATCAACGGGTTCTTGGCGGGGCTCGTCGCGATCACCTGTCCGTGTTATTGGGTGTCGCCATTGGGTGCGATCTGTATCGGCGCAATCGCCGGTGTCGTAGTGATCGTCGGAATCGACCTGCTCGAGTACCTGCGCATCGACGACCCGATCGGAGCGTGGCCGGTTCACGGTTTGTGTGGCATGTGGGGTACGTGGAGTCTGGGGCTCTTTGCCACCGGGCAATACGGCGCCCGCGACCGAGCACGGGTCCTGATCCGTCATCGGCGTTCAAGGGTCTGTTCTACGGCGGTGGGTTCCATCAGCTGCAGTTCCAGATATTCGGCAGTTTGATCATCTGTGCGGCGACGTTCGCGTATCGCGCTGATCGTGATGTACGCACTGAAGGCTCGCCGGTGTGCTGCGGATCTCTGCAGAGCACGAGCTCGAAGGTCTCGACATCGTCGAGCACGGAGCGCCCGCGTATCACCCCGAGTACGCCTACATGGGTTACTCGCCGATCCCGAGCGGCAAGTCGGGGGGTGTCTCGATACCGTCAGGTAAGGGCAGCCCATCGATCAGGTCGGGGAATAGGAGAGCGATCACATGCTTCTCGTAACAGCCATCATCAAGGCGCACCGTGTCGAAGCAGTGACGGAGGCACTGAAAGAGCTCGGTGCCACCGGAATGACGATCTCCGATTGCCAAGGTTTCGGACGCCAACGAGGGCACACCGAGGTATACCGAGGCTCGGAGTACAACGTCGACTTCTTGCCCAAGGTTCGGGTTGACGTGCTGTGTGAAGACGGTCAGGTCGACAAGACCACCGAAGTCATCGCGGATGCTGCTCGCACCGGAAAGATCGGTGACGGGAAGATCTGGGTGACCCAAATCGCACGGCTGGTCCGTATCCGCACCGGGGAAACGGGAGACGACGCGCTCTGACCCCCGACTGATCATGTGAACGGCGCCCACGCTTCGACGAGGAAGCGTGGGCGCCGTCGCGTTCGGACGTTGTTCGGCTCAGTTGGCGTTGAGCCGTCGTTGCATGAAAACGCGGTCGTCCGGGTCGAGGCCGATCGCCTTCTCGTTGGCCGCGAGTTGTTGCAGGCCCGGGCCGATCTCGTCGGCGGTCATCGTGGTGAAGCCGTGGCACGCGTAGAAGGGCGCGTTCCAAGGGATGGCTTTGAAGGTGGAGAGCGAGACGGCGGGGTAGTCGTGTTGCACGGCCCACGCGCATACCTGTTCGAGGAGCGCGGCGCCGAGACCCTTCCGACCGTGTTCCGGATCGACGCTGAGCTGTTCGAGATGCGCGTGCCCGTCGATGACGTCGACGATCGCGTACCCGACGGGTGTGTCGTTGTTGTTGTTGTCGTCGTCGTTGTCGGCGGTCGCGACCCAGGCGCGGTCGTCGGCGACGTATTGCGCGAGTGCGTCGGTGGTTACCGGCTCGTGCTCGGCGACCGCCGCGAACGGCGTGTCGAGGAACAGCGTCCCCGCAGCCCACTCGATGTCGCGCAACCGCTCGAGCTCGTCACTTCGTGCCGGCCGGATCGTCATGCCCACCATTCTGGGGTCGTTCCATACCCGCACAGGGCGTTTTTCGACCCGAGAATGTCGCGCGCACCGACGCAACCGGTCGTTCATGTGCCATTCAATGCCCTATACGGGCACTGACGGGCACATGAATCGTCGGTCTATGGTTCCGGCTTGCCCGCTCTCGCTTCTATGCGCCGCGTGCGGCGCGCGGGTTCGCACGGAGAGAATCCAAAAATACGACGGGTCTGTTCAGTCGTTCTCGGTGGCGGTGTTGCCTAGGACCACCGCCGGTCCCGCGATCCGCACGGTCTGGCGCCGTCCGCCGGTCGTGAGCGTGAGCACGCCTCCGAAGTTCGCGGGCGCGAACGACAGATCCACGAGCACTGACGAATGCGGTGCGATGGTCGGTGGGACTGCATGTGCTACTGAAAGCTCACTTGTCGAGCCGTCGGTGGTGTAGTCGTACGCCGCTGCGGTCGGGAGGTCACTTGTCTGGTCCGACGTGTTCTCGACGCGCAGAATCACAACGAACGTCGATTTGGGATCCAGCAGCAGTGATACGACCCGCATCGAAACTGTCGCCGACACAATGAGCTTCCCGGTTGGCAAGCCGGAGGCCGCCGTGCCGCGTACGAGTTTCGCGGCTTCGACATCGTTGATGTCGAAGCTCGAGAGGCGGCCATCTTTTGCGAAACGCGGATGCTGGTAGTCCCAACACGACCTGTCCCCGGATGCGCCGCCGCAATACGCGATGCCTCCGTCGGGAAGGGGTGTCTGATGCATCGCGCGGCCGTAACCGCCGACGCCTACGTACGCCCGCAGGTCAAACAGATGGTGCTGGAAATACTGTGCGGCGGCCGAGCCCGGCTCGGCGTCTTCGATTGCCGACGTGATGGACGCGTCCGTGTTTTGGAACAGGCGATAGAACTCGGTCGACGAAGCGACGGGCGACGTTGTTGGCGGCGTGGTGGGCTGCGTCGTGGTCGAGGGAACGCCGACCTTCCGTGCGGAGCCCGAGCAAGACGCGACCGCGAGCGCGACCGCAACAATCGCGATCGCCACCACTGGCCGACGGAGCGCCACGCCCGTCGTTCTCGGCGCGCTCCGTACTCCCACAGGGCGTCTTTCGCGCCGAGAATTCCAGCAGCGAACGGCGGTTAGCCGGCGGCGGCTTCGCGGTAGTCGGTCACGTCAGTGACGGGGCGCAGATCGAGGCTGCGGATCTCGGATTCGATCGCGCCGATCGCGGCGCGCGGCGGAGATCCGGCCAGGTCTTGCATCCGGCGGGCGGCGGCGAGCCGCTGCCATTCCTCGATCCGTCACCCGATGCAGCCGCAGCGCCATGCCGCGGAGCGTATTTCGCACCGGGCACAAAACGGCGGATACCGCCGGGCCCTAGCCCTCGAGCGAGAACTCGCCTCGGCCCATCTGCTCGCGGATCGTGACGACCGGCGGGTTGGTCATCGACCGTCGCTGCCAGTTCGCGCCGTCGACCACGAGCGTGTGGCCGGAGATGAAGCGGGCGTAGGGCGACGCGAGGAACGTCGCCGCCCAACCCAGCTCCTGGCGCTGGCCGACCCGCAGCGCGGGCTGGCATACGTCCTTGTCGGAGGTGCGGTCGAGGTTGCCGCGGATGTCGGCGGTCATGTCCTCGTGCGGGAACAGGCCGGGCACGAGCGAGTTGACCTGGATGCCGTACGGGCCCCACTCGACTGCGAGCGACTCGGTCAGGTTCTTCACGCCGGCCTTGGCCGCGGCCGAGTGCACGAAGCCGGGACCGCCCGTCCACGCGTACGACGCGCCGACGTTGATGATCGAACCGGGCGTGCCGGCCGCGATGTGGCGGCGCCCGAACTCGCGACAGCACAGGAACGTTCCGTTCAGCGTGATGTCGACGACCGTGCGCCACGCGTTCGGCGACATGTCTTCGGCGGGAACCGGGAAGTTCGCGGCCGCGTTGTTCACGAGCACGCCCGGCAGCCCGAACGCGTGCTTCGGCCGCGTCGAACGCGGCCGCGATCTGCTCCGCGTCGCGGATGTCGCACGCGACGGCGAGCACTCGGCGCGCCGAGCGCTTCGATCGCGGCGCGGCCGGCGTCGAGGTGCTCGGGTTTGCGGCTCGCGATCACGATCGACGCGCCGACGCGCGCGAACTCTGCCGCGATCGCCTTGCCCAGCCCGGTGCCCGCGCCGGTGACGAAGACCGTCACGCCGTCGAAGGTCCCGGCGGGCAGCGCGCTCGCACCGACCGCGGGCGGATGCGGGAGTCCGATCAGCTTCGCCGTCGTCGCCATGTCAGCTCCCGGTGTAGTTCGGCGGACGTTCGGCGTCGCGCGCGGCGCGCATCTCGGCGAAGTCGTCGCTGCGGTTGATGAAGGTCTGGTAGATCATCTCGTCGTTCATCGAGCTGCGGATCTGCGGCTGCGCGAGATGCCGAATCACCTCACGGGCCATCTTCACCGTGACGGCCGGCGACTTCGCGATCTGCTCGGCCATCTCCTGCGCCGTCGACGTCGAGTTGATCCTCGGGCACGACGCGCGACACGACACCGTGCGCGAGCGCTTCCTCGGCCGACAGAACGCGGCCGGTGAGCACCATGTCGCTCACCACGCCGTGGCCGCACATCTCGTACAGCACCGCGACCCCACCCGTGTCGGGAATCACGCCGTAAGTCGTCTCCGGCAGGCGGAAGCGCGTGCCCTCGGCCGCGATCCGCACGTCGCACAACAGCGCGCGCTGGAACGAGCCGCCCATGACCCAGCCCTTGCACGCGACGATGACCGGCGCGTCGACATCCCAGATCCGCTGGATGCCGCGGTGGCCGCGGCGCATGAGCTCGTGGTGCGAGAGCGGAACCTGCAGCGTGCCGATCGATCCGACGTCGCGCCCCGACGAGAACGACTTGCCGACGCCCTTCCAGATCACCGCCCGGATGTCGCGGCGCGTCGCGAGATCGTCGAGGATCGCGAAGAGCTGCATGTCCATGTCGTCGTCGAACGCGTTGTGCTTGTCGGGGTTGTCGTTGACGATCGTGGCGATCGCGCCGTCGACCTCGAGCCGTACTGTGCCTGCCATAGGGGCCTCAACATAGGCTGCCGCTCGCCACTCTTGACCAAGGAGCTCTTCGACATGACGAATCCCATGGGCGGCGGCGTCAACCAGCGTGGCCTCATCAAGATGACGCCCGACGAGGTCGACGCCTTCCTCGCCGAACGCCGTTCGATGACGATGTCGACGATCTCCGGCGACGGCAGCATCCACTCGGTGGCGATGTGGTACGGGTTCCTCGAAGGTGCGGTCGCGTTCGAGACGAAGGCCAAGGCGCAGAAGGTCGTCAACCTGCGGCGCAATCCGCACCTCACGTGCCTCGTCGAAGCGGGCGACACCTACGACCAGCTCCGCGGCGTCACGCTCATCGGCACGGGGCGAGATCGTCGAAGATCCCGATCGCATCTGGGAGCTCGGCGTCAGTGTGTTCTCGCGCTACAACGCGCCGTATACCGAAGACATGAAGCCGTTCGTCGAAGTGATGCTGAACAAGCGCGTGGTGGTGAAGCTGCGACGTCGACCGTACGGTCACCTGGGACCACCGCAAGCTCGGCCTGCCTGCGATGTAACTGGCAGTGATTGCGCCGACCGCCGACCGCCGTGCGAAAGCGGTCAAACACGAACAGGGCGGTGCGAATCGGGCCGAACCCGGTTCGTGAAATGTGTCACAACTCTTTGATTGTCCTTATTTTCGGCCGCTATACCGTCATGGGCACAGGGACTCGGGTGGAAAAGGGTGGGAAACTCATGCGCGTCAGGTTTGCAACTTCGCGGAAGTTCTTCGGTGCACTTACCGCGTCAACGGTCATCGCGATGGCACTGGTCGGTTCCGGCGGTACGGCGCATGCCGATCTGAACGGAGTGCTGAGCCAATGCCGGGCCAGCTGGAGCCAATACCGCACCCAGCCGGCCGACGTAGCCGGTCTCACGGCCTTGAACGGCGGTCTGCAGGTCGGCGCGAACAAGCTGAGCGGGGCCGACGTCAACGCCCTGCTCGCCTTGAGCGGAAACACCTCGAACTTCGTGACGCTTCTCGATCACGAGGTGATCGCCACCGAGCTCAGCCAGATCGGCGGAGGAGCCACGCCGGCGTTGGTTCAAGCTGTGGTCGACGCGTCGAACCTCCTCATTGCGCAACACGGCGGCCCGAACGGGTCGGCGACGTTGTTCGCGAACGTGAGCTACCGCGGGCAGAGCATCTCTGGGTTCCTATTGCTGCTCGGGCTCGCGCTCTACAACAGTGGTTCCGCGGCCGACTGTCGCGTTGTGAACCAGTACTCGTTGTTCGGCACGACCGCACCCGCGATCGCGGACAGCGGTGACCCGGGCGCCAACGTCGAGCTCGGCATGAAGTTCAACTCGGACAAGGCCGGTTCGGTTACCGGCGTGCGCTTCTTCAAGTCCGCGGCCAACACCGGTGTGCACACCGGCACGCTGTGGACGAGCGGCGGCACGCCGCTCGCCACGGTGACGTTTGCGAACGAGACCGCTTCGGGTTGGCAACAGGCATCGTTCTCGACGCCCGTCGCCATCACCGCGGGTACGACCTACGTGGTCTCGTACCACACGACCACCGGCCACTACGCCTTCACGCAGAACGGCTTCACGGCGCCGATCGACAACGCGCCGATTCACGGTCTCGGCAGCGTGGCGTCGGGCGGCAACGGCGTGTTCCACTACGGCGACACCACCTTCCCGAACCAGACGTTCGAGGACGCCAACTACTGGGTCGACGTCGCCTTCGTCGGATAGCCGCGACGTTCGGGTACTGCGCATGAACGCGGGCATGACGACCGTTTTGGTCGGCGTGCCCGCGTTGCGCGTTACTCGGCGAGCAGACCGTTCAGGCGTTCGGTGGTTGCGATCCACTCTTCGACCATGTCGAAGATGACGTCCTGGGTGGGCTGCACCTCGTTCAAGCGGCCGACGATCTGACCGACGGGAAAGCCGGTCAGCTCTTTGTTGTTCACGCGCATGAACCGGCGCGCGGCCTCCTGGTGCAGGATGCCCTGCAGCGGCATCGGCAACGTGCCGGGACCTTCGGGATCGTCGAACGCCTCGGTCCACGCGCTGCGCAACTGGCGGGCGGGCTTGCCCGTGTACGCGCGGGAACGCACGGTGTCGCGCGACGTTGCCGCGAGCAGCTTGTCCATGATGACCGGGCTCGTGTTCGCTTCCGCAACGGTCAGCCACTGCGAACCGGTCCACACGCCCTGCGCGCCGAGCGCGAGTGCGGCGGTCATCTGCCGTCCGGTCGCGATGCCGCCCGCCGCGAGCACGGGAACATCGGGGCCGACCGCGTCGACGACTTCGGGGATCAGCACCATCGTGGAGATCTCGCCGCAGTGGCCGCCGGCTTCGGTGCCTTGCGCGACCAAGACGTCGACACCGATCGCAACCTGGCGTTCGGCGTGCGCCTTCGCACCCACGAGCGCGCCGACGAGCAAGCCGTGCTCGTGCGCGAGGTTCACGACGTCGGGCGGGGGCGGGCCGAGCGCGTTGACGAGCATCTTCACGCCCGGGTGTTGCAGCGAGACCTCGACCTGACCGGGCGCTTCCGCGTCGACGTTCAGGCCCGCGGCCTTGATGACCCCACCGTCGAGCTCTTCGGGCAGTTCGGGAACGTGGTAGCGCTCGAGCAACTGCTCGACGAAGTCGCGGTGGCTCTGCGGGATCATCGCGTCGAGGTTGGAGAAGTCGGCCTCGTCGCCGCCACCCTTGCCCATGTACTTCATGGGCATGACGATGTCGACGCCGTAGGGCTTGCCGTCGACGTGCTCGTCGATCCAGTTGAGCTCGATCTCGAGCTCCTCGGGTGTGAACGCCAGCGCACCCAGCACGCCGAAGCCCCCGGCGCGACTCACGGCCGCGATGACGTCGCGGCAGTGGGAGAACGCGAAGATCGGAAACTCGATGTCGAGCTTTTCGGCGATCGGTGTACGCACGATCTGAATTCCTCCGTGTCAGTGCAGTGCGGCCGCGGCGTCGGTGATCGGGATCACGTTGACCGCGTCGGCCATCATGTCAGCCTGCAGCCCGTTCTTGAGGAACGAGAACGAGATGCCCGATCGCGGGGTCGGCCCAGGCCACCTGGCTGAAGGCGCCGGCGTGGCCGAAGCTGCCCGGGCGAGTTGTCCTTGCCGAACATCGCGTAGCGGAACTGGTGCAACCCGTCGTCGCCCGCGAGGACGAGACCGAGCGAACGGTTCGCGGCGACGTGCATGATCGGGTCGGGGAACGTGCAGCGGATGTTGGTCTTCGCGTCGTTGAGCACGTCGGCGTCCCAGACGTGGTTCGGGTCGTGCAGCAGGGCTTGGTAGAAGCGGACCATCGTCGCCGCGGTCATGATCCCGCCGCCGCCGGGAACGCCCGCGGCGCGAACCTCCGGGCGGTCGAGAACACCAGCCGTCGACGGTGATGAGTTCGCGAGTCGGCGGGCGCGGCGCCGAGCGGAACCGCCGGCGCGATGTCGTCTTGCTCTTCGGGCTGCAGTCCGAGGAGACGCGGTAGTCCGTTCGGTGCGCAGACGCGGGCTTCGATGAAGTCGCGGAAGTCGTAGCCGCTCAGTCGTTCGATGAGCTCGGCCAAGACCCAGTGGGCCGCGGTCGCGTGGTACTCGAAGCGCGATCCGGGTTCCCATTCGAGTCGCCACTCGGTGAAGCGCTTGACGCGCGTCACCGCGTCGCCGCCTTCGACCGGGCGCCATCGGCGCGTTCGGGAACCCCGACGTGTGCAGCATCACCTGCTCGACGGTGACGACCTCTTTGCCGTTCGTCGCGAACTCCGGGATGTAGTGCGCGACCGGCCGGCTGGGGTCGAGCAGTCCTTCGCCGATCAGGATCCACACCGCCGACGCGACGATCGGTTTCGTCGCGGAGAACACGCAGAAACGCGTGGTGTTCGTCGCCGTACCGAACGTCTCGAACGCGACGACCTCGTTGTCCTGCGCCACCGCCACCTGACAGGCGGGGGTGAGGCCGTCGTCGACCAGCCTCCGGGCCGCGTCGAGTACCGGGCCTGCATCCACGGATTCGAGTCTCCTATGGTGCCGTCGCTCTCGTCCAGCTGCCGTGGAGGTGCTCGGTGCCGTATCCGCTCGAAGTCGGCGGGGTCGACGATTACCGGATGAAGGTCGGCAGCATGCTGTTGACGCTCGTTGATCCGAATCGGGGATTCGAGGCCGCGTACAACCGCTGGTACGAGCGCGATCACTTCTACGCGGGCTGCATGATCGGGCCGTTCCTGTTCGCGGGGAGCCGTTGGGTCGCGACCCGCGCGCTCAAGGACGCGCGCTGGCCGACCGACGACGAGACCATCGCGTCGCCGCCCGACGCCGGTTCCTACGTGGCGATCTACTGGGTCGAGAAGGGTCACCACGCCGACCACTTCGACGTGTGGGCGCGCGCACCAGGTGCGCGAGCTCTACGCGGAAGGCCGGGGCTTCGCCGAACGCAAGCCACACGCACACCGTGCTGTACGACCACATCGGCGCGATCGTACCGCGACGCCGACCTCGACGCGGTGCCGATCGAGCTCGCGCTCGACCACGGCTACGACGGGCTGGTGATCGTATGGCTCGACGGGCGGGGCGGTCGCGACGCTGCGCGCGCTGACGAGGAGTTGGCCGGTGACCTCGCACCTGCGCTGCTGGCGGATTCGCCGATCGAGATCGTCAGCTCGTGGACGCCGTCGGCGGGCGAGAACGATCCGCGCGATGTTCCGATGGATCTCGGCAGCAAGGCCGGCGGTCCGGAACGCCTGTGTCAGTTGCTGTTCGTGGCCGGCGACGTGCAGGCCGCGCTGCCCGCGATCCGCCGCTACACCGACGCGATCGAATCCGCCGATCTCGCGACCGTCCGCCTGGTCGCGCCTTCTTCCGCACCGTCGTCGGCACCGACAAATACGTAGACGACCTCTGGTAACTAACCTCCGCGCCATGACGAACTTTCCGGAACAATCGTCGGCGTCGATCGAGGTCGATGCTCCGCCCGAGGTGGTCTGGCAGCTCGTCGCCGATATCACGCGGATGGGGGAGTGGAGCCCGGAATGCCGGCGCGCCGAGTGGGACGGCGATGCGACGGGTCCCGCGGTCGGCGCGCTCTTCCGGGGCTGGAACAAGGCGGGCACGTACGAGTGGGAAGCGCCGTGCATCGTCACCGCATGCGAACCCGGGAAGTTGTTCGAGTTCCAGGTACCGCGTGAGGGCTCGGTCGTCACGCGCTGGCGCTTCGAGTTCGCCGCGAGCGGCGCGGGCACGACGCTCACCGAGTCGTTCGACGCGCCGATGATCAACGTCGACGGCGCGGCATCGAACTTCGACGGCCGCTTCGAGATGCTCGACGGTGCGATCCGCAAGACAATCGCCAACGTAAAGGCCGCCGCCGAAGCCCTCCGCTAGCTTTCGTTCCTCTTCTCCCTGACCGCGAAGTACGGATCGGCCCATTCTCGGCGCGTTCCGTACTCCCAGGGAGTACGCATTGACGCGAGAATCGGCAATCGCCGTGATCTCACGGTTGAGCGCACCGTCGCTCGGGGTGTTCCGGGGCAAGGCCGCGGCGGATCTCGGCGTGAGCCGCAACCAGATCTCCGCGTTGTGCGCGGCTGGAGTGATCGAGCGCGTCTTCCCGAACACGTATCGATTGACGGCTGTCTCACCGTCGCACCAGCAGTCGCTACGTGCCGCACTTCTCTGGGCCGGCCCCCTCGCCGCCGCGGCGGGGCGCTCGGCCGGCGAGATCTACGGGCTGGACGGCGTCACTGCGCGAGTGCCCGAGATCGCCGCGCCGCGCTCGGTTCACCCAATCCCTTCCGGAGTGGTCCTGTACCGGCCCGAAAGCTCGGCCGCCCTGATGATCCGCCAACGCAATGGCATCCGCGTCACCGGAGTGGAGGCCAGCCTGCTCTCCCTCGCGGCGACGCTCGACGACGAGACGTTCGAGGTCGCGTGCGAAGACGCGCGCCGCCGAAGGCTCACGTCGCTGCCTGCCCTCCGGTCTTACCTGCAGCGCTACGGACGAGCCGGGCGACCGGGCACGAACTGCAATCCGCGACCTGTTGGACGGTGTCGACCCCGTGCATCCGGCCCGATCGGTGTTGGAGGTGAAGACCCGTCGACTACTCGTCACGCACGGACTCGGCGGTTTCGTGCGCGAGTTCCCCCTCGAGTGGAACAGACGCACCTACCGCTTCGACTTCGCCTTCGTGGCGCGGCGCACGATCCTCGAGACGAACGGACGACGATGGCACGACGACCCGAACGACTACGAGCGCGACAACGAGAAGTGGAGCATCCCCGGCCGGCACGGTTTCCGCATCGTGTTCGCGACCTGGGACAAGGTCACCCGCCGCCCGGCCGAGCTCGTGGCGGAGCTCACCGCGACACTTGCCGCCGAAGCGCTCGGTTAACTCTCGGGGGTGTGGGAGACGGCTTCTACGTTGTTGCCGTCGGGGTCGCGGACGAATCCGCCGTAGTAGTTGTCGTGGTACTCGGGCCAGATGCGCGGTTCGTGCAGCACCTCGAGACCCTCCGCGCGGGCCGCCTCCACGAACGCCCGCACCGCGGCCCGATCGGGCGCGACGAACGCGATGTGCGTCTGGCGGTTCGGGATCATGTCGGTGCGCGGCGCGATCCAGAACGTCGGCGCGTCGGTGCCGTACCCGATCACTTCACCGAAATCCATCAACCGTTTGCCGCCGACCGCCGCGAGCACCGCGTCGTAGAAACGCGCACTCGCGGCGGCATCGTCACACTGAATCGAAACGTGATCGAGCATCCCGACACGCTACGGGCGACGGCCGGTCCATGCCACGAGCCGGTCGATCGCGGCCGCGTCGTCGGCAACCGCAACGACCGCACCGAACGGATCGGGTGCGTCGGGCACGCCCATCTTCGCGTGCACTTCCGCGTACGCCTCGGCGCGGTTCTCGCCAGGTAGCCAGTTGCGCATCAGCTGATACGCCCGCTCGACGGTCTCGTCGTCCCACGCCGGGTCCTGCGCGGTCGCCTGCGCGAGATCCCACGTGTGCACGGTGATCTCGCTGACGTAGCCGAGCAGCGCGTTGGCGCCGGTGTCGGTCACCCAGGGGAGCACGACCGACTGCTCGAGCGCGGCGTCGTCGCTCCACGCGTTGTCGGCGTCGGTCACGGCATCGCGCCACACGCGGCGCCACTCGTCGTCGGCGACGTCCACGGGCGCCGAGCCGGCCTGCATCGGGTCGACGCCCCGCCCGATCGCGCTGACACGATCGACCACGCCGACGAGATGGGTCGAGGAGTCCCCGCACATCGAACCCGGCGCAGGGTGTCGGGTCGGCGAGCTGGTCCGGGCGTACGGCGCCGATGACCTCGGCGGCAGTGGTCGTGGCCGCCATGAAGAGCGGGCGGGGATCGCGGTCGAGGGCGGATTCGGTCCGGGCTGTTGTCTGTGTGTCCATGCCGGCAGATTGCGCCGGAAAAGTGGCCACCTCCTGACCGGTTCTCCTGAGATGATGACGAGATGCGTGCCGACCGGCTCGTCGCCGTTTTGATGCTCCTCCAGACCCGCGGTCGGGTGACGGCCGCCGAGGTCGCAGCCGAGCTCGAGATCTCCGAACGGACGGCCGCGCCGCGACCTCGACGCGCTCGCGATGGCCGGCCTGCCCGTGTACTCGCAGCCGGGTCGCAACGGTGGGTGGGAGTTGCTCGGCGGCGCGCGCACCGACCTCAGCGGGCTCAACGCGGCCGAGGCTCGCGCCTTGTTCCTCGTCGCCGGGCCGTCGCCTGCGTCGCCCGAGCTCAAGGCCGCGCTCCGCAAACTCGTGCGCGCCCTGCCGGAGCCGTTCCGTGCCGACGCGCAGGCCGCGTCGACGGCGGTGGTCGTCGACCCGAACGAGTGGGGCCGCGCCACGCCGACCCGTCCCGCGCCGCTGCATCTCGACGCGTTGCAACGCGCGGTGATCGAAGGCGAGCAGGTCGAGCTCGGTTACGTGGCACGCGATCGCGCGTCGACGACCCGCGTCGTGCATCCCCTAGGTCTCGCGGCGAAGGGCACCGTCTGGTATCTCGTCGCCGACACCGAAGCCGGTCTGCGGACGTTCCGCGTCGATCGCGCAACGTCGGTCGAAGGAACGGGCGTGCCGGTGGTGCGCCCGGACGGGTTCGAGCTCGCGGCCGCGTGGCGCCTCATCAGTGCGGAGGTCGACCAGCTGCGCGCGCCGGTGCGCGTGCTCGCCGCCGCCGAGGCTGATTCCGTGCAACTCCTGCGGTGGGTGTTCGACACGAAGGTTCGGGTCGGTCCCGCCCGCGCCGACGGTCGCGTCGACATCGAGGTTTCCGGCGCGCACATCGCCGCGCTGGCCGGTCAGCTCGCGGGCTTCGGCGCGCGCCTCGAAGTCTTCGAACCGATCGAGCTGCGCGCCGAGCTCGGCCGCGTCGGCGAAGAGCTGAGCACGCATCTACCGGTGAGGCGGCACTGAGCGTCGGACGCGTCGGGTAGGCATGTCGTCGTTACGATCCGTTCCGCAGACGAGCAGGAGAGCGCACATGGGACAACCGGTCGTGCACTTCGAGATCACCGGCAAAGAACCGGGAAAGCTCCGTTCCTTCTACGGCGACATGTTCGACTGGGAGTTCGACACGAGCTCGCCGGTCGCCGACGCCGTTTCGGAGGCGGGGAACTACGGCTTCATCGATCGCTATACAACCGACGACGGCACTGGTATCCGCGGTGGTGTCGGTGGTGGCCGCGGCTATCCGGGTCACGCGCTGTTCGTACGTCGCGGTCCCGAGCGTCGAGGCCGCGCTCCGGGAGGCTGAACGCCTCGGCGGAACGCGTGTGCTGGGGCCGGAGAAGAATCCGGGGAACGAGCTCGTCATCGGGCATTTCACCGATCCGGAGGGCAACCTGGTCGGTCTCGCGGGCGGCGCGTAGAAGCGGGACGCTGAATCGCAACCCGCGTTGGACCCCGGTAACGCGTAGGCGGTAGGACACACGGCGTGACCGACGACCTGCACAAAGCTTCGTTCCTGCCCGACCTCCTGGTCGCGGCGCTCAACCGCCATCCCGATCGGCCCGCCGTCTATCTCGGCGATCAGGTGCTGACCGGCCGGGAAGTTGCCGCGCAGATGAGTTGCTACGCGCAGGCCTACGCCGCGCAGGGTCTCGACGAAGGGCAGCCCGGTCTCGATCCTGTCGCCGAACCGTCCCGAGGTGTTGTTCGCGCTCGGGGCCAACATGGTGACGGGCTGTCGCGGCGAGCGCGCTGCACCCGCTCGGTTCGCTCGACGACCACGCGTACGTGATCGACGACGCCGAGATCGAGACGCTCGTGTTCGATCCGAGCTTCGGCGAGCGCGCCCGGCAGCTGCAGGAGCGCTGCCCGAAGCTCACGCGGCTGCTCTCGTTCGGGCCGTGCGAAGTCGGCGACGACCTGCTCGCGCTCGCGGCGACAGTTCGACACCGCAACCGCTCGTCGCGCCGAACGTCGACGCGGAAGACGTCGCCGGCTTCGCGTACACCGGCGGCACGACCGGCAAGCCCAAGGGCGTCATGGGCACGTACCGCAGCGGCGCCACGATGACGATGATCCAGATGGCGGAATGGGAGTGGCCCGAAGACACGCGCTTCCTCATCTGCACGCCGCTCTCGCACGCGGGCGCCGCGTTCTTCATCCCGACGCTGTTGACCGGCGGCGCGATCGTCGTGCTGCCGCACTTCGAGCCCGGCCTCGTGCTCGAGACGATCGAGAAGTACAAGATCACCGCGACGATGATCGTGCCGACGATGCTCTACGTGCTGCTCGACAGCCCGAAGCTCGACGAGACCGACATGTCGAGCCTGCAGACCGTCTACTACGGCGCGGCCGCGTGCTCGCCGACGCGCCTGCAGGAGGCGATCCGCCGCCTCGGCCCGATCTTCTTCCAGTACTACGGCCAGGCCGAGTGCCCGATGGCGATCACGTCGTTGAAGAAGGAAGACCACGACGTCGACGACCTCGATCGTCTCGCCACCTGCGGCCGGCCGACGCCGTGGGTGAAGGTTCGCCTGCTCGACGACGACTGCAACGAGGTGCCGCGCGGCGAGCCGGGCGAGATCTGCGTGCAGGGTCCGCTCGTGATGGCGGGCTATTGGAAGAAGCCGGCCGAGACCGAAGAGGCGTTGAAGGGCGGCTGGTTGCACACCGGCGACATCGCCCGCGAAGACGAGCACGGCTTCTACACGATCGTCGATCGCAAGAAGGACATGATCGTCAGCGGCGGCTTCAACGTGTTCCCGCGCGAGATCGAGGACGTGCTCGCCCAGCATCCCGGCGGTGTCGCAGTGCGCGGTGATCGGCGTGCCCGACGAGAAGTGGGGCGAGGCGGTGAAGGCGATCGTCGTGCTCCGACCCGACGCGGCCGTCGACCGTGCAGAGCTCTCGGAAGAGCTCATCGCGTTGGTGAAGGAGCACAAAGGCGCGCACCACCACGCCGAAGTCGATCGAGTTCGCCGACGCGATCCCGCTGAGCCCGCTGGGCAAGCCCGACAAGAAGGCGCTGCGCGCGCAGTACTGGGGCGACGACCGATCGGCAGGTGCACTGATGCGCACCGTCTGCATCACCGGTTCCGCGGGTGGCATCGGCGCCGCGACCCGCGCCCGGCTGGAGAAGGACGGCGATCGCGTCATCGGTGTCGACGTGCGCGACGCGGAGGTGATCGCCGATCTGTCGACGCCCGCGGGCCGCGACGCGATGGTCGCCGCGGTGGCCGAGCAATGCGGCGGCGCGCTCGACGGTCTCGTCGCGGCGGCCGGGCATCATGGGCACCGAGCCGCTCGTCGTCGCGATCAACTACTTCGGCGCGATCGCCACGCTCGACGGCCTGCGGCCGCTGTTGGCGCGCGGTACCGACGCGTCGGCCGTGGCCATCAGCTCGAACTCGACGACGACCACGCCGGGACTCCCGCCCGCGCTCGTCGACGTGATTCTCGCCGGCGACGAGGCCGCCGCGCTCGAGGCGGCCGGCGAGGCGCCCGGTTTCGTTCGTGTACCCCGCGTCGAAGCTCGCGCTGGCGCGTTACGTGCGCCACCACGCGCCGACGCCCGACTGGATCGGCGCGGGCATCCGCCTGAACGCGATCGCGCCGGGTGTGATCGAGACGCCGATGACGAAGAACGACCTCGAGTTCATCTTCAGCATCCCCGACGTGTTCCCGGTGCCGATCGGTCGGCCCGGTCGGCCCGAGGAGATCGCGAGCCTGCTCACGTATCTGCTCTCGCCCGACGCGGGCTTCTTCTGCGGGTCGGTGGTGTTCTCCGACGGCGGCACCGACGCCACCGTCCGCGCCGGACGACTACCCGACGCCGCGCGCTGACGGACATCGTGCGCGCATGGCAAGATGTGACCATGCCCCCTGAAGAAGAAAAAGCGATGCACATCGGACACGCCGTGGCGCCGCGACCTCGGCGAGGTCGGCCCCGCGATGGAGAAGTGGGCCCGGGCCAGTGCTCGGTCCCGAACGCACGCGTGTCGGAGGCGTCGTCGCCCGGCAACGGCATGTCGAGCGAGACCGTGCTGTTCGAGATGACCGCTCGACGGCGAGACGAGCGTTACGCGGCGCGCCTCGCGCCGATGCCCGACGTCTATCCCGGTCTTCCCCGAGTACGACATCGAGCTGCAGGCCAAGTGCATGAACCTCGTGCGGGCCCGCACCGACGTGCCCGTGCCCGACGTGCGCTGGGTCGAGCTCGACCCGCAGTGGCTCGGCACGCCGTTCCTCGTGATGCGCCGCATCGACGGCGAAGCGCCGCCCGACATCCCGCCGTACGTGTTCGGCGGTTGGGTCGCCGACGCGCCGCCCGAGACGCGCGCCGCGATGCAGACGCCGCACGCATCGAGGTGTTGAAGACAGCTGCACGAGCTCAACCCGACGAACTCCGACCTCGCGTTCCTGCACGCGTCCGAAGCACGGCGACACCGCGCTGCGCCAACAGCTCGGCTACCAGCGCTGGTACTACGACTGGGCGCGCGAAGGCATGTCGTATCCGTTGATCGACCGCACGTTCGCATGGCTCGAAGCGCACTGGCCCGAAGAGGGCGAGACGGTGCTCAACTGGGGCGACGCCCGCGTCGGCAACATCTTGTACCGCGACTTCGCACCGATCGCCGTGCTCGACTGGGAGATGGCGACGGTCGGTCCGCGCGAGGTCGACCTCGCGTGGATGATCTTCCTGCACGAGTTCTTCCACGACATGGCGGTTACGTTCGGCCTGCCGGGCATGACCGACTTCATGCAGCGCGACTCGGTCATCGCCGAGTACGAGGAGCTGACCGGCCACACGGTGCGCAACCTCGACTGGTTCGAGGTCTTCGCCGCGCTGCGCTTCGCGATCGTGTCGATCCGCACGAGCAAGCCGCGGCGTCGCGTACGGAACGATGGAAGAGCCGGCCGACCCCGACGACCTCGTCATGTTCCGCGGCCTGCTCGAAAAGATGGTCGACGACGGCAGCTACTGGTCGAACAAGTAACTCAGATGCCCGGGTAGCAGGGCTGCGTGCCGAGTTTGGCCAAGCCCTGTAAGTCGCCGTTGCCGTAGTCGCGCACGTTGAACTGCGATTCCGAGTACATGATCTCGTGACGGTCCGCGGTGTGGTCGAGACCGACCACATGCCCGAGCTCGTGCAGCATGACCGCGCGGACATTGCCGCGGTCGGGATCGCCGGTCGCCGAGAGTTGCTGGCGATCCAGAATCAGCTGACCCGTGACGTACACGAGATCGCGCGTTGTCCACGTACTCGGAGAACGGCGCACCGATGCCCTCGATGTAACCGGCGAGCTCCGGGAACGCGTTCTCGTCACTCCAGGCGATCAGTACCGGCGCCCAACGCGTCGAGCCGTACTTCGCGGGCTGGAAGGGCTTTCGGCTCTTCGTCGGCGTCTCGGTCGTGGGCCCGTCGTACACGAAGTGGAAACCGGTCGCGACCTGAATGCGCGCGATGGCGCTCTGGATCAACGCGGTGCCGTCCGCCGGCGCACCCGTCGGATTGATGACGTAGTGAATCTCCCGGCAGGGATCCCACGCGACCGGCGCGGCGTCGTTCGACGGCTGCGTGTCCAACACCTCGTACTTGCCGGTACCGGCGGGCACCGGCGCGGGTGTTCCGAGCGGAGTCACCGACTCTGGTGCCGGCAACGGTCGATCGGTGGGGACCGTCGTGGGCGGGGTCTGGATCTCGGTTGCATTGGAACTGCTGTGGTGCGAACGCTGCAGGAAGTACACGCCCGCGACGAGTAGGAGGAACACAGCCGGGCCGATCCAACTTCTCGATCGGCTGCGAACGGCGCGCACCGGTTTCTGTATCCCCTTGGGCACGTTCGAGTGCCGCGCCAACGGACGCGCCGACGAGCCCCAATGCTTGCCGTCGAAGTAACGCTCGCCGTCGCCGGTCGCACTCCACGGGTCGGGATACCAGCCCGCCGCCCGCGGATGTTTCGGCTCGTCGCCACCGTCGTTGTCGCGCCCACGCGCCGGGAGTCTAGATACGAATGCTCAGACGAGGCCGCGGCGAACCACGGGATACAGATAGCGGATACCGAACAGGAGCGCGAGGCCGGCGAGCAAGATGATGAGCGCGGCCCCGGAGCGGGCGATCAACCACTCGACTCCACTGGCGAACCCGTGCCGAGCGTCCGACCACGACTTCGCCAGGCCGCTCTCGACGTGGGCGTGGTGCACCGCCGCGGGCGGAACGGTTGCGGGTTTCTCCGCGAGTGTGATGGCGAGCGCGGAGAACGTCGCCTGATCGTCGAGCAGTTTGATCTGCCCTTGGAGTTGATCGACTTCGGTCTGCGCGGCCGTCACCCGATCGCGCACTGTGAGGATGTCGTTGATCGACTGCGCGTGCGACAAGATCAAGAGGAAGTCGTCGCGGGCCGTGGTGGCTGCCGCGAGTTGGGCCTGCAGGTCGGTGTAGTGGCCGGTCACGTCGACGCCGCTCTCGCTGTCGCCGAGCACCTTCACTCCGGGCAGCGTGTCGAGACGGGCGATGGCGGTGTCGAAGTTGGCGACCGGCACGCGCACGGTGATCTGCGCGGTGGGATCGGTGTCGTCGTAGCTGGTCTTGCTGGCCGAGACGTAGCCCGCCAGCCCGATCGCCACGCCGGTGACGCGATTGACGGCGGTGCGCAGCGTCGCGTGCGGAACCTGCAGGTCGAGCGTGCCGGTCTTGACGATCTTGGCGCCGTCGACGCCGCCGGTCGACGTCGACGCCGACGGGGGAGCCGCGGTGGCCACGGTCGTGGGCGTTGCACCGCCGAGTGACCGGCCCGTTGTCCCGGAAGCACCATGGATATCGGGCGCGCCGTACGCCACGCTGCCGCCGCTTCCGACCCCCGTGCCGCCTACGACGCTGCCCGGCAAAGCCTCGGACTGGTTCGGGCTCAGCGGGCCGAGTTGGGATTTCAACGGCGGCGAGAGCGTGGTCGCCTTCGACGCGGTGTGCGCGCTTGATCGGTTCAGGAGCGGGATCGAGATCGCGATGACAGCGACGATCGCGGCCGCGACCATGAGCGGTTTCGTGAATCGGACGCGATCTCGGCTCTTCACGGCGGCCGAGCTGACCAGCTGGTCGACGACGTCGTCGGCGCCCGCGGGGGGAACGGGGATCTCGTCGCCGGCTTGGCGCAGGAGCTCGGTGAGTTCGTGTTCGTCGATCATCGGGCCGTGACCTCCGTGTCGCTTCGGTAGCCGACGAGCCGTTCGTCGGCCGCAAGCCGGCGTCGCGCTTCGTGCAGGCGCGACTTCACCGTGCCCGGACGCCTTCGGATCGCGATCGCGATCTCCCGTTCACTCAGATCCGCGTAGTAACGCAGGATCACAACGACGCGCAGCGACTCGGGCAGATCGTGCAGTGCGGTCTCGAGCGACTGCGCGATCGCGGAACGTTCCGCGCCCATTTCCGGCGCTTCGCTCGTTGCAACGGGCTCCGCGCTCGGAAGGCTCAGATCGATGCGCGCCCGCTCGCGCTCTCGACGCGGCACTTCCTGGCGCAACTTCGAATAGCAGCTGTTGACCACGACGCGATACAGCCACGCGTTACGCCGGGAGTCGTCGGGGAGTGCGTCGCGAAACCGCCAGACGCGGAGAAATGCGTCCTGCACCGCCTCTTCGGCGTCGGCCCGATTGCCGCAGATCAGCACCGCGGTGCGGTACGTGCGCTCGTATCGCTCCCGAACCCAGCTTTCGAGCTCGCCGCCCTGACCCTCCGCGTTCACGCCGGGTATGACGCAACCGGGCGCCGGTTGGTTCGCGGCCCCACCCGAAAAATCGGGATTTCTCAATCGCGGTAGATCGGGGTCCGCTTCTCCTTGCGGGCGCGGATGGCTTCCTGGAAGTTCTGGGTGGTGAGGCGCACGTACAGCTGGGCGATGCCCTCGTGATCCATGTGCGCGCTGAGGCTGGCGGCGTCGAGGCTCGACCAGAGCATGCGCTTGGTGACCTCGACCCCGACCCGGGAGAAGCCGATCATCCGTTCCGCCACCGAGTAGCACTCTTCGAGTAGTTGGTCGCCGGGGACGACCCGAGACACCAAACCGATGCGCTCGGCTTCCGTCGCGTCGACATCGCGACCGGTGAGCATGATGTCGAACGCCCGGGCTGATCCGATCTCGCGGGGCAGTAGGTACGAGATGCCGAGCTCGCTCGCGGTCAGTCCGTTGTTGATGCCGGCCGCGCGGAAGTACGCAGCCTCGGACGCGACGCGGATGTCGCACGCGCAGGCGAGGCAGAAACCGCCGCCGATCGCGGCACCGTTGATGGCGCCGATCACCGGTTGGTTGCATCTTGCGGATCGCGGTGATGACGTCGTCGAGCAGTTCGAGGGCGCGGCGCGCGATCGACGTGACGGTCAGGCCGTCGATGTGCGGGACCATTCCCGCGTCTTCGAGGTCGGCCCCAGAGCAGAAGCCGTGACCGGCGCCGGTGAGCACCACGACCCGAACGTCGTTGTCGTGGCTCAGATCCTCCAACGCTTCGCGCAGCGGGATCATCACGTCGAACGCCATCGCGTTCATGCGCTCGGGACGGTTCAGTGTCACGAGCGCGACGTGCGGGCGGGGCTTCGAGATCTCGACGAACGACATGAAAGGTCCTGGTTCCTGTTCTGGGTTATTTGCCCGAGGCCTGTTTCACACTCGCGATCGGGTCGCCGCCCGCGAGCAGCGCCTGTACCGCGGGGAGCTTGCTGGCGAGGCCCTGCAGTTCCGACCCGGCGCGGATGCCGGTGCGGATCCCCATGATCTCCATCGCCCGGTGCACGCTGCGCTTGTTGATCTGCAGCAGCTCCGCGGGCACGCCCGCGATGCGCTCCGCGATCGCCGACGACACGCGCGTCGAGCTCGTCGGCGGGGAACGCGCGGTTGGCGAGCCCCATGCGCACCGCGTCGTCGCCGGTGACGGGATCGCCGGTGAGCACGAGCTCCATGGCGTTGCGCATGCCGACGAGCCACGGGTGGTACTGGAAGTCGGGCGGGCTGATCACGCGCACGACCGGATAGCTGAACGTCGCGTCGGTCGCGACGTAGACGAGATCGCATGCCGCCACGAGCTCGGTCCCGCCCGCCATCGCGTAGCCGTGCACCTGCGCGATCACGGGCTTGGCCAGATCCCAGATGTGCACCCAACCCTCGGTCACGTGCCGCGACCAACTGCCGTCGCCGCCGGCCGTGTAGTACGGGCGCTTCTCGTCGGCCACGCGCTTGAGGTCGTAACCCGAGGAGAAGCACGGCCCCGCGCCGCGGATGATCGTGACGTGGACCGCGTCGTCGACATCGGCGGCTTCCAGCGCCGCGAACAGTTCGGCGCGCATGCCGTTGTTGATCGCGTTGCGCTTCTCGGGCCGATTGAGCGTGATGCGCCGGACGCCGGGCGCGGCGTCGTCGATCGCGATGAACTCGGGCGTGGGCGATTCGGTATCAGTGGGGGTCGTCACGGTGCGTCCTCCGGGATCGTCGGTCGGACGAGGTCGGCCATGAGCTCGACCGCCGCGTCCTGCTCGGCGTGGATCGTCAGGCCGGTGATCCCGCACTCCGTCCAGGGAACGAGCCGGTCGGCGATCCGCACCGGCGATCCGAGCAGCGCGCCTTCGTCGACGTACTCGTCGGGCACGGCTTCGATCGCCTCTTCGCGGCGGCCCGCGAGGAACAGCTCCTGGATGCGGTCGGCGGCGTCGCCGTATCCGCGCCGCACCATCGCGTCCTTGTGGAAGTTGTGATCGCGCGCACCCATCCCGCCGACGTACAACGCGACGCGCGGTTTCATCTTCGCGATCGTCGCCCGCGACATCGTCGGTGAGCTGCACGGTGGTCGACGACTGGATGGCCAGCGTGTCGAGCGAACGCCCGGCGCGGGCCGCGCCCTTCGCCAACGTGGCGCGGAACTCGGCCGCGTTGGCGGGGGAGAGGCCCATCGGGATCCAGCCGTCGGCGACCTCGGCCGCGAGCGCGACGTTCGCCGGTCCGCCCGCGGCGAGATAGATCGGCAGGTCGGGATTGGGATGCAGGATCGAACGCAAGCGGCTTGCCCAGCCCGGTCGCGTCGGCGCCCGCGTACGGCAACGTGATCGCCGCGCCGTCGTGCGACGACCGGGCCTTCGCGGCGGAAGATCTTGCGCATGATCGCGACGTAGTCGCGGGTGCGCGCGATCGGCTTGGCCCACGGTTGGCCGTACCAGCCTTCGACGATCTGCGGTCCCGAGAGGCCGAGGCCCGCGATCACGCGGCCGCGTCCGGCGAGCGATTCGAGCGTCGCGAACGCCATCGCCGTGGCGGCCGGTGTACGCGCCGAGATCTGCACCACCCCGGTCGCGAGCTTGATCCGATTCGTGGACTGCCGCCAGATACGCGAGCGGGGTCAGCGCGTCGGCGCCGTAGGCCTCCGCGGTCCAGACCGAGTCGTAGCCCGAGGCGCTCTGCGAGTTGTACTCGCGCGACGGGCAGCTTGACGTCGGCGTCCGACCACGCGTCGAGAGCAAGTCCGAGTAACACGGGCGCACCTTAGGACTGAAACAGCTGCGGCGTCAGTTGATCTGGCGCTCGCGGCCTTCCCAGTACGGCGCCCGGATCTTGAACTTCTGCAGCTTGCCCGTCGAGGTGCGCGGCGAACTCGGCGCGGAACTCGACCGAGGTCGGGCACTTGAAATGCGTGAGGCGTCCGCGGCAGTGCGCGATCAGGTCGGCCTCGGTCGCGTCGGCGCCCGGCTTCAGCACGACCAGCGCCTTCACGGTCTCGCCCCACTTGTCGTCGGGCACGCCGATCACGCACGCCTCCGCCACCGCCGGGTGTTGGTACAGACAGTCCTCGACCTCGATCGAGCTGACGTTCTCGCCGCCCGAGATGATCACGTCCTTCTTGCGGTCGCTGATCGAGAGGTAGCTGTCGTCGTCGATCGTCCCGCCGTCGCCGGTGTGGAACCATCCGCCCGCCAGCGCGTCGGCCGTCGCCTCGGGCTGTTCCCAGTAGCCCTCGAGCACGACGTTCGAACGGGCCAGCACTTCGCCCTGATCGCTGACGTCGAGACTGACGCCGAGCGCGGGCGCGCCCGCGCGTCCGAGCTTCTGGGCGCGCGGACGCGGGGTCGAGCGCGTCCCATTCCGCGCGTACCGCGCGACATCGTCAGCAACGGCGCGGTTTCGGTGAGCCCGTAGATCTGGATGAACTCCCAGCCGAGCTCGGTCTCCATGCGCTCGATCAGGCGCGTCGGCGGCGGCGCGCCCGCCACGACCATGCGCACGCGACCGCGGCCGGGAATCTCGCCGTCCCACGTTCTGCGCGGCATCGAGGATCGGCCGACACGACCGCGGGTGCACCGCACAGCAACGTGACGCCGTGTGCGTTCGACGCGGCGCAGGATCTCCGCGCCGTCGATCTTGCGCAGCACGATGTGCCGCCCGCCCATCCCGGTGACCGCGTACGACATGCCCCAGCCGTTGCAGTGGAACATCGGCAGCGTCCAGAGGTACACGTCGCGATCGCTCGACACCGGTCTGCCAGCCGAAGGTGGTCGCGTTGAACCAGAGCGTTGCGGTGCGTGAGTTGCACGCCCTTCGGACGCGCGGTGGTGCCGCTCGTGTAGTTGATCGTTCCCGGTCGCGTCTTCGTCGGCGATCCCACGGCTCGGGCTCGGTGTCGAAGCGCAGGAGCGCGTTCGTCGGCGGCACTCCCGATGATGAACCGGTGCTTGGCGGTGACGCCCGACGAGCGCCGGTTCGAGCTCGGGATCGACGAGCAGACACCGACGCGCCCGAGTGCTCGACGATGTAGCCGATCTCCTCTGCGTTGAGTCGGAAGTTGATCGGCACCAGCACGCGTCCGTACGCGGACACCCCGAAGAAGGCGGCGAGGAGACGAGCCGAGTTGTGCGAGACGATCGCCACGCGTTCGCCGTGACCGACACCCAGCGCGTCGAAGCCCGCCGCCTGCGCCCGGGCGCAGCCGGGCGACCTCCCGCCAGGTCAGCTCACCCAGCGATTCCGCAGGCTGGTCGGGCTCGTCGACCACGCCGATCCGGTCGCCGTAGACGAGCTCGGCCCGTTCGATGAAATCCAGCACGGTCAGCGGTACGCGCATCTCGTCTCCTCTGCTGCTCTGCCTCTACTGGTCGCTCGCGCTGCGCCTCTGCCAGAGCAGCGGCGCGGGAAGTGGCAGAGGCTCCGCTGCCGCTCTGGTGGGGAGGGTACGCGTGTGGTCCACTGCTGTCATGCCGCTCTCGCCATTCGTCTCGCCGACGACGCGACCCCGCCGACGCTGCTGTTCGTTCCGTCCGGCGCCGATGACACGGCGGCGCTGCCGCTCGATCCTGTTCGGGCACGGCGCGCACCTGTCGAAGGACGATCCGATCATGCAGATGATCGCCAAGGGCTTCGGCCGGGGTGTCCCGGCCGCGGTCGCGCTGATGGACAGTCCCGGGCACGGCGAACGACGCGCCGGCCGGCAGCAACGATGACGAGTTCGATGCCGACGTCGCGCGCCGGATGTCGGATCCCGACGAATCACGCGCAGCTCGTCGCCGACTGGCGTGCGGTCGAGACCGCGGCGCGCGCCGCCGACCCGCGCATCACCGGACCGACGGGTTACGCGGGTTTCTCGATGGGCGCGATGTTCGGGCTCTCGATCGTGGCCGATCTCGCGTCGGTCAGCGCGGCGGTGTTCGCGCTCGGCGGCCTGATGCGCGACGACGACGCGCGACGAGCTGATCCGTTCCGGTGTGAGCCGACTCGGCGGGCGTGAAGTGCTGATGCTCAACATGACGCGCGACGAGCACTTCCCGATCGACGGTGCGATCGAAGTGCTGGAGATGATTCCCGGGCCCGAAGCGCATGGGCGTGTGGACGGGAACGCACGTCGACCTCCCGCCCGAGGCGATCCAACTCGCCGTCGACTTCTTCCGGCGCACGCTGGCAGTCGACGAACCGGTCCGCTGAAAACCACACGCCCCGAGTCGCGGCGTAGGCGCGACTCGGGCGTGGAATTACCCCTGCAGATCAGTGCCGATCACGCAGGTCGGTAAGCGAGGTCAGCGGCCGGCG
Source organism: uncultured Actinomycetes bacterium (assembly GCA_963708105.1). GTDB lineage: Bacteria > Actinomycetota > Acidimicrobiia > IMCC26256 > PALSA-610 > PALSA-610. The sequence goes on along the minus strand of OY970186.1, from coordinate 516,849 downwards.
TCAGCGGCCGTACCAATGACCCTCGCCGGAACGGAACGCGAACCCCGCGAGCCAGAACACGGCGACGATGACTGCGAATATCCAGAGGAAATGCGCAGCAAAACCGAGGCCGCCGAGCAGTAGTGCAATCAGCAGGATGAGGAGCACGAGCCCCATAGTTCCCTCCTAAGTCGAGTGATCACGGGGTACCCGTGGCCGCGTAAACGTGCAAACCCGTAAGCCCACGCGATACAGGGACTTTCGCTGTCGTCTCGTCGGTGTCTCACCATCGCCGTACGATCCGGCCGTGCCGATCACCGTCGTCCCCACCGCCTACGGGCGTGCCGCATCCGCAGGCATTGCGCGACGCGGTGGCGCGCGCGCAAGCGCGCCGACGCGCTCGCGCCGGTGACGGTCGTCGTGCCGACGAACTCGGTCGGGGTCTCCGCGCGGCGCCGGCTCGCGTCGGGCGAGCTCGGCGCGGTGAGCGCGGCCGGGCGCGGAGTGGTCGGCGTGACGTTCCTCACCGTGTACCGGCTCGCGGAGTTGCTCGGCGCGGCGGAGCTGGCGGCGGCCGGGACGCCGGCCGGTATCCACTCCGGTCGTCGCGTCGGCGGTTCGGCGCGCGCTCGCACGCAACGCCGGGCCTCTTCGCGCCGGTCGCGAACATCCCGCCACCGAAGAGGCACTCGTCGCCGCGCACCGCGAGCTCGCCGATCTCGACCCGGCCCAGCTCGACCTGCTCGCCGCGCAACATCCGCGCGCCGGCGAGGTCGTGCGGCTGCACCGCGCGACGAAGTCGCTCCTCGACCGCGAGTGGCACGACGAGCACGACCTGATGCGCGTCGCGACCGATCTCGTCGCGGCGCGAGAGTCCGCTCGTCGCGGGAGCTCGGCACGGTCGTCTGCTTCCTGCCGCAGCGCTGGAGCGCACCCGCGGCCCGCCTGCTGCGGGCGCTGGCCGAGCGCACCGCGCGTCGAGATCATCGTCGGGCTCACGGGCTCGGCCGTCGGCCGACGCGCGAGGTCGTCGCGAGCCTGCGCCGGGTCGGCGCCGAGGCTCGACCGCAGCTCCGGCGCGGCGATCGTCCCGGTCGTGGGCACCGAGGTGTGGAACGCCTCCGATCCCGACGACGAGGTGCGCGGCGATCGTCGGGGCGTCGTCGACGCGATGCGCGCCGGCGTGCCGCTCGAGCGCATGGCCGTGCTGTACGCCTCCGACGAGCCGTACGCCCGGCTGCTGCACGAGCACTTCAACCTGGCCGAGATCGCGCACAACGGTGCCACGACCCGCTCGATGTCGGAGTCGGTGCTCGGGCGCGGCCTCCTGCGCATCTTCGCGCTGGCCGACACCGAGTTCGCGCGCGACGACGTGTGCGGTCTGTTCGCGGCGGCGCCGGTGCTCGACGGCCGCGGTCGACCGTTCCCGCGGCGCAAATGGGAACGACTGTCGCGCTACGCGGGCGTGGTGCGCGGTGTCGACAATGGCGCGCGCGCCTGGCCACGTACGCGTCCGAGCATTCCGCCGACGACGAACGACGCGCGTGGGAGCGAGACGCAGGTCGACGCGCTGCGGCGCGTTCGTCGCGGGCCTCGCCGCCGACCTCGATCCCGAGCGTGTGCCGCGCACGTGGAACGGGCTGGCGCGAGTTCGCGCACGGGCTCGTCCGCCGCTTCTTCGGAGACGAGGCGCGCCGCGAGTCGTGGCCGCCGTTCGAGACAGGTCGCGGCGCGGCGCGTCGAGGCGGTGATCGACCGGCTCGGCACCCTCGACTCGATCGATCCCGCGCCGACCATCGATGTGTTCCGGCGCACGTTCGAGCTCGAGCTCGACGCGGCCCGCGATCGCGTCGGCAGCCTCGGCGACGGTGTGCTGGTCGGGTCCGGTGGGCGATGGCGCTCGGGGTCGACCTCGACCGCGTGTGGGTGTGCGGCCTGGCCGAGGGCCTGTTCCCGTCGGTCCCGCGCGACGATCCGTTGCTCGGCGATCGCGAGCGCGGCCGCGCTCGGCGGCGAGCTCCGCCTGCGTGTCCGACCGCACCACCGACGACGAACGCGCGTTCCTCGCCGCGCTCGCCTCGACCAGCGACGCGCGGGTCTGCACGTATCCCGCGCGGCGATCTGCGGCGCAGCACCGAACACGTGCCGTCGCGATTCCTCGCGGCCACGATCGCCGCGGTCGGTGCCGACGTTCGTTCGAGTCGCGTCGTACGCGTACGGCGCCACGCACGTTGCGTTCCCCGCGAACCGCCACGAGCTCGAGGTGCGGGCCGCGGTCGGCGGCGAGCAGTGGGTCGATGCCGAACCCGCGGTCGCGCGCGGGCTCGAGCTCACCGAGCGCGCGGGCGGGCTCCGCAGTTCACCCGCTTCGACGGCAACCTCGCGGCATCGTTGCCGCGATCGCCTCGCCGTCTGAGCCCCGCGAATCCCGAACGGGTCGCGTCGCCGACGCGGCTTGCAGACCTGGGCCGCGTGCCCGCACGCGTACTTCATGGAGACGTGTGCTGCACGTCGACCCGGTCGAGCAACCCGAAGACATCATGCAGCTCGCGCCCATCGATCGCGGCACGCTCGTGCACGAGGTGCTCGACCGTTTCCTCGGCGAGGTCGCGCGAGCGGGCCGACGCCGGGCGGCCGTGGACCGACGCCGACCGGGCCCGCCTGCGCGAGATCGCGGAAGAGGTGAGCGCCGAGACCGAAGCGCGCGGCCTGACCGGCCGGCGGCTGCTGTGGCACCGCGACCGACGCCTGATCTTCGCCGAGCTCGATGCGTTCCTCGACGCCGACCAGGCGTTCCGCGACGGCCGGTGTCGCGGAGACGCTCGCGACGGAGCTCGCGTTCGGCATGGCCGACGGACGCGGTCGGGGCGGTCGAGGTCGCACTCGGCGACGGGCGGAGTCGTGCGGGTGCGGGGTAAGGCCGATCGCGTCGATCGGCGCGCCGACGGCGACGCTCGTCGTGATCGACTACAAGACCGGCTCGGAGCGCTCGTACAAGGTCCTCAGCCACGACGAACCGGTCACGGCGCGGGCACGCATCTGCAGCTGCCGGTCTACGCGTACGCGGCGCGGGCCGCGTTCGGCGCACCCGACACCAAGGTCGAGGCGTACTACTGGTTCGTCGGGCCGGGGCAAGCAACCGGCGCATCGGTTACGACGTCGACGACGCGGTCGACGACGTCTTCGCGACCACGGTGCGCACGCATCGTCGACGGCATCGAAGGCGGGTGTGTTCCCCGCGGCAGCCGGCCGAGCCCGCGCCGACGCCGTTCATCCCGTGCCACTTCTGCGATCCCGACGGCATGGGCACGACCGATCGGTGGCGGGAATGGCAACGCAAGTTCGACGCGCCCGAGCTCGCAGGGTTTCCAGCTCGCTCTCCGATCCGTGGCGACCCGCTCGAGATCCGTTGCCCAACGAGTCGACCGCGAGTGACCGACCAACTCGCCCTGTTCGGCGGTCCTCGGCGACAGCACCGCGCGCGACGCGATCACGCACCGAGCTCGACGCGACGCTGTTCGTCGAGGCGGGCGCGGGCACGGGCAAGACCAAGGCGCTCGTCGACCGGGTCGTCGCGCTCGTCACGCGCCGACGGTCCCGATCTCCCGGTCCCGATGGCGGCGATCGCCGCGATCACCTTCACCGAGAAGGCCGCGGCCGAGCTGCGCGACCGCGTCCGGCGCGAGCTGCGGACGCGGGCCGACGACGCCGGCAGCCCACCGAGCTCGTGCGGGCCCGGTGCCGGAGCGCGCTCGACGATCTCGACGGCGCCGCGATCTGCACGCTGCACTCGTTCGCGCAGCGCATCCTCACCGAGTTCCCGATCGAGATCGGGTCTGCCGCCGCGCATCGAGGTCCGCGACGAGATCTCGTCGCGTATCGCGTTCGAAGCGCGCTGGCGCGAGTTCGTCGACGAGCTGCTCGACGATCCCGAGCTCGAGTCGACGTGCTCGTGCTGCTCGCGTCGGACGTGAAGCTGGCCCACCTGCGCACGGTCGCCGAGAAGCTCGACGACAACTGGGACCTCCTCGACCGCATCGAGGCGCCGCGTGCCGCTCCCGGCGTTGGCGATCGACGGCTGGCTCGACGAGTTCGACGCGGTGTGCGGTGCGCGGCGACGACGTGCCGGGCCGACGACCGACAAGTTGCTGGCGCGTCTGCGCCGAGTTCGCCGAGTACCGCGACCGATTGCGCGCCGCGTTCGACGACGCCGAACGCATCGAGCTGCTGTCGGCGGCGAAGCCGTCGTTCAAGGTGGGCCGCACCGGCAACAGCAAGAACTGGGACGACATCGACGCCGTGCGCGACCCGCATCGTGAAGCTGGGCGAGCAGCGCAAGGCGATGACCGACGCGGTGCTCGACGTCGCGATCAAACGCGTCGTGGCCGCGATCGCGGTCTACATCGAGCGCTCGGTCGCGGAGCGCCGGGTCTCGGGTGAGCTCGACTTCCACGACCTGCTGGTGCTCGCCCGCACGTTGCTGCGCGATCCCGAGCACGGCGCGCCGGCCCGGGCCCGGCTGTGGGAGCGCTACCACCGCATCCTGATCGACGAGTTCCAGGACACCGATCCGATCCAGGTCGAGCTGGCCGCGCTGCTCGGCTCCGACGATCCCGACCGACGGCGACCGTCCGTGGGAGGAGATGAGCGTCGATCCCGGGCGGTTGTTCTTCGTCGGCGATCCGAAGCAGTCGATCTACCGCTTCCGCCGGGCCGACATCGCCACGTTCCTCGCGGCCGAGGACCGGTTCGCGCCCGGCGCGCCCCGGTTCCTCACGTGCAACTTCCGGACCGCGCCGCAGGTGCTCGACTGGATCAACCACGTGTTCAACGAGCTGATCCAGCCGTTCCCGGCCTCGCAACCCGAGTACCGCCCCCTCGATGCCGGCCCGCGACGGTGCCGCGCCGAGAACGACCGCGGCGTCGTGCTGCTGGGTGTCGAGCCGCACGCCGACGACGGCATCGAAGGCCGGCGATCTGCGCGCGCGGGAAGCGGCCGACGTCGCCGCGATCGCCCGCACTGCGGTCGCCGAGCGATGGCCGGTCTACGACAAGGACCGCAACGAGTGGCGTCCGGCCCGCCTCGGCGACGTGTGCATCCTGTTGCCGGCGCGCACGTCGCTCGGATACCTCGAGCAGGCGCTCGCGCGACGCGCGGCATCCCGTACCGCGCCGAGACCAGCTCGCTCGTCTACAGCAGTCGCGAGGTGCGCGACCTGCTTGATGACGTTGCGCGCGGTCGACGACTCGAGCAACACGCTCGCGTTGGTGTCGGCGTTGCGGTCGTCGGTGTTCGGTTGTGGCGACGACGACCTGTTCCGGTTCAAGGTCGAGCACGGCGGCGCGCTGGAACGTCGCCGCGCCGTCCGCCGGAGGACTGCCGGCCGACGATCCCGGTCGTCGAGCGCGCTGCGGTTCCTCGGCGAGCTGCACGCGGCGCGCGTGTGGTCGACGCCGAGCGAGCTGCTGGAGCGCATCGTGCGCGAGCGATCGGTGATCGAGGTCGGCGCGCTGACCGGACGCTTCCGCGACGTCGCCCGGCGCGTGCGGTTCCTGTCGACCAGGCCCGCGCCTACGCCGACGCGGTCGGCGGAACGTTGCGCGACTACCTGGCGTGGGCGGAGATGCAGGGCGCCGAAGGCGCGCGGGTCGTGGAAGCGGTCGTTCCCGAGACCGACGACGACGCGGTGCGCATCATGACGATCCACGGCGCCAAGGGCCTCGAGTTCCCGATCGTCGTGTGCTCGGGCATGACCACGGCCGCCCAGGCCGCGAGCCGGGGCGTCGAGGTGCTGTTCCCGCCCGCGGGCGGCTACGAGGTCAAGATCGTCAAGGGCGTGCAGACCGTCGACTTCGAGCTGCACAAGCCGATCGACGAGCAGATGGGCTTCCACGAGAAGCTGCGGCTGCTCTACGTCGCGTGCACGCGGGCCCGCGATCACCTCGTCGTCTCGGTGCACCGCAAGGCCCGCAACCGCAACCCCGGCGATCGGTCCGCACTGGACCCACGCCGAGCTGTTGTGGGAGGCGGCCGAGCACGCGCACTGGACCGTGCCGGCGCGCGCGCTGCACCGGCGAGCGCCGGCCGTCGTGGCCCCGACGCCGGGCGCCGATCGTGTGCGCCGCGCTCGACCCGAGCGTGTGGCAGGCGGAGTACGACCGCGCCCACGACCGCGGGAACCGGCGCGGCTTCGTGTCGGCCACCACGCTGGCGCACCGCCTCGATGCGTTCGCCGCCGCCGACGGCGACGCGGTCGCGCCGCGCCGACGATCCCGGTCTGGCCAAGGAGCGCGCGCGACCTCGAGCTGCCGCCGTGGAACAAGGGCCGGTACGGCACCGCGATCGGCCGCGCGGTGCACGGCACGTTGCAGACGATCGACCTCGCGACCGGCGCGGGGATCGACGCGACCGCGGCCGCGCAGGCCGCGGCCGAAGGCGTGCTCGGTCACGAAGCGACGATCGCCGCGCTGACCCGCGCCGCGGTCGCGAGCCCGACCGTCGCGCCGGGCCGCGGCCCGTCCGCACTGGCGCGAGACGCTACGTCGCGGTCCCGTTCGACGGCATCACCCTCGAGGGTTACGTCGACCTCGTGTACCGCGACGACGACGGCGAGCTGGTCGTCGTCGACTACAAGACCGATGCCGTCGATGCCGAGACCCGCGCCGACGCGCACCATGCAGTACCGGATCCAGGCCGCCGCCTACGCGCTGGCGGTCGCCGAGGCCACCGGCGAGCCGGTCGTGCGCGGCGGTGCTGTGCTTCCTCGAGCCCGACGGGCGCGATCGAGGTCGAGTTCGCCGGCGCCGACCTCGCCGCCGCGGTGGCCGAGGTCCGGGCGCTGCTCGTGGCCGAACGCGACCACCCGTCGGCCCCGGCCGCCGCTCGTCCCGGCCGAGGCCTGACCCGCTGCAACCCGGGGCGAACCGGGCGGCGAGGGTCTGCCGTGTGCCATCCTGTTTGCACCCGTGAAGGCCCTCAAGTTCTTCCTCAAGTTCGTCGTGACGGTCGCCGTCGGCGCGTGCCGCGATCGCCGGCTCGCTGACGCTGCTCGGGCCCGCGGCGCAGCCCGCTCACGCAAGGCGACGACCCCGATCGGCCAGCTCGAGCTCACGATCAACGCGCCCGCGGCGCGCTCGCTCGTCTACGACCGCAACGGCAACGTGATGGCCACGTTCGCGAGCGAAGACCGCTCGCCGGTGAAGCTCACGCGACATCCCGCAGGTGCTGCAGAACGCGGTCATCTCGATCGAGGACCGCAAGTTCTACGAGCACCACGGCGTCGACTCGTCGGGCACGACCCGCGCATTGTTCAAGAACGTCGACGCGGGCGGTGTCGCCCAGGGTGGATCCACGATCACCCAGCAGCTGGTGAAGAACACGTTCAGCGTCGGCCGCAAGCGCGACCTCACCACCAAGGCACGCGAGGCGATCCTCGCGATCGAGCTCGAGAAGCAGCTGACGAAGAGCCAGATCCTCGAGGACTACCTGAACCTCGTGTACTTCGGGAACGGCGCCTACGGCGTGCAGGCCGCGGTCGAGCGCTACTTCCCGGGCACGACGTTGGCAACACCTCGACCTGGCCCAGGCCGCGCTGCTCGCCGGGCTCATCCAGTCGCCCGAGGCGCTGAACCCGATCAAGCATCCCGGCGCCGCGGCCCGCCGGCGCAGCGAAGTGCTCGACGCGATGGTGGCCAACGGAAGGTCTCGCCCGCGGCCGCCAAGGCGGCCGAAGTCGGTGCCGCTGCCCACCACGGTGAGCTACCCGCACTCGCGCCCGCGCGACTACTACATGGACGAGGTCCGAACGTCCTGCTGAACGACGACCCGAACGTCGCCGGCGACCCGGCCGAGGTCCTCGGCGCCGACCCAACAGGCGCGCGCCGCGGCCGTCTACCGCGGCGGGCTGAAGATCTACACGTCGTACGACCCGACGCTGCAGTTCATGGCGACCTCGGCGATGAACAGCCAACGGTCGCCGCCGAACCCGGACGTTCACCGCATCGCTGGTCGTCATCGACAACGCCGACGGCGGCGTGCGCGCGATCGCGAACGGCCGCACGTTCGCGCAGATGCAGTTCGACCCGGCCACCGAGGGCCCGGGACGCCAGGCCGGTTCGTCGTTCAAGGTGTTCACGCTCGCGGCCGCGCTGTCGCACGGTTACTCGCCGAACGACACGGTCTCGACCGCGCCGCTGCACTGGCGGCTCAACCAGGGCTCGGGCCAACGACGACGTTCTACCACCTCGGCGACGCGCGACGACTGCGGCGGCGACGCGATCTCGCTCACGACGCGCGATCGCCCGTTCCGACAACTGCGCGTTCGTGCGCACGGAGCTTTCGCTCGGGCCCGGCAACTTCGGCGCCGACGGGGTGAAGACCGTCGATCGCAGACCGCGAAGTCGATGGGCATCGACACCTCGAACTTCAACGCCGACCGTCGTGTCGACCACGCTCGGCACCAAGGTGTGCACCCGCTCGAGATGGCGCAGGCCTACTCGGTGCTCCCGAACGACGGCGTCCTCAAGCGGGCGACGTTCGTCACCAAGATCGTCGACCGCAACGGCAAGACGATCTACCAGGCGCCGACCGAGCCGGCTGCAGGTGCTCGACCCCAACGTCGCGCGCACCGAGACGCAAGATGCTCTTCGGCCTGTTCCGCAGCGGAACCGCGAGCTCGCACGCTCGGCAGCTTCCCCCGGCCCGCGGCGGGCAAGACCGGCACCACCGACCCAACTCAGGACGCCTGGTTCGTCGGTTACACCCCGCAGTACACCGCCGCGGTGTGGATGGGCAACCCGAACGGCGAGATCGCGATGCGCAATGTCGGCGGCATCCGGGCCGGTGTTCGGCGCGGCGTTACCCGGCCAAGATCTGGCGGCGCGTTCATGGAGGCCGCGACCGCCTCGCTGCCGGTGGTCCATTTCGCCGAACCCGACCGCACGCGTTCGACCGCCCGCGCTTCATCACCGAGCTCGGGCGCAAGTTCGACCTACCGGTCGCCCGTCAACTTCCGCGTCACGACCACGACCGTGCCGCCGCGCCGGTCGCGTGCACGACGGTCCGACGCCGACGACCGTCACGAAGGACGACCAACCACGTCCCGCCGACCGACAGCCGACCAGGCACCACCCGCCGCCGACACGGTCGACCACGCCGACCCCGACCGACGGGCGGACCCTGACGTGAGCATCGAGGAGCTCGAAGCGCTCTTGCTCGTGCAGGAGCAGCGACATCACCCTCGACCAGCTCCGCCACCGGCGCGACGCGCATGCCCGAACGCGCCGAGCTGACCGCGCGCGCGCGGCGAGCTGCGCCGAACGAGAAGGGGAGCGGGCCGAGGTCGGCGAGCGGCACCGCGTCGTGCTGGCCGACGAGCGCCGCATCGACGACGAAGCCCAAGCGGTCGGCGAACGCGCCGACGAGGTGAACAAGAAGCTCTACTCGGGAACGGTGTCGTCGCCGCGGGAGCTGCAGGCGATGCAGGCCGACATCGACATGCTGCATCGCCGTCGCTCCGACCTGGAAGACGAAGAGCTCGAGGTCATGGAGAAGCGCGAGACGCTCGATGCGCGAGCTGGCCACGCTCGACGCGTGCGATCGCGGCGCTGCAGGCGACGGTCGCGGAGCTTGCAGGCGACGCATCGCCGACGACGGAAGCCGAGATCGACGACGAGATCGCGCACGAGACCGCAGCCGCGGGCCGATCTCGCCAAGCCGATCGCGGAATCGCTGCTTGCACGACTACGAGCGCCGCCGCGCGCAGAACCGCGGCGCGGGCGCGGCCCGTCTCGTCGGCACCACGTGCCAGGCGTGTCACCTCACGATTCCGTCGACGGAGGCCGAGCAGGTCCGCCGCGAGCGCGGGCAGCAGTCGTCTCGTACTGCGACAACTGCTCCGCCATCCTCGTTCCGTGACCCAGTGCACTCGCTGTTCGCAAGACCATCGTCGCGGGCGCGACCCGCGGACGCGCACCTCGACGAGTGCTCATCTTTGCGACGGCGGCTCGCGCGGCAACCCCGGGCCGTCGGCGATCGGTGCGGTCGTGCTCGACCCGTCGACCGATCCGCCCCGGCGCCTGGCCGAGGTGAGCGAGTGCATCGGGATCACGACGAACAACGTCGCGGAGTACAAGGCGCTGATCGCCGGGCTCGAGTCGCGGCCGCGCCGTTCGGCGCGCACGTCGCGTGCGCGTGCGGGCCGACTCCAAGCTCGTCATCGAACAGGTGAAGGGAACGTGGAAGGTGAAGCAGCCGCACCTGCTGCCGTTGCGCGACCGAGGCGCGCGCGCTTGCTCGCGCACGTACGACGAGATCGACCTGCACCACGTCCCGCGCGCGCAGAACGCCGCCGCCGACGCGCTGGTGAACGCCGGCGCTCGACGCCGGCCCGAGCTGCTCCGAGCGACGTGGATCGGCTCGCATGTTCCTCTGGTTCGTGTTCGGCGCGATCTTCGGCGTCTGGAACGTGTTCCAGAGCCCGGGCCTCGACTTCCGCCTGATCGCGCTGGGCGCGTTGCTGCCCGAGCTGATCGACCTGCCGTTCGGCGCGCAGGCGTACGCGCACACGTTGCTCGCGGCGGTCGTCGGTGCTCGATCGTCACGATGCTGGCCACGACCGGGCCGCGGCCGCCGCCTGCTGCGCCGCCGCGCGCTCGGGCTCGCGCATCGGCTGGTTCTCCGGCGCTCGTGTTGAGCGCGGCGTGGGCGCACAAAGAGGTGTTCTGGTGGCCCGCGTTCGGCGCGGCCCGTCCGAGCGCGCCGCTGTTCGGACCGTGGCCGGTCGTCGTGATCGAGGAGCTGCTCGGTGTGGCCGCCGCGTGGTGGACGTGGACGCGGTTCGGCCTGCGCGATCCGGCGCGCCGGCACGCGTTCCTGCACGCCGGCCGGTTGACGATCGTGGGGGAGACGGAGGCCGAATGATCGCGTTCGTGCGCCACGGTCAGACCGAGCTCAACCGCGGCGGTCGGCTGCAGGGTCGCCTCGACGCGCCGCTCAGCGCGCTCGGGCTCGCAGCAGGCCGCGGCGTTGGGCAAGGGCTTCGCGTCGCAGGCGGTGACGCGCGTGTTCAGTAGTCCGTTGCAACGGGCGCGCGACACCGCCGCGGCGATCGCGGCCGCGCACGATCTCGAGGTCGAGCTCGACGACCGGCTGATCGAGCTCGACTACGGCGACTGGGACGGCCTTGCGCTCACCGAGGTGCGCACGCCGCCGACTGGGCCGCGTGGCGCGTCGATCCCGACTTCGCACCGCCGGGCGGCGAACGGCTCGCGCGACGTCGACCGCCCGCGTCGCCGACTTCTGTGCCGAGGTGTTCGCCGCGGCCGCGCCGACGATCTCGTCGTCGCGGTCAGTCACGTGTCGCCGATCAAGGCCGCGGTGTGCATGGCGCTGGGCGTCGACGATCGCGTGACCTGGCGGATGCAGCTCGAGGTGGCCTCGGTGACCCGGATCGGTCGCCGCCCCGACGGCACCGCCTACCTCAGCTCGTTCAACGACGCGAGCCTGGTCAGCGGGGTCGCGTTGCCGTAGCGTCGGCGCATGCCGATTCTCGACGGAAGCCACGATTTCGCCCATCCCGTCGAGGGCGATACCGCGTGGTCGGAGAGCTACTACTTCAACGCCTATTGCCCGGTGGTCGACACCGGATTGTTCACTCGCATCGGTGTGCGGCCCAACGAGGGCACCATCGATGTTGGGCTCGCGGTGTGGCTCCCGAACGGCGAGCTCTGGCATCACAACGCGGTGCGCGAGCAGACCGAGATGACCGACTCCGAACTCGAGGTCGGGGGCGTGCGTTACGAACGGCTCGCGCCGATGCAGGAGTGGCGCCTCACCGCCGACACCGATCGCGTCGCGCTCGATCTCACCTTCGACGCGCTCGACGCCGCCCGTCGGAGTCGACGGTCAGGGTCGGACCGGGAGCGGGTGCGAGCGCGGCGACGGGCGCGACCGTTGGGAAGGGTCATCTCGAACAAGCCGGTCGGTGGACGGGCTGGATCGACATCGACGGAAAGCGGCATGAGCTGGTGGAGGGGCGCGGCAATCGCGACAAGTCGTGGGGTCCGCGGCGGTGGGGCGGCCCGAAGATGTGGCGTTGGTTCTCGATCAACATCGGTGACGACACGCACTTCGGTGGCATCCGCATCGGGACCGACGCGGGCGATCTGCATCGCGGTTGGGTGTGGACCGACGGCGCGCACTCGAGCATCCGCGAGTGGAAGGTGACGAGCGAGCTCGCGCCCGACGGCGTGACCCACACCGCCACGCACGTGCACGCGACCGACAAGACGGGCCGAGTCCACGAGCTCGACGCCGAAATGCTGCGCGTATCGCCCGGCCCGGCCGGAGTGAAACCGAACACGACAATTGTGAACGAAGGCCTCGCCCGCTGGCACTACAACGGCGAGGTCGGCTACGGCATCAGTGAATACCTGCACCAACTCGACGCCGACGCCCGCCCCGTCATTCCGATCGAGTAGGCCGATCGAATAAGCCCCCCAACCCGCCAACAGTGGGCACCGTCACGTACCGCGACGGTAGGTGAGCGTGCCCACAGTGGGAACGGTGAGGTACCGCGTCGGGTAGAACGCTCGGGTGCAGCTCGGGATCGTGCTCGCCGTCTTCCCGCTGATCTTCTTCGGCGAGCTGCCCGACAAGACGATGTTCGCGTCGCTGATCCTCGCGTCGCGTGGCCGTCCGCTGGCGGTCTGGATCGGCGCGTCGCTCGCGTTCATCGTCCACGTCGTGATCGCGGTCAGTGTCGGCGTCGGCCTCTTCCACGTGCTTCCGCACCGGGCCGTCGACGCGCTCGGTCGCCGTGCTGTTCGCGGTCGGCGCGGTGCTCGCGTTCCGCGAGTCGGACGAGGAAGAGGTCGACGAGGCCGAGGTCGGATCGTCGGCGAGCCGCGCTGCAGCCGCACCGGACGTCGCGCACCGCGTTCCTCGTGATCTTCGTCGCGGAGTGGGGCGATCTCACCCAGGTGCTCACCGCCAACCTCGCGGCGCGCTACCACGCGCCGTTCAGTGTCGGGCTCGGCGCCATCCTCGCGCTGTGGTCGGTCGCCGCGATCGCCGCGTTCAGCGGCAACGCCAGCTCGTGCGCGTGCTACCCGGTCTGCTGCTCCGACGGATCACCGGCGTCGGCGTGCAGCATCCTCGCCGTCATCGCCCTCGTCGCCACCGTCCGCGGTACAGATCGCCGTCGCCGTCGCCGGCAACCTCGCTGTCGGACTTGAAGCCGCCGCGGCGGCGGGAGAAGCCGAGCGAGCGCGACCGGCCAACCGATGATGCCGATCAGCGCGAACGAGAACCACTCGATCGTGTACTCCATGTGGTTCACCTGGTCGGGCGGCGGCGGTTGCGGGAGCAGCGGGCGCGCCGCTTGCCGGGCGCGGGCGTCTGCGCCTGCGCTTCGAGCCAGCACGGGCTGCAGCTGGTAGGGCAGCGCCGCTGCCGATCCGCGTCAGGTCGACGCGGGGGAGCGACGAGCTGTCGCCCGCGATGGTCGTCACCGCGTCCTGCGCGCTCAACGCGCTCGACGTGTTGCACGAGCCCGTGCACCACCACCGGACCCGGTCGCGGCGACGGTCGCGAGCCGGCGCGTTCGGCCGCCGACGCCGGCATCCACCCGCGGTCGACGAGCACCGCGGTGCCGTCGGCGAGCACGCAGCGGAGTGAGCACGTCGTCGCCGTCGTTGCCGTCGTGCACCTGGTTGCGCAGCAGCGACTTCGTGCGCGGTGTCGTAGTGCCCGGCGGCCTGGGCCCGACCGCCGCCGGCGAGCGCGTCGCGCCCGCGACGTCGGGCGCGGGCGCCGCGTACGCGGCCTGGGCCTCGGCGCACCAACGCTTGTTTGTGGTGGTTGCGGGCGAGTTGCCAGAAGCCGAGGGCGATGAAGCTGACGGTGAGCACCAGCACGAGCAGATGGCCGGCGACCCAACGCGGTCGTAAGAGCGTCACAACGGGTCTAGTCTCTCGCACCGAACAGTGATGTCCCGAGTCGGAGGCACGTCATGGCCCTGATCGATTCCGCACCCCACGCCGTCCACATCGGTGGCGACGACCTGCCCTTCGTCGACATCGGCGACGGCAGCCTGCTCAAGGTGATCCAGGTCAAGGAGAAGGAAGGCCTCTGGATCGTCGAGAACATCTTCCAGGCCGGCTACGAGGTGCAGAAGCACCGCCACACCGGTCCGGTCTGGGGCTACACGACCTCGGGCGCGTGGAAGTACAAGGAGTACGACTACGTCAACCGGGCCGGGTCGTTCCTGTACGAGCCCGCCGGTTCGGTGCACACGCTGCAGTGCATCGAGGACAACACCCGGGTGTGGTTCCACATGTACGGCGTGAACCTGAACCTCGACGCCGACGACAACGTCGAGAGCGTCGCCGACGGCGCGGGTTCGCTCGCGTTCTATCTCGCGATGTGCGAGCAGATGGGGCTGCCCCGGCCGAACGTGCTGGTCGACTAGTGGCGATCGTCGATCTCTACGACCCCGACGCCTACGTCGCCGCGCCGCCGCACGAAGTGCTCGCGGAGTTGCGGCGCACGCAGCCCGTGTACTTCCAGGAGATGGCCGACGAGCCCGGCTACTGGATGGTGCTCAAGCACGCCGACGTCGTGCACGTCGCGCGGGAGCCGAACCTGTTCTCCGCGAGCGAGGGCGGCGTGATGCTCGAGAACCTCGCGCCGGAGCAGCTCGAGATGATGCGCAACATGCTGCTGGCGATGGATCCGCCCCGCCACGTCGACTACCGCCGCCCGATCGCGCCGCGCTTCAAGGCGCGCGTCATCGCGAACATGGAAGATCAGATCCGCGAGATCTGTCGCGAGATCATGGCCGAGGCCGCGGCGAAGGGCGACGTCGAGTTCGTGCACGACGTCACGTCGACGTTGCCGTCGCGCGTGATCGGCCAGCTGATGGGTCTGCCGCGCCGAAGACCTGCCGTTCATCCACCGGCTCGCGGAGATGAACACGAGCGGCCAGGACTCCGACTACGCAGTCGGACGTGTCGCAGGGCACGATCGACATGGCGATGTACGCGATCCAGTTCGCGGCGTCGGCGCCGCACGAGGAGCCGCGCGAAGACCTCACGACGCTGCTGCTCGAGACCGACTTCAACGGCACGCTACATGACCGACCTCGACTTCGGCAGCTTCTTCGTGCAGCTCGTCACCGCGGGCAACGACACCACGAAGACGATGCTGTCGTCGGGCCTGCGCGGCGCTGCTCGACCATCCCGACCAGCTCGCGGAGCTGCGCGCCGACCCCACGCTCGTCGCCGGGCGCGGTCGAGGAGATCCTGCGCTACGAGAACCCGCTGCACTACTTCCGGCGCACGGCCACCGCCGACACGCGAGCTGCGGCGACATCGAGATCGCGGCGGGCGACAAGGTCGTGATGTTCTACACGTCGGCGAACCGCGACGAGGACGTGTTCGACGACCCGCAGCGCTTCGACATCCGCCGGTCGCCGAACCCGCATCTGTCGTTCGGCATCGCCGAGCACTTCTGTCTCGGCGTGCACCTCGCCCGGCTCGAAGGCCGCGTGTTCTTCGAGGAGCTGCTGGCGACGTTCCCGACGATCGAGATGACCGGCGAGCCCGTGCGCGTCCGTTCGAACCTCAACAACGCGCTGAAGTCGCTCCCGATCCGCCTGCGCACGCGTAACGGCGCCAGCAACGGCTACGTCACGTCACGTCGACGTCGATCGACTCGAAGCGCGCCGACCGACGTCCTCGGCGACGGAGCTGCGTGCGCGACGGTGACGTGGGGGATGAGGAACGACAGCCCGGCGCCGAACGCCACCACCGCCGCCGCGAAGAACATCGCGGGCCGGGCGCCGTTCGCGACCGCAGTCGGTGATCCGCCGGTCTGGGTCGACGCGTCGATGAACGACGCGAACGTCGCGATGCCGAGCGCGAGGCCGACCTGACGCACCGTCGTGTTCGCGCCGCTCGCCACGCCCGCCTTCTCCGGCTCGATGTCGGAGAGGATCACGTTCGTCAGCTGCGAGCTCGCGAATCCGACGCCGAGCCCGAAGATCGATCATGCCCGGCAGCAGCGCGAGGAACGTGACGTGTGCGGCGCGATCGCCAGCGCCACCGAGAAGAGGCCGATCGACTTCGAGCGCGAGCCCGCTGCGCACGATGCTCGTGATGCTGACCGAGCGGGTCAGGCGGCCGGCGATCGGCGCGGCGACCGCGATGAGGATGCCCTGCGGCAGCATCCACTCGCCGGTGCGAGCGCGGTGAAGTGCTCGCCGTTCTGCAACAGCATCGGGAGGATGAAGAGCAATCCGAACTGGCCCATCGCCAGCACCATCGTGGTCAGCAGTCCGTAGCGGAACCCGAGGTGGCGGAGCTGGCCGAACTCGAACAGCGGGTCGTTGTCGGCGCGTTCCATCGCCCGCTCGATCAGCGACGAACACGGTGAAGACGACGATCGCGAGAGCAGGAACGCGAACGGGATGATCGAGATCGGCACGGGTCGCGGGCCACACGTTCCAGCTCCCGATCGTCAGGTCCTTGATCGGCTTCCACCATCCGTAGGTGGTGCCCTCGCTCAGCCCGAAGATCAAGCTGAACGAACCGAGCGCGATGAGGGCCGAGCCCGCGCACGTCGATGTGCGGGCGCCGTTCGCCGCGCACGTCGGGCTGCATGAACACGAACGCGCCGATGCACGATGATCGGGGCGAGGATCACGTTGATGCGGAAGCCCCAACGCCACGAGTACTCGGTGGTGAGGAAGCCGCCGAGGATCGGGCCGAACGCGACCGACGCGCCCGCGACCGCGCCCCACGCCGCGAACGCCTTGGGTCGTTCCGCGCCGGTGAACGTGGTCGAGAGGATCGACAGCGTCGCGGGGATCATCATCGACGCGCCGATGCCCTCGATCAGCGCTTCGCCGACGAACAGCGTCGGCACCGAGGTCGAGATCGACGCGAGGAACGACCCGACGCCGAAGATGCGTCGCGCCGATGCACGAACATGCGCCGGTGGCCGAAGATGTCGCCGAGGCGGCCGCCGATGATCAGCAGCGTCGCGAACGTCAGCGAGTAGCCGGTGATCACCCACTGCAGGCTCGACAGCTGCGTGTGGAACTCGCGCAGGATCGTGGGGACCGCGAGGTTCAAGATCGTGTTGTCGAGCACCGGGATCGCGACCGAGACGATCGCGATCGACGCCGCGAACCAGCGCCGCGGATCCAGTTGTTCGTCGGTCGCGGCGGCGGCCATCACCGTCGATCATGCCAGGCGCCTATCGGGCGGCCGTCTGCCTATGTCCGACGCACGCGACCGCACGCCCGTCGCATCTCGGACTCTGTGTCGCCGATCTCGAACGGTCGTTGCGCTTCTACTGCGACGGGCTCGGGTTCACGCAGGCCGAGGGCTACGACCTCGACGAGAAGATGCTCGTCGGGATCGACCGGGCGCTCGAGGTGTCGAGCCCGGTGAAGCTGCGGTCGCAGATGATCACGAACGGCGAGCTGAAGATCGAGCTGCTGCACTTCGCCGAACCGAGTCGCGACGGGTGCGCCGTCGCCGATCGCGGGGCCAGATCGGCTTCACGCACCTGTCGTTCTTCGTCGACGACGTCGACACGGTCGCCGCGCGAACTCGCGACCCTGGGCGGCACGGTGCTGACGACGACGCGCGCCCAGCTCGGCTACGAGGTCGTCTTCGTCGCCGACCCCGACGGCGCCCGCGTCGAGCTCATGGCACCCCCCGCCAACTAGGTGCTGGCGTGGTGGTCGACGACGCGGGTCAGTAGGCGGACGAGCTGTTTGCGTTCGGCGGCCGAGAGTGGGGCGAGCAGTTCGTCCTGACATGCGGCAACGATGCGGTCGAGCTTGCGCAGCTCGCGTCGGCCCGCGGCGGTGATGCTGACGACGTTGCGGCGACCGTCGGTGGGGTCGGTTGCCCGTTCGACGAATCCTTGGTCGACGAGATCGTTGACCGTCGCGACCATGTCGCTGCGATCGAGCGAGATGCGACGCCCGAGGTCGGCCTGACTGGCGGGACCGCCGTCGTCGAGGGTGGTCAAGAGCGAGTAGTGATGGCGACGCATCCCGACTCGCGCCGAACCCGTCGGCGACAAGCCGGTTGCCGGGCAGCGCGGCCTGATTGATCAGCCAGGTAGGCAGGGTCCGCAACCGGGCGGGGCTGTTCTCCATGTACGCGACGGTACCAAAGTTCGTTGGCGCCACCCACGATCTCTGCTATCGTTGGTCACGCCAACATTGGCGGACCCAACGGATAGAGGAGAGCGATGAGCGATGTACTGATCGACCGCCTGGAGATTGCCGATCTCGTTTCGCGACTCGGAGTCGTGCTCGACGAAGGCCGATTCACCGAGATGCCCGAACTGTTCGTCGAAAACGCGACTGCCCGTACGCCCGGCGGCGTTGCGCAGGGTCGCGACGCGGTGGTGGCTCAGGCCGAACGCAACCACGGGCCGGACCTCAACGTGCAGCACGTCATCACGAACGTGCTGGTCGATCTCGACGGTGATCGCGCCCACGTGCGCTGCCAACCTCGTCGGCAGCTTCGCCCCGGCCGACCCCGCCGACATCGCGCCGCCCGTGCAGTACATGGTCGGTCAGGTGTACGGCTTCGACGTCGTGCGCACACCCGCGGGCTGGCGCTTCGCCGCCGTCGACACCACCCCCGTCTGGATGTCAGGCACCCGCCCCGCCCCGCGTTGGCAGCAAAACCGATCGCATGAACCGGAAACCCTGCCATCTGATGGCAGGGAAACCGACTCCATGAGTCGGAAACGCTGCCAACTAGGCGGCGGCGTTTTCGAAGGTGATCTCGATGCGGCCGCGGCCTTTGCGCTTGGCGCGGTAGAGGGCCTGGTCGGCGCGGGCGAGGAGGTTGTCGGCGTCGGGGGTGCGGCCGAACGCGATGCCGATGCTGGAGTCGATCTGCACAGAACCGACCACGAGGCCGAACGGCATCTCCAGCGTCTCGCGCACACGGGTGCCGATGGCGACGGCCTCTTCGGTCGACTCGAGGTCGCGGCAGATCACGACGAACTCGTCGCCGCCGACGCGGGCCACGGTGTCGATACCGCGGATCGCGCCGCGCATGCGGGCCGCGACGCTGCACAACAGCTCGTCGCCGAGGGTGTGCCCGAATCGGTCGTTGACTTCCTTGAACCCGTCGAGGTCGACGTAGAGCGCCGCGGTCAAGGTCCCTTGTTCGAGGATCGGGGAGAGCACCTCGAACAGCTCCTTGCGATTGGCGACGCCGGTGAGTGGATCGCGCCGCGCCTCTTCGGCGAGACGTTGTTCGAGCTCGCGGCGTTCGGTCACGTCGGCGACGAACACGATCGCGCCGAGGTAGGTGCCGTCGTGCAGGCGCACCGCGCTCGAACGAAGCCGGGCCCACACGACGCCGGCCGTCGAGCGTCACGGAGCTGGATGTCGCCGCGTCGTCGAGCCTCGTCGCCCGCGCCGTCGATGCGGACCTGCGGCCTCGGCCCGGTCGCTCGTCGCTCGACGAAGTCGAACAGGCATCCGCCGAGCAACTCGTTCACCGTCGTGCCGAGCAGGTCGGCGAGCGTGTGGTTGGCGTACGTCGTGTGGCCGTCGCGCGTCCATCATGCAGATGCCTTCGCGGGCGAGCTCGACGATCAGCCGGTAGCGCTCCTCGCTGATGCGCAGTGCGTCTTCGGTGCGCATGCTGTCGGAGACGTCGCGGATGTTGAGGACCACGCCCTCGATCTCGGGATCGGTCGAGGTGATTGGTGCCGATGATCTCCGTCTCGAGCCACGAGCCGTCGGTGTGGCGCAAGCGGATCAAGCAACGGCAGCGCGCGGGAGTCGGACGAGCTCATCGTCGACGCGAAACCCTCGAGCGCGCTGACCTGGTCGACCGGATGCACGAGATCGAACGCGTTGACCCCGACGAGCCCGTTCGGCGCGTAGCCGAGCATCGCCTCGGCCGCCGGGCTCGCGTACGAGCAGCACACCCGACGCGTCGATGACCGCGATGAGGTCGGGCAGAGACGCGGACGAGCGCGGTCGGCAGCTCGGAGAGCGGAGGTCGGTCAACTGACGACCTCCTCCAGAGTGACGACCGCGAAGTCGAGCTCCGCCGCGGGCCGGGCCGGGCTGCAGAGCTAACCCTGGAACGAGTCGCACCCGAGTTGGTCGCAGGCGTTCGAGTTGCGTCCATGTGCTCGACGCCTTCGGCGACGACCCGCAGCTTCAGCGAGCCCGCGAGGCTGATGACC
The DNA here is from genome assembly GCA_963708105.1 of uncultured Actinomycetes bacterium. Taxonomy (GTDB): domain Bacteria; phylum Actinomycetota; class Acidimicrobiia; order IMCC26256; family PALSA-610; genus PALSA-610. The sequence goes on along the minus strand of OY970186.1, from coordinate 496,628 downwards.
GCGCGCACGATCGCTTCGCTGCTGTCGTCTTCGTCGAGGCCCATGACGAACGAGCGGTCGATCTTCAGCATCTCGACCGGGAACGCCTGCAGGTACGCGAGCGACGAGTAGCCGGTGCCGAAGTCGTCGACGACGAGGTGAACGCCGAGCGTCGCGCAGCTCGGCGAAGATGCGCGCCGCGGTCGGCGCGTCGTCCATCAACACGCTCTCGGTGATCTCGAGCCAGAGCGCGTCGGGTTCGAGGCCGGTCGTGCGCAGCACGCCGGCGACCTGCGTCGACGAGTTGCGGGTCGTAGAGCTGGCGGGCCGAGAGGTTCACCGACACGTAGAGGTCGGCGGCGGCGGGGTCGTTGGCGCGCCACGTACGCGGCCTGCGTGCACGCCTTGCCGAGCACCGCGATGCCGAGCGAGAGGATGAGGTCGGTCTCCTCGGCGACGCGGATGAACTCGGTCGGGCGGGATCGAACCGAGCTCGGGGTGGTTGAAGCGGGCGAGCGCCTCCACGCCGAGGATGCGGGGCGTGCGTGACCGACGACGATCGGCTGGAAGTGCACGTCGATCTGGTCGTTCTCGATCGCGGCCCGCAGCCGAGCTCGAGCTGACGGCGGCGCTCGGCCTGCACGCGCAGGTCGTCGTCGAAGATCTCGATCTGGGTGCCGCCGAGCTCCTTGGCCCGGCGCATGGCGACGTGCGCGTCGCGCAGCAGCTCTTCGGCGTCGCCGTCGCCGCCGGTCGCGAACGCGATACCGATGCTCGCGTGCAATGCGGGCTGGCGGCCGTTCGAGAAGTCGGATCGGCTCGGAGATCACTCGCTCGAGCTCGGCCGCCGCGCTGCGCGACCGGTTCGATCCCGGTCACGTCGTTGCACATCACGATGAACTCGTCACCGGCGATGCGGCCGACGCGGTCCATCGAGCGGGTCGCGCCCTGCAGGCGCTTGGCGATCTCGGTCAGCACCTCGTCGCCGCTCGCGTGACCGAGCGTGTCGTTGACGAGCTTGAAGCGGTCGAGGTCGATGAACAGCACCGCGGTGTTCGACTGCATGCGGCGACCGCGCGCGAGCGCGTGCTGCAGGCTGTCGACGAACACCATGCGGTTGCAGAGACCGGTGAGCTCGTCGTGCGTCGCGCGGTAGCTCAGCTCCTGCTGGGCGTGGATGACCTTGGTGACGTCGGCGAAGGAGCACACGGTGCCCGCAGCCGCGCCCGAGGTCGCGGGCAGCGGACGGCAGCTCAGCGAGAGCCAGCGTTCGTCGTCGCCGTCGACGAGGCCGATCAGCACGTCGTGCATGGCCTCGTTGCGGGCCAGCGCCCGCGCGACCGGGTGATCGACCGGCGACAAGCGGACGCCGGTCGGCGCCGATCGCGCCGTCGGGCCCGGCGATGCAGTCGATGAGGCGCGTGCCGATCTCGACGTCGCCCGGAAGGATGCGCAACGCGGCCGGGTTGGCCGCGGCGACGATCCCGCTCGCGTCGGCGACGACGATGCCCTCGTCGACCGCCTCGATCACGGTGCTGTGCAGCTGCTCGACCGCGCGCCGTTCGTCCTCGGCCTTGCGGCGTTCGGTCGTGTCGGCGCACACGATGACCCAGCCGGTCTGTTCGCCACCGTCGTCGTAGATCTGCGGTAACCGACGCACGCACGATCACGGTGTTGCCGTCGTGGCGGTGGTGCAGCGACTCGATGTCGCGCACCGACGTTTCCCCGAAGCCTTCGGGCAGGCCGACGAGCTCGTGCAGCGGCGCGCCCATGACCGCGGCTCGTGCGGGACGCCGTAGATGAGCTCCGCGGCGCGGTTCCAGCTCTCGACGCGACCGTGCGTGTCGATGCCGATGATCGCGTCGGAGACGTGCTCGACGAGGTTCGCCTGGTAGCGCAGCGCGGCTTCGGCGCGCTTGCGGTCGGTGAGGTTGCGCAGGATCACCTGGAACGCGTCCTCGCCCTCCCAACGCGTCAACACGCTGACCGATTCGACGACCCACGGCGAACCGTCGAGGCGCACGAGCGTCGCTTCCGCGGGTTCGGAAACGGGATGGTCTTCGGAGAGTTGGCCGATGCGTTCGAGCGTGGGCCCGAGCGAGTCGGGGTGGACGAAGTCGATGATCGAACGGCCGACGACGTCGTCGACGAGTCGCGCGCCGACGCACTCGATGCCCGGCGCGGTTCGCGTAGACGATGCGGCCGCCCTGGTGCACGACGATGCCGTCGGGGCTCAGGTCGACGAGCCGGCGGTAACGGTCGATCAGCTCGCGGATGTTCGACTCGACGAGTGGCGGTCGCTGATGTCGACGACCACGCCGGCGCAGCCGACGATCTTTCCGTCCTGGCGCACCTGGCGGGCGCGGACCAAGAAGTGCTGCACCTCGCCGGTCGTGCTCTCGAGTCGTTGCTGGAGTTCGTAGTCGCGCCACGGCGCGCCGGCTTGCAGGGTGGTGACGATGGGGGCGACGAGCCATTCGGCGACGTCGGCGGAAGTGGGCTCGCAACCGTTGCTCGGCGTGACCGTTACGACCGTCGCGCGGCGGCGATGGCGAGGATCGATCCGATGGGTGCGTGCCAGGCCAGCGGCGCGGCTGGAGAGCTCGAACTCCCAGCCGACGACCCGCAGCGTCTCGCGGGTCAATTGGCGGATCTCGGTCGCCGTGGACGCCATGTGCGTACGCGTGTCCGACCCGTCGACGACCCGCAGCGCTGTGTCCCGCCGCGCCGCGTGCGGCGTGCTGCCCACCCGAAGTTCTCCCTCGCGACCCGCTTCAATCCGTCGTTATCCCTATCGACAGGGCGTTGTGGGCCGCTTGACGCGTACAGGAGAAAACGTCACATGTCGTCGAGGACGATCACCGCGTTGTGCCCGCCCATCCCGATGGACGATTTGAGCATGATCCCGGGCTTACGGGGGGTCGGACCGGACAAGAGCCGGGGATGGCCGGGCGACACGGAGCGGGGGGCGCGAGATCGTTCCGGACTCGATAGGCCAGGCAAGAGGCCGCGATCTCGACCGCGGAAGAGGCCGCCTGGCAGTGGCCCGGTGAGCGGCTTGACCGAGAAGATCCCCTCGGCCTCCTCGAACATGCTGTCGAGCATCTCGGCCTCGGCCGCGTCGCACTGGGCGGTGCCGGGCCCGTGGGCGTTCAGGTACTTGACCTCGCCCCGGTCGACTCCGGCGTCGACGAGCGCGAGCTCGAAGCAGCGCCGGACCTCCTTGTACTCCGGGATCGATCGACACCACGTGGAAGCCGTCGTGGGTCATCGCGCCGCCGAGCACCTTCACGTAGGCGGGCTCGGGCTGGCGGGAGACGACGAAGGCGACCGACGCCTCGCCGAGCAGGAAGCCGAGGCTGTCGGTCTGGAACGGCCGGCACGCCTCGAACGGCGGCCGGTCGACGTAGAGCACGCCGAGATCGACGAAGTGGCGGATGTTGTCGGTCGTGCCCGAGATGTCGGTGGCGACGACGACGACGTCGTCGACCACACCCGGCGTCGAGCCACATCTTGGCGGTGAGCATCGCCGCGTTGCCCGACGCGCACATCGCAGTGACCGACATCGCCGGGCCGTGGAAACCGTGGCGCTGCATCTGCGTTCGAGAGCGATCGTCGACGGCATCAGTTGCAGGTATTCGCGCTTGGTCAGCTGACGGTCGCGTTCCATGTAGAACTCGCGCCACGCGTCGACCTCGCCGAGCACGATGCGCGTGGATGAGGCCGACGGTGCGGCCCGGCTTCCAGCCCCGCACGCGGGCGTCGTCGATCGCCTCGTCCATCGCCGATTCCATGGCCCGGGCGAAGCGGCTGCGGGGATCGGTGTGCGGGATCTCGGGAACCTTGCCCATGTAGGCGACGTCGTGGCCGAGCGTGGCTTCCCAGCCCGTCGACCGAACCACTGCGGATTCGCCGCTGGCCAGGCCGTCCCAGAGTTGATCGCGGCCCCACCCGTAGGCGGTGACCGCGCCGATCCCGCAAATCATTGCGGGGGCACGCCCTTTCGGCGCGCTTTCACCGCTGAAATTCTCGGCTTCCAGCCACGGTTGCCTCCCAGCTACCGTTCGGAAAAGCCGCCCGCTCGACCCTTCGTACCCGTCCTGCCTCTCTCGGTGAGCGTACAGCGCCCAGGCCGATAGTGCACTTGCTCGTGGGGCCTGTGGGGCAGGAGTGAAGAGTTGTAATCCGCAGAAAACCCGGAGTACATGCTGCGGCCAATTGCCGACCGCGGGGCCAGGGTTGCGGGCGTTGTGCGGGTGGGGTCGGTTCGGGCCGGAGTGTCGTTTTCGGCACTTCGTGAATGAAATCCCTGAATCTGCGCGATCAGCGGCCGATCAGTGCGGACATCACGAACCGTGTACGAACGAAGGGAAGGTGTCGCGATGTCGAACGATCAGGCAGACGCCGACAAGCTGCTGACGCCGGCCGAAGTCGCGGCCATGTTCCGTGTGAACGCCAAGACGGTCACCCGTTGGGCACGCTCGGGCCGACTGAGCGCGATCAAGACGATGGGCGGACACCGCCGCTACCGCCTCTCCGAGGTGCGGCGCGCGGTCGAAGCCATCAACACCGACGCGTAAGCGTCGCTGAAGAGTTCTTCCAGGACAGTCCTGTCTGGGCCCGGCAAAGGCGCCGGGCCCAGCAGGGACTCGTTCCGCTTCTCGGCGAGCGAACTTCAGGCGAGCGAATCGCCGGGGAAGCTGCGGACGGGGTGCACCTCATAGGTGAACACGCCGGCCTGCACGCCCGGATCGTCGTCCATGATCGCGGCGACTTCTTCGGCGGTACCGGTGAAGATGCCGATGCCGCACAGATCGGTGTCGTCCATCACGGGACACACGATCGACAACGCGCCCTCCGCCCGCAGTGCGAAGTTGCGGCGCCCGTGCTCGAACACGATCGGCTCGGCCTCGGCCGTCCCGTAGTTCGTCGATGACTTCAACAAGACGAGCGAGTACGTCTTCGTCTTCCCGAGCATCTCGAACATGTACTCGTTCGTGATCGGCGTGGTGCCGGGGATCGTTCCGTCGGTCATGCCGCCATGCTCGCGGGCGGTGCGCCAACGTGATGGGCTAGGGGAGCGGAACGGCGGCGGAGTGGTCGTGGCCCTGCTTGTCCTGCCATGTGATGTGGAGCATCTGACCCGAGTGCGTCGACTTGAGCGCGAGAGCTATTGCACTCGCGTCGGCGGTGTCGTGGCCGTTGATCGAGACGATCCGGTCGCCGGGGGCAATGCCCGTGCCCGCGGCCCGGGAGCCGGTGATCGTGCCGACGACGATGGTTCCACCCTTTTCGATCTCGATACCGAGCGATGCCTTCGAGACAGTCGTCACCGGCGGTGAAGGCAACGTGGTGGTTGTCGCGCGGGTGGTCGGAGAAGCGCTCGCGGCGGCCTGCACGGCGACGGTGCCGGTTGGGCGCGTTGCGATCGCGATGGTGGCGGCGCCGGTGCCGACGATCACGAGGGCGAGCGTCGCGCCCGCGAATCGGCGACGGGCGATGCGCCGGTGCGCGTGTTCGACGACGCGGTTGTACGTCGCGTCTTCGTCGGCGATCGTCACGCGGCGCGCGGCGATCAGGTCGGTGAACGCGTCGTCGAGGTGATCGTTGTCATCCATCACGGTCCTCCGAGAGGGTGGCGCGCAGCCGTTCGCGCGCGGTGTGCAGGTGGTATTTCACGGCGCCGACCGAGAGGTCCATCGCGGTGGCGACGTCGTCGATCGCGTAGCCGCCGCCATAGCGGAGCCCGACCGCGATCCGTTGTTGTGGTGAGAGCGCGTCGACGGCGTAGTGCACGTCGAGGCGGTCGGCATTCGCGGCGTCGACGGGGGTGTTGGCGAGGCGCGCGGTCGCGGCGGTTTCCCGAACGCGCGACCGGCATTGGTTGAGGAGCTGGTTCACGGCGACGCGACGCACCCATCCGGCCGGGTCGTCCAAGCTCCCGACGTGTCGCCACCGGACCAACGCCTTCACGAATGCCTCCTGAACTGCTTCTTCGGCGCCGTCGCCGAACGATGCGAGGCCGCGCGCCAACCGCCCGTACTCGCCGCGGTACATGACCTCGAACTCTCGGGGCGCGTCCCTCATCTGCCGTCGTCCACTCGGCCATGACACACCACAGGCGGCCAAAAGGATTGGCCCGAGGTGGATTGGCCGACGGGCGCGGTGTGCGTCCAGGATGCTCGCATGACCACTGGCGACTTCGACGGCAAGGTGATCGTGGTGACCGGTTCCTCGCGAGGGATCGGGAAGGGGCTGGCGACGTATCTCGGCCGGCAGGGCGCGTCGGTGGTGTGCGCGGCGCGCACGGTGGAGCCGAACACGGGCGAGTTCCCGGGAACGATCCACGAGACCGTCGACGCGATCAAGGCCGAGGGCGGTAAAGCGGTCGCGATCCGCTGCGACATCGGCGTGGAGTCGGATATCCAGGGTCTGATCGACGGGACGGTCAAGGAGTTCGGGCGGCTCGACGTGTTGGTGAACAACGCGATGACGCCGACGCAGGCGCCGCTCGACACGTCGACCGTGCAGATGTGGGACGACTCGATGCGCGTCAACGTGCGGAGTCTGTATCTGTTCGTGCAGGCGGTGACGCCGGTGATGAAGGGTCAGGGTGGGGGGAGCATCATCAACATCTCGTCGGGCGCGGCCGCGCACGAGGTGAGTGCGATGATGCCGCCCGGTTACGTGATCTATTCGGTGGCAAAGGCCGCGTTGGAGCGCTTCTCTTCCGCGGCGGCGCCGGAGTTGCGGCCGTTGGGGATCAACATCAACGCGTTGCGACCGGGCGCGGTGCGCACCGAGCACACGACCGAAGAGTTCGGCGCCGACTTCGACTGGAGCGGTTGGCAGGAGCCCGAAGACGTCGGGCCGCCGGTCGCATACCTGGCGAAACAGATCGACACCGACTTCACCGGCAAAGTGCTCGACGTGAGCGGCTACGGGAAGTCGTGGGGATGAGATTCCGATTCGCGCGCGTCGCCGCTGCGTTCGTGGTGGCGGCCCTTGTGGCGGGCGCGTGCTCGTCGTCGTCACACACGACGAAGGCGAAGCACCAGTCGCCGTCGCTCTCGATCTCGGTGCCGCCGGGGTTGGTTCCGTCGGAGACGGTGCCGACGCCCGCGAACTTGCACGTCGCGACCGTCAGCACGGTGGCACGGCAGACGATCGCAGGGATTCGGCGCGTCGGGGGCGTGGTGGCCGATCGATCTCGCGGAGTTCCCGAAGGTCGTGCAAGGCGTCGGTCGACGACGTTGCTGTTCATCGCCGACCGGCATCGCGCTCTCGGGCTACCGGTACAACATCGGCGGCGGCGGGAGTGGTGTGACCACGCCCGATCGCGCGCCGAAGGAGTTCACGGCCGACACTGCCGGCCGGTCGTTCCTGGCGCGCCGCGAGCACGGCCGGCGTTCCGATCCTCACCGGGTTCGTGAACAGTGCGCCGCGCAGTTCACGACGAACGGCAAGCCGTGCGGCGGGAACCTGAAGCCGGGAATGGAAGCTGCGTACGCGGAGTATCTCGTCGGCATCGTGAAGACGTTGCACGACACCGACCACATCACGTTGAAGTACGTGAGCCCGATGAACGAGCCCGACAACGCGTTCGGCGACTGCGGGCAAGAAGGCATGGCAGGTTCCGGTCGCGCAGCGGGCCACGGTGGTGCAGGCGCTGGGCAAGGCGCTCGCGCAGAGCGCGCCGTACACGAAGGTGATCGCCGACGAGACGACCGCCGACGTGATCCTCGCCGACGAAGCACCGCAGTGGCTGTCGGTTCCGGGGACCGCGCAGTACGTCGCCGCGATCGCGCATCACACCTACGACTATCCGACCGACAAGTTGCGGGCGTTGTTGCCGCCGATCGCCGCGAAGTTCCACAAGCCCACGTGGATGACGGAGATCTGCTGTTACAAGGGTTCGGGTGGGGTTGCGACGAGCTTCGGGTGCGAACTACGACCCGACGATGACGCAGGGTTTCTGGATGGCCGATCAGATCGAGAGCGATCTCACCGTGGCCGGCGACAGCGCGTGGTACTGGTGGACGGCGTTGTCGCCGGTGCTCGGTTGCGATCCGAAGGCGCGACCCGGAGTGTCCGAAGCAGGTGAACACGAAGGGCTTCAACGACGGGTTGATGTACTACGACCAGCACGGCGCGACCGACGGCGTGACGAAGCTCTTCATCTACGAAGCGGTTCTACGTGATGGGTCAGTTCAGTCGGTACGTGCGGCCGGGCGCGGTGCGCCACGACGTCACGGGCTTGCCGACGGATGTGCACGCGATGGCGTTCACGAGCCCGACGCGGGTGGACGGTCGTGACGTGGAACGAGGGTTCGACGACGGCGACGTACGGGTTGAAGGTTCCCGGTGGTCAGACGATCGGCACGGGCGTGGCGATGACCAACGCGAACGACAACCTGGTCGCCGCGCCCGAGCCGCGTCGCACCGACGTCGGGCCCCTGGTTGTTGAAGATCCCCGCCAAGACGATCGTGACGTTCACGTTCAAGAAGTAGTGGGCGTCGCAGCGGTTACAACAAGCGCCCTTGTCCGCCGCGCGTCTTGCGGCATCGGCTCAACCTCGACGGGTCGATGTGGATCGTGAGATCGGTTGCCAAGGCGAAGCTCGCGTCGAGGGTCGCTACGTGATCCACCGAGACGAACGCCGCGGTGGCCGCGTGCACTGCGTCGTAGGAACCGAGGCCAAGCGCCATGTATCCATCGACCAGGTGATCGACCTCGTGTAGTTCAACTCGAGCGTAAGAGTTGGCGGCCAGGAAGCGCGTCCAGGCGAGGAACAGATTGGCCGCCTGACGCGTCGCCGAATTACGGGTGCGTCCGTCGTATCGGTGCTTGCGCCAGTCCTTCTTCTAGCGCCGCTCGAAGGCGCCCTTGTAGGCGACCTCGCGCAGCTCGATCTCCATCAGCCGGTTGAAGAAGAACGCGGTCTGATTTTCGGCGGCGCGTTCCAGGAACCGTGCGCACTCCGCGTGCCAGGTCTGGCCTCGTTCGAGCGCGGCGTAGACGAACGCCGTGTCGACCAGCAGTTCGTCCGGGACTGCCAGTTCGGTTATCGAGTGGACTTTGCGGGTCTGGGCCTTTCGGCCTGCTGCCGTCATCCGCGAGCCGAGGTACTCGGCCCGCTACTTCCCTCGAGTAAGCCGAGTGGGGTTGATCGATGGCTTCTTGGACAGCATCGACGTTGCCTCGCGCGTCGCCTTCGCGCGAGCGGACGACCCCTTGCTGGGGGTCACGATCCGGGCCGATTTGGCCGCCTTGCTCAACTGCTTCGCCATCGTCTTGTTCCTTCTGCTCGTCACCAGTGTCGCGTATCCGTCAACCGCTTGAGACCATGACTGCCTGGGCGAGACATCAACAGGTCGGAAGAAGCGGGTCGAGCCCGGAGAAATCGCGAGGCCCACTACCCGTCGGCTTCGGCGTACTTCTCGTTCAGTTCGGCGATCCGTTTGGAAAGGGTCGTCATGAGCTGCGGGTCGCGAGCAGCTCGCCTCTGGGCTTCGTACGACGCGCGGTAAGCGGCGCGTCGCTCCGCTGTCTCGGCTTCCGTCGGCCGAGGATCGGGAGTGGGTGTAGCCATGATCGAAAGCCTACGGCGTGGGTGCGCCGCTTTCGGTGGGAGTGCTCTGCCGAGTGCCGGCCGTCGCGTTCGGCGCGACGAGCGGCCATGGCGTTTCGCGTTCGACCGCGAGCGCGACGTCGAAGAGGAGCTCGTCGGCGTGGTGGCGGGTGAGCACTTGCATGCCGACGGGGAGGCCGTCGACGAAGCCGCTCGGGATCGAGACCGCGGGGTTTCCGTAGATGTTCGAGATGATGGTGAGCGCGCCCATCTGCACGAGGTCGGGGAAGTGCTGGGTGAAGCTGTCGAGGATCGTCGACGGCAGTTTCGGGAACGCGGCGCCCGGCGAAGCGCACGCCGGCCATCAGACTGCGGAACGCCGAGTTGCACCGCCGAGTTCGCCTTGGGCCCAGTCGAGGAAGCTCGAGGTGGGGCTGCTGTCAGTGGCGTCGGCCGCGAACGCCGGACCGGGGTTGGTCGCGGCGATGACGAAGTCGACCTTGTCGAACGCGGCGGCCATCGCTTCGTTGGCGCGGATGCGTTGCCCTTCGGTGACGGCGGCCGTGTAGAGGTTGAGCATCGACTGCGAGAGCAACAGCCCGACGTTGATCTCGTCGGTGAGCTCGGGCGCGCAGCGGGGCCATAGGTTGCCGAGCTCGTCGAGCAGTGTCGCGAGGTTGCCCATCATCCAGTGCGCGGCGAGATTCGGGAGTTCGATGGTGAGGTCGACCTCGACCATGCCCGTGTTCTTGATGAGCTCTGCGCGGCTAGGCGCGGAGGTTGGCTTCGACGCCCGGTTCGAGCGTGACGCCGCCGAGGTTGGGAACGATCGCGACCTTCTTACCGCGCAGGTCGTTGGTGCCGAGGTTGGCTTCCCAGTTGGCGCGCTTCGGAAGGCTCGACGGATCGAGCGAGTCGTAGCCGCTGCAGACGTCGAAGTAGCGGGCCGCGTCACGCACCGAGCGGGCGAGACAACCGAGGACGATGGTGCCCGGAGTGAAGTAGGCGTGCGGACCGCGAGGGATGCGGCCGTAGGTGCCCTTCATGCCGAGCAGACCGGTGTAGCCCGCGGGGATGCGAATGGAGCCGCCCCCGTCGCCGCCCGTTGCTAATGGGACTAGCCCGCCCGCGACCGCGGCTGCGGAGCCGGCACTCGATCCGCCGGTGGTGCTGCCGTGCCGCCAAGGGTTGTGCGTGACTCCGTTGAGCTTTGTGACGCTGACGTTCAGCCCACCGAATTCGGAGGCGGTGGTGAGCCCGACGGGAGTCGCGCCGCCTGTTTCGAGGAGTCGTTCGACGACGGTGCGAGGTCTTGGTGGCGATCCGGTTCTTGAAGACGAGCGACCCTTCGGTCTGCGGCCACCCCAGGACCGGTTCGAGCTCCTTGATCCCTACGGGAACCCCGCCGAACGGCTTGCGAGATGTCGGCGCGTTCGGCCGCGTCGAGCGCACGTTCGGGGTCGAGAAAGGAGAACGCGTTGAGATCGGAGGCGTCGATCGCGGCAAGGGAACTTTCCAGCTCCTCGCGTGGCGAGCGGTCTCCGCGTCGGAACGCGTCCACGAGCGAGCACGCGTCGTCGGTCCAAGTCGCGCCGGTCATGAGCCGACCAGGGTAGGCGTCGATGGTGAGGTGCTTCAGTCAGACGGCCGATTTGCTGGGGAACCGCGGACTTCCGCATGTTCGAGCGTCGACGATCGTGGCCTGAGACTCACGCCGCCGGCACCACGCCCGGCGAGGTCATTCCCGCCACCCGTGTCCCAGGGTTCGCGTAGCCTCAGCTGGTCGGTCGCCCGGGCTCGAGGTTCGGATACTGGTGTCCGCTGGATCGGAGCGTCGTGAAAATGGAAATCAGATCCGAAATAACGGTGGTTTAGTGACGGCAGATACTCAGGGCACAACCGGACATCACTCGAATGTGCGCGTGCCGTCGATGCTTCCGGAGAGCCCGCCACAGGTGGGTGACCTAGTCCAGGTTCGGTCGCGCCGATGGTTTGTGGAAGAGGTGGCGGATCCCGAACTAACCGGTCAATCAGTACTCGTCCACCTGGCTTGCGCCGACGACGACGCGCAGGGAATGACCATCGACGTCTACTGGGATTTCGAAATCGACCGTCGAATCTTCCGGGACGAGGCCTGGGGCGGTCTCGGCTCGCAAGGCTTCGATGATCCCGACCAGTTCTCCGCGTTTCTGCACACCCTCCGGTGGAACTGTGTGACGGCAACGGATCCACAAATCTTCCAGGCGCCGTTTCGTGCCGGGATCAAGATCGACGCGTATCAGATGGAGCCGCTTCGCAAAGCTCTCCTTCTTCCGCGGGTCAACCTGTTCATCGCGGACGACACCGGGCTCGGCAAGACGATCGAAGCCGGTCTCATCGCCCGTGAGCTCCTCCTGCGGCGCAAGGCCAAGACGATCGTTGTCGCTGCGCCGCCGTCGGTGCTCGAGCAATGGAAGGCCGAGCTCGAGGAGCGGTTCGGGCTGGTGTTCGAGATTCTCGACCGCGCCTACCTCAGCCGCATGCGCCGCGAGCGCGGGTTCGGCGTGAATCCGTGGATGACCCACAGCCGCTTCCTGATTTCGCACAACCTGCTCATCGATCCGGCATACACAGACCCGATGCGCGCCTGGCTCGGCCCGCTCCTTCCCGGCAGTTTGCTGATCCTCGATGAGGCGCATCACGCCGCGCCCTCTAGCGGCGGTCGCTACGGGATCGAGACCAAATTCACTCGCGCAGTTCGCGATCTTGCGTCGCGATTCGAGCACCGCTTGTTCCTGTCTGCAACGCCGCACAATGGCCACTCGAACAGCTTCTCCACGCTGCTCGAGCTGCTCGATCCCTATCGCTTCACCCGCGGTGTGAAGGCTCGGCCGAAGGCTCTGGAAGAAATCATGGTGCGCCGACTGAAGGAAGATATCCGTGGCGTGCAGGGCGGCTTCCCGAAACGCGTCGTCGAGCGCATCGCGATCGACGGACTCCCAGAAGATGCACCCGAACTTGAGCTCTCGAGACTCCTTGACGAGTACCGAACCGCGCGCGAAACCCGTTTCGAGGGCAGCTCACGTCGTGCCCAGGCTGCCGCTGGATTGCTTGTCGTCGGCTTGCAGCAGCGGCTGCTGTCATCGACGGAAGCGTTCGCGCGAACCTTGAAGGTGCACCGAGAAACAGTTCGTCGACAGTGGGACAAGGCAAACGTCTCCAAGCGCGCGGCGCTCTCCGAAGAGGTCCAAGACGAAGAGTCGCTGTTCCTGCGGCCCGCGGACTCGGACGATGATCGCGCGTCGTGGACTCCCGCGGATGAAGCCGCCGACGAGGCGGCTGAGGTTACGGCGATCACCGCGGCCGCGGAATCCGAAACGGTGCACGAACCCGAATCAGCACAGTGGAAACTCGAGCAGGATCTGCTCGATCGCATGGAAGAAATCGCCGAAGAGCATCGACATCGTCCGGACGCGAAGATCAGCGCTCTTATCGACTGGATCCGCGCCAACCTCTGCCCCGAGCTACCGCCAATCGGACGGGCGCCCAATGGCGACCCTGCGCAATGGAACGATCGGCGCGTCCTCATCTTCACGGAGAATCGTGAGGGCACCAAGCGTTACCTCAAGGACATCCTCGAACGGGCCATCGAAAGTACCGACCGCGCCGACGACCGCATCGAAGTCATCGATGGACTCACGAGCAGCACCAATCGCAAGGAGATCCAGCGCCGCTTCAACACGGATCCCGCCAAGGATCCGCTTCGCATTCTCCTGGCCACCGACGCCGCCCGAGAAGGTTTGAACTTCCAAGCGCATTGCGCCGACCTGTTTCACTTCGACCTTCCTTGGAATCCGGGACGTATCGAACAGCGCAACGGCCGTATCGATCGCAAGCTTCAGCCCGCGCCCGAGGTGCGTTGCCACTATTTCGTACTTCCCCAGCGGGTTGAAGACAGAGTTCTCGAAGTACTCGTGAAGAAGACCGAGACGATCAAGAAGGAACTCGGCAGCCTCTCGAGTGTCATCGACGACGACATCGAGCGGCGCCTGCGCCGGGGTATCCGTCACGGCGAGGCAGACGAGCTTGCCAGTGAGATCGGAGCAGCCAACCTCGAGAAGGAACGGAAGCGCATTACCGACGAGGAACTCGAAGCGACTCGCGAACGCCAAGACGTTCTGCGATCGCAGATCGAACGCTGTCAAACCCTGCTGCAGAATTCGCGTGCGTGGGTTCGGTTCGAACCCGAGCCGTTCCGTCAAGCCCTTTCCTGTGCGCTCGAATTACTCGACGCTGCGCCCCTTGTCGAGGAGCAGGATGCGAACGGTCACCCCGTCTGGACATTCCCCCCACTTGACCATCGCGCCCATTCCGATGCCACGTGGGCCTCAACTCTCGACACGCTCCGCGTACCGCGCCGTTCCGATCAGAGGTTGGCCGACTGGCGCCGGGAGGCTCCGATTCGCCCCATTGTCTTCGAGGACGCGGGAATCCTTACCGACGACACCGTGCACTTACATCTTGAACAGCGAGTCGCGCAACGCCTCCTCTCGCGGTTTCGCTCGCAGGGATTCGTGCATCACGACCTGTCACGTGCCTGTCTCGCGCAAGCGTCCGACTCGGTCCCGCGTGTCATTCTGCTCGGGAGACTCGCGCTCTACGGTCGCGGCGCGGAGCGACTACACGAAGAAGTAGTCGTAGTGACTGGACGCTGGGTCGATCCGAGCCGCCGAAAGGACCCGCTCAAGGCCTACGGACGCGACGCGGAAACGCTGACCCTCGACCTACTCGAAGACGCGCTCGGCTGCGAAATTGCGAGTGGCGCCCGACATGGCGATTCAACAAAGACTGCTGGAAACGAGGGAGCGGGACGTGGACGAGCTTCGACCGCAGCTCGTTGCTCGTGCCGAGGCCGCCGCAGAACTTGCGGCGCAGAAGCTCGCGGCGCGTGCGAGTCGTGAAGCGACCGACCTTGAGACGACGCTGGAACAACAGCGCGATCGAGTGAAGCGCGAATTGTCGAGGTACGACCGCGACTTCGAACAGCTCACGCTTGGGTTCGAAGACGAGGCTCGGCGGCAGGTGGAAGCGAATGTCCACTCGTGGCGCCGTCGGCTCGACCAGTTCGATCACGACCTTCAAAACGAGCCTGTCCGCATTCGCGACTTCTACGACGTCCGAACGAAGCGCATCGAACCGATCGGGGTCGTTTACCTCTGGCCGGAGACGAACTGAGTCATGGCGAAGGTCGATCCCCACATCCTGGCGCACCTCGAATGGCTCGGATACGTACGGCCAACCGGGCTCGTGTTCTCGGCCCCAGCTCTCGCGGGCCGGCGCGATTCTGGATCGCAACGACGCCCAAGGGCAACGGCTGCTGCGCGCCGCGACGGAGGAGCGCGTCCTGCGGCCAAATGCCGAACCCGAACCGATCATCGCCGATTTCCGTTCGTTCGCCGAGACGGCTCTCGACTGGGACTTCGCATCCAAGGGTTACGCCGGAACAGCCGACACTCCGATCCCGCCCGAGCTCGAGGTCGTGCTTCCTGAATACGGCGAGACGCTCAGGCCGGACTACGCAGTACGTGAGCTCGAGCCCCTCGCTGGAAGGCCGGCCTGGCAACTCCTCGTTTGCGTACTAGGCGCCGGCGTCGACTTGGACACGGCACTGCAGGACGGCCACGGTCTGGAAGCATCGCCCCACAGTCGCATGGAAAGACTCCTTCGCGACACCGACGTTTCGGCGGGATTGCTCTGCAACGGTTCAACGCTGCGGTTGATCTCCGCCCCGCGGGGTGAGAGCTCAGGGTGGCTTGACTTCCATGTTGCCGACATGACCCAGACCGCGGGCCGCCCGATCTCTACCGCGCTTCGCCTGCTGCTCGGTCAACAGCGACTGCTTGCATTGCCACGTGCCGAGCGCCTTACGGCGCTACTCGACGATAGTCGCAGCTTCCAAAACGAGGTCAGCGAGCGGCTCGCCGAACAAGTGCTGCATGCCCTGTACGAGTTGCTTCGCGGCTTCCAAGCTGCTCACGATGCGTCGAAAGGCGAGTTGCTTCGCGACGAACTCCGCGATGACCCGGACGAGGTTTACCGCTCGCTGCTCACCGTGATTCTCCGCTTGGTCTTCCTCCTCTATTCGGAAGAACGGGCGATGCTCCCGGGCAATGACGTGTTCACGCAGCACTATTCGCTCGCAGGGCTCTACACGCGACTCCGTGAAGATGCCGCACTTTTCCCGGACACGATGGACCAGCGGTTTGGCGCGTGGGCTCAGCTCCTTGTGCTCTTTCGGCTGATCCACGACGGTGCCGAAGCGGGAGCCCTCCACCTCCCGCG
Organism: uncultured Actinomycetes bacterium; assembly: GCA_963708105.1. Lineage (GTDB taxonomy): Bacteria > Actinomycetota > Acidimicrobiia > IMCC26256 > PALSA-610 > PALSA-610. The sequence continues at coordinate 480,756 of OY970186.1, read as the reverse complement.
CCGTCATGGAGTTCTCTTCGATCCCGACCGGTTCCCATTCCTGGAGGGCCGCCACGGCTCTGGCGCACGCCAGATATTCGAACGGATCGAGCCGCCCCTCGTCCCCGACGGCACGATATTCCGCGCGCTCGAAGACCTCCTTGTGCTCGACGGTGAACGGATCTCCTATCGAGCGTTGGATGTCGAGCAGATCGGCTCCGTGTACGAAACAATGATGGGCTTCCGGCTCGAGATCGCGACGGGACGGTCGATCGCGATACGTCCGCAAAAGCGCCACGGAGCCCCGACGACGATTGACCTCGACCGACTCCTCGGCGAGCCCAGCGCCAAGCGAGAAAAGTGGTTCCGCGACCGCGCCGATCGAAAGATCGGCGACAAGATCAAACAGGTTGTCAAATCGGCGTCGAGCATCGAGGAGTTGCACGCCGCGCTCGATGCCGTCGCCGACAGGGCAGCCTCGCCTGATTTGGTGCCTCCGGGCGCAATGGTGTTGCAACCGAGCGAGGAACGTCGGCGTTCTGGATCCCACTACACGCCGCGATCGCTAACCGAGCCGATCGTGCGTATCACGCTGGAACCGATTCTAGATCGCCTTCGAATCGAGGCAGACGGTCGCATTCGCCCTGACCAAATCCTCGACCTCAAGGTGTGCGATCCGGCGATGGGTTCCGGCGCGTTCCTTGTCGAAGCATGCCGCCAACTCGGAGATGCGCTGGTTCGTGCGTGGCAGGATCACGACGCCGAGCCGACGATCCCGCCCGACGAAGACGCCATCGTGTTCGCGCGCCGCCTCGTCGCCCAGCGTTGCCTCTACGGTGTCGACCGAAACCCGGTCGCGGTCGATCTCGCGAAGGTTTCGCTCTGGCTCGTCACTCTCGCACGCGAGCACGCTCTGACTTTCGTGGATCATGCGCTCCGCCATGGCGACTCACTGGTGGGCCTCTCCACCCGCCAACTCGAGTCATTCCATTGGTCCGGCGACGCGCAGACGTTCGAGGCGGGTCTCGAAACGATGCAGATCCGTGACCACGTCTCGACCATCAACGACCTGCGCGGGCAGATCCGCGACGCCGACGAAACGATTGCTGATTGGGAGCTGGATGGGCTCTGGCGAGATACTCAACACGAGCTTGACAAGGTTCGCCTCTACGGCGACCTGGTCGTCGCCGCGTACTTCGATGGTCCTAAGCCGAAGAGTCGCGAATCTCAGCGAGTCGCCTACGCTCGAGCCGTCCTTGACGGCAGTGCGGAGGAGCTTCGCGGCTGGCTCGATGGCCGCCGTCACGACGTACCTCCGCTCGCGCCCTTCCACTGGCCTATCGAGTTTCCCGAGGTCTTCGAACGCGTTCCCAGCGGCTTTGACGCGATCGTCGGCAACCCTCCCTTTGGAGGCAAGAACACGATCTCCGCTGGCAATGTCGATCGTTACACCGAGTGGTTGAAGGATCTCCATGCCGGAACCCACGGCAACGCGGACGTCGTCGCGCACTTCTATCGGCGAGCGTTTAATCTCATCCGACCTGGCGGGACGTTCGGCCTGATCGCGACGAACACAATCGCGCAGGGTGATACTCGGTCGAGCGGGCTGAGATGGATCTGCACAAACGGTGGTGAGATCTATTCAGCGCGCAGGCGCCTGAAATGGCCTGGCCTCGCAGCGGTTGTCGTCAGCGTCGTGCATGTCATGAAAGGCGACTACGTGAGCGCGAGGTTCCTCGACGGGCGCGAGGTAGAGGTCATCACTGCGTTTCTCTTTCACCGCGGAGGGAATGACGACCCGGCTCGCCTCTCGGCCAATACGGGCAAGAGCTTCGTGGGTAGTTATGTGCTCGGAATGGGCTTCACGTTCGACGACTCGGATACGAAGGGCGTTGCGAGCTCAATCGCCGAGATGCAGCGACTAATCGAAGAGAATCCGCGAAACGCCGAGGTGATCTTCCCCTACATAGGTGGCAACGAGGTCAACACCAGCCCGACTCAGGAACCGCATCGCTACGTCATCAACTTCGGCGAGCGACCGCTGGAGGAGTGTCGTAGAAACTGGCCGAGGTTGCTCGAGATCGTCGAACAAAGAGTACGACCGGATCGCGAGCACCAAGCATCGATCGTGAACCCTGCGAGGTGGTGGATGTTTGCGCGACCGGCAGCTGGCCTTGCAGACGCGGCGCGCGGATTAGAACGAGTGATTGTCATTTCGCAGACCAGTCGTACCGGCGCGTTCTGTCTCTTGCCAGCAGGTGCCGTCTTCAGCCACAAGTTGATTGTGTTTCCCTTCGACAACCACGCCGCTCTCGGTTCGCTACAGAGCCGGGTTCATGAGGTCTGGGCGCGGACCTTCGGCTCGACTATGAAAGATGACCCGGTATACGCACCATCAGATTGCTTTGAGACGTTCCCGTTTCCCGACCGATGGCACGAGCGTGCTGACATCGGGTCGGTCGGCGCTCTCTTAGATGAGTTTCGGAGCGGACTCATGCTCGTCGAGAGCGACGGCTTGACGACGACCTACAACCGGTTCCATGACCCAGAGGAACGCGATCCGTCGATACTGAGGCTTCGTGAACTGCACGAGGCGGTTGACCGGGAGGTTCTCGATGCGTACGGCTGGCATGATGTACCAACAGGTTGCGTCTTTTTGCTCGATTTCGAGGATGACGAAGCGGTCGGTGTGAGGAGGAAGCCGTGGCGATACCGCTGGCCTGATGAGGTGCGCGACGAAGTACTCGCCCGGCTCCTTGAGCTGAACGCCTTGCGCGCTGCAGACGAAACGAGATTGGGAGCGTCGGCCGCGCACGCCAGCGCGCCGCGCCGCACGAAGGCGAAGACAACGAACACGGAGGCAATGCTCTGATGGCCGATGTGGCGCGAACCTCGCGCGAGATTGACGGCAAGGGCCGTACCATTCGTGAGCTCTTAGGTGGCCGCAAGTACTCCATTGACTACTACCAGCGCGAGTACAAGTGGGAGCGTAAGCAGGTCGCCGAACTAATCGATGATCTTGCGGACAAGTTCCTTGCAAGTCATGACGCAGGGAACGATCGCAGCGATGTCGCGGAGTATGGGCACTACTTCCTCGGGTCCGTGATCGTTAGCGACAAGGACGGCGAGAAGTTCATCATCGACGGTCAACAGCGGCTGACCACGCTGACCTTGCTGCTTATTTTCGTTCACCAGCTTCTCGACGACTCAGAACAGCGAGGTCAGATCAGCGACCTCGTCTTCTCGCAGAGGTACGGCAAGCGATCGTTCAACCTTGATGTCCCTGATCGTACCGACTGCATGGAGTCGCTGTATCGCGGCGAGGAATTTGCCGACCCCAACCCGTCGGAGTCGGTGGCGAACATCCTCGAGCGATACGGGGACCTGCGTGAGCTATTCCCAGAGGAGCTTCGGGCAGAAGCGCTTCCTTTCTTCGTCGATTGGCTCGTAGAGAACGTTCACCTCGTCGAGATCACGGCGTACTCCGACAGCGACGCCTACACGATCTTCGAGACGATGAACGATCGTGGGCTGTCACTCACCCCGGCCGACATGCTCAAGGGCTACCTCCTCGCAAATATCTCCGACGGTGAGCAGCGAGTCCGCTCGGGGCAGGTCTGGCGCGAGCGAGTCCAGGCACTGATGAATGTCGGCAAGGACGAGGACGCTGACGCGATCAAGTCGTGGCTGCGGAGTCAATACGCCGAAAGCATTCGCGAGCGTCGGCGCGGTGCAGTACCGGAGGACTTCGATCTCATCGGAACTGAGTTCCACCGCTGGGTGCGTGATCATCAGGACCGACTCGGTCTGACATCAAGCACAGAGTTTGCCCGCTTCATCGAACGAGATTTTGCGTTCTATGCGACCTGGTATGAACGGCTGCGCAAGGCGGCCGGCACACTTGAGCCGGGTCTCGAGCGCGTGTATTTCAACGCGCAACACAACTTCACACTGCAATACGCAGCGCTCTTGGCTCCGCTCAGCATCGCGGACACGGAGGAAACGGCGCGACGCAAGCTTCGGGTTGTCGCCGCCTACCTCGACATCCTGATCAACCGCCGGATCTGGAACTTCCGGGCGATCGACTACTCAACGATGCAGTACGCGATGTTCCTGGTCACTCGCGACATACGTGCCCGCTCCGTCGACGAGGTAGTAGCAGTGTTGCGCGGTCGACTCGAAGCGGATACGGAGACTCCGTTCTCAGCCAACGAGGCCTTCCGACTTCACGGAGCAAACGGCCGTCAAGTGCATCGCATGCTCGCCCGAATCACGGACTACATCGAGACGGAGTCCGGTCAGGCGTCGCGGTACGTCGAGTACGCGAAGCGAGGTCGTATCGGCTACGAGATTGAACACATCTGGGCCAACCACCCAGAGCGCCACACCGACGAGTTCGCGCACCAGAGCGAATTCGGTGAGTACCGCAACCGAATTGGTGGTCTCTTGCTGCTCCCGAAGAGCTTCAACGCGAGCTATGGCGATCTCGAGTACGGCAAGAAGCGCAAGCACTACCTCGAACAAAATCTGCTCGCGCAGAGCCTTCACGAGCAGGCGTACGAACGCAATCCCGGCTTTCGAAGGCTGATTGCTGATCACGATCTGCCCTTCGCTGCCCACGCTGATTTCCGCAAGGCAGATCTCGACCAACGTCAGGAGCTCTACCGGCGTCTGGCCGAAGAAATCTGGAACCCGGCGCGTCTGGACGCGGAGGCGGCGACGTGAGTGCTTCGACGCTGTCGTCCTTCGAGGTTCGCGAACGATTAGTTGACGCCCTTCGCCTTGACCTCGTCGGTCCGTGGCCGAGTCACGCTTACGCCGACGAACAGCTCCCTGGTTGGATACGCCCGTCGGTGTGGTACTTGACCGGATTTCTGATTCCGACTGGCTCGGCTCCCGATCGGCGCGGCGACGACGCGGACGATGACGACATGGAGGGCGAGGTCCCCGCGTCCGGTGGGCTAGCGGAGGAATCGAACGATGACCGGCGCGCAGCGAAGAAGGCGTACTTCCCCTCATCGATGGGCTTGAGCTTCCTCGTCGCGGCCGACACCGACCTAATGATCGTCCACGTGACCTGGGGCGTATACGAACGCGCGGAGGCCGAGGTCGACGGCGAGCCGACCAACGTGTGGCAGCGGTTTCCACGCGACGCGGTCGTCGAGGTGGAGCTGCGCCGATTGCCTGATCTGCGCGTCCTCGATGTTCCGGGCTCGGATGGGCTTCAGCTCCATGTGGTGGAGCGAGAGATCGCCGGCGTGGATTTCGACGGCCAGATCCCTCCGGGCACACGTTCGGTATCTACATTCCTTGTCAACAGCCGCTCTCCGGGAGAAGGCGACGAGGATCGTGATCTCGCGTATGTGTTTCAACCGGAGATCGAGGTGACTTCTGCGACGGGCTTCGTCGCGTGGCCCGACCTTCGCGGCGCCCGCGCCGCCGATTGGGACGAGCGAGTTGCCGACCTGCACTACGCCGCCAGCCCGGAGTTTGCCGTTGGACACGGAGTATCCGCGGAGTGGGATCTCGCAGACGGCTCCTGTCGAACCCTCCGAACGGCGTGGATTCCGAGCGCGGAAGTAGAAAAGACCGAGACAGTCGCGGTTCCGGATGTCCAGGTCGACATGAGAGTGCTTGGCAACCTCGGCGATGGCTCGGTCGCGCGTTCAGCCTTGCAACCGATTGTCGCGCAGTATCGCTCGTGGATAGATCAACAGCGTGCGGATGCGGAACAGCTGTCAGACGGTCGTCGGGAGACCGCGCTGCAACTGGTGAATCTGGCGAGCGTTGCGGCGAGCCGCATCGAGGCCGGCATCGAGGTGCTTGCGGAGAACGCGGATGCGCTCGATGCCTTTCGAATGGCCAATCGCGCCGTCGGTCGCGCGTTGGAGTACCGCCTAGAGATCGCTGAGCCAAAGTGGCGATCGTTCCAGCTGGCTTTCATTCTCCTCAACCTGCCCGGGCTGGCAGATCCGAATGATCCGAACCGCGAGACGGTCGATCTGCTGTTCTTTCCGACGGGTGGCGGAAAGACGGAGGCATATCTGGGCCTTGCCGCGTTTGCGATGGTGTTTCGGCGACTCCGGCACGCCGAAAGCGATGGTTTCGGTGGCGCGGGCGTAAGCGTGATCATGCGATACACGCTGCGTTTGCTCACGCTCGATCAACTCGGCCGTGCGGCGGGTTTGGTCTGCGCCCTCGAACTCGAACGTGAGAAGGCTGTGGATCGTTACGGCGCGTGGCCATTCGAGATCGGGCTGTGGGTTGGGAAAGCCGGTACGCCGAACATCATGGGTCGCAAGGGGGATGGCCGTTCTGACTCGGCGCGAATCAAGACGATCCGCTACAAGACGAACCCGAAGGGCAATCCCTCCCCGATACCGCTAGAGAGCTGCCCTTGGTGCGGCACCCGGTTCGAATCGAGTTCGTTCTCATTGAGTCCGAACGACGATCAACCACGAGAGTTGCGAGTCGTGTGCGCGAATTATCAGTGCGATTTCACGCGCGACCGACCACTTCCGATTGTGGCGGTCGACGAGCCGCTGTATCGCCGCCTCCCATCGTTCTTGATTGCAACTGTCGACAAGTTTGCCTCGCTGCCGTGGGTCGGTCCGTCAGGCGTGTTGCTGGGAGGTGCAGTGCGCCATGACGCAAAGGGTTTCTACGGCGCGGCTGAACCCGGCCAAGGCAAGCGCCTCTTCGAGCCACTCCCGCCACCAGACCTTGTGATCCAAGACGAGTTGCATCTCATCTCCGGCCCGCTTGGGACCATGGCCGGGTTGTACGAGACGGCGATCGAAGCGCTGTGCGCTCGACCTATCGACGGCACCGTTGTTCGGCCGAAGATTGTCGCCTCGACCGCCACGGTCAGGCGCGCGCAGGAGCAGATCCAAGCGCTCTTCGCCCGGCCGCAGACTCAGATCTTTCCGGCACCCGGACCCGATCGGCGCGACTCCTTCTTCGCCCGAACCCGTGCTGCGTCCGAGGTTCCTTCCCGTATTTACCTCGGCGTTGCCTCTCAGGGGCGCAACCCGAAGGTGATGATGCGGCGCGTCGTACTCGCCCTCATGGGTGCGGCAGAACGGGCCTACCGCGACGCCGGCGGACACAACAACGAGACGAATCCCGCAGATCCCTACATGACTGTGCTCGGTTACTTCAACAGTCTCCGCGAGCTTGGTGGTGCGCGCCGGATCCTCGAGGAAGAGGTTCAGAACACGATCAAGGCGTACGGCGGCCGCAAGCGAATCGGCGAACAAACTGGCCTCTTTCGCGATCGCAAAACCTTCTCCGAGATCGTTGAGCTGACGTCGAGGGTCTCCACGGACAAGGTGGCCGAGGCGCGTCGCCGACTCGAAGTGGGCGCGGATGAGAGGGACCGGGTCGACTGCGCGATAGCGACCAACATGATCTCGGTCGGTCTCGATATTCAACGCCTTGGACTCATGGTGGTTCTGGGTCAACCCAAGACACACGCCGAATACATCCAAGCAACGAGCCGTGTGGGACGAGACGACAAGCGCCCGGGACTTGTCGTGACGCTGCTGAACTTTCACAAGCCGCGTGACCGTTCGCACTACGAACGGTTTCGGCAGTACCACGACACCTTCTATCGGTCGGTCGAGGTCGCGAGCGTCACGCCGTTTTCGGCGCGCGCGCTGGATCGCGGATTGGCTGGTGCAGCGGTCGCGCTCGCGCGTCATGCCATGCCGGAGATGACTCCGCCTCGCGGCGTTGAGCGTATCGACGCGGTTCGTTCGATGCTCGAGGCAACCGTGTTGGACGCCTTCGCGGCGCGTGTTCAACAACAACCTTTCGCGGACGAAGACGAGCGAAAGGAACGGCTGCATAGCGTGCGGAGCCGGCTAGTCGATTTGCTCGATTCTTGGCACAAGGTCGTCAGTGACCTACACGACGTCGGTGTCGATGTCCAATACCAGCGGTATGAGCTTCCGCAGGTACGTCCGCTTCTACGCGAGATCCTCGAGCGCGACTTCGCGTCTGAAGATGAGCGCAAGTTTCGAGCGAATCGCTCGCTCCGTGACGTCGAGCCCGAGGTAAACCTGTTTCTGAAGGAGCTCACTGGAAAAGACGTGGGAGGCGACGCATGAGCAAACGAGCTCACGGACAAATCCGACGGGGCCAGATCCTCACCGTGTACGGACCTGGAGCACTTATTGATCTCCCAAGTCATTCAGCAATCGTGGGAGGGCTGGAGTCCTGGCCGGCGACGAAGTTCCTAGAAGAAATAGAAGAGCCGCGTCTCGCGGCCAAACTCAGGGTGCTCACCGGTGTAGTCGCACCTCGACTCTTCGCGCCGCCGGCAGCATCGAACGACCCCGGCCAGCCGATACGAGGGATAACGGCGTGGCGCTTTCCCGAATGGTTCGTGGTGCAAGAAACCGAGTCGAGCCAGACGCGCGAGCGGTCTCGAAGGCTTGTCAACCGCAGAGCGCTCGACCACCAAGACAAATTCGACAAGCTCAGAGTCGTCGCGACTCGCTTCGTGCGCGCCTGTCCACGAGGTCATGTCGATGACCTCGACTGGTACCGATTTGTGCATGGACCCGAGGATCCGTGTCGCCGTCAGCTGTGGCTCGACGAACGCGGCACGAGTGGTGACCTTGCTGACCTTGTCGTTCGATGCGAGTGCAAGAAGTCGCGGGGTCTCTACGAAGCGACCCTGCTCGAGACAAACCCACTCGGTGGCTGTCACGGGCGCCGCCCATGGTTAGGGCGTAACACCTCTGAGGAATGCAATCAGCCGAGCCGACTGCTCATTCGTACAGCGTCGAACGCGTATTTCTCGCAGGGAGTGAGCGTTCTGTCGATCCCGGAGAAGGGCAGCGCAATCGAAGCTGCGGTGCGCGAACTCTGGAGCGAACTCCAGATCGTGCAAAGCGTCACTGAACTTCCGATCTTCAAGCGTAAACCCGATGTGATGGAACGACTCGCCGCGTTCGCCGATGACGACGTGTTCGAGGCGATTCAGGTGGTGAAACGCGGACCCGCCGTTGACAAGCCGGTCAAGTTTGTCGAGCTCGATGCGCTGCTCGCGGCGCCCGAGGGTTTCGGTGACGATGTTCCGCTCAACCCCGACTTTCACGCTCGCCGTCTGCCCGACCATGCGTGGAGACGATCGGAACGTTCGAAGCCCATCGACACCGTGATTCAGCTGCATCGGCTGCGCGAGGTGGTCGCGCTCGTCGGGTTTACGCGCTTCGAAGCGGTTACTCCCGACATCAACGGCGACTACGACTCCGATGTCGAGCGGGCCGACATCGCGATCGATCCAACCTGGTTTCCGGCGGTTGAGAACCGTGGCGAAGGCATCTTCGTCGGGTTGCGTGCCGACGCCGTCGATGCCTGGCTCGCTCTTGATTCCGTTCGTAACCGTCTGACTCAGCTTGAAGCGGGACACCGCCGCTGGATCGAAGATCGCAAGAGCCAACGGCCGTTCCCGGGCGGACCCTATGTGCTATTGCACACGTTGTCGCACCTCCTGATTCAGTCGTTGGCGATGCGATGTGGATACCCGGCGAGTTCGATTCGAGAGCGAATCTATGCCGACGTACAGGGCCGCCGCTACGGAATCCTGCTGTACACCGGAAGCTCGGACGCCGACGGCACGCTTGGCGGGCTGGTGCAACAGGCCCGCCACATTGAGGAGCACCTCGCCCAGGCTCTTCGTGCTGGTGAGCTCTGCTCGAATGACCCGATCTGCGCGCAGCATCTACCCGGTGAAGATCTCGAAGCGCGCCGGCTCCACGGAGCGGCTTGCCACGGATGTGCTCTCGTTGCCGAACCGTCATGTGAAATGCGCAACGACTATTTGGATCGCGGGCTTGTCGTCCAGATCGTGGGGCAGCCGAACGCGGCGTTCTTTGAGAACGCGTGATGGACCACTTGCTCGAACTTCCACCGCACCTACGCGAGCGGCTTGCGTCAGCTCTTGAGACGGGAGTCGTTGGCCCGCCGTTTGGAGAAGTGTCCCTTCTCTCCGCGCTTGGTCCAATCGACGGATGCGATGCGGTTCGCACAGCTCTGCTCGAACTTTCCGACGAGGGCGTGCCAACGCGAACGGTCGCGCGCTGGCTCCGGTCGATTGCGGCCGTCGAGTCCAAAGCGCCGCAGGTCGACTTGGTGTGGTCGGGATCCGAGGTTGCCGGGCTTTACGCCCGTGATACGCGTGCGGTCTTTGACGAACTCTTCCGCAGTGCCACGCGGTCGATATTGATTAGCTCGTTTGCCTACTTCGACGGCCGCAAGGCATTCGGGGTCTTAGCGGATCACATGGATGCTCACCCCGAGGTCGACGTACGGCTGGCGCTGAACATCCAGCGAAAGCGCGGCGACCGAACTGCAATTGCTCAGCTCGTCCGGACATTCGCCGAGACTTTCTGGGGCAAGGCGTGGCCGGGCCACCGACGCCCTCACGTCTTCTACGACCCTCGATCGCTCGAGCTCGACGGACCGGACGGCGTATTACACGCGAAGACGGTCGTCATCGACGAGTCGTCTCTGCTTGTCACTTCCGCGAATCTGACCGAAGCCGCGTTCGATCGCAACATCGAGATCGGGCTCCTGACCACCGATCGAACGCTCGCGGCGAGCGTCGCTCTGCACTTCCAGGTACTCATTGACAACGGGTTGTTGAAGCCGCTCCCACTCGAGTAACCCGTGGAAAGGCGGATGATGTTGTCAGAACCGGCAAGCCTCAACGGAGCCTCCGCGCGTCGTCGATTGTCGCCTCTTACGTGGATTCAGCGCCTCGCCAACGGCACTCCGTTTGGACCGCATTTTGCGTGATGGTTCCCGTTGCGGCGTGCTCGAAAATCCATGAGGCAAGGCGCTCAAGCATTGCTCGACGTTCGCCGGCGACCCCGCGACGTCGAGGGGGGTTCGTCCGAGGAGGTTTTCCTGCATGCACTACGTCGATCATCCGATCGGGATGCTCACTGTCCACACTGCTGTAGATGAGACGCCTGCGGGAGGGTCGAGCGCAGTCATGTACGAGAGCTTGTGGTATTAGTCGCTGTCGAGGACGAGCTGGTCAGCGAGCACCGTGGACGTGGTGCCTTCGACGAAGACGACGGTATTGCCCCGATCCGCTCTCGCACTACATCACGCGTGAGGCACTGAGCGCAGGTCGGGGCCGAGCGGGGGGCAGGGATGCCGATCCTGGCCGCCGATTGCATCGAGAAGAGTCTTCCGCTCGCAGACCTTCTCCAACGTCTGGCGAAGGCGGAGCACGTCTTCTTCAGACGATCCGCGACTACCCGCCTGAATGACGAGGCGGCGATTGGCGCGAGGAGTCGTCGCGGTCGTCGATCGGACACTCGATGGACCTCATACCGAGACCACTTCGACAAGGCCATCTAGCCCACGGAAGTCGTCGGCGTTGCGGGTGATAAGCGGGAGGTTCTGGGCGCACGCGACCGCAGCAATCAGCAGATCGACAGCCCGGGTGCCACGCGCCCTGCGACTGGCAGCCGTGACGCTCGCATAGATCCGTCCGTACGCCCGCGCCGCTTCGGCATCGAAGGGAAGCGGATCGAACGCGGCTTCGGTTCGCTGGAGGCGATCCTGTCTTCGTGCCCGCTCATTCGCGTTCGTGGCCGCATGTGGTCCGGCCGCGAGCTCCGCCATCGTGATCGCACTCACGGCGAGCTCGATGGGAAGACCATCGGGATCCAACGTCTCGAGATCGATGACTACCGACGTGTCGAGCAGACCGCGCGCGAGTCGGGCGTCAGGCACGAGGAGTCGCGTTTTGGTTCGCCACCATGTCGAGGTCGCGGCGGAAGTCGCGATAGTCGATCGGTGGAGCGCCGCGGAAGATGGCGACGACGGCGTCGGCGCTGACGAACCGGTGACGTCGCAGCGGCACCAATTCGCCAACCGGCACGCCGGCACGGGTCACGATGAACGATTGACCGCGGTCGAGGTCGCGGATGATCTCGCCGCTCTCGTTGCGCAGCTCTCGCTGGGTGATCTCGCGGGCCATCCGGCCACCGTAGCACGGCGTGCTACGGCCAGGGGACGGTGGTCAATCCGACCTCGATTGCGCGAGGAGGGCCGGGAACACCTCGCCGCTACCGTGCTCGCGGAGCAACGCGGCTACCACTGTCACGGTCCACCCCGAATCCACGAGGTCATCGATCAGGAGCACTGCGCCTTTGGGCATGGGGCCGGACAGACCAAACGCACCGCCGACGTTCGCGCACTGCTGCGCGCTGTTGCTCATCTCGCGTTGGGGCGCCGTCTCTCTTCCCTTGGTGACCACGGGAACGAACGGCAGCTTCAAACGATCGGCCACGCGCCGGGCCAGATCGGCCACCAAACCGGGGCTCCGTAACGATGGCACGCATGTGACCCACTCGATGTCCGGGTCGTACTTCTGCTTCGCGATGAGATCGGCTAACGCCCAGGCGACCTCGTCTGAATACTCGCCGGCTTCGCGCTGCTCCTTGATCTGGGTGCCCCATCCGCCGTCCGCGTAGTGCGATAGGACATGGCCGATCTCGGCGCGCTGGTCGAGCGGAATCTTCTTGCCGTCGGGCCACTGCTTGCGCGGCTCGAGTGTCAACGTCCGACCCCGCAGGAACGCCACAGCCTCCCTTGCCAGCTCGCGATCGATCTCGATGGGCACGAGATGATCGCCGACGCACCATGAACATCGGCCGCACGGCGCAGCGGACGGGTCGTTGAGTTCGCAGCTGCAGGAACTCCATCAGGCAACCGGACGCCGTTGAGGTACTCGCGCATCCGCTCCTGCTCCGCCCGCCGGGCCGCGGTCACGGCTTCGATCCGCGCCTCGGGGTACTCCCACTCCCTTGGCGTCCGCCGCCACTTGCCCTTGTTGCGCTCCACGACGCCTTCGACCTCGAGGACCTTCAGCATGTTCTCGAGTCGGGCGTGGCGCATGTTCACTTCGCGCTCGATCGCCTTGGCCGTCATCCACTCGTCTTCGTCGAGCAGCGCCACCACCTGCTCGGCGTCGGCACGAGGCGGGAACGCGGTGTTGATGAAGTAGTCCTGGATCTGGCGATCCTCGTGGCCCACCAGCCCGATCGCGCACGGCATTTTCCAACGCGCGCCCAGCGCGCCCGACCTGTTGGTAGTACGCGATCGCGGACCCCGGCATCTGGAAGTGGATGACGAACGCGAGGTCGGGCTTGTCGTAGCCCATGCCGAGCGCGGAAGTGGCCACGACGCACTTCAGCTCGTTGCGCTGCAACATCGACTCGACCTCGAGCCGCGCGTCCAAAGGATCGTCGCCGGTGTACGCCCGCGCCGTGATGCCGTGCGCGGCGAGCCACGCCGCGACCCGGCGCGCGTCGTCGATCGTCAGCGCGTAGACGATGCCGGTGCCCGGGCAGCGTCGGGATCGCCTGCGCGAGCCACGCCAGGCGCTCGGCCTGGTTCGGGAGATGCAGCACGTCGAGCGCGAGGCTCCGCCGATCGAGCGTGCCTCGCAACAGCAGGAGATCGTGACCGAGCTGATCGACGACGTCTTCGACGACCCGATCGTTCGCGGTCGCGGTCGTGCACAGCACGGGCACGCCTTCGGGCAGCAGATTGAGGATGCGGGCGATGCGGCGGTAGTCGGGGCGGAAGTCGTGACCCCAGTCGCTGATGCAGTGCGCCTCGTCGATCACGAGCAGCCCGATGCGTTCGGCGAGATCGGGGAGCACGGTGTCGCGGAACTGCGGGTTGGCGAACCGTTCGGGCGAGACGAGCAGGAGATCGACGCGATCGGCGTCGAGATCGGCGACGATCTTCTCCCAGTCGTCGGTGTTGTCGCTCGTGATCCGCGCCGCCCGGACACCGCCGCGTTCGCCGGCCTCGATCTGGTTGCGCATCAGGCTGAGCAGGGGAGAGACGAGCAGCGTCGGGCCCGCGCCGCGGTCGCGCAGCATCCGCGTCGCGACGAAGTACACCGCGCTCTTGCCCCATCCGGTGCGCTGCACGACGAGCACCCGCCGCCGATCGGCCACCAGTGCCTCGATCGCCTCGAACTGGTCGGGCCGGAACTCGGCCTCGCTCCCGACGAGCGTCCGCAGGGCGCTGTTGGCTTCGTCGTGCAGGTCGCTCATCTCGCCAGCCTGGCACGAGGGTGCGCCATCGGCGGAGAATGGCCCCCATTGCTCGGACCCGCAGAGAAGGTGAGCCTCAATGCCCAGTCACGATGTCGACATGAGCATCCCGACCACCAAGATGGTGTTACACGCCGACGTGGTGTTCGAGGTCCGCAGCGATGGTGAGAAGTTCGGCGAGCTGCGGATCAGCAAGGGCGGCATCGATTGGCTGCCGGCCAACGCCCGAATCCCGGCCAAGCGAACCTGGGAGCAGTTCGACCGCGACATGGACGCACATCGCCGATAGCCGCAATCAGCTGAGCGACGGGATCCATTCGCCGTGGGCGTCGAGCAGCGCGTCGACGAGGTCGTGGATCTGGTCGAGGTCGAGCTCGGCCGCGGTGTGCGGATCGAGCATCGCCGCGTGGTACACGTGCTCCCGCTTCCCGGTCGAGCGCGGCCTCCACCGTCAGCTCCTGCACGTTCACGTTCGTGCGGATCAGCGCGGCGAGCTGGGGCGGCAGCGCTCCGATGCGCGTCGGCTGCACGCCGTTCCCGTCGACCAGGCACGGCACCTCCACCGTGCATCCGGCGGGCAGGTCGTCGATCAGGCCGTCGTTCGGCACGTTGCCGTAGATCACGCGCGGCTTGCCCGTCTCGATGGAGCGGATGATCGTCGCCGCGTACTCGAAGCTCGGCTGGACCTCGAACGCGGCGCCGCCCTCGAGCCGCGCCCGCTCGTCTTCCCAGTCGGCGATCTGCGCGACGCAGCGCCGCGGATACTCGTCGAGCGGAATGTTGAACCGCGCGATCAGATCCGGACGGTCGCGCTTGATGAACCACGGCACGTACTCGGCGAAGTGTTCGCTCGACTCGGTCACGAAATAGCCGAAGTGCTTCAGCACCTCGTAGCGCACCCGATTGTGCTCGGGCACCGCTCCCGAACGCGCCAGCTCCTGCAACCGCGGATACAGATCCTCACCGTCGTGCGAGAACTTCAAATAGAACGCCATGTGGTTGATGCCCGCGGCGACGTAGTCGATCTCCCGGTACGGAATGCCGAGATCGATCGACAGCTCGAACGCCGTCCCCTGCACCGAATGGCACAACCCGACCGTCCGAATCGACGAGGCCCGCGTCACCGCGCGGCAGTTGATCGCCATCGGGTTCGTGTAGTTGAGGAACCACACGTCGGGGCACAGCTCTTCCATGTCGGCGCACATGTCGAGCATCACCGGAATGGTGCGCAGGCCGCGCATGATGCCGCCGATGCCGAGCGTGTCGGCGATCGTCTGGCGCAGCCCGAACTGCTTCGGCACCTCGAAGTCGGTCACCGTGCACGGCTCGTACCCGCCGACCTGGATCATGTTGATCGCGTAGTCGGCGCCGTCGAGCGCGGCCCGCCGATCGGTGGTCGCGCTGATCTTGGCGGGGGCGTCGAAGGCCTCGGCCACCCGCCGGGCGACGAGCTCGGAGGTCGCGAGTCGCTCCTCGTCGATGTCGAACAGCGCGATCTCGGAGCCGGCCAGCTCCTTGTGGCCCGAGGATGTCGCCCAGCAGGTTGCGGGCGAACACCGTGCTGCCGGCCCCGATGAACGTGATCTTCGCCATGGCGGAGAGGCTACGACGCCGCCCGGGCCGGGGCCGTGCGCAGGCCTCTCGCATCCGGCACAAGTCGCCGCTGCGGATTTGACGAACGGAGGACATGAGCCCGCGCGTTTCGGAGCCGAGATCGACGACGCCGGTCGTCGGACGAGACTCGCGCCGAACGCGGCTCGACGCTCATCGAGGTCCTCGTCGCGCCTCGTCATCTCGCCGGCGCATCATCGTGCTGGTCGGCGGCATGACCGCCCTGTTCGCGAGCTCGATCCAGAACCGCCAGTCGACCACGGCCGGCGTCGTCGCCCGCGACTACGCCGAGGCGCTCAACGTTGCGGTCGCGCGTCCAGCCGCGCGGCCACGCTGGTGCTCGACCTCGTACACGGTGACACCACCGCACGCCGCCGACGGGCTACACCGGGTGCCGACCTACGGCACGTGCCCGGCGACCAACGCCGCGACCACGCCGCAATTCCAGCCGGTCGTCGATCACCGCGACCGGCCCGGGCGGCGTCACCGAGCAGCTCCGCGATCGTCGTGCGCAAGTCATGACGAGGCAACGCCGTCGCCCGCGCCACGGCGAAGACGGCGCCGCGCTCGAGCTCGCCCTGATCTTCCTCACCGCGACCGCGGTGATCGTCGCCGCGCTGCTCGGCGTTCGCGAGCACCAGCTCGCAAGCCACCATCGTCACCCGCAACTCGCGCGAGCACCGACTACGACGCCGACGCGGCGATGCAAGCCGACGATCGCGACGATCCGCGTGACGCACGACCCAAGGCTTCGTCGGCAACTGCCTCTCCACTACGCCGGCGCTGACGTTCAACAATCCCGCTCCGCGCCGCTGCGCGTCGACTGCGCGCCGCTTCTCCGCGTCGGCGTCGCAACGCCACGTGGTGCTCTGCGGTCTGCACCATCGTCGGTCGCGGCGCCTGCCCCGACACGCGTTCACTCCTGCGCGCCGACGTCATCTTCTACGACGACGTCACACTTCGGCCGCGCGGTCTCGATCCAATCGTGGAGCAACCAATGAGTGTTTGGCGGGTCGCGGGCCGGTTCGGCCGCAAGCTCATGCCGAGAACCCGGCACGACGAATCCGGCTTCACCCTCGCCGAGCTGATCCTCGCGATCGCGATCGAGACGATCATCTTCGGCGCGCTGGCGGCGGCGTTCGTCGTCGTGCTGAACGGCGGCTCGTCGGTCAACGAGAGCCTCTCGAAGTCGAGCGACGCCGCGCTACGCCGCGAACTACATCGATCAGCGACGCCCGCAACTCGAGCGGCCCCGAAATGTCGCTCACCGATACCACCTCGTGCCCCGACCCGGCGCCGCCCGTCGCCGGCGCGCAGACGGCCGTCGCCCGCTTCAATTGGAACGCACCGAACGAGATCGGAACCACGACGGCGAACATCAGCAACTACGTGCTCGTCAACGGCACGCTGCTCCGCCGGCACTGCGAGAGCGGAGCGCTGGTCAGTGATGCCGCGCTCGCCACGAGCATTGCCAGCGTGACGGTGTCGTGCTCACCGATCGCCGAACTGCACTGGCGCGCCGACGTCGATCACCGTCATGATCACCGAATCGCCCGACACCGGCAACACCATTCCCGGCCAAACCGCGTACTCGTATTCGCTGACCGCCGCGTTCCGGAAACTCGAGAGTGGCGGCACCTCGCTCATCCCGTCGCCGCCGCAGTCGCTCGTCCTGTTCGGGAACGGCGGGTGCGGCATCAACATCTCCGGCGGACCGACCGGCGGCCTGACCGTGTACGGCAACGCGTTCATCAACACCGCCGACTCCGGCGGTTGCCACGCGCTCGACCTTTCCGGAAGTGCGTTCTACAGCGCGGGCTCGACGTCGATCCTTACCGGCGGAACGTGTGTGTTCAGTGGCGGCGGGAGTCCGTGTCCGCCGCCCAATCCGTACTCACCGGCGAAGACCGACCCGTACTCGGGCCTGACCCCGCCGTCGGGCGGAACGGCCCGCACTAACGCCTGTGGTGGTTCGAGCGGCACATTCACCGCGCTGCCCGGCGTCTACAGCGCGCCCTTCGTCGTGCAGGGATCTACCGACTGCACGCTCGCCACCGGCACCTACATCTTCCAGGCCGGCTTCTCCGTCACCGCGGGCGCCACGCTGCACACCGCGACCGGCGGCGTCCTGCTCTACCTCACCGGCGGAACGTTCAACATCGACGGCGCGGGCAACGTCACCCTCGCCGCACTCTCGGGCACGACGTATTCCGGCCTCGTCGTATGGCAGGCCGCGAGCGACACCTCGATCGTCAATCTCGCGGCGGGCGGCGTGGTCGCGTTCGCCGGAGGCCTCTACGCACCGCGCGCCGAAGTGTTGATCTCGGGCAACGCGCAGGGCACGAAGATCACGTCGATCGTCGCGCTGAACATGATCATCAACGGCAGCGCGGGTTTGGTCATCGGCGCGTCGGCGACTCCGCTCGCGATCACCGGTCCCGCTTCACTGCCCGCGTGGACCATCAACCGTCCCTATGCGTCGACCACCATCACTCCGTCGGGCGGCGACGGGAGTTACACGTGGTCGGCGACGGGCCTGCCGAACGGCATGGCGATCAACACGAGCACCGGGATCATCTCGGGAACGCCGACGGTCGCGGGCGCGGCTTCGGTCGTCGTGAAGCTGAACGACGCGCTCGGCGAGCCCGCCGACACGCAGTCGTACACCCTCACGATCAACGCGGTGCCGACCGTCTCGACCGCGTCATTGCCGGTGGGGGAGAAGACGGTGGTCTATTCGACGACGCTCTCGGGTGCGACGGGAACCGCGCCCTACACGTGGGCCACGATCTCGAACCTGCCCGCGGGGTTGGCGTTCAACACCGCCACCGGTGTCATCTCCGGCACGCCGACCGCGGCGGTCGCACCCGCGCTCGTGCTCACTCTCACCGACGCCGCGGGCGCGACGGCCACCAAGACCCTGACCCTCACCGTCAACCCGCAGCCCACCATCGTGAGCGTGACGCTCGCCAACGGCACCGGAACCGCGGGGACGATCGAGGCGGGCGACACGGTCACCGTCGTGTTCTCCGCGCAGATGGACGTCAGCGACTTCTGCTCGACGTGGATCAGCGATACGTCGGATCAGGTCCTGAACACGGTCAGCGATGTCACCGTCTTGGTGTCGAACGGCAACCCCGACGCGCTCACCGTCACCAGTGGCACGTGCACGTTCAACTTCGGCACGCTCAACCTCGCGTCGAACTCTTACGCGAGCGTGGCCGCGACGTTCAAGGGTTCGACGACGAGCACTCGTTCGACGATCGCGTGGACGACTGCAACGCACACTCTCGTCATCACGCTCGGCGCGAAGACCGCGGGGACACTCGCGAACGTGACGACGAGCACCCCGATCTACACCGCGCCGACGACTCTCTCCGATACGGCGGGCGCGCTCTTGAGCAACTCGCCGTTCACTCTGCCTGCGGGCAAGAAGTTCTGACCCCGTACCTCGGTAAATCCGCTGAGGCGCGAGAATTTCGGGCCCGGAGTCCCCTTCGCGTGGTCACTCGTGCGAGTAGAACCACGTGCGACCTTTGGTGGGCGTGGCGGACGGGCGGGGGTCCACGGTGGCGGGCGACGACATCCAGCCTGTGCCGCAGTCGTTCGACGCGTTCTACGCCGCGGAATACCGATCGGTCCTGGCCTTTGCGGCCTCCCTGTGTCGTGACCTCCACGCCGCGGAGGACCTCACTCAAGAGGCGTTCATCGCCGCGCAACGACGCTGGGATTCGCTGCAGGGATTCGACCGGCCCGAGCTCTGGGTGCGGCGCGTTGTCGCGAACCGGTCGGTCTCGCGCTGGCGTCGGTTGCTGAGCGACGAGCGGCGCGTCCAACGGTTGGCGGATGCAGCCCGGATGGACCGCGATCGCGACGGCGACACGACGCGCGACGACATCGACGTCTGGCGGCTTGTTCGTGAGCTGCCGCCGCGTCAGGCGCAGGTGATCGCGTTGACATATCTCGAGGATCGTCCGCTGGCCGATGTCGCCGCGGTGCTCGGGATCGGAGTGGAGACCGCCAAGACGCATCTCCAACGTGGGCGGGCCGCCTTGGCCCGTGCGATTCGCAGGGAAGCAGACCCGGAGGACGAACAATGAACATCGACGACGAGCTGCGCCGCGCCGCACACGAACATCGCGCCGAGGTGGATCGCGTCACCATCCCCGAGCTGCCGACCCGAACGCGTCGGTCGGCGCGGTTCGTCGCCGCTGCCGTCGCGGCGGTAGTTGTCGTCGGTGCCGTCGTGGGCATCGCCGTGACGCGGTCGGACGGTCACGTCCGCGTGGCCACGGAGCCGGCGAGTTCGACGCCGAGCACGACCGTTCCGACCGCTTCGGCGGCCAGGCTGCGGGATGCGGCGGTCGCCGGTCCGATCCTCGCCCCCACGTTCGTTCCCGGCGGCGAACAGCTGTGGTCGGTGCGATCGACACCCGACACGCTCGACAGCGGATTCCCGTCGCAACTGTTCGGGACGGCCGCGTCGAACGGCACCCTGACGCCCGGACTCCTGCTCGAGTACCAGCCGAACCCCCAGGGTGGATCCGACGCCGGTCCGACTCCGATTCAAGTACGCGGCACGACGGGATTCGTCGACGCGGCGAAGGACGCGGCCGGTGCGAGCTCCGAGATCCGCTGGGTCGAGGGCAACACGTCGATCGTTGCGATCGTGCGCGGCGCGTCAACGGCGCGCGCGGTGGCGGTGCTCGACGGGTTGCGGCCCCGCAACAGTGATCTTCTCAATGGATTCGATCCGACGAGCGCGCCCGCCGACTTCGGACTCCTCGGCGAACGCACAACTGCGCAGGCCGCGCACACCGATGTTCGTACGACGTTCGAATACGCGGGCGAAAAGTCGGCCGGACCGGCGCCGACCGCGACCGCCGACATCGAAGTGATTGCCGACACCAACGCCACCTACCCCGGTTACCTGCGCACCTGGATCGGCGGGAGCCGGTCGCCGGACGGTCTCATGATCGAACCCGACGCGTACGGCCCGTACCAACTCGTGACGGTGGTGTGGCCCGACGGCCGCCAGGTCAGAGTGCAAGCGACCGGCCTCAGCCCCGACACGCTCCTGCAGATAGCGATGAGTGCGAAGCCGTTGACGACGGCCGAATCGCAGTCGCTCGTCGACGATGTCGACGCACGGTTGGCGGCCCTCCCGACGATCGGCACCGCGACCGACTCGACCGCAACCGTCGAACTCCATCAAGCCGACGCGTGGGTGGCGATGTGTCTGCGCGTCGACGACACGCCGGTCTGCAGTTCGAACGTCTCACTCCTGGCGTCATCGAACGGCATGGCCGGCGACGCGGAGTTGGGAACGAAGTGGATCGTGTTCGCCGCATCACCGAACGGTCAGCCGACCGTCTCCCCGTCGAGCGGTCCGCTGGACGACACAACGGCATTTCCCGGGTCGACGGCCGCAGTCGACGCGTGGCGCACGACTCTTGTCTCCGTGCCCGCGACCGTGGACACAGTCCAGGCGGAGCTCCCGTCGTCGTCCAGTGACTGGGCGACCGTCACGTTCTCCCGCCCGCCGGCGAATCCCTAGCTCGCGACGAGCTCGCCCGGCACCGGTCCTGCGGCCACGAAGCCCTGATCGGCGCCGTCGGCAGGAGCATCGAAGCGCCAGCGCGACGGCACGATCCGGGATCCGCACAGTGCGTGGATCGCGAGCGCGACACCGAGCGCGATGCACATGTCGCCGACACTGAAGACGTTCGCGAACGGCCACGAACGCGGCGTCGCGAATACGTCGCCCAGGAAGAGCAGCTTCGGGTGCGCGAGCGCGGTGGAGTTGAGGAACTCCTTCGTGTTCACGAGCTGACCGGCGGTCCGCAGCGCGCTCCGGGACGCGGGCATGACCCCGCCGTTCGCGGAGATCGCGAGCACGTTCAACACCGTTCCGGCCGCCACCAGGAGTACGCCCGCGATGCGGCGGTTGAGCCAAAGAAAAGCTGCCGCGAGCACGTAAGTACCGAGGTGCAGCACCTTGTGCAGCAGCGGTGCGCCCCCGGGCAGGAGCGTGATGATCACGACCTGGATCGCGAGCGCGATCAGGATCAGCGCGGGGCTGCGCAGGGGCGCATCGGTAAGGCGGGAGAGCCGGCCCCGGAACAGCGGGACGGCGCAGGCGCTGAGCACGGCGACAAGAACGAGGAACACGGCGGCGACTCCGGATTCGGCGGTTGACCTCTTCTGCATCGGCCCGGGACGGCGCCCGCTGGCGGCCGGCCCGCTCCGGTGTGACTTCTCTGACAGTCGGTCGAGCCTGATCAAGACCGGCGCCGGGGAGGCCGAATCCACCTCTTCGCTGGAAATGGATTGACGCGCTTCGCTGCGTCGGACGGAGGAACACAGACATGAAGGTTCGTTTGGTCAAGTGGGGCGTCACCATCAGCTCGCTCGTTGCCCTCGCGGCGGCGACGGGGGCCGGCCGCAAGTTCGGCTGAACGTGCGCCGGCCAGTTGGGCCGGTGAGTTCGGGATTGCGATTCGCCTCGCCTCGTCGGGCCGAGGCGAATCGCAAGCCCTGAATGTCGGTTGGTTTCCGGCTGGTGGAAGGGCCGAGGAATGCAGGGGAAAGTGCGCCGAAGAATTCTCCCGATTCACGTCTTCGTGGGCGTGATCGCGGCTGTGGGCTTCGCGCTCGGCACGTTCGTCGTCATGAGCGGCGTTCATGCGGAGTTCGACGCCGCGACCCCTGCGGTCTGGCTGCTCGCGGGCCTCGTGATCCTGGGTGAGCTCTACCCGATCCGTGTGCCGCTCCGAGACGACGCAGAAGAGGTCACCACCTCGCCCGCGTTCATGTTCGCGTTGTTGCTGTTGTCGGGGCCGGCGCTGGCGATCATCGCCCAGACCGTCGCCGCCCTGCTCTCCGACATCCACTCCCGCAAGGCGTGGTGGAAGGCCTCGTTCAACATCGGCCAGTACGCACTCGCGATCGCGGGATCCGCAGTTGTCGCGACCACCATCGATCCGAGCATCCGGTTCGGTTCGCCGTCGTTGCTTTCGAACTCACACTTCCTCGCGATCTTCGCCGCGGGCGTGACGTCGTTCGTCTTGAACAACCTCTTCGTGATCGCCGCGATCGCGATCTCGCAGCGCATCTCGATCGTCGGCCAGATCCGTAACAATCTCGGCTTCCACACCGCGACGACGATGGTCCTGATCGCGCAGGGTCCGCTCATCGCACTCGCCGCGCTGCACAGCCTCCTCTGGGTGCTGCTGTTCTTGCCCGGAATCCTCGCGGTGTACCGCACCGCCGCGATCTCGGTGGCGAAGGAACGGCTCGCCACGCACGACTCGCTCACCGGTCTGCCGAACCGGCTGCTCTTCCGTGAACGTCTCGCCCGCCTCCTCGACGAGAGCGAGGAGCCGCACGTTGTCGTGATGTTGATCGACCTCGACCGCTTCAAAGAGGTGAACGACACCCTCGGCCACCACGTGGGCGACTCGCTGCTCGCCCAAGTGGGGGAGCGCCTCCGCACGACGCTCCGCGATCACGGAACCGTGGCGCGCCTCGGCGGCGACGAGTTCGCAGTCATCGCGACCGCGGCGACCACCGAAGAGGCGTCCGCGCTCGGGCACTCGATCGTCGCTGCGCTGCACGAGCCCCTGAGCCTGCAGGACCTTCCCTTCCAGATCGACGTCAGCATCGGCGCGGCGTTGTGCCCGCAGCACGGCGACGATGTCGACGCGTTACTGCAGCACGCCGACGTTGCGATGTACGTGGCGAAGGATCGCGGGACGGGCTTCGAGATCTACAGCGCGGTCGACGACAAGTACTCGCCCCGGCGGCTGTCGTTGCTCGGCGATTTGCGCCGGGCGATCGACGAAGGCGAGCTCGTGCTGCACTACCAGCCGATCGCCGACCTGCGCACGGGCGAGGTCACGCGCATGGAAGCGCTCATCCGCTGGGAGCACCCCGAATACGGGCTCATCCAGCCGAACGAGTTCATCCCGCTCGCCGAACCGACCGGCCTCATGGTGCCGTTGACGCGCCGCATCCTCGACGACGCGATGCGCCAGTGCAGCGAGTGGAACGCCCGCGGCTTCGACATGCGGATCGCGGTGAACGTGGCGGCGCGCAGCCTGCACCACACCGATCTGCCGGCCGAGATCTCGACGCTGCTCGAGAAGTGGGACGTGCCCCGCGACTCGCTCGAGCTCGAGATCACCGAAGGCACGGTGATGGCCGATCCGCAGCGCGCAATCGAGATTCTCGGCGCGTTGAACGCACTCGGCGTGCAGATCTCGCTCGACGACTTCGGTACCGGTTACTCATCGCTCGCACACCTGAAGCGGTTGCCGGTGAGTCAGCTGAAGATCGATGCGTCATTCGTGCAGGACATGGTGACGAACCACGACGACACCGCGATCGTGTCGTCGACCATCGACCTCGCCCGCCACCTTGGCCTGACCGTCGTCGCCGAAGGCGTGGAGAGCATCGCGGTGTGGCAGCGACTCATCGAGCTCGGCTGCGACTTCGCCCAGGGCTACCTGTTGAGCCGCCCGTTGCCGGCCGAGCAGATGAACCGTTGGCTCGAAGCGCGTCGTTGCGGGCGTGTGGCGCTGGTGACGCCCGAACCGCGGCCGACCAACATCAACGCCGACCTCCTGAACGCCTAGTTCGCACGTCGACGTGGGCTGACAGACTGCACCTCGACGGCGCCGGATTGGCGGTCGATCGAGGAGACGCATGCCGCGCGAGACGTTCGAGATCATCGAAGGCCAGCAGGCCCATTTCGGGTACGCGCAAGCCGTCCGCGTCGGCGACACGATCTGGATCTCCAACACGCCCGGTTGCGACGAGTCGTTGACGTTTCCCGACGACATGGCGGGCCAGCTGCGCCAGGTCTACGTGAATCTCACGACGACGCTCGAGCACTTCTCTTGCACCTTCGCCGACCTCGTCGATGTGACGGTGTTCGTATCCGACATCGGCGAGTACACCGCCGCGGCCGCGATTCATCGCGCGGACTTCTTCGGTACCGAAGGGCTCCCGGCGAGCACGCTCGTAGAAGTCTCGGGCTTCTTGCTCCCGCCGATGCGCGTCAGCATCAAAGCCACCGCGGTCGTCGGCTCGGCCGCGGTTTAGCCGTTCCGGTCTCGTTCAGTCGGCGGCGTCGGCGAGAACTCGGGCTTCGTTCGGAAGCTGGAACTTCTCGCGGAAGTCGCGCAACCCGTAACCGGTAACGGTCGTTGCCCCTCGGGCGCGTGCGGTCGCGCTGCGGCGGAGTCCGAACATCGGCGCGAGCTCGCCGAAGTAGCTGCCGGCCGCGATGCGCGTGATGTCCTCGTCGGAGCCGTCGTCGCGCGTGCGCAGGATCTGGATCTCGCCGGATTCGACGACGTAGACGAGATCGCCGGGATCGCCTTGGGTAAACAGCACTGCGCCCGGCTCCAGATTGATGGTCTCGGGCTCACGCGGCGAGGTGTCGGCGCGCGGCGTCAGGTTCACGACCGCGTCGGCGAGCGGGATCATGCGCTCGTCGTGAGTGGCGACGACCACAAGCCGGCCGTCGTCGGCGAGACCGCGCATGAGCTGCAGCACTCCGTCGACCTGGATGTAGTCGAGGTGCGCGGTCGGCTCGTCGGCGAGGATGACGGGCGGATCGTGCGCGAGTGCGCGCGCGATGGCGACACGTTGTTGCTGACCACCGGAGAGCCCGGACGGTCGATGGTCGAGTCGATGCCCGAGGTCGACACGCTCGAGGAGCTCGGTCGAGCGCTTGCGCGCCGGACCGGATCGCATGCCCGCGCCGCACAGCGGAACCATGATGTTCTCGACCGCGGTGAGCGACGGCACGAGGTTGAACGCCTGGAACACCACGCCGACGGTCTTGCGTCGGTACTCGGTCAACGCCGCCCCATGAAGACCGGTGACGTCGATGCCGGCGACCGATACGGAACCGGAATGCGGCGTCAGGATCGCGGCGAGCACCGAGAGCAACGTGGTCTTGCCGCAGCCCGATGCGCCGAGCAGCAGCACGAGCTCACCGCCGGACGCCTCGAGCGAAAGACCGTCGATCGGCCGAACGTTGTACCCGCCGGACGAATACTGAATGACGAGGTCCTGCACCCGAAGGTCGGCGCCGGTGACGGGAGTGCCGCTCATCCGAATGCCAGTGCCGGGTCGACCGTCACCGCGCGGCGCAGCGCGACGAGCGACGACAACAAACCGACCACGATCGCGACGATCGGCAACACCACGAATGCGGAACCGGGGATCTGCACGGCCATCGCAATCGCGGGTTTCAACAGGATGGCGAGAATGTACGCGGCAATGGCCGATGACAGCGCGAGCGCGACGGCCTGGAACGCCAACCCCGAGAGCAACGTGCGGGTCGTGATGCCCGTTGCTTTGAAGACCGCGAAGTCGCGTGAGCGTTCGATGGCCTGCAGATAAAGGATCGATCCGATGATCCCCGCCGCGACGACCCACAACAGAATGGTGATGAAGCCGATCGTCTGCGTGGCCTGGCCGATCGGTCGCTTCAGGTCGCGCCGTACCGCCTGATTCGACAAGAGCGTGTACCCCGCGGGCGCGGCGGTCGTGCCGCGAATGACGATGGTGCTCGCCAACGGCGCGCCGTTGAGCGCCCCGTGTTGCAGATCGGCGATGGTCACGAACGCGACGGGAATGCCGGCGAAGTAGGTGAGGCCGCTCGTGCGCCCCACCACGAGGAATTTGCGGCCGAGCATGGGAACCATCGCACCGAGCCGCACCCCGAGCGACGAGTCGACGACGACTTCGCCGGACGCGCGCACGGCCCGACCCTGCGACAGCTTCGGGTTCACGATCCCGCCCGGTGTGATCCCGACGATGTTGACGTCGCGCACGTTCGCTTGTTCAAGGCTGGTTCGCATCAACAACACCGGCTCCGCGCCGCGCACGCCGGGCAAACCGGCGACCGCGTTCGCCTCGGAGGCCGCGAAGACGCGTGTGCTCGTGAACGGCCCCGACACTCCGGAGGGGACGAGCCAGGAGTCGGCGCCGAACGCGGTAACCGTGTTCTTGATCTCGTTCGTGAAGCTCGCGCTCACGCCGCTCATCAACAACGTCAGCGCGAAGACGAGCCCGGCCGCGAGGACACCAATGACAAAACGGCGCCTGCGCCATTGAAGATCCCGCAAACTTACGAACAGCACGGGCGGTGACATTAACGTTAGAACGCGCGCGACGCGCGTTGTCCGCGCGTGATATTTCGGTAGCGCGATGTAGTACCGGCGATTTGTCGGCTATGCGGTGGTGGCGAGTCGGCTTGTACGCCGGATTCTGTACCGGACCTTGCAGTCCGGTGGCGGCCATCCATCTCGGCCGGCAGTTACCTGCCGGCTCCAGCGGCCTACCCGGGGTCGAACGGGCGGGTCACCCTTCCCCTGCTCGGCCTTGCTCCGGATGGGGTTTACCAAGCCATCCGGGTCGCCCCGGATGCTGGTGCGCTCTTACCGCACCGTTTCACCCTTACCTGTTCGACGGACACAACCGTGAAGTTGGCCCGTCGCCATCGGCGGTTTGTTCTCTGTTGCACTTTCCTGCGGGTCACCCCGACTGGGCGTTACCCAGCATCCTTCCCTGTGGAGTCCGGACGTTCCTCGGACGGATCACCACTCGCAAGAGCAGGTCCGTACGCGGCCGCCGGGCCGACTCGCCACCGCCACCATTCAATCACTACTGGCAACGGTTGCTTCGGTAAAACCGTACGGAACCATTTGGCGCGCGCTCGCGTCTAACTGCGAAGATCAAGAACTTCTCAACGGGGGCGGATGATGTTGAAAACGCAATTGGTTCGGGTCGCGCTCGCGACGGCGATGTGCACGGCGTTGTTCGCCGGTGCGAGCGGCGGCACCGCGCACGCGGCCGGGACTACGGCGACGCTGCAGGTGACTCCGACGTCGGGATTCACCTTCGCGTCGGGTGGATTCTCGACTCCCGACGGCAAGGGCTACTGGCTCACGAGCCCGTTCGGTGAGGTCGCGCCCTTCGGCACCGCGAAGTCGTACGGCGACGCATCGAGCTTCGACTTGAACGGTTTCGTGTTCGGTGGCGCGGCCGTCTCCGACGGCAAGGGCTACTGGCTCGACGCCGAAGATGGCGGCATCTTCAGCTTCGGGTCGGCGCGGTTCTTCGGCAGCATGGGTTCCGCGCATCTCCAAGCGCCGGTGATCACGATGGCGTCGACGAAGTCGGGCAAGGGCTACTGGCTGATGGCGCTGGACGGCGGCATCTTCTCGTTCGGCGACGCGAAGTTCTACGGCTCGACCGGTGGCATCAAGCTGCAGGCGCCGGTGGCCGGCATCACGACGAGCCCGTCGGGCAAGGGCTACCGCATGGTCGCCGACGACGGTGGCATCTTCAGCTTCGGTGACGCGCCGTTCTTCGGCAGTCTCCCGGGCAACCACATCGCGGTCAACGACGTGGTGGGTATGGCTCCGACGCCCGACAACAAGGGCTATTGGATCGCGCTCGCCGACGGAAGGGTCTACGGCTTCGGCGATGCGCAGAAGTTGACGACGACCGGACCGGCCCCGAGCGACTGCGACTTCGTCATCAGCATCTTCGCCAACCCGAAGGCGCAGGGCTACCGACTCGTGACGATCTCGGGCGCCACCCTCGCGTACGGAGCCGCACCGGGCGGAACGAAGTCGACGGCCTCGACCTTCCCGTGCCTGGGCGGGCTCGACATCCCCACGCCCGCGGCCGCCCGCCGCTGAATCACGCCAGTTCGGGGGCTTCGACCAAATCTGCGACCGGGACGACCAGACCGTCGTGCAACATCGGCCGGATCGTCGCGCGCTGACGAATGAGCACGACCGCCGCCATCACGAGGTAGAGCAGGCCGATGCTGATGCGCGCCGGCCCGTGGATGGCCTCGAACAATGGCAGCTTCGTCACGAGTTGCGCGAGCCACACACCCAGCAGGATTCCGGCTTCGCGCACGCTCACCTTGCGGTTCGTGAGGATCGCGACTGCGAACGCCGACTGCGCGGCCGTGACGAACAGTTCCTCGCGCTGAATCGCGTCGATCGGCAGGCCGTGGAGCGAACCCGACGAGATCGCAAAGACGATCGGCAGCGTCCCGACGAGCAGCGTCCACTGATTGATCTTCGACGACACGAGCGCGCCAAATCCGGCTTCCGCTTCGAGCCGCCACGCGAACATTCCCGCGATCAACAGCTCCGGCGCTTCCGACGCCAGCGGCGCGATCAGCGAGATGAGAACGAAGTCGTCGATCGCGAACTTGCGGCCCGTCTCGACGAGTGATTCCGCGAACGCCTCCGAACACAACAGGATCGTCACGATCGCGGCCGCGAACAACGCGGCGACCGTGACGCGCCGCCGCACCGTCGACATGCTTCCGATCGTGAGCGACGGACCGACGAGATGCGGTGTGCCTACCGGTGCGCGAGCGACGCGCACCATGTAGGCGACGAAGATCGAGACGAGGATGACCGCGTCGATCAACGTGAGTGTGCGCCGAAACGGAAGTGTGAGTCCGTAGATCGTCGCGATCAACAAGAACGCGATCTCGACGTTATGACTCCGGTCGAGTTGAACCTCGGTGGTCTCCGGAATCTCGCGCACGTTCTTGAGCTCGCGGCCGCGCCGCGCGCTGCGGATCCGATACGCGGCGACCAGCACGACGAGCGACCAACCCGCGCCGATGAGCAGCTGGTTGCCGCCGGTCATGTTCGCGAGCGCGTCGGGCGCGTACTCGACCGGGTTCTTGCCCGCCTTCCACGTGAAGACGAAGTCGACGGCGTACTCGGGCAGCACGGCCACGAGCGCCAGCAACGCCAGGGCGAGGCCGGCCGAGATGTCGACCTGGGACGCCTCGGCCGCCCAGGCCAGCATGAACGCGGCCCCGACCACCGCCAGCCCAAAGGTCACAGACGCCGTGACCGGCTCCAGGTGGATCCCGGCCAGGTGCAGGAAGATCCCGGGGGCGATGGCCGCTCCGGCCAGTACGAAGGCGGTTCCCGGCCGCCGAGCGGGGCGCGGCGGGGCGGCGGCCATCGCTTCATCGTACGGGTGGGCGAACAACCCGCCCGGTCAGCTCAACTCGCCCGCCTCTCCAGCCGATTGTGGGGATGTCGCGGCGGAGTAGAGCCGACGAAAGGTAAGGGAAATGAACACGTTGACCTGGCGGGAAAAGGGCGGTGCAAGGGCGCGGACCCGACCGTCTTCTATCCCGAGGACGACGAAGATCCCGGTGAAGAGGCCAAGGCCATCTGCGACACCTGCCCGGTGCGCGAGGCCTGTCTCGAGTACGCGGTCTCGTCCCGGGAGAAGATCGGCGTGTGGGGTGGATACACGGCGCGCGAACGTCGCCGCCTCGTCCGCCAACGCCGCCGCGCTTCTTGATTGTTCGCTCGCGCTTCGCCGAGCCTCTGTGCGGCTGCGCGGGTGAGTGACTCGGCTTCGCTGCCGCTCAGGTGACGGTCACGTTGATCGTCAGTACGCCTTCGATGTTCAACGTGTAGCTCCCGGCCTTCACGCCGGTCGCGTCGATCGAATACGTCGCGCTCGCGGATTGGCCCGGTGCGATCTGCTGCACGACCTGCGCGCACATCTCGTCGTGGGCAAGGCGCGGCGTGCACGACAACGGATGCGGCAGGTTTGCGATCCCCGCGGTCGGATTGTGCGCGGTGACCGAGATGGTCTTGGTACCTCCGCTGGCCATTGTCAGCGTGCGGGCACCGGTCCACGTCAACACCGACGCGCCGAACTGCTGCGGTGGTGCGACGGTCGGCGCCGCGGTGATCGGAACGGTCGGCGGGGGAGGTGGCGGTGACACCACGACGACGTTGGTCGTCGGGACACTTGTCGCGAGCGTCGGCACGGTCGTGGACATGACGACGGGCTTGGCCGGTATCGCGGGGATCTTCACGGGCGCGAGAGTCGACGCGGGAGAGATCTTGGCCGCGGGAACTGACGCCGGCGCGGGCGCTCCCGGCCGCACGACCGTCGACTTCGAGTCGGGGTGCCGCAACAGCAGTGCGACGCCGGCGACGACCAACACCGCAGAGACGATTCCCACCGCGATTCCTCGGGAGCGGCGGCGCGGCGAGCCGTCGGGCGCACCGACCGGCACGACGGTGATGTCGTCGCCGTCCGCGCCCTCGACCACCGGGCCGACGGCAGTGTCGTCGACGGGAACGACCCGCGTCGCGTCCGTCCAGACGCCGTCGCGATCGTGAGTCCCCGCCACTGATCCTCCTGGCCGCCAGTCCGAAGGCCCATGGTCCCACGCGGCGTCGATTTTCACCAGGCGTGGTCTAGGGAGTCACCGTGAGTGTGAGCGGCATCCCGCCCGGGCCCTCGAAGTGGTACGTGCCCGGCGCGAGCGCGGAGTTGCCCGCGCTCGGCGGCATGAGGTCGCTGGTGCCGGAGAGGTCAATGGTGAGTGTCACCGTTGAGTTGGCGCCGACCTCGATGCGGTTCTTCCAATGCTGCTCGGGGGAGCCTGCATCGTTCACGGCGCACTCGGTCGTCGAGCCGCCGAGGCGTACGCACGGTCCCTGGAACGAATAGTCGACGGCGGCGGCGAGCCGGTTCGTCAATGTGAATGTCTCCGAGTGGGCCGCCCCGGAAGCCACCGTCACGTGGGACGGGAACGTCGTCGCGAAGGGGAGGTCGGCCGGTGCGGTGATCGTCACGGGCACGTCCGGGCCGCCCTGGCCCAGACCGAACACGTTCGTCCCGGGGGGTGCAGGGATCAGCACGTTCCCCGTGATCCGCCTCCCGGCCACGACGGTCCGCGACACGGTCTGTGTCGAGTGCGGAGCAATCTCCACGATGGTCAACGACAAGCAGTGAACGATCGCGTCCGGCGGCGCCGGCCAACCGGGCGGAGTCTGCCGCGGCCATATCTCCTCGTTTTCACAGCCGTCGCCTTCGGCTTCGCCCGGGAGGTCGCCGGTGTTCGTCACGCTGTACGAGAACGTCTGGGTCGTCCCGCTCTGAATGATGATCTGGTCGGAGTCGAGTGTGTAGTGCAGGTCGGCCGGGGTCGGGGGGGTTGTGGTCGTCGTATCGAGGGGCGCGGAACCATCGGTCGGCGTTCCGCCGTTGCTGCCGGTGTCAGGCGTCGTCGGCGTGTCGAGTGTCGTTGTGGTGTCGATCGATGTCGGCGTCGGCGCGGAGGTCGAACTGTTGTCGTCGGTCGTCGGTGTCACCGACGTAGTCGTCGCATCGTCGCTGACGTTGACGCGTGTCGCGTGCGGTTTGCCGTTCGACGCGAACGCGGCCGTCGCCAGCGCGACGACCAGAACGAGCGCGCCAACGGTGCTGCCGATCGCGGCGCGCCGGCGGACGCGCAACGTGTGGACGCGTGCCGCGACGCGTTCCGAACGCGGGTTCGGCGGGCGGAACGATGATCGCGTCGTCGTCGGGCGTCGTCATGATGCGTCCTCTTCGCCGAGGGTGGCTCGGAGCGCGGCGAGGCCGCGCGTTGCGTGTGACTTCACGGTTCCGGGTGCGCAGCCGAGTGCTTCGGCGGTCTCCGCCTCACTGAGGTCGACGATGTAGCGCAGCGTCACGACGTCGCGTTGCCGATTCGTGAGGCGCGACAGCGCGCGGTGCAGGTCGACGCGGCGCCCGTCGACGGCGACGACATCAGGCGGGAGCTCGACGGCCAGCCCCGCGGCGCGCCGCTGCCGGCGGTACTGGTCGATCGCGAGGTTCGTCGCGACGCGCACGACCCACGGCTCGGCCTGGTCGTGTCGTGTCAGACGGTTCCAACGCAGGCACGCGCGAGCGCACGCTTCCTGGGCGATGTCCTCGGCGTCGGTCCGTTCCCCGAGCACCCGGAACGCGGCCCGATACGCGACGGCATGGAGTCCGGCGAAGGCCGCGGTGAAGCTCTCCGGCAGGCGGCTGACCGCCCCCGACTTCGCCGCCCCCATCCCCGCCGGGTCGCCCCCCTCGGCCGCGTCCATGCCCACACATTGTCCACGATTGGGCGGGGGGTTCGGTTTACGAGGTCACGTGGCGGTAAAGACGGGGAGGGGGAACCCGGGGCTCGGATAGGGCGATCCGTACTGGTCGCCGAGGTCGATTGCGTACTTTCCGGGTGCGAGCGGAGCGCCCGTCGCGGTGAATCCCGCCCGGGCCCAGACCGTCCCCACGAGGTCGACGGTCTGGTGCGGTCCGATGATCAGCGCCGGCAGCGGGCCCGAGCAGTCGACGGTGGCGGTGCCGGATTTCACCGTCCAACACGGGCCGAAGAGCGGCGTGCGCACGCTGAACGCCAAGGGGTTGGCGTAGGTGATCTCGACCGTGGTCGAGTGCCCGGACGCCGCCGTCGGCGACATCGTCTTCACGGTGATCGCGTACGGCAGGCTGGCAACGTCCGGCGGAACCACGCGGATGAGCAACGCGTTCGGTCGCAGGGTTTGGCAGGGTTGCGCGCACTGCGGCAGGAAGCTGGGTGTGAACGATGTCGCGCCGAGCGACGAGGGCATGACGTTGCCCGTCGCGTCCCGGTACCCCGCCAGAATCGTTTCGGTCTCGGTAGTGCTCTGGCCGGGATTCAGCGCGGTGACGCCGCCGTCCGAACAGGTCACGTTGACTTCGCCGGCGCCGCGAGTTGGATACGGCGCGGGCCACACATGGTCGTACTGGCCGAAGCCGCCGGCTTTGTTGTCGGCCCAGATGTCGGTCGGCCCGCCGCAGCTGCCCCACTCGACGGTCCAGCCTCCGTTGTTGGTCACCGTGAACGTTTCCGGAACCGACGCGCCGGCAGTGATGTCGAGCGCGTTGTGACACGTGGGTTGGTCGAGGCAGTTGCCGATCTCGCCCGCAGTGTTTGCCGGCCACGTGATCGTGACCATGGAGAGGTCCTTCGGGTCATGCGGGATCGTCGTAGTTGTCGAGACGCTCGGCGCCGGGGTGATCACGAGCATGCTGCTCGGCGTCGTGGTCGACTCCGGCACGGTTGTTGTGTCGGTCGGCGCGGTCGTGTCGGTGTCGGGCACTGAGCTGGCGACGGTCGTCGTGGACGCGTCGGAGACGACGACACGTTTGTGCGATCCGCCTTGCAACGCCGCGGCCGTCGCGATGCCACCCGCGAGTACGAACAACGTCGCCGCGCCCGCGAGCATCCGGCGTTGCGTCCGCACCTTCCGGCCGCGCGCGACCACGCCGTCGACCGGCGCAGGGTTGGGCGGGAGCGGGTCGTCGAGATCTTCGAACATCAGGCGTCCTCATTTCCGAGTCCGAGCGTGACGCGGAACGCGGCGAGACCGCGCGACGCGTGCGACTTGACGGTTCCGACCGAGCAACCGAGCGCGGCGGCCACCGCGGCTTCGGGTAGGTCGGCGACGAAGCGCAACAGCACGACCTGCCGTTGGCGACGCGGCAACGCGAGCAGCGCGCGATGGAGATCGACCCGATCGCCCGCGGGTTCGACGGTTTCGACGAAGTTGCCGGCGTGGCTGACGGCGGTCTTCCGGCGGCGCTGCGCGTCAATGGCGAGGTTCCCGGCCACGCGAGCGACCCACGCTTCGGGGCTGTCGAACCCGCCGATCCGGTTCCAGCGCGCGTACGCCCGCGCGCAGGCTTCCTGCGCGAGATCCGAGGCCTCCTCCCGGGAGCCGAGCAGCCGGAAGGCAACGCGGTAGGCGCTGCGGTAGAGGTCGGGATACGCGTCGTCGAATGTCGTGGCTTCCGCCCTCACCCCGGTGTCGGGGGTAACTCCAATCACCACCGACTTCGCGATCATGCCTTCTTCACGGTTGAACCGCGGTAAAGGTTGCGTCGCGAGGCGCATTCGAGCCGATCGCGAGGAGGCTCGTAAGTAGGCTGCTCCCTCGATGTCGTTCGATCTGGCCCCCGAATACCTCGAGCTCCAGGCGAGCGTGCGCAAGCTCGCGCAGGACAAGATCAAGCCCCGCGCCCGGGCCGATCGACACCGACGCCACCTATCCCCAGGACGTGTTCGAGGTGTTCCGCGACGCCGGGCTCCTCGGCCTGGTGATCCCGGAGGACTACGGCGGTGGCGGGGCCGGGATCCTCGGCCTCACGCTCGCGATCGAAGAGGTCGCCAAGTACTCCAACACCGCCGCGCTGATGTTGTTGCTCACGCGGCTGCCCACCGGGCCGGTCCTGATCGCGGGCAGCGAGGAACAGAAGCAGCAGTACATCCGGCCGGTCGCCACCGGCGAGCAGCGCGCCGGCTTCGGGCTCTCGGAACCGCAGGCCGGCAGCGATGTTGTCGGGATGCGCACCAAGGCCGTGCGCGACGGCGACGACTGGGTGCTCAACGGCACGAAGTGCTGGATGTCGGGCGTCGTGCAGGCCGACTGGTATTGCGTGTTCGCCAAGACCGGTCCCGCCGACTCCCGCAAGCACGACGACATCTCGTGCTTCATCGTCGATCGCACCGCGCCGGGCGTCTCCGTCGGTCGCACCGACGACAAGATGGGTGTGCGCGGCGTCGACACCGGCGAGCTCATCCTCGACGACGTGCGCGTGCCCGCCGAGAACGTTGTCGGCGAGGTCGGCGGCTTCCGGCTCGCGATGCTCGGGCTCAACTCGATGCGGCCGATCGTCGCGGCGCGCGGCATCGGGCTCGGCCGAAGGCGCGCTGATGTACGCGGTCGACTACGTGAAGCAGCGCGCCGCGTTCGGCCGCACCATCGCCGACATGCAGGGCATGCAGTGGAAGATCGCCGAGCTCGCCACCGAGATCGAGGCCGCGCGCCTTCTCACGTACCGGGCTGCGATGATGGCCGACGAGGGCAAGTACACCAAGGAGTACGTGCCCTACTTGTCGATGGCGAAGTACTACGCGAGCGAGGTCGCGGTGAAGGTCTCGGGCGAGGCGCTGCAGATGTTGGGCGCGGCGGGCTACATGAAGGACCACCTGACCGAGCTCTACTACCGTGACGCCCGCCAGCTCACGATCGTCGAAGGAACCTCGCAGGTGCAGCTCGGACTCATCGCTCGCGGCGTCCTCGATCACGATCTGTGGTGGGACTAGTGACCCGTGCGGTGCCCGCATGAACGAAGTGCTCACGCCGATCCTGGCGCGCGTCACGCGCGGGACCGAGCTGCTGC
Organism: uncultured Actinomycetes bacterium; assembly: GCA_963708105.1. Lineage (GTDB taxonomy): Bacteria > Actinomycetota > Acidimicrobiia > IMCC26256 > PALSA-610 > PALSA-610. Next base: position 444,994 of record OY970186.1, on the reverse strand, counting down.
CCGAGGAGATCGAAGCCGCGCTCGTCGGAGATCCTCGAAGGCCGGGTCGCCGACGTGCAGGCCGCGGGCTTCATCGTCGCGCTGCGCACGAAGGGTGAATCGGTCGAGGAGCTCGCCGCGCTCGTGCGCACGATGCACCGCTACGCGGAACACGTCGACGTCGCCGCGGGTGCGATCGACACCTGCGGCACCGGCGGCGATCGCTCGGGCACGATCAACGTGTCGACGATGGCCGCGATCGTCGCCGCGGGCGCCGGCGCGCGGGTGGTGAAGCACGGCAACCGCGGCGCAGTCGTCGAAGTGTGGTTCGGCCGACGTGCTCGAAGCGCTGGGTGTCGCGATCGAGCTCGGGCCGGACGGGCGTTTCCCGCTGTGTCGCCGAGGCCGGCATCGGTTTCTGCCTCGCGCCGCGCTATCACCCGGCGATGCGCTTCCTCGGCCCGGCACGCAAAGAGCTCGGCGTGCCGACCACGTTCAACTTCCTCGGTCCGCTCGCGAATCCCGCGCACGTGAAGCGGCAAGCCGTGGGTGTGAGCGACGAGACCATGGCGACGCGCATGCTCGGCGCGCTGCGCCTGTGCTCGGCACCGAGCAGGCGATGGTGTTCCACGGCGACGACGGGCTCGACGAGCTCACCACCTCCACCACCAGCACGGTGCACCAACTCGTCGACGGCGAGGTCCACTCGTTCACGCTCGATCCGCTCGACTATCGGCATCCCACGCGCGTCGGCCGACACCCTTGCCGGCGGCGACGCGTCCGCGAACGCCGTACGCGATCCGGGCCGTGCTCGCGGGCGAGAAGGGTTCGCACCGCGACATCGCGGTCTTGAACGCGGCCGCCGCGTTGGTCGTGGCCGGGCTCGCGTCCGACCTCGGGCCGGGGTTGAGGCCGCAGCCGCCGCGATCGACGACGGTCGGGCCGAGCGCGCCCTCGAAACGCTCGTCCGGGTCAGCTACGCCGCGGCCGCGGAAACCGAGAAGGGCAACGGCTGACCATGGCGCCCGTACTGCAATGCCCCGACTGTGGTGAGAAGCACCCGCTGTCGCGCGTCCCGAGCCAGGGCGCGTTCGCGTGTCGGGGCTGCGGTCGGGTGCTGAAGGTTCCGGAGGCGGTCGAGTCAGCGGGCCGCCGGCGGCCGGCGGGCGCGGCGCCGCGGCTGCCGCGTCCTCGGCTGCTCCATCAGCTGCTCCGTCGGCGGCGGCCGCCCGGCTGCCGCGGCGGCGACGACCGCGACCCCCTCGGTGAAGCCGGTGCCGGTCGCGACCGCGGTCGCGAGCCGTCGCACCCGACGCCGACCCGAACGCCACGCGGTGGTCCCGGCGTCGACGAGCAGGCGCTCGGCGCGTTGTCGGCGCGCCCGGTCGAGTCGCCGACCGATGCCCTCGCGCCGGTGCCGTGGTGGATGCGCCTGCTGCTCGTGGTTCGTCGCGGTGCCGCTCGGTTCCTCGTCGTGTTCCTGTCGCCCGCGCGTTCGGGCTCTTCACGACGAACCAGCTCTCCGACGTGTTCCTCGCGAACGACACGTCGCGCTTCTGGCCGGTCGCCGCGGCTGTCTGCCGTTCGTCGCGCTGGTGACCGCGGTGTTCGTGCAGGGTGGCGTCTACCTGTTGGCGCGCTGGCGCGGCCGGAGCCGCGGCAGTCCGACGCGGTCCCGACGTCAGAACGTCGGGTCGCTCGGCGCGGGCGTAGCCGCCGAAGTCGACGCCGAAGTCGTCAAGGGGAGCGTCGGGCCGGGGCAGGTCGGCGAGGAACTGCTCGACCGCGTCGGCCGCCGAGCGGTCGGGCGAACATGAAGCCCTGGCCGCTGTCGCACTGCTCCTGCTGCAGCTGGCAGAACTGCTCGTGCTCCTCGATGCCCTCGGCGAGCGTCTTCAGGCCGAGCTGCTTGCCGAGCTGCACGAGCGTGCGGATGAGCGCGCTCGACTCGACCGAGTCGCTGATCGCGCTGACGAACGAGCGGTCGATCTTCAAGATGTCGACCGGGAACTGGCGCAGATACGCGAGCGACGAGTAGCCGGTGCCGAAGTCGTCGATCGCGATGCCGACTCCGAGCTCCTTGATCGCGCGCAGCTGCAGCGCTGTGGCGCGTCGGCGTCGTACATGATCGCGGTCTCGGTGAGCTCGATGACGAGCGCCGGCGGCGGCGAGCCCGGTGCGCTCGAGCGCGTTGCGCAGGTCGCGGACGAGATGGTCGCCGTCGAGCTGACGGGCGGAGACGTTGACCGACACGTACATGCCGCGCTCGGCGAGTTGCCATTCCTGCGCCTGGCGGGACGCTTCGTCGATCACCCAGCGGCCGACGTCGACGATGAGCTTCGTCTCTTCGAGCAGCGGGATGAACGAGTCGGGTTGCACGATGCCGCGCACGGGATGCTTCCAACGCAGCAACGCCTCGACGCCGAGCACTGCGTCCGGATCTCGAGCTCGAAGATCGGCTGGTACACGAGGTAGTACTCGCCGCGTTCGAGCGCGCCGCGCAGGTCGAGCTCGAGCGTGAGCCGGTCCTCGACCGCGGTCTGCATCTCGCGCTGGAACGCGACGTAGCGGTCGCGACCTGCGGCCTTGGCTTCGTAGAGCGCGATGTCGGCGTCGCGGAGCAGGTCGGCGGCGGAGATCCGGTTGCCGCGGGCGATGCCGATGCTCGCGGTGATGCGGACGCGTCGGCCGGGTCGACGTCGTCGATCTCGAACGGCTCGCGCAGCACTTCGAGCAGCCGTTCGGCGACGAGCTCGGGGCTGCCGGTCGGCGTTGCAGCCCTCGACGAGCACGACGAACTCGTCACCGCCGAGGCGGGCGATCGTGTCGCCTTCGCGCAGCGTCGCGAGCAGCCGGGTCGCGACGGCCTTGCAGCAGCTGGTCGCCGGCCTCGTGGCCGAGCGTGTCGTTGACCTGCTTGAAGCCGTCGAGGTCGAGGAACAGCGCCGCGGTCTCGCTGCCGCTGCGGCGGGCGCGCGCTTGCATCTGCTCGACGCGGTCGAGGATCAGCGTGCGGTTCGGCAGACCCGTGAGCGAGTCGTGCAGCGCCTGATGGCGGATGCCTTCGAGCAGGCGGGCGTTGCGGATCGCGATCGTCGCCTGGCTCGCGACGCCGCGCAGCCGGCCGGCGAGCTCGGGATCGTCGGTCATGCGATCGGGGCGGTCGACGACGTCGCCGAGCACGAGGCCGACGCGTTCGTCGTTGACGACGATCGGGATCGTCGCGACGGCGGCCGCACCGAGCTCACTCATCAACATGCGGGAGCACGTTGAGGTGCGCGGCGCTCTCGCGGTCCCAGACGGTCACGGCGGTGTCGCCGGCGCGGGGCGCGGGAACGGGAACTTCCATCGACCGCAGGCGGACTTCGTCGTTGACCGAGTAGCCGTGCGTGGCGACGACCCGGCCGGTCGTCGCGCCCGTTTCGAACAGCGCGACCGCGGCACGGTCGCAACCGATGACAGCCGGTAGCGCGCGGACGATGTTCGCGGCCATGTCGTCGGTCGTGGCGAGTTGGGCGAGCGAGTTCGAGAGGTCGAGCAGCGCCCGCGCGGTACGGGCCTGGCGGCGGGCGTCGTCGAGCGCGGAGGCGGAGTCGAGCGCGGCGGCCGCGAGACGCGCGTAGGCCTGCAGCACGACCTGCTCCTGCGGGAAGAACACGCCGTTCGGGTTGATCGCGGCGAGGCGTCCGTACCGGCGCTGCGATCGACACGACGTCGACGACGATGCGGTGTTCGTCGTGTTCGAAGTCCGGGTCGAGCAGTTCGGTACGCGAGGCGCGTCGGCTTCGTACGTCGTCGACGCCCTTCGCGTACACGGGCTTCGGTGCCGACGGCAGCGTCTCCAAGCGCGAGGACGAAGATCGGCGCGTGCATCGCGTGCGCGGCCGACGACACGATCTTGGTGAGGACGCGTTCGAGGTCGTCCTCGGAGACGAGGTCGCCGACGGTCTCGTGCAGCGACTCGAGGCGTGCGGTCAGGACCTCGATGCGCGACTCGAGGAACTCGGTGGTCGCGCCGGGCTCGTCGGGGAACCAACGGATGCGGTATTCGCACGCGGGCGCGCCGTCGCACGCGCACGCTTCGTGCACGACCTCGGGCCGCATGCCGAACAGCTTGGGGAATGTTCGAGTAGAGGCCCGCGGCCCACGAGCAGTACGCGGGGAATGGCACGAAGCCGCTCGGCGAAGCGCTCGTGCACGACCCACTCGGTCGGGCCGACCGCGCCGCCTTCGATCGCGATGACGGGCGCGAGGCTCGCGCCGCCCGACTCGACGATCATCCGCGAGCAGCGCTTCCGGTGATCCGAGCGACTGCAGCAGGTTGGTCATCTCGGGCATCGACGGGATCGGCGAGTCCGCCGCCCGCGGCGCGGCGCAAGTGTCTCCGGGCCGCCGAACGATGCCGCGGTCACCTCGAGCAGGCGGCGGATCTGGTCGTACGAGCTCCAGGTGGCGAGGTCGAACAAGTTCGTCGGCGCTGCGAGTCTCGCCCGCTTCGCGCGAGGAGGCGTTCCTGGCCGCGCCGGGTCGCCGTGTGTCACGCAGATAGCGGAGCAGCAGCCAGGTGTTGACGCCCGCGAAATGACATTCCGCCTCGAGCCCCGCCTCCGCCTGCATAGCGAAATGCGTCGTCGCGCTCGGCGCCCCCCTTGAGGACGCTTTGTCCGGACCGCCGGGCCGGGCCTCGTAGGCGGGCTTCAGAGGGATTTCGGCCGGCGCCGGCGGGGCCTCGCGGCCCGCGACGATGCGGGGGAGGGCGGAGACGAGCTCGCCCTCGACGAGGATCGGCCGCAATCGGGCGGCATTGCGGGCCACCCAGCGATCGACCACGCAGGATTTCGGCGATGTCACTCCCGTCGCCCACCCCCTCCTCGCACGCGCCGTTGCGACGATTCGTTGAACGATTCGTCGGAACGGGTTTGTGGGCGACGAGTTTCTAGGAGGGTGTCGTCGTCGGGCCAGTGGACGCGGCCGCGGCGGATCTCGATGCGGCTGGCCGTCGCCAGTCGACGACCACCCGCTCGACCCGCCGCCACATCGCCACCGTCCGCCGCCGCTCCATCGCCCGGGCCAGCGCGCCCAGCCGATCCCGCGTCGCGGCCGCCTCCTCGAAGCGCTCCTCGTCGGCCAGCCGGTGCATCCGCGCCTCGAGCGGCGCCAGCGCGACCTCGGGCTCGTTCGTCAACGCCCGCCGGACCATCCCGACGAATTCGGCGTACGCGTCCTCGGGCACATGCCCCCGGCACGGGCACGCGGCCACGCCGAGCTGCGCGGGCACGCACGGCGGACCGTCGGCGATCGGGCGTGCGCCGCCCGATCCGCGTCGCGCACCGTCGCAGCGGAACCGCCGACTCGATCGCCTCCCGCACGAGATGCGCGGTGTCCGTCGAGTGAAACGGCCCCAGGCTCGAACCGTCGGGCGGAGGCGTGCGGGTCACCGTCAACCGGGGGAACCGCTCGTCCGTGAGCTTCAGGAACGCGTTCGCCCGCTTCGACTTCCCCTGCCGGTTGAAGCGCGGCTGCAACTCGCTGGATCAGCCGCAGCTCGCGGATCTCGGCCTCGAACGCGGTCGCGCACACGCGATGGTCGATCGAGACCAACTCCCGCAACAGCTGCGGCACCTTGCGGCGATCGTCGGAAGCGAAATACGAACGCACGCGGGCCCGCAGATTCGTCGCCTTGCCGACGTAGAGCACGCGCCCGATCGCGATCGCGGAACACGTACACGCCGGGCTTGCGCGGGCAGCCGCGCCGTGAGCGCCAGTTTCGACGCCGACGGGTGCGCCCGCATCGACGGCAACGCCAACAGATCGTCGAGCCCCAGCACGCCGTAGCTCGCGGCGCGTTCCAGCAACGCGTGCAACACCTCGGCCGTCGCCGCCGCGTCGGCGTAGGCGCGGTGAGTCGGCTCGACACTCGTGCGGAAATGACGCGCGAGCGTGTGCAGACGGAGATTCGGGATCTTCGTCGCGCACCAGCCGGCGCGCCAACGCGAGCGTGTCGACCCGTCGATTCGTCAAGCGGGGATAGCCGTGCGCGACGAGCGCGGCGTCAAGGAACGCGCAGTCGAAGCGGATGTTGTGCCCCACGATCACCGCGTCGCCCACGAACTCGAGCACCGCGCGGCAGAAGCTCGGCGATGCGCGGCGCGGGCAGCACCATCGACTGCGTGATGCCCGTCAGCACAGTGATCATCGGCGGGATGGGCACGCCCGGATTCACGAGCGAGTCGAGCTGCGCGAGGAGTTCGCCGCCCCGCAGCTTGAGCGCGCCGATCTCGGTGATCGCGTCGACATTGGCCGAGCCGCCCGTGGTCTCGAGGTCGAGCACGACGAACGTGGTTTCCGACAACGGCATGCCCAGGTCGGCGAGCGACTGCTGGCGGGGCGCTCCGAGGAACGCCGGCGGTGCAGGCTCGAAACCGGGCAGCACCGCGGTGAGCGGGGAAGTGGGTGCCACGGAACGGGAAGCGTAGACGAACAAATGTTCGCACGCACGTACGTTCGGCCCCGAAACGCCTCGACTAGGATCGGGGCCGTGAGCACGACCCGCTACCGCTGCAACGCCTGCGGCAACGTCACCCGCTTCGACGTGCTCGCGACCCGCCGCACCCGGGCCTTCCACCACTACTCGATCGGCGGCGACCTCGAGATCGAGGACGAAGAGGTCATCGAGGAGCGGGTCGAGCAGGTCACGTGCCGCTGGTGCAACACCTCGGGCGACAAGATCGAGATCGTCGACCCGGCCACCGTCGAGTCTGTGAGCGCCGAAGCCGCCGACGCCGAATAGCGCCGGCGTAGCTGTCACACCCGTTGGTCATGCTTCGGGCATGGACATTCGCACGATCGATTGCGACGAATGCATCGAGGCCGGCACGAACGCCTGCGACGACTGCGTCGTCAGCTTCATCCTCCGGCGCGAGCCGGGCGAGGCGTTGATCATCGACGCCGAAGAGGAGCGGGCCCTGCGGTCACTGCAGGGTGGCGGCCTCGTACCCGAGCTCAGGCACCGCCCCCGGCGGGTTGGCTGATCGGCTCGGCCTGGTGCTCGAACTGGGTGCGATACAGGTCGGAGTAGAGCCCGCCCTGGGCGAGCAGCGCCTCGTGGGTGCCGTTCTCGACAACGCGCCCTTCATCGATCACAAGGATCTGATCGGCTTGACGAATCGTCGACAAGCGGTGCGCGATCACCAGCGAGGTGCGGCCCGTCGAGCGCGATCTTCAGCGCCTGCTGCACGGCAACCTCGGATTCGGAATCGAGGTGGGCCGTCGCCTCGTCGAGCACCACGACCCGCGGCGCCTTCAACAACAGCCGGGCGATCGCGATGCGTTGCTTCTCGCCGCCTGAGAGGCGGTAGCCGCGGTCGCCGACGACCGTGTCGAGCCCATCGGGCAGCGACTCGATCAGCGGCAGGATGTGCGCGGCTTCCAACGCGGCGCGCAGCTCGGCGTCGGTCGCGTCGGGCTTGGCGTAGCGCAGGTTCTGGGCGATGGTCTCGTGGAACAGGTGCGCGTCCTGGGTGACCACGCCGACGGCCGCCCGCAACGAATCGGCGGTCGCGTCGCGCACGTCGACGCCGTTGATACGGACCGCGCCCGAACGGACGTCGTATAGCCGGGGAACGAGGCTGCTGATCGTGGTCTTGCCCGCGCCCGACGGGCCGACGAGCGCCACGAGCTGACCCGGTTCGGCCACGAACGAAACGTCGAACAGCACCTGCTGGGTCGGTGCCTGTTCGAGCACCGCCACCGATTCCAGCGACGCCAACGACACTTCCTCGGCCGTCGGGTAGCTGAAGTCAACATGGTCGAACTCGACCGACGTGGGGCCGTCGGGGATCGCGACCGCGTCGGGCTTCTCGGCGATCATCGGCTCGAGGTCGAGCACCTCGAACACCCGGTCGAACGACACGAGTGCGGTCATCACGTCGACCTGCACGTTCGACAGCGCGGTCAGCGGCCCGTAGAGCCGGTTCAGATACGCGGTCAGCGCGACGACGGTGCCGAGCTCCAAGGCACCGTTCACGGCCATGACGCCGCCCCAGCCGTACACGATTGCGGTGGCCAACGAGGCCGTCAGCAGCAACGAGACCATGAAGATGCGCGTGTACATCGCCTGGGTGATACCGATGTCGCGCACCCGGCCGGCCCGGTGTTCGAACTCGTCCGACTCCGCCTGCGGATTGCCGAACAGCTTCACCAAGAGCGCGCCCGACACGTTGAACCGTTCGGTCATCGTCGTGTTCATCTGCGCGTTGAGCCCGTACGACTCGCGCGTGAACGCCGCGAGGTGGCGCCCGACCCAGCGGGCCGGGAACACGAACACGGGGAGAATGGCGAGCGCGACCAGCGTGATCTGCCACGAGAGGAAGAACATCGCGGTGAGCGTCACGACCACGCCGATCGCGTTGCCGACGACCGACGACAACGTGTCGGTGAACGCCTGCTGCGCGCCGAGGACGTCGTTGTTCAGGCGGGTTACCAGGGCGCCGGTCTGCGTGCGCGTGAAGAACGCGATCGGCATCTCCTGCACGTGGGAGAACACTCGGGTGCGCATGTCGAGGATGAGACCCTCACCGACGCGCGCCGAAACCCAGCGCTGCCACAGCGACAAGCCCGCGTCGACGATCGCGATGAGCCCCACGATGATCGCCAACTGGACCACGAGGGTGCTGTTCTTCTTGATGATGCCGTCGTCGATGATCGCCTTGAAGAGCAACGGGTTCGCCACGCCGAGGATCGCGTCGATGACGATCAGGACCAGGAACACTCCGAGCAGCCGCCGGTACGGACGGGCGAACGCGAAGATCCGGCGGGTGATGCCGGGCGGGAGTTTGTAGTCCCGGATCGATTCGTCGCGCCGGAACGAGCGCATCAGGCCCCATCCGGCCGCGCCACCCCCGCCGCGCCCGCCTCCTCCGCCACCCATGCCCATACCCATACGCTGCGCCTCTCGCTGATTCGATCCTCACCATCCCACCACGCACGACCGGGAAGATTCCGACGGCGGGGATGAGATTTGCCGTTGGCCGCGGCTTCGATCGCGGAACACCCGGCGCAACGAAGCGGAGCGACGCCATATCGCTCGACGGCCTCGTCGCGGACCAGAACGGTTCAACCGGCGCGCTTTATTCCGACCGCGTCCTGAACCGGGATCGGGTTGGCGTTGGGGTAGGCGGCGGGATCAGGCGCCGCAGGCTTCGTCAGTCCCGGTCGGACTTGGCGAACTTGAGCAGATCGAGTGCGCCCACGCCCGTGGCCTTGATGCCGCGCGCCACGATGCTCGTGTCCCAACCCTCGGCCTGTTGGCGCAGCGCGCCGACCGTGCAGTTCTCCTTGCCGAGAATCGAGAACGGGTCGTAGTTGTAGAGCTTCATCGCGTTGGCGTGCGAGATCTTGTCGATGTCGGCGTCGGAGCAGTTCGAGGCCTGCATCTGCTTCATGAACTGCTCGGGGCTTTGCGGCCACGTGGAGTCGGAGTGCGGGTAGTCGCATTCCCAGCAGATCTTGTCGATGTTCATCTTGTTGCCGCATGTCGATCCCGACCGGGTCGTCGATCCAGCAGCAGATGACCTGCTCGTCGAACACCTGGCTCGGCAAGCGCCCACCCATGTCCTGGCCGGTCCAGAAGCGGTGCCGGTCGAACGTGTAGTCGATGCGCTCGCGGAAGTAGGGAATCCAGCCGATGCCACCTTCGCTCAACGCGTACTTGAGCTTCGGGGTACTTCTGCGCGGTCGCCGACCATACGAAGTCGGCGGCGGCCTGCACGATGTTGATCGGCGACAACGTGATGAGCACGCTCATCGGCGCGTCGTCGGCGGTGATCACCATCTTCGACGACGAACCGATGTGCACGTTCACGACGGTGCCGAGCTCTTCGCACGTCGCGAAGAACGGGTCCCAGTGGCCGGAGTGGATGCTCGGGTAACCGAGGTGCACGGGGTTCTCCGAGAACGTGACCGCGTGGCAGCCCTTGTCGGCGACGCGGCGCACCTCGGCCGCCATCTTCTCGACGTCCCACATCATCGGCAGCGCGAGCGGGATGAAGCGGCCGGGGTACGCGCCGCACCAGCTGTCGATGTGCCAGTCGTTGTACGCCTGCACGAGCGCGACCGCGAGCGCCTCGTCCTTCTGCGCGGCGCGGGCGAACAGTTGGCCGCAGAACTGCGGGAAGCTCGGGAAGCACATCGAGCCGAGCAGACCGTTCGCGTTCATGTCCTTGATGCGGTCGTGGATGTCGTAGCAACCCGTCCGCATGTCGTCGAACGACTGCGGGTCCATCGCGTACTCCTCGGGCGGACGGCCCGCGACCGCGTTGAGCCCGATGTTCGGCAGCTCCTGCGCCCATGAACTGCCACACGTCGATGCCGCTGTCCTTGCGGACGAGCTTCGGCGCGACGTCGGCGTACTTCTGCGGCAGGCGACCCTCGAACAGATCGGGGGCTCCACGACGTGGTCGTCGACACTGACCAGGACGAGGTCTTCGAGCTGCATGCGGTTCCCCCTCGGAAACGAACCTGACGTTGGCGTCAGTGTACGACGGCGCCGTGCCGGCACGCGAGCTCAGACCGTCGGCGGCGTGGGCCTTCAGGGCCTCGAGCGAGCACCATTCGATGGCGCCCGACGTGGGTCGCGGCGAGGTGGACGCGCGGCGCGCGTCCCGCCTCGAACGCCTCCTGCCAGCGCGGGCGCGCACAGGCACCATCGGTCGCCGGCCTTCAGTCCGCGCGAACCCGTACTCCGGCATCGGCGTGCTGAGGTCGTTGCCCTGTTCCGCGGAGAACGCGAGGAACTCGTCGGTCATCTACGACGCACACGAGGTGCACGCCGACGTCTTCGCCGTGCGAGTCGCAGCAGCCGTTGCGCGTGAAGCCGGTGAGCGGGTCGAAGCTGCACGGCTCGAGCTCGGTGCCGAGAACGTTGCGGGGCATGGCGGCCGATCAGTCCCAGACGACGGGCAGGGCCGCCGGGGCGCGGAAGATCGCGCCGGATATCGCGGCCGGTTCCGCGTCGGGGTCGAGCCGCAGGCCGGGCAGCCGGTCGAGCAGTTGCGTGAGCACGACGCGCGTCTCCATGCGGGCGAGGTGCAGGCCGAGGCACATGTGCGGGCCCCACGCGAACGCGAGGTGCTGGTTCTGCGGGCGGAAGATGTCGAAGTCCTCCGGGTTGTCCCACACCTTCTCGTCGTGGTTCGCGGAGCCGATGTTGACCGCGACGAACGAACCCGCGGGCACGAACACGCCTTCGACCTCGGCGTCCTGCGCCGCAGTGCGCATGATCCCGATGAGCGGCGCCTCCCAACGCAGCCCTTCTTCGATCGCCTGCGGCATGAGCGCGCGATCGGCGCGCAGCGCGTTCGAGCTGATCGGGGTTCGTCAGCAGGCCGAGAGCAGGTTCGACGACGAGCGGTACGTCGTCTCCGCGCCGGCGGGCAGCAGAAGCCGCAGGAACGAGCAGATCTCTTCGTCGGTGAGGCGCACGCCTTCGAGCTCGGCCTGCACGAGCACGGAGATCACGTCGTCCGACGGATGCACGCGGCGATCGGAGATGATCGTGCAGAAGTATTCGAACAACGCCTGCGACGCGTTCGCGGCGCGGTCGATCTCGAATCCGGCGCTGATCACCTCGACCGCGCGGCGGTGGAACATCGGCAGGTCTTCGCGCGGGAGACCGAGCAGCCGCGCGATCACGACGACGGGGAACGGGAAGGTCACCTCGCGCACGAGGTCGGCCTTCTTGTCGGGCCGGTCGATGAACGCGTCGATGTGCTCGTCGACGACGTCGCGGACGAGCTCGCGTTCCCACGTTTCCATGGCCTTGCGGCTGAACGCCTGCTGCACGAGCCCGCGGTAGAGGTGGTGCTCGGGCTCGTCCATCTCCAGGATCGAGTGGCCGAGGACCTTGCCCATGATGTCGGCGTAGCCCTGCGACGAGAACGTCTCGCCGTCCTTCAACACCTGCTGCACCGCGTCGAAGCTGTACGCGGTGAAGACGCCGCCGCTGCGGTCGATCGGCATGAACTCGATCTCGGAGTCGTTCGGGACGATGATCGAGCTCGCTTCGTCCTCGCGCTTCATCGGGTGCTGCGGCCGCACCAGCGCGAACATCGGGTACGGGTTCTCGACGATCCCCATCCCCGCGCTGCGATTGAACTCCTCGAACGGGTCGTAGCCGTCGTCGAGATCCGAAGTGGCCATGGGTCGACCGTACTACTGTGCGCGCCCATGGCTCTCGACCAGGTGAACCTCGGACTGCTGGTGCTGCGCGTGGCCCTCGGCGTCACGATGATCGCGCACGGCTACAACCACATCTACCGGGGCGGCAAGATCAAGGGCACCGCGGGTGGTTCGGGAGCCTCGGGATGAATCCCGGGATCTTCCACGCCTGGCTCGCCAGCATCACCGAGCTCGCGGCCGGCGCTGCGCTCGTCGCTCGGTCTGCTCACGCCGTTCGCGGCGGGCGCGCTGATCGGGACGCTGCGTGGTCGCGTTCATCACGAACCACCGCAAGGCCGGCTTCTTCGTGTTCCGGCGCCCGACCGAGGGCTGGGAATACATCATGAACCTCGTCGCCGCGCTGATCGCGGTGGCGTGCGTCGGCCCGGGGCAGTGGTCGCTCGACAACGCGATCAACTTCGCACCGCACAGCTGGTGGTCGCTTGGTGATCGCGTTGGTCGTCGGGCTTCGGAGGCGCGGCCGCGACGCTCGTCGACGTTCTGGCGCCCGCCCGCGCCGAAGGCCGCCGAGAGCTGACGCTCGCTCGCTCGGCTAGGCGCGAGCGGCGCGGAGCTGTTCGACGAGCATCGGCAGCACTTCGCGCCAGTCGCCGACGATGCCGATGTCGGCCACGGCGAAGATCGGCGCGTCTGGGTCGGCGTTGATCGCGAGCACGGTGCCCGCGGCGCGCAGGCCGACGGTGTGGTTGAACTTGCCGCTCGCGCCGATGCTGACGAACAGGCGCGGCGCGATCGAGCGGCCGGTGATGCCGATCTGGCGGGCGCGGGGCAGCCAGCCCTTGTCGGTGACCTTGCGGGTCGCGCCCAGCTCGGCGCCGAGCAGCGTGCGCAGCGGTTCGAGCTCGTCGTAGGCGTCGGGCTCGACGCCTTTGCCGATCCCCGATGACGGTGTGCGCCTCCGCCAGCACGTCGAGGTCGTCGTCGCGGGTGCGGGCGAGGACGCGGACGCGGCCGCGCGCGGGTGCGAGTGCGGTTGCAGTCGTCGTGATGCCGCCGCCGGCGCGGGGGGTGAGGGTGGGCAGCACGCCGGCGCGCACCGTCGCCATCTGCACCGCGCGACGAGCAATGGATCGCGGCGACGAGTTGGCCGCCGAACGCGGGCTTCCACGCGACGAGGCGCGTCGTCGACGCGCTCGAGCTCGACCGCGTCGCCGGTGAGGCCCGGCGCCGAGCGGGGCCGCGACGCGGGCCGCGACCTCGCGGCCCCACGCGGTCGATCCGGTGAGGATCGCCCACGGCTGGGTGCGTGCGCTGCGCGTGCGGGCCGACCGCGGCCGCGACGTCCTCTTCGATGTTCTCGCCGGTGTAGGTGCGCGATCGTGTCGGCGCCCCACGAGATCAGCGATCTCGTGGTCGACGGGTTCGACGAAGGTGACGAGCCGTGACGTTGCCGGTGAGCGGTCGCGGCCGCGCCGAGCAGCTCGCGGGTGTCGTGCAGGCGGTCGGGTTCGACGACGACGATCGTGAGCGGCTGATCGGGCCGATGGGGCGGCGACCGTCGCGGTCCGACCGGCGGCGTCGTGCGGCACGGAACGCGCCCCGCTCGTGCAGCAGGCGCACGGCGTCGCGGACCTGTTCGGCGACGGGCGCTTCGGGCTTGCATTGCTGGCGCACGCGTGACCGCCATGACCTTGACCGCGCCGACCGACGTCGGCGACGCGGCCTGGCCCCACGGTCCGGGCCCGAGATCGGTCGCGGTCAGGCGCCGGATGCGATCGGCGGGAACGGCGGCGCGGCCCGGCTGGATCGACCTTGGCAGGGTCGATGAGCCGCTCCGCGCACGAGAGGATCGCCGGGCAGCTCGACCTCGGCCTGGAGCCAGCCGTCGTCGTGTTCGCAGCGCGCGACAGACGAGCCGTCGTCGTCCGTCGATCGACAGGTGGCGGACCCCGCTCAGGAACGGCAGGTCGCACAGCTCGGCGAGCTCGGGACCGACCTGGCCGGTGTCGGCGTCGACCGAGTTGCGGCCGGTGAGCACGAGGTCGAACGGACCGCCGGGTCGGCCGCGACGCGTTCGAGCGCCGCGGCGAGCGCCTTGGCGGTCGCGAGCGTGTCGGAGCCGGCGAACGCGGGATCGGTGACGAGGACGCCGTCGATGTCGACGTCGCGTTCGAGCCCCCACGCGATCGCTTCCCGCAGCGAGTCCTCGGCGGCCGGCGGCCCGAGCGTGATGACCGTGACGTGCGAACCCGGACGGCGCCGCCGCGAGCTCGACGGCCTGGCTCACCGCGCGCCGGCAGTACGGGTTGAGCTCGAGCTCGATGCCGTCGCGGTTCAGCCGCCCGTCGGCGCCGAGCTCCATCTCCTCGAACTTCGGGATCTGCTTCACCAACACCGCGATGCGCACCGGCGGACATTACGCTACCTCGAGATACCCGCCGACAATTCGTCAGCAGATAGGCACGCTCACGTACCGCGGGAACGTGACCGTGCCAACTGTTGGTAGCGCGGAGGTTTAGGAGAGGGTTTCGTCGATGATGGCGAGGGCGGCGAGTTGCTCGCGGTAGTGCGCGGGGGAGTGGTGGACGAAGCGGACGTTGACGCCGGTCGCGCCGATCGTCGGCGAACCGCGCCAGCTGCTCGGCGACGCGGTCGGGCTCGGCCATCGGGATCCAGCGGGTGCTCGTTCTGCAGGATCACGTCGACGGGGGTCTTGCGGCCGGTCCACGCCGTCGGTGTCGCGCGCTCGCTGCGAGCATCGTCTCCGAGCTCCGCGGTGCGCAGCCCGAACGGCGCCCAGCCGTCGCCGAGCTCGACCGCGCGGCGCAGCGATCGGTACGTCCGGCCGCCGACCCACAGCGGAACGCGCGGTTGGACCGCGCACGGCTCGACGAGGAAGCCGTCGAAGTCGTAGTACTCGCCGTGGTACTCGGGCTCGGGTTGCGAGAGCGCGGCGCGCAGCGCGCGCATCGCGTCGTCGGCGCGCGCGCCGCGGTCGTCGAACGGCGCGCCGAGCAGCTCGAACTCCTCCTGCAGCGAACCGACGCCGACTCCGAGGATCACACGTCCGCCGGTGACGACGTCGAGCGTGCCGTAGCGCTTGGCGATCGCGAGCGGATGGTGGTAGCCGAGGACGAGCACGTGCGCGGCGAACCGGATCGTCCGTCGTGAGCGCGCCCAGCGCGCCGAAGGTGGCGAGCGGGTCGTAGTAGCGGCCGCCGCGCACCTGCCGCGATCATCGACCGGAACCGCGACGTGCTCGCTGCACGTGCAGTGGTGGTAGCCGAGCCGTTCGGCCTCCTGCACGATGGCGACGATGTCGGCGAACGTCGCCGTCTCCTCCCACTGCGCGTGCGCGCGGGGCAGGAGCGTGAGGCCGGGAGTGACGATGCCGAGCTTCACCCGACGGGAGGTTGACGCCAGTACGCGATCGATCGCGGTGACGAGCGCGGGCACGTGGGCGGGCGCTTCGTCGAGCCGGTTCGTCTCCGCGAGGTGCACCATCGACTCGAACAGTATGCCGAACACGCCGACGGAGATGGCGGCGGCCTGCGGACTGGCCGCGGCTTCCGCATCGGAGCGGGCCCAGAGATCGCGGATCAGGTCGGCGAGCTCGCGGCGGATGCGGCTGCGCAGCGCGTTCACCTCGGGCGACGTGCCGACGCCTTCGAGGAGGATGATGCGCGCCGCGGCCGGATCGGCGACCAGGCAGTCGACGTACGCGCGCACGCCGACTTCGGTGAGGTTCTCGTCGGGCGGCGCGTGATCGAGCTTGTCGCGCATCGTGTCGAGCAGCGTGCGCAGGCAGGTCTGCAGCGCGCCGTACATCGCGTCTTCGCGGTTGTCGAAGAACGCGTAGAACGCAGTGCGACTGGTGCGGGCGCTGCGCACGATGTCTTCGACCGACGTGTGGTGATACCCGCGGGCCGCGAACTCGTCGATCGCGGCCCGTACCAGCCGGCGGCGCTGATCGGCGCGCCGTTCCTCGGCCGACAGCCCGCGATAGCGGCGTCCGGCCGCGGGCGGATCCAGCTTCGGAGATCGCGGGTTGTTCGGGCAGCTCGGATCAGGCGTGAGCGCGTGCGCAACCACCACGAAAAGGTTATCGGTCCGTTTGGCTCGCTAGCTTTCGGGCATGCCGGACAAATCCTCGACGCTGAGCGACGCGATCGCCCAGCATGTGCACGCCGGCGACGTGCATCCACCCGATCGTCGGGCACACGCGCTGGACCGCGGCGACGCGGGAGGTCGTGCGGCAATGGTGGGGCCGCGATCCGGGCTTCACGCTCGCGATGCTGTCGCTTTCCAGCCTGGGCGCACTGTTCTTCCGCGGGCAGCTGGTGCGCAAGGTCATCACCGGTTACTCGGGAGACACTTTTCCCAACTTCACCCCCAACCCGTGGTTCGCGGGTGCGTACGAGCGGGGTGAGGTCGAGGTCGAGCACTGGTCGTTCCTGGCGTTCTCACAGCGACTCGAAGCCGCGGCCCGCGGGCTGCCGGCGATCGTGACCCGTTCGATCGCGGGATCGTCGATGGAAGACGAACGACGGCTTCGCCCGCGCCGACACGCCGTTCGGCGAGGTCGGACTGCTCGCGCCGCTCGTCCCCGACGTCACACTCATGCACGCGCTCGTCGCCGACCGCGAAGGCAACGTCGTGGTGCACCCGCCGCTGCTCGAAGGGGTCTGGGGCGCGCTCGCGGCGCGGCGGGGCGTGATCGTCACGGTCGAGACGCATCGTCGACGACGTGCGGCCGTGGTCGCATCTCGTGCGCATCCCCGCGCACCGCGTTCTCGCGGTCGTGGAGTGCCCGATGGGCGCGCATCCGGGCGGCCTCTACACGGGCGACGTTCCCGTCGACGGGTACGGCGAGGACTACGACTTCTGGGTCGACGCCCGCGCCGCGACCCGCGCCGGCGCCGACGAGTACGACGCGTGGATCAAGCACTGGGTGCTCGACGTCGAGACGCAGGAGCAGTGGCTCGAGCGGCTCGGTCCCGAACGCATCGCCGTGCTGCGGGCCAAGGCCGATCCCGAATCGTGGCGCGCCGATGCGGCCGCGTATCCGCCCGATCTCGACGCGCCGGTCAACGGTTGGGAGCGCGCCGCGGTGTGGGGCGCGCGCCACCTCGCCGCGCGTGTCGTCGCGACCGGTGCGAACGCGGTGCTCGCGGGCGCGGGCGTCGCGAACCTCGCGGCGTGGCTCGGCGTGCAGATCGCACGCGACGCGGGCTCCGACGTGAAGCTCACCGCCGAGATCGGCCTGTGGGACTACGACGCCACGCTCGGCGATCCGTTCGTGCTCAACCATCGCAACTTCCCGACGGCGACGATGCTCGCCGACGCGCAGTTCGTGCTCGGCGCGCTCGTCGGCGGTTCGGGGACCACGACGATCGGGTGTCTCGGCGGCGCGCAGATCGACCGCGTTCGGCAACATCAACTCGACGTGGATCCCGCCCCGCCCGTTCCTCGTCGGTTCGGGCGGCGGCAACGACGTGGCGAGCACCGCGGCCGAGAACGTGATCGTCGCCACGCTCACTGCGCAACGCACGGTCGCCGACTGCGGCTACATCACGTCGCCGGGCACGCACGTGCAGGCGCTCGTCACCGACCTCGCGACGTTCGAGAAGCGCGACGGCGTGTTGCAGGTCGACCGCGCTCGCGCCCGGCGTCACGTTCGACGAGGTGCAGGCGCTGTGCGGATGGGAGCTCGAGGTGCCTGCCGTCGGCGCTACCGGTGCTCGACGAACCGACCGACCGACGAGGTCGGCGCGTTGCGGCGCTGGGATCCGCGGGGCTGGTTCCTCCGCGCTCGGTAGCTGCCGCGCCGGGTAACTGCGACTAACGCGTGACGATGACGCACGCCGCGTTGGCGCCGCGGCCGACGGTGTGGGCGAGGCCGACGCGCGCGTTCTCGACCTGGCGCGGGCCCGCGTCGCCGCGCAGTTGGTGCACGAGCTCGACGACCTGACCGAGCGCCGACGCACCGAGCGGCTCGCCCTTCGACAGCAAGCCGCCGCTCGGGTTCACGACGATGCGCGGTTCGGCGAGCAGCTTCGCCTGGTCGCCGGGCGCGCAGAGGTCGAGCTCCTGGTAGGCGAGCAGCTCGCGGGCCGCGTCGGTGTCCTGGCACTCGACGACGTCGAGGTCGTCGGGCCCGACGCCGGCTTCCGCGTACGCGTCGTGCGCGGCCAGCGTCGACGGGGGCGTGATGTCGCGGTCGTCGATGCCCGACAGCGGCGTCGCCTCGCCGAGCACGCTGCCGGGCAGATGCGAGCGCAGCCGGGCCGCCGCGAGTTGCACGCCGCCGTCGCCGCTGCTGCAGCACGAGCGCGGCCGCACCTTCGTTCGGCGAGCACAGCATCCAGAGGTGCAGCGGCTCGCACACGAGCCGCGAGGCGAGCACCTCCTCGGCCGTGACCTCCTTGCGGAACATCGCGTTCGGGTTGTTGCACGCCGTTGCGCCGGTTCTTCACGACGACCTCGGCGAGGTGCTCCTTCGTGAGCCCGGCTTCGCGCAGGAGCCGTTGCGCGCGCAGCGCGAAGTACGCGGGCGTGGCCGCGAGGCCGCCCTCCTCGCGCCACGGCTCGAAGAACGACGAGCGGATGATGCCCTTGGGCATCTTCTCGATGCCGAACACGAGCGCGCAGTCGTACTGACCGGCGCGGATCGCGCCGGCGGCGAGCTGCAGCGCCGCGCCGCCGCTCGCGCACCCCGCTTCGACGTCGACGATCGGCACGCCGGTGAGCGCGAGCGCGCCGAGCACCTTGTGGCCCGACGCGACGCCGCCGTACGCGGTGCCGCAGAACGCGGCCTGGAACGGCGGATTGCCGGCCTCGGCGAGCGCGGCGCGCACCGCGTGCACGCCCATGTCGGTCGGCGTCTTGCCCTCGAAGCGGCCGAACGGGTGCAGTGCCCGTGCCGGTTATGCGAACGCCCACGTCACCACTCCGTCGGGGAGCTCGTCGGCGACGAGCGTCATCGGCTGACCGAACTCGAGCTGGGCCGGATCCGATTCGCGCAGGCGCGTGATGACGCGCAGCCGCTCGTGCACGAGCTCGACCACGCCGAAGCCGTACGGCACCGGTCCGTTGTAGCCGGGCGGCGCGGCGGTGACCGCGGTCCAGGCCCACAGCGTCGCGCCGCGCGACAACAGCGACCCGCTCGACGTCGGTGGCGCCCGAGTACGGGCACGTGTCGAGCAACGGGAAGTGGTACTTCCCGCTCGTCGGCGAGTAGCCGCCGATCAGCGCGATCTGACCGTCGGCGTCGGGCTCGAACAGCCCGTCGTGGATCGGGCGCCAGTCGTGAGCCTCGGGCGCGCTCACACGACGCCCTTGGTGCGCAGCGCGTCGATGTCGGCGGCGGAGAGGTCGAGGAGTCGGCGAAAGCACTGCGTCGGTGTGCTCGCCGAGGCGGGGCGCGCCCGCGGGTGCGACCGGGTCCTCGCCGACGAGGCGGGGATACGGCGCCTGTTGGCGAATCGGTCCGATGACCGGGATCGTCGACGGTCACGAGGTCGTGGCGGGCCGCGAAGTGCGGGTCGGCGAAGATGTCGGCCGACGTGTACGCGGTTGCGACCGGCACGTCGTGCGCGACGCAGCGTTCCTCGATCGCGCGTGCGTCGAGCGTGCTCGTCCAGTCGGCGACGATGCCGTTGATCGTGTCGCCGTGCGCCGCGCGGTCGGCGAGCGCTGGCGAAGCGCGGCGTCGTCGAGGAGGTCGGGTCGGTCCATCGCCTTGCAGAGCCGGGCGAAGTTGGCGTCGGAGCCGGCGACGATGCACACGTACTTGCCGTCGGCGGTGGGGTAGTTGTCGAGCGGCGCGGAGTTGGCGAGCCGGTTGCCCTCGCGGCTGCGCACGGTCCCGAGCCGGTCGTACGCGGGCAGCGTCCACTCGAGGATGCGCAGCACCGAGCCGTAGAGCGCGGCGTCGATGACCGCGCCGCCCTTGCCGCGCGCGTCGCGCGCGTACAGCGCCGCGACCGCGGCGTGGGCGGCGAACACGCCGGTGAGGTAGTCGGAGATCGTCACGCCGACGCGCACCGGCGGTCGATCGGGGTAGCCGGTGAGGTGCAACAGCCCGCCGTAGCCGATGCCGACGCGGTCGAGGCCCGGCCGCTCCGTGTACGGGCCGTCCTGGCCGAACATCGAGATGCGCACGCTCACGAGCCGTTCGGCGAGCCGGGCGGGATCGATGTTCCATTGCTCGAGCGTGCCGGGCCGGAAGTTCTCGACCACGACGTCGGCGGTCGCCGCCAGCTTGCGGAACACGTCCTGGCCCTCGGGGGTGCGCAGGTCGAGCGTGACGCTCTTGCGGCCCCGGCCCTCGACCGCCCAGAACAGCGAGTAGCCGTCGACGAACGGCCCGATCTCGCGCATGAAGTCGCCGCCGCGCGGCTGCTCGATCTTGATGACCTCCGCGCCCTGCTCGCCGAGCAGCCCCGCGCAGAACGGCGCCGCGATGCGCGTGCCGAGATCGAGGACGCGCACGCCCTCGAGCGCACCACTCACGACTCGTTCTCCGTCCACGTCACGCGCGACCTTGTTCCTTCTTGACCGCGTCCATGCCGCCCGACTTGCGCGCCTCGACCTTGGCCAGCGCGGTCGGCGTGTTCGAGACGAACTGGTGCAGCATGAAGTGGTACTGCCACGACTCGCGCTGGCCCATGCCGTCGACCATGTGATTGATCGAAGCCTTCACGGCCTCCGCGGTGAGCGGCGGGACGAGCGCGACCTGCTCGGCCATCGCCCGCGTCTCGCGTTCCAGATCGGCGCGGGCACGACGCGGTTCACGAGGCCGTACGTCTCCGCCTCGACCGCGCCGAACTCCTGCGCGCAGAACAAGAACTCCTTGGCCTTGCGCGGCCCGAGCTCCCACGGCTCCACGAGCAGCTCCACGCCGACGCCCGACATCCGCAGAACGGGGTTCGAGAACCGCGCGTCGTCGGCGGCGACGATGAGATCGCACATGCACGCGAGCATGAGGCCCGCGGCCGAGCACGTTCCCTGCACCGCCGCGATCGTGGGCTTGCGGAGGTCGCGGATCTTCACGAGCTTGTCGAAGTACATGACCTGCTCGTGGCGGAGCTTGCCTTCGGGCGTGCTGCGCATCGCCGACCAATGCTCCTCGCCCGCGAGCAGCTCTTTGAGGTCGTGGCCGGCGGAGAAGTGCTTGCCTTCGGCTGCGAGCACGACGACCCGGACCGCGTCGTCGGCGTCGGCGCGGTCGAATGCCGCGTCGAGCTCGTCGATCATCTGACTGTTCTGCGCGTTGGCCGCTCGGGGACGATTCGAGCGTGATCGTGGCGACCGCGCCATCGACCGAATAGCGGATGGTCGCGGCGGCATCCGCGCTCGGAGAGGTGGTCACGCGCGAGGATCGTAGCGGCGCTACGCGATCGACCCGCTTACTCGTCCTAACTCGTCGACACGTTCCCGCCGAGAACGAAGGAGATGTCGATCCGGCCCCAGCCCGAATCCCCGGATGCCGCTCGTGCGGTCGGCGCGCTGCTCGCGCCGGTTGTGGCATGCCTGCGCGGTGACGACGAGGGCGTGCGGCTGTTGCTCGACGACACCTGCGAGAGCGGCGCGGCGGCCGACGCGATCCGCGCCGCACCGGCCATCGTGCGCGTGTACCTGCGGCTCGCCCCGCCGCCCGACGGTGCCGACGAGATCGTCCGCGAGTTCCCCGACGCCGCGATCGAGCGCTTCGGCGACCCCGAGCTCGTTACCCTCGGCATCGAGTGCCTGCATGTGGCGCGGGTGCCGGAACCGATCGAGAACATCGCCCGCGCGGTCTTCGTCGACGACGCGCTGACCCACGGCGATCTCCACGCGCTCGAGGGCGCAGTCGCGTCGTGTTGGTGGTGTGCGCTCCGGAGCGCGCGGCTACGTGACGTCGACCCCATCACCGAGGCGGCGGCCATCTGCCGCTACGTCGCGCGCGTCGCCTGAACGCCTCGCCCATCGCTAGGTGATCGTTACGCCGGCGCTCTCGACAGACAACGCTCCGTCATCCGCCTGTAACGCGTACGTACCAGCTTGATCGATTGAACAACCGGTGAAGACGGCGACGCCGTTGACCGTGGCAACCGGTGTGGCACTTGTACACGTGAGAATCGCGTTTGCGGGGAGGGACGGCTGCTCAATCGTCAACGTCACATTGGTCGAGCCGGCCTTCACGGTATTCCCACCCGCGTCTTCGACGGTTGCGACTGGCTGCTGTGCAAACGCAACACCGTTGGCCGTGGTCGCGCTCGCTTGGGTCGTGAAGACGAGCTGGGATGCAGCGCCGACGGTGATCGTCAAGGTGTTGCTGGTGGCCGAGGCTGGTCCGGTGCTCAAAGTCGCGAGCAGTGAGTACGTCGTGGTGCTTGCCAGGTTGATCTGACACCCCGTGAACGTGGCTACGCCGGACGATGGCGTGACCGTATTCGTCGTACACGTCAGTGCGGCGCCGATCGGGTCGGAGGGCTGACTAATCGACAGCGTGATCGGGCTCGTATTGGTCGACTCGACGTTTCCGCCGGCGTCCTGCACCGCGACGCGCGGTTGCGTGGCGAAGTTCGTGCCGCCGGTCGAGCCGACGGGCTGGCGGACGAAGCCGAGCTTGACCGCCGCACCGATCGTGATTGCGAAGGGCGCGCTCGTCACCGCGGTGGGACCGGTCGTGACCGTGGCGAGCAGTGTGTACGTGGTTCCGCTTACGAGGTCGATGGTGCAGCCGCTGAAGACCGCGATTCCGCCGGTCGGAGTCACCGGGTTCGTCGGGCACGACAGTGCCGCGCCGACCGGGTTCGACGGTTGGGTGATGCTCAGGGTTACGGGACTCGCATTGCCGACGACGGTGTTGCCGCCCGCGTCCTGCACGGCGACGCGGGGCTGGGTCGGGAAGGCAGTTCCGCCCGTCGACGCGCTCGGTTGCACGGTGAAGCCGAGCTTCACCGCCGCACCGATCGTGATCGTCAACGGGTTGCTGGTCGCGGCGGCCGGGCCCGTCGTCACCGTGGCCAGCAACGTGTAAGTCGTGGTGCTGGCGAGGTCGATGGTGCAGGCTGCGAACGTCGCGGATCCCAACGTCGGAGTCACAGTCGTCGAGGTGCACGTGAGCGCCGCGCCCAACGGTGCCGACGGCTGCGTGATGCTCAGCGCGATCGGGCTCGCGTTGCTGGTCACGGTGTTGCCGCCCGCATCTTGAATCGCGACGATCGGCTGGGTCGCGAACGCGGTGCCGCCGCTCGAGCCGACCGGCTGCTGCGTGAACCGCAGTTGGGTCGCCGCACCAACCGTGATGGCAAACGCACTGCTGATGCCCGTGATCGGGCCCACGGTGTAGGTCGCGAGCAGGGTGTACGTGGTCGTGCTCTTCAGGTCGACCGCGCAACCCGCGTACACGGGAGTGACGCCGCCAGTGACGGTGCGGGTCGTGCTCGTGGTGCAGGTAAGCGCGGCGCCGGCCGGGTCGGGGGCGTTGAGCGTGAGCGTGACCGTGCCGGTGTTGGCCCCGGAAACCGTGTTGCCGCCCGCGTCCTTGACCGTGACCTGAGGCTGAGTCGTGAACGCGGTCGCCCCGGTCGAGGCGCTCGGCGAAGTCAGGAACGTGAGGTGCGACGCGGGGCCGATCGCGATCGTGATCGGAACGCTGGTGCCGACGATGCCCCCCACGCTGTACGTGGCGAGCAGCGTGTACGTGGTGGTGCTGGCCAGATCGATCGCGGACGCGGCGAAAGTAGGGGTCAGGCCGGCCGTGACGGCGAGGGTCGTGCTGGTGCACGTGAGGGCGGCGCTGACGGGAGCCGACGGTTGTGTGATCGTCAAGGTCACCGTGCCCGTGTTGGCCGGGACCGTGTTACCGCCCGCGTCCTGCACCGCGACGCGCGGTTGCGTCGGGAACGCGACTCCACCCGTCGACCCGATCGGTTGCGTGACGAACCCGAGATGGGTTGCCGGACCGGCCGCGATCGCAAACGCGGTACTGGCCGCGTCGGTGAGCCCGGTCGTCACGGATGCGTGCAACTGATAGGTGGTCGTGCTCGCGCGGTTGATCAGGCAACCGGCGAAGATCGCGATGCCGTTGGTCGGCGTCACCGGGTTCGTCGTGCACGCCACCACGGCGCCCGCCGGATCGGTCGGCGTGACCATGTCGAGCGAGACCGGGCTCGGGTTGTCGACGACGACGTTGCCGCCCGCGTCGAGGATGGCCACATGCGGTTGCGTCGCGAACGCGACGCCACCGGTCGATGAACTGGGTTGGGTGACGAACGCAAGATGGGTTGCGCCGCCGACCGTGACGGCGAACGCCGCGCTCGCCGCGGTGAACGGTCCGACCGCCTGCAGCGTGTAGGTCGTGGTGCTCGCGAGGTCGATGCTGCAACCGGCAAAGGTGGCGACACCCTGGACGAGGGCAACGGTCGTGGTCGATGTCGTGCACGTCAGCGCGGCTCCGACCGGATCCGACGGCTGACTGATCGACAACACCACGTTGCCCGTGCCCGTCGTGACGGTGTTGTCCGACGCGTCGAGCAGCGTCACGACCGGTTGTGCCGAGAGGTTCACCGCGCCCGCGGCACCTCCCGGTTGCGTCGTAAAGGCGATGTGGGTCGCGGCCGCGGCGACGACGTTGAACGCGGTGCCGTCGGTGCCGAAGGTTCCGTCGCCAATGTGCAACCGATAGGTGCCGGCGAGGTCGATGTGACAACCCGGGAACGACGCCTGGCCGTTTACGTACGCCGCGGTGAGGTTGGTACAGGTGAGCGCAGCGCCCGCGGGAGTCACCGGAGTCTTCAGCGACAAGGTCACGCTTCCCGTGTTGACAGTGGTGACCGTGTTGCCGACTCGATCTTCGAGGAACACGGTGGGCGTGGTGCCGAACGTGACGAGGCTGGTCGCATTGCCGGAGGCGGCGGCGAACGCAATGTGCGTCGGCGCGCCGGCGGAGTTCACGATGGTCGTGCTCACGGCCGCGGTCAGCGTGCCGTCGGTTGCCGTCAACGTGTAGCTGCCGGGAGAGTCGACGTTGCAACCCGCGAACGTCGCAACTCCGGCCACCGCCGACTTGGGATTGCTGGTGCAGGCGAACGTCTGTTGTCCGGCCGCGGTGATGTGCAGCGTCACTGCACTCGTGTCGGTGGGAACAGTCGCGCCGGATGCGTCCTGCAGCTTCACGACCGGCTGGCGCACGAACGCGTCACCGCCCGTCGACGTCGCGCTGGGCTGGGTGGTGAAGGCCAGCTTCCTTGCCGTCGAGGCCGGGGGAGTGGGAGGGGCCGGAGGCGTCGTGGGGATCACCGGTGCCGAGCCCGCGATTCCGACCATTGTCGAACCCGCGGCTTCCGTAGCGGATCCGTAGAAATGCGCGTCGCCGAACGTGAATACTCCACCGTCGGCGGCCGCGAACCAGTACCCGTGACCGGTGGGTGTCGACGCCATACCGACGATGGGCATGTTGAGCCCGAGGCTGCCGGTCGAGCCGAAGTAGTGCGCGTCGCCGAAGGAGAAGATCCCGCCGTCGGACGCGGCCATCCAGTAGCCGTGACCACTGGGTGTCGGCGCAATACCGACGATCGGCTTGTTCAAGGCGATCGCGCCGGTCGATCCGTGGAACGCGGCGTCGCCGAACGCGAAGATGCCGCCGTCGGAGGCGACCAGCCAGTAGCCCTTGCCCGAAGGCGTCGATGCCATACCGACGATCGGCTTGTTCAGCGCCGTTGCGCCGGTCGAGCCGTGGAAGGCCGCGTCGCCGAACGCGAAGATGCCGCCGTCGGAGGCCACGAGCCAGTAGCCGCGGCCCGAAGGTGTTGACGCCATGCCGACGATCGGTTTGTTCAACGCGGTGCCGCCGGTCGAGCCGTGGAAGGCCGCGTCGCCGAAGGAGAAGATCCCGCCGTCGGTGGCGACCATCCAATAGCCCCTGCGGCTCGGCGTCGCGGCGATGCCGACGATCGGGTGGTTGATCGGGGTACCGCCGGTCGAGCCGTGGAATGTCGCGCCGCCGCCGGAGAAGATCGCGCCGTGATCATCGGCGAGCCAATAACCCGCCGGGCGCGCGCCCTTGGTCGATACTTCCGGTGAAGCGCTCGCCGGGGGCGCGACCGATGCGGTGCTTGCAGAAGCGGTCGGCGCGAAGCCGACGGCGACCGTGATCACCGATGCGAGAGCAAGCAGCGCACGACGGGCGTGAAGCATGCGAAATCCTTCTGGTGTCGCGCATCCGCCGATTGCCGGGAAGGCAATCGGCGGACGCAGTTTTCGTGTGGCAGTTGGCTTGCGGGGGAGTGTCGACTACACGACGGTCACCGTGGCACCGACCGTCAAGGTGCCGTTCCCGGCGGTCAGCGTGTACGGGGCCGCGGGGCCGGTGATGTTGCAACCGGTGAACGCAGCCACGCCGTTCGTCGCGATCAGCGTGTTAGCCGCCTGCGTGCAGGCGAGCACCCCGCCGGCCGAAAGCGTCAGCGTGATCGTGTTCGCCGTCGTGACCGTGTTGCCGGATGCGTCTTCAACCGTCACCGTCGGCATGGTGGTGAAGTTCGTGGTGCTGGGTTGGTTGTCGACCGGCACGACCGTGTACACGAGCTGGGTTGCAGCACCGGCGCCGAGGGCGATGTTGGTGCTGTCGCCGGTGACGGTGCCGTTGCTGGCGTGGAGGTGGTAGGTAGCGGCCGTGCCGGTCAGCTTGCAACCGGTGAACGCCGCGACTCCGTTGGTTGCGGCCAGCGCGTTGCCGGCTTGGTCGCAGACCAGGGTTGCGCCTGCGGGTGCTTCCGTCAGCGTGATGGTGTTCGCCGTCGTGACCGTGTTGCCCGATGCGTCTTCAACCGTCACTGTCGGCTGTGCGCCGAAGGCAGTGCCGTTCGCCGCAGTGGTGCTCGGCTGACTCGTGAAGACCGTCTGGCTCGCGGCACCGGCGCCGAGGGCGATGTTGGTGCTGTCGCCCGTGACGGTGCCGTTGCTGGCGTGGAGGTGGTAGGTGGCCGCCGTGCCGGTCAGCTTGCAACCGGTGAAGGTGGCGACTCCGTTGGTTGCGGCCAGCGCGTTGCCGGCTTGGTCGCAGACCAGGACCGCACCTGCGGGTGCTTCCGTCAGCGTGATGGTGTTGGCGGTTGTGACGATGTTGCCGGATGCGTCTTCAACGGTGACCGTCGGCGACGTGCCGAGTGCAGTACCGCTGGCCTCGGTGGCGCTCGGTTGGGTGGTGAAGACCGCCTGGCTGGCGGCACCGGCGCCGAGGGCGATGTTGGTGCTGTCGGCGGTGAGGGTGCCGTTCGTTGCGTGGAGGTGGTAGGTAGCGGCCGTACCGGTGAGCTTGCAACCGGTGAACGCCGCGACTCCGTTCGTCGCGATCAGCACGTTGCCGGCTTGGTCACACGTGAGGACCGCACCTGCGGGTGCTTCCGTCAGCGTGATGGTGTTCGCCGTTCCGACGATGTTGCCGGATGCGTCTTCGACCGTGACGGTCGGCGACGTGCCCAGTGCAGCTCCGCTGGCCTCGGTGGTGCTCGGTTGGATCGTGAAGAGCACCTGCGTCGCGGGACCGGAGCCCAGGGCGATGTTCGTGCTGTCGGCGGCGACGGTGCCGTTGGTGGCGTGGAGGTGGTACGTGCTCGCCGTCCCGGTCAGCTTGCAACCGGTGAAGACGGCCACTCCGTTGGTAGCAGCCATCGCGTTGCCGGCTTGATCGCAGACCAGGACCGCACCGGCGGGCGCTTCCGTCAGCGTGATGGTGTTCGCGGTCGTGACCGTGTTACCGGATGCGTCCTCAACCGTGACCGTCGGCGACGTTGCGAGTGCAGTGCCGCTGGCCTCGGTGGTGCTCGGTTGAGTCGTGAAGATCACCTGAGTGGCGGCGCCGACGCCGACGACGATGTTGGTGCTGTCGGCGGTGAACGTGCCGTTGGTGGCGTGGAGGTGGTAGGTCGCCGCCGTGCCGGTCAGCTTGCAACCGGTGAACGTGGCGACTCCGTTGGTAGCGACCAGCGCGTTGCCGGCTTGGTCGCAGACCAGCGTTGCGCCGGCGGGTGCACTCGTCAGCGTGATCGTGTTGGCGGTCGTGACCGTGTTACCGGACGCGTCTTTCACCGTCACGGTCGGCTGTTGGCCGAGCACAGTTCCGCTGGTCTCGATGCCGCTCGGTTGGCTGGTGAAGAGCACCTGGCTGGCGGCTCCGGCGCCCAGCGCGATGGCCGTGCTGGTGCCGTTGACGGTGCCATTGCTCGCGCTGAGTGTGTAGTTGCCGATGGTGCCGGTGAGCGTGCAACCGGTGAACGTTGCGACGCCGACCGTCGTGGCCTGCGTGTTTGCAGCCTGGGTGCAGGTGAGGGCCGCGCCGGCCGGTGAGCTCGTCAACGTGATGTTGTTGGCGGTTGTCACCGTGTTGCCGGCCGAGTCCTCGACCGTGACCGTCGGCGAAACGCCGAGCGCCACTCCGCTGGCTTCGGTCGCGCTCGGTTCAACGGTGAACACGAGGTGCGTCGCCGTACCGACAGCCAGCACAACTGCAGTGCTGGTTCCGGTGACGGTGCCGTTCGTGGCGCCGAGCGTGTAGCTGCCCGGCGTACCCGTGAGGGTGCAGCCGGTGAAGGCCGCGACACCCGACGTTGTGGCTTTGGTGTCGCTACCGGTGCATGCGAGCGCTGCGCCCGAGGGCGACAACGTGATGTTGTTCGCGGTCGTGACGGTGTTGCCCGACACGTCCTCGACGGTGACCGTGGGCTGCTGGGCGATCGCGCTGCCGCTGAGGGCAGTCGAGCTCGGCTGGACGGTGAACACGAGGTGGGTCGCGGCGCTGGCGCCGACAGCAATGCTGCTGCTGGTACCGGTGACGGTTCCGTTGGTCGCGTGCAGCGTGTACGGGCCCGCGGTACCGGTCAGTTTGCAACCGGTGAAGGCGGAGACTCCGTTCGTTGCGAGCAACGCGTTGCCGGCTTGGTTGCAGACGAGGGTCGTTCCCGCGCCGACCGACAAGGTGATCGTCGTGGCTGCGGTCACGGTGTTACCGCCCGCGTCTTCGACGGTCCCGGTCGGCTGCACACCGAACGCCGTGCCGCTGACTGCGGTCGCGCTCGGCTCGGTGCTGAACGCAACCTGCGAGGCGGGACCGACCGTGATGGTGGCCGGCGCCGTGTCGGGCACGAGTGCGCCCGATGTCGCGTGGAGCGTGTAAGTACCGGCCTTGTTGATGCTGCAACCCTGGAAGGTGGCGACACCGCC
Organism: uncultured Actinomycetes bacterium; assembly: GCA_963708105.1. Lineage (GTDB taxonomy): Bacteria > Actinomycetota > Acidimicrobiia > IMCC26256 > PALSA-610 > PALSA-610. Next base: position 415,627 of record OY970186.1, on the reverse strand, counting down.
AACTGCGTTGACCGTGTTGTTGTCGCACGTGAGCACGACGCCCGCCGGGGAACCGGCGATCGAGAGGGTCACGGGGTTCGTGGCCGACGTTGCGGTGGCGCCCTTGGAGTCGAGCAGGTGCACGACGGGCTGGGTGGCGAACGGAACGCCGCCGGTGGACGCGCTCGGGTCGGTGGTCACGACGAGGTGCGTGGCCGGGGGGAGGGCGGGCGAGGAGCTGGCCATGCCGATGACCGAGAGGTGTGCACCTTCGGTACCGGAGCCGTGGAACACCGCGTCGCCGAAGGAGAAGACTCCGCCGTCGGCGGCGACGAACCAGTAGCCCTTGCCGGTGGGCGTGGCCGCCATGCCGACGATGGGCTGGTTGAGAGTGATGGCGCCCGTGGAGCCGTGGAAGGCCGCGTCGCCGAACGAGAAGATTCCGCCGTCGGCGGCGACGAACCAGTAGCCGTGGCCGGTGGGCGTCGATGCCATTCCGACGATCGGCTTGTTCAAGGTGATGGCGCCGGTGGAGCCGTGGAAGGCCGCGTCGCCGAACGAGAAGACTCCGCCGTCGGACGCGACGAGCCAGTAGCCCTTGCCGCTCGGGGTCGAGGTCATACCGACGATCGGCTTGTTCAACGCCATGGCGCCGGTCGAGCCGTGAAAGGCCGCGTCACCGAAGGAGAAGATGCCGCCGTCGGAGGCGACGAGCCAGTAGCCCTTGCCACTCGGCGTCGACGCCATGTCGACGATCGGCTTGTTCAAGGTGATGGCGCCGGTCGAGCCGTGGAAGGCCGCGTCGCCGAACGAGAAGATCCCGCCGTCGGACGCAACGAGCCAGTAGCCCTTGCGGCTTGGCGTCGAGGCGATACCGACGATCGGATGGTTCAGGATCGTTGCCCCGGTTCCACCGTGGGCGACGGCGCTGCCGCCGGAGAAGATATTGCCGCCGTTGTCGGACAGCCAGTAGCCGGTGGCCGTCGACGCAGCTACGACCCGCGCCGCGGCGCGAGGTGCGGCCGCGGGATGCGTGGCCGCCGGAGTGGATTGCGCGAAGGCGTTCGGCGCGAAGCCGAGGAACACCGCGACAACCGAGATGAGCGCAATCAGCGCACGACGTGCTTGCGACATAAGTAGTTCTCTCTGATCAGCGACGTCGCCCGAGAAATGGGAGACGCACAGCGCGGTTCCGTCCCGGACTTCCGAGCGGACCGGGTGACCCTGCTCCCGCGTGCGTTACCAGCGCGTTACGTCGGCGCAACCACGCAAGATTTACGCGGGACGCGACACGGCCCGGCGTGCGCATGCGCGCTCGCCGGGCCGTGTAGGGGGACGTGACTGAGAACTACTTCGGTACTAACTACTCACTCGACCGGGCACTCAGTGGGGGCTGACCGCAACTAACTGACGGTGAGAGAGCCGTGCATGAAGTTATGGATGTTGCAGTGGAACTTGTACGTTCCGGCTTTGGCCGGCGCGGTGAACGTTGCCGTCTGACCGGCGTCGATCGTGACGTTGAAGCCGGCACTGGCGTCGTCAGCCGTCACGGTGTGCTGCGACGTGCTGTTGTTCTTCACGGTCACCGTCGAGCCCGCCGCAACGGGAGTCGAGGCAAAGTTGAAGGACGCGTCGATCGTGATCTGGGCAGTGCTCGAAGTCGAGTTCGCCGCCGGAGTTGTGGTCGGCGATGAACTTTTGCTGCTGCTGCCGCACGCCGCGAGACCGACGGCGAGAGCAGCAATGGCCATGAGGGTGTAGATGCGTCGTTGCATGGTCTGTTATACGGAGCGGGGGGTAGGCATGGTTCAGTTCTTTCCACCGCGGAAGCCCCAATATGCGTTCTCCGATGACATTCCTCTGGATCTCGTTGGTGCCCGCCCAGATCGAGCTCGCCTGGTAGTAGAGCCACGAACGCTGCCAGGCGCCGTCGCCGGGATTGTCCTGCGCGCCCCGCCACAGCGGCTGCGCGGGACCGACTACCGCCATAGCTGTGTCGTGCAGACGTTTGCTCATCTCGCTCCACCACAACTTGTTGATGCTGCCGACGGGACCGGGCTCCGCGCCCTTCGCGGTCCGCGAGATGGAGCGCCAGTTGTGCAGCTGAAAGATGCGGACCTCTACGAACGCCTGCGCGAGCCGGCCGGCCAGGCGCGGATCGTCGAGCGCATCGCGTTCGAGTCCGAGCTTCCAGAGCTCGTCGAGAAGTTGGGAATGGGCGACGAGCTGGCGGGGATTCACGCCCCGTTCGTGCGTAAGCGTGGAGTTGGCAACGCGCCAACCTTCGTTGAGCGGGCCGACGAGTCGATCGTCGGGCACGAACACGTCGGTGAAGAAGACCTCGTTGAATTCCGACTCGTCGGTGATCTGGCGCAACGGCCGCACTTCGACACCGGGCGCGTGCATGTCGATCGCGAGCGCGGAGATGCCCTTGCTCTTCGGCGCGTCGGGATCGGTGCGCGCCAGGCACCAGCCCCAGTCGGCGAACTGCGCGTAGCTCGTCCACACCTTCTGCCCGTTGACGACGAAGCCGCCGTCGACCTTGGTGGCGCGCGTCGTGAGCGAGGTCAGGTCGCTGCCCGCGCCCGGTTCGCTGAAGAGCTGGCACCAGATCTCGGTTGCGTCGAGGATGCGCGGGAGCCACTGCGCCTTCTGCTCGGGTGTGCCGTGCGCGAGCAGCGTGGGGCCGACGAGGTTCACGCCGATCCGGCCGACCAACTCGGCGCGCGGGCCCGGGCCAACTCCTCGGTGACGATGTAGTGCTCGACCGGGCCGCCCCCGCGCCCGCCGTACTCCGGCGGCCAGGCCACCCCGACGAGCCGGCCGCTCGCCAACTTCGCCTGCCACGCCCGGCCGAACGCCACCTCTTCGGCGAGGTCGTCGAACCGGGGCGGAAGACCCTTGCCCGTACTCCCACGGCAAGTTCTCGCGCAGCCAACCCCGCACCTCGTCGCGAAGTTCCGCTTCAGCAGGAGTAGCGCGCAGATCCATTCATGCGGAGCCTATTTGCCCCGTCCGCGCCCGATCCTTATTGGTCGCTCGCGCTGCGCAGATCCGAGAGCGGCCTTCGGCGTCCGGCCGGATCCGCTCCGCTGCCGCTCCTTGGCGCGAGGGAGCTAGACGCGCTGGTCGATCGGCACGTATTTGCGCTCGGTCTGACCGGTGTAGATCTGGCGCGGACGCCCGATCTTCGTCTTCGGGTTCTCGTTGCCTTCCCACCAGTGCGCAATCCAGCCCGGCAGGCGTCCGATCGCGAACAGCACCGGGAACATGTCGGTGGGGAAGCCCATGGCCCGGTAGATGAGGCCGGAGTAGAAGTCGACGTTCGGGTACAGCTTCTTCTCGATGAAGTAGTCGTCGGTGAGCGCAACCTCTTCGAGCTGCAACGCGATGTCGAACAGCACGTCCTTCGACTTCAACTCGTTCAGCACGCGCTCGGCCGTGACCTTCAAGATCTTGGCCCGCGGGTCGTAGTTCTTGTACACGCGGTGACCGAAGCCGGAGAGCCGGAACGGGTCGTGCGGGTCCTTGGCCCGGCGCACCGCGTCGCTGACGTCGCCGCCGTTGTCGCGGATGCTCTCGAGCATCTCCACTACGGCCTGGTTGGCGCCGCCGTGCAGCGGACCCCAGAGCGCGTCGACGCCCGCCGCGATCGAGGCGTAGAGGTTCGCCTCGGCCGAGCCGACCATGCGCACGGTCGAGGTCGAGCAGTTCTGCTCGTGGTCGGCGTGCAGGATCAGGAGCTGCTTCAGCGCGTGGACGATCGTGGGCGAGACCTCGTACGGCTCCGACGGCACCGCGAACATCATCCGCAGGAAGTTCTCGATGAGGTCGAGCGAGTTGTCGGGATACAGGAACGGCTGGCCGATCGACTGCTTGTACGAGTACGCCGCGACGGTGGGCAGCTTCGCCATCAGGCGCACGATCGAGAGCTGGACCTGATCGGGATCGTGCGGGTCTTCGGAGTCTTGGTAGAAGGTCGCCAACGCGTTCACGACCGATGCGGTGGTGGCCATCGGGTGCGCGTCCTTCGGGAAGCCGTAGTAGAAGCGCTTCACGTCTTCGTGGACGAGCGTGTGCAGGCGGATCTGGCGGCTGAACTCGGTGCGCTCGGCCGCAGTCGGGAGCTCGCCGTAGATGACGAGCCACGCGGTCTCGAGGAACGACGGGTGCTCCTGCTCGGCGAGATCTTCGATGTCGTAGCCGCGGTAGCGCAGGATGCCGAGGTCACCGTCGATGAAGGTGATCGCCGACTCCGTCGAGCCGGTGTTCATGTAGCCGTAGTCGAGCGTGATCAGCCCGGTCTGCGCGCGCAGCTTGGAGATGTCGATCGCGTACTCGTTCTCGCGTGCCACGAATGACGGGGAGCTCGATCTCCTTGCCGTTCCACAGCAGCTTGGCCGGTGCTTCCGACATCCGAGGCTCCTTCGTCGCGGGCGACATGCAATCTACCGATCCTCGACTCGGATCGGCCGTTCGGCGCCGGAGGATTCGCGTCAGACTTGCCGACCGGTGCCCGATGATACCCAGATTGACGAAGTTGTTACAGGGCCTGCGAGACTCCGGGCCGTATGGACTTCGACCTGACCGACGACCAGCTGGCCCTCCGCGACGGCGCGAGCGACGTGCTCGACGACCTCGCCGCGCCCGAACGGGTGCGCGCGCCACACCACTACCGATGCCCCGTTCGACGGCGGCCTCTGGGCGGCGATGGTCGAGCAGGGCTGGCTCGGGGTCGAAGTGGGCGAATCGGCGCGGCGGCCTCGGGCTCGGCTCGGTGGAGGTTGCGGTCCTGGTCGAGGAGCTCGGGCCGGCACGCGGCGCCGGTCCCGTTCGTGCCGACGGTGCTCGCGCTCGACGCGTTCGCGACCGCCGGCGACGAAGCGTGCGGTCGAGCGGCTGCTGTCGGGCGACGCGCTCGCGTGCGTCGCCTGGGACCCGGCCGCGCCGGTGCCGTACGCGCCGTCGGCCGATGTCGCGATCGTGCTCGCCGACGACGGCGTGTACGCGCTCGACCTCACCGAGCATCCGCGGCGCGAGCCCGCGATGGATCTCACGCGCGAGCTCGGCTGGTTGCCGTTCGATCGGGCCGCGGCGCGTCAACTCGGTGGGCTCGACGCGCGCACCCGTCTGCTCGACCGCGGCGCAACGTTCACGAGCGCGGATCTGCTCGGAAGCGCTTCGCGCGGCGCTCGACATGTCGGTCGAGTACGCGAAGGACCGCGTGCAGTTCGGCCAGCCGATCGGATCCTTCCAAGCGGTGAAGCATCGGTGCGCCGACATGCTCGTCGACGTCGAAGGCATGCGGTCGACGGTGTACTGGGCCGCGTGGTGCATCGGCGCCGACGACGCCGACGCGTCGGTCGCGGCATCGACCGCGAAGATCTGGTGCGGCGACGCGTCGAAGCGGGTGATGGCGTCCGCGCTGCAGGTGCACGGCGGGCATCGGCTTCACGTGGGAGCACGACCTGCACTTCTTCTTGAAGCGCGCCCAGCTCGACCAGCTCGCGTTCGGCGACGCGGTCGCGCACCGGGAACGGCTCGCGGCGTCTGCTGCGGCCGCGGGTGGAGGCGGGCGAGAGTGTCGTCTGACGCCACTCAGTCGACGGCGTCGGATCGAGGCGGTCCGATCGCCTGGAACGACACGCCCGACGACATCGAGTGGAACGAGTGGGGCCCGCCGGTGCGGGTGCGGGTCGACCCCGGACCGGTTGCAGTGTTCGCCCGGGCCGTCAAGGACACGAGCCCGGTCTACCGGTCGGAGCAGGCCGCGCAGGCGGCCGGGATTCGACGCGCGTGCCCGGTGCCGCCGACGTTCACGTTCGTGATGTCGGACTCCGGCGCGTTCCCCGACCTGCAACCCGCGGGTGGCACCGGTTCGATGTACGCGGCCTCGGGTGGCGCGCGGCGCCGCGTTCGCACGTGACGGCCTGTTCCTGCACGGCGAGCAGCACTTCACGTACCACCGCCAGGTCGCGGTGGGCGATGTGCTCGAAGGTCGTTTGCGCACGTCGAAGCCGGTGGCGCGCACCGCGCGGCGGGGACCGATGGAAGTCACGTGGTTCCAGACCCGTTGGACCGACTCCGACGGCACCCCCGTCGTCGACGAGCAGATCGTCTCGCTCTTCTTCCCGAACCCCTGAGCGGTTCCGCTACCCGACAGTCCGGGCTAGGCGACGCAGCTGTTCGAACGGTTGATACGGTCAGGACGTGTCGCCGACCTTGGCGCCGGCGCCGGTGGTCACGTACCACTTGTCGATGATCTTCTGACCGTTCGTGTCGCCGGGCTTGGTGTCGCCCGCGAACGTGTAGAGCGGGTGGCCGTCGATCTGCAGCTGGGTCTTGCCGTCGTCGGCGCGCTTGAACGTCGTGATGCTTGCCGGTGATCGCCGGAGCCGGCCACCGGGGCGGCGGCCGGTCACCGTTCGCCGCCGGCCACGTCGATCGCGCACTGTCCGGCGCCGCATGTGCTCTTGCTCGGCGTCTTGTCGTTGTCGAACTGGTAGAGCGTCATGCCCTTGGCGTCGACGAGGATCTTGCCGAGCTTGGTCGTCGCCAGGGTCACCGATCGCGGTGCGGCGGCGGCCACGGTGGTGGTCGTCGGCGCGACGTCGTCGTGGCGCGGAGCCGACGTGGTCGGTGCGAGCTCGCCGCCTTGCTGCTGCTCCCGCAGCGCGGCGAGAGCCAGGGCGGCGACGGCAACTGTCGCGAGCGCGCGGATATGGATATGGCGCATGAGGACCCCCTGGACGATGCTCAAGCGCGTGCGGACATCATCCAGTACGGACGCCGCCGCCCAGGGGTTCGATGAACCGTTCGATACTCTTCCGCCGTATCCTCCGATGATGGTCGAAGCGCGGCCGGTGCTGGCCAACGACGAGGGGTGCGGGCGGTCTACGCCGCGCACGGGCCGGAGCTGTACCGCTTCGCGCTCCGTTCGCTCGGCGATCGCGGGCTCGCCGAAGAGGCCGTGCAGGAAACCTTCGTGCGCGCCTGGCAGGCCGCGAACCGCTTCGACGACGCGCTGGGTCGCTGCGCACATGGCTGTTCGCGATCGTGCGCAACGTGGTCATCGACCTCTCCCGGGCGCGGGCCGTGCGCCCCGCGCTCGCGGTCGGAGAGCCGTACCAACGAGCCGATCGTGCTCGACGACGACGTCGAGCGGGTGCTCGTCGCGTGGCAGGTGGAAGAGGCTCTGCAGAAACTGAGTGAAGAGCACCGCGACGCGCTCGTCGAGGTCCACTACAAGTCGCGGCCCGTATCACGATGTCGCCCGCGACCTCGGTGTCCCCGTGGGAACGGTCAAGAGTCGTGTGTACTACGCGCTGAAGGCGATGCGCCTCGCGCTCGAAGAGCTGGGTTGGTCCGATGACGTCTGAAGCGTGTCGCGAGATGCGCGGCCAGTCTCGGCGCAGTCGCGCTCGGCAATGCCGATCCCGCGCGAGGCGCTGGCGTTGCAGCGCCCACCTCGACGGTTGCGCCGAATGCCGGGCCGAGTTCCGTGAGCTCGCCGTCGGTCGCGGCTGCGCTCCCGCTCGCCGACCCGTCGCATCTCACCGGTGGGCTCTCGCAGCCCCCGCCGGCGTTGGCGGGTCAGGTGCTCGGCCGCGTTTCGGCCGAGCGTGGCGCTGCGCCGTCGGATCACGGACGCGCCGCCGGGTCGCGGTCGCCGCCGCCACGGTGACCGCGATCGCGGCGGCGCTCCTCGCCTTCGTCCTCGTCGTGCCCGGCAGCTCGCCGGCCGGTACGCAGGTCGTGTTCGCGTCGCACAACGGGAGTCACCGCGACGCGACGCTCGCACCCGCACGCGGCCGGGACCGAGGTCGCGTTCCACGTTGCCGGCCTGCACGAAGGGCGACTACTACTGGCTCTGGGTCACCGGCGACGACGGCGATCGGATCGCGGCGGGCACGTTCCAGGGCACCGGCGCCCGCGACGCATCTCGTGATGACCGCCGCGCTTCCGTTGCGGAGAGCCGCGGCGCATCTGGGTCACCGACGAGCACAGACCATGTCGTGCTCGACCAGCAGTTCCGGCGTCCCGGCGTTCGGCGTGTAGCTCCGGCGCGCCGGTTCTAGTGTGCGGCCCATGCCGCAGAACGTTCCCGAGTTCGAGTTCTCCGACAACGCCAAGCAGGTGCGCGCCTTCGTGTTCGACTTCTGGTGCGAGCAGGGCGGGGTCCGACGCTGCTCGAGGTGCACCAGTCGACCGATCTCGACCGCCGCCGCATCATCAGCGCGTACAAGGAGCTGCAACTCGGTATCGACGTGGTCGTGAACGAGGACACGCAGAACTGCAACCTGTTGAAGGCGCCGCCGTTCTCGTCGTTCCCGTCGCAGGTTCGCGCGTACATCGACGACAAGTTCCACTCGTTCGTCGGCTGCGCGAGTGAGGCGGTCGCGTTCTCGCACATGCCGCCGTTCAAGGACAAGACCGTGCGGCTCGAATCGCACTGCGCGTGCTGCTTCACGCCGGTCACGCTGATCTCGAAGAACTTCGAGTTGCAGTCGGTCACTCCGCCCGGTGTGTTCCTGCACATCTCGTTGCATCCGGACAACTGGAACCATGTCGACATGGGCCGCATGTGCGACTCGATGAACTACGTGCTCGACGCCGAGCACGCCGAGCACTACGAGAAGCAGACCGGAACGCGCGGCATCCTCGTGAACCTCGACCAGGCGAAGATGTTCGTGCAGAACGTCGCGAACGAGCGCATGTACAACTTCCACTGGAAGCCGGGCACCTTGAACCCGCGTGCGGTGATCAAGGGCTTCAAGATGATGGGCGTCGACACGTCTAACTGGGAGTAACCCGGGCCCGGAGCGCGGCGCGATCGGGTTTTCCGGTCGGCAGCAGCGGGAGCGCGTCGACTACGACGACGCGTTCGGGGGTCTTGAAACGGGCGACGCCCCGTTCCACGAACCAGGCCCGGCAGGCGTCGAGATCGAAATCGGCGCGGCCTTCGACGAACGCCACGACCCGCTCGCCCATGAGCGGATCGGGCTCGCCCACCGCGACCGCGTGGCGGATGTCGGGGTGGGCTTCGAGTACCTGTTCGACCTCGGCCGTGCTGATGTTCTCGCCGCCGCGGATGATGACGTCCTTCAGGCGGCCGACGATCTCGATCGCGCCGCCGGCATCGATCGCGGCGAGGTCGCCGGTGCGGAACCATCCGTCGGCAGTGAATGCCTCCGCGGTCTGCGCGGCGTCGAGATAGCCGACGCACACTTCGGGACCGCGGGCGAGCAGCTCGCCGTTGTCGTCTATGCGTACCTCGACCTCGCCGATGGTGCGGCCGTCGGTGATGATCGTCGGCACTTCCGTCGAGCCGTACGTGCGCTTCACGCGTGCGCCGAAGCGTCTGCTCGGCCTCGTCGACGAATGCCTGACCCACCCCGGCGCCACCGCTCGAGATCAGGCGGAGGCTCGCGACGCGCTCGGGCCGAAAGCCGGGCGCTTGCATCATCGAGACGAAGAACGTGGGCGGGCCGACCATGAACGTGACCCGGTTCTCGTTCGATCAGCGCGAGCGCGGCCTCCGGATCCCAGCGCGCCATGAACACCGTCGGGAACGGGACGACACCGGGCAGCTGTGATGCCGTTGAGCAGGCCGGAGATGTGCGCGCCGGGCGCGGGCATGAGCACGCAGTCGTCGCGGTCCGAGGCCGTGCGCGTGCGTGCATCTGCGCGGCCTTGTACGCGAGCGTCGCCTGCGTGTGCAGCACGCCTTTCGGCGTGCCGCTCGAGCCCGACGTGAACAGCACCGCGGCGAAGCGGCTCGCTATCGGTCCAGGCTTCGGTGACCGGATCCGCCGTCGGGGAGCGCGTCGAGATCGGCGACCACGAACGTGGGTTCGACCGCGGCGAGCACCCCGGCCACGTCGGCCGGACCCATCTGATGATGCACGGGCGCCGCGATCGCGCCGAGCCGCCAGCACGCGCGGTACAGCACGCCGACCTCGTCGCGGTTCGCCGACTGCCACGCCACTGCGTCGCCCGGCTCGACGCCCGCGGCCCGGAGTCCGCCCGCGACACGTGCGACCCGTTCCGCGAGCGCGGGCGCGGCGACGCGGGTCAGCAGTACGTCGAGCGACGGGGAGGTCCCACGGCCCGCCGGCGCGGCGGTAGTGCGCGGCGAGCGGTGACGTGAAGGTGGGGGAGAGCACGTGCGGTCAGGCTTCGGCCGGGCGCGGCTCACGCTCGGCGCGACTTCCAGCCGTCGCTGGCCGGAGTCGCACCCTTCAGCACGCTGGTGCCGACGAAGTTGCGTTGGATCTCGACGGTGCCCGCGCCGATGCACAGCCCGCGGATGTCGCGGTACACGCGCTCGACGGGGTACTCACGCGAGAAGCCGTAGCCGCCGAGCAGTTGAATCGCCTCGTCGCACACGAACTTCGCCGCGAGGTTCGCCGCGGTCTTCGCCATCGCGGTCTCGAGCGCGGGCGGTGTGCCGTGCGGGCCGGCCATGTGCACCGCGCGTTGCAGCAGCAGGCGCGCGCCTTCGAGCTGGGTCGCCATGTCGGCGATCTTCCACTGCAGTCCCTGCAGATCGGCCAGCGTGCGGTCGCCGAGCTTGCGTTCGTTCATGTAGCCGATCGCGTACTCGAGCGCGCCCTGCGCGGCGCCGACGCACATCGCCGCGTTGCCGCAGCGCTCGTGGTTGATGTGCGAGATCAGGGTCTTGAACGACTCGCTGTTCGTGGGATCGCCCCAGAGCAACACGTCTTCGGGCTCGATGCGCACGTCGTCGAACGCGAGCTCGGCTTCGCTCGTCGCGCGCAGCCCCATCTTCACGTGCGTGCCCGCGATCGTGACGCCCGGCGCTTCGAGGTCGACGACCACCGCGCCGATGCCCTTGGTGCCCACGCTCTCGGGGAAGCGGCACCACACGAGGCACACGCGGCTTTGTGGCCGCCGGTGACGTAGTTCTTGTACGCGTTCAGCCGGAAGCCGTCGCCGTCGGGCGTGAGGCTTGGCGCGCATGTGGCCGACCGAGCTGCCGGCTTCGGTCTCGCTGATGCCGATGCAGAACAAGCCGTCGCCGCTGGCCGCGATCGGCAGCCAGCGGTCCTTCATCGCGTCGTTGCCGAGGTGCTCGATCGCACGCGGCGGGCCGTTGAAGATCAGCTGGGCGAGGATCGCGCTCGACACGTCGGCGCGGGCGAGCTCTTCGAGCACGATCGCGGCCTCGATGTCGCCGAGACCGGAGCCGCCCCAACGCTCGCCGATCGTGATGCCGAACAGGTCGGCCTTGCGCATGCCGTCCCAAGCCCACTGCGGGAACTCTTCGGTCTCGTCGCCGTGGCGGGCCATCGGCGCGAGCTCGCGCTCGGCGACGTCGCGTGCGAGTTGCCGCAGCGCGGCCTGGTCTTCGGTGTCGGCGAACGGATTCGCCCCGGTTGCGTGCGCAGCCATCCGCTCAGGCTACTTCCCCGACTGACGCCTACGTCAGGTCGTGTGCGACCATGGCGACGATGGAGACCGCCGACCCCGAAGCGATCCCTCGCATCGGTGGCGACGGACGATTCCCGAGTCTCGAAGCGTTCCGTTACCGCACGTTCCGGCGTGTGTTCTCGGCCGGATTCGTCTCGCAACTCGGCGACTGGATGCAGATCGTCGCCCGGGCCGCGCTGGCGTACGACATCACGCACAAGGCGTCGTCGGTCGGCTGGATCTACTTCGCCAGCTACATGCCGCAGCTGTTGCTGAGCATGTGGGGCGGCGTGCTCGCCGACCGTTTCGACCGGCGGCGGTTGCTCGTTTGGTGCCAGGTCGCGCAGATGATCGGCGCGCTGTTCCTCGGCGTGCTCGTCGCGACCGGATCCGCGTCGCTGCTCAACATTGCGGTGCTGTCGTTCGCGATCGGTCTCGCCAACACACTCAACATTCCCGCGAGTCAAGCGCTGCAGCCCGCAGTCGTGTCGCGCGAGGCGTTGTCGAGCGCGATCACGTTGTCGACGGCCGGCAACTCGGTCGCACGCGTGCTCGGGCCGGTGCTTTCGAGCGGCGTGATCATCTGGTTCGGCCTCCGCTGGGCGTTCTGGTTGAACGCGGCGTCGTTCCTCGCGGTGATCTTCGCGTGGGCGCTCACCCGCGTTCCCGCCAACCGCGGATCGACCGCGAGATGCGCAGCCGAGACCGCGATGTGGGAGGCGGCGCGCTATGTGCGCGACGACCCGCGCGTCTGGGTTCCGATCGCGGTGTCGACGTTTCTCGCGTCCGTCGGTGTCATCTACCAACCGATGATGATTCCGTTCGCCACCCACGTGCTCTCGCACGGCAGCGATCATCTCGGCAACGGACGCGCCGGATCGCTGCAAGCCGCGATCGGCTCGGGCGCGTTCGTCGGGATCCTCGGACTCGCGGGGCGGACGACGGCGGCCGGGCTTCACGCTCGTCACCAGCACGATAGCGTTCTCGATCACGCTGTTCGCGCTCGGGCGCACGTCGGAGTATTCCGTCGCCCTCGTGATCTGTTTCGTGATGGGCGCGGCCCAGTTCGCGAACATCACCGTCGCGATCAACCTTGTCCAGCACGACGTACCCGAGGTGATGCGCGGCCGGGTGATGTCGATCCAGATGATGGGTCTCATCGGGCTCATCCCGATCGTGTCACTCGCGGGCGGAGTGATCGCCGATCACGTGGGGATCCCGGCGACGATCAGCGGCGCGGGCGTGTTGTGCATCATGTTCTCGCTGTGGGCATTGCGGTGGCAGCACTTCGTTGATCCGAGCATCGACGGGGAGAGCGACGAGGCGATCGCGGCGGTCGGCCTGGTCGAACAAGAAGGCTGACGCGACTCTGGTCGTCGGCGCGCTCAGGCGTGTAGGAACATCCGCATTGCGCCCTGGATGACGAACAGGACGAGCGCGCCGAGAGCGCGGGCTTCACGACCGTCGCCGGGCCGAGGACCTTCTCGCGCTTCGCTTTCTTGCCCACGACCCAGGATCGGCGGGCTTTCGGGCGACCTTGACCCCCCCGAACCTGACTACCGTGTCAGGTATGGCCGCTGAAACCCAGGACGAGGCTGGCGAATCAACGTACGAGACTGGCGAATCCCAGTACGAGCCCACAGCAAACGAGGAAGAGCTCGGCCCCGACCTCGACTGGATGACGGCCCAGCCGTACGGCGCCTGGGCCGATGTCCGCACGCGGAGTGCCCGGTGCTGGAGCTCGGCCACCGACGTCATGGGCCCCGGACCGGCACGTTTTACCAGGTCGCCGAGTTCAAGGACGCCGACGCGGTCCTCCGCGACGACAAGACGTTCTCGTCGTCGATCAACGGCGAGCACATCGGCCAGTTCATGGGCGATCTCATCCTCGCCATGGACGGCGAAGAGCACCGCAAGTACCGCAACCTCGTCGCCAAGGCGTTCCGCGCGTCGCAGCTCGAACGCTGGGACGACACGCTCGTGCGCCCGATCATCAACAGCCTGCTCGACGACGATCGCGCCGCTCGGCCACGCCGACCTCGTCGCGTCGGTCACGGCGAAGTATCCGGTGCAGGTCATCTGCGGGATCGTGGGCGTGCCGCTCGAGGACTCCGAGCAGTTCGCGCAGTGGGCCGAGGAGATCAACACCGGTCCGATGGCGCCCGAGCGCGGCCACGCGGCGCGCGCGGCGATGGTCGAGTACCTGCGGCCGCTGGTCGAAGCGCGGCGCGCGGAATCGACCGGCGACTTCCTCTCCGACCTCGTGCACGCCGAGGTCGACGGCGAACGCCTGAACGACGACAAGATCTACGGCTTCCTGCGCCTGCTGTTGCCGGCGGGCGGCGAGACGACGTTCCGCGTGATGGGCAACGCGTTGCTCGCGCTGCTGCACCCATCCCGACGACCTCGCGCGCGTCTACGCCGATCGCGACCTCATCCCCGAGGTGATCGAGGAGACGCTGCGGTGGGAGACGTCGGTGACGATGGTCAGCCGCGTCGCGACCGCCGACACCGAGGTCGCCGGGCTGCCCGATCGCGAAGGGCTCGCCGGTCGGCGTGCTCACCGGTTCGTCGAACCGCGACGAGGACCGCTGGGACGACGCCGACGAGTGGAAGCTCGGCCGCCCGGTGCAACACCACCTCGCGTTCGGCACCGGCCCGCACCAGTGCCTCGGCATGCACCTCGCCCGGCTGGAGCTGCGCGTCGGGCTCAACGAGATCCTCGACCGGCTGCCGAACCTGCGCCTCGATCCCGCCGGCGCCGACGACGCGGTCATCGAGGGCTACGCGTTCCGCGGCCCGCGCGCGCTGCCCGTCACTCTTCGACCCGAGCTGGCGATTCGTCGGAGCTCAGTACGGCGCGCCGAACATCATCATCCACTGGTCGCGCGTGCGGGGCCGGAAGACGACGTTGGTGCGGCGCACGTCGCCCATCGGCGCGTTCGGCTCGGGCGAGTACATGTGCCCGGGGTACAGGACCGTGTCGTCGGGAACGACCGCGAGCTTCTGCGTGAGGCTCTCGTACAACGCTTCGGGATCGCCGCCGGGCAGATCGGTGCGGCCGCAGCCGTCGAGGAACAGCGTGTCGCCGCTGACGAGCTTGCCGTCGACGAAGAAGCACTGCGAACCGGGCGTGTGGCCGGGCGTGTGGATGAGCGTGATCGGGATCTCGCCGACCTGCACGACGTCGCCCGACGCGTGCAGCTCGAGGTCGGAGTCGGAGCAGCCGGTGACGCGCTTGACGCCCCACGCTTCGTCGGCCTGCACGTGCAACTTCGCGTTCACGCCGGGGAGCGCGAGCAGCTCGGCGATGCCGGCGATCGACCAGCCCCCGAGATCACCGCCGACGTGATCGGGGTGGTAGTGCGTGACGAGCGCGCCGCGAGAGCTGCATGCCGTCGGCGGCGAGCACGTCGACGAGCTCGGCGGGCCCGTAGGCGGGATCGACCGCGATCGCGTCGCCGGTCTCCCGGTCGCCGATGAGGTAGACGAAGTTGACCATCTGCCGGGCGATCTGGTCGTCGGGGGCGAAGTCGCGGCCCGCGAGCAGCTGGCGGAAATAGAGGCGGTCCTCCATCGGCCGACACCCTAGACGAGGGACGGCTTGGGGGCCGGGGACGAGGCGGCCGCGTACGCTTGGGGGGTGCAAGCCCGGCGACGGACATCGAACACGTCCGCCGGGCGACGCGCTCAGGTGCTGCGTTCGATCGACGATCTGACCGACGAGCAGGCGGCCGAGCCTCCCGCCTCCCGGGCTGGACGCGCGCCGAGGTCGTCACCCACCTCGCCCGCAACGCCGACGGGATCCGCGGCATGGTCGAGGCCGCGGCCCGGGGCGAGGTCGGGGCGATGTACCCGAGCGCCGATTTCCGGGCCGACGGAATCGCGGCGGGCCGGGGTGACGAGCCCGGCGGTGCTGCGCGCCGATCTCCGGGGCGCGCACGATCGTCTCGTCGACGCGTGGAACGACCTGCCCGACGACGCATGGGACCGGCTCGGCCGCGCGTCGGCGATGCGCACGATGCGCGAGTTCGTCTGGGTGCGGCGGCGCGAAGTCGAGGTGCACCACGTCGATCTCGATCTCGGTTACGAAGCTTCCGACTGGCCGGTTTCGTTCGTCGCGGCCGCGCTCGACGAGATCTTCGACACGTTCGCAGGCGCGGGCCGCGTCGACGCGGCCGCTCGTCGACATCGACTACCGCGTCGTCACCACCGATCACGACCGCGCCTGGCGGATCGAGATGCGCGGCGCCGCAGGTGACCGTGGTCGACGACGACGGCTCGGCCGCCGACGGTGAAGCGATCGGTTGGGGCTGCGACGTCACGGCCTGGCTCTACGGCCGCGACCCGCGCGGCGGCGGCATCCTCGCCACCGGCGACCTCGGCGTGCTCCGCCTCCCGCGCTGGTTCCCGTACGCGTAGCGGCGCCTGGGCGCGCTCGGGCGGGGCGTGGGATCATGACGAGCGATGCCGAACGAAGGTGAGCCCGGCCCGGGCGCAGACCCGGAGGTGAGCCCGGATACGAACGGGCTTCCGGTCGGGACGCTCACGTTTGTGCTGACCGACATCGAGGGTTCGACCAAGCTCTGGGACGACGACCCCGTCGCCATGGCCGCCGCGCAACAACAGCACGACGCGCTGATCGCCGACGTAGTGGCCGCGCACGGCGGTTCGCTGGTGAAGTCGAAGGGCGAAGGCGACTCCACGTTCTCGGTGTTCCCCGATCCGTCGGCCGCGGTTGCCGCGGCGGAAGCGATGCGCGACGAGATCGCGGCTGCGTCGTGGCCGACGGCGAGCCCGATTCGCCGCGCGTATCGGTGTGTTGACCGGAGTCGCGGAGCTGCGCGACGGCGACTACTACGGCGCCGCGATCAACCGCGCGGCTCGGGTCCGCAGCCTCGCGCACGGCGGGGAGATTCTGCTCGCGGCATCGACGTACACGTTGGTCGCCGACTCGTTGCTCCGGAACCGCGTCATCGAAGACCGCGGCGAGCATGAGCTGCGCGGACTGCAACGGCCGGAGCGCGTGTACGCGTTGGCGTTCACTGATGCGGAAAAGCCGGCGCCTCCGGGTAGGGGTGCGAGCCGCCAGGCCCGCGTGCGTGTGCTCGCCGGAGTCGGGCTGCTCGTGCTCGCCGCGCTCGCCGGCCTCGCCGCGGTGCTGGCCATGCACCATTCGCCGCGGCCCAAAGTCGCGGCGGCCGGGCCGAGCGTCATCACGTTGAAGGTGCCCGCGAATCTCGCCGACACGAAGCCGAGCGTCGAGATCTCCTCGGTGCAATTGGTCTCGACGCCGCGGCTCGTTCGCTACGAGGTCTCGGGGGTCTTCTCGCGTGCGGATCCCGCCGTACCAAATCCGTGTCCTCGCGAAATCGCCGAAGGCGACCGGCACGTGGCTCTGGTCGGATCCGGCCCGGATCGCGGCCGACGGTCGCTGGACGGGCGCGCTCGACGTACCGATCGGCGCCGACGGCACGTCGCCGTCGCTGCGCGTTTCGGCGATCGCGATACTTCCGGGTCCGGTCAGCGGCGTGACCGTGTCCGGGCCGCCCGGAGTGTCCACCACGGTCGTGACGATTGCCAACCCGGCGTTGGCCGCGTACGAGCACGAGCTCACGACGCGCGGGCCCGACGCGAAGGGTGTCATCGCGGTGAGCGCGGCGCGGCCGGCGAACTAGCGCGCCTTTAGCGCGGTTTTTACCTCCGCCGACGAAGCTGGGGTCAGCCCTCCGGACAGTAGGGCGACACGGTTAGACAGCGACACAGCGACACGGCGACAGCCAAGACAGGCAGGACAGCGATGCAGTAGTTCCCTGAGACCGCGCGGTGGGTGGCCCCGCGGTCAGGTCCGTTCCGCGTTCAGCGCGTCGAACATCTCGTGGTCGACGAGGTCGTCGTACTCGGGATGGCGCTCGATGAAGCGCTCGACGAACGGACATACGGGCACGACATAGAGGCCGCGCTCGCGGATGTCGTCGAGCGCGGCCTCGTATGAGTTGCGTCGCGCAGTCCCCGCCCGCCGTACGCCTCGTCGATCTCGGTGTGCACGAGGAGGATGCGGCCGCCGCGCATGTTGTACTGCACGAAGCCGGCGACCGCGCCGTCCATCGACGATCTCGTAGCGGAAGCGCTGCTTGTTGTCGCGAACCTCGCGTCGATCACGCATCGCTCGCGCTCTGTTCGCGCAGGGCCTGGGCGAAGTCGGCCATGCCCCGCAGGTACTGGTCGCAGTGCTGCGTCTTGCCGACCGCGATCGCCTTCGCGTCGATGCCACCCGGGAACACCGGCGGGATGTAGTACTCGAAGCCGCCGTCTTCGATCGCGTCGGCGATGCCCGGCCGCGCACTCCGGCGGCGGGCACCTTGTCGACGTCCATGAGCGCGGGAACGTTGTCGGGCTGGTCCCAGATCTCGGTCGCGATCGGACCGGGCAGCACGAGCTTCACCTCGACGCCGGTGCCCGCGAGGTCGAGCAGCATCGCCTCCGCGAACCCGCACATCGCGTACTTGGCCGCGTTGTACGCCGCCTCGTTCACGATCGGGATGCGGCCGCCCATGCTCGACACGAACATGATCTGCCCGCTCCCGCGCTCGATCATGCGCGGCAGTACCGCGAGGCCCATGCGGACGGGGGAGTGGAAGTCGACGTCCATCACGTATTCGACGTCGTGCGGTGTGAGGTCGGTGACGCGCGTGCGCTTCGGGATCGCGGCGTTGTTGACCAACACGTCGAGACCGCCGAACGCGTCCCACGCTTCGAGCGCGACCTGCTCGGCGCGTTCGAGGTCGCCGAGATCGGCCGGCCCACAGCGCGCGAGTTCGGCGTGAACGCGCGGCACCGCTCCAGCACCTCGGCGAGCCGGTCGGCGCGGCGGGCGACGATGCCGACGGTCGCGCCCCGTTCCGCGAGGATCGGCGCGAGTGCGGCGCCGATGCCCGACGACGCGCCGGTCACCAGGATGTTCGAAGCCGTCGATCTTCACGTGCCCTCATCTCGGTCTCCGGCGCTTTGGCCGGCGATTCGTGTTCGGCCCACGAGAAGATCCCCTTCGACATCGTCGACGCTTCGTCGCGCGGCCCGGGCGCCGAACACCTCGGCCCGCGCCGCGTGCACGCCGGGATCGTCGGGCGCGGCCTGCGCGGCCAGCTCGGCGAGGTGACCGGCGAGCCGCATGTCGCCCGCGGCCGCGACCTCGAGCGCCCGTGTCGGCGAGCCGCGCCGCGCCCCCGGCCAGCTCGGCGATCTCGCGCGGCGAGCGCGGCCGCGGGCGCGGGCTTCAGGTGCGACGGATCGCCGTCGTACCAGCCGCCGTAGAGCCGCCACAGGTTGCGCACGACGAACTCGGGCTCGTCGTAGACCGCGTGCAGGTACGGCCGTTCGAGCAGATGCTCCGGCGCGTGCACGGCGTGCACGATGTCGTCGAGGCGCGCGCCTTCGTTCATCAGCGCGAGCGTCTGTTCGACCAACGACTCGAGCAGCTCCGCGCCCTCGGTCGAGCGCGCGCTGCACGCGGTCGGCGCCGATGATCGGCAGCCCGTGCCCGGGCAGCAACACCTCGGGTTCGAGCGCGACCATCTTGCGGAACGCGATCGCCCAGTCGCGCGCGTAGCGCTGCACCTTCTGCGGATTGCCGCAGTTCGGCGACGCCCAGATGAACATGTCGCCCGCGAACAGCACCTTGCCGCGCCGGCGACCACACCCACGTCGCGTCGTCGGTCTCGCCGCGGTCGTGGAACAGCTCGAACGTCTCGCCGCCGACCGTGATCGGTGAGCGCGTCGCGGTACGTCTCGTCGGGCATGCGGTACTCGGTCGGCCAGCGCAGACCCGGCGCCTTGAACTGCCGCTGGTTGATCACCGCGTTGTAGCCCGCGGTCATGCGGTAGCGCTCGAAGCGCTCGGCGATGGCCGCGTGCGCGATCGACGCGCGGCGTCGGCCAGCCGTTCGTGCGCGCCTCCGCCTCGTAGAGATCGACGCCGAACACGTGGTCGATGTGGCCGTGGGTGAACACCGCGGTGTGCAGCGGCCGGCCCGACCAGGTGCGGATCGTGTCGTGCACCGCCTGGGCGTGGAAGACGCCGCTGGTGTCGACGACGACCAGGCCGTCGTCGGTGTCGACCGCGGCGGAGTTGGCGAACGCGTCGACGAAGGCCAGGCCGGGCTGGACCTCGGCCATCTGCCCGCTCGACGCGAACGGGTGGTGGGCCTCGATCGGCAGCTCGCCGGTGAACAGCTTGTCGGCCAGTTCGAGCAGCTCCATGGCCGGAGCGTTCCACCTGGCGCGGGCGGGCGAAAATCGGCGTGCTTGCGGTGAAAATCAGAACGTGTTCCAATTCCGATCGTGGTCATCGCCGAGCCCGATCCCGAGGCCGTCCCGGAAGGGGCCCTGGCGCGCAGCCAGGCCGCCCGCCGCCGGCGGGTGCTCGACGCCACGCTGCAGCTCGCGGCCGAGGGCGGCTTCGACGCGGTGCAGATGCGCGACGTCGCGGCCGCGGCCGATGTCGCGCTCGGCACCGTGTACCGCTACTTCGCGTCGAAGGAGCGGCTGCTGCTCGAGGCGATGGCCGAGCAGCAGGCCGACCTGCGGGCGTACCTCGAGGTGCATCCGCCGCGGCGAGCCGACGCCCGCGGCGCGCGTCGTCTCGGTGCTGCGGGGCGCGAACCGGTCGTTGCGCGAGTACCCCGACGTCACCGCGGCGATGGTCCGCTCGTTCGGTACCGCGCAGATCGAGAACGCCGACATCGTCCGGCGGGTCACCGAGATCATGACCGGGATCATCACCAACGCGATCCACGCGCCCGAACGCCGGGCCGCGACCGACGGGGAGGTGCGCGTCGCCCGGATCCTCATGCAGGTGTGGCTGTCGTCGCTGAACGGCTGGGTGTGCGGTGTCGACGGCCCCGACCGGGTCGACGAAGACCTCGCCGCCGCGGCCGACGCTCCTCCTGCGCTGAGCCGCGTCGCCGAGGCCGGACGACGGTCTGGCGGCCCACGCGTTCGCCGTTCGAGGAGTGGAACGTGTTCTATTTTCGGCGCGATGCCGACCCGTCACTTCAACTTCGCCGACCTGTTCGAGCTCGCCGTCGACAAGGTGCCCGACCGCCTCGCCCTCGTCGACGCCCGGCGCGAGGTCACCTACCGGGAGCTCGACGAGCGCTCCACCCGGCTCGCCCACACGCTCGCCGAGCTCGGGTGTGAAGGCCGGCGACCACGTCGGCATCCTGGCGACGAACTGCATCGAGTGGGTCGAGGCCGCTGTTCGCGATCTACAAGATCCGGGCCAGCGCGGTGAACATCAACTTCCGCTACGTCGAAGAGGAGCTGCGCTACCTGTTCGACAACTCCGACGTCGTGGCGTGCTTCTACCAGCGGGAGTACGGCCCGCTCGTCGCGGCGGCGCGTCGCGCGCAGCCCAAGTTGCAGCACTTCGTCCGCATCGAGTGGAACGACTCGACCGCCGACGACTCCGCGCTCGACCCGATCGAGTTCGAGGCCGCGGTCGCGCAGGGTTCGCCCGAGCGCGACTTCCCCGAGCGCTCCGACGACGACGTCTACCTGCTCTACACCGGCGGCACGACGGGCATGCCCAAGGGCGTGATGTGGCGCCAGGAAGACGTGTACTTCGCGCTCGGCGGCGGCATCGACGTGTTCACCAACGAGCGCGTCACCGCGCCCGAGACCGCGAGCGAGAAGATCGACGCCGACGCAGCCGAAGGGTCTCGTGTCGATCATCCTCCCGCCGCTCATGCACGGCGCGGGTCAGTTCTCCGTGTACCGCACGCTCTTCGAAGGCAACAGCGCGGTGATGCCCGCGCGCTTCGAACCGGAAGAGGTGTGGCGCACGGTCGAGAAGTACGGCGTCAACGTGATGCAGGTCACCGGCGACGCGATGGCGCGCCCGCTCGCCGACACGCTCGAACGACTGCAGGGCGAGGTCGACGTGTCGTCGCTCTTCTCGTTCGCGAGCACCGCCGCGATCTTCTCGCAGACGGTCAAGGAGCAACTGCAGGAGCTGCTGCCCGAGTACACGATGATGCTCGACTCGGTCGGGTCGACCGAGACCGGCATGAACGGCATCCGGATGGTGCACGAAGGGCGACGCGCCGAAGGACGGCATCACGAGCGTGCAAGCCGCGCGCGACTCGGTCGTGCTCGACGAGAACTTCGAACGCGGTCGAGCCGGGCTCGGGCACGGTCGGTCTGCTCGCGCGCGGCGGCAACATCCCGCTCGGCTACTACAACGATCCGGTGAAGACCGCGGAGACGTTCGTCACCGACGCGCGCGGTCGGCGCTGGTCGATCCCCGGCGACTTCGCGCGGTCGAAGCCGACGGTCGCATCACGCTGCTCGGCCGCGGTTCGGTGTCGATCAACTCCGGCGGCGAGAAGATCTATCCGGAAGAGGTCGAAGGCGCGCTGAAGTCGCATCCCGACGTGTACGACGTGCTGGTCGTCGGCGTGCCCGACGAGCGCTGGGGCGAACGCGTGTGCGCGCTGTTGCAGCCCCGCCCCGGCCGCAAGCCCGGATCTCGAGGAGCTCCGCGAGCACTGCCGGACCCGGATCGCGGGCTACAAGATCCCTCGCCAGCTGCTGCTGGTCGAGGAGGTGCCCCGCCTGCCCAACGGGAAACCCGACTACCGGTCCGCCAAGGAGCAGGCCAAAGCGCGAGCGGCCGAACCCGCCCGCGAGACCTGAGCGTATCCGCGCCGGTGGTCTACGGTGAATCGGTCCGGTCCCGCTCAAGCGACGGGCCCGGCGACCGATCGGTATCTCGCGATGACTCCCCGCCGCCTTCACCGCCTCGCCGCGCTCGCGGCACTCCTGTTCGTCGTCGCGCCCTTCGTGGTCGCGGTTTCGGCGCGCAACGTCGGCGGCCGCCGACACCACGACGCACACGCCGGTGATGGGCCCGAGCCTGTTGACCGCGACAGCAGCTCGCGGCCTGGTACCACCGCACACCAGCGTGCACGCCGCGATCCCGGCGTTCGACGGGCATCCCGCGGGCGACGTCGCTGCCCTCGCGCAGGTGTTCATCGACGACGGCAAGCAACGAAGGCGTCCGCGGCGACATCGCGTTCGTCCAGTCGCAGCTCGAGACGGGCTGGATGCACTTCTCCGGTTCGCAGATCCCGCCCGACGCGTACAACTACGCCGGGCATCTTCGCGTTCGACGGCCGCACGAGCCTGCCGAACTGCACGCACGGCGACTCGTCGCCGAGCCGGTGCATGGGAACTCCGCAACACGGCGTGCTCGTGCAGATCCAACTGCTGCGCAGCTACGCCGATCCGTCGGCCAAGACCGCGACCGAACCGATTCATCTCCGCGCCGTCCGACCGCGCCGGCCAGGCGCCGTTGTGGGAGTACTTCGGCGGGCACAACTGCCCGTGCGGCAAGTTGATCTGGGCGTCGGCCGACGGGCTACGGCCTGCGCATCATCCAGATGTACTCGCGGCGCGCTCGTCGAGAGCGGCAAGGCCGGCGCGTGCGTTCCGTACGCGCCGCCGGTCAGCGGGCCCGAAGTCGGGCACCGGCTACTGGGACGTCACGTCGGACTCCATCGTGCATCCGTTCGGCGACGCGAAGTTCTACGGCGACACGCGCAACATCCATCTCGCCGCGCCACTCACCGGCGGCGAGTCGCTGCCGCGGCGGCGCGGGTTACTGGCTGCTCGCGCGCGACGGCGGCATCTTCTCGTACGGCGGTGCGCACTTCTACGGCTCGACCGGCGGGATGCGGCTCAACAAGCCCGTCAACGGCATGGAACGCACGCCGCGCGGCAAGGGCTACTGGCTCGTCGCCGACGACGGCGGCATCTTCTCCTTCGGCGACGCGCGCATTTCTACGGCTCGATGGGTGGCTCCGCCTGAACCAGCCGGTGCTCGGGATGGAACGCACGCCGCAGCGGCAAGGGCTACTGGCTCTTCGCCTCCGACGGCGGGATCTTCAGCTTCGGCGACGCGCACTTCTACGGTTCGCTCGGCGGCAAGAAGCTGTCGTCGCCGGTCGTGTCGATGCAGCGCACCGCGACGGGCAAGGGCTACTGGATGATGACGCAGGACGGCCACGTCTACCGCTTCGGCGACGCGGTCGGCCTACGGCGACATCGCCGGCTGCGTGACGAACTACTCGGTGGCATCGGCCGCGGCTGCTCGTGACGCCCGACGGTCACGGCTACTGGATCGCGACCGGCAACGGCGTCATCGTCGCCGTTCGGCGACGCCACGAAGCTCGGCTTCCCGGCGACGGTCGGCGGCCCGACCATCGCCCTCCTCGCCTCCCGCTAACCCCTCCGCCGAACGTCGTAGTTCGGTCGATATCGCACCGACTCACGCAGTCGAGCGGTTAGGGTCTGGCGACATCACACCCATGGGGAGCTCGGGGGATACCGGGCTGAGAGGGTGGCATGCGCACGGCGCGCCCTGCCACCGACCCCTCGAACCTGCTCCGGGTAATGCCGGCGGAGGGAGGGATGCGCGTGACACGCGCGGCCATCGTGCTCGCGGGCGGCGACCCGGTCGAGGCACATCTGCGAAGCCTGCTGCCCGACGACGCGGTCGTCATCGCGGCCGACTCCGGACTGCATCAGGCCGAGCTGCTCGGATCTCCACGTCGACTACGTCGTCGGTGATCTCGACTCCGCCGAACCCGCGGCCGTCGATCGCGCCCGGGCCGCGGGCGCGGTCGTCGAACGGCATCCCGTCGACAAGGACGCGACCGACCTCGAGCTCGCGTTCGATCGTCGCGCGCGACCGGGGTGCGCAACGGATCACGGTTGTCGGCGGCGCGGGCGGGCGGCTCGACCACTTCCTCGCCAACGTCGCGCTTGCTTGCTTCGGCGCGGCTTCGCCGATCTCGAGATCGACGCGCGGCTCGGCGAGGCGTACGTGGCGGTGGTACAGGGCGGCCGGACCGCCGCACGTCATCACCGGGACGCGCGGGTTCGCTCGTCACGCTGCTCGCCGGTCGGGTGGCGACGCGTGCGGCATCACCACGACCGGACTGCAGTACCCGCTCACGGCGCAACCCTGCGCGCCGGGAACGACGCGCGGCGTCAGCAATGTGCTCGTCGGCGCGCACGGGTCGGTCGTCGCTCGAGCAAGGAACGCTCGCTCGTCATCCAACCTTCCGGAGGTGCAGCTGTGAAGCGCGTACTGGTCACATCTGTCGCCGTCGGTGCGCTCGCTGGCTCGCGCGCGTGCGGCAGCAGCGCGCACTCCAGCCGGAACTCCGGGGCTGCCGGGCCCGTCGACGACGGCGCCCGCCAAGATCACCACGGTCCGGCTGCTCACGCACAGCTCGTTCGCGGTGTCGAAGAACGTGCTTGCCGACTTCACCAAGCAGACGGGCTACAAGGTCAAGCTCGTCCAGCCCGGCGACGCGGGCGTGATGGTCAACGAGGCGATCCTCCGCAAGAACAATCCGGTCGCCGACGCGCTGTTCGGTGTCGACAACACGTTCCTCACGCGGGCCCTCGATGCGGGCATCTTCGATCCGTACGTCGCGCCGGGCCTCGACTCGGTTCCGACCGCGCTTGCAGGTCGACCCGCAACACCGGGTCACGCCGATCGACGAGAGCGACGTGTGCGTCGACGTACGACAAGTCGTGGTTCGGTCACGACGGTCGGCCGCCCGCACCGACGTCGCTCGACGACCTGGTCGATCCGCGCGTACAAGAACCTCACCGTGGTCGAGAACGCGTCGACGTCGTCGCCCGGGCTCGCGTTCCTGCTCGCGACGATCGCGGCCAAGGGCGAGTCGGGTTGGAATGCGACTACTGGACGCGCTGCGCAGCAACGGCGTGCAGGTCGACGACGACTGGACCGCCGCGTACGAGACCGACTTCACCGCGGGCGGCGGCAGCGGTGACCGCCCGATCGTCGTGTCGTACGGCTCCGATCCCGCGGCCGACGTGATCGGTTCGAGCCCGCACCGCGACACGCCGAACGTCGGCGTCGTCGCGTCGACGTGCTTCCGGCAGATGGAATTCGCCGGGGTGTTGCACGGCGCGCACAACGTTCCCGGCGCGCAGGCGCTGGTCGACTTCCTGCTCACGCCGCGAGTTCCAGGACGACATGCCGCTGCAGATGTACGTCGAACCCGATCGTGAAGGGGGCGACGCTGCCGGCCGCGTTCACGAAGTGGGCGGTCGATCCGTCGCATCCGTACTCGATCGATCCCGCGACGATCTCCGCCAAGCGCACCGAGTGGATCAAGGAGTGGACCAACCTCGTGGTGAGACTGACGGCGACGACTCGCGCCGCGGTCGCGTCGCGCGTCGGTGATCCCGGTGCGGATTCCTCGCGCTGTTCTTCGCGTGGCCGCTCGGCGTCGATCTTCGCGCACTCCCTGCGGCCGGGCGCGATCGTCGACGTGCTTCACCGATCCGGCGTTGCGGCGCGTCGTCGTGGTTCACGTTGTGGCAGGCCGTCGTCTCGACGATCGCTGACGCTCGCCGTCGGTCTGCCGGCCGCGTACGTCGTCGCGCGCTTCGACTTCCCGGGCCGGCGCGCCTTCCGCGCGTTCGTGACGTCCCGTTCGTGCTGCCGACGGTCGTGGTCGCGACCGCGTTCCTCGCGTTGCTCCGACCGGGTGGTCCGTTGGCGTTCCTGCACTGGCAGCGCGGGCGTCGCGCCGATGCTGATCGCGCACGTGTTCTTCAACGTCGCCGTCGTGGTGCGCACCGTCGGCGGGTTCTGGGCGAACCTCGATCCCCGACGCGAAGAAGCGGCGCGCATGCTCGGCGCATCGCGGACGCGTGCGTTCCGTCGGAGTCACGCTGCCGCTGCTCGCGCCGTCGATCATCGCCGCCGCCTCGATCGTGTTCCTGTTCACGTTCACGTCGTTCGGCGTCGCGTTGCTGCTGGCCGGACCCGGCCCACGCCACGCTCGAGGTCGAGATCTACCGCCAGGCCGTCGACTTCTTCGACCTGCGGACCGCGGCCGCGCTCGCGTTGGTGCAGATCGTCGCCGTGCTCGCGGTCGTGTTCACGCTCGGCGCGGGCGCAGGAGCGGCGCGGCGTCGCGCAGCGGCTGGTGGGTTCCGCGGATTCGGCCCGCCGGCCGCGCGGCCGGGAGAAGTTCGTCGTCGGTGGGAGTCCTCGGGCTCACGACCGTGTTCCTCGGTGGCCCGCTGGTCGTGTTGATCTGGCGTTCGCTCCACGTCGGCGGCGCAATGGAGCCTCGACTCGTATCGTGCGCTCGGATCGAGCGCCTCGACCAGCACGCTCTTCGTCTCGCCGTGGACGGCGGTGCGCAACTCCATCGTGTTCGCGGCGATCGCCACGGTCATCGCGCTGGTGGTCGGCGGTTTGGCGTCGGTCGCCATTGCAGCCCGCCCGGGTCGGGCGACGCGGAGCATGGACGCGTTCCTCATGCTCCCGCTCGGCACGTCCGCGGTCACGGTCGGCTTCGGCTTCCTGCTCGCGTTCGCAACACGTCCCACAATCGGTGGCCGACTGGTGGCTGTTGGTTCCGATCGCGCACTCGGTAGTCGCGATCCCGTTCGTCGTGCGGGCCGTCGTACCCGTGCTGCGCAGTATCGATCCGCGGCTTGCGTGACGCGGCGACGATGCTCGGTGCCGGTCCGCGGCGCGTCTGGCGCGAGGTCGACTTCCCGATCGTCTCGCGGGCGTTCGTGGTCGCGGCCGGTTTCTGCGCGGCCGTCTCGCTGGGCGAGTTCGGCGCCACGCTCTTCATCGCCCGTCCCGATTGGCCGACGGTTCCGATCGCGATCCAGCGCTTCATCGCCAAGCCCGGGCAGATCAACTTCGATCAGGCGCTCGCGATGTCGGTGATCCTGATGGTGATGACCGCCGTGGTCGTGTTCGCGATCGAGCGGGTCCGCGTGCGCGACCTCGGGGAGTTCTAGGTGTTGAGCATCGAGCAGTGCAGTCGTGCAGTTCGGTGGTCGACGCGGCGCTCGACGAGGTCGACCTCGAGCTCGGTGCCGGCGGAGACGATCGCGGTCTTGGGCCCGAGTGGGTCGGGCAAGACGACGCTCCTGCGCGCGGTGGCCGGACTGCAACCGCTCGACGGCGGTCGGATCGCCTGGGACGGCGCAGGACCTCGCCGGCGTTGCGGCGCACGAACGGCGGTTCGGGCTCATGTTCCAGGAGTACGCGCTGTTCCCGCACCGCGACGTCGCCGGCAACGTCGAGTTCGGCCTGCGCATGGGGACGCTCGGCACGGGATCTTCCGATCGGGCGGCGCGTTCGCAGCGGGTCGACGAGGTGCTCGATCTCGTCGGGTTGACGGGCTTGCGGACCCGTCGGGTCGCCTCGCTGTCGGGCGGGGAGCAGCAGCGAGTCGCGCTGGCGCGCGCCGCTGGCCGTCTCGCCTCGGCTGCTCATGCTCGACGAACCGCTCGGCGCGCTCGACCGGGTGTGGCGCCGGCGGCTGCTCGCCGAGATCCGTGCGATCCTCGATCGGTCGCGCGCTGGCCGCGCTGTACGTGACGCACGATCACGAGGAGGCGTTCGCGATCGCGTAGCGGGTCGCGATCATGCGCGACGGTCGCGATCGTGCAGCTCGGCCCGCCGGCCGACGTGTGGCGGGCGCCCGTCGACGCGTGGACCGCCGCCTTCCTCGGATTCGGACCCGTCGTGACGGGCGAAGTCGCACGCCGGGCGGGTGCACACGCCGTGGGGCGAGATCGAAGCGCGATCCGATGCCGGGCCGGGTCCGGTCGATCTCGTCGTCCGCCCCGACGGCGCGCGCATCGATCCCGCACGGCCCGATCGCGGCGACGATCATCGGCTCCGCGTTCACCGGCACGCACGTCGAGCTTGCCGCAATCGCGCGAGACCGGCCCGGCCCTGACCGTTGTCGTTGCGCCGCACGACGCGCCCGCCCTGGGCGACGGGATCCGCTTGGCGCTGGATCGACCCGACGCGCTGCTCGTGTATCCGCGTCGGGCAGACTGACGCGATGGCGACGCAAGGCGGCGATTGCGGAAGGGGCGCGCGAGCTCGCGACGCGCGACAAGGTCCTGAAGCGCATGCTGCGCGAACACGGCGTTCCCGAGCTGCACCCGCATCGACCCGCGGCGTTCGCACTTCGCCGAGATCGCCCGCATGATCTGTTACCAGCAGCTCGCGGGCCGCGCTGCGGCCGCGATCCACGGTCGGTTCGAAGCGCTGTTCGATGGTCGCGCCGACGCCCGAGGCGGTGCTCGCGCTGCCGTTCGAGAAGTTGCGGGGCGCGGGCTTGTCGAATGCGAAGGCCACGTCGATCCGCGACCTTGCGCAGAAGGTCGAGGAAGGGCTCGTCGAGCTCGACCGGATGGCCCGCCTGCGCGACGACAAAGTGGTGAGCGAACTCGTACTGGTGCGGGGCATCGGCGAGTGGACGGCGCAGATGTTCCTCATGTTCCAACTCGGCCGCCTCGACGTGTGGCCCGTCGCTCGACTTCGGCGTCCGCAGCGGCTTCGGCACGATGTTCGACCTGAAGGCGATGCCCACGCCCAAAGAGCTCCAACCCCAGGGCGACCGCTTCATGCCCTACCGGTCGCTCGTCGCCTGGTGGTGCTGGCGCGCCGCCGACACCGTCACCCCCGAATAACTCGAACCGGCGTGAGCGTGGCGCCATATCGGCGCCCCGCTCGCGCCGGTTCGCAGGGTTGGGGGTTCAACCGGGGCTGGGATTCGTCGATGAGCAGAGGTGGAGCGATCCCGGAAGCGGGCACGACTGGCGCGGCGCGGGTGCGTCGGACTGGTGGGTCTGGCCGTCCTGTGCACGCTGGGCCTGGTGTTCGGGGGCCCGCTCGGTGGCACGCGACCGGTCAAGCTCGTACATGTGAGCGCGGCCGTGGCCGCGGCACCGGCGGTCGCGTTCCGGGCCCCGCCCCCGCCGTCCGTGCCGACAAGCTCCACCACGGCGCCCCCGCGCGTGGTCACCTCGACCACTCCGGTCCCCGTCTCCTCGACGACGGTCGCGCCGACGTCGACAACCGTGCCGAACGGCTCGACGACTATCGTGTCAACCGCACCCAAGGTCGCGGCGCGGCCGCCGGCCACGACCGTGCCCTCCTCGACAACGACCGCAACGACGGCGCCGACGACAACGACGACGGTTCCGTCACCGCCGACCACCTGAGCGGCGCGCGTTCATCCAGAGCAGGGTGAAGCGGATCGCGAGCAGCGCGCCCACGACGCCGATCGCGATACCGAACACTGCAGCCGCGATCGTGCGATCGAACTCCAGTGCGAGCACCAGCCCGGCCAACGACAGGAACGCCACCGCCTGCAGCACGTGCACGCGCGTCGGGACAGAACCTCGACCGGATCTGTGGTCGACGTAAGCGATCCACAGACGGCGTCCGCCGAACAGCGCGCCGCCCGCGGCGAGCACGAGCAGCATGCGCGGGTCAGCGCGTCGAGTCGTGGGCGACGTCGATCACGACGGTGTGCGACCAACGGTCGTGCAGTCCGCGGTGCCACTGTTTGTCGAACAGCACCGGCCCGTAACAGATCAACGGCCACGGTCCGAGGATGACGAGGAAGTTCGGCAGCGCGGTGAACGGGTGCCAGCCGAAGCCGAGCTGCGCGCTCGGCGATGGCCTCCCGGAGGAGCGCCTGACCCAGGCGAGGCACCTTCATCGTTCTCGCATCGACGATCTTGAGCGCCATTCGATTCTTGCCGACCGACTGGCCGCACCGCGCGACGAGGACGACTTCGTTGACGACGAGGATCGCAAACGCGACGACGACCGCGGGTACGAACACGAAAGTTCCGACGCCCAGCGCATGCAGCGCGACGGCCATCACGATGGGCGTGAGTGCGGCGCCGTAGTCGATCACCGCCGCGGCCAGACGCCGACCCAACGGCGCCGCGGTCGCCGCGATACGCCGGCCTTCCGTCGGGGTCTCGACCGAACCATCCACGAAGCGGATTATGCCTGATCGCGGCGAATGGAGACGGGTTTCGTCGTGCGGGCCTTACGCGACTGCGCCGTCGGTCTTGAGCTGGGCGATCTCGGCGGCCGCGAAACCCCATTCCGCCAGCGCGGAGTCCGTGTCGGCTCCGGGCTTGACCGGCGCACCCTGGATGGTGCTCGGCGTGCGGCTGAAGCGGGGCGCGGGCGCCGGATGCGGTGCACCGCCGACGTCGACGAACATCTCCGCGCTCGACGTTGTGCGGGTGTTGTGCGCGCCTCCGACATGGGAAGCACCGGCGCGAAGCACACCTCGGTGCCCGCGAAGAACGCGACCCATTCGTCGCGGGTCTGCGTGCGGAACAGCTCGGCGAGACGCACCTTCAACGCCGGCCACTGCGCCATGTCCATCTGCGTGCGCGGGCTCGAGATCGTCGAAGCCGAGCGGTGCGACCAGACGCAAGAAGTTCGCGTAGAACTTCGGCTCGTACGCGGCGAGCGACACGTAGCCGCCGTCGGCTCGTTTCGTACACGTTGTAGAAGTGCGCGCCGCCGTCGAGCAGGTTCGTGCCGCGCGGGCCCCAGCCGCCCATCGAGTCGAGGCCCCAGAAGATGCTCATGAGCTGCGCGCTGCCGTCGACCATCGCCGCGTCGATGACCTGACCAATGCCGGAACGGCCGCGCTCGACCAGCGCGGCGAGGATGCCCATGACGACCAGCGAACCGCCGCCGCCGAAGTCGGCGAGCAGGTTGATCGGCGGGACCGGCGCGTGGCCCTCCGGGCCGAGATGCCAGAGCACGCCCGCGACCGAGAGGTAGTTGACGTCGTGGCCGACGTCGCCCGCGAGCGGACCGGTCTGCCCCCAGCCCGTCATGCGGGCGTACACGAGTGCGGGGTTGCGTGCCTGACACGCTCGGGACCGACGCCGAGCCGTTCGGCCACGCCGGGCCGAAAGCCTTCGAGCAGCACGTCGGCGTGCTCGCACAGTCGGAGCACCACCTCGGCGCCGCCCGGGTTCTTCAGGTCGACGCCGATGCTGCGTCGGCCGCGGTCGATCACCGAGATACGCCGACGCGTTCCCGCCGGCGACCGAGCGCCCGGTGGCGACGTCGGTGGCGCGGTCGACGCGCAAGCACCTCGGCGCCGAGATCGGAGAGCAACATCCCCGCGAACTGCACCGGCCCGATGTTCGGCAGCTCGACGACCTTGATCCCGGCGAGCGGCCCCACTCAGACCTTCAGGAGCCGGGCCGCGTTCTCGTAGAGGAACTTGGGCCACACGTGGTCGCGGAACGGCACGTTGGGCAGCTCCGCGAAGATGCGGTCGATGTCGAGACCCATCGGGTAGTAGCCCGCGTAGATGATCTTGTCGGCGCCGCGCGTGTTCGCGAAGTTGATGATGTCCTTGTTGTAGTGCTTGGGCGCGAACGCCGACGTGGAGTAGTAGCAGGTTCGGCCACTTGAGCAGGAGCTTCACCATCAACTCGCTCCACGGCTCGCCGCCGTGGCGCGTGATGATCTTCAGCTCGGGGAAGAACCAGCAGACCTCGTCGAGCAGCGCGACCTCTTGCGGCGCGAAACGGATGCGCGGCCCGGGAACACCGGCGTAGACGAAGATCGGGATGTCGAGCTCGATGCACTTCGAATAGATCGGGTACATCTTCTTGTCGTTCAGCGGGACCTGCGGGATGAGCCCGGTGCCCCAGCAGTTGACGGAGCGGGCGCCGTGCACGCGCACGTCTTCGTCGAGCTTGCGCACCGCGTCCATGCCCTGGTTCGGGTCGGTGTTCGTCGACGCGATGAAACGGTCGGGATAGCGCTCGAGCGCGATCTTGGCGTTGCCGTCGACGGCCATGCCGGTCAGCGCTTTGCGGATCCCGTGCTGGTCCATCTTCGCCATCAGCATCTCGACCGGGTCGTCGACCTTGTCGTAGTGCGGCACGCCCTTGAACATGTACTGCGCGGGGAACTCCCACTCCTGGCTGTCGGAGTCGTGCGTCTGCTTGCGGATGAAGTCGTAGTGCTTGGCCTGCTCTTCGCGCGGCGCGGGGAACCCGATCATCGTGTCGATGACCCCGACCTCGGCCCG
Organism: uncultured Actinomycetes bacterium; assembly: GCA_963708105.1. Classification (GTDB taxonomy): domain Bacteria; phylum Actinomycetota; class Acidimicrobiia; order IMCC26256; family PALSA-610; genus PALSA-610. Next base: position 383,252 of record OY970186.1, on the reverse strand, counting down.
CGCCTTTTCGAACGCCTCGGCACTCACTTCGACGGCACCTTCTTCTGCGGGAGCTTGAACACTCGTTGCGCGTTCTCGCGCAGGAATCCGGGCCACACGTTGTCGCGGAACGGCACCGCGGGCATCTCGTCGAACAGGCGCTCGTAGGTGAGGCCGGCCGGGAAGTAGCCCGAGAAGATCACCTTGTCGGCGCCGCGCGTGTTCGCGAAGTTGATGATGTCGGCGGGGTAGTACTTCGGCGCGAACGCAGTGGTCGAGTAGTAGAGGTTCGGCCACTTGAGCAAGAGCTTGGCCGCCAGCGCCGTCCACGGCTCACAACCGTGACGCGTCACGAACTTGAGCTCGGGGAAGTACCAGCACACCTCGTCGATGAGCGCGACTTCCTGCGGCGCGAACTGCAGCCGCGGGCCGGGCACGCCGGCGGTCGAACAGAACGCGATGTCGAGCTCGATGCACTTCGCGTAGATCGGGTAGAACTTCGTGTCGTTGAGCGCGACCTGCGGATAGAGGCCGGAAGGGAACGCGCCGACCGACTTCAGGTCGAACTCGTCGGCGTAACGAGCGATCTTGCGGACCGCTTCCATGCCTTCGTTGGGGTCGATGCTGATGCCCGCGAAGAAGTGGTCGGGAAGGTCGCGCACCGCGCGCTGACCGGTCTCGTCCTCGACGCTGACGATCGCCTGGGTGATCCCGTGGCGCTGGTGTTCGAGGAACAGCATCTCGACCGGGTCGCCCATGTCGTCGGACTCCCACTTGGGCACGTTCTTGAACATGTAGCCCGCGGGGAATTCGAGCTCGCCCGACTTCGCGTCCTTGGTCGCCGCGTCGTGGCTGCCCTTGCGGATGAACTCGTAGAACTCGTACATGTCTTCGCGCGACTTCGGGAAACCGACCGCGGTGTCGACGACGCCGCCCGCCTTCGCTTCCTCGTACGCCCTGAGGTCGTGTTCCGTCATGTCAGCTTGAAGACGCGCTCGGCGTTCTCGCGCAGGAACTTGGGCCACACGTGGTCGCGGAACGGGACGTCGGGCATCTCCTTGAAGATGCGGTCGAGCGAGAGTCCCATCGGGTAGTAGCCCGCGTACATGACCTTGTCGGCGCCGCGTGTGTTCGCGAACTTGACGACGGCCTCTGGGTAGTAGCGCGGGCGCGAACGCAGAAGTGGAGTAGTAGAGGTTCGGCCACTTCAAGAGCAGCTTCACCGCGAGGTCGGCCCACGGCTCGCAGCCGTGGCGCGTGACGAACTTGAGCTCGGGGAAGTACCAGCAGACCTCGTCGATGAGGCCGACGTACTGAGGTGCGAACGGCACCCGCGGTCCGGGTACGCCCGCGCACACGCAGATCGGGATGTCGAGCTCGATGCACTTTGCGTAGATCGGGTAGAACTTCGCGTCGTTGATCGGCGACCTGCGGATAGAGGCCGGCGGGGAACGCGGTGGCGGCCTTCACGCCCAGCTCCTCGACCGCGCGGGTGAGGTCGCGGACCATGTCCATGCCCCGGTTCGGGTCGACTTCGAGGCTCCCGAAGAAGCGGTCGGGGTGCTCCTTCAGCGCCCGCAGCGAGTCGCCGCTGCGTGTCCTCGTCGAACGACACGCCGAGCATGCCCTTTTCGATGCCGAACTTGTCCATCTGCTCCAGCAGGAAGCGGACAGGATCGTCGCCCGCCTCCGGGTGCGGCACGTTCTTGAACATGTACTGGGCGGGGAACTCGAACTCGTCGAGCGACTCGTGGTCGCGCAGGCCCTGGCGCAGGAACTTGTAGGTCCGCGCACCGGCGCGAAAAGGCGTGGCGATCATCAGATCGATCACGCCGATGTCGGTCGGCATGGTCATGCGGACTCCTTGTACTCCGAGGGGACTCGTCAATTGCCGAGGCCACGGAAGGTACCCCGAGGCCGCGGGAGCGGTCAGATCCGTACGGCGGCGTTCGCGAACGTCGGCCCGCAACCCGCGACCGCCGGCGCGATGCCCGCGAGAATGGGCGGCGATGAACCTGAAGACCGCGGCGCTGCGACTCGGCGTGCACTACCAGACCGCGTACCGCTGGGTGCGTAGCGGTCAGTTGGTCGCGGTCAAGGTCGGTGCCGGCTACGAGATCTCCGACGCGGCGGTGGCGCGGCTCCGGGCACAGCGCCGCGCGACGGAACGCATGCCCGAGGGCGGCGCCGCGCAGGTCAGGGCGTTCGACGCGACCGTCGAGCTTCGCCGATGCGGTCCAAGTGCTCGACTCGATGGTCGACGCGGTCACCCTCGACTCGACCGCCATCGGTCGAGCGCGTCGCCCGCATCGCGGTCGACCATCTCGGCGACACGGCCTTCTTGTACCGCGCTCACTGCCGACGACGAGATGGTCGTGGTCTACGCCGCGCACCGCGACCCGGTGGCCGAGGTCGCGGCCAACACCCTCGGCCGTGATCCGCGAACACGTCGACCAGGCTTGTGCGGCGCGCGCTCACCGGCGGCGAACTGATCTGCATCGCGCAGGTTCCGCAGCGCGAGTTGCGGCGCACGTTGCATCCCGAGCTGCACGAGAGCCTCCAACTCTCGGGCTGCTACAGCGCGATGTGTGCGCCCTTCGGTATCGACGGCGTGTTGTTCGTCACGCGCGATCTTCCGGGCCGTCCGTACACCGCCGACGACGTCGCGTTGGTCGAGTCGATCACCGCCCGGTTGACGGTTGCCGACGAGCGGGCCCGTTGCTGGACTGCCGCCTGGGACATCCGGCGCGCGCTGGTGGCGGCGCTCGAGCACCGAGGCGCTCGAGGGGAACTGCTTCGCCCAGGTGTTCGAGCCGCTGACCGAGGAACCGATGGTCGCGGTGCTCGATCTCGAGCTGCAACATGTGACCGCGACGAAGGCCTACGCGGTACTGGTCGGCGAGGACGTGTCGCGTTTGATCGGGACGTCGCTCCGCGTCGCTCGTTCCCGACGGCGGCGCGCTCGACGAAGCGCTCGCGCCGGTCATGCTCGGGGAGATCGACTACCGCAGTGTCGAGTTCGACGTGCTCGCGGACCGCGCTCGGGTGGCGCTGCACGTGGCGATGGTTCGGCGCGCCGACGCCACACCGCGCGGTGTGGTCGTCGTCGCCCATCCCGTGCCCGCACTGCCCGACGGCTGATACGTTCCGCCGACATGTCCGCCCCCGACGTGTCCGCGACTGCCGACTGGGGCCACGCCGCCGAGCTCGACGACGTACGCGGTCAGGTCGCGATCGCCGGCATCGGTGAGACGGCGTATACGAAGGCGTCGGGCCGCACGGCGCGTGAGATCGGCGCGGAGGCCGCCGAACGAGCCATCGCCGACGCGGGGCTGACCCCGGCCGACATCGACGGCATCACGTGGTCGGGCGCGTTCGCCGATTTCGACGTCGCCGCGTTCCACGAACACTTCGGTACCGATCACGACATGTGGACGTCGCCGTGGGGCGGCGGCATGGCGTGGGCCGCTACCGCGCCCTACCTCGCCGCGCAGGCGATTCGCGACGGCAAGGCGCGGCATGTGCTCAACGTGTTTCCCGTGGCCTGGGCGACGCAACGGTCGTCGATGACCGGCGGGCCCGGCGAGGTGCATGCCGCGCAGACGTTGAAGCAGAACCTCGAGGTGCCGTTCGGGTTCTTCCCGCAGCCCGTGTACTTCGCGTCGATCATGCGGCGGCACATGATCGAGTTCGGGACGCGCCCGGAACAGTTCGGCGCGATCGCGGTTGCGTGCCGGCGCCACGCCAATCTGCACCCGGATGCGGTGATGCACGGCCGGCCGATGACGATCGACGACTACCTCGCCGCGAAGGTGCTGGCCGATCCGCTGCGGCTGCTCGACTCCTGCCTGATCTCCGACGGCGGCGCCGCGTACGTGACGACGAGCGTCGAGCGGGCGCGCGACATGCCGCATGCGCCCGCGGTCGTGAGTGGTGTCGGCGAGGGTTACTCCGCGAGCGGCGGCCATTGGGCGCTCCAGAAGGCGTTCACGAGCACGCCCCAGGTCTTCTCCGCGCCGAAGGCCTTCGCGATGGCCGGGCTCGAGCCTGCGGACGTCGATGTGCTGACGGTCTACGACCCGTTCACCGTTGTAAGCCTCATGCAGATCGAAGACATGGGCTTCTGCGCGAAGGGCGAGGCGGGGAGCTTCGTCGAAGGCGACACGCTGTTCCACGACGCGGGCAAGCTCCCGTTCAACACGCACGGCGGACTGCTCTCGCACGCATATGTCCTCGGCATCGCGCACGTGGTGGAGTGCGTGAAGCAGTTGCGCGGTGTCGCGCCCGCGCAGGTTCCCGACTGCGAGGTCGCGGTCTACGGCGGCTACACGGGCCACATGGCGAGCACGCTCGTGCTCACGAAGGATCGGTGATCGGGCGATGGCCATCAAGCGCGACGAGTTCCCGCTGCCCGACGTCGACGATCCGCTGACCGCCGGCTTCTTCGCGGGCGCGGCGCGCGGGCGAGCTCGTGATTCCGCGCTGCGAGACGTGCGGCGCATAGGTCTGGTATCCGCAGGACCGGCGTGCCCACACGACGGCGGCCCGCTGACGTGGACGCCCGTTTCCGGCCGGGGCACGCTGTTCACCTGGGCAGTCGTCGAGCGCGCGTTCCTACCGGCCTTCGCCGACCGCGTTCCGTTCGTCACGGCATTGGTCGTGCTCGAAGAAGACCCCGCGCTCCGGCTCTGCACGTATCTCGTCGACGCCGCGACCCGACGATCTGGTTGCCGACGCGCCGGTGACGGTGTCGTTCCGGCCGCTCGAGTTCACGACGGTTCCCGGACGCGTCGGTGATCGTCCCGATGTTCGCCCTCTCGTGATCTACGACGGGTTACGTGTCGTCGACTGCACGACGGGGATCGCGGGCGCGTACTGCACCAAGTTGTTGACCGATCTCGGCGCCGACGTCGGTGTTCGGCGACGCCGATCGACGGCGATCCGCTGTTCACGTATCTGCGGACCTCGCAACGACACGCACCCGATCTCGCGCCGTGGCTCGCGGCGGCCGACATCGTGATCGCGAACGAACCGGACGGGTTCGGCGCCGCACCCCAACGCACTCGTGACGGTGTCGATCACCGCGCTCGGTCACGGCGGCCCCGACGACGGCCTCGATATCCCCGAGGAGGTTCTGCAGGCCCGGAGCGGGAGCCTGTCGGCGCACGGGCATATGAACCAGCCGCCGCTGACCGTCGGCGGGCATCTCGGCGAGTACATCGTCGGCGTGTTCGCGGCCCTGGGTGGTCGTCACCGCGTGGTGGCGCGCGTCGCGCACCGGTATTGCGGAGACGGTCGACGCGTCGATGCTGGAGGCGATGCAGCTCACCTACGTCACGACGCCCACCCTCATGGCCCGATTCCCCGGCGGCCGCGAGCAGTCGTTCCGCTGGGTAATGATCCCGGGCAACGAGCCCGCGGGCGACGGGCGTTACGTCGGCATCACCACCGTGACCGCGCAGCAGTGGCAGGCGCTGGCGCGTGTCATCGGTCGACCGGACCAGGCCGACGACGACGAGCTCGGCACGATGATCGGCCGCTTCCGCCGGGCCAAGGAAGTGAACGGCGCGATTCACGCGTACACGCGAACAACACACGGCCGACGAAGTCGTCGCCGCGTGCGTCGAGGCGCGCGTGCCCGCCGCGATCGTCGGTAACGGCGCCGAGCTCCCGCGCAACGAGCAGCTCGCGGCACGCAACGTGTTCGTGCAACAGCCCGGCGAATCATGGATCCGGCCCCGCGCGCCGTTCCGGTTCCACGATGTCGCCGATCGGGAACTTGCGCCGCCCGCACCCGTCGCCGCGTCGGAGGAGTGGCCCGCGGGTGGACCGGCGGCGCGTGCCGGTGCGCATCCCGCGCCGGGCGACGCCCGCTGGAGGGGATCCGGGTACTCGATTTCACCGCGTTCTGGGCGGGACCGTTCGCAACCGCGTGGTTGTCGTCGATGGGCGCCGACGTCGTGAAGGTCGAAGCGGTGCAGCGACCCGACGGAATCCGGTTCAGCGCGATGGTGCGGCCGCACGACGATCCGCAGTTCTACGAGAAGTCGGCGCTGTTCCACGCGTGCAATCTCGGGAAGCGGGCGATCACGCTCGACCTCGGTCACCCCGACGGCCTCGCGCTCGGCGAAACGCCTCATCGAAGCGCAGCGACGTGATCGCGGAGAACTTCACCCCGCAGGTGTTGGAGCGGTTCGGCCTCGACTGGGACACCGTCCACGCCCTGAATCCCGCAGGCGATCATGCTGCGCATGCCGGCGTTCGGGCTCGACGGACCGTGGCGTTCGCGCGGCGGCTTCGCGCAGACGATGGAACAACTCACCGGTATGGCCTGGGTGACCGGCTACGACGGCGGGCCACCCATCATCCCCGGTGGACCGGTAGACCCGATGGTCGGTGCCCACGCCGCGCTCGCAGTTGTGGCCGCGATCGAACATCGCGCGCGAAACGGGTGTCGGTCAGCTCGTCGAGGTTCCGCTCGTGGAGGTCGCGACCGCGGTGACCGCCGAGCAGGTGATCCGGTACGCGATCGACGGGTTCGTTGTTGGAACGGCGCGGCGAGGGCGGCGTGTACGCGTGCGCGGGCGACGACGAGTGGGTTGCGATTGATCGTGAACGCGACCCGCTGACGCCGGCAGAACGCGCCGCGTGGTGCGCGACCCGCGGCGCGACTGATGCCGCCCGGGAGGCGCGCGCAGCACGGCATCCCGGCCGCGGCGATGGTTCCCGGATTACGCGACACTCGACGATCCGCAGATGCGCGCCCGCGGGTTCTTCGAACCACTCGCGAACCCGATGGTCGGCGACCAGTACTACCCGACGTGGCCGGTGCGCCTGTCGGCCGGCCCCGAGCAGATCTGGTCGGCGCCCGCGCCCACGCTCGGCCAGCACAACGTCGACGTGCTCGGCGGTGAGCTCGGCCTCGACGCCGACGAGCTCGCCCGCCTGGAAGCCGAGCACGTCATCGGCACCACGCCCGTCTACTGAGCGGCGGCGCCGGAAAGACACCGCCGCCTCGGCGCGTGAAGGCCCGTTCGGGGGCGTCGGTAGGGTGATCGGCGCATGGTGTCGGCGGCGGGGGGTCCGGAGCTCGAGGACGTCGAGGATGCCCTCGTCGACGGCGATGTTCCGTACCAGCGGGGAACTGCGTCGGCCGCGTTTCGCCATCGCGACTTTCGCATCGTCTACATCGGCACCTTCGCGTCGAACATCGGCACGTGGATGCAGAACGTCATCCTCGGTGAGTACGCGCTGAAGCTGACGCACAGCGGTTTCTACGTCGGGCTGCTGTACTTCGGTCAGCTCGGTCCGTTGCTGTTCCTCTCGATGATCGGTGGTCTGCTTGCCGACCGCGTCGACCGGCGCCGGCTGCTCGTGAGCATGCAGGTTCTGCAAGGGCGCGCTCTCGTTCGCGCTCGCGTACGTCGCCTGGCAGTCGCATCCGTCGCACGTGTTGATCGCGGTCCTCGTGTTCGCGATCGGCATCGCCAACGCGCTCGGCGCGCCCGGGACTGAGCGCGATCCTGCCCACGCTTGTTCCGCCGCGAAGACCTGACCGGCGCAGTGTCGCTCACGTCCGTGCAGATGAACCTGTCGCGCGTCATCGGCCCGGTGATCGGCGCGTTCCTCTATGCGTGGCTCAAGGCGGGCCCGGTGTTCGCGATCAACGCGGTCACGTACGTGTTCGCGGTGATCGGGTTGGTATGGGCGCACTACCCGCGCTACGCGGCCGCGCCCGGATCTCCGCCGGTCGAGCAACGCCTGCTCTCCGGCATCCGCATCGCCCGGGCCGATCCGGTCATCCGCTACGTGCTGTTGACGCTCTTCACGTTCTCGTTCTTCTCGGCCACGTTCGTCGGCATCATGCCGCTCGTCGCGAAATACAACCTCGGCATCCAGGAGACGGGGGTTACCTACGGCCTGTTGTACGCCACCTTCGGGTTGGGCGCGGCCGCGGGCGCGTTGACCGTCGGCTCGGTGCTCGCCCAACGCTCGAAGGTCGCGCTGCTACGACCGGGCTTCGTCGCGTTCGCGATTGCGCTGGCGGCCTTCGGCCTCGTCCGCAATCTGGCCGCGGCCTTCGTCGTGCTCTGCGTGGTCGGGTACATGTACTTTCTCGTCATCACGTGCCTGTCGATCATCTTGCAGAAGCAATTGCGCGACGAGGAGCGAGGTCGGATCATGGCGTTGTGGATCATGCTGTTCGGCGGAACCGTGCCGTTGGGTGTGCTGGTTGCGAGCCCGTTCGCCAAGTCGTACTCGACGGAGGTACTGCTCTTCGGGGCCGCCTGGGCGCTGCGTGCTCGCGTGGTGGTCCGGCGCCCGATCCCTGCGCGCGAAAGGTGCACCCGAGTGACTGAGAAACACGCCGAAGCGATGACCGACCTGCGCACCCGCGTCGTCGAGCTCGTGTACTCCGTCGACCCCACGGTGCTCGATCGGCCCGCGCCGGCCACGCCCGATTGGCGCGCCCGCGACGTGCTTGCGCACATCGTCGGGGTCAGCGACGACGTGGTGAACGGTCGGCTCGACGGCATCGCGAGCGACGAGTGGACGGGCGCGCAGGTCGAACGCCGCCAGGCCGTATCGGTCGCGGAGATGCTGCAGGAGTGGCAGGAACACGGCCCGCGGTTCGAGGAGATGCTCGCGGGTGCGCCGGCCGAGATCGCGGGTCAGGCGGTCTTCGACGCGGCCACGCACGAACATGATCTGCGCAACGCGATCGAACGGCCCGGCGCGCGCGACAGCCGGGCCATGCAGGTCAGCTGGGACTGGTTCGTCGAGACGCGAGCACACCGCTCGCGCGCCCGCGATTGAGCTGCACACCGAGTGGGGCGACGAGATCGCCGGGATCGGTGAACCGCAGGTATCGGTGCGGGCGCCGTACTTCGAGCTGTTACGCGCCGCGACCGGGCGCCGTACGACGGCCGAGATCGCGGGCTACGAGTGGGAGCCCGCGCCCGACGTCACGCTCTTGCTGGCCGCGCCGTTCTTCACGGTCCGCCACGACTCTCTCGGCGAGTAACCGCCGACCGTCAAGCGAGCTCGCGCAGTACCGCGGCCACGTTGCGGCCGAGTACGTCGAGGTTGTAGCCGCCCTCTTGCACGACGAGCGTCGGTCGGTCGAGTGCGGCCAGCGCCGCGCCGAGGCGCGGGTAGTCGTCGGCGACGAGGCGGAAACGGTCGGGATCTTCGAGCGCGGTGTCGACGCCGAGCGACACGATCACGCCGTCGGGCGCGAACTTGCGCACCGCGCCGATGGCCGCGGCCAGCGCGGGCTCGTAGATGCTCCAGTCGGTCGCTTCCGGCAGCGGGAAGTTGCGGTTGCAGTCTTCGCCCGCACCCCAACCGCGCTCGCCCGCGAAGCCGAGGAAGAACGGGTACTCGAACGCGGGGTCGGCGTGCAGCGACACGAAGAGCACGTCGTCGCGATCGTAGAAGATCTGTTGCGTGCCGTTGCCGTGGTGGTAGTCGACGTCGATGATCGCCACGCGTGCGCCCCGGTCGGCCCAGGCCTGGGCCGCGATCGCGGCGTTGTTCAGGTAGCAGTAGCCGGCGAAGGAGTCGGCGGAGGCGTGATGGCCGGGCGGTCGCGCGCAGCGCGTACGCGATCGCGTTCGCGCCCGTCGGCAACCGCGGCCCATGCGGTGAGGGTCACGTCGACCGCGCCGACCGCCGCCGCGTACGTACCCGCGAGAATCGGGATCGGTGTCGTGGGAGTACCAACCGAGCTGGGCGATGATGTTCTCGGGCTCGAACGAGCGGTTGATCGCGCATGCTCGTGCGTATCCGGCCGCCTCCGACGATCGGCGCCGAGCCCGGTGTCGGCGCGCCAACGCTCGTGCGCGTGCTCCAGGAACTCGACAGTACTCGGGCGTGTGCACGCGCCGGATCGGCGTCGGTCGCGGTCCGGTCGGGAGGCTGGGGTGCGCCGAGGCCGGCGTCGGCGATCGCGGCGAGGATGCGGTCGACGCGCTCGGGGATCTCGGGCGGTTCGTATGAGCCGGCCCGCGATCGAGGAACGGCACGCGGGGATGATGGGCTCGGTGCGCGTCGGATGCGACGATCAGCATTCCCGAAGCTGTAGCACGCCACTAGCGTGCCGGCGTGGCTTCCGACGAGGTGCGGGTCTTTTCGGTCGACCTCGACCAGCCCGCCGCGGTCGTCGGCGCGCCTCGACGCGTCTGCTGGCGCCGGAGGAGACGCGAAGGCGTCGGCCGCGATTCGGGTCGCGCGCGGCGCGCTGCGGATCGTGCTCGGTGACGCGTTGGGAATCGAGCCCGCGCGACGTCGAGATCTCGCGGCGGTGCGCACACTGCGGGCACCCCACGCACGGTCGCCCGACGGTGGTCGGCGATCCAACGTCGCCCATCTCGTTCAGCCTGAGCCACTCGGGCGCGTTCGCGCTGATCGCGCTCGCCGACGCCCGACGCGCGCGTGGGCGTCGACGTCGAGCAGATCCGTCCGCGCCGCCGCCTCGACGCGCTCGCGGCGCGTGTTCTGAACGACGGAGGACTACGCGGCCTGGCTACGAGATCGACGACGCGCGGGAGCAGCTGCGTGCGTTCCTCGCGCGCGTGGACGGCGAAGGAGGCGTATCTGAAGGCGATCGGAATCGGTATCGCCACCCGGCTGCGCGACGTGCCGACCCGGTTGCCGGGCTGGAGCACGAGTTCGCTCGACGTCGGCACCGATCGCTGTGCTGCGCTGGCCGTCGACCGCACCACAGTCGAGGTGCACCGGCTCGTGGTTTCGCCGCTCGCTATGTCGAGTGGCGGAACTGCACGCTGATCCGCGCGCCGGCCCGGGCGACCTTCGGAACCGAGTGTTCCCACGTCCGTCTGGGTGGTGCCGCCCATCACGAACAGGTCGCCGGGCAGCAGCCGGAACGGGCGGCTCGCGCCGCGCGCTCGTTTCGGCCGCAGGCGCAGCGTGCGCGCCGACCCGAGCGACAGGATCGCGACGACGGGTTCGACGAGCGTCGGGATCGAGCGCGATCGCTGTGCCACGCGACGCTGTCGCGTCCGTCGCGGTAGAGCGCGGCACCGACGCTGTCGAAAGCGCGGTCGTATCGAGCTCTCGAGCGCGGTCGCCATCGCGCCGAAGATCGGCGCGCAACTCGGGATTGTCGACGGTGCGCCCGTACCAGGCCGTGAGGCGGGGTTCCAAGACCATGCGGTCGTACATCCGCACGGTGCGGTGTTCCCAGGGCGCATTGGCGACGACGGTTTCGAAGAGTTGCGTCGGCGCCCCGCACCCAACCGCCGACGTGTTCGACCCACGCGTACTCGTCGAGCGCGATGCGCTGTGCACTCGCGAACGTGTCGTCGAACGCGGGCGCGGCGCTCTCGGCGCCGAGGAGAGTCGGCTGCCACTGCAGCTGCCGAGGCCCGAACGTACGTTCGCCATCGGCACCACGGTACCCCTCGCGTGACGGGTACCGTGAAGTCGTGCTCGACGACGACGAGGACTACACCGAAGCGGCCGACGACGAGAACGACGACGTCGACGGCGAGCCCGGCGCGCACGCCGATCCGGTGCTCGAAGGCCACGCGGAACCGGCACCGATCGAACGCTTCCACCGTACGTCGGTCGGCATGGTGCTCGCGGCCGGCATGTTCGGCCTGCGCGACGTCCTGGAAACGCCCAAGGACAACACCCCGGCGATCGTCGAGGACTGGGCCGGTGGTCAGCCCGTCCGACGATCCGATCGTGCTGCGGCTCGATCCCGACAATCCCGCAGGACTCGATCGTCATGGTCCGCCGCAAGCGCACCCCCGACGACAAGCCCCCCGCCACCACCTGACCAACCCCCCAAACCCCCCAACAGTTGGCAGGGTTTCTGGCGCGGGGCGCCACTTTTCCTGCCATCTGATGGCAGGGTTTCCGGTTCATGGAGTCGGTTTCACTGCCAACAGATGGCAGGGTTTCCGGTTCATGGAGTCGGTTTCACTGCCAACAGATGGCAGGGTTTCCGGTTCATGGAGTCGGTTTCACTGCCAACAGATGGCAGGGTTTTTTTTTGGGGGGGGGGGGGGGGGTCAGTCTCGGGGGGTGATGCGGTCGTGGGCGACGGTGCATTGCGCGAGGCGATCGGGGAGCGGTTCCACGCCGAGGCCGGGGCCGGTGGGCACGCGGATGCGGCCGCCTTCGAGCACGAACGGTTCGGTGATGTCGCCGTCGGCGCCGAAATAGCGGGCCGAGGCCGAGCAGTCGCCGGTCAGCGTGAAGCCGGGAGCGCGGCGACCGCGAGCAACGCGGCCCGCCCGACGCCGGTCTCCAGCATCCCGCCCGCGAGCGCGCCGACCCCGCGCCGCACTGCACGCGTCGTGCACGCGTTGCGCGCCCGCGATGCCCGAGCCGCCCGACCTTGATTGCGCATCACGTCGGCCGCACGCGGCGCGATCGCGTCGCCGCGCGGCATCGATGCTCGGTGATCGTTTCGTCGAGACAGATCGGCGTGACGACGTCTCCGACGAGCACGGCGTGTTCGCGAACTGCGTCGGGCGCGCACGGTTGCTCGACGCACTGCAGTCCGAGGTCGTCGATCGGCGGCGAACAGCCGGCGCGCGTCGTCGAGCGTGTAGCTGCCGTTGGCGTCGGCCGCGAGCGGCGACGTCGGGACCGACTTCGGCGCGCGCGGCGCGCAGCACGTCGACGTCGTGCCCGGGTTCGATCTTGCACTTGATGCGCCGGTAGCCGGCATCGACGTAGCCGCGGCGAACGCGGCGCCGAAGTCGTCGCGGTCGTCGATCATGCCCGACCGCGACGCCCGCGTTGCACCGTCGGCGCGGTCCGCGCCGAGCCACGTCGGCCAACGACACGGCCCTCGCATCGCAACTGTGCGTCGAGCAAGCGCGCATTCCAGCGCGGCGCGCGCCGCACGCGCTGACCGACGCACGTCGTCGAACGCGCGCGCCGGCGAAGGCGCGCGGGAACGAGCTGATCGCGCAATGCGAGCCGGTGCGCCGTCGATCGTCTCGCCGTCGTACTCCGGCGTCGTCAGCGCGGTGCACTCGCCCCAGCCGACGCCCGCGTCGGTGCTGCACGCGTAACGAGCAACGCTTCTTTCACTGCGGTCGCGTTGTCGCGCGGTGCGGAACGGCGTGACGAACGGGAGTCGGACGCGGAACAGTTCGACTTCGTGCAACGCGTCGCGCACCAAGCGGAGCGTACGCGCGAAGAAGCCCGGGCACTGGGCCCGGGCTTCGTCAGGTGAACACGTGAACGTGCGAAACGAACTAGCGGCGCTTCGCGTCTGCCTTCTTCTTGGCGGGGCCTTCTTGGCGGCGGTCTTCTTCGCCGGCGCCTTCTTGGCCGGGGCCTTCTTGGCGACGGTCTTCTTGGCGGGAGCCTTCTTCGCGGGCGCCTTCTTGCCCGAGAGCACTGCGTCCTTGAACGCCTTCAACGGCGTGATGCGCGGCGACGCGCTTCGCCGCGACCTTGACCTGCTCGCCGGTGGCGGGGTTACGCGCCATGCGCGCGGGACGGTCGATGCGACGGAACTTGGCGAAGCCCGAGATCGCGACGTCCTCACCGGTCGACACCGTCGCCGTGATCAGGTCGGTGAACGACGTCAAGAACGTGTCGGCTTCCCTACGCGTCCACTCGTTGCGTTCGGCGAGCTCGTTCAGCAGCTGGCTGCGATTCACATTTCCTCCATGCGATGTTGGGAAGTGCGGGATGCATCGTGACACGTTCCCTTCGCGGAATCGGGGATATCAGCCCCAATTTCAAAGGTTTTTTCGGCCGGAGCCCTCGGCGTCGAGAACCGTTCGCCGCGAGGTCGTGCGCCTGGACTGCAGGCCGATTCGAGTGAGCCCGGGTCCATCGTCCAGCGCGCTTTGCCGCTCGACTTGGCGTGATACATCGCGGCGTCGGCCCGCCGCAGCAAGTCGGCGCTGTCCGCGGCGTCGGCGGGCGCGAGGGCGATGCCGACGCTCGTCGAGATCTGGATCTCGCTCGGCGCCGAGCCGGAACGGCTCCGACAGTCGGGCGCAGATGCGTTCGCGCGACGGCCGCCGCCGGGGCGACGCTCTCGAGCCGGGTGAGCATGATCGTGAACTCGTCCCCGCCGAGGCGGGCCACGAGATCGCCGGGCCGGACGCACTCGCGCAGCCGGTCCGCGACCGCCACGAGCAGGTCGTTGCCGGCGTCGTGGCCGTACCGGTCGTTCACGTCCTTGAACCCGTCGAGGTCGAGGAACAGCACTCCCAGCAGGTCGCCGGGGCGGCCGCGGCCGGCGATCCGGCTCAGCTCCTCGGTGAACCGGCGCCGGTTGGCGAGCTCGGTCAGCGGGTCGTGCGAGGCCTCGTGGTCGAGCCGGTCCTTGAGCTCCTCGAGGCCCGGGTGCACCTGGGCGTTGTGCAGCGACGCCCCGGCCTGGGCGACGAACAGCTCGAGGCTCTCGACGGGCGCATCGGGCGGTCCGTCGGCCTCGGGCCACAGCGCGTGAGCACGACGGTCTGGTCGTCGATCGTGGCCAGCGGCAACGCGACGAGCGTCGACGGCGCCGGACCGTCGGGATCGAGGGGCACGAACGTGGTGTTTCCCGTGGCCCGTACGGTCCTGCGGCCGCGGCGCGGGTCGCCGGCCGCGATCGCGGGCTCGAGCGCCGAACCGGGGACCGGCGACGCCGACAACAGCAAACGCTCGTCGAGGGAAATGCCGTCTTGGGCCGGGTCGTCGAGCGGCCGGACTTCGCGCGGTCGTCGAGCACGAGGTCGACACCGGCCACGGCATTGCTGGGCCCGACGAGCTCGAAGACCTCGGGTCGGTGAAACCCATCTCGCCGACCGTGTCGTGGATGACGTCGAGGATCTCGTCGACGTCGAGGCGGGAGGTGCGCCGGCCGCCGAGGGCCGCGGTGCGCAACAGCAGTCGATCGCTCCTCGGCCTGGGCGCGGCCGCGCCGGTGGGCGTCGATCTCGGCGACGAGATGATCGGCGAGGTAGCCGACGGGCAGCGCGACGAGCAGTACGACGGTGAGGCGCTGGGCGACGGTCGCGGCCGGCAGGCTCGGGGTCGCTGGCCATGTTGGCGCCCGCGTAACCGCCGGCGAGCGACGAGCCAGCTCGCGACCGCGCCGGGAACGCGGAACCGGATGGCACCTTCGATCGCGGGCAGCACGAGGACGGCCCAGTCGGCCGAGTCCGCGCTCGTGTGTCCGTGCTGGGCCCACGCGACGAGCAGCACCACGAGCGTGTCGGCGAGCAGCTGGACGACGCCGAGCAGCATGCGGGTGCGTTCGTCCTGGCGTTCGGCGATGTACGCCGACGACGTTGATCGACCAGAACCCGGCGACGAGCAGCACCGCCTGCGACAGTGGGGGAGCGAGCTCGCAGTCCAGAGCCGGACGAGCACGAGCGCGCCGACGAGCAGGCGGACTCGCCGGAACGCGGCTTCGACCGAGACCGGCGTGCCGTCGGCAGTCGCGGGATAGCTGCCGGATGCGATGCTGATCGGCTGTCGTTCATTTCCCCCTTCGGATCTCGCGTCCGGCGAACCGGTGCGAGGTCCCGCCCTCTTCGGAGTATCGGCGATCCGCACATTTCGCTGAACTCCCGGCGGCGATTCGTCCAAAGATTCGTCGCAACGTCCGGCGAAAAGGGTGAGGGGCTCATACTGCGGGAGGACGCGACCCGTCGCAGGAGGGACGCCACGGGCGCAGCGGGACGTGCGGGGCGGATTCGGACCGCGTGCAAAGGTGAAGCGTGCGCGCCCCGTCGTCGTCGACGATCCCGCCGACCCACGGGTTCGTGACTACGTCGACCTCGCCGATCCCGATCGTGCGCCGCCGCGTCGAAGCCGACGACGGGTTCTTCATCGCGGAGTCGCCGCTCGTCGTGCGGCGCCTGCTCGAGTCGGGCCGCACGCGTGCGCTCGGTGCTCGTCACGCCCGCGCAATACGACGGCGCTGCGCCGACGTGCTCGGTGTCGACGGCGTCGGCGCCGTCCGTACGCCGGTCTACGTCGCAACCGATGCGGTGCTGCGCCGCGTCGTCGGGCTTCAACCTGCACCGCGGCGCGGTCGCGTCGGCCGATCGCTGGCCGCTGCCGACGGTCGACGACCGTGCTCGCGGCGCCCGGCGCGTCGCCGTGCTCGAGCGGGTCAACGACCACGAGAACCTGGGCGTGCTGTTCCGCAGCGCGGCCGCGCTCGGCGTCGACGCGGTCCTGCTCGACCCGGAGTGCTCCGATCCGCTCTACCGCCGCTGCGTGCGGGTCTCGATCGGGCACGTGCTGCGCATGCCCGTGGACGCGGATCACGTCGGTCGACGACGTCACCGCGCGCCGGGTTCACGACGTTCGCACTGACGCCCGCCGCCGACGCCGTTCCCGATCGGTACGCGTCGACTGGCCCGAGCGCGCCGCGCTGCTGTTCGGCGCCGAGGGCCCGGGCCTCTCCGACGCGTGGCTACGCGGCGGCCGACCAACGGGTCCGCATCCCGATGCAGCCCGGCGCCGATTCGCTGAACGTCGCGACCGCGGCCGCGGTCGCGTTCTACGCGGCCGTCGACCGGCGGGCGTCAGTCGGCGGGAACGTCGACGAGTGATCCGACCGGCCGTCGATCTCGATGCGCCGGGTCATCGAGATCGCCTCGAGCAGCGCGCGGTCGTGCGTGACGAGCAGCAACGTGCCCGTGTAGTTCTCGAGCGCCGATTCGAGCTGCTCGATCGCGGGCAGGTCGAGGTGGTTCGTCGGCTCGTCGAGCACGAGGCAGTTGACGCCCTTCGCGCCGAGCAAGCGCGAGCGACGCGCGCGTCCGCTCGCCCGGCGACAGCGAGTCGGCCGGCCGCGCCGACGTGCTCCGCGCCGAGACCGAACTTCGCAAGCAACGAGCGGGCCTCGCTCGGGACGAGTCCGCTCGCGGCCTCGAATCGGGCCAGCAGCGGGGCGTCGCCCGAGAACGCGGCCCGGGCCTGGTCGAGCTCGCCGACGATCACGCCCGGTCCGAGCCGGCGCGTCGCCCGCGTCGATCGGCGCCGGCCGACGATCGACGTCGAGCAACGTGGTCTTGCCGCCGCCGTTCGCGCCGACGATCGCGATCCGCTCGCCGTACTCGACGTGCAGGTCGATCGGCCCGAGCGTGAAGTCGCCGCGGTGCACGACCGCGCCGGTGAGCTGGGCCACGATCGCGCCACTGCGGGGCGCGGTCGCGATCTCCATGCGCAGGTCCCAGCCCTCCCACGGCTTGTCGACCGCGTTGGCCTCGAGCCGCGCCAGGGCGCGGTCGGTGATCTTGGCCTTGGCCGCGACGTGTTCGCTGCTGTTGCGGCGGAACTCGCGGATGTTCTTGTCGTTCTCGCCCGACTTCTTCAGCTTCGCCTTGCCCTGCACCGACCACTGCCGCTGCCGCTGCGCCCGATCGCCGCAGCGTCGCCGCGCTGCGACCGGTACTCGGCGTACTCCTCCTCGGCGTGACGACGTGCGGTCGCGTGCTCGTCGAGGTACGACTGCCAACCGCCCGCGTACTCGGTCGCCGAGTGCGAGTGCTCGTCGAGCTCCAACACCGACGTGATCGTGCGATCGAGAAACGCCCGGTCGTGCGACACGATGACCGCGCCGCCGGTGAGCTCGTCGCGCAGGAACCGTTCGAGGCGTTCCAGACCGGCGAAGTCGAGGTCGTTCGTCGGCTCGTCGAGCAGGAACACGTCGAACCGGGCGAGCACGATCGCGGCCAGGCTCGCCGCGGGCCGCCTGCCCACCCGACAGCGACGGCATCTCGAGATCGAGCACCCGGGTCGCGCAGCCCGAGGTCGGCGCAGACCGCGCCGAGCCGAGCGTCGAAGTCGGCGGCGCCGAGCGCGAGGTAGCGCTCGAGCGCGTCGGCGTAGGTGTCGTCGGCGCCGGGACGTCTGGTCGGCGAGCGCGGCCGACGCCGTCGTCGAGCGCGTGCTCGGCCGCGGCCACACCCGTGCGGCGGGACGAGATAGCGCGCGCACGGTCTCGCCGCGTTCGGCGTTCGGGCTCTTGGGGGAGGTAGCCGACCGTCGCCGACGGGCGGAGTGAGCGTCACGGTTCCCGAGTCGGGCGCGTCGAGGCCGGCCAGGATCTTGAGCAGTGTCGACTTCCCGGTGCCGTTCGGCGCGACCACGCCGACCCGGTGCGCGGGCCGATCGTGCACGACACGCGGTCGAGCACGACGCGTGGCCCGAACGACTTGGTGATGTCACGGGCGACGAGGGAAGCAAACGAAGAAGACACGGCGGCACCTGCGGTCGAGCGGCGGACGAGAGGCTCGGAAAGGGCGGCCGATCACGACATCGGATCGAGGATACTCGGGCGTGCGAGCATCTCCGGATGGATTCGCTCGGACCGCGACGCCGGTCGCGCAGCTCGAGCTCGATGCCGACGGCGAAGCGCGTCGGGGTCAGGGTCGCCGACGCCCGCCAGCCCGGCACCGACTTCGGCCGGGCCCGCCTTGTCGACGTCGAGCTGGTCCGCTGCGACCTCTCGGGTTGCGACTTCTCCGAGTCGCACGTGGCAGCGGGTGCGGCTCGTCGACTGCCGGTCGTCGGCGATCGAGCTGCCGCAGGCGAAGCTCCGCGGGCGTCCGTTCGTCGACTGCAAGCTCGACGACGCCAACTTCCGCCTGGCGCAGCTGCAACCGTGCAGCTTCGCGGGTCGCTGCTCGGCCGGCGCGGAGTTCACGGGGGCGACGCTCGAAGACGGCGACGTTCGACGGCAGCGACCTCGCCGGGGTCGACTTCTCGCAGGCGCGGTGTTCGCGAGGTCGATCTGCGCGGCGCCCGCCTCGACGGCCTGCGGGGCGCCGGTTCGCTCTCGGGGGCCACGATCGGTGTCGACCAGCTGTTCGGGCTCGCGCCCGCGTTGGCCCAGGCCATCGGCCTGCGGATCGCCGAACCCGACGCCGACCCGCCCGCCAACTGACCGGGGATTCACCGGCCGGCCAATAATCCTTTCGACCAACTGGCAGTTCCGGCCGCTAGAATCGTTGTGCTCCGCCACGGGCCAATGTCGTCCCTCGGCGGCCAGATCCCAATGGAGCTGACCGCCCGAAACGAGGACGACACCGCAGTGGTTGAACGCGAGCTACCCCCGCTCTACGACCCCCGATTCGAGCACGACGCGTGCGGCGTCGGGTTCGTCGTCGACATGAAGGGCCGCAAGAGCCACGCGATCGTCGACCAGGCGCTCACCGCGGTGTGCTGCCTGAATCATCGCGGCGCGGCCGGCGCCGAGCCCGACACCGGTGACGGCGCCGGGATCCTCGTGCAGATGCCCGACGCGTTCTACCGGGCCGTCGGTCGGTTTCGAGCTTCCCGCCGCGGGCGCGTACGCGACCGGTATCGCGTTCGTGCCCGTCGACCGGGTCGATGCCACCACCGACGCGGTCGCGAAGGTTCTCGCCGACGAGGGCTTCGCGGTGCTCGGCTGGCGCGCGGTTCCCGTCGAGCGCAACTGCCCCGGCGCATCGGCCCGCGAGCAGATGCCCGCGTTCGTGCAGGTGTTCGTCGCCAAGAACGGGCTCGTCGGCGACGAGCTCGAACGGCACGTGTACCTCGCGCGCAAGCGCATCGAGCACGAGACCGACGCGTACTTCGCGTCGCTCAGCGGTCGCGTCGTCGTCTACAAGGGCATGCTCACGCCCGACCAGCTCGGCGAGTTCTACGCCGACCTGCGCGACGAACGCTTCGAGAGCGCGCTCGCGCTCGTGCACTCGCGCTTCAGCACGAACACGTTCCCGAGCTGGCCGCTCGCGCACCCGTACCGGATGCTCGCGCACAACGGCGAGATCAACACGGTGCAGGGCAACGAGAACTGGATGCGCGCCCGCGAAGGTGTGATGGCGAGCGACGTGCTGCCCGGCGACCTCGAGCGCGCGTTCCCGATCTGCACGCCCGCGCGCCTCCGACACCGCACGCTTCGACGAGGCGCTCGAGCTGCTCAACCTCGCGGGCCGTCCGCTGCACCACGCGATCCTCATGATGATCCCGGAGGCGTGGGAGAACCACGAGAGCATGGACGCGCCCCGCAAGGCGTTCTACCGCTACCACGCCGCGCTCATGGAGCCGTGGGACGGTCCCGCGTCGATCGCGTTCAGCGACGGCACAGTGATCGGCGCGGTGCTCGACCGCAACGGCTTGCGCCCGTCGCGCTACTGGGTCACCGACGACGACCGCGTGATCATGGCGAGCGAGGTCGGCGTGCTCGACGTCGATCCGGCCAAGATCGTGAAGAAGGGCCGGCTCGAGCCGGGGAAGATCTTCCTCGTCGACACCACCCAGGGCCGCATCATCCCCGACGAGGAGATCAAGGCCGACCTCGCGGCGCAGCGCGCCGTACCAAGAGTGGCTCGACGCGGGCCTCGTGCACCTCGACGACCTGCCGCCGCAGTTCCCGCTCGTGCCGCAACACAGCTCGGCCGTGCAACAGCAGCGCATGTTCGGTTACACCGAGGAAGACCTGCGCCTGATCATCGCCCCGATGGCGCGCAACGCGGTCGAGTCGCTCGGCTCGATGGGAACCGACACGCCCGCCGCGGTGCTCTCCGACCGGCCGCGCATGCTCTACGACTACTTCAAGCAGCTGTTCGCGCAGGTGACGAACCCGCCGCTCGACGCCAACTTCGAGGCGCTCGTCACGTCGCTGAACTCCGCGCTCGGGCCGGAAGGCAACCTGCTCGACCCGACCGCGGAGTCGTGCCGCCAGATCGTGTGCGCCTCGCCGATCCTCACCAACGAGGAGCTCGCGAAGCTGCGCTACATCGACGACACCGACTCCGCGGTCCCCGGCTTCACGCCCTTCTCGGTGTACTGCCACTACCCGGTCGCCGAAGGTGGCGAAGGCCTGCGCATGGCGATCGACGCGTGCGCACGCAGGTGAGCGCGGCCATCGCGCAACGGTGCGAACCTCGTGATCCTTTCCGACCGTTACGCCGACGCGGAGAACGCGCCGATCCCCGCGCTGCTCATCACCGTCGGCGGTGCACCACCATCTCGTGCGCGAGAAGACCCGAACGCGTGTGGGGCTCGTCGTCGAGACGGGTGAAGCACGCGAGGTGCATCACTTCGCGTTGCTGCTGGGTTACGGCGCGGGCGGCATCAACCCGTATCTCGCGTTCGACACGATTCGCGACCTGTGCCGCGAAGGCGTGCTCAGCGGCATGAGCGAGCGCAAGGCCGTCAAGAACTACGTGAAGGCCGCGGGCAAGGGCATCCTCAAGGTGATGTCGAAGATGGGCATCTCCACGGTGGCGTCGTACACGGGCGCGCAGATCTTCGAGGCGGTCGGGCTGCAGAAGGCGCTCGTCGACGAGTACTTCACCGGCACCGCGTCGCGCATCGAGGGCATCGACCTCGACGTGATCGCGCGAAGAGGTCGTCCCGCCGGCACAACCTCGCGTATCCGGACCGACCGGCCGAGCTCGCGCACCGCGAGCTGACCGTCGGCGGCGAGTACCAGTGGCGGCGCGAGGGCGAGTACCACCTCTTCAACCCGGAGACGGTGTTCAAGCTGCAGCACTCGACCCGCTCCGGTCGCTACGACGTGTTCAAGCAGTACACGAAGCTCGTCGACGAGCAGTCGCGGCGCATCGCGACGCTGCGCGGACTGTTCGAGCTGCGCACCGAGCGCGCGCCCGCCGGTGCCGATCGACGAGGTCGAACCGGTCGAGGCGATCGTCAAGCGCTTCTCGAGCGGCGCGATGAGCTACGGCTCGATCTCCAAGGAAGCGCACGAGAACATCGCGATCGCGATGAACCGGCTGGGCGCGCGTTCGAACACCGGTGAAGGCGGCGAGGATCCCGACCGGTTCGTGCGCGACGCCAACGGCGACTCGCGGCGCAGCGCGATCAAGCAGGTCGCGTCGGGCCGCTTCGGGGTGACGAGCGAGTACCTCGTCAACGCCGACGACCTGCAGATCAAGATGGCGCAGGGCGCCAAGCCCGGCGAGGGCGGCGAGCTGCCCGGCCACAAGGTGTAGCCGTGGATCGCCAAGACGCGGCACTCCACGCCGGGCGTCGGCCTGATCTCGCCGCCGCCGCACCACGACATCTATTCGATCGAAGACCTGAAGCAGCTCATCCACGACCTGAAGAACGCGAACGACCGCGCCCGGGTGCACGTGAAGCTCGTGGCCGAAGTCGGGGTCGGCACGGTCGCCGCGGGTGTGTCGAAGGCGCACGCCGACGTCGTGCTCATCTCGGGTCACGACGGCGGCACCGGCGCGGCGCGGCTCACGTCGATCAAGCACGCGGGCGCGCCGTGGGAGCTCGGGCTCGCGGAGACGCAACAGACGCTGTTGTTGAACGGCCTGCGCGACCGCATCGTGGTGCAGGTCGACGGCCAGCTGAAGACCGGCCGCGATGTCGTGATCGCGGCGCTGCTCGGCGCGGAGGAGTTCGGCTTCGCCACCGCGCCGCTCGTCGTGAGCGGCTGCATCATGATGCGCGTCTGTCACCTCGACACGTGCCCGGTCGGTGTGGCCACCCAGAACCCCGAGCTGCGCAAGAAGTTCTCGGGCAAGCCCGAGTTCGTCGTCAACTTCTTCGAGTTCATCGCCGAGGAAGTGCGCGAGCACCTCGCCGCGCTCGGCTTCCGCTCGCATCGAAGAAGCGATCGGGCACGTCGAGATGCTCGACGTGCACCAGGCCGTCGATCACTGGAAGGCCGCAGGGTCTCGACCTCTCGCCGATCCTCGCCGCGCCGGTCAACAAGTACGAGCAGACGATGTTCTGCTCGAAGGGCCAGGACCACGGGCTCGAGAAGGCGCTCGACCAGCAGCTCATCGCCGACGCCCGCAGCGTGCTCGAAACGGGCGAAGGCCAGCTGCGCAAGGCGTATCCGATCCGCAACGTCGAACCGCACCGTCGGCACGATGCTCGGCGCCGAGGTGACGCGGCGGTTCGGTGGCGCCGGGCTGCCCGACAGCGACGATCGATCTCACCTTCCACGGTTCGGCGGGCCAGAGCTTCGGCGCGTTCGTGCCGAGCGGCATGATGCTGCGCCTCGAAGGCGACGCCAACGACTACTTCGGCAAGGGTTTGTCGGGCGGCACGTTGGTGCTGCGCCCGGCGCGCACCGCCAAGTTCGTCGCCGAAGAGAACGTCATCGCGGGCAACGTCATCCTCTACGGCGCGACGGCCGGCAACGTGTTCATCCGCGGCGTGGTGGGCGAGCGGTTCTGCGTCCGCAACTCCGGCGCCACCGCGGTGGTCGAAGGCGTCGGCGACCACGGTTGCGAGTACATGACCGGCGGCAACGCGGTGATCCTCGGCCCGACCGGGCGCAACTTCGCGGCCGGCATGAGTGGCGGGTTCGCGTTCGTGCTCGACCCCGATCGCTCGCTGTTCCTGCGCATGAACCGCGACATGGTCGACCTCGACGTCCTCGACGACGAAGACGACGTCGTGTGGTTGCGCAGCATCGTCACGCAGCACCTGGAGCTCACCGGCTCGGCGGTCGCCGAGCGCCTGCTCTCGAACTGGTGCGAGAACGTGCGCATGTTCACGAAGATCTTCCCGAAGGACTACAAACGCGTGCTCGAAGCCCAGCGCGACGCCGTCGAACGCGGCGTCGACTCGACGAAGCAGTCATGGCGGCCGCTCGTGGGTGAGACCATGCGGTGGTTCATGAAGCACGATCGGGAGCTGCCGAAGCGGCGCCCGATCCCGGTGCGCATCGCTCGACTGGCAGGAGGTCTACGAAGACTTCCCGCCCGACAAGGTGCGTACCCAAGGCGCGCGGTGCATGGACTGCGGCATCCCGTTCTGTCACACCGGTTGCCCGCTCGGGAACCTCATCCCGGAGTGGAACGACCTCGTGTACCGCGACCGGTGGGAGGCGGCGTCCGATCGCCTGCACGCGACGAACAACTTCCCCGAGTTCACCGGGCGGCTGTGCCCGGCGCCGTGCGAAGCCGCGTGCGTGCTCGGGATCAACGAGCCCGCCGGTCACGATCAAGCAGATCGAAGTCGAGATCATCGACCGGGCGTGGGAAGACGGCTTCGTGCGTCCGGTGCTCGTCGACAGCAAGACGGGCAAGCGGGTCGCGGTCGTGGGGAGCGGTCCGGCGGGGCTCGGCGGCCGCGCAGCAGCTGACGCGCGCCGGTCACGACGTCACCGTCTTCGAGCGCGCCGACCGCATCGGCGGCCTGCTGCGCTACGGCATCCCCGAGTTCAAGATGGAGAAGCGCCACCTCGACCGGCGCATCGCGCAGATGGAAGCCGAAGGCACGCAGTTCCAGACGAACGCGAACGTCGGCGAGAACGTCCCGGTCGCCGACCTGCAACAGTTCGACGCGGTCGTGCTGGCGGGCGGCGCCACCGCGTGGCGCGACCTCCCGGTTCCGGGGCGCGAGTTCGCCGGCGTGTACCAGGCGATGGAGTACCTGCCGTGGGGCAACCGCGTGCAGCAGGGCGACATCGAGGAGGCGCCGATCTCCGCGGAGGGCAAGCGGGTCGTGATCATCGGCGGCGGCGACACCGGCGCCGACTGCCTCGGCACCGCGATCCGCCAGGGCGCGGCCGAGGTCCACCAGTTCGAGATCCTGCCCCGCCCGCCCGACGCCCGCGTCGAGTCGATGCCGTGGCCGACGTACCCGATGATCTACCGGGTCTCGTCCGCGCACGAAGAGGGCGGCGAGCGCGTCTTCGCGGTCAACACCGAGTGCTTCCTCGGCGACGACGACGGCAACCTCCGCGCGCTGCGCGCGCACGAGGTCGAGCAGAAGATCGTCGACGGTCGCATGACGTTCGAGCGGGTCGAGGGCACCGACTTCGAGCTCGAGTGCGAGCTCGTGCTGCTCGCGATGGGCTTCGTCGGGCCGCAACGCCCGGGCCTGCTCGAGCAGCTCGGCGTCGAGATCAACGAGCGCGGCAACGTCGACCCGCGACGAGGCGTTCCGCACGAACCTCGACAACGTGTTCGTGTGCGGCGACATGGGCCGCGGTCAGAGCCTCATCGTGTGGGCCATCGCCGAGGGCCGCTCGTGCGCGGCCGCCGTCGACGAGTTCCTCATGGGCGAGACCCTGCTCCCCGCGCCCATCACCCCCGACACGGTTCAGCTGCGCTGATCGGCGAATAGCCCCGAAACCTCGAACCGGCGTGAGTTCGGTGCGATTGCGCACCTCACTCACGCCGGTTCGTTGGGGAGACCACTGGTGCACCCGTCTCGGGCCGTCCGCCCCGGGGGGAGCGTGGCGGACGGCCCGAGCAGTGCCTCTTCAGCATTGCGCGGCGCGCGTTTCCGGCACTCGCCCGCTGTGCGACGGGACGATGAACCCGACTTGCAGTCTGTGTCAGACAGTGCAGTGCGCAGCGAATCTGCGGGAAATCCGACGCGGTTCAACCACGCGTGGTGAGACCGACGCGCGTCGTGTGCCAAAGCAGCTCTTCGGCGAGCTCGTCGAGTGCGGCGCGGGCCAGATCGAGGAGATCGCCGGCGTCGTCAGCCCCACGCCGCGGCCGGCGGGCAACGTGGGTTCGAGGGTGAGGCGCACCTCGTCGGCGCCCGGCACCGTCGAGCCGCAGCGGGCCGCGGTCACGGCGAGGCCGGCTGATTCCAGAGGCGGGCCGTCGTCGTCCAGGCCGTGCCGGCCGAGGTGAACGACGACGTCGACTTCGGCCGCGCCCGGTTGCCGAGCGTCCAGCGCACGCAGGCTGCGGCGCGAGTCGCGGCGCAGCCGCAGCAGCACCTCACCCAGGAGCGCGCCGTCGATCGGCAGTGTGCGCTCCGACGCTGATGCCACCGGGATCCATCCCGTTCCCTCCCCCGGACCCTCTCCTCGAGCCCAATCCCTGCTGAAGGCATCGGCGTCCCGAGAGCCGACTGAACCCCCATACGCCCCCATACGCCGGAGCGGGCCCAGCGGTTCGGCGAGTGATTCGCTCGCGTCCGGGGCTCGTGGGGCGGGTGTCCCGTACGATCCGACCAATGTTCGAATGGCCCGAAGAGCTCCAGATGGTGCGCGATGCCGTGCGCCAGTTCGTCGACAACGAGATCCGTCCGCACCGCGAGGAGCTCGAGCACGGCGATCTCCCGCCGTACGACCTGCTGCGCAAGATGTACAAGACGTTCGGCATGGACACGCTGGCCGCCGACGGCTTCGACAAGCGGATCGCCGCCGAAGAAGCCGCCGCGAACGGCGACGGCGCGGCGAAACCGCGCCGAAGCGTGACGAGATCGCGCGGCAGCGGCTTCACGCTGTTGCCGATCATCGAGCTCTGCAAGTGCTCGCCGGGCATGGTCACCGCGCTCGGCGTGTCGGTCGGGCTCACCTCGGCCGCGATCAACGCCAAGGGCACGATCGCGCAGCGCAAGCGTTGGGTGCGCGACCTCCTGACGCTCGACAAGATCGGCGCGTGGGCGATCACCGAACCCAACTCGGGCTCGGACGCGTTCGGGCAGATGACATCGACCGCGCGGCGCGACGGCGACGAGTACCTCCTCAACGGTTCGAAGACCTTCATCACGAACGGCCCGTACGCCGACACGATCGTGTTCATCTGCAAGCTCGACGAGGGCAACCCGCCCGCGGAGCGCACGGTGCTGCAGTTCGTGCTCGACAAGGGCATGCCCGGGCTCGAGCAGTCGAAGCCGCTGCGCAAGATGGGTCTGCACTCGTCGCCCACCGGCATGCTGTTCCTCGACGACGTGCGTGTCGGCCGCGACCGCCTGCTCGGCGAGAGCGAAGAGGCGTTCAAGGGTCAGGAGTGGGCGCGAGGCGAGCAAGGCCACGTTCATCGATCGAACGTTCGGGCGTCGCCGCGATGGCGCTCGGCATCATCGAGCGCTGCTTGGAGAAGTGCGTCGAGTACGCGAAGGAGCGCAAGCAGTTCGGGCGCCCGATCGGCGACTACCAGCTCATCCAGCTGAAGCTCGCGAAGATGGAAGTGGCGCGGCTCAACGTGGAGAACCTCGTGTTCCGCGTGCTCGAGTCGTCGCAGGCGGGCAAGCCGATGACGCTGTCGCGAAGCCTCGGCGATGAAGCTCTACTCCGCGGGCGCCGCGATCGAGGTCGCGCTCGAAGCCGTGCAGCTGTTCGGCGGCAACGGGTACATGGCCGAGTACGAGGTCGAGCAACTGGCGCGCGACGCGAAGGTGCTGCAGATCTACGCGGGCACCGACGAGATCCAGGTCGGCCAGATCGCCCGGGCGTTGCTCGCGTAGCGGCGTCCGCCATGCCGGTCGAGCCGCCGCCGTGCGTCTGGGACTTTCCCGATGTCGCGACGCGACGGAGGGGACCGACGAGATCGTCGCGGTCGGCGCCGACCTCGAACCGGGCAACGTTGCTCGCCGCGTACCGGCGCGGGCTGTTCCCGATGTACGCGGGCCGGTCGCTCGCGTGGTGGTCGCCCGATCCGCGCGGGATCATCCCGCTCGACGGGTTTCACTGCACCGTTCGTTGCGCCGCGCGATCCGCGGCTTCGACGTGACGGTGAACACCGCGTTCGTCGACGTGATGCGCGGCTGCGCCGACCCGAGCCGCCCGCACGGCTGGATCGACGACGTCGTTCGTCGACGCGTACACCCGGCTGCACGAGCTGGGCTGGGCGCACAGCGTGGAGGTCTGGCGCGACGGCGAGCTCGCGGGCGGCCTGTACGGCGTGCGCATCGGCCGGTTCTTCGCGGGGGAGTCGATGTTCCACCGCGTCACGGACGCGTCGAAGGTGGCGTGCTGGGCGCGGTCGAGCTCTCGCGCTCGACGGCGTGTCGCTGTTCGACGTGCAGTGGACGACTCCGCACCTGCGCACGCTCGGCGCCGTCGACGTCGGGCGCCTCGAGTATCTGCGGTTGCTAGCGTCGGCGCGTATGGAGCCGGTGCAGATCTTCCACAATCCGTCGTGCAGCAAGTCGCGCGGCGCGCTGCAGATCCTCGAGGAACGCGGCGTCGACGCGAACGTGGTGCGCTATCTCGACGCGCCGCCCGACCGCGCCACGTTCGAACGCATCCTCGACGCGATCACCGACGAACCGATCGCGCTCGTGCGCACCGGCGACGACAAGTTCAAGGCCGCGGGCCTCACGAAGGCCGACGTGCAGACGCGCGAGCAAGTGGTCGACGTGTTGCTCGACGCACCCGGAAGTGATGGAACGACCGGTGGTGTTCGTCGGCGACCGCGCGGTGATCGCCCGCCCGTCGGAGAAGGTGCTCGACCTCCTCGACTGATTCCGGGCTGGCGCGACTGCGATCAGTCGCTCATGCCGCCGATGGCGATCGTCTTGGTCGGCGTGAGCCGGACGAGGAGTTCGTTGGGATCCGCGTTGCGGCGGCCGAACTCCTCGGCCTGGTCCGCTCCCATGTAGCGCGCCCCCGAGGCGCGGTCGCCCACTTCAACAACTCGTCTTGGTCGCGGCTGATGGTCGACCGCGCCCTCGATGATGACGAACGAGAACGGTGGTGTGTCGTCGTCGACGCAGAGCGCGACCCGAGCCGTCGCGCTGGAGCGCCTTCCCCTTCACGGTGCCGTGCCGGTCGTGAAGATCGACGTCGTCGCCGTCGAGCACGAACCAGATCGGCACCACGTGGGGTGCGCCGTTCTTGCGGGTGGTGGCCATCTTGGCCGTGCGGGTGCCGGCGCTGAGGAAGGCGCGGCGCTCCTGGTCGGACATGTCGTAGGCCATGGCCGAACGGTAACCTCCAAGACCATGACGATGCCTTCGCCCGAAGAAGTACGCACCGAGGTCAAGGCCTGGCTCGAGGAGAACTGGAACCCCGATCTGACGGTCGGCGGAGTGGTGGGACATCCTCGCCCGCTCGGGCTACGCCGCGCCGACCTTCCCCGAAGACGCGTGGGGCAAGGGCTGGACGCGCGACCTCGCCGGCATCGTGAACGAAGCGATCACCGAACACGGTGCGATCGGCCCGCCCGCAGGTCTCGGCTACCTGCTCACCGCGCCGACGATCGTCGCGCACGGGAACGAGCGGCAGAAGCGCGAAGACCTGCTGCGCATCCTGAACGGTCAGGACGCGTGGTGCCAGCTGTTCTCCGAGCCCGGCGCGGGTTCCGACCTCGCGAGCCTCGGCACCAAAGCGGTGAAGGACGGCGACGAGTGGATCATCACCGGCCAGAAGGTGTGGACGTCGACCGCGCAGCTCTGACAACCTCGGCATGCTGATCGCGCGCACCGCGCCCGATCTGCCGAAGCACAAGGGCATCACGTACTTCAAGTTCGACATGCGCCAGCCCGGCGTCGAGATCCGCCCGTTGCGCGAGATGACCGGCCGCGCGCTGTTCAACGAAGTGTTCATCGACAACGCGCGCGTCAGCGACGACGACATCATCGGCGGGCTCAACAACGGTTGGGCCGCGGCGAACACCACGCTCATGGCCGAACGGGCCGGACTCGGTACCGGCGGCTCGGGCGCGGCGGGCAACGCGTTCCCCGGCCCGATCGCGGCCCAGCTCGACGACCGCGCCGGCGACCACGTCGGCCAGGTGCGTACCGGCGGCACGGGCGGCGGCGGTATCGCGGCCGCGCAACCGACTCGATGAAGCTCGCGCAGGAGCTCGGCAACAACACCGACCCGAACATCCGCCAGAAGCTCGCCAAGCTGTACACGATGCAGCAGCTCGGCAAGTTCTCGTCGCTGCGCGGCGAAGTCGCCCAGCCAGCGCACCGGCGGCGAGCCGAACATCGCCAAGCTGATGATGAGCGACCTGCTGCGCCTCCAGCGCGAGGTCGGCCACGAGATCATCGGCGCGTCGGGCATGGTCATGGGCGCCGACACGCCCGGCGGCGGCATGGTGCAAGAGGTCACGCTGTTCTCGCCCGGTCCGTCGATCTACGGCGGCACCGACCAGGTGCAGCGCAACATCCTCGGCGAGCGGGTGCTCGGCCTGCCCAAGGAGCCGGGTCCGGCCAAGGACACGCCGTACAAAGACCTTCTCGTCAACAGCTGAGCGCGAGCGATGCTCGACGAGCTGCTCGCGACTACCGGGGTCGAAGAGCAGTTCGTGCGCGGTTCCCGGGTCGGGGCTGTGCGCGTTGCACGGCGGCCTCGAGCAGGGGACAGCGGAGATCGCCGCGCGCCGCGGCGGAGCAGGCGGGCGCGTCGTTCTACGCGGTGGTGCAGCCCGCCGATATGCGTTGGCACGTTCCGTCGCATCGTTACGATCCCGCACTCTCGGATCGCGCTGCACGCGTTCCTCGACGAGCATCGACGTGGTGATCTCGGTGCACGGATTCGGGGGCGTGCGCGACGCCGACGACCGTTGGACGACCGCGCTGCTGGGCGGAACGAACCGCGAGCTCGCGGCCGAGCTCGGCGACGCGTTGACGCGCGCGCTGCCCGGCTACCGGTGGATCGCCGACCTCGACGTGATCCCGCGCCACCTGCGGGGGCTGCATCCGGCGAACCCGGTGAACCGCGTCGCGCAGGGCGGAGTGCAGCTCGAACTGCCGCCGCGAGTGCGGCGCGCCGGTGCCGACTACGACTCGCTGGTCACGACTCTTGCATCAGTGGCAGGAGATGCGCGACGTCGTTGTACCGACGCAGGATGATCCGGTCGCCGTCGGCGACGATCTCACTGATCGACGCGTTGTCGGCACCGGCGAACGCGAAGCGCCGGGAGCCCGTGACGCGGTGCAGCAGCTGACCGATCACGCCACCGTGTGACACGACCACGACGCGCTCGTCGGGATTGCGCGGCCACGACATTCTGAAAGCCGCGCCACATGCGTGCGTCGAACTCTTCGTGGGGTTCGGCGCCGGGGATCACGTCCCAGCGCTCCTGCACGAAGATCTGTTCGAAGATCGGGTCGCGGATCGCGGCCCGCTTGCGGAACTCGCCCTCTTCCCATTCGCCGAGGAACACCTCGCGGAGTTCGGGCTCTTCGACGCGGCGTCAGGCCGAGCCGCGCCGCGAGCGGCGCCGCGGTCTGGTGGGTGCGTTGCAGCGAGGTGACGTAGATGGCGGAGATCGTTCTCGTGTTGCAGACGCTCGGCCAGCAACTCGGCCTGGCGTTCCCCGTACGGATCGAGCGGCGGGTCGCCGTGGCCGTCCTTGAGCGCAAACGGCCGATCGGGGTGCGCGGGCGCCGACTCGCCGTGCCGCACCAGCAAGATCGTCGTCGCGCCCGGCGGCGGTGTGAACCGGTGCTGGCGAAATCCTTCCGCCGGGATCTCGGGGTCGGAAGTGGCGTCGGGTGCGGTCACAGGCGTGAAGCTACCGCCCGGCCCGCGTCGGCCTGGTGAGGTTGTTCGGGCTCGGCCGCGCGCTCGGGCGCCGCAGGTGCGGTGGTCGCGGGGCGCGGAGGTGGTCAAGGTGGTCCTCCCAGTCGAGCGCGCCGGTGAGCCAGGCGACGACCTCTCGGGAGCGATCTTCCGGGGTGGGGCTCGTTGTCGGCATGTGGTCGCCTCGTCGCGATGAAGAAATCGGATACGTCGTTCGCGACAGATTCGGCCGAGAGCGCGTCGGATACATCCCCCGAGCCGGTGAACGCGACGCCGGCATCGGGCGCGTGCGGGGCCGAGGTCCCCCGGATGGGGGATGTCCGTCGCCTCGGTCGCAACGAGGATGCGCACATGGCCCTGCGTCCGCCGCCCGAGTCGTGCTTGGATGAGGGTGTGGCGTCGCGGGAGCATGCACTCGACGGTCCTCCGAACAACCTGCCGCTCCAACTCACGACTTTCGTGGGGCGTTCAGCGGAGCTCGCGGAACTCGGCGAGCTGGCCGCGGAGTCGCGGTGCTCTCGGTGAACGGCGCCGGAGGCTGCGGCAAGACGCGGATCGCACTGCAACTCGCCGCGGCGTGGCGGATCGCTACGCGGGCGGCGTGTGGTTCGTCGAGCTCGCGACGGTCATCGATCCCGACCGCGTCCCCGCCGCGATCGCGGCGACCCTCGGCGAGCGCGAACTGGCCGGGGATCTGGTCGAGGCCATCGTGGCGCGGGCGAGTGATCGACCGACCCTCGTTCTCCTCGACAACTGCGAACACCTGCTCGACGCGGTGGCGGCGTTGGTCGACGCACTCCTGCGGCGCTGCCCGACGTTGTCGTTCGTCGCGACGAGTCGCGAGCCGCTCGGTGTTCCCGGCGAGATCGCGTGGCGCACACCGTCGATGCCCGCGCCCGACCCGGCGGATTCGGAACCGATCGAGGCTCTCGCGCAGTTCGACGCGGTTCGCCTGTTCGTCGATCGGGCGACCAAGGTGCGGCCGAACTTCCGGCTGACCGACGAGAACGCCGTCGCGATCGCGCGAGGTGTGTCACCGGCTCGACGGAATCCCCCTCGCGCTGGAGCTCGCGGCCGCCCGCGTCAGCGGGCTCACGATCGAGCAGCTGGCCGCGGGCATCGACAACCGCTTCCGACTCCTGACGGGCGGCGCGGGACCGTTTCGCCGTGCCAGCAGACGCTGCAGGCATCCGTCGACTGGAGCTTCGACCTGCTCTCGGAGCTCGAGCGCGTTGCCTTCCGTCGACTCGCGGTGTTCTCGGGCGGCTTCACCCTCGACGCGGCGGAGAGTGTCGTGGCCGGCGCGGGTATTCAACCGGTCGACATCCTCGACCTGTTGCGTGCACTCGTCGACAAGTCGATGGTCGATGCCGACCCGAATCTCGGTCGGTTCCGCATGCTCGAGACGATGCGGCAATACGCGACGGCGTGCCTCGTAGATGCCGCCGAGACGGAGCAGGTACGCGACGCGGATCTCGCGTGGGCGACGGGTTTGTTCGATCCGGTTGAGGTACTTGGATCCGACCGGATCGACAACGGCATGCTGCTCGACGACGAGATCGACAACCTCCGAGCCGCCTTCGAGTGGGCTGCGCTCACCGGGAGCGCCGACGCGGCCGCGGAGCTCGCGATCTTCTTCGGGGTCTGGGAGACGCGGCGCGGCGACCCGCGTGCGGCGGTGGCCATCGCTGCGACGCGGTGCTCGCGGTGCCCGATCTGTCGACTCGGCTCCGCCTCGTCACGCGATCGGCGCTCGCCTGGGCGTACTACGAGGTCGGTGACATCGCGGCGGCCGTCGACACGGTCGACGCGCTCCTGCCCGAGGTCGCGGCATTGGACGAGACCGAGTTCGACGACGACGCCCGATCGGTGTGTCTCTTCGCGGCGTCGTCGGCGCTGATGTTCGGTGACGGATTCCGCCGCTCGCTCCCGATCGTGCGCGACGCGGAACGCGCTGGCCCGACGGGCGGGTCGTCACGATGTCGAACGATTGTGCACGTCGTCGCTCGCGCTCGTGCCGGCGCTCTGGGGAGACTGGGCCGAAGCGGAGGCGCTGGCCGCCGCCGTCGGCGGCGATCCCGCGGAATCGGTCGCGACGGGCAGCGCGTTGTACGCAAGGGAGTTCGCGGCGTGGAACCAGGGCCATCTGGACGAAGCGCGGGCCCTGCTCGATCTATTTCCGACTACGACGAACCCACGGGGCGCGGCCAGTGTCGAGCTGTCGCGAATCCAAATCGACCTCGCCCAAGGTGTCGACAGCGGCGCGGTGGGGCGGCTCGAGGTTCTCCTGGTCGAGGCCCGCCGGCGCGGGTTCTCCGGCGCCGTCGCGGAGTTGGGTTGGGCGCCGGGTACATGGCGCATGGTGCACGGCGAACCCGAAGCCGGCGCGCTCGATGTGGTGGCATGGCGGGACGAGGTCGAAGCCCCGTGGGGCATATTCAGCCTGCGCGCGCTGCTCACGCTCGGCCGCGTCGTCGAGGCGCGCGCCGAGATCGAAGCGGAGCGCGCGGTCTTCTGGGGGGCGGAGGCGCAGGCGATGCGCGGACGCTCGACGCGATCATCTGCCGCCTGGAGGGCGATCTTGCGGCCGCCGAGCAGCTCGCGGACAGCGCATTGACCGCGAGCACGACGGCCGTTTCCGCCCGCTCGTCGTGCACACCTTGGAAGCCCTCGGTGGAATCGCGGCAGCGCGCGATTCCCATGTCGAGAGCGCGCGGCTGGCGGGTGCCGCGCAGCGCATGCGGGACGAGATGGGCTACGTCCTCCGCTGGCCGTACGAGACGGTGCTCCGAGATGCCGACCAGGCCCGCGAACGCGGCCCTTGGTGAAGCCGAGTTCGACGCTGCGTTCGAAGCGGGGCGCACGCTCGACCAGGACGCAGCCGTGGCCTACGCGGGGCGGGCGCGGGGAGAGCGCAAGCGTCCGACGACGGGTTGGGAGAGCCTGACCCCGACCGAGATGGAGATCGTTCGGCTCGTGGCCGCGGGTCGGACGAACAAGCAGGTCGGCCAGGAGCTCCTCATGGGTGCGGAAACCGTGAAGACGCACCTCTCGCACGTCTACGACAAGCTCGCGGGCGACGTGCGCAATCGCGCCGCGCTCGCAACCGAGTTCGCGGCGCATCTGCAGACGACAACCTGATCCTGGGTCCGCGGCGCCCCGGTAGCGTGCGGCGGTGGGCGAGCGGCGGGTGTCGAGCATTGTTCGGCACGTCGGGCTGGCCGACGTCGGCCCCGACGCGCGGGCGCGGCTCGACGGGTTGGCGCGGCATCGTGCAGGACGTCTCCGACTTCGACGCGTCGACCGTAGAAGTCGAAGGCATGGGTCTGTGGATCCTGCGTCGCCTCGCGCTACGTATCGACGCGACACCCCGTTTCCGCGCCGAAGTGACGACGAGTACATGGTGCAGCGGTATCGGCGCGCGCTGGGCCGAGCGCACGTCGCAGCTCCGTGTGGACGACCAGTTGTGTGTCGAAGCCGTCGCGATCTGGGTGCACACCGATCCGCAGAGCGGCGCGCCGACACCGCTGCCCGCGGGTTTCGACGCGGTCTGGGGCGCAACCGCCGAGGGACGCAAGGTCTCGGCTCGGCTCCGCCATGCCGCGCCGCCCGCCGACGCGCCGCGGCGCGTCGTGGCCGTTGCGCGCCACCGACATCGACGTCGTGGGGCACGTGAACAACGCGGCCTACTGGGCTGCGGTCGAAGACGAGCTTGCAGCGTCGGGGTCACCCGCGGGTGAAGACCGCGGAGATCGAGTTCCGAGCCGGGCTCGAGCTCTCCGATCCGGTCGAGCTCGTCGTCGCCGACACGCGGCGCGGCACCGGGCGGAGATCCGGGTCTCGCGGCCTGGCTGTGCGTCGGCTCCGACGTGCCGCGCGTCGGTCCTCGTAGGCTGCGAGGCATGCAGCACGACCTGAAGCTCGGGTACATGATCGGCTACTGGGGTGCGCAGCCGCCGGTCGGAGTTCCGGCCGCGCTGGCCGAAGCCGAGGCGCTCGGTTACGACTCGTGCTGGACCGCCGAGGCGTACGGCTCCGACGCGCTGACGCCGCTCGCGTGGTGGGGCGCGCAGACGTCGCGGATCAAGCTCGGTACGTCGATCTGTCAGACTGTCGGCGCGCACGCCGACCGCGATGGCGATGGCCGCGCTCACCCTCGACCACCTGTCGGGTGGCCGTTTCATCCTCGGGCTCGGCGCGTCGGGTCCGCAGGTCGCCGAGGGCTGGTACGGCGACGACTACCGCAAGCCGCTGGCACGCACGCGCGAGTACGTCGAGATCGTGCGCCAGGTGCTCGCGCGGGAAGCGCCCGTCGAACTGCACGGCGAGCACTTACCAGCTGCCGCTGCAAGGTGGAACCGGCCTGGGCAAGCCGCTCAAGTCGATCACGCACCCGTTGCGTGCCGACCTCCCGATCTACCTCGCGGCCGAGGGTCCGAAGAACGTGTCGCTGTCGGCGGAGATCGCCGACGGTTGGCTGCCGATGTTCTACGCGCCGAAGAACGACGGCTTCTACCGCGACGCCCTGGCCGAGGGTTTCGCCCGCCCCGGCGCGCGCCGCACTGCCGACACGTTCGAGGTTGCGTGCCTCGTGCCCGTGATCATCGCCGACGACGTCGAGGCCGCGGCCGACATGTACCGGCCGGTGCTCGCGCTCTACATCGGCGGCATGGGTGCCCGCGAGGTGAACTTCCACAACAACGTGTTCGGGCGCATGGGCTACGAAGGCGAAGCCAAGCTGATCCAGGACCTCTATCTCGACGGCAAGAAGGCGGAGGCCGCGGCCGCGGTGCCGACCCAAGCTCGATCGAGGACGTCGCGCTCGTCGGCCCCAAGCGAGAAGATCCGCGACGACCTCGAGATGTGGCGGAGTCGGCGGTCACGACGATGGTCGTGTCCGGCGCGACCGAACAGCTCCGGACGATTGCGGAGCTGGTTCACGGATGATCGAGCTGAACGCCGAGGAGGCGCGCGTTCTCGGCGTGCTCATGGAGAAGGCGGTCACGACGCCCGACAACTATCCGTTGTCGGTCAACGCGCTGATCAACGCGTGCAACCAGAGCACGAACCGCGATCCGATCGTCTCCTACGACGAGGCGACGGTTGAACGGGCGCTCGAGTCGTTGCGAGAGAAGGGCGTGTCGCGGCGCGTACGCGCCGACCGGGCAACGCGTGGTGAAGCACCGCCACGTCGTCGACGAGGCCTTGCAGCTGTCCGTGCCCGAGTTCACCGTGCTCGGTGTGCTGTTGCTGCGCGGGCGCGCAGACCCCGGGGAGCTCAAGCAGCGTACCGAGCGCTGGCACGCGTTCCGTTCCCTCGACGACATCGAGGAGACGTTGCAGCGCTTGGCGGAGCGTGGCTTCGTGCGGCAACTGCGCGCGCCGGCCCGGCCAGAAGGAATCGCGCTGGATGACGTTGGTCGTGGAGGGCGCGGAGGCCGACCGCGGCGCCAGCAGTGCCGTCGGTGCCGACCGCGACGCCGCGGCGCGCACGCGGCACTGCCGCGACGACGAGCGCCGCGGCCGAGGCGGTCGCCGAACCGCCGCCGGAACCCGGACACGCGCGTCGAACGTTCGCTCGACGTTCGCAATCCCGCGACCGGCGAGTTGATCCGTAGCGTCGCGGTCACCGACGAACGCGAGGTGGAGCAGAAGGTCGAACGGGCGCCGCCGGGCGCAGCCCGCGTGGGCGGCGCGGCCGTTCGCGGAGCGGGCCGCGCTCGTGCGCGCCGTTCCGCGATCTGCTCGCGACCGAGGCAGAGGAGAGCGCGCAGATCACCACCCGCGAGATCGGCAAGCCGATCATGCAGTCCCGCAACGAGGTGCGCGCGGTGCTCGATCGCATCGACTGGAACCTCGACCACGTCGAGGCGGTCATCGCGCCGCGCGTCGTGACTGCCGCGGGCGCGGGCGCGGTCGAGGAGCGGATCACGCACGAACCGGTCGGGCTCGTCGCGCACGTGAGCGCGTGGAACTACCCGTACTTCGTCGGGCTCAACACGATCGTCCCCGCGCTGCTCACCGGGTAACGCCGTGCTCTACAAGCCGTCGGAGCACGCGACGCTCACCGGCCTGCGCACTCGTCGACCTCATGCACCGCTCCGGCGTACCCGTCGACGTGGTGCAGGCGGTCGTCGGGCGCGGCCCGGTCGGCGCGCGCGCTGGTCGGCGCCGAAGTCGACATGGTGTGCTTCACCGGTTCGTACGACACCGGTCGCCGGGTCGCGCAGTCGGTCGCCGATCGGCTCGTCCGCCTCCAGCTCGAGCTCGGCGGCAAGGACGGCGCGTACGTGTGCGACGACGTCGACGTCGACGTCGGCGGCCCTGGCCGATCGCGGAAGGCGCGTTCTACAACGGCGGGCAGTCGTGCTCGGCGATCGAGCGCATCTACGTGCACGACGCGATCTTCGACCGGTTCGTCGAGCCGTTCGCCGAGGTCGTCGGTAGCTACCGCACCGGCGATCCCGAAGACGAGCACACCGACATCGGCCCGCTCGCGCGGGCCGCGCAGCTCGACGTTCTCGACGCGCAGGTCGCCGACGCGGTCGCCAAGGGCGCCGCGGGTCGTGGTGTGGCGGACAGCGCATCGAACAGCCCGGGATCGTGGTTCGAGCCGACGGTGCTCGTCGACGTCGATCCGAGCATGAGCATCATGCGCGACGAGACGTTCGGCCCGGTCATCGGCGTGCAACGCGTGCGCGACGACGGCGAAGCATTCGCGTGCCTCGACGACACCGAGTTCGGGCTCGGCGCGTCGGTGTTCTCCGCCGACCGCGAGCGGGCCGAGCGGATCCTCGCCCGGCTCGACGTCGGCAACGCGTACTGGAATCGGTCCGACCGTTCGAGCGTGACGCCTCCCGTGGGCGGGCCGCCGGCACTCCGGCCTCGGCGTGTCGCATGTCGGAGTCCGGGCGTGCACGCCTTCGTCCGCGAGAAGGCCTGGCACCTCGGCCCTAAGAAATCGTCCAGCCGTAGATGGCAGGGAAGGCGGCGCCGACCGTCGCCGCGATCTGGAGACGGTTACGGGGGTTACGGGGTTTCGCGGTGGAGTCGGGGGTGCCGATGATCGTGATCGGCGTCTCGCCGGGCAATACCGACACCGGCGGGATCGTTCGGGTCGGGCTGCGGGTTCGACGACCGTCACGGGCGGGTCGACCTGCTGATCGCGACGCGGGACCGGTCGCGTCGGTCACCTGCGGCGCGGCGGTCGTGGGGGTCAC
This sequence comes from uncultured Actinomycetes bacterium, assembly GCA_963708105.1. GTDB lineage: Bacteria > Actinomycetota > Acidimicrobiia > IMCC26256 > PALSA-610 > PALSA-610. The sequence continues at coordinate 344,906 of OY970186.1, read as the reverse complement.
GACGTGCGGCGCGGGCGGTCGTCGGTGCGTGGTCGTCGGCGGCGGTCGTGGTCGGCGTGGTAGTGGGCGCCGTCGTGGTCGGCGCGATGACGTGATGTGTCGCGGGCGGCCGGGTCGGCGCGTCGTGGAGGGCGCGTCGCGACGATCGCCTGTGTGCTGATGTGCGTCGCCGGCGTCGGCGATGTCTGCGTGGCACCCGCGACACCCGCGAACGCGGCCATGCCCGCGGCGAGGCCGGCAACCGGGAGGATCACCTTGCGGCGCAGCAGCTCGCCGTGCAGGCGGCGCGCCTCGTCAGGGAGTGCAGCCGAGGACTTCGGCGATGCGGCTCTCGATCGCGTCGCGGTCGCGGCCGAGCGCGCCGGCGAGGGCGATGATGTCGACCGTGCGCAGGGGGAGTGCCTCGCCGGGGCCGGTCTTGCGCAGCCGGTGGACGATGTCGATGTAGCCGGCGATGACGTCGTCGCCGCTCGGTGCCGAGCGGCTGTTGGATGTCGCCGACCTTGAGGCGCTGGCCCTCGATGTGCAACGGCATCCGGAGCGGCACGTGCGCGGTGAGGTCGTCGCCGTAGCACTCGGCCAGCTGCGCGCAGACGTCGGCGGGAACTGTCGTTCTCGCCCCGCTCGTAGGAGCGCAGCATGGCGGCGGTCGTGCCGGCCGCGGCGGCGGCCTGCTTGCGCTTCATGCCCGCAGCGTTTCCGGGCCGGAGTGCAGCAGGGCACCGAGCCGTTCGGGCGGCATGGCGTCGTCGAGAAGCAGCGCCACGACGTCACTCATAGCCATCCCCGAGCTTCCCGTCGCCCAATGCCGATTCGGTCTCTGATCGGCAGCCCACAGCGGCCGCTCAAGCGGAGAATGCCGAACCGACCACCCAATCCACCGAGATTGGCAGTTCTGGGCTGGTTATCCAGGGATACCTGATTACGGGATTGCTGTCTCGAACGCCAGGCGGTCGTCGGCGGCGGGGTCGTCGAGGACCTCGCATTCGGCGTCGAAACGCATGGTGGCCCGGCGGGTCGAGGTCGTACTGCGGCCAATCGGGGATGCCGGCGTGGTTCGGGTCGCCGGTGCGGGCGAAGGCGATCCAGGCCCGGTGCATGGCATCGGCGATGCCCTGGCGCTCGGGGCCGGTGCCGGTCAGCATGCTCGGCGCCGCCGAGGTTCGAGCGTGTCGAACACGAACGGGATCTCGAGCGCGTGCGTGGAGCGCAGGATGCCGCCGAACACCGGCGATCTCGAAGGTGAAGAAGTACGACCAGACCGGGCGCGTGCGGTAGCTGCGCTTCGAGCATGCGGATGGCGGGGATCGCGGAAGACGCCGTCGGTCGCCAGCTCCTGCCACAGCTCCTGCGGGAGCGACTCGCGGCCGGCGGGCGCGGTAGCTCGTCGAACACCGCGTCGCCGTCGGCACCGAACGCGCCGCGCAACGCGGGCGCGGATGCCGTCGTCGTCGAGCGTTGCCATTCGCCGGATCGGCGATGGTGAACAGCGTCATCTCGGTGAGCGTTCGTACCGGTCAGCACGCGCACCCCGGCCGCGTTGCCGGCAGCGGATCGCGGCGAGTGGCGGTTCGTGCAACACCACTCCGTCGACGACGGGCTGGAAGGGGAGCGTGGCGACACCGTCTTCGCGAAACGCCGGGCAGCGCGGCGAGGATCGTCGTCGGTCGGGACCGCGACGCAACGCGTCGGCGTCGCCGGGGGGGACGTCGAGGTTCTCGATGACGCGTCGGGCGATGTCGGTCGCGTGCTCGCGCGTCGATACCCACGAAGCCGCGCCACTCTGCGGGATCGCGGCCTCGGAAGAGCCCGCGCGCGCCGGGCGTGCCGAGCAGCGTGCCGACGCTGCGCGGCGCCGGCCGACTCGCCGAACACCGTGACGTGTTCGGGATCGCCGCCGAACGCGCCGATGCAGTCGCGTACCCATTCGAGCGCCGCGATCTGGTCGAGGATGCCCGGCGTTGCCGGAGCCCGCGAACTCGCCGTCGAACAGGTCGGCGAGATGCAGGAAGCCGAACGGGCCCGAGGCGGTAGTTGATCGTCACGACGACGACGTCGCCGTGGACGGCGAAGTTCGTGCCGTCGTACCAAGGGGTGTCGCCCGCGCCCCAGATGAACGCGCCGCCGTGAATCCAGACCATGACGGGTCGGCGCGCGTCGTCGCAGCCCGGTGTCCACACGTTGAGGTAGAGGCTGTCTTCGCTGTACGGCGGCTGGGTCTCGCCCATCAGTTTCGCGAGCTGGAACTCGGTCTGGGCCGACTGCGCGGAGAACGCGGTCGCGTCGCGGGTACCCGCCCACGATTCCTCACGCTGCGGCGCTTGCCATCGCAGCGGGCCGACCGGCGGTGCCGCGTACGGGATCCCCCGGAACACGTGCACTCCGTCTTGTTCGAAGCCTTCGACTTTCCCGCTGCGCGTCTCCACGATCGCCATGGGTCGAGAGGCTAAGCGTTCGCTACAGGCGAGAGAAATCGGGCTCCCGCTTCTCCAAGAACGCGGTGATCGCCTCCATGTTGGCGGGCTTTCCGATCATGCCGGTGAACGCTCTGTCCTCGCGGGCCCGGGCCGCGCGCACGGCGTCGATCCGGCCCTCGACCACGACGCGCTTCGTCGCGCTCAGCGATGCGATCGGCATCTTGGCGATGCGGCGGGCGAGCTCCATCGTCTCGTCCATGAGGGCATCGGGCTCGACGGCGCGCAGCGCCAAGCCGTACTCCACCGCTTCGGCGGCGGTGATCCAGTCGCCGGTGTAGAGCTTCAACGCGGCGCGCTGATTGCCCATGATGACCGGCATGAGCAGACTGCCCGCGGCTTCGGGCACGACGCCGAGCGGAACGAACGGCGCGCGCAGGCGCGCAGTGCTGGCGATGATCGCGATGTCGACGTGCAACAGCATCGTCATCCCGATGCCGACACCGATGCCGTTCACCGCCGCGATCACCGGCTTGCCGAACGCGGCCAGAGTGTCGAGGAAGTGCGGGAAGCCGGGGCCGGCGTCGCCGAAGTCGTTGTGTTCGTTCGCGCTCAGCCGACCCATCTCGCCGAGGTCCTGACCGGCGGAGAACGCGCGGCCCGTACCCGTTATCACGACGCACGCGACGTCGTTGCTCGCTTCGGCCTCCTCCAACGCCGCGCCCGCGGTGTGGTACAGCTCGTCGTTGAAGGAGTTCAACGCTTCGGGCCGGTTGAGTGTGAGTCACGCGCACGCGCGCGTCGTCGGTGACTTCCAGCATGGCCATGGTTCAGAATCCTTCGAAGACGATCGCGTCGGAGCCGTCACCGAGGAGCAGGTGATCGGGCGACTGCTTGTTGATGTGGCCGATGAGCATGTTGTAGACGCCGTAACCGACGAGCTCGCGCAAGCGCGGCGCGAACGTCTGCACCTTCTCGCGCGACAAGCCGAGCTGCTGGTTCTCCTGCTGGCGGATGTACCCCGCGCAGTAGTTCATTGCGATGCCGATGCGTGTATCGCCGGTGGCGTTCGCGCCGCCGCCGTGCCAGAGGCTGCCGTGCCAGATGAGTACCGATCCCTTCGGCATCTCCGCGGCGATCGATTCGTACGGCGCGCCGTAGTCGGGACTGTGGTCGAGCAGATGCGATCCCGGGATCAGTCGGGTGGCGCCGTTCGCCTCGGTGAAATCGGTGAGCGCCCACATCGAGTTGCAGACCGTCGGCGGATGCGGTTTCGGCAGCGGGATCAACTGGTCGTCGGCGTGGATCGGTTGCGCGCTCTCCCCGGGCAGGATGTCGATTGACGACAACGACGAGATGAGGCAGCCCGGATCGAGCACCCGCTCGACGATCGGGAGCACGTGGTCGTGCACGGGCACGCGCTGCCACACCGTCGTCGTACGCGAGCAGGTTGTAGACGCGCAACGTGCTGTGGCCTTCGAACGAGTTCGGTGCCGGTTGTACCTCGAGGAATCGCTCGAGCCGCGACAACGATTCGTTGAGCTCGTCGACCAGCGCGGGGTCGATCGCGTTCTCGACGATCGTGTAGCCCTGCTCGGCGACTGCGGTTACGTGCACGTCGACGTCCATTCCCGTCAAACTAGTGCCCATGACCCTCTACGCCCTCGGCGACATCGTGCCCCGAATCGACCCGGAAGCCTTCGTGCATCCCGACTGCACCATCATCGGCAACGTCGAGATCGGGCCCGGCTCCACGATCTGGCCGCAGACGGTGCTGCGCGGCGATCAGAGCCGCATCGTCATCGGTGCGCGCACGAGTGTGCAGGACGGTGCAGTCCTGCACTGCACGCGCGAGCTCGAGACGATCGTGGGCGACGACTGCACGATCGGCCACCTCGCGCACCTCGAGGGATGCACGGTGGAGAGCGGCTCGTTGATCGGTACCGGATCCATCGTGTTGCACCGCGCCATCGTCCGTTCCGGTGCGCTGGTCGGCGCCGGCGCGGTGGTCCCGAACGGCATGGAGGTGCCGAGTGGCGCGATGGCGTTGGGTGTCCCGGCCAAACTGCGCGAAGGCGCGGTCAAGCCGGAACAGGTGACGTTCCCCGCGCAGGAATACGTGCGTAACTGGAAGCGGTACCGCGCCGAGATGCGCCGCATCGACGGCCCCTAGTTCCTGCCCGCCGGCCGTCGTATCCTCGGGGTGTGACTTTCGCCGTCGACGACATCATCACGCGTTGTCAGAGTGCAGTCGGCGAACACAGTCCCGTGCTGGCGGTGCGCGATGTGCTCGACGAGCTCGTCGCCGATCCGTCGGCGCTCGAGCGCGCGCTCGGCCCGGTCGAGATGGGCGGCATTCAGCCGCTGCACAACGCCGACGACCTCACGATCCTGCGCGTCGCGTGGACACCGGGCATGGCCTTGAATCCGCACGAACACCGGATGTGGGCGTGCATTGCGATGTACGGCGGCCAGGAGGACAACGCGTTCTACCGTCGGAGTGCGAGTGGTCTGGATCCGACGGGCGGCAAGGAAGTGCGTAGCGGCGACGTGCTCGTGCTGGGCGACGACGTCATCCATTCCGTGGCGAACTCCAAGCGCGAGTTCGCGGTGGCGCTGCACGTGTACGGCGGCGACTTCTTCGGCGTTGAGCGTTCCGAGTGGGACTTCGAGACCTACACGGAGGGCCCGCGCGACTTCGAGCGCACGCGGCGGATCTTCGACGACGCGAACGCGCGTTGGTCGGCGGAGGAGCAGTAGTCGGCGCTAGACGTTGGCGCCGACGACGCGGCCGATGCCGTACGTGACGAGCATCGCGAGGACCGACAACGTGACGACGCGCAGCGCGGCCCGTCCCCGGGGCGCGCCGCCGAGTTGTGCGCCGAGCGCGCCGAGCCCGAGCAGCGCGGCGACGCTGACCGCGGCTGTGATCCCGATGCGCCAGGACTTGGGTGAGAGCGTGATCGCGAGGACGGGGATGAGCGCGGCCAACGTGAAGGCCGCGACGGAGGTGAGCGCGGCCTGCAACGGGCGGGCGACGGTGACCTCGGAGATGCCGAGCTCGTCGCGGGCGTGGGCACCGACCGCGTCGTGCGCCATGAGTTGGTCGGCGACGAGGCGCGCGAGCCCCGGTTCCACGCCGCGCTCCTCGTAGATCTTGGCGAGCTCGTGCATCTCCGCCCGCCGGTTCTCGGCGATGGCCTCGGCCTCGACGCGGAGATCGGCCTGCTCCGCGTCGCGCTGCGAGCTCACCGATATGTATTCGCCGACGGCCATCGACAGTGCGCCGGCCACGAGGCCCGCGAGCCCGGCGGTTACGAGCAACGAACGCGACGAGTTCGCGGCGGCGACACCGATGACGAGCCCCGCCACGGAAAGGAGGCCGTCGTTGGCCCCGAGGACGGCCGCTCGCAGCCAGCCCGCCCGACGGCTCTTGTGCTCCTCGGCGACGTGCGCGGCGACGGACACCCGCCAACGCTATCCGTATTGGCGCTATCCGCATTGGGTCGGCGTCCCTTCCCAGGACTAGCGTGCCCCCGCCGTCATTCGTCGTGCCGACTTTTGTTTTCCGGAGGGGACCATGCCCGAAGCAGTCATCGTCGCAACCGCCCGCACGCCTATCGGCCGTGCGAACAAGGGCTCGCTCATCGAGTGTCGCCCCGACGACCTCTCCGCGCTCATCATCGACGCGGTGCTCGCCAAGGTCCCGAGCCTCGACCCCGCGTTGGTGGAAGACGTGATCTGGGGTTGCGGTCAGCCGGCCGGCGAGGCGGGCACGAACGTCGCGCGGGTGGCCGGCGCTGCTCGCCGGCATCGAAGCGCCGGGCGTCACCGTCAACCGTTACTGCTCCTCGTCGTTGCAGACCATTCGCATGGCGGCGCACGCGATCCGCGCGGGCGAGGGCGACGTGTTCATCTCCGGTGGCGTCGAGACGGTCAGCCGGTTCATGAACGGCATGGCCGACGGCGGCCCCGTCAACGAGAAGTTCGAGCGCGGCGCGTGAGCGCAGCAAGTTGCGTTCCGAGGGTGGCCAGCCGAGCTGGATTCCCGGCGGCGGACTCGGCGACGTATACATCGCCATGGGTCAGACCGCGGAGAACGTGGCCGAGGCCGAGAACGTCAGCCGCGAAGACATGGACGAGTTCGGCGCGCGTTCGCAACAGCTCGCGGTGAAGTACCAGGAGAACGGTTTCTTCGAGCGGGAGATCACGCCGGTCACGCTCGCCGACGGAACGGTCGTCTCGAAGGACGACGGCCCGCGCGACGGCACGACGGTCGAGAAGCTCGCGGGGTTGAAGCCGGTGTTCCGGCCCGACGGCAAGGTGACCGCCGGCAACGCGTGCCCGCTCAACGACGGCGCGGCCGCGGTGGTTGTGATGAGCGACACGCGGGCCAAGGAGCTCGGGATCAAGCCGCTCGCGCGCATCATCTCGTCGGGCGTGAGCCAGCTCAACCCGGAGATCATGGGCCTCGGCCCGATCGAGGCGTGCCGCCAGGCGTTGAAGCGAGCCGACATTTCGATCGACGACATCGACCTCGTCGAGATCAACGAGGCCTTCGCCGCGCAGGTCCTGCCGAGCGCCAAGCACCTCGGCATCCCGCTCGAGAAGCTCAACGTGCACGGCGGCGCGATCGCGCTCGGCCACCCGTTCGGCATGACCGGCGCCCGCATCATGACCACGCTGATCAACGGCCTGCAGACCGAGGACAAGCGCTTCGGCCTCGAGTCGATGTGTGTCGGCGGCGGCCAGGGCATGGCCATGGTGATCGAGCGCCTGTAGCTCGGGGCGGTTCGTTTCGCCGGGCGTTCGTCACTCACGAGCGTTCGCGCTCAAGGTTCGTCGTCCATCCCGTCGAAAACTGGCGGGATGGACGCAATTCAGAGCCTGTTGGCCGGAACGCAGCGCGCGGAAGTCGCGTTCGACGGTGCCGCCCAGCAGATCGCGGGCGCGGATCTGCCGACCGCGGCCAATGCCTCGCCCGGTAGCCCGGCGCGACCGGTCGTGCCGGGCTCGGTCGGATCGCACGATGTCGACATCGCCGACCAGATGGTCACGATGAATATCGCGGCCGACATGCATCACGTGACGACCGCGGCATTGCGTTCCGCGTTCAGCATGTACCGCGACTCCCTCGACCTCATCCGCGAGAAGTCGACGAACAATTTATAGCGTCGGCGACTCGCAGGTTTCGCGAGTCGTCGATGTTCTCGTCGGTCGTGCCGACGTAGTTGTCTCACGTCACTGTCATGATGCGTGAGTGGCAGTCATGGAAGACGTCCGAACTTGCGGGTTGGTCGACGCGTTGGGTTTCGTCGAGCGCGTGTTGGGCGAGTTCGCGGATCGTGATCCTGCCGATGTGTTGTTGCGGGATGTGACTGCGGTCTGGGCGGCGTATGACCGGGTCGAACGGCGCGCGGCTGCGGCGAAGGTGTTGTTGGGTGCGCGGGTGGATGAGGCGGGGGAGTGGAAGCGGGCGGGGGCGCGTTCCGCGGCTTCGCATCTAGCGAGGCTGAGCGGAACGTCGACTGCGAGTGCGCGGCGGGGGTTGGAGACGTCGGCGCATTTGGCGAAGTTGCCGGTGTTGGCGGCGGCGGTGCGTTCGGGCGGGTTGTCGGCGGCGCAGGCGAACGAGATCGCGCCCGCCGCGGCCGCGAACCCCGACGCGCAAGCGCGTCTCGTTGAGCTCGCGGGCGAAACGAATCTCACGGAGTTACGCGAGGAATGTTTGCGGACGAAAGCGGCCGCCGATCCCGATCCGGATGCGCGGCATCGGCGGATCCACGCCGATCGGGGGTTGCGGTCCTTTACTGATGCCGAAGGTGCTCGGCATCTGTCGGCGGTGGGAACCGTGGATGCGTTGGGGGCGTTCGAGAAACGGTTGGAGCCGATCATCGACGGGCTGTTCAACGCGGCCCGCGCCGCGGGGAAGCCCGAACCGCGGGCCGCGTACGCGTTCGACGCGCTGATGATCCTCGGCCAACAGCCGGGCCCGCCCGAGACGGACGGGCCGGCAGGCGAACCGGCGGCGAAGGGGCGTTCGGCGAAGGAGCGGTACCTCGCGTTCCTCCGGGTCGATCTCGCCGCACTGAGCCGCGGCGAGGTCAGCGACGGCGAGGTATGTGAGATCGCGGGCGTTGGTCCGATCCCGGTATCGGTCGCGCGCGAGTTGTTGGGCGATGCGATCTTGAAGTTGGTGATCACCCGCGGTGTCGACGTCGTGAACGTCGTGCACCTCGGACGCGGCGCGACCGCCGCGCAGCGAGTGGCGTTGTTGTGGGCGAAACCCAAGTGTGCGAACGTCGTGTGTTCGAGCATGTTCGTGCAGATCGACCACCGCGAACCATGGGCGACAACCCACCACACGGTGCTCGGCGAGCTCGACCCGTTGTGCCCGCACGATCACCTACTCAAGACCGAGCAGGGCTGGTCACTCGTGCGCGGGAAAGGCCGCCGCGCGTTCGTCGGACCCAAAGACGCACGACATCCCCGTAACCGGCCGCCTCCGTGAGCGAGCGGCGGGAGCTACTCCCCGTGCTGAAGCGTGGCGAGAATCTCGTCGCTGGGCGGGCCGTCGTAGTGCATCCGACCGTCCTGCAACATCACGCACCAGTCGGCGTGCGACAGGAACGTGGATTGATGCGTGGCGACGATGATCGTCGTGCCCGAGTGCACGCGCTTGACCAACACATCGATGAGGGAGGACTGGGCGCGGCATGTCGAGACCGACGAACGGTTCGTCGATGATTATCAGCGACGCGGGGCGAACGAGCGCGACGGCGAGCGCGGCCTTTTGGCGCATGCCTCGGCTGAACTTCGACGGCAGGTCGCCGGCGCGGCTCGTGAGGCCGAATGCCTCGACGAGTTCGCGGCCGGGGGTCTGCCAGTCGTCGACGCCATGAAGCGCGGCGACGTACTCGAGGTGCTCCCAGACGCTGAGGTCGTCGTAGAGGACGGGGTTGTCGGCCGCGTACGCGAGCTCGGCGCGGGCCGGGAGCGTGCCGGCCTCGTGCCCGTTGATGAACACGCGGCCGTCGCTCGGTTCGATGAGGCCGGCGATGCTGCCGAGCAACGTCGACTTGCCCGCACCGTTGTGCCCCACAAGTGCCACCAGGCTGCCGAAGCCGAGCCGCAGGTTGAGGTCGTGCACTGCGCCGTGCCCGTCGTAGTTCTTCGTGAGGTGGTCGACGAAGAGCAGCGATTCCGGACGGTCCTGATGGGCCATGGTCGTCAAACTCCCCGTAAGGCCGCGTACAAGAGGGCACCGGTCGATGCCGACGCGAGCGCGGCCGCGACGATGATCGCGGGCACGGCACCGGCGGTCGTGGCGACCGCGATCGGCGCCAGTCCGGCGATGGCCGAGCGCGGGCGGCAGGCCTTGACGCACCAACAGGATGAGGCCGTAGATGTCGGGCATGAGCAGCAGCATCTCGAGCTGCGACGCGGGCGGCGGCCCGAGCGCGACGTTCAACGCGCTGCCGGCCAGCGCCGCGAGCGAGGCGCTCAGCGCGCAGGCGAAGACCACGACGGTGAAATGGTCGGTGGCGGCCGCGAGCGCGCCCGCGCCGATCAGGCTCACACCGACGAGGGCGGCGACCGGCGCCGCGAGGTTGCGCAGCAGCACCGAGCGGATGCTGACGCCGTAGGTGAGCAGCGCGGTGGGGTGGTCGAGCTCGGCTGCGAACGGTTCGATGAAGTCGAGCGCGGCGACGAACAATGTGGCGCCGGCCACGATGATGAGGAGGTGTGTGGAGCGCGACGCGTACGCGAGCACGCCGGTCGCGGCGAGCAGTACCGCAACCCGCACCACACGGTTCGCGGGCCAGCGCACGTAACCGTGCCAACCGCGGCGCCAGGCCGGGTGCCGAACCTTGCGCCGCGTCAGGAGCGGTATCCACGGGCGGCTGCGCGACTTCTCCATCGACAGCTGGCGGTGCAGGAGCACGACCGTGCGCATGTCCTGGAGCGATGCCGCGAACCGCATCTGACTCACCGAGCGCGCTGCGTTGGCGGAGTGGCTCGAGCGACGTGCCGCCGATCGCCAGGATCGCGACGACGGGCAGCGCCACCGCGAGCGCAATGCCGAGGATCGCCACCGCGGCCGGGACGAGTCCGTGCAGGGGGAGCAGCGCCAGCGAGGAGACCCAGGTGGTGGGCGCGAACCAGGTGTGGAATACCGCGTCGGCGACCGCGGCCGCGAGCAACAAAAGGCCGAGCCGTTGGCCGCGAGCGTGGAGAATCGTCGGGCCGAGGCGCCGGCCACCGCACCCCAGAGCACCGCGCCCAGGGCCGCGCCCGCGATGGAGCCGTGCCACGCCCAGGCGCCGGGACCTTCGGGGAGGCGAGCCGCGGCGGCCTGTCCGATGGCCAGACCGATGACCGCGCCACCCACGACCGCGGTCCGCAGCTGTTGACGAGCGAGGGGCCGCAACACGTGCGCGCGCGAGAAGGGTGCGAGGAGCAGGTACACGACATCGGGCGCTTCGGGGGCGAGCGGCGCGCCCGCGGCACCAGCGCGCAGCGCGAACCACACCGCCAACGCGACGATGATCGACGCAACACCGGGCGCGTGGTCGCGGAAGTGCGTGACCGCCGCGCGCGCCGAGCTCGTCGCCGGTGAGGATGATCGGCACCACGACGATGATGACGACGGCGAAGAAGCCGCGGACCCACAGCTCGTACGACGTGTCGATCCAGTCGCGCTCCGCGCCGCGGTTCTTGCGGCGCGCGGCCCGCATCTGGCGGAGCACCGCGTCTTCGGTTGCCGGCATCGGTACCGTTCAGCCGACCGGACGAAGATGGGTGTCGGTCACGAGCGACTGCTGCGATAGGTACGGCCGCGCCGACCGCGACGCCATGATGCCGTGTTCGGCGCGCAGCGCGGCCATGCCTTCGTTGTGGCCCGTGTAGCTCGGCGGCTGTTCCAGCATCCACACGATGCCCTCGGCCGCGACCTCCGACGGTTCCCAATCCGAGTGATCGATGTCGGGCATGTTGAACACGAAGCCCTCCGACGCGACGGGCACGTCGATGCGGAACGTGTTCACCGTGATGTCGAACGGGCGGAGCTGGTGCGCGGCCGAAACGGTGAGGTGCTCGAGCGCGGCCTTGGCCATGCCGTACGCCATGAGGTCGGGGATGTAGTTCAGCCCCGCGACCGACGACACGTTCACGATCGCGCCGGCGCCCTGCTCCTTCATCGCGGGCAGCGCCGCGCGAACGCGATGAGCGGGGCGCGCAGGTCGACCTGCATCACGAGGTCGAAGCGCTTCATCTCGAGCGTCGAGGTCGCCGGGGAACGTGATCGCGGCGTTGTTGACGAGCACGTCGACCCGACCGAAATGTTCGAGGGTTGTGGCCACCATGCGCTCGACCTCGTCGTCGCGGGCGAGGTTCGTCGGGACCGCGATGGCCTCGCCGCCCGCGGCGACGATACGGCGAACGGTGTCGTCGATCGTGCCCGGGATCGGCAGCGGCGACGTCGTCGGTGGCGCGCGCCGCGCACGCGACCTTGCACCCGCGCGCGCGCCAGCAGTTCGGCGGTCGCGGCGCCCACGCCGCGGGACGCGCCGGTGACGATGGCGACCTTTCCCGACAGCTCCACGGTGGCGACCCTAGAGCGCGGGCAGCGACTGATGCAGGGTGAGGGAATCGGCGTAGAGGTCGCCGTGCTCGGCGACACGTTCGAGCACCGCGGCCGCCTCGAACGCGAGCGCGTCGGCATCGCCCGCGTCGAGCGCGGCCTCGACCTCGGGCCACGCCAGCGGCGTCGAGATGGTGGGGCGGTCGCGGAGCCGCAACGAATAGGCGCAGACCGTGGTCTTGTGCCGGTCGTTCTGGCTCCAGTCGATGAACACCTTGCCCGGGCGTTTGGCCCGCGTCATGTCGACGAGCACCCGCTTGGGATCGCGCGACTCGAGCAGCTGACCGAGCGCGAGCGCGAAACGTCTTCGTGTCTTCGTCGGAGGCGTCGGCGCCGTGGATCGGGACCGAGAGGTGCAGGCCCTTGCCCGCCCGACGTCTTCACGACGCAGCCCGAGGTCGAGTTGCGCCAGCGTGTCGCGCAGGTCGATCGCGACCCGACAGCAGTCGATGATCGTCGCCGGTTCACCGGGATCGAGATCGATGACCAACGCGGTCGGATGCGCGGGGTCGGCGAGCGTCCACTGGTGAGTGTGCAGCTCGAGCGCGGCCAGGTTGGCGAGCCAGACGAGCGCGGCCACGTCGTCGACGATGCAACCCTTCGTCCCGCCGCGTGGCCTCGTTGCCGGGCGCGGTGTCGACCCACTCGGGATGGTGCGCCGGGGCAGTTCTTCTCGAAGAAGCGGTTGCCGGCCGGGCCGTCGGGCGCCCGGACCAGGGTGGGCGGCCGCCCGGCGAGGTGGGGGAGCATGACCGGGGCGATCCGGCGCTAGTAGTCGATGACGTCGGCTTTGCGGAATCCCGCCTCGGGGTAGAGCACCTTGTCGAGATTCGAGACCGTCAGCTCCCGGCCCTCGATCTCGACCTTCTGCCGCGTGGCCATACGGCAGGCACCTTAGGTTCCAGGCGGTTTCCGGGCCTGGGGTGGGGTCCTTTTCCTTGGGTATCCTGGCGTCATGCCCAGTGCCATTTGGACCGGCTCGATCAGTTTCGGACTCGTGCAGGTGCCGGTGCGCCTCGTCGGCGCGACCAAGAGTCGCGACGTCAGCTTCAACCAGCTCGAAGAGGGAACCGGCGCGCGCATCCGTTACAAGAAGGTCTCCGACGCCACCGGCGAAGAGGTCCCGCCCGACAAGATCAAGCGCGGCTACGAGATCTCCAAGGGCCGCTACGTGATGATCGAGCCCGACGAGCTCGACGTGCTGCGCCCGAAGGGGAGCCACACGATCGAGATCGAGGAGTTCGTCGACCTCGACGAGATCGATCCGCTCTACTTCGAGCAGCCGTACTACCTCGTCCCCGACGCGCAAGGGCGTGAAGCCGTACAAGCTCCTCGTCGAAGCGATGAAGGAGCTCAACAAGGTCGCGATCGGGCGCATCATCGTGCGCAGCAAGGAACGGCTCGTCGCGATCCGCACCGTCGACGACATGCTGTGCATCGAGACGATGCGCTACGCCGACGAGGTGGTGTCGCGCGACCGATCTCGTGCCCGACGAAGCCGACGTCGACCTCACCGACCGCGAGCTGGCGATGGCGCGTCAGCTCGTCGAGTCGCTCGCGTCCGACCACTTCGAGCCCGAGAAGTACCACGACGAGTACCGCGAGCAGGTGCTCGACCTCATCGAGCGCAAGGCCGCGGGCGAGTCGATCGTGGCCGAGCCGGTGGTCGAGGCCGCCGGCCAAGGTGCTCGACCTCGTCGCCGCGCTCGAAGCGTCGCTCGAGAAGGCGCAGAACGCCAAGGAACGTCACCCGAGCGTCGCGGCCGGGTCGGCGCAGACGTCGGGTGGCAAAGGCTCGGGCAACAAGGCTCCGGCCAAGAAGACGGCCGCCAAGAAGGCTTCAGCCAACGCGCGAGCCGGCCAAGGCCGAACCGGCCAAAGCGGCGGCCAAGAAGCGCAGCGCCTAGGACGCCAGGCGCTTCGGCGCCCGCACGGCCTTGCGCCGCGCCGGGAGCGTGTGCACCTCGGCATCGGGCGTCTGGTGCTCGCCTTCCAGCCATCCGCACTCGGCGCACACCGGCGAACCGTCGGCGGTAGCGCCGAAGTCGGCGCAGGCCTCGAACGTGGTGCTGACCAGGTGGAACGTGTCGATCGTCTGCATGCGCACACCCTGACAGACGGGTGTGACAGCTACAGCGGCAGGCTGCCCGTCGAGCGCGGCCTCGGCCGCGAAGCGGACCCGGAGGTCGTCGTCGAGCTTGCGGCGCTCGACGCTCTGATCGGCCCGACCGACCCCGATCTGGGCCAGACCCCGCAGCGCGTAGTAGCGCACGCACGCGTCCTTGTCGGCGAGCGCGCGTTCGAACAGCAACCGCAGATCGGGCCGGGCGACGTGCGCGGCGGCTCGAATCGCGGCGCGTCGGACGGCCCGCGACGAGTCCTCCAACGAGTGCGTCCACGGCTTGGCGACGAGCAGCGGATCGGCCACTTCGAGCTTGGCCGCGGCCAGGCAGCGGATCGCGGCGTCGGGCGATGTCGTGGCGTCGAGCAGGCGCGCCAGATCGCGCGGGTTCGACACGTCGAGGCCGCCGATCTCCGCGACCGCGCGTTCGTGTTGGCGGTCGGGCTGGATGACGTGCGGCGGTACGAACACGGAGGTGATCGTGTCGAACACCTCGCAACACGATCACGCGCCAGCGCTCCGGGTTCGCCAAGGAGACCGACACCGAAGTCGGGTTCGACGCGTACGAGCTCGATGTCGTCGAACTCACGGAACAGCGCCGCGACCGCGGCCGACGAACCCTGCTCCTCGCGCGTGAAGCGGCCGCCCTTGCCCGACGACACCGGGCCGGTCGCGAACCGAAGTTCCGACGGGTTGCGCCCCGCTTCCATCACCACGAACTCTTCGAACGTGTCGCCCAGCGTGCGGTCGTGCGGGGGCAACACCGGCGCGGCGGCTCGCGGCCGCGCGACCGCCGCCCGCCCCGGCGCCGCCCGCGTCGTGGTCCTCGTCGGCGGCGACCTCGATCTTGAAGTAGCCGCCCCGCCAGCCGAAGCTCAACCGGATGCCGGGCGCGAGCTCGTCTTCGGTCCAGCCGTCACCGGGCCCGACGAGACCCGACAACCCGGCGTCGTCCTCGACGGTCCACGGGCCTTCGGAGAAGAAACGCCGCAGTTGTGCCCGCGCCCGATCGACGAGGGTGATCGGCATCCGCCCGAACGATGTGCGCGAGACGCGTTCGACTGCAGTCTGCGTCAGCCCCGCCCGAGCGATGCGCAACCGCGCCGCATCGCGATCCTGAGCCACGACCGCATCGTATTCTCGCTCAGACCTGAACCGAGTGACCGTCTTCCCACTTGCGCAGCACGAGATAGTGGCCCTTCAGGGCCGCGTGATCCCATACGCCGAATCCGATCAGCGTGCCTTCGTAGCCGGTTGCCGAGGGCAGCTGCTTCACCCGCCGCAGGCCGTCGGCGATCCCGGCCCGGGTCAGGTGCTCCGAGGCCGCGATCGCTTCGCCGAGCATGCGGCCCATGTCGTAAGCCGCGCAACCGATCGGGCCGCCCGCGGCGTGCGGTGAGAGCTTGTTGAGCTTGGCCCGCAGCTGGTTGTCGTCGGAGATCGTGTCGATGTACTCCCAACCCTTGTAGCCGTCGCGCCAGTCGGGACGCGCGTAGCCGAACATGAGCGCCGAGTTCGCGAGCACGGGCACGTTCCACTCGGTGGCGGCCAACGCGAGGGCGACGGCGCGCGACGACACCCCGAGGCCGAGATAGATCAGCACGTCGGGGTCGGCTTGGCGCAGCCGGGAGATGGGTTCGGTCGCGTCCTCGGTCGAGCGCGGAGATGCTCGCGGTGCCGGTGACCTCGAGCCCGAGGCGGCCGCGGCGCGGCCTCGAAGTACTCGGCGTAGCGCCGGCCGACGGGCGATTGATCGAAGATCACCGCGGCCCGCCGGAATCCGCGCGCGACCATCCGCGCCGCGAGCACCGGCGGCTCTTCTTCGAGCGAACCGACCTGGTAGTGGAACATCCATTCGCTGAACGGGTGCGCTCGCCGCCGGTGTAGTTGATCGCGGGAACGCGCGCCGCGTCGCAGAGCGGCGCGACGATCAGGCCGTTGTCGGAGATCGACGGCCCGACGATCGCCACGACGTCCTGGTCGACGAGGTCGGCGAACGCGCGCGTGACCTCGGCCTCGGTGCCCGACGGCAGCCCACGCGAGGCCCGTTCGACGAACTCGATGTCGCGGTCGAGCCGGCCGGTCGCTGCGACTTCGTCGATCCCGAGCTGCAGCGTGTCCTTGAGCAGCGTGCCCATCTGCGGGAAGTCGTAGAGCAACCCGATCTTCACCGGAAGGGCGTTGTTGTTGGCCATCGTCGTATCCTTTCACGATGCTGCGCGAGAACGTCGAGCGCGTCGCCGGCGACGCGATCCATGCCGCGTGGAGCGCGGTCGACGCGGCTCGGCGCCATCGGTCCGCGCCACCGCCGCGCCCGCGCTTTTCACACCTTCGGCGACGGGAGCATGATCGCGTTCCCGCAGTCGGTGATCTTCGGTGAGGGCCGGATCGCGTTCGGCCGGGGTTCCACCATCGGGCCGCTCGCGAGCATCAGCGCGGGCATGCCGTCGCAGGCCGGAATGCGGGGCGAGCCGATCATCTCGATCGGCGATCGCTGCACGCTCGGCAAGGGCATCGGCATCGTCGGCCACGAACGGGTCGAGATCGGCGACGACATCTGGACGGGCCACTACGTGTACGTCACCGACCAGAATCACGGCTACGAGGATCTCGACCTGCCCATCGGTACGCAGATGTGGAAGAACGAGCCCGTCTCGATCGGCGACGGCAGCTGGCTCGGCCACGGCGCGATCGTCCTACCGGGCTCGCGGATCGGTCGGCACGTGGTCGTGGCCGCGGGTGCGGTCGTGGCCGGCCTCGACGT
Source organism: uncultured Actinomycetes bacterium (assembly GCA_963708105.1). GTDB lineage: Bacteria > Actinomycetota > Acidimicrobiia > IMCC26256 > PALSA-610 > PALSA-610. The sequence goes on along the minus strand of OY970186.1, from coordinate 327,963 downwards.
CCCCGACTACTCGGTTGTGGCCGGCGTCCCCGCGCGCGTCGTTCGGCGTTACGTCGCGGGGGAGGGCTGGGTGCCCGTCCCCCGCGAGTGAACGTCGCGTGGCGTACGCGTCAACGATTCAACGATTCGTCACGCCTTGGCGTTGGGTGCTCCCGCGGGGAGCGGTTCCGTCTTCGGTAGCAACGCCGCAGGCACTTCGTTCTCGCCGTAGATCGTGACGGTGTTCGTCTTGTCGAACAACGGCATCGGCGTGGTGGGCCACTGGTTCGACAGGTAGCGCACGCCACCGCCCATCAACCGGTACATGCCCTGGCCGACGGTGCCGGTTTCGTCCGGCCCCGTTGCCGTCGGATCCCAGAACTCGATGCCGGCGTTGTCGAGCCCGGCCGGATCGTCGCCGGGCCAGAACCCGTGGTTGCCGTACGACACGACGGTCGAGATCGTCGGCGAGCTGGTTGCCGCCGCGGGCGGCGCCGCGTCGAGCCCGTTGTGGAAGGCGGCGGGCGTGAGGTTCGGGCCCGCGAGTTGCAGACCGTCGAACATCAGCTCGAATGTCACCGTCGATGATGCGCGTAACCGTTGTCGTCGGGCGGCGGAGTGTTGAACCACCACTGGTGCAGCGTGTACGCGTCCTGCTTGTCCTTCGGGATGCGGGCGGGCACGAGTTGCAGACCGAACGCGTGCTCCCATTGCTTCTGGTCGAACTTGCGGGCGAACACGTTCGTGTCGGCGAGCACCGTTCCCGACATGACCCACTCGGGGAAGTAGTTCTCCTTCGACATCTCCGCGGTCAGGAAGATCGGGAAGATGGGGTCGCCGGTGAACAGGATGCTCGTCGCGTTCTTCTGCTTGAGGCGCGTCGCGATGGTGCGCGCGTCGCTCTGCATCGTCGCGATGTTCAAGAAGTAGTCGACGTGATCGACGACGTCGACGCCCGTGGCCTTCAGTTTCGCCTCGAGGTCGTCCCACGACGCGCGGTACTGGTTGTCGGGCGTGTCGTACGTCAGCATCGTGAACGTGCGCGTCTTGCCCTTGAGCAGCGGCCCCGCCCACTGCGCGGGCTTGCCCGCGAGCTGGTTCTTGATGAACGTCGTGATCATCGTGGAGGTCTGGTCGGGCGAGGGTCCGGTCGGCCAGAGGTACGGCTCGTTCTCCTCGTAGTAACGCTGGGGTTGGGAGATGATGCACTGCCCGACGCAGAGGATCTTCTTCTGCGCGAGCTCGTCGGAGAACGCCTTCGTCTGCGCCGGACCGCCCATCACCGCGAACACGCCGTCGGCGGCGGCGCGGTCGGCGTCGGCGCGGGCCTGCACTGAATCGGTGCTCGAGCCCGATCCGTCGATACGCACGAGCTGAACCTTGCGGCCGTAAAGCTCGAATGTTCCGCCGTAGATGGCGGCGTAGTCCTTGTAGGCCTGCGCGGTCTTGTCGGGCGGGTCGTACGCGCCGGCCTGGGCAAGCACGCCGTCGAGAGTCGGGTCGGGCTTGGCGATGTAGTAACCGATCTTGATCGTCGTCCCGGTCACGCCCGGCGACGTCGCGCCGCCGTTGTTGCCGGTGAAGTCCTCTACGCAGGGCGGCGGCGCGAGGATCGGGATCGCGACGCGGCCGGTCGTCGTGTCGCAGTTGTGCCACTGCTTCGACGCGGCGGTTCCCTGCGCCTTGGCGTCGTTGTAGAACAGCGGGATGCCGTTCGTGCCGGACACGGCGGGCGGCGGTGCGGGTGTTGTCACCTGGACGCCGCTCGAATTGTTCTTGCTGTCGCTCTTACGCGTCGCGAGCGCAACGCCCACGATCGCGGCGATGACGACGATGACGATGAACGGCGCGTAACGCGCCCACGGCGATCGGCGCGCCCGTGGTGTCTGCTGCAATCCCATTACGCGTCCCCCTCTTCGTATTGGTGATTGATTCTTGCCGAGATCGGCGTGGCACGTGCTTAGACCGGATGGGCCCCGCTGCGGCCGATGGCGGCCTCGCTGGTCCCGAGATACGACTGCACGACGACCGGGTCGTTGACGACCTCGTCGGGCAGGCCGTCCGCGACGACCTCGCCGAGGTCGAGCGCGATGAGCCGATCGGCGATGCCGAGCAGCAGCGGCACGTCGTGCTCGATGACGAGCAGCGTCGCGCCCGTCTGCTCGCGGATGCGCAGCAGCAGCGGGCCGAGCGCTTCGGCCTCGCGCTGCGCGATGCCCGACGACGGTTCGTCGAGCAGCATCACCGTCGGATCGTGCGCGAGCAGGCACGCGAGGTCGACGATGCGCCGGCTGCCGGTCGAGAGCTCGCGCACGAGCTTGTCGCGGAAGTCGGTGACGCCGAGCAGTTCGAGGAGCCGTTCGACGTTCTCGATCACGTCCTGTTCGGTCTGCCGACACCGACGGCAGGCGCAGCGCGGCGGCGACGGGATCGCGCATCTCGAGGTGGCGCTCGAACGCCACCGCGATCGTCTCGGCGACGGTGAGGTTCGGGAACAGGCGACCGTCCTGGAACGAGCGGCCGAGCCCGAGCTTGGAGCGGCCGACCGCCGACATGCGCGTGACGTCGTCGGCCTCTGTCGCCTTCGCCGAGGATGATCGTGCCGCTGTCGACGGCGAGGAAGCCGGAGATGGCGTCGAACAGCGTCGTCTTGCCCGCGCCGTTCGGCCCGATGAACCCGACGATCTCGCCCGCGTTGGCCGGGAACGACACGTCGGTGAGCGCCGCGAGCCCGCCGAACCGCTTCGACACGCCCGCGAGCCCGAGCCGCACCGGCGCGTCCTCGGCTGTGTCGCCGTTGGTGTGACCGTTCGGGACCAACGCGCCATTCGTGACGGTGGCCGGCATCGAAGCGGCGACCACGGCCGCGACCGCGGCGGTGTCCGGGTTCGGCGCGTCACCGTTTGTCGCCTCGCCGTTTGTCGACTCGCCGTTCGTCGCGCCGCCGTTTGTCGACTCGCCGTTCGTCGCGCCGGCGCCGTTCTTCATGCCGGCCTGGGCGCCTTCGAGGAACACCGAGCGCAGCACGTCGGGACGTTCGAGCAGCTCCGCGGTCGGCCCGTGGAAGCGGATCTCGCCCTTCTCCATGAAGTACGCGGTCTCCGCGATCGTCGAGCGCGAGGTTCACCGACTGCTCGACGAGGATGATCGTCGTGCCCTGCGCGGCGATGTCGCGCACGATCGGCAGCAGCTGCTCGACGATCGCGGGCGCGAGGCCGAGCGACAGCTCGTCGATCATCAGCAGCCGCGGCTTCTCGATGAACGCCATGCCGAGCGCGAGCATCTGCTGCTGGCCGCCCGAGAGGTTGCCGGCGGGCTCGTCGAGCCGGCCCCGCAGGACCGGGAACAGCTCGAGCACGTGCTCGGTCGATTCCGCGACGACCGCCTTGTCCTTGCGGTGCAGCCAACTCGCGAGACGCAGGTGCTCGGCGACGGTCAGCGTGGGGAACACGCCCTGGCCGCCCGGCATCTGCACGACGCCCCGGCCCGCAACTTCGTTCGGCGGTGCGTAGGTCATGTCGCGCCCGTCGAACACGACGGCGCCGTTCGTTGCTTCGACGAGCCCGGAGATCGTCTTCAGCAGCGTCGACTTACCCGCGCCGTTGGTTCCGAGCAGCGCGACGATCTCGCCTTCGTCGACCTCGAAGTTGACGCTGAACAGCACCTGCACGTTGTCGTAGTGCACGTCGACGTTGCGGACGAGCAGGAGCTTCACTTCGCCCTGCTGGCGGCTGCAGCATCACCTCGGCCTGCGCCGCGGTCGAGGTCCACACGCGGTTGATGTCGCTGCGCACGTAGATCGAGCCCGACGCGAGGATCCACGCGCCGACGAGGAAGATCGGCGCCACGACGAGCAGGCCGGTGCGGAGTCCGTAGGTGTCGGCGATCGCGCCGACGATGTACAGCGCGATGAGGCCGGGCACGATGAACAACGCGGCCATCGCGAAGCCCATCGATCGGACCTTGGGCGGGATCGTCAGCGACAGCGACGCGTAGATGCCGGGCACGAGCAACGATGCGAAGGCGGCGACGAGGAAGTTCATCGCGATCGCGAGCCACAACCACGGCGCGAGCGCGAACACGACCCACGCCGCGGCGACGAGGATGCCGACGATCGCGAGCATGCGCAGCCCGAGCCCGGGGTCGCGCAGCATCAGCCGCGACGCGAGCGGGATGCCGAGGAGGAGGGCGACGATCTGGCCGGGTTCGGCGAAGGCGGCGACCATCCCGCGCTGGAAGTCGTCGAGGTGGAAGATCTGCTCGTAGTAGAGCGACGTGAGCGTGATGAGCCCGATGAACGCGGCCGCGAGGAACGGCAGCGAGTACCAGATCCGGCGCAGGGTGCCGACCTGCCACAGGATCCGGATCGACTCGGCGAACGACGGCGGCACCTCGTCGGTACCGATGACGTCGGTGTTCGCGCCCGCGGCCGCGACGCTCCCAGTGGCCGCGCCCCGGATCGATCAGGCGCAGACCGAGGAACACGAACACGAAGGTCGGGATCGACGAACAGGATGAACGGCACGCGCCAGCCGAAGACTTGGCCGAGCAGGCCGCCGAGTGCGCCGCCGATGAACGCGCCGAAGGCGAGCCCGATCTGGTGCGCGCCGAACACGTCGGCGCGCACTTCGGGCGGATGGAAGTCGGAGAGTAAGGAGTTGTGGGTCGGCGTGATCACGGCCCGGCCCATGCCCGCGCCCGAGCGCGGCGATGATCAGGAAGGTGAGCGTGAACGACGAGCCCGGTGAAGAGCCCGAACACGGCCCAGATCACCGCGCCGACGAACGCGAGCGTGATGCGCGGCAATCGGTCGGAGTAGTACGCGAGCGGCACCGGGAGCAGCAGCGCGCCGAGCGTCGTCAGCGCGACGAGCGTGAGGAAGCCGCCGTTCGAAAGGCCGAACGCGTCGCGGATGTCGGGCGCGAGGATGCCGAACGCGGTGAGGTCGAGCTGGTTGGAGAAGTTCAGCCCGACGAGCACGATGAGCGGGAGGAGTGCTTCGCCGCCGCTGACCTCGTCGAAGAACTGACGCGGCGGGCGGGGCAGGTGGCAATCGATGCCCCAGATGCGGAACACCACCTTGCGCGGCTTGCGGGGCGGGATGGCCATCTACTCGCGGATCTCGGCGAAGGTCTCGACTTCGGTGGCCGCGTCGTTCAGGGCACCGAGCAGATCGGCGTCGGCCGGCAGCGCGGCCTCGAGGCGCGTGTCGGCGAGAAGACTCGGGACGCGGAGGTGCTTGCGCCGGGCGTACCACCGCAGCGCGCCGTCGCGCGCATCGCCGAGCGCGGCGCCGAGGCCACCGGGCAGGATCATCAGCACCAAGAGCAGCCCGACCCCCGTCGACAGGAACGCCCATTCCGGCTGGACGAGGAAGTACTCGATCCCCTTCACGAAGATCGCGCCGATGACCGCGCCGCCGATCGAGCCGAGGCCGCCGACCACGACCATCGCGAACACGCGCAGCCCCGCGATCGGGATCGAAGTTGTCGGCGTCGAGCGCATGCTGTTGCAACACCAGGAGCGCGCCCGCGATGCCGGCGAGGAAGCCCGAGACCGCGAACGCCATTACGAGCGCGCCGCGCGTACCGACCGCGTACGCCTGCGCGGCCCGCTCGTTGTCGCGAACGCCGATGAGTACGCGCCCGATCCGGCTGCTGCGCAGGCCGCGCACCATCCAAAAGCACAGCCCGAAGACCACGATGATCGAACGCGTAGAACGCGGGCTCGCTGTTCACCGAGATGATGCCGAGCACGTGCGTGCGGGGCACGGGGACGGAGCCGTTCGGTACCCAGCTCTTGAACGGCGAGTAGCCGACATTGAGGAGATAGCTCGACGTGAGGAGCGCGAACGCGAGCGTGGCCACCGCGAACGCGAGGCCGCGCGCCCGCAAGGTCGCGGCGCCGACGAGCACGGTGGTGACCGCGCCGACCGCGCCCGCGACCGGGAGGATGAGCGCGATGTCCCAGTGCCAGCGCGTCGCGAGTGTTCCCGCGACCGCGCCGGCGACGCCGACGAATGCCATCTGCCCGAGGCTCACCTGTCCGGCCCATCCGGTGAGCACCACGAGCGAGAGCCCGACGATCGCGAAGATGCCGATCGTCCCGATCAGCTTCACGTGGACGTCGGAGACGACGAACGGGAATGAGGACGAGAGCCAGGATGAGCAGGCCCGTGAGCGCGGCGCGCGTGGCGCCGGATCGCGGGGATGTGCCGGAGCTCGGACGGAATCGGTTTGATCTCGCGGCGTCGCCTGCCACGTCGACGTCGCCGCGCTCGACAGACGATCGACGGCCTCCGTGCGTTGCAGCACGAGGGCGATCAGGACGATCGCGGCCGGGATCGCGGTGCCGAAGCTGATCGACGGGTAATGGAAGACGGCCGCCTTCTCCACGATGCTGAGACCCGACGGCCGCGAGCACCGCGGTCGGCATGCGCTCCATGCGACCGATGACCGCGGCACCCAGTGCCATCAGGAGGATGCTGGGATCGAGCGCCTGGCCGATGCCGAGACCGACCACGCCGATGCGCAGGATACATGCGCGATGAACGCGAGCAGCGCCGCCAAACCCCACACGACGCTCTGCAGCCGGCGCACCGGTATGCCGAGCAGCGACGCCCGATCCGCGTTTTCGGCACTGGCCTTGAGCGCGACACCCGTCGCGCTGAATCGGAAGAAGCTCGGCGAGTGCGATGAGCACGATCGGCACGACGATGATCACGAGCACGTCGTTGCCGTCGAACACCGCGCCCGAGACGGTGAAGCGTCGCGTGGAAGAAGGGCGGGTAGTGGTCGTTGCTCGGTTGGCCCAACCACACGGGCAGGAACAGGCCGAGCGCGACGAGCAGGTCGGTGACGCCGATGGTGACGACCGTGAGGATCAGCCGGGGCGCTTTGAAGAAGATGCGCAGGAACAAGAACTCGACCAGGACGCCGAGCAAGATCGCGGCGCCGAACCCGAGCGCGAGCGACAGGTAGATGTTCCAACCGACTGACGCCCAGAGCAGGAACGCGAAGCTCGCGGGTACGGCGCCGAGATCGGCGGCCGCGAAGTTCACGATCCGGTTCGCGCGGTAGACGATGACGAAGCCGAGCGCGATCAGGCCGAGCAGGAGGCCTTGGATCGCGCCGTCGATGTAGATGCCGAGCGGGATGTGCCACGAGGGCGCGAGCTGCCACCGCGGCGACCATCAACGCCAGCGGCAGAACCGCGCGTCCGGCGGCGCGGGCCATCGCACGCGGGTCGCGGATCATCGAGCGCGGTACCCGGAGGTGGAGGACGATCGAGTTCGATCACGCATTGCATCGCGGCTTCGAGGCGTGAGCGTCGTGCCGCATCGCGCAGCGTCTGCCACGCGTCGGGCCCGGTGAGCACGTCGAGCATGGCGACGGTGCCGACGCGTTGCCTCGGCCTCGATGCGCGTCGAGCTCGGTCGCGAAGACACGCTCGAGGTCGCGCGCGCGACCGGGTGTGCGCGTCGCGCAGGACGCGGGCGAGCGTCGGGGAGAACGGCCGCGTGCAGCCGGGTGGCGCGGCCGACGGCGCCCGCCTTGGCGTAGAGGCGGACGCGCTGCAGCACGAGGGCCTGCGGCCCGTCGGCGAGGCTGCCGGTCGCAGGGACCGGGGTGAGCATCGGCGCGATGCGGGCGAAGTGCCGTTGGCGGCGACGCAGAACAGATCTTCGAGGTCGTCGAAGTGCACGTACACCGAGCGCACCGACACGTCGGCCCGTTCGGCGATCTCCCGGGCGGTGGGGCGCAGGTGGCCGTCGGTGAGCAGGTCGAGCAGGGCGTCGGCGATCGCGTTGCGGGTCTTGGTGGAGCGCGCCGTGCGCCCGTCGCCGGCCGTCGTGCCGTTGTGGCTTCTCGTACCTCGACCGGCTGGGCCCGTTCACGAAGGCGCAATGTACGGATGGTGCACGCGCTGTGCAAGATCGCTCGGAAAATCGCCAGGTTGCAGGCGGGACGCTCGGTAGCGTTGGGCGGCATGCCGCACCCGGACGTGTCGTTCGAACGCGCGCGCCTGGAATTCGCCCAATCGTGCCTCGAGGCCATGCGCCGCGCGGACCGAGGCCAAGGTCTGCGAACGACGACATCCTCGCCGCGAACGAGGCCGACGCCGAGGCGGTGCGCTGGCAGCTGCAGCGCCGGCTCGCGTCGCTCGACGACGACGTCGCGGCCCTCTGCTTCGGCCGCATCGACGAGGAGCGCGGGCGACCGCTGGTACGTCGGCCGGCGCCACATCGAAGACGGCGACGGCACGCCGGTCGTCGATCGACTGGCGGGCGGGCGTCGCCACGCCCGTTCTACCGGGCGACCCTGGCCGATCCGTTCGGCCTCGAGCGCCGCCGCCGCTTCGTGTTCAGCGTCGCGCGAGCTCACCGACGTCTTCGAGGAGGACTTCAGCGATCCCGACTCGCTCGCCGGTTCGGGCGGTGTGCCCGATCCGCTGCTCGCCGAGCTGGGTCGGGCCCGCACCGGCCAGATGCGCGACATCGTCGCGACGATCCAGGCCGAACAGGACGCGATCATCCGCGCGCCGATCGAGACGTGTCTCGTCGTGCAGGGCGGTCCGGGTACCGGCAAGACCGCGGTCGGGCCTGCACCGCGCCGCGTTCCTGCTGTACGAGCACCGCGCGCGGCTCGGCGCGCGAAGGCGTGCTCGTCGTCGGGCCCGAACCCGGTGTTCCTGCGCTACATCTCGCAGGTTCTCCCGTCGCTCGGCGAGACGTCGGCGACCCAGACGACGGTCGACGGACTGCTCGCGCTGCGGTTCCGCGTCGTCGCCGATGATCCGCTCGCGGTCGCGGCGATCAAGGGCGACGCGCGCATGGCCGACGTGATCGCGCGCGGCGCGGCCGACGCGATCCGTGTCCCGGCCGACGGTCTGACCGTGCGCTTCCGCACCCGCGAGCTGACGACTCGACGCGGCCGAAGTGCAGGCGTTGGTCGACGACGGCCCGCGGCCGCGACGCGCCGTTCTCCACGCAGCGCGAACGCTTCCGGCAATCGCTCGTGCGTCGCGCGTACGACCGCTACACCGGCGGCGTCGCGATCGAGCTCGACGAGTCACGACTTCGGTACGCGCGCTGCTCGCCGACGCGCTGTCGCGCAAGGCGATCGACGGCTGCTGGCGCAGCGTGAGCCCGGTCGCGCTCGTCCGTTCGTTGCTGACCCAGCGCGCGTTCCTGGCCCGGGCGGCGGCCGGGGTGCTCACCGACGACGAGCAACAGGCGATCCTGCGACGTAAGCCGAAGTCGGGTGAGGCGTGGACCGCCGACGACCTGCCGCTGATCGACGAGGCCGAGTCGTTCGTGAAGGGCGCGCCGCGTCGCTTCGGGCACGTCGTGGTTGACGAGGCGCAAGACCTCTCGCCGATGCAGTTGCGGATGCTCGCGCGCCGCGCGCAACGGCATTCGATGACGGTGCTCGGCGATCTCGCGCAGGCGACCGGTCCCGCGTCGCCGACGAGCTGGGCGGCGACGCTCGCGCATCTCGGCCGGCCCGAGAACGCGCAGCCGGCGGAGCTGACGATGGGCTACCGCCTGCCGGGCGCGTTCCTCGCGCTGGCGAATCGACTGCTGCCCGTGGCCGCGCCCGGGGTCGCGCCGTCGCGCTCGGTGCGCGCCGATGGCGATCCGCCCGACGTCGCACGAGTTCGCAGCCCGACGATCTCGTCGGCGCGATCGCGGAGCATGCGTTGACGCTCGCCAAGGAGTTCGCGACCGTCGCCGTGATCGCGGCCGACGAACGCGTCGACGCGCTGCGGCGCGCGATCGAAGACCGCGGTGTCGTGCTCGCCGAGCCCGGTGAGGTCGACCCCGACCGACCGCTGGTCGTGGTTGTCGGCGCGCCTCGCCAAGGGCCTCGAGTTCGATGCGGTGATCGTGGCCGAGCCCGCGGAGATCGCGGCCGAGGAACCGCACGGCGTGCGGCTGCTCTTCGTGGCGCTGACCCGCGCCGTGCAGCACCTCGCGCTCGCCCATGCGCAGCCGCTGCCCGGCGATTCTGGTCGACGACCCGATACCCCCGGACGTGCCGAACCCCCGCCGCCTAGGCTGGTTGGCGATGCCCGAGCCGGCGCCGCTGCACATCACGACCCGAAGTGGCAAAGTGCGGGTCGACGCGGTCGGCGGGCACGGAACTGTCGATCGAGGGCGGAACGCCGAGCCGCGCGACGACGGCAGCATCCACATCCGGCGCGATCCGTCGGCCAAGACGATCGTCGTCCAGTGCGCGCCGGGCACCGACGTGACCGTCGGCACCGACTCCGGCAGCATCGACTTGCTCGGATCGTTGGGCGCGGTACGGGTGGCGACGATGAGCGGCCGGATCCGGGTCGAAGACGTGGCCCGCGATCGACGTGCGCACGAAGTCGGGCAAGGTCGACATCGGCACTTGTGCGGGCGACTGCCGCATCATGACGAAGAGCTCGGCGGTGCACGTCGCGGCGCGGCGCGGTCACGCGATCGTCGCGGCTGTCTCCGGTGTTGTCATGCTGGAAAACGTTCGTGGCGCCAAGGTGAAGACTGTCAGCGGCAAGGTCCTGATCGGAGCCGAGGGCGGCGATCGCATCGCGGTGCAAACGGTGTCGGGCAAGTCGACGATCCGTCTGCCGGCCGAGACGAAGCCGTCGACGCGGCTGCGTTCGCTGAGCGGGCGCATCCGATTCCGAACTCGAGGCCGGCGACGACTTCGAGATCGCGGTCCAGAGCGTCAGCGGCGCGATCGAGGTGCTCGAGCGGCTGATGGCCGACTACGGCGCCATTGTGTTCACCGACATCGTCGGGTTCACCGCGCTGACCGACGAGCACGGCGACGATGTTGCGCTCGCGCTGCTCGAACGCCAAGAAGAGATGGTGCGCGCCGCACTGCCGCCGGGCGCGCGGGTAGTGAAGGAGCTCGGCGACGGGCTCCTCTCTGGTTCGACGATGCGAGCGACGGCGATCGACACGTGCCTGCGTTTGCAGCGCGAGTTCGACGTGGTCAACGACGCGGCCGATGCAGCAGAACGCGCGCCCGACGTACCGGCCGGTTCGTGCGACGACATCCCGTTGTGGGTGCGTATGGGTGTCCATTGGGGTTGCCCGCGTCGGCGCGGCGACGACATCGTCGGCCGCGACGTGAACCTGGCCGCGCGCATCGTCGATCTCGCGGGGCCGGGCGAGGTGCTTTGCTCCGAGGTGACGGCAGACACGATCGGCAGCCATCCCGGCGTGGGCTTCGAGCCGCTGGGCCCGGTGTTCGTGCGGGGAATCACGGAACCGGTACCGATCGTGCGCGTGCTGAGCGCGCGCGATGACGATTTTGTCCGCTTCGTGGGGCGCCAAGACCTCGTCTGAGGTGTCAGGCCGTCAAGACCGGACGGACGGCAGTCGAACATCTCGTCATGACCGCGTGGGGCACGCCGGCCGCGGCGACGCCGCCGGGTTGGTACACCGATCCGCAGCAGCCGATGAACCTGCGTTGGTGGGACGGCACGGCATGGACCGAGCACTCCGCGCCGGGCTGGCAGCCGCCCACGGCCGCGTACGGCCCGGGCGTGTACGGCCCGGGTGCCTACGGTCCGGGACCGGCCGCACCGAATCAGGAGCTCACCTGGCTGCTTCCGGTGAACCGCGACGGATTCGCAATCGCGTCGGGCTATCTCGGGCTGTTCTCGTTCATCCCGAATCCGTTCACCGCGATCCCCGCGATCGTGTGCGGCTGCGTCGCGCTGCAACGCATCGCGAAGTCGAAGAAGCTCGGGACGGGCCGCGCCTGGTTCGGCATCGTCGTCGGCGGACTGTCGCTCGCGGTCTTCGTCTTGGCCGTGGCCTTCGGCAACTGACGTTTCGGCAACCGGCTACTCGCTAGAGATACAGCTTCTCGGTGATCGTGGGCTGATCCGGGCCGCGCCCGGGCCGCGGCGTCGGCGGCGGTCCGGTGAACCGCGAGCTGGTCGAGCCGGGTGCGTCGAAGTCGTCGAGATGGTGGCGGGGCGAGAGCATCGCCGCGACGGCAATCGCAACGCCGACGACGATCAGCGCGACAGTGGACGGAAGTATCCGATTGCCGTAGACCCGTAACAAGGCCGCCGCGATCTGCGGCCCGTCTCCGGGGGCGTGCGCGAGCAACCGCGGGAGCAACACGAACACCGCGATGGGCGTTATCGCGAGGTAGGCGATCCGGCGCCCGACCCGGCCGAAGGCGCGGCGGTCGTGGACGAGGATCAGCGAGGCGGTGACGAACAGCAACGCGGCGGCGATGCCCAGGATCGCGAGCGTCGTCGGCCGTCGCCTTGGTGTTGTGCAGCTTCGGGAGCTTGTCGGTCTTGATCGTGATGTTGAGCGGCCCGGCCCGAGCGACCTGCGCCGCGAGTTGCGGGTCGTTCCGCGCGAGCGCGTCGCGCGACGGCCGAACTCAGTGGTCGTCCGTCGACGGTGAACGTTGTACGCGGCGTAGCCGACAGGATCGACGTGTGCATCTGCTCGATCGTGTCGGCAAACGCGTTCACGACCCGCGGGTCGCGGAGTGCGGTCTTGGTTGCGGCCGCGATGCGCGGATCCCGAGCCGCGGCCGGAACCTGCCGGTCGATTTCACGCGTCACCTCGTCGGCGAGGCTTCGTTGCACCGCCGGCGCCTCCAAGAGCGCGTGCGCGGCGGCACGGGTGGTGTGCGGGTCGAGCACGACGTGCGAGACGAGGGCCGCGTTGTAGCCGATCCAGGCCGCGAGGAAGCCGACAACGAACAAGGTGCGCGCGGTCCGGCGGGATCCCATCACGTTCTTGCCCACGGGAGTGTTGTCGGCGCGGCCCCGGCCCCGCTCAAGTCGAGCCGGATCGTGGGCACCGACACCACGACGTTCAGCCCGCTTGCTTGGCGACCGCGGCGGCGGCGGCGAGCGCCCGCTTCGGGTCGAGGAACCGGCCCTTCACGCCGCCCGGGCCCTTGCGCCCGATCGGGCGGCAGGTCGTCGTTCAGCTCGTATACGAGCGGCTCGCCGGTCGGGAGATTCAGCTCGACGACCTCCTCGGCGGTCATCCCGTCGAGATGCTTCACCAGGGCGCGCAAGCGAGTTGCCGTGCGCGGCGACCATCACGGTCGCGCCGGTCCGCAGGTCGGGGACGATCGCGTCGTACCACCACGGCAACATGCGTTCGAGCACGTCCTTCAGGCACTCGGCGCGCGGCAGCACGTCGCGGGGGAGCGCGGCGTAGCGTTCGTCGTAGCCCCAACGCTTCGCGTTCCGCTGCAACGTGGGGTCGAGATCGGGCGGCGGAACGTCGTACGAACGGCGCCACACCTTCACCTTGTCGGCGCCGAACTGCGCGGTCGTCTCGCGCTTGTCCTTGCCCTGCAGATCGCCGTAGTGGCGTTCGTTCAGCCGCCACGAACGCCGCACCGGGATCCACTTGCGTTCGCACTCGTCGAGCGCGAGCTCGGCCGTGCGGATCGCGCGCAGCTGCACCGACGTATGGAGGATGTCGGGGCGCACGCCGTTCGCCGCGAGATCGCGGCCGCCGCGGCTGCGCTTCGTCGCGACCCTGATCGGTCAGGTCGACGTCGACCCAGCCCGTGAACAGGTTCTTCAGGTTCCACTCGCTTTGCCCGTGGCGCAGCAGGACGAGCGTGTACGGCACGAGGAGCATTCTGCCCGACCGGTAGTGTCCGCCCCCGTATGGGCGGCCGGCCCGAATGAGCGATCTCCATGTCGTGACGCTTGTGCACCGGCAACGCGGCGCGCTCGGTGATGGCCGGCGCGTTCCTGCGCGAGCATGTCCCCGGCCTGCTCGTGACCACGTCGGGAACGCACGTGATCGAGGGCATGCCGATGAGCTGGCGGACCCGCGACGCCATCGTGTCGCTCGGGCTTGCCGATCCCCGATCACCGCAGCCGGCAGGCCACCGTGCAGGAGCTCGACTCCGCCGACCTCGTGATCGCCTTGGCGCGTGAGCACGTGTTGTGGATGCGCAGGGTGCACCCGCGGGCCGCGCCCCGAACGGCAACGCTCAAGCGGCTCGCGCGCGACCTTCCCGACGACGGCACGCCGCTCGTCGATCGGCTTGCGGCCATGCATCTCGACGAGGTCGTCGCTCGAACCCGAGGAAGACGTGCTCGATCCCGCGGGTGGCGATCTCGACGTCTTCCTCGACTGCGCGCAGGAGATCGCCGACGCTTCTGCATGCAGTGATTCCCCGGTTGTAACTTCGCGCCGTGGCCGGACCCGCTGGAGACCGCGACATGTTGGCCGAGACGGCGCGCGTCGAGGCGACGCTGCTCGCCGAGGGTGGCGCGTTCGAGATCGTCGACGTCGAGGTCGGCGGGGTCACGATCAAGTCGTTCAAGAATCGCATTCGCACGTTGCGCGACCTCTTGGTGAAGTCGGTCGACTTCGGCGACAACACGTACATGCTCGCGACCGACGGCGTGCACGAGCGGCGCCTGAGCTACGCCGAGCACGCGCGGGTCGTCGCTTCGGTTGCCGCCGCGTTCCGCGATCGCTACGACGTGCAGCCCGGCGACCGGGTCGCGATCCTCGGCGCGAACTGCGCCGGAGTGGGTCATCGCGTTCTGGGCCGCGATCAGCCTCGGCGCGGTCGCGGTCGGGCCTCAACGGCTGGTCGACCGGCCCCGAGATCCGCTACTTCCTCGAAGACTGCGAGCCGAAGGTGCTCGTCGCCGACCGCAAGCGGTTCGAGCGCATCGAAGGCGATCCGGGCGTGCCCGTCGTCGTTATCGAGGACGATTTCGCCGAGCTTGAGACGTACGCCCCCGACGCCGACGTTCGGCGAGCTCGACGTCGACGAGGACGATCCCGCGATCATCCTCTACACGTCGGGAACCACCGGGCCGGCCCAAGGGCGCGATCAACACCCACCGCAACGTCGCGTCGTTCCTGATGATCAACTTCTACAACGGCGCGAAGGCGATGATGCTCGCGTCGCCGCCCGCACCCGACGACCCGCCGCCGTTGCCGACGTGCCAGCTCGTTTCGAGCCCGCTGTTCCATGTGTCGGGACTGCACAGCGCGGCTGTGATGATGCTCGCGACGGGCCTGAAGAGCGTGTGGCTGATCGGACGGTTCGAGCCCGCGGTCGCGATGCGCCGTGATCGAACGCGAGCAGTGCACGGGCTGGTCGTTCACCGAGACGTTGCTGCACCGCATGGTCAACTTCCCCGACGCCGACAAGTACGACCTCTCCAGCATCAAGACCATCGGCGGCGGCGGTTCGCCGGTCGCGCCGTCGCTCATCGAACGGACGCGCCAGGTCTTCCCGAACGCGCGCCACAGCGGTGGGCATCGGCTACGGCCAGACCGAGTGCGCGGCGCTGGCCACGCTCAACAACGGTCAGGAGTTGATCGACTTCCCGTTGTCGGTCGGGCGGCCGCTGCCGACCGTCGAGCTCGAGATCCGCGATCCGATCGGGCACCGCGCTTCCCGAAGGCGAAGAAGGCGAAGTCTGCGTGCGCGGCCCGATGGTGATGCCGGGTTACTGGCGCCGGCCGGAGGCCACCGCGGAGACGATCACCGCCGATCGGTGGCTGCGCACCGGCGACATCGGGCGGATGGAAGGCGGCCGCCTCTACCTGTCGTCACGCAAGCGCGATCTCATCTTCCGGGGCGGCGAGAACGTGTACCCGGTCGAGATCGAGAAGATCATCGAGGATCACCCCGACGTCGAGGAGTGCGGCGTCATCGGCGTCGACGATCCCGAGCTCGGGCAGCGGGTGAAGGCGGTCGTGGTGCCGCGCCTCGGGCACACGATCGACACCGAGACCGTGCGCGCGTGGTGCGCGTCGCAGCTCGCGTACTACAAGGTGCCGGAGCAGTGGGAGGTCCGCGAAGGGTCGCTGCCGCGCAACGCGGCGGGGAAGATCCTGAAGGAGCTGCTCCGCGACGCGCAGGCCGACACCGGTTTCGTCGAGGAGTAGCGCGATGCCCGCTCGACCTCCGCACGCTCGTCGCGCCCGCGCACACCGCGCTCGTGTTGCAAGAGGTGCAGAACGGCGTGGTCGGCTCGCCGTCGGCGTTGCCGGCGCTCGCCGCAGTCCGCGGCTGCGGTCGACCTCATCGGGAACTGCGCGCGGCTTGCACAGGCGGCGCGCGCCGTCGGGCATCACGGTGTTGCACTGCACGGCGGAGACGCGCGACGACGGCCGAGGCGCCAACCACAACGCGCGGCTCTTCGCGGGCGTGAGCAAGTCGCCGGTCCGGCTCTCGCCCGGGCAGCGCGGCGGTGCAGGTCCCCGACGAGATCGGTGTCGACGCGCGCGACCTCGTGCTGCCCCGCTACCACGGCCTCGGCCCGATGACCGGCACCCAGCTCGACTCGATCCTGCGCAACCTCGGCGCGACGACGATCGTCGGGCGTCGGCGTGTCGGTGAACATCGGCATGACGAACCTTGCGTTCGACGCCGTGAACCGCGGCTACCAGATGGTCATGCCCCGCGACGCGATCGCGGGCGTCCCGGCCGACTACGCCGACGCGGTCGATCGACAACACGCTCGCCCTGGTCGCCACGATCACCACCACCGACGCCGTCCTGGCCGCCTGGGACTCGGATGGGCCCGAATAAACCGCGCATGTAGCCTGGGCGCCATGGCGCCGCAGATTCCTCGCATCATTTCCGTCGACGATCACGTCATCGAGCCGCCGAACGTCTGGCAGGACCGCCTGCCGGAGAAGTTCAAGGCGGTCGGGCCGCGCATCGAGCGGCGCAAGGTCAAGAACATGAAGTTCGTCGGCGGCGTCTTCAGCTACGACACCGCGGCCGAGAACGAAGACGGCACGTGGTGCGACTGGTGGCTCGTCGAAGACCTCCAGTACCCGCTCACGCGCCTGTCGGCCGCAGCCGGTTACCCGCGCGACGAGATCACCGTCAGCCCGATCACGATGGACGACATGCGCAAGGGCTGCTGGGACCAGAAGGCCCGCCTCGAGGACATGGACGTGAACCATGTCGAGGCGTCGCTCGCGTTCCCGAGCTTCCCGCGCTTTTGCGGGCAGACGTTCACCGAGCGCAAGGACAACGAGCTCGGCGATCTGTGCGTCAAGGCGTACAACGACTGGATGCTCGACGAGTGGTGCGCGGGCACGAACGACCGCCTCATCCCGCTGATCATCGTGCAGCTCTGGGACCCGGTGCTCGCGGCCGCCGAAGTGCGCCGCAACGCGGCGCAGGGGTATCACGCGGTCACGTTCTCGGAGATCCCTGCGTTCCTCGGTCTGCCGTCGATGCACGACAAGGACGGCTTCTGGGACCCGTTCCTCGCAGGCGTGCGAAGAGACCGACACCGTCGTGTGCATGCACATCGGTTCGTCGTCGAAGATGCCTTCCACGTCGAGCCGATGCGCCCGCGGCAGTGGGCAGCACGCTCACGTACATGAACGCGGCGATGTCGATGACCGACTGGTTGATGTCGGGCCTGTTCGAGAAGTTCCCCCGCCTGAAGATCGCGTACAGCGAGGGCCAGATCGGTTGGATCCCCTACGTCCTCGAGCGCGCCGACAAGGTGTGGGAGGACAACCGGGGTTGGGGCGGCGTGGCCGACAAGGTCCTGCGCCCGCCGTCGGAGTACTACTACGAGCACGTCTACGGCTGCTTCTTCGACGACGCGCACGGGTTGCAGAACCTCGATGCCGTCGGCGTCGACAACGTGACGTTCGAGACCGACTACCCGCACAGCGACTCGACGTGGCCGCACACCAAGAAGGTCGCGGAGGAGATCATGAAGGATCTCACCCAGGAGCAGGTCGACAAGATCTGCCGCACCAACGCGATCCAGATGCTGCACCTCGACCTCAAGTCCTGACCGTCGGACTCGTCGCCGAGCGCTTCTAGCCTCGGAGCGAGCCCACGGTTGTGATCGCGTGGTTGCCCGCGTCGAGCCGCGCCACGCTGCATTCGACGACGCGCCTTCCCGCGGCCCAGCTCGCGGCCAAGATGGGGATCCAGCCCGCAACTTCGTCGCGGCTGAGATCGTGCCCGAGGTAGGCGTGTGCGGATCGAGCGCACTTGTCGCCGACGAGCGTGCTCCACGCGTTGTCGTCATCGAGCCCGGGTGGCGTGTTCGTCACACCGCTCAGATCGACATAGCCGGCCACCTCGCCGGTGTGCGGTTTGGTACACGGGACGGTGGTCGGCGCGGCGGCGGTCAGGCAAGTGCCGACGACGATGAGCTCGTTCTGGCTGACCCCTTCGACCTTGCCCGTGAACGGGGTCAACGTCGGTGAATTGGGATGGGCGGTGGCGAGCTGTGCGCTGCACCAGACGGTGCGTTGGCCGTCGGCCCACGCGTCGGCGAGCGGTCGGATCCCGCCGGAGGCGAAGCGACCGATCGGGTCGAGTGGCGCGCCGATGAGGGCGTGGAGCGTGGGCAGGCAGTCGTGGTCGAACACCTTGTCCCAGGCGGTCTCGGTCGGATACGCCTCGAGCCGGGCGCTCAAGTCGATGTGGCCCGCGATCTCGACGAGATGTGCTTGCGTGCACGGCACGACATCGGTGTTCCGGCGCTCTCCCGACGCGCGCGTCTGATCCCAGGTGACGCAGTCACCCTTCTTGTACGCCCGCGTGCTCGAGCTCGGGGACCGTCGAAGTGGTCGATCCTGCGTGCTTGGCGGTCGACGGCGTTTTTTCGATGGAGGCGGACGGGCTCGACTTCTTGTGCAGCCACGCGAGGGGACCGTTGCCGGTGAGGCCCGCCGCGGTGAGCAGCACGAGCACGATGACACCCACCTGCAGAGCGCGCAGCGCCAGGTTCGACGGTCGCAGCCAGTTCGCCATCCGCCCCGCGCTCCCGTCGTCGTGTGTGGCGCGATTTCGCGGCGAAAACCTATACACGGCGCGGGGTGCGGGGCCGGTTCGGGGGTGGCTCACCGAAATAGAACGCGTTACAGTTCCGGGCATGGCAGCACCTCAGCTCTTGATCGGTGGGGAGTGGGTCGACGGCGCCGACGGCGGCTACGAGATCGTCAACCCCGCGAACGAAGAAATCGTCGGCATCGCGCCCGAGGCGTCGGAGCAGCAAGCGCTCGACGCGGCCCGCGCCGCCCAGGAAGCGTTCCCGGCCTGGTCGCAGACATCGCCCGACTTCCGCGCCGACCTCCTGCAGAAGGTCGCGGACGCGATGCGCGACCAGTTCGACGACCTCTTGCCGCTCGTCATCGCAGAGACGGGTTGCACGGCAACCGTCGGCAAGCAGATGCAGGTGCCGCAGGCCCGCGTGCGCTTCGAGACGTACTCGCGGCTCGCGTACGAGTCGAACGTCATCCCGCTCCCGCCGATGGAGATGCCCGGCACGGCTCTCGCGCCGGGCGGTCTCATGGGTGCGATCGCGCGCCGCCAACCGGTCGGTGCGGTCGCCGCGATCACGCCGTACAACTTCCCGGTCGTGAACATGGCCGGCAAGCTCGGGCCCGCGCTCGCGATGGGCAACACCGTCGTGGTGCGGCCCGCGTCGCAGAACCCGCTCGCGGTGATCGAGCTCGTGCGGATCATGCACGAGGTGGGCTTCCCGCCCGGTGTCGTGAACGTCGTGACCGGCTCGACCCCGATCACCGGTGAAGCGCTGGTCGCGACGCGCGACATCGACATGGTGTCGTTCACCGGTTCGACCGGTGTCGGCATGCGCATCGGCGAAGTCGGCGGCCGCACGATGAAGCGCCTGCTGCTCGAGTTCGGCGGCAAGGGCGGCGCGCTCGTGTACGACGACGCCAACCTGAAGACCGCGATCGGCATGATCGGTTCGACGTGGACGTTCCACTCCGGCCAGATCTGCACCGCGCCGACGTGCGCGATCATCGCAGCGCGGCGTGTACGACCAGGTCGTCGAGGGCCTCGCGCAAGATGGCGAACGTGTTGAAGGTCGGCGACCCGTACGAGCCGGGCACGGTGCTCGGGCCGGTCATCACCGCCGCGCACCGCGACCGCGTCGAGAGCTACATCGCGGCCGGGCAGGCCGAAGGCGCCGAGCTCGTCGCCGGAGGCGTGCGCCCGGAGAAGCCCGACACCGGTTTCTACGTCGCGCCGACGCTGCTCGCCGGGGCCACGCTCGACATGAAGGTCGTGCAGGAAGAGATCTTCGGTCCGGTGATCGTGGCGCTGCCCTTCGACGACGAAGACGAGGGCATCACGCTGATGAACGGCACCGACTTCGGCCTCTACGACTACGTGTTCAGTGCCGACACCAACAAGGCGTTCCGCGCGAGCAAGAAGTTGCGCGCCGGCAACATCGGGATCAACACGACCCAACGCAACCACAACACGCCGTTCGGCGGTACGAAGTACAGCGGCGTGGGTCGCGACGGCGGCGTGTTCGGTCTGCACGCGTACACCGATCTGCAGTCGGTCGTCTGGCCCGGCTGATGACGAGCTCTCAAAGTTCGACGGTCTCCGTCGTTCCCGACGGCGTTCTCGCGTACGGAATGCAGTTGCCGGTGCAGGCGCTGTCGGTGCGCGTTTCGATGCCGTGGGAACAAGAAGGCACCGTCGCCGACATGGTGCGCGTCGCGCAGGCCGCCGACGACGCAGGCTTCCTCTACGTCGCGGTCTGCCATCACGTCGCGGTTCCGCGCGAGCCCGCGGAGATGATGTCGACGCAGTGGTTCGACCCGATCGCAACCCTCGGCTATCTCGCCGCGAACACAACCCGCACGCGCTTGATGACGAACGTGTTCATCGCCGCGTACCAGTCGCCCCTCGCCACCGCCAAGGCGTTCGCCACGCTCGACACGTTGTCGAACGGTCGCGTCATCGTCGGGATCGGTGCGGGCCACGTGGAAGGTGAGTTCGACGCGCTGGGCGTTTCGTTCAGTGGTCGGGGCGAGCTGACCGACCGCGCATTGGCGACGATCGCGGCCGCGTTGAACGACGAGTGGACCGACCCGCTCGGCACGGGCGAGGTCGGCCAACGTCCTCGCCCGGTGCAGCAACCGCACCCGCCGATCTGGATCGGCGGCTCGGGCAAGCCCGCGTTGCGGCGCGTCGCCACGATGGCCGACGGCTGGATCCCGCAGGCCACCCCGCTCGATCAGCTGCCCGACGACATCGCCACGATCCTGCGCGAGCGCGACCGGGTTCGGCCCGGCGCCGTCCCCGAGATCGGGTACCACCTCGTCGCGCACGTCGGCGAGCCCACCTGGGACTTGCCGAAGGGCGTGATGCACGGTTCGCCCGATCGCATCGCCGAGTTCGCCAACAAGCGCCTCGGTGCGATCGGCGTGTCGCATCTGCAGGTGCGCTTGTTCGCACGCGACGCGAGCGAGCAGTGCGACCAGATCGCCGCGTTCGGCGCCGAGGTCGGCCCGCAGCTCGTCCGCAAAGCCCTTACCTAAGTCCGCCCTCTGCCAAGGAACCTCCGATGGCCTTCCTCTCGATGCGGCAAGACTTCCGCGCCCCGGCGTTCGCGCCCGAGTCGTCGCAGGAGATCTACGCGACCGCGCTGGAGCAGTTCGCGTGGGCCGACGAGCACGGCTTCGACTCGCTCGTGCTTTCCGAACACCACGGCGTCGACGACGGGTGGATGCCCGCCCCGCTGACGATGGGCGCGGCGGTGCTCGCCCGCACCAAGCGGGCCCGGCTGATGATCAGCGCCGCGATCCTGCCGTTGCACGACCCGATCCGCGTCGCCGAGCAGATCGCGGTGCTCGACAACGCGTTCCCGGGCCGCACCTGGATCGTGTTCGGCGCGGGGTATCGCGTCGAAGAGTTCGAGATGGCCGGCCTGGAGCACGCGGCGCGTGGTCGCATTCTCGAAGAGCACGTCGCGGTGGTGCTCGAAGCGCTGACCGGGGAACCGTTCGAGTACCGCGGCCGCGAAGTCGTGGTCACGCCGAAGCCCGTCACCGATCCCCGGCGCTTCTTGTTCGTCGGCGGGGGAGTTCCCGCCGCGGCGCGGCGCGCGGCCCGTCTGCGGCTCGCGATGTTCCCGATGAACGCCGACGCGGTCGTGCGCGAGGCGTACTTCGACGAAGCGAAGAAGATCGGCTTCGAGGGTGGCTTCTTGTTGCAGCCGGTGGGCCCCACGTTCGTGCACGTGGCCGACGATCCCGAGAAGGCGTGGGCCGAGATCGGCGAGTACGTGCTGTACGAGGCGCAGACGTACGCGTCGTTCCAGACGCCGGGCCAGCACTCGACGCCGGGCGTGCACGCCACCTCTGTCGACGACCTGAAGGCCTCGCCCCAGTACGTGGTCGGTACGCCCGACCAGGTCTGGGAGCGCATCCAGGCCGTACCTGCGCAGGGCGGAGTGGTGTTCAACCCGCTCGCGGGCGGCCTCCCGGCCAAGCTGGCGTGGGAGAGCCTCGAGCTGTTCGCGGCCAAGGTGCTGCCCCGCATGCGCGCCACGACTGCGGGTTAGCCCTCCTCCGGTAGCGATTCCCCCGTTCATGTGCCCCTCAATGCCCTGTGGGGGCATTGGAAGGCACATGAATGTCGATCGCGGTCGCCCTCTAGGCAAACGCGGGCTTTTGGGCGTACCGTCGCCGGACGAGTCTTTGGGTAGGAGGTCCGGTATGGCGCGCTACCGCAACTTCGACGGCACCCTGGGTGCCGGGACAGACACCCACGTACTGCATCCCGCTCTCGACGACGTTCGCTCTCGGCGGGCCGGACTCAAGGCCGCGCTGAGCGGCCTGGAGCTCGCGCTCGCGGCGCCGTACGCGAACCGGGTCGACTGGGTTACGCACGTGCGCGAGGCGCTCGACGCGGTGCACGACGTGTGGACGCGTCACATCGTCGAGACCGAGGCGCCGGGCGCGTTCCTCGACGACCTCGTACGAGAAGCACCGCGCCTGTCGACGCCGACTTCGCGCCTGCGCCGCGACCACAGCGACATCCTCGCCACCATCGTGCGCGAGGAGGAGCGCTCGGGCGCGCCGCCCGAAGCAGACGACGGTTACGACACCTGGGCCGAGGAAGCTACGCGTCGAGCTCACTGCGCTCCTCGCCGCCCTGGCCCGCCACCGCCAACGCGGCGCCGACCTGGTGTACGAGGCCTACGCCGTAGATCTCGGCGGCGGTTACTAGACCGCCGCGTCTTCGTCGTCTTCGTACAGGGCTTCGCCGCGGCGGAGGCGGGCCGCGATGCGGACGACGGTCGGTAGCTCGCGGCGGGTGGGTGTGTGCGCGGCGAGGAAGCGGGCGACACCGACGAGGATCAGCGCCGACTCCTCAGAGCCCTCGGGCCACTCCGTGGCCTGGCGCACACCGGCCTCGACCGTCTGGAACCAGTGGAAGCCCGCGTCTTCGACCAATAGCGCACGCCCCAGCGCGGCGATGAGCTCGGCCCGGGAACCGCCAGCCTGCAGGAAGCCCCACACTTCGTTCGCAGCTTCGTCGACCATTCCCTGCGTGTCGAAGCACGCGGTTCGAGCGCGTCGATGGTCCCACTCGTTGCCGTGGGCAACCGCGCCGCGGGCACGTTGAGGAACCGGTCGAGATAGATGCGCAACGCGGCCTGAACGGCGGCGCGGCGCAGCTCCGGCGTGGGATTGCGCTTCAGCGCCTGGTGCAATCCGTTCGCGGCGGTGAACGAGTGATGCACGGTGTCCCAGTCGGCATGGTCGTTGCGCGTGTGGAAGCGCACGATCCGCAGACGCGGCCGCGTACGCGATGGCCCGGCCGAGCTCCTCGTCGGTCGCGCCGATGCGCCGGCCCTCGACCAACGCGTCGGCCACCGCGAACGGCTCCTCGGCGAGCAGCTTCCACGCGATCGCGCCGACATCGACACCGACCGACTCCGACGGGCCTGGCTTCCTGCAACACGCGCGGCGGTCTCCGACGCGAGCAGCACGAGATCGTGCGGGTGGCGCCACTCGGAGAACTCTTCTGACCGTTGCGCCTGCGCGGTCTGCATCACGAGCGTGGGCAGCACCTGCTCGGCCGCGTCCGATCCCGACGAGATTCGAGCGCTTCGAACGCCTTGTTCGTGAAGTCGATCGTGTGCCCGCCGTCGATGAACACGTGGTCGCTCACCGCCGCGAACATCATCGCTTCGACTGCGCGCGAGATGCGCGGGATCGGTCAACGCGGTCTCGAGTGTGCGTTCGGCGGAGTCGCTGGAACGGGTCTCGATGAAA
This sequence comes from uncultured Actinomycetes bacterium, assembly GCA_963708105.1. GTDB lineage: Bacteria > Actinomycetota > Acidimicrobiia > IMCC26256 > PALSA-610 > PALSA-610. The sequence goes on along the minus strand of OY970186.1, from coordinate 303,917 downwards.
CGCCGGTACCACGCCTCGAGCCGCGCGATCGGCACGCCCTGCGTCGGCAACGGTCCGACCGGGAAGCGCGGCGCCTGGTTGCCGGTGTCGTTCGCCACGAAGGAGAGGCCGTGTACGAGCGCGAGCGCGCGGTCGTCGCCTTCGAGATGGGGGAACAGGTTGGCCATCGCGACGAGAACCGTCAGTCCGGTACCCCAACCCCGGCCGCGGTACGTGGTGCCGAAGTCGAGCCCGGTGCGGACGATCTCGGCCGGGCTCACGCCCGCGTCGAGCAGCCCGAGCACCGACTTCGCGATCACCAACGTGATGCCTTCTTCGAGTCCGTTGCGCAACCGCGCCTGCAGATGCCCGACGGGATCGTCGTCGACCCGCGCTTCGACGAACACATCGCCGTCGCGGACCTCCGCCGCGAACCCGCGGGCGTCGTCGGCCCACATGTCGAGCGTGCAGCCCGAAACGAGGTCGAAGCGGGCGTGGTGCCAATGGCACGTGACGAGGCCCGATTCGACGGTGCCCTGATGAAGCGGGAAACCGAGGTGCGGACAGCGATCCTCGATCGCGTACGCCTCACCGTCGTGCCAGAACACCACCACCGGCACCGACCCGACCTTGGTCAGCAGGCGGCCCGTTTCCTGCAACTCCGTCAGGGTTCCCGCCCGAATCGCCTGATCGATCATCTCGGATCCCTTCGGCTGGTCTGGCCGTCTTTCTGCAAGTGTTCTATTGCGATAATCTAACTCTCGATGGATGCCGTCAAGCCACCGCCGGAGATTTCCGCGAATCTGGAGACGCAGAACCTCGGCCCCACCAAGCGGCGGATCGTCGAGCGGTTGAAGCGCGCCGACGCCAAGGTCTCCGATCTGGCCCAGGCGCTCGACATGACCGAGGCGGGCGTACGCCAGCATCTCGACGCGCTCGCCGATCACGGCCTCGTCGTGTCGCGCACCGGTGCCGCGCGAAGGCCGCGGCCGTCCGCCGACCGTGTGGGCGCTGACGGATCTCGCCGAGGATCTGTTTCCCGATCGGCACGACGATCTCACCGTCGAGCTCATCACCGCGGTGCGCACGGCACTCGGCGACGAAGGGCTGGCGGCGGTGATCGACGCGCGCGGCGAAGTGCAACGCGTGGCGTACGAACGCGCCGTGCCGAAGCGCGCGCCGCTCAAGGCGCGCGTCGAGGCGTTGGCGCGTGTGCGCACCGAAGAGGGTTACGTGGCCGAGGTCGTCGACGATCCCGACGGGCCGGGCGTGCTCCTCATCGAACACCACTGCCCGATCTGCACCGCCGCGTCCGCGTGTCCCGGCCTGTGCGGCTCAGAGCTCGGACTTTTCCGCGACGTGCTCGGCCCGAAGGTGTGCGTGGAGCGCACGCAGCACATCATCGCCGGCGATCGGCGCTGCACCTACCGCGTGCAGCCGCGTTCCGCTACACGCTGACCGGGTCGGCGACGGCGCGTGTGCACGCTGCGCACGAGATAGATCAACAGCGCGATGCAGAGGTAGCCGTAGGAATCGCGCAGCAGCGCGGCGAACACTCCCGTCTTGACCTCGTCGTGGCCGAAATACGGCAGGCGGGCGACGAACAACGCGGCCACGACGAACGCGAGTGCGACCTGGCGGCGGTTTCGGCCCGTGCCCGACGATGACGGCGAGCACGGGAATGATCCACACGAGGTGGTGGATCCACGAGATCGGCGACACCAGCACGCTCACCAGGCCGATGATCGCCACCGCGCGGAGCTCGTCGCCGCGTCGGCTTGCGGTCGACCGCGGCGCGCAGCCCGTACCAAAGCACGAGCGCGACGGCCACGATCCAAACGATGCGCCACGGTCCGCCGACGACCCGCTGGATCATGCCTTCGAGCGATTGGTTCGTGAAGTACGTGGGGCTCGTCGGCTTGAAGATCTGCGAGTGGAAGAAGTCCCACGAGTCGCCCGGCGTCACGACGAGCCCGATCAGCGTGCAGCATGCCGAACGTCGGCGACGGCCACTCCCGCCGCCGTCCGCCGACCCGAGAACCACAGGTAGGGGATGAAGATCGCGGGGACGAGCTTCACCGCGGTGGCGATGCCGATGAGCGCACCGCGCGGCCAACGGGGCCGCTCGACCATGCAGTCGAAGATGCAGCACGCCATGAGCGGGATGCCCACCTGACCGAAACGCAGATGATCCTCGACCGGCGACGAGCGCGGCCATCGCCGCCAACGTCAGGAGGAATGCGATCGGCCATCGGCCCGACCGAAGCGCGCGCAGGAGCGGCGCGAAGCAGATCCGCACCACCGCCGCGAGCACGACGATCGTTATGGCGGTCCACGCCAGGTTCGCCGGGGTCTCGCCGAGCCGCGGTGAACGGCGCGGCCAGCAGTGCCGCGAACGGCGGGTAGATGAACGGCAGCGGGTTGCGGAGTTGGTCGGCGACGTAGGAACCGAAGACCGAATGCCCGTGCACGACCGCCGATCCGCGCGGCGCGATACACCGCGAGATCTTCGAGGTCCCATTTGCGCACGATGCGGGTGCAGCATCCACATCGCGCCGAGCACACCGCCCGCGATGAGCGCCAGCGCCGCCGAGCGCGAGGACGCGCCGCGGGCACGCTTTCGGTCGCGCGCGGCGCGCGTGGTGTCGACCGGGCTCACGGCGGGTCAGCCTAGGCGTGGAGATCGGCGACTCCCCGACTCCCGGGTATCGTCTCGGCCGCATGGGAGAAGCCGGCCGCATCACCGACGAAGGCGTCGAGCGCCTCCGGGCGCGCATCGGAATCCCCGAACCGCACCCGATGCCGCCGTACTACACGTTGCCGACACACGACACGTTCCGCAATGTCGCCGTGGCCTACGGCGACGACAACCCGCTGTGGTGTGATCCCGCCTACGGGCCGAAGACCCGCTGGGGTCAGTCGATCGCGTCGCCGGTCCTCGTCGGCGGCGACACGCTGATCGGCGAGGACGAAGTGACGGCTGTCGCGCCCGAGCACGTCGAGCTTGATGAAGGGCGACCCGTTGCGGGGCGTGCACGCGTTCTACGCCGCGAGCGCGCGCGAGTGGTGGGCGCCGCTGTTTCCGCTGCGCCGCACGCTACCGCCGCAACGCGCTCGTCGCCGCGCTCGACAAGCCGAGCGAGTTCGCGGGCCGCGCCATCCACGAATGGACCGCGCAGGTCTTCCGCGACGACTCCGGCGCGTTGCTCTCGGGCCAGTACCGGTTGATGGTGCGTACCGAACGGGAGAAGGCCCGCGCCGCGAAGAAGTACGACGCGATCACGATCGATCCGTACACCGACGAACAGATCGCCGAGATCGACGCGCAGTACGCGGCGAGCAGCCCCGCGGCGCCGAGCCGCGTTGGTTCGAGGACGTGAACGAGGGCGACGAGGTCGGCCCGATGGTGAAGGGTCCGCTGACCGTCACCGACATCGTGTGCTGGCACGCGGGCATGGGCATGGGTCTGTACGGCGTGAAGCCGCTGCGCCTCGGCCACGACAACCGGATGCGCATCCCGCGCTTCTTCCACCGCGACGACCTGAACGTCCCCGACGTGATGCAACGCGTGCACTGGGACCCCGAGTTCGCGCGGCGCTCCGGCAACCCCACCACGTTCGACTACGGCCGCATGCGCGAGACGTGGCTCATCCATCTGTGCACCGACTGGATGGGCGACGACGCGTGGCTGTGGAAGCTCGACTGCGAGTTCCGGCAAGTTCAACTACGTCGGCGACACGCAATGGCTGCGGGGCCGCGTGGTGCGCAAGTACCTCGCCGCAAGGTGACCGGCCCGCGGTCGACATCGACCTCGAATGCCGTGAACCAGCGGGGCGAGATCACCACCCCGGGCCACGCGACGATCCTGCTGCCGAGCCGCGAGCACGGACCCGTGCGCCTGCCCGACCCGCCCGGCGGCGCGACCGACCTGCAAGGCGCACTCGCCGCGATCTCCGAGGAGTTCACCCGCCGATGAGTCTGCTCGTAGTTGCACGACGACGACGCGGCGTGCTCGACGCTGCGCCTCGACCGGCCCGACAAGCGCAACGCGATCGACGACGAGATGATGCTCGGCCTCGTCGCCGCGGTCGAGGCGCGCGCGACCGACGACGAGCGTGCGCGTCATCGTGCTCGAGGGCGCGGGCGATCACTTCTGCGGCGGCGCCGACATCGTCGCCCGCAACGCGGCCGGCGGACCGACCGCAAGCCGCGCGCCGGCAGCATCCAGCGCCGCCTCCCGGCGCAGGCGCACCGGCTGATCCCGCTGCTGTGCACGCGTGCAGGTCCCGGTGGTGTGCAAGGTGCGGGGTTGGGCGGCCGGGCATCGGCTTCCAGATCGCGCTGGCCGCCGACTTCACGGTCGCGGCCGACGACGCCCGCTTCTGGGAGCCGTTCGGCGAGCGCGGCTTCACGCCCGACAGCGGCGCCACGTGGCTGCTGCCGCGCCGCGTCGGCGAGGTGCGGGCCCGCGAGCTGCTGCTGCTCGGCCGCGCGCTCGAGCGGCGCCGAGGCGGCCGAGTGGGGCGCGATCCATCGCGCGGTTCCCGACGGCCGAGCTCGACGACGGCCGTCGACGAGGTCGTCGCGCAGCTCGCGACCGGACCGACGGTCGCGCTCGGCCTCACCAAGTGGCTGCTCGCACGCGGGCGCGAGCGCGGAGCTCGCAGGCGCAACTCGCGAACGAGGCGTTCGCGCTGGAGCTGTCGTCGCGCACCGAGCGACTTCCGCGAGGGCATCGCCGCGTTCCGCGAGAAGCGCGCGCCGCGCTTCGAAGGGCGATGAACATCGATCGCGAGCACGCCCGTCGACGTCGCGGTCGGCGAGGTGCGGGCGTGGGTCGAGGCGAACGTCCCGCCGGCGTGGATCGAAGCGGGCCGGCGCGGCGGTGCGGCCGCGGTGCGCGAGGTGCGGCCGCGCGCCGAGTACGAGGCCTGGTACCCGGTGTTCGCCGCGTCCGGCCTCGTCGTGCCGACGTGGCCGGTCGAGTACGGCGGGCTCGACGTCTCGCCGCGACGTCGCGCGCGCGATCGACGCCGAGCTGCGGCCCGTTCAACCTCGGGCGCCTGAACCCGCTCGGGCTCAACAACACCGCGCCCGCGCTGTACGCGTACGGCACCGAGGAGCAACGGCTGCGGTTCCTGCCGCCGATGGTGCGCAACGAGGAGAAGTGGTGCCAGCTCTTCAGCGAGCCGGGCGCCGGCTCCGATCTCGCGTCGCTCGCGACGCGGGCCGAGCGCGACGGCGACTCGTGGTGCGTCACCGGGCAGAAGGTGTGGAGCACGTGGGCGCACTTCTCCGACTTCGCGATCCTGCTCGCGCGCACCGACCCCGACGCGCCGAAGCGCCAGGGCATCACGTACTTCCTGCTCGACCTGCACCAGCCGGGCGTCGAGGTGCGGCCGCTGCGCCACATCGGCGGCGAGGTCGAGTTCAACGAGGTGTTCCTCGACCGGGCGTCGTGCCCGACGCGTACCGCGTCGGCGAGGTCGGGCAGGGTTGGAAGGTCGCGAACGCGACGCTGTCGGGCGAGCGGCAGATGGTGTCGGGCGCGGGCTCGGGCGGTGTCGACCGCATCGGCGGCCGCGGGGTCGAGCACCTGCTCGAGCTGCGCGTGCGCGTCGGGACGCGATCCGCGATCCGGTCGTGCGCCGACCGGCTCATGCGCGTGCTGCAGCGAGGAGCGCATCCGGGACTGGACGAACCAGCGCGCGCGCGCCCAGGTGAAGGCCGGGCGCGCGCCCGGACCGGAGAGCTCGGTCGGCAAGGTGCACCAGGGCGAGCTCAACCAGCGCATCCAGCTGCTCGCGACCGATCTGCTCGGGCGCCGGCGCGATGGCGTGGTCGGCGATCCGGCGAGTGAAGGCGTCGATCTGCCGCTCGAGGTGCGCGGCATGCTGCGCAGCCGGGCGAACACGATCGAAGGCGGCACGACCGAGGTCAACAAGAACATCGTCGGCGAGCGGGTGCTCGGTCTGCCCCGCGAACCCGATCCGTGGCAGGGTGCGCCCTGGCGCGACGTCCCGAGGAGCTGAGCGAGGAGTGGAGCGCAGTGGAGTATCCGAAGCTCGAGACACTGAGCTCGAACGCAAGGGCCCGGTCGGCTGGCTGATCAACAACCGGCCCGACCAGCTGAACGCGATGAACGCGTTGATGCGCGACGAGTTCGAGCTCGCGTGGCGCGCGCTCGACGCCGATCCCGAGGTGCGCGTCATCGTGCACACCGGCGCGGGGCGCGCGTTCCAGACCGGGGTCGACGTCACCGAGATCGCGACCGACGGCGAGGGCATGCAGCGCTACCGCGACTCGGTCGAGAACTTCGACTTCCACTTCACGTCGTGGCACAACGACGTGTGGAAGCCGGTGATCACCGCGGTCAACGGGATCTGCGCGGGCGGCGGCTTCCACTGGATCGCCGACGCCGACATCGTGATCGCCGCCTCCGACGCGCAGTTCTTCGACCCGCACATGTCGATCGGCCAGGTCGTCTCGATCGAGGCCATCGGGCTCATGAAGAAGATGCCGGTCGAAGCGGTCATGCGCATGGCGTTCGTCGGCCGCCACGAGCGCCTGTCGGCGCAACGGGCGTACGAGCTCGGCATGATCAGCGAGATCGTCGACCCGCCCGAGACGCCTGCGCGACGCGGCCCAGGAGCTGGCCGAGAAGATCGCCCGCAACTCGCCCGCGGCGATGGCCGCCACCAAGCGGGCGCTGTGGGGCGCGCTCGAGCTCGGGCTCACCGACGCGTGCAAGGCCGGCGCGGCCGGAGCTCGTGTCGATGTGGGGCCATCCCGACCAGGAAGAGGGCCCGCGTGCGTTCGCGGAGAAGCGCGAACCGCAGTGGGCGCCGCCGACGAACTCGCGGGCCCGGAAGCGAGACGCATGAAGTTCTCGGTCGAGCTTCCGATCGCGGCGCCCGACGCGCTGATGACGTGCGCGCTCGAGATCGAAGACTGCGGGATTCGACGCGTGCTTCGTCACCGATCATCCCGTTCCCGTCGCGCGACTGGCTCACGACCGGCGGCCACGAGACCGCTCGACCCGTTCGTCGCGCTGTCGTTCGCGGCCGCGGCGACCCGGCGTCTGCGGCTGCACACCAACTGCCTGATCCCCGCGTACCGCAACCCGTACCTCACCGCGAAGTCGGTCGCGACGCTCGACGCGTGTTCGCGCGGTCGTGTGATCCTCGGTGTCGCCGTTGGTTACCTCGAGGCCGAGTTCGAGGGTCTGGGCGTGCCGTTCGCCGAACGGGCGCGCCGGCTCGACGAGTCGCTGTGGGCGATGAAGGCGGCGTGGGCCGACGAGCTTCCCGACAACATCGTGCGCGCCGCAGTGCGTGCAGCAGCCCCACCCGCCGATCTGGGCGGGCGGCAACTCGGCCGCGGCGATGCGGCGCGCCGATCACGCACGGCGACGGCTGGAGCCCGTTCCCGGCGTCGCCGCGCACGGCGGCGGCGGTCGACACCGCGTCGATGACCGACATCGCGATGCTCGCCAACGCGATCGTGCGCTTGCAGGAGCTCGCGGACGAGGCCGGACGCACCGATGCCGCTCGACGTGTGCTTCACGCCGTTCTCGCATCCCGGCCACAAGGACATCGTCGATCCGGCGGCGTTCGTGGACGAGGCGCACGAGCTCGCCGGCATCGGCGTCACCTGGCTCGCGTTTCATCTGCCCGCGCCGAGCATCGCAGAGTTCTGCGACACCGTCGCCGCGTTCGGCGAAGCCGTCGCCGAGGTCCACACGTGAGCGAACTCCGGAGAACGACAAGTCTACATCCACGAACAGATCGACATCATCGGTCCGAACCGCGCCAGCTACATGCACCACATGACCGCGAACTGGTGCCCGACCGCGCGTGACGAGCGCGACATGCTCTGCTTCGGCGTGTGGGGAACCGTCGGTTCGACCGGGCGCTGGCCCGAGGTCGTCAACCTGTGGGAGCTGAACGGCTGGGACGGGCTCGTCGCGAACTTCGCGCACGAGCTCGCGTCGCCGTCGCTGCAGGATCCCGCGCTCGCGAAGTGGTGGGCGGTTGCGGCCGAGCTTCGGCGCGGCGGCTTCGACCGCATGTCGTGCCCGAACCGTGGAGCCCGTCGATCGAGGAGCTCACCGGAGCGGGCGTGCGCGGGCGTGGTCTACGCGCACGAGATCGTGCGGGTTCCGATCGGCACCGTGCGCGCGTTCCTCGAGACGCTCGCCGACGTCGGGCGTGCCCGCGCTCGAGCCGCTCGGGCTGCGCTGCGTCGGCGCGTACCGCGTCGCGATGATCAACGACACCGAGGCGATCGTGATCTGGGCGCTTCCGTCGTGGGAAGCGTGGGGCGACTTCGAGCAGGCCTGGGACGGTTCCGCAGCTCGCGCCGTGGCGGGCCCGGCTCGTCGACGCTGAACGCCGACGTGCAGCGCACGTTGTTGGTCGACGCGCCGCTGAGCCCGATGCGCACCGGCCGCCAACCCCAGGTCGAGGATCGCCGCCCGCTCGACGAGCTCTAGCGCAGCGAGCGGGGCCTGCGGGCAGGTGACGACGTGGTCGTTGACGAGGCCGACGGCCTGCATGTAGCTGTAGATGATCGTCGAGCCGACGAAGTTGAAGCCGCGCTTCTTCAGGTCCTTGCCGACTCGATCGGAGAGCTCGGTGCGGGCCGGGAGGTCGGCGATCGTGCGCGGGCCGGTTGACGATCGGTGTTCCGTCGACCCACTCCCAGAGGTAGTTCGCGAACGAACCGTGCTCCTTGCGCGTCGCGAGGAACGCCTTGGCGTTGCCGACCGCGGACGCCACCTTGAGCCGGTTGCGCACGATGCCCGGGATCGTGCGAGCAGCTTCGCCGCTTGGCTTCGTCGTAGTATCGCGCGACCTTCGCCGCGGATCGAAGCCGTCGAACGCGCGCCGGTAGTTCTCGCGCTTGTTCAGGATCGTCGACCACGACAGGCCCGGCTTGCGCGCCTTCGAGGATCAGCATCTCGAAGAGGTGGGTGCTCGTCGTGCGACGGCACGCCCCATTCGTCGTCGTGATACGCGCGCATGAGGTCGGAGCTCTCGGCCCACGCGCAGCGCTTGCCGTCCGGCCACGCCTGACTCCAGCTACGCAGTCGGGCGCGGCCGCTCGCGCAGCTCGTACTTCAGCACCTTGCCGCTCGCGTTGAGCGGCACGTCGTCGACGATCTCGAAGTGGCGCGGCACCTTGTAGTTCGCCATCTTCTCCCGGCACCACGCTCTGCAGCTCGTCGGCGGTGATGCGTCGCGTTCAGGCGGGGGATCACGTACGCGTAGCCGACCTCGCCCATGCGTTCGTCGGGCACGCCGATGACCGCGACCTGACCCACCGCCGGGTGTTCGTTGATCATGTTCTCGATCTCGGCCGGGTACGCGTTGAAGCCGCCGACGATGAACATGTCCTTGGTGCGATCGGTGATGCGTGATGTAGCCCGCGGTCGTCCATGACCGCGATGTCGCCGGTGTGCAACCAGCCGTCGGCGTCGATCGCTTCCGCGGTGGCCTCGGGATCGTGGATGAAGCCCCGCATGATGTTGTAGCCGCGGATGACGACCTCGCCCGGCTCGCCGCGCGGCACCTCGACGGTCTTCGTCGTCGACGACCAGCACCTCGACGTCGGGGATCGCGCGGCCCGACGTGGTCGCGATCGTCTCCGGATCGTCGTCGTGGCGGCACATCGTCGCGATGCCGGTCGCCTCGGTGAGGCCGTAGCCGGTGACGATCGTCTCGAAGCCGAGCTCGGCCCGCATGCGCCGGATCAGCTCGACGGGCACCGCGGCCGCGCCCGTTACCGCGAGGCGCAGCGACGACATGTCGAACTCGGCGAGGCGCGGGTGGTCGAGGATCGACTGGTAGACGGTCGGCGGCCCGGGCAGCATCGAGACGTGCTCCTCGGCCGCGCGCTTCATCACCGCGTCGACGTCGAACACCGCGTGCGGGATGATCGTCGCGCCCTTGACGAGGCTACGCGACGATGCCCGCGTTCAGGCCGAACGAGTGGAAGAACGGATTGACGACGAGGTAGCGGTCGCCCGGCGCGCAGCCCGACGACGGTCGACCACGCGTCGTACGCGCGCACCGTCGCGCCGTGCGTCAGCATCGCGCCCTTGGGCCGGCCGGTCGTGCCCGACGTGAACAGGATCGCGCAGAGGTCGTCGCCGGCGATCGAGTCGGGGAGGGTCGCGTCGCCGCCGTCGCCGCGAGGAACTCGGTCCAGGCCGGTCCGCGGAGGTCGATGATCTCGCGCAGCTCGGGGAGCGTCCGGCTCGGCGCGCAAGCAGCGCCTCGTAGTTCGTGTCGAGGAAGTCGGTGACGGTGAAGAGCATCTTCACGTCGGCCCGCTCGAGCACGTAGCGCGCCTCGCCGCCCTTGAAGCGCGTGTTCGAGCGGGACGAGCACGCCGCCCGCGCGCGAAGATGCCGAGCGCGGCGACGACCCACTCCGTGCAGTTCGGCGCCCAGATCGCGACCCGGTCGCCGGGCTCGATGCCGCTCGCGACCAGCGCGCGAGCGGCCGCGTCGACCTGCGTCGGCGAGCTGCGCGAACGTGAGCCGTTCGCCGCTCGTCGACGAGCGCCTCGTCGGTCGGCGAACGAAACGGCGGCCCGGGCGACGAGTCCCGGTATCGTCGAAGGGCAGCTTGGTCGTCGGTCATGCCGACAACTTGCCACACGACGAAAGCCCCATGCGCATGCCCGAGCCCGAAGTCCGCGACCGGGTTCCGAGACGCTCCGGGTCGAGCGCCGGGGTCCGGTCGGCTGGCTCGTGTTCGACCGGCCCGATGCCGGCGAACGCGATGAACGCGCGGATGATGGAGGAGCTCGAGCGGGCCTGGCGCGAGCTCGACGCCGATCCTGAGGTGCGTGTCATCGTCAACACGGGCGAGGGCAAGGCGTTCCAGACCGGGCTCGACATGGCCCAACTCGCCCGCGACCCCGGCCGCGCTACGCGAGCAGTCGCGCCGCACGAAGCGGTTCGAGCTGCGGTTCACCGTCGTGGCACAACGACGTGTGGAAACCGGTGATCGCCGCGGTCAACGGCGTGTGCGCGGGCGGCGGTCTGCACTTCGTCGCCGACGCCGACATCGTGATCGTCGTCGCCGACGCCACGTTCGTCGATCCGCACGTCTCGGTCGGCCAGGCGACGCGTGTACGAGACGATCGCGCTCGCGAAGAAGTCGCCGATGGAAGCGGTGCTGCGCATGGCGTTCGTCGGCCGCCACGAACGGATGACGGCGCGGCGCGGCGTACGAGCTCGGCATCTGTTCGCAGGTCGTCGATCCGCCCGAACGAGCTGCATGGCGGAGGCGCAGGCGCTCGGCGAGCTGATCGCCCGCAACTCGCCGGCCGCGCTCGCGCACACCAAGCGCGCGCTCTGGGGCGCGCTGGAGCGGGTCGGCCGATGAGTGCGCCCGGCGGGCTTCCGGGTCGCGATCGGTACGGCGATCGTGTCGTACATCGAGCCGCACCCGGGTCATGCGGTCGACGTTCAACCGCTGGTACGAGCGCGACCACTTTCCGGCGACGGTCACCGGCGGGCCCGGGGTCTTCGCCGGGGCGCGCTTCGTCGCGACCCGCGCGTGCAAAGAGCTGCGTCCGCCGCGGGCGCCTGTTCGGCGATCCGGCCGCGGCTCGTACCTCGCGGTCGCGTGGGTGCTTGCCCGGCAAGCAGGCCGAGTGGGACGCATGGGTCGCCGGCGAGATGCAGACGATCGCGGCGCAGGACCGCCTCTTCCCGGGTCGCGATCACGTGCACACCGCGGTGTATCGACTGCGATCGGGCGGACCGGCGACGTCGACGCGATCGTCGCGCTCGACCGCGGCTCACCGGTGCGGTCGTCGCGTCGCCGACGAAGCGCCGGCTCGGCCTCTCGACGGCGCCGGTCGACGCGCTCGGTCTCCGCCCTCGAGCGCACGATCATCTCCGCAGGCCGAGCCGCCGCCGCACGACCTCGTGCTCGGCTTCTGCGCGGCGACCCGATCGCCGACGTTCGAGCGCGTCGCCGGATGGTCGCGGGCGCCGGGTTCGCGAGCCCGTTCCTCGCGACGTTCCCGGCACCGACACGTACACCGCCGACCTCTGACCTAACGTCAACGGCGGTGAAGACCACGCTGCTCCTGTGCGACCACGCCCAAGAGGTCGCGGGCAAGCTCTACGTGCTCGGCGGGGGCTGGAGCATCTACCGGGGCGCGCCGGTCACGATGGGGCTCGCGGTGAAGATCGCGGTCCCGTGGGACGCGGCGAACATCCCGCACGACTTCGCCGCCCGGCTCGTCACCGAAGACGGGCTCGACCCCGTCCTGCCCATGCCCGAAGGCGGCGCTCGGCGCCACCCGGGTCGAGTTCCAGGGCCGGTTCGAAGCCGGACGCCCGGCCGGGCTCGCGCCCGGCAGCGAGCTCGACGCCCCGTTCGCGGTGAACATCGCCGGTCTCCCGCTCAGCCCCGGCCGCTACGAATGGCAGGTCGAAATCGACCAGACCGTCGTCGGCCGCGTCCCCTTCACCGTCATGGAGCCTGAGCACGAGCGCCGCGACCAATACGAAGCGTCGCTCCTGACGCTCGCTGCGATTGCTCATCCGGCGCGGCGGAGAGCCGATGATGCCAGCGGGAACCGCTTCCCTGCCCCCTCCCCCCAGGGGCAGCAAGCGCGCGACGGCCCGCCGGTTACGTACCGGCGGGCCGTTGACCTTTCTTATGTCGGTCGCTCACGCCTGCGTCCCGACCTCGACGTGCTCGGCGCTTCGCCGGACCGTGAGTTCGTGCGTCGGCGCGTTAGGTTCGGCTCGCATGGGACGCTTCGATGGACGAGTAGCAGTGGTGACGGGCCGGTTCGGGGCTCGGCCAGGCAACCGCCCGCCAATTGGCGAGCGAAGGCGCGCCGGTCGCGTGCTTCGACATCGCCGTCGACGCGGCGGAGAAGACGGCGGCCGAGATCGCGGAAGCGGGTGGTGACGCCCGGGCGTACCAGGTCGACGTCTCCGACCCCGACTCGGTGCAAGGCCGCCATGGACGGCGCGGCCAAAGACCTCGGTCGGCCCGCAGGTCGTCGTGAACAGCGCGGGCATCGGCAAGTTCGCCAACACCCACGAGATGCCGTTCGCCGACTGGCAGCGCATCATCGGCGTCAACCTCACCGGCACGTTCCTCGTGTGCCAGGCCGCGCTGCCGCACCTCCTCGACGGCGGCGGGATCGATCGTCAACATCGCCTCGAACGCCGGGCATCAGGTCGCAGCCGTTCTCGGCCGCGTACTGCTCGTCGAAGGCCGGCGTCATCCACCTCACCAAGGTCATCGCCGACGAGTACCTCAAGCGCGGCGTGCGGGCGAACGTCGTCGCGCCCGGGCGGCATGGAAACGCCGCTGCAGGAGGCGTTCTTCGAGTTCCCCGAAGGCGTCGACTGGAAGGTCGATGCGCAAGGCGATGTCGCCGCTCGGCAACTCGCAGCCGGAAGAGATCGCCAACGTCGTCGCGTTCGTCGCGTCCGACGAGTGCCGTTACATGACCGGCTCGGTCGTCTCGATCGACGGTGGCATCACGGTATGACCGGCCTCCGCCGAATTGCGTCGCCGAGCGAAGCGATGATCGATCGACGACCGGCAGCGTCTGGGAGCTGATCGAGCGCCGCACCGCGGCCACGCCCGACCGCGTGATGCTGTACGACGGCGATCGCACCACCACGTTCGCGCGAGTACCGGGAGCTCTGTGAGCGCGCCGCCGCGGGCCTGCTACGCGCTCGGTGTCAGCGAGGGCACGAACGTCTCGTGGCAGCTGCCGACGTGGACGGAGTCGGCGGTGCTCGTCGGCGCGCTGTGCCGGCTCGGCGCGGTGCAGAACCCGATGCTCCCGATCTACCGCTACCGCGAGGTGTCGTTCATCGCCAAGCAGACGCAAGTGCAAGCTGCTGATCACGCCGTCGACGTGGAACAAGTTCGACTACCAGGCGCTGGCCGAGCAGGTCGCAGGCGAGAACGACGACATGCACACGCTCGTCGCCGATCACTTCAATCCCGAAGGCGATCCGGCCACGCTGCCGCCGCCGCCCGCGGCGTTCGACGATCCCGCCGACGATCCCGTCCGCTGGATCTTCTACACGTCGGGCACGACCGCCGACCCGAAGGGCGCGCAGCACACCGATCGTTCGGTGCTGGCGGGCGCGATCGGGTACGCGGAGAAGACGCACGTGGTCGCCGACGACATCGCGCTCGTCGCGTTCCCGTTCACCCACATCGGCGGCATCATCATCGGCGTGTACACGCCGTTGCTCACGGGCTCGGCCGCGGTGCTGATGGAGTCGTGGACCGCGCGCCGCGTCGACGGAGCTGATCGGCAAGCACAAGGTCACGCTCGCCAACGGCGCGGCCGCGATCCACGCCGCGCTCGTCGAAGAGGCGCGCGTCAATCCCGACGCCTATCACGACCGTCCGCGACTTCCCGAGCGGTGGCTCGACCAAGCCGCCGCAACTGCACGACGAGCTGAAGAAGCGTCATCCCGAGCTCGATCGGCACCACGTCGGGTTACGGCATGACCGAGGCGCCGATCGTCGCCCAGACCGACATCGACGCGCCCGACATCTCGAAGGCGACGGCCGAGGGCACGCCGACGCGCGGCGTCACGATGAAGATCCTCGAGAACGGCGAGATCGCGGTGAAGGGTCCGCAGGTCATGCGGGGCTACGTCGACAGCTCGCTCGACGCGGACGCGTTCACCGCCGACGGTTTCCTGCTGCACCGGCGACCTCGGGCGCTTCGACGAGCACGGCGCGATCCTCATCACCGGCCGGGTCAAGGACATCATCATCCGCAAGGGCGAGAACGTCTCGGCCAAAGAGGTCGAAGACGTGCTCTACGCGCACCCGAAGGTCGCCGACGTGGCGGTGCTCGGCATCCCTGACGTCGATCGCGGCGAGATGGTCGTGGCGTTCGTCGTGCCCAAGGACGCGGCCGACGCGCCGACGATGGCCGACGTGCGCGAGCACTGCAAGAGCGTCGGGCTGATGATGCAGAAGATCCCGGAGCGGCATCGAGGTGATCGACGTGATGCCGCGCAACCCGAGCGGCAAGGTGCCGAAGCACGAGCTGCGCGCCCGGATCAGCCCCCCGCCCGCCTGACCAGCGCGTCGAACAGGCGCTGTTGCGCGGGATCCTCGTCGGCGGTGTCCTCGGGATGCCACTGCACCGCGAGCAGGAACTGCGCCGTCGAGCTCGAGCGCTTCGACGATGCCGTCGGTCGGCGCGACCGACGACGCGCAGGCCGTCGCCGAGCTGGTCGATCGCCTGATGGTGATGGCACGACGCGGTGACGCGTCGTCGTGCCCATGACGTCGGCGACGAGTGAGTCGCGCGTCGAGGCGCGACCTCGTGCCGGCGCGCGCCGCCCGCAACGCCGGGCTGGCCGTGCGCGGGAACGCCGGGGTCGTCGGGGATGTGCTGGTACAGCGTGCCGCCGCGGGCGACGTTCAGGATCTGGATGCCGCGACAGATCGCGAGCGTCGGCACCGACCGCACGGTCGCGGCTTCGGCGAGCGCGCACTCGAAGTCGTCGTCGGCGCGCGTCGACGCCGTACATGTTCGGGTGTCGGTGCTTCGCCGTAGCGCGCGGGATCGACGTCGGGGCCGCCGGTGAGTACGAGCGCGTCGACGCGCGCGAGCAGCTCCTTCGGATCGCGCGCGTCGTTGACGATCACGGGCTGACCGCCCGCGCGCACGTACCGCGTCGAGGTAGCGATAGGGGAGCGCGGCCGCGCCGGTGTACGGCCACTTGTCGGTGCGGCCGAGCCGGCGCCCGGTCAGAGCGACGATCGTCACGACGATCACCATTGGTCGAAGTTCCGGCGCCGTTCCCAATCGGTGACCGCGCGGTTGAAGTGCGCCCACTCCTGGCGGGCGGTGTTGAGGAGATGGTCGTGCACGTC
Source organism: uncultured Actinomycetes bacterium (assembly GCA_963708105.1). Classification (GTDB taxonomy): domain Bacteria; phylum Actinomycetota; class Acidimicrobiia; order IMCC26256; family PALSA-610; genus PALSA-610. Next base: position 288,030 of record OY970186.1, on the reverse strand, counting down.
GGCGCCGAACGCGTCGGCCGCGACCTTCGAACCGGCGAAGCGCGTCGATCGCCTCGACCAGGTTGTCGGGCACGCGGGCGAGGTCGGGCGCCGCGTACGCGTTGCCGTTGAAGCGCGGACCGGGATCGATGCCGTGCTCGATGCCGTGCAGGCCGGCCGCGATCGTCGCCGCGAACGCGAGGTACGGGTTGGCGTCGGCGCCGGGGATGCGCGACTCGAGCCGGAACGACGCGCCGTGGCCGACGATGCGGTAGCCGCACGTGCGGTTGTCGACGCTCCACGCGAGCGCGGTCGGCGCCCACGACTCCGGCTGGTAGCGCTTGTACGAGTTGACGGTCGGCGCGTACATCCACGCGAACTCGCGCCCGCACGCGATCTGACCACCGAGCCAGCCCGCGCATCGCGGGGGAGAGGTGGTCGGGCGCGCTCGCGTCCCACATGAGCGCGTCGTCGCCGTCGGGCGACCACAGGCTCGAGTGCACGTGACACGACGAGCCGACCTCGTCGGAGGAGTACTTCGCCATGAACGTGACGGCGCGGTTGTGCTGCGCCGCGATCTCCTTCACGCCGTTCTTGTAGATCACGTGGCGATCGGCCATCTCGACCGCGTTCGGGTACACGAGGTTGATCTCGTGCTGGCCCTTGCCGGCCTCACCTTTGGAGAACTCGACCGGTACGCCCGCGCCGTCGATGCCGTTGCGGATGTCGCGGATCAGGTACTCGTCGCGCGTCGTCTGGAGGATGTGGTAGTCCTCGACGACGAGCGAGTGCGGCGTGAGGTTCGTGTAGTCCTTGGCCGCCGCTTCTTCGAGCGACTCGCGGAACAAGAAGAACTCGAGCTCGCTCGCGAAGTTGAGCGTGAAGCCCGCGGCCGCGGCCCGCTCGACTTGCCGCTGCAGGATGCGGCGGGGCGACACCTCGACCGGCGCGCCCGTGTCCTCGTCGAGCAGATCGCACAGCACGAGCGCGGTCTTCTCGAGCCACGGGATCGTCGCGGATGGTCGCGAGATCGGGTTGGCGCGGCCATGTCGCCGTAGCCCTGTTCCCAGCTCGCGAACTCGTACCCCGGCAGCACGTTCATCTCGCTGTCGACGGCGAGGAGGTAGTTGCACATGTGCAGCGGCTCGCGCGCCGCCGCCCATGTGCTCGCGCCAGTACGTGCCGGTCACCCGTTTGCCGACGAGCCGGCCCTGCAGATCGGGGAACGCGACGAGCGACGGTGTCGATCCGGCCCGCGGCGATCGCTTCTTCGAGCTCCGTCGCGTCGCAGCATTCCCGTACGGCATCGGGCGATGTCATCGACCAGCCTATTTACTCGGGGGTGACGTACGCGGCGGTGATGCCGCCGTCGACCACGAGCGACGCGCCGGTCATGAACGAGGCGTCGTCGGAGGCGAGGAAGAGCGCGGCCTTCGCGAGCTCCTCGGCCCGGCCGAGGCGGCCCATCGGGATGTGCACGAGGCGGCGGGCGCGGCGGGCCGGATCGGAGAGCAGCTCTTCGAGCAGGGGGGTCTGGATCGGGTCCGGGGCACAGCGAGTTGGCGCGGATGCCCTGGCGCGCGTACTCGACCGCGATCTCGCGCGTCATCGACAGCACGCCGCCCTTGCTCGCGGTGTACGCGATCTGCGCGGTCGCCGCGCCCATCGAGCGCGACGAACGACGCCACGTTGACGATGCTGCCGCCGCCCGACGCGATCATCGCCGGGATACCGGCCCGGCAGCCGAGCCACACGCCCTTCAGGTTGATGTCCATGACCTTCTCCCACGTCGACTCGGGCGTGTCGAGCACGCCGCCGTCGTCGGCGGGGAAGATCCCGGCGTTGTTGTAGAGCACGTGCAGCGCGCCGTAGGTGTCGGTCGCGTGCTTCACCATCGCTTCGCAGTCGGCCCACTTCGAAACGTCGGCGCGCACGTACGTGGCGTCGCCGCCCGCGGCGCGGATCGCCTCGACGGTGGCGTTCCGCCGCTCGTCGACCGACGTCGGTGACGACGACACGTCGCGCCTTCGCTCGCGAACAACTCCGCCGCGGACGCGGCCCATGCCGCTCCCGGCGCCGGTGATGAGCGCGACCTTGCCTTCGCAGTCTGTCGCTGTCATTTCGTCACCTTCTCGTAGTCGCGTGGTCCCTCCACGACCTCGAGTTGCAACGCGGCGGTGAAGCACGAGTCGAGACGGGGGTGCTCTCCCGCACGTAGTCGTCCATGTTCGTGCGTGACCGGCGTGATCGCGTTCGCTGGCCGGATAGATGAAGCGCACCTTGGCGTTGGGGTTCTTGGACGTGCCGCGACGCCGCGAGCGAGTCGGCGTACGCGTCGCGCGCGTCGATCATGCGCGTCCAGTCCTTGGTCCAGCCTTCGCACGCCCGCGGCCGGGTCTGTCGACCTCGGGTGCACCGCCGCGATCTCGGCCACCATTTCGCCGCAGGACGACGTTCTCGGCGCGCACGCGCGCGGCCCGTTCGGTGCCGTCTGCCGCGTGGGTCGGGTTCGGGAAGTGCCTTCAACTTCGTCACGCGCGGTCGTTGCACGCGGCGGAGACGCTGGGCCGACGGCTGCGCGTCGAGCTTCTCGGGTGACGTGCGAGCCCACCAGCGTCCACCCGAGGATGATCCCGATGCACATGATCAAGACGAACAAGCGTGAGGATCAGGAACTCCCACGGCGCGTGCTTCCGCTTGCGGCGGCTCGTCGTCGTGGTGCACCGCGCCGTTCGAGTGCGGGGCCTCGAACGGCGGGCGGCGCGGGACCGCCGGTCTCCGGCGCTTGCGCGTATCCTGCGGCTCGTCTTGCATCCGGCTGCATACCTCCTCGGTAGCCGAGCCCAGCGATGACGAACCCGGGCCAGCGTATGCGGAACCGGAGGGCTGGAATCAGGTGAGTTCGAGGAGCATGGTGAGCGCTGTCGGCCGGGCTCGCCCACGACCTCGAAACCGCACGCGCGCGTACAGGCGTTTCGCAGGATTCTCGCGATTCACGCTGAGGCTGATCGCCGCGTACGTGGTCACGCTCGGCGCGGGCGATGATCGAACCCATCAACAACGTGCCGACCTTCTGGCCGCGGAACTCCGGGAACACGCCGATCGAGAGCTCGGGAACGTCGTCGGCGACGTAGCCGTATCCGGGCTCCGCCGCAGTGAACCGGCGCAGCCAGGCCGCGCCGACCGGTTCGTCGCGTGCGATCGAGCGCAGACATCGCGACGTCGCCCGTCCGGCCCCAGTCGTCGACGTAGCGCGCGTTCTGCGAATCGGCCGAGCACCGCGTCCATCGGCGGGCCGTTCCTCGGCGCCGTCGTCGTGCCAGTTCACGGCTTCGTAGAGCATCTCGGCGAGGAACGCGGGGTCGGCGTGCGCGCTGAGACGGAACACGGCGCCCAGCCTAGGGTGACGGCATGGGCGGTCGACCGTCTCGCTGCGACGTCGGCGCGCTGGTCTCGCCGTCGCGCTCGTGGTCGCCACGGCCGCCTGCGCCGGAGCCGGCGGCGATGCGACCGTCCCGCTGCGCGACGAGACGACGGGCACAGTCGCCTGGACGCCCGTGCGGAAAGGTGCGAGTGCGGCTCGCTCTCGGTCCCGCTCGACTACGCCGAGCCCGACGGCCCGCACATCACGCTCGCGCTCGCCCGTCTGCCCGCGCGTCGGGAAGCGCCATAGGGCGTGCTGTTCACCAACCCCGGCGGGCCCGGCGGCTCCGGGCCTCGAGCTGCTACGCGACGCCGCGGACGTGCTTCCCGGCGGAGATCCGCGATTCCTTCGATCTGGTCTCGTGGGACCCGCGCGGCGTCGGCGCAGAGCGCTCCGGTGCACTGCCTCGACGATCTCGACTCGTTCTACGCGGTCGAACCGCATCGCGCAGACGGCCGCCGCCGTGGCCCAGAACGTCGCGGCGTCGCAGACCTTCGTCGCACGCGTGCCGGCAAGAACAGTTCCGCGATCCTGCCGTACGTCTCGACCGACCGCGAGTGCGCGCGACATGGACGCGATCCGCGCCGCGATCGGTGTACCGCAGATCACCTACGTCGGCTTCTCCTACGGCACGTTCCTCGGCGCGATGTACGCCGACATGTTCCCGAAGCACGTGCGCGCGATGGTGCTCGACGGCGCCGTCGATCCCGCGCTCTCGTACGCCGACACGACCGCTCGATCAGGCCAAGAGCTTCGACGCCGATCTCGACGCGTTCTTCGCGTACTGCCGCTCCGACAAGTCGCTGCGCGTTCGCGCACGGCACCGACCCCGCCGCCGCGTACGACGACCTGTCCACGACGATCGCGCAGGAGCCGATCCCGGGAACGGTCGACGGCGAGTCGCGCACGCTCGGCCCCGGCGAGTTCGACCTCGGCGTGGCGAGCGCGCTCTATTCGGGTGCCGATGGCTACTCGGCGCTCGCGGCCGCGCTCGGCGCAGGCCGGCGGCGGAAAGGGCGACAAGCTGCTCGTGCTCTCCGACGCCTACACCGGCCGCATGACCGGCGGGAAGTACTCCAACGAGACCGACGCGTTCTACGCGACCGGTTGCATCGACGCGCCCGTACCGACGACCGTGGCCGCGGTCCAGGCGCTCGCGGCGCACGGTCGAGCGCGTCGCGCCGCGGTTCGGCGTGTCGACGGTGTGGCTCGGACTCCCGTGCACGTTCTGGCCCGTCGCGCCACAAGGCAAGGTCGCGCCGATCCACGCGCCCGGTGCGCCGCCGATCGTCGTCGTGGGCACCGTGCACGATCCCGCCACGCCGTACGCGTGGGCGCAGTCGCTGGCGTCGCAGCTCGACTCGGGTCGGCTGCTCACCGCCGTCGGGGCGCGAGCCACACGTCGTACGGGCGCGGCAACGACTGCGTCGACGGAACCGTCAACCGCTATCTCCTCGACCTCACCGTGCCCCCGCCCGGCGCGACCTGCTCCTGATCAAAGAGCCAGTCCGTCGGCGTTCAGCGACAGCATGCGGATCGCGTTGCCCCGCATGATCTTGTAGATGTCGGCGTCGGAGAGGCCTTCGACCATCTTCTCCGCGATCACCTTGGTGTCGGGCCACGTGGAGTCGGTGTGCGGGTAGTCGGTCTCGAACGTGATGTTGTCGACGCCGACGCGATCGAGCGACTCGAGACCGTGGCGGTCGCGGAAGAAGCAGCCGTAGATCTGGCGGTAGTAGTACGTCGACGGCGGCTCGGGCACGAGGTCCTTCACGCCGCCCCACGCCCGGTGTTCGCGCCACACGTCGTCGGCGCGTTCCAACACGTACGGCAGCCAGCCGATCTGGCCTTCGGAGTACGCGAGCTTCAGGTCGGGGAAGCTGCACGAGCTTGCCCGAGAACAAGAAGTCGGAGAGCGACGCCATGGCGTTGTTGAAGCTGAGCGTGGCGGCCACCGCAACCGGCGCGTCGCCCGACGTGGCCGGCATCTGCGACGACGAACCGATGTGCATGCACACGACGGTGTTCGTCTCCTGGCACGCGGCGAAGAACGGATCCCATTCGCCGGAGTGGATCGACGGCAGGCCGAGCTTGGGCGGGATCTCGCTGAAGCACACCGCGTGCACGCCGCGCGCCGCGTTGCGGCGCACTTCCGCGGCGGCGAGGTCGGCGTCCCACAACGGGATCAACGTGAGCGGGATGAGCCGACCGCCGCTGTCGCCGCACCACTCCTCGACCATCCAGTCGTTGTACGCGTACACGCACGCTTCCGCGAGCTCGCGATCCTTGGCCTCCAGGAACGTCTGACCGCAGAAACGCGGGAACGTGGGGAAGCACAGCGACGACTCGACCCAGTTCATCTCCATGTCGTCGATGCGCGACTTTCGGGTCGTAGCAACCCGGGCGCATCTCGTCGTAGGTGATGGGCGACATCGTCATGTCGTCGCGGTCGAAGCCCACCGCGGCCACATGGCGCTTGTTGATGTAGACGAGGTCCTCGTAGACCCAGCAGTCGGCCTTCGGGCCGCTCTCGTCGAACGACTGCTCGTAGACGCCGCCGCCGATGTGCGCCATCTCGCCGATGCCGCGCCGTTCGACGTGCGGGCCCGCGGCCCGGAACTTGGCCGGCAGCCAGCGCTCGAAGAGGTGCGCGGGCTCGACGACGTGGTCGTCGACGCTGACGATCTTGGGCAGCTCCATCGGGGCGCTCCTTGGACCATTTCGGGCGAGTCGGGCGGGTGAGAAGGGCGGGTGATTTCGCCGGAATCGCCCTGATCCTAGAGAGGGTCTTGAGGTCGGCTCGCAGCCGGTCGACAATCAGCCCGTGGCGCAGGGAAGCGCAAGTGCAGTGATACCCGCGGGGGAGTACCGACCGAGCTCGGGAACCGCGAACTGGTCGCTCGCGACCGCGACCGGCTGGGCCGTGCTCGCGTTCGGTCTGCGGCGACTTCAGCCTGTTGTTCCCGGCGACGATGTGCCTGGCGTTGTGGCTGCAATGCCGCCAACGCATCGTGGTCGACGGTGCGTCGGTGTACCGCGTCGGGTTGCGGCCCGTGGTGCTCGACTCGCGTCGGCCGAAGTGGTCTGCGACGGTTCCCGCTGGTGGCAGGAGCTGTTCTTCCTCGGGCGCAGCCTGCAGCTCCGCGACGCCGACGGCCACCGTCTCTACCTCGAGTCGTGGCTCTGGGACGCACCCACCCGTTCGGCTTTCGTCGAGGCGATCGCGGTCAGCACGCACTCGTAGACTCCCCCTTCGTGGAGCTGCGCTACTCGGACGCCGACGAATCGTTTCGTGCAGAACTGCACGCGTGGCTGGACACGTCGCTGCCCACGCTCGCGCCGCAGCCGCCCCGCGACGCGTGGCCCGAGCGCCGCAAGTGGGACACCGACTGGCAGCGGCGCCTGTTCGACGCGGGCTACGCGGGACTGCACTGGCCCAAGGAGTACGGCGGCCGCGGTGCGTCGCCGACCGAGCAGCTGATCTTCTACGAAGAGACGGCGCGGGCCCGTGCGCCCGTACGTCGGCGTGAACTTCGTGGGCACGTTGCACGCGGGGCCGACGCTCATCGAAGAGGGAACCGACGAGCAGAAGGCCGAGCACCTCCCAAGATCCTGCGCGGCGACGAGGTGTGGTGCCAGGGTTTCTCCGAACCGGGTGCGGGTTCCGACCTCGCGTCGCTGCGCACGCGTGCCGATCGCGACGGCGACGACTACATCCTCAACGGCCAGAAGATCTGGTGCTCGTTCGGCCAGATCGCCGATGTCGGCGAGTTCCTCGTGCGCACCGATCCGGAAGCGCCGAAGAACCGCGGCATCTCGTGGCTGATCCTCCCGATGGACCTGCCCGGCATCGAGGTGCGGCCGCTGAAGACGGTGCTCGGCAGCTCGGAGTTCGCCGAGGTGTTCCTCACCGACGTGCGCGTGCCGGTCGGGAACCGCGTCGGCGACGAGAACGACGGCTGGCGCGTCACGAACGTCACGCTGAAGTACGAGCGCGGCACCGCGTTCGTGAGTGAGCTCGTCGACTCGATCCGCCTGGCCGAAGACCTCGCCAGCCGCTCGCCAAGGTCGACCACGGAGCATCTCGAGATCGAGCTCGGTCGTTGCATCGCGGATTTCGACGCGCTGTGGGCGCTGACCAAGCGCAACGTCTCGCAGTCGACACGCGGCACGACCGGTCCGGGCGCGATGGTCATGAAGCTGGCGTACTCGGAAGCGCGCCAACGTTTCGGTGAGCTCTGCCTGAAGGCGCTGGGTCGCGACGCGTTGCACATCGACGACAACGAGCTCGTCGAGGAACGGCTCCGCACGCTTGCGCTCACGATCGCGGCCGGCGCGTCGCAGATCCAGCGCAACATCATCGGCGAGCGAGTGCTCGGCCTGCCCCGGGAGCCGCGGTAATGGATCTCGATCTCTCCGACGACCAGGTCGCGCTGCGCGACGGCATCGCGTCGATGCTCGCGGCGCGCGTCGCCGATCGAACGCGTGCCGCGCCGGCTTCGACCGCGCCCTGTTCGACGAGCTCGCGAGCGCGCGGGCGTGTTCTCGCTCCGCGCCGACGGTTTCTCGTGGGCCGATTGCGTAGTCGTGTTCGAACAGCTCGGCCGGTTCTGCGTTCCCGGTCCGCTCGTCGCGTCGCTGCTGCTCGGCGACGGCCGGATCGCGGGCGCGGTCATCGATGTCGCCGCCGATCTGGATCGAGCACCTCGACGCACTCGACGTGCTGTTCGTCGACGGATCGGGCGGACAGGCTGCAGGACTCGTCGATCCCGCGCGATGTCGAGCGCCGAGCCTTCGCCCTGGCCGCTCGATCCCGTGTACCCCGGTGGCGCGACGTCGACGCTGCCCGACGGGAGCCGCGGCGACGTCGACCACCGGTCGTGGATGCTCGCGGGCACCACGCTCACCGCCGCGTTCCAGCTCGGCCTGGCCGACCGGCTCACCGAGCTCGCGGTCGCGTACGCGAAGGAGCGGGTGCAGTTCGACCGGCCGATCGGCGGGTTCCAGGCGATCAAGCACATGCTCGCCGACATGCTCACGCGCACCGAGGTCGCCCGGGCCGCCGTCTACAGCGCGGGCGCGGCGCTCGACGAGGACCGGCGACACCGAGACGACGGGCCGGCTGGTCCACGGGGCCAAGGTGATGGCGGGCGACGCCGCGATCGCCAACGGCAAGGCCGCGACGCAGGTGTTCGGCGGGATGGGCTTCACCTGGGAGGTCGACGTGCACCTCTACCTGAAGCGGGCGTGGGTGCTCGAGACCCACTTCGCCGAGCGCCGATCGCAACGCGGAGTCGGTGTGCGTCGGCCGCGGGTCCGCGGCTCCCGAAGCGACGCTTCCTGACGCTAATGTCATGTCCATGACGCGGCCGCAGACCACCGTTCTCGCGGCGCTCGCCGAGCGCCTCGCTTCCGATCCCGACGGTCCCTACCTCGACTTCTCCAACAGCGGCGAAGACATCGTGCAGCTGACGGCGCGGGAGATGGATCTCGCGTCGAACCGCCTCGCGCACAGCCTGCGGGAGATCGGGAGTCGAGCACGGCGACCGGGTCGCGACGCTGCTCGAGAACCGGGCCGAACAGGTCATCAGCTTCTTCGCGGCCTTGAAGCTCGGCGCGGTGCAGGTGCCGATCAACACCGCGTACAAGGGCGAGTTCCTGCGCCACCAACTCGTCCGACTCCGGCGCCAAGGTGTTCATCGTGCAAGGCGACTTCGCGTCACGCGCGGTCGAAGTCGTCGGCGACGAGAGCACGCCCGCGCTGACGCACTGCATCACCGTCGACCCGCCCGACGCGGTGATCGACGCGCGGCCCGTCGTGTCGTGGCAGGACGCGCTCGACGCCGGAAGCGACGACCCGGTCGCCGACGCCAACGTGCGGCCCGGCGATCTCGCGTGCTTCATCTACACCGCGGGCACGACCGGTCCGTCCAAGGGCTGCATGCTCCCGCACAACTACATCGTGAGCCTGGCCGACCAGATCGCACGTGCGTGGCAACGCCGCGCCGACGATGTCGTGCTCACGCCGCTGCCGCTGTTCCACTTCAACGCGATCTCGGTGTGTGTCGTCGGCTCGCTGCTGACCGGCGGTCACGCCGGCGATCGAGCGCCGGTTCTCGGTGAGCAACTTCTGGCCCGAGATCAAGCGCACCGGCGCCACGATGGTGAGCATGCTCGGCTCGCCCGCGATCCTCATCGCCAACGCCGACGACCATCCCGACCAGCTGGGCCACAAGCTGCGCCTGTGCGCGGCCGCGCCGATGCCGCCCGACACCGACCGGCTGTGGCAGCAGCGCTTCGGATGCAAGACCTTCAGTGGCGGCTACGGCCTGACCGAGGCGTCGCTGATCTCGATGCTCGACGCGGGCGAACCGAACAAGCCCGGCGCGGCGGGCAAGCCGAACCTGGTCGAGTTCGACGTCCGGCTCGTCGACGACGACGACGTCGAGGTCGCCAGCCGGCGAGGTCGGCGAGATCGTGTGCCGGCCGAACGGACCGAACCTCATGTTCGCGGGCTACTGGAACCGGCCCGACTCCACCGTCGAAGCCACGCGCAACCTCTGGTTCCACACCGGCGACCTCGGGCGCATCGACGAAGACGGCTACATCTACTTCGTCGATCGCAAGAAGGACGCGCTGCGCCGCCGGGGCGAGAACATCTCGAGCTTCGAGATGGAAAAGGTGCTGTTCGGCCACGCGCGTGATCAAGGACGTCGCCGTGCACGCGGTGCCGAGTCCGCTCGGCGAGGACGACGTCAAGGTCACCGCGGTGCTGCAGGACGACGCCCGGGTCAGCGAAGAAGAGCTGTGCCGCTGGGTCGCCGATCGGGTGCCGTTCTTCGCGATCCCGCGCTACATCGAGTTCCGCGCCGACCTGCCCCGCAACCCCGTCGGCCGGGTGCTCAAGTACCAGCTCCGCGACGAAGGCGTCACCGAGCACACCTGGGACCGGGAAGCCGCCGGCGTCACCTTCGAACGGCGGTAGGCGCGGGGTAGTAAGCGAAAGGCGCTGATTGGTCACACTGGGCCAAAACGCTCTCAGTTCGGCCTGAGGCGCGGCCGATAGCCCTCGATGCGCAAATGCCCGTCGTGCGGATATCTCCTGCTGGGAGACGGTGAATCGTGCACGCACTGCGGCGTCGCGCTGCAGGTCGTGACGGCCGGCGCCCCGGCGTGGACCTTGCCGCCTCCGCCCGCGCTCGGCCGCGCCCGCCGCCGTCGGCGCCGCCGCTCACGGAAGCGTGGCAGCCGGCCGTCATCGTGACCGCGCCGAGCGGTCCGCCCCGCTCGACTCGCCTCGGCATCGCGGTCGTTGGCGGTTGCGATCGCGGTGGCCGCGGTGCTCGGGTTTGAGCACTTCCACTCCGACCCGCTCCCGGCGGGTACGAGTGCGTTCGTCGCGGGGAACGGGGTGACCTACACCGCGCCCGACGGCACGTTCCAGATCCAACTCCCGCAAACGCCGGCGGTCGATACCGAGACGATGACAATCGACTCGCGGCCCGCCACCGTGTACACCGCCCTGGTGAGCGCGCGTGACTACGAGGCGGTCGCGCTGAGCGTCCAGCTGCCCAGTGTGATCTCAACGGATCGTGTCGAAGCCGCGCTCGACTCGATGGTCAACAGCAACATCGACGGCGTGCAGGGCAAGCTGATCAAGAAGAGCGCGATCACGCGCGACAACCTGCCCGCAATGGACGCGCATCTCAAGGCGCGCGACGGCTACTCCATGGAGCTCCTCGCGGTCGCGTCGGGTTCGACCCTCATCGTGATCGGCGTGCACGCCAAGACGGGAACACCGCGGTTGTTCAAAGCACTCGAGGACTCGCTGATCCTCCGTTAGGTCCGACGGGCGCGCCAGATCCATTCGGCGGGCCAGCGCCGCGCCCACTTCGGCGGCGCGAACTCGGTGTACGTCGTGACCGCGTCGGGCGCGCGCACAGCTCGACGAGATCCTCGATCGCGAATCCGTTCGCGCGCAGCACCGCGGATCCATTCGCCCGGCGGGAGCACCCAGTCGATCGTCCCCTCGGCGAGCGGCATGCGGCCGAGGTCGGCGTAGTCGATCTGCAGCTTGCGGGTCTGCTGCTCGCGCGTCGTCGTCCCACGTGAGATACAGCAGCGGATGCGTGCAACAGAACGCGAGCAGCCCGCCCGGGCGGAGCAGGCGCGCGCATTCGGGAACGGTGATCGTCGGGTCGCAGAAGCTCAGCGCGCCGTGGTCGCAGAACACGACGTCGAACGCGGCGTCGGCGAACGGCAACTGTTCACCGCTCGCCTGCACGAGCGGGAGCGTCGGCGCCGGCCCGGCGGGCGTGCGCGAGCTGGCGCCGGGAAACGTCGAGGCCGACGACGCGCGACGCCGTCGGCGGCGCAGTGCGATCGACCACTGCGCGGCGCCGCACCCGAGCTCGAGCACGTCGCTGCCCGCGCGAGTCGCCGAGCACCTGCAGCTCCGACTCGGGAACGCGATACGCGCCCCATGCGCAGCGGCGCGCCCGCCAGCGCGTCGCCGTGTACGGCTTGGTAGCTGTCGGCGTCGGCGTCCCAGAACGCGCGGTTGTGCTGAACGTGATCGGTCACGCAGTGGGGCTCACGCGGTCGGGTCGACGAACCCGGCCAGTGTCATCGGTTCGTTGTGCTCGACCCGGCGGCCCTTCGACACGATCGACACGTCGTGCCCGGCCGCCTCGGCCCGCAGCGCGCCGACCGTGCACTTCTCGCGCGGCCGGATCGAGTACGGGTCGAAGCGGAAGAAGCGCATCGCGTTCTCGTGCGTCATCTGGTTGATCTCGGAGTCGGTGAGATCGGTGCCGTCCCACGCCTGCATCAAGCGCTCGGGGGCGTCGGGCCAGATCGCGTCGCTGTGCGGGTAGTCGGTCTCGATGCAGATGTGATCGGTCCCGATCTCGCGCGCGTTGCGGGCGCCGAAGTCGTCCTCGATGAAGCACAGGATGACGTGCTCGATGAACACCTCGCTCGGGAGCTTGTCGCCGAAGTCGGCGAACGTCCACGCCTTGTGCGCCTTGTACGAGTGGTCCATGCGCTCGAGGAAGTAGGGGATCCAACCGATCCCGCCTTCGGAGAGCGCGACCTTGACGTCGGGGAACTGCTTGAACACCGGCGAGAACGTGAGGTCGGCCGCCGCCTGCACGATGTTCATCGGCTGCAGCGTGATCATCACGTCGACGGGTGCGTCCATCGCGGTGATCGCGAGCTTGCCCCGACGAACCGATGTGCATGTTGACGATCGTGCCCACGTCGCTGCACGCCTGCCAGAACGGATCCCAGTGGTCGGTGTGCAGGCTCGGCAGTCCGAGCGGCACCGGGTTCTCCGGGAACGTGATCGTGTGGCAACCCAGCTTGTCGACGCGGCGCACTTCGTCGGCGACGCGCGACCGGATCCCAGATCGGCGGGATCGCGAGCGGGATGAAGCGATCGGGTGCGGCGCCGCACCACTCGTGGATGTGCCAGTCGTTGTACGCGCGGCACAGCGCGAGCGCGGCGTCCTTGTCGTCGAGCGCGGCGAACAGGCGGCCCGCGAAACCGGGGAGCGACGGGAAGTTGAGCGAGCCGAGCAGACCGTTCGCCGACATGTCGAGCACGCGTTGCTTCACGTCGTAGGTGCCCGGGCGCAGCTCCTCGAAGCTCGTCGGGTCCATCCCGTATTCCTCGGGCGGCCGGCCGGCGACCGCGTTGAGCCCGACGTTCGGGATCTCGAAGTCGAGGAACCGCCACTTGTCGGTACCGTCGGGCATGTGCTCGATCCGGGGCGCGATGTCCTTGTACTTCGCGGGGACGTGCTTCTCGAACAGGTCGGGGGGCTCGACGACGTGGTCGTCGACGCTGACCAGGATCATGTCGTCCATGCGCATGGCCGCGGAGTTTACGACCGAAGGTGCACCGTTCTACCGACTGGAACGGCTAGCTTCGCCGCCGTGCAGAGACCGGTGTGCATCGTCGGGGTCGGGTTGTCGGACGGGCCGGTCACGCCCGACCTGAGCGCGGTGATGCTCGAGGCGCAGTCGTTCCGGCGCGCGCTCGACGACGCCGGGCTGGAGAAGGGCGACATCGAGGGCCTGGCCAGCGCCGGCTACGGCGGGATGCACGAGGTCGCGCTCGCCGAGTACCTCGGGCTCACGCCGACGTTGGCTCGAGTCGTCGAGCGTCGGCGGGTCGAGCTTCGAGTTCCACGCGATGCACGCGTACCGGGCGATCCAGAACGGCGACGTCGACACCGTCGCGATCGTCTACGGCAACAACCAACTCTCGGCGTCGGGCCGCACGCTCGGTACCGGCGGTGGAGGCGGCGGCGGCGCGCGGCGGCGCTGCCGCTGCCCGATGTCGTACGAGTTCCCGACCGGGCTCACGCTCGTCGGCGCGTACGCGATGGCCGCGCAGCGCCACATGTACGAGTACGGCACGACGCCCGAGCAGCTCGCGTCGATCTCGGTGCAGACCCGCGAGCACGCGGCGCCGCAACCCGCACGCGATGTACCGCGACCCGCTCACGGTCGACGACGTCATGGGCTCGCGGCTCGTCGCCGATCCGCTGCACAAGCTCGACTGCTGCGTGATCTCCGACGGCGGCTGCTGCATCATCATGACCACCGAAGAACGCGCCCGCGATCTCGCGCACCGGCCGGTGTTCGTGCGCGGCGCGGCCGGCGGCACGACGCACCACTCGATCGACGGCGATGGCCGACATGACGCGCACCGCGGCCGCGGTCAGCGGACCGAAGGCGTTCGCCGAGGCGGGCATCACCCCCGCCGATGTCGACATGTTCGCGATGTACGACTCGTTCACCTACACGGTGCTCGTCGTGCTCGAAGACCTCGGCTTCGCGCCGAAAGGCGAGGGCGGCGCGTTCGTCACCGACAACGGCGGCAACCTGCGCCTCGGCGGTGCGCTGCCGACGAACACCGACGGCGGCGGCCTCTCGGCCACGCATCCCGGCATGCGCGGCCTGTTCCTCCTGTGCGAGGCGACGCGCCAGCTCCGCGGCGAAGCGGGCGACAGCCAGGTCGACGGGCGCCGAGATCGCGGTCGCGCACGGCAGCGGCGGCTGGCTGTCGACCCAGGGCACGGTCGTGCTCGGGCACGGAGGACGATGAGCGACTGGACGCCGACGACTGGACCGAGGTCCCGAAGTGGCTGATGCCCCGCCCGATCGAACGAGGACCGCGAGTTCTGGGAGGGCGCGGGCCGGGGCGAGCTCCGGATGCAGCACTGCACCACGTGCGGCCTGCACCAGCACTACGCCGCGGATGCTGTGCAGCCACTGCGGCAAGCAGACCCTCGAATGGGTCACCGCGAGCGGGCAACGGCACGGTCTATTCGTTCACCGTGATCCGCCAGAACGGCGTGCCGCCGTTCAACGAACGCGTCCCGTTCGTGGTCGCGACGGTCGACCTCGACGAGGACGGGCGCTCGCATGATCGCGCCGATGCCCGACGCTCGATCCCGGCCGACGCACGCGTCGGCATGCGCGTGCGCGCCGCGTTCCGGCCCGCGAGCGACGAGCTCGGCTTCGTCGACTTCGCCTAGGCGAGTACTCGCTGCCCGCGGGCACGGGTTGGGCCACCGGTCGCACCGCGGCTGACGATCGACACCACGAGCTTGGCCAGGACGCCTTCGACCTGCTCCGGCGTGCGCGGTGCGCGCCGCAGGCGCTCGTAGGTCGCGTACGACGTGAGCGCGCCGAGCGCGTCGGTGGCTTCGTCGACGGTCCAGTGCGCCCGCATCTGGCCCGCGGCCGCGAGCGCCTCGACGAGCCGGCGCAGCTGCTTCTCGTCGATGCCTTCGCCGGCCTGATCGCCGCCGGTGAGGGCGGTGAGCGTGCGCAGGCCGTTCATGCGCTCCTCGTGCTCGGCCCAGTGGCGGCACACCGCGCCGAGCATGTCGCGCAGCGCGACGAGCGGGTCGCTGGTGGCCGATGCGCGTCTCGTCCATCGTGACCGAGCGGGCGATCGACGACGCGAGCTCGTCGAGCACGGCGCGCTTCGAGCGGAAGTGCTCGTACACGGTCGCTCGGGCGACGCCGGCCTCCTTGGCCAGCACGTCCATGCTGAAACCGCTGGCGCCTCGCTCACGCGTCGAGGCGTCCGGCGGCGTCGACGATGCGTGTGCGGGTCGCGCGGACCAGCTCTCTGCGAGTGGGGCTCATAGCGCCGTTCCTCTGCCAGTTGTCGGTCTGCCGCGACCATTCGGATGTTCGACGCCACGGTTCCCCAATCGCGGGGCTCGAACCCCAATCCGGAGAGTGCTGGTCAGACGTCTGCGGGCATCCGCGACCCGCCGACGACGAGCTCCAGCTCGCGCGCGAAGACCTTCTCGAACAGTTCGCGGCGTCTGCGGGCACCCCAGAGCTCCAGCTCGGCGTCGTCGTGGGCCGTAAGTCGAATGACAACGAGGTCTTTACCCACAAACGCGTCGAGATCCTCAACACCGCCCCGACGGCCCCGGTCGAGGCCGTCCGCGACCCGCAAGATCGCGGCCAGTTTCCGCAGGCGGATGCGGTCTTCGGGCGACAGTGCGCCGAAGCGCGATTCGGAGGATTTGGGGTCGCCGCGCCGGTGGTGGCGCACGAGCGCGGCCAGGAACGCGACCTCGGACGGCTCGAAGCCGCGCAGCTCGCCGTTCTCGACGAGGTAGGCCGCGTGGCGGTGGTGGCCCTTGCGCGACACGTGCTGGCCGATGTCGTGCAGCAGCGCCGCGAACTCGAGCATCTCGCGGTCGCGCTCGCCGAGCTCGTGCAGCTCGGTGGTCTGGTCGAACAGCCGCAGTGCGAGCCGGGCGACGTGGCGCGTGTGCGCGACGTCGGAGTTGCAGCGCCGGGCGAGGCCGGCGACCGACGCGCGCCGCAGTCGCGGCGGGTCGTCGGACCAGTCGCTCGGATCGTGGCTGCGCACCGCGTCGAGCACGATGCCTTCGCGCAGCGCCCAGTCGCTCACGATCAGGCCGTCGAGCTCGAACAGCTCCAGCGCGGTGACCAGCAGCGTCGAACCGGCGGGGAGCAGCTCGGCGCGCCGCTGTTCCTCGAGGCCGGGCATGCGCCGCCGCTCCGACGTCTTGGCGGCCATGATGCGCTCGTGCAGCGCCTCGATGTCGGCGCGGGTCGCGCGCAGCGCGTTGGTGCTCGCCGGCATCGTCCGCTCGCCGGACGCCGAACGCGACCGCCATGCGCACGAGGTCGTTCGAGCGTTCCGCTCGTGCCGACCGCGAGCTGCGGCTTGCGGCTCGCGCACCTCGTCGACGAGCGGCGCCAGCCCGGCCCGGATGCGCTCGTCGAGCCGTTGCGCGGTCGGCGCTGCGACGGCGGGTCGTCGTGCACGCACTCGGCGGTGAGTCGACCGACGCCGAGCGGCACGCTCGCCGCCCAGCGCATCCCGGACGGCGTCGCCGACCATCATCTCGACGCTGCCGCCGCCCACGTCGATGCACACCGCGGGCGCGGGTTCGAACACGACGCTGGCCCGCAC
This sequence comes from uncultured Actinomycetes bacterium, assembly GCA_963708105.1. Taxonomy (GTDB): domain Bacteria; phylum Actinomycetota; class Acidimicrobiia; order IMCC26256; family PALSA-610; genus PALSA-610. The sequence continues at coordinate 271,144 of OY970186.1, read as the reverse complement.
CGCCGCGAACACGAGCCGCGCTTCCTCGTTGCCGTTGATGACCTCGACCTCGACGCCGGTCTCGGCCTCGATCCGGTCGACGAGCTCGCTGCCGTTCGCCGCGGTCCGGATCGCGCTCGTGGCCCGGGCGATGACCTCGCGGGCGCCCGAGCGCGTCGGCGAGCTGCTTGAGCCGGCGGATCGCCGCGACCGCCCGGTCGGCGGTCGCGGGCCGGGAATGCGCCCGTGCCGGGCCACGTCGTCGCCGAGGCGCAGCATCTCCTTCTCCCGGGCAACGGCCGTGAACGTGCCGTCGAGGTGCACGTCGGCGACGAGGAGATGGAAGGAGTTCGATCCGAGGTCGAGCGCGGCGATGCGCATCGGACACGACGCTACGCCAGGCGCGTACCCTGGTCCGACCATCGCGTGGAGGGAAATCAGAATGAGCATGGACGAACTGCGGTTTCGAATCCCGGATGCTGATCGACGGCAAGCTCGTCGAGGCCGAGGGCGCCAAGACCTACGACAACATCAACCCCGCGACCGAAGAGGTCATCGGCCAGGTCGCCGACGCGTCGCGCGGCCGACATGGAGCGGGCGATCGCCGCCGCCCGCCGTGCGTTCGACGAGACCGACTGGTCGACGGACCGGGCGTTTCGCAAGGCCTGCCTGCAGCAGCTGCACGAGGCGCTCGACAAGCACAAGGAAGAGCTGCGCCCGCAGATCGTCGCCGAGGTCGGCACGCCGATCGGTCTCACGTTCGCGATCCAGCAGGACACCTGCATCGAGGACATGCAGTGGGACATCGACCATGATCGACCGCTACGAGTGGGAGTACGAGCTCGGCAACCACGAGTTCTTCGGCATCAACTCGAACCGGCTCGTCGTCCGCGAGCCCATCGGCGTCGTCGGCGCGATCACGCCGTGGAACTTCCCGTTCATGCTCAACCTGTCGAAGATCACGCCCGCCCTCGCGGCCGGTTGCACGGTGATCCTGAAGCCCGCGCCCGACACGCCGTACGCGGCCACGTGGATCGGCAAGATCGTCGCCGAGGAGACCGACATCCCCGCCGGCGTGTTCAACGTCGTGACCTCGGCCGACCCCGCCGCGGTCGGCGACGTGCTGACCGGCTCGCCCGCTCGTCGACATGATCTCGTTCACCGGCTCGACCGCGGTCGGCAAGCACATCGCGGCGCGCGGCGCCGAAACGCTGAAGCGCGTGTTCCTCGAGCTCGGCGGCAAGTCGGCGAACATCATCCTCGACGACGCGAACTTCGCCGAGGTGCTGCCCGCCGCGGGCATGGTCTGCATGCACTCCGGCCAGGGTTGCGCGATCACCACTCGCATGCTGCTCCCGCGTTCGCGTTACGACGAGGGCGTCGAGATGGTGAAGGCGGCGTTCGAGAGCTTCCCCTACGGCGACCCGACCGACTTCAACAACATGGCCGGCCCGCTGATCAACGCCCGCCAGCGCGACCGTGTGCTCGGGCTCATCGAGACGGGCAAGGCCGAGGGCTCCAAGTGCATCGTCGGCGGTGGCCCGGCCGAGCAGTTCGACAAGGGCTACTTCGTGCGAGCCGACGTTGTTCGTCGACGTCGACCCCGACTCCACGATCGCCCAGCAGGAGATCTTCGGGCCGGTGCTCGTCGTGATCCCGTACGAGGACGACGACGACGCCGTGCGCATCGCGAACAACTCGCGCTACGGCCTCTCGGGCGCGGTCAACGGCGCGTCGCTCGAGCGTGCGTTGGGCATCGCCCGCCGCATCCGCACCGGCACGATTTCGGTGAACGGCGGCCAGTGGTTCGGCCCCGACTCGCCCTTCGGTGGTTACAAGGAGAGCGGGCAGGGTCGCGAGCACGGCGTCGCCGGCTTCGAGGAGTACCTCGAGACCAAGACCGTCGGCCTCCCGGCCAAGTAGACCCTCGCGGCCAAGTAAACATCGCGCCGCGTTCATGCCGCGCGTTTCGCGGGTGGGTGCAGTTTGCGTTTCCCGGTGACGGGGTCGGGTGGGCCGAACTGCCAGCCGCTGGTCTTTCGTCGGTGGTGGCGGTAACAGAGCCACCGCAGATTCCAAAACGCGGTCGGACCACCCTTCGCGTACTCGTGCGTATGGTCACGTTCGAGGTACCCGCGGTGATAACACCCCTCGACATCGCATTCCCGACCCATGACCAACAGGGCGGTTTGGATCTCGACCGGAACGTGGCGGCCGAGATGCGCGATGGTGCGGATGTCTTTGCCGTTGTGGTCGCGGAACCGTTTCTGCACCTGCGCGTCGATCGCCGCCTTCAGCCGGCCACCGACCTCGGGTGGGTAGGCGAACCGGCCCGCGAGCATCCCGTCGGCATTCATCCACGTCCGCAAGAACCGCGCCGCATGCTGCCGTTTCCCTCGCGCCCCGGAATCCTCCACTGCCGCGCGGGCCTTGATGCACGCGTCTTTCAGCGGCACCAACCCGAATGCGGCCGCACGCAACAACTCGTCTTCCGCGGCGGGGTTGATCGTCGCCGCGTCCGCGATCATCTGCGCCTCCCGCGCGGATAGCTCACCCGCGCGCACCGCCGCATCGGTCATCGGTAGCGCCTCGAGTTTCTTCGCCGTGCCCACTGCACTGCGGGCTTCGCTCCGCGTCGTCCCCAACGCGAGCGCGACCGCCTCGGCCCCATCCCGGCCATGTGTCGCGGAATCGGCGACCTGCTTCGCGGTCTTGGCGATCATCCCGTCGACCAGACGCCGGATCGCACCCAACTCCGCCAATACCCGCGCCGCTTCGTCAGCCGCCAACGAGCCCGCGTCGAACGCCTTGGCGACCTCTGCCAACTGGCTGCGAATCCGAACGAGCGAGGCGAACATGTGTTCGTAGCGTAGTCGAAGGGTGCGACAACAACGAAGATTTTCCGAAGAAATCTGGGTAGAGAACGACCGTGATGTTTCTCGTGGTCCTGCGCCGCACCGGTCCGAAGTGGGTCGTGGCAGCCCCGATCGAGGCGCAGTCGCAATGGCTCGAGCACGCCGCGTTCATGGACGGACTCGTCGAGGCCGGAGTCGTGGTGCTCGGTGGTCCGCTCGCCGACGAGGAACGGGTCGTGCTCGCGATCGCAGCGCCCTCGGAGGATGCCGTTCGGACGACACTCGCGCGCGATCCCTGGCACGAGACGCATCTACAGATCGACACGGTCGATCCGTGGACGATTCGCCTCGACGGTCGAGCTTGAGACCGCCGCCGAGCGCCGAGCCCCGAGCGCCGAGCCCCGAGGCCGAGCGCCGACCTCTATTGCTGAGAACGGGCGAAGGCGATAGTTCCCTTGAGGAAACCGCCGACGTCGTTCGCCTTGTTCGCGTAGACGCCGTTGAACCAATCGGGGACCGACACCTCGAGCTGGTCCTGTTCGATCATCGTCATGACGGGCTCGACGATCGCGCTCGACGGGCAGCATCTCGACGCCGGTCGTGCCGAGCGGATCGTTGTCGGGCAGGTGGAACAGCTCGGTGTCGATGACGCCGGGGTACAGCACGTGGATCTTGACGTCGGTGTCGCGCAGATCGACCTGCAGACACTCGGCCCACGCGGAGATCGCGGCCTTCGTAGCCGAGTACGCCGACTCGCCGGGCGGCGACAGGCGCGCCGCAACCGACGACACGTACATGAGGCGTCCGCTCCGGGCGATGATCTCGTCGAGCAGCGCGAACGTGAGGCGCACCGGCGAGAAGTAGTTGATGCGCATCGTCGACTCGACGATGTCGGGGTTGAGATCGAAGACAGGCTTGCGCTTCGGGATGCCCGCGTTGTTGACGAGCACGTCGATGCCGCCGAGCTCGGCCGAGGCTTGCTTGGCGAACGCGTCGAGGCCGTCGAGGTCGGCGAGGTCGACGGTCCACGCGCGCGACTGCGGCGCGTGCACCTGGCACCGGGCAAGCACCTCGTTCAGCTGATCGGTGCGGCGGGCGCAGATGCCGACGGTCGCACCCCGCTTGGCGAATCCCTCCGCCAGCGCGGCGCCGATTCCCGCCGACGCGCCGGTGACCAACACGTGCTTGCCCTCTAGCTGGTAGCTCATGCGCGCCGACCGTAGTCGCCGCTAGCCTCCGTCGGCCATGTCTCTCACGCCCGCCTCGGCACTGCTCACCGACCGCCTGGTCGTCGTCACCGGCGCCGCGCAGGGCATCGGTGCCGCGGTGGCCGGTGCGTGCGCGCGCTTCGGTGCCGACGTGGCCATCTGCGACCGCGACGCCGAGGGTCTGCAACGCACCGCGGCCGAGGTCGAGGCCGCGGGCCGGAGCGCGGTGAGCGCCACGCTCGACGTCCGCGACGGCGACGCGGTGCGCGAGTGGATCGCCACCCTGGAACGCATCGACGTGCTGGTGAACAACGCGGGCGGCGGCTTCCGGGCCGACTTCCTCGACGTCAACGACAAGGGCAGGATTCGCTCGTCCGCGAGAACTTCACCAGCGTCACCAACTTCGTCCGCGCGTGTGTTCCGCACATGCCCGCCGACGGTCACGCGTCGATCGTCAACATCACGTCGATCGAGGCGCACCGCGCCGGTCCGGGTTTCGCGATCTACAGCGCGATGAAGGCGGCGCAGATGAGTCTCACCAAATCGCTCGCGCTCGAGCTCGGTGAACGCCGCATCCGCGTCAACTGCATTGCGCCCGACGTCATCCCGACGCCGGGGATCGGTGTGGACATGCCGGTGAAGACGCCGTTGCCGATCGCAGGTCACGTCGACGACGTTGCCGCCGCGGTGATCTATCTCGCGTCGGATCTCGGGCGGTTCGTGACGGGCACGACGATCCATGTCGACGGCGGCAATCTCGCGGCCGGCGGCTGGGGCCGGACGAGTGACGGAAGTTGGATCACCGCGGGTGAACCCGCGGCCGAAGGAGCAGATTCGTGAAGTTCGGTATCGCGCTCGGCGCGCTCAACCCGCATTTCCATCTCGACGCGACGATGGCGGCCGAAGCGCTCGGCTACGAGTCGGTTTGGTTGCCCGAGCACCTCATCTTCACGCGCTCGATGTCGCGTTCGCCGCACCCGGGCGAGGACCACCCGCCGGTCCCGCCCGACGCGCCGATCTACGACGCGTTCGCGTACCTCGGCTTCCTCGCGGGCAAGACCGAGCGCGTGCGGCTCGGTACCCATGTGTTCAACATCGGGCTCCGGCATCCGTTCACCACGGCGCGCGGCGTGCAGACCGTCGACCTGTTCTCCGGTGGTCGTTTCGAGTTCGGCATCGGCGCGTCGTGGCTCGAAGAGGAATGGAAGGCGACGCAGCTCGATTTCTCCACGCGCGGTCGGCGCGTCGACGAGACCGTCGACATCTGCAAGCGTCTCTTCACCGAGGAGACGATCTCGCATCACGGCGAGTTCTTCGACGTTCGACGAGGTCGTGTTCGAACCGAAGCCGGTGCAGAAGCCGTGGCCGCCGATTCTCGTGGGTGGAGAGTCGAAGGCTGCTCTGCGGCGCGCGGCGCGTCTCGTGCGACGGCTGGATCGGCATGGCGCACACGTTCGAGTCGGCCGCCGAACAGATCGCGACACTGCGCACGATGTTGGCCGAGTACGGGCGCGCCGACGTCCCGTTCCAGTTCGTCTTAGGCGGCCCGATCTCCTCCGTCGACGACGTACGGCGCTGGGAAGAAGTGGGCGTGACGCGGATGATCGTGTCGCCGTGGAAGCGTTCGCCGGAAGCGCTCGAAGGTATGCAGCGCTTCGCCGACGCGTATCTCGGCGAGTAGGTCGGTCTCGACTAGTTCGGGTTCTCGGCGTCGAGCAGATCGGGGTCGGGCGCGAAGTCGCGGATCGAACCGACATGCCGCAACGCAACCTCGATGAACTCGGGCTGCATGGTGTGGCACACGCCGGCCATCATCGGCGGGAGTTGACTCGCGATCGGGATCGCGTCGAGATCCATGCCGCGCCCCATCCCGATGTCGCACGCGCGGCGCAGCGTGATCGCGCGTTCGGCGTCGTCTTCGGCCAGCGTCTCGTCGGCCCAACGCATGAAGCCGCCCTTCCACGGGGCGGCCGTCGAACGGCGCGACCGCATCGACGATTCCCTCCCAGCTGACGTTCCAAGCCAGCGCGAGGTCACCGTCGACCCAGAGCCGGCAGAACGACGCGCCGGTCTCGGGATCGCGTCGGGGAACCTCGACGTCGTAGACGCGCTCCGTTCGGTGCCAGGCCGCGTGCGTGATGGCGTGGCAGGCGGCGTCGAACTGGTGGGTGCAGTTCTGCTTCGGGTCGGTGAACCGGCCGGCCGCGGTGAACCGTCGTGACGAGTGGCATCGACCGCGAGCTTGCGCAGCGGCTCGGCCGCGGTCGGACACGTCGACCAGGGCCAACGGATCGACTCGGCTTCGACCGATTCGATCACCTCGCCGTCGTGGCGCAGCGTGATCACGAAGTGGTGGAAGTCGTCCTGCAGATCGGATCGAACGACACCGGGCTCGAGTGTGTCGACGCGGATCCGGCGCCGGTATGCGTCGGCATGGAGGTCGAAGTCAGGTCGGGATGACATCGCCGTCAGGTTAGGTGAACAATGCGGGCATGGCTTCGGTGATCGACTCTGATCAGCACCTCTACGAGACCCGCACGATGTGGCTCGACCACATCGATCCGGGCTCGCCGCGATGACGCGTTGCAGATCGTCGACGACGAGCTCGGCTATGCGTGGCTGACGTGGCGCGGCCGGAAGTTGGCGCCTGCCGATGTGCAGCGGCCGCGGGAGACCTCCGCGCTCGGGACGTTGCACGAACGCATCCGCGCCGGGCTCCCGCCCGAGGCATCGCTATGACGACGATCTACCGCGCGACTACTGGGACGCCGCGGCGCGCGCCGATCGCCTGGTCGAGATGGGCCTCGACGAAGCAGTCGTGTTCCCCAACTTCGGGCTCTTGTGGGAGCGCACGCTCGACGCGGATCTCGGTGCGCTCACTGCGAACATGACCGCGTGGAATCGGTGGTGCGCGACGGTCGCGACGGACGGTCGGGGACGAGTGCACCCGGTCGCGCACGTCACGTTGCGCGATCAGTCGTGGTTGCTCTCCGAGTTGGCGCGCCTGGAACGCGACGGCGTGCAGCTCGCGATGGTCGCGCCCGCGCTCGTCGACGGTCGGCCGCTCTCGCATCCCGACCACGAGCCGATCTGGCGCGCGTTCGTGGAGCACGGAGTGCGGCCGTTGTTCCACGTGGCCGATCAACGCGCGTCCGTTCGCCGACGGGTGGTACACCGATCCGCCGGACGCGTTCATCAACGACGCTCGACTCGGTGTTCCTCTGGACGGCGGCCGCGCTCGCGTGCACCGATCTCATCCTGAACGGAACGCTCGAACGGCATCCCGACCTGCGCATCGGCATCGTCGAGCTCAGCGCGGTGTGGGTGCCGATGTTCCTGATGATGCTCGACGGTGGATCCGAGTTCACCGCCCGGCTCAACGGCCGTCCGCTCGCGCCGCTTGCACTGCGGCCCAGCGAATACTTCCGGCGCCAGGTGCGCGTCTCGTCGTTCTCGTACGAGCTACCGGCGCGGCTGATCCGCCAGACCGGCGACCTGTACATGTGCTGCTCCGACTACCCGCACTCCGAGGGCACGGCGACGCCGATGGCCGACTACACCAGCGGGCATTCACCGATCGGGCCCGACGACGCGCCGGGACTTTTCCACGACAACGTCGCGTTGCTGCTCGAGCGGTAGCTCGCGCTCAGCGCTCGATGAGGAGCTCGTCGGGCAACGAGCCCTGGAACCACAGCGTCGTCTCGACCCGCTTGGCGATCTTCCAACCCTTGTCGGTGCGCACGAACTCGTCGTCGTAACGCGCGCCGACGAAGAAGAAGTGCAGCCCGCCGTCGCGCGTCGCCGCGCCCTGCGGGTTCGTCACCATCGTGCGACACGTCGCGCGGTCGCCGTCGAGCGTCGCGTCGATGTTGGCCATCAGGTGCTGCGTCACCGGGAACGCGGTCATGACCTTCGCGAGCCAGCCGCGCACCTCTTTGTACGGGCCGACCTTGCCGCCCGGGTTCGACGAGTAGTCGACGTGCGCGTCGTCGGTGAACACCGTGTCGAGCAGCGCCCAGTCCTTGGTGTCGATCGCCCAGCCGTAGCGGACGATGACGTCGTGGATCTCGGCGCGGTCGGCGACCTCCTGCGGCGTCACTTGGCGAGCGGCTTGGGTTCGGCCGCGTCGGGCTTGCAGTTGATCGCGAGCGTGAACTTGGTCGTGACGACGGGCTTCGTTCGTCTTCTCGTTCGACCACGTGGTCTCGGTCACGTAGAACTCGAGCTTGCCGCCGTCGCTCTTCGCCTTCTCGTACACGTCGGAGATGACGCCCTCGCCGACGAGCACGTCGCCCGCGTGGGGCCAGTCGCCGCCGTGGTAGATGAACTCCTGCTCGCCGTGCAGGATGGCGCGGCCCTTGCCCCGCAGGTTCTCGATCGGCAGGCCGGCCGCGCCGCCCACGCCCATCGAACCCCAGTAGGGCATGACGAACGGGAAGGTCGGCGGTACCGGTGCGGCGTCGCCCGAGTAGACCGGGTCGTCGTCCATCAGCGCCTGGGCGAACACGCGGATCGGCCCCCGCTCGATGACGACCTTCTGGGTGCCGAGCGGGCGTCCCTTGAGCTCGGTGAGTGCCACTGCATCGCCTCCACATCCGGCTGACGTGCGTGTCAGCGTTCCGACCGCGGGCAGGCTACCGCGTGACCCCGGTCCGGCGTCGCATGCGTCTCAGCCCGGACTCGGCGGCGTTGCTCGCGGAGTTTGTGTTTCATGACCTTGCCGGTGGCGTTGCGGGGGAGCTCCTCGACGAACCACAGCTTGCGGGGGCGCTTGTAGTCGGCGAGATGTTCGGCGCAGAACGCGAGCAGGGCTTCGTCCGACAACGCCACGCCGGGCTTGCACACCACGAACGCGCCGACGTCTTCGCCGAGCACCGTGTGCGGAACGCCGACGACCGCGGCTTCCTGCACGTCGGCGTGTTCGAGGATGACCGCCTCGACATCGGTGGCGTAGATGTTGTTGCCGCCCCGGATGATCATGTCCTTGATGCGGCCCGAGATGTAGACGAAGCCGTCGGCGTCGAGGTAGGCGAGGTCGCCGGTGCGCAGCCAACCGTCGGCCGTCCACGACGACGCGTTGGCGCCGTCGTCCTTGTAGTACTCGCGCTGCTTGCCCGGCAGGCGAACGAGCAGCTCGCCGACCTCCATCGGCGGCGCGGTCTTCGTCGGTGTCGGGATCGACGACGCGCACTTCCATCGGCGGGTTCGGCTTGCCGACGGACCCGATGCGCTTGTCGGCCTCGTCCTTCGGCATCGTGATGAACGCGGGCCCGGCTTCGGTGAGGCCGTACGAGTTGATCACCGACGCCTGGGGCATGCGGTCCTGCATCTTCTTCAACGTCGCCGGCGCGAGCGGCGCGCTCCCGATCGAGACCGCGATCGGGCCCGAGAGATCGGCGTCGGCGAAGCGCGGGCTCGCAGTGATCAGCTCGGCCATCGCGGGCACGAGGAAGATCATCATCGGCTTGTCGCGCTCGACGGTGTCGAACCAACGGTCGACGTCGAACTTCGGCATGTACAGACCGGCGAGTCCCATCTTCATCGGGTTGAAGATGAAGCTCATGCCCGCGAACGTGAACAGCGGCGCGCCGTGCAGCCAGCCGACGTTGGTCCAGTGGGGCGCGGAGTTCGGGATCATCGCGACGTTGCGGTGCCGGACGAGCACGCCCTTCGGCAGGCCGGTCGTGCCCGACGTGTACATGATGTCGGCGATGTCGTCGGCGGCGAGCGGCACCTGCATCGGGCCGGCGTCGTAGCGCGTCGAGCGCGGACCATTCGGTGGTCGACAGCACCGCACTTGATCGGCATATCCGCGGCAACGGTCGCGCGCGTTCTCGAGCAACCGTTCGTTGGTGATCACGACGGTCGGTTCGGCGTGGCGCAGGATCGTCAGCACCTCGTCGATCGAGAGGCGGGTGTTGACCGGAACGACGACCGCGCCCGCCTTGTGGATCCCGGCGTAGGCGACGATCCACTGCAGGCAGTGATCGCTGTCCATGTAGAGCGCGACGCGATCCTGCTTGGCGACACCGTGCTCGACGAGCCAACGGGCCACCTGATTCGAGCTGTTCGTCCCAGCCCTGGAACGTGATCGTCGGTCCCGGCGTCGAGATCGGCGTAGGCCGTGCGATCGCCGCCGGTCGCGGCCATGAACCGAAGCTGGTCGACGAGCAGATGACCGTCGGGCTTGGTGGGGTCGGCGGTCTGATCGAGATTCGGCACCCGCGGAGGCTAGGACATCGCCGCACGCGGCAGGCAGGGCGACGATCTCGCCCGGGAAGATCAGGCTCGGATCGCCCGACCGCAGCGTCGAGCGATTCGCGGCGATGACCGCCGCCAGTAGCGCGCGACCTGCGCGTCGGTCGGGCGAACGCCGGAGACGTGTTCGAGCCGCGCTCGTGCGATGAGCCAGAGGTTGTCGCCGGGGCGAACGACGACTCGCGCGCCGACTTGTCTGGACCGGCACGGGTGCGCGCGACGTCGGAGCGCGTTCGACGGGCGCGGCCGCGGGAGTCGGCGCGGGCGTGGCGGCCGGCGCACGAACGACGGGCTGGTCCTGGGCGAGCAACACGTGCGGCCGCGGTGCGGCGGACGCGGGGAGCGCGGGGAACGCGATGCACGATCCGATGACCGCGACCTCGACGAGCCGGCGCAGACCCGGCGGCAATGCGAACGCAATACGTCGCGCGAGTCGAGGTTGATGGAGCCGCAACGCGACGACGCACGCCCCGGCCGCGAGGAACAGCCACGCCGCGGCCAGCACCGCGACCACCCACGCGGCCGCGAGGGCGAGATCGTCGCCCCGGCCGACGACCGCGACCGTCAGCGGCGGCCGAACGCTGACGAGACCGACCAGCGAGGCGAGCGCGAGCAGCGCGACCGCGGCGAGGCGGGGCGAGCGGGAGGGGCGGGCTTCGCGATGCACCCCGCATACCTACCAGATCATCTGAGAGTGTGTCTAACGTTGTAATAATCCCTCATGTCGCATAGCGTTCCGGGGATGGATATCCATGACCTCACCGCGAATCTCGAGTTCTGGTCCGGGCGGAGGCATAGCGAAACCGCGGATTCGGGCGACGGCCCGGCGCGCCTCCCGCGATCCTTCCGCCGCCGCTCGTTCCGAGGTCCGGCCTTCTCGTTCCCGCGGCTGCATCTGCCTGCGCTCCCGGCGCGTTTCACGCGACCGGGTGGCGGTCCGGGCCGGGACCCGGCCAATCCTCGCGGCCGGGCACGACCTATCGCGGCGGCGGCGTTGCTGGCCGCGCTCGACTGCGGGATGGCTGGTCGTGGGTCATCGTTCGCACGCCTCGGCCGCGGCCGACGCGGCGCCGACTTCGACCGTGCCGACGCGCCCGACGACCCCGCCGACCAGTTCCGTGCCGAAAACCACGCCGCCGACCCGATCGCCCACGACGATTCCACGCACCGCCGACTGCCACGGCCTGGCAGTCGGCGCGCCCCGAAGTGCGGTGCGTCGTCGACGGGCGTGGATCTCGACGTGCGGCGCTTCGCGCCGGCCACGGTCGCCGCCGCGTACGTGCGCGCCACCGGCGCCGAAGCCAGCCCCGAACCGGCCCACCGGCGTGCGCAGCGGGACACGCCGACGAGCGGTCATGGTCGATCAGTAGTGCGCCCGACGCCGCGGTCGGTCGCTATCGCTGTCGCTTCGAATCGGGCCGCGCCGCGATGTGGTGGACACAGGACGGGCGGCTCTTCGCACGCCATCGCGCGCGACGGTGACCTGGCGGCGCTGTTCGCCTGGTGGCGCGCCCACCCGTCGGAGTGAAAGCGTTCGCGTCCATGCCTGACGCCGATGGTGCCGCCCCCGACCACCCGTACGGCGGCTTCTCCGACCGACGTCATCGAGTTGTTGCGGGCCGCGCATTCCTCCACGCCGATGCATCAGCTCCTTGGGCTGAACTTCGTCGGCGGACCCGATCCCGCGGTCGTGGTGGTCGAGATGCCGGTGGCGCCGGGTGCGTTCAACGGATCCGGCAACCTGCACGGCGGCGCGATCGCGACACTCGTCGACGTCGCCTCCGGCTCGGCCGCGGCCCGCGCCGGCACATTCCAGCCCGGCGAGAACACGCTCGTCACCGCTGACCTGCACGTTCGCTACCTCGGCCGACCCAAAGGCACCGTCGTTCGAGCCGAGGCCCGGGTGCTGCGGGCCGGACGCCAGCTGATCGTCGTCGACTGCCGTGTCGTCGACGACCTCGGCAACCTCATCGCGTTCGCCGACTTCGCGGGGATGATCGTCCCGCTGCGTCAGCCGCTCGAGTCGGAGGGCGACGTCGCCGGCGACGCGCACGTGCCCTGATCTCTAGTACTCAGGCCTGATCTCCAGGCCCAGCCGCCCGAGGATCCCTGACGGGACCACGAAAGGTTTGGTACGTTCGGCCGCCATTTCGTAACAACCGGGAGCCAGTGCGATGGAGATCTTCAGCAGGGTCGGCGCTCAGGGAGCGTTCCAGCATTGCCCACGTCATCGTGGCGGTCATGTGGATGGGTCTGCTGTGGTTCTTCAACTTCGTGCAGACGCCCGCGTACGCGGAGATGGAAGCGAGTTCCCGCAACGACGCGTTCGACAAGCTCACCTGGCGGGCGCTCTGGTGGTTCCGCTGGTCGGCAGCCGCGACGGTGGTGTTCGGTCTGCTCATCATCGCGATCGCGCCGAAGGGCTCCTTCGGCAAGGACTTCTGGGTGCACAGCACCGCGGGCCCGACGCTCGCGATCGGCATCCTCTTCGGCCTCGTGATGTTCCTTAACGTGTGGCTCGTGATCTGGCCGAACCAGCAGATCGTGATCGCCAACGCGCGCACGCTGAAGGCCGGCGGCGAAGCGAACCCCGCGGCCGCCGCGGCTGCCCGCGCCGGCGCGATGGCATCCCGCCAGAACACGATCTTCTCGCTCCCGCTGCTCGTGTTCATGGTCGGCGCCGCGCACTTCTACGGCGTCGGTCCGAGCTTCGGCGGCGGTATCAGCGGCGGCAAGTGCGTGATCTATCTGCATCATCGGCATCGTCGTACTCGCCGTGCTCGAGCTGAATGCGCTCGGCAAGATCAGCGGCCGGGGCAACACCGGGCTGAACGTGATCTACGAGACGCACAAGAACGCGATGTACACCGGCTTCGTACTGATCGTGGCGTTCTACATCCTCGCCGAGATCATCCTGCGGGCCTAGAAGCCCAACGCCGCCGCCGCTGCTCGGCTACACGCCGAGCAGGTCGGCGATGTGCGAGCGGTGCGTGCTGCTGGATCCGAACAACGGCTCCCGCGACTTGGCGCGCTTCACGTAGAGGTGCATGTCGTGTTCCCACGTGTAGCCGATGCCGCCGTGGATCTGGATGCCCTCCTTGCCCAGCAGCCGTTGGCAGTCGCCGGCCGCGACCTTCGCCACTGAGGTGGCCGTGGTGCGGCGCGGGTCGTCCTCGGCGATGGTGAGGGCGGCGAAGTAGCCCGTCGCCCGGGCCCGTTCGAGCAGCACGATCATGTCGGCGAACTTGTGCTTGATCGCCTGGAACGAACCGATCGGCACGCCGAACTGCTCGCGTTGTTTGGCGTAGTCGAGCGTGACGTCGAAGATCGTCTGCGCGATGCCGACGATCTCGAGCGCGGTCGCAACCGTCGCCTCCTCGATCGCGCGCCGCAACGCCGCCGCGCTCGATGACGATCCCGAACCGAGAACGCGGTCGCGTTCGACGCGCACGCCGTCGAGATCGACGTGCGCGACACCGCTGGCTGCCGTCGAGGGCGTGGACCGGCCGCAGATTCACGTCGCGCAACCGGGACCACGACCGCGTGCACGCCGTCGTCGCCGGCCGTTCCCGGTTCCCGGGCCACGACGACGAGCTCGTCGACAGACGTCGGCTTCGACGACGAAGCGCTTCTCGCCCGAGCAGAGTGGCGTGCGCACCGTCGAGCACGATCGGTCGCGGTCACCGCGGCGGGGTCGAACGACCCGCGCGTCTCCGCGATGGCGAGCGAGCCGGCACACTCGCCCGCCGCGACCGCGCCCGAGGAAGCGGGCGCGTTGCTCGGCGGTTCCGCACCTCGCGGACCGCGGGCACGAACTGGGTGACGGTGGCGAGCAACGGTCCGGGCGCGATCGACGCGACCGATCTCCTCGGCGAGGATGCCGGCTTCGATCATGCCGAGCCCGATGCCGCCGTCGACCTCGGGGACGGTCAGCGCCGGCCAGCCCAGGCCGGTGAGCGTCGCCCAGAGCGCGTCGGGACGCACGCCGTCGTCGCCGACCCGACGGGCCAGCCCGACCGGGCTCTCCCGGCTGAGCACCGCGCGAATCGAGTCGCGCAGCTCTTCCTGATCCGCAGTGAGTTCCAGCTCCATGACGGAGGCGTCAGGCTAGGAGCTGGGCGATCTGTTCCACCAACGCCCGGCGGTCGACCTTCTCGCCGACGGTGAGGGGCAGCGCGTCGACGACGTCGATGGCCTCGGGGAGCTTGTACGCGGCGATGTGCGGCGCCGCGAACTCTCGCAGATCGGCGAGCGACGGCGGCCGTGACGGGTCGCGCGGCACGACGGCGGCCACGCCGATCTCGCCCATCACGTCGTCGGCGCGCGGCACGACCGCGACCGCGGCGACGTCGGGATGGGTCGACAGCACGCTCTCGATCTCGACGGGGTACACGTTGTAGCCGCCGCGCACGTACATCTCCTTGCTGCGGCCGACGAGCCGCAGGCGACCGCGGTCGTCGACCCAGCCGAGGTCGCCGGTGCGGACGAAACCGTCGGCCGTGAACGCGGCGCGCGGTCTGCTCCGGATCGCTGCCAGTAGCCCGACATCACGGCGGGGGAGCGCAGGCACACCTCGCCGATCTCGGCGCCGGACGATCGGGCTGCCGTCACCGTCGCGCAGCGACAACTCGACGCTCGCGTGCGGTCGCCCCACGCTGATGATCGCGTCTTCGTCGGGATCGTCGAACGCGGTGCCGAGACCGATGCCCGCTTCGGTGCACGAGTACCGCGTCGCCAGGCGCGGCGCCGAAGCGACGGCGCGCTTCGTCGGCGAGACCGGGTGTGATCGGGCCGCCGCCCGCGATGATGTATTGCACGCGACGAGAGGTCGAACGTAGTCGAACTCGGGGTCGCGCAGCATCAGTGCGAGTTGGGTGGGAACGCCCGCGACGGTCGTCATCGTTCTCGCGCGAGGAGCTCGAGCGCGGGCCGCGCGCGCCAGCGTTCCATGATGAACGTGGTGCCGCCGCGGCGCAGGCTGCCCGGGAGCTTGGTCATGAAGCCGAGATGCGCGAACGAGGTTCCGCTGAACGAACGCGCCGCCGCCGTCCCAGGTGTCGCCGACGTCGGTCTGGGTGATGAACGCGAGTTGGCGGTGCGCAGTAGAGCGCGCCCTTGGGCAGGCCGGTGGTGCCCGAAGTGAAGATGATCGCGACCGGCCGATCGGGGTCGTCGCCCAGGCCGGCGGGTGACTCGGCGGTCACGCGCAAGTCGGTCAGGACGGTCGCGGCTCGACTCCGACGGCGGAGCCAGGTCGGCGCCGACGACGAGCCGCGGTCCGGCGACGGCCGAGGATGGCCTTTTGCTCGCGCTCGGAGAGCCGGTCGTTCACGCCCGCGGTGATCGCGCCGAGCTTGGCGACCGCGGCGTACAGGAGCAGGTATTCGGGACCCGGCGGAAGCACGAGCGCAACCACGTCGCCGGCGCCGACCCCCCGGGCTGCGAGGCCCACCGCGACCTCGTCGGAGAGGCGATCGATGTCGGCGTAGGAAAGCGTCCAGCCACGTGGCGTGACATAGGCAGTACGATCCGCAAAGCGGCGGGCGGCTTCCGCGATCGTCCAGGGCAGGCCCGGGAGTGACATGGCCGAAGCGTACAAGTCGTCCCGGCGTGCGACCGGCCGACGCGAGGTCACCGCATTGCCCGGCACCCCGGCTGCGGCGCGCGAGCTGCGCGCCCAGGGGCGCAAGACGATGCGCAAGTTGCTCGACGCGGGCATGCGGGTGTTCGCCGAGCGCGGCTTCCACGCCGCGCGCGTCGACGACATCGTGCGCACCGCGCGCACGTCGCACGGCACCTTCTATCTGTACTTCGCGAACAAGGAAGAGCTGCTGCGCGCGCTCGCGATCCAGTGCGCGCAGGAGATGGGCGCGCTCGCGGGCGGCCTCGGCGAAGTGCGCGGCGACGAAGCGGGCGCGATCGAGCTGCGGCGCTTCCTGGAGACGTTCTTCTCCACGTACGCGCGCTTCGGCCCTGTGCTACGCGGCCTGGATGGAAGGCAATGTCGAAGACCGCGAGACCAGCCGTCTCGGCGTGGTCGCGTTCACCGACATCGCGGCCGCACTCGGGGCGCGGATGGCGGAAGCGGGCGCCCGAGCCGATGCAGGCGACGGTTTCGGCGCTCATGGCGCTGCTCGAACGCTTCGCGTACTTCCTCGTGTCGCGGCGAGCTGGAGTTCGACTCCGACGCGCTGTTCGACACGGTGACGCTCGTCGTGCATCGCGGCTTCTTCGGCGCACCACTGGCCGCGTAGGCCGCCGCTCAGGTCGCGGGCTGCGCGAACGCCTCGGCCTCGCCATCGGTCTCGCCATCGGTCTCGGTGGCCGACGGCGAGCGGGTCGAGAGGTAGATCGCCTTCGTCGCGCCCAGCAGCGGGATGGCGAACAGCCCGCCGACGAGACCGCCCGCGGCCACGCCGACCAATGCTGCCACCATCGTCGCCGGCGGTGACAACCGCACCGCCCGGCCGATGATGAGCGGTTGCAGCACGTGGTTTTCGAGCTGCTGGTACACGAGGAAGATGGCCAGCGCGATGATCCCGACGACCGCGCCCTGCGTCAGCGCGAGCAGGACGAACACCGCGCCGCCGAGGAACCCGCCAATCTGCGGGATCGGGTTCGTGATCGCGACCCAGACCGCGATAAGTGGCGCCAGCGGAACGTCGAGCGCGAGCGCGCCCGTGAGCATCACGATGCCTGCGAGCGCGGCGACGAGCAATGTGCCCGCGATGTAACGACCGACCACCTGATAGACGAGCCGGCCGATGCGATCGGCGTCGGCCTTCCGGCGCGCCGGGTACGAGGCGACGGATTCCGCCGACGATGAACTCACCGTCGAGCACCATCGTGATCGCGAGCAGGATCGTGAACAGCGCGGCCGCGATGCCGTCGGCGATCGCGCCCGCCGCGTTCTCGATCGGCTTCGAGTTCGCGCTCAGGTGCTTCGGCGCGTCGTCGAGCCACTGCTGCACCTTCTCCGACGCGTTGGCCTCGCGGAGCCGGGGCCCGATGATCGGGAGCGTGCCGAGATCCTTCACCGTCTGCGGGATCTGCTTGTTGAAGTCGCGGACCTCGTGAATGGTCGGCACGGTGATCGACCGCGGCGAGCGACTCGCGGCGATGATCCGCGGCGGTGACGAGCACGACGCCGGCCGCGGCCCGGCGGTTCCAACCGGTGCGGCGTTTCAGCGCCTCGACGAGGGGATTCAGCGCGAAGCGCGAACAGCGACGCGATCGCGAGCGCGGACAGTGTCCGCGGGATCGAGCGGATGAACCACACCGCGATCGCGAACAGCGCGACCGCGATCGCGAGCGGGATCGCGGAACGAGGGTCGAGGTCGACACCACTATCCGTCGGCGAGGGCATCCGTCGCGGGGGTCGTCGTCGGTCGAGGGTCCGAGAGGGGCGTCGCCACGTCGATATCGTACGAGCCGATGGTCGACATGGCGCGCACACTCCGGGTGCGGCTGTCGGTTCGCTCCGCGCTCGCGCTCGTGTTCGCCCTCGGGCTCACGTTCCTGCTCCTCGAGATCGCGCACGACGCGGAGCGCGTCATCGCCTGGGCGCTCTCGGCAATGGCCATCGCCGCGCTCGTGTATCCCGGCGTCGCCTGGCTCGCGCACTTCCGCTTCATCCCGCGCGCGCTCGCGGTTGTGCTGACGGCGATAGTGCTGCTGGGTGCGATCGGGTTCATCGGCTACAAGATCGTCAACGACGTCTCCGAGCGCGATGAGCAGCCTCCAGCAGGCCGCGCCGCAACGGGCAGCAGAGTTGGAGAAGAACTCCGACTTCTTCCGCGAGATCAAGCTGAAGGAGCGCGTCACGAACCTCGTCGACGCGATCCCGGAACGGCTGGCGGGCGGAGAGGCGCCGCAGGCGATCGAGTCGGCCGCGACCCAAGGCGTTGCGTTCCTGGCCGGCTTCATCCTCACGGTCTTCTTCGTGCTCTACGGCACGCGGCTTACTCGACGGTGCGCTCAGCCTGATCGACGACGACGCCGTGCGCCGCCGCACCGAGTTCGTCATTCGCGACGGATCGCGCCGGGCCCTGTTCTTCGCGCGCGTGAAGCTCTGGGAGGCGCTCGTCGAAGGCGTTCTCGCGTTCACGATCGCCCGGGCCGCGGGTGTGCCCGGCGCAGCCGCGCTCGCGGTGTGGGTCGGCCTGTGGAGCTTCCTGCCCGTCGCCGGCGTACGTCATCGGCGCGCTGCCGATCGTCGTGTTCGCGGGCGCGCACACCATCGAGCGCGCCGATCGCGGTCGGCCGCGTGTTTCCTCGTCATCTTGGTCGTGCGACTGGTTCGTCAACCGCTGGCTCGAGCGCCGCACGGTCTACGTCGGCTCGTTCGCGATCGTGCTCGCCGCGTTCGGGGGTCTCGAGCTCTACGGCCTGAATGGCGCGCTGCTGTTCATTCTCGGCGCGGTGCTGATCGTTTCGCTCATCAGCGAGATCGGCCCCGAGGAGGTCGCCGAGGTGTTGGCGTCCACCCCGCCGGACCCGGCCTGACGTACGCGCCGAGGATGACGGTGCTGGCGGAGGAGAACCAACCGCCGGTGCCGTTCACGCACGCGAGCTGCGCGTTCTCGACCTGGCGGCCGTGCGCCTCGCCCCGCAGCTGTCGGGTCGCCTCCACGAGCAGGAACATGCCCCGCATGCCGGGGTGACAGTGCGACAGCCCGCCGCCGTCGGTGTTCGTGGGCAGTGCGCCGCCGAGCCGGAGCTTGCCGTCCTCGACGAACGCGCCGCCTTCGCCGGGCTTGCAGAAGCCCAGCGCTTCGAGGCTCGCGAGCACCATGTGCGTGAACGCGTCGTAGATCTGGCACGTGTCGATGTCGGTGGGCTTCACGCCTGCCCGCTCGAACGCGAGCCGGCCGCTGTCGTACGCGGGGGAGCGGGTGAAGTCGTCCCACTCGCTCATCGTCGTGTGGCTCGACGCCTCGCCGGTACCGAGCACCCACACCGGCTTCTTCGCGAGGTCGCGCGCCCGTTCCTCGGTGGTGAGCACGACCGCGCCGCCGCCGTCGCTGCGGATGCAGCAGTGCAGCTTGGTGAGCGGGTCGGCCATCATCCGGCTGCTGTTGACCTCGTCGATGGTGATCGGGTCGCGGTAGAAGGCCTCGGGGTTGAACGACGCGTTGTAGCGCGTGCTCACCGCGATCTCGGCGAGCTGTTCGATGGTCGTGCCGTACTCGATCATGTGGCGGCGAGTGGCCATCGCGTACTTCGAGATCAGCGAGTGGCCGAACGGCACGTCGAACTGAATGGGACCCGCGGCCGCCGAAACCGAGGTTGGCGGTGCGACGGCGGGCCTTGAGGTCGGCACGCGTGGTCGAGCCGTACGCGAGCACGACCGTCTCGACGTGGCCGGCCAGGATCGCCGCGGTCGCGTGCTCGACCATGAACTCCCACGTGGAGCCGCCGACGCCCGTGCCGTCGACCCACGTGGGGCGCAGGCCGAGGTACTCGCAGATCTCGATCGGCGCGAGCATGCCCATGCCGCTCGAACCGAAGCCGTCGATGTCGGCCTTGGTCAGTCCCGCGTCGGCGATGGCGCGCGATCGCGGCCTGGTAGTGCAGCTCGAACGGGCGTCTTCGTGTCGACGCGGCCGATGTCGGACAACGCCGCGCCGACGATTGCAACTTTCTTCGTTCCCGTCATGAACGACGTTGCGCGTCGATCCCGGGGTTCTCGCTCTGGAACACGTAGCGGTTGACGATGCGACCGATGTCGGCCGGATCCCACTGCTTCGGGTTGCCCTCTTTGTCCTTGGCCAGGAACTGCTCGCCGATCTCCCACGGCCGGTAGTCCGCGAGGTTGTTGCCGACGAGGCGGAACACCTGACCGGTGACGTGCAGCGCCTCGTCGGAGGCGAGCCACACGACGGCCGGCGCGGAGTTGCCCGGGTTCATGTTCTCGAACTCGGTGTAGTCCTCGGGGTTCTTCACGTCGATCTTCATCGCCTGGGCGACCATGCGGGTGGCGCCGCCGGGACCGATGCAGTTGGCGCGCACGCCGTAGCGGCTGAGCTCGAGGCTGGCGATGATCGTCATCGCGGCGACGCCGGCTTTCGCCGCGCCGTAGTTGATCTGGCTGGCCTGGCCCTGCAGGCCCGCGCTCGACACCGTGTTGATGATCGACGGCGCGGGGCTGGCGGCCTTCCTTCGACTCGTTCCGCCAGTACTGCGAGGCGTGACTCATCGTGTTGAAGGCGCCGTAGAGGTGCACCTTGACGACGGCGTCGAAGTCTTCGGGCGACATCGAGAACATCATCTTGTCGCGCAGGATGCCCGCGTTGTTCACGAGGATGTCGAGGCGACCGAACGCGTCGATCGCGGAGCCGATGATGTTCTTCGCGCTGTCGTAGTCGGCGACGCTGTCGTAGTTCGCGACGGCCTCGCCGCCCCGACTCTTGATGACGTCGACGACGGTGTCGGCGGCCCGTTTGTCGGAGCCCTCTCCGCTCACCGATCCGCCGAGGTCGTTGACCACGACCTTGGCGCCGTGGTCGGCGAGCATGATCGCTTCGCCGCGTCCGACACCGTTGCCCGCACCGGTGACGATGGCCACCTTGCCGTCGAGCATGCCCATTTGCGCGTTCCCCCTGCTGACAAGAAAACTGACGTTGGCGTCACCGTAGCGCGGGTTTTTGAGCCTGCGCCAAGGCAGAACGAGGAGCGAATGGGACGTCTGCAGGACAAGGTCGCGATCATCACGGGTGCGGGGCAGGGCATCGGGCTCGCGTACGCGCAGCGGTTCCTCGCCGAGGGCGCCAAGGTCGTCGTGGCCGAGATCAACGAAGAGCGCGCCGCCGCGGGCATGAAGACGCTCGAAGGCAAGGGCGAAGTCGCCCTCGTGCAGACCGACATCTCCGATGAAGCGTCGGCGCAGGCGTGCGTCGACAAGGCCGTCGAGCTGTTCGGCACCGTCGACATCCTGGTCAACAACGCCGCGCTCTACTACGACATCGACAACTTCGATCCGAGCTTCGACTACCTGAAGAAGGTGTTCGGGGTGAACCAGTTCGGCGCGTGGCTGATGTCGCGTGCGGTCGCGCCGGTGATGGCGAAGCAGCGCTACGGGCGCATCATCAACCTGTCGTCGGGTGCGGCGTACGCGTATTCGTTCCCCGCGTTCGGCGACGAGTTCACCGGCCTCGGCAACTTCAGCTACTCGATCACGAAGTGGGGCATCGTCGGCCTGACGAAGTTCATGGCCGCGCAGCTCGGCAACTGGAACATCACGGTCAACTGCATCGCGCCGGGCGTGACGATGACGGAGGCGACGAAGAAGATCGTCCCCGACTTCTTCATCGAGGGCATGACCGCGCAGACCGCGATGAAGTCGACGCTCGAGCCCGAAGACCTCGCGGGCACGGCGGTGTTCTTCGCGAGCGACGACGCCAAGTTCGTCACCGGCCAGACGCTGGTGGTCGACGGCGGACTCGCGATGCCCGCGTAGTCAGTTAGTCAGTTAGTCGGCGCGCTGCGGTTACGGGTGGCAGATGATTTCGCCGTGGAGCACGGCGAACCAGCGCGTCGGGATCGGCGGCCCAGGTGCGCCACGCGGCGGCCATCGTATTCGAGGTCGGCGCGGGTGGCGAACCCCTCGCCTTCGGCCTGCTCGCGATCGCCGACGTCGTGATGCGATCGGCCCAGAGGTCGCCCCACCACGCGCGGTCCTCGGGGGTCGCGAAGCACCAGCACGGACGCGCTCGGTTCGACCTTGGAGAAGCCCGCCGCGTTGGCCCACGCCAGGAGCACGCGTCCGGCATCGGGTTCACCGCGGTTCGCCCGCGCGATGTTGTCGTACAGCCTGAGCCACGCGTCGAGTGTTGGGATCGTCGGATACCACGTGAACGCGGCAGTAGTCGCTGTCGCGGGCCGCGACGACGCCGTCGGGCTTGCAGACGCGGCGCATCTCCCGCAATGCACCGACCGGATCGGGGAGGTGTTGCAGCACCTGGTGCGCGTGCACGACGTCGAACGACGCGTCGGGAAAATCGAGCGCGTACACGTCGCCGGTCGCGAACTCGACGTTGTCGACGTCGGCCGCGTCACGCGCGCCTGCGCGATCACGTCGGCCGAAGCATCGATCCCGATCACCCGACCGGGCGCGATTCGCGCTCGCGATGTCGACCGTGATCGTCCCCGGCCCGCAGCCCACGTCGAGCACTCGCGTACCGGGAACGAACTCGCGGCGCGAGGTAGGCGGCCGAGTTGTCGACCGTGCGCCAGCGATGCGAGCGCAACACGCTCTCGTGATGGCCATGCGTATACGTCATGGACCCATGATCGCAGCCCGGAGGAGTCTGCGGTCAGGCATTTCCTTGCCGTTCAGTCGAAGACGATCACCATGCCCGAGATCAGATCTCCACGGATCCTGATGCGCATCGAGCCGGTGGCGCCGCTCGTCCGCCAGCGATACGGCACGATCAGCTCGCCCTCGGAGATGACAGCCTCACCATTCCGGTCGATCTTGTCGTCGGGAGGGTTCTGCCGCGTACGCCTTCGCGATCGCCGACCGGCCGGAGAAGGGCCCGATAGGAGGCCCGACGAATTCGAGCACCGCGTCGTCGGAAAACCGTGCGACGAAATCGCTCCAGTCGCGGGTGTCCACCGCCACGTTGAAGAAACGAACGTGCTCATCGAGAAACGCTTCTACATCCACGTCGGCTCCTCCACGGGTACATCGTGAGTATCGGTCGGGGGCGCGAGCTCGCGCGTCGTCGATGTGTTGTTGGCGGTGGTGGCCCCAGCAGAGCAGGCGGAGATTGTCGAGATCGGTCGGCCCGCCATCCTCCCAATGTCCGATGTGGTGGGCCTCGCACGCGCTTGGCGGTCGGTCGCAGCCGGGTGCGGTGCAGTGCCGGTCGCGCACCACGAGCGCCTTCCATTGTGCGACGGTGACGTTACGGGTGGCGCGGCCGACATCGAGGACTTCGGACCGGCCGTGGGTGATGACCCGCGTGAAGCTGCAATCGCACAGCATCCGTTCGAGCGTCACCGACGACACGTAGCCCTGCATGCGGCGTTCCGAACGCATCCGTGCGATGAGATCAGGGGTCGCACCGGGGAGGTCGTCTGTGTCGACGACCACGGTGACGTTGTGGCGCACGTTGTGGCTGTTCGGGTCTTGGGTGCGATGGTCGTGCCCACGTTGGACGAGGTTCATCAGGGCATCGGACCGTCGTTGGCCGGGCGTTCGCGGATCGGCCTTCACGTGGTCGGTGTGCAGCTCGGCTTTCAGCGCGGCCTCGAGGAGGTTGCCCATCTCCGGGTCGCAGATACCGGAGTAGGCGAGCATCCCGTCGAGAGTGCGCGACTGGTGGTGCTCCCGCCGTTCGAACAGGGTCTGATCAGTGCCGGCGCCGCCGTCACCGTCGAGGGCGTCGGTGAGGTACTTCACGACACTGCGCAGCTCGCGGGGGTTGTGCGTGCGGGCGCACTCCGTCAAGGTTTCTTCCGCGGCGTTGATCGCCGCGGCTCGTTTGTCGGTGTATGCGTCCACGATCACCGCCGCGTGGCGGGCGGAGATTGCACCTTCGTCGAACGCTTCTGCGACGACCGGCAAGTATTCGAGCTTGCGGGCCAACGTGACGTGTCCGTGTGCGACCCCGTGCGACATGCGGCACGCGTGTCGCAACGTGGACCCCGCGCTGAAGAATTTGTCGACGCGCCAGTCGCCGGAATGGTCGTACGCCGCGACCTCTTTCAACCACGCGGCCTCGGCGGCGTCGAGCTCCCGCCGACGCTTCACGATGAGTTCCAGGGTGGCGAACATCTGTTCGTAGTCTAGTGGAAAAACACCTACAAAACAAGGAGTATCGTGATCTCCCACGGAGTCGGCGACGCGGAATTACACTCCGCGCATGGCGATCGACGGGTTTGTCGCGACGGAGTTCGAACCGGTGCTCGACGCGTTCGCGGCGAACTTCGACGAGCGCGGTGAGGTGGGCGCGGCGGTCAGCGTGTATCTCGACGGTGAACCGGTCGTCGACCTCTGGGGTGGCATCGCCGACCCGACAACTCAAGCACCGTGGCGCGACGACACGCTCGTCCTCGTGTACTCCGCCACCAAGGGCGTCACGGCGGTCTGCGCGAATCTCCTGATCCAGCGCGGACTGCTCGACCCGGAAGCCAAGGTCGCGACGATCTGGCCGGAGTTCGCCGCGAACGGCAAGGAGAACATCACCATCGGTCAGGTCATGTCGCATCAGGCCGGTCTGCCGCTCGTCGAGGGCGAGTTCTCCCTCGAAGAATCGCTGACGTGGCAAACGATGGTCGACGCGCTGGCCGCGCAGAAGCCCATCTGGGAGCCGGGCACGAAACACGGCTACCACATGCGCACCTACGGCTGGCTCGTCGGCGAGATCATTCGTCGCGCCGATCCGCAGCATCGCAATGTCGGTCGCTTCTGGCGCGACGAGATCGCCGACGCGCTCGACCTCGACTTCTGGATCGGGCTGCCGGAGGATCTCGAGTCGCGCGTCGCGCAACTCGTGCCGCCCAAGACCGACCTCCGCGAAGCACTCGCACCGTTCGGTGACGATCTCCTGCTCGCGCGCGTCTTCTCGAATCCGGGCGGCAACTTCAACTACGACGCGATGTGGAACACGCGCCAACTCCACGCGGCCGAGCTACCGAGCGTCGAACGGCATTGGGAACGCGCGCGGCCTCGCCCGGCTCTACGCGTCGTGCATCGGCGACATCGACGGAAAGCGCACGTTGAACGCGGCAACCGTCGCGGGGGCCACCCTCGAACGCGCCTGCGGCAAGGACGAAGTGCTGATGGTCGAGAGCTGCTTCGGTCTCGGGTTCATGCTCGGACGTGCGTTCGGCGCCGCCAACCCGCCCGACGCGTTCGGCCACGCCGGTGCGGGCGGTTCGCTCGCGTTCGCCGATCCTGATTCGGGAATCGCCTTCGCGTACGTGATGAACGATCTGCGTTTCGGTGCCGAGGGAGACCCGCGCAGCGAGGAGCTCGTGCGCGCCGTCTACCGCGCGCTCGAACCCGGGAGCTGATCGAAGGGGAGCGTGCGGTCGACGCGCGGCTCCTCGGGGAGGCCGAGCACGCGCTCGCCGATGATGTTGCGTTGGATCTCGTCGGTGCCGCCGCGGATCGAGATCGAGGGTGCGGTGAGGAAGAGTGTCTGCCATTCGCCATGCGGGATCGAGGGTCGCGTCGGCGCCGAGGATGCGGGTAGCGAGCGCGGTGTACGACTTGAACAGCGCCGCGCCCCGCGCCTTCATCCCCGAACCTTCGGGTCCGGGCCGGCCGGCGCGGGCCGTGTCGCGCGCCCGCCGCGCGGTGTAACCCATCGACGCGCGCCTCGATGAACATCCGGGCCAACGAATCGCGGATCAGTGGTTCGGAGGCGCGCCCACGCGCCCGCGCCAGCTCGATGAGCCGGTCGACGTCGAGCAGTCCGCTGCCCCCTCCGGCCGTCGCCGCGCCGCGTTCGTACGACAGGCACGTGAGCGCGACCCGCCATCCGTCTCCCACGGCGCCGAGCGATCGGCATCCGGAACGCGGGCGTCGTCGAGGAACACCTCGGTGAAGTGCGCGTCGCCGTTCATCTGCCGGAGCGGCCGCACCTCGACGCCCGGCCCGTGGAGATCGAGCGCGAAGGCGGTGATACCGCGATGCTTCGGCACCGACGCGTCGTGTCGCGCGAGCAACAAGCCGAAGCGGGAGTACGCGCCCCGGCTCGAACCTTCTGGCCGTTCACGCGCCACTCGTCGCCCTCGCGTATTCGCGCGCGTCGACAATCCCGCGAGATCGGATCCGGCACCGGGTTCGGAGAAGAGCTGGCACCAGATCTCGGTTCCGGCCGCGATCGCCGGGAGCCAGCGGGAGCATTGTTCGGGCGTTCCGTGCGCGATCAGCGTGGGCCCGACGAGCTCGAGGCCGACGAGGTACGGGTAGAGGTCGGGAACTGCGAACGCGGCGAGCTCGCCCCGCACGATGCCCACCTCTTCGGCCGACGCGCCGAGGCCGCCGTACTCGCGCGGCCACGACGGCACTGCGAGGCCCGATCCCTCGAGTGCCTGCAGATAGTCGCGCCCCGCGCTCAGGTCGTCGGAGCCGGCGCCCAACACCGAGGTGTGCGCGTCGGCCCGACGTGGTGCCAACCGCGCCGTGAGCTCGGCGCGCACCCAGCGCGGGAAGTCATCCATGGACCAATTCTCCGCGCAACGGCGCCTTCTGCACCTTCCCGCTCGCGGTGCGGGGGAGCGACTCGCGGATCTCGAGTCGTTCGGGCAGCTTGAAGCGGGCCAGCCCTCGCTCCACGAGATGGGTGCGAACCGCGTCGAGCTCGGGCGCGGCGCCCGGATGCGCGATCACGAACGCGCACACCTTCTCGCCCATCACCGGGTCGGGCATGGCCACGCACGCCGCTTCCGCGATCGTCGGGTGGGTCACAAGCAGGGCTTCGACTTCTTGCGCGGAGATGTTCTCGCCGCCCCGGATGATGATGTCCTTCAACCGGTCGACGATCGTCAGGTACTCGCCGTCGTACGTGGCGAGATCACCGGTGCGGAACCACCCGCCGGCGACGAACGCTTCGGCGTCGAGCGCGTTATCGAGATAGCCGGTGAACATCTCCGGGCCCCGCGCCAGCAACTCGCCCGGTACACCCGCCGCGAGATCGGCGAGCGTCGCCGGGTCGACGATCCGCAGCTCCGCGGCACCGATCAACGGTCCGTCGGTAGTCGCGTCGCGTTCCGGAGTGTCGCCCGCCCGACCGGTCGTGAGCGTGGGGTACTCGGTGGAGCCGTAGGTGCGTTTGCACCAACAGTCGAACTCGGCCGCACCTTCGCGCACCATCGCGGGCGCCACACCCGCGCCGCCGAGCGAGAACAACCGCACCGACGCGCGGTCGGTTGCGGCGAAGGTGGGATGGTCGATCATCGTGCGCATGAACACCGGTGTGGAGATCATCACCGCGATCGATTGTTCCTCGACGAGCTCGAGCGCGCGTCCCGGCTCCCACGTGTCCATCAGTACCGTCGTGATCCCGTTGGTGACGGGGAGCAGCACGCCGTAGGTGAGTCCGGCGACGTGCGTGACGGGCATCGGCAGCAGAAGCGACTCGCCGGGTGACATCGCGTGCGCCGCCGCGATCGTGTCGGCCTCGACGCGCAACGACTGGTGCGTGTGCACCACGCCCTTGGGCTCCGAAGTGGTACCCGAGGTCCAGAGGATCACCACCGCGTCGTCGACGTTCGACGTCGACAGACGGCGGATCCCATTCCGATTCGAGCTGCACTTGTGGTCCACGGAACACGACGACGTCGCCGTCGAAGCCGGTGCCGCGCACCATGCTCACGTAGTCGGTGCCGCGGAACTCGTGGGGGACGGCGATGATGCGGGCGCCGGTCTGTTCGAGGATGTACCCGACCTCGTGCGCGCGCAGCGTCGGTGTGATCGGGCTCGCGGTCGCGCCGCACATCCAGATGCCCCAGCAGAACGAGATCGCCTCGTGCCAGTTCGGCAGTTGCCAGCAGACGACGTTCCCGGGCCGTACGCCGCGCGACCACAACGCAGTTGCATACCGTTCGGCGTTGGCGCGGATGTCGCCGACATATTTCGGGGAGTACCTACCGTCGACGATCGCGACCTGGTTCGGATCGGCCGCCGCGAGTCGATCCAACAGTGTCTCGTCGGTCCAGATGCCGTCGGCACGCCAGCGCGCGCGCACCTCGGCGGGCGCGGGATCCGCGCGGGTCACTGCGCGCCGTAAACCGGTGCGGGCGTGGGCGCCTGCGCGAGCAGTTTGTGCACCGCGGTACCGACCTCGGCCGGATCCCAGCGCCCGTTCTTGTCGAGGCTCGGACCGTGCTGCCACCCGTCGGCGACCGAGATGATGCCGCCCTCGACCTCGAAGACGCGGCCGGTGATGCCGGCCGACTCCGCGCTGCCGAGCCAGACGACGAGCGGCGAGATGTTCGCGGGATCGTTGACGTCGAACCCCGATTCCGGGACCTGCATCCGGTCCCCGAAGACCTCTTCGGTCATGCGGGTGCGCGCGGCCGGCGCGATGGCGTTGGCGGTCACGCCGTAGCGACCCATCTCCGCCGACTCGACGAGTGTGAGCGCGGCGATGCCGCCCTTGGCCGCGGAGTACGCGCCCTGGCCGACGCTGCCCATGAGCCCCGCCCCCGACGACGTGTTGACGATGCGGGCGTCGACCGGTCTCGCCGCTCTTGCTCTGCGCCGCGCCAGTATTCGGCCGCGTGGCGGGTCACCGCGAAGTGGCCTTTGAGGTGTACGCGGATGACCGCGTCCCATTCCTCTTCGCTCGTCGTGAAGAGCATGCGGTCGCGCACGAAGCCCGCGTTGTTGACGAGCACGTCGAGACCGCCGAACGCATCGATCGCGGTTTGCACGAGCTGCCGCGCGCCGCTCCAGTCGGCGATGTCGTCGGTGTTCGCGACGGCCTCGCCGCCGAGCGCGTTGATCTCGTCGACGACATCCTGCGCGGGTCCGGCACTCCCGCCGGTCCCGTCGCGCGCTACGCCGAGATCGTTGACGACGACCTGGGCGCCTTCCCGCGCGAATCCCAGGGCGTGCTCGCGGCCGATGCCGCGGCCCGCGCCGGTAACGATGACGATACGTCCCTCGCAGATGCCGCTCACGGGGCCGTACCCTACCGTCGGCGACGCGTATGACCCGGGGTCGGAGACGGCCTACGCCATGGGATCGGAGACCGGCCGCGGCTTCCGCGATCTCGGCATCCGCGGCTTCGTCCCAGGGCGCCGGTCGGCCGAAGAAGAAACCCTGGGCGAAGTCGCAGTCGAGCCGTTCGAGGCGGCGCGCCTGCTGTTCGGTCTCGACACCTTCGGCCACCACTTCGAGCTCGAGCCCGTGGCCGAGGTTGATGATGCCGCTGACGAGCGCCTCCGACTGCTGGCGTTCGCCGAGCCCGGACACGAAGCTGCGGTCGATCTTGAGCTGGTGAATCGGGAGCGCACTCAGGTTCGAGAGGCTCGAGTAGCCCGTGCCGAAGTCGTCGAGCGCGATCCGGATCCCGACGTCGTCGAGCGCGCCGAGCGTCGCCGCGATGTTGTCGGGGTCGTCGATGAGCAGGCTCTCGGTGATCTCGAGGGTCAGCGAGCCGTAGGGGAGCGTCGAGACGAGCTCGGTCAGGCGGGGCACGAAGTCGGGCTCGGAGAGTTGACGGGCCGACACGTTTACGGCGATCGAGAGGTCGGGCCGTTTGAGCAGGCGCTCGTGCGCGTGTTCGAGCACGCGCCACCCGAGCGGGACGATGAGGCCGGTGTCCTCGGCGAGCGGGATGAAGTCGCCGGGCGGGACGAGCCCGAGCTCGGGGTGGTTCCAACGCACGAGCGCTTCGAGCGCGACGGGAAGACGGGAGCGGATGTCGACGATCGGCTGGTAGTAGACGACCAGCTCGTCGCGTTCGAGCGCGTGGTGGAGTCCGGTGACGCGCGCCAGGCGGTTCGTCGCGGTGGGTGTCTCGCGCCCGGTCTGGTACTCGATGCTGCGGCGGCCGCGCTGCTTGGCGCGGTACATCGCGTCGTCGGCTTCGCGCAGCAGATCGGCAGCGTCGGCATCGTCGCGCGCGACCGACACGCCGATGCTCGCGCTTACGAACAGTGTCTCGGAATCGACCTCGAACGGCTGCTCGAGGAGGGCGGCGACGCGTTGCACCGCTGCGTGCACCTCGAGGTCGTTCTTCACGTCCTCGACCACCACCACGAACTCGTCGCCACCGAGCCGGGCCACGGTGTCGGACCCGCGCAGGCCGTCGATCATGCGCTGCGCGACCTGGGTGAGCAGTCGGTCGCCGGCGTCGTGTCCGAGGCTGTCGTTGACGAGCTTGAAGCGGTCGAGGTCGAGGAACAACACCGCCACCGCGGTCTCGTCGCGTCGCGAACGCTGCAACGCGTGCGTGAGCCGGTCGTTCAGCAGCGCCCGGTTCGGCAGACCGGTCAGCTCGTCGTGGTACGCGCGGTACTCGAGGTCTTCGCGCGCCCGGGCCTGCTCGATCGCGACGGCGGCGAGCGAGACGACCCGTTCGATCAGCGGCCGGTGACGATCGCGATCGACGTCGTCGGTGTCGAACAACAGCGTGAGCGTGCCGGCCACCGCGTCGCGGTTCGGCAACTCGATCGGCACCGACCACGAATCCGGATCCCGAGCTCGGCCGCGACCTCGGTGATCGGGCACGGCGTCGGCGCCGGGCGCAGTAGTTGATGAAGATCTCCTCGCGCGTGCTTGGCCGCACGCGCGCCGACGACAGTGCCGAGCTCGACGCTGATCGTCGCGACCCGGTCGAAGGCTTCCGGCGGGAAAATCGGGCGCGGCGGCGACGCGCAGCTGTTCGCCTTCGAGCAGACGGATCAGGCAGTACGTCGCGCCCGGCGTAGACCGCGGTCAGGCTCGCGACCTTGTCGAGGACGGTCTCGAGGCGCTCGCCCCACGCGATCATCTCGAGGATCCGCGACTCCTCGGCGAGGAGGTCGTCGAGCGCCTTGCGCTCGGTGACGTCGCGGACGTTGAGGATGATCCCGTTGATGGTCGGGTCGTCGAGCCGGTTCGAGATCGAGCTCTCCTGCCAGTGCCAGCGGCCGTCGGCGTGGCGCACGCGCACGAGCGGCGCGCGTCGTCTCGTCGGGATACTCCGAGCATGCGCGCCCACGCCACGCCGATCACGGCCCGCGTCGTCGGGGTGCACGTAGTGGCGCACGAAGTTGCCGACGAGCGACTCGCACGCGTTGACCCGTGAGTCGCTCGTACGACGGGCTGACGTACTGGCAGCGCGCGTCGAGGTCGAGGATGATGATGCCGTCGGCCGCGTGCTGCACGAGCGTGCGGAAACGCGCCTCGGCCGCGGCGACGCTGGCCGCGGCCTCGCGTCGCTCGGTGATGTCGTGCACGTTGACGACGATGCCGTGATCACCGGGTCGTCGAGCTGGTTCGTCAGCGAGATCTGGCACCAACGCAACGAACCGTCGCGGTGCGTGATGCGGATGTCGTCGCGCACGCGATCGACCGCGCGGCCTCGAACTCGTCGCCCTTGCTGTCGGCGCGGATGCGTTCCGAGGTCGTCGGCGTCGGACGATGACGCCGGCGTCGCGTGCGGCCGACCAGCTCTTCGACGGAGTACCCGGTGACGGCCTCGATCGCCTCGGTCGCGAAGACGATCATGCCTGTCGCGGTCGAGCACCACGACCGCGTCGGCCGCGTTGACGAGCAGACGCCGGAAGCGGTCTTCGCTTTCGCCCAAGCGTCAGCGCCGCGATCTCGCGGTCGTGCGCGCTGACCCAGACGATGCGCATCACGAACACGAGCCCGGCCGCCATCAACACCGCGATGCCGTGACTCCGACCCGGTGCTGACGACGCTCGGCGCCCAACCCAAGCCGACCGCGACCTCGGCGCCCGCCAGGCAGACGAGGCTCCACACCGTCGCGGGGAACACCGCGGGGGAGCCCTCGATCGCCACGGCCTGCGCTGCGCAGAACACGAAGCCGACCGACAGGACCGCGCCCCAGCCGGTCGCGTAGATCACGAAGCGTTACGCCGATCGACCTGCACGCCGACGCGCAGGCCCAGCGGCAACATCCGGGCGCGCTTCCAGTACAGGACCGCCGCCGTCACGAGCAGCGCCACGACCGTGACGCCGACGAGCACTTCGATGGGTACGGGCGCGAGGATTCCCATGGCCCGGAGCCCGAGCAGTGCCGCCGAGCGCGAACACGGTCATCGCCGAGCGTTTCGACCAACGCCCGGGAGGGTGAGCGTTCCATCTTCTGTTGTCTCGGATCGTTCTGGTTGGAAGCTGATACCCGGCTTGCGGCGAAGGTCCGATTTGCGGCCGACTGCGGGTTACGGTGAGCCGAAAATCACCATTCGTGGGAGCGTTGGGAGATGGGCCGCAGATGAAGTTCGGTGTGACCATGTTCATGACCGACCAGACGATCGGGCCGGTCGAGCTGGCCCGGGAGATCGAGGCCCGGGGCCTGCACTCGCTCTACGTGCCCGAGCACACGCACATCCCGACCAGCCGGCGGACCCCGCCGCCCGACCGGCGATGCGGAGCTGCGCGAGGAGTACAAGCGCACGCTCGACCCGTTCGTGGCGCTGGCCATGGCCGCCGCGGTGACCGAACGGCTCGTCGTCGGCACCGGGATCTGTCTCGTTGCGCAGCGCGAACCGATCGTGACGGCCAAGGCCGTTGCCACCCTCGACCGCGAGTCGGGCGGGCGCTTCGTGTTCGGTATCGGGTTCGGGTGGAACGCGGACGAGATCGAGAACCACGGCGTCGACATGAAGCAGCGCCGCGACATCGCGCGCGAGCACACGCTGGCGATGCAGGCGTTGTGGAACGACGACGTCGGCTCGTTCGACGGCGAGTACGTGCACCTCGCGCCGTCGTGGTCGTGGCCCAAGCCCGCGAACGGTCGGTCCGCCGATCCTGATCGGCGGTGCGCCGGGCCCGAAGTTGTTCGCGGAGGTGGCCGAGTACGCCGACGGTTGGATCCCGATCGGTGGCGCAGGGGTGCGTGCCGCGCTCGTCGACCTCGCCCAGCGCGTGCGAGGAGCGGGGCCGCGATCCCGAAGACGCTGCGCATCGTTCCGTTCGGCACGGTCCCCGATGCAGGCAAGCTCGAGTACTACGAGTCGATCGGTATCGAAGAGGTCGTGTTGCGGCTGCCGGGCGGCGACCGCGCGATCGCGTGCTCCCGCAGCTCGACCGGCTCGCGGAGTTGGTCGCAATGAGTGCGGCGCCGGTGTTGGTCGGGCCTCGATGTTGCGGGCGACGCCGAGGCGTGGCGCGCGGCCGGATTCTCTGTCGACGCCGACGGCGTGTGCCGGCTCGGGCATCTGCGCATGCAGACAGGCGTGGGCGAAGCGGGCATCTCGGGCTGGACGCTCGGGGCGGAACCGGTCGGTGCGAACCGGCGTCGCACCCGAACGGCGCGCTGCTGCTCGACCACCTCGTTGTGTTCACCGACGATCCCGATCGCACGATCGCTCGCCTACGCCGCGCTCGGACTCGAGGTGCGGCGAGTGCGCGACCTCGGGAACGGCACGACCGCAGACGTTTTTCCGCGCCGGCGAGGTCATCATCGAGCTCGTCGGCCCGATCCGGCCGACGATGGGGGCGAGGGCGAGCGCTTCTTCGGTCTGTCGCCGACGGTCGCCGACCTCGAGGCGTGCGCGCGAGCTGCTCGGCGACAAGCTCGGCGCGATCAAGGACGCGACCCAACCGGGTCGTCAGATCGCGACGCTGCGGCACGAGGCGTGCGGGCTGACGATCCCGATCGCGTTCATGTCGCCCGAGCCGGAGCGCCGACCGTGACGTTGGAACCGGTTCCCGACGACTGGGAGCGTGCGCTCGCCATCGTCGCCCATCCCGACGACATGGAGTACGGCGCCGCCGCCGCGGTCGCGCACTGGACGGCGCAGGGCAAGCACGTGACTACCTGCTCGTCACGCGGGGCGAAGCGGGCATCGACGCCCTCGCACCCGACGAATGCGCCCGGATCCGCGAAGCCGAAGAGCGCGCGAGCGCCGCGATCGTCGGCGTCGACGCGGTCGAGTTCCTCGATCATCACGACGGGGTTGTCGAGTACGGCTTCCGCTCGCGCCGCGACCTCGCGCTGGCGATCCGGCGGCACCGCCCCGATGTCGTGATCACGCTGAACCATCGACGAGACGTGGGGTGGCGGGAGCCTCAACATGGCCGACCACCGCCACGTCGGCCTGGCCGCGCTCGACGCGGTCCGCGACGCAGCCAACCCGTGGGTCTTCACCGATGCGCCGGGATGGCCCGAATCGTGGTCGGGAGTGCGGTTTGCGCTCGATCGCGGGCGCTTCGGCCGACGCATTTCGTCGACATGTCGGACGAGATCGAGCTGGGCATCGCCTCGCTGGAGGCCCACGCCCGCTATCTCGCGCACGTCGGCACCGACGCCCGGGAGTTCCTGACCGGGATGGCCGAGCAGGCGGGTCGCGACTGCGGCGTGCAGTACGCGACCGTCGTTCGAGCTCATCTCCGTCTGACGGTCGCCCTTCCGCGGCCCGAGGCGCGGGCGAGGATGCCCGGATGCCTCTCGGACTCGTGCACTTCGACCCCGACTCCTTCCCGCCCGACGCGATACCGTGCCTGCGGTGCGGCGCGGAGACGATGCTCGCGTTCGCCGGACCGTGCCCGGCGTGCACGCAGGAGCTGCGGGCGAAGTTCGAAGGTCGAGGCCCGGGCGGTCGCCGACGAGGAGTACGTCCCGAAGATGAACGTCACGCCCAACGCGGTCGCCCTGAAAGACGACTGAAGACCCGGATTGCGTGGGCCGGATAGCGTGTGGTTGTGCCGGTCGACGACCCGGGAAAGCGTCGATCTCTACGCGGTGCTCGCGCGTCGACGCGTCGGCAAGTGGCGACGAGATCGCCCGGGCGTTCCGGCTGCGGGCCAAGCAGCTCCACCCCGACACGAACGTCGCATCCGGACGCGGCCGAGCGGTTCAACGACCTGGTCGCGGCGTACGACGTGCTGTCGAACCACCGGACGCGGCGCGAGTACGACCAGCACGCGGAACCGGCCGACCACATTGGTGGCGGCGGCCGACGGCTCGGGCGGGGCCCGCCCCGCGAGCGTCGCCCCGGCGCCGAACCTCCCGATCGAGCGCGCTGGTCGCGCCGACGGGCGCTGACCGCGCTCATCGCGGGCGCGCTCGTCACGGTGCTCGGGCATCGGCGCCGCGTGCTCACGTGGACCTGCACGAGAGCGACGCCCGGCGCCACGCCGAGTACCGGCCGGTCACCGCGCTCCGGGTCGGCGACGGCGACATCACGTTCACCGCGGCCGACGGCCGGACGGTGCGCACCCGTGAGCCCGAGCAGCACGGCGAGGGCAGCGACCTCGGCCCGACGGTTGTGGTGCGTTACGACCCCGCGAACCCGACGCCACGTGATCGTCGACGCGCAGCACCCTCGGCCGCGACATCACACTCGCGATCGTGGCCTTGAAGTTCCTGGTCGGCGGGCGCGTGTTCGTCTTCTTGGGCAACCGCCGCCTCCGCAGCCTGCGCCCGGCGGGCCTACAGCCGTTCGATGATGGTGACGTTGGCCTGGCCGCCGCCCTCACACATCGTCTGCAACCCGTATCGGCCGTTCGGTGCGCTCCAGCTCGTAGAGCAGCGTGGTCATCAGCCGGGCGCCGGTGGCGCCGAGCGGATGCCCGAGCGCGATCGCGCCGCCGTTGACGTTGACCTTGGCGAGGTCGGCGTTCGTTTCCTTCTGCCAGGCGATGACCACCGACGCGAAGGCCTCGTTGATCTCGACGAGGTCGATGTCGTCGAGGCTCATGCCCGGTCTTGGCCAGCGCGTGCGCGGTCGCCGGGATCGGCGCGGTGAGCATCCAGACCGGATCGGCGCCCCGCACCGAGAGGTGGTGGATCCGGGCCCGGGGCTTCAGGCCGTGCTGCTTCACCGCGTCGGCACTCGCAATCAACAGCGCGGCCGACGCGTCGGAAAGTTGCGACGCCATGGCCGCCGTGAGCCGGCCGCCTTCGACGAGCGTGGGCAGCGAGCGGATCTTGTCGAGGTTCGGCTCACGCGGGCCCTCGTCGAAGGTTGCGTCGGCGAGGGGGACGATCTCCTTCTCGAAGCGACCTTCGGCGCGCGGCTCGCAGCGCACGCTCGTGCGACTCGACCGCGAAGGCCTCCATGTCGTCGCGGGTGATGTTCCACTTCTCCGCGATCATCTCCGCGCTGCGGAACTGCGAGACCTCCTGGGTGCCGTAGCGCGCTTCCCAACCGGGCGAGCCGCTGAACGGATTCGCGAAGCCGTACTGCTCGCCCGCGAGCATCGCCGCGCTGATCGGGATCGCGCTCATGTTCTGCACGCCACCCGCAACGACGAGGTCGGCGGTTCCCGACATCACGGCCTGCGCGGCGAAGTGCACCGCTTGCTGTGATGATCCGCACTGCCGGTCGACGGTCGTGCCCGGCACCTCGTCGGGCAGACCGGCGACGAGCCAGCACGTCCGCGCGATGTCGCCCGCCTGCGGGCCGATGGTGTCGACGCAGCCGAACACGACATCGTCGACCGCGGCGGGATCGACGTCGACGCGATCGAACAGTGCGCGGATGGAATGGGCGCCGAGATCGGCGGGATGCACCTTGGCGAGCCCGCCGTTGCGCTTCCCGACGGGGGTGCGCACGGCGTCGACGATGTAGGCCTCGTTCATGGCCGGCATGCTAAAGGATCGGCTTCTGCCGACCCGGTTCCGGTGGAAGCGAGTCGTCGCCCGCCGACCGGGACAACGCCCACGCCCGTTTCATGTAGAGGTGCAGGTCGTACTCGGTCGTGTAGCCGATGGCGCCGTGGCACTGCAGCGCGGCTTTGGCGGTGAGCGAGCGCGGCCTCGTCGGCCTTGCTCTTCGCCATGCCCGCGTGCACGGCGTCGAGGGTCGCCGCGGCCCGATACACGAGCGGCCGTGCGAACTCGAGCGCGATGCGGGCGTTGGCGAGATGATGCTTCACGGCCTGGAACGAGCCGATCGGCACGCCGAACTGCCGGCGCTCCTTCGTGTACTCCGCGGTGAGGTCGAGCATCCGTTGCGCGAGCCCGCACTGCTGCGCCGCGGTGCCGATGACGGCGCGGTCGAACGCGATCCCACAACGGCTGCCCGTCGACAGCGAGTGCGGTGCGCCGCGCACTTCGAACAGGCGGCGAGCACCGTCGACCGACGTGTGCGGGAGCAGCTCGACTTGGTCGCGTTCGAACTGTCCGGCGTCGGTGAAGATCACGTCGACGGTGTCGGCCCACGGCACGAGCGAGTGCGCGAGCCCAACCGTGATGTCGGCACGGTCGAGGTACGGGAGACCGAACGCCGCAGTCTCGACGATCGGCTCGGGCAGCGCGCAGCGCCCCGTCTCTTCGAGGATGAGCACGAGGTCGACCAGCGTGAGCCCGAGCCCGCCGCTCGCCTCGGGCACGAGCATGCCGACCACGCCCATCTCCGACGAGCTTGTCCCAAAGACCGGGGATGCGACCGGTCGAGTTCGTCCACGCGTCGCGCAGATGCGCGGGCGTGCACTCCTTCTCGAGCAGGTCGCGCACCGCGTCGCGGAACGCGAGTTGATCGTCGGTGAACGCGAAGCGCATGGTCAGCGCCTCGGCATTCCGAGGACGCGCTCCGCGATCACGTTGCGCTGGATCTCGTTCGTCCCCGCGTAGATCGGACCCGCGAGGGCGAACTCGTAGCCCTTCATCCAGGCGCCGGTGTCGCCGTCGAGCAGCTCCGCGTGCGGGCCGAGCAGGTCGAGCGCGATCTCGTGCGAGCCGCACGTCGAGCTCCGACCAGAACACCTTGACCATCGACGACTCCGCGCCTGCGCTCACGCCTTCGACGAGGCGGGTGACGGTCCAGAAGGTCTGCCAGCGGTACGCCTCCGCGTCGATGTACGCCGCGATCGACCCGATCGCGCAGTTCGGGCGCGGCGTCGTCGTCGAGGGCGTGGTAGAGGTCGATGAGGCGTTGCGCGGTGGCGAGGAAGCGGCCCGGCGAGCGCAGGGTGAGCCCGCGCTCGGAACCGGTGGTGGCCATGGCCACGGCCCAACCCTGGTTCGGTTCGCCCAGCACGTCGGCGTCGGGAACGAACACGTCGTCGAGGAACACCTCGGCGAAACCTTCGTCGCCGTCGAGCCGTTCGACCCCGCGCACCGTCACGCCGGGGGTCGCGAGATCGACGAGGAAGTACGTGAGTCCGTGATGCCGTTCGGCGTCCGGGTCGCTGCGGAACAGACCGAAGAGGTGCGTGCAGAACGCGCCGCGCGTCGTCCAGGTCTTCTGCCCCGACAAGCGCCAACCGCCCGCGGCATCGTCGCGCACGGCTTTGCTCTGAATGCCGGCCAGGTCGCTGCCTGCGTTCGGCTCCGACCAACCCTGGCACCAGGTCTGTTCGCCCGCGGCCATCTTGGCGAGTATGCGTTCCTGCTGCTCGGGTGTGCCGAACTCGAAGATCGTCGGCGCGAGCAGGAAGATGCCGTTCTGCGTGACGCGCTGCGGCGCGCCGGCCCGGTAGTACTCCTCTTCGAAGATCAGCCACTCCCAGAGGCTCGCGTCGCGCCCACCGAAGGCCTCGGGCCACGACACCACCGCGTAACGGGCGTCGAACAGCTTGCGCTCCCACTCGAGGTGCGCGGCGAAACCGGCGCGAGTGTCGCCGGAGACCAGCGCCGGGCGCGGCACGTTGGCCTCGAGCCACGCGCGGCACTCGGCGCGAAACGCTTCTTCGGCGGGACTGAAAGAGAGATCCATGAGCGGCGGGCGATCGTAGCTGGCCTGCACGCGCCGATTCCTGCCAACGTGGGCCCGAGGAGGTCTCGGGTGAGCGGAAACGTCGGAATCCACGCCATGAGCATCACGCCGTTCGACGCCGAGCGGCGCGGTCGACGAGGGCCTGTTCCGTGCGCACCTGCGCT
Source organism: uncultured Actinomycetes bacterium (assembly GCA_963708105.1). Classification (GTDB taxonomy): domain Bacteria; phylum Actinomycetota; class Acidimicrobiia; order IMCC26256; family PALSA-610; genus PALSA-610. The sequence goes on along the minus strand of OY970186.1, from coordinate 232,381 downwards.
TCCTCGCGGGCGCGGGGGTGGGCGTGTACGTGGCGAGCCAGGGGAGCGGCGAGGGCGATCTGCTGTCGTTCGACGAGAAGGTGCTCGCTGTACCGGGTCGCGGTCGAAGAGCTCGGGGGTGTGGTGCCGGTGGTGGCCGCGGGCATCGGGCTGGCGGCCTCGACGGCGACGACCCGGGATCTGGCGATCGCGGCGGCCGCGGCGGGGGTCGACGCGGTGCAGATCATCGGACCCCGGCCCGGACCACTGCGGTTGCGCCCCGACGAGCTCGACGCGCACTTCCGATCGGTGATCGAGGCTGTCGACTGCGACGTGCACGTGTCGAACAACGTCGCGCTCGCGGGCTACGAGCTTCCACTCGCGCTGGTGGCGAAGCTGGTCGAGGACTACCCGCACGTGCGGGTCGTGAACGTCTCCGACCCGCGCCTCGAGGAACTGCGCACGTACGTGACTCAGCTCGTCGATCGCTTCGGGACGCGACTGAGCGTGCGCGTCGGCATGTTGCGCGAGATGGTCGCGATGCACGCGCTCGGCGTGCGCGGCGTGTTGTGTTTCGAACCGAATGTCGCGCCCGGCATCGTGACAAAGGTCTGGGCCGACCTCGAAGCCGGGACCACGGCCGAGACCACGCAGCTCCTACAACTCAACACCGCGCTGGCGAAGGGCGGGAACCCGCGCTCGCTGAAGGCCGCGCTCACGATCATCGGCCGGAACGGCGGCGCGTTGCGCGCGCCCTACTTACCGCTTACAACCGAGCAATTCGAAGAGCTCGAACGCGATCTTGCGGATGCGTTGCGGTGACCGCGGGCCCGACAGATCAGCGGCCGAAGCCGTACAGCCGTTGCGCGTTGCCCGTGAGGATCGAGATCCCGTTCCGTCGGCGTCGACCGCGGCGAAGGTCTTGTCGATCGCGTCCCACGAGTGCGGCCAGTCGCTCGAGATGTGCGGATAGTCGCTCGACCAGAGGATGCGCTCCACGCCGATCGAGGCCCGGTTCTCGATGCCGAACGGGTCGGTGAGGTACGTGAAATGCAGGTGGCGCTCGACGTATTCGCTCGGCAGGCCCGTGATGTTGAAGTCGCTGATCGCGTCGAGGCGGCGGTAGTTGTTGTCGATCTGTTCCTTGAAGTACGGCACCCAGCCACAGTCGACTTCGGCGACCACCACGTTGAGCTCGGGGAAGCGATCGAACACGCCCGCGAAGATCATCTGCACGATCCGGTTCGGCGCGTCGAAGAAGCGGCCGTAGCCCGGGAGTGCGGCGCGGTGCGACGCGGGTAGGTGCTGGCTCAGGCTCACGTGGATGTTGAGCGGCACGCCCGCTTCCACGATGCGCGCCCACACCGCGTCGTCTTCGTCGGTGATCTCCAACGTGCCGTTCGGGTAGCACCCCATCATGACGCCGCGGATGCCCGGCCGGCCGAGCACGCGGTCGATCTCCGCGACCGCGATCTCGGCGCCGCGGTTCGGGAGGATCATCAAGCCCGCGAAGCGTTCCGGCGCGACCGCCGACGTACTCCGACAACCAGTCGTTGTACGCCTGCACCGAACGCGAGGTGAAAGTCGACCTCCTTGGCCGCGACGATGCCCTGCGCGAGACGGGGCGTGGGGTACAGCACCTCGGCGTCGACACCGTCCTGGTCCATCTCGGCGACGCGCGCGGTGGGGTCGTAGCCGCCGTGGCGCATGTCCTCGAACCGTGACCACGCGTGCATCTCGCTCGGTTCCAGTCCGGCGCACGCGTTCATCCCGAAGTTGATCGGGTCGCGGACTCCTTCGATGACCCACGCGTCGCCCTGCTCGAAGCGGTCGATCCGCGGGGCGCGATCGCGGAACTGGGCGGGCACCCGGGCGGTCCAGAGGTCGCCGGGCTCGTTGACGTGGCTGTCGCCGGAGATGAGGCGGTAGGTGCGTTCGGTCATCGGATCCTTGTAGCACTCACGGATGCCGACCGGCGACGCGGGCTTGGGCCGGCGTATGGCAGGAATCGTCCGGACAATGTCATTGCTGCCAGTCCCGTACTCGTCGAGAATGAGCAACATGAGCTCCCGCCCCGACCGCCGACGAGTCGTGTTCGTCGTGTATCCCCAGATCACGGCGCTCGACCTGGTCGGTCCGCACGAAGTGTTCGCGGCGACCGACAGCTACGACGTGTCCGTCGCCGGTCCGCGAGCGGGGGCGGTGGTCACCGTGCGCGGACCGGGCATCGTCGCCGACTGTGCGTTCGCCTCGGTGCGCGGTCCGATCGACACGCTCGTCGTGGTCGGCGGCGAAGGTGCGTTCGCAGCCGCCGAGGATCCGCAACTCGTGCGCGCGGTCGCGAACCTCGCCCGCCGGAGTCGACGGGTGGCGTCGGTGTGTACCGGTGCGTTCGTGCTGGCCGCGGCGGGTCTCCTCGACGGCAAGCGCGCGACCACGCACTGGACATCGTGCGACTACCTCCACGACACGTACCCGCAGATCGAGGTCGATGCCGATCGCATCTTCGTGCAGGACGGCGACGTATGGACCTCCGCGGGAGTGACCGCAGGCATGGATCTCGCACTCGCGCTCGTGGCCGAGGATCTCGGTCAGGACGCAGCGCGTGCGCGATCGCGCGCCGATCTCGTGATGTATGTGCAGCGCCCCGGCGGTCAAGCGCAGTTCAGCGCGCAACTGAGTGCGCCGCGCGCGGCCCGTGATCCGCTGCGCGAATTGCAGAGCTGGATCGGCGAGCATCCCGAGGAAGACCACTGCGTCGAACGCCTCGCAACCCGCGTCGCGATGAGCCCTCGACACTTCGCCCGCGTCTTCCGGGCCGAGGTGGGATGCACGCCGGCGGCCTACGTCGAGCAGGTGCGCCTGGAGATGGCGCGCCGATTGCTCGAAACGACCGCGCTCGGCGTCGACGAGGTTGCGGCCACGGTCGGCTTCGGAACCCCCGAGACCCTGCGCCGGGTCTTTGCCCGGCGCGTCGGCGCGAGCCCGACCGAATACCGAGATCGTTTTCGTTCGTTTCAACCGGCATAAGGAGCTTCCCGTGGACATTGTCTGTTTTCTTTTCGACGGCATCACCGCGCTCGACATCGTCGGGCCTTATGAAGTCCTGCAGCGCCTGCCCGACGCCGACGTCAAGTTCGTCGCGCCCGCAGCGGGCGAGATCCGCACCGACAACTCGTTCCTCGGTCTCGTCGCCGACCACTCGATCGACGACGTCACGAGTGCCGATGTTCTCGTTGTGCCGGGTGGGTTCGCGACGCGCACGCTCGAGAAGCGACGAGCACGTTTTGGAGTGGATCCGCGCCGTCGACCTCGACGACGACGTGGACCACTTCGGTGTGCACCGGTTCGATGTTGCTCGCGTGCTGCGGGCCTGCTCGAAGGCAAGGAAGCAACCACGCACTGGGCGTCGCTCGAGCGGCTGACGCGAATACGGCGCGATTCCCGACGGGTCGCCGCGTGGTCGAGCAGGGCAAGGTCGTTACCGCGGCCGGAGTGTCGTCGGGAATCGACATGGCGCTGACCCTCGCGGCACGCATCGCGGGCGACGACTACGCGCAGGGCATCCAACTCGGGATCGAATACGACCCGCAGCCGCCGTTCGACGCGGGTTCGGTCGCGAAGGCGCCCGCACCGGTCGTGGAGTACCTCACCGAGATCTATTTCCAGCGCGGCCTCACGACGCCGTCGACATAACGCCGAACGTTTGAACAGAGTTCTTTCTCGCCGACAGCCGTTTGTGTCACCATCTGATTTGTGCGACGCGCGGGGATTTGCTCAATAGGTCTAATGGCAACGCTGTTGGGGTTGGTGGTGGGCTTTCCCCGAGCGGCGCACGCGCAAGAGGTGGGTTCGGTTGTCAGCATTGCGGGAATGTCGCAGGCCGATACGGGACTGCCTGATTGTCCCGGCCACCCCGGCGGGCCCGTGTCGACGGGATCAGTCACGTTTTCCCGCACCGGTGCAACCGACGACGCGCTTTCCGTCGGCTACGACGTGACCGGCCCGGTGGTAACGCCGCACGGCACCGCGACGTTCGCGGCGGGCTCGCCGACCGTGACAATCGCGGTGACACCGACGGTTCACGCTCAGCTCCCCGACATCGAGGTCAGTGTCGACGCCGGCGATGGCTACGACGTCGGTGATCCGGCGACGATCAAGCTTGAGGTCGTGCTCGCGCCCGTCGACCCCGTCGTGTACTGCGAGCAGTTCACCGACACGACCACCAGCACGACGACGATCCCCGCGGCCGGCACGACTCCGACGAGCACTCCTCCGGCGTCAGTCGCGCCGATCGCGCCTGCGCCGACCGTGACCGTTCCCGACGACCTCGTGCCTTCGACGTTGGGACCCGAGTCGGTGTCGAGCGATTCCGTCGCCGCGGCTTCCGTGGTTGCGACCGATCCCGGCGCGGGCGCGTTGCCCCAAACCGGAGCCCGCGATCCGCGCGGACTGATGACTCTCGGATTGTCGTTGTTCGGTGCGGGTGCTCTGCTCGTCCTGGCCCGCCGCCGGCGCGCGGTCTGATCCGCGCCGCGACCCGGGCCCGGCGCGGGCAACATGGGTGCCGTGACAGCCGACGACAGCGACGCGGCAGACGGTGATCTGGACGCGGGCGATTTCTCGAGATGGCTGGCCGACATGCGGGCCGCGCTGCGGGGCGAGCGTGACTCCGACGTGTCGTGCGCGGGATGCACGGCGTGTTGCACCGCGTCGCAGTTCGTGCACATCGGCCCCGACGAGACCGACACGCTCGCGCACATCCCCGCGGAGTTGCTGTTCCCCGCGCCGCGTATGCCACGCGGTCATGTGCTGCTCGGCTACGACGAGCGCGGACACTGCCCGATGCTGGTAGACGACCAGTGCTCGATCTACGAGCACCGTCCGCAGACGTGCCGGACCTACGACTGCCGGGTGTTCGCGGCGGCCGCGGTCGAGCCCGACGAGGAGGAGAAGGCCGCCATCGCCCGCCGCGCGCGCCGCTGGCGCTTCACGTACCCGACGCCCGCCGATCGTGTGGCGCACGACGCGGTACGCGCGGCCGCGCGGTCTGCCCGCGAGGACGCGCCGACGAACGCGACGCAGGTCGCGATCGCGGCGGTCGAAGACTACGAACGGTTCCTGGCGCCGGGGGAGTGACGAGGCCGGCGCGGTCTCGCTGCGTAAGCTCAACCCGTGTTTCTCTTGATCTCGGGAATTGCGATCGCGCTCGGCGCCGCGGTGCGGTCTACGTGGTCGCCCTGCGGGCACTCGATGCTGTCGCAGATAACGCCGGTTGCCGAAGCCGGCCGCGGGCACAAGTTCTCCCGGACCGCGGCCTGGTTCGTCGCCGGCGCGATCGTCGGCGGGCTCTGCCTGGGCGCGCTCATGGCGCTCGGCGCGCTCGCGGTACACGGCGCGGCGCTTGGTCACAGCACGACGATCGCGCTCGTCGCGGGGTTCGCCTTCGCGGCCGCGGCCGTCGACACGGGCGTTCTCGGTTTCCGGCCGCCGTTCCTGCGCAGGCAGGTCAACGAGGATTGGCTTTCGAACTACCGCTCGTGGGTCTACGGCGGGGGGTTCGGTTGGCAGATCGGTTTCGGGGTTGCCACCTACGTGATGACCGCGGCCGTCCCGTTGTTGATCGTCGTCGGGATCCTCGGCGCGAACCCGTGGGCGGCCGTAGCCGTCGCATTGCTCTTCGGACTCGTACGTGGTCTTGCTGTGCTGCTCGCCGCGCCGCTGCGGACCATGCCCGCGTTGATCGCGTTCCACCGGCGCTTCGAAGCCGCCGCTGAACCGGTGCGCCAGCTCGTGATCGCGTTGCAACTCGTGATTGCCGTGATCGCGGCCTGGATCGTGGCCGCGCCGCTCGTGGCCGTCACGGTCACTGCGGCGGCGATCGCGCTCGTCGTCGTGGGGCTACCGCGCCCGCATCCGGTTGTTGCGGGGGTTGTGCTCGACCTCGGCCCGGCCCAGGTGCTCGAGTAGCGGCGGCACGTACATCCCGAAGCGGCCGCGCAGGCCCTTCTTGAGTCCGTACCAACCGCCGATCGGGTTCTGCGGCGAACGCGCCCACGCTTCGACGGTGTCTTCCTTCGCCGGCTTTTGTTCGTCGGCCGAACCGAGCGCCATCCAATCGCCGTGCGCGGTGAGCATGGCGTGCAGGTCGTCGAGACAACGGGCGTCGTACAGAAGAACGGTCTTGCCGACCGTGCACACGATCACGTCGACCCCGTCACGGGTGTCGCGGTGCATCGTGTAGTCGGAACTGAGCGGCGGAGTCTGCAACCGCCACGGATCATCTGCGGTTCCCGACCCACTGCTGGTTGGTGCGCTGCTCATCCGAGCTCCACGTTGTAGTGGCCGATCAAGGTTGCCGGCGCCGCGGCCGGCGGCTCCTGGCAACGGTCGGCGATGTCCTTCGTGAAGAGTGCGAACTCGGGCGTCGTGTCGAGCGGGTTCGTGCCGTCGGCAGTGGTGACCGTCGCGACATGCACGAACGTGACGCCGTCGTCGAGTCGGAACGTGGCGTAGTGCAGCCCGTCCGGCTTGCGTTCCTCGAGCGCGGTGAAGACCGCCTCGACCAGCTTCTGGTTCTCGTCCGCCCGTTCGGGCTTGGTGCGGTAGCGGACGACGACCCGTCGGGGAGTACTCATGATGATGCCCTTCCGTGTTCGACAATCTGTCGGTAAGCCTCGATGGCGGTGCTCCAGCCCCGCGCGTTTCCTTCGCGTCGTAGCGGTCCCTGTTCCGCCAACGCGTCCCAACCCGTCTGCACGATGCGCACGACGGTCCCGCCCGGCGAGGGTGCGAACGTGATCTCCACGTGCGTCGCTTCTTCCGGCGTGAAGAACAGGTGCCACAGGAACTCGATGCGCGCGGGCGGCGCCCACACCACGATCTCGCCCCACGGCAGCTCCGCGCCCTGCGAGTCGCGTTCGTAGATGCGACCGCCGACGTGAGGCTCGAACACGATCGCGACCGGCTCCGCGCTCAACGTATGACCGCGCGGCCACCACAGATCGGTGCGCTCGACCCAAGTGGCGAACGCGTGCGCGGGTTCGGCCGCAACCTCGAACTCGAGCGTCAACGGGGGGATCGACGGGGGAATCATCGCCGGTCGGCTTCGGGCGCCGGATCGCGGTCGAGGTTCTCGACCGCGATCCGGTAGCGCGCGGTTGCGTCGCCCCAGAGTTGTTCGAAGTACGCGCGGATCGCGTCGACGCCTTCCGGGCGCAGGCGGTACACGCGTTGCGTGCCGACGGGATCGTCCGCCACCAGGGACGCCTCCTTCAGGAGGCGCAGGTGGCGCGACACCGCGGGCCGGCTGATCGGCAGGCGGTCGGCGATCGCCTGCACCGATGCCGGGCCGGCCGCCAGGATCTCGACGATCGTCCGCCGCGTCGAGTCGCCCAACGCGTCGAGCGCGGCCGAGGAGACGGGTTGGGGAGCAGCTTCGGCCACCGGCACATCTCCTTTCCGGTCTGGTCCTTCCGGCCCGGTGCTGCCGGCCTGGGGCCCCGCATCGGTCAACCTGTAGTTACCGTAACACGTGGGTTACGTATGCGCGTGCGGCGCCGGGGAAGGTGCAGGAGGTTGACCAACCGGCCCCACCCGGGCTTCCGGGGAAGATCGGCGCGCAGGCGTTGGGTGCGCATCGAGTGTTCTCGGGCCCGGGCGCGCTCCGCCTCAACGGCGCGTGCGTATGACTCGCTCAGCATCGGACGTTCCCCTTGTCTTTTCGCCCCCAAGTCCGTCAGGAAGCAGTACGCCGATCGGCCCAGTCCGGTTCGCGGGCCCGCGCCAAAAGCGACAAGACGGCAAAATGCTGTGGTGGCGAAGCGCGTGCACGACCTCGACGACCACGAGTTGACGAGCTCGCTCGACTGGAACCGCGAAGTCGTGGTGCGCAAGCTCGCGGGCCTGACCCGGGAACAGGCGACCGCGGTGTCGACGCCCTCGGGCGTGACGCTGCTCGGTATCGTGCAGCATCTCGCGTGGGTGGAACGGCACTGGTTCGAGCACTGCCTCAATGGCGATCCCGAAGAAGACTCCGACGCCACCCGTTCGTTTCAGCTGCTCCCGACCGCAACCGTCGAGGCCGTGGTCGACGACTATCGCGCCGCGTGTGAAAGCTCACGCCGCGTCGCGGGCGCAGCGGAGTCGTTCGAAGTCCGCACGACGAACGCGCGACTGGTACTTCGGGATCGTGACGCTCCGTTGGATCTTCCTGCACATGATCCGGGAGACGGCCCGCCACGCCGGACACCTCGACATCCTGCGGGAGCTGACCGACGGGCACACCGGCGATCACTGACGACCCGCGGGCGGCGCGGATCAGCTGCTGACGATGACCGCCGAGCCGTGGCCGAACAGGCCCTGGTTGATCGAGAGGCCGACGCGTGGCGCCCTCGACCTGATGGCCGACCGCCCGTCCCTGGACCTGCCAGGTGAGCTCGCACACCTGCGCGATCGCCTGCGCGGGAACTGCCTCGCCGAAGCAGGCCAGGCCGCCGCTCGCGTTGACCGGCACGCGGCCGCCCAGGGTCGTGGCACCGTCGCGTAGCAGCTTCTCGGCTTCGCCGCGGCGGGCACAGCCCGATCTGCTCGTACCAGTCGAGCTCCATCGCGGTGGAGAGGTCGTAGACCTCGGCGCAGTCGAGATCGTCCGGGCCGAGGCCGGCCTCGTCGTACGCTCGTACCGCGATCGATTCCTTGAAACCGTGTTCGGGCATGGCGCCGGTTCCGGCCGCGCTGTCGGTGGCGAAGTTCGGGAGCTCGATCGTGGTCTGCGGGTAGCTCGGGGTCACGGTGGAGATGCCCGCGCACGCGCACCGGATTGCTCGCGCCGTGCCGCTGCGCGTATTCGAGCGACGACACGACGAGCGCGGCGGCGCCGTCGCTCGTCGCGCAGATGTCGAGCAGCCCGAGCGGCTCGGAAACGATCGGCGCGGCGAGGACGTCGTCGACGGTGACTTCCTTCTTGTAGCGCGCGTACGGGTTGTTGAAGCCGTGCTTCGCGTTCTTCACCTTCACGCGCGCGAAGTCGTCGCGGGTTGCGCCGAACAGCTCCATCCGCCGGCGCGCGTACAGGCCGAAGAACGTGGGGTTGGTCGCGCCGAGCAGCCGGAAGCGCAGCCAGTCGGGATCGTCACCGCGCTCACCCTTGTTCGGCGCGAGGAACCCCTTGGGCGTGGTGTCGGCGCCGATGACCAGCGCGACGTCGCAGAAGCCGGCCAGGATCTGGGCGCGGCGCGGTGGCCAGCGCGGTGACGCCCGACGCGCACGCCGCGTACGACGAGGCCACCTGCGCGCCGTTCCAACCCGAGGCCTGCGCGAACGTGGCGCCCGCGACGTAGCCGGGGTAGCCGTTGCGCATCGTGTCGGCGCCGGAGACGAACTGGATGTCGGGCCACGCCACGCCCGCGTCGGCCAATGCGGCCTGCGCGGCGACCACTCCGTACTCGACGAAGTTGCGGCCCCACTTGCCCCACGGGTGCATGCCCGCACCGAGGATCGCGATGTCGTGCTCGCTCACGGCTTGCTCCCCGACCCGAATTCCGAAGTGGTGCCCACTGCCACACGACGTACTCGTGCTCGTCGTCTTCGTAGAGCGGGCCGAGTACGAGCTCCATTTCCATGCCGACCGCGAGATCGGACGGGATCGGCGCCGGTGGCGAGCTGGCCGAGCACCACCATCTGCTCGGCGCCCGAGCTCGACCGCGCACACCGTGTACGGCACGAACGGGTCGGGCGCCACGTACGGCTCGGGCGGTGCGTAGTGGTTCGTCGTCCACGACCACAGCTTCCCGGTGCGCGACAGCTCGACCGGCTCGCGGGCTTCGCCGGGCGCGCTCGGATTGCCGCTGACCGGCCACGCCGCGGTGGGCCAGTAGTACGAACCCGACTCGCACGCCGCGCGCACCGAGCAGCGCGGGCGCGGCCTCGTCGGTCGTGAACCAGTTCTCGACGGCGGGGACCCGCGTCTTGCTCACGACAGCTCTCCCAGGTGCTTTCAAGGTCTGTTCCGCCTCGCTCATGATGCGGGCGATCAGTTCCGCCACGCTCGGCAGGTCGTCGATGACACCGGCCACCTGACCACTGGAGAGTACGCCCGCGTCGAGCCGGCCTTCGACGAGCCCGGCCCGCAGCAACATCGGCGTGTTCGCGGCCAGGACGCACCTGCGTCCACTTGAGGTTGCCCTCACTCTTCATCGCCCGGCCCTCGCGCAGCATTCCCCGCCAGCTGCACGCCCGACATCTTCTTGAACGGCGAACGCGTTGCGGATCGCGCGGGTGACCGAGCGTGACGGAGTTGGCCTGCTCGAGCTCGTCGACGAACTCGGTGCGGAGCACGCGGTGCGGAACACCGTCGATCCGCGCGGTCACGACCGTGTCGGCCACCGGTGCGCCCGAGGTAGTACTGCTTCACCGACTCCGGCACGGTGCTGTCGCGGCTGAGCAGGAAGCGCGTTCCCATGGCGATCCCGGCCGCGCCGTACGCGAGTGCGGCGACGAGGCCGCGCCCGTCGAAGAAACCCCCGGCCGCGATGACGGGAATGTCGACCGCGTCGACCACCTGGGGCAGCAGCAGCGTCGTGGCGACCGAACCGGTGTGGCCGCCGCCTTCGCCGCCCTGCACGATCACCGCGTCGACGCCCCACGCCGCGACCTTCTCCGCGTGGCGGCGCGCGCCGATCGACGGCACGACGCGCGACGCCCGCGTCCTTCAGCGTCTTGATCTGGCGTTCGTTCGGCGCGAGCGCGAACGACGCGACCTGCACCTTTTCCCGGACCAACAGCGTCGACGCGTTCGGTCGCGTCCTCGGCGTCGGCGCGCAGGTTCACGCCGAACGGCCGGTCGGTGCGCGCTTTCACCTCGCGGATCGCCGCTTGCGAGCTGGTCGTACGTCATCGTGGCCGAGGCGAGGATGCCGAGCGCGCCCGCCTCCGCGGTCGCGCTCGACGAGCCGCGGCCCGGCGACCCAACCCATACCCGGTCTGCACGATCGGCACGTCGATGCCGAACAGATCGCAGATCGGCGTGCGCAACGGGCCGGGTTGAGCCTCGTCACGGGTTCGGGACTTCTTGCTCGCCGAGACCGTTCGGGTCGATGCGCACCCGGATCCACTCGACCTCTTCGTCGGTGGGCAGCCGCGATGTCGGGGACGTCGGCGTCGATCGACGAGCTCGAATCCGGTCGCGGCGACGACGTCGTCGACGGTCACGCCCGGGTGCACCGACCGTAGGCGCATGCGGTGGTCGGGGGTCTCGAAGTCGAGCACGCAGAGATTGGTGACGACGTGGCCGATGTTGTGGAAGCGGCCCGCCGCCGGCGTCGAGCTCGCCGGCGCGGTCGTAACCGACGCCGCTGACGACGTCGACCGCGGGGACGAACACCCGGGTCGTGTGCCCGGGGATCCAGTACGACGTCTTGTCGTTGATGGTGTTGCCCGGCGCGCCGCGCATGCCGAGCAACTGCGTGCGCGGCGTCGTCGTAGCGAACCGATGAACGCGAAGTTCTGGTTGCCGTACTTGTCGAGCTGGCTCGCCGCCCATCATCACGTGCCGGCGCCCCGACCACACGACGTCGAACATCGAGCGGTACGGGTTCCAACCCGCGACGACCTTCTCCGGATTCGTCGACGCCGACCGGGATGATGTTCTCGACGAGCAGCGCCTCTCCGTCGGTCATGACGAGCTCGGGCGCAACGGTGGCTTTGGCCAGCCGGCCGCCGATCACCGGCAGCGTGCCGATCGGGTTGGCGAGGATCTCGCCGTCGTCGCGCGAAGCAGTCGGCGATCGCGGCCGCGCACACCTCGGCGCGGGTGGGCGGGCCGTCGGTCATGCCGTCTCTCATGCGAAACCGCCTGCTGGTACTCGGCTTCGGTCACGTCGATGTAGCGGGCGCGGAACTCGTCCCACGCCTCGTCGGATTTCGCCGAAGCGGTATACGCCTTCTGGAACGCCTCGTCGCGCGGATAGTCGGGCACGCACTCGGTGAAGTGCGCGCCGTGCGGCGTTTCGACGACGCCGTCGGTCATGAGCCGATTGATGCGGATCGACTGCGGCGGTCCGTCGGCGAGGAACTGCTCGGTCTCGACGATCTTCTTCGACGCTCATGAACCGCCGCTTCGCCGCCATGCACATGAGGTCGTCGAAGTACGGGTCGACGTTGAGGTACTGGCCGGTTCCGCCTTGATCGCCGCGGTGCATGTGGATGAGCGCGACGTCGAGTTGCAGGGCGGGCATCGCGACGAACTCTTCACCGTCGGCGTAGGGCGAGGGATCGTCCGCAGGTCGGGGTTGAAGCGCATCACGTCGGAACCGAGACCGACGCGCGTCGGCAGGAACGGGACGCGCCACGCCGCGGCCTGCAGGCCCAGCAGGAACATGCCTTCGTCGAGCTCCATCGTGGTGACCGAGCCCGACTGGCGAGCGTTGCGGAAGTGCGGCTCGAGCGCGATCGAGTCGAGCGACACGAACGCGTACACGACCTCGCGCACCTTGCCCGCCCGGCACAACAAGCCGACGTCGGGACCGCCGTAGGAGACGATCGCGCAGATCCTTCGCCGACGAGCGGCACAGCGCGCGGACGAGGGCCATCGGCTTGCGCCGCGAACCCCAACCGCCGATGCCGACGGTCATGCCGTCGTGCACCTCGGCCGCGATCTCGTCGATGGTGACGCGCTTGTCGGGAACCACGTGCTACTCGATTCTTCGGGGGCGGCCGATCGTAGGCGCGGAGGCCCGAGCCCAGTCCAACGCTGCCCGCCCGGTGCGGCCGTGCCAGAATGCCGGGCCGATGGACGATCTTCGCTTCGACGGCAAGGCCGTGATCGTCACCGGTGGATGCCGCGGCATCGGCCGAGGTATCGCGCAGCGCTTCGCGGAAGCCGGCGCGAGCGTGCTGGTGTGTTGCCGGCAAGAGCCCGAGACCCTGCCCGACGGCGTGGCGTTCATCGCCGCCGACGTGCGCGAGGCCGAACAGATCGATGCGGTCATCGCCGACTGCCGTGCAGCGGTTCGGGTCGGTCGACGTGCTCGTCAACAACGCCGGTGGATCGCCGCCCGCCGATTCCGCGACCGTCGTCGCCGCGCTTCACCGCCGGCATCATCGCCCTGAACCTCACCGCGCCGATCGTGTTCGCGCAGCGGGCGAACGCGGTGATGCAGGAACAAGACCGCGGGCGGCACGATCGTCAACATTGCGAGCGTGAGTGGCGTGCGCCCTTCCCCGAGACCCTCGCCTACGGCGCGGCCAAGGCCGGCCTGTTGAACGCGACCCAGACGATGGGCGTCGAGTGGGCACCGAAGGTACGCGTGAACTCGGTGGTGGTCGGCCTCGTCGTCACCGAACAGGCTCATCTTTTTTATGGCGACGAAGCTGGCATCGCCGCGGTCGGCGCGACCGTTCCGCTCGGGCGCATGGCCGACCCGACCGACATCGCCGACGTGTGCCTGTTCCTCGCGTCGCCACTGGCGCGTTACGTGAACGGCGCGGAGATTCTCGTGCACGGCGGAGGCGAGAAACCCGCCTACATGGATGCCGCCGACGGAACCGTGCGCGACTGATGAGCAGTCGTCGTGTTCGGGGCCGGTGCGGTCGGCGGGGTGATTGCCGGTCGGCTGTTCGAACACGGCACCGACGTGGTGGCGATCGCGCGCGGTCGCGCACTTCGAGGCCATGCGAGACAACGGGATGCGGCTCGTCGATCCCGACCGCAAGGTGACGCTGCCGATCCCCGTCGTCGACGATCCCGCGCGTATCGAATGGCGCGCCGACGACGTCGTCGTCATCACGACCAAGACCCAAGACTCCGACGGCGCGTTCGCCGCGCTCGCGGCTGTCGCGGGTTCGGGTGTGCCCGTCGTGTGCGCCCAGAACGGGGTCGAGAACGAGCGTTTGGCCCTGCGCCGGTTCGAACACGTGTACGCGATCTGCGTGATGCTCCCGGCCGAGCACCTCGAACCCGGAGTCGTGGCTGCGTCGTCGGCGCCGGTGAGTGGACTGCTCGACATCGGCCGGTATCCGAGCGGCATCGACGATGTCGCGATCCGGCTCGCAACGGCGCTTTCCGCGGCGACGTTCGAATCGATCCCGCGCCCCGACGTGATGCGTTGGAAATACCGCAAGTTGCTGATGAACCTCGCCAACGCGGTCGAGGCCCTGTGCGAACCGGGCGACGACGCCAACGAGCTCGCCCGGCGGGCCCGGCGCGAGGGGACCGCGGTGCTGACCGCGGCGGGGATCGACGTGGCGTCGATCGAGGAAGACCGCGACCGGCGCGGCGACCGGCTGACGCCCCGCCTGGCCCGGGGCGGCGGCTCGACCTGGCAGAGCCTGCGCCGGGGCACGGGCCGGCTCGAGACCGACTACCTGAACGGCGAGATCGCCCTGCTGGCCCGGACCCACGCCATACCGGCGCCCGTCAACGAGTTACTTCAGACCGCCGCGAACGACGCCGCCCGCCGGAACCTTCCCCCCGGCTCGATCCGGGCATCCGACCTGTTGAAACAGGTGAGTGAGTAACCCCGTTCAGCAAAATTGAGCAACGGTTGCTCAGGGCCCGGCCGGCCGTCTTCGCCACGATGAGCGAGTGCGGTTCGCAAGGTTCTGCGTCGCCGAGGTGGACGGGTCTGATGCAGGCGGGCATGCGGTCAGTAGCCGGCGCGCGCGAGCGCGCCGGTGAGCTGACCGCGGCTCGACACCCCAAGTTTCTCGTACGCCCGTTGCAGATGATTGTCGACGGTGCGGCTCGAGACGTACAGGGTGGAGCCGATCTCTCGACTGGACATGCCGTGGGCAGCCAGGGTCGCAACTTCTCGCTCGCGGCGCGTCGAGCACCGCGGTGTCGGTGCCGAGCATGAGGGCCGGCGTGCGCGCGCCCTGGCATTCGGCCGCGAGCCGCTGGGCCTGTTGGGCAGCGGCGGACGCGGCCCGAGTGTTCCCCCCACGCCGATACGCGATCGCGGCCTCGTTCGCCGACTCCGCCGCGAAAAGCATGGCGCCGATCGCCTCGAACGCCTCCGCCGCGGCCTCCAGCTTCTCGGGGTCGGATTTGACCACCGCCTCCGCGAAGAGCACCCGCGCCGCCATCAACGGTCCGTCGACGACGAGCGCGCGTTCCGCGAGCCGATCCGCGACGAGCTCCGCGCCGCCGATGCGCGCGATGTCGTGAAGCAGCGCAACCTCGAGCGTGTACAGGCCGCGTTCGGCGGTGGCGTCGGCCGCGGCGAGCATGAGGGCGCGGGCCCGGGGCGTGTCGCCGCGGGCGGCGAGCGCCCAGCCGCGCGCTCGTTCGAGCTCGCTGTCCATCATGGTCATCGTCGTCTCGGGTTCCGCGTCGAGGTCGGCCAACGCCTCCTCGGCCGCGGCGACGTCGCCGAGTTGGGCGCGGGCGAGCGCCACGACCCCGAAACCCCATCGCGCGCCGGCGTGGTTCAGCTCGCCGAACAGGAGCGCGCTCTCTTGTCCGGCCCGGGCGGCGTCGAGGAGACGGCCCGAGAGCAGGTGGCTGCGCCCGATGGCCGCGGCCAACCAGGCCATGCCGTCCCGGAACTGCTCGGCGACGGCGATGTCGTAGACGAACTGCGCGGTCGCGGCCGATTCTTCGATGCGGCCCGCCTCGCACATCGTGAGCGCCTGAGCCACGAGGTAGACGCCGGGCGTGCCGAGATCGAGGATCGTCGAAAGGCGCGAGCGCGTCTCGAACGCACGGGTGGCGATCTCCATCGCCTCGTCGAGCCGCCCGCTCAGGAACCGGATCATCGACCCGGGCAACGCCGCGCCACAGAACGCGATCTCGTCGTCGCTGTGGATCAGCGGATCGGTGAGCTCCAGCGTCCGGGCGACGTCGCCCTCGAACAGCGAGAAGTTGGCGCTGTTGGGCCTGGATCTGGCGCCGCAGCCCGTCGTCGGAAACCTCGGCCTGGGCCCGTTCCACGATCGCGTGCGCGTCGGCGGCGCGCCCCAGACCACGGAACATGTTCGCGGCGCGGGCGATTGTGGCGAGCACCGCGTCTTCCTCGTTGGTAGCGGTGATCTCCGCGACCTCGAACGCGTCGTCGGCTTCGGCGTGCTTGCCGTTGTTGTCGAGCGCGAGGCCGAGCAGGAGCGCGGCGGGCGAACCGCCGTCGGCTTCGAGCGAGGCGCGAGCCAATCGTTCGGACGCGACGTCGTCGAACGCAATGTGCGCGTCGCGGGCCGCGGCGAAGAGGACATCGGCGTCGGCGGTCTCGCCCGCTTCGAGCTGCCACATCGCGACCCGGCGCGCGGTCGTCGCGGCGGCGACGACCGAGAGTGGCGACACCCGTCGCCGATTCGCGGAGGATAGCGATGCGTCGGCGCGTCGACATGGTGGCGCGCAACACCTCGGCGTGGAGCGGGTGCGCGACGAAGAGTTGTTGACGACGCCCGTTGCGCCGGACCTCGGCCAAGCCCGCCCGTTCGAGCACGCTCCACTCCTTGCCCCAGCCGAGACCTTCGACGATGGGCAGCCCGAGCGGTTCGCTCAGGGCGAGCGTCTCCAGGACGAATCGTTGCCGCCCGGTGAGGCCCTGCAGGCGTTCGGTGACGAGCTCGACCAGGCGGGGCGGCGCGGTGATCGGGCCGCGCAGCAGCCACATGCCGCCCGATTCCTCGAGCGCGCCGCTGTGCTGCAGACCCACCAGCAGCTCGCGCAGGTAGAGCGCGTTTCCCTGCGACGCGTCGTGCAGCAGGCGCGCCGATGCGCGTGGTCGACGGGTCCGCCGAGCTCGCTCTCGACGAGCGCGGCCACCGTGTCGACGTCGAACGGTTCCAGGTCGAGGCGGGGTACGACGTCCTTCCACAGATCGCGGAGCGCGTCGGGCATCGCCTCGCCGGTGCGGATCGTCACGAGCAGGAACGCGCGACCGCTGATCCCGAGGTGCAACAGCAAGGCGGCCGAGGCATCGTCGAGCGCGTGGGCGTCGTCGACGAACACGACCGGCGGTGTGTCGTCGGTGCCGGCGACGAGCGCGTCGGCCGCCATTCGGAGCGCGCTGTGATCGCCGGTATCGGTGAGGCCGGTCGGCGGCAGGAAGGGTGCGAAGGCGCCCAACGGGATGCTCGCGGCGGCCCGGGTTGCGGAGATGCGCACGACGTGGCGCGGGGTGTCGACCAGGCACGCCTGCGCGAGCCGGGTCTTGCCGACCCCGGCCGGACCGGCCAGCACCACACCTTGCGCAGTCGGATCGCGCAGCAGGGCACCGATCTGGTCCTGCTCGCGTTCCCGTCCGACGAGCTGCGCCCGGCCTGGCATCGCCCGATTGTCGCGTGTCGGGCGCACATAACCACAGGCGGCGCGAGACGGGACATTTCGATGGGTTTGGGACAATGAGTTCGGAAGATCTCGACCGCTGGGAGCCGATCGTGGGGGTCGATCTCGACACTTACGCCACGCTCATGGCCGCGCTCTTGAAGAGCGACGCGGTCGGCGAGGAACCGAGCCGCTACGCCTCGGCCGCCGGGATCTCGCCCGCGCAATGGTCGCTGGCCCGCTCCGGCTGGACGATGCGGATCTCCCGGTACGAAGACGTGCGCACGGTGTACTCGCAGCGCTACCGGGTGGCCGTCGGCCGCTAGGGGTGCTGGCTGCTGACCGAGATGACCTCGCCGGTCATGTACGACGCGAGGTCGCTGGCCAAGAAGATGATCACGTTCGCAACTTCCCACGGCTCGGCCGCGCGGCCGAACGCCTCGCGTGTCTCGAGCTCGGCGAGCAGTTCCTCGGTGGTGACCTTGGCCAGGAACGGATGCATCGCGAGCGACGGCGCCACCGCGTTGACGCGCACGTTGTCGGCCGCGGCTTCGATGGCCGCGCAGCGGGTCAGCGCCATGACGCCGGCCTTCGCGGCCGCGTAGTGCGACTGCCCTTCCTGGGCGCGCCAACCGACCACCGACGCGTTGTTCACGATCGCGCCACCCTGTTGTTCGCGCATGTGGCGCAGCGCGGCGCGCGTCATGCGCATCGTCCCGGTCAGCGTGACGTCGAGCACCGACGACCACTGCTCGTCGGTCATCTCCGCGAGCGTGGCGGTGCCGCCGAGGCCGGCGTTGTTCACGAGCACGTCGAGTTGCCCACCGCCGAACTCGACCGCGGCCGCGACGAGCCGCTGCACGTCGTCTTCGTCGGTGACGTTGCCGAGCACCGCGTGCGCGTTCGGGGCCGAGCTGATCCACCGCTTCGCCGCAGTCGACGCTCGTGGATGTCGCTGACCACCACGCGCGCGCCTTCTTCGACGGCGCGCTTCGCGGTGGCGAAGCCGATGCCCGTTCCCGCGGCCGCCGTGATGAGCACGGTCTTGCCCGCGAGCAGGTTGCGCGCCGGGCGGGTATTGCGGCGAGCCGGTCATCGGGTTCCTTCGGAAGGTGTCATCGGGGCTCCTTCGGCAGGCCGAGGGCCTGTTCGCCGATCACGTTGCGTTGGATCTGGTTCGAGCCGCCGTAGATCGTGTCGGCGCGCGAGTAGAGGAACAGGCGAGTGAGGCGGTCGTCGCCGGGATCCGTCGCAACCGCGCGTCGCGCCCATCACGTCGACCGCCAGTTCGCCGAGGCCGCGGTGGAACGTGGCCCAGAGCAGCTTGTGGATCGACGTGGCCGGATCGACGGTGCCGTGTTCGAGCATCGGCAACGTGCGCAGCGCGTGGAACCGCATGACGCGCAACGTGATCCACGCGTCGGCGAGGCGCTGGCGGAAGACGGGATCGTCCGCGAGCCCGTTGGCGCGCGCGAGGTCGGTGATCGTCACGAGCTCGCTCTCGAACGAGAGCTGTTGACCCAGTGTTGATGCGCCCCGCTCGAACGCGAGCGTGCCCATCGCGACGCGCCAGCCGCCGTTGACCTCGCCGACGACGTTCTCGGCCGGCGTGCGCGCGTCGTCGAGGAACGTCTCGTTGAATTCGCTGTGCCCGGTGATCTGCACGATGGGCCGGATCTCGATGCGCCGGTTGGTCCATCGGGACGAGCAGGTACGACAAGCCCTTGTGCTTCGGCGCCGAACGGTCGGTGCGCGCGATCACGAAGATCCATTGCGCCCAGTGCGCGAGCGAGGTCCACACCTTCTGCCCGTTGATGACCCACTCGTCGCCGTCGAGGTCGGCGCGGGTCTGCACGTTGGCGAGGTCGGAGCCCGCATCGGGCTCGGAGTAGCCCTGGCACCAGATCTCCGTGCCCGGAGAGGATGCCGGGCAGGAAGCTGGTGCTTCTGCGCGTCGGTCCCGAAGTGCACGATCGTCGGGCCGAGCAGACCTTCGCCGACGATGCCGACCCGTCCCGGACCTCCGCAGCGCGCGTACTCCTCGTAGAAGATCACCTGCTCGACGAGCGTTGCGCCCGCGCCCGCCGAACTCGGCCGGCCAACCGAGACCGATCCAGTTGTCGCGCCCGAGCTCCTGTTCCCACTGCGAGCCGCTCCTCGAACAGCTCGTGCTCGTCGCCCGGACCGCCGCGCCCGCGCACGACCGCGAACCGACCGTCGAGACGATCGGTGAGCCACGCTCGCGCCTCGGCGCGGAAGCGTTCCTGGTCGGCAGTGAAGCGCAGGTCCATCGGAAGACGTGGCACGCTATCGCTCATGGAACCCAAGGGCACTGCTGTGGTGACCGGCGCGAGCCGGGGGATCGGGCGCGCGGTCGCGATCGAGCTCGCGGCGCGCGGATTCGACACGGTCGCGACGATGCGCAACCCGGCCGACGGCGCCGACCTCGTCGACGTCGAGGGCATGCGCGTCGAGCGGCTCGACGTGACCGACCCGGCGTCGATCTCGCTGCCCGGACGGCCTGCGGGTGCTCGTGAACAACGCCGGTGTCGAGAGCGACAACCTGCCGCTCGAGTTCATGCCCGCCGACGTCGTGGGAGCGGCTGTTCGCGACGAACGTGTTCGGGCTCGTCGAGGTGACGCAGCGCGCGGTCCCGCTCATGCGCGCCGCGGGCGGGGGAGTGATCTGCAACGTCACGTCGTCGTCGACGCTCGCGCCGGTGCCGTTCCTCGGCACGTATCGCGCGTCGAAGGCGGCGGTGACCGCGATCGGCGAGTCGCTCGCGGCCGAAGTCGCGCAGTTCGGCATCCGGGTGATCGAGATCATGCCCGGACCGATCGAGACCGACATGCTCGCCGACCTCCGACCGGCCGCCGGCCGCGGCCGAGCACGCGGAGTACGCCGACCTCGCGGAGCGGCATGTGGGAAGGCCGCCAGGGCATCCGCGACGCGTACACGCCGGCCCAGGAAGCGGCGCGGCGCATCGTCGACGCGATCTGCGACGACGACGGGCCCGATCCGCTACGGCTGCGACGACCTCAGCGAGGGAATGCTCGCGGGCTGGAACGACACCAACAACGCGCAGTGGGTCGGCGGGATGTTGAAGTCGTTCTCGTGATCACCGGTCTCGCGCACACCGCGTTGCACGTCGCCGATGTCGACGCCGCGGTCGGCCTGGTACCGCGACGTGCTCGGTCTCGTCGTGCTGTCGCCGCCGTACCGCATGGACGGCGATGCGATCACGCGCGACATGGGCGAGCTGGTGCCCGCGCCGGTGGTGGTGAAGGCCGCGATCGTCGGGGTCGACGACGGTTCCGATCGCGTGATCGAGGTGATCGAGTATCCGTCGGTCGACGACCGGCGCGCCCGCTCCCGCCCGCGGTGACGCGCCTCGGTTACTCGCACATCGCGTTGCTGTGCGACGACGTCGCCGCGACCCGTGCCGAGCTCGAGGCGCAAAGGCGTGACGCTTCCTCGTCGAGGGCATCGCCGACGTCGCCGGCGTGCGCACCACGTGGTTCGCCGACCCGTGGAACAACGTCTTCATCCTCGTCGAGAAGGTCCGCCACCCCGACCAGCCCGTACTTCCGCCAGTACTGACCGCGAGAGCGGCTACTCGTCCGAGTGTCGAGTTTCGGCGGACGCGGTGACAACATCCGCTTCGGGCGAGTCATGTGGCCGATCAAGCGTTCCGGCGGGATCTGAGTGGAGCCGTTCACGCTCGAGGCGTTGCTCTGCCTGTGCCCAGCTGACCACTTCTTCGCCCGCCGAGTCGTTCGAGAACGCCGGTAGGTCGTCTTCGAACTCCGATGGCATCTCAGGCTCGCTATCAGGACCGGAGTCGATCTCGGCGGGAGGAGGAGTGACGTCGATCCCCGCTTGCTCTGTTGCGAGCTGCGACCCCTTCGGAAGCTGCGGTGCCTTCGCGCTCCACGGGCGGACCTGCTGGACGACAGCCTCATAGAACCCGTCGATCGAGGTCAGCACGGAGTCGATGAATCCGCCCCGGCCGGCGTTGCGCTTCGCTCCCATGGGAGTGGTGGCGGCGATGCGGAAGAGTTTCAGGTCGCGTTGAGGGTCCTGGATCAAGACGCCGGGATCCTCGCGTACCTCCTTGAGGAGGGCGCTCGTCGAGTTGCGGCTTCCCGTACTCAGACGCGTCTGATCCGTAGTCCGTCCGGAGCGTCTCGGAGTTGCCGGATGAGCCAGTTCACCCTGGTGGTTGCGCGCCCGTCCTTCGGCGCGCTCGATGTCGATCGAGACGGTGATGCGACCACCGTGCAAATCTGCAAGAACGCCGACGGGCGCGACCGCATCTGCGATGCGAAGGTGACCGAAGAGAGAATGGTCCTTCACGAGAGACTCGACGAGAGCCGCATGCCGAATGGTCGGATCCGCGAGCTCCTCTTCGCGAGAGTTGAAGACCGACGTCAGCGCCGAGTTCTCGAGCGAGTCGCAGCGCAGCGAACCGGAGAAGCTGGTCCCAGTGCGTGACCACCTCATCGACGCCCTTGTCGGATGACCGGAGGGTTCCTGACGTCACCGCTTCGCGTACCGGTACCCATGAAGCACCCATGTCGTTGAAATCGAGCGCGCCCGACTTCGGATGCTCGAGATACCTGATGAGTTCTTCGAGGATCCACGCTTGATCAGGGTCCGACACGCCTCGGAATACGCGTTGCTGGACCGCGAGCGTCAAAACCTCAGCCCATGAGATATGCCAGAGCGAGCATTTCTTGAGTTTCCGTTTGTCAACCGTCACAGGATGGACGCCTGGCTCCGGTGAAATGGCGTTGGAAATGGTAAGCACGCCGGCGAAGTCATTCTCGCGGGCGACATCGAGGTATGCCTCGATCTGCTCCCTACGAAGCTGGACGGTGCCGGTCTTGACCTCAACGAGCAGTGTCCACGACCTGCCGCCACGGGTGGTCTGTATGACTCCGTCCGGATACACCGTCGCATCGCCAAGCTTGAACGGAACCTCAATGAACGCTTCGATTGGTCCAGCCGGCGCTCCAAGCGGCCGAACGATTACCGCGCCGAACTCTTTGACCGCCGTGATCACGGCAAGGAGTGCCGACGTCGCGTCGGTCGCTCGGCCTCCTCGGCGCCCGAGATCCCGCTTGTAGGTATGAGCCGCGCCGGTTACCAGTGCTCCTCAGTCCATCTCTGTCTCCCGCCCGTGTGATGCTCAGGTGATCTGGTCTCTCACACTGTCACTGTCGGCGTGGCTGCGCCCGTTTCTGAGAGCGACGCGAGTTCTCAGTGGAAGGTTGCGGGAAATCCTCGGTCCATAAATTGAGTGATAGCACCGGTGATATCACGGGTGATATCACGGGTGATATCAAGCGAATTTCGGGACCATCGCCGTCGCGGACGCCGCGTGCTAGAGCGGGTACTCGAGCTCGATCTCGTGGCGGATCGGGATGTCGTGCGCGCCGGTTTCGGGAAGCTCGGGCTTCAACGCACGGGCGTCGCTCACCGCGTCGCGATGCCACGCCACCCAGTCCCATCCCGCCCGTTGATACAGGCGCAACGAGTCGGTGTTGTCGTTGGTCGTGATCAACCACAGCCGATTCCAGTCGTTTGCGCGTGCGTAGTCGACGACCGCGTCGAGCAGCGCGGTGCCCGCGCCCGCGCCGCGGTACGTCGTGACGATCACGACGAGCTCGGCGTCGCCGTCGATCTCGTACCACAACGCGCACCCGACCGGCCGGCCGTCGCTCTCGACGACGAAGCCGTCGAGCATCGATGCGTCTTCGTGCACGCGCCCGCGCGACACGATCCGCGTCGACGCGAACTCCGCCGACGACGACCTCGGCGATCCATGTCCGATCGTCGTCGGCCACGCGGCGCACCTGCACGCGCCTAGCTCACTCCACCGCGCCCGTTGCCCGCAATGCCTCGATCTCGGAATTCGCTCAGCCCGAGCAGCTCGCCGAGCGCCCAGTCGTTGTCCTGGCCGAGGGTCGGGCCCGCAGCGTCGTAGCCGCCCGGACACGCAGCGAGACGGAAGCCGTTGCGCTCGTACAGACCGGGCCCCATGAACGGGTGCGTGTGCGGCTCGAAGTGGCCGCGGTGCGCGAGCTGCGGATCGTCGTTGAGGTCGCCGAAGTCGCTGACCGGAACGGCTTCGATCCCCGCGGCCTGCAGCTGCTCGGCGACCTCGATCCGGCGTCGGGTGCGCGTCCACGCCTCGACGTCGGCGCCGGTGATCGCGTGCGAGCCGGGCGAGCTCGTCGTCGGTCCAGCACGCGATCGTGACCCACCGGTCGCGAGATGCCGTCTTCGTCGGCGCACGCGAACGCACCGTGCAGACGCGCGGCGCGGTTGTCGTTGCCGTCGCGCAGATGGATCACGCCGTCGATCTCGTAGTCGAGCAGCCAGGGCGCGAGCGTCCAGATCGCGGACTCGACCTGCGAGAGGTCGAGGTACACGCCGTGGCCGGTGCGGCGGCGGTAGTGCAGCCCGGCGCGCGAGCGCGGCCGCGACGTAGCGCGGCGCGAGCGAGTCGGTGATCGTGCCGTACGGGCCGACCGGTTCGCGGTCGGGCCAACCGGTGAGCGCGTTGTAACCCGCGAGCGCGGAGCCCTGCCCGCCGAAGCCCGGGATAGTCCTTGTGCGGACCGGTCTGGCCGTTGAGGCACGCGCTCATCATCACGAGGTCGGGCTTGATCGCGGCGAGCGCTGTCGTAGTCGAGCCCGAAGCTCTTCATCGCGCGCGGCGCGAAGTTCTCGGCGACCGCGTCGGCCCACTCGACGACGAGCCGCCGCACGATGCTCGACGCCCGCGGGCTGCTTCAGGTTGAGCGTGAGGCTGCGCTTGCCGACGTTCAGCCCGTCGTACAGCGGCGAGCCCTCGAGGCCGTGCGGGTTGTCGGGCACGGCGAGCGCCATCGCGCGCAGGAAGTCGGGCCGCGTGCGCGACTCGATGCGCAGCACGGTCGCGCCGTTCTCGGAGAAGTAGCGCGTCGCGATCGGTCCGGCCGCGCCCGCGCCGAACTCGAGGATGTGCACGCCGTCCCACGCCTTCGTTGCCCGGCGGCGACGGCGTGCCGGGCGCGGATAGCGTGGTCGCCGGCGCGGCCGCCACCGGCCGCGGGCCGGACCGGCGCCGCCTCGCCGTCGGCGGAACGCACGACGACGAACGACTGCGGGAACCGTTCGACGTCGTCGACCGGACCGAAGAAGTCGCGCGACGCGAGCTGCGCCGACGCGTAGATCTCCTTGGGCGAGTTCGCGGGCGCGAGCATGAGGTTCGTCTCGCACGCGATGTCGTAGAGCTCTTGCATCGTGTGCCGGGAGAAGTACTCGGCGACCGCGGTCGCGATCCCGTCGAGCTCCTCGTCGGTCGCCGTGTTCTGGTTGTACGTGGTCCAGTCCTGGCTCGTGAGCGCGTCGGCCGGGATGCCGTCGTCGACGACGAGCTTGGTCAGCGTCTCGAGGCTCGCGACCCGGGCCTTGCCGCCGCGCAGCCCGAACGACACGAAGCCGTCGAGCGCGGGCCAGATCTCGCGCGTGCGGCCGATGCTCGCGCCCGCGCCGGTTGCCGCGGATGCCGGTCTTGGGGAAGTTCGCGGGCGCCGCCATGTTCGCGACGAGCACGACCTCCTGCATCGACACGTCGACCCGCTGCGGCGTTCCGCTCCACAGCGCGGTCAGTGCCGCGAACGCGGCCTCGCCGCCGGTGTGCGCGTACGCCGGCGGCTCGGTGCAGCGCACCGGCGCGCGGTCGGGATCGCCGGTGGCGTACATGTTGCCGCTCGCGGCCATGATCCCGAGGTCGGACGCGCGCCACGACGCACGCGGGCCGTCGAGCCCGAACGGCGTGATGCTGACCCACACCGCGTTCGGGCGCGCGGGCGGGATCGAGCTCGTGCGTGCCGGTCGCGCCGGGGGAGTCGAACACGACGTCGGCCGCGCGCGAGCAGCTCGTCGAGGTCGGGGCGCGTCGGCGGCGAGCGCGACCACTTCCTTGCCCGCGTTCCACGCCCGGGCGACGTTGCCGCGCAGCACGTCGCCGCTCGGGCGGAACGACCCGCACGACGGTGGCGCCGAGGTCGCCCAAGACCCGCGCCGCCCGCGCCGACGGCTCGCCGCCGAGGTCGACGACGCGCAGTCCGGCCAGCAGCCGTTGCGCCACCGCGTACCCCCTCCGAATAAACTGACACGAACGTCAGCAAAGGACGGTATCGCAATGTCGAAGTATGAGGTCGTCGACGCCGACTGCCACATCCTCGAGCCCCCGGACATCTGGACGAACTGGCTGTCGTCCAAGTACCAGGACAAGGCGCCGAAGCTCGTGAAGGACCACGAGGGCGGCGACGCCTGGCTCACCGCGGTCGGCGGCGACCCCGATCCGATCGGGCTCGTCGCGACGCCCGGGCATGCCGTTCGACAAGTTCCGCTGGTACGGCGTCACCTACGAAGAGGCGCGCACCGGTTGCTACAACGGCGAGGCGCGCCTGGCCGACATGGACATCGACGGTGTCGACGCGGAGATCCTCTTCCCGCCGCAACGCACGATGAGCCACTTCCTCGGTGACGACGACGACGACTTCGTCCTCGCCGGCGTCGAGGCGTACAACAACTTCTTGTTCGAGGAGTTCTGCGCGCCCGACCCGACCCGGCTCATCGGCATGGCGCAGATCCCGTCGCTCGGCATCGACAACGCGGTCGACTCGATCCGCAAGGCCAAGGCGCGCGGCGCCAAGGGCGTGCTGATCTCGAACTGGCCGGCGGGCAAGGGCGGCCTCTCGCGCGACGACGACCCGTTCTGGGCCGCGGCCGTCGACGAAGGCCTGCCCGGTCTGCATCCACATCAACATCATCAGCCGCAACTCGCGCGCCGCGAGCCGCAAGGCCGCCGCGGCCAAGGGCAACCAGCTCTACAACATGGCGAGCGAAGCGACCCGGGCCAAGGCGATCGGCGGCATGAGCCACGTGTTCGCGATGGCCACCGGCGCGATGACCGACATGATCTTCACCGGCGTGTTCGAGCGGTTCCCCGAGCTGCAGATCTGCTGGATCGAGACCGGTGTCGGCTGGATCCCGCACTTCCTCGAGTGCATCGACGACCGCTGGTGGCGCAACCGCGTGTGGGGCGACCTGCCGCTCAGCGAGCCGCCGTCGACCTACTGGTACCGCAACAACGCGGCGAGCTTCATCACCGACCGCAGCGGTGTCGAGCTGCGCAACCGGGTCGGCGTCGAGAACATGATGTGGTCGAGCGACTATCCGCACCACGGCAACGACTGGCCGTACTCGCGCAAGGTCATCGAAGAGACGATGGGCAGCGATCAACGAGACCGAGCGGGCGCTGATCACGGGCGGCAACGCGGCCCGGATCTGGAACCTGCACGACTAGATCGCTAGGCGCGGAGCTCGTCGCCCGGAAGTTCGTCGACGATGAACTTGTCGAGCCGGACGCCGCCGACGCCGGTGTTCGTCTCCTGCGCGGTGCGCACGGCTTCCAGCGTGAGGCGTTGGATCGTGCGTTGGTGCACGTAGTTCAAGACGCGGTCGACGGCCGGGATCATGCGCTGCGAGTTCGCGGTGAGGCGGCGCTGCACCGCGACCATCTCGTCCTGGTCCCAGTCGCGGCCGTCGCCGGCGAGCATCGCGTGCACGTCGGCCTGCAGCGCGCGGAAGTGGCGCACGTAGATCGCGCCGAGCTCGACGAGGATGTCCTCGGTCATGCCGATGTCGCTGGAGCTCGACGACGGCGCGCAGGAGGTCGAGGTCGCTGTCGTCGTAGACCTCGTGGCCGAGTGATTCGGGCTCGGCGAGCAGGCCGACGTCGCGCAGGCGGCCGATCGAGCTCGGGCGTCGAGCCCCGACTTCTCGACCAGCTCGTCGAGGGTGTAGCTGCGGCCCTGGGCGACGAAGAGGCCTTCGATGCCGGGCCGGTCGACGGTCGAGCAGCGCCTTGATCGCGGCCAGCGAGAAGCGCTGGGCCTGGAGCTCGCGGATCGCGGCCCAGCCGGTCGAGGTGGTCGGGCGCCGTAGAGCTTGTGGCGGCCCGACCGCTCGGGCGGCGTCGAGCAGGCCCTCGCGGGCGTAGTAGCGGATCGTGTCGACGGTGACGCCGGCCTCGTGGGCCAGCTCGTCGATGCGCCACCGGGCTTCCGGCACCTTCCGCGTCCTCCGGGTTGACAGCTGCGACACTGAGAGCATATACTCACAGTGTTGCTCCACCGGGAGTGGTTACTCTGGGGAAGATACCCCGGGAGCAGCTACTCACCGGTGGCAACGTAGCAGCTGCAAGCTGCTACCGAACACAGTTTCGAAGGGAGCAAGCCATGCAGACATCCGCAATCCGAGGCGAGCCCAAGGCTCAGGCGATCTCGTGGCTGGTGTCGCAGCTCCGCTGGGAGAGACCCTCGGCGGCCTGCGCCACGACCGGTTCGACGACGAGCGCGAAGACGCCCGTCAGGCCGCCTGAGCAGTCGCCACAAGAAGTAAGTCCCAACCTGAGTCGGCTGCGGACCCCCGCTGCGGCCGACCGAGCGATCGGCCCCGACCTCTCGGTCGGGGCCGAAGCGCGTCCGGGCCCGTCGGCCACACCGGCCGATTACACCTCTCGCCGGGAATCGCCGACAACATCAGCGTGGCAGGCGCCGACGCCGACGCTCGCAGCCGGCGTACGCCGGGCCGCACTCGCGTTCAGCGTGCTGCCCGACTCCGCATGCCGACGCGATCGCCCACCTCCTGTCGATGCGCGAACGGGTGCGGCTTGCGCGAGGGGTTGACCCAGGTTCGAGACGCCTCCGACGACGAGCGCATCGCCGCGCTGCACGCCCTGGTGCGCCAGATCCGCAACGGTGTCGACTGGCCGCTCCTCGCCGGGCACAACCCGATCGACTGCCCGTTCCACTGCGTCGACGGTCACCCGTTGGACCGGGCCGCGGCGGTGTTCGAGTCAGCTCGCGGAGCGGCAGCCGATGACCGTCGCGGTCGCGCTGTGCCACATCCCGCGTCGACACCCGCGACGAGCTCTGGGACGAAGCTCGACAGCCAGCTCGCGGGCGCAGATCATGCTGCAGATCGCCCGAGGTTCCGCTGGTCGGAGCGGTGCGGCACGCGCATCCTGGCCCGCGAGGTCGCGGCCCGGTTGGCAACGGGCGCCGCCAAGATCGCGGCCACCCGACCCCTGGGCTGAAGTTCGTCGGGCTGAAACTCGCCGAGCCGGCGGCGGGCTCGCCCATCCGCCGCCGGACCGACCAGAACGCCCGGCCCCTCCGTCCTTTGTCGACCGGGACGGAAGGGACCGGGTCGACGTCAGGCTGGCGGGCGCGGGTAAACGGCGCGTAAAACGCCGCAGACGCATTGCGTCAGATCCGCACCCAGCGGGGGAGCGTCACGTCCTCGATCTGGTGGAACACGACCTGCACGGGCTCGCCGATCGTGATCGTGGCCGGGTCGATCTCGTTGATCTCGCCGTCGGCGCTCGCCACCAGGTTCCCGACGAAGCGGATCGCCGGGTCCTCTTCGAGCTCGACGATGATCGCGTTGTACGGCGCGACCTCCGCGAACGCGGGCAGCAGCGGCGGGTGGGGGACGATGAACGACCAGATCCGCCCGCGCCCGACGTCGGTTCCCAGCGCACCGCGGTCGAGCGGCACTGCGGGCACATCGGCCGGGGCGGCATGCGCCGCGCGCCGCACGCGTCGCACGCCTGCACGAGCAGCTCGCCCCGTGCGCATCCGAACCAGAACTCGTTCGCGGTCGGGTCGTCGAGGTCGGGCAGCAGCCACTGCGCTTCCATGCTCACACGTCCTTCGTGAACAGGATCGCCGAGGTCGGCACGCCTTCGCCGCTCGTCACCAGCGACACGTCCGCGCCTTCGACCTGCGCGGTCGACGTGCCCCGGATCTGGCGCACGCCTTCGAGCACCAGGTTGAAGCCGTGCACGTACGCCTCCGACATGCCGCCGCCGGCGGTGTTGACCGGCAGCCGGCCGTTGGGCCATTCGATGTTGCCGTCGTCGGTGAACGGGCCGCCCTCGCCGCGCTCGCAGAAGCCGTAGCCCTCGAGCGACAGGATGATCAGCGGGCTGAACGCGTCGTAGAGCTGCGCGACCTTCACGTCGGCGGGCGTGACGTCGGCCATCTCCCACATGCGTTTGGCCGCGGTCCACGCCGGCCCGCGCAACGGGTCGTCGGTGAAGTAGTTCGTCATCGTCTGGTGCTGCGGCGGCAAGCCCTGCGCGAACGAATGGATGTACGCGGGCGGCTGCTTCGAGGTCGCGGGCCCGTTCCGCCGACGTGACCACGACCGCGAGCGCGCCGTCGGTCTCGAGGCAGTTGTCGAACAGGCACAGCGGTTCCGAGATCCAGCGCGCGTTCATGTAGTCGTCGCGGGTCATCGGCTTGTGGCCCATCGTCGAGTCGGGATTGCGGGCCGCGTGCTTGCGGAACGCGAGCGCGACGTTCGCGAGGTGATCGCGCGTGCCGCCGTACTCGTGCATGTAGCGGCGGGTGAGCATCGCGATCTCGTCGACGGGCCGGAGCACGCCGAACGGACGGCTCCACTGGCTGTTGTCGGCGAGGCGCGCCTGCGCCTGCGCCCACGGCCGGCTCGTCGGATCGGCCCGCTTGCGGGCCCGCCACGCGACCGCGATCGTGCACTGACCGGTCGCGACCGCCATCGCGGCCTGCCCGACGACCCCGCAGCCCGCGCCGCCGCCGTAGCCGACCTGCGAGAACCAAGTGACGTCGCCGAGGCCGACGTTGCGGGCGACGTCGACCTCGCGGTTCGGCTCCATCGTGTACGACGCGATGCCGTCGACCTCGGCCGGGTCGATGCCCGCGTCGTCGAGCGCCAGCGAGACCGCCTGGCACGCGAGCGAGAGCTCGGTGTCGACGAGACCCTTGCCGAACGCGGTCTGGCCGATGCCGACGACCGCGGTCTTGTCCTTGATCCCGGCGCCGGTGTGGACGAGCCACCCGCTACCAGCCCTTCCATTCCGGCGCCCGGCGCTCGCGGAACGACGCGACACCTTCGCCGGAGTCGACGGTCGAGCGTGTTGATCTCGACGAGCATCGCCTCTTCTTCGAGGAGGTCGCGGCGCGACAGCTCCGACGCGTCGTGCAGCAGCTTCTT
The DNA here is from genome assembly GCA_963708105.1 of uncultured Actinomycetes bacterium. Lineage (GTDB taxonomy): Bacteria > Actinomycetota > Acidimicrobiia > IMCC26256 > PALSA-610 > PALSA-610. The sequence goes on along the minus strand of OY970186.1, from coordinate 202,031 downwards.
CGACCAGCCGATCGCCTTGGTCGGGCCGCTCGCGAGGCGCTCGGCCCACTCCTTCGTCGCAGCCTTGCAGCTCGGCCGCGGGAACGACCTTGTTGACGATGCCGAGCGTGGCCGCGTCGGCGGCCGAGAGGTCGTCGCCGAAGAAGATGAGCTCCTTGGCCTTGTGCATGCCGACGAGGCGCGGGAGCAGGTACGCGACGCCGCCGTCGGGGATGAGGCCGCGGCGCACGAACACCTGGATCAGCTTGGCGTTGTCGGCCGCGATGACGAGGTCGGCGGCGAGCACGAGCATCGAGCCGCCGCCGGCCGCGGTGCCGTTCAGCGCGACGATGACCGGCTTCTCGCAGTCCTGGATCGCCGGTCATCAGCTGCTGGAAGCCGGCGCGCATCATGTTGATCGCCGAGCCGACGACGCGGTCGGGCGCGTCGTCGGGGCGCGTGCCGCGTTGCGGCTGCGGCACCGAAAGGTCGGCGCCGGTGCAGAAGTGCCGCTCGCCCGCGGCGGTCAGCACGACGGCGCGCACGTCGAGGTCCCAGTGCGCGTTGCGGAACGCCTCGATGAGCGCGTCGCGCACGTAGTAGGGGATCGCGTTGCCCTTGTCGGCGCGGTTGATCGTCAACCACAGCACGCCGTTCTCGAGCCGCGTCAGCAACTCGTCGGATACGGATCGTCAACAGCTTCACTCACTGCTTCACCACCAATGCGTCGAGGGCCACCGCGCCGCGCGGGCCGGATGACGAGCGGGTTGATGTCGAGCTCGCGAACCTCGCCGGCGAGGTCGAGCGCGAGCCGTTGCACCTTCATGACCGTATCGACCAGCGCGTCGATGTCGACGGGTGCCTGGCCGCGCACGCCTTCCAGCAGCTTGAAGCCCTTGAGCTCGGCGAGCGCCCGGCGCGCTTCGTCCTCGGAGAACGGCGGGACGCGGAACGTCACGTCGCCGAACACCTCGACGAAGATGCCGCCGAGCGCCGATCGTGACGACCGGGCCGAACAGCTCGTCGGTCGAGACGCCGATGAGCGTGTCGACGCCGCCGGTGACCATCTCGCACACCATCACGCCGTCGATGCGCGCCGTGCCGGTCGGCCTTCTTGGCCTTGCGCAAGCAGCTCGTCGTACGCCGCGCTGCACCTCGGCCGCGGAACCGACGCCGACCTTCACGACGCCGACGTCGGTCTTGTGCAGCAGGTCGGGCGACGACACCTTCATCACGACCGGGAAGCCGATCGCCTTGGCGGCGCGCACCGCTTCGGCCGCCGACGCGCACAGCTCGTCCTTCGACGTCTTGATGCCGTAGGCGCGGATCAGCTTCTTCGAGTTCCATTCCGACAGCGCCTCGCCCGGCTTCAGGTCCGTCGAGCAACTTCCGGGCCTTGCGCGCCGCCGGGCAGCGGCTCGGTCGGCGCGTCGGCGAACGGCGAGCGGTAGCGCGCCGAGAACGCCCAGTAGTCGGCGTAGCTCTTCACCGCGGCCACGCAGTTGTGGAACGTGCGGAACACCGGAAGCCCGCCGTCGAGCAGACGCTTGTAGTACGTGTCGTCGGTGCCCGCGGGCGCACCCCACACGACGAAGATCGGCTTCGTCGTGGTCTTGGCGGCCTCGATGATGTCGCGCGTGAACGGTTCGCTGAACGTGACGACCGCGCCGGTGATCGGGATCACGAGGATGTCGACGTTCTTGTCGGCGAGGATGACGTCGAGGATCTTGCGGCCGCGCGCGTCGGCGACGGGCGGGCCGCCGCAGTCGACGGGGTTCGACACGCGCAGGTACGCCGGGATCAGGCCGTCGTGCAGCTGCCGCTGCGACTCCTTCGTGAGATCGGGGATCGGTAGGCCGGCGTCGGCGAGCACGTCGGCCATGTGCGCGCCGGTGCCGCCCGAGATCGCGTAGACGCACACGCCCGGTTGCTTCTTCGCTTTCGCCCAGGCCGGGAGCTTCGCCGGTTGCGTGCGCGCGAACGCCATCGACACCTCGAGCAGCTCGTCGAGGCCGTCGACGCGCGTCACGCCGAACTGGCGGAACACCGCGGAGGTCACGGCGTCGGAGCCGGTCAAGTGCCCGGTGTGCGACTGCGCCATCGAGCGCCCGGCCGCGGTCTTGCCGACCTTCACCATCACGATCGGCTTGCGCAGCTGGGCCGCGTGGTCGGCGGCGAGCATCAGCGTGCGGCCGTCCTTGAAGCCCTCGATGTAACACGCGATCACGCCGACTTCGGGCTGGTCGGCGAAGTGGCGGGCGAAGTCGGCGAACTCGAGGTCGACCTCGTTGCCGGTCGGCGCCCAGTGCGTGAGACGGATGCCGACCTCTTGGCCCTGGAAGACCGGCCGGCCCTGGTGGCCCGACTGCGTGATGAGCGCGATCGACGGGCCCTTCGAGGTCCTGTGCGGAAGTCCTCGAACGCGTTGAGGTTCGTGTTCGGGCCGAGCAGGCGAACGTCGCCGCTCTCGCACGAGCTTGTTCGAGCTGTGCGCTCGCGCTTCTTGCCCTCGGCGCCGGTCTCGGAGAAGCCGGCCGCGAAGATCACCGCGAACTTCGCCTTGCGCCGCAGCACTTCCTCGAACGTCTCCTCGGCGCGACCGGTGAGGATGATCGCGAGGTCGATGTCGCCGGGGATGTCGAACACCGACTTGTAACACGTGTGGCCGAGCACCGTCTCGCGCTCGGGGTGCACCGGATAGAACGTCGCCCCGTTCTTCTCCGCCCACTGCCGAGAACTTGCGCGTCATTGCCGTGTTCGGTTTCGCCGACGTCTCCGACGCGCCGATGACCGCGATCGTCTTCGGGTGCAGGAACGCGTCGATGTCGACGTCGCGCAGGTGCAGCGGACGTCCCGAGACGTCTGACGATCGGCGGTCGGTGCAGAACTCGGGCATTGGTTTCGGCATGCGGCAGCTCCACACGGGGCGGGCGAGCGGCCGTAAGTATGACGGCCACGTCAGTATTCCGGCCAGTTGGTAGGTTCGACGGGCTATGCGGCCACGCGTGAAATCCGTCGCGATCGTCGGGACCTCGCTTGCCGGGCTGCGCGCCGCGGAGACATTCCGGCGCGAGGGCTTCGACGGTCGCATCGTCGCGATCGGCGCCGAGCCGCACCTGCCCGTACGACCGTCCGCCGCTCTCCAAAGAGCTGCTGCGCGGCGACTGGGAACCCGACCAGATCGTGTTGCGCAAACAGGGTGTCGACGACCTCGATCTCGACTGGCGTCTCGATGCGCGCGCGGTCGCGCTGCACACCGACGCGACAGAGTCGTCGAGCTGCACGACGGCGAACGCGTCCCGTTCGACGGCCTCGTGATCGCGACCGGTGCGACACCGCGGCGGCTGCCGAACCAACCGAATCTCGCGGGCCTGTTCACGCTGCGCACGCTCGACGACGCGCTCGCGTTGCGCGAGCTGCTCGACGCGCGGCCCAAGGTCGTCGTCATCGGCGCGGGCTTCATCGGCGCGGAGATCGCGGCCACGTGTCGCGGTCGCGGTCTCGACGTGACGGTGCTCGAGGCGCTGCCGCAACCGATGGTGCGCGGCCTCGGGCCCGAGCTCGGTGCCGTGCTCGCCGCGATCCATCGCGACCACGGTGTCGACCTCCGCACCGGCGTGCTGGTCGACGTCGATCGCTCGACGACGGTGAGGGTCAGGTTGCGCGGCGTGCGCCTGGGCGACGGCACGGTGATCGATGCCGGTGTTGTCGTGGTCGGCGTCGGGGTCGTGCCCGAGACGGGTTGGCTCGAAGGTTCGGGTCTCACCCTCGACAACGGAGTGGTGTGCGACGAGACGTGCCTGGCCGCGCCGGGCATCGTCGCCGCGGGCGACGTCGCGCGCTGGCCCAATCCGCTGTTCGACGGCGCGCTCGATGCGGCTCGAGCACTGGACCAACGCGACCGAACAGGGCGTGCACGCGGCGCGGCGGCTCCTCGGACACGTCGAGCCGTTCGCGCCGGTTCCGTTCGTGTGGTCCGACCAGTACGACCGCAAGATCCAGACCGTCGGCATCGTGTCGGCCGACGAGCCGATGTCGACGTGCACGTCGCGCACGGCACGCTGGGGGAGAGCAGTTCGTCGCGCTGTTCGGCCGGGGCGGCCGCCTGATGGGCGCGCTCGGATTCAACCGCCCCCGATTCGTGATGCAGTACCGGCGGATCATCGCGGAGCGCGGTTCGTGGGCCGACGCGCTCGCGCTGGCCGACGCGTAGCATCCGCGCCGATGCCGAGCCTGCTCGTCACGAACGACTTTCCCCCGAAGCTGGGCGGAATCCAGTCGTACCTGCACGAGCTCTGGCGCCGGCTCCCGCCCACGGAGACGACCGTGTACACGACCGCGCACGCGGGCGCGACGGAGTGGGACGCGCAACAGGCGTTCCGCGTGGTGCGCGCCCGGCAGAAGGTCTTGTTGCCGTCGGCGAGATTGGCGCGCGACGTCGACGCGCTCGCGCGCGAGGTCGGCGCCGACGTGATCTTGCTCGACCCGATGTTGCCGCTCGGACTGATCGGACCGCGGTTGCGCAGCGCGCCCGTACGTCGTCGTCATGCACGGTGCCGAGATCACCGTCCCCGCGCGCGTTCCCGTGCTTCACGGTCGGGCCCGCAAGGTGTTACGGGGCGCGGCTGCGGTTGTCGCCGCAGGTGGCTATCCCGGCGCGCCAGGCGACCCACGCCGCCGGCCGTGCGGTACCCGGCGTGATCGTGCCGCCCGGCGTCGACGGTGAGCGCTTTCATCCGCTCGATGACCGACGCGCGTTCGCGACGCGCGCATCCGGCTCGGCCTCGATCCCGATCGCGCCGCTCGTGCTCGGGTTGTCGCGGCTCGTGCCCCGCAAGGGATTCGACATCGTCATCGACGCGGTCGCGGAATTGCCGGGCGTGCAGCTCGCGATCGGCGGCACCGGCCGCGACGCGGCACGTCTGCAGCGGCGCGCCCGCGGGAATCCCGACGTGCACTTCCTCGGCCGGGTCGCGGAAGCCGACCTGCCGCGCGTCTACGGCTGCGCCGACGTGTTCGCGATGTGTTGTCGTGACCGATGGGCGGGTCTCGAAGCCGAGGGGTTCGGGATCGTGTTCCTCGAGGCCGCCGCGTGCGCGGTCCCCGCGGTCGCGGGCCGCAGCGGTGGCGCGCACGAGGCCGTCGCCGACTGCGAGACCGGCTTCGTCGTCGAGCCCCGTGATGTCGCGGCCGTGCGCGCCGCGATCGGCGCGACTGTGCGGCGACCCCGGGCTGCGCGCGCGAGATGGGCCGGGCGGCGCGGGCCCGGGCCGACGACGACTATCCTACGAGCATCTCGTCGACCGGCTGCTCCCGATCACCCGGGCCGACTTCTCGGGAACTTCCCCGCTTCCCCGACTGAATCGGTCTGCCCGGTAGATTGACGCCGTGACCGGGAAGGCGATCATCGTCGCGTCGTGGTCGACGCTGGCCCTCTTCGCCCTCGTCGCGATCCCGGACGCGGCTCGGTGTGCACGCGCTGAACACGCCCGCCACCATCCTCAGCGTCAGCCTGTTCCTGGCCTCGCTCCCGATCTGGATCTACTCGTTCGGGCTCGTGCTCGTGCGTTCGACGCGCGGCGACGACATCGGCGTCGGCTCGTGGGTGTTCCTCACGCCGTCGGCGCCGAAGGTCCAGCGCCGGCATCTGCTCGGCGCGACCGGGGTGTGCATCGTGCTCGCGCTCGCGACCGCCTAGGCGAACCCGTTCAGTGTGCTGGTCCCGATGCTTCAGTTCGGGTTCGCCGCACTGTGGGGCGCGCGTCACGGCGTCTACCCGCCGCGGCGCATGCCGTCGGCAGTGGTGAAGGGAGCGCGGCGATGACCGAGACCGCCGACGAACGCATCCGGATCGACGCGCCCGCCGATCGCTGCTGGGACGTCGCCGTCGACTTCGAGTCGTACCCGGAGTGGGTGCGCGACGTGAAGGACGTCAAGATCCTCGAGCGCGACCCCGAAGGCCGCGGGCTGCGGGTCGAGTTCCGGGCCGCCGCGCTCGGCAAGAGCATCCGCTACGTGCTCGAGTACGACTACTCCGACGCGCCGACCGCGTTCTCGTGGAAGTTCGTCGAAGGCGACATGCTGCGCCGGCTCGACGGTCGGTATCGCTTCGAGCCCGACGGCCCCGCGTCGACACGCGTCCACTACGAGCTCGCAGTCGAGTTGGCCGTGCCGTTGCCGGGCCTCCTCAAGCGCCGCGCCGCGGGCCTGATCATGGGCAGTGCGCTGAAAGATCTGAAGAAACAGGTCGAAGCCGTCGCTTGACGCCCGCTGTAGCCTCCGTATTTCATGCGGATCCTGCTGTTTACCGGCAAGGGTGGCGTCGGGAAGACCACCGTCGCGGCCGCCACCGCGACCCGCGCCGCCGAGAACGGGTTGCGCACGATCGTGTGCTCGACCGATCCCGCGCACTCGCTGGCCGACGCGTTCGACGTTCCGCTCGGTGATCGCCCCGACTCCGATCGCGCACCACCTCTTCGGTCAACAGCTGAACGCGCGGGTGCGGTTCGAAGAAGCCTGGGACGACGTACGCACATATCTCGTCGACGTGCTCGACTGGGCCGGCGCGGACGCGGTCGAAGCCGAAGAGCTCGCCGTCATTCCCGGCCTCGACGAAGTGTTCGCGCTCGCCGACATCAAGGAGTTCGCGACGAGCGGCGACTACGACCTGGTCGTCGTCGACTGCGCGCCGACCGCGGAGACGATCCGGCTGTTGTCGCTCCCGGACGTGCTCGGTTGGTACATGGACCGGATGTTCGAGACGCAACGCCGGCTCACGCGCCTCACCCGGCCCGATCGCTGCAGCGCGTGTCGGGCGTGCCGATCGCGGGCGACGAGCGTGTTCGGTGCCGTGCGCCGCTTCTACGACCGCCTCGACGGGGTGCGCGAACTCCTCACCGACGGCGACATCACCAGCGCCCGGCTCGTCGTCAATCCCGAGCGCCTCGTCGTGGCCGAGGCGCGGCGCACGTTCACGTATCTCTCACTGTTCGGCTACCACGTCGATGCGGTGATCGCGAATCGCATCCTGCCCGCCGAGATCGACCATCCCGTGGCTCGCGCAGTGGCGCGCCGACGCAGGCCGCGCACCTCGACGTGATCGCCGACGCGTTCGCGCCGCTCCCGCTACTCGCGGCCGAGCTCGCGAACGAAGAGATCGTCGGAATGCCCGCGTTGTCGCTGTTCGCCAAGAACCTCTACGCGACTCCGACGTTGCCGCGCGGCTGTCGTACACAGAGCCGTTCCGCGTCGAAGCCGCCGGCGACGCGTTGCTGTTGTCGGTGCAGCTGCCGTTCACCGAGCGGGGCGACGTCAACCTGGGCCGCACCGGCGACGAGCTGGTGCTGACCGTCGGCCCGCACCGGCGCGCGCTCGTGTTGCCCGACAGCCTCGTGCGGCGCGAAGTGTGCGGCGCCCGTTTCGTCGACGACCGTCTCGTCGTGGAGTTCGTGTGATGGATCCCGAACCCGACGCGGTCGACGGCGATGCATCGGCAACCGACTGCCGAGGGCGACGCGCTCGATCACCTCTGGAACGCAGCGCACGAGATGCTGCGCGCGATGCGCATGCTGATCGACGCGGCCGACGAGTTCGTGGAGTCGCAACGCGCCGAAACGCGACGGCGCCGAGACGAAGGGCTCCGAACCGCGCCCGGATCGGGCGCCCCGCACATCCGAGCAACGCGGGGACGCGTGCATCACATCGACATCGAGGCCTCGTAACCACTGATGGGCAACACAATCGGTCTCGACATCGGCGGAACGAAGGTGCTCGGCGTCCTGCTCGCCGACGACGGCACGGTCCTGCGCGAAGAACGACTCGCGTCGCCGCACACCGGCCTCGAGGCACTGGTCGCGACCGGCGCCTCGATCGTCGACCAGCTCGACGCGCCCGGCGCGCCGGTCGGCGTCGGGGCCGCGGGCCTGGTCGACCGCCAAGGCGTCGTGCGGTACGCGCCGAACCTGCCGAACGTCCGCGAGGCGCCGCTGCGCGACGCGCTCGCGCAGGCCACCGGGCACAAGGTCGTGGTCGACAACGACGCCGGGTGTCGCCACCCTCGGCGAGGTCACCTACGGCGCCGCGATCGGCCGGCGCGACGTGCTGCTCGTGACGCTCGGCACCGGCATCGGCGGCGGCTTCCTCTTCGACGGCCGGATGTATCGGGGCGCGCACAACTTCGGCGCCGAGATCGGGCACTTCACCGTCGATCATCAACGGGCCGTTGTGCGCGTGCGGCGAACGCGGCCATTGGGAGGCGATCGCGTCCGGTACCGCGCTCGGCCGCATGGCGCGCGATCTCGTCGCCCACGGTGGCGGGCGCCGCGCTGGTTGCCGCCGCGGGCGGCGACCCGGCGGCCGTGACGGGCACGCACGTGGGCATCGCGGCCGCGGCAGGGCGACCCCGACGCGCGCGGTCTGCTCGTGCAGTACTCCGAGAACGTCGCGCTCGGGCTCGCCGGTTTGATCGAACATCCTCGACCCCGAGTGCATCGTCATCGCGGGCGGCCTCGTCGAGCTCGGCCCGTTGTTGTTCGGGCCGCTGCGGGAAGCGTTCGGTCGTCACGTCGAAGGCGTCGACTACCGGCCGCGCGGTAGACGATCGTCCCCGCCCAGCTCGGCGAGCGCGCCGGTGCGGTCGGCGCCGCGGTACTCGCGCGTGAGCCTCTGCAATGACGGTCAACATCGGGCTCGCGCTGCCGTCGTTCGTCGAGGATCCGGAGATCCCGATCGCGGTGGCGCGCGCCGCGGAAGCGGCTGGTCTCGACGGCGTGTTCGTCTACGACCATCTTGTGGCGGGGCGACCCGCCGAACCGGCGTCCGGCGTTCGAGTGCTTCGCGCTGCTGGGTGCGGTCGCGGCGGAGACGAGCCGGGTGCACGTCGGCACGCTTGGTGGCGCGCGCGACGCTCGCGTCCGCCGGCCACGCTCGCCAACTCGTTCGCGACCGCGCAGCGGGTGAGTGGTGGTCGCCTGATCGCCGCGATCGGTGCGGGCGATTCGCAGAGCCGGGCCGAGAACGAGGCGTTCGGCCTCGAGTTTCGGGACGTTGGTCGATCGCGTCGACGCGCTGCACGACGCGGTGCGGGCCGCGTCGGGCGACGACTATCCCGGTGTGGGTCGGCGGTCGCGCCACGCAGGTGCGCGAGATCGTCGCGATCGCCGACGGCTGGAACTCGTGGGGCACCGATGCCGGAGCAGTTCGCCGACCAGGGCGCGCTCGTGCGCGCGATCGCACCGAAGGCCGACGCTCACGTGGGGCGGGCTCGCCCGTCCGCTCGAAGAAGGTGCGAGCGCGCTCGACCGATCGCTTGCTGGCCGTACGCCGAAGCGGGCGCGACGTGGATCATCGTCGGGCCCGATCGACTCGAGCGATCCGACCAACGCCGCGGTGCTCGGCGACGTCGCGCAGCTGAACTCCTGACCGCTGCACCGTCGGATGCGCTGGTCAGCCGAGCAGGAGCTCGGCCGCCGACGCGAGGTTGTCGCCCATCGACGACGATGGGTTCAGACCGTTGCTCCAATAGGTGAGCTCGGCGAACCAGACCGAACCGAGCACGCGCACGATGCCGTCGAGGTCGGCGAACGTGCCGCACGCGCCGTCGCCGTCGACGACGTCGGCGATGATCGCGCGCAGCGTCGAGTCGATCTCGAGCTTCAGCGGAACGCGTCGCCGCTTCCGACGACGACATCGCCGCGAGCATCGCCTTCGTCACGAGCGGCGCGCGTTCGAGCGAGCGCGACGCGCGCCGCAGCACGTCGGACACGCGTGCCGCGGGCGTGTCGCCGCTCGGCGGTCGTTGCACGAGTCGTTCGCGCAACGTCGCGGCCTGTTGGGCCATCGCCGCGAGCAGGAGCTGATCCTTCGATGCGTAGTGGCGGTACAGGGTGCCGAGCGCGACCTCGGCCCGGCGCCGCGACGTCGCGCATCTGCACCGCGTCGTAGCCGCCCTCGGCCGCGAGCGCGGTCGCGGCCGCGATGAGCCGTTCCTTGCGAGCGGCGGTCTCGGCGGCCCGGGTTCCGGTCATGGCACGACTCCTCGGCGCGGGCGCCGCTGCGCCCCCGCGACGCCCCGCCATTCCCGGGCCGGACCGTAGCGCGAACCTAGAACGTGTTGCAGGTGTGGGCCTCGGCTTCCTACCATCGCGTGCCATGCGCACTCAGCTCGCCCGGGACATGGGCCTGGAATTCCCGATCTTCGCGTTCAGTCACTGCCGGGACGTGGTCGCCGCCGTCAGCCGGGCCGGGGGCATGGGCGTCCTGGGCGCCCTGTACTTCACGCCCGAGGAGCTCGAGATCGAGCTGAAGTGGATCGACGAGCACGTCGACGGCAAGCCCTACGGCGTCGACCTGGTCATGCCGGCCAAGGTCGAGCTGCCCGAGGGCGTCAACGCCGACGAGCTCGAAGGCCAGCTCGAGGAGATGATCAGCCAGCGAGCACCGCGACTGGGTCGAGAAGGTTCTGTCCGAGCACGGCGTGCCGCCGCTGCCCGAGGATGCCGGGCGGCCACCACCTGCTCGGCTGGACCGACGCCACCGCCCGTCCGCAGATCGACATCGCGTTCCAGCACTCGCCGTCGCTGCTCGTCAACGCGCTCGGGCCGCCGCCCGAGGACATCGTCGACGCGGCGCACGACCGCGGCATCAAGGTCGCGGCGCTGGCCAGTAGCCCGCGGCACGCGCAGAAGCACGTCGACATCGGCGTCGACATCGTCGTCGCCCAGGGCACCGAGGCCGGCGGCCACACGGGCGAGATCAGCTCGGTGGTGCTGTGGCCGCAGGTGATCGAGGAGATCTCGCCGACTCCGGTGCTCGCCGCGGGCGGCATCGCGCACGGCTCGCAGATCGCGGGCGCGCTGGCGATGGGCGCGCAGGGCGTGTGGACGGGATCGATCTGGCTGACGGTCGCCGAGAGCGACATGACGCCGCTCGTCATCGAGAAGCTGCTCGCCGCCGACTCCACCCAGACCGTTCGGTCGCGGGCGCTGTCGGGCAAGCCCGCGCGCCAGCTGCGCACCGAGTGGACCGACGCCTGGGACCGCCCCGACTGCCCCGGCTACCTGCCGATGCCGCTGCAGTACATGCTCGTCGCCGACGTGATGGCCCGCGTCGAGCCGCGCCCAGAACCGCGAGCTCACCGGCATGCCCGTCGGTCAGGTCGTCGGCATGATGGACCGCGTCCGCTCGTCCCGCGACGTCATCCGTCGCCTCGTCGAGGAATACGTAGAAGCCGTAGAACGCCTAGACGCCCTCAACGCCTAACCGGTTTCCCTGCCATCAGATGGCAGGGAAACCGATCCTATGAATCGGTTTCGCTGCCATCGCAACGTTGCTCGAGTGCGGTGGTCGTTCGTTCGACGATCTCTCGATCGGATGATTCCCACGTGAATACGAGCGGCAGCCAGCCCACCGACGCGAGCGCCGTCAGTCGTTTGCTGTCGGCGATCACCGCCGCGGCTCCGGTGTGGAACGGCAAGCCGTAGTACTCGGCGAACACCATGTGATCCGGCCAGGCGAAGTCCGGCCGGTAGTTCCGACCTTCGATTCGAACCTGATGCTGTTGAACCGGCAGGGGTAGCCCGGCTCGACGAAAGACGTCGAGTACCTGCAAGCTCGGACCGACTGCCGCCGGGATCGAAGCCGATTCCGCGCTCGGCGAGCAACGCGCGGATCGCAGCCATGTGGCGGCCCGGCCCTGACTCGGTCTGTTCCAAGCAGCTCTTCAATCGGCGTCAATGAAGCGACGCCGCGCCGGAGTCCGTTGTCGAGGGCGCGACCAAGCTGCGACTGGCTAGAGCAGCGTTGTGCAATCCGACAAGTCCGCTCGAACGAAGTGCTGGCGATGCCGTGCCGGCTCGTGATGTCGTACCCGTCCGATGAATTTCGAGCGGTGCAGCGTGACTCCTGGTCTGTCGACGTAACACTCCCGCTCCGACCGTGATCTCGTAGCGGTCCTCCGGTCGAGGGTCGAATTCCCAGAGGCGCGCGCGCGGCCGAGTGCGATGCGATCGGACCGGGAACGGAGAGTACGACCGCTTGCAGTCCGCGCTCCCACGACTCTGCCGAGCCCACGAGTCCGTACACCCGAGAGTGAAGCCGGCGCAGGACCTTTCGGTCGACGAGTCTTCGGGTGGCGTCCTCGTCGATGCCGTCTCTACGGAGCTGATCGAGTGTCACCAGTCCACGTTGCGCGGCCAGAACCGATTCGCATTTCGCCAGGCGGCTGTCCATGCGGACGGACCGTAGGTGCACGCCTGAGACACTCACGTGTTGGCAGCATTTCCGACTCATGGTATCGGTTTCACTGCCATCTGATGGCAGGGAAACCGGTTCATGCGATGCCGGTTTTGCTGCCATCTGATGGCAGGGTTTTGGGGGGGTTGGTTAGAGGTATTGCGGTGACGGCGGCGGCGAAGCGGGTCGGGGGACTCGATCATCGGGTAGTGGCCGACGCCGTCGAGGATCGTGACGTCGGCGTCGGGGCGGGCGCGGCTGCAGCACGTCGGTCATCGCGACGACCGCGATCGGGTCGTCGGCGCCCCACACGACCGCCAACGGCGACGGGTGCGTCTCGATCGCACCGGTGAAGCGCCGCTCTTCGGCGCGGCGCTCTTCGATGTAGCGGATCGTGCGCGGCAGGAGCCGGTTGCCGCCGTTGCGCTCCGCGAACAGCCACTGCGCTTCGAGCTCGTCGTCGGCGACGGTGCTCTTCGGCGAGAACGTGCCCGCGAGGCCGGCCTTGTAGCCCGTCGGCGACGACGAGATCCGTGGGCGCGTCGTCGAGCGACAACAGCAGTTGCTGCCCGTTCGATGAGATGCGCCATGTCGATGTAGATGCTGCCGTTGGTGAGCACGCGTCGCGCTGACCTCGAACGGCAGCGTGCCTTCGAGGCTGCGCGCCAGCAGCTCGCCGCCGACGGTGTCGCCCATGTCGTGCGTGAGCAGCGCGACCGACGTGAGCCCGAGCTGGCGCGCGACGCCTTCGACCACGTCGGCCTGCAGCCGCATGCTGTAACGCAGGTCGGGCTTGTCGGAGAGACCGAAGCCGAGGAAGTCGAGCGCGACGACGCGCCGATGCGCACGCAGTGCGTCGAGCACGAGGCGCCAGTCGAACGAGCACGACGGGAAGCCGTGCAGCACGAGCAGCGGATCGTCGCCGCCGTCCGTCGCCGGATTCGTCGAGCTCGGGAACGTCGAGCACCCACACCGATCGTCCGTCGACGCGTATCTGGCGGCCGCGTGCTTCCCAGCTCGCGAACATCGTCGGTCGCCGTCATGTGAACCTCACTCGAGATGTGGCGTATTCGGTGCCGCGGTCGTCGGTGGTCGTTCCGCGCCGACCTCGGCGGTCGCGGCGCGCAGGTCGTCGCAGAAACTCGTCGACGATCGGCGCGTTCCCCGCGCTGACCGTCGCGTGCAGGCTGTCGGGGGGCTTTTGCCGATCGAGATGCCAGTGCCGTGCGTGCAGCGCGTCGCCGAGCGCGAACACGTCGATCTCCGGACTCGACAGCGCGAAGACGTGCGCGTCGGGTTCGCCGAGCACCGCGAGCCGCGGAATCGTCGCGCACGCCGGCAATCAGTTGACGGGTGGCGTCGATCGTGATGCGCGTCAGCCGCCGATAACCCTCGATGCCGAGCCGGTGCATCACGGCCCACGCGGTGGCCATCGGCAGGCCGGGCTTGCTGCCCTGCATCCCCGGCGACGCGTAAAAGCCCCCCGAGCCAGTCGTCGAACACGAACGTCTGGTAGCGGCGCAGATCCTTGTTGCGGTGCATGAGCACCGACGCGCCCTTCGGCGCGTAGCCGAGCTTGTGGATGTCGGCGGAGATCGTCGTGACGCCGGGGACGCGGAAGTCCCACGGCGCCACCGTCTCGCCGTTCAGTTCCATGAACGGGAGCACGAACCCGCCCATGCACGCGTCGACGTGCATCGACGCACCGACGTTCGCCGCGACTGCGGCCAGCTCGGGGATCGGGTCGATGACGCCCTGCGGATACTGCGGCGCGGAACCGACGACGAGCGCGGTGTTCTCGTTCACGCACGCGGCCATCGCGTCGACGTCGGCGCGGAAGTCGGCGCGCACCGGAACCTTGTGCACGCGCAGCCCGAAGTAGTGCGCGCCCTTGTGGAACGCGGCGTGCGCGCTCTCGGCGAGGACCATCTCGGGTTCGGTGACACCGCGTTCGTTGCGCGCCCGTTCCCGGGCCGACTTCACCGCCATGCAGACGCTCTCGGTGCCACCCGACGTCATGAACCCGGCCGCGGTCGGGCGCGCCGTGGAACAGCGCCGCGCACGCGTCGACGACCTCGCGACTGGATCTCGGCCAGGCTCGGGAACGCGGCGGGGTTCAGCGCGTTCTCGTGCAGGAACATCGCGGCGGCGGCCTCTGCGACCTCTCGCACTTCGCGGCCGCCGTCGAACACCAGGCCGAACGTGCGGCCGTCCTGCCAGCGCGCGTCGCGCGCCCGCTTGGCGATGAGGGCGGCGAGGATGTCGGGTTCCGACATCCCGTGCTCAGGCAACGGCACCCGCCGAAGCTATCGGTTCAGGAGTTGTCGTCGGGCAGGTCGGAGGCCGGCGCCGCCGGCCTGGGTCGACCAACCCCTCGCCGGCGCATCGACCGCCGCGCACGTTGGGTTCGTGCCCATCGTCACGTACATCGGTGTGGCGCTCGGGCGACCACTGCCCGAACGCGCACACGTCGTGGTTCGACGCCGCGACCGCGATCGTCACCTGCGCTCCGCTCTGCGCGACCGAGACACGGTCTGCGTGCCGTCGGAGGGTGTGGTCGCCGGCGACCCACTGATAGTCGGGTTGCTTCCGCCGCGAGCGTCGCGAGATCGCCGCTCCCGAGATCGTTCGACGGCCTGCAGTGCAGTGTGCCGCGCCGACTCGGCCTCGACCCGGACGATGACGCCCAGGTCGGTGGGCAAGCCCGGCCGCGGGCGCCTTGGCCGGAAGGGCGACGGGCGTTTCCGCGGCGACGTTCTTGCACCGGTTTGAAGCTGAAGTAGCGCGGTCGCCACGGCGGAGATCGACGAACAGCACGATGCCCACGAGCGTGATCCATTTTCCGACGCCCGGAGCCCGGGCACCACGGCCCTTACGTCGCGGGTTGTAGTTGAACGGCTCGCGGCATCACCGACGCGGGTTGGGGCATCGTCTGCAGAACGGCGGGCGCGAAGAACTGTTCCGTCGGCCGACGGACCGGGCGGCTCGACCGGCGCGCCGATCGGCGACGACCGGTGCGGTGCGCGCCATCAGCAAGTGGCCGCACGCGCGGCATGTCGGCCACACCGGACGCACGTTTTGCCCGCAGGCCGGGCAGGTCGTTCATCGTGTGCTCCATCCGGTTGTCGGTGCCGCGTCGGCCCGGCATGCTCCCGTCGCGACCGGTGACGAACCGGTGCCGCCGGTTGCGGGTTCATCACGGGCGAAGACGCAGCGGTCCGCGTCGGCGGGCGTGGCGAGCGTGAACGTCGTTGGTCGTTCGCGATCATCGAGACCGCGCCGATGCGCGCCGCTGTGTCGGCCCGACCACCGGGACGCGGTACGAGTACGCGCTCAAGCTCGCCGCGGTCACGCGTCGGCGAACGATCGGTGCGGCGGCGTAGAGCGAGCGCCCGCCGCCGACGACGGTGCGCAGCAAAGCGGTCGCGTGCGCGGCTTGGGCGACGCTCGTTGCGCCGGTGCTCGACGCCGTCCGCTCGGGCTGTCCGCGCGGAACAGCACCGGCCAAACCGCGACGAGGCTCATCGTGAGCGCGACTGCGACGACGGCGATCACGAGGATGCGCCGCCAATGCTCCCGCCAGTGGTCGCCGAACGAGAGCGTTGCGACGATTCGTCGAACGATTCGCCGCAACGAGCCGATTCGTCGCCGCAGCCGCAGCCGGCGCCGGCGTCGAGCGGGTGGCACGGGGCAACAGGTTGTCGGGCCGGGGCAGCGCGCCGGCAACAAAGTGTCGGGTGGCCCGCTCTGCGAATGCCGCGATGGCGCGCGGCCGCGGGCGACGGCGCCGCAGTCGGCCCCGAGCCGAGCCCCGGCGGAGCCGTCGCCGTGGCTCCCGTTCGGTCGTGGTGGAGCGTCGGCCGGGACCGCCACCCGTG
Organism: uncultured Actinomycetes bacterium; assembly: GCA_963708105.1. Taxonomy (GTDB): domain Bacteria; phylum Actinomycetota; class Acidimicrobiia; order IMCC26256; family PALSA-610; genus PALSA-610. Next base: position 185,943 of record OY970186.1, on the reverse strand, counting down.
GCGTCCTCGGGCTCGCTGTGCACAGGCGCGCCGCAGCGCCGGCACAGCGACCATTCGGCCGGGACTGGATACCTACAGGTCGGACACTCCACCGCGACGCTCCGGAACGCCTAGTTCCCCCGCCCGGATCATCGGCGCGCGCGTCACCTTCAGTCCGCCTTCGAACATCCGACGATCAGCCGACTGTCGGGGCGTGCCGTCGGGAGGCTCAGAGCTTGCAAGGGCCGCCCGAAGTACTGCTCGGCCAGCTCGGGCCGGGGCTGCACGAACAGCCCCTCGGCCTCGGCCGTCAGCGTCTCGCCGTCGTACATCTCGGCCCTGCGACATCACCCGCCGCCCCTCGACCCGGTCGACCCACGCCCGCACGTGCAGCTCCCGGAACAGCGGCGTCGGGCTTGCGGTAGTGGACGATGAGCCGGGCCGGTCATGCCCGGGTTGCCCGACGACGATGTTCGCGATGCCGAGGATCTCGTCGAACGTGCACGCGACCCAACCGCCGTGCACGAAGCCGGGCGGTCCTTCGTAGGCCGCGCCGAACGTGCCCCGCGCCTCGACGCCGGCGTGCCGTCCGGCGCGCGTCACGTCCTCCCAGTCGAGGCGGGGCGAGAGCGGGCTCGCCTCGCCGACGACGGGCGAGCGGGGCAGGTAGTCGTCGTGCCGCCGCGTGCGCTGTAGCCCGCGCCGCTCGTCACGCGGCCGCGGCCGAGCCGAACCGTCAGCTCGTCGACGTCGGCCGCGACGGCCTGCATGGCTTCGGCTCGACGTCTTCGACCGACATCGCGGTGTCGATCAGCACCCGGATCGCAGCTCGCGAGCTCGGCCCGTTCAGGAGTTGCGAACGCGGCCGAATCGGGAATGCCGGGCGCGGCCTCGGACACGACCGCGTCACTTGCCCTTGAACACGGGCGGCCGCTTCTCGCCGAACGCCTTCGGGCCCTCCTGCGCGTCCTCGCTCGCGAAGACCTCCCAACCGATCTTGTCCTGGTGCTGCATCGCGTCGAAGTCGCTCATGTGCTCGGTCTCGCGCCACGCCCGCAGGATCGCCTTCGTCGACAGCGGCGCCATCTCCGCGACCTCGGCCGCGAGCTCCAGCGCCCGGGTCAGCGCCTGACCGTCGGGGACGACGTGACCGATGAGCCCGATCTCGCGCGCCTCGGGCGCGGGAACCGGCGGGCAACGCAACAAGATGTCCATCGCGATCGTGTACGGGATCTGGCGCGGGCAGCCGGCACGCCGAACCGCCGAGCGGGAAGAGGCCGCGCTTGGCCTCCCACACGCCGAAGATCGCGCTCTCGCCGGCGACGCGGATGTCGGTGCCCTGCAGGATCTCGCTGCCGCCGGCGACCGCGTAGCCCTCGACCGCGGCGATCAGCGGCTTCGACAGGCGGTAGTCGCGCAGCAACGCCTTCCAGTGCGGGTTGTTGCCCCGGGCCATGACGGCCTGCACGTTCGGGTCCTCCGACTGCTCGCCCATCGAGGTGAGGTCCATGCCGGAGCAGAAGCTGCCGCCCGCGCCGGTGAGGATCGCGCAGCGAATCTCGGGGTCCTCGTCGATGTACTCGTAGCCGAGCACGAGCCCGGCGAGCATGTCGGGGGAGAGCGCATTGCGCTTCTCCGGGACGGTTCATCGTGAGGATCACGACGCGCCCGTCGCGTTCGATGGTGCAGTGCTTGGTGCTGATGTCGAGTCGTTCGGTCACGGCCCGGAGGCTAGACCGAAAGTGGAACGTGTTCTAGTCTGCGACGGTTGCCGCCCGGTCGGAGGGAGCCCGGCACATGGGATTTTGGAAGTACGCGCAAGACGACCCGGGGTACCTCGCGATCGTCGACCCCGACGGCACCGAGCACTCGGCCGGCGACCTCCTCGCCCGCGCGAACCAGCTGTCGCACGCGCTGCGCGGCCCTCGGGCTGCAAGAAGGGCGACACGGTCGCGGCGGTGCTGCCGAACGGCGCGCAGCCGTTCACGCGTGTACCTCGCCGCGCTGCAGACCGGCCTCTACTACGTCCCGATCAACTACCGGCTGAGCGCGCCCGAGATCGCGTACATCCTCGAAGACTCCGAGGCCAAGGCGTTCGTGAGTCACGAGCGTTTCGCCGACTCTCGTGAGCGCGGCCGCCGACTCACGCGAACATCCCCGCCGACGGCCGGCTCGCGCACGGCACGATTCCCGGCTTCCGTTCGTTCGACGAGCTCGTCGACGCGCAGTCGACCGAGCTGCCCGACGACCGTTCCAACGGCGCGGCGATGCACTACACGTCGGGCACGACGGGCAAGCCCAAGGGTGTGCGGCGCCCGCTGGTCGACCTCGATCCCGACGTCGAGCGCCGAGCTGTTCACGTTCTTGTTGCAGCTGTTCGGCATCATGCCCGGCAACGACGAAGTGCACCTGAGCACGTCGCCGAACTACCACACCGCGGTCACCACGTTCGCGGGCAACGCGCTGCACATGAAGCACACGGTCGTGTGCATGGACAAGTGGGACGCGGAGGAGACGCTGCGGCTCATCGACCGCTACGGCTGCTCGCACACGCACATGGTGCCGACGCAGTTCATCCGCATGTTGCAGCTGCCCGACGAGACCAAGGCGAAGTACGACGTCTCCGCGATGAAGTGGGCGATCCACGCGGCCGCGCCGTGCCCCGTCGACACCAAGCGCAAGATGCTCGAGTGGTGGGGCCCGGTGATCTGGGAGTACTACGCCGCGACCGAAGGTGGCGGCACGATTGCGCCGCCCGACGAATGGCTGAAGTACCCGGGCACGGTCGGGCAGCGTGTGGCCGAACTCGGTGCTCAAGATCACCGACGACGACGGCAACGTCATGGCCACCGGCGAGCCCGGCACCGTGTGGATGCGCATGGGCGAAGGCCGCACGTTCGAGTACAAGGGCGACGACGACGAAGACGAACAAGTCGCACGACGCGCGAGGGGTTCTTCACCGTCGGCGACGTCGGCTACCTGAACGAAGACGGCTACCTGTTCCTCTGCGATCGCAAGAGCGACATGATCATCGCGGGCGGCATCAACATCTACCCGGCCGAGATCGAGGGGTGCATCCACGAGCACCCGCAGGTTGCCGACATCGCGGTGTTCGGCATCCCCGACCACGAGTTGGGCGAGCAGATCAAGGCGGTCGTGCAACCGTTGCCCGGAGTCGCGGGCGACGACGCGTTGCGCGCGTCGATCATGGAGCACGTGCAGACGCGCCTCGGCAAGTACAAGTGGCCGCGCAGCATCGACTTCATGGACGAGTTGCCGCGCGAACCGACCGGCAAGTTGTTGAAGCGCACGTTGCGCGACCCGTACTGGGAAGGCCGCGACCGCGCGATCTAGCGCGGGCCGCCGGTTCATCTCGGCCACTGTTCTGTCGAAGGAGAAGCGTTGACCGACGTCTTTACGGCCCATCACGTCATCGAGTATCCGGGCGGTTACACGCGCTCGGTCGGCCCGGTGATCGGACGGTTCCTCACCGGGACTGCGCGACGGCAAGATCCTCGCGGTGCGGCTCGCCGACGGTCGGGTGCTCGTGCCGCCGACCGAGTACGACCCGACCACGAGCGCCGAGGTCGCCGGCCGACGGCGATCACTGGATCGAAGTCGGTCCGCGCGGCACCGTGCAGTCGTTCACGTGGGTGTCACGAGCCCCGCCCCGGACAAGCACGCGCTCGACAAGCCGTTCGCGTTCGCGCTCGATCCGGCCCGACGGCGCCGACACCGCGCTGCTGCACGTCGTCGACTGCGGCAGCGCCGACGCGCATCCGCGTCGGTTCACGCGTTGCGCCGCGGTGGAGGGCCGAGCGCACTGGTTCGATCACCGACATCGAGGCGTGGATCCCGCTCGGCGACGGCGAAGAGCCCGAACCGGCGCCGCTGCACGTTCCCGCCGAGGACGAACAGCCCGTCACCGGTATCAACGTGCCGATCAAGCTCGAGTACGAGCTCACCGCGGGCGTGGCCACGAGTCGTTACCTGAAGGGTCTCGGCGAGGGGAAGATCATCGGCGGTCGCGCTCCGTCGAGCGACGAGGTCTACGCGGCGTCACGCGGCACCGACCCGAAGTCGGGCGAGCCCACCTCGGTCGAGGTCGAGGTGCGAGACACCGGCGTGATCACCACGTTCTGTGTCGTGAACGTTCCCGGCCTGTCGGATCTCGCGCCTGAGATTCCCTACGTGTCGGCCCAGATCCTGCTCGACGGCGCGAACAACTGCTTCTTCGGCCTGATCCGCGGCATTCCCGGTCGACGACGTGCACATGGGTCAGCGGGTCAAGGCCAAGTGGGCCGACGAGCTCGAAGCCCGATCACACATCGATCCAATGGTTCGAACCCACCGGCGAACCCGATGCCGACTACGAGATGTACAAGGACTACCTCTGATGCGTGACGTAGCGGTGGTGTCGTACGTGTGCAGCACAACTGCGCGCGAAGCGGTGCACAACGAGACCGAGATGATCGTCCCGGTGTTGCACGAAGCGGTCGAGAAGTCGGGCATCCCGAGCAAAGAGATCGGCTTCGTCTGCTCCGGAAGCCTCGACTACCTGCAGGGCGGACCGTTCGCGTTCGTCTCCGGGCTCGACGCGGTCGGTGCGTGGCCGCCGATGCGGGAGAGCCACGTCGAGATGGACGCGGCGTGGGCGTTGTACGAAGCGTGGGTCGCGATCCAGACCGGTGAGGTCGACAGCGCGCTGATCTACGGCTTCGGCAAGTCGTCGCCCGGCGACCTGCACGAGATCATGGCGCTGCAGCTCGATCCCGTACTACCTGCTGCCGCAGTGGCCGTCGATGGTCGACATGGCCGCGCTGCAGGCGTGCGCGTTCCTCGACGCCAACGGCGCGACCGAGAAGGATCTCGCCGAGGTCGCAGCCCGTTCGCAGCGGAATGCGCAGAGCAACCCGAACGCGATCCGCAAAGGCAACGTGACCGCCGACGACGTGCTGAAGCAGCCGGTCACGCACCACCCGCTGCGCGACGCCGACATCTTCCCGATCACCGACGGTTCCGCGGCCATCGTGATCGCGGCCGGCGATCTCGCCCGCAAGGTGTCGAAGCGGCCGGCCTGGATCCGGGGCATCGAGCACCGCATCGAGGCGCACGGTCTCGGCGTGCGCGATCTCACGCATTCCGAGTCGACCCGGGCCGCCGGAGTCGGCGCCGGCGTGGCGAACGGCAACGTCGACGTCGCCGAGCTGCACGCGCAGTTCAGTCACGAGGAGTTGATCCTCGCCGAGGCGCTCGGGCTCGACGCGGCGAACGACCGAGATCAACCCGTCGGGCGGCGCGCTGGCGGCGAACGCGGTCATGTCGGCCGGGCTCGCCCGCATCGGCGAAGTCGCGCAACGCATCACGAACGGCGACGCCGATCGCGGCGTCGCCCACGCGACCAGCGGTCCGTGCCTGCAACAGAACATGGTCGTCGTCCTGGAAGGTGAGTAACATGATGGCAGGCGATCGGGTTGCAGTAGTCGGTGTGGGCCAGACGGTCCACCGCACCGCGCGCAAGGACGTGTCGATGGCGGGCCTCGTGCGCGAAGCCGCGCAGGAAGCGCTCGACGACGCGGGCATGACGTGGTCCGACATCGATGCCGTCGTCATCGGCAAGGCCCCCGACATGTTCGAGGGTGTCGCGATGCCGGAGCTGTACCTCGCCGACGCGCTCGGCGCGGTGGGCAAGCCGATGATCCGCGTGCACACCGCGGGTTCGGTCGGCGGATCCACGAGCATCGTCGCGGCGAAGCTCATCGCGGCGGGCTTGCACGAACGCGTGCTCACGGTCGCGTACGAGAAGCAGTCGGAGAGCAACGCCACGTGGGGTCTTTCGGTCCCGATGCCGTTCGCGGCTCCGCTCGTCGCCGGGCGCGGGTGGATTCTTCGCCCCGCTCATCCGCGCGTACATGTACCGCTCGGGCGCGCCGCGCCACATCGGCCACCTCGTCGCGGTCAAGGACCGCCTCGCCGCGTTGCGCAACCCGAAGGCGCACCTGCACATCCCCGACATCGACCTGAAGATGGTCGAGGAGTCGTTCCTGCTGTGGGACCCGCTGCGTTACCTCGACGTGTGCCCGAGCTCCGACGGCGCGATGGCGATGGTGCTCGGCAGCGAGAAGGTCGCCGACGCCGCGCCCGGTCCGGTCGCGTGGATCCACGGCATGGCGATGCGCAGCGAGCCGACGATGTTCGCCCGCCGCGACCAGGTCAGCCCGCAAGCCGGCAAGGACTGCGCCAAGGACGTCTACGCGCAGGCCGGCATCACCGACCCTCGCAAGGACTTCGACACCGCCGAGGTCTACGTGCCGTTCTCGTGGTACGAGCCGATGTGGCTCGAGAACCTCGGGTTCTGCGCGGAGGGCGACGGCTGGAAGCTCACCGAGGCCGGCGCGACCGGTCCCGACGGCGACATCCCGTGGAACATGTCGGGCGGCGTGTTGTCGTCGAACCCGATCGGCGCGTCGGGCATGGTGCGCTTCGGTGAGGTCGCGCAACAGGTGCGCGAGCGCGCCGGCGACTACCAGGTCGAGTTGAAGACCGGCCTCGCGCTCGGTCAGGCGTACGGCGGCGGCTCCCAGTTCTTCTCGATGTGGGTCGTCGGGAACAAGAAGCCGTGAGCCAAGAACGTCCGACCGGGTGCGCGAGTTCTGCACCTCGCCGACGAGATGCGCGTCGACGAGCTGGTCGAGCGTTGTTCGCCGACGACGCGGTGATGGAGCTTGCCGTTCGCGCCGGGAAAGATGGCCCGCGCGCTACGACGGGCAAGGCCGCGATCGGCGAGTTCCAGCTGTTCGCCCGCGACTCGTTCAGCCGAGTTCTCGATGACGGTCGACGCGATCCACGAAACCGCCGATCCGCACGTCGTGATCGCCGAGCACCGCAGCGACGCGGAGGTGGCCGAGAACGGCCGGCCGTACCGCAATCATTACGTCACGTTCTTCACATTCGACGACGACGGCCTGATCTCCAGCTGGCGCGAGTTCTACGACGCGGGCGTCGTCGTACGCGCTTTCCGGCCCGAACAGACCCACTAGTCGGCGCGTGTAGTTTTGCCCACGACGATCGAGGGAGATCTGCAATGGAGCTGAGCGACATCAACCTGTTGGACCGGGACGCGTTCGCGCAAGGGTGTGCCCCACGAGTGGTTCACGTACCTGCGGGCGAACCACCCGATCTTCAAGCACCCCGAGCCCGACGGTCCGGGCTTCTGGGTCGTCACCAAGTACGACGACGTCGTCGCCGTCGGTCGCGACGGCGCGACGTTCTCCTCCGACCAGAAGCGCGGCGGCGTGGTCGTGCTCGAGGAGACGCAGATGAACGACTTCGAGCAGGGGGGCAACCTCATGCTCACGATGGACGCGCCCGAGCACACGCGTTACCGCAAGCTCGTCAACCGCGGCTTCACGCCGCGTCAGATGCGCATGCTCGAGCCGCACATCCGCGAGCTCACCGCGCAGATCATCGACGAGGTCATCGAAAAGGGCGGCTGCGACTACGTCGTCGACGTCGCGGCCGAGGTGCCGCTGCAGGTCATCGCGGAGATGCTCGGCGTGCCCCAGGAAGACCGGCACAAGTTGTTCGAGTGGAGCAACCGGATGATCGGCTCCGAGGACCCCGAGTACATCGTCTCCGAAGAAGAGGTGATGAACGCGCAGGTCGAGATGTTCATGTACGCGAACGAGCTCGCGGCGAAGCGCCGGGCCGAGCCCGCGCGACGACATCATCAGCGCGCTGCTCACCGCCGAGGTCGACGGCGACACAGCTCTCGCGAGATGGACTTCAACCTCTTCTTCCTGCTGATCGCCGTGGCCGGCAACGAGACCACCCGCAACTCGATCTCGCACGGCATCAAGGCGTTCTGCGACTTCCCCGAGCAGTACCAGCTGCTCGTGAACGACCCGACGCTCGCGCAGTCGGCGACCGACGAGATCGTCCGTTGGGCGTCGCCCGTCATGTACTTCCGCCGCAACGTCACGAAGGACACCGTCCTGCACGGCCAGGAGCTGAAGGCAGGCGACAAGATCAGCGATGTGGTACATCTCCGCGAACCGCGACGAGGACATCTTCGACCGGCCGTTCGAGTTCGACATCCGGCGCACGCCCGAACGAGCACGTCGGCTTCGGCGGCGGCGGACCGCACCACTGCCTCGGCATGAACCTCGCCCGCATGGAGATCTACGTGCTGCTCGAGGAGATGGCGAAGCGCATGCCGACGCTCGAGCGCACGGGCGAGGCCGACCCGCTCCGCTCGAACTTCATCGCCGGCATCAAGCACATGCCGGTGAAGTACCCGCCGGGCGAGCGCGTCTGCCCGGTCGCGCACTGATCGGGCACGACTCACGCATGAGCGCGCACCCGTTCCGGTTCGGCGTCGAGGTCCACGGTCCGCTCGACGGGAGCATCGTGGGCCGACACCGTTCGCGAGCTCGAAGCGCTCGGCTACTCGACGCTGTTCGTGCCCGATCATTTCGACGAGGGGCTCGGGCCGATCACGGCGATGGCCACGGCCGCGGTGCTCACGACGACGCTGAAGGTCGGCGCGCTCGTGTTCGACTGCGACTACCGCCATCCCGCGGTGCTCGCGCGTGAGCTCGCGTCGATCGACGTGTTGTCGGAAGGCCGGCTCGAGGTCGGGCTCGGCGCGGGTTGGAAGAAGCTCGACTACGACCGCTCCGGCATCCCGATGGACGCGCCCAAGGTGCGCGTCGACCGGATGATCGAGTACACGAAGATCCTGAAGGCGCTGTTCGCCGAGAGAGCCCGTCACGTTCGCGGGCGAGCACTTCCGCATCACCGATCTGCCGGGCACGCCGCGCCCGTACGCGGTCGGCGGCCCGCCCTTCGTCATCGGCGGCGGCCAGCCGCGCGTGTTGCGCTTCGCCGGATCGGTCGCCGACATCGTGGGTGTCAACGCGTCGATCCACTCCGGTGAGGTCGACACCGATGCCGCGCACGACGCGATGCCCGAGCGCATCGACCAGAAGGTCGCGTGGCTGCGGGAAGGTGCGGGCGAACGCTTCGACGACATCGAGATCAACGCGTGGTTGGCCGCCGCCGAGGTCACCGACGACACGCCCGGTGTCGCGGATGTCATGGGTCAGTTGTTCAGCGCCGACCCCGACGACGTTCTCGCTTCGCCGCTCACGCTCATCGGTTCGCTCCCGGAGTGCGCCGACCGCCTGCGTGAGCGCCGCGAGCGTTGGGGCTACAGCTACAGCGTCGATCCCCGGCGAGAAGGCGCGCGACTTTGCGCCGCTCGTCGCCGAGCTCACCGGCACCTAGGAGCAACGCCTTGCAGATCTCCTGCGGATTCCCGCCCGGTCCGCATGTCGTCGACCACATCGTCGAGGCCGAACGACTCGGATACGAGCGAGCGTGGTTGTTCGACTCGCCCGCGCTCTACGGCGACATCTGGGTGATCGCGGCCTTGGCCGCGCAGCGCACCTCGCGCATCGCGCTCGGGCCGGCGGTGCTCGTCCCGAATCTGCGCCATCCGCTCGCCCAGGCGAGCGCGATCGCCACGCTGGAACAGCTCGCGCCCGGTCGGATCGCAGTGGCGATCGGGACCGGATTCACCGGTCGTATGGCCATGGGCCAGACCGCGCTCACGTGGGCGTGGACGCGGCGCTACATCGAACAGCTGCGGGGCCTGTTGCGCGGCGAGATGGTCGACATCGACGGTGGCATGGCGCAGATGTTGCACGGCCCCGAGTTCGCGCCGCCGTTCCCGATCAACACGCCGATCATCGTCGCCGCGAACGGGCCGAAAGGCATGGCCGTGGCCCGCGAGTTCGGCGACGGCATCATGACGATCGGCGCCGGCGAACCCGACTTCGACTGGTGCTCCGTCCTCGCGTTCGGAACCGTGCTCGACGAGGGCGAGAGCGCGAGCTCGGCGCGGGCGTTCGCGGCGGCGGGGCCGGGGCTCACGGTCGTGTACCACGCGATGTACGAGAGCGATCCCGCGTCGGTCGAAGGGCTGCCGGGCGGAGTCGAGTGGCGCAAGGGTCTCGACGCGATTCCCGAAGCCGAGCGTCACCTCGCGATCCACAAGGATCACATGGTGCGGGTAACGGAGCGCGACACGCCGTTGCTCGACGGCGACCTGCTGAAAGCGTTCACGTGGACCGGCGAAGCGGCCGACGTGCGGGCGCGCATCGACGCGCTCGCCGACGCGGGCGCGACCGAGTTGCTCTACGCGCCGATGGGACCCGGATGTGTCCCGGGAGTTGCGCACGTTCTGGGAGATGGCGAACGCCTAGTGGGCGGGAGGTGCGCGTGAAGCTGGGGCTCTTCGGCGTCAACATGGGTCCGACGGCCACGCCCGAAGCGCTCGGTCGCGATCGCGCGAGAGGTCGAGGCCGCGGGCTTCGACTCGATCTGGGCGGGGGAGCACGTGGTGCTGCCCGATCCGCAGGCGCCGCCGTCGCCGATGGCGCCCCAGGACCCCGCCCTCGATCCGCTGCTCGCACTTACGTGGGCGGCCGCGCACACAACGACGCTCCGGCTCGCGACGGGCATCGTGATCCTCCCGCAACGCAATCCGGTAGTTCTGGCCAAGCAGATCGCGAGCCTCGACGTGCTCAGCGGCGGTCGGTTCACACTCGGGCTCGGGGTCGGATATCTCGAACCGGAATTCGCGGCGATCGGTGCCGACTTCGCGAATCGGGGCGTGGTCACCGACGACTTCGTCGAGGCCATGCAGCATCTCTGGTACGACGAACATCCGGAGTTCCACGGCCGCTTCGCCGACTTTGCCGGTGTCGACGCGTATCCGCGCCCGGTGCAGCAACCGATCCCGATCGTGTTCGGTGCGCATTCGCCGCCCGCGTTTCACCGCACCGTCGCGCGCGGCCACGGTTGGTACGGCTTCTCGATGACCCCCGAGCTGCTGGTGGAGTGCCTCGAGGCGTTACGGGTGGCCGCGAGCGAGGTCGAACGCCCGGCTGCGCTTGGGCCGCTGGAGATCACGGTGACGCCTCGCCACCGGCTGACCGCCGACGCGGCGCAGGCCTACGCCGAGCTGGGCGTCGACCGCATTGTGCCCCGGTTCCCGCCGACGCCCGACGGGGTCGCGGAAACGATCGACGGGGCGCTCTCCGCGGTCGCGGGTCTGTAGGTTTCTGCGCGTATCCACGCGCGACCAGGGAGGACGAACGATGCGGCCGAACGGACTGCGCGAGGCATGGGCCGAGGATCAGGCCGCGCTCGGCGCGTGGCTGACGATCCCCAGTGGGTTCTCGGCCGAGATCATGGCGCACGCGGGTTTCGACTGGGTCTGCGTCGACATGCAGCACGGTGTCATCGACTACCAGCAGATGGTCGGGATGTTGCAGGCCGTCTCGTCGACCGCCGTGACGCCGTTGGTACGGGTGCCGTGGAACGAGCCCGGCATCATCGGCAAGACGCTCGATGCCGGCGCGCGCGGTGTGATCATCCCGATGGTCAACAGCGTCGCGGAAGCCGAACAGGCGGTGGGCGCGTGTCGCTATGCACCCGTGGGTGCGCGCAGCTACGGGCCGCTGCGCGCGACGTACTACGCGGGTTCCGACTACTACGAGCACGCAAACGACGACGTGTTGTGCATCGTGATGATCGAGACGAAGGAAGCTGTCGCGCGCGTCGACGAGATCCTCGCGGTGCCCGGCATCGACGCGGTCTACATCGGTCCGGCCGATCTCAGCATCACGTACGGACTCCCGCCCGCGCCTGCGCAAGTTGCCGAGGTGTTCAACGATGCACTCGCACACGTCGTCGCGTCGTGCCAGGCGCACGGGATCGTTCCCGGGATCGCGGGCAATCAGAAGACCGCGCCGTTGCGTATCGAACAAGGCTTCCGCCTTGTCGAAGTCGCCTCCGATGCGCGGTTGCTCGGCATCGGCGCGGGGGAGGCGCTGACCGCGGCCGCGCCCGATCACGCGTCGTCGGCGCGATCGGCATACCTCTAGTGGCGGGCCTCTAGTGGCGGCGAAGGCGCGGATCGTCTCCGCGGTGCCCTTGGGCGCCGACGATCTCGCGGAGTTGGGTGACTGGGATGTCGACATCGTCGACTTCGCGGGCGATCGCGGTTCGCTCGAGGCCGCGCTTGCGGGCGCGGAGGGGTTGCTGGTCAACTCGCACGCGCCCCTCGACGTCGGGATGCTCGACGCCGCGCCGAACCTCCGGGTCATCAGCACGATCAGTGTCGGCGTCGATCACATCCCGGTTGCCGAGGCGCTGACCAGGGAAATCGTGGTCACGCACACGCCCGTTCTGAGTGACGCAGTGGCTGATCTCACCCTCGGGTTGATGGTTATGGTTGCCCGCCGGCTGGGCGAAGCGGTCGCGGATATGGGTCGAGGGTTGTGGAGCGACGGCCTGCTCGGCACCGACCTCAAGGGCAAGACCCTGCTGCTGATCGGATTCGGGCGCATCGGCCGCGAAGTCGCGGCCCGGGCCCTCGCGTTCAAGATGAATGTGTGCGCGTTCGACGCGCGGGTCGAGGTTCCCGGGATGCCGGGCGTCGACTTGGTCGGTTCGCTGGCCGCGGGCCTCGAACGAGCCGACTTCGTCTCCCTCCACGTCGACCTGAATCCGTCGACGCGTCACCTCGTCGACGATGCCGCGATCGCGTTCATGAAGCCGACCGCGATCGTGATCAACACGTCGCGCGGCGGTGTGATCGATCAGGCCGCGCTGACGCGCGCGCTGATCGAAGGTCGTCTCGCGGGCGCAGGACTCGACGTGCTCGAGACCGAACCGCCGCCGCCGGACGAGCCGTTGCTCTCGTTGCCCAACGTCGTTGTGCTGCCGCACATCGGCTCGGCCACGACCGAGACCCGCAACACGATGCGCGACTGCGCGATCGCCAACCTCGCCGCGTGTCTCCGCGGCACGGAATGCGCGCACACGTTGTCGCGCTGACCGCAGTTCGGACACTGCGTCCTCACCGCGCGCCCACAGACTGTGAAAGGGTTGCCCTTCGGTTTCAACTCGGAGGGTGGATATGCGGACATTCCTAAGGTGTGCGGTGGTGATCGTGTGCGTCGCGGCGGGCGCGGCGATCGGTATGACCGCCTCGGCGTGGGCGTCGGGTGGTGGCCCGGCGAAGGGACCGTTCCCGCCTGCGGGCGCGGCACCACACGCGATCGATCCGTCGGTGCTGTCGTTGCGGCCACCGATCCACGTGGACTCCACGTTCGTGCCGATCGCGCCGTGTCGAATCGTCGACACCCTGCTCGCGGGCGGAGCGTTGGGCAACGGCGTGACGCGCACGTTCTATGTCGGCGGCACGACGAACTTCACCGCCCAGGGCGGCAAGCCCGGCGGCTGCGGAATCCCGACCAACGCCACCGCGATCGCGGCGATGGTCACCGCGCCCACTCCGCCCGAACACGGATATCTGCGCGCCTACCCCGCGAACCAAGCGGAGCCCAACGCCACGGTGTTGAGCTACCTGAAGGGGCTCTCGGGCGACACCGGTGCGACCATCCCGATCCAAGCGGAAACGGCTCACTCGCTGAAGGTCACCAACCACGTCGGTCCGACGCAGTTGATCATCGACGTCAGTGGCTATTACCACCAGCAGATGGAAGGGATGATCTCGCCGACCGGCACGCTGTATTCCGGATCGGACCGCATGGTCTCGGCAACTCGCACTGCGACCGGCGAATACGACGTCGTGTTCGACAGCGACATCAGCGACTGCTCGCCGATGATCGACACGTACCTCGGATTCGTCTACGGAAGTGCCGTCGCCTTCGATGGGACGCACGTCTTCGTCGACACGTGGCGCCTGGATGCCACTACCCATGTCGAAGTGCCGGAGAACGACTACTTCTACATCACGGTGAACTGCTAGCGACGATGTCTTCGCGGCGCACGGTGCCGGCGACTACGCCGGCGCCGTGCCGCCGCGCGTCTCCGACCACGTCTTGCCCTGCTCGACGTCGAGGTCGTGGGGGAGGCCGAGGAGGCGCTCGGCGATGATGTTGTGCAGCACCTCGCTCGTGCCGCCGCCGACCGTGAGCGCGGGGCTGAACAGGAAACCGCGGTCCCACTCCGGGCCGAACGTCGCCGTTCGTGCTCGAGCATGCCGCCCGCGCCCATGAGGTTCTTGGCGAGCGTGAAGACGCTTCTTGCCGTGCGGATCGGCCAGCGCCTTGCGCAGCGACGCGTCGGGGCCCGGCTTCTTGTTCACCGCGGCCGAGATCATCCGCATGCGGTGGTAGCGCAGGATCTCACCTTCGATGAACGCGCCGACCACCTCTTGGCGGGCGACCACATCGTCGAGGCCGCCGCTGGTCGCGGAAGTGCGCGACGAGATCGCGCGCACTCGGCCCGTAGCCCCACTGCAGGCCGCCGCCCGTCGACAACGACACCCGCTCGTTGGCCAGCGTGTTCTTGGCCATGCCCCAACCGAGGTTCTCCTCGCCGATGAGGTTCTCGACGGGGACGCGCACGTCGGTGAAGAACACCTCGTTGAAACCCGACTCGCCGGTCATGCTGCGGATCGGCCGCACCTCGATACCGGGCAGGTCCATCGAGATGATGAAGTACGAGATGCCGCGGTGCTTCGACACGTCGTTGCGGGTGCGGGCGATCAGGATCCCGAACTGCGCGTGGTCGGCGAGTGACGTCCAGATCTTCTGGCCGTTCACGCGGTAGATGTCGCCGTCGCGCTCCGCCCGCGTGCCCAGGTTCGCGAGGTCGGAGCCGCGCCGCGGGTTCGCTGAAGAGCTGGCACCAGAGCTCCTCGCCCGCGAGCATCGGCCAGAGGTAACGCTGCTTCTGCTCGTCGTTGCCGAGCGCCACGATGATCGGGTCCGCAGTGTCCGATACCGATCGGGTTGAGCGGTTTGGTGACGCCGGCGCGGCGCATCTCGCTCTCGATGATCAGTTGCAACGCCGGATCGGCGTCGAGCCCGTACGGGCGGGGCCAGTGCGGCACGACGTATCCGGCGTCGACGAGCTCTCGCGGAGTCGGTGTCGGATTGCTCGGCGAACCAGCGCCGGACCTCTACTCGGCGCGGGTCGTCTTCGGCGGGGAGGTCGACGTCCACGGGCGCAGTCTCGCATTGCCTGTGCCCACAGTGCTCAACTAGCGACCCATGGCCTGGAACATCGCAGATCTCACCGAGCACATCGTCGACACCGTCCCCGATCGGGTCGCACTGATCGTCGCCGACGAACCCCGCACCTACGGTCAGCTCGAGGAGCGCGCCAACCGGCTTGCCCATCACCTTGCAGGCGCAGGGCATCGGGCCCGGCGATCACGTCGGGATCTACGGCTTCAACAGCCACGCGTTCGTCGAGACGATCTTCGCGGCCTACAAACTGCGCGCGGTCCCGGTCAACGTGAACTACCGCTACGTCGAGGCCGAGCTGCGCTACCTCTTCGACAACGCCGACCTCGTCGCGCTGGTGCACGACGCGCAGTTCGCACCGCGCATCGCAGCCGTGCGCGACTCGCTTGCCGATGTTGCAGCACCTCATCGCGATCGACGACGGCTCCGGCACCGACACCTCCGCGATCGGATCGATCTCCTACGAAGAGGCGCTGGCGAGTGGGAGCCCGGAGCGTGATTTCGAGGCGCGCTCCGACGACGACATCTACATCCTCTACACCGGCGGCACGACCGGCATGCCGAAGGGTGTCGTGTGGCGCCAAGAAGACGTGCTATGCGTGCTCGGCGGCCTCGTCAATTTCGACACCGGCGTGCGTGTGCTCGACGAGTGGGAGTTCGCCAACGCCGCGGGCGGCGGCCGACGACATGGTCGGGTTCGGCGTGGTGATCGCGCCGCTCATGCACGGTGCCGCGCAGTGGGGGACCATCAACGGTTTGATCAACGGGCGCACGACGGTGCTGACGCCGAAGTTCGACGCGCACGACGTGTGGCGCGCGGTCGAGAAGTACAAGATCCCGACGCTCAGCATCACCGGCGACGCGATGGGCCGCCCGCTCATCGAGGCGCTCGACGAAGGCGGATATGACGCGTCGTCGTTGGTTGCCGTTGCGTCGACGGCGGCGGTTTTCAGTGCGACGGTGAAGGCGCAGTTCCACGAGCGCTTCCCGAACCTGATCATCGCCGACGCGGTCGGCTCGACCGAGACCGGCTACAACGGCGTGCGCGTGATCATGAAGGGCGGCGAGGAGAAGCCGGGCCTGCCGACCGTGAAGATGGGCCCCGACACGGTTGTTCTCGACGACGACATGAACATCGTGCAGCCCGGGTCGGGCATCGTCGGGCGCATGGCGCGGGGCGGCAACGTTCCGCTCCGCTACCACAAGGACCCGGAGAAGTCGGCGGCCACGTTCGTGATGGTGAACGGCCGGCGTTTCTCGGTGTCGGGCGACTCCGCGGTGGTCGAAGCCGACGGCACGATGACGTTGCTCGGGCGCGGGCTCGGTGTGCATCAACTCCGGCGGCGAGAAGATCTATCCCGAAGAGGTCGAGGCCGCGTTGAAGGCCCACGAAGCGGTGTTCGACGTCGTCGTGGTCGGCGTGCCCGACGAACGTTGGGGCGAGCGGGTCGCCGCGGTCGTCGAGATGCGGCCCGACCACTCGGCGACACTCGAAGAGCTCGACGCGCACGTGCGCGACGCTCGTCGCGGGCTACAAGGTGCCGCGGGAGTTGCACCTCGTCGACCAAGATCGAACGCTCGCCGAGCGGCAAGCCCGACTACCGCTGGGCCAAGGACATCGCCACCGGCGTGAAGAAGGGCTGACCTTCCCGAGCTAGTCCTTCAGCTCGACGATGATCTCGTAGTACGGCTGTTCGCCGGTGTTGACCGCGGTTTCGATGCCGCCCTTGGGCACGTGCGTGACCATGCCCGGGATCACCTGCGGCTTCGAAGAAGTCGCGGTACGGGCTCTCGGTGTCGGGCTCCGGGTCGACCGCGATCCGGTCGCCCTTCACCTGGATCAGCAGGTGATCGAGGTCGTGGCGGTGGATCGCGCTGCGCTCGCCCGGCGCCAGATCGAGCACCCAGACCCGCACCCGGTGGTCCTCGAACACGACCTTGGTGCCGACGCCACCCAGTTCCCGTTCCATGGCTGCGACGCTAGGCGTCGTGCTCGACCGTCGCCCGGAGCGAGCGCAAGATTGGAACGTGTTCTAA
Organism: uncultured Actinomycetes bacterium; assembly: GCA_963708105.1. GTDB lineage: Bacteria > Actinomycetota > Acidimicrobiia > IMCC26256 > PALSA-610 > PALSA-610. Next base: position 168,856 of record OY970186.1, on the reverse strand, counting down.
AATCGCCGGCATGGCGTCTCGTCGGTTCCCGTTCCCGATCCCGTTCGGCTGGTACCAGGTTGCGTTCCCGAGCGATCTCGCACCCGGCGAGGTGACCGCGGTCGAGTACTGGGACCGCGAGCTGGTGTTGTGGCGCGACATGAGCGGTGCGTTCCATCTGCAGGACGCGTTCTGCCCGCACCTCGGCGCGCACCTCGCGTACGGCGGCACCGTCGACGGCGATCTCGCTGCACGTGCCCGTTCCACGGCTGGAAGTTCGACGGCACCGGCGCGTGCTCGAACATCCCGTACAGCCAGCGCACGAACCGCAAGGCGCGGGTCCGCACGTATCCCGGTCGTCGAGCGCAACGGCTTCGTGCTCGCGTGGTACCACCCGTTCGAGCGAAGACCCGAAGTGGGAGATCCCCGTCATCGAGGAGATCGGTGACCCCGCGTGGAGCGACTTCTACGCGTCGTCGTACGTGATCCGCACGATCCCGCAGGAGATGTCGGAGAACGGCGCCGACCCCGCGCACTTCCAGTTCGTGCACGGCACCGACACGGTCGCCGAGATGGAGGAGTACAACACCGACGGCCCGTGCTCGTCGATGCTGTCGAAGCAGTCGTACGTCACGCCGCGCGGTGTTACCGAAGGCCGCATCGACGTGTACAACTACGGCCCCGGTTTCTCCAAGGTGTGGTTCAGCGGCATCGTCGACGCGATCAACATCGCGACGACCACGCCGATCGACGACGAGACCACGCAGGTGCGGTTCAACTTCATCGTGCGCAAGTTCGACGACGAGAAGCTCACGTCGACCGTCGCCGACGCGTTCGTGAAGGAGATCAACAAGCAGGTGCAGGAAGACCGGCCGATCTGGGAGCACAAGAGCTTCCTGCCCGTCGCCCGCGCTCGCCGACACCGACGGCCCGATCCTCAAATTCCGCAAGTGGTACAGCCAGTTCTACGCCGAGCCCTACGAGGTCACGGCGAGCTAGCTGGGTGTTCCACCACCGCAAGGGACTCGGCGACGACTGGGAAGCGATCGTCGGCGCGAACGTGGGCGTGTGGGCGGGTTTCGTCGCCTCCGAGCGCGACGAGCTGGCCGAGATCGGCGACTGGCTCCTGCGGCACAAGCACTGGGAAGCCGCGGACGGCTTCGATCTCGACGATGTCATCCTGACCACGATCGTGTTGCAGGCCGCGTTGCCCGTGCTCGAGTTGGGCATCGACTACTACCGCGAGGTCAGCGCGATCATCGTGTTCCCGACCACGATCATGAGTCGCGGTACCTACGCCGGTCCCATCCGTGGAACCGTCACTGATGGTGTCGTCCCCGTGTTGGGTCAGGCGCACGACCACCGTGGCCCGGTGATCATCGTGTGGGACGACGCGCAGCGTGCTGCGCACAATCCCGGCAACGGGCGCAACGTGGTGTTCCACGAGTTCGCGCACAAAATCGACATGCTCGACGACATGATCGACGGCACGCCGCCGTTGCAGACGAAGGAACAACTCGCGCGCTGGGTCGAGGTGTGCACGGAGGCGTACACCGCGTTGCGCGAAGGGTTTCCACGTCCGCCGCTCGACGGCTACGGGGGAGTGTCAACCGCGGAGTTCTTCGCGGTCGCGACCGAGACGTTCTTCGATGTTCCCGTCGCGCTCGAGGAGCACGAACCCGACTTGTACGGCGTGCTGCGCGACTTCTACCGCCAGGATCCCGCGGTGCGGGCCCGGCGCGACGGATCGCTGTAGAAACTCTCTGTTTCCTCTTTGTTTTTCCGGGTTATTCGAGTAGAGTCGAACGTATGTTCGATACCCTGGAATTGTTGGCGAAGCGGCGTCGGGAGCTCGACGCCGCCGAAGCCGCCTGGGTACGAGAAGTCGGCGAGTTCGACCGGTCCGGCGATTGGCAGATCGACAAGCACTGGAGCGCGGCGTCCGCGTTGCGGCACGCGTGTCATTTATCGCACGGCGCCGCGCGCTCGTATGTGGATCTGGCGCGCAAGCTCGAGCGGTTGCCGTTGGTCGAGGAGGCGTTCGCCGCGGGCGACATCTCGGCCCGACACGCGATGGTGATCGCGGCCGCGTTCACCGCGGCGCGTGCGGCGGAGATGGCGCCGGTGGAAGCTGCGTTGGCCGACGCGGCGCGGGAGTTCAACCCGTACGAGTTGGGTGGGCTGGTTCGGCGTGTTACCGACGCGATCGACGGTGGCGACGGCGCCGACAAAGACAAGGATCAGCTGGCCCAGTCGACGTTGACGTTGTCGAAGTCGTTCGACGGGATGCTCACCCTCGACGGCCGCTGCGATCCGCTCACCGGCGAGGTCATCACCACCGCGCTCATCGCGGAGATGGCGCGCGACTTCCAGGCCTCAGATGAGCGGTCGACCGGGCAACGGCGTATGGATGCGCTGGCCGCGATCTGCCGAACGGTGTTGGAGCGAGGCGAGGTCGGCGAGTCGCACGGGATCCGGCCCCAGGTGAGCGTGGTCGTGAACGTCGACGAGCTCGACGACATCAGCCCCGCCGCGATCGCGGCCGCATGGGCCGAGCGGCGCGACCACGGGTTCTTGTCGAAGACGACGCTCGAGTTCCTGCTCTGTGATTGTGCGCTTCGCCGCGTCCTCGTGAGCGGTAAGTCCGAAGTGCTCGACGTGGGTCGAGCGAGCCGAGAGCCGTCCGCCGCACAGTGGACCGCGCTGGTAGCTCGGGATCGCCATTGCCAAGCGCCAGGCTGCAACCGCGGCCCGGAGTCGTGCCACGTGCACCACATTGAGCACTGGACACGCGGCGGTGCGACGGATCTCGCGAATCTGCAGCTCTTGTGCTGGCACCACCATCGCCGACGCCACATCGACGAGAACCGATCCCGCGCCCGCCCCGGCTAACGCCGATCGCGGATTCTCGGGTCAACGCATGCCCCTCAGAGGGAACGGAACGACCCGAGAATGGAGTGCAGCAACCTCACGCGCGCGCGATGGCATGTGGAGTAGGACTCAACGTCCTGCGCGCCTCAGGCCGTGTGCGCGTGGCCCAGGAGCCGACGGTGGTCGCGGCCCAGCTCCTCCAGCATGGCCATGAGCTCGAGGGAGGTCACCGGGCCGGGCAGCTCGTCGCCACCCCGGCTGAGCGCGGCAACGAGGAGTCTTTCGCGATCTGTCATGGGACGATCATCTGCATCGGGCGTTACCCGGGTGTGACCGGCGCGTGAGTGGAGCGGTGCGGGAGCGGGTAGACCCTGAGTCCGTGCGCCGCATCGAAGCTGCCCCTCTGTCGGCTGCGGAGTTGTCGCGCCTCGACGGCTACTGGCGTGCGGCGAACTACCTGACGCGTCGGGCAGATCTACCTACTCGCCAACGCACGTCTGCAACGGCCACTCGTGGCCGACGACGTGAAGCCGCGGCTGCTCGGCCACTGGGGAACCAGCCCCGGACTCAACATCATCTACGCGCACCTGAGCCGGCTCATCGCGCGCGACGACCTCGACATGATCTACGTGATCGGTCCCGGCCACGGCGGCCCCGCGATCCTCGCCAACACGTGGCTCGAGGGCAGCTACACCGAGACGTATCCGGCCATCACGCGCGACGCGCGAAGGCATGGAGCGGCTCTTCAAACAGTTCTCGTTCCCGGGCGGTGTGCCGAGCCACGTCGCGCCGGAGACGCCGGGATCGATTCACGAAGGCGGCGAGCTCGGCTACTCGATCGGGCACGCGTTCGGCGCTGCGTTCGACAATCCCGATCTCGTCGTCGCGTGCGTTGTCGGCGACGGTGAAGCCGAGACCGGACCGCTTGCCACGAGTTGGCATTCGAACAAGTTCCTCGATCCGGTCGGCGACGGCGCGGTGCTGCCGATCCTGCATCTCAACGGCTACAAGATCGCCAACCCCGACCGTGCTCGCCCGCATCCCCGACGCGGAGCTCACCGCGCTGCTGACCGGTTACGGCTGGGAGCCGTATCTCGTCGCCGGCGACGACCCCGCCCTCGTGCACCAGCAGTTGGCCGCCACCCTCGACCATGTGCTCGCCGAGATCCGCGCCATCCAAGACCGCGCTCGCTCCGGCACCGACACGATCGCACCCGCCCGCGTTGGCCGATGATCGTGCTGCGCACCCCGAAGGGTTGGACCGGTCCGAAGGTCGTCGACGGCCTCCCGGTCGAAGGCACGTGGCGCGCGCATCAGGTTCCGCTGGCCGACGTGCGGGAGAAGCCCGAGCACCTCGCCCAGCTCGACGAGTGGATGCGCTCGTATCGCATCGACGAGCTCTTCGACGAGCACGGGCGCCCGCGCCCCGAGATCGTCGACTGGTTGCCGAAGGGCGATCGCCGCATGGGAGCGAATCCGCACGCGAACGGCGGTCTGCTCACGCGCGACCTGCGCCTCCCCGACATGAACGACCACGCGGTCGACGGTCGACTGCACCCGGCGCGGACACGGCGGAGTCGACGCGCGTGCTCGGCGGCTATCTCCGCGACGTCTTCCGCCTCAACGCCGATACGCGCGACTTCCGCATGTTCGGCCCCGACGAGACCGCCTCGAACCGGCTCGAAGCGCGTGTACGAAGCGACGAACAAGACGTGGGAAGCCGAGGTGCTGCCCGTCGACGTCTTCCTCGCGCGCGACGGACGGGTCATGGAGATCCTCAGTGAGACGACACTGCCAGGGCTGGCTCGAGGGCTATCTCCTGACCGGTCGGCACGGCCTCTTCTCGTGTTACGAGGCGTTCACCCACATCGTCGACTCGATGTTCAACCAACACGCGAAGTGGCTGAAGGTGGCGCGGGCGCTGCCGTGGCGCCGGCCCATTCCGTCGTTGAACTATCTCCTGACGTCGCACGTCTGGCGCCAGGACCACAACGGATTCACGCACCAGGATCCGGGCTTCATCGACCTCGTCGTGAACAAGAAGGCCGAGGTCGTGCGCGTGTACCTACCGCCTGACGCGAACACGTTGCTCTCGGTCGTCGACCATTGCCTGCGCTCGCGCAACTACGTGAACGTGATCGTCGCGGGCAAACAGCCGCGAGCCCGCGTGGTTGTCGATGGACGACGCCATCCTGCACTGCACGCGCGGCATCGGCATATGGGACTGGGCATCCAACGACGACGGGGGCGAGCCCGACGTGGTGATGGCGTGTGCGGGCGACGTCCCCACGCTGGAGATCCTCGCGGCCGTCACCCTGTTGCGCGACCACTTGCCCGATCTGCGGGTGCGCGTCGTCAACGTCGTCGACCTCATGCGCCTGGAGCCCGACACCGAACATCCGCACGGCCTGTCGGACCGCGACTTCGACGCGTTGTTCACGACCGACAAACCGGTGATATTCGCGTACCACGGCTATCCGTCGTTGATCCACCGCCTCGCGTACCGCCGGGCCGGCGCCGCGAACCTCCACGTGCGCGGGTACAACGAAGAGGGGACCGTGACCACTCCCTTCGACATGCTGGTGCGCAACGACATGGACCGCTTCCACCTCGTCATGGACGTGATCGATCGCGTGCCCGGCCTCGGCACGCGCGCCGCGCACGTGCGCCAGCACATGGTCGACGAGCGCACGCGCCATCAGCGAGTACACGCGTGAGTTCGGCGAGGATCTGCCCGAGGTGCGCGATTGGAAGTGGACCAACCGCACGTGAACGTGCTTATCGTCAACGCGGGGTCGAGCTCGCTCAAGCTGTCGGTTCTCGACGGTGACGATGCGGTTGTCGCGGAACACGATCTCGCGCAATGGGACGGCGACGACGCGTGCATCGCGGCGTTGGCCGACGAGGCGGGCGCGATCGACGTCGTCGGGCACCGAGTCGTGCACGGCGGGCTGACCTTCACGGACCCGGTCGTGGTCGACGACATCGTGGTCGGCCAACTCGCCGACCTCTCGCCCCTTGCGCCGCTGCATCAACCCCGTGCCATCGCCGCGATCGACGCGGCCCGGCGGGCGCTACCTACCGCCACCCACGTTGCCTGCTTCGACACCGCGTTCCACGCGACGATTCCGCCCGCCGCGCATACCTACGCACTCCCGGCCGAGTGGCGCGCCCGGTGGCCGGTGCTGCGGCGCTTCGGATTCCACGGTCTCTCGCACGCGTACGCGAGCCGGCGCGCGGCGGAGCTCCTCGACCGGCCCGTCGACGAGTTGCAGATCGTGACGTGTCATCTCGGCGCGGGCGCGTCGCTGTGCGCGGTGCGCAACGGCGAATCGGTCGACACCACCATGGGGTTCACACCGCTCGCCGGGCTCGTCATGGCGACCCGGGCCGGGAGTGTCGATCCCGGCCTCGTGCTCTGGCTGCTGCAACACGGCGGTCTCAGTGTCGACGACGTGCTCGCCGGCCTCGAGCGCCACAGTGGCCTGGCCGGCTTGGCCGGTACCGACGACATGCAGACGGTGGTCGATCGGCGCGCCGCGGGCGACGCCGAAGCCTTGTTCGCGTTCGACGTGTACACGCACCGGTTACGCCGCGAGATCGGCGCCATGCGCGCCGGCCTCGACCAGCTCGACGCGTGCGTGTTCACCGGTGGGGTGGGGGAGCACGCTCCCCGGGTCCGCGCCGCGAGCGGCCTCGCGCTCGACCCCGATGCCAACGCGGCCCTGACCGGCGACGGCGATCGCGACGGCGAGATCAGCGCGTCGGGGGCCGACGTTCGCACCTTCGTCGTGACCGCCCGCGAAGACCTCGAGATGACCCGCCAGATCCGCGGACTTCTCTGACCCGAGCCGGCTGAGGCAGGATGCCCGCCATGCCTGCGTCGACGCCCACCGTCATGTTCGTCCACGGGGCCTGGCACGGCAGTTGGTGCTGGGATCTCGTGCGGGAACGCCTGCACGCCGACGGCATCGCCACCGCCGCGGTCGACAACCCGTCGGTGACGCGGCCGGGCTCCGACCTCGCCGCCGACGGCGACAACCTGCGCGCCGCGCTCGACGCGATCGACGGGCCCGGTCGTTGCTGGTCGGGCCACTCCTACGGCGGGGCGGTGATCTCCGACGCGGGTACGCACGCCGAACGTGCAGCGGCTCGTGTACCTCACTGCCTTCCCGCTCGACACGGGGGAGAGCGTCGCGCAGAACTCGCTTCTCGGGGGCGAGGAGATGAAGCTCGGCGAGGTGATCCAATTCGACGACGACGGCCAAGTGTCGGTCGACCCGGCGCGCAGCACGGAGTTCTTCTTCCACGACTGCCCGGCCGATGTGGCGACGGCCGCCGTCGCCCGTCTGCGCCCGATGTCGATGGCGGCCATGCTCGGCGTCACCCGGGCCGTGGCGTGGCGGGAGAAACCCACGACCTACATCGTGTGCACCGACGACCGCGCGATACCGGTTGTGCTCCAACGTTCGGCCGCGGACACGCGCCGGCGACGTGCTGGAGATGCCGACGAGTCACTCGCCGTTCCTGAGTCGTCCCGACGAGCTCGCCGCGCTGCTCATGGAGCTCGCGGCGCGCTGATCAGCCGGCGCTGATCAGACTGGGCCGATCACTTCCGCGAGCGCAGTCAGCGAGGCGATGCGCGCGTAGTCGGCGTCGAGATGGAACTCGAACGGATCCATCACGACGGGGAACAGTCCGGCGGCACGCGCGCCGACAACGTCGATGCCGGGCATGTCGCCGACGTACCACGCGTCGGCGGCGTCGATACCCATTGCGTCGAGTGCGAGCTGGAAGATCCGCGGGTCGGGTTTCATCACGCCGACCGCGCCGGAGTCGATGACGCACTCCACCGGCACGCCGATGCCCGGACCGACCTGCAGTATCTCGAGCTCGGCGAGGCGCTGACCGATCAGACCGTCGGCGTTGGAGATGATGCCGAGCCGCACGCCGGTCGCGGCGAGCGCGCGCAGCCCTCGCGGGCGCCGGGGAGCTCGCGCAACCACAGCGCGGCGTCGGCGAACTCGCTGTCGAGATGCTCGTGCACCTCTTCGCGTTGGTCGTCGGGGGTGCCGCACCTCGGTCATGTATCCGTCGAGATACGTCGCGCCACCGCTTGCGGCCCAGTCGAGCTCGACGTCGTCGGCGGGAAAGGCGCGCGCGCCCGCGTAGTGCGCTCGATCGAGGATGCCGGCGCCGCGGCGGTCAAGCCGCCCCGCGCGAACGCGCCCTGGATGACGTCGTGCGACGGCACGAGGAACACCCCGCCGACGTCGAGCAGCACTGCTTCCGGGCGTACGGGAAAGCGGTCAGGAACAGACTGGGTCACGCTCGGAAACCTACCGGGGGCCCCAGACCCGGCTGGTACCGTTGAATCATCATGGAGTTCCGCCGCATCAACGCCTTGCCGCCGTACGCGTTTGCGCAGATCGATGCGCTGAAGATGTCGCTGCGGCGAGCAGGCGAAGACGTCGTCGACCTCGCGTTCGGCAACCCCGACCTGCCGTCGCCCGACGTTGCCGTCGAGAAGCTGATCGAGGCGGTGCGCAATCCGCGCAACCACCGCTACTCGACCAGCAAGGGCATTCCCGAAGCTGCGCGAAGCCGTTGCCGCGCTGTACGAGCGCAAGTTCGGCGTGACGCTCGACTTCGAGACCGAGATGTGTTCCACCATCGGTGCGAAGGAAGGCTTCTCGCACCTGATGCTCGCGCTGGTGGGTCCCGGGCGACACCGCGCTCGTCCCGTCGCCGTCGTACCCGATTCACATCTGGGGCCCGATCCTCGCCGGCGCCGGCGTGCACTACGTGCGCATGGGTCCCGACCAGAACTTCTTCGAGAACCTGCACAGCGCGTACGAGCAGGCGTGGCCGCGGCCACGCGTGATCGTCACGTCGTTCCCGCACAACCCCACGACCGCGTGCGTCGATCTCGAGTTCATGACCGAGCTCGTCGAGTTCGCGCGCGAGCGCGACATCGTCATCGTGCACGACTTCGCGTACGCCGACCTCGGTTTCGACGGCTACGAACCGCCGTCGATCCTGCAGGTTCCGGGCGCGAAAGATGTTGCGGTCGAGCTGTACACGATGACGAAGTCGTTCTCGATGGCCGGCTGGCGCATGGGCTTCCTCGTCGGGAACGCGGAGATCGTCGCCGCGCTGGCGAAGCTCAAGTCGTACCTCGACTACGGCACGTTCCAACCGATCCAGATCGCGGCGACCGTCGCGATGAACGAGGCGCCCGAGTTCCCGAAGGAGCAGAACGAGATCTACCGCGGTCGGCGCGACGCGTTGATCGACGGGCTCGACCGCATCGGCTGGCACATCGAAAAGCCGAAGGGGACGATGTTCGTGTGGGCGCGGATTCCCGAGCCCTACGCGGAGATGACGAGCATCGAGTTCACGACGATGTGCATCCAAGAGGCCAAGGTCGCGCTCTCGCCCGGCAATGGTTTCGGGCCCGGGGGCGAGGGCTTCGTGCGCTTCGCACTCGTCGAGAACGAGAAGCGCATCCAGCAGGCGATCCGCCAGATCCGCAAGGGCCTCACCAAGCTCGGCTAGCTCACCGAACTTCAGCCACAGAGCCCTTCGAGGCAGAACGCGACGCAGAGGTCGGCGACCTCGTCGACGGGCAGGTTGCCGTCGATCGAGCGCATGCCGGGTCAGCTCCGCCACGACGCCGTGGATGGCGTGCGCGAGCAGCGCGGGGTCGCGATCGGCGATGCGGCCGTCGACGATGCCGTCTTTCAGGTGGCGGATCGTGTCGGCGATCGACGATCTCGCGGTTGCGGGCGAGCACCGGCGCGAACGTCTCGTCGGTCGCGGCGAACTGGATGATCGCGAAGTACTCGCGGTGCTCGGCGAACCAGAGCAGCGAGGCCCGGATGCCGAGCTCGATGCGGCGCATCGGGTCGGCTTCGTCGCCGATCGCGTGCTGTTGGCGCTTGCGGAGGTCGTGGTTCGACGCCTTGAGCAGCTCGGTCAGCAGCTCTTCCTTCGAGGCGAAGTACCAGTAGAAGACGCCCTTGCCGACACCCAGTGCGGCGACGATGTCGGCCACCGAGGTGGGGTGATAGCCCCGCTCGGCGAACAGGCGCGCGCCGCACTCCATGAGCTGGTCGCGGCGCTCACGGCCTCTCGGGGTCAGCTTGCGCCGCATCCCGGCGAGCGTAGCGCCGCCCTTGACCGACCGGTCAACAACCGTTTGCCGTCGATTGTCACGGACCGTCAACTCCTGTTCGCGTCGCCGTGACACCCCGGGAACTCGCCACGCCATGTCGGGGCCGACACTGAAGGCGTCGAAAGGGGACACAATGCGACGCCTACTGGTTCGCCTCAATGCCCTTCAACCTTATCTACGAGCTCGGATCGGGTCGGGCCCTCGACAACGCCCGCCGCGAGCACGAGGAGGTCGCCCGCACCATGGCGATCGTCGACGCCGTGGCCGGTCGCATCGTTGCCTCGGCGCAAGTCGGACCGAGCCGCGCTCGCGGCCTGATCCCGATCGCGGCGTAACCTGACGGTCCTTGTACTGGATCGTCAAGGCCTTCGTCACGCCGTTCGTCCGCGTGTTCGTGCGCGTCCGGGTCGAGGGCCGGGAGAACGTCCCCAAGCGCGGTCCGGTGATCCTTGCCGCGAACCACCGGTCGTTCCTCGATTCGATCTTCATCCCGCTCGTCGTGCGCCGGCGCGTCACCTTCGTGGCCAAGGCCGAGTACTTCGACGATGCCAAGACGGCGTGGTTCTTCCGCAGCTGCGGGCAGATCCCGATCCGGCGCGAAGGCGGAAGCGCGAGCGAGCGCGCGCTCGCGTCCGCGACCGACGTGCTGCGCGCGGGCAACGTCTTCGGCATCTACCCCGAGGGCACGCGCACGCGCGACGGCCTGCTGCACCGCGGCCACACCGGCGTCGCGCGCCTCGCGCTGCGGTGCAACGTGCCGATCGTGCCGATCGGGCTCATCGGCTACCGACGAGGTGCAGCCCGTCGACTCCCGCATGCCCGAAGCTGTTCCGCGCGGGTGACGATCCGGTTCGGCGAACCGATCGACCCGGCGCGCTACGCGGGCCGCGCGCACGACCACCTGGCGCTGCGCGAGCTCACCGACGAAGTGATGTACGAGATCGCGCAGCTGTCGGGCTACGAGTACGTCGACACGTACGCGACGAAGCAGGCCGAAGACATCCCGACCGAGACCGCGCACGTCGGCGAGCTTCGCCGACGCACGCACTCCGGTCTCGGCCGCGTCCGTAGCTGTTCCTCGCGCGCCAGGCGAGCGAGATCGCTCGACCGCGCGGTGCCAGGCCGCGCCAGCGCGCCGGCGCGCGTTCGTCGTCGGTGCATCGCGGGCGTGAACGACGCGTCGGCGCTCCAGCGCGCGTTGACCTCGGCCGGCGAGTCCCAGACTCCTTCGGCGACGCCCGCGAGGAACGCCGCGCCGAGCGCGGTCGTCTCCTGGATCGCGGCGCGCCGCACCGGTGACGCCGAGCACGTCGGCCTGGAACTGGCACAGCACGTCCATCACCGACGCGCCGCCGTCGACGCGCATCTCCGTCGATCGCACCCGACGCCGCTGGCCTGCGTGATCGCGTCGACGACGTCGGCGGTCTGGAACGCCATCGCTTCCACCACGGCCCGGGCGATGTGCGCCTGCGTCGTGCCCCGCGTGATCCCGACGATCGTGCCCCGCGCGTACGGATCCCACCACGGCGAGCCGAGCCCGGTGAACGCGGGCACGACGTACACGCCGCCCGAATCGGGAACCGATGCCGCGAGCGGACCGACCTCGGCCGCGTCGCTGATGATGCCGAGCCCGTCGCGCAGCCACTGCACCGCCGCGCCGGTGACGAAGATCGCACCTTCCATCGCGTACGTGACCGTCGCCCGGCGCGAGCGACCACGCGATGGTCGTGAGCAGGCCGTCGACGGGCTCGGGCAGCGTCGGGCCCGAGGTTCGTCAACACGAACGACCCGGTGCCGTACGTGTTCTTCGTCATGCCCGGCTCGACGCACGCCTGCCCGAACAACGCGGCCTGCTGATCGCCGGCGATACCGCTCACGGGAACGCGCAACCCGGCCGCGTGCTCGGGATCGGTCATGCCGAACCGCCCACTCGACGGGCAGCACCTCGGGCAGGCACGCGCGCGGGACGTCGAACAGCGCGCGCGAGCTCGTCCGACCATGCGCCCGCGCCGATGTCGTAGAGCATCGTGCGGCTCGCGTTCGACGGATCGGTCGCGTGCACGCCGCCGTCGGGCCCGCCGGTCAGCTTCCAGAGCAGCCAACTGTCGACGGTGCCGAACGCGAGATCGTCGTCGGCCGTGACACCGCCGGTGTGCAACAGCCACGACAGCTTCGACGCGGAGAAGTACGGGATCGAGCACGAGCCCGGTGGCGCGCCGGATCATCGGTTCGTGGCCCGCGGCGCGCAGCTCGTCGCACCGGTCCGCGGTCCGGCGGTCCTGCCACACGATGGCGCGGGCACGCGGCGCGCCGGTGCGGCGGTCCCACACCACGACCGTCTCGCGCTGGTTCGTGATGCCGATCGCGGCGATCGTGTCGCCCCGGTCGTGCACGTCGCGCCACGACCTCGGCGAGCGTCTCGACGCGTCACGCGCCAGATGTCGTCGGCGTCGTGCTCGACCCAGCCCGGTCGGGGGAAGTGCTGCGGGAACTCGCGGTACGAGCGCGCCCTGCGGGACTGCCGTCGGCGCCGACCACGAACGCGCGCACGCCGGTGGTGCCCGCGTCGATGGCGACGACGCAGCTCATCGGTTGTTCGGGTCGCGCACCGTTCGCGACGAGCGCGTCGGCGAAGCTGCTGTTGCCGCGGCATCGGGCCGCAGCTCGATCCGGAGCGGTGCGCCGCGTCGGGAGCACTGATCCGGAGGCGGCGCCCGCGCCGCACGGCGGTCGTCGGAGACTGACGATCCGATCGAGGCGCGCCGAGTACACGCAGCGCCGGGGCCGGCGCGTGAAGAAGCCCGTCGAGACGAGCACGAGCGACTGCTCGGTCAGCACGGCGAAGTCGAGTGTACGGGCCGCGAACAACCGGTGTAGCCGCGACCTCCCGTGAGACCCAGCCCGCGCGTCCAGTGCGACGATCGGGCTCGTCGACGATGCTCTGGAGCCGAGCGGCGTCGGTGCGGCCGCGGCTCCGGCGTGCGCGGTGGATGCGCGGCTGACGGTCGGAGTCTGGTGGGGTCCGGTGTGGCTTGGTCCATCGGTGTGACGCCCGGGGGCCGGACACGCGGCAGGATAGAGGCAATAGCACGAGGAGGTCAGCGATGCGCATCGGGATGCTGACCGGTGGCGGCGACTGCCCGGGACTGAACGCGGTCATCCGGGCCGTCGTGCGCAAGGGTGTCGGCGAATACGGGCACACGATCGTCGGCTACCGCCACGGCTGGCGGGGGCCGCTCGAGGGCGAGTCGATGGACCTCGTCGCTCTGGTCGGTGCGCGGGCTCCTGCCGCGCGGCGGGACGATCCTCGGCACGTCGCGCACGAATCCCTACAAGTCCGACGACGGTCCGCGCCGCGTGCTCGCGACCTTGGCGCGCGATCGCGTCGACGCGCTGATCGCGATCGGCGGCGAGGACACGCTCGGCGTCGCGCTGAAGCTCGGAAGCCGACGGCGTCAAGGTCGTCGGCGTGCCGAAGACGATCGACAACGATCTCGTCGGGCACCGATTTCACGTTCGGCTTCCACACCGCGGTCCAGATCGCGACCGACGCGATCGATCGCCTGCACACGACCGCCGAGAGTCACGACCGCGTGATGGTCGTCGAGGTGATGGGTCGGCACGCGGGCTGGATCGCGACGTACTCGGGCATGGCCGGCGGCGCCGACATCATCCTGATTCCCGAGGAGCCGTTCGACATCGACGAGATCTGCGACCGGCTCACGCATCGTCACCAGCAGGGCGCGAACTTCTCGATCGTCGTCGCCGCCGAGGGCGCGACGCCGAAGGAAGGCACGATGGAGGTGCAGACCGGCGAGATCGACGACTTCGGTCACGTCCGCCTGGGCGGGATCGGTCAACGCCTCGCCGACGAGATCGAACGGCGCACCGGCTACGAAGCGCGCATGACCGCGCTCGGCCACGTGCTGCGGGGCGGGAGCCCGAGCGCGTACGACCGTGTCATCGCCACCCGGTTCGGCATCGAGGCGATCGACGCGGCCCACGAGGGCGACTTCGGGAAGATGGTGGCGCTGCGCGGCACCGAGGTCGTGCGCATCCCGATCGAGGAGGGTGTGGCCCAGTCTGAAGACGGTCGACGGCCGCCTGTTCGAGACTGCGGCCGTGTTCTTCGGCTGAGTGGGTTCTTCGGCGAGTCCCGCCGGTAGCATCGGCGCGGTCATGGGGCGCGCGCTGGACGATCTCATCGACCTGCTCGAGCTCGAGCAGCTCGAAGCCAACCTGTTCCGCGGCGTGAGCCCCGACGAAGACCGCCAGCGCGTGTTCGGCGGCCAGGTTGCGGGCCAGGCGCTGTTCGCCGCGGGCCGCACCGTCGACTCCGATCGCCGCGTGCACTCGCTGCACGCGTACTTCCTGCGGCCCGGTGATCCGCGTATTCCGATCGTCTACGACGTCGACCGCATCCGCGACGGCCACAGCTTCACCACCCGGCGCGTCGTCGCCATCCAGCACGGCCGCGCGATCTTCAACCTGTCGGCGTCGTTCCACATCGACGAGCCCGGGCCCGAGCATCAGTACCCGATGCCCGCCGCGCCCGATCCCGAGTCGCTGCCGACGATGCGCGAGCGCTTGGAGCCGTACGCCGATCGCTTCCCGCCCGAGTTCGTCGAGTGGATCCGGCGCGACCGGCCGATCGACACGCGCTCGGCGCGGCTGCCGCGCTGGCTCGACCCCGATCCGAGCCCACGCGAGCCCGAGCAGCTCGTGTGGTTCCGCGCCGACGGCAAGCTGCCCGACGATCCGCTGCTGCACGCGTGCGTCGTCGCCTACGCGTCCGACCTCACGCTGCTCGACACCGCGGTGATGTCGCACGCGCACTCCTGGGACGACGACCGGTTCATGATCGCGAGCCTCGACCACGCGATGTGGTTCCACCGCCCGCTGCGCGCCGACGAGTGGTTGCTGTACCACCAGAAGAGCCCGTCGGCGCAAGGTGCACGCGGCCTCGCCGAAGGGTTCATCTTCCGCCACGACGGCGCGCTCGCGGTCACCGTGATCCAAGAAGGACTGATCCGACCGGTGAAGCCGGGTTGGCAGGAAGCCGTGACCGCGAATCGACCTGCGCTCCGACACCGTCACCGTCCCCACGCCGGAGATGCGGCGGGCCATGGCCGACGCCGAGGTCGGCGACGACGTCTACGGCGAGGACCCCACGGTCAATCGCCTGCAGTCGCTGGCCGCGGTCGCTGCTCGGCAAAGAGGCGGCGCTGTACGTGCCCGTCGGGGACGATGGCGAATCAGCTCGCGATCCGCGTGCTCGCCGCAGCCCGGCACCGAAGTGCTGTGTCCCGATCGCGCGCACGTGTATCGCTACGAGGCCGCGGCCGCGCCGGTGAACAGCAACGTGCAGATGCACCCGTTGTGGGATCTTCCCGACGGGATACGTGCCGCGATCGAAGGCGTCGCGCACCACCTGCCCACGCCGTCGCTGCGTCGGTGATCGAGAACACGTACATGGCGTTGTCGGGCGCGCCGATCGACGCGGCGGAGATGGCGACGCTCTGCGACGATCGCCCGCGCCGGCGGATCTTCCGGTGCACGTCGACGGCGCTCGCATCTGGAACGCGGCGATCGCGCTCGGCACCGCGCCGCGTGATCTCGTCGCGCCGGTCGACACGGTCATGTTCTGCCTGTCGAAGGGGCTGGGCGCGCCGGTTGGTTCGCTGCTGTGCGGGCCGGCCGCGGTGATCGCCGAAGCGCGCGCGTACCGGTCGCGCTGGGGTGGCGGAATGCGCCAGGCGGGCGTCATCGCGGCCGCAGGAATCGTGGCGCTGGAGACGATGGTCGAACGGCTCGCCGACGACCATGCCCGCGCGCGCGTGCTGGCCGAGGCGCTGGCGCACCGTTGGCCGGGCAGCGTCGATCCCGAGCAGGTGCGCACGAACATCGTGTGCGCCGATCTGCGCGAAGCTGCCCGGCCGACTTCGTCGCCCGGCTCGACGGGCTCGGGTGCGCACCGGCACGATCGATCCCCGCACGGTCCGGCTCGTGACGCACAAAGACGTCGACGACGACGGACATCGCCGCGACGATCGGCGCCTTCGACGAGCTCGCGGCGGAAGCTGACCGTGGCTCCACGACGAGATTCCGCGAGCGGGTGCTCGCGATCTACGCGCATCCCGACGACCCCGAGATCTCCGCGGGCGGCACGCTCGCCCGGTGGGCCGACGCCGGCGCCGAGGTGCACGTGGTGGTGACGACGCGGGGCGACAAGGGCACGAACGATCCCGACGCCGATCTCGACGCGCTCGTACGCGCTACGGGTCGAGGAGACCGCGGCCGCGGCCCGCGTGCTCGGCATCGCCGAGCATCACCATCTCGATCATCCCGACGGCGAGCATGGTCGACGATCGCGAGCTGCGTCTCGAGCTGGTGCGCCTGATCCGCACGGTTCGGCCCGATGTCGTCTGCTGTCCCGATCCGACCGCAGTGTTCTTCGGCGACGCCTACGTCAACCACCGCGACCACCGCGTCACCGGTTGGGCCACGCTCGACGCGGTCGCGCCCGCGGCCGGCAACCCGCACTACTTCCCCGAGCTCGCGGCCGAGGGGCTGGATACGCACCAGGTGCGCGCCCTGTATCTCGTCGGGAACGTTCGAGCCGAACGTGTGGGTCGACGTGGGTGCCACGCTCGAGCGCAAGATCGAAGCGCTGTTCTGCCACGCCAGCCAGCTCGTCGAGACCGGCGACTGGTTCCGCGACTTTCTCCGGGAGAGCGCCATCGACGCGGGCCGGGTGGCCGGCGTCCAGTTCGCCGAAGCTTTCCGCCGAATCGCGCTCGGCTGACGACGTCCGTTACGGGGAGTGACGTCTCCGGCCATTCGGAGTGCGCGCGCAGTACCAGCACGGCGATGGTGGCGGCGCCGATGGCGGCGATGATCGTGCCGAGCAGCGCCGCGCCGAGCTCCTTCCACGCGCACGAGGGCAGGTGGGCCTGGAAGCCGCGGATCTGCTCGAGCATCTGTTCGGCCCGCGTGGGCGTGCTCGGGCATGTGGTCGCGACCAGGCTGTAGCCGATCAATCCGCCCAGCGACGCCGGTGACCGCGATCGCGAGGAACATCGCGCCGAGCGCGCCGCGCCGGGGCAGGTTGGGGTGCTCCGGTGCGATCTCGGCGGCCACCGGGCGATCGTACCGGCGCGCTCGCGTTCGTGACGGAAGTGCGAGACTGAGGCCGTGCACGAGTGGACCGTCGCCGGAGGATTGCTCGAGACGCCCGACGGCGTGCTCGCTCGTCCGCAATCTCCGCCGCGGCGGCATCGAAGACTGGAGCACGCCCGGCGGCGTGATCGACGCCGACGATGCCGACCTGCTCGCGGGCCTCACGCGTGAGGTCGAAGAAGAGACCGGCCTGCGGGTGCGGGAGTGGAGCGGGCCGCTGTACGAGGTCCGGGCCCACGCGCCCGACATGGGTTGGCGTATGCGGTGTGAGGTGCATCTCGCGGTCGCGTTCGACGGCGATGTCGTGCGTCGACGACCCGGACGGCATCGTCGTGGAGGCCGCGTTCGTGCCCGCTACCGAGTGTGCGGCGCTGCTCGCGTCGTGTGCGCCGTGGGTGGGGGAGCCGTTGTCGGCGTGGCTGCGCGACCGCTGGGCGCCCGGCACCGGCATCGACTTCCGGTACGACGTGTTCGGTACGACGCGCGCCGACATGCGTGTCGTGCGTGCCGCCCAGTGACGCGGTTCCGATGACCGCTCGCCAGGACGCGACGATCCTGCACGTCGACCTCGATGCGTTCTTCGCGTCGGTCGAACAACTCGACGAGCCGCGCCTGCGCGGGTTGCCGGTCATCGTCGGCGGGCTCGGCAACCGCGGCGTGGTGAGCACCGCGAGCTACGAAGCCCGCGTGTTCGGGGTGCGCTCCGCGATGCCGATGGCGCGGGCCCGCCAGGCGTGTCCGCAGGCGATATTCGTCTCGCCACGCATGGGTCGCTACGTCGAGAAGAGCCACGAGGTCATGGCGATCCTCGCGTCGATCTCGCCGCTCGTGGAACAGCTGTCGATCGACGAGGCGTTCATCGACGTCGCCGGCGCGCGGCGCATGCTCGGTTCGCCGGCCGAGATCGCGGCGACGATCCGGGCGCGCGTGCAGGCCGAGGCCGGGCTCTGCCTCTCCGTCGGCGCGGCCTCTACGAAGTTCCTGGCCAAGCTCGCCAGCGATCTCGCCAAGCCGGACGGCGTGCTCGTCGTGGCGCCCGGAACCGAGCTCGATTTCCTTGCGCCCCTCCCGGTGACGCGCCTCTGGGGCGTCGGCCCCGCGACCTTGACCAAGCTCGAGCGCATGGGCCTCCACACGATCGGTGACGTTGCGCGGCTCGACGAGCAGGCGCTCGTGGGGTCGTTGGGAACGAGTCTCGGCCGGCACCTTCACGCGCTGGCGCGCAACGACGACCCGCGCGAGGTGGTGACCGAACGCGACACCAAGTCGATCGGCGCGGAGGAGACCTTCGCCACCGATCTCCACACCGCGGCCGCGTGTGAACGCGAGCTCGTCCGCCTCGCCGACCGCGCGTGTGCGCGTCTGCGCAGCGCCGGACTCACCGCACGGACCATCAATCTGAAGATCCGCTTCGCCAACTTCGAGACGCGTACCCGCGCCCGAACCCTGCCCGAAGCCACCGACATCAGCACGACCGTCTTCGATGTCGCACGTTCGCTCGTCGGCGAGTTCGACGTGGCGCGGGGGGTGCGCCTGCTCGGCGTATCGCTGGCGCAGCTCGACTCGGGTACCGAGACCCAGGCCACACTCGACCTCGATCTCGGCGCGGGTCCAACCGGCGACGATGGTCCGGAACGGCGGGCGCGTACCGAACGCCGGGCCGCGGTCGAACGGGCGATGGACGAGGTTCGCGACCGGTTCGGCGCGCGTGCGGTCGGGCCGGCCACGCTCGTGGAGAAGGGGCGCGAATGATCAGGATCGGGCTCGTGGGATGCGGGCACATCGGCGTGGTGCACGCGGTCGCGCTCCAACAGCTGGCCGCGGCAAAGTTGATCGACGCGCGGCTCACCGCGACCTTCGATGACGATCCCGAGCGTGCCGCCAAGGTGGCGCGTCATCACGGTGGCGAGCCGTACGCCACGCTCGACGGTCTGCTCGATGCCGTCGATGTCGTGTGGGTCTGCACGTGGACGGCCGCCCATCTCGCGGCCGTCGAAGCCGCGGCCGACCGCGGGCTTCCGATTTTTTGCGAAAAGCCCCTCGCCCCCGATCTCGCGACCGCCACGCGCGTCGCGGCCGCCCTCGAACGCGTTCCGCACCAGGTCGGGCTCGTGCTGCGGTGGGCGCCGGTGTTCCGGAACCTGGCCGACGCCGTGGCGTCGGGCGATCACGGCCGGGTGCTCGCGGCCGTGATGCGCGACGACCAATACTTTCCCGTCCAGGGCCTCTACGGATCGACCTGGCGCGGCGACGTCGAACAAGCGGGCGGCGGAACCGTGATCGAGCATTCGATCCACGACGTCGACGTGCTGCGCATGGTGCTCGGCGATCCGGTCGACGTGGCCGCGCGGAGCGCGGCGCGGTTCGGATATCCGGGCATCGAGGACATCGCGGCCACGACGTTTTCGTTCGCCGACGGCGCCGTCGCCCAGCTGACCAGCATCTGGCATCAGGTGTTGAGCCGCGAATCGAGCCGCCGCATCGAGGTCTTCTGCGAGAAGGCGCTGCTCTGGACCGACGACGACTATCTCGGGCCCTTGCACGTGCTGACCGACGACGGCGAACTCCTCGTGGAGGCCGAACCGCCGGCGTGGGCCGCCCGCTTCACGTTGCCCGAGGTGTACGCCAAAGCGCTGGCCCAATACGCCGAACCGTCGAAGGCGTTCCTCGATTCCCTGGCCGGGGAAGGCACCTCCGGCGGGTACCCAGGCGCCGCCGATGCGCTCGCCGCGCACCGCCTCGTCGACCTCGTGTACCGCTCCGCGGCCGACGGTGGGATGCCCAAATCGGTCAGTTGAACGGGGTCGCGAGCGGGTTTCGGGACCCCGCGCGTTGTTGGCCCCTCTCGGCTGCGCGAGAATGCACTCCATGCCGCTCTCCGACGAAGAGCAGAAAATCCTCCGTGAGATAGAAGCGAACCTCAACGCGACCGATCCCGCCCTTGGCGAACGGGTCTCGCGGACGACGCTCTATCGACATTCGGCGCGCATGATCCGCTGGGCTGCGCTCGGTCTGCTCGGTGGTCTGATCCTCCTCGTGTTCACGTTCGCGTCGCACGTGTGGGTCGGTGCCATCGGTTTCGCCGTGATGCTCGGCTGCTCGCTCGTGATCGAACGGCACGTCCGCAAGCTCGGGCGAGCCGGTCTCGAGACGCTCACCGGCGGCCTGCGGGCCCAGGGTGGGATCCGGGGCATGTTCGGCGATCGCGGTCGGCAGTGGCGCGATCGCTTCCGCCGCGACGATTCCTGAACCGCGCCCGGTGGGTTTCACTCCCGCGCAAGCGGCGCGTCTGTCGGATTGTACGGTCGCGCAACTTCGGCACTGGGCGCGTTCCGGTCTCGTGCCGCCCAGCGAAAGTGACGGCGCCGCCTACGGATTTCGTGATCTCGTCGCGCTACGAGTCGTGCGCTCGATGCTCGACGCCGGGCTCCCGTCGGCGCGCATCCGGGTGGCGCTCGCCGCGATCCGCGACTCCGGTCACGATCTGTCGAGCCTGCGCCTGATCACCGACGGGCGCTCGGTGTGGGCGTGTCACGACGACGGGCAGATCCTCGACGCGTTGCGCGCCGGGCAGCTCGCACTGTTCGTATCGGTCGATCAGGTCGCGGCCGACGTCGACGCCGACGTGCGCGCGTTCAGTCGCGAACGGGACGAGTTCGTCGACCGGCTCACGGCCCGGGGCTGACGACCCGGAGTCCCCGCAAGCCCTGCAGCCCCGTCCGCCACCGGGCCCGCCAGCGACGCGTCGAGCGGGACGGTGGTGCGCAGCGCGGCGTCGATCGCGTCGAACTCCGCCCACGCCTCGTCCGCTTCGGTCGGCGACGGCGGTTCCGGCGAGTACAGCGCCTGGGTGTGCAGGCGCGCGAGATCCATGAGCGGCGGCCCGGCGTCGCCCGCGCCGAGCGCGGGGGCCTGCCGCAACGCGAACTCGAGGGACGTCGTCGACGGCCGGCGCTCGATCCCGGCTGCGGCGAGGCGTTCCATGGCTTCGGTCCAGGCCCCGAGCACGCGACGCCGATCGTCGGGATCGTGGCGCCGGCGCCGCGTTCTGCGCAACGCGCCGAACGCGACCGCGAGCAGGAAGACCAGGAGCAGGCCGACGATGACCGCGAGCACGATCGCCACGACGGTGATCGCGTGCATGCGGGTGTGCGAGGAGCTCTTCGGCGCGGTCGGGGGCGGGACGTTGAGGCCGGTCGTGGGCTGCTTCGGTACCGCGACCGCGCTGGTCGGCGTCGTCGGTTTCGTCGGGGCGACCGTGGTGGTCGTCGAGGCGCCCGCGCCCGGTTGGGTCGTGGCGCCGCCCTTGCCAGTGATGGGATCGACGCGGCCGGGGGTGGGCTCGAAGCGGTACCAGCCCACGGTGTTGCCGAGCCAGACCTCGGGCCAGGCGTGGGCATCCTTCTCGGCTACGTGCCAGAGGCCGTCGGATTCGAGCGTTCCCCGCTGATATCCGACCGCGACGCGCGTCGGCAGTCCGACCGAACGGGCGAGCTCGGCGAACGCGGCCGCGTACTGCTCGCAGAAACCGCGGTGCGTGTCGAACAGGAACTTGTCGAGCGCGTTGGCGGTGGTGCCGAGGTCGACCGACTGGTCGTACACGAACGGCGCCTGGTGGAACACATTCATGAGCGCGAGGGCCTTGTCGTACGGCGTCTGCGCGTTCGCGGTGATCTCCTGCGCGTACGCCGCGGGCCCGCGGGGAGAAGTTGGCCGGCAGCGCGACGTCGGCGCTCTTCGACTCGAGGTCGTCGGACGTCACCGACTCGAGCTCCGCGGTACCGGGGTTCGAGACCTCCGACTGCACGGTGTACGTGAGCCCGGCGAGCGGATTGTCGAGGAACAGCGACGTGGAGTCGGGGAGTACCTCCGACTGCGCGACGTCGATCTTGACCGGGCGGTACTCGGCCGGCAGCCAGATCGGGTCGATGTCGTCGAGATGGAACGTCTGGGTGACGAGCGTCGTCCCGGGTGCGCCGGTCGGGCCGGGGAGTGAACTGGCCTTCTTCTGGTCGGAGTTGAGGCCCCAGCCGTCGTCTTGGAACTTGTCGAGCGCGATCACGCGCCAGTAGTCGCCTTTGGGCTCGGTCGTCTTGACCGTGAACACCTCGGTGTTCGAGTCGTGCTCGTTGAGCTTGGCCTTGACCGACACGAGCGGCGAGGTGACGTTGATGATGCTCGAGCCCTTGCCGCTACCGAGCGACCGGTACTGGATCAGGGCCGAGCTGCGCGCGCCGGGCACGCCCGGCCCGAGCACGATCGCGAGGGCGATGACGAACACGCCCGCGGCCGCGCCGCCGGCCGCAAGCTGCGAGCGCCGGTTGCGCGCGCTCTGGAACCAGGTGCGGCGCGTCTCCATCTCGGAGTGCTGCAACGCGACGAGGTACTCGACCACGACGAGCGCGTACAACGCGGTGGTCGGCGCCCAGCGCCCCGAGCCGAGGGCCGACAACGCGACGTAGAGCGCGACGCTCGGGCCGATCGCGCCGATCGGTGCTTCGAGCCGGCGCGCGATCAATTCGGTGGCGAGCGACGCGAGGAAGGCCGCGACCACCGCGATCATCAGCGCCGCGCCGACCGGATCGACCGGCACCACCGCGGAACGCAACACGTGCGGCGCCTGGGAGAGATCGTGCCCGACCGCGGCGAGTGCACTCGCGGTGGGGATACCGAGGAACGTCTGCGACGGATCGTCGACGATGATCGCGAGCCACGCGCCGACCAGGAGCGTGCCGCCGATCGTCGCCAGACCGTTCCAACGCCGGCGCTCGCCGATCTCCATGATCAGCGCGGGAAGGCCGGCCGCGATGAGGAGGAGCGCGATCCAACCCGCACCCGAATAGACACGAGCGAGCGCGAGAGTCGCGCCGCCGGTCAGGAGGGCGCGGGTGACTGTGACGTAGGAAGATTGCCGGTGCGCTGCCAACGCAGCACCGCCTCGTTCCAGGAGTGGGCGAATGGGCGATCGGTATGGGGGACCACGAGCGAGCGGAACCGATGAGCGCGCACCGCAACCGGCGCCGTCTGATCCGAGGTGGGGACGGTGACGAGGAGGCCACCGTCGCGCACGAGGAGGCCGAGGCTCGCGGCGTCGTTGGGCAGGAGTTGACCGGTGACCGCAATGAGTGCGCTCGAACGGCGCCGGGTCGACGCGATGAGGAGGCGGTCGGCGCCGTGCGGCTCGACGATCGCGAGCTCGTCCATGATGTACGCGAGATGGCGACGCCCCGGCGCGCCGACATCGGTGCCGTTGCTCCACGCCACCTCGAACGGACGCCCGGCGCGGTCGAGTGCAGTCGCGATCGAGGCCACTGCTTCGACGGCCCGCTCGAACGACGCGCGATCGTGGGTGGCGGGGCGCACGTCGAGCATCAAGCAGCACGGGTGCGCGCCGGCGGGTCTCGTTCTGGCGCATCATCAGGTGTCCGCGGCGCGCGGTCGAGCGCCAATGCACATGGCGGAGGTCGTCGCCGGGCGCGTATTCGCGCAACGTCATGAAGTCACCGCTCGACTCGACGCGGGCGCGCACCGCGGGATGGTCGCGGTCGAGGTCGAGACCGCCGATGTCGGGCGGGGGAACGATCTCGTGCACCTGCGGGTACACGATGATCTGTTCCGTACCGAGCATGCGCCGGCTCGCGGACACGAGGCCGAACGGGTCGGTGAGCGTCGCGCGTAACGGGCCGATCTCGAAGCGGCCGCGCCGATCGGTCGGGAACCGGTAGGCGGCGCGGGCCTCTTCTCCGGCACTCAGCGGTGCAAGCAGGAAGCGGGCTGCCCGGCGACCCTGGTCGAAGGCGTCCGCGACCGCAATGGTTGTGGTGCGCCGTGTGGCCGTGACGACGAGATCGACGCGGCCCTCGACGCCGACCTGCAGGAGCTCCTTCAGCGTGCGCCGGGCAGTGAGGGCGGGGGTCTTGACGCGGACCCACACGTACGCGCCGATCAGCAGGAACACGGTTGCGACCGCGAGCACGGCGAGCTGCACGAGCCCGAGCAGGCGCGCGCCGACATAGAGGCCGACCGCGGCTCCGACGAACGACCATCCGCGCCGGGTCAGCATCAGCGGGTCGGAGCTCAATCGGCGCGCGTGGCGGGAACCGGCACGCTGTCGAGGATCGCCGACAACACGTCGGTCGGATTCACGCCGCGCATCATCGCCTCCGACGACAGCAGAAGCCGGTGCTCGAGTACTGCCGGGGCGAGCACTTTCACGTCGTCGGCCACGACGTACGAACGGCCGATGCTTGCGGCCAGCGCGCGCGACGCGCGTTGCAACGCGAGCGCGCCGCGCGGACTCACGCCGAGCATGAGGTCGCGGTGGTGACGCGTGGCCTCGGCGAGATCGACGATGTAGCCCTGCAGTTCCGGCGATACGTGGATGCGGCCGAGCTCGTGGATCCACGCGCCGACGGTTTCCGGGTCGGTGACGGGCTCGAGCTCGTCGGGATCGATCGGATCGACGCCTTGCGCGTCGAGGATCGCGATCTCGGCGTCGCGGTCGGGGTAACCGATGCGCAGGCGCAACAAGAAGCGGTCGAGCTGCGCTTCGGGCAACGGATACGTGCCTTCGAGCTCCACCGGGTTCTGGGTGGCGATCACCATGAACGGCCGCGGCAACTTGTAGGTGTGCGCGTCGACGCTGACCTGCCGCTCTTCCATCGACTCGAGCAGAGCCGACTGGGTCTTGGGCGACGCGCGGTTGATCTCGTCGGCGAGCACGACGTTGGCGAACACACCGCCGGGACGGAACTCGAAGTCGCCGCGGCCCCGGTCCCAGACCGACACGCCGGTGATGTCCGATGGGAGAAGGTCGGGGGTGAACTGCACGCGGCGCCACGAACCGCCGGTCGAGCGCGCGATCGCCTTCGCGAGCGAGGTCTTGCCGACGCCGGGCACGTCCTCGATCAGCAGATGACCTTCGGAGAACAGGCACACGAGCGACAGGTGCACCGCGCGGCGCTTGCCGCGCAGGACGCGTTCGATCTGATTGGCCAGCGTGTCGAACAGGTCTTTGAAGGACTGTTCAGGGCGGGGCGCGGCTTGCACCGTTGTCGACCTCCGTCGGGGGCGGCATGGGCCACGGCGAGCCGCCGCCCTCCCCGGGAGACGCCGGCCACCGCCGCCACGCTACCGTGCCCGGCGTGGGCCCCAACCGCGGCGACCCAGGCATGACGCACGGCGCCGCGTTTTGGTTCCACTGCGTCTGGGCCGTGGTCCGTCGACCACACCTGTGGTTTACCGCAGCTCGGCAGATGGCTCGCGCCGTGCCGTCGCGGTGGTGGGCGCAGCCGCCGTATGTGCCCCTCCCGGATCGCGCGTACCTGCGTTTTCGCCTGGAAACCGCCTACGGGAGCGCAACGCCGCGGGTCACGACGTGATCCGCTACCTCGAATGGTGCCGGGTAACCGAACGGCAAGGCTGAAAGTTGCCGGTACAATCTCGGCCCACGGGAGGTGATCCGTGGCCCGGGCACTCTTGCTCAACGCCAGTTTCGAACCACTCTGTGTCGTGTCGTCACGGCGCGCGGTCGTGCTGGTGCTGAAGGAGAAGGCCGAGATCGTGCACCGCAACGGCGCGGAGTTCCACTCCGAGCGCCGCAACGTTCCGGTCCCCACCGTGATCCGCCTCGTGCACTTCGTGCGGGTTCCGTTCCGGGCGACCGCACCGCTTTCCCGCCGCGCCGTGTTCGCCCGCGACAACCATCGGTGTCAGTACTGCGGCACCACGGCCGAGAACCTCGACCACATCCTGCCCCGCTCGCGCGGTGGACCACACACGTGGGAGAACGTCGTCGCGTCGTGCCGCGCGTGCAACGCGCGTAAGGAGGCCCGTCTCCCCAACGAGTGCGGGATGGTGTTACGCCGGCCGCCCGTCGCGCCGCACGCGACCACGTCGCTGATCGCGTCGGCCGGACCGATCGATCCGGTGTGGCACAAATACCTCGGCTCGGCCGAGGCTGTGTCGGCGTAGGTACCGAGAGACCGCTAGTCGGCGTCGGGCGGGTTCGTCCCGGCGAGCCGGTCGAGCAGCACCGCGAGCTCGTCGCGGGCCCGCTGACGCTCGCGGCTGGCCTTGTCGCGGATGTCGGCCGCGTCGCGCTCGGCCGCGCGGCGTTCCTGCGCGGCTTCCTTCTCCGCGGCCTGGCGCCGGGCTGTGGCTTCTTCCTCGGCCTCGTGCAACAGGCGGGCCACGTCGCGTTGCGCCGCATCGCGTGCCGCGGCCGCGTCGCGCAAGGCCGCGTCGCGTTGCGTTGCCGCGTCGCGTTCGGCGGCGGTGCGCAGCTCGGCGGCTTGCCGTTCCGCCGCGGCCCGGATGTCGGCCGCCTGCTGGGTGGCCTGGGCACGTAGGTCGGATGCGTAGTCGTCAGCGCCACCGCGCTGCTCGATCGCGTACTTGTCGGCCGACTCGCGTTGGCGGGCCGCCTTCTTCTCGGCCCGACCGAGGATCTCGTCGGCTTCCATGCCCGCGTACTCGGCGCGCTCGCCGCGCTCCATCCGGTCGGCGGCGCGTTGGATGCGCTTGCGTTGCTTGGCCAGCTTCAGTTCGAGCTTGGCGATGCGCTCGAGGAGTCCGGCGACGAGGTCGGCGCGGTGCGTGTCGGCCACGGCCACTTCGGCGGCGCGGTTGCGCAGTTCCCGTGCGTCTTCTTGGGCGATGTGGCGGATGCCCTCGGCGGTGGTGAGGGCCTCGCGCCGGATCGTCTCGGCCTCGCGCATGGCCTGGCGGCGAAGCTCGTCGGCATCGGCGTGGGCCTGGTTGACGATGACCTCGGCTTCGAGGCGGGCTTCTTGCGACGGGATCGCAGCCTCGGCCTGCGCGAGCTCCAGCTCGAGCTCTTCGGCGTGGGCGGCGATCGCGTCGAGCGTGCCCCGGGTGCCTTCGAGTTGCTCGGTGAGCTCCTCGGCGCGGAGCTGCGCCGCGGTCGTGGCGTTGCGGAGCTCTTCGCGTTCGGTGACGTTCTCGTACACGACGGCTTCGAGCCGCGTGATCTGGGCGTTGGCCTCGTCGAGTCCGGCGCGGGCTTCGTCGCGGGCGGCGGCGAGGTCGACGATCGCACCCTCGAGCGCGGTCGCGCGGGCGCGGGCCTCGTCGAGATGGGCGCGGGCGCTCTCGTGCGCGGCGACCTCTTGCGCGTACGCCGCTTCGAGTCCGGCGATCTCGGTGTTGGCGTCGGCGAGTTGGACGAGCGCATCGTCGCGATCCGACGCGCCGTCCGGCGACCTGCGCGGCGACGGCTTCTTCCAGCCGGGTCGTGTCGGTCCGGGCCTGCGCGAGTTGGGCGAGTGCTTCCTCGCGGTCTGCCGTCCGCGCGGTGAGCACGGACTCGACCCGCGCGATCTCCGCGCGCGCCCGGTCGAGTTGGTCGATCGCGTCTTCTCGTTCCGTGCGCTGCGCCTCGAGCTCGCCTTCGAGCTGCTCGACGCGAGCGCGTGCGGTGACCGAAGTCGACGAGCATCTCGCCGTGTTCGATCTCCTGGGCGGAGACGAGCGCGATCATCCGCGCGATCTCGGAGTCGGCCTGACCCAGGCGCACCCGCGTGTCGTCGCGCTGGCGGGCATGCTCGGCCACGGCTTCGCGGGCGTCGTCGCGTTCGCCGGTGCGGCGGGCGAGCGTGGTTCGGGCTTCGTCGCGTTCGGCCGTGCGATCGGCGAGCGCGGCGCGCGCCTCGTCGAGAACCGCCATCACTTCGTCGCGTTCCGTTACGGCGGTCGCGAGCTCGGCCGCCGCGGCATCCCGCTCGCCGAGCGCCGCGTCACGGGCGCCGAGGGCCTCGTCGTGCGCCCCGAGGGCCGCATCGCGAGCCGCGCGATCGTGTCCCGTGCTCCGAGAGCCGCGTCGCGGTGCTGCAGTAACAGCGTCGCGTTCGACGAACGCGGCGTCGCGCTGACGAACGATCTCGTCGCGTTCGCGGCCCGCGCCTTCGCCCTGCTCGATGGCCGCGTCGCGTTCGCGGATCGCGGCGTCGTGCTCGCGCGAAGGCCGCTTGGCGTGATCCGAGCGCGGTGTCGCGTTCGGCCTCGACCATGCTCGCGTATTCCTGTGCCTGTTCGAGCTCCGACCGACCCAGCTCCCGGGCGGTGTTGAGGGCCGCGATCTCGGTGAGTTGCTCGGCGGCGTGTTGTTCGAGCTCGGCCAGGCGGGTCTGCACCTGTTGCAGTTCGGCGCCGAGTTCGGCGCGAACGTCGTCGCGCGCCCGATGTGCTTGTTCGATCACCGACTCGAGCTCCGCCACACGGGCGTGCGCTTCTTCGAGCTCCCGCAGAACGCCGCGCCGGTCGTGGCCGAGGCGCTCCCATTCCGATTCCTGGTGCGCGAGTCGTTGCTCAAGCGCGGTCACCTGTTCCTGCGCGGCCGCGAGGTCCAAGTTCAGTGCGTCGCGGCCTGCCCCACCCGTCTGCACCTCGTGTTCGAGGTCTTGTACCCGAGCCGTTGCTGTTTCCAGCTCGGCTTGTCGGGCGTCGAGGTCGGCCTGGCGTTGGACGAGGGTCGCCTCGAGCTCGTTGGTACGGCTCGCGGCGGATGTCACGAGCTCGTCGCGGCCGGCGAGCTCCGACTCGAGATCACGCAGCTGCGCGGTGGCGGCCGTGATCGCACTCTCGTGCTCGACGATACGCGTCTCACGCTCGACAATCGTGGCGTCACGGTCGGTCAGTGCGGCCTCGAGTGACGTGATCCGTTCGCGGAACTCGGCGGCGCGGGCTTCCTGTTCGGCCTGCCCGCTCGAGCGCTGCGTCACGACCTCGTCGAGCTCGGCGATGCGCGCCGTGAGCTGGTCGCGGGCCGATTCCAGTTCCGCGGCCCGAGTGCGCGCACTGTCGAGCTCGGCGTCGACGTCGGCGCGCGCCGCGGCGGCCGCCGTCACCTGCGTCTCGAGCGCGGTGATCTGTACATCCGCCGCGTCGAGCCGGGCCGTGACCTCGTCCCGTTCGCGCTGGTGCAGCTCGGCGGTCGTGTTCGACTCGGCCGAAGCGTCGCGTGCAGACGCGAGCTCGTCGGTGAGCTCGGCGCACCGGGCGTTGGCGTCGTCGCGTTCGGCGACGCGCTGGGCGACCTCGGCATCGGCGGTGCGGGCCGCTTCTTGGGCGAGCTCCAGATCGTTGCGCAGCCGGGCCAGCTCCGCGCGGGCTTCGTCGGTGTCGCGCTCGGCCGCCTCGTGCGCGGTGATTGCGGCCGCGAGCTCGGTCCGGACCTGCTCGAGCTCGCTGTGCCAACGCTCGGCCCGGGCGTGCGCGAGGTCGAGGGCCGCGTCGTCAACGGCGGGCGCCTCGACGGGCGTGTCGACAGGGGTGTCGACGGGCGGGACCGCCGCCGCGGCGTGCTCGGTGAACGGGGTGGGGAAGGCCGAGCCGAAATTCGTGCTCGCGCCGGGGATGAGCGTGTCGAACGGCGAAGCGGGCTCGGTCGAGACGACGTCGGCGGTCTCGTCCGGGGTGGCGGCGGCGACGGCCGGCGCTTCGTCGACGGGAACGTCGACAACGGGCTCTTCGACAACCGGGGCTTCGATGACTTCGTCGGCCGGCGCTTCCTCGACGCGGACTTCTTCGGCGCGGACTTCTTCGGGGTGTGTCTCTTCGACCATTTCCTGCGCAGCGAACGGATCTTGCTGCGCGTCGGGACTCTCGACGACCTCGAGGAATTGCTTGGCCGCCTGCAACGGGTCGACACCGGGTTCGATCCCGAGCTCGCCGAGCAGCACGCGGATGCGACCGATGGTCTCGCCCGCAGTCTCCGGCTCGTCGGTGGACGAGGCGTCGTAAACGAGTGCTTCCGGTTCCGGTTGCGCCCCGTCGGTCTCGAGTGCCGCAGTTTCGTGCGCCGCGGGTTCGTGCGCTTCGGCTTCGCGCGCTTCGGGCTTCGGCGTTTCCGCGTGTGCCGCTTCGTGTTCTTCGATCGTGGGCGCGGGCGGCGCCGCGAAGGCGGGGGCCGCGGTGTCGACCTGGTGCTGCGCGCCGTACGTCGCGGCAAAAGCATCGAAGCTTTCGAAGCCGATGTCGTGCAGCGCGGCCGCTTCTTCCACGAGGGTCTCGTGGTATGCGCGCCGAGCCGCCGCCGCGCCGATGCGCTTGTGCGTGCGCCGCTCGGTCTCGACGACGCGGTCGTGGATCTCCCACATCGCCTGTATCGCGTCGGGGGAGGGCGTCGTCACTTTGGTATCCGGGCGCGCGTCATCGCCGTCGGGCGCAGGTGCCGCCACAGGGGGCGCAGATGAGACGTCCTCCACGCTTTGATCATCGGTCGTTTCATGACCGGCCTGAGGTCGGGTCCAGCCGAACCGGATCGACATGTTCGCCTCCGCAACAGATGCGCGAGTGGGTGGTTATTGAGGCTCGAGGGGTTCTTGGGGGTGGAGATTGTTGACGTAGTGGAGGATTGTGGCATAAGGTGGCGCCTAGTGGTGGGAAGGGGAGAACGGACCTCTCCCACGGTCGGACACGAGACACAGGTGGTTGGGCGATGTTCTTGGGGGAGTTCCAGCACTCCCTCGACGTCAAGGGCCGGGTGATCCTCCCGGTCCGGTTCCGTGAACAGCTCGAGGGGGGTGCGGTGATGGCGAGAGCACTGGACGGATGTCTCGCCGTGTATCCCGTCGCCGAGTTCGACCGGGTCGCCCGCAAGCTCCGCGAGGCTCGCGAGCGCGGCGCCCGGGAACGCCAGGCCGCCCGCACGTTCTTCGCCGGGGCCGTCGAGATCACGCCCGACAAGCAAGGCCGGGTCGCCGTCCCGCAGCACCTCCGCGAATACGCGCGGCCTCGAGCGCGAGGTCATGGTGGCCGGCAGCTTCGACCACATCGAGATCTGGGATGCGCAGATGTTCGCCGAGCGAGACGCGGCGGGCATCGCATCGATCGTCGAAGGAGAAGGCATCAACGACTTCCTCTAGTTGGTTCTACCCAGTTCTGTTCGGGCGCGTCACGGCGGGCCTGAACCAAGAAGGAAATGAACGCACCCGCAAGCCCATACGCAAACGTTGACAACACGACGGAACCCATGGTTCCGGGCTCGTCTTCAGCTCCCCGGCCGGCGCGGTTGTTGGCCCCTACTCCGCCCGCTTTCAGCCGTAGCCGACTCGGGGAGACATCCCGGGCGGTGCCTGTCGACCGGGGAGCTGAAGACGGGATCGGCGGCGACGTGGTTCCGGCGAAAGCGGCGAGGAGACGAAGTGGAGGAGTTCTCGCATCTCCCGGTGATGGCCCGGGAGGTGGTCGAGCTCTTCTTGGCGGTGCCCGAAGGGATGATCGTCGACTGCACGGTCGGTGGCGGAGGCCACTCGGCGGTGCTGTTGGACGCGCGCCCCGACGTGCGTGTGCTCGGCCTCGACCGTGACGCCGACGCCGTGGAAGCTGCCCGCTCTCGACTCGCTCGCTTCGGCGATCGGGTCAAGGTGGTGCACGGCGGATTCGAACAGGCTCGGCGCACTTGTCGAGCAACACGGTGAGGGAGAACCGGTCATGGGCATCCTGATGGATCTGGGAGTGAGCAGTGCGCAGCTCGATCGACCGGAACGGGGCTTCTCGTACCGCTTCGATGCGCCGCTCGACATGCGTATGGATGCGAAGCAGTCGCTCACCGCCACCGAAGTCGTGAACGGTTACGAAGAGTCGGAACTCGCCGCCGTGATCTCGCAGTACGGCGAAGAGCGATTCGCACGTCGCATCGCGCACGCGATCGTCGCAGGCGCGGCCCGTGCTCACGACCCGTGAGCTCGCCGACATCGTCCGCGACGCGATCCCGGCCGCCACCCGGCGCCGCGGACCGCACCCCGCCCGCCGCACGTTCCAGGCCATCCGGATGGAAGTGAACCGCGAGCTGCCGAATCTGGCCGACGGGCTCGACGAGTCGGTGCACGTGATCGGTCCCGGCGGGCGCGTGCTCGTGCTCGCGTACCACTCGCTCGAAGATCGCATGGTGAAGGAGCGGTTCGCACGGTGGGCCGGCAACGACGCCGACCGCGACGTGCGCCCGCCAAGCTCCCGGTCGAGCCCACCCGACCGCACGCGTCCGTGCGCGCCATCACCCGCAAGCCGTTGCGGCCGTCGGCCGAAGAGATCGCCACGAATCCCCGAGCCGAGAGCGCCCGCCTGCGTGCGGTCGAACGCCTCGGTGACCGACCCGAGCTCGCCGCCGTTCCCGACATCGTCGCCTGAGTGCGCCCATGAGCGCGCAACCGTCTCCGCGAACCCGCCCGAACCCGAACGCCTCGTCCGGCGCCCAGAACCGGGGCGACGGTGCGCGTGCGCGGCTGACCGTCGCGCCCGATGTCGCCCGGCGGCGCCTGCGGGCGCGCCTCATCATGTGGGCGGCCGGCCTCGTGACCGTGGCGTCGTTGTTCACGTTGGTTTCGTTCCACGTGTTCGCGGCGCAGTCGGCGTTCACGCTCGAGCGGCTCTCGAAGGAACAGCACGAACGAACAACTCCGTTACGAACGGCTGCGCGATCAGGTCGCGACGCTCTCGTCGGCACCGACCGTGATCGCGGCGGCCACGAGGCTCGGAATGGTGCAGGGACCGACTGTGGTCCCGCTTTCGGTCGCGCCGTCGGCCGCGGAAGCGCGGGCATTTCCACGACCCCCACGCTGCCGACGACACCAACGTCGTTGCCGGGTACGTCGACCGGTTCGTATCAGGACGCGAAGCGCGCGCTCGCGCCGACGGGTTGACGTGACCGAACCCCGGCCGCCGGCCCGCACCCGCCCGCCTGCACCGCGGGCCGCCCGCCGGACGGCGCAGACACCGCGGCCGGCCGCACCTCGCGCACCGCGTCCGCGCGCCCGGCCCGCCGCCTCGGCGTATGCAGCGCGCTCCTCGATTCTCGGTTTCGGCGCCCTGGCGGCGCGTGTTGGGCAGCTACAGATTGCCGACGGCGGGCGCTACAAGAAATTGTCGGTCGACCTCGCGTTGCACACGATTCCCCTGACGGCCGAACGGGGCAGCGTCTTCGACCGCAACGGTCGCGACCTCGCGATGTCGATCGAGCGCACGACGGTGTACGCCGACCCCACGCTGGTCGTCGACCCGATCAGTGAAGCGGCGCGCCTCGCCCCGCTGCTGCGCAAGGACGAACCGACACTGCTGGCCGCACTTTCGGCCAAAGGTACGCCCAAGTCGCCCCGGCACTTCGTCTACCTCGCGCACACGGTTGCCGACAGCGTGGCGGCGGCCGTGCAGGCCTTGAAGCTCCCCGGGATCGGCTTCGTTCCCGAATCGGCGCGCAGCTATCCCGCGGGTTCGATCGCGGGCAGCGTGATCGGCGCGGTCCATTCCGACGGCAGTGGCGCGGCCGGAGTCGAGCACGAGTACAACTCGTTGCTGACCGGGAAGTCGGGATCGCTCGAGGTCGAACAGGATCCGCTCGGGCACGACATCCCGGACACGCAACGCACACAGGTCGACGCGCAACGCGGCACCGATGTGGTGTTGAGTGTCGACGAAAACCTCCAGTATCAGGCCGAGTATTCGCTGCTCGACCAGGTCAAGGCCACCGGCGCGAACAGCGGCATGGCGGTGGTGGTCGACGTCACGACCGGCGAAGTGCTCGCGATGGCGAGCGTGATCGGAACGACGGCAACCGGTCCGGCGCATGTCGCCGGTCCGGAGGATCACAATGCCCCGCTCACCGATCTCTTCGAGCCGGGCTCGACCAACAAGCTGATCACGCTCTCGTGGGCGCTCCAACACGGGCACGTCACGTCGACGACCGAGTTCGCGGTTCCGTATTCGTACCGTGTGCCCGGCCAGGTCGGCGCGCCGTACAACGACGCCGATCCGCACGTCGGCGTTCCGGGCGGCATCGAGCACTGGACGACGGCCGACATCCTGCGGGAGTCGTCGAACGTCGGCACCATCAAGATCGCGCAGACGATGACCAACCAGGAGGTCGCCGACGGCGTGCGCGCCTTCGGCCTCGGCAGCAAGACCGACGATCGACTGGCCCGGACAACCCGCCGGTCTCCTGATCCCGCCGTCGCAGTACTACTCGACTGGGAAGTACTCCACCGCGATCGGCTACGGCGTCGCCGTTACGGGCATGCAGATGCTCGACGCGTTCACGACGATCGCCAACGGCGGCGTGCACGCGTCCGCCGCACCTGCTCGACGCGACGATCGACGCCAAGGGCGTTCGTCACCCCGCGGTCGTTCCCGCCGGCACGCGTGTCGTGTCGCAGAACACCGCGTCGGTGATGACGCAGATGCTCGAAGGGGTCGTGGCGAACGGCACCGGCGCGTGCGCGGCGATTCCGGGCTACGTCGTCGCGGGCAAGACCGGAACCGCGAAGAAGGCGCTGCCGACCGGCGGCTACGCCGACTCGGCGACGATGGCATCGTTCATCGGCTTACGCACCCGCCAACAATCCGCGCTTCGCCACGCTCGTGGTACTCGACGAGAACAACCTCAGCTACGGCGGCGAGGTCGCGGCGCCGGTGTTCTCCGAGATCATGCAGTTCGCGCTGCAGCAGTACGGCGTGACGCAGACCGATGCCGCGAACACGCAATACAACGCCGCGCAGGCGACCGCGCACGACCGCCGGCAACTCGTGCTCCGTACCGCACGGCGCCGACCTGGTCGCGGCGCAGGCGCGGTTGCAGCAGGCGCTCTCGGCGCCAGGCCAAGGCCGGTTCGACGTCGGGAAGTACACGGTTCGGGCGACCGGAACGACCGCCGATAGCCTGCCTCCCGACCCGCCCAAGCACACCTAGGAGGACCGTGCTGCTGCACGACCTCCTCGACGACCTCGAGTTGCGCGATCACGTTCTCGAGGTCCGAGGCGACACCCGATATCGACCTCGACGTCGATCGTGCACGACAGCCGGGACGCGCGCTCCGGGCGCGCTGTTCTGCTGCATCCCCGGCGATGGCACCGACGGCCACGACTTCGCGCCGGCGGCGGTCGCAGCCGGCGCGGTCGCACTGCGTCGTCGAGCGGATCCTGGCGGTCGACGTTCCGCAGGTGCGCGTGGATTCCGTGCGGCGCGTCACTCGGCCCGTTGTGCTCGCGCTTCCACGGTCATCCGTCGCACGCGTTGCGGGTGCTCGGCGTCACCGGAACGAACGGCAAGACGAGCACCACGTATCTGCTCGAGGCGATCGCGCGGGCGAACGGCGAGCCGCGCCGGCGTCATCGGGACCGTCGAAGCGCGCATCGACGGCGCGGTGGTGCCGCTGCAGCACACGACTCCCGAGGCGACCGACCTGCAGGCGCTGCTCGCGCAGATGCGCGACGCCGGCGTCGACACGGTCGCGATGGAGGTGTCGTCGCACGCGCTCGATCCAGCATCGTGTCGACGGCACCCGTTTCGCCGCGGTGACGTTCACGAACCTCACCCACGAGCACCTCGACTACCACCCGACCGTCGAGGCGTACTTCGAGGCCAAGGCTGCACTCTTCGACCCGCGCTTCTCGGCCCGCGCCGCGATCAACATCGACGACGAGCACGGGGTCGCGCTGGCGCGAGCGCGCGCTCGAACGCGGGACTGCAGGTGTGCACGTACTCGATCGACGACCCGACCGCCGACGTGTTACGCGCGGGACGTGCTGCTCCGACGCGACGAGACCGCTGTTCGATCTCGTCGACACCCGCAACGACCATCACGGTGTCGTTCGCAGCCCGCTCGTCGGGCGCTTCAACGTCGCCAACGCACTCGCGGCCGCGGCGGCGACCGCGCTCGTGGTCGGCGTTCTCGTTCGAAGCGGTGCTCGCCGGCCTCGGGCGCCGGTACGGGTTCCGGGCCGGTTCGAGCGGGTCGGCGCCGACTCGCGATTTCGCCGTGCTCGTCGACTACGCGCACACGCCCGATGCGCTGGCGTCGGTGCTGGGCGCGGCCCGCTCGCTCGTCGACGGCGGGCAAGCTCGTCGTCGTGTTCGGATGTGGCGGCGATCGCGACCGTACCAAGCGGCCCGCTGATGGGCGAGGTCGCCACCCGCCTGGCCGACATCGCGATCCTCACCTCCGACAATCCGCGCTCCGAAGATCCCGAGCGCGATCGCGCGCGACGTGCTCGCCGGAATACCGGCCGACCGAACCGGGCCGACCGTCGAGCTCGATCGGCGCGCCGCGATCCGGGCCGCGCTGCGCGGTCGCGGGGTCGGCGACGTCGTGGTGATCGCGGGCAAGGGCCACGAGACGGGTCAGACGTTCGCGGGCGTCACGACTGCCGTTCGACGATCGGCTCGTTGCCGTCGAAGAGCTGGAGGGGTGCTCGTGAGCGTGCTCACCGCCCGGGATATCGCGCAGCGTGCCGGTGGACGCGTCGTGGGCGACGCCGGACGCGGTCGTCGGATGCGTGGGCTTTCGATTCGCGGATGCTCGCCGACGGTGCGTGCTTCGTTGCGCTGCGCGGCGCGCGCGACGGTCACGACTTCGTCCCGGCTTCGCCTTCGACGCCGGCGCGCACGTCGCGCTGGTGGCCGACGACTTCGCCGGCGGTCCGCCGCTCGGCGCCGGGCGCGCGCTGGTGCATGTCGGCGACACGCTCGGCGCGCTGCAGGAGATCGCCCGTACGTTGCGCGCCGACCGGCCCGAGCTGCATCGTCGTGGCCGTCGGCCGGCTCGACCGGCAAGACGTCGACCAAGGACCTGCTCGCCGCGGTGCTCGTGTCGCGGGGCTGCTACGCGAACGCGGAGTCGTACAACAACGAGTTCGGGCTGCCGATCACGCTGTGCAACACCCCCGACTCGGCGCACGTCGTCGTCACCGAGATGGGGGAGCGGTTCGCCGGCGACCTCGACGCTGCTCTGCGACATCGCCCGCCCCGACACGGGCGTCGTCACCAACGTCGGCCTCGCGCACGCCGAGCATCTCGGTGGCCCGGCCGGCGTCGTGGCCGTGCTGTCGGAGCTGCTCGCGCGCTCTGCCGGCTACCGGCACCGCGGTTCTGAACGCCGACGACCCTGCGACCCCGCAGTTGCGTGCCGCCACCGACGCTGGCGGCGGTCGTGACCGTCGGCACCGCGGCCGGCGCCGACTACCGCGTCACCGAACATCGAGGTCGACGATCGGCTCCGATCCGTCGTTCGAGCTCGGCGGCGAACGCTTCGTCGGTGCCGCTGCACGGCGCGCACCAGGCGCTGAACGCCGCCCATGGCCGCTACCGTCGCCCATCACGTGTTCAGCATCCCGCTCGCGGAGATCGCGCTCGAGCTGTCGGCCGCCCGCGCCGGGCCGTTGGCGCATGGAGTTCCTCGAGACCGACGCCGGCGTGACGGTGCTCAACGACTCGTACAACGCCAATCCCACCTCGATGGAAGCCGCGTTGGTCGCGCTCGCGCAGCTCCCGAGCTGCCGGTCGGGCGCCCGGCGCATCGCGGTACTCGGCGACATGCGCGAGCTCGGCGCGCATCACGACGACGCGCACCGCGCCGTGGGGGAGCGCGGCGGCGAACTCGGTCTCGACGTCGTGGTCGGGGTCGGCGCGGGCGGCGCAGCGATCGCGCGCCGCCGGCGACGGAGAACGGAGTCGACGCGCACGCCGCTGGCGACGCGGACGCCGCACTTGCACTCGTGGCACCGATGCTGCGCGCGGGCGATGCGCTATTGGTCAAGGCGAGTCGCGCCGTCGGGCTGAACAAGGTTGCCGACGCGGCTGCATCGCCGGCGTGCATGTCCGGGAGGTGGTCGACCGTGATCGCGATGTTGATGGCCGCGGGTGCGGCGTTCGTCGTCACCGTCTTCTTCACGCCGTTCCTCATCCGCCGCTTGCGCGTGCTGGGTATCGGCCAGCAGATCCGCGACGACGGACCGATCGAGCACCCGCACGTCGCCAAGGCGGGTACGCCGACGATGGGCGGGATCGCGATCGTGATCGCGACGGTCATCGGCTACCTGTTCGCGCACATCCGACGCCAGAGCATCGCGTTCGCCACGCCGGGCTGGGCGCTTGATCGCGTTGATCGTCGGCCTCGGCTTCGTCGGCTGGATCGACGACTACCTCGGCGTGCGGGCCCGGCGGAACATGGGTCTGCGCAAGCGGGGCAAGACGCTCGGCATCGTGGTGATCGCGGCGGCCGTTCGCCTGGCTCGCCGTGCACTTCGTGCACACCGACACGCACCTCTCGTTCACGCAGCCGCTCGACCTCGACCTCGGCAAGGTCGGGCTGTTCTTCTGGATCGATCCTCGTCGTCTACGCGACCGCCAACGCGGTGAACCTCACCGACGGACTCGACGGTCTCGCGGCCGGTTCGTCGGCGTTCACGTTCGCCGCGTTCATGATCATCGCGTTCACCGAATTCCGCCATCCGCTGATCTACGGCGGTGCTGCCCGCCCAGGCGCTCGACCAGGCGGTGGTGGCCGCCGCGATGTTCGGCGCGTGCGCGGGCTTCCTCTGGTGGAACGCCGCGCCGGCGCGCATCTTCATGGGCGATACCGGCTCGCTCGCGATCGGCGGCGCGATGGGCGGGCTCGCGCTCCTCACGCGCACGCACCTGCTGCTGCCCCTGCTCGCGGGACTGCCGGCGATCGAAACGCTCTCGGTGATCGCGCAGGTCATCTCGTACCGCGGGTTCCGGCGCCGGGTGCTGCGCATGGCGCCGATCCATCACCACTTCGAAGTCGGTGGCTGGTCGGAGTTCACGGTCATCGTGCGGTTCTGGCTGTTCGCCGGCATCTGTGTCGCGCTCGGCGTCGGCATCTTCTACGCCGACTTCCTGCGCCACGGGATCAATCTCGGATGAGTGCCGACGTGCGTCCCGCGTCTGGTGATCGGGCTCGCCGAGACCGGTGTCGCGGTCGCACGCGTGCTGCGGGCCGAAGGCCGGCGGGTCATCGTGATCGAGGACACGCCCCGGCGACGCCCCGCTATCGCGGAGCGGGTGGCCGCGGTCGAGCGCATTGGGAGCCGAGCTCGTGGAGGCGCCCGCCGCGGAGCAGGTCCGCGAGTTGGTCGGTACGCGTCGACCTCGTCGTGCCGAGCCCGCTCGTGCGCGCCGACCATCCCGCCATCGCAGCCGCGCAGGCGCGCGGCATCGCGGTGCGCAGTGAGATCGATCTCGCCGCCGAACGGGCGCGAGTGCCGATCGTCGCGGTCACGGGCACGAACGGGAAGACGACGGTGACGACGATGATCGCGGCGATGCTCGACGCGTCGGGCGTGCGCACGGTCGCGGCGGGCAACATCGGCCGCCCGCTCATCGACGCCGTCGGCGACCCGGAATTCGACGACGGCGGGGTGATCGTCGCCGAAGTGTCGTCGTTCCAGCTCGCGTTCGCGTACGAGGCGTTCCGGCCGCGCGTCGCGGTTCTGCTCGCGATCACGCCCGATCACCTCGACTGGCACGGCTCCTTCGACGACTACGCGGCCGCCAAGGCGCGGATCGCCGCAGCACCAGACCGCCGACGACCTTCTCGTGTTCGACGCCGACGACGAGCGCGCCACCGCGATCGCGGCGCGCGCCGCCGCGCGCACGGTCGGTGTCTCGGCGCGCGCGCGACGCGACGGGGTGCTTCCGGGTCGTCGACGACGAGCTCGTCTTCCCCGACGGGCACGTGCTCGCGCCGGTCGCGGTGATGGCCCGCGCGCTCGCGCACGACCGTACCAACGCGCTCGCCGCGGCCGCGGCCGCGCTCGAGGTCGGCGCGAGCGTCGAAGGCAGTCGTGGCCGCGCTCCGCGTGCCTACGCGACCATGCCCCATCGCGTCGCTCTGGTGGGCGAAGCTAGTGGGGTGGAGTGGTACGACGACTCGAAGGCGACGAACCCTGACGCCACCCGGCGCGCGATTGCGTCGTTCGATTCGGTGGTCCTGCTCGCCGGCGGCCGCAACAAAGGTCTCGACCTGTCGGTGCTCGCGACCGACGCGTCGCGCCTGCGCGGCGTCGTCGCGTTCGGTGAAGCCGGGCCCGAGGTCGTAGCCGCGTTCGCCGCGCACGAACGTCGCCGGTCGAAGCGGTCGCCGACATGCACGACGCGGTTCAGGCCGCGCGCCGCATCGCCCGCACCGGGCGACGTCGTGTTGCTCTCGCCCGCGTGTGCGTCGTTCGACGCGTACCCCGGTTACGCAGCCCGCGGCGACGACTTCGCCCGCGAGGTGCGCGCGCAAGTGATGGAGGAGGCGACGTCGCGATGACCACGGTCTCACCTCGCTGTCCAGCTGAACCGCCTGCGCAACATCGGCAATCCGTTCGCGCGCGCTCGGCCGATCGGCGATGTCTCGGCTCGAGCGGCGCGAGCAGTTGGCGCGCCCGCCGGCCTACATGGTGTTGTGCGCGACGGTCACCGTGCTGAACGTCGTCGGTCTCGTCATGATCCTGTCGGCGTCGTCGGTCGCCGCGCTCTCCGACTACGGCTCCTCGTGGTACTTCTTCAACCGCCAGCTGCTCTGGGCGGTCGTGGGCCTGGCTGCGTTCTTGTTGTCGTCGCGCATCGACTACCGGAAATGGCGCCGGTTCGCGCCGTACGTGCTCGTGTTCGCGTTGCTCGTGCTTTCCTTCGTGCTCGTCGCCGGGAAGCTGGTGTCGGGCTCGCAACGCTGGATCGTGCTCGGGCCGTTGCAACTGCAACCGAGCGAGATCGCGAAGCTGGCGCTGCTCGTGTGCGGCGCCGAGATCCTCACCAAGCGGGCCGACCGCCTCGACGACCCGCGCGCCTGGCGCCCGGTGGTCGCGATCTTCGTGGTGTTCGCGGTGTTGGTCATGAAGGAGCCCGACCTCGCCTCCACGATCGTGCTCGGTGTGATCCTCGGTTCGTTGCTCGATCGTCGGCGGTGTGCGGGCCCGGCACCTCGCGCAGATGATCGGTATCGGTGTGGCCGGCGCGGGTGTGCTCTCGCTGCTCGCGGGCTATCGCCGGGCGCGCATCTTCTCGTTCCTGCATCCCGGTCACGACGTCGGGAACACCGGCTACCAGCTCTGGCGCTCGCTGATCGCGATCGGCAGCGGCGGGGTGAACGGCGTGGGCCTCGGCGCGGGGCGGGCGAAGTGGTTCTTCCTGCCCAACGCGCACACCGACTTCATCTTCGCGATCATCGGCGAGGAGCTCGGATTCATCGGCTGCCTGCTCGTGCTCGGCGCTGTTCGTCGGCCTCGGGCTCGTCGGTCTGCGCATCGCGCGCCGCGCGCCCGATCGGTTCGGCATGCTCATCGCCACCGGCGTCACCGCGTGGATCGTCGGTCAGGCCGCGATCAACCTCGGCGCGGTCGTCGGTCTGCTGCCCGTGTCCGGAGTTCCGTTGCCGTTCCTGTCGGTCGGCGGCACCTCACTCGTGATCACGATGTTCGGCGTCGGTGTCGTCGCCAACATCGCGCGCCAGACGGCGCCGTCGCCCCCGCGTACGACGTGCGCGCGGACGCCGAACCGGCCGGTGCGCGCCAAGGCGTCGTGAGCCCGACGCCCAGTAGTCCGCGTCTACGCACTGCTCGCAGGGGGCGGAACGGGTGGTCACACATATCCGGCGATCGCGGTTGCGCAGGAGCTGCAGCGCCGGGGACATCGGGTGCGCTTCGTGGGCGGCAAACGCGGGATCGAAGGGCGCGTCGTTCCCGCGGCCGGCTTCGAGATCGACCTGCTTCCCGGTCGCGGTCTGCAGCGCCGGATGACCTGGGCCGAACTTCGAGGCGATCTGGGGTGCGTTCTCGGCCGTGGTGCGCGCGATCGCGATCGTGCGGCGCACGCGACCGCGCGTCGTCGTGGGATTCGGCGGCTACGCGTCGTTCCCGTGCGTGTTCGCGGCGCGGCTGCTGCGCGTCCCGGTGATCGTGCACGAACAAGACGCCGCGCCCGGGCTCGCGAACCGGCTCGGCGTGCGGCTCGGTGCGCGCCCGGCGGTTTCGTTGCCCGATACTCCGCTGCCCGCGGCCACGCTCACGGGCAATCCGGTGCGCGCCGCGTTCGCGCACCTGGAACGCCACCCCGACCGTGCTCCCGCGCTCGTCGCCGTCTTCGGCGGCGCGCAAGGCGCGCGCACGATCAATCGCGGCCGCGCTCGGCTGCTACGACCTCTGGCGCGCGCGCACCGACGTCGCCGTGCACCACGTGTGCGGCCCGTCGCAATCTCGACGCGTGCGCAGCCGAGCTCGCCGCGCGCCCGACGCGACGGCGACGTGCTGCGGTACGAGCTCGTCGGCTACGAGGAGCACATGGACGCGGTGTACGAGCGGGCCGCGCTGGCGGTGTGCCGCAGCGGGGCAGGGACGATCGCCGAGCTCACTGCGGTGGGTCTGCCCGCGGTGCTCGTGCCGCTGCCCGGCGCGCCGAGCGATCACCAGACCCGCAACGCGCAGACGCTCGAACGAGCCGGCGCCGCGGTGATGGTTGCGCGACGCCGAGTGCGATCGCGGCCCGGCTCGACGCGGTCGTGTCGGAGCTGCTCGCCGCACCCGAGCGGCTCGAACAGATGGAGCGGTCCGCCCGAGCGCTCGGCCGGCCCGACGCGGCCGCGCGGCTCGCCGATCTCGTAGAGGAGCTACGCCGGTGTCGCCTGATGTCGGCCGAGCCGATGCTCGACCTCTCGCAACCGCGCCGGGTGCACATCGTCGGCGTGGC
This sequence comes from uncultured Actinomycetes bacterium, assembly GCA_963708105.1. Lineage (GTDB taxonomy): Bacteria > Actinomycetota > Acidimicrobiia > IMCC26256 > PALSA-610 > PALSA-610. The sequence continues at coordinate 126,170 of OY970186.1, read as the reverse complement.
GGGCGCGGGTATGAGCGCGATCGCGCTGGTGTTGGCCCGCATGGGCACACGTGTGAGCGGCTCCGACATCAAGAGCGCGGTCGGTGCTCGATCGCCTGGCCGCGGCCGGCGTCGACGTGCACGTCGGCAACCGGGCCGAGTACGTCCCGCCCGACGCCGACGCGGTCGTGTACTCGACCGCGATCCCGCGCACGCAACGTGGAGCTCGTCGCGGCGCGTGAGCTCGGTATCCCTGTCCTGCATCGCGCCGCGGCGCTGGCCGCGCTGGCCGCAACCCGCAAGACCATTGCGGTCGCGGGCTCGCACGGGAAGACCACCAGCGTCGTCGATGCTCGCGCTGATCCTGCGCAGCGCGGGTTGGTCGCCGAGCTTCGTGATCGGCGGCGAGGTCAACGAGGTCGGCAGCAACGCCGCGTTCGGCGAAGGCGAGTGGCTGGTCGTCGAGGCCGACGAGAGCGACGGCACCTTCCTGCATCTCTCGCCGCAGGCCGCGCTCGTCACGAACGTCGAACCCGACCATCTCGACCACTACGGCGACTTCGCCGCGCTGGTCCGCGCCTTCGAACAATTCGTCGGCGTCGGTCGACCGGTCCGCGTCGTGGCGTGCGCCGACGACCGGTTGCGGCCGCGCGTCTGGCGCACGACCGTCCCGCGCGTGCGCACCTACGGCTTCGCCGACGACGCGCCGACTATCGCATCGTCGACGAGGTCGTCGACGCCGCGAGCTGTCGGTTCACCCTGGCTGTCGACCGGACGGCGCACCGTATTGCTGTCACGGTCCCGGCCGGGGTCAAGGCGTCGACCAACGCCGCCGGCGCGATCGCGGTCGCGCTGGAGCTGGGCGTCGATGCCGAGGCCGCGGTCACGCGCGCTCGGCGGCCTTCGGTGGCGTCGCCCGCCGCTTCCAGTACCGCGGCGAACGCGAACGGCATCACGTTCATCGACGACTACGCGCACCTACCGACCGAGGTCGGCGCCGCGATCGCGGCCGCCCGCCAGGGTCCGTGGCGGCGCGTGGTCGTGGTGTTCCAACCGCACCGCTACTCCCGTACCGCGTCGATCGGTCCGCAGTTCGCCGACGCATTCACCGCCGCCGACGCGCTCGGTGCTCACCGACGTGTATCCCGCGGGCGAAACCCCGATTCCCGGGCGTGTCGGGCCGGGTGATCCTGCGCGCGGTGCTCGACCGCCATCCGGCGCTGCCCGTCGCCTACCTACCGCGCCGCGCCGACCTCGCTCCCGGTCCCGGCGCGCTACGCCCGGGCCGGCGACCTCGTCCTGACGTTCGGAGCCGGCGATCTCACCACGATGCCCGACGTGTGGCTCGGCCCGAGCTCATGAACCCGGCCTCATGAATCCGGCCTCATGAGTAGCGCCGAGCGCGTCATGGCCGAACTGGCCGCGGAGCTCACCGCCCGCTTGCCCGGGGCCGTGCAGACGAACGCGCCGTCGGCGCCGTTGACCACGTATCGCTGCGGCGGTCCGCTTGCGGTGCTCGTCCGCCTCGACCGGGAAGCCGATCTCGTCACGGTGGCGCCCACGCTCGCGGCCCGCCCGACGGTACCGGCGCTCGTGATCGGGCGCGGTTCGAATCTCTTGATCTCCGACGCGGGCTTCCCCGGCGTCGGGATCGTCCTCGGCGGCGACTTCGAGCGCATCGATCTCGATCCGGATCCCGAAGGTCCGAGCGTCGACCGCCGGGAGCGCGGTCCCGTTGCCCGTGCTCGCCCGCCAGTCGGCCAAGGCGGGCATCGCCGGCCTCGAGTTCTACGTGGGGATACCCGGCAGTGTCGGCGGCGCCGTCCGCATGAACGCCGGCGGCCACGGCGCCCAGACCCAGGACGTGCTCACGTCGGTGCGCGTCTTCGACATCGACATCGATCGGCAGGCCGATCTCGGCGCCGCCGGCCCGCGCACCATTGCCGTCGGCGATCTCGGCCTCGGGTACCGCCATTCGGGCCTGGGCCCGCGCGACCGTCGTACTCGAGCGCTCGATTCGCGGGCCACACCGACGACCCCGAAGCCTGCACGGCGCCGCATCGACGAGATCGTGCGCTGGCGGCGTGAGCATCAACCCGGCGGACAGAACGCGGGTTCGGTCTTCACCAACCCGCCCGGCGACACCGCGGGCCGTCTCATCGATGCGGGCGGGTTGAAGGGACTCCGGGTCGGGGGAGTGGTGGTTTCGGAGAAGCACGCCAACTTCTTCGTCGCCGAACCCGGCGCGCACGCCGACGACGTGTTCGCGCTCGTGCAGTTGGTGCAGAGCCGTGTCGCCGACGCGACCGGAATACGTCTCGTTCCGGAGTTGCAGTTCGTCGGCTTCGCCGGCGCGTCCGAGGAGGTCGGAGAATGACGACAACACCGGTCGACACGCCCGTCGGTACGAAGACCGCGATCAACCCTCGCATCCGGGAGCGCCGCATCGAGGTGCGGCGCGAAGCCGGTCGGCGGCGTCTGCGCGTCCTGCTGGTCGTGTCGAGTGTGCTGAGTGCCGTCGGCCTCGCGTTCTTGGCCGTGACGTCGCCGGTGCTCGACGTCGATCACATCCGCATCGTGGGCGCGCAGCACGTGACGCTCGCGCAGGTGCGGGCCGCGTCGTCGGTGCACGTGCACGACCACCTCTTGTTCGTCGACGCGGGCGCGGCCGCGCACCGGATCGAACAGTTGCCGTGGGTCGAGCACGCAACGGTCGCGCGCGACTTCCCGGGCACGCTGAAGATCAGGATCACCGAGTACACGCCGAGCGCATACGTCAAGGTCGCGAACGGCGTGATGCTCGTGGCGGCGAACGGTCATGTGATCGCGCACGCGACGCGCGATTCCCGCGAACAGCATCGAGGTGCGCGGCGTGCGCGAACCACCGGCGCCCGGCGATCTGTTGTCGCCCCCCGACGCGGCCGGCATCGTCGCGCACCTTCCCGCCGCGCTCGCGCAGTCGGTCGCGGCCGTCGACATCGGCGGGAGCGGCGTTGCGCTCGACCTCATCGGCGGCGGCGAGATCCGTCTCGGTGATACGAGCGACCTCGGTGCCAAAGCGGCGTCCGCACTCGCGGTGCTCGCGCATCTCGGCACCGCGCATTTCAGCTACATCGATGTGTCAACACCCGATCGGCCTGTGTCGCATGATTGATCCACATGATTGATTCCGGTACAGTCTCGACGCGAAGCACAGGTTGACATAAATGTCAACCTCAAGTTGAGCTTCATACTTAGGAAGAAGGGCCATGCTGGGCGCTCCGCAGCACTACCTCGCGGTGATCAAGGTCGTCGGTGTCGGCGGGGGTGGCTGCAACGCGGTCAACCGCATGATCGACGCGGGACTGAAAGGCGTCGAGTTCATTGCGATCAACACCGACGCGCAGTCGCTGCTGCTTTCCGATGCCGACGTGAAGCTCGACATCGGCCGCCAGCTCACGCGCGGTCTCGGCGCCGGTTCCGATCCCGAGATCGGGCGCCAGGCGGCCGAGGAGCACCGCCAGGAGATCGAAGAGGTGCTGAAGGGCGCCGACATGGTGTTCATCACCGCGGGCAAGGGCGGCGGTACCGGTACCGGTGGCGCGCCCGTTGTCGCGGAGATCGCCAAGCAGATCGGTGCGCTGACGATCGGTGTCGTCACTCGACCGTTCGGCTTCGAAGGTCGCCGGCGTTCGGTGCAAGCCGAGTCGGGGATCGCGAAGCTGAAGGAGAAGGTCGACACGATCATCATCATCCCGAACGAGCGTCTGCTCCAGGTGAGCGACGAACGCACGTCGATGTTGAACGCGTTCAAGATGGCCGACGAAGTGTTGTTGCAGGGCGTGCAGGGGATCACCGATCTCATCACCACGCCCGGTCTCATCAACACCGACTTCGCCGACGTGAAGATGATCCTCACCAACGCGGGCTCCGCGCTGATGGGTGTCGGCTACTCGTCCGGCGACGGGCGCGCCGTTGCCGCCGCGCGCGCCGCGATCTCGAGCCCGTTGCTCGAAGCGAGCATCGAAGGTGCGCGCGGCATCCTGCTCAACGTCAGCGGTCCTTCCGACCTCGGCCTGTTCGAGCTCAACGAAGCCGCCGAGATCATCGGGCAGGCCGCGCACCCGGATGCGAACATCATCTTCGGTGCGGTGATCGACGACGCGCTCGGCGACGAGGTGCGTCTCACGGTCATCGCCGCGGGCTTCGACCGTTACGAAGGCGAGACGACGGGAACGCACGCAAGTCGGGCACGCCGTTGTTTCCCGACGACGAAGACTCGCTCGCGGGCGAGGAAGCACTCGACCTCGGCGACGACGACTTCGACGTTCCCGAATTCCTGCGGTGAACCAGCGGGCCGGCGCGGCCCCCGACGCGGCGGCAGTGGCGGTCGGCCCGGCCCGGGCGTGGTGCACCGGCGAGCGTCCAGGGCAACGTCGGCGATCACGTCGGTGACGATCCGGCGGTCGGTCGCCCGGAACCGCGCCGCGTTGGCCACGCTCGCCGGGCTCGAGACCGCAACCGGGTGCGTCTGGGTCCGCCAGGTGCACGGCGTCGGGGTGCACGTCGCGACCCGGCCCTCGATCCGGGCGCGCCGACCGGCCGATGCGCCTGTCGCCGACGCAATCGTCACCGTGGAGCGTGGTCTGGCGTTGGCGATCGTGACGGCCGACTGCGCACCGCTCGTGATCGCGAACGACGACGCGGTCGGGGTCGTGCATGCCGGCCATCGTGGCCTCGCCGCCGGCGTGATCGAAGCGTCGATCGCCGCGCGTGCGCGAGCTCGGATCGGGCGCCGTGCGCGCGTTCCTCGGTCCGTGCATTCGCGCCGAGCACTACGAGTTCGGCGCTGACGGATCTCGCGCCGCTTCGTCGACCAGTTCGGCCCTGGGGTCGGAGAGCGCACGCGTACCGGTCGGCCCGCGCTCGACATTCCCGCCGCGATCCGCATCGTGCTCGAACGCGCCGGCGTCGATCGACTTCGACGACTCGGGCGTGTGCACCGCGGACTCCGACGACTACTTCTCGTACCGGCGCGACGGCGAGACCGGTCGGCAGGCCACGATCGCGGTGCTTCCATGACCGCGACCCTCGCCGTATGACCCTCGCCGTATGACCGTCGCCGAACGCCTGGGCGAAGTGCGTGAACGCGTCGCGACCGCGGCACGCGCCGCGGGTCGGGAACCGGAAGCGGTCACGCTCGTCGTCGTGACCAAAGAGGTCGGTCTCGACGACGTCGCGCGCCGCGCTCGCCGCGGGCGCCGTCGACCTCGGTGAGAACCGCGTTCAGGATCTCGTCGCCGAAAGCGGAGGCGTTCGCGAGCGATGCGAGCCTCGCCCGAGCATTGCGTTGGCATTTCATCGGGCGTCTGCAACGCAACAAGGTGCGGACCGCGGCGCCGCACGTTGCGCTTTGGGAATCGATCGACCGGGCCGAGCTCGGCGTGGAGGTCGGCACGGCGCGCACCGGGCGCGGCGGTGCTCGTGCAGGTGAATGTGACGGGTGAGGCGCAAAAAGGCGGTTGCGCACCTGAGGAAACCGCCGCGCTCGTCGACGACGTGCCGGTACGGAGCGCCTCGATGTCGAGGGCCTGATGACCGTGCCGCAAGCGGCGCGGCGATCCCCGCCCAGTCTTCGCCCGCTTGCGGCGAATGACCGACGACCTGGGCCTGGCTGTGTGCTCGATGGGGATGAGCGGCGACTTCGAGGCCGCGATACGTCCGAAGGATCCACCCTGGTGCGGGTGGGCACAGCAATCTTCGGTCGCAGCGTGCCCGAGTCTCCGCAGCGTGACGTGCCGGCGACGATAGACCCTGACGCTCGAACGAGCACGGACGAGAAGGGACGCCGCATGTCGGTCTTTCACAAGATGATGGTCTGGTTGGGCCTCGTCGACGACGACGAGTACTACGGCGAGGACGACGAGTACTACGCGGACGAATACGGAGAGCCGATCAGCGCGCCGGCGCGCCAGCCCGTCCGCGCGTCGCCGGCGCGACTGCAACCGCGACCGCGCCGCCCGCCGCCGAGCCGAGTCCGCTGACCGTGATCCGGAGCCGACGCGAGCGCGACCGACGACCGCGAGGACGCAGCCGCCGCGCCGCCGGCACCACGTGCGTCGGCGGTCAAGCCCATCCCGATGCCCGCGACGCGCGTGCACGTCATGGACCCGAAGGGTTTCAACGACGCGCAAGAGGTCGGCGACCGTTTGAAGAACGGTCAACCCGTCATCCTGAACCTGCAGGGCGTCGACCGCGATCTGCAGCGACGCCTCATCGATTTCGCGAGCGGTCTCGCGTACGCGTTGAACGGCACGATGTCGAAGGCGGCCGATCAGGTCTTCTTGCTCACGCCGTCGAACGTCGAGGTCTCCGACGAGGAGAAGGAGCGCTTGCAGGCTCGCGGGCTGTACCGCGCCGTTCGCTCGTGAAAGAAGTTCTCTGCTCGTTTCTCAACGTCTATCTGCTCATACTGTTTGCCGCGGGCGATCTTCTCGTGGTTTCCGGTCCGGCCCGGGACGGGTCTCGCCAGCCTCGTCCACGTGCTGATGCAGCTGACTGAACCGGTGCTCGCGCCCGTGCGGCGGGTCATCCCGCCCGCCGGGATGTTCGACATCTCGTTCATCGTCGTGCTGATCGGCCTCGAGCTTCTGCTCAAAGCGTTGAACTGTCGCGTTCTCGATCTTCTGAAGAGGTACACCCCTGTCGGCGGCACCCGGTCTACGATGACCGCCATGGAGATCACACCGCGAGAGCTCCGCGACACCGAAATTCACTCCGAGATCCGCGGCTACAGCCGCGACGAGGTCAACGACCTCCTCGAGCAGGCCGCGCAGGCGATCGAGGCGTCGAACCAACGGGTGACCCAGCTGCAGGACCGGCTCACGTCGGCGCAGAGCGAGGCGGTCCGCACCCGCGAGACCGAGGACATCCTCCACCGCACGCTGTTGTTCGCCCAGCGCGCCGCCGACGAGGCCGTCGCCGAAGCGACCGCCAAGTCGCGCCAGATGCTCGACGAGGCCGAGATGTCGTCGCGGCGCCTCGTGGCCGACGCCGAGGCCGAGGCCCGCCGCAAGGGCGAGACGGAACGCCGGCGGCTCGAACAGGAGATCGTCGAGTTGGCGGGCCGGCGCGACACGCTGCTCGCCGACGTCGAAGCACTCACTCGCTTCGAGGCCGAGTACCGCGAGCGCATGGTGCGCGCGCTCGAGTCCGATCTCTCCACGCTGCGTACGCGCCCGACGACCGCGCCCGCCTCCTTGCCCGAGACGAGCGAAGTCGAGATCCCCGCGTCGCTGAGCGCGGTCGCGTCACCGGTCGCCGACGACGACGAGCCGTCGCTGCCCGCCGTGCCGGTAGTTCGCCAGGAAGTCGCGGCTCCGCCCGCCGACGCGGGTCGGCCGAGCGACGCGCCGGGCATCGTCGCCGAGGCGCCGAGCGCGCGTTCGAACAATGGTGATTCCGGTGTGCGCACCGACACGCGCGCCGAGAGTCGTGCCGAAAATCATGACGGTGGCGCGGAGACGAGCGAAGTCGACGTGCGCACGTTGTTCGAGCAGTCGCGCGAACAAGCGCGCGTGCGAACCTGAAGTCGCGCCCGCACCGGCACCCGCGCCGGCGAGCTCGGCCCCGTCTCCGACACCGGAGACGAGCGCAGCTTCGGCATCGGCCACCGCGCGGGCGGCCGGATTCCAGCCGATCGATCTCGCGGGCGACGGCGTCGACGCCGACATCCTCGACGACGACGCCTTCTTCGCCACGTTGCGCGACGCGGTGCACGACGAGAAGCCGCTCGGACCCCGTGACGACGACGACCTCACCGGAGAGAACGTGTTCTTCGACCAGGACGCCGACCGCGGTATCGTTCCGCGACGTGTTCCGCCGCCGGCGCTGAGCGAAAAAGCGCCGGGCGCTAACTCCGGCTGACGTCCAGCCAGACCGGGTCGCGCATCGATCGTCGCGTCGGGCGCGGTCTCGAGCAGTTCGGCGTGCGCGGTCGAACTCGGTGGCCAGGACCTCGGTCTTGATCCACGCCTCGTGCCGCAGGGCCGCGTCCACGACCGGCTGGCTCGACCACAGCTCGACCGTCACCCGGTCGGTCAGTGTGAATCCGTTCGCCTTCCGGCGGTCGTTGACGGCGCGGATGATCTCCCGGGCGAGTGCCTTCGGCCCGGAGGTCGTCGTCGAGGGTGAGGTCGAGCGCGATCGCGTGCGGGCCGTCCTGGGCGAGCGTGAGGTCTTCGTGTTGCTCGGCGCGGATCTCGACGTCGGCGGGCTCGAGCTTCACCGGCTCGCCGTCGACGTCGAGGGTGTACGAGCCCTGTTCGTCGAACGCGGCGCGGACCTCGCCCCCGTCGACGTCAGCGAGGAGCGCCTTCACGCGCGGCGCGAGCTTGCCGAGGCGCGGACCGAGCGTGCGGAAGTTCGGTGCGACGCGATACGACAGCAGACCCTCGAGTGAGTCGACGACCTCGAGCTGCTTCACGTTGAGCTCGTCCTTGATCTCCTGGGCTACGTCGTCGCCCAGCTTCTCGCCGGCGCGCAGGAGTGCGATGGCGCGGGGGAGCGGTTGGCGTACGCCGAGCTTGGCGTCGGCGCGCGCGGCGCGGCCGAGTGAGACGAGCGTGCGGGCCAGAGCCATCTCCGCCTCGAGCTCGTCGTCGATCGCGGCGTGTCGTAGGCGGGCCAATCGCTCAGGTGGACCGACTCGCCGGAGCCCGCGAGGTTGCGGAAGAGCTCGTCGGCGACGAACGGGCAGAACGGCGCGAGCAGTTGCGAGAGCGTCAGCAGCGCGCGGTGGAGCGTGGCGTGCGCGGCCGGGTCGGACGACTTCCAAAAGCGGGGGCGCGAGCGGCGGACGTACCAGTTCGACAGGTCGTCGACGAGCTCGGCCAGGGCCTGGGTTGCCGCGAGCGCGTCGAACGCTTCGAGCGACGTCGTCGCGGTGCGCACCGTGCGCTGAACCCGCGACGTGATCCAACGGTCGAGCACGTGGACGGGCTCGGTCCCGGCGTCGGTGTCGGGCGTGCCCGGCGTCCAGCCGTCGATGTTCGCGTAGGTGATGAAGAAGGAATACGTGTTCCAGAGCGTCAGCAGGAACTGCCGGGTGGCTTCGTCGATGCCCTCGACGTAGACGCGCTTCGGCGTCCAGGGCGAGCCCGACGAGAGCATGTACCAACGCAGCGCGTCGGCACCCCGTTCGGCGAGGACGGGAACGGGGTCGATGACGTTGCCCCGCGTCTTCGACATCTTCACGCCGTCCTTGTCGACGATGTGCGCGAGGCACACGACGTTTCGGTACGGCGCCGCGCCGAACGCGAGCGTGTTGACGGCGAGCAGCGAATAGAACCAACCCCGGGTCTGGTCGATCGCCTCGCAGATGAAATCGGCGGGGAAGCGGTCGGCGAACGCGTCGGTGATTCTCGAACGGGTAGTGGAACTGGGCGGTGGGCATCGAGCCCGGAGTCGAACCACGCGTCCAGGACAGGCTCGATCCGGTACGCGGTACCGGTGCCGCACGCAGTGCAACGCGAGGGTCACGTCGTCGACGTACGGCCGGTGCAGATCCATGCGCGCTGAGGTCGCGGCCCGACGAGCTCCGAGAGTTCGGCGACCGATCCGATGCAGATGTCGTGGTCGCAGTCGTGGCAGCGCCACACCGGGATCGGCGTGCCCCAGTAGCGGTCGCGGGAGAGGGCCCAGTCGACGTTGTTCTCGAGCCAGTCGCCGAAGCGGCCGTGCTTGATGTGCTCCGGGTACCAGTTGATGTTCTCGTTCTCGGCGATCATCTCGGCCTTGTGCGCCGAGGTGCGCGCGAACCATTGCGGCTTGGCCCAATAGATGAGCGGCGTGTCGCAGCGCCAGCAGTGCGGATACGAGTGCGTGTAGTCGACGACCGCAACGAGCTTGCCCCGTGCGGTGAGGTCGTCGATGAGGTCGGGATCGGCGTCCTTGACGAACCGGCCCGCGTACTGCTCGCCCACGACCGGTTCGAAGCGCGCCGCGTCGTTGACCGGGTTGACGATCGGCAGCCCTTCGCGCTCGCCGATCTCGCGGTCGATCTCACCGAACGCGGGCGCGAGGTGTACGACGCCCGAGCCGTCGTCGATCGGTGACGAAATCGTCGGCGACGATCGTGAACGCGCGGTCGCCTTCGACCTCGAGCAGCGTGAACGGCGGCTCGTAGTGCGCGCCGACGAGTGCGGCCGCGCCGACGGTCGCCGACGATCTCCGCGTCGGCGCCGAGCACGTCGGCGACGCGGGCCCGCGCCATGACGAGGTCGCGGCCGCCCTCCGGCGCGCGCACGCGCACGTAGTCGATGGCCGGACCGATCGCGGCGCCGACGTTCGATGGCAACGTCCACGGAGTGGTCGTCCACACCAGCAGGTCGGCGCCGGCCAGTTCGCTGGGCAGATCCTCACCGAGAAGGGGGAAGCGCACGTACACCGACGGCTCGGTCACATCGCGGTACGCGCCGGGCTGGCCGAGCTCGTGGCTCGACAACGCGGTGCCGCAGCGGCCGCAGTACGGGCACGACCTTGAAGCCCTCGTAGATCGACGCCCGCGTCCCAGATCTGGCGGAAGAGCCACCACACGCTCTCGATGTATTCGTTCGACAGCGTCCAGTAGGCGCCGGCGGTGTCGAGCCACATCCCGATGCGGGAGGTGAGCGACTGCCAATCCTCGACGTAACGCTGAACCGAAGCCCGACACTTGGCGTTGAAACGCTCGATGCCGTAGTCCTCGATCTGCGTGCTTCGCCGTGAAGCCGAGCTCCTTTTCGACCTCGACCTCGACCGGCAGGCCGTGGCAGTCCCAGCCGCCCTTGCGGGCCACGTGCTTGCCCCGCATCGTGTGGAACCGGGGATAGAGGTCCTTGAAGAGGCGGGCCCACACGTGGTGGATTCCGGGTCTGCCGTTCGCGGTCGGCGGACCCTCGTAGAACACCCATTCCGGGGCGCCCGCGCGGCGCCGCAGCGACTCGCCGAACACGTCCTCGTCGTGCCAACGCGTCAGCATTGCCTCTTCGAGCGCGACGAGGTCGAGGGACGGATCAACCGGGTGGAACATGGTCGGCAACGATACCGGTGGCCCGCTAGGAGATTGCGCAGTCGGGCGGCTAGCCTCCGCCGAATGCGCAGGTGCTCACTCTCGATTTCGCGCTGCTGCTGTGCAGCGTTCTGGTCGTCGCTTCGGGAGCCGTTGGCAGCCTCGTCGCGCGCCCGCGCCGCGGCGCCGCGGTCAGCACACGACAACGAGGTGTACGCGTTCGGCAGCGCGACCTTCCACGGTTCGACCGCAGTCGATGGCGCTCTCGCGCCCGATCGTCGGATGGCGACGACCGCCAACGGCACGGGCTACTGGGATGGTCGCGCGCCGACGGCGCGGTCTTCTCGTTCAACGCGCCGTTCTACGGCGCGCTCGTCGGGTTGGCCGCTGCGCAACCCGTCGTCGGGCATGACCGCGACGCCGAGCGGGCACGGCTATTGGATCGTGACCGCCGACGGTGCGCGTGTTCCCGTTCGGCGACGCCAAGTGGCTACGGCCTCGTTGGCGGGCGTGCACCTGAACGCGCCGATCAAGTCGCTGATCGCCGGTCCGCGCGGCAAGGGCTACTGGCTCTACGCCTCCGACGGTGGTGTGTTCTCGTTCGGTACCGCGCGCTTCCACGGCTCGACCGGCGCGATCCGTCTCAACTGCTCCGGTCGTCGGCATGGCCTCGACCCCGACGGGCAACGGCTACTGGTTGGTCGCGACCGACGGCGGGATCTTCTCCTTCGGCGACGCGCACTTCTACGGCTCGACCGGCGCGATGCACCTGAACGCGCCGGTGGTCGGCATGGCCCGCGACGGTTCCGGCACCGGCTACTGGCTCGCCGGCGCCGACGGCGGCGTGTTCACGTTCGGCAACGCGAACTTCACAGGGCAGCGCGGCGGGCCTCGTGCCCGCCAATCGCACGTGTCGTCCAGCTCGTCGGCATGCCCGACGGCAACGGCTACCGGATGCTGGCGCTGACGAACATCCCCGACGTCGGCCTGATGAGCGTGGGCGCCACCGGCGCCGCGGTCGCCGCCGTGCAGAACCGGCTCGTCGCGCATGGGCTACTGGTTGCCCGGCGCGAACGGCGTGTTCGACGACAACATGCAACAGGCGGTGTACGCGTTCCAGAAGGCGAACGGCCTGCCCCGCACGGGCGCCGTCGACGCCGCGACGCAGGCCAAGTTCCGCACCGCGACCCGGCCGCACGGGCCCGTTCCACCTCGGGCGCCGATGATCGAGATCGACAAGACCCGCCAGATCCTGATGGTCGTCTCGCAACGGCGCGGTGCAGTACGTGTTCAACGCGTCGACCGGTTCCGATCACCCGTACACCCTCGACGGCGTGGGCTACACGGCGCACACCCCCGAAGGTGTGTTCACGGTGATCCGCCAGGTCGACGGGCCCGATCACGGTCCGCTCGGCATGTTGTGGCGGCCCAAGTACTTCACGTGGTCGGGCATCGCGGTGCACGGCTACACCGCGGTCCCGCCGTACCCGGCATCGCACGGATGCACCCGGGTCTCGAACACGGCGATCAACTTCATCTGGGCCGCCAACATCCTGCCGATCGGCATCACGGTCTGGGTCTACGTCTGACCTGAGCAGCGGCTCCTCGCCGAGGGGCCGCCAGTGCGGGCGACCCGGGAGTGGCAACGGAGCGTCGGTCATCACCCGCGCAGCCGCTCATGGCCGAGGCGCAGTGCGAGCGACCAATCGAGAGGGTGACCGAAGGCGGCTCCGGGGCCGCTACAATCCGGCGCCTTCCGGGGCCGACGGCCGTCCGCCTGGGGTTCCGGGCCCCCGAGCAACGAGTAGGTCAGCATGGCCCAAGCGTCCAAGGTCACCCCGCGCAAGACCGCGCGCACAAGCCCGCGATGAAGGAAGGCCAGTCGCCAAGAAGCCGGCCAGAAGGCGCGTGGCCAAGAAGAAGTCGGCGCCGGCGCGGGCGGCCGCGGCGACGGCGAAGAAGGCCACAGACGAAGAAGCCGGTCGCGAAGAAGCCGCGACGAGTCGCGAAGAAAGTCGCGCCGAAGCCCGCGACGAACATCACCGCGTCAAGAAGGCCGACCCCGACGAAGCAAGTCGCGAAGAAGCCGGCGTCCAACAAGCCGGCGCGCCGAAGACGGCCGCGACAGAAGGTCAGCCGCGAAGAAGGCGGCGACCGGCGAAGAAGGCCGCGCCGGCGAAGTCGACGGTCAAGAAAAGCCCCTGCCGCGCCGACAAAGGCCCCGATGAAGGTCGCGAGCAATCCCACGCCCGCACCCGCCGCCAAAGCCGCACCCAAACCGCCGCCCGTCAAGAAAGAGCCGCCGCCCAAGAAGCTGCCGCCGCCGCTCGCGGCGAGCACGCTCGACAAGCTGCGCGAGTTGCTCGACGAAGCGCGTGCGAGCCACGCCGCGTCAGGCCGAGGAGCTCGAAGCGTCGGCCGAGCACTCGCGTCGGAGCGCGAACAGGGTGACACGCAGTTCGACGAGGAGTCGGGCGAAGGCGACACGATCAGCGTCGAGCGCGAGCGCGACCTGTCGCTGTCGGCGACCGCCCGCCAGACGGTCGACGACATCGACCGCGCTCTGCGAGCGCATCCCCACCGGCATGTACGGCGTGTGCGTGACCTGTCTCGACCGCATCCCGGTCGCCCGGCTCGAGGTCATCCCGTGGGCCGAGCAGTGCGTGAAGTGCAAGGCCCGTGGCGAACGGCGTCGCTGAGACGCGAGCGGCTGACTCCGTCCCGGTCGCGGCACCGCATGGGTCGATCGCGGCGCTGCTCGCGCATCGTCGCGATCGATCAGCTGACGAAGGTCTGGGCGGTCGCCGCGCTGGCCGACGGTCCGCAGCACGTCATCGGCTGACGTTCTTGCTCTTCGAGGTCACCCGCAACAGCGGCAGCGCGTTCAGCGGCTTCCAGGGCTACACGCCGATCCTGGCCGTGCTTCGCGATCGTGATCGCGGTCTTCGTCGCCCGGGCCGTCCGCCACGCCACCGACCGCTGGATGCTCGTCGGTCTGGTCCTCGTGCTCGGCGGCGCGCTCGGCAACCTGGTCGACCGGCTCGTCCGGTCCCCGGGCTTCCTGCGCGGCCACGTCGTCGACTTCGTGGCGGTCGGATCGTTCCCGGTCTTCAACTTCGCCGACTCGTGCATCACCATCGGCGCGATCCTGTTGATCGTGCGCACCCTCTTCGCTCCGCGGCGCCTCGACCGCGGCGCCGACCCGATGATCGACGGACCGATCACGGTCCCGGCCGCGCTCGACGGCGACCGCGTCGATCGCGCGCTCGTCGTTCCTGACCGGCTGGCCGCGGGCCGCGGTGCAGGATCTCATCGACACGGGCGCGGTGTTGGTCGACGGCCGCGTCGTGGCCAAGAGCTATCGGCTGCACGAGGGCGACGTGCTCGAGGTGCTCGATGAACCCGTCGCTCGAAGTCGACGTCACGGCCCGAGCCCGACGCCGAAGTGTCGACGTCGAAGTCCGCTTCGCCGACGACGACGTGGTGGTCGTGGCCAAACCCGCCGGTCTCGTCGTGCATCCGGGCGCCGGTCACGTCAGCGGCACGCTCGTCAACGGTCTGCTCGCGCGCTTTCCCGGCATCGAGTCGGTCGGCGATCCGCATCCGGCCCGGGCATCGTGCATCGCCTCGACCGCGACACGAGCGGACTGCTCGCGGTCGCGCTGCCGAGCGCGGCGTACGACTCGCTCGTCTCGCAGCTGGCGGCGCGCTCCGTCGAGCGCGTGTACGTCGCGCTCGTCTGGGGCCGACTTGTCGTCGCCGCGCGGGATGATCGACGCGCCGATCGGCCGTTCGGGCGCACGGCGCACGCGCATGGCGGTGCGCAGACGCGGGCAAGCAGGCGCGCACCGAGTACCACGTCGTCGAGGCGTTCGGCGCACCGCAGTGCAGCCTGGTCGAGTGCAAGCTCGAGACCGGGCGCACGCACCAGATCCGCGTGCACCTCGCCGCGATCGGGCATCCCGGTCGTCGGCGACGGCACCTACGGCGGGTCGCGCGACTCAGATCCCGCTGGCGCGGCCGTTCCTGCACGCGGCGACGCTCGGGTTCGACCATCCGGGCACGGGCGAAGCAGTGCGCTTCGAAGAACCGTTGCCGCCGGAGCTGCAGGCCGTGCTCGACGCATCTGGCCGAGGCCGGCAGTTGAGCGCGAGTTGGACGCTCGCCGCTACCGCGTCGGGGTGACCGACGCGGGTGCGGTCGACGAGCTCGGCGAGCGTGACCCGTTCGAGGATGCGGCGCGACTCGTCGTCGACGCCGACCCACACCTCTTGCAGGATGCAGTGGCCCTCGCAGTGGTCGGGGTGCTCGGCCAGGACGATCTGCGGACCCTCGACCGCGGCGACGATGTCGGCGAGCGTGATCTCCTCGGGTGCGCGCGCGAGCACGTAGCCGCCGCCGACCCCGCGCTTCGAGCGCACGAGACCCGCACCCTTCACCGACAACAGGATCTGCTCGAGGTACGGCTGGGGGAGGTGCGTGCGCTCCGCGATCTCCTTCACGGAGGTCGGGCGCTCGGTGCCGTGCAAGCGCGAGCGACAGCAACGCCCGGGCGGCGTAGTCGCCGCGCGTCGACATCCTCATGCCCCCATCGTCGCGCGGACGTCCGCGGGCGTCGCCTCCGAGGCGACGCGTCGGCCACGTTCTACGCTGCGCCGATGACCTCCGGCCGACCCTCCGTGCGGCCGGTCCGCCCGCATGACGGTCCCTTGGAGGGGCGGTCGGCCCGCGCTCGACGGTGCGTCCATCGCGGGCCTGGTGCCGGCGCTGCTGGGCGTGCACGACGCGTCGTGGCTGCCCGCAGCCGGCCCGGGAGGCCGAAGCGGTCGTGCTGCTGGTGCTCGACGGCCTGGGCTGGAACGCGCTGCGCGAGCACGCGGCCGAGATGCCCGAGCTCGCGGCGATGGACGGCGGGCCGATCACGACCGTGGTTCCCGCCACGACCGCCTCCGCGCTCACGTCGATCGCGACCGGGTCTCGCGCCCGCGCAGCACGGGATCCTCGGGTACCGCATGCTCGTCGGCAGCGACGGTGCTGAACGTGCTGCGCTGGTCGGTGTACGGGCGGCGGGCGCGCCGCCGGATCCGTTCGACGTGCAACGCCACACCGCGTTCCTCGGTCGCGCGGTGCCGGTCGTGACCAAGTCCGAGTTCCGCAAGACCGGATTCACGAAGCGCACCTGCGCGGCGGTCGGTTCGTCGGCTGGCACACGACGGCGGCGCTTGTCGAGCTCGTGCCTGGCCGAGGTCGACGTCACGGCGAGCGGCTCGTGTACGCGTACTACCCGGGCGTCGATTCGATCGCGCACGAGTTCGGATTGCACGGCCCGGTGTGGCGGCGCGAGCTCGCGGCGGCCGACGCGATCGTCGGCGCGTTGCTCGACGCGTTGCCCGACGCGCGCCGCGTTGCTCGTCACCGCCGATCACGGACAGGTGCATCTCGAGCGCGACATCGTGGATCGCGGTTCCCGATCTCGGCGCGATGACGACCGCAATGGCCGGCGACGGTCGCTTCCGTTACCTCTACGCGCGCAAGGGCGCGAACGCGCGAGCTGCTCGCAGCCGCGCCGTGACCAGCTCGGCGACGAGGCGTGGGTCTGGTCGCGCGCCGAGATTGCTCGACGAGGGACTGCTCGGCACGGGCGCGACGGGAAGCGTCCCCGGGCGCATCGGCGACGTCGTCCTCGCGGCCGCGCGACCGAGGTCGCGTTCGTCGATCCCGCGCTGCCGAACGAGGTCAAGCTGCTGTCGGGCCACGGCTCGCTCACTCCCGACGAGATGCTCGTGCCCCTCGTCGCCGCGCA
Source organism: uncultured Actinomycetes bacterium (assembly GCA_963708105.1). Taxonomy (GTDB): domain Bacteria; phylum Actinomycetota; class Acidimicrobiia; order IMCC26256; family PALSA-610; genus PALSA-610. Next base: position 109,359 of record OY970186.1, on the reverse strand, counting down.
CGGTCGAGGCGCCGACTAGTCGGTCTCATCCGGTGGCATCTTGGAGCCGGTACGCTAGAATGACATCACTGTGATTTATCCACAGGTCTGTGCACAGCGCCCTGTGGATAGCCGAGTCGGAGGCGCGGAGCTCTGACCGATTCGTTCGTCCATCTGCACCTCCACACCGAGTACTCGATGCTCGACGGTGCGTCGCGGATCGGCGAGGTCGTGGCCGCGGCGGCGGCCGACGGCCAGCCTGCGGTCGGCATCACCGACCACGGCAACATGTACGGCGTCCTGCCGCTCTACGAAGCGGCGCGCGACGGCGGGCATCAAGCCGGTCCTCGGCATGGAGGGCTACTTCACCAACACGTCGCGCTTCGATCGCCCGAAGCGTTCCGAGCACGAGATCTTCCATCTCACGATGCTCGCGGAGACGAACGAGGGCTACCGCAACCTCATCAAGGTCACGAGCGCGGCCTATCCTCGACGGCTACTACTACAAGCCCCGCAGCGACTGGGAGCTGCTCGAGCGCCACCACGAGGGCATCACCGCGACGACCGGATGCCTCGGCGGGCTGGTGTCGCAGCTGATCCTGAAGGACGAGCCCGACGCCGCGCTCGAGGCGGCGGCGCGGTTCCAGGCAGATCTTCGGGCGCGAGCACTTCTTCGTCGAGTTGCAGGACCACGGCATCGACGACGATGCCAGGGTCATCCGGCCGCTACTCGACATCGCGCGCAAGCTCCAGCGCGCCGCTGCTCGCGACCAACGACAGTCACTACACGCACAAGGAAGACGCCGAGGCGCACGACGCGTTGCTGTGCGTGCAGACCGGCGCGCTGCAGAGCGATCCGAAGCGCTTCAAGTTCGACGGCAACGACTTCTACATCAAGAGCGCGGCCGAGATGCGCGCGCTGTTCGCCGAAGTGCCCGACGCGTGCGACAACACGCTGTTGATCGCCGAGCGCGCCGACGTCGAGCTGGAGTTCGGCCAGGCGATCCTGCCCGCGTTCCCGGTGCCCGAAGGTCACGACGAGAACTCGTACCTGCGCGAGCTCACGATGCAGGGCGCGAAGGAGCGTTACGGACAGACGCCCGCGCCGCACGTGATCGAACGCATCGAGTTCGAGCTCGACGTCATCAAGTCGATGGGCTTCCCCGCGTACTTCCTCGTGGTCTGGGACCTCGTGCGCTACGCCAAGTCGCGCAACATCCGGGTGGGCCCGGGCGGGGGAGCGCGGCCGGTTCGTGCGTGGCGTACTGCCTGCGCATCGTCGACATCGACCCGATCAAGTACGACCTGCTGTTCGAGCGCTTCCTGAACCCGGGCCGCAAGCAGATGCCCGACATCGACATGGACTTCGACTCCCGGTACCGCGGCGAGATGATCAAGTACGCGGCGCAGAAGTACGGGCACGACCACGTCGCGCAGATCATCACGTTCTCCACGATCAAGGCACGGGCCGCGGTGCGCGACGGGCGCGGGTGCTCGGCTACCCGTACGCGGTCGGCGACAAGATCGCCAAGCTCATGCCGCCGCTCGATCATGGGCCGCGACACGCCGCTGCACGCGTGCCTGACCCCGCACGAGCGTTTCGCCGACGGCTACAAGATGGCCGCCGATCTGCGCGCGCTCTACGAGGTCGACCCCGACGCCAAGCGCGTGATCGACGTGGCGCGCGGGCTCGAAGGGCTGCGCCGCCAGGACGGCATCCACGCCGCCGCGGTGGTCATCACCCGCGAGCCGCTGACCGAGTACCTGCCGATCCAGCGCAAGCCCGAGCCGGATACCGCGCTCGAAGACGCGCCGATGGTGACGCAGTACGAGATGCACGGCGTCGAAGAGCTCGGCCTGTTGAAGATGGACTTCCTCGGCCTGCGCAACCTCGACGTCATCGAGATCGCGCTCGACCTGATCGAGCAGACCACCGGGAGCCGGCCCGACATCGACGACGTCCCGCTCGACGACGAGAAGACCTTCGAGCTGCTGCGCCGGGCCGACACGATCGGCGTGTTCCAGCTCGAGGGTGGGCCGCTGCGTTCGCTGTTGCTTCGGCTCGCGCCGACCACCTTCGAAGACGTCGCCGCCGTCATCGCGCTGTACCGGCCGGGCCCGATGGCGCAGAACTGGCACACCGAATACGCGGAGCGCAAGAACGGTCGCCGCCCGGTCAGCTACGACCACCCCGACCTCGAGGAGATCCTCGGGCCCACGTTCGGGCTGATGATCTACCAAGAGCAGCTCATGCGAGTGTCCCAGAAGCTCGCGGGCTACTCGCTCGAAGAGGCCGACAACCTGCGCAAGGCCACCGGCAAGAAGATCCGTGAGCTGATCGCGAAGGAGCGCTCGAAGTTCGTCGAGGGCTGCGTGCGCGAACGGCCACACCGAGGATTTCGCGGAGGCGTACTTCACCACGATCGAGCCGTTCGCCGACTACTCGTTCAACAAGTCGCACAGCGTCGGCTACGGCCTCGTCACGTACCAGACCGCGTGGCTCAAGGCGAACTACCCGGTCGCGTACTTCGCCGCGCTGCTCACGAGCGTGAAGTCGAACCTCGACAAGGCCGCGGTCTATCTCGGCGAGTGCCGCCAGCTCGACATCCCGGTGCTCGTTCCCGACGTCAACGCGTCGTACAGCGACTTCTCGTGCGAAGGTCACGCGATCCGCTTCGGCCTCTCCGCGGTGCGCAACGTCGGCGAAGGTGTGTCCGCGCTGCTGATCGAAGAGCGCGAGAAGGCGGGCCGTTCACCGACTTCTACGACTTCTGTCGATCGTGTCGACCCGAACGTGCTGAACAAGCGCACGATCGAGTCGTTGATCAACGGCGGCGGATTCGACTCGCTCGGCCATCCCCGCAAGGGACTCCTCAATGTGTTCGAGGCGATCGTCGACGCGGCGTTGCGCCGCCGGCGTGAACGCGACGCGGGGACGATGAGCCTGTTCGATCTCGGGTGGCGGCGACACCGCCGACTCGCCGGTGTTCGACGACCGGCTCGCGATCCCCGACGTCGAGTTCGACAAGAGCCGAACGCCTGCGCGCCGAGAAAGACATGCTCGGCCTCTACGTGAGCGACCATCCGCTTGATGGGCGTCGAGGCCGCGCTGCGGCGGCTCGTCGAATGCTCGATCGCCGATCTGAGCGAGATGGAAGACGGCGCGATGCGCACCGTCGCGGGCGTCGTCACCGCGCTGCAACGCAAGTACACCAAGCGCGGCGACCTCATGGCCACGTTCGTGCTCGAAGACCTCGCCGGCGTCGATCGAGGTGATGGTCTTCCCGAAGACGATGCTCACCTACGGCGAGTTGCTCGCACTCCGACGCGATCGTCACGGTCCGCGGCCGCGTCGACGGCCGCGACGACACGCCCAAGCTCATGGCGATGGAAGTCACCCGGCCCGAGATCCACGTCGACAAGGGTCCGCCGGTGAAGCTGCGGGTCAAGGCGGGCGTGCTGAACGACGAACGGGTGCAGCGCCTGCGCGAGCTCCTCGCCGCGAACCCGGGCGACAGCCCGGTGCTGCTCACCCTGATCGGCCCCGACAAGGAGACGGATCTCCGCCTCGGCGACGACTTCCGCTGCGACGCCCGCAACGGCCTCTTCGCCGAGCTCCGCATCCTCTTCGGCGCCGAGTGCATCGGCTGACCGAAGGTCACACCCCCTGCCGTATCGCGTGCCGCGATCGCGGAGCGGCAGCGGAGCCGACCCGATGGGACGAGTCGTACGAGCGACCCATATCGGGGCGAGAACTAGTCTCTCCGGATGCGAATCGGGATCTTGGGGGCGACTGGTCCGGCGGGTGGCGGGCCTGGCGGCACGGCTCGCGAGTGTCGGTCACGAAGTGTTGTTCGGTTCGCGAGCGGTCGACAAGGCCCGGGCGGCGGTCGAGCGAGCTCGAGAAGGAATGGGGCGACCGCGTCGCCGGCCGTCTGATCGCGTGCGACAACGCGTGGGCGTGTGACGCGCCGGTCGTGATTCTCGCGGTGCACGCGGAGTCGGCGATCCCCACCGTGCAAGAACATGCCGACCGCCTCGCGGGCAAGATCGTCGTGTCGATGGCGAACAATCTCGTCAAGCACGGCAACGAGTTCAACGCGGTGCTGCCGCCGCACGGATCGGTCGCGGCCGAGATCCAGGCGTTGCTGTGGCGCTCGCGCGTCTGCACCGCGTTCCACCTCGTACCCGCGGCCGAGTTCGGCGAGATCGACCACGAGATGTAGAGCGACGTCATCGTGCTCGGCGACGACGACGAGGCCAAGGCCACCGTCATGGAGATCACGAGCAGCATCCCGCGCCTGCGCCCGCTCGACGGCGGTTCGCTGCGCAACGCGGTCGGCATGGAGACGTTCGCGGCGGTGCTGCTGACGGTCAACATCCGCCACAAGATGCGCGCCAGCCTGCGACTCACCGTCGGTCTGACGTCGAGGTCGAAGGCGTCTGCCACAGGATCTGGGACCGCGTGACCGAGCAGTAGGGTTCGGCCGTGACCATGCGCCTCTACGACACCGCCCGCCGCGCGGTCGTCGCCGTTCGAGCCGCCGCCGACCGTGCGCATGTACGTGTGCGGGATCACGCCGTACGACTCGACGCACCTCGGGCACGCGGCGACGTATCTCACCTACGACCTCTTGATCCGCCGGCTCGAGGAGCTCGGCCACGAGGTGCGCTACGTCCGCAACGTCACCGACGTCGACGACTCGATCCTGCCCAAGGCCCGCGAGCTCGGCGTGCCGTACCTCGAGCTCGCCGAAGCGGAGATGGCGCGGTTCCACAGCGACATGGACGCGCTCGAGATGCGCGCGCCCGTCGCCGAACCGCGCGCGACCGAGTCGATCGACCTGATCATCGAGCTCGTCGGGCAGCTGCTCGAATCGGGCAACGCGTACCTCACGCACGGCACCGCGTACTTCGACGTGTCGACGTTCCCGCGCTACGGCGAGCTCTCGCACTACTCCGAAGAGCGCGATGGTCCGCCTCGCGCGAGCGCGCGGCGGCAATCCCGACGATCCGCACCGGCGCCAGCCGCTCGACTTCGTGCTGTGGCAGCCGTCGCTGCCGGACGAGCCCGCGTGGCGCGCGCCGTTCGGCGTCGGTCGGCCCGGTTGGCACATCGAGTGCTCGGCGATGGCGATGCACGAGCACGGCCCGACCGTCGACCTGCACGGCGGCGGAACCGATCTCATCTTCCCGCACCACGAGAGCGAGATCGCGCAGAGCGAGAGCCTCACCGGGCAAGCCGTTCGTCACGCACTGGCTGCACTCGGCGATGGTGAACTACGACGGCGAGAAGATGTCGAAGTCGCTCGGCAACCTCGTGTTCGTCGACGAGTTGTTGAAGACCGCCGACCCGCGTGCGATCCGGCTCGCGCTGCTGCGGCACCACTACCGCCACGGGTTCGAGTGGTACCACACCGATCTCGAAGAGGGCACCGCGCTGTTGCACCGATTGCTGGCGGCGGCGGCGCGCACGACCGGTCCCGATCCACGCACCGTTCGCCCAACGCGTACGCGACGCGATCGACGACGATCTCGACACGCCACGCGCGCTCGACGCGCTCGACGATCTCGCCAGCGCGATCCTGTCCGGCGGCGACGACCCGCGCGCACACGGTGCTGTGCGAGCTCGGTCATCTGCTCGGCGTCGACCTCGAGCGCCCATCTCACGGTACGCCGGCGCAGGGCCTCGGCGCGGAAAGCGGCGCGGTCGGCAAGTGGCCGTTGGTAGCCTCGATGCGTTCCGCATCGCCAAGCCGACGATAGAGACACCATGAGCGAGCAGATCACGGTCAAGCTCCCCGACGGATCGAGTCGGGAGTACGCGTCGGGCACGACGCCGGCCGAGGTCGCGGCATCGATCGGCAAGGGCCTCGCCAAGGCGGCCATCGCGGCCAAGGCCGACGGCGAATGGGTCGACCTCGACCGCCCGCTCGAGCACGACGTCGCGCTGCAGATCGTCGTGCCCGACTCCGACGACGGCCGCGAGGTGCTGCGGCACTCGACCGCGCACGTGATGGCCGAAGCGGTCACCCGCCTGTTCCCGGGCGCCAAGGTCGCGATCGGGCCCGCGATCGCCGACGGCTTCTACTACGACTTCGACCTGCCGAACGGCGAGACCTTCAGCGACGACGACCTCGGCCGCATCGAAGACGAGATGCGCAAGATCGTCAAGGCCAACCAACGCTTCGTGCGCTCGGAGCTCACCTACGACGAGGCGCTCGAGCTCTTCGCCGACCAGCCCTACAAGCAGGAGATCATCGAGAAGGTGCGCACGGGCGCGGCCGACGACGAAGACGCGGGCGAAGCCGGCGGCGACAGCGCGGGCGTGTCGGTGTACCGCAACGTCTCACGGCGCGACGGCGCGGTCGAGTTCGTCGACCTGTGCCGCGGTCCGCACGTGCCGTCCACGGGCAAGCTCGCCGCGTTCAAGCTGCAGAAGGTTGCCGGCGCGTACTGGCGCGGCAACGAGAAGGGCCCGATGCTGCAGCGCATCTACGGCACCGCGTGGGAGTCGAAGGCCGCGCTCGCGGAGCACCTGCACCGGCTGGAGGAAGCCGAGCGCCGCGACCACCGCAAGCTCGGCGTCGAGCTCGACCTGTTCTCGTTCCCCGAGGAGATCGGCTCCGGGCTCGCGGTGTTCCACCCGAAGGGCGCGCTCGTGCGGCGCATCATGGAGGAGTACTCGCGCAAGCGGCACGAAGACGCGGGCTACGAGTTCGTGAACTCACCGCACATCACCAAGGAGGAGCTCTTCCAGACTTCGGGTCACCTCGACTGGTTCGCCGACGGCATGTTCCCGCCGATGCATCTCGACGAGGGCGGCCAGCACGGCGAGGGCACGAACTACTACCTGAAGCCGATGAACTGCCCGTTCCACATCCTGATCTTCAAGAGCCGCACCCGTTCGTACCGCGAGCTGCCGCTGCGCTTCTTCGAGTTCGGCACCGTGTACCGCTACGAGAAGTCGGGCGTGGTGCACGGTCTCACCCGCGTGCGCGGCATGACCCAGGACGACGCGCACATCTTCTGCACGAAGGAACAGATGGCGGGCGAGCTGTCGTCGCTGCTCGACTTCGTGCTCGACGTGCTCCGCGACTACGGCCTCGACGACTTCTACCTCGAGCTCTCGACGAAGCCGCCGGGCAAGGCGGTCGGTACCGACGAGGAGTGGGAAGAGGCGACCGAGGCGCTGCGCGACGCCGCGCAGGGCAAGGGCCTCGACGCTCGTGCTCGACGAAGGCGGCGGCGCGTTCTACGGACCGAAGATCAGCGTGCAGGCCAAGGACGCGATCGGTCGCACGTGGCAGATGTCGACGATCCAGCTCGACTTCCAGATGCCGCAGCGCTTCGACATGCAATACGTCGGCGCCGACAACGAACGCCACCGCCCGGTCATGATCCACCGCGCGCTGTTCGGGTCGGTCGAACGCTTCTTCGCGGTGCTCGTCGAGCACTACGCCGGCGCGTTCCCGGCGTGGCTCGCGCCGGTGCAGGTCGACCGTGCTGCCGGTCAGCGACCGCCACGACGAGTACGGCTTCCGCGTCGTCGATCGGCTGAAGGCCGAAGGCTTCCGCGCCGAGATGGTCGACGGTTCGGCGGGCCAGCTCGGCTCGCGCATCCGCCGGGCCAAGACCGAGAAGGTGCCGTACATCCTCGTGGTCGGCGACAGCGACGTCGAGAACGGAACCGTCGGCGTGAACCGGCGGGGGAGCGAACGACCCCGACCGCGACGTCACGCGTCGACGCGTTCGTCGAACGGCTCGCAGCCGAAGTGCTCGAGCACCGGTAACCCGACAAAGCAGTGGGGCTCGAACGGCTCTGGGCCGATTGGCGGTCGACGTACGTGTCGACCGAGGCCGGTCGCGACGACATCGGGTGTGTGCTGTGCAATCTCGTCGCCGCGACCGACGACGCCGAGGCGCTCGTGCTCGAACGCACGCCCGAGACGATCACCGTGATGAACCTGTATCCCTACGGATCCGGGCACCTCATGGTCGCGCCGATCCGGCACGAAGCCGCGTTCGACGACCTCTACCGACGCGGAGAACGTCGCGATCGCGCGCGGCCCAGGTGCGGGCGTTGCGCGCGATCCGCGCCGCGTACGCGCCCGACGGCGCGAACGTCGGCGCGAACCTCGGGCAAGGCGGCCGGGGCCGGGGTTCCGGGGCACCTGCACGTGCACGTGCTGCCCCGCTGGACCGGCGACACGAACTTCATGACGGCGGTCGGCGAGGTCCGGGTGCTGCCCGAGAGCCTGCGGACGGGCTACGACAAGCTGAAAGCGGCATGGCCCGGGTAGCGTCGTCCGCGTGACCGACGATGATCTCAGCGGCGACGGCGACTCGCACGACTCGCACGACTCGCACGACTCGCGCGGCGACCAACTGCCCGAGGATCTCGACGTCACCGCGTACGTCGGGCCGTACGTGTTCCCCGACATCAAGCGTCGTCGTATCGCGGGCACGATCTACGTCGGTGCTCGGTGCACTCGTGTTGTGGGCCGCGCTCGCCGCTTCGAACAACGGCCTGCTGTTCGGCGCGGCGTTGTTGTGGGCGATCGCGGCGTATCACTTCATCGCGGGTTGGCCGCTGAAGATCGACCAGACCGAAGCGCTCGCGGTCGCGAGCCGAACCGTCGGATTCCCTGTCGGCCACGCTTCCGCGCAGCTCGCGTGGCGCGGACTCCGGTCGCGGCCGGCGTGGCGCATCCTCGTGTACAGCGCCGACGAACCGCCCTGCGTGCGCGGTCTCGTCGAGCTCGACGCGGTCGACGGCCACGTTCTCGGCGAGTACACCGAGACCAACCCCGAGGACTGGACGAACTACCCCCGTTAGGGTTCCCGCCGGACCGATCCGGAAAAGGGAGCCCTGATGCGCAATTTCCTCGGCGACTTCAAGAAGTTCATCCTGCGCGGCAACGTCATCGACCTCGCGGTCGCGGTCGTCGTCGGCGCCGCGTTCACCGCCGTCGTCAACTCGTTCGCGAACGACGTGATCATGGGCTTCATCGGCGCGATCTTCGGGCAGCCGAACTTCAACCAGGTGTCGATCCATGTCGGCGACGGGCGCGTCTACGTCGGCCGCTTCTTCACGACGCTGGTCAACTTCATGATCGTCGGGTTCGCGGTCTTCCTCGCGGTCAAGGCGTTCGAGGCGATGCAGAGGATCCGCCGGCGCGGCGAAGCCGATGTCGAGCCCGACTCCAACCTGACCGTCGACCAGGAGTTGCTCGTCGGAGATCCGCGATCTGCTGCGTGACCGCGCCGAGGGCTGATCAGGACGACTGATCAGGCGCGCACGGGCTCGCGGGCGCCGACGACCTTGTCGACGAGGTGCGCAGGGACCGGGTCGTAGTGCGAGTGCGCGATTGCGAACCGGCCCCGGCCTCCGGTCATCGAACGCAGGTCGATCGCGTAGCGCAGGATCTCCGAAGTCGGTACGTGCGCGACGATCTCGACTTCGCCGCCGCCGAGCGACGCGGTCCCCTGGATGCGGCCGCGCTTGCCGTTCAGGTCGCCCATGATGTCGCCCTGACTGACCTCGGGCACGACCACGACCAGTTCGCTCACCGGTTCGAGCAACACCGGGCCCGGCTTTGGCGAGCGCGTCGCGTAGCCCCATCGCGGCCGCGGTCTTGAACGCCATCTCGGAGCTGTCGACGGGATGGTGCTTGCCGTCGAAACAGGTCACCTTCACGTCGACGACCGGGAAGCCGAGCGCGCCGCCGTGCTCCTCGGTGTCGACCACGCCCTTTTCGACGGCGGGGATGAAGTTGCGGGGGATCACACCGCCGACGATCGCATCGACGAACTCGTTGCCCGCACCCCGCTCTCTGGGCTCGACGCGCAACGCCGCGACCGCGAACTGCCCGTGCCCGCCGCTCTGCTTCTTCAGCCGGCCTTCCGCTTCCGCGCCACCGCCGATCGTCTCGCGGTACGCGACATGCACGTCGTCGGTCTCGACCTCGACACCGAACTTGCGGGCCAGCTTCTCGGTCGCGATCGACAGGTGCGTCTCGCCCATCCCGCGCAACACGGTCTGATGCGTCTCGGCATTGCGCTCGATGCGCAACACCGGATCCTCCTCCTGCAGGCGATGGAGCGCGTTGGCGAGCTTGTCCTCGTCGGCCTTGCTCTTGGCGTGGATCGCGACCGCGAGCAGCGGCTCGGGCGCGGCGAGCACCTCGACGTCGACGGAAGTTCCCTTGGCACAGAGCACGTCGCCGGTGGCCGTGTGCGTGAGCTTGGCGACGGCCGCGATGTCGCCCGCCGCGACCTCGTCCACCGTGTCCTGCTCCTTGCCCCGCATCGAGAAGAGCTGATGCATGCGCTCGTCGGTCTTCGAGCGCGCGTTCGTGAGCACCGTCGTCGTGTTTCACCGTTCCCTGCAGCACCTTGAACAGGTTCACGTGGCCGACGTACGGGTCGACGATCGTCTTGAACACGAGCGCGCCCGGTTCGCCGCCGTCGAGCGCGGGTGCGGGCGCTTCTTCGACGAGGAACTTCGCAAGGCGGTCGATGCCGACGAGCTTGGTCGCGCTCCCGCACAGCACCGGGAACACGGTGCCCGACGCGACGCCCGCGGCCAGTGCGCGCGCGAGCTCGCCGATGTCGATCTCCTCGTCGCCGAGGTAGCGCTCCATGAGATCGTCGTCGCCGACGACGATTCCCTCGACGAGCGCGTCGTGCACCGCGTGCTCTTCGGTCTCCATCTCGTCGGGCACCGGACCTTCGGTTCCGTGCGACGCGCCGGGCGCGTAGTTCACCGCGACATCGTTCAAAAGATCGACGACGCCGGTGAGTCGCGCCTCCTCGCCGATCGGCAACTGCAGCGGCGCAACGCCGGCGCCGAACTTCGCCTTGAGCTCGTCGAGCGTGCGCGAGAACGACGCCCGTTCGCGATCGAGCTTGTTGACGAAGATCGCACGCGGCAGGCCGCGTTGTTCGGCGAGCTTCCACGCGATCTCGGTCTGCACCTCGACGCCCTCGACCGCCGACACGACGAACAGCGCGAGGTCGGCGGCCTGGATCGCGGCGGCGACGTCGCCGACGAAGTCGGCGTAGCCCGGTGCGTCGAGCACGTTGACCTTGTAGTCCTCGATCTCGAACGGCGCGAGCGCGAGCGACACCGAGATGCTGCGGCGTTGCTCCTCGGGGTCGAAGTCACAGACCGTCGAGCCGTCCTCGACCCGGCCCAGGCGGACGATCGCCCCCGCGTTGAAGAGCAGGGCCTCGGCCAGCGAGGTCTTCCCCGCGCCACCGTGTCCGACAAGGGCGACGTTGCGGATCTTCGCGGTCGGAAACGTCTTCACCGATGACCCCCCGGCTGGGTTCCCTGGTAGGCCGATTGTACGAACGTGAATCCCGGGAGCACCAGGGGTACAAGCAGGGAACAGGCCTATGAATGGGGAGGCGCCAGAGGCCCGGCTCGAACCCCGGGGTTTGGTACCGTGGTCGGACTGCTCGCGGACGCGAGCGCGCAATACCTCCGGAGTTCACTGAGGAGCAAGCATGCTCGACCGGCGCTGGCGCAAAGGCGTCGAGCAGGGCCTGGGCCCGATCGGCAACGGCCTGCGCCGCCTGGGAGTCACCGCCGATGCGCTGACGGTCTTCGGGCTGCTGTGCTCGGTGGCGACCGCATTCCTCATCGCCCAGGGGCACTTCATCTGGGCGGTCGTGGGCCTGACGGTGGCCGGGGTCAGCGACCTCCTCGACGGTTCGATTGCCCGCGGTAGCGGCCAGGCAAGCCCGCGCGGCGCGTTCTTCGACTCCGTGACCGACCGGGCCTCTGACGCGTTGCTGTTCGGCGGTGTCGCCTGGCACCTCGCCGGGCAGTCGGCACACCTGCCGATCCTCGCGTTCGCGGTCGCGGCGTGCTCGATGCTCATCTCGTACGAGCGGGCGCGGGCCGAGTCACTGGGCCTCGACGCCCGCGGCGGCCTGATGGAGCGCGCCGAGCGCTTTGTCCTGCTCGGCATCGCGTTGGCCTTTCCCGTTCTCGTTCCGATGCTGTGGCTGATGCTCGTGCTGACCGGTTTCACCGCCATTCAGCGTTTCGTTCGCGTCTATCGCCTCGCGGCCCGGCCGCCGCAAGCGGTCCCGGCCCGCACCCATGCGGTGGAGCGACCGCCGACCCCGCTGCGATCGTGGTGGATGGCGCGGCGCGTCGAGGGCCAACGGCCGCGCAGTCGTCCCCGCTCCGAACGGCGCGGCGCGCGGCCGTAGCGCGTTCGGTGCCGGGTTCACGGGCGCGGTTGACGACGTATGCGTATCGCGGCGCGGCGCGTGTCGCGCAGGCGGTGCCGTCGGCGTGGGTTCCCGGGCTCAGTCGCGTCGTGGGCCGGGTCGGCGGATGGCCGCAACGGGCGAACCGGCGGATGTCGGCCCGCCATCAGCGGCGCGTCACCGGGCGGACCGATCCGGGCGTCGTCGACGAGGTGTTCCAGTGGTACGGCCGGTACTGGCTGGAGATCTTCCGCCTGCCCGCCGACGTACGCAACGGTGCCGTCGTCCCGAACTTCCGGATCGAGGGCTACGAGAACATCGCCGATGCGCTGGCCCGCGGCCACGGTGCAATCCTCGCGTTGCCTCATCTCGGTGGGTGGGAGTGGGCGGCGGCGTGGATGGCCGCCCAGGGCCACCACATGCTCGCCGTGGTGGAGCCGTTGCAACCCCCGGAGCTCCTTGAGTGGTTCGCAGAACAGCGGGAGGCGATCGGGCTCGAGGTCGTGCCGATCGGTCCCGACGTTTCGCGGATCGTGCTGAAGGCGTTGCGCGACAACCGCATCGTGTGCCTGCTGAGCGACCGCGACCTCACCGGCGACGGGGTCGAAGTGGAGTTCTTCGGCGAGCGCACGAGGCTGCCCGCGGGCCCGGCCACGCTCGCGCTGCGCACCGGTGCGGCGCTGCTCCCGGTGGCGGTGTACTTCGGCCCGGGTCGCGGCCACGTGGGGATCGTGCACCCGCCGCTGCTCGTCGAGCGCGAAGGTCGGCTGCGCGACGACATCGCCCGCATCACCCAGAACCTGGCGGTGGAGTTCGAAGAGCTCATCCGCGCCGCGCCGGAGCAGTGGCACCTGCTCCAACCCAACTGGCCCAGCGATCGCGAATAGGCAAGCCTGCATGCTCATGAGGCCCCGGGCATGAGAGTCGCGATGATCTGCCCCTATTCGATGTCGCGTCCCGGTGGCGTCCAGGGCCAGGTGCTCGGGCTCGCGCGCGAACTACGCCAACTCGACGTCGACGTCCGCATCGTCGCGCCGTGCGACGGTCCGCCGCCCGAAGCGACGATCGTCAGCGTCGGACCGACCGTCGAGTGGGAGTCGAACGGCTCGATCGCGCCGATCTCGCCCGGCCGCGCCACCGCCCGCCGGACCGCGGAAGCGTTGCGGAGCCTCGAGCCCGATGTCGTGCATCTGCACGAACCGATCGTCCCCGGGCCGACCGTGAGCGCGCTGATCGGTTTCAACGGTCCGATGGTCGGCACGTTCCACGCGGCCGGGGAAGTGCCGTATCAGTGGCTACGCCCCGCGCTGCGCTCGTTGATGATGCGGCTCACCTTCCGGGTCGCGGTCTCGCAGTCGGCGCGCGAGACCGCCGAGGGCAACTGGACGGGCGCGGAGTACGTGGTGTTGTGGAACGGGATCGAGATCGACCGCGTCGCGTCGGCCGCGCCCGCGGTGTCCGACAAGCCCACGGTCTTGTTCATCGGTCGGCACGAGCCCCGCAAGGGCCTCGCGGTGCTGCTCGACGCGTGGGCGGGTATCGAACGCGACGCCCGGCTGCAGATCGTCGGCGTCGGTCCGCAGACCGACGAGCTGCGCGCGCGCGGCGGTCGGCGACATCGAATGGTTCGGAACCGTCACCGATGCACCACGCAACGCGCTGTTGCGCGGCGCCACCGTGTTCTGCGCACCGTCGCTGCGCGGTGAGTCGTTCGGCGTCGTCCTGCTCGAAGCGATGGCCGCGGGCGCGCCGATCGTCGCGTCGGCGATCGAGGGCTACCAGAACGTGGCGCGTCCCGATCGCGATGCGTTGCTCGTGCCGCCCGGCGACGTCGGCGCGCTGCGCCGTGCGCTGCAGACGTTGCTCGACGATCCCGCGCTGCCGCGCCCAGCTCGTCGCGTCGGGCCGTGAACGAGCCGAGGAGTTCTCGATGCGCCGGCTCGCGGAGCGATACCTCGAGCTCTACGAGCGCGCGCTCGTCCCGGCCGGATAGCCCGAGCAACAAGTGGCTCCTTTGGATCCCGTCATCGAGCGGCTGGCCGTCGATGTCGCACAGCGGATGCGCGACGCGGTCGCACCCTCGCTCGGCGATCCCGCGGCCGCGAGCGGGTCGGTGTTGCCCCGGGCGGCGACGTCACGATGGCGATCGACGAGCTCGCCGAACACGTGCTGACGACGGTGTGTGCCGAGGCCGGCGACATCGCGTTCTATTCGGAAGACCAGGGTTACGTCGAGTTCGGAACGCCGCGCGCCATCCTCGTCGTCGACCCGATCGACGGGACCCGGCCCGCGGCCGCCGGACTCGAATCGTGTTGTGTGTCGGTCGCAGTCGTTCCTGCGTCGATGGCCGCCACTCTCGGCGACGTGCAGCTCGGCGTCGTGCAGGAGATCAAGTCGGGGAATCGTTTCGTCGCGCGTCGGGGTGGGGGAGTCGAGTCGGTGCTGCCCGTGCGCCTCTCGCCGAACACCGACCTCCGGTCGTTGTTCTGGACGGCCGGCCTGCGCGGGCGCCCGATCATGCCGGTCACGGTGGTGCTCGAGGAGTTGATCGACTCGTCCGCGCTGCGGGGCGGCTACTTCGATCTCGGATCGGTGACCTACAACCTGACCCGCATCGTGACCGGCCAGCTCGACGCGTACGTCGATCTCGGGCGCTACCTGGTCGACATCGTCCCCGCGCTCGAAGCCGAGTTTCTCCGGGTCGGTGAGGGTGCGGTGTGTACCAACTGGCCCTACGACATCGCGGCCGCGGCGCTCGTGGTGCAGGAGGCGGGCGGCGTGGTGACCTGGCCCGACGGAGCCTCGATCGCCGATCATCCCGCCGTCGGCTCGGGTGAGGGCTTCGGGATCGCGATCGTGGCAAGCGCAAGCCAAACCCTCCATGACCTGCTGCTGGCCGCCGTCGAGCGGGGTATGGGGCGCGTGCGGGCGCCCATCGGTGACCGATTCTCGGGCGACCTCTCCGTAGACTGACCCTCTACTCCTTGGGAGGTCTCCCGTTGGCTGTCAGTCATCATCATCCTGGTCATCGTCGTCCTGGCGGTCCTGTTCTTCGTCTTCGCGTTCAACGGCGCAGTTCGCCTGCGCAACCGGGTCGAATCGGCGTGGTCGCAGATCAGCGTGCAGCTGCAGCGCCGCCACGACCTCATCCCGAACCTGATCGAGACGGTGAAGGGCTACGCGGCGCACGAGAGCTCCACGCTCGAAGCGGTCACCGCGGCTCGTACGAACGCGGTCGCCGGCGCAACAGGCCGGGCCCGCGCAGCAGGCCCAGGCCGAGAACGTGTTGAGCGGCGCATTGCGCCAGCTGTTCGCGCTCTCCGAGAGCTACCCGGACCTGAAGGCGAACCAGAACTTCCTCAGCTTGCAGGAAGAGCTGACCTCGACCGAAGACCGGATCGCGTACGCGCGGCAGTTCTACAACGACAGTGTGCAGAAGTACAACACCAAGATCCAGACGTTCCCCACCGCGGTCGTCGCCGGGATGTTCAACTTCACCAAGCGCGAGTTCTTCGAGGCGGAGCAGGGTTCGACCGAGGTGCCCAAGGTCCAGTTCTGATTCCCAGTTCTGACCTCTCTCCCGTCCTTTCCCGGTAACGCGTCTCGAGGCTGTTGGTGTACGAACAGATTTCCGCGAACAAACGCAAGACGGTCCTGCTCGTCTTCTTGTTCGTCGTTGTTGTTGTCGGCGGTCGGCCTCGCGGTCGACTACCTGTTGCAGGGCGGGCTGGTCGGCTTCGTGATCGTCGCGATCATCGTCGCGGTCGCGTCGTTCGTCTCGTACTTCAACAGCGACAAGGTCGCGCTGAAGATGGCGCACGCGGTTCCGGCCGATCCGGTCAAGTACGCCCGCTACCACAACCTCGTCGAAGGCCTCTGCATCGCGAGCGGTCTGCCGAAACCGCGGCTCTACATCGTCGACGATCCCGCGCCCAACGCGTTCTCGACCGGGCGCAACCCGAAGCACGCGGCGGTCGCGGTCACGACCGGACTGCTCGAGAAGATGAACCGGGTCGAGCTCGAGGGTGTGCTCGCGCACGAGTTGAGTCACATCCGCAACTACGACGTGCTGGTGATGACGCTCGCGGTCACGATGGTCGGCATCATCGCGTTGATCTCCGATTACTTCCTGCGCATCATGTTCTGGACGGGCGGCCGCGCCGGACGCGACAACGACAACAACGGGAATCCGTTGGGCATCGTGTTCGCGATCCTCGGCTTCGTGTTGTTGATCTTCGCCCCGATCATCGCCGCGCTCATGCAGTTCGCGGTCAGCCGCAATCGCGAGTACCTCGCCGACGCGTCGGGGGTGCAGCTCACGCGCTACCCGCCCGGGCTGATCTCCGCACTGGAGAAGCTGAAGGACGACCACACCGTCGACGCACTTCGCGTCGAAGGCCACTGCGCACCTGTGGATCGAGGAGCCCCTCGACAAGGAGTCGAACAAGGGCGAGACGAAGTGGAACCACCTGTTCGACACGCACCCGCCGATCGACGACCGGATCCACGCGCTCGAGCAGTTGTGACGCGAAGCTAGGAGCCATGCGTTTTCTCACCCAAGGTGCCGTCGCGCTCGCAGTGATCGCGGCTCTCGCGGGCTGCGGGCGGCGGCAGCAAGCACGACACGGCCAAGCAAGCGGCCGCGAAGAAGGCCCAGCAGACCAAGGCCAAGCCCAAGGCCGTGCCGATCGCACCGCTGACCGGCCTGCCCGACCCGACCGGCGCGTCGCTCGAAGCGCTGCGCGGTCACCGTGAAGATCGACAACACGCAGGCCGGGCACCCGAAGTACGGGGTCGACCAGGCCGACGACATCTACGAAGAGGTCGTCGAGGGCGGCTACACGCGCCTCGCCGCGATCTTCAACTCGCAGGCGCCCGACCGCGTCGGTCCGGTGCGCTCGGTGCGCAAGACCGATCAAAGCCTCGTCCGGCCGATCCGCGGTGTGTTCGCGTACTCGGGCGGCGCGCCGTACGCGATCGCGTCGATCAACACCGCCCCGGTCGTGCAACTCGACGAGACGCGCGCCGGCCCGCTCATGTTCCGCGACCATTCCCGCAACGCGCCGTGGAACCTCTACGCGCACGTCGACTTCATGTACAGCAAGTGCGGGCCGATCGTGCCGCCGCCCGCGCTGTTCACGTACCGCGCCGCGCACGCCGCCGGTCGCGGGCACGCCCGCCACCTCGGTGCGCGTCGGCTTCCTCTCCGGCTTCGCGGTCACCTGGACATGGGACGCGCCCAGCGGCACCTGGAAGCGCTCGATCTTCGGCAGCCCCGAGGTCGTCGCGTCGGGCACGCAGTTCGCGCCGAAGAACGTGGTCGTGATGTTCGTCAACTACGTCGGCGGCGACCCGAGCCACGGGAACGAAGGCGCCGAAGCGGTCCTCACCGGTACGGGCAAGGCCATCGTCTTCACCGCGGGCAAGGAGATCACGGGTACGTGGTCGCGGCCCGACGCCACCAAGCCCGCGCAGCTCCTCGACGGGGCGGGCCAGGTCATTCCGTTGAGCCCGGGTCAGACCTGGGTGGAACTGCCCGATCCCAGCTACTCGGTGACGAAAACGCCGTAGGGAAACCCACAACGGGGGCGGGAACCCAACGTTCTAGACTCCGTAGACATGGCTACAGAACGCAGCACTGGCGATCGCAGCACCGGAACCGCGCGGGTCAAGCGAGGTCTCGCGGAGATGTTGCGCGGTGGCGTCATCATGGATGTGGTCGACGCCGAACAGGCGAAGATCGCCGAAGACGCGGGCGCGGTAGCTGTGATGGCGTTGGAGCGCGTTCCGTCCGACATCCGCCGCGACGGCGGGGTCGCACGCATGAGCGACCCGTCGATGATCGAGGGCATCCAAAAGGCCGTCACCGTGCCCGTCATGGCGAAGTGCCGCATCGGCCACTTCGCCGAGGCGCAGGTGCTGCAGGCGCTCGGCGTCGACTACGTCGACGAGTCGGAGGTGCTCACTCCCGCCGACGAGGCCCATCACGTCGACAAGTGGCAGTTCACCGTTCCCTTCGTGTGCGGCGCGACGAACCTCGGTGAGGCTCTGCGGCGCATCGGCGAAGGCGCGTGCCTCATCCGCAGCAAGGGCGAAGCCGGCACCGGCAACATCGTCGAGGCCGTGCGCCACCTGCGCTCTATCCTCGGCGACATCGAACGCATCAAGGCCGGCCGCGCCGAAGAGCGTTACGCCTGGGCCAAGGAACTGCGCGCGCCCGTCGACCTCGTCGACGAGGTCGCGGAACGCGGCGAGCTTCCCGTCCCGTTGTTCTGCGCGGGCGGCATCGCCACCCCGGCTGATGCCGCGCTCGTCATGCAGCTCGGTGCGCAGTCGGTGTTCGTCGGCAGTGGCATCTTCAAGTCGAGCGATCCCTCCAAGCGCGCCCGCGCCATCGTCGAGGCCACGACGCACTACGAAGACGCCGACATCGTCGCCAAGGTCTCGCGGGGTCTGGGCGAGGCGATGCGCGGCGAGGAGATCGGCACGCTCGACGTGAAGCTGGCCGAGCGGGGCTGGTGAGCGCGTTGACGCGGAGGCCGCCAGGTGAAAGTCGGGGTTCTCGCGCTGCAGGGCGCGTTCCGCGAACACGCTGAAGCGCTGACCGCGCTCGGTGCCGATGTCGCGCTCGTCAAGCGCCCGGAACACCTCGACAGTATCGACGCGATCTTCCTGCCCGGCGGGGAGTCCACGACGATCGACAAGCTGCTCGACTCGTCCGAGCTGCGCGCGCCGCTGACCCGACGGTTGCGCGAAGGGCTGCCCACGTTCGCGACCTGCGCGGGGCTGATCCTGTGCGCCACCGAGGTCGTCGACGGCCGGCCCGACCAGATGCCCTTCGGCGTGCTCGACGTCACGGTGCGCCGCAACGGCTACGGCCGCCAACGCGAGTCGTTCGAGGCGCCGCTCGCGGTGACCGCGCTCACCGACGGCGACTTCACCGGCGTGTTCATCCGGGCGCCGGTAGTCGAAATGGTCGGTCCCGACGTCGAAGTGTTGGCAACCTACGACGGCGCTCCCGTTCTGGGCCGCGCCGGAGTCATCTGGTTCGCGTCGTTCCACCCCGAGCTCTCGGGCGATCTCCGTCTCCATCAACTGTTCCTGAACCTCCTTTGATACGGAAGGTGCGCTGATGTCCGGTCACTCCAAATGGCATTCGATCAAGCACAAGAAGGGCGCAGCCGACGCGGCGCGCGGAAAGCTCTTCGCAGTCTTGATCCGCCAGATCGAGGTCGCGGCGCGTTCGGGCGGGGGCGACACGGCGACGAACGCGACATTGCGTTCGATGGTGCAGAAGGCGCGTGACTCGTCGCTGCCCGTCGACACGATCCAGCGCGCGATCCGGCGCGGCACCGGCGAAGAAGAAGGCGTCACCTACGAGTCGGTCACCTACGAGGGCTACGCGCCCGGCGGCGTGGCTGTCATCGTGCAGGCGCTCACCGACAACCGCAACCGCACATCGGCCGAGATCAAAAACCTCTTCAGCCGCAACGGCGGGTCGTTCGCGGAGCCGGGCGCGGTGTCGTGGCAATTCGAGCGCAAGGGCGTGCTCGAGGTCGACCGCGCCGTCGACGAGGACGAGCTCATGCTGGTCGCAGCTGAAGCCGGCGCGGAGGACGTCAGCGACGGTGGCGACTCGTGGCACGTCACCACGCCGCCCACCGAGCTGCACGCGGTACGGACCGCGATCGAAGAGGCGGGATACAAGGTGAAGTCGGGCGACCTCACGATGATCCCGACCACCGTGGTCGAACTGACCCAGGAGAGCCAGGCCAAGACCGTGCTGCGCCTCATGGACGTGCTCGAGGAGCACGACGACACCGAGGCGGTCTACGCCAACTTCGACATCCCGGACGCGGTCCTCGAAGCCGTCAGCTCGTAGCTCGTAGCATCACGAATGAACCCAACGGACAGCTGGTCCGTACCCGGGTCGGGAGGCTGATTCACATGATCGAAGTTGGACAAGCTGCGCCGGACTTCACGCTGCCGGGCATCGAGAACGGTGCCAAGCGCGACTACACGCTTTCGGAGTACCGCGGCCGCAAGGTCGTGCTCGCGTTCTACCCGGGCGACAACACGCCGGGCTGCACGCGCCAGATGTGCTCGTACCGCGACAACCTGAGCGACCTCGACGCCACCGGCGCGGTGCTGCTCGGCATCTCGCCCCAAGACGTCGCGAGCCACGAGGCGTGGGCCGAGAAGAAGGGCTTCACGTTCCCGTTGCTGGCCGACGTCGACAAGAAGGTGATCGAGGCCTACGGGGTCGGTGCGCCGGTGATCGGCGTGCGCCGCTCGGTCTTCGTGATCGACGCCGCGGGCAAGGTCGCCTTCGCCGACCGCAAGCTCATCGGCGCCACCTTCGTCCCGATCGACAAGCTGGTCCCGATCCTGCAACAGGCCTGACGGCCCAGAGTCTGGACAAGGCCTAAGGGATCCTTCCGGTCCCGGGCGCGAGCCCGTAGGATCGAACCTGTGTTCGACCCCGCCGGGCCCGTCCTCGGCATCGACCCCGGCGTTTCGCGGTGCGGCTACGGCGCCGTCGTCCGCGAGCAGGGCCGTCTGCGCGCCACCGCGTGCGGCGTGATCCGCACGTCGCCGGCCGATCCGCTGCCCGAACGGCTCCTCGCCCTGAACGACGAGCTCGCCGCGCTCGTGGCCCAGCTCCGGCCCTCGGCCTTGTCGGTCGAGCGGGTGCTGTTCCAGAACAACGTGCGCACCGCGATGTCGGTGGGCCAGGCCAGCGGGCTCGCGCTCGTGGTCGCGGCCCGGGCGGGCATACCCGTTACGCAATACAGCCCGAACGAGGTGAAGCTCGCCGTCACCGGCGACGGCCGGGCCGACAAGATCGCGGTACAGACCATGGTCACGCGGCTGTTGTCGTTGCGCGACGTGCCCAAGCCCGCCGACGCGGCCGACGCGTTGGCGCTCGCCTGTTGCCACCACGGCCGGGCGCGCATGCTCTCCCGGATTCCCTCGTGATCGCGCAGGCACGGGCATGATCGGCTCCGTGCGCGGTTCGGTGCTCGAACGGACCTTGAGCGGCGAAGTCCTCGTCGAGGTGGCCGGCATCGGGTACCGCGTGCTCGTGCCGATCAACGCGATGGCCGATCTCGAGCCCGGTGCGAACACGTTTCTCTTCACGCACCAGCACGTGCGCGACGACGCCCTGATCCTCTTCGGGTTCCCCACGCGCGACGAACGCGACACGTTCGAGGCGCTGATCACCGCGAGCGGCGTCGGCCCCAAGCTCGCGCTCGCGATCCTTTCCGTGCATTCGCCGTCGAGCCTGCGGCGCTGCCTGGCCGAGGACGACATCGACTCGCTCGTAGTAGTGCCGGGGGTCGGCAAGCGCACCGCGCAGCGATTGCTCGTCGATTTGAAGGCGCGCCTCGCCGTACCCGATCTCGACCTCACGGTCGTGCCCGGCTCGTCGGCCACGAGCGCGCGCTCCGAGGTGCGCGACGCGCTCGTCGGCCTCGGGTACGGCAACGACGAGGTGCGCGACGTCTTCGCCCAACTCGCCGAAGACGGCACCGTCGAAGAGTTGCTGCGCGACGCGCTGCGTCTCCTGGCCGGGCGCGGATGAGAGAAGAGCTCCTGAGTCCCGAGGCCGATCCCGCGGAGGTGGCCGAAGAGACCACGCTCCGGCCGCGGCATCTCGACGAGTTCGTCGGTCAGCCGCGGTTGCGCGAACACCTCGAGATCATGCTGACCGCGGCCAAGCAACGCGGGCAGGCCGTCGACCACGTGTTGCTCGCCGGCCCGCCCGGGCTCGGCAAGACCTCGCTGGCCGGGATCATCGCCAACGAGATGGGCGCGCGCCTGAACCCCACGAGCGGCCCCGCGCTCGAACGCGCCGGCGATCTCGCCGCGATCCTCACGAACCTCGACGACGGCGACGTGCTCTTCATCGACGAGGTGCACCGGCTGCCGCGTGTCGTCGAGGAGAGCCTCTACCCGGCGATGGAAGACTTCCGCTTCGACGTGGTGATCGGGAAGGGCCCGAGCGCGCGCACCATCCGCCTCGATCTCCCGCGCTTCACCCTCGTCGCGGCCACGACCCGCACCGGGCTCATCAGCGGTCCACTGCGCGACCGCTTCGGATTCGTGGCCCGCCTCGACTACTACGCGGACGAAGAGCTCGCCGCGATCCTGCGGCGGGTCGCGACGATTCTCGGCGTCGAGCTCGAAGCCGACGGCGCGGAGGAGATCGCGAGCCGCTCGCGCGGCACGCCTCGCATCGCCAACCGCTTGTTGAAGCGCGTGCGCGACTACGCCGAGGTGCGCGCCGACGGGCGGGTCACCGCCGATGTCGCCCGCGACGCGCTCGCGCTCTTCGAGGTCGACGAGCTCGGGCTCGACAAGGTCGACCGGGCGATCCTCGACGCGTTGTGCCGCACGTTCGTCGGCCGGGCCGTCGGTCTCAGCACGCTCGCGATCGCGGTGAGCGAGGCGCCGGAAACGGTGGAAGACGTCTACGAGCCGTTCCTGCTGCTCTGCGGGCTCATCGAGCGCACGCCCCGCGGGCGCATCGCCACTCCCGCCGGTTTCGCGCACCTGGATTTGCCGATACCGGGTTTGCATGCGCCCGCACCTCCGGGCGAGGCTCCCGAGCTGTTCTAGGGGGGTTCTCCAGTGGAGCTCGTGCAGTACGAAGTCCGCGACCGGATCGCGGACGTGACCATCGCCAACGGCAAGGCCAATGCGCTCGCGCCCGAGGTCATCGAGGGGCTCGGCGCGGCGCTGACCCGCGCCGAAAGTGCACCCGAGGAAGAGGTCGGCGCGGTGCTGGTCTCCGGCGCGCCGGGCATGTTCTCGGGGGGCTTCGACCTCAAGGTCATGCGCAGCTCACCGGCGGCGGCGGGGAAGCTCGTGACCGACGGCGGCGAGCTGTTCGCCCGCATGTACGGCTCGCCGGTCCCGGTCGTGGTGGCCTGCACCGGCCACGCCATCGCCGCCGGCGCACTTCTGCTGCTCGGGGCCGACGCCCGCGTGGGCGCGGCGGGCGAGTTCCGGATCGGCCTCATCGAGACCCAGCTCGGCATGGTGCTCCCGCGGTGGGCGATCGAGCTCGCCCAGGAGCGTCTGGCCAACCGTTGCCTCCAGGACGCGACGGTGGGCGCCCGGATCTACGAACCCACCGGTGCGGTGGAAGCCGGATTCCTCGATGCGGTCGCCCCACCCGAAGCTTTGGCGGAGGTCGCCGAGGCCGAGGCGCAGCGGTGGGCGGCGTTCTCCCGGGACGCGTATCGCGGTCAGGTCCGCATGGCCCGGAGCGAGCGTCTGGGCCGTCTGGCCGAGGCCATCGCTGCCGATCGGGGCCGGGCATTCGAAGTGCCCGGATCGTGACCAGGGCCTTCCGGGCGACCCTGGTAGCGTCCGTTCCCGTTTCTCCGAAGTAAAGGGCTCCCTGTGGGTGTGGCGATTTTCCCCGTTCTCATGGTGGGCGCCGTCTACCTGCTGTTATGGCGCCCACAGCAAAAGCGCATCCAAGGGGTGCGGCGTTTGCAGAACGAGATCCAAGAAGGCGACGAGATCTTGACCACGAGCGGTATCTACGGCCGGATCACTCGTCTCGGTGAGTCTGACGCCGATCTTGAGATCGCACCCGGCACGACAATTCATGTGGCCCGCGGCGCGATCGGACAACGAATCAACCCGGATGAGCCGATGCCCCACGGCGAACAACACGACGGCGAGACAGGGGCGGACTGAACCGTGAGGCGCAAGGTCATTTTGTTATGCGTCACGGTCTTCGTGATCGTCGGCGCGTTCATTGCCACGGTGCTCGGCGACAGTCGCCCGGTTCTCGGACTCGACCTCCAGGGCGGCACCTCGATCGTGCTCGCGCCGGTCAAGGGCTCCGACCTGTCGACGCTCGACACGGCCGTCACCATCATTCGTAACCGCGTCGACGGCCTCGGCATCGCCGAGCCCGATGTGAGTCGCCAGGGCGACAACATCGTGATCGACCTGCCCGGCGTGAAGAACGCGGCGCAGGCCGATGCCCTCGTCGGCAAGACCGCCGAGCTCCAGTTCCGCGAAGTGCAGGGGACGCTGCCGTACTCGAGCGCGGATGTCGCGACCACCACGACCACGGTGAAGGGTGCGACGACCACGACGGTCAAAGGCGCGACGACCACAACGGTCAAAGGCTCGACGACCACCACCGTGAAGGGCGCCACGACCACGACGGTCAAGGGACACGCGCTCGGTGGCACCACGATCGACACCGCGCCGATCGCCGCGATCCGGCCCGAGGCCGCGAGCACGACGGTTCCCGCGGCGACCATCGCCACGACTGCGCCCGCGGCCACGGCCACCACGGTCAAAGGCACGGCCACCACGGTCAAGGGTGCGACGACGACCACCACCACGCCCGCGGCGACCGCCGAGAACAGCACCTGCAACGACGGCAAGAACATCACCCCGAACGCGACCGACAAGAGCAACGACCCCAAGTCGGTCGTGGTGCCCGACCTCAACAAGACCGTGTGTTACGTGCTCGGGCCGACGATCCTCCTGGGTAACAACGTCGGCTCCGCCACCGCCGTCGTCGACCCCACGACCGCGGCCTGGACGGTAAACGTCCACTTCAAGAACAACGACTTCGTCACCAAGGTCGCCACCCCGTACGTGGGCAAGCAGGTCGCGATCGTGCTCGACGGTGTCGTGCAGTCGGCGCCGACGATCAACGCCGGCATCACCGGCCAGGACGTCACGATCAGCGGAAACTTCACGAGCAAGCAGGCGCACAACCTCGCGCTCGTCCTCCGCTACGGCTCGCTGCCGGTGCAACTGGTGGCGCAGACCGCACAGTCGGTTTCGCCGACCCTCGGCAAGGACCAGCTGAAGGCCGGCATCATCTCCGGCCTCATCGGTCTCGCCCTGGTCGCGCTCTACATGATCTTCGTCTACCGCCTGCTCGGCCTGGTGGTGTGGACGGGTATCGGACTCACTGCAATGACCTTCTTCGCTCTGGTTTCCTGGCTCTCGACCCACCAAGGCCTCACGCTGACGCTGGCGGGGGTGACGGGCATCATTGTGTCGGTGGGTGTCACCGTCGACAGCTATGTCGTCTATTTCGAGCGATTAAAAGACGAGGTGCGCACCGGTAAGACGGTGCGCTCCTCCCTCGACTCGGGCTTCCGGCGCGCGTTCCGCACGATCATCGCGGCCGACCTCGTGTCGATGATCGGCGCGGTGGTGCTCTACCTCTTCGCCACTTCGTCGGTGCGCGGGTTCGCCTACTTCCTCGGGCTCTCGACCGCGCTCGACTTGATCTTGGCGTACTGCTTCATGTGGCCGTTCGTCTCGGTGCTCGCCCGCCGCCCCGCGCTCGTGCGCATGAACGGCATCGGCATCGGCGCCGGCCTCGACGTGCCCGAGGTGCAGTCATGACCGTCACGGCACCGCCGCCGCCGCCGTCGGCGCCCGTTCCCGAAGTCGAAGACATCCCCGGCGTCACTCGCCGGCACCGTCTCTCCGACCTCTTCCACGAGCGGACCAACTTCCAGTTCATCAAGCACAGCCGGCGCTGGCTGATCATCTCGAGCACGCTCGTCGTGGTCAGCCTCCTGCTGCTCGGCGTACGCGGGCTCAACCTCGGTATCGACTTCGAGGGCGGCACCTCGTGGCAGGTCCCGATGAAGGCCGGCACCACCGCCAAGGTCGCCGACGTGCGTTCGTTGCTCGACGGTCTCGGGTTCGGGAACGCCAATGTGAGCGTGCTGACCCCGCCTGGCGGCGGCGCGCAGACCGTGCGGGTCGAGGCGAAGGTCATCGACGACCCGATCGACGCGGCCCAGACCGCGCTGGCCAAGTACGGCGGCGTGAACCCGGGCGACGTCACGGTCCCGAACTCCGACGGCGGCACGTTCACGTTCACCGCCAAGCCGGGCGTCAAACCGACGGTCGAGGGTGTGACGAACGCGCTCGCCTCCACGCAGGTCAAGAACGCGAAGGTCAAGGTCGACGGCCAGGTTGTCACGATCACCGTGCCCAAGCTCCCGGTGAGTCAGGTGCAGACGGTCGCGGCCGCGCTCGCGAAATACGCGGGCAGCACGGTCACCGATGTCAGCATCACCACGGTCGGGCCCACGTGGGGTCACGAGGTGAGCAACAAGGCCCTCAAAGCGCTCATCATCTTCTTCTTCGTGCTGGCCGCGTACCTCGCGATCCGATTCGAGTGGAAGATGTCGGCCGCGGCCATCGTGGCGGTGATCCACGACATCATCTTCACGATCGGCGTGTACGCGCTGTTCCAATTCCAGGTCTCGCCCGCGACCGTCACCGCCTTCCTGACGATCCTCGGCTTCTCGCTCTACGACACCGTCGTCGTGTTCGACAAGGTCGGCGAGTTCCAAAAGACGCTGACCGCGACCGGTCGCTCGACCTACAGCGAGATGGTCAACCGATCGCTCAACGCGGTGTTGATGCGCTCGGTATCGACCTCGCTGGTCGCGCTCCTGCCCGTCGTGTCGTTGCTCATCGTCGGCAGCGGGCATCCTCGGCGCGACCGCGCTCGAAGACTTCGCCCTCGCGCTGGCCGCCGGTCTGTTCATCGGTTCGTACTCGTCGATCTTCGTCGCCGCGCCGCTGCTCGCGTGGTGGAAGGAACGCGAGCCGCAGTACAAGGCAGTTGCCGATCGCCGCCGCCGGGCCAGCGCAGCCGCCGGCGCGCCGGTGCCCGTCGGCACGCCCGTCCGGGCCGCGACCGCTACCACCGCCGCAGTTGGCGGCGTGGCGGCCGACGACACCGCCGCCGAACCCACCGTCGACTCCCGCGGCATTCCCGGGCCGCCGGCCGTGCCGCGCCAGACGATCCAGGCCCGGCCCCGCCAACAACGCGGGCAAGAAGCGCAAGTAGCGACGCGACGAACCGGCGCCCAGGCAGTAGGTACCCTGGGTACCGATGGACGCGGCTTGGCTCAAGGTCGCATGTACGTGACGTTCTCGACTACCCGAAGCCGGGGATCGTCTTCAAGGACATCACGCCGCTGCTCGCGGCGCCGGACGCATTCCGGGCCGCGGTCGACGCGCTGGCCGAGCCGTTCGCGCGCCACGCATGTCGACAAGGTCATCGGGATCGAGGCGCGCGGGCTTCGTGTTCGCGGCGCCCGTCGCGTACGGCCTCCAGGCCGGTTTCGTGCCCGTGCGCAAGCCCGGGAAGCTGCCGTGGGAGATCGAGCGCGAGGAATACGTGCTCGAGTACGGCACCGACCTCCTCGAGATCCACCGCGACGCGATCGCGCCGGGGGAGCACGTGCTGATCGTCGACGACGTGATCGCGACCGGCGGCACCGCGGCGGCCACCGCCCGGCTCGTCGAGCGGCTGGGCGGCGATCGTCATCGGCTTCGCGTTCGTGCTCGAGCTCGGCTTCCTGCACGGCCGCGACCAGCTCGTGCGGCTACGACATCCACGCGTTGGTCACCTATGAGTAGCGCGGGGGTGACCCATGACTAGCGCGCCCACCCGTCGACCGCCGGGGCCGCCCGCACATCGACAGCGCGCTGCGCCCGCTGCTCGCGTCGGTGCGCGCCGGCGACGACCAGCGCGAGACCGACGCTCATCGAGGACGCCTACGAGGTCGCCCGCGACGCGCACCGCGATCAGGTCCGCCGCTCGGGCGATCCGTACATCGCGCATCCCCTCGGCGTCGCGATGATCCTCTCCGATCTCGGCCTCGACGACATCACGCTCGCGGGCGCGCTGCTGCACGACGCGGTCGAGGACACGTCGGTCACGCTCGACGATCTCGAGAAGCGTTTCGGCCCCGACGTCGCCGCGATCGTCGACGGCGTCACCAAGCTCGACCGCCTCGAGTTCGACTCCCGCGAAGAGCAGCAGGCCGCGACGATGCGCAAGATGCTCGTCGCGATGGCGAAGGACGTGCGCGTCCTGCTCATCAAGCTCGCCGACCGGCTGCACAACATGCGCACGATCGCGTCGCTGCCCGAGGCGAAGCAGAAGCGCATCGCCCAGGAGACGCTCGACATCTACGCGCCGCTCGCGCACCGGCTCGGCGTGCAGGACGTCAAGTGGCAGCTCGAAGACCTCGCGTTCGCGGTGTTGCACCCGAAGCGGTACGCCGAGATCGAGGCGATGGTGCTGCAGCACGCGGGGGAGCGCGAGCGCTACCTCGAAGAGGTCGTCGAGCGCGGTGCGCCTGCGGCTCGAACAGCTGCACATCAATGCCGAGGTGACCGGCCGGCCGAAGCACTACTGGTCGATCTACGAGAAGATGGTCGTGCGGGGCAAGGAGTTCGCGGAGATCAACGACCTCGTCGGCGTGCGGGTCATCGTCGATTCGGTGAAGGACTGTTACGGCGCGCTGGGCTCGATCCACGCGTTGTGGCGTCCGGTGCAGGGTCGGTTCAAGGACTACATCGCCATGCCCAAGTTCAACCTCTACCAGTCGTTGCACACGACGGTGGTGGGGCCGCAGGGCCGGGCCGTCGAGTTCCAGATCCGCACGAGCGAGATGCACCGCCGTTCCGAGTACGGCGTCGCCGCGCACTGGGGCTACAAGGAGCAGCGCAACCCGGCCGAGGACCTCGTCTGGTTGCAGCGGATCGTCGACTGGCAGAAGGAGACGACCGACCCGACCGAGTTCATGCAGAGCCTGAAGATCGACCTCGAACAAGACGAGGTCTTCGTCTTCACGCCCAAGGGCCGGGTCATCACGCTGCCGACCGGGCGCCACGCCGGTCGACTTCGCGTACGCGATCCACACCGAGGTCGGTCACCGCTGCATCGGGGCGCGGGTGAACGCGCGGCTCGTCCCGCTCGACTCCGCGCTGCAGTCGGGCGACACCTGCGAGATCTTCACGAGCAAGGTCGAAGGCGCGGGCCCGAGCCGCGACTGGACGCAGTTCGTCCAGACGCCGCGCGCCAGCTCGAAGATCCGGCAGTGGTTCTCCCGTGAGCGCCGCGTCGACGCGATGGACCAGGGCCGCGACGATCTCGTCAAGGCGATGCGGCGCGAGGCGCTGCCCGTGCAGAAGCTCTTCGGTTCGCCCGTCCTGGCCAAGGTCGCCGAGCAACTCCACTACGCCGACCTCGAAGGTCTCTACGTCGGCATCGGCGAAGGGCACGTGTCGGCCAAGGCCGTCGTCCAGCGCATCCAGCGCGAGCTGCGCGGGGGCGAGGAACAGCTCCCGACCACCGTCGGCCGCCCGCCGCGCGCGCGCGGCCATCGCCGCACCGGCGCGGGCGTGCACGTCGAGGGCCTCGACGACGTCATGGTTCGGCTGTCGCGGTGCTGCACGCCCGGTGCCGGGCGACGAGATCATGGGCTTCGTCACGCGTGGTCGCGGCGTGTCGGTGCACCGCACCGACTGCGCGAACGCGGTGAGCCTGCGGAGTCAGGCCGACCGCGTCATCGAGGTCGAGTGGGACAACGACGCGCCCGGCAACTACACGGTTTCGGTCGAGGTCGAAGCGCTCGACCGTTCCAAGCTGCTGCGCGACATCGCCGACGTGCTCTCCGAGCACCACGTCAACATCCTCTCGTGCACTTCGCAGACCCAGACCGACCGCATCGCGCGCTTGCGGTTCGAGTTCGAGCTCGCCGATCCCGGCCATCTCGACTCGATCCTGGCCGCGGTCAAACGGGTCGATTCGGTATACGAAGCATCACGCGTGCTCCCCGGCAACAAGCCATAACGCGCGTCAAGCCCCATCGGGGTCGCCGGGGTACGTGACCCGCCGGTTCCGGCTCAAGCCGTAGGGGGAATCGACCGATTCCCTGCGAGGGCCAGAGCCGACCAACCACACCGGGCCTCCGGAGGGGATGCAATCGTGGAGCCGCGTTCACGTTCGGACAGCGATGGTTTCACGATCGTCGAGGTCCTCGTCGCGATCACGGTCCTGGTCATTGCGATGCTCGGTGCTGCGTTGCTGTTCGAGAACGCGATCATCACCTCGGGTAACACGCGCAACCGCGTCGTGGCCGCGAACCTCGCCACCGAGGCGATGGAGAACGTGCGGGGCATGGCCGCCAACCCGGCGCAGTTCGGCAATATCGTGCAGGGCGGTACCGATTTCCCGGCGACGCCGATCGCGGCGAACAATGCCCAGCTCATCAACGGCATCCAGTTCTCGGTGCATCAGGACGCCGAGCTCATCGGGACGAACTCGACAACGAGCTCGTGCGACAACCCGTCCCTGACCTCGACCGGCGCAATTCTGCACGTCGTCGAGACCGTCACCTGGCCCGACATGGGTGGTACGCAACCCGTCACCGAGATCACGAACCTGAGCCCGCCTGTCGGCGTGTACAACCCGGCGAGCGGTTCGATCGCGGTGAAGGTCTTCGATTCGACCGGTGCCGCGGCGAGCGACATCAGCGTGCAGATCGCCGGGCCGGCCACCGCGACCCTGCAGACCACGACCGAAGGCTGCGCGTACTTCGCCTTCTACCCGCCGGGCACGTACACGGTGACCGTCACCGAGGGCACCGGAGTCGGGGATCAAGAATCGGCCGCGCCCGTGCAGACCGCGTCGGTCTCGATCGGTCAGACGGTACCGCTGCAGTTCCAGTACGACACGCCCGCCACGATCGTCGCGACGCTGCCGTCGCCGACGAACACGCCCGGTGCGCCTGCGCACGCAACCGGCATGTACGACTCGGTTGCGAACACGGGCCTGCAGCCGTATTCCCAGTTCTCTTTCGCCGGCGCGGCAGGCGACGTCACGACCTCGCCCGGGCTCTTCCCCTACGCGAGCGGCTACACCGTGTTCGCCGGGAGCTGTACCGACAACAACCCCCTGGGCAAGGACACGAGTCGTAACGCGTTCTATCCCACTGCCGCCCCCGTTCCCATTGCGCTGGCGCCGGGTGGTTCGGCGGCGGTGACGCTTTCGCTCTACACGCTGCCGGTGCACGTCACGGCAGCCGGGGTTGCGGTGTCGGGCGCCACCGTCACTGCCGCGGAGACGTCGTTCTCGGCGCCGTACGTCGCGGTATGCACCGCCGGGACCGCGAGCGCCCCGTCGCTGCCCGCGCCCTACGGTCTGGCGGCGACGAACGCCACCGGCGACAGCGTCACCGGGATGCCCCTCGGGCACTTCACGATCAAGGCGCAGTCGGGCGCGAAGAAGGGTTCCGTCAACGTCTGGGTGAAGCCGGACGGGGTCTATGGAGTCAGTGGTACTGGCGCCGCGACGACGAAGTTCGGCGGCTCGATTCCGGTGCCGATCAGTTGAGGCGCCTCCGGAGTTTCCTGCGGACCCGTCGCTCGGAGCGGGGCTACACGCTCATCGAGATGATGATCGCGATGTCGTTGCTGTCGCTGGTGACCGCAGCCGCGTTCGGCGTCGTGAACGTCATGTCGAACCAGGCCGCGAAGACGACCGACCGCTTCTCGGCCGAAGCCGAAGGCCAGACCATCGCCGATCGCATCACCAAAGACCTGCGCACCGCGGTCGCGCCGACGACGCTGACCGCAGCATTCGCGTCGGCGAACTCGAACGATCTCGTGTTCTACGCGAGCTTGACCGACCTCGAGCGCGCCCGGCAGCGGGCCCGATCAAGATGCACGCCTACGTGTCGCAGATCGGCACGACCGGTTGTACGCCTTCCACGAGGACGCGACGCCACCCGACGCCCTGTCGGCACCGGCAACTACACGTACACCACGGCGGCGATCAATCGCATCGACGGCAAGTACCTCGATACGAGTCAGCCGATCTTCACCTACTACACGGCGAGCGACCCGGTGAATGCGATTCCGGTTCCCATCACGACCCTGACCGGTCTACGCAGCATCGACTCGGTCGGTATAACGCTCCGAGTCCGCGTGCATCCGAACTCGCCGGTTGTCGTCATCTCGACTCGTATCCATGTTCGCAACGTCGACTACAACCCGAACACGTGACCTCATGATCCAGTTCTTCTGCAAACGCTTCCGCGCCCAGACCGACGGCTCTCACGACGAGAGCGGCATCGCGATGATCATCGCGATCATCGTCGTGTTGTTGATGACGCTCATTCCGCTCGCGATCGTTCAGGGCGCGATCGCGCAGTTGCCGTTGTCGCGCCACGACCAGGATCACGAGTCCGCGCTCGCGGCGGCCGAGGCCGGCGTCGACGACTACATGAACCGACTCGGGCAGAACAGCAACTACTGGACCTACAGCGCCACCAACCCGCCTTCGCCCGCCAACACGGCCTTTACCGGGTGGACGCGGGTTGCCGGTTTGGACTCGAACGCGGAATGCTTCCGGTACACGCCGAACACGACGCAGACGGCTTCCACCGGAATTGTGTACCTGACCTCCTCCGGCAAGCGCCTCACGAACCCGAGCGGCGCGTGTTCCGGTGCCGGCACGGTGCGGACCGTGAGCCTCGGACTCCGCCGCCAGGGCTTCCTCGACTACCTCTGGCTCACCGACTACGAGATCACCGACCCCGCGCTCACCGGTGCCGACTCGAACTCATCGCGCAGGTTCTACTCCTGGCAGTGGAACCCGGTGGCGGGTGTCAACAAGTACGGCCCCAGCAACCTGAGTACGTGTGGCGTCGTCTACTGGTCTACGTCTGCGGTCATGAACGGCCCGGTGCACTAGCAACGACGGCTTGTACGTGTGCGGCAGCCCGACGTTCAACGACAATGTCGACACGTACTACAACTCCGCCACGAGCAACAACGCGTTCCAGAGCAAGCAGTTCGGCGGCCCGGGTCCGCTGACTGGAACCGGGGCCAACGGAACGCGGTGCTCAACCCGCTCAACTGTGCGAACACCCCGAGTTTCGCGGGCCGAACGGGCGATCCCGCGAGCGGGACGATCCTGCCGTTCCCGCCCGCGAACACTTCGATCGAAACGCAGGCCGACGGGCGCAGGGTGGCACCGGCTGTCTGTATACCGGTCAAACGACCATCACTCTCGTGTCGAACGGCAAGATGAACGTGACGAGCCCGAAGACCAAGAGCTCGAACTGCGCAGTCGGGCAACGGCTGTGGCCTTGCCGACCAACGGCGTGATCTACGTGCAGACCGTGCCGGCGGCTACCACCGACCCGAACCACTCGTCGTGCTCGGGCACCGTGTGCAACGGCGACGCGAGTGTCAGCGGAACGCTGAAGGGTCAGCTGACGATCGTCGACCGACAGACGACATCGACATCACCGGGAACATCCTCTACCACCAGTACCCGGCCGGTAACGACGTGCTCGGCCTGATCGCGACGAACGACATCGCGGTCGTGCACTCCGGGTCGGCGGACGTCTCGAGCAACCTGACCATCGATGCCGCCATGATGTCGCTGCGGCACTCGTTCTACGTGCAGAACTGGGACCAGGGCGCGAGCAGTTGCACCGTCGGCGACCCTTGCTCCGTCGCCGGATCCGACAACCTCATCATCAACGGCGTGATCGCGCAGGAGTTCCGCGGCCCGGTCGGCACGTTCGACACGAGTACCGGGACGGTCCTGTCGGGTTACAACAAGCACTACACCTACGACACCCGGCTCAAGTACCTGAGCCCGCCGTACTTCTTGAGCCCGACGCAATCGGCGTGGCTCCGCATCTCCTACGCCGAGATTGCACCGAAACTCGTTCCGTAGGTTCCGTAGCGCAATACATCATCGGCGGCGCAACGGCCTGCTGGCTAGCATGCCGCGCATGCCAGCGGACCGAGACGTCATGCGCGCGCCCAAGGGCATGCTCGACGTGCTGCCGCCGGATTCGGCGCGCTGGACCGATGTCGTCGCCCGCTTCGCCGCCCGCGCCGAACGCTTCGGTTACGGCCTGCTGCTGACGCCCGATCGTCGAGCACTACGAGGTGTTCGCCGGGTCGGCGAGACGCACCGACGTCGTGCGCAAGGAGATGTACGACTTCGTCGACCGCGGCGGCCGGCGGCTCGCGCTGCGGCCCGAGGGCACGGCGCCCGTCGTGCGGGCGTTCGTGCAACACCGCCCGACCACGCCGTGGAAGGTCTGGTACCTCGCGCCGAACTTCCGGGCCGAGCAGCCGCAGGCCGGCCGCTATCGCCAGCACTGGCAGCTCGGCGCGGAGGTGATCGGGATCGACGATCCCGACGTCGACGTCGAGATCATCGAGCTGCTGTGGGGATTCTGTCGCGACCTCGGGCTGCGCGACGTGCGCCTGCTCCTCAACTCGATGGGCGACGCCGAGACGCGCGACGCGCTACCGCGAGGTGTTGCTCGCGTACTGGCACGCGCACGCGGATCTGATCGGCGCCGAGATGGAACGCGCGGAGGCGAACCCGTTGCGCATCCTCGATTCGAAGCGTCCCGACTGGTTCGAGATGCTCGAGCACGCGCCGCAACTCGGCGAGTACCTGAGCGACGCGTCGGCCGCGCACTTCGCGCGCGTGCAAGAAGGTCTGCAGGCGCTCGGCATCCCGTTCGAGATCTCGCCGCGGCTCGTGCGCGGTTTCGACTACTACACGAGCACGGTGTTCGAGTTCGCCAGCGGCGCGCTCGACGCCGCGCAGAACGCGATCGGTGGTGGCGGCCGCTACGACCGGCTCGCCGAGGAGATGGGTGGGCCGCCGACGCCGTCGATCGGATTCGGTTCGGGGATCGAACGGCTCTTGCTCGCGTGCGATGCCGAAGGCGTGTTGCCGGTGCCGGCGGCGCGCGTCGACGTGTTCGTCGTCGATCTCGTCGGCGTGCCCGACACCGCGCGCGTTGCTCGCCGAGCTCCGGGAGTCGGGGCTCTCGGCCGATCGCGCGTATGGCGGCCGGCTCGGTCAAGAAGACAGATGACCGCGGCCGACCGAGTCGGGCGCGCGGTGGGCCGTCATCGTCGGCGCGAAGGAAGCCGAGCGCGGCATGGTCGCGGTGCAGCGATCTGCGAGCCGTCGAACCCGCACAGTCCGAAGTGCGGCGCGAAGAGATCGCGGCGTGGCTGCGGACGAGGAAGGACGAAGCAACATCATGATGCGATCGCATCGAGCCGGCGACCTGCGCGCCGACGACATCGGCGAGTCGGTCGCCGATCTGCGGTTGGGTCGGCGAGCCGCCGCGATCACGGCGGCAAGGTGTTCCTCGACGTGCGCGACGTCGCGGGCATCGTGCAAGTGGTCGTCGATCCGCAACGCGCCGGGGCTCGAGGTCGCGCACCGTCTGCGCAGCGAATGGGTCGTGCGCGATCGTGGGCGACGTTTCGGCTCGGCCCGAGGGAACGGTCAACGACGACCTGCCGACCGGCGCGGTCGAGGTCGTCGCGGGCGAGATCGAAGTGTTGACGAGTCGGAGCCGCCGCCGTTCCCGCTCGACGACCGGGTCGACGTCGACGAGGTGTTGCGGCTGCGGCACCGCTACCTCGACCTCCGGCGCGCGCCGATGCAGCGCAACCTGCGCGTGCGGGCGGCGGTGAACCGCGTGATGCGCGAGGCGATGGCCGCGCAGGACTTCGTCGAGATCGAAACGCCGATGCTCATCGCGTCGACGCCGGAAGGCGCGCGCGACTTCGTCGTTCCGTCGCGTCTGCGGCCGGGGGAGTTCTACGCGCTGCCGCAGAGCCCGCAGCTGTTCAAGCAGCTGCTGATGGTCGGCGGCTTCGACCGCTACTTCCAGATCGCACGCTGTCTCCGCGACGAAGACCTCCGCGCCGATCGCCAGTTCGAGTTCATGCAGCTCGACGTCGAGATGACGTTCGCCGACCAGGACGACGTGCTCGACGCGGTGTCGGTCGCGGTGCTCGCCGCGGCCGAGGTGGCGCGTCCGGGCGAGGTGCCCGCGTCGATCCCGCGCATGACGTGGCACGAGGCGATGGAGCGGTTCGGCTCCGACAAGCCCGACGTCCGGTTCGGGATGGAGCTGGTCGAGCTGACCGACGTGTTCGGCGCCACCGAGTTCCGCGCGTTCGCGGGCGCCGACGCGATCAAGGGCATCCGGGTCGAGGGCCAAGGCGACATGACGCGTTCGCGGCTCGACGCGCTCGACCGACCGGGCCAAGTCACTGGGCGCGGCCGGGCTCGTGTGGATGCGCGTGCGCGACGGCGGCGCGCTCGAATCGCCGGTCGTGAAGTTCCTCTCCGAGGCCGAGCAGCTCGCGCTCGTCGACGCGTTGGGCGCGGTCGTCGGGCGATCTCATCCTGATCGTCGCGGGCAAGCGCTCGATGGTGCGCGATCGGTGCTGGGCGCGCTGCGTCTCGACCTCGGCCGGCCGCCGGTCGACCGAGGGCGGGCTGCACTTCTTGTGGGTCGTCGACTTCCCGCTGTTCGAAGACGACCGACGACGGCATCGCCGACGCCGATGCACCACCCGTTCACGATGCCGCACCCCGACGACATCGACCGGCTGGAGTCCGATCCGCTGTCGGTGCGCGCCGCAGGCGTACGACCTCGTGTTGAACGGTTGGGAGCTGGGCTCGGGTTCGGTGCGTATCCATCGCCCCGACGTGCAGCAGCGCATCTTCTCGGTGATCGGCATCGATGCCGACCGACGCGCAGGAGCGGTTCGGGTTCCTGCTCGACGCGTTCCGGTTCGGCGCGCCGCCGCACGCGGGCTTCGCCGTCGGCATCGACCGCTTCGTCGCGATCCTGTCCGGCGAGGAGAACATCCGCGAGGTGATCGCGTTCCCGAAGACGCAGTCCGGCGTCGACCCGCTGACCGGCGCCCCGAGTCCAGTAGACCCCAAACAACTCCGCGACCTCGGCCTAAAACTCCTCGACCAACCCCCCAAATAACCTCCCGCCTAACCGCCCATCTCGCCAACAGTGGGCACCGCTCACGTACCGCAGCGGTATGTGAGCGTGCGCCACGGCACGCCGTTCGGCGATGGTGGCGCACCGCGCACCTACGGTGCGGCGGATGAGAAGCCGTCTCGACCTACTGGCAACCGTCGCGTCTCGGTCAACGCGGGCTTGTCACGCTGGGATCAGCTGACGTATCGCCGGCTGTCTCGAACGCGAGGTCAACGGGATCGGTCGGCGAGCGTCGGGTGCTGCGTCGGGTCCGGCCGCGGGTGTTCGCGACTCGTCGGGTACGCGAGGTCAGCTGGGAACGAGGTTCTGTTGGCGTGCCGTGCTGTCCGTCGGACGGATCCGCGGTCGCGTCGCACTCGGCCGCGGCTCGTCTTTGGGGGTTCGAGCCTACGACGCCGAAGATCGGCTATCGAGGTGACGGTCGGGCGACGGCAGCGGACGCGAGTCTCTGAGCGTGGTGCTTGCACCGCACCCGCTGCTTCGACGAGTCCGATGCGACGCGTCGGCTCGGGATTCCGTGTACGACATTCGAGCGCACGCTGTGCGATTGCACGACCGTTCTGAGCGAATTCCAGCTCGGTCGCGCGCTCGACGATGGGCTCCGGCGCGGACGTCGCCTCGCTTCGTCCGTCTCGCGCGACTGCGCGGAGGCGACTCGAATCCGGACCCGGACGTCACATGTCGATCGTCCGATCCTGCTCGCGCAGCGAGATCCCGGGTTCGATCCCGGCGGGAGTCGCGTCGGAGCTTCAGGTGCTCGATGTGTTGCGCAGTGCCGGCCTGCCGTTGCCGGTGCAGCAGTACCGTGGTGCGAGTCGTGGGTCGAAGACGTTTCGACCCGACTTCGCGTGGCCCGAACGTCAAGGTCTTCGCCGAGTACTACGGACTGCCGTTTCATACGCGGCGCGAGCGCGGTCGCGTACGACAGTGAGCGCCTGACGGCGCTCTGCCGCGGCCGGCTGGATTCCGCTGGTCTTCACCGACGCCAGTCGTCCGATCGCGAGATCGTCGATCGCGACCGACGGCAGCGCTGGCTGCAGCGCCAGCGTCGGGCACGCTTACGTGACCGTAGCAAGGTTGGCGCGTGACGCCGGTTGCTCGCAACTGTTGCGGGTGATGGGGCGCGTAGCCTGGGGGGTGAGTCGCGGGTCCTGATCTGTTTGCTTCGGCGGTGGAGGAGCGGCTGGCGCGGAAGGCGCCGCTCGCGGCGCGGTTGCGGCCGCGGACGCTCGACGAGGTCGTCGGGCAGCAGCATCTGCTCGGGCCCGGGCAAGCCGCTCCGCGTGCTCATCGAGTCGGACCGGCTCTCGTCGGTCATCATCTGGGGGCCGCCCGGCACGGGCAAGACCACCATCGCCCGCCTCGTCGCGGGCGTCAGCGAGAAGGCGTTCGAGACGCTGAGCGCGGTGAGCGCGGGCGTGAAGGACGTGCGCGAGGTCGCCGAGCGCGCCCGGGCCCGCCTCGGCGAGCGCGGCCAGGGAACGATCCTCTTCCTCGACGAGGTGCACCGCTTCTCCCGCGCGCAACAAGACGTGCTGCTCCCGTTCGTCGAAGAGGGTCTCCTCGTGCTCGTCGGCGCGACCACCGAGAACCCCTTCTTCTCGCTCACCGGACCGTTGCTCTCGCGCAGCACGCTGTTCCGGCTCGAGCCGCTCGACGACGACGCGCTCGACGAACTCGCGCGTCGCGCGCTCACCGACGTCGAGCGCGGCCTCGGCAACGAGCCGACCGACGATCGACGACGACGCGCTGCAGCCATCTCGTCGACAAGAGCGAAGGCGACGCGCGCCATCTCCTCACCGTCCTCGAGGTCGCGCACGCGCTCACCGTGCAGGCCGACCGCACGACGATCACGCTCGCCGACGCGGAAGCCGCGCTCGCGCTCCGCAGCGTCCGCTACGGCGACGACGAGCACTACGACATCATCTCCGCGTTCATCAAGTCGATCCGCGGTTCCGATCCCGACGCGGGCCTCTACTGGCTCGCGCGCATGCTCGAAGCGGGCGAGGACGCGCGCTTCATCGCGCGCCGGCTCGTCATCCTCGCGAGCGAGGACATCGGCCTCGCCGATCCGCAGGCGTTCCTCACCGCCGACGCCGCGGCCCGCGCCGTCGAGTACGTCGGCCTGCCCGAGGTCGCGATCAACCTCGCGCACGCGGTGATCCACCTCGCGCTGGCGCCCAAGAGCAACAGCGTGATCGCCGCGCTCGGCGCGGCCACCAGGCCGCCGTCCGCGACCGCCGGCCCGGCGCCGTGCCCATCCACCTGCGGGATGCGCACTACAGGGGCGCGCAGATACTCGGCCACGGCAAGGGCTACGTCTATCCTCACGACGATCCGGCCGGGTGGGTTCCGCAGGAGCACCTTCCGGTCGAGGTGGCCGGCGAGCAGCTTCTACCGGGCCCGCGAGCACGGTGCCGAGCGGCGTCTGATCGAGCAGTGGCGAACGACGCCGA
This sequence comes from uncultured Actinomycetes bacterium, assembly GCA_963708105.1. Lineage (GTDB taxonomy): Bacteria > Actinomycetota > Acidimicrobiia > IMCC26256 > PALSA-610 > PALSA-610. The sequence continues at coordinate 70,013 of OY970186.1, read as the reverse complement.
CGGCGAGAACGACACGAGGCTGAAGCTGACGATGTCGACGGGTGACGTGCTGGCGGTGGTCGCGGCCACGGTCGTGACGATTGCTCGTCGTCGTCCTCGCCACCGTGCTCGTCGCTGCTCACGCGCACGTTGCGCCGAGCTGCGCGCCGCCGCTCGGCGTGCTGCAAGACGACGCGCTCGCGCTGCTCGACGAGGCGCGCGCGTCGGTCGACGATGCCGCGGACGAGATCGACCGCGTCGAACGGCTCGTCACGTCGGCCGAGCGTCTCGACGAAGCGAAGCGCGCGATCGCCACCCCGGTGGTGAAGGCGATGGCCTTCGGCACCGGCGTGTCGCGCGCCGCGCAACGTCTGCGCGACGGCGAGTCGCTCCGACCGCGCCCCGAACCCGCCGTCGAAACGCCGGAGATCGGCATCGTGATCAAGCGCCTGGTGTGGCTGATCATCGGCTTCCTGCTCGGGCTCGGGTCGTCGTGGACGCTGATGCGCCGGGTGCGCCGGGTCGCGGTGCGCCTCGCCCCGCCCGATGTCGTCGACCGCTGGAGCGGCAACGTGCGGGCGGCTGTGAACGAGGGCCGCGACGCCATGCGCGGCCCGGGAAGCGGCCCTCAAAGGCAGCTCCGTCCGTAGCGGCGGCAAGTAACCTGAACCGGCGATGCCCGACCGTCCGACCACCGCCGACGAGCTACGACCGCGCCTTCGTGGAGTTCTTCACCGAGCGCGCCCACGTGCACGTCCCGTCGGCGAGCGTCATCCCCGTCGACAAGTCGCTGCTCTTCACCGTGGCGGGCATGGTCCCGTTCAAGTCGTTCTTCACCGGCGAGGAGACGGCCCCGTACAAGCGGGCGGTCTCGGTGCAGAAGTGCGTGCGCGCGGGCGGCAAGCACAACGACCTCGACGACATCGGCCGCACGAATCGTCACTTCTCGTTCTTCGAGATGCTCGGCAACTTCAGCTTCGGCGACTACTTCAAGTCCGACGCGATCCCGTGGGCGTGGGAGTTCTACACGCGGCGTCCTGCAGCTCGATCCCGACCGGCTCTGGGTCACGGTGCACGAGGACGACGACGAAGCCGGACGGCATCTGGCGCGACGCGCGTCGGGCTTCCCGGCCGAGCGCATTCAGCGGCTCGGCGACGAGACAACTTCTGGCGCATGGGCGACACCGGGCCGTGCGGCTCCGTCGTCGGAGATCTTCTGGGACCTCGGTCCCGAGTTCGGCCCCGACGGCGGCCCGGTCACCGAGGCCGACCGCTACGTCGAGATCTGGAATCTCGTGTTCATGCAGTTCGACCAGCAGGCCGACGGCACGCGCTCGCCGCTGCCGAAGCCGTGCATCGACACCGGCGCGGGTCTCGAACGCAACCTCATGGTCGTGCAGGAGCAAGCCGTCGATCTGGGACATCGACGTGTTCCGTGCCGCTGATCGCGGCCGCGGAACGCGTCACCGGCGTCGCGCTACGGCAGCTACCGAGCGAGCGACCGACGTCTCGCTGCGCATCATCGCCGAGCACGCGCGCACGATGACCTTCATGGTGAACGACGGCGTGCGACCGTCGAACCAGGAGCGCGGCTACGTGCTGCGCCGCATCATCCGCCGCGCGGTGCGGCACGCGTATCTGCTCGGCGCGCGCAACGTCGTGATGCCGGAGATGGTCGACGCGGTCGTCGCCACGATGCGCAACGCGTATCCCGAGCTCGCGGCGTCGCACGAAGTCGTGCGCAAGATCGTCGAGCGCGAAGAGGAATCGTTCCGCGCCACGTTGCAGCGCGGCGTCGACATGCTCTCCGAGATCGTCGACGAGAAAGACGTCTCCGGCGACGACGCGTTCTTCCTGCACGACACGCTCGGATTCCCGATCGACCTCACGCGCGAGATCGCGGGGGAGCGCGGCCGCGCCGTCGACCTCGCCGGCTTCGAAGAGCGCATGCAGGAGCAGCGCGTGCGCGGCCCGCGCCGACGCGGCCGAAGCCGGCGCGGCGCAGGGCGCGCCGCTCGAGGTCTTCCGCGAGCTCGTCGACGCGCACGGTCCCACCGAGTTCACCGGCCGCCAGGAGTACTCGTCGACCGCCAAGGTGCTCGCGCTGCTCGTCGGCGGCGAGCGCGTCGGTCAGGCCGACCGAAGGCGTCGAGTCGACGTCGTGCTCGACCGCACGCCGTTCTACGCGGAGTCGGGCGGCCAGGTCGGCGACACCGGCACGATCACGACCGCGCCCGGCGCGGTCATCGACATCATCGACACGCAGTACGGCCTGCCCGGTCAGGTCACGTTGCACCGCGGCCGGGTGCGCAGTCGGCACGGTCGTGCGAGGGCGACGAGGTCGACGGCCGAGATCGACGGCGTGCGCCGCGACCGCATCCGCCGCAACCACACCGCCACCCACGTGTTGCACTGGGCGCTGCGCGAAGTGCTCGGCACCCACGTGCAGCAGGCCGGTTCGTTCGTCGGTCCCGATCGCCTGCGCTTCGACTTCTCCCACCACGAACCGGTCACCGCCGACCAGCTCGCGCAGGTCGAACGCCTCGCCAACGCGCAGGTCATCTCCGACGCGCCCGTCCGCCACTACGAGACGACGAAGGCCGAAGCCGAACGCATCGGCGCGATCGCGTTCTTCGGCGAGAAGTACGGCGACATCGTGCGCGTGCTCGAAGCCGGTCCGTCGACGGAGCTGTGCGGCGGCACGCACGTGCACGCGCTCGGCTTCATCGGACCGATCAAGGTCGTCAGTGAGAGGCTCGATCGGTTCGAACCTCCGGCGCATCGAGGCGATGACCGGCGACGGCGCGTTCGAGTACATCGAGTACGAAGAGCAGTTGCTCCGCCGGGCCGGCGACCTCCTGCGCGCCACGCCCGAAGGAAGTGCCCGATCGCATCGAGCGGCTCTCGGAGCAGGTGCGCGCGCTCGAGGACGAGCTCCGCGGGCTGAAGGCCAAGGCAGCCGCCGACGCGGCCGGCGATCTCGCGGAGCAGGCCGCAGAACGGCCTCCTCGTCGTGCGCGTCGACGACCTCGGCACCGGTGATCTGAAGCAGCTCGCGCAGGAGACCGTGCGCACGCTCGGCAGCGGTGTGGTCGTGCTCGCCGGTGCGGCCGACGGCAAGGCCGCGATCGCGGTGGCCGTCAGCAAGGACCTCGTGGCCAAGGGCGCGTCGGCCGACGCCATCGCCAAGCCCGCGGTCGGCAAGCTCGGCGGCGGTGTCGGGCGCGGCGCCGATGCGGTGGTCGGCGGCGGTCAGAACGTCGGCCGGCATCGACGAGGCGCTCGCGGTCGCCCGCGAGCTGGCGGCGCAGTGGGGGTCGTGACCGCGACGGCCGGCACCCGCGCGCTCGGCGTCGACCTCGGGTGAGCGACGCATCGGGCTCGCGCTCTCGGACCCGTCTCGCACGGTTGCGTCGCCGCACGATGTGCTGCGCCGCAGCGGCGATCCGGTCGCCGACCGACGCGCCATCGTCGGACCGCGCCCGAGCAGACGGCGCCAACGTGATCGTCGTCGGCCTGCCGCTGTCGCTCTCGGGCCGCACTGGGCCCGCGGCCGCGGCCGCGCTGGCCGAGGTCGAGGCGCTGCGGCGATCTGCGGGCGACATCGAGGTCGTCGTGCACGACGAGCGGCTCACGACGGTCACCGCCGAGCGCGCGCTGATAGAAGGCGGCGTACGCCGCGACGCGCGCCGCGACGTGGTCGACAAGGTCGCGGCGGCGGTCATGCTCCAGTCGTGGCTCGAGCGGGCCAAGCCATGAGCTTGAGCCGCGGCCGTCGCACCGCGCTCGTGCTCTTCGGCCTCGTCGTCGTGCCCGCTCGTCGTGCTCGTCATCGGAGTCGCGTGGTTCTGGTGGCAGCTCGAATCCGCCCGGCGGTTCCGGCGCCAAGGTCGCAGGTGCAGATCGCCTACGGCTGCGGCGTTCCGTGCATCGGCAACCGAGCTCTCGCATCGCGGCGTGATCGGTCCGTCGTGGGTGTTCAACGTGTATTCGCGCCTCAACGGCGACACCAATTTCGAGGCCGGCACCTACGAGCTCCGCAAGAACATGGGCGTCAATTCCGCGGTCAAGACGATGAAGAAGGGCCCGCACATCGACTACGTCAAGTTGACGATCCCGCCCGGCTTCTGGCTGAAGCAGGTCTCGGCGCGCGTCGGGAACCTCCCGGGTCTGGCCGTCGATCCGTTCGTCGAGGCGACGCAGAACAACGCGGTCCGGTCCGCGTTCGAGCCCGCGGGAACGAACAACCTCGAGGGGCTGCTCTGGCCCGACACGTACGACATCTCCGCGAACGAGGACGAGATCCAGGTGCTGTCGACGCTGGTCACGACGTTCGACAAGAAGGCGGTCACGCTCGGCCTCGCCAACGCCAACGTGCAGGGCCACTCCGCGTACGACGTGATCAAGGTCGCCTCGTTGGTCGAGGCCGAGGCCAAGGTCGACGCGCGACCGCCCGCTGATCGCGTCGGTCATCTACAACCGCCTCGCCCGCGGTATGCCGCTGCAGATCGACGCGACGCTGATCTACGCACGCGGCGATCCGAAGAACCGCACGTTGTCCGACAAGGACAAGCTGATCGATTCGCCGTACAACACCTACGCGCACACCGGGCTGCCGCCCACGCCGATCGCGATGGTCAGCGCGGCGTCGTTGAAGGCCGCGCTCGCGCCCGCGACGACGCAGTACCTGTACTACGTGGTGATCGACAAGAAGGGCGACACCGCGTTCGCGAGCACGCTCGAGCAGCAGAACGCGAACATCGCGATCGCGAAGGCGAACGGCGCGTTTTGACCGTTTCGGGTGCGGCGATCTCGGGTGCAACACGCGTGGCGGGCGTCATCGGCGATCCCGTCCGGCACTCGCTCTCGCCCGTGCTCCACAACGCGGCGTATCGGGCCCTCGGGACTCGACTGGGTCTACGTCGCGTTCGAGGTGCCCGACGGCGCCACGCGCGGCGCGCTCGACGCGATGCGCGCCCTCGGGCTGGGTGGCCTGTCGGTCACCATGCCGCACAAGACCGCGGCCGCGACCGCCTGCGACGAGCTGACACCCGCGACGCGGCCGCGCTGCACAGCGTGAACACGGTTTCGATCGGTGAACGACGGTCACCTCGTCGGCGATTCGACCGACGGCGAAGGTTTCCTCCGCTCGCTGCGCGACGCCGGTCACGACCCGGCCGGCATGGGAGTCGTCGTCCTCGGCGCGGGAGGCGCGGCCCGGGCCGTGGCCCGCGCCCTCGGCGCGGCCGGCGCGACCGTTCTCGTGTGTGCCCGCAAGCCCGACGCCGCGGCAGTGGCCGCCGGGCTGGCCGGCGGGGCGACCGCGCCCTGGTCCGAGCGGGCGGAGGTGGCGACGGCGGCGAACCTGGTCGTGAACGCCACACCGGTCGGGATGGATCTGGGCACCGACACCCGTCGAGCTCCCGCTGCCCCTCGACGCCTTGCACCACGGGCAGGTGTTCGCCGACCTCGTGTACCACCCGCTCGAAACTCCACTCCTGCGGGGCGCGCTCGACCGCGGCGCCGCGGTCGTCGACGGTCTCGGCATGCTCGTGCATCAGGCCGCGCTGCAGATCGAACGCTGGACGGGCGCAGTCGCGCCGGTCGGGGCGATGCGCGCCGCGGCCGAAGAAGCGTTGCGCTCGCGATCACCGGCCTGAAGTTTGCGCTTCTGAAGTTCGTCGGCCTGACCGATTCGCACCTCTTGGCGGGCGGACGCTCAAGCTGAACGGCCTTTCCCGCCGATGGAGTCACAAGAACCGACTCCATTTTCGGGGGGATGTCGTGCTGCAAGGAACGCTGGAAACGCTCGCACTGCCGGAGCTGCTCGGTCTGCTCGCGCAGTCGCACAAGACGGGTGCGCTGTGGCTCGATGCCGCCAACTCGTCGGCGGTGCTCTACATCGTCGAAGGCCGCTGTTGCGCGGCCGAGTCGAGTGAAGCGGGCGACCCGCTCACCGACAGCACGGCGCTGTTCGCTCGGGTCATCGACGTGTGCTTCGCGGTGGAGCGGGCCGACGACGGCAAGTTCCGCTTCGGCCCCGAGGAACCGCCGTGGTCGTGTGACGACACCGTCGACCTCGAGGTCGCGATCGACGAGCTCGCCCGCCTGGTGGAGGAGTGGCGCGACATCCAGGCGGTCATCCCGTCGCTCGACTGCCGGATCCGCCTCGCCGACGATCTCGGGGTGGAGGAGCTGACCCTCGACCGGGAGCGCTGGCAGCTGGTGGTCTCGCATCGACGGTCGCCGCAGCGTGCGCGACCTCGTCCGCAAGACCAACCGCCCCGTCCTCGACGTGTGCCACGCGGTCCTCGCCCTGGTCGACTCGGGCGCCGTCAACGTGGGCCCGCCGCCCGCCGCGCCCGGCCGCGGGCCGCACCAACGGAAACCGCAAGCGGGTGCTGGAGGCCGCGGTCGAGCCGGAAGCGCCGTACGGCCCCGGCGTCGAGTCGCCGCACCCCGGCCCGAACGGGCAGCTGCCCGAGGAGTTCGAGCGCGAGATCGACCCCGCGGAAAAGGGTCGTTACCTCAGCGCCTTCTCCGGCCTCCGCGACTCCTGACCCCGCCCACCCGACCCAGAACGACGCCCGACCAAGAACCAACGCCCAACAGTGGGCACGCGCACGTACCCCGGCGGTGCGTGAGCGTGCCCACTGTTGGCGTGTCGGGGCGATTCCGCCGTCCGCAACCTTCGCGCGGAGAGTGAGATCCTGATACAGCGGAGCACGCGCACGTGCCGATACTCACAGCGTTCACGCGTAGGGGAGGCGGTGTTGTGTCGGACGGAACGCCACTCGGGTCGCTGCTGATCGAAGAGGGACTCCTGACGGAGGCCCAGCTCGATGCGGCGGTGGTCGAACAGAGCCGCATCGGGCAAACCGCTCGGTCGCCTGCTCATCGAGCAGGGCACCATCTCCGAGGCCGAGCTCGTGCGGACCCTGGCCCGCCAGGTCGGGCTCGAGTTCGTCGACCTCAACGAGCGTCACGATCGACGGTTCGGTGGCCGCGCTCGTGACCGAGTCGCTCGCCCGCCGCTACCAGGCGATCCCGGTCGGCTGGGACGACGGCAAGCTCGTCGTCGCGATGGCCGACCCGTCGAACGTCTTCGCGGTCGACGACATCCGCGCCCTCGCCGGCGCCGAGGTCAAGCACCGTCGTCGCCACCGCGAGCCAGATCATCGAGACCATCGAACGCTTCTTCCGCGTCGACGGCGAAGTCGACGAGGTCATGCAGGCCGCGACCGACGAGGCCGACGACGACACCGATCTCTCGACCCTCTCCGAGGTCGTCGAAGACGCGCCGATCGTCAAGTTCGTCAACCTGCTCGTCAACCAGGCGGTCGGCGATCGCGCGTCCGACATCCACGTCGAGCCGAACGAGAGCGACCTGCGCATCCGGTTCCGCATCGACGGCGTGCTCCACGAAGTGATGCGCTCGCCCCGCAGCATCCAGGCCGGCGTGATCTCGCGCCTCAAGGTCATGGCCGACATCAACATCGCCGAGCGGCGCATCCCGCAAGACGGCCGCATCACGATGAAGGTCAGCGGCCGCAGCATCGACCTTCGTGTCGCGACCCTGCCGACGGTGTACGGCGAAAAGGTCGTGATGCGCATCCTCGACAAGACCCAGGCGATCCTGAAGCTCGAGGATCTCGGGTTCCTGCGCCGAGGCGCACGCGCGGTTCGAGGCGTCGTACACGAAGCCGTACGGCACGATCCTCGTGACCGGCCCGACCGGTTCGGGCAAGTCGACGACGCTGTACGCGACGCTCAACCAGCTGAACACGCGCCGACCGCAACATCATCACGGTCGAGGATCCGGTCGAGTACCGGCTGCCCGGGCATCAACCAGGTGCAGATCCACCCGAAGGCCGGTCTGACGTTCGCCGGCGCGTTGCGGTCGATCCTGCGCGCCGACCCCGACATCGTGCTCGTCGGTGAGATCCGCGACAAAGAGACGGCGATCATCGGCATCGAAGCCGCACTCACCGGTCACCTCGTGCTCTCGACCCTGCACACGAACGACGCCGCGTCGACGCCGATGCGGCTCGTCGAGATGGGCGTCGAGCCGTTCCTCGTCACCGAGCGCGCTCGACTGCGTGGTCGCCCAACGGCTCGCCCGCAAGCTCTGCGACAAGTGCAAGGAGCCGTACCAGCCGACCGAGGCCGAGCTGCTCGAAGCGGGTTGGCCGACCGAGGAGCTGGCGGCGGGCGAATGGCCGACGTTGCACCGGGCGATCGGCTGCGGTTCGTGCGGGCGCACGGGCTACCGCGGCCGGTTCGGTATCCACGAGGTCATGACGATGTCCGAGGAGATCGAAGCGACTGCGTCATCGAGCGCCGTTCGTCCGAAGACATCCAAAAGGTCGCATTGATGCAGGGCATGGTCTCGCATGCGAGCCGACGGCCTGCGCAAAGCGGCCAAGGGCATGACATCGCTCGAGGAGATCTTCCGAGTCGTCGCCTGATGCCGGCGTGCACGTCGATCTTCAGCGGGGCCCATGTGACGCCGATACCCGGTCAGCCCGAGAGCCTCTGAGGGGGACGCATCCATGCTGGCCAACCAGGCGCGACGATTCGGCGAGACGCTCGTCGACCGCCACGTGCTGTCCCGTGACGACCTCGAACAGGCGATCGAGGAAGTCCGAGCGGACCAAGCAGGCGCTGCCGTCGGTGCTGCTGCGGCTCGGCCTCGTCGGGAGCAAGGACCTCACCGCCGCGCTCGCCGAACAGATGGGCGTCCGCTTCATCGACTTCCTCGAGACGCCGATCCACCAGGACGCGCCGGAGACGTTGTCGGCCGAGCTCGCGCGCCAGTACGTCGCGGTGCCGGTCGACTTCGAAGGCCAGAAGCTCGTCGTCGCGTTCGCGGAGCCGCCGAGCGACGCCGCGCTCACCGCGGTCGGCCACGCCACCAGCTACGAGATCATCCCCGCGGTCGCCGACCGCAGCGAGCTCATGCGCGCGATCGCGATGATCTACGGCGCCGCCGACGGTGACGGCGCCGGAGTTCACTCGAACGTGGTCGTCGGCGAGGAGCTCGAAGACGAGCTGCACATCAACGACCTGCTCGACCTCGTCATCCAGTGGGGCGGTTCCGACCTCCACCTCGCGTCGGGCTCGCCGCCCGTCATCCGCGTGCACGGCGAGCTGCGCCCGGTCACCGAGCTGCCGATCTTCAACGGCTCGCAGATCCGCCAGATGGTCTTCTCGATCCTCACGCAGAAGCAGCGGGAGAAGTTCGAGAACGAGCTCGAGCTCGACACGCTCGTACGCGCTGCCGGGCCGGGGCCGCTTCCGCGTGAACGTGTTCCTGCAGCGCGACTCCGTCGGCTGCGTCATGCGTGCGATCCCGTACGAGATCGTCGACTTCGAGCGCGCTCGGCATCGCGCCGGCGGTGCAGGGTTGGGCGCACCTGCCGCGCGGTCTCGTGCTCGTCACCGGTCCGACCGGTTCGGGCAAGTCGACGACGCTCGCGTCGCTGATCGACATCGTGAACCGCGAGCGCTCGGTGCACATCATGACGGTCGAGGACCCGATCGAGTTCCTGCACACGCACAAGCGCTCGCTGATCAACCAGCGCGAAGTCGGCGAGGACACGCACTCCTTCGCCAACGCGCTGAAGCACGTGCTGCGCCAGGACCCCGACGTCATCCTCGTCGGTGAAATGCGCGACCTCGAGACGATCTCGACCGCGCTGACCGCGGCCGAGACCGGCCACCTCGTGTTCGCGACGCTGCACACCCAGGACGCGCCGCAGTCGATCGACCGCATCATCGACGTGTTCCCGGCGCACCAGCAGCAGCAGGTGCGGGTGCAGCTCGCGTCGGCGCTGCAGGGCATCTGCACGCAGCAGCTCGTGCCGACCGTCGACGGCCAGGGCCGCGCGGTTGCGTGCGAGGTGCATGGTCGCCACGCCGGCGATCCGCAACCTCATCCGTGAGGGCAAGACGCACCAGATCTACTCGATGCTGCAGGCGGGTGGGCGCTACGGCATGGTCACGATGGACATGTCGCTCGCGCAGCTCGTGCGCAGCCACCGCATCTCGCTCGAGGCCGCGCTCGAGCGTTGCGCGAACGAAGAAGACCTCCGCCGACTCGTTGAACGGGGCTGATCGATCGATGCCCGAAACGTTTCACGTACAAGGTCAAGGACAAGAGCGGCAAGCTCGTCGAGGGCTCGCTCGAGGCCGAGAACGCGCAGCTCGTCGTCAGCAAGCTGCGCTCGATGGGCTACGTGCCCATCGAGATCCAGCAGCAGGGCGGCACGACGCTCCAGCGCGAGCTGAAGATCCCCGGGCTTCGTCCGACCGCGTCAAGCTGAAGGACGTCGCGGTCTTCTCGCGCCAGTTCGCGACGATGATCAACTCCGGCCTCTCGCTGCTGCGCTCGCTCAACATCCTCGCCGAGCAGACCGAGAGCAAGCCGCTCGCCGAGATCGTCAACCAGGTCCGGATGGACGTCGAGAAGGGCTCGTCGCTCTCGCAGGCGATGGCGAAGCACCCGAAGGCGTTCAACCGCCTCTACGTCTCGATGGTGCGCGCCGGTGAGGTCGGCGGTGCGCTCGACAGCGTGCTGCTGCGCCTGGCCGACACGATCGAGAAGCAGGTCGAGCTGCGCCGCAAGGTGAAGTCGGCGATGACCTACCCGTTGGTCGTCGCGATCCTCGTGCTGACGATCGTCACCGCGATGCTGCTGTTCGTCATCCCGATGTTCCAGGGGATCTACAAGCAGCTCGGCGGCACGCTGCCCGCGCCGACGCAGATCCTCATCGACATCTCGAACGTCTGCCGCAAGTTCTGGTACCTCGATCTTCGTCGCCGAGGTCGGCGGCGCGTTCGGGTTCCGGCGCTGGATCAACTCCGAAGACGGTCGCAAGCAGTGGGACGCGATCAAGCTGAAGGTGCCGGTCTTCGGCAAGCTCGTTCGCAAGACCGCGCTCGCCCGCTTCTCGCGCACGCTCTCCGCGCTCGTGCGTTCGGGTGTGCCGATCCTCGAGTCGCTCGACATCGTGGCCGAGACCGCCGGCAACTACGTGGTGGCCGACGGCGGTGCGCGACACGCAGGCCGCGGTCAAGCGGGGCGACCCGCTCTCGAAGAAGCTCGAGGAGCACCCGGTGTTCCCGCCGATGGTCGTGCAGATGATGGCGGTCGGTGAAGAGACCGGTGCGCTCGACGAGATGCTCGACAAGATCGCCGACTTCTACGACCAAGAGGTCGAGGCGACGGTCGACGCGCTGACGTCGCTGATCGAGCCGCTTGTTGATCGTCGTCATGGGTGTCTGCGTCGGCGGCATGATCATCTCGCTCTACCTGCCGATGTTCAACATCATCAAGCTCATCAAGTAGCGGGCGACCGCGGTGGGCACGACGATGGAACGCGAGGGTGAGGTGGGCGACACCGAACCCACCGCGGGCGACGCGCATCCGTGGCGCGCCGCGATCGGTTTCGGTGTACTCGGGATCGCGGCCGGACTCTTCGTGTCGATGCTGCTCCCACTCGCGCTCGGCCATCATTCGTGGTGGACGCCGGGCGACGCGTGGATGTCGTTGCGGGCGGGTCATTACGTCGCCCAGGGTTGGTATTCGCTCATCTACGAAACGGGTGTGCACACCGATCTGTACGACGGCGGCCCGCTGTTCCCGCTGCTTCTGGCGCCCGCGGCCGAGATCGGCAATCTCTTTCACCTGCGCGAGAGCTACCCGCTTCAGCGCCAGTACCCGGGCATGTGGTCTGTTTACGCGCCGTATGCACTGGCGACAAGCGCGATACCGCTGATGTACGCGGTGCGTGCGTTCGCCGTCGAGTGCGGGCTGCGTACGCGACTCGCGCTGCTGCAGTTTCTCGTTTTGGCGCTCGCCTTCACTCCGATCGCGGTCATATACGGCCACTACGAAGACGCGCTGGCGCTCGCGCTCTTGTTTCTCGCCTTCCGCGATGTGTTCGCCGGACGGGATCTGCGGGGTGCGTTCTTCGTCGCGGCGGCGGTGTGCTTCAAGCAATGGTCGTTGCTCGCAATTCCGGTCTACGTGGTTTCGTGCACGCCCGTACTGCGCCGGCGAGCCGCAATCCGGTGCGTGCTGCCGCCGGCACTGTTCATGGGACTGTTCCTGGCCATCGACTACAAATACGCGAGCATCGCCCTGCTCCACCCGCCGACGTATCCGCTCTTCGGTCACTCCGCGCTCTGGGTACCGGCCAACAGCGTGTTTTTGGCGTCGGTGCCGACGCGATTCGGGGCGGTGGTGTTGGCAGTGGGCGTCGCGTGGTTCGTGCGCTCCCGTCGAGACCCGGCCGTGATCATGACTGCGCTCGGATGCGTGTTGTTCGGGCGGTTCTTCTTCGAGTCGGTCCTGCACGCGTACTACCTCGCGCCCGGGATCGCGTGCCTTCTCGTCGCGGCCGCGCTCCGGGGTCGGTCGATCGTGACCGAAGTCACTCTGGCGGGCGCGCTGCTCCTCTTGTTCCCGATCCATCCGGGTCGCGCGCTCTGGTGGGCGGTGTTCTATGCCGTTTCGGCCCTATACGTGGCCGGTCACGCCCGGTTCCTCGTGCATTCGGTCGTCACGCCCAATGACGACACGCGACCGATTGGACCGATTGCGATGCGTATGCCGGTGAAGTCGGGGATCTGACACTGCCGCGTTTTTGCCCGCGCCGGTCTCTTGCTTACGCAGAGTGTTCAAGGCCAGCTCACTGGGTGTCGATGAGTTGTTCTGCGCCGAGTCGTGGGGGCGGACGCACCCAGGGCGCACTGAAAAGGAGACAGCCCAAGTGCAGACACTCAAAGGCCTGGCTCGTCGTCGTCGGGACGACGAAGAAGGCTTCACCCTCATCGAACTGATGGTGGTCGTGTTGATCATTGCCATCTTGATCGCGATTGCCATTCCGACCTTCCTTGGTGCACGTGCGCGTGCCCAGGACCGTGCGGCGCAGTCCGACCTTCGCAACGGTCTGACCGCCGAGAAGACGGTGTACACCGACAACCAGACGTACATCAGCGACGTCACGACGACCGGCCTGAAGGGCGTTGAGCCGTCGTTGAAGTGGGGCACGGTTGCTGCCTCGAACCTCGTCGTCTTCCTGAGCCCCGACACGTTGTCGGTCTGCCTCTCGGAGGTGTCGAAGTCGGGTACCACGTTCTCGATCCAGGACATTGGTCAGGGCTCGAACGCCGGTACCTATTACGGCAAGGTTGCCTGCGCGGCACCGTCGAACAACACGGTGCTGGCCGGCTTCGTCGGTAGCTGGTAATCGACTCAGTACTACGACTGCGGCGAGGGCCCGGGGATACATCCCCGGGCCCTTTTCGCGCCCCGCGAATGTTTTTGCAATTCAACTTCGGGAACGGCCGGGCGATTCAAGCCCCACGCGCCGGTCGCCGATATTTCACACGTGCGCGGATCGTTCGTCCGGGCATTCGAGCAACTGGACGAAAGGAAGCTCTAGACATGCAACGTGAGCATCTCGGCGCTCGCGCTGCCTTGTCCGATGAAGATGGCTTCACATTGTTGGAGCTCATGATGGTGATTCTGATCATTGGCATATTGATCGCCGTCTTGACTCCGACATTCCTGGGGGCATCCAACCGGGCCAAGGACCGCGCAGTTGAAGCGAGCCTGACGAGCGCCACAACCGGCGCCAAGAGCCTCTACCTCGGCAAGGCTGACTACAGCCTGGCATCGCCCGCGGCGATGACTGCGGAGACCGGTGGACTGACCTACGTGGACGGGGTAACCGATCCGACCAACCCGAACACGGTCTCGGTGCAACCGATCCCGGCCAACACCGCGCAGATCATCCTCGCCGGTAAGTCGAACTCGGGTTTCTGCTTCTACGTCCTCGATGACGAATCGACCGGCGTGACGAAGTTCGCCAAGCTCAATGGCACCGGCAATTGCCACGCGCAGACGATCGACCCGACCTCAGCGGCCTGGCAGGCGGCTTGGTAGAGCGTTCAGGAGAAGGTGTCGCCGTCTCCCGCGTCTTACGGGCGCGGGAGACAGGCCACCAACTCGCGCTCGTCTAGCCTGCTTTCATCATGACCGCGTTGGTGGCCGCAATCATGCGGCCTGTACGGGCTCGTTATCGGATCCTTTTTGAACGTGGTCATCTGGCGCGTGCCGCGCCACGAGTCGATCGTGAAGCCGCCGTCGCATTGCCCCGGCTGCGACACCAAGATCGCGAACCGCGACAACGTTCCCGTCGTGTCGTGGCTGTTGCTCCGCGGACACTGCCGCAACTGCGGAACCGCGATCTCGCCGCGATACCCCGTCGATCGAGATCTTCACCGCGGTGCTCTTCGCGGCGGTCGGCGCGCGCTTCGCGCACTCGTGGGCCCTGCCTGCATACCTCGTGCTCGCCGGCGCGCTCGTCGCGCTGTCGGTCGATCGACCTCGAGCACTACATCCTGCCGAACCGCATCCTCTATCCGGTCGACCTCGCCGCAGTGCGTTCTGCTGACGGCGGCGTCGGCCGCGCAGCACGACTGGGGTGCGTTCGGGCGCGCCGCTGCTCGGGGGCATCGTCGCCTTCGCGGTGTTCTACGTCATCCACTTCGTTTCGCCGCGCGGCATGGGCTTCGGCGACGTGCGGCTCGCGTTCCTGCTCGGGCTCTGCCTCGGCTGGCTGGGTTGGGGTGAAGTCGCGGGTGGCTTGTTCGCGGGATTCCTCTACGGAGCTCTCGTGGGTGTGGCACTCGATCGCGGTGAAGGTCGCGCGGTCGGCGACAGCAGATTCCCTTCGGCCCCTTCCTGGCGGCCGGCACGATGACCTTCGTGCTCTTCGGGGTACCGCTCGTCGACTGGTACAGCCGCCTCGGCCGATAGTCGCAAATCGGCCGGTCCGCCCAAAGCGGCGTCGATTGCCTCGCCGAGCGAGATATTGCGGCGCATTTGCGTTACAGCGCGATGAGGTTGTTGTCGATTGTTGTCCTTGAAGTCGGTTCGGATGCCGGTTTCGGACAGGGGGTGACGACCGTGGGTGAACGCCAGCACGAACTGCTCACGGTGCGCGAAGTCGCAGATGCGATGCGCGTGTCGACCATGACCGTCTACCGCCTCATCCGCGCCGGTGCACTCCCGGCCATCCGCGTCGGCAAGCACTTCCGCATTCGCGCTCGCGACCTCGACGAGTACCTCGAGGCCCAAACCTTTGGAGGAGGGGACGCATGGCCCGCCGCCTGATCGGCCTCGACATCGGCACCAACGCGGTGACGATCGCCGAAGTCACCGCCGGCACACCACCGCGCCTCGACATGTTCGCGCAGGTGGCGTTGCCGCGCGACGCGATGCGCGAGGGTGAAGTCGCCGACGAAGCCGCCATTACCGACGCGGTCGCGCGCTTGCGCGCCGAGGTCGGCTTGAAGAAGGTTCCCGTTCGGGTCGGCATCGCCAGCCCACGCGTCGTCGTGCGCCAGGTCGAGATGCCGGTCATGACGCGCGACGAGCTCATGAGCGCGCTGCAGTTCCAGGCCGGCGACCTCATCCCGATCCCGATCGAGGACGCGGTCCTCGACTTCGCGATCCTCGGTACGTCCACGCCGGCTCCCGATTCGGGTGCCGAGCCGACGATGCAGGTCTTGCTCGTCGCCGCGTACGAGGCGACGGTCATCAAGCTCGTATCCGCCATCGAAGCCGGTGGCCTCGAGGTCGGCGCGGTCGACCTCATTCCGCTGGCGCTCACCCGGGCGTTGGCCCGGCCTGCCGCGGTACCGGTTGTCTCGGGCGCCGAGGGCGGCGTCGCGCTCGACGAACACGTCGGCGCCGAGGGCATCGTGTCCTTCGGCGGCGGCGTCACCGCCATTGCGGTGCACGAGAACGGCATCCCGCAGTTCGTGCGTGTGCTCGGCACCGGTGGTCGTGAGCTCACCGACGCGATCGCGACCGACCTCAGCGTTCCGCCGGAGACGGCGGAAGCGCTGAAGCGCGCGCTGGCCAACCCGGCGCCCGACGAGATGGTCACTCGGGCCCGCACCTCGATCGATCGCCCGCTTTCGGTGCTGCTCGACGAAGTCCGCAGCTCGATCGACTACTACCGCAACCAACCCGGTTCCGCGCAGCTGCGCCGCGTCGTGGTGACCGGCGGATCGGCCCAGCTTCCCGGGTTGCCCGAGCGCTTGTCGGCGCTCGTCGGTGTGCCCGTCGAGCCCGCCTACATGCACGACCTGTTGCGCATCGGCGACATCGGGTTCGCGCCCGACGAGTTGCCGAGGCTCGAGCCGTACCTGCCCGCGCCCGTCGGACTCGCGCTCGGCGGCGCGAACATCGGGACGGTCATCGACCTGCTGCCGCGCCGCCGGCACTCCTCGGCCAAAGGCGGCCGCGGTCTGCGCGGCATCGACCAGCGCGTGCTGGCCGCCGCGCTGGTCGGAGTCGTCGCGCTCGGTGCCGGGACCTACCTCGCGCACAGCGATGTGTCGAGCGCCAAGAAGAAGGCGGCGGACTCCGCCACTGCGGTGCAGAAGCTGCGCTCGCAGATCTATTACCAAACTCAGACCGCCACCGGTACCGGGGGTACGAGCGGAGCCACCGCGACTGCTCTGAAAGCCGATATCAAAGGCATCTTGGGTCAGGACGTCGCCTGGTCTCCGCTCCTGGCGGCGATCGCGCAACATCTTCCGCCCGGCGTCTCGCTGACGTCGTTCACCGGTGCGCACACGATTCCGGTCGCTACGGCCGCGCCGGCGACGCCGACGACGGTTGCCGGAACCGCGGGGACCGCGGGGACCACGGGGACCCCGACGACACCGATAGCTCCGATCGCGAACCCGAACGACATCTGCAGCAGCGTTGTGATCCCGACCGGCACCGTGTCGTTCACCGGGAACGCACCGGATCTGCCCGCGGTGTCCGCGTTGTTGGATGCGCTGAAGGCGGATCCGGATCTCGCCGGCGGCTGGATCTCGACCGCGAAGTCGGGAACCGACGGCGTCGATTTCACGCTCGGCGCGTCGCTCGCTGCGAGCGCGCGGGGCAATCGGTTGGAGACCTTCTTTAGGGGGCCGAAGTGCAAGTAAAAACGAAGAACATGGTCGTCGGTGCGCTGATCGTCGTGTTCGTCGGTGCGCTGTGGTACCAGTTCGTCTACTCGCCCATGGAGAGCAAGGCGTCGAAGTCCAAGTCGGCCGCGCACGACTCCGACACGCAGGCCTCCGACCTCAAGCAGGCCCTCAACGCGGCGACGTCCACCAAGGCGAAGCCGAAAGCCGAAGTGGCCAACAGCGACCTGATCGCCGCGTTGCCCGCCGACTCGGCCGAAGCGACATTCCTTCGCAGCCTCGATGATCTGCGAGTGTCGTCCGGTGCCGATTGGTCGTCGGTGAACCCGAGCGCGGCCACTCCCACCAATGGGATGAGCGTGGTCACGGTTGGGATCTCGGTCACGGGCAACGAGACACAGCTGGAACGCTACGCCGCCGGTCTCGCGGGGCTGAAGCGGATCTTCGCCATCGACACTCTCTCGATCACCGGTGGTTCCACGACCGGCGGCCCGTCCGGCCCCGGGCCGCTCTTCGCGGGCGACAAGCTCTCGTTGTCGGTCACGGGTCGCATCTTCAGTCAGATCGCGAGCTTGGCGCCGACCGCGGCGGGAACGGCCGGCGCGACCGGTACGACTCCGGCCGCGACGAGCACCCCGGTTCCGACTGGCAGCCAGCCCGGCGTGGTCAACGGCTGAGCCCGAGGCGACATACCCCAGGGCTCGTGCGGCGCCTGCCGTAGAATCCGGTGACCCGACCGACGTGACGGCGGCGCCCGTAGGGCGCCGCCGATCCAGGAGGCACCGTGTTGCGGTACCTGACGGCGGGCGAGTCTCACGGACCGGCGTTGGTGGTCACCGTCGAGGGCCTGCCCGCCGGTCTTCCCATCCTGATCGACGACATCGCCGATGAGCTGGCGCGCCGCCGCCTCGGCTACGGCCGCGGGCCGCGCATGCGGTTCGAGAAGGACGAGGTCGAGTTCCTCGGCGGCGTCCGGCACGGGCGCACGCTCGGGAGCCCGCTCGCCATCCTGGTGCGCAACAGCGAATGGGCCACCGGCAAGTGGGCCGAGGAGATGTCGGCCGCACCCGGTCGCACGGCGTCGCCGTTGACCCAGCCCCGTCCGGGTCACGCCGACCTCGCGGGCATGCAGAAGTACGGCTTCGACGACGCGCCGCGACGTTCTCGAACGCGCCTCGGCGCGCGAAACCGCGGCCCGGGTCGCGGCCGGCGCGGTCGCCAAAGCGCTCTCTCCCATCTGCACGTCTCGGTGCTGAGCCACGTCGTGCAACTCGGTGCGGCGACGGCCAAGATCGCGCACCGCCCGACGCCCGACGACCTCGAGCAGCATCGACGCTTCCGAGGTCCGCTGCTTCGATCCCGACTCCGAGGCCGACATGATCCGCGAGATCAAAGAGGCGGCCAAGGAAGGCGATTCGCTCGGGGGAGTGGTCGAGGTCCTCGGCTACGGCGTTCCGCCCGGGCTCGGTTCGCACGTGCACTGGGACCGCCGCATCGACGGCCTGCTCGCGCAGGCGTTGATGAGCATCCAGGCCATGAAAGCGGTCGAGATCGGTGACGGGTTCACCGTCGCCGGTGTGCGGGGCAGCCTCGCACACGACGCGATCTCCTGGGACGCCGACGAACGCGAGTACCGACGCGAAACCGCGCGCGCCGGCGGTATCGAAGGTGGGATGACCACCGGCGATCTCGTGGTGGCGCGCGTCGCGATGAAGCCGCTGGCCACGCTCAACCGTCCGGTGCTGAAGACCGTCGACGTCGAGACGAAGGAAGAGACCGTCTCGTTCAAGGAACGCACCGACGTGACCGCGGTTCCGGCCGCCGGTGTCGTCGCGGAGACGATGGTCGCGCTCGTGCTCGCGTCGGAGGCGTTGCGCAAGTTCGGCGGCGACTCGCTCGACGAGTTCGTCCGCAATCACGATGCGTACCGCGCCACGTTGAAATGAAGCACCTCGTGCTGATCGGGCTCATGGGCGCGGGCAAGACGAGTGTGGGGTCGGAGTGCGCGCGGCTTCTCGGGCGCGCGTTCGTCGACACCGACGATCTCGTTACCCAGACCGCGCAGATGAGCGTCGAGGGGATCTTCGCGACCGCGGGCGAGACCGAGTTCCGACGCATCGAGCACGACGTCGTGGCCGACGTCTGCGCGTCGCCCGAGCCGCTCGTGATCGCGTGCGGCGGGGGAGCCGTTCTCGACGCCGAGAATCGCCGCGCGTTGCGCGCCGCGGGCGTGGTCGTGTGGTTGCGGGCCCCGGCCTCGACGCTGCTGACGCGCGTCGGCGACGGCTCGACCCGACCGTTGCTGCGCGACGATCCCGCGGGCGCGCTGGCCCGGCTCGAGCGGTTGCGCGAACCGGCGTACGACGCGGCTGCTCACGCGCAGGTCGACACCGAGGCCCTCGATATCCGCCAGGCCGCCGACGCGGTGTTGTCGGTCTTCGCGGCGGCGGCAGCATGACCGTTCGGATTCCCGTCGATCTCGGTCCGCGCAGCTACGACATCGTGGTGGGCAGCGCCGCCATCGGCGATCTCGGGCCGGTGCTCGCGGGCCGCCGGCGCGTCGCCGTGGTCACGCAGGCCGAAATTCCGAAGGGCTGCGTCGACACCACGCGGGCCGTGCTCTCCCAGGCCGGGGTCGCGCACGAGGTCTTCTTCATGGGTCAGGGCGAGGACCACAAGACGCTCGCCACCGTCGACGACCTGTGCCGGCAGTTCGCACAGTGGGGACTGTTACGCGACGACGCGGTCGTCGCGCTGGGCGGCGGTGTCGTGGGCGACACGGCCGGCTTCGCCGCCGCGGTGTACTACCGCGGGATCGACGTGGTGCAGGTACCCACCACGCTGTTGGCAATGGTCGATTCCGCGATCGGCGGCAAGACCGGGGTGAACCTGCCCGAAGGCAAGAATCTCGTCGGCGCGTTCCATCAACCGATCGCAGTGCTCGCCACTCCGGAAGCACTCGTGACGTTGTCGGATCGCGAGTACCGCTGTGGGCTCGGCGAGATCGCGAAGTACGGACTGCTCGGCGACGACTTCGTCTCGCCCCGTTCCGCCGGTCTGATCGCGCGCGATCCCGCGGTACTGGGAGAGGTCATCGCGCGCAGCGCCGAGATCAAGGCGCGCTTCGTCGCCGCCGACGAGCTCGAACAAACCGGTGCCCGCGCGGTGCTCAACTACGGGCACACGCTCGCCCACGCGCTCGAGATCACCACCGATCACGCGTTGCTGCACGGGGAGGCGGTCGCCATCGGTCTCGTGTTCGCCGCGAACCTCGCCGCCACGCTCGAACGCATCGATCATCACGTCGTCGAGCATCACGAGTTCCTCCTGTCCGAGCTCGGGCTGCCCACGCACGCGCCCCCCGGTCTGCACGCCGACGAAGTGCTGCGGATCATGGGCCGCGACAAGAAATCGCGCGGCGGGCTCACGTTCATGCTCGCGGGGCCGAGCGGAATCGAACGGGTCGACAATCCGGACCCGGCCGCGGTGCACAAGGCGCTCGCGGCCAGCGGGATAGAGGTGTAGAGGTCATGGCGACGATCTTGTTGCTCTCGGGTCCGAACCTGAACCTGCTCGGCGAACGCGAGCCCGAGCAGTACGGCACCACGACCCTGGCCGAGCTCGTCGACATCGCGGCCAAGGCGGCGGCCGAGCGCGGTCACGACCGTCGAGCACGTGCAGTCGAACCACGAGGGTGCGCTCGTCGACGCGATCCACGGCGCGCGCGGTCGGTGTGCGGCGATCTTGTTCAACCCGGGCGCGTTCTCGCACTACGCGTACGCGCTCACCGACGCGCTCGCTACGTTCGAAGGCGTGAAGATCGAGGTACATCTGTCGAATCCGCACGCGCGCGAGGCGTGGCGACACCATTCGGTGATCTCCCCGGTCGTCGACGGAACGATCACCGGGTTGCGGGCCAACGGCTACCGCCTCGCGATCGACGCGGCGGCCACCCTCTTGGAGGAACGCACATGAGCTCGACCATCTCGACGCAACCGCTCGCCGCCCTCGAGGTCGGTACCCGGCTCGGCCGCCTACAAGCGCGGCTCGAGGAAGCGGGGCTCGACGCACTGCTCGTGACCAAGTTGGCGAACGTCCGCTATCTCACCGGGTTCACCGGTTCGGCCGCGCTCTTGCTCGTCACGCGCGCCGAAGCCCGCTTCGTCACCGACGGCCGGTACACGCAACGCGCCGGCGAAGAGCTCGACGCGGCCGGCGCGCGTGCGCAGATCGAGATCGGTCTCACGGGTGCCGCGCAACGCGAGATCCTCGTCGGCGCGGTCAGTGCCGGATCTCGTCTCGGACTCGAAGAGCACAACGTCAGCTGGGCCCAGGAGCTCGAGTACGAAAAGGCATTCGCCGGGGTCGAGGTCGTCCCCGCGGGCGAGCTCGTCGAGGGCCTGCGCCGCGTGAAGGACGCGGGCGAGATCGATCGCATCCGCCGGGCGTGCGCGATCGCCGACGACGCGTTCCAGGCGCTGCTCCCGATGCTCTCGGCGCGCCCTACCGAGAAGGAGTTCGCGCTCGCGCTCGAGTTCGCCATGCGCGAGCGCGGCGCGAGCGGCAACAGCTTCGACCCGATCATCGCGTCGGGCCCGAACGGCTCGAAGCCCCATCACGTACCGAGCGAACGCGTCATCGAGAGCCACGAGTTGATCGTCTGCGACTTCGGGTGCATCGTCGACGGCTACTGCTCCGACATGACCCGGACCGTCTCGGTGGGCGATCCCGGCGCCGACGCGCGTCACCTCTACGACGTGGTGCTGCAGAGCCAGCAGGCGGGCCGGGCCGCGGTCATGGTCGACGTCGCGTGTGCCGAGGTCGATCGGGCGGCGCGCGACGTGATCGCCGAAGCCGGTTGGGCCGAGGCCTTCTCGCACTCGACGGGTCATGGTGTGGGCCTCGAGATTCACGAAGCGCCCCGGGTGGCCGGTACGGCCGGTGATACCTTGCTCCTCCGCGACGTCGTCACGGTCGAGCCGGGCGTCTACCTCCCCGGAATCGGCGGTGTGCGCATCGAAGACACCCTCGTCGTCGGCGCGACGGGCGCCGAAACCCTCACCCTGACCCCCAAGGATCTCGTGTTGTGAGCATCTCCACGAACGACTTGAAGAACGGCATGGCGCTCGACCTTCCCGAAGGCCTCGTGACGGTCGTCGAGTTCCAGCACGTGAAGCCGGGCAAGGGCGGCGCGTTCGTCCGCACCAAGCTGAAGAACGTGCGCAACGGCGCGGTGCTCGATCGCACATTCCGCGCCGACGAAAAGGTGAAGACAGCCGTCATCGACAAGCGCGACATGCAGTTCCTCTACCGCGAGGGCACCGACTACGTCTTCATGGACACCGAGACGTACGACCAGCTGCAGGTGTCGGCCCAGAGCGTCGGGAACGCGGCGAACTACCTGAAAGAAGGCGACACCGCCGTTCTCCCCACCTACGAGGACGAGGTCATCGGCGTCGACCTTCCTGCATCCGTCGAGCTCGTCGTCACCGAGACCGAGCCCGGCATGCAGGGCGATCGAGTTTCCGGCGCGCGCAAGGCCGCGACGCTCGAGACCGGTCTCGTAGTGCAGGTGCCGCTGTTCGTGAACGTCGGCGATCGTGTCAAGGTCGACACGCGCTCCGGCGAGTATCTGTCCCGCACCTGAGCGAGCGAGGGAGACACCGGTGGCGACGCGCCGTGCTGCGCGGGAACGGGCCCTCGGTCTCGCCTACGAAAGTGAGCTCCGCGGGCTGAGCGCGGAATCGTTGCTCGCCGAGCAACCGGTCGAACCCGACGCGTACGCGTGCCGGATCGTGCTCGGTGCCGACGCGCACCGCGACGACATCGACGCGCTCATCCGCAAATTCTCCGAGCACTGGTCGCTCGAGCGCATGCCGGTGATCGACCGCGCGTTGTTGCGCCTCGGTACGTACGAGCTTGCCTGGGAAGCGGAAACGCCGACCGGCGCGATCATCACCGAAGCGGTCGAGCTCGCGAAGCAGTACTCCACCAAGGACTCCGGGCGATTCGTGAACGGTCTGTTCGGCGCGCATCGCCGAAGACGTGCGGGCCGCGCCCGTCGGCGTCGAGGACGTCCACGTCGCGGAGGAGTGATGAGCTCGCCCGACATCCAAGAGATCACGATCCCCGACACTGTCGAGGAGCTGTTCGGGTCCGAGGATGCCCGACCCGATGTTCCGTGGGTCGTGATCGTGTGGAACGACCCGGTCAACACCTTCGCCTATGTCATCTTCGTGTTCCAGAAGATCTTCGGGTATTCGCGGGCGAAGGCGAGCCGGCTCACGAACCAGGTGCACTACGACGGCAAGGCCGTCGTGGCGAACGGTTCGCGGGAGAAGTGTGAAGCCGACGTTGCGCGCCTGCATTCCTTCGGGCTGTGGGCGACGATGCAGAAGGACGACTGAATGGCGCGGCGCATGTTCGGACGCGGCACGCGGTGGTGCGCTCGTCGTAACGCTCTACGAACAGGAAGCCGAGCTGCTCGCGATGACCGTGCACGACATGACCGGCATCGTCGAGGCGCCGCCCGACGGCGAGGTCCGCGACCGGCTCTACCCGCGCGCGTACCTCGACCCGACCGAGGAGACGGCCCAGGGCGAATACGACGCGCTGGTGCACGACGACCTCGTCCGGTCGCGCCAGGAGGCGTTCGCGCTCATCGAGGCCGGACTCGCTTCGGCCGAACCGAACCGGAAGGGACTGATCGAGATCACCCTCGGGCCCGACCAGGAGATGCAGTGGCTCACGGCGCTGAACGACGCCCGGCTCGTCATCGGGACCGCGCTGGGTGTGACCGAAGAGACCGATACCGACTACGCACGCGTGACGACCCGCGTTTCGAGTACGGCGTGCTCTACGGCTGGCTCACCCAGATGCACTTCGAGCTCGTCACCGTCTGCTCGACGAGATCGGCGAAGACGGCTCCGACGATCCCGAGTTCTGGAGAGCTGAGCCGGTCGTTCGGAGGGGCCTCCACGGTCGCCTACCCTGGACGGCGATATGCAGTTGCCGACTTCGCCCGTCGACGAGATCGACGGCACGCGCGACCCGCGAACGGTGGCCGACGACGTTTTCCGCGCCGTCTCGACGGCCATGCGGGGCGCCGACGACGTGGTCGGGCTCGCCATCGTCGCGTTGCTTGTCCGGCGGCCACCTGCTCGTCGAAGGCGTGCCGGGTACGGGCAAGACCCTGCTCGCCAAGTCGCTCGCCAACGCCATCGGCGGTCGTTTCGGGCGGGTGCAGTGCACGCCCGATCTGCTGCCCGCCGACGTCACCGGAACGTCGGTGTACAACCCCGCGACCGGCGACTGGCAGTTCCGCGCCGGCCCGGTGTTCGCCAACGTGTTGCTCGTCGACGAGGTCAACCGGGCGTCGCCGCGTACGCAGGCCGCGCTGCTCGAGCCGATGGAAGAGCATCAGGTCACGATCGACGGTGTGACGCACCCGCTGCCAGTGCCGTTCTTCTTGGTTGCGACCGAGAACCCGTTCGGTCACGCGGGCACCTTTCCGTTGCCCGACAGTCAGCTCGACCGGTTCTCGATCGTGTGCACGATCGGGCGCCCGGGCCGCGAAGCCGAGCGCCGCGATCCTGAGCGGCGACGGTGGCGTCGAGCGCGCTCGACGACATCGAGCCCGTCACCACCCCCGCCGAGCTCGCAACGCTCGATCGCCGCGGTTCGCCACGTTCACTGCGCGGCAACTCGTTCTCGACTACGTACTCGACGTGGCCGACGCCACCCGCAACCACCCAGGGGTCGCGCTGGGCGCGTCGCCGCGCGCGAGCCTCAGCTTGTTGCACGCCGCGCAGGCCCACGCCACGGTGACCGGCCGCGACTTCGTATCGCCCGACGACGTCAAAGCCGTCGCCGCGGCTTCGCTCGCGCATCGCATCGTTCTTGCGACCGGTGTCGACGTGGCCGCCGGTGCGCGCGTGATCGACGAGATCGTCGATCGCGTCGCCGCTCCGCATCCGTGACACCTCGGGCGCGGCCTGACCGCGGCGTCTCCCGGACGTCGCGTCGCCGGGGGCTGCGTTGCGGGGAACGCCGGCTGGGCACCAGGGACCGGGCGATCTCACGCTCACGTCGATCGTCTTGTTCACGCTCGGTGCGTACGGCGTGGCCGCGGGCGCGGCGACCGGCCAAGAAGCAGTGGTGGCGGTCGGGGTGTTTGCGTTCACGCTGTTCCTGATCGGGATCGTGTGGCCGATCTGGACGTTGGCGCGCTTGCGCGTCTCGGTGGTTGCGCCGGCCGATGCAACCGTCGGCGACACGGTCGAGCTCCGCATCGTGATCTCCGGACGCGCGGGCCGCGTCGATGTGCGCGCCCTCGATCCGCCCGGGGTGTGGTGGCGAACGGCGGCGCCCGCGGAAGGCGTGCTCCCGCATTCGGCGGTGCGGCGGGGCGTGTTCGCTCGGTGCGCGTACAGCTGCGAACGTCGGCGCCGCTCGGTGTGTTCGTACGCGCCCGCACCGTTCGGGTCCCGCTCCCGGCCACGATCGCTGGTCGCGCCCCGCCCGAGCGTCGCGCCGCGCGGTGTTGCATCCGCTGCCCGACGAACGGTTGGCCGCGGGCGCACCTCTTGCTCGTGCGGGGCGCGGGGGACACAGTGCGGGCCGTCCGCCCGTATGCGCCCGGCGATCCGGCCCGACTCGTGCACTGGCCCACGAGCGCGCGCCGAGGTGAGATCGTCGTGCGCGAGCACGAACCGCCGCCCGCGCTCGGCATCGCGCTCGTCGTCGACCTCGCGCCGACCGGCCCGACGCCGCACCGGAAGCCGCCGCGAGCCTCGCGGCCGGCATCGGCACCGCAACGTTGGCTGCCGGAGGCATCGTCTGGTGCGGGACGTTCGCCGACGGCGAGCCCGTCGGCGAGGTCGTGACCGACGCCCGCGATCTCGGACGGCGCCTTGCGCACGCGAGTGTCGGCGAGCCGGCGTCGCCGCCCGACGGCTGGGCCGACCGAATGGGTGCACGCATGAGTCGCACCCGATCGCAGCCGACCGCGGTCGCGGGAAGCGGCGAGAAGCCTGCGGCCCGGCGGGTCGCGCCCGCCTACCGCATCGTCGCCATCCCGGCCGCGCTCGCGCTCGGGCTCCGTCGGCGGGATCGCGGCCGAGCACGCGAACTTCCCGTGGATGATCGGCGCGCTCGCGGGCGGCGCGGCCGCCGTGCTTGGCGTGCTCGCGCTGCCGTCGATCCCGACCCGGCGCGCGACGGTTGTCCTCCTCGGACTCGGCGGGCTCGCCGCGCTCGCGCCACGCCTCGTTCGCGGGTGCCGATCGCAGTTGGCTGCTCGTGATCTGGGCCGCGGCGACGATGCTCACGCTCGTTCTCGTCGACCGCGCCGACGCGGAAACGGTTCCCGCGCTCGCGGGCGGCTCGCCGCTGCCGAACCGGCTGGCGGAGACCGCGCGCGTCGGCGCGATCATCGCGCTCGTCGTGATCATCGCCGCGGTCGCGTTCGTCCCGACCGTCACCGCTCACGGCTCGGCCGCCACGTCTGGCCCGGCCTCGAACCGAATGTCGGTGACCGGGCCGCGGCGCCGTCGTCGCTGCACGTCGAGCGACCAACTCGACCTGACGACCCGGCCCCGGCTCTCCGACGCGGTCGTGTTCACCGTCGACGCTTCCCGCGCCCGACTTCTGGCGGGGCGAGACCTTCGACGTCTACAACGCGACCGGGAGCGGCAGTGACGACCGATCGAGCTGGTCGAACAGCCAATCCGACAACCCCCTCGACTTCCTGCCGCACACGACGGCACGACGCGTCGCAGATCGCACCCGACCTCTACGACGTCGGCGCGCGCAGGTCGGGAACGAGTTCCGCCAGACGTTCCATGTCGAGGCGCCGCTACTCCGACGTGGTGTTCGCGGCGCCGAGCCCGCGGGTCGTCGAGACCGACCGGCTGCTGCACGAACAGCCCGACGGCACCGTCCGCGTCGGAGTCGGAGAGCCGGGCTTTCGCCGGGCTTCGGCAAGGGCGCGGTCTACACCGTCACGAGCCGCAGCCTCCCGGTGACCGAGGCGACGCTGCGGGCGGCCGACGGCACGGCGGTGCCGCCGCCGATCACGCGAGCAGTACGCGCAAGACCCCGTCGAAACCACGCCCCGCGTGCGTCGAGCTCGCGCGCGCAGATCACTGCGGGCGCGCCGACCACCTACGACAAGGTGCGCGCCATCGAGGATTGGATGGGTGACAACACCAAGTACTCGCTGAACGCGCCGCTCTCGCCCGCGCGGCGTCGACGTGGTCGACGATTTCTTGTTCCATACGCACCTCGGCTGGTGCGAGCAGATCGCGAGCAGCCTGGTCGTCCTGGCCCGCAGCGTCGGCATCCCGGCCCGGCTCGTCACGGGCTTCGCGCCCGGCGCGCGCGACGCGCCTCACCGGGCGCTTCGTCGTGCGCGAGAAGGACGCGCACGCGTGGGCCGAGATCTACTTCCCGGGTATCGGCTGGCAGGGCTTCGACCCGACCGCCTCGGTACCCGCTCGCGGGCGACGCCAAGCCCGGTGGTTCGTGGTTGACGCGATGCCCGACGCAACGCGGTGCCGCTCGCGCATCCTGGTCGTGGCTGCGTGATCGTCGGTGCGATCGCGACCCCCGAGATCATCGGCCGTACCGGCGCCGCCGCCGGTCCCGGCGGGCATCGTGGAGCGCGGCCGCGCTGCACCGGCTGGAACGGGCCGGGCGCAAGGCGGGCCGGGCGCGGGCACCCGCGGAAACGCCACGGGAGTACGCGCACGCGCTGGCGGAGCGGCTCGGCGACGATCGGCTCGGCCGCGGTCGGCGAGACCCTCGACCGCGAGCTGTATTCGGCCCACGGCGCGCCCGATTCGGATCGCGCCGAAGCCGACGCGGTGCTAACCTCGCTCTGACCGTGAAGGGGATCCTGTGAGGTCCCTACGGAGGAGTAGGCGATGTCGCCGCAGCATGCCGGCGAATCAACCGGTCGAAAATCAGACGCGGCGAGAGCCCTGACCTCGGGGTTCCCGCTCTCGACTCTCCCGCTGATGCACCCGATTCCACTGCAGCCGCGGTCCTCCGCACGCACGTGTTCGATGCCGCCGACCTGCGGCGGGCGCTGACCCGAATCGCGCACGAGATCGTCGAGCGCAATCACGGCGCCGACGAGGTCGTGCTGGTCGGCCTCTACACGCGCGGCGTTGCGCTGGCCACCGCATCGCGGCCGCGATCGCGTCCTTCGAAGGGGTCGAGCCCGCGCTCGGCGCGCTCGACGTCGCCTTCTACCGCGACGACATCGGGCTCCGGCCGGTCGCGCCGCTCGGCCCGACCGAGGTGCCCGACATCTCGGGCAAGGTCGTCGTGCTCGTCGACGACGTGCTGTTCACCGGGCGCACCGCCCGGGCCGCGCTCGACGCGCTGCACGAGCTCGGACGACCGCAGGCCGTGCAGCTCGCGGTGCTCGTCGACCGCGGCCACCGCGAGCTGCCGTTGCGGGCCGACTACGTCGGCAAGAACCTTCCGACCCGCTCGAGCGAAGACGTACGCGTGCGGCTCGCCGAGGTCGACGGCGACGACGGTGTCGACCTCTGGGGCGTGCCGGAGCGAGAAGATCGGGGACAATCGTGAAGCACCTGCTTTCGATCGACGATCTGGGCGGACGGGCGGGGATCGAGTCGATGCTCGACCTCACCGACTCGTTCCTCGAAGTGACGCAGCGCGACATCCCGAAGGTTCCCGCGCTGCGCGGCAAGACCGTCGTGTCGCTGTTCTACGAAGACTCCACTCGCACGCGGCTCTCGTTCGAGACCGCGGCCAAGCGCCTCTCGGCCGACACGATGACCTTCTCGGTCGCCACGTCGTCGGTGAAGAAGGGCGAGAGCCTGCTCGACACCGTGCAGACGATCGACGCGATGGGTGTCGACGCGATCGTCGTGCGCCACCCGGCGCGCGGGCGCGCCGCACCGGGTGGCGTCGTGGAGCTCGGCGCGGGTGGTCAACGCGGGCGACGGTTGCCACGAACACCCCACCCAGGCGTTGCTCGACGCGTTCACGCTGCGTCGGCACCGCGGTCCGTCGCTCGACGGGTGCCGCGATCGCGATCGTCGGCGACATCCGCCACTCGCGGGTTGCGCGCAGCGATGTCACCGCGTTCCACGCGCTCGGCTGCGAGCTCACACTCGTCGGGTCCGCCCACGCTCATGCCCGAACGCCTCGACGGCTGGCCGGTCGCGTGTCACCAGCGACCTCGACGAGGTGCTGCCCGACGTCGACGTCGTCTATCTGCTGCGCATCCAACGCGAACGCATCGGGCAGGCGTTGTTCCCGTCGCTGCGCGAGTACTCCGCAGCGCTGGGGCCTGAGCGTCGAGCGGGCGGCGCGGTGCAAGCCCGACACGCTCGTGATGCATCCCGGCCCGATGAACCGCGGGCATCGAGATCGCGGGCGAGGTCGCCGACTCGGCCCGCTCGCTCGTGACCGAACAGGTTGCCAACGGCGTAGCGGTGCGCATGGCCGTGCTCTGGTCGCTGCTCGGCTCCGGAGGCCCGATTGTCTGAACGGTGAAGCTGTTCGTCCAGGGCGGCCGCGTCCTCGACGCGAACGGCGACCACGGTGCTGCACGACGTGCGGGTCGTCGACGGCGTGATCGCCGAGGTCGGTGCCGGCGCTTGTCGCCGTCGGCGGGCGCGACCGTGCTCGACGCCGAGGGCTGCGTCGTGGCGCCCGGACTCGTCGACATCCAGGTGCACTTCCGGGAACCGGGCCGCGAAGACGCGGAGACGATCGAGACCGGCTCGCGTGCCGCCGCGCTCGGCGGCTGCACTGCGGTCGTCTGCATGCCGAACACCGATCCGCCGATCGACGACGCCGCGGTCGTGCAGTCGATCCTCGATCGTGCGCGCGCCGTCGGGCTGTGCGACGTACGGCCCGACCGGTTGCATCACCAAGGGCCGCCGCGGCGAGGAGCTCGCGCCGATCGGCGAGCTGTACGACCTCGGTGTGCGCGTCTTCACCGACGACGGCGACTGTGTGGCCGACGCGCTCGTGATGCGGCACGCGTTCGAGTACGCGGCCGCGCTGCCCGGGCGCGGTCCTCGCGCAACACGCCGAAGATCCCGCGCTCGTGCGCGGTGGGCACATGCACGAAGGCGCGTGGTCGGCGCGGCTCGGCATCCCGGGCCGGCCCGCGGAAGCCGAGTCGACGATCGTGGCCCGCGACCTGCAGCTCGCCGCAGCGCACCGGCGGGCGCTACCACGTGCTGCACATGTCGTGCGCGGCGTCGGCCGAGCTCGTGCGCGCGGCCAAGGCCGACGGCGTGCGCGTCACCGCGGAATGCACGCCGCAGCATCTCGTGCTCACCGACGAGTCGTGCTCGCACTTCGACCCCGTCGTTCAAGATGAACCCGCCGCTGCGCGAACAGTCCGACGTCGACGCGTTGCGCGCCGCGCTGCTCGACGGCACGATCGACGCGATCGCGACCGATCACGCGCCGCACACCGCCGGAGAGCAAGGACGTGCCGTTCGAAGAGGCGCCGCCCGGCATGCTCGGCGTCGAGACCGCGCTGGCCGTCGTGCTCACCACGCTCGTCGAACCCGGCATCCTCACGCTTGCGCAGGCCATCGGCGCGCTCTCGTGGCAGCCGGCGCGCGTCGTCGGGCCTCGACGCCGACGGTCACGGCGGCCCGGTCGTCGCCGGCGCGCGCCGCGAACCTCTGCGTGATCGACCCCGCGCACACGTGGTCGGTCGACGGCGACCCGCCTCGCGAGCAAGTCGCGCAACTCGCCCTGGGACGGCTGGAAGCTCACCGGCAAGGTCCGGCACACCGTCTACCGCGGCACCCCGACCGTCCGCGACAGTGAGGCCACCAAATGACCCCGAAAACCCTGCCATCAGTTGGCAGCAAAACCAGCGCCACACGCCACTTTCCCTGCCAACAGTTGGCAGGGAAACCAGCGCCAGCGCGACTTTTCCTGCCAACGTGCGGGGGAGGTTGGCAATGACCGAGGCGTTGTTGGTTCTGGCCGACGGGGAGACGTTCGAGGGTGAAGCGGTGGGGTATCAGCCCGAGCGACGGCGTGGCGACCGGCGAAGTCGTGTTCAACACCTCGCTCGCGGGCTACCAGGAGATCCTCACCGATCCGTCGTACGCGGGCAGATCATCACGTTCACGTATCCGCACATCGGGAACTACGGCGTGAACGAGCGCGACGACGAGGCCCGGGCGCCGCGCTGCCGTGGCGTGATCGTCCGCGATCTGGCCCGCCGGCCTTCGAACTGGCGCGCGACCGACGATCTCGACGGCTTCCTCGGCCGGCACGAGGTGTCGGGCATCGCGGGCATCGACACCCGCCGGCTGACGCGCCACATCCGCAGCGCGGGCGCGATCCCCGGCGCGTTCGGCATCGCCGACCGCGACACGTTGCTCGCCGCCGCGCAGTCCGACGGCGGCACCGACGGCCGCGACCTCGCGTCGGTGGTCACGCACGCACAGAGCCGTACACCGTCGGGCCCGACGACGCGACGCTTTACGTGGTCGCGTACGACTTCGGCATCAAGCGTTCGATCCTCGACCAACTCGTCGGCGCGGGCTGCCAGGTCGAGGTGGTACCCGCGGGCACGAGCGGCGCCGAAGTGCTCGGCCCGCGCGCCCGACGGCGTGTTCCTCTCGAACGGTCCCGGCGATCCGGCCGCGGTCGCCACCGCGCGCGCAGAGCGTGCAGCGACTTGCTCGGCAACGTCCCCGTGTTCGGCATCTGCCTCGGCCACCAGATCATGAGCCTCGCCCTCGGCGCGGAGACGTTCAAGCTGCGCTTCGGTCACCACGGCGGCAACCATCCCGGTGCGACACCTGCCGACCGGCCGGGTCGAGATCACGAGTCAGAACCACAACTACGCGGTCGACGCAACGTCGTTGCCCGACGGCAGCGTGGTGACGCACCTGAACCTGAACGACGGCGACGTCGAAGGCGTACGCAGTGCCGACCTCCGCGCGTTCAGCGTGCAGTACCACCCCGAAGCGGGTCCGGGTCCACACGACGCGCGCTATCTCTTCGAGGAGTTCATCGCAACTCATGAAGGCGAGCTGATGCCGATGCCGCGTAGAAACGACATCGAGACGATCCTGCTGATCGGCAGCGGGCCGATCGTCATCGGCCAGGCGTGCGAGTTCGACTACTCGGGCACGCAGGCGTGCCGGGTGCTGCGCGAAGAGGGCTACCGCGTCGTGCTCGTGAACTCGAACCCGGCGACGATCATGACCGACCCCGAGTTCGCCGACGCCACGTACATCGAACCGCTCGACGTACCGACGCTCGAACGCATCATCGCCAAGGAACGGCCCGACGCGTTGCTGCCGACCCTCGGCGGTCAGACCGGGCTCAACCTCGCGATCGCGCTGCACGAAGCGGGCGTGCTCGAGAAGTACAACGTCGAGATGATCGGCGCCAACGTCGAGGCGATCCGCACCGCCGAGGACCGCCAGCGCTTCAAGGTCGCGATGACCGAGATCGGTCTGCACGTCGCCGCCGTCGGGGATCGCGTACTCGCTCGACGAAGCGCATGCGCGTCGCCGAAGAGGTCGGTTACCCGGTGATCATCCGGCCCGCGTACATCCTCGGGGGCGGCGGAACCGGAATCGCGTACGACCGCGAAGAGATGCGCCGCCTCGCGCGAGCGCGGTCTCGCCGCGAGCCCGATCTCGGAGATCCTCATCGAGCGCAGCATCGCGGGCTGGAAGGAATACGAGCTCGAGGTCATGCGCGACCACGCCGACAACGTCGTGGTCATCTGCTCGATCGAGAACCTCGACCCGATGGGTGTGCACACCGGCGAGTCGATCACCGTCGCGCCCGCGCAGACGCTCACCGACGTCGAGTACCAGATCATGCGCGACGCCGCGTTCGCGTGCATCCGGCGCATCGGCGTGGAGACCGGCGGCTCGAACGTGCAGTTCGCGGTGAACCCGCAGACGGGCGAGATGGTCATCATCGAGATGAACCCGCGCGTCTCGCGGAGCTCCGCGCTCGCGAGCAAAGCCACCGGCTTTCCGATCGCCAAGATCGCGGCGAAGCTCGCAGTCGGCTACCGGCTCGACGAGGTGCAGAACGACATCACGCGCGAGACGCCCGCGAGCTTCGAGCCGAGCATCGACTACGTCGTCACCAAGTTCCCGCGTTGGGCGTTCGAGAAGCTGCCCGGCTCCAACCCGGTGCTCGGCACGCAGATGCAGTCGGTCGGCGAGGTCATGGCGATCGGGCGCACGTTCTGCGAGTCGTTGCAGAAGGCCGTGCGCTCGCTCGAGACAGGCCGGTTCGGACTCAACTGCGATCCGGCCGAGCGCGAGCTCGACCCGCTCACCGACGACGAGCTCGTGCTCGCGGCGGCCATCCCAACTCCCGATCGCATCTTCCAGCTCGAGGCCGCGCTCCGGCGGTTCGTCTCCGATCGAGCGCCTGCAGGAGGTCACGGGGATCGATCCCTGGTTCCTCGACCAGATCCTCCAGATCGTCGAGGAGCGCGACCGGCTCCGCCCACTCGGCCGCACCGACCTCGGTGCGGTGACGCGAGCCGACTGGCGGCGGGCCAAGCGCTTCGGTTTCTCCGACGCGCAGCTTGCGTATCTCTGGGACGCGCTCGAGGCCGACGTGCGCGCCGCGTGGCTCGCGGCGGGGGTGCGGGTCACGTTCAAGACCGTCGACACGTGTGCGGCCGAGTTCGCCGCCTTCACGCCGTATCACTACAGCACCTACGAAGACGAGGACGAGATCGCGCCGCTGGACGAAGCCCGCGGTCGTGATCCTCGGGAGCGGACCGAACCGCATCGGCCAGGGCGTCGAGTTCGACTACTGCTGCGTGCACGCCGCGTTCGCGCTGCGCGACGCGGGCTACGAGACCGTCATGGTCAACTGCAACCCCGAGACCGTCTCGACCGACTACGACACGAGCGACCGCCTCTTCTTCGAGCCGCTCACCAACGAAGACGTGCTCAACGTCTGTCGACCGTCTGCAAGAGGCGGGCGACGTGCGCGGCGTCATCGTGAGCCTCGGCGGCCAGACGCCGCTGAAGCTCGCGCACGTGCTCGAGCGCAACGGCATTCCCGTGCTCGGTACCTCGCCCGCGTCGATCGACGCGGCCGAAGACCGCGAGCAGTTCAACGCGCTGTGCGATCGGCTCGGCATCCCGCAGCCCGACGGCGCGATGGCGACCAACGCCGACGAAGCCGTCGCGGTCGCGAACGCGATCGGGTACCCGGTGCTGGTCCGGCCCGTCGTACGTGCTCGGCGGGCGCGCGATGCAGATCGTGTACGACGACACCGACGTGCGCCGCGCGATGGCCGAGCTCGCGCACACCGGGTCGCTCGGGCGCGAAGGCGGGCTGTCGGCCGAACGCCCGGCGCTCATCGACCGTTTCCTGGAGGACGCGACCGAGGTCGACGTCGACGCGCTGCGCGACCGCACCGGCGCGTGTCGTCATCGGCGGCGTCATGGAACACACCGAGGAAGCCGGCGTGCACTCCGGCGACTCCTCGTGCGCGATCCCGCCGCCCACGCTCTCGGCCGAGGTCGTGCAGACGATCGAGCGAGTACACCGAAGCGCTCGCGCAGGAGCTCGGCGTCGCTCGGACTCCTCAACGTGCAGTACGCGGTCAAGGACCGACGCGTCTACATCATCGAGGCGAATCCGCGCGCGAGCCGCACGGTCCCGTTCGTCAGCAAGGCCACCGGTGTCCCGCTCGCCAAGGTCGCGGCCCGGGTCATGCTCGGCGCCACCTTCGACGAGCTCACCGCCGAAGGTCTGCTGCGCCCGCCGGCCACCGGTCGGCACGTGGCGGTGAAAGAAGCGGTGCTGCCGTTCAACCGTTTCCCCGACGTCGACACGATCCTCGGCCCCGAGATGCGTTCGACCGGCGAGGTCATGGGCATCGACCGCACGTTCGGCATGGCGTTCGCGAAGAGTCAGGCCGGCGCGGGCAACAAGCTTCCCGCACGAGGGCACGGTGTTCCTCTCGCTCGCCGACCGCGACAAGGACGCGGGCATCGTCGCGGCCCGGCGGTTCTTCGAGCTCGGCTTCGCGATCGCGGCGACCGCCGGCACCGCGCGGTTCCTCGAGGAGCAACCGGATCCGGGTCGACACGATCGTCGCCAAGGTCGGCGAAGACGTCGGGGTCGACGCGGTCGATCTCATCTCGTCGGGCAAGGTCGATCTCGTGGTCAACACGCCGCGCGGCCGCGGCCCCCGGGCCGACGGCATGCACATCCGCCGGGCCGCGATCGTCCACGGCGTGGCCTGCATCACCACGGTCGCCGCGGCGCTCGCGGCCGCGGCCGGCATCGCCGAGGAGGCCGAGCGCGACGCCCGAGGTGCGCTCGCTGCAGGAGTACCACGCCGACGGCCAGCTCCGGTTCGAGGTGTGAGCGGAGCGATGAGCCGAGCGCCGCGCCGCATCCGTCCGCGGCGTCGACCTCGCCGTCGACGCTCGGGCCGTTGCGCTTGCCGAATCCGATCGTCGCCGCGTCGGGCACGTTCGGTCACGGCGCCGAGGTCGCGGCGCTGTGCGATCCGCGCGGCATCGGCGCGGTCACGACGAAGTCGGTCGCGGTGTTCGCGTCGGAGGGCAATCCGCCGTTGCGCGTCGCGGAGGCGCCCGGCGGCGGGATGATCAACTCGGTCGGGCTTCCCGGTCCGGGTATCGACGCGTGGATCGCGCGACGACCTCCCCGCGCTCGAAGCGCGCGGCGCGCGCGTCATCGCGTCGATCTGGGGCCGAACGGTCGCCGACTACGAGAGCGCGGCGCGCGCGCTTGAAGGCCGTCGCGCACCGCGTCGTCGCGATCGAGGTCAACCTCTCGTGCCCGAACGTCGAAGCGCGCGCGCACGTGTTCGCGCACGCGCCGGAGACGACGCGCGACGCGACGCAGCGCGGTCGTCGACGCGCTCGGCGGCGCGGCGCCCGTGTTCGCGAAGTTGTCGCCGAACGTCACCGACCTCGTCGAGATCGCGGGCGCCGCGCTCGACGCGGGCGCCGACGGGTCTCACCTTGGTCAACACGGTGATGGGTCTCGTCATCGACGCGTCGACACGCGCGCCGCGTCTCGGCGCGGGCGGCGGGGGCGTGTCCGGTCCGCCGATCAAACCGGTCGCGCTGCGCGCGGTGTGGGAGGTGTCGCGGGCCTATCCCGGCGTCGCCGATCATCGGCACCGGGGGAGTGAGCAGCGGCGAGGACGCGGTCGAGATGCTGCTCGCCGGCGCGTCCGCGGTCGGCGTCGGCACCGCGACGTTCCTCGACCCGCGCGCGACGCTGCGCATCGTCGAAGAGCTCGACGCGTGGTGCGCGCAGCAACGACGTCGCGCGCGTGCGCGATCTCGATCGGAGGCACTGACACGTGGCATGAACGGAGGCGACACCTTGGACGTTCGCAACCGACTCGCGCTCGCCCTCGACGTTCGCCGACCTCGACCAGGCGGAACAGCTGGCCAAGGAGGTCGCGCCGTGGTTCGGCGTGGCCAAGGTCGGGCTCGAGTTGTACTCCGCCGCCGGTCCCGAAGCGATCGCCCGCATGCGCGCGCTCGACCTCGACGTGTTCGCCGACATCAAGCTGCACGACATCCCCACCACCGTCGGCCGCGCCGCGCGCGTGCTCGGGCGTCAAGGCGTGCGCTACCTGAACTTCCACGCCGCGGGCGGGGTCGACATGTTGCGCGCCGGGCGTCGAAGGACTCGCCGAAGGCGCGCGCGACGGCGGTCACGACGCCGCCGACTCCCGATCGCGGTGACGGTGCTCACGAGCGATCCCGACGCGAGCGCGTTCGACGAACGACTCGCGCGCGCGATCGACGCGGGTTGCGGCGGCGTGGTGTGTTCGGTGCACGAGATCGAACGTGTGCACGTGCGCGCGTGCGCGACTTCGTGACGATCGTTCCCGGTGTGCGTTTCGCCGACGGCGACGTGCACGATCAAGCGCGCGTCGGCACGCCGGAAGCGCGCGCGCGTGCCGGCGGCAACGTCCTCGTGATCGGACGCGCGGTCACCGCGGCCGACGATCCGCGCGCCGCGGCGCAACGGGTGTCCGACGCGGTCGTGCAGCGCGCTCTCGGACGACTAGCGCGCGACCGGCGCTCATGCAAGCCGTCCACCAGTTGCGACGCGGCGCAGTCTCGCTATGCTGCACCGCTGCTGATTCGGGACGGCTACATCCTCTCGGATCGAACGTTCGCATCACGCCGTCGCGCCGGAGGAATCAACATGGCGAACCCGCCCACGCTCACACCGGAGCAGCGTCAACTCGCGCTCGAGAAGGCGGCCGTTGCCCGCCGTCAACGCGCCGAGGTGAAGGACAAGCTCAAGATCGGTTCGCTCACGTTGCGCGAGCTGTTCGAAGCCGCCGAGCGCGGTGACGAGTCGGGCGACATGCTCGCCAAGCTGAAGGTCGTGAGCGTGCTCGAGTCGCTGCCGGGTGTCGGCAAGGTGCGGGCCCGCCACATCATGTCGGAGCTCGAGATCTCCGAGAGCCGCCGCCTGCGCGGGCTGGGCACGAACCAGCGGCGGGCGCTGCTCGAGAAGTTTGCCGGCTGAGCCGAACGACGCCGCCGGCGCCGCGGACGACCCGGCGCGCCGCGGGTGTCCTGCTCGTCCTGGCCGGTACCTCCGGGGCGGGCAAGGGCACGATCGGTACCCGCCTGCGGGAATCCGATCCCAGCCTCGCACTGGTCGGTGTCGTGGACGACCCGGGCGCCGCGTGCCGGCGAGCGCGACGGCGTCGACTACCACTTCGTGACGCGCGCCGGAGTTCGAGCGTCTCCGCGACGCGGGCGGGTTCCTCGAGTGGTTCGAGGTCTACGGCGACCTCAAGGGCACGCCCGAGCAGTACGTCGTCGACCGAGCTCGCAGGCGGGCCACGACGTCATGCTCGAGGTCGACGTGCAGGGCGCGCTCGCGGTCAAGCGGGCCCTCCCGGAGGCCCTGTTGGTCTTCGTGCAGGCGCCGAGCCGGGAGGAGCAGCGCCGGCGGCTCGAGGCCAGGGGGAGCGAGACCGAGCGAGTCGATCGCCGCCGGCTCGACCGGGCCGAGGCCGAAGAGCGGATCGGGGCCGAGGATTTCGACGCGGTGGTGGTCAACGAGCGACGTTGATCAGGCCGTACGGCGATGTCGCTGCTATCCTCGGTTCCCGCCGCGATCACCGAAGGAGCCTGATGGCTGAACGCCGCCCGTCGCTCATGGAGCCTCGCATCGAGACGCTCATGAACAAGGTCGATTCGAAGTTCACGCTGGTCACGCTGGCCGCGATGCGGGCCCGCGAGATCAACGACTACTACAACCAGCTCGGTGAGGGCCTCGGCCGGATCGTTCCGCCCCAGGTCACGTCGGTGTCGCGCAAGCCGCTGTCGATCGCGCTCGAAGAGATCGCGGTCAACAAGATCGTCTACGAGCGCGTCGCCGACCCGCGAGATCGGCGGCGAGGTTGCCGCCGAGGGCGCGGCCGTCGAGATCGTCGACTCGACGCCCGACGCGTCGGCCTGACCGAGCGGCCGTCGAGCTCCCCGGTAGCCGAGCCGTGTCCTGCGATGCCCCGGGTCGTACTCGGAGTCTGCGGCGGGATCGCCGCGTACAAGGCCGTCGAGGTGTGCCGTCGGCTCGTCGATGCCGGCGTGCACGTCGCGCCCGGTCCTGACCGACGACGCGCAGCGCTTCGTCGGCGCGCTCACCTTCTCCGCGCTCGCGTCCGAGCCCGCCCGCACCTCGCTGTTCGGCGGTCCCGAGCCGATCCCGCACACGCGGCTCGGCCAGAGCGCCGACCTCGTCGTCGTCGCGCCGGCCACCGCGCGGCTGCTCGGCAAGTACGCGGCCGGCATCTCCGACGACCTGCTCGACCGCCACGCTGCTCGCCACCCGGGCGCCCGTGCTCGTGTGCCCGGCCATGCACACCGAGATGTGGGAGCACCCCGCCGTCCAGGAGAACCTCGCCACGCTTGCGGCGCCGCGGTGTGCACGTGCTCGACCCCGAAGACGGGCCGCCTCGCGGGCGGCGACTCCGGCGCCGGCCGCCTGGCCGACCCGCCGCGCATCGCGCGAGACGCGTGCTCGGGCTCCTCGCCGGCGACCACCCGCTGACCGGGCGCACCGTCCTCGTTACCGCGGGCGGCACCCGCGAGGCGATCGACCCCGTCCGCTTCGTCGGGAATCGGTCGTCGGGGAAGATGGGCCACGCCCTCGCCAACGTCGCGGCCCGTCTCGGCGCGCGGGTCGTGCTCGTCACCACCGCGCAGCCAGCCCGTCGACGCCGGCGTCGAGGTCGTGCGGGTCGAGAGCGCGCAGGAGATGCACGACGCGGTCATGGCTCGGGTCCGCGAGCGCCGACGCGGTGA
The DNA here is from genome assembly GCA_963708105.1 of uncultured Actinomycetes bacterium. Lineage (GTDB taxonomy): Bacteria > Actinomycetota > Acidimicrobiia > IMCC26256 > PALSA-610 > PALSA-610. The sequence goes on along the minus strand of OY970186.1, from coordinate 30,693 downwards.
TCATGGCCGCGGCCGTCGCCGACTTCCGGCCCAAGGCCGCAGTCGACCGCAGAAGATCAAGAAGGCCGACGGTGTCCCCGACATCGTGCTCGAGCCGACCACCGACATCCTGGCCGCGCTCGGCGCGGCCAAGCGTGCCGGGCCAGGTCGTGGTCGGGTTCGCGGCCGAGACGGAACGCCTGCCGCGAGCACGCGGCGGCGAAGCTCGCGGCCAAGCGCGTCGACCTGATGGTCGCGAACGACGTCAGCGCGCCCGACGCGGGTTTCGAGGTCGACACCAACCGGGCCCTGCTGCTCGGAGCCGACGGAAGCGCCGAAGCGACGCCGCTTGCTGACCAAGGAGCAGTTGGCGGGCGTCGTGCTCGACCGGGTCGTCGCGCTTGCTGGGTGGGCCCGCGAGTGGCCCGTCCATCTAGCATGCCTCGAGTCATTTGGTCGGCGCCGCGGCGCCGAGTGGCGGAGGAGTGAGGTTCGTGAGTAGGCACACGTTCACGTCCGAGTCGGTGACCGAGGGTCATCCCGACAAGATGTCGGACCAGATCAGCGACAGCGTCCTCGACGCCGTCCTGACCGAAGACCCCTACGGCCGTGTCGCGTGCGAGACGCTGGTGACCACCGGCCTGTGCGTCGTCGCCGGCGAGATCAGCACCAAGGCGCACATCGACTTCTCCCGCCTCGCCCGCGACACGATCTGCGAGATCGGTTACACCGACGCCGCGTTCGGCATCGACGGCAAGACGTGCGGCGTCATCGTCTCGATCGACGAGCAGTCGCCCGACATCGCGATGGGCGTCGACAAGGCGTTCGAGCAGCGCGCCGGTGGCAGCGACCTCTACGACGAGGTCGGCGCGGGCGACCAGGGCATGATGTTCGGCTACGCGTGCGACGACACCGACGACCTCATGCCGATGCCGATCTGGCTCGCGCACAAGCTGGCGCGCCGCCTCACGCAGGTCCGCAAGGAGAAGGTCCTCGACTACCTGCGGCCCGACGGCAAGACGCAGGTGTCGGTCGAGTACGAGAACGGCGTGCCGATCCGGCTCGAGACGGTCCTGATCTCGACCCAGCACGGCCCGAACATCGACATCAACGGCGCGGATGAAGCCCGACCTGATCGAGCACGTCATCCGCCCGTCGCTGCCGGAGCAGTTCGCGAACGACGACTTCGAGGTGTTCGTCAACCCCACCGGCAACTTCGAGCTCGGCGGTCCGCACGCCGACTGCGGTCTCACCGGCCGCAAGATCATCGTCGACACGTACGGCGGCATGGCTCGCCACGGTGGCGGCGCGTTCTCGGGCAAGGACCCGACCAAGGTCGACCGTTCGGCCGCCTACGCCGTGCGCCAGATCGCCAAGACGGTCGTCGCGGCCGGGCTCGCCAAGCGCTGTGAAGCCCAGGTCGCGTACGCGATCGGTGTCGCGCACCCGGTGTCGATCATGGTCGACACGTTCGGCACGTCGGTCAGGTCTCGCCCGAGAAGCTCGAAGCTGCGGTGCGCGAGGTGTTCGACATGCGGCCCGCGGCGATCATCGACCGCCTCGACCTGCGCCGTCCGATCTTCAAGCGCACCGCCGCCTACGGCCACTTCGGTCGCACCGAAGGCGACGGCTTCACCTGGGAGAACACGACGCCGTACGCCGACGAGCTGCGCCGGGCGGTCGGCTAGCCCGACCGGGCTCGATTCCTCTTGGCTCGAGCCTGTCGCGTTCTCCCGGATGTCACCGCGGTCGATCGCGCCTTCGACTACTCGGTTCCCGACGCGCTCGCGGACGCGGTGCGCGTCGGCGCGATCGTGCGCGTCCCGTTGCACGGCCGGCGTGTCCGCGGCTGGGTGATCGCCGACGCCGTCGATCCGGTCGTCGAGTCGCGAGCGGATCTGCTCGACGTGCTCGCGGTCGTGTCGGCGGGCCCGCCGCCCGACGTCGTCGCGCTGATCGGAATGGGTCGCGTGGCGGTGGTCGGGGCCCCGGGTCGCCGTCCTGCGGTCGGCGTCGCGCGCCGAACAACGTGCGCCGACGCCGTGCGCGGCGCTCGCCGACGTCGCGTCCGCTGATGGACACGCACCGGCGTCGGCCGCCATGCGGGTCATTCGCCAGCCGCCGCTGCTCGATCGGCGGGCCCAGGTCGCGGCGTTGTGTGCGCCGACCGGGTTCGACGATCGTGTGCGTCGCCGACGCGGGCCGGTCGCGCGCCCTCGCCGTCGTACCTCACAGGGTCAGGGGCGACGGTGTCGCGCTGTTGCACTCGTTCGAATCGGACGCGGCACGCACCGAGGGCTGGCGCGCGGGCCGCGCGGGTGACTGCATCGTGGTCGGCGGCCGGATCGCCGCGCTCGCGCCGGTGCCCGACCTCGCGGCCGCGATCGTCGTCGACGATGCCGACGAGGCGCTGCAGGAAGAGCGCTCGCCGACCTGGCACGCGCGCGACGTGCTTGCGCGAACGCGCCGCGCCGCGCCGGATGTGCCGTTCGTCGTGTGCTCGCCCGCGCCGACCGTCGAGGCGCTGGTCGCCGCCGGCGGCCGGGCACGGTCGAGGCGCCGCCGCCCGACGTCGAGGTCGGGGGCTGGCCGCGCGTCCAGGTGGTCGACCGGCGCGAGGAGCCGCCCGGTTCGGGGCTCTTGTCGGAGGCGCTCGCCGACCGCGCTGCACCACGCCGACGGGCTCGCGGTGTGCGTGCTGAACCGGCGGGGCCGCTTCCGGCTGCTCGTATGCGCGGTCGTGCCAGCACCTCTTGCGGTGGGACAAGGCCGACGAACGTCCGCTCGTGTGCCCGGAGTGTGGCGCGACGAAGCTGCGGGTGCTGCGTTCCGGCGTCACGCGTGTGCGCGAGGAGCTCGAAGCGCTGGTGCCCGGCGCGCGCGTCGTCGACGTCGACACCGCCACCACCGACGTGCCCGACGCCGACATCCTCATCGGCACCGAAGCCGTGCTGCACCGCGCCGCGGTGCGTCGGCGCCGGCCCGCGCTCGTCGCGTACCTCGACCTCGACCAGGAGCTGCTCGCGCCGCGCTACCGCGCCGCGAGCCAGGCGCACTGGCTGCTGACGCGCGGCGCGCAACTGCTCGTCGGACCGCCCGCGCGCGCGAGACGCTGTTGTTGCTGCAGACCCGCATCCCCGATCACGTCGTCGTGCAGGCGCTGGTGCGGGGCGAACCCGCGGCCGTGGCCGACGAGCGAGATCGAATACCGGCGCACGCTCGCGTACCCGCCGTTCGGCGCGCTGGCCGAGCTCGCGCGGCGCCGACGACGCGCTCGCCGCGACCGTCGAGGCGCTGCGCGCTCCGAACTTCGACCGGTGCGCTGCTGCGGCACCGGTCCAGGTGTTCGGCCCGACCGACGGGCACGCGCTCGTCAACGCGCCCGACTGGGACGCGCTCGCCGACGCGCTCAGCGCGAGTCTGCCCGCCGGCCGGGCGCTCGGCCGCGTCCGGGCCGTCGTCGATCCGCCGCGGGTCTGAGCCGCCGAGGTCGAGATCGCCGCCGGGCACGGGGCCGGAGGCGAGAACCGGCGCCGCTACCATGCTCGGCGTGGCGACTCACACCATCCGTGTCTTCGGCGATCCGGTCCTCAAGCGGCCGACCGCCGAGGTCACCGACATCGACGGCAGCCTTGTGAAGCTCGTCGACGCGATGTACGAGACCATGCACGACGCGCCGGGCGTCGGCCTGGCCGCGCCGCAGGTCGGTGTGCAGAAGCGCTTCTTCGTCTACGAGGTGCCCGACGAGACGGGTCCGCACGTGTTGCTCAACCCGCAGATCGTCGAGGCGACGCGGCGAGTGGGAGTACGAAGAGGGCTGCCTCTCGCTGCCCGGCCTCGCCTTCGACATCGTCCGCCCCAAGCTCGTCACCGTGCAGGGGCATCGACCTCGACGGGAACGAAGTCGTCATCCAGGGCGACGAGCTGCTCGGTCGGATCTTCCTGCACGAGACCGATCACCTCGACGGTGTGCTCATGCTCGACCGGCTCGACGCCGACCAGCGCAAGATCGCGATGCGCGAGCTGCGCGAACAGGGCATGGGTGTGCGGACGCCCGGCGGCCGCACCCACGCGCTCTAGCGCGTCACGTCGTAACGTCGACCTGTGCGCATCGTCTTTCTCGGCACGCCGGCCGACGCGGTGCCACCGCTACGCGCCCTGGTCGACGACGGTCACGACGTCGCGTTGGTCGTCACCCAACCCGATCGGCGCCGCTCGCCGCGGCGCGGGCGCGGATCCGTCACCGGTGAAGACCGCCGCGCTCGACCTCGGCCTGCCGCGTGCTCACGCCGGAGAAGGCGCGTGAGGTCGTCGACGACGTCCGCGCGAGCGGCGCGCGAGCTCGGAGTCGTGGTGGCGTTCGGGCAGTTGCTTCCGGTCGCGTTGCTCGACGCGCTGCCGCACGGTTTCGTGAACCTGCACTTCTCGCTTGCTGCCGCGCTGGCGCGGCGCGGCGCCGGTCGAGCGGGCGATCCTCGCCGGCGACGCGGAGACCGGCGTCGACCTCATGCAGATCGAAGCCGGTCTCGACACCGGGCCGGTGTTCGCGCGTGTCCGCGTGCCGATCGGACCCGACGAGACCGCGGGCGAGCTCCACGACGCGCTCGTCGACGCGGGCACCGAGCTGCTGCGCGCCCAGTCTGCCCACGCGTCCTCGACAACGATGCCCGAACCGCAGGTCGGCGAGCCGACGTACGCCGAGAAGCTCGCGCGTCGACGAGTTCCGGCTCGACCCGTACCGGCCCGCGGTCGAGTCTGGCCCGGCATCGTGCGGGCCGGCAACCCGCGTCCGGGCGCGTGGTTCCGGGTCGGCGGGCGGCGGGTGAAGGTGTGGCGCGCCCACGAAGCTCGACGAGCGACCGGAACCGCTCGACCCGGGCAGGTCGTCGCCGACGGCTCGCTCGGAACTGTCGGCAGGCGTGCTCGATGCTCGACGAGGTCCAGCCCGAAGGCAAGCGCGCATGACCGCGAGCGCCTGGCGCGCCGGGCTCCGCGGCGCCGTACACATCGAGCCTTCCATGATGCGACCTGCCGCATGATGCGACCGGTCTGTGATCGAGGCCCACGACGTGCCCGAAGCCCGCTCGTCGACTCCGTCGCGCCGAGATCGCGGTCGAGGCGCTCTTGCGGATCGAGGACGGCGCGTACGCGCACATCCTCCTGCCCCGCACGCTCCGGAGCTCGAACCTCTCGATCCGCGCGACCGCGCGCTCGTGACCGATCTCGTGTACGGAACCGTGCGCATGCAGCGGGCGCTCGACGTGCTGCTCTCGACCGTCTCGAACCGGGGGATCGGCTCGCTCGACCCGCCGGTGCGCGCCGCACTGCGCCTCGGCGCGTATCAACTGTTCATCGGCGTGCCCGCGCACGCGGCGGTCGGCGAGACCGTCGGCGTCGTCGACGAGCGGGCACGCGGCTTCGCGAACGGCGTGTTGCGCGCATTGGCGCGCAAGGGCCCTCCGTTCAACGTTGCCCGTCGGGCGACGATGTTTCGGTCGATCGCGGTGCGCACGTCGCATCCCGATTGGATCGTGCGCACGTTCTACGACGCGTTCGGCAAGGCGGCCGCGATCGCGACGCTGGAGCTCGACAACGAGGCGCCGCCGGTGACGTTGCGCGTGAACCCGTGGCGCGCACCACGCCGGACGAGGTCGCGGCCGAGCTCGTGGCCGCGGGCGCCGAGGTCGAACCCGGAGCGCTCGTTGCCCGGGTGCGCTGCTGGTGCGCCACACGGGCGACCTCGCGGCGGTGCCCGCCATCGCCGAAGGTCGGGCGACGCCCCAGGACCAAGCGAGCCAGGCGATCGTCGCCGTCCTCGATCCGCAGCCCGGCGACCGCGTGCTCGACCTCGCCGTCGGCGCCGGGCGGGAAGGCGACTGCCGTCGGCCGAGCGCATGCGCGGCGACGGGCTCGTCGTCGCGGCCGACCTGCACCCCGGTCGGGTCCGCACGGTTCTGCGGGCCGCGGAACGCATCGGCGTCGACGGCATGGTCGCCACCATCGTCGCCGACGGCCGCCACCCCGCAGTGCGCGACAGGCGCGTTCGACCGGGTGCTGCTCGACGCGCCGTGCAGCGGACTCGGCGTGTTGCGCCGCCGGCCCGACGCGCGCTGGCGCGTCGAACCCGACGACGTGCGCGACCTCGCCGCGTTGCAGCGAGAGCTGCTCGCGGCCGCGGCCGACGCGGTGAAGCCCGGCGGCCGCCTCGTCTACGCGGTGTGCACGCTGTCGAAGGAAGAGACGCTCGAGATCGACGACTGGGCCGCGGCGCGAGTCTCCCCGACTTCGTCGCCGAGTCTCCGCCCGCCGCGCCGTGGCGCCTGTTCGGCCGGGGCGCGATCCTGCTGCCTTCCGACGCGCACACCGACGGCATGTTCGTCCTCGAGCCTGACCCGTCGAGCCCCGAACCTCCGGTACCGAGTGGCATAACCTCCGACCGATGAAGATCGCACCCTCGATCCTCGCCGCCGACTTCGCGTACCTCGCCGCCGACGTGGCGCGCGTCGCCGACGTACGCCGACCTGCTCCACGTCGACTGCATGGACGGGCACTACGTGCCGAACCTCTCCATCGGGCCGCCGGTCGTGAAGTCGCTGCGCAAGCACACCGACCTCTTTCTCGACTGCCATCTCATGGTCGACAACCCCGGCGTGCTTGCTCGGCCGGCTTCGCCGACGCGGGCGCCGACGGCTGCACGGTGCACATCGAGCTCGGCGATCCGCGCGTGTTGTTCGACGAGATCCGTGCGCTCGGCATGCGGGTCGGGCTGTCGTTCGAACCGCAGACTCCGTTCGCGGCCGTCGAGCCGTACCTCGCCGAGATCGATCTCCTGCTCGTCATGAGCGTGCACACCGGCTTCGGCGGTCAGCCGTTCATCCCCGAGGTGCTCGACAAGGTGCGCGCCGCGCGCGCCGTCATCGACAGTCGCGGGCTGCCGGTCGAGATCGAGATCGACGGCGGCATCAAGATCGACAACGCGCATCTCGCGGTCGACGGCCGGCGTCGACATCCTCGTGTCGGGCACCGGCATCTTCGGCGCCGACGATCCCGCGGCCGCGGCCCGGGCGATCCGCGCCGCGGCTCGGTGACGCTCGCGGCCAAGGTGCTCACCGTCTCCGACGGTGTCGCGGCCGGACCCGCGACGACGCAGCGGCGCGCCCTCGTCGAGCACCTCACGACCGCGGGGTACGAGGTGGCGAGCATCGCGTTGACGACGGCGCGAGGCGGTCGCGAGGCGCTGGCCGATCTCGCCGACGGGTTCGCGGGCTGATCGTCACGACCGGCGGGACCGGCTTCGGGCCCGCGACCTCACGCCGGAAGGCACCCGGTGATCGAGCGCGAGGCGCCCGGGATCGTCGAGGCGATCCGGCGGGCGAGCGACGAGGGCGACCGCGGCTTCGGGATGCTCTCGCGGCGTCGCCGGCACCCGGGGCCGGGCTCTGATCTGCAACCTGCCGGCTCGGCGGCGGCGCAGCGAGGGCCTCGAGATCTTCTGACCGTGGCGCCCCACGCCCTCGATCTGCTCGCCGGCGGTCATCCGCACTGACCTCCGGATCCACCTGACCCGGCGCTCGGCAAAAATAGAACACGTTGCATTCCGTCGGCGGCGGTACTCTCCGGCAACTGACAACTGAAGCCCTCGGGGTTGGGTGCAATTCCCGACCGGCGGTAAAGCCCGCGAACGCCCCGCAGCCAGCGGGGCGCCGACCAGGTGAAATTCCTGGGCCGACGGTGAGAGTCCGGATGGGAGAGGGTCGGCTACCACGGCGTACGCGCGACGCGCGTCCGTTCGGCGTTGCCGTTCCGCATCTTCGTCGACGCCACGCCCCGTGGGCCCGGACCGGGAAGGGGACGTGCTGCATGGGAGACGACGAGCTGATGCTCAGGGCGATCGCCCTCGCCCGCGCCGCGTGCCGCCACACCGCGCCCTGGCCGGCGGTCGGGTGTGTCCTCGTGCGCGACGGCGAGGTCGTCGGCGAAGGCGCGACCGGGCCGTACCCCGACGGGTCCGCACGCCGAGGTCGCGGCGCTGCGGGCCGCGGGCGATCGGGCCGCGCGGCGCGACCGCCTACTGCACGCTCGAGCCCTGCGACCACCACGGCAACACGCCGCCGTGCACCGAGGCGCTGATCGCGGCCGGGGTCGCGCGGGTCGTCGTCGCGGTCGGCGATCCCGACGAACGGGTCGCCGGCCGCGGCTACGCCCGGCTGCGCGGCGGCGGGCATCGAGGTGCGCGACGGGCGTCGGCACGCGTCGCGGCCGAGCACGATCTCGCGCCGTACCTGCACCACCGCCGCACGGGGCGCGCGTTCGTGGTGGCCAAGGTCGCGCTCGAGTCTCGACGGCCGGGTCGCGGCCGCCGACGGCACGCTCGCAGTGGATCACCTCGCGACGCGGCGCGCGCCGAAGCGCACGAGCTGCGCGCCGATTCGCAGGCGATCGTCGTCGGCGCCGGGACCGCGCTCGCCGATCGGCCCTCGCTCACCGTGCGCGACGTCGTCGTCGACCCGCCGGCACGTCCGCCGATGCGGGTGCTGCTCGACGCGCGCGGTCGGGTCGCGGCCGACGGGCCGCTTGTTCGATCCCGACGCTCGGGCCCACCCTCGTCGTCACCACCGACGCGCGCCGACCCCGGCGCGGTCGACGCGTGGCGCGCGGCCGGGGCCAAGGTCGAGGTCGTCGCGCCCGGCCCGAACGGACATGGCGTCGACCTCGACGCCACGTTCACCGTGCTCGGGCGCGAGGGCGTGCTGCAGGCGCTGGTCGAAGGCGGCGGCAGCGCTGCTCGGCGCGATCGTCGAGGGCGGCTACGCGCAGCGCATCGTCGCGTACGTCGCGCCGGTGCTGCTCGGCACCGACGGCGTCGCCCGGCTTCGCGCTTCGCCGGCCCGCGCTCGATCGCCGACGCGCAACGGTTCGCGCCTCGTCGACGTCGCCCGCGTCGGCTCCGACGTTCGCCTCGAGCTCGAGCCCGCGCGGAAGGGAGGCCGCTGATGTTCACGGGCATCGTCGAAGAGCTGGGGCGCGTCCGAGCCGTCGCCCCGAACGCGGGCGGCGCGCGGATCGAGATCGACGGCCGCGACGGTGCTCGACGACGCGATCATCGGCGCGTCGATCGCGGTCAACGGCTGCTGCCTCACGGTCGTCGAGCTCGGCGACGGCTTTCTGGGCCGCCGATGCGGTCGTCGAGACGCTCGCCCGCACCAACCTCGGCGGCTCTCGCGCCGGCGATCCCGTCAACCTCGAGCGGCCGGTGCGGCTGGCCGACCGGCTCGGCGGTCACCTCGTGCAGGGCCACGTCGACGGCACCGGCGCGGTCCGCGCGCCGCACGCCGCAACCCGACGGTTCCGAGCTCTTCCGGTTCGACGCGCCGGCCGAAGTGCTGCGTTACGTCGTGCACAAAGGTTCGATCACCGTCGACGGCATCAGCCTCACGGTCGCGGCGGTGCACGACGACCGGATTCGACATCGCCGGTCGATCCCGCACACGCTCGCGGTCACGACGCTCGGTGCCGCGCCGACCGGGCGCGGCCGTCAATCTCGAAGTCGATCTCATCGCCAAGTACGTGGAACGGCTTGCTCGTTTCCGATCGGAGCCCATCATGATGTTCGAAGCCGTTGAACGCGCGATCGACGCGGTCAAGCGCGGCGAGTTCGTCGTCGTGGTCGACGACGAAGACCGTGAGAACGAAGGCGACCTGATCATCGCGGCGGAGAAGATGACGCCCGACAAGATGGCGTTCATGATCCGCTACACGAGCGGCGTGATCTGTCTCCCGCTCGAAGGCGATCGCCTCGACGAGCTGCAGCTGCCGCTGATGGTGTCGGGCAACGAGAACACCGAAGGGCAACGCACCGCGTTCACCGTCTCGGTCGACGCGCGCATCGGTACGACCACGGGCATCTCGGCCGCCGACCGCTGCGCGACCGTGCTCGCGCTGATCAACGAGTCGACGACCGAGCCGGCCGACCTCGCCCGGCCCGGTCACATCTTCCCGCTGCGCTACCGCGAAGGCGGCGTGCTGAAGCGGGCCGGTCACACCGAAGCCGCGGTCGATCTCGCCCGGCTCGCGGGCGGCTATCCCGCGGGCGTGCTCGCCGAGATCGTGAACGACGACGGCACCATGCAACGCCGGCCGGAGCTGGAGGCGTTCGCGACCGAACACGGTCTCGTGCTCGTCACGATCGCCGACCTGATCCGGTTCCGCCGCCACACGAGAAGCTGGTGCGGCGAGTGTCCGAGGCGCGCATCCCGACGCAGTACGGCGACTTCACCGCGCACGTCTTCGAGTCGCTGCTCGACAACACCGAGCACCTCGCGTTCGTGCGGGGCGAGGTCGCGGGCCAGGAGAACGTGCTCGTCCGCGTGCACAGCGAATGCCTCACCGGCGACGTGTTCGGATCGCTGCGTTGCGACTGCGGCGTGCAGCTCGACCGCGCGCTCGAGAAGGTCGCCGAAGAAGGTCAAGGCGTCGTCGTGTACCTGCGCGGGCACGAAGGTCGGGGCATCGGGCTCGGGCACAAGCTGCGCGCGTACTCGTTGCAGGACCAGGGCCGCGACACCGTCGAGGCGAACCTCGAGCTCGGGTTTCCCCGTCGACTCCCGCGAGTACGGCATCGGTGCGCAGATCCTCGTCGACCTCGGCGTCACCACCATGCGCCTGATGACGAACAACCCGAAGAAGTACGGCGGTATCGAGGGCTACGGTCTGGAGATCGTCGAGCGGGTACCGGTGCAGATCGTGCCGAACGCGGAGAACATCGCGTACCTGCGCGCCAAGCAGAACAAGCTCGGCCACCTGCTCGGTCTCGATCCCGAGAACGACGATCGATCGAAGAGCTCGGAGGGATCCTGAGCAATGGGGGAGTACGCGGCGACCGAGGGCGAGCTCGACGCGACGGGTATGCGGTTCGCGATCGTCGTCGCGCGGTTCAACCACGACATCACCGAGGAGTTGCTCGACCGGCGCAGAGTCGCATCCTGCAAAAGCACGGCGCGGCCGACGTCAAGGTGCTGTGGGTCCCGGGTGCGTTCGAGGCGCCGCTCGTCGCCAAGCGGCTCGCGGCGTCGGGCACCGTCGACGCGGTGATCTGTCTCGGCGCGGTCATCCGCGGCGAGACCGCGCACTTCGAGTACGTCGCCGGCGAGACCGCGGCCGGCATCACCCGCGCCGCGCTCGACACCGGCATTCCGGTGATCTTCGGCGTGCTCACCGTCGACGACCGCGAACAGGCCCGCGACCGGCTCGGCGGCAAGGAAGGGCACAAGGGCGAGGAAGCCGCGCTCACCGCGATCGAGATGGTGTCGCTGCTGCGCGGACTTCCGTGACGGGTTTCGGCGTGACGCGCTACGACACGATCGGGCGCACGTACACGGCAACGCGCCGGCCCGATCCGCGCATCGCCGCGCAGATCGTCGCCGCGCTCGGCGACGCGCCGGCGTGTCGTGAACGTCGGTGCGGGCACCGGGCAGCTACGAGCCCGACGATCGATGCCGTGGTCGCCGTCGAACCGTCGCAGACGATGTTGCGCCAGCGCGCGCGCGTACGCGGCGCCGGCCGTGCAAGCCCGGGCCGAGGCATTGCCGTTCGCCGACGGCGCGTTCGACGCCGCGCTCGCGACGCTGACGTTGCATCACTGGGACGATCTCGAGCGCGGGCTTGCGGGAGATGCAGCGGGTCGCGCATCGCCAGGTCGTGTTCTACTTCGAACCCACGTGGGCGTCCGCGGTCTGGCTCGTCGGCGACTACTTCCCCGAGATCGCCGACCTCGGTTCCGAGCGCGCCGCGCCCCGGACCGCGCGGATCTCGCGAACTGCTCGACGTGCACACAGGTCGAGCCCATACCGGTACCGGCCGACTGCCGGGACGGCTTCGGCGGGTGCTACTGGAACCGCCCCGAGGCGTACCTCGACCCGCTCGTGCAGGCCGGCATGTCGTCGCTTCGCCCAACTCGATCCCGAGGTGCTGCGCCGCGGCACGGAGCAGCTGCGCCGCGACCTCGAAACCGGGGCCTGGGACGAACGCCACGGTGAGCTGCGGACCCTGACCGAGATCGATGTCGGCTACCGGCTGCTGGTCGCCGGCCACCTATCCTGATCGCCGTGCTGCGCCTCGTCCTCCCGAAGGGTTCGCTCGAGAAGGCGACCCTCCAACTCTTCGAAGACGCCGACCTCGCGCTCACGCCGCGCATCGGACGTCGACTACAAGGCCACGATCGACGACCCACGCGTCGTCGACGTGACGATCCTGCGCCCGCAGGAGATCCCGCGCTACGTCGCCGACGGGCTCTTCGATGTCGGGTGTCACCGGCCGCGACTGGATCGAGGAGACGAGCGTCGACGTCGTCACGCTCACCGAGCTGCACTACTCGAAGGCCACCGCCCGCCCGATCCGCATGGTGCTCGCGGTCGGCGGCGACTCGCCGTGGCACTCGGTCACCGATCTTCCGGCGGGCGTGCGCGTGCACACCGAGTATCCCGAGCTGACCCGGCGCTTCCTCGAGAAGAACGGCGTCGACGCGCAGGTCACGCTTTCCTACGGCGCGACCGAAGCGAAGATCCCCGAGATCGCCGACGCGGTCGTCGAGATCACCGAGACCGGCCGGGCGCTGCGCGCCGCGGGCCTGCGCGTGCTCGACACGATCCTCGTCTCGTACACCGAGCTGATCGCCAACCCGGTCGCGCACGCCGACGACGACAAGCGCCGCGCCATGGAACAGCTGCAGACGTTGCTGCTCGGCGCGCTCGAAGCGCGCGGGCCGGGTGCTCGATGAAGCTGAACGTCGACGAGGCGAACCTCGCGCGCGGTCGATCGCGTTGCTGCCCGTCGCTCAAGTCGCCGACGGTGTCGAAGCTCTACGGCGAAGACGGCTACGCGGTCGAGACGGTCGTCGCCAAGAACGACATCAACATCTTGATCCCGCGCCTGAAGGATCACGGCGCGACCGGCATCCTCGAGCTGCCGATCGTCAAGATCGTTCAATGAACGCAGTGAAGCCAATCGCCGTATGAACCCGATCGCCGTATGAACATGCAAGGCACGGTTGAGCGGTTCGACGCCGGAACCGGTCTCGGCGAGATCCTCGGCGCCGACGGCGCGACGTACCCGTTCCACAGCACGGTCATCGCCGACGGCACCCGCAACATCGCGGTCGGCGCGGCGGTCGAGTTCGACGTCGTCCCCGGCCACCTCGGCCGCTGGGAAGCCGCCGCGGTCGCCGTAGACCGCGTCGAGACCCAGACCCAGCTCGTCCTCATCCGCCACGGTGAATCGTGCGCGCAGATCGAGAAGCGCTTCTCCGGCCACGACACGTGCACCGGGTCTGACCGACCTCGGTCGCCGCCAGGCCGGCGCACTCCGCGACCGATTGTTGAAGACGCGGCGAGTTCGGCTCCGTCGACGCGGTCTACACGAGCATCCTGCACCGCTCGATCGAGACGGCGGCGATCATCGGCCCCGCGCTCGGCGATCTCGCTCCCCACAGCCGAGTGCGACTGGTGCGAGATCCACGCCGGCGAGGCCGAAGGCCATACCTACGAGGAGTTCTTCGAGAAGTACCCGCCCGGCGACGATCCCGGCGACCCGTTCCGCGAGCCGGTTTCCCGGCGGCGAGACATGGGCGCAGTTCTTCGTGCGGGTCGGCCACGCCTCGGCCGGATCGCCCGACGAGCACCCGGGCCAGACGGTTGTGGTCGTCGGCCACGGCGGCACGATCGGCGCGAGCTTCGTCTCGCTCGGCAATCTTCCGGTGCGGTACGGGTTACACGCCGACGCACGAAGCGCGATCAACACGTCGATCACGCAATGGCGTTACGACGACGAGGGCCCCTGGCGGCTCGCCCGCTTCAACGACGCCGCCCACCTGTTCGACCTCTGATCCCTCGACCTCTGATCAGGGCTCCAGGGCGTCGGCGATCTCGACGAACAGCATCTGGACCTGTTGCAGCGCGTCGCGGAGCATGTCCTCGCCGTCGCCGAGCCGGTCGGTCAGTCCGTCGACCAGGGCCGCGAGCGCGTCGATGGCGAGGCCGGCCGACGCGAGATCGGGCACGGGGCGGCGCCCCTCGGCGTCGGGCGGGGTGACGACGCCCAGGTGAACGAGGGCCAGTTGCCAGATCCCGATCGCGTGATTGACGATCACATCGGCCACCGGCGTGGCCGCGAGGCGGTCGTGCAGCTCGCGCACCGCCTCCAGCTCCTCGGGGGTCGGCGGCGGCTCGTTCGAGGCCGGGCCGGGGTCGCCGAGGGGGAATCCGCCCCCGGGCGCGCGGCCAGGCGATGACGATTCGGCGGGTTCGCCGTCTCCGGGTGTCCAAAGTCCGCTCACGCTCGACTATCCTCCCGCGTCGACAATCGAGGGAAGTGGGACGCTACCCAATCGGCAACGGTTGGTGGCGCCCCCGCCCGGCTGACCCGACCCTATCGGTCGGTTCACGTCGGGTCCGTTGTGAGGAGCCGAACGACGTTCGGCGCGACGGTGGACGCTTCCCGAAGCTCCGCCGTCGCTGCGCGAGGGCGGCCCAACAACGAGAGGTGATGCCGCACTGGCCACAGACGACGCCCGCATCAACGATCGCATCCGCGCTCGCCAGGTCCGCCTCATCGGCGCCGACGGCGCGCAGCTGGGAGTGAGAACACTTCCGGACGCGCTTGCCATCGCCCGAGAGTCCGGTCTCGACCTCGTAGAGGTCGCGGCCAATGCCGAACCTCCGGTCTGCAAGATCATGGACTTCGGCAAGTACAAGTACGAACAGGACCAGCGGCGCAAGGAATCGCGAAAACGCGCGTCGAATGTCGTCATCAAAGAGATGAAGTTCCGCCCGAAAATCGACTCGCACGACTACGACACCAAGATGAAGCACGTCGAGCGCTTCCTCGAAGAGGGGTCGAAGGTCAAGCTGACGATCATGTTCCGGGGCCGCGAGATGGCTCACCCGGAGCTCGGGCGGCGGATTCTCGAAAAGGTTGCCGAGCGTGTCGCCGAGATCGCGATCGTCGAATCTGCTCCCAAGCAGGACGGCCGCAACATGGTGATGGTGCTCAATCCGATTCGCAAGCCGAAGACCAAACCGGCCGCCCAGGCCGCGAACGTCTGAACGACCGACAGGAAATTCGATGCCGAAGATGAAGACGCACCGCGGCGCGGCCAAGCGCTTCAAAATCACGGGTACCGGCAAGATCTTGCGCCGCAAGGCGTACCGGGACCACCTGCTCGAGCACAAGCCCTCCAGCCGCACACGTCGGCTCGGCCGCGAGGCCGAGGTCACCGGCGGCGACAAGAAGCGCGTCAAGCGCATGTTGGGGAGGTAGCCCGATGGCCCGGGTCAAGCGTTCAGTCAGCGGCAAGAAGCACCGCCGCGCGATCCTCGAAGAGGCGCAGGGCTACACCGGCGCGCGCAGTCGTCACTTCCGCAAGGCGAACGAGCAGGTCATGCACTCGCTCCGTTACGCCTACCGCGACCGGCGGGCGCGCAAGGGCGAGTTCCGGCGCCTCTGGATCGTCCGCATCAACGCGGCGTGCCGCGAGCACGACATGTCGTACTCGCGTTTCATGGCCGGGTTGAAGGCTGCCGAGGTCGAGGTCGATCGCAAGATGCTTGCCGATCTCGCCGTACGCGAGCCGGCGGCATTCTCCGCGCTGGTCGAGACCGCACGCGGTGCCCTCGACGCCGCCTGAGCAGTTCGCGACCAAGGCGGAGATCAAGCGCCTCCGGGCGCTGCTGCGCGAACGAAGCGCGCGTGACAGAGAAGG
Organism: uncultured Actinomycetes bacterium; assembly: GCA_963708105.1. Taxonomy (GTDB): domain Bacteria; phylum Actinomycetota; class Acidimicrobiia; order IMCC26256; family PALSA-610; genus PALSA-610. The sequence continues at coordinate 14,960 of OY970186.1, read as the reverse complement.
CGTCTTCGTCTGCGAAGGGCCGCGTGTCATCGCGGCCGCGCTCGATCACGGTGTCGAACTGCTCGAGTGCTATCGTCGGTGTCGACGCCACCCCGGAGATGTGCGGCAGTCGCGGAGCGGGTCGCGGCCGGCGGGGTTCCGCTCGTCGGGCTCGACACCTACGCCGAGGATCGGGTCGGCGACACGGTCACCCCGCAGCCGGTGTTCGCGATCGCGGCGATGCAGCGGCGTCGGTCTCGAAGGCCATCGACGGTGTCGACCTCGCGCTCGTCGCCACCCAGCTCGGCGATCCCGGTAACGCCGGCACGCTCATGCGGAGCGCAGCGGCGGCCGGGCGCGCAGGTAATCGTCCTCGGGAAGGGATCGGTCGATGCCTACAATCCGAAGGTCGTACGCGCCTCGGCCGGGGCGTGTTTCGCAGTCCGCATCGTGGAGGGCAGGGCCGGCAATGGAGATCCTCGGCGCGCTCGGGTTCGGCAGGTGTGTCCCGCCTCGGCGCGACGGCCACCGGCGGAATCGCCGCCCGAGAGCTTCGACCTGCGCACGCCGACCGCCTTCGTCGCTCGGGCACGAGACGCACGGCCTCGACGCCGCCCTCCCGCTCGACGGCGACGGTGACGCTGCCCGATGCAGGCCGGGGAGTCGCTGAACGTCGCGATGGCCGGAACCGCCTTGCTGTTCGAAGCGGCCCGCCAACGACGCACGGCTCAACGAAGAGTCACGTCATGACCGCGGCCACCGATCTCGTCATCCGCGCCGAAGCCGTCGCCGCGAGAGGGCGCCGACGCGTTCGCGGCCGCGGCCTCGCTCGACGATCTCGCCGACGCCGAGCGCCGCTACCTCGGCAAGTCCGTCCGCGCTCAACGAGATCCGCGAGGCGATCAAGAGCGTCGACGGTTCCGAGCGGGCGGTCGTCGGCAAAGCGGTGTCGTCGCCTCGGGCCGAGCTCGAAGCCGCGCACGCGGCGCGCCTCGAAGTGCTCGACGCCGAAGCCGCGTGCGACTGCTCGGCAACCCGCGACCGCCTCGACCTCACCCTCGGTCCCCACGAATACGTCCGCGGCCACCTGCACCCGGTCACCCGCATCTGGCGCGAGCTCGAAGACGTGTTCGTCGGCCTCGGGTACAAGGTCGCCGAAGGGCCCGAGGTCGAGCTCGACTGGTACAACTTCGAAGCGCTCAACTTCCCGCCCGGGCACCCCGCCCGCGCGATGCAGGACACGCTCTACGTGCGCCTCGGCGAGCCGCGAGAGCGGCATGCTGCGCACCCACACCTCGCCCGTGCAGGTGCGCACGATGGAAGTCGCAGAAGCCGCCGATCTACGTCGTCGCCCCCGGGCGCGCGTTTCGCCGCGACACGCTCGACGCGCGGCACTCGCCGGTGTTCCACCAGATCGAAGGGCTCGCCGTCGACGAAGGCATCACGCTCGGCGATCTCCTCGGCAACGATCGAGGCGTTCATCCACGCGCTGTTCGGCTACCGACATCAAGGCGCGCTTCCTGCCGTCGTTCTTCCCGTTCACCGAACCGTCGGTCGAGTTCGCGATGTCGTGCGTGTTCTGTCGCGGCGCGGGATGCACCGTGTGTTCGCGCACCGGCTGGATCGAGCTCGGCGGCGCGGGCATGGTCGACCCGAACGTGTTCACCGCCGTCGGCATCGATCCCGAGATCTACACCGGGTTCGCGTTCGGCTTCGGCATCGACCGTGTCGTCCAGCTCCTGTACGGCGTCGACCACGTCAAGAACCTGTGGGACGGCGACGTGCGCTTCGTCCGCCAGTTCTGAGAGTCCGGTCTTGCGCGCACCGCTGTCATGGATTCGTGAGTTCACGCCGCTCGACAACATCGAGGTCGCGGCGATCTCCGACGCGCTCGACCAGCTCGGGCTCGAGGTCGAGGCGATCGACGAACCGGGACGCGACGTCAACGGGGTCGTCGTCGCCAAGATCCTCGACGTCGTCCCGCACCCCGACGCCGACCGCATTCGCCTGGCCGACATCGACTTCGGCGACGGCCAGATCCGCGTGTCGTGTGCGGCGCGCCGAACATCGCGGCGGGCATGGTCGTGCCGTTCGCGCGGGTCGGCGCAGTGCTGCCCGGCGACTTCAAGATCGAGCGGCGCAAGATCCGCGGCGTCGTGTCCGAGGGCATGCTGTGCTCGGCGCGCGAGCTCGGGCTCGGCGACGATCACGCCGGCATCCTCGAGTTGCCGGCCGACGCACCGCTCGGCACCGACGTGCGCGAGGTCCTCGGGCTCGACGACGTCGTGTTCGATCTGTCGATCACGCCGAACCGCCCCGACGCGATGGGGATCGTGGGCGTGGCCCGCGACCTCGCTGCGCACTTCGGGCTGCCCGTTCACCGTCGAGGAGCACGAACCCGCGCCGATCTTCGACGAGGTCGCCGGCGCGCACGTGATCGTCGAGGCCGCCGATCGTTGTCCGCGTTTCGTCGCGCTCGCGGCCCGGGTCGTGATGGGGGAGTCGCCGGCACTGGATGCAGCGGCGCCTGACGCTCGCCGGCATGCGGCCGATCAGCAACGTCGTCGACGTCACCAACTACGTGATGCTCGAGCGCTGCCGGCCGCTTGCACGCGTTCGACCTCGGTCGGCTCGCCGGGTCGAGGCATCGTGGTGCGCCTGGCCGCGCGAGGGCGAGAAGATGACGACCCTCGACGGCGTCGAACGCACCCTGACTGCCGCGCGACCTTCTCGATCTGCGACGGCGAGCGTGCGCCGCAGAGCATCGCCGGAATCATGGGCGGCGCCGCGGCCGAGGTGTCCGACACGACCACCGAGATCCTGCTCGAGTCGGCGTACTTCGAACCGAGCGGGATCGCGCGCACGTCGAAGCGGCTCGGTCTGCGCTCCGAAGCCAGCGCCCGATTCGAGCGCGGCGTCGACCCGAACAACGCGGGGAGCGGCGCGGCGCGGGCGCATGGAGCTGTTCGCGCAGGTCGCCGGCGCGGTGCCGGCGGCGGGTGCGATCGACGTGTATCCGCAGCCGATCGAGCGGCGCCGCATCACCGTGCGCACCGAGCGGGTCAACCAGCTGCTCGGCACTGCACTGTCGGCCGACGACATCGCCGACGTACCTCACGCCGCTCGGCATCGAGGTGAACGGGCACCGAAGCGTCGGCGCCCACGTTCCGTCCCGACTCGAGCGCGAGATCGACCTCGATCGAAGAAGTCGCGCGGCGCGTCGGGCTCGAGCACGATCGTGCGCACGTTCCGTCGAGCCCGGAGAAGATCGGCGGCTTGAGTCCGCAACAGCACGACCGCCGCGATCGTCGCCGACGTGCTCGTCGGTGCGGGCTACGACGAGGTCTTCACGCTGCCGCTGCTGGCGCCGGCCGACCTCGATCGCGGCCGGGCTGCGGCCCGAAGGCGTCATCGAGGTCGAGAACCCGCTGCGGTCCGAGGAGTCGATCCTGCGCCCCGCGCTGCTGCCGGGCGTGCTGCGTGCGGTCGCGTTCAACGCCGCGCACGGCGAACCCGACGTTGCGCTCTTCGAGAGCGGCACCGTGTTCGCACCGCCGCGTCGACGGTGCGCCGCTGCCGAACGAGAGCATCGTTCGCTCGCGTTCGTGCGCTGCCCATCACGCCCGCCGGCGCGCCCGCACGAGCCGAACCGGCCCGTCGACGTCTACGACGCCACCGCCGCGCTCGGCCGCGCTGGCGCAGGAGCTTCGCATCGCCGACCTGCAACTCGTTGCGGCAACCGTCGACGGCTTCCATCCCGACGCGTGCCGCGCGGGTGTTGGTCGACGGGCAGCCGATCGGCCAGCGTCGGCGAAGTCGCCACCGAGGTCGTCGACGCGCTCTCGCTCGTCGGCGCCGGTCGTCGCGTGCGAGATCGACGTCGACGCGTTGCTCGCGGGAGCTCGGGTCGCCGCGTGCCGCACGTCCCGGTATCGCGTTTCCCGGCATCGTCCGTCGACCTCGCGTTCGTCGTCGACGATCAGGTCCCCGCGGCCGCGCTCGGCAGGCCACCCTTACGGAGGCGGGCGGAGAGCTGCTCGAGCACGTCGAGCTGTTCGACGTCTTCCGCTCCGAAGCACTCGGCGCGGGCAGCGTGAGCCTCGCGTTCGCGCTGCGGTTCCGCGCGCTCGACCGCACGCTCACCGACGACGAGGTCAGCGCCCTCCGCCAGAAGTGCATCGACGCGGTCGTGCCGGCGCACGGCGCCGAGCTCCGCAGCTGAGTCCCGTGTTCACACATCGGATCCGCGTGCGCTATGCGGAGATCGACGGCCAGGGCGTGGTGTTCAACGCACACTGGCTGACGTATTTCGACGACACGTGCACGCGCTTCATGGAGTCGCTCGGGTTCGGGCCCGAGTTCTGGACCATCGAATTCGACGTCATGCTCGTGCGGGCCGTTCTCGACTGGAAGGGCTCGGCCCGCTTCGATCAGTGGATCGAGATCGCCGCCGCGCCGGTCCGCCTCGGGACGAAGTCGTTCGACCTCCAGTACCGCGCGACGGCCGACGGCCAGGTCGCGTGCGAAGCGACGATCACCTACGTCGCGGTGCAGCCCGGCGTCAACACGTCGATCCCGATACCCAGTGCGGTTCGCCGCGCACTGGAAGCCCGCCTCGCCTGATGGCGAGCTAGGGGAGCGTCGAGCGTCGGGCGGTACCGACGACAGCGGTGCGAGCGCCTGTGGGGTTGACAACCTCGAACGTCGCGGTGTCGTTGTCGCCGTCGATGTCGACGGTCGCGTCGATCTCGTCGCCCGCGAGCACGATGCCGACGAAGCGCATCTCGATCTCGCCGTGATGCGAGGAACTCCTCGCCCCACGCGTCGAGCAGAAGCCCGTACGCCGGTCCTGCGGCCTGCACGCCTTGCGCGACGAGGCCCGGGAGCTTCAGGTCGGCCGACAGCGTCGGGTCGGAGTGGATAGTTGCCGCGCCGCGAATACGCGCGTACGAGCTCTTCGGTGACCGTCGAGCGATCGCGTCCGGTCGTTCGGTCACGCCGAGACCCCGAGCGTGGCGGCGGGCGTGAACGACACTTCCGACATCCACATTGGTTCGTCGGGCGCGTCGGCCGTGGCGACCGTCGGTCTCGACGTCGACGTAGGTGCGGCCGCGCTTCTCGTAGCGCCGCGTCACCCGCCCGGTCGTGACCAGCTCGGTGCCCGCGGCGATGCGGCCGGCGACAGCGGAGGTGCTGACGGGTCTGGATCATCGCGTCCGGGCACACCTGGGCGAAGCACAACACGGTGAGGTTCGCGGCGATCGGCGGGTACAGCGCGCCCGACCGCGAGCGCAGGATGATCGACGCCCGCCGCGCGCCAGTAGCGCTCGTTGGCCGCGGCCGACACGGTGATCCGTAGTGGCCCGAGCACAGTCCCGGGCGTCATGCTCGGAAAACGGCTTCGTGACCATATGCACCCGCGTGTATAGTATGCGCCATGGCGTATCGAGCAGCCGTCGTCGGCGCGTCAGGCTATACGGGGGTCGAAGCGCTCCGACTCCTGGCCGGGCACCCGGAGATCGAGGTCGTGCACCTCACCGCGGCCTCGAACGCGGGCGCCCGCGTCGCCGATCTCTTCCCGTCCCTCACGCCGGTCTACGGCGACGCGGTGCTGGCGCCGCTCGACGTCGCCGACCTGCGCGGCCTCGACCTCGTCTTCTGCATGCTGCCGCACGGCGCGAGCCAAGACCTCCTGCCCGGTCTCCTCGACGACGTCACCCATGTGATCGATCTCGGCGCCGACTTCCGCCTTCCGCCCGACGTGTACGCCCGTTGGTACGGCGAGACGCACCGCGCCCCCGACGTCGGTCGAACCGGTTCGCGTACGGGCTCGTGGAGCTCTACCGCGACGACATCGCCCAGCGCGCCCACGTCGCCGCGCCCGGTTGTTATCCCGACCGCGGTGAGCCTCGCGTGCGCACCGCTGCTCGCACTCGGTCTCGTCGAGCCCCGCGTCATCGCCGACGCGGTATCGGGCGTCTCCGGCGCGGGGCGCGGTCTCAAGACCACCAGCCTGTTCTCGGAAGCCAACGAGAACGTCTCCGCGTACGGGCTCTTGACCCACCGGCACACTGCGGAGATGGAGCAGGCGCTGTCGAAGGTGGCGCGCCGACCAGTTGCCGTGTTGTTCACTCCGCATCTCGTGCCCACGACGCGCGGCATTCTCGCTACGTGTTACGCGCGGCCGTCGGCGCAGGGCCTTTCGACGGCCCGGCTCCTCGAGCACTACCGCGAGTTCTATGCGAACGATCCGTGTGTCGTTGTGGTCGACGAGCCGTCCGGTACCAAGGCGACGTACGGCGCCAACATCCTGCACGTCACGGTCCGCTTCGACGAACGCACCGACACCGTGATCGCGATCGCGGCCGAGGACAATCTCGTGAAAGGCGCGTCAGGCCAGATGATCCAAGCCGCCAACTTGTTGCTCGGCCTGCCCGAGACCACCGGCCTCCCGCTGCTCGGGATCCAACCGTGACTTCGGGCGTCACCGCGGTTCCCGGATTCGTCGCCGGCGGGATCGCGTGCGGCATCAAGCCGTCGGGCGATCCCGACCTCGCGTTGGTCGCCACCGACGACGCGCGGCCGGTCAGCGCGGCGGGTGTGTTCACCACCAACCTCGCGCAAGCCGCGCCCGTCCAGATCTCACGCCGGCATCTCGCCAGCGGAACTGCCGCCGCGGTTGTATTGAGCTCCGGCAATGCCAACGCGGCGACGGGGGAGCCGGGCCGGCGCGACGCGGCTCGCATGTGCCGAGCTCTCCGCCCGTGGCCTCGGACTCTCGACCGCCGACGTACTCGTGTGTTCGACCGGCCTCATCGGCATCCCGATGCCGATGGACGCGCTCGAGATCGGCATCCCGAAGTTGTGCGGCGAGCTCACGGCCGACGGCGGAGGACGGGCGGCGCGGGCGATGATGACGACCGACACCAAGGTGAAGGAAGCCGTCGCGCGGGCCGGCGCGGCGACGGTCGGCGGGATGGCCAAGGGTGCGGCGATGCTGTCGCCCGCGATGGCGACGATGCTCGCCGTTGTCACGACCGATGCCGCCGCCGATCACGACACGCTGCAACGCGCGCTCGCGCAGGCGGTGCGCGACAGCTTCGACTGTCTCTCGGTCGACGGTTGCCGCTCGACGAACGACACCGTGCTCGTGTTGGCGAACGGCCGGGCGGGCGCAGTCGACGCGCACGCGCTCACCGGCGCGCTGACCGAAGTGTGCGGCTCGCTCGCCGAACAGATGGCTCGCGACGCCGAGGGCGCGACCAAGTTCGTGCGCGTGCGTGTCGTCGGTGCCCGCAACGGTGTCGAAGCGCAAATCGCGGCGCGGGCAGTCGCCGACAGTCAGCTCGTGCAGTGCTCGCTCAACGGAAACGATCCGTACTGGGGGCGGGTGTTGTCGGAGCTCGGCGCGAGCGGCGCGTACCTCGATCCCGAAGCCGTCGACATCGCCTACAACGGCATCACCGTGTGCCGCGACGGCGTGGCGTGCGCGCACGACGAGGCCGCCATCACGCGCGCCCTCGGCGAGACCGACATCGAGATCCTGTGCGACCTCCGCCAGGCGCACGGCGAGGCGACGGTGCTCACCACCGATCTCTCGCACGCGTACATCGACGAGAACCGGCGCACGTCGTGAGCGGAGAGACGTCGTGAGCGGGGCGACCGCGTGAGCGAGGAAATCACCGATCTTGCATCCCGCCTCAAGGACGCGGGCGAGAAGGCGCACATCCTCGCCGACGCGCTGCCGTACATCCGCGAGTTCTCGGGAAAGACCGTCGTCATCAAATACGGCGGGCACGCGATGGAGAACCCCGAGCTCGCCGAGCTCTTCGCCACCGACGTCGTGCTCATGCGTCTCGTCGGGATGAACCCGGTCGTGGTGCACGGTGGTGGACCGCAGATCACCGAGCTCATGCGCCGCCTCGGCAAAGAGCCCGAGTTCGTCGACGGGCGGCGCGTCACCGACGCGGAGACCGTCGACATCGTGCGGATGGCGCTGGTCGGGAAGGTCAACCGCGAGATCGTCGCGATGGTGAACCGGCTCGGCTCCTACGCGGTCGGCATGTCGGGCGAAGACGCGGGCCTCATCCGGGTCGACCAACGTGATCCCCGCCTCGGCTTCGTCGGCGACGTGCGTTCGATCGACCCAACGATGGTGCTCCGACTATTGCGCGAGGAGCTCATCCCCGTCATCGCCACGATCGGTGTCGACGACGACGGGCAGGCGTACAACATCAACGCCGACACGGTCGCGGGCGCGATCGCGGAGTCGCTCGAGGCAGAGAAGCTCGTCTACCTCACCGACGTGGCGGGCGTGTACGACGACTTGGCCCGACGAGTCGACGCTCATCTCGCGTGTCGATGTCGACGGTCTGGAGAAGTTGGTCGCCGACGGCAAGGCGTCGGAGGGCATGATCCCCAAACTCGAGTCGTGCATCGCCGCGTTGCGCAACGGCGTGCGCCGCGCGCACATCCTCGACGGTCGGCTGCCGCACGCGTTGCTGCTCGAGTTCTTCACCAGGGAAGGCGTCGGAACCATGGTGCACACATGAGCACTCTCGCCCATTTGCAGGAGCTCGACGCCGAGAACGTCATGCAGACCTACGGGCGCCTGCCCGTTGCGTTCGTGCGGGGCGAGGGGACGAAGCTCTGGGACAGCGAGGGCAAGGAGTATCTCGACTTCCTCTCCGGCCTCGCGGTCACGTCGCTCGGGCACGCGCACCCCGAGGTCGCGGATGCGATCGCCGAACAGGCCCGCACGCTCCTGCACGTATCGAACCTCTATTACAACGACTTGCAGCCGCAGGTTGCCGCCGCGCCTCGAACGCGTTGCTCGGCGGCGACGGGCGCGTGTTCTTCTGCAACTCGGGCGCGGAGGCGAACGAGTGCGCGATCAAGCTCGCGCGCCGGCACGGCCAGCGCAACGGCGGGCCCGAGCGCTTCCACGTGATCAGTGCGTACGGCTCCTTCCACGGCCGCACGCTCACCACGCTCGCGGCGACCGGCCAGCCCCAGAAGCAAGAGACGTTCCAGCCGTTGCCCGATCGGCTTCCGCCAGGTCGCGTTCGACGATCTCGACGCGCTCGCCGGCGCGATGGACGAACGGGTCGCGGCGGTGCTGCTCGAGCCGGTGCAGGGCGAAGGCGGCGTGAATCCCGGCGTCGACCGAATACCTGCACGGCGTACGCGAGCTGTGCGACGAACGCGAGGCGTTGCTCATCATCGACGAGGTGCAGACCGGCCTCGGCCGCACCGGCCGCTGGTTCGGCTTCGAGCACTCGGGCGTGAAGCCCGACGTCGTCACGATGGCCAAGGCCCTCGGCAACGGCATGCCGATCGGTGCGTGCTGGGCACGCGCCGACGTCGCGGCTGCGTTCGCGCCCGGCGACCACGCCACGACCTTCGGCGGTCAGCCGCTCGCGGCCCGGCGCCGCGCTCGCGGTGCTCGACGTGATGGAACGCGAAGGCGTGCCCGAGCGCGCGGCCCGGGCCGGGACGCGCCTCGTGGAGTCGCTGGCCAAGCTCGACGGTGTGGCCGAGGTACGGGGCGCGGGGCTGCTCATCGCGGCCGAGCTCGTTGCCGCGCACGACGCCAAGGACATTGCGCAGAAGTGCCTCGACCGCGGACTCGTCGTCAACGCGGTGACGCCGAGTGCGTTGCGGTTTGCGCCGCCGTTGCTGGTCTCCGACGCCGAGATCGACGAGGCCGTCGCCCGGCTCGCGGACGCGCTCCGATGAGCCCGAACCTGCTCGAGGTCGACGATCTCGATCCCGTCCGCCTGCGCCGCATCCTCGACAACGCGGTCGCGTGGAAGGCCGATCCCGGCGCGATTCCGCCGGTGCTCGCCGGGCACGCGGTCGCCGCGCTGTTCCAGAAGCCCTCGGCCCGCACGCGCATGTCGATCGAGATGGCGGTCGCGACGCTCGGCGGCCACCCCATCTACATCCGCGACGAAGAGGTCGATCTCGACGTCCGGCGAGTCGGTCGAAGACGTCGCCCGCACGATGGCAATCGATGTGCTCGGTCATCGCGGCGCGCGTCTTCGACCACCACGTCGCTCGAGCGCATGGCCGCCGTCGTCGACGTCCCGGTCGTCAACCTGCTGTCCGATACCGCGCACCCGTGTCAGGCGCTGGCCGACCTGTTGACGGTGCGCGAGCACTTCGGCGACGCTCGAAGGCCGCCGCATCGCGTACGTCGGTGACGGCAACAACGTCGCCGCGTCGCTGGCGTACGCGGCCGCGCTGTCGGGGGTCGAGCTCGTCGTCGCTTCGCCCGAGGGCTACGAGCTCGATCCGCACGTCGTCGATCGCGCCCGCAATCTCGGTGGGCACGGTCGAGTTGGTGAACGACGCCTACGACGCGGTGCGCGGCGCCGACGTCGTGTACACCGACGTATGGACGTCGATGGGGCAGGAGACCGAGCGCGAGCAACGGCTGCGCGCGTTCGCGGGCTGGACGATCGACGAGCCGCTGATGAAAGCCGCGAGCGACACCGCGATCTTCATGCACTGCCTGCCCGCGCACCGGGGCGAAGAGGTCGCGGCCGAGGTCATCGACGGTCCGCAGTCGGTCGTGTGGCACCAGGCCGGCAACCGCATGCACTCGGCGCGGGCCCTGCTCGTCGATCTGCTCGACGGGAGCGCCGCTGATGTCGACGCTCGGCAAGCCGCAACGCCAGCACCGGATCCTGCGCATCCTCGAGGACCAGGCGATCTCGAGCCAGGCCCAGCTCGTGCAGCTGCTCGAAGCCGACGGCATCGTCGCGACCCAGGCGACCGTGAGTCGCGACCTCGAGGATCTCGGCGCGGTCAAGGTGCGGATCCCCGGCGGCGCGATGGCGTACGCGATCCCGGAGTACACGCGGGAGCGGGCGCCGACCGACGATCACCTCCGCCGCCTGATGAGCGAGTTCGTCGTCGAGGTCTCGCACAGCGCGAACCTCGCCGTGCTGCGCACGCCGCCGGGCAGCGCCCACGTGGTGGCCTCGGCCCTCGACCGGGCGTCGCTCGACGCGGTGCTCGGCACGATCGCGGGTGACGACACGGTCGTCGTCGTGTGCAATGAATCCGTCGGTGGCGTCGGTCGTCGCGGCCGAGCTCGCCGGACTCGCCGGACTCTGAGTCAAAGGGAGAATCACCGTGGCCAAGCGAGTGGTGCTCGCGTATTCCGGAGGGCTCGACACCTCCATCGCGGTCCGGTGGATGCGCGAGGAGTGGGGCGTCGAGGTCATCGCGTGCGCGGTCGACGTCGGCCAGCTCGCGGCCGGTGAAGAAGACATGATCCGCGAGCGCGCCGCGGCCGCGGGCGCGGTCGAGACCGAGATCATCGACGCGCGCGAAGAGTTCGCCGCGCGACTTCCTCGTGCCCGCGCTTCAGTCGAACGCGCTCTACGAAGGCAAGTACCCGTTGGTGTCGGCGCTGTCGCGGCCGGTCATCGTCGAGCACCTCGTCGCGTCGGCGCGCCGGCACCGGGCCGACGCGGTCGGTCACGGTTGCACCGGCAAGGGCAACGACCAGGTGCGCTTCGAGGTGTCGTCGCGCATCCTCGCGCCCGACCTCGACGTGATGGCGCCGGTGCGCGTGTGGGGCCTGACCCGCGCCGACTGCATCGAGCTCGCCGACAAGTGGGAGATCCCGATCTCGGCGTCGAAGGAGAAGCTGTACTCGATCGACGAGAACATGTGGGGCCGCGCCATCGAGTGCGGCGTCCTCGAGAACCCGTGGTCGGCCGCGCCCGAGGAGCCGTACACGCTCACCCGGAACGCCAAGGATGCGCCGAGCGAGCCGACCGAGATCATCGTCGCGTTCGAAAAGGGCGTACCCGTCTCGTTCAACGGCCAGACGCATGGGCCTCGTCGAGCTCATCGAGACCATCGGCGCCGCGGTCGGCGAGCTACGGCTGGGGCCGCATCGACATGGTCGAGAACCGTCGCGTCGGCATCAAGAGCCGCGAGGTCTACGAGTGCCCGGCGTCGCTCGCGCTGATCCTGGCGCACAAAGATCTCGAAGGCATCACGCTCGAACGCGACCTTGCCCGCGAGAAGCAACGGCTCGAGATCCGCGTCGCCGAGCTCATCTACGACGGCATGTGGCACGCGCCGCTGATGCGCGCGCTCGCCGCGTTCGTCGACTCGACGCAGGAGCACGTGACGGGCGAGGTGCGGCTGCGGCTCGAGCCCGGCCGCTGCGACGCGGTCGGTCGCCGCGCGCCGCGCGGTCTCTACGACCACGACCTCGCGACCTACGACGCCGACGACGCGTTCCGCCACCAGGACTCCGAGGGCTTCGTGCGCCTCTGGGGGCTGTCGGCCGAGACGTGGTCGCGGCGCCAGGGCCCGGGGGCCTCGTGACCCAACACGAAGCCCGCGAGCGGTCAGCCGCTCTGGCACGGCCGGTTCGGCGAAGGGCCGGCCGACGAGCTGCTCGCGTTCACCGTCAGCCTGCCGTTCGACCGCCGCCTCGCGGCTGACGATCTCGTCGGGCTCGCGCGCCCACGTGCAGATGCTGGCGCGCGTCGGTCTGTTGACCGACGACGAACGCGGTGTGGTCATCGCGGCGCTCGACCGCGTCGAGGAGGAGCTCGGCGACGAACGCTTCGCGTTTGCGCCGACCGACGAAGACATCCACACCGCGATCGAACGCCGCGTCACCGAGATCGCGGGCGCGGTCGGGGCCAAGCTGCACACCGGCCGCAGCCGCAACGACCAGATCGCGCTCGACATGCGGCTGTATCTGCGGCGCGAGGGGCGTGCCGGTCGCGGCGCGGATCCACGAGCTGCAACGCGTGCTGCTGCAGCGGGCGGGGGAGTCGACCGAGATCGCGCTCCCCGGCTACACGCACATGCAGCGGGCCCAGCCGGTGCTGCTCGCGCACCATCTGCTCGCGCACTTCTGGGCGCTGGCCCGCGACGTCGACCGCTGGCACGACTGCCTGGCCCGCGGCCGACGTCTCGCCGCTCGGTGCCGGCGCGCTCGCGGGTTCGAGCCTGCCGCTCGATCCCGGCGTCGGTCGCGGCCGCGCTCGAGTTCGGCGCGCCCGTTCGAGAACTCGCTCGACGCCGTCTCCGATCGCGACTTCGTCGCCGAGGCGTTGTTCGTCGCCGCGCTGACCCAGGTGCACCTGTCGCGACTCGGCGAAGAGATCGTGCTGTGGTCGACCGACGAGTTCGGATTCATGCGGCTCTCCGACGCGTACGCGACCGGTTCGTCGATGCTGCCGCAGAAGAAGAACCCCGACATCGCCGAGCTGGCGCGGGGCAAGGCCGGCCGGCTCATCGGCGACCTCACCGGCTTCCTCGCGACGCTGAAGTCGCTGCCGCTCGCGTACAACCGCGATCTGCAAGAGGACAAGGAGCCGCTGTTCGACGCGCTCGACACGTGCGCGTTGTCGCTGAGCGCGCTCGCCGGGCTCATGGCGACCGCGACCTTCGTCGACACCGCGATGACCGCCGGCGCCGACAGCCCGTTCAACGCCGCCACCGACATCGCCGAGCACCTGGTGCGCCAGGGCACGCCGTTCCGCGAGGCGCACGCGATCGTCGGCGCGGTCGTGCGCCAATCGGTCGAGCGCGGCGTGCCGCTCGAGGAGCTGGTCTCGAACGACCCGCGCCTCGGTCCCGACTTCCTCGTGTTCCTCGAGCCGGGCAGCGCGGTGCGCCGGCGCACCACGCCGGGCGGCGCCGGTCCCGAGCCGGTCGCCGCGCAGCTCGACCAGGCCCGCGAGCGCATGGAGCGTCAACAGACGTGGCTCGCGCCCGACGCACTGACCACGGCGTTCTTCGACCGCGACTCGCTCGACGTCGCGCCCGGAGCTGCTCAACAAGGTGCTGGTCGGCAACGGCGTCTCGGCGCGCCTCGTCGAGGTCGAGGCGTACCGCGCCGACGACGATCCCGGGAGCCACGCGTTCCGCGGCCGCACGCCGCGCAACGCGCTCGATGTTCGGCCGCGCCGGGCACGCTCTACGTGTATTTCAGCTACGGCAACCACTGGTGCATGAACGCGGTCTGCGGACCGGGCGAGCGCCGCGAACGCGGTGCTGCTGCGTGCCGCCGCGCCGCTCGACGGGCTCGACGTCGATGCGCGAGCGCCGCGCCGGGTCAAGGCGCGACGCGATCGCGACCTCACCGCCGGTCCCGGTCGCCTCGGGCAGGCGTTCGCCGTCGACCGCGCCTCGACGGCACGAGCCTCATATCGCGGCCCGTTGCGCATCGTCGACGACGGCACCCCCCCGCCCGCGCGCCCCGGCATCTCCACGCGCATCGGCCTCGCGCCGGGCAAAGGCGAAGACCTCCCGTACCGCTTCTACGTCCCCGGCGACCCCAACATCAGCCGCCCACCCCGCCGACTAACCCCCAACAGTTGCGGATTTCCGCGCCACACGCCGTTTCCCCGCCAACAGTTGGCGGATTCCGAGGCGTTTCCGACAACGGGAAGCGTCGGGAAGTGTGGCGATCCAGTCGGCGACGATCGTCATCGCTTCGGGGCGGTGGCCCTCGAGGTAGTGCGGCGCGCCCTTGATCTCGACGTAGGTGACGTCGTCGGAGCCCGCGCGCGTCCGCGATCTCGCGCGCCTGACGGATCCGGATCTCGGTGTCGGCGGTGGGATGCACGACCAGCACCGGCACGTGCACGTCGGGCATCGTCGTCGCGAGGCGCGCCTTCGACGAGAGCGCCGACCACGTCGACAGCCAGCCCCGCGACGTCATCGTCCGCGCCAGGCCGCCCCAGCCGTAGTTCGCGTCGAACGGGTCGGGGAACGCGAACAGCGAACCGAGCGGACGGTCGTCGGGCTCGATGCTCAGATCGAGATAGGTCGGGTTCGCGAGCGTGCGATAGATCGTGAAGTAGTCGAGGTGCACGGCCCGCTTGCGCAGCCGCCGCCACTCGTCAGTGCCGCGCTCGACCGCGGCGTAGACCATTTCTCGCCGCCGCCGACGCGTCGAGCTGTTCGCGCGCCACGCGCGTCGATGCGCGCCA